>NZ_BNJK01000001.1:0-4800000 GCF_016587455.1 Reticulibacter mediterranei | reverse complement strand
CCATTCAGCAACCCCAATTACATCAAGTCCCAGAGAAACCTATCACTTGCAGATCCAGGGGGCAGATTCGACTTTAAACACCTTTGTTGCAAATGAGCAGCAAGAATTTACCATCGCCTATCCACAACTGGTGAAACGCTGGTCTGCCGATCCCCAAAAAGCGCCAACGACAGTCACGTTACAATTTGAAAAGAACCTGGGAAACCCGGCAGAAACGCTGTCAGGCAATCTAATCAAGGTTGACCTTGATTATGCTCACGCAAATCCCTATGATCCGGGCATGCTGACGCACGAGCTAACCCATGTTGTGCAAAGCTATCCAACCTATGTAGTCTGGCTCACTGAGGCCATTGCAAACTATTCCAGCCAGCTCTACGGGCCGCGCCGCGAGGAGACGTTTCGCTCGGCCTCCAAATATATTCCCGATACCACCTACACTTCTGATCCCTACGACACAGGTTCACGCTTCCTTTTCTGGATCTCTCAAAACAAGCGCCACGACATCGTAGATCGACTCAATCGCATCTTGCAAGCCAATAAGTACACGCCTGCCAGCTTTGTGCAGCTTACCGGACAGACGCTCGATCAATTGTGGGCCGAGTACCAGAACGATCACGGCAATGTCTTCACCCTTCAGAACAAGACGCCAGAGCAAATCTATCGCAGCGTTACTACCCTGGTTCCCGACCTGACCGCGCAATTTACCACGACCGATACCGAGCAGTGGCAGACAATCCAGGGGAATCACGCGAGTTGTGGTTATCAGGAAGCGTCTTATACAATCAATGTAAGAGCGACAAACACATTTCTTCCGTGCGCCAGTAACACCCTTGTTGGACACAATTTCGCGTATCAGGCGGATATGACGATTATAAAGGGCAATGGCGGCGGCCTGATCGGACGCGGCGTCGGTAGTAGAGGTCTGCGCTTCCGGGTCGGCTCCGACGGCACCTTCGATCTGGCTAATGGGCAGACAACGCTTATTTCCTCGACGAACACATCGATCAAATGGGGAGCACAGACCAATACACTGCTGATGGCTGTGGAGGATAAAGAGGTCTACCTCTATGTCAACGGCCACTATCTGGGACATGCCAGCGATACCTATACCGGAGGCGGCTACTTTGGCTTTATGGCCGTCGATTTCGGCGAGGCAACCAGCGTCAACTATCAGAACGTCAAGATCTGGCAATGGTAATGGCGCTTGAGAACACCTCATGCCTTTACATGGAGTCCGTCCTCCCCATATACTTGAAGAAAAGCTATCAGGGGAGGAGCATTATTATGGAGAAACGAGTCCAGTTCGACTTTGAAATCGAGTTCACCAATAGTGGCGGCATACAGGGTCAGGGCTTTCGCCTGGATATCCCTGGCGACGATATCACCGATCAGCAGCTCGCCGATTACATTGTCCGCGATCTACGGCTGCTGATGGTCGGCAAAGTCCATATTCACAACAAAACCATCCTTGAGGAAAAACATAAACGTCTAACCAGCACTCAGGGCGGCAGCGAGAAACTGATCGACTTGAGCCACACTATTGAGCAGGGATTGGTGACGTATAAAGGGTTGCCAGCACCCATCATTTGCGACTATTTAAGCCGCGAGGAATCGAAAAAGCAATACGCGCCCGGAACCGAGTTCCAGATTGGCAAAATCGAGATGGTCACAAATACGGGCACCTATCTCGATTGTCCCTTCCACCGCTACGCACACGGTAAGGATCTCTCACAAGTTGGCGTAGAACGGCTGGCAGACCTGGAGGGCATCGTTATTCGCGTTCCTCATAAAGAGATGTTTGTGATCAACGCCGACTTCTTCCGCAACAAAGAACTACGGGGGCGTGCCGTCCTGGTGCATACCGGCTGGGATGCCTATTGGAATACCGAGCAGTATTTTGAACATCACCCACACCTGACCGAAGATGCGGCTCAATATCTCGTCGAGTGTGGCGTCGCGCTCGTCGGCATCGATTCCGTGAATATCGACGACACCAGAACCGGCACGCGACCCGTCCATTCCACGCTGCTTGGTGCCGAAGTACTGATCGTGGAGCACATGTGCAATCTGGGTCAGGTTCCCGAAGAGGGCTTTACCTTTAGCGCCTTGCCACCAAAGTTCAAAGGAGCTGGAACCTTCCCTGTCCGCGCATTGGCAAAAGTACGATCATAAGTACGTTAACGCGTATTTATCGCTATAAAATGTGAACTGTATCATTGTACCGGGACACCAACCTGATACAATAGAGATCATGCTGTATTTCTCTTGACGACAAGACTATGCGAGAACAGGATAGAGAGCTATGCCTTACACGTCCATACGCGAAACCGCCGAAGAGGTCCACTCGGGGCTGATTACCCCTACCGAACTGGTCTTAGAGACCTTTGAGCGCATCGATGAAATGGAGGGCCAGATCCAGGCGTTCGTAACGTTGATGCGCGATCAGGCGCTCAAAGATGCGGAACAGGCCGAACTTGAGATGCGCACCGGCCTCTATCGCAGTCAGTTGCACGGTATCCCAATAGCGATCAAAGACCTTATTTCTGCCAAAGGGGTACGCAACACAGCTGGCTCAAAGGTGCTGGCCGACAATATTTCGCAGGAAGATGCGATGGTAGTAGAGCAGCTACGCAAAAATGGAGCCATCATTATCGGTAAAACCTGGACCTATGAATTCGCCTACGGGCCATTTTCCCCTCCTACGCACAATCCCTGGGACCGCACACGCACAACCGGCGGATCGAGCGGAGGTTCGGCGGCGGCCGTCGCCGCAGGGATGTGCCTGGGAGCCATCGGCACCGATACAGGCGGCTCTATTCGCATTCCCTCGGCCTGCTGCGGCATGACCGGCCTCAAGCCAACCTATGGACGCGTGAGTTGCTATGGCGTAATCCCCTTGAGCTGGTCCCTCGATCATGTCGGGCCAATCGCCAGAAGCGCGGAAGATTGCGCGATTATCTTCGATGCCATCGCGGCCTATGATCCGCGCGATCCTAATAGCGTTTCCGGCCCGCCAACATCGCCGAATCGCTATACGTCCTCGCTTATCAACGGTCCTGAAGGACGCGGCCCGCTCTCGCTGCAAGGTTTGCGGCTTGGCGTACCACAGGATGCCTTTGTTGATCCGCTTGATCCAGAGGTGCGTGCTGCCTGGAAAGCTGCACTGCACGTTTTTGAGGAAAGCGGGGCCATTCTAATCGATGTGGAACTGCCACGGCCAACAATGGATCTATACCGCACGATTCAGAAACCAGAGGCATCGCTCGCCCATATACAACGAGGCTGGTTCCCCGACAAAGCAGACCTGTACAGCGATATCGTGCGCACCCGGCTCGGCGAAGGTCAGCAGATCTCAGCCGTTGATTATTTGCAGGCGCTCCAGGAGCGGCGTATCTTTTCAAGCAGCCTGCGCAACATTATGCAGCGCGTTGATGCCTTCGTTCTGCCAACGCTGCCCATTCCTGCTATTCCACTGGAACAGACGGGTAAACCTATCATAGTCGATGGCGTCACCGAAGAGTCAGCTCCAGCTTATCTACGTTTAAATATGCCCTTTAATCTGTCGGGACTGCCCGCAGTCTCTTTCCCTTGCGGCTTCAACCCTGATGGTCTGCCCATCGGTTTACAGGTCGCAGGCAAGCCTTTTGAAGAGGCTACCGTTCTACGCATTGCGCACGCTTATCAACAATTGACCGACTGGCATCTACGGGAACTCCCATAAAGCATGGAGGCTATGAACTCTCACAGGTCGTTATCCAGCAAACAGAAGATCAGGTCGCTGCATCAACAGCTCGTTGATCAGATGAAAAGCAGCGGCCACCTCGCCTCTAGAAGCATTGAGGCAGCCTTCCGTGCGGTGCCGCGCCATCTTTTTCTGCCCGACAGCCCGCCGGAGGAGGTCTATCGCGATCAGGCAATCGCGACGAAATCGTTACAGGAGCGAGTCGTGAGCTCCTCCTCTCAGCCTACGATGATGGCAATTATGCTGCAACAACTTGATTTGCAGCCCGGTCAGCGCGTGCTGGAGATAGGGGCTGGCACGGGCTATAACGCAGCATTGATGGCTCGTATCGTCGGCAAGCGTGGGCAGGTCGTGACCATTGATATCGACGAGGATATCGTCGAAAGCGCTCGCGCCCATCTGCAAACAGCTGGCTATGGACACGTTCAAGTCCATTGTGCCGATGGGTTCGCCGGATATGCTGATGCCGCACCCTATGATCGTATCATCCTCACTGTTAACGCCGCCGATATCGCTCCCGCCTGGCGCAAACAACTCAAACCTGATGGGCGACTCCTTTTGCCGCTTTCGTTGCGCGATGCCCAGGTCTCCGCAGCATTCAAGCCGGTTGAAGATCATCTCGAAAGCGTCTCTGTCAGCTATTGCCGATTTGTCACGCTACGCGGCGCTCTAGCAGAAGAGACTCACGCCATCGAGCTACAACCTATCCCCAATGCTCTCGTTCTGAACACATCCACTGCCATTCCAGTAGAAGCAGCGACGCTTGCTGAATGGCTGGCCAGCCATTCCTATGAAGAATTGAGCACGTCAATAGACATAACTCAACAGGATGTTTTGCAAGGATTGGGCCTCTGGTTGGCAGTTCACGAACCAAACTCTTGCCTGCTGGTGGCGCAAGGAAGCATAGTCAATCCCAACATTATGCCGATGCTATTACACTCCTCCGGCCAAACGTCCATGCATATCACTATTGGGCTGGTGAACGAGCAAAGCCTTTGCTTGTTTCTAAAAGAGGGTGAGCAGAGCGCGGCATCAGAGATAGCAGCCCAACAACAAAAATTCTCGCTTAAGATACGCTGCTTTGGCACAGATCCACAGCATACTCTGGCTCACCAGCTCCAGAGGCAACTTGCAGCGTGGCAAGAAGCCAAACGCCCAACTATCGCCCGGCTCCATATCAAAGCCTATCCCACTCCTGCTCATTATCAGAAAGCCGAGCGGGAACAAATTGTCTCAAAACAATGGACTCAATTCGTAATTAACTGGTAACAGTTCTGTGGCTGGCTACAGAATAACCATCAAGGAGGCTCGTTGTGCAGACTATTAGCGAACAGGTGACAGACAAAGCATTTTTACGTTCTTTTGCTAAAAATAACTATGCCATACCCCAAAATACGGATGCCTTCAGCTTTGCGAAGGCACTTATGACGAACTTTTCATCCACTGACGAAGAATTACGCGACGAATTGAGCTATATGATCCTGGCAAGCGGCATTATCGATAAGAACAAGCTGACGAAACAGCAGTTAACCGATCTTCTCTCACTTGCTCTGGATCGCGACCATCTTTTTTACCACATTGGCGAAACAGAAAACGATACGGTTTTTATGCGCAGTTTCTCCAACCTTATCGTCGCCGCCATCCTGTATGTCGATGCCAAAGAGCAGATCCTTCCGGAACAGGTTGTGCAGCAGACAAAGACGGATCTACTGCTCTATGCGCGGGAAGAGAAGGACTGGCGCGGCTATATCAAGGGCAAGGGCTGGGCGCATGCAATGGCTCACCTGGCCGATGCGCTTGATGTCTGCGCACAGAACCCTCGTCACTCCACCAGAGATCACCAGCAAATCTTGGAGTTGCTGAGAGATCTGGCGAAAGTGACGACACCGCTTTATCACGAAGAAGATATGCGCCTAGCTACTGTCGCGTATCATATTATCGCCTGCAAAGAGGTGGACGACGATTTTTTGAGCCACTGGCTAGATAGCTGCTTCGTGGTGCGCGATCCCAATGTTTCCACATGGAGGCGTGCCAGCAACATGAAAAACTTTCTGCGCAGCCTCTACTTCTTGCTACTCTGGGATAATATGGCGCTCTCGCTGCTTGAGCAAATCTCAAGCCAGCTGAAACGCCTCGATGCACCCTATGTCGAAACGGGAGCAGGTAAAGCGTAAAGAACTGATTACAAACGCGCAACGGGTCGCTGCGTGGTCAGCGCGAAATGATCCCACGCGCTGGTCTGCCAATCGTCGATAGTCTCTTCTGTAGGCACCCATTCCGGCAAAGGAAGCAGAAAGTAGTGCGATAATGCATTGACATACGGCTCATACATATTGCGCAACTGGCTCAGCCGTATCTCGGCCAGTTGCTCATCCGCAAAGTGCAACCCTAGCGTTTCCATTAAGATAATCAGCCGATGAAAATCTTCGGTTGAGAGTCGCTCCGATGGCGGGGGAATAGGGGCAGCATCGTAGATCTGCGCGATATCAACAACGGCATGACGGGCCAGGGCAAAGGTAAATTTTGCGGTCCGCGAGGAGACGCCTTCAATGTTGGTCATCAGCAGAGCACAGATATCCAGCAGCACAGTGAGGGTTGCCAGCCAGGAGAGGCGGTCGTGCTGCGAGCGATAATAAGCCAGGACGGGATATGAGATGTGGGCCTCCAGAAACTCTGAGGCCCAGTGTTCCCAGCCCTGCAAAAACTCTATCAGCTCGTTCGTCTGATGATCGCGCACATGGCGTCGCAAAAACTCTGATGCACTGGGAGGCGAGCCAGCGCGTGCATCGAGCAAGGTGATATTGGCCTCGCGCCGTGAAAATGCCTGATAGATGACCGGCACATAACCGATGATAATTGCCAGAAAAGCGAATCCCAACCCGGCCTCAAGCACCGCACAGATGCGACCAGGGGCCGTAAGAGGTACAACATCTCCATATCCCAGCGTAAAGAAGGTTGTGCCGCTCATATAGAGGTAGGTACCGAAGGTTGAGACAACTTCCGGCGCTTTGAGGACAGACTCGAAAGCCCATTGGAGTATCGCAAAGGACGCAACCAGGATACCAGCCCACAGAGCCAGCAGCCAGATCAGCGAGAGCGGGCCGTAGAAGCTCAAAAAATACTCGCGTCGATTACTTGAGTTGATCTTTTTGGCAATGGCAGACCAGACAAGCCAGCTGCCGCTATAAAACAAGCGTGCCAGCCGAAACTTGCGTGCCACGCGTCGGGGAAGGATGATTGTTTCAAAGCTGTCCTGCAACACCGCGAGAATAGCGATGACACTGATGATCCCTGCCAGGATATGCATAAATGAGTTCCTATATTTCTCTCTTCACTCAGAGATAGAAGCGCAATAACAGAGCGAATAGTGCCAGTATACCGGCACTATTCGCCTAGTAGCTTATCACATCAGCAGAGAAAATGGAACGATAGCGGAACCTCCACGACCTTTACATGGAATTAAAAGCCGCTTCTTCCTAGATTAGAGGCATTACGGAATGAGCTTTTCAATCGTCTCTAAAAACTCATCTATCTCGAAAGGTTTGTTCAGGCCGATCAGCCTTCGCTTCCTCACCTCATCTTCTGGCAAGTAGGCGCTCATAATGATGGCTGGTGTATTATCAAAATTGTGCGTACCACGTAAACGATCATACAGCTCGATGCCATTCATGTTTGGAAGTCGATAATCTGTAATGAACAGATCAGGTTTTGTCGAGCGAACGGCCTGTAATGCCTGGAAACCATCGCTCACCCACACCGGTTTATAGGGTGTCTCTTGAGAGAGGGCTTCGAGGAGCATAGAGCCGATACTATCATCATCTTCCACCACGAGAATGATCTTCTCCGGGGAAGGGTTATGTGTGTTTGGTTGTTGTTGTAGCGATTGCATATATATACCCTCCTCACCATTCGTCAGGCGATGCGTTTCAGCGTGTGTTAAACGAATACAAGATACAACACGGCAGAGAGCGCCATGTAGTTTCGTACACCGGTCCCGATTCAATTAAATTGTACTTAGAGGATTCGCAACACTATTAGCCCTTGGTAATAGAGGGGCTGCCACCAGGTTTGAGTAAAAAAGAGCCGCTAATTGGTTATTGCCCGATAAGAAAATGCTTGACAGTAGAGAGGCAGAGCAGTATAATTATTCGCGTCAAGATACGCTGATTTCTAATCAAATAAATCTGATTAGAAATCTTAGCAAGCCGATGTAGCTCAGTGGCAGAGCAGCGGTTTTGTAAACCGCTGGCCGTCGGTTCGAATCCGACCATCGGCTCCCATAAAAATCCGCCATAGCAACTCTAAGGCGGATTTTTTGTTACAATGTTATCTTACACTGGCACTGTCACACTTCATAATCCTTCGCCCACCTTATATGCTTCTCCTGATTGTTTTTCGATGGCTCCAAACGTAACTGGCCCTCGGTTATTCCTACATGATCCACTGGAACGAGATACACCTTCCTGATATCAGGAGAATAAACGGCAAAGTAGTCGATCTGACCTCGATAATCTCTTCTGCTACCCTTATTGTGATGAAAATAGGTGCTAGCTGTGTTAAAAGCTATAGATCCACACGAAAGCCGCCCAGTCTTACACTGAATACGATAAAGGCACTCATCGTCATCTTCAATGATCAAGTCATAACGCTGGTTTTCCCCAAGAGGTATAAAGACTTGATAACCCATCTCATATAAACGGGCCATAATAATGACTTCTGAGCGCTCGCCAACTGACTTGTTATCAGTTTTGAGAATTGGTAACTTAATGATATTTCCCATCATGCCACCTGCAAATACTATGCAACGATAGTTCCATCAAAAATAGATGTTTAAAAACTAGTACAATGCTACTATAACGCACCCATCTTTGCTATACAATATAACAGATAAAAACAAACGTTTCAATAGATTTATGGGAATTTTCGTGATGGCAAGTATTAGATAGAATAAAATGAATATATAATAGATAAAAATCATAACAGGGAGAAATGGAATCGGAACGGTCAGACTGATAGCATTCTCCTGCTGAGGATGGAACGAAAGCGGCCCCCATGTTTGCGCGTCCGACAGTTCCTCCCATATCTCATCAGGAGGAATACTTAGCAACGATCTGCTCGCATGCCATTTATAAAAACTGAGGCAGAAAAATTCTGTTATTTGATCCCAATTCACCTGTGCCAGATCGACATCATGCGCGAAGGATGGGACATATTTAGTCAACTCAACTTCAATCAACCCCTTCAACTCAGGCTGCACATCCCGCCTGGACTTCCCATCCTGCACCCAGTGTATAAACGTCGCAAGCAAGTCATCTCGCCACACCGGAACCGTCCAAATAGCTCTGAGCAAAGAAGGCGTGTGTTGTATCATAATCTACCTCAAAAAACGTAAAAGTTCATCTCGCTTATTATCTAACAGCTATCATAGCGCCACCTTGCCATTCAGTCAAAAGGAGAGTACACTAGAGACGTTAGACGGTGCCAGCAAGCTATACCAGAGCTACCACGAAAACGGGAGTTTGTGTATGACAACACATGACAGCGCCACCACCTCTTTAAAACGTACCCCTCTCTATGAGCAACATCGCGCTCTCGGCGCACGTCTCGTGGAGTTTGGCGGCTGGGAAATGCCTGTACAATATAGCGGCATTATCGAGGAGCATCAGACCGTGCGCACCCACGCCGGTCTCTTCGATGTGAGCCACATGGGAGAGTTTAAGATCCAGGGAAGCGATGCTCTGGCCTTCTTGCAATATCTCGTCCCCAACGATGTCTCACGGCTCACCCTCCATCAGGCACTCTATACGCAGCTCTGCCTGCCCAATGGCAACACCATTGACGACCTGCTCATCTATTATATTGCCGAAAACCACTACATGCTGGTCGTCAATGCCGCCAATATCGCCAGCGATCTGGAGTGGATACAGGAACAGGCACAGCGTTTTCAACATCTCACCATCATCGACCAATCGGATACAACAGCCCTGCTTGCCCTCCAGGGGCCGATAGCTCAGGCAATCTTGCAGCCCTTTACAGAGGTTGATCTCTCCGCTATTCAGTACTATCATTGCGCGCCTGGACTGGTCGATGGCATCAATTGCCTCATTTCGCGCACCGGGTATACTGGCGAAGATGGCTTTGAGTTGTATTGCGCTCCCGTCGATGTGGTCAAGTTGTGGAATGATCTGTTGAAAGCCGGCAAGCCTCACGGTCTGCTCCCGGCTGGCCTGGGAGCACGCGATACGCTGCGGTTGGAAGCTGGTTATTGCCTCTACGATCACGAACTCGACCGCCAGACGAACCCGCTCGAAGCACACCTGGGCTGGACCGTGAAGCTCAAAAAAGGCGATTTTATCGGTCGCGATGCTCTGCTCAAAGTCAAAGAGGCGGGACCGGAGCGCCTGTTGATCGGCATCACCATGATCGAGCGCGGCATTCCACGCGGCGGCTATGCTATTTATGAAGGAGATCAACAGGTTGGTACACTTACCAGCGGCACACGTAGCCCGTCCACACGCCTTGATATTGGCATGGGCTATGTCAAAGCTGCGCACGCAAAGGTCGGTAACCACGTTCAGATCGACATTCGCGGCAAACGTGTGGCAGCCGAGATCGTCGCTCTGCCGTTTTATCAACGAGCAAAATAACGTCCTTATTTCATTTCATACAATGGAGATACACACATGGCAAGCTTAGATCATCCAACAAACCTCAAATACAGCAAATCCGATGAATGGGTGCGGATCGAGGGCGACGAGGCCGTCATTGGCATTACCGATTACGCACAGGATCAGTTGGGAGATATCGTCTATATCGAACTGGCAACAGATGTCGGAAAAACAATCGAACTCGACTCCAAGTTCGGTGATGTCGAATCGGTGAAAGCTACCTCCGAACTGCTCTCTCCGGTCAGCGGCGAAGTGACCAGAGTGAACGAGGCGCTCAAGGATACCCCCGAACTGGTCAACGACTATCCCTATGGTGAGGGCTGGATGTTCGCCGTCAAGCTCTCCGATCCCTCTCAGCTCGATAAGCTGATGAGTGCTGAGGAATATTTGAAATATCTTGAGGGTCGCTAGAAGATAGGACACCTGCCTGTCTTCCCCCTCGCCGCCATCCAGCATGTAGTACTATTGCAACGAGGCGATGCTGGTTTGCTTGTGAGAGGGTCTACGCGATATAATGCAAGAGATCACTACGTATGACAACATAGCATGGTTCCCCGATGATGTGCAGAGTTACCCGATCTGGTAACACCACTATTGCGGGAGTCATGCTATTTTCTAGTTACATCACGCTCCCCTTCTGTGCCAACCTTGTTCACTCAAGTTTCAGGGGAGCAACACGGGGAGTTCCTTGTTATGAGCTATGTACCCAATACACCAGAAGAACAGCAGGCGATGCTGGAACAGATGGGCCTCTCGTCTATCGATGACTTGCTCTCACCCGTACCAGCAGATGTCCGTCTCGACCGTCCCTTGAACCTTCCTCCGGCTCTGCCCGAGCCGGACCTGAGACGCTTGATAAGCAGAATGGCGGCGAAAAACAAAAATCTCGACACAACTATCTCGTTTCTCGGAGCAGGCACCTATGACCATGCTATTCCCAGCGTTGTCCCTCACTTGCAGAGCCGCTCGGAGTTCGTAACCTCGTACACGCCCTACCAACCAGAGGTCAGCCAGGGCATGCTGCAAACCATCTACGAGTTTCAGACGATGGTGTGTCAGATCACCGGACTGGATGTCGCCAACGCCTCGCTCTATGATGGCTCAACGGCGCTGGTGGAGGCAGTCTTTATGGCCCTCGGTCCAGGCGGACGCGGCGAGATCGTCATCTCCTCCGCCGTCGATCCCCAATATCGCCGTGTCCTGCATACCTACGCCTTCGCTCGCGGCTTCAACATCAAGGAGATCCCAACCGAGAACGGCGTGACCTCGTTAACGGCCCTGGAAGGGGCCATCAGCGCACAAACAGCCGCCGTAGTGATCCAGCAACCGAACTTCTTTGGCTGCATTGAAGATGTTCACGCCATCGAGCCAATCGCACACAAAGGCAAGTCGCTCCTGATTACGACCATCACCGAACCGGCCTCGCTGGGCATCCTGGCCCCACCGTCCGCTTATAACGCCGATATCGCCGTTGGCGAGCTGATGAACTTTGGCAATACAATGAGCTATGGTGCTCCCGCACTCGGCTTTATGGCCGCTAAGCAGAAATTTATGCGCCTCCTACCCGGTCGCCTGGTAGGACAGACGGTGGAAGAGGGCGAGAAAAAGCAGACCGGCTACGTCCTGACCTTGCAGACGCGCGAACAACATATCCGTCGCGAACGTGCCACCTCAAATATCTGCACGAACCAGTCGCTCCTGGCCGTTGGCGCAACGATCTATATGGCAACGCTGGGCAAACAGGGCTTCCGTGAACTGGGCGAACTTTGCCTACAAAAAGCGCACTACGCCTTCCGTCAGATCACAGCCATTCCCGGCTTCAAGGCCATTTCCAGTGCCCCCTTCTTTAACGAATTCGTTATTCAATTGCCTGTTTCAACCGATAGACTGCAAAAGCTGTTTGAGCAGGCCGATATCATTGGAGGGCTTCCTCTGGATGAATACTATCCCGATCTGCCAAACGCGATGCTGTTCTGCGTCACAGAAACCCGAACAAAAGAGGATATCGATTATCTGGTCAGCGTCTTGAAGGAGGTGCAGGCATGAGTGTTGAGACTTTAATTTTTGAAAAGGGAGCACCAGGACGCCGCGCCGCCTCGATGCCTACGATGGATGTTCCCACAGAATCGCTCGAAGATCTTGTACCAGCTCATCTCTTGCGCGCCGAGCCAGCGCCGCTTCCAGAGGTCAGCGAGATCGAAGTTGTGCGCCACTATACGCATCTCTCGCAGCGCAACTTTGGCGTCGATACTGGCTTTTATCCGCTCGGCTCCTGCACCATGAAATATAACCCCAAGATCAACGAGGATATGGCCGCGCTGCCCGGCTTTGCTCATATCCATCCCTTGCAGCCCGACAGCACAGCTCAGGGTGCGATCCAACTGACCTACGAACTGGAACAATACCTAGCCGAAATCGCCGGGATGACCCGCGTCACGCTACAACCTTCAGCGGGGGCGCATGGCGAGTTGACCGGGCTGATGCTAATCAAAGCCTATCATCAGAGCCGGGGCGAGGGACATCGCAACCTCGTGCTGATCCCAGACAATGCACATGGCACCAATCCCGCCAGTTCTACGCTCGCCGATTACAAGGTCGTCGAAGTCAAGACCAATCCAGCGACCGGCGGCATCGATCTTGATCATCTGCATACCTTGCTGGAAAACTACGCCTCCAACGTTGCCGCCATTATGCTCACCAACCCAAATACGCTAGGCCTCTTCGACGAAAATATTCTGGAGATCGCTCGTCAGGTTCACAAAACCGGGGGACAGTTATACTACGACGGCGCGAACGCTAACGCAGTGCTTGGCATCACGCGTCCTGGGGATATGGGCTTCGATGTCGTCCATTTCAACCTGCATAAAACGTGCAGCACACCACATGGTGGTGGCGGTCCCGGCTCCGGTCCTATCGGTGTCAAAGCGCATCTGGTTCCCTTCTTGCCCGGTCCATTGCCAGCGAAAAACGAGCAAGGACACTATTATTGGGCCGGTCCAGGGCCGCAATCAATAGGCAAGGTGCGCGCAAATAAGGGCAACTTTGGTGTGCTGGTCCGTGCTTACACCTACATTCGGAGCAACGGTCCCACTGGGCTGCGTCAGGTGGCGGAGAGCGCCATTCTCAACGCGAACTACCTCAAGCATGGGTTGGCATCCGATTACGACATCGCCTTCCCCCAGATATGCCAACACGAGTTTGTGGCAACAGCGCAACGGCAGAAAGATGAGCATAATGTCACAGCTACCGATATCGCCAAGCGTCTGCTCGACTTTGGCATGTACGCGCCAACCATCTACTTCCCGCTGATCGTGCGTGAAGCGATGATGATCGAGCCAACCGAGACGGAGACGCGCGAAACGCTGGACTACTTTATCAGCGTCATGCATCAGATTGCAGAGGAGGCCAGCACCAACCCGGAGATCGTCAAAACGGCACCGCATACAACGGTCATTGGCCGCCTCGATCAGGCGCTGGCGGCTCGCAAACCCAATCTACGCTGGACGCCAGGCCAGGAAGTCACTCACTAAAAGCCTTCAGCCCGATATGTAACAATATCGGGCTGATTTTTTCATGAGCGAGCGTTTGGCGGCATATCTGCCCGTTGCTGAACCAGCGCGATAATCTCGTCCTGAAGCGAGTTTCTATCTTGCTGGTCATACTCGGCGCGCGCTTGCTCAACCTCTTCTATGTATTCTTCTGACCAATCGCGTAGTGCCAAGATTGGCTTGCTCAGCGTGCGCCCTAAAGGTGTTAGCGAATACTCCACCATCGGCGGGATAACTGGATAGACGACGCGCTTCACCAGACCGTTGCGCTCCAATCCGCGCAACGTCTGCGTCAGCATTTTTTTCGAGATCCCCACGATATGCGCGTGCAACCAGCTAAACCGCTTTGTGTCCTCTCCCAGCGCCACAACAACGAGCATTGTCCACTGATCAGCGATCAGCTCCAGTCCCCGGCGCGTGCGGCAATCTGGCCGAATGATCGGCTCTTCAACTTTTTTGAAGGTTTCCATGAGGTAACTATAACACTTTCCGGTTCCTCCTTACAAGATGAAAGTTTCCCCTTTATACTTAACAACATCAACGGATTTGTAAAGTATAAATCATTTTTGAGATAAAAAATATAAAACAGGAAAGAGAGCATATAATGTCATCATTTCGTATTGCCATTCTGGGCGCGGGGCCGATTGGTAGCACGTTAGGGAGCAAGTGGACGAAGGCCGGACATAACGTTGCTTTCGGGGTGAAAGATCCGGCATCGGAGCGGGCGCAACGGTTACGGGAAGAGTCAAGCGCGAGCGTTTTTATCGGCTCCCCTGCGGAAAGCCTGGCAAAAGGCGATATCGTCCTGCTTGCCACTCCGGGCCATACAGTAGAGGAACTTGTTCGCACTCATGCGCAGTTGTTGGATCATAAGCTTATTATCGATGCCACAAATCAGTTGACGAAAGGGAAAACAGCTGCCGAGGGCAAATGGAGCGCTCAAGAACCGCTGAATAGCCTGGCTACGCTACAAACGTATGCGCCACATGCTCAGATCTATCGCGCCTTCAATTCATATGCCTGGGAAGCATTCGCCGATCCCATCTATCAGGGCATTCAGGCCGATCTCTTCTATTGTGGTCCCGAAGGCGACACACAGACAATTATTGAGCAACTTATCGGCGAGATTAGCCTGCACCCCGTCTGGCTGGGCGGCCTTGATCAGATTGAAGTGGTCGATAACATATTACGACTCTGGGCTACCCTTGCCCTCTTCCAGGATAAGGGACGCAATAATATCGCCTTTAAAGTATTACATCGCTAACTATCGACAAGACATCTTGACGTATGAACAAGGGAGAAAAAAGATGAGAGCAGTTGTTATTCCCGAATTTGGTGGACCTGAAGTATTGAAAGTACGCGAAATGCCCGATCCACAGCCGGGACCGGGACAGGTGGCTATTCGCGTTGCCTATGCTGGTGTCAACTATGCGGAGACGATGGAGCGGCGGGGAGGACATGATGCAGGCGACCTCCCGATTATTCCAGGTCTTGAGGTATCGGGGCATATCGCAGCCCTGGGTGAAGGTGTCCAGGGATTGCGCGTGGGTCAGCCGGTTGCTGCATTTACGTATGTTGGTGGCTATGCAGAAATCGCGCTGGCTCAGGCTGCTTTTACCTTCCCATTGGACGGCTATGATATCGATCTCACAACCGCAGCAGGCTTTCCAATCATCGTGCCAACCGCCTACGATATGCTGGTTCGTACCGCGCGTCTCCAACAGGGAGAAACAGTGCTGGTTCATGCAGCCTCCGGCGGCGTTGGCAGCATTGCGGGGCAGATCGCACGTCATCTGGGAGCTGGGCAGGTGATCGGTACGGTCAGCAATCCCAACAAAGCAGCATATGCCAGAGCGTTTGGCTACGATCATGTATTCCTCTATGATGAGTTTCTGCAAGATGTACGCGACATAACCAATGGGCGCGGCGTCGATGTCGTACTGGAAGCACTGGGAGAACCGATCCGTAGCCAGAGCCTCTCGCTGCTTGCTCCATTCGGACGGCTAGTGGTCTTTGGCAGTACTGGCGGCAGCGTTGATAAGCCGTTTACATTACCAGAAAATCCGGGCGAGTTTTTAAGGGAGAACAAAGCGATTATGGGCTACAGTATTGGCAAGCTGGCACAATCCGCTCCTCATCTTGTTGCGCAAACTGCACGCGATGCGCTTACACTGATTGCAAATAAGCATATCCGTATCGACATCACCGACGTTCTTCCCCTGGAGCAAGCCGCGGAAGCACATCGCCGCCTCGAATCCAGAGCGACAACTGGCAAGCTGCTATTACGCATCCAATAGTCGATATCGCTTATCCCTCAACGCTTTTCTGAAAGGCGAGGCAGATAAACGCGACCTGCGTTCTCAACGATTGAATTGTGCTCATAGCCCTTCTTGCCTCGTCGGAGAGGTGCCAGTAGTTCGGCGTCATCATCACCAACTGCTGCACCTCTTCTCGCTTCAAATCCAGTTCATAGCTCACGGGAACGGCTTCAAGCAATGTAAAATACGGCGCAAACTGTTCAACGATGTGTTGCTGTTTGTTCTCCTCGATCTGCAATAAAGGGAGCGTAGAGCGCAATTGCGCCATATGTTCAGCACCCGGAATCACCACAATTAGCCTGCCAGCTGGCATCATAACGCGCGCAAACTCAGCAGGATTGCGTGGGGCAAAGATATTGAGCAACACGTGAATGCTCTCGTCAGCAATCACCAGACGCTCTTTGAGGTTCGCCACCACAAAACTTGCGCATGGATACCGTTTGGCAGCCATCCTGATCGCATCTTTCGCTACATCAAGGCCCAACAAACACAACTGTTCCTGTTGAGATAAGCTCTGTTGCAAACGCCCCAGATAATAGCCCTCGCCACAGCCCGCGTCCAGCACATTGATAGGCGATGCATGCTCACGGAGATAAGCAGAGACGAGCGTATTCAACGTATCGGCAAGGGGTTGATAAAAGCCGCGTTCCAGGAAGCTCCGACGCGCCTGCACCATCTCCTTTGTATCGCCCGCTTGCTTCTTGCGCAACAGATTGACGTACCCCTCTCTCGCAATATCGAAGGTATGAGAACGAGCACATCTCAGAGTAGCTCCTTCGTGCTCCAGATGAGCATGACAAACGGGACAACGCAGAAGATGAAGGCAATGCATATGCTGGCAACCTCTATCGGCAGGATTTTCTTTCCCATTATAACTCAATGATGAAGATGAACGAAATAACTTGGTGATGTACGGTGTAGTCGAGCGATTTATCGCGGTGAAGCAGCCTGTGGCACGGTTGGAACCACCGCGATAAATCGCTCGACTACAACAGCTTGAATCAAAACGCAATAAATTGGCAGGTTACATTCGTCCTTTCACCGCTGTTCGTCTTCTGCTAGAATACGTACGACCCGATGACGTAAAAGTCAGGAGCATATCATATTACCTGCGCCATTATGTTACAATGAACGCACCTGTCAAAAAAGTTGCTATAAAAGGAATGAACGATGGAGTATGCTGTCCTGGGCGGCGGAGCGCTGGGCCTCATGGCTGCCTATCGGCTCGCACAGGCGGGCCAGTCAGTGATTGTATTTGAGCAAGAGAAGATAGCGGGAGGTCTTGCCTCCGGCTTTCAAGTTGGTGGCACATGGCTGGAAAAGTTCTACCATCATATCTTCCGCTCCGACAAAAAGATCATCCAGATGATCGAAGAACTGGGGCTGGGAGACCGCCTGGAGTGGCTGCGCCCCCGCACCGTTAGCCTGATCGGTGGAGAGATTCACCAGCTAGACTCGCCCCTCACGCTACTTACCTTCAAGCCCTGGCGCATCGATGAACGCCTGCGCGTTGCTGCCGTCCTCTCCTTCCTCAAAGTGGTCCCTCCATCCTTGCTAGAAGGGCAGACAGCTGGACCCTGGTTGCGCCGCTGGCTCGGTCAGCGTCCTTACGAAAACTTCTTTGAGCCACTCTTTATCGGCAAATTTGGTGCCTTGCACGATCAGATCGCTCTCCCCTGGTTCTGGGCACGCTTTCATGATCGCACAACTCAGCTCGGCTATCTATGTGGTGGCTTCCAGCTCTTCTATGAGCGATTGGTAGAGCGCATCACCGAGCTAGGCGGCAAAGTGCTGCTGGGAACACGCGTGGAAAAAGTTGAGCAGGAGAACGGTCGCTGGCGTGTCGAGAGCAGCCAGGGCACCTGGAGCTTCGATCAGGTGATCTCAACCTTCCCAACGCACCTCACCTGCCGCCTCATACCAGCGCTACCCCAGGACTATCGCGCACAATACGAATGGGGACAGGCATATGGCGCGCACTGCCTGATCCTGGCCCTGGATCGTTCTGTCACCGATAGCTACTGGATCAACATTTGCGACCGGGGCTATCCCTTCACCGGCCTCTTTGAGCATACCAACTTCCGCTCACCGAGCGAATATGGTGGACACCACCTGCTCTATCTTGGCAGCTACCGTCCAATGGACGATCCACTCTTTACAATGAGCAAAGAAGAAGTAATGGCCGAGTACTTCCCGGCGCTAAAACGGATCGTGCCTGCGTTCGATCCTGCCTGGATACAGGAAAGTTGGACATTCAAAGCAGCGTACGCTCAACCCATCGTGACCACCGACTATCGCGATCACATTCCTCCGCTTGAGACGCCGCTTGAGAACTTATGGCTCGCCAATATGTTCCAGGTATACCCGCATGATCGCGGTCAGAACTACTCGCTCGATCTGGCGGAACAAGTAGTTCAACGCGCATTACAAAAAGAGAAGTAAAGTTGTAGTCGAGCGATTTATCGCGGGGATCGTGCAACAAGCTTCCCCGCGATAAATCGCTCGACTACAACTTTAGGAGCGATTGAAGTCATTAGTGAAGATGTTTAGCCGCCCATCATCTGCTTCATCGGTACAGGATTTGAACCATCGGGATTGTTCACCGAAATCATCGTCAGCATACCGCCAGGATATTCACCATTATTGGTATTCATCTGCTCCGCATGATCGTGGAACATAAAACGACCAGCCATACCCAGTTTCATGATAATATCATAACGCTCAGCCGGACCAATTGAGATGGTATCTTTATAATACGGTGAGTCGAGTTTACGGCCATCAGAGCCAATCACCAGGAAGTGAAACCCGTGTGTATGAATTGAATGCACGACATAGCCGGTATTGATCAAACGCACCAGCACGGTCTGTCCCACCGTCGCGTTAACATTATCATTGGGGTCTGCCATTGTATCGGGCCAGTATTTACCATTGATAAAAAAGTAATTGGGCTTATATTGCGTCCAGTTAGGATCAACGCCGCCCCCTGTATGCAGAGCATCGTAGTCCTTCTGGTGCATATCGCTATCCATATCGCTCAAGACAAAGGTATATTCTTTATCAAATTTTGGTGTGCCGGAGTATGCAACATTGGCCTGCCCTTTTGGACGAATAATCAGTGCTCCATACATACCCATCTGAATATGCTCAGCCGCACTTTCATGACAATGATACCAGTACGTCCCGGCATATTGCGCCACAAAGTGATAAGTATATTTTGTACCGGGCAACACAGAATGACCTCCCGGAGCAGTCATTGGATCACCATCCATCGCAGGCGGCAGGTCGAGTCCATGCAGGTGAATGGTATGTCCGTCGCCTTCGGGATTCGTCGTTGTTTTGGTTGGATCTTGATCGTTGTTCAGTGTGATATTGACCGTGTCTCCCTGATCGACAATAATTGGGGGGCCAGGGATCTTGGCTGGCCCCTTTGGATCATCCGTATAACCAAAGGCCCAGAACTTTTGTCCATCTGGCGTCTTAATCCAGGTGCTGCGTACATATAAAGTAAAATTCCGTGTTTTGCCAGTAGCGGCGGCGGGGGCAGCTCCATCATTTACAGCAGGAGCTGTAATCGGTGCTGTCTGAGCCTGCGTCTGGTTGACATCCAGCGCGCCCTCACGAATAAAAACACCTATCAGACCAACGATCAGTAACGCAATAACGATAAGGAGTGTTGCAACAATCCTTTCTGGTCGTACACCCTTCATCATAATAACCCCCTCTTTTTTCAGCATGCATAGTGTTTTTCCCATTCAAGACTGGAAATAAGGCCAGTAAAGCCATATTCCGTCCTCCCTGAAGTCTCCAATAGAAAAGTTGATCATAGTGGCTATGCTTAATAATGCAATATAACCCATAAGGTCTGATCTGTATAGCGCCAAATGTTTACAAATCAGACGCAAAGCATATAGAAATACTTGTATGTGGTAAACGTTTCTACACCGGGGTTTTTGGACTTTAATCTGATCCATTTTGAGAATTGTGAAGAGGGTCACAAAACGAGGAAATTTCAAAAAACTTGCCTGAAATCCCTGCACACCTATTGTCAAACATTGGTTGGTTATGCTATACTAGGCGTGAGAACAGTAGAGCGTGGTTACGCTCCAACAGATGGCGTCTCTCAATCAAGAGAAGAGCGTTCTCTGGCTGGCTCAAACGAGTAAGTGCAAGTGGTCGTCGTAGGGACAATTGCAACGCATTTGCGTTTGTAAAGAGACATTGCATGGTATCAATCGGGGTGTAGCGCAGGTGGCTAGCGCGCAGCGTTCGGGACGCTGAGGTCGGAGGTTCAAGTCCTCTCACCCCGACCAGGACGGGAATCAGACAGGATAATGATAACATCAGCCAAAAGCTGAATATCTCATCTGAGTTTGAAACCCTATCATTTTTTACAGGCCAGGAGTTATCGAATGCAGGAACGTCGGATGCTCTTACAACAAGAACATCATCTGATACTTCCATTTACCAGTACTGTCTTACCAGGAAAGCGGCTGCTGGTCTATGGAGATCTTCCTGCTGGCTCCTCGTGGCCTGCCTCCCCTGGGCATGCAAGATATCTCCACGATCCTTACTCACGTGTTCGTCGCAGGCGGCGGTAGAAGCAGAGAAGCGGGAGAAACGAGCGTTTCCGCTCCTTGTATTCTCTCTCCTCTTCCTCGCTGTCTGCACCTGTTACCGGCTTTGACAGAGGGGAAAGGACACTTTCATGCCAGTTCTTGTATTGAATTCCTCATTACAGCCTCTCTCGGTCATCCCTGAACGCCGTCTCATCGTGCTTCTTTCTAAACAGAAAGTCACCTTCGTCGATGAACGGGTCCGCACTTTGATCGAGGAAAGCATCACGGCTCGCCGTCTTGAGCTTGAACGCCCGGTAATTGTGCAGTTGCTTGCCAATGTTCGCGTACCCAGGGTTGCCCTGCAAGCCACGCGCTCCAATATCCTGTTGCGCGATGAGGAAACCTGCCAGTATTGCGGCAAACGCACCCGCGAACTGACCCTCGATCATATCATTCCTCGCTCGCGCGGAGGACAAAGCACCTGGGAGAATCTCGTAGCTTGCTGCAAACCCTGCAATGGCAAGAAAGGCAACCGCTTGCTCAAAGAGGTAAACATGCGCTTGTTACGTCAACCACATCCTCTGACGCAAGAGTATGCTGGCTTCTTCCTGCTTCGCTACCCCAAATTGCGCGAAGCTTATGAAGAATTTATCATGAGCGCTCACGGCGGACACGCTCAAATTATGAGTGCATAACCTGGACAATCGTGGAGGTGCTGCTCACTTCCACGATTGCATCCATTCGCCCCTCCTCATACGTATTCTCTAGTAGAATAAGCTGTAGTAGATAAACTGTAGCAAGCTCCCAAACGTAATAAAAGGAGGTGTTCCCTCGATAACTAAAGAGGCCGAGTCCGACTATAAGCTACGTCCTTCCTATCTCTGGCTCCTGTGTAATAAAATCTGGTGCCAATGCGTTATTATATATAGATGAGATTCGTCCTTATCGTACTTCGTTCTGGTATCGCGGCGCTGTTTTTGCTGTCTACCAGGAAAAGGTGGTTGCATGATCGAACAAACATTATCGTCTGACCTTTCTATCCGTCCATCGGCAGGGACAACATATCTTTGCTTGCATGGACACTTTTATCAGCCACCGCGTGAAGATCCTTTTACCCACATCCTTCCTATTGAACCAGGTGCTACCCCTTTTGCTAACTTTAATGAAAAAATTACCTCAGAATGTTATCGTCCCAATGTAGAAGAAGGCAATTTTGAGGCGATCAGTTATGATATGGGGCCAACGCTCGCTGCCTGGTTGGAAAAAGCTTATCCCGATGTCTATCAGGGGATTCTCCGGGCCGACCAGCTTCATCGCGCGCGCTATGGCGTTGGCAATGCGCTGGCCCAGGCGTACAATCACACGATCCTTCCCCTGGCGACGACGCGTGACAAGTGGACGCAAATTCTCTGGGGATTGCAAGATTTCCGTCATCGTTACGGTCATGATGCACATGGCATGTGGTTGGCAGAAACGGCGGTTGACCTGGAGAGTCTGGATATCCTGGCCCAATGTGGCATTACCTATACGGTTCTCGCCCCCTGGCAGGCGGCCGAGGCTATCGACCCGACCGAACCATATATCCTGCCGCTAAAAGATGGGCGCAGCATCACCGTTTTCTTCTATAACGCGCCTCTGTCCGGCGGCGTCTCCTTTGATTGGACCACCACCAGCAATGCCGATGTCTTCGCGGCCTCCTATCTGCCCAATCATGTTGTGCAGAGCAAAAGCGAAACAGGGGAGCCACAGATCATCGTGATTGCGACCGATGGCGAATTGTATGGACACCATAAGCCCTGGCGCGATAAGTTTCTGTCGTACCTGATCCGTCACGGAGCACCTGAATATGGCTTTACCGTCTGTTCATTAGAGCGCTATATGCTCTTGCACCCGGCGCATCGCGAGGTGCGATTGCGCGTTCCCAGCGCGTGGAGTTGCGCACATGGCGTGGCCCGCTGGAGTACCGGCTGCGAATGCACCGAGGGCGATGGCAGTTGGAAAAAGTTCTTACATCAGGCTCTGGTCAACCTTGCCGAACAGAGCCATCAGTTGTTTGAGCGCCATGCGGAAGAAGCGCTGAACGATCCCTGGGCAGCTCGCAACGACTACCTCCCCTTGCGCAATGGGTGGGAGAGCGCTGAGAGCTTCTGGAGGCGTCACGGCAAACAGCAGCGCGTTCCCGATGACACACAACTTGCTCAGCGAACAATACAGTTACTCGAAGCGCAGTACTACCTGCAATACAGCTTTACCAGTTGCGGCTTCTTCTTTGAAGACCTGGACCGCATCGAGCCACGCAACGATATTGCCTTCGCTCGACGCGCCATTAGCCTGATGTGGCAGGCTCTTGGCGTCGATTTACAGCACAGTTTTCTTGAGGATCTTCAAGCGGCGAAAAGTTGGCGGACAGTAGTCACCGGAGCAGATCTCTACAGGCAATTGCCTCCGGTCGCACCTGAACTGCTACCGCCATTATCGTAACGCATTCATAAACGTTAATATATTGGAGGCAAGCATGTTCTTGCCTCCAAGTATTTACTCCACTGCTTTCCCAAAACCTCGCAATGCCTGATTCGCGACGCTCACAAAGACACGATAGTTGGGGACATTCTCGACGCTGGCCGATCCCCAGCGCAACATCTGACCCTCTTTCATAATTGTCACAACGCCGCGATCGATCTTGATTCCTCTGACCATGTTCCAGGGCAACAGCTCTCGACCATTGCTGATCCCCTGCATGTTCAGCGTGAACGGACCAAAGACGACCGGGGCACCCGAGTTATAGGCAGCAAGCGCTCTGGGTGCATGCTGGCGCGTTACCTCCTGCTGGATCACCTGCCCCAGTTCACCGACGTTTTTGAGCACATTATTAAACGTGAAAGTAGTGCCATCATTGCGCCGCACCGTGTACTTATAGCTCATTCTAGAAAAGAAGTAGTAATAGCGCGTTCTGATGACCCTCTGCCAGACGGCCTCGACCTGATCCCAGCGCACCACATCTCGCTGCTGCTGACCAGTAGCCTGAATTATCCCTCCGTTAAAGGTATAGACAATTTTATTACCATACATAACGGCGCGAACTGCAAATATAATCATCAGGATCGGGATCACCAGAAGATAAATGAGTAAGCGCCCGCTCGCCGCGAGAAGAGCGACCAGGACAACAAGGTCAAGTATCGAAACGCCAACAGCAATGCCGATCGCAGCTGGCGGGCTGAATGCAGGCTTATAGACCTGCAACGGATTGCCCAGCTGATATGTAGCCGCCTGCTGCAAGATATCAGGTGGCGTCGCCCCCGCTGGTCCCACCGCAGGTGCCATTGGTGGTGCAGCCGGCGGCTGCTGATAAGCGTTCGGCGCATATTGCGGGGCCGCTGGAGGCTGCTGATAAGCGTTCGGCGCATATTGCGGCGGTTGCTGATAAGCGGGATACTGTGATCCTGACTGTGGATATTGTGGTGCTGGGGGATATTGTGACATTGCTACGTCTCCTTACATAGGATTAATAACTTGTCTCTAGCCTGCATGCAAGCATGACTCTCTTCTTCCTGTAAAGCAATGAAGCGATCCATCGTTTGTGGTTATACTGAAGAGGCAAGAGCGATGAACTTGCAGAATGCTAAAGATAGAGCATGTATAGTATGGATATTACCCGGTGTGATTTGATCAGACTATAATCGTTTTCACAGCCGAAAAATGAAGTAGATCACAAAAGAGCAACGCGCCCCGCTCCAAACAACGCCATGCTTGCTCTTTCGCCGCATATGCCGATCATTAGTTATTGTAAAAGGGTCATTAGAGAATGACAACCATACATCTTATAAACCGTGACCAAAGTACCAGGGGCAATTGGCAATAGATCAGGCTTTTTCACGCATAATATAATCGATTAGCGCTTTTAACTCAGCTGGATCGCTCACTTGCCACAGGGGGAGAGTATACCATTCCGGTTGCCTGCTTTTACGTCGAATCATCACTTCATGCTCACCGACACCCACGCAAGCTATCTCGCTCCAGGGCAGCAGCCATCTTCCATTATTGACTGTAATGCCCCGCTTGCTCACATACAATGCTCCAAATGTCTGTATTTTGCCAGCGTTATAGGCAAGGACGCAAGGGATATGCTTTAATCGTATTTCGCGCTGAACATGGGGAATAAGCTCTTTCAAGATGCCCGCATTGGGTATGCTTGCGATTTTGATGACGACCCAGGCAGCCTTCACGCCCTTTTTATAAAGCGCAAGCTTCGTCTCGTCCACGCTGATGCGATCAAATTCGTCCCACAGCAGCAATTTGCGTCCAGGCCTCACCCCAATGCCATAGCTACTGACCACGACCTCATCGAATACTACTGGCCCACCTGCATGATACGCAGTCAGAGCACGAGGTAGGAGACGCCTCGTGATCTCTACCTCAATCAACCTGCCTAGCGCTTCAACATCTTTTAGCTCTCCAGTAAAGACGAACAGCGTATCATCGCTACGCCGCACCGTATAAGCCCGAACTGAGAGGGAGCCTTTGCGCTCCACCTCAAGATCTTTCCAGACACGCTCCATCTGATCCCACCGCAGCACCTCAGCCTTCCCTTTTGCATAGATCAGTCCGTTGCGATACACAAAGATGCGTAGGCGCGGATGAATATAAGGTGTTAGAAAGATCCATGCTGCCAGCAAGAGCCAGATCACGCCAATCAGCGGAACCAGAACTGCCTGCCAGAGCTGCCAGCCGCTAAACAGGCTCTCATAAGCGAGGAAGAAGAAGAGGAGAATCAGGCAGCCAACGATCATGCTGAACAGACTGATGACACGATAGAGGTAGGCTTCACGCCCCGGTTCATAGATACGTTGCAGCGGACCAAGTTGATATGTAGCCGCAGCACGCAACACATGCGGAGGTTCCTGTTGAAGTTGCGATGACACCTGACGCATTCGATGCTCCACACTTGTATCGATAAGCGGTAGCGGCCCACCCGCCCGATCCGACAAACGACATAGAGCAGATACATCTATTAGGCAACAAATTTGCCAAAAATGCAAGCCTGAAATAACTTCGCAGATAAAGGAGTGGAGGCCGGCCTCTACTCCTTTATCTGCGAAGTTATTTCAGGCAAGTCCAATTATCTCCTGCCACCCCGCGCCTTCTGTTTGCGTTTTTCCTTACGAGCAGCTTTGCCGGTCTTTTTGCCGCCGCCGGGACGTGACAGAGCCGGGACACCAGCGCCACCGGGCAGACCTGCACCGCCTCCAAACTGGCGTGCCATCTGTGCCCAGGGGCCTTTGCCACTGCTGACCTGACGAATCATCGTGCGCATCTCGGCAAATTGTTTCAGCAGTTGATTGACCTCTTCAACACCAGTGCCGCTACCACGAGCGATACGTCTGCGGCGGCTGCCATTGATAATATCCGGGTTGCGCCGCTCGTCGCGCGTCATCGAAAGAATGATGGCCTCAACATATTTCAGTTGATCGCCTTCGAGTGCCTCTTCCATCTCTGGCATGTCCATGAGCTTGTTCATGCCCGGCAACATCTCCATCACCTGACGCAGCGGCCCCATGCGTTTCAACTGGCGCATCGCACTGAGGAAATCTTCCAGGTCAAACTTGCCCTGTTGCAGCTTGGCCTGGGCCTTCATCGCCTCTTCCTGGTCAATCGTCTCCTGCGCACGCTCAATCAGCGAAAGCACATCGCCCATACCCAGGATACGCGAGGCCAAACGATCGGGATAGAACGGTTCGAGGGCATCCATTTTTTCGCCCACCGTCATAAATTTGACCGGAACGCCCGTTACAGAGCGAATGGAGAGCGCGGCACCACCTCGCGCATCGCCGTCCATCTTGGTGAGGATCATACCAGTGAGCGAAACCGCTTGATTAAAGTCCTGTGCCACGCGTACAGCTTCCTGACCGGTCATAGCGTCGGCCACCAGCAGCACCTCGCGCGGTTGAATGCGGTTGCGAATCGTGATGATCTCGTTCATCATGCGCTCATCGATATTGAGACGACCAGCGGTATCGAGAATAACGACGTTGCAAGCCTGCTCACGCGCATAAGCTATCGAATTCGCACAGATATCAACGGGATTGGCCCCCATCGGTTCGGAGTAGACCGGAACAGTTAACTGTTTGCCGAGCGTTTGCAGCTGCTTGACGGCGGCGGGACGATACATATCGGCGGCCACCATCAGAGGGCGAGAGCCTTGCTTGCGCAAGTAGTTTGCCAGTTTCGCGGCGGTCGTTGTTTTACCGGCACCTTGTAAACCAACCAGCATGATAACGTTGGGGGGAGCGCCACTTAGATCAAGTTTATTCTTGTCGTCGGTTCCGCCCAGAACCTCGATCAATTCCTCGTTTACAATCGAGAGAACCTGCTGCGCCGGGGAGAGGCTGCCCATCACATCTGCGCCGATAGCCTTCTGCTTCACGCGCTCAACAAACTGCCGGGCCACTTTGAGGTTGACATCGGCCTCAATCAGTGCGATGCGCACCTCGCGCAGTGCGGCATTCACATCATCCTCGGTCAGCTTGCCCTGCCCACTAAGATTACTGAATATACCTTCAAGACGCTTTGATAAACTTTCAAACATTGCCATACAAGATTTTTCCTCTCTCCGCCAAAGCAAATGATGCCAATATTGGACACCATTATACCACTTTACTGTAACTTTTGTTGGGGTATCTTATGAAATGGATAGATTAGCCTATAAGATGCATAGTAATATAGCTCAAAAAATATTTAATCTTTTTATTAGCTGTAATTAAAGGATGATTATTTTGACAGAACCAGCCATAGAGTTTATCCTCATCAATGAAAAATGTTTTTTTAAAGAAAGTTTTGAGATGGAGCCAAAAAAGTGAATCGTATTGATCGTCTAACAGCTATTATTTTGCTGCTCCAGGGAGGCAGGCGTACGGCTGGCGAGATTGCTCGTCGTTTTGAAGTGTCCAAACGGACGGCGTTTCGCGATATCGAGGCGCTCTGTGAAATGGGCATTCCTATTGTCACCGAAGTTGGCGTAAACGGTGGCTATAGCCTGATGCCGAACTACTCTTTAACGCCTCTCCAGTTAACTTTCCATGAAACTGTGCTGCTACGCCTGGCACTCAGCAGCATCTCCGAACTCGCTCAAACACCTTTTCAACAGGAGCGCGAATCTCTGCTCGCCAAGATTCAGGCGTTGATCCCCGACCAGCACAAGCCTGAGACGGAGCAGATATTGCAGACGCTTCATCTCAATATCCCGAATCGCAGCTATACCACACCGTTTATAGAACAACTCCTCGAAGGGGCACGCCTTGAGCAATGGTTTTGTGTTACCTATCATTCGGCACAAAGAACCTCTCAGCAAACGATCCTGCCGCGCCATGTCTATTCGTCGGGAGGCTTCTGGTATTGCGACGCCTACTCACAGGATCATCAGGAGGAACGAACTTATCGTGTTGATCGCTTTACTGCTGTATATGTAACCAACCCACCAGAGCACAATGGCCCTCTACCATCCAGGCTCCCCTACAAACATCCCTCACACCCTGAGGTTCGCATCAAACTCACTGCGCGTGGCATCCTCATGATGGAGCGCAACCCCTATTTTAGCGAGGCAATCAAACCGTTGGATAATGAACAAGCGCTGCTCTGTTTCCGCTGGCCGCCTGCTGAAAACGACTGGCTCGCTCGTCTGCTCCTTAGTTTTGGCTCCGACGCTGAAATACTTGCCCCCGAAACGTTGCGCACCCTGGTCCGACAGATGGCGCAGGAGATTGCAAACCGCTACGGCGAATAGTGACATAGGGCTGTCATCATTCCCCTGTTAGACTTCTCTCAGAAATAACAACTAAGTTGGCACCTTGAAGGAGGACGACATGAAAAACAGTCATGAGCATGAGCATTCTACACGGATTACACATCCCTGGGTTGCTGAGGGGCAGCATACGATTCGCTTCGGTGGCATGATTATAGATCAGGGCAACGATTGGCTCCAACTGGGCGATTGGGTGCAGATGGCGGAAGGTCTTGGCTTCGATTCGTACTGGGCCAGCGACCATCCATTCCTATATCAAGACTGCTGGACCACCCTGACCATCGCAGCTCAGGCAACCAGCAAGCTCCGTCTGGGAACGCTGGTCAATTGCATTTTCTATCGCAGTCCGGCCCTGCTCGCGCGTCTGGCTGCCGACGTGGACCGCCTGAGCAATGGACGCATCATTCTAGGCGTCGGCATTGGAGACTTGCCACAGGAGTTCGAGCTGCTCGGAGTTCCATTGCTCAGCACAAAAGCACGTCAACAGGCACTAGAGGAGGCTGTGCAAACCATTACGAGCCTGTGGCAAAGCGAGGATTTCACCTATCAGGGCACACGCTTGCAAACGCAACAGGCACCCCTGCCCGGTGGTCCGGTACAACAACCCCACATTCCGCTTTTAATCGCTGGTGGAGGCGAGAAAGTGACGCTCCGGCAGGTGGCACGCTACGCCGATATCGCAAACTTTGGCGCACACGCCGTTATGGGAGGAGCTTATCAGGTCGATGATATAGTGCGCAAATACGCTGTGTTGCATCAACATTGCGAGGCCGAAAATCGTCCGTATGACTCGGTTCTGCGTAGCCATCTGACAATGCCGCTTATCCTGGCTGAGACACACGAAGCGCTACAGGCAAAGCTTGATGGTCTGCCACAGGGGTATCTCAAGATGTTTGCATCAAGTATGATTGCAGGCACGCCACAGGAGGTCATCACCTCTTACCGGGCGCTTGCCTCGGCGGGAGTTCAATACTTTATCAGCTCGTTTTTCCGCCATGATACAGAAACGCTCCAACTTTTCGCAAAACAGGTTATGCCAACAATAAAAGCTGAAAAGGACACACTATAATCTGATGCTGCATGGAAGCAGGACAGAACAGCAAGGATGCTTGTATTTAGAGGTTCATATGGTATTATGGATAGTACGTGGTAAGTGTTGATCAAAGGAGGCTGGTTATGGCTATAGCAATGGAGAAACAAACAGACTATTTCTGAGGTCACAGCCGACAAAATTTTTGCATGAACGAGGTACGCGTGCATGTTCAAGCCGGTACAGCAGAAGCAGAGCCAGGAAGATATCTTTTCATCCTATAACTGGTGGGACCAGAGCTGTCTCCTCTTCCAGATCACCAACGAGCGCATCGACTATATTGAATCATGCATCAACCGCACCTTTGGTCAACACGCGCTACGGCAACAGGAGATCTTAGAGGTTGGCTGCGGTGGCGGTCTGATCTGCGAACATCTGGCGCGACGTGGAGCAATAGCTGAAGGCATCGATCCCTCAGCAGCAGCACTGGAGTCAGCACGAGAGCATATTAAACGCAGCAACCTGGGGCAAAATGTCCATTTTCAACAGGGCTATGCCGAAACACTACCATATGCAGATGGCAGCTTCTCCGTTATCGTATCACTGGATGTACTGGAACATGTTCAGGATCTCAACTCCACCATCAAAGAGATCTCCCGCGTGCTAGCACCGGGCGGCATCTTCATCTTCGATACCATCAACCGTACATTCCTCTCGCGTCTGGCACTCATCTGGATCGGTGAGCGCTTCTTCCGTAAAAGCGGACTGGTGCCGGGCCTGCACGACTACCACCACTTCATCAAGCCTCGTGAACTGCGCCACGTCCTCGGCGCTCATCGCTTAGAGGTGCAAGAGATGTCCGGCTTCATGCCGCGCCTCACTAGAGGCCGCCTCACGCTCGGCCCGGGCTGGTTTAAGGGCGTCTCCTACGTAGGATACGCGCTCAAGAAGTCCGAATAGCCACTATTTATGTAGTCGCGCTTATAGCTTCAATCAGATGAGTCTATTTTATATATAATTTCTTACTCCTACTTCGTTACCATCCTCAGATTCCCCGCGTTACTATATAGGGGCGTGTAGATAGGATATGGCAGTGTTCGGGCTTCTAGTGTCATTTGATGAGATATGACAAGGCGGCAAACCGCACACTTCCCAGCAGGGAAACCGTCCCCGTATATATGTAGTAAACCGATACTTTCTTAACATATTGATGAGTTTACAAGCCATGATACTTCTATAAGTAGAGCGAATGATCTGAGTATCATTGTCCCATTTCAACGAAAGCAATATCAGCGAACAATCCCGTTCCATCGTGTAAGAATTATGAAAATATGGAAGAAAAGAGAGGTGAGGGATGAAGACCGAACAGCACGCGCCACGGTCATCAAATGAGAAAGAGATCCCTGTAGTCTCAACAAGTGCGGACGAACAAAAAGCCACGCACCGAACGATTACTCCTGCTAAATTGCCAGCAAATAGCCGTGCAGCCGCCGCCCAGCGGCTCAACGATATTCCCCCGGAACCTGTACGCGGAGTCTATTATGAAGCAACTCACCATAGGGAGCATCCCCAGGGGTGGCACTTCAAGCGTCATCTCAAGCGCAAGAATCTGCGTCTAAGCAACATGCGCTATCTGCAAACCGATCAAAAAGGAACCAGATGGGGCATTATGCCTATCGCACTCAGTACGCTCGCCGCCCTCGTCGTCCTTGCGAGCGTACTGGTCGCGTATACAGCATTGAACGGCGCAACCCAGCAGCGCTACGGGCAAGATGTCACGACGCTACAAGATATTTTACCAAAAGATAATGTCAAGCTCTATGATTCAAAAGGTACACTGATCTACCAGGCCATCGATCAAGGACTGCAAACAACAGTTCCGCTCTCGAAAATCTCAAAACACCTCCAAAACGCAGAAATTGCCATTGAAGATCAAAACTTCTGGAACAATCCAGGCTATGACATTACCGGCATTGTTCGTGCGGCTCTGTCTGATCTCACCACCAAGCAGGTGGTATCAGGTGCCAGCACCATCACCCAGCAGCTCATTAAAAATGCTATCGTGGGCGATCAAGTCACTGCAACCCGTAAGCTCCAGGAGATTATCCTGGCTCCCGATGTCACGAGGCACTACACCAAAGAGCAGATACTGGAAATGTATCTCAACACCATCTATTATGGAGAGCAGGCCTATGGAGCCAACGCAGCGGCTTTCACCTACTTCAACCTCCACGATACGGCCACGCAAACGGCGGCCCAACAATTAGATATAGCCCAGGCCGCGATGCTGGCAGGTATTCCTAGTTCACCTATTGCACGCGATCCCTACCTGCATCCAAAGGCGGCTCAGGCACGTGTGGAAGAAGTGCTGAAGCAGATGTACCTGCAAGGCTATATCACAGCAGCTGAGCGAGCAAAAGCTATAGACGAAGTGAAACAGCCAAACTTCCTGAAGCGTGGCACCATCAAAAATACTGCCGCCCCCCACTTCGTCCATTACGCGCTCAACGAACTGGCCCAGGAGTTGCATGTCAAAGTCAAAGACCTCTCGCGTTCCGGCCTGATTGTCTCAACCACGCTTGACCAGCAATTGCAGAACCAGGTATTGAAAATTGCGCAGAACCATATTGCGAAGATGGCAAAGGTGCATAATATGTCGAACGCAGCGGTGGTAATTATCGATCATCGCAACGGCGCGATCCGCACGTTACAGGGCAATATTGATCCCAACAATCCAAACGATGGAGCGTTCGATGTGGCCTCACAGGGCTTCCGCCAACCGGGTTCAGCCTTCAAGCCCTTCATCTATGCCACCGCTTTCGATCACGGTATCAGCCCAGGCACGCCGGTTCTTGATGGACCGCTCACAATTCAAATGTGCTGCGGCCTGCCATCTTATACGCCCCAGAACTACGATCAGTCGTTTCATGGCCTGATTACATACCGCTACGCCTTGCAAAACTCTTTCAACATCCCAGCCGTCAAGCTGTTGATGCAAACTGGCATCGATCCCGCTATGAAAACGGCAACAGACATGGGCATCACAAAGTACGAAGGGACGCCCAACTATACCCTCGTGCTTGGCTCATTGAGCGTTCACCTGCTGGATATGACCGCCGCGTTTGGCACCTTCGCGACCGGAGGCATCCGCATTCCTCCTCATGCCATCGATACCGTGAAGGACACGACCGGCAAAACCATTTTCCACTTCCAGCCCATCGGGCAGCGTGTCTTGAGCAAGCAAGCGGCATTTATGATCACAGACGTATTAAGCGACAACACCTCGCGTACCTTTGAATTTGGTAAATGCAGCGTGCTTTACCTCTACAGCACCACACAACAGCAATGTTACGCAGGCAAGCCCGGTCCGATCCGTCCGGCAGCCGTGAAAACCGGCACCTCCAACGATTTCCGCGACAACTGGACGGTTGGTTACACCACAAACTATGTGGTCGGCGTCTGGGCTGGCAACAATGATAATGAGGCGATGAAGGATGTTACCGGCGTCGATGGTGCGGCCCCCATCTGGCACGATAGCATTCTCCTGGCGGAAAAAGGGAATCCAATCGCTCCGTTCCCGCCTCCACCCAGCGGCATTGTTAAAAAGACGGTATCATATCCGGGACTGACAACGACCGATTGGTACAAAGCTACTAAATAGCTTTTTACACTATAAAAGGATGCAAGTTACATTGACTTGCATCCTTTTATGGTGTTATGAAACATTTGGAGGGTTGCTGAATCGCATCAATGAATTGAAATACCAAGTTGCTCAAGCAACAGGCGACTGATCTCAGCACGATGTTTGATAGGCATGCGCCCTGGCAGGCTATGTGAATCAGAGCCAGTGCTATACAGCAGATGATTTTTTTGCACATATTCCTCGAAAATCCGAATCGTCTCCGAGCTATGATAAGGATGATAAACCTCAATGCCATCAATCGGTATTTCGGCGCGTAACTGGTCGAGCAAAGATGGTTCGTAAAATGTGAAGCCTCTCTCGCGCCGCCCTGGATGAGCGATCAGGCTCACGGCACCACTTTTATGAGCCGCCTCCACTGTCTCTGCCATATCCGCCACAATCGAGCGGAATCCGGCTTTAGTAATCATTGCGAGCGCCGCCTGGGTGTTGGGCGCATAGCCATGCTGGACCAACAAGGTGGCGTTATCGATAGGACGAGACAACTTGCCGCCGTTCTGTGCCAGCACTTCCTGCTGACGTGGAAACTCATAGCCCTGGCGCTGCAACTCTGCATGCACCTCATGGGTATTCTCTAACTGAAGGCGGACCACCTTCTGAGTAAGAGGATAAAGATCGTTCTGTTCTGGATTAAAACCATAGCACAGGACGTGGCCCATCTTCCCATTCCACTCCGTACTGACCTCCACACCTGCCAGCACAGGCAATTGCTTTTCCGCTGCCAACACCTGGATACCAGCCACCGTATCAACACGGTCATGATCAGTTACCGCAACCAGCGCAAAGCCCTCGGCGACCAGATAATCTATTAACTGTTGAGCAGGCCAGCGCCCATCGCTGTACGTAGTGTGCATGTGCAAGTCTATCGGTGCATCAGGGGAAAGTTTCAAATCATGCGTTAGAGGTGTCAAAGTTTGCTCCTTTATCGAAAAATGCTAAGGGAAAAGCTAAGAGAACAGAACATTGCTCTTTGATAGTATCATATTCAACTTCTTCAATGAAAATTTAGCATTCCGCAATGTGGCTATGAGGAAAGCTGACCTGAATAGTTGTTCCCTGTCCAGGCTGGCTTCTGATCTGCCACGATCCCCCCAGGCTTTGAACGCGCGCGTGCATTATCTGTAAACCTGCGCCTTGAGTGTGAAGGTTGTCGGGTAGGCCACAACCATTATCCTCTACCACGATCTCCAGCGCCTCAGTCGCCGAGTGCAAACGAATAGTTGCCCGAGTTGCGCGAGCATGTTTACGAATATTATTGAGCGCTTCCTGTACAAAGCGATAAATGCAGACCTCCAGCGAGATCGGAATATCAAGCAGATCATCGCACTCGTAAGCGATCTGCAAACCCTCGCTGCAATATTCCTCTAAGAGATTGTGCATGGCAGAGGATAGGCCATAGCGTGTTAATTGGAGTGGTACAGCGGAAGTGATACAGTGGCGTAACTCCACCAGGCTACCCTGAATGATGGTGATCGTTTTTTGTATTTCTGTCAGAGCCAGTTGATTAGACTCAGCATTGAGGAGATGTTGGAGATATTCGAGCTTCAGAAGGGCGAGCGCAAGCTGCTGGGCCACCCCATCGTGCAGGTCACAGGCAATTCGACTACGTTCCAGTTCGACGGCATCTTGAATGGCCACCGCGAGTTGTTTGTTCGTGAGCATAGATAATCTTCCCTTAGCATGTGCAATACTATTGTTGTTTTTAGCATAGCGAAGAGAAAAAGTGGCTGCCTGGAGTTATGATGCAATGCCCGTGAAGAATGTTCTGGCATGCTCAATGAGCGCCTGGCCCCGTGCTGAATCGCCTTCCCGATTACGGGCGAGATAAAACCGCCCGAATGCTGCTAACGCCAGACGATATTGCAAGGGATCATGACGCTGTTGCGCCTCATCTAGCGCTTGCGAGAAGAGTTGCTCGGCCTCCTCGAAGCGGCCCTGTTTCTGCCAGATACCGGCCTGGATCTGCTTGCAAATCACAATAAGCTGTTGATAGCCGCGTTCGTGAGCGATCTGCCGGGCCTCATCGAGATATTGTTGAGCGCGTTCATGATAGTCTGCTGAGAGATAGGCAACGGCGGCCTGAGCTTGCAAATAGGGATAGACCATCGAGACAGCCCGCTCCTGTTGCAAGGTCGCAATGGCCTCGCAGATAGTGCTGATGGCATGATCCCAATCATGCTGATACCATGAACAGATCGAGCGGCTCCACAGCACGCGTGCCTGAAGATCCTGATCGGAGAGCATATGAGCTATCTCCATCGCCTTCTCTGCGTAGCGCGGTGACTCCTCCCAGCGGCCACGCTGCATGGACGTAAAAGAAAGCACAAGATAGGCCCAGCCCTGGGCACCGACGGCATTATGTCGCTTGGCTTTTTCGAGGGTTTCGATAGCCATCTGCTGGCCCTCCTCAGTCTGTCCAAGCTGCATATATGCCCAGGCAGCCGAATAGGTCGCCATCGGCTCCCAGCCCAGATTATAGGTCTCGCGACAGGCCTGAGCTGCACGTAAAGCATAGGAAAGCATATCCTGAAGGCTCCCGGTCAGCCAGCAATACCAGCTCCAGGACCACAGCGTCACCACTGAGATAAAAGGATCGTGGCCGCCTAACTGCTCATGTAATTGTTCGGCCAGTTGCAGTTGCTCACGAGCCACGAGAGTATCGCCAATATTGACTGCTGCCATGCCCCACTGAGCATGCGCTTTGGAGTGCAAACGGATCGACTCGGGCAGCTTTTGCAAACATTCCAGCGCATGTTGGATCGACTCGATCGCCTCCACCTCACGGCCCTGCCAGTGGAAAGCAAAAGCCACATCCAGCCGCGTCTCGGCCTCTTTTTCAAGATCGCCCAGTGAACGCCAGAGCACACAGGAAGCTGACCCCGCTTCAATCGCTTTATCGGGCCGCCCAATATACAGATACGCCTCTTCTGCTAAATGCTGTAACAACTCTGCTCTCTTCTGACGATCTTCATCACCAATCAACAATTCCAGCGCCTTCTCCATATACTCAGCCGCATAAGCAAACGCATATACCTCAGATGCATGCCGGGCCGCTTGCAGAAAATAATCTACAGCCCTTGTGTAATCTTCTGCCAGCTGATAGTGATACGCCAGCGAGCTAGCATAGGTATTAAGCGAGGAGGCGTGCAGCTCAATAGCCTGAGCAACCTGGCGATGCATCGTTCGTCTGCGCAGAGGATTGAGCCATTGATATAGCACCTCGCGGATCTTATCATGCGTAAAAGCCAGATCAGCCTCCATCCGGCTCACTTTGTGCGAGGACTGGCCTTTCGACACAGCAAGCGGAAAGAGAATATGCAGGCGAATGGCATCATCCATATGCTCGGCCACGCTATCCTCACTAAGCTTACGAGCCGTACACAACAGTTGGGAGCTAAATTGCCGACCCAGCACAGCGGCCAGGGCCAGCGTCGTGCGGCATTCAGGAGAGAGATGCAGGAGCCGCCGCTCTATCAACAGGCGAATGCTCTGGGGTAGAGCCAGTTCGTCCAGGCTCACCATCGTCTGCCATTGACCATTCATTTTTTTCACTTTGCCTTCATGCAATAGAGAGATCAGCGTTTCGCCGAGGAAGAAGGGGTTGCCCTCAGTATGCTTATAAATCTCGTTGACAAAAACGGCGCTGATGTCGGGTCCGGCAAGCTCGACGAGGAGTTGCTTGACTGCCTCCTCGCTCAACCGCTTCAGGCGCAACTCCTCCATCTTACGAAAACGGGCAAGCGAGGCCAGCAGCCCTCTCAAAGCATGGCTTTCATGCACCTCGTTCGAGCGATAGAGCAGTACATAGAGCGGCCGCGCGGCAGACGAAAGAGAGGGAACAGGGGCGAGCATCAAATAGCTGAGCAGTTGGATTGTCGCTGTATCCGCCCATTGCAGATCATCCAGAATAATAACGACAGGGCGCTCCATCGCCAGCATATTGAAAAAGTGAGAGACAGCCGCAAAAAGGTTGCTACGCTCCATCTCTGGCTCGCCCAGCTCCGTTGGGACCAGCGAGGGCAACCTATAGCGCAATTCGGGCACGATTCGGGCAAGATGATTGGCATACGTTCCCGCCACAGCTTCCTGTTGCTGCTCAGCGTGCGTCGCCATACTTTTTTGAGGAGAGGATAAGAAGAGATGATGCAACTCTTCATCGCTGCTCGCGTGTACAAAAGCCGTGAGCGCCTCGATGAAGGGATGATAGGGAAGCGAACCCGCCATCTCATAGCAGCCTCCCCAGAAGACCACACCCGCTCGTTGCGCCTCAACCCAGCGCATAAATTCACGGGCAAGCCGCGTCTTGCCAATACCCGGCTCGCCATAAATAACGGTACTCCCACCGCTGCCGTTGCGCACGTGAGCATATAACCGTTGTAAGCGCTGCATTTCTTCCTCTCGCTCGACCAGCACGCCCTGCAACAGATCAGAGTCAGGGATCTCCAAAAGCGAACAATCTTCCCTCATCTCCTCAACCACACCTTCGGTCGCCAGCGGCCTCTTTTCTTCTGAAAGGGGCTGCCCCACCACATCTTCAACAGGTGGAAAGAGGTGGCCTGCTCCCATCATATCGAATGTTCTCTCAGGAGGAAGACTCAGCGTAGGGGCCAGATCAGAGATAATGTGTCCGGCCTGAATAGCGTGATAGAGATCAAGAGTTTCTGGCAAAGGTTGAGCACGTAGTTCATCTCTTAACGTCTCTTGCAAGAGGTGAAACTGATACAGCGCCTCATTCCTCCTGCCCATACGAGCATAGACAAGCATGAGCAAACGATGCGTCTGCTCATCGGTGGCATCATGCTCAAGCAACGCCTGGAGATATTCGGAGGCGCGTTGCCCCATCTTGCAGGCCACCGCCAGCATAGCAGCATGCTCTAAAAGCCAGGAGTGCATTCGACGCAGGCGATCTCGCCGCCGTAGACTCCAATCCTCATAGAGATCTTCAGGCAGATAATCTCCTAGATAGAGGTTCAGCACACGATCGAACTCGTTTAACAGGCTGAGATCATCCGGTGATGAGTTGCCATTCTCTATAGAGTGGTTGCGTACTACAATCTGTAATTGTTTAACGGCACTTTCAAAACGATCTGCATCGATACCAATACTCTCAGGGATGAGATGCAAAACATCGTGATCGAGGCCCAAATAGGTGGAGGTGGCACCCCTGGCAAGTTCTGGTTCTAGCGCGCGCCGCAACAGATAGAGCGTCTTGCCAAAAGAGCTTGCGGCCTGCTCATCAGCTGCTGAGGGCCAGAGGATCTCTTGAATTTGCTCGCGATGCAACCGGTGTTGCTCCGCCGTAATCAAAAGCTTGAAGAGGTCTACAACCTTACGCCGATTCCAGTTCCCTCCGCTCAGCAGATCATGGTGACGACGTACAGCAAAGCGACCAAGAGTCACCACTTCAAGGGATGCAGGAGCTTCTATCATCTTCAACCTCGCAATCAGGCGTACTTACAGCCTCACCAATCAGCCTCATCAACTCCCCATGCACGTATATCACAACAAATCAGACAGTGCTTCTTTTCAGAAATTTCACTGCTGTTGCGTAAATGTGATGCCTTTCTACGGGTATCCGTTTTTAATTATCCATATTAATTACCTATATGTCAATATGACGAATATATGAAAAACTTTTGTACAGATAATTGAGCGAAGTAGCGGTAATCCAGCGGTAACAAAGAGGTAATAGCCAATCAGTACACTTGCACTAACCAGAAAAAAGATCAGCCAGATGGAGGTATCAGATTTATGACCCGTGCCTTTGCTATTTCACCACCGCTCTCTCCGACAACCGGGTGGGCGCATTTCTTTCCGGGCAACGCAGCCCAACAAAGCAATCCTCCACAATGTAGACAACGATCAATACCCATTCATCATCAGCCGACCCAGACATACCCGGTGAGGGGCTGGGAGCATGTCAGCGATGAGAATCTGTTATTGGAGATTTCCACAGGCGGGAGCATGGCAATGGAGGTACTGTATGAACGATATGCCAAGTACGCCTATGCTCTGGCATATCGCATCGTCCACGACTGCTCTACTGCTGAGGATATCGTGCAGGACGCATTTCTTTCCATATGGAGGAAGGCTGCTTCTTATCAAGAACAATATGGCTGTGTACGCAGCTGGCTCCAGGCTATCGTTCATCATCGAGCCATCGACTGCGTGCGAGCAGCAGCCCACCGCGATCATCAATATACATCATTAGAAAACGTCAACGAACCAGCATCTACCTGTACGCCAGAGTCAACCACGCTCACAAAGAAAACTGAAATATGGGAGGTTGTCTGGCAGGAAGAACGTAGCGCGCTACTGCACAACATCCTGGCCCAGCTTCCCCAGGAGCAACGTCAGGTTATCGAGCTTGGCTATTTCGGCGGCTATACCCACGCTGAGATCGCCGAACACTGGCATCTGCCTCTAGGAACCGTCAAAGGACGAATGCGCCTGGGCTTGCAAAAAATGAAATATTTGCTTGCCCAACACGGTATCGATAACTCAGATTAACAGCATTTCCATCATTTTTATCACATCCAGAAGAGGGAAAACGCAGATAGAGTCGCTCGTTCTCCCTCTTCTCTTTTATCTTACTTTTCCTATTGCTTGTTGCAATGCCTCAAAATATCGAACAAAAAGAGAAAGAATCAGACAAAAAGAGACAGGAAGAAACGTTCTATTTGACAATGATACCGTTCGGATAGTATGATAGCTTTCGATGCAGTGCGGATGCACAGCTTCCTTGTTTTTCGTTTTTTTCTATACGGGTAGCAATGGATCGCAGGAAGATGTTCTTGCACCTGGAGAAAGGGAGAGCCTTGCCGCATGGGTGAGCAGTCTCAACAGAGGCGGCGTGCAACCAGGAGTACAGGAGAAGCAGAGCCGCTGAATTTGCCGATAGCGCAAAAAACTGGCAAGACAGGTGCGGGATCTCAAACCGATGAATATGCATTTGATGTAGGGATGGCAGACAATCCACGTACTCCAACAAGTGTTGTACCATATCTACAACAACGTACGACCGGTCCACAATCTCCTCCGCCTCCTGCTGTTCCTCGTCGCCAACGCACACGAGATCTTGCGCGCCAGACACGCACCTTCGAGAAGCCAGCACCCCCACCACCGCCTAAGAAAAAGGCGCAGAAGAATGTGCATTGGCTACTGCCGCTGGGAGTTGGCATGCTGGCAATGCTGGCCCTCTGGCTGATCGGTTCTACATTCCTGGCCTGGGGTATCCAACGCTATAACGACGTGATTTATGGCAATCCCCGCACTTTTCAAACGGATGCCGTTGTGGGACATGGCGACAGTCCCGAACATCCCAGCCACTTTATCGCCGTCAACCTGAATCGTCAGGCGATTGTGATCGAATTTAAAGCAGGAGATCCCGCTAAATCCGTGAGCTACGTCGCACCCGTCTATATCGCAGGCGATGGCGGCGACCTCGCACCCATCACCGTTGAATTTAAAGATGTCAACGATGACAAGCGCACAGATATGATTATTCACATTCACCTGCCCAGCCAGGATCAACTCTCCGTCTTTATCAACGATGGAAAAGGCTTCCGACCCGTCACTTCCAACGATAAAATCCATCTGGATGGGAAACCTGGATAAAAGACCCCACACAAACAAATGCACACCTGCCTCTCTCCTCAGCAGGTGTGCGCGACGTTGAAGGAGCTATCGTTCAAAAATGTTACGGTAGTGTTCGGAAACCAGTTCAGCCGGGAAGAAACGCAGCAGGTTTACAATCACCAGTGAGAACGCGATCCAATCCATACCAGCATCGATCGGTACGCCCAGGACAACTCCCACCAGTGGCAACAGCGTTCCTAAGATGGTCGAATCAAGAATATCGGGAAAAATGAGTATAACCAGTAAAGCTGCAATCGAGCCTAAGAAAAGAACTTTGCGTATAATCGGAATGCGCGACTCACGCATCAGCGCACCCAGTAAACGAAAAGTTTTTACGCCATGTAAAAAAACGTCGCGTCGCCGGGGCTGAACCAGCGGTTGCGGCTCAGATGATCGCGTTGATTGTTGTAACATCGGCATGATACCCTCCTTCATCTTCCTCTGATCTCTCTCTTCAGCGATCCATGCACATTTATAATACGTATAGCATGCACTATTCGTTGTAAAGTGCATGCTGGTCTATACGATATCAATATTACCCAGGAATATTCTTTTCTTCAGGGAAAGACGAAAAGGTACTGGTGAACTGAAATGCTGTTCTCAGAGGAACAAATGGACCCCCGGTGTGTGTGCGGTACACCAGGGGTCCAGGGGAGGATATCTAGCAAAGTATCAGGGCCAGGGCAGCAGATAGCCGAAGCCAAACTTCTGGATCGCCGGAAAGACCAGGACGAGCGCATATTCAATATGCCACAGCGTCAGGCCCACCGTCACGATAGCCAGAGCGATATGGAAAACGCGCCAGAAGCGAATAATATAGCGAAACAGCGTCTCCTGCCTGAGCGCATGCTGTATTTCCTTAATTGCTCCTATATGCTCATCGGCACCGGGATAAAGCGCACCAGGCCGAGTTAACGAGCTTCTCTGATCGGGCACAAAGCGATACTGGCTGTTATCGCGCCGCAACTCCTGCGGAGTTTCATCCAACGAGATAAAGGCCATATCCCACGAATCCTGCAAAAGTCCCTGCTGTGCCGAAGCTTGGGGCGCGTTGACGGTTCTGCCCCTGCTTGGAGTCGGCTCAAAGGCCCGTAGCTCCTGTCTATTATGGACCACGATAGACTCCAATTTGCGCGAAATGGATTCCATGCGATCTTCACCCTGAACAGTGAGGGCTTTGCGGGCCTGTTGTGCAATCATACGAGGCATCATACGATCAAGCAGGCGTCCAATAGCGCCACAGATGACGAGCGCAATCATGCCATAAAGGGCATAGGTGCCAGAGCGTGGGTTAAAGTTTCCGAACGAATGCAGGAACAGCACGATCAGCGCAATCACGCCGAAGCAAACATGCCAGTTCAAGAGCGCGTTGAGTTGTCCCACATGGCGCTTGCGGGCCTGTCTGCGCAGAGTAAAACCGACAGATGCCATAATCATGAAAGTCGTTCCCACGATGGCGAGAACAAGGCCAGCAAAGCTATCGCCTCCCTGATCATCGCTGACACGCGTCGCCCATATAAAAAAACCTACACAGGCGGCAAGAATTACCAGCGATATAAGCGTACTACGTACCCAGGGCTGACTGGCATGAAAAAAGAACCAGGGATACCCTCTTTCTTCTTCATCAGAATATTGCATGACCTCAATTCCTCTCATTCAGTGCTCAACAGGCGTACTTTGAGCCACATCATCATCGCCTCGCGATGTAATCCCACCGGGCAGGGAGGAACGCACGCGCCACACTGGTAGCACGAACGCGCGAAACGAGCGACCGGCCCCGAAATTTCACCCGACACGGTCTCTCGATTCAACATATCTATCGTTATCGGTTCGGCCACTGCGGGACATGCCTGGATGCATTCGCTACAGCCAATGCAGGCACGAATCTCCTGGCGAACCTGCGATCCGGTTTTATGTAAAAGCACAGGGTTCACTTTGACCATCTAGCGCCTCCTCTCCACTCTCTTGATGTTTTCCTTACGAGCATACGACAAAAGTCCTCGCGAAGATTGCGACGGGACTTGCTCCTGCGTTTCACCTCGCTGTTGTGATGACTTTTGTTCCTTATAGGAACTGCTCTGCCGACCTTGCGGCTCCCAATCCGAAGAGGGAACAGGTATCAAGGTAGACTCAACCTCTCGCGCCAGAGCGCGGGGACGAGACCTCGCTCGATTCTCTGTAAAGGGGTCGAATTCATCATCTGTACTGTTCAGCACAGGCAAATTGCCAGTAAAGGGGCTAATTTCTTCGGTGAAACGTTCTTCTGGCTGGGGCGATGCTGCTCTGCTCTTGTAAGCTCTGACCTCTTCAGACGAAATGCGCGGAAGATTCCCGCTAAAGGCGCTGACTTCCTCCTCCCAGATCATCTCCTGCTCTTCACGCCTTACTGTCTTCTCTGGCCGTTTCAACGGCTCCGTCTCTGGCATCTCGCGCCTGCTGCTTCGTGGAGCCTCGATCTGCCTGCTCTTCGATGCCGAAGCTGCCGGAAGAGCTGCAATGCCGGGCATTGATTCGACAGCTGGAGTTGGCTGCAATGCTTGCGTTGGTTCGGGCAAAGGCAGCAGCGAGACCGGATCAGGCAGAGGCACGTGCGGATCAGGCAATTTCCCCGTTGTAATAATGCCTTGAGCAGCACGGGATCCCATCTGCGATAGATACTGGCGCGCATCAAAATCGCCCTTCAGCAGCGCTTTCGTCACGTGCCGTATGGAGCGTTTTTCATCAATGATCCGCTTGATCGCCAGGCTATCGGGCTGGGTGCCGTTGCCGAGCGCCAGATATCCCACCAGGCGATCATCAACAATCGACAGACGGCGATAATTGCCCTGGCTCTTATCGGTCAGCGTCATCACCTCGTTGCCTTCGAGCAAGGGGCTACCAACCGTCAGCATAGATAGTTCGCCAACGTGGGTGGCATGCCAGGGGACGCCAAATGGTTGCAGCCCCAGTTGGTCGTAGCCGGCCAGCATTGCGCCCGCTATTCTTCCCTGCGAAACCGCTGCATACCAGACGGCGCGCGGCTCATACTTCCCGGTCTGTGGATTCTTGAGCGAGGCAACATCGCCAGCGGCATACACATCGCGCACACTGGTCCTCAACTGGTCATCCACATATATGCCCTTCTTATCATGCTTCATTGACGCGCTACACTGCGTCGCCAAACCGGTCACAGCCGTTGTTCCTGTACAGGTCAAGAGCAACTGACAGGGGATTAATTCTTGATGATTGGTGATAACGCCGGCAATAGAACCTATCCGCCCAACAACACCGGCCACCTCGGTCCCGCTATGTACGATGGCCCCGGCCTTGCGCACGCTTTCTAGCACCATATCAGCCGCCGCATCATCCAGCATCCCCTTCATAATGGAGCTGCGAATCAACCAGTGCGTGCGAATGCCCCAATAGAGCAGGCCCATCACCGTCTCAATGGCATGCACTCCTCCACCAACCACGACGACTTCGCTAACTTCGGGCAAACGCCGCCGCAAATCAAGGTAATCGTGCAGACGATGCAACGTCAGAACGCCATCAAAATTGCGTCCCGGCACTTTTTCATCGATCCCCATAGGGTTGCCGCCGGTGGCAAGCAAAAGTGAGCCATAGCCAAAAGCGCGTTTCCCACTCAATGTCACATATTTACTGTTGGCATGAATTGCCTCAACTCGAGCATTGACCACGTGGATACGCTCTCGGCGCTCGGTTCCCGCGGGATATGCCAACAATTGTTCACGCTCTAGCTTGGCTACTGCAAACTGCTTCAACGCGGGGGTATTAATAGTAGGGTGTACTTGCTCCGTGACAATCACAATGCGCTTCTCAGGAGCAAGGCGGCGTGCCTCTATCGCGGCCGTCAGGCCCGCAATTCCATTGCCAACAACGACAATATCTGCACGGTCCATCGACAGCTTGTGATCTTGTGCAGGGACTACCGCTTTATCCTGGCTACTCATATCCGACCTACGCACCTTCCTACCATAAATTTGCCTGTCACCTTTCAGGGAGAGTCATGAGGGGGCTATCCATTCACGTGTTCCTTGAGACCCACTGCCCCATCCAATAACACGTTTTCATGATGAGAGATTTACTAATCTGCATCCTTTGCAACCAACACCTGATTCGCCCCCAGCACATAATAGACATCAGTGTTGGCTCCTTCCTTGAGATGTCGCTGCAAATGTCGCGCCGACGCTCGACAGTCAGTGCCGCATGTAAAAGCTTTCTTCGTTCCGGTCTTCGTTTCCAGTAGCACAAAATTCTTGCCAGGACCGACTGCAACAACCTTGCCACTGGTATGCATGACGTTTGTCCCATGTCCCAACGCAGGACCAAACCAGGCAACTCCTGCAATCCCTGCCAGCGCAAGAACACCTATCAGTAAAAATACATAGAAGGCCGCAACCATGCGTGTAAAAGCCATTGTGATCATTCCCCAGAAATATGATATGCGTCAAAGCGCGAGCATGACTCTTCAAGCATCTCAACGCTTACCCGGACTGAAAAAGTACATTCAGATCTGCACTTATTACATATGCTATTGTATATCAGACTGTTTCGTTTTCAGGCTGTTCCATATGAAAAGTAGCCTGAATGTCTTATGGCTGTGATAGCTTCGTTACACTACTCAAGCCAGGCCGAGGCAAGAAGGGGAGCTTTCTTAAGGGGGAAATAGAGATACAAGCAAGCTTCATTCGCATGGTGCGACCATTCCTTATGGCTAGCCGCAATTCATCTAACAAAGCACATTTTCTAGCGACAATCGCGAGGAATTGCCGCTATACAGATTATGCACGCAAGGTAATCAAACCATGTTGCGCCGCTAGAGCTACTGCTTCCGTGCGATTAGTGGCACCCAGTTTGCTCATAATTGAACTAACATGAAATTTGGCCGTACGCTCACTGATCACCAGATGGGCCGCAATCTCTTTATTCGGCATGCCCTGAGCAAGCAAGCGCAACACTTCTAGCTCACGTTCCGTCAATTCCTCGATATGCGCCATCTGCCCGGTTTGACGAGAACCCGCTTCGCCGACAGGTGGACGACCACCAACATGCCGCAAAAGCTTGGAGGCTACAACTGGCTGGAGCAAAGAGCCACCCTCCATTGTCAGGCGAATGGCATGAAAGATCTCATCGCGCGGTGCCCCTTTCAGCAGATAGCCGTTTGCCCCGGCCTGAATCGCATAGATAATACGTTCGTCGTTATCAAATGCTGTAAATACGATGATACGCGGCGGATGCGGGAGGCGGCGCAAATGGCGTATCGCCTCAACGCCATCCATGACGGGCATTTCCAGATCAAGCAAAATAACGTCCGGTTGCAGCTCAGCCACTTTGCGCAACACTTCATCGCCGCTGGCACATTCAGCAATCACCTCAAAATCAGGTTGCGTCTCCAGCACCGCTCGCAGGCCCTCGCGTACAATTGGATGATCGTCGGCAAGCACAATGCGTACCATAATCCACATGCCTTTCTTTCCCTGAGAAGGGGACAGCGACATCGATACATGTTCCCGCCCCTGGTTCACTTTGAATACAAATCGTGCCATGTAAGAGTCGGACACGCTCGCTCATCCCGGTCAGCCCAAAATGTCCCGCGCCCCCTGACGTGACGACGCTCTCCGGGTCAAATCCTTTTCCATCATCCTGCACCGTGAGACAGACCTGCTCCTCAGCAAACGTCAGCGTGACCTCGATGTGTTGAGCGTCAGCGTATCGATAGGCATTGGTAAGTGCTTCCTGTGCAATGCGATAGAGGCCAACTTCAAGCTGTGCTGGTAACACCGGAATAGTCGTGGCCTGAGAACAGGTAAATTGCACACGCGGCTGCTTGCTCTTCGTTTCCGATGGCTGATAATCAGCGGGACCACTCGCCACCAGTTCGGCCAGCGCTTCTGGCAAAGTATGCTCTTGCAAAGGAGCCGCACGCAGATCCATTACTGAGCGCCGGGCCTCATCCAGATTATTGCGTGCCAGGCTCAATGCGCGCTGAATCGCCTCCTGCGCTCGCTGTGGGCGCTGCTGGGCGAGGGCGTCAGCCGTCTCAAGCTGCAAGGTAATCGCCGCCAATCCCTGAGCCAGCGTATCGTGAATCTCGCGCGCCAGTCGATTGCGCTCCTCTGTCGTGGCAAGCCGGGTCGCGGCGCGCGTATGCTCTGCTGAGAGGCGCGCGCGCTGAATTGCCAGTCCGATCTGATCCGCAATAATATGCAACAGTTGTAGCTCCTCCGCCTGCAACTCGCGCCAATCCTCGCTGGCGACATTGAAGACGCCAATCGGAGTCGTACCGGCATAAATCGGAATGCTGGCATGAAAGCGCAGGCCCAGCGCGGAGGGATCACTATCACGTTCGGCATTTTTCAGGCGGCTACAACGCAACACGTCGATATTGTATGCTCCAGACGAATCACCGCTCAAAAACGTATCCAGGCAGACGCAAGAGCCAGCCATGCGCTCTGGATGGTCGGCCAGATAAGGCGGCAGAGCCAGGGCAGCAGCCAGATAGGGATGGTGCCTTTCGTCAAGCAACCAGACCCAGCCCGTACGCAATCCCAACAAATCGGTGACGCGTACCAGCACTCCTTGTAGCGCCTCATGTACATCGACAATGCGATTCAAATAACCGGCAATATCATAAAGCACGGCCAGATCGCGATTTCTATGCAAGAGAGATGGCGTTTCCAGCGGTTGATCTTCGGGTTGTGTTTGCATGGTTGTGTGAGTTCGTGTGGCTGCAACAGGTACAGTATAAAATGTCGTAATTCTCGTTATCCAGAGTATATCACTCGCCTCAACAGGTGTCCACAACAGGCTGACTTGTAGAAATGCCTCATTAGCCAGTTATGCTCTGTTAGCCAGATTATCTTCAAACTTACTTCTACAGTTACTAAATAATCTGCAATGAGTTTAAATATGTGCATGCATGGAACATCCATACAACGGCTATAAATTTCTATGCAGGGGGTAAAAAGCTTCATGTCTCTTTTGAGAAGTTCCAGGAAAACCTATGTGGCATTATTCCTGGTGCTCGTTATGTCGATACCCGTTTTTTTCTTGGCAAAATGATGGTCAGTGCTGCCGGGACACAGCACTACCTCTATATAGTCCCTGATGGTGGTTTATATATCTATAACATGGACAATGGTTTCACGCAGCTAAAGTACGTCAGCTTGCCCACGATCACTGACGCGCGGCGTTCAGGCTGGCGTTCGGCCCTTTACCATTAATGAGAAAGAGACGCTTGCCTTCACGACCGCTTCAGGTTATCTGGGCTTCGAGGTAAGCGATATCACAACCGGCCAGCGGCTCTATAGCGTTCCCATCAGTGGCTTCACCTCTTCAGCGGCGGTGCCTGCTCACGGCATCTCGCTCTCGCCCAACGAGAAAGAGGTCTATGTTATCGATAGCGGCAACAGCTATGTTCACGTCTTCGATGTGAGCGGTCTACCCACAACCGCGCCAAAGCAGGTGGCCGACATCCAACTACGCTCCATGGCCGGCAACGAGGCCAATTGTAGCTTCGACTGCCAGAAAGAGGGCTGGATTTTGCATAGCCTGGATGGGCATTATGTCTTCGTGGGCGACTCTGGCGATGTAATCGATACATCCACACGCCAAAGCGTTATCAATTTGCCAGCATTGTTCGATAGCCGCAAATTCCTTGAGGTTGATTTCTCGAACGGTGTACCTGTCGCCACTTCAACCCGATATGGTCTCGGTCGCGCCAGCACCAGCGGCGGCACCACGCCAACCGCGACGGTTCCCACGACCCCTGGCGGCACCATCATAGGGCAGGATACCTTCCAGCGCGGCAATCAAACTGGTTGGGGAACCGCCTCCGATGGACAAAAATGGGGCAGCGATGCCACCAATACCGGTGTCTTCTCCATCAACGGCAATACCGCCTATAATGCTGTATTGGGAGCTTCCGCCGGAGATTCCGAAGTCGTCTTGAGCGGCACGATCAGCAGCTTCAACAATGCCAACCTTGGTGCAGCTTTGCGCTGGAAAGATACCAATAATTGGTACAAAGCTTATATTAATGGGACCAACCTGGTTCTCCAATCCAAAGTGAACGGCACCACGACCACACTCAAATCGGTCTCCTTCGCGGCCTCGACCAACACATCGTATACTATCCACTTCCGCGCAGTGGGTACGACGCTCTCAGCCAACGTCTGGAAAACGGGTTCAAGTGAGCCGAGCGGCTGGATGGCGAGCGCAACCAATAGCTCGCTGCCAACCGGCCAGTGCGGCGTTCGCGCCCAGGTGCCGAGCGACGTCACAGTGAAGATCACATCGTTCAAAGCGCAGACTGTGTAATCGTTACTGGTTACGCAAAAAGAGCATAGAGGCAAAATTTATTGCTTCTATGCTCTTTACATTTCGCTAGCTATTATGCGGCAACATTTGGCTGCGGGACCGGCTCATTATCTGCAATAGCTGCCATAATCCAACTTTCAATGGCATCCTGGCCCTGTTTGACGGCCTCTTCGTAAGTATCGCCGTGTGTCACACATCCAGGCAACTCAGGGACTCTTACCACAAAAATGTTATCTCGACTATCCCACTGGATGATCATCGAATAATGTCTCTGATTCATCTTCCCTTCCTTTCCAATTGGTCTAATGCTTTCTGCACCTCGTCAACAAGATAATGCCGGGCATCATCTCCATCTTTGCCAGCTAATGTAATTTTGACTCTAGGTAGAAATGGATGTTCCCATACTGTATGACTGCCTTTCCCTGGCCGGGAAGAAAATCCTGCTTTGGTGAGCGCTGCTTTCAGTTGCCTGACCTTTGGTGGCATTTCTATTTATGACCTGCCTTGCTATATAGTACCATAAGAGATTGCCAACTGGCGTTAATTATTAGTATCTCCAGATACATTGTATTGAGCATTCCAAAAACAGATTTGGCTCGCCATAATTGATTACATCCCCACTACAATCCGCTCACTCCGCTCATTGCTGTGCTCCTATGTTTCTGCTATGATAGGAATATCACGTCTTGTCGAAAAATGGCGGCTTCTTATCGCCGCCTCCTGCTCAGGAGGAAGCTCAATGGCCGTGCCACCAGTGCCAAGCAGGACAGTTGAACATAGCACTCCTGCTCCTACCACAAAAATCTTAGCCTGGCTTCGTAATCTTGGGGCCTCGCTCGCTCGCCCGCTCTTTGCCGTTGTTCTGGCGATCATTGCGGGCAGCATCGTTATTTTCATCACGTCTCCAAGTGGAGATCGCCTTGCAACGGTCATCAACGCCTATCAATCACTATTTGTCGGCTCCTTTGGTGATCCTTACAGCCTGTCCTATACGCTGGTCAAGGTCGGTCCGCTGATCCTCACCGGCCTATCGGTCTCCATCGCCTATCGTGCTGGACTCTTCAATATTGGAGCAGAAGGACAACTTGCAGTTGGTGCTATGACTGCCGGTATTATCGCCTTCACGTTCTCTCATCTGCCCGGCGTGCTGCTCGTTCCATTCATGATTATCGGCAGCATGATCGCTGGAGCCATCTGGGGTGGCATCGTGGGCATTCTCAAAGCATGGCGAGGGGCGCATGAGGTCGTGACTACGATTATGCTCAACTGGATCGCTTTCTATGTCACCGATTATCTCATCGATGTGCCATTTAAAGCGCCTAATCAGGCAACGCAGACCCCCTCGCTTCCTCCGCAAGCACAGCTTCCCCCTCTAGCCGTTGTTTATAACCAAACACTGGGTACGTTTCTCCCGCAGATCGAGAACCCTCAGAGCTATCTGACCGATGTGAGCCTGCTCCTCGCGCTGTTGGCACTCGTTGTCTACTGGTTCATCACCTCGCGCACCACCTTTGGCTACGAACTGCGCGTCATCGGGCAAAATCCGAAAGCAGCAAGATATGCGGGCATTTCGACGAAGCGCAACTTGTTTTTCGCAATGGCGATTGCTGGTGCGCTCTCGGGGCTGGCTGGCTCGCTCCACCTTATGGGGCAGCCTCCCTACCAGTTGATTGGCTCAACCTTTAGCATCGATCCTACTGGCTTCGACGCCATCGGTGTCTCTTTGCTGGGACGCACAACCTCTATCGGCGTATTGCTGGCCTCCCTGCTCTTTGGAGGGCTACGTCAGGGTGGCAACAATATGCAGTTGGCCGCCAATATCCCTGGTGATCTCGTCTATATCCTGCAAGCCCTGGTGCTCTTCAGTATCGCAGCAGAGTTCTTGCCTGCCATCCAGCGCTCGTTTTCCCGATGGACCGCGAATGGCCGTCGTCCCAGCCTGGTTCCTAACATTACTGGTGCAACTGTTGCGACGCTGCCACCCACCAATGGCGAGGTTGTGGAAAACACCAACAATGAGCATATCGATACGTCCGATAACATGCTGGCAGCCAATGCTACAGAGGAAGAAACAACCGCTCATGAGCGTCGTTCTGATCGGATCGAGGAGGGCTAATCGTGTTTTTTCAAGTGTTACTGCGGGTACTGTCCTCCAGCGATTTGTGGGCAGCTACCCTTCAATTCGCGGCCTTGTTACTGTTACCTGCTCTTGGAGGCGTTCTCTCCGAACGGAGCGGCGTTACTAATATCGCGATGGAAGGTATGATGCTGGTCGGGGCATATGCAGCCGTCATGACGGCCAAAGCCACTAATAGCGTCACGCTGGGCATCCTGGGAGCGCTTATCGCCGGAGCGCTTATCGCCCTCGTCCATGCCGTCGTCTCCATCAATTTCAAAGCGGATCAGATCGTCAGCGGAGTCGCCATCAACATTGCGGCACTGGGCCTGACCAACTACCTGCTCTTCATTCAAACCTCCGGACAGGGTGTGCCATCGCTCTCCAACAACTTGCGCCTGCCTAATGTTGCACTGGGGCCGCTCTCAAGCATCCCTTTTATCGGTCCGGTCCTTTTTCAACAAAACGTCATCTTTTATCTGGCCGTCCTGATTCTTATCGGGATTCAATTGCTGCTCTTCCGCACCAATATTGGCCTGCGTATCCGTGCGGTCGGCGAACACCCACAGGCGGCTGATACGGCGGGAGTCAATGTGCGCGCGGTTCGCTATGCCTGTGTGATTGCCAGTGGCGTCCTCTCCGGGCTGGCTGGCTCCTTTCTCTCGCTCGGGATTGCTGGTATCTTCAACTCGAACATGACGGCGGGTGCTGGCTTTATTGCCCTGGCAGCGGTCGTCTTCGGCAAATATATTCCATTGGGTGCCGCTGGAGCCTGCCTGATCTTCGGTCTGGGTGAGGCACTCAGCGGTCGCCTGCAAGATAGCGGCATCGATCCCAACCTCTTGAGTACCCTGCCATATCTTCTGACACTAGTTGCCCTGGTCGGGCTGGTCGGTAGGACGGTTGCTCCGGCAGCCGATGGCGTCCCGTATGAGCCGGGCACCGAGTAATTGTTGTTGCAAACCTACCGAGCAAAGCAGACAGAAACGTAGCCGCGAAGCAACTCATCCTATCTACACTATACATGAGCATGCAAAGGGTGTTTGAGCAGAGAGAGGAGAGAGAACACGATGCAGGAAAGTACACTTGTCAGGCCGGTTGAGGAGCGATCCTCGCCGTTTGCCGTTGAGATGCGCGAGATCTGTAAGGCCTGGCCCGGCGTCATCGCCAACGACCATGTGAACTTGCAGGTACGCAAGGGCGAGATTCACGCGCTGGTTGGCGAGAATGGAGCAGGCAAATCAACCCTGATGAACATTCTCTATGGGCTGATCCATCCCGATAGCGGCGAGATCCTGATTAATGGACAACCAGCCCATATTGGTGGACCGCGCGATGCCATGCACCTCGGCATTGGTATGGTCCACCAGCACTTTATGCTGATCCCACCGCTCACGGTGGCAGAAAATATTATTCTGGGACGCGAGCCGGGCGGCCTGGGTGGAGGACTCAATCTGAAAAAGGCGCGAACCGATATTCGCGCCTTGAGCGAACAATACGGCCTACCCATCGATCCCGATGCGCGCATCGAAGATCTCTCCGTTGGCTTGCAGCAGCGCGTCGAGATCCTGAAGGTACTCGCGCGCGGGGCCGATATCCTCATCATGGACGAACCAACCGGAGTGCTGACGCCCCAGGAAACCTACGAACTCTTCGGCGTCATTCGCGGCCTAGTTGCGCAGGGCAAAACCGTGATCTTCATCACGCATAAATTGCGTGAAGTGCTGGACCTCACCGATAACATCACAGTGCTGAGGCGCGGGAAAAATGCTGGCACGCTGGTCACACGCGAGACAAACCAGAAAGAGATTGCACGCCTAATGGTTGGCCGCGAGGTACTACTACGCGTCAACAAAAAGCCTGCCGAACCCGGCCCGGTCGTGCTACACGTCGAAAACGTGCATGCAGACTCGGACCTGGGCCTGGAAGTATTGCATGGGGCGAGCTTCGATGTACATGCGGGCGAGATCCTGGGCATCGCTGGCGTTGAGGGCAATGGGCAAACAGAACTGGTCGAAGCTGTAACTGGCATGCGTCATCTCACCAGCGGCACCATCACCATTGCAAAGGTCAGGGATGGCAAACAGGAAGTAAACACCGATATCACTGGATTGAGTGCGCGTGAGAAGCGCAAAATGGGACTGGCACACATCCCAGAAGATCGGCGCGGCAGTGGGCTGGTGCTACCCGAATCGATTGAAGACAACAGCATACTTGGTCGCCAGCGCTGGCCCGAGTTCTCGTGGAGCCAGGTGGTGCTGTTGCTCAATAAAATCAGTAGTTGGGCAAAACGACTGGTCACTGACTTTGATGTACGCACACCATCAATTGAGGTGCCTGTCAGGGCGCTCTCAGGCGGCAACCAGCAAAAAGTGATTATTGCACGCGAGCTGGCCTGCAATCCAGAGGCGCTGGTGGCATCTCAACCCACGCGCGGCGTCGATATCGGCGCTATCGAGTTTATCCATCGCCGCCTCATCGAACAGCGCGACGCAGGCAAAGCCGTGCTGCTGATCTCCGCCGAACTGGACGAGATCCGCTCGCTCTCAGACCGCATCGCCGTGATGTACGAGGGGAACATCGTCGATATCGTCGGGCCTGATGCCACCGAGGAGCAGCTAGGTATCCTGATGACAGGTGGACACCCGGAACACAGTGAGAAATAACAAATCTTTTTTGTTATAAAATTTCAAGAAAAGCGCTCTTTATCACAAATGCGATAAAGAGCGCTTTTCTCTTGTTTAGGAAAGGGTTAATACGGATGGTACGGTTGGTCGGGCGGTGCCGGCTGGCTCCCTTCGGGAGGATATGGATACGATGGTGGATACGGTTGATTCGCATATGGTGGCTGCGGCGGATACGGAGGCTGAGGCACTGGTTGGCCTGGATAGGGCTGGCCTGGATAGGACGGCGGCGTGGGATAAGGCTGCCCCTGAGCATTGTAAGGCTGTGCCGGATCAGGATAGGGCTGCGGCGGATAAGGTGGATACATCGTCTGCGCAGGAGCGACCCTCGATGAATTCTTACCGATCAATCCACCCAGCGCGCCCATACCCGAGCCAATTCCCACAGCCAGAGCAATACCAAAGACAGCGAAGCCAACACCTCCACCAATCAACCCGGCCCTGAATGCATCATAATTGGCCGATGTTGACGTGAGAGCCTCAATTCTGGGCAATGTGATGGTAAAAAAGATTACCATGCTGACAATAAAGCCAATCACGCCGTAAAACAATCCTGTCCATAAGCCGGCCAGCGTCCCCGTCGCAACTTTCCCCGTCTTTTTCGCGGCCATAATCCCAGCCACAAAATACGCGGCCAGCCCCAACAAGAAGCCAATGCCACTGAGAATCAGCGCACCTCCAAGAGCGGCATTGGCCGCTGTACTGCCAGAGTTTGCGCTGGCATTATTGATGGACGAATTGACAATCAGAATGACAGTTTCAACTGCCGCCAGACTAAGACCAAAGATAAGACCATAACGAAGCGCTATTTTTCCCGAATTGGGTGCTGCTTCCTGTATCGCTTCTTGCATACAGACTCCTTCACTGCCCCTCACCGGAGAGATGGCAAAAGTGTGCAAATGACTGCATATGAATGTACATAGCAGATTCTATCTCTATATTATAGTTCTCGCGCAAGCACCTAAAGTGGTTACAACCCACTTCCTTGCTACAGTTTTTTGCTATACGCGACACCGTGCAAAACTCTACTAAAAATAACGCTATTACTCGCAGATTATCAAACTCTTGCTTACTTCGACAGATGTTTTCGGCCAGGCGGCGAAACGGCTGTCGATCTATGAGGAACTTCAATGTTGTTTGCAGCTATCATGAGGTCATTCATCTATTCGCCTGATTGGGTAACACGAATTAGTATCTTTACAGCAACCAAATTCAGTCAGTTGACACAACGATAAGCTTAACAGAAAAATATTGTTTTTGTCAATGAAAATAAGAAGAAGTATGCTACGTAGAATTTTAAATAATGTTCAGAGAACACTCAAGAAATAAAGCAATAACCACAACAAAGGCATCATATCTCCTGGCTCTCAGTCCTTCTTGTAACCACCGACAAGAAAAAAGCGTGCATATAGTTGAAACACCATCAAGCGAAAAGAGAAAATATCAGGCTTTTGATCAGAGTATCATTGCAGCAATCAGGGAGAGGGTCAGCGTGTTCACAGTCAAAGGATATAAGCCGTCCCGAAAAACCGAATGTATTGCGGGTGTGACAACCTTCCTCACTATGGCCTATATCATGGTGGTAAATCCGCTGGTGCTTTCGGCGGCAAAAGTTCCGTTCGCCCAGGCATTTACGGCTACAATCATTGCAACGGTCATCGGCACGCTAATTATGGCCCTTTTTGCCAACTATCCTATTGCAATTGCACCTGGAATGGGCCTGAATGCCTACTTCACGTACTCCGTCGTGCAAGCACAAAAAATAACTTATCAGGTTGCATTCTCAGCTGTTTTTCTCGCCGCCATCCTTTTCGTCCTGCTCTCACTGACTCCGCTTCGTACGAAACTTATCGAGGCTATCCCCATCAATTTGAGACATGCCATCGCTGCCGGGATCGGCTTCTTTATCGCCTTCATCGGTTTACGGCTCACCGGCCTTGTGCAAAGCCAATCCGACAATCTGGTTGCGCTGGGAAATTTGCTCACTCCAACGGCACTTTTAACGCTTGCAGGTTTAGTGATCACAACAATCTTGATGGCACGGCGCGTCTACGGCGCACTCTTTATCGGCATGCTGATTACGGGCATCCTGGCTCTGCTCGCTGGACAATTTACATTGAAGGGTGTTATCTCTCTGCCAACGTTACCAGTCGGGCTAGTCGTCTACAACCCGGTCACGGCTATCGGCGATATCATCCATTACGGGCTGTACGCGGCAATTTTCTCATTTCTGCTCGTGACCTTATTCGACACGACTGGCACCGTGCTGGGAGTTGCAGAGCAAGCGGGACTGATGGAAGACGGTAAACTGCCAAGAGCCGAACAAGCACTCCTGGCAGATTCGCTTGCCACGCTCATTGGCTCCATCTTCGGCACCAGTCCAACTTCGGCCTACATTGAATCAACCGCCGGCGTCGCAGTAGGAGGGCGCACCGGCCTGACAGCACTCGTGGTTGCCATTCTTTTTACCATCTCCGCTTTTTTCTATCCCATCATCAGCGCGATCGCAAGCGAGGCAGCTATCACGGGTCCGGCGCTGATTATTGTTGGCGCATTGATGGCAAGTAACGTGCGTTATATCAACTGGGATCAGTTCGACGAAGCGTTTCCAGCCTTCCTGGTGATCTTGAGCATGCCGCTGACATCCAGTATCGCCACCGGGATTGCTCTGGGCTTCATCTTCTTCCCCATACTCAAGCTTGTGACCGGGCAGGGAGGCAAAGTCCATCCCCTGGTCTACATCTTTGGCGTCCTGTTCCTGTTCAATCTGATCTTTTTGCCACACTGATCAACGTTTGCGCCATATCCAGTAGAAGCCAGTCCCGTAATAGTCGCGGTAGGGTATCTTCTCGATGAGATCGTATTTCTTGCTCTGCCCAATGGCTTTAGCGATCAAGAGCGAGGTCTGAAGATTATAGCCATAGTTCAACTGAATCAGGTCGAAATAGCCATCATCAACAGCCTTCACATACGCGTCGTTGCCTGCATAGTAGCGTCCTTGCTTATCTTTATACTCAAAAAAATCGAGGCCAGTCCACTGCCACGTATAGGTATCGTTGCGCAAGTTGTAGCGCGACGACTCGAACTGTTCTGCCAGATAGTGACCACCACCGGGGCGCACCTGCGTATTAAACACATAGGCCAGCTGATCGGTTGGGGGCCAGATCGCATACATATCCAATGCCTCCCGCGTCCCGATCATGAACAGCACCAGACAGATCGCCACGCCGGAGAGCCAGTAGCGCCCGGGCGAGGTGACGCGACGAAACCCGGAGAGCGACGCCAGAGCATAGCCCGCAGCAGGCATCATAAAGAACATGCTAAATCCCAGGTGCTTATCCAGCGAGATCAACTCCGCTTTGTAAATGTGATAAGCAGGCACAAGCAGCGATGCTCCCAAAAACAGCAGAACGATCAACGCCTGCTTTTTTCGCGCAAAGACCAGGGCTACAAGCCCAATGGCATACGCTAGACCGGCCATCTGTACGACATGTTCTAATAAACCAGCGCGCGAGTATGCCTGGATGACAAGGCGGTTCGTCGTGGTGGCCGCAAGCGCATGGAGCATATTAGGATCGAAATGGATCACGCCCAGAGATGCCAGCGTTCCCGCCACAGCCAGCGAGAAGAGCGCCATACCCGTTCGCACCAGCATAGCGATCCATCCCCCTTTGAGCAGGGTTGAGAGGACAAGCGTGGCGAGAACACAGGGTATAAAGAGCAGTGCCGCATATTTCGCTCCAAATGCCAGCACCAGAATTGGTCCCAGGCACAGAGCCAGCCAGGGTCGCCGCACCAGACTGACTCGAACTGCCAGAGCCGTTCCCAACGCTAAGAGACAGAGGCACAGAGGATCATAGGTCGCGAGACGACTCAAAAACAGGACTGGTCCCTGACAGACAAAGAAGAGAGCCGCAAAAACAGCGCTTTTCTGGTTGAACAGCCTGTTGGTGACATAGTAGCCACAGGAGGTGACAATCAGCATACAAAACAAGCTAAAGAGCCGCGTGACCTCAAGCCCGCCCCACATGTCGATTGCCCCGGCTATAATCGGATAGACATAGGGATACCCCGAAAAATAGTAGCTATAGCGATCATAGAGGGGCTGATGCCAGAACCAGTTTTGTAAGATCTGCCGCCCGGCGTAGATATACAGCCCCTCGTCTTGAAAGGCGGTATTCTGCAATAGCGTCCAGGCCAGCATAGCCTGAAACGCCAGAATCAAGGGCAGCGACCAGCGAGACAAGGTAACGTTGATCAGGGAACGTTTGAGCGTGATTTTTTTTGTTGCCACCAGCGGCGGCTTTGAAGGTATTTGCATATATTTTCCTTAATACATGTATATAATTGGCGCATCTACGCACTCCTCCGGGAAGGCCGAATATGGCAGGGGCGACGGCTGGGAAGCCGGGCGAGGACAAGCCGTCGCCCCTGCCATATTCGGATCAGGCTCGCCTCAATGTGTCAGCACATTCTTTATCGCAAATTGCTCACTACCTCACGCATCGCATTGATGGATGCGGGATCAGAGGCGAGAGACCAGCTTGTAATTTGCGCTTTCGTGGCATTGAGTGCCGGTCCGCCCTCGTGATAGAGCAGAGCATGCACCTGCGGATAGTTATTCACCGTCTGCCCCAGTTTGATCAGCCACGCGGCCTTTTGCGCAGCCGGACCATTCGCGCTGGCCTCCACAATGACTGGCTTCCCCGGATAGCGCATCGCCAGATTGTGCAATACCAGATCGGAGTCGCCCCATTGCGTGCCGGGATAATTAATAAAGCTTTGCAGTACAGCATCAATAGTCGATGGAGGAGGCGCATATGGCTGATCGTGGAGAGGATCGGCTGCGGCCCAGACCCAGGCAACGTTATTCGCGCCCTCCTCGCGGAAAATGGATTGCATATGCAGCCAGGCCGCCGGGACATCCTGCGGGATACCACCATTGGCAACACCAGATGACAGCGACCAGTTGCGATCGGCATGCTGCAAAATCGTGAGATAGACAGGCAGGCCATAGCTGCGGATCGCTTCGGCCCACGCTCTAATCTCCTGATCGTGCAACCCATTGATAATCGCCGGCAAATTGGCATCGAGCGGCGGCTTCTGTTTCTGACCAAAGACGCCAAACTGTAGCGTGATCCAGGGACGAGCATGCTCTGCCGCTAGCTCGTTAGCCCAGGCCGTGTCAAACTGATCGTGAATATCCTGCGTGCGCCCCACGATGGTAAAGTGGGTATGCAGGTCGTGCTCCAATACTGGCGGCCAATTTTTCAAGAGTTGCACAGGCAGCGAAATGCCGAAGTAAGGGGCGGTCTGTCGCTCCTGCCCGATCACAAACGGCGCGGAGGGCATTGCAAAAAGCATCGTGAGCGAGCCGTGCATCAAAACAGGGTAGGCAACCAGCGCTGCCAGCCCCAGGTTCCAGACAGGGTTCAGCCCACGTTTGCGCGTCAACAGCTTCGCCGGATAGAGCTGATAGGCAACGCTCTCGCTGATTGCCCCAACCTTTTGCGCGGCGATATTAAAGCGAATATCCAGATAATTGAGCCAGAGAAAGCTCCCCAGCATCACCATCGAATAAACCACCCACAAGACGCTAATAAAAAGCGATGTCTGTTCATGACCTTTCACCTGCGTTGCCCAGAGCAAGCAGGCGATACACAGTAGGAAGCAGAAGCAATAGACGGTCAGGTAGCCGAACGAGCGCTTGCCGTCGCGCCTCTTCGCTGTGACAGCAAAACCAACCTTGCGCTTCAAAATGACGGTAAGCAGGCTCTCAAGCAAAGCGGGAAAGCAACCGAAGCCAATAATAATGCCGCGCAATCCTGTAATACCGCGCGAGGCATACCACAGCGCCGTGAAGCTCAGCACACAATAGGGAACGAAATGCGAGAGAAAAGCCTCCAGCGTCGAGCCGTGCACAGCAGGGACACCAGTAAAGATGAAGAGCAGCGGGCTGATGAGGTAGATCAAATCGCGCAGACCGCAGAGATAGTATGTGCAGGCCAGGAAGTACTGGAGCCGTTGTGCCATCTTCAAACCGTTTTTCCTGGGGAGCAAGATTTCGCGCCAGTGCGTACGAAACACGCTGAGCGTTCCGATTGCCCAACGGCTCTGTTGCTTCAGATATGATGGCATATCGAGCGGTCCCAGGCCAACGGCGAGAACATCCGTGAGATAGATGCTGCGCCATGTAGGATGCAAAGCAATCGAAGCAGCAAAATCTTCAGTCACCGAATCCTGCGGCAGACCACCAATCTCATCGAGCGCTGCGGCCCGAATCACAACGTTTGTCCCACAAATGAATGCAGCATTGAGCGCCGCCTTGCCCGGACACAACAAGTTATAAAACATGGATTGCTGGTCATCCGCCCAGCGCGAGACAGGATTGTCAAGGTTGCCATAATATTGTCCAGTCTGCACCCAGCCCATGCGCGAATCGCGAAATGGGGGAATCGTTTTGAGCAAGAAATCGGGCCGCGCGATCTGATCGGCATCAAAAATCACCAGGAAGGTATCGCCAGTTGCGCCGAGTTGTTGACGTGCATTCTCGATATTGCCAGCTTTTGCGCCACCACCCACTGTTCGCGTCACGCAACACACGCCCAGTTCTTTTGCCAGCATGTCTATCTCTTCCCAGTTCTGCGCATTTGCTACCCGACCATCATTGCAGACAACAATTGTGACCTCTCCATGAGGATAGCGCGCCAGATAGGTATCGCGGGCTGCAATGACTCCTTCCAACGTTGATCTGATGATCGCAGCCCCCTCATTCACAGTTGGAATGAAGATGAAAACCGGGTGACGCGTTGGATCATCGCCGTTCCCAATTTTTGCGGTCGGCCAGGGCCAGATGGTAATTTGAAAGCCAAGTGCATGAATCGCTCCCAGCGTCTCGGCCAGTAGCAGCGGGACCGACATCCACCAGCCCTGCCAGTTCGTCACAGCAAAACGCCAGCTCAAATAGTCTACGCTGGATACGCCAACCGCAATCGCCAGCAGCATCGTCACCATATGATCGCGCCGCACATCTTTCGTGAAAACAATCGCAGCACCGATGCACAGGGCGGCAACGACCAGCAACGCGCCGGGGAGGGTATAGGAAATCCAGGCAACAGCGAGCGCCACCGTCACCACCGCAACAACCGCTTCCAGTTTTTTCGTTGGCTTCTGCTTCCGAGGCAGTACACAGTCCTGCTTTTTCTTAGGAAGTATGACAGTGCTCAATTTTCTGGTCGCGATCTGGCTGAGCTTTACAGATGGATGCACGATAGTAGGAGCCTCGCTCTGGTCCGAAGTCCCCATAGCTCGCATCAGCGTAGTTGTAGCTTCTGATATTTCGATCGTTTGCAGCGAGGCGGTCGCCGCCTCCGCAATCTCGACTCTCCGGTCTGAAATCTCCTCGTTTGGAGTGGTGCGAATGGGGAGCAATACCGTTTTTTCATCTACTGGTTCCAGCTCGACAGAACGCTGAACAGGCACGACCTTACCCTGTGAGGGAAAGACGAAGCGATTCAAGAGCAAGAATATCGGGGCAGCTATTGCAGCAAAAACAATAAGAACGAGATAGCCCCAGAGAGACGAAACAAGTGTCTGGACGGCAAACGAGAACAGCATCACGAACAGACTTAAAAGTATCAACAGGCCGATCTTCCAGATACGCCCCGCCGATGGTATCTCAATCCACAGCCGCAACATGTGTTGCAGAGCCATAAGGCCCTGGCTCATGTCGGCCTTGCTGCGTCCGTGTATACGCGCCCGAAAATGATATGGTATCTCAAGCGCATCCCGCCACTGACAACGCAACAGGATCTCTAGCAGAATTTTATAACCAACGGGACGCAGTGAGGCACCGGATAACAGTGAGCGGCGCAAGAGAAAAAAGCCGCCCAGCGGATCAGAAATACGCCACAGGCGTTCAGGAAAGAGCAGCCGCGCAACCCATTTCATACCAATCGAAATCAGGCGGCGTCCCGTCCCATCCAGGCCCCGATAGCTGCCACCTGGGATATAGCGACTTGCTAATGCCAGGTCAACATTATGAGCGCCCGCCTGCTCATAAAACTTTCGGAGCTGTTCGGGAGGATGCTGGAGATCAGCATCGATCACCGCGACATAGTGAGCCTGGGCGATATTCAGCCCATAGACAACGGCGGTTGCCAATCCACCTGCACGAGCCTTGCCCGGTAAACGATGCTCCAAATGAATATGAAACAGAGATGAGTTCAAAGCGGATGCGGCGGCATTGATTATCGCTGGGGTATCATCATCACTATCATCAACAAAAATGACCTCCACAGACAGGTCATCCAAAGCAGTGTGAAGCGCTTCTAATAAAGGGCAGACGTTCTCTCGTTCATTGCGCGTTGGCACCACAATGCTCAGGTCATACGCATCGGAGTAATCGTTCTGTGCAGTTGCTTGCTCTTTCTTCCCTATCCACTTCTGTATATTTTTTTGTTCACGCGCTACAACGATAGTTTTCAAAGATTGGGTCGGACCGGATATATCCACATCCTTCAACTCGTACGGACTACTTTCAGTGGTCATACAACAGCTTTCCTTCTAAGAAGTGAGCCTGATACTCAACATAAACAACCCTACATCACCTATTTAAAAAAGCCTATTTTTTGTGTCACAATATAGAATATATGTCCAAAGCCTTTTCCTGGAGAGTCTGAGTAGTGAGCGTGGAAAAGCATGTGTGCTTGATCATCCATCAGCGACAAAACATCCACGACCTAACCTAGCCAGTCCTCTTTACTCTGATGAGAAGAGCCGAAGAAGCTCCATGAAGTTGACGTGCAAGATACGATTATCACATCAACATTAGGAAGTATATTAGACAAAGCAAAAAATATCAAGTAAATGTCCAATTAAGTGAAATTTATAGACAAAATACCTATGACAATCTCCAATAAAATTATACATTATAAGCTGCACAAGACATAATACATTTATATTTTTGAATTTATCATATTTCGATTGCTGGCATACCTATCATCACATAGCGATATTGAAGAGCCGCATCCCATCGGGGTACAATAGAGTTCAGCATGGATACGAACGCTCAGACGAAGTTCGGACGGAGTTGATCATGGACATGCACAATGCTTTTTCCCAGATAGTTCCACCAGAGTTGGTGAAAACCTTGCGAACGGCACAACGCGTCACAGTGTTGACGGGCGCAGGCATCTCGGCAGAGAGTGGTCTGCCCACGTTTCGCGATCCCATGACGGGCCTCTGGGAGAAATATCGGCCTGAAGATCTCGCCACACCCCAGGCGTTTCGGCGCAATCCGCGTCTGGTCTGGGAATGGTATGCGTGGAGGCGCGAACTGGTATCTCAGGCGACGCCAAATGCAGGTCATCGAGCGCTGGTGACAATCGAGCAGCATATTCCTGAGTTTATGTTGGTCACGCAAAACGTCGATAGCCTGCATCAACAGGCCGGAAGCCAGCGCGTTATAGAACTGCATGGGAATATCAGGCGTACAAAATGTTTTGATGAGAATGTGGTGGTGGAGAACCGGGAAGAGAGCGAGGAAGTTCCGCCACGCTGTCCGCGTTGCGGTGGCATGTTGCGTCCCGATGTTGTCTGGTTTGGGGAGTCCCTTCCCGCACAGGCATTTCAAACGGCGGTCGAAGCAGCAGTACATGCTGACGTATTTTTCGCAATAGGCACATCTGGCACTGTCGAGCCTGCCGCCTCGCTTGCACGCGTTGCTCAACGCTTTGGCGCAACCGTTGTCATTCTCAATCTGGATGTGAAACCGCTGGAAGCTCCTCCTCTCTACCATATCAACGGTCGCGCAGGCATCGTACTTCCTGCTCTGGTACATGCTGCCTGGCCTGAGTAAAGAGCAACAAGGGAAACAACGTGGGTACACAGAAACAATCTCTACTACGCCTCCAGATCGGGATGGCGTTTTTTGGTCTGCTGCTCGTCGGTCTGCTCTCAGGTGCCTGGGGCGTCCTGCTGCCAGGCTTGAGCGATTTCTATCGCATTAACAAATCGGTGGTGGGCCTGCTGTTTTTCGCCAGCGCCACCGGATATTTTCTATCCGCGCTCTGTAGCGGCTTTCTCACTCAGAAGTTAGGGTTGCGCTGGTATCTCATTCTTGGCACTGCTGCTTTTCTCGCTGGCAACCTGATCCTGTTCATCAAGCCACCATTCGCACTGGTGCTGCTCACCCGCATTTTCATGGGCATTGGAGTTGCCGTCATCGAGGCAGGCTTGAACATGTTCATCGCCGCACTTCCTAAGAATAATACTTCCTACCTGAACTATCTCCATGCCTTCTTCGGCGTTGGAGCCTTAATCGGTCCTGTCGTGGCAAGCTTCCTGCTCAACGCCCAATGGGATTGGAGTGCGACGTTCCTTGTCTGGGCCGCCGTAACGCTCCTGTTGCTGGTTGGCTTCATATTTTTCTTTCACCAGCCACCTGTAATTACCGCTGAAGAGTCGGGAGAAGCAATGGAAGGACAAAAGGCCCAACAACTGACCACATCAGCCGAAAGCAGTCTGCTGGCCGCGCTCAAGCTGCCTATCGTCTGGCTGGCGACGTTCTATCTCTTCGTCTACTGTGGCGTTGAGACCAGCATAGGCAACTGGGCCTACAGCTTCCTGCTGGAGCAGCGGCAGGAGCCAGAACTGCTCGCGGGCTGGATTGTCAGCGGGTACTGGATGGGTTTGACGCTGGGGCGCTTTATTTTCAGTGATCTGGCGAAACGGCTGCACATCAGTATCTCTGGTATGATGTATCTCGCGCTTGGCGGCACGCTGCTCGGCCTGCTCATCCTGACAACAGTGCCAGGTGTGGCAGCGGATGCGCTGGGCTTTGGGCTGATCGGTTTCAGCATCGGTCCGATCTATCCCACAACCGTCGCCCTGGTGCCGAATCTGGTTCCGGCTCGTGTGGTTGCCAACACGATTGGCTTCCTGATTGGCCTGAGTACGCTAGGGATCGCAATCTTCCCCTGGTTTGCTGGCACGCTGGCACAATATAGCGGGATCTGGTCGCTTTTGCCCTATACCGCTGTCCTCGCGCTGACAATGGGCTGCTTCTGGTGGGGCATTGCGCGCAAGCTCAAGACAGCCGCAAAAAGCGAGATCGCTTTGGAGGAGAAACTCACTGCCTGATGCAGGCATATCGTCGGGAGCTACCGCTTTCTTCGAAAGAACTGGATATTACAGCAAATGTCTATAGCTGGATACGCACCCATGATTTGTGGTTATATGAAGAGTATTATTTGCAAGGCAACCAACGAGTCCGTCAGTTTTTCTCACCACACACGTTTACACCATTGATCGAGCGCTGGCTGGCGCTCCAACACACATTGTAAAACCTTTTGCATAATGCAAGGAGGCCGACATGACTCAAGACGCCCAACAGCCCGATAACACATTTATCATCGCAGAGAGCAACCCCCAGATAGCGTGGCTCTTCAATATAGATGCCCTTTTGACGCGCTCGATGGGGGGAGTTCTCGTCGAGCGCAACAACGACCTCTCCGGCATCAATGATGTCCTCGACCTGGGCTGCGGCTCCGGCGGCTGGGCAATGGATATTGCCCGCCAGTATCCTGAGATCTCTGTAACAGGCGTGGACAACAACGATTCGTTGCTGCAATACGTCAAAGCGCATGCCAAAGTACGCAGGCTTGAAAACGTCCAGTTTCAAACCATGAACATCTTGCAACCCCTGGACTTTCCCGATGCCTCATTCGATCTCGTCAATGCTCGCTTCCTCTTCAGTTCTCTCGCTCCGAAGGGCTGGCCTCCCCTGCTACAAGAATGCAAACGTATCCTACGACCAGGCGGCACGCTTCGGCTCACAGAATTGGAGCGCACCAATAGCAACAGTCCTGCCCTTGAAAAGTTTTGGGACATCTTTGCAAAGGCGCTGTTTATCAGTGGGCGCAGCTTCTCTCGTACTGGTCACATCATCGGCCTCACACTCTATCTCGGCAGTCTGTTACACGAATCTGGCTTTCAAAACATCGGAGGCAGAGCACACACTCCCGACGTGTCCTCATGGACTCCTGACGCTGAAATGTGGCGGCAACACAGTGATACTACCTGGAGGCTGCTGATCCCATTCCTGGTAAAAAGTGGTGTTACCACCGAAGAAGAGATGCAACGGTTGCACACTCAGGCTAGTATCGAGATGCTCTCCGATGACTATCGCGGCCAGTGTTTCCACTATACAGCCTGGGGAACCAAACCCTGAACTGGACTGCAACAAAAAGAGCGTAGGATTTCCCCTACGCTCTTCATTCAATATTCACACGTTTACAGCTTTTCCAACTTCGCGAAATCCAGGCTCAGCCGCTTCTTACCATGCTTGCCCTGAAACTGCACCTCGACAAACTCGGTGCCCTGCTCCATCTCGCTTTTCAGCACAAACCCATCGCCAAATGTGCCGTGACGCACGCGATCCCCAGGTTTGAATTGTTGCATCGCTTTCGACCTTTCGGGTGGCTGGTTCATCCCTCTCGATGAGGGAGGGACTGCTGGCGACGAATACGAACCTGTTCGGGACGATGGCGAAGACCAACGAGAGGTGCTGCTTTTTGGCGGCGCACCGCTGCCGAAGACGCGCCCGGTACTCTCCCCATAAGGATCTTGATTGAAATCATCATCCCAATCAGGGCGACGACTGCTGGTTGTGCGCGTATTTGTTGTGCTTTTTTGACCACCTCCAGGCGTGGCTCGTAGATGAGGTGGAATATCGCTCAGGAAGCGCGACGGCTCCGTGTATTGCGTCTCTCCAAAGAGAGAACGGCGACGAGCGCGCACCAGATACAAACGCTGCATCGCTCGCGTGAAACCAACATAAGCCAGACGCCGCTCCTCTTCCACCTGCTCCGGCTTGCTGACCGAGCGCGAATGAGGCAACGATCCCTCGTCCATACCAACAATAAAGACGACCGGAAACTCCAGCCCCTTTGCGGCGTGCAGCGTAATCAGCGTCACCGCATCTCTATTCTCTTCTGTAACAAGCGTGCCATCTTCGCCGCTTTGCGTGGTGTCAGCGCCTCCGACCAGCGCGACATTTTCCAGAAAGAGTTCGAGCGCCACCGGCGTCTCAATCTCCGAATAATCTTCCGCAACCCGGCGCAGTTCCAGCACGTTGGCCCAGCGATCCAGTTCTTCGTCAGGATTGGCGCGCAGCTCTGGGCCATAGCCACTGCGCTCAGCGATGCGATCCAGCAAATCTGGCAAGGGAAGCTCTTCAATTGCTTGTTGAAGATCGTGCAGCAATTTGCCAAAGTTTTCGAGTGAGTTTCTGGCCGCCTTGCTCAGCGTGGGATGCTCCTGAATACGTTGTAGCGCGGTATAGAGCGACACATTCTGTTTGTTCGCCCATTGTTGCAACTCGCCAAAGGTCTTCGGTCCGATCTTGCGGTTCGGCACGTTGATGATGCGTTGCAGGCTCAGATCGTCATGTGGGTTGGCAAGCAGGCGCAAATAGGCGATCATGTCCTTGATTTCTTTGCGCTCATAGAACTTGCGGCTCCCGATGACCTTATAAGGAATGTTTAACCGCAGGAATTGCTCTTCCAGCGCTCGCGATTGTGCATTGGTGCGATACATCACCGCAACATCGCCGCGCTTCTCGATATCACCTCGCGCCAGCAGACGCACGATTTCATGGGCGGTATACAGCCCCTCCTGCTCTTCATTAAAGGCTTCGTGAATAACAATCTTCTCGCCTTTGCCCAGCGCAGTCCAGAGCTTCTTATCTTTGCGCTGCCGATTCTGGCGCACAACGCCCTGAGCCGCATCGAGAATGGTCTGAGTGGAGCGATAGTTCTGTTCCAGCAAGATGATCTTTGTCCGAGGAAAATCGCGCTCGAAGCGCACCACGTTCTCCGCACTGGCACCACGCCAGGTGTAGATCATCTGGTCGTCGTCGCCCACCACGCAAACGTTGCCCGTGCCATCATGCTGCTCGCCATAGCCATATCCCAGCAGGCGGATGAGCTTATATTGTGGCAAATTGCAGTCCTGAAACTCGTCAACATGGATGTAGGGCCAGCGCCTCTGGTAACGCCGCAAGATCTCCGGTTCGTGTCGCCAGAGTTGTTCGGTAAGCATCAAGAGATCGTCGAAATCAACGCCGTTATTGTGGCGCAAGAGCTTTTGATAGACTTTATAGACGCGCGCCGCTACCTCTTCGCTATACTTCGCGGCCCGTTCCGCCATCTGGTCGGGACTGAGCATATCGTTTTTGGCGCGTGAGATGTGTGCGTGCATCAGCGAGGGCCGATAGAGCTTCTCATCAAGGTTCAGTTCTTTGACCGCCTGCTTCACCAGGGAAGCCTGATCGTCGGTATCGAAGATCACAAACGAGCGGTTCAATCCCCAGGGCATAAGAGAATCACCCTCCATCCGCAGCACACGGGCGCAAATGGCGTGGAAGGTGCCGATCATCATCTCTTTCGATGCACTGATACCGACGAGCTTTTCTAGCCGCTCACGCATCTCTTTCGCCGCTTTATTGGTGAAGGTCACGGCGAGAATGTGTCGCGGCAGGATCTCCTCATGTTGAACGAGATAGGCAATACGATGAGTGATGACGCGTGTCTTGCCGCTACCCGGTCCCGCCAGGATCAGGACTGGCCCCTGCGTCGTTGTTACGGCTTGCTTCTGTGGTTCGTTCAATCCAGCCAGTAAATCTATCTGTTCCAACATCATCACGCTCCATATCAAAGAAGAAATACGATCTGTCTACAGGCAACACGAGGAACGGCGTCTCACGAGCATGCGGCTATAACGTCATTCAAGCCCACGCTATTGTATCACAGATGCAGGAAGAAGGGGACCATCAGGGACTAGCAGGTCTATAGAGTAATCTCATTTCTTATTTTTAATCTCATGCATTTCAGATCCTTATTTATATTTAAAAATGTAAATATAAATTTGATTTCTATCAAAAAGTATAATATTTATATATGTCGCGAGGGAGGAGAAATAAGAGAAGATGGCTCCCCAATAGGATGATACTTTCAAACGCTTGTTTGCGGCTAGTTCTCAAGACTTTGTACAATGGCTGATGCCAGGGGCAACACTGCTTGAGAAAGCGCCGTTGGAATTGAAAACGACGACAAAAACGCGCAACGCGGATGTATTGTATAAAATTAGTATTGACGGACGAGAGGCTTTGCTGCACATCGAATTCCAGAAGCGTGTAGATCCGATGATGGCAAGGCGAGTCTGTTTTAGAGTCTGTTTTATAAGTACATTTTGCAAAAAGGGCTGAATCAAGGCATTGAACAAGGTATCGAACAGGGCATTGAGCAGGGTCGTGAAAAAGGACGGGAAGAGGCAGCAAAGGAAATGCTTCGAGAATCGCGCGAGACCTTGCTCCATGCTGTGGAGGCCCGTTTTCCAGATCTGGCAAGCCTGGCAAAAAAACAAACGGAGCATATTCAGGACCATCACACAATTCAACGCTTGATCGTCAAACTCTTCACTGCCCAAACACGCGAAGATGCTGAGATTATCCTGCTAAATCAATAAATACCTGCTTCCTGACACTTTAAATAGCTTTCACGCTTGTGGCGTCATGAAGCAACCAGTATGTAACCTGACGTTCCCTGCAAGCTTCATATTGATATTTTTCACTTCACCCCCCCCAACAACCACGATACTTCGCTCGACAATTATGCTATCCTGTACTCAGGAACACCATATCGACACATTTCACTATGAGGAGATCCCGATAGATGGAAGAGCAAACACCGCTGGATGCCGCACAGCAGCCCACAGCAACGGGTGATATGGACCCGGAGGCGTTTCGTCGCTACGGTCACAAGGCCGTGGATTGGATCGCCGACTATCTTAGCAACGCCGCGCAATATCCCGTGTTATCGCAACTTGCACCGGGAGATATTCGCCACGTGCTGCCAGCAAAGCCGCCCGAAGAACCGGAATCGATGCAGCAGATTCTCGCAGATTTCGACAAACAACTGATGCCCGGCATAACACACTGGAACGCGCCCGGCTTCATGGCTTATTTTAGCAACACTGGCTCCGGTCCCGGCATCCTGGGCGAAATGCTAACGGCGGCGCTTAATACAAATGCGATGCTCTGGCGCACCTCGCCAGCCGCCACCGAACTGGAACAGATCACACTGGACTGGTTACGACAACTGCTCGGCCTGCCACATCCCATGTTTGGCGTCATCAACGACACGGCCTCCACCGGCATTCTCTACGCCCTGGCAGCCGCGCGCGAAGCCATTCCCAAACTCTATATTCGCCAGAAAGGGATAGGGGGACGGAGCGATGTGCCACGCCTGCGCCTCTATTGCTCTCAGGAAGCTCATTCAGCAGCAGATAAGGCCGCAATCGTGCTGGGTGTTGGACAGGAGGGACTGCGCAAGATCGGCACAGACAACCAGTTTCGTATGGATGTTACTGAGTTGGAACGCACAATAGAGGAAGATCTGGCGGCTGGCTGGCTCCCGTTTGCCGTCGTTGCAACGGTTGGCACGACCTCCACCACCAGCATTGATCCCGTGCCACAGATCGCCGATATCTGCGAACGCCACCACCTCTGGCTCCATGTCGATGCAGCATATGGCGGTATGGCGGCGATAGCTCCCGAAATGCGCGGGATTATGGAGGGCTGCGAACGAGCCGATTCGCTCATCGTCAATCCGCACAAGTGGCTCTTTACACCGATGGATTGTAGCGTACTCTACACTCGCAAGCCAGAAGTGATGAAAGCAGCCTTTAGCCTGATCCCCGAATTCCTGCGTACAAACGAGAGCCTGGGCGACGAGACGCCAAACCTGATGGACTATGGCAACGCGTTGGGCCGCCGCTTCCGCTCGCTCAAACTGTGGATGATATTGCGCTACTTCGGGCACGAGGGACTCGCGGCACGCATCCGCGAACATTGCCGCCTCGCGCAATTACTGTCAGGCTGGCTCGATGCATCGCCCAACTTCGAGCGCATGACTCCGACACAGTTTAGCTTGGTCTGTCTGCGCGCCCATCCACAAGGCATGGACGACGAGGAACAATTGAACGCTCTCAACGAACGGCTGATGAACCGCATCAACGCTACTGGTCGCTTCCTGCTCTCCCACACAAAGCTGCATCGGCGCTTCACAATTCGTGTCGCGATTGGCAACCTGCGCACCAGCGAGAAGGATATCAGGGATCTCTGGACCGAACTGCAAGAGGATCTGGTCAAAGAGATATAATTGCTGCCACCATAAAATGAGATGGGGAGCGCACCACCCGAATATGGCAGGGGTGATGGCTTGTCCTCGTCTGTCTTGCCCCTATTGTATGTATGATGAACCAGGGCGAGGACAAGCCATCACCCCTGCCATATTCGGCATCACCCTACCTGCATCTCTTTGCTTTCTTTCACCTTCTTTTCTTGCTGGCTCCAGACCTCGCGTGCGAGGTCTCGAAATGCCTCGACCAGAGGAGAGGTCTCCTGCTTTCTCCACATCAGGAATGCTTCAAAGGTGATATCAATATCGGCAAGAGGACAGATCACAACGTCTTGACGGTGCAGAAGCATCGGCGAAATAGGAAACAAGCCAATACCAACATTAGCAGCTACCAGTCCGAGGATCATCGGAATATCAGCGACTTCCTGGACAATATGAGGCTTGAAGCCACAAAGCCGAATCATCTGTTCATAGAGAACACCCGCGCTCGAATGCGAGGAACAGATAAAAGGTTCATCAACAAGATCACGAAGCAGAACAAATGGCTGTGATGCAAAGCGATGTTGTGACGTACATACAACCACAATTGGAAGTTGCTGAATAACCTCTATGTCAAATTCCGTTGCCATATCCTGATCCTTTATGCCTATCGTATATGCGATCTGGATTAGCTGAGCATCAAGTGCATTGTGTTGTTCTTGCAGATGCATCTCTTTCAGACCGATATCGACGGCAGGAAAGCGCTGGCGGTAGAGCGCCATAACATCAGGCAGAAAGGTATCCGCCCCTGGCGCGTGACGAAAATAGCCAACAGAGAGCTTCCCCACCAATCCTTGATGCGCTTCTTGCGCGGACTTGATGGCATTCTCCACCTGCTCCAAAATCGGGAGAATCTCTTTCAGAAACACCTGCCCTGCATTCGTCAATGTCACGCTATGACGATTGCGCTCGAAGAGACGCGCCCCCACTATCCGCTCCAATTGCCGTATTTGCTGGCTTAACGCCGGCTGCGCAATCAGCAATTTTTCAGCGGCACGGCTGAAATGAAGCTCCTGAGCAACTGCCGCGAAATAGCGTAAGTGACGCAACTCTATCTTCTGGTTATACATCAAACTTCTTACCAGGATAAACAACATATATTGGACATGGCATCAGTATACTGCTATAGTCAAGAAGCGGCAACAACAAGAAGAATTACTTCTCTTCATAGAATAGAAAGGATTTACTGATGATAACACATCATGCTATACAAACAACAGGAATTCAGGAGATGATTCAGCGTGCGCAAGCACTGCGCAAGAAGTTTGCACAAACGTCGGCAGAGATTGATGCACGAGGAGAAGACCCTACAGAGAATCTTCAACAGATATGGCAAGCAGGATTGTACCGGCTGAGCATTCCTGTGGAATATGGTGGTCTCTGGGACAGAAAGATGAACTCCAATAGTGAAGCCCTTGTCGAAATTGCTACTCATCTTTGTGCAGGCGAAGGTAGTACTGGCATGATTTTTGTAACCCAAATAGCCGGGTTGCGCCTGCTGTTTCACGAGCACAGCGCCCTACCCAAAGAGACACAACAACAACTGGCACGAGAAGCTCTTGAAGAGGATATCCGCTTTATCGGCTCTCATGCTGATACCGGAACTGGTAGTTCCGTCATCTCACGCAAGGTAGATGGTGGCATCATCATCAACGGAACCAAAACTTTCAATACAGGGAGTGGTAGAGCGCACTATGCTCATGTCATGCATACTCTTGAAGGAGAGCAAGGTCTATATGCAGGGCTGGTACGTCTGGATGCTCCCGGAGTGACGCTGCATCATGATTGGGATAATATGGGACAACGCGCGACGGTCAGCCAGACGATTACCTATAAAGATGTGTTTGTCCCTGATGGCTGGCATATGCCTATTACAGGTTTTACTCCTTTGTTTTTGACATTGATGTTTTTGATGTATGCCAGTATTACGCTGGGCAACGGGGAAGGCGGCTACGATGCCATACTCGATTATGTGCGCACCTCCAAACGTTCCATCACTCCTGGATGGGAAGATCCCAAAACTGATCCCATTATCCGTTTGCGTATCGGAGAATTTTCAAGCCGCCTTGCGGCCGCCCACGCACTCCAGCGCGAAGTGAGCCGACAACTGGAACAGATGGAAGAAGGTGCCGATTTTACTCCACTACTCATAGGCAGTATGCGTGTTCAAGCTACATGTATCGATGCCGCAGTCAAAACGACGAGCGAGTTGTTTGAGCTGACGGGCGCACGCAGCACCTCAAATACCTATAGGCTCGATCGTTTCTGGCGCAATGCTCGCACATTTTCGCTGCATGACCCGATCATGGCCAAGCTGACTACGATTGGTGACTACGACCTCACTGGCGAGTTCACCATGCCGGTCCCCCCTCAGAGTAAAGGTCCGGCTTATCCATCGCCCAAAAATCTAGAAAAAGAGGCGTAATATACACCCATATTCGTAGTTGCGCGATTTACCGCGCTGGTGTCTCACAATTCAGGTGAAAGCGACTCAGCGCGGTAAATCGCGCAACTACGAATATAGGGGTTATTTAAGCGTAAAATTCAGGAGCTTTTTTGATTCCGTTCTGCCACTGGTTCGCGTCGTGTCCATGAACAATCAGGGTAACGCCCTCGCGCTTCGCCAGATCGACAAGTTTACGGGTGCTGGCAATAACCCCTGCTTCGTCCATATCCATTGGACCCTTCTTCCGCTTCTCCACATCTAGATTTTCTTGAACAGGGGCGGCATCAATGGCGAGCAGGACGGGGCCGGTTTCTGGAAGGCGCACCAGGACCGATTGATGGCCTGGGACGTGTCCACTGGTCTCGATCAATTCTATGCCCGGCAACAGCTCCGTATCGCCATCCACCAGACGATAGTGCAGGTTGGGCGCATCCCAATACTCGCGATTACGTGCAAAGCGTTCGTGGCCGCCCTTCGCCACTTCGTAATGCTGTCGTTGCACTATTAGTTCGGCATCAGGAAAGAGGTTGTGGCTGCTCGCATGATCCATATCAAAATGCGTGCAAATCAGGTAATTGATATCACCCGGTTTGAGACCAAGCGCGGCAAGTTGGTTGACGAGATAATCGCTCTCGTTCATAACAATCGTTCTCCCGCCAGGTCCGCTAGTTGTGCCAATCATGCTAGCCGGGAAACCGGTATCCACCAGGACGTTGATGCCATCGCCGGTTTGAATCAGGTAGGCAGGGACAGGTACTCCCGGCCCCATCGTCGCCAGTTGCATTAAATAGAGACGCTTCGGTCCTTGATTTGTCGTCGTCATCACGTTCTCCTTTTCTCAAGAGGCTCACCCGGCATCATCAGCCACGCGAGCAATTTCCTGCTCCACCCATTGCAGCTCCGCCTGAACACCATGCAGACGCAAGGATATACCTCGCAAGATATGCGTGAAATCTATATCTTTGTAGCTCTCCTGGTGGTTCTCTTTGCGCCTCTGCTGCATTTGCGTATAGTTTTCGACCATGCGCAAATAGCCGAGGTAATGTTGCAAAATGGCGAGCTGTTGCTCGGATGAAACATATTTAAAATGGATCAACTTGATCAGAAAGAGTTCAGGAGTATCGACCGTATACTCATCAGGCTCAAGCATCATTGCGAGAAAACGCTCTCTCCCCGCGTCAGTGATGCGATAGCGTTTGCGCTGCCGACCACTCGCCTCCGTATTGCACTGCCTCGCATCACCCTCTATATCCAATGCGATCAACCCATCACGCTCCAACTGACGAATGAGTGGATAGAGCGCCCCCCAACTGATCTGACGGAACGGCCCCAGGACATTGCAGAGGAAATCGCGCAGCATATACCCATGCAGCGACTTATCCATCAACTGGCCCAACACAAACAATTGATACGTCTGCTGCTTGCGCGCTCCTCCTTCGGCAACTCTCACTCCACCATTCCCGGTCACTTCGTTCTCAATGCGCTCTCTAGACATCGCATGCCTCCATCTGTACTGACATTCCCTGCCATTATATCAAACCCACAACATAGGCAAGCAAAAAGCAGGCAGACGAAAAGGCATGGTTGCTCATAGCACTGTAGCTGGTCGTTATTCTTCCTATCTCTCTCAATTTTTATATCAAACTGATATAACTATTATTATATCAGTTTGATATATTTGTCAAGAAGAAAGCCACACAAAAAAGGCACAGCTTCCCCCTGAATGGGAAGGAAAGCTGTGTCACAGTGCAGTAAGGAGGAGAGAAACAATCTAGCAGAATTCTTCGTCAAGCAACAGGCCATGACGCAAGGCAAAGATGGCAACCTGGGTGCGGTCGCGCAGATGGAGCTTCTGAAAAATAACGGTAAGATAATTTTTGACAGTTTTTTCAGAATAGGCGAGTTTTTCGGCAATTTCTTTATTGCTCATACCGACAGACAGATAGCGAATAATTTCAATCTCTTTTTCCGAAAGAAGATCGGTTACATGTTCACCGGCCACATGAGAGAGGCGCTGGAATTCATCAAGTAAAGTACGTGTAATCCCTGGTTGCAGCGCAACGCCCTGAGTGTGGACAGCGCGAATAGTCTCGATGACCTCACGCGCTGAGGCGCTCTTCAAAAGATAGCCCCTGGCACCATTCTTTATCGCCTGCAACATCTGCCGCGTCTGCCTGTACACGGTCAGGATAATCACTGCAATCGAGGGAAACTCGCGCGTCACCTGCCGGGTCAGCGTTACGCCATCCAGCACAGGCATATGAATATCCATCAAGACGACATCGGGATGGAGCTGGCGCACTTTTTGCAGAGCATCAAAGCCATCACCAGCTTCGCCAACCACCTGGATATCTTTCTCCAAAGCAAAGAGCTGGCTCAATCCCTCGCGTAGCAATGCATGATCATCAACCAGCAGCACCCGAATGGCCTGCTTGCATGCAGTCTGTTTATCATCACCGGGGCTTTCCGCCTCGCGCAATCCCACTCGAACGGCCGATAATGCGGGGTCAGGTCCATCTGGCTCCGTCACAGCTATGGTATACTGCCTATTGTCTGCATCAGGATAAGACATGGTGCATGGCCACTCCTTCCAGGACGATGAAGTTGACGAAACCTTTTCTTTATTCAGTATAGCAAGCAGACAAGAATAGTATGTTTGCATCAAGATAGAAATGAGTACAGAGAGCATGGAGACAGTCTTCAATGAGTCAGGGGTACTGGCTCAGGTCTATGAAGAGATACAACAGCGTTTTAGCGGGATCGAGGATCTGGCGCATGGTTGGGAGCACGTGCAGCGCGTGTATCATCTGGCCCTCTCTATTGCAGAGCGCGAGGAAGCAGATCGTTTTATTGTTGGTATGGCAGCGCTGACGCATGATCTGGGGCGCACAGCACCGCAAGAACAGGCGGGACACCACGCCGATCTCTCCGTTCAGCTTGCCACAGATCTGATGAACACATACGCGGTACCCGTTGACAAACAACAGGCTATTCTCCACGCCATCATTGCACATAGTTTTAGTCGCGGCGTCCCACCACAAACATTAGAGGCGCATGTGGTGCGAGACGCAGACCGGCTCGATGGGCTAGGAGCGATTGGCATTATGCGCTGGGCCATGACGGGAATTGTCTTGCAGACAAGCGAGACGCGCTCCTACCATCCCGACGACCCCTTTGCCGAAAAGCATATTCCCGACGATAAGCGTTACGTCCTCGATCACTTCTATGCCAAACTGCTTAAATTGGAGAAGACAATGGAGACGGAAACAGCGCGTGCAATGGCAGCACAGCGCACAGCGTTTATGCGCACATACCTCCATCAACTGCGTCAGGAGCTTGAAGCAACGAAATAAAAGCGCTGTCTATGATGAGCAGGGAGGAGATGCTATTCTGTTTTTTGCGCTTTTATGGCTACAAGTTGTTGGGCATGTTCCTGGTCAAATTGTGGTAAAGCATCAACGAGTTGATAGAACTTGCACCCTTCCTGCTCTGAGGTATGGAAAGGGCGCGCCCACGCCTCCTCGGGGAGACTCTTCAGATACTCAAAAATCTCTTCACGCCGAGCAACCAGCCCTCCCAGCACAGCATCCAGCGAGGTGGGCGGCTCCGCAGTCTCCAGCAGGTGAGGAACCTCTACCGCAAGATCTTCCAGGAGCGGATTCTCTTCATTCTGGACACGCTGCATCTGGTCCAAAGCCAGGCCGTCAGCGATATAGAGATGATAGGCCAGTCGGAGTGGAGTGTATCCCTCATGCGTAGATAGCTGAGCCAGTTCTGCCTTGCTAAACTTTGCCAGCCGGCCCATAAACTCGATACGTGCCGCCACCATCTTAGGGCGCACCTTCTCAAATGAACTTTCCACTGTCGTCATTCTTCCCTCCCTACAAACGGGGATCGTCGCCACCCGCACGCAGACGGGGAACTACTCTCCCCTTCATCGGACGAGGCTAAACCCTCGTCCCCTACGATCCTTGTTCTTCCTGTTTGACCAGACGACTATATAAATTCTCCAGTTCTTCCTGGTCGTTGAAATGCAGAACCAGCGTGCCCTTCCCTCTGGCATTCAATTTGAGATCAACCTTTACCATCAAAGCATTGCGAAACTGCGTCTCCAACGCGTCCAATTCGGAAGGGCGACGCGCTGGCCCTGTGACCTGCTGTACAGCCGCTTCTATATTCTCAGATGCTTTCATACGCGCCGCCAATTCTTCGGCCTGTCGCACGTTCAGGCGTAACGCGACGATTTTGCCCATCGCCGTTTCCTGATCTTCCTCGCGTGCTATGCCCACGAGCGCACGTGCATGGCCCTCTGTAAAAAACTCGGATTGCGACATCAGCATCTCCCGCACTTTGGGGGCAAGATTCAACAAACGCAACGCATTGGTAATGGTTGTCCGATCCTTTCCGACCCGCTTCGCCACCATCTCCTGCGTCAGTCCAAACTCCTGCACCAACGCCTGATATGCCAGCGCTTCCTCGATTGGATTGAGATCGGCCCTCTGAATGTTCTCGATCAGAGCCAGTTCGAGCATCTGTTGCGGCGTCACGTCCTTAATAACGACCGGCACCTGCTTCAAACCGGCCAGCCGTGCCGCACGCCAGCGTCTCTCACCCGCAATGATCTGATAATCAACAACTGGCTTTTCAGCCGTGGCATCTTGATCCGTCAACGCTCCCGCATCGTCGCTAAACCAGGATGAGGTCTCTTTCACCGCCGCTTTATCAGAAGCAGTATTCAAGGGCATCACGACAATTGGCTGGAGGACACCATGTTCTTTAATCGAAGCACTTAGCTCAAGCAATCGTGCATCATCTTCACGGAAGATCCGGCGAGGCTGACGAGGATTGGGCATGATGCTATCGATGGGCACCTGGGGAAGCGCGCTTGTCTCGCTCTGAGGAACCACCTGTTGCGAGGCGATCACCTCCGAGGCACCCGAAATCAGTGCATCGAGGCCGCGCCCCAGACCGAATTTTTGTTTAGCCACGAGCCATTACCTCCTCAGCGAGCGCACGATAAGCCATTGCCCCAGGAGATGTGGGATCATAATCCAGTATCGCCTGCCCATAACTGGGAGCCTCGCTCAAACGGATATTGCGACTGATAATGGTTTGAAAAGCCTCTTCCGGGAAGTGACTACGCACCTCACGTACAATCTCTCCTGCCAGGCGGGTGCGTGGATCAAACATGGTCAGCACGACGCCAGCAACCGACAATGATGGATTGAGTTGCTTTTTGACAATATTAATCGTATTGAGCAGTTGGGTCAATCCCTCCAGAGCCAGATATTCGCACTGGATCGGGATCAGGACACCATCAGCTGCAACAAGCGCATTGATCGTCAATAAGCCCAGCGAGGGGGGACAATCAATCAGAATATAGTCGCAGCGGTTCCGAATAGGCTCTAAGATCTGGCGTAAGCGCTGCTCGCGTGCCAGCGCGCCCACCAGTTCTATCTCTGCCGCTGCAAGGTCCACTGTACAGGGTGCGACGACCAGTTCTCGCCGGGGCGAGGGAACGATCACATCAAATATTGAGACGTTATCTTGCTGCTGTACAAGCAAATCATAAATTGTATACTGTCGTTTTTGCTTTAATACACCTATACCACTGGAAGTGTTTGCTTGTGGGTCTATATCAACCAGCAATACTTTGCGTCCTGCGGCTGCTAGATACGTAGCAAGGTTAATGGCAGTCGTGGTTTTTCCCACGCCACCCTTCTGGTTCGCAATAGCGTACACTTTTGACACAGGTTGCTACCGTACCTTTCCTCTCTCCTGCCAGATGAGACAAGCTTAGCATTATGCTGCACCGTCATTGTAACAAATGTCCTGATGAGAAGCAAGTTTCCTCCTCAACTTACACTATATCTCTTCCTCCACTTTAACAGGTACTTTTTTCTCACTCTTCCCATTGCCCAGCAAGCCATCAGTACAGCTTTCTCAACCATACACATCAAATCGAGTCGCCCGAGTTGCTTCTCCTTCGCATCATACCACAGGGACAAGGAGTTCGGTATAACGCCATCCAACCACCTGCTCTCAGGAACTGTTCAGCCTATGTCCCTCTCCTTACTTAAAAACACAAATCATACTCTTTTTTACATACACCCTATTTTTTAGCACCACTCTACTTATTTTTAATGATTTTTTTATTTACAAGTGGGATACAATAAACCTGTATTTTTGATACGTGTTAGAGTTGCATTTTACATGCATTAAAGATACGTCTTATTATCGAGCGTTTTCGTCATTTCATCGCACATATTTTCATACAAGATGCATATAAAGAAGCTTCTCTTTCACTGGCCGCAGGACATTCAACAGAAAGCCCAGGAATTATGAGCAATTTCGAGAGCAAAGACACGGCAGATTCTCAAGAAAAGATAACAGAACAAGCGCGTGCTATCCTCTCCCTTTTACAAAAAGCCATTACTGATATGCATCACATTGACGAGCTATTTCAATGGCTGGCTGCTCAATTAATCGAACATTGTCAGGCTGAGGTTGCAGAAATCTGGGCGTTGCAAGCCAATATGACGGGCCAACTTGCGCTCCAGTTGCGTACGCTTGTCACCCGCGATACGACATTGCCGCAACACGTTGTCGCGAACAACCACATCGCGGAGTTTACAACTCGCCTTTTTAGCGAACAACGGCACTATCCCTTGCAAGCTGTTAAACGACTCTTTTCCAACTATCCGGCATCTACGCTCTCCCGCTATGGGCTGAACTATGTTGCAGGCTACTATTTTCATAATACGGTTGAGCGGCTCTCCCCGGCTCGTCAGACGCCGCCAGGCACAGGTCGTCCGGTTCCCTTTACGCTCGCCATCCTGCTGTTTCAGCATGAGAGGCGCTCTCACGACCCACTTGCAACACTTCAAGTTCTCCTACCACAGACTGTGTTAATCGCGAAAAATCGTGGACTGCTCGTGGTCGATCCAATTACATCACCACCTTTTTCGCCTTACGAGATGGCAACGCCGATACCCCAGCATAATCCAGCATTGCATCTCTGGATACTTATTCCCCATCGTCGGCGTGAAAATGAGCTACTGATGTCCAGCAATCCTTTATCGCGTTCAGTCGATATCGCTGATAAACAGGCGCGCCGCGTCTATAGTGCGATCGATGGTCGCAAAAACATGGACGCGCTCAGACGTACAACAGGTTTAGAGGCCCAGGAACTTGTGCGCATCACGAAAATGCTGATAGCTCAGCGTCGTGTAGAGTTATACGAGCCAGGGGGTAAACTGGTCAACCCGGTCGATTTTCTCCCCTGACAACCTTTTTTTTCTAGTCTGGATCAGCCAATGTTAATAATTATTTTTTATGCCAGAAGGAGATTATATTTATGATTTCAGCTCTGATCCCCAACATTCTAGCTATAATATTAAGTATCGTTACTATATTTATTGCTGGAAGAGCCTTTTACCTATATGCCCGTATTCGCAGTCCACGCCTGTTTATACTTGGTCTGGCAATGGCGGTCATTGCGCTCACAGCCCTGGCTGATCTCGCAGCAAACACCCTGACCAGTATCACATTGCATACCAACTGGTTTCTCTATATTGGACAGGCGGTGAGCTTCCTCTTTATCTTCTTGAGCCTGCTCAGCGGCAACGAGGAATATCAGGGCAAGTTGATGCGCTGGCAGATTATTTGCTCGCTACTTGCGCTCATCCTCCTGTTAACTGCTCCTTTTATTCCCGACTTTCCCAATGTCGCCGTCAAATTCGTGCTGCGTAGTACCCGGGCCGTGCTCTGCTTCGCTATTTTCTTCTCTTACATAGCGGCGTTCATGAGCAAACAGACGCGCTTTAGCTTCCTCATGGCAACATCTTTCTTACTCTTGAGCTTTGGCTATCTCATTATTGTGTTGCAGTACTCGGTCACATCTGCCACACTTTTTGACAATCTCGGAGATATCGTACGTATGGTGGGATTGATTACGCTGCTCATCGCGGTAACGCTGGGCTAAGCACTGGAGGGGTTATTTTAAGAAGGGAGGCTTTCATTCTCCCTTCTCCTCACAGGGTTACGCGGTTGCCCCCTGCTGGCATAGTGAAACGCAAAAATCCGCCTTGCGACAGTTTGGTACAAACCACCGCCATTGTATAGAAGGCAAAGAGCGCCAATATCGTCCTGAATTCATAGAGGGCGAAATCGGCCATCGTGAGATGATTGGGACCATCATTGAGCAGACGCGGCAGAGCCGGTCCCAATTGTGTCCCTAGAAAGCTGGTGATGGGCAACCCGCAACTCAGCGTAATGACCAGATCAATGATGAAACAGATACTCGCCAGCAGCGGTCCAAGCAGCCAGAAACGCTTGCTCAAACGCTCTCGCTTTGGCGCTGCAATACGACGAGTAGCCCAATATGGAGCCAGTATATACTCCAGCGTCATAAAGATCAGCGGAGCAACAACACTGGTCCAATCAGGAAAAATGCTGGGGGTAATTAAGGCACCGAGCCGACCCAGCGTGAAGAGAATAACCCCCTCGATCACGCCGCGTCGATAACTTACTTTACTAAACATGATCGATATAACCTGATCGCCTTTGCACTAGTAGCAAATACTAATGGCAGCCACAGCCACCACCACCACAACCACAAGATCCTCCACCCATTGAAGGGGCCATATCATTGTAAGAACTATCTTCGCTGCTGCCCCGCTGAGACGCAAAGACCGAAAGCAGGCGGCGCACTTTCTCGCTCTGACATTTCATACAGACAACCCCATCTGCGTGCTGATGGCTGACCAGCAATTCAAATTTGGCCTGACAGTCCGAGCAATAGTACTCGTATAACGGCATGAAAATATACCTCCAGGTGAAATGCTATTACTAACAACTGGAAAACACTTCAATGTTTATATGATTGTTGATATTGTAGTGCCTCCCCTGACTATTCGTCAAGATACAATGAAACCCCGTCTCATCCCCCATTCCTCCTAATAATTATCTCATTTAATAATTGTCTCATTCTTGTCGCCTATAAGGTTTACAAGCGCGACATTACATAGAAAGAACAAGCACAGCTATTCAAATAGTACATTTCACCTACACCCATAATCTGGTCAGTTTCATCAGCAACTCACCATTTAAGCTGACGAGATCACATCTCATTTCAATCTATTTCAAGCGAGGTTTTTGTGACACAACCAAATCGACCATCCGTAACTACAACGACGACAGCCCGACTAGCCCGCATAAAACTGGTGCGATTGCCGAGTGGACAGACATTACCAGGTAAGGTAGACCAACCATCATTATTACCGGATACTACTCAGCATCAGCGCATACAACTCCCAGGCTTACAGACACACGTTTCCCAGGAAACAGACCAATATCCTCAAATCTCACCAACAACGACCCCTTTGTCAGCGGCAACGCTACCAGCTGGCAAAGTGGCTCTCTGGCGGTCGCCCACTGCACGGGCAGCAGCGGGCTTGCTAGTAGGCATTGTCCTTTTTGCTCTGGTTCTCTATTATGTGAACCCAATCGAGATACTACGTACGCTTCAAAAAAATCTGACAACGCCCCAGGGAGTGCTCTTTGCCTTTCTCGCTAGCCTCTCGTTCATACTGGCCTTTTGTTTTCGCGCGTTGCGCTGGCGGCTCTTCCTCAACCCGGTTCGACAGATAAGCCAGGTAAAAATTATCCAGGTCTTTCTGGTTGGCGTCTTCCTCAATTTCGTCCTCCCGATTCGCATTGGTGAATTGGCAAAATGCCTCATTCTCAAACGCACCGATCGCATTGATGTACGTCAATCATTACCAACGATTACAATGGACAAAATCCAGGATTTATTGCCAGCCCTGTTGATTGTCGCCCTTGCTCCTCTGTTAGGAGAACAATTTGATGCCAAACTGTGGACTATGTTATTTTTTGCCGTAAGCGTCTTGCTCGGTGCAATCCTATTTGTTGCGCTGACGGCCTGGAAACGCACATTCGCACTCGGTCTGCTCCACAAGCTAAGCAGCCTTTTGCCGGGCAAAATAGGAACAAAAGTGGAGAGCTTCGCGACTGGCTTTGTCGAATCGCTGCTCGCCTGCACACGTCAACCCAGAATATTTCTTGTGGCGATCTTGCTTACCGCCGTCTCGGTCTCGCTCGATGGCCTGTACAATATGTTCGGCTTCTGGACCATCGGCTACCATATCACCTTCGGGCAGGCCGTTCTTGGCTATATGCTCTTCAATCTATTCTATATTTTGCCCAATCCACCAGGGCAGGTAGGCAGCAACGAATTTGTTGGCCTGCTGATCTTCAGCGGTATTTTACATATTCCCCCACAGATTGTGCTGGCTGAAATAGTCCTCTTCCATGCCTGGTCTGCCTTGCTTATGTGTCTGATGGGCATGGGCAGCCTGAGCGCCCTCGGTGTGAGCCTCTCGCATGCAATGAAGTTGCATGAGGAGGAACCACATCCCTGAGCAAACTAATGATAACGAGACCTGGGGAAATAGAAAAGTGTAACTAAAATTGTGGCACGAGTTGTACTCGCGCCACAGTTTTATATACCTTGAACTCCATTTACGCTTTACAATTACACTATTCCATAAGGATATGTCATATCATATTGGATTATACTTGTATTTATATGAATTTATATCGTCTAATATAATAGAAAACAAGTGACGAGAAAATAGCAGGAAAATCGTATGAAGGGAAGGGTAGAACGGTGAACCCGACCTACATTTTCATCAGCCACAGTTCAAAGGACAACGAATTTGGCTTGAAACTGGCACAGGATTTACGCCAGGCACTTGGTAGCAGCCACATCGTCTGGTATGATGCGCTCTCGATTCGCCCCGGAGAGGTGTGGGTACACAGCATCAGCGAGCAGATTGAACACTGCACATTTTTCATCCTTATCGCATCACCAGACGCAATGCAATCTCAGTGGGTCGATAAAGAGTTTCACGCGGCGTTTGCGAAAAAGAAACGCATCCTGCCTCTTTTATGGAAAGAGTGCAACAGATGGCCATTCCTTGAAACGTTGCAACACATTGATTTTTCTAATGCAGAGTATGCTACAGCATTGAACAATTTACTGACTGAACTGAAAACGCCGTTTGGTATGGAAACGCCTCCAGCCAGCGGAGAACCACCGACAGTCACAGAAGAGCAGATCTCGAAAAGAATCATCGAGGTACGCAAGGCAGATCAAGATCAGGCATGGGAAAAGGTTTTGAGATTAACGGAAATACTACAGGATCAATTTCCTGGTGCAGTGCCAGCGGAAGCTTATTATCTGCGGGGGCAGGCATTTTTTAAACTGGGTGATTTCGTTCAGGCGGAGAATGCACTCAATATGGCCCTGGCAGTGGTAAGCGAGCCAGATTTGCATTTGAAGTGTCTGCAAACACTGAAGCGCATTCTCGAACACACAGAGGATCGCTGGGAAGATCTTCTGCGTATCGCTGAAAGCGCTCTTCTGCTCGCGCCAAACGATAGAGAATGGGCGAAACTACGCCAACAGGCAACAAGCATCTTAAACAAACCAAGACGCCCAATCAGGCCATTGCCAGCGCCAAGGCCGGAGTATATCTCCACCTTTCGCGGACATCATGGCACCGTTTACGATCTTGCCTGGTCTCCTGATGGGAAGGAACTGGCCTCGGCCAGCGGAGATAAAACGGTGTGCATCTGGTCAATTGAAGGAAACGAGAATGAACCAACCTATGTATATAGGAAGCATAAAGGACGAATAAATGCGGTGGACTGGTCGCCGATTAACAACTGGATAGCCTCGGCCAGCGCTGATAAAACGGTCCATATCTGGCATCCTGAGCATGGTGAGCAATTGCAGTGGAAACACAAAGATCTGGTCAATGACGTGGCCTGGTCCCCTGACGGACGCTATGTCGCCTCGGCCAGCGATGATAGAACAGTGCAGGTCTGGGACATCCAGGAGGGGAAGTGTATCGCCGTTTACAACGAACATCGACATTGGGTCAACATTGTAGCCTGGTCTCCCGATGGGCGGCGTATCGCTTCGGGCAGTCAGGATAGAACGGTCCATATCTGGAATATCAGCCCAATACGCAATGAGCTCATCTTCCCGCATCATACCGACAGCATTAACGATCTGCTCTGGTCGCCTGGCGGCACCGATATCGCTTCGGCAAGCACCGATAAAACTGTACGTATATGGAGTACGACAGGAGCGCCGGGCTTCACTGTACAACGCCACAGCGATTACGTCTTGAGCCTGACCCGTTCACGCTACGGACGCCGCATCGCATCGGCAAGCAAGGGAACTATCACCGTCTGGTACACTGCCACGCGGAACATCATTTTTATCAACCCTATCCATACCGGCTTTGTCTGGACGGTCGCATGGTCGCCCGATGACAGATACATTGCGTCTGCCGGTGAAGATAAGCTCATTCAAATCTGGAGCGTTATCGATGATATTGTATAAGCGCTCTCTAGTTGTGCCGTCCATTTGATCGTGTGGAGTTTCGACAATGAGCACGTGGTTCATCATCACTGGCACAATTCTACTGATCGTGTTGACAGTTGCCGCCAGCTTTACGGCGGCACGCTATGCCTTCAAATTTACGCGTCCGAAGCGAAAAGTGCCTTTGATCATCCTAAGTTCTGGCATCATCCCTATTACCCTCATCATTATTATTGCTTCCGCCCTCTGGCCTCGCGCCTGTACCTCCTGGCCGCTCAGTGGAGAATATCACTGCGAACAAGGGGCGATCAAAGTAGGAGGTTCAACTGCCCTCCAACCCCTCTTGCTGACAATGGAAGATCACTATATCCATAATCCAAAGGGAGAGTGTACGGAAGCAAGCATCACCGTTCTTAATGAAAAAAGCGATCCAGCCGTGAGCGGCAGTCGCGATGGCATTGACCTGCTAATGAACAATAGTATTCAGATTGCCTCGTCGGATATCTTTATGGAAGATTTTGTCGGGCATGCACGCGCCCAGGACTACCGCAACTACGAGGTTGCCGCTGTTATCTACGTGGTCATCGTCAGCAAAAAGGGAGTCGCAGCAACTGATATGCCAGGTAATCTCAGCACGGGAGACCTGCAAAAGATCTTTGGGCGGGGAGGCAAGCGAGCAACAACCTGGGGCGAGGTTGGCGGACCAGCAACCATCCCAATCGTTCCATTCATACGAGACGCCAATTCAGGGACACAGCGTACCTTTCAAGCATTTGTGCTAAATGGCGAGACCAGCGTTCCCCAGGCCGAGACCCGCAACTCTCCTGACGAAATGCTCTCAGCAATCCGCGACACAATCGGCGGTATCGGCTATGTCTCGTTATACGATTGGATGCATACAGACCAACAGGGCTTACAGGCGGTTCGCATTAATGGGCTATCGGCAGAAGAGGAGAATATTGTTACAAATACATATCCCTTCTGGAATATTGAGCATCTCTACCTCACTAACAACAATGCAGATAAGCTCTCGCAGGCATTCATCAACTATATAGGAGCGCCAGAGGAACAGGCAACGTTGAGAAATTACAATTATGTCCCAATCACTGCGCTACCAACAAACGTACTCGACACACGCTGCCAGCATCAATGATGTCCAACCAAAACTATCTGCCTCCTGCATTGCGTCTTGTCATTCCGTTTCACGCGCGCTATAGTAGGGTTGAAGTGTGGTTGCCCGATAGCTGAACGGCAAGGTTCCGCTATTTTTCACAGGAGAAAGAATAGTCTTTTAGAAGAACCAAGCTTCTCTGATGAAGAGAGAGACATGTTGCCATTTGGCAACATGGAGGAGTACGAAATTGGCTGGATTTGTGCTTATATTGCACTCATATAATGTTTATCTGGTGCTGGCCGTCGCTCTGATTACAGGCATCTGGGGACTGGTCCTCTATTTCAGAAGCCGCAAGGAGAAGGAGATGACAACCATTCCTCGCTCCTGGAGCATTTTGTTGCGCATTACCGCTGCCCTGGGCCTGTTGCAAGGACTCTTCGGCGTGATTATGGTTCTCTTCGGCCTGAAACCAGATGGTGGCACTGGCCTCTATTATCTACACTATGTCTATGGCGGAATTGTGGCGCTGATCATTCCTCTGGCCTATCTTTCATACACCACTGGTGGCAAGAATCCGCGCCGCGATGTTCTGATCTATAGTATCGCGCTGCTGATCCTGGTTGCTGCCGGCGTGCGTGCCTGGATGACCGGACCGGCATAATCAATAGCAATCATCACAATTTACCAATCTACAAGGTAGAGAGACGGGAATAGTATGCGTGCTTCCTTTATCCATTTCGCTGATACGCACCTGGGTTACGAGCAATATGGCGTTCGCGAACGTTTCAACGATTTCAGTCGAACGTTCTGGAATGTCACCGAGGAAGCGGTCAAGCGCAAGGTCGATTTTGTCATCATCGCCGGTGATCTCTTCAATAAACGCGCCATCGACGCCCTCACGCTGATCCACGCCATCGAAGGTCTGCAAAAGCTCAAGGATCACCACATCCCTGTAATCGCGATTGAAGGCAACCACGACCGCAGCTACTATCGTGAAGGCACCTCCTGGCTGCGCTTCCTCTGTTATCAGGACTACCTGATTCTGCTCGAACCCGCCGTACAGGATGGCGCGCCTGTGCTTGATCCCTGGGATCGCAGCACCATGATCGGCTCGTATGTCGATCTACTGGAAGGCCGTTTGCGCGTCTACGGTATCCACTGGCAGGGCGCGGGAACAGCTCGGGCAATGGAAGGCATGGCGCAGGCGTTAGCAGCGAAACGAGATGAAGAAGAGGCCGCAGGCATTGAGTATCGCCTCCTCACCATGCATACTGGCATTGACGGCATGGTTGCACGCATCCAGGGTCTTCCCACAATGGGACAGTTCGAGGCGTTACAGCCCTACATCAACTATCTGGCGCTGGGCCACGTCCACAAGCCCTACGAGTTCGCCGGCTGGATCTACAATCCTGGCTCAACCGAGACCTGTAGCGCGGAAGAACTGCAATGGCCCGACCGGGGCTTTTACTACGTCGAGATCGACACCGAGACACCGGAGCGCATTATCAATCCCCTGCAAAAAGAGCGCGTTCATCATGCCGAACACGTAGCCAGTCAGCGCCGACCTTTCGTGCGCCACGATCTGCGCGTGGATGGTCTCGACGAGCCGAACGCGCTCTATAGCCGTCTTGAAGAGTACTGTCAGCGCGAGAGTCAGAAATACGTACAGGACACAACGCGTCCCCTGGTCCTGGTCCATCTCGTGGGCACGCTCGGCTTCGACGCTGGCTCGCTCGATCAGAGCCACATGGAAGAGATCGTACGCCGCAGCTTTCAACCACTCTATGTCCGCGTGGACAACCATACCAACGATCAGGACTATGCTCCAGACGATGGCGATATCGATGGTCGCGACCGCTCTGTCTGGCACGAGTTAGAGCGCCGCATCTTCGAGGAACTGGTCGCGCGCGATAATCGCTATCTCCCCGCAAAAGAACAATGGAGTACGGTGCTGGCTCAGATCAAAGAACAGGCTTTGCGCAAAGATGATCCAACACAGATCGCCAATTTTCTCCGCGAGAAACGCGCCTCCCTGCTCAACAATGGGAATAAATGATCTGCTAACGGATGTTTTAAATCATACACAGGTTTATTCCTGTCAGTTATTATATTAATAACCCCGTTCTCACCATTCTGGAGGATCTATTTGATGAGTACTGCCTCGACTGTCTCTCAACCTCTCCACGTTGATGCTCATCTTTTGAAGTTTTCGCAAGGTGGCGTCGTCGTTCTCACCGCACTGGCCTTTATCTTTGCACAGCCCTGGCTGGTGGTGCTGGCGGCTCTCGCACTGGCCCTGAGTGCGCTGGTGCCAGCGGCAGGGCCATTTCGATTGTTGTACAAAGGAATTGTGCTGCCCCTCCATCTCTGGCAGCCACGCCCCGTTGAAGATGATCCTGCGCCACATCGCTTTGCTCAGGCCATTGGTGCCATCTTCCTGATCGCAGCCAGCCTCGTTCTTCTTCTTACCAGTCTATCCGCACTCGGCTGGACGCTCGATTTGATCGTCTTTGTGCTGGCCGGTCTGAACCTGACGGTTGGCTTCTGTGCAGGCTGCTTCGTCTACTACCATCTTGGACGCTTCGGCATTCTCCCCCGTGTGCGCTACGAGGGCGGTTTTCACTGGCGAGGAGTCTGAACGCGATGTCAGAGCTTCTCTTCCGTATTGTCATTGTCGCAGCGCTCGGCCTTTTCACCTGGCTGCTCATCTGGTCTGGCCGCCGCTTCGTCGCTTCTCGTCGCCAGCACGCGCTAGCGGCTGCTCCCTTAGCACCATCGCCACAAGATACAGGCCGCATACGCATCCTGGCATTTAGCAGCGATGATTGTCGTCAGTGTCATCAATTGCAGGAACCGGCCTTGCAGCGTTTGCTTACTCAGCGTGGCGAGGCTGTGTCGGTGGAATATATCGATGCTCCCACGACCCCCGAATTGACCCGCCACTATCAGGTGCTTACGGTGCCAACAACGGTCGTGCTTGACGCGACGGGCAAGGCACACGCCATCAATTACGGCTTCGCCAACGTCCAACGCCTGCTCGAACAGGTCGATGCAATCCTGACACCGAACAGCGATAGTATTGCCTCGAACACCTGACTATTGGCGCGTCCACGATCTATTCCAGGGGCATCTTGTGTATGGTAGGGGCGAGGACAAGCCATCGCTCCTACCATATTCGGGGCCATGTTTTCGCTCTTTTTCAGCTTTCGGGAACTGAGAGATTTATTGTGGTTTGGGCATCGTCAAAGCCTGTGCGATAGACCAGCAACGTCATTTTCCAGTGTCCCAACATGCCCAGAGCTATGCTGTTGACCATGTAATGGCCCGGTTGATCCGGCACTGGCATCAGATCCAACTCCTGCGTGCCCATATCCATATCCAGCATAGTAAAGCGCAAACGCACCCCATCTGCTTTCGTCAATGGCTGTCCGTTGCGCTCTTTCAATGACACCTCAAACGTATTCATGCCCACACGCCCCGGATTGACGACGAGGCTATAGATGAGGTCGTCCATCTTGCCCTGATAGACCAGCGGTGCGCTCCCACTCTGATTCGTACTCTTAACCGGTGCGCCCGGCGGCGGTGGACTCAAGCTGGTCAGCGCTCCCACGATCACCAGCAGCACAACAGCCAGTGCTGCTTCTACTCTGATCGATTTACCAAAAGTGGTCCGCACCTTTCCCGCCTCTGCAACATCCATCTCGCCATCAGCAGGTGCGACAAACGCACGCAATTGTGGACTGATACGCAGCAGGTGAAACGCGCCCAGAGCAAGCAGCAGCGCGAAGAGACCGATTTTGATAAGCAACGTTTGCCCATAGCTACTGCCCCAAAGTGCCTCCCACGAGCCAACATCGAACACAGCCTGGACCGTTCCCGTCACCACGAGCAACACGACGCAGCAAATCGCAACCACTGAGAAACGCGGCAACAGAGACGCCAGAAGTTGTGTGCGCTCTCCGCTTTCAGGCGCCAGTTTACCCACGCCTATTGGTAAGAGGATCGCCAGACAGAACACGCCACCAATCCAGAAACCTGTGCTGACAAGATGGATCAGGTCTAAGGGCAGCAACAGCCACGCCTCAGCTTTTGCCGCCGCATGAGCATCAAGCGAGGTGGTCGTCATGATCGCAATGCTGAGAAAGATGAGGGTGTTATAGAGCGTGCGGGGACGCTTCGCCCAGTGGAAGAGACGCCGCCAACTGAACAACATAACACCGCCAGTTGCGACAAGCAGGGCAACTCGTATCCACCAGACAACCCCAAAGCGGCTCTGAAACAGCAGATTGTTCAGTGCCATTGCCCACAATCTCCCAGGGCGCGCTGGCACTGGCAAAGGCGGCCTGATAGATCAAAAATGCCAGGGTCGCCACGAAGAGCAGGAGCATGCTGCCACCCATGATGCGTAGCGCCCCTTGCTCGACGCCGACATCCGCTTTATTGATTGCCGCGCCAACCTGTTCTCGCAACGAAACAAAGGTTGGACGCCAGACGAACAGAATAAACGCGACCGTTCCCAGTAAGAGGGCCATGCCCAGATAATTTAGCCAGCGCAGCCCGACACTCCAGGCGTTAAAATTGCTCTGTCCGCTCTGCACCTGAGCCACAAGCGCATCAGTATTGGTCGGCAAGGCACCAGCGCCAACAACGAAGCTGAAGGCACCTACCACATGATGCCCATCTTCGCTCGATATATTGCTAAACACAACCGTATATGCGGCATCTGGCAAATTGGGACGAACAGAGACGAGCAGCGAATACGAGTCAGCGGCGGCGTGGCTATCATTGAGATCGACGCGCTGCCTGGCCTGGTTATAGACCTTTAGATCGCTAAAACGTATATTTGCCAACCTGACGCTTTTCATGAGCAAATGTGGGACTGATTACAATTGTAACCAGAGCGAGAGCAATAACTAGAGAGATCCCGCTGCGACAAAATAATCTCTTCATTCTTCACCCTTCCTATTTCACAAGAAAAATCCACTTCAGGTATCCGAACCATCCCCGCTCGTGCATCTTCCAATAGATGACAAGAACACCCGATGGTTCTCAGATCCTACTCATAGGTAGACGAACTGTGGAGCTCTGTCATGAGGAGAGATACCTATTTTTGGCCGGCCTCCACCTGAAAAAAACATTATCACACAAGCAAACTCTCAAGATTTTTACTCAATTGCGAAGGCGTAAAATCGGCGGGGAGCATCACTCGTTCTCTTCCCTGCCGATCAATCAGATAGATAATCGCCATGTGGTTGAGCGCCTGCCCCTGAGCCGGGGTCTCCTTTTCCGCGTCGGTATAGATGTGATAGTCTTTCCAGACTGGTTGCAACTGCTCTTGCGTGCCAAGCAGGAAGTGCCAGTTTGCATAGGACGACAGACGATGGGCCTGAGAGAATTGTTGCGCGCTATTCGCCGTGTCGTTGGCAGGATCAACGCTCACCGCAAGCACAGCGATCTGCTCCACCTTCTTATGATCCAGGCCGGAGAGTACCTGCCGAAACTTTTCTGCCGCCAGCGGACACATATCTGGACAGTGTGTATACCAGAAGGTGAGCGCGACAACCTTACCTTTCAATTGCGACAGAGAGACCGCTTTCCCGTTTTGATCCTGCAACCGTAGATCAGGAGCAGGTACATTGCCCAGATCTGCCTGCGAAACGGCGGTTGTTGAGGGCTGAGTGGACATAGTATGCTGCATCTGCATCCCATCAGCACTCTCAGCACCACAGCCTGCAAGTAGCATAGCACTACTCAGGCCCAATAAAGAAAATAGCAACTTTCTTCTTGATGACAATATGTCAGAACGATAGTAGTTCTGATTTTTCTTTATCACGGCAATTGTTTTCAATTCCATATGTTTCCTCTTTTCAAATCGCGCTCACTTCACAGTGATGGCAAGATTCATACCTGGATGGACGGTACAGTACATTTGAAACGTGCCAGGATTGGTAAATGGGCCGATGCTTTGCTGCTGATTGGCGTTGGCAACGGTCACATTGATCTTGGGCGCACCAGCCTCGGTCTTTGCAATAGGCGTGTTCTCATCCCACGTCCCATTGGTGATGATATGCGTCGAACTGACCGTATCCACCAGCACAACAGACTGCCCCTGTTGAATAGTCACTGTCGTATCGATAAACGTAGACAGTCCCATACGCACCTGCGGGCCAGATGATTGCGCCGAATTATCCGCTATACCGCAGGAAGTAAGCAACATAGTTGCCAGTACGAGCAAACTGATAAAAGTAACGTACTTTCTTGTCATGCTCTTGTTCTCCTTTCTACAGATCTGCTCATCTCTGGGAAAAGTATAAAGTGCGGATATGTGTACGTCTATCCAGTAACAACCTGAAATATTCCGGCACCGCTTTTTGTCAGGCTCGTACCTTTCGTCGGGACATAGGGTATGTACTGAGGTGAGCATTTAACTCATCAATTAGCATGGCACACACAAAAATAGGGATTGATCCCCATATGCCTCACCTGAAAACAGAGACGAGTTGCTTAACCCGCCGTCATTACCTCTTCGTCGTTATCAACGTGATCTTCGCCAACGGCTGCACTCGCCGCCTTCTGCACCAGTTCCGTCATAGCGAGATCGTTGACGCAGGGAGGGATCACATCGCACGACTCAAACAGCGCATCCGCGCTGCGCTCATAGTACTGATAGATCTGATGACGAATCTGTTTGAATGTGTTAAGGTTCAAAGTGTAAGCGTCCTCTGCCTGGTTTTTCTTCTGTGCAAAGAACCTTACTTCATTCGGCAGTTTCTGGCAAGCCAGGGCTTCCTTTTTGCTTGAGATAGTCTTAAACGTCAATAAATAAAACCGTTACGGAAAACACGGTATAAAGCGAGGATATGCTATGCCTAAGAGAGACCGAGAAGGAATGACACCACCACAGGATGCAAAGAAATCGAAGCCAGATACGCTTAATCTTTTCAATCCAGAGCAACAACACGAAGAAAGGGGTGATCAAGGCTCCTCTAGCCCTGGTAGCCGGGAACTCAGCCCATCTGATGAAATCAAGCAGATTTTTGGCGGACAGAAAGATATTCCTAGAAGCTTAGGAGGTCGTAAACCTGAGGATTTAGAAGGACGAACCTTTACATCTGAGGGCACGTTTAGCACAGGTACAGGCTTCGATACGCCTGGTATAGAAGCTATGGCTCTTGCCAACGGCTTGAATCGTAAAATCATGCGAGACAGGCTTAAGAAATTAGTAGATGATACAGGCTCTTCCCAAGCAGATATTGCTAGAAAAGCGATTGAATCAAATAAAAGCATACAGCAAGTATACGACGAGATGAAAAAGTTTTACGATGATACAGGCATGCCATACAATCAAGCTCATGCTTTATCAATACAAGAGGGTATTCCTGTATCAGAAATATATCCCAGATACAAAAAAGTTAAAGATGATACAGGCTATTCTAAAGTATATATCAACGAAAAAGCGCTTGAATCAAATAAAAGTATAGAGCAAGTATACAACGAGATGGCAATATTTTACCAGAACACAGGCATGACTTATGATCAAGCATTAGCTTTATCAGCACAAGAAGGTATTCCTGAATCAGAAATGTATTCCAGATACAAAAAAGTTAAAGATGATACAGGCTATTCTCATAAATTTATTATAGATCAAACCAGGCCGTTCAATTTAGGTGGTGATACAACAGGAGCATATGGTTATAAACAGTTTTTTAATTTTGCGAAAGCCATAAAAGATGATACAAATCATTTCCGATGGGAAATAGAGGCTATGGCCCGCACTGAAAACAAGCCTTACGCTGAAGTGTATCAGCGCCTCAAAGAGCGGAACGAATAAAGATACGCCTTATCAAACATTTGGCTCTTCGCATGAAAAGTTTTTATAGATTCAGGTATAAATCTCGATCAAATAGAACAAGACGGGCTACGTAAGCCCGCCTTTTGATATTCACAAACATCGATTACGATCCTAGATAATCGAGCGTGGCACGGGTTAAGACCTCGACGCCAACTGGCAGCGCCTCTTCATCGATATTGAAGCGTGGATGATGATGGGGATACTCAGCACCTTTTGCCTCGTTGCGAGCACCCACGATAAAGTAGCAGCCCGGAACGGTATTGAGAAAGATCGCCATATCGTCGCTACCCGTCGTCATCACTTCCTCGCCGCTATCAACGTGATCCTCACCAACGGTCGCGCTCGCCGCCTTCTGCACCAGTTCGGTCATAGAGGGATCGTTAACGCATGGAGGGATCGCGTCGTTCCAGGAGATTTCACAGCCACCACCCATAGCCGTTGCAATCCCGTTCGCCACCTCAGCGACACGGCGCGCAAGATATTGCTGATGGTCTCTGGTGAAGGCGCGCATTGTTCCTAGCAGGGTCGCCTGCTCTGGAATAATGTTGAAGGCTGTCCCGGAGTGAACAGAAGCCACCGTGATAACCGCCGGGCTAAAGGGCGAGGTTTCGCGGCTGATCAGCGTTTGCAGCGCCAGAATAATCTGGGCAGAAATAACAATAGGATCAACAGCCGATTCGGGCATGGCTGCGTGTCCACCCTTCCCTTTGACAGAGATATCAAAGCGCTGCGCACCAGCAAAAACTGGACCTGAGCGCACGCCAACGCGTCCAATCTCATAGTTGCTGATCAGGTGCAGTCCAATCACGCCGTCCACCTGCGCCATCGCTCCCTGCTCCACCATTGGCTCGGCTCCGCCAACCATCTCCTCAGCTGGCTGAAAGACAAATTTGACATTGCCCTTCAACTCTGCACGTCGCTTGCTCAAAATATCGGCCACCGTCAACAGGATCGAGGTATGTCCATCATGTCCACAGGCATGCATCTTGCCGTCGATCTGCGAGCGATACTCGATATCGTTCTCCTCTAAGATGGGGAGCGCATCCATATCCGCACGGATAGCAAGCGTCTTTGCATCGGGTCCGCTGGCACCGCCGCGCAACAGGCCAACAACGCCGGTCTTCGCCACCTCAGTCTGCACCTCCAACCCCAACGCTTTGAGCCGTTGAGCAACAATACCAGATGTGCGCACCTCCTCAAATGCAAGTTCAGGATGTTCATGCAGGTCGCGCCGCATCGCAATCAAATCAGGGACGCGCTCATCAATCTCAGTTTTTAGATCCAGACGGAGATCAGACATTATTCCTCCTACACGCTATCGAGACCCCTCAGTCGCAAATACCGGGTCCAAATACAAACACACAAATACAGGGTCAAATACAAAGTTGAACGCACAACATCGAAGATGGAAGACAAATCGGCTGGGTGGCAAACCCCTCCAATGCTATAATACTATCATAGAGTCAGGCACGCCTTCAAACACCGCTCCCTCCACAGCAAATTACAGCGCAATAATCGGATAGTTGTTCGCCTCTATTTAGGCTATACTTTCATCAAGAAACACGAGAATCATCGTTTGAAGCAAGCAGAGAGGCAGGGGAAAGACATGATACTGCAAGAAGAAGAGTACTGGCAGGCGGTACAACAGAAAGATATTCATATGGATGGCGTCTTTGTCTATGCTGTTCGCTCGACAGGGATATACTGCCATCCTTCCTGCCCATCGCGACGCCCGAGACGCGAGCAGGTCGCGTTCTTCCCCTTGCCCGAACAGGCTGAGCAAGCAGGATTTCGCCCCTGTCGCCGCTGCCAACCAAACCAGACAACGACAGGCGAGGCACATGTGGACCTGATACAACGCATCTGTCGCTATATCGAGCAACACCTTGAGGAGCCTCTCACGCTGACAACGCTGGGCGAACAGGCCGGAATGAGTCCCTATCACCTCCAGCGCGTTTTCAAGCATATTATGAGCATTACTCCCCATCAATACGCCGAGGCGCAACGGCTCAAACAATTCAAAGAGCGTCTGAAAGAAGGTGAAACCGTGACAACCGCAATGTATGATGCTGGTTATAGTTCGACCAGCCGACTGTACGAACGCACGGCAACGCAATTAGGGATGACCCCAGTTGTCTACCAAAGAGGAGGGCATGGCATGTCTATTCATTATACTATCGTCGATTCTCCCCTGGGCCGCCTGCTGGTGGCGGGAACCGAAAAAGGCGTCTGCTCCGTCTGTATCGGCGAGGTGGATACGGATCTTGAGGCCGCCCTGTTCAAAGAGTATCCGGCAGCAGAGATCACACACGATAGCAGCATCCTTTCGGAGTGGGTCAACGCGCTGCTAGAGCATCTTCAAGGCCAGCAGCCACACCTGGCGCTACCGATCGATGTGCAGGCCACGGCGTTCCAGTGGAAGGTCTGGAAAGAGTTACAGGCCATCCCATATGGCGAGACCCGCTCGTATGGCGCGATTGCGCGTGCGCTCGGCGATACCAGAAAGGCACGGGCCGTTGCTCAGGCGTGCGCGACCAATCCCGTTGCTCTCGTTATCCCCTGCCATCGGGTTGTGCGCGAAAACGGCGAGGCGGGCGGCTATCGCTGGGGTCGCGAGCGCAAACAGCAACTCCTGCAACAGGAACGAGCCAGCGCCTTGCAACCCATCCGCTAAACTCATCTTACATTGGTGGGCCAGTCCGCATGGGCTGGCCCTTTATTGGCTGTAGGAATTCCACCAAACCTCGTTTACCATCTTTATATGCAAAGACATACATGTGCCTATCGCAAAAGGAAGGAAGGATCATGGAACTTATCGCTCTTTTGTGCGTTCTCGTGGTGTTTAATGTCGCTGCTCGGCTCTGGGGAGTTGATAGCCGCGATGGTATCCATAGTCATGAGTGGGAGATGCGGCAGGTCTGGCCCGGTTTTCATTGATGTGATATATTCTCTGTATGTCCGTATGTGGATTTGTCCATACTACCATTGCGGCGATGCTGCCCTTCACACGACATACAGGAAGAGAGGAACCCTATCACTCAGACCAATAGCATCCAACAAAACAGCTCCGCAGAGCAGGAAACATCCCCTACAACAAAAGCCCAGGAGCGCGTCGGCATTATTCTGGCATTGCTGGCGCTCTACCTTATCTGGGGTTCAACCTATCTCGGCATGAGCATAGCGCTCACAGGCTTCCCACCGTTTCTCATGAGCGGCATTCGCTTTTCGCTGGCTGGCATATTGCTCTTCCTTCTTCTACGTGTGCGCGGGAATCCGGCACCCTCCCGCGCACAATGGGGCGGGGCGGCAGTAGTCGGCACCTTGCTCGTGGTTGGCGGCAATGGCGGCGTCTCCTTCGCAGAACAGTGGGTCGCCTCCGGTCTGGCAGCAGTGGCGGTCGCGGCAACTCCTCTCTGGCTCACACTCATCATTGGCCTGATGGGTCGCTGGCCAGCGCGTGGAGAGTGGATAGGGCTGCTGCTGGGTCTGGCTGGCGTCTTTCTCCTCAATATGGAACATGGGCTATGGGCAAACCCCATAGGAGCTATCTCGCTACTGCTTGCCCCGATGTGCTGGTCGCTTGGCTCAGCGCTCAGCTCTCGCCTCTCCATGCCAACAGGGATGATGTCCAGCGCAGCCCAGATGGTCGCAGGTGGACTGATTACACTGTTGCTTGGTCTGTTGCTCGGCGAACGCATCACGCACTGGCCCGATCTCCGCTCGCTGCTGGCGCTGGGCTATCTGGTCTTGTTTGGCTCGATGATCGCCTATAGCGCTTATGGCTATGTGCTGCGCCATGTCCGTCCCGCGCTTGCTACCAGCTATGCCTATATCAATCCGGCGGTCGCGGTGCTGCTTGGTGCCCTGGTTGCAGGTGAGCGCATCACGCCCGTAGGTCTGTTTGCCATGCTGATTATTCTAACCGGTGTTGCGCTGGTCACACTCAGGAGAAAATAGGATTGCAATTAACCTTTCGTACAATCACCGAACAGGATATTCCAGTCGCCAGCGAACTATTGCTGGCTGCCTATGGCGGTCCAACCAGCAGCTTGCCTCGCTGCCTGCCCTTGCTGCCGAACGACTGGCTTTTCGCGCTCTCCAACGACAAACCGATCGGTATGGGTGGAGCGACGCACTACGGCCCGTTCAGCTTTATCGGCCTGATGGGAGTCTCCCCCACAGCGCAGAGACGTGGCATTGGACGAGCCATTATGGAAGAGCTATTGCGGCGCATTGAAGCGCATGGCTGTCCGACCGTTTTGCTGGACGCAAGCAAGGATGGAGCGCGGCTCTATCCACGTCTTGGCTTTGTGGAGGACGATGGGGCAATGCTCTTGCAGCGCGATAATATATTAGAGATAATGCCTCCACAGAATGAAGCAATCAACCAGTTGCAAGCATCAGACCTGCCAGAGCTTGTCGCTTTCGATGCCGCCTATTTCGGTGCTGCACGCGGCCACGTACTGGCGTCCTACCTGGCCGACGATCCGCAACGCGCCTTCATTGCTCGCGATCCAGGCGGCTCCATTACCGGCTTCTTGATCGCTCAGGAAGATATGTTAGGCCCCTGGATGGCGACAAATGTTGAGGTTGCCGAGCAACTCTTGAGCCGCGCCCAGGCCTTGCCCTTTGCAGGCGCACCACGAGCCATCATTCCAGTCAGCAATGAGGCAGGCATGCGTTTGTTGCATCGCTATGGCTTCAGAGAACAGCGCACGCTCGCTCATATGCGTCTGGGACCGTCCGTTCCCGGTCGGGATCGCAGACACATCTATGGACAGGCCAGCTTCGCCATCAGCTAATATGACGAACTGGCCCGAAAAGCTGAGCGTGTGACAAAATCTATCGATGCACCGTTTTATATTTGATGAACTCATCCGTCTCTCACATAGAGATCACCATTTGCAATTGTCGGGCATAAAGAGATGCTTATACATTGTTGTATAAAATAGAATGCAGATTTGATGAGTATAATGAAATAGGAACTAACCCTTCTTTTTTTTGTGTCTTTTATCAGGCCACAGGGCATGGAAAGCGCGCCCGACGACCAGTTCAATACATATTATAAGGAAATCACACTACCCACATGTTACGCATGAAAATCGAACCAACTACCTTAGAGGGACATGTCGTCTACCTGAAGCCGTTGAGCATGGACTACGTGGAAGATTTATATGAGGCGGCTCAAGATCCCTCCATCTGGCTCTATATGCCCACCAATCCCGGTCGTTCGCTGGCTGATATGGTGGCCTGGATTCGCGCTGCTCTGCGCGGCCAGGAAGAGGGAACCGACCTCCCTTTTGTGATCATCGACCGGGCCACCAATCGAGTTGTTGGTGCGACCCGCTATATGAACATCTCATCTAAAGATCGCGGTCTCGAAATCGGCTGGACCTGGCTGGCAAAAGAGGCGCGTCGCACTGGAATTAACACCGAATGTAAATACCTGCTGTTGCGCCACGCCTTCGAGACGCTGCGAGCCGTGCGCGTACAATTCAAGACCGATAGTCGCAACGAGATTTCGCAGCGAGCCATCGAACGTCTCGGAGCCGTCAAAGAGGGCATTCTCCGCAACCATATGGTGCTACCAAACGGCTTCTGCCGCGATTCGGTCTACTACAGCATTCTCGATAGCGAATGGTCCTCTGTCAAAGCTGGACTAGAAGAGAAGATGTTCCGCCCCGTTATGGTTGCGGTGTAACGTTATAAGGAGTTATCCCGAACTTTTTCCTTGCGGCTCTCTCACTCCTCAGCGCCTTCGGCACTTCGTCCTGTTGAAGGAGGGGATGGTGGCTGGTGGGAGGCGTTGCCTCCCACCAGCCACCATCCCCTCCTTCAACAGCGAACCGCTGCGCAGCGAGCAGGAGTCGCCGCAAAAAAATTTGGGATGACTCATATTTACATTCTAGATATCTACCCTATTTCCCAACGTTAAAGCGGAAATGAGCGATATCGCCGTCTTTGATGACGTATTCTTTGCCTTCGAGCCGTTGCAAGCCCTTCTTGGAGGCGGCGGCAAACGAGCCAGAGGCCATGAAATCATCGAAGTGAGTGACTTCGGCGCGAATAAAGCCGCGCTCGATATCGGAGTGGATCTTGCCTGCGGCCTCTGGTGCTTTCGCCCCCTTCGTCACAGTCCAGGCGCGCACCTCGTCTTCACCAGCTGTCAGGAACGTAATCAGATTGAGCAGGCGATACCCGACCTGAATCACGCGGTCCGCTCCCAACTGTGGCAACCCCAGCGCTTCCAGATACTCATGGGCCTCTTCTTCGGAAAGTTCTGCCAGTTCTGCTTCCAAACGTGCAGAGACGGCCACCACTTCGGCACCCTCGGCCTTCGCACGTTGCGCAATCCTGGCAATCCCCTTTAGCTCTCCCTCCAGGCTCTCAACCTGCACATCACCGCCCTCGCGGATCTTTGCCAGCAGTTCGTTAGCATCTCCCAACACATCCTCGCTAACATTCAACACGTACATGCGCGGCTTCATCGTGAGCAAGAACAACTCGCCCAGCACGGCCTGATCCTGCTGTGAGAACTCAAGCTCGCTTGCCATTTTTAGCTCGTTCAGCGTCTCTTGCAAACGGCGCAAGAGGTCGATCTCGGGTTGATATTTCTTATCGCCCGATTTTGCAGCGCGTGAGGTGCGTTCCAGGCGCTTCTCAACTGTAGCGAGATCGGTAACGGCCAGTTCCGCGTTGAGGCTATCGAGGTCGCGCTCGGGGTCGATGCTCCCATAAATATGCGGAACGTTCTCGTTGGCGAAGGTTCGCAGCACGATTGCCAGTGCATCGGCATTGCGAATATGCCCCAGAAATTCGGCGCTCAACCCTTCACGCTTCTCTTTCCCAGCAGAAGCCGCCTGCCCCATACCGGCTACGTCAACAAACTCGACAGTCGTAGGCGTTACTTTGCGCGGCTTGAAGATATCGGCCAACGGCTGCAAACGCGGGTCCGGGACCGGCACAACCGCCAGATTCGCCTGCACTGTGCTGGTAGCGTATCCACCAATCGGTGCGTCTGCCTTCGTTAATGCATTAAAGAGCGTTGTTTTTCCGCTCTGTGGTAATCCAATAATCCCTATTGTCAGAGCCATATAGATGATTCCTTCTTTATCTCTATAGTTCAGTGTATATCAGTCCTTGCTGTTCACCATATTGTACTACCTTTGAGAAGTTCGGCATAGCCTTTATACCTTATACCAATGGCCCTTTCTTGACGGTTCCTCAGTCCTATGCTAAGAAAATAGAAGGAAGGTCGAGAAGAAATTTTACTGGCATTATCGATTTCATTGCTACAGTAATATATATAGAGGTTCCCTTTTAAATCCTTGAATGAAAAGCAATGCTAGCGTGAGGTTTAGATGCACCTGGAAGATAAATCACCGAAAACAATTCCATATACACCACGTCCTCCATCAAGTCCGAGTGGATTATTCAAACATCCACACCAATTTCTTTTCGATGACTATGCAGGGGCACAAGATACTGGCGACGATTTAGAGCTAGAGATGCATGCGCTCGATTTTACAGCACAGCCTACCCTCAAAATTCCCCGTGTCCATTCTCCCATCTCCCTCGATAATCTCTCCTCCTACGAGGATTTGGACGATCAACTGGTTCCTGACCTCGATACGCATCGCATGAGTCCGGTGGAATTGATGCAGATCAGTGGCCTGCTTCAAGCCGTGCGCATCCCACAAACGCCACATCCCGATGAGGTGACAGTGGCAGGGGCAACCACCACCATTGCAGCAGACGAATGGGAGCAAGGCATTAAAGAATTTACCGGCTCCCTACGTGCCGTACGTCCTGAAGATCAGACAGCAAATGATGGCACAGCCTCATCATCCACGACTGGCACAGCCGTACCAGCCTGGAAAGCGTTCTTAGGCAAACCAGCCGTCAAAGTTATCCTGGGTGGACTGATCGGCATCGGAATGCTGGTCCTGACATTCCGATTTATCGACATTCCCAAAGCGGCAGCACAACTCCAACTCCATCTCGGCACGCCACACGGTCTGCTAATGGGGTCACTGGCGGCTTTTTTCTTTATGGCAGCCTTTAGTATTCGCGGCACCCGCTGGAGCTTCTTCTTGCGACCAATCCAGAAGGTCAGCCCGATCAAAACAGTGCAAATTTACTGGATCGGCATATTCGTAAATGTATTATTACCGGTCCAGGGCGGCGAGTTGACCAAAAGTATTATGCTCAAGCGCGTAACCGGTCTCCCCGTCAGTCAATCCCTACCAACCGTTGCGATGGATAAGGCGCTTGACCTGATGCCCGCGCTCATCATTATGGCAGTCGTCCCCTTCATTCCGGGCATTCATATGAATCTGGTACTGTGGGGCGTGCTGGCACTGATTAGCAGTATCCTGATTGGCGTCATTTTTGTCGTTGCTCTGACAGCCTGGAATCGCGGCAAAGCCGTTGCCTTCATTAAATTTATGTGCCGCCTGCTCCCCGCTAAAATTGGCACAAAGATCGAAGGCTTCGCAATGGGTTTTGTCGATTCCCTGCTTGCAGCTGCAAGTCGTCCCAAAACCTTTATTCCCGCCGTCCTGCTCACCTGTCTGGCTGTGACCTGCGATGGACTGTTCGCCATGTTCTCGTTCTGGGCTGTGGGACTCGACACAATCAACTTTGGGATGTCGATTTTCGGCTATACCTTTTTCAATATGTTCACCATTCTGCCGACACCGCCTGGGCAGGTGGGATGGAACGAACTGATTGGCGGCCTCGTCTTTGGCGATTTGCTCGGCTTTGATAAAACGTTGGCAGTGAATATGTTCGTGTTTTCGCATCCACTGACCGCGCTGATTATGGCAACAATGGCCTTTATCAACCTCAGTCTGCTGGGGATCAAATTTAGCGCCCTCACCTCCGGCTCATCCGAAGAGAAAGCGAAGAGCGAGCCGGCAGCAAGCAAAGAAGTTGTTGAACCGCCCGAGGCTGTAACGATCACACATTAGCCATCAACACAGAGAAAGACCTCCAACTGCTCATCTGGTTGGGGGTCTTTCTCTCTATTAGATCAACTATGGATAGCGCGGCCTGTTGACGCTCTCCAGGCGTTCGCGCATCTGATCAAAGGTCTCTGAATCGATCTCTCCGCGTGCATAACGCTGGCTCAGGATTTCAAGTGCTGAAGGCTGCTCTGGCACTGGCACTCCGGGGCCATAAAAGGCTCCCCTGCGGCCTCCAAACCTTGCCCAGCGGATGATCCCACCAACGATACAGACAAGAAACACGATCCACAACAGCGGAAACAGGGGCCAGAAGCCCATACCCCAATGCATAATATTATCCTCTCTTTTTCCAGCGAAACGATCATAGCGATGTTTCGTCATATTTCTGTCACCGATTTTATAGAGAGAGTATAGCCCCAGTACATGACATCGCAGTGAACTTTAGCAGCTTTTTTTGTCACCGATCTGTCATCTTGTCCCCTGCTCCATGCGAAACAGCTTCCAGGCTGGATGGCTGCTCTGGCTCGCATGATCGTAATGGGAGGCGCACCTCAAAGATGGAACCCGCCCCAATCATACTCACCACCCGCACTTCTCCGCCGTGAACCCGCACGATCCATTGGACAATAGCGAGACCAAGCCCCGTCCCGCCAACCTCTTCGCCTCCTGCCTGCCTCTGTTTGCGCGTGCGGGCTTTATCGACGCGATAAAAGCGATCAAAAAGATAGGGGAGGTGCTCTTCAGCAATGCCCGGCCCGTCGTCCTGCACACGAATAATGCCCCGGCGCTGCTCCTCGCAGGCCAACTCAACGTGCACACGCTTGCCAACGCCGCTGGTATATTTGATGGCATTCTCGATCAGGTTGGTGAGCATGCGACCGAGATAATGTGGATCGCCACTCACGAGCAGCTCGGGCAGTTCTCCCATTGATAAACTGATATTGCGCTGCTTTGCCAGAGGCCACAGGCGCTCGACACAGGCAAGGGCAATATCGCTCAGATCAACCTCTTCCTGATGTAGCATGATCTGGCCGGTATCCGCACGTGCCAGCAGCAACAGGCTATTGACAATAGCGGTCATCTGCTCATTCTCGGCCTGAATCAGCTCCAACACCTGCTGATACTCGTCGGGCCGCTGCAACTGGGTGAGTGCACGGTTAATCTCTAGATTGATAATAGTAAGTGGAGTTCTCAACTCGTGGCTGGCATCGGCGGTGAACTGCGTTTGTCGTTTGAAGGCAGCTTCAAGGCGAGCAAGCATCTGATCGAACGTGGCGGCCAGATCTCCAAACTCATCCTGCCTCTCCAAATGTAAACGCCGTCGCAGATCGCTGGCATGAATCTCATTCGCCATGCGTGTAATCGTGCGTACGGGCCGCAACGCTTTACCTGCCAGCCAGTAGCCACCAATTGCAGCGAATAATAGCCCCATCAATGCATGAAAAAACCAGGCCCACAGCAACGGGAATGGATACTGGGGCACCAGGCCAACTATCAGCGTGCCAATCCGTGCATTGCTATTCAGGATTGGTGTAATGAGGATGTGATAGTTAGTATCTTTGCCATGCCAGTTATTCCACCACCCGTTGTTGTATTTATCATTCGATTGAGAAATGGCGAGATCATAGGTTGCCAGGCCGCTCTGCGCGCTGCTCAACAACTGCTGTGTGGTATCGTTTGTCAGCGGCCCATGTTGATCCAGAATGTTGCCATCTGGACTTAGCAAGAGAACAATCTCATCTTCCGATAGCGTTAGTTGTTGGTTCGCGGGCATCTGGCCTTTCAGCAACGCTTGCTTATAGCTATGCTCTAACCTCTGCGTTTCCTGTGACAGCCGCGTCTCCAGCTGGTTCGCGGCGGTGCTTGCGTTGAAGATCATCTGCGAGGCATAAAGGCTTCCGCCAAAGACAACCATAATTACCGCGATTACCGCCAGATACCATAAGGTCAGACGCGTCCTTACGGTAGAAAAGAAGCGTACAATAACCTGTACAGGGGATCGTCGTTTCATTTGTCATGCTCGCTCTTGCGGCGGTGGAGTCAGACGATAGCCAACGCCTCGAATAGTTGTCAACAACTTGACCTTAAAAGGATCATCAATTTTTCTCCGCAAACGGCGTACATAGACATCGATCACATTTGAGCCACATTCAAAATCGTAGTTCCAGATATGTTGCTCAATCATATCGCGCGTAACAACCTGATTGGGATGGTACATAAAGTATTCCAACAATGCATATTCGCGGGGCGTCAATTCGACTGGACAGCCGTCCCGCTCCACGCTATGTGTCACCGGGTCAATCACCAGATCGCCCATCTCCATGCGCCCGGTTTTGTAGGGAGATTGACGACGCAAGAGAGCGCGCAAACGTGCCAGCAACTCACGCATCGCAAACGGCTTAACCAGATAATCATCAGCCCCACAATCCAGTCCTTTCACGCGATCATCCACGCTATCGCGCGCCGTCAACAGCAGCACCGGGGTATGTACTCGTCGCCGCCGCAGATCTCGGCAGACCTCCAGACCATCCTTTTTCGGCAAGAGAATATCCAGAATGATGAGATCATAAGGCGTCAATTCGGCAAGATCCTGACCCTCCTGCCCATCATAGGCTGCGTCAACGCTATATCCTTCGTGCGTCAAATTCATCTGAAGAGAACTGTTTAGTCGATGATTATCTTCTATCACAAGAATGCGCATGCTACTTACCTCACATTGCGTGGCTGGTTGATACAAGCAAAAAACAGGTATTTCATTCTTCTTTTTGATTATCGCACATCAATATGACAAATCAATGACAAAGAAATGGTCTAAATTCTCACCTGCTCTCACTCCCCACCACAGGCTGGCTCCCCTTCGTTAACATCTTTCATGCCCATCGAGGGCCTATGGCAGTCCGCGGGTCCATGTGGAACTGCGCGGACGTGGCATTCGCTGTTCTCGTGAGCGCACAGCTCGTCTCATGCGCGAGATGGATCTGGCCACCAAACGCAGGCGCAATAAACCCCTCAGAACAAAAGGGCGCAAAGGCGCACCAGTGGCACCTAACTTGCTCAATCGAGCGTTCAGCGCAGTCGCACCCAATACAAAATGGCAAAATGGGTCAGCGATACGACCGATGTCTGGACGGCGGAGGTTGGCTGTGTGCGGTCGTGATCCTGGATTTGTTTGTGCGCTTGGTCGTAGGCTGGGCAATGGGTGAAACCAATGATGAGGAGTTGGTCAGAAATGCTCTGGAGATGGCACTGGCCCATCCTACACCTCCAGCAGAAATGCTGTTGCACTCCGATCAAAACAGCCCTATACAGCCACCGACTACGTAGCCAGGTGAGCCGAGAAGGGCATCCTTGCAAGCCGGAGTCGGGTGGGCGAGTGCTACGATAACGCTGCAATGGAGAGCTTCTTTTCGACGCTCAAAGGGGAAAGTGTTGACCGGCATCGCTTTCAAAGCCGACGAGAGACCAGGCAAACCATTTTTGAATATACCGAGTGTTTTATAATCGCGTTCGGAGACATTCGACTCTCCACTACTTGAGTCCAATTACCTATGAGCAACAGATAAGATAATCTTCAAGTTTCTTGCCTCCGGGAAGCTCAGGCCGTCATTTTGTGGCGGATATCCAGGAAGATTCCCAAGTTATTTTTCGTCACCCTTTCAGGCATTCTGGTAGGTCAACCTGACGACGCCGTTACGAAACGTCTTTGTTTCTCCCAGTTTGAGGTTGACTTTCTCTTTGAATAAGGGCGCTCCGCTGCCGACAAAAATGGGATGAACGTACAGAACATACTCATCAATGAGGCCAGCTTGCGCAAAACTTTGAAGGAGGTTGGCGCTCCCAATAATCATCATATCCCCGCCAGACTGCTGCTTGAGTTTTTGCACCTCTTCAAGAGCATTCTCTTTGACCACTCTTGCATTGTTATGATTGCCCCAGGGAGCGCTTTTCAGTGTTTGGGAAAAGATCAGCTTAGGTTTCGGATTAATGTGGTCGGCCAGGAACGGTTCTTCCTCTATGGTCTTCTCAGGCCAGTAATTGACCATGCCTTGATACGTAACCCGTCCCAATAAAAAGGTGTCGACCGATTTTTGGCCTTCACCCAATGCTTGTGCGATTTCATCCGTGTAGATATCCCCCACCCAATCCATCTCAGGTCCAGGTCCTGAAACGAAGCCATCAAGGGTTAAAAACTCTACTGCAATGACTTTTCTCATGTTACCTTCTTCCTTGCGTTTTCTGAGAACGCTGAAAATATGACGATACAATGATGTTATTCTGTTTGCTTCAGGTAAATTCGGTAACAGGATATCCTGGTAAAAGGTGGTATAGTAAGAGATGTGCCATGAGTATTCAATTTAAGAGATTAGTTCATTGACTCTCAGGAGACTACTATGCACTTCGCTCTTTCCATCCCCCAACGCATTGCTGACGGCGCATTTGATCCAACCAGGTTGCGCAACTACCTGACCAGGGCTGAGGAACTCGGCTTTCAGAGTGCCTGGACGCAAGAATCAGTGCTTGGCTCCGCGCCCACCCTGGCTCCGCTCGAACTCATGACCTTCGCCGCAGCCTGCACAGAGCGACTGCGATTGGGATGCGCCGTCTTCGTCAGCCCATTGCACAACCCTGTTCACCTTGCCAAAAGTATCAGCACCCTGGATCAGCTCAGTCGTGGGCGCATCGAGGTCGGGATTGGCACCGGTGGGAGGGGTAGAATGTTCTCGGCCTTCGAGGTTGATCCTGCGAGCTTTATTGCTCGCTTCACCGAAGGAGTGCGGTTGATGAAGACCTGTTGGACCGAGCCTCATATCTCCTTCAGCGGTCGCTTCTGGCAACTCGATGACGCGTCTATGGAACCCAAACCCTTTCAGAAACCGTATCCCCCGCTCTGGATCGGGGGCAATCACCCAGCAGCCGTCCGCCGTGCGGCGCGCTTGGGGACCGGGTTCTTTGGTGCTGGTAGCTCTACCACCGCCCAGTTTGGTCAGCAGGTGAGCGAACTGCGTGCTGCGCTAGTAGAAGCACACCAGAACCCCACTACGTTCCCAATCGCCAAACGGGTCTACATCGCTGTCGATGACAACACCACTCGCGCCCGGGAGCGGGTTGACGCCGCACTCAAGCAGATTTATGGTGCTTCTGGCTTGAGCACGGTTGCCGTGTACGGTCCTCCCTCGGCTTGCATCGCAGGGCTGCGTGAGGTCGCGGCTGCGGGAGCTGAACTCATCCAGCTCCACCTGCTCTTCGACGACGCCGAGCAAATGGAACGCCTAGCCGCTGAAGTCCTGAGCGAAATGGAACCCGATTGAGTCTGCCCTCTGTCATGCTGTTGATCCAGACACGTAAGAAGAGGGCAGAGGAGAATCCTTTTGCGCAGACGGAGCGATAATGGGCTATAGGCGCTCCCTGGAGGGATGATGGAAGTGGGAGAAACCATCGCAGAGACAGCCAGACGAGAAACGAAAGAAAAACACACCTATCCTCCTCATTCTTTTATACAATTATACATGAAAATATGTTATATGCTCTGTTCGTGCAGCCAGACACGCATAGTGGTGACGCCTCGATTCCCCCAGAGATAATAAGGGATCGCTTTGAGCGCGGCAGGCTGCATCCCAGGCGGCTGGGGACGATAGAGCGTCGCCTCCTCCCAATCGGTGCTGCCAACTGCCAGAGCATCGGCAATCCCAGTCACCACACCATCCAATCCACTGTCACTCTCGTCAACGATCTGTACAGCAGATGTACGGGGAAGGACCAGACGATGAAGGGGGACAGCGTTATCGATACTCTCCAAACAATAGACGAGCGGCCCACGTTGTAAGGCCACCAGCCCGATATCGGCAGCAATCTCTGGGGAGGCATACATACGAACGAGGGGCAGAGGGAAAAAGAGCGTGAGCCGATCTGCATTGCTCCATACCCGCTCTATTTTCGCATACCCATGCTCACTCAGCCCATTCAGATCGACGCGCTCACCGTTCACCATCAGCATTGCTCCCGACGACCAGCCAGGAATACGCAGGCGCAGAGCAAATTCCACTGGCCCCTCCAACTCCACAGTCAGATTGACGCGCCCATCCCAGGGGTAGGCAGTCTCTTGCCTGAGTACGACAGGCTGCCCCTGTATCTTTGCACGGACCGTTCCCTGAACATACAGATGCACAACCAGCTCGTGCTCGTTCTGTGAATAGATATAGTGACCAAAGGAAGCCAGCAACCGCGTGATATTGGTAGGACAACAGGCACAATCGAACCAACGCTGGCGCGCAAGATCAGCCTGGGTTGCCAACGGATTGACATAGAAGAAGGTCGTTCCATCCTGCGAGACACTGCTGAGGACGCCATTGTAGAGTGCGCGCTCCATAATATCGGTGTATTGCGCATCGCATTCTACTTGCAACATGCGATGACACCAGAGGACCAGTCCGATGGCAGCACAGGTCTCGGCATAGGCGGTATCGTTAGGAAGATCGTAGTCGGAAGAAAAGCCTTCATTCAACATGGACGAGCCTATGCCACCAGTAAGAAACATGCGTTTGGAGCAGAGATGGTGCCAGAGGCGCTTGCATGCCTGCAACAGCGTCTCATCACCTGTCTCGCAGAAAAGATCGACCATCGCGCTATAAAGATACATTGCACGTACTGCATGTCCAACCACTTCAGTCTGTTCGCGCACAGGCTGGTGAGCCTGGTGATACTCCAGCCCTAATGCATGGTAATCGGGAGCAGGCTCGGTATCAAAATAGCATGGTGTCTGCCCACGCTCATCGATAAAATACTGGCTGAGTTGTAAATAGCGCGTATTATGGGTGACGCGATACAGCTTGACTAAAGCCAGTTCTATCTCCTCATGGCCGCAATACCCGCGCTTCATTCCTGGCTCCTGACCAAAAATGGTCGCAATGTAATCGGCATAGCGACAGGCAACAGTGAGCAATGTAGATTTGCCGGTAGCCTGAAAGTGCGCGACAGCGGCCTCAATGAGATGACCGGCGCAATAGAGTTCGTGTCCATGCCGCAGATTGGCCCAGCGTTTGTCCGGCTCGACCACCGTATAGTGTGGATTCAGATACCCATCGGCCTGCTGTGCAGAGGCAATCAGGGCAATCACTTCATCGAGCAGGGCGTCAAGTGCGGGATCAGGCATGCTCACCAGGCTATAGCTCGCCGCCTCGATCCATTTGGCGACATCCGAATCCCAGAATTGATGGGGGATATGCTCATCTCCAGGCTTCCAATCCAGGCGATAGGCATCGAGACGACCGGTCTGCTGACACATGTGATAAATATGAGGAATGGTCTTTTCCCGGTTGATCTGTAAACGTGGCCCCCAAAATGCATCTTCTATCGTCACCTGCGAAAATGAGACAGGCTCAAAAGCTCGGTAGGCACTATGCTTCATGTTGTATGCTTCCTTACCTCTTCGTCCTCTTTCTTCAAAACTGTTGCAGAAAGAGCAAATGCTTTCGCCCTTTATTATACAAGAGAGAGATGAGAAGTGTTAGAACCAATCATCATCAGGATCATTATCGCGGACAGAAGGGGATGGATTCCACATGGGATGTTCTCTATACAAATCATCCCACTCCAGTTTTTAGCACTGGTACACCGCCAATTGTCGTCGTTCCCTGGCTCAAAATGGATTTTGACCGTTGAAAAAGGCTTCGTGTTTTTCAAGGGTTTGCCAACAGTATCATTTTTGGTAAATGATGAGTTTATTGGGCATTTCCGGCCTGGTTTTCTGTGCTCAAAGAAAAGCCCAAAACCACTCGATAAACTCATCATTTACCAAAAATGAGCAAACATTCGGGGAACGTACCAAAGCTACCTCAACGAAATTTTTCCCACTACTTATTATAAAAAGAGATGCTTGCTTGTTAGGTGGGAGTTCCACACACGGAAGGTAACACCAGAGGCAGAGTAACGGGCATAGACGATAGAACGGTTAGCTCGTTCCGACTTCCAAAATGGAAACGGAACATGCGGCATTTTTCACTGTCCAGATCGCTGTCATCGCCTACAAATTGGCGAGTTCAAGCGATGAGAGTTCCGACCCAATGAAATCGGACACGAGCAATGAACAACTCTACAGTTTCTGCATGGAGTAACCGTTCCTCTGCTCTTCATGACAGCTTACGTCGCACCGGGCTTGGGATGAAGGCGGTGTGACAGTTGTTTGTTTCTATTTTTACTTCTTTGAAAGGAGTGAAACTATGATACTACCTGATAAGCGCAACAGCCGCTTTTTAACAGTATTGTGTAGCAAATTGCTCGTATTCGGTCTCGCGCTTTCTTTCCTTGCGATGTGCCCTCAAGCCGCCCTGGCGCATGGGAATGGCTTCTACCAACAGACCAATCTGGTTTCAGACATCCGAGGGGTCGCTCGCTTTACCGACCCGAATCTAGTCAACTCCTGGGGACTGTCACATAGTTCTACCGGTCCATGGTTCGTTTCGGACAATGGCACAGGCGTGGCTACGGCGTATCGGGGCAACGGCAAAGCGTTCCCCTCGGGAAGCGCTCCGCTTGTAATCACTATCCCGCTGCCAGGAGGCAAGCCTGGTGGAACCCCAACGGGCAACGTCTTCAACAACACAAAGGGTTTCGTTGTCTCACAACATGGCAAGTCGAGTCCAAGCCAATTTATTTTTGCCACCGAAGATGGCACGATCTCAGGCTGGGATCCGACGGTGGACCCAACCCATGCCATCATTGCAGTGAATCGCTCAACAGTAGCTCAGCATGGGTTCGTGGGTGCAGTCTACAAGGGGCTGGCCCTTGGGCGCAGCGGCTCTCGCAACTTTATTTACGCTACCAATTTCCGTTTTGGCACCGTAGAGATGTTCGATGCGAAATTTACGCTCGTCAAATCCTTCACTGACCCGCAGTTGGCGAGCAAATGTCCTATACCAGGGCCGCCAGCGCAATGTTTCGCTCCCTTCGGCATCCAAAACATTGGTGGCAAGCTCTACGTCACCTTTGCCTTGCAAGACGCAGCCCATCATGATGACGTAGCAGGTGCGGGCAATGGGTTCGTTGATGTCTTCGACACCAATGGGCAGTTGCTCCGGCGTCTCATTTCGGATGGTCAGCTCAATTCTCCCTGGGGTCTGGCCCTGGCACCGGAGCACTTTGGCCCTTTCAGCAATGACCTGTGGGTCGGCAACTTCGGCGATGGTCAGATCAACGTCTTCGATCCTTGCACGGGAGCCTTCCTTGGGCAACCAAAGAATCAATTTGGCCGTCCCATTGCCATTAATGGCCTATGGGGATTAGGCTTCGGGAACGGTGGTCAGGCGGGCGCACGTAACACGCTCTTCTTCGCCGCTGGTATCGCCGATGAATCACACGGCCTCTTCGGTTCGATCCAGTCTGAAAACAACTAAGGATATCCTTTGACAGCAATCTGGAAATGAGACAGGACGAAGATCCTGGCGACAATGTGCATTGTAGCTGCCATTCCCGATCTCAGAGAGCTGGTTCCTCCATAGGTCAGCATCCCTCGTTGCAGCTTGATTTGCCTTTCTGCACATTGTCGCCAGGATCTTCGTCATACTCCAATGAGGGCCACTTTTCAACGTTCGTCAACTCTGCCCAGGATATCTGGAATACCCTCAGAGTCTCACAGAACGGGGCGCTCTTGAGTGTTCGTCTTCCAACGTCCTGGTCCTCAAGCCACTTCTGCCCTCATGTGAGGACATGGCCCAGAATATGACAAATCAATGACAAAATCTCAGCCCCAGGTTCACCTTTTTGTCATCTCCATTGGCTACACTATTGCCACAGAACACATCGAACAACACGGAGCAATGGAGATCGAACCATGACACAGAGATCAACAGAAAAGCTTGAGTACACGCTGGCAACGCTGTGGCAGGAGACTGGACAGGCTCATTTCCTTCATGCCCTGAGCATGCCGGAAATGCTCGCAGCCCTGGAAAAACGGCGCGATCTGGCGGAGCATCTCCTTGCTCAACTCAATCGAGAAGCCATGTCTAGCCAGTATGCTGACCCGGCCTCGCTTTTGATGCTGGATCACTACCATACCATGCTGGATGCAGAGCTAAACTGGCTTCAACGTACCATTCAAAAGCTTCATGCTCACATGCTCATTCAAGAATAAAAATGAGGGAGAGATCGATGTGGCAAATCATCTGTTTATGTCTACCAGCCGTAACGACGAGCGAACAGCAGCGTTTCTTTGCATTGTTTCATAGTGTTCTCCGTTCAGCTGGCAGAGAACCGGGGGAGATGGATCTTGGCCTCTTTTTCCTGCATGCACTCTCGCCCGAAGAAGCTCTGACGGTGCTGGAGCAGCGCCTCGATCTGGTCATACGCTCACAGGATATGCTGGAACAGTTGCCAGCTGGCGAGCCGGAACAAGATATCATTCAACTTGCCATCGACGATCATATGCGTACGCTCCTGGCTGCTGAACGTTCGTGGCTGAAGCGCACCATAGCGCGATTACAGACCAGGTGCGCGCTCTCCTGAGGTATCACCTACAATAACACAGTATTTTTCCTTTTTTCATCGTTATACATCGTCACTGACACAAAAGAAAAAGGAGTTTTCTTGATGACCGCAGTACGTATTATCAACTGGATCGCTCGCATCACGGGTATTATCACTCTTCTGCTTGGATTGACTTTCTGGGTTACGAGCATCAATAGCATTCCTGGCATCCATATGCTTGTCGGGATTACGTTTACCCTTTCATTTCTCATTCTGAGCATCATTATGGTATTCAGCAGCGGAGTGAGGTTGCTGGGAGTCATCGGCATCGTCTATGCCCTCATCATCCCTGTCTTTGGCGTCATCCAGGCTGGACTGCTCGTTGGCGATCTGCACTGGCTGATCCGGCTAGCACATATGCTCGTCGGTATCGGAGCAATGCTGGTGATACAAACCATCTACACACGCTACGGGCATCTCAAACAACCCGCTCAACAAACAGCGGCCGCTAGCTAATAGTGATCAGGCTTTTCGTAGTTGCGCGATTTATCGAGCTTATCCTACAATTTATAATACGTGAAACAATTATGATGAATCATGCAGCTACGACATATATAGATAAAATAGAGAAAGAAGACAAACCGTGAAAAAATTAATGATCATTATAACCATATGCAGTTTTTTTGCTCTACTTCTGGCGGCCTGTGGTGCCGATAGATCAGGCGACACCGCTTCTGGAGGATCAGCTCCAGGCAATCAGGTGCAGATGAACGATACACAATTCGTGCAATCTTCTATCACGATTCACAAAGGGGAGAGCATCACGTTGGTTTCCACTACATTTACGCCGCATATTATCGCGAACGGCACATGGGACAACGGGCAGGCGAAGGCCGCAAAAGAATCGGGCGCGCCCGAGGTGAAGAGCGTACAGATCAATGGCAATAGTTCTGGCAGCATTGGCCCCTTCACAACCGCTGGCACTTTTAAGCTCTACTGCACGATCCATTCAGGTATGAATCTTACCGTTATTGTGCAATAACAGCAATGTTAAGCTTATAAGAGAAAAGAGCAGATGAACAAAGAGTATTTGCTCATCTGCTTCCTCCTTCTGTTCAAGCTCCGTTTCAGGATTCCTGGTCGGCGGAGAGCAAGACGATATTGCCATCGGGATCATTAATCATGGCAAAATACATCTTGATGGGAGGAACGTCAAACGGGGCACGATAGCCCTGATAGCCGTAGCCAGTGAGTTCGGCATATTTCGCGTCTACTAAGGCCCGCTCTTTCAAGTAGAACTCCAGCATGACGCGGGGGCGGTCCGCTTCTGGCACCAATTCAACCATATTATTCAGGAAAAAGGTTATCCCACTTTCCATCTTGGCTCCGACATGTGGCGGCCCTTCGATACGCTCTGGAAGATCAATGCCGAGTCGACGATAAAACTCCAATGATGCGTTGATATTCTGCGGAATCAGGCCAAGCATATATAGCTCAAGTCCCATCTTTCTTTTCCTTTCATTGCTCTTGACTACATCTTCGCTGCATCTCCATGGCAACGTCGTGCTTCAATGATACGGTGAAAGGCACCCGCCAATCTTGCCTATCCCTGCGATTTTATCAAAAATCTGCGCAGATTTTTGATAAAAACACCGACTACGACAGAGAGATCAGATCGTGCTATCTTGTCGATAGGCACGTGGAGTGAGGCCAAGATAGCGTTTGAAGGCGTGGGTCAGGTGGCTCTGATTGGCGAAGCCACTCTCCAGCGCGACCTGAGCCAGCGGGGTATCAGTCTTTTTGAGCAAGTGTTGCGCGCGCTCGATGCGCTGCTGCATCACAAATTGGTGGGGGCTTGCTCCCGTTGTCATACGAAACAGGCGAGCAAAGTAATAGGGACTGAAGCCCGTCTGCTGAGCCAGCGCTTCAAGGGAGAGATCCTGGCCGAGATGCGCCTGCACAAAATCTGTCAGGCGGCGCATCTGTTGTTGTGTCAAACCCTGCGCTGGCTCCTTGATGTGCTCTCCCACAGAAGTATAATGGCGCAAAAGATGGACGGCGAGCATCTGAGCGGCTGTCTGAGCATAGAGCTTTCCGGCTGGAGAATGTACCTCCAGTTCTCGCCACAATGTAAACCCAATCTGCATCAAAAGCGGATCTTGAAAGCCAGTACGCCCTGCCAGAGACAGGCGATCTGGATCACGGTCCCCCACCTCTTCAGCAGTGCGGGCAAATAGCTCTCGACTCAAGCTCAGATGAAACGTCTGCGTTGGCGCGTCTGTCAGGTTCCACCAACGCACTTCACTGGCCGGCACTGGCTCGGCCTGCAACATCAAATCCCCCTGATGTACACTGAGCGCCTTCCATGAACCGTTCATCGGTCGCTGCTCCATATGCATTGCCCCCCCCTGAAACAGAACGAGAGAAATATCGCGTGATGGAGGAGGCGAGAGCCAGCCCTCCATCTCCATCGGCTCATGGAAGGCCTGGGCGATCAGTCCTTCCCAACCCACCTCCTCGCTGGAAAGATAGAGCAGTGGAGCAGTGAGCCTCTCGTAGAGTACATCGGTTGCACCTTGTTGGATCTTCTCTAGTGACTTTGCCATGTTATCGCTCTCTTTCCGGGTAAGGATCTACTCCGTTGGACGCACCATCCTGTAACGACAATCCCTTGTGGTTGTCGCGGGTAACACATGTATATTACATATTTCCCGAGACAACCGCAAGGGATTGTCGCTATGTGAGAAGGGTCATTACTACGACAACTGCAAGGGATTGCGACAACCGCAAGGGATTGTCGCTACTACCCCTCGGTCAATGCCTGGCGCATGTATTCACGCAGAGCCGGAGCGATGTCGGAGCGTTTGAGCGCGTAGGCGATGGAGGTTGTGAGCAGGCCAAGCGGCGTGCCTGTGTCGTAGCGAATACCGCCAAAGCCGCCAAACTTCAGGCCGTAGCAGCGTCCCTCCTGCGCCTGTACCTCGATAGCATCAGTGAGTTGGATCTCGCCGCCTGCTCCTGCCGGGGTGCGCTCCAGAATCTCGAAGATGTCGGGCGTCAGAACATAGCGTCCCGCCACTGCCAGATCGGAGGGAGCCTCTTCTACCGCTGGCTTCTCAACCATGTGGTTCACTTTGACCGTCGTTGAACCTGGCTCGGTCTCTTCAACAGCAACAATCCCAAAGCGGGAGATCTCATGCTCTGGCACGCTGAAAAGCGACAGCACCGAACCGCCGTACTGCTCATGAATTTCTATCATACGTGGCAGGCACGGGGTCGCGGGATCGACCAGATCGTCGCCGAGCATGACAACAAACGGCTCGTCACCTACCAGCTTCTTTGCGCAGAGAACGGCATGTCCCAGACCAAGCGCCTCAGGCTGACGCACTGACGCATAGGTTGCCATTGTGCGAATGCGGCGCAACTCTTCCAGTTCTTTGCGCTTCCCTTTGCGTTCCAGCGCCTGCTCAAGCTCTTTGAATATGTCAAAGTGATCTTCAATGCTGCGCTTGCTGGCACTGGTCACAAAAATGATCTCATCAATTCCTGCTGCAACGGCCTCTTCAACAATATATTGCAACGTTGGCTTATCAACGAGGGGTAATAGCTCCTTCGGCACTACCTTACTGGCAGGCAACACCCGTGTCCCTAAGCCTGCAACTGGTAGGACTGCTTTCCTGATGCTCATCGGTCCTCCTTACAAATTTGTCAGCGAAATCCAATTACATCTTCGCTCATTATAGGACTATCCCTATTGTAATTGATTGACCTCGTGTGGTCAATCTGCACGATCTACTATTTGGGATATGTTGATTGCTTCACGCCGATTATAAGTTTTTCCAACCAAATCCGGCAAAGTGTTTCGTAGTCTAGCGATTTATCGTGTTGAGTCCACGTGAGAGGAGCTTTGCCCCAACGCGATAAATCGCTAGACTACGAAACACTTTGCCGATCTTGAAAGGAAACTTCCATAAGATGTAAAAGTTGTATCCTTATCTCTACAACGGCGCTCTCTGGTGGTTTTCTCCTATGGACATGCCCGGGAAACCTGCGGATTGCGCGCACTGTCTTCCTCGATGCACTTGAGTTATAATACACAGCAGAGAATACACAGCCCGGACATATTTGTTTCGAGAGGGGTTACAGAAACAGGTATACTCATACTGCCGCCAATTATAGAGAAGGAAAAAGGATCACACTAGCTAATGCAAACAAACAGCCCTTTTTTAGAGAGGCTCGCACGGGGGCCGATTCTGTGTGATGGAGGGATGGGAACGCAGCTTTACGCACGCGGCATCTCATACGAACGCTGCTTTGAGCAACTGAACCTCACCGAACCGGAACTGATTAAAGCAATTCACCTCGATTATGTCGCTGCCGGGGCCGAAATTATTGAAACCAATACCTTCGGGGCCAATCGCTATCGCCTCGCCGAACACGGTCTGGAAACCCAGGTGCAGAAGATCAATCGCGCCGGAGCCAGGATCGCCCGCGATGTGCGCGAAATGTGCGATGCGCAGATCTTTATTGCCGGGAACATCGGTCCGTTGGGCAGCCCGCTGGCTCCACTCGGCACGATTCAGCCAGAGGATGCGCGAGCGGCGTTTGGCGAACAGGCCGAAGCACTTTTACAGGCAGGAGTCGATCTATTCATACTCGAAACCATCTCTAATCTCGACGAAATGCGCGAAGCGCTTATGGCAGTTCGTAGCCTGACTGAGTTGCCGGTGGTAGCTCTGATGACCTTCGACGAGGATAGCGCTATTGCCAGCGGTGAAGATGCCCTGACCGTTGCCCACACGCTCCACAAGCTGGGAGCTAACGTGGTGGGGGTTAACTGCGCGCTTGGTCCTTCCAGCACATATGATGTCGTAACGGGCATGCTCAGCGATCCGAATAATCCCTTCATCGTTGCCGCTCAGCCTAATGCAGGTCTGCCCAGGCGCGTGGGCAACCGCTTTATCTATGTCTCTACCCCCGATTACTTCGCAGATTACGCCCGTCGCTTTCTCGATGCCGGTGTCCGCATGATCGGCGGCTGTTGCGGCACAACTCCGCAGCATATCGCGGCGATGCACAAAGTCCTGGTCGAGTTCGCGCCCAACCTGGCAACCAGCGCACCATCTGTGCCAGCACCACGCGTCGAATCCGTGCGCGAACGCCCAACAATCCCAAACGAAGGCGGCTCACACCCTGCAAATGCGCAATATCCCACAAAGCTTGCTCGTATGCTGGGGAAGAACAAGTTTGTCGTCAGCACCGAGATGCGGCCACCACGCAGCGTGAAGTTCTCGCGCTTCCTGGAAAATGCCTCGTATCTACGCAATATAGGGGTGGACTTTATCAACATTCCCGATAATGCGATGGCGCGTGTGCGCATGAATAACACCACTGCCGCCCGCTTGATACAAGATCGTATTGGGATCGAAACCATCGTCCACTTCACGCCCCGCGACCGCAACCTGATGGCTGTGCAGAGCGACCTCATCGGCACCTACGCCTCTAACATCCATAACGTGCTGGCAGTCACTGGCGATCCGCCCAGTCACGGCGATTTTCCCAACGCAACGGGGATATGGGACGTGGACAGTATCGGCTTAATCGCTATACTTCATAATCTCAATCAAGGCTTTGATGGAACGGGACGCCAGCTCGCTGCTGCCAGCAACTTCTTCATCGGGTGTGCCGCCGTCCCCACTGCCCCCGATGTCGATCTTGATATCGAGCGGCTGCATCGCAAAATCGAGGCAGGAGCTAACTTCATCATGACACAACCGCTGTATGATCCTGCCATTCTGTTCGATTATCTTGAGCGCTACAAGCAGCGCTACGGCCCGCTGCCGATCCCGGTGCTGGCAGGTCTGCAACCGCTGCACTCATATCAGCAGGCCGAGAAGTTCCATAACGAAGTACCCGGCATCGTGATTCCTGAAAGCGTGCGTACACGATTGCGCCAGGCTGGAGAAGCCGGGGCAGCAACCGGAGTGGATATCATTAAAGAACTTTTTGATACCATTTATCCCCATATCCAGGGCGTCTATCTTATGCCTCTGGATCGCTACACGCTGGTCGGAGAACTGCTTCCCTATATTCAGGAGCGCATCCAAACCGCCCAGGGAATAGATAGCTCCAACGATTAACGTTCATCGTTGTTATCGCCTTCTGAGCAAGGCGATAACAATCAGGACGACAATGATAATGACCAAATAGGGCAATTCAATGCTCATATAGAGGATGTTGCCCGCGACATGCAGCTCCATAAATGCGTATCCCTCCTTATTCGTGGCAATTTTCAGACCGAACGACCTCCACCTGGTATCACTCTGTCTGTCTGCCCGCTTTCTCAATTCTGCCGCTCAATCCCGTCTCTTTTACAACGGATGGGTAGACATAAGAGTTTTAGAGGGATCAGATGCTCTCCGCAACTACATGAACAGGTCGCCTCTTTGCAGCTTTTTCTTTAAGGCATCACTGACAAGTGCAGTCGTTGCTCCCCAGATCAAATGGGCTGCGATCATAAGCGTGTTGCGGCGCAGCGGCTCATCTGACGCTGCTACCGAGAAGTTTGCAGCGGGCAACCAACCCAGATAGCTCCCTCCCCAGATGAGTAGCCCAAAAAGCATACCCTTAACCACAACGGCCAGCGACCATGACTCAATAAACATGCTATAGAGTATTCCCATACTGGCCCCATAGCCAAAATGAGAAACGAGCGCGGCAGCCAGCTCTTGCGGCCTTGTCATATGTTGCCGAACCTGCATACGTTCTGCCGCCTCACGCGTAATCTCCTCTGGCGGCAATGCATAACGCTGCCAGCGCGGTAACAGGCGATGCATTACCAGCATAAACAGCGTCATAGGGACGGTGCCAATGGTGCCGGCAATAGTCCCGCGCAGAGAAGAGATCAGTTGATGAGGCTCTATTACCCGTTTCAAAGATACCATTGTATTCCTCCATATTGCTCGATCTAGTCCGCATGCTGCTATAGACACGCACATGTTCAGGGGATCGTTGCGCAATGCTCACTGCATCTTTTACCCCTCACTCTTTTGTAGTCGAGCAATTTATCGCGGAGCGCTTATTGTGTAGTTCCCCGCGATAAATTGCTCGACTACGAACCCAATTACACTATAAAATAACACAACAATAAATTTTTAAACTCATGTGAGAATTTCTCTAGTAGAAACCTTGACATCATTCATGTTGGGTGTTACAATGGGAGTGTTCCCTTTTCGGGAACAGGAGCCGGACGAGATGAGCAAATATAAATCAGATCCGGTAAAAATGAGGGTCTCACATAGGCAAGCCGAAAGGAGGCCATAATGAAGATCCCTGTTCGCTTACTGGGGATGGTGTTTCGGGTCACCAGGGAGTGCCCGTAAAGACGGGCAGCTGGATGGACACCGATAACGGATACGCTAGTTCGCGAAAAAGTTCTCAGGAGGATCAGCCGAAAGGAGGCTTGATGTCACCAATCAAGATCCCCGTTCGCTTACTGGGGATGGTGTTTAAGGTGAGTCAGGAGTGTCCGTAGAGGCGGACCACTGAAAATCCCAGGGACAAACAAATTGCCCTGGTTGTGAGCAACGACAGTTCTTCGTCAGGCCAAAAGCCGAAAGGAGGCTTAATGATACCTATGAAGATTTCCGTTCGCTTACTAGGGATGGTGTTTCAGATCGACAGGTAGTGCCCGTAAAGACGGGCTTCCAAACAAAAAAACGTACACAAAAATAGAGGGCTATACATGCGCCCTCTATTTTTGTTTTGGAAGCGCTCTTTTATTGCACCACAACTGTCAGATTCATCCCCGGATGGATCGTACAGTAGAGATGGAACGTTCCGGCAGTAGTGAAAGGCCCAACAGTACTTGAACTATTGCCGTTGACCTGTACCCCCTTAACCGCTGGTGCGCCTGCCTCCGCCTCTGGTCGTGCCTGCCCGTTATCCCACGTGCCATTCGCGATGATGTGCGGCGTGAAGGTATCGCTAACCAGCGTCACACTTTCTCCCTTTTTAATCGTAATCGAACTCTGCACAAACAGCGAATCGTTCATATGCGCCTGATTGCCAGTTATTGCAGCAGAACCGCTATTTGCAGCGCTGCCGTCCGACCGATCACCACCACAGGCAACCAGAACAAGGCTGACAATGCAAAGCATAGTGAGCATGTAGAGCAATTTTCTATACACAGTAATAATCCTTCCATTTTCACCATTTAGTCAGATCGATCTCTCCAGGCGCAGCCTGCTTAGTGACCATTTGCAGCGGGAACGCGCAGGATCTGACGCACACGAATAGCCAGGTAGAGAGGCAACAGGAATATGAACAGAGCGTTAACCGGATGCAGAGCGCTGAGTAGCGGCATACCCCATTTGCGCGGCGGATAGATCAACAAAGATTGTACTATAACTAAAAGAACGAGTAAAGTGCCATACCAGTTCATTGAGCGAGGCAAGCGCGCGAACAGGCCAATAATCAAGAACACAAGTGCTACCAGCAGGATCAGGGAGGCGTTGATAGCATGAAACATGAACCAGTTTCCCCCGGCAAAGACCCCAGCACCCGCCAGAAACACCTGGAATATCACTTGCAGCACCAGCAATACAGCTATCCCCAGGTAGACGCGACCCAGCACCGGACGAACGGGCCGCCGCGGCTTGCGCCCTTGTTCATTAACTTCTACATAAGTTGTATCCACAAACATCATCCCCTTTCGGTCTATCCAATTCTCATAATCGTAGCGTGAAGCAGCTTCACACCCACTATTACGAGCACCATTGAAAGGTTCCTATCACCCGTGAGGGTGATTTTCGGGGAGATATCTCGTTGGGGATTTACAACAAATGGAGCAGGTGAGCGACCTCGTGGGCCTCCTGACGACTGGTTACGTTGAGCTTACGATAAATACTTTTCACCTGCGTCTTCACGGTATTAATAGAGACCACCAGTTCTTCAGCAATTTCCGGCCCGGAGTTGCCAGCAACCAGCAAACGCAACACACGCTGCTCCTGGGGACTCAGCACCCTTACCACGCCATCTCTATGCACTCCTTCGGCTTGATATCCCTGAAAAGCAAACAACAACAATCGCATATATGCCAGCAATGACGAACGCAACGAACTGGAACGCCTTTGCGCACGCATCTCAGCAAGCAGCGAACGCAACAGCACCTCTATGGGCCTCCCTTCATCCAGAAAGACGCGCTGACAACCTTCAGGCCGCGCCTGTTCCAATGCCTGCAAAAGCGCCTGTCCTGCACGAGGCTGATCGTTAAGGCAACCATATGCCAGAGCTTGTTGCAGCAAGATCTCTATCTCACTTCTTGCGCGCTTCATCTCCCTGGCCTCTGCCAACCAGCAATCGAGCAAGCTCAGAGCGGCTTCGGCCTCTCCTTGCGAGATCAAGAGGCGAGCTTGCAACAGCGCCTCCTGCTCCTGCTGCAGGCGAAACAGATCGTCGCTGGCCTGCTGCATAGAAGCTTCCCAGCGCTGTACAGCGTTTACATCTCCACTCAGGAGCGCAAGTCTTGCCTGATAGAGATGCAGCTCTCGCTGATAGCGTGGCTTTTTTGCCTGGGCAATCGCCTCTTGCAACAGCGACATTGCCTGCTCAACTTCGCCACGAGCAACGTGTATCTGTGCCAATACGAGGGAGGCCACAACGAGCAGCGACTCTAGAGAAAGCTGCTTGCCAATCGCCAGCGCCTCTCGTCCCTGCTGCTCTGCAAGCTCCAATCTGTTCCACTCATAGGAGAGTTGTGCACGTCCAGCCAGAGCGTGCCCCCTGTCGTCCAATGCTCTACCATCCTCCGTTTTGCGGAGCACTTGCTGATAGAACTGTTCCGCCTGATGTAGTTCTCCCTGTCGATAGCAGATCTCGCCTAAAGCAATCAGAGCGGCCAGGGTCGAATAGAGATTTTTTGCGGCCTCGCAGCAGGACCGTGCCTCTGTGAACACCTGTCGAGCCACCTGAAGCCTTCCCATTAAGAGTTCCAGCAACCCCACATTGAGTAAGCTCATACCGCGCGCATCAACCTCGTGTGCAGGCAAGAGCTCCAATGCTTGCTTTGCAATAATAGACGATTCTTTGTAATCTCCCTGCCAAAAAACGAGCAGCGAATGAAAGGCCAGTACGATCCCCAGTCTCTCATCGTTGCCTGCGCTCCGCCAGTAGTGTGCGGACTTCTTGAGCGGAGCCTCGATCAACGGACGACTGGCTGGGGCTGAGCGATCCAGAGTGAACAGCAATGTTACCGCCAGGGCAAAATCAAGCGTCGGATGTTCATGCAATATCGCCTCTGGCAACTGCTCCAACCAGCCACGCAACAGATGCATCTGATAGGGCGTCTCCCTCTTTTCAACCACACGCTCGATCAAACGAGCCGCCCGCAAGAAATCATGGATAGAGAGAGCAGCCTCTATTGCCTCCGTCCACATCTCTTGCTGTTCATACCAGAGACTCGCGCGCATATAGATCGTGTGAATCGACTCTCCATCCAGGCGGCGTCTTGCTTCGTGACGCATTGCCTCCGCAAAGAGGGCGTAGTAGCGATACCAGTGACCCGATCCATCAAGGGCTAGCAGAAAAAGATTTGTGCGCTCCAATTGTTCAAGCAAAAGCACGCTATCGTGCCGACCTGTGATAGCATCACAGAGCGTACCCGTCAGGCTATCAAGCAAACTACTTTGCAGGAGAAATGTCTGCAATGGCTCTGGCTGAGCGTTCAGCACCTCAATCACAAGATATTCCAGAATGTGGCGATGGCTACCGCTAAACGTCGAGAGAAAATGCTCGATCTCCTGCGGATCATCACGCCCCTGAAGCGCAAGGACGGTCAATTTCATGCCTGCCACCCAACCTTCGGTACGCTGCAAAAAACGCTGAAGCGCCGCAGTAGCAAGCTGCAAAGAGAAATTCTGCTTCAGAAAAACTTGAGCTTCTGTCGATGAAAAGCGCAGGTCTATGGCCCGTAATTCATAGGCATCGTTTTGCGCACGCCAGCGAGCGAGAGGAAGCGGTGGATCACTCCTGGTCACGATCACGACATGCAACGACGGCGGCAGATGATCGATGAAATCCATCAGCGTCTCGTGAATCTGAGCCGAGGCAATGACGTGATAATCCTCCAGTATAAGCACTCTTCTATCGGCAAGTTGAACGAGATCGTTGACGAATGCCGCAAGCAAACGATCAAAGGACAGCGGTTCGGCTGATGGCTTTTGCGAACGGTCCAGCAATTCAAGAGATGATTGACCGATGGCGGAGTCAAATAGCTGGCAAGCAGTAATCAGGGAGCGCCAGAAAAGAGAGAGGCTGTTGTCCCTCGCTTCCAGAGAAACCCAGGCAACAGGCAGTAGCATGCGCTTCTCGCATCGGTCGGCTATCCACTGGCTCACCAGGGTCGTTTTCCCAAAGCCAGCCGGGGCCGAAAGTAGAGTACATTTATATGCTAACCCACTATCCAGCCGCGCCAGCAACCGTTCACGCGCGACAAGCCTGCTCTGCTGGCGGGGTGGGTGCAATTTTGTTGGCAGCAAGGGGACGCGCTGTATCAAAGAGACTGGTTGCTGTTCCAGCTTCTCCCCCTCGTTAGTCAAGGCTCTGGCAACAGTTTCCAGGCGATCAACGGTCAAATCTGCTGAGCGTCCAGCATACTTTTTCAAGGTCTGCCGTCGATAAGAGCGATAGGCATACCAGTAGCCTTCTTCTCCACGTGATCGCGCCTCTTTGAGCAGGCTCACACGCCCCTGCTTTCCCTGAAACGAGAACGAGGAATGCGCCATCAACCAATCCAGTAACCATTCGCTCTTCCCCTGCAACACACAGACATTTCCCTGCCCAAGCAGTTCATAGCTATCTCTTTCGCTCGACCAGCGTAGCACCCATTGTGCAGTTCGTGGCATACTCTTTTTCCTGGCACATTTTGGTAATTCCCCAACGCTTAATAAGGGTGATTATAGCAAGGATAGGAAAGGAGTGCAAGGTCATTTTGACCGTTGCTGCACTCAAAACGTCCTTATTGGTAGTGGAACTAACCCGACTCGTCGGCCTTTACACTCGCCCACAATGGTTTGGCAGTCCCCACAGCGCGATTTTCGCAGCGCGACCCATTGGCGGCTCTCTGCGTCCCCAACCCGAAGAGGTACTGGCCCTCCAATATGCTTCCCCTTCACATCTGCCAGAACCGTTTCTGTGGTGGCATCGTCAGCCCATTCTCGATGCAATGCAGGATGTTGGCTGCAGCGTCGTCTGGACACAACACGTCTCCTGGCCGACCGATCTTCAGCTTATCCCGCAGGCTCTTTACACGCTGCGCGATCAGCAGGGAATTCCCGATGAACTGTTGCATGAAGCGTGGGTATACCTGGGACGACACCCACAGGCAGAAGATCAAGTGCTGGAAGTGGGGGATAAAAGTAGTGGGGCATAGAGAAACCGAGTAAAAGAGGGTATAATAGAGAGTAAAGTACATCTTTGAGAGCTGGCTTGTCCTGTCATCTCAAACTGCACTCATATGAAAATACGTTTCTGAACATTCAGCAACACATCCATCTATACTAATTATAACAGTATTTGTTGGAAAAAACATCGTCCATAGGGTCGGTGTTTTTTCGCATGTTTTTTGCTACCCTAGCAAAAGATACAATCTGTCTCTTCTTTAGAAGAAAAAGAGCAAAAGTACGAACCAGACGCTTTTAGCGTGCCTTTCCTCTGTAGGCGATTGTAGGCGACCCGGTGAAAGGAGAAACACTATCCTATGGCTGTCAATACTAAAGCCATCGCGCTCCCTGAGCGTGTATCCTTCGCACGTATCCCAGATATTCGACCCATGCCAAGCCTGATCCAGATTCAAATAGATTCCTTCGAGTGGTTCAAGCGCGAAGGTCTGCGCGAACTCTTTGAAGAAATCTCTCCCATCGAAGATTTTACAGGAAAAAATCTGAGTCTGGAGTTTATTGTTCCTCCAGAGCCGTTTGGACCAACCCGCTATTCTGAGGAGGAGTGCCGTGACCGCGACGCCACCTATTCCGCTCCTCTCACGGCCAAAGCGCGCCTGATCAATAAAGAAACTGGCGAGATCATCGAAAAAGATATCTTCATGGGCGATTTCCCTCTCATGACACGCGAAGGCACCTTTATTATCAATGGAGCTGAGCGCGTCGTGGTCAGCCAGCTCGTCCGCTCTCCCGGCGTCTACTACAGTATTGATGAAGACGAGGCGACCGGAAAGCGGCTCGTATCAGCCAAGCTTATTCCTAATCGCGGCGCATGGTTGGAGTTTGAGACCAGCAACAAAAATTTGCTTTCCGTCAAAATCGATCGCAAGCGTAAGATTCCTGTGACAACGCTCTTGCGCGCCATCTCAGGCCTCGCTCGCGAATATTATCACATCGAAGAGCTGGACCTTTCGACGGACCAGGGCATTCTCGACGCCTTTGCGGGCGTTGATGATGATGCGACGATCCGTTATATTCAGGCGACAATGGATCGTGATCCGATCAAGAAGGAAGACGAAGCACTGCTCGAACTGTACAAAAAGTTGCGTCCGGGCGATCCGGCCACGTTGGAGAATGCGCGCTCGCTGGTGCGCAACCTCTTCTTCAATCCGCGCCGCTACGATCTGGGCAGCGTCGGGCGCTACAAGCTCAATCGCAAGCTCGACCTGAGCATTCCACAACATCAGCGCATCCTCACTCAGGATGATCTGGTCAATATCGTTCGTCGCATGGTTTATCTCAATAATGGGCATGGCCGCAAGGACGACATCGACCATCTGGGCAACCGCCGTGTGCGCTGTGTTGGTGAGCTGATCCAGGGCCAATTCCGCGTGGGACTGCTGCGTATGGAGCGCGTCGTCAAAGAGCGCATGAGCATTCAGGAACCTGGACAGGCCACACCCAACGCGCTCATCAATATTCGCCCTGTAGTGGCTGCGATGCGCGAGTTCTTTGGTGGGAGCCAGCTTTCCCAGTTCATGGAGCAGACCAACGCGCTCTCCGAGATCGGTCTCAAACGTCGTCTCTCAGCACTCGGTCCTGGCGGCCTCTCCCGTGATCGCGCTGGATTCGATGTCCGTGACGTTCACCAGTCGCACTACGGCCGCATCTGCCCGATTGAGACCCCAGAAGGTCCAAACATCGGTCTGATAGGCAACCTGGCGACCTATGGGCAGATCAATCCTTTCGGCTTCATCGAGACTCCATATCGCAAGGTCTGCAAACGTCTGGCTGCTAACGATCCCCGCCTGATTGGACGCGAGTTCCGGGGCGTCATTGGACGTGAGCGCGAAGGCGTGAAGCTGCCCGATGACACCGTGCTCATCAAGCCTCGGACCTATGTGCGTGTCGATGAGGCGCTCTTCAAGCAGTTGTCCGAACTGCTGGGCGATGCTCCTGTACGCATCAAGCCCTTTGTCACTGACGAAGTGGATTATCACACCGCCGATGACGAAGAGAACTACTGGATCGCACAGGCCAATGCAAAGCTGACCGAGAACAACGAGTTTGCTGAAGAGCGCGTGCTGGCTCGCTACCAGGGTGAGTTTGCTGAAGAGCGCTCCGATAGCATCGATTTTATGGATGTCTCGCCTCGGCAGACCGTCAGCGTCGCCACCGCACTGATCCCGTTCCTGGAGCACGACGACGTGAACCGCGCACTCATGGGTGCGAACATGCAGAGGCAGGCGGTCCCGCTGCTGCGTCCACAGTCTCCAATCTGCGGCACCGGTATGGAGCGACAAGTTGCCGTCGACTCTGGGCAAGTGATCGTCAGCCGCACCAACGGAGAGGTAATGTCCTCGACGGCGCGCAAGATCGAGGTGATGGATGAGCAGGGAGAGCTACATACCTATCGTTTACGCAAATTCGTGCGCTCGAATGCTGGCACTTGCATCAACCAGCGCCCTATCGTTAACAAGGGCGACATGGTCAGCGCAGGACAGGTGATCGCTGATAGCTCCTCAACCGAGTTGGGTGAACTGGCGCTGGGTCAGAACATCCTGGTGGCCTTCATGAGCTGGGAGGGCGGCAACTTTGAGGACGCTATCCTCGTGAGCCAGCGCATCGTGCGTGAGGACTACTTCACCTCGATTCACATTGAGAAATACGAGTCAGAGGCGCGCGATACGAAGCTGGGACCAGAAGAGATCACGCGCGACATCCCCAATGTGGGTGAAGAGGGACTGCGCAACCTCGACGAGCGCGGCATCATCTATGTCGGGGCAGAGGTCGGCGCTCAGGATATCCTGGTCGGCAAGATCACCCCGAAAGGCGAGACCGAACTGACGGCAGAAGAGAAGCTGCTGCGTGCCATCTTTGGTGAAAAGGCTCGTGAGGTCAAAGATACCTCGCTGCGTGTACCACACGGCGAGCGCGGCAAAATCGTTGAGGTCAAGATCTTCTCGCGTGAGGCTGGCGACGAGCTCCCTCCCGGCGTGAACCAACTGGTCCGGGTCAGCATTGCACAGAAGCGCAAGATCGGCGCTGGCGACAAGATGGCGGGACGGCACGGCAATAAAGGCGTCATCTCGCGCGTCCTGCCGATTGAAGATATGCCCTTCCTGCCCGATGGCACCCCGGTTGACATTATTCTCAATCCGCTGGGTGTGCCGCACCGCATGAATATCGGTCAGATCATGGAGACCCACCTGGGCTGGGCTGCCAACGCCCTCGGCTTTAAGATTGCAACCCCCGTTTTTGATGGGGCCAGCGAGGAAGACATCGAAGAGATGCTGCGTCGCGCCAATCTGCCAGATTCGGGTAAAGTGCAGTTGTTTGACGGACGCACTGGCGAACCCTTCGACCATCCGGTCACGGTTGGCTACACCTACATGTTGAAGCTGGCACACCTGGTCGAAGACAAGATCCACGCGCGCTCAACTGGCCCATACAGCCTGATTACTCAGCAGCCGTTGGGTGGAAAGGCGCAGTTTGGTGGGCAGCGCTTCGGTGAGATGGAGGTTTGGGCGTTGGAGGCCTACGGTGCCGCCCATATCCTTCAGGAGATCCTCACCGTCAAGTCCGACGATACAGTTGGTCGCGTCAAGACCTACGAGGCTATCGTCAAGGGTGAGGATATCGTCGAACCTGGCGTGCCAGAGTCGTTTAAAGTGCTGGTCAAAGAATTGCAAAGTCTGGGCATTAACGTTGAAGTCCTCAACGATGATGAACAGAAAATTCAATTCGTTGAAGACACTTCAAGCGACGTGATGCCGGAACTAGGCATTAATCTCTCTGGTTTCGAGGGCGGGCAATAATCCTCGCAAACCGCAGCTGAAGGGTCATTGTTATCGATGGCCTTTTAGCTTTTCCTCAAATTGCCAGCGCAAGAATCGGATAGCCAGACACCTCCAATAGTTCTATGCTACAAGCACAAAGGACTATTGGAGGTGCACTATTATGTTTCGAACGATTGCTATCGGCGAACAAATCAATCAATTTGACTGGCACACACTTGAACATAACCTCGATGAGCAGGGTTATGCTATACTACCGCCGGTGCTCATTCAACAGGAATGCCACAACCTGATCGAGCTATATCGGGATGAGAGCAAGTTTCGTAGCCACATCGACATGGCCCGCCATCGCTTTGGCATAGGCGAATACAAGTACCTGGCCTATCCCCTGCCAGAACCAGTACAAAAGCTTCGTGAGTCGCTCTATCCTCATCTCGCCGGGATTGCCAATCGCTGGATGCAAAAACTTGCAAGCGATGTTTCTTATCCAGAGGAGCTATCCAGCTTTCTCCAACGTTGCCACACACATAATCAAACGAGACCAACGCCTCTCATATTGTGGTACGAGACGTGCGGCTACAACTGCCTGCATCAAGATATCTATGGGGAAATCGCTTTTCCGTTTCAGGTCGTCTTTGTCCTCAACCAGCGCCACATCGATTATACAGGTGGCGAGTCGCTGCTCATTGAGCAGCGTCCACGCGCACAATCTCTTGGTCGCGTCATCACGCTTGAGCAGGCAGAGGGTCTCATCTTTCCTACCCATCATCGCCCGGTTGCTGGAACGCGAGGATGGTATCGGGCCAACATTCGGCATGGAGTAAGTCCAATCCTCTCCGGCCAGCGCTTCAGTCTCGGGATTATTTTCCACGATGCAAAATAAATCCCACCACCCACAACTGAGGAGAGGCTCTGTTCGACAGATTGCACCAATTGCAGCAATCTGTCGAGTTGCCTATGCCTGATCGGCGGCTTGATTGGCTCTCAAGACAGGAGTAGCCAGGAAGGTTGCGATAATCGCCAGGGCCACGAAGCCAATACCGACCCAGTATGGCACCGCATGATTGATCTGTGTATAGAGTATGCCGCCCAGCAGCGGTCCTATAATCATTGCCAGCGATTGAATCGACTGGCTACCACCCTGAACGATTCCTTGCTGGCGTGGTCCGGCTGCACGGGATAACAAACCACTGAGCGAAGGCTCCAATAGGCCCGTACCAACCGCAAAAAGGGCAACGCCACCAAACACGAGCAAAGGTGAAGGGATCAACGCGATGACCCCAAGCAGCAGATATGCACCAGCCACACAGACCAATCCACCAACTGTTAGCTTGATCTCACCGAACATCGGCAGCAGACGCCCGATCAACACACCTTGCATCAGAATATCAACGACGCCTACGACAGAAAAAATCGGGCCAATCGTATCGGCATTCCAGTTCAAACTATCCTTCACCAGCACCGCAATATTGGCTTGCATGATAGCGAAAGGGAGCGCGAAGAGAAAGATCGCCAGCAACAACCAGCGTAATTGTACTATAGCAAACAGCTTGCGAAATTGCGTCAATGGATTTAGCTGTGGCAGGGTAATCTGCTCGCTCCGATGCTCTTTACTGAGGCTTTCGGGCAGGTAAAAGTAGCCCCAGACGACGCTGACTACAGTAAGGCCAAAAGCGATATAGACAGGCACCGCGTAGCCCAGCTCCGAGGCAAAGCCGCCAATCGCGGGGCCAACGATAAAGCCAGCGCCAGAAAGTGCCCCAAACAGGCCGAAGTATTTGCCGCGCTCCTCCGCTGGTGCAGTATCGCCGATATACGCAAACAGAATGCTGAAGTTTCCGCCAGTCAGTCCGTCAATGGCACGCGACAGGAAGAGAACCCAGAGCGCCCCGCCTATCCCAAAGAGCGCATAGCCAATGGCTGAGCCAATCAGACAGATGAGCAACAACGGGCGGCGACCGAAATGATCGCTCAAGGCACCAAGCGTGGGAGCCGCGAGCAGCTGAAAGATCGAGTAAATCGTGACCAGCCAGCCAACCACCAGGGCTAGATCACCCTGATTACGTGTATATTCTTGAGCGATGAAGGGCATCACCGGTAAAAAGATCGTGCCACCCAACGAAGAGAGCAGAACGGTCACAACAAGAAAAGCGAAGGTCTTGCGATCCGGCCCCGTCGAACGCCCCTGAACAGTTATAGTTTCTGAGACATCAGATGAATGCATGGTCTTCTCCGTGAGAGCTCTCTACTCGCTGTAGAAAGCAGACAATGTACAAACGCATGGCAATAGTGTAGCTTACACAGCCGCGCTCTGGCATCATGCAAATGAGTGATCGCATGGATGATTTGCTGACTACACCAAAGCGTTAGATAAATGTAAAATCATAAATTTTTCTTACACAATGTTTACAGTTATTTGACCCTTATTACTTGCCTCAAGAGTATAGTTAGATCGTGCAGGGCGGACTTGCGACGAAAATCACAGGGATAACGTTACTCTTCTGTACACGTCAACCTGACGTATCTTCTTGTGGACCTTCTTTTCGCCGGCATGGTTCGCCAGGTACAATTTTGATATGTGCATAAGGAGTAGAAAGAAAGTGTTAGTGCGAACGTTCCCTAAAACTTTTGTTGGCGCTTCCTTCCTCTTGTTGATAGCAACGACCATGTTGGTCGCTTGCGGCGGTGATGGCAACGCCGCCGCCTCCACAGGCTCATCCGGTGGCACCGGCGCGAAACAGGGTGCAAGAAGAGGTGCGATGGAGACCGGAACTATTGATAAATACGATGCAACCGCTAAGACGCTGACCGTCAAGAAGAGCGATGGCTCAACCGCCACCTTCACAATCACGAATGCTCGCATAGTGAAGAGCCAGAAGATCAGCTCTCAGGATTTGAGTACGGCGCTGGGCACCAGTGACATCAGGGTATCAGTCATGGGTCAGCAAGCCAGCGATGGAACTTACACAGCACAGAACATTACCGTGTCGGACACAACCGCGATGGGCAATGGGGCACCACCTGCTGGTGGCCCTAAGAATGGTACACCGCGCGTAGGTGGACCTGGCGGCGGCACTCCCCCTGCTGGCATGAATGGTACACCGCCGGCCAATGGGATGCGCCGGATCATGCTCCAGAACGCAAAAGTGCAGGATAATCAATTGACCGGAACAGATCAGGCGGGGAAAACAATTACCGTTAAATTGAGCGATACAACTACTATCTTTAAAGAGACGACCGGGACTGCGGACGACTTGAAAGCAGGCCAGAACGTTAGCGTAACGCCGGCCTTCTCCCAGAATGGCAACACCAGCAATAACCAGGAGGCTCGTATGATTATTGTTGGCGATATCGCGGAGACTGCTCAGCAACCTGCTAACTAAAATCTCCACGTTGCTTTTCAGATAAAAAGAGCATCTCTGAAGCGCTTTCAGAGATGCTCTTTTCTATTGCTTCGCTTATACACGAACTGGAACGCGCTGTTGGATTGGCTGATTGATAGGCATTGGACGAGACGGATTGACGTTGGCAGGCGGTTGCTGCTCCTCGTTCTTTGCTCGCAGCCTCTTTGTCACGAAGAGGAAGAAGACCAGCATCAACACGGTCTCAACCACATAAACCAGAATAAACGCCGGCAATGTGACTGGACCAAGCGGAAGCGTACCATTCTCAAGGTATGGGCCGATAGGAGCCGGTAGCAGTTGGAGGCCAAATGAGCCGTTCCAGAGGGCATGCTGCATAATGGCATATCCCCAACAACCAAAGGCCAGCCAGACGCGGTTGGCCTTGCCCGTCGAGTCGCGATGCGTGATAAAGTACCAACCAAGCGCAACCATCCCAGCGCCAAAGCCATGCAACAATCCGGCACTGCTGCGCTGCAACGCCACGCTCAACCAGTCTTGATAGCCTTGACCAATATAGCCGGTCGTTTCAACCAGATCAAAACCGATGCCGCAAGCCATTCCCAGCACAAACGCCTCTGCCGCGCTGCGGATACGCCCGATCAGAACCACAACTGCCAGCGGCTTGACGGCCTCCTCAACGATTGGCGCAATCACCGAGACCAGGATGAACATGAACAGGATCGAGCGAAAATCATTGGGAACAGGCTGGTCAGGATTGTCCAGCGAAGTGATCTTCACGCCTAATTCCAGCGAGACGACAACGGATAGCACCAGCTCAAAGACGAGGGCCAGCAAGATCCCCAACGTCGAACCGCTGATGAGCGCGACCGCGAAACGTCGCCACGTGGTCGGCCATTGGATCTGTTTGGGAAAATGGATGCGACGTAGCCCAAGCGACATGACCGTGGCGGCAGGCAAGATGCCGGACAGCACGATCAATAGCACGGTCAGCGCGGGATATGCTACCGATTGTCTGGTAAAGTACAGGTACGTACCAACGGCGATCACCAACAGGTAGAGTCCCAGAAATGCCCAGAACGGAGGCAGTTTGAAGCGAGACGACCCTTTTTGGGGGAAAAACCATGCGCGAATGCTATGATACAGCGCGAAGCCGCCACCAGCCAGGCCAGCCAGCGCAAAGGCGAGAAACTCCATCAGACTCGCAAATTGCATATCCTGGCTGATACTTCTGGTAGATGGCATGAGCACAGTTATCAGAAAGATGAACAGGCAGAGAAACCCGGTGATAATGGATAGTATCGAGCCAACAAACGAGGTGATGGCAGTAGCGAGTTGATACCCGCTACGACGTGGCTTCTGAGGATACCAGTAAGGGTAATAATAACCTGGATAATAGCCATAGGGCATAGGTGGATAAGGATAGCCGCGTTGCCCGTTATATCCTGGTGGCGGTCCATAGGCGGGACCATAAGGATGGAACGGCTGCTGTTGTCCTCTCATCTGAGGGGCAGACGGCATTGATCCAGGGGCTGGTTGATAGGGCTGGTACGCTGGACGAAACTTTGGAGCCTCGGACCTGGGTACAGCCAGCGAGCCGGTGACGTGTTCGCGATAGACTGGCTCTGGTGGGAGGTTTTGTGCAGGTTGTTGTACAAGCCTCACCCTGGCCGGCACGGTACGAAGCTTTGGCTGTGTATCTTCATCATCAAATCGCTCTGATGGAGGTGGTGATGGTCGGCGTGGCGGAAAGCGTTGATAGTTTTGTGGTGTGGGGTCGGGAAACGGCCCCATGTATTCAGAACCCACGATTATTCAGCCTTCTTTTTGATGACTATATTTCTACGTTAGCAATAGTACGATTGAACCATGCACAGAGTTTCCTAAACAGTACAACGATCCCACTGGTAGTATATCAAAAATGACGCGCTTCTCGCATTACAGCCAGTACAAGAAGGGATAAAAAGAGGCCGAAGAACGACTTTTATTCCTCTGCCTCGTGGCCCTCTAGTGATCCACTCACAAGGGCCAGCGCATCATAGAGCCAGTTAAGATAGGTCTTCTCGAAAACAATGGCAAAGTCGGCAACGAGGCGGAAATAGAGATCCTCTTCCTCTTCGGTCGCGTAGGGATTGGGCCGACCACTGGCCTGGACTGGAGTGTCGCGCACGGGCAGATATTGCTGGATCTCCCGATATTGCAACAGGCGTTGTTGATGTGCTGCAATTCCATTGCGCAGGTTCTCTTCGAGTGCAGCGGGAGGAGCGAACCTGCCAAAAAGCACTTTCAGCAATAATTCATCGCGCAGTTGGAGGATGGCCGGTGGCTGCTTCTGCCAGGCAGCCAGGGCGTCATGACCTGCCTGCGTCATCCGATAGACCTTGCGATCCGGGCGCGACTCCTGTTCCTCGCGCTCCATCTCCAGCCAGCCCAGATCTTGCATGCGCCGTAGCTCATTATAGATCTGGCTATGTGCTGCGCTCCACATCGGAGCAAGTACATGGTCAAAGAGGCGCTTGATATCGTAACCAGACATTGGCCCCCAGAAAGCCAGCAAGCCCAGGACGCCATAGGTAATCGGATATGCTTCAGGGCGACTCATGGCAACTCCACTGCACTCCAAAATTAATTAGCACTATGTTCACTCATCATATGCTATCAGGTCATAGCTGGCTTGACAAGACATAGCCAGCTTCATTGTCACAAATACGTAACACTTTTGCCATATGTCAGCCACATATGCTCGATATACTTTTCCTATTCTCTACAAATTCATTCTGCTATTCATACAGAAAGGTTTATGCATGCTATGAAAAAGCAACCTGCTTCCCATCAGGAAAGATATGGGTATCTGTGGCTGGCTCTTGGCCTTATCCTCTCACTCTTTGCCACAAATGGACGCTGGGATATCCCTATAGCAGCCTGGCTCTATCCTCTCTTTTTCCTGCGGTTTACACGCATCAGTAGACCCTTCATCGGTTTCTGTGGCATCTGGCTGTCCTCCATTGTCGCCATGTTCTTTTTTTTCTATCAATCGCAGTTACTCAATCCATTGATTACCATCGCCTGCTTGTTCTTCAGCACCGTACTATCGCTGCCTTACCTGCTTGATCGGCTCCTTGCCCCTCGCATCAGTGTCGCAAGTGGGCTGTTGACGACGCTGATCTTCCCTCTAGGTCGTGTTGTCTGCGAATACCTCGTTTCCTCCACGCCCTTTGGAAGCCTCTTCTCACTTGCTTACACCCAATACGACAACCTGCCCCTCTTACAACTCCTCTCCATCACCGGCATTTATGGAGTGAGTTTCCTGATGGCCTGGTTCGCTTCAGTGGGTAACGGCATCTGGGAGCAGCACTTTGCCTGGCCCAGGATTCGCAAGGCAGCGCTGCTCTACGGCACGTTGCTTGCGCTGACGTTGATCGGTGGCAGCATACGGCTCGCCTTCTTTCCACCCTTAGCTCAGACCGTTCGTGTCGCGGGGATCAGCGTTGGGACTACCACGCGTCAGACATTATTACAGCAGCGGCGAAACTTTACGACGAAAGAGCAACTGACGAATGCTGACCTCTCGCCGTTGCGCGCCGCCTTTGCCCTCAATAACGAGGATTTGTTCACGCGTAGCCAGCGCGAAGCTCGCGCCGGAGCAAAGATTATTGTCTGGCCCGAAGCGGCGGCCCTGACGATGGTTGAAGATGAAGCAAAGCTGGTCGAACGAGGTAAGACGCTGGCCCGGCAAGAGCAAATTTACCTGGAAATGGGACTCGTAGTGGTCCAATATAAGGCTTCATCTCTCCCAGCTCTACACGATAGAAGCATCTTGCTTGATCCACAGGGCAATGTCGTCTGGACCTATGATAAAGCGCATCCTATTCCGGGTATGGAGAGCTTTGCGGCAGGCGATGGGGTAGTTCCAACCGTCGATACTCCTTATGGGCGTCTGGCAAATGTGATCTGCTTTGATGGCGACTTTCTTGACTTAATGAGGCAGGGAGGCAGCAAGCAGGTTGATATGATGCTCGTTCCCTCCAACGATTGGCAGGGCATCGATCCCATGCATACACAGCATATTGCCTTCCGCGCCATCGAGAACGGCTATTCGTTGGTACGGCAAACAAGCAATGGTCTGGCGCTCACAGTCGATTATCAGGGACATATCCTGGCCGCCAGCGACTACTTCACCACTAACGAGCAAACCATGATCGCCTTCGTCCCGAAGAAAGGCGTCACAACCATCTACGCCCTTGTTGGAGACCTGTTCGCCTGGCTCTGCATCGCAAGCCTGCTTTCGCTCACAGGCTTCGTCATCCTCCGCTCCATCCAGAGCCGCCGGAAAGTTTCCGCGCCTGCTACCACGCCAACGAACGCAGGAGACAAGGTTGAGACAGGAATCTTATAAACTTTTTACATCAAATAAATTTATACGGGCCTGATAAATCAGGCCCGTATAAAAGAGTTTTTTCGCGCTTATAGGGCGATGCGGTTAATTATCCAATACGGTAATCTCCACCGCACCTTTGCCAAGTAGCTCCTCTAATTTGAGATGCACGGCCTGATCGTAATGCATGGTGTTGTTGGCGGGAACGAGGCGGGCCTCCCATTCGCCGTTGGCAACGAACATCTCAAAGTGATCGCGCCCCGGTCGCTGATCGATACAGCGATAGACATCCTGCACCTTCATGATATCGTTGGAGACGGCTAGCTCGTCGGTCCCGCTCAGTTGCAGGCGCAACCAGACCAGATAGCGCTTGCGATTCATCTCCTCCTCCACCTGTTTGAGACGCTCAACGCCGTTGCAGAGAATGCCCGGCTCGTCGCGACGCACCTGCACCTCACCGCGCACAATCACCACCGTATCCTCTACCCATAGTTCGGCGGTATCCTCATAGGTCTTGGGGAAGATGGTCACACCAATCGTGCCGTACATATCTTCTAGCTGCACCACGCACATTGTATCGCCCTTCTTCGTCGTGAGACGCCTCGCCTCGCGAATGATGCCTGCCACCTTCACCTTTTGCTTATCCTGTTCCTCGGTGATCTCAGCAGTGGTATGAGAGACCTTCTCCGCAAAGGCATCGCTCAGATATGCCAGCGGATGCTTAGAGATATAGAGGCCGATCAACTCTTTTTCCCATTCGAGCAACTGCTTACGAGAGAGTTCTTTGGCCTCGGAGAGCGAGAAGCCGATGATACTGCTCACCTCTTCCACATCACCAAACAGACTCATCAATCCACTCGCTTTGGCCGCGCGCTCGCTCTTGCCAAACTGCATCGCCCGCTCGACAGAGGCCAGCAACAGGTGACGTTTGCCATCGGCCAGACTGTCCAGCGCTCCGGCTTTGATCAGCGTCTCAATCGCGCCTTTGCCAACAAATTTGGGATCGACGCGGGTACAGAAATCGCCCAGCGAGGTAAAGGGGCCGCCCTCCTGTCGCGCACGCACGATCTCGCCAATCGGTCCATCACCGATACCCTTGATCGCCACCAGACCGAAGCGTACACCACCATCCTGCACCGTGAAACCGCGCTCACTCTTGTTCACATCGGGACCGAAGACCTCCACGTCCATGCGCTTACATTCAGCAATCGCATTGGCAACCTTCTTGGCGTCCGAGGCTTCGGTCGTCATCGTGGCCGCCATAAACTCGGCAGTATAATTGGCTTTGAGATAGGCAGTATAGAAGGCGACCACCGCGTATGAGGCGGCGTGAGCCTTGTTAAAGCCGTAACCACCGAAGGGCAGTACCAGCGTAAAGAGGTCTTCCGCATCTTTCTGCTTCATCCCATTCGCCACGCAGCCCTTAATGAAATCGGCCTTGTAGCCCTCAACCTCGTGCATGATCTTCTTACTGAGCGCTTTACGGAACTTGTTGACCTTGCCCCAGGAGAAACCGGCCATATTGACCGCGATAAACAACACCTGATCCTGATACACAATGATCCCATAGGACTCTTCCAGCCACTCGGAGAGGCGCGGGTCCAGATAGGTGATCTTCTTTTTGCCATGTTTGGCAGCAATAAAGTCTGGGATACTATCCATCGGGCCGGGACGATAGAGCGCGATCATCGCCATCACGTCTTCCACGCGTGTTGGTCTGAGCTGCTTGATATATTCGCGCATCTTTGGACCCTCAAGCTGGAAGATACCAGTTGTCTCTCCACTGGCAAGCAGTTCAAAAGATTTCTCGCGCTTGCGGTCCTGTTCCGGGTCTCCGATTGGATCAAGCGGAACCTTTTCCAGCACGACATCTTCGCCGCGCGCCGCCTTGATAAATTTAACTGCGTTATCAAGGATGGTCAGGTTGGAGAGACCCAGGAAGTCGAACTTGATCAGGCCCAGCTCCTCCAGGTGCTTCTGCTCATACTGAGTGATGCGTCCCTTGCTCGCATCTTTGACATCGCGCAATTGCAGCGGAACAAAGTGTTCCAGCGCCTCGTTTGCCACGATCACACCAGCGGCATGAACTCCGGTGGTGCGTACGGAGCCTTCGAGCTTGAGCGCCTGATCGATAATCTCTTGAGCAGCCTTATCGTTAGTGTAGAGCGTACTCAGTTCGCGCACTGAATCCAGTGAGCCTTGCAGCGTCACTTTGGGGCCGGTCGGGATCATGCGGGTGATGCGGTCCCCCAGATCTTGCTGACCCATGACACGCGCCACGTCCTTCACAGCGGCTTTGGCGGCCATCGTGTTAAACGTGACCATCTGCGCCACGCAGTCCTCGCCATACTTGTGCGCTACATACTCGATCACTTCTTCACGTCGATCATCCGGGAAGTCCATATCGATATCAGGCATGTCGGCGCGCTCGGTATTGAAGAACCTCTCAAACGGCAGTTGATAACGTAAAGGATCGACGTTGGTAATACCAAGCGAATAGGCCAGGATACTACCAGCAGCCGAACCTCTGGCGGAACAGCGAATGCCGTTTGAACGAGCATAGTTCACAAAATCCCACTCAATGAGGAAATACGGCACAAACCCTTTGTCGGCAATCATATTGAACTCATAATCAAGCTGATGTTTGATCTGATCGGTCATGCCGCCAAAGCGCTCATCGATGCCTTTCTGACAGAGCGAATAAAGAAACTGCTCCTGACTCTCAAATCCTGCTGGAATAGTGTAGGTTGGCAATTTAGCTTTATAGGCCAGCGGATCGACGCTGCACTGTTCGGCGATGCGCACGCTGTTGGTCAACGCTTCTGGCAGATCGGGAAAGAGTCGCAGCATCTCTTCGGGACTCTTGAGATAGTATTCCTGGCTATCAAAACGCATCCTTTTGGGAGTATCCAGCTGCTTGCCGGTCTGGACGCAAAGCAACACATCATGCGAGCCGGAATCATGAGCATCAACGTAGTGCAAGTCGTTGGTCGCCACCATTGGAATTTGCAGATCTTTGTGCATCTGATAGAGCATCTGGTTGAGCTTGCCCTGTGGCGAGGGCTGCCCATCATCAAAGATACCGTGATGCTCCTGAATTTCCAGATAGAAGTTCTCCGGCCCAAAAACATCCTGATACCAGCGAGCCGTCTTGTATGCCTCTTCCTGCTGCTCTTTCAACAACATCTTGGGGATTTCGCCTGAGAGACATGAGGAGGTGACGATCAACCCCTCGGCATACTTTTGCAGCACCTTCTTATCGACGCGTGGCCGCAGGTGCCAGCCCTCAGTATGAGCAATGGTGGTCAGCTTCATCAAGTTGTAGTAGCCGGTATTGTTTTTCGCCAGCAGGAGCAGATGATGATAGTCGTCGCTGAAGCGCTTGGAGTGGTCATACATATCCTCGGTCAGATAAGCTTCAATGCCGATCACGGGATTGATGCCACCCGCTTTACAGGCTTTGTAAAATTCGACGGCGCCATACATCGCGCCATGATCGGTAATCGCGAGGTGCTTCATGCCCTTCGCTTTGGCCTGATCTACAAGCTTTTTCGTACGACTAAACCCATCAAGCAAAGAATATTCCGTATGTACATGTAAGTGTGCAAAATCAGCACCCATAAATAAATCTCCATTAGATTAGCATTGTAGATAGCGTAAAAGAGTTTGTTGCGGCGGTCAAGTGATGAAAAAACGGTGGGATTTACGTGCTATCTCTCGGTTATATTCAAATGTATACCTTCAAGTATGCCCTGAATTGCGCCGAACTGCAATGGCTGATCATGAAATTTTTTCCTCATCTTCACCATATTATCAAAATTGCCCATACGACACGCGTGCAAAAATACTCTATTTTTGGAATTTCTTTTTTAAAGGTTTTGCGGTAGACTAGGAGCGCACAGGAGCGACCAGGTTGATCGCACGATTAAGGGCTATAATGAGCTTTAACTAAATAAATCGATAACTTCTCACATTTCGTAGTTGCGCGATTTATCGCGCTCGTTCAGCTTCACAGGCCACTCCAGAGCGATAAATCACGCAACTACGAAATGTGGGAGGCTACCATCATAAATTGTTAAAATTCATTATTTAGCACAATATACCCAAACACTCTTAGCTGTATGGTAAGTGTTATAAGGGGATGGCAGAGATGGCAGAATATACACAATATGGCGTTGGGCAACAGATAGGTAACTATTCCCTCATTCAATTATTAGGGCGAGGAGGTTTCGCAGATGTGTACCTCGGAGAACACATTTATTTAAAGACACAGGCTGCAATTAAGATCTTGCGTGTCCAACTCTCAACGTCGAGTACCGAGGATTTCTTGCAAGAGGCCCGGACTATCGCGAAGCTGGAACATCCAAACATCGTCCGCGTCTTTGAATGCGGCATCACAGACGAACGCACCCCGTTTCTCGTCATGACATACGCTCCCAACGGCTCGCTGAGACAACGCCACGCCCGGGGAACATGCCTGACGCTCGAACAGGTTCTCTCGTACGTCCAGCAACTATCTGCCGGACTCTATTATGCCCATCAGCAAAAATTGATCCATCGCGATGTCAAGCCTGAAAATATGCTGATTGCACCGAACGACCAGATTTTGCTGAGCGACTTTGGCCTGGCGCTAATGGCACAAAGCACCAGTACCCAGAGTACCAAAGAGATGGCAGGAACACTTCCTTATATGCCGCCGGAGCAGCTTCAGGGGAAACCACGCTTCGCCAGCGACCAGTATGCCCTCGCCATCTCAACATATGAATGGCTCTGCGGAGAGCGTCCCTTTAACGGCACATTTATGGAAGTGGTCAGCCAGCAGGTACTCTCTGCACCACCCTCTCTCTGTGAGCGAATACACGACCTTCCTCCAGCCGTCGAAGCGGTTATCTTTCGCGCACTGGCTAAAGACCCGGTAGACCGCTTTGAGAATATACTGATGTTCGCACAAGCGTTGACCGAGGCAAGCCACTCATTGCAGCCATCCTCTTTCGCGCTCGCCTCAGCGACAATCTCAAACAGCATAACCCACCATTCAGGCCACCATTCGTTCCAACGGTATAACGGCTCTGGTGCCTCTATACCATCATCCAGCCAGCCATCGTTCCCGCTCGACTCCTCCCCGCTTGCAGAAACATATTTTACTCTGGCAGACCAACCAACTGTGATGATAGAGCAACCACAATTCATAAGCGCATTGAGAACGCCTATTTTGAGCCAGCAAGCCTCCATCGCAACCGCAGCTCCCATCTCTGCCATAGCAACGGCGATCGCTACGACCTCTTCCTCGCAGCAGCGCCACTTCTGGCAACTGGTCGTGCTATTTACTATCGCGCTTACGTTATTAGGGGGAAGTGTGGGTCTGTGGCTCAATCAGACCTATCTCTCCAACGCGGCGCCAACACAGATTGAGAAAAGCGTGACAGCTATCGCAACCTATACCAAGGCAAATAACACCGCAACATCTGAGGTCTATCCAGCGTCGGTAGGAGGGTTTCCCGGCTATACTGCAACAGCTGGCACATCGTCCAACAGCAAGCAGAATACACCATCAAGTGATATCACGCCTCTCGCATCCTCCACGCCGGACGCCGGAAGTATCATACCGACGCTAGCGCCAACGCCGACATCAGCTCAATCCACACCGGTTCCACCCACGCCCACACCAGTTCCAACCGAGGCGGCTCCAACTCCGACCTCTGCACCACCTACGCCGACCCCTGCATCAACCACGCCTACACCGGTTCTCGCAAGCCCTACACCGACCAGATATGTTACACCAACGACAACACATTTCCGACGACCACCGGGCCAACATAGGCCGCCACGCAGATAAGCAAATGGGAGGAACGAAGACGGTCCATCTTCGTTCCTCCCATTTGCGCTATGAGCTTGCTTACCTGTATATGGGCGACATGATAAGCATACATCTTGCCTATTTGATAAACTCGTCTGCAAAGCGGCGGAGCGCATCCGGGTTTTGGGCATCGGGGAATCTGAGCAATAGCTCCTGTACACCAGCTTCTTCATAGGCTGCAATACGCTGGCGGATCGTCGCAGGGCTGCCAATCAATGCATGCGTACCAAAACGCTGCCTCTCCGTCGCGGGAGTCTTCGCCCAGGCCTGTTCATCCGTATCCTCCATAACGCAATACGAACCTGCGGTTCGACGAATGCTATTGTAATCGCGGCCAACTGCCTCGCAATGTTGTTGCAGCACCACAAGCTTGCGCTTAATGGTAGCCGGATCGCCAAACACATTGCAGGCATCACCATACTGCGCCACCAGTTTGAGCGTGACCTGCTCGCCGTTGCCTCCAATCAACACGGGAATATGTGGCTGCTGCACCCCTTTGGGCTGATTGATCGCGCCTCGCACCTGATAATACTTGCCTTCAAATGTCGCCTCCTCCTGCGTCCACATGGCATGAAGAACTTGAAGTGCCTCACGCAATTGTGCTGAGCGAACAGGAGTCTCGGGATAGTCGTATCCGTAGGCGCGAAACTGCGATGCAAGTATGGGAGAGCCTGACCCGATCCCTAGCGTGAGACGGCCATGACTCATCACATCAACGGTACTCGCCATCTTCGCCAGCAACGCCGGATTACGCAGCCCGCTATACGTGACCGTTTGACCGATACGCGCACGTTTCATCTCACGAGCAAGCGCGGCCGTCGTCGTCCAGCATTCAAATAGCAATCCCTGTGCGCTGCCCGAAAAGTCGCCGGGCCAGAGAACATCGGCAACCCAGACGGAGGAAAAACCCACCTCATCAGCCGTCAACGCAACCCGCGTCATCGTCTCATACGCTTCTACCGGATCATCGATCCCCGCCAACTCATTCATTGGACCCTGCGGCAGAATCACCCCAAATGTTAATGACATATACTCCCTCTTTCGTTCTTTTTTCAAACGATATGATAATCTATATTATCGTTTTGGTAGGAGGAAGTCAAGCAATCCATTGGTGGAGACAGGGCTTTCCAATTCTCCCATCTTGCGGGAGTGCAGGGGGCTGCCGCCCTCTGCCGGGGTGCGGGGTGTCCCCGCAAAAACCTTTTTTCTTCTCTTTTGCGCGCCGCCTGCGGCGGCGCGCGAAGGAGGGAAGGAAACTGGGGACACCCCAGACCCCGGCAGGGAGACCCTGCACCCCTTTGAGCGGAGAACTGGAAAGCCCTGTTGGTGGAGATATGTTAGAATAGAATCTCTCGTATCTTCTGCTCTGCTCATGCAGAACAAATCTTATACATTGATGAGGGGTATCATGCGAACATGGTCTGAAGATCATCCGAAAGCGCGGCTGCTTGAGCGGAAACATGAGGCGATCACGGCAGCGGCCAGAGAGCTATTTCTCCAGCATGGATATGCAAACACGACGATGGAGATGGTCGCCAAACATGCTGGCGTCTCGATTATGACGCTCTACCGCCACTTTAGCCGGAAAGACATCCTTTTTGAAGCGGTGATTCAGCATCTTTGCGCACAACAGGCGAACAAAAATGCTCGTGAGACCCTGTGGGAGGGCCGCCCTTCCGAGGTACTACAAAAGCTGGGCAGAGCGCGATTAACCTTTGCGCTCAACCCTGAAGAGGTTGCGCTCTACAGGGTCATTCTCGGCGCGCTGGAACAATTTCCCGAAGTAGGACGCATGTACTATCATTTGACCCAGAAAGCCGAGCGCCTGAGCAGCTATCTTCAAGAGCTAGCCCAACAAGGGGTTTTGCATGTTCCTGATCCTCCTCGTTCGGCCCTGGCTTTTGTGTCCTTATTGCAAGGACAGATCGTTGAGCGAGTGCGTCTGGGAGTAAGTCCTGCTCCAACGGAGGAAGAGATCGAGCAGCACATTGACCATTGCGTGACGCTTTTCTTACAGGCTCATCAAATCAAGCCATCGTAATCGAGCATCAGACCAATCCTTGACGCACTGCGTAGGCGACCGCCGCTGCACGCCCCGGCACATCCAGCTTCATGAAGATGTTGCTGAGATGGCGATTGGCTGTACGTGGGCTGATAATCAGGATATCTGCCACTTCGCGGTCGGTGTACCCCTCAGCAACCAGGCGCAATACCTCTAGCTCCCTCTTGGTAAGTTGCTGTTCCAATCCTGCCCCGTTTGCTCGCTCAGCAGCGGCTTCGGTCGTCTGAGATACAGCCTCCTGTTCGGCTGTATCGGCTGGTTCAGCAAGTAGATCCGCGCCATCATGAAGCGTATCCACCATTGCGACGGCTCGCTCCATCCCGCATGCCAGGAAGATCTCTCTCGCCTCGGCACACAGCGTATGCACGCGTGTCACAACCTCGCCGCGCATCATCGCCATCCGCGCCTGCTCATAGAGAATCGCGGCCTCTTCCGGCCTATTCCCCATGCGCTGGCAGAGCAGCAAGCCATTTTCAAATGCCTCCTCCGCCTCCGCCCAGTTACCCATATGCGCGGCAATGACGCCAAGAATGCGATCAACCGCATTGCCGTAATAGACAAAGCTATGCAGGTTGCGAATACGCTCACTGTAGATAGCCGCCTGATCAGGCAAATCGAGATGAATATAACCCTCAGCCAGAAATGGCAGATAGAAGCTCCCATCGATGCCCGGCGGCTCCGCGATTGCAGCGGCGCGATCAAGCTGGGTGCGCGCGGCCACGCGTCGTCCCGTCACGGCGAGAAAATGTCCATAGAGCGCAATTGTGCTGGGGAACCACTCGGTCGCGGTTGCGGCCTGGATACTGTCGAGAAACAACTGCTCAGCCTCACGCCAGTTGCCGCGCCGGAAGGCAAGCTCTGCCAGGGTCAATAACACAACCGGTTTGAGGCGCGCGTCATCGTGCGTCATGGCTTCCTGCAATGCCTCCTGAAGATGGGCCATGCTGTTCTCCCACTCGCCCAATGAGTAGGCCATCATGCCCTGATTCCAATGGAACCAGCCAAAAGCGCGGCGAATACCATAACGGCGCGCATGCTCCATAGCCCGCAGTGAATACAGCCGCGACTTCTCCATCTCGCCAAGCCCCTGATAAATCATCCCCAGGCCCAGCTCGCCAAGCGTGGCTCGGAAGGGATCGCCAATCGCCAGATACAGTGTATGAGCCTGCTCTTGCAGGCGAATCGTTTCGTGAATTTGCTCGCCCCAGCCGCGCAGATAACCGACCCAGTGCAGAGCAAACGCCTGACCGCCTCTATCGCCAATGCTGATCGCCAGATGATACGACTGCCATAGCAGGGTTTCGGCCTCCTGTGGACGGTTCAATAAGACCTGGAGCGTCGCCTGGGATTGCAGCATATGGATGCGCTCACTTGTATTGAGCTTTCCCGTCTGTAGTTCGACCGCACCAACACCATAGTAGCTATCGGGCCGCCAGCGAATATGTTCCACCATCTTACCCACCTGCTCCTGGCTTCCATTCTCCTCGTCCAGGGCATTGCTTGCAATCTGCAAATGGGCCAACGCCTGATCGTAGCGAGCTTGCAGGCGGTATGTATCGCCCAACAAGCGATTAACGCGCGAGAGCAACCAGGGCGAGGGAGCCGAGCTTTGTTGAAGGCGCTGCAATGCCTGTTGCAAGGCGTGGGCGGCTGGATCAAGCTCCCCAAGCATAAGCCAGAGTTCGCCAATGGACATAAACAATTCCGCAACTGAGGGCTGCTGTTCAGATGATGAGATTTTGGCACCCTTTTCAGCCTCGAGCAGTTTCAAAGCCAGGCGAAAATGACCGATGGCCTCGCGATGTGCCTGTTGTTGTACTGCGTCCTCGCCAGCTTGCAAGCTCCAACGCAAGGTGGCCTCTTTTTCTCCACCTAGAGCATAGTGCCGCGCCAGTTCCGCAGCATGTTTCACCGAGTCCTCCGCATAGCAGCTCTCCAGCGCCTTGCCAATTGCTCCATGCAACTGTCGCACCCGGTTCGCTGGCAGGCTGGCAATCAGCACCTCCTGGACTATCCCCTGACAGAACAGATAGCGCTGCATGGGCATATCTTCCCTCAGAAATAGGGGCCAGATCGCATTCTCTTCCTCTGTCTGCTCATTGTCCGACACGATCACATCACTAGCGATAATCGCCGCCCCAACCGCTTCATCAATCAAAGCAAGCAGATCATTTACCTCTCCGGCAACCACCATAGCCAGGGCATCGAGAGGAAAGGAGCGTCCAAAGAGAGCTGCGACCTGCAAGAGGTCGCGGCAGGGAGCACTCAGGCTATACAGTCGTTGCTCAACCGCCAACACGATGCCATCCGGCAATTTGATGTTGTTGACGCGTTGCGCCTGCCAGATGCCATTGCGGAGCAACAATTGTTGTGAGAGGGTCAGCGTGCGCACTAACTCCTCAAGAAAGAAGGGGTTGCCCTCGGCGCGACTCAACAGGCTTTGCTGCACACTCTCGGGCACAACACCGGGCAACAATGCCTGCAAATGCTCCGTTGCTTCCTCCTGGCTCAACGGAGAGAGCGGGAGCAGCAGAAGCATCCCCTGACGCATGAGATCGCCCACGACGCGTGCCGCCGTTGTCGCAGCCTCCGCCGAGATGAGCGACTCCTCCCCATTGTATCCCCGAGGTGGCTCGGGACGCGTCACGCCTATGAGCGCCACTCTGCTTGTATGCAACCGCACGGTCAGATACAACATCAATTCCAGGCTGGCACTATCGGCCCATTGCAGATCATCAATCGCCAGCACGATTGGCTGCTCCTCAGCTGCATGCTCAAGTAGCGTCGCCACAGCATCAAACAAGCGAAACTTCTCTAAATCGGGAGACAACAGTTCGACATGCTCATAAAGGGTCCGTTTCTCATAATCCAGAAACGTGGGAAGTTCCGGGAAGAGACGCGTCAGCGCGGCAATGAGGGGTTCGCCAGCTAACGATAAGGCTCCCTGAGAGCCAGTTGCATCTTCCTCGTCGTCTTCCTGCTGCGATAATGGGGACAGTCCCAGGTAATGTCTCAGTTGATCGCGTGACGTTGAACGCAAGAAGGGACGTAACGCCTCAATAATGGGAAAGTATGGTATGGTTTTGCCAGTTTCATACGCACTGGCCTCCAGTACCAGGAAATGGCGACGACTGGCCTCCTGACACAGAGCTGCCAGCAGACGCGTTTTACCCACGCCCATCTCTCCGCTAATAGTCAGGGCACGCGCTCCTACTGCTACATCCTGCGCAACAGTCTCCAGGAGGACGCGGATAACCTGCAATTCAAATGAGCGACCTATGAGTGGCAGGGGAGTTCTCAATCGCTCCAATTTTATCAATGGATCAACGAATGGTGCCTGCATGTTACTCCTACATATACCTGCGTTTGACTGTTTCTGCCTTCTGCCTCAGCAAACGCGGAGCAATATCGTGATAAATGAACAGTCCATAGAAGACCAGTAAAAAAAGGATATCAAAGAGGAAATACAGCCAGAAAAAAGAGGTGGCATGAAGCCAGAAAAGGTGATAGAACAGGGCAAAGGCTACCAGCGTTCCATACACTGTAGCCACCAGCGCCAGAGGACGGACGCGCGCCCATTCACGCTCGCCGAAGAGCCAGATCGCTCCTACGGCATTTCCTAATATAATCGCACCTACAAAGCGGGCCAGCACAGGAGGGATCTCTCCAGGCCATACACCATGTTGCAATTCAGGTAATTCTGGCAAAAAGAAGAAAATGAATCCTATCACAGCATTAAATGTACCTGCCAATAGCGCCAGGATTCGTTCATACTTACTAAACACTTCAGGGTTCATGCGCTTTCTCTCCGTGCATATCGCGTGTGTGTACACCCTTCTTCAAAGGACTGTCATGAGAATCTGTTCTTAATTTCTTATCAGGTGAACGCGCGATACACCTCTCTCTCGCATGTGTATTTACAACCGGGAGATCGAATGTATAGTTTTTTGCAGCCTGAGATCCGAAAGTTTTTCGCTTGTCACGATTATACTACACAAGATCTGCTCTGTGGGTAATATTACCAATAAAGCATGCTCCGGGCAAATGAGTAGTCCTGCCGACGATTTTACCCCTGGCCATCTCTATACTAAAAACATTCAATCAATCCTGTATAGATATATTCTGTAAGCAAGTTTATCGATCACAAGAAGCAAGCAAAGGAAGGTTCTGTGGCATGCAAAAACGTTTCCTCCATTTTACAATGAAAGGTCTGCTGGGAATGCTTTCTCTGGCAGCATTAGCGCTGATGAGCGCCTGTGCCTCTGATCCAGCGGCATTGACCAATGCATTAAGCAGCACGGCCGCTGTACAACAAAAGGTGCAAACCGCAAACAGCTACCAGTTCGATATGATAGCCTCGCCGGGCATCAAAGCCTGTCTGCCTTACGCAAAGGGGCATGTAAAGGTGACGCCGGGATCGCTCAACGACGAAATGACGGTTAGCGTGACGGGCCTTGCCCCCAACACCGAATATGATCTGTTCGTTATCGAGTTGCCTAACAAACCCTTTGGCGTCTCCTGGTATCAGAGCGATCTGGAAACCGACTCGCATGGTGCTGGCAGCGTCACGGTGCGTGGCATCTTTGATGCAGAAACGTTCTCTGTCTCCCCTGGTGGTCCCACGACCACATTTAAGCCTGTCCATCAGTTTCACCTCGGCCTCTGGTTCAACGATCCGGCGGTTCCTTTCAAGCTTGGCTGTGAGCCGGGCGCAAAGGCACCTATTGTCACCCCCTTCAACGGTGAGCAGCATGCTGGCATCCAGGTATTAAATACCGCCAATTTCGCCGATAATGCTGGCCCATTGTCAAAAGTACACCGCTAAAGCAATTTCTTTCTTTCTAACAAACGGACGGAAAATGTGGCTAGCGACTTGACTCTAACGTTACAATAGATGAGAAGGTGGTGAGGTAAGGCTCACCACCCTGTCCATTTGAGGCACTGCCCTTTTATCAGGTATCCACGCAAACCCGGGATCGGAAGGGACCGACCCGAAACAAAAGGAACAAAGGGGAAGCATCAATGCTCGGAACAAAAGGTGTGGCACATCAAGTCTCATGACCAGCGCAGTTCATCCGAGCGAAGAGGCCGCTTGATGTTGCCGGTACTTGCCAACGCAAGAGGTAAACATCATGAGCCATTTACTCAATCTGTTCAAACGCACGACGTTAAAACCACCAGTCGAGGTGATTCAGGCTGCTTGTAGGATGTATGGTATAGCGCCGGAGCCAGTTCCTCCGGTACAGGCGGAGAAGCTTCATGCGCTCTCTGACAATATCTGGGTGATCAAACTCAACGATCAGTCGAGCGCCGTTGTAGCCTACACGCCAGGAGCAAAGGAAATGCCTGTCGCAGCTCCCTGGTTTGATTAATAGGAAAATGTATAAAAACCACAGCCAGTAGCATTTTGTTACTGGCTGTTTGTCTTATGTATGACGGGAAATCAGGCACGGATTCAACGTGCCCCCATCGTCTTTTTTTATGTATACAGGTTGCGATTTTTTGCGAACTCTAGGAAATGGGTAATGCTACACATGAATAACAGATGACTTCTCACATATATTTATGTAATATGAAGGGACATAATGTAGCAAGCTGTATCATCATAGCCAGAATCAAGATCAGCGCAAATGAAATTATCAGGGAGAACCTTTATGGTCGAGCGTACATCATATGAACAACTGATAGGAAAATTTGTCGGAAACTACCGGCTGGACCGCCTCGTCGAGCGGCACCCCTGGGGTCCGATCTTTCAAGCCAGCACGAGTGACGGCAAAGCCGTGCTGGTCCGCTTCCTGGATACACCGCATCTCACGCAGCAGCTCGATGCAAACGCGCGCCTGGTCTATCTGGGACATATCCAGCAAGAGGCCAATCACGTTGCCGAGTTGCAACATCCGAATATTCTCACACTGCTTGACTATGGAAACTACCAGGGTCTTCCCTACCTCGTCTACCCTGCATTATCGCTGGTCTCATTGCGCACGCTGCTTGCTCAAGGAGGACCGGCTGATCCGCTCGCCATCGGTCAATTTCTACGCCAACTCAGTGGTACGCTCGAATATGCCCACGAACGCGCAGTTCTCCATCGTAATCTCTCCACCAGTAGCATCTTTCTGTACAATAAACAACGGCTGCTGGTCTCAGAGTTCGGCCTGTTGCGCATGCGTGAAGCGGCTCAACTTGCAACCATAGTGCAGGGCAGCGGCGCGCTGGTTCGCTACGATGGCAGCAGCGAGGGCAGTTCGCCCGAACAACTACAAAACCAGTCGGTCGATACCTATACCGATACCTACGCGCTGGGTGCTGTGTTGTATCGGATGCTCACGGGCCAGCCACCTTTCACAGGCACAACCCGTGAAGCCATTATGGAGCAACACCTCTATGCGGAAGTGCCACCGATCAGAAGATGGCGCAACGACCTGCCTGCCGAGCTGGATCAGGTGATCGCACGAGCAATGGCGAAAGAGCCACAACAGCGTTTCCGCCGCCCAAGCGAATTGACGCTGGCTTATTACAAAGTCGTGGCCCCGGATCAGGTGCCCGCCGCCACTACCGCAACGGGAGACCTGGGCAGACGCAGCCCATCAACCAGTCTGCGCCAGGAAAAGCAACCAACAGTGATCAAGCCTCCCACACAACGACCAGTAGATGCCTCACGCCGCCGCCTGATGACGACACTGATCAGTTCGGGAACCGGCATCGGCGTTGCCGCTCTACTACTCACCTTTGGCCCCCGTTTCCTGCGCGGCACCCCCTCGGCTGCCATGAACGACGCAACCACACAGGCAACGCAGCCTCCCGCTCAGGCCAAAGCCACACAGCCTCCCGCTCAGGCTAAGACTACACAGGGAGCAAAAGTCCTGGCAAAAACTTCAGAGATACCGGTAAATAGTGCAAAAACGTTTGCCATAGCGAATCAGAAAAACCCGGGACTCATTATTCATCTCCCAAATAACCAATTTGTCGCGTTTGACTCAACATGTACACATGAACAATGCGCTGTGGATTATAATAATCAGGACAAGTTGTTGGAATGCCCTTGTCATGGTGCCATTTTTGATCCAGCCAAAGGCGCTAAGGTAGTGCAAGGACCAGCACATACGCCTTTGACAACAATCAAGATATCTGTCAATACGGATGGCACGATCACTCAGGCGTGACACGGCCCTCCAACGGTTTTCACACTGATGGGCAATCATAACGATCTCACTACCGACATATGAGAACTCTTGTGGTCGCCCCGATGCATCTGGAGGATTTGATGAGATGGCAGAGCAGACGGGTCCAACCTACCTGATTATTGGAAATGGCATCGCTGGCATCACTGCGGCAGAAATCTTGCGAAGCGAAGATTCTGCTGCCACTATCGCCGTGATCGCAGACGACCCCTTTCCCGTTTATTATCGTCCCGCCCTGAAAGACTATCTGGGCGGTCGTGTGCGCGAAGACAAATTATGGGCAAGGCCGAGAAGTTTTTATCAAGATCATAGTATTCTCTTCCACGCCGACCGCGTTGTCGGTATTCAACCAGATCAACATATCGTGTACTTGCAGAGTGGCCGCCGCCTCGGATATCACCGCCTGCTTCTGGCAAATGGAGCGCGAGCAGCACAACTCTCCTGTCCCGGCCTCGATCTCAACGGGGTAACGACGCTACGGACGGTGGATGACTATCAGAAAATTTTGAGCAGACTCAACACGGTCCGGCGCGTGGTCGTCAGCGGCAGCGGCACATTGGCACTCGAAACGGTGGAGACGCTGCGCCATCGCGGTATCGCCGTCACCCATCTCTTGCGCCGCCGCACGATCTGGTCCGAAGTGCTTGATGTGACCGCCTCCGATCTGGTTCTCCATGAAGTGCAGCGCGATGGCGTCGATGTGCGTATGGAGGACGAGATAGCCGCCATTACGGGCAAAAATGGCGAGGTAACGGGCGTGGTCACAAAAAATGGTGATCGTATTGCCTGTGAGATGGTTGTTATCGCGATCGGCATCGAGCCAATCATCGATTTTGCTCAAAGTAGCGGCATCGCCTGTGGTCGCGGCATCCACGTTGATGGGAAAATGCGCACGAGCGTTCCCGACATCTATGCAGCAGGCGACATTCTGGAAACGAGGGACGAGCTAACCCAACGTACGCGCGTGATTGGACAATGGTATCCGGCCATCCAGCAGGCACGAGCTGCCGCCTATAGTATGCTCGACCTGCTCGACACCGACCGACCTTTCAGCAACAGCACCTTTTATAACGCTACCTTTCTCTACGGGCTGGATTTCGCCTCGGTTGGCATCACCAACATTGCTGGCTTTCAGGAACTGGTCGCACCACCGAAGCCGCGCATGTATCGTAAAGTGCTGCTGAAAAATGGCGTTCCAGTAGGTATGATCTCGCTGGGGAATCGCAAGCAGGCGCTCGCCTTTAAGCAGGCCATCGATGCAAAAATTAATCTCTCGCCCGTGCTTGATCGTCTGTTTGACGACGATTTTAAGCTGGGCGATTGGCTCACGAAACAGGGTGTACCACCGGCCCGGCTTGGCGTCACGCGGTCCGGCGATAGAATCGTGCAGCAGGCTGCCTATCCTGGGAGAACAGCGGCACCCATTGGCGCAGGCGGGATGAAAGAGCAGCAGCCAATGGAATCGTTGCTGATACCACAACCAGAATATGCTCGTGCGCTGCAACTTTCAGAAACGCGCATGAGCCAGACTCGTGTAGTCAGCGTTGGTCGCCAGCCTGGTATCACACTGTTGATCGACGAGGGAACGGTTTCGCGTCGCCACGCCGAGATCAGTTATGCCAACGGGCAATACATTCTGCGAGATGTGGGCAGCAGTAACGGCACGTTTGTTAATGGGAGGCGGCTGACGGCGCAAAATCCCTATATATTGCAGCCCGACGATGTTGTTCGCTTTGGGACAAAGGTCAATTTCACCTTCACGCAGCGAGCCATCAATCCCAAAGTGAAGGCAGCGAGAAGAGACATCACCATGATCGGCCTGCCCTACGATCCGCGCAAAGACAACGCACCGCTAGGGCTACCCGTCCTCAGTCCCGATGGTTCGCTGCTGTTACCCGGCACAAAGGTTCCCGTTCCCGCCAATATCGTCACCGTTCTCAAAAGCGCCCCAGCGCTCCTGGTGATCAAAAACGCGTCCCAGGCACCGCAAGTCTGTCTGCTTAAAGAAGGCAAGCATACGTTGATCGGACGCGATGAAGAGAATGATATTGAGATTCTGGACATCGCTGTTTCGCGCCGTCACGCTGAAGTGCTGCCAGGTCCAGAGGGCTTTTACATTCGCGACCTCGGTAGCAGCAACGGTGTAATTGTGAACCAGACGCCGATTGATAACCCGTACCCGCTTTCACACGGGGATCGCGTCACGATTGGCGGTCATCTGATCTACTTTATTCATCTTCAAGCCCATTTACAAAAGGCGGGGCAACAAGCTTCCCCGCTGCAAGCATATGCGGCAGCAGCGCCACAGGTAGAGGGAACGATCAAAGTTGGTGCAGTGGCGGCGCAGCATACGGCTGCTCGCGTACCAGCAGCGGCCAGCCAGCAAAGTCCGCAGGGTCAATCGACCTCATCGCAAATCGTCATCTGTCAGAAATGCGGCATGGTCAATACACGCATTGCGCGTTTCTGTGCAAGCTGTAGCGCACCGCTGGCAACGGGTATGCTCGGATATTGAGGTAATCTATGCAATCAGCCAAACAACCTTTTCTCGTGGGCATGACCCATCGCACAGATGTACGCCCTCTCACCGAAGAGGAGGTACGCTTTGAGATCGATATGTGCATCGGCTGCGACCGTTGCATGCGAGCCTGCCCGGTCCCGCTCTCAGCAATGGTAAACATAGCCGATTTGAATAGAGCCACGACTTCAGACGATGTCGCCGAACATGTGGCACGCTTTACCGACGAGTGCGTGATGTGCGGTTCCTGCGTTCCGGTCTGCCCGGTCGATAACCATCGCGATCTGCTGATGCTCTCGCTCAAGCAACGTCTGGGGATCTCGTGGGACGGCAAGGTCGATATGCAGCGCGTACTGGGCTATCTGCCGGAGGGCTGGGATATTCCCCTGCTGCTCAGTCGGCTCAGAGAACAGCCCATGTTCAGCGACCCACGACTGGTGCCGGATAACTATCTGCTGCACTTTGTCGCGACCTCGAAAATGCAAACGGTGCTGCCCGGCACGGTCCTTATGCGCGAGGGTGAATTTGGACGCGAGATCTATTTCATCCTGGAAGGGCGCTTTGATCTCTCTTCAACCGGTCTGGAAGGCGAGGAACTGCCCATAGCGGTTCTGCGGCGCGGCGAATATATGGGCGAGCACGGCATGCTCACCGGACAGCCCCGCAACGCGACCGTGCGCGCACAGACGGCGGCGGTGGTGCTGGAGGTGCCCGAACAGGTCTTGCAGCGCTTGATGGAGATTGTTCCAGCGGTCCAGAGCTTCTTTGAACAGCTCAGTGCGACTCGCTCGATTGAAGCAATTATGAGGCGCATGTCGCTATTCCAGGGAGTCGCCAGCGTCGATCTGCGCCAGGTGGCTGAACAGGCCATCACCAGACGTTACGACCGCGACGAGAAGCTTTTTACTGAAGATAACAAGGGGCAACCAGCGCGCGAGACGCTGCACATCCTGCTCGAAGGCTTCGTCAAGGTGGCACGGCGCACGATTGCTGGCACGGGTCGCGATAAGAGCAATGAGCGCATCATCGCCTATCGTCAGGGTGGAGACTACTTCGCCGGTGGATTGGATATGCTGGGGGATCGGCGGGCCGTGACGGTGACAGCAATTAATCGCGTCACTGTGGCCGAACTGCCGCGCATCCCGCTACTCACGCTCCTGTCCCGCTATCCCGAAGTCAACCAGCGTTTTCAAGAGCGCCTGCGCCTCTATCACGATACAAAAGTGGCCGCCTATAGCGCGATCTTCGAGCCGTTTGATACCTCGCAACTACAAAAAGAGGCGGAGACCGTCAATCCACTCTCAGATGCCGCCGCACGCGCCAGCCTGCACTCGCTGGTCAGCGATGGCGTCGTTGAAGGCACCGAAGTACTGATTATCGATCTTGATAAATGCATCCACTGTAACGAATGCGAAGAGGCCTGCGAGCGTCGTCACGGCCATTCGCGCATGAACCGCTCCGGTATGGTTGTGGGCAATATCAGTATCGCCACCGCCTGTCGGCAATGTCAAGACCCGGTGTGTATGCTGTGCAGTCGGGCCGGGATTGCGCGCATGCCGGGTGGAGAGATCTACATTACGGAAAGCTGCATCGGCTGCGGCATCTGTGCCGAGCGCTGCCCATACGACAACATTTCCATTATGACGCTTGAAGAGGAGGGCGTCTCGCGCTCGGCCTGGCAACAATTCAGCAGCTTCTTCACAAAGGGCGGCGGGAAAGAGCGTGGCCATAAAACGTTGCCAATGGCAGCTGCTCCGGGTCCACTGGACAGGGCACAACCAAAGGACGCATATGGAGAGTTGCGCAAAAAGATCGCCATCAAATGTGATCTGTGTGCAGGCTACGATAATCAAGCGTGCGTGCAGGCATGTCCGATGGGAGCAGCGCTACGCGTCAATCCTACTACCTTCTTTGGCTCAACAGAGGAAATTTTACGCAAACGCGCAAAATAAGAACTTAATAAAGAAAATATATAATTCCCACGATTTCGTAGTTGCGCGATTTATCGCGCCTGGCCCGCCATCCGAGAAGTGCAACCAGCGCGATAAATCGCGCAACTACGAAATCGTGGAGATTACAAATTTGTGCAGATGATAGGGTAGTCATTGCTCAGGAGAAGCACATATGTCGATAGCAACATCAAGAGCGCAGGAGCCGCAGAACCGCCTGCGCCGCATCTGGAAAGTACCGGCCTCCAGAGCAAAATGGCTCTGGTTGGCGATCTGCCTTGTCCTCTCCGGCGGCATCGCGGGCTGGTATTTCTATACCATCAAGACGCAGGAAGCACCCGGTCCTTTTGACGATCCCCTGCGACTCTTTGGCATCGTTTCCTACGTGATTGTGATCATCACGGTCTCGTATACGCTACGTCGTCGTTTTGTGCGTGGTCTGCCGGGAAAAGTGCAGGACTGGCTGTGGCTACACATCTGGGCAGGCATCACAGCGATCATTATCGCCATGCTGCATGAAAACTTTGTCTTCATCTCTCATGAATTTATGCAGGGAGTAAGCGACCTCACCGGCTCCGATTGGGGAGGTGCCGCGCTCTTTGCGCTCATTTTCCTTGTTGTCAGCGGCATTCTGGGCCGGTTCCTCGATATCTGGCAGACGCATGTGATTGCACGTGAGGCCAGCACAAATGGTGTTGGCATTGCGCAATCCCTACAAGAGCGCATTCGAGAATTAGAGTACACAGTGGAGCGCCTCTCTGCTGGCAAATCGGAAGCGTTCAAAGAATACTGTTTGAAAGCACTGGGACAGAAAAAAGGCGGGAGCCGATTGTTGAATACAACACCCGAATTGAAGGCGTATGAAGCTGCTGACTTCCAGAGCGCGGCTGAGACGTTGCAGCAGCGTGGGAGGCTGGTGCGGTCGTTGCGGCGACAAACTAGCGCGCGCCAGACAATACGCACCTGGCGCACCATTCACATCATCCTGGCAATCCTGGCCGTGATTGTCATTCTCTATCATGGCACATTGGAGCTACTCTCCAACGTTTTCCATCTTATACCAGCCGCGTAAAAACGTTACCTGCTGGCGTCTATATAGGTGAGAATGTGTGTATGTAGCAACAAGAGACAGTGCAGCATCACATCATTCTCACCTATACTATTTCACTGGCAAATGGGTAGAACTACCTATACTATTTCACTGGCAAATGGGTAGAATTGCCGATCCACTCTCGCAAGCTGCATGGTATTCTTGCTATACTTACAAATAGATGTTTATCTGTAGCTCTAAAACAATTCGTTTTGATACTCTATCAGGCTATTGTGTGAATTTATACACAATTCGCCTGATTACTGAAATGATGAAGCTGTTTCTCTCCCGTTCTGAGGTATAATACATTACTAAGCATACACAAAATTGTCACCGTATATCAGGATCAAAACAAAGCCGAGGAGCAATACTATGCACTGTCCAAATTGTAACGCACAGCTGGAAGAGGGTTCGGCATTTTGCGGTAATTGTGGCAAGCAGGTAGCGCCGTTGCTGGCACGAGGGGCCACAGTAGGAGGAGACCGCACCGAGATCGTTCAATCGCATGAGTATAACAATGCAACTGCGGCGGAGACCCTCTACTCGCCCTCGTCCAAACCTCCGACACCTGCTCCTCCTCATCAGCAGAATGCAACATATCAGCAATCTGCACCGGGCACCTATCAGCAGCCCACGCCAGGCAATGCACCCTTCACGCCGCCCGTCATGCCACCTGTACCATCAGGAAGGGGATTGAACCCACGCACCGTCGCCTTTATCGCTATTATCCTGCTCTTACTCGTTCTCAGCGTCTCCGCCGGTGTCCTCGCCCTGAACCGCAATACAACTCAAACCAATACCGGGAAAGGTGGCGCTGCCGCCACAACAGCCCCGACAGGACAGGCCACAACAGGTGGTGCTACAGCAGACGTAGCCGGGCTGGGATCGTTTAGCGATAGCGAAAACTCAACCACATCGAACAGCACGGTAAGAATTACCGCCAATGGCCTGAAGCCACCAGCAGCCGGTCATCAATACCTGGCCTGGATGGTCGATACGCAAAACGAAAGCTCGATCATCTCGCTCGGCCCCCTGGTACAGCAACCAGACAAATCCTACCTGGTGACAGCCTCGACCCGCCATACCAACCTGATCGGAGCTGGCAATAAGCTAGAAGTAACGCTGGAACCGGCAGGGAAGGTCACCGTGCCGACCGGGACCGTTGTCCTCTCGGGCAGCTTCCCACCAGAGGCACTTGTGCATATTCGCCATCTGCTCTTCCACTTCGATACCACGCCTCAAAACGTTGGTTTGCTGGTCGGGCTACGCGAACAGACGCAGTTGTTGCAAACGCAGGCGCAACTGCTGAAAAACAATGCGCATAATCAGCAAGCGGTCATGTGCCTGTCACAAAGCATCATCGATATCGTCGAAGGACAGAACGGCACGCACTATCAGCAGCCAACAGGAGCCTGCCAGGGACTCAATATGACCGAGAAGGGCGATGGCTTCGGTCTGCTCGGCAAAGGCTATATCAGCACGGCCTCCCTGCACGCCTCGCTCGCCGCGACAACACCAGATACGACAGCAACCATTAAAACGCATGCCGGCCACGTTCGCATCTGCATGGACAATCTGACCAAATGGACCACCACGATTGATAACGATGCTAACAGCCTACTCACCAATCCTGGCGATATGGGCAAAATTCAGGAGATTATCACACTCTCCGATCATGCTCTGAATGGGGTTGATCTCGACAACGATGAGCATGTCGATCCCGTGCCAGGCGAGGGCGGCGCAATCACCGGATACATACATGGACAGTTGATGGCGATGTTGCAATTGAGACCCGGTGCATAGTAGCGAAAAGATATTATGATCGTAGCCGGTATGGTATAATGGAATTAGTGCCATATGTTGCTACTTCGTTTTGTGGATGTGCAAGCGAAATAACAGACAAAGCTAGCACATCCATTTTTCATGGCAACAGATCGTAGCGGCATCGATCAACGCTCGCCGCATCGCGGGCTTTCTTTTCCTTCCATCGCCGCGATCACAGCGATGGACTTCTATGAGAGGATTTCGATGAAACTTTATGTCGGTAGGCTGCCCTACCAAACAGACGACAATCAGTTGGCTGACCTTTTCGCGCAGTACGGCGAGGTCATTTCAGCAAACGTCATTACAGATCGCGAAACCGGACGAAGCAGAGGCTTCGGTTTTGTTGAGATGAGCAACGATGAGGAAGCCCGCAATGCGATGAGCAATCTCAACGACTCCGTCCTTGAAGGCCGCAACATCGTTGTAAATGAGGCCAACGAGCGTGCGCCTCGCTCAGGCGGTGGCGGCGGTGGCTATCGTGGCGGTGGCGGCGGTGGCTATCGTGGCGGTGGCGGCGGCGAAAGACGCTCCTATGACCGGGGCAACGGCGGCGGTGGCTATCGCGGCGAAAGACGTTATTAGGGCCTGATCGTTCTCCTGCTCGACAGGAGAACACATTCACAAAAAGCCTTCTCCAAAGTAGGGCGCGGAAGTTTATCTTCCCGCCCGGGCCTTGTCAGCAGGCTTTTTTTCATAGTTCTCCTTCATCGATCTCCTCTCACCCCAACGACACAGTGCATACCTCACTATAACCATATCCCCCCTTCGGGGGAGAGAAAGAACCCGCTACCCGGCGATGGCAACCCAAGCATATGCCTCTATACTACAAGCATGAACACGACAGCTTGAAGGAGTACATATGTCGATTACAACACTTACTACAGGTGTCCTCATATTTGCCGTCGTCATCTATATGATCTCAAACCAGTTTCGAGAGCGCCCGATAAAACCTACCACGCTCATCATTACCCCCGCGCTAATAACATATTACACTTATACCAACATTCTAGCGGAATTTGCGAAATCGGTAGTTGATCCCACATGGCTCATTGGTGCGCTGGTGGTTGGACTATTGCTCGGTCTGGGACTGGGTTTCTTTCGAGGCAACCTGGCTCATCTGCGCCTGGATGTAGCCAGCGGCAAGGTCTACGCCAGGGCAAGTACGCTGAGCCTGATTCTCTGGTGCCTGCTACTCGTATTGAAGATTGGAGCTGCCTACCTCACCTATTCGCCTCTGGGAAAGACTGTCCTGCCGATACTTCTGCTCATCTCGATCCTGCACACATTGTTCCTGGGGAATATTGTTGCCGAGAAGGTCTGTCTATATCTGCGCGCCAATCGCTACGGACTTCAGCAGCCAATGCAGGTACAGAAAATCAAATGGTAAAATAGCAACATCATGTCATCGCAAACACTTAAAAACCCATCGGGGAAGGTCAGAGCATGCAGCAGAATATATCCCCACGAGCCGGAACTACTCAGGTGGCAACAGCCAGCCAGTTGTTCCTCAGCCACATCATCGCCAGCGGAATTGCTATAGCCCTCTTCTACTGGCTTGTACAAAGCGGGTTGTCGCCTCTACAACTGGTCACGGTCGCGCTGATAGGAGGCGGCATTATGGGATTACTGCTGACACTGAATCTCCTGTATAATCTGCAATTGCTGGAACTGCTGCTCGACCGCTTCGCCCGAAAAGAACCGCCAACAGAGAGTGTCTCGGCGCTCTGGCGCTGGCCGCTCACTTCGCTTTTCATGCAGTTGCATCGCCTCAGCGAGCGCATCAAAGTCTATCAGGAACAGGCCCAGATGACCGCCGAATTTCGCGAACAGACCTTGCGCCAGGCCAGCGAAGCCGCCGCCCTCGAAGAACGCAACCGCATCGCACGTGATCTCCACGATTCGATCAAGCAGCAGATCTTCAGCATCAGCGTCAGCGCGGCGGCGGCCAAAGCACATATGAGCGGTGGCGGCGAAGATGCGCGAGAAGCCGTCGCAGATATCCAGCAAAGCGTCAAGGAGGCCCAGATCGAGATGCAGGCGCTACTGCAACAACTGCGCTCTTCACCCCTGGAAAATACCGATCTGCGCGCGGCGTTAGAGACCCAGGCCCAGGCGCTAGGCTATCGCACTGGCGCACAGGTGCATGTCAACATTGGAGCGCTACCCGGCGCGGACCAGTTACCACCGGGAGCGCAGGAGGCGATTTTCCGGCTCGTGCAGGAAGCGTTCGCCAATATCGCACGCCACGCACGCGCCGAAACGATCTGGCTCACGCTCTCTCAACAAGCCAGAAAGCTCCAGATAGAGATTCGCGACGACGGCCAGGGCTTTGATCCCAGGACAATTCAACGCGGCATGGGATTAAATAACCTTCAGGAGCGCACTCATAGCATACATGGCACGCTCACTATTGAGAGCAGCCCTGGCAAAGGTACCAGCATCACCGCCATCATTCCGCTGCTAGATGCACTCCCTTCAAAGAAAGAACTGGAGCGGCGACAATTAGAGCTGAGGAGGATGGTCGAGCAGGCGGGACTTGGCATTCAGCTAGCATCGTCGGCCATCACAATTTCTGGCGTCCTGGCCCTGATCAACGCTCCATACTATATCACGCTTATCGCCATTGGAGTGATTTTCTATGGCTATATTCAGTATATCTATACAAAAGCGCGCGTAGTCCTGCTGGCCGGGAAAGAGAGCATTGACAACCGCTCTTTAGAGAGGCGAGAGCATGGTGTGCGTCTGCTGTTCTTTTCGTTTCTCCTGTTCGCAGTCTTTTACCTTTATATTCGTTTCACGCCAGAGCGCTATTTTGCGGCGTCTCCCTGGCTTTTGCTGGCTCTTACGCTCTTGATTTGCGGCTCCCTGGCTTTTGAACTCATACAACGCTACCGTCTTACCGACCGCTACTATTACGTGTTACAACAACCTCAACTGGACTGGGAACTGGAGCAAGATAGCAAGAGAAGAGTCAGAAGTATTAGAATCTGGCTGCTCATTCTCGCCTTTAATATCATTCTCCAGCATCCGCTGCTGAACAACCCACTCCGTACTGTCGGCACACTGATAGGCGATAGTGTTTTTGCTATTATCGTGATCGGAGTCATTATTCCATGCCTGGACTATCTACAAGTAGTACGCTGGAAACAACGAGCCCGAAAGTCGTAGTCGAGCGATTTATCGCGGAGGAGCGCCAGTAGTCCGGTTCGAGCAACCGCGATAAAGCGAGCAATTACGACATATAAAAACATTTTCTTAAAGAAGGGAAAACGGCAATGGCCGAGCAAATTCGCGTCGCGCTGGTCGATGACCATAAAATTGTGCGCAAGGGGTTACACAGCTTTTTGAAGGCCTTTCAGGATATTCTCGTCGTGGGCGAGGCATCCAGTGGCGAAGAAGCACTAAAACTGTGTGAGGAGTGGCTACCAGATGTGGTGGTGATGGATATGTTGATGCCGGGCGGGATAGATGGCATCGAGGCAATTCGTCGTCTGCACACATTGCTGCCCAATACGCGAGTCGTAGTCCTCACCAGCTATACCGACGATGCACGCGTTGTGGCCGCGCTGCGAGCTGGGGCAATTGGCTATGTGCGCAAGGATGCCGATCCCGAGATTTTGCTCGACTCCATTCGGGCCGCCGCTCGTGGCCAATCGCTGCTCGATCCTGCCATCGCAAATATTGTGATGCAAGAACTGCTGCGCGGAGGCAAGCATAGTGCGACACTGACTGAGCGCGAAAAAGAGGTGCTACGCCAACTCGCCCTGGGCCGCACCAACCCGGAGATAGCAGCAGCCCTGGTCGTCAGCGAGGAGACGGTCAAAACCCATGTGGGCAATATCCTCACCAAGCTCCAGCTCGCCCATCGCACCCAGGCCGTGATCTACGCGCTCAAGAAGGGTATGATCTCCCTGGATGAGATCGATTTGCCATGACCCACTTCTCTGTGACGATAACCTGCTCATATCGATCACATTGACTCATCTTCTATAGGGTGGTATAGTGTGACGACAAGGTATCGGCGCAGGAGAATATTTCATGCATGAGCGAGAACCTGCTCCTCAGCAGACCATTCGTGTCTTCGGTCAGTCTGAGCAGCAAGCATACCAGCGCACAGTCTCGATGCGCGAGATCACGTTTATCTGCATCATTTGTCAGCAGCAAACAACACAACAACGCTATCCTGGCCCCCCCCCACGCTATTGCTCCGACACGTGCCGGGCTGAGCATGCACAAATAGCGAATCGAGAGCGGGTGCGCAAACAGCGAGAGAAACGCCATGCTGCACGAACCGCGCGAAACAAAGCTGCCAGCACCTCAGCAATCGAGCAGACATCCACAAGCTCGTTGCTCCCATTGCTGGCCTCCAAACTGTCGCCGCCACGCCTTCCTGCTCTGCTCGTCGAACGCGATCGCCTGCTCACCTTGCTTGATAGTGGACATCACCAGAAGCTCACACTGTTGCAAGCCCCAGCTGGCTTTGGTAAGACAACGCTAATGACACAATGGATCGCCCGTCGTCAAAAGCTTCACACCGGCACAGCACAACAGTTGACGATTGCCTGGATCTCCCTCGATAGCAGCGACAACGATCCGATCCGCTTCTGGTCGTCGGTCATCGCCGCCTGCCGGACGTTTGATGCCTCCATTGGACAGGCAGCGCTCGTGCATCTCTCACAACCGCCGCACCGTCCATTCGCCGCCTCATCTCTGGAAACGGCCATTGCCTTTCTAATCAATGACCTCCAGGCCATTGAAGAAGGCATCCTGATTCTGGAAGATTATCACCTCATCGAACACGAGCGCATTCACGAGACGCTAACCTTTTTCGTCGAACACCTGCCAGCAGGATTACACATGGTGATCCTGACGCGTAGTACACCGCCGCTGCCGCAGGTGCGCTGGCGAGCGAAAGGCGATCTGCTGGAAATACAGGGGGCACAACTGCGCTTCTCACCAGAAGAAACAGCCGTTTTCCTCCAGCAGCTTATCCCTCATCAACTCTCGACAGAGGCTATCCACTCGCTACACTGCCATCTGGAAGGCTGGGCCGCTGGATTGCGCCTGCTCGCATTGAGCTTGCAAAGCCATATCACGCCACAAACCGTCGATGACTACCTTACACAACTCAACGTCGGCTCTACGACTTCTCGACCGATTCAGGAATATTTTATGAGCGAGGTCTTCTCCGAACTGCCAGAGCCTCAGCAACTCTTCCTGCTTCAGACCAGCATTCTTAGCCGTCTCTCCGGCTCTCTTTGTGATGCTGTCACGGGCAGAGAGGATAGCGCACGCTGGCTAGAGATCGTCGAACGCTCCGGCTTCTTTCTGGAAGCACTGGATAATACCGGCGAGTGGTATCGCTATCATGCCCTCTTTGCCGAAACCATGCGTACCGAAGCGACCCGCCGTTTTGGAGAAGAGAGGCTGCGCCATTTATTACTTCAGGCCGCGCGCTGGTATGAAACGCATGAGATGCCAATGGAGGCCATCGAAGCTGCCCTTGCTGCCCATGAGAGCGCCTATGCCGCAAACCTGATCGAGCAACTCAACGAGGAGGTCTACGTCTCTGAGTATCATACGTTGTTGCGCTGGTTTGAACAGTTGCCAGAGAGCCTCCTGCGCACACGCCCCACTCTCTGCTTTTATTATGCGCAGACATTGTATGTGAGCGAAGATACTGATATCTCTCAACTGAAGGTTGAGCAGATAGAAGCTCTGCTTCAGATGGCCGAGGAAGTGTGGCGTCAGCAAGAAGATTTGCAGCATATTGGCCTTCTGTATGCATTCCGCACCACGCTTGCCTTGATCCAGAGCGGTCATACCCAGGCAGTCAAACATGCTCGTCTGGCATTGCAATACTGGCCTCTTTCGACAGAGCAGGCAGGCAGTCACATCAACAAACAGCAAGCAAGCTGGATTGATTGGCGTTGTGGTTGCCTGACCGCGCTAGGAGAAGAGGCGATGCAAGGGGGCCATTTTGATAAAGCCTATCAGTTCATGCTGGATGCATATACGCTCAGTCTCAATCACGCTGACCGCTCGTTTACCTCTATTCTCAGAAAGCAACTTGGCGAGGTCTGCACAGAACTGGGTGATCTGCATCAATCAGCAGAATATTATCAACAAACAATTTTCGAAGTGAACGAACAAAAGGAGCGGGGAGAAGAGATCGTATACACCTCCTCTCTCTATGGGTTAGCACGCCTCTCTTATGAGTGGAATCAGCTTGAAAGGGCCGAACAACTGGCCCGCGAGATCATTGCTCACCAGTTTAGCGGCTATTTACCACAATGGGAAGAGGAGGCGCGCACACGCGGCGAGCTTATACGGCTGCTGGTGGTTCACGCGCGCGGAGAAGCTGATGTAGCACAACAACAATTGAGTTATCTCTTTGTGCGACTCCAGGCCAGCGCTGTTGGCCTGAAACGACTCATTCCCGATGTTCTCGCCTTGCAAGCGTGTTTGCAGCTAAGAGATAAGGATTTTGCAACGGCCAGGCGCACGCTTGGTTTCCTTGCCGATTACGAAGCAGAGATGTCACCGCTGCAACTTCAAACCTTACAATTGTTGCGCGCCCGCCTGTTTCTGGGGCGAGGTGAGGCTGCCGCTGCACTGCGCATCCTTGAGCGTCTCCTCATCACAGCCCTGATGGGCAAGCATATGCTACGTGTACTGGAGATCCAGTTGCTCATCGCGCTGGCCTATGCTGCCGATAAACAAGAATATAGAGCCAAACAGCGGCTCTACGAGGTGCTCTCTCAAGCACGCAACGAGGGTTTTATGCGCCTATTCCTCAATGAGGGGGAGCCGCTCGCCGCCCTTCTGCGTTCCCTTCTCCCGTCACTTACAGAGAAACCGCTGCGTACCTATGCCGAAGGCATCCTGCGCACCTTTACCAGTCCAGAGCATGCCACCAGCGGTTCACCATTTGAACCGCTCTCGCCGCAAGAACTACGCGTCCTCTCCTTGCTTGCCGCCGGAAACAGCAATCCACAGATCGCCGAAGCGCTGATCGTCTCCGTCAATACCGTCAAAGGTCACGTCAAAAACATCTACCGCAAACTCAATGTCAACAACCGCGTCCAGGCAGGCGAGGTTGCCCGCAGCTTGCACCTCATCTAGCCCACTCAGAACCACCCGCTGAATAACCCGGTTGGAGGGTTTATTTTCCTCTCTGGCGAACTATACTTTCATCACAAGAACGAAACAAAACAACGTTTTCATGAAAAATAAACACAATTCCAGTGAAAGAGGAAAATAATGAATAACAATACTTCAGAAAAAAGTGCATTGGTTATTGGGGCAGGCATCGCCGGATTGATGGCAGCACGTGTCCTTTCTGAGCATTATGATAATGTTGTGGTTATCGAGCGCGATAGCCAGCCGGAAATGCCTGGAACGCGCGCCGGAGTACCTCAATCGTTTCACCTCCATCAAGTACTGCCACGCGGCGAAATGATCCTGGAACGCTTCTTCCCCGGCTTCCTGGAGGATTTGGTGGCGCTCGGGGCATTCTCGTCGCCCAACGCCACTGCAACAATGACCAATCGCTATGGGACGCTGGGCTTCCCTGGAGATGGCAAGGCGATGACGTATAGCAGGGCATTGCTGGAATGGGCGCTGCGCCAACGCGTGCAGGCCATCCCCAATGTGCGTTTCCTCTACCATCAAGAGGTGATCGCTCTAGAAACCAACAGCGATCGCACCGTCGTCACTGGCGTTCGCATCCGTGAGCGCGGTCAGTTGGAGCATCAGGTGACGCTCTCAGCGGATCTGGTCGTCGAAGCGAGTGGGCGCTCTTCTAAGCTCTCATCGTGGCTCTCCGCTCTTGGCTATAAGTTGCCGGAAGACGAGCGGGTCAAGGCCAATATCGGCTACACAACGCGAAATTATAAGGTGTCAGCGAATCGGGGAGAGAACGTGGCCGTCATCGTCGTTGAGGCCAGTCCTGCCACCGGACACTTCACGGGCGGAGTCCTCAAGCGCATTGAGAACGACATCTGGACGGTCTGCCTTGCCAGCGTGGGCGGCTATTATCCACCGACCGACCCTGAAGGATTTGAAGCTGGCTTGAGAAGCCTGCCCGTCAGTCCCGTGCTGGCCGACATGCTGCAAGGCGCGGAACCGCTATCAGAACCGCGCGGCTATCGCATCCCGGAATGTGTGCGTCACCACTATGAGCGCATGGAAGAGTGGCCGTCCGGCCTGCTCGTGCTGGGCGATGCATTATGCCATTTCGATCCAGTCTACGGTCAGGGCATGACCCTCGCCGCCATCGAAGTTGAAACCCTCGCCGCCAGCTTGAGCGAACAGCAGGGCCAGCCCCAGCGCGGCTTTGAGCGCCATATGCTACAACAGATGCAGGATGCCATTGCTCCCGCGTGGTGGCGCAGCACCGTTGAGGATCTACTCTGGCCTGGCGTAACTCATAGCGGTCCTGACGCGCTTCAAGATGTCCCGCTGCTGCATAAATACTTCGATTTCTGCCTCAAACAGTCTACTCACCAGTTGGAGCGGTTGCAGCAAAAGGGCGAGTTCAATATGCTGTTCTTCAAATACTTCATGATGAACTGGCTCTTCATTGCGCCCCGCGAGGTCATCAACGCCGACATGCTCAACGCTCTGCTAGAAAGCGAGACCCAGGCCAGCAAGCAAGCGATACTCGCCGAACTGTTTGCGGGGTACGATCAATCCATCGAGACAGTTCTAGCAGGAATCGCCCCAAACTTCTCGAGTACCTTCCAGCTGCCAGAAGGCTTTTAAGAAGCAGCATCATAAAAAGGTATATGCAACTCTCCATGTGAAAGGAAACGTAATAAATGGTATCGCAAGAAGTTATTCTGAAAACTATTACCGCCTACTTTGCTGCGAACAATGCGCTGGATGTTGAAGGTTTTGTAAACGCGTTCGCCCCTGATGCGTCACTCTATAATGCAGGAGAGGTCTCACCAATCAGTGGGCAGGAGGCGGTTCGTCAGGTCGCAGAACAATCGCTGATCCCGTTTCAAAAGATGGAGGTCCAGATAGAGCGTACCTTCATCATGGGAAATGGTGCTGCTGTGTACTATACAGGGTTTATCACAGCGAAAAATGGCCGCAGAGCGCAGGCAGCAGGCATCGATGTTTTCGAGATCAACGACGACGGTAAGATTCAAAGCCTTCGTTTCTACTTCGATCCCGAGCCAATCGTCGCGCTCTTCCAGGGTTAAACTGTAATTTCGTAGTCGAGCGATTTATCGCGCCTGGTCCACCATCCACAATAGGGCCTACCAACGCGATAAATCGCTCGACTACGAAATTATTTCATCCTCTTCCTAAATTAACCGGTATAGACAAGCGTTGCTATCCATGCGGGCAAGCCAGCGGGGAATGGTCGGATGATGAAAAGGGTCGGCTGGATGTCTTGAACGTGCCAGCCAGTTTGAAAGGTCTCGTAGATCTCCTGCTGGCTAATACTTCTGGGAAACTTCACTGGAAGCGGTGGCTGGTCGTTGAAACAGAGAAGGTAATAGTGGCCTCCTTTTCGCAGAACGCTCTCCAGACTTTCGACGAATGGCTGGCGCATCTCATCGGAGAAGGTATGAAAGAGTCCACTGTCGATAATCGTTTCAAAGCGAGAAGAAAGGGCTTGAAGATTTAACGCGTCCCCTACGTGAAATGTGGCCTGTACAGCACGTTGTGCCGCCTTCTCACGGGCAAGTTGAATGGCGGTCGGCGAGAAGTCTACACCCCATGCTTCATATCCTTGTTCCGCAAGATACAGGGTGGCATCTCCTGTTCCGCACCCTATATCCAAGATCGGTCCCTTGATTTTTTCCTGCTGAACGAGTTGCTGAAAAGCTGGCTGTGGGTATCCTACTTCCCACGCTGGCAGACCCTCATGGAGCAGCCCTATTTCCGGTGCGTCCTGGCCCTGGTAGAGCTGCTCAAAACCTTCCTGTTGTGATCGTAGCATATCATCTTCTGATCGCATTGAAATGTTGCCTTTCATGTTGCGTTTCTATATTGAGAGGTAGTCGGGATCATTATCGACAATGGACAGAGTCGCCGCCTGCTTCATAGACGTGCTGCTAGTATACCTGGATGGATGCAGACCAACTTGTAAAATCTTGCGTTTGTGCGAACGAAAATAAAAGACATGAGCCATCCCTAAATTTTAGAGGATGAGCTGCGAATTTAGGGATGGCTCATGTCTTACAGGTTAGCATCTATGCATTGAAGAGCTAGTCGATGTGACAGTAATTAATGTGGAACCCGTCTCCCATCTCTTCAATTTTGGTAATATGGATTGTCGTAGCAGGGCTAAAAGTCTTCTCCACGTAATAACCACCACCTTCAAGGGTTGTTGGAGCGGAGCCAGCCGGAGCCTCAAACGTGACTTTGATACTCCCATTCACGCACATATAGGTAACGTTTGAGACGGTCTCGACAGGACTTGCGACGGCGTTATAGCATGTGCTACTCTTGTCGGCTTCTTTATAGAGCCGAACGAGCGGGGCCATCTTATTCGTACAGGCGACGCCCGAAGGGGAAGGCGGCGGTGGTGCAGCATCAGTACAATCAGGAACACCAGCAATTTTTGTGGCACCCTTGATGTAAATGTTCGTCACCCATCCCCAGTGACCAGTGGGAGTTAACACGTCGGTCCACCAGTTATTTGTATATCCCAGATCTGAGACGGTATCGCCCTGTTTCTGGCACTTTGCTTGATACGATCCAGCATTCACATACTCAATTACACGGCAGTTTTCAGTTGGGGTCGCACAGGCATCAATATCATGTACCTTTCTATGATCCAGGTAGATAGTGACCGACGCGCTCTCTGCTTGAGCGGTGGTATGCACTGCCGCACGACTTGTCGGCAAGTTCGGCGAAACGAGGGTCGAGATTACAGCGATGGCGCTTACAAACAGACATAAAAGTATTCTGTTACGCATACAATCTCCTCATATTACTGTAGTATTTTGATAAGAATATGCATCTTCGTTGAAAGTATACCTATACCAGCAGCAGAATACTATCATATGCGTAGTTGCGGGAAAAATCTGGGGGTGAAATCCACCTCCTGAAAACATAGCTCATCAGGAGATGGATGATGGTATTTTACTACAGCAGGTGACTACTATACGGCTTCCTGCTTCACCACAGGCTCTTCGCCTTCTGCCAATGCTCCCACCTCTTCTTCCAGAGGGCGCGAGACTTGACGCCGAACGGCTTCGATCTCGGTCTCGAAGATGCGACGGATAATGCCAACTGACGCAGCATAAGTTGAGTCCATGCCGAAGTACGAGAGGCTGCCCGCCCCCAGGTTCTTGCCACGCGTATAGGGCGTGTCGGAACCGTAGTGCAGGATGCCGAGATCATAGGGCAAGCGCGCAAAATTGATGTTCTCTCCCACTGGGTAACGCGTGAGGTATTGATCTTCGTAAACGGCGTTGAGATACGGGCCGCTCTCCATCTCCACGACAGTAAAGTTGGCCTGGTAGTAGAAATCCAGGTATTGACGATTTTGCAGGTACGTACCTTTGGCCGCCACCGCCTTCTGATTGTCCAGCACGGAGCCGTAGATCAGGTATGGCTGTACATCCTGGGCCGTAAAGCAGTTATCCAACCAGTAGGTGTTCTGGCTATGCTCATCCATGATAACGTTTGAGATCATGACATCGCCAATGCTGCCGTTGAGCGTGGCCGCCTTTCCCAGAATATAGATGCCGCGAATATGGGTCAGATTTTCCATGATCTCGCGCAGCATGCGATACGCGGCCATCCCCAGCGGATAGTCGATATTGAGGATAATCGCATCGCTTTTCGCGAGATAGTTCATATGTGGCATGCGACAGCGTGGATCGACCGCCATCGGTCGCAGTTTGGATAGCTCGCAGATCTGAGCGTCGATCTCCAGACCATAGCGTGCGCCGACGTACCAGATGCCACGCTCCTGTTCTTCTCGCGCCCGGTTCCGCTTAAATTCTTTCCCGGCTGGCGTATTCAACCACTGACGCGCCACAAAGTAGAGGAAGTTCTGCCAGTTGCCGGGAACTTTGCCATCCTGCAACTTGCGACACTCCTCAGTCAGATAGGGATCTGGTCCCTTGAGCGCAAACTCCGTCAGCTCGTCCTCACGGCTGCGGATCAGCCCGGAGAGCAGATTGACCATGCTGTGTGTATTGCTAGAGACAAAGTAGACCGGACGATCTGGTAAGCCCAGCGTATCCAGCACGTTTTTTACCGGTGCCCACCATTTACGTGTCGCCCGCACATATCCCACATGCGACCCACCCAGCATCCGCAACCCGAAACTCTTTCGGTGCCGTCCAATAATGAGCAGGTTTTCCCACAGTCGATCACCCCAGATGACCTCTAACCGCTGCCAATCATCGGGGGCGATATGCAATCGTTCGCGCAACACTTTGCTGATCTCGGCAAAGACTGGCGAACTGCGCTCCATCCGCGTCTCCAACAGTTGGATCGTTGTTGGATCTTCGTTGACCAGGTAGTTGATCTTGTTCCATTCAATCTGAAAAGCGACCAGGATCGGGACGATATCGTCGGTGTCGCTCACGCTGGCCACATAGACCGCCAGCGTCTCTTTTCCATCATAAAACCATTTGCGCCGCCGGGCCGAAGCCGTAACAGCCTGCCAGGTATCAACCGGGAGTCCCTGCTGTTGAAACACTTCTTCCGACTGCCCAAGCAGTACCAGATTGCAGTACAAAATCGAGGCAGGCAGGCGCAGAACACTATAAATGAATGCGGACATGTCAGGGTTATATGAGCGTGCATCGGGATGGAGACTGGAATCAATGTTGTAATGAGCTTGTACAAGCGCTTTCAAGCTAACCTCACCTGAGCTTCGTAACAATGTGTTATACGTACGAATATACAACTCAACGTCGCGCTTCCCTGCTTCATGATATCTCTCTCCATGTTCGAGGGCGGAGGATATCGTGTGCCCTCTGTGCTGATTAATCACCTCATCTTCCATTACCTCTGCAATACTTCCATCTTCAACAGGGAGAGCATTTGCGTATTCAAAATGCTCGTTCTCAAATTGCGGATTCATGCGTGGTTGCTCATTCTCACCACGACCATTATTCTTCTGTTTGCGTGGCATTTACGATCTCTCTTTTCTGAGATACGTTCTCAGATTGTCTTTCTCGCTATTATTTCCAAATATTATACATCACGAACGTTACAGGTGAGGGTTTTTTAGCCGTCAGAGTCGGTGCCGAGCGCAATTTGTGACATGCAATAACTTTACTTTGGCTTCTGCATCACGACGATATATTGGTGCGCGATATTGGGGATATAAGCAAAGGGGTATCCATAGGGACGCAGGCGAGTTCCCACCTGATACCAGATAATTTCTCCTTTGGGAACAAAGCCATACTTCTGGGCGCGCCGGGTCAGGTCTACATGTGTAAAGATATATTCGCCGTGTTGATAGGCGTTGCGCACAATCACAACCATGTATTTTCCCGCCTTCAACAGACGATAACAGGACGCAAAGACCCGCTCCATCGCATTGAGATACTGTTCATAGTCGGCGAGGTTCGCCAGATCTGCGGGATCGGTCGAGCGCATATCATAGTCGGTTCGTCGATTGACGTGCATTTTCGCATAACGCCCATTCGACATCGTTTGCTCAAAATGGATATTATATGGCGGATCAGTAGCAATTAAATCAAAAGAGGCGCTTTCCTGCATCTCCATCAGCGCGAGACAATCACCACAAAGCATCTGTTGCGGCAAGAGCGTTCCGTTGCTTTCAGCGATAATCCGTAGATAGATATCAACCCACTTCTGGCTGATCTCAATGCCCACCGCTTCGCGTGGCTTTTTACAGATCGAAGCTCCGATCAGCGTTCCACCTACACCTGCAAACGGATCGAGTACCCGCCCCCCCGGTTTGGTGAAGAACTCGATGATCTGGCTCATCAGTTGTGGCGGCTTATTGGCTCCGTGCGCCTTGCGTAACTCGTGGCCGTAAGCGGAAGGGTAGGTGGTAGTCAGAAGACTCTTCGTAAAATAGAGCCACTCCGCCCCGGTCAGCTCATTTAACATATTTTTTGCTGAGATACTATCGTTTTCCACAGGGCCACTCCGAAAAGAAAAAATACAACGGGAACTGAACAGTGAAACGTTCCAATTTTCGAAAAATTGTAGGTTTTTCTAAAAATTCATGCCACTAAACACACAATTTTAGCGTACACTAGATGTGAGGGATGTTACTAAAACGTTGGGTCTCCCCATGCCTGGCGTTTCCCCCTGGTAACATCCCTTTCCTGCTGCTCTCCGCGTAGCGACAATCCTACAACCACAGGAGCGTATCTTCGTTACCAGGCAAACGCATCTCTTCGCCCTCAGTTGGCGGCCTGCGCCATTCACATCGCACCTCTCTATTTAGTAATAACTGTCGGAGCACAGCATCGTAATCGTCAGATGTAAATAATCCAAAATTCGCAAGCAATAACTGCTGCCTTAGATCGGGCCAGCGCCGCAGCCGTTGCGCCCGACCAAGTTGCAGGGTACGCTGATAGAGTTGTTGTCTGGCAGTTTCAGTCCGTTCGCGTAGTTGGGCAGTAAACCACTCCTCTCCTAACACGCCGCGATGACTCTCTTCATGCACACGACGGCGATTGCGACACACAGCATCGTTCATACAAAGCAAACTATCCTGGCGGCGCGTAGCAAAGATCAACGTGTAGGCCATCTCTTCCACAAATGCCGGGCGAGTCTGCATGGGCAGGGCGATGCACTGAACCGGCAAGAGGAAATGGCGTTTCATCGAGGCGGTGAAGAGATCGAGAAAGCCCTGTACCGCCAGGGCACGCTCCTCATCCTGCGTTGGCAGCGTTTTCCAACGATCGCTACGCAGCAACGTGGTTAGAGCGCTTGCCTGAGTTGGTGAACGCTGTGCAGCCAGGAGATGTCCTTCGATCTGTTTATGGGCAAGCAATAAACATAGCTCGGTTGGCACGGTGCGCTGATATAACGACGCAAGATCGTCATAGGAGAACAGCGTCGGACCACAGGGGTTGAGGAGAAAAATGGCCGGTGCCTGCTCGATACCCGCCAGCAATGCCGAGCCAGCTTCCAGCCAGCTTGCCGCGAGAATGCCGCTCTCTTTCGGCAGCGTCCAGGCATGAGGGGTCATTGTTCCGTTCGAAACTGCTCGCCGTTCCCTCCGTTTGCTGCTGCCAGCCTCAAGCAAGAGGCCATAGAGCGTAAAAGACTGGCTTTCTTGTGCTAATGTCTGGGAGAGTGCCGCGATTGGCTGTAACGCCGGGGGTAACAGGACAGGAGCCACATCTTTTTTGCGCCGCTTACTCGTACGCTCTGGCTGGACAGTCTCAATTACTGCGGGAGGAATCATACTGGCTTTGCTGCTAATCCCCAGGGCATCGACCCAGTAACAGCGACGAAAGATGCGCGTTGCGGCAAGCGAGCGACAATAGTTAGCGGCGTAATCGTGCAATAACCACGAACGTAAAGAGGACAGGATGACACGTTCGGTGAGACGCCGTGTGCGTCCTTGCACCGACAGATCAAAAGGGGGTTGGAGATTGTTGTCTAAGTCGGTCCACAGGTTCATCTTGTGTTTATTGTATCATACAAGATGATTCAACCCTAGAGTTTTTCCCATTCTGCTTTGTTAATGTGAGCTTGTTTCAATATCCTGATCATACGAGACATAACGCGTCTGGAACTACACGTAAAAGTACTCACCCATCGTCTGAACCTCAACAATGCTGTATAGTATAGAAAATACGAATCGGCCTCCAGAGAGAAGGAAAATGACATGAGCGACGACAACAAGAATCGATATGTTATGCCGACCGAAAGCGCGGCAGAGATGGCTCGCCTGATCGAACAGGGAAATATGGCAACACGAGCAATGGGCGGCCTGTTCCCAGAGGATATCGATGTCAACACGATACAGCACGTGCTTGATGTGGCCTGCGGTCCCGGCGAATGGACGCAAGAGGTCGCCTTTCAGCATCGCAATATGCACATTACGGGCATCGATATCAGCACAACCATGATTCAATATGCTCGTGCCACCGCGCAAGTACAAAAGCTAACGAATCTAACATACGAGATCGTCGATGCTACACAGCCGCTCCACTTTGCGGACAACACCTTCGATATCATCAATGCACGTGCAATGGTTGGTTTTCTGCATAAAGATTCCTGGCCGTCTGTCCTGCATGAATTTGTACGCATCACGCGTCCGGGCGGCTTCATCGTGCTGACAGAAGCAGATGATCCAGGCCGCACCAATGGAGTGGCCTTCGAGACGTTAACACAGTTCGGCATGCAGGCGTTGTGGCGCACCGAACATTCGTTTCATCCGCTCGGCAACAACTTTGGCATCACGCCGATGCTGGCACACTTTTTACGCGAGGCTGGCTGCCAGGATATTCAACAGCGCTCATATGTTGCGGATTATTCGGCTGGTGCGCCCGCTCATCAGGCCATGTTCGAGAATATGCGGGTCGGCCAAAAACTGGTGCAACCCTTCCTCATCAAGCTTGGGTTGGCAACCCAGGAGCAGCTCGACGAACTGTACAACCAGTCGCAAACAGAGATGCTTTCAGAAGATTTTCGCGCCCTGTTGTATATTCTGAGAGCCTGGGGACGAGTAGAGAAGTAGATGGAGCCTTCATATCTATATTGACATATACAGTCTTACATGATACGTTTAGGCTTGAAAGCTACAAGCGACTGCTCTGCGTAAGATGTCGTGTAAGTATCATTGCAATATCAACCAAGCAAGCATGTAGAACGGGTTGTCAGGAGAAGAAGTATTATGGTCCTGGGAGAAGACGGCATCACCAGTTTTATCCATCGCTTTATCCCCTCAGCAACGGGAAATTCATCACGCACACTATTGTTGCTGCATGGCACTGGCGGCACGGAAAACGATCTACTCGATCTGGGACGCCTGCTTGACCCCAATGCATCGCTGCTCAGTCCACGCGGCAAGGTGCTGGAGAATGGTATGTCCCGCTATTTTCGCCGTCTCGCCGAGGGTATCTTCGATATCGCCGATCTGACGCGCCGCACCTACGAACTGTCCGATTTCGTCGAAGCTGCCAGTATCGCCTATGATTTTGATCTCAGGCAGGTCATCGCCGTCGGTTTCTCTAATGGCGCGAATATCGCGGCGAGCATGCTGTTGTTGCGACCTCACATGCTGTCGGCAGCGGCACTCTTGCATCCAATGGTGCCGTTCGTCCCGGATACCTTGCCCGACCTCAGAAATAAGCCTGTCTTCATTGGTGCTGGTCTCGCTGATCCTCTGGTGCCGATCAGCGAGACCGAGCGGCTGGTTCAACTGCTGCAACGCGCTGGTGCCACCATTTCACTCCATCAGCACAACGGCGGCCACGTCATCAGCCACGAGGAGGTACGAGAAGCGCGCAGTTGGCTGAGACAATTTGCCAGTGCCTGACGGTTGGCAGTTTCTCGTATTTCTTTGCAACCTGCATCTTTTTTATGTGTATCTTCATATTCACCTTCATCTTCTAAAAGGGACTATCATAACGCTCTTCCGCACTATCTCCCTGAGAATTTTCATCTCTATTAACGTCTATATAAGTGAGATGAATTCATTGCTTGTTGTTACCAATAAATACCCATCGGGCAGGAATAGATAAGAAAGACCTGCAACGTATGAAGGATGACCAGATTTTTGTGGAGGAAGCAGCCATGCAGACCAGCACATCTACCCCTCCGAGCGGCAATACGGCACTTCGTATCGAAAGACATGTATCGGTTTTGCTTGATCAATATCTCGCCTCGTTGGTTGGTGTCCTTTTTATTCTTCCCATCGTCGCAGCGATCATCACTGTTATCAGCTATATTCTGACGGAATCATGGTATGCCATTCTCTGGGGCTGTGCTGGAACGTGCGCTTTCTGGCTGCTGATCGCCGTTCCTCTGTGCCGCTTTGTCAGTGCCAGCGGCGCAAACAGACGCAGTTACGATCTCTTGATGAGCGATCTGGCTCAATTGAAAACACGCCTGGAAGCGCTGAAGAGGCAACAAAAAGAGCAGGACGAGCCATTGCCGAAGTATAGCCAGATTGCGCTTGCAGAGGTTGAGGCTGGCTATAGCACGCTGCAAGAGAGCCTGAACAGCGCACCCAGCAATCTGCGCTGGATTTCTGGCATCGGCTATCTCGATGCATGGGCCACGCTGCATCAGGCGGAAGAGGCGCTGATCGAGGTTGAGCCTATCAACATGGTACTTGAGAATGCGCTCTACGACGCAAGACGCATCGAGAAATCCGCCATTGGCAATACCGACGAACTGCTCAATCAACTTCTACAGGCGGTCAAAGATCTCGATCCAGCCGCAATGGTGTACTTTAAGGAGCATCAACCCACGAAGATCAGCGAGGATTTACACGATGCGCTCCAACACCAGACCAGGGGCATCGAGCAGATAGCCAGGGCGTTTAAAACGGTCCATCCAGGTGCGAACATCGATTTTCACGAGCAAGAGCCATCTGTGGCGCTCCCGCTTCCCGACGAGGAGGCACGGGCAAGGGCGCGCGTTGCGCTGCGCGAGATTCGCCACACCATTAACGATTTTCGCGATACAAGCTGGGATGGTCTGCTACGCGTGCGCAATCACCTGATGTTTGCCATGACGCTCACGGGGCTGGTCACATATATCCTGCTCTGCCTGGTCATTATGATTCACGTGCCTGCGTCGGCCATTACAGCTGCCTCCATCTTCTATATCATTGGAGCAATCGCCGGCATGTTTGGCCGATTTTATCGGGAAGCAAATGCGCGTGCCGCCGTTGATGATTATGGTCTGACCGTGATGCGCCTGTTTGCGACGCCGCTGCTCTCTGGGCTGGCCGGTATCGGGGGCGCATTTATCACGCTGATCTTTTCCAGTTCGCTCGCGCCAACCGCCACGACCAGCGCGTTGTCCAGCCTGTTCAACACCTCGCCGCAACTTTTGCTGGCGGCGGCCTTCTTCGGCCTCACGCCCGACCTGATCATCAAAAGCCTGCAAGAAAAAGCCGAAAAATATGCATCCGATCTGAAAAGCAGCAAAAGTACGGAGCTGTAAGCTTATTGATCCGAGGAAGAGAAATACAACTGTTTGAGAAAGGCGGTGAATTCCTTCATCTCGCTCTGGTATGCCTGAAAGTGGTGCGCCTGTTCTTCGGGAGTCCGGTCTGCCTGTAAGATAGCACCCTGGCTCCTCACGATAACGCGCCCGATTCCATTCGTTGTAACCACAAGCGCGCAATCAAACGAGATTGCTCGATCTTGATAAAAAGCGGTGAGGTGTACAAATAGCTGCGTGATTATTGGCAAATGCTTCTCCAGCAAAGTATGCCTCATCTCAGTTGTAACCCGGGCCTGGTGGATGACTTCTTCGCGCGAGGGAACCCTGTCTTGCAGCTCTGCTTTCTTGCCCTCATCTGCTCTCTGAAATCGTGAGAGGAGATTGCGCGCCTGTTTCGCCTCCTGATCGGCCTGCTCAACCCGCTGCGCCTCCTGCTCATATTCGGGGATAGCCACCTTCACATAAGGAAAGAGCGGCTCTTTGTCCGGGTATCCCTCGCTCGCCTCGACGGTATGAATACCAAGCGCTTGTAGAGCCACGACCGTCTCTCGAATCCCAGGCTGTACCTCGACACGTGCGCTCTCTTCTTCCAATTCCTGCCATCTGCGCAACTTTTGTTGATAGGTCAAAGCTTCCTCCATCCAATCATCCCTCATCTTCAGAAGAAAAGTAGAGCTGTTTCAAGAAAGCAGTAAACGCTCGCATCTCATCCTGATACGCAAGCAATCGCTCACGCCTCTCCTCCAGGGGAAGGATCTCCATCAAGACATCTCCCTGGCTGCCCAGACTGGTAATGCCATCGCCTCCGCTTAAAACGAGACGCCGCTCATAGGGAACACAGCGCTCTTGATAGAAATGTGCAAGATAATCATAGAGCCGTCTACGTATGGTGAGGTGTTCACGAATTGTAACGCTCTTTTGCTGCTCCATATACTCAACGACACGTCGGGTCTCGTCCGTCTCCGGTTGCTGTTCAAGCCAGTTCTGCACTTGCTTGATACGCTTCCGTTTCTCGTAGAAGTCGGGGGCGGCGATTTTTATCCAGGGAGCAAAAGGGCCATGCAGGTGTCCCTCGCAGGACATGACGGTTGGTATATCCAGAATGTTGAGGGCAATCACAGTCTCTTTGATGCCTGGATCGACAGGACTGCGCGGATCGAGTTGTTCACACCATGCGGTCACTTCCTGCCAGCGCTGGTGCTTCTGCTCGACAGTCAAAGTATTGCTCCTTTTCGAAGATGCTTGTTTTTGCAATGAGGCGCGGGAAGAGAAAATTCTCTCCCGCAGAACATCGGTACAGCAAGAACTACAGGTGTCCAACACCAAACTCCGTCCGACTTATCTATTCCTCACGGTGACAGGTACAATGAGTTTCACATTCCGCTCGTAAACAACCGAAACAGTCATCACAGAGAGAATAGCCGCATACAGAGCACATTGTCTCCGGGTCGAACTCAATCTCCCCATTTGTAACCTGTTCCCAGAAATGCCTTGAGATGTCGCTCTCGGCTCTTTCATCGTTGAGAAATTTTCTGATTGCGTCGAATAAGCCCAATAGAGTACCCCCTTTTTCACGCAAAAAAGCACAGAAAGGGAGACCCTAGTGCTGGTGGCACCTCCTTTCTATGCTTTTTCTGACGTTCGACCTCTGTTCATCATCGACCCCTTGCGAGACCTTACAGTGTTACATACCAGCTTGCGTTTATGCAGCAATCAAGCGCAACCACGTTTGCTAGCAGGCAGCGACTGCCGGCGCGATGAACTTCACCGGATACATCATGCACAGCATCACAGGTGAGCTACCTCAAACCTGAGACATAATAAAGCATGATGCGCACTAGAGATTCTAGTATATGCTGCATGCAGCCTATTTACTATCCAGATATAGGGACAGTTTTCTCAACCACGCTCGTTCTGTTTTTGATGCGCTTGAACTGCTTGCACAATCAAGCGATGTTCCACTGCTTTGATACGCTCATGCAACGTCTCTTCTGTATCGCCTTCCTCGATCCGCACCTCTTCGCGACAGATGACAGGACCAGCATCCACCTCCGGGATAACATAGTGAACGGTGCTGCCAGTCACTTTCACACCAGCCTTGAGCGCATCCGGCACCACATGAGCGCCTCTAAAGGCGGGAATGACGGTCCCATCGCTGGTCGTATAGGTGCTGCCCACGCTATCATCGGGAAGCAGCGCCGGATGGAGGTTGATGATGCGCTGGGGATAGCGCGTGATGAATGCTGGCGTGAAGATCTTCATAAAGCCTGCCAGCACGATCAGATCGACTTCGAACAGATCGAGCAAGACCTGAAGCTTTGCCTCGCTCTCCTCGCGCCGTTTTGCCCAGGGCAAATATATGGACGGGATTTTATGCTCCAACGCTCGCTGCAAGCCAAACGCCGCCGCTCTATTGCTCACGACCAGAACGATGCGTGTATTGGGCAGTTGTCCGCTTTCAATGGCGTCGATGAGCGCCTGTAAGTTGCTGCCGCTGCCAGAAACCAGCACGGCCAGGCGCAAGGGAGATAGATTAGAATCGGATGATTGCTGTATAGACACTCGATACTCTTATCCTTCGTTAGTTTTTCACACCCACCTTACTCAAACGCAACCGGGCAGAATTCCTCTGCTATCATAACAAATTTTGCTAATATTTTCTCCTGAGCTACTCTTCGCTCTCCGCCAGCATCACGCTCAACCCCTGCCAGCTGACGACGAGTGCCGTTAGCCAGAGGATCAGCGTTGCCCCGAGACCCACAACCAGCGACCAGTTGTAAGGCGATGGACCTGCAATTGGTAGGCCACGCAGCAGCGCAATTATGGCTGCCAGGGCCAGCACTGATAGCAATGAGCCCGTAATATAGTAGAAGGTGACGCGAAAGAGGCGGGCCAGCGGAAGAAAGTGGAGGCCAACGATGAGGGCTATTGCGGGAGGAATAAATTGATCTGCTTGCAGCCTGCCAAGCACTATGCTAGTTAATGCAATCAACAGAGCCTCAAGACCAAAGACGATACCAAACCACATGCCGATTTTTTTCCCGACAGCAGCCTCCTCCAAGGAGGTTGTTTCGGGCAAAGAACGAGCATAGCGTACCAGCATGACCACCAGGCCAAGAAAACCGAGCGTCACAAGGCCAATCACAACAAACGCCACCGGCTGAACAGCACCATCCATAAAGCCTGCACTCATCAAACCCCAGAGCGCTCCAAAAAAGGTCATGAAGAAGATCCCGCTTGCAATACCTATCACAGCCGGACGCGACAGATTCGGTCTTTGAGAGGCTTCGGCCGTCATACCCTTTCCTCCTGCATACAAACTTCCCCAACTGATCTATCCGCATTGTAACCTATAGAGCAACGTTAACACAAAGCAGCCACTTTCCCTGAGCAAATTGTACTTTGGAAAGTGGCTGACGATACTCTACGGTTTAAGTCAACGCCTCAAGGCCGCGATGCGCGATATCGCGACGATAATGCATGCCCTCGAACGAGATGTGTGCCGCTGCCTCGTACACTTTCGCCACAGCCTCTTGCAACGTAGTCCCACGCGCCACAACGCTCAGCACGCGCCCACCAGCGGTGACGAGCCGACCATCCTGCATGGCGGTTCCAGCATGAAAGACCTGCACGTCATCCAGACGATTCGCTTCTTCTATCCCCGTAATGGGAATTCCTGAGCGATACTTGCCAGGATAGCCACCAGAGGCCAGCGTCAGGCTGATTGCCGAGCCGGGATGCCATAGATTGTTTGAGGGCGCTTGCTTGCCATCGGCGTATTCAAGCACATTGAGGACATCTTCTTTCAGCAGCAGCATAAACGCCTGCGTTTCAGGATCGCCGAAGCGCGTGTTATGCTCCAACACCATCGGCCCCTGCCGGGTCAACATGATGTTGGAGTAGAGAACGCCGGTGAAATGAATGCCGCGTGCTTTGAGCGCCTGCAACGTGGCGAGGATGATGCGCTCGCGTATCTGTTGTTCCTGCTCGACGTTGACAAAGGGCAACGGTGTAAAGACGCCCATGCCGCCGGTGTTTAAGCCCTGATCGTGATCGAGAGCGCGCTTGTGATCCTGGGTCAGCGTCAGGGGCAAATAATTGGTCCCATTGCAGATAGCGGTTGAGCCAATCTCATCACCCTGCAAATAATCCTCGATGACCACGATATCCCCGGCGACACCAAAGGCACGCTCGACCATCATCTGCTGCAAGGCGTCGCGCGCGGTCGCCATATCGAGAGCAACAATAGCCCCTTTCCCGGCTGCATTGCCATCGGCCTTCACCACAACCGGTGCCCCATGCTGCTCCAGATAAGCAATAGCCTCTGCATAGACAGTAAACGTGCGGTGTTGCGCCGTGGGAATGCCTGCTTCGGTCAGCAGTTCTTTGGCAAAGGCTTTACTGCCCTCAAGAGCCGCTCCCGCCTGATCCGGCCCAAACGTGCGCAGGCCACGCCGCCGAAAGACATCAACGATGCCCTCAACCAGCGGCACCTCCGGCCCGACGACGGTAAGATCTATCGCCGACCGCTCGGCAAAGTCTGCCAGTTCGCTCAACTGGCTTACGTTTATCGGCACGCATTCCGCGTAAGGTGTCATACCAGGGTTGCCAGGTGCAGCATACAGGCGCGAGACACGTGGACTCTGCGCCAGCTTCCACACCAGAGCATGCTCTCTCGCCCCCGAACCAATGACCAGTACACGCACTGCTCTCATCCTCCCAAATACGTTTTCTTTATGTGCTTTTTTCGACAATGGCAATAATCGATGTATCCACGAAATTCTCCGGGCATGGTCGGATATGGTAGGGGCGAGAGTAGGTGTGGCTTGTCCTCGCCCCGTTGCTCACCGTGCGACTGTGGAGGCGGGCGAGGACGAGCCATCGCCCCTACCATATCCAGCTTCATTAATTATCGCTACGCCGAAAACATCTATTGTCCTTTGACCGCCACCCTGCGCGGCGTCAAATTGACAAGCTGAGCGCCGTGTTTCGCCTCCACTTTCGGATCGAACGGCCAGCCCTGCGTCTCCATGCAACCATAGCAAAACTCGCTATGCAGCATCTGCAACGCTTGCTTGTCGTCGGGAATCTCAGTCTCGGACATCGCCGTATTGATCGCGCGTCCCAGACCTGTTGGGCTGAGATAGCCCAGGCTGTCCACGCCGATATACTGCCGAACCTCCTCAACGGTGCGACCCGCTGCGATCAACTCCTTCTCTCTCGGAATGTCGATGCCAAAGTAGCAGGGATAACGCAGCGGCGGCGAGGCGGAACGGAGGTGAATCTCTTTTGCTCCATAATGGCGCAGCGCCGAAACCAGCCGCTTCACCGTATTACCGCGCACAATCGAATCATCGAGGACGATCAGGCGCGCACCCTTGATCTTGGGCTTGACCAGATTAAACTTCAGATCAACCTCCAGTTCGCGCAAGCGCTGGTCGGGCTTGATAAAGGTGCGATCACTGTAGCGATTCTTAATGATCGCCTGCCCATACGGGATGCCCGATTCGGCGGCATAGCCCAAAGCGGCTGGGATCGACGAGTCAGGCACAGGAACCACCAGATCAGCATCGACGGGATGCTCTCTCGCCAGTTCCCGACCCAGCGCCTCACGTACGAGATAGGTGTAGCGCCCGTTCAACTGCGAGGTTGCATCAGAAAAGTAGATATACTCGAACACACAAAGCGTCTGGCGCGGCATCTTGACCAGCATATCCGAGCGCAAACCCTGCTCATCAATGGTAATCAGCTCGCCCGGCTCGATCTCACGAATAAGCGTGGCACCAGTTCGATCCAAAGCGCACGACTCAGAGGCCACGATCCAGTTTTTACCCAGACGACCAAGACAGAGCGGACGCATGCCCCAGGGATCGCGCAAGGCATAGAGCTTGCCCTCGGCCAGCATCACTAGACTATATGATCCACGCAACAGGGGGATCGTGGCAAGCATGCGCTCGCGGAACGTCTCGCCATCAGCGTTCAGAAGGAGCAACGCGATTGCTTCGCTATCAGTGGTCGAATTCAATGCATCTTGCGGCAGAGCGGCCCGCAGCGTCGGTCCATTGACCAGATCGCCATTGTGGGCGACGGCGACGGATTCGTACTGGCCCGGACGTCCTCCTACCACAAACGGTCCCGCATTCTCTACACAACTGGACCCGGTAGTCGAATAGCGCACGTGACCGATGCCACAATGTGTGAACGGGAGACTCGTCCCCGAATCTTGAAACACATCGCGTACTTTTCCCATAGCGACACGGTGTACAATCTGATCATCACCATCATACACTGCCATCCCTGCACTTTCCTGACCCCGATGCTGCAAAGCGGTGAGCGCGAGTGTGATATAACGGCGCACATCGAGATTCTCTTCGTCGTGCTGCGCGTAGATACCCACTATACCGCAAGCATCGTGTAGTCGCTCCATACCTGGCTCCTCTCTGAACGTTTCTCGTTCGGGCATCGTGGCGAGATACCCTTATGCATAGCTCTTCAACTTCCCTGTCAGGTCCGCGACCAGAGCATACCGGTCTGCAATCCCCTGCAAACTTTCAGTGGTAACTTCCTGCAAATTACGATATACCTGTTTATCCAGCATACGAGACTTATCGCCTCCCGGCCAGAGTCGCCAGCTATCGTTATCAATAACGTCAGCAACCAGCAAGTTGCCGTTGCTATCACGCCCGAATTCGATCTTGAGATCAACCAGCGTCACATCCACGCCGGCCCAGGCACGCTCCAGCACCTCAAAGACGTTGCGGCCCAGTCGTACCATCTCTGCAATCTCTTCCCGTGTGGCAATCTTTGCCTGCACGATATCGTCGGGCCAGATCTGGGGATCATGGCGTGCATCATCCTTTAAGAAGGTCTCGATCAACACGGGATCGAAACGAGTTCCCTCGCTCACTTCGGGATGACGCTTGAGATACGAGCCGGTGGCGATTCTACGCTGCACATGCTCGATTGGGATCATCGTACAACGCCGTACTAACAAGGTGACATCGTTGACCTGCGCCACAAAGTGCGTCGGGATACCAGCCTCGTTCAGCAGCCGAAACACATTCGCGGTCGTAATTGTACTCCAGCGTGATTTGCCGATCAGTTCGTTGCGTCTGGCACCATCGCCTGCCGTAATGTTATCTTGACTGACCATATAGGCCAGAGCTTCATCGCTCGGATAGACATAGATCTGTTTCGTCTTCCCTTGCGCCAGCAGAGGGCCAGGCTCAGAATAATTGACCATCGAAACGCTCCCTCAATCACGATAAGAGGCAACCACCATACATAAGAATGATGGTCGCCTGCACTGCATATAAGATCATTAACGCAATACGACGCCTTCGCCTTCAACGATATGGCCCACCGTGAGTAAATCTGGCAGCACACAACGGGCCTCGACCGCGCTCTTGGGAGAGAGTACTAGCACCATGCCCACACCCATATTAAAGGTGCGATATAGTTCCTCTTTCTCGATCTTGCCCAATTTCGCAATCAATTGAAAGAGCGGCGGCACGCTCCAGGCATCGGTCTCAATCACGGCCTGCATTCCGGCGGGAAGAATGCGCGCGATATTACCCTCGAAGCCACCGCCAGTAATATGCGCCATACCCTTAATGAAGTGCCCACGATCCGCCAGATACTCGCGCAATCGTTGAATTTCGCGTAGATAACTACGATGAGGACGTAAGAGAGCATCAGCCAGCGACTCGCCCAGTTCTGGCAATACAGTATCCAGATCATAAGAGGCAAAGACGCGACGAGCAAGCGAATAGCCATTGGTATGCAACCCATTAGAGGGCAGGCCAAGCAAGACATCGCCGGGGCCAATCGAGGCGGTATTAACCATCTCATCGCGCTCGACAACGCCGATAATGGTGCCAGCCAGATCAAACGCTCCCGGCAGATAGACGTCAGGCATCTCCGCCGTCTCGCCTCCCAGCAAAGCACACCCTGCCTCACGACAGGCACCAGCCACGCCCTCGACGATCTGCGCTGCCTGCTCCGGCTCCAATTTATTGACGGCCAGATAGTCCATAAAGAACAATGGACGAGCACCCTGCGTGATCAGGTCGTTGATGGAGTGGTTGACGATATCGTAGCCGATGGTGTTGAAGCGCCGTGCCTGTGATGCCAGCAGCGTTTTCGTGCCGACGCCATCCGTTGAGGCCACCAGTGCTGGCTGATGCATCTTCTGCAATGCCGTCACATCAAAAGCTCCCGCGAACGCACCCATACCAGCCAGCACCTCCGGCCCATGTGTGGAACGAACTGCGCGCTTCATCAAGCGAAGCGCCTGATCGCCAGCAGCGATATCAACGCCGCTTGCCGCATACGAGAGGGATACAGGAGCTTCGTCAGTGGTCGCTACTGGCTTTGTACCCTCAGCAGCCAGTTTCTTTGCATATTGAAAAGCATTTTTGAAGAGTAGAATGCCATCGCCCTCACCATCTGCCAGACCGCGCCTCAACGGATGTTGTTGCGCCCGCACATAATCTTCTGGGTGCGGCATCAACCCCAGCACATTGCCGCGAGCATTGCAGATGCCCGCCACATTGCCAACTGAACCGTTAGGATTATCGGGATAGGGCACGTGGTCGGAGACGCCGTTGCTGGACGAGGTGTAGACCAGGGGGATCTGGCCCCGTTCGCGCAACGCTGCCAGATCACCGGCCAGCACAAACTGCCCTTCGCCATGCGCGATAGGCGATTCAATAGAGCGCTCGATGCCGCGTGTGAAGATACAGACACTCGGCTGTATAGCCATCTTAATCCAACGACACTCGAACTGGGCCACTTCATTGTCAGTCAACGTCGCGCGCAGGCTCACTTTGCCGTTGAGCGATGGGCCAGGAAGTAAGCCGGCCTTGACCAGCACTTGAAAGCCGTTACAAACTCCCAGCACCGGACGTCCCTCGTCGATAAAGCTGCGCAGTTGCGGTCCCAGGTGGATCGTCAGGTTCTTCGCCAGCAAATTGCCAGCACCGAGATCATCGCCATAGGAGAAGCCGCCCGGGATGACAAGAAACTGGTAGTCTAGTAACGTGTTGGGCGCTTTGATCAGCGTGTTGATATGGACCAGTTCGGGGGTAAATCCCACCAGTTTGCAAGCGTAGGCAATATCGCGGTCGCGATTGATGCCCGGCGCACGCAGTATCAGGGCGCGGATCATGCCAGCCCTCCCTTCCATGCCTCTTGTAGTTCGGCCACGCTCACGTTGATTAACTCCTGTGTCCTATCCTGCACAACGAATCGGTTCGTGTTCGTAACCGTACCAAGATAGGTTAATTCATGCACGCCGCTCTCCTGCATATGCTGTTCAAACGGCCCCAATTGCTCAGGGGCAAGCTCCACCAGGAAGCGCGACGCCGACTCGCTGAACAGTCGCACGATATTGCGTACCACTGCATTCATGCCCTGCGTATGCGTCGAGATGCGATGGACATCGAGATTGACGCCAAGCATACCCGCCAGCGACATCTCCGCAGCAGCCACAGCCAGCCCGCCCTCTGAAAGATCGTGGCAGGAGCGAACCAGCCCCTTGCGGATCGCCTCGCCGAGCGCCTTCATCGTAGCATAGGCATGTGGAATATCGACCTGTGGCACCGTCGTCTGCGGGAAGAGTTGCTCAAACGAGTCCTGCTCCACAATCTCGCCATAGTGCGATCCCGCCATCTCATTGTGCGTCGCTCCAATCTGATAGAGCAGGTTGCCAGGCGTCTTGAGTGCCATCTCGACGGTGCGAGAGGCATCCTCGATCACGCTCACCGCCGAGATGAGCAGCGTCGGGATCACTGGCAGGCGGCGACCATCCGCGCGATATTCGTTGTTGAGACTATCTTTTCCTGAAATGAAGGGCACGCCATAGCCAACCGCAGCATCATAGCAACCCTTAACCGCTCGCACCAGCAGGCCAAGTTGTTCGGGATCGTTGGGATTGCCCCAGCAGAAGTTGTCGAGAATGGCCGTGCGTCCTACATCGCCACCAACCGCTGCCAGGTTACGCAGCGCCTCATCGACGGCGTTCAACACCATATGATACGGATCAAACTTGCCGTAGAGCGGGTTGATGCCATTGGAGAGGACAATGCCTGCGCGCGTCTCTTCATCCAGAATGGGCTGCAACACAGCAGCGTCACCCGGACCATTGCCAGCCTTGCCGACCAGCGGCTTGACCACGGTTGCGCCCTGCACCTCATGGTCATAGCGGCGCACAACCTCCTCTTTCGAGGCGATGTTGGGATGGCGCAACAGCCCCAGCAAAGTTGGCGTCCATGCATGCGCAATGCCCTCTACAAGCTGTTCGGGGAGATCTTCGGGGGATGTGCCGCTCTCCGCTTGCTTCTGCGTCCAGACGGCTTCTAGCGTTTTATTGGGAATGCCGTGATGCAGAAACCCCATATCCATATCGGCGACGACCTCGCTCTGATAAGTGATCTTCAAGCGGTGGTCGCCGGTGAAGGTGCCAAGCACACTCAACTCGACCTCTTCTATATCACAGAGCGCTTGCAACTCTGCCAGATGCTCCGGCGGCACAGCGAGAACCATGCGCTCCTGCGCCTCCGAGAGCCAGATCTCCCAGGGGGCCAATCCCTGATATTTCAGTGGTGCCTTCGCCAGTTCAACGTTCGCTCCCGTCTCAGAGGCCATCTCGCCAATTGCTGAGGAGAAGCCACCCGCGCCACAATCGGTAATGGCGTGATAGAGGCGAAGATCGCGCGCCTGCACGATCACATCCGTCGCCTTCTTCTCGGTGATGGGCGCGCCGATCTGTACCGCTGTACCGGCCTGCGCGTTGATCTCGCTGCTCATCTCGCCAGAGGAGAAGGTCGCGCCATGAATGCCGTCGCGTCCCGTGCGCCCACCAAGAACGACGATAAGGTCGCCCGTTTGCACCTGATTGGGATGGCTTCCATGTGGCAGAATGCCCAGGCAGCCACAGAAGACGAGCGGATTGTAGATATAGCCCGGATGATACCAGATCGCGCCGTTGACGGTCGGAATGCCCATCTTATTGCCATAGTCGCGCACACCACTCACAACGCCACTGGCGATACGGCGCGGCGTGAGGACACCGGATGGCAGTTCGTCGGCTGGCGTCTCGGGTGGCCCGAAGCAGAGAATATCGGTGCAGGCGATGGGATAGGCCGAGACGCCCACAACATCGCGAATGACGCCGCCAACACCAGTATTCGCGCCACCAAACGGTTCGATGGCGGAGGGATGGTTATGCGTCTCGACCTTAAAGGCGATATCCTGCGTTTCGGTGAAGCGCACGATGCCCGCGTTATCGCTGAAGGCGGAGACCAGTTCTGGCATCTCGATCTGCTGGGTGGCGCGCATGATATAACTTTTGAGCAGACCTGGAATCGTCTCGGTCTCCAGAACATTGCCCTGCTCATCTACTTCACGATAGGCAACGGTGGCTTTGAAGGTCTTGTGGGAACAGTGTTCGGACCAGGTTTGCGCCAACGTCTCCAGTTCGACATCGGTTGGCTCGCGTCCCTGTTCGCGGTAATGCTGCTGAATGGCCCGCATCTCATCCAGGTTCAACGAGAGCAACCCGGCACGGCTAACCTCCATCAATTGCTCATCGCTCATGTCGATTAACGGAACGGTGGTTATAGATGGTCCTGCTACAGCCTGTTCCGTTGGCTGAACATGTGCATGAGGAGTATCGGTCGTGACGTGAGCGGGATGCAACTCATATTGCTGGATTACTGGATTGTATAAAATGGCCTGAGTGATTGCATGGGCATCGGCCTCACTCAGCCGGCCATCGAGGATATAGCGGCGCCCCGTCTCCACCTGCTGCAACTCTGTAATACCAAGCATCTGCGCGCCGGTCAGGACGCTCTCGGCCAGCGTATCGGTCACACCGGGATGGAAGAAGACATCGACGGTATGCGCGTTGGGCAAAAGAGCAGCTGGCCCGGACTCCTGCACCACCGGATCGGTCAACAATTGCTGGGTAAGTTGATCGAGTTGGGCGGTGCTGAGGTTGCCAGTGAGGAGGTATAATTGGGCGGTACGGATGCTAAGGGCTGGTTGAGAGATAGCTGCAAGCGAAGGGAGGGCCTGTATCGGTAAATGGGATATTTCGCGAGCAAGCTGGCGAGCATGCACATCATGCCGCTCGGTCGCTGCTCGAATTTCAATTTTATTGAAAGTCACGTTTCTGGTTCCTGGCTGGCTGTTAATATCCTGTCAGTTAAAAATTTGGTGGATCACGCCCCATCTCATGAGACAGGTTCATTGTAACACCTTTTTTCAGAGCGCGGCAAGTTGGAGATAGCTGTAAGAGTGTACAAATGACACTTACTTGTCGTAGAGTTTACGTAGGAATTGACCTGAACCAATCATAAGAGCGCATTACGCATTGCTAAAACTTGCGCCGTGATTTATGGGAATTCTTGGTCAAGCTCACTTTTTGCTAGTGAGATTTTCTGAGAAAGTGAGTAAGAAAGAAACATTGGGCAGGGCTTTCCAGTTCTCCGCTCAAAGGGGTGCAGGGGTCTCCCTGCCGGGGCCTGGGGCGTCCCCAGTTTCCTTCCCTCCTTCGCGCGCCGCCTGCGGCGGCGCGCAAAAGAGAAGAAAAAAGGTTTTTGCGGGGACACCCCGCACCCCGGCAAAGGGCTGCCGCCCTCTGCACTCCTGCTAGATGGGAGAATTGGAAAGCCCTGAAACATTGGGCGACCGACGTGCAAAACCAGAGGGGAATGTGTTAGAATAGGGATCAACATTTTCTTCCTCTGATAGACTGGATTGTATCTTAAAGAGAGATCATGCAAAATACCTCACTATCTCCCGGTATGCTCTTACGGCAGCGCTACCGCATCCTGGGATCGCTAGGCGAAGGCGGTTTCGGAACCGTCTATAAAGCATGCGATGAAGAGCAGTACGACAGGTTTGTCGCCATCAAACAACTCAACATGCCAGTGAACCTGAGCGCTCAGGAAAAGATCGAGATCACTGATTCTTATAACCGCGAAGTCACGTTGCTCTCTGCGCTACGCCTTGAAGGCCTGCCGCGCATCTATGACCACTTCACAGAGCCTGAACACTGGTATGTGGTTATGGAATATCTTGAAGGGAAAACGCTTGAGCAATGTCTTCAGGGGCAACGGCTGCCTCTGAACAAGGTACTTACCATCGGCATCAGGCTCTGCTCAATCCTTGGCTATATCCATCAGCAGAAACCTCCCATCATTTTTCGCGATGTCAAGCCTGACAATATTCTGCTCACTTCTCACGACACCATCTACCTGATTGACTTTGGGATCGCACGGCGCTACCGAACACAACAAGCAAAAGACACAGGTGCGCTCGGCTCTCCTGGCTACGCGGCTCCTGAGCAGTATGGCAGGGTACAAACTACCCCTCAGACGGACATCTACGGACTGGGAGCCACACTGCAAACACTACTGACAGGCAAAGATCCTTTAGAGATCAAAACTGATGGTTGGCCTGCCGACGTGATCATCCCTCAATCATTGCAAGAGCTGCTGCAACGAATGATGGAGCCTGAGATCAGCAAACGACCGGAAAGTGTGCAAGCAGTGAGCAGGCATCTGAGCGAAATGAAGCAAGATATCGAGCCACGTGATCTGCCACCACAAACACCTTCTCATGCTTCTGCACACTATCGACCCGCCCACGTAGCAGGCGTACGACATGCTCTGCCCCTGCAAAGACCTCCTCGTCGCTCCCATGCACACTCCAACGCATCAATATTCTGGCCTGGCCTGCGTGTAGGTGTACAATCCCCTCTCCTGCCGCAAACCACTTCTTCCGCTCCACAGCTACCTCCTTTTGTCCTCCCTGCACAGCCTCCTCGCCCCCGCACACACCCCGGCGTGTTGATTTCCTGGCCTGATACCCCTGCTCTCCCACCATCTACCGCCCGGTATATCTCCTCCAAGCACTGGGAACGCTTCCTGGATATCATTGAGGGCCTGGACAGCTACAGTTTCAGAGAGACACAGGGGAGGATAAGCCAAGTGCTCTTCTGGCTTTCGTTCATACCCGCTATGATCTTCCTCATCGTAGCTACCTCCGCCCATGGGCTTAGTGCGCTTATTCTGTTTATCATCGCCTGCATAATTATTAGTAACATCCTGGGTCTCGTCCTGGCACTCTGTCTGAAGCTCCTCCTCTGGCCGTTCCAGACTCAGCTGCAAAACAGGCTGTTCAGGCGAATTTCTCAAACCCGGCTGCGACAGCAGCCTCCTCCACTTCAGCATTGAAAGAACATAGTTGTCAAGGTTGTGTTGCAAGAAGGAAACCGATCTGCTAGAGTTGTCTCATGTTTTGCTATATAATGCCCTCTAATTCTCCTTTAGGATCGCGAAGCATCAATTCTGGTACGGCCTTGTGGGGATCGAGTTCTTCAAAGAGAACGAGACTGAGTTGATGGGCGATGGGCATCTCAACGTTGTAGCGCCGGGCCAGTTGTAGGGCTGCTTGTGTGGTCCAGACACCCTCGGCAACCGAATGCGTCGATTGCAAGATATCGTTGAGCTTCTCACCGGCTGCCAGGCGACGGCCCAAACGATTGTTGCGGCTCAGATCGCTGGCACAGGTGGCAATGAGATCCCCGATACCCGCTAAACCGGCAAAAGTGAGCGGATTAGCCCCCGCTGCCACGCCCAGGCGCGAGATCTCCGCCAACCCTCGCGTCATAAACGCAGCCTTGGCGTTATCGCCATAGCCCAGGCCATCGTTGATGCCCGCGCCAATCGCAATGATGTTCTTAAGCGAGCCTCCCAGTTCAACGCCCACAACATCGTGCGAGTTGTAGACGCGAAAACTGGATGTGGTCAGCAGCGTACGGTACTCTACGGCTACATCATATGCTGTGGAGGCAATTACCGCCGCCGTCGGCTTCTCCTGTGCCACCTCACGCGAGAGATTCGGACCGCTCAATGTGGCAACGCGCTCGCCTGTTGTCGGCAACTCTTCAACGATAATCTCGCTCATCCGCTTGAGGCTGCCAATCTCTATGCCTTTGCTGGCGTTGAGGAGCAGGGTCTTCTCTCCTAAATATGGAGCCAGCAAACGCAGATTCTCACGCATCTTCTGGGAGGGCGTGACGAGGACCAGCATCTCTTTGCCCTGCACAGCCTCCGCGATCTGCCCTGTCACCCGCAATGTATCTGGAAAACGAAAGCCTGGCAGAAAATCACTATTCTCGCGCCGCTGCTGCATTGTCGCGGCCCGTTCCGGTCGATGATCCCAAAGCGTCGTTGCAATGCCCTTTCTGGAGAGAAGCAGCGCCAGCGTCGTACCCCAGGCTCCACTCCCAATTACACCAACTGATACCATAAAACACGCTCTCCTTCTAGCTATTCAGGCGGCAACTCGCCAGAGCCCCGCACCACCAGTTCTGTTGGGATCACAAGATGCTGCGGGGGAAGATCATCACCATGCAGACGAGCAAAAAGCAGTTCGGCGGCCTGCTCGCCCAATGCAGCTGCATCATGTGCAATCACGGTGATCGGCACCGGCAATAGCTCGGCAAGCTCAAAGTCGTCAAAGCCAACCAGCGCAATCTGACGCTTCATGCCGTACAGCGCACGAATCACGGCAATGCTGATACGGTTGTTTGTCGTGAACAAAGCGGTTGGAGGATCAGCGAGCATCAACAGTTCGTGAACAGCCTCCTGCGCTCTGAGCGGCTCATCACGATTTGAACGCAGCAGCGCTTCATCATACGGAATGGAGCGATCTGCCAGCGCCTCTCGATAGCCAGCCAGACGTTCGGCCCCACTGTGAACCAGCGGATCACCGCCGATCACGCCAATACGTCGATGCCCATGCGCAATTAAATGTTCAATGCCCTTACGCGCACCACCACGATTGTCTAAGAGAATAGTGTCGGTATCCAGATGATCTGGTGGACGATCCAGAAAAATGATCGGCGTTCCCAGACGCGCTTCTGGAAGTAGATAGCTATGGTCGTGACTGGCTGGCACCATGAGCAGTCCTGCCACGCGACGACGAAACAGGGCGTTGGAAAGCTCCTGCTCACGCTGCGCATTCTCTTCAGAATTACAGATAATCACCATATAGTGATAGCGCTGCGCAACTTTCTCAACTCCATGCGCAATATTGGAGTAAAAAGGGTTCGCGATATCCTCAATAATCAGGCCAATAGTAGTGGAGATCTGGCCCTGGCGTAGATTTCTGGCAAGATCATTGCGACGAAAACCCAGTTCTTCAATCACTTTGCTGACCTTCTCACGCGTATCTTCGCCTACGTTTGGCTCATTATTCACCACCCGCGAAACCGTCTTCAGACTCACTCCCGCCGCCTTCGCAACATTCTGCATGGTCGGCCTCATTTTACCTGCGTCAATACGCCCCTCGCTCTCGCCGAATGACCCTGGCTCGTCGCTATAAAAATCGCGTTCGTTAAGCATCACATCATCCTCCCGTCTCTGCCTTCGTTGCAACCGACATTCATTGTAACAAAGATTCCTTTTTATTGCTACACCCCTCCTAAATACCCCTTTTAAACCAGTTGACAATAACTGCACGGTAATGGTACAGTCATGACAACGCTGTCACCACTGAAGATGATGGCGGTAAAGCCACTGAAAAGGAGTTCAAGGCTATGTTTTTGCACGCCCAACGATGGAGCAAACCAGGACGGCTCATATGTGCATTGTTAGTAAACCTCGTATTGTTCGGTATACCGTTCATGTCTTCTACCACTCATGCAGCAGGCAGCTATCGGGCCTATGCAGATGCAGCAGCGGCAACGCTGCAAAGATGGTACAATAGCTCAAACGGCCAGTTCAACACCACTGGCTGGTGGAACTCGGCAAACGCTCTGGGAGCAATCATCGACTACTCCGCTCGCACCAGCAGCACCGCATACACTGGCGATATCTCCACCTCATATAATACCAACGCTTCAGGCAACTTCCTCAACGATTATTACGACGACGAGGGCTGGTGGGCACTGACCTGGGTCAAAGCCTACGATCTTACCAACGACAGCCGCTACCTGACAATGGCGAAAACGATCTTCAACGATATGAAGGGTGGCTGGGATACGACCTGCGGCGGCGGCATCTGGTGGAGCAAGGCCCGTAGCTACAAGAACGCCATCCCCAACGAACTCTTCCTGGCCCTCGCCACCAGCCTCCACCAGCGTACTCCAGGCGACAGTGGCAGCGGTAGTTATCTTGATTGGAGCAACCAGGAGTGGAACTGGTTCAATAATAGCGGCATGATTAACAGCTCCAGCCTGATCAACGATGGTCTCGATAGCTCCTGCCATAACAACGGACAAACTACCTGGACCTACAATCAGGGCGTCATCCTGGCTGGCCTCTCCGACCTGTATAAAATCACCGGAACCTCTTCATACCTGAGCAAAGCAGAGGCCATCGCCAACGCCGCAACCAGTACGCTGATCAACGCCAATGGTATCCTCAAAGAGCCTTGCGAAACAAGCTGCAACGGCGATGCATCCCAATTCAAGGGCATCTTTATGCGCAACCTCTACTATCTCTACCAGACCGACAGCAAACAGGCTTATCGCGATTTCATCACACGCAACGTCGATTCCATCTGGGCGAACGACCGCAACAGCAGCAATCAGCTCGGGTTGCAGTGGTATGGTCCCTTCGATAGCGCCGACGCCTCGCGCCAGAGTTCAGCACTGGATGCCATCAACGCTGCCATTCCTTTTAGCAGCGCAAATCTTGCCCTCAACAAACCGGCCAGCGCAGATAGCACATGCTCATCCTCAGAAACGCCCAATAAAGCGGTAGATGGCAGCATTACGAACAATAGCAAATGGTGTTCTGGCGGCACGAGCGGAAAATACTGGTTACGAGTGGACCTGCAAAGCAGTATGAGCATTGCCAGATTTACTATTCAACATGCGGGCGCTGGAGGAGAAAATATGGCCTGGAATACGCGCGACTTCAACATTCAGGTCAGCAGCGATGGTACCAACTGGACAACTGTGGTAACTGTTACTGGCAATACGTCAAATACGACCACTCATACCATCAGTGCCAGAACCGCCCGTTACGTGCAATTGAACATCACCAATCCACAATCCAGCACGCAAACTGTGGCGGCGCGTATCTACGAACTGGGGGTGTACAGCAGCTAACGAGATTGAACAATCAGAACCGTCGTAGTACTTTGTCAAGCTTCATTTGGCACATGACGCGGTGAGAACTCCCCGTGTATGGCAGGGGCGAAGGCTTGTCCTCGCCCTGGTGTCTCATCGCGCGGCCTGTGGAGGTGGGCGAGGACAAGCCTTCGCCCCTGCCATACACGGAAACACGCCTGAGGAGTTTCTGGATACACCCCAATGAAGTTTGACAGAGTACTACAACGATTCTTCATTCATTGAGAAAGAGGGAGCGCGACGGTAAATGTCGATCCCTGCCCGAGCCGGCTCTCGACAGTCAATGAGCCACCGTGCGCTCTCACAATACTATCGGCAATAGCCAGACCTAAACCGCTGTTGCCACCAGCAGTATAGGTACGAGCCGAATCGACGCGATAGAAGCGCTCCACAAGATGAGGAAGATGCTCAGGAGCAATACCAATGCCGGTATCCTGCACAATTAGCAACGCCTGAGTATCTTCGCTCTTGACGGAAAGCGAGACTGTGCCACCAGAATTGTTATAGAGAATAGCATTCTCCGTCAGATTCATCACCACTTCCAGCAATCGCGCCTCATCACCACAGATGCGCACCTGGTTGTTCGCCGCCACCTGCATGCTTACCTGATGCTCTGTAGCCAACGGCTCCGTCATCTCGGCAACGACCTGCACCAGATGATCCAGCTTCACCACCTCTTTTTTCTGCCGCACATGCCCCTCGTCGAGATGAGCCAGGGCCAGCAAATCGCCGATCAGATGACTGAGTCGTTCTGATTCATTATAAATCGAGCGAAACACGGTCAGGTGTTCATCAGGGGTAAATATTTGCATCAGGGCCATATCCGCTTTATTGCGAATGACGGCAACAGGTGTACGCAACTCGTGCGATGCATCAGCAACGAAACGCTGTTGCCGTGCAAACGCCTGCTCCAGACGCTCTATCATCTCATTCAGCGTCAGGGCCAGATCACGCACCTCATCATGAGGGCGCGGCACAGGCACACGTTGACGCAAATCGCCAGCCTTGATCTTCCGCGCCGTCTTAATCAAACGCTCGATAGGCATAAACGCGCGTGCCGTCAGCCAATAGCTGATCAAGCCACCAAGCGCCAACATAAAGGGGGCCAATAGCAATAGTTCGACTGAGACATCCTGCAACGTTGTATCGACCTGAGTGAGCGTTGTACCAACCTGCACCACGCCAAAAATCCCATTGTCGTCAACCAGCGCACGACTATAGAGCCGCACCGCTTGACCATCGGCTGTACTGATCGTTCCCTGCCAGGGAAGACCGTGCAGCGGTTGAGTCACGCTCTCAGGAGGGACGTTCAGAGCATAAAAGGCTGGCGTCGTTCGTAGGGGCAAGCCTCTTTTATCCAGAACCCGCACCAGGATATCAAGGTTGACATCAGCTGGAGGAGGTACATGCTGCACCTTACCAGAGGGATCGAAGCCGGGCAAATCTGCCGTTGCATCATGGGCTGTTATATCTCCATCTTCATCATAAGTAATATCACCTGCAATCTGCTGCGCCTGCAACTGCAATTCAGTATCAAGGCTACCAGCCAGCGTTGTTTGCAGACGTGTATAGAAGAGCAAACCGGAGAATACCATCAACAAGGCAAAGATGATGCTATACCAGAGCATCAATTGCCAACGAATGCCCAATGGGTAAATATGAGAAAAGATGCGTTTCATGGTTCAGGCTCCCTCAATTGATAGCCAGCTCCCCGAATAGTATGTATCACATCTGGCTCTCCTTGAGCACAGAGCTTATTGCGTAAATAACGAATGTACACTTCAATCACGTTGGAGAGGCGATCAGCCTCATCGTCCCAGACATGTTCAGCAATCATATTGCGGCTCAAGACCTGGCGTGGATGATACATCAAATACTCAAGCAACACATATTCTTTGTGAGAAAGCGTGATGAGACGCTCCCCACGCCAGGCCTCATGCGTGCGCGTATCCAGCGTGAGATCCAGAAAGCGCAAAACCGACGTTTTTTCCGCACTTGCTCGGCGCAAGAGAGCGCGTACTCGCGCCTCCAATTCACGGAAGCTAAAAGGCTTGGCAAGATAATCATCCGCACCATAATCAAGTCCCTGAATCCGCTGCTCTACCTCTCCAAGAGCAGTAAGGAACAAAATGGGCATGCTACGCTTCTGTTGACGCAGCAGACGGCACACCTCCAACCCACTCATGCCGGGGAGCATAATATCAAGAATGATCAGATCATAGGGCGTACTTAACCCAAGCGAGAGAGCATCCTCACCATGCGTCACCAGATCAACCATATATTTGCAATATTCTAACCCTCTCTTTAAATCAGATCCGAGTTCAGCATGATCTTCTGCCACCAATATTCGCATAGATGGTTTCTCCCGATTCACAGAAAATTGTCTTGATATACAATATCATGCTCCATTATATGAGATCACGATGAGAACACCCCTCATAAGTAAAAGCCCTATCATTAACCTGACAAATCGGCTTCTGATCGAGCAAAAGTCTTCCTTTCTGCGATTTTGAACCACATAAAGCAATTCTCCTCTTTCTGCTCAAGACAAAAATGTTCATTACTATTAGGAGGGAAAAGTTCCCTTACATCAGCGTTGATAGAAGATCTATCGATTGATAAACCTGATAGGAGAAGAATGGCAATGAGTGACCGAATCGAAGACCTGCTCGGTCAGATGACTCTTCAGGAGAAAGTCTCGCTGCTCGCAGGCTCAGACATGTGGCACACCGTCGCAATTGAGCGCCTTGGCATCCCTGCATTGAAGATGTCGGATGGACCGAACGGAGCACGAGGAGGCGGGAGCCTCGTCGGTGGTACAAAGGCGGCCTGTTTCCCGGCTGGCATTTCTCTTGCCTCCACCTGGAATACCGATCTGGTGAGGCGCGTCGGGCAGGCGCTTGGACAGGAGGCCAGAAGCAAGGGAGCACACGTGCTGCTAGCACCAACTGTCAATATCCACCGCTCACCCCTCAATGGCCGCAACTTTGAGAACTATTCCGAAGATCCGTATTTAAGCGCACGCATGGCTGTGGCCTATATCAACGGCGTGCAGAGCGAAGGTGTCGGCACATCGGTAAAACACTATATCTGCAATGATTCAGAGTTTGAGCGCAACACGATCAATTCAGAAGTTGACGAGCGTACAATGCGCGAAATCTATTTGCCTCCCTTTGAAGCTGCCATCCGCGAGGCGAGGTCGTGGACGATCATGGCCTCGTACAATCTGGTAAATGGTGTTGCGGCGAGCGAGAATTCCTATCTGTTAACCGAGATCTTGCGCGACGAGTGGGGCTACGACGGACTGGTGGTCTCCGACTGGTTTATGTCAGTGAAAAGTACCGCCCCTTCGGTGAACGCAGGACTCGATCTGGAGATGCCGGGACCGGGCGTATGGCGCGGCGAACTGTTGTTGCAGGCCGTTGAGCGCGGCGAAGTTGACGAGGCCACGCTCGACACTAGCATTCGTCGCCTTCTGCTCCTCTTGCAGCGCGCAGGCGTCTTTGAGCATCCCGAAGAGCCAGCAGAGCAGGGCATCGATTTGCCAGAACATCGCGCCCTGATCCGCGAAGCTGCGGCAGAGGGCATCGTCCTGCTCAAGAATGAGGGCGATGTGCTGCCATTACAACACGAGAAGCTGAACTCGGTTGCAATCATCGGTCCGAACGCGAAAGTGGCGCGCATCATGGCGGGTGGAAGCGCCCAGGTCAACGCCCACTACGCCATTACGCCCCATGATGGCGTGGCCTTCAAACTCGGCGAGCAGGTAGAGATCGGGTATGAACTTGGTTGCCCCAATCATAAACAGTTGCCACAGTTCGAGATGGATCAATTGCTGGCTGGCGTTGAGGGCAACGAGCATGGATGGCGCACCGACTATTTCAACGGTCCCGCTTTGACCGGCTCTCCCATCTATACAGAGATCAGCAAGCAACCTGAACTGATGTGGTTCGGCTCAAATATCAATCCCAATTTTGATGTCCACAACTTCTCGATGCGTGCCACCGCTCGCTTCATGCCAGCAGTGACGGGAACCTATACCTTTAGTCTGACCAGCGCAGGTTTGAGCCGCTTCTTCATCAATGACGAACTGGCAGTCGAGAACTGGACGCAGCAGATGCGAGGCGAATCATACTTTGGCATGGGTTCTACTGAGGTCAAGACAGAGCGCGATCTGGTTGTGGGACAGGAATATATTCTCACTCTTGAATATGCCAAAAATCAGGATGGACTGATTGCGGCGGTACGACCAGGCTGTCTCCCGCCACTGCCAGCCGATGGGATCGAACGTGCGGTCGCGCTGGCGGGCCGATCCGATGTTGCGCTGATCTTTGCTGGATTGAGCGGCGAGTGGGAGAGCGAAGGGTTTGATCGCCCCAACATCGATCTTGTGGGACAGCAGAACGAGTTAATAGAACGTGTGGCGGCGGCAAATAAGCGAACGATTGTGGTGCTGAACACCGGCTCGCCCATCGCAATGCCCTGGCTTGAGCAGGTGGAGGCGGTTGTGCAAGCCTGGTTCCCCGGCCAGGAATGCGGCAACGCCATTGCAGATGTCCTCTTTGGCGATGTCAATCCTTCTGGCAAACTTCCCCAGACCTTCCCGGTACGCCTGGAGGACAATCCCGCCTACATCAACTATCCAGGCGAGAACGGCAAGGTTCGTTATGGCGAAGGGCTATTCGTCGGCTATCGCTATTATGAGAAGAAGAAGATAGAGCCGCTCTTCCCCTTTGGCTTCGGACTCTCTTACACGACGTTCGACTATGATAACCTGCGGCTCAGTACCAGCTCGATTGGCCCGGAGGAGACGCTGGAAGTGCAAATAGACATAACCAACACGGGTGAGCGCGCGGGCAAAGAAATTGTGCAAGTGTATGTGCGGGATGTGCAATCGCGGCTGCATCGTCCAGACAAAGAGCTAAAGGCGTTCGCCAAAGTGCAGCTCGAACCGGGAGAGCACAAGACGGTCTCACTCTCGCTGGCACGGCAAGCCCTGGCTTATTACGACGATCTAGCCCAGGCGTGGGTGGCCGAAGCAGGCGAGTTTGAGGTGCTGGTAGGCTCGTCATCGCAGGCGATTCAAGGAAAGGCATCGTTTACACTGACCGAAACTTCCCGGTTTGGTGGAACCCTCGATAAAGATTAACTGGACACAGGATCGTGAAAGGGTTATAATGAATATATTCTCTATTCGATAGTGCCATGTACCCCCGCATTGCATGCGGAGGCTTACGGACAGAGCAAACACTGTTCGTAGGCCCGAGACATGAGCAGACTCAGCCAGGAGAGGACAGCTTCCTCTCATCGGGCTACGTTCCCAGCGAATACGGCGCAGCCGATGTCAATAGGTACGTCCAGATGCTTCACCAGTTTGGACCACTACAGGACCGGGTTAAAAGGTGTAGAGGGAGAAGTCGGTACCCTGTCCAATAAACCGCTTGGGACACGTTGTCGAGGTGAGCATTACCCGTGAAAACGGAGGCCCGTTCCGGGCAAAAGCAAAGGAACCAATGATGGCTATAGCTATCAGACAGGAGGGGGCGATGTTCCCCCCATCAGCCCATCATTAAGAAGGGACCATTCCTTCCCGGACATTCATGCTGTGAAGGAATGGTCCGTTTTCTGTGGAGTTCTATGCCTTGAGCAGTCATTATACACCGGGTTCTGGCAATGGAGCATCGAGCAATAGTAACACCAATTCGTTTGCAAGTCGTCGTGAATTCCGTGCCAACAATATAACCGGCATGCTACCACCCCTCGGCACAACTGGGATGGAGCGTAACTATGGCGGTGCATTTGATTTTGATCAAATGATCGAATCATTGCACGAACTTTTCGAGCATGACCGCCAGATAGCAAGCCAGCCGGACGCTACGCGCTGTGGGATCTGTTATCTGCACTTCCCGGTAAGCGAACTGGTCTACCGCGAAGAGGGGTTCTATCTCTGTGAAGGGTGCGACCATACACTGGGCAAACAGGCCGTACCAATGCTACGACGCCAGCAAAAACTCGGATAAACCGTTCCATATATCCTGCCAGCCTTTCTTATTGTTTACCATCGATACATAGAAAAGCCTGACAATCTCTTGGAGGTTGCCAGGCTTTCTTCTACCCCGTAGCGACAATCCCTTGCGGTTGTCGCGGCTCCTGTGCATGGTGGCGCTTTGGCCCGCGACAACCGCAAGGGATTGTCGCTACGGGGGGATGGGTGGTAAGAAGTTCTATTCCACCAGAGCAGACTCTTCTTCGAGGTCTTCTGGCTGGGCTTCGCGTAGATCTTCCGGGCTGTCCAGACGATCAAGGAAGAGGATGCCGTTGAGATGATCAATCTCGTGCTGCAAAATGCGCGCCCACCAGCCCTCAGCGTTTACTTTGATCGCTCTGCCTTTGACATCCTGGCCCTTCACCTGAACCTTTGCGGCACGACGAATATTTTCCCCCACATAGCCAGGGATGCTCAGACAGCCTTCAGAGCCGATCTCTTCGCCTTCAGCCTTGATGATCTCGGGATTGAACAACGCCACTTTGTAATGCGCCTCTGTCTCGGGATCATCGTATTCGGCCACGAGCACGCGAATCGATTGCGCGATCTGTGGTGCAGCCAGCCCAACACCATGAGCGACGTGCATGGTCTCGAACATGTCATCGACAAGCTTCTGCAAAGATGGCTCAAAGCGATGCACCTTTTTCGCTTTTTGCCGAAGAATAGGATTTTCTGATGTAATAATCTTGCGAATTGCCATAATCTCGCTCTCACCCCTGCACAACACTGAAAAAATCCAGGATACCTCTTGTGAGGTTCCTACTCAACCACTATAATTGCTCTATATCCTATCATATCAGTAGGTGTTACGCAAACTGACATGCCAGATTGCAACGAAACGAATATGTCAAATATTGTTGAAACCGTCAGAAATACCATTGAAGAGCATCGCTTGCTTCCTGTCGAGGGTGAGGTGGTGGTCGCCGTCTCGGGAGGAAGCGATTCGCTGTGCCTGCTGCATCTGCTCCACGCCCTCTGCGGTCCCGATAAGCTATATTCAGGCGTCCGGCTTCGCGTTGCCCATCTCAATCACCAGTTGCGCGGCGAGGAGAGTGCACGTGAGGCAGAGGAGGTCGCACACTTGGCGACGGCCTGGAAGCTGCCTGCGGCTATTGGCAGCATCGATGTGCCAGCGCTGGCCCGGCGCGAACAGCGTTCATTGGAAGATGCAGCACGAGTTGCCCGTTATCGTTTCCTGCGCGAGATTGCGCGAGGAGGACGCATCGCTGTCGCCCATCATGCTGATGATCAGGTGGAGACGCTGCTGCTGCACTGGTTGCGCGGCGGGGGCATCGCCAGTATGATTGGTTTGCAGCCAGTGCAGCAAGACGTCATTCGTCCACTCCTCGCCATCACGCATGCCGACACACTGGCTTATTGTGCCGCATATGGCCTCATGCCACTGGAAGATGCGAGCAACACTGATACACGCTTTCTGCGCAACCGCATCCGTCACGAACTGTTGCCGCTGCTGGAAGCGATGAATCCTGGCTTTCGCTCGCTCCAGCTCCGCACAGCCGAGGTGATGCAGGTCGATGTTGCCTGGATCGAAGCTCAGATCGATGCCAGCTGGCCGGAGGTTGTAATCTCGGAGCAGGCGCAGCGCATTCGTTTGCAACGCAGCGCATTATGCAGCCTGCCACTCAGCATTCAGCGCCATCTGTTGCGCCGTGTCAGCGCGCACCTCTGCGATGGTCAATCTCCATTGGAGCTTCGTCACTATAAACTGATCGAACAACTGGCAAGGCTCGACAGTAAAGGGCGAGAGCTAGAGCAACACATGCCGGGCCGCTTACGTGTCTTGCGTATCGGGGAAGAGATCATCTTCGAGCGCCTTGACGAAGTTCGTCAGACGACGCCAGAACATATTGAAGTTATACTGCCAGTCCCGGGTCAGGTCGTCGTACCTGGAACTGGTTGGATAGCGATTGCAGAGGTGCTGACGGGAGAGCAGGCACAGGCAGTACAACAGGCAAACAGAGTGGGAGATTGGCACTCTCTTGCCACGACACCCAATGTTGTATATATTGATGGTGACAGGGCGGGCACAGCATTTGTCGTGCGTACCCGACAACCGGGAGATCGCATCCAGCCGCTTGGCATGGTACACGAGAAAAAGGTGCAGGACATCCTGGTAGACAAACATATTGCTCGTTCCGAGCGCGACAGGATACCGCTCTTCTTCTCAGAGGGATCAAGCATCTGGCTGGGAGGAATCTGCATTGACGAACGCGCTCGACTGACCGCAACAACCCGGCGGATTATCCGTCTATCGCTCGTTTCTAACTCGGGCACGCCATAGTGGAGCGATCATTGAAGCATCCGGCAATTGAAAGGGGAATAGCTATGGGGAGAGAGGATGTTGGGTCTCCCGTAGCGACAAGGGGGGTTAAGGGTGGACGTGGGGGCCTTGCGCTTGCCGCCGTTGGGAGCGATGATTTTGGCAAAGAGGAGACCTCAGGAGATTGGCCTGGCAGCAGCAACAAGCGCAAGGCCCCCACAACCCCTCTACACCACTCCTTGTCGCTACGGATGGGGAGAACCTTCTCTCCCCGGCGCATTTGCCGGACGAACAATGATCGCTCCACTATGGCGGATATTATATTTTGTGAAAAATCCATAAGCAGACAATAGCAAGATCATGGGAGGTACGCATGCATGAAGATATCGACGAGATAATGATCTCGGAAGAACAGGTGCGCGCAAAGGTTCAGGAGTTAGGAGAGCAGATCACGCGCGATTATCAGGGCAAAAATCTGCTCTTGCTGGGAACGCTCAAGGGAGCGGTCCCTTTTATTGCTGACCTTGCGCGCACCATCGAGTTGCCGCTGGAGGTCGATTATATGGCGGTTGCCAGCTATGGCAATACCACCCAATCAAGCGGAGTGGTGCGCATTATCAAAGATCTCGAAGGGCCGATCGACCAGAAGCATGTACTGATTATCGAGGACATCATTGATAGCGGCCTGACCCTTCATTACCTCGTGGACCTGTTGAGGCAGCGCAACCCGCTCAGTCTTCGCATCTGTACCCTGCTCAATAAAGAACGCACACGCCTCAAACAGGCCGAAGTAAGCTATGTTGGCTTCAGCATTCCAGACAAATTTGTCGTTGGCTACGGCCTGGACTATGCCCAGCGCTATCGCAATCTGCCCTATATTGGTATCCTGAAGCCCTCCGTCTATGAAGGTGTTGCACGCCCAGAAGAGACACATATCAGCCCGGCGGAAAAAGCATGATTATTCCACCGGAGCGAGCAGGCTATGGAGCGCACGATACCAGACTCCGGCCATGGCGTCGTAGCCGCTATCGTTCGGGTGAATACCATCTTCCAGATCGCTCACCGGCACTGCATGATACATATCAACATAGCGAACGGGCAGTCCTTGCATAGTCAATCCCTGAATGATAGAAGGAATGGCGAGATTGTACGCAATCACCTGAGAGTTCAGAGCGGCATTGCGCAGGGGGGTGATCTGTGCCACGATGATTGTTGTGCCAGGCAGCGTCTCGTGGATTTGTAGAATAAGCGAGCGTAGACGATCCGGGGCCGTGCTCACGGCATCGTGATAGACGATATCGTTTGTGCCGATCTGCAACAGCACCACGCGTGGTTTATAGGTCTGGAGCCAGTTCACCACATGATCAGATATCTGTCGGATGCGCCAACCTGGATGCCCTTCATGCGCCCGATCGGTTAAGCTGGCTGGTCCACTTAGCTGCGATCCGACAAATTGTATGTGCCAATGCGCGGTCAGACAATCGCTCCACAACTGGCTCCGATAGCCTGCATGCGTGGATGAACCAACGCCAGCCGTGATCGAATCGCCCAGCGGCATAATCGTGATTGTGCTGTGATCCAAAGGCTGGCTCTTGATAGAACTCTGCACCGCACCAGGCAAGCTGCCGGTAGGATTTTTCAAAGTACTCTGAAAAAATGTGCTCTGGGCGGTAACGGGTTTCTTCACCAGATTCAGCGTGAGAAAGATGCCACCGATCAGCAAAAGAGCGGTGAGCAGGCCGATAACGAGGCGAAAGTGAGGGGAATGAAGTCGCATTCCTGCACTCTTTCTAGCGTGTGAAGTAGGACAGCACGCTCCTATCATGGACAGAGAGATGTACAGCAACGATTACATGTGCCAGAAAATCAGCCATTACCTCTACCACAAAAACCTGGCTGGCATAGCATAAAACAAACGGGACAATATGTCAATATAGTTCAGGTTGGAGAAATCGGGAGTAGGAATTATGGATGAGCGGGCAAGAGAGTTTGCGCACAGGTAAAGATGTGAGAAAGGCGCAAACTGGACTTCCTGAAGAAAATTGGTTATCCTTTGTATTGAAAAGCCCGGTTCATCTGTCTCTGTGCGGACAGCGTGATTGCCGTAGGGCGTCATGTTTGAAGCGCCGAAGCAAATGAACCTATCGATGGTCAGGTCTGCGTGCCTCCAGATCTGGTGCATCCAATCCTGTTCCGACTCTCGTAAGGAGTAAGCATGTCGCGTTCGCTCGACAAGCTGTTCAAGTTCTGGGACAAAAACGCGAGACGCTATCTGGTCTATGCAATCTTCGGCTTCGTGCTGAGTTTGCCGCTCAACGGCATCTCTGCCTCGTCCCTATGGGGATGGATTACAGGCGGGCTGCTGGGCCTGAGCGTGATCCTCGTGTGCAGGTACGAGATACCGAACAAAACCATGTTCGCCGTCGGGTGCAGTTTCATGTTCGGTGTGCTGTTCAACGCTGTCATTGCCTGGCTGTATGGCAGGCTGGACAAGACGGCAGTGGACCTCCTGTTCTCGCTGATGGTCAGTGCGGCGATCATGCTGTGGATCTCCAAAAAGAGTGGAAAGAGGCAATGAGTGCGAGGGAGCCACGAGCAGTACAGCCAGGCTCCCTTCCGCACCTCTTCTTCGTCGTTACGCTACATACAGCCTCAGGAGAGATGACCCCCTAACAGGAAACACCAGGTATCAAGATCGGCCTCTCCGGTGCTTGAGAGTTGACAGGCCTTCTGAAAAGAGATAACAGCGTTTTTCGTTTGCGGCCCAAAAACGCCATCAGGGATAACGGTTGGATAGACGCCACGTACGTTCAACTGCTCTTGTAAAGCCTGCACATGGTCGCCTTTGGCATTTACAGACGAGGGGATGATCAACTTTTCCCAGGTTGTCGTATCAACTGTATCCTGAACAGGCAGTTTATTGTTGTGTTGAAAAGCATGGAGCGCACTCATCGTATGTTTTCCGAAAAAGCCATCAACGCCTGTTGAACCAAGATCGTAGGAGCGAGCTTTGAGCATCCATTGCAGCGCCCGCACTATGGGCACCACCGTATTAGGATTATAGGTGGCTATCGGCCATATCCGCCTGCGCGCCAGCACGCCGCCGCCAATTACGCCGTTATCCGCTATCATATGAAACAATCCCACGGCTGAGGCCAGAGCAAGACCCACCAGTCCCGATTGCACCAGGAGACGCCTGCTTAATACTATGGGGGCACCATTTCTGGTTTGATTGGATGCAAAAGAAGAGGTTGTGAAGAGGTTTGATCTCTCCATTGAATGCAGCGAGGTTTGCTGGTCAGGAGTTTCGCTGTAGAAAGGGGCTTCACGTGCATTCTCCGGGGATAGGTCTGAAAGTTGTGCATCTGTCTGGGAAACAGATTTTATCTCTTCTCTATATACATTGGAATCAGCGACATCGCTCTGCTCTTCTTGCCAATGATGCAGACCAAGCTGCTCTTCGCTTTGCTGTAAAATCTGGCATAGCTTTCTGCGTTCATAGTCGCTTGGATGCGTCAAGCCTCTTTCCCAGCGGCCCACGGTTTTAGAGGATACGCCCAGCGCCTCCGCCAGTTCTTCCTGCGTCAATCCCTGCTTTTTTCGTCCCGCTCGCAGTGCGTGATTAGGATGATGAGATGATGGCATCCGCGATGTCTCCTCTATCGTCTCATCTCATTGGATCGATAAGATGTTCCAATCAATACACTCATCAAAGGCACAACTTTATGAAATATAGCACCTTTGCATGAAACGGATGAGGGGAAAAGAGGGACAAATGCAAACGTGCTCATCTCCTGAAGAAAAGGGGGAATATCTTCAGGAGATGAGCAAACGCATATATTTTCTACGGCATCAAGCTAACATGGCCCATATGATCAGGAATGGCACTCTCCAATCGAACCCCAGGTCAGGGTGCCAACAATACCATCTTTGTCTAGTTGCGCCCCATTCCGATCTTTATGAAGGCTTTGATAATCTTTGACGGCCTGTTCAGTTTTCGGTCCGAATACCCCATCAACGGTGAGCTTAAAGTCCTTGCTAAAATCAGGATGGCTTGTCTTTTTTGCACTGTAGTAATCCTTGCCATCACCACTACTGTACCACTCATACCACTTATTCAGATCATTTTGCAGTTTGTGAACTGGACCATTCTCAGAGTCATCAGCATCACCATTACCAATTGTTGGAGGACAGATGCGAGGTGGGTCTAATGGTTTAGCGTGGGCAGTTGCAGAAAATAGGCCGGGAACCAGAAGTATGCCCAGCATAAACAGCAAACCGGTGCCCAGGATGAGAAGTTTCTTGCGAGACATAAAACTCAACTCCTTTTTTGATTCATAGTAGCCGGGGGAAGTTGATGCCCTGGCAGGACATCTCCGCTTCATATGCATCATGCATAGGGAAAACCAGACAATGAGAGAGTGTTGGGACATGGTAGAAGCGAAAGGCTGTCCTCTTCTCGCACTCTCTGAGGCGTAAGAATACGATCTGCACCAACGAGCCTCTGCTCCACCACACACGCTCTCATTGACTGGCATACTACACTGGTTTTCGGCACGTTCGCCGGGGAAGGCTCCCGAAGGATACCGCCCGCATGTCTGCTTGTAGTTGCATCTCCAGGGCAAAGAGAAAACCTGTGAACGACACCCTTACCCGACCCCAAGCTTACTTGCCGAACAAACCGTTGACGGGAACATGAGAAGCGTAGCTGATATATGAGCCTATTACCAGGACAAATCGGACAGTGTCCGATTTTCTTCGCATTTTTTAACGTATTTGCTCGTTATCACACTGAGATGTAAGGGAGAAGATCAGATCAACACAAGTTTGCCAGTGTTGGGAGATAACGAGAAGCAGGCGGTCTCGCCCGATTGAGACCGCCTGCCCTCTTCAGGAGAGGAGAGAAGTCCGGGTCTGGATCAGTGCAAGGACAATAAACTATCCAGATCCCAAACGGGGATGGGCGGTAGAGGACTCGAACCTCTGTGGTCTTTCGACGACCGGGTTACAGCCGGTTGCTTTCGCCGCTCAGCCAACCGTCCAGATATAGATAGAGGCCCAAGTGCCTCTATCTAAGTGGAACCGGAGGGATTTGAACCCTCAACCTCCCGTGTGCAAGACGGGTGCGCTACCAATTGCGCCACAGGCCCCATTAGCGCGGATGATGGGACTTGAACCCACTCTCTTCTGTTCGACAGACAGACGACGCTACCCTTTGTCTTCACCCGCGAAATGGTGACGGAGAGACTCGAACTCTCAATGAAAAATGCAGGTTTAAGCTGCATGTGTCTACCAGTTGCACCACGTCACCCGATGGTGGCAGCAGGCATCGAACCTGCACTCCCCCGCTTAAAAGGCGGACGCTCTACCGTTGAGCTATGCCACCTGAGTAATGTTGGTGGTGAGACTCGAACTCACAACCTTGCGCTTCTGAGGCGCACGCCTCTTGCCAAATTGGGCTACACCAACAAAAGTGATGGTAGCAGGACTTGAACCTGCAACCCGCAACATATGAAATTGCTGCTCTACCGCTTGAGCTATACCATCAAGCCAAAGATAATGGAGAGAATCGAACTCTCATCGACGGCTTCGCACGCCGTTGCTCTATCCATTGAGCTACATCACCATCAAAGGGGCAGGCAGGAATCGAACCTGCGTCGTCAGGGCCACAACCGGAAGCTTTGCCATTAAGCTACTGCCCCTGAGCCAAAGGTATCGGGCAGAATCGAACTGCCATTCCCGCACTTGCAAAGCGGTGCCTTACCATTTGACCACGATACCAGATAGTTCCGCACAGAGTTGCACTGTGTTCTATCACTTATAAGGTGATTGCACTAAACTGATATGCTACGGAACCAGAAAATGGTGAAGGCAGGGCTTGAACCCGCAACGCCGTGGTCTTCACTCACGCGCTCTACCAGTTGAGCTACTTCACCATGTACTAGAGACAACCTCACATACGGACGGCGGGAATTGAACCCGCTATTTTCTCGTTGAAAGCGAGACGACTCACCCATTTGTCCTCGTCCGCGAACATACCTTGTGCAGGAATCGAACCCGCCTCCTCTCGCTGAGAACGAGAAATCCTGGACCGCTAGACGAACAAGGCATAGTTTGTAACTTCTGACAACCGTTCGACATATCCTCAGTGATGAACGCACTCGTTCGCTTTCCCTTCCTTGTCTCAATGTCTGTCATAACTGTTCCTTACACTTGACAGATTAACATTATATTTGCTATTTGTCAAGTCATTTTCAAAGCAATTTCTGCATGATGCATAGCGATAAAGATGCCTCTTTTTCAGGTTCATTTCAGGCTAGTAAGACATAACTAGAGTAATCCACAAAAGAAAGAAGGATTACTCATGAGAATACATCATATTTATTGCCGTCTAATCCTTTTTTATGCTCTATTGATTATGGTACTTGCAGCCTGTTCTACCAATGCAGCGACACAGCCCGGAGCAACGAGAACCACGCCAACGGCACAACAGGCTGTTGGAGCGCCCGGCTGCAATCCGCCAACGGCCACACACAATTCGGCAACTGGCCTGCCTGAGTCGCAGGGTGTTGGACGGGGTATGGAGATCTGGGCGTTGTGGTTTAACGATCTGGTAGCAACGCACGACCAGAAAATCGTCTGGCGCATGACGGGCAGCGGAGATCCCCAATTTACCACGACAGGTCCACATGGAGAAAAGGCACACGTCGTCTTCGGGCCTGAAGAGCATGATAGCTCCAACTGGCATCATAACGGCGATGAATGGGGAACGGGCTTCAATTTTCCAGTCTCCGGCTGCTGGAATCTGCATGTGACCAGGGGACAGGCAACAGGCGATGTGTGGGTAATGCTGAAATAAGAGTAGTCAGAGAGGCGTGGCTACGAGTTTTAATGATTTATGATGGTAAAGTGTGCTGTTGTAGTGGAGCGATTTATCGCGACATGTGCGGGATTGCGCGATAAATCGCTCCACTACAACAGCACACTTTACCGCTACAACTCATAACCCAACAATTACGCATCGCCCTTCATAAAAGTGAAACGGCGACCATGTGAGGGGAGATGGCAGGAAAGCTCGGGATGAGTGGAGCGCACATATTCGACGAGCAGGCCAGGGCGTCCCAGATTGGCAGCAAACATATCATAATGCGTAGGAACCAGGAGCTTTACTCCGGCGGCAGCGGCCAGATCAGCCGCCTCGCGCTCATCCATATTGCCAACCAGCTTTTGTTGTTCGCGGAAATAGCTGCGGCCATTGATTGGTAGCAAGGCGATATCAATATCAAAGGGGCGCAGGCGCTCGATCAGACCATCGAAGACCAGCGTATCGCCGGGATGATAGATGCGCACGCCTTCCAGTTCGATCACATAGCCCAGGTAGCGATAGAGGCCATCGCTCAATTCAAAGCCGAAATCGTAAATAGCAGGTGGACAGTTCAACCCATGCATTGCAGGCGTTGGGAAGAGTCGCGTCGCGCCCGCCACAATCTCCTCGCCCGGCTGCACGCCCTGGATACGTTCGGCTGCGATACCCTCTTTCGTGAGCAGATCGACGATGGGGCGAGGCACCACAAATTGAGCATTAGGAGAGCGCTGTGCAAGCACCTTGAGAACTGGTAGATCTAGATGATCCCCGTGCTCATGCGTACACAACACATAATCGACAGGTGGACTCTCCTCGGCCCGAAATGGTGGCGGCACCAGGCGTTCTTTCGTCGCAGAGAGAAATGGATCAATAAAAAATGTGCTGGTTGGGCCACGCAACACGAAGCTGGCCTGTCCCAACCACCAGAGCGCAATTGTGCCAGCAGGCAACCGTGCCGCAGCGATATCGGCGGCAGTAGTAGCAGTACGAGATACCATAAATAGTGTTTCCCTCTTTATTGGATCAAAGCTTCCCACTCATACACTTTCATTATATCCCTCTGCCAGCACAAGGTGCTATGTGGCAAATTAACTGAAGGGTAGACCAACGCTGCATCAAAAGATGGAAATTCACAAGGAATATGGTATACTCTTCTCATGTGTTCAAGGCCCCGCTGTTGATCTGGCGGGGCCTCTTTGTCTCTGAGAAAGGACTCGTGATGTCAAAAGCTGAGCACAAACCTCTTCCTCTGTGGTACAACCGGGACTATCTACTGTTGTGGGGCGGTCAGGTGGTTTCGATGACTGGCTCACAGGTATCACAACTGGTTTTTCCACTGCTCATCCTCGCTCTCACACATTCCCCCGCTCAGACAGGGATCGCGGCAGCACTGCAATCTCTGCCTTATCTGGTCCTGAGCCTGCCTGCTGGTGCTCTGGTGGATCGATGGAATCGCAAGCGGGTGATGATCTTCTGTAGCCTCGGACGGGGCTTGTGTGTCGCAAGTGTGCCGCTGGCACTGTGGCTGGGCCATGTGACCCTGGTTCAACTCTACCTGGTCTCTCTCCTGGAAGGAATCCTCTTCGTTTTCTTCGATCTCGCTGAGGTCTCCAGCCTCCCCCAGGTTGTCTCCAAGCAACAACTCCCTGCTGCCAGCGCACAAAATATTGCGGCCCTCAATCTCGCAGCGCTACTCGGCTCATCACTAGGGGGATGGCTTTATGGGGTAAGTAGACTCTTTCCTTTTCTTTTCGACGCTCTCTCCTATCTGTGCTCCGTCCTCTCATTGCTCTTCATTCAGACCGCCTTTCAGCAGGAGCGAAACATTGCCGCACACTCCTTGAGTGCAGAGGTCAAAGAAGGGCTGAAGTGGCTCTGGGAGCAGCGACTCGTGCGCTCGCTGGGCCTGTTGCTTTGCGTCTGCAATCTGATGACTGAGGGACTCCCTTTGATCGCTATTGTGCTAGGGCAACACTTGCATGCCTCGGCGGTCGATCTGGGTCTCCTGTTCTCTGGCACTGGCCTCGCTGGGGTTCTGGGCGCTCTTGCCGCCCCGTTGCTGCGCCGTCATTGGAGTTTCTTTGCCATCGTCATCAGCACGCTATGGGCAGAAGCGCTGCTCCCCCTTTTTCTGATCCTGGTTCAGGGTCCGCTCCTGCTTGGAATAGTTTTCGCCCTGTTCTTTTTTCTTTTCCCCATTTTCGATGTCCTCCAGCGCAGCCAGCGGATGGCTCTGCTTCCTAGCACTTTGCAAGGCCGCGTCAATAGTGTCTACCGGCTTTTTGGCCTGGGGAGTCGTCCTGTGAGTATGGCGCTGACCGGACTCCTGCTCCAGAATGGAGGGACAACGCTCACTATCCTGCTCATGGCAGGTGGTCTGACGCTCAATGCCCTCTCAGCCACGCTTAATCCGCATCTGCGTGAGATAGGGGCCAAAAACGCCTTCGAGTGAAGTCCGCTTGTGTTGCCGCTTCGGACCATATTGACATATTTTAACTGACTGCGTACAGGACAATCAATGAAACTCTCACCGGTTATCGCCCATCTTTCGTCCAGAGCCGATGAAGATTGATAGTAATAAAATCTAAAGATTTACGGGCGCATCAGTATGCTCCACCTGAGTATCGTCTGCTATACGCTGTAGTTGGTTGCGTGGAATCATGCGTTGCTGGCGAGCGGCACGGAAACAGAGGTAAAAGGCAACAGCACCGACGATGAAGATAGCCGCCAGACCTGCTTCGGGGCCAAAACTGCCCCCCGTCCAGATTTCAGGGCCAGTGATGGCGGAAGAGAAGAAACCGGGTATGACATGCCCGGAGACCTGTACGCCAAAGACTGGGCCTTCAAAAAAATTCCAACCAAGATGGACTCCTATCGCCCACCACAGGCTACGGGTCAGTATGTAGATAGCGGCGAAGAGAACGCCCGCACTTATCACAAGTGCTATGGCACCAACCAGAGTGGCAGTTGGAGACAGCAGATGGAGAATGCCAAAAAGGATCGCGCTAACTGCTATGGCAATCCAGGAACCAAAGGAGCTTTCCAGTTTGCGAAAGATGATGCCACGAAAGACGAATTCCTCTTGAACCGCTCCTCCGATCAGTATCAGCAGAGAAACCGTCGCAGGCAGGAAGCCGAAGGCCAGCAAAGCAAAGAGGACATAGTGGAGAAAACCAATCTTTTTGTTGCGCGTAAAGAGTAGTGCGAGCAGACATGCAGCCACAATGAGACAGATGAGTTGAACAACAACAAACGGATTCGCGTTGGTAATACGATATGAGCCAGTGATCGCCAGCACAATCATAACCACAGTCATCAACGCGCCACCGCCTAAGAAGCCGATCAGGAGTTGACGAAACCACTGATGTTTTGACAAGCCTACTTCTGATGGGGAGAGATGTTCGATTTTGCGAAGCGCCTGAACGAAGACAACAGCGACAACGGCAGCCTCCAGGATATTGAGGAACACGTCTCCAACGAGACTATCCTCCATAGACGATCCAAAAATGAGGTGCAACAGAGCCACCAGCACAGCCGCTGGAACCGCAACCAGGACAATTTCAATCACCAGTTGCCCCATATTGGAAGCAAGTACACGACGTAAGAGAGACATAGGAAACTCCTTAGACTATTTCGTATTTCATAAAAGAGCAGGGAAAGCAGCAAAAGAAGGTTAGTCTTGAAAGACAGCCAGCAGCTCATAGGTCTGCCGATGAAGAATCATCGTGAGGCGTGCGGTGCTCAAGAGATCACTAATGCTAACCCTGATCGCTGGTTGCTCCTGATAATCAATCAGTTCTTCAGGTTCGAGAACACGATGTTCATGCTGCATCACAAATTGAACGGCTGGAGGATATGTCAGGCAAAGCGAGATGATGCTGGATGATGAGCGTCCGCAAGTGGGGCATTCGTACACGATGCTGAGCCGGGTGTAATAAGGCGCTGGCAACACTTCGGGTTCAACACCGAGCAATAAAGCGGGCTGTCCGCAGATGCTACACGGTTGATGTCCAGCGGTAAATGCCTGCCGATAGAGAGCGGGCACGGTTTGTACAGCCCGCTTCAAGGCAGGACGGAAGGAACGCATATTCCCGAACGACATCATGTGAGCAGTATTGATCAGGTCATCCTTACTCACTAAAAAACAGGTTGGGCAACGGAGACGGAGGGGCACTTCGCCGTTGGGTAGTGGTTCAAAGCATCCCTGTAAACGCTGACGCCCACAGATGCAACACCAGATGCTCGTATCACGCCATCCCTGCTGAGCTACCTCATCATCGGGAAGCAGGCCAAAAGACTCGGCATCAGCACGCAATTCCTGCTGGAGTATCTGGCGAAGCTGACGCCGGGCGCGATGGAGCTTCACTTCCAGGGCATTGATCGTCATACCCAGTTGCAGCGCGACCTCACGTTGTGGCAGGTCGGCAAGATAGTGCATCTCCAAAGCTTTCCGTGTTGGGGCAGGCAGATGATTCATAGCACGGTCGAGCAGCACAGCAAGATCCTGGCGATTGAGTTCTTCGGCCAGATCAGGCGTATATAGATCGGGAATGTCGAATGTAGAATCGTCGATATCGCTCTCCTGCACCGGTTGCAGAGAGGAGAATGGACGCTGGCGACGATCATTTGTGCCCTGAGCATGAGCCCAGCGCATACTTACGTTGCGACAAATACCATTTAACCAGGCCTCAAAGCGATCTGGTGCGCGCAAATAGGCAAGATTTTGCCAGGCGTTAACCAGCGTTTCCTGAACAACATCCTCAACCCCATCGGGTGTCACACCATATGCATGGGCAAGGCGTGTCAGGCGTGGTCTGGCATCCGCCAGCAGCGTTTCTAGATTACGGATGAGTGCGATATATCCGTCCCCTTCGGTTGTGGCCCCTTTCTCTTTAGCTTGATCTTCGTCGTCTCCAGACCATACTGTATCAGACATGCGTTACGATTGCCTCCCTTTTGCTTTCCATAAAAATGTCGCATTCTGGCCCAAAAACCTTACACAAAAAATACCCTCTTTTGTCAAAAAAACGCCGATTGCTAAGAATACGCTAGATTTCTCTTCCGCTATTTTATCCTGCAACAAGAATATATGTTCGAGTCTTCTCGATTATCGAACTTTTAAAACAAGCAAGGAGAAATACTGTATGGTAACAAAAAGCGATCATTTTATCACACAGATGAAATTGAGAGAGTTACGCGAACAACGAACGAAACTACTACTTGCTTACGAAACATTGTACCAACAAATCAACCAGCAAGCATCAGAAACAGGACAGTTGCGAGGACTTTACGATGGATTACGGCAAATCCAACTTGCACGCCATTCCCTTCATCCCGATATCGCCAATCTGGAACCACTGCTGAGCAATATAACTGCTGACCAGGCTGCCCAGGAAACGCTCTCGTTCTGGCACACCCGGCTGGAACAAGAACTGGCGAATGGTCAGTTGCGCGCCGAGATTGTCTATACATTTGGCGCTCTTTTAGAAGAATGGGCACACTATCAGGCCGAACCCCATAAAATCTCTTCAGAACAGGCGGAACAGCAAGCCGCGCTCATTGCTCCCATCACCCAGACGGCTCCGAATGGACCTGATGACGCCGCGTTCGATCCCTTCTTCTCTATTTTGCACCTCATTGACCCCGATTTCCCTGCAACTATGCGGAAACTGGTTGCTGAAAGCATGGCTCAGTCTGTTGAACAAGCTGAAGTGAAAACTGCGCTCCAATGGATAGCTGGCGACGAGCATCGTAGCGTTTCCATTCATCTGCAAGCACAGGCATTCCTGAATGACCCGGTGATGTTGAAAGAACTCACCGACGCGTTGACCATCCAGCTAGCGCATATCGAAGAGTGGGCGTGGCCGCAGGATGGCATTCCCGCCCATAGCACGCAGGTCAATCAAAAATGGCGTCTCTTTCTCGATGAAGACCTGCCCACCGCCAGCTTTCTAGCAGTGCTGGGGCAGCGCTGGCGGCTGATCTTCAAGCAATTTTCTGCTCAGGTCAGAGGTAAAGCCAGTGATCAGGTCAGACAGGCATTTCCACACGAAAACATAGTCGCTTATCAGGCCACGCAACAATTCCAGGAAGCATTTCCACAAACCAGCGTCATCAATCAGGAGACGGCACAACAGCTTTTCCGTGCCTGGAGCGGTGCAACCCATCGCAACACCTCTAGCTGGTTAGCATCGGATGTGGATGAGCACGAAGAGATAGATATCTGGGATGAGGCCAGGGAGTACAGACCTTTTACCTTCGAGAAGCCACGCCTGATAAACTATTATACTTCTATTACCGCCAAACGTATGCAGTACAAACAAAGTTTACGGGAAATTGAACGGTTCCGTTCTGGCTACGGGATGGGCCAGAACCAAAACGAACCCAACTCCATGTTTACAACGCTGCAACTGATCAATGCTGAAATTATGCTGGCCCGAGCTGCTTTTCCCAATAAACCGCTGCACATCTTTAAAGTTGATCTCAAGGATTATTATCCCAACATCTCTCATGAGTTGGCGCTGGCACTCCTCCAGCGCTATGATGTCCCTCAGACGCACCTCAATTTCTTTCGCACTTTTTTAGCTATCCCGCTCCAGCACAATGGGGAAGTGGTTCGGGTACAGCGAGGCATTCCCAATGCACGCGAACTCTCCGATCTTTTAGGTGAACAGGTGTTACGGCTGCTCGATTATACCGTCTATCGCGTCGCACGCGTCCAGATCGTCCGCATCTTCGACGATATCTGTGTTATCGCCGCTTCTGCTGAGGAGGCGCGCAAAGCCTGGCAAGCGATCCAGTCCTTCTGTCAGGCCAGCGGATTGACCATCAACCGGGAAAAATGCGGCTCGATCTGTATCAACGGGGAACGACTGCCAGATCTCCCTGCAACCCAACCAGAATGGCTTATGGTGACGCTTGACCAGGACGGACAATGGAACATTAACCAGCCAGCCTTTACGCGTTACGTGCAACAAGCTCGTCAGGAGATGGCACAGATTCCATCGTTGCTGTCACAGATCGAGCGCTACAATGCCCACATCCTCCACCTGAGTAAATTACTGGCTCCCCAACTCCCTCTAGGAGAGCGGCATCGCAAGAGCGTGAACACTGCACTACAAGAATTTCACCGGATGGTCTTTGGCGAACAGGGCGCGGTCGAAATCCTCCGTCAGACGATCCGAGAGCGCTTCCTGGGCCGGTCATCCTCGACGCATCTTCCCGAAGCCTGGTTCTACTGGCCAATTACCGCTGGTGGTGCCGGACTCTATCAGGTGAATTTGCTCACGTCGGGCTATGACAAACAGTTCGCCGACTATCGCCAACCCAAACCACCAGAGACACGCCCGACTGATTGGCAAGACCAGAGCGTGGAATGGGGTCACTTTTACGATGCCTGCTTCTCCTATCTCCATTTAACTGAACCCGCTTCAAATCAGGTGATGGAGACGCTGGTGGCGGACTTTATTCAACGAGGGGCAGAGTTGAGTGCTGGCAGGCAAACCGGCCTCGCCTCCTACTGGCGCTGGATTCTCTATCTCTATGGCCCACAAATTCTCGCCCACTTAGGCACCTTCCGCTTTCTAATAACCGAGCTTGTACCATTACAGTTGATTATGAGACGGTATCGGCAAACCAACATTGACGAGATAGACAGCGACGAGGTGGGGAACGACGACCATCCATTCTAGACGAAATGCTGGCTATTCTCTATTCCAGTAGCGTTTGTCAAATCCCGTCAACAGTGGAGACTTTGTGCCGGCGGGAATGATGACCAGCAAGCGGCGCATCGCTCGCGTCATGCCAACAAAGATGGTGCGGCGGCGCTGCTCAAAGGTCTCGCTCCGCTCCTCCTGGACGATGGTTGGGGGCAGGTAGCCGTAGCTGGCACTGCTGAGAAAGCCAGCCAGGGCCACCACCGGAAACTCCAGCCCTTTTGAGGAACTCAGCGTCATCACTTTAATGCCTGGACGCTCCAGATCGAGCGCCTGCCCGCTCATAAACGTGGCAGGCAGGCCGTGCCGGGTGAGCGCCATCGCCAGCACTTGCCCGGCCTTTTGTGTGGGACAGAAGATGGCACAGGCTCCCATGCCAAGCCGACACGCACGAGCCGCTTCTGACAAAAGTTGAGCCAGCGTTTGCACTTCATCAGTCGCGCTACGGGCCACTCGCAGCACTGGTCGCTCACCCCGATTGATATAGGAGCGCTCGACCAGCTCCGTATCCAGTGTGCCACCAGCAAGATAGGATTGGGCAGCCTCGCCAATTTCGCGAGTGGAACGATAATTTGTGTGCAAGATAGCAGTACGACCCTGGAAACGTAGATTGGCGTGAACATCGTTCCACGTGAAACCACTGCCGTAAATCGACTGGTTGGCGTCGGCGGTGACGAAGAGTCGATTGGGCGAGACACAGAGGCGAACCAGCAATCGCAAGGCGCTCGGATCGAGATCCTGAGCCTCATCAACGATCACAGCATCATATCTCTCGCTCACGATTCCCTGCACAAGACACTCCTCTGCTCTGGCCCTGATCTGTCGCCATGTGGCCTTACCCTGCCTCGCGAGCAGATCCCGATACGTCTCATAGACGCACCAGACGGCCCGCCGTTGCAGCGCATTCAGGCCCAGCTTGCGTCCTGGGCGCGCGGCTACCAGATATTCTTCCAACGTATGCAGTTGACGAGCAACAATGACCTGATGTATCTCTTGATGAAGATAGTCCGGGCTGAGCCGCTCGATAGCCTGATCGCCATTGAAATGAGTTGTCTCTATGGCTTTATTCAGGATATATCGAGCCTCGCCATGCTCAATAATCGCGGGAACCTTGCCAGCGCGAGCCAGCAATGAGATGGCGATGCGATCAGCGGTCTGCACCTCAACGGCGTCTCTATCAGGGCCGAGCAATTGCTTCAAGAGTTGATCTGAGAGATTGATCAGAGCGTTAGTATAGGTGGTGAAAAGGATGCGCACATCGCTCTGTCCCTGCTGGCGTAAATGGTGGAGCAGTACACGCACGCGGTAGAGCGCGATCAGGCTTTTACCGGTGCCGGGATCACCCTTGAGCAACGTTGGCCCATTCGTGTTCATCGCCCAGTTTACATAGCCCTCTTGCTCTGGCGACAATCTCAATAGGAAACCAAGCAGTTCGCCCTCTTTAAAGCGCATCAGATCATCAACCTCTTGCAAGATCATTTCTGGCTGATCCTGCATAATCTCACGAAGAGGACGCGGAAAGAGGTATTCCATCAGTTTTTCAAGCACTTGAGACGGCACTGCCTGACAATCGATCAGGTCTTGTTCCGTTTGCAGCGTGAGCAGGGCCGCGTGATAGCGTGAAGCAATACGTAGATTGATTAATAGCTCCACAGTAATTGGTTCAGGCAGAGGATCGGCAGGCGTCGTGGGGAACTGTGTTGGGAAGCGAACAGAAGCTTCTCCTGGTTTGCTCTCTGCAATCGAGGCGTCATAACCACCCAGAAACTCAGCGTCGATATCTTCTTCATAGGTGTCCTCTTTGCGTCGCCGCAACGCCAGCAGGCTAATGTAGGGATGCTCGAAGGTATAGAAGATGCGATAATCGCCACAGCGGATACGATGGAGAGATGGGTTCAAATGCTTGAGCTGTTTCTTTACTTTGGCATCGGGCGTTGGATCTTGCGTCAGTTGTTTGATCTTGGCGAGGATCTGATGGGCCTCTTTGGGAGAAAGCGCCAACCACTCGTTAGTAAAATTGAACTTCATCGTCGCCAACCAGTTCGCGGTCATTGCATCAACCCTCTCTAGCAACCATATATACAGTAATTGTCAAATTTGATACAATACATCATACATATCCACAGTTGTAAACGGGGATAGCGCCAACAAAGTAAAAGCATCAGTACCATTTACTATCGTGAAGATTGATGAGTTTTACCAAATAATCCGGTAACGCCCTCACAGGTCGTAGTACTCTGTCAACCTTGATCGTTCGGTTTTGGTGGATATTCCCCGGATATGGTAGGGGCGATGGCTTGTCCTCGCCCGGGTTGCCATCGCGTGGCCTGTGAAGCCGGGCGAGGACAAGCCATCGCCCCTACCATATCCGATCACCCCCAGAGGATGTTGTGGATGCACAACGAATGAAGTTTGACAGACCAGTAGTGGAGCGATTTATCGCGGGGGGATTCACACGACCAGTTCCCCCCGCGATAAATCGCTCCACTACGACCTGTGAGAGAGCCACCAGAATAGACCCCCGACCAGCAAGACCAGCAGCGGCTCGATCGGCGCTCGGAAGCGCATATTGGCATAGAGAAATATATTTTGTAAGATCGTCAGGGCAAGGACGAGATAGACGGCGAGCAACTGGCGATGCCAGCGTCGCCAGAGAATAATGATACCAGCAGCGGCAAAGAGAAAGATCAGCGGCGATATGTCATTGAGCATATTGCGAACGAGCAGAGAAGAGAAGCGCTCAGGGAACTCGTTGATAGGCAGGCCTGGCTCGAACGTCTCGGGTTGCCACATATGTTGCCAATGATACCACCACAGGAGCGGCACCGCTTGCCGATGCTCGTTCATCCAACGCAAGGCCGTTTGAACGTCTCGCTGCTCATCGTCGGGGGTATAGGCGTAGGCGTCGTGTCCTGCCACCGTGATGCGTGGGCGAACCAGATCGCGCGAGACCCAGAAACCTGGTCCGGTGAATGGCATGTTATGAAGCACAGTATCGTTATAGGCTCCCAGCAAGACATCACCCATTCCCGATGCCACCAGCACGAAACGGTGGGTGACAGTAAAGTTGCGATACGTCCAGGGAGAGATGAGAGCAAGCGCTATTGCAGTACTCAACGCCACAATACGCAGCATTGTGGGCCAGGGAATGCGTCGGAAACAGACCAGGATGCAGCCCCAGAGCCAGAGAACGCCGAGGAGCTGTACCCCATTGGGACGCGTCAGGGCCGCCAATCCCAGGAGCAACCCGCTCGCCAGGCTCCAGAACAATATATGGCACGGGAGTATTTTGCCGCGCTGGAGTCGAAAGAGGGAGTAAGTAAATGCCGTCAACAGAAAGGTGTAGAGCGATTCGCTAAAGAGCCAGCCATCATAGAGAAACAGGCCGGGATAGCAGGCAGCCAGCAACCCGGTAAACCAGGCGATTCGTGTTCCAAAGAGATCCAGAGCCCAGCGAGCAAGGATAGCACAGGTGCCCGCCCCGATGACGCAGAGCAGGAGGCGAGGTCCGAGCGGATTGGGTCCGGTCAGCGCGTAAAGCGGTGCCATCAGCAGCGGCCAGAGGGGAGCGCGACTGACCGTGGGATGGAAGGTATATAAGGAAAAATAATGCTGCTGGACCAGATGGAGGGCAAGGATATGGTAAAGAGCGGCATCGTATTTGGGAACATAGCCACGAGCCGCCGTCACATTATAGAGCAGCCGTACCACCACCGCCACTATAAATGTGCCAGCGACAGGGTGAGCCAGTAGAGGTCGCACAAAAGCACTTTTGCCCCAATGAGAAACACTTCTTGCGAGTGCTCTTCCTACATTCTGGGGAGCAATCAACATAGCCAACACCTTCAACAATTTTTCCTGAAAAGTATACTTGCTCCATTGTTTTCTGCCAACACCGTTGTAAAAGATTCTTTGAAAATGTCTTATTTCAGCTTGTTTCTAAGGGGAAAAATGGTTCCTGAGCAGCTTTTAATTGAAATGGCATACGGCAAAGAATAGATACCCACCAATAAGGAATAAATGAAGCAATCAATTCAGCGCTCCCCTTTAAACGGGCCGTCGCGAAGCTGTAGGAATTGCCCTGGTTGCGTTGGGATTGGTCTTGACCATCTCCATCGTTTCTACAATACTTATGCTTGTGCTTCAGACACATCTATAAGACTATCATGGAATTTAATCCTCCTACGAGTAACGAGTTCGGTGTGTCTTGCGTGTCTATTAAAGGCTGCCTGGAGAGGCTAACACATCTTGTATCTATTGTTACTTGTATGGCTGTAAAGTAGGTTTTTCTGGTAAATTGTCAGGTAGTTTCTTATTGTAACGATGTATTGAGGAGACAGTATGTTTCATCATGTCAAGGAATTGCAGTTTAATGCACGTGTATCCGGGCCTGATCCACGCTTTGCTACCTTGCTTCTCGAACAGTTTGGTGGCGCAAATGGCGAGCTAAAGGCTGCGATGCAGTACTTCGTCCAGGCGTTCTCTGTACGCCAGCCATATCCCGACAAATACGATTTGTTGATGGATATCGCGAGCGAAGAGTTCAGCCATCTCGAAATCGTCGGGGCCACGATCACCATGCTGCTCGCTGGCGTGAATGGGGAACTAAAAGATGCCGCCGAACGCAGTGATTTGATGCGCCTGCTCAAAGGCAAGAGCGAGCGCGAACAGCTCATTCAAGAGGCGGCAACCGCTCCCCAGTTTCTCTCGCTCACAGGCGGCGGTCCTGCTGTGACTAATAGCCAGGGCGTTCCCTGGAGTGGTGCTTACGTCAACGCGAACGGCGATCTCACGGTCGATCTGCGCTCCAATATTGCCGCCGAGTCGCGCGCCAAGATCGTCTATGAGTATCTCATGCAGTTCACCGAAGATCCGCTAGTCATAGAGAGCCTCTCGTTTTTGATGACACGCGAAATCGCTCACATGCAGATGTTCACAGCCGCACTTGACACCATCCAGCCCAATTTCCCGCCCGGCATTTTACAGGGCGATCCACGTTATACACATGCCTACTTCAATATGTCCAACGGACGCAGTTCACGGGGACCGTGGAACCAGGGACAGGGTCCGTGGGGACCGGGCGAGAGCTGGGAGTTTATCTCCGATCCCGTGCAGGAAGTGATGCAGACACGGGGCAACACGCAACTGCCCATAAAGGGAACCAACCTGACGCCCGAACAAGTGCTTCAGAAGAACAAGCTGCAAAGCCAGCAGCGCAGTGCCGAAATCGATCAGGCCATCAAGTCCCAACAAAATCCCTGGAGCTTCTCCGGTAAACCATAGAACCACTGAAAAGTGTAGCACGTTCAGGAGGGCAAGCCTTATGGCCTGTCCTCCGCTCCTCTCGTCGTCTCTACGTCAGTCATCAATGATGAATAGCCCATGTTCAGGAGGTCTCTTGTGTCGATACATGAGCAGATGGAAGCAATGCCAGACAGACACGTGGAAGGCAACAACGAAGCCGGTGAACAGGCTCTTGTGCAGATCGAGTATTTTACAGATCCCCTTTGCTCCTGGAGTTGGGCATTTGAAGTGCAATGGCGTCGCCTCCGCTATGAGTGCGCTGAACGCTTGAACTGGCGCTATCGTATGGGCGGCCTGATCGCTGACTGGCGCAGCTACGACGATCCACTCAATGATATTCGCAGCCCTTCGCAGATGGGGCCACAGTGGTTTCAGGTCTATGAGATGTCAGGGATGCCGCTGGATGACCATCTCTGGCAGATCGATCCACCTGCCTCGTCATATCCAGCCTGTATTGCCGTCAAAGCTGCCGAACGCCAGGGGCCGACCGCTATAGAAGAATATCTACGTCGGTTGCGCGAAGCTGTAATGATGGAGCGGCGTAATATTGCTCGTCGGGATATCTTGCTGGCAGTGGCACAGGAGACCGCCGCAACTGGCCTCCTTGATCTCGACCGCTTTTGCGCCGATCTTGATGCCGCCGAACCAATGGATAGCTTCCGTCAGGATCTACGCGATGCTGCGTATTATGGCATCGGTCGTTTCCCGACGCTGATCCTGCATCGCTACGATGAACGTGGCATCGTGCTTATCGGCTATCGGCCCTACGATGCACTACGGTCTGCAATAGAGCATCTCGTGCCTGGTATCACCCAGCAGACATCATCCATGTCGTCGCAAGAGCTTACCGTTGCCTATGTAACACGCTGGCGGCGCGTTGTCGCACGCGAACTGATGGAAGTACTGGACTACGACAATCTCGATCAGGTTCAGGCAATGCTACAATCGCTTGTTGCCAATGGAACCCTCCTGCTGGCCGATGATACGCCAAGCGACGAGCCTATCTATATGAGTCGGTCGTAGTCGCGCGATTGATCGCGCAGGTTCGGTTTGTTGTGTGGTTCACCCCCGCGACCAATCGCGCGACTACGAACTATTAATAACATATACTCTACAATTTTCGCAGTCCGTGATTGTGCAATATGTATAAAAATTGCTCCAAGAAAATAGAGTAAAAATAGACAAAGAAGAGCATAATTCTGAAACATTGCGGCGATCTCAATGTTGCAAGTTGTACCTGTTTTGTTCAACCTGTTGCCAATGCTTCCTACCGATGTCTAACAGGTAGACCATTTGGTGCCAGACGATTGACAAAAGGCATGTAGTTTTGCTATACTTACATTGTGCCTCGACAAAAAATCAGCGTAGAACTTATGGATGAAAGAACAGAGCAGCTCTGTTCAATAACTACTATTTATAGTAGAGTTTGTCAGAAACTTTAAGCATATCTGTACTTTCTCGTCATAAGGGAAGTCGTTGCACCTGCTTCTATTTACACTGCTGTAAGTATCTTCTTTCTCGCCTCCTGACAACCATTTGCGATGTACTTTGAATTCCCATTACATATGGGCGCTTTTCCCAAATGCATGTAATGGCAATTTCAGGCGTGGAGTTGCACTGCTCATGCTCAATATGTGCGTTGCGAAATCCAAAACGCACAGTTTACCCATGCCAGCAATCCAATGTCGATTTGTCAGATTAGCTTGCGAAAAGGATGCTAACGTGAACATTGACACCATGCGCTTCTCTCACATTCTCGAAGCCAACGGCCTCTATGACCTGAACTACTTTTTCTCGCGCACAGCTTTTGTCATCGCGCACAAGAGCGAATCCCTTGACACCCTGCTCGGCGTCATCTGGTATCTGCCGGTCAACAGTCCCATTTTGATTGTGACCAACTGCTCCCAGGCGGAGGAAGAGGCACTGAGGCAGGGATTGCTCAGAAATCTGGCCGGACATCGCGAGGTCTATCTCATTCATCAGAAAGATGAGGCGATTGCGCGTTTCTTCCTGAGATACGGCGTGCATACTATTCTTGGTGCAGATGGCAAGGTGGTGAATGGCAAGGGCGAGGGCATGTATATTGGTGCGTTGATGGCCTCGCTGCTCGGCTATCCCGAATGGATCGTTTTCTACGATGCAGATAACTTTGTTCCAAATGCTCTGATGGAATATACCCTGGCGATGAGCAAGCTCTTCTTGCAGGAAAAGCAGGAGCGTGCTCAGTTCGACACGATGCTCCCATACCTGCATAACGTGCGCATTTGCTGGTCGTCCAAACCCGCGATTGGCAGCGGCTCCATCACGCCCGGAATACTCGGACGTTGTACGCGAGTTGTTTCTCCCCTGATGACTACGCTCGCCGCCGAATGGTTGGGCGCTGGCGACGACAGTACAATCATCACCTCAAATGCTGGTGAGCAGGGCTTTACGATGAGGACCGCGCAAACGCTACGCTTCTCCTCCGGCTATTCGGTGGAAACCTTCCAGTTGCTTGATCTCTTTGCACACGCGCTGACATCGCAGCAGCCGGGACACGTGCTTTTGCAACAATATCAGGCTCAAAGCCCACACTTCCACGAGAAAAGAGACGACCAGCATATTCAGCGTATGATCGCCGACAGTCTGGGAGGTTTCCTCCACTTTAAAGACCTGCTCCCTCCAGTCGTTGAGCGTCAGTTAGAGCAAATCTGCAATGAGATGCAGCTTGAAATTACGCCACCTGTTCTCTATCCAGCACTGCTTGATCTGCCTCTAGAGCGGAACGATATTCTGTCTACCGAGCACTATCATCTGTTTGCACAGGGAACCGGTCTCACGGAACAGGAGGCACTGTGCGGCTAATCGTCGTGCGTCATGGCGAGACGCTCAACAATGTCGAGGATCGTTTCACCGGTCAGTCAGATGTGCCCTTGAGTCCGCTTGGAGAGCAGCAGGCGCTCGCTGTGGGCGCTTATCTGGCAACTGATCGCTTTGACGCTATCGTATCATCTGATTTACAGCGCGCCCAGCTCACGGCTCAGGCGATTGCGAAATATCATCAGCTTTCTGTTGAGGAAGATCCACAGTTGCGCGAGCTTTCGCTGGGACAGTGGGAGGGCAGGACACCGGCAGAGGTTCAGGCTGTCGAGCCTGATGTGCTGATGCGCTGGCGTGCCGATCCTTCAACCTCGGCTCCGGTGGGGGGAGAAACTCTGATCCAGTTTCGCGACCGTATCGCTCGTGGCCTGGATCGCTGGCACAGCCGCTATCCCGATGGTACCGTTCTCTGGGTGGCTCACGCGGGTTTGATCGGCGTGCTGGTCTGTCATCTGCTGGGGATCGATCTCAATCGGCGCTGGCAGTTCCATCACGACAACGCCTCAGTGACCGAACTGCTCATTCGGCCCCCGCGAGTGAGTCTGGTGCGCTTAAACGAGACCGCCTTTTTGCGTCAACAGTATCAGGAAGTTCTATTACGGGAGAGCCTGTAGCCTCATCCGCTGTTTCATGGTAGAGACCTACCATGAAACAGCCCGCCAGAACCACCATAATAGCTCTCATGTATTATTCGGGATTAGCTGCCGCAATGACTTGTTTTTGAGTCACTGCCGCCCCAGTAAACAGTTCCTTTCCATTGTATAGAACCTGTAATAGCAATACAGACACCTTTCGCAGAAACAGCCACAGGGCCTGCATAAGAATGGTAATTACCAGTATCGTAATCCTGCTCGCTAGGGTTACAAGGAACACCTGGCTTATTAGTTGTCCCACTTGGAGCAGTATGATCAGAGGGGTCTCCAACAGCCTTGCCACAAACATCAAGAAAAACACGCATCTCCTTAGTTCCACTCGATGCAGGACCTGAAGCTCTGGTCCAAGCGCAGTTATAGCCGGTAGATCGATTATAATAGAGATCGACTTCACCTATCCTGGTATCATGTGCAGTAATAGGATACACATCCACCAGCGCGCCAGGATTCGCACAATGAGTAGTGTCGCCTCCTACCTGTGGAGCCAGGCTGGCCGCCTGCGAGGTCTGAGCGCTCCCTGCTGCAAGAACGACCGCCACAATCGCCGCCAGAAGCAACTGGGGAATGAGACGCCATCGATACTTTTTCAAACCAGTTTTCAAGTAATACATGAACGTTTTGCCTTCCTAAGTCTTTCATATACAAATCTATACCTGGAAATGTGCTTAGATGAGCCACAGTTAAGCTTATCAAGCATAAGGGGGATTAAAAAAAGTATAGAGAGGTAGGAAAAACGCTGCAAGAGGAAAAGAGGGACAGTAAAGTTCCTCGTCCCTCTTCTCATCAGGCTTCCCGCTATTGTTCCGCTGTATCGCCGGGGTTGTCTTCTGTCGGAATGAGTTTGCTCTGTTGCTTGCCGCCAGTATTGGCACTCATCAACGTTGCCAGCCAGCGCGTCTCCTGATTGGTGTCCAGAATGAAGATTACCAGCACGGTGAGCGGAACGGAGATCAACGCGCCCAATGCTCCAAAGAGCCAGGTCCAGAAGATAAACGAGAAGAAAATGATGCTTTGCGAAACGTTGAGGCCGCTCCCCATCAGGCGCGGAGTAATGACATTATCGCCGATCAGATTGATCACAAACAGCGCGACGATGACGATCAACGCACTCAAAGGGCCGTGTTGCAACAGAGCGAGAGCAACGGGAGGAATGCAGGCAATCACGATGCCAATGTTAGGGATATAGCTCAAAAAGAAGATCTCGATGCCCCACAGCAGCGCGAAGTCGATGCGGAAGAAAAAGAGAAAAATCGTTGCGCCAGCTGCCACAATCACGTTATTGAGGGCTTTGAGATAGAAGAATTGCTGACACGCAACGCTAAAGCGTGTTCCAACCTCTAGAGCAGACCTGGCTTTCTCCCCACTCTGGCGGAGCTTGTTTGCAAAGTTCTCCGCCTCCAACATGGCGAACAGCACACCCAGAATAATCAAAAACGAACTGGTGAGGCTCTCTATCGTGGATCGCAAGAAGTTGGAGATGGTTCCGAAAAGGCCCGGCGCGTTGATAGCACCAGTGATATCGTTGATATCGATCCCTAGTTGTTGCAACAGCGGGAGAACCTCGGTGAGCAGCGTTTTGAACTGCTTCTGGTAGGTGGGAAGGCGTTCATCGAGATTGCTTAGAGAAATATAGACAATGAGAAATACGAGCGCGATAAAGATGAACAGGCCCAGCAAGATCAGCAGCAGAGCAAGCCAGGTGGGGATATGTTTGCTCTGAAGCCAGCGCAGCATCGGCAGGCAGAGCACTGCGATAAACAGGGAGAAAAGGATAGGTGCTAAAATGGGCGAGAGGAACTTCATACCAGCTATGATAATTGCCAGGCTCGCTCCCACTATAATTGTTCGTAACGGAAGAGAATCTTTCCAGGAGTTGATCAGCACAAACAGTCCTTTCGTCTTCAAGCTCAAACAACCAATCTATGTGTACTACGAATGAACCAATCATAAGTAGGAAAACAATCTCTTATCAGTCAGCAAGATGGACTATAGTTGACCCATTCCTGGCCTTATGCGGTGTTGGGATCATCGAGTATAGTTTTGTTATGACCAGCGGTTATCTCTGATCCTACGTATTTTGTTGCCGCCATCTCTCAGGAGGTCAGATAATGACTATTGAACAAACCACACCTGATATGCCGTCGCGACAAGACAAGCTCTTCACTCTGGATTGGTATCGTACGCTTCCTGGCCCGGCAGTGCATATATTCTGGGCCTCTTTCCTCGGTTGGGCACTGGACGCCTTTGATTATCAGATCTTCTCGTTCGTCTTAACTGCAATAGCCGTCGCTTTTGGCCTGACAAACACACAATCTGGCCTGATCGCTACCTCGACGCTGGTAGTCTCGGCCTTTGGTGGCGTGCTGGCAGGTGTGCTGGCCGACTCTATCGGACGAGTAAAAACGCTGATGATAACCATCGGCGTCTATGCCCTGTTTACATTTCTTTCAGGGCTGGCCCCCAACTATCCACTGCTCCTGACCTTTCGTACGTTGCAAGGTCTGGGTTTCGGCGGCGAATGGGCTGCTGGTGCGCTCGTCGTAGCTGAGGTGGCGGATTCGGTACAGCGAGGACGCGTGCTGGGCATGGTGCAGAGTGCATGGGCAATTGGTTGGGGTCTGGCCCTGATCGCCTACACGCTCGTCTTCAGCTTTGCTCCCCCGGCGTATGCCTGGCGTATTGTCTTCTGGCTGGGCGTACTCCCTGCGCTTATCATCGTCTATGTCCGTTTGAAGATACCGCCAAAGTCGGAAGCATATGTGCCTGATGAGCATGCAGGCAAGAGGATCTCGCTCTGGCAGATCTTTCAACCGCCGCTTTTGCGTAAAACGCTATTAGCGTCACTGCTGGCTGTGGGAGCGCAGGGAGGCTACTATGCAATCTTCACCTGGCTACCAACCTTTCTTAAAACGGAGCGGCACCTCTCGATTGTGGGCAGCGTTCCCTATCTCGCCACCGTGATTATTGGTTCGTTCCTGGGGTATGTTATTAGTGGCTATATCAACGACTGGCTGGGTCGTCGCCCTACCTTTGCCCTGTATGCCGTCTGTAGCGGGCTACTGATCTATCTCTATACGCAGATCCCAACAGGGGCAAACGTAGTGCTGCTGATCCTGGGAGCGCCGCTGGGCTTCTTCGCATCGGGCATCTTCAGCGGCTTTGGCTCCTATCTGGCGGAACTCTTCCCCAGTCAGGCAAGAGGTGCCGGGCAGGGCTTTACCTATAACTTTGGGCGCGGTCTAGGAGCCTTTTTCCCGACGATTATCGGTCTGCTCTCCGTCACGGTCGGTCTGGCTGGCGCGATTGGCTTTGGCGCGCTGGGCTACGCTCTCTGCCTGCTTGCCCTGCTCTTCCTACCAGAAACACGAGGCGAGCATCTGGTAGCGACCGATTAAATTGTCATATTGGTGCATCCGGCAAATGAAACCGGAGAGCCAAATATGGCAGGGGCGATGGCTGGTCCTCGCTCTGGTTTGCCCCATCGTGTGGCCTGTGGAGCCGGGCGAGGACCAGCCATCGCCCCTGCCATATTCCTCCACAATTAAGAGATACAATGAAGGAGATGCGCAGGTTTTGTTGAAGGAGATGATACGATTATGACTCACTTATTGGCTGGCGTTGATACCGGGGGAACCTTCACGGATATCGTGCTGTTGCAGGATGGCAAGCTGAAGGTCTTCAAGGTACTCTCAACCCCGGATGATCCATCGAGAGCCATTTTGAGCGGTCTTGGACAGCTGAATGCCATGCAAGATCTATATGTCCTCGTACACGGTTCGACGGTCGCGACCAATGCGGTGCTTGAGCGCAAGGGCGTGCGTACTGCGTTGATTACAACCGCTGGCTTCCGTGACGTGCTGGAGATCGGTCGGCAAACACGCCCCAAACTCTATGATCTGCGCGTCCAAAAAGTGCCCCCGCTGGTCCCTCGTTCGCGCCGCCTGGAAGTCGTCGAGCGGCTCAATGAGCGCGGCGATGTGTTGATTCCGCTGGATGAAGCCTCGCTACAAAACGCCCTCGCTGCCTTGCAGGAACAGGATGTCGATGCGGTGGCGATCTCACTCCTCTTTAGCTTCGTCAATCCCGCCCATGAGCAGCGCGTGGCTGAGGCGGTTCGCGCAACCGGGCGCTACGTCTCGGCATCCTGCGAAGTTTTGCCCGAATTTCGCGAATATGAACGCACCAGTACGGTCGTGCTAAATGCCTATATTGGACCGTTGATCGACCGCTATCTGGAACGACTTGAGCAAGAGCTACCGACACACGCCCTTCTGCGTATCATGCAATCCAATGGCGGCTCGATATCAAGCATGATGGCCCGGCGCGAGGCGGCGCGAACCCTGCTCTCCGGCCCGGCGGCAGGTGTGGTGGGAGCAGCGTTTGTTGCCCGCGCCTCCAATTTTTCGCAGATCATCACGCTTGATATAGGCGGCACCTCAACAGATGTGGCGCTGGTCGATGGTGTCATGACCGAGACGACTGAAGGCAAGATCGGCGGCTACCCTACAAAATTGCCGATGATCGATATCCATACGGTGGGTGCTGGCGGTGGTAGCATGGCCTGGTTCGATCTGGGCGGCGCGTTGCGCGTTGGTCCCGCGTCGATGGGGGCCGATCCTGGTCCAGCTGCCTATGGACGTGGCGGCGACGAGGCGACCGTAACCGATGCGCATGTCGTGTTGGGACGACTGATCCCCGATGCCTTCCTGGGCGGTGCGATGTACCTGGATATGGAGGAGGCAACCAATGTAATAGGCAAGATTGCGCGCAGACTTGGCACTTCGCTTGAAGAGGCGGCGCTGGGCATTATCCGTATCGTCAATGCCAATATGGAGGCGGCGATCCGTGTGATCTCGGTCGAGCGCGGCGGCGATCCGCGCAATTTTACGCTGGTTGCCTTCGGTGGCGCTGGTCCGCTGCACGCCTGCGAACTGGCGGCGGCTCTGCGCATTCCACGTGTGCTGATACCCGCAACTCCGGGAGTTCTCTCGGCGCTCGGCATGTTGATCGCCGATATCCTGAAAGACTATGTGCGTACCGTGATGGTACTGACCGAAGAGGCACAGAATGTGGTCGCCTCTGCCCTCGATGAGCTTGAGAGCCAGGGACGCGCCGATCTGTTGCACGAAGATGTTCCGCCCGAAAAGATCGTCATCGAGCGCTATCTCGATCTACGCTACAAGGGACAGTCGTACGAATTGACAATCCCATTTGATGGGGATCTGACGCGTGCCGCTAACGACTTCCACGCAGCCCATGAGCGACGTTATGGTTACTGCGATCCCAACGAGCGCGTGCAGGTAGTGAATGTGCGGCTCAAAGCCAGAGGTCTCGCCACCGCGCCCGTATTAGAGCAACAGGAGATGGTGAGAGGTACCTGTGCTGAGCCAGTGATGAGGCGCAAGGTAACATTCGCCGAGTCGGAACAGCCAGCGACCCATGAAGTGCCTGTATACGAACGCTCAGCCTTGTTTCCTGGCTATACTTTTACCGGACCTGCCATTATTACGCAATATGATACAACCACAGTGGTTCCTCCTGGCTGGCATGGACACGTGGATGCTGTCAGCAACCTCATCATTGAACCGACTGAGGCGCAAGAGAGAGAAGAAAGGACTGTTTCGTGGTAAATCCTATCAGCCTGGAAATATTTCGTAGCGCTCTGACTGCGATTGCTGAGGAGATGGGTGTGGTGTTGACGCATAGCAGCTACTCGCCGAACATCAAGGAGAGGCGCGACTTCTCCTGCGCCCTCTTCGATGCTCACGGTCAGCTCATCGCTCAGGCAGCCCACATCCCGGTGCATCTCGGCTCCATGCCCGATTCGGTGGCAGCGGCTCTCGTCTCGTTCGACCACTTCGCACCCGGAGATATCATTGCACTTAACGATCCCTTTCTCGGTGGTACTCATCTGCCAGATATTACCCTCATTGCACCTATCTTTGTGGAGATCGACAACGAGCAATGGTTGATCGGGTTCGCAGCCAATCGCGCGCACCACTCCGATGTCGGGGGCATGTCGCCGGGTTCGATGCCGCTGGCAACCGAGATTTATCAGGAAGGTCTGATTATTCCACCGATCAAGCTGTGGGAAGCTGGTCAGCCCAATCGAGCGCTGCTCTCGCTGCTATTGCGTAATGTGCGTACGCCGGACGAACGGCGCGGAGATCTGACGGCCCAGGTTGCCGCCAATCGCACGGCTGTTCGGCGCTTGCAGGAAATGGTTGATCGCTGGGGACTCCCCACGCTGGAAGAACACTTCGAGGCGCTCATCGCCTACGCCCGGCGCATCACAGAGGCCACGATTGAACAGATCCCCGATGGCACCTACCAGTTCACCGACTATCTCGACGATGACGGCATCAGTGAGACGCCGATCCCTCTGACCGTCGCTGTCATCGTGCGTAACGATCATGTGACCGTCGATTTTACCGGCAGTAGTCCGCAGGTGCTCGGCAACGTCAACACGGTGGCGGCGGTCGCGAAATCTGCCACATATTACGTGATTCGCTGTTTGATGCCCGACGACGCCCCGATGAATCATGGCACCTTCGCACCCGTCACGGTGATTACTCCTGGTGGAACGGTGGTTAATGCGCGCCCACCTGCCGCCGTTGCACAGGGCAATGTGGAGACTTCACAACGCATTACGGATGTTATTCTGGGAGCATTTGCACAGGCGTTGCCCGACGTTGTGCCAGCGGCCAGCCAGGGAACGATGAACAATATTACGGCGGGTGGCATCGATCCGCGCACGCAGCAACCTTTCGCGTACTATGAAACAATGGGTGGCGGCATGGGAGCGCGTCCAGGGCTGAACGGGCTTTCGGGAGTGCATACCCACATGAGCAATACTCTGAATACTCCTATTGAGGCGTTCGAGTATGCCTATCCTTTGCGGATCACCCGCTATCAACTTCGCGATGGCTCCGGTGGACGCGGCGCTGCTCGTGGAGGTGATGGTCTGATTCGCGAGATTACTTTTGAGGTTCCTACCACCGTCACACTGTTGACCGAGCGCCGCCGCTTGCCTCCCTATGGACTGCATGGAGGAGAGCCGGGCAAGTGCGGCGAGAATCGTCTGCTACACGAGGGACAGGAGACATTGCTTGCTGGAAAGGCCCATTTTCGCACAGAGCCAGGAGATCGCCTGATTATTGCTTCTCCCGGCGGCGGCGGATGGGGCCAGGATGTGGAAGGACGCAAGGATGAAGCCCAATCAACGACTCCGACATGAGCGAGAACTGCGCGGATGGTCCCAGTCCAGGGTCGCGCAGGAAATCGGCACCCTGGAACGCAATGTGAGCCGCTGGGAACGTGGCGTCTCGTCGCCGTATCCCCATTATCGCGAAAAACTCTGCGCACTTTTTGGCAAAAGTGCCAGTGACCTCGGTTTTATTGAGGATGAGGGCGAAGATGAGCCATTCACGCCCTCTCCCCCATTGTCGGCCTCGCTCTATGATCCGTTAATCCCTCCCCTGCCCAATGAGGGACGCAATCTAGTGGGTCGTCAGGACGTGCTTCAACGTCTAGTGGAACAGGTGTGTGTTGGAAAAAATGTGGCGTTGAGCGGTCTGCCAGGCGTGGGCAAAACGGCGCTGGCGATTGAGGTAGTGCATCACCCCCGCGTGCTTGAGACGTTTCGTGACGGTATCCTCTGGGCTGGCCTGGGTCCACATCCCAATCTTCTAGAGCAGCTCAGCCGTTGGTTACAATATACTCGTATGTTGCACTATCCTCATGAAGAGACAAAAGCTGTTCAGGCGGACGGAGAGTATCAAGGAAAAGCTGAGCCGTCCAACGATATCGCACTGGTGACACGGGCTGTTGCTTTGCGAGAAGCTATCGGGACGCGGCGCATGCTGCTGGTTGTTGATGATGCGTGGGACCGAGAGGCAGTGCTTCCCTTCAAAGTGGGCGGCCCCAATTGCGCGCTGCTAGTTACCACGCGCTTTCCAGGCATTGCTGTGAGCCTGGCAAGCGATAGTGCCCATATGCTGCACGAGCTTCCTATTCATGATGGTCTGGCTCTGTTAACACAACTGGCTCCGACAGCAGTAGCGCATGATAGAAGGGCTGCGAAGGTGCTTGTGCAGGCGGTGGGAGGACTGCCCCTGGCCCTGACGTTGATGGGAAAGTATCTTCAAACTCAAGCGCACAGCAACCAGCCTCGCCGCGTTCGGGCCGCGCTGAAGCGTTTGCACGATGCGCCCCAGCGGTTGCATTTAAGCGAAGCCCAATCCCCGGTAGAGCGCTCGCCAAGCCTGGAAGCTGGCACCCCGATCTCGTTGCAGTCAGTGATTGAAGTGAGCGATCAGCAATTGGAGGAGCCAGCGCGGGCCGTGTTGCGCATGCTCTCCGTGTTCCCTCCCAAACCCAATAGCTTTTCGGAAGAGGCTGCACTCGCCGTTGCCCAGGCTCCGGTGGAAGTCCTCGATCAATTGTCCGATGCGGGCCTGCTTGAGAGCAGCGGCGCCGGACGCTACACCCTGCATCAGACCATTGCCGACTACGCCAGCACCTCCCTGACCGAAACGCTGGCAAGCGAACGGCTCGTAGCCTATGTCGTGGCCTACCTTGACAAGCATGCAGGCGATTACGAGTTGTTAGAGCGAGAGGGCAGCAACATTCTGGCTGGCTTGAAATATGCGTTTGAGGCGGGACAGCATCCCAGGTTTATGCAGGGCGTCGTGGCCTTTGCGCCGTTCCTGCTGGCTCGCGGCCTCTACGAACAGGCAAAGCTCCATCTCCAGCGAGCCTACCACCTCGCGATCTGGTCCGGCGACACGCTAACGGTCCTGCCGGTGCTATTACATCTAGGCCATGTGGCCTCAAAGCAGGAGGAGTATAATCAGGCCGAAGTGCATCTCCGCGAGGCGCTGCTGCTCGCTCGTGAGCGCTCCGAAGACCATTTTATCCGTGAAGCTCTGACCTATTTAACTCAAGTAGCTCGGGCAAGAGGCGATACAGCACAAGCAGAGGTATATTCAAAACAATTAAATGAAACAGGTTCGTAGCTTCCCGATAATTGGTGCATCCAGCAAATGTTCCGGGGAGAGGAGAGGTTCTCCCCACCCGTAGCGACAAGGGGTGGTGTGGAGGGCTACGGGGGCCTTGCGCTTGTCGCTCTCGCCCCCAAATGGTCCTCTCCCTCTGGCAACGTGGCGAGCAGCGATGAAGGGGAGGGCGACAAGCGCAAGGCCCCCACAATCCCTCCACACCACCCCTTGTCGCTACGGGTGCCCAAACATCTTCTGCGCTCAGAGCTATTCTCCCTTCACTTGCCGGATGCACCAATTATGAACTTTACCAAACGAATCCAGCAATCTCTTTCGTAGTGGAGCGATTTATCGCGTTGGTGGAGGTGCTTCTGATGCGGTCCCAACGCGATAAATCGCTCCACTACGAATTGAGTCTCCACAATAACACACATTCTCATCTTATTTGATTTTGAGCATTTTTCATGCTATGCTACCTGTGCAATGGTGCAAGGTTAATGGTTATATATCAGGATGATATAAGAAAGGATTAGCATGATGCTCATGAAACGACCATGCCCTCAACTTCTCAATGTTTTGCTGAGCAGTACAGTTCTCCTGGCTTTTAGCCTGCTTGCTCTGCTCTCGCCATCGGGCGCAAGAGCTGCCAGCACTCACGCTCTGGCACCAAATATCCAGGGCGATCTAGCAGCTCATGATCCCACTCTCATCAAGCAAGGTAGCACGTATTATGTCTTCTCGACAGGTGGAGGGATTCAGATCAGAACGTCGCCTGATCTTGTAACCTGGACCGACAAAGGCACCGTTTTTAGCAGCATCCCATCCTGGGTGACAAGCGCAGTTGGCTCGATTACCGATCTGTGGGCACCCGATATTCATTATGTCAATGGTATCTATTACCTCTACTATGCCGGGTCCACCTTTGGCTCGAATAACTCGGTTATTGGCCTGGCTACAAATGTCACGTTAGACCCGTCTGATTCGCGCTATCACTGGGTTGATCGGGGGCTGGTCCTGCGCTCAACGACCTCGAATAACTACAATGCCATCGATCCCAACCTGTCCTTTGATGGCAACGATGTGCCCTGGCTGGCCTTTGGTTCCTTCTGGAGCGGTCTGAAGTTGCGCCGCCTCGATGCCAGCACCTTTAAGCCCTCGTCAAGTGATACGACCATCTACGCGCTTGCACAACGGGCCTCGCCTGATGCAATCGAAGCCTCCTACATCTTCCATCACGGCAGCTACTATTATCTTTTTGCCTCCATCGATAATTGTTGTCAGGGGGCAAACAGCACCTACAAGACCGTTGTGGGACGTTCGAGCAGCATTACCGGCCCGTATATGGATGAATCGGGTGTACGCATGGATCAGGGTGGGTATACGATCCTGTTGCAAAGCTCCGGCAATATGCGCGGTCCCGGCGGAGAGTCGCTCTACCAGGATGGGAGCAGAACGCTGCTGATCCATCACTGGTACGATGCCTCTGCCAATGGAGCCGTCAAGATCTATATCCGACAGGTGAATTGGAGTAGCAACGGCTGGCCGACGTTAAGCAGTCCCATTAGCTAGCGCCTTTGCATAGCTTCGACGGGTTGCCGCGCCTGCTCTGGTCGGGTCTTCTTCTCGCTCAATCGTATCACAAGCAGTATGCCCACCAGAGCGGCGCTCCCGGCATACAAACCAACAGCCCACCACGCCGGGCTATCGGTGCCAGTGAAGATGCTATGGGTTAGCGCGAGGAGATAGACCCCGAATGTCACGATATGGAACTTGCGCCACCAGCTATAGCCGATGTAGGGACGTAACCATGTACTGATGCCCACTGCCAATCCCAGGTAGAGGCCGAGAATGCCCAGCGCCATCCAGACGGGCCGGTAGCTGGTGGCAAAGGGGATGAAGATCTCTTGCCAGCCAAAATGGGTGAAGGGATCGAACCAGGCTGTCAGTACATGTATGGTTGTAAAGATCAGGCTGAGCAGCGTCAGAAAGTTATGTAGCTCGTTATTGATCAGACGCGGCCATTTCGCAGCTGATTGCCAGTGAGAAGAGAGGGCCAGCCCTGTAATGACCGAGAGGCAGAGCAGCAGGTAGGCAGTCAGGCCGCTTGCACGTACCAGCGTCCAACTAATTGATGTCCAGAGTTGCATTATTTTTCCTCTATTGTTTGCATACGATCTATCGGCCAGGAGCCAGCGGTCGTCCATCCGCCATCCTCGCAGAGAAACAGACCAGCGAGTCCATATTTGTGTAGAAAGGCTTTGCCGTCCTCCGGCCCCAGTAGAAAAGCCACTTTCGCCGCGACTTCGGCCTGTTCGCAGCGTCCGGCTGCCACAGAGACGGACCAGAGGGCGCTCTGAGCCGATTCTCCCGTGCGCGGATCGATCAGGTGGTGTCGTTGTTGGGTGCCTTGCTGCCAGCGACGGCGGCCCGTCCCCGAAGTTGCCAGCGCGCCACTTCGCAAGGGAATATTCCAGGTAACATCTTTCCCCTGAACGCCAACCGACCAGTGTTCCATATGAGTAGGCAGGCCAAGCACGGCCAGATCACCACCCGCATTGACCAGGGCCGTTTGAATGCCAAGCCGTTTGAGCCGCTTGAGCGAGGCGTCAACCGCCATGCCTTTCGCGATCCCGCCGAAATCCAGCGCAGCGCCTTCCGGTAGCGTCACATACGATTGCTCGCCATCGTGCTGGATCTTGATTGCTCGCCAACCGCCACCGGGAATCGCTGCTGAGAACACGTCGGGCAGGCGCAACGGGAGAATATCAAAGCTGCGATCATAGCCTATGCGCACCAGTTGGTTGAGCAGGGTCGGATCAAACATCCCTTCGGTCGCCTGCGCCGCGGCCAGAGCCGTTTGCAGCACGTCAAGCAACAACCGACTGACCCGAGTTGACTGGCCTGACGCACGATTGAGCCGCGAGAGTTCGCTATTGGTTTGAAAGCGGCTCAACGTCTGTTCCCAATGGGCAAACAACAGACGCACCACCTCGCCTCCTTGCTCTGCCTGTCCCTGTGGCAATAGCAGTTCAATAATGGTGCCCATTGCACGAAACTCCTGACGCTGCATACCAACAGGTAAGAAGAGATCCTTATGAGGAGTGGGAGCGAGTGACTGGCTGCTGGCCTGAGCTGGACGAGCCAAATTGATCACCTCCCTGCTGCTGGAAAAAGCTGCCAGACGATGAATCACTCGATGAGGAAACATCGTCATCATTGTGTCTATGATGATGGCGCTCACCTGAAGTCGTCGTCTGCGTATTGTTGTTGGAGGTGGTCGTTGTGCTAGTGGGCTGCTGCTCCGTCGTGGCCGATGCCGGTAAATGGGTGGCAACCAGGCCAGCAAACGCACCCATGCTCGCCAGAGAAGCCACGACAATCCAGCGCTTCCAGGCATTGACGAGTGCTCTGGCACGCTCCTTTGGCATCCGCGCACCACGCTCTACCGATGATGTCGCAGCTTCTTGCTCTTGATTGGCCCTGAATGCCGTCTCTTGATACGCGGGTTGATATGGTATAGATGGCTGGTCGTATACATTTTCTCTATCGTCTTGAAGAAACATTCGCGATGTCCTCCGCACTATTGTTAAAATTCATCATACTGCTGACGGTTACTACCATAACACTCTTGTATTGGAGGTTCATTAGAAAGATGTGTGGAAACTCTCAAATATTCTTCAAGAGATCATCAATTTCCAATCTGGCTCCAATATTGGTATAGTAAAGTACAGATGGTATAGTAGCGACAATCCCTTGCGGTTGTCGCCCATCCCTTTGGCATGTCAGCACTTTTGGAAAAACAGAGAGGAAAGTTGTGCGAATCCTGGTTGTCGAAGATGAGCGGCGTCTGGCCACTTTGTTGCGTCGCGTCCTGCTGGAAGAGCGCCACACGGTCGATCTGGCCCTGGATGGCGAGAAGGGGCTGCTGCTTGCCACCAGCGGCACCTATGATATGGTGATTCTCGATGTGATGCTGCCAGATGTTGATGGCATTGAGATCTGCCACCAGATGCGCAACCAGGGCGTGATGTCTCCCGTCTTGATGCTGACTGCGCGCGGTGCCGTTGAGGATCGGGTGCGCGGCCTCAACTCAGGTGCCGACGACTACCTGACCAAACCATTTGCGATGGAGGAGCTACTGGCCCGCATCAACGCCTTATTGCGGAGACGTGATCGACCGCTGGAAATGGAGACTCAGTTGTGCGTTGGCGATCTGAAGCTCGATCTAGTGCGGCATGAGGCGCAGAGAGCTGGACATATCATCGAATTGACGGCGAAAGAATTTGCCTTGCTGGAATATCTGATGCGACATCCGGGCCAGGTACTCACGCGTACACAGATTATCGATGCGGTCTGGAGCTATGATTCGGAGGCACTCTCAAACGTGGTGGATATCTACATACACTATTTACGCGATAAGATCGACCGGGGCTTCTCTCGTTCGCTCATCAAGACGGTACGTAGTGTAGGCTATAAGATCGAAGGCTGATGCGCTGGTTGAGGAGAAGCAAGCTTATGAGCAAGAGCAGCAAAGATCACACACACAAATTGCATTCAGCGCTGCCATTGAGAAGATCGACTCGCTCAAGAGAGCCAGGGGCAGGCATGTTTCGTGGCGTGCGGCTGCGTCTCACGCTCTGGTATTGCAGCGTGCTGGCGGTGGCGCTTGTGCTGTTCGGAGCTGCGCTCTATGTGGGGGTCGAGCAGGTACTCTTCCGCTCAACTCAAAATTATTTGACAGAGCATGCACTTGAACGGGCCAGGCAATGGCAGTACGCCCCGATTGCTCCCTGCTCGTCTATGTCCAGTTCGCCTATCTTCAGACGCGACCCCGACCCCAGCCCCTATAATGGGGAGAGGCCAGCGGAGCCTGACCCCAATCTTATGGTTGCCTGCTTCGATCAGAATGGTATGCTCATAGGCAGCGTCAGCGGCGGGCAAACATCAACGGCATTCCTCTCCAATGCACTGGCAAAAAAGGCATGGCAAACTGGCCAAGCTGTGAACGATATCGTGGATGGCGGCGGGTCCATCGGCCCTATTTATCGTTGCGCTCAAATTATTACAGTACGCGGCTCCCAGCAGATTGTGTTGCAGGTGGGAACATCGGTCGCGGTGCAGGAAGATACGCTACATATTTTGCTGACGCTCTTATTGATCCTGGGCATGCTGGCCCTGATAGGAGCGGGATTGGGTGGGCTTTTCCTGGCCCATCGCGCTCTGGAGCCAACACGTCAGGCATTTACACGTCAACAGCGCTTTATCGCCGACGCCTCGCACGAGCTACGCACGCCCCTCACGCTGCTGCATGCCGATGCTGATGTGCTGCTGCGGGGACGTAAGCATCTGGCCGAAGAGGATGTGATGCTGCTGGAAGATATAGTTTCCGAAGTTAACCATATGGCGACGCTGACGAACCGTATGTTGACGCTTGCTCGCCTGGACGCTGGCGATATCGACCATCATCGCGAACACGAGGTTGTCTATCTCGATCATGTGACACAAGCCGTCGTTCAACGCGTCAAAGCCTTTGCCGAGCAGCAAGAGATCACGCTCAAGATCGAGAGCCAGGACTCTCCCTGCGTGATCGGCGACTCTTCACTGCTGGAACAGGCCGTGCTGGTATTAATCGATAACGCCATTAAATATAACAAATCGGGCGGGTCGATCTCGATTCTCACAGCTATACGCGATAACGATGCGCTGGTTGAGGTGCGCGATACGGGCGTCGGCATTGCCCCTAAGCATCTCCCACATCTGGGAGAGCGCTTCTACCGCGTGGATAAGGCCCGTTCACGTGAAGCTGGCGGGACCGGGCTGGGACTCTCCATCGCTCATGGCATTGCAAAAGTACACAATGGCACTCTGACGCTCACCAGCGTTCCAGGGGAGGGAACAACTGCCACGCTCCGTTTGCCCCAGGCCCGCAACACCTCCATACAGAAACCAACTCCCATGGAGACGCCCAATAACGTTTTATAATGCCATCGGAACACGCTCTTCTCGCTCGCTGCAACAGCCTACCTTCTTCTCTCGCCGCACGGTACGTTCGCGTCGGCTGATGAGAACGGCGCTAAAATAGGAGAGGGCGGCAAGCGCGGAAATGTAGAAGCCCACAGGTAGATGTCGCCCGGTTCCCATAAACGCCAGAATCAAGCCGATCCAGGTGAACGCAAGGCTCAATACCACCGAGAGGAGCAGCGCGGTCAGGGGACGATGCGTAAGTCGCTCAGCGGTAGCGGCGGGAGCGATGAGCAGAGCCGAGACCAGTAGCACGCCGATCACCATTACCGCCTGAGCTGCTGTTGCGCCCAGGATAATCAGGAAGGCAACGGAAAGCAGACGCACCGGCACCCCTCGCGCCTGTGCCACTTCGGGATCGACCGAGGCGAAGAGCAGCGGTCGGAAGAGGATCGTCAGCACCAGCAGGATTACACAGCTACAGCCAAGCGCGGTCCACACGTCCTGACGGCCAATACTCAGAATCGAGCCAAACAGAATACCAATTCCCGCCGTTGCATGGGCTGCGCTATTCTGGGTGTACAGGCTGAGGAAAAGCACGCCCAGTCCCAGCGCAAACGACAACACCATGCCAATCTCGATGTCGCGTCCACGCACCCGCTCTCCCAGCGCCCCCATTCCCAGAGCCGAGAGCAACGTCAGAAGCAACATACCAAGCAGAGCACCAAAACCGAGGATAGCAGCACCAGTCGCACCAGCAAAGCCAATATCGGTCAGCGCCTCGGCAGCAAACGCCTGGGCACGCAACACCACAAAATAGCCGACCACCGCCGCCACAATCGCGATAATGGTCCCGCCAAGAAAGGCGTTCTGGACAAATTCATATTGAAACAGACTGAACATAATCTCTCCTCCCTACGAACGCGTCGCTTCCTGCATGGTCGTTGCGGCCTCGTTAGCAGTAACAGTCTCAAGTTGCGCTGGTGTCTCTGGTGCACGTGCTATCTGCTTTCTGCTGCGATTGCCCAGCCAGAGCGGAGAGAGGAGACGCACAGGTAGATAGATAGCAAAAGAGATAGTAGCGATAAAGAAGCTCACCGGCCAATCGCCCTGGAGCGCAGCCAGCACGATTCCCAACCAGGTGTAGCAGAGTCCCAGCACAACGGCGCATACAATCGCCCACAGCGGCCGGTGAAAGATGCGAATCGCGGTGGCGGCAGGTCCGATAAGTAGAGTAAAGACCAGCAGAGCCCCGACAACCTGGATAGCCATCGAAATCGTCACGGCCACCAGCACGAGGAAAAGGGCTGCCAGCAAGCGCACTGGTATGCCTCGCGCCTCCGCCACATCGGGATCGAGCGAGCTAAAGAGCAAAGGACGAAAGAGAACAAACAGGACGATCAACACCAACAGGCTCATCAGGGCGGTAATCAGCACGTCTTCCTGACTGATGCCGAGGATGGTGCCAAATAAGATGCTATAGACGCGCTGTGCATAGCCGGAATAGAGCGAGAGGAAGAGCAGTCCCAGACCGAGGGCAAAGGTCATAAGGATACCAATGGAGATATCGCGCTCTCGCACCTCTTTGCCCAGCAGCGCAATACCGACTCCTGCGGCAATGGTAAAGGCAAACAGGCCAAAAACGGGATCGACGCCCAGCAGAACCGCACCAGCCGCACCAGCAAAGCCAATGTTGGGCAGCGCATGGCCCGTAAAGGTCAGGCCGCGCACGATCAGAAAGTAGCCGATAATGGCTGCTGCGACCGCAATCAATGACCCCGCCAGCAGCGCGTTCTGAATAAACGGAGCCTGTAATATTTCAAAACCCATCTCAAACATAGTTCCCTGCCTGTAGCCTATGTATCCGCACCAACAACAAACAAACGATCCAGGGCGTGAACGACTTCGACCGGAGAGCCGTACAACTCGGTCAGAGTGGAGCTGGTGATCACTTCGTCCGGCGTGCCGATCTTGCTGTGACCATGTGCAATGTAGATAACACGATCTACCACTGGCAACAGTGGATTGACATCGTGTGTCACCAGCAGGACCGCGACGTTACGGGCACGACAGATCCGGTTAACGACGCTCACAATCTCGCGCTCATGCGTGAGATCAAGGTTTGCCAGCGGCTCATCAAGCAGCAGAATGCGAGGATTGGTCAAAAGAGCCTGGGCAATCAGCAAGCGCTGCTGCTCGCCGCCGGAGAGCTGCCCGACCGGGGCGTTGGCAAAGTGCAGTGCATCCACCTCTTCCAGCGCTTGCTCAATCAGTGCGTTACGCTTGCGGCTCGGCCAGCCTGGTCCCCAGCGATTGCCGTCCAGACCGAATCCGACGATATCGCGAGCGCGCAGCGCAAGCTCCGCCTCTAACGTACGATGCTGCGGCGCGTAGCCGATGGCATCGTTACCGCGCCTGGGTGGACGCCCCAACACGCGGATAGTGCCTGCTGAGGGGCGTATCAAGCCCAGCAATAGCTTGAGCAGCGTGCTTTTCCCGGCTCCGTTAGGTCCAAGGACAGCAATAAACTCTCCCTCATTAATCGCCAGGGAGACATTTTCCAGAATGGTCAGCCCCCCCAAACGGATCTGTATCTGTTCTAACTCTATGACTGATGCAGTACTCACAAAAATCTTCGCCTCCTGCTTCCCAATTCCCTCCCATGTCGTATTCGCGCGAATACGACATGGGGATCACCGCCATAAATCATTACAATTTATAATCTGGTGCATCCACGAACTCCTCTGTGGGTAAGGCCGAATATGGCAGGGGCGACGGCTTGTCCTCGCCTGTTTTACCCCATTGCCGATATTGCGAGCCAGGGCGAGGACAAGCCGTCGCCCCTGCCATATTCGAGTAGCCTCCCAGATACACCAATATCGTTATGACTTTCCTAGCGCCTGCTCAAGCGCATTCAACTGATCGAGCATCCAGTTCTGGTAGGTCTTGCTGGATGGCATGGTCTCGGTCACTGGCAAGGTCGGGATGTTGCTGCTCTTCGCGTCATTTTCCAGCCTGGTTGTGATTGGAGTGACGGTTTGCTCATTAAAAATAAGCACTTTGATCTGACGCTTCGTGATCTGGTTCTCGGCTGTAATAACAGCGTTGGCGGGCGGATCATTCCCCTCAGCGATGGCCTTCTGGAACTCCGGCGGGGTCAGCACATTGAGGCCCAGCGGTCCGCTCTGATACAAAAAGATGGTCTCGGTCAAACCAATGGGCGCATTGGCATGTTTCGTCTTGATCTCAGCTATTTTCTGCTGCACCGGCTGAAGCGCCGCCTGGAACTTTTGCAGATTGCGGTCAAACTCCGTCGCGCTGGCCGGGTTCAGCTTCTTCAAGCTATCAGTAATTGCCTGAGCAATGGTGCTCGCGTTATCGATACTGTACCACACATGCTCGTTATCGGGTAGCTTGACTTTGGCGATGTCGAAAGCTTTAATGACAACGCGGCTGCTGTTGGGCGAGCTGGAGAGCAATTTATCCATCCATCCATCATAACCGCCAGCATTCTCGATCACCAGTTGTGCCTTCGATACGGCCAGCGCGCTTTTCGTGTTTGCTTCGTATTCGTGAGGATCAACATTGGGATCGGAGAGAATACTCTGCACGTTAACATGGCTGCCTCCCACCTGTTGCGCGATATCGCCATAAAAGTTTTCGGCAGCGACCACTACAATAGTTTGCGACGTAGAATTGGGCACGCTCCCTGTTGCCTTCCCACCACATGCACTGAGAAGAAATAAAGCGATACCGGCTAATGAGAGCCAGAGAACAATCTTCCTTGAAAAAGAAAAGGACATGAACAATTACTCCTTAATGAGACTGTATATCTATTACGAATAGCATACATGAAGATCTGGCATATGTCAATGAGATGAGGTATCAATTACCAGATTGTCATCTTGCTGAGTTAGACATAATGACATAGTCATTCCCTTTCCATATGCTATCGATTTTGAGTAATATTATATAGAGGGAGGGGAAGGAGATGTTTGGACTACACGAGTACAATTGATCGGCATAGCTTACAAACAGCACGATAGCGTTGTTGTGCTTGTTGATGCAGTTTTAATTGTTCAATAACGAGAAGGAAAGGAACACTATGGCGAAAACATGTGTCCATACCGATGAGATTCGTGATGTTCAGCCGAGCGCTGGAGGTTGCGAAGAGTGTTTGCAAATGGGGGATAGCTGGGTACATCTGCGCGAATGCCTGGTTTGTGGTCATATTGGCTGCTGCGATTCCTCCAAAAACAAGCATGCCACCAAACATTTTCACGCCACCCATCACCCGATTATCCAATCGTTTGAGCCTGGCGAAGATTGGCGCTGGTGTTATATCGATCAGGTCTATGTCTAGATAGCGTACAGCAATGCAAGATTCTCATCCTGTGTCATAATCCTCGCGATTACGGCACAGGTGAGATCTTATACCTATCAGGATTGGTCGCTCTCGCTTTTCGTGTCAGAGCGATGAAGATAGTGAATAAACATTGATATGAGGCGGCGAAAGGTCTCGTCAACTTCCAGTGGCATGCCGAAGCCTCCAATAGTTTCCAGCGTGACGCAACCATGTACGAAGCTGCGCAACATCCGAATTGCATGATAAGCCTCTTCTTGAGAGAGGTGATAGGCGTTGAGCGCTCGTACCGCAACGTCCAGCGCTTCCTCGCTGGCTGCCAGCAGCTCTTCATCGTCCTGGGGAACGGCCCGCGCTGTTGCTGCATAGAGGCCCGGATGAGCATGAGCAAAATCGCGATACGTGTTTGCCAGCGCAATAACCGCATCGTCGCCCGCCTTGCCCATGACAGCTCGGCCCAGCCACTTTGTCAACTCGTGCAGGCCGTAGCGCGATAACTCACGCCGCAGGCCCGATAAGCCTTCCACATAATGATACAGAGTTGGCGTGCGTACCCCCAATCGTGCAGCGAGCGTTGCCAGCGAGATATTTTCCCACCCATCCTCATCAGCCAGCTTCGCCGCCGCCTGCACAACCGCCGCCTGGTCCAATCCAGCTCTTGGTGCCATAAAGCTCCTCACTACCTAACAGAACTACTTGTTTTTCTAATGTTAATAAATTATAATCTAATATCAGTAGATCGTCAAGGGGAAAAGCCTTGAGCATTATTGGTAAAATCTGGGGTATTCTCTATACAAATCTGATAGCTGTCTCAATTATCGCTTATCTCAAATGTTACTTTTTCTATTTTACAGCATTCTATTCTATAGAATAAATAGAAGATCTTTTTCAATAGCTTTTTTGTAATATTCTCCGCCTCTAGTAAGGCCGCTTAAAATTGCTGAGAAAGGACTCTGTATGGTTGACCGTGTAGGAGAACAGCTAGGAAACTATCGGCTGCTACGTCTCTTAGGCGAGGGAGGGTTTGCGGAGGTTTATCTGGGCGAGCATATTTATCTGAACAATCATGCGGCGATCAAACTGCTTCATGCCCATCTTGTTGGTCAGGATGCAGAACACTTTCTTACCGAAGCAAAAACGCTTGTTGATCTGGTACATCCCAATATCGTACGCGTCCTCGATTTCGCGGTGCAAGAAGGCTCTCCCTTTCTGGTGATGGATTATATTGCTGGTGGCACACTACGCCAGCAACACCCGCAAGGCAGCCGTTTGCCGCTTGATCTGGTGGTTCTCTATGTCAAACAGGTGGCTTCGGCTTTATACTATGCTCATGGTCAGCAGGTGATTCACCGCGATGTCAAGCCCGAAAATATGCTGCTGGGTAAGCATCAAGAGGTGGTACTGAGCGACTTTGGCATTGCAACGGTGGTGCCGCGTACTGGCCCGCTGGCGAAGAAAGATGTGCTGGGTACACCACGCTACATGGCTCCTGAGCAGATAGATGGTCATCCCGACGTTGCCAGCGATCAATATGCACTCGGAATCGTCGTCTATGAATGGTTGTGCGGAGAAGCTCCCTTTCGCGGCTCTTTTTTCCATCTCATGAATCAGCACAAGACACGTCCAGTGCCACCGCTGAGTACAAAAAATGCAGATGTTTCTCATGAAGTCGAGAAGGTGGTGCATAAGGCGCTGGCGAAAGATGCGCAGCAGCGCTATGAGAGCGTCCAGGCATTTGCTGATGCCCTGGAACATGCCTATCTCCTGGAACTGGCCCGAACAACTCCTCTACATGCCATAACGCAGCCAGCAAAGCATAGCGCGATCCCTTTTGCGAAGCGGCTGGAACCCGTGCAGCAATTAATGAACAGGCGCACGATGATGATAGCGCTGGGCGGGACGGCTCTGGTGGGTGCAATTGCGGGAGGTGCAGCGCTATGGAACTCTTTGCATGCTGAGCAGGGGATACAGATCTATCGCGGCCACAGCGGAACTGTGCGTGCCCTCTCCTGGTCCCCCGATGGTAAGAGCCTGGCCTCTGGGGGCGATGACAACACGGTTCAGATCTGGGACGCGGCAAAATCGACGACGCTGTACACCTATCATGGGCATAATGCTCGTGTAAACGCTGTGACATGGTCTCCGCCCGATGGCAATTATCTGGCCTCTGCCGATCAGAACGGCATGGTCCAGATCTGGAGGGCCACAAACGGACACAGTACCTTGCCTTCCAACGATCAAGAGGCGATGGTCGTTGACTGGTCCCATAATGGGAAGTATTTCGCTGCTGGCTCCGGCGAGACGATTCAGGTGCAAGAGATCGAGAGTGGCAATGTCGTTGCCATCTTTACCCGCCACGTGGATACCGTCCTGGCGCTCTCCTGGTCCCCCGATGATACCCTGATCGCCTCTGGCAGCGTCGATGGCGCGCTCTATATCTGGCGCGTTGATACGGGCGAAGTCCACATGTCCAATAAGAGAAATAATCCGCTCCAGATAGTGCGCTGGTCCCCCGACGGTAATGTGGCTTCCGGGTATCAGGATGGCTCTATTGCTGTGGTGGATGCAACCTCTAAAAAGACTATCTTCTCCTCCCATGGGGATCTTGCTGTACAGGCGCTAATCTGGTCGCACGATAGCCAGCAACTCGCCTCACTTGATACCAATGGGAACGTCTCGCTCTGGGAGAGCGTATCGGGAAAATCGCGTTTGCGGCTGACCTACACCGGCTATCCTTCGCAGTCGATAGCATGGTCGCCCGACGGGACACGGATCGTCTCAGGGGGCAACGATGGCACGATCCAGATCTGGGATGCAACGACCGGAAAGACCGTGGCAACCTATCAGGGCGCAGCCTCTTCTCTGAATGCGGTAGCGTGGTCGCCCGATGGGAGATACATTATTGCTGGTGGCAATAGCAATAGCGTGCCGATGTGGGATGCAGCAACTGGGAAAATGGTGCGAACCTGTCGTGGTCCGTTCAGCGGAATCAGAGCGGTTGGCTGGCTGAATGATGGGGCGCAGATCGCGGCAGGAGGTGACGATAAGAACGTTTATATCTGGGATGCAACCAGTGGAAAAATGCTCAAGAACTATGGCAGATCGAGTCCTGTGCATGCCGTGAGCTGGTCTCCACGCGGGAAATATCTGGCAGTGGCCGATCATAGGCTGGCCTGGGTGAAAGAGGTCAGCACCGCCACAGTGACGACGGGCTATCTTGATGGCTCACAGCCAGTACTGGCGATCGCGTGGTCGTTGGATGGTAAATATATCGCGTTGGGAGGCGGCGGGAAACGGGTGCGCATCTGGTCTGCACAAAACGATACAAACATTGCAACCTATCGACATTTAAGCGATATTCGCACGGTCTCCTGGTCCTCATCTGGAAAATGGCTGGCTTCGGGCAGCGATGATCGGTCCGTTCAGATCTGGGAACTGGCAACGCAAAACATTATCTTCACCTATCTGGAGCATACCTCCGCCATTAATGCGCTCGCATGGTCGCCTGATGAGAAGTATATCGCATCGGCGAGCAGCGACAAAACAGTCCGCATCTGGGCAGCCAGGACCGGCAAACTGGTCTTCATCTATCGTGGACACAACAGCCCGGTCAATGCTGTGGCGTGGTCGCCCGATGGCAAGTCTATTGCATCAACAGGCAGCGATACGACGGTTCATGTCTGGAAGGTCACAATCTGAAACCCATACAGATAATTTTCCCTTGACTTCGAGTGCACTCTAACTTATATAATGATTGGTATGAATACAGAATTGACTATCCAGCAGGTGGCCGAGCGCACAGGCTTGAGTGCCCACACATTGCGCTATTATGAGCGCGTGGGACTGCTCGATATGGTCGGACGAGCCAGCAGCGGCCACCGTCGCTATACCGAGGATGATCTCTCCTGGCTCGCGTTTCTGATGCGGCTCCGTGCTACCGGAATGCCCATACGCCAGATGCTAGAGTACACCCGCTTGCGCAGACAGGGTTCGACAACATCGACGCAACGTCTGGCTCTGTTGGAGGAGCATCAGCGAGCAGTACTAACCCATATGCAGGAACTTGAGCAGCATCTTACCGTCATCGAAGCCAAGATTGACCTTTATAAAAGATTGATTGTTGACGAAAACAAGAGCGCTGTCCTCGATACGGTGCCAGCTGAAACTGCCGTTAGTTAATATTACTTTTCATACCATCTCCGGGTAATGGGTGATTAAAAAAGGGAGGTGATGCTGTTCCCACCTTTACGCCAGCGCAATCGCATACGTGGTGATCGCTTTGATGGGCGCATTGTTCGTTGAGGCACGGAACTGGTAGACATCACAGAAAGCAACCGTCTTCCCGTCTTTGAACTTCAGCAATCCATTAGCGGCACCATTGTATCCGTGCGTGACAATCGTATTGATGATCAGTTCCACAACCTCATCACTTCTCGACCGTTGAAGTGCTGTAAGAACGTCCTGTTTTCTGCTAATGCACTGATCGCCAACGAGGTCCCAGCGGATATCGTCGGTCGTGTTGCGGGCAACAAAAGCACGGTCGAGGCTTGTGACCGCAACGAGAAAATTTTTCAGAAATAATTTCTTCGGCGCATTGCCGCAATCTTCATGAACAGTAATCGTCACCATAATGATTCGTGCCCTTTGACTGGAAGCACACCTGGCGTTTTTCCGCCATGATTGCCTGCCAGATTGTTCATAGTGGATGTCGTTGTCATGTGCAAAAAACCTCCTTGATCCTTGTGGAATGGCTGGCATGCTGACAAGATACCACGCACCTATTCTACCGCCTTGAAAAGAGGAATACTTCTTCTCTCTTGCTCTCCTTGTGTACCCCCCCATACGAGGTGCCTGGCTCGGGGAAGACTGCCACATCAGCATCCCGTGAGCGCGGGAGGTCTAAAGGCGGAATAGTGCAGCGTGGCGTACGGTGAAAAGCGACAGGAGATGATAACATTCTCCTGCCACTTTCTTAAAAGGCGAACTAACGCACTGTGATCTTGATCCCAGCACTGACCTTGCTTTCGTGGTGCAGGCGATCCAGCGCCGTCACGTAATAGGTATATGTCTTGCCCTTGACCGCTGTGGTATCGCGAAACTCCTGCGTGCTATTGTTCCCGGCTTTGCGCGTCATATCGAGCAGCATCGTCTGGCATTGTTGCGTGCTTTCGACGCGATAAATGGCGTAATACGCAGCGTTATTGTTCGTTGTATCCTGCCAGTGCAGCACAATTGCTGATCCAGCCTGTTGTGTACTCAGGTGGGCCACGCTCTGAGGAGCCTTGCCAGCCAGCCAGGGCATCGTCGGTATCAGCGCCGGTTGCTTGTAGATATCGTTGCTCAGGAGATCTCGAATATTGTGCGGATTTGCCAGCAGATCTTTGAGGCTGAAGAAGATGCTCCCCTGTACCTCGTGGATCGTCAGGTTGTATTGCAATTGCTTCGGCATCTCGTTGCTATCTGACCAGTTTGTGATTTTATATGCCGCCTGCCCGATATAGAGTTGCACTCGCTTGCCTCTGACCTCTTGCGACCACCATTGCACCAGTTTCTCATATGCCGCCGCTGGAAAGCCGAAGTTCCAGTAGATTTGCGGGGCGATGTAGTCGAGCCAGCCCTGACGAATCCAGGTGCGTGTATCAGCAAAGAGGTCGTCGTAATCCGTCTGGCCTGCGGTGGTATCGGAGCCAGTTGCATCGACGCTCTTGTTGCGCCAGACGCCAAAGGGACTGACCCCCAACTTCACATACGATTTCGCTTGTTTGATGCTCTGTGCGAGGTCTTGCATGAAGCGATTGATATTGTCGCGTCTCCAATCATCTTTGTTGGGGAAGTGGGCCGCGCCATATTGCTGATAGGCGGCCTGATCGGGAAAATCCTGCCCGGCGACGCGATAGGGGTAGAAGTAGTCGTCGAGATGGACCGCATCGATGTCGTAGTTTTTGACCACCTCCAGAATGCTCTGGATAACAAATGTGCGTACCTCTGGCAGACCTGGATTATAATACAGCTTGCCGCCATAGCTCACGACCCAATCAGGATGTTGTCTCGCTGGATGATTGGGAGCAAGCTTTTGAATATCATCCTGCAAGCTAACGCGGAACGGATTAAACCAGGCGTGAAATTCGAGGTTGCGACGATGGCTCTCTTCGATCATAAACGCCAGTGGATTGTAGCCGGGATCTTTCCCCTGCGTGCCGGTCAAATATTGGGACCAGGGGCCATAGTGCGACGGATAGAACGCGTCCGCCGCTGGCTTGACCTGAACAATCGCCGCGTTCATATGCATCTGTCGCAACGCATCGAGCAGGTTGATAAACTCTTGCTTCTGCGTAGCAACTGGCAACCCTGGCTTAGACGGCCAATCAATATTGGTGACGGTGGCGATCCAGGCAGCACGTAATTGTCGTTGTGCTGCACTATCCGTCTTCTGCACAGGAGGACAGTTAATAGATGACCCCGCAGGTTCGGACCCTCTGGCGTCCACGCCGCACGCCTGCAACCCCAGCATGCCAAGCAGCAACACCAGTTGCGCACTGATCTGCGCTAAAGGGTATCGTTTCAATCCATCCACGTCCGCACCTCCTATTGTTTCTTACTACTATACCGCTAATCTTCCCTTTCGTCATAAAGAACGTGATAACAAGTGCTATTTTCTTACAAATCGCTTCCTCGCGACAAGGGTCTGCTCTACTTGCCAGTATATACACACAAGCAATCTGTGCGGGACGTGCGGTGAGTAAGGAAGATGGTACAAGAGAAAAGGGGTACAACCAATTGTGCCATAGTCATCCCTTTTAGATACAATTACCACAGTTTATGCGATTATTGTAATGGGGCCAGAATTTTCTTATCTGGTCCCTTCGTTCTAGCACGGACGTGGCTCCCTTTTCCCTATGCCATGTTTAAAAATGCAAGAAAAACAATAGGAGCATTATTTGTGGTAAAACAGCGCAGTAAATTTTTTCTCTTTTCTACATTATTACTCGTTCTTGCCCTGCTTTCCGCCTGTGGAGGCTCCCAGGAACCGAGCGAGACCGCTCAGAACATGACCACACCGACCGCGTCATCGCAGCCAACATCTGCCGCGACGACAACGGCAGATTCGCAGCCGGACGGGAACTATGCCTTTGTGCGTCAGAATCAACTCTGGGTCCACCTGCAAGGTGACATTTCCGGGCAGCTCACGAAATTTGATTATACGGCACGACCCAATGCTTTCTGGCACCTCCCTCTCTGGTCATCGGATGCTCGCTATCTGGCCTTTATTATGAATGCTCTGCCAGCAGGTCTGGGAGGCGGCGGTTGTCCCGGTCCCGACTACGGGGCAAATGGCGCACTCTATGTCTACGATACACAGGCTAAGGCGATGGCGCAGGTGTCACCCGTGACGCCCATCCCACATGCAGCCACCAGCGGTCAACCGCAAAGCGATGCCTGGCAATATATGTTCTGGGAAGATGCCACACACCTGCTTGCCTGGTACAATGGGGCCAAAGATGGCAAGAACGCGGGGTTATATCGCTATGATCTGACGGCCCAGACAGTGAAAAAGGTCATATCGCTCGACGATTTAGACGCCAATACACTTTATAATGGCAAAACTGATGACAACAAGCCGCTGCTTCTCTCTATGCGCTACAGCAGTGGCATGCTGTATTATCAAACGGTCAAGCATCCCGGGAAAGACGACAGCACACTGAGCATTTATAGCCGTTCGGTCACGAAGCCGGATTCGGATAGCAAGAAAGTGCTTGATCTGGGCACTGAACCCTGGTGCAGCAGCAGTCAGTCGGGGCAGATCGTCCTGCCAGGCTGGGATGTCTCGCCCGATGGCAATCATCTGGTGGCACAGCTCGTCAGCGCTCAGGCAGTGATGGGTATTCAAGAGCAGAATCTCCAGAACGGCTCCTCTATTGAACTGTTCAAACAGGCCCCGCAGGAATTGTTCGGCCACGATGTCTTGCTTTCATGGAGTCCTGATAGCCAGACGGTAGTAGCAACCGAACCCTCGATTATCGCAAAGTTGGGGCCATTCACCACCTCTCTTGCCAATACCAGCGCCGTTCAGAGCTACACCCCTTATATGCGTGGTCCGGCTTCCTGGCACGCCGATGGCTCGGCCTTCGATCTTCAGAACTCTTCGACCGGCAATGGTTCTGCCCTGATCAGCGGTGCAAATACGCCACCAACAATCTACGAATACGGTACAGGCAAAACAAATGGGCGAACAGTACTCACTGATGCCCATGAGATTGGTTGGGGTTAGATATTTCGCACGCTTCGGCTCCACACCTTCGTTTATACTGCTCAGGATGTTCGCGTCCTGAGCAGTATTTCTTGTCTATTGTAATCTAGAAACGTGACTGGCGTTTTTAGCATGGTCGCAAAATCTATGCAAATTATGTATACTGCTGGTATAGAGAGCTAGCTGAACATCCTGATACTGCATTTTGTTTTGCCGGGATGCGGTATGGGAAGGTATAATTGATTTGTAGGCAGTCAAGAAGGTTTAATAATTTGTGCTGGGATCATGAGGAAGCGAGAAAAACATGCAGGGTGAAAACACAGCTGGAGCGCTGATATCATGGTTGAGCAGGCTGGAACGCAAGGTGGAGGACCTGGAGAAGCATGTGGCGGAGGGCAATAGCGAGCAAACAACAAAGAGCCTGGCAACTTGCGATACATATTTGAAAAAACTGTATGCACGTGCAAAAGAACACGTCTTTCATACAGCTGATGGCCCACAGGTGGTGCAAGATCTGGCAAAGCTCAAAGTACGAATCGAGCGGGTGCGTAAAAGCATAGCGCGCAGCCATCCTGTTAGCCCCTGGCTAAGCGGCAATTTGCAGGAAGTGAGTATTCAGGAACAGCTCGCTTGATCTGGTAATGCAACCAGATCAATGTCAATCGCATTGTGCCAATATAATAGTTGGATCAGGGGATTTTCATCCTTTCGAGCCGCTCCCCTCATGAGGGAAGTGCCATCCAGCAAACAAATACAGACGCTACCTGCTTGATTTTCTTTGCGCCTACGTGCAATGATGAAGGGACCGAGGCCGTTGATATATGCGGCCCGGTTCCTTACTTTTTGCGAACAAGTCTAGTAAGGTAGTTCGTAGTTTCCCGATAAATCGGGAAACTACGAACTACCTTACCATTTTTAGGAGGTAGCTTCAATGGATCTGGAGAAAGATCAGGCAGCCACGTTTCCGCCCATTAACCCACGCGCCTCGTTTATCTGGCATGGCGGCGATTATAATCCTGAACAGTGGCCCCCGGCTGTCTGGGATGAAGATATTCGTTTGATGCAGCGGAGTCATTATACCGTTCCGACCGTTGGCGTGTTCAGCTGGGTTCAGTTGCAGCCGGATGAGGAACATTTTACCTTTGAATGGCTCGATACCATTCTGGACAAACTGGCAGATTCCGGTCGCTTCGTCTGTCTGGCGACACCAACCGCAGCACAGCCAGCCTGGATGTCGCAACAATACCCCGATGTGTTGCGCGCCGACAACACAGGACAGCGCCGCCATCACGGGAACCGCGTCAATTTTTGCCCGACCTCGCCCAACTATCGCTATTTTGCCCAGCAGATCGCCGGTCGCCTGGCTGAACGCTATTTTGCCCATCCCGCACTGGTCGCCTGGCATATTTCCAACGAATATGGCGGCACCTGCTACTGCGAGACGTGCGCCAGCGAATTTCGTTCCTGGTTGCAGCAGCGCTACGAGAGCCTGGACGCTCTAAACGCTTGCTATTGGAGCGCTTTCTGGGGCCACACCTATACGAGTTGGGAACAGATCGAGCCTCCCTATGCTGATGGTGAGCGCGCAATTCATGGGTTAAACATCGATTATCGACGCTTCCAGAGTGAGATGATGCTACACTGCTTTCAGTTGGAACGAGATGCGATTCGCGTCTTTTCGCCCGATGTACCGATCACAACCAATCTGATGGGAACCTATTTCGATCTGGACTATCGCTCGTGGGCAAAGGAGATGGATGTCGTTTCCTGGGATAACTATCCCCGTCCCAACGACTCACCAGCCAACATCGCTTTCCAACACGATCTCCATCGCGGTCTGCGCGACGGACAGCCTTTTATGCTGATGGAGCAGACGCCCAGCAGCCAGAACTGGCAGGCCATCAACGCCTTGAAGCGGCCGGGCGTCCTGCGCCTGTGGAGTTATCAGGCCGTCGCGCATGGAGCGGACACGGTGATGTATTTTCAGTGGCGGCGCGGACGTGGCGGCATCGAAAAGATGCACGGTGCCGTTGTCGAGCATGCTGGACGCACCGATGCACGCGTCTTTCAGGAAGTTACAACGCTTGGTGCAGAACTGGAACGCCTGGGCGACAAAACGCTCGGTGCCACCACTCCCGCAAAGGTGGCCCTGCTCTTTGACTGGAACAACTGGTGGGGCTTGCAGGACACGGTTGGACCGGTTCGCGAGAAAGAGTATGTGCCAGTGATTCGTCAGCACTACTCCGCCTTCTGGAACCGCAACGTTTCGGTAGACATCGTTTTTAGCGACTCCGATCTCAGCCGCTACAGTATCGTGGTCGCGCCGATGCTCTATATGGTCAGGCCCGGCGTTGCAGAACGAATCGAGGCGTTTGTCGAGCAGGGCGGCACCTTCGTTGCAACGTATCTCAGCGGTCTGGTCGATGAGCATGATCTGGCCTTTGAAAATGGCTATCCCGGCCCCTTGAAGCGTGTGCTGGGGATCTGGAGCGAGGAGATCGACGCGCTCTATCCTGAGCAGGGCAACCAGATTGTGATGAACGATCAGAGCGGCACCTACACCTGTGGTCGCCTGAGCGAGATTATCCATTGCGAGGGGGCCGAAGCGCTGGCAACTTATGGCACGGACTTCTACGCCGGACAGCCTGTGGTCACGCGCAACAGCTTTGGCAAAGGAGCCGCCTACTACATCGCCAGCGAGCCAGAGGAACATTTCCTGAACGATTTCTACGCTCGTTTGCTGACAGAACAGCAGGTACAACCTCTGCTTGAGGCTCCGACCGGGGTTGAAGTTACTCGCCGGGATACCGAACAGGGCACATTGCTATTCCTGCTCAACCACAATGCCGAAAGCGTACAGATCACGCTTCCCAGGGAACAACGCTATCATGATCTGATCGCCGATAAAACGGTGGCCGATACACTGCAATTGGCCGCACGAGATGTGGCGATTCTCTCTATGATGGTGTAGCCTGCTAATTTCCCAGGAAGTGGTTGCGCGATAATTGGTGCATCTGGCAATTGAAGGGGAATGGTAAGGGAACAAAGCACGTTGGGTTTCCCGTAGCGACAAGGGGTGTTGGGGGTCTTGACGGGGGCCTTGCGCTTGTCGCTCTCGCCAGGCCGCTTCATCACCCCTGGCACGCCGCCAGAGGGAGAGGATCATTCGGGGGCGAGAGCGACAAGCGCAAGGCCCCCACAACCCCTCCACACCTCTCCTTGTCGCTACGGGTGGGGAGAAATCATCTCTCTCTTGCACATTTGCCGGATGCACCAATTCAGTTGTTATACATCCATATCCCGATAATCCTGCAAGCGAATGAGGGTGAGAAATTCCTCAAAGGGGAGCACAGGGAGCGTGGTTGTGGGCTGCTTTGCCAGTTGGGTGAGCATGTTGCACATATAAGTAGTGACGGCGAGGAGAACTTTTGTAGAATAGAGGACGAGTCGGAAGCCATACTCTTCCAATTGCTGTGCCGAGAGCTGCGGCAACAGGCCGCTCTCCACCATGTTGAAAACAAGCGGTATTTTGCCGCTGAAGACATGGCTGATTTTTTCCAGTTCCAGCAAAGAGCGTGGAGCCTCAATCAACAAAGCATCAGCGCCTGCCTCAAAATAGGCCCACCCTCGCTCAAGCGTGTACTCAATCCCTTCAACGGCGTTGGCATCCGTGCGCGCCAGGATCACCAATTGCTCATCGCAGCGTGCATCGCGGGCCGCTTTGATCTTGGCAACCATCTCCTGACGGCTGATGACCTCCTTGCCGGGAAAATGGCCGCATCGCTTGGGGGAGACCTGATCCTCTAACTGAAGAGCAGCAACTCCTGCTCGCTCGTAGTGTTGCACGCAGCGGCGCACATTATTGACGCCACCATAGCCGTTGTCGGCATCCGCAATCACAGGAACTCGTACTGCGCTACACATCGCATCGGCATGTTGCGCCATCTCTGACATCGTTACTAAGCCGAGATCAGGCACGGCACAGGCAGAAGCTGCGACGCAAAACCCGGACATATAGATTGCCTCAAAGCCAGCCCACTCCATCAAACGCGCTGACCAGGCATCGTAGGCACCTAACACATGCAGCAATCCGCGCGTGGGATCGGTCAATCTGGAACGGAACTGTTGGCGTAACTGTTGATGTAGCGTGGGTACATTCATGCAGGGCGAGCCTCCTCAGTCGATACGGCACATTGTTTTTGAAAACTACTCATGAGGTATATTGTACGTACCACAAGAAATGAAGCTTGCCAATCCAGGCACGCCTTGTGAAGACATGCCTGTCAACAATTGTTCGAGGAGGTGGAACAATTGTTGTCTGGTGCTAGGAGAAGCGCGGCAGTCGGCGCTTTGCGGGTCTATATCCCTGCGTGATTGGAGGGCGAGAGAAGATCGTTCGCTCTGTTTGTGGCAAGCTCCGCACCGACGAGATGGTGTTTCTCGTCGTTCTTCTCAGAGACGTTCCAGTCATAGAAGTTCTATGCCCCTCCACCGGCTGGACTTGCGCGGGATGAACTGGTTGTTGCAGCGCCCAGGTGAGCATATGCGAGAATTGCAGCACGTTCTCGAAGCGATGCAGTGGATTTTTCGCCAGCGCCTTCTGCATCACCTGTTCAACTTCCTGGGGCACAACTCTTCCCCGACTGACGAGCGCTGCCGGTCTCACCATATGATGCTGCCAGAGAATTTCCTGCGTTGTTCCGGCAAATGGTGGATGGCCGCAAAGCCACTCGTAAGCGACGATCGCGAGAGAATACTGATCACTAGCTGCGCATGGATTTCCATCCGCCTGCTCTGGCGCGGTATAGGGTGCAGTCCCAAATTTATCGCGCAGACGATCGGCATAATACGCGGTTGTTGCGATACCAAAATCGCTCAGTTGAACCAGGCCATCCAGCGTCAGAAGCAGGTTATCCGGTTTAACATCGCGATGGATGTAGCCGAATGTATGCGTGTATTGAAGGGCCGCTGCGACCTGCTGAACGTAGCGAGCAACGGTTGAGAACGGCAGTTGCGTGCCAACAGTGTATTGCTGACGCAATGTTCCGCGCAGAGCGTACTCCATGACGAGAAACGAAAATGTCTCATTGTTGTAGAAATCCAGCATGCGTACAATGTGGGGATGATGCAGGCGAGGCAAGATCCTTGCCTCGTTCCATAGTTGCTTGATCGCTGCATCAGAGCCGGGCCGACGTACAAATTTTATGGCGACATGACGACCAGACTGCACATGTGTAGCCAGATAGACATGGGCAGAGCCGCCATGTCCAAGTGGGCGTTGCAGTCTATAGGGACCAATGCGCTTCCCCTGTAATAACGTTGTCTCTGCATGTACGCTTGTCATACTTTTCTCGCTTCCCAAAACTCAGGAAACCAGGGACGTGACAACCACATCCTTCTTCTGCCTATACTTTAATAGACGTGATATGTCCCCGGGAAGAAAAGTGTGACAGAATCGTGACAGGGGATGAAAATTTCCGCTTAATCTCTGCTACCTGGCTATATTACCAATATAATGACGCAGCCAGATGAAGCCAGGAATGCACATCAACCCCATCACAGTTACATACATCGCAGGTTCTATCCATTGAGGAAACGTGTCGAGGAAATTGTGATCCTGAATAATTAATTGAACTGCCGTCAGAGCCAGAATTGCTGAGGCAATCAGGATCAGCCAGGGCAACCGTTCAATGAGGCGAGATACAATGGCGCTCCCGATCAACAATAATGTCACGCTTAGCAACAGGCCGGTGATGAGGAGGGTGGTGTTGTCGCGGGCCAGAGCAGCAATCGCCACAATATTGTCCAGGCTTGTTGTCACATCAGCAAGAAAAATAGTCAGAATCGCCATCAATATATGATGCCGCTTCATAAAGCGTGTCCAGGCGTTGTCGCGCTCACGTCGTAATGGGAGGGAACTGCTGCTCTGCTCTTCCGGTGATTGCAAGAGGAGCCGCACAGCAATAATCAGTAACAGGATAGCCCCGATAGTCTCTAAATAGGGAATCTGGAGTAGAATCGTAAAAAAGTAGGTGAGTAAGATACGAGCGAGAATCGCTCCTCCACCTCCGACGACGAAAGCAATCCAGCGCAGGTTTGATCCCAGGCCGGCGGCAACGGCACCTATTACCAACGCATTGTCCCCACTTAACACCAGATCAACGAGGATAATGCTCCCCAGGATTCGCAACCAATCAAGCACAGTAGCTCTCCTTCTATTGTACGTGTGAAAGAGGTAGAGGGGTGTAGCTCTCTGCCCAGCGACCTCTTTTCAGACTAATTTAGTTTTTTGCGTAGTAACTCAAGGGCTTTTTCCTTTCGCAACCACTTGCCAATTAAACCAACAGATATACGATAACGTTTTCTTTCAGGAGCAATTTGAGTACTATCATCCTCAACTACATCAAAATCCGACAGCCGTTTGATTGCCTCCAGCAGCACATCGCGTTTGAGCGGCAGATGGTGCTGACGATAGAGATCCTCGATTTCAGAGAGCGAGATGAGCCGCCCTTCTTCTTTGCGCCCCTCAGCAATGGCCGAGAGCGCCATTTGCTCGTCTGACGTGATCTGATCCCAGATCCAGTCGAAATGGAATTGCCCGGTTTGCATCACATTTTGTTGCACGATATTGACATCATGGATGGTGACATACGCTTTATGCCTGCTGTTGCAAAGATCAACCAGCGAGCGACAGACCAGATGAATGAGATAGGGCTGATCGCCCGTCAGCACCCGAATCTTCTCTATCGCATGTTGCTCATATTGCAGATAGTCGGCCACAGGTCGGATAATCAGATCGTGAGCATCCTGTGGAGCCAGCCTCGAGAGCCGGTGATGGTGTGCGATATTGAAGAAGACGGACCAGTAGCCCCTGGTCAACTGGCCCATCTCATGCGTTCCCGAAAGCACAAAATTCAAGCTCTGTCGATGCTGCATCAAGCTGCGCAGATAGGGAAAGATTTCTGCTTCCAGCTGTTTCTTCTCTACTTGCGTCTCCAGCACTTCAAACTCATCAAGCAGCAGCACGATCTTTTGACCACTCAGACACGCCTCGACCTCATCTAAAAAGAGGTTGAAGGCAAAGGTCGGATCGGAGGTAAACTCCATTTTTTCCGGGCGCGGCAACGTGATGTCTCTTTTCCGCAACGCTTGAAAGATGTGGTGAGCAACATGGTGCAGAAACTTGCTGACCGTAATCTTATATTCTTCCTCCTGCATATCGATCAGCACGGGTATATGGTTGTCTAGAACGGAAGTGTTGACGAGATGGCGCAGCAGCGTGGTCTTCCCCGAACGGCGCTGTCCATAGAGGACGATGACGCTTTTTGCCTCCGTACGGGTCAGGTTGTCCTTGAGGAAGGCAATATCGTTCGCACGGCCATAGAACATGTTTTTATCGCGTGTTGGCGTGCCTGTGGAGTATGGATTGGGAATGTGTTTGAACTCCTGGGGAGGCGCGGTCAGTTCCAGGTTTCCCTCGTATGACAGCCACTTCATAGCATGTTCGCTACCGCCATTCGCGAATTCATCATAGTAGACGGTTTCAAAGGTCAGGGTGAGTAGCGAGACAGAATGTCGGGGACGAATAGTAAATTCAGCCTCAACCTCTTCCTGCGAGAAAATGGGGCCGATCTCTGACGAATCAGGGCCAATGACGGTGAAATCGGCGCTATCCAGCAGCGTGGTTTTAACCTGATGGGCGGAACTGCGCCCCAGATTACTGATGATAAGTTGGATAGTAACCACCTCTTCACGCCTGGCACTGGTTGTTTTCAGCTCTACATGTAGATCAGGACGGCCACTTAGCTCACTAAAGGCCACCTTGACCGTTGAGGACCATTGTTGCAAGATGATCTCGAACAGGTTCCGATCCGGCAGCCGCGCGATATTTTCACCATGTAGAGCGCTGGTATATTGTTGCTCCAGATACTCCTGTAGTTTCTCAATAGCGGCATTGGCCTCCAGCAGGCTATTCAGTTGATCGTTGAGCGCGGTGCGATGAAGATAGATCGTGAGCAGGCGAGTAATACTGTCGAAGCGCCCCAGAATATGCAGTGTGAGCGGGACATATTCGTTTTCTGGACTGAACTGATTGAGCTGTAAGTTACACTGGTAGTCTGCAATGCTCTCAATCGTGCGCAGAGAGAGCAGACGGGCAAATTCTCGATAGAGCAGCCAGCTATCCTGACCATATGGGAGCATCCTGATCTCCGCCAGCGCAGCTACGACATCGTTCACAGCATCATCAACACGTTTCTGCGCATCCTTTGCATGCAGATGCATCAACAGAGTAGCCATCGCACTGAAGAGATGCTGTGCCTGTGGATTACAAGCATAGTAAGAAACAAGATGTAAAAGATCATAATACTTGCATCTGGTAATAAAATGGTAGAGATAGACGATGATCTGCTCATGATATCTGTCTAAGAAGCGAGCAAAGGCGCGAGCTGACTCCTGGGGAATCCATCTGGATTCCTCGTCGTTGAAGCCCAGAAGGACCAGTTGAAGCAAGGGATTGTCTGGCAGCTCAGGAGCGATAGGAATGAGTTGCGTGATCTGACGAATGACGGCGCGACGTACAAAGCGATCCTGATTGCGCAAAAAGCGTTCGAGGTATTCGAGGCCCAGTTCCCAGTTCTGTTGCGCCAACGCCGGAAGTTGGGCGACAAATGCCACACGTAACGTGCGATCCCAACTGGTGGAAAGTTGATTAAGGAGCAGCGTAGCCTGCTGGGGATCAACTGAATAGCGATGAATGGTGGAATATGTCAGTGACAAGCGCACCTGAAGCGCTCCATCCTTGACACGCTCTTTGAGCATCTGCATATCGCTGGCAGAAAAATCTGGTCGCTCAGTAAATTTGCGCAGGGCGAAGGCGCGCACCAGAGGATTGTTATGTGTCAGCAGTGCAGTGATAACTTCGTTGTCCTGGCGGTCCTGTAACAACGCCTCCCAACAAGTCGCTATCTGCTGGCTCACCTCTTCTTGATCGATGACGCTTAGTAATTCCAGACGATCTTCCGAACCCAGCGCGATCTCGATGTGGCCGTCATCGTCGATGTCTTCAGCACGCACCACACGAATCCGGTCGTTCGTTTGATAATGCCAGAGCAGATCACCCTGGGCGCTTAACACATAGAGCCGACCATCGCCACAGCCTGCAAGGACTTCCAGAAGCCCATCGTTATCAAGATCGCAGGCGTCTATGGCAATCACGCGATGCTCGGTAAAGTAGCGCCATTTAAGCTGCCCATCATTGCTGAGAACGTGAACATTGCGATCTTCGGAACCAATGATGATCTCGACACGCCCATCACCGTCCAGGTCTTTTATCGCAATCGCCAGCACCCGATCATGTGTGTGATAGTTCCAGAGAAAGCGGCCACGCCGACTGTAGGCCGTAACAGTATTCTCAAGGCTGCCTGCGATCACCTCCGGGATCTGTTCACCAGGAGCATGGGGAGCCTGCTTTGCGTCATAGGCAGAGACGATTTTAATTCCCTGAGGTGTGGAAATGGTCTGCAAAGGCGTTGCAAGATTGCTGCCATAAAAGCTGAGCTTCTTATCCTCAGTCCCTACAATCACGGAAGGAGTGCCGTGCCTCTCCTGAGCAAGCATATAGAAGCTGGACATCCAGTCGCTCATAGCAGATGTGCGCGTCACGCTTTTTTTCGTACCGCTGATGACATAGATATGATGATCGGAAGAACCAGCCAGGATATCCTGCCATTTGCGATGGTCGAGGTAGCCAGTTTGCAGGGCGAGAATCTGACCACCCAGTTGTAAATTCCACAGGCTTTTTCCAGTGGTGTTAAAAGCCTGCACAAGACCTTCTGCTGTGCCTATCACGACCTCTCGTTGCGGATCACCTGAGATATCGCCGAGATAGAGAGCGCGAATATGGCCTATTTTGTCTTTATACCAGCGCCGCTGGACTTTTTGTTGTTGCAATCGGAGCAGTTCGATCAGCGCTTGGAGATATTCCCCGGCCGCCATGCACACGCGCGCATACTCCAGAGTGGCAGGTTTGATGAACGCATGTGGTCGAAAATCTTCTTCGAGGATATCTCGTAAAAGATCCTGTTCCGCTGGCAATAATTCGGTCAGGCTCTCCAGTAGAGGTTTTCCCAGCATCTGGTATTGGCGGCGAATCTTGCGGGCAAGCTGGCGGACGAGTCGTATGCGCAGAACGTGCAGGCGCTTATCCTCTGCCCCCACCAGCAGCTCAATCTGTCCATCGTGATCAAAATCGATGGCATAGAGGCTGAAGATACCCGCGCCAAGATTGTGTCGCCAGAGCTGGGTACCCTGGTGATCCAGAATATAGAGATGCTGATCTTCCGATCCGGCGATGATCTCGTTCTGTCCATCATTATCCAGGTCGGCCACTTGCAGGCAGAGGAGGCGATTCGGGAAGTGATGCGACCATTTGGGAGAAAATTTGGGCGTGAGGACAAGCAGGTCTTTTGCATCGGTCCCGACCAGGATTTCTATGCGCTGATCGTGATCGATGTCGGCGGCAAAGATGGTGTAGATCTGGCGATCTTCCATCAGATGCTGGTGTAGACAACGGCCTCGACTATCAAGCAGATAGAGGTGATGGTCGCCGGAGCCAGCCAGGATTTCTATCTCGCCATCCCCATTCACATCAGCAGCAAAGACGGCTCGTACCGGGCCTTGCGTGGGAAAAGTCCAGAGCAGTTTGCCCGATTCGGCATCCAGGGCATAGACGCGGCGATCCTCTGACCCAGCAACAATCATACTGGGAGATGCTGGTGTGGGTTCGGTAATGACCACCTGACGGATCACCTGTTCGCTTTTGAGCCAGTACGCGGTCTGCTCAGGCTCATTGGCCCAATCCTGACGATGCGGCGCAAACAACTTGCCATCGGGCGAAACGATTTTGCCATCTTTGTCAAGCGCAAAGATCATACCCTCCCGATTGCCTATCAGCATGCGCGCAACCAGTGAACTGCTCTCCGGCTGTACTGCCAGGGTTCCTACCCAGCTCTTATTGCCAACGACGCGCTCCCAACGCAGATCGCCGCGCCGGGTGAGGGCATGGACGCGTCCATCGCGCGATCCAGCGAGGATTTCGATATCACCATCAGAATCAATATCGGCGGCGGCTACACTAGTCACCCAACTCTTTGTGCTATGATGCCAGATTTCGGAAACTACTGCCAACCCGATACGTAATGCGTCCTGTAGCTCGGAAACAGGCATAACCCACCCCGTCTATTTCTTCTTTACAGAGAAGTGCGCTTAAAGCGCACTTTTAAAACAGTATAGAGGTCTCCTTCTGCCAGAGTGTGACAAAATTGTGCCAGTTACTATGGCCTGAGTGCTTCTGTCTCGCTATAATGATTATTTTCTATAGCATAACAGAAGTTGACCGAATTATAAGTTCTTACTGCTGTCTTCCTCTGCCAGATTTCTGCCAGAATAGTGCCAGCGAGAAAAACATATAAATAGCAGCTTTTTGTATCACAATTGACCTGTTAAGTGGCAGAGATATGGCACTATGCTGCACAATTTACGATTATACTGAAGAATGATATATCAGTTCTCGCATTATTGCCATTTTCTAGAAAAGAAGGAAGAGCCGAAAAGCGAGGGCAACGCCCGTCATTATTGTACAATAAACATGAGATTGCTCAATCTTCCAGAAAGGAGAGGCGTGTTTTTCCCGGGAGACCAGGGATATGCACGCATAGCATGTGATGAAGTCCAGGCCACTTAATCCCTACTATAACATGATGGCGGTTCGTCCGGCTGAGATGTTTTTTGGGCGCGAGGATCTGCTCCAACAGCTTTTTTCTCTGGTAGCTCATCAACAGAGCGTCTCTCTGGTGGGGCCGCGACATATCGGGAAGTCGTCTATCTTATGTAGTATGGACTCCCCAACCGTACAGCAGCTTTTTGAAGAAGATCTGAGCCATCATATTTTTGTCTGGCTTGATCTGCGCGAATTTCCGTCTCGCAAGACCGCCGATGACTTCTTTGAAAAGGTGAACAAACAGATCATAGAGCATTGCGCCGACAAGGTCGATCTGCTGGTTGAGGATGAAGAGGAGGAGCGCGCGGAGATCTTTCGCAGCCTGCTGGATCAGGTCAATGAGCAAGGGTATCATCTGGTCCTATTGATGGACGCCTTTGATAACGTTGCTCGCAACCCGCACTTCGATCTGGAGTTTTTCTCGTTCCTACGTTCGCAAGCAACAAAAGTCTCGTATGTCACTGCATCTGTTGCGCCGCTCGCTCAGATCTGCCATCGGGCTGTCGAAGAATCTCCTTTCTTCAACATCTTTGCCATGTATCCGGTCGGACCTCTGACACCTGAAGAGGCCGAGCAACTGATACAGAAACCGGCGGCTAAAGCAAGGGTGCCGTTCTCAGAAGAGGAAAGCGTGTGGGTGCTACGACAGGCCGGGCGACATCCCTTCTTTATTCAACGCGTCTGCCATTATCTATTTGAGGAGAAAGTAACGCAAAACGGGCAACCGTTCAATCCCAATCGCGTCAAAATACAGGCGTATAATGAATTGCAACACCATTTCGAGGCCAGTTGGGAACGCCTGGATGAAGTGCAGCGAGATCAATTGAGGAACGAGGCACAGCGCAAGGGCGAGCGTGAGCGCACGCTGCCAGAACTGAGCGAAAGCGGCCTGTTCCGCAAGTTCGTGCGCGACAAATATCAGATCCTCCTGTTTCGTATGAGCATAGACCTTGTTGAAAAGGTACTTGATGATATCGATGATTTCAAAGCACTGGGCGAGAGCGATTTGCGGCATCTCAAATCCGTTTCGCAGCGCTTGAAAAATAACGGTCGCTCCTCCGCATTGGAGCGCGGGGCAGCAGTGCGCAGCGTTTTGACCGACGCCTTTGAGTCGCTACATGGCGTTGGTTTACGGAACGATATGGCTCCGGGCTGGGAACTTTATAACATTCTGTATTATCGCTACTTCAAGCATCATCTCAAAAACGAACAAATCGTCGGTCGATTGGGGCTGAGCAGCACGCGCAAATTCTATCGTCAGCGCCAGCGAGCCATCGAAATGCTCTTCAACAATCTGATCGAGATGGAAATGCTTGCGGGGGGCAACGACGAAGATTAGGGAGCAATGCGTTATTGCTCCCTCTTGTCTGATTGTGGTGCATCCGATTGCGAAACTCCACCTTACAAGTTCTATTCTTCTGGTCTTGCAAACTCCCTGCTCACTATCATCTCAGCATCCTTACGCTCCACTGGGTGAAAGAGATTTATCCAAGTAGATCGATCTTCTAGTTCCGCTGATCTGATACCAGCCAACTCAGGAGTTCCAAGTAGTTGCACCGCCTGACGCATACTCTCTGCAAGGAATCGCGTCGCCTGGCTCTGCTCCTCTTTAAATTCTAAGCTATGATCACTATTCGATAGCCCTTGGCTGCCCTCGTAAAGGGCTTGCGATGAAGACTAGCAAGCAATGCTACCGTTATTACTTCTACATATCTGGTAGCACTTCCGAGCGCGAAACCTGACCTTGCTGGTTCTGTTCTTTTAGCTCCTCCAAGCCCCCTTCCTTCCCCATCGCAGCACGCAAATCACCCATTCTTTTCTCGTGTATGCGGTGATTGGGATTTTCCCAGGGGACAGATCCATCTTTTGGTTTCGGCCATGTGATACCAGCCCTCTCACTGGTAGCATAGAATTCCTTCAACCTGTGCTGCTTAGCAATAAATTCTGGCGATTGCTCGCTAGATTGCCCCTCCTGTCTACCCCCTAAAAGAAGTCTCTGAAGTTCCATCTCCCCTTCTCTATTTTTACCATTATCGCCTCTTGCACCTTCACCACCACTCATACCCTCAAAGCTTTTTCTACCTCCACCAGGTGTTGCCATGCGTCTCTTTTCCTTTCTGTTCATCTATAATGCAAAATTTGTCATTATATGCGTTTTTTACATATAATGTATGATGCAATTGGCATCTGATCATAACGACTTATCCCAACGTCAAAGGGTTCTTCTTCCTAAGTTTATTCAAGCCATCAGGCCAAAAAGGGGGGAAATAGGGACAAATCGACCTCTATTGAAACTGGGCTGGAAGCTGTATCTCACGCCCTGCAAAAATTAGCACAGTTTAGCGCTGTTTTCTGGTCATAATGTTATATAATATCTACTGGATAAGACGGTTATTTCAAACAGCCAGATTTACATGGTGACTTTATGACCTGCGAACGACAAAAACCAACATTGGTCCTGATGGCAGGACTTCCTGGTGCCGGAAAAACAACGCTGGCTCTTGCTCTGGGTAGCGAACTACGCTGGCTCGTCCTCGATAAGGATATGTACAAATCTTTATTTGCCACGATGAGTATGATCGATGCTCTGGCCTCGGCTATGGCCTATGAGCTTTTATTTGATGTTGCACAAGACATCTTGATGCGGCAAAACATGTCGGCCATCTTCGATAGCTCTGCGCTCCATCCCTTTGTTCTCGATCATGCTCTGGCGATAACACGTCGGGCAGATGCGCAACTCAAGGTAATCTTATGTTCTGTCGATTATGAAGAGCGCTCGTCCAGGCTAAGCAGGCGCACAGTCGCCCCCTCGCTGCCGTATAGCGAGGTCAGGTCGACCGAGGATGAACGGCGTCTCTTTTCCCATCTCCCTGCCCATACGCTCACGTTACAGACAACAAGACCACTGGAAGAGTGCGTTGCCAGCGCATTGAGCTATATCAACCAATAGCCTGATATTTTCCCATTTCGTAGTTGCGCGATTTATCACGCATTGTACAATCATACAAGTAGTGCGTGATAAATCGCGCAACTACGAAATGGGAAGGTGATGCGCTCACACATCCCATAACGCAACGATTTTATCGCTGGCGGCGGCAAGTTGTGCGCTATCGGGCGACCAGGTCACGCTTCGTATCCAGGCTGACAGCTCATCAAAGACGGTGAGTTGCTGGCCCGTCTGAGGAGACCAGAGCTGGACCGTTGTGTCATCGCTGCCCGACGCGATGGCAATTCCATCTGGCGACCAGGCAAGCGCTTTGATGGGCCGCGAGTGACCACAATAGCTCCGCACCCTTGTTCCGTCGCTGGTGGACCAGACCTGCACCGTTGCATCCTGTCCAGCGGATGCGAGTTGCTGGCCGTCAGGAGACCAGGCGAGGCCAAAGACGGGGCCATCGTGACCACGATAGATCAGGCGCACTTCGCCGCTGAACGGCTGCCACAACTGCACCACGCCATCAAAGCTGCCCGACGCGATAATCTCTCCATCCGGCGACCAACGTACGGCGAAGATACGATACTGCTCTGTATGCAACCGCACACGTTGACCCGTTGCAGCATCCCAGACCTGCACCGTGCTATCGCCCAGATCGCCACCGCTTGCCAGATATCGTCCATCTGGCGACCAGGCCACGCTACGAACAAAGCGGATGTGACCGCGATAACTGGTGATGGGGGCCGTTCCATTGCTGCACGACCAGATATTAACCATCCCCGCCGTATCGCCTGCGGCGATCAAGCGGCCATCGGGCGACCAGGCGAGAGAGAGAATACAACTGGTGGGGTGGGTAATGGAGAGATGACAGGTGCCGCTGTGAGGGTTCCAGAGTTGGATCACCCCATCGCGGCTCCCCGAAGCAATCTGACTACCATCGGGCGACCACGCAACGGTAAAGACTTTATCGTTGTGGCCGCGATAGGTCAGGCGCATACTAATGTTCCTTTGGTCCCTCAATCAATAAATTGATGGCATGGGGTAGCACTGGTAGTATATATTCTAGGCACTCTTTCACCGCTTTGGGGCTGCCCGGCAGATTGATAATCAAGGTACGACCGCGCATCCCAGCGATACCACGAGAGAGCATTGCCATTGGCGTATATTTCAGGCTGATACTGCGCATGGCCTCAGCGATGCCCTGAGCCTCGCGCTCGATCACGGTTCTAGTCGCCTCGGGAGTCACATCGCGTGGAGCCAGGCCGGTGCCGCCCGTCGTCAGGATCAGGTGCAAGTGCTTTTCATCGCACCACTCGCGTAGGGCCGCAGCAATCTGTTCGCGCTCATCGGGAATGATTTTGCTCTCAACGACGGTCGCCCCGGGCAATTGTGCCACCAACAGGCGAATATTTTCTCCGCTAACATCCTGCCGTTCGCCCTTTGAGGCACCATCACTGATGGTCAACACACCAATCGTGAACATATGCATTAGCCTCCGGGAGCCAGTTCGCGCATCAACGCTCCGATCTGACGGCGCGAACCATAGAGCCAGACGGTGTAGTCGTCGGGCATATCTTCCACCTCGACATTACAATCCATTTCAGAGGCGAGCTTGCGAGCGATATCCAGAAATTGGCCGCGCTCGGCCTCATTGCGACTCTGCGTACTCAGGGCCAGTTTACCGAGGCGCTCATCGGGCGACAGCACACCGTTCATCAGAGTATGCAGTTGATCCAGGCCGAAAACCACCTGGAGCGGTGGCATCTCTTTGGCCTGCGATGCCGTCAGCGAGACCACTCGTCCACCGTTGCCGTCTGTCTGCTCTCCATTGCCCTCTTCCTGCGCTGAAGTGGCATCGACATAGACCGAACGCAACTTTTCAAGGATCAGCAGGCGCGCCTCTTCGGGGGCATCTGAGCGTGGATGAACGTAGGCCAGCAGGTCGTGAGCTGGATCTGAATAAATGAACGGCGTAGCAACGGCAGCCCGACGTCCACAGGCGGGGCAGGTCGAAACATTGAGCAATCCGGCCAGGACGATGTAGCGCAATTGCGGGTGCTGACCGACATTGACATATTCGTAAATTGTGCTGGTAAACACCTGACCACAGGGGCAGGTAAAGGTTTGTATACTCGAACGAGACATAGTATCGGTTCTTTGCTTAAAAAACTGGTGATAGCGAACAATCAAAAGTATGTTGTATAAGTATAACATATGACAACGGTCGAGTACCAATTCGCTGTTTCTCATACAGATATCACTTCATCAAGGCTAGAAGCCAGGGCAGCATAAAGAGCCATCAAGGTTTTTACCCCCTCAATAGCTCTTTTCAACCCACTTTTTCAAACTAGTATAACATACTTGACAGTTGTCACATCTGTTATACTTTACTCTTCAGATTTTTTCTTTTTCCCTTCTTTCCGGTAAAGAGAGCGCAATTTAACACGGTTTATCGGTGAATAATCATTATGATGTTTTCTTGCATTTTTGCTTGTAAAACTCCTAAGATACCTCTCAGTCGTTTTGATGTTAGAATGCCCCAACTCACGCGACAGGCTAAACAAATCACCCCCTTCATCCAGGTACATACAAGCAAAGGTGTGTCGGAACGTGTGTGAAGACAGACGTACGTCATCAATCCCGGTTGCATCTTTGAGTCGCCTCATTAGACCCTCCATGCCTCCACGTCCAAAGGGATGCCCGGCATGACCTCTACCAACTCCCAAAAACAGGATAGGTTCATCAGGACGAGCGGGACGACGATATTTATGAATATACTTCCACAACAACGTACTGATCTTTGGATGAATACCTACCTGCCGCTCTTTCCTCTTTCCAAAGACAAAAATGTAGGTCTCATGAATATCCTCAACGCGCAGCCTTGCCACCTCAGAACGGCGAATACCTGTATCCAGCATCAGGAGAATAATCACATAATCGCGAAAACCACCAGGCGTTGAAAGATCAAACACCCCAAGCATCTCCTCTATCTGAAATTCAGTAAATGTGTCTATCACCTCTTCATCAGTTTGAGGATATTCTAAACGAGCGGCAGGGCTTTTTTCTAGCAAATCTTCCTTACAGCACCACGTAAAAAATGTCTTCCACCGTCGAATATAGCTACATATGCTAGAAGCCTTGAGTACACCACCATTCGCAGGAGGACGCGCCCTCTTCTTCTCAACAGGAGTCGTCAAAAGGTGCTGGACACACTGACGCAAATGCAACACCGTCACCCGCTCCAACTCTTCCACGCTAAACAAATCAGCTAGCAAACGAGCCATGATCGAGAGAGCCTGACGATATGCAACTTTCGTATAAGGCGAACACCGACGAGCCTCAAGACTCAACAGGTAATGCGTAATTGTCTCATCAACTTTCATAGGCACACCATCCTTCCTCAACAAGCTAACTGTACTTGTTTCCGGTGATAGTCCCACATATTAATCACTCTTCTTGATATACTCTTTCCCTCTTCTAGTGCCTCTATTAATACCCTTCTACTCAACCGCTTATAGACCTGATGCACTGCTAGCCGCGCCTCACGCGCAATCTGAGCCACAACCTCCCGTTTTTTTTCCGCATAGGCTTCAGGATCAACCTCGCGCACCTCTTCCAACTCTTCGGCGACCTCTGCATACCGCTCTCGCTGATATTCCTGCATATCGATATACCCTTCGACATCCCGCTCAACCAGCACCCAATCTGACCCCTGATCCTCTTCACTCTCCTCTAATGGCTTGCTATCGTCCCCTCCACCTGTCGTGTCGTGGTCTAAACCAGCGAATAACCGCTGGCGTAACTCCGCTACCCGCTCAGGAAAGAACTGACGCGAATAACAGACTCGATGGGCTTTACTGGTCACTAGCTCCGTCACCACCTGTGTTTCTACCCGATGCGCCCCATTGTCCTCAACAACCAGCACCTCTTTTTCTCGTTTTACCTCTTTCTTCCCCCTCTCACCGATGGATAAAGCTTTCATCAAGTATTTGGTGACATAGCCAATCGCCCTATTGTTGCGTATCCGCCGAATATCGGCAATCTTTGCCCCCCGGCCTTCATCCTCTTCTGTAGCAGGTCGATAATGCGTTGCCGACATCCAAAGCGGCTGAATGACCTCTTTATACGGGATACTCTCTACCCCTTTGAGCAATAAATGCCAGTGAAACCCGTTACGCTCGAAATCGCTATGTCGTTCCAGCACCGCGAAGTATTCGACTGGATAGGCTTCACGCGCCCCTTTATGGTTCGGCCCCAAGCCCTTTGACCCACGCCTCAAGGCTTGCATAAAGGTGGTCAGCGCACGCCGCGCCTCTTCGACCGTCTTCCCTGCTTTCGTGAGCGTGAGAAACAACACCGGTTCCGCTTGTCGCACCAGTTCACGCCACAAATTGACCTTGCGCGGCCCACAATAGGCACATTCCCACCGATTGCACCGCGCCCGTTGTACCTCCCCTGTGCGTTTATTCTGCCAGTACCGACGCAAAGCCCAGGGGTCTTTACAATAGTAGAGCGTTTCTACTCCATAGTGTTCTGCCAGCGCCGCTCGCTCTTCCACCGACAACGGAATAAAGTTCGGCGACGACTCAATTGCTTTCATCATATCCATAGGCATACCTCCCTACTTTTCGTGTGTGTGTTTGTTCATTCATCTACCTGTGTGACTTAACCATTTCAGTGTCAAGGGAAGGCACTGGCGCTTGTACGTCGTTCGGCGGGGCCCCTACCCCACCGCCGCGTACAAGCGCACCCCCGCCGCTCCTCCTGGCGAGAGATGGGGGGGAGTGAGTAGGCGCGTCGTTGGAGCAAGCGCCCCTAACCCGCAACGGACACGCCCCCCACTGCTACTGACCGCCACGCACCCTCTTGAGAAGGCGAAAACACAGCCATAGGACCATTCCCCACACAAACAGACATTCAAAAACCAGCCACCCCATATTGAGTTGCAGGACCATATCTGCCATAAGCACCGCCTTTGCTCTCATTAGAAGCGTGTGGCAAGGTTGCGGGCCCGCAGCGTTGCCACACACATACACACAAGCACCTTTACGGCAAGCTATTTCTGCACTCGGAACAGCACCAGCCGCCAGGATCATGCATCCAACAATATTCCTCTCCAATTGGCCCGTCCGCTTGCAACAAGCGCGTATCCACCGTAAACCAGCCACGCAGCCCCGCTTGTATCTGCTGATCGGTCCAGCCATACCCTTTTAACTCCTCTACTAGTTCGGTCAGGTTGACTTCATCACCATTCATACGTATCACCTCCTCTCTTATGGTTTGCCATTTAAGCTACGAACTTCGCAGGTACACGACCTCAACCACCCGATAATACTTGCCCTCATGGAGAAAACAATCACCGACCTGTGGATCACCAAAACGTGTCTCTGCTACGGAAGGCAATTCACCCCCGGTATGCCACGCCTCCTCATGACCATCTACCACCACCCGGTAGATCAAGTTACCCGATTTGAGATCATAACAAGCACTCTTCTGCGCACTGGAGAGCGTCCCTTTTATCGTCATCACCTCCACCACGCGCCCCCCAAGCAATGCAGAAGAAGACTGCGATGCTACTTGTTGGCTCCCAAACGCAGTACAACCAGCCAGAAACAACAACCACAAAACCACCACCAACCCAATAACACCTGTTTTCATAGGCATACCCCCTTTCATGGCAAGCCATTTACCGAGCAAGAGGCCCAAACCGCAACACTTTGGGCGAAGAAACCTCTTGCTCGTTCGCATGCTGCTTGATCCCTTGCATCATGACATGCTCTTGCACAATCTGATAAATGGACTGAATATCAGCCCCGCTCATTTCAGGATCAAGCACCATTTCCCACGCCTCACCGCTGGAGAGAGGGCAGGAAATACGACATTGCAGCCGACCAGCTTCTACCCCCAGGTGTAGCGTCCAGAGCAATCGCCCATCAGCAAACGGTGTAGGAGATGCCACATCTGACGAGGGTTCTTGATGGCTTGCCATTGGAGCTGCCACCCTCTTGCAGAGCGGCCCACCTTTGCTGGCAATGACAATCTCCTCCACCTCTTCCACCTCCATGTCGAGAAATTCGGCAAGACGAGCAATCTCTGTTCGGGCAGGAAAACGCTTGCCCCGTTCCCAGGCCGAAACGGTTTCAAAGGAGTAAGACCACTTCTCGGCTAATGTACTTTGCGTCCACCCCATCTCTTTACGATAGGTCCGAAGCAACACCGCGAATTCTTCCTGTTCCCTGGCGGCCTCACTACGATCATACAGCCCCAATTCCTCCGAGGTTTTGCCGAAGTATTCGCAAAGCTGGCGGCGAACATCAACGCGTGCAGGCTTGCCACTTTCAATGCGTTTGATAGTCGGAGTACTTAACCCAGTAAAGTCGGCTAACATTTGTTGTGACAAATTGCGCTGCATCCGAGCGAGCTTTAATGGATGCACCGACGACGCAGAAGAAGCAATTGCCATGAGTCCACCCCCTTAAAAAATGCCTAAATCAAGCGTATTCATGCCATACAGTTGACAGAGGTACTTTTTATAGAGCACGGAGGGCTTGCTCACACCACGCTCCCACCGACTCACCATATCCACGCACACTCCAGCCGCAGGCCGACCAGCCACCGCAATCAGTCCTGACAATTCATTCACGACATCTTGTTGTGACCACCCACGCAGCAAGCGCTGATACTTCAACGATGACACCCCTGGCATCAAGGGAGCAACCGTCACCACACCAGCAGAAGATGTAATAGAAACTGACATGAGCCATCCCTTTCTTGAGATTGACATCCTGACCCATGTCAGCGATACTAGACACGAGCCAGTAAAAACGACCGAACAGTGTTTGACCTGGACTCACTGTTGGCTGAGGTGTACCAAACCTTAGCCAACACTCCTAATAGCAAGCCATTTCATCTTTTCACATTCACACTAAACACACTATCATGCTCAGAGTATACCATGATATCTTTTCGTCTGTCAACCTTTTTCACATTCACATTATAAACATTCTCACTAATTTCAAAAGATGAACTTTTGTTCATCTTCACACTTAACACAAATTGATGTATAATAGTTTTGTGGTTAACATAAATCACACTCATATATAAAAGGGACTCGAACAAAAGGGAGCATAAAATGGCTAAACTCAGCGACAGATACTACACAGGAAGAGAAGTACAGCGCAAATTAGGCATAACCGAACCAGCCTTGCGCAACCTTGTAAACCAGAAAAAGTTAAGGAAAGTAATCCCACCGGGAAGACAAAACGGTGTCTATCTTCGAGAAGAGGTAGACACATATGCCGAAAAGTGGTTTGCATTCCTTACCGCCCAGGAGCCACCTAAAACCGTTTTCGAGATAGCAAAACCCGAAGATATGGACGCAGTTTACGACCTCTCTAAACGCGCAATAGGGCAAACCATGAGCGCGGAAACCCGTCGAGACTGGCTTTCTAAAAATGCCGAGAGTTGCTATGTCGTCAAACACGGCGAAAAAGTTGTTGCTTTCTTCCATCTACTTCCACTTGAGCATGAGGCACTGATAAACTTCATGGAAGGGAAACTAAGAGGCTGGGACATCACATCCAAAAACGTAGAGCCATTCGAGCCAGGAAAACCCCTGGAATGCCTGCTTATAATAGTCAGCGAGCAGGATGTTGACGATACTACCCGGATGCATTATGTCAGAGTACTCATAAGGGGTATAATGAGCAGAATGAAAGAATTAGGAAAGGATGGTATCATTCTCACAAAATTGTACGCAACCAGCCAGACCCCAACGGGAATAGCAATGGCTCTACATGCAGGAATGAAAGAATATGGTCAAAGGCTAGGAAAAAGGCTAAAGTTTGTCCTGGACGTTGAAACCTCTCAATCATTTCTGCTCGACAGCTACAAAGAAGGTCTCAAGGAGTGGGAAAAGCAAAATAAACCCAGGCGTAAAAGCAAGGAGGCAACCAACAACGCATAAACAATAAGCTCAGGCTCTTACAAGATATCTACCACCTGATACCGCCGTAAGAGCCTCTATTTATCTCATCTACACACTAAACGACTCATCAATATATCGAAGAAGCTGCTCAGAACTTTCAAGCACGCCATCACGCCCTTTAGATCCAGACACCCGACGCTTGACCTCAGCAATAAAGATGTTTAAAGCAGCCTTCATCAATTCTAACTCCTCAACGAGCAAGGGCAGTGAACTAACGTAGGACAACTTAAAGATAAGCACCTGCAACATCAGTAGATCAGCACTCCGTTTAGCAGAAGGCATCTTGTTCTGCATAAGATACGTTCCATAGAACTGAAGAATAGCCCGGAGCGCCAGGACATCATTTTGCGAAATCGGCACAACTGTATGTTCTCCATCCTCCATACAAAAATCCTTCCTCATATCTCGAACTTCCTATACCGATAACAGTACCTATGACTACGTAGCTCTAACTATATAATTACGATTTGAGTTCTGTCAACAAGCAACCCCTGCTACAATCAAACTATCATCAATCAGGAGAAACTTTTGAGGATACGGCTAAGAGTAAAGGAAATCGCCGAGCAAAAAGGGTACAGCATGGGGAAACTTGAGCGGCTAGCAGATCTCTCACATCCAACCATTAGAGACATATTCCGCAATCCCTATAAGGAAGTTACGACAACAACGCTTGCGAAACTTGCAACTGCACTCGATGTACATATCTCTGAATTGTACGAGGAGATACCAGATAATGAAGGCACCAAACCAGAGGTATAACGGAATGTTCACGGCAAGCCATTAGCCACCCTTCAACCTTCCCCAACTCATAAACAGCAAACAAAAACAGATGTGTAAATCTCTTCACACATCTGTTTCTTTTTCAACCTCTGCCGAGCTATCATCCCTCTTTAGACTTTGTATGCACTGCATTAAGCGTGTTTGCGATGCCTAGTTTCAAACTCTCCCGAGCAGCCATGCCTCTTTAGGCTGAAGAAAGCTGTGCAATTCCTACAATCACCAGAGGGTTTCAAACTCTCCCGAGCGGTCATACCTCTTTAGGCCACAACTGCTGCGCCAACTAGCTCTCTACTGATCCTGTTTCAAACTCTCCCGAGCAGCAGCCTCCTTTTAGACTGTGAACGAGGAGGAAAAACCCGATCTCGACCTCGTGTTTCAAACTCTCCCGAGCTGCTGCCCCTTCTTAGGCCCGCATCGATGGTCTCTTGCGACTGGACCTGTTGATGTTTCAAACTCTTCCGAGCAGCAGCACCCTCTTTGACGGCTACCCCTCTAGTATAGCTTGAGAAGCAGCCAAAATCTACCATTTGCGCGAGTCTCAGAAAAAGAGGCATACCTCACCAAAAATCCTAGCTAGAGAAAAAGCAGAAGTATAACAGATGCAGCACCATAAAAGAGCGTAAAACAGCCAGGGAAGTCATTTCACACCTGATTATACTGTATAAGTATAACATATTCCATCCTGCATTGCTGTGTAGAGAACACACACTTACTCACCGCCCTCTTCTTCAACCCGTATCAGAGCTTCCCGGTCGCTTCTCGTGCAAAAGTTGTATCGAGATCGTAAAGCAATAGCCTTATTACCTAATTACAGGCGGTTTCCTTGACGAATCATCACCACTCGTGCTAATTAATGAGGGGATTGTGGATTCCTTATCGAAGACGCTTCTTTGATTGGCCGGGTTACTAAACAAATATATTGAAATATATCCACATATTTTACAGCCTGGAGAAACAAAACACTATTTTTGCGAGGAATGCATGCAACGAGACGAGCAAGCCACCTACTCATCAGCTGTGCCAACCGGCGGTAAATTAATCAAGCGCCCTTTTCCCTTCCACAAAATAGAATTAGCCGAAATAGACCACGACCATCCACTGGATCTTCCAGCGACCAGGCTCTCTCTCCTCGAAGGTAGAGGGATCACACGAGAGCGAGATTTCTCTCTGAGTCCAGAAGACTATCAGGTGATCGACAATCATATCGAGGACGATCTTGACCTGAGCAGTATGAGTACAGTTCACCTGATGCAACTCAGTGGCCTGATGCAGGCGGTTTCAGCCCCTATGCCTGCCATCGAGATCAAGAAGGCGCTCACCGGCTCGATCCCTGCGGTAAAGATAGAGAATGGACAGATCGCGCTCGATCAGCAATTACCGCACACCGAGGGGCAGGCTCCAGTGAGAGCACAGCCAAAATGGAAGCAGATGCTCAACACTCCGCTTGCCAAAGGCGCTATTGGTCTGCTGGTTGGTGCGGTCATTATTCTTCTGATGAGCCGCCTGATTAACTTCACGGAGACCGCCCACGTCATCGCGGAAAACCTGACCACGTTCCCTGGCATTCTCCATACCGTGATCTCAGGGATGGCCTTTGCAACCGCGTTCAGTTTGCGTGGCGCGCGTTGGAAGCTCTTTTTGAGCCGCATCCAGAACGTGAGCTTCTTAACGGCTATTCGTATTTTCTGGGTTGGCGTCTTCCTCAATTTCATCTTACCGGTTCAGGGCGGCGAGTTGGCGAAAAGCGTAATGCTGAAGCGTACCACAGGTATCCCGGTGAGCCAATCATTGCCAACCGTTGCAATGGATAAGGCGCTTGACCTGATGCCGGTGCTGTTCATTATCGCCATTGTGCCGTTCATTCCGGGCATTCACATGAATATCACGCTCTGGTTGATTCTGGCACTGGTTGGCGGCATCCTGATCGGCATGGTTGTGGTAATGGGATTGATGATCTGGAAACGCGCGGTTGCAATGGCTCTGATCCATTTCTTTCTGCGCTTCCTTCCGAAAGGTATTGGGCAAAAAATCGAAGGCTTCGCAATGGGCTTTATCAATTCGCTGCTGGAAGGAGCCAGTCGTCCGCAATCGTTTATTCCAGCATTGATGTTGACTGCTTTAGCGGTCCTTTGTGAAGGAATCTTTGCCTGGGAAGGGTTTCAGGCGGTGGGTCTGTCTATGAACCTCGGCATTGCGATCTTTGGCTACACGGTCTATACAATGTTCTCTATCCTACCCAATCCTCCCGCCGGTGTTGGCACCAACGAAGGGGCCAAAGTCATAGTCTTCGTCACCCTGCTAGGCTTCAATACGGTAAAAGTGAATGCAATGGCGATCCTGGTGCATCTTGTCTGTGTCATCTTGATACCAAGCATTGGCCTGATCTCATTGCGCACGCTTGGTTTGAACCTCTCCGGCCTCTTGAATCGCCATGAACATGCTCAGGAGGGGGCCAAAACCAGTGCATAAGGGGTGCCAGCCCTATATGCTGCGAAATCAGGCCGCCGCTGTACTGGAACCTTGTTATAGCAACGACGCTATATCTCTACTTTAAAAAACTGTGCCAGCCAGCACTCTATAGCTCTGATGCTATACCCCCGCTTTTGATTCTGAAACGCTTGTCGTTGTTGCCGGGCGTTCCTCTGTCTCTTCTTCGGCGGGCGTAGCACTTCGGATCAGGCCCGTAACGATCAATACGGCCTCAATCACTGCAACAGCGGCTACGAATGAGCGCGGCAGGCGAATACCGAACAGGTTATCCAGCGAGAAACGCCCCGGACCCGTCATGGTAAGCGCGAGGGCCGTTGCGATGTTGATGACTGGCAGTTCCGCTCCGCCCTTAGTGGCCCAGATAGGTTTGCCTCCATGAACTTTGAGCGCCGCGATGAGCATTGCTCCGATTGTCCCCAGCGGCCCCAGAGGATGTAGGAAGCCAGTTGTTGTCAACACGCCACCACCAAACTCGGAGGTCGAAGCTGCCGCGGCCCAGGGTGCGCCGGGCATAAAACCCATCGATTCGACCATCCCTCTCGTCCCCTTCATCCCCGGTCCCTCAAACCAACCGAAGAGCTTTTGCGATCCATGACCGGCCAGCAATCCACCTACAACCAGCCGCAGAAGCAACAATCCAGCGTCTTGCATCATGGAGCTAGATTCTGAACGGCCTATCAGAGTGATGATACCCTTGCGCATGGGGAGTATATTCTGCCTTTTTAACGTCTGTTTCATCGGTGTGATTCCCCTTCTTGACTTGCAGATTGCGTCAATAGCTTTGAAAATTAGAAGACATGCCAGTGTCAACACCTACACGCTCATGAGGAGAAAAGCGTTTCTCAGCTATTGGTTGGGTTACACAGAACGATTTTAACCTGATAAACTCATGTCGTAGTCGAGCGATTTATCGCGGCGGGGAACAGCACGACAAGCGCCCCGCGATAAATCGCTCGACTACGAATTATGGGATAAAAACTGGCCCTGACTGGTGTGTCAGGGCCGGCTGGAGGATAAGTATTAGTTAACGGCAACGGCGGCATCAATGACGCCAGATCCCATTTGACGATTAGAGATGCCCGGGGCGCTATAATCCAGGCTGTAGTTATACGTTGGTTGCGCTGGATTCGAGCTGATAGGCGGTGTAGCATTGGTGTTGAAGAACTCTGTCACCGATCTACGCAAAAGCTGACTCAGCTGGGTTGCGGTAAGGCTAGGATGGGCGGCAAGAGCCAGCGCTGCTACCCCTGCAACCTGTGGAGTTGCCATTGACGTGCCCTGGACGTTCATATAACAGGTGTTGCATGGCTTGCCGCTGGCATCCACAGCCCAGGCTCCAAAGTCGCCCGGATTGTCGCTGGCCGTTGGCGCTGAGGGGTCTAGACGGGCGCAGCTATCGCTCAGGCAATCAGATTTGGGAATGTTGTAGTTACGACTGCCTCCCGGCGCTGAGACATCGATACGCGGTCCATAGTTGCTATAGTAGGTAAGTTGATCGCGCAGCCCGGTGCCGAACTGCCCAAATTTCGTCGCCGCCTTGCTGGGCGCCAGTCCCGTAATACGGTTCACAGCAGCGACCGAGACCACACCTGGAAGACCACCTGGGATCTCCGTCGTACCGCGCAGATCGTTTTTGGGATCATTCTTGGGACTGCTATAAGCAGCGCTGCCAACGCTTCTCACGCGTCCCTGCTGATCCAACTGCACGTGCTCATTACCTGACGCTGCAATGACCAGTGTACCATGCTTGAGCAGATAATTCACAACCTGCTGATAGGCGCGATAGATGACTGGCTGATCGCCGACCTGCTCTTTGGTGCCACAATAGGCCGAGCCAGGAACAATACCATCAGCACATAGGAAACCGCCCAGCGACATGCTTTCGATGCGCGCGCCAACCTCATTGCCGTAGAGCATGCCCGTGAGAATCCAGCTGTCGGTGCCGGAGCCGCAGGCACCCAGCACGCGAATATTGATCAGCGTCGAGGCGGGAGCTATTCCAGTCATTAGCGGACCGTTGATACCTGCGACATGCAGATTAGTCCAGGTGCCATGTCCATTGAAGTCCTCGGTGCTGCTATAGGTATTGGCATCTTGCGGGCAAGCGGGACTTGGCTGCACGAATGAGCGGCTGGCGATAGCATTATAGTTGCTGCCTACCTCTTCATGTGTGGAGCGTAGCCCGGTGTCCAGGACCGCGACGCGAACACTGGCTGAGCCTTGCGTAGTTCGCCAGGCTTGCGGCAGATGCATACGTGCCATATCCCACTGGAATGGACAGGTCTTGGTAGTGCTGGAGCAGCCTTTAGGCTTACCTGGAGCGCTTTTGATGGCGGCACCCTCATCGGTGGGGATTTTCATGTGTAGGCCATCTTGCGCCACGCCGCTCACCCCTGGCATGGTCGCTAAATCAGCTGGATTGCTCGACCGCACGATCAACAGGCCGGCCTGCGAAAAATCTCTGATGATGGTATGCCCATGGGCCTTGAGGGTCGCTTGATTGGCCCGCGCGCCTGCATTGTACAGGACAATATATGTGGAGACGGGAGCAGCAGCTTTCGCGCTGAAAAGGGCGCTACCGAGTGCCATTCCCACGACTGCCAGAGCAATCGCACCGAGTAGCACGGCTATACTCCAACGCGAATGGAGAATACGCATACGCGTCTTCCTTTCCTACTAACTGAAAATACGTTGCAGCTTCGCAGCTTCATATAAACGACGCCCGGATAGCCTTTCGCGCATTGCCACTCTATCTGGCGAGATGCGAGATGCTGCTAACAGTTCAGTTTTTCTCGTTATATCGCTTATCTTCCTATTTCGGGCATCACTGAGGAGGAGTATAGGGCAGGCAAAAGCAAGCGTCTAAGGAGAAAACCTGTGATTCTGGTTAAGAGCTGGTTATGATTCAGATTATATGTAATGTTTTTCACACATTAATATCGATATTAGCAAATATATACAAAATTGAATACAAGAAGAATCTTCTATTTTCTTGAATCAATAAGTACAATGCATAGAAATACCTTACAGGGTTGAGGGGCCAGATGGAGGGTATCCGTTCTCTCAATTTGTTGTAGCATACAGAACGTAGTAGAAAACAATTATTGCTTGTTGTTTAGAGAGGAAAACTACTTATGTATGCCTGGTATCTTGTGCCTGTTGATGGGGTCACTCAGTTACAGAAAAGAGAGCTAGAGCAGCCACACGCCGGACCGGGACAGGTGCTCGTGAAGATTCGCGCCGCCTCTTTGAATCATCGCGATCTCTATATGCTTGAGCGGTCCGCAGCAGCAAACAGCCCTTTGATCCCACTATCGGATGCAGTTGGAGAAGTGCAGGCGTTGGGCGAGGGAAGCACGCACTTTAATGTTGGTGATCGCGTGCTGCTCCCCTTCTTCCCGCGCTGGTTCGATGGTCCCCCACGCGAGGAAGTTCTCCCGGCACGAGGCGAGCCTGGAACGCCAGGCGTGCTGGTGGACTATGTTGTTGCTGAAGAGCGAGAATTGCTGACGCTGCCTGAGCATCTCACCTATACAGAAGGAGCCACGCTGCCCTGTGCTGGCGTCACAGCCTGGAATGCGCTCTCAACGGGTAATCTACAGGCTGGCGAAACGGTCCTGGCGCTGGGAACCGGAGGCGTCTCGATCTTTGGCATCCAGTTTGCAAAGGCAGCCGGGGCGCGTGCAATAGTCACCTCCCGCTCGGAAGAGAAGCTACAGAAAGCGCGCTCTCTGGGTGCGGATGAAACGATTCATACCCCTACCTATCCGCAATGGGATGAGCAGGTGCGCACACTCACAGGAGGTCATGGCGTCGATCACGTGCTTGAGGTCGGAGGGGCTGACACCATTACGCATTCGTTGCGCTCTATTCGCCTGGGCGGACATGTCGATTTGATCGGCGGATTGGGTGGCTTCACCGGCGCGGTCAATCTCGGCGATCTCCGTAGTCGTCTCGGCGTTGTGCAAACCTTCTATGTTGGCAACCTCGCCACGTTCGCTGCCATGAATGACTTTATTACCCAACATCGTATCCATCCAGTCATCGATCGTACATTTCCCTTTGAGCAGGCTCCAGCAGCATTCGAGTATCTGGCAGGCGGAGCACATCTTGGCAAAGTTGTTATCGAGTGGTGATGTCTTTCGTAGTCGAGCGATTTATCGCGGGAGGCAGGTGGGATGTGCTTCCTCCCGTGATAAATCGCTCGACTACGAAAGACATCACCAGATTTGTTCGTAAAAACTCATTATGGGAGGGATGTGGGCCTTGCTGACGATTCCTTCCCTCTTTCCTCCTATTGCAGATCAATACCAGATGCTATAGTAATGTCGCTCTTATTTGCCAGAAGCCTCAAGTAAATGGCCTTATTCATCAGGAACAGAGGAGTTTATTGTATGCATCCCCATGCCGGGTTAGATCGTTCACAACACCTCCCCTGGTGGGTGATTGTCGCTGGTATCGCTGCTGTGATGCTCATTGCCAGTCTGCTTATCATAAACATACCAGATCGATTGTCTAGCAGAACCACCAATAAAAGCATCACACCTACCCCAACTCAAAGTCAAAGCGCGCCTATCTCTTCGGCCTCCCCGCTCATTTTTGGCACCAACCTCGATCTTTCCGCAAATCGCGATCAAGCGCTTACCACGCTCTCTCCCACCCTGGTGAATGTCCCCGTGCATAGTGTGCGCCTCGCGCCACCTTCCAACTTAAAAGATGCCGCGCTCAAGAATATTGCTCTGACGCTCAAAAACATGGATGTCGTGCCCGTCGTTGTCTTACAGGACTTGCTCACCCCCAATGCGATGGCGACAAATACGCGGATCGTGAAGGCGATGCAGAGCGCCTTTGCGGGCGAAGCGGTTCGCTATGAATATGGTGATGAAGAGGATGCACTGGCAGTCAGCGCCGAAACCTACACAGCTGGCTGGAACAAGGCGATTCCCGAACTCAAAAAGCTGGCACCGGGAGCGCTTTTTCTGGGTCCAGTGACGTACCACTTTGATAGCGCCTATCTCAAAACCTTTTTGCAGAACGCACAGCCACAGCCGGACGAGATAAGCTGGCATGAATATAGCTGCAATAACAATTGGGACAACGAAATCTGCCTCAACCGTATCAACGACTGGACACAGCACATCCAGAGTGCCCGCGAGCTTATGAAGGCTACAATGGGCAAAGAGGTACACGTTATTATTTCAGCATGGAACTATGCCGCCAACAGTCAAGTGAACGATGACAAGAGCAGGGATGCTACGTTTATCAAGAACTGGAACACCCGGGCATTGCAAACGCTGGCCGAGAATGGCGTCTTCGCTGCAATGCACTGCTCCTGTCTCGGTAGCGCTACCGATCTCACCTCCGACGATGGAACCTTGACGACACCGGGTGCTACCTTCCATGCTACCTACTTGACTTTGACGCGACAACGAGCCGCCTCTGACACGATCTCCGCCCCCACATCATCACCCAATCTCACCGCTACGAGTGTTGCCAGCGATCCCTATCTCACCCATCAAGGCACGCTGCTGGTCAATGATCCGTTAAACAAACCGTTCCTCTGGCGAAATAAAATCGCTAAGGGCTGGGGCGGCGCCTGCACATTCAAGAACGGAGCCTACTCTATCAGCCAGGTCGTGACCGATAACCGCTATTTTCACTGCGACGCTGGAACGCTGCACACCAGCAACTTCATTTACGAAGCACAGATCACACTGCTCAAAGGCGATTGTGGCGGCATCACTTTTAGATATAACGTCAAAGATAATTCGGGCTATCGCTTTGTCGCCTGCGCCAATGGCATTGCACGCTTGCTTGCCTATCCCGATGGTGGACACTACACACGGCTGCTTGATGAGCCTGTTGCGGCCCTGCACACCGGCTACAATCAGAGCAATCTGCTGGCGGTCGTCGCACGCGGCAACACGCTTGATCTGTACATCAACAAGCAGAAAATTGGCAGCTTCACCGACAACACGCGGCATGATGGGATATTCGCGCTCTTTGCCGCCGCCTTTGGCAATCGCACCGAAGCAACATTTCGCAACGTCAATATCTGGCGCTTATAATAAATATTATCGTAGTGGAGCGATTTATCGCGCAGAGGCGGGATTGCGCGATAAATCGCTCCACTACGATAATATTTATTATTCTTTGATCCCGTGCCAGCGCTCAAGATGTTCCGCATGGGTATGTAAATAGGCTCCAGGCTGGAAGAGCGTGTCGTAGTATTCCAGATCGAGATGGTGCGCCTGGACATACATGAGAATAAAGATGGTTGGCACGGTCGCCGGGAACTTGCCGAAGGTGTCGTAGGCATATTGTGCCTGCAATGCCACACACTCGCGAAACTTTTCATCGTGGACCTGCGCACTGCTATTGCCGTGAGTATGAGCATACGCTCCAACTCGGTTAGCGGCAGCGGCTCGTGACGCGAACGATAGGCGAGAGGTCCATCGGGTATCTCAGCGCCCCAGAAGAAACGGCGCGATCTGCGGCCAAAAAGTGCTTCAACCAGGGGAAATTCGAGAAGATCTTGTAACGCCTGCTCTTCTCGTTCTAGCTTTCCAGCTTCCAGATTATCCTCACTCATATCTTGACCTCGCAATCATAGATCTGATACCATTCTGTAAATCAAAAAACATGAACTTCCCTTTGCCTGCAATGGCCCTCTCTGCATCCTATCATACACCCTCCCACTAGCTAAAAAAGTGTAGGCAGATCATCTATATTGTTGAGCAAGATATCGCAGATCACGCGCGAATAGAGCGAGGTTACAGTCCCTTCATCGAGCCAGAGCACCGGACACCATTCACTTCATCTATGGCTATCTGATAAGTAATTTGTGTAAATTACACAAATGAAATATTCTTTTTGTAGAGTTTAAAATTAATTTCTGGACATATAACAATAAAAAATATGGTCATCTCTCTCTTTTTTAGGCAATTTGCCCGATAAATTGCAGCTGTTTTTATGAAACCTATCCCTGTTCTGTTTGTCCGCCTGCCGCTATACTTTTACTAGAACGAATGAGTTGAAGGATTCAGCGCGGTTTCCTCCACAGGGAGCAAGGCTGGCCTGGTGCCTTCCATCTCTTGCTCAGCCCCAACGACGCCTCACCATCCCTTCATTCCCTGGAAAAGGAGCTATTTTATGAACGCAGCTTTGCTGAAAGAGAGCTTTAGCCTGATTGAACCGGAAAAAGACGAATTTGCAGCATCATTTTATCAGCGATTATTTGAGAAATATCCAGCAACACGTGCATTCTTCGCAAATACTGATATGGAGAAACAGGCGCGCACTCTGGCTGCGACGCTGGCCGTTGTTGTCGCAGGCGTCGAGAAGGGGGAAGATCTGATCCCGACGCTGCAAAAGCTGGGAGCACGCCATAAAACCTACGGCGTGGTTGCCGATCACTATCCCATTGTTGGCGAGGTGCTGATTGAAACATTCCAGACCACCCTCGGCCCCAAATGGACCCCAGCCTATCAAGATGCCTGGGTTCAGGCATACACTGTGATCGCGCAGGTCATGGTGAGCTAACGCCTCCTGCTCTTGCTCATAGATTTGTTGGAGAAGGTAAAGTCAACGCCCTGGCGCTGCAAAAACTCCTGAAAGTGGGTGTAGAACTCGCTGCGATCCTGCATCGTAATCACAGAAACGGCATCGGCTGTCTCAATAGCATAGGGATAGCCGCTGCCCTCGGCGATGATTTCAGCACGTACCACATCCATCACCGGCTCAACCAGCCCCTCGTCAATCATCCAGCGCGGGAACTCCAGGCGCGCGGGCGGTCGCCTCGTCTTGGTTTGCAGATAACAGAAGGCCACCTGATCGCGATAGGGGCCGTAGCTCTCCAGAATATCATTGCGGGTGCAGATCATCGCAGGCGTACGGTCCCCCCACTTCAAGCGTCCCTGCCAGAGCAGCGCGTCGTGAATGCGCTTGGTTTCGCGCAAAATCGGTTGGCGTTCGGTGGCATCGAGGCGGCGCAACATGGTAATCATGTCGCGGGCATAGCTGGTATCGATGTAACCAATCAGCGGCACACGCAACTGTTCAGAGGCGCGCAACAGCGAGACAGCAGAGCGGATATAGCGGTCGCGATAGGGATTGGGCATGGTCAGGGCAAAAGAGACGACCAGCGAGCCATCGAAGAAGACCACCGGGCTATGGACAGGATCATCGGAACGGCGCGCAGCTGCGCACTGCTCCATCTGCTGACAGAGCGTGTCGATCTCCAGTAGATAGCGACGAAGCGTGACCTGCATGTCTGAATAGGGATAACTATCGGGATCGGCACTCTCGCTTCTTGATTCCTCCATGATCTCGTCAGGGGTCAACACCTCCATGCGCACATCTTTGGTGTACGGTCGGCCCGGCGTGTGTGGATTGATAAAAAAGCCGACCTGGATTAATGCCACTGGCACCGAGGCATCGCGCCAGGGGAGCAACTGGCTGCCATCAACCGCCAGAGTTGTGATGCCCTCGATGCACTCGGCCCATTGTCGCGCCTGCTCGTGATTGGTAAATTCGCGACCAAAGGGGAAGACAGGGCCGCGATAATCGTTCATCTCGGCGTTGACCAGCCAGCGATCAAACTCGATGCTCGGTCGCGCACCCGCTGAAGGCATCCCACTCTCATCTGGCGGCAACATATGCTCTAGTTGAGCACTGGAGACATAGCGCTGATGGAGCGTCTCCAGCGAGCGGCGATAAGCGCCGAGTTGTTCGCTAAAGTTGCCGTCGTAGAGCGAGAACTGGCCCTGCTTGAGCTTGAGCGCCGCCTGTAGTTTCCCTTTGTGCAACATGGTGTGATCCCCTTTGGTATCGACAGCTTTTATTGAGAGATCAACATGGTGTGATCCCCTTTAGTATAGATTTTTATTGCGCTATATAAATATTATCGATGTTATCCTGGCCCCAGATCGTGTTGGGCGCTGACTCAGTGGATTTCTGCGGCAAAGCATCCTCGTTCTGCAAGCGCGTCTCGCCGCCCGATTTTTGCAGCCGAATCAGGCTATCCAATCCCTGCTCAAAGGTGTCATCATGGCTGATCACAATCAACTGCTCAAAGCCACGCACACGGCGAATCTGTTCGGCCAGATTCATGCGCCGCAATTCATCCATATTCTGCGTTGGCTCGTCGAAAAAGGCAAGGTTGAGCGTGGAGAGCTTTTTCAGCAGCGCCAACCGCACCGCAAGGGCCGCGCTCATCTGTTCGCCTCCGCTTAGCTGGGCAAAGGTGCGGTTCACGCCCTGACGCCGCAGAATGATCTCGTAATCGTTTTGCCACGAAAGATGAGCGCTGCGGTCGCCCATAATCTCGCCAAAGATGCGGTTGGCCTCAGATGAGATATCGTTCAGCATCGCTTTGAGGACAAACGGCGCGGCCTCTTTGATCAGCTTGCGAAAATATTCCGTCATGGTATGCAGATCGTCAAGCTCCTGATACTCGTTGCGCGCCGCTTCCAGTTCGTTCTGCTTCTCCTCCGCTTCGGCGATCCTGCCCTCCAACTCGTTCATATATTTTTGATGATGCTGCATCTTCTCAGCCAGTCCCGCCTGCTCTTTACGCAAAAGATCGAGGCGATCGCGCACCCTCAACAACTCCGCTTCGTCAAAGTTGGAGCGAGCTGCCCAATAGGTTTGCTCCATCTTTTGCAACGTCTGCCGGGCCAGTTCGCTTTCCCGCACCAGTTGTTGATAGTCGCGCTCTCGTGCGGGCAATGTGCGTGCGACTTCGATAGATTTGAGGTAAGCGTGATAGCCAGGACGAGTCATTTGCAAGAGCGCGTCCTGCCGGGCAATATTGGCGTCGAGTTGCTCGTAGGCGGCAAGCTGCTGCTGAAGCTCCTGCAAGCGCCTCTGTAGCTCGAAGGCGCGTTGCTGCTCTCCACGCTGCTGTTCGAGATGGCTGCTTTCCTGGGCAATTGTATGCTGCTGTGCTTTGCTGCGTGTGCGTGGATCGTTGAGTTGGTCAAGATCCGTCTCCACGCCCTTGAGCAGGTTCTCGCTGCCACGCAGACTCTCGGCCTTCTGGCGTCGTTCGCGCACATCCTGTTCGCACTGCTGAATCTGCTCCACTAGCTGTTGCACCTGCCTTTGCAGACCCGGCAAATCGCTCACTCGTGCCGCTGCATTCTTGCTTTCGTTGTAGGCCACCTCGACCTCACGCAACTGCTGTTCGACCGTTTGCAGCTCGTCCAACTCGCGGGTCAGGTTGGCGATATCGCGTTGGAGCCGTGTGCTTTCCTGGCTGTTGCGCCCAGCCTGTTCGGCCAGTGTGTCGCGCCGCTCTTTATATTGATCCAGTTTGTTGAGTGCGTCGGCATATTTTTTGATCACACTCATGCGCTCCGTCACGGCCTTCTGTCGCTGTCCCACACCAGCCAGTTGTGCATGTTCCTTCTCTAAAAGGCTCTCAAAGTACGATTCCAGGCTGACCAGACCACGCTGCTTGATATTGAGACAGCTTTCGTTGAGCAGGGGGCATTGCCCACCAGCCGATTGCGCCCTGGATTTCGCGTACCCTTCGATATTGCCTTCCAGCCGGTTCTGCTGAGCTGTCAGCTTTTCGTAGCGCTCTTGCAGGCCCGACATCTCCTCGGCCTCGCTGCGATGTTCTTCGATGATCGCGACGTTGTTCTCTGCCTTGCGCAACCGTTCGGCGATCTGCTCGCTCTCGGCCTGCCTTTTTGCCAGCTCTTGACGCTTTTCCTGCAACTGTTCTGTTTTGTTCTGGCGTTGATTGCGCTGCACCCGCAAATCCATCAATTTCTGCGTATGTTCCTGCAAGCTGTTGGCAATGGGGACCAGCGGCTCAATCTCGCTGATTTTTTGTTCAAGCTCCTCTTTTTTGCGCTGATAGCCATCTCGTCGTATGACAAGCTGCTTGCCCTCAGAGACGATATTGGTATAGAGGACGCATTTTTGCCGGAGGTCGTCACGCTGCTTCTCTAATTCAATCTGCTGATCCACCAGTGGTGCCAGTTCGACCACAAGCTGGCGTGCATCGGCTACCTCCTGCAAGCGTTTTTGTAGATTCTCCAGATTGGTCTGCGTACGTGCCTGTTGATTTTGCAGAGTAGCCTGTTGTTGCCGCAGAGCTGAGCGCTGTTGTTCGTCCTGCCTCAGCTTTTGCAGGGTCACTTCCGTCTGCTGGTAGCGCTGATAGTCGTCGCTGCTCTCGTTGACGGCTTGCTGGGCTATTTGAGCCAGACGAAGCTGCTGTTCGTGATGGGCCAGCAATTTTTGTGTGCTTTCATGCTTTGTTTTGCTGGTCTCATAACCGTTTTTGAGTTCCTGCAAGCGATTATACTGTTCGGTAAGCTCGATCAGGCGCGCTTCAAGCTGTGTCAGTTGGATCGCCCACTGTGCGTTGAGCTGCTTCCATTCCTCGTCCTGCACACGGGCATCTTTCAGTTGTTCGCGCCAGACGGTCAGGTTGCGCGTCTCATAGGTCAGTTGATCGATCTTTGCCTGCTGGGTTTGTTTCTGATCTTTGTATTCATGCTGCGTTTCGAGCAGATTATCGGCGGCGGTTTTGTAGTCCTCAATCTGAAGCAGGGCATCAAAGGTTTGTTTGCGTTTAGATGGCGTTTCGAGAAAAATAGCGGTGAAGGTGCCCTGGGGGACGCCGAGGGCATCGCGGAAGAGCGAGTCGAGGGGACGTTCGCGGTCGATGCCAAAGAGTTCATGAAGCTTATCAAGTACGTCGGCGCTCTGCTCGATGCGCATATTGGCCTCTTCATCGTGAATGAACCAGCGCGCCCCGGAACCGCAGCGGCGTTCGACGACATAGGGGCGCTCGTCTCCACCGATCAACTGCACCACGATGCGACCATGTTTCTCTCCCTCTCGCACGAAACGTGCCTGACTGTAGGGGAGATAATCGAAAAGGGCGTAGCCGATGGCTTCTACAAGTGTGGTTTTGCCTGCTCCATTCTCGCCACTGATGGCGGTGGTGCCGCGCCGAAAATCGACGGCAAATTTGTGATAACTCTTGATATTTTCTAACTCAATACGTGTAATGAGCATATGATCCTGACAGCCTTCCCAATGCAAACAAACAATGAATAATCTCTCGGCTCCTTATTCTCTCTCCCCATCTGAAATGCGGTTGCCCTTAGTGTACAAAAATTCCAGTGCTACGTCTAGCAGGAGATTACCCGTCAACCTTATTCGTCCCCTTGTTCTTTCCGCACACATTGTGTATGCTCTTCTTTAACTGTACAAAGAGAGAGCTATACACATCGAAACCATGAAGGAGCTAATGTATGAAGCAGATCGGGATATTACAAACTATGCAGGTGGGAGCACCAACGCAATATGGCCGGGCAGGAGCAGACAATACGATGGAACGGCGATGGAAAACATCTTTTTTTCGCGTTCCAACGACGCAACCGCGCTGGCTTTTCACTACCCATCTCGAAGGCAATGCTCAGGCGGATACGAAGAATCATGGTACGCCCTCCCAGACTATACTGCTATATGCAGCAGCTCACTATCCGCTCTGGCAACATGAATTGCAACATTCTGAAATCGGTCCTGGCGGTTTTGGCGAAAACTTTACCATTGATGGATTGACGGAGGAAACGGTTTGTATTGGAGATATCTATGCAATTGGCGACGCGCATATTTGCGTGACGGAGCCGCGTTATCCCTGCTGGAAGATCGAACGGCGTTGGAACATGCCAGGATTGACCGCTCGGGTCGCAGAAACAGGACGTACAGGGTGGTATTGTAACGTTCAGCGGGAAGGACTGATCGAGCCGGGCCTGCCAATTTTTCTCGTCGAACGCCCTTATCCATTGCTCACAATTGCTCTCGCCAACGACATTGTACATGGTCGCAGCAAAGATGTAGAGAAGGCACAGGCTTTTATTGATTGCCCACTGCTGCACCACAGATTCTGGCGCGATATCATCGCTCGACAGGTTGGGCTGGAAAAACAAATAGAGGACGAAGGGTAGCTCGCCCTCTATTTCACTGACATCTATTGTTCGTTAATATCGATGCCACCGCTTGTGGTGTGGAGCGTCAACGCGGGCTGGGGAGCGCTGCCAGTCGTTGTCGTCCCGAACGCGTTATGGATACCGCCGGAAGTTGTCGAGGCATCCAGCTTAAAGGCGGCGTTGGAGGGCAGAGTCAGATCGATGCCACCGCTCACGGCCTCCATATGATAGTTGCCATAAGGATCAAGCGTCCCTTGAAATTTGATGCCGCCGCTGGTCGTTGTGAGGCGGGATTGCCCCTGAAGCTGGATATGGTTTGCCTCAATGCCACCCGAGACGGTGGAGAGCATCATAACTCCGCTGGCATCATTGAGGTGAATACCACCAGAATCGCTCGATAAGTTCAGCGTACCGCTAAGATGATCCGCCTCCACGCTGCCGCTCTCGGTCTGCGCCTCAATCGTTCCATTGATCCGTTCAATATCAACGTTGCCCGATGCGTTGTCGATTTTGAGGTCAGTCGTAGCGGGTACAGTGATGTCCAGTTGCACCCCATGCATATTCATTAAGCTCCACGTCTCATCACTGGTGACAGAGACGGTATCGCCCTGTTGCTGATAGCTAACCTGTACATCATCGAGGCTGCCACCGATGCCGCGCGTGTATTTCGTTCCCCGCACGACGATGCTATCGCTCTTTCCTTGATGAATGTGGATTACGCCTGCGGTATTGCTGACGACCAGTCGAGCGCGTCCAGCAACCTTGAAGGTATGTATTGGCAAGGCAGCTGTCTGACGGAACGCGACCAGCCCCCAGAAGACGATGCCTATGATGAGGATTGTCAGCACAACCCACACTGGCCCGATGCCTATCCGTTGCCTCTCTCTTCTATATCTTCCTCTCGCATTGGTAGGCTGATAATATGCTTGCTCACGTGGATCTACATTGATCATGTGCCGTTCATTCTCCTGCGTTTGCATTCTTGGCCTATCTCCATTTTTATAGAAAATTTAATGAGGATTAACATTTTTAGCGTGTTAAAGTACTTATTCCATACTATGCTTAGAGTATAGAATAATAATATTACGTCTATATGGCAGAACTGTTACAAAACTGTGCCATTTTGACTCATTGTGACCAACCGTCTGTAAGTCTCTGACGTATGGCCTGCGTGATATCTTGAATGCGTTCCGCAATAGTTCGCATCACCTCTTCTCGATCGATTCGATCACGAATTGGTTTGCGATCAGCAGGCAATGGTTCAAGCGCACCCACAGGAGTCTTTTCCCAACTCGCCGTATGGCGTATGAGCACCGGAAACACCCAGGCTCCTCTCATTTCTCTTTGTTCGATGGCAACCTTCATCTCCTCATAGCAGAGATCAGATTCCAGAAAGTCGGGACTCATCAAGAAGAGAATAAGATGAGCTTGTTGGAGACAGGTTGCAATATCTTGCTCCCAATTTACTCCAGGAGAAATAAGGCGTTTCTCCCATAAACGAACATCAGGCTGACGCCTCACCATGCTCAGTTGTTTCCATAATTCATCCAGAAGTGCTTCGTCTTCCGGTGTTGAGGCAGAAGAGATATAGATATGAAGGAGCGGTGCTACATTTTGAGCAACCTGCAACTGAACTTTGTCGGCCTCCTGTACCAAAGCTTTTCCTTGCTGAATGGTTAAGGCTTCATCACAACTGGGGCTGACAATTTGCTGCTTCCGCAGGCACCAGACAGCAAGACTGCTTTCCTGTGGCCCATTAGTCACAATGAGTGGGAGATGAGGGTGCCAGGCAATAATTGAAATTTTAGCGGCCGACATTTGTAAATCCGTCAACGTTGTCATTGGTTCCCAAATATCCGTGCGCCAGAGGTGAAAGACAGTCTCCTTACCTGAGGAAGAAGTCGTAGCTAGGAGTTTCCCATCAGGGGACCAGGCCATAATCTCGAAAGCGTCATTTTCACTCTCAAGGACGCGCAGCAGCCTTCCAGCAGCATTCAATATATGTATTGTTTTCCTCAGATACTGCATTCCTTCTATCTGAAAGAGAGCTAAAAGTTTTCCGTCGGGAGACCAATGCGGATATATACCTTCATGTATGTGCAGAAGAACGCCTTGAAGAGGTTCCCACAACTCCACCTGATAACCACCCCTCCCATTTTGGCGATTCACTGTTAGAAGCTTTCCATCGGGCGACCAACTTACATCATAGGCCGGATTTTGCCCAGCTTCCAATCTATGCACCAATCTCCCCATAGCTGGCTCCCATATCTCTATAGAGACTCTATTTGTTGGAAGAAAGGTGTCAACGGCGAGGAACTTACCATCAGGGGACCAGGCTAGACGAGAGCGTCTGCCTTCACTACGTCCTAAGGTTCGTAAAAGCTGACCATTGGTTGCATCTAGAATCTGCAATGTTGCTTCTCGATTGGAGCCAGATGGATTAGGAGCATCAGCCAAAAATTTTCCATCAGGCGAACAAGTCCAGGTGTTGAGGTGTCGATGAGGAGGAGCAGCGTTCAGCAACTTTCCGTTAGTCAACTCCCACGCCTGCACATCGTCCCGCAAAGCACTGACAAGATGTTGGCTAGCGGGCAGCCAGAACAAGCTGAACGCAGTTATAGGCGGAGTTGTAGGTATAGCAAGAGTGTCCAGAAGTTTCCCGCTAGTCAAATCCCACACTCTCAGTTTACGGCCATTTTGTCTCTTGCTTAAAGAAGAGGTGATAAGCTGCTGTCCATCGGGCGACCAGAGCGCATGTATAATTCCATTACTCTCTGTCCGGTCCCCGTCCATGTGGTTCAGTGTATACAGCAGTGTTGCGTCTGCGAGCATGATCAGCTATCAGATACCTGTTCTCCCGGTATAATGAGAACCTGTCCCGGGTAAATTTGTTTAGGATCTACCTTTGGATTTGCGTTTTGCAATGCATTGGGAGATACCCCAAATCTTTGGGCAATGGCGTTAAAGGTATCATTTGCTACCACAGTATAAGAAACAGGTTTACTAAGCAACTGAATAGCGGTTTTACCGCTAGCCGAAGTACGGTCTATACGTACAACTAATTCCAGCAGTTTGCGATGAGTAAGCGGATCTTTTACATTTTTGGCCTGTTCTAACAGCGACTTCTGAGTCTGAGCCGCGTTCTGTTGCATACTGGAAAGTTGCTGTTTCGTATGAGAAAGTTGTTGTCGCATAGGGGCAACTTGAGTAGCGAGCGCGTGAAGTTGAGTTGTCTCCCCATCAAGCCTGGTAAGGGCCATTATATAAGCAACCAGAACGAGCAAAACTAAAAACAGAAAGATTACAATCACAGCAACAGAACGCCAGTTTCTTCTCCCTCTATTTAACTGTACATTCAGATGCCTGATAAGAGCTTGCCCTCCTATCGGTAATTGGGACACTGGCTCATTGCCTGTTCCGCTTACCACTTGACCATTCACATCATGCCGGATGATCAGCTTATGAGCGCCCGGCTGGCTATCTCTCGGCGGATCTGGCGTTGTATCTGTTGATGGTATCCCTCGTGCTGGTGCAGGTGGCGGAACACGTGTATCTGCCGGGGTTGGTTCTTGAGGAGATCCCAGATTAACAGTAGAGGTAAGCACATCAGGAGTCCGAGGTGCAATTTTTTGCCAGGCTTCAAACGCGGGCGTGTTTAATTGAGCTGCGTGCCCATCAGAGATGACCAGCACTCCGTTTGTCAGAGCATAGCAATCGGGACCGGAAAAGGCACCATAATGGCGATTTAGAGGATCAACAACCAGAGCCACTTGCCAGTCAGCTGTATAACAATATTTTTGATTGGTTTGATCCGTGCTAGACATAAAGATACCGTGACCAGGATGTGTATGATACCAGCCGATTTTGCGTATAATATCTCCCGTATCTGCTAATATTCTGTCAACTTTCGCATTGAGACGAGCTATTTCTTCATGGGAGACCTCAACGGACGCAACATTGGCGTGGACGCGCTCTGCCGGTAACATATCAACAATCTGGACCCAGTTTTCGGCCCGTTCTGCGTCGTAAAAGACACCACCAATCAGTATACCGAAGCGCTCAACATTACTGATCTCAGTAGCATGGTGGAAAATTTTTGTTAAGGCGCTCTGAAGAAATACCACTTTCAAGCGGCTGGGTGTATACCCGTGTGTGGGCACCCGATATTGCCATCCGTCAGGACTACGGGTCCATTCGTCACGCTTGTTGAGCAGCTCAGGAAAGGCCAGTTGTTGAGGCTGATAAACGCGCAATCCTTTATTGAGGAATCCCTGTACGGGCACTGGAACAACGGGAGGAGAAGCGGATACCCTTTCCTCTGCCTGACTCCTGCTAATGGACCGGCTCATGGCATACGCTCTCTCTCCTGCCTCTGAAACTGCTGGCACCCCCTGACTATCATTCCTCCTTTCAGCGTCAGGCCCTGAGCGTGCATCATAATCCGAGGAACGGCTGTTCTTCACCTTGATATTCATACCAGATCCCCGTTTATCTTTCACCTTAAATTGCTCATCGGCGACATGACGAGGAACTGACGGCAACCGCAAGCCTGTCTCAGTTCCCAATTGCTGCCTGTATCCAGGATGACTTTCTAGCCAGCTTAATGCACGCTGATTAGAAGCCAATCGGGGGTCCATATAACGAAACGTAAAGAGATCCCATAACCATAACACTGTGTCCTCTAAATTTCTCCTGCTCTCATAATCCCGTGACAGGGGGAAATTTGGATGATAAAGGGGATAGGAGTCTACTTTTACATGAAGCCTAGTAACATATGGATATGAGCGTGGAATACTAATACGTAGATTATGTGGTGAGTACACAATTACTTTTCTGTCACACACCACATAGCTTCTCGTGAAGAAGGTCAGCCTGATGGTAAACTCTTCACTGCTCGCTGCTTGATTCCACTCCATACTCAGGCGTTTAGGTTCTGCATTGGCTTCCACCAGACGCGCTACCTGCCGTATTTCGGCCTCAACCTCGTCACGCCTCCGCTGCTCCTGCTCAGAAAGCATCAGGCGTCTCCTTTCACAGAAATGATAAGCAACAATCAATCGTGTTAGCTGGACACACTTTACTAGCTGGAAGATCGTCGTTTGACGGTGATGCCACCGCTAACCTGCTCCTGCACTGGCGGCGACTGACGCTTTTTAAGTTTAAAGCCAGGAACTTCTCCCAGACGCGGTAACTCCGAACGATCCATAGGGAGGCGATTACGGTTAGATCTGTACCACTCCATCGAGGCTGATGATGCAGCACTTCGCATATTAATAACGTCGGGATCATATTGTAAAAAGCGTGCCAGGCGTACGCACAGTTCGGCTACAGATTCTTCCAGCGGGAAACCACCCAGGCAGATATTCCCATCATCATAAAAATGAGGATGTCGCACTACCGGCGTTGTAATCCTGGCGGCGGGTGCTTGCCTGGGATAATTTGGTGATGAACAATCGATTTCTATCACGTGATGGCGCGAATCGCCTCTGATCGTAGGAGCCAGAATATTATAGGTAATGGTATACCTCTCAGGAAATACCCTATTTGCTGGATCAGCCTCGGGCGTGCCGCGCCAGGAAATCACATTCCCGGTGATTTGCTTCATCGAGTTGTAGTCACTCGCTAAGCGAGCTTGATGAACGTACTGATTTTCATGCATCGCTGACAACCTCCTCTATGGTGACAGTTATTGTGTGCCCCCACGCTGCGTTATGCTCACGCGGATACGATCCTTTTGCTGGACACGAGCATCCCCCAATGTCTGGCCTTCCGCGATAGTATTTCGTCCCTTGATGGTCAGCATATAAGAGCGTGTCGGGTCCGTCAGAGGTGTGAGAAATTGTTCATTGATCAACGCTTGAATAACCTGATCGGATGTGAGTGTATCTTCCAATTCGGCATCCAGTTCAGCATTATCGCCAGCATTAATAAAGGTCAGGTCTAAAGAAGCCATAGTCTCAATCTCCTTTTGCATAGGTGTAAAAATGATCAACAATATGGATAGACCAGAGCATCTTCACACAACAGCTGATTAGCTTGTCAGAGAATAGCCCTGGACGGACTGTTTTAATCTCGTTCACGCACCGTTGCATAGGCTTCACCGCCCATGACAGCTACAGCATCGGCTGTAAGCTCGGCTACCATATGCTCAAAATCCCAGGTATCGCCATCAGAGAAGGGGATCAGCGCGAGCGCCGGAAAGCCAACGGCTGCCAGTGATAATGCAAGCATTTGCTCGTGCATAGCAGGCGCATTTTCAATATCTGCCTTCTCAAAATTTTTCAGATGTGTGCTGTCAACGGAGAGCAGGCGTATCCATTCATTGCCCTCCGCTCCACAATAGGTACATCTCAGCGCCTCCGTGGTGAGCAGAAAACGCGGCTGCATCACCGGCTCCTGTCGGTGACAGCTTATGCAGGAACGCATCACAATAAATGGTGCCGCCAGCCCAACCTGTGGATCGCTGTAACCATGTTCATGCAGCGAGGTGAGGAGATCCTGTAAGCTATGGTGCTGTGCCGAGAGTGGTAGCTCAAGCACGTCCTTGATAGGCTGAGCTTGATGGCACCAGCAACCAGGGCGACGTGAAATAGCGAGCACATCCAGATCAATCTGTGGAGCGCCAGCATCAAACTGAATAATATGACCAGCAGACCAGGGCAAGCCCTGTAAAACTTTGATAGCCTCCAGAGTTTGAAAGCCTGCGGTAATACTCGATGCAACCTGCACCGTCGGTAGCTTGCCAGATGCGATCTCGCGCAACATGACCTGTGAACATGAATCGTAACGACTGCTGGCATGCGCGCGTTCGCGAGCAGTGGTCGTACATTCCCAACAGGCGGTAGCGGGCGGATGGACAGCCGTAACCGTACCGGCCAGGCCCAGGATGCCTCCATCCAGGAAAGGGGTATTAGTAAGCAGGCAGCGTGTATTAGCCCGCATACGCGCCTCGACATTATCAAGACAGCCAAGCACTACGTCAACACGCCGGAATACACCGCCACCCAGCCGCCAGACGATATCTCCACGAAATGTCTGAACGACTGCATGTTCGTTTACATTCAAAGATTGTGAGCGCTGTGCTACAACGTCGGCTTTGGCCCGCTGCTCCTGGACATCTTCCTTCCTGAAAAAGACGGCACGGCTCAAATTGCTGGTCGTGATATGATCCATGTCGGCGACAAACAGATAGCCCAGGCCCATCAGAGCCAGATTCTTGGCCGCTTCATTGCCAAGCGCACCTGCTCCAAGCAAGAGGACGCGCCCGTCGTTGACATATTCCTGATGCCAACCCTGAATACGCTCCTGCCGATCTGTAGCGCTTTCTTCCTGCTGCTCTATGCTAAAATCGCGTTTATGTAAAACTTTCATAGAAGAGCTTCATCCTTCTTTTGACACTAAGCATCTATACCTTCAATTCTCATGGGCTGGCCGCTGGCACAGGGACCATTGCAAATGGCGCACCAGTTTGTGTTACTTGTGGTGTTTGCTGCAAAATCTCGGCAGTATCCATGCACCAGCCTATTGGTCTTGAGACAGCGTGCCCATCCCGCTCGTCGCGAACTCCAACGGATATCCCCCTTGCATACTTTGCATATTGTCTGTCTATTAAAAATCTGTACCGTGTCCGGCAGACGTATGGGGTCTTCCAGATCCGGCGGAGGAGCCGCCGCCACTTCCTGTGGCCGACGTACTTGCTTTATCGTGATGGGTGATGTTGTCAGCGTGGCTTCGGTTCCTGACGGTGCTGCCGAGGCTCCATTAGTTGCTGGAGTGACCGCAGGTGCTGCCGAGCCGCTTGTTGTGCCGGGTCGCCTGCTCCTGACACGTATGTTCGGTGTTGGTGCTTGCATAGTTGATACATCACTACCTGTCTGCGTGCTTTGCGCAGAAGATGCTAACAAAGGCCGTGTAGGTACAGAAGACGTTGACAGAGCCGGTGATGACAAGGATGAAGAACCTGTAGGCGAAGACAAGAATGGACGATTGCTGCCAGGTATTTCTGGGTGAGTACGGCGCGAACGCCGCGACTTGACAATCATTAAAGAAGCAATAATGGCGATCATAATTGCACCTGCGATAATGATTGCTATTTCCATTATGTCTTCCCCATCCTCAAGCGAAACATAAAACAATAAACCATCAAGTATATATCGTTCTATGTCTAATAGATAGTATACACAAAATATTCAATGAATGCGAGTAAAGTTTTTCCGCCGTTTGTTATATGGGTCTGGTCTCTTCCAGATCCACGATCTGGCTATCGCGTAAAACGCGTATCTTGATAGCCCTGCTCGTGGCCAGATGGTTGAGGGCCAGAAAGAGTGTAGCTTCATCAGTAACAGGATAATCCGCAATCTCCATTAACAAATCTCCCGGGTGTATATGGGCCTGCTGAGCCAGGCTATCTTCAACAACGTTTTGAACGACAAAGGCTATCTCGCGAGCCACCTGTGCGGGCAACTCGCTTCTTTGTTCCTCCGTAATGTTGACTAACCTTATGCCAAGCTGACCAATAGTCAGCGGTTCCCCGGCTGGCGTCACAGAGGGTGGCGGTACTGGTTGTGGTTGTGGCCTTTGCCCCTCGCGAAACGACACTACCCGAATGGTCGCAGCGGTAGGGAGTGAGACATCTGGTGGTACTGGTGTCGCCTCCACGTCGATAATCTCATCCGTATACTCAGGGGCACAGCCAGGGACAGTGATAGCATCGATATCCTGCCCTTGTGGCGTGCTGTTTGCCTGTCGTCGTCCAGTGATATGCAAGGAAGGAGGCTCTATCCAGGTTTCATCATCAGCCGACGATTGACGCACATTTCTGGGCGTAACGGAAAACTGTCCCGGAGTCGGCGAAGGGGGTGAAGTGCGCGATGGCAGCGTTTGTCCTGTCCTCTCAGGTAATTGTGCACGCTGCTCAAAAGGGATCTGCCTGGTGGTACCTTCCTGGATACTTGTTTGCAGGAGACCTTCTATTTCAGGATTTTCGTCTCGTATCTCTCCCAGGTTATAGCCTCGCCGAAACTGATCGCGGATACGGGCGGCGGCCCCCTCACCAATGGCCTCTGATATCCTTTGCCTGTTGCGATACCGGTCTGTCATCTCTGCTAGCCTGATATCCCGCACCCGGAAGGCAATCTCTTGCTCTTCGCGCATCCTTTGCAGAGGAACTTCATTGCGAAGCCGCAACCCCTCAAGATGTGCCTGATCGTTCAGTCGCACCTCTTCAACCATCGTAGACTCTCGGATCGTTTGGATCTCCGTATAAGACGAAGCTGGCTGAAGATAGGCACGTATAATTTGATCGACGCTGATACCACAATACTGCTCTAAAGAGCGCGAAAAATCGCGCTGGGCGATGGTACGTATCTCAGCTTCGTTCATACTATTGTGATTACGCCCCTGCGCATATAATTCAAGCTGAAGCGTAACTTCCTTTTGGGCCAGCAAGATCGGATCGCTCTTTTGTAGATATTCCAGAGCAAAAAGTGGTGCATTGCTTATATGCAGGCGTAGATCAATTTCATAGGCGCGGACCAGGCCATCAGTGCTACGGAGTTCGCCGCGAAAAGTATGATGGCGATAACCGAGATTGACCTTGAGAATGGTATCCCCTGTCATTACTACATCCAGATCCCATCTTCTGCTCATATCTTCAGGGGTAAGAGTGGCAAGATAGCGGCCAGAGCGAAATATTTCCAGGCTAAAGCCCGTCGGAACGCTCAGTGTGAGCCGATCCCACAACGATGTAGGAATGATTTCAATTAAGCCCAGTTGATCGGTCATGTAGTTGGCGGGTTGCATATATGCCTCCTTCTCAGGATCGAACGCCCAATCTCTTTTGTAGATCGTTCGCAAAAGCCACTAACGATGGGCTGCCTTTCTTTTTCCATTGTCTGAGTTGAGCTGTAAACAGGGTGAGAATATTCATCTTTCGCTGCAAATCCCTGATCCACCTGTCTACCTGGTAGAGCACATCCAGCACGAACTCCAGATAAGCCGCACGTAAGTCCAGGCATTGCGGGCCGCGCTCCCGTAAAATCGTTTCAGCCCATTCGTGCATCAGATAAAAGGCCGATTCGCTTTCATCTTCACCCTCAATTATCATGGCACAAAGAATAGTCACCACATCCTGCTTCCAGGCAGGCCCTACTCTAGTGATGATGCCAGCCAGCAGCACATCGCGTCCCTTTTCATCTGGAATCACTGCCTCTCTTCCTGGATGCTCTGTCAGGCTATACAATCCCCTTGTGTTTTCCTTTTTATCGCTTAAAGAAAAGACCGCCAGGAGAATAAAAGCGCAAAAGAGCGTATTCAACGTGACCTCTCTCCGGCTCAGGTACTCCCTTGGATCCCTCATCCTACGGTCTCCTCTGTGATAGGAAAGAGATTCAATAGTGGTAGCGAAATGCCGAAGCAATTCGCCAAGAGAGCCGTAGCGAGCCAGCGTCACGTAGGCCAGCACGACATGGAAAAATACCTCCTGCGGGATCGAGATAGTCCTGCCATCGTTTTCGATAGGATAGCGTAGTAGCTCTTTCAGGCCATTGAGCGCGGCGGGGAGCGTCTTTTGACCGATTAAACTACAGGTATTGGCAATCGCATAGGCCAAACGGTTATAAAACACTGACGATGAAGATGTATGAGCTTCAATCGTCCACGTATTGAGCAAGCGCAACACAATAGACCCGCTGACCTGTCCCTTACCACCATCCAGATCGCCGCATTCAGTTTCATAGGCACCATAGAGCAAATGAGCAACGCGCCAGGGACCAGCTTCACCAGCGTATTCATCGGCGAGGAGTTCACTTACCTCATCAACGCTCTCATCGGTGAGGAGCTGGCTTGCTTCACCTATGCGCTCGTCGAGCCTCTGGCCTGCTCTCATGCCTCGCCTATCGATAAGCCAGTTACGGGCAATGTCTTCAAGTTGATAAGCATCTTCGTCTAGCCAGAGAGAACCAAGCGTGCGCGGTAAGCGCCAGCTGCTCTCTCTTTTGAACATGTGCGATTTTGATAATTTCTCAAGCTGGCGTAGAAAATGCTGCCCTACCGGTCCAGCGATGGATGTATCCTCTCCAATGATCTTCAATACCTGTAACGCAAAATTAGAGAAACCATTGGCGGCAGCATCCTGCCAGAAGAGACGCCTGACCCGATCAACCTGACGACGTATAGTATATGTTTTTGCCTGCAAGTCACTATTCAATGTTAAAGACAGCCGTTGAAAGGCAGTATAGGAGCCATTATCCACTACCCCTGACCGATCAAGGATCATCATTCGCCGCTCGTCAGATACACGGAATGGCCGGTAGAGTTCTGCCGCCGCTTCTATGATCTCATGCTCTGGTGCACCTGATAAAATTGCCATTGCCTGCACAAACGCCTTCTCCACAGCATTGAGCCTGCCGTACCATTCACGTATCTCCTGTTGATTAGCGGGCAGCGTGTCCCGATCCTGAGCAGTGCCCCCGCTTACATTCCCTGTGGCAAAAGCAATGCCTCCCGGCATGGCCTGCTGGTATTGATTGAAGATGGCCCCCCCATTGAAGCCGCCGGAAGGGGCGCTGCTACCACCCCCATGCACCCATGCCCGCGCCGCTTCAGCCGAGAAGTTGTAATTAATTACAACTTCTGCCTGCGTAATACCCACATGCTCACCCTGGACGTCACCACTAAACTCAGTATGACGAGCCCCAGGCGGTGCTGGAAACGCCGGGTTCGCTGGATTATTTAGAGAGTTGTTGAGATTAACCCGACGTGCTTCATCAAGCCGTTGATTAAAGGCATTGCCGGGCTGAGGGGCTTGAGGTGGTGATGCACCTCCTCGGTCACCAGCAGCTCCCTGATTAGCGGCTCCCTGATTATTGGCCGCCTCAGATCTGGCCTGTTCATCTGGCATGATCAACCTCCAACAGCATACCCACTATTTATCGGTATCGCGAGCAAGGGTATTATGCGTAACAATACTTTCCGCTTGATTAATATTAATAGTTCCACCATGTATAGAACCACTGATGATAAATTTTCCCCTGTTGTGAGTGGTTGGCCTTTCCGCTGGCTGCTCTGCTTGCGTCGCTTGAGCTGGGGAAGCCTCGGTTGTTGGTTGAGCTTGTCGATACGACCTATCTTCGAGCATCTCTGTGAAGAGATCGAGCTGGGCCGCATGATTACCCCCTGGTAGAAAATAGAGGCAGCGATAACCGTTCAGTTGCACTGGGACTGCGCATTGTTCAATCAGGACCAGTACAATCAGCATACCTCCAGTGCGTTTTTCTAGCTCCTGTGCCACGTCTATTCCGCATTTAACCCATGAAGACTGTATAGCAGCAGCAGAAAGCAGGATCAACACAGCCTGACAGTTCGCCAGCGTAGCCTCAAGCTGTGACTGAAAACGACAAAAATCCAGGTTATATGCGTCAAACCACACCTCATAGCCTCGGTTTTGCAGTTCTTGAGCTAGAACTTGTGCAAAGCGGTTATCCTGGCTTGAGTGGCTGATGAAAATATGTTTTCGACTTATGTTATTTGCCATCTATAAAAACCAGTTGCATCATTGCCATATTAATTTTGTTCCAGTATACAGATGTGTCGAGATTGAAAATACGAGCCACTTATTTTATATATCTTTCAAAGCATATTGTCAATACCTTAGATATTATTGTACATCTTTATAGAAAAAAGTATAATATTCTATGTCCGGGTCGTTATTAATATTGATTGCATCAAAATTTTATGGTAGGATTGAGTAGAAGTAAATATTCTAAAAGGAGAATTTCTGATGGCGATCGTATCCTGCTCAACTTGTGGTGCGCGCGGCGTTGCAGGTAGAGAATGTGGCAATTGTCACACGTACATACCTGAAATGCAAGCTTCTCTATCATCTCAGCCTGTACCTGTAGCAGCAGCATCCCAGCCTGTACCTCCTATGCCTGTAGAAGCAGACATAAATAATGTACCGATAATGCAGGTCAAGAACAGGCGTCAGGAGCCTGCTGTCGGAAGTATCGTTTTATCACAAATAGACGACCCTATCAACAATCAACCTGTATTTGTGCCATCATCAACCAATAATCTTTCTATACCACCTCCTACAGATATGTTCAATATTGGCGCACCTACCCCTGATATATCCAGTACGCAGCCGCAGGCCCCCAGAGTTGCGCCGCAAACCATTGCGCGTCTGCAAGATCTTCTAAAAGAACTACTCACATCAATAGACAAAAATGAGGCACAGCGCTATTTTCCTGGCAATGGGCAGATACGCGCCAAAGTGCTACATGATTGGGAAGACGAGCTCAGGATCACACAGTCATTTCTAGCATTACTGGTTGCCAATCGCGTTGCTCCTCAATCGGACATCCTGATACGCCAGTCTCTTACAGAGGCCATACATCAATTTAATTTTAAGCGCCCCTTTGAGATTAAATTGATTGGTCATACAGGAGCTGGGAAGAGCACGCTCTTTGGGGCCATCATAGGTGAAGATATCTCTCCCAGTGGCAGTGGTGACGCCGTGACAGGAACGCGCATCAAGGTGCGTTTTGCCGACCCCAACAACCCTGCCGATGGTGAAAAGATGACCGTCTATCTGCGTGATGGCTCATCACCACTGCCATTTACACGCGCCGAGTGGCCGCAGGCATGCGAAAAATATATACAGGAACCGGTGGGCGCGGCGGTTAACGAAGTCAAAAACGTACTCTATGTTGAGTTTGTGCTACAAAACAAAAGCGGCAGTAGTCAGTTCCCGCCCAACTGTGAATTTATCGATCTGCCAGGTGGCGAAGCAGGGCAAGAACGCCATGAGGAGATTTTAAGTGAAGAGCTGAAGCAAATTGACGCCCTGATCTACGTGATTGGCACAAACCGCGTCAGGGGTAATCTGACGCGACCGATTTCGGAGCAGGTAAAGCTGAAAATCACTCAGGGACAGAGGGCTGATATTGCTGCCCGTAAGATGTTTGTCGTAGCTGCCCATTGGGATCTTGCCCGTCCTGGCGAGGATCGCATCCGTACCGAGGAGGGAATGCGCTATCTCCTGGACTATCTACCCGAGAATTATGAAGGGTATCATCAGCATGGCCCCAATCACACATACTTCTTCTATCCAATACGGACAGAGGATGCCTATCTGGCCACGCAAGGCATACAGTGCAAGGAACAGAAGCACTCGCTTGTCCCAAAGTTACAGCAGCGTGGCGAAGACTATCGTGGACATATGGCCGGTGTCTATGAAGATCTCAGACAAATTGACCCGTTTCTGCCAGGCGACTTTAGCGCAACAAACTTCAATGATATTACACTGGAGCAGCATAAGGCCATGCTGCAATTTAGCCAGCTCCCTATACTGATCGACGATTTAGAGCGCTTTCTCACAGAAAGTCGGCATGAGGTACAGCTTGATGCCGCCAGAAGTAAACTGACCGACGCCATACAGGAATTTATCAATTATGGCTGGGAACAGCTCAAAGCTAGAAATATCGACATCGGCAATCGTGATCCGCACAGAATCACTGATGTGCGCTCAAACTATGAGGGGCAACGGACCCATCTGCGTGAGGAAGCGATTATCTCAAATATCAAAGGTATGGAGAAGGCCTGGAAGAAATGTGTTGACCAGCTCTACCATGATTTTAATGTCTCTCAACCTGCCAGTAACGCATTTCATCAGGCTTTAGCGGCAGCTTTCTCTCGTGCCGTACGCCATGTCAGAACTTTTATCCAGAAAGGCCATCTTGATCATACCATCGATACCGATTGGCGACGTCCCGAAGGAGCAAATGCCCCGGTAACAGAGAGGCTTGGCAGAGAGCTGAAGACACGCGAGTTCCTCTCTTCCCTGCGCGATGATCTGCTGATAGCGCTACAAGAAGAACTGCAAAAGCCCGGTTCCGCTGCCGACGTCCTGGCGGATACCTTCCTGAAACTCCTGAGTAAAGAGGAACGTCCTGGCGGCCCTCTTTCTTTACAGATGGTTTCAGTAGGTGTCTTTGATCACAATTCTGATATGCAAGCAAGATATGATGGCCTGAAACAGCATATTAAAGAGCAAGCCGGGAACATTTGTAGCTTTACGATCTCTGGCTTGCTGCTGGGCGAGCATTATGCTCTGGACAAGACAAGGGGCACACTTGCTCAACTGATCCAGTTTATCGCGTCCAATAATGAAGAACACTTCACCTTTTTCAATCGCGTTCATCCTTATATGGAAAACGTATTGTTGGAGATGCAGCAAAGAATACAACAGGATAGCGCTTTCATTATTATCCACTACTTCTTGCGCGAAATTCGCAAGCTGACGAAGCGTAGCATTCTACATCGTGTCAACGAATATGCTGAACCTGATCGGATCGATGAAGAGGATGGCGATTTTGAAAAATTACTGAGGGATCTGAATGCTGCGCTGCTGAGGAAACTGACGGATGAGCAATTTGTGTCGGCGCTTGATGCTCAACTCTTTACCCATGAAGCGGAGATTATGCGCTGGTTTGACCTCATCCGCCAGGCTGATAGTCTCAAAAATGGCATTGTGTTTTCGCAGTAACGATCATCAAGGAAACAGGCTCATCTTTTGACCTGTTTCCTTGATGACTTTTGCTATTTGGGAAAGCGCGACCAATAATTACTGAAAGGCCATCGTATGCCATATAGAACAAAGCATAGACGCCGCCTATCTGTGGACATCAGCACCCTATCACTTGCCTTCCTGCATATTTCTGTCAGCGCCAGTTGCTATGCAGGAGTGTTCTTGCTGGTGCTTTTAGCGCTGACTGGTACGCTCTGGCTACAGAGCAAGCCCGCGCAGGCTCATACGGCGAGCAGCTCACACAGACAGGCCACAGACAGCGCTTCTTATGCCGATACCGTACTGGTGATGGATAATATCTACCGTATTGGGGATCACGATCCGCAGGGTTATCGCTTTGACTCGGCGCGACTTTATGTGGATCTGGCACCCCCTGGCGATCAGATTGGCCTGGTCGAGATTGCTAGCTCGCCTTTACCCAGTTTACCCCTTGAGGAGGTCAGTAGCCACCGCGAAAATATTAAAAATGCTATCGGACGTATCCAGCAGAGCGGGGTTGAGACCCACAATAAGACGGCAATGTTTACACCAGCACTGCAAAAAGCAGGTGCCATCCTTGGCAAATCGCCGCCAGGTCATCGCAAAGATGTGGTCATTATTACAGACTCGCTGGCTCTATCTGGCGATCCACAACCTGCTGGCTGTAATGCCCCTGTCGAACAGTACTGGCTCTGTGAGGTTAATGCTTTAGAACATCAACATATTGCGGTGCGACTGTTCGGCTTCACTCCTCCTGGTTCTGAGAGCGAATTTGCCAGTACAGAAGCACACTTGAGAGCGCATGGTGGCAGCGCTACGATGCTGGTAGATAATACCAACTTTCCAGATCTGGCCAAAGTGTATACTGACATGTTGGTAAGCATTCACCCGGACATGTTTTTGGCCACGTTTAATAACAGCCTGCCTCGGGTCATTACGACCACCAACGATGAGTATCTACGTCGGCTCACCGTCCTGGTCCTGGGGAGTGGTCAAATGACGCTGACGACAGTGCAAACCCCTGATCGCAAAAACGTGGCCAGGCAAAGCCTCAGTAATGGCACCCTTTACTCTTCACAGGGGCGTGGCTATGCGCTTGAAACTGTGGGGTCGGGCAATCTGACCGGCCAATGGCATCTGGAAACCACTGGTGCAACTCCGACCCAGACCTTGATCCTGGCACAATCACAGGGAAGTTTTATCCTGCTGAATCCAGCTCCATCAGGCGACGACTTGAGTCCACGCTACGTGCCTGCGGCCCAACCATTGCTATTGCTGGCAACGATGAATACCAGTGATAATACCCCGCTGGAAGGCGTGAAGCTGACGGCCAATCCTGCTGGTCCATCTGCGCCGTTTACGGCCAATGCCGTGCCTGTTCAGGTCGGCACGCTGGGCGCTATACTGGACACTCCTGGACAGTCTACGCTCCTGATCGGCCTGGGAGAAGCGCTGACGGGTGGAAAGACTGACTACTTTACAAAGCCATTTACTGTTATTCCACAAACAGAGTTACCCAATCAAAATATGACCGTCAATGTTCAGCCTTCGTTTACGGCAGATCACCCGCTGGCGGCGTCCGCCAGTATTCCAATCGGCGTAATGATGCCTCCATCTCTACCTGCTGGAGTGAAGATGAAGCCCCTCGGCCTTTTTGTGCGGGATGTAACGGCCCCTACCATCAACTGGACACCTATTCAGACACAGGCGGCAGACAATGGTCGTCTGCTTGGTAGCTATCATCCGCAGCGCGGCTGTGGAATACATTATGTGTTTGCGGCCTTTGGCGAGATAACGGGGACGTTGAATAATAACAAGTATGATTATCTTACCTACGCGCCGGGCAAAGACTATACCTCTTATATCCAGAGTTCAACCAGCGTCCAGGCTACTTCCATAGCACCCGCATACCTGGAATGGTGGTCGGGCAGCACCGTCAAATGGAACGTGACCATCCAGTCTACCGCCTGTACGCAACAACCGCTCACCTTTACGACACAGGTAGCCGGCCATGCAACCGGTGCGCCCACAATCAATCTGCCGGGGGGTATGCTCACTACAACCTTTGCCAATAATACGGCGACAAACATCGCTTTGAAAGCCAATGTAAATGCATGCGCACCCGCACCATTCTGGTCTGATAGCAGGTTTACTTATCAGCTCATACCATCAAAACTGGCTGCGGGCAACACATTAATCCAGGTCAACCCCACAGGCTGGCAGGCAACCGTGATCTGTCCTTCGATCTTTACCAATACAGGACGTTACTTGCTGGGGGGCATCTTGTGCTGGTTCCTGCTCTCGGTCCTGCTTGCACGCCTGCTCCAGACTGCCTGCCTGCCATTTACAGCTCAGTTTCGTAAACCACGTCTGACCGGAAAAGTGATTGTTGACATGCAGGCCGCCGATCCCAATCCATCTCTTCAGGAAGAGTTGTCTACACAGCTAACTGCTATTCCCGTTGCTATCCCCGCAACACGCTTTTCCGAAAGATGGTATCTGGAGCGCAGAAACGACTCCGTATATCGCTTTAGCACACGCGAAACGCCTGAGCTGGCCCTGCTGGAATTTTCGATTGCACGCATTGGCAAGAACTATCGTGTCAATGTGGCAGCCACGCGCTATGCCAGAGATAATACACTGCCCTTGTTTCGTGTTTCTGGCAAGGCGGTTGAACGTACCGCAGTGCGTTGTATGAAAGGTGAGGCCATTGTGATTGAGAACGATATTCTTTATTCAGAACTGGATGTAGTGGTCTGGTAGTTACTATGCCAGAGACAAAATAAGCGAAACATAATCATGATTTTTGATCTTGTGAGACGACCAGCGGTGCACACGAGGCTGCTGGCTAAAAAAGTTACAAGCATCACTTATCCACAATAGTAGAAAAAGACAAGAAAGAGGCAGCAATGGTCGAGCAACAACCACGCCGGGTACGCCGCACCGTGTTTATCGGGCTGGGAGGAACAGGCAATGAAATTGTACGACGCATTAAGCGCGAAATGCTAACACATGGCTACAACCTGCCACTATTCCAGTATCTTGTGCTTGATACGGTCTCATTTGAAGAAGCGCCAGGAATGGATGAGCATATGCAGATCCGTAACGGCGAAGAATATCTCTATATCGGCGGCTACAATCCCAATGAGGTTCTGAAACATCTTGAGAACTGGCCTATCATTGGACGCTGGTGGGGCAATCGGAACACGACCAATCTGGTGACGGTTGATGAAGGGGCTGGTCAGATGCGTTCCGTTGGCCGCATGGGTTTCTTTTACCATTTTCATGCTATCGAGGCACAGTTTCAACGTATTGCATTTGAGATCACTAATGCTACTAATCGGCAGCAAGCCCGCGCACAGAATTATGAGATAAGCGGCAATAGCCCTATCATTTATGTCATTTTTTCTTTATGTGGCGGTACCGGCAGTAGCCTGTTTTTTGATGTTGCATATGTGATGCGCCATTTGCTGAAATTTACAGAAAAGCCTATTGTTGTTGGTATTGCGCTGATGCCCGGCCCCTATGTAAACCGTATCAATTCGCGCCCACAAAAGACGCGTCTTCAGGCTAATGCTTATGCCGCCCTGACAGAACTTGAACGCCTACATAATATGGCAATGGGCATAGAGCCGCGCCCGGATGGTAGAAACCTCTGGAATGTAGACTACTCCACCAACTTCCAGGTAGCTTCGCCCGAACTGCCCTTTGACTATATCTATCTCGTCGATAATGTCACTGCTGGCGGCGAGACCTACGACATCGATCGAGTCTATACCACAACCGCCCGTACCATTTTCTGGCTAACCGCGCCACCAACGGCGGGCAAATTCTGGGAGCGGGCAAAAAATCTCAGCAGCAAAACACTTTCCAGCGGAGGACGAACCGATAATAGCGGACAGAAACGCTTCTCTATCTATAGCTCCTTTGGTTCCAGTACTATCAAAATGGACTGGAGCATTGAACGGGTACGCGCCATCCTGGACAATAAGGTGATCGACCATATTCGTCAGGCAACGCCGCAGCGACCACAATTCTTAGCGTGGTTGACCGGTCCGACCACTCTCTTTGAGAGTGTAACCAGTGAGCAGCCTGCTATCAATCCTTTTCCACCCGATAAAGCCCTGCGCCCGACCGGTACCTACAGCAACGAGATTGCTATTGATGAGGAGCTTGAAGAGTATACCGTACAATATGAAACTGCCCTCAACAATATACTGCGCTCACCAACATGGCAGCGCATTCGTAATAAATATAAGAACGATCTGTGGCTGTTTATCGATACTCATATACGCGAATCGCTTTGTACGCGGGGGCCAATTGCTGTACAACAGGAAATCGTCAGTATTGATGAACGGCTTAGTACTTTGTTGGCTGCTATTCAGGAAGAGGCCCAGAAGAGCAACGAAGATGCTGCCAGGCGTCAGACCTCCTATGAAGAAACGCGCCGTCTCCCACGCGCTCATAGTCAAGTAGAACTCATAGGACGGGCCATTCTGGAAATGATCACCCGTATCTATATCCTCAGAGCATTCAGAAGGCAAAACACCCCTGAAGAACTCAGGAATATCGCCGAGAGCAAAGCTCATCAACGCCATCTATGGTACAACGCTCGTTTTCATGCCCTTCTCTACAAAGATGTAGCCGACACTATTATCAAGCCCGCCCTGGTCTATCTCAGTGAACGCAAAGCGCTGCTGGCAGATGTCGATGAAATGTTAGAAGCGCGTCAGAGCCGGAACCTGGACAAACTGAAACGCCCCAGAAATATACGCCGTGAACAGATGTCGATGGATATGCTTCGCCCACGCCACGACGAGCAAAAACAGGTCACGGCTGCCCAGGACAACGGGCTGCTGCATCTTGAGCGTAGCATTATCACTATGCAGTATGAACTCTTTGAGGACTGGCCCCGTATGAGTGGCGAGGTCAAAACTATGCTCGAAACTGCTATGAACGAGACGGTCCAGGATATGCTGACCAGCCTCGATAATGCCGAGCACATCCTTGAAAGGATGACCAATAACGGACGCGACGTACTTAAACAACGTACTACCTTTTTACAGGGGGCTGAATGCCTCTGGAATATTACTACCGATACCGATCAGGAATTGACAGCCCACGTGGAAACCATTGATCTGCTTGGCTTTGGGGCTGATCCCTATCAACAGATCTCTACAGAAGACCTGGCAGACCTCGCGCAGGAGGAGCTTTTTAGAAACTATGCCGCAAAGCCAGAGTGCATTCCCACCGATTTTAGTACAGAACTTGGGTATATCAAAACCTCTCATGGTGTCCTGATCTCTTCAATACGCTATATCCATGAGCTACAGCGTGCTTATCATGAAATGAGCACCTTACGCAACGCGCCCTATCTACATATCGACTATTCCGACGCTGTGCGTAAAGGCTATAGCCCTCTGGTTGCCACATCCATAACCTATCGCGAGATTATCACCGAATGGGAAGAGGTGGCGGATCGTCTAGAAAACTATCATTCCACTATAGGTAGAGAGGTGCGTACGACGATACACACCTATCGATGGGATCTTCAGCAGCTCGCTTCTCCTCCTGATGAGGATGAGCGCGTAGTGATAGGGGAGCCAGATGATCCAATCTTTGAGCTTATACTTAAACTGAGGGAGATCATCCTTCCATTACAGCAAACGCCAGCACTGGCCGATGCCCTGATGAAACTGGTTGATTTCAATATCCTGCTGGCCACACAGGGATGGATGGAATGTGTGCCGCCGGAGCTTCACAGCCCATATGACGCGCATTCTCAGGAGATACGAAAAGAAGTTCGATTGACTTCTTTGCCGCCTGGACAGGTTATTTTTGTCGTTATGAGCGCCTATCAGCACCGTAGCAGCAATATGTTTCGTAAAGCCGGGGTGTTTGTCAGCGTTGATCGGTAGCAGCGAGGGGAAATATGTTACAGGATAGGATGACCCAGGCAGTTGCGCGACAGGGTAGGCGGCTGCCACTGCCGATTTTGCCAACACTTGTGATCTGTGTTGGCAAGTATGGACAGGAAGTTGGTAGGCAGCTTGCCGTCCGGCTCTCGATCACTGAGAGGGGACTGAAGGAACAGGGGTTAACACACCCTCTATTGGTACGGGCCAATGAAGCAGGCGAGATACAACCTGGCCTTGTACGTATCATGGGTCTGGACTGGGATCGCTGGTTTCTGCATCAATGTACCCCTGCCTCCTTACTATTCGATATAGATAATGTCGATATCGCTGTTCTGGATGAGGAGACGCCACCGCAGATACGCGAGGAGGACAGGCATCCCGATGATTGGGTGCAGGCTCGCAGTGCATTTCCTGCTACGCGAGAGCGGCTGCGCACGGTTGCACTGCCATTATATATGCACAATACCCCTCTACAGATGGGCAATTTTCAAACGCAAGGGCTCGACCAGGATGCCCAGTTGCGTATTGCCGTTATCTGTGCCGCACGCGAGGCCGCTACCTGTGAACTTGTCCCCGATTTTTTGCGCCTGCTGGGACAGCTCTATGTCCAGCAAGACACATTAATCAGAGGAATACAGGTATTCTGCTATGTCGGCAGCACATCCAGGGAGGAACATCTGCGTGCGGGCGGCGATGAGAGCGCATTTAGCCAACTGGAACAGAACGAACTGGCTCGACTTATTCCAGTGCAAAAACGCCCGATCTCTCCCCCCGGCGTGCCTCCACCACCTGATAGCTTTCTTGATAAGCTCAATCAACTGTGGCAAGAACCGGGACCACAATTGTTGTCCTCATGCTATCTGATTGATACCCAACTGGCCAACAATGTCGTACCGGTGCGGCTCTGGCGCAATGAGCCAGACGAAACCATTGTCGGAACCGCCCTGGCCTTAAACATGTGTATTGCCAGTAATAGTGATCTTGTTATATCGTCACTTATCCCCACGCGCTGGGGAGAGCGGCTAATCTATAGCGATCCCGGCCCATTTGCCACGTTTGGCGTTGCCTCCTGCTCCCTTGATTATCCTCAACTCTATCGCCTGATATATGGCAATATGATCGGTACATTCTTACAGCGCGTTCAGCCGACGATGCATGGCGATCATCCAGACCAGGCTGCCGGGGAGCACGCGGATAAACTGGTCAATGAACCTCTGCTGGATGCACGCATTGATGGCGAGGTCCAGACCCATCTTGAAGAGTTGCGGCGCTCATTTAACAAAAAACAGATCCAGGCAACTCTGCCTGAGCTTAGCACTGTTGCACTGCAAAAAACAGATTATCGTGCCACTATTCAAGAGCTTTTACAGCTAAATCCGCTGAATCGGACCGCGATCAAAGAGACGCTTGCACGCTTCTCCATGCAGTTCGCAAACAAACTACGGCGCAATAACCTGCTACATCTCTATCAGGAGCGGCAGCGGCGTTATCTTGAGGCATTACAGGCCGCGATGCGGAGCCATCATACATCCTTTCTCCATAATGGTGAGGCAGCCTTCACCGCTATGTATCGTTTTGTGCCTGAAAGCCTGCGTATCGTGATAGCGGAGGCCCGGAAAGCGGAAGCACCATATGATGTCAGCACTATGGAGACACAACAACAGGAGTTTGCCGATAGACACAGCACACGTTACCAGCAGAATGTGATAGAGCATATTACCAACATCCAATACTCCTTAAAGCGCGCGCCTGGGCGTATTGGGATTACCGGACGTGCGCTTTTACTGCTGCCGCTGTCCGTCTTGCTTTCGCTCCTGATCAGTAAAAATAACATCCTTGCTTTTGCCATCGTAGGACTGATCTTAGCGCTGCCCCTCTATGCTCTTCTCTCGCTAATCTACCGGTCTATCCAGAATAAGACGCTTGAAAAACCGCTACGACAGATGAAACGGCAATATGATACAACCATTGCAGAGCTTGATCGCCAGGCATGGTCCTGGGCGCTGGCACAGATGGTCAAAGAAACCGATGCTTTAACGCAGAGGATTACATTGCTTGCCAGTCCTGCCGGTATCCTCAGTGAAACCCGTGATCGCCTGCTAGCGGAACAGGTTCATCTTCAGGAACGCGTGTTAGAGCGTGTCCTTTTTGATGAGACGCTGAGACAGGAACTCCATGCTACAGTCCGCCAGTTTCTCGCTCACAATTACTTATGGGAACAGCGTCAGAGCCTATCGTTGCAGATGCTACGTCGCTCATGGAGCAGCCAGGAGGAGCTAGAAGAATGGCTTTTTCAAGAGACGCAGGAGTATTATCATACTAACTGGCATAGTGTCGTGGCCGTCATTGAACAGTTTCTCAGGCAGGCATCTACCGCGCAACTTGAACAGCTCTGGCAGGATCTCTCAAATGCCGCCGTGCCTTTATTGCGACGTACCATCAAACCACAGGATGATCCATCTGTGCATAAAGCATTCCTTGCCCTACATCATGCCCGGCAGTTACCAAATTTAGCGGCTATCGTCTCCCCATCGGGCACACAGGTATTAGAGAGTACCGATCAGGCACGGTGGCTCTTTATGCGTGTCACGCAGGGACTGCATCTCGCATATATCATCATCTCTGCTGAAGCCTTATTATAACAGAGAGAAGCAGGAGCATATCTCCATGACTGATACCTTTTATCTTGGGCAGATAGACTATCGGCTTGCTTTAGTTCAGAGGCAACCAATCCCTCATGACCAGGTATGGCTCTATGAGCGGCAAAAGGATATTTTTGCCGTCTGCTGGGGCAGTCCAGATGGCACCATACCGCCGCGTCCAGGCTCACGACGTACTCCCATACACAAATTTCTGCGCCATCTCTCATACCCTTTACGGCTCGGCTTTTTTCAGGCTACTAGCATAAAATGTATTCTGGAAATCGATATAAAGATCGTCCTGCTCGATCCTGTCGCCTATCTACAGGCAGGGTTCCATTCTACAGATAATATACAAGAGCTTAAAACCGCGTTGGAAGATGTGTTACAGGGGAATAGCCAGCAGGCTGCTAACAGTGTGATCTCACTGGAAACACCCGGACTGTATAGCTTGATCCCACCTGCGGCCCGGCTACTGCTACCGAACACCAATCTGACCGATGTGCTGGAGGGACAGCCGGATCTTGTACAGAGAAATATGGAGGCATATGCTACGCTTCGGCAAGTCCAGTTTTCCCCCAACTGGTTGCAGTGCCAGGAGAGTATGCGTAGCCGCCTTGTCACAGAGCTACAGGATGTGAAAAAACGCGTACAGGTTGTCTACCAGAGTTTCCTGACTCAAAAAATAGGCGGCGATTTTCGCACCCATTGTCATGCCGCATTAAAAGAGTATCTACAGACCTTCTGGATACGCGCAAATCCAACCATTGAAACCATTATTGCCGAGATCAGGGGGAGCAATAGCACGGCCATCGCTGCGGAAGAGCTGGCCTCATTAACCGCAACGCTGAGCAATACACTTGTACAACAGGCTATTACGCAGGTTATGCAAGAGCTCGGTGAGCAAAACGACGAGGAGCATGAGCAGAGCATACATGCAACTGCAATCGCTGGAGAACGCACGCAACAACGTGTTGAACAGATACGGGAGCTTTATGCATTTGCGGAGCAATCCCACTGGCAACTACGTCCCGATCTAGCCCAGGTAAAGGAGCATATCTTTATCCAATGCAACAATGCATACGAGCTGACCGTCGTGATACCGCGAAACTATCCTGAAAGTAGCGCCATGATTACGGCCATTCGTCAGCAGCAGGCGCGCCTATCCACACAGCAGGTACATGCCATTGTCACACCGACGCTACAAGCCAGCGCGCACGATCTGATCAGTCTTGTCGATGTTGTTGTTTCCCATCTTTAATCTATATGCTATACTCTTTTGTGCATACTAGTTTAATAGCATCTGTTCTATGCCTTTGATAGTCGTTCTACTGCTATCAATCATTAGCTTCTTATCATCCGATCCGATCGAGGATAGTGACAAATGCAAGAAGCCTGTTCGCTATCTTATCTTTTTGAGATGAGATGCAGCAAACTATGATAGCATTCGCATTTCTACACGAGATGGAAGAGCATGAACCACCAACAGCACACAGACCTTATTCAGCTACTTCTTCGCATACCTGACATGCAGAGTTATACCACGCGAACAACTCTGCTAGCTGGAGTTCCAAATAGCAGTAGTTTGCTTCGCAACGAAGGGAATCCGTACACCGATATCAGTCTGCTTATTTCTCAATTAACTGATCTCTATCTCTCCTCAGGAGAATGGGCATTATTGATCTTCCTGAACAATGCACGTTCTCGGATCATTGGTATCTCACTTGCCAATGAACTAGAAACACTGCGACATCAGCTTGTTGCTCAGGCCCAACGCACAGGAAAAACGACCGGTTCATCCGGGTCGGCCAATCAACCACAATCATCACAAACCATTCCTCCTGCACAAACAGATGATGAACCAATTGCTATCTTCTACTGTTATGCCCCTGAAGACGAACGCTATTGCCGAGAACTGGAAAAACAGTTAGCTGTGATGAGAAGAAACAAGCTGATTACCAGTTGGCATAGCCTGGATATCCAGGCAGGAGCCGTTGCCCAGGATGAAACTGACAGGGCTCTTCAGGCCGCAGATATTGTACTCCTACTGGTGAGTCCAGATTTTATGGCCTCAGATCGTCTCTATGAAGAACAGGTGAAGGCCGCCCTGCTACGACGTGAGACGGGTATCGCGCGTGTTATTCCAATCATCGTGCGCGATACAGCCGAATGGGAGAACAGCGAGTTTGGTATGCTCACCGCACTCCCTCCTGGGAAAAAGTCAGTGAAAGCCTGGGGCAACTCTGATGCCGCGTTTGCCTCAATTGCAGTAGGTATTCGTAGAGTCGTGGAGGAGTTGAGAAGTAAAAGAAGGAGTAATGGACAATAGGTTCCCACACTATCACTGCTCACCATCAACAATTTTGTTGTTGCTCATCACAAACAGTATAGCTCTACTGTCGGGATGATATAGCAGAACGTCATCATCATTCAACCTCCCTCTATTTCACTGCCGCGATTGAGTCTTTCTGGCCCGACTACTGGCAGGCATGCAAGCAGCAACTCTTGCTCTCGCGTGAGACGGAGCGTGTGCCGCGAATCCTGGCGTGGCTTTCCTTCTGGTTTGACTCCTCCTTTGAGCTGCTTGATGAGAAGCTTTTTCTGCCACACGGCTTCTTCCCGGGCCTGGGGCGAGTGCTACAAGAGGTTGCATCCGATCGGTTGGGGCGCGAGACATTGAACCAGATCCAGCAGGCTGAAGAAGCGGAACAACCCGCATGGTATCCGCTCATTGCACACTATTTGACAGAGAAATAAGGCATGGAACTGCTCTGGCCGATCATCTTTGATGTGTGCCTCTTTCTGGGGATCGGACTGCTTGCCATCAGCATTTTAACGCCACTTGTCGTAATGATCGGGGGCCTCTTGCCAGGTGCGGTCCTTGCCGCATGTCATCTCTACGCGAGCAATAAGGCGCTGTACTAAGTGAAACCAGTTACACAACCACAAAGGCTTTCCTCTAGAATGTTACGCTATTTCTAGCTGGGTATGTATTTACTGGCTTATCTCTTCATAAAATGTTGATATATCAAATGAAGAGATATATAATATAAATAAAGTATCAGTAATTTAGTGCTTTGGAACGTCTTCTCTAGATAGGCAAGATAGCAGTTCTTTGTGGAAGAAGATTGTGAGGATTTCTTTATGGACAAGGAGAATAGAGCGCATCATAATCGTCGATTAAAACATATGCGGGAACTTGCTGGTTGGACACAGGAGATACTGGCAGAAAAAATAGGGACGACCATAGTCAATATCAGCCGCTGGGAAAATGGGAGTAGCGTACCAAGTGCGTATTATCGTCGCAAGCTCTGCGAAATCTTTAATAAGGACGCTTATGAGCTGGGCTTGTTAGAAAAAGTAGTTGAGGATGGTGAGGCCGATTCTCAGCAAAATATCTCAAGTAGAAAAGCTATACGTCAGAGTGGTAACGAACTTCCTATCATATGGCCTCTCGCAATACCAGATGAACGTTATTACCATTTACCAAAACGAGAGGAAAGCCTGAACAGATTATTTGCTATGTTACAAGATCCGCAGGACACACTAGCAATTGTTATTGACGGTCTGGCTGGTATGGGTAAAACCGCTCTGGCAGTAGAGTTAAGCAAACGATTGATGCTTCAAGGGGTTTTTGAAGGAATTGTCGGCGATAGCGCCAAACAAGAGTTATTCGTTGGTGGGGAAATTATTCGTGTTAGCGAAGCAACCCTTGATTTCAATGGGCTACTAGATACTATTGCACGCCAGTTGGATTGCTGGGAATTGCTCACATTAACGTTTACAGAAAAACATATAGCCATCGTACAATTACTGAGAAGGCAGCCTTACATGATCCTCATAGATAATCTTGAAACGGCTGAAAACGCTCAGGCTCTCGTCGCTCATTTACGAAGCTTGCTCGGTATAAGCCGTGCGATTATTACTAGCCGAGAGCAAGTTCGCCACGATTTTTGCTACTCTTACTCTTTGAGAGGGCTGGAACTAGATGATACCTCTGCTTTCTTACAGCAAGAGTTGGCGCTGCAAGGAAGACAAGAATTGCTGAATCTCTCCCGAGAAAAAATTGTCGAGCTTCATAACGTCTCGGGCGGAGCGCCATTGGCATTGAAGCTGGTTCTTGCACAAACCAGATTTTTAGATCTAGACCGCGTCCTTGATCAACTACAACACGCTGAAAACAAGCTCTATTCTTTCATGTTTCGCCAAAGCTGGCGACATCTTTCGTACAGTGCTCGGAGCATTCTCACATATATCGGTAGTACTGTAGTAACCACAATAGGATGGGAAGAACTTGCAAATGCCGGTTTGGTTGAGAATAATGCTGCTTTAGTGGAAGCTATTGATCAGCTAGTAGCTTCCTCTTTGTTAGAAACCTCTCTTGTCAATAGCCAGATACGTTATAGTATCCACCAACTCACTCGACAATTCGTACTTAGTGAGTTGCCTAATATATGGCAGGAGCAAGAGCTGTAATGAACCTTTTTCAATCGGATAATGCGCAAATAGATTTACAGAACAGGGCACACCACACAATTCATTCCATGCTCTATATCGCTGCCCAAACTCGTCTTAACCTGGCACAGCAGTACCAAGCACAATATAGCAGATTAGATACAGAATTTGCCAATTTACGCAGCAGTTTTGACTGGCTTATTGGCCTTCGCAGCGAAGAGGCAGCGCAGTTGTTGAATAAATATATCGAAGTTCTTACTCCTTATTTACAACAAAGAGGATTGCAAAAGGAATTATTACGCTGGTGTGAAGCAACACTGTCCTTAAACACAACATTACAAAGGAAATCGGCACAACTATTATTACTCAACGGTCAGACTCAATATGCGCTAGGAGAGTGGAGTAAAGCAAAGGACAACCTGATCGCTGCGGCAGAAGCAAGCAAACAAGATGATATGCCCACATATGCGCGAGCATTACTAGACCTCGGACGTCTTCAGTTTAACCAGGGAGACTATGAAATCGCTTTTCAAACTATGAAACAGGTAGAACCTTTACTACAAGAAACGAACTTTGAACAATGGGCGGCAATTCGCGCCGAGGTAGCAGCTTATCACCTCAATAGAGAAGAGCTGGATGCAGCTCTGGCAATTTACCTCGAAATATACGGACGAAACAAGCAACAGGGAACAAATGCGTCAACCAGCCATATACTATTGATGCTAGGTGTAGTTTATCGACGAAAAAAGGATTATGCACAAGCGCACTTCTATCTTGAACAATTATTGAAAGGGGCAGAAATCGAACAGAGCCAGGGAAAAATTGCAACGGCTGCTCACCATCTCGCCTGGGTCTACCTGGATGAGAGGAACATACTGGTCGCACGAAAGCTGTGTGGTCGAGCCATTACACATTATGAAGCAATTAGCGACCAGAGAGGAATATCTGATTCCTATGAACAATTGGGATGTATAGCCCTTACTGAACAGCAAGGAGAAGAAGCCTTAATCCATTTGCAAAAATCATTAACCATGCGCCGCCAGTTGCATAATCAGCAAGGAATAGCCAGTAGCTTACGACGAATAGCAATAGCCCATCTAATTTTGCGGCACGTACGAAAGGGCTTACATTATTTATGGCAAAGCCTGGTTATGTACCACTCGCTAAAAATACTTACCCGTCAACAGCTTACAGAGACATTCCTAGAATTTGTTTATTATTGGCGGCTTACAAATCACACCCCTACTTCTCACTGAGAGGATATTTCATGCCAGATAAATCTAACAATTCCGAATTTCGTACGGAGGGTCAATCTTTTCCAATCACGTTATTATTTGATATCGATGGAGTCATTACCAATCCCCTCACAGGTAGAGTCGAACCTGAAGTCATCGATAAAATTGCCAGGATACTTGATAATGGTGAACCGGTCGCCTTTAATACTGGAAGAGGATTACAGTGGATTTCCCAGGATATTCTTCCCCCCCTCGAACATCAATTATCTTGCCGAAGTAATCTAAACAAGCTCTGTATTGCTTATCAAAAAGGGGCTTTCCGCGTAACCTTTGATAAACAGGGAAATTTAGAAAAGCCTGTTGTTGCAAAAAATGTTGTATTGATACCTTCTTCACTTAGGGAAGAGGTTACAGAACTTATTCTCTCCAACTTTGCAGAAACCATGTTTCCAGGCGAAATAAAAGAAGCTGTGCTTTCTCCACAAATGAAGCCTGGAGCCGATTATATGCAATACAAAGCTGACCAGGCACAATTGGAAGTGCTATTGAGGAATATATTGCTACGCACTCATCTGGCTCATCAATTTCGTGTTGATCCAACTCGTATTGCTACTGATATTGAAGACAAACAACTGGGTAAAGCTCTTGGAGCCAGGAGGATACTACATTGGCTAGAAGAACAGCAAATCCGTTCCCAATCTTTTATCGCATTTGGTGATAGTCCATCAGATAGTGAAATGGCCGCAGAGATAGATCGTAATGGTATTCCTGTCAAATTTGTATTTGTGGGAGAGAAAGAACAGTTAAGAGGCTTCTCATTCCCTTTTCCTATTCATTTAACGGACGCTATCTGCGAAAAAGGTACACTCGAGTATCTCATACACAGAAAAGAATGAATGCTCATGAATAGAGACTGTATACGCAATGAAATACTATTCATATGAAATACATTGCTATATCGTATAATTAAAGAATACTTTGAGAAGCTGGTGATACGACAGTCTGTTGAACTTATCAATGCATACAGGTGCTAAATGAGGTACAGAGCAATGACCGGATTTGTCGAGGTTAGAACTTTTGAACACGCTCACTCAGACAATCGCCGCAAGATTTTGGAATGCAACTTTCTTACATCTTCAGTGCAGTATTTTACTATCATGGAAAAGCTCCCATTAGGCAACCATTTTCACAAGGAAAGACATGAGACTTTTGTGATTGCCAGTGGTGGAGGAAAATGTTGCTACGTTACAGTGGATGAGGATGGCGTACCCAACGGGGAACAGATCACGCTGCCAGTACGTCAGGGATCAGTTATTCAAATTCACCCCCTCACGGCTCATGCTTTCCTACTTGAGCCTGGAAGCACCATGCTATGCTTCTCCAGTATTCCTTTTGACTCGGAGAATCAGGACATGTTTGCTTTTCAACTGCAAATGTAGCGTGGCTTTCAGCAAGGGAAAGAGCCACAGAGTTGGGGAGATATTAATTTGTGGGGGTGTCCCCCCAACCTTGCGGCTCTTTTAGCCATATCCGACAGAAGCTTATAGATCACGAACTGCTACATGAAGTGTGGGGCCACAGTTGCAACAAAATGTTCTAGCGCCTGGAAGCCAGAAAAGCGTAACATAAGATGCCTTACTCCTACATCACAATAACGATTTAATCGTTCTATAACCTCTGAACTAGTGCCTGCTATAACATATCTGGGTGAAGCACTTACAATCTCAGCAGGGTCTTCTGATACGTTTACTGTACCTGAATATGTAAGTGTAATTTCAGCGAAATCGCGCCCAATACGTCTGCAATGTTCCTTGAGTACTGCAACTTTATGAGCATATTCCTCAACTGGACAAGAATTGTAATTCCACCAATCAGCATAACGAGCGACCAGGGGCAGCGTACGTCGTTCGCCGCCGCCACCTATCAAAAGCGGTATAGAGGGCGAAGGTCTCGGCTCACAGTAAACATTGTGTATCTGATAATGTTTCCCGACAAAGGTAGCAGCCTGTTCCATCCACATGGAACGAATAATCACAATGGCCTCTTCTAGCTGTTCCCAACGCTCCTTGTCAGGCATAGGATAGCCATAGGCAATGTGCTCGTCAGCCTTCCAGCCTGCTCCAATGCCAAGAATACATCGCCCTCCTGAAAGGAAATGAAGATTTGCAATCATTTTAGCGACCAGTGCCGGATTGCGATACGATTGGCTGAGTACAATGCTGCCTATGCGGAAGTGAGGAAACATGGCTGCCAGATAACTCATGGTCGTGAAACATTCAAGCGTGACATCGTTTCCCCATTGAAGATGATCCTCAACCCAGATGGTTGTGAATACCTGTGAAACAGCCTGAATGCAGCGGCAATTATATTCATGCAAGTCATAAGGGTTTATTGGCAACGTAAAAGTGCTTGGTCGAATGATTAAGCCAAATTCGATGTTTGCCATATCGTCTCCTCAGATCCGGCACTTTTGTTTACCTTGCCCTAAGCCGCCTGTAGTTGGTCACTAGAAAGGTGAGGAAACTCCTGCCTCCCAACAGCATTTCCCATCCCTGCCCGTTGGAGAATGCCATTTCCGATAGGTATTTCATCCACATAAATGTTAGACGTTTCCAGTATATCATCAGGATCTATCACCTGACGGATAAGCCAGACAATCAGAGCATCAGTATCGACAACAGGAGCAAACAGAGGAGACTGGCCGCGAAGCCGCCTCGTCAAAGACTCACTTAACCGTCCTTTTGCTGCATATTCCTCAAGCAGTTTTTGGAGAGAAGAACGGAAATCTTGCGGTAAAAAGGTGCTTGCTAGATCTGTAGCTTGACTGAACCATGATGATAGCTCATGATGTAAGTTGGTGCCAAGAAAACCATCGAGGCTGATAACGTGTTCCGGTTGCGTGAGCCGCTCAACCAATTCTATGATTGCTCTTCCCATCTCTACACTGACCACCAGTTCCCTTCTGACCTCACGAATTTTCCCTTCCGCTTCTATCAAACGGAAAAAGTCAGCATCTTTCTGCGACAAAAATGGCACTTTAGCCTCAGCCAGTTCCTTCGCTCTCACATGGTTGCGTAAATCTCGTAAAACTATTTTAACTGCCTCCCGGTGATTTCCTTTCTCAAGAAATCCCGAAGCTTTTTCCTGCACTCCTTGAGGCACCTTTTTTTCCTGAATCAGATTTAAAATAATCGCTACAACGCTACTCGATTTATCTGCCAGATACTCGTCTGCCCAGGCTGGCCCATCTTCTTTTTCTACTATGCGTACCGAGCGTGAAGAAAGTGGAGCATTCTCTCGTTCGCGCATAATAGCCACCAGCCTATCGTCAAAACCGTCAAGCCAGTGCGCATCCTTCCACCGATGATCATTGCGCCAGCTTTTATCAAACCATTCCTCTCTTCCGATAACTTGAATGTAATTGGCCTCAACAAGCTTGATAAATTGATCTGGAGAGATAGAACAGGCATTGCTTTCATCTTTATAGCATCTCTCCAATAAAAGTCCAGATGGTGCCCAGAGCACTAATGGATAGCTTGTCGCTACATAACGCGGCAAATTGGCGTATCCGGCCTCCGTATAATCGTTAATATGATAAAAGGTTGTGAAAGCCATCGCGCTATCTAACTGTGCTGCATTCACACTATTATCCACTGTCGCAGAGGTTATATCATCATCCATAGCAATAAACTCCTCTATTGTAATGGTGTACAACAATACTTTTCCTGGTATATAGATGTAAAAGGGATATTTTAGGGCCACCACCTTTCTATATCTCGGAGCGCTCGTTGTAGTTCGGCTTCCGCTGAACCTGCGTCCAGGCGAATCGTTAACGGAATCAAGGTCAGCAAATCACACATGCATGTTTTACGGTCTCGTCTTGCGGAAGACCGCAATGCATCACACCATATTTCTCTGCACTCCTTCTCAGAGAAAAAGCCCTTTTCAGTCCAACCATCTAATGCTCTACGAACATCCTTATCAGTTCTTTTGTTACTGTGCTCTTTGATGAAAGTTAGAGCATGTATGATGATCTCTCTTCTCTCTTTCTGTGATAATTGCTCTTCTTTTCCCTTATTTCTCTCTGGCTGCTCCCGTCCTTTTCTCTCTCCACCTAAATTTTGTTGCAAGCGATCGCGTACATATTCAAAATTGATAGGCTGACGCCATAGATCGTTTTTTGGAAAAGCCAGTTTATAAGGCACATCATTTGGCCCATAGCGAATAAGCAGGTAGGCAATTTCGTTCAGCGTGCGATCAGCTTTTAGCAGAGTTATAGCTTTGTCCACATATTCAACCTGCTTCTCTTCAGAGGAGAGATATTCAACCAGCCCAAGCCATTCCAACGCCTTGTTGGTCTTATCAGAGAGTTGTCCCTCTCGTTGCTGTTCTATAATCCGTTCTGCATCTTGCCACGCATCTCGTTGCACACTTTCTGATGCATATCCAGCCAGTATCGCCCTGATGGTCGCTCGTTCAGCATAGTCACCTATTTCCTGAACTAAAAAGCCTTTTCGTACAAATTCACGCTGAGCATCTGGCAGCAGATATTTCACTAAATCTTCTTCGACCATTTTCAGCAGTATCCATGAGCGTAAAGAACGATCAGCAATACTGTAAGCCAGGCTCATCACCTGGCTTCTTTGGTCATACGAAAGATAAGGGATAAACCCGGTCAACCGCATGAAATGGCTGGCTGTCTTACTATCGTCCTTTTGCATTTCATCGATAAAGTTTTGCATACTTTGCCGCACATGCTCACAAATTGCTTCGCGCTGCTTGGCAGGAGCATCCTCCAGTAGTTTGAATAGGGTTTTTATCTTCAATGGATTAAGAGAGCTTGCAGGCCAGACCATAGCAAGAGCTTCTTGTTTCTGTTTCTGTGATAAATATGGTGTAAATCGATAAAGGGCGTGAGTAGCGTATGAACTGTTTCCTATTTTCTGGATATTTGTCCACGCCTTGTTGATCGCCATACTACGCTCAGTTCCCTGAAGTTCTGGTAGCAGATGGGTCAGAATCGCTAAACACTGGTGTTCATTCGTTATGGTCAGGGTATGCCTCAGGAGGTCCATTTTTTTCTCATCGCCCAGATAGCAGGCCAGTTTAGCCTGGCCTGTCAAGCGTAGCGTATCACTAGCGATTGCCTGTACTCTCGCGAGCGCTTGCTCACGTTGAATTGGCGAAAGCTGCGGCATCAATCCAGTTAAAGCATCAACGAGATGCGGCTGGTCATCCATGTTTTTCACCCGCTCAAACGCCTGGCGCTGTATGGGATCAGGAAAGAAGCTCCAGAGGGAAACCAATTTTTTGACCAGATATTTACCTTCTGGTAGCGCCCGCAATCTTTCCCATAGGGTCTGAGCGGTCCTGGTTTGCGATTCTGACGAAAGGTATGGCAGCATAGCACAAAGCATATCCAGGCGCTCTCGCTCATAAAGATTCTGGTCGTTGAAGATAATAGTTGCCTGTGCTAATGCCGTTTCTATTAGACTTTTCGACAAATAAGGTGCAATGATTTTGAGTGCCTGAGCACGCTGACGCGGATGTGGTATATGTAAGATACTGGCAAAAGCTGCCTCTATTTTGATATCTCCAAATTGTATGTGATAAGGCAAAAGAGATGGTATGATATTTCCAGCCAGAGAGTGAATGCTACTCTCAATGAGCACGCAGCGTATCTGAGATGTAACATCCCAGCCGGACGAGCCAGTTACGCTGTTCCACACCAGGCTGAGATCATACAAATAGCCAACATAAGAACCATCTCTTTCTGCTCGCCTACTTGCCCATTCGTTCTTCTCTTCTCCACACGCCACCAGATGATAAAGCTCCTGGTGCATATCTGCTTCCGCCATATGAGTAGGCAGATACTTCAGACCGTACTCATCCAATCTATCCCAATCTATACCCGGCCTGGAAGCTGGCTCTGTGTAGTAATAAGCAGCTATTCTACTATTCCACTCTATCGGAGACCAATAATCCTCAAGATGTTCCTTATATGTTTCCTCAGAGGTCATGAATTCAGCAAACGTATTATGGAAGAGAAAATAGCGCTTATCATCTTCGTCCAGAAATTGCCTGACATATCCCAGGGCATCAAGCACAAGGCTCTCTTCAAGTTCGACAGCGGTAAAATTAATGATTTGTCTGATCGCCAAAGCTTCCTTTGCAACTGCTAAAACGCCCAAAATAGGCTTGATCAATTCATCCCAATACGGCATCTTATAAGATTTGCGAGCCTTTTTATCCCAAACAGTTATGAGATCAGGGAGATCGTCGCGCCTTTTTATCCAGGTTAAAAAATAATGATACAAATTCCCCAGGCCTTTTGGAATTTCTTCAAGTCTAAGGAGATGCTCCTGTTGTTCCTGGTTGACCGGATTCTCTATCGCTCGGAACAGCATACGGATATACAGAAAGTTTCCTTCTGCCCTCTTAATCATATTTTGCGCGAAATCTATTTTTTCTATACCATAAGTACCAAACAAGGGCTTGATAGCGTCCAGGTTGCTAAATTTATCCGTACAGGCCAGCAAGTCCTCATTTATCTTCTCCGCAACGCCTTGATCTTTCGACGTCGGATCAAGATTGATCACCCGTAGCCATTTTTCCTGGCGTTCTTTGAAACGTTCCAGCAGCTTGTCATCTGGTCGTGATGTCAAGATGAATTGTAAGTTAGAGGGGAATTCGGGAGTGTCAACAGCACAATTGGTAAGCCAGTTGAGAATACTTTGCTGTTTATCACCGTTTTGTAACTCATCAAGAGCATCCACAAGAATAATGATACGCTCATCAGAGTTTTCTTTTTGTAGTGCTCGTGCAGGACCGAGAAGCGCTAACAGTTTTAGCCTGTCTATATCGAGTAAATACTGATCCGATATAAAGTTTTCTATTGTCAACGCCTCTGCCTCGCCACCGGCAACATCCACCTCTTGTGTGATGGCGAGGGTTCTTTTGCTAAAAGGAGAGGCGAAGAAATTTTTTATGCTAGCAGCCCTTACAACTCCTCCAGGGAGTAAGGTGTGAATATGCTGATTAATAATTACTTCTAGCTCTTTACTCTTAAAAAGTTCTGGACGGTGTTCAAATAATTGATAACCGATCTCACGAAAAAAAGATAATAACGTTCCTTCCCTCAAAGGAGTCTGACTATCGTGTCGGAGAAAATAACGCAGTCTGTTCTGGTCCTGACGAGCCAGTTCTGCCATCAACGTTGTTTTTCCTATGCCCGGCTCTCCTGTGATGAGAATAAAGCGACATAGCGGATCGTTTAGCTTTTCTTTAACACGTTCCGTTAGCCAGGATCGGGATATGAACAAATCGTCGTTATCTACATACTTCTCGACGAGAGGTTTGAAAAAGAGATCTTCCTCGGCTATGTTTGAAACGTTACCCATATTTCCTTCTCAATTATAGAAATTCACATTGACGTTATTCTATCCTCCTACTCATACTAGCATATAGTTAGAGTTTATCTATAACAAAACATTAACATGCTATTATCTCTTTTTTTCATATGCCGCTTGATTGCTCTTAGCGATGAAATATATTTCTGGATAGCTTTACTCCTGTAAAGCTACTCCCTGTATGTCGTTTTATCTTCCAAACTGATCCGCCTCAAAGGTGGTAAATGTTCCCTCTTTTTCAACAGAATCAACCTTATTGTTGATTTGTATATGCCCCTGCGTGACTACCCCTATCTTGACATCAACAACATGACCTCGGACCTTGTTAAAGGTATCAGAAACACGCAAGAAAGGACTGTGTGATGAATGCTCGGCTGTGTCAGTTTCAGGCGTAGGAAAGAGTATACCACTTGCATCATGCAAGTAAAGTACGGGAACTCCCCAATCCCGATCTTCCAGACCGTTATGCTGGTAGATGGCCTGGCGAGCTTCATAGACAGCTTCATCCACAGTGCCTCCGGCAAGAATAAGTGGATAGATATTGGCTGCAAGCAAAATAGCATCACCATCTCTGATCTTGAATTGATTAGCAACCACGGCCGGTATCTTCTGGCGAGTCAACGCCCCTGCAATGCTCCCCCATATATTGCGCCCATTACGCCGGCCTGTCTCACATGCGCCCAGGACCGTCAGGCGAACTCCTGCGTTATGCAAAAGCTGGGCCAGTTGCTCTCCTCTATAGAAGTCACTCGTATTATCTCCCTTTTCCAGAACAACCTGGCCTTCCGAGTCGATAAACACACCATGTCCGGCAAAGTGAAAGATATCTGCGCCGCCGGCCAGGGCCTGCATAAGAGCTTCACGTGTAGCTGGCCTCTTCGCCCAAATCACCTCGATGAGATTTTGTCCGGTGGCCTGACATAGTGCCTGCACAGCCCCTTCGACGGCCTCCCTATCTTTACTTACATCCAGCTCCATCTGACCATCAGGACTAGAAAGTACGCCTACGACTCGTGCAACAGGTCGCTCAGGAAGGGGCTGCATAAACGTCTCTACTGTATCAGTACGCACAATGGAAATTTCTCGCCGCAGTGCTAGAAAATCGGTGGCTTGAGGTTCCCCCGATACCTGCGACAGCGCCATAAACTCCCAGGGCAAATGGGTTAGAGCAGCCGGATCTATGTGTAATCGTACCCGCAGCCCTTCACCTATCTGAAGAGCGCTCAGACTTTGTTGGAAGAGATCCCGTACCAGTCCTGGTGGTAACGCCAGATCGGCGAGCATCTTTCCGAGTGCAAACATCCCTTCTTTCTTCAGCCGCCGTCGCTCCAGATCTCCAAGTAAACCGCCGCTTCCAGTAGAAGAATCATTCCAGAAAGCCTCTGGTTCATACGAGCAGATGAAAGCGTCATCAGGCCGCATCGTACCTCCCAGAGTCTCTCCCTCTACCCACACTTTAAATGTACCTTCAGCCTCATTGTAACTGGCAAAACGCAGGTTAAAGTCGTGGTAGACCAGAGGTTTTCGGCTCATATTCTGTTTTTTATTTCTCTGCTGCTCCATGTCGCATCTCCTCCTGTAATGAGATAATTCGTGTTTCAGGTTATCTATTGAGACAGTAAAGATGATTCTTCTTTGAAAGAGTACCAGATAAATACAATAAACACAATAACCATATAGACTACTTTTCCAACAATCAACACATACTACACATTAGCAAGCAACCTATATAAGAGAAATAAAGAATGATATTATGTTAAAGATGATTCTTATAGCTGTAATATTCGATTATTTTGAGGTAAAATAGTAAATCAAGGAGGGAAATATCTATGCAGCAACAAGACAAAGAATCGCAGCCATGTTGGAATATCTTTACCAGAGAATTAGAACGTGTTCTTAGTCAACGGGGGCAGAATTTGGAGTATCTAGAACATCTGGGCATCGATCAAGAAACAGTGTTCCGCCTCAAACAGTCACTGGATACGCCATCGAGCCAGCTTCCTCTCCTGGATACCGAAGAAATAGAGCAAGTGGTTAAATCGTTGCAGCTTGATCGTCAAGATATCTTAAGGTTAAAAGCTGCTATTCTTGCAATTGCCACTCAAAGAGAACTCAACTTGTATATTCTGCAAAATGATGCACAATTGGCAGCAGAACAGATTTACCCGATTGTTTTTCAATCTCTACAAGAGAGAGAGCGCGAAAAGGATTCGGGGAATTATCGTGAAGGAGATATCGAAGCAGCCCGTGATTCCGCGCTCGACTTTGCGTTAAGGCCTGCCTGGAGTCTGATCTACAGTGGTCGAGAGAAACTAAATCAGAGCCGAGAAGTAACGCTTCATTCTATTCGAGTGAAAAAGGCTAAACAGGCATATAATGAATTTTCTGAAGCGCTCGATGTTCTTGATGACTTAAGCCGCTCTATCAAGCAAACAAGGTACTGGAAACATTGGTATGGTGAAGCCCAGAAGGGATTGTCATCAGCAAAAAAGCGGCTGGCGGCTTTAGGTGAATAAAATCCATCTGATTAAAGGAAAAATATATGTCTGTAGGTTCAGAGGCAGAAAAAAAATCTATAACAATCTATTATTCCTGTGCGAACTCGCAGGTGGATCAGACACTGGTGCATCAATTGGACCGACATCTCGTGGTACTACGACGAGAGGGAAAGATCACCACATGGCAGTCGGCTCAAGCCGGAGCCGGACTACCTGTAGAGCAGGAAAGAACCTTCTATTTTGAGAAAGCCCAGATCATTTTGCTTCTGATCAGCCCAGACTACTTTGAAGAGGATAGTTGCCTCAACGAAATGCAACTGGCGTTATATAGAAAGGCAACAGCCGGAATACATGTTATTCCTGTACTACTCCGTCTCGCGCCTGGCTGGAAATTGACTGCTATTGGTGATCTACGGGCATTACCATATGGGGAACGGCCTATTACAAGCTGGACACACCGCGAAGAAGCATACGCGAGTATTGCCGACGAGATATATCGTGAAGTTATGCGGCTGCTTGATCTGCGACGGCCCACTCAGGTAACTAGAGGTGTGATACGCACAGAGCCACCACCACATCAGCACAAAACAGCTATACTCCAACGTGAATCGGTGGTCAGTACAGTCTACACAAAGCTGATCCAACCAGATGTCTCTGCTGTAGTCTTGACGGGCATAAAAGGTATCGGGAAATCAACCCTGGCCGCCCAGGTCTATTCTTATGCAGAGGAGCGTCGCCGTGCTGGTGAAGGTCTTTTCACATCCGAAGCTCTCTGGCTCAGGATCGAGGCAAGCGGCACTATAACAGATCTAATCCGAGTTGTCGCAGTCGCATTAAAAACTTCTCACGATACTTTCGATTATTCTCTTTCGCATGACTGGAGGCCAGTTTTTTTCAATCCTCACCTCAATCTTGCCGTGGAGCTTTTCCATCTTTTGAAACATGAAAGTACCCCACGACTCATCGTGCTGGATCAGTTTGAAGAGTGGCTGGACGATCACGCGGGAAGAGAGCCTGGCAACTATGCAGAAATTAGCGAATGGCTTGACATGCTAAACAGCCAGGCTTGTGCCTGCCGTATTTTATTAACTGCTCATACCTATCCTCAAGGGACAGGTGTCTATCATCAAATATACAGGCGAGAACACTGCGTCGAAGGATTGCATATACCCGAAGGAGTTGCTCTACTGCGCCAATGGGGTGTGCAAGACGACGAGAAGCATCTGACGCGTGCAATACAACACTGTGAAGGACACTTGTTGGCGTTAGTACTCTTAGATCAGCTACGACAGAAACACCATGTAGACCTTGCAACTCTGCTTGACAATCCTCGCTACAAGCGACTATGGATCAAGGACGTAAAACGCAACTTGTGGGACTACATTTATGAACACTTGTTGAAGAACGAGAACCAGCTCCATTTACTCCTTGCATTTTCTATCTACCGTGAGGCCGTACCCTGGCACGCAGCATACACCATTATACACAGACAAACGCGGGTTACGGAAGAGGAAGCGCTGATAGCATTAGAAGCTATTCAGGATTATAAGCTATTAAATATTTCACAAGTGGAGGAGGAATATTACGCATTACATCCACTGATTGCTGATTTCCTCAGAAATCATTCCACCACAAATGATGATGCCAACCGGATAGACATCCGCAAAGCTCATGCTGAAGCCGCACGTTACTACCAGGATAGTTTCAGTATATACGAGAAACCATACCAGCGCATAGAAGATATGCACGCACTCATCGAAGCGGTTTGGCACCTTTGTAAAGCTGAAAAGTATCAGGAAGCCTACGCCTTGATGGAACAGAAAAGACTCTTCTTTCACCTGCATCGTTGGGGAGACAATGCTCCTCTATCGATACTCTATGAACTGTTACTATCTTCTGAACAATTGCAGGAGGAAACAGAGCGGTTTGCACAAATCCACAATGAGCTGGGTGAAGTTTATAACGGACTCGGATACAAGTATAAAGCGCAAGATTGTTTTGAAAAATCTTTATCTTTATATAAGAGCATAGGGGCACGAGAAGGAGAAGTTAAGGCGCTAAATAATCTGGGATCAATTTACCGCGCAGATGGGCAGATAGAGCAAGCACTCAAATATTATCAGGAAGCACTCCATCTTGGTGAAAAAATGCCAGAATGTACTGAGCAAGGGGTAACGCTGAACAACCTGGGGCGGGCGCTACAAAGCCAGGGACAGGCAGCGCTAGCGTCGAACAAGAGTCATAACAGTTACTATCAGCAGGCTCTTGCCTACTACAAACAAGCTTTAATTATCCACAAAGCGACGGGAGATACGGCAGAAATTGCGCGTACACGGAATAACCTGGGTGAAGCTTACAGTCAACTCTACCAGTTCGGGAAAGCCCTCGACCACTATCGGCGGGCACTGCAGAACTTTCGGGAAATCGGTGAGAGACGAGGAGAGGGTATTACCTGCAATAACCTGGGTGTTTTTTATCGGATGTGTGGGCAGGAACAAGATAGCCTTGAATATTATATGCAGGCATTGCGCATCTTTAGAGAGATCGGAGATCGCTGGCAGGAAGGTATTGTACTCAGAAACATTGGACAATTGCACGTGTTAGTACAGCGCAACGATGTTGCACTGGCCTGCTTTCTGCTAGCGAAAGATATTTTTGAGGCACTACATTATCCTCAATACGGAGCGATAACGGAGGAGTTGCAACTTCGCATGGCAAACGGACAGCCATTTGAGTCGGCAGTAGCCGAGATATATCCACGAGCAAATCAGATAATAGAAGCGGCGCTATCTGGTAATTTATAGGTATCACAATCGAAGTCGCACATATGAAGCTTTTCATATGTAGAGTAAGTAAGACAGGAACATAACAGTTTTATGGCAAAGATTCTTTTTCTTTCAACAAATCTTCCTACCAACCAGGGCTATCTCCGTGTAGATAAAGAATATCGCATAATAGAAGAGAAATTACGCTCAGCCATATACAGAGATCGCTTAGCTTTAGTATCTGTCCCGGCAAGCCGCCCTAAAGATTGGCTCGACAAGTTGAATCAACATAGTCCCAACATAGTACATTTCAGTGGGCATGGTTCTCCTGGGAGAAAGCTGTTTCAACTAGGAGAAGACGACGATGCTCAACTTATATCTTTGCAAGCACTTAAGACTGTCTGCCACAGTGTCAAGGATACCGTTCGCCTCCTCGTTTTGAACGCATGTTACTCCAGACAAGAAGCTGAGCCTCTTACAGAAGAGGTTGATTGCGTTATCGCGATGAAAGGCAAAATTCATGACACAGCGGCACTCGCCTTCACTGAAGCATTCTACCAAGCGCTAGGATATGGACTGTCTGTACAAGACACTTTTACCCAGGCGCGAGCTGCGATCCAGCTTGAGATGCTGGATAAGGATACTGATGTTCCTGAATAGAGTATAACACCTCTTCTCTTTCTGCTATAGAAGAAGACAGCTACCAGGGCCAGAGCGTTAGACTTTTCAAACGAAGTACCAATCGTGTGTAGTCATCATCTGTATCAGCAGATGATGACTCTTTTTCTGGAGACGGAGAGAGTGAGATCTTTCGCCTCTGTTGGAGTGCTTCTTTCCATTTTTCTTCCGTGTCGCCCTGCGATATCGCGCGAAGAATCGCCATAGCGAAAGGATAATCGGAAGAAGGAAGCCGATTGTAGCGCATGACCTCTTGCAGACGAGCAGAATAAGCACTAGCATCACGCATTCTTTGTTGTCGTGAGTGTTCCCCAGTTTCAATAGAAGGTTTATCCATTTGTTTGTTTCCTTTCAAGAAAAGACAAAATATGGATGTATTCCAATATCTTTTAGCAATTTTTGTGCTAGAAGAATTATATGTTACTGGACGCATAATCTGGATGGAGATTTTCCATAAAGTTGATCCATTTGGGAGGAGCAAGCACATGTGTTTATTAAATGGGCAGATGAAGTTGCTTGCTCGAACACATGACTAATAATGAGTCGGAAAAATATTATCCAATTATTACTAAATAATATCATATATAAACAAATTTGTCTCATAATTTTATGAGTGTGATAGCAATTCTTAAAATTTCTTAGATTGTATTGGATTTTTTACGAAACTATGGTATATTTATTATAGTGATATGTGATGCTCATGAACTGAAATAGACTTTAACAGATGAAAGATCTCATTGAGAAGTCGTGGTTGTTGGATGTTTCTATTTATCCTCTTTCTAGCTCTTTGCCTTCTGTATAATGAGGCAGAACTTCTTCAGGTGAGTGTTGACTATTTCTCGTGATGGAAGGAGAGAGATGAGCAGAATACCATCTGGCAAACTCATTTGGAGCTTGAATCGATACACACGCAATAAAAATCTCTGGGATCGTGTCTGCGAAGAGTGTCACCATCAGACGCCTGTGTTCGTGTATGAACATCACGATGAGCAAGAGCGCAGTCTTTTTGGGTATCTGTGCGAGGAGTGTGCGCAGAAAAAACTGCGAGCATGGCTGCAATCGACGCAGGAGCCTGAAGATGGAGAAGCTTGTTGCCAGGTCAGCTTTGACACCGCTACTGTCTTCTATGAACAAAAAAATGATGGGGATACGTTGCTTCTCACTCGCTGGAGTTCAGAGCAACGGCGGCGAAGGCTTCAAGGAGAAGGGGGTGATCTCTGAGCGTCTGCGATCCTGGTTGTCCCTTGCTTGCTGCCACCTTTCTTTATCCTCCACTATTCGATGTGCATGTTTATTCTCCTTTTATCTATCCACTTTGTGTCTATCGAGAAAGCGAGCATTTCTATGTCGGTTTTCCCAAACGAGGCCCATCTTTTGAAGAAGCAATCTGACGTTCCTCTTATTCATATTTCCTATGAATGCATCCTCAAAGAGAGATTCAGGGATTCTGATTCCTATCTCTATGAGATTGCATGTAGTATCTCTTCTTTGATGGAAGCCGGACATCTCTCTATGAGAACCACCAGCAAAAAAACCTATCGAACTTCTCCAGCCAGAGAGATTTCCTTTACTCGCGCTGAAACCACAGCAACTACCTATGTGGAGCTTTCTGACGCAGAGCAACTTGAAGTGAGAATTGTAACCCCAGAGGGGACATACTGCAAAGCCTTTTACTATGCGCATGATCAAGAACTGATTGAACAGCATGGAAGAGGAATCATCTCAACCATTCAGAGGATCTCAAATCGATCCTCTAATGGCCAGAACGGAAAAAATAATTGGGAGGCGTGAATGCAGGTAGGTGCTCTGGAAGCGTAGCGAGGAAGAGGAGGCATCCCATCAAGCAATTATGACCAGAGAGTGTAAGGGAAATAATAAGCGTGCTAAGATCAGATGGCTGTAGTATATAGAATTTCCTTTCATCCAAACACAAGGAGATCTCGATGCGATTAACAAGACAAGCTCGAATCTTTGCCAAACAAGTCCAGGTGGATTTGCTGGCCCTTTCTGATCGTGATCTTTTCCAAATAGTGCATCTCTGGATAAGTGGGGAACCACTTGCTTCCTCTTCCCAAGCGCAGGCAGCAGCACGGTCTGCGTTAGGCTATACGCTTGGGAGCGGGGAATGCTTGACACTCCTCAAGAATAATCGAGCGGAATATGAAGAAAGAGCAAACACACACTGGCTTGCTCCTGCTCCTCATCATCTCCGCAATTTGTTAGAGCAAATGAATCTACAGAGCTTTGCAGCCATTGTACTTCCACTCGCATTCAACGCACATCACTCGCTCCATCCTGAGTGGGGTGAGGAAGGAACATTTCACGCACACCTCGCCGATTATTTACGTCGTGTCCGTCGGGAGTCGCACGTGTAAAGGAAGCGAATATCTCTCCGAGTGAGTGTTTTCAAACCATATCGGTCAACTTTTGTATCAGTTCCCGAAGTTTTCCTCAAATTGACAGGAGATCCAATTTTGCCCGTAGAGACTCTCTGGGTCAATGTTGTCTACCAGCGTGTTCCTCCATAAGCACTAATAGATAGTAAATTTTAAGCTCATAATAAATACATCATATTTTTAGTAATTTTATTTAAAAATTCATATTAATTGCAATTTATTTAAAAATAATATATAATGGTGATTATTGCCTATGCAGTTTTATGCATTCGCGTTTCTGACTGAAGGATTTCCTCTGCAGGACGATGTGGTGCCTTGCTCTCCAGAACCTGATGGCTGGATGATTTTTATTCGCCTCCCGCTTATGATGTCTCTTATCCGCTCCTTCATTGTGAGAAAGCCGAAGAGTATCCGAAAAGGAAAAGTGATGAACACATTTGTACAGACAAGGGAGCTGCTCCTTGAGACCCTGGCTCAGTTGAAGCGGCTTGAAGGCCCTGAACTATGGATAAAGGCTCTCCGTGTAGTAAAGGAAAGAGATACAGGCAAATTGTGCTATCAAGCTGAAGAGGATCTTTCTCAAGCTGAACTGACTTTGTTAAGGGATATGCTCAAGGTAAAGAAAAGCACATGGGACTTTTATAAACAGCAGTGTCGTGAAAGCTGGCATACATGGGTCTTAGAACACTTTGAAAATGATTGAGAAGGGAGTCGTCCTGATGAGGATATGTTTTGATGTATTTTCATGGGAGGTTAACCCACTTTCATAGAAAACCCCAAATGAGAATGATGAGCAGACGTGAGAATAATGGAACGAGAAGATACCTTAGAGAACTATTTACTTTTTTTGAGCTATGTACATCCAGAGAGTGATGTCGAGATAAATAATGAGGTGTTACGTAACCAGCAGGTGCAACTCCAGAGCTGCCCACGAGCGATCAAAATCTGACAATTTGCCCGATGCCACTGTTCACGTTGCGTATCTCCTGGAAACACATCCTGGACGAAGTGAAATCCCTGATCTGAAGCGCGTCCAATCCAGATCCCTTCCGTTTGGTCGAGATTTGGCATCGTCATGAGTCTATCTCGTTTCTCTGGACTCTCTCCTCTTAGCCTACCTGAGAGAGCAATCTTATTCATTCTCCGTCATCTTAGAAGTGTACTATAGAATATGTCCTCTATGTAAGGCAGGGCTTTCCAGTTCTCCGCTCAAAGGGGTGCAGGGGTCTCCCTGCCGGGGTCTGAGGTGTCCCCAGTTTCCTTCCCTCCTTCGCGCGCCGCCTGCGGCGGCGCGCAAAAGAGAAGAAAAAAGGTTTTTGCGGGGACACCCCGCACCCCGGCAAAGGGCTGCCGCCCTCTGCACTCCCGCTAGATGGGAGAATTGGAAAGCCCTGTATGTAAGGAAAGATGAATGAAATTCATGGCTTTGTATGGTATACTTAAAAATCCTGTATGGTGTATTGTTGCTCAGAGTAGAATGTCTATTGGAAGCTGCGCGATACAGGCGTTTTCGAGGGGTAAACACCCTCAGAACTGAGAAGAACTCATGCCATTAACTGATCAAACCCTGTATTGTCGCGATTGCAACCAGGCATTTATCTTTACTGTCGGTGAGCAAGAATTTTATGCCAGCCGAGGACTGAACAATGCACCTGGCCGCTGCCCAGAATGTCGAGCTGCTCATAGGCAGGCTGGTGGGGGATCGAGGTCTTCCTTTGACAGAAGCAGCGGTGGATATCGGGACCGCGATGCGCGTCAAATGTACGATGCCATCTGTGCGACCTGCGGTAGCGAGACGCAAGTACCTTTTCAGCCGCGAGAAGACAGACCAGTTTATTGCAGTAATTGTTACCAGTCTCAGCGTACTCCTCGCTCCAACGACCGAAGATCGCACGGGCAGTCTTCATGACAGAAATTATAGTGCATCCAGGCGATTCGTTTGAGGTCGCACTCAAACGCTTTAATCGGAAGGTACAAGAGGCTGGCATTCTGTCAGAGGCACGACGACGTAGGCATTATGAGAGTCCACAGGCTCGACGCAAGCGCAAGGCCGAGGCGCAACGACGTAAACGCCGCCGCTATGTTCGCTAATCTTGATTCCCAAGTAACGAGCATATAACCTTGATAAGTGTAATAAGTGATCTTCCCGATTGCATCGTGCAATGAAGGCCGCTTCTCGTGAAAAGACCTTTCTCGCAACTTTAACGAAGACAGCCTCTGTAGGGGTTCGCTTGTATCTTTATAGAGGCTTTGTGCTTCTTCGCCTTCCCCATGAGAGTCAGAAAGAGTGGGGCCTGTTTTGAAGGAGCATCAGAAGAGAAGGAAGTGTTCATTGCTTGAGAGAGCATGTCGCAGATGAAGTTGCCGCCCCTGGATCAAGGATGGCCTGAAGCTGACTTTCCTCTCCAGGAAAGCAAACGAGGATGGCAAATCCTGGAGGGGAAGAAGTAAAAGACCGTCAACAGCGATAGCCATTGCCGGTCTGATCGCGGAACCGACGGGCTACGGCAACGCTCTCACCAGTGCTAGTCCACTTCCATTCCCCCTCCAGTTTTCTCTCTCAAAAGCTCCAATAACTGCTCCAAGAGGATCAGACTTGTGAAAGTAATCGTCTTTTGCCACCAATTACCAACTGGCATCCTGGCCCTGCAAAACCCAGCTATTGGTTCATGATGAACCTGTACCTGTGCCCAAAGGCTGCTTTCAGATGCAGCGAAAACGCTAGGCGATTGAGCGAACGCTAGTTGGGTTGGCTCGCTTTCGCCACGTGTCTCGGGGCTGCGAAGGACTCACGACCTGCTCATTGAGTTTACCTTGATCCGACTCATTCTTTCGCGGTGAGTTCCTTTCCGGCACTCAATCGTGTGGTGAGGACACTCTCTCAAAGAGTACTTTGCATGAGAGGAATAGTATGGATGATTTGTTTCAGGGGAGGTGATAAGGAGAACACGACTTACTAAAATACCACAACCTCTTATGGCTACCATTTTTTATAAAACCGCAATTTGTATCAGAAATAAAGAAAATTCGTTAAATTATGAAAAATATTGTATGATAGTATACAGATATTTCTGAAAGGATCAATTTTATGGTGATGGAATACTGGAAATTACCGGTGGCTAACGAACCACAATTGACAATGCTGCGAGTAGAAGGGGAGCTATCAGGAATGACAAGTGCAGAAAAACTTCTACCAGCAACTTGAGCAAGGGAGGAATAACAATGAAGACAGATGCAGATGGAAGCTATTTTCAGGAAGGTGATCACGTGCGTATCAAACGCACCGGAGAAACAGGAAAAATAAATGCAGCAGATGGTGGAGTCGTGTATGTACTGCTAGATGAAACTCATGAGACCAGGCTTTTTGAAGCCTATATTGATGAGGACGCGTACATTGAATTGGTCGTTCCAGGGGATGAGATATCCTTTACAACATAAAGTCTAGACGTTAAAAAAGGATATAATAAACATCATGGCAAGTCAGAAACAGGTAGATCTCCTTTTATCAGGGGCAACTCGTTTTTAGATCTATGGCCTATCGCTCTCATAGCAGGAAAAAAGCACAAGAGAAGAGGCGCAATCAATTCCATGATAGAGTGTAGCACCTCTTCCTCGTTTCCGCTGCAAAAGAGAAGGAAGAGTGTCACCATCAGACACCTGTGTTTCGTGTATGAACATTACAATGAACAAGGGAGCACTCTTTTTGGATATCGGTGTGAGGAGTGTGTACAGAAAAAACTGCGAGGATGGCTGCCATCGACTCAGGAGCATTTGTTGGTCACAGTAGCAGATCACCGACGTTACTTCTGCGCACATTTCGTAACAAGATAGTGAGTGTCCCAAAACTTTTTGCAAACAGGAAAGTAGGCGAGGATGCCAAACGTGATCCAGACATCCTGTGCTTATACCTCCACGCGCCTTTGTCGAAGTGTCTGGCCCACAGGTGGCTAAGAGGTATACGTCATGCGTTGATCACGTTTGGTCTGCAGACGCTCATGGCCTGTTCTGCAGATTGCCATCTCACAGGCAACGGTAAGAGAGCAGGAAGAGATTATCTTCTCGTCTCAGACAAGTACGCACCAGGAGAGGGGTTGTCTCCTACAGCGAAATGGATTCCAGAAATAATCAGCGTGAGTCCTCGTCCTGCACGCAGGTCAGCGATACGCGCACGCAGTTCGCCATTCTCAGCCTCAAGTTGATCCATATGCTGCTTTTGTGTGAGGATCTCTTGTGCTAATTGCTCAAAATTGGTTCCGTCCATATAATCCGTTTTCCTTTCTCACCTCCCAGGTGGTCTGCTATTTTTCGCACAGTGATACATTGGAACAAATAAAAGAGAATGTGCATTCATTTATGTAAATACGCATTTAAATACACAATTACACTTATTTATATAAACTATTCTCATTACGTCGCCTTTTGTCTCTTTGCTCTTGCCTCTCCATGCACCGGATACCGTTTGCAGTGCCATGAAAGCACACCTTGTTGTAACACAGCCCTTGAGCTAGATCCCTTTCCGCCTTCGTCTATCACCTCCGGTTTGTCGCCAGTTCATGATGAAGTGGGCACGTGCCTCTCCAACGACTTGACAGTCGCGTGCATCGTTTTCCGCTGTCGTGTAAGAGGTGTAAAAGGGGGCAAGACGCCCCGCAAGGCGTGCGATTTCCCCGATCAGTTCCAGATCGCGGGTCTCATACGCCCGAACTCCCTGGCTGTGTCCCTCATTCCACCCTTCTGTGTAGAGGTCCTGGCAGTCGTTTTCTTCCAGATAGATGGCATGAGGATCGAGATCTTCTTTCGACCTCTTCAGCAGCTTCGGGTCACTGAGTGTTTTGGGATCGCACACGGATGTTATGGCATACTTGGCGTGGTACGGTGTTATTCCCGTTTGCAATGCTGAATAAGCACTGAAGAAACCCGACATTCGTCCGATATCTCTCACCTTCTGCTTCTCCTGATCTTGCCTTACTGCGTTCTTTATCATCTGGCTCTTCCCTTTCGCTTGTTTCACTGATGACTTGCCACTGATTGGCAACATGAGGATATCATCATTTTTGAGTTCTACATCAGGGTGTCAGAGATGGTGACAATCCTACGCAAAAGAGACTTCCCAAAGCGGGGATAGCTTCTTTCAACTGATGAGATCCTGATTATTCCGCTCTCAACATCTTTCCCTGTGATTGTTACCTGTATCTGCTGCCACACGGGTTGCTTCGACATCGCTGCGCTTGAGGAATGCCGTTCCTCCATACAAGGATCGCGTACCAATCTTACCTCCGTTGACAAGCGTTTGGACGTGAGAAGGACTCACCGGGTGATGGCTGTTCTTGCTAATTATAGCGACTGCCTCGACTATTGTGATCCAATTGCTGCTCATCGGAATACTTTCTCTCTAGGTAAACCGTTCAAATGCAAGGCGAAAGAAAACTCTCCCCAACGGAGTCCTCTATAAGCACTGCAACATAATATATTTTTAGATGTTGTATATAGTATATCATATTTTATCATATTATCTGTATATCCAAAGCCACATGTTCACCTTAATTGCAATGAGTTAAAAAATAATATATAATGATGGTATTGCATATGTATTCTCGTGCGCTCTGCCTCCTGGATGAACACATACTCAGATCCGACTCTAGAAGCACTGCGATTCCTTCCCCACCAGAGCAAGGCTTTCTGACATATGTAATGAACGTCTCGATGAGATACCTCATCAGTAACCATCTTGAGCAGGAAAATCATGATTTCTATGCAAAGACTGGACTATTGAGAGAGATAGCTCCTTTCTAACATGAGAAGCCACACTTGCTTCTAGCTCCCACCATGTATCTGTGTCACTCTTGTAAAGGATAACCTATGAAAATCGCACACATTGCCCCGCCGTGGCTTGCTCAACCCTATCTAGTGGGAAGAACTATTTGGTATGGTGATGATCGAGGCAATGGCGGTAGGCTGTCCTGTCATTGCCTTTCGTCGTGGAGCGGCACCAGAAATTGTAGTCCATCAAAAAAGCGGCTTCCTGGTCGAGGGAGTACATGAGATGGTGCAATCTATTGGAAGAATCGACGAGATTGATCGCGCAACCGTCAGTACTCATGTTGAGCATCATTTCACGGCTCACGTGATGACCGAGAAGTACATCAGAGTGTACAAGAAGGTCATCGCATCTTCACGTGGAAAGAACGCTTTGAGGTATCATTCCTCCCAGGAGCCACACATTGCACCTCTTGTTCCTGTGAAAACACATGAATCTCTCCTCATGCCGGACAAGCTTTCTCATGGTGCAAAAAAAACCATGAACGGCAATCATGTCTGGAGCAAGCGAGCTTCGATGGCAGTCAAGAAACCGTAAAAAGGATATGAAGATAGGGAAATGTATGATATGGTAGAATAGAAGTGGATGTGAAAAGCAAAAGACCCGTTTCTTTCCCAAGCTTGACTGGTAGGAGATACTCTGTAAAACTTGTAAACATATAAAGGTGAGTACTGATCTGTCATGTGATGGGAAGCAGCGGATATGAGTAAGGTTACTTGGGAGTTGGTCTACAAAGGCTTGAGACAAACCAACAAGCCGCTACTCTACTAATTCATCAGGTACGAGACACGCCGTTCCCTCCGTGATTACCTGTAAGATCGCATTCGTCATCTGTTCTTTGGACATCGTCGTTTCCTCCTGACTCCACTGAAGAGCAGCTCCGAAAATTGCCCAACTGACGATGTTGGCAATCGTTTCCAGCGGCACAGCCCCTCGCGTCTTCGTGCTCCTCTCCTGTTTGAGCCACGTGAAGAGAAGCTCCGTGAGTTCCTCTTGCGTAGCCCGCTCAAGCAGCGGAGCAAGGACGAAGGACGAGTGGTGTTGGTGGTGATATTTGTGTTCAAAGCTGTCCAGCACCACCTCAATGAGCAGATGCAACGTCCTGCTTTCCCATCGAGGTGAGGAAGGGAGTGTGCTTGCCACCATCTGGTGAAACTGCTCACGGATGATGGTATCCGCCAACATATATTTATCGGCAAAATGGAGGTAAAAGGTTCCCCGATTGACGTTGGCCCGCTCCGTAATCTCCTGGATACTCATCGCCAGAAAGCCCTTTTCAATTCCCCAGATACCTATCACAGCCTCGCCCTTTTCATGGACGATTTCCTTGAACGCTTGCTGTAACACCTGACGCGTGCGCTGGATGCGCCGATCCACGTTCCTTTTCGGGGTCGCCATAATACCTGCTCCTGTCTCTGATCGCCATATTTTCTCAACAGTTTCTCTCTTCTGTTCAATAATCAACAAGAGCGCGAGCTTGATTATTGATTGCGGAGTCACCGAGCCTTAGTATTATAGACGACGGTTAAGTAGGCTAGCAATTGGTACTGGAACGGCTAATAGTAAAGGAGAAAGAGATGCAGTCATTCACACCTACGCACGAAGAGTTTACGAAACGCTATGCTACAGCAATTGATACGCTTTGTGAGATAGCCAGAGCATACTTTTTTTCTGGCAGACTAAACGATGCTCAACGTCTGCTTCGTACCTCTTTGCAACTGATAGAAGGCAGCGAGAGAGAGCTTCAGCATCGTCTCAAGCTATTGATTCTGTATGGGCAGGTCCTCGTCGTCAATCTTCTGATTACTCGCGGGAGCGCTGATCTCCTGTTTTCGACCATTCTGAATGCAAAGCAGATCGCCGAAGCGGCTCATGATCAACAAGGCATCGCAGATGCTTTAAGTTTGCTCGGGCAGGCCCACAACTTTGCGACCTTGGTGGCAAGCTTGAAGAATAGCGTCTCACCGTTCAGCCCTCAAGGTCAAGGGAAATATGATGAAGCCCTCGCCTATCAGCAGCACGCCTTGGAGTTGCGGGAAGCGCTACACGATACCCGAGGAATCAGTGAGTCCTACTTTCAAATCGGCGTTGTGTATGAACGCGCGCAGCAGTATGACCGATCTCAGGAATATTATACGAAGGCCCGCCAGGTAGCTGATCAGCATGGGTATCCCTTTGAAAAGACTGAACCCACTCGTCATAGTTCTATCCATGCATTGAGGCAAGGAAACCTGGATCAGGCGCTCACCCTCGCCTTGCAAGCGTTATCCCTACGCGAAGAAGCCAGATTTAAGCCCTACTTGCCCCTAGATCACCTCTTGCTCAGGGATATCTACGAAGCGAAAGGGGACACGGCCAACGCCCAGTCCCACATCGAGATCGCGTCTACCATAGCTTCAGAGATGGGACTGACAACGCTCGTGTCTTCTATGCCCAACATGAGAGACCTTCTGGCTACCCAACAAGAGGGCACATAGGCACAAGCCACGTATGAAAAAGCGCTCGTGCAAGAGTTAGAGCCTGCTTTCCCTATCGTTAGAGCAAGTACCAGGAGCGTCTCACCTAGCAGGAAAGGTGCTGGTAGTATACTGTACAGGGCATGTGATCGAGCTGACTTTTCATGCGCTATGCGATACCGTTGACGAAACTCCTTTTGGATTCCTTGTGCCAGCCGCGAGCTATCTGGCTGATCAAGAGAGGGTTTGGCAACGGTATCAGGTGCTCCATCACCTCTCTGCTCCATTGAAACGGAAAGAAGATAGTTGTATGGCAAGGCCCCATCATGCTTTGGACAAGCTTTCTCTTCAAACCTTTGAACCTCTCTCAACCACGTGCCTGACGTGTGGCAAGGCTGCTCATATTGCCTATCATACCCAACACACAGTTACAACGCTTGAAGGGCAGTATCGTCTCTACTTAGCAGTGCGTCGATGTAATCATCCGGAATGCCCTCGCTACCATCAGCCGTATCGGCCAGAGGCGGAAGGGGCATGGGTGTTGCCACATGGAGAATATGGATTGGACGTGATTGCGCTGGTCGGATTCCTGCGATACCGACGACATCAAAGCCAGGCAGAAATCCATCGCAGCTTGCATGAACGGGGACTCTTGATTGGTCAACGAACCGTTCTCAATCTCCTTGCTCGGTATGAAGAGTTGGTGACCATTCACGTGACCGATTGGGAGCGACTGCAATCGCTGCTTGTCTTGATTGTCTGGCTTGAACCGAACATGGTCTATTATAGAACACGTATCGAAATGCGGCAATGGAGACGGTGTAGGCCTGGAGTAATCAAATGTTTGCTCTCGTGAGGATGCCGAACACGTATGTGTTACGCCAACAGGTCAAGACCAGGATGCAATAACTCCTCGTAACTGGCTCCGGTACATGGTCGATGATGAAAGCTTTTGTTACGTTCTCCAGTATCAGGCTCCGGTTCTAGCAGCGTTCTTTGGTTCACGCTTGTTCGCAGGTCACGTGCAAATGAGCAATGGTTCGAGATCGCTTTCCGTTGCTCGATTTGCAAACCTGGGTCGAAAAGGGTATAGTGAGAAGCAGGCAAGAGGATCGTTATCTTGCCTGTTGTCTCCTGGGAGGACAAGGAGCGCATCATGTCAAAGACAGTGGAACGAATCTGGCAAACAACCTATCTAGCGGAACAACAGATGAAGCTGCACTATCGTAAGTAGCAGTGCATCACACGGATCGGGCGCTCGCGATTCTCACTGTTGATTTTGTCTCTGTCTCACTTTTTCAATTCAACCAACCTCTAACACGGTAATCACAGCTCGCTCATGAATGGGCTGGTATCGACGTGAAAGCGTTTCCATGAAGCGGTTACCAGGAGACAGAGAGACAGAAAATGTAGGGTGAGAAATACCCCTGAAATGAAAGAAAGGTGGATATGATGGAACAGATCGAAGCAAGCGAAGACACAGGACTGCGTATTCTCCAAATTATGCCAGCATTACCAGGGTGGGGGGCTGTTTGGGGGACGAAAGAGGAACCAGCACAAGGGGAACCAGGCTTCTTTACTGAGCCAGTGGTCTGCTGGGCATTGGTAGAAGACAGTGATGGTCACCGCTTTGTGACAGCGATGGCCCCGGACCTGGAAACCAGTGAACTCAAGCTCATGGTTGATATGGGCAACTTTCTGGGCTATGCTACGCCAACCTATGCCCTCGATTGGATGCAGCGTGCATCCGAGAAACGAGCCGAGAGTCAATCACACACCTCGTAGCCATTAGCTCCGTTTGGCAACTCAGATGTTGACAACCTTTGAGGTTGTGCAAAGGAGTGTTGTTGGTTCAAGAGTGACACACAAGGTCACTAGCCAACAAATTGGGTGACCAGGAAGGTGTAGCTCATTTCCTGCTCGTTCTTGTCGCTCTTTCAAGCGAGGACAAGCAGGAAATAAGCTACACCTTCCTCTTGTGTTTTCTCTGCTGTGTGATCACTCAGCTTTCATCAAGCAGCTCAACCTCCTATTGCTTTGTCTGCTCGAACTGTTCGAGATGGGTTACAGCCGGTTCGTCCAGAGCGCATAGCACTATGATGGTTTTCCCGACCTTGACCCAGATTTGTTGTCTGATCCCTTGTCCGATTGCCTTCATTGTCTTTGCCATTCCTCCCTCGCTCTAGCCATTCGACGCCGACGCGCTCACATGGGGAACACACAGGTTGTTCAGGGAGACCAACGCGTGACAGTATTCCCCCGCAATAATACGTTACAAAACATGAGAAAGATGCTTCTGTCAGATACCCCTGGCTGAGCCTGGGAGTATCTGACTGGCATGCTGAGAGCTACGATCAGAATGGTACATGAGGCCGGCTCGGGCTTGCGGGTAATCAGACCTATGTGCAAGGCATGCGCGACGAACGGCTCATTCTGGATAGTGGTCATCGACTAATCTGCAATGGCATGTGTAAGAATAGGCTCAACATCCCAGCAAAGCGTGAGCCATCCTTCTTTGGCCCAACGCAGGTCGCATCAACAACTTACGCGTATTGGAACCTTCTGGTCGCTCTGCTTTCTCGTCAAGGCTCGCCCAAGCGTTCTCGATCCTGCGTAAACGTAGCCAGCAGAAGTTGGAGGTTTCTTCTCCTCACGGTTGCGCTTCTGCATCGAAAAGAGTAGAGCAGACAAGAGGACTGTCCTTTTCCCTGCTGTCTTTTCAAGAGACAAGGAGCGCATCATGTTAGAAACGACGGAACAGATCCAGCAGGCAGCTTATCTGCGGGGGCAACAGATGAAGCAGCGGCACCGCGAGCAGCAGCGCGTTATAACCGACAAAGCTCTCGCTGTCCTGGCGGCTGATTTTGCCCATGTCTTCCTCTTTCAATCCAACCAATACATAACAGTGGTTGCCGCTCATGAACGGGCAGGTATCTGTGCGAAAGCGTTTCTAGAGGGCTACCGCTCTACATTTCCATGAGAAGTTTCTTCAAAAATCAAAGGTGATGAAAAACGGGGAACGAAGAGAATGGACCAGGTCGAAGCAGGTGAAGCAAACCAACGGAGGCTTCCTCAGATCATGCCTGCATGCGGCTGTTTGGGAACACGAAAAGAGCTAGCACAAGGCGAACCGAGCTATTTTAGCAAGTCCATTGTTTGTTGGGTCTTGGTCGAAACCAATGATGCTCATCGTTTGTCATTGCCATAGTCGCAGATCTGGAAAGCAGTGCATTCAAACGGATACTCGATATAGGCCACGTTCCGGCTATAGAACCCCAACCGGGAGCATTGACCGGATGGAGCGCACATCCAACAAGCGAGCTAAGAACCACTCATCCCGACTGGAAACACGTTGAGCTTGCAGAAGATGTATTTATGTCTTGTTGCCGCCCCTTTCATCCCAGAGCGTGTGTGAATGCTCTGGGATGAAAGGGGCGGCAATATGCTCATCAACCAATGTGGAGCAACGAGGAGAAGATCACGGTCCAGGAATCTGCATCTTCTGCTTCCCTTCTTAGAAAGATGGACCGGAAAGATGATGAGTCTGGATCAGTTCCTTCAGCAGATTTCTAGCTCTAAACAAGTGAGTCTTGACAGTACGTATGGGCAAGGTAAGAACCAGAGCAATTTCTTCATAGTTCAGTCCTTGCACATAACGCAGAATCACCACGACACGCGGGAGGGTTGGCAGGTATGGCAGATACTCTTGCGCTCTCCTGGCTCGCTGACGAGGGTTTTCTTGTTGATGTATCGCATCTCTCTTGGCGTTCCTCTCTGGTCCTGAAATGTGCAGATGCAGACACCGTTGACAGATCAGGTGAAAGAGCCAGAGCGACACATTGGCGTCCGCCGACAACGAAGGGAGCGCCTCCCATGCCGCCAAGAAGGTGTCCTGCGTGATAGTCCTGGCTTGTTCATCATCCTGCAAGATATGCCATGCAAGCGTGAAGAGCAGGCGTTGATAGGAGCGCACCAGGAGGGCAAAAGCCTCTTGATTGCGCTGGTGGCAGGCTTTGATGAGAGCAACATCGTCCTGGGCAGAAAACGAGATGGAAGGAACCGGGGAGGCTCCTTCGGGTTGAGATGAGAGCAACTCATTGTTCATAATAAGCGTGTTAGTGCAAACAGGTTACGGGAGATGGATATGTTGGTGGTGCCTCATATGTGGGGGAAGCAACGTTCTGAGCAAAGATGGCGAGCATGATGTACCTGCTACCCCTTTGACGTGGTGATCACTTCCGTTTTCATCTCCGCGTCACCGGTGTTGCGTGCCTCCGTAGAAAGAATGTGTGGAAACTGCTTGCGTCTCTGGAGTCTTGTGTCCTTTTTCTCAAGTGCATCAAGGGAAATGCCTCCAGTCTCGGCAGCAACGTTCTTCCTCCCATACAAGAGTGCATGTACAGATCCTCTGTCGGGATAAAGAGAGTGTAGCATTCCAGCTAGTTCGCTGTCAACGCCGGGTATCTGTCTCCCCTTTTTGGTTCCTCTCTGGCCTTGGTTCGCGTTTGTAGAACCGATCCAGGGAGAAACCGAGTATCAGTAGGGAGGGGAACCCACGATTGAAAGGGAACGTCGGCGAAACTCCTCAGATGTGACCTCTTTGATAAACTCAAAGCATAACAGCAGACGAACGCATTGCAAATTGAGAAGAGCAACTCCGTGTACTCCAAGAGGAATTGGAAAAGCCAAAGCCCCCTCGCTTTCTCCACACCGGCAACCTCAGGCTCGCCTGTTACGGCGGCATACCTTCAAGCTGCCGTTCTGGACGCTTTGTCAGCCACATGTACAGCCAGGTATCCCAACAGATCCTCTGAAAGTCTGAGCAGTTTCGAGCAGGGCTTTCCAAATCTCCCATCTAGCGGGAGTGCAGAGGGCGGCAGCCCTCTGCCGGGGTGCGGGGTGTCCCCGCAAAAACCTTTTTTCTTCTCTTTTGCGCGCCGTCGCAGGCGGCGCGCGAAGGAGGGAAGGAAACTGGGGACACCCCAGACCCCGGCAGGGAGACCCTGCACCCCTTTGAGCGGAGAACTGGAAAGCCCTGAGTTTCGAGATGTACTCTTGCAAAACCAGAGAGAATGTGCTATTCTAGACAAACACTGTATAGTGCTTTGTTGCTCTGAATAAACTGACCGATGTGATGGCGCACAATACAGAAATTTCCCTTATTCAATCCGCAAAGCGGAGAGTGAGAAAGAGAGTTACTTTTGACTGACCAAATACTGTATTGTCGCGATTGCAACCAGGAATTTACCTTTACTGTCGGTGAGCAAGAATTTTACGCTTCACGTGGACTCACCAATACCCCAGGCCGTTGCCCCGAGTGCAGGGCTGCCCGCAAACAGGCAAATGGAGGCACACGTGGTGGCTTCCGCCAGCGCGAAGCACGACAAATGTACACCGCTACCTGCGCGAGTTGTGGAAACGAAGCCACTGTTCCTTTCCAACCACGAGATGACCGCCCCGTGTATTGCCAGGATTGTTATCAGCCCCGTGAGACTGCGTATTCCAATAACAGCAGATCACGCTGGTAATGCTGATGTGCCAGATTATTGTGAATCCGGACAGGCCATTTGAAGTGGCGCTGAAACAGTTTAGCCGCAGCGTGCAAAATGGGGGCATCTTAGCTGAAGCTCGCCGCCGCCGTCACTATGAGACGCCCCAGGCGCGACAGAAGCGCAAAGCAGAGGCGCAACGCCGGAGGCAGAAACGCTCTCGCTTCTAGCTACGATTCCGTTGAACTCGTAAAGATATCCTGAAAGAGGGTGTGCTTCTCTATGCAAGCATGCTCTCTTTTCGAGAACAGGAGAGATGGGCGAGGCGCAACTCCGATGAGGATGGGATGGATCTACGCAGTCTCCTGTGCTTTTCCCGCGTTTTCTTGCCGGAGAGGACAAGCCGCCTATGAAGAGAATACCGACAGGCCAACTTATTTGGAGTCTCAGACGATGTACCACCACCGGTGGAGAAGATTGGGATCGTCTCTGTCAGCGATGCAAACAGGCTATCCCCATTTTCGAGTATGAACACCGAAATGAGCAGGGACACTCTTGCTTTGACTACCTTTGTGAGGGGTGTGCGCAGAAAAAGCTGGCTGAATGGTTGCAAGGTCAGCACAGCCCTGATTACGTGAGCTTTAGCACTGTAACAGACTTTGATCTAGCAACTGTCTATTATGAGCCGAAGAATGATGGCGAAACCTTCACCCTGACCCGGTGGAGTCCTGAGCAACGACGAAGAAGGCTCCAACAAGAAACGTAACACATCCTCTGCCGCTTGTTCTGATAACGCGAAAATGTAGCAATGAGCAGTCGCAAAACCTGCGCAGGTTTTGCATAGCAATAAGGCTCGATTTCCTCATTACACATGCCAGGCCATGTTAAGCAAACATGAGACCCCAGCCTGTAGATGAAAAGAGAACCAAACCATCGTAACAAACTGGCAGCAATTTCGAGTAACTTTTTTGGCACCTCTGTAAGAGAACTAATTATCGAAAACATGCCATCGGACCCGATTGTAAAAGTCTTCCGTATCTGTAAAGACGGCTGCCGGACTTGAGCCGTGTTTGAATGCAAGCACACTCGACACATTTTTCTTCGCGGTCTCACCTCAATTCCAGATGCTATCTCTGTATCCACGCTTGCCGAGTTATCATGCTCTGTTGCCACTCGTTCGAGAGCTGTAGCCAGATGGAAGCCAATGGGCCTGCTCGTTCCAACCTGCTTGCTGTCGTCACATAGATCTGCAATGGGATCTCGTGCAGCAGCGTTCCAGCCAGATGGCAGAGCCGCTGTTCTTGCCCTGGATCTGGCACCACGATGAGAAGGAGCGGAATCACCGTTTCGTCCTGCCGCCACTGTCGCGTGCGAATATACTGCTCATAGGTGTGCAGCTTAGTGGCAAGACTTCGCTGGCGCATCGTGCCTTCATCCCATTCCAACCAGAGCTGGATCGTCTCCTTCCCCGTCTTGTAGGCAAACCGCGCATCAGGTAACAGGTTATGCCAGGCTCCTCGATACCGATAGCGTCTGTTACACCGTGTGCCTGTTTCCCACCAGAGCAGTTGGTGCCCCTGAGAGCGTGCCGCTTGTGTTATCTGGACCATGAACCGATAGACACCTGCGGTATGTCGCATGGTGCGTTGCAGGTAGGGCACTCCACGTTGGATCAAGGGGTCCATCACGTGCTGGCGGCTTTCGGCAAGATGCGTCACAGCAACCGCATGCCTCGCGCTCCCAATACCAGTCGCTCCCCCATCTCAGTTGTACATGTTTGAAGACAGCCACATTGACGCAGAGGCGAGAGCGCACGTCGGAGCGTTCCGGTCTGCATGTCCAGCAGCGCAGCCAGTTCGTGGGGAGCCAACAAGGGGTGTGCATACACCTGCATGAGTATCTCCTGCTGCGTGCGGGTGAGTCGCAGACTCGTCCAGGCGACCAGTTCACGTTCTCTCTGCATACGGGTCGTGGATGCTGCGGGGAGTGGCTCTGCCGCACGGGTGGCGAATCGTCCTCGCACAATCGCTCTGGAGGATGTGGACACCTCTTGTGTAAACAGACCTGCTGGAAGCGTTCGAGGAGCGAGCAGATCCGGTGGCACTGCCTCTTTTGGCATCGATTGCCACAGATCATGGAACTGACAGGGGGCCGCATCTGAGAGGTGTTGCCATGCCAAATGCCAGGCCAGAGCGTGACCAGCGTATCGGCAACGGCGCAATACGATGATCTGGGCCGGGTCATCAGCGTCAACGATCCCGATAAGGGAACCCATACTCTGACCTATGATGCCGATAGTCACGTTCTGACCAATGTCTCAGGAAGTCGGACCATTGGTACGAGCTATGATCTGCTGGGACGAGTAGGCTGTGTGCAGGATGCGGCACCCGGCTTCGACGTACATGGAGGCTGCACCAGTGGCGCACACCCCTTTGTACAGAATACCTATGATGCCGATCCGAGCGGCGTCACCTGGACCGGCACGAACTATGCAGTGGGGCGACTGACTCAGAGCATCGCCACGACCACCTTGCCTGACGTCTTGCCAGCAAGACGACAACCTGGCAGAGCGATGGCAGCATCATCTTCAGCGACAGTGTGGGCTACGATAAGGTCGGCAATGTCCTCAGTCGTGCCACCACTCAGGCCGCCGTGCCGGGCGTGACTGGATCAGGCGGCAACGAGACGCAAAACTTCTGCTATGATGAACAGAGCCGACTGGTGTGGGCAAGCAATAGCGTCGCTGCCTCTCCTGGCAGTGGGCAGACCTGTGGCAGCACCGCCTTGCAGAGTACGCTGGGCAGCAGTTATACCACCAGCTATACCTACACCCATCTGGGGCAACTGTGGCGCGGTCCCTTGAATGGAAGCGGCACCACGGAGCAGTACCTCTACTGTAACAGCAGCCATCCGCATCAGGTCACAGCGCTTGCTCCCACATCAGGCTCCCCGACCTGTAGCGCCAGTGGCACCCCGGACTACAGTGGCACCTACGACACCTGGGGCAACCTGCTCACGCGCAATACTGGCGGAAAGAACGGCTCCCTTTCTTATGATGCCTTCGATGAGATGGTGCGTTGGAATGGGACAACCACAAGCAGCAGTCAGGAGGAGTGGTATCTCTACGATGCAGCGGGCAACCGGGTGCTGCGCCGTTCGGCAACCACCACTCCATCGGGCAATCCCGCCACCGCTGCCGCGACGATCACGGTCTACGCCTTTGGATTGGAGGAACACACCTACTCTTACTCCGGGTCAGGCACGACGCTCACCAACACCGGCAATACCTATACTATGGAGAGGACATTATTCTCAAACACATCCTACGCGATTGCGCAAATCATCAATTTAGCCAGGGATATACCGGATGCAGTAGGAGACTTTGATCTCTGTTTTGTGGAGTTCTTGAGGCCACCACACATACATGATAACGATTTTTGGGCGAAGCCATTTACTATGCGAATGGCTCCTGTCCACGCACACATCGCATCACGTTCACTAACCACAACGGCAAGCAACCAACAGCTAGAGCAAATGATGGACCAGGGATACTCAAATGATCCCGAAGCTTCAGAATACCTGACCCTCCTCGATCATCTTTTTCTTGATCCACCCAACTGGATGGCGAAGAAAGAACTTGGCTATATCAGTGGCGTGCGTGAGCACTCAGATTGATGCTATGTAGTTCGAGTGTCACCTGTGACGCTTCACTTTGCAGGTCCGTTCACTGATGCGCAATTTGATTTCGACCTGTTTGAACAGATCTTGCCCATCCGACAGCAACCAGAAAATCCCCACAGTTGCCGGCTCCAAAGAAAGAGAGGTGCATATGCGTAACATTCGGCACCAGAGCTTTCCTCAATGTCTTTTCGAGCCAGCAAAAACTGATAAGCACTGTCAGCGAGTACAAAGATCAGGTTCTCGCATTTCTCATGGTACGTTTGTTCACAAATCCACGCGTCTGTGCTACTATACGAAGCGTGCAACTGGTGACTGGGAGTTTCGCACACAGGTGCGGCGCTTTCCGCCCTGGTCAGCAGACACATACTGGAAGAAGACGAGAGAAGATGAAGACAGCACACGCTTTGCCTGGACCCAATCCTACGATGACGTTTCTTGCCTTTGCCGAGGAAATATCGGCAGGGCTAGGAAGCGTCAAGAAAGGAAGAGTGTTCATCACTATGGGTAAACGAGCAAACGGGGAAGGTAGTGTCTATTATCGCCCGGAGAAAAAGAACAAGAAATGGGTTGCCTCCATCACTCTCGAAAACGGAAAACGCAAGCAGATCTATTGCGAGACACAGGCGGAAGCCGTCAAAGAGCTTCGCAAGCTGAATAAGGCCAAAGATGAAGGGACGCTTATCACCGAGGACGCAACGCTTAGCCAGTTCCTCCTTTCGTGGCTTGAGGATACCGTGCAAATGAACGTGCGGCCCCGAACCTTTTCCGCTATCGGGAAATCGTCACACGTCACATTCTGCCAACACTGGGCGGGATCAAACTGCAAAAGCTGACTCCGCAGCACTTGCAGAAGCTCTACAAAGCCAAACGGCAGGAGGGTCTGGCTCCTGGTACGGTGAAAAATATCCATCGGCTGCTCCACCATGCACTCAATGACGCGCTCAGGTGGGAACTCGTCTCACGCAATGTGTCAGACGCTCTCGACGCGCCACGCGTGCCGAGGCAGGAGAGGATCATGATCACAATAGAGCAGGCACAACGCTTTCTCGATGTGATAAAAGACGATCCACTAGAAGCTCTCTATGTGGTTGCAATTTTCACCGGCGCACGGGAAGGCGAAATCCTCGGAACCCGATGGGACGATATCGACTTGATAAAGGGTCAGCTACAGATACGCCGCACCATTGCGCGCGTACCGAAACAGGGCTTCAAGGTATCGGAACCGAAGACCCCCAAAAGTCGGCGTCTCATCCACCTGACTCCGTACACGGTAGAGGCACTCAAGCGCCACCGTACACGCCAGAACGAGGCGAGACTGGCAGCCGGACCTCTCTGGGACGACCAGGGCTGGGTCTTCTGTAACAGCGTAGGCAGACCCATCGAGGTGGCGAGCCTCCTCACCCGCTCCTTCCGGCCACTGCTGGAAAAGGCGGGCCTGCCACGTATCAGGTTCCACGACCTCAGACATGCCTTTGCGAGCTTCCTCCTCGCTTTGGGAGTCCACCCCAAAGTGGTACAGGAGACTCTGGGACACAGCCAGGTGAGCCAGACCTTCGACACCTACGCCCACCTGCTCCCAACGCTCCATGAGGAAGCAATCAACCGCCTGGACGATCTGCTGTCGAATCGCGGCTAAATGTGTTCGAGCTGGTTGCTGCCCGCGTTGCTGCCAACGGGGCGAAAAACGCTCACTGAAGAAGAGGTGTGAGGGGCTAAAACCAGCCCTGACCACCTCTTGACAAACAAAGAAGCGATTGGGTACAATCCTTGTAAAGCGTTTTACTAAAACGTTTTACAAGGAAAAAGGATGGTCCATGCGCCGCAAACTGATCACTATTCGAGATGTCGCCGAACACGCAGGAGTCTCGGTTAGCACTGTCTCTCATGTGTTAAACGGTAACGACCATCATGTAGGAGCAGTGAAACGTGAGCGAGTACTCGCCGCCGTCGATAAGCTCGGGTATCGCCCAAATGCTATCGCACGCAGCATGGTCAAACGCAAAACGGCGACGGTCGGCCTCGTGTGGACTGAGATCGATAACCCGATCTTCGTTCCCGTCATTCTTGGGATAGAAGAGGTGCTGCGACCAGCTGGGTATCATATCGTTCTGGCAAGCGCGCCCGATGTCGTGCAGGAAATCCAGGCGATCGAAACCCTACGCTCACAGCAGGTCGATGGCTTTATCTTTATGTCGCTATCTATTTGCTATCCCTTTGACCATCTCGTTCGCTTGAACAACGAGGGTGTGCCGTTCGTCGTTATCAATCGCTGTCTGGATGAAAGCACAATTCCCCAGATCCTATGGGATGAGCGAGGGGCCGGCTACGAAGCAACCCAACATTTGCTCTCGCTCGGTCATACGCGCATCAGCACGATTAGCGGACCTATTCACGATTCACCACCCCGACGTAGCGCCATCGAGCGGCATCGCGGTTGGCAGGAAGCTCTGCATGAGCATGGCATCACAGTGCCGCCCGAATGGATACAAATTAGCGATTATACATACGAAGGAGGATATCAGGCCACACAACAACTACTCGAACTGAGAGCACATGAATGCGGCTTGCCGAGCGCAATTTTTGTCGCGAACGATGTAATGGCGGCCAGCGTACTCAAAGCCCTGTATGACGCCGGGCTACGAGTACCACAAGATATTTCTGTCACCACCGTCGGCGATTCCCCATTCGCCGCCTATACCGTTCCCGCTCTCACCACGCTTTCTTTACCTGTACAAGAGGCAGGAAGAGAAGCCGCACAGATCTTGCTCGAAGGTCTCACTCATGGCAAAAGCACAAATGCAGCGAAAATCACGCTCAAATGCAGAGCGCAACTTCGCGAATCTTGCAGCCCATATCACACAACAACATAGACACATCGTCTCTTTTTCACACTGTATAAAGCAGAGCGCACTGGGCAAGGCGTAGACAATATTCCAATTTTCGCTCAATACGTCTCCCCGTTTAGATGCACTGCTTGCTTGTGTAGTCATACTGGTAACACATCGTCATCATGGTACTTTTCAAGGAAGAGGTACAGTATGTTCCAGAGAAAACAGCTCACAAGGTACTCTATTCATGGTCTGGCAATATTCTTCATTGCCCTGTTCTCAGTAGCCTGTGGTGGAGGCACCTCCAGCGGCAATGGCGGCTCAACGGGCAACCATCCTATTGTACTTCAAGTCGTTGATGCTGGCGGCTATTCCGATCAGGTTAAGCCGATGCTCGACGCCTATCAAAAGGCCCATCCCGACAAAGTTTCAAAGGTCGTCTATCCACCACGCATCCAGGCTCCACAACTTCCTGGCAAGCTCAAGGCAGAAGAGGATGCAAACAATATTCAGGATACGTTGATTATCAGCGGTTATGATGGCGTTGCCAGCTCAACAGATCAAGGGCTGGTTGAGCAGCTTACACCAGCACACTCGGACAAGTTCCCCAACCTCGATGATAACTACCTGCCTTCTGCCAAAGCTTATACAGACCTCGCCAAAGGGTACGCTCTGGTCTTCGCCACGACACCCAGCGGCCCTGTGTTCGAGTACGATCCAGCCAAAGTGCCGAATCCCCCGACGACCATTGAGGAGTTGCGCACCTGGATCAAGGCTCATCCACATCAGTTTCTCTATGCTCGCCCTTCCAACTCCGGTCCCGGCCGCACTTTCTTGATGGGGCTACCCTACCTGCTTGGCGACAAAGATCCTAAAGATCCTACCAACGGTTGGGATAAAACCTGGGCCTTCTTAAAAGATGCTGGCTCAACCATCGAATCGTATCCAACCCGCACTGGCGACACAATGAGTGCGCTGGCAAGCGGACAGGTCTCGATGATCGCCAGCACGATGGGCTGGGATATCAATCCCCGCTTCCTGCATCAGGTTCCTGCTGGCGACAAAACCTTTGTCCTGAAAGATACAACCTTTGTGGCGGACGCAGCGTTTATGATGATGCCCAAAGGATTGGACAAGGCGCGTCAGGATATCGTACTGGACGTGATGGAATGGATGCTCAAGCCGGAGCAGCAAGCATTTAACTACGACTCAGGCTACTTCTATCCTGGTCCCGCCGTGAAAAACGTGCCGGTCTCGCTGGCACCTGCCAACAGCCAGCAGGTCATCAAAGATTTTGGGCGTCCCGAATATGACACCATCATCGCAAATGCCAAAATCGAGCTACCGCTGGATACCAACAATCTCGTCGCCGCCTTTACCAAATGGGACAAAGACATCGGTAGCGGCAAATATAAAGCCTCCTGATTGATATATAATCCGATCAGATGGTCGGATTGCAAAGCGAAAAAACACAATACGCCAGGATAGAAGACATCCTATCCTGGCACCCCATTGTCGCGTAGCGATAGCTCTGGCGTATCATAATACACACATAACAAGAAAATAGTAGAGATATAGTTTGTCGCTATGCGTAGAGGAAGATTCAATGGAGAAAATCAACACACTGAAAATGAAGGGCGTGACGCGTCGCTTCGGCAACACGACCGCCTTACACGACTTTCACCTTGAGATGAGCGGAGGCCAGTTCGTAACGCTGCTGGGACCAAGCGGCTGCGGCAAATCGACCGCGCTCAATTGCCTGGCCGGGCTGCTCGATCTCAGCGATGGCGAGATCCTGCTCAACGACAGGCCCATCCAGGACGTAGCGGCCGAGAAGCGCGGCTTTGGCATGGTCTTCCAGAACTACGCCCTGTTCCCTCACCTCAGCGTCGAGCGCAACGTTGGTTATGGCCTGGAGTTGCGACGAGTCCCGAAAGCTGAGCGCGAAAAACGCGTACGCAGCGCCCTCGAACTGGTCCACCTGGCAGAGTTTGGCAAGCGCTATCCGGGCCAGCTCAGCGGCGGACAACAACAACGCCTGGCGATTGCGCGCACGGTCGTTCTCGAACCGGCCTTGCTGCTGCTGGACGAGCCACTCTCCAACCTCGATGCCAACCTGCGCAACGAAATGCGCATCGAACTCAAACGCATCCACAGCGAGCTAAACCTGACCACCGTGTATGTCACGCATGATCAATCGGAAGCGATGTCGCTCTCAGATATCGTCGTCGTCATGCGCAACGGACACATCGAACAGATAGGCTCGCCACAGGAGATCTATAATCAGCCTAAAAGCCCCTTCGTGGCACATTTCATGGGCTATATCAATCGCCTGCCAGCCACAATTCTTGGCAAAGAAAATGGTTACTGGCTCATCGAAACGGCCAATGGAACACAGTTGCTCGGCTCATCGACCAACGAGGAGACCAACTGGCAACCAGGGCAGAAAGTTGTCGCACTCATCCGTCCCGACGAGACCATCGCCGAACCACAGGCCGAAACGAACAGGCTCATCGGACACGTTCAACTGGTCGAATACGTGGGGAGAGCATATGAGAGCCTCGTGCTGCTGACGGGACAGGGAGGCACACAATTACTGGCCCATAGCGGTCGCAGACAGAACAGCGGCGACCAGATCGAGATCAGTATCGACCCCGACCGTCTGCTGCTCTTCTCTGCCGATGAGACAGAGAATATCGAGAGTACACTCATGCAAAGCGAGCCCAAGGTGCGCGTAGAGAGGTAAGAGGTCGATTATGGCGAATACCATTCCCATATCATCACAAGTTGAAGCAAAACCCCGGCGTTTTCGGCTGGACAGTGGCGCTATCCTGCTCTCGTTACCCGCAGTATTGCTCGTGCTGGGGCTATTCTTCTATCCACTCATCTTTGGTCTGGATCTCAGTCTGCGTGCCAACGAAAATGCGCCCGACTGGAGCCTGACCAACTATATCCAGTTTTTCAGCGATCCAGATCAGGTTGCCACCATCTGGACCACCTTCCAGGTTGCCCTGCCGGTCACGATTTTCAGCGTTGCTGTCAGCGTTCCTCTGGCCTACTTTATGCGCCAGGGCATCAAATTTGAGCGCCTCCTCACGGCTATCCTGATCCTGCCAATCACGCTTGGAACCGTGATGGTCGCGCAATCGATGCTCGGCTACTTCGCGCCCAATGGCTGGTTCAATCGCGCGCTGCTCTCGCTGCATATCATTCAGCAGCCAATCCTATTACTGCACCACCTGATAGCCGTTGAGATCGCCCTGTTTATTCAAGGTTTTCCGTTCACATTCCTATTGATCCTGGGCTATATGTCGGCGATCAATCCGAATCTGGAGCGGGCAAGTTCTATGTTGGGGGCAAATCCCTGGCAAACCTTCTGGCGCATCATCTTCCCGCTCTCGCTGCCGGGAATCGCAGTGGCTTTCTGCCTGAACTTTGTCGCCAATTTTAGCGTCTTCCCCTCGGCAAATCTGGTTGGCGAGCCAGCACGAGAGACGCGAGTGCTGGCGATTGCGGCTTACGAGACAGCTTTCACCAACTATAATCGTCCACTGGGTACCACGATAGCGCTGATTATGGGTGTCATTGAACTACTGGTCATCTTGCTTGTGTTATGGCTGCAAAACCGCATGGCACGCAGCGCGGCAATTAGCGGCGGAAAAGGGGTCTAAACGATGGCAACCGAACCGATTCAAAAAACAGCCGCAGCCACCATGAGCGCTGGCCCCATCAATCCGCCCAGCAAAGCACAACCGAGCGGCTTGAAAAGAGGCTTCTGGACCGCCCTGATCTTCTACGTGGTGGTCGGCTTCTTCCTGCTCAACCTGATCGCGATGGTCAGTACAGTTGTACTCGACTCGGTGGGGCAGGAATGGTTTAGCACGTGGTTCCCAACAGGAATGGTTACATTCCAATGGTATAAATATGCACTGAACGATCACGACATCGTCCAACTACTGTTGAATACGTTGATCGTGGCCGTTGGCTCGACGGGACTCTCGATAATTGTCGGATTCCCGGCGGCCTATGTCCTGGCCCGCAAAAAATTTCGCCTGAAGAGCCTGGTCATGGGCCTGTATCTGCTGCCAATGCTCGTGCCTCCGCTGGCCTATGGTATCCCGCTGGCGACCGTTCTCCTGCGCTACCTGGGCGGTGAACTGCCCAGCGTAACTTTGATCAACGTTGTGCCGACACTACCCTTTGTTATTCTGATCCTTGTGCCGTTTATTGAGCAGGTGGATGTCTCACTGGAATCGGCCAGCCGTATGCTAGGAGCCAATCGCTTCCAAACCTTCATACGCATCATCCTCCCGCTGATCGTACCCGGATTGCTTACAGCCGGTGTGCTGGCAGTGGTACGCGTGATTGCTATGTTTGAGCTAACCTACCTTGTGGCAAGCGCGGACGCGGAAACCCTGGTGGTGACGCTTTACGGCGATGCCTTCGCTTCTGGTATGCGCCCTGAGCAGGCAATCAACTCAATGGCCGTGATCTATATGCTCACCACGATGTTCCTGCTGGGTGTCGCGCTCATCTTTGTCAAGCCAACCCAATTTGTGGTGCGCCTGAAACAATAGAAATAGCTGTTCATATGGCCGTTCCAAATAGCTCTCTGGTCGCTTGCTTCTTCTCGCAACTTCGCTGCTCGTTCGCGTAGAGAGTGTGGCAGGTGGTGAGGTGTGGGAGCACCTCACCACCTGCCACACTCTCTACGCGAATCTCTCTTGACCGCTGAGCGCTCTCTGTCACCCAAATCGCCTTGCCACACTCTCTATGTGAGTGTGGACTAAGATCTTAGCGAAAGTGGTAACTATTCAGAAGGCCCAATCGGCGCACCAGCTTACGTAGCGCTGTCCCACCTATGGAGATAAAACGGACAGGCTCAGGATTGCATGAACGCGCTGAACCTGTCTGTCATACGGTGACCAATATCACTCCGAACCCGATTTCAGCGCCTCGCTCATGGATATTTTCGTGAGCTTCCTGCCGCAAAACCACTTCGTTATCTCATACACCACCAAGATCAATACGAAGCTTATCAGGATATATAGCGGGTTCAAAATCATGGGTATCAGCATGTTAATCGATTCCGCGATGTAACCGTACAAGTAATTCCCGAAGGCCAACATAAGCAGTAGTCCCAACCAAAAGCCGATAAACACTGCCGGAGTTGAACTGTTTAGAATCAGCTTCGCGATGTCTTTTTGGCGGTAGCCGAATATCTTGAGCAGGGAGATTGTATTCCGGTTCTCGTCAATGATCAGCGACGTTACAATGAAGATAATGACAACCGCCATCAGCCCGGCGACAATCGTTGTGGCCGCGATGATCAATGTCGTCGGCGCGGTCATGCCTTCAAATGCCTTGGGGTTCCGAGCATCCATAATGCCGGAAAGCAGGCTTTCGTCATAATGCAGCTCATGGTTGCTCAGCACAGTGTGGTAGCTTCCAGGAGCTTGCCCAGTCATACGGTTAAACTCATCTAACGGCATAAAAACATCTTGCTCTCCGTAGGCTTCGACGATCCCATCAATTTTCAGGTTGTATGATTTTCCATCCAGCTTGTTTATAAAAGTGAATGTATCCCCAACTTCAATCCCAAGCCGTTCGGCCAGCGGCGCGGTGATGTTTACCTGATTCCTGGACAGCTTAGCACCCCCTATACCGTTTATCTTCATGCCGACGGAATCCGGCTCCATACCCACCAGATAGAATTCAACTGCTTCTCTGCCCTTGGGGTAGGCACGGAATGAGTTGTACGGCTCCGCACCTTCGGGAACAGGTAGATTCTGTAGGTTCTGCACCTCCTTGAAGTTGTATTCTATGGCATAATTGTATCTCGCTAACGCGCCCTGGTTCATCACCACTTCCATCGAGTAGTTGAAGGTCAAGCCATACAGCAGTACCATCGACGCGGCGCTCACCCCCAGCACCAGGAATAGCAGACGCGGTATGCTCCGCACTTGCTCACGTATCTGAAATTTGGTATTGAAACGATAGCGCTCCAGACGGAGCATGCGCTCAATAAAATTCACCCTGGCTTTTTGTTCGTCGCCCTTCATCAGTTCGACGGCGTTTTTTTTGAGTACGCCGTGTATGGAAAAGAAGCTCGCCAGACCGATAAAAGCCAGGGGCAGCAGCAGGGCAAGCGCCAGGTTTAACGGCGAGAAAGCAACACCAGTGTTGGGCAGGATGTAACTGACAAGCATGGAATCTACCACAAGCTTTACACACGGCATCGCAAGCAGTATTCCGACAAGGCCGCCAGCGATGGACAGCAGAACCGGGATCGCCATATAATGCCGTGTCAGTTCCCAGCGGCGGTAGCCCTGCGCGTACAGCGTACCAATCACTACACTGTCGGACTTAACCATGCGCAGAATCATCACGCCGACGATAAGGCAGCCAAGCAGGAAAAAAGCGATTGATACGGGAAGGCTCATAGTCTGCATACTGTTAATATTAGTCCAGGGCATAATGATGCGCTTATTATTTTTAGCGTCCATCCATTCGGAAAGGTTGTACCCTTTTTCTTTTAAAAGGTCGTGCAACTTCGCGTTTTGGGTGTTGATATCTCCTCTATTCGTAAAGCGTGCCCCATAGACCGTGACCGCTTCATTGGCCGCCTCAGAGAACATCTTCATATCCGCGTTTGAAACAAGGCCAATTCCGAAACCAGTGGTCGGCAGCACATCATAAATGTTTTTGATGATATAAACATAATTGGGCCGCGCCATTGTGCCCGTAATATGGAAAGTTTTACCGTTTAGCTCAATTTGACCGCCTACAGCCAGGCCATGCGTCTGCAAAAAAGAGGGGTCGAGCAAAATGTCCCCTGGATTTTTAAGCTTCTGGCCTGATAGTATCGTCGGGATATTGATTTTGGAAGTAGGCGTGAGAAGCCGAAGCTCGCCTCGTCCATCCGACAGTTTGACATCTAGTTGCTGGTAAGCTTCAATAAGCGCACCGGATTCACTTTCCAGCGCCGGAATATCCTCAATAGCCTTGTCTGTGGAAAACGTCAGGTCTTCCTGCATGTTTGTTTCGGCAAAGTTAACCACCTGTTTTTCCAGGCTGCCAGACACGCCTGTAGCCGCAGTGAAGTAGAAACTCCCTATAAGAATCAGCATGACAATGCCGATATACCTACCCTTGTTTTCCATCAGTATCCGCCATACGCGTTTTCGTAGCGCCATTACCACTCGATCCTTTCAGCTGGGACAAGCTCGGAATTATGAGTAACTTCCGCTACCTCGCCGCTTCTAAGCCTGTAAACGGTGTTTGCCATGCCGGAGATGGCGCTGTTGTGGGTGATCATCAGGATCGTTGTGCCGAATTGCCGATTCACTTTTTGAATCAGTGACAGGACACCTCGGGATGTATCGAAGTCCAGCGCACCGGTTGGCTCGTCGCAGAGCAACAGCTTGGGATTTTTGACGATGGCGCGGGCGATAGACACACGCTGCTGTTCGCCGCCGGAAAGCTGCCGTGGGAATCGGTTTTTCTTGTCGGAAAGCCCAACGGCGGAAAGCACATCGTCAATCTTATGCGGTCGCTTGCTGATGTTCGACACAACCTCGATGTTTTCGGCGACGGTAAGATTGGGCACAAGATTGTAGAACTGGAATACGAAGCCTACGCTTTCCCGGCGATACTCCACCAGTTGATCATCACTTAAATCCGTGATGCGCTCACTATCTATCTCGACTGTGCCGCCGTCGGCCCTGTCCACGCCGCCAATGATATTCATCAGAGTGGATTTACCCGACCCGGAAGGCCCCAATATGACGCCGATTTGTCCTTTTTCCAGCTTTATATCCACGCCTTTGAGGACTGTTGTGGCAAACTCCGTCTGATAACTTTTCGTCAATTCCGATACCGATAAAAACATACTCAAACCTCCATTCTGGATCATATCCGGCTTTTATAAGCTCTCATAGCGAAGAACCAGGCCACGGCGATGATGCCGACACACCATGCGAGAGCGACCCAAATCTCATTGCCCGCCGGCTCATTGGACAAGAGCGCCCGGATAGAGTTCACAATGGAAGTTACCGGCTGGTTTTCCGCAAACACACGGAGGACAGTTGGCATTGTTTTTGTTGGAACAAAAGCTGAACTAAGAAATGGCAGGAATAATAGCGGATAAGAAAACGCGCTCGCGCCCTCCATTGATTTTGCCGTGATTCCAGGAATGACCGCGACCCATGTCAGCGCAAGTGTGTATAGCACGAGGATTCCCACTGCCGCGAGCCAGTTAAGGATGCCCGCGCTTGAACGAAAGCCCATAATAAGCGCGACGAGGATAATAATAACGACGGTAATCATGTTGGATAAAAGAGAGGTCAGCACATGGCTCCACAGCACCGATGAGCGTCCGATGGGCATTGAGTTAAAACGCGTGAACATCCCTTTCTGTACATCCATGAATAATCGGTAAGCCGTATAGGCTATACCGCTGGCAATAGCCATCAGCAGTATGCCCGGCAACTGGTAATTCACATAATTCACATCGGCGGGCATGCTCGTTTTTACCGCGCCACCAAACACATAGACAAACATCAGCATCATCGCGATCGGCGTTATCGCAACCGTGATGATTGTATCTGGGCTGCGCAGAATGTGCTTCATTAAGCGCCCGGTCAGTACGGCTGTATGCTTCATTTTATTTTTCCTCCTTTTTGCCGATGATAGCGAGGAAAATGTCTTCCAATGTCGGCTGTTTTTCGATGTATTCAACTTTCGCGGACGGGAACAGCTTTTTAAGTTCCTCAAGCGTCCCATTGGCGATTATTTTGCCGTCATGCAGAATCGCGATCCTCCCGGCAAGCTGTTCCGCTTCCTCCAGGTGCTGTGTCGTCAGTAAAATCGTCGTGCCGCCATCAGCAAGTTCCTTGACCGTTTTCCAGACTTCAAGTCGCCCCTCTGGATCAAGCCCCGTCGTCGGCTCGTCAAGAAAGATGACGGCGGGTTCACCCACAAGGCTCATAGCGATGTCGAGCCTGCGCTTCATCCCTCCGGAATAAGTGCCTGCCGGTTTGTTGGCTGCGTCGGTAAGCCCGAAGCGTTTAAGCAAGCGGTCGGCAAATTGGGCGGGTTTGGGAATATTGCGCAGTTTAGCGATAAGAATAATATTTTCCCGCCCGGTCAGTATCTCGTCCACGGCGGCAAACTGCCCGGTTAAGCTGATGGATCGCCGTACCTTCTCAGGTTGCGAGACCAAGTCAAAACCGTTCACTGTCGCGATTCCTTCATCGGATTTCAGCAGTGTCGAAAGGATGTTTATGGTCGTTGTCTTGCCAGCGCCGTTTGAGCCGAGCAAGGCGAATATCTCGCCTTTGCGGACGTTGAAATCTACACCTCTCAGAACTTCGGTTTTCGCGCCTTTCGCGCCTGCGAAAGATTTTCGCAGGCACTTCACCTCAATCGCATTTTCCATACCGATCCCCCTCAATGATCTTTATCCGTAGCTTTTTTCATGGCCTTGGCGACTTCCTGGTCAACTGATTCCTTAAAGATGTCGGCATACGTTTTTGAACCCTCGATGAGATCATCACAGAAAGTTGCCACATCTCTGCCTGTCACTTCGAGTACGCCTTTCCCAACGGCTGCGCCCTCCTCAAAAAGATCGACAATCCCCGAGAGCAAATCAGTCATTTCGGTTAGCTCGACAGGTCCGACCTTAAAGAGGTATTTTTGAATCTCTTTGTAAACAATCTGATAATCTTGCGGGAGCGCCTTGACACGCGCCATATGCGCTCGCCACGCTTTTTTGCCTTCGATGAGATCTCGTATACTCATTGTTCTTCTCCTACTGGCCTAATTTTCTAGCGATAGTATTGTTGAGTTGCTCGCGCCACTTGTCGCGATAAGACTTTGCCCCCTCCTCGCCAGCCAACGCCGAACAGAAGCCCACGATATCGTCGCCCAAAACCTCCCGGACGCTCTGGCCGTCTGCCACCGCTTCTTCGAGCAGGCCAAGCACACGATCAAGAATCGGCATGAGGTTACGTCCGGTGAAATCTGTACGAGGCCAAAGATTGGCCTGAATTTCTCCCCATGCCGCTTGATAATCAGCCGGAAGTTTTTTTGCGCGCGCCTCAAAAGTCTTCATTTCTCTAGTCATATCGTTGCCTGTGATTTTATCCCAAAAATTCATGGTTTTTCTCCTTTAACTCTTTGATTTTTGATGAGAGGAACTCCCACCTTCCCCAGTATTGGCGCAGCTCCTCACGGCCCGCGTCGTTTAACGTAAAAAACTTTCGGGGCGGCCCTATGTCGGACGACTTTTTCGTAATCTCCACCAGCTTATTTTTTTCAAGCCTGATAAGGATGGTATAAACCGTTCCCTCCACCACGTCTGTAAAGCCCAAAGCGTTGAGCTTGCGTGTGATTTCATACCCGTAGGTCTCTCCTCGGTTGATAATTTCAAGGACACACCCTTCCAGTACACCTTTGAGCATTTCAGTTAATTTATCCGTGTCGAACACCTCCTTGCTAATCAGTAACACCAATATGAAGTAATACTTAGTACTGCTATATTGTAACACGCAGTAGGGTGAGCGTCAAGAGAAAAATGATGGATTGTCAAGTGAAGTGCGACACGATCCCAATTTCGGTATGATCGCCTTGCTTGTAAGAGATCCACAAACCTGTTATACTCAAAATGAAATATAAGAATATGCTATGTTCCGAAAGAAGGCAGAAATTATGCAACAGATGCAAGATCCGGAGGGACAAGAATATAACGCAGGGTATCAAGCAGAACCGAACTACTCGCAATCTTACCAGGAGCAGAGCGAATCACCCTATCAACAGTATAGCGATCCAGCATTTCAACAACAAAAGCTTCAACCCCCCAGAAAAGCAAGCCTGGTTCTGGCAATTCTCAGTATCGTCGCCTGTTCTATCATCCTGGGATGTGCCATTACGCTTTTCGTGCTGGCTCTCGTCACATTTATCTCCGCCGTACACAACACAGTCCCGGAATATATTCGTGGATTAGTGATTGTAAGCTTCGTTTTCTCTATTATCCTATTCGCCTGTTCCATTCCCGCATTCGTTTTCTCTATCATTCAGGTAACGCTCATTAGCAAGCAATTTCCACGCAGGAGAAAAAGCATGAATCTTCCATAGCCCTCACCGTTTACAATACGCTTTTCCTTGCCTCAGCAAGCGTGGGGGCAAAGAACGAGGCGCGCAGCAGGTTGCGCTGGAGGATCTGGATCGTGTGATGGTGAGCGACGTACTCTCTGGCCCGACTTCCCATGTGACGGCAGAGTTGCAGATCCTTGCAGAGATCGGTCAGCGCAATTCCAATCTCAGCCGGGTTATCGGGCAGAACGCTGATGCCACGCCCTTCCGTGAGCAAGCGGGCATGAGAGAGAGAAGTTCTTGTCGCCACCACAGCGCACCCGGCGGCCATCGCCTCCAGCACCATCAGGATATCGTCGGCCCGACACGTCCCTACGGAAAGGAAAATATCCGCCATCGTGAGCAATTGCCTGATCTCTTCCGGTCTTGCCTCTCCCCAGACCCAGCAGACATCTTCGAGATGACGACGCTTGATCTCTTCCATCACCTTACCCTGCCCCAGGCGCTCTTCCGCAATCAGCACGCGCACATAGGTACGGATCAGCGGGGGCAATGTGCGCAAGGCCAGCGCTATCCCCTCCAGCGCAACAGATAGATCCACCTCCACGAGAGGACGATGTGCCAGAGCAATCAGGATGACATCAGGCGAGAGGCCGCAGCCTACCCGCAGACGCAGCTTTGCCCCTTTCTCCACAATAGTCAGACTCGCCGCATTCACCAACGGTATCAGGCGCATAATACGATCCGGGCACACCTTGAAACGGGTGCGATAAATCTCCGCCACCTCTTCGTTTGCCAGCAGAAATTGATCACAGCACCGGGCAGCAATCGCTGCCAGCATACGTAATGAAGGTCGATAGAGGAGCATCCCAACCGCGCGACAAAAGCGCTCATACCAGGGCAGACGAGGCTGGCGAACGAGTGCACGTCTGCTGTGTTGTCCTGGACTTTGGGGCCAGAGCATGCTGCCCGAATCCATGCAGACCACACGAACGCCTGCCAATTTACCAACTAATCCGGCAAAAGCAGCGCACACAATCCCGTCCTGGGGCAAGAGCAGGTGGTAGCCCTCACCCTGACGCACGAGGCGCAACAGTTGCCAGCCTCCATGCCAGCAATAGAGCAGGATGCCCGGAAAGCGCCAGGGATGAATGAACGGTGCCGGTTGCTTCGCTGCGTGCGTGCGTTTCGTCTCGCACGAATGCTGAACAAGATAACTGATCTGCCATTGCAGCTCCATCACCTGTGCAATTGAGTTCAGCATATTGCGTGTGTGATCGGCCTCCGGCAACAGGGGCAGCGGCACACACACACGCCGCAGCGACGAGGAGTTGCCAGGCGTGGTCAGGCCCAGGAGGTGTACACGCAGCCAGAGTTTGCCCCTATTGTCCCACCAGGTCGCCATACGCCTGGTCAGAAGAGAGCGCAGAGAGCAGAGTGGATGACGTGCATACCTGTGCCAGCGCGCCGCCAGCTTCAGACAATGATCGCACCCGGTCACATGCCCCAGGATCTCAAGCAGCGTTGCATGGAAGGTGTGATAGAATTCAGGGGCCAGATACTCATGCAGGAGATCGTAGCGCGACCAATAACCGGTATCAAAACAATTGAGCAGCAGATGTAACGTACTGATGCAGCGCTCTATCAATAGTTCGATCCGACCATCCTGTGTTACTCCAACATAATCGTACAGGCCAAGCAGTGCCAGCAAGCAACCGCTGAGAATATGGGCGGCGGGATAGACGGCTACCTCCTCAAAAAAGAGGCCATCTTCGCCAATCGGGGCGGCAATACCACCATCCAGAATATCCAGTTGATAAGCACCAACCGCCCGACGAGCCGTCTGCAAGAAGACCTCGCTGCCTGTTAATTGATAGGCTCGGATCATGACGGATAGCACACAACCCTGCGTTGAAGCAGAGGCCGAGGAAACAGGCGCGTGATATGCTGGAATTGCATATGGCACCGGCCACACACCCACCTCATCCGAGAGGCATAGCTCATGAGTTAGCAGCCATTCCACCTGACGCAAAAAACCATCCCGATGCAACTCCTGACCGCTGAGCAGATAGGCATTCCAGTGAGCAAGCGCGTACTGTGCAATCGCACGAGGATGATAGAGTCTGGCGGTGTTACCGGGAGAACCAGTCAGGCAAAAGACGCCTCGCTGATCCAGATGCGTTGTTGAAAGAGCCAGCAAAGACGAGATATCAAGGGGATATAGTGGCAGAGAGGGCAACAGTGGCTTCTCTGTGACGCGCCCATAGCGCAGATGCGCAAACTCATCATCACGGTCCCTCAGCGTCACTGGCCCCGCCAGCGTTGCACTGAACCGATGGGCAGCATCAGCGCGCAGTTGGTTCGGGGCCAATGGTTTGAACCCATACTTCTTCATTCGGCTCTTATCTTCCAACTCCCTCGTGCAACGCAACCAACCCCTGCGGTCGCGAGTTGAGAGCATCGTTCATCTGTCCGGTGTAGAAGTCAATCGTTTGCTGTAGCCCCTCAGCGAGCGTTACCTGTGGCTCCCAGTCGATCAAGCTTTTCAGCAGCGTGATATCTCCACGCTGGCGATCTATATCGCACGGGCGCGGCTCACAATACTGACACAGAATCGCCTTTTTCATCTCCTCTTCAATCTTCGCCTTGAGATCCTTGATATACACCTCCTGACCAGACGCAATATTCACGACCTGCCCGCGACTATCGGCACAGCGATAGAGCGCAATCATAGCCCGGACCGCATCGGAGACGAACAGGAAGTCGCGCGACTGTTTGCCATCACCAAAGAAGCTAAAAACCGCATCTTCCAGCGCGCAGCGAATCAGCACAGGCAGAACGGTGGCGTATTGCCGATCATACTGGCGAGGACCATAAATACTGAAGGGACGCATCACCAGCGTATCGAGGTCAAACGTTCTGGCGTAAGAGAGGACAAGAGAATCACACGACATCTTGCTGGCGGCATATGGAGTCAATGGATTCAAAGCATCCTTCTCGTTGAGGGGATGCGCCTCCATAGATCCATAGACGCAGGAAGAGGAGATGTGCACGAGCGTTGCGTAGCGTCCTTCGCGCAACAGCTCACAGAGCACCAACGCAATACGAATGTTGGTATCGAAACAATAGTGAGGTTGTTCCAGACAAATAGGAAGAGGGACCGCAGCTAAATTGAAGACCACATCTATTGGCCCCAGATCAAATAGTGCATCGCGCACGGAGCGAGCATCCGAAACGTCAACATAGAGGATCTGCAAACCTGATATATCACGTCGCGCCTCTATCAGATTCGCTGGAGTGCCAAGATAAAGATTATCGACGACAGTAATGCGCCTGGCACCTTCCGCTATCAGAGCATCGATCAAATGGCTCCCAAGAAAGCCAGCGCCTCCTGTCACCAGAATATGTTTTCCTTTTATTCCACGTGGAGCAGAACCCATATACCACACCTCCCAAACATGACCACCTGCTTGAAATAATTTGCAATAGAAAATGCATATCTACTGTTTAGTATAGCTATGACTTCAATCTACATATTTAAAAACCATATACACGTCATTTATCCTTATTTTGATTTTTAACGATGAATCCGGTGGGTTATTTCGTAGTGGAGCGATTTATCGCGTTGGTGGAAGTGCACCACAGGCCGCCCCAACGCGATAAATCGCTCCACTACGAAATATGGCGCATTACTGGCTTCATTTGTTAAAAGTCATGAGAGTCTCTTAACTTCTCCGTCGAGCGCTGCGCCGACCGCCAACTGGAGTGACATGAAACGGGGTACGCGTGGCGCTTAACATACGCAGGCGCGTAACTGAGGCGGCAGAGACCCTGGCCCTGGTCGTTGCGATAGGTGGCTCTTCTAACTGTTCTTCCTCTGGCTGTTCAATATAAGAGTAGGAAACAGATTCGTAACGGCCCGGACGCACTTTGTTCATGACGCAGCCCAACACATGGGCACCGGCCTGCATCAATGTTGCTTTGAGTTGTTTCAACTGTCTTTTATAGGCGCAGCTGGCATCCACGATGACCAGCGTGCCATCAACTCTGGCGGCAAGAATGCTGGCATCGAAGAGACCCTGTAGTGCTGGCGTATCAAAAATAATGATTTCGGCGTCGGTCTGCTCCAGAGCAATGAACAGGCGTTGCATCGCGCGCGAATCCAGCAATTCAGTCGGATTTGGAGGCAACGTACCAGCAGGCATGACGCGCAGATTGGCAATCCCCACATCATAGATGAACGCATCAATAGAAAAATGGGGCGCACGAGGCAGTCCCAGCGTATTCCCCTGCGCAAGAGGGGTAAGAAATTGCGCTCGCATGCGCCTGCTGTTCGATTCGGGTGTGCTGGCCGTCAGGATCGCATCGCTCAGCCCCATCTTATAGGAGTCAATCTCAAAGAGTTCATGCAGGGCAGGATGCCGCAAATCAGCATCAATCAGCAGCGTATTTTTACCGACACGCGCCATCGCAATCGCCAGATTTGCCGCAATCACGCTTCTGCCATCGCCAGGGGTTGCGCTGATGATAGCCAGCGTTCGCAGCGAACGATCAACGCAGGAAAAACCGAGATTAGCGCGTAAGAGACGGTATGATTCGGTGTTGGAGGCTTCGTTATCGGGCAGATGAACAAGTTCCTGACGATCAATAACGTCGGGTATACGCCATAGCGGAGCCAGTACTGGCCATTGCAGCAATTGAGAGAGCGCTTCAGGTGTTCGCACATAGGTACTCTTTGCCTCAAGAACCAGTGCCAGCAGGATGCTCAGAGAGAGCGCGACTGGCAAGCTTGCCAGCAAGTTCAGCGGTATATTGGGGCGAATCAGATGTCCACCGGGCTGTGCGAACTGGACGATCTGAAACAACTGGCTGTTCTGAGCATTGAGTAACTCTAATTGGGCCTGCTCGTTCTGCAACTGGTTATAATGCTGCTGCCAGCCGCTCAATTGTCCCTGCAACGAGGCAACCGGAACCGACGACTTCTTATTTTTGCTCTGCGCATCAGAGATCTGGCCAAGCAACGTATCGATGTGCTGCTGAGTACGATCAAGGTCTTGCTGCATCTGCTGTAACGCCTGAGTGCTGGCCTGGGAGCTGAGAGAAGACTGTTGTTTGAGCAGTGTGCGAGCGATATCGTTTGCCAGAGCAGATGCACGCTTCTCAGAAGCATCCTGAACCGCAATTTCAAATAGTTGCGTGTTATTTCTCGGCGTCACGGTCACTCTGCGCACAAGCTGATCAAGCGTCATTGGTGAAAAACGAGAGGCAACCTCGCGCAACACCGCCTCGCTCATCGCCAGCTGTGCCTCTGTCTGCATCAACCGTTCAGTGACCGCTGCATCGACGACCCCCGACCGATTGCCGCTCAAACGAGGTGTTACCTGCATCACCACGCTGACCTGATAGATGGGGGTCATCTGTTTACTGATCAGCAACACGGCAAAGACAACGATCAGGAAACAGAGCAGCATAGCTTTCCATTGTTTTACAAATGCAGTGCGATAATAATCTACAGTCATCCCTATCTAACACTCCTTCCTTCTCACCCACTAGTATCAGAATATGCATAAAAAATAAAGAGAATCACTTGAACCCTTGCAGCAACATACTGCAACCTCACGGGCGAAAACGTGCATAATATACGATAACAGGGATGCAAGCATAGTAACAATACAGAAGAAGAATTTGGAGGTGGAAAACCGGCTCTCCTAAGAATAGGAAGAAGCCAGCAAAAAGAGTTGTTCGTGAGCAAAACAGCAAGCAAAATGATGTACCATGTTCATGTATCCTCTCCACCACATCCATTCCAACGGCGGCATTATGGCCTGACAACGTTTGCTCTCGCTATCAAGAAAAATAAGCCATAAACGGCCTTATACCTTTAGTATAGAGAATAAATAAAATCATACGTATGATTGAGCAGACAATAAAAATGCCTGAGCGGGTTATTTCGTTAAAGCTCATCATTGATGTATCAGGCAAATGGAACGGGGAACATGATGCCGAATATGGCAGGGGCGAGGGCTTGTCCCCGGGTGCAACACGTGTCATGTGGGTAAAACGGGCGAGGACAAGCCCTCGCCCCTGCCATATTCGGTGTCACGCCCGGAGGATTTCATGGAATACACCAATCATCTACGAAGAGGCGGCAACCTCAGTTCCACATTTTGCGCAGAATACCGCATCTGGTTTGAGCGGTGATTTACACTCGCGGCAGACCTTCTTCTGAACTGCTAGCGACGTACCACAGTACGAACAATAGGAGTCGCCAACCTCGTTCAGCCCTTTACAATTGGGGCAGGGAAATTGTACTGGCTGAGCAGGTGCGCTCTGTTGCCAGGGAGGAACCATTCCCGAAAAAGGAGGAGGAGCAGATTGCTGCTGCATCTGCGCCATATATTGCGGCGGCACTGGCCCCGTCCGTACGTCGGACCGCTGCTGGCGCACCGCCATGTCAAGCGAATTGAGCAACTGCGATTCTAGCTGCGACTGACGAATCACGCCAGCACCAGCAGTGATCATCAAAGGCCAGAGGAAGAACATACCAACAGCACCAACAACCGCTTTATCGACCCATTGCTGCTGCCCCACAACGGCTGCAACGCCATCGGGATAACTGATCAGGGTCAGGGTCAGCGCCGCCTGCAAGCCAATCAGAGCCTCCAGATCGCCGCCCTGTTTGAACTGGACGGTCATCTGCTTCTTGTTGCCAAAATGTTGTGCCTGATAGCCCTGAGCAACAAACATGCCCTCCAGATCAAGGGCAATACGTTCAACATCGAGACTGGGAGCAGAGTAAAAACGATTATCCACAGTTTTTTCCTTAGTTATTATTTTTTATCTTCCGCCTGATTTTCATCCACTGATTTAAAAAGTCTTCTCTGTTATAGATATACGCAAAAAGCGGGCCAATGTTGCGCGCATAGCACATGCATCAGTCCGCTTCCACCATTTTTCACTACTTTCATTACAGCGACATTTGCATATATGCTTCCCGCGCCCAGGGATGAAACACCTTGAGGGTGTGACGTCGATCCCACAGATATTTGAGATAGACCAGGACGGCATGGTCAAGCGACTGTTCAAGGGCAGCGGCCAGTTTCTGGTAATAGGGGGCAATACCATCTTGATCCCAGGCGATCTTATCGGCAACAAACACCACCTTGTCCAGCCGCGTGGGATTAGCCTTGAGGGTTGTGTGGCACTCAACGGCGTCCAGCACCAGCACATCATCCACGCCAAAGACCTCGGAGGCAAGGGTACGCGAAAGTTTTTGATGGATAATCATGGGCAGGCGCTCCTCTTCCGGCAAGACAGGAATGTTCCATTGACGGGCAATATTGGCCCGTTCGAGCGTCGGAAAGAGCGCACTACAATCGTGTAACCAGCCAGCCATCTCCGCCTGAACCACATTTTCTCCCACATATTCGGCAACACGGCGAGCCTCTGCCGCCACCTGCGCAGAATGACGAGCCGTTTTAGGGCAGCCATGATAGCGCAAGAAAGTGGGTACGTCCTCAGCGACGCGCCCGGTCAGCGTAACTCCGTCACAGAGTCGAGAAAACATTGAAGCAGGTATTTTCCGCATCGAATCTCCTATGTATCATCTGCTCTGAAATACTATCAATATGCCTCTTTCAGATCATACGCAAGCAGGTTACACCGGGCTTGACGCTGGCTTCCCTCGACGCTTCAGGATATGGGCGATATGCGTTTCCAGCTTATCCGTCAGCACCTCACAATTCCAGTAGGCCTCGACAAAGGAGCGACCACGCAACCCCATCACATGCGCGATTTCAGGATAGCGGCGCAGATAGAGAATCGCATCCACCAGCGCGGGGGCATTCTCAGGCTCCACGAACAGTGCAGCTTCAGCTTCGCGTTCGGCCACAAGACGCGCCTCGCCATCAATGCTCAATATGATTGGGCGCGCACAGGCCATTGTCTCAAACATCTTGAGCGGCAAGGCTCCTGTGATCTGTGCTTCTTTTCGCAACAGGACCACGCTCAGATCAGCCGCCGAGAAGACTTCGGGCATGAGATCATGAGGCAAGGCCGGGAGAAAAAGTACATTGGTAAGGTTGCGCTGCTTCGCCTGTTCCATCAATGCCTGCTTCTCACTCCCTTCACCAACTAGCACAAAACGAATATCGCGATAGCTCTCTAGCTGTGCAGCTGTTGCCAGCAGCATTCCCAATCCCTGGAGAGAGCCATGCGAGCCAGCATAGAGGACAGTGAAGCATTCCGGCCAACCCAGACTGGCACGGGCCGCGCTCTGAGAGCGAGGGTAAAATTGATGTGTATCTACACCATGAGGCAACACGAAGATGCGTTCGGTAGACAGGCCGCGTTGCACCAGCATATCGCGTACGCCACCACTGATAGCCCAGACCGCCTCAGCTTTTTGCTGGGTAGAGCGACCAGCACGCTCTACCCAGCGCCGCAACAGAGTGTCCTGTACATTCTCTGGCAACAACAGCGACTCGGGCCAGAGATCCGCAACGATCAGGACAAAGGGGCAGCCCTTGCGAGCCGCCAATTTACGAGCCGCTACCGCATTGAACAGTGGCAGTGCCTCCACCAGAATAATATCGGGATCACCCAGCGCCTTCTCGCTCAACAGCGGGACAAGATAGCCGGAAGAGTATTGTGCAAGCAGGCGACGACGGACACTATCTTCAGGGACGGCATGGCTCCAGACGCGAATAACACGCAAACCATCCATCACTTCTACCCGCAGCGAACGAGTGCGCGAAGAGCTTCTCACCAATCCATCAGCGGGACGAGGCATGATGGTTAAAATTGTTACCTGATAGCCGCGCATTAGCAAGCACCGCGCAGTCTTATAAATACGTATAGCGGGAACCGTGTTCTCTGGCCGATAGCTTGAGGTCACAAAGAGGATGTGCGTCGTCATCTACTACTCCCTACCACCCTGATCATATATGCATGTTATAGCATAGCATCGAGTGGAGGGGAATACAAATAGATGAATGGCTATTCAAGCAGGATTTGTGAGAAAAAATTAAAATGTCGTTGTTGCACGCTTTGCCGTGGCAAAGCGTGCAACAACGACATTTTAATTTTTCTCACAAATCCTTAGAGGTAAATCTGTTTCACATCAACCACGCCTTCCAGCTTCTTCACGTCGGCAAGCACCGAGTCGGGAGCGTGGGCATCGAGATTGACGAAGGAGATCACCTGCGCGCCGGGAGCGGTTCGGCCCAGACGCCACTCGGCGATATTGATGTCATTAGCGGCTAGCAGCGTGCTGACGCGACTGATGACGCCGGGCTTGTCCACGCTCTCAACCACCAGAATGATGCCCTCAAGATTGGCCTCAAGGCGGAAGGAGTCGATCTGGACCACGCGCGGAGCCTCATCGCCAAGCAGCGAACCGACAACAACGCGTTCGCCATTCTCCCACTTCACGCGACACAACACCTGATTGGCATAGCTGGACGATACCAGGCCGCGCGTCTCTGTAACACGAATGCCGCGCTCCAGAGCCAGATGCAGTGCATTGATATAGTTGATGGGCGTATCGCTGATCGAGTCAAGCATGCCCTTGAGGACTGCAACTGTCAGCGGCTTCACATGTTCATCGACATCATCGCCATGCACCTCAACCTCGACCTGCGAGATCGGTCGCGCCGCCAACTGCATCTGCAAGCTGCCCATGCGCTCGGCCAGATTGAGATAAGGTTGCAGTTCTTTAAAGACGGCGGCATCCTTCACCGGGATATTGACGGCGTTGCGGTACTCATCGCCACGCAGCGCGGCAAGCACCTGCTCCACCACCTGCGTTCCTGCGTCGTCCTGAGCCTCAACGGTGCTGGCGGCAACATGCGGCGTCATGACGACATTGGGGAGCGTGCGCAGTTGACTATCGGCTGACAACGGCTCTTTAGCGTAAGTATCGAGGGCCGCACCCGCGATCTGCCCGGACTGAAGCGCCTCCACCAGTGCCGTCTCATCAATCAGCTCGCCACGCGCCGCATTAACCAGACGGACGCCGCGCTTCATCTTCGCGATCGTCTCGGCATTAATCATATTGCGCGTCTCTGCCGTCAGGACTGAGTGCAACGTAATCACATCGGCCTGAGCCAGCAGTTCATCAAGGCTGACCAGCGTAATTTTCCGTTCTTGAGCAATCGCCGCGCTGATATATGGATCAACGCCTATCACCTTCATGCCAAAGGCCTGCGCAATATGCGCGACATGTGACCCGATACGCCCCAGACCGATGATACCCAACGTCTTGCCCTGCAACTGCAAACCCATAAATTTGCTGCGCTTCCACTCGCCCTTCAGAAGCGAAGCCTGCGCCTGGGGAACATGACGATAGAGCGACAGCATGAGCGCAACAGTATATTCGGCGGTCGTGATGGTATTGGCAGCCGGAGTATTCATCACAACCACACCGCGTCGTGATGCCGCCTGAATATCGACGTTATCGAGTCCCACGCCAGCACGTCCAATCACTTTCAAGCGTGCCGCGTTCTCTAGCACCTGACTGGTCACTTTCACACTGCTACGAATGATCAGCGCATCATATTCGCTCACCAGCTCCGCTAACTTGTCCTGTGAAGGGCTTTCGACAACATCATAACGCGTATCGTTAGCCGCTTTGAGCAGTTCTAGAGCTTGCGGCGAAAGAGCATCAGTAATTAAAATGCGATACATTTTAGACCTTTCTTGTAGGGAATTCGTCAGATTTTTCCAGGCATCATCCGTTAATTCCATACGCTGCGCCTCGCGCAAAAAGACCAGAGCAGCTTTATTGGTGCCGACAACCTGACGCATCTGAGATGGCAACTTGCCAATCAGAACCAGTAGTTCTTCCGGTTCGACATGCAAAGCACGACTGAGCGCCACCACTGTATCCGCAGCTGGCGGCGGCAGGCGATCATTTTCAAGCTTGCTAATATAGGAAAAATCCAGTCCGACCAGCGCCGCCAGTTCGCGCTGATTGAGACCCGCCCCCAGGCGGAACTGGCGCAATGCTGCGCCGAACGTTGTAGCCATGCGTCACTTCTCCTCCTGCTTTCGAGTATACGCCATGTTGAGTTGACAGTCAACACAACTTCCATAGATATTGCTTCCATATTCAGGAGTGAAAATCTGGCACATTGACACATGCAGAAATGAAGAGGGCGTCACTTGTTCGATATATAGAAATAGAGTATCATCTAACAGAAGTATATCACCCGGAGAGTATCAATCAAGGAGGCATTGTGCCAGCAGAACAAGCTTCACCCAGCTATGAAAATCTCCCCCTGGTCGTAGGTGTAGACCTGGGCGGAACGCAGATTCGCACGGCGGTCATGCAAGGAGACAAACTTCTCTCCCGCATCGGCCTGCTGACCGGCGAGAACCCGACGCCTGATCGCCTGATCCCACGTATCATCCAATCTATCGAGCAGGCCGTAAAGGACGCGGGAACGACTCTAGAACAGATCGCGGGGATTGGTCTTGGCGCGCCCGGACCGCTCAACAGTCATACGGGCGTCGTCTTCTCACCCCCCAATCTACCCGGCTGGACCGATGTTCCCCTACGGACTATTCTCAATGAACATTTCACGCTACCCATCTTTGTAGAGAACGACGCCAACGCCGCTGCGCTCGCCGAATATATGTTTGGCGCGGGGCGAGGGAGTCGCGATGTCGTCTATATCACGATCAGCACTGGCATTGGCGGCGGCGTTATTGCCGAAGGACGCATTCTGGAGGGCATTGTTGGCACGGCAGGCGAGCTTGGGCATATGACAATTGATCTGCATGGACCGCGCTGCAACTGCGGCAACATCGGTTGTCTGGAAAGCATTTCGTCGGGAACCGCCATTGCTCGCCGGGCAAACGAGATCGTGGCGATGGGCAAGGGCGATGAACTGCTGGCCTTTGCGCTGGCACACCAGCAGGATGACACCGCCAACACACCCGAAGATAGCCGACATGTCGCCAGCCACAACCACGTTCATATTAACGCGCGCATGGTAGCTGAGGCTGCGGCGGCAGGCGTGCCAATTGCCAAACAGATTATCACAACTGCGGCGGAAGGGCTTGGCTTTGGTCTGGTCAACGTCATTCATATTTTTAACCCCGAGATCATCATCCTGGGCGGCGGCGTTGCTCAGATGGGCGAGTTGCTGCTAGAGCCTGCGCGTCGTATCATCGAAAAGCGCGCAATGAAGGTGCCGCGCGAGGCGGCGCGCATCGTCCCGGCCCAGCTTGGCTCCGACGTGGGACTGGTCGGCGCTGGCGCGCTGGTGTATTATGATAAGACGGTTTAATCACTCATAATGAAATCACCATCTTTCGTAGTCGAGCGATTTATCGCGTATGGGCGGGATTGCGCGATAAATCGCTCGACTACGAAAGATGGTGATTGGAGGAGCAAAAGATAGCATGGCAGCAAGCAAAGAGAGGCTCGACGTTGCCCTGGTGCGTAGGGGGCTGGTTGCCAGTCGTGAGAAGGCACGAGCACTCATTATGGCAGGACAGGTGTATGTTGGGGATCGGATGGTGGATAAGCCCGGCACGTTGGTTGCACTCGATGCGAACTGCCGCATTGCCGAGATCGCGCCCGAACTGAAATATGTCAGTCGGGGCGGCCTCAAGCTCGAAAAAGCGCTGGATACCTTTCAGCTCAGCCCCGATGGGCTGGTTGCGGTCGACGTTGGAGCCTCAACTGGTGGCTTCACGCAATGTTTGTTGGAACGAGGTGCGCAACGTGTGTACGCCATTGATGTCGGGCATGGGCAATTGGCCTGGACGCTGCGCAACGATCCACGCGTCGTCGTCATGGAGCGCACCAATATCCGCAACCTCGCCGGGCTACCGGAGCCGATGCAATGCGCCGTCATCGACGTATCGTTTATCTCGTTGCGCCTGGTTCTGCCCGCGCTGGTTCCACTGCTCGCTCATACAGCCGATACCTGGATCGTCTCGCTGGTCAAGCCGCAGTTTGAGGCGGGCAAAGCAGAGGTTGACCGGGGAGGAGGCGTCATCAGCAACCCGGAGATTCATCAGCGTGTGCTGAACGATCTACAAACATGGATACCTCAGCATACGCCGCTCTCCGTGCGGAATGTCAGCGAATCGCCGATCCTGGGAAGAGATGGCAATCGTGAGTTCCTGTTTGAGATTCGCTTTCAAGAATCACCATAACATTGATGAGTTTATCGAGTCGATAACAAGTTGAAGCATGGTCGAGAAAGACACTGTTGACAAGCAGCAGAGTACTCCGTAGAATCCAGAGAGAGAGTACTTTCTATGCTCGTTGGCATAGCAATGGGAGTTCCTGCCCTCTCATAGTTGGCAGACAACACACCGCATGGAATCATCACAAAAAAGGCACGACGCGGCCCAGGCTCAATATGAGCTGGGGGTGAGCTATGGAGCCGCCGTTGATGGAGACCGACAAAGCAATCTGGAAAAGGCGATTGCCTGTTTCCAGTCGGCATTAGATAGCTATACAATCGACGCATTCCCCCTTGAATGGGCTACGACGCAACACGACCTCGGCGATACTTACCGCGTCCTCTTGCGTGGCGATAAACAGATCAATCTCAAAAAAGCCCTGGTCCATCTCCAGGCCTCTCTGGAAGTGTTCACCAGCGAAGCCATGCCGGTTGAGTGGGCGAAAACGCAGTACAGCATGGGACAGACCTATATGTCGCTCTCCGGCGAGAATCGTCTGGTCTATCTCGCAAAAGCGCTAACCTGCTTCCAGGCAACCCTGACAATCTATACACCCGAAGGCTTTCCCCAGGAGTGGGCCAGCACGCAGGATCAAATGGGCAACCTGTACTGCTCGCTGCCGAGCGACGATCGCTATGCCACGCTGCAAGAGGCGATCACCTGTTACGAAGCCGCACTCACCGTCTATACACCCGAAGCTTCGGCGGAAAGCTGGGCATTGGCCCATTATAACCTCGGCAACGTCTATACGTTCCTGCCCGGTGGCGACCGCGAGGCCAACCTGTGCAAAGCGATAGAACACTATGAGAAGGCGCTTGAGGTCAATACCTATGAAGCCTATCCGCAACACTGGGCAAACACGATGCAGAGTCTGGGCAATGCCTATCGTAATCTGGCTGGGGAAGAGTCCGATGACACCCTCAAAAAAGCTATCGCATGCTATGAAAATGCGCTCAAAGTCTATACCCGCGAACACTCGCCGCTTGATTGGGCTGTGGTCCAGAACAATCTGGGGATTACCTATAATCTGCTGGTAGAAGGCGACGAGCGGGAACGCCTGGAGCATGCCATCGATTGCTTTCGCGCGGCATTGCAGGTCTATACTCAGGAAGAGCATCCCATCGATTGGGCGAAAACGCAGAATATGCTTGGCCTGACGTATCTCGATCTGCCCGGTGGCAACCTCCAGGAGAAGCTCCGCCACGCCATCGCCTGCTTTGAGGCCACATTGCTCGTCTACACCCAGGCCTCGTTCCCGATCGGCTGGGCAGCGGTGCAGAACAACCTCGGTAATGCCTATTGTAATTTGCAGGGAGGCGATCAGCAGGCATATCTGCGCAAAGCCATCACCTATTACGAAGATGCGCTCAAGGTCTACACACGCCACGCCTTCCCCTATGATTGGGCCAGGGCACAGAATAATCTCGGCAACACATATTACCGCTTGCACGGCGATGATCGGGAATCCAACCTCAACAAAGCCATCGCCAGCTATAGGGCGGCGCTGCTGGTGTACAATAGCGAGCAGATGCCAGTCGAATGGGCCTCGACGCAGAATAATCTCGGCAATGCCTATTGTAGCCTGCAACATGGCGACCGCCAGCAACATCTAGAGCGGGCTATCGCCTGCTATGAAGCAGCTCTACGGGTGCAAACGCGGCGCGCATCTCCGTTCGAATGGGCCAGGACGCTGCACAATCTGGGAACGGCCTATACCGAGTTGACAACGGGCAATATCCAGACAAACCTGCAAAGGGCTATCGCGTATTATGAAGAGGCGATGAGCGTCGATACCTCACAACGTATGCCTTTAGAGTGGGCCTCACTGCTCTTTCACCTTGCCGATGCCTACCGCGCATTGGAAACGGGGGATCGCGAGAACAATCTGGAAACGGCCATCTCTCTGTATCGCTCTACCTGGAGCATCTATACGCCTGAAAGCTATCCTTTTGAATGGGCTGCCGGCCAGAATAATTGCGGCAACGCCTATCAAGAGTTGACACGCGGCAATCGGCGAGCCAACATGGAAGCTGCGGAAACCTGCTACGAAAATGCGCTGCGAATCTTCCTTGTATTACAGATGGAGGAACATGTTCGGGGCATTCGCTCCAATCTGGAAAAGGTGCAACAGACACTACAAAGCCTGTATTGATTGGCATCATTTTGATTGGCGGCATAAAAGATGGTACAATTGACCCCGATTCAGGATACCATGAAGCAGGAGAATATCATTGGTCTATCGCCCGACAGCCCGTGTGCTGACCGTCTTAGAACTGCTGCAATCGCATGGGCGCATGACCGGTGCGGCGCTTGCTGAGCGGCTCGAAGTGAATATACGCACGGTGCGGGATTATGTGCAGACATTGCAGGATCTGGGCATTCCTGTAGAGGCGGAGCGAGGCCGCTATGGAGCCTATCGCCTGCGACCGGGCTATAAGCTGCCTCCCCTGATCTTCACTGAAGACGAAGCGCTGGCATTAACGTTGAGCCTATTGCTGGCACGCCAAACCGGTCTGGCAACTGCTGCCCCGGCTTTTGAAGGTGTGCTGGCAAAGGTCGAACGCGTCCTGCCAGCTGCGACACGCGAACGCATCCAGGCGGTGGAGCAGACCATCATCTTCAAGAACAGCGCGCTCAAGGCCACGCCCTCTCTACTGGCTGTGGTGGTACTCAGCACAGCCATTCACACCGAACATAGCGTACGCCTCCACTATCGGTCGTCACGCTCGCAGGTGACCGAGCGTATGTTTGATCCCTACGGCGTCGTTTATCACGAGGGCTTCTGGTACACCATCGGCTACTGCCATCTGCGACAGGGACAGCGCCTCTTCCGCCTGGACCGCATCGAACATGCTGAAATTACCGATGTGACATTTATTCCTCCCCCGAACTTTCAGGCGCTCGAAGCGGTGCAGCGCGCCCTCGCCTCAGTTCCGCGCGTCTGGCAGGTGGAAGTGTTGTTTGAGACCACGTTGCAACAGATACAACGCCAGACACGCTATCCCGAGGCGCTCTTTGAAGAGACAGAGGGCGGCGTGCTTATGCGCGTTGATGTCGGGGATCTACCCTGGATGGCACGCTTCATTGCTGGACTGGGCATTCCCGTAATCATCCGTCGTCCCCTTGAGCTACGCAGCGTCTTCCGCGAGTACGCGCTCACCCTGGCAAACTACGCCGACCGTACAGAAGCATAAACATCCCTGCCACAAGTTTTGCCTTACCTCTGCTTGACACTCTTTATCTCCGGCCCGTATACTCAATGTATGAATATTTATTGATGGAATGCAGCGACAATCCCTTGCGGTTGTCGCAGGTAATTGATGATTCATAGATGGGCCGCGACAACCGCAAGGGATTGTCGCTACGTGAAGGTTTTATTTCATCTGCAAAACAAGGAGAAATGGATGAAGCATTTGCATCGCGCACCACTGGTCAGTGTATTTGTGTTGTTGGCATTGCTGCTGGTCGCCTGTGGTGGCGGTGGCACAACGGCAACAGGCAGTAACACAAGCAGCGGTAGCACACCCACAGCGGCCTCGCAGTCGCCGGTCACGCTCAACGTTTTCGCAGCTGCCTCGCTGACCGAATCGTTCAACGACATTGCCACGCAATACCACGTATCCCATCCTAACGTCACGCTGAAATACAACTTTAATGGTTCGCAGTTGCTTGTCCAGCAGATCATCAGCGGTGCTCCTGCCGATGTCTTCGCCTCCGCCGACACCACAAATATGAAGAAGGCGAGCGACGCCGGGCTGGTCAACGATTCCAAAATCTTCGTGCAGAATAAGTTAACGGTGGTGATCCCGGCCAGCAATCCAGGCAACATCACAACGTTAAAAGATCTGGCAAAGAAGGGCGAGAAGATCGTTGTTGCTGCACCTTCGGTGCCGGTGGGCAAGTATGGTCTGCAAGTGCTGGACAATATGGGCAAATCGTCGGAGTACGGTCCGAGCTACGAGAGCGCAGTCAAGGCCAACTTTGTCTCGCAGGAAGAGAATGTCAAAGCGGTTGTCCAGAAGGTGCAACTGGGAGAGGCGGATGCAGGCATTGTCTATCGTACTGATGTGACAAATGCTATCATCAATAAGGTAAAATTAATTGATATTCCCGATAATTTCAACGTCATTGCCCAGTACCCAATCGCGGTCACGAAAAACTCGACCCATGCAGCCGAGGCGCAGGATTTTGTACAATATATTCTCTCCTCTGGAGGGCAGGCAACGCTGGAAAAATATCGCTTTATCACCACCAGCAAATAACGGGCTTTATTGAAACGTTTTCGTAGCAATAATCTCATGGAACAAACCGCCAGAAAGACGGGTACACAACAGCCTCTCAAGGGCATCAATACGGCGCAGTGGTTCGCACGCTGGCCCGCCAGGATCTTTGCAGGTATCCTGGCGGCCCTTTTCCTGCTCTTTTTAGGGATACCGCTGGTCTCGCTGCTTTTTCAGGAACCGCCTGCCGCTATCTGGGCGGCGCTTCAGCAGCCCGACATCCTGCAAGCGCTGCAACTGAGCATTATTACAACGACACTGAGCACGCTGGCGGCTGTCGTCTCTGGCCTCCCCGTTGCCTATTTTCTGGCCCGCTACAGCTTTCCCGGGCGCAAACTGCTGGAAACGCTTGTTACGTTGCCAACCGTCCTGCCGCCAGTGGTCGCTGGTGTGGCCCTGCTGCTCACCTTTGGGCGTATGGGCCTGCTTGGACGCTACCTCAACATGGTCGGAATCACCATTCCATTTACTACCGTCGCGGTTGTGATGGCACAGACATTTATTGCCGCCCCGTTCTTCGTCAACAGTGCAAAGGCTGGCTTTGAGCAACTGGATCGGCGCTACGAGTTAGCAGCTTATACATTACGAGCCAGCCCTTTCTATACGTTCCGGCGCATTGTATTGCCGCTGATACGTCCCGCGCTCTTATCGGGCATAGGGCTGGCCTGGGCACGCTCTCTTGGTGAATTTGGCGCAACAATCACCTTCGCGGGCAACTTCCCTGGCACCACGCAGACGGTCCCCATCGCTGTCTATATCGCCTCCGAAACAGACCTGGATAAAGCCATCGCGCTCGCCGTCGTCCTACTTGCAGTCTCGTTCGGCCTGCTATTGGCTTTGCGCATCGGACAGAAATAACGCAAGTTTCCTTTATCACTGAACTGTCCCTCTTTTCCTCTAGGCCGGAGCCGTAAACTTGTCTACCATTGGAAGTGGTGAATAAGACAGCATGAAAGGGCTTGAGGCGTGAAATCACTCAAGGATAGCAGCAATGATATAACCAAAGTCATGCTTGCAGGCTTCATCGTCAGCGGTTCGCTCCTCCTGATGGTCGTCTTTTGCACAGTAATCGATGTAGTGGCCTCTTGCATGGGAGATGCATCCAGAGACTTGAAGGGCATCAGTCAGGGAGACCCTAAACAATATAACGACCAGTATACTGTGCAATCGTATGGGGCCGTGACCTGCGGAGAAGCGGCAATGACCATGATTTTTAACGCTTATGCTGGCACCGACAAATACAAAATCGCCGATGTTTTGCAAAAAGGAGAGCCGTACAATCTGTACATTCGTGGGGAAGGGACGGATACAACGAAAGTTCCTGTGGTCTCCAAACTCTTTGGCATGCAGGCAGAGATACATCATTTCGATCTGGACAAGATCATTGAATCGGCCAATAATGGCAATCCAGTGATGGTGCTTATTCACTCGCCATACACTCCCGGCGGTGGTCATTTCATTGTTGTGGTCGGTGGCGACGCTCAGAATGTACGTATTGCTGATAGCGGCGCTCCTGCTGGTAGCTCAATGCTGCTGCGCACGACGACTCGCGCGTGGCTCCTCTCCTACAACGGCAACTACGATTATGTCACCTTCAAACCCGATGGGGCAACAGGCGGCGGTACAGCATGCGACCAGCAATCAGGTTCACCCAACCCAACCGGCTCGACCACTCTCGCGAATAACGATGCGGTGAAAATGCTGGCAAACGCAGGCATCACCGTAACCTCATCGGGCAATTGCAGCAACCGCAATAGCTTTAGCTGCACCTCGCTCGATCAGGTGAGGAGCAAGACTATACAGGGCATCATTGCCTTTCAAAAGGCCAGTTCGTGTAAAATTACCATTACTGGCGGGACAGAAAATGGTCATGCCGGTGGCACCTATTCGCACTCGAACGGCTATAAGCTCGATATCGCGCCCACCTCGTGCGTTACCAACTACATCCACAGTCACTACAAGTATAAGGGGCTACGTAGCGGCGATAACGCACCCATGTATGACGATCCCAACGGCAACCGCTTTGCCAACGAAGGGAGCCATTGGGATATCGTGTTCTATTAATTATTCTTTGTTATTACTTATCATTGGACCAGTGGCACGAGAGATGAGGCAAGTGCCAATTGAGAGCGAGTGCGCAGATAATCGTCGAGGACGCTCAGGGCGTAGCCGCGCAAACGGGGACGCAATTCATCGAGCGTGAGCCAGAGAGGTCTCCCCTCCATGTTGTCGCGCAACTCGCCTCCCACGATTTTGCCGCGAAACGCAAAGCTGATCGTACTCATGCGCGTCCAACGGTCGCTGGCGCAGGAATAGCAGTTAATCAAAGAGTCAACTTGTAGCGTCAGACCCGTCTCCTCGTATCCCTCACGCTCTGCCGCCTGCTGAGGGGTTTCGCGCCAGGTCATAAAGCCACCCGGAAAGGTAACAGTCCGAGCTGGCATCTCGACCACTAAATAACGCCCGTCTTCTTCCACCACTACACAGGCACTACCAAACGGCGGCAGCTTTCCTCCCAGCAATACATTCAGCAGGTTAAAAAAGAGACCTACACATTTTTTCAATAGGAAATACCACATAACAGATCCTTATCACCAATTCATTGTAGAGAGAGATGTCTTTGCTTTTTCATATGTTTTTCTCTCTCCCCATTATATATACAAATACGAGCAGGAGTACAACCGGGTTGTTGCAGGCCATCTCCACGCATAGCACAGATTGGATGTCCCCAACGCGCTTGATTGGATGGTGGCAGGCTCATCCATGTCTGTTATCATCAATATATATATATATCTAACGATACAACTATTATGAAAGGACATGCACGATGAAGCCGGGCGCTCCACAACGTTTGATTGGCTATCTCATGGCGACAACGGCGGCGATCTTATTTGGCCTGAACGGGAATTTTTCGCGCCTCTTATTTGATGCTGGTATTTCGCCTCTGACCTTGCTTGAGTTGCGCATGCTGATCGGCGGCCTGTGCTTGTTGCTCACGCTATTGATATGGAATCGTAGCGCTCTCAAGTTGGAATCGCGCAACGGGGGCTGGCTGATCGTCTTTGGCCTCTGCCTTGCGCTGGTCTCCTACACCTATTTCGTCGCGATCAGTCGCTTACCGCTGGCCATTGCGCTGGTCATCCAGTTTAGCGCTTCCGCGTGGATGGCGTTGGGCGAGGCCGTCTGGCGCAGGAGATGGCCCTCACGTCCCGTCCTGTTCGCCGTGTGCCTCTCCTTTGGTGGGGTCATCCTTCTGACCGGCATCTGGCAACAGAGCTTGAACGGCCTGGATGCCCTGGGACTGATCTTTGCCAATCTCTCTCTACTGGCCTACATCGCATACATGCTGGCAGGCAAGCGCGTTGGACGCACGCTCCCGGCGTTGACCTCCACCACCTATGGGGCGTTTATCGCCTGCTTCTTCTGCCTGCTTGTCCAGCCCCCCTGGTCAATCCCGGCAGCAACATGGCAACCGCAACACCTCTGGCTCATCCTGCTCGTCGGCATTCTGGGTATGGCGATCCCATTTTCGCTGACGTTGGCCGCGCTCCGTCGCCTGGACGCCACACGCGCAGGCATCGCAGGCACATTAGAACTGGTGGCGGCGAGCGTCATCGGCTACTTCTGGCTGGGTCAGCATCTCACCCTCTGGCAAATCGCCGGTTGTACGCTAGTGCTGATCGGCATTATTATACTGCAATATGAACAAGCGATTGAATAGCGAATAAGGTGCAAATTACTCTCTTTTTGTGGTGAAGACCGTACGTATTCTCTTTTTGCACGCTGTATGATATGCTATTTTTGCTGAAGATGGGAAGTGGGATACGAGCATTTCGCCGGAAAGGGTACATATGGTTGACTACATCGGACAACGACTTGGCAATTATCAGCTGACCCGTCTTTTAGGAGAGGGCGGCTTTGCGCAGGTCTATCTCGGAGAGCATATCTATCTCAGCACGCAAGCAGCTATCAAGGTGCTTAATACGCAGGTGGCGAACGATGAGGGCTGGTTCCGTACGGAGGCACGCACGATCGCTCGCCTCGTTCACCCCAATATCGTACGCGTCCTCGAATTTGGCATCGAGGGCAGCACGCCCTTTCTCGTCATGGATTACGCGCCCAGCGGCACGCTGCGACAGCGCCATCCCAGGGGAACGCGCCTCCCACTGGCAACCGTGACCTCCTACGTGCGACAGGTAGCAGAAGCATTACAATATGCACATAATGAGAAGCTGGTTCACCGCGATGTGAAGCCCGAAAATATGCTTGTGGGCAGAAATAACGAGATACTCCTCAGCGACTTCGGTATTGCATTGATCACGCAAACTATGGGCGACCAGGGAATACAAAATGTCGCTGGCACCCTGCCCTATACCGCTCCCGAACAGATCCAGGGCAAGCCGCGTCAGGCCAGCGATCAATATTCGTTAGCTATCGTCGCATATGAGTGGCTGGTGGGCGACCGTCCCTTCAATGGTTCGCTCACCGAGATCATCTCGCAACAACTCGCCGTCGCGCCTCTCCCGCTACGCGCCAGCGTCCCAACCATTCCCCCTGCCGTCGAGCAGGTGATTCTGACCGCGCTGGAGAAAGATCCCGATAAGCGCTTCAACAACATCCTCGCCTTTGCCCTCGCGCTCGAACAGGCCAGCCAGCTTGATACTTCCTCCCAACAGATAAATCAGCCGGTCGAGGTCGATCTGGCCGCCGCCACGATTCTGCCTTCCAGCCTCCTCGCCGCATCTGTGGCGAACGAGCTATCAGCAGTGAAACCACCTGAACCGCCATCAGTTCGCCAGGAGCCGGCGAGCTTTGCCCAGGCCAAATCACAGGCGGCACCAGCCGGAACGGTCATCGCGCGTTATCGCGAACATACCAACGCGATCCGCTCGTTGGTGTGGCTGGCCGATGGGAAGCGCATTGTATCGGTAAGCAACGAGAAAACGGTACATGTGTGGGATGCTACAACAGGAAATAAGCTGCAAACCTATCAAGATGCCTCTGATGCGGCCCGCCTCGTGGCTCGATCAGCAGATGGCTCCCTTATCGCCACTGCTGGCTCCGATGCGTTAATACGCGTCTGGAACTTCACGACGAACCTGCTGATCGGCACTTATCGCGGTCATCAGGGGCAGATGGTCAACGCAATGGCCTGGTCGCCAACACAACAGCTACTCGCTTCCGCTGCCACTGATGGCACCGTGCATGTCTGGGACGCTAACACGGGCCAGCCCCTCACCATCTATCGTGGTCATACGGGCAGCGTCGCAATGCTGGCATGGTCGCCCTCTGAGTCTGCATCGCCTCCTGGACATGGCCTCTGTATCGTCTCCGGTGGCGATGACGCATCGATACAGACCTGGGAGGTCACCACAGGCAAAACTATCGCGCTCTACCGCAACCAGCCTGCGAAGGTGCTGGGCGTCGGCTGGTCGCCCAATGTCTATACGCTATCGCCCGGTGCGTCCACCAGTTCGCGTGTTGGCTGTGGTCGCGCAGATGGAATGATCCAGATGTGGGACACAACCGCCAATCGGGAAGTCTTGAGCTATCGCTATCCCGCCCCCGTCTCCTTCGTCGTGTGGTCGCCCAATGGGAAACGCTTTGCTTATGCCAGTGAGGACAAAATGATAGAGGTGTGGGATACTATGACGAACCGTAAACTAGTGACGTTCACACATGCCTCCCCACCGCGTGTGATGGCCTGGTCTCCTGATGGGAAATATATTGCCTCCGGTGGAGATGATACAATAATACAGGTCTGGGTTGCCCCCTAAAGGTGCTCCAGAAAGGCATTTAGTTATGGGAGATGGCCGATGAATGCTTATGGTTCTGAAGGTACTGCTGCACCCATTCCATCGCCGCTACGGTTCACCTATGGAACTGAACCGCTGCAATTTGGCGAACTATACTTGCCGAACAGTCCGGGTCCACACCCGGTCGTTATTCTCATTCACGGAGGCTTCTGGCGCGCTCCCTATGATTTGACGCTCATGCAAGGGCTGGCGCAAGATCTTGTACAGAACAGAGTCGCCGCCTGGAATATCGAGTATCGGCGGTTGGGCGACGCTGGAGGAGGCTGGCCCGGAACGTTTCAGGATGTCGCACGGGCCGCCGATTTCCTGGCAGCGCTCGCCCTCCCATATGCCCTGGACCTCACGCGCGTCGTCTCGGTCGGCCACTCAGCCGGAGGCCACCTCGCGCTCTGGTTGGCCGCGCGTCCTCGTATGCCTAGAAACAGTAAGCTCACGGTGAACAGCACGCCATTGTCCCTGTCGGGCGTGGTCAGCCTTGCCGGGGCCAGCGACCTGAAACGCACCTGGGAACTTAATCTGGGCCAGGGAGCTGCCGCTGAATTGCTGAGAGGCAGTCCCGCCAGCGTGCCCGAACGCTACATGTTTGCATCTCCCGCCGCGCTCCTACCACTGGGCATCCCCCAGGTCTTGATTCATGGCGATAGAGACGACCGGGTGCCGCTCGTGGTCAGCCAGGAATATGCGCATAAAGCGGCCCAGCATGGCGATTGCGCCACGCTGGTTGAGTTGCCGAGAGTCGATCACTTCGCGCTGATTGATCCCTCCTCGCTCGCGTGGGCAATCACTATCACTCACATTCAGAAGTTGCTTGTTTTAGCATAAATATATTTCGTAGTGGAGCGATTTATCGCGTTGGTGGAACCACCTGTAATGCCAAATCAACGCGATAAATCGCTCCACTACGAAATATATTTACGCATTCCCGAGTTCATTAGCGTCAAGGCGACCATCATAGCTTATGCGGGACGGTAACGCACGCGCATCACCCCCGATGGATACGCCTTGACGCTGACCAGTGATAAGTCGTTCCTGGATGTCCACACTCGTTCGCCTTTCCCGACAGCAACGGGATGGACCAGCACTTCATACTCATCAATTAAGCCGAGCCGTGCAAAGGTCTGGGCCGTACGAACACCGCCGATAAGTGCGAAATCTGAGCCTGCTTGCTCTTTGAGTCTGGTAATAGTTGTAACGAGATCCTGATCGCTCTTCACGACAAGCAGTTCTGCGTTTTCTCCCTCAAGTTTTTCTTCGGTCCGCGAAATGACGATTCTATGACTGGCGTTCACCGCACGCGCCATAGCACGCTGGCTCTCGGTTGACTCCGGGCTGTCCTCCATGTTGCGCCAGTAAGGGGCCATCCCGCGATAAAACGAGTATCCAACGAAAGCGCCGCCTGATCCACTCGTTGCCGCCTCACCTGATCCGCGCATGCGGGCCATGTTATCGTCGATAAGCTCCTGGTCTGGCGTAAATGGCCTCGGTCCCATCCAATCCAGATTGAAGAAACCATCAAATGTCATGTTCATGTTTAGAATGACTTTCCTCATAGTGCTGTCTCCTTATCTGTGCTTCTCTCATCTTTTATACTTGATCTTTGTCGCTTGATAACAGGAGAGATGTCAATCAGAAAAATGTTTTTTCCATCTCTTGATCTAGCCATAATATACATTGGCAACTATGCGGAAGAATTGAAAAAAACCGTCATGTTCAGATATAGGAGTATCCTGCTTGATCGTGGTAGAAGTCATCTACTTTCTGTGAAAGGCTTTTGGGGGTCATGCCAGAAAATGCTTTGAGATCACGAATAAAGTGAGACTGATCGGAGAAATTGAGAGCACATGCCACATCGGTCAGTCGCGCAAACTGTCCGCTTTTGATCAGTCGTAGCGCCTCATTAAAGCGTTTCACCCGAATATACACTTGAGGAGAAAGGCCAACCGTCTGTGTAAATCTTCTTTCAAACTGCCGCTCGGAGATATGCAAACATGCAAGCAAGTCCTTAACATGCAGAGCACCGCTGTTCTGCTGGATCAGGCGCAGGCTTTCTTCTACTAACGTATCTCTCGTTTTCTCCTGCTTGAGCCTGGCTGCTAAAAAGCTGGTGAGCAAATGCACGCGTTCCTGCTGGCTCCTGGCTTCAATGAGTTGAGAATCGAGATTTCCGGCTGAAAATTCATGCAGGTCTGCCGACCCATTGGCAAGTTGTGAGGCATCTAGACCGAGCAGGGTTTTGAGAGCGTGTGGTTTGAAAATCACCTGTACCGTCGCAGACGATCCTCTTTTATAATGCATGACACTCGGCTCTATCCCTGGTCCATAGAGAAAGAGGGGCGGTGGACAAACCTTGCGCCCCGAATGTGTGACAATCTGTTCAAGAGCAGAGCGCCCGGTATTGTAGTGAAAGACAATACCGGGCAATCCATTGGGAGAGACCTTTATGGCTACCGCTTCCTCGTCGTCATGCTCAGCAATCCTCAAACACGCAACATAGTCTTTGAGGATTGCCGGGGCTGGAAGAATGGCAAAGCGATTGGAACTCATACAACAGGTGTCTCCATTTAATGCATCCATGAAATCCTCCAGGGAGAGAAAGTTCTCCCGCGCCCGTAGCGACAAGGGAAGTGTGGTAGGGCTGTGGGGGCCTTGCGCTTGTCGCTGGTGGGGACATGCGGGAACCGGGAAACAGACAAATGATGTGGCGAGGGCGACAAGCGCAAGGCCCCCGCCAAGACCCCCAACACCCCTTGTCGCTACGGGCGAACCCACCATTCTCTGTGCCCAGAGCTCTTCCCCTTTCCATTGCTTGATGCTCCAATTATCAAAGCTTCATAACAGATTGTCCGCTCAATGCTTATTCCCACTCTCCATCAGAAAGTCGGTAACAGTCTCGATTAATGGTCGGCAGCACGCAACGAGGCGGTCGCCGCCTCATCGACGACATAGAGTTCTGGTGGCCGCACAAGCTGCTCCTGACTACCCGTATAGCGAATAACCACGCCGTACTCGCGCCTGGCTGCTTCCAGCGACACATAGCCATTAACGACATCATGCAATACCATCTCAATGGGCCGCTGAAATGGATCACCATAGCCGCCACCACCAGGCAGGTTCAACTGAACGTGCGTATCCGATGCCAGGGTTCGCACCGCCTTTGGTTGTGAACCTGCCTCGCCATTCAGCAGAAACTCGCCCGGTGCTCCCTGCTTGCCATGAGCAAGGCCAGTCGCAGGAAAGTGGATGCGATCAGCCATTGCCGAAACCGCCCAGGACTCTGCACCTGACTGCCTAACCTCCGTCCATTGTCCCAGCCCGCCGCGATAGGTTCCGGCACCACCTGAATCGGTACGAAGCGCGCGACGATATTGCACAAGTGGCGTGTAGCTCTCCATCACTTCTGTTGGCACGCCCGCAACACCACTGGGAAAGCCGGTGGTGTTCAGACCGTCTTTGCTGGCTCGCGCACCAGTGCCACCACATTGAAAGAGGCTGAAGGTAAATGGTTTGTGCGAGGTGGACCAGCTGCCGCGCCAGACAGCGATCCAGATTGGATCGGCACCACAGGCAATCAGTTGGGTTGGCATGGCCTGCGCCATAGCCCCGAAGATCACGCTGGGCAGAAAATGGCCGATCAGGTGGCGCGAGGCGACCGCAGCTGGCTCAATACAGTTCAAAATGGAGCCTGCCGGTGCGCTCACATGCACCGGGCGAAATGATCCGGCATTATGCGGGATCTCTGGTGTAATTGCCGCTTTGATCGCGAACGAGGCATAGGCATGGGTATAGTTCAGCACTACATTGATGCCCCAGGGACTTTGCGGCGATGATCCAGCAAAATCGATGAAGATATCCTCATCCGCAACGGTAACGGCCACCTTGATGCGAATCGGTTCATCGAAGCCATCGCTCCACGCTTCGTTCTCGTAGCGTCCATTTGGCAGCGCACGAATGGCCTCGCGCATCGCCTGCTCCGAACGCGAGATAATGGCATCGGCCAGCGGATCAATCGAGTCCAGCCCGAACTCATCCATGAAGTGGAGCAACTCGCGCGCTCCAACCGCGTTTGAAGAGGTTTGCGCATAGAGATCACCAACAGTTTCGTCGGGCGTGCGCACATTCGCGCGAATGATCTTGAGCAGTTCGCGATTCGGCTCGTCGCGGATAAACAGTTTGGTGATCGGGATGCGCAACCCCTCTTCATAGATCTCGCGCGCCTCGCCGGAGAGCAGCCGCCCGCCGATATCGGGCGCGTGACATGTGCTGGCGAAGTAGGCAACCAGGCGCGCATCTTTGAAGACTGGCGTGAGGACTGTCATATCATTGATCTGCCCTGCCGTTTGCCAGGGATCATTGGTAAGCAACACATCGCCCGATTGTAGCGTTTCTGGTGGGTATTCATCCAGGCAGTGGCGCACTCCGGTTGCCATTGCGTTGATATGACCGGGGGTGCCAGTGAGCGATTGCGCAACCATCGCTCCACGCGTATCAAAGACGCCGCACGCTAAATCCTGCGACTCGCGTACAACGGTGCTGAACGCAGTGCGCATCAACGTCACCTGCTGCTCGTTGACGACGGAGAGCAGGCGGTTCCAGAGTACCTCTAAGGTGATAAGATCGATGGTGTTCGTCATGCTTGCGCCTCCTCCCACTCAACAAACAAGTTCCGCTGCTCATCGATGCGAAACTTGCTCTCTGGCCCGATGATGGTTGTGGACTCGTGCTCTTCAACGATGGCTGGTCCGGCGAAATGCTCTCCCGCCAGGAGCCGATAGCGATCATAGACCGGCGTATCGTGATAACCGCCCAGTTCAGGAAAATATGCTTTGCGATACCCCTTGAGCACACTATGTGCCTCTTCTTGCTCCCTCTGTGGCGCTTGCAGACGAACCTGTGGTGTGGGACCGGACGAGATCACGCGCCAGTTGATGATTTCGATGGACACGGACTGGCTCAACCGTTCGTAGAGGCGGCGATAGACCTGTTCAAACGAGTCTGTAATGGCCGCAGCACTCTCGCTATCCAGTTTGCCCAGCGGCAAAGACACCCTGACCTCGTGGCCCTGGCCGACATAGCGGAGATCAGCCTCGCGTCGATGGCTCACCTGTTCAGGAGAGACGCCCGATGCCTCAAGCAACGCCTGCCCTTCTGCCTCCATCTCGGCAAGCAAACGATTTGCCTTCTCCCAATCGAGATCGTCGAGACGACCAGGCCACGAGCGCACGAAATCGAAGGCAAGCGGAGCGGTAAGAAAGCCGATGGCACTGGCGACACCTGCCCCAAACGGCACGATAAGCGTGGGCGAACCAAGCGCCCTGGCGATGCGAAAACCATGTACGGGTCCGGCCCCCCCAAAGGCGAAGAGCGGAAAGCGGTGTGGGTCTTTACCTCGCTCCAATGTATGAATCCGGGCCGCGTTTGCCATCCCCTCATTCACAATCTGATGGATGCCCCAGGCCGCCTCTTCAATCGAGATGCCAGAGCGATCAGCAACCTTCTCCTTGATCGCCTGTCGTGCTGCGGCCAGATCAAGCGTGAGGCGACCACCAAGAAAATAGTTGGGGTCGAGATAGCCAAGCACCAGATCGGCATCGGTCACGGTCGGCTCGATGCCGCCACGTCCATAACAGACTGGCCCCGGCTCGGCTCCTGCCGATTCGGGGCCGACCTTGAGCAGTCCCAGCGAATCGATACGAGCAATAGAACCACCCCCGGCCCCGATCTCGATCATTTCGATCACCGCCGCCTTGATGGGTAAACCCGATCCTTTTTTGAAACGATAGCGGCGATCAACCTCAAATTCGTAGGTGATGAGCGGCTGGCCCTGATCGATGACGCAAAATTTCGCGGTTGTTCCCCCCATATCGAACGAGAGCAGATCGGAGTAGCCACAGGCCGCACCATAGCTCGCTGCCGCCAGCGCACCAGCCGCCGGACCAGATTCGAGCAAACGGATCGGGAAGCGTACAGCGGTCTCGACCGTCGCGATACCACCACTGGAGAGCATCATCAGGAATGTGCTCTTGAAGCCTGCACGAGCAAGGCGCGCCTGCAACTCGGCGAGATACTCCTCAACGCGGCCCTGCACATACACGTTGGCAATCGTCGTCGAGGTGCGCTCAAATTCTCGGATCTCAGGTGCGACCTCAGATGAAATAGCAACGCGCATATGGGGAGCAACGCGCAAGATGGCGGCTCGTGCCTCCTGCTCCGCACGCGGATTGGTAAAGCTGTGCAAAAACGTGATGGCGACGGCCTCAACGCCATAAGCGACCAGTTCGCGCGTAAGTTGCTCAACGAAGACAACGTCCAGTTCTTGCAGGGTTGTGCCATCGGCGAGGGTGCGCTGCGGTACGTCGAAGCGGAGGTAGCGCGGCACGAGTGGCTGCGGCATCTCAAGCATGAGATCGTAGAGTTCATAGCGGTTCTCACGCCTGATCTCAATGGCGTCGCGAAACCCCTGCGTGGCAAGCAGCGCTGTGGGCGATCCTTTGCGCTCAATAATGGCGTTCGTGACCAGCGTTGTACCATGAATGATCTGTTGCACAGCGCTCGCATCAATCCCGGTCTGTGTCAGCGTTTCGAGCAGAACCGTTTCGACAGCCTGCGAAGGATCATGCGGCGTGGTCAGAGCTTTGCCAACGGCGAAGTGACCACTGGCATCGTCAAGCACAATCAGATCGGTGAATGTGCCTCCGATATCAACGCCCACCCGGTAATGAGAAGGCTTCATTCGCCCTCCTCCAACCTGGGGAAGCGGCTCAACGGGAAGATATCGACCTGTGGAGGGCGCTGCTGAGAGAGCAGACCGCCATCAACGGCGATGATATGGCCCGTGATATACCCCGCATCCTCTGAAGCGAGGAAAACAGCGGGTCCGGCCATATCTTCAGGTTCTCCAACACGGCCAAGCGGGATCGTCACACCGCGCTCTTTCTTTATCTGCGGGTCCATGCCCTGCGTATCAATTGAGCCAGGAACCAGGGCGTTGACGCGAATACCATATGGGGCGAGATCAAGTGCCGTAGCCCTTGTGAGCGATTCGATGCCACCTTTCGCGGCATCATACGCGGCCATCCCACGATGCGAGTGCGATGCGCCACCGCTGGACATATTGATTATCACGCCATGATGCCGACGCGCCATGATATGGGCAGCTCGCAACGAACAGAGAAACACGCCCTTGAGATTGACTGAGAGGACACGATCCCACCATGCCTCATCGCCTTCAAGAAAGTGGCGCTCAACATTGATCAATCCGGCGTTATTGACCAGTACATCGACCGTCCCAAAGTGCTCAAGCGTCGTATCAAATAAGCGATCAACCTGGCTCTTATCAGAAACATCGGCAACCACCGCCAGAGCCGACCCTCCCGCGTCGATCATGGCCTGTACAGTTTTCGCGGTGGCATCCGCATTGACATCGTTCACAACGACGTGCGCGCCCTCCCGAGCGAACCGTTGCGCAATAGCGCGGCCAATTCCGCTGGCAGCCCCCGTTACAATGACCACTTTGTTCACAAAGCGTTGCACATTCTGCGTCATGATATCATCCCCATTCTCAGCAATTTGTATGATCTGGTCAGATCAAAGACACTTACACCATCATTCCTGGTATTCTACCACCATTGCTGAACAGATTTGTGGAAACTATGTTGCTGGCAAAATGAAGGAAAATAAAGCTATCAGAAAAAGTAGAAAACAAAGCAAGACTTTTGGATCTATAGCGCTTCTTCCGTTTATTATTAGTAATAGACAAAATAGAAGGATATAGGTAAATGGTCAACCAGCAACAACTCCAGCAGCTTAGGCAGGCCAGTAAATCATGGAACACATGGCGCGAGCAGCATCCAGGTATGCTGATTAGCCTCACTGGAGCCGATCTGATCGAAGCCAATCTCGCTGGAGCCAACCTCAGTAATGCTATACTTCTGGGTGCCAGATTAACGAGAGCAAAACTGAGTCACGCCAATCTGAGCGGCGCTGATCTCGGCTCTACGTATTTAATGGAAACAAATCTTACCAGAGCAAATCTCAGCGGGGCCATTCTTACAAACGCTCACCTCAACGATGCGCGCCTCAATGATGCCAGCCTCGCTCACGCAACTTTGGGCGAAACCGATTTAAGTCGTGCCAACCTCACCGGGGCTAATCTGGAGCGGGCTATCCTCGCCAATGCGAACTTATTTGGAGCTGATTTCAGCTATGCTAACCTCACCGGAGCCAACCTCACCGGAGCTAATCTGATTGAAACAGATCTGAGCTACGCAAATCTTACCGGTGCAGATCTCAGTTACGCAACAGTTGGCTGGACAATACTCGGAGATGTCGATCTTCGCACTGTTAAGGGTCTTGAGACCGTGCAGCATCTCGGTCCGTCAACTATTGGTACGGATACCATCGCCCGTTCAAGGGGCCAGGTTCCCAAACAGTTCCTCCGTGAAGCAGGCATATATGACCTTCTTACCGACAGTGTACAATCTCTGGCTCAAAGCTCAAAAGAGTATTTCACTCATCTTATCAACTTTTCTCGCGCAGATGTACAGTTTGCGAACCGCCTCTTTGCTGACTTGCAAAGCAAGAACATTTACTGCTGGTCTTCTCCCGAAGATGAGCAGGCAAAGTGGCAGCCTGGAAGCTTTAATGAGATCATGCGCCGCTATGACAGGTTACTACTTGTTTTCTCAGCAGACACTCTCGCCAGTTCATGGATCGAAGCAGCGGTGCATGCAGCATTAATCAGAGAACGTCAGACCAATCAGGCAGTTCTCTTTCCCCTCTGCTTGGATACTGCTCTCAATAGAAGTATGGCTTACTGGTCTGTGTCTCTATGCCAAACCAGACAGATCAGCGATTTTACTGGATGGGAACAAAAGAAGCAGCATTACCAACGAGGATTACAACAACTACTTCGTGCTCTTTATCCTGAAACTCATTAAAAGAAACAACATAACCGCTGCATAAACGATTCCCATGATCTCCGATGAGAGAGATGCATTTATGCAGCGGTTATGTTAATGATAGGTATGGATATTAGGAAATGCTGCCTTTGAGGGTTGCCAGGAACTCCATGTTGTTGCTTGTCCTGGACATATGTTGCAGCAATGCCTCCATTGCCTCCAATCCGCTGCGACCGGGCTGGTCGGACAGCGTCGCGAACATACGGCGCATAACCACGACGGCACGAAGCGTCTTTTCGTCAAGCAACAACTCTTCGCGGCGGGTGCTGGAGAGAGAGATGTCGATGGCGGGGAAAATGCGGCGCTCAGCCAGCTTGCGGTTGAGAACCAGTTCCATATTGCCAGTGCCTTTAAACTCTTCGTAGATGACATCATCCATGCGGCTGCCAGTATCGACCAGACAGGTGCCAATGATGGTCAGGCTACCTCCCTCCTCGATCTTACGCGCGGCCCCAAAGAAGCGTTTGGGCGGAAAGAGGGCGCTGGGATCGAGACCACCGGAGAGCGTACGACCGCTGGGTGCCACAGCCAGATTGTAGGCACGGCTCAGACGCGTGATACTATCGAGCAACACCACCACATCGCGGCCACTCTCGACCAAGCGCTTGGCTCGTTCCAACACCATTTCGGCCACGCGGGTATGTGCCTCGGTTGGTTCGTCAAAGGTGGAGCTGATGACCTCGGCTTTGACCGAACGCTTCATGTCAGTCACTTCTTCAGGACGCTCACCAATCAGAGCAATCATCAGGTGAACGTCATTGTAGTTTTCGGTGATGGAATTGGCGATGGATTTGAGGAGCATAGTTTTGCCAGCTTTAGGAGGGGAGACGATCAAACCGCGCTGTCCGCGTCCGATGGGGGAGACCAGATTGACGATTCGCCCGGAGATGTTGGCTGGGGTTGTCTCCAGATTGAACATCTCTCGCGGTGAGATCGGCGTCAGATGCTCGAAATGCGGACGACGTTTGGCAATTTCCGGGTCTACGCCATTAATTGCCTCGACGCGCAATAGACCATAATATTTCTCGTTGTCCTTTGGCGGTCGCACCTGCCCGGAGACCATATCGCCAGTGCGTAGTCCGAAGCGGCGAATCTGCGACTGCGATACATAGACATCCATATTGCCTGGCAGGAAGCGCTCCTGTCGCAAAAATCCAAACCCATCCTCCACAATCTCCAACACACCAGCGCTAAAAATGTTTCCTTGCTGCTCAGTATTGGCCTGGAGAAGTCTGAACACGAGGTCTTGTTTCTTGAGGGTACTGAAACCGGAGAGTTCGAGGTCGCGAGCCATATCGCGTAACTCCGGTAACGTTTTTAATTCTAACTCGGCTATATTCACGTTGGGTAGGGCGAAACAACTAGAGAGGAAAACGCCCATTCTCCTTTCTGCGGTGAACCAGGATGTATAAGCGGGAATGCACAATAAGTAAGTATCGAAAGGGTAGTTCTGGATAAATACCCTGTCTGCAAGACTGGTGGCAACAGGTAGCTCTAGGTGAAAAGATAAGAGGTGCCAGGCCCACGAACTAAAGACGATGGACACCACGACGGTAAGATTCTGGAAAGGTGAAACTATCGGTGATGCGGTACATGTCGTCGGAGCCAGCATGAATATATCACACGCACGAGTCAATGTCAAGAGCAGGTGTCAAGCACGCACCAGCCCCTCTTGCTTTGCGTAATGGTTGACTACCTGTTGCGAAATAAAACCTCCCCTATCTACAACCTCTGCAAGTTCTGTGATGGATGTTGGGAATATTAGCCCAACCAGACTCACGTTGCATATCATAGAAGGAATACCAGCAATTGTCAATCCACTCATTACAACAACGCAAACATGTTCCTAATTCCCGCCGTTCAAGCTCGCGATCTACAACGCCGTTGGCATGTGGATGTTTGCACATACGGGGTAACGGTGAGCCGAAACCATGCGCGTAATGCACTAGTTCATGAGCGATAGTAGTAATTAACACATATTCAGGAACTTGCTTCAATTGCAACAACGAGTTGATCCCAATAAACGAATGTGTTCTATCCAGTGCAAGACGAATCAGTCCCAAACGGCTTTTCCAGGGATAGCTATAGCTGATACGTATTTCGTTCGCTCGTGTGATATCAGAAAAATACTGTTGCCAGATCCACTCCAGATAATGCGAGAGGTCGCGCTCCATCAGCAGAGACGCGGGTATATCCAATACAACATGAGAAGCCAGCGACATTGCAAGGACTCCTTATCCGAACAATTTATGGTGAAAGTCATACTCGTGTATCCAGTATACCAAGCATATTCTAACTCAATCATTCGCTGGATGGCATGGTATGGTAGGAGCGATGGCTTGTCCTCGCCTTGGGCCTCTCGCTGGAGGGAACTGGACGAGGACAAGCCATCGCTCCTACCATACCACCACGCACAGAACAACCATGACATAACGCTTAATCGCTTCTCAGGAAATTTAGAACCACCTGACAGAGAGATTAGATTACACTGAGGCCGCCAAAATGAGCGTGAAATATGTCATCTGTCCCATGTTTTTCTGTCTTATTTCCGTTATGCTTGCTCGTATAGAGAATAGATAAGTGAGGAGGAGAACAAAATGAACTGTACGCTAACGAGAGCAACCAGTGCTGAACTGAATACATACGGTACAGACGCGAATTGGACGCCTGATACTTCTTCAGTACACAACGCGTATGCGACCGCTCCGATGGCTGCCGTCCTGCCACCTTACCAGCCTCCCAGCGAGGAAGAGTTGCATACATCTTTTGAACAGGCGATCAGCCACCGCACCAGCGAACTGCACGAGCGCCTGAGCCGCTATAGCTATCCTGCCCTGTCAGCACAGCGCCGTCATAGCACAGAGATGGATACCACAACGATCCAGGCTCAAAACCACGCCGCGCAGACTGGCTGGCAGCGCTTCGTTATCTTTTCCGGCCTGGCCCTGATCTTCATGCTGATCGGCTTCGATCTGATGGGGCTGCTTGTTCTCCATATGCACTAATACAAAACAATCTTCTTTCTCTTATCTCCCCTCTTTTCGTAGTCGAGCGATTTATCGGGGCTGCCCGAACAACTTCTCATACCATCCTGCTGCGATAATGAGTTTTGATGAACAAACCCTGTAAGGTATTTCGTAGTTTCCCGATAAATCGGGAAACTACGAAATGAGGATTGTCCCACCTGAGCCTCTCTGCTAGAATGTGCAGAAACAACACGGCAAGCAGCGAGGAACACAATGCGACTTATTCAGAGATCCGACTTTACATCCATTGCCAATCAACCGGCTTCCGATCAGCTTGAGCCGATCATTCAGACTGCCTTTGCCTGCGAGATAGTTTCGGCTAAGCTGATCGGTTCGGGGGCGTTTGGTCTCGTTTATCTGGTCACGCTTCCTTGCTCGCCTGAACGTGTGGTGGTCAAAGTCCAGAAGTTTTCGGGCTGGGGACTGCGCGAAAAGCAACAACTGGAATGTCTGCGCCAGTATGCGCCGGTGCCGGTCCCGCAGATCTATTATTATCAGCCAGAAACGGCGACCATCTGTGAAGCGCTGGTGATGGAATACCTCCCCGGAGTTCCCGGCAAAAGTCTGCGCGATCCGGCTCAGCCCACACGCCTGCGCGTCACTCGCGATATCATCGACACACTGCTGGCACTACACGAAATACGGCATCCCGGCGGCTATGGCAATCTCGATACAGCGCCCTGCTATGAGCGCTGGTGGGACTTTTATGGACAGCGCGTACGTGCTGTACACGCATATCTTCAGAGACCGTTGCCCGGCGACACTCCTATCGATACCGCAATTTTGCGGATGGCGGATCGTTCATTATCAGAAGGAGAGCGTATTTTCGCTGACTGTCAAAACAATGCTGTGCTGGTACATGGCGATTTCTGCCTGAATAACCTGCTCTTTAATCCAGCCACCAGCCGCATTGTTGGCCTGATCGATCCGCTGGATCTGCACTGGGGCGAGCGCGAACTGGATCTGGTCAACCTCACGAAAAGCCGGGGAGACCGCTTCCAACTCTTAGAAACGTATTGCCAGAGCGTCGATCTGGGCGAGCAATTTCCGCTGCGCTACTGGTTCTATCAGTTCTGGTCGTGGCTCTATTATTATGCTCTGATTCATGTTCTGGCGATGGAATGGCTTCTTTTCTGCGTGCAGAAGCTAGAGGAAGCGATGAAAAAATATCTTTTATAAGAGGTGCCAATCCTACGAGAAAAGTCACCTTTCTTTATTGACGCTTCAGAACATGTGATACCATAAAGAAAAAGTTTCCTAATTACGCTTTTATTACGTGCTATATATGGATGTATTAGAATTAAGGAGCTTATGTGCGGAATCATCCAAGAAGACCACAATTTCCATCGCGGATCGATAACAGTACAGCTAACGTTACTAGCGCGATTGGATTGGAAGAGACGGTTGGACACTCTCGCGCCCGCAGAACCTCGCTGTTCACGCATACGGTGATGTGGGTGACGGGTCTCATCTGTGCAGCCTTCCTGGTGGCGACGCTGGCTCAGGCATGGTCCAACAGCCAGTTAGAACAACGCTTACAGAAGGCTATGCAACAATATGGGCAGGTCAACGCACATAATCAAGATTTGAAGCGACAAGTCGATCATTATAAAGACCCAGCCGTTATTGAGAGCGAGGCACGACAACAACTCAACTATATTCGTCCCGGCGAGCATCCAGTGGTGATCGTGGGCCAGAACAATCCACCACGTCCCAAAGCAGCGACGAACAGTGGCGACGCAGCATCCCAGGATTACTGGCAAGAGTGGTGGAAGACCCTTCTGGGTCAAGGTAGCTAGCGGAACGAAAAGTCCTAGAACTTGACAGAAGCTGTATCATAAATGTATAACATCTGTATACAGATGATCACTAAAATGTGTACACAGGAACAGTCAAGTGAAATTACAACGCGTTAGAAATGTACGTGTCTCGATGCTTATGCGGCTCCAGTATTGTCTGGAGCCTTGCTGGTTTACTCGTGGCAGACTTGTACAAACAATGCGTTTCGTCAATTGAACGGTGCATTACTCAAAGCGGAACGCACAAGCATACTTTGAGCGTTCCGGTTTTTTTTTATTCTCTTTTTTGATCTAATTAAAGAGTACAAATTTATTGCAAATCGAAGGAGTGACTGGTAATGCGTCCATTAGTTGGAATCCCCTGTCATGCAGGGGTTGGTGCGGAGTCTGAGCGACCCATTTTCTACAATAACCGAGCGTACGTGCATGCAGTGGAGCGTGCTGGTGGTGTGCCTATTCTTATTCCAATTCTGGATGATCTCAATGGGCTAAACACATTGCTTCCTCGCTTAGACGGTCTTTTAATCTCAGGTGGCATCGATGTAGATCCCCGCAATTACCAGGAGGAGCCTCATCCCCGGTTGGGCAGAACCAACCCCAAGCTCGATGATATGGAGATAGAGCTGGTCCGCTGGGCATTGCAAGAAAATATCCCACTGCTAGGCATCTGTCGTGGCATGCAGATACTCAACGTTGCATTGGGAGGAAGTCTCTATCAGGACCTTGAAGAACTCTATCCTGATAGCTTGAAGCACCCGAACTGGGAGTTGCCGCGCAACCACATTGCACATACGATCGCCGTTGAGCCGGGGAGTCGTATGGCTGAAATTCTGGGGGAGAGCCAGATCCCGACCAACAGCCTGCATCATCAGGGCGTTAAGAAGGTCGGCGAAGGCGTCACCGTCAGTGGCCGCGCCGAAGATGGAGTAGTAGAACTGATCGAGGTCAACGGCCCCCATTTCATGCTGGCCGCGCAGTGCCATCCCGAGGAACTGCATAGTGAGCATCCAGCCTGGGCGCGTCTCTTCAAAGCCTTTATCCAGGCCTGCGAGGAGTCTGCTCTGCGCAAGGTGGAACGGGTCGAGACCCTGACAGCAAGCGCCGTATAGCTGTTTTTAACCTGTGCTTTTGACTGACAAAAAAGATGGCTGAGATTTCAGCCATCTTTTTTCTTATGCCGCAATACGCCTATGCAGGAATATCAGCTGGAGGAGTAAGCGAACCGCTCTTGATCTGATTGGCATAATCATCGGCCTTCGCCTTCGCATCATCCGGCACATCTTTGCTGAAGGGTGCATAGCCAACGCCATCGTGAGACAGATCGAAGGTTGGAGGATTGTTGGTGAACTGTCCATCCTGCGACGACTTGATCGTATCATAGACGGCCACATCCACACGTTTGAGCGCGCTGGTAATCACGCTGCTATGGATATAGCTCTGATCGGCATCCACGCCAATGCCAAACACGCCTTTCTGATCGGCTGCGTCAAGTGCACCAACTCCACAACCGCCCGCGACCTGGAAGATGATGTCAGCCTGGTGCTGGTTGATCTGGCTCAACGCCAGGTCTTTACATTTGGCTGGCGAAGTGAAGTCCTGCGAATAGTTGACCACAACGTTAACGTTCGGGTCTACCTTCTTGGCACAGAACTTATAGCCAGCAATGTAGCGGTTGACCGGCGGGATCGACTGACCACCAACGGCACCAATTGTGTTTTTGCCGAGCAGTTTAGAGATCTTGGCCTTGCCATCCAGTTCCATCTGCGCTGCGGCAGCACCGACGAGACAACCAGCCTCCTGCTCTTTAAAGAAGAGGGAAGCGACATTGGGCAACGTCTCACAATCGCTCTTGCCAGCCGGGGTCGGGCAGGCATCGATCAGAGCAAACTTTTTGTTCGTAAATTGCTTGGCTACCTGGTCAACAGGTGTTGCCATCAGGAAACCAACCCCGATCACCAGATCAGCCGCGCGAGCCGCCGAGGTCAGATTGGTGATGTAATCGTTCTGGCTCTGGGTCTGAATGATCTGTGAGGTAAAACCAAATTCTTTCTGCGCTTTTGAATAACCAGTATAAGCCAGGTGATTAAAGCCGTTATCGTTCAAACCACCAATATCTGTAACCAGCGCCACCTTCAACGGCGTCTTGTTCGTTGAGGGCGTGCTGCCACCATTCCCACTGGTCGAGCCTCCGGTACTGCCACCGCCGCCACCGCAAGCGGTTAACAACAGAGCAAATAATGCCACGAGCGAAGCCACCCACATCAGGTTGCCAGACTTGCGCATGCAAAAGTCCTTTCTTCTCTTCACAAAAAGAGAGACAAATAAGTTCACAGTAAGTTCACAGTACGAGTGAACTTTCACAACCAAAATCGGGAATGCTTCCCCATTTCGTAGTTGCGCGATTTATCGCACTCGTCCCGCGCCATAATTACGTTGAGGGCCACCAGCGCGATAAATCGCGCAACTACGAAATGGGGGGATCACTGTCCTAAATTGTTAAAATTCTTCATACAGCGTCCATCCACCTTCTATCGATTATATACGTAGCAAAAGAACGGTTTTCTCACAATGGGTCAGCTAGAAAAAAAAGATGCCCGGCCTCGTATAGGTCGGGCATCTTTTTTCTACGAAATGCAAGCTATGAACGAATCTCTTCAAGCATTGAAAGATTGACGAACAGATCGCAGCTCTGACGCAGCGTGGCGGACATGGCCTCATCAAAGGCGGCCACTTCGACGCGCACACCATGATCGGAGCAATAGTCGAGCATGGGCATGAAGTCGCTATCGCCGCTGACCAGGACGATGCAGTCCACAGCGCGGCCATCAACCAGACGCACCACATCCATACAGAGGTCCAGGTCGAGATCAGCTTTCTTAGCACCGCTTGAGAACGTCTTATAGTTCTTCGTGGTGATTCGATAGCCCAGACCCTTCACAGCCTGCAAGAACATCTGCTCGTCGCCAGCCTGCGGACTGGTGGGGCAATAGGCATGCGCACGCACCAGACGGCGGTTGCCGCGCAAGAAGTCCAGCAACTTGCCGAAATCCACCGAGATGCGCAGCGTGCGAGCCGAATAGAGCAAGTTAGCAACATCGACAAACACACCAACGCGCTCCGTCGAGGGGAACGGCGGCAAGGAGACCGAAACGTTGGTCGGAGCCGCATTCGTGCGACGCAGTTCTGCCACCATTCGATCCGTCTGATTTTGTAGCGCCTGAACCAGCGAATTCGTTAGCTGGTTGAACGCAGCGGTCGTCAACCCTCCCTCGTGGCCATGCGAGCGGCCAGGATAGAGCGGAGTCGGAGTTCGCTGTGTCTCAGCGCGGTTCACGGTGCGACCATCGCGCGACAACACGCTGCCACGAGCTGGCGATGGATCTGGTCCCATGAAGGGGCCGGTCGTATCGTTGCCCTGATTCATCTGGCTGACGGTATAGCCCGACACGATGGAATAGCCAGCAGCACCATTAGCCGTCGCGCTGGCGGCGGGCTGCGATGGCGCAGGAGGCGGCGTAGATGGCACAACTGGTGCTTCCCCAAGAGGAGAGGTGGTCGGAGTTGGCGCTGTTGGCGTCTCAGCTGGAGCAGCGGCGGCCGTTGAGCCATTCCCATTGCCAGCGCTGGAGCGATGGCGGCGGCGACGGCGTGTTGTACTGGTTTTCTGTAATTCGGCATATTCCAATGGCGGCAGATCTTCGGGGGCAATCTCTTCCAGTTGCATAGGTGCAGGCTCCACGACAGGATTAACAGGTTCAACGACAGGAGGGGTGGCGGGGGTTGCCGCAGCAGTCTCTTTCTGACGGTCATGACTTCGACGGCGGCCAGTTTCGGGTGCAGCAGCGCTCTGAGTCTCCTGCGCGGGCGACTCCTGTTGCTTGCTGACTGGTTGTTCTGCCTGGACCGATTTATTGGCAACTTTTGTAGTAGGCTCCGCCGTCTGCTCGCTGGCAACGGTGGAAGAGGAACGGCTCAACGTCTCTTTGTTCTCTTCGGAACGAGTTGATGCAGCGGGAGCAGTGCCATTATTAGAGGCAGCCGGACGGTCAAAGCGATAGCGGCGCGCAGGACGTGGCGGCGCTGGCGGCTCGGCTGGCGCTGTTTGCTGGCCCACCTGCTCTACAAGCGGGGTTGCAGTGGGTTCGCTTGCTGCTGATTGCCCGGCCTTTGTCACAGCAGGGGTCTGTCCCTCAGTCGATCGCGCTGGCTTTTCGGCGGGAGCTTCAACAACAGGCTCTTCGCGCAGGTGACGCGCGTGACGAGAAGAGCGTACACGTGGCGAGGCGGGACGCAGCAACGGCGATACTGCTCGCTCTGGTGCTGGCGGCGTTGGTACACTACTCTCAACGGCTGGCGTCTCGCTGCTGGTTGCCTCAACCTTCTCTGGCTCAGCAGGAGCTGCGAGTTGCTGAGGTTCGCCGGTCTCCACAGCGGGCGTTACCGGGGTCTCTGCCTCAGCTTTCGCCTCTGCAACTGGCTCAACCGGGACTTCTACTTTCGCCTCTCCCTCTTTTGATTCTACAGGGACTTCTGCTTTCGGCTCTTCTGACGACTCCGCATTCGGCTCTTCCAGCACTTCTGTTTGCATTTCTCCCAGTACTGCCGTCAGAGCCTTCATTGCTTCCGCGGTTAACTCAGACACAGAGGATTCAACGACAACGACCTCTTCTTCAGTTGGGGCAGTTCCTTCTGCGGCGGGAACAGGTGTTTCCTGGGTAGAGGCTTCCTGCTGTGCAGGAGCGGAAAGATCGTTAACAGAGGGTAGCAAATTGGCGACTTCCATTGGCGTTTCCGGCAAAGAAACCTGACGGCGCGCCTGCTCTTCCGCGAGCCGAAACTCCTCGATAAAAGCGGTAAAAGGCCGTACCTCGTTTTCGCTCTCCTTTGTAAAAGAGAGGACATCCTGATACGGGAACTCAACGTGGACCGCCTCTGTAACAGGCGCTTCGGGCGTTGATGTCTCTTCTTCCACCGAAGCCTCGGCGCTTGGCGGCTGCTCCTCCTTGCCACCTTCACTCTCCTCAACAGGAGCCGTTTCAGCGCTCTGAACTGGCTCCTCAACGGAGGAGGGAGTTGGTGCAGCAGTCTCATCAGAAGCCTCTGGGGTTACTTCGGGAATTGAAGCAACAGGTTCAGTTGAGGAGGTGCTGACCTGCTCTTCTGCTTCCGTCGGTGTAGTGGTCTCAGAAGCAATGGAATCGGCCGAGGCTTCGGGGGTAGACGGATGCTGCACGACTGTTGCATCAACGTCGTCATGTTCTTGTTGTGTATGTTGTGTTGTCACTAAGAACTCCAGTCTCAGTTGCTACGGACCAGAGGAAATGAGATCACCATAGAGTATGTTCGACTGAAGATTGTAGGGGCAACCATTCTATACCCATGCCATGTTCAGCTGTTGCCGATAGATGTAAGAAAAAATGGGCGGAAGCACAGACATCGAATAGAGAATATATGCTTCACAACGGTTCCGCTCCATACAAGATCTTCGGCAGTCAATATACGCTGTGCTATGATGATCTGTCCAAACCAGACGGGATATACCACTTCCATGCACACATCCACGCTAATTTGTACGAATAGATAATACCTCTGATGATACTATCTCTGGTGATGTTCTCCCTGATACCGTGCTCACCAGCGATACTACCTGCGATGATGCTATCTCCGGTCCGAACTTAGTTCATGTCTACGCCGTTTCTTCACGTTTGATATTCCCACCTTTGAACGGCGGTACACCGGTGGGGCGGGAGCGAACGTCAGATTCATGCGCTTCGTTCGTCCCTGCTGCCTCTGGCAGTTGATGATGGTCCGATCTGACATCGGGCTGGCTGGCAACTTGTGTCGTTTCGTTTGTCTGACGCACTTGCTCAGCAGTGAGATGACGTGCTTTCCGCCATACCGCGATCATACGCTCAACGGCGGTCACGTTTGAGAATACTGCCAGCAAAGCCAGCGCCCAGATACCAGTGTTTGTTAAGAGTCCAATAGCCAGTATGATGACACGTTCGGGACGGGCAAGCAGTCCTGTCTTACACTCAATTCCCAGACCTTCGGCACGAGCTTTCGTATAACTGACCATAAGAGAGCCGACCACCGCAACATAGATGAAACCTATCATCCAATTTTGCTCATGAGCAGCAGGCCAGAGCGAATCTTGCATGTCGGGATGCTGCATGACATACCAGAGCAATCCAAACAGGATAATACTTTCTGAATAGCGGTCGAGCGTCGAATCTAAGAAAGCGCCAAAGGTGGTGGCGGCGTTTCGGACGCGAGCCATCGCCCCATCAAACATATCAAAGATGCCTGCAAACAGCACTAACCAGCCCCCGGCAAACAGGAAACCTTGAGCAATGACCACTGCCGTCAGTATACTGAGCAGCAGCCCGATCCCCGTTAACATATTAGGAGTGACACCTAGTCGAGCCAGAGGTGAAATCAGCAATGCGACTAGTTGCCTGGCTCGTTGCTGTATGCGTCTGCTAAACATACCATCATTGTATCACACTTAGGCTCATTGGACTAGCTCTTTTTGGTAGAGCCTGTAATTTTCCTTGCATCTTCGCTCAAATGTTCGCTATTATTATCATTTTTGAGAAGAGAACTTTGTGTATAACAAAAACCATCGGGTAGTAGAAATACGTACACTCATTCTTCCTACCCCCCAAAAGTAATGCCGTCTCTCGCCCTCAAGAAGATGCAGACAAAAAGAAACCATAATGGGAGAGGATGTCTCCTCCCATTATGGTTCGTACACCCGGACGTGGCTGAATATACACAAAACGATCATGCTTCCTTACATTAGCACTACAATTTGAGCATCTACGAGGACCAGCCGTCGCCCCTGCCATATTCGAGGACTATCCACGTTTCATTTCCCTAACGCACTAATAATTACGCTACCTGCACCTCTGAGCGTGTTTTACGGGCCTCGCGACCCTGCTTGCTCACGCGATGGCGCATCCATTGAAAGTAATCCTGCACGTCCCAGAGCTTGCCACCGGCAGCTGTCAACCCGGCTTCTACCGTTTTGCGCAAATCAACGGCGTTCTTGCCCTCGAACCAGGTCATCCCGCTACCAATTGAGTTTAGCGCATGAGCATCGCTATTGCCAAGTTCGGGCAGATGATAGATTTCGCGGTTGGTACGCATAGCTACACGATTTGCATAAATGCCACAGAAACTAGCATTCCAGGTCTCAATCCCATCGAACCAGACATCCTTTGCGGCATGAATACGATCCATCACTTCACGCTGACAACTGTGGCGGAACAGGCGATGCAGAGGATGGGCAATCACGGCCATGCCGCCCTGCTCGTGGATCAGATCGATGCTACGCTCCATGCTCAAACCGGACGGGACGCTCTTCTCAATAAAGAGGCCAAGCAGATGTCCCTCTTTGGTCGTTACCTCTTCGCCAACGATAAAATCGAAGCGATACGAGCCTTTAGACCAGAAATCGCGAGCGCGGAGAGCGCCTTCGATCACGTCATGATCGGTAATTGCAATCACATCGAGAGTGGTATTGTTTTGCACATGATCGAGGATTTGTTGAATGGTTGCACAACCATCACTATAAGTACTATGCATATGAATATCAGCTTTACCATGTTTGCCTGCATGGAACGCCTGTTGTGGAGTCATCTGTTTCAGCGGATGGCGCGTTGTTTTGTGAGATGATGTTTTTTCCATTGTTTGATCGTTGTGGTTCCTTTTGTTACTAATCATGTGGTTCCTTCTCAACCTCTCCGTTGCTCAGGATCGAACTATCCTCTGCTTCAACAGTAGCATATACGTGTTAAAACCGAGTAAGCGTGAAGCAAAATCATATATAACGCTATGTTAAGAGATCATGTAACCTTATTCTTTGTTTCCTACCTCTTTCTATCCCTTCTCATCCCTGAAGAATAGTGGAGTATAAGGTTGCATTGTGGGAGAAACGATTTCCGCCTGTATCCCGTCGGGTATCAGCAAGTAGCGCGGGCATCTCGTCAGTCCTCCAGAGCGACATCCATCGCTTCATCAGGCTCCATCAGAGCTGCGCCGACGAGAGGAGCTTCAACCCAGATGGCCGGGTCCACCAGACCTTCGAGGCGTTGCAGGCAATAGTGGAAACGCTGAAGGTTCAGAGAGCAATAGACCTGGCGTCCAACACGTCGCGTCTCTATCAGGCCGGCCCGACGCAACTTCCGCAGATGCCAGGAAACAAGCGGCTGGCTGATGCTCAACATTTCTGTGAGATGTGTCACCGTGACTTCTTCTTGCTGGCGTGCCAGATGATAGACAATGGTGAGACGGGCCACGTCTGCCAGCGCCTTCATCATATTTTTCAATTCACGCCAATCATTCATCAAGCTGTTTATCCTTGGCTATTATGTCGCAACACATAAAGCTTTGTTTCATAAATTTGTATTTATATTTTAAAAGATAGATTGCTCGCTGTCAAGACTATGGTCCAAAAAGATAAGAGTACTATCAAAGCAATGAATGCAACCAAATGGAAGAAAATATGCTTCCCATTATATAGAACATCAGGCGAGAGCAAAATTCTTTCCTGATATCAAAATAAAGCGAAAAGGATATGTGGATTGTGGCACAAGTCGGACCAAAAAGGCACACAGATAAGACAGGAGACATTAGCGAGGCAGCTATTATAGCTCGTCTTTTACAGGTAGGTTATGGCGTCTTAATTCCTTACGAAAAGAACCATCGTTATGATGTATTGATTGAAGATGCTGATGGAAATTACTGGCATATCCAATGTAAAACAGGTTGGATGGATGAAGAGCGAACAGTTATCAATTTCGCCACTGCCAGCAGTTATAACCATACTGCACAGCAGAAGGGATGGAGAAATTACAGGGGGCAGGTAGATTATTTCGCAGTTTATTGCGAAGAGCTTAATAAAATCTATCTTATTCCAGTAGAAGCCGTTGGCATCACGCAAGCCAAATTAAGGCTCACAGCTACGAAAAATAAGCAGGAGAAAAATGTACGATGGGCAAACGACTATGAACTATAAAAAATGCTCTCTTGAATACAAAAAGGAGCCTTAACAGGCTCCTTCATGTTGAGTGGGTGACCAGGGACTTGAACCCTGAACCTAGCGAGTGAAGCAGATCGTCGGTTATCCCGATTCTCCCCTCCCGAACCGGACTTGCGCCTTTCAACGCATCCGGCTCTCCAGGCCGTCTTTACTAGATTGCCCTGCGCTCCTTCCCCGTGTCCCAAGCATTACCCTGAGCGTTTGAGTACTATGAGCGCTCCGTCGCCATGCGCTTTCGCGTTTAGGCGATCCCCAGGTTACACAAAACCTTCGGTTCGTAGGTAGGCACCCCTTACGTCTCTCAAAGGGTTCTGATGAAGGCTTTATCAACGCTCTTAATTGTTCATTGATAACACCAGACATCGAGCCTCAATACCATGCTCGATGGGGATACCACTATCCCACCACGACTAGGGTTCAAACAATCAGCCTTTGCCCTGTACGACCTGGCTGCCCGCCCTTCGCTCCTGGTATTAGAGCTTCTGCGGACTTTTACACAACATGCTATTGTCCTCTCACACCTTTCGGCGGAAGAGTAAGTTGCTGCCTTACTCACATTGCCTTAGTGAGATCATGCCGACGCATGATAGAAGGTCTTGCGCCTCTCCGGGCGCACATTAAGAGTCGCTTGCTCTGCCATTGAGCTAGTCACCCTTGCTTTCGCCACACGATAATACCATACTCCCCCTCATCCGTCAAGTAGTTTTTGCAGGGATTGGGGAAACATTTACAGCACGCGACTGAGGAGGTGCTGACAACTGCTGGGATCGCATCAGCGGGAGCGTAAAGGTGATGCGCGTCCCTTTGTTTAGCTCGCTCTCCGCGCTAATCGTGCCACCGTGCGCGGTGATGATCGCTTTCACAATTGCCAGTCCCAGACCACTGCTACCACCTGTCCGCGCGCGATCGGCTCGATAGAAGCGCTCGAAGATGTGCGGCAGATCTGCCGCATCGATGCCTGATCCGGTATCGCTCACCCAGACATGCAAATTCTTGCCCTTTGGTATCGCGCCAATAGAGATGCGCCCACCCTCTGGAGTGTGGCGGCGCGCATTGTCCAGCAGATTGAGCAAGACCTGAGTGATGCGGTCGCTATCGGCCCGAACGAGCGGCGTCCAGGGCGAGATCTCGTTATGCACAGAGATGCCCATCTGCTCACATTCCGGCTCGATCACCGCCAGCGTCTCATCAACCAGCGAATGGATGTTCAGCGGCGCAAGATCAAGTTGGACCTGGCGCGATTCCAGCGAGGAGACCTGGCGCAGATCGGCCACCATTCGTCGCAGACGCAATACTTCGCGTCCGATGCGCTGGGCCGTCTCCTGTCTGGCCGCTACGTCGGGGATCATATCGTCCGCCAGCGCCTCGCTGAAACCCTGGATGGCTGTGAGCGGCGTGGCGAGGTCGTGCGCTATATTGGCAAGCAGCTCTCGTCGTGCCTGCTCCTGACGCCGTAGTTCGCCCATATCAGCCTCTATTGTATCGGCCATCTCATTAAACGTCTGCGCTAATAGTTCCAGTTCGTCGTGCGTCTTTGGCGGCAGCACACGCTGTGCATATTTCCCCTGCTTCATCTGCTCAGCGGCATCGGTCAAAGACTTCAACGGCTGCGTCAGGCGGGTAGCGAACAGGATGCTGAAGAACAGCACAACCAGCGAGACGGCCAGCACGGTGAGCAAAATCGCGGTATTCACCTGACTGGGAAAGGCATCGGGATAGATCTGAGGATCGGAGAGAAACAATGCCCCGATCGTATGGTCGTTGAGAGTAATTGGCACGCTGACGAAGAGCGACGAATAGGTGCCGTTCTGCGTTACTACCGGCAAATAGCCACTTTTGATCTCGCCTCCCAATGATGCGGAAAGGGCGTTACGGAGAATGGGGTCGTTACAATTTCCGTTTAAAATGAATGCTGGCTCAGCGCAGGCGATCAGAGTTCCGTGACCATCGGTCAGCACCAGGACCGCCGGGTCGTTGGGGGAGATGTGAATCTGATTCACCTTGCCCCAACTGCCCGCGCGTTGATAGATGTAGGAGATATATTGCGCGCGATAGAGCGCGGCTTCGCGCAGGGCATTAAGCTGCGTGCTGTTAAAATAGCTCTGAACAGCGAGAGCGATGATGACCGCCATAATCAGCACTGCCCCCAGCGCGACCGCCAGGTAGCTCAATACCAGTTTGGCTTTCAAACTCAAATGAGGAAAGACGAACAGACTGCGCATAAGGCACGCCTCACTCTCCTTTGGAAGGTGCCGAGGGAAATGGCACGAACTTATAACCAACTCCCCATACTGTTTGAATACGATGAGGCACGTCCGCAGCTGCCTCCAGCTTCTTCCGCAATGTGCCAATATGAACGTCAACGGTGCGACCGTCTCCAAGATAGGTGTAGCCCCACACCTGATTCAACAATGCCTCTCTGGTGAAGACCCGATCCGGTGCCTGCGAAAGTGTCACCAGCAAATCAAACTCCTTGACCGTTAACGCGACCTGATGCCCATTCACGGTCACGCGTCGCGCCGGAATATTGAGCAACAGCCCACCATAGCGCAGCTCTTCCTGCGCCGTTTTTTCGGGAATGGCCTCTTCTCTGCCTATTTCCGGCTGCTCTCGTACTGTCGTGCTGCGCCTGAGAATCGCCTTGACCCGACTTACCAGTTCGCGCGGACTGAACGGCTTAACGAGATAATCATCGGCCCCCACTTCCAGGCCCGCAATCCGATCCTCTTCACCCTGACGGGCTGTCAACATCAGAATCGGTGTATTGGCCCAGGCCCGAATACGGCGGCACACCTCCATACCATCCAGAGCCGGCAACATCAAATCGAGAATAACCAGATCAGGCTGCTCGCGAGCATGCAATTCCAGCCCCGCTATCCCATCGCTGGCATTGATCACCGCATACCCTGCCTGCTCTAGATAGAGTCGAATAACTTGCGTGATATTGGCTTCATCCTCAATCACAAGAATCTTCATCTCAATCTCCACGCCCGGTCTCTGATACACTACCGTAACAAGTGTATCAGTAAGCCTTAAAGAAAGTTCCTGAAATATGTAAAATTTCTGTGATGTTCTCAGGAGCCGGGTTTATGTACCCTTCCCTTGCTACAACGTCGCTTTTAAGAAGCCGAGGCGCTCCAATGCCATATATGCCGCCGCGATCTGCCCCTGCACAGCAAACTCGCCGCTATGAATCAGCTCCAGCAGTTCTCCCGGCGTGACCAGACGATTCTCGATGACCTCGACGGGATCAATTTTCTGCGCGCCCGTTTTACGCACATTATATGCCAGATACCACCAGATCCGTGTCACAGCCCCGCTAGGATTCGCCAGCATGTGCGCCAATAGCTCCATCCTGTCAGTGCTGTATCCCGACTCCTCCATCAGCTCGCGGTGCGCCGCCTGCACAGGATCATCCTCCCCCTCATCAATGCCTCCCGCCGGAAACTCTACAACTTCAAGTCCAATTCCATGCTTATATTGCGTATTGAGCAGAAAATAGCCATCCTCGGTATAGGGAACGATGCCCACCCAACCGCGATTCTCAATAATATAATAATCGGGAACAATGATCCCTTCAGGCAGTTCAACTTCTTCGCGCCGCACTTTCAGGTACGGCGTATCGAGGATACGTTTTGCTGAACGTACCTTCCAGAGCCTCTTCTCTTGCGTCATGTACAGTCCTTCCAGCCAGATTCGATGGAGAGAGATGAGCGTTCTCATTCTCTCTCCATCATCGGTTATATATTCTTTACGGCGGAAGGGTCCAATGGTTCCGTCTGTCCGGTGCCACGCAAGAGAAAACGCTGGATCTTGCCCGTCGCCGTCTTGGGGAGTTCCGGCACAAATTCGATGAAACGCGGATACTTAAACGGCGCAATGTGCTGCTTGACGAACGTTTTCAGCTCCTCAGCCAGCTGCTCAGAGGGCGTCTGTCCGATGCGCAAAACAACAAATGCTTTGGGCTTGACCAGATTTTCTTGATCGAATACACCCACGACTGCTGCCTCTAATACTGCCGGGTGCGCGATCAGCGTGTTCTCCACCTCGACGGGAGACACCCATTGGCCGCCTACCTTGAGCATATCATCTGCGCGCCCACAGTACCAAAAATAGCCCTCTTCGTCCTGGTAATATTTATCGCCAGTCTGAATCCAGCGGCCCATCATGGCATCGCGAGTCTTGTCGTGCTTGTTCCAATAATAAGCCGCCGTACTCTCCCCACTGATCAACAGATTGCCGATATCGCCAGCAGGCACGGGCTGTCCTTGCTCATCTGTAATCACCGCCTGATAACCAGGCACAAGCTTGCCAGAGCTGCCCGGCTTCATATCATCGATGCGGTTGCTAATGAATATATGAAGGATCTCGGTCGAGCCAATCCCATCTAGAATCGGCACGTGAAAGTGCTGTTCCCAGCGCCGCAGAATATCGGCAGGAAGCGCCTCACCAGCCGAAACACAGACGCGCAACGACGAACAATCGAAGCGCTTCTCCGCGTCAGGCAGGGCGAGCATCGAGGCATACAGCGTTGGCACACCGAAAAAGATGGTGGGACGATACTGTTCGATCACTTTGAACATCGCTTCCGGTAGAGGGCGTCCAGGATGATAGACAGCGCTCCCTCCTACGCTAAACGGGAAGTAGAGATTGTTGCCGAGGCCATAGGCGAAATAGAGCCGGGCAGCGGAAAAGGTAATATCACTCTCCTGAATATCAAGAATGCCCTTTGCATAGTAATTGGCGCAATAAGTCATATCATGTTGCAAATGAACGCAGCCTTTGGGAAACCCGGTACTGCCTGAACTATAGAGCCAGAACGCGCTATCATCTTTGCTGGTCTCGGCCGCCTGCAAAGTGGGCGAGGCATGAGCAACCCAATCCGCGAAGTTATGGATGAATTGCGTATTCGCGGGACTATGGACAGCAACATGAGAAGAAGCTGTATGCCCCGCTTCATCGTTCTCGTTCACAATCACTACATGGCGCAAGCATTTGAGTTGCGGCAGGATTTGTTGAATGTTTTGCCAGAGCGTGGCATGGACCAGGAGAACACGCGCACGGCTATCGTTGAGCATATAGATGTAATCATCCGGGCGGAGCAACGTATTCAAGGGAACGGGTACGGCTCCCATCTTGATTGCCCCAAAGAAGGCGGCGGCGAAATGCGGAGAGTCGAGCAGGAGGAGAGCGATGCGCTGTTCTATGTCAACGCCAAGTTCGAGCAGACCATTGCCGATGCGATTGGCAAGCTCTGCAATTTGCGCATAGCTATAGGTTTTTCCTTCATAATAAACGGCAGTTTTTGCGCCGCGTCCCTCCGTCAGATTACGATCCAGAAAAGCAACGGCGGCGTTAAAGGTATCGGGTAACTTGATCTGAGGTTCCAGGGCGTGGGCGGCGGATTGTCCGTAGAGCATAGTATCACCTCTCTTCTCTGAGAGCGCAAACAACATACGTACAAATTGATGCCAGTTCTTATTGTACCCAAATTCAAGAGAAGATGATACCTATCAGATTGCTGCTTTTTCCTGAGGCGGAACGGTGGCAGTAAGTTGCTGATAGATCCCCCAGAGATCTGGCTGAGAACGATTCTCAACGACACGACCATCCTTAACTTTCACTATAGTCACGGTTTCCCAACTCACACGGCGACCGGTTGCTGGAATACCAAGGAAGTCGGCCACATGGGTTGCCTCCGCACGCGAACGAACCACAACCGTATCCTGCCCTTCAACAGCATCTTCGATGCTCGTGTGCCAATCGGCAAACGGAAGCAGCATATTCCTCGTGAGGTTCTGGAAAGCTGTCTCGAAACCAGTTGTCCAGTCAAAGAGGCCAATACAGATATCTCGAAATCCTTCCAGATCTACTACCTCCCCCAGGTGTTCAAAATCGCGCGATCTTAGACGGCTTTGATATTCCTTGTAGATCTCTAGTGGACTTGCCATAGATTTCTCCCCTTTCTCAGAGATATTCCTTTGTCGCAGAAAGTACATATTGACATTTTAGCATCTTATGGTATAAAAATACTCGCGAATAGATTGACATTTTAGAAGGTGCTCTATAAATATGGATCGTATTTACATTCATTCGCATCCTATATAAGTCCTCCTCCCACGCGCTAAAAAGGCGCGAGCACCTCCTGTAGGAACGCTCATTGTCTATGAGTTTGATTTCTATCAGGAGGGTTATTCTTATGTCTTTTTTCTGGCGTTTTGTGCCTTCACGTGAGCTGTTACGCATTCCTCTGCTTCGCTGGTTAGTCATCACACGTTTCTCAGGTGATCTGTTTTTCTACTCGACAACGATGGTGCTCTTTGAGCAACAACGTGGACTCAACTTCACGGAAATGTTTCTCATGGAAGCCATTCTCTCGGGAGCCATCCTGCTTGCCGATATTCCCACAAGTGTCTGGGCAGAACACATTGGCTATGCCAAAATGATGCTCATTGGACGAACTATTGGCCTCGTTGGGATGGGCTTTTTTGCGAGCGCTCATGGTTTCTGGATGTTCGCTGTGGCTGAGACCCTTGGTGGCATCGCTATTGCCTCTGTCTCTGGCTGCGAAAGTGCCTTAATCTACACCTCCTTGCCGCCTCAAAAAAGAAGCAGTCAAGGAAGCGATGCTTTCGCTCTACTCAGCAGTGCTTCAAGCGCAAGTTTCTTTCTGGGACTCCTTACTGGTAGCTTCCTGGGTGCCTACAGCCCAACACTTGCCGTTGTTGCAAGTTTTGCTCCTGCTCTGCTTGCTTTCGTCGCATCCCTTCGTTTATCCCATTATGCCCCGGCTACCGGCGTTCAGGAGAAAAAAGAAGCGGCCCGGGTTACGCAGATCGTACGCATTGCATGGCATACCATCTGCACACAACCCGGACTCGCTTTCTTGAGTCTCCTTCGTTGGGTCGCTTTTGCTATGACAAATTCCATTTTCTGGTATAACCAGCCCTACTTTCAAAAAGCGGGTATTCCTATTGCTTTTTTTGGGCCTCTCATGGCTGCTACAATGGGGCTGCAACTGTTTCTGGTTCTCCGAAGCACAACCTTTCAAAGAATACTGGGAACTCGTTCCTTGCTTATGTGTTCTTGCCTTCTCCCTGGTCTCTGCTACATACTGCTCACCTGGCTCCATACTCCCCTCCTCACGATAGGGCTGGTAGCAGGTGTGGTCTGCTTCTCTGCCTGGCAGACGCCAATTATAGAGCAAGAGGTGAATAAACGTATTTCAGATACGTCGCGTGCCACAACGCTCTCTGCGCTCTCCCTCATTGGCATGTTGGGGAAGAGCACGGTTGATCCAGTCATAGGGCACCTGGGAGACATCGGACTGGATAGGGTCAGTATGGGACTGGGCAGCATGTTACTCTTTCTGGGCATCGTCGCTTTCCTGCTCATTCCTCGGAAGTGAACAAATGAAGCGGCGGGATCGCGGGCCTCATCGAAGATCCGCGATCCCAAATCCGCTAGATCTGTGCCTGTCCCCCATCGACGAACAGTTCGATCCCGTTGATAAAGCTGCTCTCATCAGATGCGAGGAAGACGGCAACTTTCGCCAGTTCTTCGGGATCGCCCAGACGTCCTAACGGAATGATGGTAACAAGCTCCGCCAGCAGGTGCTTGCGCTGCTCCTCATCCCTTCCTAATTGCTGAAGTCCAGGCGTATTCGTTGGGCCAGGAGTCAACACATTGACACGAATCTTGCGATCCTTCAAATCCATCATCCAGCCGCGTGCGAACGACCGGATAGCAGACTTGGTGGCGCTATAGACGCTGAACGCCGGGATACCAGTAACTGAAGTTGTCGAACCGGTGAGAATGATCGAGCTGCCATCTTGCAAGAGTGGCAGCGCCTTTTGCACCGTAAAGAGCGTCCCTTTAACGTTCGTGTTAAACGTCTGGTCAAAGTGTGCCTCTGTAATTTCCCCTAATGCAGCAAATTCTCCTCCACCAGCGTTAGCGAAAAGGATATCAATATGATCATGCTGCTGCCTGATCGTGCTATAGAGATGGTCGAGATCTGCTAGCTTCGAGATATCAGACCGAACGCCAGTGATGTTTTTCCCAACTTTTTTGACGGCTTCATCAAGTTCGTGTTGCCGACGACCGGTGATGTAGACATACGCACCTTCGGTAATGAAACGCTGTGCCGCAGCAAGGCCAATGCCAGTGCTTGCGCCCGTAATAACCGCCACTTTTCCTGCAAGTTTTGCCATGATTGTTCCTTCCGTTTTTCTCTATGATTTGTGAGATACAAATGGATGAACCTGTTTACTCATGTACTGGTTCCAGGAAATAGTATAGAAGGGCGTAGGTGTTATACCAAGTGTAAAATTACACCCGGATTGGCGAGGGATCGTTCCATCTTTTTTGATGAGCCTGGTCAATCCTCACCACAGGAGAGAGATATGATTGAGAGCATCCCCGGTTCTTCTCAAAAGCCTGCGATGCTGCGTGAACTTCTTGAGGAGATTGAAATTCTGCGCATCGCTCGTCAGCAAGAGGTGAGAAACCATCCTCATCCATTCCTCAAACGGTTCACACAGCAGGAGTTAACAGATGAGGCGTGTCCCACCTATAAAAACTTACTTGTTGGTCGCTCACAGCGCATTCCGAGCCGCCAGACCTTAATGCAAATTGCCGATTATCTCGAATGTAGCATGGTTCAGCGCAACAACTTACTCTTAGCCGCTCGCTATCTTCCAGAAAGCCTTGAATTGACCGGCTCCGAACTTCAACTGGCGTTAAAGCTGGGTAAAAATCTCATGCAAACGCTCCCTTATCCGGCCATACTGGTAACACATACCCTGCACATCGAGGCCATCAACGAGTTGTTCCAGCGCCTCTTCGCGCCTCTTCCGCTCGCCACAATTCCGCAAGAACAGCGGCATATGCTCTCTCTCTTTTTTCGCCATGACCTACCGTTTCGAGAGCGTTCGACCTTCAATAAACAGGCCACCAAAGCCTGGCAAGCAGGAGTGAGTCGCGGCATTCAACTTTTCAAGGAGAGCAACAGGTTCTACCAATTTGAACCCTGGTATCAAACACTGGTGGAGCAGTTCTGTGCTGTCGCCGATTTTCGCCAGTACTGGGAACAAGAAGTAGTCCCTGCGACGCTCACTCAGCAACAAGAACTGCCAAAGCTATTGTTGGGCAGAAATGCAATTACTGGAGATGTGCAACAGATTCAACTACGGCAGGTTCGTATCTCGGTCTGTAGCCGCATGTATCCTTGCATTATAGCGCTACTCCCCCTGGATGAGCCAGCCCGTATGGTCGTTACATCTCTTGGCAGCACTGAGGAATCAAATATGAGTGCCGCTGGCCTATCCTAAAATACCGCAGCATTTTGATCTGAGGAATATGAGATATCTAGTTTAGCGCAATCCTTTCATTCTGGTCTCAACTACTCTTTTTGTAATGAAGGGAGTTCTCGATATGCGCGGGAAACGTCAATGCGAGGGCAACATCGGGGGTTCGCGCACGCAAGCCTGCGGCCAATCGAATCCCGACCTGATCTCTCGTAAGCAGATACCAGCCAGAATTATCGCGATGCACCATTCCAGAGAGCCAGTATCCCATGACATATAGCTCCAGAGGGTGCCCCTTGCCAACTGACTTGCCATTGAGTTCGAGTTCGTCGCGTTCTTGATTATACACCAGTCTGTTCATAGCTATGTAGCAGCATCTTTCTTTACCATATTTCGGTCTTCGCCGAAGTTATTTATACTACGCAATAATCTTTCAGATAGTTTCACAAGATAAGCGGCCAGAATGTGGCTGTATCAGCAAATCGTGCCCCTGCTTACCACTTTTGGTGCTGCGAAAAAGAAGAGAAATAGAGAGAACAATTGCCAGGGGGGAAACAATCAAAATGGATGCACAGGCACAATTACGCATGATTGATATCTGGAGCCAGTGGGACCTCGCCTTTGGCGAACATGCCGACGAACTGCGGCACTATTTCACGGCTCATCTCGATACATTGCACACGTTGATGTTGCACATGCTTTCCAGCCGGGGCCGGCGACCGACAAAGAAATGGTTGCGCGAGTGGCAAGAACTCAAACAAACCATACCGACTCCTCTTCTGCGTCCCTTGCTCATGGGATTGGCGGCGAAAAGAGAATGGTATATTGGTCCTGCAAACCCGGATGATGCCCGTGTGCTGCAAGCGCTGGAGCGTGGAGAGCATGTTGCACCCAGCATTAAGCACTCCCACAGTTCCATCACCGTTTACAGTTCCAATGCCTATGACTATCTCGGCTCGCGAGGCTGGCACAAACACGGCGATATCTGGTATGAGCGCTTCAGTGGCAAGGGGACAACACGCACCCGTAAGATCGCTCAAGCTGCTTGCTGGGCGCTGGTGGATTTTCCCGACCCACAGGTCCGTGATCTCCTGATGGATATTATGCGTGCCAAGCTCCGCAAACCAGCACTCTGGACGATGGCGCAATGGAGCGACGATAACGCCGTTGCTCGTTTGCTTCAACTGACACGACTCACCAGGCAGCAGAAACTCCATCTAGACATTGCAGAGACGCTCAGAATCATCGCCGATCAGCAAAATATATCGGTGGAGCAACTGAAGGATCGAGTCATCCTGCACCATGAGTTGAACGCTCAGGGAGTGCGCACATGGCCCGTTGGTGCCGATACAGTTCGGCTCTCAATCAGCGCAAGCGGACGTGTACAGCGCGGCATAAAATGTGCGAGCGGAAAATCATATCGCAGTCTTCCCCCGGAACTAGACGCCACCCACAAAACAGCCTGGCAAGCGGCAACCTATGAAGCAAGAGCACTCGCCATCACGCTCTCAACGCAGAAAAATCGCCTGGAGAACGCAATGCGTGAGCAGCGCAATTGGTCGTGGGAGGCATGGCAAAGCACATTTGCACAGCATCCCGTCTCCGGCCACCTGGCCCGACGCCTCGTCTGGGCTATCTCCACAGCTGATGGAACCCATCTTGCCTATGCCACCTACAACGTGCAAGGGAGTTGGCTAACAGCCGAGGGAGCAGAGGTGCAGGTCGCAAACGAACATTGCCTGCATATCGCACACCCGATCGAAATGCAGCCCGAGGATCATTCACGCTGGCAACGTTATATCGTGCAGCACAAGATCAGCCAGCCCTTCAAACAGATGTTTCGCGAAAGCTATCTGCTCACTCCCGCCGAAGAGGAGACGCGCACTTATAGCAATCGTTTCGCCTCGCATATCATTTCCCAGAGTCAACCCAATGCCCTCAATCGTGTGCAAGGCTGGCGCTCATCGTATAGAGTTTGCTGGTGTGATTTCCCACAATATAATATGCGAGCCTACTTCTGGTGCAATTACAATTATCGCCACACCTACACTGCGACAACCGGGCAGATCGCCTTCTATCCCATTCAACATAGCATGCTCTGGACTCGTCCTCGCCTCGACCTGGACACTGCCTGTCTACCGCTACATGATGTTCCCCCTCACATCTTTTCGGAGGTCATGCGCGATATCGATCAATGTGTGATCAGTGCCAGCCAGGGAACCGATCAGCATTGGGAAGTAGAGGACCAACCGCTCCAGCAACATCGCAGCGACGCTCAGAACCAACCGCCACATCAGCGCGAACAATTGTTGCGCGAACTAATCCCCTTGCTTGAGCTGGGCGAAACGATTCAGATCGCGGGGCGCTGTGCCTATATCAGTGGAAGCCGCTGCCTGTATAAAGTCGATCTGAGCAACGGCACCATTTACACCGAACCAGGAGGGCGCTATCTCTGTATCGTGCCGCGCTACAACACGCAAAAGCTCTATCTGCCCTTCGAGGAGAACGACCCGAAAACATCCGAAATTCTCAGCAAAATTCTGCTGCTCTCACACGACGAAACCATCACTGATACCACCATCTTACGCCAACTGCCAAAAGTTTAACCATCAAGAAATACAATTCATTGTTCATTTCCATCAAGAGAAAGGATTTAGCAATGCTCACACTAGAAGTACATACCAAAAATATCGGTTCTATTAAAGCGGAGGGGCCGGAATGCCTTACCCTCAACCTGTTGGAGGAGCGGCTGACAGTTGCCGAGTTGATCCAGAGGGCGGTTGAAGAGGGTGTTCGTGAAGAGGTAGCAAAGCGCATGCAAAAGATGGCTGGCTCGCTGGGGATATTCTCGCCAAAGGAGGCAAAACAGCGTGGATATCTGACCGAAGAAGAGATCGCCGCCCAACAGCAGCAGGGCAAGATTCATTCGCCCGATCAATTCAACAGCATCGCCACAGCCGACGCTAAAGCCCAGGTTAAGAAGGCGCTACGAGCCTTCCAGGTTGGCACGTATATTGTTTTGATCGATAACAAACGCGTCAAAACCCTGGATGAAGAGATCACCTTCTCACCGACCACCAGCATACAGTTCTTGCGCCTGACCCCGCTGATCGGCGGCTAAGAGCGCTTCCAGTTTTGCCAGCGTTGCAGGGTTCGCCGTATACACCAGTAGCCTCAAGTCAGGGTTGGTCGGCACCTGCAACGTCACAAACTCAAACTCCAGATAGCCCAGTTGGGGATCCTGCATCTCCTTATGACAATCTGGAATGCTCAGTACATCGTGCTGCGCCCACCAGTTACGAAAATCCTCGCTCGTTCGCTGCAAATCATCGATCAGTCGGGCAAACCGCTCGTCATCAGGGTAGCGCACGCTATCGGCACGAAACTGCGCAACCAGCCCACGCCCCATCTCGGTCCAATCGCCATAGCGCTCCCTAATCGTCTTGTCGCTAAAGATACGCCAGAACATATTGCGCGTATAAGGGGGCGGGATATTGTGGAAATCAAATATATTACCGGCTGCCAGATTCCAGGTCACAATATCCCAACAGCGATCCATGATATAGGCAGGATGAGGGTCGAGCGCCTTTACCATCCGCTCTAAAGCCAAGCTCACCTGTTCCTTTATCGGTAACTCGCGCGCCGGGAGAGAGTGGAGTGCCAGCAGAAACAGATGGCGGCGCTCATCAGCTGTCAGTTGTAGCGCACGAGCTACGCTCTCCAACACCTCCTCAGAGGGATTAACAGGCCGTCCCTGCTCCAACGAGGTATACCAGGAGGTGCCGATATTCGCAAGTTGAGCGACCTCTTCGCGGCGCAAGCCAACCGCGCGACGGCGGAAACCATGCGGCAATCCCACATCACGTGGCGAGAGGCGCTCTCGCCGCGTCCGCAAAAACTCCGCCAGTTCTCGACGACGTTCTATTTCATCCATATGCTAGCCTCTTTCGCTTCTCAGTGTAGCATCTCGCGTCAAATACATACTAGCATGATCCTTTACTTTCAAACATTATGATACACAATAACATAAGCAAAAAGTACCCCGCTGTAAATCCTGTAAAAAACCAGCGTGTTTTTCGTTAGAAGCAATAATACATGAGTAGTGGTACATAAAGGTGACATCATTGATGAACTGGCTCGCTTGATAGTATTTTTCAAGATGATGATCGCTTTTCACATAGATTATAGAATAGAGGCTTTTTGTTTATTTACGGCTTCAGGAGGATGGCATCACATGAAAACACTGCGACACTCGATACCCTTCGCGCTACTTGCCCTGCTGTCAATTTTGCTGACTGCATGTAGTGGCATGATGGATCAGGGCGGACAAACGGGCACGACAAACAAGAACAATGGAGCGAATCAGAAGACAAATCAGAATATGGACAACGGGACAACCGCAAACAATGGCATGAATAACAACAATGGCAATATGGATAACGGGAATATGCAGGCCATTACGGTAACACCCGATACAACTGGCAACACTACGGCCTTTATCCGCACAGGCAAGGCCACCATCGATGGCAAAGATACGAGCGTGCTCTTGACGAGCAAAGGCTTTCCGATCTACTACTACAAACCCGACACTGCACTGAAATCCACCTGTACCGGCGACTGTGCCAAAGATTGGCCACCCGTCCTGGCAACACAGGGAGCGATGATTTCCAGCTCGGTCATGCTACCCAAAGAGTTATCGGTTCACCAGACCGCCAACGGCATGCAGGTCTTCTATGACGGCCACGCCCTCTATACCTATGCATCAGATAAGCAAGCTGGACAGGCAACCGGTCATGGCGACGACATGGAGTGGTTTCTAGTAGACTCCATGATGAACGCGATGGCAACTACCAAGAATGGCGATATGATGAACGGTGGCACGCCTACCGCCACAACTGGCAACATGAACAACGGGAACATGAACAATGGTGATATGAATAACGGGAACATGAATAACGGGAACATGAATAATGGCGACATGAACAATGGCGGCATGGCGCCAGTGATTACCATTGTTCCCAATATGATGGGGAACATGAACGCATTTATTCATATGGGAAAGGCCACCATCAACGGCAATAAAGTTGATGTCCTCATGACGAATAAAAACTTCGCGCTGTACTACTATCGCGCTGACACCATGTTCACATCCACCTGTACCGGCGATTGCGCGAAAGACTGGCCCCCCGTTATGGCTCCGCAGGGTATGATGACGATCTCCAGTTCAACCACACTGCCGAAAAAGCTCTCGATCCATCAGACTGCCAACGGCATGCAGGTCTTCTATGACGGCCACGCCCTCTATACCTACGCCGAAGACAAAGACGCTGGCAAGGCAACTGGTCGTGGCGAAGATAAGCTGTGGTATCTCGTTGGCACCCTGTTGTAACCGATCAGCAATGATGCTGTTGCCCTCCATTGCGTAGTTGCGCGATTTATCGCGCGGTGTGACACCTGTGAGAGTGGGCCACGCGCGATAAATCGCGCAACTACGCAATGGAGGGTAATATTATATAAACGAGCTTCTTCACACATCTCGCTTAGAATAAGGCAGCTTTCCCGCCAGATCCCAGGCAATAATGCGTTTGGGATAAAGGCGAATGATCTCCGGGCTAAAAAAGCCTGGCACGATATCCTCCCCACCTTCAGGAAAGACCACTGCTCGTGCGCGAATCTCGATGCCGCGCCCTCCTACCTCAGTGAAATCGTCAACGACAAAAGAGGCCACGCCATTGCGCACCACGTTACGATACTTTTGCGATTTGCCATTGTTCGGTCCGCCGATATCGATTGTATCCAGCTCAGCATTATAACGAAAAGTCACGGGCGCATTCTGTGGCTCCCCACGCTGATTGACAGTTGCCAACCTTCCCGCCTTCTGTGACAGCAAATATTCCAGCTCTATTTCTGTAAATTTACTCATAACACACCTCATATCTCTCTTCCTGACAAGAACAGCAAAATTGCCTGTTTCTTCTAGAGAGAAGGATACCATCCTGGCCACAGAAACAAATCGTCCTTCTAGCCAGAAGCGGACTGTCCTTTTGCACAGTCTAGAGCCACAGAAAACCCGTACCAACCAGCATATAGACCAGCAACGTTGCGCACACGAAGCATATCATTACATACGGACGAAGTACACGTCCCAGCACGACCATTTCGGGCAGGCTGAGACCCGAAGAGGCGATCATAAAGGTCAGCACAACCGGGATGGCTGCTCCATGCTGAATCAGGGCAAAACCGATAGGGATAAGCAAGAGAATATCGGCATAGATGACGCTGCCCACTAGCGAAGCCAGTGGTATGCCCAGGCCAACGCCCCATTGACCCAGGCTCACGACCGTACTGGTCGGGATCAACAGATCGATGATAATACCTCCAAGCGTCGCCAGCGCCAGCCAGGGCAGCAGTTTTCGCGTGAACTGTCCTCCTAGCAGAGCAGCCTTCTTCCACATCACACGCCGACTGCCCGCCGCCTCATCCCCCTCCTCAAGCCACAAATAATCGCGCAATGCGCGCTCTCGCGGGATGCGTCCCAGCAACCAGCCAACAATGATTGCGGCTATCAGGCAGGCGGCAGCATAAAAGAGCGCGATACGCCAGCCAAAGACCACGAAGAGCAGGATGATCGCACCAAGATTGATCGTCGGCGAGGCCAACAAAAACGAGATGGCCGGTCCCAGCGGCACCTCGACTTCGAGCATGCCCAGAAACAGCGGCACCGCCGTACAGGTGCAAAAGGGAGTGATGGCCCCCAGCAGCGCCGCCAGCACGTTTCCGCGCAATCCAGGCCAGCGTGTGAACAGGCTCTGTAACCGCGCAAATGACATGCTCTGTTTGACATAGAAAGCCAGCGTCGCCGTGCTAAACAGCAGGACACCGATAAAGACCAGCAGCGCCGGAAAGAACAGCAGTCCACGCCAGGGCAGCGCCGAAGAGAGAAAGTTCATGCCACTACCTCAAATGGGGATCATGCAAAGTCTCGTCCGTCTCGTGATCTGTGTAATACTGCTCTGTTTCCCGTCCTTCCTGATCGCGAAAACGCGTCTTATGCATATATCTGGGACGATGCAGCGTGTTGTACGAACAGAACGGCATAATCTTGCCATCAGGCAGGACATGATGGACGCAGCACTTCTTGGCCGAGCGCACATCAAAGTTCCAGGCATCCATAAAGGCGATAATGACGATGCGGAACATATTCTCATATAGCACGCTCCCATGCTCTTTTTGCGAGAGTGCCGCTGGCGAAACAGGCAGGCAGCAGCTAAAATCGTGCAGAGCGTTGGCGGTGCTGAGCGGCATCGAGGCGGACCAGAGCCGCATCAGAGCGGACCCCACAACATCCTTCATATCCTCGATCCTGAAATTGATCTGGTTGCCGATCACATCTAGATAGGCTTTGACATCGATATAGCGCGGCAGAGGCTTCACCTTTTTGCCCTTCACATATGCGTATGTCATGCTGATACAATCGCTATGGCAGGGCAGCGGCACAAAATCTGAGGCGCGGAATACGCCATTTGTCTGCTCGTCGATAGCACGAATCACATCCGGCACCGTTGTACGATCCAGCGCATTGAAATCGTCGTGGCGACCAACACTGGTCACAGGCTGAAGCGTCACGCCGCGCACCATCTTCTCCGCAACGCCAAACTTGATAATCTCGCCGATCTCGTCCTCGTTCACGCCGCGTTTGATCGTCGCGGTCAGATTGATTGGGATCTCATATTTTGTCAGATTGGCAATCGCTCGCTGTTTGATCTCGCGCAGATCCAGGCCACGTAACTCTTCATAGGTGCTCTGTCGAAAGCCATCAAATTGCAGATAGACCTCGAAATTGCCCTTGAAGGCGCTCAATTGACGCACAAACTCCTCGTCACGGGCGATACGCACGCCATTTGTATTGATCATCATGGCCTTGATACGTTTCGTTTTCGCCATCTCCAATATCTCGAACAACTGGGGATGAATCGTCGGCTCGCCGCCGCTGAACTGCACAACATCAGCATAACCCTCGTTCTCCACGATGGTATCAAGCATGCGCTCCACCTCAGCGAGTGGCGAGAAGCGCCCCACATCGGAGTTCGCAAAACAGGTGGGACAGCGCAAATTGCACGCTTCGGTAATCTCAACCAGAGCCAGACAGGAGTGTTGTTCGTGGTCCGTACACAGCCCACAATCGAGTGGACAGCCCTGCTCAACACGCGTCTGAAAATGGCGTGGCAGCGTGCCGGGCTTGTTATACTGGCTCTGGCTCAGATAATAGGCGGCATCTGAGGAGATCAGCGTACGCATCGCTCCATGTTCCGGGCAGGTCTTGAGCATATAGACTTTGTTGTTCTGCAAAATAATCTTCGCCTGCACAACCTTCAAGCACTCTGGACACAGGCTATTGGTGAAGTTGTGGTAAATATATGGCCGGTCGTGCCGCGCCATCAGTGGATCTTCCGGGCCAGGAACAGAAACGCCCTCAACAGGTGTTACTGGCAACGCTGCCAGCTCACGACGATTCTTACGGTTGCGCATGATAAACAAATTCCTTCCTTGATGTATATTCCAGGATAGAGGATTACAACCAGACTATCGATAAGAAAACAGCACTAAAGGCATTACAATAATTAGAGCTAGCAGTAATCCAAAACTCCGAATACGTGTTTTTGGGTGAATTATGCCGGGTATAGAAGCTGTAAGCAATATCGTATATACAATATTGCTCTGCTCAGGTGCGGCTTTAAACGCTAACAACATTACAAGCACTCCAAATACAAATCCCACTACAAGATGAAGTAAGATAAACGCTACACGCTTCCAGAGAGGAGGAGGATAAACTACATCTTGAAACGAATAGATTTCCCTATTTTTCTTCATTTCTCCTATAAACTGTTTTTCTTCATTCAAATGATCCTGTTCTTGCATCTTTCAAATTTTTCCTACTAACACGCGCGATAACACGCTCTAAACGTTGCAAAGCATGTGATGGTCCATATAACAGGGGAAATAATCGCCATCGTTAAAAGCCCATAGCCCACGAAGCGCACACGTGAAATGCAAAGGCAGACTATTGCTGCGGGCCAGAGGGCAAAGTAGCCATAGAAAGCAATGGCACCTAGAGCGCTAAAGGCCGGGGCAATGCCCAGGAAACGACTGATTGACAGGAAAAAGAGAGCCAGAGGAATACAACCAATGGCAAGGCCAATAAAATACTGAAGTGGGCGGTTTATTTCTGGAGGAGGATAGACCACTTCATGAAAGGAATAGATGCCATCAACCCTCTTCGCCTGTCGCTCGGGCTGCTGTTCCTCTTGATTAAAATGATCCTGCTCTTGCATCCTTCAAAGTCTTCCTTGTCTAATATGCATTATGATAACAGACTCAGAACATTACATATACTAATATAACAAATATAGCAGGCAAAATAATTGCCGTCGTGAATAATCCATAACCCATGAAGCGTGCATAGTTAATGCACAGGCATATTATAGCCGCAATCCAAATGAACAGATAGCTACATAAAATAATGACGCTCGAAATATTAGAAACCATAGTAATACTCAGAAAACCGCTGAGAAAAGGAAAAAGAGTTCCATGGGAATACAACCAATAATAAGGCCGATAAAATACTGAAGTGTACGGTTCGTTTGGTGAGGTGGCGGCGGGGATATCTCTTTAAAGGAAAATATCTCTCGCTCTTGTCTTTCCCCTCTCTGCTTAGAATAATCACTATTCTGCTCTTGCATCCTAGACACACCTCTCGCTCTAATACTAATTCGCCTGGATGATCAACATACAACCATAGACCGCCACAACCGGGGTTATTAGCAACAATGTCAACAAACCATACCCTATGAAACGCTTCTCTCGTTTAGTCAGGTAGATAATGGTGATGACAAGCAGAATAATGTAAACAATCACCCCTATTGCCGTAGGAAAAATCCCATTTACCCCATAGTTAGAGCGAGAAAGGCGTGCCACGACACCACCTATCAAAAAGATGACCAGCGGAATGGCTCCATAGGCGACTCCGAGCCAGTACTGCCGCTTTTTATTCGGCTCCGCTATAGGCGGTGCAGACTCATCAAGAGAAGGGCGCTCATCCGGTGGAATTTGATCGCTCATGCTGTTCCCTCTTTTCCATTACAGCGAAACGGTCTCGGCTCCCTCTGGTACACGCTTCATGGCTCGTGCCTCGCGGAACGAGCGCCATAGGCTATAACTAAAACCAGCGATGGAGATCGCATAAAGCACCTGCACCAACGTAAAACCGAGCAGGACACGGGGATCGGCGCGAGTAAAATCAACCAGGAAACGGAAGCTGCAATAGCCAACGACATAGAGCTTGAAGAGATCGCCGGAGCGCGGCATTTTATCGCGCAAACGCCAGATGATCGCGAACAGAACAAGGTCTAGGATCATTTCATAGAGCGCCGAAGGTTGACGACGCACACCCTGCTGCATAATGGCCCAGGGTAGAGAGCTAGGGAGACCAAAGGGATCGCCGCCAAGCAGATTGCCCAGCCGTCCAATCGCCTGAGCCAGCGGCAGGGCCGGAGCAAAAATATCGCCAGTCGCATAGTTGATGTGAGTAAAGCGCTTAACCAGCAGGACGCCCAGATAGCCACCAAAGAAGGCTCCCGTCCACGCTTGCCCACTATACCACAAATAGGGCAAATCCTTGATAAAGTTTTCGGGGCCAAGAAAAATAAACATGCTGACCTTTGCGCCAATCGTACCACCAGCGAGCGCGCCTAGAGCTACTCGCAAAATCGCTTCGGTCGCGCGGTGCTGTCGCTTCGCCTCATAATAAGTAAGCGAGCCGCCAATAATATAGGCACAAAGGAACATTAAAGAATATGTGGAGATCACATATGGTCCGAGACGCAGCCAGGGATACATAACCGGTTCCCTCCCATTATTGAACAAAAAATGTTCATGATACATGCATAGCAAGCACATCATAGCTGAAATAGAGAATAGCATACTTACAGTAAGTATAGCAGCTCGATTATAGAGAGAGGATGGGTCATTTGACCCATTTTGCGATTCGCAGCGAAATGTGAAGTAGATCATCCGAACAGTATGCAACCCCTCATTGACTTCCAAGTGGTTCTCATGTACCCTGACAATAGTTATACAATGGCACAGATATGACGGGGTTGAAATAGAAAAAGCACGAAGGAGACGAGTATGTCTGAAAGTGAAGCACAGCAACTTGGAGCAATAATTGCAGCCTCTTCGCTTATTATTGGTCTAATTGCACTGGCAGCAACGGTTTTTGGCATCTTTATTTATTGGAAAATCTTCTCGAAAGCGGGGTATAGCGGGGCAATGAGCCTGCTTATGCTGGTCCCTATCGCAAATATCGTGGTGATCTGCATGCTGGCCTTTGGCAATTGGCCTATTCTACAGGAGTTGGAGCAGTTACGCGCGCAGGTCAGGGGAGGAGGCCAACCCTTCCCGCAGCAACCATCGTTCTATCCACCACAACAACCACCCTATCCCCAGCAACCACCCTATCAGGGACCGCGCTATTAAAAGCATTTCGTAGTTGCACGATTTATCGCGCCCGGCATATGAATATAGGTGTGAAAGCACAAGCGTGATAAAGCGCGCAACTACGAAATTTCGAGGTGTTTCAGGGGCGAAGTGTCCTTTCAGCATTGTGTTATGCATCCAGCCAGAATTGTTGATCCTCCTGAGACATCGTGCTACGAGCAATGGCGTCGGTGAAGCTCTGTTTTTGCAGGCTCTGCTGCTCGTTACGGGCGGCCTCGCGCGTCTGGCGGCGATTGAACGAGACGGCGGGCTGCGAGCTATTCAGCAGGGTTGAAAACTGCTCGATGCTGACCTGGAAGTAGGCGGCCAGACGATCCAGTTGACGTGTACTCAGGCTCACCAGCTCGATAGCGCCAGACTCAAACTTATTCCATACATCAACGCTGAGGCGCAGCCCTTTCGCCACATCAACTTTGCTGAGATGGCGGTTCCTGCGTAGCTCGGCCAGATTTGCCGCAACAGCTGGGGCCACAAACACGCGCTCCAGTGCCTTCTGTGTGGCACGCTGCGTCAATGGCAAGAGCGTTGCATTTTCTTCTAAAGCCACCGTTTCGGTCGCGTAGTAACCAGCCATAAAATCAACGAGAGCAGCTTGTTCGCCGGGATGATCGAGCAATAGCTTGCGTTGGGCCTCTGCATCGCCAGACTCTCTAGCGGCTAGCCATTCCATCTTCAATCGCTGTAATTCAGGAGTATTCATATCCTTCACGCCTTTCTGTTTCCCCAACCGCTATTGCTGCTGGATCACTGGTGCATAAGCCACCTGTTGCTCGCGCGTAATGCACTCGCGCAAGTAGCTGCGAGCGCGCTCGTAGCGCAACCGGACAGTGCGTTCCGTCCTTTTGCAGATCGTGGCGATATCGTCCCACTTACGCCCCTCGATGGCACGCAACACCATAATCATGCGGTCCAGAGGATCACTGAGATAAGTTAAGATACGCTGACTCTCCTCCTGCGCGTGCAAATGCTCATATTGGTCAAGAGGATCGGCTACATCCGCCGCTGGCGCGCTTTCATCATCGGGCGGCTGTGGTCGCAACTGATCAACCAGCGCACGTGGCACATGCATTGGTTTGCCCGACGGTCGCCCCTCGTCGTCGCGCCGATAGTACAAACCCTCCTGGCGCAACACCCGATTGAACTCATCTACGCAGAGACAACGTAAATAATGAATAAAATTTTGCGTCATAAATACTTCCTGGGGATTAAGCGCCTCACGCAATAGATGCTCACCCATATTCGCAATCGTCTCTTCCCGCAGTTCAGGACGATGACGCAATCCCTGTGAATGACGCTGAAAGATAGGGGCGCAGCGATTCAGCAACACCTCGGCCAGCCGTTGCACATCTGCCATCCTGTCCTGTGCCTGCAACGCTCGCATATTCAAAACAAGCTCGATCTCACTTATTTCATATCGCCCCTCCGCTGTCCGCTGTTGCAGCCGCTTATCCAGCGTAGGATCAGTCAGGTCGATCATATTTCTCCCCCGGTCACTATTTCTTCTTCCTGCGTTCTCTTTCACTTCGTGGCCTCTGTCATTCCATTCTTTTTGCCAACAAAAAAGCGGTAATTCTCCATTATCCAACCGTTCAGATAGATAGCATACCAATTATTTGAGCGTGGGACAAGCAGAAGAGATGAAAATAAGACAAATGGCCCGTCAATACCAACGAATGAGGTAGCCTATTTGGTACATCTCCCGCCCGGCAAGTTCCCATATACGAATGTATGCGTCGTAGTATACGATGGTAACTTGCGAGATGTCTTGAGGTTTTATAGACTCAGTTGGTGGGAATAGCCATCGTTCGCAATGGCCGCGAGCAGGAGCTTGTCCTCTATCCTACAATGAAATCATATAACCTTTGCAAAAGAGGGAAGGCAGAAAAAGATAACACAGTACATCACCTGCAAGTTATTATAAGCTTTACCCAAAAAAGATAAAGGTCTACAAGTTTTTTGATACGGCCAGCTTATTAAGCATCTTACCTGGCTAAAAGGGAGAAAAACAGACGTGCTTGAAGTTCTACCCAATATTGCGAAGTCACAGGCATCCTATATATTGAATAAGCCGCTTGTGCTTCCTATGAATCTAACCATCAGCGTGAGCTATCGCTGTAACTCCCGTTGTAAAACATGTAATGTCTGGCAGCGTCCAAATGATGATTTCACAATAGAAGAGTATGAGAAAACATTTGCGTCTCTCGGTCAAGCCCCTTACTGGTTTACCTTCAGTGGCGGCGAACCAACGCTGCGCAAAGATCTGCCAGATATGGTAGAGTCAGCCTACCGCAATTGTCGTCCTGGCATCATTAATATTCCCACCAACGGCATTCAGGATAAAATTATTCCGGGCCGCATCGAGAAAGTACTCCAGGCCGCACCCGGCTCAGACGTGATTATCAATCTCTCTCTGGACGGTGTTGGCACAAAACACGACGAAGTACGCGGCGTCAAAGGCAATTTCGAGCGCGCCATGCGTACCTATGCCGGGTTGAAAGCGCTCAAGTCACGCTACAAAAACTTCACCCTCGGCATCCACACGGTTGTCTCCAACTTCAACATCGACGAGTTCGACAACATCCGCAAATTTGTGCTGGAAGAACTCAAGCCCGATCAGTTTATCAGCGAGATCGCGGAAGAACGCGTTGAACTGGATACCGTTGGTATGGGCATCACTCCTCCACAGGAAAAATATAGTGCTGTCATCGAGCGCTTGCAGGAAGATATCCGCAACGAAAACTCGCAGGGCGTGGCCCGCATCACCCAGGCCTTCCGCCAGCGCTACTATGATATCGTGAAACGCACCCTGGTTGAGAAGCGGCAGATCATCCCCTGCATGGCCGGTATTTCGTCCGCCCAGATCGCTCCTAACGGCGATGTCTGGACCTGCTGCATCCGCGCCGAGTCGGTCGGCAATCTGCGCGAACATAATTACGACTTCGGTTCGGTCTGGCGCACCGCCAAAGCAAACGAGCTACGCCGCAGCATCAAAGCTGGCGAGTGCTACTGCCCGCTGGCAAACGCTTCCTACACGAACATGCTAACCCATGTGCCAACGATGTCTAGCGTTGCATTAGAGGTTGGACAGAAGACGCTCATGGAAGCGCTCAAGGGCAATAACGGCAAATCGTCCAAACTGCGCAACTTGCCCGTAATTAATGCTGCTCAGGAGGCCCAGGCATCCTCGGCTGAGAAAGTTCGGGTATAAGCACCAGATAATATGCGTCGTAGTGGAGCGATTTATCGCGTGTGGGTTCGAGTTGCCTCCTAGATTGCCCAACGCGATAAATCGCTCCACTACGACGCATATTGCGGATAGGAAAGATTATTCCTGCGGATGATGCGGCTCTCGCCCAAGCTTGATCGCACGCATTTGCAAGCTGGTCTCTTCCAGAAAGGTTTTGCGCAATCGATCAAGTTCCTGGCGCAATTCGGCCATTTCTTCTCGATGAAGGCGCTCGTAGGCTTCCAGGCGTTGCTGCAACAGCAACATCTGATAGGCAATATCGCCATGATTCCCTGGCGGGTTTTGTAAGGCCGCAGCTCTTTGAGCTTTAAGAATCGCTCGGTGTTCCTCGGTAACAGGCTCATCCTCATGTGAGAGGGAGGCGTGTTCGGCCCTGGTTGCATCGGGTTCGGTCATTCGTAGTCTCCGTCTGTGTTTCAATTCCTGATATGGATGGATGATGAGGCCGGATTGCTCTCGTCGTAGTATCTTATATGTTTCCGTCAGAGTAAAGTGGCTACCGTATAGAGAATTTTGACCAATCGTATCATTATCTGCAACGAAATGGTTGCCATCAACGTCCACACTCATAGTAACATACATGACGGGGATGTGAGCGGCAACAACGCTACAATGAATTAAAAGTACCTATACAATAAAATATGCATAACCAGAGAGAGTGTGTTATTGTAAGATTGATATTACAATGGAGTTTGTATGACAATCACATCTTTCCCTTCTCCCCCTGTGACCTGGCTCAATGCTTCCTCTCCGCGTACCTCATCAGAAGATGATACTGAACCTGACGATGTAAGCGAGCAGCAGAAGGCAGCCGCCGCAGTTGAGACTGAACTCACAGCAGATGCACCTATCGCTCAACAAACAGAGCAATGTTGCAAGCGCATCCGAGTTTTGGTCGTTGATGACCACGAAGTCGTGCGCAAAGGCATCATCTCTCTTCTCTGTGAGAAAGAGGAATTTGAACCGGTGGGACAGGCGGCAACCAGCCGCGCGGCGCTCCTGTTGACCCAACAATTGCAACCTGATATTGTCTTACTTGACATCTTTCTAGGCAAAACAAACGGGCTGGATATAGCACAACAGCTCATGCGATCCAGCCCCGACACACGCATCGTCGCCTTTACTGGCTCCAGCGACGACGAGCAATTGTTGCGTGCCATGCGCCTCGGTGTTCATGGTTATGTGCAAAAAGCGCAATCGCTCGACGAGCTGTTAGCGGTGTTACATGCCGTCGCCAGGGGAGAGCGAGCGATTACAGAACCGCGCTCCGTCACCAGGATTCTTGATGAGTTTAGCCGCCTGACAAAAGAACAGGAACGTCTGCGTTCCGGGCTAACCGATCTCGAAATCGAGCTGGTGCGACTGGCCGCCGAAGGTTGTAGCAATAAAGAGATCGCCGCTCGTCAGTTCTGGAGCGAGGTGACGGTCAAACGCAAAATGCAAGATATCTATCGTAAATTGAATGTGACAGACCGCGCGCAGGCCGTTGCTGAGGCGATGCGCATGGGATTGATTTAACAGTATATGTTCGTGAATTATTGTCGTTTCATAACCTATTGAGGAGGAATTCTACTATGACCGAGTGTCCACAGTGCGGAACGATGAACGAGGATGACGCGAAGAACTGTAAAGGTTGCCGCGTCAATCTATACTGGGCTTTCCAGCATCATGAAGAGTTGACGAAGCTGCGCCTATCAAGGGATCTGCCGCCTCGCCCACAAACAGCCGCCTTCCTGGTGGATACAAGCAAGCGCGTGGATGATGGCCCCACCGCTGGCTGGCTCCACACCACCATCAAAAAGTTCGGTTTCAAAGGCGCTGGCAAAAAAGTTAGCACAATGGGCTAATGTATAGCAAACAGGAATGAGGTTAGACGCAATCTCATCCCTGGCTTATAAACTACAATGTCCGTCGTAGTGGAGCGATTTATCGCGTTGGAGCAGCCTGGGAAGCTTCCCAGGCTGCTCCAACGCGATAAATCGCTCCACTATGCTTAAAGGGGAAAAACATGTATAATCTTGACCCTCCCGTGTTGTTCCTGCTGCCAGGCCGGTTGTAGAGGCTGCGGCCAAGGTGTATTTACACCATCAACCGCAAGCAAACTCAGTTGAAGGCGCGATTCATGTTATTGAGGCAGGTATCGCTTTCTTTGAAGAAGCCTGTGTTTGGTGGCTGGAGTATAACAAAGAGTGATTGCAATCAAAAACAGCTTTTTCCAATTGCAATCACTCTTTATTATTGGCCGGTTTAATTACATGCTCACTATAAAGATTAGTTGCGGGCACCGGCGAGAGGAGCGTTCTGGCTGGCAGCAGTGACAGGTGGTTTGTTGAAGCCACCGGCATTGAACCACTCGGCGGCCAATTTGATACCGTCGCGCAGGCTCACTTGTGGCTCATAACCCAGTTCGCGCCGGGCTTTGTCTACGCTGTGGCGATTGTCGGAGCCAAACATCATTGCGCCAAGCTGTGTGGCGGGCGGCTTCATTTTGAGATTCGCCGCGACAAAAATCCTCTCGGCAACCGTCGCACCTGCATAAATGGGGAGGTAGGGCAGATGAAGGGTCGGGCGCTGACCACCAACAGCATCAGCAATGGCATCAAACATTTCTTTCTGCGTCAACGGGCGATCATTGGTAATGTTGTACACGTTGCCCGGAGCCTTTTCGTGATACGCGGCCAGCATATAACCCTGCACAATATCGGTGACATAGCAGAACGGCAGCGCGTTATCGCCTTTGCCCAGCAGCAACCCTTTGCCATCCTTGACCTTCTGGGCCATGCGACCAAAATGCAGATGATCGCCAGGGCCAAAGAACGTGCCGGGACGCAGGATCACTGTCTCCATGTCGCTTGTGAGCAACAGGCGGCGGATCACGCGATCGCCTTCCGCTTTGGTCAGGCTATAGGGATCGGGATCAGGTCGCAGGGGATCTTCTTCGGTCATGAAGCGGCCATACCCCAGACCATAGACGGTATGAGAGCTGGTATGTACAAAACGCCGTACACCGGCCTTCTGTGCTGCTTTATAGAGATTCTCCGAACCATTGACATTGACCAGGCGATAATCAGAGAGAGGCCGCCAGACGCCCATCATGCCTGCCAGATGAAAAATGAGATCAACCCCTTCCACGGCCGGACCAAGTGAACTGCCATCAGTGATATCTCCTCGCACGACCTCTACGCCTTGCGCCGTCAATTTATCCGTATTTTCAACGGGCAATACCAACGCCCGAATATTCTCACCGCGCTCCTGCAATTGCTTTATAAGATGTCCACCAAGTAGACCAGTTGCACCGGTAATTAATACTTTCATAGAATATTCATCTCCGTTCTTCCATCGCATAGAGTGGATTTATCGGTGTACAATAGAAAGTAAGAGCTTGTCAATTTATGCAACGAGTGGGCAAGGCACCATAACGGTTATGCGCCTAAAAGTACTGTATCCTCTTCGCGAACAGGTACATAGGCATGGTTGTCTTTATTTTTCCCGCTTGCTGCGTGACAAATACATAAGGAGGACAACAAGATGACTCAGAAGGCTGAAGCCAAAACAGCAACGCAAGATACAACTCAGGCAGTGGCGCAACCTGCTCCCGATACAACAGTCGAAAGCTACCGGGTTCACTATCCTGCATGGCCCACATCAAAGCCTGGACCACGTACTACCCCGCCACCAGCAGGGACGAAGCCGATCAACGCCATTCGCCGCGAGCAGGTCACTCCCGTTATCTACGATCAGGAAACAGGAGAGCCTGTGTTACCAGAGGAAACGAAAGTGACGGGGGAGCAGAGGCTTGGCAAGCGCAAACAGCGTCTATAACGCTTCCCTGTAGGGCGCGGTCGAACTGCGCTCTACAACGGTCGTTGGCAGCACCTCCAGCGGGGGAATCTCTTCATTGCGCAGGGCTGCCAGCAAGCGGAGAGTACCAGTGCGGCCAAGTTGACGCAAAGGGATACTCACCGTCGTTAACTGGGGAAAGACGATCTGTGCCATTGGCAAATCACCGAAGCCGCAGACGGAGATAGCGTCCGGTACCCGCCAGCCCATCTCTCCCAGCCCCAGCATCACGCCAAAAGCGGTCTGGTCGTTGGCAGCAAAGATAGCCGTTGGTCGGTGCTCCACTGGAATCTGCGCGATATCGTGAGCTGCACGCTGCCCCCCCTCGCGATCAAAATTACCCGTCAGGATCAAATGTGGATCAAGCGACAGACCAGCTTCAACCAGTGCCGCCATATAGCCCTGCAAGCGCACATTGGCAACCGTCAAATTAGAGGGACCGGCCACAAACGCAATACGACGATGCCCCAGTTCCAACAATCGCGTCGTCATCGCACGCGCACCACCGAAATTATCAGTCTGTATCGATGGCACACCCAGCGTATGTTGAGCCAGCGTAATGATTGCCGCCCCGCGACTCTTCATCTCGTTCACGACCTCTTCAAGGCGTTGAGCATGACTCGGCTCATTGAGCGCACCACCAGCAAAGAGCACGCCATCGGCCCGGTAATCGCGCAATGTACGCAGATAATGCAGCTCTTTTGCAGGCTGGCGATCCGAATTGCAGACAATGGTGAGATAGCCATGCTCACTGGCAACATCTTCCACACCACGCATAATCTCGGCAAAATAGGGGTCAGCATTATCACCAACGATGGCAGCTATCAGCTTACTACGCTGAGAACGGAGGCTCCGCGCCAGCGAATTCGGTGTATACCCCAGCTCCGTTGCAGCTTTTAACACCTTCTCGCGCGTCGCGATATTCACAGGATACGATGAATTACTCATAACTCGGCTGGCTGTGGCGATAGAAACCCCAGCGCGCTCCGCGACCTCCACAATGGAGGGCGGCTGTTTTGATAGTGATCGTCTTGCCATCGCTTTTACTATACTTTCTACCCAATAGAAAACTTTTCTGTTTCACTCTACCAGATTTATACCGCACAGTCAACTGCGATGTATATCATAACTGTGCCATATTCTATCAAGTGCAGGCATTCACCCGTTTCCAAATCATATGTGCCTGCCTTCCTTCCCTGACAACTCCGCCTGTTTTTACCACACAGAAAGATAGTAAATGTTTTCTACGCATCTTACTCAATGAGATGGAACTGGCCATGAGAGGAGAAGACCAGATCAATGATAGGCTGGAGTAAACAATTGTCCGGGTGCCAGTTGCTGTACCTCGACAACGAATTGCATGATATCTGGGATCGATCCAGTAACGGTCAATTCCACAGGATGATGCGACGATGGCCGTACCGGGGTGCCCAGGCTTGCAGCTTCGCTGGTCCAGGCGGAGGTGATCCAGGCCGCGTAAGGAACGAAGGTTGCCGCTCCCCGCCTGGCGGGACGACGACGGGCATTCCCGGTATTGATCGGTGTTACGGCAATCTTCTCAGCATAGGCAGCCACGAGCTTGCTTGCATCCACCGTCAACACGACCTGAGGGCGTGGTTCACAGGCCGCTCGATGCCGATTGAGTCGCGCCGGATCGAGCCAGAAGAAGACGCGGGCATTGATAAGTGCGTACCATTCGGACGGCGTGAGGCCGATCAAGCAGTTTGCCAGAGCTGTCGGAGGCATGGGTCGTTGATCCCGAAGCTGAACCCCATTCAGTAGTTCGGTATGCGTCAATCGCTGCTGCTTCTCCAATCGTTCCCGGTCCTCTCCGCAGATGTCCGCAAGATCCAGCAGTGCGCTAGTGCTGTGCAGGCCGTTCCGCTGGATTACAGGCCAATTGGCAGCTTCAGCCATATGGTAGATAAAGGCAAACTGAACCATTTTTATTTAGCGGCTTTCTAGCCTCAAGATGATTTCTCTTGCAAAGCAACATTGTCTGGCTCTAAATGGGAACGAATTTCCTGCTCATGCGTTTCTCCCCAGGTTGCAATCGCTGCGATCACTGGTTCAAGCGTCCTGCCAAAAGTGGAGAGGGTATACTCGACTTTAGGGGGAACCACAGGGTACACCGTCCTTATAATCAACCCATCTGTTTCTAATTCACGTAATTGCTGGGTGAGCATCTTATCGGTGATACCAGGTAGCATGCGCTTAAACTGAGCAAACCGCATGATCTGGTAGCGATACAATTTCCATAAAATACGCGGCTTCCACTTGCCAGCCATCAACGCCAATCCAGCATCAACTGGACACTGAAAGAAGCGGGCTTCTACCTGTGTACCCATACTTTCCTCCAGGAGAGTACCTACCTTTTTTGTACGTTCTTGTTTTAAAGATAGCTCAATGGTATGCTTGTGTCAAGCCGGCGCGTACCACAGATAGAGCAAGGACGATGATGACCTTGCCTTCTCCGAAAGGAATGAGAGTAATGTCAACGTTTGCACTTACTCCACCGTGCAGAAGAGCAATAAACGAAAGGACTTTGAAGAATGAGCTTTCAACTTCCAGGTGACAACACGCTTTTTGGCAAAAATGTACGGCGTCGTGTCCATGAAGAGTATCTCATATGGCTTACTACGGTGGATACGCGTGGAATGCCTCAGCCCGCCCCCGTCTGGTTCTGGTGGGATGAGACAGCTTCCAATTTTTTGGTCTATAATCTAGCTCATGCCAGACGCCTGGATTTTGTGCGCCGAAATTCCCAGGTGGCGCTGCATTTTGATGGCTACCGGACTGGTTCTGGAATCATAGTATTTACAGGGCGTGCCCAAGTCAGCACTTCTGAACTTCCAGCTGACCAACATCAGCTCTATCTAGCAAAATATCGTCATTGGATGACCAGCACATTTGGTTCGCCAGAACAGTTTGCAGCGGAGTATTCGGTGGCATTGCGCATCCATCCTATAAAGGTGCGAGGCTCATCTTCATAGGAGAACTTTCTATAACTTGCACCATCCTGATGATCACGAAAAAAGACATCAAGATAGCAAGAAGCCGCACCAGCATAGCAACTGGTGCGGCCTTCGTTTCACCTATGTTTTTAGTGCTTCTTTTGTTTTTTGCCCTTGTCCGACTCTTCAGCAACCTTACGAGCAGCCTCGCGAATCTCCTCTTCAGCCTCTTTGCGCTCTTCTTCTCTCTCATGAGCTGCGTGACGAGCAGCCTCACGAATCTCGTGCTCGGCCTCGTTGCGCTCAGCCTCATGCTCACGAGAGGTTGTGTGGGTCTTCTGCTGCTGCTCTTTTTTCGTCTCTTTATGATCGCTCATAGCTGAATCTCCTTCTTCCATTTCAATCCATCGTACATGCTTCAATCATTCACGAAAAGTAGCGCTATCTTCAATTTTCCACTTTACAGGCCGGGCAAGCGGCCGAGTGACCAGGATCACTATTTACAATACGATCAAATCCGTCTTCTCGCCTCAACTAATGATGAGTTTATGTAATTTACCAAAAGTAACTATATAATTAAATTACTGGTTGCAACTTTAAAATAGTATATTATTATGCATTAAGAGCTAGAAATGATAAATTCTTTCTCTCTCTAGCCCATATGATCTATATATCAGTATGTACCATGACAACTCACTGTGTATAGTGCTACTATGCATTAGTTCCTTTTTTACTGAAACGCCAGTTGATTGAACCAATCGTCTGCGTCTGTGTCGAGAAAGGAACGATTTCATGCGGGGGTCTGCAAGTCGTAGAATCGAGAGAGGATACATTGCAAACACATCAACACGTCTGGAAGTTAATTCAGTCACATAAGGTAATGAAATTTGTAGCAAGGACAGGTGTAGCAGCAATATTTGGTTTGCTCATAACAGGAGCCACTGTCGGGGGACATGTAGAGGGCAAGAGTGCGCCTCCGCTCAAACGGGTCGCGCACACATCTGGAGTATCTTCCTGTTCCGAAGGCGAGCATACCCAAACACCGGGTAGTTCTTCGGGCGGGTTAACAAATCACATCAGCCCGGATTCTAGCAGTATGATGACCTGTGTTGCTGACGACAACATAGCTGCTCGTCATTCTGCAAAGGGGGCCATGAACGCTCTGCAAGCGCCTCGGGTTCTTATGCGAGCGAACGCAGTAGCGATGGAAAGCGCAAGAAACGCATTTCCATATGGTGCATGCACATGGTATGCCGACCAGCGCTACCATGATCTGCACGGCACTTATGTTCCCTGGACGGACAATGCCAACGCGTGGCAATGGCCGCAACGGGCCAATGAGTACGGTTGGCGCGTCTCTTCTACTCCCCAGGTGGGATCGATCATTGTCTTACAGAGCGGGGTGCAGGGAGCATCCTGGCTGGGACATGTCGGAGTTGTTGAGCAGGTAAAGGGCAATAGTAGCGTCATCGCCAGTTCGATGAACTGGGGTGCCAATCCCTGGGCAGTCACCCGCTGGCAATTTCACACAGGACCGGGAGTGACGTTCATCAGCCAGTAGCCATTGTCGCGCTCGCGCTATAATGCAAGCGCAGCAATTATACATTGGCGAAGAACATCGTTTCCAGACCCCATGCACAATAAAGCTAACAGGCGGATATCTCTTGGTTAGATATCCGCCTTATAATTTACGAAATATAATTCTGACCTTAAAAAGTGTAGCGACTGTTGACCAGCTATGGTAATATAGAGGGAGTTGGGGCTGTAGCTCAGTGGATAGAGCGTCGGTTTCCTAAACCGTGCGTCGGAGGTTCGATCCCTCTCAGCCCCACTTCAAAACAAGGCGGGAAGTTTTCGTAGGAAAGCTTCCCGCCTTGTTTAAGGAAAGCTCGTTCGAGTCTCTGCCACAGAACAGGGTTCAAGCCTTTCGTAGCATGCATGCTGTACATGGAAGGACCGGCAGCGTGGTGATTGCCGCCGTCGGTCCTTCCGCGTGCGTCCTCTCTCAGAGAGCCGTAAGCGCTTCGTGAACGGTCAGTCGAGATGCCCGAAAGGCAGGAGCCAGGGTGGTCAGTACTGCTCCGAGGACGATTGCCACTGCCCAGACAAGCAACGCGATTGTCGAGAACCGCCACGGTAGCGGCGCGCCGAGAAACAGGTTGCCAAGCCCCACGTCCATAACCCTGGTGAGAAGGAGAGCGACAATGACCGCAACCACACACGATAAAGCAGCCGTAAAGACGCCTTCGGCAACCACGACGCGGCGCACGATGGAGGCAGGTGCCCCAATCGCTCTCATCACACCGAACTCGCGAGTGCGCTCGAGCACGTTTGTGCTCATCGTCGAACCCAGCCCTATCAGTCCAACCACACCCATGACCGAGGCCATCACCAGGAAGACGATAACCAGCACAGAAAGGTGGCCTGTTGAGACCGCAGTAAGCCAGTCGAGTGGCCGCACGTACCGCACCTTGATCGCGGCATTCGTCAGCGTTTGCCTGACCATCTGACCAAGAGCCATCCGTGTCTGCGCATCGTGACTATCGGTGACGATGCGGATGATGTTGGCCTGCCCGGTGCGACCGGTGACCTGATCGAAGCCAGCACGCGACACACAGGGGCACGTTGGCGCGAACAATTCCTCTACGATGCCCACGACGCGCCAGGTGGTGCGTTTTCCCCCAACCGCGAGTTGGATGGTCGCTTCGCCAACGCGCCGACCTTGCAACAGGTTCTTCATCATCTGAGGGAGAACCATCGCGTTCGTGTCATCTGAACGCAGCCATCGCCCCTCCAGAACGGGGGGTGGGACGAATACTGATGAAGTCGCCGGCACCGTGGTCACATTCAGAGAGCCGTGCCCTTGATCTGGATACGTCGTAGTGACGTCGACCTGTCCAGAGGACTGAGGTGCCATTGGCTCCGAGGTCCAGGTTTCGACATGGGTCACATGCGGGATGCGTGCAACGACGCTTTCGAGCCTGGTTGTGGAAACTGGTGCATCCAGTGCTACTTCAATGTCCCATCGTTGTTCCGCCGCCAGAGTATCTGGTATCGCCTCGATGCCCGCTAATGTGTTCAGTCCGCTGATAAAAATGGCCCCGGCCAGCGCCAGCAATCCGACCGCGAACCCGAAGCGCGCTCGACGCCGAAAGGTGTTGCGCAGCGCCAGGAGCCACTTGCGGTCGAGGCCGCGCAGCCTGCTCAGCCAGGTATCAAAGCCCTTTGCTCTGAGCACCTTCTGGCCCATGCCACGGTCGTCGAGCGTCTCCCGAACCGTTCTGCGACTTGCCCGCATGAGAGGGATCAGTGTCATCACCAACGGCAGACCAACACCGGAGGTGATGACGAGCGCGTACGTCCACCACGGAGCTGCGAGGCTCGTCGGGTCCATGTTCAGCATGCTAACCAGCATTAGTTGGGCCCATCCACGCCCCAATATGATGCCGGGAATGAAGGCCAGGGTGGTGGCGACCGCCGTCACCAGCAGCGTCATGATCAGGTACAACTGCAAGATCTGACGCGAACGAGCACCGATAGCTTTCAGTATCCCGATCTGAGGGATCTGCCGGGTGAGCAGTCCGTTCAACATGGTGGCGACCAGGATGGCGCTGAGCAACAACGACAGGACGCCGAAGGCGAGAAGCGCCAGCAGCAGCATGTTCATCTGCCCCTGGTGCGGATGTTGATAGGGGGGAGGAACTTGTATCTGCTCGATGGAGAGGTGGTGTGTTTGCTTCAACCGGTTGGCGAGACGCAGCGCGGTCTGTACGATGACCTCTCGGTTGTGGCTTGGCACCGTTCCTCCAGGCTGGTCCGCGACAGTGATCGCCAGTTCGTCGAGAACGGGCGGTTTGCCCAGAAGCGGGAGGGTCGCCGTCGAGATATAGCCGTAGCCCTTTTGCTCCTCGTAGGCAGGCGCCAGACTCGGGTCATGGACAACTCCGGTGATTCTGAGGGAAACCGGCCTGCCGTCGAGACCTGCAATCACCAAGCTGTCACCAACTTTCAGGTTCAGGAACTTGAGGGCCTCCCGCTCGATCAGGACTCCGTTGGGAGGAGGCGGCCAGCTCCCTTGCTCAACCGGGAACCTGGCAATCCTCATCGGATCGTTGGGGGCAGCGATGAAGAGCTGGAGCGGGATCGCCGACAAGCGAGCGTCCTGTGTCTGCATCTGGAACGTGCTCACGGCCCGCAGCGACGCGTCGATGATGCCAGGTTCAGCCAGAGCCAGGCTGCGGATGGAGTCAACCTGCTCCTGCTCGACTCCCTCAGAGAGCACGATTCTGGCTGAAGCAGGTTGAGTGCTCGTGTAGCCGTTGCTGATCTGGGGATCGATGATTGAACGCGTATACAGCACGGTGCCGAAAGCGACCAGACTGATACTGATAGCGACAATCATCAGGAGGATGCGCGTCCAGGTTGTTCGTAGATCCTTGAGCAGCTTGATGAAAAGAAGCCTTGTCACTGCTGTACCTCCCCTGACGCTCGATGATGCGCTTCGCCTCGTGCATCATCGTCTACGCGACCATCCACCAGTGTTATCTGTCGGCTGACGTGGCGTCTGATGTCGCGTTCATGGGTGACAAACACGACCGTTTTCCCCTGCACAACCAGGTCAGTAAACAGTTTGAGCACCGCGTCAGCAGTCCGGGTATCGAGGTTGCCAGTTGGTTCATCAGCAACGATGAGCGGAGGGTCATTGGCCAGCGCTCGCGCAATCGCCGCACGCTGCTGCTCACCTCCTGAGAGCGCTGTCGGCAATTTCTGGGCCTGCGCGGCGATCCCAACCTGTTCGAGAAGCGTCAGAGCACGATCACGTCGGAGACTGGCAGGGTACGTATTGCACAGATCCATAGGCAACATGACGTTTTCAATAATCGTCAAAACAGGCAGGAGCTGAAAAAACTGGAAGACGATGCCGACGTTGCGCCCACGCCAGAGAGCGAGCTGGTTCTCGCTCAGCCGGTGAATAGGCGTCCCATCGACCATCACCTCACCCGTTGAGGGGCGATCAATCCCCGTGATGAGGTTGATCAGCGTTGATTTCCCACTGCCGGACTTTCCGACGACGGCGACAAACTCATTCTGGTGAATGCCCAGGTCGATATCGCGCAGTGCGATAAATGAACCAGATGGCGTCTGGTAGGCTTTGCTCACCTGGTGGAGCGTCAGCAGTGACCCAGCAGAGCTACTGCTGGCAAGATGGTGTTGGATGGTGTTCCGATGATGTGGCAATGCAGAACTCCTTTTTCTCAATGCGCTCTCGGAAGAGCATCATACTGTATTCATGTCGATAGTTTGTAGAGAAAGGCGGTAGACATTTCGAGCGTATTCCTCTTCACCACCGATTCCAGTGCAGCACTTGATCCAACGGCTTACGAGCAGCGGGTTTGAACGTCGTCCCCAGGGTATAGGCGACAGGGATGAGCCCGGTCTGTGTGATCTGTTCGTGAGGGATATCCAGGATGTTCGCTGCCTCTTTCTCGTAGAAGAGGTGGAAGTTTGTCAAGACTGTGCCCAGGCCGCGTGAACGTGCGGCAAGCATGAAGCTCCAGGTGGCAGGCAGGATCGAACCCCAAAAGCTGGCCTGCTCGACAAGAGAGCGGTTCTCGGTACGGCCCTGGATGCAGGGAATGACGTGGACCGGAACCTCGTGCAGGTGCTCCATCAGGTACTGCGACGTGTCAGCCATCCTGGTACGGCTTGCCGCTTCCTTCTCATCGGTGGCTGAAGCGATCCATTGTGCACTCTGTTGCAGCATCGGGGCCGCCACCTTCCGATAGAGTGCAGCCAGAGCCGAACGCAAGGCGGGATCAGTGACGACCACGAAATGCCAGTGCTCTTGCGCCCCAGCGGTAGGAGCCTGCAAGGCCAGAGAGAGGCATTGTTGGATCACTGCTGCTTCCACAGGGCGCGCCAGGTCCAGCCGTTTGCGTACTGAGCGGGTAGTGGTCAGCAGTTCATCTATAGAAAGATCGAGCATGAGCATAATACTTCTCCTTATTTCTCCGCGACCAGGCCTTTTCGCGCTCGAATAAAGCCGTAGTGTTTGTGAACTGCAACAGCACTTCTGATGTGAAAAGGGATCTCCCCCATTTCTATCTGAGAGAAGCCCACATCCTTCATGAGGGCAGGCAGGTCTTGCAGCCCCATTGAGCCCGCCCCAAGTGGTTCAGGTTGGCTCTGGTGTTCCTCTGCACGCTTGAAATCGATGAGCAGCAGGCGTCCTCCTGCTTTGAGCACGCGGACAATTTCAACGAATCCCTGCCGCTTGAGGTCATCAGGCACATGGTGCATCATAAAAGTAGAGAGCACCACGTCGAACGAGTGATCGGGAAAAGGAATCTGCTCGATTCCTCCAGGCTGAAAATCGATGGAGAGACTGTTGCGCTTTGCTTTGCGGTGGGCACCAGCCAGTAAAGATTGCGAAGGATCAATCCCACAGACGCGACCAGTTCCCCCAACGCGCTTTTTGGCCTCCAGCGCCAGCGTGCCGGTGCCACAGCCCACATCCAGCACGCTCTCACCGGGTTGAAGCCCGGCCAGATCAGTAGTCATGCGCCGAAACGCCTGCTCTTTGCCATGCATGACAAACCACTGCACAAGCAGGTCATACCTCCAGGCTGAGAAGGCGACGATCCCTCGTCTCTGGGAGGCAGACGCCGCACCAGACTCTTTGTGGATATGCGTGAACGAATGCATAGAACTTGCTCCTTTGAGAAAAACAGACTATCCTGTAATGGAGATAGTGCTCGGTATCTATTAAACAGGGGGTCGGTGTGTCCGGTCAAGCAGCAATACGAGAGAAATGCTCACTACCGCACACCTTGCCGAAATTGTCCGATAAGGAGAAGCCTTTCCATGAAGCAAGAGAAACACGATCGCCGTTCTCGGCGCACCCGCCATCTAGTGCAATCCGCTTTGATAGAACTGTTGCAAGAAAAACGGTATGAAGCGATCACCGTCCGAGACATTTTGGAGCGATCAGGCGTTGGGAGCTCCACGTTTTATGCTCATTACTTTGATAAGGAGGATGTGCAGGCAGCACTGCTCAAACAGATGCTTGAGGAGCTTTCACAGCCAATGGCCCACAACGCTGTCGAGCAAGCTCTTCTTCCCAGCCTGGCGCTCTTTCGCCATATCCAGGAACATGCTTCACAATTTCGAGCGCTTGTGCGGGGCCATGCAGGGGAAAGGGTGTGGGAAGTGTTCCAGACGACGTTAAGCAGAAGCATTGAGCAAGCCCTGGAGAGGACCTATTCACAAAAACGCGCTCCGTCGATTCCCCCGGCAGTAGTAGCTCAGTACCTGGCCGGGGCCTTTTTGAACTTGCTCACCTGGTGGATCGAGGCCGAACTCCCCTATTCACCAGAAAGGATAGATGAGATCTTTCGGCAACTGGCTCTGCCTGGGGTCTGGACAACCATCGAGAGAAAGAGCGAATAAACCGGCATGTCAGGAGAACGCGGCTACCAAGCTTCTTCCTTAACGCAGGGCCTTCATCCAGCATGAAAGTGGTCATGTTCAGAAAGCTCTCCCTCTCCTCCTCGCCAGGGGCTATTGATGCCAGAAGCTCTATATATAGCGGTTTTCCTCTCCCTTTGCAAAAGTGATGGGACGCTCCACAGCTAGTAAAGGCAGATGAGCTTACTACCTATGCCAACAACATAAGAGCAGCCATTACAATTTAATTCTCAAAAATATCAGAAAAATAGTACAGATGCATACACATAAAAAAAACGCTGTGTTGCGGAGAAAACACTTTTGATCCTATAATTAGGAGAGATAATTCTAACATGAGAGAAAAACCAGGGAAGTGGAGGAATTATGTCCACACCACCTCACATACCATCCGATCAGAACGCATATTTTACCGATCCTGAAAATGCGGCAGAAATGGCACGCCTCACCAGACAGGCCCGGATGCTGACACAGGCGATGGGTGGACCTCTAGCCGAACAGACAAGCCTTGAGCAGGTTCACGATGTCCTGGATATCGCCTGTGGCCCCGGCGAGTGGGTGCTGGAAATGGCACGCAGATATCCCAATAAGCGAGTCACAGGCATCGATGTCAGCCACCTCATGATTGAGTATGCACGCTTTCAAGCGCAGCAACAGCAGCAAGACAACGCCTCCTTTAAGGAAGTGAACATTCTGGATGGCCTGGACTTTCCTGATGCCTCCTTCGATCTGGTCAATGCACGTCTGCTGGCATCATTTCTCTTTCGCACCATCAATGCCTGGCCTGATCTGGTGCAAGAATATGTGCGCGTGACACGGCCTGGCGGCATTATTCGTTTGACCGAATGCGAGTGGCCGATCAGCGCAAACCAGGCAATGGAGCGCTATAGCGCTCTCAGCCTCAAAGCTATTCAGATAACCGGCAACATCTTTTCGCCAGACGGACGACAGACAAGCGTCACGCCCATGCTAGGGAGCTTCTTACGTCGAGCTGGTTGCCAGGATGTGCAGGTCCACGCCTATGCCGTTGATTGTTCTAACGGGTCAGCTTTTCACCAGAGCTTCTATGAGGATATGAGAACGTTTATGAAGCTGCTTCAACCTATGATGGTCCAGACCGGCCTGATTACTCAGGAAGAGGCGGATAAGCTCTATCAAAAAGCGCTGGAAGAGGTACAATCCGACAATTTCAATTGTCTCTGGTTCTATCTCACCGCCTGGGGCAGACGCCCATAACAGTAATCTCGAAATGTCGTAGTCGAGCAATTGATCGCGGGGGAACTTGTTGCGCGATCAATTGCTCGACTACGACATTTCGAGAGACTCTTACATAGCAGTATGTGGACAGATAGGACAGGGAACAAAATGTGTGCCGTTGCGCCGCCAGAATACAATCACTGCTCTTTGCTGCTCTGGCGTCAACCAGTGTGCTTTACGACCATTACCCATGCTCAGGGGCGTATCTTCTATCTTACCGGTCTCAATCTGGTAGGTCAGCATAGCAGCGTGAACTTTATGAATTAAAGCAAACTGCTTCACTCGAACGGAGCCTGGGGGCGGCTCCACCTCCTGACCGCCTGCACGGTCTTCAAAATCAGGGAAGGGAGGCGTTACAGTAGCGTACATGCGTAAATCAAGGGGGATCTGTTCGGCATGTTCAAAGAGCACGCTGGCTCTTTGAGCGCCCTCAATATCCTGCAAGCGCATCTTGAGTTGCGCCACCTCATTCCGCAAATTCAACACGACCTCCTCCAGATCGCGCACACGCTGACGCAATTCTGATAACGCGCCGACCTCCCGGCTCCATAACGCCTCTAATTGGGTACGATCAATAGTGATACCAGGAAGTCGCTCTAGATCCTCGATATCAATCTGCCAACTCTGGCCAACTTTGATCGCAGGTAGGCGGCGTGTAGCAATCCAATCCCGGATACGCCGCTCGTTACGTCCGACCAGTTGTGCCGCCTGCACTGCGGAAATCTTCACCCCATAGCAAGTCTCCTGAATCTCGCGACTGCGCATGAGAGAAAGCCAGGTACTCATCAACATGTGGTCAGAGGTATACATCCTTTCCCATCATTATATCAAACTTTCTGCAAGAATAGGCTTTTCAGTGTAAAAGCACGGCTACTGGCATTTCCGGTTGCAACCGGCTATATATAACACAACAACCGCCTGTGACCGGCTATATTTTTTACCATTTTTTGGAGGGTGTACAGTTTATAATAGGATAGAAATGAGCATAGGAGGCCGATCTAATCAATTCTTGTGATCCTGATGAAAGTGATCTCGTGCATATTCAAAGCTTGACGAAGAACGAGACAGTATGATAAATAATAAAGACATTCTACTACAACGTGTACCAAATCTCTCTTTGATAGGGTACTTCATCTTCCCATTATAATAGCCATCTCTAAGATGCCTATTGATTTCGCATTGATACTCAATGTCGAAAAGTGCCGACTTGCTTATGGAGGAAGGGTTTTTAATGGTCAATTATATCTGGGTTCCCATAGTCGTGGGCCTGCTTGCTGTGGTGTTTGCAGCCTACCTTGTCTTCTATGTACTACGTAAAGACACAGGCACCCCCGGTATGCAGAAGATAGCGAATGCTATTTTCGCAGGCGCAACGGCTTTTCTCAATCGCCAGTATCGGACAATCGCGATGCTGTCTGTACTGGCTGCAATCCTGGTGGCAGGCGCGTTAGCTCTGCTCGGTCAGGGTTCTCAAGCCGATAAAATCAACCTGGCATGGCATACAGCCGTAGCATTTCTGGTTGGAGCTTTCTGCTCTGGTGTCTCGGGCTATATCGGTATGTATGTTGCCGTGCAGTCTAATAGTCGTACCGCAAGTGCCGCCCGGCGCAGTCTGGGTGAGGCGCTGGTTGTCTCTTTACGTGGTGGAGCAGTTTCGGGTTTTCTGGTCGTCGCGCTTTCCCTGCTTGGTGTCTCAGCCCTCTTCATGCTCTTTGGAGGCCTGTCTCAACCTGCACTCGCGCCTTCACTGATCGTTGGATTCGGCTTTGGTGCCAGCTTCGTTGCCCTTTTCGCCCAGCTCGGCGGCGGCATTTACACGAAAGCAGCAGATGTGGGAGCCGATCTGGTGGGAAAGGTGGAGGCCAATATTCCAGAGGACGATCCTCGTAACCCGGCTGTTATTGCTGACCTGGTAGGCGATAATGTGGGAGACTGTGCCGGTCGCGGCGCTGATCTCTTCGAGTCTACTGCCGCCGAAAATATCGGCACGATGATTCTTGGTGCAACCCTCTATCAAGCAACCAACAATATCGGTTGGATGCTCTTTCCATTGGTGCTTGGCGCGTTTGGTATCATCGCCTCAGCGCTCGGCGTCCTGTATATTCGTCCATCTGTCGTGACCGAACCGGAGCAGGCCAATGGTCGCGATCCCAGCGAGATCGCCATGAACCAGCTGAACGTCGGTTATTACATCACCTGTGCTATCTCGGCTATCGGAATATTTGCTGGTAGCTACTTGCTGCTTGGTGGCAACGATACTACCGCTAACTATGGCATTCCTGCCTGGGTCTGGTATGGGCTGGCTGGTGTTGTGGGTATCTTGCTTAGCATTGCCTTCGTATTCATCACTCAATACTACACAGCTGGCACGTGGCGACCAGTTCGTGAAATTGCCGAGTCGTCCCTGACCGGTCCTGCGACTACGATTATTCAGGGTGTTACCATCGGTCTTGAATGTGTGGTTATGCCGGTGCTGGCGATCTGTGCGGCGCTTGGTCTTTCCTACTTTTTTGGCAGCCAGGTCAACATTCCGATCGAGCTGCAAAAGATGGGTATCATCAACGTCAGCGGCATCTTTGGTACCGCCGTCGCCACTGTGGGCATGCTCATGAGCTGTGCCTATATCCTGACGATGGACACCTTTGGACCGATCACCGATAACGCTGGTGGTATCAGCGAAATGGGTGGACAATCCGAAGATGCTCGTAATATCACTGATGCGCTCGACAGCGTGGGCAACACCACGAAGGCGTTAACCAAAGGCTATGGTCTGGGTTCTGCGGCTCTGGCGGCGTTCTTGCTCTTCAGCGCCTATCTGGACGTATTGTATGGCTTCAAGCATGACCCTGCGGTCTACCGCGTCGATCTGGCCAATATGCCGATCTTCATTGCGGCCCTGCTTGGCTTGGCCCTGATCTTCTTCTTCTGCTCACTGGCAATCCGCGCGGTGGGCACCGCCGCCAAACGGATGATCGAGGAAGTTCGCCGCCAGTTCCAGGAGCAGCCCAATATCATGGCTGAGAACCCGGAGGATCGCGTTGATCCCGACTACGCCCGCTGCGTCGATATCAGTACCAACGGGGCGCTACGAGCAATGATCCTGCCTGGAGCAATTGCCGTTCTCACACCAATTCTGGTTGGCGTTCTGCTCGGTCCCCAGGCCGCTGCGGGTATGTTGATGGTTGCGACGATGGGCGGCATTGTGATGGCCCTCTTCCTCAACAATGGCGGTGGCGCATGGGATAACGCGAAGAAATATATCGAGGCGGGTTTCCTGCGCGTCAACGTCAAAGGACAACCGGTGGATCGCACTGACCCAGAAGGTATCGTCCTCGGCAAGAAGAGCGAGCCACATAAAGCCAGCGTTATTGGCGACACGGTAGGCGATCCCTTCAAAGATACCGCCGGTCCCTCGCTTCACGTACTGATCAAGCTGCTCAGCACGATCACGCTGGTACTGGCACCACTGTACTACTTCTTGCACATGTAGATCCTCTGCTATATAGGGCTTATACGGAAAGTTAAAACAAGCGAGGCGCTGGATATATTGCTTATCCAGCGCCTCGCTAATCATCAAAGGCACTCTTCGTCATCGTCCCATTCATCCTGATGTCATCTCAGAAGAGATGCTCGCGCATTCTATATCGCCTGACGACACTCTAGCCCGTAATGACCCGAAATTGGCTATATATCCAATTTGCGTCTTTCTCTATATTCGCTAAGTCCAGAGTCGCATTTAGTTCGGAGGGATTGAGGGAAGATTCTCAAAAAGGTGATTAATCGCATCCTTATGTAGTGCAACTTCCAGGATGAGCCTATCGGAAAGAGAGGTAAATCTCCAAGTTTTCCACAATTATTATATACTTATCCACAAAAACAGCCAGGTTTTCAACATTCTCCTAAAAAGGGCACAAAAAAACGACATCCATTGACGCTATTTCTAAACAATGGTGTCGGTTTCTTTGATCCAACTACATTCAGTATTCTTACCTCAATTTTGCCGAGAGCCAGAGGAAGCAGAGACAAGTGAAACAAGCCGTACGATCATTAGTGCTGCTTGGCTGCGCCTGTTACCAGGTGTCCACAGACAGCCTATCGACCAGATGTTCTTTCTGGGATCTTGATCTCACGAAGAGATGGGAAGAGTCGTCTTGGATGCGGCTTCGCGCTTAGATGCCTTCAGCGCTTATCCCTTCTTGACATAGCTATCCAGCGGTGGGGGAGGCCCCCCAACTGGCACACCAGCGGTCAAGCCATCTCGGTCCTCTCGTACTGAAGATGACTGCCCTCACTCTTCCTACGCCCACGACGGATAGAGACCGAACTGTCTCGCGACGTTCTGAACCCAGCTCGCGTGCCGCTTTCATGGGCGAACAGCCCAACCCTTGGGACCGACTCCAGCCCCAGGATGCGACGAGCCGACATCGAGGTGCCAAACCTTGCCGTCGATGTGAACTCTTGGGCAAGATCAGCCTGTTATCCCCGGGGTAGCTTTTATCCGTTGAGCCACCAACCTTCCACGCGGGTTAGTGGGATCACTAAGTCCGACTTTCGTCCCTGCTCGACCTGTCCGTCTTGCAGTCAAGCTCTCTTGTGCCTTTGCACTCTGTCCGGGTGATGTCCATCCACCCTGAGAGAACCTTTGAGCGCCTCCGTTACTCTTTGGGAGGCGACCGCCCCAGTCAAACTACCCATCTGGCCCTGTCTCCTTCCCGGATCACGGGTAAAGATGAGATACAACACATCACGAGAGTGGTATTTCACTGCTGCCTCCTCCAACCCCACAAGGCTGGTCTCTCCGGCTCCCACCTATCCTACGCACGCCATATCTCGTATCCAGGCCAAACTGTAGTAAAGCTCCACGGGGTCTTTTTGTCCTGTCGTGGGAAACCCGTATCTTCACGGGTACTTCAATTTCGCCGAGTCCTCTGTTGAGACAGCGCCCAACTCGTTACTCCTTTCGTGCGGGTCGGAACTTACCCGACAAGGAATTTCGCTACCTTAGGACCGTTATAGTTACGGCCGCCGTTCACCGGGGCTTAGATTCGCAGCTACGCACACCGCTCCTCGTAACCTTCCGGCACTGGGCAGGAGTCAGCCCCTATACATCCACTTTCGTGTTGGCAGAGACCTGTGTTTTTGGTAAACAGTCGGTTGGGCCTATTCTGTGCCGCCTCCTCACCCCCGGGATAAACCCAGAAGTTACTAAGGCCCCCCTTCTTCCAAAGGTACGGGGTCAAATTGCCGAGTTCCTTAACAGAGGGTCGCTCGTTCACCTGAAGAGATTCCTCTTTGCCTACCTGTGTCGGTATGCGGTACGGGCGGAGAACGTTCTGGATAGAGGCTTTTCTTGGCGGCCTGGGGACCGATGACTACCGCCCGCTTGCGCGGACTCGGCCCTGCTGTCACGCGATGTGTGATCGGGATTTGCCTCGATCACGCGCTTCAGACAAGGCACCCAGCCTGTCCACTTGCTGGGATCACCTTCCCTACCGCGTCCCCCCTTCTCTCATAACGACCGTCTCCGGTGCAGGAATATCCTACCTGCTTGCCATCGCCTACGACTTTGACGTCCTCGGCTTAGGACCCGACTGACCCTGGGACGACCAACGGTGCCCAGGAACCCTCAGGCTTTCGGTGTGTCTGATTCACACAGACATTACGCTACTCATTCCGGCATTCTCACTTCTGCGCGCTCCACCAGTCCTCACGATCTGGCTTCTCGGCACGCAGAACGCTCCCCTACCATTATCACCACGAAGGTGATAATCCACGGCGTCGGTCCAATGCTTGAGCCTCGCTACGTTGTCGGTGCCTCTGCACTCGACCAGTGAGCTATTACGCACTCTTTCAATGGTGGCTGCTTCTAAGCCAACATCCTGGCTGTTATTGCGCAGAGACTGCCTTTGACACTGAGCATTGAGTTGGAGACCTTAGCCGGTGGTCCGGGCTGTTTCCCTTTTGACGACGAAGCTTAGCCCCCGCCGTCTCACTCACCAGTCTATGCTGTTGGCATTCGCAGTTTGCCTGGGGTTGGTAACTAGCACTTAGCCCCTAGCCCAAACAGTGCTCTACCTCCAACAGATGCTCTCTGGTGGCTGTACCTCAATACATTTCGGGGAGAACCAGCTATCTCCGTGTTCGATTGGCATTTCACCCCTACCCACAAGTCCTCCCCCAGTTTTGCAACACTGGTGGGTGCGAGCCTCGACGAAGTTTCACCTTCGCTTCACTCTGCTCATGGGTAGCTCACACGGTTTCGGGTCGCATCGACGCCACAGACGCGCTCTTCACACTCGGTTGCCCTATGGCTCCCTCTCTTTAGCGAGAGTTAACCAGGCGACGCCGATGCACTCGCCGGATCATTCTACAAAAGGCACGCCATTAGTCCTAAGTACTCCAAGAGTACAGTGACCTCTGACTGCTGGTAAGGACAGGGTTTCAGGGACTCTTTCATCCCCCTCTCGGGGTGCTTTTCACCTTTCCCTCACGGTACTGGTTCACTATCGGTCGCTTTGGATAGGTAGCCTTGGAGGGTGGTCCCCCCAGCTTCCCACAAGATTGCACGTGTCTCGTGGTACTCAGGATCCCGACCCGCTTGCTCAGTGCTTGCTCTACGGGACTCTCACCCGCTCTGGTCAGGCGTTCCAGCCTGTTCAAGTACACCAAACTTGCTTGTTGTCGGTCCTACAACCCCGCCCCTTCTTGCGAAGGAACGGTTTGGGCTGCTCCCGTTTCGCTCGCCACTACTCCGGGCATCTCGGTTGATTTCTCTTCCTCGGGCTACTGAGATGTTTCAGTTCGCCCACTGACCTCCTCACATCCTATGGATTCAGATGTGGGTCTCCAGACATCACTCTGGAGGGGTTGCCCCATTCGGACTCTCCGGGATCAACGCTTGCATGCAGCTCCCCCGGAACGTTTCGCCGGTCTCCGCGTCCTTCTTCGGTCCAAAGCGCCAAGGCATCCACCCTGTCCTCTGTGTAGCTTGTTCTCTAATAAAACTTGCTTTCCCTCTGCTTCACTCTTGCTCTTCGGCAAAATTGAAGTAAGAATACTGATTCAGTTGTTCATGTACTGATTGTCGGTGGTCCCCGGCAACTGGAGAGTGGAAAACAGCAGCATATGCTTCAAAGTGCAGTTCCTGACCGACCTGGAAGTCGATGAGGACTGGATGAACTTCTTGAAGAAGCTCGCCTCATCAGTGCTCCCTAGAAAGGAGGTGATCCAGCCGCACCTTCCGGTACGGCTACCTTGTTACGACTTCACCCCAATCACCGACCCCACCCTCGACGCCTGCCTCCCACAAGGGGTTAGCCTGGCGGCTTCAGGTGTTGCCGACTTTCGTGGTGTGACGGGCGGTGTGTACAAGACCCGGGAACGTATTCACCGTGATGTGCTGACTCACGGTTACTAGCAACTCCAACTTCATGTAGGCGGGTTGCAGCCTACAATCTGAACTGAGACCGGGTTTGCTGAGATTGGCTCCCCCTCGCGGGTTGGCGACTCGTTGTCCCGGCCATTGTAGCGTGTGTGTCGCCCAGGATGTAAGGGCCGTGCTGACTTGACGTCATCCCCACCTTCCTCCACTTTGAGAGTGGCAGTTTCGCTAGAGAAATCCAACTAACGACAGGGGTTGCGCTCGTTGCGGGACTTAACCCAACATCTCACGACACGAGCTGACGACAGCCATGCAGCACCTGTGCTTGCGTCCCTTGCGGGCACGCCCCGTTACGGGCGGTGCGCAAGCATGTCAAATCCTGGTAAGGTTCTTCGCGTTGCATCGAATTAAACCACACGCTCCGCTGCTTGTGCGGGTCCCCGTCAATTCCTTTGAGTTTTAATCTTGCGACCGTACTCCCCAGGCGGACCACTTATCGCGTTTGCTTACGACACGTAGGGGGTCGATACCCCACACATCTAGTGGTCATCGTTTACGGCCAGGACTACCGGGGTATCTAATCCCGTTCGCTCCCCTGGCTTTCGCACCTGAGCGTCAGGTACTCCCCAGGACACTGCCTTCGCCTTCGGTGTTCCTCCGGATCTCTACGCATTTCACCACTCCACCCGGAATTCCGTGTCCCTCTGAAGCCCTCAAGTCTCTCAGTTTTCAAAGCACTTTGGCAGTTAAGCCACCAACTGTCACTCCAAACTTAAGAGACCGCCTGCGTGCGCTTTACGCCCAGTAACTCCGGACAACGCTTGCCCCCTACGTATTACCGCGGCTGCTGGCACGTAGTTAGCCGGGGCTTGTTCCTCTGGTACCGTCCTTACTCGTCCCAAAGAAAAGCAGTTTACAACCCGAAGGCCGTCATCCTGCACGCGGCGTTGCTCGGTCAGGGTTGCCCCCATTGCCGAAAATTCCTCACTGCTGCCCCCGTAGGAGTCTGGGCCGTTCTCAATCCCAGTGTGGCTGATCGTCCTCTCAGACCAGCTACTGATCGTCGCCCTGGTAGGCCTTTACCCCACCAGCTAGCTAATCAGCCGCAGGCTCATCTCCCGGCGCCCCCGAAGGAGCTTTCCTTCTTGCGAAGGATATGCGGTATTGTCGGCGATTTCTCGCCGGTATTCCTCACCCGGAGGTAGATAACCCACGTGTTCCTCACCCGTCCGCCACTCCCTTATTGCTAAGGGCGTTCGACTTGCATGTGTTAGGCACGCCGCCAGCGTTTATCCTGAGCCAGGATCAAACTCGCCATCCAATTTCTTTATCATGACCATCATCGCTCGGACGATGGGCAAAGGCATGTCAAGTTGCGATCCAGCTCAAGTTACAATTACTTGGCTGTTGTTCGCAGAAACTCTTATTTGACAGGAACTGTTTTTAAAACCTTAAAACAGTTTGCTGTTTGTTCTGTTTTCCACTCTTCAGTTGTCAAGGTTCGACATGGCATTTACTTGTATGCCGTGCATCCAACCGTTCAGTTGGATATCGGTTGAGTTCTTGATCCGAGAAGTTTTTTTCTCGTTTCCCCCGACCGCTTGGTGATTATGCCACAGACTCCGCGCCATGTCAATAGGTTTTTAACCAATTTTTAAAATTTTATAAAATTCCGAAAAATTCATCCATATCCTGCTCTAATACCATCCCATGAGTATCTTTATGCTCTAAACAGACGTGAAGTAAATAGAGGGGGCATGCTGGCTACATGTAGCATATCAGTTGCTACTATTATGTTTCTCGTAGAGCGAATCTGGTAGCAGAGAAAACCTGAAAACCGGAGGGAAAATATCACATGTTAACCAATCAATATCTCATGCAACGCAACTGGTGGGTGCTTGCACTGCGCGGGCTGATCGCTGTCATCTTTGGGGTAGCGGCGCTGGCCTGGCCGGGCCTGACTATTCTGGTACTGGTCGCCATTTTTGGTGCCTATGCACTGGTTGATGGCATCATCGCCATCATCGTCTCGCTGCAAGAGCGTAACTCACTGAGACGCTGGTGGGTATTGCTGCTGGAGGGCATTGTTGGCATTCTCATAGGCATCGCCACCTTTGTATGGCCAGGCATCACCGCTATTGTGCTCCTCACGCTCATCGCTGTCTGGGCCATCATTACAGGCATTTTCGAGATTGTTGAAGCCTTTAGCGGACACGGCACGCCTGGACAGGAATGGGCAATTGGCATAGCTGGTATCCTCTCTATAGCGCTCGGCATTTTATTACTTGCCCGGCCAGGAGTCGGCCTGTTGACTATCGCCTTATTCATCGGCATTTATGCCATTATATTTGGCATTATGCTGATTATTCGAGCATTTCAATTCCGCTCTGCCCGTCCAGCCCTGTAACTTATACCCTCTCTCTCTACGCAAGAAAGTGCATGGATAAACAAACAATCACGGAGATTTGTTCCTCTGTGATTGTTTGTTTTCGTATTGAATTGCCCGATTGAGAAAGAGTATCACCTCACTAGAGGAAACAGCAACCAGAGCAGGGCCAGGACGAGAAACCCCACCCCGATGGCCATTGTGAAGCGTTGTCCACCCGGGATCTCCTTCTCCACCAACACAATACTTGCCAGCAGCACCATCCAGAGCAAGCTCTTCATCCCAATGCCAAACATAACCAGCATAATGGCCCAACAGGCTCCCAAGCAAAATATCCCATATCGCAGTCCCAGACGCCAGATCATCCCTGTGTCTGACAGAGCACTGCGATCTATCCCCTCGCGACCACAGCGTCGTAAGCAAGAACGTTTCCATGCACTGAACTGGAAACCACCAGCAATCACCAATACTGTTGCCCCAACAAACCACGAATGGGTATAAAGCCAGGGCCAATGGTCTACAAGCTGATGAACAAGGGTATCGCTGAGGAAAGCGATACAGGCAAAAAGCGACCAGACGAAGGTGTAGCCAAGAATGAATATTCCCTGCACAAGCCAGAATGGTCCCGCGCTACGACTCATCCTCCCGACGAGAGTGATAGTTGAAAGTGCTGAAGGTAGCATCATCGCAACAGTCATCACCTGCCAGGAAAAGAAGAATACGATGAAAGCGATGGGCCAGGAAAGATGGCTTGTTCGGAGCAAATAATCGTGATCGATCAAGAAGCTCTGACCTGTGGCAAAGGCAAGCAAAATGCTTCCCCATGCCAGCACAACCAGCATCCAGGGATAGATGATCAGCCCCCAGTGCTCTCTCGTCTGCTCCTCATCCAATGTAACGGCATCCCTGGCTTCGTTTGTTGCACCCGTTGACGCCAAAATCCCTCCTACGCGTGATCCCAGCGTACCCGATACTGATGTGTAGTACCGGCTGATTTTTGCGCGATGCTTTCTTCAATCTGTAGAGAAGAGAGCGCTTCGGTTGACACGCAATGTACCCGTGCCTCATTTTCTGGCGTCCGTACATAATCAATAGCCTGAATGCCGGGAAGAGCGATCAGAGCGTCTTTGATGCGTGCATCACATTTCTCACAGGTAACATCTTCCACATGAAAAGCATATTGGTAGGTCATGTATTGCTCCCTTCCATGAGCGAGAAATGATACAACGGTAAAGTCTGTTGACTCTTTTTCACATCTCAATCTACACATAACCAGGTACAAGTACCTGTATCCCATGCACTATTTTAGTCTACACCAACAATCAGGCAATGTTCTATGTAACACACATAATACGTGCTTACAGTATACCCTCATTGATTGGCAAACTCCTATAGGGAGATGTACCTATTTTCAACCAGCTTACTATCAGGTGTTGATCAGCACTCAATAAAGCAAAATTTATTTATTACACTTCAGTTTAAGCGAAATGAAACCAGAGATCTCACAATAACGAGTATACTAGGTGTAGGTTTTCAAACCTGCAAACAACGTCGTCCACGATTGGAAAAGAGAGGTACTTGATGAATATTAATCCACAGATGCTCGATCAGGCGCTCGGCATGTTGCAGTATCCTGTTGGCAAGCAGCAGCTCATCCAGTTGGTCGAAAAGTTTAACCTCAGCCCACAAATTGTCGGTCTGCTTAACAATCTTCCCGAGAAACAGTTTAACTCTCCCGAAGAGATTAAAAGTATGATTGGCGGCCTGGGTAATCTTGGCAACCTGGGCGGGTTATTTGGCTCGTAAGCACTTCAGATACTCACATACCTGAACAGGGAGCAAGAGTTGGTCTCTTGCTCCCTGTTTACTACCATATCTAGCCTCCCGCAGGGCCACCCTCCAGACCAGGCTTCGTCATGCTGGCTGGATCGAGGATACGATCCAGTTCTTCCTCGCTCAAACTGGTCTTCTCACGTGCAATCTCGCGAATCGTCTTGCCAGTCTTATGCGCCTCCTTTGAGATAGCGGCGGCGGCATCATATCCGATCACTGGAGCCAGCGATGTGCAGATCGCCAGACCCCGCTCGACCATCTCCGGCCCCTTACTGGTCGCCTGCAAGCCCTTAATGCACTGCTCGGTAAAGTTACGAGCTGAGGCCGCCAGCAAGCGAATCGATTGCAAGAGGTTGTAAGCAGCAACGGGCATCATCACGTTGATTTCAAAATTGCCCGACTGTCCCGCGACGGTAATCGTTGTGTGGTTGCCTATCACCTGAGCGCAGACCATACAGACCGACTCGGCAATTACCGGATTGACCTTGCCAGGCATAATCGAGCTGCCCGGCTGCACCGCAGGCAACTCAATCTCGCCAATACCGGCGCGTGGACCCGAGCCAAGCCAGCGAATATCATTGGCAACTTTCATCAGGCTTACCGCCAGCGTATTTAGCGCTCCACTGGCCTCCACGATATTATCCAGCGTACTCTGAGCCTGGAAATGATTGCTCGTCTCACGTACCTCAACGCCGTTCATCTCCGAGAGACGACGACATACACGCGCAGCAAACTCAGGATGCGTATTGACGCCCGTTCCCACTGCAGTTCCGCCCAGCGCAACTTCCGCCAGTTCTCCCCGCGCATGACGCATCCGCGCAATCCCCCGCTCGACCTGTCCAGTATAACCAAGAAACTCCTGTCCCAACCGTACAGGGGTCGCATCCTGTAAATGCGTGCGTCCCGTCTTGACGATAGGCATAAACGCATCGGCCTTCTCATGGAGCGCCTGTTGCAAGCTCTGAAGCGCCGGGATCAGATCGTATTCAATGCTGAGCAGCGCGGAGAGATGGATAGCGGTGGGAATAACATCGTTCGAAGACTGGCCGAAGTTCACGTGGTCGTTAGGGTGTACTTTGCGCGAACCTCGTGAACCTCCTAGCAGTTCGCTGGCACGATTGGCGATGACCTCATTTGCGTTCATATTGGTCGAAGTGCCCGAACCGGTCTGAAAAATATCCAGCACGAAATGGTCATCCAGCTTACCCTCGATGACCTCCTGCGCTGCCTGCACTATCGCGTTGGCAATCTGAGGATCGACGGTGCCAAGTTCCACGTTAGTCTGCGCCGCCGCCTGCTTGATCTGACCGAGAGCCCGAATAAACTCACGCGGGAAACGCAGGTCGCTGATCGGGAAATTAAGCACAGCGCGCTGGGTGCTGGCACCATAATAGGCATTTATGGGAACCCGCATCTCGCCCATAGAGTCGCGTTCAATGCGGGTCTCATCGACAGTATTGGTCATAAAAGCGAATCTCCTCTTCGAGCATGGTTTTACCTTTGCTATTATATCACCCCATATTCCTGCCACTGATCTGAGTAAAACACATGAAAATGATGCTCAAATCATCGAAGCATCTGGCAAACGTAGCAAATGCAACGATTATCCGCTATAATGGCATTGCAAGCCAACCACAACGAGTCAGGTTATACCGGTTATTAAGAAATGTTTACTGTTTCATAGCGCACCTGACTCCGCTCTTCTATAATCAAAAAGTACACAAGAGCAACATTTGACGATCCTCAATGGTTTATATCTGTATGCGAGGCACAAGAGAAAACCTCACAACGATCTCGCAGGCGCATGTACAATATGGGAGTATCCACACATGAATGAGCAAAAAGCCAATGCCGTAGGGCAACAATTGGGCAAATATCGGTTGCAACGCTTGCTGGGTGTAGGAGGCTTTGCCGATGTATATCTGGGGGAACATTTGCATCTAGGAACGCTGGTCGCGATTAAAATCCTACGTACCAAGCTCACAAGCGAAGAAGTAGATGTATTTCATCAGGAGGCACGGCGGATTGCACGGCTTTCCCATCCGCATATCATACGTGTTTTTGACTTCGATGTTGCCAATATGACGCCATTTCTGGTCATGGACTATGCACCAGGTGGCACCCTCCGTCATCGTCATCCCAAAGGCTCTCAAGTCCCGCTCGCCTCTATTATTTCGTATGTCCACCAGATCGCCGATGCGCTTCAATATGCTCACGACCAGAAATTGGTGCATCGCGATATCAAGCCTGAAAATATGCTCATCGATCAGCGCGGCAATATTTTGCTCAGCGATTTCGGCGTTGCTGCGATCGCGCACAGCACCGAGTCCCAGACAATCGTAGAACTGGCGGGTACGCTTCCCTATATTGCTCCAGAGCAGCTCCAGGGCTTGCCGCGCCCGGCCAGCGATCAGTATTCTCTTGCCGTCGTCGTCTACGAGTGGATTACCGGATCGCGCCCCTTCCAGGGAACGTTTGCTGAGGTTATCAGCCAGCATATGGTCAGAACACCATCTCCCCTCTACGGTCACTTTCCCGAAATTACTCCCGGCATCGAAAATGTCATCTTCAAAGCTTTATCGAAAGAGCCGCACGACCGCTTTCCAAGCATACAGGACTTCGCCTATGCGCTCGAACAGGCATACCAGGAAAAGGTCTCCTTCAACTGGCAACCGCTCGGAGCAAATACCATCGCCAGCGATCCACTCACCATAAAAACACCGCCAGAGCAACAGGTAAACAACAACCAATACGAGATAGCCAATGCAGCAACAGAAATGGCTGTTTCCCGGACTCCCTCATCATCTCGCCCAACCATGACTCCATCCAGCTATTCCCCTATATCGGCGCACCAGCCAGGATCTTTCCCCCCATCAACGCCACCGGCACCTATGGGACCGCCGAAACGTCCTAAACAGCCCTGGAAGTTGCTAGCTATTGTTGTTCCTCTGTTTCTGATATTGATGGCAGGTGCGATATTACTTGATACTCAACCGGCGCTCCTGAGTAGAACGGTGTTCCAGAAGGCCACGCCAACGGCCAACGCTCAGGCAACCAGCATAGCAAGGGCAACGCAAACGGTTGTGGCCCAGCGCACAGCAGTTGCTCAGGCAACCACGCCAGAACAGTTGTATAGCGCCATTACCGGCATGACCCCAACTTTTAGCGATTCCCTCGCATCACAGAGCGCACGGGCCTGGGATAGCAATGGCAGCTGCGTTTTTGCCAACGGCCTCTATACTATCAGCTCCACAGCAGGCTTTTTCTCCCGATGCCTTGCCACAAAGACCAATATCTGTAACCTCGCCTATCAAGTTGAGATGACAATACTTAATGGCGACGGTGGCGGTGGCTTGATTTTCCGCCATGCCAATCAGGAATATCGCCTTCGCGTCGGTCCCGATGGCGGCTATGATCTTGTCAATGGTCTTGCAACTGTCACTAACGGGAGCAGCGACGCATTTCAACAGGGGCAAAATACTACCAATCTGCTCACCATTGTTGCGCAAGGCAGCAAAATTACTTTTTACATCAATTCGCACTTCGTCAAAAGCGTTACCGACACCGCCTCCAATTGTGGGCAGATTGGTTTATTTGCGGTAAACTTTAAAGGCCCAGGACAGAGCGCATTTAGCAATGCCAAATTGTGGTCGCTGTAGCTGCTTGTCTATGGCCGCGTTCGTTGGCTATACTATGCTTACACCTTCGCTCACTGTTCGCAAAGAAGGGGAACAGCTATGTTATTTGACACAACCATTCGGAAAGTGCTGGTAGATGGCAGTCAATGGGCCAGCTGGCACGGCTACCACCTGCCAGTCAGCGACGAGCATTTCGTGATCTGGACGCCCGCTGGCACCCAGATGGATTGGCGGCCCGGAACCTGGATCTCGCAAAAACATCAGTTAAGCTACTTCTGGCCCGACGCCTGGTACACCATCCATATCGGCTACGATCTCAGCGGCAACTTTCTGAGTGGCTATTGTGATGTCGTCCTGCCCTATTCCGACTACACCAACACAGCAGCCGAAATGATCTACACAGATCTCTATATTGATGTCGTCGTTCGTGAAGATTACAGCGTCTATACCAAAGACCAGGATGTCTTTCAGCGGGCAGCACAGCGTTACTCTATCGTCGAGCAGTCGCGCCAAAAATCTTTTGAAATGCTCAACTGGTTGGAAGAGCAGGCAAAACGTTGGACTGGTCCGTTCGCCATCGTCCCACGCTCACTGCCACGCACCGACTTTGAACAATTGACGCCAGAAGAGGCCGCCACCATCCTGCGAGAAGCGCCAATCTGACCCCTTCGGTCGTCATCGAATACAGGAACTTTCCCACTATGCTACCAGAGACGTTACAGACCCAACTCGCTCACCATAACATCACCGACTTTAGTGAGGTTGCCCTGCGTGAAGCCCTCGAAGCTCGAGTTCCCACCTATACGCTGATCCGGCTCGCCGATTGGCCCGCGCGCCGCTGGAAGTGCCGCTACCGTCTGATGATGGGCGACGGCATGTACGATGCCCAGAGCGTCCCGGAAGCCTACGCACGTGGCCTGCTGGCAGCGCTCACGTCCCCCGAGAAGAACACTTAGATAGGTAATATCTCACAGCCTGTTTCCCAATTACGGCCAGGTTGTTTCCAAACTCCCTTACCAGTCGTTACATACATGAAGGGGGAAATATCTCTTCGCCAAATTGATTACATACAGCAAGGAAAGGAACCATCAGCATATGCTCCGTACCATGTGCAAAGGGAAAATTCATCGTGCCACCGTCACTCAGGCCAATTTGAACTATATTGGCAGCATCACCATCGATCAGGATTTGCTGGACGCCGCGAACATTTACCCTTATGAGAAGGTTCAGGTAGTCAATATCAACAATGGTTCACGTCTGGAAACCTACACCATCGCTGGCGCACGCGGCTCCGGCGTCATCTGCCTCAACGGTGCCGCCGCTCGCCTGACCTCCGAGGGCGATCTTGTTATCATCATCAGCTACGCTCAATACACAGAAGAAGAGATCCGCTCACTCACACCGCAGATCGCTTTTGTCGATGAAAACAATCGCCTCGTCGAGAAAAAAGACGTTCCTTTGATCGAGATGCTACCGGACGCTATTGCAGAAGAACAAATAGAAAGCGAAGTTGTGTTGCTTCCATAACTTCGGGTAGTTCCTTCATTCGACCCCATCGGTTGAATGAATTACTACTTGCTCCCAGCCTACCAAACGTTTGTAAGGTTCCCTTTCCTCCCTATTCATGAAAATTTCCCTCCAAAACTCATCCATCAGACGACACATTACCGCAATCCCTGCCACCAAAAAGAATGCTCAAAAAGAAGATTTTGCTCCTGATAGTTTTATGATATAGTGTTCTCATGCGTATTACTTCACTACAAACACAGGCCACCAATACCGAACGCGTCAATATTTTCGCCGATGGACGCTTCTTGATGGGCGCTAACGCGCTGATCGTGCTGCAAATGGGCTTGCGGGTCGGGCAGGAGTTGACAGAAGAACAGCTGGAGCATCTACGCCACGAAGAAAGCTTGCAGCAAACCATTGATCGCGTCCTGAACTATCTCTCGTTCCGGCCACGCAGTCGTCAGGAGGTGCGCAATTATCTCCGGCGCAAAGAGACTCCACCAGAGATGATCGAAACGGTCCTCGCTCGTCTGGACCACCTGGATCTGATCAATGATCGCACCTTCGCAAGCTTCTGGGTCGAGACGCGTGAACAGTTCAATCCCAAAGGCTCGCACGCGCTCAAAAGCGAACTGCGCCAGAAGGGTGTGCAGCGCGAGATTGTGGATGAGATCGTTGACGATGAGCAGGATGAGGAGCGAGCCGAGCGTGCCGCACGCAAAAAAGCTACGTCGCTGCTGCATCAACCCGACCTGGATTACGCGACCTTCTATCGCCGTCTGGGTTCATTCCTGCAACGACGCGGCTTTGGCTACGACGTAACTTCACGCACCGTCAAAAAACTCTGGGAGGAGCTGCGTGAAGAGGCTGCCAACGATCTCGAATAACCTCATCATGCCTTTGGTAACTGCACTGTTGGCATATTCGTTGGCTCAACCTGTGTTACCTTGATCTGTCGCACGTCGCCCGGCATGCTATCACCAACAGTGACGGACACCACGAGCGATTTCGGATCAATACCCGTCTGCTTCTCAATAAAGGCGCGGGCATCCTTGAGCTTCATGCCCCTGACACGCTCCTGAATATTTTGCAGGTCCGAGGCCGTTAGCTGATATTTCGCCACACCAGCCGCCGGCACAGACAGCGTCAGCGCTCCACTGGTAGGATCGATACTCTTCACAACCGCCGTGCCAACCTGCGTAGAGGTATTAATTAGTTCGTATTTTGCCCCGGCTTGCTGCGTCAACAACTGACGAGCCAGCACCTGTATATCATTCGTGCTATAATAGTTCGCCGTTCCCTGCTCGGTCAGATTGACGGTAACGCTATCCGCTTTACTATTGACCGATGGGTTGTATGAGAACGAGTTAGGCACATCGGTAAATGTTGGATCGCCAAGCGCGGTGGCATTCTTCGCGTGCAACTGACTGTTGAGATCTTGCTTTAGCTGCGTCTTGAGATCCTGCTTTAACTCAACTCCGACTTTGTACACATCCTCGTTCGACACGACTTTCGAGCATTTCGAGGGGGGAAGGAAAATGGCACACACCAGATCGCTTCCCGTCGTTGGACCAGTCTTTGATCCTTGCCTGGTCAACGAAAGCTTACTCAGAGGAATAGAGGAGGTATTTGGATCGACGCTCGTAATATCCGTTCTGGCGGTCACGGTCAACACTTTGCTCACCGCCTTGACCTGCGGCGTCACCGTCACGCGACCAGTCACGGCTGTCTGGAACGCAAAGAGCGCCGTTGCCGCAATTAACAGCGCCACAATAACAATCGAGATCGGGACTAACGCCAGCAGAGAACGCTTTGAACGTCGCTGCTGAGATCTTGCGGGAGAGTGTGGATAGACAGCGTCGCGAGCCAATCGCTGAGATTTTCCGGTCGCGAATGCAGATGGATCGACCGATGCAGTAGGGGCGTTGTAATCATCATCATTAAATGTTTTGTTCGTAGATGATTGTGGCAACACCACCTCCGCTCGTGGATTGCTGTTCCCTTCAGACGCAGCATAATCGAGCAGACGATTCGTTGGAGAACGGCGCAGAGTGGGCGCGTCGCTTTTATCGCTCACTTCAGCAGCTTCAGCCACAACTGGCTGGGCGACCTGCTGCACGACTGCCTGGGCGACGAATTGCGCGGCAGTCTGCTTTTGTGAGGGAGCGTCGAGCACCTCACAGGCCTGTCTGAACGCCCGCAACAGATCATCGGCAGTGGCAAAACGCTGCTCGACCTGAACCGCCGTGCAGCGACGAATAATTCCTTCCAGTTGCAGCGGCAGGCGCACCTCTTCCCCTTTGCGAGGCAGTTGTCCCACAAGCATCTGATAGAGGATCACACCCAGCGAATAGATATCGTTACTGGGCGCAGCAATCCCATTGAGACGTTCGGGTGCCATGTAGACAACCGTTCCGATCTCAGTTCCGGCTTCCGTCAATGGAGGACTGGCAGCGGTGCCCTGGATCGAGGCAATACCAAAATCGATCAGGCGCACATAAATCTCATCGCCACCCTCTTCTTGATCGAGCATGATATTACTGGGCTTGAGATCGCGATGGATCACTCCACGTCGATGAATATAAGCAACGGCCTGCACCAGCGCCGTGAAGACATGCGAAACATCGGAAAGAGAGAGAGGACCATCCTGAAGACGACGGGCCAGCGTGCCTCCCTCAATATATGGAGTCACCAGGAAAAGACGCCCCTGCTCCTCACCAAACTCCACCAATGGCAGAATATGCTCATGTTTGATATGCGCGCTGACTTCGGCCTCTCGTAAAAAACGCTTACGTGCTGTGATGTCGTGAACGAGATCGGAGCGAATAATTTTTACCGCTACCTCGCGTCCAAAAGCTGTTCGCTGCCGCGCCAGATAGACCTCACCCATCCCGCCCATATCGATACGACGGACCAGATCATAATTCCCGAAGTGGCGCAAATTCTGTCCCTCAGAGACGATACCCTGTTGTTCTTTCATAAGACCGCGTTTTCCTTCATGCGCAAATTATACCATTAAACGCTCTGCCATGACGCAGCCATCTTACGCCTTGTATACACATTTTGATTATTTTAGGAGATACATAAGATCACAAACAATCAGCATGAGAGAGTATGATATGAATTCATGCTACAAGCAGTATAGCATCTCACAGTGAAGAAGTGAAGAGATTAACAAATATCCCTATAAGCGGCTTGAATAGCCTCTACCGTTGTCTCTTCTCTTGCTAAAAAGAACGGAGAGGTCTGTAATTTTTCGATGGTATTGAGACCATAGAAGTTTCGTGAATCAATTCATAAAATTTCCCCTCCGACTCTTGCACATCTCCATTGGATGGTGTATTATAATAGCCGGTTCGCACTCTCATGTTTAGAGTGCTAATTTGGTGGCACATCCAGTTAGCCTCTTGAAAATAGAGCACAAATTAGGGAGGAACGGAGTATGTCAACAGTGAGTGTCAAAATTCAACCACTGGGCGACCGCGTCGTTGTCAAAGCTATCGCCCGTGAAGCCGTCACGAAGAGCGGCATTGTTCTGCCAGATACAGCCAAAGAGAAGCCGCAAGAGGGCGAAGTCGTCGCCGCTGGCTCCGGCAAGGTTCTGGATAATGGCAAGCGCACCACCCTGGAGGTCCAGGTTGGACAGAAAGTTCTCTTTGCCAAATATGCTGGTACAGAGGTCAAGCTCGACGGCGAAGAATATTTGATCCTGCGCGAAAGCGACATTCTGGGTATCATTGAATAGCCTTTCTGAGCATCAACTAGTAACAGACCAGTAGTAGAATGAATTCGTGGCAATCCCCGTGTGGTTGTCCATGTTTGATGCAAGAATTGCTTTTTAGAACTGAAACATAGGAGTGATTTTTCGTGGCAAAACGTTTGCAGTTTGACGAAAAGGCACGCAACTCCCTGAAAAAGGGTATTGATGTGCTTGCTAATTCTGTGCGAGTAACACTTGGTCCAAAGGGCCGCAACGTGGTACTGGACAAGAAATTCGGTTCCCCTACGATTACCAATGACGGCGTGACCATCGCCCGCGATGTTGAGCTGCCCGATCCTTTTGAAAATATGGGCGCTCAACTGCTCAAAGAGGCCGCAACCAAAACCAACGATATCGCTGGTGACGGCACTACTACCGCAACCGTGTTGGCTCACGCGATCGTTACCGAAGGCTTGAAAAATCTGGCTGCCGGTGCCAATCCCATGATCCTGCGTCGTGGCCTGGACCTGGCAACCGAAGCTGCCATCGCTCAGATCAAGAGCATGAGCAAGCCGGTCGAGACCCGCGAGCAGATTGCTCAGGTCGCCTCCATCTCCGCTGCTGATCCCGAAATCGGCAACCTGATCGCCGAGGTTATGGAGAAGGTCGGCAAAGACGGTGTTATCACCGTTGAAGAGGGTCGCGGCATCACCACTGAGCGCGAGTATACCGAAGGTATGCAGTTTGATCGCGGCTTTATCTCCCCTTACATGGCAACCAACCAGGACCACACCGAGGCCGAACTCTCTGATCCCTTCATCCTCGTGACCGACAAAAAGATCAGCGCAATTGTTGATATCCTGCCTCTGCTTGAGCGCGTCTTGCAGAGTGGCCGCAAAGATCTGGTAATTATCGCTGAGGATATCGATGGCGAGGCGCTGGCAACTCTGGTTGTCAACAAAATGCGTGGTGCCTTCAATGTGCTTGGTGTCAAGGCTCCTGGCTTTGGCGACCGCCGCGATGCCATGTTAGAAGATATCGCTATTCTGACTGGCGCTCAGGTCATCACTGAGAAAAAAGGTCTCAAGCTGGAAAACACCCAGTTGGAGGATCTTGGCCGTGCTCGCACCGTGACCGCCAACAAAGAATTCACCACCATCGTTGAAGGTGCTGGTTCCACCGACGATATCCAGGCTCGCATCGCTCAGATCCGTGCTCTGATCGTCGATACCACCAGCGACTACGACCGCGAGAAGCTCCAGGAGCGCCTGGCGAAACTTGCCGGTGGCGTTGGCGTCATCAAAGTTGGTGCCGCAACCGAGGTCGAGCTGAAAGAGAAAAAGCATCGCGTAGAGGATGCGCTCTCAGCCACCCGCGCCGCTATCGAAGAGGGCATCATCCCCGGCGGTGGCTCGGCTCTGGTCGCTGCGATCTCCTCCCTGGATAACGTACAGGTAGCTTCGGGCGACGAGGCAACGGGTGTCAGCATCCTGCGCCGCGCTCTGGAAGAGCCTCTGCGCCAGATCGCTATCAACGCGGGTAAAGATGGCTCCGTGATCGTTGAAGGCGTGCGCCGCAGCAACTCCGGCTATGGCTTCAATGCTCTGACCAGCGAGTACGTTGATATGTTCCAGGCTGGCATCATCGATCCCGTCAAAGTGACCCGCTCCGCTCTGCAAAACGCAGTAAGCATCGCGAGCATGGTGCTTTCGACCGATACCCTGATCACCGATATCCCCGAAGAGGCTCCCGCAGCTCCCGCTGGCGGCATGCCCGGCGGCATGGGTGGCATGGGCGGAATGATGTAACCATCACAAACAAAAAAGGATCATGCTCGTTTCTGTCGAGCATGATCCTTTTTTCGCTTAACGGGTCGCAACCTCTGCCTTGCTAATCTTATCCTGCTCTTCTTCGGTCAGATGCCAACCAAGCGCTCCAGCATTTTCGCTTGCCTGGCGCACGTTCTTGGCCCCGGGAATAGGAATGATATGGGCATCCTGATGTATCAGCCAGTTCAGTGCTACCTGCGCGGTCGTCTTGCCGTTCGTCAGTGCAATCTGCTCCAACACAACAAACAACGGCTCCAACTTCTCCGGTCGCAGAGTACGAGGACCATCCAGTAAGCGTCGGGATACTGGCAGCACACCTTTGGTATCTCCAAACGGATCTATTCTCATACCCATAGAAGCAAGTAAGCGTCGTGAAGCTGGCAACGAGGCTCTCCCAAAGCGATATTTGCCGCTCAGAACCCCTTGCTCCAGAGGGCTATATGCGATCAAGGCAACTTCCAACTCACGACATGCATCCAACACTCCATTCGTTTCAGGATAGCGATGCAACAGACTATAATGTATCTGATTGGAGGCCAGAGGGATATTATAACGTGCCAATCGTGCGTGAGCCTGCCTCATCATTGCTGCACTGTAATTGCTCACCCCCACCGCACGCACTTTGCCAGCTTGTACCGCCTCTGCCAGTACATCCATCAACGCATCCACTTTGAGCAGGGGAGAGGGAAAGTGAATTTGATAAAGATCGATACATTCGATCCCCAGGCGTTCCAAACTCTGATCCAACGCTTTTAGCAAACTCCTGGCAGAAGCACGCTTGAGCGAAACTGGCGTCAGCGGTGGCGCAAACTTGCTGGCAATGGTAATAGGACGACCATCTTCACGATGACACTCCCCAAGTAAGCGCTCCGATTCTCCATCTCCATACATTTCGGCGGTATCAAAAAAGGTCAACCCGGCATCCAGACAGGTACGATACGTCTGCGCGATATCGTCGCGTGTATGCGTGCGACCATAATCCCAGAAGCGCTTATCGCCCCAACTCCATACGCCAATTCCTAGAGCCGGAACAACCAACTCTGAAGCACCCAGTTTACGTTGGCTCACCTCAATCATAGGTATCTCTCCGTCTTTCCATGACATTGCAAGCATTTCCAACAACATGTATAGATTGATTGTTCGGTCTGCGGTAAACAAAAATAACTGATGATCTGAATCAGATACTTATTTTTACAAATCTTATCCAGACCGAACGTTCATTCTATTTATAACATAGGCTTCCCTTGTTTGCAAGAGTTTGAGAGTTAGTGGGCACGTGCTTCGAGGTCCAGCCCCATAATGACCATTGGTCTGGTGCGACCGGGGAAGTAGAAATCTTGCAGCAGCGGCACCCACCCGCGCTTGCGATAGAGATACATCGCATTAGTATCGCCAGGATAGGTGGAGAGCACTGCCGTACTATATGTATCGACAGGCAAACTATCCATTAAGGCATCATGCAGGCGACCTCCAATACCCTGTCCATGCCATGCGGGAGCAACGGCGAACTCCACAACTTCATAGGCATTCGTAAACCAGATCTCGATGGCATGCTTGCTCAATGCACGCGAGACGGTATCAAACCACCAGAAGCCCGGACGCGATGTAAAACCATAAATAAAACCGACAATTTGCTGCGTTGTATCATCCTGAGCAACCAGACAACGAAATCCTTCGCGAGTTCGATGAACCTCTAACATTTCCATCAATCTCTCTGCGTTCTCATAGAGATTCAGCGTCGTAAATGCTTCTTGATATACTTCACCAATTTGCCTCTGCAACGTTGTATCCGCAAGTTGTTGCGCTGAGAGATCGTGAATCTGTATAGCCATACAATAGATTCCTCCCGAACTGGTAAAACCTTATAATCTGACCACATCTGTTCTCTCTCATTATTTTAGCATGCTCTGCTCTCTATTCATGCTTCCCGATCAGTATTTTCAGCGCATCGGCCACCGGAGCCGCTCCCCATAATAAATCATGCCCACCGGGATACTCGGCATAATGCACCTCATACCCCAACTCACGCAGCACATCGCGCATCATTCTGTTGCTTTCAAGAGCATTAGGACCACCATCGGGCGAGCCAAATCCCATCTCGTCGCGTTCAAGCATGCCAACATCGAGATAAAAGCGCTGGGCGGTTGCGAAACGCTGCCTGAAGGCCTGCCCCAAACGATGATAGGCTCGCTCAGTGGGAGGACCAGCCTGGAATGAACCGGTATGGCTATAGATATTGCCAAATATTTCGGGATACCGCAAACCGCTATACATGGCTGCAATACCTCCCATACTTGCCCCGACAACCGTTGTTTGTGCCGGATCGCGGCTCACAGCATAACGCTCCCAGATCCAGGGCAGCAATTCCTGACCAACACACGTAAAGAATGGCTCGTAGAAGCCCATCTCATGCATGCGATCCTCGCGCCGTGTATGCCCAAACAGCGCCGCTACCAGTGGCGGTATAGCACCACCGGCAATCAGATTATCAAGTATAACTTGCAGGGGAATCACATGCGTATAGGTCCATTCATCGAAGAAAAGCAGGAGGGGATATGGTCCGCCGTCACCGCAGCGATAACCAGGAGGAGTATAGATCGAGAGGCTATAGTCGTGACCCACAATAGCACTGGTAAAAGATTGCGTTTGCAGATGGCCTTGTGGTATCCCAGGCCGTCGCAGACTCCAGCGATCGTCCGGTGTTGCATCTGGTAGCTCCACGATAGCAAGCTGCATCTCCTTCCCACCATAGACGCTCACCGGGTCTGCTGGCACAAATAGAGCAAGCGGACTCAAATAGTCGGAAACTGGCTCTCCATTAAGGAAAAAGTGGTAGGTAGCTCGCACCTGAGAAGGCAAACGGTACGTTCTATACCAGATGTCGCTACCATCCAAATGGAATAGAGGGTGAGCCATACGACGGCTATTTAAGATGCCTCCCAGCGCACAGGTCAACTCGCCTGGCTCCCAGTCTGTAGGATCACCCCAGAGCAACGTCACAAGATACTCTTTTTTGCCAACCTGCTCATCAGGCTGCTCAACAAGCGGTGTTCCCTGCACGAAAACTTGCTCCCAGAAAGCTTGCAGGGCTGACTCGCCGCCCTCCTTCAATTGCTCTTGCAATGTAATGAGCCGGGGACTCCAGAGGCCGTTTAATGCTTCCATATATGCACCCTCATTACCCGTAATACACCAATGGGCAAAAAAGGAGATAGAAGCTTTCCTCCTATCTCCTTTTTATTGTATCAAAAACTCTGTCTTTAAGGCACGAGACGCATAATGTCACGCGGGAATGCAGTGGTCAACCGTACGTTTGGCACACCCAACAATTGCATCAGCAGGCGCTCGGAGCCAATGGCAAAACCTCCATGTGGTGGCATGCCATAGCGAAAAGCTTCCAGGTAATAGGCGAACGGCTCCATTGGCAGATGCGCTTTCTCCAGCGCCGCGACATAATCCTCATAGCGATGGAGCCGCTGCCCACCTGTGACCAGTTCTGTTCCACGAAACAGCAGGTCGAACGAGTTGGAGTACTCGGGCCGCTCAGGGTCAGGATAGGTGTAAAATGGTCGCTTGCGCATAGGATAGCCCGTCACATACAGGAAATCGCTGCCATATTCCTGTTGTGCCCATTGTCCCAGCCAGCGCTCATCTTGCGGCGACAGGTCCGGCTCGCCGCGCACATCAACTCCATGTGTGCGATAAATCCACTCCTGCGCCTCCGCAAAATGAACATGCGGGATCTGCTCTGGCACAATCGGCATCGCGACGCGCAGCAACTCCAACTCTGCCTCGTACTGCTCGTGCAGCGTATCAAGGATGCTCGCCAGCACGTCCCGCAACACGGCCATAATCGTAAAGTGGTTCTCGATAAAGCCCATCTCCATATCAAGGCTGACATACTCGTTCAGGTGACGCGCCGTATCATGCTCTTCCGCACGAAAGACGGGACCAACCTCATAGACACGCTCAAACACTCCGACCATAATCTGCTTGTAAAATTGTGGACTCTGCGCCAGGTACGCTGGACGCCCGAAGTAGTCGAGTTGGAAGACGTTGGCCCCGCTTTCGGTGGCTGCTGCAACGATCTTGGGCGTCGCTATCTCGGTAAAGCCGCGCCCGTCCAATACCCGACGAAAGCCGCTCATCACGCCGGACGCCAGCCGTAACACTGCTCGCCGCGATGGGTGGCGGTCGGTAATCGGCGCGTGATCCAGCAAAGTGCTGAGGCCAGTCGTCAGTTTGCGCTTGTTGAGCGGAACGGGCGGCGCTTCCCTGACGGGAGTAATCACCTCAATGTGCAAATCGTGCAGTTCTGCTCCTCCGGGAGCCTGAACCTCCTTCACAACGCGCCCCTCAACGGCAATAATGCTCTCAAAAGTTGCCCCGCTTTCGACGAGTGGGGCGATCTCTTCTGAGGTTTCAGCGACCGCCTGAATGGTGCCCCAGCCATCCCGAATAACAAGAAAGTGAATGCCGCCCATCTGACGCCACGAATGCAACCAGCCAGCAATGCGCACCTGCTCACCAGTATGTGTTGGAATAGCTGTTGTACGAATACGTTCCATAGAAAGATCCTCTCCTGATATCTGCTTGTAAGACTATCAACATATGAAACGGACCTGCCACGTTTGCGAGAAGGAAGTACACCAGGCAGGTCCGTCATGACTACATGTCGTGCAGATGTCAGATGTCTTCCCTCAGATTATTATCGTCTCCGTCGTTATCCATAGCGTCTCTTCCTTCCTGGACTGGTTGACGCACAATACAAAAAGCCCTCGTCCCCTATATATTGGAGGACGAGGGCGAAATTTCATCTTTGCGCCAATCGTGGTACCACCACCATTTGCTCCTTGCGGAGCCTCTGTCGGTTCATTCTTGCTAATAAACCGCCGCATGCTAACGGATGCGAACCGAACAACCAGCTACTCTCTCATATGCAAAATTTCGCCGGTTTAGCTCAAGGGTGTTATCAAGCAGGGCCAACAACGATGCTTACAGCAAGCGCATCGCTCTCTGGATGCCGAACAGCTACTCGACCTGTCCCTATCACAGCTTTTTGACATGTTATTTTCTATGCATTATAACATAAGTATTGCTGGCAGGTCAAGCACCCCGGGCGACGCAAGGGTGCAAAAATATGACAGCCGTTCTACGTCTGTCATCTGACGTAAGGAGAAAAAGATGCAAGATCGCCGTAAGCTTTTCTGGTACTCGGTCCCTGTCATAGCGGCTCTATTGATGCTGCTTGGCCTGCTCTGGTATCTGGGCGTACCCTGGGCTGCCAATAGCTTCGGCTTTGCGCTGCCCGGCTCCGGTGGGCTTCCCGCTCGCATCTACTACAATGGTCAGACATACACCAATCCCGCCACCTGCGCACGCGAGGGCTGGTGCGAACATCAACAATCCGCTCCTCTCTGCCACTCGTTGACAGAAGTGCAGCAGCGCAATCTCTGGCCGCTTGTCCAGGTCGGCACAATCTCCACTCTGTTCTCTTCGCCCTATCCCCTGATGCTTCCTCGCGTGAGCCTGTCTGCCACTCCCCCGCCACTAGTCATAGTACCTTTGGATAGTAACTGCTACGTCTACTACACGCTGGCAACTGGCTCTAATGCTGGCTCCAACGCTCACTCCAACGTCTAACATATCTTCTTGTTTCCCGCAATAGGGTCAGTTTGTCCTCACACCGGCACCATATTGTTGACAACATAGTACAGCTATGTTAAGACAGAACCATTCAATACCCTCAAGAGAGAAGGAGAATAGATCATTATCAAGGAGTTAGAAATATGCAATCTGGAGTACCCTCAGGTCAACCTCGCCCTAAGAAGAAGCTATCCACTATACTGCTTCTTATCGCACTGATCGTCTTTATCATCGGTATACCCGGATATATTCTTTCCGCGCGCAATTATGCAGATCATTATTCCTTTATCGCAGAAAACGGCAAAACGCTCAAGATAACTGCGGCACGTGGCGAGACAGTTACGATTGCAATACAGGTCAGCGGCACTATTGCCGGCTATTGGGCTACTGATGGTATTCAGCTCACACTCAATGGCGTCAATACACCGCTAACGATCGTTGCCCCAAAGGAACGGACCTGGGGTTCTACGATTAGCACTAAATTGAGCGCGACCGACGAGACGGCTACGGTTAGTGGCAATTTTACAGTCCCCTCGTCAATCGGTGGTCCAGAACAGCGTACGATCTCTGGCACACTCAGCGGCACCATCTCTTATCCATCAGGGGGCTTCATGTTCTCAACAAAAACGTACGATGTAAATGTACCGGTTCAGCTCCAACTGGAACCGCAGAGCAGCACCTTCTGGTCCGGTGGGCGAATTTTCTTCACGGCTTCTGCTGGTCTCGAAATTCTGTGTGGCATACTGCTGGCGCTGCTGGCTGTGTGGGCGCTGCTACGAACCCTCTTTGGGAAGCATACAGCCCCGGATAGCCGCGACGGTTCCCAGATTTTTAAAGATTGGCTCTGGGGATTAGGAGGTGGTATCTTCTCCGGGGGTGTCTGTAGTGGACTGCTTGCGGCTCTGCTCCTGGGAGCTGGCACGGGCGGATTTTCGGCCCCTCCCGACGATATTAACGAAATAGGCCTGCTCATCTGTGGTATCATCGCACTCACCGTCTTCCTGGCCGTACTCAAAACGATGATCACTGACGACAAAAAGCCAGCAACCACCAAACCACAGGTGCCTGCTGGCGTGAGGTAAAAATCGATAATGCTCATGATGTCGTCATTGCGCAATGACGACATCATGATGTTTTTAAGATTGCAAGAAGCGCTCAGGCGAAACGAGAATGCCGCGTGAGTCCCAACGCCGCTTGAGCGCCTTCATTACATCGATGCCCTGGGGCGTATATCCCCAACGATCCAACTTGTCGGCCATCTCGCCAGGGGCATCCATCACCACTGCATAGCCTTCCAGCCTCAGCGCGGGGGCTCTCAATGCCTTGAGCGCCTGTTGCGCCTCCTCGAATGTTTCGGGCTGCTGGACCGCATAGACAAAGCCGCTACTCAGATCTGCCAGAAAGCTACCCGCATCAAGCGTGACTGACTGATCCTGGATATATGCTGGCAACTCGCGGGCCGGAACACCAACACGCACCTGCAAAGATCCGGCGGTACTGCTCAACAGCTCAGTCCAGATGTCGGTCGCTCCCAGATCATCGACCTCCACAGGATCGGGACAGCCAAGCACGTGAAGCGCCTGCCGCACCTGCTCCAGCTCTGCCAGAACATCCTCTGTCAACCCCTCGGCAGTATAAGCCAGCACATACGCGCTCTCATGCAGATTGGTCGGGATATTCGCGCCCCAATATCCCTTACACAGCACGATGCCTGACGCAACCAGCGCAAGAGGCAACACCTGCCTGGCCCAGATCAATCCGTGCCGCAGATCATCCACCGGAACGAGCAGCGTTCGTCGCGTGCGTGGCTTCACAACAACCTTGAGCGCCACCTCACCAATAAAGCCAAGCGTGCCATGCGAGCCAATCAACGCCTTGCTCAAATCATAACCCGCGACATTTTTGACGATGGGCCGCCCCGTCCGAATCACGCGACCATCGGCCAGCGCCACCTGGGTAGACAACACCAGATCACGCAGCGCACCGTACCTCATACGTAAGGGAGCGTTGACGTTTGCCGCGATGAGGCCACCAATCGTTGCCTCCGGCCAGGGAGAGGCCAGCGCCAGTTGCCTGCCATCTTGCGCGAGAAATTCCTGCACCTCCTGAAGTGGCGTCCCGGCACCAATAATGATATACATATCGTCGGGCGCATAGGTGCTCACTCCCCGCAAAGCCTCCGCGCTCATCCTCACGGCATCCCCTACCGACCGTTGCGCGTTGCTAATAACGACGCAGCGATCCTCTTGCGTTAAGGCCAGCAGCCCCTGAGCAGCCTCTTCCAGTGAGGCAGGCACAAAGGTTTCACCTTGAGGAGCTATCTCGGAAACGGCAGAACCATTAGCATGTGATGAATAGCCTGCAAAAGGGCCGTCCTCGCCCTTTTCGGGAGGCGGGAAGACCTTGCCGGGATTGAGCAGATTGTGTGGATCAAACGCCTGCTTGACATCCCACATCGCCATCAGTTCAATAGGATTATGCATCAGCGACATGTATTCGCGCTTCTCAATGCCCACACCATGCTCACCGGTCAGGCTCCCGCCCTTCTCGATGCAGCACTGCACGATCTCTCTTCCCGCCGTCAGAATGCGCCGCATCAGATCAGGGTTATCGGGTTCGGGAATCAGCAGCATAGGGTGCAGGTTGCCATCGCCGGCATGCATCACATGGCCGGTGCGTATATTCTGCTGCTCACAGATAGCATCGACCTCCACCAGCATCTCGGTCAAGCGGCTGCGCGGCACCGTAATATCAACGGTATAATAGGCGGGGGCGAGACGCGTAATGCCGCCCGCCATACTCTTGCGTGCCAGCCAGATGCGGTAGCGCTCCTCTTCATTATGAGCAAAGCGCATCTCGCGTACGGCATGTTTGCGCAAAATTTGAGCAATCTCATCGATCTGGCGATCCAGGCTCTCAGGATAACCATCAACCTCAATAATCAGGATCGCGCCCGCATCCAGTGGCAGGCCCGCCTGAGCATATGGCTCGATCATGCGTGTGATCTTCTGATCCATCATCTCCATCGTTGCAGGCACCAGCCCGGCGGCAATTACGGCGGAAACAGCCTCGCCAGCCTGTTCAGGCGTATCGAAGATAGCCAGCATGGTCCTGACTCCCGGAGGATTGCGTCGTAAGCGCACAGCAATCGAGGTGATTAGCGCCAGCATGCCCTCGCTGCCCGTGATCAGTCCGCACAGATCATATTCGGGATAATCCAGAGCACGGCCTCCCACACGCATTTTATGGCCATCCGCCAGCACAACATCCAGACCGGTAACATAGTTTGTGGTGACGCCATATTTAAAGCAGTGGGGACCACCGGAGTTCTCCGCGACGTTGCCACCAATCGTCGAGGCTCGCTGACTGGAGGGATCGGGCGGAAAATACAGGTTATCCTCTCTAGCACGCTCATCCAGGCGCAAATTAATCAGGGCGGGCTGCACTAGCACGCTGCGGCCCGGCACATCAAAATCGAGAATGCCATTCATACGCGCAAAATCCACCACGACGCCACCACGATCAGCCACAGCGCCGCCAGAGAGCCCCGTACCTGCCCCACGCGCCACCAGGGGAACAGCATGCTTAGCCGCCCAGCGCATGATGTGTGCGACATCATCGGCATGGCGAGGAAAAACGACGCCCTCCGGTATCCCTTTATCAATGCCTGCATCTGCCTCGTAAGCGAGCAACGCCGATCTATCGACAAATACCTGACCCTTCGGCAAAAGCGCCATCAACGAACGCCGTGCAGTCTCCTTTAACATGACCTGTCCCTTCTTCCTGACATATGAACCGGGTGAAAAGAATAGATATGAGCGATCTCTGCAAATATCCTACCACACTCCACAAACCAGGCTGCGAAGACTTGCATTTTGGACCCACCAGGGGGTATAAGTTTTGAGAGAAGGTCTCAAGTACATTTGACCAGTCTTTTTTGAAAGGAAATAAGTAGTATGACCAGTTTTGCCCAGGACATCAAGCCGCTATTTCGTGAGTTTGATCGGGATGAGATGGAGTTTGTGTTTGATCTGTGGAACTACAACGATGTACGCACACACGCCGACGATATCATTGCGCGCATCGAAGATGGCAGCATGCCCTGCGATGAAGAATGGCCAGAAGAACGTATCGCCCTGTTCCATCAGTGGATCGACGAGGGTACGCCTGCCTGAACATCCTTCCAGAATATGTAATTGGTGAATCCACGAAGATTTCGTGGATTCACCAATCATTATGCTTCTTCATACTGATAATAACGCTCATAAATGGAAATGATGGCACATTCTCAGACGGGATTGGGGACAGCAAAGGCCACATCGCCGTCTCCCCACCCGGAAACCTGCCAGCCCGTGCCAGATCCGCCAGCCTGAGTCACCATATCTACCAACAAAACCGTGCGCTGTGAGTCCAGGCCGAGCGTCTGGCCGTTTCTCTCAATCGAAAGGTGATAAGAAACAAGCATCCAGACATAGAGATGTTTATCGCTATATCGCGCGCTCAGCAGACTTGGAACCGTCACCTGTGCCGTCTGCTTCAAGTTCTGCTTCTGAATGACTGCGCGCCACAAAGGGTCCATCCGATTATCGGCCTTGCTTCCAGGCAGGCGACCATAAAAGCGCAGTTTTGCGCCGGAAGAGAACATCGCCGTGCTGGCCTCTAACGTTCTGAAATCATTGGCATCAATAGTCTCATACGTTGCCACAAAAGATGCTGCACACGCCTGCACATTCCCAAAATCTTGCTGCGTGTGCCCGGAGTTCAACCACTCCGACGGCAACATAGGCGTTGGAGTCGGAGTCGGCGCGACCTTTTTACCTTTACCGGGCGCAGGAGTCGGAGCAGTGGAAGCATAGTTCATATTCTGTGGAGTCGCCGTACATTCTCCTCCTGGCATCGTCGGGAGAGGGGTCGGGGTCGGACGAACCGCAACCGGTGTCGGAGTCGCCGCTGGATTAACAAAGTTTGTTGGCAGAAAATTGGTCGCCAACGGAACGGCTCCCAGACTACCCAGACAGACAATCGCAAGCAACAACAGCACGATCCTCAACGTATGTATCGCCTGCTGACCAGAGCCGGAAGGCGACGGAGGCGGAAACACGTCGTAGTGATTGTTCTGCTGGTTGCCATTGCCATCAGAAGCATACACGGTGGGCGGCTCTTGATATGTTTGCACCTGTTCGCGGTTGCCAGTTGAATGTATCGACATAGATATTCCCTTTTTCACAATCCACTCGCAGACCTGTTGTTTCTCTGTCTGTCACCAGCGGAACGTGGTCAAAAGAAAAAGATAAGCCAGATGATGCCTTACTAATTTCTGTCCGTTCCGGTATGCCTGCTGAGTAGCTCCATGCGCTTCATCTTCGATGTGGGAGTGGGACCTGTATATTCAAACTCGTCGCCTTCCTGCCCAATCTGTCCGTTCTCTACCAACTGAAACGATGCCACTGAACTACGCCACTGCTCAGCCAGAGTTACGAGCGAGCCGACCCGTTCGGCGGTACTCAATACCTGCGTGCTGGACTCATGGATGCGCTGAGCAAAAACGTAGAGACCCTCGATCATCGATTCCGCTAGCGTGACATGCTCCTGCGTAGCGTTTAACGCACTTTCCAGCATCCTGGCCTGCCGCTGCGTATCAGTATCCAACTGGTCCAATAGCCGATCGGTATGCGGGCTAGAATCCATGATCCTGATCCCACGCGCTCCGTTCTCACCATAGCCGCGCTCCCCTTGAAGGTGCGACTGCGTTCCCTGCACCAGATCAACGCTCAACTGCAAGATATCACCAAGCCGCTGAATAAAAGCCACCAGCTTCTCCACCGTCTCTGTCGTCTCGGCAATACGCAACATATGTGTTTCCGATGATTGTGCCAGCTCGATAGAGCGCTCTATCAAGTCACGCGTCACCGTAATGACCTGGTTGGAAGAATAGCGAGTCCATTTAATATGCTGAGCGAGTTCTTCTACTAAATAATTACAAACATCTGCAATAATACCGAGATCGCCCGCAAATATCGTCGCTTTGACCCGCAGATCGCCATCCATCACAGGAGATATTTCGCGTAAAAACTGCTGCAATTGACTACTGAGTTGAGGTTCCTCTTTCTTTTGAGTCGTGACCGGTTCACTCACCTGCTGCTTGATCGTATCGAGAAGTGAGTTGATCGTTCGGGCAAGAGTAGCAAGCTCGTTATCCTTCTGAACCACCGCCCGCACATCTTTCTTGCCAGCCATAAAATGACGACAAACCATAATAATATCGGCAAACTGATCTTTCAGCGCTCGCTGCATCTGCCAGAGCAGCGCCAGCTCGCACCCCGCCGTTATTACCGCACACAGAACGCACACAAGCACAAAGAGCAGCGGGTTTGCGCGCATAACTTGCAAGGTACCAATCACCGCGACGACGAGAATGACCGCCGCCGGTATAAGCGATGCAACCAGCAATTCAAGATAGAGCAGCGACGTAAATTGCATGCTGAGCTTCTGATTCATACCATATTACTACCTTTCTCGGAAGCATCCGCGATGCTTTTATGGGTGATACTCCGCCTGACGTACCGGCTCATCAAGCCTTTTTATGCCCGTCGCCTTCGCCTGCTCTCGCAACCGCTCTTTCATTTGCTGCAACTGGCTCGCCATCGCCATCATGTGCGTGCGCGTCTGAACCAGAGGGAGGTCCGCATCTGTATTGATCGCAGCATATTCTGATTGATCGATCTGCTCAAACCTGCTCTCTTCTCGCGGCATCTGCGTGATAGGGTGGGTGTCCTCGTTACCTAGCGGTGTATCAAGCTGGAGCAGCGCATCAACGACGCTGATAGTCTGCGCGTCGGTATAGACAATTGGCCTGGACGCTGCTTCTTCCTCTGTGGCACGCACCGCCTTCTGAGGCGCTGTATCTTCAAAGGGGTTCTTGCTCGTCTCGACAATTGTTTCATCGAACTCTGTTACAACTGGCGGCAACTCTCCCGTTGGTGCCTTACGCAAGCGGCTCAATAACTGTTCTTTGCTCACCAGCAACGTCTCTTCAGCACTGCTCACAGTCATGTGGGTGTGTTCCTCTTCCTCCACAGACGACTGCGAGGCTACCAGAGAGCCAGAGACGGCCTGTCTCGGCACAACCATTGTCGTATCCTCGGCATACTCCGGCACTGAGGCAAGCAAAGGTTGCTGCTGTTGAGGTGAAGGCAGATACAGATTGTTTTCCGGTCCGGCTGCGGGAAGTGAGAACATTTGCTTGACCTGCTGCACAAGGGCAACTGGGGCCGGTGTCTGAAGCCGCAAGTCTAACATCTGGCTGTAGGCGTTGAGCAGTGCCAGCGGTCTCTGAAAACGACGCTCTGGATTGCGACTCAAAGCACGATTCAACACCAGCTCTAGCGATGCTGGCATATCTGGTGCAAGTTCTCGTAGCGGAGGCAGCGGCTCCCTGACGTGCTTTTCTGCCAATGTGTAGTAATCCTGCTCAGCAAGCACCGGTTGCCCGCTCAACAACTCGCAGAGCAGCACTCCCAGCGAATAGACATCAGAACGATGATCCGCCTCTGCGCCTTTCAATACCTCTGGCGCAATATATTGTGGTTTTCCCAGATATGCACCTGTAATACTTTTTAGATGGTCAAAGGCAGCTGAAGACTGGCCCTCTGGCACCAGCCCTTTCTGGCGCAACAGCGATTTTCGTCCCAATCCTGCTAACTGAATTGTGACGCTATTCTGCAAGATAACATTGGCAGGTTCTAAAAACTGATAGACCAGCCCTTGCTCGTGAACATAATCAAGAACTGACGCCAGCGGCGTTAACAGTCCCAACGCCTCCTCTGGGGTCCAGCGTTTATGCTGGCGCAACTGATCAGCCAGGGTCTCTCCCAACAGATAAGGGCCGATCAAATAAAGCAAACCATCTTGCTCTCCGCTCCCAAAAAGAGGCAAGAGATAATGATGCCGCAAGGTGGCAAGCCGCTGCGACTCCTGCAAAAAGCGCTCGCGGAAGCGATTTCGCTGCTCCGGCGCATAGTCCTCTGGCAGGAGCAATACTGTAATGAGCAATTCCTGTACCTGCCATAGCTCTTGCGTCCTTGCTCGATAAGTGGCGGCAGCATCATCACATACCAGTAATTCCTCCAGACAATACCCACGAATCATTTTCCCTATCAATCGATTGGCCGCTTGATTCATGAGGCATACGCTCCTTTTCTGCTGGCTTCAGGCCCAGTCTATGCTATAATTCTATTTATGCTTTGTCGTGGCGTTATTAGTATGATTGACATGACTCAACTCTTACATCTCATTCCGCTTCTTCCGTCAACCAACCAGCATTATTACGACGCTCTTATGATAACTAAGGAGAAAGACATTAACAAACAAGGATAGTATAAGGCCATTGTTTCCTTTAGATGGGGGGAAAGTAGGGACAAATTAACAGAGCGCACAAAAATAACCCTCTATCGCCCTTCCATTTTGATAGCCGATACTCTATGGTAAAAACCACTATTAGCCACGTTCTACTAGAAGCATAGCAAAATATAAATACAATATCGTATAAATATAGAGAAGCCCAGCTACTATTTCTCATCTCTACCTACAGTAGCTGACTTTGTGGAATGAACAGGAGAACAGCGTGATAAATCAGACTGAGCAAACATATGGATTCCCACAGCTTGCCCCCCTCGCAACACCCCTGGTGCATCACCTTCTTGCCCGGCAAGAAATACCTCTCAACTCGCAACTTCTACGCGGCATCGATCCACGCAAACGCAGCTCACAGGTATCGCAACAACTCAGCCAGAGCTGGCGGCTCTTTGAGCGACGTGTCTATGAAAAGCGTCAGCACACTTACGGCCTGATGGCTTCCTCCATTCAAACCGATTGCACGACATCCCTATCTTACGTGCATCCTCGCTGGTTTCGCGAAACACTCGGGGTACTCACACCCTCCCTTCGCAAAGACAAAACGAAAGAACACATCACCGGTCAGACCCTCTCTACCTGGCGCGAACGCAATCTCTTGCGCCACCATGCCTGGGGCCAGTGCGACGTTCAGAGCGCAGCGGGTCTCCTTATCGCTCGCCAGCTTGACGATACCCGAGAACGTGGCTGGCTCCCCAGCATGATCGAGGCCAACGAACCTCACTGGTGGTGCTACAGCCAGGCCGCTCCCGTCAATGGCGTTCCTTCCCCTATCCTGCCCTGCCCGGTTCCACTACCAGCTGACCTCCCTCCTGCAACCCTCCTGTGGACACCCTGGGCCGGGGCCAGCTGGGATCTCTGCTGGCTCCAGATTGGACTCTTCGGCGCTATCCGCTGGGCTGGAGCCACTCTCGGCCCCTATGGGCATGTTCAGTGGGATGTCAGCGAAGCTGACCTTAAACAATGGGCACCCGATCTTTTCACAGAGCAGGATAGTGCATGCGAACAAACACAGGAGGTTGTTAATAGTATTGCCAAATTTGTTTTACTGCGCCTGGCCCTCACACAAAACTATTTTCCCATCACAACTTCTGCTTCCCTCACGCTGATTAATCTGATAAGTTGAAAACATCCCATCCAAAAATCACTTTTCCAGGGTTGCAAACTTGAATTTGACTAGGTAATTTGTCATATTTCTATCCTCTAGCCTGGATTTCTGCCTTTGCTTGTGTATCATTACTTTATAGTGGGGCCAAAAAAGACCCTATAAAAACCCTCTTCAAGCTCTAAACCATGTTATCATTATAGGGGCATAATGAGGCAATTATTATTCTTGATTCGATCTCCCTCGAAGGCTGTATATGGTCGTGTCAAAAAAAGGAGAAATCGCAGTAATGGTAATTCCAGACAACAGAATCTCATCCCCGATCTGCCAGGAACCACTCGTGAGTGTCAGCGACATCCAGTGGAATACCAAACAGCATACCGTTATGGTCGGGAGGGCTACAGTCGGGCTAACAGCAACTGAATATCGTTTACTGTTCCCCTTACGTCATGGGTCTCCTGTGACTTATGCAGATCTGGCCTGGACAGCATATCAATACAGGCTGGACGAAAAGGTGAGAACGATGATGGATAAGCACATCGACCGTATTCGTGGCAAGCTACGAGGCACAGGTATCTACGTCTATTGCGTACTGGGCTACGGCTATCTGCTCCTCCCGGAGCCTCCATTCGATTAATCGATACAACCAACAACGTTGATACGATTTTCTCATCTCTGTGGTTGGCGCTATAGCCTTCCTTCAGGTAATGCGGTAGAGCTTGTAGAACCAACTCTACCGCATCAATTGCTTTCAACTACGGGCACAACACCTTCAACGAATACTTAGAATCTTTTCCCCAGCCGAGTTGCGCATCATGATAGCCCTGATTTCCATACGCGTCGGTCATATCGGTTAGCCTGATAGTTTTTCCAGCAAGGGAAAGACCATCAAAAATCTGGACAAATTCACCTACACCGCCAGTCCCATATTTGCCCTGCTCCACAGGCTCCGAATGTATCCCATTTTCATACATTGCATAACCTGTGGCATGGCCCGCTGGAATATATATCCATGCCGATGTACACGCCTTTAAGTCAACGGAAGCAGTCCAGGTCACATTCAGGCAATGGCGCGATCCATAAGTATAAGTCCATCCAATAGGATGTCCATCATGGCTTGTATCATCATACCATTGCTTCCCAGGGCATAGACTTTCCATTGTGGGCGCAATACACAACGTCCGAGCGTCAGGAGCGGCACACGCTTCGCTCTGCTTCGCGGCATTGTTCGCCACCTGCGCGTTCAAGCTGTGTGCGGATGCTGTAGCTGGCAGCAGCGCGAAAAGCCCTACCAGGAGCATGGTTCCCATCATCAGACCCAATAATTTTCTCGCGAGGAGCATTTGCATCATCGAATAATTCTCTTTCATCGCTCTATCCAGATAGTCTTCCTATAATAAATATAGAACAATAGATATTGTAAAGAAAGAGGAATATAAAAAAAAGAGGGAGCAAGGGACAATTCGTGTATGCAAGCGACCTCTATTGACTTTCGGCCACATTCTCTTCCGCTTGCTGCTCGTCGGTCGCCGTTGCAGAGGCTCCATTATTCTCCAGCAAAATACAGGCTCCCACATTATGCGGATCTTCTCCCGGTTTCGCCGGGGCAAGCAATGCCAGCAAACGCAATAGCCACGCATTCGGGACAGGCAGGCGCAAACGCAACCCCTCTGTAATCAGTGGACGAAACTCAGCAGTAGTCCAGCCGAGCAAGCGAAAAAAATCTACCCCACCCGGCGGCGAAAAATGGGTGTGGACGCTCTCGTTGGAGAGTGTGTTCCATCTGCTCTCATCCTGCTGCAACATACGCGGCGTCACAAACTCGGCGAGCCACCAGCGCAACACATCATAAGCATGCAGGTCAGCGGCCAGTTGTGATACCTGCTCCACCGTCAAATAGATCAACAGCCCCTCAGCAATGATAAGCGCCTGACTCGCCTCTTTGCTCACACGCGCAAAGAGGGCCTGACGCTCCTCCTCATTGAGAATATCCAGGGGAATGCGTTCCAGTTGACAGGCTGGTTGAGCCTCGGCCAGCTTCTCCGTTTTATATGCAATGACATGTGGCAGGTCAATCTCAATCCAGCGCAATGAGGATGGCAACGCCAGACGGTAGGGGCGAGCATCCAATCCAGCGGCGAGATTGATCACGGTGTCTATTTTCTCTTCTTCGACCAATCGCGTGATAATCTCATCATAGACGCAGGTTCGCAGCACGATGGGCCACGTTTTCTCATTGCCGCCGGGCATCGCGCCGACGATCTCCGCTCCCCGCTCACCAGCGAGCAGGCGCGCATAGGGATCATGGAAGTGTGGCTTTGCCTGCTCGCTTTCGAGGGCACGACAAAAGGCTGTCATGCGCGCAGTATCAAACGTATCCTGAATCAACGGCGTTTTAGCTGTTTCTTCCATGCTTAATCACTTTCAGTGCAGGAATTGCTGCAAGTCCGGTAGGAGACTGATGTGCAGAAAAGGGGAGAGGAGAAAAAATAGAGCCACCAGGAGTAGCAGAAAAAGAAGTACAGGCAGCGGTGAAGTCATCGTATTCGTCATGACGATGCTCTTCGTCGTATGGTTATAGCCTCGATAGATGACCAGTGAACCTTTGTACCGTCTTCCCCACAAAGAGATGGTATCGCCTATCGATATATTTGCCCCCTTGAGATAGCCCTCCATACGTGCATCCTGCTGCACGCCATCGCTACTATTGCGGATACGCAGGGTGGTGACGTTGACCTGTCGCTCTTTATTTGCCGATGACGAGTCAGGCGCAGGCCAGAGCGCATCAACCAGCGCTTTCGAGAAACCAGTGTTCCGGCGAATTTCATGCTGGTTCTGCACCAGAACCAGCGTTCCCGAAATATCGGGGGGACGTTTGGGAAAACCGCGCGGCAAACTCTCGCTCTCCCACGGTTGAGGGATCGGAGCCAGCGACACTTCCGCAGGGCCGGTAAACACCTGTGGCACGCTGGCTGAGCTGGCATCGAACGGGTTCACATCGAGCGCCTGCTGATGAGCAGACACAACTTGCTGCGAGGATGTGGGATAGGGCTGAAGCGCTCTCTGCTGCTCCTCACTCACCTGAGCTGGCCGGGCAGGAGCTACCTGGGAGGAGCCATAGACCACAAGCGATTGCTGTTGCTCCTCCTCTTCCATCAGCTCTGGTGGCAGGAGGGGAGCACCACAATTTGTACAGGTCTGTGTTGCGTTAGGGCGCAGCATGCGATGCCCACAGGACGAACATTTGATGGACGGCATGGTAGCGTCTCCTATCTTTTCGAGGAATATATAGACCACGGCTTAGCATAAGGCAAAGCGTAAGGTATTGCCAGGGGAAAAGAGGGAACGTTTCGCGTTCCTTTCTATTTAGTTCCTCAAAGTTGTAGTGAAAGCTCCCCTGTAACCATCGGCCAATTTGTTGGTCGTTCCACTAATTATCTGCCCTGCAAACTGTAACTTCGTCATGGTCATCTGTTTCTTTAGATACCTGTCTTTGAAGATCATTTCTCTGGTCTGCTTATCTAGCGCAGCTAAGCTATTTTCGTAATCCAGCGTTAATTTGGATTGAAGGTCACTTACCTGATCTTCCAATTTCCCCTTCATCTCCTCGGCCTTCATATCTATATCTTTTTCATATTCTGCTGCTTTAACATCTATATCTTTTTCAGCGCGCATTGCTTCTCTTTCCATACTCGCTGCATCTCTTCTTGCCTGTCCTAATGCCTCTTTGGCATCTTTCAGTCCCTCTTTGGCATGCTTTGACTCGATCGTTGCGGTCTCCAGGTCGATCTTTGCAGCCTCCAGGTCGATCTTTGCGTTCTCCAGGTCGGTCCTTGCATTCGCTGCGTTCGTATCTGCTACCACCGATTGTGCCTCTAGCGCTGCCGCAGCTGACGCTGCTGTCACTGCTTCGCCCCATGCTGCCGCCGCATCCGCCTCTTTTTTATCTGCTATACCCTCTTTTTTTGTCGCCTCTGCATCTTTTTTAACCCATGTTTCATCTGCTTTCCTAAATGTGTTTTCCGCCCCTGTAAGCTCATTCTCCACTTTCTCCAGCTTTTGTAGCGCCTTCCCCAGCTTCTCCTCCTCTTGCGCCTTTGCTTGTTCGGCTGTCTTTAGTCTTCCTTGTGCCGCCTCCAAATCCGTCTCGGCCTTTTTCAGCAGCCCATCCTTCTTTTCCGACGCTGTTGCTTTCTCTTGCTCATCCGGCTTTCCCTTTGCTTGATCCGCAGCTTCCTTTGCGCTCGTTGCCTCTTGCTGCGCTTTTTTAAATGCTTCATCCTTTTTCTCTACGTCACTCTTCGCCTCCGTCACTCTTCCCTTTGCATCCTCTACCCGCTGCTCAGCTCTCGCTACCGCTCGCTCAGTTCCCTCTACCCGCTTCTCCGCCTTAGCCATAGCTTCTCGGGCATCTTTTGCCTTCTCACCTGCATCTATCGCATCCGCTCTCGCATTTGTCGCCTCCGTTCTTGCGGTCTGCGCCTCCCTCTCCAGTCGCATGGCTTCGCTTTTTGCATCCTGTGCCTTCGCCCTTGCATCACCTGCCTCTTTCCTCGTATCATTCGCCGTTTTCTCGGTCTTAGCAACGTTCTCTTGCGCTTTAGTGACGTTCTCCTGTGCTTTATCTACCCTGCGTTGTGCACCTTTCTCTGCCCTCTCTGTCCTATCTGCCTTTGCTTGCGCGCTGCGTACTTCTGTTTGCGCATTGCGTACTTCTGCTTGCGCTTTATTTACTTTTTCCTGCACCTGAAGCTTACTATCAATTTTATTAGTGGCAACATCTGCTCTCGCGTTTGCTCTTGCTGTATTTATCTCATTTACTCGATTGGTACGCATATTATCGACTTTTGCTATATTTCTATTGAGCCTCTCTTCCATCCCCTTCTTTATACCAAGCGCTCCTCTTCTCTCCGTCCTATATACGGTTCTATCTCTTCTGGCTTGAATCTTTTTATCTGAAAAGCCCTGTCTTTTTGCCATATCTCCTATTTTAGACATTTGGCGCTCCTTCTTTTATTACTCCTTAACCTTTTCCCTACTTTGTTTCAAACAGGATATCACCAATCGGCTCGCTCATTCTTCTCTGCTCATACTCAGAATAGCCCATCTGCGACAATGTATGAAGAATCGCGCAGTAACTCACTGCTGGCACCCGCTCCTCCACCTCATCATCTTGTTCGTCGCTCTGCCAGCTTCGGGTAAGATTCGTAGCAGCATTCACCACAGCTTCACGCCGCTTCTCTTCGTCTTCGTATTCCTCGCTATTCAGTTCATCCTCAATCCACTGGCGGTTCCTGGGCACGAGCAGTACATTGACCTCCGGGCGAAACAAGCATTTCTCCCGACAATTCGTGCAACCAGCAAATGGTCCCTGCCTTCGTCGCATTAAAACTTCATAGCGGCTCATAAACTCGGCCAGTTGCTCGCTAGCCAGATCCAATGATGGCTGGATCTGGGCATCCCAGCGGGCCTCGTCATTATCCTCAGCATTGCCCTCTATTCGTGCCAGATAATATGCGCGAGCCAGGGCCAGCAAGCCTCTGGTTAACAGGACACATAGCTCTTCCGCCTGCCCATAGGTCCAGCCAAACTGAGCGCCACGCGCATGCATCAGTTCAGCGCTCCCACGCACAAGCATCATACGCATCACGGTGTAGTGCTCTTCCTGTGAGATATGCGCCATTTCGCTTTCAATATAACCCGAAATACGAGTTAAAACCTGAAAAACGGCACTGGGGTTGGACATGAGGCGCAACAATATATTCGCCCATAACGTTTTGCTCTTTTCCGAGTCGAGCAGCTTTCCCGCCGCCTGATACATCCACGGATCCGGTCCCCCAAAGGCTGAGAGCGGCACATCGTATGTATCGATATCCAGAATGCTCTGGAACGGTCGCACTGAGGCGTAATTGGCACTGATACGCTTGAGCGCCTTATCGGGCAAGGCCTGAATCTTGCGCTTGTAATTCTCCATGCGCACCAGATACGCATGGTCCGCGCCCTCTGCATAGACGGCTGCCATACCAGGGGTGAGAATGCCCAGATGCGTCTGCTGGTCTGCGGTCAGATTCATGGTCTGCCCGATGCTCTGCCGATCATCCTGCGCTATCAGACGATGGACGATCTTGAGGTTGGTGTTCTTCAAGACATCGGGGGCCAGTTTGCTCGGTATCTGCTCCGCCACCAGCACGCCCTGCCCATAGGCTCGCACTTCGGACAGCATATTGGTAAAGACCTCGATGGCCTGCGCGCGCATATTCGAGGATTCAGTATCCACATGGGTCGAGGTATTTTGCAACAACCGGTGCGCCTCCTCAAAAACAATGAGATGCTGAAGGCCACCAGGAATACGTCCGGTCGCCACCTGCACGCGCCGAAACTCATAAAGCCTCGCAAGCAACAACCCCATCAAAAACGTTTTTTCATCGTCGTTGCCGATATTCTCTAATTCAAGAATAGTCGGCGTTGCAAACAACTGCTCCATCGGCATGCCACGCGCCGTATCGAGCATCAATCCTTTCGAGCCGATACGCAACGAACCAATACGCGCCTTCAAACCTGCCTTGACGTTACTCTCTACCTCATCATCGTAGCCCAGCCGATTCGTCACCTCTTCTACTTTATAGTACAGATCTGTAAGCGTCGGAAAGATCGGATAGAGGTGGCGCTCCGACCAATCAGGCAAACGACGATTGATGCCACTGGTCAGATCCCAGCCTTTATCCTCGTAGACCTCGTGCAGCGCCTCTTCCAGCACTTGCGGCATCGGCGCATAGAGGGGAAAGGCCGCGTTAAAAACCGCTTTGAGGAAATCGATATGTGTGAGAACCGAGACCTCGCCCGGTTCGTTGCCAGTCTCAAACTCAAAGGGGTTGAGTCGGAAAGGGGCAACCATCTCATTGCCCAGTGTGTAGATACGCACATTGGCTCGACGCGCGAAAACGCTATGCAACGCACGATATTCGGTCTTGGCTGGCTCGATCACTAGAAAGGGCTTGCGCGCCTCAACAACCTGATCGAGCAAGTTCATCACGGTGGTCGTCTTACCACTACCAGTCACGCCGATCACGACGGCATGCTTCGTTAACGCATCGAGCGAAATATTATAGGTATTCGCGGTATCCTTCCCGTTCTGTTGAATTAAGCCAAGCGGGAGGGTCTGTTCGTCGGGAGCCTGAAAATCTACGTCGAAGAGTACATGGTCATGGATAGCATAGCCCGGCACCTCCTCGCGTGGAAATTGGATCAGTGAGGCGATCTCGTGGGAGGTGAGAAAGGTATGAAACCCTTCCAATGACTGGCCGCGCGGCTGACAGAACAGAGCACGCAACGGCTCCGGACGAGACTCGGCACCACCCAACGTTCCTAACAACAGAGAGGCCAGACGGTGAGCATCGTCGGCATTATCAGCTCCAAAATACGTCCTGACAATCCATTGGCCCGCGGCCGCCGCCTGATCCAATCTCACCAGTTCATGCTCAAGCAGTTTGATGAGATACTGCGCTCGATAGTTGACCATATCGCCGCTGTATGTCTGAGTCTGGCTCTCCGATTCAATCGTGGTCGTCTGCAAGCTGCCCTGTCTGGTCGATTGCCATTGCGCACGCGAACGCGATGTCACCTGTGTCAGCAGATCAACCGTTTTCATGCGCTCTTCCACTACCTTATTACGTGGTCGCGGATGGGCCTGCACCATATAGGCCCAGGTTGCGCCATGCATGCCACGTACGACGCGCTCCAGTTGCGAACGGCTCTGAGCACCCTGGGAACGCACCGTCTGATTTGGTTCCTGCTCATGCAGCTCATCACGCCCTTCCGCTCCGGTGATCTTGCGGCTGGGAATACCTGTAACCACGCCTTGTACCGCAAAATGAGAGGAGAGCGTCAGGGCTAGCTCTTCGGAGGTCACGGCCTGCAAACGAATGCCAGGGAAGATACCCTCCAGAATGGTTCGCGTTGTCTTCTCGCTACCCAACGAGATCAGGACCGAGAGCATGCGCGGCGTTCCCAGCATCACCATCGTTAAATCGGCCTGGCGCTGGCTATGAGCGCCAATCACCAGATCCACCATATGCTGCCAGAAATCTACCCCGCTCTGCCGACTCCAGAAATCGGCCATTCCCTGGATGAGAAAAAAGGTCTGCTCGTCCTCATCGAAGAAATCGGCAGGATCAAACTGCTCCGGGACGGCGTTCTCCAGCGCGAATCGCTCCAGCCCTCCAATAAGCCGCCCCAATACCTTGAGTGATTCAACATCAAATCCCGGAACCATCTCCGTTTTCCCGTTCACCATTCACCCCTCCTTCCATAGAAAAACTCATCTTGTGCAGAAAGGCATACTACCTTGATACTTAGCATAAACACACACTATTTACCAGGAGAATAGAGGGAAGGATTCTCACTGAATTATCCTTTTTGGGAAAATCGCATTATCAAAAAGTAAGCGCCAATTGCTATCACGAATTGTCCCTCTTTCCTCCTATTCGATATACATCAACTTGTCTACTATTAGAAGCGTATAGATAGGTATTTATCAGACCGTCATCGTGCAACGATGAATGTGGAACATATCCTGAATAATTTGCTGAAACCCTGATTGATCTGGATCATTACATCCAGCAGACAAAAGGACAGAAAAAGCTATGGGCAAAAATATTGTTATGCGTCTGTTGGCGCATTCACAAAAACGGAAAAAGCGTTTCTTTCGGCGTGCCGATCTAATCTTCTGGCTTTTTCTACTAGGGATTTCCATCACAGCGTTGCTTACGCCACCCATGCAACAGGCAAAGTCGCAACCGATTGCTACCACCCATCAAACAGGGCGGCCCTCCTCGTATGCCAGCCCTATGCAACCTCATGATGTGTGTGACGCGCAAGGGAACTGTTATCCCGATGGTGCAGACCTCACCTCCAGTCAAAGCCCTAACGCCGGTAAGATACAAGATCCTATTTCTGACGATGCCTTTATGTTCTTTACCAGACCCGATTTGACAGTAGGACAAGATGGCGTAAAGCAACTATGGACAGGCGGTGTCGCCATCGTTGATGTCTTCATAGTCTTGCTCATTGCATTCAACGGAATTCGCATCATGGTCTCGGGAACAATGTTCCGTTATGCGGATGTAGCAGAATCAATTCCTCGCGTCCTGGTAGCTCTCATCGCAGCACATATAAGCCTGGCTCTCGTTAGTATTCTCATTGGATTGAATAACAACCTGTGTTCTGCCTTTTTGTCGTGGGCGAATACGTTGCAAACCCACTCTACAAATATGCCCGGCAATGTTAGCTTTAAATCGATCTTTGTCGATTCCTTCAAGAAAATATTAACCGGCGGCGGCGGTGGTCTCCTCTCAGGTGTAGTCGGAACTGTAAAAGGTCTTGTCACTGGGGGCGTCGGTGGAGCTGTAAACGGAGCAATAAGTGGTTTACTTTCATCCTTATTTGGGATACTGCCATATCTGATCCTGGAACTTATGGCCCTTACGATGTCAGCAATGCTTTTTGGACAACTGATCGTACGTATCTTACTCATCGATCTCTACACAGTCATCAGTGCCCCATGTATCGCTTGCTGGGCCTTACCGGGCCGCTCAGGACAGGGTGCAACAAGCTTCTGGCTACAAGGGACGATTACCACCGTCATGTCACAGTTTTTACAGACTGTTGGTATTATCGTTTCGATGTTTATCTTTGATAATATCTTCAAAGTCATCGATGGCAAGCTTCCAGGCTTTATGGGTAAAGACAGTATGATGGCAGGTGTGAACCTTTCTCAACTCATCGTCTATATTGCTTTCCTCTGGTTTATCATACGCATGCCCACTCTCTTCCGCCTCAATCCCTCAACGCAAATGATTATGTCGGGTGGTGCGGCGGTTGGAAGCGCCGTATCAGGTGCAGTTGGTGGAGTGGCGAGCGCGGCAGCAACGGGTGTTTCGCTGGTCATGCTAGTAAAGTAAGCACGGAGAAAATGATCAGAGATGAACAAGAAGTCGGGAATCATGGCAGGTTTAGATCTGCAATCGCTGCTTATTATTGCATTTGCCTGCTTCTTCATCCTGTTCTGTGCAATTGGAGGATTTGCTGTTGCGGAGCAAGCCGCAGAGCAAGAGGTCGGCCTGGAAACAGGCGGAGGTTCTAGCGTGGTGATAGAAGCGCTCAATATTGCGTCGCATCTGGTAAAGCCAAAACTGGACGCCTTTGATACTGGCAATATGAGTCCTTTGCCGATTCCCGGCCTCAATCCCAAATATAGTACGCCGGCAGCTTATCTCTCAGAGCTGTATACCTATCTGCGTGACAGCCACGTCGATGGCTATCCGGCCGACAACGTGCAATGTGTCGCCTTCGTCAGGGCCGCGTATCACATGGCAGGTTTTCCCTTGCCAACCGATAATGGCGGTATTGCTCTCGCCAAAGATTATTGGACAGGTGCCGCCAGTTGGTCCGGCTGGAAACGCATTGCCAACGGGGAGGGACTCCCCTCTCCTGGCGATATCGTCGTCCTCGATCATCCAGGCGAGGCTGGACACGTCTCTATTGTGGTGTCGGTCATGCCTCCCAAACAGGGAGAGAGTATGGGATCCATCCTGGTGGCACAGGGCAATGCGGGCTATACCACCCTGACAACACAAAATGACCCCCGCATCCCGGGGATAAACGTACCAGCAGGCATTCCCATCTCTATCTTGCCTTACAATCCAGGCACGAACCTGGTTGCATCAACCTGGCGCAGTTATACGGTGATCGGCTTCCTGCATGATACAAAGCTTGATTTCACCGCTGGTGGAGCGGCGTTGCCTGTGGTTGGACCACAATGCATGCAGATGCCAGCAGGTATGCCGTCGTCACCATACGTACAGGTAGCATGGGCGGACGCTATTAAATATGGCATTTGTCCCCGCTACTTTGTCAGGCAAATCAATCAGGAGAGCAGCTTTAATCCAAAAGCTCGCTCTTCTGCAGGAGCAGTCGGCATCGCTCAGTTTATGGCAGGGACGGCTCCGACCTGGGGCCTGAAAGTGGGAGGAGGTGTTGACGATCGTCTTGACCCGATCAAAGCACTGGATGCCTCTGCACGCATGATGGCATCCGCCTATAAAAATTATCTAAAATCAAATCCGCCTACAATTGCTTACATGAAAACACTGGCGGCCTATAACGCTGGCGGTGGTAACGTTGGCAGCGGTAGTAACTGGTTCAGCAACCTGAAAAAGGAACCTTACAATTACGTCATCAGTATCATGGAATTAAACATTCCAAAGAAGTAATAGTCATAACCAGAAAGGAAACAGCTATCATGTTGTTTATGCACCTGCTTTCAACCATCGATTTGACTCATCTCACCCATAATCTCTCTATCCCTCTGGGAGCATTGATGGCTGATCCATTACCACAGCTCAACAACTTCATCAAACAAATTAGAGGAACTGTTACTGCTGTGGGAGGCACAATATTCCTGATTGCGGTCGCGATTGCCGGTATTATGCGTATGGTGGCCTTTGGTAACGAGCGAAGAATCGCGCTTTCAAACATGGCATTAACGGCTGCCGTTATCGGTTTAATTATCATGTTGATGGCAACCGCTCTGTCGTCGTTTATCGGTGGAGCATTTAAATAGTCAAAACGATGGCGTTTATTCTCACATCACGAGGTTTCCGTGAAGAAGGAAGAATTTCCGACATTTTTAAACGAGCAGCCCACGGTCATCTTTGGTCGTACAGGTCGCGAGTTGCTCATCATCGTTTGTGGCATCGTAGGCGCCTATAGTGTCTGGGCAAATATGAAAGACGCTGTGGGCGGCGTCGGCGGCCAGGTACTGAGCGGTTTCCTGGCCGCCGTGATCGTCATTATTGCGCTTGTCATTGCCCTGACCAACATTGCTTCCAGGCCGCTAGAAGAATGGATCGTTGTCTGGCTCACCTACGTTGTCATGCCCAGGGTGTATATGTATCAACAGCCGGAGGAAGAAATAGACGAAGATCTGACCAACGAGAAAAACGACAGCCAGCGTTCAGATGACGCTGATGCTCTAGAAGAAGACTAGGAGCATAAATCCATGCTAGTAAGTCCCCAGACTCCCAGCCAATCCTTTGTCGGCATTGGCAATGTTATTAAGTCATTCGTCAGATTGCACGAGGTATCGGGCGATGTGGCATGCCTGAAAATGGGAAAAAAGCTCTTTGCCTATCGCAGCATCCTGCAAGTCAATACTGTCAATTTTGCTCTGATGTCTGAGGAAGATAAAGATGCTCTGATCGAAGGTTTCAAAGCTTTCCTCAACGGGCTTTCCTTCCCCATTCAGGTTCTCATTAAAAATCGCCCATATCGTCTCGATGAATACTTGCAGTCGATGGAAGCCGTGCAGGGAGACCTGGCGGAGGTTGCACGCGACCATGCAGATTTTGTGCGCCAGCTGGCTTCCAAACGAGCGCTCGTTAAACGAATGTTCTATATCATTATCCCGGCGGATGACGCAACTGCCAAAAATCAGGCCGAGGCGTTGATTAATGCTCAGACCCAGCTCCGCTTACGCACTGAAGAAACCTTGCGCCAGCTTGAGCGTCTCGGCCTGACCGGTCATCGCCTGACCAACAAGGAAATCCTTACCCTCTATCAAAGCAGCTTCGTCTCCGATGAAGCCAAACAATTTCCTCTCTCCGACTCGTTGATCGATGGCGTCGATCGTCTCATGGTCTCCGAACTGGAAGCGAATCGTCCTCGCCTCACTCAGGACGATTACCTGACAAAATTTCGACCAGAAGATTCAGATGACGAGGGCACAAAAAAGTCAGGCAAAAAGGCGCAGAAGAAGGCTCCACCAAAGAAGAAAAGTAAGATTCCGGAGTTTGTCAGCATTCCCGAACTCGTCTCGCCCAGCACTATCCAGGTCTACCCCTGGTACATTCGCATCGATGGTGAGGCCGGACAGGAATATGCTCGTACGCTCGCTTTTGTGAACTATCCCAGAAGCGCCTATCCCGGCTGGCTCGACGCGATTATTCAGGTCGATGAGCCATACGTCGATTTCAGTATTCATATCGCGCCACTCTCGCCACAGGAGGTCAATAATCGGCTCGGCCGCAAAGCTATCGAATTTCGTGGCTCCGTGCTGGCTTCGGCACGCCAGGGCAAGTCACCCGATCCTACCACAGCCATCGCCTTGCAGGACGTAGAAGGCTTGCGCGAAAAGCTGGCACGTGGCGACGAGCGTATCTTTACACTCTCCGTCTTTGTGCAGGTGCGTGGCCGCACTCGCCGCGAACTGAGCGAGCGCAATAACCGCCTCACTGCTGCTATTCGTAGCCTCGACTTCCGTGCTCTCCCGGCTCACTGGCAACATCAGGCTGGCTTCCTTAGCTGCCTGCCCGATGGCGATAATCAGTTGGGACGCGGACGACTCTTTGGCACCAGTTCGGCCTCGACCTTCTATCCCTTTACCGGCAGCGATATCAGCATGGAAACCGGCGTTATGTTCGGTCTCCATCCCAGCGGAGGCCTGATCATCCTCAATCCTTTCAATAGTAAGGAGTTGGAAAACGCTAATATGGTCGTCTTTGCCAAGTCTGGTGCTGGCAAAAGCTTCTTCCTGAAAACGACCACCTGCCGCCTCCTGCCCAACTGTAACGTCTATGTCATCGACCCTGAAGCGGAATATAACCATCTCTGCGAACGCGTCAAAGGACAGTACGTTCGCCTCTCGCCAGATTCGTTACAGATCAATCCCTTTGATCTCTATGCGCAGCCAGCTACCCCAGAGGGACTGGCAACCGCTGAACAGGACGATCAAGGCGGCGAGATCAATTTCTTCCGCGAGAAGCTGCTCAACCTGATTACGCTCTTTGAATTGCTGCTCTCAGATGAAGGCATCCTGCCACAGAAAGAGAAAGCCTTCCTCTATCGCTGCCTGGTCAAAACCTACGCCAATCGCGGCATCACAATGGACTCCACCACGCATAGCAGGCCAGCGCCGAATATGCAGGAGTTCTACGTCATCCTGTCTAGTGCGCTGCGTGGCGACCATCGCTTCGGCGTCGGCGAAGATACCTATGGTCTGAGCGAGCGCCTGGAACGCTATCTACACATCTTCCCGGCAAAGACACGCGTTGCGCTCGACAATCGCTTCATGGATTTCAATATCCGCGAGCTGAACGAGACGCTCAAACCGTTGGGACTCTTCCTGATCACCGAGTTTATCTGGACAAAGATGCGTCAGGCGCGACAGTCTCGTGTCCCGCAGCCCAATACAATTGTGTTGATCGACGAGGCCTGGCTGTTGATGCAGTTCTCGCAGGGAGCGAAGTTCCTGGCCGAGGTTGCCAGAAGAATCCGTAAATATGGCGGTGGCCTCTGGTGTACCACGCAGAACTCTGACGACTTCCTGGGTTCGGAAGAGGGACGCACAATCCTGGCAATGGCAACCATGAAATACCTGATGAAACAGGACTCCACCACCATTGAGTCAGTGATGCGCACGTTCCGTCTCAGCCCCGGACAGCGCAATTTCCTGCTCGGTGCCAGGCGCGGCGAGGGTCTCTTCGCCACCAAGATCTGGACACCTATGGAGGTTGTCGCCTCGCCAAAAGAGATAGAGATGGCAAATACCACCCTGGGCGCGTTCTCGCAGAACCAGCGCAATCAGGAGGATCAGCACGATCTGCTGGCGGAACTGGCCTCCAACGAGACAATACTGCCGCCAACGCAGCCGTCCAATCCATCTCCTAGCACCAGGATTGTCTCGAACAGAACCACACAGCCGACCAACGGTAACGGGGCCACGCCGAGCGGATCGCAGGGCAATCCCTTGGAACATTTACGCAATTGAGGATAAACGATGAAAGCACTCTCTGACAAACAACAGGCCGCAGCACAGGAACAGTTGTTGAAGCTGCTCTGCTTCAACTGCCTGCCTATGCTGCTGGCGTTAATCCTGCTCGGCTGGCTCTCATTCGGTCTTCCTCATCCCACCTGGCTCCTGTTGCTGAAAACAATAGTCCAGGCCGATACGCTCATCGCGCAGCAGGGAATGTCCTTCCTGCTGCCGCTGTTCATCCTTGCCATTCAGTCCATCTTTCTCATTTGCGCCTGGGGACTACTCATCTGGGGCATTACCCGTGAGGTGAGAACGCTGATCGCCTTCTACTCAGATATTGCTACGCTACAGACGGCGAGGCCATCTGTAGCGGCAGCAGCAGCCACCGCCACACCAGTTGCTCCCCAGCCAGCAGTTCCCCCGGTCGTTCCCAATCCCTATCCTTCTTCCTATGCACCACCGCAATCCTACACACCACCACCGCCGCCATCGTCATCGATCCCGCCCAATCCTTTCGCGACCGATGATGAAGAGGATTTCCCAACAGAACTTATTGATCTGCCGACGCAGCTCACTACGCCACCTGACTACGATATTCCCGCCGTGAGCCAGTCGGCCAGCACCAAGCGCTACGCATCTTACGACTTGCTGGTAGGAGCGGCCCAGCACAAAGACGAAAGCGATTATCTGCAAATCGAGGAACCAGTTCACGACGAAAGAGATGAGGAGCCACCGAGGAAGCGCTCGACCTCCATTCAGAGACGCGCTCCCATTTCATCATATGAATCCGATCAGGACGACGACATTTCCTGGAAGCGGCCAGCCGATCAGGAAGTGCCGGTCTATACGCCGCCTCCTGCTCCTGCCGAAGATCCACTTGAGGCTACGGTGATCGCCAATCGTTCAAAGATGAATAAGGAGCGTCAGGAGCAAGAGAGTAAACAGGCGCGTCAGGTGCAAGAGAGCAAGCAGGCGCTCCCGGCTGCCAGCCCAAAACGGCAACCCACACAGCCCGCACAACAACCGAGTGATCCATTCTCCGTCGTAGAAGATGATCCTTTTGCGGTCAAAGAGGATGTTCTGCATGTTTTCGAGCAAGAAGATCCTGAGGAGCAAATGCAGGAAGAAGAGGAACAGGCTTCCGAAGACGATTCCATCTTTGTCTACGGCAACCCCTTCGAGGGACCACTACCCGATGTTTTTATGCATGATGAGGATCTCAAACGCTCAATCGAGGAACAAAACATCACAATCTCCGAGGATGGCACCTCTCAAGCTGCACCGAAGAAAACGAACCAGAAACCAACCGGTATCCGCAAGCGCTCATGATAATTGGTGCATCTGCAAAATGAGAGGGGAAACACCACTCGAAAATGGTAGGGGCGATGGCTTGTCCTCGCCCTCGTTGCGCATTTTGTGTGTTGTGAGCCAGGGCGAGGACAAGCCATCGCCCCTACCATTTTCGGCCTCATCCCAGAGTCAGCGAGGAATGGCTCTGGCGTGAGCTAGCAGCCATTCCAGCGGCTCCAGCACCGAGAGCGCCACTCCATCTTTCTCGGTACTCCCTTCCAAAGCTTCACAAGAAAAGTAGCGCACATGCTCAAAATGCGATTCGAGATCGCGCGCCACATTATCCAATCCATGCGCACAGAGGAATGCTCTTGCCAGCTGGTGCATTGCCTCCCCTTGAGAAATGGCCGAGGCATCCTGCTGCATCAATGTCATGCGCGCCGCACTTCCCAGTTCATCGCTAAGTTGTGGCTGGTTGGCCTTCGTCACGACTACTGCTATCGCTTGCCGATACCGTCTCCCTCCACGCAGGCCGGCAAAGATCTCAAATAATTCCATCATATGCTCATAAGCCTGCATTACCGGCAATTCTCCCCCCGACACCAGCGCACTGGCATCAATACACAACAACACTCCATGTGTATAGCGATAGTATTCCTGTCGGCTCATATACTCGCTGTTGGTAAATGTTTTCCCAATCGGATCATACAGATAGATAAGTCGAGACGCGGAGAGGCGCGAAGGCTGCATATGTAGCACATACGGCACAGGAACGGTTGTGGTAACAGTTGCCATAGCCCGACCATGCCGCAATTGATCGATTGCCTGCTTAAAATGCTTCTCCTGCTCCTGATCGGTAAAGCCTAAACGATACCACTCGCGATACTTCTCGCTCAACGCTCCCATTGCCTGCACTATATATGAGGTCTTGCCAGCTGCCGACGCCCCGACCAGCGCAATATGTACACTCGCACCTCGCCCAATCGCACCACTGAGAGAATGCTCGCAGGAGGGACAGAGCCGCCCCAGCCGTTTGCGCCCCAGCATATCCAGCGTGGGCAACAGGTGCCGACACGACCGACAGCGATGTGTCAAAATCCCGTAGAGGTCTGGTCGTAAGCGCGTATGCTTTGCCCTACATGTCGGACAGACATGGACGGGACGGGCTATCGGTTGATAACAGTAAGGACAGGGGAAGAAATAGTAATGCAGCACATTCCAGCAGAAGCGCAGTGGCAGCACCAATCCCAGAGCAAGCAGCAGCGCAAACGCCCAGACCGTCAATATTAACGCATGAATGGCGACAAAGAGGAGCGCCGCCAGAGCTGCGATCACGTACTGGATGCGCGCGGCAATCTGCAATCCCAGCATCGCCAGCCACGCAAACGGCGCGAGCCAGGGGCGCGACCAGGCGGCATATTGCACGGTTTCATACGCCTCCAGCCAGTTCAGCGCGCTCTCATGCACGCGGGCGGGCAACAGCTGAGTCACGTAGCCAATGACCCTCCATCCACCATCAAAAGCAAACATCTTGCGCGCAGGCTCAACGACTATCGGCACAGGATAGAGCGCCTCTTCTTCAACCAGTGCATCATAAAACGTCCAGATCACCAGCATGAGGGCGCGACAAACACCGCCCACTACTATAAGAAAGGGAACAGCAACTAGCACGGCTGCGATGCACTCGATAATGAAGAGGAAGCGCTCCATACCTTATTCCCTCCCCTACTCTTGAAAATGGCCCTGGAACCAATCAGGATCATCGATTATACGGTCACGAACAGACAGCGCCAATTGATCCAGTCGCTCATCGATCCTGATTGGGGATGCATCAGCCTCATCCGGCGCAAACAACGTCGCAAACATCGTGAGCAATATGTTTTCATAGAGATCGGGCTGAGCCGCTGCCACAGCCAGTTCCGCGTAGGGCGATGGCTCAATGGGACTACACTGCCTACGTACAGCATCCAGCAGAAAAATCGAGGCATCATCTTCCAATACCGCGCTGCGGGCCGCATCTGTCCCAACAATCATGAAGGGGGCCTGGCGTGGATCGTGATGATATGTCGCAAACGTCAACAGCGGTCGATACGCCGGAGGCAACAAACAGCTGACCGCTGCCACCCAGAGTGCTACATGCTCATCGCTATCGCAAATCACGATGCGTCCTTGCCTTCGCTGGCTCTGCATTACCGCACACAACAAGCGATAGAGCAACGCGCGCCTCTGCTCTCCAGCCACAAACGACCAGACATCCTCCAGATCAAGCGCAGGCTCCTCGTCCTCTAATGCTAACAGGGGAAGAGACGCTATCTCTTCGCGCTCAACCGTATCACGCTCGCACCAGAAGGCGCTTTTCCAGAAGAAGCCAGGGGGAACGCTGGTAAAAAGGTCTTGTTGCAGTACTACCGCATGGGCAAAAAAATTGCCGGGCCGACCATACTCATCGCGTCCACATGAGCGGCTACAGAGCAAAATACATTCGTCCGGCCCTTTATATGCATAACGGAGCGCGACCGGGTGTGTCTCCACTTGCTGGATATCAAGATTGGTGGGAACGCGATACGCGATCAGGCGAGCAATCGTCTCTTGTAGCTCCGGTGCCAGCCCCGGCGACATAGCCTTGACCTGAAATCCGGCCCGGCCCGTCTGCTGATGCACATACGACGTGTAATAATACTGACGCCCGCTCATCGACTACTCCGTTTCTTTCCACGTACAAGTCCAAATTGCTGTAAGATCCAAAGAAATGGATCTTCGACCCGCAATGGGCTGATGGCAGAGAGACGATTGTTCTGATCCGGCTGCTCTCCCAGCGACGAGACCCCGAAATAGTTATAGCGCCCAAAGTTGCTGTGAATAATATTGCAGAAGTTCGGATTCAGCCACAGCGAGAGATAGGTCAAAATTTCGCTATGCACTGATCGCACATCATCCAGATCGAGATAGCCGTTGTGGTTTCCAGGATGACGAAACTCCGATCCTGGCTCCAGCAGCGCAAATAGCGTATCGATCTTGGACAGTGTAAAGGCAATGGGAACCTTCACCTTTTGCGTCACCCGCAGCCGATGTTCTCTTTCAAACAGGTCGCGCAGGCGTCCTACAATATATTCGGGCGAGGCTTTGAGATCTGCTGCCGGAAAATTGGCGCTGGTGGCGAGTTGCTGGCGAATGCTGGGGATCTGCAACGGATCGAGCAGAAAGATAATCCCATCGGCATAGGTGATATAGCGATTCTGCAACGCCATCGTCGTGAGCGAACTCATATCTTCGCCCGCCGAGTCAAAGAAGCTCAGATTTAGCACACGTCTGTATCCTCCACCATTAAAGGTGAGACGAAAGATCAGCGGTGACTTGATCTCTGGATCGATCTGAGCCGGACGGCTGGGCTGAAGCACCGTCTTGCGCACAAAGAGCGGTGTGTAAAAATCGCGCTCCCAACGCTCCTGCGTCTGATCGCCCAACATGCGCACGGTGAAGCCAAAGTTCTTGCCTACATCGTTTTGTAGCCGTGTAATCAGCGAGGCGATATAATGCGTCTTGCCGGTTGCGCGCCCTCCGATAATAGCAATGATACGCTGATCGACCTGTCCGACATCGTGCGGTAACTCAAAATGACAATAGGGACACAGCTTTGTGTGGCTCACTGCCTTACATGCATCACACAGCGCCACGTAGGGAACGCCACTCAGACCGACCTTGCCAGGCAGCAAGACGCGTCCCTTCACTACGGCTTCGGTCCCGCGCGCATCAGCATAGATTGGATCGACCTCGCGCCCCTTACAGGTCGGTGCCAGGCAACGAAAACGCATCGCACGCAAGGCGAAGGCGTGAAAACAAAACGGGCATACTGTCTTGCGCGTCCATCCGATCATCAACTCAGCCTCATTGATTGCTCGCCCGGATGGTGAACAACCCACTCACTATACAACGCCTCGTCTTCTAGAAACAGCTTGCCGAAAGTTCCCTTCGTTAGCGGATGCATCGATAGCTCCACCTGGACGCTCCCCCTTACCTGCTCGTCAGCCTCGATCCGCTGAAACGGGTCTCCATCGCTTTTCCTCAAGGGCAATCCCTCCTGTTTGCAAACAAGCAACAGCGCTGGCAGCGGTCCCGGCGGATCGATGAAGATATGCAACACGCGCCTCTTTTGCCACAGCGTCGCCTGTTTGATTACGTAGGTGATCGTTATCTGACTGGACAGGAGCACAGCAAGGCGCACCCCATCTGCCAGCACCTTTTGATCATGCAATTGCATGGTTGCTGAAACGAGCAGAAAACAGTCGCGGCTGGTCATTTTGTGCAGATCATAGTAGCCACGCCGATCATATTCTTCACGACTCACTGTACAGGTCGTCGTTTTCGCATCATAATGCTGAAACTCCTGCTGGGTGCTATATGACAGCAACACCTCCTGGCACTGCTCCGGCCACTGCCAGCGCAAGCGCAACACCGAACTGAGTTGTTGATATTGCAGATTGCCAACGCGTTCGAGACAACAATATGAGCGCGATCGCCCGGTAAATGCCATCTGTTGCACAACAATAACAGGTGTGTACCAGGACAGTTCTCTTGTTCGCCAGCTATCGAGCGTGTAGTTCCCCTGATCATTGAGCAAGACGCCCACCTGCTCTATTTCCGTAAGAGGCACCGCCTTCTCTTGCGGCAACACCTCTTTTGGCGAACGCAGAATAGCGACGGTTCCACTACCAACCGGCCCCCAATCGATCCGCACCATGCGCTGCTCGTTGACGGCCACTTCGCGAATCGCCAGCATGTCCAGGCGCTCCATCACCTCCTGTTTTGCCTGATGAAGCGCCAGGGCGAGGCGCTGCACCTCCATGTGGTAGCTCTTGATCTGGAGCGAACGTGAATCGGGTGTTCCCGGCTGCCACGCCTGCTCGATCTGCTGTAAAAGTTCACCGGCCCGCTCGCCATCGCCCGTTGCCAGCACATTGCGCAGTTCTTCCAGCAAACGATCCACCAGGAAGCGATTGCCGATCACAAAGCCGCACTGTCCACAGGTCGGCATATCAGATGTGACCAGCACGCCACAGCGAGGACAATCCAGCGCCAGCACGAAACGACAGGAGCTACAGAGACGTTGTCCCACAACATTGGCATGTCTGCAATTTGGACAGACGACCTGCTGTTCGCTCCCAGGATGAGCAGGCAGTGTGATTATCCATTTCTGTTGCCGCGCGTGCTCCTTCAACTTTGCCAGAGCATCCTGCTCCTTCCATCCCTGACGCCTGGCATGCTCCAGATAGAGCATTACCTGTTTAGGGTGCAGTTCCTCATCAACCGAGCGCTCCATAGCCACATCCAGTTCAGCCAGCAAACGGTTCAGCGCCTCTAACCTCACATGCACATCGTAGCGCCTGCGCATCTCATCTGACTGGAAGATATCGCGTGCTAATCCGGCCAGTTCAATGCGAGCCGTCACCTCCGCTGTGGGTGGCAGGCGCACAAGCTGGGTATATAAGATCTCGGCGGCACGGCACAATGCAGAGGTTGCGGTCTGGGGAGGACACTGAAGCAGGTCATAGAGTGTGTTTTTACGCAAAAACTGAAGCAGGCTGGTGACGCGCTTTGCGATAGAGGCATCGAGTGCAGGCAGGTTCTCAACGCTGGCGGGTGCCTTTATCTCAACCTGGATGCGGTTACGTATCTCTCGAGGCGAGAGCAGATGTTGAAAGGTGACAATAAATTTATTGACCTCCTCTTCCATCACCGTCTCCCTAGCATTGAGAAACGCCAGTTGCTTCTCAAATTGCTCAAATTCCTTGCGACGAACGGCGGCCAATTCGAGGCGAGCCGCTCGCGCTTCCTGCGCCCGCAGTTTGGGATCGGCCATCACTTCCTGGATCTTAGGAATCAGGGCAAGGTTTTGCTTCGCCACCAGTGCCTTTTTCGCAACGCCCGCGCTCTGACGGCTCCACTCGGTGCGCTTCTTTTTCAATACCTGCTCAAATGCTGCCTGATCCCAGGCAGCATCCAACTTCGGCTCCAAATCTAATAGTAGAAAGAAGTTAGGGCGTGATACTGTACTGCTCATACCATGCCAGGCGAGGACAAGCCATCACCCCTCCCATATGCGGACCGCCTGTGAACCATTCGTCTATGGGAGGGGCGATGGCTTGTCCTCGCCCGTCTCCCCCGATCCTGTATGCTCACTTTATCACGCCTTTTACAAAATGGTGATCTTTGAACTACGCACCTTCGCCTCCTGTACCTCCTCAGCTGTGATTCCGCCTCTCGCCTCAAAGGTTGCATCTGAGGTGGCACCGCTCTTTGGCTCTCGCCCGGTCACGTGCAAAATGCCCTGTCGATCAAGCTCAAAGGTGACTTCGATAGGTGCGTTAGCCGGCAGCCCTGGCGGAAGCGGCAGAATAATCTTACCAAGCTCCTCCAATTCCTGGAACTCTTCCAATTCGACGATCTCGCTCTCCTGTCCATTCTCTATAATGCGCAGTTCGACGATCTCCTGATCCGCCTCTAGCGTCCCATAGGTATGCATGCGGAAGGCCGGCAAGGGATCATTGACCAGCACCAGATTTTCGGCCACCTCGCGCTCTCGTGAGGTCTGGAAATCGATGGTAACTATGACGCCAAAGCTGTGGCTGGTGACGTTGGTAATCTCGGTGCTGGCCAGTTTCTCCACCGCCTCATCAGGCAGGCCAAGCGCACGTGCAATCTCCAGATGAGCCTGTTTCGCGCTCGCAGCCTGATCTATTGTCGCAGTGCCAGCAGGTACAGCCTGCTTCTCCTTGAGATGTTGATTAAACAGCAATTTCTGCCCATACATGGCCGCGCCCCTGGCGACAGCCTCATCAGGCTCGAAAATACGCAGCGGCAAGCCAAATTCGCGTTCCAGGCGCGCAGAGATCTGAGGCATGCGCGTGGAGCCACCAACCAGCAAGACCAGATCGAAATTGTTATATCCCCGCTTCCTCGCCTCATCCATCGTCATCTTCGTAAACAGGGCCGTACGATCCAGCAAGCCAGCCGTCAACTCATCGAACTTATCGCGCGTCAACGTCACCTTGACAGTCTTCCCGCCATGAGTGACCACCACTTTTGTCGATTTACGGGCCGTGAGCGAACGCTTGGCCCGCTCCGCCTTGAGCCAGAGATCTTGCAGCGTCTCCGGCGAGTCGGTCGGATCTTCCAACGAACTGGTCTCCGCCTGCCATTGCTGTGCCAGATAACCTACAATTGCCTCGTCCCAGTTGCGTCCACCCAGCGTGTGATCGCCTCCGGTCGCAATCACGGAGATCTTCGAGTCTTTGATCTCAATGATGGTGATATCAAAGGTGCCGCCGCCCAGATCATAGACCAGCACAACCTGATTCTCTGCGCTCTGCAAGCCGTAGGTGATCGCAGCTGCCGTTGGTTCATTGATGATCTCATGCACCGTCAAACCCGCTATCTCGCCAGCACGCACAGTCGCTTCACGCTGGGCAATGCCGAAATAGGCGGGACAGGTAATTACCACGTCCTGCACTGGCACGCCCAGCGCCTCTTCTGCGTCAGCCACCAGCTTGCGCAAAATATACGATGAGATCTCTTCAGGCGCATACTCCTTGCCCTCATAGAGAAAGCGCCAGTTGGCCTCGCCCATGTGCCGCTTAATCATCTCCACCACCGCCTCCGGGCTGAGCAAGGCGCTATTCTTAGCCTCTTCCCCCACAATACGCTGCTTCCCCTCAAATAGCACAACCGAGGGAGTCGTTAACTGATGTTCTTTGTTAGGAACAATGACAGCATTGCCGTGCTGATCAATATAGGAAATGCACGAATACGTCGTGCCGAGATCAATGCCAAAGATGGTCTTCTGCTGATTACTCAATATCGCCTCCTGATTGTTTAATATGTATAGGCATATAAAACATTTTTTATTCTGTTTAGTAATGGTGGTAACAGATCAGCACAAAAGTCATCTAAAATACAATCTTATCTTTCATTGCCTTACGCCCAACGACCCCATTATCTTTTTAACTATAAATGAAGGGGCAGAACAAAAAAAGGCTTCTATAGGGACAGATTGCAGAACAATAATCTGTTTTTTTCCTGCTTGATACGAATGTGAATCACTTTATCTGCCTGGGAAGCAGCATAAGCATATCAATGGGTTGCATTTTAAGAAGTGGTATGGTACAGAAAGAATCAAGATAAAAGCAATACCTGCAAAGCTTTATAAAATAGCAGGGATCATGAGTAAGGGCAAACAGATCTTGCTCATAAAGCATTGCTTCACGTCCGCTCTACCTATCACCTCTTCGTCACAATGAGTAATTAGAATCCGCTTGTCGTCAACACATTCTGCTCATCCATAATGGGGCATGGCAATCTTGACCCTATTCTCTGAAGGTGAGCAAGATGCCGACGCTCATCTTCAGAGAATAGGGTCAAGATTGCCGCTGAAGGGTGATCGGCTCTCAGTATTGAGAGCCGATCCTATTCAGTCCGCAGCGTCGCAGGAAGCACGCTCTGAGCGATGCTGCATCTATCAGGCAAGCTAACAGCTTGGCCTGTCGGGTAGATATATGCTCTTCAGGTCGTCCGATTAATTTAGGTTACATATTGCTCTCGCCCTTCCCTCAACAGGAGACAATTTTATTGGCCTGGAGAGCGGTGCGAGCCTGTTCACAACTTGCATTTTACGAAAGGATGTGGTACAGGGATACTTAGAGAACAAGTATCTGCTAGCTTTTGTAGTAGCAGAATGCATGAATGGAAGCCGTGTGTAGCTCTGTTTATGCATGAACGCTCCGGGTTGAGCCTTTTTCTAATAGGTAGGAGGATTTATTTGCGCTCCCCGGCCTGAAACGTTCAACGATACGATATCTTTCCTGTACACAAGTCATTCGCGCCACGTGCTTGCTTGATCTTAGTCAGAAATGCACATATAGGCGTGCACAGGTGGGTGTTTTTCCCTCATTAACAATTATCCCCAACAAGCTACCCCTGGTACGAAATTGGCTACTGATGAACACTCAAACCAGAAATCGGTTCAATACAGCGCTTCGCGTTGGACGCGTGCTCTGGAAACTCTATGGGCTGGCATGGTTCGCCATCATACTTCCTGTTGTTTTCTACACGGGAATTGCCCTGTGCCTGGCAATGGGAACGCTTTACGTCGCCATCTTCGGGCCGATTGGCGGAGCAATTCTACTGCTGGCAGCCATCCTGACCGTGCTGTTTCGCCACAAGCTGGCTCATGAGATTGCGAAGTACTTCGACCGCAGCCTCAAGCTCGTCGCATTCGAGTGCATTGCATGCTGCGGCCTTTTGCTTGCCGCGACATGTCTGCACTTCCCCTTGAATCCTCTCTGGTACGGGCTGGCAAGCCTGCTCGCCAATACGTTGCTGGAGGGACGTTGGGAAGTCTCCGTCTCTACAGAGAACAATGACGACGAACTTTCTGTGTACGTCGAAACATTGTTCTGGCTCTGGTTCGCCGTCTCATGGATCTTCGTTCTCATCTACGGGATTCACCCCGGCCACACCAGCATGAGCTTGCTGCTCATCAGTCTCGGGCTGGTAGCTGGCAGTTTCCTTGAAGCCACGCGCAAATACTTCTTTGCCCGACACAAGAAGAGCTGCACGTAAACCCAACACTCGCACCGGACAAGACAGCCATCCACAAACACGCTACCAACAAATGATGGAAAGGGGGCAACTGGCATGTGGCCGTGCGCCTTCTACACCAACAGCGACCACTGTAACGGTAACAGCAAGCAGTGCGCCTGCTCGTGCTACCTGATGCTCATCATGCGAGCGATCACAAGCAGCAACCACCCGTCGCCGCACCCGCTGGCGATCACGGCCATCATCTGGCTCAGATACCGCCACTGACCAGATCCCGTCGAGAGAAGGAGAAGAGATGGCAGATCGCTTCAAAGGAGCAGCAAGAATCAAGGGAACGAAACTGGTCGTCATCAAAAGCAACACCCCTCCTTGCAGCACGGAAGAAGCAGCACGCGGGGAGAGCCAGGACATCAAAAGGCAACTCCGTTCAATGGGTATCCCATACACCCAGACAGAGGTCGTCACGATCAGGGGAGAAGACGACTGAGGCACGACTACGAGCGGTGAAGCGGGACGAGGGAAAAGTGCGCCCCTCGCTCCGCTTCACCGCTCGCCCGATCTACCAACCCCACAAGCACTCGGGTGAGGAAACATGTCAGAACCATGTCCTCACGGTACGCCCCAGGGCGTCGGCTGTCTCCAATGCCAGCGCGACAAGCAAACATGTTCTCACGGCGTACCCAATGGCGTCGGCTGTCTCCAATGCCAGCGCGACAAGCACTAACTAGCCTACTCTACACGAGGGGAAATCGTCCGTGCAACGCAGAAAGTTAAACGAGAGTGCTCTGAGCAACCCGACGTTTCGGTGGCTCATACTCTTCCTGTTCGTTTCCCACATCGGGAACTGGGCGGAAGGGTCCGCGATCAACTGGATCGTCCTCATGAAGACGCACAGCGCGGTGGCCCTCTCGGGAATCGTCGTCCTGCTCTACATCCCCCGCAGCCTCTTCTCGCCGCTGGGTGGGAGGCTCGCGGACCGCTACTCCCCGGCGCGCATCATGCAGCTCTCCCAGGTCAGCATGGCGCTGCAATCGCTGATGCTCCTGGGCGCGACACAGATCAAGGGCTCGACAGGGATCGTGCTGCTCTTCCTGCTGCAAGCCCTATCTGGTATGTTGTCAGGGTTCAATGTCCCGGCCCAGGAAGCAGTCGTGCAGGGACTCGTGCCGGAGCGATGGCTGCATAACGCTCGTGCGGCCATGAGTACGGTCGCGTTCGTAGCGGGGATCGTGGGTCCGCTCGTGGCTGGTGTGTTCATCACGATGGAGCAAACCACCTGGGTCTTCCTCATGAACGCCTGCACCTACCTGTTGCTCATCGTCTACGTGTCCCGGCTGCACATCCAACGAGAAGCACCTGAGCCAACAAGCACGCCTACCCAGCAGCGTGGCAGCGTGCGCGAAGCATTCGAGTACATCAAAGCGACGCCGAGGATTGGCTATGCGCTCATGCTGGGTGGCCTGGTAGACTTCTGCCTGTCTAACATGTCAGTGACTCAGGCATTGATAGGCGAGCAGTTGGGCGGTGGTGGCAAATATGCCATGCTGACGGCAGGAGCCTCTGTCGGAAGCCTGATCGGGGCATTCACGCTGATGAGGCGGCGCAAGACACTGGCCAGGCGCGGCATGTTCGTTGCCGGGGCACTCTACAGCATTTTCAGCGGCGCGTATGGAGCCTCGGCCCTGGGCCACTCGCTCCCGTTGACGATGGGCAGCATCGCGCTCGCCACCATCGCCTCTGAGTACCTCACCAACGCCGTTGGCACGGAACGGCAGACCGACATCCCCCCAAAGCTATGGGGAAGGGTCAACGGTATCGCTCAGGCGGTCCGCGTCGCCAGTATGGGACTGAGCAACCTGTTCGCGGGTGCAGTGCTCGTTCCCCTGTTCGGGGTCTCCTATGGCCTGATGGCTGCGTGCATGTTGGGCCTACTCGCGGTCGCAACGATCAGGCATCTCGCCTGGCGTAAGCACCTGCTGGGGAGGGTAGCTCCAAACTGGGTCGCGTATACCGCTACCGGCATCATCTGGTTCACAATCAGAGAGGCGTAGTAGCCAGGAGGAGAGATGCCTGGAAGTATGCTCCTGAGAAGGGATATCGTCTCAGAGGTATACTTCCGGGCATCTCTCCCTCATCTACGCTCACTCCACGAAAGGTATCCATGTCCTCCGGCAACAGATCAAGCATCTCCGCCCTGGGCAATCCCGCCTTCCGCCGTCTCGCCTTCTGGTTGCTCATCGCCAACATCGGCTACCGGGCAGAAGAGGCGACTATCCTCTGGCTCACCTTCCAGGGAAAAAACAGCAAGGCGGTCCTGGTCGGCACGGTGCTAATGACGCTCCTGCCTCGTACTCCGGCCCTATGGGGTGGTGGTCGCATCGCCGATAAATATTCGCGGCGTACGATCATGCTGTGTACTCGGATGGGCATGGCGCTGCTCTCCCTGACCTTCATCGGGTCCATTCGGATCGAGGGGGCTATAGGGCTTGCCCTGATCTGGGGAACCCAGGTCTTGATCAGCATCCTGACCGGCCTCAACGACCCATCTCAGGAAGCAGTAATGCAGGAGATGGTCAGGACGCAAGAGCTGCATAACGCGCGCGCCGTCTATAACGCCTGCTCGTACACATCAACAATCGGGGGCTATCTCATCGCGGCGTTCTCGAAGGGCGTGGAGGGGGCGAGCTGGATCTTCCTCCTGAGCTTCGCGACCTGCATCTGCTTCGTCGGGTATCTGTCCCGGTTGTGCGTTGGACGAGCTGAGCCACGAAAAGAAGCACCGGAGCAAAAGCGCAAGGTCACACAGCGCGAGGCCATACAGTACATCCGCCGGTCCCCGGACATCCTCCTGGCCCTTGCGACCATCGCCGTGATCGATCTCCTCATGGCGAGCCGGCCCGTTATGTTGCCTCTGGTTGGAGCAGAACTGGGAGGCTCGCATGCGTACACCTTGCTCACGGTTGCGAACTTCGCTGGAAGCCTGATTGGGGCACTCGTCGTCATCAGGCAGAGCAGGCCGCCAACTATAAGAAGGATGTTTGCCTCGGCAACGTTCTTCTCCCTGTTCATCCTGCTGCACGGCTTCTCCGCGTGGCACTCGTCGCTGGTGTGGGCGATGGTCAATGTGGCAATAGCGCGTTTCGCCGCTGAGATCTTCGTCAACGCGGTTGGCACGCTGAGGCAAAGAAACGTCCCCAGAGAATTTATGGGCCGGGTCAGCGGGATCTCGCTGCTGGTGAGCGTTGTCTGTGCGGCAGCCTCTAACGTACACGCTGGCCTGTGGCTCGATCCTATGCTGGGAGCCTCTGTAGCCACAATGGTGGTTGGTGGAACGAGCCTTGTTGCCCTTTCCATCTTGTGGCCCGTCGCCCGCCACAAGCATCTGCTGGAAATGCCGACCGTGGCTCCGCGCTGGGTCGCACCTGCCACAGCCGTTATCTTCCAGCTCGTCCCCAACAAGACCTCTCCCAACAGGTCCCGATCGTATATCAAGGCTGCACTTGCTTTCAGCTCGTGCAGAACAACAATACTGGCGAACAGATAGTTGCTCGTCGGCATCTGTCCGAAGGGGGGAGCGGAGAGCTCGACAGGTTCCGCTCCCCCCTTCGGTCACTTCAACTCAAAACCCTCTCGGTCGAAGGGAACGCATGTCCCAACAAACATTATCACCGACGAGCGAACGCGCACCTGGTAGCGTCGCCTACGCCCTGGCCCTCGCCATCTGGTCATGGACATACACGCCGCCGGTACTGCGCGAGAACGCCTTCATCCGCAGGCTCCTGCCAACACAGTTCATCTCATGCGCTGGCTCGTGGATGCAATGGGCCAGCATCAGCGTACTGGTCTATGAGATGACTGGTAGCGCCGGGAATCTGGCGGTAACGCTGCTTCTGAGCATACTGCCCGGCGGCATCGTATCGCTTACTCTGGGTGGGCGTTTAGCTGACCGCTACTCTGTGCGCATCCTGCTGTTGGGTTCCCAGATAGCCCTTATGACACAAGCAGGAATCCTCTGCGGTCTGCACATGACGGGGAGCCTGGGGCTGGTGTCCCTCTACGTGCTACAGACCGTGTCAAGCATGATTGACGGGATAAGTGGACCCGCACAGACAAAGCTCACGGTGGAACTGGCCGGAAAGCAACAGATCGGAGACGCGCTGTCCATCAACGCTGTGTGCATGAACATCGCATGGATCGGGTCGTCTTCCCTGGCTGGCATGATCATCGGACTAGGGGGAATCACCTGGCTGTTCCTCGCGAACGCCATCAGCTACTTCCCCATCATCGTGTTCCTGCTCCGGCTCAAGCATGCCCCGTACCCTGAAAGCGCTGAAGCTCCTGCGCTGCTCCCTGAAAGCGCGGCACCCGCTCCCCAGCGTATACGCTGGCAGGGCATCAAGTACATCGCACATACTCCGGCGGTCTGGCTGCTGCTCCTCATCGCCACCGTCCAGTCCCTGTTCTATATGAACGGCGGTCTGGTGCAACCACTCATCGGCATGTCCCTCGGTGGCGTACATGGCTATGCCATGATCTCTACCTCCAACGGAATCGGTTGCCTGCTTGGAGCCTTCATCCTGCTCCGGCTCAAGCAGCAAAAAACCATCCGGGGACTACTGATACAGATATTCCTGATGGGTACGTTGCTCACCGCCTTCAGTCTGGCTCCAGTCCTGTGGCTGGCGATGGCACTGATGGCGCTCGGAACCATCCTGGCAGAGATCATCAGGACTAGCACTAATGTGTTGATCCAGAGCAATATCCCGCTGGGGCTACAGGGGCGGGTAAGCGGCATCAAGCAAGGCATCTCGCAGGTCTGTATAGTCATCAGCAACATAAGTACCGGCTTCGTCCTGGTTCCCGCTTTTGGCGCTCATTATGCCGCTGCGGGTTCGAACGCTATGGGGCTGGGGGGTGTCGCTATCTGCGGGATGATCTTCCACCACCTGCACCGGGCGGGGAAGCTCGAAACGGTCGTGTTTAAGGAGGTCAGGTTCGAGTAAGCTGCCTTGTCGCTGGAGAGGGAGAGCCGAACAGGTCTCTACCCCACCCCTCTCCAGCCGTGGAGGCAGCTTAGCAAACAACTCTGCCAGAATACTCTTCTCACTGACAAGATATGTAAAGGAGCACAAAATCCTCTTCCTATCTTCGAGGAGGAAAGGAAAGCAAGTAAAAGCTATCCAGAGATAGGATAATCAACCTCTCGAGTCTAAGAATGGACGCAAGATCTGTTATGTTCGTTAAGCTTATTAATCGGATCCTGGCCGTGGCCAAAGACCTGGCGGGGGTCGGAAGGATGCTGCGAGAGCAGCGTGAATTCCGGCGCTACGAGCTATGGCAAAGCGTCTCGGCGTTCGGGACCACACTACAAACTATATACCTGGCCATAAGCGGCTTCGAGGGCGGCATTATTGCGCTCTTGACCATGGCGCTTGCCAGTAGTGCTGCACAGGCTCTCACGGCCAGATGGCAGATGCTCTTCGGAGACAGGCACCCTCGTCGGAGCGTCTTGCTGTTGACGATGGGTGCGCAAGCCCTCATCGCCGCTGCACTGTGCGGACAAGCCGCCATAAGTCCCGTCACGCTACCAACATGGGCGTTGGTGGTCATAACGGTCGTTATAACCGTCGTCAACACCGTTTACGGGCCGGCTGAGTCGGCTCTGATCAGGGATTTTGTGCCCGAGGCAGTGTACCAGACCGCCATGATCGCGAACAGACTCATACCGCTAGCGGCAACAGCGCTCGCTGGTGGCCTGACAGCCGTGTTCGCCCTGGCTCCAACGATCCGTCCTGAACTTCTCGCGGCCAACGCTCTCTCGTATCTCGGACCCATTATCTACACACTCCGAACCCGATACGGGCGCAAGCAGCCAGAGAACGGGTCTACACTGAGGTGGTGGAGGTGGCAAGGCCTGCGACTTCTCCTCCCTCGGAGTGGAGAAACAAGCGTTGCCTGGCAGAGCGTAGCCTCGCGTTTTGAGGCGCGCTGGGCGCTGGCCGCTTACGCCGTGTGGGTCATATTCTTCATACGGGGGGCGGTCATGGCACCACTTACTGGCAACGCGCTCTTTGGCGGGTCGCAAGGCTACGCATTCCTGTCGGGGGCAACCGCCTTCGGCGTCATCGTCGCCTCCCTTGCCCTGGCTGCGCAAGGGAACAGACCTGTAACGCTACGAGGGCTGTTCATAGGTAGCCTGTGGGGGGCAATCTGGCTAGGACTCTACGCCGCGGCCTTCAGCTTGCCCTTGTCGGTCACCTTCCTGGTATTCGGCGTCCCAGGCTCAGATGCCGTGCTCGAGTACGGGCCTAACCTGATCGTGCAAGGGCACGTGACGGAACGAACTGACAAGAGCATACACGGCCGCCTGGAAAGCCTTAAAAACCTCGTCGGTGCGGGCGGAACAATGCTGGCAAACGTGCTGGCCGTAATCGGGGTCGAAACCATCGGCATCCGAGCGACGGGCATCGGACTCTCAGCGCTAGGGCTGCTCGTGATGGTGGTGCTGGGCATTGCGGTCGCCATCAGAGAGAGGAAGCAGCAGGTCAGCTTGCGGGTTCTTCTCCAGGAATTGGATCAGTATACGTCCTCGGCAGAAGTCCACATGCTCCAAATACTGCTGCTACCAGCGCTCCTCGCAGTACATCTATCAGGGCTAAACGAGATACTGGTAGGGTACATCGTCCAACAGTTCAACTCCAGGAAAGAGGAAATCTACAAGGCAACTCGCGAGCGGTACGAACAGAGACGCGCAGATGGGATGCTGACATTTGATGAAATCATACACCCGAAGACAGAAGAAGAAAGAGAGGAGGCAATCGCCAAACTCGTCGATCCGAGAGTAACGGCAGCAATCTTGCTGTCGCTCACCCATCGAGCACAGGTGCCGGAGATGACCGGATGGGTTCTGCGAGCTTTCTACGAACCGATACTGGCCCTGCCGCCAAGACTGGCAAAGGAGTTGCTCAGTCAGATCGACAACAACGACACAAGGAGTAATATCCTCTCCCGACTCGACAACGATAACACCATGTCCATCCATCTGTGGCACATGCGGACGGACGAGGCCCAGCTTCGGCAAGACCTGCCTCAGGTCATAAGCAACTCTGAGAGGTTGCTGAAGGCAACGATGGCAACCCTCCACAGTCGCGCCCGACAGCGGGAAACTCAGGAGGCCTGGATGTATGAGCTGGCTCAAGCTGCCCAACAAGCCCAGGAGAGGAGGAGGTTATACATAATCCATCACTGGCAGCCCTTGACGCTAAGGGCTGCCAGTGATGGATTGCCACAATGCTATGCTATTGTGGCTACATTGATTTTTATTTTTATATCGTCATCACGACATCATGTCCACATGCAAATAAGAAACAAAAGAGAAGCCACCCATGACGGACAGCTTCCCTCAATGTTTTCATCCAACGAGACTACTTGTGGCCCCAGAAGACATATTCAGCGGTATAATTGACCGATTGAGTAACATGATGCTTGGCGTCATCCTGATTGCAGCCAAAGGAGGGAGCTATGCCGCCCTTTGTATAGAGGCGCTGGATCTGCTCAACCTTGGAGAAAAGGCCGGTGCTACCTTTATGCTCCGTGACATCCAGGCGCAGCCAGGGAATGGACTTGGCATCTGGCGTAGCGCTGGCGGGAACAGTTGCTCCGGTGGAATCGGTAAATTTCCCTACGGCTGCCAGCACAATGCTACCATCCTGCGTATATAACCAGGCAGGCCCGGTTGAGTGAATAACATTGGTGCCATCGTCAGCTTTGAGAAACGCAAAGGGAGCCTGAAATTTCCAGGCAAAGCCGCTCGCATCTGTGGTGCTGGCCTGGCATTCGTAGATCTGACTCCCCTCTACAACTGGCGCTCTCAAAAGCACCGTTAGCCCATCGCCCTTCACTTTTACGCTTTCAGGAAGCTTATCCTGGTTGGTCGGATCGGGATAATCTTTAGAATGAGACGATGACGCCATTTGAGATGCATTAGCCATCCCTTGAGTCTGAATTGTGGCTGCATCTGAACCACCACAGGCCGTCAGAAGGAAGAGTGGAATGAGTGCGAAAAGACCCAGCATAGCCGGTAAGAGGCTTTTTATGCCTGGCAAATAGCCTATTGATTTCATGATGTATCCTTTCTGAGCAATACAAAGACAACTCATCTGGCAACATGCATGTTTCCGTCACAATGAACAGGAACGCGACAACCGCAAGGGATTGTCGCTACGTGTGCCTTTCTCAGGAGAAGTGTACTGCTTCAAACCACTCTCGACATGCGTAATATTACCCAAATCGCTTCTATAAAATGTACAGAATGCAATACCGGTACATGTTTGTCCCCCTATACCCATAGACAACCTGCATATGGTTCGTTATGGTAACTGGATAAATAGGCACTCACGCTGAATAAGCACATCCATACACAGGGAAAGTATGATTTCATTCCAATCCGTCAAAGCACTTCGCATCTCTCTCGCCAGTCCCGCCCAGATCCGCTCATGGAGTTCGGGCGAGGTCACGCAGGCTGAAACCATCAACTACCGCACACTCAAGCCCGAGCCGGGAGGTCTCTTTTGTGAGCGCATCTTTGGTCCTACAAAAGATTGGACCTGTGCCTGCGGTAAATACAAAAGATATCGTTATAAGGGCAAAACGTGCGAAAAATGCGGGGTTAAAGTCACGTCATCGCGCGTCCGGCGCGTACGTATGGGCCATATCGAGCTGGCAGCTCCCGTCAGCCATATCTGGTATGCTCAGGGCCATCCCAGCCGCATTGCGGTCCTGCTGGACATCTCACCGGGCGACCTGGATCGCATTCTTCTCTATACACACTACATCGTGTTACATCTCAACGAAGCTGTACTCCAGCAAGAAATACAGCGCATCGAAGCAGAAATAAAGCAACTCGAAAACCTGCCAGATGAGAGGCAACCCGCCAGTATACTCCCATCGGCACTATCGCTAGAAAACATAATACAAACCAGCGTTGGAGAAGGTGAGAGCGCTCTGGCAACACTCATCGATGCACCCTCTGAAGAGAGTGATCTTCCCGCCCTTATGAGAGATTCCGATCTGGATAGCAGCACCCCGCTCTCTCCTGAACAACCTGAGACACCTGAGACAGAAGCCGACGAATCGCTGCTCTGGCACACGTCAGATGAGCGCCTGGAACAGTTACGGCTGGTGAAGCGCGCCCTCGCTCGCCTCACCCCCCTCTCGCTTGTCGAAAGCGCTCAGGGTCGCTTGCTGAAAGCGGAATGTGATCCGGCGGCACTTCGCCTGGGCATCGGTGCCGAGGCTATCGAGAGCATGCTGCAACAGATCGATCTGGAGCGGCTGGCCCTCTCGCTGCGTCCAGCCTTGCAAGACCAGGATGGAACCACGCGCAGCAAGGCTATTAAGCGCTTGAAGGTCGTTGAGGCCTTGAAACGTTCTGGTGCGCGCCCAGAATGGATGATCCTCCATGCTATTCCTGTGTTGCCCCCGGCCTTGCGCCCCGTCCTCGGCCTCAGCAGTGGACGCTTTGCTTCGTCCGATATTAACGAGTTATATACACGAGTCATCCACCGCAACCTGCGTTTGCAGCGGCTTCAGGCCATCCATGCCCCCGAACTGATGATCAACCACGAAAAGCAAGCGCTACAAATAGCCTGCGATGCCCTCTTCGACAACGCCCACAGCCGCCGTCCACATATCGGACCCCATCGACAACCCCTACGTAGCCTCTCCGATAATTTGAAGGGCAAACAGGGACGCTTCCGCCACAACATGCTGGGCAAGCGCGTGGACTATTCGGGGCGCTCGGTGATCAGCGTTGGCACCACGCTCAAGCTCCACCAATGTGGCCTGCCAAAGAAAATTGCCCTCGAACTGTTCAAACCCTTTATCATTCATAAACTCCTGCTCAACAAAGTTGTCGAAACGCCAAAAGCCGCCAAGCGCGCAGTAGAGCGCCGCCATCCTGCCGTGTGGGATATTTTAGAAGAGGTGATGAATGGACGCGTGGTCTTGCTCAACCGCGCGCCAACGCTGCACCGCTTGAGCATTCAAGCCTTTGAACCGATTCTGGTCGAAGGCAATGCGATCCGGTTGCATCCCCTGGTCTGTTCTGCCTTCAACGCCGACTTCGACGGCGATCAGATGGCAGTCCACCTGCCCCTCTCGCGGGAAGCGCAGGAAGAGGCTCGCGAGCGCATGCTCTCCATCCACAACCTGCTCTCGCCCGCTTCTGGCGAGCCATCGATCAGCATCAGCCAGGAGATAGTGTTAGGCTGCTATTATCTCACCCAGGAGCGTCCAAACAAAAAAGGCGAGGGTCACATCTTCGCTGATACGAACGAAGCCATCATCGCATATACGCTGGGCGTCATCGACCTGCAAGCCCGCATCACCGTTCGCATCAATGCCGATCGTATCTTTATCCAGCCGCCTCCTGCTCCTTCTCGTCCCTGTCCCGACAGTCGCAAAGTGCAAACTACCGTTGGCCGCCTGCTCTTCAACGCCATTCTCCCCAAAGGACTGCGTTTCAGAAACTACGCCATGACCAAAGAGTTGCTTAAACAGCTGGTCTGGGAGTGCATGAAAACCTACGGCCTGGATGTCACGGCACACATGGCCGACTCCATCAAAACGCTTGGCTACCGTCACGCCACACGCGCGGGCATCTCCTTTGCCATCAGCGATGTTGAGGTGCCAGCACAGAAAAAGACCATTCTGACCGATGCCGACACACGCATCGGCGAACTGCGCGCCGATTGGCAAATGGGCCTCATTACGAACGAGGAGCGCTACGAGCAAACCGTTGCCATCTGGTCAGAGGCCACCGACCGCATCGCCAGCCAGGTGCAGGGCGTACTTGATCCCTTCGGTTCCATCGCAACCATCGCCAGTTCCGGGGCCACTAAAGCAAAATTGCAGCAGATCCGTCAGCTCTCCGGGATGCGCGGCCTGATGGCGAGTCCCACCGGCGCAATCATTGAAACTCCGGTGCGCGGCAATTTCCTGGAAGGGCTGAATGTGGCCGAATATTTTCTCAGCAGTCATGGCGCACGCAAAAGCCTGATGGATCGCTCGCTCAACACCGCCAGTGCAGGTTATCTCACCATTCGCTTCGTCAATGTGGCCCAGGATGTCATTGTCACAAGCGAGGACTGCGGCACCAGAGAAGGTCTGCTGATCAGTGAGGAAGATAGCCGCCGCATGGGTCTGGCCGATAGCCGCAGCCGCCTGATCGGTCGCGTCCTGGCCGAAGCGCTGCCCCAGGTTGGTCTGGCAGCAGGCGATGAACTAACCGAAGAGGCCATTGAGTGCATATCCACCGCCCACATCTCACTTGTGCGTATTCGTTCTCTGCTGACCTGCCAGAGTCGGCGCGGCGTCTGTAGCAAGTGCTACGGTTGGGATCTCTCAACACGCGCACAGGTCAAGGTTGGCACAGCAGTTGGCATTATCGCAGCCCAATCAATCGGCGAGCCAGGAACGCAACTGACGATGCGTACATTCCATAGCGGAGGCATCGCTGGTGGTCAGGGCGATATCACGCAAGGGCTGCCCCGCGTCGAAGAACTTTTTGAGGCACGCGTGCCAAAAGATCCGGCCATCGTCAGCGAAATCGATGGCGTGGTTCAGATCAGCAAGCACCCACAGACGCAGATCCAGACAGTACAGGTCATGACCCGTACTGCGGTGCAGGACGACTATCCTCTCCCTCCGGGCAGCGCTCTCCTTGTGCGTCCCCATAGCCAGGTCCGGCCCGGTCAGGTCATCGCGCGACTCTCCATTCGCCATGCAAACTCAGCAGTACGCGATATCCGCGCTCGCATAGCTGGCGAGGTCTCGTTCAACGAGCAGGGAGGACTGACGATCCAGGGAGAAAGTACCACCGGACGCTCATATATTATCCCGGTGGGACGCAAACTGCTGGTCAACGATGGGCAGGCTGCACAGGCAGGCGATCCCTTAACGACCGGAGCGCTCAACTTGCAGGATCTCCTGCGCTTCAGAGGGCGCGAGGCGCTGGAATACTATCTGCTTCAGGAGGCCCAGCGCGTCTATCGCACCACCGGAGCCTATATTCACGATAAGCACTTCGAGATCCTGATCCGCCAGATGGTGCGCTACGTGAAAGTCGAAGACTCCGGCGATACGGATCTTTTACCGGAGGCGCTGATTGATCGCTTCGCCTATATAGAAAAAAATGCCGATATTGTGGCGCAGGGCGGACAACCAGCAACGGCACGCGTGCTCCTGCTGGGGCTGACACGTGCCGCGCTCGCAACAGAAAGCTGGCTCTCTGCCGCCTCGTTTCAGCATACGACACATGTGCTGACCGATGCCGTGCTTGAGGGTAAGACGGATCATCTGGTGGGACTCAAAGAAAATGTGATGCTCGGCCATCTCATCCCGGCTGGTTCTGGCCTGCATCCTCGCCACCCACCAGCAGTATCTTCCAGGCGCTCACGCGCTGGCAGAAGAAGATATACAGCGGCTTCAAAATAAATATGTTCGATCAGGAGGTGCAAATCGTGCAGGTCTGTCATGTCTGTGGCAAAGATATTCCCGCTCTCGTACGCTTTTGTAGCTGGTGCGGCACCGCCGTTCCACGAACCACGCCGACCGGCCTGCTATCGCCGCAATCATTGCTGCAAAATGGACGCTACCTGATCTTAAAGCAGGTCGGTAAAGGTGGTATGGCCGCCGTCTATAAAGCACACGATCTGCATCTGAAGCAGCGCACCGTTGCGATTAAAGAAATGAGCCAGCAAGGATTAAGCGGTCAGGAGCTACAAAAGGCGATCGATGCATTTATTCACGAGGCAGAACTGCTCGCTCGCCTCAAGCATCAAAACCTCCCTCACATTTACGAACAATTTGAGGATAGAGGCAGGCGCTACCTCGTTATGGAGTTTATCGAAGGCGAAACGCTGGAAGATCGACTTGAGACGATGCACCAGCGCGGCGACCATCTGCCCCTTGCACAAACGCTGAATATCGCTCGCCAGCTCTGCATCGTGCTGGAATATCTGCACTCACAACACCCGCCGGTCATCTTCCGCGATTTGAAACCAGCGAATATCATGCTCAATAAGCAGCAGCAGATCTATCTGATCGACTTTGGCATCGCTCGCTTGTTTAAGCCGGGCCAGTCGAAGGATACAACGGCGCTGGGTTCGCCCGGCTACGCACCACCTGAGCAATATCGGCAGGCCACCTCGCCTCGCTCCGATATCTACAGTCTTGGAGCCACGCTGCATCAGATGCTCACCGGGATCGATCCCTCGCAGCACCCCTTCTATTTCCAACCCTTCTCCATCAACCAACCTGTGCTGGAACGACTGGTACAGCGCATGGTCGCCCTCGACGCAAAACAACGTCCCGCCAGCATGCAGGTTGTCAAGCAATCATTGGAGAACATCATTCAGCCGCGCACCCACCAGCAATCGGTCAACATCCCCAGGCCGCAAAAATCACCAGTTGCTCCATCTGCTCGAATTGCCAGTGGCGTGCAGATACAAAAAAATAAGCCTCAATCACAGCAGGCGAGCGGGCGAGCGCCTCAGTATAGAAACCAGCCCGCGACTCCTCCCACACCAGCAGCTCCCGTCATGGTTCACACCGTTATCTCCACCGGCACAGCCGACCGCCACCTGTGGCTCTCCATCCGGGAGCAGTTGTATAAGCTGGTTGCTGGCTTTCCTGAGATGCGCTTCACCGAAAGCAACCTGCCCGCTGCGCTGAGGGGTGCAGATATTATTCTGCTGCTCCTGAGCGATGACTTCCTGACTTCACCATCTTGCATGGCCTCTGCTGCTGCCGCATTGAAGCTGCACGATACGCAGCAAGCGCGGGTACTATCCATCGTACTTCGTCCCTGCGCCTGGGATCAGAGCGATCTAGCCCGCATCAAGACGATACCAGAGGACAGCGTGACGCACCTGAGCATCTATGCCCAGGAGCAGCGCATTCTGGAGGCTGCAAAAGAGATTCGCCGGCTGGTAGCCATAGCCTCGCTGAGAGGCAAGACAACTGGCAGCATGAATCTCTTGCAGTGGTTGTTGTGGCAACTCTACGGCGAGGGACGAAAATTCTGCCCTTACTTTAAAGCGAACAGCGGCCACTATGCCCTGCAACACATGCGCTCAGCAGGTCTGGCCGGAGTTATCCTGAACCTCATCGATCTGCAACAGGAGCGCGTCGTGAACGAATATTTGATAGGTCCGCTCAATAATAGCCCGGATATGCGTCACCTCCTGGCAACGCTCGCGCCCTCCTCGACCGACCCGGAGGAGGTACAGGGGATGGCTTCGCGCCGCTATCCATAGCGCAGCTCCTCCGGTCACATGACCAAAACGCAATAATCCAGCGCCGTAAAAGTCGTTTGTCAGGGTGCGTCTGTTTGCCAGATAGTTATTTCTCGTTTATTCTTCGTCTGAGGGAAGGCGGCGTGCAAGCGTGTGCCGCCTTCCCTCAGACTACTTCACCGTCTCACGGCTGCTTGCTCGCCCTGCCCTCAAAGACCGGCGTATATATCCGTCGTCGCGGACGCGAGGGCATCGGCGGGGAGGAAATCCCACCTCGTGGCTGTCGCGGCCTCAGCCGAGTACGCATCGATGCCACGCTGCTCCAGGGCATAGGGCACCACGATCTGCGACACCTGCCGGACAGGGCCAGCCGACCCATAGGCCGGGAAGGAGCGCTGCGGCTGGTTGTTGCCGATGAACGGGTTAGCCGGGTAGGTGATGAACCCATTGCGCAACTCCTCGCCATGCGGGGCCGCTATCTGAGTTGTCAGAGTCTCCTGAACACCGCCGAGGCCGTAGTAGACCTGGAGATCGATCTGCATGTGTCGCGGACACCGGCTCCCCTGGCACGGCATGAGTTGCATCCACGCGCTAGGGAGCATGACACTCCCATCGGCATCCCGAGAGAGCGCCGTCAGGCTCACTTCGAGAGGCTCGTTCGGAGCCATATAGAGGGGCTTCGTGAAGTGGACCTCCGGGTAGCCTGCGACCGCCTGCATGTCGTCGTAGGTCTGATCCACCCATCGCCAATCTCCCGGCGCGAGATAGGTGCTTGATGTGGGGGTAACGCTGAGGTGAACTCCCGTGCCAGCGAGGTCTTTGGTCAGGCCGCCGACGAACTTGTACTGTCCGTCGGGCTGAAGGTCGGCTCGGACGAAGATCTCCGAGCCGCTCCCCAGCTTGACACCCGCTGCGGTCGGCTTCGCTGACGTCTGCTGGGCGCTCACCACCGCGACCGAAGCCGCTGGCACCTTCGCCTCTGCCTGAGTAGCCGCTGGCTGTGATGCCAGCGGCAGCAAGCACAGCGCCAGTATCAGCGCTGGCCAGTACAGCTTTGCCCAGATTCGCATGGGCTTTCTCCTTCTCTCCTTGATGCGAGTAAGATGAAACACGTTGGGGGCCACCCGCTGAACGAACAGCCCCCTTCTGGTGACTTTCCCCCGTTTGCCAGTCAGGGGAGGTACTCGATGCGCGCATCCCCTTGCAAGTCGATATCGAGGCTGTACAGGCCGCGTGTCGCCACGTTCTCCCCGCGGCCTGTCTCCTGCCTGGGATCGCGCGGCACATAGACGATGGTCTCATCGTTGGCGAAGATCTCGCACATCCTGATCCCCACGCTCAGGTAGATCTTCGAGCGACCATGAGCCGTGATCAGGCAGTCCTCGGCACCGGTGGGGAGCCGCACCTCGCTGTCGGTGATCGTGACACGGCCCCCGATCATCGCCACCTTGCTCTCGCGCTCAGCTCTGACCTCTCCCGCGACGCAGATCACCTCGCCCTCGGCGATCTTCGCGAATCCGCCTTTGACTCTCACCTGATCGCCGACACTGAACAACGTCTCCGGCTGCCCTTCGAGCTGGTACTCCACGAGGTCGCCGTTAACGGTCGCCCGGCCACCCTTTGTAATCTCGATCATTGCGCCTTTCCTTCCCGCTCTTCGTTCGCTGTGATGTTCTCCTCGCGTCGTAGTCGCGCGATTGATCGGCGCATGTTGTGCTATACAAGCAATGCGTGATCAATCGCGCGACTACGATAGTGGGCAGGAGGCCGCCCGTGTGTAAGGCGGGCGGCCTCCTACGGCTCGGTTCAGCCCTTTGTGTTGCGGTCTCGGTTGTGCCGGGCGGCGATACGGCGCGCCAGGCTACCGCCGATGTGGAAGCGCTGCAGCCTGTGCCCCTGGCAGGTGTGGAGCGCGATCGCCAGCTCGTACGCCTTCCGCCGGGGCTTCAGGCACATCGGCTGCATGTCCATCTTGCAGCACCAGCAGGGCTTCTCGGTGCTCAGCTCGATGTCGAGCAGGCCGCCGATGAAGTGGACCAGGGCGCGGATGAAACGCCACCCCAGCAGGTGGTGTTCGTCACACGAGTACCACCTGAAGGCCATGTACTCCTTCCGCTCGGGCCTCAGGCACATCTGGTCCGCGCCCAGGTTGCAGAACCAGCAGGGCTTCTTCTCGTTGCTCGACGCGATCATCTCTCATTCTCCCTTTGTCTCTTCGACGCGCACCGTCGACTCATACCTACTCTTGCAGATCTCCCACCGCAGGCGGGCGATCTCCTCTTCGCACAGCAGCCGCCCGATTTCGGACCAGCTCCTCTGGCGACGTGCCGCCAGCTCGGTCTCGCACTGCGCGGCGACATACTCGCATTCCGCAACCCTGGCGGTCAGTTCGGCGTAGCTTCTGTAGGACTGGGGATCGTCCTCCGCCACCGTCACAGGAGACGGGAGGACATCGGCCCCACCAAGCGAATTGCGCAGAGCCTCTGCCTGCGCGTGCCAGAACTGCTTCACCTCCTCGCTCGCTTCCAGGCGCTCGGTGATCCCCGCCTCGCTGCATGTGGCCGTGAAGCCGTACTTGTAGAAACGCTGCACCGTCTGCATGCGGAAGCCGTCGATCAGCGGGGTGCCCGTCAAGGCACGCTGAACGTCCTCTTCCGGCATCCCAGCCAGCCGCCCCTCGATCACGCTCTGGAGAAGCCGGATTTTGTTGTACTCTCCCACTGAATCCTCCTGTATGAAAGGAGGTTGCCCCCGACCTGCATAGACCGGGGGCAACCTCATCTAATCTGCATGCCTGCGGCGTTGCCCTTTCAGGGCTTCCCAGCGAGAGAAGCAGGCACCGACATCTCAGCGAGCGTGCCGTTGCCCAGCTCGAAGCACCTCAGCGGCTGCGTCTTCGACTGCTTGCGTCCCCTGGGCGGCGTGAGCAGCTCTCGCGGCACCCGGTCCCAGGTATCCTCAGCTACGATGATCGTGGAGCCGTGATCGTTCCACTTCCGCAGCATCCGCACGGCCAGCCGGCGGCTCTTCTCATCCTCGACCAGCTTCCCGGCAAAGAAGGTCTCGTCGAGCACAATGAGCGAGCGCTTCCAGGCAGGCAATAGACTTACCTGGGCCAGAGACAGCAGCGCCAACTGCTGCCTTGTCAGGCTGTTTCCGTTCAGGGTGTCGTCGAGCCTGTCCCTGACGACATCCAGCAGCCCGACCTCCCTCAGAGCGTCCAGCAGTTCCTTTTCCTTCTCCCTCCTCTCGATCTCCGTCTCGCCATTGCGCGGCAACAGGTTCGCCCTGGCCGACTGAAGGAACGTCCTGATGGTGTCGCTCTGCTCCGGTGCCGTCAGCGAGAGCCAGCGTCCCTCTCCCTCGATGTGCGACGCGCTCAGGTATTGCCAGCCCGACGCCTCGCCGTTGCAGACCACCGCTCCCTTGCTGCGCAACCCCTGCGTCAGGTGTCCATCCTGATTGGGATGCAGGCGTCCCGTCGCTAGAGCCAGCAAGGTGCTCTTCCCCGAGGCCGAGGCACCGACGAGAACCCCGAAGCTGCCCGGCTCCAGGCGGGCGTGAGGGACGTTGAGAATCGACTGCCTGCCGCTATCACTGATGACTACATCGGCGAGCGTAACCGTCATCGGCGGAACAAGCGGCTTGCCTTCCTGCAACTTGAGTTCAGCCGCCTGCTTCTCAAGGGCAGCCGCCCGCCGCCGTGCCTCTTCAGCCAGGGGACGCAGAGCGAGGATCGACCGGATATGCGGCAGAGAGACCTCTCCCTTGCGCAGCGTACTCAGCCCCTGCGCTCCCTGGTTGATCATGTTCTGGAAGAGGGTGACGGCGCTTGCCAGCACCAGCATCGCACCGGGCGCGATCCCCTGATGCAGCGCGTGCTGGTGGATGATGTAGATGAGCTGAGTCGCGACGATGGTTACGAAGCTGCCACTCTGAATGGCCCAGTCGCCCAGCGCCCTGTACGTGTTCTCCGTGTTGGTCTTTTCGAGCCTCTTCTGGTTGTACGCCTCTCCCCGCTGCAACTCGAACGACCGATCCCGCATAGCGAGGAGACGCTGCCCGAACGCACGCGCCAGGAAGCGCCCCCAGCGGTCCCACGCCGACTGCCGATCACGCGCGATGGACTGGCTCTCCACCCTGCGCTTGCCCAGCGTCAACTCCACGAGGCTGCTGAAGAACAGGGCCAGCACAGCCATACAGAGCGCGGCCCACCAGTCGATGACGCTCGCCATGACGATGTAGCCACCCCCGTTGGTCACTGCCAGCAGCAGCGGGCGCGCCCCCTCGGTCCAGGCGCGCTCCAGGTCGGAGGTGCGCGAGGTTAGCCCCCCCTCCGCCTTGCGTGGATCGACGGACATTGGCGGGGCCCACGAGAACAGCTCGAAGAGATCGCGCCTCATGCCTCCGGCCGCCCTCGCGCACAGTCCCGCCACGAAGCGCGAGAGCAGAGAGCTTACCCCGAAGGCTCCACTCATGATGGGCAGCGCCACCAGCGCGGTCATAGCCGCACTCTTAACGTTTCCCTGCGAGACGATGGTTCCGAACTCGCGCGTCTTCTCAGACCCGATGATGAACAGGTACGTACTCAGCGGCACCAGCAGCAGCACGATGACCAGCGACAGGAGCCTCTGCTTGCGGGGCAGGTACTTGAAGAACAGACCCAGCACAGCCTTCATGACACTCATCCTCTCAGGACGTGGTTTTCGGTGATGTTTAACTTTCCGTTAATTTTACTAATCTCAAGGGATGACAAATCCCCGAGGTTGTGTTATACTTCTATCAGAATGGGTTAATGTGCTGTTAACGCACTGTAAAAAGCATTGGCAGGCCAGCACAGATCCGATGGACGATATCCATATCCGTTCGCTTCTGGCGGATCAGGATAGGGTAGGGGCAGTCTTGTTCTCTTTTCTAAAGAACAGGGCAAATAGTAGAGAACTTTGTATCCTCCTTTTCAAAAGAGGGGGGAGAGTATTTGTGAGCCATCTGAAAAGAGATGATGGCTTCTATGTATTTGGGTTCGATAAAGAAAGTCGAACCTCTTTTTTTTACCCTGTTTGACCAGGCCAGGAGTCGGTCACGCCACCTGCTGGTGGTAATGTGGCCGACTCCTGGTTTTCTCGGGCGCCCTACACCTTGGTCGCGCCCGTGCTCACGACCAGACGGTAGTAGAGGCTCTCCTGGTCGGCGCATGCCTCGCTCATCGACATGAGGCTTCCCACGCCGTTCTCCATTGCGAAGATGTGCGTCCCCACATTAATCGCGGCGACGCGGTGGGCGACCTGGAGGACCGTGCATCCCTCCTGGGCCATGACCCGCAGCCTCGCGACGATCTTCCTCTCCGAAGCGAGGTCGAGGTCCGACGTTCCCTCGTCGATAATCACGATCTTCGGTCCCTCGCGGCGGATCTCGAAGTCGATCAGCGCGAAGTGCAAGCGCTGGCGCTGGCCACCCGACAGGCTCGACGCTTCCGTCTTGAGACCCTGCTTTTTACGCAGTTCAGTCCAGAGACTGGTGGTAGTGAGCACCTGCTTGATCTCGGCATCCGACGCGTCGCCCCACCTGTCCCTGAACACCTCGCGGACGGTGCCGTGGAACGCAGGTGCGAACTGGCCCATGTAGGCTACCAAGCCATTGCGAACCTCCGCAGTGAGCGCGTGGAGGAAGTGCCCTCCACACCAGATCTCTCCCTGCTGCGGGTGCAGCAGCCCGGCCAGGATCTGGGCGAAAGTACTCTTGCCCTCGCCAGACGGTCCGATGACCGAGACGAGGAAACCAGGCTCGATCTCGCAGGACGCCTCAGTGATGACGAAGTCCTCCGTCCCGCGATACATGAACTTTACGCCGCGGACCCTGATGGTGCGATTGCGCGGGTCGAACGGCGCCAGGACGGCGTCGTCGGTGGGAGCAAGCTCTGGCTCCAGCCTCAGCATCATTGCGAAGCCCTGGGCGGAGTTGCGCAGATCCTGCGCAAACTGGAACCCGGATGTGACCCCGGCGAGCTTCGACGCCATGATCGACAACTGAGCAAGCATCGCCAGGATTCCCGTCAGGGACATCCCCCCGGTCAGTGCCATCACGAGGAAGAGGAGCGGCGAGAGGCTGCCCACGACGATACTGGTGGGAACGTAGGCAGTGCGTGCGAGACAGATCGTCCTCACGCTAGCCTTCTTCCACTCATGAGCATAGCCACTAATCTGCGGGAGAAAATCTTTCCCCCCCGTTTTGCGGTCCTGAATACCCGACATCGAATAGGCATCATTCAGGGCCACACTCTCCTCTCCCAGAACCTTGCGCCGGAGCTTGTACAGCTCACCACGGATCTGACCCACCCGCACGATTTGCAGGGAGCAGAGAACCAGCAGGGCGAGGACCACCAGCGTGATCAGCCAGTTGGTGAACAGGCAGATCACGATGGAGGCGATCAGCGTGACCAGTGAGGAGAGCAGGGTGAACGCGCCGAAGTTCAGCGAGTTCATGAGCCACTCTCGTTGCGTTGGCTGCGACCCGTTCACCACCTCTGCGGTGTCGGCGTGCAGATGAACCTCGTAGCGTGCATCCAGGGCACTGCGCGTCGCGGCCTCGTTGATGTTCTCGACCACGTTAGCGCTCCAGCGGACCATGATCTGCTGAGCGAGCAGATTAGCAAGCTCGTTGAGGCAGATCACCAGGATGGCGAGTCCGGCAACCTGCACGACCTGCTGCGGGCCATCCTTGACGACGAGCGGGAGCTGGCGCATGAGCATGCCAAAGATCAGCGTGAGGCACGCGGTCAGCGAGACCAGGATGAACGCTTTGAGTATCTGCCTCTTCTCCGTGAGGAAGAAGGGAAGCAGGCGCAGGGTGCCCTGTTCCTTCTCCGCACGCGCTGGATGAGCGAGCAGGGAGCAGATGTGCCCGAGCCGGCAGAGCCCGCGCCACATTCTGCCGGGGATGCCGATGAACTTCTTGAGCCGGGAGCGCTTCTCCTCCTTTCCGCTCTCGGCGAGGTCGAGCGATGTCTCCTTCCTCGTTTGACGTCTGTTGTCGAGCCACAGCCCGACAATGACCAGCAGGGCGGCGACAAGCACCGACACCAGCCAGATCGGTATCACTTTCGCTCCTAATAGCGATGGTTCGGATGTTGAGGGCCGGTACAACGGGAAGCCGTCACCTGCAAGAACGGTAACGGCCTCCCACTGCACGTGCCCGCCTGCTCATGAACGCAGACCGGTGACTCCTACTACGACAGTCCTGCCTCGTCGATCATTTCCCTGATCAGATCCTGGTGCTTCCACAGGAAGTACTGGCTCCTGATCTTGGCGATTAGGCCCGAGCACTTCAGCAGGCAGAGAAACGCGACGGCCAGCGACCCGATGGCCGCGATCACGTAGCCGAAGCCCTGGTTGTTCACGGCGATGAACTGAACGAGGTTCAACCAGCCCACCACCAGCCCCACCGCGCACATGATGCTTGAAAACGCCACGAGCGGCCACGGCCTCCACTGAGCGCGCTGGAGCCACGCCAGATTGACGAAGCCAACCAGCAGATACAGAACCGCCCGGAACGCCGCATCCTGGGCGTGCAGAGGCTGGTTCACCATGAGGAACTTCTCGAACAGGTCCCCGCTCACCGCCGCGCATCCGAGGCTCAGCAGTCCCATGAACAGCGCCGCGAGCAGCAGCCTCCGGCAGCCGACGATGAACCGCCTGTACGACTTCTTCTGGTCCACGTTCTTTCCCCTTCGTGCAGTGACAGATAGGAGCGACCCGGCAACCCAACGTTCTCTGCCAGGTGGAGGTTGTCTCACAAAGAGAGAACCCTGCCCCGACGATACAGTGTTCGCCAGAACAGGACTCACTCCTCATAGACAGTCAGTTATTAACTTTTTTATACAAAGCTACCGCGCAATGATGATTGGTAGCGCGGATAACGGATCTGCGACAGGTTACGTATCGTTTACTACTCCCAGGGAACTCAGTCTATCCAGGCCAGCCAGACAGAGGTTCAAAGCCTGAGCAGAGACTCATTCAGGAGAGATACGCGCCTCCTATCATGAGTCCCGCCTTATTTATACAGCTATGGCAAGCATTCTTTCTACTTTTCTCTGTACCATGCCCCCAAAAATGATACAACCCGGGATCGCCGCCAGGATGCTCTAGAGGCTCCAAAATTCGTCCCAAAATGCTCTTTTTTGCGGCCAAGGGATAGGTGCTCAAGCCGCCCGGAGAGCCAAAAACAGCAAAAAAATCTCCTGGTATATCTTCTCTCATTTCCCGACGGTTCTTCCATCTTATCATCCCCCCAACGCCCCGGTCCCGCCGAACAAGCTATCTGTTCGGCGGGACCGGGGCGTTTATCGATTTACCTTCTCTTCATCAGAAATCGCCACCCACGTTTGAGCAGCGAAATGATCCGGTTCGAGTTGAGGCAGGGCACCACCACGAGAACGATGATGCCAACCATCAGCGCGGGAGCCTCCACCCGAGCACTTGCGGCGATCAGGTATCCAGCCGTCCCGCTAAGGATGAGGTTCTCCACCTGCTTCATCCAGGCCACCCGGCCTGCCAGCCACGAGAAGCCAGCCATCACCACACAGATCACGACGGCGCTCATCCCCAGAGCGATGAAGAGGAGCCATACATGGCCCTGCGCCAGAGTGCCATTTGAGACCGCAGCGTCGATGTTCAGGAAGAAGCTGGCGGTCATGCCCTGGAGCAGCCTGTCCTTGAGAGATTCACGGGTAGAGCTGTGCCCCTTCTTGGAGCGAACCACGCTGAAGATGAGGTAGATACCTCCCAGGATCTTGAGGACGGTGATGCTGGCCAACCACGACGCGCTCCACGTTATGGCGGCCTTGATGAGGAAGTCTTGTATGATGAGTAGCGAGAACAGGGTAACTCGCTTCTTCGTGGGAAAACCCACGAGAAGCTTTGCGAAAAATGCTGCGATATCGAACGCCAGTGCGCCGTCAATCGCAGCCATGCCCAGGATACGAAGGAGCAAGATCATCCTTTCGGAGAGAGGGATCTGGTTCTCATTGCAGTTGAGGGGAAAAATTGTGAACAGCTTCCCCCGAGCAGGCAGATAAGCGCTTCTGGCTCATTGCTACCTGACAGGATAGATATAGCTATAGCGAGTGGTATGCTCGCGGAGTAGATGGACAGGACAGTGCTGCTATAAACAACACCGGCTACATTGTTCCTCCCATACACGCATCGATGACGGTGATGCTAACCGGACGGGTGTCAACTTGCTATTTTTCTCTGTACCATGCCCCCACCAGAATTGCAAGGCGGCTTCTCTTTAAAAATCTCTATGACGCCATTTTCTCATCTATACAGATGAACAAAAAGAGTATAAAATGTAATAGAGCGATGCCAATTGTGGTATCTTTGGGATAGAAAACGCTGCTACATGAGATCATTAACGCGAAAAGTTTCTCCGTAAGAGAAAAAGCAGCTCTCCTGACCAAACAATGTCACTTGTTGCTCATAGGCAACCTTGTTAACAATTTTAAAATATAATTAAATCAGCCTGGAGAGCTGGCTTAACGTTGTATTAACATTGCATTTTGGTAAAATATACTGTACAGATAGAAATACAACGTAAGGGTTATCCCACCTCCCTCTCATCAGGTGGAAAAGGAGGTTGCCAGCCCAACTTCCGGGCGTGAGCATCAGAGCGGGTCGAACCGGTCTGATAGCAGGAGCCAGAATATCCCTCATGTGGGAAGAGCTTGCCACTCTCTCCGCAAGCTTCTGGATACAGACATTCAGGAGCCAGACTTACTCAAAGCTGAGGTTCTACTCCAATATCGTCTCTTGCACGAAAGAGGCCTATTACCAGGGGTATCATTCGGCTTCGAGAGTGGTATTACATATGCACGTTAACGCTTACGGGCATCCAGGTGTCCTAAAGTGAAGGGGTGCTTTACTTTTATTCGAGCAGAAAGAAGGCCAAAAGAAGATAAAGTGGAAAAAGTGAAGAAGCGAAGACCGCTCGTACCTCTGAGCGAGTTCATTGCGCCAGAAGGCACACGTAGCTTTCTGGCAACGCCGTTCGGAGGTCTGCCCTGGAAAACCATCACCGGGGCCTTCGAGGAATATCTCAGAAATTCCCTACAAGGGACCGAGGTGTTCAATTTTCTTCCGCAAGTGAGTGGAGAGACCCGCGAGCTATGTTCGCGGCTCGTTGGCTGCACACCGGAGGAGGTAGCCTTCGTGAGCAATGCGACCGAGGGGCTGATAAAGCTTGTCGGTTGCGTGGCAATGGAAGGCATGAATCCCGACGACAATGTAATCACTGTGGGCAACAGCTACCCGACCGTCCCCTTAACAGTGGAGCGGCTGAGAAAGCTGGGGGTAGAGATCCGGCTGTGCGAGGCGACGACGGAGGCGATTATTGCAGCCATCGACAGCAGGACCAGGCTCATTGCAATCGAGGCATGCAACTATGTCTCGTGTGAGCTGTTTGATCTGGAAAGAATCGCAGAAGCGGCACATGCAGTGGGAGCCAGGATCATCATCGACGTGTCACAGGTAGCTAGTGTCCTTCCCCTGGCGCTCGCTCCCTTCGATGCCCTGGTTGCCACGACTTACAAATGGCTCGGTGCAGAGTCCAACGGAGCCGGCATCTGCTGGATCAACCGCGAGAGATGGCCCGATATCACCCCTGAAAACGTAGGCTGGTACGCGGTCCTACCGATTGTCTTGCCCTTCACCGGCGAATACCAGCTCAAGCCCACTGCCAGCCGTCTTGAGGCGGGTGGCCTCCCCTGGCGCGATCTCAACATCCTGCGGGATGCGCTGCGTCATCTGTCACCCTTCAGCCAGCAGGAGATCACGGAACACATCCGGGAGCTGGGGAATGAGATCATCGCAGAACTGGACAAACTGAACCTGGGGCTAACCATCCTCTCGCCCCGAGACGCGCAACGGCGCGGTAGCTATATCTCCGTCAAGATGAGCGATGAGATGGCCCGCATGGTTTGCGCCCGGCTGAACGAGCGCGGTATCTATCTCAGCTTCGGGCAGGGACGCCTCCGCCTCGGTCCCTGGCTGCACAATGGAAGCGAGGATGTAAAGCTGGCGGTGCAAATCCTGGGCGAAGCCTTGAGAGAGATGAACTACGCTCCCGACGACGGAGTCTGGTAAGTAGAGAGCAGACGCTTGCTTGTGCTATGCTCATCCCTGTGGTGTGCGTAGCAGAGGCAAGCGTGAAAGTCACGCCCCTGTCCTCTCGGAACGGAAGGGAACCATGATCAACTCGCTCGTTGCCCCTGACAGGTTCATCATGCCGCCCAACACGGTCAGCTATCTGGCCGGTCCGCTCGGCGGCCTCGCCTGGAAGACCGCGAACGAGGCCGCCAAACAGTACTTCCTGACGCTGGCAAGCGGAACCCGGATCGAGGAGGTCTTCGCGCAGGTGGAGGAGGAGATCTACCCGCTGCTCGCCAGGCAGGTTGCAGGTACCCCGAAAGATGTCTCCATCGCCTTCGCCCTCAACGTGACGGAGGCACTCATCAAGCTCCTCGACTGCATTGAGGCATCTCTCGATGCCCAGCACAACATCGTCACCCCGAGCACCGCCTACTCCTCACTGCGCCTCCTGGCGAAGTCCCTGCGCCAGAGGCGCGGAACACAGCTTCGACAGCCGGAAGGAACGACCGATGACGTGATCGGCGCAATCGACGAACAGACGCGGCTGATCATCATCGAAGAGTTCGACACGCAGTACTGCGAGATGCTCGACCTCGCCAGGATCGCGGATGTAGCCCGCTCGGTCGGGGCGCGTCTCGTAGTCGATGCCTCGCAACTCATCGGCATCTTCCCGCTCGACTTCCACCACTTCGATGTGGCCGTCTCCACCGCGTACAAGGGACTCCTTGGAGCCTCCAACGGATGCACGCCCATCTTCCTCAACCGCGCCCGGTGGCAGCCCGGAGCCATTCGACCGAGCTACGCGGGCCGGAACTCAATCCAGATGGAAAGCGAGGAGAGCTTCCTGTTCAAGGATGATCCGGGAGCACGGCTGCAACCCGGAGGTCTCAACTGGCTCGGCATCTTCCTGCTGCTCGACTCCCTGCGCAACATGCAAGAGCTGCGCCTGGAGTTGGAGGACATCGCCCAGCACGTCCTGGCGCTGACGACCGAGATCGTCCTGGCGCTGAAAGATCTGGCGCGGACTAACGACCAGCTCACTCTGGACATCATCGCAGGCAAGAACCCGCTACTGCGCGGCCCGCACGCCACGATCAGGATGCAGCGCGCGAGTGCAAAACTCGTGTGCGAGCGACTGGCCGAAAGGGGGATCTACCTCTCCTACGACAGCACCGGGCTGCGGCTGGGTCCGCGCATCCACAACAGCAGCACCGACGTAGAGCGGGCCGTCAAGCACCTGGGAGAAGTCCTGCTGGAACTCAGCTACAACCCGCTCGATCCTACCTGGGTCGCGGGATAGAGGTTGTAGCGCCTCGTCAGCAATGATGGTTATCTCGTACGAACAGCACAAAAGGACGGCAAGGCGGGAGACGGCCCGACGAGGTCTCCCGCCCGCCATCCTCATGCTCACCACTGATACCCGCCTCAATAACGCTTGTTTGTGCTATGGGCATCCCTGTGATGTGCGTAGCAGAGGCAAGCGTGGAGGGCACGCTTTGACCTCGAAAGGAAGAGACAGCACTATGAGTAATCGCAAGCCCCTGGTCCCCCTGAGCGCGTTCATCGCGCCGGAAGGGGTGAAGAGTGTCCTGACGACGCCGTTCGGTGGACTGCCGTGGCGGAGCCAGATCGCGACGTACAGGGAGTACCAGCAGATCTTCGTGCAGGGGACCGAGGTATTCGCTCCCAACAACTACCCGGCAACCAAAGGAGAACTCCGCGAACTGAGCGCAAAGCTGATCGCCGGGTGCAGCCCGAGCGAGATCACCTTCAGCCCCAACACAACCGGCGCTCTGAACACGCTCATCGGATGCATGGTGATGGACGACCTGCACCCGGACGAGAACGTGGTCGTCCCCAACAGCGCCTACTCCACCATCTCCCTCGGAGTGAGCCGCCTGGAGCGTCTGGGAGTGGAGATGAGGCTGTGCGGCGAGATGAAGGAGGAGATCTGCGCCGCCATCGACGAGAAAACCAGGCTCGTCGCCATCGATGCCTGCGACTACGTCTCGGGCGAACTGCGCGAGATGGAGGCGATCGCGGAGGCGGCTCACGCGGTCAGGGCCAGGATCATCGTCGATGTGTCGCAGGCGGCTGGCGTCATCCCGCTCAACCTGGCCCACTTCGACGCCCTGTTCGGCACGACGGGCAAGTGGCTCGGCCTGGGGTCCAACGGGGTCGCCCTCTGCTGGGTCAACCGTGAGAAGTGGCCCAACATCACCCCCGAGGCCCTTGGCTGGTACTCGGTCCTGCCGTTCGACTTGCCCTTCACCGGCAGGTACGAGTTGCGGTCGGATGGCCAGCGCCTGGAGACGGGTGGCCTGCCCTGGTCGCTCCTCTACAACCTGCGGGACGCGCTGCGCAACCTGATCGGATTGTACGAGCGACTGGGCGAGGGCGACCTGCGTCGGGGCCAGACGCAGGTCATGCAACACGTCCGGAGTCTGGGCGACGAGATCATCTCGGCGCTGGATGGCCTGAACCTGGGGCTGACCATCATCTCCCCCAGGGAGGCAGAAAAGCGCGGCGGCTACATCTCGGTCAAGATGAGCGACGAGCAGGCGGCGGCGGTCTGCTCGCGGCTCAACGCCCGGGGCGTTTACCTCAGTTCGGGCCAGGGACGCCTCCGCCTCGGCCCCTGGATCTTCAACGGAAGTGAGGACGTGAAGCTCGCTGTCCTTCTCCTGGGAGAGACGCTGCGGGAGATGGGATTCAACCCCAACGACCCCGCCTGGGTCGGTAGGCAGTAGACAATGAGGCGGCGCGCCACCAGGAGTACGGACGGCGCGCCGCCTCATCGTGAGGCATCGCTGAAAGACAGATGGCCGGAAGGATGCGGAACAACCACACGCAGCAGTTCCTTCCGGCCACCCTGCGTGCAACGGGCGCAAAATATGCCCAGTTAGGAGAGGAAAATAAGCCCTTACTTGCTCTCCAGGCTTATAGTGCCTATATAAGCCCGGAAAGGAGGCAAGGGCGGTAGATCCATAGGATTCGCTCGCCCGACGACCTCCAGGCAAACCCGGCAATGTTGTCGGAACTCCACAATCGGACAGAGGAGAAGTGGAAGAAGTGGAAAAAGTGGAAGTAACGACCGAGACCAGGCGGCGCTGGTTCTCGCCGCCTCTGGCGTGGGGGCGCCTCCTGCCCCAGATGGACGAGTGGCTGCTGCGGCACCTCCCGCCGAAGAAGCTGGCCTGGGGTGGCCTGACCGTCGCCCTCATCATGCTCGCCTTCACCTGGTTCGGCGGGCCGGAAATGCTCCGGCCCATCTTCGGGGGCACCACGCTCCTGTGGGCCTTCATGTGGCTCACCGTTCCCACCGTTCCCGTCGGCGGTCGGGTGTTCACCACCTGGGCAGGCGCGGCGGCCCGGAGGGCTGACCCGAGGGAGATCACGCAACTCCAGCGGCGAGGGGCCATCATCATCGCAACGTGCGTCGTCTTCGCGACGGCGTGGGCCATCTACACCCACGACTTCTACACGAAGGCGTACACGAACTTCATCGCCCTGGGCATCGGCACGAATATCGCGATGGCCCAGCAGAAGTGGAAGGAACTGAAGAAGACATCTACCGACGCGGCGCTCAAGGAGGCGTCGGGGCTGGTCACGATCATCTTCCTCAGCATCGTACCGGTGGCCCTGTTCGGCCTGGTGGTGGACGCGTACATGTCTATCGAGGGGGCCGGCTACGAGTCGGGCATCCTCGGCTGGCTGTTCCACCTCATGCCGGAACTGACCGTGCGAACGGTCGTGCCGCCCTGCTACGACTTCCTGTCGCTGTTCCTCGTCGGCTACATCTTCGTCGGCCTTCACACGGGCGCTCGGGGGTGGCAGCGCATCAGGATGGCGGCGAAGGTCACGGCTAGCGGCGTCGGCTGGCTGATCGGCTTCATCCTCCTCGGCGGCTACGTCGGTGGCTGGCTGGCCGACATCTACCGCACCGGGCACGGCGCTCTGCCGGACCAGATCAGGCAGCTCCTCGCCATCACCGTCGTCACGCGCGCTCCCTCCTACCTGATCGGGGGCTTCGGGGCCGCCGTCATCAGTGGTCTCGGAGCGAAGGCGAGCACGTGGGTCCGCACCCAGACGATGCGGCGGCTCCGTCCCGGCCAGAGCAGGATCGTCGCCCTGGAGGAGAGGATCGTCGCCCTGGAGACGATCCTGGGACTGCCCACGCTGAAGATCGAGATCGCGAACATCCTCAAGACCTTCCGAGGTGGCTGCGAACCGTTCCTGAACCACTTCACGGCCACGTCCGAGGATGTGCAGCAGATCGAGGAGATCGAGGATCTGCTCGCGGAGTCCTCCATCGCTCCTGAAACGCTGCTGGAAATCGGTCGGAACCTCCAGCACCTGGAAGACTGGCTCACGGCGTTCCGAGGCAACTACACGAACCAGCTCAACCGGCTGCACGGACAGGGCAGCGCGGATCTGGTCGTGCTGCTGGAGTTCTACCCGCACTTCGAGCCTTTGATCTCCGAAGCGCGCGCCGACCTCAAGCACGAGCGCGCGGAGGCCGAAAGGCGACTGGAGGAGGGGCTCGCCCTGCTCAAGGTCCGGTGGGATCTGATGCACGAGGACTGGACCACGAAGACGCAAGACCTCATGGCCCAGTTGCGCCACCCGGCCGTGCAGGACACCCCCCTGGCCACCGAGCTGACCCGGTTGCTCGACCGCAACTGACCCAACGAACACCTACGCCGTCGGGCCGACCTCCGCAGCATCCTGGAGGTCGGCCCGACGGCCCCTCAAGAGTCCACCTCAGCGAGAAAGAAGATCATGCACACCAACAACAAAACCACCAGCATCCTCCAAGACCTGGAGGCCCTCAAGGAGCGAAAGCGCGGCAAGGAGATCGAACTCCACGTCGTTCACCTGAGCGACGGTCGGCGAGCTACCGCCGAGGAAATGGTTCTCGTCTGGGCCTGGCTCGACAGCTACCTCCGGTGGGATCTCCTCCAGACCAGGGGAGTGAACCAAGACACCTTCGCAAAGGAGCTGTCCCACTGGCTCATCGAGCTGAACAGCCCGGTCCTCCGGTCGCACGCCGAACTGCGGTCGTGGTTCTTCGCCACGCTGGACTTCCTGCGGGATGGTCTCGCACAGTTCGACCTGACCATCATCGGGGTCGATGTCCACCCCCACGCCTGGGACGGACACTTCAGCCTCGCAGACATCCCGGAGTTCCCGACGTACCTGCGAGGAATCTGGCAGCGGATGGAGGGCCGGGCCAGGCCGTTCATCGGCCATCCCTTCGCAAAGTCTGGCCACGTGGCCTGCGAACAGGACCAGTACAGTGTCCCCGGTCTCAGCTCAACGCAGGAGTTGCATCTTCGCAACCTGGGTATCCCGCTCGTGCCTCTGTTCACCGGGGGTACGGCCAACGGTCCGCTATGTGTCCCCGCGAACGCGAACGCGCTAGAAGTCGTGGACACCGGGCTGGCAACGGTCCGCCACGAGTGGCTGAGCGTCCTGGAGAGCTTCGGGATCGGACCGGCGTTCGACGACGAAGCTAATTTCGTCAACTGGCTCGAAGGAGAGGTCGCATCCGGCAGGGTGGAGGCCAGGCGTGCAAAGAGCTACCTCCTCCGTCAGTGGCGTGGCGAGTACCGTGTCGCCCACGAGCCGCCTTCTGCTGGCGGGCCTCGTGACACCCACGAACACCGGGAGAAGGGAACGCAAAGCAGGCCGGAGGACACGCTGGCCTGGTCCGCGTTCGACGAGACTGTCTACGACTGGATCTACCTCCTGCACCGCAAGGGAACTCCCCCGTTCGCGTACATGAACGGGGCACAGAAGGATCGAGCGGCGGCCTGGATCAACGCCGACAGCCGTACGGCGGCACGCGACGGCCTCGAAGCCGTCATCACCAACCCGTTCACGGGCGACCAGGCGGACAGGGTCACCGTGAAGGAAGGCATCCTGCTCCTCGCCAGGGAGGTCGAGCCTCTGATGGTGGCCAAGGGTCTCCAGGAAGAGTTGGAGCGCATCCACCAGATCGCCAACGGAGACGCTGCATACCTCCAGCTCCGTCGCTCATTCCAGCAAGGAGGCGAACAGGGAGCAATCCAGTACCTCATTCGTAGCATGAGGTGAGCAAGCGGGCAGATCGCTGGAAATGGTTTCATGAAACCTCATCCTGGCCGCCTCCAATACTTCGCGCGGGATGTCGCCCGAATAAACTCCCGCGCGTGAGTACCTGACGCCAGAAACCGCTGGCACACCCTCTTCCTGCTGCCACGCTCAATCCGTCCCGCCTCCGTGCGGCACAGCACCTCCTCACACAATACGAATGAGGAACTGTACCGGGCGGAGGCGGGATGGCATCAGGCTATTCCAGCTTATCGAGTCATCGAAGGGAGGTAAGACATGGACTCGAACCACAAGGCAGAGGCAGGCGCCAACCAGCTCTATCGGATCGCCGAGCGGCAGATCGATCCGACTCTGAAGGCTGCCCTCATGGGCGCGGCTGGCCTGTACGAGGTGGGCCAGTTCGAGAAGGCCAGGGAGATTCTCGACTTGATCGGCTACGCGGCCCCCTGAGAACCACCGTAGACGTGGGGCTGAGGGAACGGCTTCATGAGCCGTTCCCTCAGCCCCACGTCTACGGTCGTGCTTTTCTTTTGCCTTTTTCATAAGTGCATCATTACGTCACGACAACATAATCAAAGAGGTGAGAAAAATTTATTCGATTTGTTGTAACCTTCCACCACGATTTGTTGTTATTGCCTGCACAGAGAAATTACAGAGATTGGCCGCAAGGCCATATGATGTACAGGAGGTTAGAATTTGGGAGAGCCTCTATTAGATGTTCAGAACCTCAAAACGTATTTTAAGACGAAATCCGGGTATGTGCGGGCCGTCGATGATGTGAGCTTCTCGATTCAGCAGGGCGAAAAGGTCGCTCTGGTTGGCGAAAGTGGCTGCGGCAAAAGTGTTACCTCGCTCTCCATCATGCGGCTCATCGCGCAACCGCCAGGAGAGTATGCTGGCGGTCATATCTATTTCGAGGGCCAGGATCTACTCAAAGTTCCAGAGCGAACGATGAGCGGTATTCGTGGCGGCAAGATTGGCATGATCTTTCAAGATCCTATGACCTGCCTCAATCCAACCATGCCCATCGGGGAACAGATCGCCGAAGGAGTGCAGCAACACCTCAAGCTTTCTGCACGCGCTTCCCGCCAGCGCGCTATCGAGCTGCTGGAGAAAGTTGGTATCCCCTCCGCTCAGCAGCGCTTCGACGCCTATCCACATCAGTTCAGCGGCGGCATGCGGCAACGCGTGATGATCGCAATAGCACTGGCATGCAACCCGAAGCTGCTGATCGCCGACGAACCAACAACTGCCCTGGATGTCACAGTGCAGGCGCAAATCCTCGAACTCATCAATACTATCTGCCAGGAATTTCATACCGCCCTCATCCTCATCACGCATGATCTAGGTGTGGTCGCAGGAGCCGCCGACCGTGTGCTGGTTATGTACGCTGGCAAAGTGGTTGAAGATGCACCAACCGAGCAGCTTTTTGCCGATCCTCGCCATCCCTACACCATCGGTTTGCTTGGCTCCGTGCCACGCCTGGATGAGGCACGGCAAGCGACGCTGCAAACCATCGAAGGAACACCGCCTGATCTGCTGCATCCACCCACAGGATGCCCATTCAAGCCGCGCTGCTACTTCTCCCATAAGATCTGCAACGAAAAACCTGCACTCACGCTTGCAGCCGACACAACCGATCATTACAAAGCCTGCTGGATCGACGTTACCAGCAAAGAGGAGCAGCGTTATGCGCAGGTGCGACGACGCACGCAGGCACTCCAGGTATTTATCGATGAGCAGTCGCGTATAGCCCACGCGACGGTGCCAGACCAGGGAGGTGCAGGCAATGACAACAGTTAACACTTCGGTAGAGAGCAAAACCCTGCTTGCTGTCCGTAATCTCAAAATGCACTTTCCCCTGACGCAGGGCATCGTCTTGCAGCGAACGATTGGCTATGTTAGAGCGGTCGATGGCATCAGCTTTAGCATCGAGCAAGGTAGCACGCTGGGACTGGTGGGAGAGAGCGGATCAGGCAAAACAACGATCGGTCGTACACTGATTCGGCTCTATAAGCCAACGGAGGGGCAGATTCTCTTCGACAACCAGGATCTCGCCCACATTGAAGGCGAACCGCTCCGGCAGATACGCCAGCGCCTCCAGATGGTCTTTCAAGACCCCTACGCCTCGCTCAATCCTCGTTTTACCATCGGGTCGCTGATCGCTGAACCCATGCACATCTATCATACCGGCTCAGCGGAAGAGATCCGCGAGCGCACCATCGAACTGTTGCGAGTGGTGGGACTGCGCCCCGAATATGTTGATCGCTATCCCCATGAATTCAGCGGCGGGCAGCGCCAGCGTATCGCCATTGCCCGCGCACTCTCGATCAACCCCGAATTCGTGATCGCCGACGAGCCGGTCTCGGCTCTGGATGTCTCGGTGCGCGCTCAGGTACTCAATCTTTTGCAGCGCTTACAGCAACAATTCCACCTGACCTATCTCTTCGTTTCACATGATTTGAGCGTAGTACGACATATCGCGGATCGTATCGCGGTGATGTATCTTGGGAAAATTGTCGAAATCGCAGACCGCGACGAGTTGTATACGGCTCCCAAGCATCCCTATACGCGCGTGCTGCTCTCGGCGGTCCCCATTCCTGATCCAGTGGTAGAGCGCAAACGTCAGCGCATCATTCTCTCAGGCGACCTGCCCAGCCCGGTTAATATCCCGCGAGGGTGCCGCTTTCATACGCGTTGCCCGATGGCACAGGCGATCTGTCGGGAGGTTGAGCCAGCATTTGAGGCCAAAGAGGGGCGTGAACACTATGCCGCCTGCCATTTTTCCGACAAGGTGGAACAGGAGCTTCTCGGCTAAAGGAGATGTGAGATAGCCGTTTTCTTTTTTCACCCCGTAGCCATTGTTGTAACCATTTCGTTCGCCCGATTGTTCTTTTCAACACAGAGGAAATATCATAGCTCTTCTCTCTTTTTGAAGGAGGATTACATGCGAAAGCAATCGCACACTCGCCACCTGGCATTGGTGGGATCTCTACTCGTCATCCTTGGGCTGATCCTGGGTGCCTGCGCGCCAGAGGGGAAGCCGACGACTAGCACAACCACCACGAATAGCTCACAGCCTGTCAAAGGCGGTGTCTGGGTTGACGACCTGGCAAACGAGCCTGACTCATTGATCCCTAACGCAACCGTACAGACGTTCGCATGGATGGTCATGCAAGCGTTATATGCTCCCTTGTTTACCGGCGACCCAACCGGCCATGTCCAGCCTGCCCTGGCGACCGAAGTGCCAACCGTAGAAAATGGTGGGGTGAGCGCAGATGCCAAAACCTGGACCTTCCATCTTCGCCCCAATCTCAAATGGTCGGATGGCCAGCCGTTGACCGCTGAGGACGTCGACTTCACCTGGAAGTTGTGGAGCAATCCCAAGTTTGGAGCCGCTAACGTCGTTGCTCTGCGCCATATCGCTTCGGCAGACGTTTCCGCCGATAAACTCTCCATCACCTTCCATCTCAAGGATTCCTACGCGGCCTTCCTGCCAACCTGGATCGATGGCATGCAGTCACCATTGCCGAAGCACTATTTCGCCAATATCGCTGCCGATCAAATCAAGCACTCAAAAGACAATCTGAAGCCCTCGGTCGTCAGCGGCCCCTTCACGATGCAGGAGAGCTTGCCGGGCGATCATTATACCCTGGTGCGCAACCCCAACTATTATCGAGCCTCCGAAGGACTGCCATATCTGGATAAGGTGATCTTCCGTCCAGTCGGCAAACAGGAGACGATTTTGAAAGACCTGCAATCGGGTGCCATCGACTCGGCCTGGTTCCTCGATTCTTCCAAGTTGCCGTCGTATAAGCAGCTCAACAACTACCAGTTGACGCTGGGCACCGCGGCCAACTACGAGGCGCTGCACTTCAACCAGAACAATCCCGCGCTCAAAGATGTCAACGTACGCAAAGCGATAGCCCTGGCAGTTGACCACGATCAATTGATCAAAGTCTCTCGCCTGGGTGCTGGTGTGCCAACCTGCACCGACCATACACAGGTCTACAACCCTGGCTATCAGGCCGATATCACTTGTCCGAAATTCGATCTGGACGCCGCCAATAAGCTGCTCGATGATGCAGGTTGGAAGAAAGGCAGCGATGGAGTCCGTCAGAAAGGCAACCTGCGCCTGGAGTTCCAGTATTCGACGACCGCCAACAACCAGTGGCGCGAACAGGATGAGATTATCAATCAGGCGAACTTCCAGAAAATTGGCGTGAAGATCAATATCCAGAACTATCCCGCCAGCACCTTCTTTGGCACCTTCCTGGCGAGCGGTAAAGCTGGTCAATATGATATGGCGGAATGGGCCTCCAGCTACAACTATGATGCCAACGATGCTGTCAACTTCTCATGCGACCAGATCGGCAAAGCCAATTTCAACTGGTATTGCAACCCGAAGCTGGACGATCTCTTCGCGCAGGAACAGGCAACCGCAGATCCAGCCAAGCGCCAGCAGATCTTCAATCAGATCCATGCAATCATGTTGACAGACTTCCCGGTCACGTTCCTGTTTAGCCCGAACGATATCTCCATCTCGAAAAAGGGAACGCATAACTACAAGCCCGGTCCCTTTGGTGCTGCCGAAACGGTCAATGTCTGGGAATGGTGGTGCGATGGCGGGCATTGCCCCTCTGCTGCATAATAGAGCAAACACTGTCGATTTCAAGCATTGACAGGCAACTCAGTCATGATTACCAGGAGGTCTCTCGTCACTATAAACAACGGAGACCTCCTTCTTATCTCAAGAACAAAATGCTTTTATAATGTGTCGTAGTACTTTATCAAGCTTCATTTGGCACATGACGCGGTGAGAACTTCCCCGTGTATGGCAGGGGCGATGGCTTGTCCTCGTCCGCCTCCACAGGCCGCGCGATGAGGCACCAGGGCGAGGACAAGCCATCGCCCCTGCCATACACGGGAACATGCCTGAGGAGTTTCTGGATACACCTCAATGAAGCTTGACAGAGGACTACGGAATTGGAATCCCTTCTATCGGAGGTACAACATGGGACAGTATCTTGTGAGACGCCTGCTTCAGGCGATCCCGCTCCTCATACTGATTTCCGTACTCATGTTTATATTGCTACACCTGCTGCCGGGTGGCCCCGAAGCTGTGCTGGATAATCCACAATTGGACGAGGCTGGGCGAGCAGCGCTGCGAGCCAGCTACGGTCTGAACGATCCGCTGCCAGTCCAATATTTTAAATGGATCGGCAATGCCTTGCGCGGCAACTTTGGCTTCTCGTTCTCGACGGGTCAGTCCGTAACAGATATTCTGGCGCAACGCTTGCCTGCCACCCTCGAATTGTTTATCAGCGCCTTCGTTCTGGCTCTGCTGCTCACCCTGGTTCTGGGCATCTACTCAGCGGTTCGCCAGGGACAGCTTACCGACTATACAATTACGACCCTCGCCTACTTTGGTATCTCAATGCCGATCTTCCTGCTGGGGCTGTTCTTCCAGGATATCTTCGGCGTCGCGCTTGGCTGGCTGCCAACATCAGGAACGGCTACGCTGGGCTATACGTTCAGCCCCCTTAATACGTTTCTCGACCATCTGCTCCATCTGATTATGCCTATGCTGGTGCTGGCGATCTCCTTCACAGCACGGTGGAGCCGCTATCTGCGAGCCAGCATGATCGATGTGATCAAGCAGGACTACATTCGTACGGCAAGAGCAAAGGGTGTCTCCTCGGCGCGTCTGTTCACAAAACATGCCCTGCGCAACGCGATCATTCCTCTTATTACCATCGTTGCCATCGACTTTGGCGCAGTGGCGGGAGGCGCAACGATCACAGAGGGCATCTTCGCCTGGCCCGGCATGGGACTGCTCTTCATCAACTCGCTGGAGAAACGAGATTTCCCCGTCCTGCTTGCCATGCTGATGCTCAGCGGCATACTGGTCATTCTGTTTAATCTGATCGCGGATATCCTCTATGGTGTCATGGACCCGCGCATTCGCTACAGCTAGATGCTGCTATCAAACTCTTTCTATATATAAAGAAGGGAGTTCTCGCATGGAGATTTTTGAGCAGACCAATACCACGCCCGAAGAGTCCCCGGAGCCGCTGGAAGAACAATCGCCAGTGCTCGTTCAGAAAAGGCGCAGCCAGGGCCGAATCATTCTCGACCGCTTCCTGCATCATCGCATGGCTTCAGCCGGAGCCATCTTTCTGATCCTCCTGTTCCTCTTCTGTTTCCTGGGTCCGCTCGTAACGGGACATAACCATCCCGACGACGTGGGAGTGGCCGCGCCTTTTGCACCCGCATCATTCCAATTGCCTCTCGGGGCCGATGATGTGGGGCGCGACGAGTTTGCACGCGCGATGGCCGGGGGACAGATTTCGCTGCTGGTGGGACTCAGCTCGATGTTCGTAGCAATCGTCCTGGGCGTGGGCATCGGCGCATTTGCCGGCTACTATGGCGGTATCGTGGATAGCTTGCTGATGCGCATTACGGACACGATCCTGGCAATCCCGCTCTATCTGCTGCTGTTCGTCCTCTCCGCCTCGTTCACTAATGGATCGCCGCTCAGCGTGATCTTCCTGATCGCCATCTTTGGCTGGACGACGGCGGCCCGACTGATTCGCGGCGAGTTTCTGGCACAGAAGGAACGCGAGTATGTGCTGGCCGCACAAACGATTGGCGCGCGCCATTTCCGCCTGATCTTCCGCCACATCCTGCCCAACGCAGCGGGGCCAATTATCGTCAACGCTACGCTCCAGGTCGGTAACAACATCATTCTGGAATCGATCCTGAGCTACTTCGGCTTTGGCATCAAGGTACCTCTGGCAAGCTGGGGCAGTATGGTCAGTGCGGGACAGGGCTTCTTCGATAATAATCCCGGCCTGGTCTTCATCCCCGGGCTGCTCATCTTTTTTACAGTATTAAGCTGCAACCTCGTCGGCGATGGACTCCGCGACGCACTCGATCCCCACATGACAGAACGTTAATGTTCTCCCTCGTAGCGACAATCCCTTGCGGTTGTTGCGGTAAATGTACGCTTTGTGCATATCCACCGCGACAACCGCAAGGGATTGTCGCTATGAATGCGTCCTCTTTACATGCCAGTGCATGCGTTTCTCTCAGCCTCTCAAGCGGCTTCATGGCAAGCAGGCATTGCAATTTTCGCAGCGACAGGGTACAAGTAAAAGTGAAAGATATTGGTCCTATTACCAATCGGGAGGCTTGTGTCCTCAAAATAGGCGTGTCAGTCATATCCGCGTCTAATAGATAGGCCGGGGTCGTTTGAGTAGTACCTCGCTAGTGAGCCTGGCTCAAGGTTCGCATCAAACCTGCTCTACCATGATGGGCGTCTCTCATCCCCACAAAGAGTGATTTGTCGCCAGGCATATAGTTGCCAGACATTTCCTCCTTTTCAACTCACCCCCAACCCTCCGGGAACAGTACAAAGGAAGGGACATGGACCTCTTCATCGAAATCGTCGGCCCGCTGACCGTCGCCGCGATGCTCGCGTCGCTCGTGATCTGCGCGGTGGACGGAATCAAGCGGGCACCCACCCCCTACTACGACTACGTGCGCACGAACAACCTGAGCAAAACGGCCCTCACCTACGGCATCGTCGGGGCAACGCTCGCCGGGTGGTCCTGGTATCGCTACGTGACGCTGCCGACCCCCTACGGAGTCGCCATCGCGCTCGGTATCATCATGGTCATCGCTGCCTCCATCTTCGGGTTCGGTGGCTACTGGGCGGGCCGTGGCATCTACAGGACGAGCCGGGCGCTTCGGCAGCGCATACTGGGGAGTCTGAGCATCGAGGAGCAGCGTGAGCTCGTGCAGACTCTCCCGGGTGACATTCTCAGCGCTGAGGTGCTGGCCCGCATCGCTGCCGAAAAGCTCACACTGAGCATCAAGGAGCAGTGTAAACTCGCGCTTTCCCTCCCTGGTGACATCCTCAGCGCTGAGGTGAGCCGACGCATCGAGGCCGACACGCTGAATGGCGAGGAGCAGTGTAAACTCGCGCTTGCCCTCTCCGGTGACATCCTCAGCACTGAGGTGAGCCGACGCATCAAGGCCGACACGCTGAATGGCGAGGAGCAGCGCTTGCTCGTGCTTGCCCTCTCCGGTGACATTCTCAGCGCTGAGGTGCTGGCCCGCATCGCTGCTGAAGAGCTGAACGTCAGGAAGCAGCGTGAGCTCATGCAGGCTCTCCCGGGTGACATCCTCATCTCTGAGGTGGACCGACGCATCGACGCCGGCACACTGAGCAACAACGAGGCCAGGCGCATCGTCGGGCGAGCACCCCGCCAGAGCTTGATCGATGCGTTCTGCCAGATCAAGCTGAGCGACGGCGACCTGACCTCGTACGATCTGAAGAGGCTCGCCAACTGCCTCGGACTCGACCGCCTGGTCACGATGGTGAGCAGCCTGGACACGGACAGCCTGAACGACGACAACCTGAAGAAGCTCGCCGACCTCCTCGACCTCAAACGGCTGGTTGACATGCTCCTCTTCCAGATCGCCACACAGGAGGAGCGATCCTACACGCGCCTCAACACAATCGACCAACAGATCAGGGAGCTGAACGGCACCCTCCGGGAGTCCGATGGTCGTGTAGTTGAGCTGCGGGAACGCATTCTCACCAGTTCTCAGGCGAACAGCGAGCTGCCGGACGAACTCCGTTCCGTCAACTCAAGTTCCCTGACCCAGGCCGAGGTAGAGCGCCTCAAGGGAATGATCTTCACCGACGAGGAGCGTAAGGAACTCCTCGGCGAACTGATGAAGATGCTGACCCGCATCTCTCGGGACAACGCGAAGCACGATGGCCTGGAGCAGCGACGCACCAGCATGGTTCGCCAGCAGAACATCCTCCGAGGGTTGAGGCCCGCAGCACAGAGGCTCAAGGATCTGCTTGACGGCTACGGCACCAAGCAGTAGCACCGGCCCACAGGCGGGCGGCGCTCTCACTGCGGAGCGCCGCCCGCCCTGCTCGTCCCCCAACGAAGCAGTGCCACCCCTTTCCCTGCCCTATACAACCTGAACGCTACACCTACCCCATTCTGCATCATCCCCAGTCCAACCCGAAAGAAAGGACGCAAGATGGGTACGCTCAGTGAGTTGAAGCGCATCATCGAAGGGTATTCCGGGATCGCCGATGTCTCCGAGCTGCTGAAGAAGCTGCTCGACAACATCTCCGGTCCCGACTTCGTCGTCTGGCAGCAGAGCACCAGGCAGGAGCACCTGCAGATCTTCGCACAGTTCTTCGAGCAAATCGGCGTGAACGACACGCCGCAGCCCACGCCTCGCCCCCTTCCTGCCGGATTCGACAGGCGCTTCAACGACCCCGCCGACCCCATCGCGCCCATCTTCGAGCGCATCTTCGGGGACGCACGACTTCTGCGCCGCTGGATGAAGCAGCTCGACGAACACATCGAGCGCACCTCTAACCTCAAGCTCGACGAGATCGACCTGGCGGCTCGCAGCGGACAGCGTCCCGTCCGCAAATCCATCGTCATCATCGGCGGTGGTCCCCTCACCTGTCTCGTCGCCAGCATTCTCGCGCCGTTCCACCGCGTCACCGTCATCACAGACCAGCGACGGATCGGCGGCGACTGGCGCAACTCTCCCTTCTGGATCAACAGCTCGTGCGCTATCTCTGATTTCAGCGCACCAGCACTGCCGACCCAGGGGGGACCGACAACGCACGTGGTCAACAGCCGACAGGTCTACCTCAACGTTGACCTGTTGCTGAAGGGAGAGACCAAAACCGTCACCTGCGACGACGGAAGCACAGTCCAATACGTTCCTGGCACCGCACTGGGAGATCTCATCGCGACAAACATGGTGCTGGACATAGATGAGTGCCTGCTGGGGCAGCGGGTGGATTTCTCCCGGTTGCGGCGTACTCAGGACGGCCTGCTCGTGGAGATGGTCGACGCAAGTGACGGCACCCGACGCACTCTGCTCGCCGACACCGTCATCTGCTTGACAGGGCCGGGACGAGAGCAGACAAAGATCGCCGACACCAAAACCCGACAACTCCACGGTCGAGTGGCCCGCGAACTCGACGAGGATCTCCTGATGGTGCGGGGTCAACTGGCACCGTTGCGTAAGGAGCGGCGGCAACTCGAAGGCGTGCCCACAACTCCACGGGTGAGGAAGCGCCTTCAGGAGATCCGCAGAGAGATGGCGCAGATCGCCAAAAAGGTCCGGCCACAACGCGTGTGGACCCTCACGGCGATCCAGAAGCTCTACGAGTTGTGGTCATACGACCTGGACTATGACCCGGGCGCGTACCCCTTCACGGACATTCTCTACGCGGAGAGCATCGGTTTCATCGGCGACGGCAATACCATGTGCGTCGCCAAAGAAATCATCGACGGAACGGCTCCGTCCTGCGCCTACCGAAACGGCTCCTCCCCGGCAGGTAGGCCACGCGCAACACTGTACAACGTACAGGCCAGCACGCCAGAGAAGTTCAACGAACAGAATCGGAGGCGTTACGCAAACGTTTTCACGCCCGGAACCCGGTCGATCCCGGACAAGGCCACCTGGTATGAGCTGCAAGAAACGTCCGTGGAGATCGTCCATTACGATGCGGATGGTCTACTCCGCCGGAACACGTTCGGCTTCCTGTTCGACGCGACGGGTCTGGACAGGAAGCCGCCGGAGAGCCTGCTCTACCGGGGACTCTTCGACATGGTCGATGTCAAAGACCTGGAGTCCAACGTCGTGGCGCGCGGAGACACGAAGGCGGGCCTGTACATCGCCGGGTCAGCGGCTGACCTCGAAATCTCCCAGCTCCCGGGCGATCTTCAGGCGATCTTCCGAGAGCTGAAGCTGAGCGACAACACCATCTCGCTCTGGCTCAATGGCCTGCTGGTCGAGCGGATGGTCCTCTCCATCGCCGCAACGCGTCCCCCCACCAGGAGGAGGCCACTGACCGGCAACCGCTACTAGCAGACCGGAACAGCAGCAACAACCAGGAGGGGACGATCCCGGCGGGACCGTCCCCTCCTGCTCCATATATGGAATTTTCCTTTCAAAGGCGGAAATGTTTTTCGTAGTGGAGCGATGTATCGCGGTGAGGGAGCCGCTTGTGAGGCCGAACCACCGCGATACATCGCTCCACTATGAAACTACGAGGCTTCCCGATCTTGTTTATGTAAATTCATCAACGTCATAAACTATTACATAAAAAATTTTTTTGCAAATGAGTTAGCACAACCTAACTCACTTTAATCGGCCTCTAGAGCGACTTCACACTATAACAGGCTTGATTTCCTCTTCATAGAATGCTATAGATATTAGCAGGTGCTAATATTCCCTGACAGTCGGACCAACATTCCATCTGAGAAAGGGAAACGATGCTGCCTCATCGAAAAAAGGCACAGTGAGCCGACCACTCCACTGCAAAGGGCCGGAGGTGACTGTTGCTACCTGAATAAGCATGGCGTAGCGTCAACGAGAGACAAATCATCAGAGAGACATAACCGAAAGGGAAAGCGATGTATCAGGCTCTTTTCGAGGTAAGAGTCGCGCCGGTCGAACCCACCCGGCAGAGCATCCCCAGCCAGTTCCTCACGCAGAGCGAAGAGAGTGAAGAGTTCATCTTCTTCGCCGCCGTCCACGTTGCGGGCTTCTGCCCTTGCAACGCGAGGCACTACCTGAACACGGCAATGGAAGAACTCCCCGCGTCCGAGTACTCCAGCCGTCGCACCCGTCTGATCAGCTTTACTCGCATGGAGGAAGGCGCAGAGACGGATGCAGAGCTGCGACGTACGGCCATCTTCTCCCGATTCGACCGCGCCGTCGCTCAGAGCCACATCGAAGCCGAGTTCGTGGACATTCCGCGCTTCCCGCTCAAGGACAGGAGCTACAAGGACGGCGTTCTGACACGCTGGGCCTAGCTCTCTCTAGACGGGCGACGCTTCCTGGGCGTCGCCCGTCCCGCCTCCAGACACACAAACGACGCAGCACGAGATAGCTGATCCCGTCACCATCGCCATCAGCACAGGGCCGCAGTAGTCCCCACCAGCAGCAAGTGGGCCGACCACACGTTTGAGGTGGTCGGCCCACTTGCTGGCTCCGCTTTTTTTGTCTTTTTATCAATCGATCAACAAGCCTCAAGACGCTTTCCAGACCAGTATAAGGCCATCAGCGCTGGCCGAACTGATATGTTTACCGTCAGGCGACCAGGACAGAGCTTTGATTTGCTGATGATGGCCCTGATAGGTCGAAAGCAGATCGCCGGTCGTTGCATCCCAGATCTGGACAATACCATGCTGCGTTGTCGTTGCTACATGTTTGCCATCGGGCGACCAGGCGACGACCGCGCTCCAATTTGCATTAGAAGCACTGGATTGATCGGCAGTGGAATGGAATAGCAGGTGATTATAGCTTCTTCTATCCCAGACGCGCACCTCGCCATCATCCAGCGCATAGGCAAGATGAACGTTGTCCGATGACCAGGCCATATTGAGGACGCGGAACGGAACAGGCACATATGGTACGGTCATTGGATCGGCAATAGATGTACCTCGCGTCACGCTCCAGAGATCGATAATACGCATCTCCCCATTATCGCTGGCCGTAGCAAGCGCTGAATTGTCGCTGGTCCACGCCAGCGAGGTGATCTCTCCGGGCTGGCTGGGATGCACGACAATCACAGCATGCGTTGCCAGCGTCCACACGCTCACGGAACTCTGACGGCCAGCAGGCGTCGTTATCGCCACACGCTTTCCATCTGGCGAGAGAGAGACAAGAGGCTGTGTGGACTGAGCATACAGCAGGGAGAAGACGGGCTGCATACTCTTCCCAGCGATCAATTGCAGCTTTCCATCGTTGGTCAGGATGGCAATCTGCAAGCCACTTGCAGGCCAGTTCAGCGCCAGTACTTTCTTGAAAGGTCCATAGGTCGTGACCAGCGTTTTATTAGAGGTATTCCAGACCTGCACCCAACCATTGTTGGTGGCAAAGGCAACCAGATTGCTCTCACTGGGAGTCTCTGAAGGCGCAGCCCAGACCAGATCGGTTGCTGTTCCCGAAGGCATCTGATAGCTAAACACAGCGGCGCTATCGAGCGTATTTCCGCTGCCAGTCGTCGTACCAGGCCAGTGGCTCACCAGCAGCCAGGAAAGGCCAATTGCAGCAATCAACACTGCAACGAGCGCACGTTCGATGGTACGCCGCATTGTTACCCGACGCGCAGGAACAGCAGTTCGTCGTGGCGGGAGCACCTCAATAGGTGTATCGTCCTCTCCCTCTTCCCCTAAATTGTTCTGCGCTGATCTTATTAAAAGATAGGAAGTGGGAAGGGGAAGTTTATCCACCTCCTGCTCAACCAGTTTCCCTGTAGAGGGGGAGCGATCTTGCTTGTTAGATGAAAGTAGCAAGTCATGTACGATAGGGCCAGTCGAGCGAGAGACAGGGCGGATTGCTTCTGTATTCCGATCATTATTGAGGAACGGCGTAGCGGGCAATTGTCGCAGAGCACCGGCTGCTGCCTCCCGCACCTGCTCGTCTTTATCCCTCAGAGCCGCCAGGAGCGGCTCACGTGCTGCCTGTCTCCCCAGTTTACCCAATGAGCGAGCGGCAGATTCTCGGACCTGCCAGGCGGAATCCTGCAATGCTGCGATGAGAGGAGCGAGGGGAGCACGAGAATCAAGCTGTCCAATGGACCACGCAGCGGCGGTACGCACCGAATCATCTTCATCGGAGAGGGCGATAATCAGCGGCTCTATCGGCACGTGTGCTGCTTCCTGCTTGCCCAGCGCGGTTACAGCAGCCGTACGGACGTGCCACGAAATATCCTGCAATGCTGCAATCAAAGGGAGAATGGATGACTCGACGCGGATCATACCAAGAGACTTTGCTGCTGCGGCGCGCACCGCCTGATGTTCGTCCTGGTGCAAAACTGCACACAGAACTTCTATCGGCGCATCCTGCTTGAACTTTCCAAGCTTGCGGACAGCTGCGACACGACCTACCCAGTCTTGACTGTCGAGCGCAGCCACCAGTTGATCCACCTGCGTCTCCTGCGTGGAAGAGGCTCCGTTTTGTCCTCCGTCCATGCCCCCACTGCCCATACCAAGATAAGCCAGCACTGGTGGAACAACCGGAATAGACCTCTCATCAAGATGAGATGACTCTGCTTGCTGCGACTCCCTTGTTCGCTGCTCTTGCTTGTCAAATTCCATGACCTCACCTTACTTCATTTCTGGGTATGGTCAACGCTTTCCGCAACATCTGGATGCCACGATGCACATAGACCTTAACCGTTCCAACTGGTTGCTGAAGAATTTCGGCAATCTCACGATAGCGTAGCTCTTCAAAATAATACATACTGACCGGCACACGATAATTTTGCGGAAGCGTAGCGACCAGGGTTTCAAGTTCCTGGCGGCGTTCAACCTGTTCAAACGCAAACTCTGGATGCTCATCGCTCAACTGGCTCTGCTCAAAAGGGGAGTTTTCTTCCAGAGCTTCAAGATAGACCTGAGAAGAGAGTTTAGAATGTTTGACATGGTTACAAAAAACGTTCCAGGTAATTTTATAAAGCCAGGGACGTGCCTTCAATGTCTGGATTTGTTCGAGTGTGTAGTGATCCAGGGCGAGGTAGGCGCGAATAAACGCCTCCTGCACAATATCTTCGGCATCTTGTAGACTCCCTGTTCTGCTCAAGATAAAAGCCTTGAGCGGCTGCCAGTAGAGCATGACCAACTGTTCGTGGTACAGATCCACGTCGGCAGCGAACTGGTCCAGGTTTACTTCGTTGCTCGTATTCATGGCAACTCCATGCATCATCTTTCATGCTGGGCAGACTCGTAACTATAACCCCAAAAAGATGAAAAAGGTTACAAACGATTGTTAAGGGATGAAGTGGCAACATTGCCAGGGGGTTTGCGGCAAAGCGTATGATGTGTGGTGAGATGGTTTCGTGAAACCATGCATCTCTCTCAACAAATTTAATCGAGAGTTGAAGGGCGTTGAAAGTGCAAGGTATAGCCACATTCGCCGACGCAAAGAATGGTAATACCGTGAACTTTTAATTTGCCATTTGCATTGCTCACATGGCGCGTGACATGCCTGCGCTCGGCGAGATTGGCGCACTGCTGCAACTCCTCAAAGCTAACATAGATATTTGGGGTTTCCGATGCAGAGCGCCCAGGCTGTTGGAGCTGTTCAAAGTGGCGAAACAAACGCATACACAGGGTATATTCAGTTGGCGAGAGCCGTGCCAACCGTCCATTAATCTGCAAGTGATGAAAATGATCGTTATGGTAAATAGCATAGCCCGCCAGTTGCGGTCCCTCACAAAGCTCATCTGAGAGTATGCGCCCCATATCTGCATGTCCTCCAACGCACGGTAAAAATGATGGAAAGTATTGCCCAAGTGTACACAGAAAATAGAAGGAAGAGAGCATATTTTTAGCGCTCTTTCTGCGTCAAATCAGCTAACTATGATGAGAAAATGACATCCACGCCGTTTTTTGCCCAATATGACTCCTGAGAGCTGCTTGAAGGCGAGAAAAATAGCGAAAGATCGACGGCTGAGGACTGACAGACGAGGTTAAAGTATGCTTCCTCTATAAACCCGCCAGAATTGTGGGCCTGTTTCCTGACGAGCAGAGTGTTAATCGTTCATTAATATGTTGTTAAACGAATATATCGGCTTTACAGGCGGCTTCATTACCTCTTAACATTGTATTTACAGGGGGGATATGGTACAGAAATAAGCAGAAAGATCTGATTGCATAGCTGCAAGAAACGGCAGAGCGCCATTACTGCCGGAGAAATACAAGGCCGTCTCTCCAACGTCAGGAGGTACAAGATCGCTGTAGAGTGATCGAGCTGGCTACCACAGCAGAACAACGAAAGGTAGCGTGAGTGCCTAACGTGATAGGCATATGAGGCGTTTCATCTCACAGACGCCTCATGGTTGAGCAAAGCTCGCCGCAATCAAATCACCATCCTCAATACCACTCACCAACTTCCAAGGTCAGGCAGATCTCCCTCTGCCTGACCCTTCATCGTGGTTCAGCACATTTCTAGTGCGCTGTACATACGCACCCGGTAATTAAGGTGTGCGTGTGTAGAGCGGGGTAGAGATGTGCTTGTCACAATTCTCCCCACATCCATTCTCCTATCTCAAGGAGGTAGCTCCTGGCAAAAGAGTCATAACTACATACTGCACCTCGTCCCCCTGACCACCGCTTTCCCCGTCCCCTGACAACAATAAGAGGAGGTTGTAGTGGGAGTCACGTAGAAGCGACTCTCCGCAGGTCGGTTCCACAGACGGCCACAATTCCACCCCAGCAAAAATCTCCGGCTGATACTTCTTCGAGGCCGCCGGCCCAATCAGCCACAACGGTACAATCTTCCGAAGGAGAGTCATGAAGACTCGAGACCTCGAAAAGGGTGCCGAACAGCACCCGCCCGCCGCCTTGCAGCGGCTGCTCCTGGCGCTGGTCAGCACGCAGTTCGGCTCCTGGAAGCGGCTGCTCGCCCTCCTGCCCGTCATCGGCCTGGTCCTTCTGACCGCGGGCGCCAACACCGTCCTGTCCCTCCCCCACAATGTCGCGCTCGCACTGCCCTACGGCACCATCCTGGCCGGCTTCGGCTTCATCTGCTGGCCGCTGGTGAGCAGGAGGCGGCTGCTCGTCCTCCTCTCGCTGCTGGGCTTCAGCTTCCTGGCGGAGGTCGGAGCCGCCGTCCTGCCCGACCTCGTCGCCCTGGCACGGACCGACATCACCGTCCAGGTCCTTCAGAGCGCCGGCTACCTGGCAGGAGCAGGCTTCGTCTACCTGCTCCTGATCAGCCTCATGGGCAGGAAGCGGCTGCTCGGGGTCCTGGCCCTGCTGGGGTTCGGCCTCGTCTACGCGGCGGAGCTGACCGGGAACCAGGCGACCGCCTACATGCTCCCGCAGGTCGGCACGCTCTACCCGCCGACCATCGCCCACTGGGCGGCGAACATCAGTGCGTGGGCAGTCGCAGCCATCCTGTTCATCTTCAGCCTGGGCGCGGGCTCCTGGCTCAATGGGCGCCGGGCGATCCTGGGCTTCGTGATCATGGCCGGGGCTACATCACCCTCGCCGTCTGGGTTCCCCCGTCGATCTTCGCGCTGAGCATCCTCGTCCTCGTCGGGTGCTCGTCGGTCGTGGTCGCGTTCGTCCGGCCCGCTGCCGACAGGGTGGACACGGGCCTGCCCATCTCCAACAACCAGGTCATCAGCGGGGCCATGATCGTGCTCGGACAGGCGTTTCCGTTCGCCGTGGCGTGGAGCGGGCCTACCTTCGGGCCGCGTCCGACCTGGGGCGTTCTGGTCGCCGGTGTGCTGCTCGTGGCCTTCGTGATCGGCTTCATCCTGTTCGGGATCTACGAGAAGGATGATGGCGCCCTCAAGAGCAAGCAGGGATGGAAGGCCACCGCGAAGGCCACGTGGACCCCGTGGGTGCGCAAGGCCGCGCTGGTCAACTTCCTCTCCGGCTGGGTGCTGGCGGGGCCGCAACTGCGACTCACCACTCAGTTCCACCTCCTCGGCCTGCCCCAGACCGAGTGGTTCAGGAACTGGGCGTTCGCGGCGGCGGCCGTCGGTGCCATCATGATGCTCATCGTCTCGCGGGTCGTCCACCAGTGGCGGGACCGCGGCCTGTACGTCGCCGCGATCATCACCGCCATCGGCGCCGCGTTCCTGGTGGTGACGAACCACCAGACCAGCGGGTGGGTGCTCATCCTCGGCATCGACGTCATCAACCTCGGCGCCAACATGTTCGAGGGAGCGATCTACGGTGAAAGGGCGCTGAAGGCGCTCCAGGTGCTGGGCATCAACTCCTTCCGGGCGTTGGCCTTCGGCCTCGGCGGAGTCGTCGCCCTGAGCGTGGGATCTCCCGCGTACACCTGGGTGGCGCTCGCGGTCAGCATCGTCGGGCTGTTGCTGACGGTGCTCTGGCGGAAGGAATGGGTGATGGACATCAAGCACCCGCTGAAGCTCCGCAGCTTCCACGCCGTGGCGGCAATCGCCCTCGCGCTGGGCACGGCCGTGCTGATGATCATCACCGGCGGGATCATCGTCGCCTGGATGCTCGGCGGCCTGACGCTCACCACCGCGGTCGTGCTCAGCATCAAGTACATCCTCAACAGGATCGCCGCCATCGAGGCCAGGACGACGGCCCTGGAGACCGAGCACAACCGCAACGCCGAACGGGAACAGCGGCTGTCCGAAGCGGCAGAGAACACCCGGGAGGCGGAGGGGCTGGACGACCTCTCCTGACGCCTCCCGGTCAGGTCGTAGCGCGGCGTGGGCCTGCGGGTCCGCGCCGCGCTGCGGCGCTCCCTGAAAGTCATCCCCCAAACAGAAAGACAGAGAGCAAACACGTCGCAGACACACATGGAGTCTTTGTGGAAACGCAAACAGAAGACGACAGGGCCGATCTGAGGGCTTTCGTACGAGACCGTCTCCAGGCCATCGGCGCCCACGAGTTGATCCCGCACGCAGACAAACTGCTCGGGTCGCGGCGCACGCGACGCAGCCCGGGTCAGAAGCCGACGATCGCGATCATCGCACGGCCCGGCGAGAACGAGATCGGAGACATGCACATCCGCTACGAGCAGGCGTCGGAGCCTCTGGTGAGTCGGCTCCATGAGGCAGGTGCAATCCCCCTCATCGTCCCGGAGACGGGTCGCCTGGAAACCATCGCGCAGACGTTCGGGCCGGACACCATCTTCGACGGCGTCGTCGTTCCGGGAACGGACTGGTCGGACCTCTCGCCGGAGTGGTACGGCGAGGATAACACGGGCGTCTCCCTGAACACCGATCGGGAACTCGACCAGTTCGACATGGCCGTGATCCTCTGGAATACTCTGATCCAACCCATGCCATTCCTGAGCATGTGCCTGGGCTTCCAGGCCTGGAACGTGGCCATGGGCGGCTCGCTGTACCAGGATCTGGTCAAGCAACGAGGATCGGAGAAGCCGACCCTGAATCACTCCAGGTGGGAGTGCGGTCCACACGCCGAGCATCCGGTCAGCATCGACGGGAACAGCCAGCTCTACCACGCGCTGGGTCGAGAGAAGCGGGTCCAGACCAACACCCTCCACCACCAGGGAATACGAGAGGTGGCCCCCGGGCTAATCTCAGTCGCGGAGTCCTTTCCCGACTGCGTGCCGGAAGCAATAGGGTTCAATCAGAGGTGGACGAAGCCTCTAGGGCTGCGGACCCAATTCGCCCTCGGAACGCAGTTCCACCCGGAGCTGGAGGTCACGGATCACGCGTCGGCGCTCGCCCTGAACAAGATCATCCCGTACTTCGTCCAAAAAGCGGCCCAGGCGGCCAGGAAGCGGCGCTGACGATCAGGGCAAGCGTGTTAGGCACCACAACGCAGTAACAGGACCGTAACAGTTCACTGGCCACAAAGCACCAACCAGTAACCGGGGCCACGATCCCTCTCCCCTCTTCTTCTCTCCTACCTCAAGAGGAGAAGGGCGGTGAGGGATCGCGGCCCACCTCGACAGGCTCAACGAAGGGATGCACATGAGCCACCATCGCCCGATCGTCGGAATCCTCGTTTCCGACCCGACGGACAAGAACGGCTACCTCGAAGTCACCCAGGCGGCCGGGGCCGAGCCTCGGGTGCTGCCGCCGAACCCGAACCTCAACGCGCTTCAGGGCGTGCTCGGGGTGCTGGTGACGGGCGTCGGGCCGACCGGCCGCAACGTCCACCCGGCGCTCTACGACCCCAGCGTCACCCCCGACGCGTCCATCCCGGACACCGACATCAACGCCGACCTCCAGGCTCTCGTGTGGCTGAACATGTTCCGCAGGCTCCGCGTGCCCGTCGCGGCAACCTGCCTCGGCCACCAACTGTGGTGGGTTCTCTGCGGGGGCCGGCTGAAGTCCGGCATCCCGGGCCACACGGGTTCGCAGCCCAACGAGGACACCACCACGACGGCGGTGCTGCTCACGCCGAACTCCCTGCTCGCCGAGGTGGCGGGGAGCATCAACCTGGACGTGGTGTGCATGCACTCCCAGGGGGCAGCGCTGCCTCCCACCCCTCCGGGGCTGATCGTCACGGGACGCAGCAACCACGACGGCGAGATCCACGCCTTCGAGAGCGAGGAAGACCCCGTCTGGGGTACTCAGTTCCACCCGGAGAAGATGCCGAACTTCGGCACCCGCTACTACGAGGCGCTGTTCGAGCAGTGGCAGCAACTGCTGACGCAGCGCTAGCGCACGGCTGATCTACCATGATCGCCCCACCTGGCAGGCCGTCGGGTGGGGCGGTCGCGGCGTGCAAAGCCGACACGTTCGGCCAGCACGCCTCAAAACTTCCACTGCCCCTGATCACACAGTAACGGCAGCACGGAGACGGGAAGCGATTTGCACCACTGAGTCGCTCACCCGGAAACACCATAAAGTTCCATCTCATCGTCGCGAGGAGCGAAATGACACCAACCTTGTCGGGCAACGCCTTGCTCGCAGCTAACAACAGGCTCCCCTGGTGGGCGTCCGGTACCTTCCTTGAGATTCGCCCCGACGCGTTCTACGAGGCGAAGAGGTCGGGGCCGGGGGAGAACTACATCGGAACGGGCAACTTCAAGGGCATCACCGAGAAGATCCCGTTCCTCGCGAAGTGCCACGTCAAGGCCATCTGGATGACCCCCTTCCTGGAGGACGATGGCACCGACGGCGGCTACGGAATCACCAACTTCCGCAAGATCGACTCCAAGTACGGCACATTGGAGGACCTGAAGGAGCTGGTGCGGACGGCACACCAGTACGGCATCAAGGTGCTCATGGACTGGGTGCCGTGCCACACGTCCAAGCTGCACCCCTGGTTCCAGCAGTCGCGCCAGCACCCGCGCGGCAAGTACGGTGACTGGTACATCTGGGACCCGAAGGGAGAGGGGAACGTCCTCTTCCCCGGCCCCGACGGTCGACTCCACAAGGTTCGCAGCATCCTCCCCAACTCCGAGAACAAGCGGATGGTCCTCGTTCGCGTCGGTGGCCGGTGGATGCGCGTCCCCGCAGAGTGCTGGGCGTTCGACGACGTGCGGCGTCAGTGGTACTGGCACCGCTTCAAGCACACGCAGCCGGCGCTGAACTACGCCAACCCGGAGGTCGAGGCTGAGAACCTCGGCAACATGCTCTACTGGCTGGATGAGGTGGGCATCGACGGCTTCCGGGTCGACGCCGTTCCGTTCCTCATCTTCAAGCCTGGCACCTCCCACGAGGATGTGGACGAGGTCCACGACTGGGTGCGGCGGACCAGGGAGGCGATCAAGGCGAGGTTCCCCGACGCCCTGCTGCTCTGCGAAAGCGATCTGCCCGAGGAGCAGATGCGGGGCTACCAGGACGGCGACCAGTTCGACGCCTGGTTCGGCTTCCGGGAGAGGGTGGCGATGGACCTCGTGTTCGCCATGCGCGACGCCTCCCCCCTGGTGGACCTGCTGCTCAATCGTCCCCAGGTGCTGTTCGGCCTGCTCGTCCTGCTGATCGCCAGCAACCACGACGACCACCGGGCACAGTGGGCACAGTGGAAGCTGACCCCCACCGAGATCCTGGAGATCCTGCGCAAGTTCTACGGCGACGGGGTACGTGGGGAGCCGTTCGCCAACGACGCGGTCGTGGGCAACCTGGCCCAGATGCTCCTGTGGAACAGGAGGCTCATCCGGCTGTTCAACCTCATCAGGATGATCCTGCCGGGCGCGCTGATCGACTACTACGCCGATCTCATCGGAATGGGCCACCACCCCCTGCTCGCCAAGGGCGGCGGACCCACCGGCGACCGCCGGGAGGGTGTACGGACTCCCATGCAGTGGACCCCTGGTCTCAACGCCGGGTTCTCGCAGGCGTCTCCGAACGACCTGTACCTCCCGGTGATCAACACGATTGACCTGGACGTCCTCGAAAAGCGCGGGGACTACCGCGTGCGCAACGTCGAGGCTGCCCTGGCAGACCCCGGCTCCATCCTCCACGAAACGATCAAGCGCAACGAGCTGCTCAGCCGCACGCCGCTACTGGCCCTCGGCCACGTGCAGCCGCTGCTGGGTCTGGGTCTCCCCGGCCCCAGGGAGGATGGGGCCATCCCGCAGTTCGGCGTTGCCCGTTACCTCGACGGACACAACAAGGCCATCATCGGCGCGTTCAACCTGTCCGAAGACGACGCGCCGTTCTCCAGCGAGCTGCCGCGTGAACTGGCGCGGTTCCGCAACTCGAAGATCCGAACCCTCTCGGGGGGACGGGTCGTCGGGCAGCTCAACAAGATGAGGCTCGACATCTTCCTGTCCGGGGAAGGAGGCTCCCTGTTCGAGATCGGATACGACGACTGACAGGCTGGCTACCGCACCGATCAGAAAGAACCATGTCCGTGCCGGGCTTCGCTCAGCATCGCACGAGGCCCGGCACACCACCCGGACATAACAGATCCCATCCAGCAGACTCCGGCCATTCAGTCCGACAGCGAGGACGTCCGGGGCAACATAGGGAAGAGGTAGGTAGTGAGGAACGAAGCAGGAAAGGGCCGTCGCCTCAGCAAGGTGCTGACCGGCGTTTCGGCCGCTAACACGAGGCCGCAGATAGGAATCGTCCCCGCAACCTTCGACCTGATCGACGACTACGCGGTCGCGGTCGAGCACGCGGGCGGCGAGCCGGTCGTGATCCGGCGCAACAAGAGCGGACACCGCCAGCTCCTGGAGATGGACGCCCTGCTGATCACCAGCGTCGGCGTCCTGAGCGGCTACGACCTCCCGGAGCGCTTCTGGACCGACGCGCCGGAAGACGACTACTGGTGGGAGGGCAACGACCCCGAGGGCTACCGGTTCGAGCAGTGCGAGTGGCTGTGGGACGTGGTCCGCTGGGCGTGGAAGCGCAAGGTGCCTACGCTCGGGGCGGGCCTCGGTGCCCAGCTCATCGCCATCGAGGCCGGCGCCAGCATGGAACGCCACGTGGCCGGCCACGAGCGCGAGCACCCGTACATGCCCGAGGGCGGCGTCTCCCAGCGCCTCAGGATCGAGCCGGGAAGCTGGCTCGACGCCGTCCGGCTCACGCCGCCGGACCCCGGCGAGATGGTGGCTCCCGGGTCTCTGGACTCCGACCCGGAGATCAAGTGCTCGCACCACCAGGCCATCAAGCTCCCAAGCCGTCCCGGGAGGCCGAACAAGGGAACCCTCCAGGTGGTCGCCTGGACCGAGGACGACATGCCCCACGCGTGGGCGCGCTGCGACGGGCAGGGCGTTCCGAGGCAGTTCGGAACCCTGTGGGAGCCTCAGCACGAGGAGGACGCCGGACTCGGCGCGGGGCTGTTCACGTGGTTCATCCGCCAACTGGGTCGCTAGCCCACCACGACTGCCGCCACTCCTGATTCGTCAGCAGCAGCGGCAGTACGGAGGGTTCTGACCCACACAGATGCAGGCGGCGGTCGCTGAAAACGCACGAGGGAGGCCAGCGACCGCCACCTGTACACCTACTCTCACAAACCCGTTCATCAGGAGACAACACAGGAGCGACAGTGAAAAACATCGATCAAGAAGGCGTTCAGCGGGCCTTGCCGATCATTCGGCAGCGCGCCCAGGAAGCGGGAACGGCCTCCGACGTGACGGAGCGGGCGACGCGGGGTGCCAGGGCGCTGCTGCCCGGTGAGATCTTCGGTCAGTCGGTGCCCCAGCCGAGCACGCTCTGGCTCGAACTCGCCATCGCCTACCGGTCCACGCTCAACGACGACGGCGACGCACTGATCCCGACCCCGGGCATGGAGGAGATCATCCCCGACCTGCTCGCCCTCGCCGGCTGCGAGCCGGAGGTGCGCTGGCCCATCCTACGGGAGAGGCGTGCAGCCCTGGTGAGCCAGCCCCGCACTCCGCTGGAGCAGAGCCTCATCAGGCTGCTGGCGAGCGCGGGGACCATCGTCGAGGCCCAGCACAGCTCCCTCAGCATCCGAATCACCTCGCTGTTCCAGGAGATGCCTGACCACGAGATCCAACTCTGGCAGCCCGCCAGCGGCGCGTGGATCAAGAGCGGATCTGTCGAGGTCGCGGTGCTGACCACCCCCGAATGCGAGATCACCGCCGTGGAGCTGCGGCTCTCGCAGAGCATGTGGCGGCTGCCCTCCGTCATCGGCAAGCCGCTGATCGCCCAGTTCCAGGCGCAGCACCGACACCAGCAGCGGCGTCGGCGGCAGTACTGACCAACCGCGTGTGCCCCCAGCGAACGACGCTCCTGCCGGGGGCACACGCAGTCGCACCACACTTCAGCTCCAGAATCGTACAGCATCGGCGAGTGGCCCTGGCTCCTCCACGGCGGATCAGAGCCAGGGCCACCGCCCAGTCAAGGCACAACTACTGAGAACGAGGGGCGATCTCCCCTCCTCTCGAACTGGCAGTCATAAGTACTATCAGGACTGTCGCTTTGAGAGGAGAGGTGATCGCCCCTCGTTCTCACAACAGGCACCGGAACAGTCCCGGTGCCAAGGAGGAAGAACATGGACAACGCGCTTCAAATCGCCAGCGGGCCAGTACAAGCCATCGTTCGGGCAGGCGCACTGCACAGCTTCTCGGTGGACGGACACGAGTTCCTGCCGCCATTCGACGGCAAGTACGCGGCGGGAAGCGTTCTCAGCCCGTTCCCCAACCGCGTCAACGGCGGACGGTACCAGCACAACGGCACCTCGTACCAGCTCCAGATCACCGAACCCGGCAACCAGAACGCCCTGGCCGGGCTGCTCGGGGGCAAGGAGTGGGAGGTCGTCGGCCACCAGCCGGACGCCCTGACCGTGAGGACGACCCTGGACGGAAGCGACGAGGGATATCCGTTCCTGGTATCCATCGAGGTTTCCTACGAGGTGTCAGCAAGCCAGATCCTGGTGACGACGAAGACAACGAACACGGGGAGCCGACCCGCGCCGTACGGCGTGGGCTTCCACCCGTACGTGCAGGTGCCGGGAACCAGCCTGAACGAATGCACGCTGCTGATCCCCGCGGCAAGCATGCTGCCGGTGGACAACCGGCAGATCCCGCTCGGGACGAAGGAGCCGGTGGCAGGAGGCAGCTATGACTTCCGTGCTGCCAGGCCTATCGGCGAGACGGTGATAGACCACTGCTTCACTGACCTCACCAAGGAGCCTGATGGCTTCAGCTACATCTCTCTGAGCGCAGGGAGGGCAGCGATCACGCTGTTCATGGATGTGCCCTTCCTTCAAGTCTACACGGCGGACACGCTGCCGCCCGACGGCTACCGCCGGGCTATAGCGTTGGAGCCGCAAAGCTGCGCTCCAGACGCATTCAACAACCACATGGGACTCAGCATCCTCGACCCCGGCGACCAGCACATCGTCACGTGGGGTCTCCGCGTGACTCGTTACCCGGTCGATCGCCGTCCGTGACCCCATGACCCCGTGCCCCGGTGGACGCGCCACATCCACCGGGGCACGGGTGGTCGCAAGTCCTGGAAACAAAAACACAGACAATTAAAGCCCCTCTTCCTCTCTATTATTGTTCGCCCCTTTTTTTATATCCGCTTCGTCATGATGACCAGACATCATTTAATCATTTATATAAAGCATTGTCCCTCAATAGGTCCATTTTTGAATCTGGTTAGCAAAACGGTTGACATCCGAAACGTTTTGGATATATACTTATTCATATCCAAAACGTTTCGGATGGTGCGAAACCATCCACGTAAAAGAAAGGAGGAAGCGCCAGATATATGCACACCATCCATGATGTTGCGAAAGCAGCAGGGGTTTCGATCACCACTGTTTCACGTGCGCTCAATGGATATGGTGATGTCAGCGAGAAGACACGCCAACGGATTGTGCGCGTTGCGAGAGAGCTGGGCTATCACGCCAACGCAGCGGCACGCAATCTGCGCGGAAAAAGAACCGATACCATTGCTTTTGCCCCGTACCTTTATATTGAGTCTGAGTCAGAGCCTTTTGTAAAGGAATTTATTGGGATGCTGGCCGTTGACTGCTTTGAACACAATCTCAGCTTGCTTGTAACCCTGCCATACCCGGAACAAAGCATGTCTGAAATGTATCGCAAGCTGACCAACTCCAGCAGAGCCGATGGGGTTATTCTGGCACACGTTCAGCCCGAAGACCCGCGGATTTCTTTGCTTCAGGAGATCGGTATGCCTTTTGTGGCCTTTGGCCGCAAATTAGACGAAACCGATCTTTCCTATCCTTTTATCGATGTCGATAGCCGGGCAGGTATTCACAAACTGGTCAGTTACTTATACGAACAGGGACACAGACGGATCGCATACCTGAGCAAGCCTTTAGAGGCGTCCTATGTCTATTTCCGCAAGAGTGGATATCTGGAAGCGTTGCAATCCTATGGGTTGGTAGAAGACCCACATCTGATAATCATGGGTCTGCAAAACCAGCAGGATACGTTTCAAGCGGTAGAGCGCGTGCTTGCTCTTCCAGAGGAAGAGGCACCCACCGCGATTGTCACCAGCAATGACTGGCTGGCATTATACGTACTCTCAGCCTTACGAGCGCAGGGCAAAGCAATAGGGAAGGAACCGGGACAGATCGCGGTTGCCAGTTTCGATAATCTTTCTTTTGCGGCCTTTGTCGATCCCGCACTCACAACCGTACGTCAGCCAACAAATGTACTCTCAAAACTGGCTCTGGAACTGCTGGTCAGCATTCTGAAACAGGAGGCCGCACCCCTGAAACAGCTAGAAGATCCGACCTTCCCAGTCACGCAGCTTGGTCCAGAACAATTCCTCGTCGAGCCAGATTTAATCGTGCGCAATTCAGCCTGAGACGCTTAGTTTTTCGATACAACTTTGTTCTTCCATCCAGGTCCGAACTTAAAAGAACGGACGAACTGAGGACATGACTTCTCGACGTATAGAGAAGCTCGATCCAGTAGCATAGCATTCCTTTTCGCCTGGAACCTGTTAGATCGAAGGCGGCTAATTTTTCACAGACTCTCTTTCAAGGAGGAAACGGAGCATGAGACAACAACGCAAATACATTCTTTTTCATCTTCGTGCCATTACCACGCGATCAGTGATAATGCTTGTACTGCTCAAGGCGTACCTTTTTTCGGCGCAAACCTTGCTGGACTCACACAAGACCTCACACCATTTACACGGCTCACCTATAATCGACACATTGATATATCGAGGCGCAGCAAGTCACACGATGGCTTGACAGTTTCCCTGGTTAGCATGATGACCAGTTTTTGATCAGGAAGAACTGCTATCCAGCATCTTTTAGCTCTAGCGATAACACTCTATACACACGACTGGAGTGTTCGTGAGCTGGTGGAATATATGATGATGCTTTTGTCGAACGCCTAAGTAAGGACCTGCGGATGACAGTGTATCCTACCAAGCGCATGTGTGAAAATACAAGAGCTGATCATATGCTCTTCCAGAAATAGATATCTATTTTCTTTATGTCATTTTTTGAAAGGGGATCATTATGTTTTCCGAGCAACGCACAGAAATGGAAGAGAGTATTCGTAAGATCCGCAACGGGCGCATCAACCGCCGCACCTTTCTAGAGCGGGTTGGAGCTGTGGGCCTGAGCAGCGCTGCCGCACTATCGTTGTTGGAAGCCTGCGGAGGTAGCAGCAATAGCACCGGCGGCACAGGAAGTTCGACAAGCCTCGTCTGGCTGAGTGAGCAGGATGCTACCGGCACCTACGTCGCGCTGGTCAACGAGTTCAATCAGTCGATCGGGAAGCAGAAAGGTATTCACGTTACCTCGCAGCAGGTCGTCAGCACCGACGATTTGCTGGCACGCTACAATAATATGCTGCGCGCCCGTAGTGCCAGTGCTGATGTGATGTCCATCGATATCGTCTACCCTGCTCAGTTTGCGGCCAGCCAGTGGACAGTACCGATCACAGAGGCGCAGTGGCCGACATCCGAGCGCGAGAAGTATCTGCCGGGTCCAATCCAGGGCTGCACCTACCAGGGCAAGTTGTGGGCGGCACCGCTGCGTACTGATCTGGGCGTAATGTACTATCGCAAGGATTTGATCTCACAAGCACCGGCAACCTGGGACGATCTGGTCAAATCTGCCAAAGCTGCGTCGCCCTCGAAAATCAAATATGGCTACGTCTGGCAGGGTGCACAGTATGAGGGATTGGTCTGCGACTTTGTCGAGGTACTCTACGGCTACAACGGCTCCATTCTCGACCCCAACGATTCGACGAAGGTTACAGTCAACAGCCCCGAAGCGAATCAGGCGCTCACTGAGATGGTAAGTTGGATCGGGACGATCTCTCCGCCAGCTGTGACTACCTATAAGGAAGAGCCGGCTCGTACCGTCTGGCAAAACGGCGATGCAGCCTTTATGCGCAACTGGCCATATGCTTATGCATTGGGCAACGATCCCAAACAGTCGAAGGTCGCGGATAAATTTGACATTACCTCGTTGCCCTATGGAGGAAGCGGCACAGTAGGACATTCCACGATTGGTGGCTGGAACCTGGCGACCAATGCCTATTCTAAAAACGCCGATGCCTGCTGGGAGTTTATCAAGTTTATGCTGCAACCGGAAGCACAGAAGAAACTGGCCCTCAACGCCTCCCTGACTGGAGCATTGCAAAGCATCTATAGCGACAGCGATGTGCTGGCCAAGCAGCCGCTATTTAGCAAGCTGGGACCAATTCTCAAAAACGCCCTGCCACGCCCGGTTTCGCCGCAATACAGCGATGTCTCCGACGTTATTCAGCGCAACGTCTATCAGGCGTTGAAGAAGCAGGTCAGCGTCTCTGCTGCATTGAGCAATCTCGAAAAAGATCTTCAGGCGGCCATCAAAAAATAAACCGCTGATTATGGAAGTGTGAGGAGGCTTGCTTCCCCACACTTCTCTTCTCATAGGATTTGACCTCGCATGGCCTCTCGCGGCCTTGCAAGAAGAGAAAAGAGATAGTTGTATGGCAACACAAAGCATTCAAAAGCCCTCAAATGACGGGCTGACGCTGCTAGAACGCATCCAGGCACGCGGTGGCTTTATGCCCTATTTTCTGGTTCTGCCAACGATGCTGGTGATTCTGGCTATCGGCGTCTACCCTATGCTCAATTCGCTCTCGATTAGCACCGTAGATAATCCCTTGATTGCCAGCCCTCAATTCGTGGGATTGGCAAACTATACCCGGGTGCTGGGTGATCCAGTCTTCCAGAGCGCTGTTCGTACCACCCTGATTTTCACCGTCTTCAGCGTCATCCTGGAGATGCTGCTGGGTCTGGGCGTTGCATTATTGTTGCATAAAAATTTCCGGGGACGCGGACTGGTGCGCGCCTCGATCCTGGTGCCCTGGGCCTTTCCCACCGTTGTCTCGGCTCAGATGTGGCTCCTGATGTATAACGATCAGGTGGGTATTGTGACCACCATTCTCCAATGGTTACATCTGTTAGCTCCAGGCGATACCTTGCTGGGCAGCACAGGGGGCGTCATTGTTGCCGCGCTGATTACCGATATCTGGAAGACCACGCCGTTTGCCGCGCTGCTGCTGCTCGCGGGCCTTCAGGTGATCCCTGCGGAACTCTATGAAGCGGTCAGTATCGATGGTGGCTCGCGCTGGCAAAAGTTCTGGCACGTTACAATTCCTCTTATCAAGGCTCAACTATTGATCACCTTCCTTTTCCGCTCTTTAGATGCCATCCGCGTCTTTGACCTGTTCTATGTCTTTGGTGGACAGGCCACGCCCTCTATGGCCTCGTACGCCAATATCAAAATGTTCGCGGGCACGCCTGGCGATTTTGCTCCCGGTGTTGCTGCCGCCGTCGTAGTGTTTCTTTTCGGCTTGATTATCAGCTTGCTGGTCGTTGCGGCTATGCGCGACACGTTACAGCAGGCATAGCAAAGGAGAAGGTGGCATGGTTGTACAACAGCGAACCGCCCGCGTTGAGCAGAAGAAGGCTGCAAAAAACGAGAGCAACGACCGCCAAAAGGAATGGCTAGGAACAATCGGACACTATATCGCGGTCTTTTTCGTCGTGTTTCTGGCGCTGGCTCCGCTCTACTGGACCTTTATTACCTCGGTCAAAAATGGCGTGGAGATGTTTGTTTCTCCACCGACGCTTTTCCCACATAGCTTTGATCTGAGCAATTACGTGCAGGTGATCAATTCAGCGTTCTTCCTGCCAACGCTCAAAAATAGCGCCGTGATCGCGCTACTTACCACACTGATCTCGCTACTTTTCGGCATCTTATGCTCGTATGCTCTGGCACGTACGCGCTTTCTGGGAAAAACTGTGGTACTTAGCACAGTGCTTTCGGTGAATATGTTCCCATTTATCGCTATGGTGGGTCCGCTTTTTGTGCTTTTTACCAGTTCGCTCTACATCTACAATACCTACATGGCTCTGATCATTCCTGATCTCCTGCTGACGCTTCCGCTGACGATCTGGTTTTTGAACTCATTTTTCCGTGAGATGCCGATAGATCTGGAAGAGGCGGCCCGTGTCGATGGGGCATCGCGCCTGCGCACACTCTGGGAGATACTGATTCCCCTGGCTGCTCCTGGAGTGTTCTCGGTCATGATCCTCTCCTTTATTGCAGTATGGAATGACTTTCTCTTCGGCTTTACGCTGACGAGCGACGAACGGGCGCAACCGGTCACAGTTGGCATCACCCATTTCAGTTCAGAACATGTCATCGCTTACGGGCAACTGGCGGCGGCTTCGATCATCGTCACTGTCCCTCTGGTGCTGATGGTATTGCTGCTCCAACGTCGCATTGTGGCAGGACTCACAGCGGGAGCAGTCAAAGGCTAAAACGATTCATTCGGATGGAGGAAAATACATGCAGCCGTCATGGTGGCAAACCGGCGTAATCTATCAGATATATCCAAGAAGTTTCCTGGACACAAATGGAGACGGGATCGGCGATCTACCGGGCATTACCAAAAAGCTCGACTATTTGCAATGGCTGGGAGTCGATATTCTCTGGCTCTCGCCTATCTTTCCCTCTCCTATGGCGGACTTTGGCTACGATATCAGCAACTACTGCGATATCGATCCACTCTTTGGGACGCTCCAGGAACTGGATGTACTGGTGGAACAGGCACACAGGCGTGGGCTAAAGCTGGTACTGGACTTTGTGCCAAATCATACCTCGGATGAACATCCCTGGTTCCAGGAGTCTCGCAGCAGCCGCGAGAACGAGAAACGAGACTGGTACATCTGGCACGATCCAGCACCTGATGGCGGCCCTCCCAATAACTGGACCAGTTTTTTCGGCGGTTCGGCCTGGGAACTTGATGCGCAGACAGGCCAATACTACCTGCATATGTTTGATGTCAAACAGCCCGATCTCAACTGGCACAATCCACAGGTTCGTCAGGCAATGTATGATGTCCTGCGCTTCTGGCTGGATCGTGGCATTGATGGCTTCCGCGTCGATGTGCTCTGGTTGTTGATGAAGGATGAGCAGTTACGCGATAACCCGATCAATCCCGATTGGAGGCCCGGCGATCTGCCCGAACAACGCCAGTTCAGACTCTACAACGAAGATCAGCCCGGCGTCCATGCAATCGTGCGCGAGATGCGCAGTGTGCTGGATACCTATGGAGAGCGCGTGCTTATCGGCGAGATCTATCTCCCGATTGAACGACTGGTCCATTACTATGGCGAGTCGCTCGATGAGGCACATCTGCCGTTCAATTTTCAATTGTTTTCGCTTCCGGGCTGGGAGGCAGCAATACTGCGTCAGGTAATTGATACCTATGAGAGTCTGCTCCCGGCTGGTGCCTGGCCGAACTGGGTATTGAGCAACCATGATCGTCCACGCATCGCTACGCGGATTGGGAAAGCCCAGGCGCGTGTGGCCCAGATGCTGCTGCTGACCTTGCGTGGCACCCCAACCTGCTACTATGGCGACGAGCTAGGCATGGAAAACGTTCTCGTGCCTCTTGAGATGATCCATGATCCACAGGGCAAAGAGTATCCAGCACTGAGTCGCGACCATGCACGCACACCGATGCAATGGGATACAAGCGCGAATGCAGGCTTCAGCTCATCCCATGTAACGCCCTGGCTGCCAGTATCGGAGGATTACCGGACCAACAATGTCTCCGTATCACGCAAAAACATACGCTCGTTTCTTATGTTCACGAGAACGCTGATAGAACTACGACGCCTGCTGCCAGCGCTCAAACTGGGTTCTTATCAGTCGATAGAGCAGGATAACCCCTCATGTTTTGTGTATCAGCGTGGGTATCAGAAAGAGCGCTATCTGGTGGTCTTGAATTTGTCCGACGAAAAGCAGGTCCTGAGCCTTACTGGGAAAGGCCGGGTGCTGCTGACAACCTACATGGATTTTGAAGGCACGAGAGATCTGGCAGAGCTTTATCTTCGCGGCAACGAAGGCCTGCTGATTGAGATCCTCTGAACAGAATCGAACACCACAACACCTCCTTCACTATAATGAATTTGAACCAATAAACCGGTAATGTGCAAGCGGTTGTAGTCGAGCGATTTATCGCGGGGGAGATAGCGCAACAATCGCCCTCCTCGCGATAAATCGCTCGACTACAACCGCTTGCACATTATACTTATGCAAATCAGGTGCAATTTTTTCATTTCCGCACCAATTTGGCGCTATGCAACCATTATTCATTCCCATAACGAATATATATGATATTTAAGAGTTATAATGATTAAAAGCGCTCCACAGGCTGATCTATAGCAAGCAAGGGTTGCTTTTTGGTAAAAAGCATGGTACAGATAAAAATAAGAAGCATGCATAAGTTAGTCGATCGACTACTTATGTTAGGCGAAACGCCCTCCGCCGTTACAATCGGGCCGTTGGGTTTATTGATCCTGCTCATCCACCGTCAAGCCAAAAGGAGCCGATCACAGCGCTCAGCATGGTAAAGCTGTAATTGCCTACCAGAGCGAGAATCAGGGCAGGGAAACCTGTTGACCTTCTCCCATTTCTTATCATATCTCCATGCAGAGGCAAGTGGAGCAGGGTAGTTTTGTGTTTATCCTCCTGCCTCGAACGCACCAATCAACCTCCTTCAACCGATTGGAGCAACGATGAACCTCCTCCCGTTCATCAGCCCGTTCAAGCAAATATGCCAGGCCGCCAGGGAAACGTCCGGGGCCATCAACGGCCAGCTGGACAACATCGTCCAGCGCTGGGCGATCCGACTCATGTGCGGCGTGCACATCATGGCCCTGTTCGTCGCGTGGGCCGTCCCGCAGTCTCCCTCGAAGAACGCGCTCATCGCTTCGCTGGTCCTAGCCGGCTTCGCTGTCCCGGCAACCTGGACGGCGGCGGCGGTCGGGCAAAAGAAGCTGCGCCACAACGATTGGCGCGACCACATAAAGGCGCTCTACTTCCTGTGGGTGCCTCTGGCGGCGTTCTTCGCCTACTGGATCGGCGGCATCACAACCCAGGCGTGGTACGGCGGAAGGCTGAACACCGCCTACTACATCACCTCGCTCGCCTACGCCCCCTTCGGCTTCATCTTGCAGTGGAAGCTGGCCGGGCGCGTGAGCAGCAACGCGAGCGCAAAGCTGGCAGCGGCGGTACAGAAGATCTCCCGCGTCCAGCGCGTCATACTGCATCCCATCGTGGGAACGTTCAGCGTGGCGCTGTCCGTGATGCTGCTGACCCTCCTCATCACTCACGGCGTAATAGCGTACCTCCCGGTGTTGCTGCACCAGGAGGACGGCTCACACCTGAACGCGACCATCGTGCTGTCGAGCCTGAACTCGCTGGTCATCCTGTGCATCACGGTGCTGTGCCGCCTGCGCCGTGCCATTCCGGAATACCAGGAATACATGCGGGCCGCTACGCGAACAAAGCTGGAGACGCGGATAGCACGCGTGGCCCTGATTTTCGTGACCTCCAGGGCTACCTTGAACGGTACGCTGATCGCCGCCATCATCTACGGGGCCAGCTTCGCCACCAGCCAGTGGTTGAGCGCAATGGGGGTCGCTCCAGCGCTGGCTGTGTACGGCAAAGAGGGGGTCTCGAACACCCTCTGGTTGCTCGTCCCGGCCATCACCTCGCGCGAACCGAGCGGTGAAGAGGGCACGCGCCTCGCTCTCAAGCGGTTCGTGAAGAGGGGCTAAGGCTCGGCCGAATGAGGGGGCGCGGTGCAGGCAGGCGCCGCACCCCCTCATTCGATACACCACAGGCAAGCTTAAAAACCTTTTAGATCAGTACAACAGGACATATACCCGTCCATCTATCAGGCTATAGTTCTGTGATCGCTCTGGTCGTAGCGATACGACGGGCGCAATGCAATTGCCATCCCCGATCAGGCGAGACATCGCCTCTTTTCCGCATGTGACCCGATAGCGTCGTACGATCTCCCCCGCGATAATTGGTGCATACAGGCAATTAAATGGGAAAAGGTGAGGAAACAAAGAATGCCCGGTCTCTCATAGAAACAATGGGAGTTTGGTGGAAGCCTCACGCTTGGCGCTACGGATGGGAAACATTCTCCGGGTTTCCCCGAATATGGCAGGGGCGATAGCTGGTCCTTGCCCCGTGACCCCACCGTGGCGTATGAGAAGCCAGGCGAGGATCAGCTATCGCCCCTGCCATATTCGGGTGACTTTCGCCGCTCCATCTACCAGGTACACCTATTATCCATGACTACAATATCATAGGAGATTACTACCATAACTTTTTCAACTGCATCATTTTTTCGACGATGAGCAGGGGAGACAAAGAAGAAGCACGCAACAGGTATTGACCGACTTCCCATTTGCTGACTTCCCATTTGCTGACTTCCCATTTGCTGACTTCTCATTCCCATTCCCGTTCGAAGAGGATGTCGCCGTTGCTGCCTGCGTAGGAGCGGTTGTAGGCGTTGGCTCTTGAGTAGATGCCGGAGCCTCTGTTGGGGTCGGTGTTGGTGTGGGTTTGGGTGTTGGTGTGGGTTTGGGCGTTGGTGTGGGTTTGGGTGTTGGTGCTGGTTTGGGTGTTGGTGTGGGTTTGGGTGTTGGTGCAGGTCTGGGCGTTGGCGTTGGCACCACAACGACAGGAACAGGCGTCGCGGTAGGAACTGACGTAGCGGGCGGGGTCGAAACTGGTATCGCTGGCGCAGGTGTAGCGAGAGGGGCGGTTGGAATAGCGGTGGGTGTCGCAACTAAGGTGGGTGTTGATGCTGGGGTTAGGGTTAATGCTGGTATTGGCGTTGGGATCGGAGTTGGCGTTGGGATCGGAGTTGGCGTTGGGATCGGAGTTGGCGTTGGCGTTGGGATGATAGCAAGAATGCTATCCCCAGACGACGCAACAGGCGTGATAGGGATCACGGTAACGGTGGGAGCCTCTTCCGTTGGTTTGGAAGAGACGGTCGGGTCGATAATCGTCACGGTAGTAGCGGTTGGCGTTATGTGAGAAGAGACGTGGCTGGCTTCGGCCGGGGTATATTGGGCAACTACAAATTGCGAAACCAGCCCGATGCCCAGCACAGACAGACCGGCAATGAGCAGGCCCGTTCTGATACGCCTCGCTAACTTGCTTTTTCCAAGTGGCCGAAGCGCCTGCTTGATCTTTGCTCCAAGTGGCCGAACCAGTTGCTTAATTTTTGCTCCAAACAAAAGCGCATAGCTTTTGATGAGATCCAGGTAGGGAAAAACACTTTTAGGAGCAGGAGAGACGGGCAAAATTACGGTATCATCGGTAGCCATCGCGATATTGACCAGTGCGCCGTTCAGCACCTCTACAAATGCCTCGATGCTAGCATGGCGCTCTGCGGGATCTTTGGCAAGCCCTTTGAGTATGGCAGTTTCCACAGCAACTGGAATGGCGCGATTATGGACGCGCAACGGCACGGGTTCTTCTGAAGTGTGTTTGAGCTTCCAGGTCGAATAAGCAGCAGCTGTAAAAGGTGGCGACCCCGTTAATAATTCATAGGCCAGACAAGCCAGAGAATACTGATCGCTAGCCTCGCTTGTCTGCCCACTAAATTGTTCAGGAGCCATATAGCAGGCAGTGCGCAAATCCGGGCGCGTATCAGGCGTGTTGCCTTCGACCAGACTTTCGAGCGTAAAATCTGCCAACAGCACCTCATCATCAATACCCAACAGCACGTTTTCAGGCTTGAGGTGAGCATGCAGAATATTCCAGGCATGAGCATAGGAGAGCGCCTCGCCCAGATGCACAATTACCTGCATAGCATGCTCAAGCTCAAGTGACAGAGCGGAGAGGCGGTTGCGTAGCGATCCATGAGCAGCATAGGCGCTGACGAGACAGGGATGACCACGCTCTATCCCTCCATCCAGCACAGAAAGGATATGAGGATGACGCAACTGCTTGAGATAACTCACTTCTTGCAAAAAATGTTCTTGCTCCTGCTCCTGTTCAAGGTTAATGGTATTGAACATTTTCACCACGACAGGCTCAAGGGTAGGATCGAGAAGGGACTGGGCAAGATGAACACTACTCGCTGATCTCTTGCCAATCTGAGCAATAAGCTGGTAGTTATTTAGAAATTGCGCCATAGTCAAAACCTCAAATCATCCGGCCTGTTGCGCAAGGGGAATGCGGGTGAGCAGATAGCCCCTACGATATAATGCCCGGACTGTCAGAGCAAAACCATTTTTTCGTAAGACTGGATTTACCCCCTGGCGCTCTTTTGCCGCCCGGCGCACGATCTTGAGTTCTTTCTCCAGCATATCCTGTCCCTGGTTGGAGCAGCGCTCAAGATGTTTATGCCAGCGAGCAATTTGAGGAGCGAGGATCTCTAGCATCTGTTCATAGGAAGGTGCCATCAGCAGTTTGCGGAAGATGGCCTCCGAACAGCGCAAACAGGCCAGCAGTTCGGCGTAATCGGCCCCATACGGCGCTCTTAGCAGCACGAAGAGCAGGCGGAAGGCGCTGCGAGAGAAACGGCACTGCGCACAGACGCGCCCATGTCCCAACAAGGTGACAATCCGTTCATCTGCATTCAACGCCAAAAAATATCCGGCAGGCAATGCAGGAACATCTTCGGGAGAAAGATAGACAAATTTTTGTCGCATTGTACCTGCTGTTCTCAGAACAACTACATCAGATACCCGGTTATAATCAGTCATGAGCAACTAATGGTATCATTTCAACAATTGATATTTCCACACGGAGAAACGGCCTTCAAGCAATACCCTGGGGAAAGCATAACAGACAGAAAGGCATGCTGGCAGTGGAAAACAGGGACAAAATAGAGAAACCTTCGCTGGACGAGAAAAATGTTGCCACTCTTTTGCGGCAAACTATGAAGGAAAATCTGGTCTCCAGGCAGGTACTTTTCATCAATGTGTCGTTTATAGTGAGTGTAAATACCTGTTGAAACTGCCTGTTGTAGTAGTGACCGGCCTTCAAGCTTCTTGCCCACCTGACCAGAAATAATCTCCTGGAGTAAAGCAGAACACCCGCATAATAAAAGGAGGGTGGCGCGCCCCTTTTCCCAGATGTGGCAAGGGATTTTCGCGCTGCTGATAGTGTGATGAGAACGATAAGAAATATGAGGTCAGAGATCCAGCCGCCTGAGTTTGCACAACCCCTGGCGCTGCATATCATTCCTCCACACAGATCGGGCAAAGCTAACCAGAAACAGCGGGATCAAGAGGTAGCGCTTGAGGCCGCGATGCAAAGCCTGGTGCTGGACCAAAAGCATCCAGTTGCGCTAGAGCTGGCAGGGACAGCAGAGCGCCGCAGCTTTATTGTACGCGCTACCAGCCAGACGGCCCTCTACCATGTCGAGGCACTGCTGCGCTCCCAATATCCGCAGCTTGGCGTTGAGCCGCTGCGGGCCTATGAAGACCCCTTTTTATTGCAGTCCCACGAAGATGTCTCTGCGATCGAATTGGTAGCAGGAGCGGCCCCATATATGCCGTTACGCTCGTGGCAGGACTCAAAACAAAAGCCCCAGGGAGAAGTTGATCCTCTCCTCGGCCTGCTGGCGGCCCTGAGCAAGTTGCCCGATGGCATGCGCGCCGTTACTCAAATCGGGCTGGTTCCCGCGCCCCCTAACTGGTCGAAGCCATATCTACGTAAATCGATTGAAGATGCGCTCGATCCCGAGAAACGCAAGGCACAGATCGATACGGCCAATGCCCGCGACGCAACGCAGGCCACCAACTGGGCGGCGAGCAAATCACCCTGGGAGAGCCTGAGTACGCCGGTCGTTCTGATCCTGGGCGTCATGATCATTCTGCTTGCCCTGATGCAACGCTGGATTCCAGCCTGGGTTGGTGAGGCGTTCAAAAGATTGCTTCAGGGACAAGATCCCAACATTGGCGGCGGCCAGATCTTCCAGATTTTTGCGTTCTTTGTTGGTGTCCTGGTCATCGGTGGCTTGATCTTCCTTGCAACCGAGCGCATACGTGGCCTCTTTCAAGGAGAGATGTATGATACCAAGCTGGTCTCAGAGAAAACGTCGCGCATGGCCTATCGTGTCCGCATCCGCCTGTATGTGATCGGGCCTGCAACACGCTCTGTGAGCATTCCAACTGGTGAGAGCTATGTGGAGGGGAGAAGGGCTGGCCAGACATGGCAACAATTGCAGGCAGAGCGCCAGAACAACGAAGAGCGCCAGGAAGTGCTGCTGCGCCTGATTGCCGCCTATCGCCAATTTCACATCGCCAGCGGTGCATACTTTCTCCCCAAACAGATAAAGGCTACGGAGGCTCGTCGCCTGATCAGCCCTGAGATCAAACGTCCCGGTTATGGCTGGCATCAAGGTCTGGCGAAATCGCGCCACCTGATTGGCGTTGACGCGCTGGCGGCGCTCTGGCACATGCCCTCGTCGAGCGTGTTGCCTGAGCTGGCACTGGTGGAACAGCGTCGGTCGCGCACCCTGCTGATGTCGCCTGAGCTGGCGCGTTTATCGGAAGGATACCCGCCCATAGGCTATTCGGAGCATGGCGGCTACAAACTTCCTTTCTCTCTCAATCCGCAATTCTTCACCCTGCATACTCTGATCGGCGGCAAATCCGGCGAAGGCAAAAGTACCTTTATGGAGCATATCGCCCGCGATGCAATGGCACAGGGCGGTCTGGTCCTGATCGATCCACACGGGGACCTCTGCGAACATGCGCTACGTTCCGTACCAGACGATAGGGCCGACGATGTTGTGCTGATCGATCTCTCCGACCCCACTGCATCTACCGGCATCAATCCACTGGATATCACGCTGGGAAGAAATCGCGACAAGGCCATTTCGGACCTGCTCAAAACGCTCTCTAAGATCTGGGAAGAGGCCTGGGGACCACGTATGGAGAACGCGTTTGAGATGGCGTTGCGCACGCTCTTCGAGGCGAATCGCGTGCTGGTCGCCCAGGATGCGCAGGAAGGGCCGCATCAGCAGTACACCATTCTGGACGTGTTGCCCATTCTGACAAACGAGAACTTCTGTCACGCCATTCTTCAGCAGATTCAGGATGATTATCTGCATCGCTGGTGGCGCGAATATTATGAGCCGATGACCCTGATGCAACAGCGTGACGTGGTGATCCCGGTCCTCTCGAAAGTGGCAAAATTCGAGGGTATCATCGCTCGCCGCATCCTGGGGCAGAGTGTCTCCACTGTCAATTTCACACAACTGGTCGCCGAGCGGAAGATCATTCTGCTCAAGCTGGCAAAGGGCGTTGTCGGTGCCGATGTTGCCGCCATCGTCGGCGCCACGTTGCTTGGCCTGATTCAGCTCACGATGGAGGAACAGGGCAGCAAAGCGCTGGAGGAGCGCGTGCGTTTGCCAATCATCATCGACGAGTTCCAGACGATTGCCGGAGCCGATTATGGAGCGCTGGCCGAACTACGCAAATATGGTGCAACCTTCTTCCTGGCGACCCAATCACTGGAGTATCTGCAAAAGTTGGATGAGGTCCTGTTGCCAATGGTGCTCGCAAACGTCAAGCAACTGGTTGTCTTCCATATGAGCGCGCAGGACGCGGAGACGCTGTGTGAAGAGTTGGGCGTGGAGCAAGAAGATATCACCAACCTGAACATGTATAGCTGCTACGTCAAACTGGCATCGGGAAGCCGCCGCCAGCCGACCTTCTCGCTGAACGTCTCGCCGCCAGAGCCGGGAACGGGAACGATGGCAGACAGCATTCGCGCACGCTGCCGCGTGCGCTACACCTGCTCGGTCGATGTGATTGACGAGCGCCTGCGTGAAGCAATGGTCCGTAGCCTGCGCCTCGCGCCACCACCAATGCCCAAAGGCAAGAAGCGCCGCAACGCTGTTCCCACTGGAGCCATCAATCCGCCCGATGCTGTGATCTCGCTTCCGGCTGCACCCGTTCCACAACCTGAGCCACAGGCCAATGAAACAGAAGACCTTGTTCTTGCAGCAACCAACAATCCGGGAGGAGAGCAGCCACGCAGTCGCGGGCGTCGCGGGCGACGCGGCGGCAAAAAGGCGAAGAAAACCGGCACCGGAGGAACTACGGCGCTGGCCTTCAGCGATGGCTTTGACGATGATGGTTCAAACGATCAGCGCGAGCTGGTAAATCTCAATACACGCCGGGAGCGGAGCGAAGTAGATGATCACGCGCAATAGGACAACGGTCACGCCTCGTCCACGACACGAAACGGCGCGCTCATCAGTGAGCCACAAGATTATACGCTGGCTGCTGCGCTACCCATTTCAGCGCGTGGAGGATCTTACACTGGCCCTGGAGACGAGCGAGAAGACGGTTTACCGCCATCTGGCTCGTCTGGGTGAAGAGAAGCTGGTCGAACACATCACACCTTCATTAAGTGTGAAAACCACTTGTCGCCTCTATCATCTCACTCAAAAGGGTATTCTGGTCGCAGCCCATCAGGAGGAAACCAGTACCGACGCCAGCACCGATATCTATGAGCTGGCCTCCTCTCTCGCCTCCTATTGGAGGGCCGATGAGCAGGCGTTGTTGCCCCTGTTGCCTCGTCTGCAAGCGTTGTTACGCCTGCAAGACCTGGTCAATGGGCTGGTCTCCCAGGCTCCCGGCATGCTAGCGCACGCGGGCGGCCATCGCGCCGAGCTAGCCTGGCATTGGCGACGCGATTATTGCTACCCCTTTCTCGATCACGAACATCATTGGAACTATGAGGCCGATGCGGTTCTGTACTTTCATCGTAAGGCACAGACAACGGCAAAGGGCGAGGACTATTGCGCCCTGCTGTTTATCGATGCGGATCTGGCAAGCAACGATAATGTACGTCAGATCAGGCGTAGATTGGAGGCCGCGCTCCGATATCGCGCTCAGGTTGAGCGAGGATATCCGCAAGCTCCTGTACCCATGTTTCCGCCACTGATCGTCCTGGCACGCACTCAACGACAGCAGGAGATATGGCAACATCAGGCCACGCGTATTGCTAACACGTTACATGTGGCACCATTGATCGGTGCTATCGCCGTCGTTCCGTCAGAGCAATCGCTAGAAAACGTCTGGACCCTACCCTGGCAGAAATTGTCTATCGCGGCCTCCTGTCGCCTGCGCGATCTCTTCCTTCCGTTAGCCCGAGAAGCGCTGCCGCCCGGCCTGCTGCGCCCTCTTAGCGCTCCAGCGATACCAACAGATCAGCATCAGCCCCTCGTGCGAGGCGCTTTTATGCAAAGGGCCAGAACGGTGAGCTTCTCTCCTCAATTGGAAGAAGGTGAGCAAGAGGCGGTCTCGCTGCTGGGGCTGTGTTTTTCCCAGCGCCATGTGGAGATGCTGCATCTGCTCTATCGCTCTCCCTTATTGAGCATTGAGGAGATGGCGGCGTTTCTGAACCTGCAAAACGAAACGATCATTCGTTATCTCTATGAGCTACGACGTTATTCCTGCGTTGACAAGTATATCGTTGAGCAGGAGGAGCGATGGCATCTCTCGCCACGTGGACTGCGCTTTCTGGCAGCTTCGCGTCATGTACCACTGGAAGATATCGCAACACCAGAGCAGGAAGAAGAGCAAGGCGACATCATTCAGCGTGGCCTGGCTCGGCTCAAGCGTTCGCTTCCCCAGACGCTTGCGGCCTACACGTTTTTTTCTGCCCTGTCCGATGATATGTATGCCGGCAGCGAAAACGGGCAGGAGCACGGCACCCTCTGGTGGGAGATGGGCGGCCATTGCGAGCATCGCTACACCTATCGCAGCACCAGATATACGCTTCGGCCAACTGCCGCTTTTGTCTACAGGTCGTACAAAACAGACAAGGCAGACAAAGCGGGACAGAGGCGACTATCGGCCTGGGTCGAGTGGGATGGACTTGCCGCGAATGAACCCAATCTTGCTAGCAGGTTAGAGAACTATGCGCATTTTGTACGCTCGCGCGAATGGATTGCTGCTGGCCTATCAACCTTGCCTATGCTGTTAATCGTCACCACCGATACACGACGCGCAACGGCAATCACCGAACTGGTACAGCAACATCTGGCAGGAACCGGCATGATTGTACGCCTGACCATCGTAGCCAGCGTCGCCGCGCATGGTCCGCTCGCGAGTATCTGGCGGCAACTCCTTCCGGCTCCTGAAGAGAGTGCAGGGAGAGGCAATAAAAAGCGCGAACCCACTCAACGTTCCCTGCTTGATATGCGACAGCAGATGGTATAGAAAGTGGGGATACGCAATGGGCAGAGTTGTCAGGTCGTTTGGCGAATGTTATGATGAGTAGGTTATTTGAGTTCTTAATAGATAATGAGCGTGTCATAGAATGAGAATTCGTGCGAGAGAGATCCGAGTATGAGCCAGAAAAAAGAACCTATCATCCTCGCCGCCGTGAACGAGAAAGGCGGCGTCACAAAAACGACTTCGACAGCCAATCTTGCTGTTATGCTTGCCCGGTTGGGCTTCCGCGTGCTGGCAATCGATGGCGATCCCCAGGGACATCTAACCTTTACCTTTGGCTATGAGCGCAACATGCTGGAGCATACGCTCTACGATGTGCTGCTGGGCAGTAAACCACTCAAGGATGTGATCTTACCAACGTTTGTCGATCCGAAAAGCCTGGCGTTTTTCGACCCTGATCTCACCGAAGAAACCGATCAGCCCATCTCTGGCCCCGATCTTATCCCAATCAATATGAAGGCGAGTGCTGCTGACGGTGAGCTACGAGGCAAACTGACCTGGCCCACCCTACTCAAAAAAGCGCTCAAACCGGTGCAAGCCAACTACGATTACATTCTCATTGACACCAATCCATCGCTCGGTGTCCTGACCGTGAATGCGCTCTGCGCCGCACAAGCCATTATTATTCCCCTCATTCCCGAAGTGCTATCCGTTCAGGGATTGGGCGACCTCTTACAGGTAATACAACAGGCGCGCGACGATGCATTGAACCCGACGCTGAAGGTAGCCGGAGTGGTCTTTACCAAAGTGCAACGTTATAAAGGACATCAAGATATTATTGATACGTTACGCGGCGACCTTGCCAAAGAACTGAATATCTCCTGCTTCCAGACCGAATTGAAACAGAGCGCCACCTTTACCCGCGCCGCCAATCAGCGCTCGGTCGTCGTGCTGAGCGATCCCTATAGCGAACATGCCAAAGACTACTGGCGGCTGCTAGCAGAAATCCTGGCGGTTATCAAAGGCCCGGCCTATGAAGCAGTACAGCGCGTCGTCCAGGCCATAGCAGCAGACGAGCATAAGTAGGTTTGGATCGTCCATAGATCAGGAGAAATGCGTGGCAAAACAAGTAAAAAAATCAATGCTCGATGTTGGCTATCTCAGAACAGCCACATCGAAAACATTGGCGTCCAGTATCTTCACATCTCCCGTGAACGAAGAGCAGCAGCGACTCATTCATGAAAAGCAGCCCGAACAGATCGACATTGATCTTTTACACGATAATCCCTATCAGCCTCGACAAACGCTGGATGAAACGAATCTGCAACAACTGGCGGACACGATAGCCAGTCAGGGCTTTCAGGGCGTTCTCGTAGCGCGTCCACATCCTCAGACGGATGGAGCCTATCAGATTACGGCAGGCCACCGACGCCGGGCCGCCGCGAAAAGAGCTGGCATGCACACGCTGCCCGTCATTGTGCATTCCTGGTCCGATCAGGAGATGGCGACTCTGGCCGCCACAGAAAACATTCAGCGCGAAGATCTCTCTCCACTGGAAGAGGGCAAACTGTTTCAATTGATGATCGACGAAATGAACCTGACGCAGGTGGAAGTCGCCAATGCCATCAAAAAAGATCGCGGCTACGTCAGAAATCGCCTGCGCCTCGCCTCCGCTCCTCCCGACATTCAAGCCTTTATCACTGCCAAACCAAACAGCATGCGAGCAGTGATCTATCTGCTGGATATCGATGATCCGGCAGAGCGCGCCCCGATCATCGAACGTTTGCTGCAACGTACATTGACCACCGAAGATCTTCCCGGCTATGTTGACGAGATCAAACGCCAGAAAACCGAACAGCACACTCCGCCTGCAACAATTGTTGAACCAGCAGAACGAACGCCGCCAGCAGCACAATCAGTAGCAGAAACTCACGGGATTCAGGTACTAAAAGAAGTCAGCCCACAACCCATCTCTCAACCTGCACCGCCACCACAACCAGAGAAAATCATCGAAACCAGAACGCGCCCATCAACACAAATGAAAGCAAGGCAAACAAGGCTCCGCGCCATCTACAGACAACTGCTCGACTATCGACAACTGCTCACTGAGCAAGAGGAGCAACCAACCCAGGTCGAACGCACAATATTGCGGCAGATCGATGATGTTATGCAACAGATAATGAAAGATACAGAATAATTTGTAGGGGCATGTAAATCATGCCCCTACAAATTGGTTTTCTTATCCCTTCACGGAGCCAGCAAGCATTCCACGCACAAAGTAGCGTTGGAGGGAGAAGAAGATCACCAGCGGCAGGGCCATCGAGATGAAAGCGGCTGAGGTCAACACCTGATAGTTGGTGCCGTAGGAGTTGACCAGGTTGGCAATTGTAACAGTAATTGGCGCAATCTGTGGACTGCCACCCAGGAAGATCAGAGCAACCAGCAGATCATTCCAGACCCACATAAACTGGAAGATGACCAGCGAGGCCAGCGAAGGCACCGAGAGCGGCAACAGAATATTGAAGAACACCCGCATATGCGATGCCCCATCGATATGTGCCGACTCGAATAGGTCTTTGGGAAGCGCACCAAAGAAATTGCGCAGCAGATAAACCGCAAAAGGCAGACCATAGGCCGTATGCGCCAGCCAGATCGCCACATAGCTGCCCGTCAGCCCAACGCTGGTAAAGATGTTGAGTATTGGGATCAGCGTCGTTTGCACCGGTATCACCAGCAACGCGACAATCAGGATGAACAGCCAGTTGCGTCCGGGAAACTCCATCCAGGCGAAGGCATAGGCAGCAAAGGCCGCTACCAGCACTGGTAGGATGGTTCCCGGTATCGCAATGATCAGGCTATTGAGAAACGCCTGCCCCAACCCCTGCGCCTGCAAAACCTGTTGATAGTTCTCTAGAGTAAAGTTCCAGGGCGGCACTAGCCCGGCCCACCAGCCAGTACTCTTGATCAGATCGGCCGGTCGCAACGAGCTAATAAACAACCCGAACGTGGGAATGGACCAGAGAAAAGCGATGAACAGAACAATTGCTGTCACGAAACCACCGCTAATGACGCTTACCAGACTTTCATGCAAGGGCTGCTTCTTCTCAGCAGGAAGCCCCCGCGATGCTGCGCTTGACCGGGCATTGGTGTTCGCGGGTACAGTACTCATCGTTGGGCCTCCTGCGTGCGGAATCGACGCACATTAATCACCATAACAGGGATAATGACGATCAGTAGTAGAACGGTCAGAGCGTTTGCCACGCCAAAGTTGTTAAAGCTGAAGAACTGCTGGTAGTATTCAACGGCAATGACGTTGGTGCGATAATTGCCACCAGTCATGACATATACCACGTCGAAGATCTTCAAGATATTAATCACCATCGTTGTTGCAACCACTGCAATAGTTGAGCTAACCATCGGCACCGTGACCTGGAAAAAGATGGTGATCTCGCCTGCTCCATCCATACGAGCGGCTTCGAGAATTTCTGCCGGGATACTTTTCAGCGAGGCTGACAGGATGACCATGCAAAAGCCGGTCCACATCCAGACGTAGACGATAATCAGAGCAATGGTATTCCATCTGGTATCGATCAGCCACGCCACTGGCTGACCATGCAGAACACTGAGCAAGGCATTGAGCAGTCCGATCTGTGTCTGACCAGCGGGCGCATACTCGTACACAAAGCGCCAGATCACGCCTGCGCCGACGAAAGAGATTGCCATTGGCACAAAGATGGCCGCTTTAATCGCGCTCTCGATCCGCACCCGATCAACCAGAACCGCGATAATCAGTCCAAGCGAGACGGTAAGCGTGGTTCCCAGCACGAGCCAGATAATGTTGTTTTTCAGCACATCGAGCATGGCCGCGTTGGTAAAGATGCGACGGTAGTTATCAACAGCCACAAAGCGCTCGGAATCGGCGTTGAAAAAACTGAGCCAGATGGTATCCAGCATAGGATAGAGCAGAAAGATCGTAACAAAGAGGATGGCAGGCGTGATCCAGAACCACGCCGTCCAGACTGATGCTCGCCCGTTCCCAGAACGAGCAAGCAACGAACGGTTTGTTAGCGCCTTTGCCATACAATTGTCCCTCTTATGATGTATATGCTGACTGTGCAGTCGATTCGATGCCGCTCAAGATCGAATCCAGTTGCTTCTGATCGCTAATGAAGGCCAGTGTGCCCTTCCAGAATGCTTGTTGCACCTGGGATGGCATCATATCGCCAGCGCCAAAGCGGAAGATGGAGGCATCGGTGAGCATCTTGGCCGAATCCTGCGCAACTGGATTGGGGTAGGCTGTCAGATCAACCTGTTTGTTGACCGAGGTAAAGCCGCCGCGTTTCACCCAGATCGTCTGCGCCTCTGCTGTCGCCAGGTATTTGATGAACTGGCTGACCGCGCCATTGTCCTTCATCGCCGTCACCAGATCAGCACCACCAGTGATGGCTCCCTGATATTGCGGATTGATCGTTGGGAAGGGGAAGAAGTTGAAATCCGTCCCCGGTTTGGCGTTTTTATATTGTCCAGTAATAAATCCGGCGGTGAAATCACCCAGATAATACATATAGGCGGTCGGTGGATTGGCAAAGGGCGCATAGCTCGCTGGCTCGTAATTGGTCGCGAGAATCGATTGGGGCGCACCGTTGATATAGTGCTTGCCACCGACGATCTGACCAAACGTTTGAAATGCCTTCTTAATGCTATCGTGCGTCCAGGGGATCTTATGGGCTACCCACTGATCGTAGAGATCGGGACCAGACTGTTCCAGATAGATCTGAGCAACCCAGTCGCTAGCAGGCCAGCCACTGGCTGCCGCGCTCTCAACCCCCATTGACCAGGGATATTTACCTTTGCTGGCGATGCTATCGGACAGTTTGATCAGGTCGTCCCAGGCTTTAGGCGTCTCAGCATTGATGGCCTTAAACTGTGCTGGGCTATACCAGACCGTCCCTTTGTTGGCAACTTTATAGGAGAGGGCATAGAGCTTGCCATCAAGGGAGCCAAGATCGAGCCAGGAGCTGGCATAGTCGGACTTCATCTGACCCATATCCAACCAGCTATCCAGCGGCTTGAGCTTATTCTGGCTGGCAAACTGCTTGACCTTGCCAGGATTTGGCAAAATGGCGATATCCGGCGGATTATTGCCGCGCAAACGTGTGGTCAGAACGGCATCGAGGTCACGTGTGGATTCGATATTGACGGTGATCTTTGTCTTTTCCGTAAAAGGTGCTACGACCGCTTTAAAGGATGCCTGCTCGTCTGAACCCCAGACATTTAATACATCAATAGTGGTTGGCGTCGAGGAGGTGCCGCCGCTGCTCCCTGTGCTGCCACCGCAGGCTGCCAGCAATGCTCCCGCTGCACTGGCCGTTAAACCTGCTGACATGGCACGCTGAAGAAATACACGGCGGCTCAGCCCTTTATGACTATACTCTTCTACCAGTTGATCCAGGTTTTGACGCTGCCGACGATCAAAAAGGTTCATGGGAAATCCTCCTTTGGTCCCTCAAATTGCTGTAGCGACTGGTTGCTACGTTTCCTGGTGGCAACGACAACCGCAAGGGATTGTCGCTACCACCGCTCAATAAAATCAGAGAAAATATGCCTGCTGTGATGATCGCTGCTCATAGTCTAACTAACGCACTTATTCCGGGAAACGCCTTTAAGAGGGCTGCATGGGGGCTTTTTGTAGTCTCGTAATGTCCCCCGTAGCGACAATCCCTTGCGGTTGTCGCGGGCAAGGCGCATCATAGGGGCAACCCGCGACAACCGCAAGGGATTGTCGCTACGGGGGAACCGCCTGCAATTATATCGCTGCTTCCCAGATTTGCGTGGTGCGATCCCAGCCGCCGGAGGCGATATAGCGCCCATCATGCGACCACACGACTGCTTCCACGTTCTCGTTATGGCCTTTGTAGGTGTAGAGAGTCTGATCGGTCTGGACATTCCAGAGTTGGACTGTATGATCCCAACTGCTCGACGCTATGTATTTCCCATCTGGCGACCACGACACGTCCGAGACATCAAAGCTATGCCCTTTATAGGTCTGCACGGTTTTGCCCGTCGCAGCATTCCAGACCTGCACCGTCTTATCGCGTCCACCCGAGGCGATATAGCGGCCATCTGGCGACCAGGAGACAGTGTTGACCACATCAGTATGGCCGCGATACGTGCGTAGAATCAGGCCCGTTGTAGCATCGACGATGTTGACCTTAGAATCGCGATCAGCAATAGCGATAAAGCGGCTATCTGGCGACCACGCGACGGCATTGATAAATTCGTTGGAAGGCTGCTTCTTATCGTTTCCATATGTCACCACTCGCTGACCGGTCTGCGCATTCCAGATCTGCACCGTATGATCCCAGCTTCCCGATGCTATATACTTTCCATCCGGCGACCATGCCACCGTAGAAACAACGTCATGGTGCTGTTTATAGGTAATGAGTAACTGTCCAGTCTGCGCATTCCAGATCTGTACCGTATGATCCCAGCTTCCCGATGCTATATACTTTCCATCCGGCGACCACGCGACGGCATCTACGATATCGCTATGCCCCGTATAGGTCAGGCGGCGAGTCTTCGTTTTGGCATCCCAGATCTGTACTGTGCGATCCCAGCTTGCCGAGACGACATAGCGATCATCTGGCGACCAATCCACTGCGTCCACGATATCGTGCTGGCCCGTATAGGAAAGCAGCGTCGTGCCAAGGGGATGCGCGAGGCTCGTGAATACATAGCGCGCCCCAAAGAGGACGGCCAGGGCGAGGATCAGGCTGGCAACCAGCGTCGCAGGTAACGTTTTCTCTATAATGCGCACGAAAGAAGATGTACGTTGACGACGGGCAGGAGATGGCGCCCTGCTCGGCTGCGGTTTTCTGGTCGAACGCTCTTCACGCTCGGCAGAAACAAGGATCGGCGAGAGGCGCGGCAACGGCTTTACTGCTGGTGGCGGCAGCGCCCGCAACCGGGCATCGAGATGCTGATAGTCCGCCTGCGCCCGTCTGCAAGCCTGGCACGATTGCACATGGGCGTCAAGGGCTGTGCGCTCTTCCAGCGTAAGATCTTCATATCTAAGCGCCAGTTTCTCAGCCCAGGCAAGACAGGGAGAGAGTGGATTCATCGCTTCTTCCCCCTTCCTCTAGCCCCGGCGCTTTGTCCGATCGCCAGTTGATGATAGATCTGCCGTAACTCTTCTTTTCCTCGACTGACATATTTACTCACGGAAGCTTCCTTTATTTTGAGAAGATGAGCGATTTCGCGCTGAGACAGTTCCTCGATTACATAAAGAATGAGGCATGGTCGGTACGTTGGTGAAACCCGTGCGAGGGCGAGCTTGAGCAGCTCGCTCTCTTCCACCTGCGCCTCCGGCCCCTCAGCAATCAGTTCCTCCGCTCCTCCTCTATAGATATCCCAGGAAATCAAGCGCAGACGCTTCCCGCGCTGTTGATAGGTATTTGTGTAGTTGGTGGCAATTCGATAAAGCCAGCCAACAAACTTTTCTGGTTGACGCAGTCCCGGCAATGCCTCCCACGCTTTAGCAAATACATCTTGCGCCAATTCACAGCCCACACCATCATCGCCAACCATGCGAATGACATAACGGCAGATACGGTCATTGTATCGCTCATAAAGTGCTTCAAAAGCCGCTTGATTCCCTCCCTGCGCCCGTACGACCAGCCCACACTCTTCAGGGCTACTTTCTATATATGTTGTAGGGGTTGTTTCCCTTCCCCAATACGGCATGGGCGAACCGCCTCTCAGATAAAATAGCAGCGGGTTCAGGAGTCTTTCCTGCATCTGCTACAACAATGATAGCTGATGAATACCTGTTGCACCACCATCTGCTCAGGAGGGAGGGCCGGTCAGCAGATGAGGTCGCCTCTTCTGAGCAGTGACAGGTGCCACCAGACGATGCTCGCATGCTTGATATGCCCGCATCAACACGGCAGGAATATGCTCCTGTGCTGAGAATAGCTGCCTCTCCTCATGTAGCGCACCACCGGGCCACCCACTGTGTTTATTGGCTTGACGTACTGCCTGCTCAACTTGCTGGAGACACCAGGCCGCTTGCTCAGCGTGTCCACGCTCCTGTAAGAAGGCAGCGAAATTCAATACAACTTGCAACGTTGCACTGGAAATGCTGAGGGCAAAAGCCATGCTCAGCGCCTCCTGAATATTGTGCTGTTCTATCGTTAAAGCATGGCTATCCATGCCATACATCTCCACATAGCGAACAAAATAGGCAACCATACGCTTGCGCGCAGAAGTGACGTTGTACTGCTGAATGCGCGCATAATCTGCAATAGTCGAATGCAGAGCATAGCGGCCCGAACCGATCATTTCCAGCAATCCAGCATCTACCAGCGCATCCAGCGCCTCAATCGTCATCGCGCTGACAGCCAGTGCTGCCTCTTCTGAAAAACCGTTGCACGTACATGGGAATACTGATAGTTGCGAGAGCATATATCGGGCGCGTTCGTCAAGATACTGATAACTGGTTGCAATAGCTATCTCCATTGAAATAAACGAATGTTCTGGTTTTCCTTCTTGATGTTCCAGGTGCAGACGCTCTTCAGCAGAATTGAGCCGTTCCAGCGCCGCCTGCAACCGCCGCTGCTGACCGCCATAGCTATGATCACGACAGTATTTGCCAATAATAGTGATCCCTAATGGCAGCCCGCCAACGGCTCTCACTAATCTGCGCGCAGCAGGCTCATCTTGCGTAATAAGCGCCGGGACAAAACGCTCCAGCAATTGCAGACCTTCTTCTTCGCCCCATACGCCGACATGGAGCGCATTGGCATTGGCGAAATGAAGCGCGACGGTTGGTAAGCGGGTCGTCAACAGATACGAGCAGTTTGGGCCGCCAACATTGAAGGCGAATGCGCTCTCAGTTGTCCACGCATCATCGATAACGATCAACATCTGGCGCATCCCTATGGCAGAGCGAAGACTGTGTATCCACATCTCAATGGTGGTGAGACGCTGCATCTCAGCAGTTGATAGATCCAGAAGATTGCCCCAACGTTCCAGGTGTGTCAGCACGTTCGCCTCTGGTCCCGGTGTTGCCCAGAGAATTCCATCGCAGAAACGCCGCTGCATCACACTATCATAGGCCAGTTCTGCGGCGAGTGCGGTTTTTCCGACACCTGGCAACCCATACAGCGCCATCTGCACGCGCCCTTTTCCACAAAGCAGCTCTTTCAGTTGTTGCAGCATGGCATCACGAGCCACCAGCCCATCCGTTTCAACATGTGGTGAAGGGATCAGCGGATCAAAAACTGGCTCTGCATGATGTTCATCTGGATGGATCGATAGCGGTTGTATGGAGGAGAGAACAGAAGAAGACATTGTATCTTCCTGCAAAAGGCCCAGTTCATGGGGTCGCATCTCAAAGAGGAGACACAAGCGCTGAAGAAAATAAGCACTGGGGAAAGAGGCTCCACGCTCCCAGCGTCCAATTGTTTTGGGATCGGCAATCCCAATCTGCTCGGCAACATAGCCCCGCGACCAACCACGTTGTTGCCGCTCTTGCTTCAATATATTATTGGGTTGTATCCTGCCACACCCCTTTGCCTCTCGTATCATCGTACCTGCTCCTGATCTTTCCCCGTACATTTTTCAGCCTTTGACTGGAAACCTGCTGAAGAGTCCATTTCTCCAAACAGAGGAGATTCCCCTTTATCTATATGACAAAAGATGCGACCAAAACCTGACAGAAACAGAGACAAATTTTTGCCTTTTGCTTCTAAAGGGTACATACAGGCTGGAAAACTTGCGAGCAAACGCCCTACATGTTACATTTGTCTATGTATCCTCTATTTTTCTCAGTTCACGACGAGGCATTATTTCCTATGCGCATGCTAGAGTTACCAGAACATGTAAAACGTCTTCTCTTTTTAGGCACCATAATATTGGGAGTGATTCTGGTGATCGTGCTGGGTATGAACGCTCTGATCGACGCTCAACAGCCGTCGAAGCAACATGCAGCATCTTCATCCACAACGCCTATGCCAACAAAAAAGGTCTCTCCCTTGCTTTTTGGCACCAATCTAGATTTCTCAAAAAACGATCAGCTCCAGATCAGCCAGTCTTCATCCACACAGCAACTCTTGCACACTCTTCACGTACAAATTGTACGTATATCGCTCACTGAACGACCTTCGCAGCAAGAAATTACACAGCAAGCACAATATATTCAGAAGATCGGCGCAATTCCCCTGGTCAGCCTGCATTCAACATTGTCTTCGCAAGCGCTGGCCGATGATACTCTGGCGATACAAACGATCTCGAACGTCTTCCCCGGCCAGACAGTGTATTATGAATATGGCGATGAAGATGATGTGCTCGGTGTGACAGCCGACCAGTATACACAATCATGGAACCAGATCGTACCAAAACTCAAGCAACTGGCCCCCCAGGCGCAATTTGTTGGGCCAGCGACATATCAATATGATGACGATTATTTGCAACAGTTTTTGCAGCATGCACAGCCATTGCCCGACGAGATAAGCTGGCACGAATTTACGTGTGATGCGTCATGGAGTCAGCAGCAATGTCTGGCGGGCATTCACACCTGGGATCAGCACATCACCGCCGCGCGTCTGCTGATGAAGCAATTTATACCCAGTTCGCGCCCCGTGATGATTACCGCCTGGAACTATGCAGCAAATGCAACACCAACCGATGGTAAGAGTACAGATAAGAACTTCGTTGCAACCTGGACGCAAAACGCATTGCAAACACTGGCGACAAATGAGGTCTTTGCCTCCATGCAGTACTCAGGCATCAACGCTCCGGTTCCTCTCATCAGCCCGACCAATACGCTTACAACACAGGGGCAGACGTTCCGCAATCTCTTTGAGAAGTTTATTACACAACCATTGCCAGCCCCACCAGATCAGTCAACACCCTCGTCCACGCCAACGCTCACAGCCAGCAGCACGGCGTCAACTACTACTAATACCCCTGTTGTGCCGCCCACTGGCACTCAGGATGGCACCATTGGTTCTTCACCAACAGGTGCTTCAGTTCCTATACCAACCCCGACATCACCTTCGGATTCCGCAACCGTCCCAACCCCAACGACGGCTGCATCAACGGGATCTGTACCCACTACCGCCGCGCCTACACCAACGGCTGCATCCAAACCTGCGCCTACTCCGACGCCCACGCCCGCTTCGGCCTCTCACGCTGTTGATGGCAAGAATCCCACATCCTATACCGTTAGTGGCAAGACATGCGCGGCAACCCTTTCCAATTCGACGCCAAAGTCTGTGAGTTTTAACGGCGTCACCGGAACCCTGTACTTTCAATTCAGCATCACATGCCACGCGGCATGGGCTAAAATTGTGTTCAGTAAAGCGGTTGCTGCCAATGCGCTTGGTAATGCAAAGATTGTGCGTAATGGTGACGGCAAAGCCTATACCTGCGACTCGGGAGGAAATCTGGCGGTTGCGCCTGGTCAAACATCCTGCTATACCGGCATGGTATACGATGGACCCGATGCAACGGCCTCAGCTTATGGCTGGTACAAATCTGCCAGTGGTAGTTCATCCTGGTCAAGCCAGCTCGGTCCTTTTTAGGCTGAGGCAATCTGAACTTCATGTGTGAGAATCTCACGCGTGAGGTTCAGAAAGGCTTGTAGCGAAGGAGAGAGCCACTTGTCTTTGTGCCAGATGATTTGCGTCACGATCCCCTCCGCAAAGTGTGCTTCTGACGACCGTTGCCAGGGCAGCGCCACCAACTTTCCCTGCGCGATCTCTTTCTCCACCACAATTGACGGCAATACTGCAATGCCCAATCCCACCATCACGCACTGTTTAATCGCCTCGACGCTGGCAAATTCGAGGACCGAATTGGCATGCACCCCCTCGGCAGCCAGGGCGCGATAGAAGATATTGCGATAACTACAACCGGCCTCGGTCAACAACAACTGCTGCCCATCGAGATCCAACGGTCCAACTTCGGGCAAGCAGGCCAGCGGCGAGTCAGGAGCAGCAATAATGAGCAGTGGTTCCGGGATCAGTCGGTCGACGGAGACGGTCGTCGAGAGCAGCGGCTCATCCAGCACAAACGCCACATCAACGGCCCCCTCCTGCACACGCTGAAACAGTTCTTTAGAGGAATAGTGGCGAAATTGTAGCTGCACGAGGGGAAATAGCTCACGAAATCGCTTGAGCAGAGCGGGCAAGCGATAGGTCCAGAGCGTTTCCGGCGCGCTCATTGTGAGCATGCCTCGGGGACCATCGCCGTCCATAATCGCGGTCCGCGCCTCCTCAGCCAGATTGAGCAACTTCTCGGCATAATGCAAAAGTTGCTGTCCCGCTTCAGTCAGGACAACGCGCTTACCGAGACGATCAAAGAGCCTCACGCCAAGTTCTTCTTCCAAAAGCTGTATTTGCGTACTGACACTTGATTGCACATAATTGAGCTGCGTGGCAGCACGATGGAAGCTGAGAGTCTGGGCGACGGCACGAAAAGTAGTGAGCTGACGCAAATCCATGTTCTTTCCTCTTGATTGATCGATTTTAGCGATTGTTTCTATCACTTTTATTCGCTTGACTGCATCATAACAGACAGATAGAATAAAGACAAGCGAAAGCAAAAAGGCATATAAAAGATTAATTGGCGCATCCGTCAAATGAGACGGGAAGGACCACCCAGATATGGCAGGGGCGACGGCTTGTCCTCGCCCAGTCTTACAATACATATATTTGGTGCAATACGGGCGAGGACAAGCCGTCGCCCCTGCCATATCTGGGCATTGTACATTGTTGAAATCATTATTTCATTTTATGAAGAAGGGACATTTCTAATGATCACGGCCCGTTCTGCGTTGATTACCACATTAGAACAGACTCATCCCACACTTGTTCGCCTGACAGCTGCATTAAACGATGAGGCGCTGGATTATCGGCAGGATGCAGATGAGTGGACGATTCGCGAAATTCTGGCCCACCTAGTTGATGACGAGATGTTTATTATGCGCACGAGGTTGGAGCGCATCATCAAAGAAGACGTGCCTTCGCTCGGCTCCCATGACGAGAAATACTGGTATAGTCAGCGCAACAAGGGACGAGATCGGGTGAGCGAGCTGCTGCACGATTTCGCCATCCAACGTGCGGCCAGCCTGAACATCCTGACCTTCTTACGCGATAGTGAGTGGGCACGAAAAGCGTATCATCCCGAATATGATCACTTCACAGCCGAAGAGTGGGTAGGACACTGGGTAGAACACGACACGGTCCATATTGCTCAAATCAAGCGCAACATAGCAAGCTGGCAAGCGACATTAGCGTAATACCGCTCTCTTGCTTCTCAGCAGGCTGGTAGTGAAAATTGGTAAGAAACAGTCCAGGTACTAGCACATCAGCACAGAAAAGTATATGCTTGCAAAAGATGTCACCGATCGATTGGCATATAGAGATTTAAGCTGAGGATACGTGATGAGTACCAACGAAAATAGCTATATTCTGCCCACAGAAAGCGCAGCTGAGATGGCGCGACTGATCAATCTGGATCAGGCAGTGACCGCAGCAATGGGAGGATTGTTTCCTACCAATTTAGATTTGACCGGTGTACGTAGCGTTCTCGATGTTGCCTGTGGTCCTGGAGGGTGGACGCGCGAGGTGGCATCACAATTCCCAGACGTTGAAGTTACAGGCATCGATATTAGTAAAACAATGGTTGACTACGCCAATGCCTATGTAAAAGTGCAAAAGCTAGACAATATCCATTTCTCCGTCATGGATGCGACAAAGACGCTCGAGTTCCCCGATGCTAGATTTGACCTCGTAAATGCCCGCTTCATGGCAGGCTTTCTCCACAAAGAATGGTGGCCGCAGATCATCAAAGAGTTTGCACGCGTCACACGTCCGGGCGGTTTTATCGTGCTGACCGAATGTGATACGTGGGGTAACACCAATAGTGAACATTTCGAAATCGATAAAGTTCGATCCCTCAAGGCAATAGCAAAGGCTGGCCTTTCACAGCATCCTCTTGGCCTGAATCTGGGGGCAACAACTATGCTGGCGCAACACCTGCGCGGTGCAGGATGTCGCGATATTCAGCAGCAACCGCACCTGCTCGATTATTCGGTGGGCACCTCTGGTTATCCCGCGATGCTTGAAAACTTTCGCGTCAGCATGATTCTGGCCCAACCATTCTATCGCAAAGTGCTGCAAACCAGTCAGGAAGAGCTGGACGCGGATTACAACGCAACCATGGCGGAGCTGATGCAGCCGAACTTCCGCGCCCACTGGCAATTTTTAACGGCGTGGGGCGTGAAAAGCTAATGCTATAAGATAGGGCCAGGAAATAGAGCCACTATAGATAAAAATAAATCTTACTCTTGTAAGATGCAAACACTGCTTCAAAAGATACTACTTGTATAGACGATAAAGGCTTATTTGTTGTAAAATACAATTATCATTGGGCAGTGAAGGCTAATTCTGCGAATTTTCCACGATAAAAAGCTAAAGGCAAAATATTTATATAGTACACTCGCACAGAAATAGAATATTTGCATGGAGAAGATGATGAGTGTTTTCGTCGATCGAGATCGTGAGATGCAATTAATCGATGACTCGTTCCGCACGTTGTTAGACAAGCATAGGTTGCTTCGCAATCCTATTCTTGAATTTTATGGGGTAAGTGGAATTGGCAAAACGCTATTGCTGGAACAGATCAAAGAACGCTGCCATGACACGATGCTTCCATATATCTGGGTGAGTCTCGCAGGCAAGGAAAGTACATTTCTTCAGAAAGAAGTAGTTAACCAGGTTAACAATTATTTACGGAAAAGTGGTCTACAACTTGAGCAATCCGCAGTCGGCGCGATCAAAGTTTTACTTAAGCAAGGGCCGGTCGTTATGTTATTGGACGCAGTAGACGAAACAGGCAACGATCAGGTAGAGGAGATAGAAGCATTGCTGCGAGACTTAATCGACGACGAGAAGCTATTTGTGGTGCTGGCAAGTAAGAAGATGATCGAGTTCGAGAATGAGCGCTCTGTGGCCAGGAAGTTGCAATGGCATAATTTAAGAGCGCTGGATCGTTCGAGTTGTGAAGAATATCTGGACAAATGGGAACAGGACATCAACGAGCCAGAGAAACAGATCGATTCTGATCTGCGCTCCATCATATTTCGCTGGACGCAGGGATATCCACTGGCAATGAACATCATGGTGGAGGCCATCAACGATGGGAATGATCCACGTACTGAAGCAGGAAAACAGCGGATAGTTGCACGATTAAAAGAGCGGATCATCGATCAGGAAATTTTGAAAGGGGCAGAAGGTGACTGGAAGGAAAGATGTTTCACGCTTCTGCGCCTGCTCTCTGTTCCCCGTCGTTCTAACACAATGCTCATGGAAGAGCTTATAACGCACTTCGCACCTGAATATCATCGTAAAAGCAGTCTTGCCTATTTTAGTTTGCCCACAGAACTTCACGAAACAACGCATGTTTTCTCGTGGAATCTGGAACGTTTCGGATTTGCAGTAGAAACGCCGGTGCGCCACCTCTTTCTCCTGCTCTACCAGCAAGTGCGCCCACAGGAATATTTTGCTGTCCATAACTTTCTGGCCGACCTCAATCATCAACTGGCTCAGGAAGCGACGGGGCAGGATCGTGTTCGTTATGCACGTGAATATTTATATCATCTCGCAAGCAATCCGTCTATAGAGCATCATGAACAAAAAGTGATGGAAGCGCTAGCAAGTATCCTCAAAGAGCAGCCAGAGTTTCTCCAGCCGTTCTTTGAAGAGTTTGCGCAAGATCAGGAACTCAAAGAAGAACTGGGTCAGTATTTGCCACAGATTGAACAGGCTATACAGGAACGCGCCGCTCAAATTAAAGGAGATGTATAGGGGACAAAGGGAATGGAAACACAAGAAAAAAAGAGCCATTTTATTGGCCGCGAGCAGGAGATACAACAATTTACAACATGGCTACACCAGCCTGACGCTCCCTGGATTCTCTATTTCCACGATAAAACGGAGGAGCCAGAGAAAAAGGGAGGCATAGGAAAAACCTGGCTATTACGAGAATGCGCGAAAGAGGCACGCCAGCACCCGGATATTGGCGTCTTAATGGTCGATTTCTTCAGCGTAGACGATAGAGATCGGCTGTTCCTGGCAGATAAGATTGTAGGAGCGTTCCATAATTTGTGTCCGAGGTGGGAGTATCCAGCATTTGCTAAGATTCGCGAGCAATATAACTCTAAGAAAATGGAAAGCGCAAATGTCGGAAGTGTGAGCGATGTTGCTGAAGATGAAACAACTTTCACAGCGATTGCGGCAGCACTGGTTGAAGATATTCAGCGGCTCGAACCGATCTTAGCAGAGGAGCAAAAAACGCTACTGATCATTTTTGATACATTTGAAGTGATTGAGGATAATCCTATTATAGCGGTTTTGCGCAGTTCCCAAACGTTTCCTGATACCTATAGCTCCTCCCACATGAAAGTCCTGATGGCTGGTCGCAACAGGCTGAACTGGAACCATCCCAACTGGCTAGGCCGGCAGGCGGAGGTGCAGAGCGTTACGCTCTATCCATTCAACGTACAAGAAATGCTGGACTATATTGACGCGGAAGCGATCTATAGTCTACCGCCGCAAGATGAGCAACAGATTGCGGCATTATATAAGCGAACCGAAGGTCGTCCGATTATGATTGGATTGGTGGTGGATGTGTTGAATAATCGTATACAATCTCTTGATGAGCTTATGGTAATAGCGGAGCAGCATTTTGAGGAACACCTGATACCGCAGATCAATAAATTAGAAAACCCAATCAATTGGGTTATCCTCTTTATGGCTCACGCCTATCATCATTTTAATCTCACATTATTAGAACAAATTTTAGATCAGGTGCCACAATTGGGACCGATACACCGGACCAGTCGGGAAGAGATTGCCATGAAACTGCCGCAACTCTCTTTTGTGCGTCAGGCAAGTACAGGCGATAGCTTTGTTTTACACGACGAGATGAGGCGGCTGGTCGTCAAATATTGTTGGGAAGGGTTAGACCCTGACAAACGCCTGCGCAAAGACATCAGCCGTAGCATCATCAAATACTACAGCCAGTCCTCATCGACTGAACCAAAGAACGAAGCGTGGCAACAACTCTGTAACCTTGTCGTACTCCATCATAGTCTTTTCATCAATCTAGAAGAAGGACTCGAATATTTTCGGGGTCGTTTTCAGATCGCGAGAAGGCTCAGAAAAAGAGTACTTGCTCGTCTGCTCTTCCAGGAAGTTCAGAGCTTCACATCTTCAATGCCTCTGGCTCAACGCAACGAAACGCGTCTGGCTGAAGCACAATTGTTACTCCTGGAAGATGTACCCGATGAGGCACTCTATGTTTTAGAGCAACTCACCAAAGAACATGATCAACAGTGGTATGAAGAAAATTATTACGAGATACTCAACCAACAGGGACGATGTTATTACAGGAAAAATATCTGGGGTGAGGCAGAAAGCCATCTTAAAGAATGCCTGAATATTATCACTGAGCGCAGTGATAAAAAAGATTTTCAGGATCTTCGTGCTGGATTATTAAACATGCTCGGCTATATCGAGCGGCGACGTGGTCATTTTGATGAGGCATTGGATTATTATCAACAAAGCGCAGACCTTTTTAAAACGCCCAAGACTATGCATAATTATGCCGAGACGCTCAATAATATGAGCTTTGTTTATCGTTATCAAGGAAAGTTCGATGAGGCGCTGCTGCATTGTAAAATCGCATGGCGCATTCGCTGGCAGTTATTCCAGAAAGATGAAATAAGCGAAATCGAGATTGGGCGTAGTTTAAGTACGCTTGGCGCTATCTATCTCTCTGCGAATAACATTACTGAAGCGGAAAACCGCTTTAAGGCTGCATATGAGGTTTACTTACGCACAGACTCAAAAAGAGACATTGCAGCAGTCAGTCATCGTCTGGGGCAAGTACAATTCGAGAGAAAGAATTTCGCCGAAGCTCTTACCTGGTTTGAGCAAGCTCAAAGAATCGCAGTCGAATCAAATGTAGAATTTTATATTACGAGTCTTATCTGGCAAGGGCGGGTGTATAGAGAACAACAGGAACTAGAGGTAGCACAATCCTTCTTTGAACGGGCTATAGAGCGTGCGCGGCGCGTTGCAGATAACTATCAACTGGTAGAAGCCTCGATCTATCTGGCCGAATGTCTGGCAACTCAGGACAAAACAGATGAGTATCACCAGACAGTATTAGAGGCCGAACGGAACGCTAACGAACGAAACTACTATGATTTGCTAGCACGCATGGAATTTATGCAAGGTGATCTGCTATATCATGAGAGAGACTTGAGGAGGGCATTTCAACATTTTGTTGCTTACTGCCGTTATATGGCACTTTATAATCATGGAGAATATAACGATGCAGTTCAACAGCTGGTCGATGCGCTTATAGGAGTAACCAACCAGGAAGAGGCAAGACGTGTTCTGTATGATATCACGGACTATTGGAAAGGACACAACCTCGACAAAGAGTATCCCGAACTGCTGACCGCCTGTGATGAAGTCAAGGAGCTTTTTTTGCAATGAAAGATTCAGAGAACAGGATAGCCTCCAATTCCTTCACATGGTGCATGACTTTATTCTAGCCTGCTCGTATAGCGTCTCGTAGTGCCTTTGCTTACTGCACAATCAAGTAAACAATATCATTCAACGGGGAAATATACGATGCATATCTGGCTTGATCCTGCTCTTTACCAACAATCGGGGATCTTCCCTCATATTTTTTCGACAGGTGACAGATGTGTTGGAGAAAACTCTCGTTATGAGAACTTTCTCGACACATCTGCTTATTATGCAAATGATTGTGATGATTGTAGCGATTGCGCTTCGCCGTATCAGCAGTGCATTGTTGCTCCCCTTCCTCTACAAGACCGCATGTTATCTCTCTGGAACCACAGGCTTTGGTGCTCCCAGAATCTCTATCTTGCACAGTTGGATGCTACACACTGGCTGGCCTGCAACCCCATCGATCAGGGCAACATCATTGTGCTGGACGAAGAGGCCCGCTCTTTGCTAGAACTATTTCGCAGCAAACATAGTTTGAAGGAGTTGGTGAAACAATGGGCCGGTAATCCTGAATATGATCTTGACCAGCCATCAGCACTACAAAAGGCTCGAATCGTTACCCTCTTCGTTACGCTAGGACTTATCATTGATCAAGATAAAAAAGTTGATATTCTGGTTCTGCCTTCCGCCCCATCAAAAACGCTTTCGGCCTGGTTGCATGTGACCAATACTTGCAATATGGGCTGCTCCTATTGTTATATCGCGAAAAGCACAGAACATATGGCAACTGACATTGGAGAGCGCGCTGTCGATGCTGTGATTCGCTCCGCTCTGCATGCTCACTATCAACAAATACATTTGAAGTATGCAGGTGGTGAGGCTCTCCTGCGTCTCCCTCAAGTGCTAGCACTTCACGATTATGCATTACGGCAGGCAGAACAACATGGTCTGCGGTTGTCCGCTACCTTGCTCAGTAATGGTGCAGCCTTGTTGCCCAGAAGCATTCAGCAGCTCAAACAGCGCAACATCGGAGTGACGATCTCGCTTGATGGCATCGGCGAGGATCACGACAAACAGCGCCCGCTCGTGAACGGAATGGGATCGTTTCGCCTGGTGGACCGCGCTATTACACGCTTGCTAGAACATGACCTGATGCCAAATATCAATGTGACGGTCTCGCAACGCAATCTCGCTGGTCTCCCTAAACTCGTTGATTATTTACTTGAGCGCGACCTGCCATTTTCGTTTAGTTATTATAGGGAGAATGATTGTTCTGCATCGTTGACAGATCTGCAATTCTCCGAAAAACAGATGATACATGGGATGAAAGCGGCGTTTGCAATCATTGAAAGACACTTGCCAGCGAGACGTATCTATAGCGCACTTATCGATAAAGCTAGTTTTGACGCTCCTCATCACCATACATGTAATGTAGGAGAGAGTTATCTGGTGATCGACCAGCATGGTGGCGTCGCGAAGTGTCAGACGGAGATTGCACACACAATTACAACAATCGATGCCGATGATCCGTTGCAGGACATACGTAGGCAGCGAGAAGGGATACAGGTATTGGATGTCGATGAAAAAGAAGGTTGCCGCACATGCAACTGGCGCTACTGGTGCGCTGGTGGCTGTGCAGCCGTAACATATAGACTTACCGGACGCAACGATATCCGTTCCCCTAATTGTGGTATCTACAAGGCTTTATTTCCTGAAGCCCTACGATTGGAGGCACTAAGGCTCCTGCAATATGCGCCTTCGCTCACATTCCATTCATAGTTCTACCGTCATCACATCGTACCATCTACATCTGGATATCCTGGAAAGTGTAGTTCTGGCATGAAAGGAAGCGAACGATTTACTATACACGATATAAGTAAATGGCTGGAGATGCGAAGGCGTCATAATCAGCAAACCATTCTATTACTAGGATCTCATGCTGGTGCCTTATATCGCAGTTTACCTCTTTATAATTACTGTCAGCAATATACCACCCATAATTTACAAACCCACTCTCTGGCCTGGAGCTTCCGTGAATGTCACGAGGTACTGATGCGTAACCAGCTAGGCGAAAGAGAAATGCATGCAACTTTACACGATATCTTTAAGGGTGTAAAAAACTTACCAGAGCTACATGATGGAGATGGCTACTTCGCGGAAATTGTAAAAAGAGGGTATTTTAGAGAGATCATATCAACAAATATAGATGATCTGGTTGAGAAAGCGTTGCATCACGCAGGCTTGATCGAAGAAAAAGATTTTGAGGTAGTTATAGCTGGAAAACGGCCTTCGCCACAACAAAGTCAACGTTACAAAGCGTCGCAAGCAGCTAATGGACCCTCAACAGAGGGAAACCAATATCCACCTCAGCAAAGAGAGCTACCTTATAGGCTCACAAAAGTATTCGGAGACTGGCTATCACGTGAATATACAATTTACAACCGCCACTCCTACATTTTAAACAACGACAAGCTCAATCAGTATCTACACACTCTATTACATGGTGACGTACTGGCAGTCGGCATTGATCATCTCTGGGATAGTGCGATGCTGCCTCTTTTGCTCGCTTCGCCCGCAACTTTATGGCTGGTGAGTGAAGATGAAAAGAGTATCGATGATCAGCAGATAGCATCCATTCTCCATCAAAAGAAGGAAAAAGCTGTCTCCATTGTCGGAGAAAACTATGGGCACGAGGATTTCTGGCGTATCCTCTATCACCACCTGAACAGGAAACATACCCAGGGAGTAGAATATCAAAGGCCGATGCCATTCGACAAACAGGAGCAGAAACAGGAGAAGAAAAAAGCAATTCGAGTTTTCTATGTGTACTGCGATGAAGATTTGCCTGTGATGGAAAAGCTCTGGAGACAACTAAAAGTATTACGGGCGGATAACTTAATTGAGGAATGGCACAGGGGAATGCTTCGACCAGGCGAACATCGACAGCTCACCCAGGAACGCTATTTGAGTGGTTCGCAGTTAATTTTTGTAGGATTTAGCAGCAGCTTCCTGGATTCGGAGTATCATGAGCAGGCATTACAGGCACTCAAACTGAGTTCAGGGGGAGCGGTGACGCTGGTGCCACTGTTACTGCGTCCCATAGGGAACTGGAAGCACACACCCTTTGGCGAGATTACGCCATTACCCTCAGGAGGCAAGACATTGAGCAGAATGTCCTCAACAGAGCTTGAGGAGGAATTGAGCAAGATAGCAGAAGCTATTCGTGGCCTGGTTATTAATTTATTAGAGATACAAAACTGATATACAGGCATTGTAGCGGAGCCATTTATGCTTGAGGCTCCGCATGATAATAGATGAGATAGAGCTAGCTTTTATGTGGCAGCGCGGCGACAAAGGTTCCGGCGACTTTAACATCACCATTTTGATCGACCGCCTGGACCTTACCAGCGATGCGTGCCTCGCCATCAGCCTCATATTTTTCCGTCACGGTTCCTGCACAGGTAATGACATCATCGAGGTGCGTCATTCCCTTGAACCGAACGCCGAACTTGCGTAGCGCTTCAGGACCGACATAATCGCTCACCAACTGGCCCACAAAACCCATAATGAGCATGCCGTGCGCGATAATGCCGCCAGTGCCGATCTCCTCGCCGACTTTAGGATCGGTATGCAGCGGATTGAAGTCGCCCGAAGCCCCGGCATAACGTACCAACCGTAAATGGGTCATCGGCTCCTTGACCAGTTGCGGTAACGCATCGCCAACCTGGACATCCTCAAAATAGAGCTTTTTCGACTCTGCCTGCGTCGTCATAACAACCCTCCTTCTATGCTATTCCTGTACAACCAGGGTCGTTCTAGCACTCAAGACGTGCTGCTGATCCTGGTTGGTATACCGCGTCTCAGTCGTCAAGACATCCATTGATGATCCATCACGCATCTTGCGGCTTCTTCCGCTAATAATCGTTGTTACGCCAGTCAGGATATCGCCGGGATAGATCGGTGCGATATATTCATACTCTTCTTCAGCGTGCAAAATGCGCATCACGTTAATACCTGCATCTGTCAGATGGCGATGCTGATCAACGTTGCCCCAGAAGTTAAAGATCGTCGGGGCAGTTGGATAAAGTGGCACATCTTTATAGCCAGCTGCCAGTGCAGCCTCACGGCTATGATAAACAGGATTGTTGTCTCCTATCGCCAGGGCAAGCTCATGAATCTTTGCCCGCTCAACTTCGATAATGAATGGAGGAAAGCTCTGGCCTATTTTACTTGTATCCAACATATTTATGTATACTGCTCCTTCACAAATATGAAAATATGTTAAGTGTACTTTATAAAAATAGTATCCGACGTGGCGCTCACATTGTCAAGCGAGCAGGCCAGTCAGCCAGGGCTTTTCAGTTCTCCGCTCAAAGGGGGGCAGGGGTCTCCCTGCCGGGGTCTGGGGTGTCCCCAGTTTCCTTCCCTCCTTCGCGCGCCGCCTGCGGCGGCGCGCAAAAGAGAAGAAAAAAGGTTTTTGCGGGGACACCCCGCACCCTGGCAAAGGGCTGCCGCCCTCTGCACTCCTGCTAGATGGGAGAATTGGAAAGCCCTGGCCAGTCAGCACAGCAATTCCTTTTTGTCACATCGGTATACTATTTTCAGTGAAATAAACATGAACAAAATAATCTCACCGCCGTAGCGGAGCGATTTTTCGCGTAATCCTGCCTACGCGCGATTAAATCTCTCTGCTACGAAAGCATACATTTTTGCCGCTATAACGCTATTTTTTCTATAGAATAAAACGATCAAAAGCGAAAATAAGGTTATTATTTGCAAGATTATCGCATCTTTTTAACAATGTGTGTGCTTGACGGTCATTTTAATATGCAGTACTCTGCATACGAATCGCTGTACCGCCTACATTGTTCATAGAACTCTATATATAACACTGCCTGTTTGCTACAACGACCTGACAGTGAAAAGGGAAGTACCATCTGCAACTCGTGAGGAGAGCAACTATGAGCTGGAGCAACTCCGGCCTGTCTTACTGGCAGGCCGATCATGCAGGTGAACCCCTGCTGGAAACGACCGTCGGCGATCTCTTAGACCGCCGCGCTCAGGAACTACCTGAACACGAAGCCCTGGTCTATTCCTGTTACCCTGAGTTTGGTGGAGCGCTCGATATCCGCTGGACCTATAGAGAATATTGTGATCGAGCCGATGAAGTAGCGCGTGGCCTGATGGCGCTCGGATTGAAGAAGGGCGAGCATATCGCAGTCTGGGCAATCAACCTGCCGGAATGGACATTGCTTCAGATGGCAGCCGCAAAAGTCGGACTGGTGCTGGTCACAATCAATTCCAGTTATCGCCGGGCCGAGTTAGAGTACATTTTAAAGCAGAGTGATGTCGTCGCGCTCTTTTTTATGGCTCGGATGCACGACCAGAATTGTCTGGAAACGATCTCGTCGCTCGTCACCCCCGGATTATCTTATGGTGCGACCAGCAGCGAGTCCCTGCCAGCTCTACGCTATGTCTGTCTGCTGGGAACACCCCCTCCGGGCAAATCGGGCCATCTCGATGCCTGGCGACCGGCGCTCTTCCGTGAGATGCTAGCTGGAAGCATCTATACCAGACCAGAGGAATTACGCAAGCGACAGTCTGCGGTTCAACCATCTGATCCGATGCTGCTCCTATACACATCTGGAACGACTGGTTCTCCTAAAGGTGTTGTTCTCTCGCATTTTAGCTGTATCAATAACGCAATAGGCATTACGAACCGCAACAACACGCGCCCGGACGATCGCAATTGTTGTCCCATTCCCTTCTTCCATGCGGCTGGTTGCATGACCGTGCTGGAAACGCTCTATCAGGGAACGGCACTGCATCCTATGATTGCATTCGACCCCCAGAAGATGCTCCAGATCATCAGCAGCGAGCGCTGCACCACACTGGATGCAGTGCCAACTATGCTCATTGCGTTGCTACAACAGAGCGATTTTAGCAGCTACGACCTCTCCTCGCTACGTCTGGTAATCAGCGGAAGTGCCCCCGTTCCCGCCCAATTGATGGAGGAGGTCAAAGAGCGGATCGGAGCCGATATCGCGATTGTATTTGGTCAGACAGAGGCCAGTTCAGTGATTAGTCAGACAGTACCCAGCGACTCCTTCGAGATGAAGGCAACCACGGTGGGAACACCGCTGCCTCATGTCGAAGTGAAAATCGTTCAGCCAACGACCCGCGAGACGGTTCCCTGGGGAGAAAGCGGGGAATTGTGCTGTCGCGGCTATCTCGTTATGCAAGGCTATTACAAGATGCTTGATAGCACGCGTGAAACGATTGATCGAGAGGGCTGGCTGCATACGGGCGATCTGGCAACAATGGATCAGAATGGCTACATCCGCATTGTGGGCCGCTTGAAAGAGATGATCATCCGAGGGGGCGAGAATATCTATCCGCGCGAGATCGAGGAGTTGTTGCAGAGCCATCCAAAGGTGATGGCGGCACAGGTGATTGGCGTTCCCGATCAATTTTTCGGCGAGGAACTGGCAGCGCTGATCATTCCCCAAGCCAACGAGCAGATCGGAGAGGACGAGTTAAAAGAGTTTTGCAGAGAACGGATCAGCCATCAAAAGGTGCCGCGCTACATCCAGTTTGTAGCGAGCTATCCAATGACGGCCAGTGGCAAGGTGCAAAAATATCTCCTACGCCGGCAAGCGATGCAAGCGCTTGGATTGGAGGTGCTAGCGACCGCCTCCGCATAAACGAACAAATGATTCTCCCCATCCGTAGCGACAAGGAGCGGTGTGAGGGGTTGAGGGGGCCTTGCGCTTGTCGTTGTTGGGGTCACGCTGGAACCAGGAAACAGGCAAACCATGTGGCGAGGGCGACAAGCGCAAGGCCCCCGCGTCCTCTCCGCCCCTCCCCTTGTCGCTACGGGTGGACCCAACATCCTCTCTGCCCAGAGCCATTCCCCCTTCAATTGCGAGATGCACCAATAATTGGTGCATCTCGCAAAGGGCTAGTGCAGGCCGGTTTTGCCTGGTGCCCAGAAGGGCTTGGCCTTGATCGCGGAGGCAGGCCAGCCTTTTTCCTCGATCAAATAGCGGCGTAGGGCCTGACACGTCAACGCTTCACCTCCCAGATAGGCCATTCCGGGAGTTTCGGGGAGGGTCAGAGATTGAATTGCCTCAATTAACACTGGCGATGGAGAGGCGGGAGTTTCGTTGCGGTAAACCCAGGGGAGGATGTGGGAACTGGTGAGAGGGACTTCCTCGCCGGGTCGTTCTGCCAGTAGACAGCCAAAGATCTGCGTTTGGGCGGGTAGCGCCTCCAGCATGGCCGCGATGGGAACAGCTGCCGTCGCTTCACCGGCGAAGAGATAATAGGGAGCATCGGGAACAAGTATAAACGATCCCCGAGGACCGCCAAACCGAACGGTATCTCCCACGCCGACCTTTTGCGCCCAACGACTGCCCGGTCCAAGCTCTTTGAGCAACACCCAGAGATCAAGCGTGCCTTGCTGGGCATCATGATTTCTGACCGAGTAGACTCTGAGCAGCGGCTCACCTTCTCCGATGAGAATGCCTACATGCTGACCAGGAATCCATTGCACCTCCCGTAAAGAGGGGTCAGCGATGCGAATCTGGCGCATCGAGGGGGTAATATCCACTATATCGATGATCGTTCCCGTGCGAGGTTGCGGCCTTTCTTGAGTGGAGGGTTGTTGCATTATTGAAATGATACTCCTTTACACATGACCAATAAGAGACGTATCGGCCTCAGATCGGCAAATACACTCAGTCTGAACTGCCCAATTCATTATCGATATATCTTGATATATCTGCATTATAATGAACAGGGCAGCATGTGTCAAGCAGTAGTTTCTAGTAGTATGCAGGTCTCTTACCTGGCCAGCGCACCACCATCAACCAGCAGCGTTGCACCGGTCACATACGAGGCGGAGTCGGAACTGAGCCAGAGCGCGGCTTCAGCAACTTCAGCGGGATTGGACATACGACCCAGTGGTGTTGCATGAATGAGTTGCTGCTCGATTCCTGGCTCCAAAGCGATCCAACGCGCCATCATGTCTGTCAGGGTAGAGCCAGGAGCAATCGCGTTGACACGAATATTGTGTTTTCCATATTCGCCTGCTGCGCCTTTGGTCAGGCCAATAACGCCGTGTTTGCTGGCACTATAGGGAGCAAGCCCAGGTCCGGCAACCAAGCCACCTACTGAGCTGGTATTGACAATAGCGCCGCCACCAGCTTCCAGCATTGCGATAATCTCATACTTCATCGCCAGAAAGACGCCTTTGAGGTTCACAGAAAGAACACGATCAAATTCCTCTTCAGTATACTCGATGAAGGGCTTATGCATGCCGATTCCGGCGTTATTGAAAGCTATATCGAGCCGTCCGTAGGTCTCGACGGTCTGGCGCACCAGTTCTTCGAGCGAAGCTGCGCTACTAACATCAGTGGGAACGGCAAGCGCATTGCCGCCTACACTGCGAATCTCCTCAACGATGTGGGTCATCTCTTGTTCACTGCGGGAGGCAAGAACCACGCTGGCCCCTTCGCTGGCAAAGAGGCGAGCCGCCGCTGCGCCTATCCCTCTGCTGGCACCTGTAATGATCGCTATTTTCCCCTCTAAACGACGCTGCGTGGACGATGTTTTCACGGCAAATTGTTCTGAATGCATATATGTTCTCCGTTTCTTGATCAGGTAAGATGTTCTTTCTGTAAGCAGTATGGCGCAACCCGTATAGTAGAACCAGAGTTTACGCATCGTAGGTCTGAGAGCATCTGGATGAGGCAATATAAAATGAGAATTTACCTGTCAAGCCGGTTTTGAATGATACCGGGATATGCTATACTGAGTTCGTCTGCAAGCTGATCCTGATGCTATCTTATTCGGAAAGGGGAAACGACGCGATGGGCCGAATTGCTCAAAAGCACGCTCTTGCCCTGCTGTGCTGCCTGCTTATGCTGGCTAGTTGCGCTTCCTCCTCCGCTAGCAACGGCAAGCCAACAGCCACGCCAACCGCCAGATCTATTGCGCTCACGGCTCAACCCACATCAGCAACTTTGAGCGATGCAGAGTTGGCCGCACAGATGGTGCAGCACATGAGCCTGGAGGAGAAGTTGGGGCAGATGGTCATTGTTGAGTTTTACGGCTCAACACTCGATAGTGATCTGCGACAGATGATTCAACAGAACCATGTCAGCGGCGTGTTGATCGAGAACAAAAACAACAATGCTCAGACGCGCTCGCAGCTTGTGGCGCTCGATCAGGCGATGCAAAACGCGGCGCATGTGCCATTGTTTATCTCGACCGACTACGAGGGTGGAGTGGTCAACGAATTGCGACAAATCACAGGGGAACGTCCCTCCGATGCACAGATTGGAGCGAGCAAAGATCCTCAGCAAGCCTATAAAGCTGGCTCTGGTGCGGCTGCCGACCTGCGAGGATTGGGGTTGAACGTCAACTTCATGCCGATTGTGGATGTGCTGGTCAACGCCAACAATCCGGGCCTGCCCCAGCGAACCTTCGGCTCCGATTCCAGGCTGGTAACAGATATGGGCCGCGCGTATCTCAAGGGGTTGACCGATGGTGGTGTTGTGGGTTGTCTCAAGCACTTCCCCGGCCTGGGTAGCGCCAATCTCGATCCGCATCTTGCGCTACCCCGCATGGATCGCAGCCTTGAGACGTTGAACGCAGTCGATCTCGTCCCCTATCGCACCTTGATTCACGAGGGGAATGTACCGATGGTGATGGTCACGCATATCGAAAACCCGCAGCTTGACCCAAACCTGCCAACCTCGCTCTCGCCGCGTGTCGTGACCGATCTCTTGCGCAAAAATCTCAACTTCCAGGGAGTGATCATCAGCGATACGCTCTGGATGGGCGGTATCAGCAACACCTATAATCTCTCGCAGGCGGCGGTACTGACGGTCAAAGCTGGTACTGATCTCTTGCTAGGGCCACGCGGCCTCAACGAAACGCAAACCATGTTATATGGTTTGCAACAAGCGGTCAAAACTGGCCAGATCTCGACCAGCCAGATCGATGCATCAGTGACGCGCATTCTCGAATTGAAGTTGAAATATCATATTATTGGGCATGATATAGCGCTGCAATTTGCTGGGAGCTAGGAACTTCTATCAAAGCCACTTTTTATCAGTTTTCAGTTCGCAAAGAAATAGCAAGAATCTATCTTGAACTGCTCAGGATAAGATTTCGTTTTCTCAATATTGCCCTCCTAATGGTAATTTAGAGCTACTCTGCATTGTCAATTTATTCGCTCTGCATTATCATTAAAAAGGTATATATGATTTTCTACTCTCGATCTGAATGTTCTGCTAGCCTCTTGAAGAACGGACATGTGTTATGAGCGAAATACCACCACCGACGTACAATAATCCTGAATGGCAGCTTCAGCCACAAGCTAGCTATCCAGGGCAACCCAATTCTAGCTACAATACCTATCCACCACAGGTTCCTGCATATCCTCCACAGGCCGGGATGATGCCTCAGCAACAGGTTCCCGCCTATCCTCCACAGGCCGGGATGATGCCCCAACAACCAGCGCCCTACCAGCAGCCCTATCCGGCCTATCCCGCGCCGCAGCCTGCACCACAGTATCAAGTGCCCCCCAATCCCTACGCTCAACCCGTCAATATTAGCATTAACAACGTGCAAAATGGATATGTGCCGCAGGCTGTTTTCGATCCCTACAGAGGTGCAGCAGTTACAGCCCTTACCTGTGGGATCATTGCGGTACTGATATGGATTGTTCCGTTTGTTGGTTCACTGACATCATTAATCTGTGCTATCGTTGGTATTATTAATGGCATCAAGGGCCGTCAATCTACTACCCGCGCCGGCTCTGCTGTAACCGGACTGATTCTCTCTATTATCGCACTCGTCATTATCGTTGGCGTAATAGCGTTCTTTGTCATCACTATGCTTACGGTTGCTGCTGCAAATAAGATCCATTAGCAAAAAGCAGGATACGTATGTTAACTATGCGCATCCTGCTCAATATGTATATACACTTACATGTTTACAGCTTCCAGACCCGCACGTTACTCACAGCAATATCGCAACCTGTATCGCCGTAAGCATAGATGCCAATCTGACCGCTGCTATAGGTTTTGTCCTGAACGCTGGCAACGAATTGACCGTTGACATACACGCTCATCGTATCGCCATTGGCAGCAATCGCCAGCAGGTTCGACTGATTGAGGCCGATTTTAATAGCCGCATTTTTGCCCTGATTCAATGATTTATATTGATCGTTCTGATTGGCAGCGTTGGGATTTTCGATGCCAATCCCATAATTTCCCTGTGTATCGATGTAGAACAGATAGTTTGTCGCTTTCGTCTGATCGACGCGTATAGTTAACCCCGTCTCATTGCCTTTGTTGATCGTCAGGTTCGCCTCAAAGACGAGATTGCTAATAGTCAGAGCCGGAGCTTCTGGATCGCAAATCAAGCCCCCTTTGGCCGAGGAGGTGAGATGATAGGCACCATCCTTGAAGGTACAGACCTGCTGGCTATGATTTTTGTCGTCGTTCATCGTCGCCTCATCCCATTTGTAGCCCTTGCTGTTATCCCGCATAGGATCAGAGGCCACGAGCGTTCCCCCCAGCGCTCCATATGGGTTCTGATTCTGCTGGGCCGTTGGGGTTACTCCAGCCGGGGTCGCCGTTGCTTGCGGCTTGGGCGGCGCTGGACGGCTTGAAGAGAACAGCACAAAGCCCTCGCCGACCAGGATCAACGCCAACACCACAATGCCCACGATAACGAGGGTACGCTTCTTCTGGTTACGTTGCGACGGCAATGGGGGTTGTGTATCACCAAATGGGGGAGGAGTAACGGGCGTGGAATACGATGGAGGCGGCGGTGGCGCATATTCGGTTGTTGAGCCATAGGGCGGTGTTCCAGTTTGCGCCTTATAGGGATCGTAGAGCGGCGGTGGGACGTGATAGGGATCAACGCCGTACCCGGTTGACGCTGCTTGTAGTGGGGGGGTTGAAGACGACGCAGACACAGTGGGATCGCTCTTTGACGAAGAGACCGTTGGCATATTCAGGGAGTCTGGATCTGTCCCGGGAACAGGTGCGAAAGCACCACAGAAAGGGCAGGCTCTCGCCCCTTCGGGTAGCTGGGAACCACAAGAGAGACATTTCATGATGTTATAACACCTGCCAGTAAAAATTTGACCGTGCTACAGGTAGCAGAATATTAGATGAAAACAAGTGTAGCATAAGAGCGTTACTGAATCGTTACCAACTCGACCTGTTAAATACATCAATATCATTACAGGTACAGGCGAAAAACCGCGCCTCCTAGTACAACCTCTTCTCAAGATTGGCGATTATGATATAATTGCGTAAATGACGCCCCCTCACCCAGGGTTTTTTGCTGTGAGAGGAGTAAGGTGAAGCGCGTCAAAGAGTCTCTCTTATGCGCAAAGCTTCATCCTATAATAGAATGTTTCGGAAAATCTTAATTGCTAATCGTGGTGAAATCGCGCTACGTGTCATTCGTGCCTGTCGCGAAATGGGTATACGCAGCGTTATTGCTCATTCAGAGGCCGACCGAGATTCACTCCCGGTGCGTATGGCCGATGAGCGTATTTGCATTGGGCCGGGAGCCAGCAGCAAGAGCTATTTGAACATTCCCAATATCATCAGCGCGGCTTTCATCTCCAATGCAGAAGCCATTCATCCAGGCTACGGTTTCCTTTCTGAAAACACCAGCTTCGCGGAAATCTGTAACGACGTAAAGATCACCTTTATCGGTCCCTCGGCCAGCGTGATGTCGGTCATGGGCGATAAAGTGTCCGCGCGCAAGGCAATGGCGGAAGCAGGACTGCCAATGTTGCCCGGCACGCCCGTCGTTCGCACGCTGCCTGAAGCGAAAGAGGCGGCACGGGAGATTGGCTTTCCGCTGATGCTCAAGGCCGTCGCTGGTGGCGGTGGTCGCGGTATCCGTCTGATTCAGCAGCCGGAAGAATTTGACCGCATCTTCACCATTGCTCAGAACGAAGTACGCGAAGCCTTCCGCGACGACGGAATCTATTTCGAGCGCTATCTGGCTCGCGCACGCCATATTGAAATCCAGGTGTTAGTCGATCAATATGGGCATGGAGTACACCTGGGAGAGCGCAACTGCTCATGCCAGCGCCGCAACCAGAAAGTGCTGGAGGAGTCGCCCAGCCCACATCTCTCTCCAGAGTTGCGTCAGGAGATCGGCACAAAAGCGATTCGAGCAGTGCAACAGGTCGGCTATCGCAATGCAGGAACGCTCGAATTCCTGTTAGACGAGCAGGATCGCTACTACTTCATGGAGATGAATACTCGCCTGCAAGTTGAGCATCCAGTGACGGAATTGGTAACGAGCGTCGATCTGGTGAAGGAACAAATTCGGATCGCGGCAGGTCTGCCCATGCAGTTGCAGCAGGAAGATATTCAGTTCCGAGGGCACGCCATCGAATGTCGCATAACGGCGGAAGATGCCAGCGCGGATTTCCGGCCCCAAACTGGCACTGTCGAGCGCTATCTGCCACCGGGTGGCCCTGGAGTGCGCGTTGATAGCCATCTCTTCGCAGGCTACGAAGTCCCGCCCCATTACGACTCGTTGCTCTCCAAGCTGGTTGTCTGGGCTGAAACGCGTAACGAAGCGATTGCTCGCATGCAACGAGCGCTGGATGAATATGTCATCGAAGGACTCGAAACCACCATTCCCTTCCATCAGCGCTTGCTCAGTCATGAGGGGTTCATCCGAGGCGAGACCTATACTCGCTTCCTGCAAGACGAAGCGGAGGCGCTGGGTATTTGAGATATCGAGCCATTTTCAAGCACAAACGCTGTGATTATGCATCGGAATTGATAGGATGACATACAGGAGGTGACTTTATGTCTCGCGTAGTTGTAACCGGGTTGGGACTGGTTACCTCGCTAGGTAACGACCTGGCCTCCAACTGGGAGGCAATCTGTCAGGGCAAATCGGGTATCGGCGAGATCACTGCTTACGATAGCAGTAAACATCGCGTCCACTTTGCAGGCGAGATCAAAAACTTCGATCCCTCGCTCTACATGGATCGGAAAGAGGTTCGCCGCAATGATCCCTACGAGCAGCTGGCAATCGCTACCAGCAAGCAGGCATTAGCTCATGCAAAACTTGAGATTACGCCCGACATTGCCGATGAGGTGGGCGTCTATATCGGTAGCGGCATTGGTGGTCTGGTAACGCTGCATGACCAGTTCCGCGTCCTGCATGACAAGGGGCCGGACCGCATCAGCCCTTTCTTTATTAATATGATGATTATCGATGGTGCTCCTGGTATTGTCTCGATCATGACCGGTGCCAAAGGGCCGAACTGGGCCGCCGTTTCCGCCTGCGCGACCAGCGGCAACACCATTGGAGAGGCCTGGGAAGCGATTCGACGTGGCGACGCAAAGGTAATGATTGCTGGCGGTTCGGAGAAGGCCGTGACTCCAATTGCGATGGCAGCATTCGACAATATGCACGCCCTTTCGCGCCGCAACGACGATCCACAGGGAGCCAGCCGCCCCTTCGATGCTACCCGCGACGGATTTATCATGGGCGAAGGCTCGGCAATGCTGATCCTGGAAGACCTGGAATTTGCGAAAGCACGTGGCGCAACCATCCTGGCAGAACTGGTCGGTTATGGCTGCACCAGCGATGCTCATCACGTGACCGAGCCGGCACCCGGCGGCGAGGGACTGGCAAGAGCGATGCGCCGCGCCCTCAAGAAAGCTGGTCTACAGCCCGAACAGGTCGATTACATCAATGCGCATGGTACCTCAACGCCACCGAACGATAGCACCGAGACACGGGCCATCAAAACGATCTTTGGCGAGCATGCCTATAAACTGGCAGTCAGCTCGACTAAATCTATGACCGGCCATACACTGGGAGCAGCGGGCGCGGTCGAGGCGGTCATCTCCATTCAGAGCATTCTGAACGGCATTATTCCGCCGACCATCAACCTGCATCATCCTGATCCTGAGTGCGACCTCGACTATGTGCCAAACGAAGCTCGGCATGCCACCGTCAACGTCGCTATGTCGAATGTGCTGGGCTTCGGCGGACACAATATCAGCCTGATCTTTAAACGGTACGAAGAGTAGAAGCATGGATAAAGAGAAGAACGCATCCTGGCTGGAACGGGTTGAAGAGATCATCCAGGTATTGGAGGGGAGTTCCGTTGGCGAATTGGAATTGAGCGAGGGCGACCTCGAAATCACGATTCGTCGCCAGCCCAATATGGTGCTGGTCTCCGCTCCCACCCAGTTTGTCGCTACGAGCGGAGCAAACGGAACAGCCGTTGAGAGTAGTCGCGGTGGTCGCGAAGATAAAAGCGTAGCCATCAACGCGCCCCTTACTGGCGTCTATTACTCTGCTGCCTCGCCATCTTCGCCACTGTTTGTAAACGTGGGCGAAACTGTGCAGGTGGGACAGGTGGTGGCGCTCGTCGAGGCCATGAAGGTCTTCAACGAGATTACCGCCGAAGTCTCCGGGCGTGTCACAGCCCTCGTCGCTACCAACGGCAGCGTTGTGCAAAAGGGCGAAGTGCTTCTACGCGTCGAGCCACTATAACGCCATTTGTACGGGCATGATTATTGGCATCCGGCAATAGAAACGGGGAGGGCCATCCGAATATGGCAGGGCGAGGACAAGCCATCGCCCCTGCCATATTCGGATGGCCCTGAAGATTTCGTGGATGCGCCAATAATCATGTCCCCATACCTTTTATGTTCTAATCCAGTGCCTGAGCCTCTTCCACCAGATACCCGGCTGCGCGTAATCGCTTGAGCAGTTCTTCGCATTGGGCACGGTCGCGGGTTTCCAATGTGATCGTTTCTTCGCGTTGCATAATAGGCAGACGATTGGAGAGGCGCTGGTGGCGCACGTCAAGGACGTTGATGCGCATATCAGCGATGATGGAGAGCATGCGCATCAGTTCGCCGGGGCGATCCTGCAAACGGGTGTGAATGACAAAATAGCGACCCGCAACGGCCAGACCATGCTCGATGAAGCGGCTCACCAGATTAATATCGATATTGCCCCCCGTCAGCGGCACCAGCACTTTTTTGTCTTTCAGCTTGACAGTGCCACTGAGCAGCGCCGCCAGACCAATTGCACCAGCACCCTCAACCAGCATCTTACAGCGCTCCATCAACAAGAGGACGGCATTGATCGTGTCGATATCGTCCACCACCACAACATCATCGACCAGATCTTGAATGATCGAAAAGGTCAATTTGCCTGGACTCTTGGTGGCGATACCATCGGCGATAGTCTGAATGGCGGGCAACGTGGTGAGATGGCCTGCGTCCAGGGAGGCGCGACAACTTGGGGCACCAGCAGCCTGTACACCGATGATCGTAATATCAGGTTTGAGCGCACGTGCAGCAATGGCGATGCCCGAGATGAGGCCACCGCCGCCGACAGGAACGATGATGGCGTCGGCATCGGGCAAATCGTTGAGCATCTCCAGACCAAGCGAACCCTGCCCGGCGATCACATCGGGATCGTCAAAGGCATGCACAAACGTTGCGCCCGATTTTTCCTGCAACTCGCAACAGTGCTGATATGCCTCATCGTAAGTGCTGCCGTACAGGACGACGTTCGCGCCATATTCCTGAGTCGCCATCACCTTTGCCAGAGGAGCACCTTCAGGCATCACGATAGTACAGGGAATTTTATATTGAGCGGCAGCAATCGCGACCCCCTGGGCATGGTTGCCAGCCGAAGCCGCGATCACGCCAGCGTTGAGTTGTTCTTTGGTCAGACGAGAAATCTTATAAGCGGCACCGCGTGCTTTGAAGGAGCCTCCACGTTGCATATGCTCGGCCTTCAAATAAATATCGGCTCCGGTCATATTGCGCAGCGTGCGAGAGGGAGACAGAAGCGTGTGATGCATAATAGGTTTCAGAAACTTATAAGCCTGCCAGACATCAGCAATTGTAACCGATGTACGCTCCCCATCCACCTCACGCGTAGTTTCACCAGTTGTATCATTTTCTAAGAGACGACGCATAGATAATACCGACTCCTTTCAGTCCTGCACAGGACAACAGCGCTGTCATCATGGCAGCAGACATGATCTTATGCTTCATTGCACAAATGCTATGAGAGGAATTATAGCGTAGATAGCACCCGGTGACAATGTTTCCATCGATTTGACCATCCCACATCCTTACGTAGCGACAAACCCTTGCGGTTGTCGCGGTAGATGCATGTTTTTCTCAATATTGCCTTTCGCCAGGCGCGCCGCTTGCCACCAGCCCCCACTTACCTTGAGCGAGCAGTGAGGCGTGCAGCGCCTGGCGAAAGGCACATTCTAGACAAAAAAAGCCCGGTAAGCCTCTCCCGCTAGCTTACCGGGTCGTTAATATCTATCCTACAAAGAGATCAAGCGCGGTTTAATCGCGGACGCGAAAGATCTTCACGCGGCGATTCGGCTCTTTGCCACGACTGCGCGAAAGCAGGTTGTAGCGGGTCGCCATCTGGTGCTGTAGACGACGAATGTAGGCATTGGCTGGTGGCAGTTCAGCCGTTGTCAGCCCTTTGTTCAACACCTGATGAATGGCATCCTCGGTCTCTAACATCGCCTGCTTGGTCGGATCATCAAAGGATAAACTGTCACCAGATGCTCCTTCCTGTTCCTCTTCACCTGGTAGATCAGAGGAGGGCAGATCAAAGATGCGCGCGAGGGCGTGCTGCATCTGACCGATGGTATTATTCTTGAGAATAATCATCAGCTTGCCCGCCTGCTCCGCATCTTGCAGGCGCTCAGGCTGTCGCCGATAGTAATTTTTCAGCGTGATGATTGCATCGGCCTCCTTCTGGTTCGCCACAACCAGGATCGGCACGCGCAGTTGACGAGCCGCCTCCGTCAGGCGATCACGATTGACGCCAAACGGATAGAGTCTTAGTGTTTTGAGCGCAGGAGTCGTCTCTCCCCTGGCCTCGTTCTCCTCTGGATACTCGGCTACTGCGACCTGGGGTGCTGTCAGGACCGCAGCGCGAGCTTCCACATCAATTGGAGCCGTCCCGGTAGGAGCTAACGCACGCACCGGAGCCTGAGCCTGGAACTGAGCAGGCATGGCCTGTCCGTTACGGATACGCTCGTTGCTACCGCTGCCGCGCGCACTCCTCGTGTTCACTGGCGGACTGACCTGGCGAAGCTGGTTCACGTTGCCGCCACCGCCGGAACGCGTCGAGCGATCCGCTCGATCTGGGCGTTCAAACATATTGGCAGTAAAGCCCTGGCCTGGACGAGTGCCACCGAGGCTGCCCACGCCCCAGGTTGGCACATCCATGCCACCGGAGGTAATGCGGCGAGTGTAGACCTGACCGCTCTCCTCTTCGCGCGTGCGTTCCTCGGCGACCACAAGTTGGCCCCGCAGCATGTTATCCACCGTATCAGCTACATCGCGATGGACAACCACTTCTTCCCAACTCTGTTGCTCGACCACAACATCAAACGTCGGGGGTGCTTTACGCTCAAGAATACTCTTTTGCGTATGGCGACGCCGAGCTTCTTCGTCACCGAGCGTTACGGTCTGAATGCCACCAACCAGATCGGAGAGCGTCGGATTGACCAGCAGATTGCCAAGCGAATTACCATGAGCCGTCGCGACAAGCTGCACGCCACGTTCCGCGATGGTACGCGCGGCAGCGGCCTCTAACTCGGTGCCAATCTCATCGATAACGATCACCTGCGGCATATGGTTTTCGACCGCCTCGATCATAACAGCATGTTGCTCCGCCGTACGAGCGACCTGCATACGGCGCGCGCGACCAATGCCAGGATGAGGGATGTCGCCATCACCAGCGATCTCATTTGAGGTATCGACGACCACTACGCGCTTATTGGCCTCGTCAGCGAGGACGCGAGCAATCTCGCGCAGGAGGGTTGTCTTACCCACACCAGGGCGACCAAGAATCAGGATAGATTGGCCCTGTTCCACGATATCTCGGATCAGGGCAATACTGCCAAGTACCGCTCGCCCAATACGGCAGGTCAAGCCGACGATCTTGCCTTTGCGGTTGCGCATCGCGCTGATACGATGGAGAGTCCGCTCGATACCAGCTCGATTATCGTCGCCAAATTCGCCGATACGCTCAACCACGTATTCAAGGTCGGCGTAGGTCACAGGCTGTGTACTAAGGATCACCTCCCCATCTGGGAACCGTCCCTCGGCCTGACGGCCCAGGTCCATCACGATCTCCAGCAGGTCGCTTCGGTTCTCAAGCCGATTGACCGCGTCGTGGATGCCAGGCGGAAGAGTCGCTAGCAGAGCCTCAAGATCGTCAGTGATCACATGTTGCATAGGCAGTTTTATCACCTCTTAACTTTTGGCGAGAATTGACCGTCCCCAGGCCCTTCAAGCCATAGACCGCTCGTTGTTCCAGTAGAGGGACTGTGCTTTGCCTCGTAGCAAGGAGCGCCACGTGTCGCACGAGCAGTGCCCGCGTGGAGGTCTGCTCAAATCCACTATTACGTAGAGCGGTTATAACAAAAGAGTCGTACTCGCGCACCAGGCAATAGATGCGCCGTACGTCTATCTCCAGGAGCCTTCTGATCCCGAAACGGAGGAGCGGCTCCGCCAGGTCAGCGTGCTCAGGATGAACATGTAGAAAAATGCGATGCGGGATCGAGCCATAGCCACGACAGAGGCGCAACCACGCGCCTAAACGCACGCCCACATCACAGATATAATTCTCATTGCCCCGTCCAAAAGGGGAAGTTAACGCACGTGGCGTACCAACATGGAGCTTTGTATATTCTTCGTAGTTATCATACATTTCGGCCATTTGCACGCGTTGCGGTGTAATGGCGCGATAGAGCTGGTGGAAGCCCCAGGCGTGGTGGCGACTCCAGCGCCTCAATGAGGCAGGCTCTCCTTCGGAGGCAGGAAGGGAGGTTGCCTGCGGCTCATAAATGTATGTCAACTCGCGTGCATAACGCTGAAAGCCAGAGCGCAAGAACATCTCCATTTCGGGGATGCCATCTTCCACTTTGGCAAAGATGCGGAGGATGCCATGTGTGGCCGCCATCTCCAGGGTATATTCCAGGAGAGCCGCGAGTATTTCATCGCCGGAGACATCGCGCTGTACCAGCGAGGCAAGATAAGCGAGATCCCAGGCAGTGCGCGATGGGCGCTCACACACCTGAGCGAACCCGAGAATGCGCCAGTGATCTTCGCAAATCCATGTACGCGAGGCAGGGCTGAGCGGAAGTATGTTTCTCAGGATAGGCGACGAGGGCAAATTGCTCTCGACCGGCTCCGGCCAGCACACAAAGTTGGCGAACTCGTGTTGCCTGCCGCGAGCGCGGCGGTCAATAGCGTAGATGATTCCCGGTAGATCAACGAACAATACCGGTCGTATCATCCAGTACTCCTGCGTCGTCCCAGGGGCACCGGGGATGCCCCTACCCTTTGACGCCCTGTACTATGCGGAGAAAGTATTGGTGGAAACGTGGGTCTCCCGATACCTCCGGGTGAAATGCAGTGCCAAGCAAGGTTCCTTCACGGACAGCGACGATTGTACCATCATCGAGCGTCGCCAGTACCTCCACTCCCGGTCCAACCGACTCAACAGCTGGCCCTCGAATGAAGAATGTATGGAACGGCGCTTCTCCTAGTGCCGGCACCGACAGATCAGTCTCAAAACTTTCCCGCTGACTGCCAAATGCGTTGCGACGGACGCGAATGTTCATAGAGGCCAGCAAAGGCTGACCAAGCAGAGCATTATCCGTCTCTTTTGCCAATAAGATTAAGCCCGCACACGTTCCCCAGATGGGAACGCCTTCCTGAATTTTTCTTTGTAATACTTCCTGCAAGTTGTAGATGACCATCAACTTGCCAATAGTAGTACTTTCGCCTCCAGGTATAATTATACCATCAATTTCTTCTAGATGCTCAGGAAGTCGAACCGCTTTTCCCTCAGCACCCAGCCCTTCCAACATTTTGATGTGTGCGGCAAAATCACCCTGTAATGCTAATACGCCGATACGCATAGCAGGGTTGCGTCTTTCGCTCATAACCAGTTACCCGTTCACTCCCAACTTACCAGCCGCGCCGTGCCATTAATTCGTCCTGTGGCAGCGTATCCAGATTGATGCCAACCATCGGCTCACCCAGGTTGCGCGAGACTTCGGCTACAATCTGGGCATCCTGATAGTGCGTGGTTGCTCGGACAATGGCTTTGGCTCTCTTCAAAGGATCGCCAGATTTGAAAATTCCTGAACCAACAAAGATGCCCTCAGCACCCAGGCGCATCATCAAAGCCGCGTCAGCTGGCGTCGCCACACCACCGGCTGAGAAGTTGACCACCGGCAATTTCCCGGTTCGCGCCACTTCCACAACCAGATCATAAGGGGCACCAAGATTCTTGGCCTCGGTCATCAACTCTTCTTCGGGCAGCCCTTGCAGGCGACGAATGCCACCCATGATGGTGCGCATATGGCGAACGGCCTCCACGATATTGCCCGTTCCGGCCTCGCCTTTAGTGCGCAGCATGGCGGCACCTTCACCAACGCGGCGTAGCGCCTCGCCAAGATCGCGAGCACCACAGACGAATGGCACCGAGAAGAGATGTTTATTGACGTGGAAGCTCTCGTCAGCTGGCGTCAACACTTCAGATTCGTCGATGCAATCAATGCCAATGGCCTGCAAGATTTCGGCCTCTACAAAATGACCAATGCGACACTTCGCCATGACCGGAATTGTCACGGCTTCTTTAATTTGCACAATCAATTCGGGGTCACTCATACGAGCAACGCCACCATGAGCGCGGATATCGGCTGGCACACGCTCCAGTGCCATCACAGCCGAGGCTCCGGCCTCTTCAGCAATTTTCGCTTGATCGGGTGTGACGACATCACAAATAACCCCGCCTTTGAGCATCTCTGGAAAACTGCGTTTAACCTGTACTGTACCTGTCTGCTTTTGCATGAATATGTATCTCCTGGCGTGTGTAGAATTGGTAGAAGCTGATAGAATGATTCTACCACACGTCGTTGAAGCGAAGCTACAGCCAATTGCGTTGGCTGGGATCAGCCATACACATTGGCTGTTTTCTGGTTATAGTAATAGGGATGAGGTTGTAAACTCCGTATCTATAGAAGAAAACAAGCAGACAGTACCAGCTTATTCCATCACCAGATAGACGCACCAACATAGCCATTTTTGCGTATTTGCGCTTCACCAACATAGATATATCGCAATATACGTATTTTTAGGTATTTACATTATATAAAAAGTATGTTGTAATAATATGAGCTTCTAAGTGTGGTTTATGGTATAATCAATGGGATAGGGTTTGCTTATCCCTCATCAATATGGAGGAAAGAACTATGGATATGTGGAGCGGCACGGATTATAGAGCATCCATCTACACACACAAGAAAGGTCGAGCCACCATGCCAGGTACGCCCAAACTGCCAGAAGGGATCACTCCTGCCGATCATGTCCCCGGACCGCGCCAGGGCGAATGGACCTACAGCCACTATGCAGCACTCCCCGATGATGGATGTCGTCATGAAATTATAGATGGAGTTTTGTATGTCGCCCCACCGATTCGCACGGTGTCTCATCAACAAATCGCTGCTTGTATAGGATACTATTTCTACTCATTTGTAACGTTAAAAGGCAGAGGAAACGTTATAGCTGGTCCCATCGATGTTGAGTTCGCACCTCGTACAGTAGTACAACCTGATTTGTTGGTATTACTGGGAGGAGTGAACAATGAATTTTTATTATCATCACATGTTACAGGCCCACCTGATCTCGTTGTTGAGATTTTGGAGCCACATACGGTGGAGCATGATCGAGGCAGGAAATATAATGCGTATGCGCGGGGAGGAGTGCGTGAATACTGGATTGTTGATCCGCTGGCACGGAGCGTCGAAATCTATGCCCTGGAAGCTGGCATCTACCACCGACTCGGTATCTTCCGAGGAGAGGATTTCTTGCCTTCCTGGGTAATAAAAGACTTTACGGTCAGAGTAGACCAGTTCTTCATCTGACCGTTTGTCGAGATACAGTTTTGTGAGCCGCACAAAAAAGGTTTAGATGAGCAGGTTCAGGCTCAGTTTGAGCGCCAGATCGACGCGATGCATTTCTTCGCTGCTGATCGAGCCACGCTTCCGCAATAGGCGTGATTTCTCGATCGTCATCAGTTGCTCGCACTTGACATCGGTGTAATCGGTCAACCCATTTTCTGGGGTAGGAGCGATACGCACGTGCAAAGGCAACTCGCGCTCGGTGCGGCTCATAGAGGCAACGATAGTCAAGGGATACGATTCAGAAGAGTTGCCCCGATCATTCTGAATAATTAATGCTGGGCGAGTGCCTTGTTGTTCAGCACCACGACCCGGCGACCAATTTACATCCCAGATTTCGCCACGACGTGGACCTGGAAATCTATGGACCTCATACTGTCTGGGGCTGGGCAGGGTTTGCCTGGCCTCATCACTCATGCAACCATACCTTCACGCCCGGCATCAAAAAAGAACTGAGCGTCTTCTAAAGTTTCTGGGATAGAACCGAGATAAGCGTAGGCTTCGTCGAGGGAGTGGTTGAGAGAGGAGATCGCGCGTTCGCGTTTTTGAATGATTGCTAAGCGTAACTGTTCATAATTGTCCTGCTGCATGAGTTCCATAATGGTCTCCACTACGTCTCCTAGCGAGGAGTCTAATTCAACAGCCAGAGCTTTTAGCTCCTTGTGTTGGGACGAGGGTATCTGTATCGATTTGCGGACGAGGTTTTCATGACGATAAAAGTCTGTATGTGCAACAGCCATGAAGATGCCTCCTGGTTAAATCACAACGCCATCTTTTTTTTATTGTACTTGGCTCGTCTGCAAAAGTCAATAAATCATCCCGCTCAATCCTTAGAAAAATAAGAAATTCCTAATTTCCATTTTTGTTTTCCTGACATAAAAAACGAGGCCAGAAGTAGCCCTGGTAATTCGTAGTGGAGCAATGTATTGCGTTAGTGGAACCGCTTCACAGGCCGTCCCAACGCGAACATCGCTCCTCTACGAAGTGGGAGATCATCCTCCAAAGGGGCCATTTCTGTGAGATTTATTAGCTCTAGTGTCATACTACTTAGTAAGAATGAGCATAGGAATCTTAGATAGGATTTGTTTCCTGGCCTGGCAGTAGAAAGGACTATACATGGTGGACCCACGACATCAAAAGCTGGCAAAGGTGCTGGTACATTATTCTCTCAAGCTTCAACCTGGCGATAAACTGGCGATTAAAAGCAAAGACATTGCGGCCCCCCTCGTTCGTGAGGTCTACCGCGAGGCGATCCGGGCTGGTGCTTACGTCACGACGTTTATCGGTCTCGAAGGTCTGCAAGAGATCGAATTGCAGGAGAGCAACGATGAGCAACTGGAATACGTCTCCGACTTCAATGTCTTTGTCACAGACTACTTTGACGCGACCCTGACGATCTGGGCAGAAGAGAACACGCGCGCGATGAGTACGATTGATCCAAAACGCATTGCGAAAAAGCGCAAAGCTCAGGCTACCCTGACAAAACGCTCGCTGGAGCGCATGGCAAACGGCACGGAGCGCTGGTGTGGCACGCTCTATCCCACACAGGCCCACGCGCAGGATGCCCGCATGCCGTTGAGTGCATACGAGGATTTCGTCTATGGAGCTGGCTTGCTCGATCTTGAAGATCCCATCGCAGCCTGGCGCAAAATCCATGCAGAGCAGCAGCGAATCGCGGATTTCCTGGCCCAGCATGACGAGATTCATATCGTGACGCCCAATACAGATATTACCTATCGTGTTGGTGGTCGCAAATGGATTAATTGCGCTGGAACCGAGAACTTCCCCGATGGTGAGGTCTTCAGTGGTCCCATCGAGGACTCGGTAAACGGTACTGTGCGCTTCAGCTATCCCGCTATTTACGATGGCAACGAGGTGGAAGACGTGTACCTGACCTTTGAGCATGGCAAAGTGGTAGAGAGTAGCGCGAGTCGTGGCCTGGATTTTCTCAATGCGATGCTTGATACAGATGCAGGGTCGCGCACGCTGGGCGAGGTCGCCTTTGGCCTGAACTATTCCATCCAGCAGTTCAGCGGCGATACGCTTTTTGACGAGAAGATAGGCGGCACTATGCATATGGCACTGGGGGCATCGCTCCCCGAATCGGGTGGCGTTAACGAGTCAGGGCTACACTGGGATATGGTCTGTGATCTGCGCCAGGGTAAGGTATATGCCGATGGGCAGCTTTGCTATGAGGATGGAAAGTTTATCATCTAACTGTATGATTTTCACCAAATAAACCGGTAATCCCCCAATTGTCGTAAGCACTCTATTTATCGAGCAACTACGACAATTGGGGGATTATTAAATGTTAAGAAGCGGTGAAGCAAGAGAAATTGCTGTGAAACAATTTGTTGTTGCCTTACGTGTTATCTGGTACAAGGGAGTGCAACAACCCAGATAAATCACGCCTGAGATCACAACGCCAACATTACGCCCATAAAAATTAAGGAGGTGTCGTCGCATGACAGAGCAATCTGTCAATAAAGAACAACCATTTGACAAGCAGCGAAAGGATCGACGTTCGCCAGAAGAAGTGGTGAACGATCCAGAGATCCAGCGACAATATAACGAACTGGATAACCCCAATCCTGATTCTGACGATGACCAGTACGGCGACCTGAATGATCCTGATCTAGATCTTTATGGCAATCTGAAAGATTTGGAGATGGGACCGGTTGAGGGCTCTGATCCAGCTGCCGAGGATCAATATGGCAGCCAGAATCCCATAGGCTCAGAGAACGAGCCAGATACGCCGGGCGGTCAAGGGATCTACGATGTCAAAGATCAATATGGCACCGTGCATGATATCGTGCCCCCGGGCAGCGATAAGGATCAATATGGCACCAGGGGTAGTCAGGATCAGTACGGCAACCAACAGGACATTCAATAAAAACGGATATGGGAGGGGCGATGGCTTGTCCTCGTCTGGTTCCCTTGAAAAAAACGGGTATGGCAAGGGGAAAGACGAGCCGTTGCCATACCTAAACATCCAAATATTAACAACCTACAAATAAAAAATACATCTATAATAACGCCAGTTGTCCTTCACGCAGGCGGGCATAGACGACAAGTGGTCCCTCAAGAGGAATCTTCACCCACTCTTTCAGAGAAAGTGTGAATGGCAAATTTGCATGTCTGGAAGCGATCTCGTCACTTCTTGCCTTGTTCACGCGAGAAGGGGTCTCTACAGCCTGCACAGTCGGGACATAGATAAAGAAGTCGGTACTACATTCAAGGGTCATGCTCTTTTTCCTGTCCTTTCTCAATTGTCGGTGCGTTCGTTGTATCATCCCTCCACTCGTACAACATTAACCGAATCAAACAAATCGATGAACCGTGCGCTTCCTTGAGCATCAAATCCACGTCAGAGAGGATTACGTAGTAATAGACGTTATTTGTCGGTGAAATGTTGCAGCCAAAAATACAATCAGGCGACCCCATTGTCATTAGATAAACGCCGGGACACCTGATTTTTCACTGACCAAAAAGTTTATTTTTAGTTGGACCTGCTGCTTGGTTCCGCTAACTGCCAGCTTCATCCCAGGGGAGGGCAGGCCAGCGATTCTCCTGAGCAAAGCCAAAGCCGCCCTCGATGACAGTTCCCTGAAACCCTGGGGGCACCTCTTTAAAACGATCCGCCAGCTCGCGCGGGAAAATTGCCAGATCGAAAATCCAGGGATCGCCTACATTTTCCGCAATAGCTCGCCAGGACTGATTCTCCTGCCATTCGTCGGTAAAGTAGATACCAACTTCGCGGAACGACTCGGCCAGTTCGCGCATGATATACCAGATAGCTCCACCTACGCCAGAGCGATAGACCGGGGCCGCGTGACGACGTATCTTTGCGACATCGAACAACAGATTGAAGGCGATCCACAAGGGAGGATCTTCCAGACTGGGAGCGCCGGATTGAGTGTAGAACGAGATGGAGAGTCCAGCACACTCGATAGGATCAGCATCATCGACGGGATGCAGGCTAAACGGCGAGGCATAGATATCACCAAATCCCTCCTCCTCCGAAGCCGGCCATTCGACCTGTGAAAGCCACGCGATCACCTGTGCATCGGTACAACCAAGTTGTTCCAGCACGGTGCGATACAGTTGTAACAACGTCTGCAAATTGCGCGCTGTGTAGGTCGCATAGGTTTGTATCTGAGCATATTCTGGCATATATCGTATATCCTTTGAGGGAAATTGCAGCCATCTTCTTTACAAAACAAGCATGTTCCCTTTATTCTACAAGAAACACGCTCCCTTTGCCACATCACAATCTCTGCGGTTCCCATGCCAGCGCAAGCGTTGTAAGGCCAGGGCTTTCCAATTCTCCCATCTAGCAGGAGTGCAGAGGGCGGCAGCCCTTTGCCGGGGTGCGGGGTGTCCCCGCAAAAACCTTTTTTCTTCTCTTTTGCGCGCCGCCGCAGGCGGCGCGCGAAGGAGGGAAGGAAACTGGGGACGCCCCAGGCCCCGGCAGGGAGACCCCTGCACCCCTTTGAGCGGAGAACTGGAAAGCCCTGGTTGTAAGGCGATCACGATACTCGATGCGCTCGATCCAATCGCCGGGCCAGGCAGCCAGACCGTGATAGGCACCAACGAACGCACCGGTCAGACAGGCTATTGAATCGGAATCGCCCGAACTGACGGCGGCGCGACGAATGGCAGCTTGCGGATCGTCGGGATAGAGCAGGAAACAGAGCAGGCCGGTCGCAAAGGCTTCCTCAGCTATCCAGCCCGCGCCGGTTGCCAGACAGGGATCGCTCTCCCGATCCCTCTTTTGCAGAGCCACATCGAGGCGATCCAGTACGGCAAGGCACTCATCCCAACCATAAGCGATAAACCCTTCAGGAGAGGCAGCTACATGCGAACGCTGCCACAATGGACCCAGCCAATCGGCATGATAGATGGTGCTCTGACGGAGGGCATAAGAGCGCAGGCGTTGCGGCAGATCAGCGGGATCACCACCATTGAGCAGATCGACGATGGTGGCAACGGTCAGGTCAGAGGCAGCCAGACCAGTTGGGTGTCCATGCGTCAGGGCGGCCTGAAACTGAGCGATAGCAGCGCGCGTCTGCTCCGTAACGCCATCATTGCCAGCCGGGAGCAGCGCCACCGGTGCCACGCGCATATTCGCGCCGCAGCCCTTCGAGTTGATATTGGTCGCCTCATGCCAGGGCATGCCACGCTCCAGTTGCCGACATGCGTTCATGCAGGTAATACCAGGCGCACGATTATTCTCCGGGCTGCGATACCAGTCGAGAAATGTCTGTCGCAAAGGGGCTTCCAGCGTAGAGGAAGTATAGGGACGCTCCGCCTGAAGCAGCGCTTCACCAACGGCGAGAGCCATCTGTGTATCATCGGTCACGCGAGCGGGATTGCCCCGCGGCTCCAGAGGGCCGCGTGGGGGATAGGTGCGCAGAATCTCCTGCACCGTCAAAAACTCGGTATCGGCCCCCAGAGCATCACCAAAGGCGAGTCCAAAGAGGGAACCGGAGACGCGACGCGCGCTCGGCTGTTGCATGCTACCGTTACTCCTTGCAGCTTTTTTGTATAGTATAGTTCCAAATTTGCAAACTTACACTGTATCAGTATGTTTGTGCAAGGATGACTTTTTAGCTTATTTCTCAAGAATTGCTTCAATCGGCAAAGTCAACCAGAACGTCGTTCCCTCCTCAGGGTTACTCTGGACACCTACATGACCATGATATTGCTCAATGAGCATCTTGCATAAATAGAAGCCTGTTCCCAGGTTCACATCCACTTCGTGCTGGATTGCATGACTTTTCCCCTGAGAGAAACGCTGCCAGAGGAACTTTTGTTCTTCTGGTACGAGACCCAGCCCTCCATCCTTTACCAGGATCAGGGCCACAGTATCTGCCACCACTAACTGGACCGTCACTGGCAGTTCGATGGGTGAATGACTCAAGACATTAATCAGGTAGTTAGTGAGTACCTGGATGATCTGTTGACCATCAACACGGACAAGGACTGCCTGTATTGTCTGTGGAATTGTCAACGCTATTGTGCGCAGAGGAGCGCTTCGCTGCATTCTGGTTAGCATAGCTTGCAACAGCGTGAGCAGATTTTCCTCCTTCATCTGTATATCTAAAGGTCTGGTCTGCATAGAGAGGGTATCGATCATCTCATGAATGACATCTTGCTGAAGATGAGCGCTTTCAATGGCAGAGGCTAAAGGAGTCTCAATCCGCTCAATGGACTTGTTCACTTCTTCCGCTTGCTCTCTGATCTGCCGCTTTAACCTGGCTAACCGCTGCTGCGCAAGTTGGAGATTGCCAATGATCCCGGTGAGAGGAGTTTTTAGCTCATGACTGGCAAGGGTCAGGAAACTATTGCTCAGATGACCCACTTCTTGCTGTACACGTGCTCCGGTTGCAGACTCAATTCGCTCACGCATGATGCTGAGGCATTCCACAAGTAGTTCGATCTCTAGCACAAGGATTTTGGCGAACTCCGTTTCCTCAGAGGTGTACCCACCAGAAGAACCCGCTTTGAAGATGGTAAGTATCCCGGCAAACTGCTTCTCCAGAAATAGGGGTAGCACGAGAAGGTTCTCGAAGCCAAACTCTGAAGCAAATCGTGTGCGGTGGCGCAGATCTTCAGAAGTAAGAAACACCTCCTGCTGCACAGAGAGACGAGCAAGCGCCTGCTCGTCAAAAAACATTGAAGTAACTAATTCATTTGACGACCTGAATACCTGTTCTTGTTCAGCAGTAAAGCCGCTGCCTGCGACATAGGACAACCGCCCTGTAGATCCCACAGCGAGAAGAATCACACGACTACTATCAAGCATCTGACGGATTAGATCTACTAGCGGCTGAGCCACAAAAGAAGCCAGGGATGAGAGGGGAAAGGGCTCTTCAGGCATTGCCTGGGCATCATATTCAGGAAGGGATGCGATTGCCGTATTGAGAGCCATGACCGCCTCGTGAACCTGTTGCAAGTGGAGTCCTTGCTCATAGAGGTGCGCGAACTCCCGTTTGATCTGTTCACTCCTGGCACTATCTTGCAAACGCTCTTCCATCTTACGCCTCCTTTCCATATGTGAAAGCCACTAGCAAATATTCAGGAGACATTGTACGCCGTGGTGTGAACCGCGTGCAATCTCGTCAATCGGGAACGTTCTATTTTCACCTTTCCTATTTATGACCTTCTATAAGGATAGGAAGATGCCCTCTGATATGCGATAATTGGTGATATGTGTTGTCATATGCCAATAGGATAAGATTGTAGAGAGCGAAGGAGCAATATCATGGTAACTGCAATCGTACTTATTAATGCACAACGTGGACAGGTAAACGAGACTGCTCAACGGCTGTTGGAGATAGAGGGCGTAGCGGATGTGTACTCTGTGACCGGCGAATACGATCTGGTGGCGGTGCTGCGCTTCCAGAATTATGAAGAGCTTGCCGATGTCGTCACCCGCCATATGCAACAACTGCCAGCTATTACCAAAACACATACCCTGATGGCTTTTAAATGTTATTCACGTGACGATTTACAACAGGCCTGGGATATTGGGATAGAGTAACTGCTATGATTCTGACAACGCAGCGCCTCCTGCTCCGTGAGATGGAAGAGGAGGATTGGCGAGCGGTCTATGGCTACCAGACCAGCCCGCTCTTCCTGCGCTTCACCCCCTGGAATCACCGAACGCCGGAGGATGTACGCAAGTTTGTGCAAATGTTCATCAACTGGCGCGACGAGCTGCCGCGTCAGCGCTTCCAATTCTCCATCATCCTGCAAAGCGAGCAGCGCTTGATCGGGAACTGCGGCATTCGCGTCAACTCCTTCAATAGTTGGGAGGCCGAGATTGGTTACGAACTGGACCCAACCTATTGGGGCAAAGGCTATGCGACGGAGGCAGCTCGTGCGCTGCTGGCCTTTGGCTTTCGAGACCTGCGCCTGCATCGCATTTGCGCCTACTGTATTGCCGAGAATACGGCTTCGGCTCGCGTCATGGCCCGAATCGGCATGAAGTGCGAGGGCTGCCTGCGCGAGACGGAATGGATGAAGATGCGCTGGTGGGATCGCTTTCTATACGCTATCCTCGACCGCGAGTGGCTCTCCTCCTCATAAGAGCGAGCGCACAAGGCCACCATCGACCGGAATAGTGGTGCCAGTGATATAACTGGCCTGAGATGAGGCCAGGAAAGCCACCAGTGCGCCCAACTCCTCCGGTTTGCCGAGGCGTCCCAGCGGAATATCTTTCGTCTGCCCACTGAGCGCCTCTTCCGCGCTTATGCCCTGAGCAAGCTTTTCCTGCACGCTGGCCCCCTGTAGCAGGCGATCCGTAAGGATGCGACCAGGGCAGACATTATTGATCGTAATGTTATCAGGGGCCAGCTCAAACGAGAGCGACTTCGCCAGCCCGACCACACCAGGACGAATGGTATTAGAAAGCAAAAGCCCATCTATTGGCTGCTTGACTGAAGTACTGACGATATTGATGATGCGGCCTCCCCCGGCCTGGCGCATATGTGGCAGCACGAGACGGATCAGACGGATAGTACTGAGCAGATTCAGTTCAAACGCCTGCTGCCACGCCTCATCATCGAAACTATCAAAATAACCAAAGGGAGGTCCACCGGCATTATTGACAAGAATATCCAGCCGACCAAACTCCTGCATGGTTGTTTCAACGATGGTCGCCAGATCTTCGGGATGCGTCACATCGCAGGGAACGGCCAAAACGCGGCTCTCGCTGGTTTTCCCGATCTCCTGGGCCGTCTGCGTTAGCTTTTCGCTATCGCGTGCTCCAATTGTGACAGAAACTCCTTCATGAGCCAGAGCCGAGGCGCTGGCACGTCCTAACCCCTTGCTTGCCGCCATAACCAGAGCAACCTTTCCCTGTAAGCCTAAATCCATCGTGTTTTCCCTCCCTCGCGTAGCGACAAATCCTTGCGGTTGTCGCGGTAAATATACATATTACGCTTTTTAACCGCGACAACCGCAAGGATTTGTCGCTACGCGGAACATTCAACATAATATTTTATGATACATGTGTGAGCTTGATGCTCTCCTCCCATAAGCGATGCTGGAGGGCTTCGTCATAGGAGATAGGCGCTGATGGGTGTGACTGGCTCTTCTCAAAATACTTGCCGGTCACGTTCGCAACGTCGGACGATGAGGCCAGATACAGCGATGTTGAAGCCCCCTTCTCCGGGCTGATGCCAAACAGAAAGACGACTCTTGCGATTGCGCGCAGAAATGGTCCTATATCATTTTGGCCGAGATTCGTAGTGACAAAACCCGGATGCAGTGCATTCACTGTAATGCCCGTTCCCTCCAGGCGTCGCGCCAATTCGTAGGTGAACAGCACAAGAGCCAGTTTGGATTGCCCATAGACTTTCATAAAGCTAAAACCGTTTTTGGCTTGTAGATCGTCCATGTTGATATAGCCTGCTTCATGGGCATCCGAGCTAACATTGATGATACGAGCCGGTGCGCTGGCCTTGAGCGTATCGAGCAAGAGATTGGTCAGCAGGAACGGGGCCAGGTAGTTGACGGCGAAGGTCATTTCCAGCCCATCCACCGTCTCGCGGCGACCCAACGGAAGCATCCCCGCGTTGTTAATCAACACATGCAATTGCGAAAACTGCTGCTGAAATTGCGCTACAAGTTCACGAATAGATTGTTGAGATGAGAGGTCCGCTAGCAGCAAATGTACATTGCCAGTGCCACTCTGCGCCTGAACCTCTTTCTGCGTCTCTTCACCTTTCGCCTGACTACGACAGACCATAACCACAGTTGCACCCATACGGGCCAATCCCAGAGCTGTTGCTTTGCCAACGCCTGAATTGGCTCCGGTGATGAGGCAAATTTTGCCTTGCATAGAAGTACTCATGTATAGCTTTCGAGTCCTTTCGTTATGTTAGACTACTATTTAATCATATATTCTGGGAGAGCTACAGCGCAAAATGGCGGAGAAACAATATCTGTCAAAAGAGAGATACATAACCACTTGACTCTCACCTTACATGAGGATGTATGCTCCCATTGAGGATGTTTCAGACATGAAAAAATCTATGATGCTCAAGATTGGTGAATTTGCGCGCATTGGCAATGTATCAATCGTGACATTGCGCCACTACGCTCAGTATGGTCTGCTCAAGCCGCATATGCTGGACCCGGAGACGGGCTATCGCTACTACTCGCTCGATCAACTCCCACGCCTGCACCGCATTCTGGCTCTCAAAGATCTGGGCTTTCCCCTGGAACAGATTGCGCAACTATTGGAGGAAGATCTATCGCTAGGGCAACTACAAGCGCTCTTCAGACACAAGCAGGTACAGCTTCGACAGATGATCGACGCAGAGGAGGAGCGCCTCGCACGTGTTGCCACGCGACTTCGCCAGATCGAGCAGGAGGGAAATATGCCAGCATACGATATTCTTTTGAAGCAAGTCGATCCCCTGCCTGTTGCGTCCGTGCGCGCCTCCATTCCATCCATTGCCGATATCGGACGCCTGCGCGAACAACTCGTTGCGTATCTTCATCAAAATAATATGCAGCAATCCGCAACAGATATGATTATCTGGCACACAAGACATGAGATGCGCGACGCAGAGATGTCAGTCGATGTGGAAGCAGCCATCCCGCTGCAAGTTGCACTGCCAACGGGCCATGAGCCGGTCAACATTCGCACATTGCCAGCTGGCTTAATGGCCTGCACAGTTCACACGGGATATGCTCTCTCGCTGGGCCTGGCGTATATTGCACTGCATCGCTGGGTGGAGGAGAATGGATACCGACATGCTGGCCCGCTACGGCAAATACGCCTGCAACATGGAGAACATCTGGAAGCGAACCAGTATGTCACAGAACTACAATTTCCGGTTGAGAAGCTCCCCGTGTCGTAGTCGAGCGATTTATCGCGGTGAAGCTTGTGGTGCGGTTTGAGCCACCGCGATAAATCGCTCGACTACGACATTTGAGTTTATGCGCTGGCGGCTGGTTTTTCGCCTGTGACGGTTTGCAAGAACATCACGGCAGAGAATTCGTTGGACATCATTTCAATCAACATTTGATTGTAGACCTGATCAAATTCGTCGGGGGTTGTAACACCGGTTGCGATCAGGAAAGGTTCCATTAATTTGAAGGCTGTACGCCAGTCTTTCAGGAAAGCTTCGTGCGCCTCGGTGTCCGCAGAATAATCAATCACATGCGCTATCTGTTTGAGATTGACTGCTCCGGCCTCCTGAAGTCGGCGGCGCAGGATGGCGGAAATACCCAGGCGGTGGCCGCGAGAAGAGTAGTTCTGTCCCACCGCTGTCAGCGCACGACTAAATAGCTCGATCATATGCTCTAAAGCTGCGCTGGTGCTTGTGCCAGGCGACTCAAACTCGATCAGGCGAATGATGCCACCTGGTTTTGCCACGCGCAGACATTCACTCATCAGTTGTCGCCATGCGGGAGCAGGCAAAAAGCCGATCATCCGGCTATTAACAAGATCGAAAGAGTTATCTGGATAATCGAGCGGATTGGTAATATCGCTGAGGCTGAAATGTACGTTATCCAAGCCCTGAATCTTGGCTTGCTGATTGGCATACTTGATAATGATTTCGCTGTTATCGACGCCCTCAACCTGCATTTTAGGATGCGCGTAAGCAACTTCCATAGCCCATCCACCAGGACCACAACCCAGATCCAGCACATGGGTAATCCGTGAGAGATCGGGGAGCGCTGCAAACAGACCGCCCATGCCTTTTGTAATGACATGATCCTGGTCAATCAGGCGCGCCATCTCTGCGGCATTTTCGCCATCGATGAAATACGAGTTCTGCTCCTCTGAAGAGTCCATTGACATACTAATGAGAGAGTCCTTTCTATCCGCTGCGTTCTGAATAAACATTGTCTACTGTACGAAGCCAGGAAATGATGATGCCATTGTATCGTTCGCATCAATCATTGTCTACCTGTTTTCTGGAACTTCCCGGCCCACGAAACACATTGGAGAGAAAAGATATCAAGAATGCCAGCTTACATCATCGATATAAACAACGGCATTATAGCCAAATAAGATCAAGCCAACCTGAGAAGCAGAACCCTTGAAGTCTGCCGGCAAGGTAAAGGTAATGGAATACCAGGTATCGTCGTTTTGCACCAGCGTCGTGCCGCCTTTCGTATCGTTGGCCTTGTACCACTTGCCCGTGCTGTCAATGGCGTAGAGGCTGGCCTGCACCTTAGAGCCTTTGTGTTTCATAACGTAAGCGGTAATGGTCTGTCTGGCGGTCAGAGGCACGGGAAAGTTGCTGGTTGCCACACATGGATAGCTGTCCGGGGTATTATCATCGTCAGATTCGGAATCAAAGGAAACCATCAGAGCGTAGTTCCCGTCCTTTGACTCTTTCGTTTTGACGTTCTTTACAGTATTAACGGCATCATCTCCTTCGACGATCTTCCAACCATCCTCTTTGCCGCTCTCAAAAGAGATAGGAGGCGAAGAAGAAGATACGACCGGGACAGCCTCTTTTGGTTGCTCTTTGGCAGGCTGCGCAGTTGCAACGACCTGTTGTGTGGGAGTGGGGGTGGGAGTGATCGTTTGCAGGGTTGCGGTCGGCGTTGGCTGTACAGTGGATGTGCTGAAAGGCGTGACCGTCACCTGCCAGGTCGGTGCCGAAGGAGGGGTGTGCGTCTGCTGGAACACCCAGAAGAGTTCTGCGCCACCCAATGAAATCAGGCAGACCAGAAGGCCGATGAGATATCGACCTTTGCCGCTGGACCAGAAACTATGATGCCCGTCGCTCTGAGGAGGGACCGACAAACGCGGTGTCTCCTGAACTGGAACGGGAGACGCTAGCGATGTGACATCGCTGATCGTGCCTATCTGTTGATGATCCTGTTCGATCTCCTCAAGATCGTTCAGCATGGTCGGAAGGGAAAGGGGTTCATCAATAGGCAGTGGAGAGAACAGAGTTGACTCAATCCTATCTCTGATCTGTGCTCGTTTTCGCGAAAGCCTCGTGCCATCGCTCGACAAATCAAATTGTGATGGAGTATTATCAGCGGGAGCGGGCGCAGGATGTTCCATAATCGGCGACTCGGCGTGATAGATCGTCGGTTCAGCCTCTCTGTGCTCAACAGACGAACCGAGTTCCATGAGAAGTTCTTCTAATTTCTTCTGCTTCGATGCTGTGCCAGAAGAGTCTTCCCTCATCGTTCCATCTCTCCTGAAAAATACTTTTTAAACATAAATCGAATATTTATGAGTCGTCACAGACTTTTTTGAGAGAGTTCCTCCTTGATTGCTCGCAGCTCCGCTGCTCGCAAGTGGTGTGGTGCAGGTGCAGTGGCAGGCGGGCGTGCCCGCCTGCCACTGCACCTGCACCACACCACTTGCGAAGGGCCGAAGGCGCTGAGGTGTACGAGAGCTACAGAGAAAAAGTCCGGGATAACTCATATATGAAATAATATTCGATGTTGTTATAAATTGGAAGTTTCATTTACTGCAAGTAAATCATTATCAATTCAACTGTACCATAGAAAGATGGCACCTGATAGAGGGATAGAGGGAAAGAATTAAGGGAGTTATCGAATAAGATGGCACCTGATGATTGCGCTATTATCCACGATCTAGCACAATCATCAGGTGCCATATATTAGGTTTTGTCAGGCAGGTTTTATTAACGCGTTACATTGAGCGTATGGTTAGAACTCGATCTCCTCCAATGCCACTGTACGCTTCTCTTCCGCCGATTTGTACGCGCCAAGAATGACCTGAAGCACATGAATGCCATCATCCTCATTATGGACCGGGCGGCGTCCCTCTTGCAAGCAGGCGATGAAATCCGCGATCTCGGCATCGAACGTATGCACAGAGGGCAGTTTGACGGTATTGATCACGACCGGATCTTGTCCACGCACTTTGTAGCGCAGATCGCGCCCATCACTGGAGAGATAGCCCTTCTCAGCCACCGCCGAGAAGCGCTCGGTGGTGTCCGCTGGCTCATAGGCCCAACCGGTAACGATGTTGCCAACCGCGCCATTCTCGAAGCGGACCAATACCTGGGCCGAGTCCTCGCCATCCATGAAGCTGAGGCGATGCTGACTGAGCATGGCAGTCACTTCAACCGGCCTGCTGCCAGCCAGGTACAGCAACATATACGAGGGATGATAGCCGGTATCGATCAACTCACCGCCGCCGATGAACTCGCGATGTGCGCGCCATCCCATTGTGCTGGTATTGAAGTTGTGATAAAAGCTATCGGTAGTACGGATTTCGTATACTTTGCCGAACGTGTCTTTCTCAATCAACTCGCGGGCCAGCTTGAGAGGTGGCATAAACAACTGATTATGCGCACACATCAGAGTTACCCCATTCTCAGAAACCGCTTTTTTCACCGCCGCCGCCTCTTCCAGTGTCAAACAGAGAGGCTTCTCACAAAGAATGTGCTTACCAGCATTAGCAGCTGCAACGATAGCACCTTTGTGCAGATGATGGGGCAAGCAGATGTCTACAGCATCGATATCGCCTTCTGCAAGCAGCGTGGGAATATCGCTAAAGATCTGCGCTCCACCAGCCTGCTCCGCACGCTTCTTCGCATTGTCCGCAACCACATCGCAGACAGCGGTGACGCGTGCATCCTCGACCTTGAGGTAGCCATTCAGGTGCGGTTCCGCAATCCCTCCACAGCCAATGAGTCCGATTTTGATGGTCATGCAATTCTCCCCTTTTTGAAAGTATATGAATAGAAAACGAGTTTTTTCATCCAACTTTTTTACCCTAATAACATATAGGGCGCGCCATCAGGTATGCATGGCTCGATTTTGTTTTCGTTAAATGCCTCGTTCGAGGTATCGCGTCGCTGCTGTTCTCGATATTGTAGAGGCGTGATACCAAGCCGCTTCTTGAAGACGTAGTGCAGGTAGTTGCCACTGGAGAACCCATGATTGGCGGCAAGCTGCTCTACCGTCTGGTCGGAATGCGTCAGGGACATACAGACCTGAGCCAGACGGTAACGTTCCAGGTAGCCGCTGAAGGTCTCATTCGCGTATTCACCCAGAATGCGCTGGAGCTGACGGCTACTGATATGCAGGCCATCGGCCACCTCCTCCAGGGTGAGTGGGCGAGCATAGTTATCACGAATATATTGTGTAGCAAGCTGATAACGATATGCCGTCATATCGCGAGCAGGTAGCGCAGGGTGAATCTGAGTCACATGATGCGCCCGTGCGGAGCGAAGCAGGATCTGGATGATCGACTGGCGAATTGTGGTAAACGCACCAAACTCACGGTCCTGCCAGGCTTGATACGCCGTCAAAAACCAGTGCATCGCGTTGTATTGATCGAGCGTGGGAATGGACGACATGGTATTGAGCTGACGAATGCACTCGTCGGCCTCGGCCACCTCCCATTGCTCTCCCCAATAGGTCTCCTGGTCATCTTGCGCAGGCGTGCAAAGCTGAAGGATATCGATATGCAAGCAAAGCTCGTACATATCCTCGTCGGGACCAGCCTCTTGCTGATGAATGACCTCTGGCCCGGTGAGGTAGAACATGCCTGCGTGCAGCGGAAATGTCCCTTCCGCCAACGTGACCGTACCCTTCCCACGTGGGATGAAGTGGAACTCGTAATCGCGGTGCTTGTGGAAGGGAACGACCTGTCGCTCCCCGAAGCAGGTAAGATTACAGCGTAACAATTGGATACCATAGTGACCCCAGCGAAACTGGATGTCCAGCCGATCCAATGCATCCGGTTCATCCTGCATTGGCTCGAAAAGGAACGGGCTGCTGTTGCGCCTGGCCACCAGGTATTGCGATCTGCTCAGATCTTTTGCCGCTCTCATAGCGTTTTCTCCACCCTGGTTCGCTGCTTTACGGTGTCGTCTCAAACAGATAATGTTGCCAGCTTTACCGGCGCTTTCTCCTGTACTGATAGGTTTGCGGCCTCCATCAGTCTCGTCAGATCAACGGCCATCTGGACATTCTCGTTGGCCGTCGTGCCCTGTTGAATATGAGCAACCCATTGCAGGAAAGCCATTGGTTCGTCAGCGGGAATCGTGCTGGTCTGATCGTTCCACTGGCGGCTGCCCTCTTCGCCCAGAACAGTGCTGCGGATCAACAATCTGCTTTCGGGCGTGCCATAAAAGAGACTGCCTGCTGTACCATGAAGCTCTATGGTGAAGGGCGAGAAGTGATTGACGAAACCGGCCTCCACGACACCCAGAGCGCCCTGTGGATACTGCAAAATGGCGACGGCGTTATCTTCGACCTCGCGCCCCGTAACGTAGCCATAGTGCGCGCTGACGCTCTCCGGCAGACCCAGGAAGAACCGGACCAGATACATCGGATGGCAGCCCAGATCGATCAAGGCACCGCCTCCGCACTGTTCCAGATTGAAGAAATGGGCCGGGAGCCAACCATCTGGCTTCTCCGGTGTGCGCAAGGCTCCATCATGCGAGAGTCGTACCCGCGCCAGCGTCAGCTCCCCCAACAACTTCTGCTCCACCACCTGCTTGATCGCCAGGGTATAGTTATGATAGAGGCGCGGAAGCGAAACCGTCAGTTTAACGCCAGTTTTCTCAACAGCGGCCAGGATTTCGTTGCATTCGTGCAATGTGGAAGCAATTACTTTTTCTGTGAAAATATGCTTGCCCGCCAGAGCTGCCGCAACCATGACATCGCGATGCAGATTGGTGGGTGTATCGACAATCACGGCATCGATATCCGGTTGCGCGAGGAGTTCGTCAAGCTTTTCATAAAAGCGAACTCCCAGAGAAGCCGCCTGCGCACGTCCTCGCTCAGGATTTTCATCCCAGACCGCGACAATCTCGGTATCGGGATGCTCCAACGCCTGCTTCAGATAATCGCGTGCGTGAACATGCCAGAAGCTCAGCATCGCAACTCGAATCATCATTGCCTCCTTTGAAATAACGGTGACGCCCCGTGACAACCGCAAGGGATTGTCACGTGAAATATTTGTTTTTGCGCCTGCCCCATGACAACCGCAAGGGATTGTCGCTACATTTGGTAAATGGTTATGAAATTGCGACTAAAACACATCTACTAGTAGTAATTTTAACCACCTGGCAGGTCATTTTTCAATCTTACGTCGCGACAAGATGGGTGTGATAATGCGACATAAAGACTGACATAGCATGATTAGAATGTCTGCTTCACTAACCTCGGTCATCTGCTCTACAGTCGTTGCTTTATAAAGTGAGCGCAGGTCTCCAGTGCTGTTAGCAGGTCGCTGCCACTCTCTTCGTCAGCACAGAGCCAGCCCTCGTAGCCGATCTCGTGCAACGCTTCAAAGACTGGCGCGAAATCGATGTTGCCCTGACCAAGCACTTTGAACGTGTCATCAGCGATATCCTTTATGTGCATATTATCTATGACATGACGATACTCTCTGATGATGCCCGCAATATCAGTGATGCCAGATTTGACAAGATGTGCTGTATCGACAGTGAGCCTGACGAATCGATCATCAGCGGCATCAAAAAAGACGGCGAAATCTTCGCGATACATGACTGGCTGGTTATAATGATGGTGCAGCGATAGAGTTATACCATAGCGCTCCTGTGCCTCCTTGCCAAGATCGGAGAGGAGACGCGCAAAGCCCACGATATCGCTGCTAGACAAGCCTTGCCTGGATTGAGCGTGACAAAAGATGATACGTTCAGAGCCGACGACCTGGGCAAACTGGAACAGGCGGCGCAGGGTCTCTAACCCGGCTTCATCCAATACACCTCCTACAATCAAACCAGAGGCAATGGCGCTGGCCTCCGTTCCCCATTGCTCGATAAAGCACGCAGGCTGATGGAGATACTCGCTGTACTGACCGTACTTCAATTGCAAGCTCTCATAGCCCTGAGAGCGAAAGCTGGTGAAGAGTTGCTGCCGCTGAGTATCGTTGTCCGTTGGCTTAGAAAAAGCGAGCTTCATACCGGCACTCCTTCATTGAAAATGATGGGGCGCTGCTCCTCTGCCGAACGATACGCACCATCGAGCAGCGCAATCGTTTGCAGGTTGTCGCGCCCACTATTGACCGGTTCCTCTCCCTGCTCTAAGGCGGCCAGCAACAGGTTTAAGTCAATGAAGGTTGCCTCCGGCTTATGGGAGCCACTGAGCGGATTTTCCCATTGCAGGCGAGGCTGCGAACTATCTTTCAGATCAAACAGGCTCAGACCGCGATAGGTAAGAACGAGAGCGCCCGTCTCGCCAAGAATGAGCGTTTCGGTTCTTGAAATGGGCGATGAGAAGCTTTCTACATAAGAGGCCAGAGCACCCTGCTTAAATGTGATCTGTACAGCTGCATCGGTCTCTCCAACGCTCTCGATAGTCGCCGATGAGCGGGTCTCACAAATCAGCGAGGTTGCAGTATCTTGCAGCAGCCAGCGCAGACCATCAAGCCAGTGTACGCCCATCACAGAAAGCGCATGTCGTCGGGTCTGGATGCGCCATCCTTTATCCTGACGAAACATCAAATCCTGTTGTACGATATTAACCACACGCCCGATCTGGCCCTGTGCGATCAGTTCACGCGCTTTTTCAAACGGATAGTGATAGCGAAAATTCTGATTAACAGCAAGTTGTACACCCGCCTGAGCGCATGTGTTGACCATATGTTGAGCAACAGTATAAGAATCGGCGAAGGGCTTTTCGACAAAAATATGTTTTCCCGCCGCCGCTAGAGCCTCTACAACAGGTTTACGTATAGGAGTTGGAGTACAAACAACGGCCACCTCCCATTCGGCGTGAGCAAGCATCTCCTCTAAAGAGGCAAACCCCTGAGCAAATCCATACTGTTGCTGTGCCTGCTGCAAGTTTCCGCTATCGGGATCGCAGGCTGCCACTATCTGGATGCGTTCGGAATGGCTCTGATAAGCCTCAAAATGCATACGAGAAACATTTCCACAACCGACAACTGCAATGTTGAATCGTTTCATTGTTGGCTCCTTCGGCTCCTTTTAAATACTAGTCCGTTATGCAATCTCGCCGCTCTCTTCCAGAGTGTTGGTGCGCCGATCTGGAGAAGAGAAAGAGACGACGGCAACGAGCGGTTCACCGGAGGTACAGAGCGCCCAGTGAGGGATATCGCGTGGAATGCGAATCACGCTGCCGGGCGTGAGATGAAAAAGTTCATCACCCAGCTTATGATCACATTCGCCAGAGATGACGTAGAGCAGCTCTTCGCAGTTGGGATGAGCATGCAATGGATTACGCTTGCCCGGCAAAATAGTTACCACACCCAACGTCTGTTCCGCTCCTGGCATTTGCGCTGCTCCCACCAACCATGCAAGATTGCCCCAACTCATGTTTTGCCGATTTTCGGCTGTAACCCTTCTTATAACATCTTGCTCGTTCACTTATTGCTCCTCTCGTAAATGATCACATATTACTCTGTCGCGATGGTGGTATTCTCAATCAAGGCCACGACGGAACGACGAACGCCGTCGATATGCTCCTCTAACAAACGCGTTGCCAGATCCGCGTCGCGTGCTTCGAGTGCAGATAGGATACGTGGCCTTTCGAGTGCAGTGCGCCGAACGACCTGCGGGTCACGGTTCGCTCCGATACGCACAATCTGAATCTGACGTTTCAGGCGATTCAGGGACTCTATCAAAATCTCGTTGCCGCTCAAGAGAGCTATGGTCTCGTGAAACCGTTGATCGGCGAGGCTATAAGCTGCCATATCGTCGTGCTCCAACGCCTCCTGCGCTTCAGCGAGAATGGCGCGTATCCGCTCCAGATCATCTTCAGTGATGTTGGAAACGGCCAGGCGAATTGCCAGCCCTTCTAACGTCTGACGCACCCGATAGAGATCATTGACCTGCTTTGCGGTAAACGTGCGCACAAAATTGCCACGATAGGGGCGGCGCTCGACAAGCCCCTCCTCCACAAGCGACGCAATCGCCTCTCTCAAGGGCGTACGGCTCACCGATAACTCCTGTGCAAGCGTGCGCTCATCAAGCTGCATGCCACCAGGCAACTTCCCCGACTCGATAAGCTCACGAAGTTTATAATAAATGCGCTGATGCAGCGTGTAATGTTCCATTTTATCCATCAAATCGCACTCCTCCATACATTTCTGATTCCCTGACCAGCTATCCACATCTCTATCAGAAGTTTTGTATATTGTATATTGTATACCAGAAGAAAATGAAAAGGCAACGCTGAAATAGAGGAGGAGCGCTTCCCCCTCCCGTAGCGACAATCCCTTGCGGTTGTCGCGGGCCCCCATTCGTGGTGTCGGTGGTGCCCGCGACAACCGCAAGGGATTGTCGCTACGGGAGTATCTATCGATTATCGCTATTTCTCCTCAGATGCTTCATCAGGGGGAACAGGATCGATCTTTTCTTCTATTTTCTCTGCCTCTGGCTCCGCATCCTCGCTCTGTTCTGGCTCTTTTATTGGCTCAACGGGCGCTTCGTCCTCGCCTGAAAGGTGCAGGAAATAGCCATATTTCATATGATAGCTTCCCAGATCTGAGGCGCTTATTTTGCTCGCTTCTGAGTGCAACTCGTCAGCGGGGATCGTTGCGCGCCAGGGGCCATTTTCTAGCCGTTCGATATGAGCAGCGGAGAGACCTTGCTCTTTTTGCCACTCTTCCCACATCGTGGTGAAATCGAGCGGCTCCTGACCAAAAAGCGGTAACATCATTTCAGAGTAGGAATTGACCAGATTTTCGAGGAATTTGTCGCGCTCATCCTCTATCGCCGAAAAGACCATATAATAGGGGGTGGCCTCGACAAGCTGCTTGCGGGCCTCGACGATATAGAGCGGCAGGTATGCGGGAGTGACACGAAGCAACGCGATCTGCTCCATGTCTGCCGGGACATGATACTCCATTCGATCCTCGCGCAGAGCCAGCTCTTTGATCGCCAGTGGGGTCCAGCGCTGAAAGCTATACAGGCGATAGAAGGGGCAATCCGTCCCGCGCCGCTCCTCGACGAAACCTTCGACCTCCATCTGCGAGAGGATCTTCACGCCGTCGTAGTGTGTATTGGGTAGTGGCTTGGAATAAAAACCCTCAAAGTAGAGCTTGAGATGCGTTCTGGTCGGGACGTATTTTTTGCCCTCCTGCACCGATTTGACAGCCAGTGATGTCAAATGGAACTGACCATCAATCCTCACCAGACGACCAGCTATCTCCAGTGAGGCCAGCACGCGCTCAACCAGATCAGGCTCTAATCCCAGGAAATCGGCTAGCATAGCCTCAGAGACCAACCCGGTTTGAACGATACCGCGCTCGATGATCTTTTCAAAAAACGGGTATGGTTGCGCTTCGCCACGAACGCCGACAGCATCAACATCCCAGAGCGGAAATAATATGCCAAAGAGCCGCACAGGGGTCCAATCAGGCAACGCCAGCACCTTCTCGACGATCTGCTCAGGAGTTGCGAAAGGTCGGATCACAGCAGGGTTTTCCACACTCATCCTATATCACCTCTTCTTCTATCCGTGCGGACTCTATCCGTGCGGACTCGCTTTGCTCATCAGGTGCCACAGCCTGCTCCTCTGGTTGGTCTGGCGGCAACTCTTCTTTCCCCTCTTCGGCAGGCAATGGCGAGGTATTAACACGGACCTCTTCCGGCGCACTGTTCTCCTCTGCTTTTTCGACAGGTTCAGCACCCTCCTGAACCGGTGCAGCCGGGCACACAGTATGCGCGGCATCGATTGGCGAGGACCAGAGCTGCGCAAAAACGCTGCTGGTAAGTTGGATTGTAATCTCTGGCGTCTGTTCGGCATCAGAGCACGTTTGCAACACGGCTTGCACGGCTTCTTTATCGAATGGTGTTACCTGATCGGGATTGCCCACCAGTACGGCTCGCCTGGCCTTCACCAGCAGAGGTAGCAGATCTGGCAATACCATGCCGCCCGCATCTTCGACAATGACCAGATCATACGTGATCTTCGTCAACTCTTTAGCCGCAACAATATCAGAGTATGTACCACCAACAACATCGGCATAACGCAATAGCTCTGGATAGACTATTTCCGCATATTTGGACAGTTGGGAACGCCACTCCTGCAAAAGATCGTGCCGTTGCTCCAATAGCGCTCTCGTGACTGTATACCAGTTGAGATAGTGTTGCAACGTCAATTCGCTGAACGGCTCAAGTGGCGGTTGCACAGGCACAAGTTCGCGTACGGTATCTTGCAAGATCGTGGCTGCTTTTGTGGCTTCAGCCAGCGCTGTTGCATACTCGGCCTCGATCTCCTGGATACGCTGTTGACACCAGACATACTCCAGATCATCGCGAACTATTTGCAACATCGTCTCCTGAGCCTGCTGATACATCCGCTTTTTGGCCTCGTACTCCGCCTGCAAGCTGTCCACCACCCCTTGTTGTCGCTTCAGCCAGCCCTGGGCCAATTGATCAACGCCATGAAAGAGGCGGCCAAGCGCTGGCTTCTGACGCTCATTGAAGGTCTCCAGCCTGTTTTTTTGCTGGGCCAGATTCTCCTCTAATTGCTGCACTGCCGCTGCAAGCTCCAAAAGTGTAGGCATGAATGGTGTACTGATAAACTGCTCAATCGTACTCATACGCTGACGCAGGAGCGAAACTTGCTGCTTCGTCGCCTCGTCGCTCAAGGTGGCCATGTGGCGCTGCAAACGCTCTATCCACTGGTCGATAGTTTTCTTCGAGACAACCAGCCTGCTCAGTGGCGGGAGCGCGGCCTCAGTTTTTTCCAGGATTTGCCGCCTCATCTGCCTCGCCCACGCTTTTACCGGGCGAGCGCCTGTACTGTTGGTAGATAGCTCATCCTCTTGTTGATCCAGGCGCAGGCTCAATAGTTCATCTGGCAACCGTCCCAATACGTCCTCAAGCCGTTGCTCAGTCGAGGTTGCCAGCAGGACATGCTGCTTTTTGGCGCTACAGGCGTGGATCAGTTCCGCTATCGCCTTGATATGCTCGGCTGCGGGAGCTGTGTGAATCAGGAGCAGGTCAGGCACCGACAGCCCCTTTTGCAGGATCTCCTCTTGCTCACTGCTCAGCTCTCCCGCTACCAGAGGAATAGTTGCCTCTTCGTATGGTTGATAGCTGTGATCCACCAGCACCGTGAGCAAATAAGGATTGGCCGCTTTCCCCTCTCTCAAGAGCGCTACGGCTGCTTGTTGAGCGGAGAGAAGGACCTCGTTCGTTTCGTTTTTCAGTGAATGGGTTAGCTCAAGCAAGGATGCAGCCAGATCGAGATACCGTTCATGCTGCGACGGCAATAGTGAATGAGCCAATACAGGAGCAGCATCTCGTCGAGCTAGCTCACGAAGCTGCTCAATCTGTTCTTGCAACAGTTGCCACTCTTTCTCGATCACCTGCCAGTGGCTGCTCTGGCCGCTGGGGATCTCTTTCTCCTGCGTACAGAGATGCCAGCGGGTAGCAGAGAGCGACAACGATCCCTGTGCTAAGCGATCATACATCTGTACATTGACAGGCTCGATCTGCTTGATACGATATCCATTTTTAGTCTCTTCTATTTCGTCTAGCTCTAGAGAATACGACGGCGTATATAAAAACAGTTTATGAGGATTTTGCTCATTGTCAGCAACCACCGCAGGAACACCACTCTGATCGTTGAGTAGATTCATATCGACCTCTAGCTGGGTCGAATCAGGCAGGTGTGGATAGTCTTTTTGGCTCGCTTGTAGCGCCTGTGCAACACTGGCAGAGATAACCAGAAAGACAGGGCCAATAGTAACCGTACGTTTGTTCAATTCACGCCCCTTATTGATGCCTTACGAATACTACAACTGAAATGCATACTCCTAGACACTTCCACATAAGAATACTGGATATGTATGAAACGATAATGAAGACGCGATACTATGAGTCATCCCGGATGGTTTTGTGGCGACCTCTGCCCGCACTGCTCGCCGCACAGCGGCTCGCTGATTGAGGAGATGGTGGCTGGAGGCGGGCACAGCCCGCCTCCAGCCACCATCTCAACCACCACGAAGCGCCGAAGGTGCTGAGGCGTGTGAGAGCCACAGGGAAAATGTCCGGGATGACTCATGAATTATTAAATTCAGCATGTGCAAAAATTACAGAACGTAGGACAGGCTGGCACAACACCTATCTTGCATGAATTCAACGCAGGGTACAACCCGAGGGTTACAAATACACCAGTCCGTCGCCTGAATAGCCTATAACAGCACAGATCTTCTTTTTGGAATAACCTCTAGTTTTCGATTGAATATCCACAGCATTTATCGATATACTCTATTGTAGCGTCTATTGATGAGGCGAAACAATCTGCTAGCCTGCTAGAGAGAGGCGACAGGTGGTACAATGCCTGTACATCAATTGGAGGAGGAATTATGCCTGTAACGATCATTGTTCATGGGGGCGCGGGAACGCTGACTCCTGAACGCATAGCACCCACGCAGGAAGGCTGTAAAGAGGCCGCGCTGACTGGGTGGCATATTTTAACGCAGGGCGGAACCGCCCTGGATGCTGTCGAAGCGGCAGTGCGCGCCCTGGAAGATAATCCCCTGTACAATGCTGGCGTCGGCTCCTGCCTGACAGCTGAGGGCAATATCGAGATGGATGCAGGCATTATGGAGGGGCATAGCTTGCAGGTCGGAGCTGTAGCCGGAGTTGAACTGATAAAAAACCCGATCAACCTGGCGCGCAAAGTGCTGGAGAGTCCACACGCCCTCCTGAACGGACGAGGTGCGCGCGAATTTGCCCGGCAACACGATATTCCCTTCTGCACCTTTAAAGATCTGTTGACTGAGCGCCAATATCAAAACTGGTTAAAGGTGCGCGCCGAACAGGGCATCGACGAGCAGGAGCCGCGCTATCATCGCCGCGAAATTGGCAGGCTGGCAGCACGTATACCAAAGGAGAGGCGCGAGAAGAACTTGCAGGAGCCACTAGAGAAGAAGCATGGCACCGTAGGAGCGGTGGCTATCGACGAGCAGGGCCGCCTGGCAGCCGCGACCTCGACGGGCGGCATTCACAATAAATATCCGGGAAGAGTGGGAGATTCGCCGCTGGTGGGCTGCGGCTTCTATGCTGATGATAACGCGGCTGTTTCTTGCACAGGTTACGGAGAGGATTTCGTGCGCCTGATGATTGCGAAACGTGCGACAGATGCGGTGGCGCGAGGAGCAACAGCGCGCGATGCTGCCGAAGCGACCATAGCGCTGCTAGGAGCAAAAGCCAGCGGAACCGGCGGCCTGATCCTGGTTGACCGCCACGCCAACGTCGGGTTCGCCTGGAACAGCGAGCATCTGGTTCATGCCTATATCACAACAGGAATGCAAGAACCAGTCGCAGGAGTATAAGCGACAGAGAATGCTGACCAGCCAGCAATTGATCATATCGTTATGATCGAGAAACGCTTATTCACCCCCCTCGATTAATGGAAAACGGCACGAGACAGGAAAAAGCCGACGATAAAGAAGATCGCAAACAATGCCAGGCCAAGGCCAATCAAGACGGGCAAATTGAGCTTGCGCTCCTGACCAGCCGGGGCCACCTGAGCATACGCAGCCTGACGTGCCGTTGCCAGCTTAGCAGGCAAATCAGCCACCGTTGCGGAAGAAGGTAATGCCGCTTCCATGCCAGTGAACGGGGCATGGCCTTCGGTAAAGGGAGCCGCCGCTCCGGTCTCACGTACAGCAACTCCAGCCATTTGGCCGCCCATCAAGGGTTGAGAGCGCGCCGCTAATTCATCCATGCCGGTCATACTGGTGGTCACGACTATTGGTGGCTCCAACGCCTCAGCCAGCGGCTTTAATTCGGCATAGAGCGCCTCGGCAGTTGTAATATATTGAGGATGCTGACGTACGATCGCGCGAGCAACGATATTGCATAATTCCGGGGGAACGTTGCGCTGAAAACGCAGGCGACCATCGGCGGGAGGCTCGACGGAAACTGCGCCCGGAGTACGAGCAGTGAGTGTCTGATAGAGCAGGAGGCCAACAGCACGCGCATCATCGGCGCGGCGCTCATCGGTCAACTGGCCCCAGGGAAGCTGAGCATCGGCCAACGCACGACCATCGTTGCCAATCACACTCCAGGTTGTGAAATAATTTGTATCGCTGGGCAGAGCAAAGTTGCTGACACGCACCAGCCCCGAACGGTCACGAATCACCGAAGCAGGAGTCAGATCGCCATGACAGACCTTGTGCGAAGGAGTGCCGGCATACATGAGGGCGCGGCATACCTGCACGCCAAAATCGGCTACCTGATACGGGGTGAGTTGCGTTTGCAGTAGGGTGCTAAAATCGTCGCCGTCTACATATTCCTGCACAAGATAGAAGGCATCAGGCTCGATGATAAGATCGTAGACGCCAATAATATTGGGGTGAGCGAATTGGGACGTTAAGCGCAGGGCGGCTCGATAGGTAGCCGTCTGCTCGGCAGCAGCGACTTTGACGGCTACAGGACGCTGTAGCACCTGGTCAAAGCCTTGATATACAGCGCAAATCTGTCCCTGCTTCACCAGGCGTTGCAGCAAGTAGCGCCGCTGAATGACCCGGCCTGTTTCCACCATAAGCCTCTCAAGATTATTCATCCATATTCATCCTGCATCCATATTGGGGTACAGATCCCCATCGGCACGCTGAGATTCTTGGAGTAACTATAAAAGGGCGCAGACTCCGCCCGCATGCAAAGGATGCTGAGCAATGGGCAACGCGCAGGTTTCTCCTCGCCAGCACGCGAAGAGCCCTGAGCAGTTATACGTCCTGTAAAGCCAGCGTAACCGCGCCCAGGATATTTGCTTCCGACCCCAGACTTCCCTGAACCACGCGCAATGATTGTACAGCTGCCGGCAAACAGAGGTGCTGGAGTCGTTCCTGCAAAGGCTGAACGAGCAGATTGCCGGCTTTGGCAACAGATCCCCCCAGGATAATCATGCCCGGGTTTACTACATGAACGATGTTGGCAAGGGCAATTCCCAGATAAGAATGAACCTCGTCAATGATATGCTGTGCAACCCTATCGCCGCTGGCCGCAAGCCGAAACACCTGATCGGCAGTGAGGCGCTCAGTGCGACCACCCGTGAGCTGTTGTAGCGCAGCCACCGTTTCAGGATACTCAACAGAAAGACCAATCATGCGGCCAGCAATGGCGCGGGCCGAGGCGACCGCTTCAAGATGTCCGTGATGACCACAGGAGCAAGCGGGGCCATCGTCTCGTACCAGCATGTGACCGATTTCACCAGCGGTACAGGTCTCTCCATGATAGATCTTGCCATTGACCACCAGCGCACCACCAATTCCGCGTCCCAACCCGACATACAGCACTACCCGCTCGCCGCTCCCGACTCCACGCTGCACTTCTGCCAGAGCAGCAGCATTTGCATTGTTATCAATTATACAAGGTACATCAAGCCGCTCAGCAAAATAGTCCTGTAAGGGAAAATTGTCCCAGCCGTGAGCATGATACAGGGTGCGCACAACGCCACGAGTTGAGTCCACCAGCCCACCAACGGCCACGCCAACGCGCAAAATACGACCATCCTGTAACCGTTCATGACCTGTCACGTCGGCCAGCATCTCATCCAGAAGTTTCAGAACCGTTTCGCTATCAGGAACGTAGTCCAGGGGGCGGCGAACGCGATAGAGAATCTCTCCATCCAAATTTGCCAGCGCCACCGATTGGCGAGCGCCGCTGCCACTCACTTCAATGCCGACAACATAGCCCTGGGTTGCCAGCAGCTTCCCGGTAATGCGCTGCGAACCCTGTTGTGAAACATGTTGGACGTTCTGCGGCTCGGAATTGGGAGTCCCAGCTATTGATCCAGAAGGATGCGGTCGAAACATGATGCGCTCTTCCTTTCCTGGTTTTCATTCTCTTTCAATCCGTTATGAGACTTAAAAATGAATGATGAGAGCGTTCCCATCAGACATTGTTAACCTCCTTTGAGGGATCGCCTGGCATTCGCACTAACAGGACGAAGTTGATTGAGTCGTACAAATACTGGGACAACCTGAGACAACGGGTTCAGTATATCATACAGAAGATGTAACGCAAAGTACGCTAGGATGCCAGTCCCAGATTTTCCCTGCATGGGTCTTTTTATTTGAGATCACGCCAGAATTTGTACATCCGTGAAACGATACAGGAAGATTCTCCCGGTTGCGCGCTCTCCTTCCTGTTGCTACAATACACCATGAGAGAATCACGATTTTGCGAACGCAACATATACAGAGAGAAGCAGGGAGTTTTTCACATGGCAACTTCGCCAGCGGCACATAGCCAGGAGTTTATCGGGCCAGGATTGAGCCGCTTCAAATTGAGTGTCACTATTATAGGACTGGTCTGCATCGTTGGCATCGTGCTGTGGATCACTCTGCGCCAGATCCAGCAGGGCGCAGTTGCAACGGCCATTGGCAGCACAATAGCAGCCCTTCTTTTTATCCTCGGCTTTATTTACTATCTCCGCATCATCGCACCCGTACCTTTTACGATCACGTTGGAACCAGAGGCACTGGTCAAGCGAGACCGCCGGGGCAACGTGATTGAGGTACGCTGGGAAGATCTGACACGCGTCAAAGAAGAATTTTTCCCGAATGGCAAACGTATTAGCGTCATCGCCTATCGCAAAGTGACCGCACCAGACCAGAAAGCCAAAGCCTGGGCCGTCTATCGCGACGATGTGACGGACCTGGACGGCCTGGCAGCGGCATTGCACGAGACCATTCCAGAGACATGTACCTGGGAGAGCGAGACCGTCCACGAATAATCTAGGTATATGCGCTGGCCTCGGTCGCTTTAAAAGCTGCATAGATCCGTTGTTGTTGCAATCTCAAACGAGTTGCGGAGACTTCGGTGATCTCAGCGGTAAGCGGCGGGAACTTGCTCCCCAGCCCATCCAGCGCAATACTGACGCGGACATATCCATCGCGGCTCTGCACACCACCCGAACGCAGGCGCAATACCTGAGTGATAGTGCCGGGAAACAGGTTGCGAGCCGATGCATCTGGGGGTGATTGATAGAGGGTCACACTGCGCGGATTCACTACAACATATGCCTCCTCTCCAATATCTGGTGTTGCCTCCTGTCCCTGCTCAGAGAGAGCCGCGAAAATCTCAAAGGGCTGGTACTCGCTGTTCTGCAAAGCGATAACGCAGGTGCCATCGGCCTCATAGCGCACGATGCGGCCACGAAAGAAATTGACCCCGATCAGTTCGGCGACATACGAGGAGCGCGGATACTCCAACAAATCGCGCTGATCCCCCTGCTGAATGATGTGTCCATCGTCGAGTACCAGGATAGAGTGACCAAAAAGCAACGCTTCCAGATACTGATGCGTCACCATGATCGTTGTAATATGCAGTTCGGCCAGAATATGTTGTAGCTCCTGGCGCACCTCGCGCCGCGTCTGCACATCAAGAGCGGACAGCGGCTCATCGAGCAGCAGCAGTTGTGGTTGCAGTGCCAGCGCACGAGCAATCGCCACCCGTTGCTGTTGCCCACCGGAAAGCTGCGCCGGTTTACGCATATCGTAGCCAACGAGATGTACCCGATCCAGCGCCTCGCTTACTCGCGCACGAATGAGACGGCTCGGGAGGTGTTGCGCACGCAAGCCAAAGGCGACATTCTCGAAGACTGTGAGATGAGGAAAGAGAATATAATCCTGAAATACGTAACCAAAGGGCCGCTCCTGGGGCGGAACCACTATTTTTTGCTCGTTATCGAAATAGGTGACAGAATCGAGGGAGATATGGCCCTGTTGTGGATGTTGCAGCCCGGCCAGCAGTCGCAAAACAGTACTTTTCCCGGCACCGCTTTCTCCCAGCAGCACAGTCGTCTTGCCCTCCGCTGCTGAGAAGTTGAGCGAGAGGTGAAAGCTGTCGAGGTAAGTATCGAGTGAAACACGCAAGAGTGAGTTCATAGATCTCCTTTTCTTCACTGAGTATAGCAAATTGATGAATTGATATCAAGTGAAAATATCATAACGTGATAGAAAGGACAGGTAAAGCTATACGAGAATCAAACGACAATTACTATTACAGATCATTACTTACTTTTTGTCGGTAGCATTGCTTGCCTTAGAAAGAGAAACATGGTATACTTGATGGCACATAATACTGGTAGTGGTCGTATTCTACACTGGTTTGTTGTGCAGCGAACCCGAAATGGTAGGAAAATTTATGGCAACTCAATCGAGCGAAACAACTGAAACTTTGACACAGGCGAATGCTATAACTCACATGTGTCCTCGCTACGAACACGCAATTCAAATCCTGGGTAAACGCTGGACGGGACTTCTGCTATCTGCTCTGATGGGGGGGCCAAAACGCTTCTGCGAATTAACGGCGCTGGTGGAGGGACTCTCTGATCGCGTATTGAGCGACCGTCTGCGTGAACTGGAAGCAGAGGGGATTGTCAATCGCATCGTCTATCCACAGATCCCGGTCCGTGTTGAGTACCAACTCACTGAGAAGGGGCACGCCTTAAAGCCGGTGGTAGATGAGATCCACATCTGGGCGGAGCAGTGGGTTTGTCTTGAATCGCTCTCATGTTCAGAAAAGAAGTGAGAACCATAGCCTGATGTGGCTTGCGTAGAGGATTTGTATGGAGAACTTATGGGCACCCTGGCGCATGGCGTTTATCACTCCAAAAACGCCGCCACCGCCGGGGTGCATTTTTTGCACGCAACCAGCCGAGCAGCATGATGATGCCCATCATATCATTCATCGCGGTGAGCATTGCTTCATGATGCTCAATCTCTATCCCTACAACAACGGACACCTGATGATCGCGCCTTATCAGCACATCGGCGCGCTGGAAAAGCTTGATGCCGCTGTCCTTGCCGATCTGATGAGTCAGGCGCAAATCGCGTTGAAGGCCATAGGCGAGACGATGCATCCCGATGGTTTTAATATGGGCTTTAATCAGGGCAAAGTAGCTGGCGCAGGCTTTGCTGAGCATATCCACTTTCATATCGTTCCCCGCTGGAACGGCGATACCAATTTCATGCCTGTCATTGCCGATGTGAAAGTGATGCCAGACCATCTGGATAATGTGTATCGCCAGCTGAAAGAAGCAGTTGAGAAGGTGATAGCGGCATCTTCATAACCAAACTGTCGTTATGAGGATGATCGGCACATCTGTACAATCCTCCGGCCATGATCGTGTATAGCAGGGGCGAGGACCAGCCATCGCCCCTGCTATACACGATCATAGTTTCCCAATCGTTTTGCCGGATGCACCAATTATTTTCATTTACATGGCTTGCATAAGAGCCAGCAACAGGTTCTCGGCGTCGGTGTTGGCGTCGGTGTCGGCGTTGGTGTTGGCGTCGCCGTTGGCCTGGGTGTTGGTGTCGCTGTTGGCTTCGGTGTTGGCGTCGCTGTTGGCCTGGGTGTTGGTGTCGCTGTTGGCTTCGGTGTTGGCGTCGCTGTTGGCCTGGGTGTTGGCGTTGCCACTACAACGGGTGTGGGCGTTGTTTCCTGCGCCTGCGCAACGGGTGTATCCTGAGCTGCCGGATCTTCTGTTGGGGTTGCCTCTACCGTTGCAGTGGGAGTTGCCTGCTCTGGCGTCTCAGTTGCAGTGTTATTCTGCATAACCGGGGTTGCGGTCTTCTGCTGTTCCACTTTTGACGGGTTGTTCGCAAGAGGAAGCAACATAGGAACAGTCCCGGCAGTCAACACCGCCACGCAGACCAGCGCAATGATCACCCATCCCAACCTGCTCACCTTCCTTTTTGGCAACGGCGGTGGCATACTCGCCTCTTGTTGCCATTGTGCTGGATAGGCACCGACAGGCGACGATTGCCACGCCTGCCCACTACTCACAGCCATTGGCTCCATCGCATTTGCATACACAGGCTCTACGGGCATATTCCATTGGGCAGAAGCCATCGTTGCAATTCCGGGCATCGGAGCATCCATGTTCATCGTTGCATCCATCGCACTGGTCAGTGCAGCATCGATCGGTTGCATATATGCTTCAGCAGGCAAGCTACCGCCTGGCAGAGCGGTATTCATCGCCCCTGCCAATTGCTGCTCAAGCTCTGATGCTGGTTCGCTGCCCATTATCTCCATTGAAGGAAGCGCTGATACCTTGAGCGACAAGGCTGTCAATCCTTCGATGAAGGCGTTAATACTAACGTGGCGCTGGGCTGGATCAGCTGCCAGCGCTTTGAGTACCGCAGCATCTATATGCTGAGAAATGCCAGGAACTAGCTGTGTAAGCGGAACAGGCGCTTCTCCCTCTGGCACATATCCCGTCAAAATTTCATAGGCAAGGCAACCAAGCGCATATTGATCGCTCTCTTTCCTGCGCTGACCAGTATGCTGCTCTGGTGTTATATAGTGCGTCTGGGAAGATGTGATGGTATAGGCGAGCAAGGTCGGTACGGGAAAGTCGGCGAGTTGGGCATGGCCGTTCGCATCGAACAGGATATTTTCAGGCTTGATGGCACTATGCAAGACGTTCCAGGCGTGGGCATACGAAAGCGCCTGCCCGATTTGCACAATAATGGGCAATGCTTCACCTAAAGGGATACGTCCGGGAGAGGCAGAAGAGAGGCGGGTTCGTAGCGATCCATGCGGCATATACTTGCTGACAAGAATAGGATGCCCCTGCACAATTTCTGCATGCAAGAGCGGCAAAATATAGGGATGATGCAGTTGCTTGAGCGTATATACTTCCTGTTGAAAGCGTTCCTGCTCATGTATTTGCTGAAAATTAACAGCATTAAATATTTTAAATATAACCTGATCTTCAGGCGTATGAACAGATTGTGCGAGCACCAGTTCAGTTGCCGACCCCCTGGCAAACTGTGCAATGGACTGGTACTCCGAAAATAGTGATGAATGCATCTCGAAAACCTCGTGGCGAAGGGAGGCATGCTAAAAGCTCACCGCTGATGGGCGATGACATGGAACATGCATTATTCATTTTATATACGATAGAGTCGAATTTGCGCAAGAGTAGGACGCTTTCAATAGCCTTTATAGACCACTCCTCAACAATTTGCATATTTGGAAGGCGGCGAAATGGGGTGTCATGTTACTTCCAGCCTTGCTTATTCGTGCCACCACTGAGAATGATGAGCGAGTGATTTTTTACGACCAAATTCTGGGAAAGATTTCGTAGTGGAGCGATTGATCGCGTTGGGACAAGCACCTCCCAGGCTCTACTCACGCGATCAATCGCTCCACTACGAAATCCTTACCGCTTGCATAAGGAACCATGAGATGTCCAAAATAGAGCAAGTTTTGCAAGGGCTGACCTCGCCCTATACGTTCAATAATTTACAGATGCTGCTCAATGCGGCAGGACTGGAATATACACTGCAAGGAAATCGTCCGCTAACGCTCTTTGCGCCCCACGATCTCGTGTTTGATACGCTACAACAGCGCACAGGCTTCGATCTGATGACCAACATTGATAAGCTCAACTTGCTTCTGCGCTACCATATCGTGCCACTCAAGTTGAGCAGAGCCGAATTGAGGAAAGAGGTGCAGCAAGAATCACCAGCCGCCGAACAGGTGCTCCAACTGCCGACCGAAGCGGAAGGGTACACGCTCCGTGCGCTGATTGGCGATCATATCCAGATCAACAGCGTGCGGGTTGTTCAGACCGATATTGAAGCGGAGAACGGGATTATTCATGTCATCGATGGCATTCTCTGGCCAGCAGGCTTGAGCGAACTCTCGTTCGGCGAACGTAGCACCGTACATATACCAGGAGAGAAGGAGCGGCCTGTCGAGTAGCACTATCAGGCTCTCTCAATCGACTTGACGTTTGTTGGTAGAGGCTGCCAGGCTAGAGGGAGATAAGCACAATTACAGACATATAGACAGGCAAGCCGTCTTCGTCTGATATGCAACTCTCCCTTTATTCTACATTGAATAATCTGGATGCTGGAAAATCCTGCTCCAACTGATTTACCAGATACTCAAAACTTTTCATTACATGCTTAGCCGCAGTTTGTTCATCCTTAATCTTTTTAAGAGTGAGGTCTCTCTCTCTACGAAGCCTTTCTTCTCGCTGTGCTTCTTGTTCGTGCATGCCTCGTACCCAGGATTCTGCGTAATCTATGAGAAGATCAAGACTTTCATGGGTAAGGATACGTACGAGAGTTTTATCATTATACTTGTCCCGCACAGTTTTACGTAACGTCTTGAGTGACGGGATAATAGATTTCAGCACCATTAAGAAAGGAAGGCGCTTGTTAATTTTGCCTAACAAGGCTTCCTCCTCGGAGAGTTTCTGCAATGCAACCTGTAATATATCCAGGAAAACACATGCAAGTGGCATCTCTATCTGAAACGGGATCGGAGTCCTCCCAGGAATCTTGCACATCCTGCCGTCAACTTGCAGTTTAGCAAATTCTGGTCCGATTGAACTGACTGGAATTAACCGCGTAGGATACTTCTTTCTTCCCTGCACAAACTGCTGAAATTCCTTGATAGCCAGAAGGTATTCTTGCACCTCCTTAAATGAATAGTCTGGTTGAAGAAGATCCCACTTCATAATGATGAAATGGACAGGGACAGGCTCATCCCGGTCTAACATAATTTGGAGAATATTCGGAAGTTCGACACTTACAAAATGTTCCCCCTCCTTCTCGCCGCGCATCAGTGAGCGAATTCTTCTACCATCGAGTATAGCTAAGAGTGTGTCAGCACGTTTAAATCTATCATCCAATTCAGTTCGCAAGATAGAACCTTGCTGTGTATCCGTAATTTTCTCTCCCGCATAGTCGAGATATGTAAATTGAAATACGCTGTAGATATGCTCATCTTCTGCCTGGACGCAACACCTGAAATGCCATTCTGAGATTTCTGTTGTAGAAGCAGGCCACTCTTCTGAATTAGCAATTTGCTCATACTTCTCATTAAGTAATCTGTTCTGCTCGCTACGGAGGAAGAACTGTGCATCTTTATTCTGCGTATAAAGCTTATGATACATGCTCGCTAAATAAACCGTTTTGCCGCAGCTATGTGGCCCTATCACAGCTACATTATAATTATTCATGATGAGTATTCCTTTGTATACATACACAGGATGTCCTGATGTTGACCATACAAACTGCGAACAGAGTTTTAAAGCCGGGCAGAATCATTATCGTCAGCCATACCCATCGCTAGGAGCGAGAAGGCTTGCAAAAGTACTATATACTATGATCTTAGCGTGATATCCTCCTGTTGCTCCTCCAGCACGTTAAGTCTTTCCATAATTGCGGCCTCTTTCTCCTGGTATTCCTCCTCAGTAATCTGATCAGTTTCAAACAAGAACTCCAATTGCAGTAGCTCCTCTTTTATTCTGGACGTATCATTTAACTCTTCTTCTGCCATTTCAGCAATTTTCTTGAATATTCCCATGAAACCTTTGGCTGGTAACTTGAATAGCAGATCGTCAAGGATAAACATGGTTAAACCTCCTCTTTGCTTTCAGTAAACAACTGCATTCCTAGCGTTTGTAACTTGTCAATGCCCTGGATTTCGGTTGGTTGCAAAATGACCTCTGTAATACTCCGTGGACGGAACTCCTGCTTTATAGCCTGAACATATCGTTCCTGAAATGCTCTTCTTTGCCTGGCAAAATCAGCTTCTTCGCGTGGGAAGACATTATTGACGATAATATGTCGAGATGAAATGTGCATTCGCTCAAGACCTCTTAGTAGATCCCCTGTTTCGGAAACCGCCATCTTCTCGGCAATAGTGACCACGACAAACTCTGTTTTCTCGGCATTTTGCAAGAGTGCCTGCACTTTCTTCACGGTTCTTTTCATTTCCAGAAGAAACTCATCGGCTTTCTCGATCCGCTCTTCTCTTGCAAAGTGCCTTACTACGGTATGATATTTCCAGCGCAGAGTAGCTAAAAACTTTATCCACTGATCCAACAGTTCTGGTAACGTAAGAAGTCTCAGTGTATGACCAGTTGGTGCAGTATCTACAAGATAGATCTGATAGTCAGAATTCTGCATAAAGTCGATGACTTTCTTGAGGCTCATTACTTCGTCCAGACCTGGAACATCGAGTTGGAAAAGTTCTTCTGTCTCTTCATCTGCTAAATAGGTACCCTGTTGCAGGATATCTAAGATTTCGCCGCCATATTCCTCTTTAAATTCTTTAAGGACTTTCCTGGCATCGATCTCCATCGCATAAAGATTCGGCATGCCAGCAATCGTAGTGGGATCGCTACCAATCGCTTGACCGAAGCTATCACCCAGCGATGGTGCGGGATCAGTCGTAAAGATTAACACCTTGTGCGTTTTAGCTAGCTCTACGGCTGTTGCCGCAGCCATCGTTGTTTTCCCAACGCCACCTTTACCGCCGAACAGAATAAATTGTAGGGACGTGTCTAACAACCCGTTTAATGACACAGTGCCTCCTACCAATGAATCACGATCTCGACAAAATTGTATGGTACTAGCGAACGTGTATATTTTAACTGCTTTCTCTTTCCATACATACTATCCAGATCAGCTACCTTTTTGTCAAAATCTACCTCCCTCTCCTTATTTACTAAATAAGCTACATTTATCAGATTCATATCGCCGTAAATTTGATTCTCTCTCCACTCAAGGCTAAGCGGTTTTAATGTCTCTAGCAACTCTTTCGCTTCCTCTTTTCTCTTTTCCTCCAGGACTCCTTGAATCATTTCTCCGACTTTTACCATTCCTGCCCGTTTCTTTTGCGCGTCTTTTTCGTGAAGTAACTCTTCTTTTAGCGACTTAATATCTTTGTTTTCTTCAACCACTTCGGCAAAAATAGCATCCATGTCTGGCCAGCGCGCTCTCACTCGAAGTTCTAATTTCCCCTCCATTTTTCTCAATAAATCGACAAACTCTTGGTAACGAGGCTGCAATACTTTTTCTATGATCAATCCTTCGGCCTCGCTAATTGTGCTAAAGCGAACAGGCAAAACGGTGCCTTCTTCTACCGCCCTGTCCAACACTTTAGCATGTTTCATCGTATTCTCCCTGGTCACTGGATATTTGACAATTGGAGAGCGGGAAACGATTGCTGCTATATCCTGATAGGGCAATGTATAGACGACATCTTCTCTTCCGCCTATACCGATCGGGCCAAATTCTTGCCTATCGCTGGAGGCCAGGATACCATAGAGATAGTAGCCCTCACTGTTACTCATTGCATTTCCTCCTTCCATCGATACATTTCTACGTGCATCGATCCGTTCTCGATAAAATCTTGCAACGTACTGTGAGCATCATGGATCAGTTGAAACTCTTCTGTAGAATCTTCTTCGCCCGTTTTATCCGGGTGGTATTTCTGTGCGAGGCGGTGATATGCGTCGCGAAGAGTTTGCTCCGTAATTTCTCCAGTCAAGCCAAGCGCTTTTTTCGCATCTTTGATTCTTTCTGGAGCAATTTTTTTGAAAACAATAGTAGCGAAACTGTATAAGGGAAGTGGACCTACTACTCGAAAGTTGACGGTATTCAGCAACTTTTGATCCAGGCTCTGGATCGCCGTGTCAAAAGACTTCTCGTGTTCCTTTGCTAGCAAAAAAGCTGCATTTAGGATCATCTTATCGCCTAGCAAATCGTGCAAAAGCACATCCACGGTCTCTTGCCTGAGCGTCTCCAAAATCGTTTGCTGATACCTGACTTTTTCGGCATTCAGCTCTTGCTCAATAAGTTGGCCGAGCGCGATTTTATCCTCAGTGCTAACCTCCCCTCCTTTCATCATTATTTCCTGTTGTCTGGCTTGAAGCTGCTCGTTCTGGTGAGGGAGTGTCGCGAGGATTTTTTGTAAATCCCACCAGGCAACGACATCCAGTTCTATCTTCCTCTTCGCTTTATCTAGCTCGTTGTGTAGCAGATCATAGCCTTTTTCCAGGAATTTAATCACCTCGTCTTCGGTCTCTGTCATAGTCCCGAATTTCACTGGTAGGATGGTGCAAGCCTGCATTACTTTTTCAATGACTAGTTGATGGACTGCTAAGTCTTTGGCAACTTTCTCTTTGCTCAAGGAGTCATAGGCCGTCAATGTACTGTTGGAAACAACGGCTGCTATATCTTTAAAGCCAAGAGTCTTCACCTTGGAAGCAACTCGGTCGCCGATACCCATCTCTCCAAACTCCTGAGGCGTACCCGTGTTGATGATGCCATAGATATATGTACCGTTTTTCATGTCCTACTCCTGCTGTTCACAAGGGATATCGCATCTTCCATCGCCTCCATAAAGTGCCTCTTTTCAATGACGAAATGCTCCAGATCTTCCTCTTTGCTTTCTAAAAACTCCCGAATCGCCAACAGGCTGGCCTTCTGGCAGATCGAGGCAATATCAGCTCCCACCAGCCCATCCGTCTCTCGGGCCAGGTTTTCCAGCGCAACCTCTTTGGCTAGCGGTTTCCCTCTGATATGCACACGAAATATAGCCTCCCGCGCCTTCATGTCCGGTTTGGGCAGCTCCAGCACAAAATCGAACCGGCCTGGCCTCAGAATGGCAGGATCAATCAAGTCCAACCGATTCGTGCTTGCCAATACCGTGACCCCTTTTAGCTCCTCAATCCCATCCATCTCAGTTAAGAACTGAGTGACGACCCGCTCGGTGACCTGATCGCCTATCATCTTCCCGCGCTGCGGGACAATCGACTCAATCTCGTCAAAGAACAAGATACAAGGAGCAGCCTGCCGAGCCTTTTTGAAGACCTCACGCACACCACGTTCGCTTTCGCCAATGTATTTGGACAGCAATTCTGGACCGGAGACGGCAATAAAATTAACCTCTGATTCTTTAGCAATGCCCTTGGCAAGCAAGGTCTTTCCTGTACCTGGTTCGCCGCTTACGATGATACCTTTGGCAGGTCTGGTATGCGCCTTCGCATACACTGCTGGATGATATAAAGGATCTTTGACGGTCTCAAGGAGTACACGCTTGATTTGCTCCAGCCCGCCAATGTCGGCAAAACCGATATCAGGAATCTCGGTAAAGAACTCACGAATAGCGGAAGGCTCCACCTCACGTAAAGCATTAAGGAAATCATCCATCGTCACCTCTAGTGCCAGCAGAGCCTCGACCGGAATCACTTCTCGCTCAAAATCGATGCAAGGCATGAGGCGGCGAATGGCATAAATAGCCGCCTCACGCGTTAATGCACCCAGATCGGCCCCTACAAAACCGTGGGTGAGAAAGGCTAAGCGCTCCATATCCACATCATCCGAGAAAGGCATGCCTCTGGTGTGGATGGTGAGGATCTCGAAACGACCATGTTTATCGGGAATGGGAATCACGATTTCTCGATCAAAGCGACCAGGGCGGCGCAGAGCGGGATCAAGGATATTAGGCAAATTGGTCGCGCCAATAATTATAACCTGACCCCGTTCCTTTAAGCCATCCATTAAGGCCAGCAGTTGACCAACTACCCTTCTCTCAACCTGTTTTTCTCCTCCCAACTCTTCTCTTTTCGGGGCGATGGCATCTAATTCATCCAGGAACAGAATAGAGGGAGCCTTTTTCTTCGCCTCTTCAAAGACATTGCGAAGATGCTCCTCAGATTCGCCATAGAACTTGTGCATAATCTCCGGGCCAGAGATCTGCAAGAACGTGGCGTCGGTTTCATTGGCGATCACTTTAGCAATCAGGGTCTTACCACACCCCGGCGGACCATGCAGCAGAACGCCCTTTGGGGGATCGATGCCCAGGCGAGCAAAGACCTGGGGGAAACGCAGGGGCAGCTCAATCATTTCCCGAATGCGCCTCACCTGATCTCCAAGCCCGCCGATATCCTCATAGGTCAATCTGGCTTCTGTCGCCTTGCCCTCCCCAGCAATAGTAATGCTTGTTTGTGATGTTAACAGTACTGCCCCCGTGGGTACGGTATCGACGACACGAAAGTCCTGCTTCTTTGCCCCCAAAAAGGTCGTTTGTACTCTATCGCCAGCAATGGCTGGGATGGCTGCCAGTTGCCTGGAAAGATACCCATTATCAGTCGCCGTTCTTCCAATGAAGGTTAAAGGAGACAATCTTACTTTCCTTGCTTCCTCAACTTTCATTCTGGTAAGTTTGATCTGCTCGTTAATACCTATCTGAGCGTTCTCTCTGATAATTCCGTCAATCTGGATAACACCCTGGCCACGCAACTCTGGAAAAGTGGGCATGATCCTGGCTACGGTTTCCCGCTTGCCTTTCAGACCAATGACTTCTCCTGAGTCGTTAATGCTCAGCCTCTCCATCACCTCTGGATCGACGCGAGCAATGCCACGCCCCACATCGCGAGGATGAGCCTCGACTACTTTGAGTTGAATGCTCACATCTTTCATACTACTTCGTACTCATTCTTATCTCTAAAATGCCGTTTTTATACTTCCTCTCTAAGGTGCTGGCATCAGCATTTTTGGGCAGGACCAGCTCTTTGTAATATTTGCGACTACTGTTAGCAGCAGAAAGCGTCAGGATATCTCCCTTGACTTCGATATGAATATCTTTGACCAGCACCCCTGGCAATTCGACAATGACCGAAATGTGGTCCTGTTCATCAAAGATATCGACTAAAGGCTCTCTCTCCTCCTCAACGACTGGCCCCTGGGCACCCTTTTTTACATTGCCAAATGGCTCAACAATTGGTTTGCCCCCGAGGCCCTCTTTGATAGAGAGGCCATAGACTGCTTTGACACGTCCCGAAGGGCTGATAAATTCTCCCTCCCGCTTTTCTTCTCCCTTCCCGACTGCTTCCATCGTGGCTACTAAGTCAATGAAGCTGCCAATACCCTGAATAATGTCGTTGAAAGAGATTTTCCCAATCCGAAAATCAAACTCTCCCTGCTTATTTTGAGCAACATCTTCCTCTGGAACGCTACTTTCTTCCTGGGTTTCTCTTTTCTGCTGCCCTTCAGGTTGGGGCGTCTCACTCTGAACGAACTGAGCAATTTCAGCGAGTCTCTTTTCTATTTGCGTTTTTTGGCGCTCGAATTGCTCAAGCAGCTTCATGAGATTATCTTTTTCGACATCCAGTTGGAAATGCTTTGCATCCTTTTTGCTCTCAGCCGATAGACCGGATCGGATATTCATGCTACCAATTCCTTTGATAGCATGAATACCTTTAATATCTTTAATCCCTTTAGGTGACATGTGTATCTCCTTCTGGAATTATTTCCATCTTTTCAAGAATATTACTATCTCCTTCTGGCATTCCTCGCAGACCGAAGAGCAGACCTCCCCAGCGATGGCATATGTTGCCAGAAAAGCATCTCCTGGTAGCACAGGGTTCTACCAGAAGGACGTTCATATAACAGCTCAACGAAGCATCTGCACTACTGGTTAGAATGCTTTTAGAAGATGGTTTCCCTCTTTAGGCCGGAGCAGCTGTAGCGGTAAGTCCAATAGCTTCTGCATATTTGAGATACGTCTCCACAGAAGCAACGACCGCTCTCGCTTCAATCGATATGACTTCGATGCCCACTAAAGAGATTCTGACCCAGGCATCAATGACGATACCTTTGTCAAGAATGCTGTCAACTACCTCTGCAAGGCTAGAGGACGCGGGTGCCTTTTCTACGGGCATATTTGTTCTCCTCATCTAGTAATAACATATATACTGCAAGTGCAAATTGTCATTGCACTATCATCGACTAAACAGTGTTGGCCAACCTTAATGACGTAGATTCAGATAACCAGCCAGTTTATATTGTAGAGATAGACGTGGTTTCGTGACTATGCCATAGTGTGCCACAAACTTGTTTATATCTACTTATATAAATGCCCAACTGGAAATGCTCACTATCTTTGCTGCTGGCCTATATTATGTATACGTTGGACGTATATAATCCGATTACAATAAATTTACAAACAATATAATACCGACTTATTATAACGCGATCTTCTCGATCGGCAAATGAGGCAATATATGCAACTAAATCTGGATCACATACCCTTTCATTTATGATAATTTTTTGCTATACTATCATGAATAGATCGATTTAATGTTGAGATAAATGGCAATTCTTTCGCCCTAAGAGTTGATAAATCATGGAGAAGATAAAAAGGATGATGAATGCAGTCAGAGAAAAAGTGAAACAATTCTTGAAGGAGGCTCTTGGTGCAAAAGAAGTCAGAGAAGAAATAAGAGTTATCGGCATTGATAATGCGAATGGCATCTGGACAGCCGAGGCCGAAGTGCTAGAAAGAAATCTTTCCTTACCACAATATCAGGTGTTCGAAAAAAAGCGTTACATTGTCAAGCTGACCGCGGATCTTGAAGTTTCTTCCTATAAGCAGGTAAAAAAGAACGGGGACAGAGAGGAAGAATAGAAAGGTTCAAACTATGATTCCTGGACGTGGACTCTATGCCTACGCGATCGTAGGCAAAAGTCCTCAACAGCTTGAAATCGTCGGTGTTGATAAGAAAAGCAACGTCTATTCTGTGGGGGAAAATGATATCTGCGTGATAGTGAGTGAGATCGCTATTGATCAATTTCAAAATCAGGTAAAGAACTTGATTTCTGAACTGACAAAAAATACAGAAAATATTCAAAATGAGAGTGGAGAGGTACTGCAAGCTCATGAGACCGTAATTGAGGCTCTGATGCACGATGATACTACGGTTGTTCCCTTGAAGTTTGGGACAGTTTTAAAAGATGAAAAAGCTGTCTTAAAGATGGTGCAGGATCGTGGTGAGGAATTTAAAAGTCTCCTGGCTAGATTTGCCGGGAAAGTAGAATGGGGACTAAAGGCATATATTGATATACAAGCATTGAATAAATACGTTGTAGACACTGAATCTAAATTTAGTGATCTGAAAGCCAGACGAGAAAAATTGTCAAGGGGAGCAGCCTATTTATTAGGCAAAAAAATGGAAGAAGAGGTAAGGGACCATATAGCTACTCTGCTTGCCCAGGTCACAGAGGAGATTTTTCAAGAGCTAGGAAGGGAAGCCTCTGAGGCCCATCTGAACAACATCTTACCGCAAAAAATGACCGGGAAAAAGAAAGAGATGATCCTCAATGCAGCTTACCTGGTCGAGAGGACAAAGGTTGCTCATCTTCATCAACAAGGAAAAAGTTTGATGGAAAAATATGAATTTATGAGCTTAGACCTTGAATTTTCCGGTCCCTGGCCCCCGTACAATTTTACGTAAGGAACTTGTATTATGAGTAATCAGCCAAGCCAAACCAGTGAGCAGATAGCCAGAAATCAACGTGTTACTCTTTTAGAGCTTTTGGATAGGCTTATAGATAGAGGTGTGATGGTAAAGGGAGAGATACTGTTGTCGGTAGCAGATGTTGAGCTCGTTTATCTAAATCTGGGTTTGCTACTCTCCTCTGTGAAAACAGTCGAGCATGCAGCAAACAGAAGTGGCCGAAGAGAAGCAGAGATAATTCCCCTGCCCATTCCTCCTCGGGAAGAGTCTATCCATTTGCTACGACTTGAAGAGAAAAGCAATGATCTCGTCTCAACACCTTTAGCCAAAGAAATTAGCGCGAGTAGCAATAGCGATGGAACAACTGTAGACGGAACGTTATCATCCGCTATCGGCGATGAGTTAAACAAGTTATCTCAACCAAAAACAGACATCGACCACGAAAATGTAGAAAAAGGATTGGTCAAGCTTGTATTAACGCTAGTTGATCTAATTCGCAAACTTATGGAGAAACAAGCAATTCGGAGAATAGAGGCTAATCAATTAAATGACAGAGAAATAGAAGCTGTAGGAAATACCTTTTTACTTTTGGATGAGAAGATGAATCAATTGAAAGCAAATTTCGACCTAAAAGACGAGGATTTGAATCTAGATTTAGGCCCTTTAGGAGAACTTGTTTAATTGCTTTCAGCAGCTCACCCATATAAGGTTTCAGAGTTTAGCAAACAAGAATGTGTAAGAAGAGGTTATTTATGCCAGAGCAAGTTAGCCGTTTACAAACAACAAATTTAGCTGATCTTCTAGAGCGTATTCTTGATAAAGGAGTGGTGATAGTTGGAGATATCAGAATTAATCTGGTAGATGTTGAGCTTTTAACTATCAAAATACGACTGCTGGTAGCCTCAGTGGATAAGGCAAAAGCACTTGGCATTGATTGGTGGGAGCATGACCCATTTATTTCTTCTAAAGCACAGCCAGAGATAGATGAAGGGTAGGGGATCCGATATTGAAGGGATAGTAACTCGTAGTTTTTTAGAAGGATACTCCTTTCTATTAGAAGAGGAAATAGCAATGACAAAGACTTTTGACATTCCGTTTTCGGGTGATACAGCCTCCATTCTCCAACGGGCAAAAAACGCCGCCAAGGAAAGTGGAGCAACACTGACAGGTGATACAAACAGCGGCAATTTTTCAGGCAAGGGGATCGAAGGTCACTATGAAGTAAGTGATAACACAGTACACGTGACCATTACCAAAAAGCCTATTGTTGTCCTTGATTCTGTCATCGAATCTCAACTCCGAAAATTCTTCGGAGGCTAGCTAGCCACCCACTTCGATAGAGTGGCAAAACTGGGGGAAGGATTCCCTAAAAGATGCATTTCGCCTTTAAAGCTTTCATGTGATGAAAGCTTTAAGATCTTATTATAAAACTGTATGGCTGAATTGCTGTTCCAGTAGAACAATGCAATTCAGCCATACAACTACATTTATGGAAGTATAGCAATGCTCGGCAGCTGATTCCTGAGATAGGCAAGTTATAATTAGCTTGCCATCAAGATTTAGCTTGTCTGGGCCAGTAGAATTTCCTCAATGGCAACTTATTTACGACGTAACCTGTAACTTTGAACTCTGTCCTACATGCTTTCACGGCAATTTGATGTTGCCGAGATTTCCCCCCAGCCCACCAAGCTCTTTTTGAATATCCTGTAGAGAATTAAATGTTTTATCTGGGAGGCGTTGTTGGAGCACGTCCACTACTTGACTACTGACTCCCTTTTGTTGCTCTACAGACTTAATGAGGTTGTCTTTGCTAATGGGAAACTGAATCTGGTTTAACACCGGATTCAATACTCCAAGATCAATGTTCATCACACTACCTCTTTCTGTTGCGTATTGTGACAATACGCTCTCTTCAATGTCATCCCTGGCGATTAAAAATTCCTCTATCTGTCAATAATACACGAGGACAAAGAGCAGGGGGTTTCAAAAATAAGTATGTGAAATAGTGGAATTAATCAAAGCTTTTGTATTCTCTTGCAAGCTTCAGGGTTTGACCTTTAGAACTATGCTCCTGGACATGCCTGGGGCGTGTGAATCGAGAGATACCGGCATAATGGATAAAAAAATCAACAACTTCTTCTCAAAATTTACATTTTAAGCGTAAACCTGGCAACCGGATATAACGTGTTAGAAGTAGCAACTATGAGCCTATATAGCGGAGATTTTCTCTTGATAAGGAGATAGATTTGCATATAAACATAACCATTCCAGCCTCTGTCTTAGACGAGATCAACATCCATGTTGACCGGCCTGTAGGCCAGATACGTTTACATGTTGAAGATGATTGGCTCGTTGTGAAAGCGTTGGCATCAACGATTAAATTTCGTCCCTGTGTGGAAAGTGACCAGATAGTTCTCCAAGATCCTGAAGTGAAAGGTTTGCTCTGGCCTGCTCGCTCCAAGGTTATCAAATCTCTCGAAGAAAGCGTAAAAAAGATAGTCCTGCCCAATGCGTCTATGAGTATTAACGAGAAAGAGATACAGATATCATTGGGGATAGATCTCGAAATCCCGCCATTCTTACGCAAATTGATAGATAAAAGCCCATCAGAATAGATGCTGATCAAAGGGCGAGAGAAAAATTCTTCCCTCGCTCTTCTTATGATGCTTTGTCCCAGCGGAAAACGTAGCCGACGCCGCGTACGGTTTGAATCAATTTGGGATTAGCTGGATCTTCTTCCAGCTTTTCACGCAGCCAGCGTACATGCACATCGACTGTACGAGTATCACCAGCGTAATCGTAGCCCCAGACGTTATGGAGCAACTGATCGCGGGTGAGGACCGTGCCGCGATTGCGCACCAGATAAGTCAGCAACTCAAATTGCTTGGGCTGTAGTTCCATATCCTGACCGCGACAATTGATGCGGCGGCCCGCCAGATCGATAGAGAGAGGACCGGCCACCAGCAAGCGCTGAGAACGCGTATCAGCCGGTTGGGCTTTTTTCCCGCTCCCGTTCTTTTCCTCATCTTCTACGCGCACGGATTGTGCGGAGGGCAAAACGGCACGACGCAAGAGGGCGCGCACCCGTGCTAGCAACTCGCGCCGACCAAACGGCTTGGTCACATAATCGTCCGCGCCGACCTCCAGCCCGACCACCTTATCGATCTCGTCACCTTTGGCCGTAAGCATAATGATGGGCGTGGTGGCCGTCTGCTGTTCGCGCCGAAGCTGGCGGCAGACCTCCAGCCCATCGATGCCAGGCAACATAATATCGAGGATAATCAGATCAGGAGTCTCACTGTGAGCCGCCTCTAAAGCACTGCTGCCATCAGCAACAGTGACTACCTGATATCCAGATTGCTCCAGATTGTAGGCAATGGTTTCAACGAGGACTGCCTCGTCATCCACCACCAGAATTTTCTGAGCCACAGAGAAGCCTCCCAATTAAAGATTTTCTACGAACCTGGCAAGATATTTCGTAGTTTCCCGATTTATCGGGAGGGGTTGCCACTTTCCCCAAGCCCCTCCCGATAAATCGGGAAACTACGAAATATCTTGCCGCTTTTGATGTGAATACGACTAGCCGAAACGTCCACTGATATAATCTTCAGTTTCTTTTTGTCTGGGGTGCTCAAAGAGATCGGTTGTTGGAGCGACCTCTACTAATTTACCACTCAGGAAAAATCCTGTAAAGTGAGAGACGCGCGCCGCCTGCTGCATATTATGCGTGACGATAACGATGGTATAGTCTTTAACCAGCTCTGTGATCAGCTCCTCAATCTTCAAGGTTGCAATCGGGTCGAGCGCGGAGCAGGGTTCGTCCATCAACAAGACTTCCGGCTGAACCGCCAGGGCGCGTGCAATGCACAAACGCTGCTGCTGACCACCAGAGAGGCCAAGCGCGGAGGCATTGAGACGATCCTTCACCTCGTTCCAGATAGCGGCCCCACGCAGGCTCTTCTCGACCAGATCCTTAATATAGCTCTGCGATTTGCCCTGGATGCGCAAGCCATAGGCCACGTTCTCAAAGATCGACTTTGGAAACGGATTCGGGCGCTGAAACACCATGCCGATGCGCTGACGGAGCAGAACCACATCGACATTCTTCGCATAGATATTCTCCCCATCGAACAATGCCTGCCCCTCGACACGCGTATTCGGGATCAGATCGTTCATGCGGTTGAGCGTGCGCAAAAAGGTCGATTTACCGCAACCAGATGGGCCAATGAGTGCTGTGACCTGGCGAGTGCGCAGAGGCAAAGAGACATCAAACAATGCCTGCTTCTTGCCATAGAAGAAATTGGTATTGGTCACATCGATCTTCACATCGGCATTCGGATTGAGCGTCTTGCGCGGATCAAACGACCCCATATGTGCAGTAGCCTCTGCAACCTCTGAGGTGTCCGGTGCAGAGCTATTCACCTTCTCTGTACTCTTCTCTTGCATTGTCTTCTCTGATAGTGAATGTACACTAATGTTGGACTCAGATTGGCTGACGCGTTGAGCATCCTTTCCCATAAAGTATATCTCCTTGACTACTGCTCACTCACTACGTTTAACTCAGGGTATATTCTTTATGCAAAGGGATCGACGCATCGACAATCAGGCGACCATCTAATACCACAAGGCGGATGTAACGACCAGCCAGCGCCTTACTGATAAAGTAGGGGCGTCCCTCATACGAGATGTGGCCGCTGCGTGCAACCTTGCGGGAGAGAATGCTGGCACCTTCTGGAAGCACTCCATTTCCGCTGATGGGAGATTCTGCTGATGCATTCATAGGTTCGCTTTGCCCTCAATTCTCTGCGGCGACCCCTTCTTTGACGTGGTCGCCAGAACGAAATGGTTGAACAATCAGACTCTCATGCCGACCGAGAACGAAACCACGCATTTACGCTGCGTGTCAATTGGTCGGAAAGGGAGTATTAAGCGGCCATGATGCGGCGCTGAATAGCCCGTCCCAGGCCTCGTGCAAGAATATTAATTACGAACAGGATGATTATCAGGAGTGCCGCTGAACCAGCAGACACTTCGGTTGCAAGGCTAGTGGTCAGCCCTGGAATCGAGCCAGCTCCCTGCGTCTTCACATACCAGAGATGGATCGTCAACGTATCACTCGACAGCAACGGGTCCAGCGTAAAGACGTTGGCGGGGTTCGAGACACCCATTGTAAAGACCAGAGCGGCCGTCTCGCCCACGATCTTGCCAGCGGAAAGGATCAGGCCGGTAATCAGACCGGGCAGGGCCGAAGGGAGTACAACGGTGCGGATCATACGCCATTTGGTTGAGCCTAGCGCCAGGCTACCTTCACGCAGTTCGCGCGGCACCGCCAGCAATGCATCCTCAAACAGACGCAGCGAGAGGGGCATATTCAAGCAGAGCAGAGCCAGCGCACCAGTCAGGCGGCTAATATGAAACCCGAAGATCGAGCCAAAGAGGACGACACCAAACAGGCCCAATACAATCGAGGGAACGCCCGCCAGCGTCTCAGCTGCGAAGCGAATGGTCGTCACAAACGGCCCCTGGGGAGCGTACTCAACCATGTAGATAGCGGCCGCCAGAGCCAGGGGAAACAGGATAATCTCGGTCAGGATCAGCACATAGAACGTATTGAACAACTGACGCCCGATGCCGAGATCACTGGCTGCGTAAAACGACGGATCGATCAGAGCGGTGAACCCCTGCACAAGCAGTAGCACGATGATCGCGGCAAAGACCAGTGCGACAAAGAGCGCTACCACCCAGAGAATGCCCAGTGCGATCCTGTTGCCTCTATGCAGGCGCTGCACGATACGCAGCAGTTCGTCCAGCGAGCTTTTTTGACCGACAGACTGTTCGGCAATCTGTTCCACGCCACGCGCACTCATTTGTACACACTCCTACTCGCCAGATAGCGGCTAATACAAATGAAGAGAAACGAAATGACCAGCAGCAGGAACGCCAGGGTCCAGTAGGCATCCTGAGCGACGCCGGAAGTTTCGCCAAAGTCTTCAAGGATGGCTTTCGTGATATTAGTGGTGGGAGTAAAGAACGCTTGCAAGCTAAAGATTTTTTCGGGTGCGGCATGACCACCGAGGACCATCGCGACGGCCAGCGTCTCACCAATCGCGCGGGCCATTCCGAGCACTACGGCTGTTGCCAGGCTGCTCGCAGCTGCCGGGATCACCGCCTTGCTCATCATCTGCCATTTAGTTGAACCGAGCGCCAGGCTCGCCTCACGCACACTGTTCGGTACGGCGCGTATGGCATCGATAGAGATGCTGGTGATCGTGGGCAGGATCATGATGACCAGGACAAGGATTGCGGCTGCATAGCCATAGCCGAGTGTAGAGGTTAATTTGCCCAGAAATGGAGCCAGGACGATCAGGCCCAGAAAGCCGAGAACGACCGAGGGCATCCCGGTAAAGATTTCTAGAAGTGGCTGAAGGATGCGCGACAGCCAGCGCGGTGTGACCTCCGTCATGAACAGGGCCATGCCGAAAGAGAGCGGCGTGGCGATCAGAACCGAGAAGAATGTGATGATTAACGATCCTACAATCAGTCCCCAGGCTCCATAGGAGGGTTCATCGTTGAGGTTGGCGGCAGGGTCCCAGGTGGTCCCTGTAAAGAAATCTTTAAACGAGGCCCCACCGGGCGAAGTAAAAACGAGAAATGCACGTGATCCTACAAAGTAAAAGACGCCGACGATCACGGCAACAATCAATACGGCACAGCTGAGGAAGATAATCCGGGCGATCTGATCTGATAAACGCATCATTTGCGCTCTCTGCACGCCTCTCCTCCTTCCTTTCAGTCAGAAGTCGTCCCTATGCGAGATAGGGACGACCATAAGACATATTACTTGTTATGAGTTGCGCGGATGTCATCGGGAACATTGGGGACGCGTACGAAAGCGAGGCCATCGCCAATCGTGAAGGCATCCTCAGTCAACATGTAATCCAGGAACGCTTTCGTAAGGCCATCAGCCTGACCTTTTGTATACATGTGCTCAATATTCCAGAATTTGTAGTCGTTGGTCTTGACGTTGTCGGCGCTCGCCTCTTTCCCATCAATCGTGGTAGTGATGACTTTGGTGCCGGCCTCTTTCGCGCCACCGAGCGTCACGTAGCCAATAGCACCGCTGGTTTGCTCCACCGTCTGTACGACAGTACCAGTGCTATCAGACGTGAGATTGTTGGCCTGAGCGGGCGACTCGTTTTTGTTGTCAAGCATGAACTTTTTGAAGGTCGCGCGGGTACCGGAGGTCGCAGGACGGCTGACAACGGTGATGGGCTTGTCAGCGCCGCCAACTTGCTTCCAGTTGGTGACTTTACCTTCGTAGATGCCCTGGATATCGGCGGTCTTCAGATCTTTCACCCCGGCATCAGGATTTGCGATCATCACGAAGATTACAATAGCGACCTGGTGATCGACCAGATCGGCCTGATTGCTGGCGGCGGGAACGTCGGAGTTGCCGATCTGAGAGGTACCAGCCTCGGCGTCAGCCAGACCCTTTTTACTACCGCCAGGCAGAACAGTGATTTTCGCGCCAGAGCATTTGCTCTGATACTGCTTGGCAACCTGGTCGACATAGGGTTGGAGGGCGGTTGAGCCGCTGGCTGTGATCGTGCCAGAGACACAATTGAAGCCACCAGACGATGCGCTGCCGGTCGTGGCGGTGGTGCCTGCCGCAGTGGTGGGTGTAGCGGTGGCTGCTGTACCGGAATCGCCACCACAGGCGGAAATAATCATACTGAGCGCAGCAATGGCCACCAGAATAAAGGCGACGCGCCATTGTTTCAACATAGATTCTCCTTCTCAAAAGGCAAATTTAACAGATAGAACAGATAGAACAAGCGTTGGCTCAGTGGAGCGCATATTTCTCTCTTGACGCATCCACTATTATCATTGCATTCATACGGTATCATCGCTAAATTAACTATGCTTTATAGATATGTTAAGGGACGGTAAAACTTTCCTTTCGGATAGGTGAACGAGATTTAACACAATCGCAATACTTACTTCAGGCGGCCAGAGAAGCCAAAAACGCAAATAAGCCCGGCTGTTCTGTTTTTAAAACAGCAGAGCTTATCACCTCTTTGGGACTTGCATATGCTTTAATCTCCGCAACCCTGTCAATTTTTAGTTGTTTCAGGTCGTCATAATACCAATTTCCCTGTCACATCTATCAAATTTCGTCCGTCTCTATTATGAGAAACACAACGACGGAAGGAATAGAAGGTGAGCAGCAAAAATAACGAACATGAATGGTTGGTAGAGCAATTTGAGGCCAATCGCAACCATCTACGGGCGGTGGCCTATCGCATGCTGGGTTCTCTGAACGAGGCAGATGATGCAGTACAGGAATCATGGCTCCATTTCAGCCGCTCCGATACGAGCAGCGTTCAGAATATAGGTGGTTGGCTGACAACGATTGTCGCGAGGATATGCCTCGATATGTTACGCTCGCGCAGTTCACGACAAGAGGAACCGCTGGGAACATACGAGACGGATCAACCCATAAGCGGTGAGGACGAGATCGATCCCGAACATGAAGCGCTGCTGGCTGACTCGGTCGGCCTTGCTCTGCTTGTGGTACTTGATACCTTGAATCCCGCCGAGCGTCTCGCCTTCGTTCTACATGATATATTTGCAGTCCCATTTGAGGAGATCGCACCGATTGTGGGACGCTCCCCCGCAACGGCAAGACAACTCGCGAGCCGTGCGCGTCGCCGTGTACGGGGAACCTCGACGCTGCCCGACGCCGATTTTACTCGCCAGCGAAAAGTTGTTGACGCCTTCCTCGCAGCATCGCGCGGGGGAGACTTCAACGCGCTCCTGACGGTACTTGATCCAGATGTTGTCTTCCGGGCAGATCAGGTCGCCACGGCTGCGGGTTCGTCGAGCGAAATACGTGGTGCGGAGGCTGTAGCTAAGCAGTTCTCAGGGCGCGCGCGCGGAGCGCAACCAGCGCTGGTGAACGGAACAGTAGGAATAGCAGTGGTCCGGCAAGGAGAGCTGTTCCTTGTGCTTAATCTCACGATCACAGACAACAGGATCGTCGAGATCAACGCCATCGCCGACGCTGCACATCTTCGTCAGGCCAATCCGGTAGTATTAGATACCTAACCAGCCGATATAAAAGCTACATCTGCGACCGTTTCCAGTCTTCATAGTCCTGAAACAGGCCATTTTCAATAATGTAAATGCCTGGTAATGTCACAGTGGGGAGGCCACGCCCGGGCCGGATTTTAAGCCGATAGAGCGCAAGATCATTCTCATCTTTGCCTGAATAACCGATGCGCCGTGCCTCACCACAAACATGCTCAGGAGCAGCTGTAGTGGCAACTGGTATCTTATTCCATGAGTGCTTGAATGTCGCCCGCATGATTGCAATTGCCGGTATATAGATATGCGGACGTTCTAACAAAATTTGCTCTCTCATAAGACACTCCGAAAGATAGTAGTGGAGTTTAAAGATCAGCGGCGCCAGACATCTCTAATATAAAGTATACGTACAGTAGAGAAAAAGAGAGACAAAGCTACGCCTGCTGCCCGTTCGTTTCCTCTCCACCTCCTGATTGCCAGATACATTCGTACTCAATAAAAAACGGGATGATTGACAAATAACTTGCCAATCATCCCGTCTTGTGAGAATACGCTTTTGTGTCTTTATGACTGATCGCTTGCACGATAATCCTGCTGACCATAATTTTGAGTAGAGGGTTGGTTGCCCGGTTGTTGCTGGGCGCTTTGTGTAGGTGAGGAGGTGTTTTCTCCGTAATCATACCCTCCATTGTTGTGCAAGATGGTCTTTGCCTCTTGCTCGCGCTGATCAGGCCGCACCGATACCACAATATGTCCTGCATTAAATTCGCGTTCATAGTAGAGCGCGCGATCCTGGGACACCCCAAGCTTTTTAAATTCTTCGGCCAGGCCATCCTTCACATTACTCGATCCTGGCAGCGCAACTCCCACCTGATCTTCATTGAAACCTGCGTTACGCAGCATATCAAAGGCGTTCTTTGCCTGCTCTGGATTTTGAAAAACCCCTGCAACAATAGGAGTCTGATAAGTCGTCACAATCTCCCTCCTTCTATAAATCCTGACGTAGTTATTCTTTTGGTTACTTTTATTGGTACGCATTGGGCAGAAAAAAAGTGACAGCCGACATGATTGTCAGAAAACTGTCAGCAATTGACATAGCACAATCGGTACAATGTAAATACTATATCCAGTATAAAGGAGAAAAAGAGAGTATGCCGACCGTCTGGTTTATCAGACACGGAGAGAGCGAAGCCAATGTAGGATTACCAACCACAAGTCCTGAGAGCGTCAAATTAACGAAAAGAGGATGGAAACAGGCAGAATACATCGCCCGAGCGTTTACTACACAGCCCGATATTATCGTTACCTCTCCATATATACGTACTAAAGAGACTGCACAACCGACGCTAGAGCGTTTCCCGGCAAGCAGACATGAAAAGTGGCAAGTGCAGGAATTTACCTATCTCTCTCCATCTCAATATCAAAATACCACTATAGAAGAACGTCGTCCTCTGGCCCATGCATACTGGCAATGCTTGAACCCATTGCACATTGATGGCGAAGGAGCCGAGTCATTCTCACTGTTTATACAGCGTGTACAGCAAATACTTACAAAAATTTTTACGTATGAAAATGATTTTATTGCCATTTTTAGTCATGAACAGTTTATTCGTGCGGTCCTATGGATCATCGCGCGCCGGGTACTACAGGGCAATACTCAAGACATTGAAAACAATATAAGCCCTGAAGAAATGCAACAATTTCATCAATTTCTTAAAGCATTTTCAATGCCAAACGGATCAATAGCCCAATTTACCTGGCGCGTTGGAGAGACGCCGCGACCCGGTAAAATTATTACCGATCATCTACCTGAATGGAAAGAGAAAAAGTCAGGAGTAGATCTCTGGCTGCAAAATAATACAACGACGCTCGCATCCCTCAAAACATGCATTAGCATTTGACCAACAAAGCCAGAGATGCCGTAAAACCGTGCAAGAAGGAGCGCTTGCCAACCGGACCAATCTCGCCGCTACAAAACAGGCCTGCCAGCGGTAAGGAACCAAACGTTTGCGCAACCGCTCCTGCATCATGATCAGGCCCACCAAACATACCTTCGCCGCGCCCATTGCAGGTGCAGAGAATACCGGCCACAGGCTGCTGATCGCCAATTCTTGCGCCAATCTGGACCAGTAGCTCCTTCAAATCTCGGTCAGCAGTGGTGGCATCGCGAATCTGAAATTGAATAGTCTGTCCAACGCGTGGAAATGCACCAATAGCCAGCGCACCATTATGGCGATCCACACCTATGAGTTGACGAATGAGGAAACTACCGCGCTCAAAATGGTCGCGATACTCATCAGCTGCCAGACCAACAAGCAGATTGTTTTGCACACGGCCCTGGAGTTCAGGAGTCAATTGCGTGATGGTTTCAATCAGCAGTTCATAAGCGGGACGGTTAGAAATGGTGGCAATCATACTGTTATCCTGCACATGAGTAATCGTCCAGGGTTCACCTATCGGCTCACACCCCTGCGAAACCAGAGGGTGCAGTGTATAAGCGCCACCAATAGCCAGACCGACCGCGCCTTCATCAAACACCTCATCGTTGTAAAAGACGTAGGTACGCCGCTCCTCCATATCATTGGAAGCCAATCCACCCAGCAGAGGCAGGTCAGCATAGGCCAGAGACAGCGTGTTGATCAACCCCTCGCAATCGAGACGAAAAGGATCGGCGAAGACCAGCCAGGCGTTCACATCATCTAACGGCAGATCGAGGGCCACGCGCCACTGCTGCGGCGTTCTGTAGTTTTGTATCATCTCTTCGGTAAAATAGACGGGATGCAGCGTTGCACCAGGGAGAGAAAGCGTCATGAGCGATAGAGCCGGTATCCGCTCCAGTTCGGTCCGCGTACCAACCACACCTTCTCCTGAACAGCCGAGTACAATAGATGCATCAGTGGCATGGCGTATCATTTGTAGCATTGCAGGATAGTGCCCTGCATATGCGCCACTGGCAAAAAGCAAGGCAACATCGACAGGAGTTCCCTGTACCTGTGCAAGCGCCCTTGAAACTGCCACATCCCACTGTTCCTCCGCCACGATCGCACTCCTGGCAATTGGTTTCGCATCTCCCATAATCGTGCAAAGCTCCTGGTTGTTCATCTCATTTAAGCAGCCGGGCGAGGACCAGCCATCGCCCCTGCCATGTTCGGCCTTCTCCTGGAGAATTTCGTGGATGCACAATACTGGCATCCCATCGAAAGCAGATAGTAATCTTACTCTTTATGCTCTTCTAATAAAAAATTGCTCACTATTTGTATACCCATCTCTTCCATTTGTGCGCCGCCCTCGATCCATGTGATCCGTGTATCGCGACGAAACCAGGTGAGTTGGCGGCGCGTGAAATCGTGAATTGCGTATTTCAAGCGCTGCACCATCTCTTCCTCGCTGGCAAACTCTCCTCGGAGCCAACGACTGATGAAGCGATATTCCAGGCCAAAGGCGTCCAGTCGCTCATGAGTAATGCCACGTGCTAGCAGATCGCGCACTTCCTGTACCATGCCCTGGCGCATCCGTTCATCAACGCGCGCGTCAATGCGTTGATAAAGCAGCGGACGAGGCCACTGCACGCCTAGCAGCAAGCTGCGATAGAGTGGTTGTGCCTTGCCGCGCAGTTCGGAGAACGGCTTGCCTGTGATGAGACAGACCTCTAATGCGCGGATTACGCGACGCGGATTGTGACGATCAATCGAGGTGGCGCTCTGCGGGTCCAGTTGTTCAAGCTGCTCAAGCAGATCTGGAAGGGGTTGCGCTTCCAGACGTGTACGTAGTTCCGGTTGCGGTGGAACGCTGGGAATCACAAGATTATCAACGACGGCCTGAATGTAGTGTGGCGAGCCGCCAACCAGCAGCGGGACGTGTCCACGCTCAATGATGCCAGCAATGGCTGCAATAGCATCCTGCTGAAATTGCGCAACGGTGTAGGTCTCCTGTGGATCAACGATATCTAACAGGTGATGCGGCACCAACGCCTGCTCTTGAGCAGTCACTTTTGCGGTTCCAATGTCGAGGCCACAATAGACCTGACGGGAATCGGCTGAGATGATCTCTCCGCCAAAACGCTGTGCCAGCACAATACCGAGGCCACTCTTGCCAGAGGCAGTCGGGCCGAGTACAACCACAAGTTTCGGACGATATTCCTCCACAACCAACCCTCTTCTATGAATACTGTATCTTCATCAGGTAGTCTACACGCAACACGAGAGCGATTGCAACTCCGGCTCCAATCACGATGCTGAAGGGCGTAAAGCAGCCCAGAGCTACGCTCGTTGTCAGAAGGAACCCAAAGATGCCACCAACGACAGCCGCTATCGTCACCACAGTCCAGCGCAGATGGGAAAGCAGCCAGCTTGTCCCAAAGATAATGTACTCGCTGATGTAAGAATACGCGCCGACGCAGGCTCCTAGCGAAGCTATCGCCAGCATCAACACTAACTCAGCTGGTGCGAAGTTCGAGTGGGCAACGAGTTGCCAGATGAATTCTGCCAGCGATAACACAGCCAGCGAGCTAAGCATCCCGGTACAGGCATGATTGATCTTATCGCGAAAGCTCCAGGGGCCGTCACGATTGACGAGCAGCGCCCCAAAAGTCGTGGCGGGCACCAGCAACACAAGGATAACAATAAACCAGGGACTCGGCGAGAGCAACGGAGTCTGCGCGAGAGGTGGTAATGCTTTAAGCAGGGTATAACCGAGGCTCCCGACCATCATTGCAGCGATAAAGGCCAGCACATGCTGTATCCACAACTGCCTCTGACTGGAAATCTGGATCGGGTTCCAACCGCCGACCGTATCGGTGGAACGACCATATTTCTCTTCATATTTCTTCGCTCGTGTGCTGATAGAGCTTGCCCGCTGCTGACGAATCAACACCTGAGATTGTCCGTCCGATGAAAAGGTGGCAACCTTGTCCATGACAAGCTCGTCACCTTCATCATATTCCTCGTATTCTTCTTCGTCCAGATCTGCACCAATCGTCTTGCCACCTCTGGGTCGCCAGCCATTTTGCACAGGATAGTTCTGCACATCCACTTCAACCGTCACGATCTGCTCCTTCGCCCCCTCGTTCTCAGGAGCAATGAGAATGCTGCCGGTATAATGAGTCGCAGCACGTAAGGAGGTGCTATTGATCTGAACGTTGATATCAGTCGTCGCATCGTCGAACTGAAGCTGGTCGATCAAAATCCAGGGTTCGGTTGTATGGATCGCGCCCTTGACGCGCCTGCCATGAGAGCCAGAGATGGTTATGGTCAGGGGGCCAGAAACGCCCTGATAGACCTCGCCAAATTGCAACACGGGTGGGTCTACCAGTAGCGAAACAGCAACTTTGTGCGTCGCTGTCTTCATTGGCTGCACACGCCCACCACGAGAGTTTCCAGTGGAAGTGGTTTGACTCTTTGGCCGGCGCAGATAAGCATTTTTGCCAAGAATAGCCTGCAAGAACCGCTCGACCGCGTGCATCGGCTCATCAGACATGGTGCGGATATAGCGTGCGGTGCGGGCAAGCTCCGTTTCGCCAATCTCATACAACCAGGACTCGATCTCGCCGTTTGCGATATAATCGGAGGCCTCGTCGGGATAGCGCGCACACAGGGCGGCCAGCTCTTCGGGAGTGGTTGCCACGTCGCCGTTATCAAAGGAGAAGGTGCCAGGACCGAGTAGTGCCCGACGAAACTCGGCGATGTCGTCGTAGCGGTCATCGGCATCCATCTCAGCCGCCTTCTCCAATGCTCGGGCGACGGCGAGCGAGATGCGTGGATTGTCGGCGCGGACATCTTTCAGACCAAAGCCGGTCTCTGGCAGCTTATCGGTAAGCAACTGGTAAAGCGTCATCGCCAGCGAATAAATATCCGAACGCTCGTCGGTCTGCGCGCTGCCGTATTGTTCGGGAGGCGCAAAGCCGGGAGTACCGAGCAACTGTGTATCAACCGAGCCAGTGGGACGAAAAAGCCGGGCAATGCCAAAATCGATCAGTTTCACCTGTCCGTCGCGGGTGAGCATGGCATTGCCCGGCTTCATATCGCGAAAGATCACGGGTGGATTCTGACTATGGAGATATTCCAGCACGTCGCACAACTGACGCGCCCAACCAAGCACACGCCTTTCGGAGAAAGGACCGCGATTCTGCTCAAGCAAATCTTCCAGCGTGCGCCCATCTATAAATTCCATCACCAGGAAGTGACGTTGATTTTCTGAAAAGAAACCGTAAAAGGTGGGGAGATTGGGATGATTCAGCCCCCAGAGAATTTTTGCCTCATCCTTAAAATTCTGGATAGCCTGCGCCTGCTCCTCTGGGGGAACCATTGAAAGGCTCATTTCCTTAATGGCACAAAGAACATGACGTTTCAGATCCTTCGCCTGATAGACCGCACCCATACCACCCCTGCCAATAGTGCGCAGGATCAGATAACGTTTATGATGAAGCAAGGTACGGCGCTCCAGGTGTCCAGTTTGCGTATTCTGGCCGCTATGCTGACTAATGGCGAACCCCCATCTTCACTCAACTGCTGTATAGGATAAGATATGCGCCTCTCAGTATAGCATACCCCTGTGGGACATACTACCTATTAAAAACGTAACACACTCTTCAGAATCACATGGCATGGTACAATGGTAGAACTATCTATTTGAAATATCTCTTCTGGTGCCAATGCATCAGGTTCTATCTGACAAAATGATTTGGAAACACAGGGTAGTATAACTAATAAGACGTTTAAGATTGCTTGATTACTAAATTTCGCACGTACTCTTTCCCGGTCCCTTTTGCCTTGAAACATTTTGAGTACGTGTTTTGATGAATTGAGATCAAAATCGCCGGTAGTCGTCGTTGGAAGGCAGGTCATTATTTATGATGATACAATCGGTTCAACGCAAACCATCGCGTTCGCATATAGCTCTCTTGCTCAGTACGTTGCTCATTTTGCTGAGCGGTGGCGTAACGCTGGCCTGGCAGATTGCTCAAGGGCAAAGCAGTCGGGCAGATGGTGGAAATATTGTCGGACCGCCAACGCTGCCAGCGGAGACTGTCGATAAAATCTTTGCCAGCGTCGGTAGTCCAATGGCTGGCACCGGAAAAGTGGTGGAGCAGGCGGCTCGTGCCGCCAATATCGATGATGCTTTTGCTCTGGCCGTCTGGTGGGTGGAGACGAACGATGGACAGGCCGGAGTTGGCTTGAATAACCGCAATCCCGGCGCTGTTCAGGGAACCAACGGCTATATTTTCTATCCCTCGTATGCCGCTGCTGCTGCCGATTGGTTCACGGTCCTACGCAGCCGCTACGTCAATCGTGGTCTGACCTCCGTCTATACCATCTGCTATCCCTATGTGGGAACGAGTACTTCGTTGGAATGGGCAAATAAAGTCGTCAACAACATGTTGCGCTATCGTGGAGAGGCACCTCCGCCAACACCGACGCCAACTCTGGGTCATGCTCCTATCGCGCTCCAATTTGAGGCCGCTCACAATCCAGAGGCCGATACCAGCCGTCAAGCCAGAACGGAACAGCAGCCCACAGCAGCCACGCAAACGCAAACGCCTGTGATGACCGGCAATGCTTTGCCACAAAACTCGTTGTTGCTGGTAATTGGTGGACTGATGGTGGCTCTGCTACTGGCGGTGGCAGGGTTAGGGGTCAGGAGACGTACGGCGACGGTTATGGAAGTGGAGAAGGTCACGGAAGCGCTGGAGCCGGGTATCGAACTGCCTCCGCTCTATGTCAACGAATTCTCGCCGATTGCCGAACCCCTCTCATCGCCCGCATTCCCCTGGTGGGAACAATCGCAGCAGGCGCAACCCATCAAGGAACCCATTTCCTCTGCTGATGGCCTCTTTGCAACAACTTCAGCCAGAGGCAATATATTTTCATTCGCTGCCGAGCCGGTTTTAGTCATAGATGGGGTGCCGCAACTCTCATTTGATGAACAGCCAGTTTTCACAGGAAGCGCTGGAGGCCCGCAAAGCATAGGAGGCGTACCGCAGCTTTCATTTGACGAGCCTATCGCGATTCGGCAGCCGCAGTATCGCCCGGGTTTATCGCTGCCGGGCCTTGTGCCTGACAATGGAAGCGCGCAACCACAGCTTGAATCGGTGAGTGCCGGACCAGCACGGACAGGGGGAGGATTGCTGCGACGTTATGCGATGGAGCAAGCAGGCGGAAGATAGAGGAGATTTTAAAACACGGCAAGAAAACCGTTGACAAATTTCACGCAAAGATGTATTATGTCTTCCGTGATAACCCACAAAAATTGCCCTCGTGGCGGAATGGTATACGCAGCAGGTTGAGGGCCTGTGCCGAGAGGCGTGGTGGTTCGAGTCCACTCGAGGGCATTGTCAAAGATAAGGGCGTCCAGAAAGTGAAGAAAATGGATGCCCATTTTCTTGAGACGAGACACAAATCAGGGCGACTAGCTCAGTTGGTTAGAGCGGCTGCTTTACACGCAGTAGGTCAGGGGTTCGAGTCCCTTGTCGCCCATCATAAAACCAGTTTAGAAGCCCATTTATAGCAAAGAGAAAGAGTGCTATAGATGGGCTTTTTCGTGCATCTTTGTAAGTCGAAGCCTACTGCCTTTATCGCTAGCAGAGAAAGCAAAAATGGTCGTAAGAGGTTACTTTTCATGCATGGGTACTCCTTTGTGCTATAGTTTTTTCTCGCTGTAAACTCAGCTGTGAAGATCTCTGTCACTCACGGGATGCGCAACAAGATGACAAGAAGAGTTGCACTCCAGATAGCTTGCCTCACAGAGGGCAAGCATTGCACGGGTTTCTCTCGTATGTTCCACTCAGCACTGCAATGGAAGGAGACAAGGGATGGTTCGTTACCAAGCAGAAGAGGCATATGATCTCATTGCCCAGGAGTATGCCGTGCGCCATCAAGCGATGCCAGAACGTCTCGTCGAACTGGGAGAGAGGTTTCTGGGATATCTCGCGAAAGGCGCGCATATTCTCGATGTCGGCTGTGGTTCTGGTCGCGATATGGCTTGGATGGAGGCTCAGGGCTTTCGCACCACAGGGATCGATCTTTCGTCTGGGATGTTGGCTCAAGCGCGTCAGCGGGTACGCGGCCAGCTCAGGCACATGGATATGTGCCACCTCACGTTTCCTGACGCTTCCTTTGAAGGGATCTGGTGTAGCTCTTCTTTGCTGCATGTCCCACACGCCCTGGCTCCCGTTGCTTTGGGTCAGATGCACCGTGTCCTGGTCCCCGCTGGCATGCTTTTTCTGAGTCTGCTGGAAGGTGAGAACGAAATGTGGGAGTCAGAGATAAGCGAGTTTGCCCATGTCCAGCGGCTTTTTGTCCACTACCGGCAAACCGTCATCACGACTTCCCTCTCGCATGCTGGATTTGTGCCAGTTGAGCAGTATCGGGACACCGCTGGCAACCATGTCTGGCTGAATGTTCTGGCGCAGGCAGTTGGGTGAGGTGGAAACGTAATGACGCCTTCCTTTGCTTGACCGTGATAGGGAGATTAATTTATGATTATATGGATAAATGGAGCCTTTGGAGCAGGCAAGACACAAACAGCATTTGAACTGCATAGAAGAATTGAAAATTCGTTCGTTTATGACCCAGAAAACCTGGGACTTTTTATTTCAAAGAATATCCCATCAAGTATTAAAGATAAAGGAGACTTTCAAGATTATGAGGTGTGGAGAGAGCTTAACTTTTCACTCATAAAGTATATAGAGGAAAAGTACAAGGGAGTCTTAATCATTCCAATGACTATAGTTAACCCAAAATATTTTAATGAAATAATTGGTTCTTTACAAAATCATGGAGTGATTGTAAAACACTATGCATTGATGGCTTCAAAAGCAACCTTACTGAAAAGACTAAAAAGCAGAGGGGATGGAGCTGATTCCTGGGGAGCACAACAGATAGATAGATGTTTGGAAGGACTGTCAAATGAAGTTTTTCAATCACACCTGAATACAGAAAGTATGTCAATTGATGATGTTGTCGAGAAAATTGCTTTTCTGTCCGACATCAAACTTCTGCCTGATGATATGAGTAGATTTGATAAAAAACTTTATCGCATTAAAACTCAACTTAAACATGTAAGGCTCTTTGCCTGGAGACTTTAAGTAGCTTACTATAATGCTGTAGAAAAAATGAGCATTTTATTAGATGAGCATTTTTAATGAAGGAAGTAATAGAGAAGCACCATACCAGCAACGAGAAGGAGAAGCGTTATAAACTGTGGAAGAACGGATGCGAACCTGGAAAGTTGCTTCCCCTGAAAAGCTCCAGAAGTATCTCTCAGATACAGAGAGGCATCTCTTTCCCGTTCTTTTTCTTTTATTTTGAATTCTGCTTCCATCGCCGCCTTTCGCGGGTCCACTGGCGGAACATGCATCGTCTTTTTCCTTTTCTCTCGACAAAGAGTATAATATCGAGATGATATATCCCAGTTCTGCTTTATCTGTGCAAGCTCCACAGATTTTCTAGTAAAAATATACGCAGATCGTCATGCTTTATCGCATACTGATTTTTGGCATATACATCTATCCAGGATTGAAGCCGGTTCATGAGGTTTTGCCCGCTTCAATCCTCTAGTATTTTGTCATTTATTTCTGTTAGGGGATGATCTACTTTACTCCTGACTTTCGGCGTTCTTCCTTCCCTCGTACCAGAGAGGCACCAATACCGATAGCTGCCAGGGCCGCACAGGCAAGAAATGCTGCCTGGAAAGCTGTATCGAAGATCTGTTGATTTCCGATATATTGGACGTTGCTGGCATGTGTCGTAAGAGCGTTCCCAGCTGTGGCACCACCCAGACCGACAAAGATTGCACCCGCCAGGGCTACACTCAAGCTCTGACCCATCACACGAGCCGTCGCCATAAAACCAGAGGCACTGCCCTGCATATCGGGTGGCGCGGAGCCTAACAGCGCGCTATTGTTTGGTGCCTGAAACAACCCCTGACCAACGCTCGTCAAAACCATCCGCCAGACCATATCGAAGAGGGAACTGTTTTCATTAAGCTGGCTCATCAGTACCAGGCCGATGCAGGCGATAGTCAGGCCACCAGCCGTCAGCCAGCGCGAACCAATTCGGTCCGCCAGGGAACCGCTCAAAGGGGCCGTGAGAGCCAACGTAATAGGTATCGGAGTGAGGAGAATACCGGACAGGATCGTTGAAAAACTGCGCAGTTGCTCAAAATAGAACGGCATCAAGAAGGTAGCAACGGAGAGCGCCAGAAAGCTGAGCAGCAGGCTTATAATAGACGAGTTGAAGACGCGATTGCGTAAAAGAGACAGCACAATGACCGGGTTACGGACGCGCCGCTCCACAAATGGCAGGACGATCAGAGCAAGAATACTCGCGAGGAGGAAGGCCAGAATCAGGGGCGAAGTCCACCCCAGTTCTTGTCCAAAGGAAAGTCCAGAGGTCAGCCCGGCCATGCAGACGGCAATCAGTAGAGCGCCCAGCGGATCGAAGCGACCAGAATTAAGGCGGATGCGCTCTTTGAGGATGAGCAGAGTTGCGATGAGACCAATGAGACCAATGGGAACATTGACATAGAAGATCCAGCGCCACGAAAGAGACGCCGTGATGATGCCACCCAGAACAGGACCAATGCTAACGCCGAGTGCAACTGTAATCGTGTTGATGCCGAGTGCACGGCCACGTTCATGAGCAGGAAAGGCGCTGGTGAGCATGGCCGGGCCTATCGACATTAATAATGCACCTCCTACGCCCTGAACCGTGCGGGCAGCGATGAGCAAGCCCAACGAAGGAGCAAACCCACAGAAGGCCGAACCCACCGTGAAGAGAACCATACCCGCCGTCCAGACGACCTTGCGCCCAATCATATCAGCCAGGCGCCCAGCAGTTAAGAGTACTGCTGCGGTTGCGACCAGGTAAGCGATGACAACCCATTCAACAGCTCCGCTCAAGGGAACGCCAAAATTCCGTGCGATAATCGGGAGGCTGATATTGACAATAGATGAGTCAAGGGTCGCCATAAAGATGCCTATGGCGACGAGAGAAAACATAGTCCATTTCCCGGTAGCCTCTCTCCCTGATTTCCTCATGTTCTCACTAACCTGAGAAGGCGAGATAGCGGCGTCCTGCTGCTCGCTCTCTCCAGGTACTCCATGCAGCACCGTAGTCTTTTGTGTTAGTGCCTTTCGTGATTGCATCTGTGTCCGGGCCTTTCTTTCCAGGCTGAACATATGCGAGGCCGTCACAAGATGCCAGGAGACTTTTCCGCGCTTTATGACGACCTCACGGGTTTTCTATTTTTTCACAACCAGAGGTTCGCCAGGGGCAAGGATACACGAAGATGCTTCAGGAGCGCGCTCGGCAACGAAATGCTGAAACGCCTGTAGTAATTCTTTGGGAGTACCGGCGTACTTCAACGTTTGCTCATCTGAGACCGGCCCACCCGTAAAGGTATAGTGCATAGGAACGACATAATGGGGATGAATGATGCCGCACAGCTGCGCCGCATCTTCCGGGTTCATCACCACCTGCTGATTACCCAGCGAACGAATCTGCAAGCCATTGATCGCCAGAAGCGCGACATCAATCTGTGGGAAGTGCTGCGGAATCTCCCTCAACTCGGGGATCAGCAACGTATCGCCGCCAAAGTAGACAGTAAAATTGCCAGCTTGCAGCATATATGTAATCTCAGGGACGCCGTGCTTGCCAGGGATAGCAGTAATGGCAATAGGACCAAAGGTGGTCTTTTCCCACGCCTCCATCTCAATAACATTTGTAAAACCCACCTCACGAGCTGGTTGAGCCGTGCCACGAATCACCGCCATCGGCACCTGCTTATCGGGATAGGCTTGAAAGGCTTCCATATCATAGTGATCGTAGTGCTCATGACTAACGACGACTCCAGCGAGGCGCGGCAAATCCTCTAAGAGAATCCCGTACGGCTCCCCATGATAATAACCTTCCTTCTCCGAAAACCAGGGATCAGTTAACACACTATGCCCATCGAAATCTATCAAAACACTTGAATGGGCAATACGGATAATCGTCAGTGTTTTCATAGTCATTCCCTTTCCGATTTATTTATGCAGAGCGACAGTATTGGCAAAATACAATACAAGGTTGAGTACATGCTCAGGCTGTTCGAGCTGTGGAAGATGACCAGCTTCTGGGATCAGTTCATAGTGAGCATTGCCCAACGCCTGAGCATAGGCACGGCCATACTCAGAATCAACAACACGGTCGCTCTCTCCCCATACAACGAGGGCTGGAATGGTCACGCGTCTGAGCCGCCGCCGCAACTTTGGATCGGCCATATGCAGTCCTTGATCGTACAGGTAGAGCGTCTTGATGTTGCCAGCACTGAGAGCAGCCTGTTCAGGAGTTACAGTCGCAGGATCGATGCGGAAAGCCGCCGGATTGTGGAAGCTCAGGGCCAGCAGTTCATTAGGCGTTATCGAGGACACATCAACAACGGGATGCCCATCCACTTGAATGCCAACGGCATCGATCAATACAATACCGCTCAGGCGCGAGGTATCATGTACAGCCATTTCAGAAGCGATCCAGCCGCCCACAGAGGAGCCGATAACCAGAACATCTTGCAGATCGAGCTTTTCCAATAGCTCCAGATAGGTGAGAGCAAGATCATCAATGCGATCAAACCAATCAGGACGCGGCTCACCTTCAAATCCAGGATGGGTCGGCACAAACACATGCGCGTGGTTGGAGAGTGCAGAGGCCAGGCCCATAACGCTTTGCGCGCTAGCGCCACCATGCAAAACGAGGATGGGGCGACCACTTCCCGACTCGTCAATGCGCACAACCAGACCATCGGCAAAAGACTCTCTTCGTGTATTAAAAGTATTCATAAAATGTACCCCTTCTGTTTTGTTCTGCGACTTCGCCAGTTTCTAGCGAGGTTGCAATGGCATTTGATACATTGCTCAAGCAAGCAAATTCACGTAAAAAATGTTAAGAAGCAACAACTTCTGTATCGTAGCGGGCCATCAAGTTCTTCAATTGCTGTGGGCTAGGAGGAACGCTTTGTTGGAAAAGCAGACTCATTTCTTCAAAGTAGTGAATATAGCGCGGGGGCGTAAATGTGTTCAGAAAACGAGCTGGCTTGTCCGTTGGATTGCTGAAGGTATGGAGAGCACCAATCGGCACCATCACGAACGTTCCCACGCCGGCTCGCATGGTCTGCGTCCCTACCAGAAACTCCAAATCGCCTTCGAGGACGTAAAAGACCTCTTCGTGAGCATGATGAATATGCGGAGGAGGCGTCGGCGCATGAGGTGGTATTTCAAACTCAGCAACGCCCAGCGTGCCGCGCGTATGGGTTCCGTCCTCCTGAACCCACATCCGAATAGCGCCAAGAGAGATCATACGTCCCTCTCCTGATTTCAGTATGATGGCATCCATGATTCTATCCTTTCCTTTATAAGTTGCTCAAGCAAGCAATTTCAGAAACAAATAAAAAGCCATTCCAATGCATCTCAAGAGGTGCGCTCCTCGCCGATGCTTCCAAGCAAACTATGTAACATCTGCGCAAGCAATTGATAGGCTGCTTCTAGATCAAAATCGGGTTCCATAATCTTTTGCAACGCCAGCCCATCAAAGAGAGAGAGCAGAAGGGCTGCCAGTATGGTTGGATCGAAGGAGGGATGTCCGATATATTCTGCCTTCTCCATATTCTCCAACATCATTGCGAAAACTGAGCCAATCTCGTTGCGCCGCTCAGCCAGCCGCTCACGTACTTTTGGTTGAATGAGCGGATTGTGCAAGCCCAGAGAGAACGACTCGTAGCGCAAACGATACACGTCTGGCTCCAGATCAACACGCTCATAAAGTTGTTGCAAGTACGCATCAAGAGATTGATCGGCTGGTAGATGCTCAACCAGACCTTCCATTCTCCGATGGAAACGCTGACCTGCCGCCTGAAGCACTTCCACGAGCAGTTCATCTTTTCCGCCAAAGTAATAATGTACCAGCCCGGGAGCCGCTTGAGCTTCGCGTGAGATCTCTCGAAGGGTTGACGCATCATATCCCTTCTCCGCCAGCACCTTTGATGCGGCAGCAATAATGCGCTCTTTTGTCTTTTGATGCTCCTCTGATTTTGCAGGAGCAGAATCTTGTTTGCTCATGCAAGCAATATACCATATCAAATTAGAAACTGCAAGGGGTTATGGTTCTTGCCCTATAGTTGCGGTATCAAGCAACCGATGATAGGTAGTAGAAGGATTGTTTGCCAGGGATGGTATCTGTTAGTAACAGTTCGGACGTATGTAATACGTCGAGAAAGAAAATGGAGATATTTGATGAGTACAGCTTCAGACGTTCTCAACCAGATTCTCAGTACCGTTTCTTATCCAACTCCCAAAGCAAAATTGATCGAGGCAGCCAGGAAGCAGCGCGCAGACAATAGCATTCTGTCTGCGCTTCGCCAGATCCCTGATAAAAACTACACGTCTTCAGAGGATGTACAGAAAGTCCTGAGCAAGAATCTCGATATCGCTGATTCGCTGAAGCAGTAATTTCTGCTATTTTTTGTGCAGGGGAAGCAGAAACATGATTCTTTTCCCTGCACAAAAGAAATGACGGGTGCCAACTAAGGCATCCGTCATATGTTCGTCCAATGGCCCACTCCTTTCAGGATACATGCTTATGTATTCAAGTGAGCTTCCCCACCTTCCATCTTTAGCAAGAAAGACGATAGCGCAATCATTAAGCTCAGGTCGTTGAGCGAACGTTACTCTGCAAATGCTTGCATAGAGTCTTTTGTACAACTGCTATCCGCCTCTCTTCCACTATTCCCCTCGGTGAGAAATCTGTCTTTCTAGTTATTAGAAAAACCCTCCTTTCTCTCTAAGAGGTTTTCCTCTTACACCATTAGTATAGGATCTCGCCATCACTCGACGATCTCATTTCACACCATTTTTCTCACATCCCCATCACAGCAAGTAATATATCGTTTCGATGTGGACAACTATGTGGACAAGAGTTCTAATTTGTGGATAACTTTTTATTAGATCGTTGAATTTTCCCCTCCAGTTCGCGATTCGTCTGCTCTGCCGTCTCTCCCAATGGTAGCTGAGCAGCATTGTCCGGTTTCAGTTGATGAGCCTGTTCCGTCTTTTGGTCTGGTTTCCCCTGGTTTGTATACTGACCCTTGCCATATAACCCTTCATTGCCAGAACTGCCATACTGAGCCTGCTCTTTTTCTTTGTCAAATTCATCGCGTTTTTTCTTGTTCTCTGCCATACTATTATCCTCTAGTTTCTAATTACTACTCTCCATCATTTCGTAGTCGAGCGATTTATCGCGGGGGACCGCTCCACAAGCTCCACCCCCGCGATAAATCGCTCGACTACGAAATGATGGAGGCTACCACTGTAAATTGTTAAAATTCATAACATCGTAGAGGCTGAATTTCTATTGTAGTAACACGAACGAAGCTGAGAAAAGGAGACAGAAGAGTATTCGCGAGGAGCGATAAAGTGAGCGATCTCAGAGGTGAGAGCAGGCTAGATAGCTGCTCTCGTCAGGGCTTGCTCAACGGCACGAAGCAGATCGTTAGTGCCGCAGGGCTTGTGCAGGCCCGGAATCTTGCGTTGCCGGATCTCCCTCATTGGCAAGCTAGCACTTACCATAAGAGCGGGAACATGCTCCCAATCGGCAGTGTTATGAACAAGATCATAGATCTCGATCCCGTTCATACCAGGTAGATCATAGTCTAGAATAAGTAGATTGGGATTATACTGGCACATGGCTTGCATAATATCCAGGCCATCCGTCAGACGTATAACAGAATGAGATGTATATTCAGCAATAATGCGGGCAAAGATCTTGCTAAAGACAGGGTGATCCTCGATAAGTAGAATAGTTTTTCGTGCAGAATGTCCCGCCGTCACAGCCGAGACGCGTTCTTTGTACATTCTATATCCCCTTACCATGTATAATGTCTATTGTTGACTTTCTCGCTGTCGCATAGCATACGCCTACCATAAATATTTGTCGATCAGGTTGGGACCAATGGCACAGAAGCGCACTTTCGGGTGAACGGAAACAATGGCTACATTCCGGTCTCTTTTTAATCTCTCCGCTGCTGAAATATAACTTTTGACGTATAATAAGGCTAGCTGGCAAAAATGAAGGTGCGAGGACGCCAGAGCCATCTTTGAGAAGTCGTACACGATGCATTGAACATGTAAGATGTAATCGGCGAACAGATCGCACCTGCCAAGTGGTAAAGAAAGTGAGTTGACATTGACAACAAATACAATGGGGACAATTGACTTTACAAGCAGTGATGAACGTATCGGCGAATTGTTGCAGCGCCAGCATGAGATAGCGGATCTGAGCGCGCTGGGTGCTCTTGCCGAATGGGATCAGCATACAGCAATGCCCGGAGAGGCTGGCGAGGCCCGTATGCACCAGATGGCGACGTTGCAGGGAGCCTTGCACGAACGCGCGACCGATCCTCGCCTGGGAGAGGTCTTGCATGCATTGAACGAGGTCGTCGAGCAACCTCGCTTCACAGAGGCAGATCGTGGACTGGTACGTCAGTCATTGCGATCCTACGAACAAGCAACCAAACTTCCTCGTACGCTGGTTGAAGAAATGGAGCGAGTGAAGGTTGCCAGCACAGAAGCGTGGATCACAGCTCGTCAACGGAGCGATTTTGCCAGTTTCGCTCCCTGGCTTCAGCGCACCGTCACCCTGCAACGCGAGGTTGCTGATCGCTTCGGATACAAAGAGTCGCGCTACGACGCTCTGCTGGACATTTACGAGCAAGGGCTGACTACAAGCAAGCTGGTACAGCTTTTTGAGCCAGTGCGCACAACGAGCAAGACACTGTTACAGCGCATTCAGGAGAGCGGCCATACCGTCGATACCTCAAGCCTGTACGGAAACTTCTCAGCAAAGCAGCAGGAGCAGCTCTGCCAGAAAATCCTGAAGAGCATCGGCTATGATTTCTCGCGCGGCCAGATGCTGATTTCGGCACACCCCTTTACAACCAGCTTTGGTTCCCCAATAGATGTTCGTCTGACGGTTCGCTATAACGAACGCTATTTGCCAATGTCGCTCATGGCAGCCCTGCATGAAGGCGGTCATGGCTTGTATGAGCAAGGTGTGGCGCGTTCTCTGTTGCGCACATCTCTGGCTGGTGGCGCCTCGCTGGGCGTACACGAATCCGAATCGCGACTATGGGAAAACGCGCTGGGTCGCTCGGAATCGTTCTGGCAGGGCAAATATCACATCGTGCAGGAGGTCTTCCCCGAACAATTCGGCAATGTGGATGTCGCTACCTTTGCGCGTGCCCTCAATAGCGTCCAGCCCAGCCTGATCCGTGTCGAAGCCGACGAGGTGACGTATAACCTGCATATTCTTATCCGCTTCGAGCTGGAGAAAGCGCTGATCAACGGCGATATCACTGTGGAGAGCCTACCTGAGCAGTGGAACGCGAAGTATCGGGAGTATCTCGGCATCGAGCCTGACAAAGATGCTAATGGCGTCCTGCAAGATGTTCATTGGACCTCTGGCTTTGGCTACTTCCCAACCTATACACTTGGCAATCTCTATGCCGCCCAGATCTTCGCAACGCTGCGCCAGACCTTCCCTGATCTGGACGAGCGGCTGGCAACCGGAGATACAACGTTTGTGCTTGACTGGTTACGGGAACATCTCTATGCGACAGGTGCCATTTATCAGCCTGAAGAGGTGATCCGACGCGCCACAGGCGAAAAGCCTGATCCCCAATACTTCGTACGCTATCTCACCGAAAAATTTGAGAGAGTCTACGATCTGAACTCCTGAACGATGGAGAGGCGGCAGCAATTGCCGCCTCCCTACATTTCCCCTACATTTTCCAAGCTATCCAGAGATAAAATCTTCACCATTTTGTCGGCAGTGCAGCACAAGCTATTTTAGCAATGATTCCTATTGTCGTTCTGCAAAAAAATTGATGTACCATTCAGACGTATTAAATACGTACAGTACTATTGGATAAGGAATATTTCTAGAGATATTCCTCATTTTTCTTATGAGCGTTATATCACTTCTCTTTAAAACATTTTGCTTAAGAAAGAGGCTCTAATGACTCCAACGCAAGGACTATTTCAAACGCGACAAACAATACGTCTGGTGGCAACAGACCTGGATGGCACACTGTTGCTGCCCAATGGCACAGTTTCTTCTCGAACGCATGAGGCGCTCCAGCGCGTGCAAAAGTCGGGCATGACGGTGGTACTGGTGAGCGCCCGCCCGCCGCGCGTCTTGCGCGAGATCGCCCAGGCATTAGATATTAGCGGATTGGCAATTTGTTGCAATGGTGCGCTTGTCTATGATCTGGATGCTGATACGATTGTCCAGCACTGGCCGCTCTCACCAACGCTGGCACGACAATTAATAACAATATTGCGTAACACGTTTTCTGACCTGATGTTCGCATGTGAGTGCGGCCTGGAATTTGCCTGTGAGCCGGATTTTTATCGCCTTTCTCCCATTGTGGAGAAGAAGGTAATACATATCGATGACGTTCTCTCTTTCTGTAACCAACCACTGACCAAGCTCCTCGCATTGCATTCTACATATGAGGTCGAGGATTTTCACCGGCACGTCTCCTCGCTTCTGGGAGAAGAGGTGATCGTTACTCACTCTGGCGCATCCTTTCTCGAAATCTCAGCGGCAGGCGTGACGAAAGCGCGAGCACTGGCAACACTTTGTGAGGAGCATGGCATTACCCCTGATGAGGTGGTGGCGTTTGGCGATATGCCCAACGACCTCTCAATGCTGAACTGGGCCGGCTACGGTGTGGCGGTAGCGAATGCGCATCCCCTGGTGCGTGCCAGCGCGGATGCCATCACTCGTTCCAATAGCGAAGACGGCGTTGCTGTGTTTCTGGAAGAGTTGCTCAATCAGTAAAGCGAAAAAGGGTGGGCGACAATCGCCCACCCACTCAAAAATCGAGAGTGATCTATGGTTTCAGTCAGGGTTTGCGCGCGATCCAGAGCGTCCAACGGGTCTGATCAACAATCTCGCCCTTGTAGCCTTGAAACTGCTGGCGAATATAGTTCACCAGGTCTCGTAGCTCCTCATCGGTCAACTCATGCAGGATCGAGCGGTCTTTGCGCTGCAATAGATTCTCAGCCAGCGACTCAACATCTCCATGCACATCTTTGACCTCCCACAGATAGCGCTCTTCGATGCCCTGAAAGCCTGCCTGCTGCAACGCTGCAACCATAATGGCACTATCGGCGCGACGACCAATCTCAACGGTTCGCAAACGTGGATAGCGCTCGTGAAAATAGCCGCGAATGTGGGTCTGGCTGCCTGGCAGCGAGTAATCTGCTGGCGTGCGATTTTGCACAATCAAGGTGCCACCCGAACGCAGCAGACGCAGCGCTTCGACAAAGCAGCCCGGCAGATCGCTCAGCTTGAGATGATGAGTAACAGCTCGTTCCAGCACAATATCGTATCCTTGAGAGGGCAGACCGGTTTGCAGAGCGTCACCTTGCTTGAAGAGGACGTGAGAATATTCCTTGCACTGCTCTCCGGCACTTTTCAGCATCTCCAGCGAGAAATCGACACCCGTTACCTCTCCAGCCCCCATCTCGGCAAAAGCAGCGGTATAGAGGCCACCACCGCAACCAATATCAGCCACCTGCTTACCCTGCACCGCAACAATATTCTGCACCATCTCTTTCCAGGCACTATCCACCTGACGATGGGCATAGGTATAGCGATTTTCGGAGGCATGAAAGTTAATTGGCATACTCATTCAGTCCTTTGCTTGCTAAAAATTCTAACATATCCTGTGCTTTCCAATTATAAACCATCCCTCCGAAGAGCATCTTCCCAGGATCATATAAAATAGATCAAGATCTATTTTATATGATAATATAAGAAGCGATTTTCGGCTCCCTCTTGACAAATGCCCTTTCTCAACTTACTATATTGATAGCGGATATATCCGTAACAGATATATAGAAACGGAGATATTCAATGGGTCAGGTTATACAGAAGCAGAGAAGTCAGGCATGAAGACAGCATCATTACTAGTCCTCTCTGAAAGCCTTTATCGCCTGCTTCTCTACATCTATCCGAGAAAGTTCAGGCGCATGTATAGCCGCGAGATGACGCTGGTTTTTCGCGATTGCTGGCGAGAAGCAGAACAACAAGCAGGGACGCAAGGGATTATCCGTTTCTGGGGCTTCATCCTGTATGAGCTAACAGTTACCGTCTGTATCGAACACTACAGAGCAGCGCTGGCTCAATTGCAGCATGTTCTGGGTGTGGAAAAGGAGCATGTCATGGCAAATGGTCTGCCCTCACTAGAAGTCTTTGCACGTACAGATAAGGGCATCAAACGTCCAAGCAATGAAGACAGTATGACTTCGGTAGTACCACAAGACGAGCAGGTGATGACGCAGAAAGGGGCACTATTCGTGGTTGCTGATGGTCTGGGCGGACATGATGCGGGAGAAATCGCCAGCGATCTTGTAGTTCGTGTTGTTAGTGAGTCTTATTATCAGGATACCTCCAGCGATACCGGGGCTGTGCTGGTTGGGGCGATGCGTCAGGCTAATATTGCGCTCAGTCGCAGCATAGAGTTGGAAGGAAGAACCGCAAAATCGATGGGAACCACCTGTATTGCCGCTGTCGTGCATAGTCCGATGGTCTATATCGCGAATGTGGGTGATAGCCGGGCATATATCGTACGCGAAGGAAAAGCACGCCAGATCTCGCTGGACCACTCGTGGGTTGCCCAACAGGTGCGGTCGGGGGTGATGACTGAGGAGGAGGCGCGCAAGCATGAGAAGAGCAATCAGATCTACCGTTGTATGGGAGAACGCACAGATGTTGAGATCGATCTGTTTACTGAGCCGGTTCAGAACGGAGATATCCTGGTTCTCTGCACCGATGGCCTGACAGGTGTGGTTTCTGATGAGGAAATAGCCACCATCGTCACAAATAACGATCCCCAGGAAAGTACTGCGCGTCTGATTGCCTGCGCCAATGAGAACGGTGGCCCTGACAACATTACGGCTGTTGTTGCGCATGTATCGCTGCGATAGTTATCGAAAACAATAGAGAATGATTGATAATCAAAAATCGAATGAATAATGTTATGGCCGGGGCGAAGTACCCCGGCTCTCTTTGTCAGTTGTTATACCATGACGTATTTGACATCTTGAAGAGATCCAATGAATAATAAAAATGAGCCGCGACAACCGCAAGGGATTGTCGCTACGTGTGGGAATGTGAGACGGAAATCTAGCAAGAAAAGAGATAACAGCAATGGCAAATGAAATGGTTGCTCATGCACAGAGCGTTGGAGAGAGCAGCTTTACAATCGAGACTGGTAGCAGACATAGCATCACCCTGAGCGGCGCACCGGAAGACCAGGGGGCACGGCCAATGGAGATGCTGCTGGTGGCGCTAGCAGGCTGTGCAGGCGTCGGCATTCGCTCCATCTTACGGAAAATGCGGCAGGACGTGACCGATTACAAGATCAACGTTTCTGGGGAGCGAGCTGAACAAGATCCGAAAATATTTACCCGCATCGTTGTTGAACATATCTTTACCGGCACCAATCTCCGCCCGGAAAATATCCAGCGCGCCATCGACCTGGATACCACAAACTATTGTGGCGTCAATGTTATGTTGAGTAAAAGCGCCAGGATAGAGCATCGCTTCCAGATCATTGAAGCTGCAACGAGTTGACTTTGAGCGACATAAGTTGCTCAGCTCTATTTTTTATGAGTGGAGGGTGTCATGAGATGTGACACCCTCAGTCATTCACAATCGAATATTTCGACATTCACGACCTCTTCAGAGGCTTTGATTGTGATAAAGATGGCCTATGAGAGATATTGGGCGCAATCGCCTTTCTGGGTCGTAAAATTGAGCGTTACGGCGACTCCATCTTTTACGGTTAGAAAGCCAGAGATCGCTGGTGTATCGAAACCATAGTTTTTCATCAGAATATTCGTCGTCGCCTTGCCGGTGATCGTATCCCCGCTCATCTTGCCGGTCACATTAAAGGTCTCCTGACGCGTGACACCGTGAATCGTCATATCTCCCGTCATATCAAACGTGACCTCGCCCTGGCCGGAAGGCACCTTCACATCCTTTGCCACAAAAACTGCGTTGGGATACGTGTTCGACTCCAACCAGCGATCTTTGATGGCGTTGTCGCGGCGCTGTTCATCGCTGGTGAGGGTGCGCAGATCAACGGTCATCTTCAAGTTATTGATCACTGGCTGATCGCCAGTTGCGAGCAGAAAACTGCCCTGCACATTTTTGGTCTTGCCGACCGCATTGTTGGGCAGATCGCGATTGAGAAACTGCTCCTGCACGCTATACGACGCCTCCGACTTATCGGCCACCGTGTTATATGCGCTGGCATTGCCGGTGGGGGCAACACACGAGTTTGAAGATGCGCCGGGAGTGCTGCCAGCGGTCGTCGCCGTTGCCTTTTGATTGCTATTGTTGCCAGCAGTTCCATTTTCTCCTCCGCACGCTGCGAGAACCGCAACCAATAGTAGTCCCATCAAAGCCATGCTCAAGCGTAGATGCATTGCTCATATTCTCCTTCCAGACCCTCTTGTTGAGAGAGATGCTTTACCGCAGCTTCAGTACACCACAGAACGAAGCATGCAGCAACAATAGATATACATGACTATATGGTAACGCAGGAAGGAAAAAGTTGAGCGAGAAAAGTGTAAAGAATTTGTAAATTCGGTAGAGCCTACTGGGGAAGGAAAGAAAGCCCGGCGATCAGAAATGGATAAGTTCTTTCTGGTCGCCGGGTTTATATGTATCGAGACGATATATAATGCCGTATATTGTCAGGAATGCCAGGAGCAAAAAAGGTATGCACCACTAGAGGCACATCACACAACATCACACAACACCATCAGTGACAGAGCCTGTTAAGCGTGACCCCTCATGAAGGGAAAGCGAGTTTCCCATTTTCAATCAAGGTAGTCTTTCAGCTTACGGCTGCGGCTGGGATGGCGCAATTTGCGCAGAGCTTTGGCCTCGATCTGACGGATGCGTTCGCGCGTAACATGAAATTCCTTGCCAACCTCTTCCAGCGTGCGGCTACGACCATCATCAAGCCCGAAGCGCAGTTGCAAGACCTTGCGCTCGCGCTCGGTCAAGCTATCCAGCACATCCTCCACCTGCTCTTTGAGCAACTGGTGGCTGGCGGCATCGGCGGGAGCCAGGGCGGTATGATCCTCGATGAAATCACCGAGATGGCTATCATCCTCTTCGCCGATAGGAGTTTCCAGGCTCACCGGCTCCTGACTGACCTTGATGATCTCGCGCACCTTCTCCGCACTGATCTCCATCTGTTCGGCGATCTCTTCGGAGGTTGGTTCGCGACCGAGATCCTGAAGCAGACGGCGACTGATACGGATCAGGCGATTGATCGTTTCCACCATATGAACGGGGATACGAATTGTGCGAGCTTGATCGGCGATAGCGCGCGTAATGGCCTGACGAATCCACCAGGTGGCGTAGGTGCTAAACTTGAAGCCTTTGGTGTAGTCGAACTTTTCGACGGCACGGATCAGCCCGATATTGCCCTCCTGGATCAGGTCCAGCAGGTTCATCCCACGCCCAATATACTTCTTTGCCACACTTACAACGAGACGCAGGTTGGCCTCAGTCAGACGCTTTTGAGCCTCTTCGCCCTCGCGAATGTAACGATAATTAGGAGTGACCTTGAGGCGCTCGGCGCGGAGACGCTCGGTTTTGCCGCGCTCCATCAAATGTGCCAGATGCACCTCTTCCTCGGCGGTCAGCAGAGGAACACGCCCAATCTCGCGCAGATACATGCGCACAGGGTCATCTAAGCTACTCTCCAGGTCCGCAATAGCGATGCCGAAGCCGTCTTGTAGCTCTTCCCACTTGGAATCAGCCAGGATATCGTTGTCAACGCCAACAACATCAACAACATCCTCCGGGCCTGGCTCCCAATCAGCGGGCGGCTCTTTAGTTGGGTCCAGGGCGTCCATAGACTCATCGTCCTGTAGCTTAAACAGGTCAATCTCGCTCTCGTCGATAGGTGCCACCAGGGTACCACTAGAAGTGGCATGAGCGTGATGACCTACGGTCTCAATATCAAAAACACTATCAGTATTATTCAACATGGACTCATCAAAAGATTCGATCTCAAACACATCCCGCAATGGTTCCGTATTCATATGCCCATTGTGTATACGATCCATAACTTCTTGTTCCCGATTCACCATTCTGGCATCCCCCTTCAGAAAACAGGATGATGAATAATAAAACGGATAAAGAGATGAAAGGTTCCTGTTTTCCGGTCCGATTGGTTAAAGTGATCTCAGTAATGCTTCAATGCTGCACGCAAGTACTGGCTACCCCTGTAAATGCGTTGCAGAGTACAGCGTTCTCAATTCTCGCTGGAGAGAGGAGAGCTGTAAACTCAATTGACGCACTGCCGTACCGTCGCCAGTACGTACAGCCTCATCTATAAGATAAGTTAGCTCTGTATTTAATTGTAACAGTCGTGTTCGCTTGAGCCGAGTGGCGCACTGGATTACCTCTTTAATCAATCCCGCTCCATCCTTCGGAGAACTCGACTCAACGCATCGCGTAACCCTGGCTACTGCCTCTTGCAAGTCGGGAGGCGGCCCAGGTTGTTCAACGGATTGAAGTGAGGGAGAAGAAGCACGTTGTTGATACTTAGAGTTGAGATAGTGGTACAACTCTCGCGTGTCTGTCCCAGCGAAGTCACCAACGTTAATTATACCACAAACATATGCAGTTAACTCAGGATTGTGCATGAGTAGCCCAATCAGGTAGTCCTCCCATTGTATCTTATCGTGCTTGTTTCTGTCAAGTCTGACCGTTTGCTGCTGTCCGCCGCTGCTCTGGTCGGCCTCGCGTTGCGTGTTGACCTCATCTTCCTGCTCATCAAGAAAAGTATCCTTCGGCTTCGCGGCCTGCGTGGTTCTGGCATCCAACGGTGCCGAGAACCGGGCTGTTGTTGCGGACGTGCGCTGCCCGCGCAACACTTTTTGCAACTCTTCGTACAGGCTCCGCTCGTCGGCCCGAATCAGAGTAGCAAGCTTGCGCATGTAGGCATCCCGCTTGATGCGATCACTGAGTGTGGCGATGATCGGCAATAAACGTTTCGTCGCCTCTGCTTTACCATACGGTTCACGCAGATCAAGTGTTGCCGTTTTTACCACAAAGTAGTAATCTACCAGCGGCAATGGATGTGTGACAGCATACAACCAGGCGTTGTAGTCGCGCCGGATCAGTTCGTCGGGATCTTCTCCATCTGGCAGTTGCAGAACGTTGATCTCTGCATCAACCTGCTCTTCCAGACGGATCATGCCACGCGGCTGGTTCTGTCCTGGCCGCTTCGCCTTTCCGTTCTGACCGTTGCGCTTTGTCCCTTCCGGTTTCTCATAGCTGCTTGCCGCCAGAGGAACTGGCACGATGGTTCGGTCAAAGGAGCGGAGCGCTTCCTGGATACCCTGCTCGGTTGCGGCGCTCCCGGCAGCATCGGGGTCCAGGGCGAGCGTTACCTGCCTGGTCAATTTCTTGAGTTGTAAAATGTGCTTTTCTGTAATGGCACTGCCAATACAGGCGACGGTCTGCTTCGTCCCGTACTGATGCGCGATGATCGCATCGACATATCCCTCAACTATAACGACTTGCCCGGCCTGTTTTATTGCATCTTTTGCCATGTCAATGGCATAAAGTACTGTATTTTTTTCAAACAGCGGGGTCTGGGGTGAATTCAAGTATTTCGGTTTGTTTTCACCCAGAGCGCGCCCCCCAAATCCGATCACACGACCGCGCCTGTCCCGAATCGGGAAGATGAGACGGTTTCTAAAGTAATCATACACCTTGCTCCGAGTCTCTTCCCCGCTTTGCCCATCCAACTCTTCACGTCTACGCGCTAATCCAGCCGTTACCAGCTCGTACTCAGTGTGACCCTGAGCTAATAGATAGTTGCAAAGGCCATCCCAGCGATCGGGCGCGTAGCCCAGGCCAAAGACTTGGATCGTTTCGGCTGAGATGCCTCGGCTCTCAACATATGCTCGCGCTTCGGTCGCCTCTTTCGAGCGCAGAAGCATATGATGAAACCAGAGGAGCGCTTCCTCGTTGAGCTTGCGCAGGCGCTCTTTCGCAGCATTAGCCTCGCGCACCTCCTCCGGGTCTCTTCCCGTCTCATCTTCAACCTGAACACCGGCCTTTTCCGCCAGATAGCGCAGCGTTTCAGTAAACTCCAATCCCTGCTGCTTCTGCACGAAAGCGAAGACATCGCCGCCTTGATGACAGCCGAAACAATGCCAGCTTTGTGTCTCAGTGAAGACATAAAACGATGGAGTACGCTCATTGTGAAAGGGGCAGAGACCTTTAAAACCTCTACCGATTTGTTGCAAGCTAACAACCAGCCCGACCTCTTCGACAACATCAATCTTTGCTTTGATGGTCTCTATGACGGATGTCATCATCTGTTCCTCAAGAAAGTGCGCTAAATACTGGATAGATCCGGGCCGCTCACACAGATAGAACGAGCGATATTACATAAAGTCGCACGAACAAAGACAAAATAGCAAACTTGCGGTGGTGACTATACCGATTGTACTACTACTGATGCCGCTGACTCTTCCCTCTGAAGCAATGAGCTGGAGGATACACTCTTCGATGCACTTTCCACATGACAGTATATCAGATGCCTGATCCAATCTTCCAATGAACCCTCTAATATAGACGCGATAAACGCCTGCGAGAAAAATTTTTACCCGGCCTTTTTGCCGATACCAGAGTTGCTTTCGCTCTTTTCCAGCCAACCAACCTCCATTCCCTTTTAGCCTCAGCTATTGGCGAAGTTATCCACTTATCCACAGCCCTATTACTATTATCTCTATATAAGTTTATAATAAGATATATAAAATAGTAGTAGTAGGGACTGTGGATAAGTGGATAACTTCGGATTTCGACCTCCCCACCCTCAAGGAATAACCTCCCGTAAAACAGCTCCCCAAGCCTCTTTAATTGGTGTGGATAAGTTATCCACATACCCCCTTTTTATGGGGATAAAGTGTGGATAACCTGGGGATAACCCTGGGGATAACTTCATCGATAAACAAGAATATTGAATATTTATTCACCAAAAAAGGGGTAGTTATCCACAGAATTTTGAGAGTGGGGATAAGTTATCCACAGGTTTGTGGATAACTTTTGGGGATAAAATGAGCTTCTTGTGTAATTTCTGTGAAGTTATCCACTTATCCACAATTTTGGGCAGAATACACAGCATAGATATATGCATCTATGGATGAAATAGGTCATAAAGATTGCAATAAATCTATGTAATAACTACCTGCTTGTTTGTGTGCTTGTGTAAATGACGGTCTTTGATCGTAGGACAACAGTCTAAAAGATCGCTAAAAAGTAAACAGGTTTAGCAAGTTATCCATATTATCCACATAGGAGGCAGTGTTATGTGGATAATGTGGATAAGTTATCCCCACTTTTTGTGGAAAACTTGTAGGACAACTGCTGATAACCTTAAAGAATTATAAGGAAGCTTGGTGCTATCCACATAGCGAGCAGTGTTATGTGGATAATGTGGAAAACTTATCCCCACTTTTTGTGGATAAGTGGGGTATAACTATGTGCAAATATATTGGATGTGGATAATGTGGATAAGTTATCCCCACTTTTTGTGGATAAGTCCTGGTTGCAAATATTTCTCATCGTGTATGTGGATAACTTTGTGGAAAACTCTCCAGTTCAATATATTTATAAGTGTGTTATGTGGAAAACTTTCCAAAAAGGCCATTTTTTATCCACAAACGCCGCTTGCTATGTGGATAAGTTATCCCCAAAAATTGTGGAAAACTCGAAAATCTTGAGTTGATAGCTATCAACTCAAATAGAAATTCATCGATTTTTCATAACTTATCCACATAGCGAGCAGTATTATGTGGATAATGTGGAAAACTTATCCCCACTTTTTGTGGATAAGTCCTCTGGTTTTTCGGCATTATCCACATAGGAGGCAGTGTTATGTGGATAATGTGGAAAACTTATCCCCACTTTTTGTGGATAAGTCTTATATGTGCATATCTGGATGCATTCACTGTGGATATGTGGATAACTTTTCTGAGTTATCCACAATTTTCTGTGGATAACTCTTTGTGGCTATATAGCTGGCTATATTACAAATGAGTTGATACTTGTCATATCATAAATAAAATTATGTGTATGTGGATAACTTTGCACAAATGGGGAAGATGCGTTAGCGTTAAAAAAGATATCTTGTCCTGTGTAATGACATGCGTACATACCCATTCAAGCCATATTTTTGTAGGAAACATACAAATACATTGTCTTTCATAAATATTGTGCTTGTGATATATCATTCTGAAGAAAATATATGATGATGGGTTTTAACAATTTATGTTGGCAGTGTTCCTCTATTTCGTAGTCGAGCGATTGATCGCGGGAAGTATGTATAGCAAGTTTTTCCGCGATCAATCGCTCGACTACGAAATACTTGCATGCACCTATTAAATCGGAGTAGATGGGTATGTAAATAAAATATCTTAAAATGGTATTTTTGCTCTATATGCAATCAGTCCCTATCCTTTCGGATACAATCGCTTTCCCAACACTCTCCCTACTCAGATCATTTTTCCTATTTCTGCTTATTAGCAGAATAGTAATAGGTATTTTGGGTAACGTAAAATCTGCCTCTCCTTTCCGTGAAAAACTTTCCCTATCCTTCTCTATTTTAACCATAAGATGCGTTGATATATCGCAGAGATATATCAACGCAATGAATTATGCACAAGTTATCCACAAAAATTGTGGATAACCGGGTGGAAAAGTGTGCAAAAGTGATCAGCGATACCTCTAATCTCATTAATTCGCTTCCTTTTGTGCGATTGGCACTCTAACCTGTTCAGTATAGGTGTATGGATCTGCTTTTTCTTACCAGCCTCAATAGGGGAGAGAACAGGTTTCTCAGCTATTCATGTTATACTTACGTGAACGGATTGGTGCGAATGGGCTTGTGCTGGTCTGTCATTTTGCATTGAAAAGGAGTGTACAAATTCTTATGGACGTAGCCCTCGTTACCTGTTCTGAATGGCCGAAATTGAGCCATTCAGATAGCTTTTTGCTTAGAGCGCTCGTTGCACGGGATATCGATGCATGTGCATATGCCTGGAATGATCCGACGATGGATTGGTCTCGTCCGTTGGTTAGCGTCATTCGTTCACCCTGGGACTATTATCGTTGGCCCGAGGCTTTTTTGGAGTGGGCACAACAGGTTTCACAGTTGCATACCCTATGGAATCCTTCTCCGTTGCTGCATTGGTGTACGCATAAAAGATATTTGCGGGAGCTTGAAGAGCGCGGTGTCCCCGTTATTCCAACGCTCTGGTGCGAACAGGGATCGTCGGTCGATCTTGCCCAGGCGATGCGAGAGCGTGGCTGGTCGAAGGTGGTGCTGAAGCCAGCGGTCTCGGGCAATGGGTATGGCACGATATTGATCAATGAGGATGCGGCGGCTACCGAGGGTCAACTGTATCTCGACCACATGTTGTCTCTCCAGGATATGCTGGTGCAGCCATTTTTCTCCAACGTTTTGAGCCGTGGAGAGCGCTCAATCTTCGTTATTGATGGTAAGGTTACTCATGCAGTGGTACGTTCTCCTATTCGTGGCGTGGCCCAGCAGCCGGGCCATGATGCCACTGAACTGCCAGAGAACTCCCTCGTTACTCCCCTGAAAGAAGAGATACGGTTAGCATACAAGGTTGTTGATCTGCTCCCCACCCCGACGCTTTTCGCACGGGTCGATCTTGTCAATGATGAAGAGGGGCAGCTCCATCTCATGGAGGTAGAACTGGTCGATCCGAGATTATGGCTGGAGTGGGTGCCAGAAGCGGTCGAGCGATTTGCTGATGCTATCGCCAGAGAAGTGCAACTTGCCAGATGCAAGCAAGGATCGATGATACATGTCCCCGCATAGCTTTACCTGGTAAGAAGGGGCAGCGCCACCCGAATATGGCAGGGGCGACGGCTTGTCCTCGCCTGTGTCGCCCCCTAATACGTGTGGGGTAGCCGGGGTGAGGACAAGCCGTCGCCCCTGCCATATTCGGTCATCTCATAGTCATTAATATGTCAACGCGTATTCGGGATACGCGGTACGTATGTGAGACAGCATCTCGTAGCAGCGTAGAAGTGCGGCGGTGCCAGTTGCCGAAGCCTGGAAATGGCTGTGACGAGAGGGGCGATGTGGCGAATCGCCATCGAAAATGCCTGCATTCATCCCCAGCAATCCTTGAGAGAATAACTCTTTGGTTGGTTCAAGCATTTGCAGACCTTTGCGCCAGAGATATTCCTGACACAGAGGATCATTCTGGCTGCTGTTGTGTGAAACCGAGTTTCTGTGTGTGGTGAGCAGCGTTGTGATGTAGGGTTCCAGCAGCCATATCCACGTGCTGCCCTGATGGAGCGTACGAGCATGCTCATCGGGTGTCTGCTCCAGTCGGCTGCGATATGCTTGATCGTGCGGTGAAAGCGTGCGCAAACCATAGGGCGTCAGCAGGTGTTCAGTCACGACATCCAGTATACGCTGATGGAATGATGGGTTTAGTACCGGATAGCGGAACGCGAACGCAAATAGCTGATTCGGGCGGATAGAGGCATCGTTCCCGCTTGGACCATCAACGACATCATAGAGATAGCCCCCATTCGTGTGCCAGAAGCGTTGCTCGAAGCTCGCGCGACAGCGCTCCAGGAGCCGTCCGTGCTTATAGAAAAAGGCATTGTGGCGGAGCTGGCCGTGCTGTCCGATGCGTTGGGACCACTCATGCATGAGTGAAAGCGCATGATACCAGAGTGCATTGATCTCAACAGGCTTGCCAGCGCGTGGGGTAACGGGAATGCCATCGACGAGGGCGTTCATCCAGGTGAGCGCCTTGCCAGGTTGAGATGCGATCAGCAAGCCATCGTCGGGATCGAGATAGATACCGTTGCTGGTTCCCCGGGTATAGCATTCGATGCAATCTGCCAGGCGATGATAAAACTCCTCCAGCAGCGACCAGTTGCGCGAGGCTCGGAGATAGGCATCGAGGGCGTAGAAGAACCAGAGACCTGCATCGGCATTGCTATAATCGTCGTCGCTCAAGCGGTGATCCGATGGGGGAAAACGATCTGGCAACAATCCACCTCGAAAGAGGCGGAAAAGTGTACGCAGCACCGTTTGAGCGTCGTCGTTGCGTCCCGTCACCAACAACAGACCGGGGAGCGCAATCAGCATATCCCGCGTTGTGGGTGTCATCTGGTAGTAGTTGGAGAGCAGCAGAGAGATGCGCTCCGTCTGGCCCATCAGAAATGGCTGGTTGTCTATATGTTCTGGTCGTGGATAGTGCGGTCGAATCAGGAAGCGATTGGCCGCCTGGAGCAACTGACGGAGATATTCCTCACCACCAGTTACGGGGTCAGGCGTCGTCAGCAGCGGCAGGACGCGCAACTGTTGAGCGTGGACTGCCTCGCCACCTTCTCCAAAGTAGCGTTCTGGTTCTAAGGCATGCGAAAAGATCCTCCGTTGTCTCTCCACGTTTTGAGGATAGGAGCGCCTCAGTTTCTCCAGAGAGCGATAGTGCGACGGGAGCTTTTCGGTTGTGACGATCAAAGTAAGCGCGGCATCTTCTCCAGGCCAGAGGGTTGCGCGCAGGACGCCGGGCAGATAGAGATCATCGGTTGCCGGAGAGCCAGCGCTGGCCTCGTGTCGCCGCAAAAAGTTCCAGTACCAGATGCCTGCCGGCAAAAAGGTTGCGTGGCTATCCTGATGAGCCAGGGCCAGAATGTGATATGGGAAGGTCTCGGTTGCCTCATCTTGCATATGCAAGGTACAGCCGGTGATGGCAGCCTTTGTTCCCATTGCATCCGCGTCAATGAAATCCTCCGCGCAACGAACCTGTATCGAGAATTGGCGCTGTTCGTCGTGTTGGAGTGCCGTTGTATGTGGGCGATGGGTAGCGAAGGGCAACAGCGTCAGGGTCAGGGCGTGCGGAGCATTGTGGGCAAACTCCTGATAGCGCAGGCTGCCATATGTGGGTTGTAGGCCAACTTTTTTATAGACAAAACCTTCGTCGTTTGCGGTGCGCAAGACGCGGTATTGAATGCAGGTTGTATTCTGGCCGTAGGGCATCCAGATACGTTTTTCAAGCATGATGCCTTTGAGACCGCCCAGATGATAGGTAAACACGGGGAAACCTTCTTCCAGGCGAAACGTTTCGAGGTGGACGAATCCAGCCGGGTTTAGCGTGCCATCTCGATATTCATTTGTGCCCAGATAGTAGGTACGTTCGTCAAACAAGACCTCTTCGTCAATCTTGGCCAGCAAAAGTTGTGGAGTACTCACCTCCGGCGGTGCTACCACAAGTAATCCATGTTGCAGACGCGTCAGGACGCCTGCCACCGTCCCAGCTGCATATCCACCAAGACCATTGGTCACGAGCCACTCACGCTTGATAGTCTCGTTGAGGTCACAACAGACGTTGCGATCAAAGATGATGGGCATGATAGACCCTCCAAGCCACTTCAAATATAAATCATCTCATCCGTGACTACAAATGGACTATATTCGGTTGTACATTGTTCAGGTTCGCACCATTGCGACCGGATACCTTCAATAGTTTAACATACCCTCGCGTGAGAAACAGTAGGTATGAGAGATTTTTTTCACAGCGTTACCAAACTGTGATGGTTATTGACGCGCTCAATGAAACAATGAAATATGTATAGTCTGTACACGTAGTTCTGTGAAACAGGGGTTCCGTGTGGCGTAATATATAGAGGAAATATGGTGAGAAGTTACGGGGAAATTGTTTACTATTGTGTGTGAGTTGGATAGGTGCTGATTTTCATTGATCTTCGAGGCATAAGGGAGCGTTGATGCTGGCCGTTGAGGAGATGTATCATCATTGTTTGTATTTTTTCACCCGCAAAATTGGAGAAGTAGATCACGAGGCAGAGGTGTATGGCGCTTCTCCCCTCTGGGGTTGTGTTGCGTTGTGCTGATTTTGCTGCTCGCCAGTTGTGATGCGGTTACAAATATGCAGCGAGGAGCCGGGACGCCTGATCCAACGGTCAGCGCAACGCCTTCGCTGGATGTCGTCGCCTCTGGGGTGCTGACGGTAGGCAGTTATACCAATTATCCCCCTCAGATCTACGTTGATGCCCGCACTCATCAAGTTGAAGGATTTGATGCCGATCTGATCCGCGCGATAGGTAAGCGCCTCGGCCTGCGCGTGGAGATTGTCAGCCTGGAATTCGCGTCGCTGGCCGAATATGTAGTCAATAGCGATGTGGACCTCGCGATATCGGCAATCCCCGTAACGTCTGCCCTGCAAAAAAAAGTGCAATTTGTGCCCTATCTTCAGGGAGGGGAGGTGCTTGTAGTGCAGCAGGGCAATCCCCTCAAAATTACCAGCGTGGAAGATCTGTGCGGGCAGCGTGTGGGAGTCAAGGTTGATACGCTTGAGCAAGAAGACCTGACGATGCAGAGCGATAGCTGCAAGCGCAACAGCAAGGCCCCCATCACGATCTCTGCACTGGCGGATCAACAGAGCGTGATACAATTACTGCTGAAGAAGCAGGTTGTGGCCGTCTATCAAGATGCACCGCAGGCCGATTACTTTATCAAGCAATACCCGGGACATTTTGAGTTTGGCGGACCGATTACCAACACAACGGTTGAAGGCATCGCGATTCGTAAGGACAACAGTTCCCTTTTTCAAGCAGTGCAGAAGTCGCTGGTGGCAATGCACAAAGACGGCACATATCATGCGCTGATTGTGAAGTGGGGACTGATCCACGAGGAGACCAGTAGAACATAAGGGGATAGCGTGCGTCTCTCCATTGCTATGATTACTACCAACACGATTTTGCGGCCCGGTGTTCATCTGATTGAGATGAAGGCTCCCCAACTGGCACAGGCGGTTCAGCCCGGCCAATTTTGTATGGTTCGCTGCTGTCATCCCCAGGCGCTCGATCCATTATTGCGCCGACCATTTTTCATCCATAGTGTTGAGCGTTCGCAGGGTCTTTGTACGTTGCTGGTAACTGTGCGCGGGCGTGGTAGTGCATGGCTGGCTCAACAACAGATCGGGATGCATCTGGATCTATTTGGTCCATTGGGACGTGGCTGGCAGCTCCCTGCAACGGTGCGCAATCTCTTATTGATTGGTGAGGAGGCGCAGATGGCGGCGCTTCCCATGCTGGTGGAAGTGGCGTTGCGCCGAGAGATGGCGGTAACGCTGCTAAGCCTTAGCTCCTCTGCTGACGAGATCTATCCTCCGGGTTTGTTGCCTGAAGAGGTGGAGTATCATATTGTGACCGAAGACCTGCTGGCCGAAGCGGGAGAGTATCTCACCTGGGCCGATGCCGTCTGTTGCAGTGTTTCACGTGAAACGTTGGCGGGGTTATACTGGCGTTATGAGCGGATGCGTAAGCATAATTTTGCGCAGGGGGTGTTATTACAACCGCTGGCCTGCGGGAGCGGAGTATGCCTGACCTGTAGCGTAGAGACACGCACAGGCCAGCAGTTAGTATGTCGAGACGGGCCGATCTTTGCTGCCCGCAAGATTATCTGGTGAGGAACCCCGTATTGAGAAGCCAGTCCGCGAAATCATTGGATGAGAAAATGGGTGCGGTGGCCAGCATTTAGAAGCCGGCCTGAAATGTTTTTCGCGGGAGAGAGGGAACAATCTCTCTGGTGGGAAAGGCGCAGAGGTGTTGCTTGACCGTAAAATTGGGCGTGCTGTCTACAAGGTGGAGGAAGGCGCGAACAATCACCGGATCGAAGCTTGCACCGGAAGCTTGCAAAATCCGTTCGCGAGCTGCATCCTTAGAGAGGGGCGCTTTGTAGGGCCGCTGAGATGTCAGCACATCGTAGACATCAGCCACCGTGAGAATGCGTGCGCTGAGCGGTATATCTTCTCCTGATAGCCCGGCGGGATATCCGTGTCCATCCCAGGCTTCATGGTGATGGAGAACGGTCTCGACGTAAAAGGGATGGATATCACAGCCGATCAGAATGCGCGCTCCGATGATCGGGTGTTGTTCCATCTGACGGCGCTCCTCCTCTGAGAGCGCGGCCGATTTATTCAAAATGTCGTTGCCAATCCAGGTCTTGCCCAGATCATGTACCAGTGCTGCCAGGGCAAGATCATGCGCCTCCCGACGACTCCAGCCAAGATAACGAGCCAGTCGGCGTGTGTAAATCGCAACTCTACGGGAATGTTCATAGGTAACGATGTCGCGTTCCTGAATACTTTTGGCGAAAGAGAGTAGAACTTTCCGTGTTTCTGAATCTCTTTTTAGCTGATGTTTGGCTTCCACCACTCACGCTCCCACTTGCCGGTAAACCAACCAGGCAACTATCGTAGTAACCACTACGAGAAAACGAATAGACATAGTATAATGGCCTTACATTCAAATGACGTGGACATGATCGATATTTTGCGGTTGGATGAGCGAGGCTGAGTATCCAACTGCACAAGAAACTGACGAAGGCACGTTTTACGCTCTCATTTTATATGATGAAGTACGGGCAACTTCGCCAGTATAGGAGTGAAAAGGCAGAAGATATAGGCATCTTCTGATCTCGTAATTTGTCAAAATGTTTGCCAGGCTCATAACATATTAATATTTAGTTGTAAATCTTGTCCATGTTAAGGTACTTTTGGACCTGCTTCCTCTGTCATAGGCTATTTGGGTTAGATGACTATGGCTCGTTCGTTGTAACATATATGGGTGTACTCTTGATAGAAGATGTCTCTATTTGCGCATTTTTTATCAAGTATTGCTTTTTCTCAACTTATTTTCTGAATAACATTCAGGTCTATTTGTTGTACTAGACATCTGAATGTGAAATTGTATTTCTTATCTGCATTTATAGAGGTTGTGGTACGTTATCTTTTCATGAAAACAATGGAAGAAGTGGCGCATGATGGCAGAGAACACTCTAGAGGGACAAAAAGAGCCGGAAGCTTCTGAACAGAAAGAACGTCAGAAAGATGTAGTGACGGTTGTCTTTACGGCTGATAATCATCTTGGCTATATTGCTTTTGGACAACAGCCCCGCAAACGGGAAGAGCGTCAACAAAAAGTGCGCCGGGCATTTCAGCAAGCGACTGATTTTGCGATAGCTCAGGGGGTAGACCTGTTTCTTCAAGCGGGAGATCTTTTTGATACGATCACACCCGATGAGCGTGATCGCAACTTTGTGGCAGCGCAGTTGGCTCAATTGAAGCAGGCCAACGTGCGTACATTTGTATTGGGCGGAGTGCATGATACGCCAGCCGTGGAGCAGCAGCACAGCGATGAGTCCGCTCCTGCTCCCCAACTCAGTTTTTCACGCCTGGGAGCGCTGCATTATTTTCCTCCTACCCATAAAAATGATTCGGATGAAATAGAACCTGTGATTCTTGACCTGCATGGTTGCCGTGTCGGTATCTGTGGACTCGGCGTGCTTGCCGGGCAAGAGGGCGATCCATTAGCGCGATTGCGGGTGCGCAGCGATATTGAAACGGCTACTATCCGTCTGTTGTTGTTGCATGCTCCGATTGAGGGACTGGCAAACGGCTCGTCGTTGCTGGATACACGCGCACAGGTCAGTCGAGGTAGTATTGCCAGTCAGTCGTTTTTTTCATATATCCTGGCTGGTTATCATCATGGCTACCAGCGCAGCCACATTGGTCAGAGCGAGGTTGTGGTGGCAGGGGCGACGCAGCATATCGATTTTAGCACGCCCGATCAGGTGCCGGGCTTTGTATTTATGGGAATTGCCGCCGATGGTATCCGCTGGTGCAATCACATTCCTGTTGATGCCCTGCTGTTGCGGCGTTTGACCATCCACACACGTGATCTCTGGCCTGAGAAGGGCCACTCCGCTTCATCACCAACCGATATCATTCTTGAGCGCCTGCGTCCCCTCTGTGGTGAGGATGCAATGATCCAACTGCGTCTCGAAGGAGAGTTGACGCGTGGGCAGTATCATCAATTGGATCTGAATCAGATACGGCGGTATGGAGAGGAACATTGTTTTGCTCTGGCTATCGATGATAGCGCCCTGTTACTGCTTCCTGAACAGGATGCCACCTCTGTAGGCATGGATGAACGCCTCTCTCCCCGCGAAGAATTGATTGCACTGGCCGACGAGTGGATTACTGCTGCTGGCGATGAGCAAGAGAAAAAGGCGCTTCAGGCAACTAAAGAGGAACTGTTATTAGCAATGGATGAGATGAAAAATAGACGGTAGCTATTCACCTCGTGGTAGCCCAGCAGCGGGCATTGGTGAACGGAGTTGATCAATGATAATCCTAAAGCATCTGACTGTCGAGCGCTTCCGGCTCTTGCGGGAATTGAACGTGCATTTCCCGCAGCGAGGAAGCATTTTGATTCAAGGCCCAAATGAATCTGGCAAGTCCGCGCTCCTTGAAAGTATTTATTTTGCACTCTACAGCGAACCTCTCGTCATGCAATATGAGAAGCGCTCGCTAGATGATCTGATTTCCTATGGGGCCAGCAGCGCAACGGTGACGCTTTCCCTCTCTGTTGGCACGACCGATCTCACCATCACCCGCACAATTGAGCGTGGAAAAGGGCTGAGCGTTTGCCTGCTTGTTCGTCGCCTGGGGATGCCCGAAGAAGCACCGATTGTGCGCCTTGAGGCCGCAAACGAACGCATTATTGCCGAACTGGGACGGATGGATGGGGAAACGCTGCGCAACTCCTGTATGGTTGAGCAAAAGGGATTAGAACATCTGGAGCGGCTCAGTGGGGTTGAGCGCGAAACCACCGTTCGCAAATTGCTGGGCGTGGAAAATCTGACCCTGTTGACCGAACGATTTCAGATCTCGCCCGACGATGAGCGCCAGTTGAAAGAATGTGCCGACCGTTTGCAACTGGCCGAGGTTCAGGCGCGTATCCCTGTATTAAGCCAGCAACTAAATGATATCGAGGCAGCTCTGGACGCTGTGAAAGTGGCTGAGGATTTGGAGGAAATTGCTCTGCAAGAGGGCGATATCGAGGATCAGGAGCGAGGTCTGGAGCGCGTCAAGGCCCGGCGTGTCGAGTTGAAGAGCAATCAGAGCCGCGTCCAGCAGCTCAAAAGGGCCGATAATACGCTGGCAGAAATCATCGATGCCTACGATGGTATCGCAGAAGCTCGGCAACAGATTCCCGAATTGGAGAAGCAGATCGTCGAGTTGGAGCGACGGGAACGCGAGGAACTGCCGCTGCTGGAAAAGCGTGTGGGTGAACTGAGCGACCTGTTACGCTCGTTTGGCACGCGACAACGTATGTCGAACGATCTACTGTCGTCTGTGGATACTGTCAAAGAACTGGAGCAGGAGCTTAAGCAGCATGAAGAGGTAAAGGACGATCTGCGCACGCTGGATGAGCGGGTGCAGCATGCCAGAGAGCAGCTTCAGGAGACGAAACAGGCGGTGCAGGAGTTGGAGGAGCGCAGGCGTGCGGGCCGCCCTCAACTCGAAGCTCGCCTCCAACGTTTGCAGATCCTTTCTCAGCGACTCTCCACGTTTCGTAACCTGGAAGAGCAGGCCATTCGACGTTTAGAGGGGAAGGGGCAGGCCGAACAGAATCTTGTGCAGGTGCAGAAGTTGCAGCGTGAGTTGCTTGACACCGAGCATGAGATGGAACTGGTCGAGATGGAGGCCAAGCAGGTTCAGCAGCATGCCGATGGGCTGGAAAAGCGCTGGCGGCAACTGGCGATGCGGCGGCAGGTCGAGGAGTGGTATCGTCTGGAAGGGCAGGCGCAGGGGTTAGCTCAGGCTGAGCAGCATGTACGTCTGGCCTATCAGCATCAGGAAAAGCTCAATCTCACAGCGATGGAGGCACGTGCTGCGAGCAACAAATATAAGATGTTCCTTGCCGGTTGCGTGGCCCTGCTTGTGTTGAGCCTGGGTATCGCGATTTACGAAGTTCTTCAGGGAACCTCAATCTCGTTCATTGTCGCTGCGGTAGCGGGTCTGGCATCTGTGCTGCTCATTGTGGGTGCAGTGTTGAGCTTCCAGAGCTTTAACAAAGCAAGCCAGGATTTGAAGGAGGCCGATCGGCTCTTGCAGGATGCTATCAGCAAGGTTGGCATGATGGTAGCGGCGCGCGAGACTGCCGTGCGCATGTCTGGGAGCGGCGAAGCTAAACAGAAGATCGAGCAGGAGATTCGCTCACTAGGTGGTACAGTGCCGCGCTCGCTCGATGAGGCGCAGACCTTTTTGCGTCAGAGCAGAGATAATGGCGAGAGTCTCGCTGAGATGCAGCAGCAGGCCAGACAGAAACGAGACGAAGCTGGCAGCGCGCGCAATCAGGTAAACCTCACGATGGAGGCAGTGGCGCGGTTGCGTAAGGAACTGGTGCAGCAACAGGATTTGCGTCGCCGAGAAGATTGGGACAACATTAATGAGAACCTGCGCTCCGATCAGGAGACGCTTGAACGCCTGCATCAGGAAATCACCTTGATGGCTGGTCAGGAAGGACTACCGCTGCCCAGCATGAGTGAGCGCCTGCAATCCGAGTTGCATTCTGCTCCTGGTCTGCACGATATCAGCACGGTCGGAACTGCTGAACTAGAAGGACTGGTCGATGGCACGTTGCGGGAGACTGAGCGGGAGATTGCGACTCTGGATGGTAAGCTCGATCTGGTCAACGATCTGGCTGCACAGGTGAAGATCCACCAGGATGCGCTCGATGTGCTACTGGCCCGTCGCAAGGCTATCGAGGAGCGCGAAGAGCGTTATCAATTGAACAATCCAGCTGAGCAGATTGAGAGAACGCGTGAACAGCAGGCGGTACTCCGTCAGGCGTTGCAATCACTACAGGATTCGCTCCGTCAGCGCGTTAAGCAACTGGGGGTAACTTTCGGTCAGGCTGCCATCAGCGAGGCCGAGTCGAGTGCGCGCAAGCAACTGGAGGAGCTACAGATCGGTCTGGGCAACAAGTTTATGCTTCAAGAGAAGCAGGAAAACTATACGGTCCAGCTTCGCGAATTGCAGGAAGCGTTGGCTGAGCATTATAAACAACTGGCGAAGTTTAGCAACACGCTGGGAAGCTGGATTGTGCCGCCCAAACCGTTTGCCGAGGTGCTGGTGGCCCTGCGCAAACGCTGTCAGCAGGAGATCGCACGCGCCGATGAACCGAGCATAGTTAAAGAGCTAAAGACGTTGCAAGATCGTGAGGGAGCCACCAGAACCAAGATCGAATTGTGTCGTCAGGAGATCAGCGAGGCTGAGGGGCGTATCGCCATCTTGCTGGAACAGCGCAACCGGCCAGCGCCCAAATCGTACAGGGCTGACGACATCGTGGCGATCTGGCCGCTCTTTGCCGACTATAAAGTGGAGGATGGTCAGCGCCTCGAATTAGAGCGCCTGGAAATCGAGCGTGAGTTGGAAGAGATGGAGCGGCAGGAGCTGAGCATGAACACCGAGTTGCAGGCAGGCGATACTCCGCTTGATCTGGCTCAGGCTCGCGCTCAGATGGAACAGCAGGAGCGAACCGTCCAGACCAAGAAGCGTGGCAGCCAGTTGCTCAAGGCTGTTAGCGAGCGCCTCTTGCAAAAGACGGTTCCGCGCACTGAGCGCTCAATGCAACAGATCTTGCCCCTGCTTACCAGCGGTCGCTACCACGATGTACACCTGTTGACGGAGAATAAGGAGGAGGCCATCAGCGGAGGAACCTTCCAGATCCAGGTTTGGGACTCCGGGGCTGGCAAATATGTCTCCAAGTCCGCACTCTCAGCGGGAACCGCCGATCAACTCTCGCTGGCGCTGCGTCTGGCATTTGCCATCACAACGTTACCACGTGAATTGAATGCCGCACCGGGCTTTTTGCTGCTGGATGAGCCGCTCAGCTCCTTTGATCGCGGCAGAACGCGTGCGCTGGTCAATGTGGTGACTGGCGAGGTACTGAGTCGCCATTTTGAGCAGATCATCCTCATTTCGCATAGCAGTGCCTTCGATCCGTCGATGTTCCCTTATCACCTCTATCTGGATAATGGGCAGGTGGTTGAGAGCAACCTCCCGGTTGTGCCAGGCAACAGCATTGCTCCCGCAGTAGAGAGCGCCAAAGAGGTGCAACAGCTGGACTTTGACGACGAGGAGAGCGACGCAACAGTGATGCGTATGCCTGCCATCTCGCTATTGAAGCAGGAATAACGACAACCACAAGGGATTGTTGCTACAAAAAAGCCATGTACATTCGAGCGAACGTACATGGCTTTTTTATTTCTGGTTTTTCTTGCCGCAGCGATAGGGGTTTCGTGGGTTTGTTCGACCTACAGTGGCTAGTCGAGTGGATGCTGGGAGATCAAGCGGCAGGCTCTTGCCCTCAGCCGCTATGCTCATAGGAGTCGTTGCTGGTGTGAAATGTTCAACCTGAGTGGAATTCAGATGAGCTCCCTGATCGCAAGATCGGGCGCTTTGCCCCTCGCGCCTCACCGCGTGAGGGGCAATGGGATATCGCATGCCGTAGGAAACGCATAAGAACAGAAAGGAAGAGCCGATGACACACTCTCCTCCTGCACCGTCAGGTTCCTTGCGTGTGGTGGTGGATCTCAATCGCTGTCAGGCCTATGCCCAGTGTTGTTTTTTTGCCCCTGACGTCTTCAAGCTCCATGGGCCGGAAGCGCTCTGGTACGACCCCCAACCTTCCGCCGCGCAGCGTGAGCACGTGCTGCGAGCGGCAGCAGCCTGTCCAGTTCAAGCCATCTTCGTAGAATGGTCCAAAGCCGCCACCCGGAAGATCGCAGAGGCACCCCATGAGCAGCTATGAAACCAGGAGCGCATTCAAAGACAGCGGGCGCATCGTGATTGTGGGCGCTTCCCTCGCCGGACTCCGTGCCGCCGAAGCCCTGCGTGCCGAAGGATTTACCGGACACCTGACGCTCATTGGCGATGAACCGTATCTGCCCTATGACCGCCCGCCGCTCTCCAAGGCGGTCCTGACTGGCTGGATTCCAGCAGAGCATACCGGACTACCCAGGTTTGAGACCCTGGCCGATGTTGAGTGGCAGTTGGGCATCGCGGCAACGGGCCTGGACCTTTCCGCCAAGCAGGTCCGCCTGGCCGATGGGCATAGCGTCTCTTTCGACCGCCTACTCATCGCCACCGGCACACGTGCGCGTCCCTGGCCCAACCCGTCTGAGGCGGAACTTGAGGGTGTTTTCACCTTGCGTGGACGCGACGATGCCAAACTCCTCCAGCAGTGCCTGGCCGCCCACCCACGCCGGGTGCTCATAATCGGGGGTGGATTCACCGGGTCGGAAATTGCCTCCGTCTGCTGCGAGTTGGGCCTGCCTGTCACGCTGGTCGAACGTGGGACTGCTCCCCTGGTAGGAGCACTTGGGGGCGTGATTGCTGAGCGGGTGGCCCGGTTGCAGCGCCGGCATGGGGTGGATCTACGTTGTCAGATAACCGTTACCTCTCTTGAGGGAGATGCCCAGGGACAGCTACGTCGCGCACATCTCTCCGATGGCAGCACCATCGATACCGAGGTGGCAGTGGTGGCCCTGGGGGCGATCCGCAATACAGAATGGCTCCGCGATTCTGGACTCGCTGCCGGGACGTTTGGGGTTGGCTGTGATGCAGGGTGCCGTGTCTTCGATATCAATGCGATTGTCACTGATGATGTCTTTGTCGCTGGCGATATCGCGCGTTTCCCGCATCCCCTCTATAATTATCAGTTTCTGGCATTGGAACATTGGGGCAATGCAGTGGAGCAGGCCCGCGTCGCCGCGCATAATATGGTCTGTGTCCCCGCTGACCGCAGCCCGCACGTTGCCGTTCCAGCCTTCTGGTCCAGTCAGTTTGGAGTCAATATCAAATCAGTAGGAGTTCCCTCGGCGGCCGAGGAGGTGATGATCACCCAGGGAGGACTGGATGATGCCAGCTTTGTTGCCGCCTATGGAAAAGAAGGGCAACTGGTCGCTGCGGTGACGTTTAATCACGCCAAGTGGGTGGAGTTTTATCAGCGTTTGATTGAGCAAGCTGCGCCGTTCCCACTCAGTTTTCCTGTTGCTGATCACTCCACGCCGAATTCGCCGGTCCCCGCTGCCTTTCCTGACCCGCGAGTGCCCAACCATGAGGCGACGGTGGTCTTGACCGGGCACGACCCCAATGAACGGCGGGTGCAGTGGATTCCACGTCACCGCCAAACCTAAACAGCAGAGGCACACGAGCGTTCTATGAGGAAGGAGAACTGCTATGTCCCAGGACACCACCATCCTCCGACAAATCTATGATTATGCCAATCGTGCGAACCCCTACCCACTGTGGGCGAAGCTCCGAGAGACCCCCGTCTGTTGGCAGGAAGACGGCCCAGATGAAGCGGGGGCATATGTCGTGAGCACTTATCGCGAGATTGTGGCGTTGCTTCATGATCCGCGTATCAGTTCCGATCTGAGAAAGAGTGTGCAAACCCGGGGGCGACCACGGACCTCCACGGCTCCGTTTTCGTTTATCAGCCTGGACCCCCCGGAGCATGATCGCCTGCGCTACCAGGCGATGCGCCACTTTGGTCCACCAGAGCGTCCAGAGTATCTGGAGCAACTGCGCCCGGAGATCGTGCACCTCGTCACCACGCTGCTCGACCAACTCCAGGGACAGCGCCAGTTTGATCTTATTGACAGCTTTGCCTATCCCCTGCCGGTAACGGTGATTTGCCGGATTCTGGGTGTCCCCCTGGAAGATGAACCTCAATTTCGTGTCTGGGCCACTGCTCTCATCGAAAATATCTCCGCACAGACCGAAGAGCAACGCCGACAACGGGAACAGGCACGTAGTGACCTGAGCCAGTATATGGCCGGGCTGGTCGAGCGCCACCGAGAGCATCCGGGTGACGACTTGCTCTCACGTATGGCGACCGATACTAGCACCGAAGGACGGATGGCGGAGTCTTACCTCGTCGCGACTGCCGGGCTGCTGCTGATCGCCGGGCATGTAACCACCGTGAATCTGATAGGCAATGGGATGCTCACGCTGCTGCGGCATCCGGCGATCCTCGAACGCTTGCGGAACGAACCCAACCTGATCCCCGCAACCGTAGAGGAAGTCTTGCGCTATGAGCCACCAGTTCAACTCATCTCGCAAAGGGCCACCCTCGACGAGATCTCCGTGGCCGGGACGACGATTCCTAAAGGCGTGCTGGTCACGCTGGCTCTGGCGGCAGGCAACCGCGATCCGGCACAGTTCGCGGATCCGGATCGCTTTGATCCTGAGCGGCGCGATAATGAGCATCTGGGATTTGGCAGTGGTATTCATATCTGCTTTGGCGCGCCGCTGGCACGCATGGAGGCCCAGATTGCCTTCACCGAACTCGTGCGGCGTCTCTCTCAGCCGAGTCTGGTCGTGGACCCGCCGCCCTACCGTCCCAGTCCCCTTCTGCGCGGTCCAGAGCACCTGCTCATGACGGTCGAGGAGGTGCGCGAAAGCTTGAGAGCATCTGATCCCTACTACCCTATCAACCTTCAATGACCATGTTGGAAAGACAATCGTGTATGGCAGGGGCGATGGCTGGTCCTCCCCTGCAGAATGTTAGGGATGCATCAACGCATCAACTTTCAATACGTGTCATCCATATCATATGAGTTGGTGTCGTGAGGTGAGCAAGATTGGAGAAGTTTTTTTGAGCATGATGAAGTATACTCGACCTGTTGATCGAGTATATCTGTTCGCGTGTAATACCTTCATCGGTCGTAGTCGACCGATGAGAGTGTCTGCTGGTGAGCATCAGCAGAAAGGATAGAGGAAACATGTTCACGAAAATTGGCACCATCACTGTGGGCGTCAGCGATCAAGACAAAGCCCTCGATTTTTACGTCAACAAACTCGGCTTTGAAAAGATAGACGACCAGCCCATGAGCGAAACTGAGCGCTGGCTTGAAATTGCCCTTCCCGGCACGCAGACGCATATCATGCTAGGTTTGCGTGGTCAAAGTGGCGGCGATAGAACAGGCATGACCGGCTTTGTTCTGCATGCCGACAATATAGAGGAGACCTGCGCGACGCTCAAGGCTCGTGACGTCACCTTTACTCAGGAACTTACGACCCAACCCTGGGGCAAATGGGCCTCGATCAGCGATCCCGATAACAACGAATTTGGCATCTGGGCACCCGCCTGGTAATGATTTAATCAAATAACTCCAAAAGTCGTAGAAAATGGCAGGGGCGATGGCTGGTCCTCGCCCTTCCCAGGCGCGGTGATGGGGCTACTTCAGGCGCGAGGAGGGGACAACCCAGGCGAGGACCAGCCATCGCCCCTGCCATTTTCGGTCCTCCCCACAAATATTAGGGATGCATCAACGTATCAACGAATGAAGATTGACCAGAGCACTATGACATTTCATCTTTGCGGCTACGTGGCACCAGATGAATATCCACTTCGGTATTCAGGCGTAGGATGCGATTGATGATTGAGCCGCGCAACAACTCCTCCCAATGGCTGCGCGAGGGCTGGCCCAGTACAATCTGGGTAATGTGGTGTTCACGTGCGATAGTGACCAGGGCGCGGGCGATATCGCTGCTTTTCGTGCGAATCACCTCTGCTCCCAGGTCTTCGGCCAGCAGCGCATGTTCTTCCAGGTGACGGTGTGCCTCTTCCTGATGCTTACGGGCATCTTTACCATAGCGAAACCAGCGAATCAGACGGCTGGCGAAGGCGGGATAGCCCTCTGGTTCGATAGAAACGGCGATCAGGTCAGCATCTAGACCGTGAGCCAGTCGCCATGCATCGCGCAAGACCTGTCGCGTGTGTGGCCGATGGTCGAAGCCAACCAGCACCTTTTCGCGTGCAGGCCACAACTGCGTGATCTTGTGTTCGCTCATATATTGCTCTAGCTGGGATTGCGTCTTCTGTGCCGTTCGGCGCAAGGCCAGTTCGCGCAAGGCTGTGAGATTGCCCTCGCGGAAAAAGTTGTTGAGCGCGGCGTCTATTCGTTCTGTGGGATAGATGTTGCCGTGACGCATCCGCTGGCGCAGCGCAGTGGGTGAGATATCGATCAGTTCTACTTCGTCGGCCCCATCCAGCATGCGATCTGGCAGAGTCTCGCGCACCTGGATGCCGGTAATGCTGGTGATCAAGTCGTTGAGGCTTTCCAGGTGTTGGATATTGAGCGTGGTAATCACGTCGATTCCGGCATTGAGCAGATCTTCAACATCCTGGTAGCGTTTGGGGTGTGTTGAGCCGGGCGCATTGGTGTGGGCCAGTTCGTCCACTAACACAACCTGCGGATGGCGTGCCAGGATTGCTTCGGGGTCCATTTCCTCTAATATCACGCCCCGATAGTTGATCTGCTTACGCGGAATGATCTCTAAATCGCCCAGCTGCGCCTCTGTCTGGGCACGCTTATGCGTCTCCACATATCCTACGATCACATCGGTTCCCCGGGCCTTGCGCCTGCGCCCCTCGTTCAGCATGGCGTAAGTCTTGCCAGATCCAGCAGCAGCTCCCAGATAGACACGCAGGCGTCCGCGATTCGATCCGGCATGTTCCGGGGCGGCTTCAGCAGATGAGGCCGCCTCCAGATTGTGATCGTGCAGGTTGTAGCGAGTGAGAAGCTCCTCTGGATCGGGGCGTCCGTCCTCGCTTGCGCGAGCATTAGATTGGTTCATGGCTTGAGCTGATCAAGGGCCAGATTGAGCTGCAATACGTTCACGTGCGGTTCGCCAAAGATGAACAGGAAGCGCCCCTGCGTGTTTTGATCGACCAGTTGCTTCACAGCCTCCTGGCTTAGCCCTCGTTCGTGTGCTACGCGTGGTATCTGGAAGTAGGCCGCAGCAGGAGTAATATCCGGGTCCAGCCCTGAGCCTGAGGATGTCACCAGATCAGCTGGAACTGGCACGCCTGGATTCTCCTTCTGAAGCTGCTGCACCCGCTGCTGTACTGAGTCTATCAGATTTTTGTTGGTTGGCCCCAGATTCGAGGCCGCTGAATTGTCTGCGGCGTAGGGTTCGGGCGTCCCGGTTGTTGGATTGATAGTAGCCGATGGGCGACCATGAAAGTAGCGCGGCGAGGTCCAGTATTGCCCAATCAGATCGGAGCCGATCACTTTTCCATTGACCGTATGCAGGCTGCCATTGGCCTGATAGGGAAAGATGATCTGGGCTAGCGCCGTCACGATGCCCGGATAGATCAGCCCGGTTAGCACCGTCAGCAGCAAGGTGATCACTACAGCAGGACGGATGTAAGCCTGGAAGAATGATTGCAAGCGTGTTTTGAAAGATGTTGTAACAGTGTCCATATGTTTGTTCCTTTGCTACGCCAGATGCAGCGCGACCAGGATAAGATCGATGAGCTTGATCCCCAGGAACGGGATAATGATACCACCAAGACCATAGATCAGCAAGTTGCGTTGCAGCAGCGCCCCAGCGCCAACCGGACGATACTTGACGCCCCGCAAGGCCAGCGGGATCAGAGCGATAATAATCAATGCGTTAAAGATGACCGCCGAGAGGACAGCGCTATGTGGCGTCGCCAGCCCCATAATGTTGAGGACGTTCAGCGCCGGATAGGTGATGGAGAACGCGGCGGGAATGATGGCAAAGTATTTGGCGACATCGTTGGCGATGCTGAAGGTCGTGAGCGCTCCACGAGTTATAAGCAACTGCTTGCCGACCTCGACCACCTCGATCAGCTTGGTCGGGTTCGAGTCGAGATCCACCATGTTTGCCGCCTCTTTTGCTGCCTGCGTGCCTGTATTCATCGCCACGCCCACATCGGCCTGAGCCAGTGCCGGAGCATCGTTTGTGCCATCGCCGGTCATTGCCACCAGCCGACCGCCCAATTGTTGCTCTTTGATCAGCTTCATCTTAGTTTCCGGGGTTGCCTGAGCGAGAAAATCGTCCACGCCCGCTTCTCTGGCGATGGCAGAGGCGGTCAACGGGTTGTCGCCGGTAATCATGATCGTGCGAATGCCCATCTTGCGCAACTGCTCGAAACGCTCTCTCATGCCGCCCTTCACAACATCTTTCAACTCGATCACGCCAAGCACACGCGCCCTCTCGCCTTTGAAGTTGCCGGGTCGCACATCGGCGACCACCAGAGGCGTGCTGCCCGCCTTTGCAATCGTGGTTACGATCTCGTCCAGTTCGTCGCCGCCCTCGCCTCCATTCTCTACAACATAGGATTTGATAGAATCGGCCGCGCCTTTGCGGATGGCGTGGGTGCCTCCGTCGCCGTCGAGATCGACGCCGCTCATGCGCGTCTGGGCCGAGAAGGGGATGAAGGTTGCGGGAAGGTGCGCATCTTCTTGCATTCCGTAGCGCTCCTGTGCCAGCGTGACGATTGAGCGGCCCTCCGGTGTTTCGTCGGCCAGGCTGGAAAGCATTGCGGCGGAGGCCAGATCATGTTCGCTCACACCTTTCAAGGGAACGAAGCGGCTCGCCATGCGATTTCCTAGCGTAATCGTGCCGGTTTTGTCCAGCAACAACACATCCACGTCTCCGGCAGCTTCCACCGCGCGCCCGCTCATTGCCAGCACGTTGCGCTGCACCATACGATCCATTCCCGCGATGCCGATAGCGGAGAGCAGGCCACCGATGGTGGTTGGAATCAGACAGACCAGCAGCGCAATCAGGGTAGCGACCGAAACGGCGCTGCCCGAATAGATGGCGAACGGCTCCAGCGCTACGACGACGATCAGGAAGATGATGGTCAGGCTGGCGAGCAGAATGTTCAGGGCGATTTCGTTCGGAGTCTTCTGGCGCGAGGCACCCTCTACCAGCGAGATCATGCGATCCAGAAAGGTCTCACCAGGGTTGGCCGTCACCTGCACGATGATCCAGTCGGAGAGGACGCGTGTTCCACCTGTGACGGCGCTACGATCGCCACCGCTTTCACGAATGACAGGAGCAGACTCACCAGTGATGGCCGATTCATCGACGGAGGCAACACCTTCTATAACCTCTCCATCGCCGGGAATCACATCGCCTGCCTCCACCAGCACCAGATCGCCCTTGCGCAACTGTGGCGCAGCCACCTCCTCTATCGGACCGGAGCGATCCGCCCTTGTCAGACGGCGGGCAATTGTCGTGGTGCGCGATTTGCGCAAGGTGTCGGCCTGCGCCTTACCGCGCCCCTCGGCCATCGCTTCGGCAAAGTTGGCGAACAATACTGTGAACCAGAGCCAGATGGTTACAGCCAGCACAAAGCCCGTTTCGGGTGCGGGGCCAGTGAATAGCAGACGGACAAACTCGATAGTCGTAATGACGCTGCCAACCTCGACAACGAACATGACTGGATTTTTGGCCTGCCAGCGCGGATCGAGCTTTTTAAAAGAATCGATGGTAGCGCGACGAATGATGGCGGGATTGAAGATGGAGACGCCGCCCTTGCGCCGCGTTTTCCAGTTCTTGGTTGCCAGCGTCTTTTCTTCCTGTTGCTGTGGTTCCAATATCTCTTTACTCATCTGCTTAATACGCCTTTCCTGCAAGCATCTGCAAATGCTCAACGATTGGTCCCAGAGCGTAGGCCGGGAAGTAGGTCAGCGCCCCGACGATGATCACCACGCCGATCAGCAAGACGACGAACAACGGCCCTGTTGTGGGGAAGGTTCCCAGGCCAGCCGGGACGATCCGTTTGCGCACAAGCGAGCCAGCCAGCGCCATCACTGGCACCACGAAGGCAAAACGGCCAACCAGCATGGCAAAACCAATGGTCCAGTTGTAGAACGGCGTATTGGCAGAGAGACCGGCGAAGGCCGAACCGTTATTGCCAGTGCCAGAGGTGTAAGCGTAGAGCATCTCTGATAGACCATGCGGCCCAGGATTGAGGATCGAACTGGTACCGACTGGGAGGACGCTGGCAATTGCTGTGAAACCCAGGATCGAGGCGGGCAGGATTAGAATTGCCAGGGCCGCCATCTTCATCTCTTTCTGTTCGATCTTCTTGCCCAGGTATTCAGGCGTGCGTCCGACCATCAATCCGGCGATAAAGACGGCCAGAACCGCGAAGATGAGCATGCCGTAGAGTCCAGAGCCAACGCCGCCGAAGATGATTTCTCCTAACGCTATGTTGGTTAGCGGCACCATGCCACCAATCGGCGTATAGCTGTCGTGGAAGCCATTGACTGCACCACAGGAGGCATCAGTTGTGATCACTGCGAAAAGGACCGATTGCGTGATGCCGAAGCGCACTTCTTTCCCCTCCATATTGCCGCCCGCCTGCGTAGCTGTGATCTGCTGGTTCGCTCCAACCTGTGCTAGTTGAGGATTGCCAGCTTGTTCGGCTGGAAGCGCAACGGCCACGCCCAGCACAAAGATGAGCGCCATCGCCGCCCAGATTGCCCAGCCCTGACGCGTATCGGCGGCCATTTTGCCAAACATATAGACCAGCCCGGCGGGAATTGCGAAGATGGCGAGCATCTCGATCATATTGGTCAGGGCGTTAGGATTTTCAAAGGGATGAGCGGAGTTGGCATTGAAGAAGCCACCGCCATTGGTGCCGAATTCTTTGATAAATTCCTGCGATGCGACCGGTCCCTGAGCGATGATCTGGGTTGCTCCATCAAGCGTGTGTACAACCGTATAGGCATTGAAGTTCTGCACCACACCTTGCGAGACCAGAACCAGCGCTCCCACGATAGAGAAGGGCAACAGGATGTACAGTATACAGCGCGTCAAATCGACCCAGAAATTACCAAGATGTTGAGTGCTGCGGCGGGTTAGTCCGCGTACAAAGGCCACAGCCAGAGCAATACCGGTGGCAGCAGAGACGAAGTTATGGAATGCCAGCCCCATCATCTGCGTTAGATAGCTCATAGTCTGCTCGCCCGTGTACGCCTGCCAGTTGGTATTGGAGGTAAAGCTGGCGGCAGTATTGAAGGCAAGTTGCGGCTCGACAGCTCCAAAGCCTTGCGGATTGAGCGGCAACCATTGTTGCGTTCGCTGTTCTATATAGAGTAGCAGCATACCAGCAGCACTAAAGAGGAGCATCGCGATGGTATACTCGTACCATTTCTGTTCTTTTTCGGCATTGATGCCGCATAATCGATAAAAAAGACGTTCTACGGGAGCAAAGACCGGGGTGAGCCAGGTACGCTTACCGGAGAAAACATTCAGCATGTACAGGCCCATTGGTTTTGTAATTAATAGTAACAGGACCAGATAGGCAAGCACCTGTACGACACTATTGACCGTCACAGGCATAAAAATCACCTCAATCAAGCGAAAGTGCGAGGTTTATCAACCGCGCTCCCTACTTAAAACTTTTCTGGCGCTAATAATGCGAACACCAGATAGACAATAGTAGCCAATGCTACAAGGCCAACCAGCACATATTCAATCAGTGCGCCGCTCATTTCATCACTCTTCCACTTCTCATAGTCGTTCGCATGCCAGCGTAAAGCCAGCAAGAACGACGAAGAATACAATGATGACGACGATAATCAGCAGGTCCAACATCACACATCACCTCTCTGCCGTCTGGAAGCATCATGATATCTGGTCATTGATAGCCTCCAGCGCTGTTTTTTTGGCGGTACGACGCTGCTCTGCAACCTCAGAGACGAGGCGTAAGAGTGCGTCCATCGGGAAAGGTTTGGGGAGATACGCCAGGGGATGAAACTCGGCCAGGCGGTTTGGACTAACTCGAACTGCCGAGAGAACCACGACCGGCAAGGTGGGATTGCGCTCATTATGCTGCTGTAATTTCAGATAGCCTTCCTGTTGCGCAATGCGTAATATATCCCAGCCAGTGCGGTCCGGCAAATTGATGTCTAAGATGACGAGATCAAAGCCATTGCTCAGATGCATTTGCAATTGAGCCAGAGCTGCTTCCGCGCTATCTGCTATGCTTACCATATGACCGCGAACTTGCAGATTACGCAGAATTAGCTCTCGCAATATCTCGTTATCTTCAACCAGCAGAATATGAGTTTGCCGTTGCGTTGTTTCCTCTCCTGACATCTCTTTCGTTCCTCCTCATATAGAGAGTCTATGCCAGAAGAGGTCAATTGGGGCTAAGTGGGTGGCAAAAAATGCTCAAGATTTGCTCAGGAGACGAGAACTCTACTCGCTCTGAATAGCTTCGATGCGCAGTTCGATGCGCGTCTCGAAGCCGATCAGGGTGATGCCGGCCTCCAATATCTGAGTGAAGCTCATATCAAACATTCTACGGTCAATCACAGCTGAGGCGGTTAGCCCCATCTTCCAGCGGCCTATCATCGGATCGCGAGCATAGCCGGTAAAATCTGTCTGAAAGCTTACCACGCGCGTAATATTGCGTATCGTTAGATTACCAACCACAGCACCACTTTTGGGACCAGTGCGTCGCACACGGACGCTCTCGAATGTGATGGTTGGATATTTCTCTACATCGAAAAAGTCTGATGAACGAAGGTGTCCGTCTCTCTGTGCTATCCCTGTATAGATGCTGGCCGTGTTGACCGACGCCCTGACCCATGAATTTTCGGGCTGCCTTGTATCGAGATGAAGCGTGCCCTGTACTTCATCAAAGTGACCCTTGACAAGATTGATGGTGAGATGGTTTACAGCGAACTCAACCAGCGTATGAGCAGGATCAATTTCCCATACCATAGAGAAACCTCCTTGTGGATCGAGAACCTTTTCTGCAAAAGGACCAACTGTTCCTACATGAGTAAAGTGGGGATTGCAGAGAACGAGGTTCTGATAGAGCGTTGAACGTCCATCGCAAGTACATTCAATAGATAGAATTACCAGGATGGAGTATGCAGCAATGTGATTCACTTATTGACTGACAAGGAAGTGTAAGCGAATCGATAGAAGAGGTGAAATAGTTGCTGCTACCGATTCATGGCATGTGATAATGTGTAGCGATGCCGGGTGTATCTCTGTTGGCGCTGTTGTGCGCCCTTTCGTTGAGCGTGGTGATCTCGGCCAGGTATAGCTTTGTGTAGGAAATCACAACGTACCAATTCTAACATTCCACTCTTCTCCGTATGTACTGAAAAATAAGAAAAATAGCAGACGCACCTGTCCATACTATACTGCAAATATCGTTACAAGTATGTGCTGAAAAGGGGACAAAAGAATAAATGAACAGGTGTACTCATCATAGGGTTGGCACTTGCCCCTGTCAAGAGAGGGAGGCACATTTGAGCATAGTCGTAATAAGAAGAATGCACATTAGTACTATGTATTCACGAAGTACTGTATGAGAGAATTCTGTTGAGAAAACATGCTGAACCATAGTTGAATATGACAGATACCTATGATATGCTAGGCAAGTAGAGCTGCATGTGGTTATATGTGATCGCTATTTAGCTCAATTGCTCGAATATATATGGATTGCGCCTCTTGCAGAATAGTGATGGAAAAAACGTGAGGGATTGTGATGTCGTCAACCTCGACCTGGAGTGGTCCTGAATCCTACGCCGATGATGGCTATCCAGCATCGTTGCTCAAATATCTGTTACAACAAATGATGGTTCAGTTCGCTGCTCAAGGGGCATGTCTTGCGTTGCTTGATGAAAGCGTTGGTCAGATGAGAGTACAGGCCCACGTACGCCAGCGCGATCTGCATGCATCTATTGCTTCTCATACTCCCCTGACGCCACCGGGAACGGGGCCAGGAAGTATGCGGCGGCGCATGACTGTGCATCTTGAGCATGATGGAGCTGCCTCTCCCACTCGCCGCCAACGCTCCGCCCCTCCATCTCTAGACGATCTGGAGGATGTCGTGCCGCAGCTGTGTTCGCTGTTTGCGGTGGACTCCACCTATCCCAAAGGTCAGGATATCATTGGTTTTGCCTGGCAAAAGAACGATGCGTTCATCATCAACAGCCACGAGGAATACCTGGAGATCTTTCACAAGGGGCAGGCCGATGCTATTCAAACTGACATCACGCCTTCGTCCTATCTGATTATCCCAATAGAAGAGCCGATTTTGCTGGCGGAGGTGCATGGACAGGGGCAACCTAGCTCTCTGCTGGGTGTGATGGTATTGTATCAGATGACGAGTGGCATTGGTGCAGGCTTTCAACCCCGGCAGCGTCAGGAGGCGCTTCAGGCGGTGGAGCGGGTGGCGCTCTATCTACAAAATGATAGGTTACAGCGTTCGCAGCATCGCACCTGGGAATATCTGCAATTGTTGCAAGAGATTAGCACAGCATTCCCGACGACGGTGAGCCTCGCCGACCTTGTCGAGAAGATGCATCGCTTTATTAAGCAGGTCGTGAACGCCTCATCAATCCTGCTCACGCTGTATGATCGCGATACAGAGCGCATTTATGATATATTTGCCGTCTCGCAGGACGAACAGATGTTGGGCCTTGCCGATCAGCCAACTGTTTCAACGAAAGAGGAGCGTCCCGTCTGGTGGCAGGTCACGCAACAAGAGAAACATACCCTGCAATTTTCGCCATCGCACGACGAGCAAGAGGCCGAGCAATATCATGAATTGTTGGTTGGAGCGTGGGGAGATCAGCGACAGGCCGAGGCTTTTCTCCTGTTGCCCATGAAGATGTTCAATCGATCTGTTGGCTCTCTGCGTTTGAGCAGCCAGCGCGTGCGGGCATATGGACCCGAAGAGGTGGAGGTGTTGGAGACGATGGTGCAGATCGTCACGGTCGGTATCGAGAATGTGAAGCTTTATGAACGTGACCGCCAATTGCTCCACGAGGCAAAACAGCGAGAGGCACAACTGGCAGGCATTAACAGCGCTCTGCAATCCGTGAGCGCTGTTCTCAACGTTGGCGAACTGCTGACCAGTTTTGTTGAATCGGTGGCAGAGCTGGTGCATGTCGATCTGTGCGTATTTTTCCAGCTGACCCAGAACAAAGAGGAACTGGTGGCACAGGCGATGTATGGCCTTTCCAGCGCGACCTTGCAGGACGATGGCAGCAATCTACCTGCTATCGCACCGCCACGCAATAAAGCCGAACATGACGAACTGATCCGCATGATTCGCCTCCCCTTCAAAGATACGTTTTTGGAGCAGATGGTCAACGAAGGTGGCTTCTTTTATCTTGAGGCCAATCAGTTGGACGATCTGGCGCAGAAATGCGATGAGGGCGGTGCCATCTTCTTGCGCGAAACGATCTTGCAGCCCTCTATTCCAGGCCGACAAATGCTGGTGATTCCCATGACCTATCAGACTGAACTTGTGGGGCTGCTTGGGGTGCCAACTCCGAAGGGCGTGCGCTTCTTCCGTCCCAAAGAGGTTGGGACGCTGCTGGCAATTTGTGCGCAGACGACCAGTGCGATTCGCAACGCGAACCTCTTTGGAGAGCGCGAGTTGGCCTATGCCCAATTGGAGCGCATGGATAAATTGAAGGATGAGTTTATTGTCACTGCCTCTCACGAACTACGTACTCCGCTGAGCGCGATTATTGGCTATACCAGCCTGTTGCGGCGGCAGAGTGCGCGCATTTCTCCACCGCAGATCTTGCGTTTTGCCACGAGAATTGGTAGTGCTGCTCAGCAATTGCTCGATCTGGTGTCAAATATGACGGTGGCGGCACAGATGGGGGCGGTCGATAAGAAGCTGGAGTTGACGATTGCTCCGGTCCAGGTGCTTTCGGCGGCTGAGATTGCGGCCAGCATGCTTTCGATGAGTGCCGAGCAAAAGATCATCAACAGTGTTGATCCCGCATTGTGGGTAAGCGGCGATGCGCTGTATTTCCGTCAGGTCATTTCCAATCTGCTCGAAAATGCCTCCAAATACTCGCCGCCAGAAAGCCAGATCACTCTCTCTGCTGAAGCGACGAAATTGATCGATATTCAAAATCTTTTGCCCGAAGATCAGATCGATCACGCCGCAATGGTGGAACAGGAAAATATGCCGATTGCGCTGATCCGAGTGCAGGATCAAGGCGAGGGCATTCTACCAGAGGATGAGTCGAAGATTTTTGAAAAGTTTGTGCGTGCGCCCCGCTCGTTGACGACGCCAGTTCGCGGTTCGGGTCTGGGTCTCTATATCTGTCGGCGCTACGTGGAGGCAATGGGTGGACGGCTCTGGTTGGAGAAGAGCATTCCCAATAAAGGTTCGACCTTTACATTTTATCTGCCACGTGTTGAATCACCAATTGAAACAGGAGAATATGAATCAGGTGAGCATAAAAAATCGTGATATTCTCGTTGTGGATGATGATCCAATTATCCGCGATATGATGGTGGATATATTGAGCCTGGAAGGATATGCACCCCAGATTGCTCGCAATGGACGTGAAGCACTGGAAAAGCTGAGTAACGATGGCCGGTATCTGGTCTTTCTCGATATGTTGATGCCTGGCATGGATGGGCGCGAAGTCTGCTTGCGCCTCGCTGCAGAACCTCAGAAGCGCAAACGTCACGTGATAATTATTATGTCTGCCCTCGATAATCTAGTCGAGGCAACGCAGCTCAAGGCTGACGCCATCATGCCCAAGCCCTTTGCCGTCGAAGATATTTTGCGCACCATCGAGCCGTTTATTGAGTAGCAAGCATCGAAATTATTTTATGCATTAAAATGATAGGCGGCAAATTTGGGATGTAGGGTCGAATATGGGAGGGGCGATGGCTGGTCCTCGCCCTGGTTCATCATACGCAAAATGCGCAACACGGGCGAGGACCAGCCATCGCCCCTCCCATATTCGGTTGTATGCGAAGGACGCACGTTATTTTTGAATTAACGCTTCAAACTGGTCTATATCCTGACGAATAATCTCCAGGCTCGCGCGCCAGAAATCCTCGGTGCGCAGATCGATCCCGAAGCGACCTGCCAGCGTTGCGGCATCGGCCATTCCCGTTGAGGAAAGCAGATCGTCATAGCCTCGCTTAAATGTCTCTGGATCTTGCTGGTAGCGTGCGTACAATCCCAGCCCGAAGAGCAGGCCGAACATATAGGGATAGTTATAGAAAGAGCGGCCTGTACTGTAGTAATGTGGCTTCATGGCCCACATATAGGGATGGAGCAGCTCCTCGTCCAATCCATCGCCGTAGGTTTCGCGCTGAGCTTCCAGCATCAAATCGTTCAGCTCATCGACGGAGAGTTCGCGCTGTTGTCGTTTCTCAAAGAGGCGCTGCTCAAAAAGGAAGCGGCTGGTGATATCCACGACGATCTGACAGGAACCCTGAAGCGATGCCTCCAGAATCGCCAGTTGCTCCTGCTCATCAGCTTTCTGGAGCGCGGCATGGCGAATGATGGTTTCGCAGAAGATGCTCGCCGTTTCTGCCAGCGTCATTGGGTGGCTGCGTTGTAGAGGCGTGCGGTGTGCCAGATTGACATTGTGATAGCCATGCCCCAGTTCGTGCGCCAGGGTGCTCACGCCGCCAAAGACCGGTTTGTAGTTGGCGAAGACGCGCGATTCCGTGCCACGCAACCCCGTACAATAGGCACCATCGCGTTTGCCGGGACGCGGTTCTGCGTCGATCCAGTGTTCCGCGAAGGCGCGGGCGGCGAACCCGGAGAGGCGCTCGGAGTAGGTGCCAAATTGCTCCACGATAAAAGCGGCTGCCTCGTCAAAGTCCCACGTCCTGTTCTCGGTTCCAATGGGGGCGAAGAGATCGTACCAGGCCAGACGCGACACGCTCAGCACGCGCGCTTTGGCATGCAGATAGCGGCGGAAGTCGGGGAAGGATGCCCTGGCTGCACTCAGCATGGCTTCTAATGTCTGGCTATCAATGCTATTGGCGAACAAAGAGGCTTCTAAGGCCGATTGCCAGTGCCGATGGTGGGCGAGAACCTGTACCTCATTTTTGATGCTGTTCATCGAGGCCGCCAGAGGGAGCGCGACCTTTTTCCAGCCCGTCAGTTCTGCCTCATATGCACGGCGGCGCACATCGCGGTCGGTGTCGTAGGCCATGTTGCGTACGGCACTCATGGGCAGCTCTTGCGTCTCGCCATCTACTTCTACCGCGAGGGTTAGCTGTGAGGTAATGTTCCCATGCAGTCTGGTCCAGGCTGAGCCGCTGCTTACGTTGAGTTCGGCGGCCAGCGACTCTTCGGCGGGGGACATCAGGTGCGCGGCTTGCTCTTTTGCTTTGCGTAAGGCGTAGGCATGCTCTTGAGCCAGCATTGAGCCTGCAATCAAGGCTTCTACATCCAGTGAACCAAGCCATGCAGTCATACGTGTAGAAAGCTGCGAGAGGACGACCAGGGAACGCTGTAGTTCGCTCATGCGCGCCTGTGCCAGATTGTCGTGAGAGTTTGTATTCACGAAGCAGCTAATATAGACGCTGAGAGTCTTGGTGCGGTCCAGCACTATATTGAGCTGGTTGGTAATCGTCTCAAAGGTCTGGATGACCTCGCTATCAACCGTGAGATTGGGGCGTTTCTGTATGTGGTGCGTGTCGAAGCTGCTGGCAAGTTGCTGAATATCCTGAACAATAGCGGCAAAATCCTGAGCGAACTCAGGGGAATCGAGGCCGGGATAGACGACGCTCATATCCCAGTGAGGCAAGGTCCGGGTTGTGGTCACGAAGCGAGATCTCCTTCCAGATATATGAACTTTAACAACAAGTCGTAGTCGTTAAAGTTCATTCGTCTCAGCGAGGGCAAAGACATAGCCTTGCCCGATTGCATGCATTGTAGCATGATATGCGCGCATACGGAAGGAGACGAGGAGCAGGAGATCGTTTTAGTGAAGAAAATCCTATAGTGGGGTGCATCTATCCTATATCTACTGCGTATGTCATTGCACATCAGCCTGATTGAGACTGTATAATAAGGAGAACACGGTGTATGTTTAGCATACTTGTAGCATGAGAAACTCTTAATGAAAGATATGCGTATGTTTGACCAGAATAATCAAGAACATGAATCTTTTGATGATGAGCAAGAAATAGAGATTAGCGATCTATCGGAAGGATATAAGACTGGTAAAGAGCGGCATGGCGCGACGACCAATGTCCGGAAAATAGCGCTGTCGTCGCGCTATACGCCGCAACAAAAGCGGCGTCGAACCATCATCATTAGTTCAATTATACTTGTAGTGCTCAGTGTTTTCCTTGTGAGCATGTTCCCTATGCAGACACTCTTGCCAAAGCTGTTGCCATCAGATAAAAAGCAGATGTTATCTGGCGACAACCTGTTCTACTTTCCAGAATTCCCCTCATGGGGCGAGTTTACGCTGGATGGGCAGTCGCTGAAGTCCGCGCCGATGACCGATAGCGGGCCTCCCATTGCGATCACTCGTGGCACCCATGTTTTGCAATGGCGTGGCGAACCGTTTGCCCCGTTGCAATGCGAATTGGTTGTGCCTCCGGTGGTCTCATATCTACAAAAGAATTGTATTGTACGTCCAGGTGGTGCCAACGAATATACAAAAGATGCCTGGATCATTGCTTTTCGAGACAGCCCCTCCCTGGAACAGTTGCCGCTGAACGAGCAGAAGGCGCTGAAACATGTGTTGCAAGATTTGCTGGATAAGCTGGAATCAAGTGAGATGGTCCAGGTTGGTGAGCGATATAGTTATCAGCAGAACGGCCAGGCGTTTACCGCGAAGCAGCCGCTCCAGGCCACTCAACGCTTCGTGCTGGATACGAATATCGCGGCTCTTGGCGCATGTAAAGGGCCACGTTTTGGGGCTGATTGTACGAATGGAGGTAGCAGTGATTGTCGGTTGCTTTGTACGCTCAACTGGCCGATACGTATGGGAGATGCAACGATGCTGGGCTGGCATATCGCCGCTGTGGCGCGGCAGAATTGGGAGTATACGCCGCAAGATAAACAGGTCTCACGGACAGGCGTTAATACGCCGGGCGATCAATATCTTGTCACTTTCCAGGTGACGAGAGAGCACAACCAATGGCACGCCGCATTTCATCCACAGGGGGCCAGCCCTTTCGATGATCCGAACTGTATTGGCCTGGTTGGTCAGCTGACATCTTTAGGTGAATATCAGCAGCTGGAGGAGACGCAGCAACGCATTACCTGGTCTTTTTCTTCGGGCAGTAACCGCGCCTCTGGCTGTCTCGCGACTGGTTCGGTACAGGGTGGAACGTCGTTGCAATTGCCAGCATCCAGCGGGAACAATGTTTATCTTCTCTATCGCTTCAACCAACTTCAAGCAGCCAGCGAGCCAGCCCATCTCCTCTGGCCGACGCTCCCTTTTGCTGATAAGCATGTGCAGGATGTTGCAGCGCAGATAGCCAATCACGCGGTGTTTGTCTCATAAATTGGACCTGCGGCAAGTTATGAATTCTTTGCCACAGGTCCAGTTTTGAAAAATGAGACGATGAGTGCTAGCGTTCTTCTTCGGTATACATGCGAACATAGCTACGATGGCGACGTTCATCAATGACTTCGTCCTGTACCGCCTGGAGGATTGCGCATCCTTCTTCGTCAATATGGACGCAATCGGAGTAGAAGCACTCTTCCAGGTATGGGCGGAACTCCACGAAGCACCAGGCCAGTTCTTCAGCCGGGATATTCCAGGCGGCCAGTGCGCGAATACCAGCTGAATCGGCCAGCCAGCCGCCGCCGGATAGCGGATAGAGTTGTGAGCCAGTGGTGGTGTGCTTGCCTTTGCCCGTTGCATCGCTGATCAGTCCGGTACGAATCGCCATGCCCGGCTCCAGCGCGTTGACCAGCGAAGATTTGCCCACGCCTGATGGCCCACTGAACAGCGTGGTATGCTCTTTGAGCAGGGCACGCAACTCCTCAATGCCCTGTCCGGTTTGCGTACTCGTCCACAAAACCTGATAACCCAGTTTGCTGTACAATGTTGCCGCCTCTTCAACATCTGCACTGTGTGGGAGATCCATTTTGTTCATGCAGATGAGTGTCTGAAGACGAGCCGATTCGCAGATTGCTAGATAGCGGTCCAGCAGGCCGAAATGTGGTTCGGGTTGCGCTGCCGCCAGGACGATCACCACCTGATCGAGATTCGCCAGCAGCGTTTGCTGCATCACTTTCTTCGCAGTCGAGCCTGCATCTTTGCGCACCAGGGCGCTTTGACGGGGCAGGATCTCTTCGATCAGACCCGTGCTGGCGTCAAGTCGGCGCAATTTGACATGGTCGCCTACGGAGAGTCGAGCGGGAGGAGGTGTTTCACTACTGTCGCGTTTTTCGATACGTTCGGTACGATGGTACTGGGACGTTGCCGGGAGCTTGTCGGGGCGTGGGCGCGTTTTGCCGGTAGCCTTCGCTGATTGGGCCTGGGCAAAGGCTTTTTTCAGCTTGCCTCGCAGTGTACAGCGCAGGATGCCATCGTCGGTATACACGTCAAAGATGCCATGCGCACCACTTAATACTGTGCCGGTGAGTATTGCCGGATCATCAATCAATGCTCTTTTCCCTCCAGAGAATAAAAAAACACGGTTTATGGAACTTGTTGGGGAGTTAATCTACCGTGTGGAGGGAGAAACCTGTCGTGGCAAGATAGACAGGCATGCGGAATGTTGTTGCCTGACGGAACTAGCGCGTGCCAGGTACCTGTCATTGCAAAAGGATGGAGGGAACCTGGCCGGGCAACCTGTATCCGTCACCCCTGCACAGAGTAGACAAGGTGCATCCAAGCACGAAAAACAATGTTGTGTGCTTTCCCATAAATCTGCACCTCCTCGAAACTGGCTGAGCCAGAATTTGAATGAACAATTTCTCTTGTACAGAATACAAGAATACATCCAGATTGTCAATATCGTTTTTTACGTGTACTGCAAAACGAAACATACGTCGGCAGTGACGTGAAGGGCGGCGTTGTGGCACTGAGGAACGTCATTGGTTCGTCATGTTTGGCTTTATTGTGTAACGGCTTTGTTATTGGTCGCGTAATGGCACCAGTTGTAATGGCTATCGGTCGTAATAGAGAATGCGTCCGCAATTTGTACAGGTCTGTAACTCTGTGCTGATCCGTACATGCTGCAATTCGCTGGGCGTTAAGATGACGCGGCACCACTGGCAGGAGTTTTGCTCCACTCTGGAGATAGCTCTGCCCTGTTTGGTGCGCCTCATCTTGTCATAACGTTCGACTAGTTGTGCTTCAATGGTAGAGGTTAATTGCCCTCGCTTTCGCTGTAGCTCCTGTAAATGGGCTTCTAACTGATCGCTCCGAGCGATTAACGAGGAGCTTTCCTGTTTCCAGATCTCTTCTATTCCCTGGAGTGCTGTCAGCTTGTGCCGGGCCATCTCCTGCAATGACTCGACGTTATCGATGACTTCCAGCACCCGATCTTCCTGACGCCCCTGCTGGGCGCGCAGGTTTTGTACCTCCTGTTGAAGCGATTGCAGTTCTTTGGCGTTCACTACTGTCCCGTTATAGAGACGCTGTTCTTGCGTCTTCAATCGGTTGGTAATGTCTTCCAATGCCCATTCAGCCTCTTTCTGGGCCTGTAGTCCGGCCTGAACTTGCTGTTGTGCCGCGTGATACTCCGAACGTAGTTTCTGTAGTTTGCGGTCTCCCTGGAGGGAATTGCGGATTGCCTGCTGTTCGGCTGTCAGACGATCTAGATCGAGGTCGAACTGTTGTAGCTGGAACAGTATCGCGGCTATCTGTGTCGTGCTCATGGATAGACGGCTTCCTCCTTTCAGAGCATACGACATCAATGAGGTTAGAATTCTATTGTACTTCCTTTACCACGTGCCTGCAATAGTTATCTTGTACAACAAAAAACGTCCAGTTAATACAATATTTGCCAGGATTTAACCTGCTGTTTACATTTTTGCTTGATTTTGCGCTATACTGTCTAACAAATTTGGCAATTGTGTCTGGCTCATGAAGCCAGCCATATGATAGAACAAGCTCATCTTTAAACACGGTATACGATAATGGAGGAAAATACAATGCAGGTGATTCGTTGGCAGAAGGAGACGCCTCCCCAGGAACAAGAATTACGTGAACGTATGCAACAGGATGGTTTATCCCCTTACGCCTGGTCAAATGGTCCAGGCGAATCGTACGCGGTGCATAATCACAGCTATCAGAAAGTATTGTATTGTGTGCGCGGGTCCATTCGCTTTGTCCTGCCCGATCAAACCGATGATACGGATACGCCTCGGGCCATCGATCTGGCTCCAGGTGACTGTATGATCTTACCGGCTGGTGTGCGCCATAGCGCCTATGTTGGCGGGCGAGGCGTAACGTGTCTGGAAGCTCCCCGCTACTAGCATTTGTTGCTTGCAACAATCAAAGGCAGTGTGACAACTTTCACGCTGCCTCTGGCTACTCCTCAACTAATGGTTCGTTAAAATCGATATCATGATAAATCTCATCCATTGTAAGGAACACATCGATGCTTTGAAGGGCAACTTCCTCCCCATCTTCATAGACAGAACGGCTCCATTCGGTCTCGATCTCTTCATCGCGTCGATAGACCTCAACGTGTGGAGCAAACTGATCGATCAGCACAATTTCTTGAATGGAGGGACATTGCTGATAGGCCCGAAGTTTAGCTGTCCTATCAACTCTTTCGGTAGAAGGGGAAAGGACTTCCACAACAATGCGTGGAGATTGGATTACTTTGATGCCACGCCGTCGATCTGCCACATCACAACTTACCATGACGTCAGGGTAAAAGTATGTATTTTCAGCAACTTGAACGCGCATATCTGAGCCTCGCATGAAGCAAGGGCCGCTGCGGAAATTCAAATCGAGTGCAGCACGAACATTATAGGCGATCTGGTCATGCTCGCCGGAGCCTCCAGACATTAAGCGTATCATGCCATCTTGATATTCGTATTTTTCATTGGGGATAGTATAATCGAGCTTGAAATAGTCTTGAACCGTCATACGGTCGCCAGTTTGGGGAATGGTGTGTTGTGGATAATTGACCATGCACAAACCTCCATAGCTACTTGCTCACACTTATCTGCCTACATTATACCATATGACTGCAAATGTATCAGTGTAGTTTTCTATTCATAAGTTTCTATGTGTGATTTAAATAGGTTGGATAAGCACTAACCTGGGGTGAACTATGACATTGAGCTAAAAGACGTATCCTGTGATATACTTTCAATCATCAAAGATGAATTCAACTGGCAACGCTGCGTTCGATACCTATACTGCCTGTTCTGGTGGATGGGCAGAAGACAGCGTTGCCAGTTCTCTTAACTGGTCCCGTTATTTGGAGTACGTTTTCCCTCTATCGCGATTATCTGAACTTTCAAGTGTGTTTATTGAATGGCAGGCCGCCTCTCTCCGGGGCGGTCGCAACATAGAAAGGGCATCTATGCACTCCCTGGAGCGCCGACAGGCGATCATCGTTCTCGATTTTGGCTCACAGTATAGTCGGCTTATTACTCGTCGTATCCGCGAATGTCGCGTCTATAGCGAGCTGGTTCCTGCGAATACCACGCTGGCTCAACTCAAGCAAAAATCTCACCTTGATATCAAAGGTTTCGTGCTTTCTGGTGGGCCATCCAGCGTCTATGATGAGGGAGCGCCTATCTGCGATCCTGAGATCTTGCATAGTGGCCTACCCATTCTAGGTATCTGTTACGGTATGCATCTGCTCGCTCTGCAACTCAATGGGCATGTCGCGCCGGCTTCGGGATCGCGCGAGTATGGGCCGGCAACGATTGAAGTGAGCGCCGAAGCTGCCAATGACCCCCAGATTTTCCGTATCTTCGAGGGCATCAAGGTCTCGCCTGAGCAGACCGAGCATCTGGATCAGGTGCCGCAATGGTCATTACGCCTGCCCGTCTGGATGAGTCACGGCGATAGCGTGGATGTCTTGCCGGAAGGCTTTAAGGTGTTGGCCTGCACTGAAAGCAATCCTATGGCGGTGATCGCCCATCCGCGCGGCCTCGTCGGATTCCAGTTCCATCCAGAGGTGGCGCACACGCCCCAGGGCAAGGAGATGCTCTATAATTTCCTGTTCCGTATCTGCGAGTGCGAACCCGGCTGGACCTCAAGTTCAGTGATCGATGAAACGGTTGCCCTGATTCGCGAACAGGTGGGCAGTGAGCGTGTTATCTGTGCGCTCTCCGGCGGCGTCGATTCGGCGGTAGCGGCGCTGCTGATCCATCGCGCGATAGGAGATCAATTGATCTGCGTCTTTGTCGATACTGGTTGCATGCGTGCCGGCGAGCGCGAGCAGGTGGTTGATACCTTTGCCAGTCATTTCCATATCCCGTTGGTCGTGGTTGATGCTCGCCAGCGCTTCCTTTCTCGCCTGGCAAATGTTGTTGATCCAGAGCAGAAGCGCAAGATCATAGGTGAAGAGTTCATTCGCGTTTTTGAGCAAGAGGCAAGCAAGCTGGAAGAGGAGCATGGGCCAATTCCTTTCCTGGCGCAGGGAACGCTCTATCCCGACGTAATCGAGAGTACCAGCCACGACACTGCCTCGACCGCGCGACGCATCAAGACGCACCACAACGTCGGCGGCCTGCCCGAAGAGATGGTCTTTAAGCTGGTTGAGCCGCTGCGCACGTTGTTCAAGGACGAGGTTCGTGAGGTGGGACTAGTATTGGGCCTGCCCGAAGAGTGGGTCTGGCGTCATCCGTTCCCCGGCCCTGGTCTGGCGATCCGCATTATTGGTGCGGTTGATGAGGGCAAGCTTGAGACGTTGCGGGCGGCGGACAAGATTGTGGTCGAGGAGATTCGCAATGCTGGCGTTTATCGCGAGTTGGGGCAGGCTTTCGCCGTGCTCACCCCGTTGCAGAGCGTCGGCGTGATGGGCGATTTCCGCACCTATGCCAATGTGCTTGCGGTGCGCGCCGTCACCACTGGCGATTTTATGACGGCTGACTGGGCCAGGCTCTCTCCGAATTTGCTGGCTCGCATCTCTAATCGCGTCGTCAACGAAGTGCCGGGCGTCAATCGCGTCGTTTATGACATCACCTCTAAGCCACCGGCAACCATTGAGTGGGAATAGACATTCATGATCGAGTTTGAGATACCGGCGCGCGGCCTCTATCGGCCCGCGCAACTCGTTATCGACTATGATCCGAGGTTGCAGATGCCCATAACGGCTGAGATACAAACTTGGATGAATGATCTGTGGGAGCAAAGGCTGGTACAGGCACGGCGGCAGGGAACGCCGCTGTTCGAGACGCCGCTCTTTCGCCTGATCTCGGCCTCCGCTCAGGCTGATGGCACGCTGCATATCACGATGGGCGATACCAGCTACAAGCAGTATGTGACAACGCGCGTTGCCGAATTCGCTGCGGGAAAGGCACGCGCGGAACTGGGAAATCCTCTCGCCGTCTGCTCCGTTGTGGAGACGAGCGATGACTTTATCTTGCTCGACAAGCGGCAGGGCGTTGATGTCTATGTGGGGCGCTATCACGTCATCGGCGGCTTTTTCGAGCGCCATCTGGATGAGGCGGCTGGCCTGCCCGATCCCTTCGGAGCCATACGCCGCGAGATTCGCGAGGAGACGGGCATTCAAACAGACGATATACGCGAGCAATATTGTCTGGGCGTCGTCTACGATCTGGCGATGCCGCATGGCGAGATGTGCTTTCTGACGCGCCTGCACATTCCGCTCGCAGAGGTGCAGGGTCGTGTTCCCGAAGAGAACGAGATCAAGCAGCTGATCCCGCTCCACGTGACGCCTGAAAGCCTGAAAGCGTTTATCCTGCAACATCATGGCAACATCTCCGCCACTGGCGAACCAAATCTGCTCATGTACGGAGGCTGGAAGTTTGGCGAGTCGTGGTTTGCAGAGATGATGGCGGGACTTATTTAAACCTATCGCTTTTGTCAAAGTGAAAGCTTATTGCTTCTATGTCAACTATGTCTGAGGAGTTGTAGGCAAGCTTTATCTGGAGTTGAGTGCGCTCTATATCTCCAAAGACATGCTTATATTGCTTTGGTAGAAATGCTGACGCATAACCATGAGGAGTTGCCAATACGCCTACAGCGAGATTTTGTATCTCCTCATGGTTGAAAGGTGGCTTTATTGATGAGCTGCTACCTAATGTCCAAACGCCTTCACTATTCCTGGTTATGGCTATAATACCTGGTTTTTGCATTTTTCCTTGCAGGAGTTGACGTATTCTCGCTTTTGTTTCTGGATTTTCAATTCTTGTGCGATGTAGTTTTTTTGGGTACTTGCTTAAATTGGAGGCATCTATATTAATCGTAGTGCCCATGTCATCTTTTCCAGATGCAATCTTTGATAGGACGTATTGCCACAGTTCTCCTAATGCTTCGCCAAGAAATAGGGCCTGAGAGCCTTTTTCTCTTTTAACATCTATGATGGTAATGCTGCTATCTTCTCCTGGATCTATCCTTCCCGTAAAAGTAAAATCGTCGGAAGAGGATTTTACTTCAAACAGGCTATCTGATATCAGCGTAACTTTATTATCATACCCTTTAAATTTTTGAGATGCATCCTTTCTATATGTCGCTTGTTCGCATTTTTTATCTATTGCTTTTCCACATGAAATAATAAATGAAATAGCAAAATCCTTTCCAAAGGGTTCTGCTATTTCATGTATAGGGGTGTGTCTGTCAAAGGGGAGTAACTCATCTGGCGGAATAGAGATACCTTGCTTTTCCATAAGAGAGACGAAGGTATCTTTAAAAAAAGCATCTACATCTACTTTTGCCTTTGCGCCTTTACTACGATCTGATTTTTGCCCCTCTGTTGGGTATAATATCTCACGTTGCTGAGCAAATGATAGCTCTCCCCAGGAGGATTGTGTATCTGGAGGGTTTTCTACTTGTTCTTTTCCCTCTCGCTTTTTTCTTATATCACCTGGCATAGTATTTCTCCTGCTATTTTCTTTGTATCTAATATGCCTATAAATTATATAAAATCATATATTTTTGTAAGAAGGATAGTAGTTCCCAATAGGTTGTAGTCGAGCGATTTATCGCGGGAAAGCTTGTCGTGCGGTTTCCCGCGATAAATCGCTCGACTACAACCTATTGGGAACTACAACAATAAAAACTCTTTACGGTTTCCCAATCCCAAAGACCGCGCCAGGGTTATCCGTAGGAGTGGCGTTGGTGGGAACGTTGAAGGTGACAGGCTGATTGAACTTGCTTAGATCGACAGTGGTGTCGAAATTGGTAGAAATGGTCTTCGGCACCTCGCTGCCCATTCCGGTTGTATCAGCCAGCATGTTCAATTTGAACTGAGTGCGATGGATATAGAACTGTGATTCGTCAATCCAGACATCGATGGTCGATTTGAAAGACTTTGTGTGATCGATCAACGTATCGATGTTCTGCTGCCCAAGCGTACTCTTCAGATCGGGGTTGTTGTTTAACAGTTGCTTCAGCGCAGCTTTGTTGAGATCGGCTGAGATGTGGCGCAGGTTCACGCCGTTGAGCGCCTCAGTGCCATGATCGGCGATAGTGGCCTGTGTCGCCAGCCCTAACAGGGTGTTCTGATCGATATTGACGCCAGCCAGAGGATTACCTACGTAGTTTTGCAAGGTATTCTTGTTCAGCACATACCATTGTCCCTGTGAGTTCTTCACATACAACTTGTCGCCCTGAGTCACCTCTGAAAGATTGGTCGTCTCGTTCAGAGAGGTGATTGCCAGATTGAGTTGCTGATCGGGGAGAACCTGATCACCACTGCCTTTAACGGAGACCGTCAAATTCTGCGGCGCAGGCGTTCCCGTCACAGTCGGAGTTGTAGCAGGATTGGTGGTGCTAACGGTGCCCGTCGCATTGGTGCCACTCGTCTGTATGTTGTTGGTCAGTTGTATCTCCACATGCGACGATTTGAGCTTTTGCATCGCATTGGAGCTGTTTTGGAGCACCTGCAACGGCGTTAATGAACTGGTTGTCGTACCAGTTGTTGTTTGCGAACAGGCGCTTATGAGCGTTACTACAATTGTCATGATGACGAAAAGAATACTATATCGTATTCGTGTGCTCATCGGAAAACTCCTTATGGATCTTCCAGGAAACCTCAAAATGAACCGTTTCCCTGCGACGAGAAAGGTCAGGCATGGACCTTCCCCCTATATCCCTACCATATAAACGTTACAAGGTGTATTATCATTACTCACGTAATTGCAAGGCATGGTTTGCAATTCCATTCCTTACAATTGGTACTGCCAGTTTCGCGGAAACCGGCATGTTATTTGCTATAGTATTGATACGTAACAAAGGTATAGAGCGGTTTCTGGTGAGAAAGAGACCTGGCAGGTGTGGTATCCTCCCATTGCCCGGGCCAGATAATTGCGTTAGGATGGAGTAAGCAAAAGATGTTACCTGTCCCCTGCTGCAATAGTGGCTATGAATTAGAGGGATAGTGTGCCTCATTGGTGGCTGAGCAAACGTTATAGTAAGTAAGGAAGGATAAGAGCAATGAGCATCGAACCATTGCGCATCCGAGTTGACGATACAACAGAGTTGCGCACGTTGGAGGAGCGTGACGCAGCTATTTTTTACCATCTTATAGACAACAATCGCGCCCATCTACGCACATGGCTACCCTGGCTCGATAGCACTGTCTCGGTGGACGACGAGCGCATGTTTATTCGGCTGGCGCAAACGCAATATATAGAGAGCAAGGCGATGACGTGTGGGATCTGGTATCAGGGGCAGGCGGCGGGTACGATTAGCTATCATCCCGTCGATTGGGGGAATCGCAAGGTAGAGATTGGTTACTGGTTGGGGGCGGGATTTCAGGGCAAAGGGTTGATGACGAATGCGTGCAAGGCAATGGTAGAGTATGCTTTTTCCAGATTGACGCTGAACAAAGTAGAGATTCGCTGCGCGACCGGCAATCTGAAAAGCTGTGCTATTCCACAACGTCTCGGCTTCAAGCATGAGGGGGTTATTCGGCAGGGAGAGTGGCTGTACGATCACTTTGTCGATCTGAACCTGTATGGTTTGCTTGTCAGGGAATGGATGCAGCGCTCGCTTTCATAGGGGAGAGCTGGTTGGGACCAGATGGCAACGTAAAAAGATCAAGCGAAGAACGAGCAATGACGAGTAGAGACAGATAGCATACGTGCGAACTCACCTGCAACTCATGGCACTCAGCAGCGTATTTCTCTTATATGAGGTATAATGCTACTGGTAAATTTCTCTATCCCAGGTCCAGCAAGTGCCTGACTGTAGGGCTATGTTGACAGATCCTCTCAGGTTTTCAGGCACCAGGGGAGCCAGCGGGTGTAACAACCGCGTCCCTATCGCGCAACCTGTATTGTCACGGATAGGAATGATAGAATTATGAAGAAAAGCATGGCTCCCAATTCATCATTATATAATGAAAGCATGCGTCATTGGTCTAGCGCGTTGATGGTGCTGGGAATTATCTGTTGCTTGCTTGCAACGGTCTTCGTCAACCCAGCGACCACCTACGCGGATAGCATCCCTGGTGGTAATATCTCTGATCCGGTTGTCCGGGCGGTTGATATTGCCAAGCCATCAGTTGTACGCATTATTACAACGTTACCATCGCATCTGATTGTGCATCTGCCGCAAGGCGATGCCACCTTTCCCCAGCAGGACAGCACGAGTCAGGTAGCAGTCGATGGGGCATATATGTTGCAAGTGTCGGGTAGCGGCGCGTTTATCACCTCTCAGGGCGACATTCTGACCGCCGACCATGTGGTGAATCCGCCCAAAGATCAGGAGATGACGCAATTTCTTGATAAGGTGGCGGCACCCGACGTAGCAAAATATATGAATGGGAAGGGAGGGAATCAGGTAACAGCCGATCAGGTGGAACAGCAGCTTGATAGTGGGCAGTTGCGCTCGACCCCCTCTTTTGATCAGGCTACCAGCGAGGTCTTATTAAGCACCGATTACACCGGTCCGCTGGATGCCGCGTCGTTCAGGGATATCCCGGCCAACATTCACAAGACGGTCGATAAGATCAAGGCGCAGAGTGCGGTTGACCAGAAAGATATTGCCATCGTCCACGCTCCTTTTACTGATACGCCAAGCATTCAGTTGGGCGACTCCTCTACGGTGCAGACGCAGGACGTGTTGACCATCATTGGCTTCCCGGGCAATGGCGATGTCAGCAATAAGCCAACCGATCTACTCACCTCTTCAGTGAACAAAATCAATGTTAGCTCGATCAAATCGACTGATACCGGAGCGCCTCTGATCCAGGTAGGAGGCAATGTGGAGCAGGGTGATAGTGGTGGGCCAGCACTGGATAGCAATGGTAACGTGGTCGGTATCGTGAGCTTCGGCATCGTTTCCAATCCGGGCGCACCGGCTGGAACCAGCTTCTTGCAGGCCAGCAATAGTGCGCGCGATCTGGTCAAATCGGTGGGATTAGATACAACTCCTGGAACGTTCCAGAAGCTCTGGAGCCAATCATTCACCTCCTATGCCGCCACGACAGCCGGTCATTGGAGTCAGGCTCAGAAGGGATTTGAGCAGCTCTCGACCAACTATCCAGATTTTAAAGCCGTCACGCGCTATCTGGACTATGCTCAAACCCAGGCAAAGAACGAGCCAAAGACTCAGCCCACGCCGAAGGCAACTCCTACGGCTAAACCATCGAACGTGCCATCTATCCCTGGATTAGGACAGGTGCCAGCGCTCGCGCTCACCATCGGGTCTGTCGCGGTGGTGTTGCTGCTGGCGATTGTGCTGTTTGGAGCAGTAGCCAGACGCAACAAAAAGAAGCCCGCTGGAGCTGATAAAGGCCAGATGGCGCAACAGCCGCCAGTTCCGCAGGGGTCACCGCTTCCACAGAACGGGCAGATGCGACCTGCAACTCCGATGCCTTCCAATAGCGCGAATGCGCCTATGAATCATGGTATGGCGGCATTTGGAGCGCCAGCGCAGCCGACGCCTCCACCTGCGCAAGTGGTACAGCCGTCGCAGCCATCGCAGACGTTGCCGCGAACGATGCCCCCGGTATCGTCGCCCAATATGCCAATGAATGGCAACTCTGGTACGTTTACCACCCTGCGCGTCTGGCCCTGTGGACACATGAACCGACCCAATGCGCGCTTCTGTAGCATCTGTGGCGAGGCGGCACCTCCACCGCCGCCATCTCGACGCGTGGAACAATAGAGCACAAAAAAGAAGAGGCGAGACTCAAAAGCGAGTCCCGCCTCTTCTTTTTTGTTGTCAACATTTGAAAAAAGTGATTACGCACCCATGATATTGTAACCAGCATCTACGAAGATTACCTCGCCGGTGATGCCGCGCGACAGAGAACTGCTCAGGAAGAGAGCTGTATCGCCCACTTCACTCTGTTCGATATTTCGGCGCAGCGGTGCCACCTGCGATACCTGATCGCGGAAGCCAGTGAAGCCGGAGATGCCACGAGCCGCCAGTGTGTTGAGTGGTCCGGCAGAGATGGCGTTGACGCGAATGTTATGCTCGCCCAGCTCAAAGGCCAGATAGCGTACACTGCATTCCAGCGCCGCCTTCGCAACCGCCATTACGTTGTACTTGGGCATAACCCGCTCGCTTGCCATATAGGTTAACGCGAAGATGCTGCCCCCGTTCGCCTTCATCAGCGGCTCGGCGCGTTTTGCCATTGCGATGAGCGAATAGGCGCTGATATCGAGCGCGGTATGGAAACCAGCACGGGTTGTGTCGAGAAATGGGTTCTCCAGTTCGCTTGGTGGCGCAAAGGCGACGCAGTGAACCAGAATATCGATGCTGCCCCCGAAGATCTCACCGGCCCGTGTGAATGCGGCATCAAGCTGATCGTCTTGCTGAACATCGCAGAGAACCAGCTCGGTCCCTGGAATCTTCGCCGCCAGATCGCGGACGTATTTCTCCATGCGTTCCTGATAGGCGAGAACGAGTTGGGCACCCTCAGCAGCAAGCGCCTGCGCAATGGCCCAGGCAATCGACCGATGGTTGGCAACACCAAAGATAAAGGCTTTTTTGCCCTCTAATAACGGCATACGAAAATCTCCTCTCAAAATAAATCCCTCGGTGAGAACCAGCTTTCCCTGTAGAGAAAGGGTTCCCACTTATAGGACGATAGACACCCACATCTGGTAAATTATGCGCTCTAGCGCTCGATGGGATAGCGCCGATTGACCCAGCCATTCATACCGTTGGCAAGATTGTAGACTTTGTTGAGACCAACCAGCAAGGCAACCTCAGAAGCGGCTGCACTGCGCTGTCCCGACGCACAGACAAATATCACATCCTCGCCCGCCGGGAGATTCAAATCTTGCAGCGCCTTGCCGAAGATATAGATGCCATCGAGCGGCACCAGTTCGGCCTCGGCAATGTGTCCGCGATTCCATTCATCGGGCTGGCGAACATCAATGACGTGCGCTCCCGCTTCGATCATCTGCTTTGCCTCGTCGGTGCCAATTGTTGTGTAAGGCAGTTTCTCTTCGTCGTCATACATCATAGATTTATTCCTCAGTCCTCTCGCTCTCGTACTGCTCAAGCCAGAGCCGCCCCAGCGTTGTAGGAATGATCATATATTCATCACCCACAAAACTCAGCGTCAGTAAGCCCTGGTCTTCCATTTCACGAAAATCATCGGTAATAAGGAAGTATTCGCGTAGCATACGTGCCACATCACTCTCAGGCAACTGTTTCCAGACTCGCAGCACACGAAGCACAGCAGCATACTTGGGGCTGCTGTCATCAACTGCTCGCATACGCGCACTCCTGTACAGCCTTGCACTATGATCTTCAACAAATGCGTTATCGCGCGATCAATCGCTCGACCATGCTTTGAGGAGGCTTCGGCCAAAACCATAGCCGTGCTGTTATACGTACTTACATTAAGGTTGAGATATGCAATGCGCCTGCTGCCATGAGCATTATTTGGATGGTAAAGAACCCAGGCGTTTCACCACGCATTGATCTTTGACAGTGTAACAAATTCGTCTACAGAGAGCAAGTGGACGCGTGGTGTAACCAGGGCTTTCCAGTTCTCCGCTCAAAGGGGTGCAGGGTCTCCCTGCCGGGGTCTGGGGTGTCCCCAGTTTCCTTCCCTCCTTCGCGCGCCGCCGCAGGCGGCGCGCAAAAGAGAAGAAAAAAGGTTTTTTGCGGGGACACCCCGCACCCCGGCAAAGGGCTGCCGCCCTCTGCACTCCCGCTAGATGGGAGAATTGGAAATCCCTGGTGGTGTAACATGTAATAACAATGAAGATATAAAGGAGAGAAACTGGCATGACTCCCGCGCTAAAAATCGTTGCGGATACTGTGATTCGCAATATTGGTCAACTCGTTACAGTGGCACAACAGCCTATCGAAGACGCGAGCGGCCCCCTGCAAATCATCGAGCATGCTGCGGTGGCGGTTCACAATGGAACAATTGTATGGATTGGTCGCGATGATATACATGGGCCGGAGCTACTGCCTGATCCTGCCACTGGTCCTGATGGTATCACTATTATTGATGCCCAGGGCGTGGTCGTGACCCCCGGCTTCGTCGATTCGCATACCCATCTCGTGTTCGCTGGTGACCGTGCCGAAGAGTTTCATCAGCGGCGAGCCGGGATCAGCTATGGAGAGTTGCTTGCTCAGGGGCGCGGCATTCTCACTACTATGAAAGCGACTCGTGAGGCCGATCAGGAGCAGTTAATCTCGCTGGCTTTGCAGCGGCTACGGGCCATGAGTGATTATGGCACAACCACCGTCGAAATCAAAACAGGCTACGGGCTGGATCTGGAAACAGAGGAGCGCTGTTTGCAGATCATTAACAAACTCAACGCACTCGAAGAGATAACGCCTCCTGAATACGTTGAGGTGCGCGTCGTTCCCACTTTTCTTGGCGCTCACAGTATTCCTCCCGAATATCGCGATCGGCGTTCCGAATATGTGAAGCTGGTGGTAGAGAAGATGTTACCCTCGTTTGTCGGGCTGGCTCGCTTCTGCGATGTCTTTTGTGAGCGCGAGGCCTTTACACTGGAGGAGAGCCATCTCATTTTGGAGCGAGCAAAAGAACTGGGGTATCTCCTTAAAGTACATGCCGATCAGCTTAGTCCATCCGGTGGCGCACGACTGGCAGCAGAGCTGGGAGCAACCTCTGCCGATCATCTCGACTATGCTAGCGATTCTGATCTGGATGCGATGCGCGAGGCTGGTGTTGTGGCGACGTTGCTGCCGGGCTGTTCGTATACATTGCGTACTCCATATCCAGCGGCCCGGCGCTTTCTAGATCATGGCTTACACGTTGCGCTTGCCACTGACTTCAATCCCGGCACTTCATATTGTGAGAATATGCAGATGATGCTGGGGTTGGCGATGTCGTCGATGGGCATGTCACTAGAAGAGGCATTGACGGCGGCAACCATCAACGGCGCACGTGCCCTGGCTCTAGACGATCAGATTGGCAGTATTGAGGTTGGCAAGCGCTGCGAACTGGCGCTCTGGTCAATTCAGAACTATCACGAGATCGGCTATCACTTTGGCACCGATCTGGTCAATTCAATCCTGGTTCGACGTTAATGTTTCACGTGAAACATTTAAGTCAATAAACCCCACTGTCAATCAAAGAGAGCATGCGAAGGTTGGGCCATTATGTTTCACGTGAAACATAATGGTTCCTTATTGCTTTCTCCTGGGATGTTTCACGTGAAACATAGAGAGCATTCTCTGCAATAAGTAGCTGGTGGTGATATGATAAAGAGCAAAACATAGGATGAATGCTTATGATCCAGGGAGAGAATGTCTATTTACGTATCGTAACACGTAGCGATCTTGCGCTCATGGAGTCCTGGGAGCATGATCGTCGTTTTTTGAGCGAGTACGATGCATTTGGTCTGGTCCCGGCAGAAACTATCGAGCGCAGGTTTGCCGAACATGGTTTCCTCACATCTCAGTACGGGAGATTGCTGGTGGTCACGCAACGTGACGAAGTAGCAGGATTTGTGAGCTATCATCAGCAGCGCTACGGACCGAATGAGGGTAGCACCGCTTACAATATCGGCATCGGGTTGCACGCTGATTATCGCAGCAAAGGCTATGGCAGCGAGGCTCAGAAGTTGTTGGCTACCTATCTTTTTGATACGTATCCTGTTATGCGCGTTGAGGCTTCAACCGATAAAGAAAACGTGCCTGAACAAAAGGCGTTGGAGAAGGCTGGTTTTACTCGTGAGGGTATCATACGTGGAGCGCAGTGGCGCGGTGGTCAATGGCACGATCTCGTTCTCTACAGCAAGTTGCGCGGTGAATAGCACACGCTTCCACCGGCCCCAAAAATCCTGCATCCATTGTTTTTTCTCTATGCTACAATAGGGAGAAGGCAATGGTGCCGGAAAAGGATAATCTTCTCAGAAGAAGGTAGCTATGCAATCATCTCACATTGTATTGAAGGGCGAGGAGCTCACACGCTCTGATGTTGTGGCGGTTGCTCGCCAGTATGCTCCAGTCGTATTAAGTAACGATTCCATTCATTTGATAACAGCAGCGCGAGCTGTGATTGATACGCTCGCAGCTGAGGGGCGCAAAGTCTACGGCGTTACCACTGGTTTTGGACATCTCAGCAAAGTTCGTATTCCCCAGGAACAACAGGTTGATCTCCAACATAATCTGCTGCGTAGCCATGCCGCAGGCGTTGGTGTGCCGCTCAGCGAGGACGTGACACGGGCCATGATGCTGTTGCTCGCAGCTAGTCTGGCGCGTGGCAACTCCGGCGTGCGTGTGGAGGTTGTCCAGCTCATCATCGATCTGCTTAATGCGCGCATCACTCCGATCATTCCATCGCGCGGCTCGGTCGGAGCTAGTGGTGATCTGGCACCGCTCGCGCATCTTGCCCTGGTGCTGGTGGGAGAAGGCGAGGCGTCTTATCAGGGTCAGCACCTCTCAGGACAGGAGGCACTGCAACAGGCTGGACTGGTTCCGCTGCGTTTGCAGGCGAAAGAGGGGCTAGCACTGATCAATGGAACACATTTGATGGAGGCGATTGGCGTGCTGGCTTCAGTGGATGCGGAGGTGCTGGTACAATCGGCAGAGGTGGCCTGTGCGATGAGCATCGAAGCGTTGATGGGAAGCCATGTTCCACTGGATGCGCGTATCCATCAGCGGCGCGGACAGGTGGGACAGATGATCACTGCTGCGCATCTGCGCAAACTGGTGAGCAATAGCGAGATCAATCGTAGCCATCAGAACTGTGCGCGTGTGCAAGATCCCTATACGCTGCGCTGCGCTCCCCAGGTTCTTGGCGCGATTCGCGATTCGCTGGCTTATTGTATACAGACCTTTGAAAACGAACTGGACGCTGTGACTGATAATCCGCTCGTCTTTCCCGACGAGGGTGATGTATTGAGTGGAGGCAATTTTCACGGCCAACCTCTGGCGCTGGCCCTCGACGTGATGGCGATTGCTCTGGCACAACTGGCGAGCTTTTCGGAGAGACGCATCTATAGTCTGCTCGGTCCGAACGAATGGGACGAACACGGTGCACCACTGTTCCTGACGCCAAATCCGGGCCTCAACTCAGGCTTTATGATTACGCAATATGTCGCGGCGGCACTGGTCAACGAGATCAAAATTCAGGCGCATCCCGCCAGCATCGACTCGATTCCGACCTCGGCAGGCATGGAGGATTTCGTCAGCATGGGCGTCACCAGCGCTCATAAAGTACGCAGCATTCTCGATCAGGCCCAGCAGGTCGTTGCCATCGAACTGCTCTGTGCCGCGCAGATGTTGGAGTTTCGTAAGCCGCTCAAACCGGGCGAGGGCGTGCAGGCCGCTTATGAACGCGTTCGGTCGCATGTCCCCATGTTGCAGCAAGATCGCGTGCTGGCCCCCGATATCGCGACGCTTGCCCAGGCTGTGCGCGCTGGTGTTTTTGCTCAGGTGGATGAGTAGTGTTTCACGTGAAACATTACGCTTAAAGCAGCCTGGTTATGAGCAATTGTGGCTTTTCTGCATGCGGAAAGAGGAAAAGATATGCTGGCGGAAGATTTTGTGCGTGAGGCTCGAAGCTTTCAGCCAGGGCCTCCTCGACCGCAATTGCTCCAACTGGTTGCCTATCAAGAAGCAAGATTGCCTGAGAACGAAGAGGGAGACGACCAGAACGCGGCGTTTCGCTCTTCGGTCCTGAAGGCGTTATCAAAAAAATTCTCTCAAGAAGATCGGCCTCTTATCCGTTTTCTGCTGGAACAGGAAATTGTCTATCATGAGAACGCGTGGGGGATCTTTGAGAGCATTCGTTTCTGTGGTGCCTTGCTTTTCCTGCTTGCTCAGGTGGAGGATGTATGTCTGCTATGGGAAGCTAAGACGGTGAACTTTGATACCATGTGCGGTTTTGATGTCCAGTTTCTTGTCGGCGCAGGTGTGGCTCCAACGTTAGCTTATCTCCAACATATCAAAGAGGAATGGGCTGAGGACGCGAGAATTTACCTTGAAGAATGTCAGCAGGCAGGAGATTTTCAGAATTTAGAGCGTTACCGTGAAGGGCTACGTGCCTCTCTTCCAGAACCAGCATAATTGGTACATCTGGCAAATAATGGGGAGTGGTGAACATGACCCGAAGATGGCAGGGACGACGGCTTGTCCTCGCCCGTGTTGCAACAGACCGCAATGGGGCACCAGGACAAGCCGTCGTCCCTGCCATCTTCGGCCTCTCCAGAGGATTTCGTGAATGCACCAATTATGGTCTGAACCATTGGTCTTTTGAGCAAGCAATGTTTCACGTGAAACATTTTGTATCTGACATCATTTCGTAACATTTTTGCCATACTTTCCTGACAACTGGTGTCTATACTTCTCCTTGTAAACGAAATTTACCTCCGAAGCGACAAAGGCAACCTATAGCGAACGTCGTGTATGGGAGGGGGTGATGGCTTGTCCTCGCCCGGCAGCGCTCATAACGAATAGAGCAGCAAGTACGATATCAGCATCAGGAAAGGATAGGTTTCCATGAATTCATATAATAGCCAGAGACAGCAATATCAAGATTACACCTCTCAGTCATCTGATTCCATCGATCTACAGCAGTATGAGCGCCAGCAATTTTACTCGACGCCTCCAATGGCGAATTCACCTATCGAACCAATTAATCAGTCTTATCAGCAACAGCAGGGATATATGCCTCCTCCGGGACAGCAGAGTAACTATGCTGGCTTCAATCCCTCAGAACTGGGTGGTGCAGGTGCGGCAGGACTTTGCTATATCGGCTTCTGGCTGACAGGATTGTTATTCCTGATTTTTGGCAATCAGAAGCGCCTGGTTCGTTTCCATGCTATGCAATCCCTGCTTTTCTTCGGCGGCTATACCATTATGATGATCTTCCTGATCAAGCTTATCGATATGGACCTGTTTCTGATCAAGGGTTTTGCTATCTTTGCCCTGGTGATGATCAACATCATTATGTGCGTGGGCTGGTTCGTCGGGGTCATTAATGCCTTCCAGGGGAAATATACCAAGCTGCCGATTGTTGGCGAGATCGCTGAAAGCTACGTCAACGGCAATATTCATTTGAAGTAAGTATGAGAAAGAACGAAAACGAGCTATCGCCCGGAGACCTGTTCAGAGGTTCTCTCCGGGCGATATATAGTTGCTAGATGCCGGATTATTTATCCTGGTTATTAAAAAGCGTCTCATATGCTGAGACGGTCACAAAACCATAAATGAGATGCGGAATAAGGTCGGAGAGCCAGCCAGAGAGTCCCCAGGTTTTGGGATTGCTGATGCCCAGTGAGATCAGCGGAACGTCACTGGCCGCCATCGCCGCCAGTCCCACTACGATTCCCGCTAATGGCGTCGAGACGCTCTCCGTTTGCGAGCGCAACAATCCATAAAGCATACCCATGCCAATGCCATTAACATAGCCCAACAACGAACCAACCCCATTTTCGCGATTCTGGATTTCCTGTTTGTGTCCATTCGCCGAAGACGAGGTGGGAAGGCCCGCTTTTTCCGAAACGATTTTCACTAATTGTGATGGTGCGTTGCTCGAAGAGCGCCCGCGTATTGCCATATCAGCGTATGTTGTGAAATCGAGCGCAAATGTTCCCACTATTCCAGAGATAGCGCCAGCCAGCGTGTTCCGCCACATAGTTGTTCCTTTCTACTCACCTTATACATGCCTTACTATGCAACACGAGATCCGCCCGCTTTTTGTTTCGCCTCTCCAAACGTTTCACGTGAAACATTTGCGTTTAGCGCATCACTCCACCACCGTTGACCAGCAATACCTGACCAGTCATGAACGATGCGGCAGGGGAGGCCAGGAAGAGCGCGGTTCCCAGAATATCGTCGGGCGTTCCCCAGCGCTTCATGGGGATATCGTCAGCGGCTTTTTGCTTTGTCTGCTCCGAAAGCGTTTGTACCCATTCGTTTTCAATACGACCTGGGGCGATGCAGTTGACGCGGATACGTGGTGCGAGTTGTTGTGCGAGGCAGCGCGTCAACGACATGATCGCGCCCTTGCTGATCGCGTACATCTGATCGGGGAAAGTGGGATAGCCAGATAGAGCGCCATCCCAGCCGGTGGTGATGATACAGCCACCGTCGCGCATAAAGGGAACGGCCTCTGTGCAGCAGCGCCACGTGCCAAAAATATCCACGCCCACCATGCGCTCAAAAATTTCAATATCCGTCATGCCGCGCGTCTCCGAACTATTGGCGCTGGCCCCGGCATTGTTAATCCAGATATCGATAGCTCCCAGCTTGCTATGTGCCTCCTGTGCCAGCCGCGCCACATCGTCGGCTTTCTGTAGATCGGCCTGGACTAGATCGGCGCGTCCGCCCTGTGCGCAAATCTGGCTCACAACTTCTTCCGCACCTTTGCTGGCATGCGCGTAATGGACCAGCACATGCGCACCCTGTTCCGCGAAACCGAGCGCGAGTCGTCGTCCAATGCTGCGGCCACCTCCAGTGATAACGACAGTTTTACCCTGCAATGTTGACATGAAATATTTATTCTCCTTCGCAATGTTTCACGTGAAACAAAAAAGTTCCCCTCTCCCTGTGAAGGGAGAGGGGAAACGCAACACATTAGTCGATATGACAGTGAGAGAGTCCATGCTTTGCCAGGTATTGCTGGTGATACTCCTCAGCACGATAGAAGGTGGAGGCTGGAACGATCTGGGTGACGATTGGCCGCTTAAAACGACCCTCGCGCTCCAATCGCTCTTTCGATGTGGCGGCAGTTGCCTGTTGCTCTGGCGTGTGATAGAAAACGACCGAGCGATACTGCGTGCCCACGTCCGGCCCCTGCCGATTCAATGTGGTGGGATTGTGGTTGTTCCAGAAGATGTTCAGCAGTTCGTCATAGGAGACGCGCTCAGGATCATAATCGACCTCGACCACTTCTGCATGCCCCGTACGATCAGTACACACATCTCGATAGCTGGGATTGTCCAGCGTGCCGCCCTCGTAGCCTACCGCCACATCGACTACGCCTGGAACCTGGCGAAAGATCTCCTCAACACCCCAGAAACAGCCCGCGCCAAATGTTGCCTTCTCAGTTGCCACTATGCTTCTCCTTCCTTTTCGTCTTCCTGCTTTGTTGGTACAAATTTCAATGAGACGGAGTTGATACAATAACGTTGCCCGGTCGTATCGCGTGGACCATCATCGAAGACGTGGCCCAGGTGCGCTCCACAATTTTTACAGTTGACTTCTGTGCGGACCATGAAGAAGGTGCGGTCCTCGTGATACTCTACGTTTTCTGAATCGATTGGTTGATCAAAGCTAGGCCAGCCACAGCCCGCGTCAAATTTGTTCTCGGAGGAAAAGAGTTCGTGCCCACAGGCCACACACTCGTACATACCTTGCTCTTGATTGTAGTACAACGGCCCACTGAAAGCACGCTCGGTTCCTTTTTGCCGACACACGCGATACTGTTCGGGCGTCAGCTTCTCTTTCCAGTAAGATTCGGGCATCTGTTTTAAATCACTCATGTTATGTTCCTTTATCAAAATTGCTCTTTGTTATTCCTTATAATATAACGTCTTTCTACTCTATAGAACACGGACTACCAGCGGGATGTTCCACGTATTAGCTATCTTTTCGCTGTCTTTTTCACCCGATTGTTTCACGTGAAACGTCGTCCATCGTAAAGGTACTAAAATCGGCCTCCCGTCCCGGTTGACACGGTTTAGTATACTGATTGTGTTCTATCAATGAGCTTCTATGAAATATGACTATTGATTTTATAGGGGAAAAACATGAAACTCAATCAGGTAATTGCTATTGAAAAAGGAACAAAGAGCCGCTCTTTACAGGATTTGACCGAAGCCCATCATACTCTCCAGAAGCCAGCGTTACTGGCCGGGATCGCACGCACTTATCGACCGAAAGATGAAGAAGGAGAACAGTTCCCCCCGGAATCGACGCGAGTACAGGTCAAGGCGGAAGATGTGATCCGCAAAACGTCCGAAGTACTGACGAAACTATTCGATGTCGTGGCAACGAAAGATTGGGCCAATTGCAGTGCAAAGGCCGACGTGACCGTTGACGGCACCGTGCTGCTCTCACAGGTGCCCGCAACCTACCTGCTCTTTCTAGAAAAGCAACTGGTGGACCTGCATACCTTTATTAAGAAGTTGCCCGTCCTCGATGCCTCTGAGACCTGGACATTTGATCCCTCTGCCGATTACTGGGCGACCGAGCCGATGCAGACGATCAAGACTAAGAAGATCCCACGCAACCACGTCAAAGCAGAGGCGACCGAAAAACATCCTGCTCAGGTCGAGGTCTATTATGAAGATGTCGTGGTCGGCACATGGCGTACCACCAAGTTCTCCGGTGCCCTGCCCGCCAACCGTGTCAACGAACTGTTGAATCGGATTGAAAAGCTTCAGGAGGCGGTGAAGTTCGCGCGCGAGGAAGCAAATAATATGGAAGTCACCGAGCAGAAGGTTGGCGCGAAGGTCTTTCAATACCTGTTCGGCTAGCAATGAGGAGAGAGGGATAAAGCCCTGCTATTTCTCCTGGTATCGTTGCTTTCTTGCTTCATTTGCGCTATCATGTAGCCGGAGTACAAACTAAGGCTGAAGTTTAGTTTTAAGGCAGCGACGTTTCAGGGCAGGTTCGACTCCTGCACCCGCCACTCGCGGCGGGGTAGCCCAGCTGGTAGAGGCGACGCCGAACGCCAACCCACACTCAAACTATTACTCCAGGCTTAGCATTTACCGTCGAACGCCAAATCAAGTGGGCGCGGTCGAAACCGTTGGATGCCAGTGCAATTCCGGCCCGATCAGCCTATCGTCGTTTCTTGCGATGATATTCAGGTACTCCATTTCGATGATCGGTAGTTTAATAGTAAAACACAACGCTATTATACATGAACCACGCTCTTAAACGTGTTGGTGTGCGCAAATGGACGGTACATCAGGGGTCTGGGGCAGGCTACGCCCCAGACTTCGTTTTTTCTCCTTGTCCCTTCTTGTTCCGTGTGTTACACTTTTTAATAATGGCTCGTCAATGGTGACGGTGCCTCTTCCGTGTGAGAAGATGCGCTACGTGCAGCGCAAGAGAAGGGAGTTATGAACGTTGATAACTCACAATGATCCTATCAATTCGCCAACCTCTTCCACTCCATCATTACACGATCAACGAACAACGCTACGACAACAACGCTGCGATCTTCTTCGTCGCTATCGTCCCCATATTCAGAGCGGCCCTGGCCCTATTCGCGTGATGGCGCGTCTAGTTGCCGAGTTGGAGCAGGAATGTCACAAGCTCGGCATTGCTGAGGAGATCATTCGCTCGGAAATCGTTAATCGTACCATTGGTGATGTCAACCTGCGCCTTGTTACCGAATGCGAGGGAGAACCCGGTGGCCCCAATGATTACCGCTGTCTTGCTGACGAACTGGGAGTGGCGCTGCCTGGAGAAGATCTGCATGGCTATACTGCTACCGGCGAGACCTATTGCTGGCTGCATGATCGTATGATGGAGTGCGAACTGCTGTTGCTGGCCCATAACTATGATCCGCGCATCTACGATATCTATGGCGTGGGTAACCCTGTATTGCGGGGTTGGCTGGCGCAGGATATGGAGTCTCATTGGCACATTCGCGCGAGCAGTGAGCAGGTCTATCTCGGCCTGGGTGCGATGGATTGTATCGATAAAGTGCTGCGTGGCCTGGCTCATATGTATCGCGAACAGCAGGTTGGAGAGGTGGGCATTCTCTTCCCCGAACCCGGCTTCGGCGTCCCAGAATGGCAGGCCCAATCGTGCGGCTATCATTTGCACTGCTTCCCAACATTAGAGGAGCATCACTTCAAATTGATACCGACTCAACTGGATGAAATTTTGCAGCAGGCACCCGATATTCGTCTCATCTATCTGACCGTTACCAATAATCCCACCACTTTTGCCTATACCCCGAAGAGCTACAGAGCTTACACAACATTTTGCGTCGTTATCGCGAGCAGGGGCGTCATATCATGTTGCTGGCTGATCTGGCCTATCTCGGCACTGGCAAACCCGACGAAGACCGGGCGCGCATGGCAACATTTTCACCCTCCGATGCCCACAAACACACCATTTTTGTGAACAGCTTTTCCAAAAACTTTTCGCTAACAGGTGAGCGCTTTGGCTGGGTCACGTGTGGCGATCCCACCATTGCTCGTGCCATCTCACCCAGCTGGTCGAACAGCATGGCCTCGCTGCCGGGGGAGTGGCAACTCCGCTTTATGGCCTATTACCTGCTGTTGCAAGAGCACCCCCATCTGGCTGAGAAATTGCGTGCATTCTATCGCTTGCGCCGCCAACGATTGATCTCCCAACTTCAACGTATCAATGACAAACAACATTTGTTTGAGCAGATCTATCTCGACGACGATGCCACCGTCTATAACTGGAGCAAACTGGCAGCTGGAGAGGATGCCTTCTCGCTCTTCGAGAAGACCGGCATCGCAGGCGTGCCCGGCTCCGGCTTTGGCTATAGCGACAACTATATTCGTTTCTCTATCGGTGTGATTCCTGTGGTTTCAGAGAAATAGTTGCAATGTTGTACTGGTGGTCCCCTGTCTCGTAGCGCCAATCCCTTGCGGTTGGCGCGGCCCCACGCGATGTGTCGGGGTTGCCCGCGCCAACCGCAAGGGATTGGCGCTACGAGACAGGGGAACTTTCTTCTCTTCCCTGTTGCTGATCGTCGCCGGGGCAATACGCTGATTCGTTCACCGCGCATTGTGGTTGAAATACTTTCTCCCTCGACGGAAACGCTGGACCGGGGCAAAAAGCTGGAGGCATATAAAGCTTGTCCAACCGTGCAGGAGATCGTCCTCATTAATCAATTTATGCAAGCTGTAGAGGTCTATCGATGCGACGAAGAGGACGATGAAAACTGGCAGCATCTATTCTATGGTCCTGGTTCAATTGTTGCGTTAGCCAGCATCGATGTCCCCCTCACAGTGGAAGAGATCTATAAAGGTATTAATTTCGACGAACCACTGCTGGAACAGCCATATTAAGCTTCCCCTCTTCCTCTCCCGCCCTCTATAGAGAAGAGCTTGTCGGTAAACGCTATGCTATGCAAAGAGACTATTTGAACTAGCCATAATCCACCTATCCTCTCTGTAATGATTCTCTCTTGTAGTCGTTTGCCTCTTATGATAATCTGTATACGGAGATATGAGATTGAAGTAATCATAGGCACCCTCCAATAGCGAGACGACCGATAAACAGGGCAGCCAGGGGTAGCGAAACGAACGGTCCCCAGCCTCTTTCCTGGTACAGTTCTGTCGAATGCAACGTAGCAAATGTCAGCGTTGGCCTTCATACATATCTTGTTCTGGTGTTTCACGTGAAACATAAACCAAACGGTGATCGAAGGGATATCCTTCACATGTGCGAACTCGTTCTGAATAAGAGTTCCACCAACCCACAATTAGAGGAGAATATAGCATGACTATCCGCGTAGGCATCAACGGCTTCGGACGTATCGGACGCCAATCGATGAAGGCGATTCTGGAGCGTCACGCACAAGATGTTGAGGTCGTGGCCGTTAACGATCTCACCGACACCCAGACCAATGCTCACCTATTGCGCTATGACTCCACCTACGGGCGTTTCCCCGGTGAGGTCGAGGCCACAGCTGATTCCCTGATCGTCAACGGACACAAGATTAAAGTTATTGCACAGCGCGATCCCGCTCAGATTCCCTGGGGCGATCTGGGCGTTCAGGTTGTGATCGAGTCTACTGGCCTATTTACAGATGCAGATAAAGCGGCGGCCCACCTCAAAGGCGGTGCCAAGAAAGTAATCATCTCCGCTCCCGCAAAGGGCGAGGATATCACGCTCGTCCTCGGCGTCAACGAGAATGCCTATGATCCCGCCAAGCACAACATCATTTCTAACGCTTCCTGCACCACCAACTGTCTCGCTCCCGCCGCCAAAGTACTCAATGATGCTTTCGGTATCGAGCGCGGTCTCATGAACACCATTCACTCATATACGAACGATCAGCGCATTCTCGATCAGGTTCACAAAGACCTGCGCCGCGCTCGTGCCGCAGCCGCCAATATCATCCCGACCACAACCGGTGCTGCTCGTGCGCTCTCTCTCGTGATCCCCGAACTCAAGGGCCGCTTCGATGGTATGTCCCTGCGCGTCCCGACCGTGACCGTCTCCGTCGTTGACTTCGTTGCCAATGTGCGCAAAGAAGTAACGAAGGACGAGGTCAACCAGGCATTCAAAGATGCAGCGGCAGGCCCACTCAAGGGCATCCTGGGCTACACCGACGAGCCTCTGGTCTCCAGCGACTTCCGAGGCGATCCCCGCTCCTCGATCATTGATGGTCTCACTACGATGGTTCTTGGCGGCACGATGGTCAAGGTCGTAGCCTGGTATGACAACGAGTGGGGCTACTCGAACCGCGTCGCTGATCTGGCTCGTTTCGTTGGTCAGAAGGGCGTATAACTGCCCATCATATGGATATGGATTTCAGCCAACTCAAAAGTGAAATCCATATTCAACCCTATTAATTGGTGTTTAGACGAACTGGCGTCCCGTGATCGCTCTGTGATCCTCACCACCTGTTTGTGAGGGGAACGAGATTGCATAATGCTACGCTCCTTGATGGAATGATGTTCGTCTAAACATTAATTGTGTAAAAGAGAGATTTGTTATGAACAAAAAGACGATACGCGATATCGATGTAGCGGGTAAGCGCGTCCTGGTGCGTGTCGATTTCAACGTTCCTCTGGACGCCAACCTGCATATCACCGACGATACACGCATCAAAGCTGCGATCCCTACTATTCAGTACTTGCTCGATCACGGCGCGGCCGTCATTCTCATGTCCCATCTGGGGCGGCCCAAAGGTGAGGTCGTTGAAAAGATGCGCCTGACCCCTGTTGCTCAGCGGCTTGGCGAACTCCTCCAACTCCCTGTCCAGACCACAGCCGATTGCATCGGACCAGATGCGGAGGCTGCCGCAAAGGCGTTACAGCCTGGACAGGTGCTATTGCTGGAAAATCTGCGCTTCCATAAAGAGGAAGAGAAGAACAATCCCGATTTCGCCCGCCAACTTGCGGCTCTTGGCGACCTCTATGTGAATGACGCATTTGGCACCGCCCATAGAGCGCACGCCTCCACCGAGGGCGTCACCCACTACCTGCCCGGCGTGGCTGGTTTCCTGATGGAGAAAGAGATCAACTATCTCGGCGCGGCCCTGGAGAATCCTAAACGTCCCTTCAAGGCTATTGTGGGTGGCGCGAAGGTCTCCGATAAAATAGCCGTGTTGGAGCGCCTGATTAGCATTGCCGATGGCGTCTTGATCGGCGGTGGTATGGCGAATACATTCCTCAAAGCGGAAGGCTACGAAATTGGCGATTCGCTGGTTGAGGAGAGCAAGATCGAGACCGCTCGCGAACTGCTCCAGAAAGCGCATGAGCAGAACACCGAGTTCCTGTTGCCCCTCGATGTGGTGATTGCGGACCGTTTCGCCGCCGATGCTGAGCATAAGGTTGTGGCGAAAGATCAGGTCGCACCCGGCTGGCGCATCCTCGATATCGGCCCATCAACTATTAATTTGTTCCGCCGCTCACTGGCCGGTGCGCAGACCATCGTGTGGAACGGTACGCTTGGCGTCGCTGAGATGCCCGCCTTCGCCAAAGGCACCGAGGACACTATCGATATCCTGGTCAAACGCACACAGGAGGGCGCGACCACAATTATTGGCGGTGGCGATTCCGCTGCGGCAGTCGAGCAGGCTGGGGCCGCTGATGCGATGTCTCACGTCTCCACAGGTGGCGGTGCCTCTCTGGAATTCCTCGAAGGCCGCGTTCTGCCTGGCGTGGCAGCATTGCAAGATAAATAATGTAATAAAGGGGACACTATGGCAGTACCTCGAACCGCGATTATTGCGGGCAACTGGAAGATGAATTACGGTCCCAAACAGGCGTCGAGCTTCGCATCTGAGATCGTACCTGCGCTGGATGGCTTGGTCCGTTCCTATGCTCGCATCATGTGTATTTTGTGTCCACCCGCCATCTCCATTGCTGCGGTGAAGGATGTTGTGGATGCATACGTCGCGCCACGCCTGGAATTGGGCGCACAGAATATGTACTTTGAAGAAAAGGGTGCCTTTACCGGAGAGATTGCGCCAGGTATGGTGCGTGAGCTGTGCGACAACGTGATACTTGGACACTCCGAGCGCCGCATGTACTTTCATGAGACCGATGATCTGGTGAACAAAAAGGCGCTGGTTGCCTTCAAACACAATCTGCGCCCCATCGTCTGTATTGGCGAGAACCTCGATCAGTATGAGTCGGGACAGACCGAGCAGGTGATTCAGGAACAGGTCAAAGGCAGCCTCGCCAACTTTTCGGCGGAGCAGGCCGGACAGGTCGTAATTGCTTATGAGCCGGTCTGGGCCATCGGCACCGGCAAAGCGGCAACGGTGGAGGGAGCTGGCAAGGTCATTCATCGTATTCGCGAACTTTATGGTGAGATGTATGGTGCTGAGGCAGCTCAGGCCCTACGCATCCAGTATGGCGGCAGCGTTACACCAGCCAACATTAGCGAGTTTATGGCTCATCCCGATATCGATGGTGCTCTGGTTGGAGGTGCCAGCCTCAAACCAGATTTTGTGGAGATTGTGCGCAAAACAATTGAAGTGATGCAACAATAGCAATGTTACACCGCTACTGTAACATTGCTATTGTCAGGAATTTGCCCAACGCATTGCGTTGGGCATCTTTATTTCACCGCAACCCAAAAGTCCTTACTGGCAAATAGCGCCCTCTCTTCCCGTGTTACCCCGTAGAAACAGGAATATCTATCAAAGGAAAGGAAGCTACGCCTTTGTTAAAGAAGGACATGTTTGAAACAGGGTATCAGGATATCACCTCCTCTCAATTAGAGGCTCCTGAGCAATGGGATACAGAGAAGCTTCAAGAGATATCGCGTCGCCATCTCTTGAAGCTTATGAAAGCTGGTGGTGGAGTTGCCGCATCTGCAACCCTTCTTGCTGCATGTTCTTTTGGTGGGAGTGACACGAATAGCTCAACAACTGCCGCAGCTACGCAGGCACCCACCGAAGCACCAACACAGGCTGCGACTGCAACAACCGCTGCGAGTGGTGGAATGAAGCCGCTGGCGAAGGCGGCGAATGTGCCGGTAAATAGTGCTGTTACCTTCCCGATTGAGAATCAGAAAAATCCCGGCGTGCTGGTTCACCTCTCTGATGGTAATTTTGCGGCCTTCGATTCAACCTGTACACATGACGAGTGCGCGGTTTCTTATAACTCCGGCAGCAAATTGCTCGAATGTCCCTGTCATGGCGCAACCTTTGATCCCGCAAAGGACGGCGCAGTGGTCAGCCCTCCGGCAAAAGAGCCGTTGAAATCCATGAAAGTTACTGTTGGCGCTGACGGAGCCATTACGCTGGCGTCATAGCAGGTATTTCACTAGTATTTCAATCACGTTTTCGGCACCTGACCCGGCACATCGCATATATTGCGGTGTGCCGGGTCAATCGTTACTATCTGGCCTTTTTTAGTCAGAGCCACAAAAAGCGCGCAAAATGGTAATCCAGAAATATACTTCTGCCGTATTAGTTTATAGAGGTTGGGATTGTACCGGAAAAAAGGAAAAGGAGGTGTACCTTATGAGGTTGCGTAGAAGTATGTGATATATAGGATTTATACTTATTATTCGAGTGTTTATTGCATATCATAGAAGAGGAAAAAATGGCTAAATTGACACGCCGCGGCTTTTTTAAGCAGGCATCAGCAGGAGTTGCCACAACGGGCCTGCTCATGGCCTCGCCTGCATTCGTGAACACTAGTGACATCCCGACAGCCCATGCTGCTGAGGTAGAACTCTCTTCTACCGCTGATTTGCCGACAACAAGCCTGGTAGCTCATATTCGTGATGCCTCCACTGGCGAGATCGGTATCCTGTTTGGCACGCAAGAAATTACCTACCGTGATAAAGATCTAGTCGCTCGTCTCTTACAGGCGGTTCGCTAGTCTTCCTTGCCTGGGAAACTTCATCTGTTTGTTTTTTAAGAAAAGTATTGATGCAAGTCATACTGCTGTGAGGTTAACATTATGTCATCTCATCGAGAGGCACCAGAAATTGCGAAAGATCCGGTAGCAGATAATACCGATGTGTACGCCTTTGTCAGTCCTGATAAGCCGGACACTGTGACCATTCTTGCTAACTATATTCCTTTACAGGGGCCGGCAGCCGGCCCGAACTTCTTCTCGTTCGGCGACGACGTTCTCTACGAAATTCATATCGATAATAACGGCGATGGCCTGCCCGATCTCACTTATCAGTTTCGTTTCCAGACGCAGACGCGCAACCCCAATACATTTCTGTATAATACCGGCCCAATTACCGCGCTGGATAGCAAAAACTGGAACCGACCACAATTCTACTCCGTTACCCTGGTTAACAAGGGGCACACAACGAAATTAGGGGACAATCTGACAACGCCGCCCTGCAATATCGGGCCGCGCTCGACGCCCAATTATGCAAAACTGGCTGGGTCGGCGGTTCATAGCCTCTCCAGGGGCGAGAAGGTCTTCGCCGGTCAGCGTGCGGAAGGCTTTTTCGTCGATCTTGGTTCGGTTTTCGATCTCCTTGATCTGCGCCCCTTTCAAAATCTGCATCTCATCCCCAGCGCGGCGGCAAATGGTGTGAATGGCACCAAAGGGCTGAGCGTGCATACGATTGCGCTGCAAATCCCGAAGAAACTGCTGACCCGCGATGGCTCTGCTGCAACCAACGCGAATGATGCGCGTTCGGTGATCGGCGTCTGGGCTTCAGCGAGCCGGCAGAAGGCCAGGGTACGAAATGGTACTCGTGGTCAGGAGACCGCCACCGGCCCCTGGGTGCAAGTCTCGCGTCTCGGCAATCCTCTTTTCAATGAGGTGGTCGTGCCGCTGGGAGACAAAGATTATTGGAACAGCGTGCCACCCGCCGAGGATAAAACGTTTGCCAAATACGTGCTAAATCCCGAGCTGGCCCGCCTGATCCCTGTCCTCTATCCCAAGGTCTTTCCGCATCTTGCCGCGTTGAAAGCGCCACGTGCCGATCTGGCAGCAATTCTGTTGACCGGCATTCCGTCCGGCCTCATCTCCGGCTTCCAGAACTTTACCGGCAAGACGCAGGCCGATATGCTGCGCCTGAACATGGCGATTCCTCCAACGAACAAGCCGAACAATCTTGGCCTGCTGGGAAACGATCTGGCCGGGTTCCCCAATGGTCGCCGTCTCATCGACGATGTGGTTACTATCGAACTGCGCGCGGTTGCAGGAGCGACCTATCCCTTGATCGATCACAAGTTTGAGCCGGATGCCGCAGTCTCCAAAGTGACCGATGGTGTGACGGCAGCCAATAACGCCGTCCCATTCCTGAACCAGTTCCCATATCTGGGAACGCCTGTGAGCGGTTTTGATTCCTGATGGCTGGAGGAGATATGGCCCTGGCATATTCTGAACGGGTGCATTGCGAGCCTATTGTACTCGACATTGGCGACGATATCGGCGCTCTCATCATCTATACGCGTGCGGAGTTGCGCAATCGCGAGATTGAGGTCAGTTTGAAGGGGGAGAACACGCGCCGGGTGCATACGGAGGTGCTGGAGCGGCAGATAAACGGGGAGACGCGCTATACCGCCGTTTTCGCAGAGCTGCCAGCCGGTCTCTATACGTTGTGGGGTAACGTGACCAGTCCAGCGGGGGAGATCACGATTGCTGGTGGCGAGATTGCAGAGGTGGATTGGCGCGACATCACGGGGTCACGTGCGGCTATTCCAGATGGTCAGGAGGCGTATCCTCCCCTTTTGCCGCCTATATGCAGCGCTAGGAAAAAGATCAGTGCGGCCCCGATGGGAACGGCTCCCATGCGCTACGATGAGGCGGGACAGGTAGCATGGGATGAGATGTGGACGACGTTCTGTGATCTGGCTCTAGAAGGTGGTCCACCCCATCGAGGCGACCTATTGGAGCCAGCCTTGCCAGAAGAGATCCGAGCCGATCTTGAGCGGTACGAGCGCGTATTGAGCGAGATCGAGCGTGGTCTGAGCATGGTAACAACGCTGCCAGTTGTGCGGAGTGAGAAGTTGGGATGGATTGGTCTGCGCTGCGACGATGAGGAGATGGCGCTCTGGATGCTGCGTGCAATTGTGGTGGAAAACGTCTGTGTACGGCGCGAGGAGGACGTACTATACCTGCCTGCAGGACCAGTCTATCGTCTTGAGAAAGAGATCAAAAATGTGATTACAGTTGTTGCCAAGACTCATCACTATTGGTCTGAACATCTCTATCAGCAACAATAAGAGCTGTCTAGCGCTCCTTCCTCCATAATCATAGCATAGGTGTCAACGAAAACACATCGGACATTTGAACGATGTGTTTTCATTTCAAACGCGGTAAAGTAGTTCGTAGTTTCCCGATTTATCGGGAGAGAGCACCCCTCCCGATAAATCGGGAAACTACGAACTGCTTTTTGGTTGTAAAAAATCATTGGATAGAGAGAAGAGATCCTTGTGAAAAAAGCAACATTGATTATTGTGAATGGTCTCCCCGGTAGCGGTAAAACGACCTTAGCGCGACGCCTTGCGGCGGATCTATCGCTCCCGGTCTTCTCTAGAGACGGCATATATGAGACCCTCTACGATGCGCTGGACTGTCGGAGCAATGGGGAGCCACTGTTGCTGGGCAAGACCAGCTTTGTTATGCTTTACTACGTGACAGGCTCATTGCTGGCGGCAGGCCGGCCACTGATCGTTGAGGGCTTTTTTGGCAGGCCCGAATTGAGAAGCGCTGAATTTCTCAAACTGCAAGCCGCATATGGTTTTGAACCATTGCAGATCGTATGCAGAGCCGAGGGGGAAGTTCTGCTGCAACGCATCCTTGCGCGTGCTGGATCAAGCGAACGACACGGCGGCCATCATGATCTGGAATATCTTGCGTCAAATAAAGAGCGGCTTTTACAGGGGGATCTTGCCCCGCTTGCTCTCGGCGGCCAGCTCATCGAGATCAACACCACCACACCCGACAGCTTCGATTATACAGACCTGCTCCAAAGGGCGTGTGCGGCCCTATGAGAAATAAAATTCGTAGTTGAGCGATTGATCGCGGTGAGTGAACCACATCTTATGCAGTCCCACCGCGATCAATCGCTCAACTACGAAAACTCTTTATCTGGTTAGCTTATAACCATATGCAAGAGGTAAAACAGAACGATTGGTTAGGCACTGGGTTATAGGGTCGTGCGGCCACGACCAACGGCGCGCAGGATCGCGATCAGGATACAGGCACCAATGAACGAAACCACAATACTACCCCAGAAACCCATATTGGCATCGGGAGCCAGCAGGTTCATCAGCAGGCCGCCGATAAAGGCACCAACCACACCCACAATAATGTCACCCAGCACGCCATAGCCACCACCACGCATCACAACGCTAGCCAGGAAGCCAGCGATAAGACCAACAACGATCCAGGCCAGAAGGCCACCGGGATTTAATGCTGCGCCAAGTACAAGAAGTCCAACTGTCATGGTAATCAATCCTCCTTTAACAACTCATTGTTCAGGTAGGTACTTAACTTTGACGAAAATGTTTATTTCTTTGGTTGCAAATGGATTAGGTGCGATCTTTGCATTTAATCCATTTGCTTTCTATACCACGATTGACTCGGAACGGTAGATGCAGATTTCGGCAGCTCATTACCTAAAAATTCGCTAAGATTCTCCTGAGAACGATGTGAATCTCCTTCTGATTCCCTCTTACCAGGCGGGATCAGATCAGGGGCAGGAAGATAAGAAAAGAGCGCCTCTCCGTTCAGAGAGACGCTCTTTTGCTGTGCCCGAAGATCGAAGTAGTATTGGTGAAGTGATCTTCTTTTTTCTCTATTTCGTCAAAAAATGTCTGTCACCGCTCTATGAGCCTCGCTGGGCTGGACACTCTGCCCCAATGCCTCGAAAGTAGATGCGGTTAACCTCGCTCAGCACGTCCTTGAGATTCATGCCCTGCTCGACCACCAGACGACGATGGGCCAGTGGAGAAAGCATGCAGAAGAAGGTGTGGAGCATAATGGGCGTTGGCAGCGTTGCGTCAAATTCACCGTTAGCTTTTCCTTCGTCTAATACTCTGGTAAGCTGCTGCGCTATTGGGTCCATCGATTTGCCGTAGCGCTCCTTCATGACATTTTTAAAGTCGATGCTGTTATGGAGTGCGTAGAGGAGTTGCATGCGCTGGCCCGACATATCGCCAAAAATCGCTTCAGCCATCAGGGTTAGCCTCTCCTGGGCAGATCCAGGCTGAGCACTAATCTGCTCAATAGTCCTGGTAAGTGCTTGCATTTGCCGCTCGATGATGGCATAGACCAGATCTTCTTTGCGGGCAAAATGCAGGTAGAGGGTTCCCTTTGCAATTCCTACTCTGCTGGCAATCTCATCCATTGCCATGTCGTGATATCCCTTCTCCAGCAAAACCTCCTCGGCTGCCTGGAGGATGAGATCTTCGCGCTCCTGCCTCTGTTTTTCTCTTAACGAACGATGCCCGACCATCTCTGGTCCAAACCTCCCTTCAGGAGACCCCAATGTGACCTGTTGGTTACTTCATGACATTTAGATGTATTCTGTGACCTAAATTTCTTTCCGTGACTTCATAGTCATAATGATAACGCAAAAGTCAAATCCTGTCAATACCTTACAATTTTCATAACGTTTTGTACTGGCCTTTGGTTCATAGTTGTGCGATGATGATGAAATTGGAACAACCTGGACTGGGACTCTCGCGCTTCGTAGTCGAGCGATTTATCGCGCATTCCCGCACATGCGCGATAAATCGCTCGACTACGAAGCGCGAGAGTCAACTTCATTACACAGAGACATGTCTGTAAATTTCATCATGAGTCCCATTTCTCGCGCTTTATTACGATCGTTGTTCGTTTAGTAGATAGACAGGATGGCGAGGGGAAAATTTTTCAGGAGGGAGTAGGTGTGTTTTGTCCCTCTCCTGGTCGATACAAAACACATCGCTGGATTTGCATGAAATATCTTAAAATTAGCTTGAATGAAGTTGCTGCCGTTCTACTCATTATTGCTGCGACTGTGCTACGCCTCATCTTTACCGCTCTGGGAGGACCACTCACCAATAGCGATGAGGGAACGATAGGCATTATGGCGCTGCATATTGCCTATCGCGGCGAGCATCCTATTTTCTTTTATGGGCAATATTACATGGGCGCTTTAGAGGCGTATGTGGCGGCAGCGATCTTTCACCTCTTGGGGCCGTCGCTCTTTACCTTGCGCCTCGGCCTGGTGCTGATGATTACTGGTTTTCTCGCCTCTACCTATCTACTGACCCGTTTGCTCTATTCAAAAACCTGGGCGTTGGTGACGCTGCTTCTGCTTGGGCTTGGGTCGAGCTATGTGCTGGGCCGCGAATTAAGCGCGATTGGTGGTTATCCTGAAACCCTGCTTTTTGGCTCTCTATCCTGTTTGTTTGCCTGCTGGCTAGCTCTGACCTGCAATCCGGCTCTCCCCATGCGCAAGCGAGCATGGCGCTTTCCGGTCTATGCCTGCTGGGGGCTGGTGGCGGGATTGGGCCTCTGGTCCGATCTCCTGATCATCCCTTTTGTGTTTATGCCTGGCCTGCTCTTGCTGATTGCCTGCTGGCGTGAACTGCTTCAGGCGGTGGCGGCCCTCTCTGCCTTGCTCGGTCTTGTCGCTGGTGCTTATCCCCTGATCCGTTATAATCTGACGGCGGCTCCTGGCAAGGATTCGCTGACGACCTTGAGGGGCTTGCATGGCACATCCAACTCCTATCTAGAGCTGGTTAATATCGTCAAGGAGTTGAAGGGAACGGTTCAGATCAGCATCCCTATGATGACGGGCAATCCCTTCTGTCCCGTCACCGAACTCTCGTTTCTGGGACCGAACAGCCCGCACTCGCTGCAATGCACGCTCATACACGGCGTCTGGGGCTTCGGTTATCTGCTCGTCTTTGCCATTGCTTTTGCCCTGGTCTTCTGGGCTATCTGGCGCGGCTTGCGTCGTCGCGCACCTGTGGAAGAGCGGCAGGACGTGATGCGGCAGACGGCCCGCCTATCGCTGCTGGGTGCTGGCCTGATGGCGCTAATGCTCTATACCTTTAGCGATGCCCCACTGACCTGGCCTGGCATTCACGGACGCTATATCATCGGCCTGCTTATCGTCACTCCCGCCATCTTGTGGCCCCTATGGGCTGGTCTGCGTACGATGCAAGTGCGCTTTGTAGGCTTGATCACGCGGATCATCAGTGCCATTGCGCTTGTTGGCATGTGCGCTGTGTTGATCGCGGGAACGGTGCTGGCCTTTGCCGAACTGCCCTCCATTCAAGCAAAGAATCAGCACGATCAGACTTTGATCAACGACCTGGAGCATCTGGGCGTGAAACATATCTATACGGATTACTGGACCTGCAATAAGATCGCCTTCCTCAGCAACGATAAGGTGATTTGCGGCGTCGTCACCGGCTCGCTCACTCCCAGCCACAACCGCGATCCGCATTACTACGATATCGTGAGCGCTGATCCCGCCTCAGCCTATGTCTTTCCTATCGATACGGGTTATAACGCTCCATCCGATAAAAGCACACGTATTCCCGCCGTTGAACAAAAGTTGAAGTCCAAAGGCGTGAAGTATCGCTATCTCGTGCAGGATGACTATATCTTCTATGTACCGGAGGTTTGAGATCCGGAAGAGACCACTTCTTTTGCTGATGGGGGCGGCGTGCGCTGCCCCTCAGTATTTCTCCTCGTCAGCTTATCGCCAAACTGAATGCCTCGCTTTTCTACCAGAGCGAAGAGTAGCAGCATGCAGGGAACAATAAACACCAGGAACCAGCCCCAGTAGAGATTGTAGAGGATCAGATTTTTCCAGCCCAGGCTTTGCAACTGGAGCACGGCCAGATGGGTGAAATCTTCCAATAGCTTGAGATGCCACATATAGATGCCGAAGGAGAGCAGGCCGATCCAGCGCAATGGTGTCCACTCAAAGGGCCGCTTGAGCCAGTCCGCTCCAAACAGGATGGAGGCGATACACGCGCCATAGCCGATGGAATAGCCAAGCTCGCCAACGTGATCGAGCAGTGGGAAGTAGTTATCAAATAGGGGCCATGTATGAGGGAATTTCTGGTCGTATTTCCACATAAACATGACGTAGAGCCAGAGCAGGCCCGCGACGAAGAGCCAGGGAGCCAGCCGCCGCGATACCAGCCGAAAGCGCCCCTCGCTGCTCTGCGTGCGCCAGTAGATATAGAGCGTACTCACCAGCATGCCGATCCCGAAATCCTCTAGAAACTTGCCATGCAGACCAGCACTTGGCACACCGTAAAAGAAGAACAGGAAAACGTTGATGACTGTGCGTGGGAGATGAAACGTCTCTGTTGGATGCTGCGTCAAATACAGTCCCAGAGTGCGGCTAAGAACGCCCCAGGCGATGACACCACCCAGGCAACAGAGTAGTGCGGCGAGACGCTTCGGTGGAGCGATGCGGCGAACGAGTAGCGCAATCCCCAGCGCCAGGAGTGGGAGCAGCAAATAAAACTGCCACTCAACGGCCAGCGACCAGAACGGCCCATTGATTTGCTTGAATGCGGTGGGCGAGGAGTCCATAAAGAGGATCACAAACATAAACAGGTCGCCCAACCGCTTGAATTGCAGGAAGCTCGGCGTGTAGATCAGGATCATCAGGAAGAGGGTCACGTAATAGGCGGGCAGGATGCGCAGCGCACGCCGCAAATAAAAATGGCGAGCCAGCGGCCAGGAGGAATCGAACAGCAGCGCCTTCGCGTAGGGCATAAACAGCAAGAAGCCTGAGAGGACGAAGAAGAGCGTCACGCCCGTATCGCCAGCATAGGCGAGGCTTGCGATCCAGCGCGAAACCTTGCCTGGATACCAGAGCCGGATATCCTGCGTCGTCACCAGTGTAAGATGATAGGCCACAACGCTCAAGCAGGCGATTGCTCGCACGCCGTCTAGCGAGGCAATGGTGCTTTTCTGTTTTTTTCCTTCCAACAGGGTAGCCAGCCAATGAATGAAGCGCTGCCATATATTCTGAGTCTCTTTTTTACCAATCTCAACTTGCATGCAATATCCCTCAACCTGATCTGGTTCCTGCAATAGCTATATGTTTCCCAACATACTCTATCAAACAACCCGGAAGCTGGCAATAAAAGTTTCCGGTGCTATTACTTCTGCGTGTTCTTTATTCAGAGACGATTCAGGACCGGGCTGGTTTCGTTTTCCTATCCCGGGATACAGGTTGCATGAAGAGGACAGAAAGAAGGAGCGCCAATATCTTTCGTTTAGCGCTCCTGTGCGTTGCTTCTAGCTGTAGTGGTGTGTTAGCCTATAGTATGCTGTCGCCGCTATCATTTGCGTTGTTGCTGCCAGTGATGGTGCTACCACGAGAGGTGCTACCGCCAGTGGTGCCGCCGCCACCAAAGTCAAATCCGCTGCCACCGAGGAAGTGTTTGGCGGCGAGAGCAGCGAGTCCGGCGACGGCCAGTTTTGCGCCTGTGCTGCCCAATGGACCTCCCGGCCCTAGCAGCTGATGCAGTATGTCGGGTTGCTGCTGCTGGGCATATGCCGTGAGACGTGCTGCATCCTGCGGCGACATGCGTTTGGGGTCGGTCGTCTGCACGCCCGCCTGCTGCGGGTCATACCCCTGCTGCGTCAATGAATTTACCAATCCCTGCAAAAAGTTGGTGCGCTGCTGTGGCTGCATCTGATTGTAATATTGCTGATGTACCTGCTCAATAGCTTGTGGCGACGCGTTGCGCACAAAGTGCTGATACTGCTGTCGCGCCTGATCTTCCGGTATCTGATGGTAGGTGCCTTGATCCCAGGCCTGCGCATACTGCTGATAAACCAGCGGGTTATTTGGGTCATTTGGATTATTTTGATATTGTTGCGTCATCAAACATCTCCTTTGTGTATGTGAAGCGGGAATTTCCCTCTCTTTCTGATGCTATGCCCTCTATACTGGCAATTTGCGGCATCTTAACAACACGTATGATACACGTCGATGCTCCCGAAAAGGATACTGTGCTATTCTGTGGCGACCTGTTGTTCTCTATTGTAGAGTCGCCATCACTTCTTTTGTAATCCGCTCAAATTGGCGCGGCTCGTCTGGCCCGATGATGCGGAGGATAAATGCTGTAGCACCGGCTTGCATAAACTGTTGCAGGCGCTCGATGCAAGTGTGGGGCGAGCCAAAAACGGTACGCAACGCCACCTCAGTACGTGTAAAGTCATGCTCGTAGTAGCGATCCAGGAACTCTTTGCTCTGTTGAAATGCCACCTCGTCATCGTCGTTGATATTGATATCCAGATACAGACAGGCCTCGAAATCATTGCCCAGATTGCGGCCCATCTCGTGTGCATAGCGTCGAATATCAGCCAGATTGTCGGCAAACAACGCAGGTGTGCGGCTAATGGTCATCCAGCCATCAGCATAGCTAGCTACCCTTTGTAATGCTCGTGTCGTCATTTTGGGTTTGCGTGGATCGGTTGCGGTGGAGATCCAGATCGGCAGGGAGTGCTGAATCGGGTGCGGTAGGATTGTCACGTCGCGAAACTGAGTATATTCGCCTGTATAGCTGATTCGTTCCTGCGACGAGGCCAGGCGCAAGATCTCGATTGCTTCTTCCATGCGCCGCATGCGTGAGGCAGGATCGATATGAAAGGCGGCGAACTCCTCTGCGAATGTCCCCCCCTGTGTTCCTGGCGCTCCCTGGCTGGCGTTGAAGATCATGCGTCCCTGTGAAAGCACATCCAGGCTGTACCATTGATAGGCCAGTTGCAAGGGATCGCGGAGTGGTGTGCTGGTGAAACTGGCCGGTCCCAGTTTGACTCGTCGGGTGCTGACAGCCAGAGCACCCAGCAGTACTAGCGCATCAAGGCGGGGCTTGGCAAGAATCGAGTCGCCGACCCAGACCGAATCCCAGCCAGCCTCTTCAGCTCTTTGTGCCAGTGCCAGCAACTCTTCTACTGTAGTGGTGCCAGTAACAAGGCTGCGATTAGACAGGACGAGTCCAAAACGAGGACTGTGGGGAGTTGCTATCTCATTATTTTGCATGATAATCTCCTGTTTGCTTGTGATAGTAATGAGTATAGTAGCGGCCAACGTTGAGAACCAGACAGCGTTTATGGTAGCATGATGAGTACCAGCTTCCGAGTATGAAGCAATGTGAAGGAAGGAGAGCAGCCATGCAGCGAGGTAGCGAACAACAACGTAGAGAAGCATTAGGGGCGTTTCTTAGAACACGACGCGCTCGCCTCTCTCCCGAACAGATCGGTATGCCCACGGCTCCACGCCGACGCACACCGGGACTGAGACGAGAAGAGGTCGCGATTGCGGCGGGCGTCAGCACGACCTGGTATACCTATCTGGAACAGGGACGAGATATTCAAGCATCGAGCAGCATTCTTGTAAGCCTGGCGAACGTTCTCCAACTGACGGAAGATGAGCGGTCCTATCTCTTTACCCTTGCCAGACAGCCCCTTCCGACAAAGCAACCATTGCTGGAACCGTCCTTGCAACAGACCTATCAGCGTATACTTGATGAGATGGGAACGATCCCGGCCATCCTAACTGGGCGCACCTATGATGTGCTGGGCTGGAATAGAGCCGCCCGTCTGATATTCGGCGACTTCGGGCAGATCCCGGCGGGCGAACGCAATATCTTATGGTTGCTCTTCAGCAAAACGCCTTTTCGCCAACAGATCACGCTCTTCCGTGAGCCAGAGCAATATGCTCAGGAGGTGACGGAGACTTTTCGCGGTAGAGTCAATGACTCGCTGACTGATCCGTCCATCCAGGCATTTATTGAGCGCCTACAACAGATCAGCCCCGTTTTTCGCGAGGTATGGGCCAGCCACAATGTCCGTTCAACGTGCGCAACCCGCAAAGAGCTATCACATCCCCTGGTTGGCAGTCTGACCTTTGATTATGCCAAATTTCAACTCATCGAACATCCCGATATCCGTTGTCACATGTACGTGCCGGACAATGAAGAGACAATAATAAAAACACATCAAATGTTCTATGAGAAAAGATTGAGCGCTTAGGGTATCTTTATCATACGCTCGCAGAAGGAGGTATAAGACTGCTCAGGAAATGTGCGTAAGGAAACCGCGCAAAAACGTGATAGGTGAGCAGAGAGGAGAAGAATACAATGCAGAAACGAGGAACCCCTCCAGAGGGCACCGCAACTGCGTTCGTTTGTCAGCATGGCACACGACTCCAAAGCTGTTCGATCTGCCAGCCTCGACGTTCCCAGAAAGAACTCATGAGAGCGCTTAGTGAGAGCATAGAAGTCACTCGCCCACGTTTGCTGCGGTTAGCATACATGTCAGGGATCGGACTAGATGAAGCCGAAGATGTGGTTCAGGAAACCTACCTTGAGGCGTGGAGACACCTTGAGAAGCTCCAGCCAGAACGCTTGTCAGCCTGGCTTAATGGCATCTGCCGCAACATCTGCAAGCGGCATCTTCATGCAAAGCCTTCCGCTCCTTACACAAGTAAATTGCGCGAAACCCTGGACGAAGAGAGTTTTGATCTGTCCGATTCGCTTGCCATTGATCCTGTTGAGGAACTGGAGCGCCAGGATATGCGGGTGTTGCTTGATCGAGCGCTTTCGCATCTTGAGAAGAATACGCGCGAACTCATCGAGCTGTGTTATCTAGACGAACTGCCCCAGCGTGAAGTAGCTGCGCGGTTGGATGTGAGCCTGGGGGCACTCGAACTCAAACTGCATCGTGCGCGGCAAAAGCTTCATCAGGTCTTGCATGGAGAATTACGCGAAGAGGCGCGGGCTTTCGGGCTGAGGCTTGACGAGGAGGAGTCTCTGGGCTGGCAGGAGACACGGCAATGGTGCTTTCTGTGCGGCAAGCGGCACTTACGCGGCATCGTAGAACACCAAACGGGAGGTGCGACCATGCGTTTGCGCTGTCCCGAGTGTTCACCACGCTATCAGATCGATGTCACCAATACAGGAAACTTCCCAGGCTTCTTAGGTCCAATCCGCTCATTCCGCCCCGCTCTTAGACGTGTGATGCAGGCAGGTGCAGAATTCTATCATACCTGTTTGAACCAGCAGCGATGTCCGACGTGTCAATCCAGAGTGCAGATTCAGATCATTGATCGCAGTACGCTTGTTTCTCCTTGCAGTCTTTACGATGCACTACCGCTGGGAATCTACGCACGGGTAGACTGCCCATCTTGTGGCACCAGCTTTTGCGAAGCGTATATTCCAGTACTGCGAACCCCCACCATTCGTGATTTTCTGCTTCGCCCACGCGTCCATTACGAAGCCGCCTCGTTTATGACCTACAAAGGATCGGACGCTATCCGCTTTCGCCTGCTTGATCTCTCCAGTGCCGAAACCCTCACAGTTCTGGCTCACCCGCAGACGTTGCACTTGCTGACCACCATCCAGGAACGATGCTGACGCTGGCGTCACATACCGGGAATACCTCGAAAACGAAAAGTGCGTAAGGTCATTTCCAAAAACGGTGATAAGGGTGCAGAAAACTATGCCTCTTGGATGCGAGACCGAGCTTTTTGAAACGTCGGCTGTCGAGGAAGCAGAAAAGGAAAGAAAACAGATGTCAACTTCTTTGAATCCAGATGATATTACCCACACGAAGAGTGAAACGGAACCGAAAGAACTGCTTGAGCAGGATGGCTACGCTAACGTGCAGGACGATGTTCCTCCTCTAGGCAAGCTGTATGATGTCGGCGGCGGTCGCCGACTCATGTTGCACCATGCGGGCACAGGTACGCCTGCTGTGGTGATCGAAGCAGGCGCTGGAGCGTTTGGGTTGGATTACCTGAATATGTTCGAGTTGTGTGCAAAACGCACGACCTGTGTACTCTACGACCGTGCTGGCAGTGGATGGAGTGATTCCGGGCCAGGAGAGCGCTCAGCGCGAGAGATCGTGACAGATCTACACAACGCTTTAGGCAAAGCACTCATCGAAGGTCCGTATCTGTTAGTTGGTCATTCCCTCGGCGGGCTGTTGGTGCGAGCTTTCGCTCAGAATTTCCCAGATGACGTGGTTGGCCTGGTTCTCATCGACCCCGCTACTGAAAGCTTTCCGGCACCGCAGGAGGATAACGAGGCAGTTGTGCTGGCGATGCTGAAAGAGCTACGGCGTAATCCCGACATCGCGCGTGAGTGGTATCCGACTATGTTCGCAGAATGGGAGAAACTGCCCGAAAGGGTGCGCGACCCACTCATTGCCCGCCACCTGGACCCTGACCGTGCAATTATTGGCCTTCGCGATATGCAGAATGCGCGCCGCATCCAGGAGGAAGTTGCCAATGGGCCAGTACCGCCCAATATGCCAGTTATAGTCCTGACCGGTATGCAGATCGACCCTATGCCAGGTGGCTCTGATGAAGACAAGCACGCCTTCAATCAGATTAAGCTTGCTGCACACACGGCCTTTGTCAACTCCGTGCCACAAAGTGAACATCGAGTGCTGAAAGATGCTGGGCACTTCTCCTACACCCAACGTCCAGATGTGGTCGTTACTGCGGTGTTCGATATCCTAGACCAGTTCACCACCCGCTCTCGTCATTGCTGATCTCAACTGCCGGTTCGTCCATGAGAGCAGTACCCTGTTTTGTGTCTCTCTGTCCCAATGCGGAACCGAAGTATCAGTGGCGAACAAGAGACAGGGCGCTGCTTTCCCCTCGTGCTTATTACCTTTCCCTTCGAAGGAGGGATGAGCGCGATCAATCGAGCAAAAGCAATAATAGACGTGATTACTGATTCGCCTGGTTGCGGAGCTGGCTCACAAAGTCCAGAATATCGTTGGCGTAAAGTTCCGGCTCCTCCCAGGCCATGAAGTGACCGCCGCGCGGAAAATCGGTGAAATGCACGAGGTTGACCTGGCGCGCGGCCCATTCACGAGGCAGGGGCGGATCATAGGGGCAATGGGCAACAGCTGCCGGAACAGACTCGCTCTTCCCCAGATTTCCTCCGCTGGCAACATGCATGTTGGCATAGTAGGTGCGAGCAGCCGAGTCGATGGTTTCTGTCACCCAGTAGATCATCACGTTGGTCAGCAATTCGTCGGCACTAAACCGCGTTTTCAATTCCTCTTTCCCCCTGCCTCCACTGCTGCCATAACCGATGAGCCACGCGGCTAAACCAGCAGGCGAATCGTTGAGGCCATATGCCAGCGTTTGCGGCTTGGTTGCCATGATCATATTGACCCCGATTCCTTCCTCCATAAACCACTTTTGCACCCATTGGGCCATCTCCATTTCGGCAGGCGAAAGCGTTGAAAAATCTGTATTTTGATCGGGGTAGCCAACATCGGTCAGGTGAATACCAATCAGTAGCTCCGGGTGCTTGCGCGCCAGCGCTTGTGTGATGATCGCGCCATGATCGCCGCCAGCGGAGATAAATTGCTTGTATCCAAGCACCTCCGTCATCAATTTAGCGAACAGATCCGCGTTGGCTTCGTCATCGTACGTGACAGGATCGGAGAAGCCGGTGCCGGGGATGGATGGCACAATCACGTCAAACGAATTGTTCGGGTCGCCACCATATTTGGCGGGATTAGTGAGCCGCTCAATGACCTTGTGATAGCGATAGAACGAATCTGGAAAGCCATGTAGCAGCAGGATTGGCGTAGGATTGGGGCCTTTGCCGCGCTCGTGGATGAAATGGATGCCGACGCCATCAACGTCTGCCTTGAACTGGGCAAAAGCATTGAGCGCCGCCTCATGTTTACGCCAATCGTAACTGTGCTGCCAGTGGTCCATCAGCTCTTTCATATATTCTAAACTGATTCCATAGGTCCAGCCAGCTCCCTTCGCTTCGCGCAGCCAGCGCGTGCGGTTCAGGCGCTCGTGTAAATCATCAAGGGTCACCTGGGGAACATTTATTTTGAATGGTTGTATGCTCATCTGAAAACTTTCTCCTTCGCATTTCTTTTGCTTACTACAAAAACAGTATACCCTTCAAAGGTGACATGATCCGCCCTCGTTTATGGAGAAATGTCCCAATATATTTATGAGAAATCAGCAGCGAAATCTTGAAGCTTCTTTGAGAGTTTCTTGAGGATTGTTGAAGAACTCTCGCATATAATAAACGCAGGTTGTAGAGTACAGAAATATACATGAAGAATTGATAGAAACTGTTTTTTACTTGCAAATCATCAAATTCATGTTTTGATATAAAAAGGAGCGATCGCTTGGATAACCTTGTGCAGTGTCTTTCAAAAGGATATCACCCTGTAACTGTTGGGGGTCCAAACCCCTCTCTCACCACCTTTAGAAATAGCATCGAAGATATGGGATATATCCTGATTAAGTTTACCGGGACGAGGGGTGGAACAGATCTGGGGATGTGGGTTGATACAAATTCCACCGATCTCAAGCAGGCTCATTTTGATCGATGTACTGGCATCGTTCATGTGGAGGGAACACTGATCTTTAACAATATCAGCTTGCGTTGCATTGCCGATATTGAACTGGCGACCCTCAAAGGAACGGGCCATCTGGTTGAGGTACAATCCGCCTTACATTAGCGTGGTGCAATTATTGCACCATTTATTTCTTGCGCAGTTGCTCTCTCAGTACGAGAATAATTACAATCAGCAAAAGCACAACCACTGATCCATAATGAACAAGGTCATCCAGAAAGGAAAGCTGGTTTCGTTGTTGTGGTGTGAAATGTAAAAGAGATGGATATAGCCCCGTAATGATGAAGTGGGGGGAGCCGCCCACATGGAAGGTTCGCATTACCTGACGGCCAGGAATATCGAGTGCGACCACATCGCCGTTATCCAGCGCGGCAAAGCCAAATTGTCCATCACTGGTGACGGCAATTGACTGCGGAGAACCATTGAGATGAATGATGCGCGTCGGGCTTTGCTGCGCTGTTGCAGTATTGATCGGCGCAACTACATCGATCTGATGCTCCCTTTTGTCAGGAATATACACTTCGCCTGTCGTCTCATCAAAATCCATCGGACCAAATGCGCCTCCGTGCAATGAAAACGGCAGCAAGCGCCTCGTTTGCCTATCCACCGCGCGTACCATCCCACTCCTCGTGGTCACATAGAGCGTATTGCCTGGCGGTGCACTGAGATACTCCGGCCCTTCGCTGATGGGCACCGTTATGAGTAACTTGCCCGCGCCATCGAAGGCAGAGAGCGCAGTTGCACCTGCAACCCATATCTCCTGACTGCCGGATGAAGTGCCTTCACCTCCTGCCAACGCCAGACCGTAGACACCGCTATTGGTCTGTAACGTGTATTTCTGCTTACAATTCATCGCATCCAGAACCACAACCTGTGATGCGTAGTTGCCTGCAACATAGAGCAGGTGGGCGCGAGAATCAAGTGCCAGCAGCGAAGAATTGCCTGCAAGATCGACGGTACAGATGGCCTGTTTGGTGGCGGTGGCAAGGAAAGTGACCCGGCTTATGCGCGGCTGTGTCACATAGAGGATACTTCCATCGAGGCTGAGCAGAATCATATGCGGCTCGCCCGCAAGTGCAACTGTCCCGGTAATTTTTTGCTCGACAATATCGATAATGCTGACCCCTGCCGAACTGCCTGCTATATAGGCCAGATTGGGTGCTCCTCCATCTGCTTTTACAGGTGTAGTGAAGAGGAAGCAGAGCCAGCAAGCAACCAGCAACATTTGTATGGTTCGCCACCAGTAGAGCATAGATATCTTTCCTTAAAAATAGCATGACGACAGGAAGTCTGGTAGACAGGCTCCCCATCGTTCTCAAAAAGCTTATTATTTGGCAACTGAAATCTGGGTTTTTCCTAACGCGAAGCCAACGGCAACCATTGCGGTCCCCGCTACAAGATGGAGCAGGTTGTCGGCCAGATTAATGCTGACGATGCCCAGTAGCGCATTGTCGATGACCAGCGGAGGGATAAAGCCGAGGACGCCCAGCAGCAAGTAGATGGCACCAATGACCTGATTGTAGCGTCGCGCAAGGCCTGTATAAGCTGCGGCAATACCCAGAATGCCGATCAGCAGATGGACGACGCTATGCAAGACATTGACCGCGAAAATGCCGAGCAGTGCTCCGCCAGGAACAAGAGCTGGGATAAAGCCGAGAATGCCTACGAGGACAAAAACGATACCAACGGCAAATGCAAATGTTTTTTGAATGTCGCTATTCATAATGAAATAGCTCCTCCTTTCTATTGAAGACTACGCCAGAGTGGTGGAATTGGATTACCGAAGAGAGATAACCTGTGGCATCTCCGAAAAAAAAAGGCAAAAAAGGCAATAGAGTATGTGTCATTTTGCATCTATGTGTTGGAATATGGCGTATCATAAATGTCTCTAAATCATATTGCGTTTTCATGCAAGCATGAGCGAAGAAAATAGTGAGATTGCATATCTTTACAACCGTAGTACTAAAGTCGTCGAAAAAGCATTGCTTCTTGCATAAATTGCTGGTATAATCTCCAACGTTGGAGAAAAAACAACCCTCACGCGGTTTTCCGCTACCCAGTTTTAACGTGTGGCGAATAGGACTTTGGAATAAGAGGTAGCTTTATGGCAACGAATTGCGACTTCAGCCGTTCTTCCTTGATAATGGAACAGTATCAGCGTGATATGGAACTCATAGCTGTTGCCTTGCAAGAAGAGAGTCAGGACGAACGTGAGGAGCGTCTCAGTCTCGTTGCGCGTTCCTGGTCTCTCACATCAGCATGTTTCCAATCACAGCTAGAGCCAGAAGAGGCATCGGTGTATGCACCAGTTGCTCTGGCGCATCCATAGTTACTACGTTCATAGTTTTTAATAATAAAAATAGAGATACATAGCAGTAAACGCCATGCCTCATCCACCAGAACTAGCACCGGATGCTCTGACCTATCAATCGCCCGTGCAGTTTGGCATGGTGTATTGGGTAAACTTTGGGTATCCTTCGCTCCCTCCGGGTATCGAGGAGAAACGTATCCTTGATTGGCATCCCGCTCTCGTCGTTTCCGGGGAGCCTTTTTGCCGTCATGCCGGAGCTGTGAATGTTGTGGCCCTGACTTCCTATCGCGGGAAGCTGCGCCCATACCATCACTTGCTCTTGAAACGTGATTATCCCCTCCTGGACACCGATAGTCTGGTGAAAACCGAGCTGATGTACCCTGTGCTACGCTCCTTGCTAGCCGACCAGTACGCCATTTGCCGTCTCAACGATGCCGATCTTCGCGCTGTTATGGCGAAGGTGGCGAACAGTCTGGCGATTACTGCGTTCTTCTCGCTGCATTAGAGAGGAGTGGCCGATGTATGACTATCGAACAAAATCCGCTGCGTCTCTTGCCCTCTGTCGATGAATTGCTACAGTCTTCAGAGGGGCAGCGTCTTATTGCCCTCTATTCTCGCTCGCTTGTTCTTCGCGCCTTGCGCTCTTCCCTTGCCCATGCTCGCACCGCCATTCGCAGCGGCGCAACCAGTCCCTCTTCCGTCGATTTACTTTCCTCTGCTGAGGATCTCTTACAGCGCGAACAGCAGCCGCATCTCCGACCCGTCATTAACGCAACAGGCGTCATTATCAATACCAACCTGGGACGCGCTCCCCTGAGCTATGAGGCGTTGCAGGCCGTGCAGCGGGTCGCCAGCGGCTATTCCAATCTCGAATATGATCTGGAACCCGGCGAGCGTGGCTCTCGCCATGTACATGTGGCCGCGCTCTTGCGTGAATTGACCGGGGCCGAGGACGCCATCGTCACCAATAACAACGCGGCTGCGGTCCTGCTTGGTCTGAGCGCGCTGGCGATGGGACGCGAGGTGGTGATTTCGCGCGGCCAGCTGGTTGAGATCGGCGGCGGCTTTCGCGTCCCCGATGTGATGCGCCAGAGTGGTTGCCGTCTGGTCGAAGTTGGCACGACCAACCGCACCCGCATCGGCGATTATGAGGCCGCGCTCAGCGAGCAGACCGCGCTCTTGCTGGCTGTGCATCCAAGTAACTTTCTGATTACGGGCTTTACTGAAGCGACCTCTATTGAAGCTCTTGCTGCCCTGGCCCATAAACGCGGCCTGCTCGTCATGAACGATCTGGGCAGCGGGTGTCTGCTCAATAGCGAACGCTACGGGCTGGCCCATGAGCCGACGCCACAGGAGAGCATCGCCGCCGGCGCCGATCTTGTCTGCTTCTCCGGTGATAAGCTGCTTGGTGGTCCCCAGGCGGGCATTCTGGTTGGCAAGCGGGAGGTGATCGCGCAACTGGCAAAGCACCCGCTTATGCGTGCCGTACGCATCGACAAGATGACGCTGGCTGCGCTGGAAACGACCTTGCGCCACTATCAACGCGCCGAAGCCGAGACGCATATCCCCATCTGGCGCATGATAGCTGCTTCTTCTGAGAGGATAAACAGGCGCGCCACAAACTGGATTGCCCAGCTTCAGGAGAAGGGTGTGGTGGCTCGCAGGCAACAGGGAGCTTCGACGATTGGCGGTGGCTCTCTCCCCGGCGAAACCCTGCCCACAACGCTTGTCGCCCTCGATGACGCTCGCACGCCGTTGCCTCTGGAAGAGCTGGCCCGCCGCCTGCGTCTGCGTCGTACATCCATTATTACCCGCATCCTGCGCAACTCGCTGTTGCTTGATCCTCGCACGGTCCTGGAGGAACAGGAGCCGGAGGTGATACAGGCGTTGGGCGAAGAGGTGAATCGCGGAGCTTCGATCTGAAATACAACTTGAAGTACTACATATCGATTTGACAATCGTTCTCTACCAGGGCTATGATGCTATATAATTGAGTAATATGCCTGTAGAAAAGAGCGAGCAGGCCACCTGCGCCTTTGTATTGTAAGGAGCAACGAATGACAGAAACCACAGCAAATGGAACTGTGTTTCATACCCACCGCCTGAGCAATGGCTTGCAGATTGTGGGTCAGCCAATGCCCGATTTTGAGTCGGTGGCAGTATCATATTTCGTCCGTACTGGTTCACGCGATGAATATGACCCGGCCATCGCAGGTGTTTCCCACTTTCTGGAGCATATGGTTTTCAAGGGCACTAAGAGCCTCAACTGGCAGGAGATTACCCTCGAATTTAATAAGATCGGGGCGGAAATCAACGCCTTTACTTCCCACGAAGCCACCGTCTTTTATGCGCGTGTGCTGGGCGAGTATCTGGATCGTGCCGTTGAGCTATTGAGCGACATGATGTATCCCCGGCTGGATGAGAGCGATTTCGAGACTGAGAAAGAGGTCATTATCAACGAGATCGCGCGCTCAGAAGATCAGCCGTATAACTACACCTATCGTCAATTGATGCAAACCTACTTCGGCGGCCATTCGCTAGGACATGACGTGCTGGGATCGCGCGACAGTATTCGCAATATGCATATCGAGCAGATGCGTAACTACTGGCAGCGCCGCTACGCCGCCAATAACCTGATCCTCTCCGTCGCTGGGAAATTTGATTGGGACCATATCGTCGAACTCGCTGAGAAGCATTGCACAAACTGGCGCACTGGCGATACTGGCCGCGATGCCTCGCACTATGAGCCTGCGCAGTCGATCAACAATATCATGGTCAACGAGCAACTCAAGCAGCAGATCATGATCGTTGCTATGCCAGCAGTCGATATCAAAGATCCTGACTATTACGCGGCGGCTCTAGGGGGGAGCATCCTGGGTGACAGCGATGGTTCGCGCCTCTACTGGAATATCTACCAGCGTGGCCTGGCAGAGTCGGCCAGTGCAGGCGTCTGGGCAATGGAGGGAACTGGCATCCTGCTTATGGAAGCTAATTCCACACCGGAGGATGCCCCGCGCGTCCTCAAGCTGCTGCGCGCCGAGCTGGATAGCCTGCTGAACGATGGGATCTATGAAGATGAACTGCGCCGCGCGAAAGATAAGCTGATTAGCGGAATCGTGCTGAGCAGCGAATCGACCTTTGCCCGCATGCGCTCTCTTGCCAGCGATTGGGTCACGGAGGGCCGCCTGATCAGCGTTGAGGAAGAGGTTGAGCGCGTCGAGAACGTGACAACCGAAGACGTAATGCGCGCCCTGAAACGTTTCCCCTTGCGCGAAAAGCAAGTGCTGACCGCTCTCGGCCCATTGAGCGAACAGCAATTGCTGGCCTGAATACACTTTTAAATAAAAAGCATGCTGGCGTTCATTCGCGAAACAACGTTTCCGCGAATGAACGCCAACTTTGTTCCCCGAGGAACAACTTCTGTTTAGACCTCTTCCACCTCGTATACCATGCTTAAGACTCCACCATTGGTAAACTTGGATACATCCTGCTCTGTGGGCTGACCTTCAGGCGATTGGAACGCTTTGCGCAAGGAGTCCATGTCATCCCATTCCAATTCGGCTACGAGGTAATAGGGTTCGCCGCCGCGAATGGGCGTCGCATTCCAGCCAAGCGTATAGCGCCGCAGGCCAGGCAGCTTCTTTGTCAGTGGGATATGTACTTCGCGATAATGACGATTGAATGCTTCGGTGTCCTCTGGTTTGTTATAAAGTACGAGAAATCTAACTATGACGGTTCTCCTTGTTCTTTTGTTATTTACAATGAGATTGGACGAATGCTCCAATGTGTTCAAGAGCCTGGGTTCCTTCGGGAAATGGTCGCGTTGTGGCAGTGATGGGCCAGGTGTGCCAGAGCCCCTCCCCTATCTGAAGCTCGGCTGGAACACCCGCATGGCGAAGGCGCTCAGCAAGCTGAATGGAGTCGTCCAACAGCACTTCATCGCTGCCTGCATAGACAAGCATAGGAGGGAGTCCCTGGAGATCCGCAAGCAGTGGAGAAGCCAGGGGCGAGTGCGGATCTTGTTCTCCAAGATAGTATTGACGCAATTCAAGAAACAGGTCTTTACTGTCCATGAAATCGGTCTCCGCTTTCGTGGTATAAGAGGTGGCGCTCAGGGTCAAATCGAGCCAGGGAGAGATCAGTACTGCTCCTGCTGGTTGCGGAAGGCCAGCCTGCCGCAGCGAGACCAGCGTTGCCAGAGCGAGACCGCCTCCTCCTGAGTCTCCCATGAGAACGATATGCTCAGGCTGGATACCACTTGTTAGCAGCCATTGGTAAGCCGCGATGCAGTCCTCCAGGGCAGCCGGGAAGGGATGCTCTGGGGCGAGGCGATAGTCGAGGAGCAGGACTCGCGCCTGTGTGAAGCGAGAAAAAGTGGCGGCAACAGCACGATAGGAGGCGCAAGAACCCCATACATATCCTCCTCCATGCAGGTAGAGCAGCACACGACGATCATCAACTTCAGGTGTACTTACCCATTCGGCTGCGACCGATCCCACGTTGATCGCTTCGACCTGTGTGTCAGCAGGAAGAGGAATTTGCGCTCGTAGCGCTTCAAACTGGGATCGTCTCGTTTCGACAGAGAGGCGAGCCTGCACTACAGATGTGGCGGCGGTACTCTTCATGAACGCACGAATTTGCGCGGCTTGTGGACTGATCATAAAAACCTCCTCTTGAGAAAGTAGGATAGCTATCTGATCAAACTGTCGTAGTAAGCAAAATTGTGCGGTCCAGAAAAGTCGTTGCAAACCGCATAGTTTTGCTTACTACGACAGTTTGATCAGGTAGCTATCCTACTCGCATGTTACAATGTGATCCATGATTAAGTATGTGGAGATGGACGCTTGCCTGTAGAGAATGGTGTGAGTAGAATGGTATACGAGTGGGTTATTTTCGCGGAAAGGTGCGAGAGTTCTGTTGAAGCGGAGCTATCCAGGAAAATACGACTGTGAGAGGAAATAATGTGACAGAGCAATCGAGGAAGGCTGATGAGCGCGAGCAGGAAGGCTTGAGTGTAGAGCAAGCAGAGCCAGAGCGCTTGCTCGAATCCTATCGTAATGAGCTGCTTCTACATTGTTATCGCCTGCTGGGTTCGTTGCATGATGCTGAAGATACGGTGCAGGATACGATGTTGCGAGCCTGGCGCCACTTTGACAGCTTTACGTACAGAGGTCCGGGATCGCTGCGAGCCTGGTTGTACACGATTGCAACCAACACCAGCCTCGATACTCTCAAGAAAAGGTCTCCTCGCACTCTGCCAACCGCAGCTTCTCCCGCGTGGAATCCACAGAAGCCGGTTGCTGCTAGAAGCTTCGAGACGCTCTGGCTTGAGCCTTTTCCTGACTCCTGGCTGATCGAGGCTGCGGAAAACCCGGAAGCTCGCTATACTCAACATGAGAGCGTCTCCCTGGCCTTCCTCACTGCTCTTCAACTTCTGCCACCTCGGCAGCGAGCTATCTTGCTCCTCTCGGATGTGCTGGACTGGCGCGCTGCCGAGGTCGCACAGTTGCTTGAGATCTCGGTTTCAGCGGTCAATAGCGCCCTGCACCGCGCACGGGTGACGCTTGAGAAGAACTATCCTCGTGAGCAGCGAGAGATGGTACTGCTTCATCGCGTTGATGCCGCGACAAACGCGTTGCTCACACGCTATCTCCATGCCTGGGAGACAGACGATGTGGATGGACTCGTGGCGCTGCTGAAAGAAGATGCGATATTGAGTATGCCGCCGGTTCCTTCCTGGTATCAGGGGCGAGAAGCGATTCGCACTGTTCTCCGCACTGCCATATTTCCCTCTGGCGTACAGGATAAGTGGCGCTTATTTCCAACGCATGCCAATGGGCAACCCGCATTTGTAGTGTATCGATCAGACGAAGCAACCGGATTGTATAGCGCGTTCGCCGTGCAGGTTATCACGCTCGATGGTTCCGGGCAGATAACCCAGGTGACTGCTTTCCTCGGCCCAGAGCTAGCTACCTTTTTTGGCTTCCCGCTTCAACTTCCTCAGTAAAGCCAGCATAACCTTGCAACAGATGTAAGCAAGATCTGTAATATGCAACTATAGCCTCTTTGGGTTAAGAGGATGACAGGCTATGTTTTACTATAGTATATATAAAATATGAATATATATGCTTTATGTTGAAACTGCGGAATATTGTGATCGTTATACAAGAAAGAGTGATTGCTCTATTGTGGCAAGCTGTTGTCTCATTTGATTTCATTGTACTTTTGCACGTCATGTATAGTAGAGGTGAAGCAAAAGCTTTACTTTTTCACTTCTGGAATATCTGAGAACAGAGGATTACTAGAGTAGAATTTGCAATGGTGCAAAGAAAGCTGTAGACGGCGATGACGAAATATCAAGATGTGAAAGAGCAATGGCAACATATATTTAAGCTGATGGCCATCGGCTTTCTCTGGTTATGTAAATGGATATGGACAATAGAGATTTTTTTATGGAAAACAGGGATAATATTAGCTGGATTTATAGCATTTGTTTTAGGCATTGTTCTACAGTTTACGACGTGGGAGACAATATTACATGTTGGTAACTTCTTACTTGAGAATAAACTGGTTATCATTATTATTATTTTAAGCGATGCATTAATAGGTGTTTTGAGCAAACATCCAGATGCCGCTAAGTATGCAGCCTCTCTTAGAACAGTGCAAAGTACCTTCAACTGGAGAAGATTACCTCCTCGGATACTCATTGTTGCTTTAGTGGCCTGTCTCGTGCTCGGCCTTTTGGGAAAGGTAGGACTGCTCATGTTACAGTATACCAATCCTCCTGCTCCTGCTCCTCCGATAGATACGGGTATACATACACAGGTTATAGATGGAGAACGGATAGGCATTAGTGATGGGAAAGATGCGTTTGACACAGCCAGGTTAAATAACATTTATAAAGAAGATGCAATACGTGAGATGAGTAATGGGGATACTCTGAAAGCCAATGTTTATTGGACAATGGCAGCAAATGATGATACAGCGGACGCAGAAGTGAAAATTTATGTGGAAAATCAATGTATACTTGGCATTGGTAAAAGAGACTCTGTTGCGGGGGAGAATTGTATAGCAAGACCTCATAAAACAATCCTGGTTGTTGTCCCTTTGTCAAATAAATCGGATACTATCAATATTGGTCGTGATATCCTTCAGGGAGCATATATTACACAGGCTGAATATAATCAGTTGCATCAGAATGGCCCGCAACTCTATTTGCTCATCGCAAATATAGGAGAGGCAACCACAAATAGCGACGGTCAGGCACAGGTTGCCAATCAGATTATGCAGGCGATTAAGGCTGATCCAACAATAGTGGGTATCGTCGGATGGCTACCAGGATCAAGCATGCTTGTGCAAAAACTCAATCACTCCTCTCTACCAATGATCTCTACGATTCCTTTGGAACAGCCATATATACGTGGCCTATTGAGTGTTGCCCATTCCCTACAAGATGAGGCGAGAGCGGCTACAACATATATTACCGATAGATTACACGCTACAAAGATAGCGGTTGTTTATCCCACTGATGGTAGTGATCGTGGATTGGGGAAAGATTTTATTGTGGAGTCGGGATCGTTGAAAACCACGCCTATACCCTACAGTGTGGGAAGTGAGTATAACGTGCAGGAGGTTGCTAATCGGGTAGTTGATAGTGATTTTGATCTGATCTACTTCACCGGCCCTTTTGCAGATATAGCAATGCTCCATACAGCTCTCTATGGACTAACCAAAGGAACGAGTCGTAGCGTTCAAATAATGGGCAGCGATATTACTTATCAATGGATACATGCATCTCCAAATGATATCAGCAATTTCACCGGCCTTAGTTTTACTGCATCGGCCTTCCCCGATGAATGGTCCATTCGGCATACTCCGATCAGTACCTTTCCTTTCTATGATCCACAAACAGCCGCATCCCAACCAGATGGTTTCACCAAACCACCTATGGTGGTAGATTATAAAAGCGCTTATGATCCCCTGCATCTCTTCAATAATGATTATGTGTACGATAGAGCCGATAGCGATGTAATATTATCATACGATGCAACTTCTCTCCTGGCGACCGCTCTCTGCCAAACTCAAGGGAGTTCTTGTGATGACAGCGCTCAAAAATCACATCCTATTTCCGCTGATCAATTAGGCAAAACAATACAGAAATTCACACCCGGACATGCATTTCAGGGAATAAGCGGGCAGATAGCTTTTTTACCAGGTAATAGCTCGGCAGTAAATAAAGCCGTACTCGTTCTGCATATTCTTGGGAATGGCACACACAGTATAATAATTGGGGCGGGTAAGTATTAAATAGCAGATAAGGAGCTTCGTGTGCAATGTTTGGTTCACGGCAGGCCATTTTGAATCAACTGCTTGAACAAAGGCGTACCGGATATCTCACCCGGCGAACATTTCTCAAACGGACCAGTGAGATAGGTCTGGCAGGTAGCCTTGCCAGTATGTTGTTAGAAGCATGTGAGCAAGAGAAACAGCCTACCAGTAATAAGGTGACAAAGATTATATGGCAAACCGAGGATGATCATTACGGTACTTTCAATTTCCTTGTTCGGATGTTCAATCGATTTCATCCAGATATACAGGTACAGGCTACGAAGGCACAGAGTCATTGCAACCCTCATGACGACCTGGTGAGCAAATTACAAGCACATCAGGGAAGCCCCGATGTTCTCTCTCTTGATGTTCCCTGGATGGATGAGTTTGTACGTAACGGCTGGATCATACCTCTGACCAATTCATGGTTGCAAGCAAATGCCAAAAACTATTTGCAAAAACCTCTGCAAGCTGTAACTTTTCCGAATCCTGAGACCGGCCAGCGGCAAATCTGGGCGGCTCCCTTACATACCGATATCGGATTGCTATATTACCGTAAAGATTTTTCTGATCTCATTTCCAGGCCTCCGCAGACATGGACAGATCTGGAGGCGATGGCACGCGTTGTTCAAAAAGAAGGACGCTGCAAATGGGGATATGTGTGGCAGGGAAAGAAATATGATGGGCTGGTCTGTGATTTTGTAGAGGTACTCTCAAGCTATAACGCAAGTATTTTTGATCCTCATGCTCCCCAGGTGGTTACTATCAATAGCCCGGAGGCTCTTGCTGCACTAAGCGAAATGGTGAGTTGGGTTGGTACTATATCTCCTCCAACAACTCCAACATTTGGAGAGTATGAAACTGTCGATCAATGGTTAGGGCGCAATGCTGTTTTTATGCGATGTTGGCCTAATATCAGTGCATGGAGCAAGGATGCCAGCCAATCATTGGTGAGGCATACATTTGATATTGCGCCGCTCCCGTCAGGGGCTAAATCCTGTCTCGGCGGTTGGCAGCTAGCAATTAATAGATACTCACAGAACCAGGAAGCTGCCTGGCAATTTATACAATGGATGTTGCAGAGGGAAGCACAGCAATACCTGGCCGTGAAGGAAGGTTTTACGGTAACGCTGGCAAGCATTTATAAAGACAAGCGCGTGCAGACATGGAATCCTCTATTTGCATTTTTGGATCAACCGTCCACATTTTCTCCTAAGAAATCACTGCTGGAAACACTATTAGATAATGCCCAGTTGCGTCCAGTTTTGCCATGTTTCTCACAAGTTGCAAGTGCGATTGAAAGCCACGTCAACGCGGCATTGATTGGATCAGAGAAGCCAGCTATAGCATTGCAGAGGCTACAAACCGAACTGCAAGATGTTATGCAGCGTTGCCAAACTGTGAGCAAGCTTGTGTGTGCTTCGTCATAGCATTTTCGTTGCTCTTGCTCTATTGCCTCCATTTTTAATATTTTTTCAATGCCCCTACTACTTGACGCGCGCATTAAAAGGGCTTATAACAGTGTGGGTAAATTGCGTCTGGGAGGCTTGCTGATGAAGCAACAAAATAGTATGTTAAAAACCGCCCGGCTCCAAAAAAGCTGGACGCCTGAATTTGTAAGTAAAAAAGTTGGAGTCAGTTTAAGCACCTACATTCGCTGGGAGTCTGGCACTCAAACGCCACGTAACACATCTCTCTATGCTCTGTGCCAGGTCTTCGAGATGTCTCCTGCTGAACTGGGCTTTGAGGTGGTGCCACCCCCAACGAAAAGGTCGTTGCTGGACCCTATTCTCTCGAAGAAAGATTTTGCTGCCAACCCGGATAGCGATGCGCTCATTGTGGACACTGGCAATCTCACGGAAACATTGGCCCTCTGGAAAATGGGCATCTCTTCTTGCTGGCAGTTGTATATGATCGGTGGACAGACGGAATTGGAGCGCCTGCTCCCCGCCTATCTCAGCAATCTGGCCCGACCGACTCTCTATCCCGGGCCGGAGCAGAAAATGGCGGCCCATCTGACCGCTCAGGTCTATCAACTGACGGCCTTGCTGGAGTTGCAGCGCGGCGATTTTGTGACGGCGCAGATGAATGCGTCACAGGCGTTAGTCTATAGCCAGATTGCCAAAGATTGGAACCTCTATATCGCTTCACAGATGCGCCTCGCTTCTATCTTTATCGCACGCAAACGTATTGGCTCAGCCCTCAGCGCCTATAACGATGCCTTGAGGCGCGTTAATAGCAGCAACGATGAGATCTCTCCATTACTTCACTGCTGGATCTTCGCAGCTCTGGCCGAAATCCAGGCCACGATGGGCCGCGAGAAAGAGGCATTGCAGTTTTTGCAACTAGCCTTCGCCGTCTTTCCCGACGATCCTATGAATGATCCCAGTTTTTCTTATATTCGTTATGAACGCTATATGCTTTTCTTATATGAGGGGCAGGTCTTTCTCCGTCTGGGACAGCCTAAGACCGCGTGGGATGCCTTTTCGCGCATCGATGAGCTCAAACCAGCGCCACCCGAGCGCATACGTGCCGAATTTTTAAAGCAACGAGCCTACACTTCGCTGGTCCTCGGCAATATGGTGCAGAGCTGTATTTATCTTGAAGCTGCCGCCAAAGCCGCCCAGGAAATTCATAGCGACCTTGCTTTCAGCGAAATCTACACCCTGTACGAGCATATGCTCGCCGTCTGGGGCCAGGAAGTACGTGTCCGTTCGCTCTCTCGACTCTTTCAGCGTTAACAAGTTGCTTTGAGAGAGCGGATATGCTACACTTGGTTTCATTGTAAGAATAAATGAGTTGAATAAAGAATCGGGAGCGATCTTGTGAGCCATCTTTTATCTGTGGTTCGACAACAGCAGCAGCAAAGCCAGACTATGATGAGGTCCGGTTTTGTTGGCATGCCTCCGATTCCCTGATGCTATAGCAGCTAACAGCAAAGCGTATCCCTTCGCCGGACCTCTCAAAAGGTCCGGCGATTTTTTTATGTTGTTCGCTTTCATTCTTTTGCAGGAGAAAGACATGGATGTAAGTTTTTTTGTGCGCGGTCTGTTGATCGGCCTCTCGGTTGCCGCCACAATTGGTCCAATGAGCATCTTATGCATTCAACGGACGATGAGCAAGGGCTTTTTCTATGGGCTGGTTTCCGGGCTGGGTATCGCCACTGCCGATGGTCTCTATGGGTGTGTGGCAGGTTTTGGTCTAACTGTTGTTGCGGCCTTCCTGGTGCAACAACAAACATGGGTGCATATCGTGGGTGGTCTGTTCCTGCTCTATCTGGGCATCAAAACGCTGCTCAGCAAACCAGCTGAACGCGCTGCTCAAGCTACACCGGCAACAAACTTCGCGGGTGCCTATGTAACGACGCTGTTGCTTACCCTGACCAATCCGCTTACTATCCTTTCGTTTGCCGCCATCTTCGCCGGTCTGGGCGTTGGCAGTGGTGGACAAAACAACGGTATGACCGCTCTGCTCGTCGTCAGTGGCGTTTTTCTTGGCTCAATGCTCTGGTGGTGTCTGCTGACTGGAGGGGTAAGCCTGCTTCGCACCAGATTTACTCCTCACTGGCTACTCTGGATGAACCGCATTTCCGGTGGTGTCATCACCATCTTCGGGTTGCTGGCCCTCTGTCTGGTATAACTTACTGTGACTGCTCAGGGATGGTTTCGCCATTGTGACTCTGTCCCTGTTGAGCCAGATCATCATAACTACCATCGCAATCTCAACGGCGATCACAAAAGGCTCCTGGATGATGAGAAAACCTTTTTACAAGTAAATAGAACATCCACGCTCTTCCAGCCGTCGCAGCCATGCCGGGAGAGATGAGAGTTTGTTCCATCGCAAATCGAGCTTTTCTAGCTTTGGCAAATCTCCAATGCTGGCAGGAAGGACAACCAACCTGTTTGCTCGCAAATCGAGATGCCTTAAACTGTTCAGCTCGCCCAATGACCCGGGCAGGCTGCTCAAACGATTGCCTCGCAGATCGAGCGTCGTTAGTGCGATCAGCTTGCCAATCGACTCAGGGAGCGCTACCAATCTGTTGTGAGACAGGTGTAGTTCTCTGAGGCTCTCCATCTCTCCCAGCGACTCGGGAAGCGCCATCAGTAGATTATTCATCATGTGTATTTCTTGCAGATGTTTCAGTTTGCCCAATGACTCGGGAAGAGCCGTCAGTTGATTATTATATCCGCGCAACTCTTTCAGGCTGGTGAGATTGCCAATCGTCTCAGGGAGAGTGGTTAATTGATTATCGGTGATGTTGAGATAGCGCAAATGCTCCAGCCGCTCAAAAAGCGTCTCTGGGAGTTCCGTCAGTTGATTATCGCTGAGATAGAGAAATGTTGTCAGGCTGGTGAGATTGCCGAGCGACTGTGGTAGTGCCGTCAATTTGTTATGCCCCAGGTCCAACATTTCAAGATGAGTCAGGTTATCAATGCTGTTTGAAACCGCCTCCAGTCGATTCTCGGCAATATTTAGCGAGCGCAGTTCTCTCAAGCCCCATAGCGCATCGGGGAGGGTCGTTAGGCGATTGCCACCAACACTGATGTCTTTGAGGCGCTTGAACTGACTGATCTGTGCCGGGAGTGTCGTAAGCTGATTGCCATAAAAGCGCATTATCTCAAGCAGCGTCAACTGGCAAATGCTCTCAGGCAGCATTGCCAGCTGGTTTGCATCGGCCTGTATCTCCTCAAGCAGCGTCAAATGTCCTAGCGACTCAGGAAGAGAGGTCAATTGATTGCCGTCCAGATATATTCTTTTGAGCTGCATTAAGTTGCCTAGCGACTCAGGCAGGGCGGCCAGTTGATTATGAGCGATATCCAGCATGCATAGATTGGTGAAGTTGCTCAACGTTTCAGGCAGCGAGGTTAATGCACAGGAGCGCGTCGAGAGAGCAATAACAGTATTATTTGCAATAGTGCAGGAAATATTGCCCTCGCTTCTTTCAACCTCTTCTGATTGCAAGAGAGGAATGTTCTGTCCTGCATCAAGCGAACCGCTCTGTTGTAGCAACCGCTCTAGCTCCCGTAGGGCGTCTATTTCGCTCGCTGGTAGCACAACGCCATGATAGTTATGTTCTATTTTCAATTTTCTCTGTCCATATTGCAGGGCTTTCCAATTCTCCCATCTAGCAGGAGTGCAGAGGGCGGCAGCCCTTTGCCGGGGTGCGGGGTGTCCCCGCAAAAAACCTTTTTTCTTCTCTTTTGCGCGCCGCCGCAGGCGGCGCGCGAAGGAGGGAAGGAAACTGGGGACACCCCAGGCCCCGGCAGGGAGACCCCTGCACCCCTTTGAGCGGAGAACTGGAAAGCCCTGGTCCATATTGTTTTGCGATTGACGATAGCAGATGCCTATGCTACCATAAAGGACACATACAAGAAATCCTCCAGGCGAGGTCGAATATGGCAGGGCGAGGACAAGCCATCGCCCCTACTAGAAAGAAAGCGAGCAGACACAGATGGCAGGTCAGGAGCGAACCCTCTACTAGACGCCCACGCGTCCTTTGTGCGGATGGTTCTCCCTTGCTATGTGTCTCGTTTTTTGTTGTCAAGCGCTGTGGGCAGAAGTGGCCTTGCAGCGCTTTTTTGTTCTCCTGTTCCACTTCTGCCCCGCTATATCAGGAGGTACAATGTCTGAACAGGAAATTCTATTACATGGCGGCAATGTCACGGGTGCCGTACGCGTTGGAGAGACGGTTCGCCGTGCTACGGGGGTATGGAGCAGCGCTATTCACGCGCTTCTGCATCATCTGGAAGCACGCGGTTTTGGTGCCGCGCCGCGCTTTCTGGGCATCGATGAGCAGGGGCGCGAGATGCTCACATTTTTCGCGGGTGAGGTTGGGCATTATCCCTTGCCGCCGTATATGTGGGCAGAGGAGGCGATGCAGGCCGTTGCCAGATTGGTGCGACACTATCACGAGGCCCAAAGCGATTTTGTCCCGCCCTCTGATGCTCGCTGGCAGATGGTCTATCCCGATGTGAGCCGCCACGAGGTTATCTGCCACAACGATATCGCACCCTATAACATGGTTTATGTGGCAGGTCAACCGCATGGACTCATCGATTTCGACTGTGCCGGGCCGGGTCCGCGCGCCTGGGATCTGGCATATGCGGCGTATCGTTTTGTTCCTCTGGCGCATCTCGATGATCCAGCCATTATCGAGCCAGGTCTGACCGACCCTCATATGCAGGGCGAACGATTCCAGCGTTTTTGTGATGCCTATGGTATTGCCGCTCATGAGGTGCTGGAACTGGTCGAGCCACGTTTACAGGTGCTCTGCACACTTATAATTGAGCAGGCCCGCGCTGGTAACGTAGCCTTTCAGAAAATGCTCGCTGAGGGACACCTTGCTCATTATCGCCGCGAGTTGCAGACCTTGCAGCGCTACCGCGCAATCATTGAGCAGCATCTTCAATCGTGATTTCATGAGGAGGCGAACTCCATGCGTTGCGTTCGGTGCGATCCCAGGGATTGCTGAGTTTACCGATCAGGGAGAGAGAGCCGATCTCTTCGTTGCCCTGGCTCAAATGCTGGCAGAGATCTTTTAACTCGATAGGCCAGACGGAAAGCGCTGCAACCTCTTCCAGGAGAATCCAGCGGGCAGGCTGTTCGCCGGGGAATTCTGCTTTTGTCGGCGGCAGCGGCTCCTCTGGATAGGCATAATGATAGACCTCCAGTCCGAAGCCGTGACCATCGCCATCCTCTAACGCTCCTGTATAGCGAGGCACGATCCATTCGAGCAGAAAGGCGATGCGGCCCACGCGTACGGGAATGCCCGTCTCTTCCAGCACTTCGCGCCGCGCACATTCGGCCAGCGACTCATGCGGTTCCAATCCTCCACCGGGCAATTTCCAGGCTTCATCGCTGCCATCTTTGCCCGGTGGATGCAACAAGATCTTGCCCTGATAAAGCACAATGGTACGGGTACGAATATTCTCGTAGATGTTGTGGCTGAAGATGCTCATGTAATACTGCTCCCAGGTGGTCAGTGTATTCTGCTTTTCCGTTTCTTTATACGCTTATTGCTAATATAAACCTGTATCACAGCTTGTATGATAGAAGAGGTGCCGCTGATGATGTGTGCCAGCGACTTTGACATGATTAACAAGCCCAGCGCGACAAATGAGCTGCACCAGATAAAGGAGAGCATGGGCATGCTGCGGTAAAGCACGACGCGTGAGGGGTCGGAGGGATTGTACCAGCAGGGGTAGACGCCGTTTTGATGATAGTTATTGACGATATTTTGCACCTCGTCATTGTTGGTGACAATCGTGCTGTTCATCCCTGCGCCCACTATTTGATAATCTTGATTGCTGGCTGTGTGGATCGTGAAGCTAAAGACGATGATATAGCGAGGTGTTGATCCCATCGAGTTGTGCCGCCAGGGGATCAGCGGGCGAATGAAATGGATAGTGCAGCGACCTTCAGGATAGCTATAGACACGCATCGCCGGAGCCACACGTTCGGCAAAAGCAATCGTTCCCAGATAGAGGCAGGCCGTTCCGATCATTAGAGCCGTGAACCAGGCAAAAAGAATACCGGCCTTTCTAGTTGCTCCTATTGTGGCTGCGGCAGTGGTGCCAGATATGGTAGACATAAAATAGATCCTTACTTCACCGAAGACGCACACATAAGTAGTTCTTATAGTTAGTAGTATTGGAAGTATGCCAGGCTCTTATTCATGTTTCGGAATGTTTTTATTCTGTCTCATTCTACACGCTTTTATCTCGTCGGGCAAATGAAGTATACGGCAAAAAGCAGTGCAATGATATTCACTGCACTGCCCTTTTCTACGGAATAAACGGCTTAACAGACGCTCTTAGCGGCTACGAACCACCACCGTTTTAGCCACGCGATCTCCCAAACGCTGCCGGGTTGGGGAGTTCCACACCAGGATTGCGCCAATGAGATACACGAATAGACCATCAACGATGCGCAGCAGATTGCGAATGACAGACTCGTTCCAGCTAATTGGTGTGCCATCGACCTTCACAACACGCAGGCCAAGCACCATTTTGCCTACGGTCGCGCCCTGAGTTGCCTCCATCACAATATAGTAAGCAATTGCGATGACCGCTGATATGGCACCAACTGCGCCGCTATTATGAAGAGCGACAGAGATGATGCCATTGACAATGCCAACAAGGATAGTATCAATAAGAACGGCGAGGAAACGGGGGCCAACGCTCACATATTGCAGCTGTGGCGCGGCTTGCTGATACGGGGACTCGTACGGTGATTGCATATGAGAACTCCCTTCAGGCGCAAACGAAGAAGAGGTTTATGGTCTTTCATGCCAGCGATGCTTATCAATCGATGATGACAAGCAAACGCCCTCTGCTCCATTGCAATTATTTCTATATACCTACTATCTAAACGTGTAGACCAGGGTTTTTTAACTCTACAAAATTTGAATCTAACACAGTTTTTATCTTTTTCCCACTATATACTTTTTTTAAATAAAAAATTGTATTGTATCCAAAATGCAGCATAATCGAAATGGCAAGATTCCTCTTTTTGAGCAACTCGCTGCCCCAGTAATGAAGATGAATGAAATAACCTGAGAATGTGGTTCTCCCAACGCGATAATACACTGTTCCTTTCAAAAACGGTAAGGTATGTCGTAGTTTCCCGATTTATCGGGAGGGGGCACAACTTCCATTCAAGCGGGTGACACACCCCTCCCGATAAATCGGGAAACTACGAACTACATTGAGCATTCCTGATCTTTCCCTCTTGACAATCTAATGAAGTTAGATTATTATTTATAATAATAAGATTAATGATTATCCGTCGTAGAAAAAGAGAGAGATAATTCATTTGCTCATCTCAAATGATTGGTTTGATGATTAGGATCAGGGAGAAACTGCAATGACTTTTATTGTGTTTGTGCTGCTTTTTACCATCCTGTGCGGTTGGCTGGATACACGTATTGATGCGAAAAAGGGGGAAAATAAATGTTAGCTGGACATTTTGGATTGGCGGCGGCTGTCAAGGCGAAACAGCCTTCTGTGCCGCTTTGGGCGCTGATGCTTTCAACACAACTGCTCGATGTGCTCTTTGTCCCATTGCTTCTGACCAATGTTGAAACGATCGTGCCAATCGATAAGGGCGGCTATGGCGAGGCGATTATTCATGCCAACTATACGCACTCGCTGGTAGGTGCGCTACTCATTGCAATCGTGGCGGGACTGCTGGCCTGGCGCGCGTGGGGCCGTAATACGGGACTAACCATCGGGGCCGTCGTCTTTAGCCACTGGTTACTTGATCTATTGGTGCACCGTGCTGATTTACCGATTCTGCCCGGCAACCTGGGCAATCTGCCGCTGCTGGGATTCGGTCTCTGGGCCTTTCCCCTGGTCAGTATGGTGATGGAGTTTGCGCTCATCGCTGTTGGCGGTTGGTTCTACTTCTCTTCCGCCCTGAAACGTGCCAGAGAATCTGGCCTCCGCCATCGCTCCTGGGCTATCATTGCTGGTAGTGTGACCTGTGTGCTGCTTGTCCTGTTGCTGGTTATGGATGTGACGGGTATTGCTGGCTAATTGCAGCAATCGTGCTGTTACGTCGTAGTCGAGCGATTGATCGCGATCGGGCGATATATTACGTATCTCGAACGGATCGCGATCAATCGCTCGACTACGACATACATATTCGGTTCATTTCGTTCATCCGGTAAGTAGAGGATAGCTCATTGTAATTAGGGAGTAAATCGTAGCAACGGCGTGTTTTCTCTAAATAGACATTTGTCTGTGGTTCGTAAGAAGTTATTGTGGAAAGGCTATTGTGCATGGCAGATTTGAACAATCCAAAGGTTCAGAAAATACTGCAATCAAAGGGATTTGCGCATCTTGCAACTATTGGACCCAACGGAGAGCCGCAATCCTCTCCGATGTGGTTTTTATGGGATGGCGAACATATCAAGTTTACGCATACCAGCGTGCGCCAGAAATTCCAGAACATCAAACGTGATCCACGTGTAGCAATCTCTATCGTCGATCCCGATGATCCCTATATTTACGCCGAATTTCGCGGCGTTGTTGAGCAGATCGAAGAAGATCCTACGGGAGCTTTCTATAACGAACTGGCCGTCCATTATGGATCTTCTGGCCGCTGGCGGGGCGACCCGCGCGTCAGACTTTATGTGAAGATTCAGCGCGTAGTGGGCCAGAACTTATAAAAAAGCGGAGAGACCTCCAAAACCTGGAGGTCTCTTTCAAATGGTCGTATTTCCTTCCCCTGGCTCGTCAGCTTCTATATCTAATATGCGCAGCCACACATCCGCTCTGGTCTCGTCCTCCGACGACTCGATCTTGAAGATGATGTTAACGTGCTCGACCCCCTTGAGGCTTTGCAGGCGGTCGGCACCGCGCATCAGCGTTCCCTGGTAGTGTGCTTTGCTGCTGGAACTGCCCAGGCGCAGGCGGAGATGCTGGCGGTTGAAACCCGTTACCCGGGCATCGAGCAGGCGAAGATGCTCCATCTGAAAGATTGGGTCAGGATTGCCAGCCCCGAAGGGACTCAACTGGCGCAATTGCTTGTAGAAATCGTAGTTGATGAGATCGCGGGTAATCGCCAAATCGACCATCTGCCGTCCCGTGCGCAGAGAGTCTTCCCCGCTTTCTGGTTCGTTCGCTCCGTTCGTATCTTCTAACAGCGGTGTACTCTCCGACATGGGAGCAATCACTGTGCCACCGTTCTCTTTCCAGCCGACGAGATGATCGTGGAGCGCGTCGATATATTCGCTGCGAATGGTGAAGCCCGCCGCCTGCGCGTGGCCTCCATAGCGTTCCAGATTGTCCGCAAAGCCGCGCAGAGCCTCGATAATGTTAAATCCCTGCTGGCTGCGCGCTGAACCACGACTTGTCTTGCTGGCACGATCGTTGCTCAGGACCAGCACTGGCTTCTTGATCTCTTCCGCCAGCTTGCCCGCCACCAGACCAATCAGACCCTCGTGCCAGTCGTCGCCGCTGACCAGCACGACAGACTTTGTGGGTTGATTCTGCGCCTGTTCGCGTACATATTTCATCAGCGTCTCCGTCTCCTGCTGGCGGGCCTGATTGAGCTGGTTCAGTTCTGCCACACGAGCGGCGGCCTCTTCTTCGTTATCTGTCGTTAGCAATTCAAAGGCGATGCTGGCCTCTTTCATGCGTCCGGCGGCGTTGATGCGTGGGGCGATGCCGAAGGAGATGTCTCGCTCGCGGATCTTGCCAGGTTGCACGCCAGCGCTACGGATCAGTGCCAGCAGGCCGGGTTTGCGGGTCGCGTTCAGCCGCTCCATGCCCATGCGCACCAGGGTATGGTTCTCGCCCAGCAATAGCGCGATATCGGCAATTGTGCCTATCGCCACCAGATCGAGCAGTTCCAGTTCGACCTCTTGTGGTTGCTGGTTGGCACGATAGAGCGCCTGAGAGAGCTTGAAGGCGATGCCTGCGCCACAGAGGTAGCGCTCTCCATAGGTGCTGTCGGGACGCCAGGGATTGACCATTGCATAAGCTCTCGGCAGTTCGGCGGGTGGATGATGATGATCGGTGATGATCACATCGATGCCCAGCGTGCGGGCATAATCCACCTGCTCGACATCGGAACTGGCGCAATCGGTGGTAACAATCAGCGTTGTGCCGCGTGCTTTGAGCATATCGAGGGCGGCGAGATTCAGGCCGCAACCATCGCGCAGGCGGTGCGGGATATGGAAATCGAGCGGTGCCTCTGGCTGTTTCAGACGACGCAGTGTACGGAAGAGCAGCGCAGAAGAGGTCACGCCATCGGCATCGTAGTCGCCATAGACGGTGATGTGTTCTCCGGTCTCAAGTGCGTGCTGGATACGATCAACGGCGCGTGGCATATCAATGAGCGTCAGAGGATCGGGAGTCTCCTCGTAGCGAGCTGCCAGAAAGGTTTGCATGGCAGCAGGCGTCTCTATTCCGCGATTGGAGAGCAATTGCGCGTGAATAGATGCGATCCCTGCTGCGCTGGCGGCCTGAAATTGCTTCTTGCTCAGGAGAGGATGAACCTCCCAATGTGTTGATAGATGCGATGATATTTCCACGTTTTTTATCCTTTACGCCTCTGGTAGCAGCCGGAAAAAGACCTCATTGCCCAGCAGACGGCCTCGCTTGCTCAGGCGCAGCCAGCTATCCTCGTGTTCCAGCAGTCCCGCCTCTTCTACAATCTGCAAGCGATCACCAACAAATTGCGCAAATGGCTGAGAGAATCGCTGCTCGAAGGTCGGGAGATGTAGCCCCAGGGCTGTGCGTAGGGCCAGGAACGCTGTCTCGGACATCTCCTGTTCGCGCTCTACTTGTTCGCTCTCCACTTCGGGGATGCGTCCAGTTTTGAGAACCTTGTTATATGTGAGCGGGTCGCGCTCATTTGAGAAGCGGCGATTGCCGAAGTAAGAATAGGCACCCGCGCCCATGCCGATATAGGGCAGATTTTGCCAGTAGGTCAGATTGTGGCGGCTGTGGTGGCCCGGCAAGGCCCAGTTTGAGATTTCATAGTTGATATAGCCCGCCGCATGCAGCAACTCATCGGCTATCTCGTACATATCGGCGCAGAGGTCTTCGTCGCCCGGCGTGATGCGTCCCTCGTGCGTCCAGTCGTAGAAGGGCGTGCCCTCCTCGATAATCAGGGAATAGAGCGAGAAGTGTTCCGGGCGCAATTCAAGCGCCTGCCGCAACGTCTCCTGCCACTGTTGCATCGTTTGCTGTGGTAGACCGAACATGAAGTCCAGATTGATCGAGGTGAAGCCAGCAGCGCGGGCATAGGTGACGGCCTGCGTGATCTCTTCAGGAGTATGAATGCGGCCCAGCGACTTGAGCAGGTCTGCGTCAAAGCTCTGCGCACCCATGCTGAGACGATTGACGCCAGCCGCGCGCAATCCTGCCAGCTGTTCCTGCGTCAATGTGCCCGGATTGGCTTCCAGAGTTATTTCAGCATCGGCATCGACGGCAAACGCGGTAGAGCAGGCTTGCAAGAGGCGCTGCATCTGTTGGACGCTGAGCAGGCTGGGGGTACCACCTCCGAAAAAGATTGTACGAGAGCGGCGCAGCGTATTATCTGCGAGTTGCGCCATCTTCCCGGCCAGTTCGATTTCGGTAAGTAGGGCACGGACATAGGGTTCGCGCACCGGGAGCATGCCAGCATAGGTATTGAAGTCACAATAATAGCAGCGTGTGTGGCAGAACGGGATATGCAGGTAGAGCGAAGCAGTTTCTAGCAACCGCTCGATTGGCTCGGTGGATGTGACCGGCAGGAGGCGGTTCTGAGCATTTGTTGTTGTATCAGGGGCGCTTATAGTCATGGGTTTATAGCTTTTTCTGGGATTATTCCATTGGGTAGAGAAGAGGGGCAACCTGCCAACGTCTGTCAGTGGGTGCCCCTCGTGAAGCTTTACGGCTGTGTTGGTAGGCCAGTGTCACCACCGGGTAGACCACCAGTACCACCGGGCAGGCCACTTCCTCCCTGCTGTTGCTGCGCTGGGGCAGAAGCGGGCAGTCCGGGCGGCATATTGTTGGCATCAAGCAACATCGTCTGATCGATCTCCGTGACGGTGACGCCGGGCAGTGCCTTCTGTGAGAGCACCCAGGTAGTCAGTGAGTTGTCTTTGAGATCTTTCAGCGTCGTCTCATCGATGGCACGTGAGGGATCGAAGCCCATAATCTGTACGATATGGTAGGTGCCGTTTTCGCTGATGACCGGGCTGATCTCGTTCAGTTTGCGAGCGGGATCGTTGATCCAGTTATCGATGCCTGCGGCCACTTTCTGCGCATTGTTGATCGCGTACTGACCGCGAACGAGCCAGCCTAGATCGCCACCCTTCGCGTTGGTGTTGGTATCAACGGATTTCGCTTTGGCGAGCTTGCCGAAGTCCTCGCCCTTCTTGAGCTGGGCCAGGATTTTATCCGCGTCGGCTTTCGTTTGCAGGGTTATGGCACGGGCCAATACCTGGCGAGCAGGCGATGCGATCTGAGACGCCAGATATTTCTGCATGTTGTCGCGGCGGACCTTGATGGTGAGCATCGTATGTACGTCGGCATCGCTGATATTGTCGTCTTTCAGCAACTTCTGATAGTTGGTGGTCTTAGGAATGCCGGAGATGAAATCCTGCACCGCTTTATTGACATCTCCGGGTGCTGGTTCGATCTGATTCTGTATAGAACTGCTCTGTTTCGCCAGCCATTGACGAATGAGGGCATCTTCCTGAAGCCACTGAGCGCTATCGTTGCCGACCTGCGGCTGTGTATAGAGCTGCTGCTGCTGTGGGATTTGATTCTGCAAGATGTCCTGGTACTGTGCGTTAACCGAAGTGCCTTTCGCCTGAAGGTCGTTCACCTTTTGCTGGGCGGCCTTGAGTTGATTTTCAAGGTCAGTACGTTGCGCGCTTGCGCCGGCAGGCAACTTTTTGATCTGCGCGTTGAGATCGTCAACCTTTTTCTGATCGTCAGTAAACGTTTTTTGGAGCGTTGCCAACTGCTTTTGCAGATCGTCGCGCTGAGCGCTCAACCCGTGTGGGCCGTTGAGGGTGCTGTTATGTATCTCTGCCTGAACCGCGACCATTTTGCGAAAATCGGATTGCGGGATGCCCTCACCATTGACGGTGGTAATAGGACGGTTGGGATTGATGACGTTGATAGTAATCCAGTAAAGCACAAGCACGCCGACGATGAGCAGCGAGATAATGGCTGTGATGGTCCAGATAGCGCGACGCTGGAGGAGGGTCTTTTCGCTGTGGGAGAGATGGCCTCCCCAGCCGAAGATAAGAGGTTTGCCATCGCGACGCGCCGAAACGTGCGCTGTTTGTTTTATATATTTCTTGTTTCTGGCAGTGCGCGTGTTGCGGTCTGGCCGACGCGCTGTCTGACTACTCATGAATGCCTCCGTAGTGGCAACCCCTGGCAGCAAAAGCCGAAAGGAGGAACCATAAATTTCTGAGTAGGAGAGACGGGAGAGAAGGTCTCCCCCATCTCTTTTGCTAGTGTACAGATCGCTCAGGCATACCGATTACATGCCGCGCATATGCTCTGCCGTGTAGGGGAGCAGAGCCATAAAGCGAGCCTGTTTGATCGCGGTGCTGAGGCCGCGCTGGTGCTTGGCACAAGTGCCAGTTTTGCGGCGTGGCTCGATTTTTCCACGATCGGAGATGTATCGTTTCATGTAACGATTGGCATCTTTATAGTCAATTTCGCGCACATGATCGTGGCAGAACTGACAGATTTTGCGGCGTCCACCGCGCTCGCCACGACCTTCACGGCGTGGACGTGGGGCAGTACCGGTGCCGCCCCCTTCAGAACGTCTTTGCATCACAGACTTTCTCCTTCTTTAATTTTTAGAAGGGGTGGTCGTCCAAATCTCCCAGCGAGTCATCTTCGAGGTAGTTATCCTGGCTGCTGCTTGAACCTCCCTGGCCCTGACTCTGGCTCTTAGGTGTCAGCATTTCCATGTCGTTGATGACAACATCAATAGCTGTGCGCTCAACATTGTTCCTGTCGGTATACTTGCGCTGAGTGAGGCGTCCTTCGACATACACTTTGTTGCCTTTGCGGAGATAGTTGTTACAGGTCTCCGCAATGTTGCGAAATGCGACGATGTTAAACCAATCGGTGTCTTCTTGCCGCTCGCCTGTAGGAGTTTTTCCTACGCGCCTGACAGCAAGAGAAAACTTTGTAATCGCCACTCCGTTAGGCGTGTAGCTCATCTCAGGGTCTCGACCCAGGTTCCCAATCAGCATGATTTTGTTCATAGCTCAAACAAGTCCTTTCGACGCGATAACCAGCCCCGGCCTGCTATTGTTGAGAGATTGAACGAACGAACCCAAACATATGATCCTATGACTCGGCTGACTCATCGGCCGTTGCGGGAGCCTCCACAACTTCCTCTTCGGAAGAAGCGGTGGGTGTTTCCTCTGGAGCCGCCTCTGCTGGCGTTTCCTCAACTGCTGCAACTGGTTCCTCAGCTGCTTCGCTGGTCTCGGCTGGTGCTTCGGCCACAGCTACAGCACTTGCGGCAGCTGCTTCGCTGGCTGCAGCAGCTGCTGCTGCTGCACGAGCCTCACGCTCTGCACGCTCTTCGCGCTCCTTCTGAACAGCTTTGGGATCGCGTTTGCGAACCATGTACCGGAGAACGATTTCGGAAACCTTTAGCATACGTTCGAGTTCGGCAACCGTTTCAGGAGTCAGGATCATATCGATGAATATATACTGTCCGTCTCGGTGACGCTGAATGGGGTAGGCCAGACGGCGACGCCCCCACTGGTTGACCTTGACAATTTGACCGCCATACGTAGCGACGATCTGCTCGACACGCTCAAGCATTGCACGTGTCTCTTCTTCGTTGACCTCGGGATTGAGAATAAACGCCAATTCGTAATCTCTACTCACGAAGCCACCTCCTTCCTCTGGGTGTGCGCCTGGTCAAATCGATTGTCTCTATCTGCCAGGGCAGGTGGAGCAGCAACATAATGTTGATGCTGAACAACAGATGCCGCGAATAACTTCAGCGGCCTCGGTAACAAGTGAAGCGTCCCACAAAGCGTGGGAGATGATGAAACCCGCTCGCTCCCTGCTCTACCAATCATTGAATGGTGTTGCAACACGAGCATGAGCCGTGAGAAGAGGAGTGAGGTCATCAAATACCACGCTATTATAACATTGTTCGTTATGTCTGACAATAGAGCCGAGGTCTCTCAACCTTTCACCTATCTATTCTTATAATGCACTGTAAAGATGGAAAAGCGGAAAGGAAAAACGCGTGATGGCCCATGTGTCTCACAAAAGAACAGGCAGCAGCGGTGTCGTGTTCCTACCTGCCAATAGTTGCCTGTTTTTCCCTCATTTTCGCTCGCGTGTTTATTGACAGTTGCGCATGGATAGGACATACTAAATCTATTGAATTATGAAAAAATAATTTCGTCGTACTCTGTCGGCCTTCATTGGGCAAATGGAGCGGTGTGTGTTTCCCCGTGTATGGTAGGGGCGATGGCTTGTCCTCGCCCTCCCCAGGCGTGTTGAGGGGGTCACACCGGGCGAGGACAAGCCATCGCCCCTACCATACACGAGACACCTCGGAGGATGTTCTGGATGCACCAACGACGAAGGCCGACAGAGTACGACGAAATTATTGTGATCTCTCTTTCGGTTGACGGAGTAGCTATGCAGCAGCATCCGCAAGATCTTCATTCGCGTCAAACTCAGTCCGCGCTCTCTGAAAAGACCGTCGCTCTCGATACACAATCTGTACAGTTGCACAATCAGCAGCGATATCCTTTACCTCCTGCCCAAAAAAGGTCGTCGCGCAGTAGCTTTGCTGCACCGGGATTATTCCTCCTGGGCCTGCTGCTCGGGTTGACCTATCTCTCCCTCTATCCGCTCTTTGCCAACCCTGCTCGCGATATGATGCAGGAGGCGCTCCCGACCCTTTTCCCCTGGTTGCCGACGCTTTTCTGGACGACCGCTTTCCCCGAACTGCCAGCTCTCCTGGCGCGCGTCCCCTGGCTCGATCCGCTCTCATCGGGCCGCACCACGCTGTTGCTGCTTCTACTCATTGTGGCCTGGCTGCTCAATCTGCTTGCTGTCAACATTGGACGAAAGGCGGCGCAATCCTGGCTCTCTCCAGGTCGCGAGGCGCTCTTTTTCTGGTCGATCATGCTGCTGACGACGCTGTTTGGCCTGATCATGTTCTTTGCTCCAGTGTCTAACAGCGCCACCTCCCGCGATATGCTGCTCTACGCATTCTATGGCCGTATGGTGGTCTTTTATCACGTCAATCCTTATATCGTGCCTGTCTCCGTCTTTCCGCACGATTCACTCTATACTATTCCGACGACCTCAACTACTGGCGCTGTTGCCTCTCTCCCCCCGGCGGTTTCCTATGGACCGGTCTGGTTGGATGCAAGCCTGCTGGTTACGCTCTTTGCCGGACAAAGCATCGCCAACATTCTGATCGGATTTCGTTTGATCGGTCTGCTTGCTCACCTGCTCAATGCTCTACTGCTCTGGAGCCTCCTGGCGAAGCTCAAGCCAGATGCGCGCATTTCAGCCACGCTGCTCTACGCCTGGAATCCGCTCATTCTGGTTCTGGGCGTCGCACAGATGCATCTGGATATCGTTGTGGCCCTCTTCCTCTTGCTTGCGGTCGCGTTCTTCTTGCGCGATTCGCTGATCCTCTGCTGGGTCTTTACCCTGCTCGCGGTGCTGGTGAATATACTTTTCCTGCCGCTGTTACTGATCGGCCTGCATCTCATCAATCTGCATTTGCGCTTCATTCGCCTGGGCTTCCGCTTCCTCTGGTATCTGGGCATGCTGGCGATCACAGCGCTGATTTTAATCCTTGCCTACGCGCCTTATTGGGAAGGCTGGGGCATAGAGGGTGTGCGTGCGGCGCTGGTGCAATCGTTCTGGTTGCAGAGCGCAATCAACTCGCTCGATGCAGCCCTGCTCAATCTGCCAATGGAGTTGCCGAAACTGGCCTCCTGGGCGGCTCAGTCCTCGCACTGGACGCCGGGCGTGCTGCTGATTGCCGGTACATTTCTGCTCTTTAGCCTCTGGCTGGCAAACACGCTGGATCTGGTTCTCTTTTGTGCAAGCTGGCTGCTCCTGATTTTGCTGCTCTTGCTCCCGACATACTGGCCCTGGTATTTGATCGTCCCGTTCACGCTGGCTCTGTGCGCGAAGAACCGCGGGACGACGCTGCTCACTGTGCTATTGAGCCTGGGTGCGCTGCTCTGCTACTACTGGTGGCAGTTGCCAACCGTCTGGAAGGGGCAGGCGCTCAGTACTATTGGACTGCCTTTTTTATTGTGGGGATGGATCGAGTTTTTCTCCTCAACCTGGCGTATGACGCGCCCGACGCTCCCGCCTGCTCAGAAGCGGCCACGAGGGATCAGCAATTTCGTTCGTCGCTCGCGTCCTTCCTGGATCTCTCGTCCCACCTGGCCCTCACGCCCGTAGCATTCTTGATGCTCTATTACACCGATTTATTGTGATTCATATTTGTTGACAGATGAGTTAGCGTCATATAAGATAAAAAGCGAGGCTGAGAGCAGTAGGACTCTCTTCAGCCCTTGCTTGTTGTTCCATCCTATCATCGGAAAGCAGTTCGGAGGCTGACGATGGTTGATTCACGAGAAGAACGCATTGGGCAGCAATGCAACGGATATCGCTTGACTCGCCTGCTTGGTCGCGGTACATATGGCACTGTGTATCTGGCAGAGCATGTCTCCAACTTTTCGCTTGCGGCGGTGAAGGTGTTGGGTCTCCCACTGACGGGGCGGGATCATGGGAGTGCATTTATTAACGAAGCACGGATGATTCGTTTACAACATCCACATATTGTGCCTATCCTCGACTTTGGTGTGATGCGTTCAGATGGTCTTCCTTTCCTCATTATGGACTATGCAACTGGTGGCACGCTTCGCGCCTGTTATCCCAAAGGGACGAAGCTGCCCTGGCCGGTAATTGACAACTATGTTCAGGCTATTGGTTCGGCATTACAATATGCACATGAACACAATATCATTCATCGTGATGTCAAACCGGAGAATATACTGATATGCGGCGATGGACGTGTGCAGCTCAGCGATTTTGGCATTGCCCGTATTGTAGAGCAGAACACGGCCAGCATGGGTTCGCACTCACCGGTTGGTACGCCTGCTTATATGGCTCCTGAACAGAGCCAGGGGAAAGCCTGCTATGCCAGCGATCAGTATGCGCTGGCAATTGTTGTGTATGAGTGGCTCGCTGGTCGGCGTCCTTTCCAGGGTAGTTATGTGGAGGTTGCGGTACAGCATCGCATGGATTCACCTCCACGCCTGTGTGAGCTATGTCCAGAGGTATCGTTACAGATTGAGCAGGTCGTGTTCAAGGCGCTTGCCAAAGGGCCGGAAGATCGCTTTCCCTCAGTAAGAGATTTCGCTCAGGCGTTACATAACGCGTTGCAAGAGGCGATGGCTGCCAGTCCATCCATGCAACAGATTAGAGAGTACAATACCGTTCCTGGGTTTGTAGAACTATCTCCGCCCCAGACAGACAGGCTAGCGGAGACGGTGACGCCGAACAAATCAAAAAGGCCAGTACTGCCTGCTGATGAATGGTCGTCTAGCAAATGGCAGTCTATTCCAACGGTGCCCGCTTCCCGGACAGCACTATCGATGGAACAAGGATTGTCCGCAAAACCGTCGTTGGCGCGTGCAACCCTAGGGAAGACGCGTCGCATTTCCCCGGTGATGTTGCTCTCTGTGCTGCTCGTTGTGGTTGCGCTGGGACCGTTATTGATGGTTTTTCGCCCTTCCTTTTTGTCAGAACTGCTGCCAGCAAAGCAGGCAACGCAGCCACCAGGACAGCAAACACGCTCATCACAAAACACGCCACAAAGCACGCCAGCACCTGATCCAACTCCATTGCCACAAACCCCGCAAAGCACGCCAGCACCTGATCCAACTCCATTGTCACAAACCCCGCAACAGATTTATCAGCAGTTTACAGCGGGAACGCCAACGAAAAGGGATATGAAGCTCGATGGCACCGTCTGGCCCTGGTTCAATGCCGCACCCACCTTTGGCTCGTGCGCATTTATGCAGGATGCGTATCATGTCACCACTCATGCCGGATCATTTGCATCGTGCATTGCATCGAACGATCAATATACAACCTTTGCTTTTCAGGCGCAGGTCAGCATTCAAAGCGGTGATGCTGGTGGGCTGATTATTGATTACCAGCCAACAACCCCTTACAGGACGTATGATGCTTTTCTGTTCTGTCGTGATACAGGGGCGAAGTATTGCAAAACAGGGAACGTCTGGTTGACGCATGCCGAACATGGAGGTGCTGGTTGTATGACTTCAGCCACTTTCAATTGTGACCAGATCTATCCTTTTGTGAAGGCCGACCTCGGTGTGGAGAACACTCTCACCATTATTGCTCTGAGCCATACGATCTACCTCTATATTAATGGGCAATCGGTCGGTGTTGTCCCACGTCTCTCCTTAACTAGCGGTGGTATAGGCGTGGTTGCTTTCGAGGAGGCAATCAGCACAGATGTGGTTTTTAGCGATGCAAAGCTGTGGGTTTTGAGCGGGGTATAGGCGTGTTGCTTCTCGCGAATAGCTATGTTATAATGCGTGGCGCAAGTGGGGACGCTCTTGAAAAAGGCTTCTCTGCGCCTTTGATTGAGCATTGAGAGGATTGAAAAAAGAAAGTAAGAGAGAAATGAAGCAGAAATTAAAGACACACAAAGCAACCGCAAAGCGGATCTCCGTGACCGGCTCTGGCAAGTTCATGCGCCGCAAAGTGGCAATTAGCCACCTGCGCCGCCGCAAATCGTCCAACCTGATACGCTCGGAAGACAAGAAGTTTCAACTGGCAACGGCTGATACTCGCCGTTTGAAGCGCTTGCTGCCCTACGCCTTCTAATTGCGTCCGAAGAAAGTAATGGAGGATTAAGAAAGAACTATGCCAAGAGTAAAACGTGGCGTACCTGCCCATAAGAAGCATAAAAAGATATTACAAATGGCGGAGGGCCATCGTGGTACCCGCCGCCGCCTGATCCGTCCCGCGCATGAATCAGTAATGCGCTCAATGGCGTACATGTATCGCGACCGACGCAACCGCAAACGCGATATGCGCGGCCTCTGGATCACTCGTATCAACGCCGCCGCTCGCATGCATGGCGTGAGCTACAGCGTCCTGATGCACGCCATTCACACCGCCAATATCGAAGTAGATCGCAAGATTCTGGCAGAAATGGCGGTCAACGACGAGGCTGCATTCACCGCTCTGGTCAAAACCGCGCTGGATGCCGTCAAGAAGTAGAGCCAGCTCGACAAACAGAAGCAAACGAAGAGGAGCAGAGGATGGTCGCTCACAGCAGCAACCATCCTCTGCTCTTTTCTTAATACTGACAATGGATCAGGAAGAATGAACCGTGTATGGCAGGGGCGATGGCTGGTCCTCGCCCGTGTTTCCTATAATTACCCGTGTTGTGTACCTCGGGCGAGGACCAGCCATCGCCCCTGCCATACACGTCAGACACCATTTTCGGAGCAAACGCTATGGTGCTCATCACAAGCCAATCCAACCCACGCATTAGCAAACTGCAAACATTGCATACACCGCGCGGTCGCAAAAAAAGCGGCCTCTTTCTGATGGAGGGGCCGCATTTATTGGAGGCTCTGCTCGATGCTCGCCTCTGGCCCTACGAAGTCTATTATCAGCCAGACCTGTTGCAGCGAACTCACGCGGGTCGGGCGTTGTTGGAGCGTTTGTTACATACCCCCGATCTTTCCTCGCAACAATTGATAGAGGTGAGCGAGCAGGTCATCGAGGCGGTAAGTGATACGCAGCAGACGCAGGGCGTGGTGAGCGTGTTACCTCTGAACGCCTTTACGCCCGACGCGATCCGCCGTCGCAGAGCTGTCGCCAACCGACCAGCATTGCTCATTCTCGATGATATCGCCGATCCCGGCAACATGGGCACCATTCTGCGAACCGCCCTGGCTGCCAATGTTGCGCTGGTGCTGTTGACTCCAAATTGTGTCGATTGGTTCAGCCCAAAAGTGGTGCGTGCGGCTGCGGGTGCTCATCTTGCACTGCCCGTCGAGAGCAACGCTTCGTGGGATATCATTGAGCTGCGCGTAGCTGAGCATGCCCCCGGACGCGTCTTGCTGGCGGAGGCTGGTAGCGCTCTCTATTATGAGCAGGATTTGCGCCAGCCATTCGCACTGGTCATCGGCAATGAGGCGCACGGTCCCTCATCTGCCGCACGCGCCCTTGCAACCTCAACCATCAGCATTCCCCTTGCCAACAATGTTGAGTCGCTCAACGCAGCGATGGCGGCAGGGATCATTCTCTACGAGGCTGTGCGCCAGCGGCATTGAGCGAGTAGGGAGTATGTGTTTCTTTACTTGCGCAGTTCGGCCAGAACGCCTTCGGGGGTCTGTACCGCCGCCCGCACTTCAGGCGTTTGCTGGCTAATAGAGAAGCTGGCCCCTTGTGGATCAGTTAGCAGGGCGCTGCGTCCGAAGGGGGTGGTGAACACCGGTTGTGCTTTCCCACCGAGTTCGACCGCACGTGCGGCGAGCTTATCGGCATCATCAACTGAGAAGGAGATTTGCCAGTGTGATGGAACCGCTTGCGGCCAGCGCTCGTTCATTGCCATTAGCCCGGCAACACCGCGCACTTCCTGAAAAAAGTAGGTGAATGCCATTTCTCCTATTTTTCGATCTCCCGGCTCCCAACCAAAGATGTGGGCGTAGAAGGATTTCGCGGCGTGCGGCTGGCGCGTCATCAGGAGGTTAAAGGTGAGCGAAACGGGCTGATTGAAGACGTGCGCGCCGTTGAACAGCCGACCCTGGAAGACTCCGCACACAGCCCCTACGGTATCCCGGAAGACCATCATACTCATCTCATCCGCAATGTCTCTCTCCATCAAAACCTGCCCGCCAGCAGCCTCGATGCGGTTCGTTGTTCTGGTGGCGTTATCGGTCGAGATATATGTCATCCATTGTGGTGAGAGCGATCTATCTTGCAATTGGTGAATGCCAGCAACAATCTTGCCTTCACAGGAAAACATGCGGTAGCCGCCGCTCTGTTCAACTGTATTTGCCTCCCAGCCAAATAAATTGGTATAGAAAGCAACAGAGGCACCAATGTCGTGTGAGCCAAGATCGATCCAGGTAGGAGTCCCATATGGAAAGTGAAGCATAAAATATATACCTTTCAAACTGGTAGAGAGCTTTTTGGCTTCTCCCCATATCGTCAACTTTTCCGATTGTAGCCCGATAAGATGGGAGAATCGTTCCTAATTGAACAGCTTTTTTAGTGAAGTAAAGAAATTGGTGATGTCAGATGATTCGCAATTGCAAGGACCAAAAAGACCGCTGCGGATCTGGTCACAGTTCAGATCCGCAGCGGGGATGAGGAGGAAAGAGAAAGAGATGGTCTGCGTCGAAAGTGTATGTTACTCTGCCTGTTGCTGTGTCATGGCATGAAAATCTGAGATCAGGTTGGCGTACCAACGGCCACTATCCTTGATGATGCGGCGCTGCGTGGGATAATCGATATAGATGATGCCGAACCGTTTGCTATAGCCCTCGGCCCACTCGAAATTGTCCATCAATGACCAGGTGAAATAACCTCGCAGCGGCGCTCCCTGCTCGATGGCGCGCGCACCAGCCTGGATGTAGCGGCGCAGATAGTCAGTACGACCGGCATCCTCAACGCAATCATCGCCGTTCCAGGTGTCGGCAAAGGCGGCCCCGTTTTCAGTCACATAGAGGGCTGGTACGTGATATTCGTGATGCAGACGCACCAGTAAATCGGTGAGCGCCTGTGGATAGATCTCCCAAGCCATATCAGTGTAGCAAGCACCTGGAACGGGCGAGAGCATCTGGCATTGATCTGCGAGTGGCGGCGTGGGCTGGCCGATGACGACCGCGCGCGAGTAGTTGTTGATGCCGAGAAACTCAATGGGCGTGGCGATGATCTCCATGTCGCCGGGCTGGATTGGAGGTGGAGTCAACTCCAGTGCCTCAAATAAATGCTCTGGATAGCTGCCGCGGTAGAGCGGATCGAGAAACCAGCGCGTTGAGAAAGCGTCATAGCGCGCCAGATCGCGCTGAGTTTCGGGACTATCATCGGCGGGATAGGCAGGTGTGAAGTTGAGCGAGATGCCCACCTGAGCCGTAGCACCACTGTGAGCGCGAATGCACGGCACCGCCAGACCATGTGAAAGCAATAGATGATGACCAGCGACCAGGGCTGATTGTCGATCTTTGAGGCCCGGCGCGTGAATGCCAATGCCATAGCCCAGATAGGCCGCACACCAGGGTTCGTTGTGCGTTGTCCAGTCGGCAACACGGTCTCCCAACCGCTTGACGACAATCTCCGCATAGTCAGCGAAAGCATACGCGGTATCGCGATTGAGCCACCCTCCTTGCTGATGTAACGTCAGCGGCAGATCCCAGTGATAGAGAGTCGCAAACGGGCGAATATTGTGTGCCAGCAGAGTATCGACCAGACGATCATAGAAATCAAGTCCCTTTTCATTCACCTTGCCCCGTCCATCAGGTAAGATGCGCGGCCAGGCAATGGAGAAGCGATAGGCATCCAGGCCGATCTGCTTCATCAGTTTGACATCCTCTGGCATCAGGTGATAGTGATCGAGCGCAATATCGCCCGTATCGCCGCCTGCAACCTTGCCAGGAGTCGCAGCAAACTCATCCCAGACAGAGAGGCTGCGTCCATCTTCGCGGGTTGCGCCCTCGATCTGATAGGAAGCTGTTGCAGCACCCCAGAGAAAGGTTGCCGGAAACTGCCTGGCTAACTCAACATCAGTTAGCGTTTTTTGTATCGTACTCATGAAGGCTCCTGTTGGGCGTGTTCAATTTGCTTAAAGTAGTCATCCTTACGTATCGTCATCATAGAGCGAAGATGAGAAGGTTTTCTACTGCAAATGGGTTAGCAGGAGTAGCCCCTCGATGGGAGCAACTCCTGCTGACTAGGCTCTGTCCTGCTGTTTATTTCGAGTAATCTGTATGGGAGTGGAGGCACCCGATGCCTGCTGGCTGCTAGTCTGTCCCTCTCCATACAGGAAACAATGAGTCCAGTGTCCACCGCCAAGATCGGTCCTCTTTGGGAAGCTCTGCCGACAGACCGGCATCGCGTGCGGACAGCGTGGATGGAAGCGACACCCAACCGGCGGATTGATCAGGCTAGGAATTTCTCCACGTGCGGGCAGTGTAGCACCACCTTTGCCGTCTGGACCCATACGATCGGGATCGGGAGCGGCAGAGAGCAAGAGTTGGGTATAAGGATGCTTCGGACGCTGAATGACCTCTTCGCTCGGTCCTCCTTCGACCATCTGACCGGCATACATCACCAGCGTAGTTTCGGCGGCATAGCGAGCGCTGGCGATATCGTGGGTGATGAACAGCAGAGCCAGTTGTTCCTCATCCTTCAAGCGCAGCAGCAGATTGAGAATTTCCAGGCGAATCGAGACATCGAGCATCGAGACCGGCTCGTCTGCCAGCAGCACTTCTGGTCTGGCCGCCAGCGCACGGGCAATGGCAACGCGCTGGCGCTGGCCGCCGCTCAACTGGTGCGGATACTTCTCGATAAACTGGTCGGCGGGCGTCAGGCTCACGCGATTGAGCAGAGCTAGAATTTGCTCTGTCTCCTGTTGGTGGTTGTGCGCGTGGCCATGAATGCGCAACGGTCGGCTCAGATGATAGCGAATATCATGAATAGGATTGAGCGAAGAGAACGGATCTTGAAAGACGAGCTGCACATGCCGTCGATACTGGCGCAGAGCCGCTCCGCCTTGCAGTTTGACCTCTTCGCCGCGAAACCGCAACGTGCCGCCCGTTGGATCATAGAGGCGAGCCAGGATACGGGCAACAGTGCTTTTGCCGCTACCGCTTTCGCCAACCAGAGCGGTTGCATGACCGGGATAGAGGCCAAGAGAGACATCCTCTACCGCACGAACAGCGCGTTTGGCTCCCAGAGGGTTGAACTGGCGCAATGGAAAATGCTTGACCAGATCTTGTCCCTCCAGAATGGCGCGCGACTGATGGGCGCTTTCTGCCACCCCCAGTGGTGATTGCATGATACTCATCGTGAGCGACTCCCTTCTGCCAGTAGTTCATAACGAGCCATCACCTCTGCTGCGGTGGGTGGCCCCTCGGGGCGGAAACGACGATCATAGAGGTGACAGGCGACCTCTTGCCCCTCTGCTCGTGAGGGAAGAGGGATCAGCTGCGGCACATGGGCTGTGCAGGGACCAAAGGCCAGGGGGCAGCGCGGATTAAATGTACATCCAGTTGGCGGTTTGCGCAGGTCAGGCGGTGTGCCAGGGATGCCGCTCATTTTGCGGCGTGGGCCATGCAGCGTCGGGAACGAGTTTAGCAGCCCATAGCTATAGGGATGGCGCGGGTTCCTGTATAATTCGCTGCTCGTCGTGTGTTCAATAATATTTCCGGCATACATAATTGCAATAGTATCGGCCAGTTCCAATAGAAGCGAGAGATCATGCGTAATAAAGATCAATGAAGTATTAAACTCTTTACACAATTCGCTGATCAATTGCAAGATTTCACGCTGTACCACCACATCAAGCGCGGTGGTCGGCTCATCCATAATAATCAATTCGGGTTTAAGGGCCAGTGCTATTGCAATAATGGCGCGCTGACGCATGCCGCCGCTCAATTCATGAGGATAGCTGCGCAGTCGATCTGGCGCGATCCCAACGAGATGTAGTAGCTCTTTGGCTCGCTGGGTGCGCGCATCCTGGCTCATTTCAGGGCAGTGTGTTTTTAGTACATCGGTAATCTGAGTGCCGATAGACAGTACTGGATTGAGAGCGTTCATCGCGCTTTGGAAGACGATGGAAAGCTCGTTCCAGCGAAACGCGCGCAGTTGGGCAGGCGACAACTTCAAAATATCGATGCCATCCTCAATCGCGTGTCCATTCTGCACTTTGCTCAGTGAGGATTTGCGCACCGTCTGGTAATCGTTGTCGTGCTCAGCAGACGGATAATAGAGCACCTCTCCACTGGTAATCATGGCAGGTGGACGCAGGAGGCGCGCAATAGCATAGGCCAGCGTTGATTTGCCGCAACCGCTTTCGCCTGCCAGACCGAGGATCTCGCCGCGCCGCAGGCTGAAGCTGATATTGTTGACCGCGTGAACCGCACCATTGGCCGCTTCGTAGTCAACGTTGATGGAGTTCACTTTGAGCAGGAGTTGTTCTTTTTTCAAAGCCATTTACGCCACAACCTTCTTTGCTTTCTTGCGGCTGCGATCTTTACGCAAGCGTGGGTTTGCCACTTCATCGATGCCATAGTTGATAAAGGTCAGACCGGCACACAGCACGGCGACGCATAGGCCGGGCGGAACAAACATCCACCAGCCGCCGGTCAACAGTGCATTCTGAGCCTTTGCCCAGAACAGGATCACGCCCCAGCTTGGGATCGAGACATCGCTCAGACCCAGGAACTCAAGCGCAACTTCGGTCAGAGCGGCGTAGACAAAGGTGCCGACGAAGCCGGAGGCCACAATCGCGATCTCGTTGGGCAAGATTTCTGAGAAGACGATGCGCCAGGGATTTTCGCCCACGCTGCGTGCTGCCTCCACAAAGTCGCGTCCACGCATCGAGAGCGTTTGCGAACGGAGAACACGCGCTCCCCAGGGCCAGCTTGTAACCAGCAAGACGAAAATGACCACGACCGGACCCTTAAACGGCACAAACGAGGCGATCACCACCGCCAGTGGCAGGCCTGGCAACACCAGGAAAACATTTGTCAGCAGGGAGAGAGCATCATCAACGGCTCCCCCGAAGTAGCCAGCGGTCAGGCCAAAGAAGATGGAGAGAAGGGTTGCCCCGGTCGCGGCGGCGAAGCTAATGAGCAACGAAATGCGTGCGCCGTTCACAAGCTGGGCAAAGATATCCTCGCCCTTCTCGGTTGTTCCGAGCCAGTGGGTTGCAGAGGGTGGCTGGAACAGATCATCGGTGAAGGTTGTTGGACTCTGATGCGTCAGGAAAGGCCCGACCAGCGCCATCAGGATGAAGAAGCCAACAATGTAGAAACCGATCGTCATTTTAGGGTTCGTGGACAGCATACGGGTGAAATTGCTCCAGAAAGTTTGCTTTTCCGTGAAGCCTTCTGTTTTGACGGTGCCGGTTGTTACCGGGACGCCTGGAGCAATTGGCAATTCTGGCGTATTGCCCGTTGGGGCGCTATTCGCAGCCGGAAAAGGATTCGGTGTGGGTGTTGCCTGATATCTATTTGGTGGTTGTGTATCTCTTTGCACGTTTTATCCCCTTTCCTGGCGTACACGTGGGTCCAGAAAGGTGTAGACCACATCGGCAATGAAGTTAGCAGCCAGCATCGTGAGGGCAATGACCAGGAAAGTCCCCTGAATGAGGCTATAATCCAGGTTGGTAACAGCGTTGAACAGGTCAAAGCCGATGCCGGGATAGGAGAAGACCATCTCGGTGAGCAGAGCGCCACCGACAACAAATCCCAGCGACATTGCGAAGCCGGTGATGCTGGGCAGGATGGCATTGCGAGCGGCGTAGGCCAGCATCACGCGCTGCTCCGAGAGACCTTTTGCCTGAGCCATCAGGACATAATCCTCAGAGAGCGTGGTCAGCATCGTGTTGCGCATACCGAGCACCCAACCTGCAATCGAGCCAATAACAATCGTGATGGCGGGAAGAATGCCATGTTGGATAACGCTGAGGATAAAATCCATGTTCCAACCAACCGTGAGATCGGTCAGCGTATCGTAGCCACCGCCGATGGGAAGAACGTTGAACACAAAGCCAAAGACGTAGACCAGGCCGAGTGCCATCCAGAAGTAAGGGACCGCCGAAAAAAAGGTGAGTAGTGGCGGTAGCGTGTTATCAAGCCAACCATCGCGCTTCCAGGCAACCAGCACGCCAAGCAGCGTACCCAGGATGAAGCTGATGACGGCGGCCAGTCCGACCAGCCCGACCGTCCATTTGAGGTCGTAGGCCAGAATTTGTGCGACCGGAGTCGGGTATTGATAGAGCGAAATACCCAGATTGCCATGCAACAAATTATTCAGATAGTGGAAGTATTGTATCCAGAGGGGATCATCGCTCAATCCAAACTGGATACGAATATTTTGTAACGTTTGTGCCGATATGCTGCTTTGCCCTTGCATTTTGGCGACATACGCCTGGGCTGGATCGCCAGGCATCAGTCTGGGGATCAGGAAATTCATGGTCGCCGAAGCCCATAATGCGACCAGATAAAACAGCACACGACGTAGCAAATGGCGCATCTCTTCTCTCTTTCTCTCTTCTTTGATATGGGGCGAAAAACAGGAGCTAGCCATGAGTGGCTTTATGCAGGCCATGCTCTATCGTTTGAATCAAGAAGTGTAGATGTTGTATTGGTGGTGTGAGAGTAGAGAAGACCTCTACTCTCACGGGCATAGCTCAAACTAGACGCTTGAACGGCTGCCAGATTTATTTTGCTGCATGCAGATGCAGAACGATATACTCGTTATCGGGGTTGTTGAACGGCGAGCCATAGTCGTAAGGATTGTTCTCATCGGGCCATCCCGTCGCATGAGTCGTCGTGTACTCGAACCAGCTAACGTTGTAGTCCAGAGGAATAGCCGGAAGCTGATCTGCAATGATTTTCTGCAAGCCCTGAATTGCTTGCTTCTGCACAGCCGGGTCAGCGGAAGTCTTGTACTGGTTGAGCAACTTGTCGGTCGCGGCATCTTTCCAGCGACCCCAGTTGGTGGCTTGAGCGGCCTTGCCAATCGGGGCAGCGTGATCGCTGGACAGCAAGTCGTTGAACGGATAGAAAGGCGTTGGTCCCTGATCAGTCCAGGAGATAGCCGTGTCGAAGTTGCCTACCTGCAATGCACTGAAGTAGGGGGTGTAGTCTGCCACTGTATCAACTTTGGCATCCATACCAAGCGCCTTCAGGTCGCTTGCAATCAGCTGCGTGCTGCTCTGCCAGTCGCTCCAGCCATTAACGACCATCATCTTGAAGGAGATTTTCTGGCCGCCTTTGGCATAGATTCCGTCACTACCTTTGGTGTAACCAGCTTTCTGCATCAGCTGGTTTGCCTGGTCAAGATCCTGCTTGAACTGTGCATTCTGATAGTCCGATGCAAGGTAATCTTTATGTGGCGGCAAGAGGATAGCCGATGGATTGGCAGGAGCGGCATAGGGAGCTGCTTTCTGCTGCAATGCCGGACGGTTAATGGCGAGGCTCATAGCCTTGCGAACATTCAGGTCATTGAACGGTGCTTTGGTCAGGTTCAGGTAGAGCATAACGGTGTTGGTTGGTGTGAACCAGTGATGGTTGTGCGCAGCATCTTTGCCCGTGAAACCAGGATCGAGCTTGGGATCCCAACCAATACCGGCCCAGTCAACCTGGCCCTTCGACAGCATCAGGTTCGCAGTTGAGTTGTCAACGACGGCGGGGAAGCGCAGTTCGTCGATCTCAGGCTTGCCAGACTGCCAGAAATTGGGGTTCTTGCTAAAGACATACAGCGACGGCGAGAACGATTTGAGCAGGTATGGTCCCGTACCGACCGGCTTGTCGTTGGTGTATTTCACGGGATCGCTGATGCTCTGCCAGATGTGCTTTGGAACCATGAAGGTCTGACTAAACCACCAGGTCGCGGTCGAATTCGCCTCTTTAAAGGTGATCTTCACGGTCTGTGGATCAGGATTGGCAATATCTTTGATGGTCGTGCTCCACAGGTTGAAGCGATCAAGGGCCGGGTACTGCTTCAAGATGTTGAGCGAGAACATGACATCATCAGCAGTGAAAGGCTGTCCATCGCTCCACTTGACACCCTGACGAATGGTGAAGGTGATGCTCTTTGCATCGGTCGGGAAGTCATAGCTGGATGCCAGCCAGGGTTCCACTTTGGCCGTGTAACGGCTGGTAAAGATCAATGGTTCGTACAGGAAGCCCTGCGTTCCCGTTCGAGTGCCACCTGGATCAAGCAGCGGGTTAAAGTTTGAAGTAAAGTTGCCGCGTGGAGAATCTACGACTGTCAGGGAAACCGGTTGACCTGCTTTATTTCCCTGGCCCGTCGTCGGGTTGGCGTTACCACTACAGGCAGACAGCACCACCATCAGCACGAGGGCGCAGCAGCCGAGTAGACCACCTATCCCCTTTCTCGGAGATTGAGGTTTCATCATTTTGGTGGATGATGAAGATAGAGTGTGAAAAGACACAAAAAACCTCCTGACATAGAGTGCGTGAATCATTCCTCGATCCACAAAGCGATAATGAACGTGTTGCCTCTGAGTCCTTTGACTCCGCTCATTCCAGAGCAGGATGGTTGCATAGAAACAAAGCAAACAGTGCCTTGCACCATGTGGGATTATAGTGATACAGATTGAATCATTCAGGCAATGAAAATGGGACGCGCCGGGGAGAACCACATGATTCGCGTATAATCAGGTTCGTGGCAAGATGGATACGGATCGGCTCCTGACGCTGCTCTCCGTTGCGACCGATGCCGGATGGCTGTGACAGATGGGCATCTGAAGAACGAAGAGAGAAACGAGGTTTGTCAAGCATTGATAAAAGCAGCTCAGTTGCTTGTCTGCCCATTTCATAAAAGGGTTGCTGAACGGTTGTGAGGGCGGGCCTCACGTGAGCCGATGAGTCGAGACCGTCAAATCCGATGAGCGCCACATCCTGGGGAATCTGAAGACCACGCTCCTCGGCAACCGCCATGATTCCATATGCCATCAGATCGGCTGCCGCGAAAATAGCGGTTGGTCGCTGCTCTGGTGGTAGGGAAAAGAAATAGTTGCCAGCAGCTCGTCCCGTTGGTTGCATAAAGTCACCTTCAAAAACAAGCTGAGGATCAAGAGGCAACCCTGCCTCTTCAAGAGCCTGACAGTATCCTTGATAGCGTTCGTGAGAACAGAGATACTTGAGTGGACCTTGAACGTGGGCGATACGGCGATGACCAAGCTCGATCAAATGTCTGGTTGCCAGGTAGGAACCATGTTGATGATCCGTTCCCACCCAGGGAATATCCCCCGGCAGGTCTTGATCATCGATGATCACTGCGGGCAATCCATATTTATGCAGGCGGGTGACATATTTTGAGGATTGACCGGGAATGATCGCCAGAAGTCCAGATGTCAGCTTGGTCGCCAAAATGTGGTCAAGGATATCGCTTTTGTCGTTTTCCCGCACCCTATCATTGATACTATAGAGAACCAGTTCGTAGGATGTCAGGCCGACGACTTCTGCGACACCTCGCATGATATCGGAAATAAACGGCCAGGTGAAAGAGGGAACAAGCGCACCGATAAGGTGGCTCTGACCACCAGCCAGCCCAGTTGCTGTAATGCTGGGGACAAAGCTTTGTTCCTCCACTATGCGCATTACGCGGTCGCGTGTAGTGGGGTCTACATCAGGTTTATGATTTAAAACCCGGGAGACAGTGGCCTTCGACACTCCGGCCAGACGTGCAATGTCATTGATAGTTGGCTTTCCTGCCATTGGCTAGTCCTCCCTGATGCAGCATCATCGCTTGTAACACAAGAAATAAAAAAATTTGATTGGCCCATCTTTGCCACAATTTCCGAAAGCGGTTACGTAACCGCTTTCGGAACCGGTTACAAATCTAAGTATACCGATGAGCATTGAGAAAGTCAAGAGATTTTGGAAGCAATTTTCTCATCAATTTTCTGATGTGGCAATTTGTATGTCGTGAAATCGAATATAGTAGGGGCGATGGCTTATCCTCGCCTATATAGCTGTATGTCCTATTGTATAGGCAATAGGCGAGGATAAGCCATCGCCCCTACTATATTAATGATTAATTTCTGCTGAGAATAAGCTAACGGCAATTGCTTTGACTTGCAGGTCGGTTGAAGGATATCTATAATGTTGGGTAGGAAACTGAGGCTTTTTTAGCAGCACTTATGCAATTCTGCTAATCCAGAGCATGATTTGAGGAGAGAACATATGCAGCAAGGCGCGACCTGGCAGGCGAACCAGGAGAAGCAACCGCAGCTCTTGAAAGTCCTGGTCGTTGATGACGAGGAGAACATCATAGAGTTCATTCGGTTGGGGCTGCGTTACGAAGGGTTTCAAGTGGAGTCGGCATCAGATGGGGAGCAGGGCATTACTGCGGCTCAGCGTATCAATCCTGATCTGGTCATCCTGGATATAATGCTGCCGGGCATCGATGGATTAGAGGTATGCCGCCGGTTGCGGGCCAATCCGATCACCAGGGATATTCCAGTGCTGATGTTGACGGCGAAAGATGAAGTGCGTGATCGTATTACCGGGCTGCGTACCGGAGCTGATGACTATCTCACCAAGCCTTTTGATTTTGATGAGCTGCTCGAACGCATTCGCGCAATTTTGCGCCGCAGTCATCCCAAGTCCAGCAGCGGAAGCGATGAGAGCAACGGGCAGGTGTTGGAGTTTGCCGATTTGAAGCTCAATACTGCGACCCGTGAAGTGACGCGCGCCGGTCGCCTGATCGAACTTACCGCTACCGAATACAACCTGTTACATCTTTTTATGAGCCATCCCCGACAAGTCCTTGATCGACAAACCATTCTGAACCGCGTCTGGGGCTACGATTTTCTTGGTGAAACCAACATCATAGAGGTATACGTACGTTATTTAAGGGAGAAAATTGAGGATTCGCCCAGCTCTCCTCGTCTTATCCAGACGGTTCGCAGCGTTGGTTACGTACTGAAAGGATAAATTTCTTGTGTAGAGCAAGAATGTTGTCGCATAGAAAAGTGGAGTTCCGCCCGTATGTCAGAGCCACAGGAACAATCAGAAGATAAAAAATCTCCGGGTCAGAGACCGGAGCATTCATTGTCATTGTCTTCGCACCTGGAAGGCTCGCTTGCGGGAGGGCGACCATTGGAGGCACTACTTGATAGCCATAGCCCGAAAAGCGAATTTCCGGGCTGGCTACGCCCGTTTTTTAGCCTGCGGATGCAACTGACGCTGGTCTATGGCATGGTGCTGGCTCTGGTCGTTGTAGTGATCTGCCTGTTGACCTATCAACGGGTAACTCCACCATACATCGTGGTCCCTGCCGCCATCATAACGGTCGTTGGGGGAGCGCTGATTACTTTTGTCTTTACATCACTGCTCTTGCGTCCCCTCTCGCGTGTCACCGATGCTGCTCAGGCTATTGCGATTGGTGATTTGCAGCAGCGGAAGCGCCTCCCTCTGCGCCTGCCTCCCCAGGATGAGGTTGATCGTCTGGCGGGCAGCCTGCATGAGATGGTAACGCGTCTGGAACGCGCTGAGGAGATGCAGCGCGTGGCCGAGTCGCGTTTCCAGCGCTTCTTCGCCGATGCCTCTCACCAGTTGCGCACGCCGCTCACCTCGATACGCGGCTTTACCGAGGTACTATTACGAGGGGCAAAGGATGACCCGGAAACTGCTCAACGCATCCTCTCACGTATGAAGGGGGAGGTTGAGCGGATGACTCGCTTAATCAATGATATTCTTACGCTCGCTCGTCTGGATGACGGCAGACCGCTCAAAACGCAATACCTCGATCTGCTGCAAATGGCCAGCGCCGGCGTTGCTCAGGCTAGAAATAGACTGAACGATGAGCGTAAGATTTCTCTAGTCGTTGAAACGCAGGACACGGTTGGTTTGCAAGCCGATAAAGATCGGATCAAACAACTGCTATTCATTCTGCTCGATAACGCCGTTAAGCATGGCAGACCTGCCCCCGATGGCGAGATTACGCTCTATCTGGGTAAAACCAATAAACAGGCGTTGATCCGTGTGATCGATAATGGAGAGATCGACAAAGAAGACCTTGAACATATCTTTGATGCTTTCTATAAAGGACACCATAAATATTCTGTTGCCTCCAATGGCGCAACTGTTGGCGCTGGCCTCGGCCTGACAGTTGCCTCCGCCATCGTGCGCGCCCATAATGGCTCGATTACGGTCTGTAGCGATCCCGATATCGGTACCGAGTTCCGCGTGATGCTGCCATGTGTCGATTAATATACCCCTCATTTTAAGATAGAAATACATATATCTGGCTGAATTGACCATTTCAGCCTGTCATGATACACTGCTATCAACGGAATACAGCAATACTGTAGTTCAACGGTCGTCGGCATGGCAGTACATGACCAGATATCGCCGTAGTCGTGGGATAATGATTTTTAACAACCGAGATCGGGAATGATGGGCAACACACGCTTCCCGTGTATGGCAGGCGCGATGATGACCCCCAGGGCGAGGACAAGCCGTCGCGCCTGCCATACACGGGGGTCTCCCAATCTTGATTGTTACATTTTATTATCGCTCGACTACGACGGTATTTTCAGCAGCCTGATCCACTGGCGACCTCCAGATAAAAGGTACGTGGAATTATGTGGACCTCAACCCTGGATCTCGACCCAAAACGTATTCTTTTGACTCGTCTCCTCGGTCAATTCTGGCCTGGCGCGTATTTCTCTTCCTTCGCTCCTTTACGCGTAGAAAATGTGCCTCGTGAGCGATTGGCGGCCTCAAACTGGGTTCGGGTGCGCAATCGATTGGCTGGCATCTGTGGGAGCGATCTCCATTTGATCTACGCGAAAGGCGATTTGCGCGTTGCCCCTGCCGCAGTGTCCGGGCGTCATCCCACTTATCTAGGACATGAAGTGGTTGGCGAGGTCATTGAAGTTGGCGAGGATGTGCAACATTTGCGCATTGGCGACCGCGTGGTTCTGCAATATAGCCCCAACTGCCTCTCAACCGGAGCCGAACCACTTTGCTCTTTCTGCGCGACGGGCCGCTACAATCTGTGTGAGCGGGGCGAACTACCAGCGCCGGCACCGCTTGGTGGTGGTTGGAGCGAGGAGATGTTGTTGCCGGAGCAGCAGTTATTTCGCGTACCTGAGAGCCTGAGCGATGAACAGGCGGTGATGCTGGAACCGACTGCGGTGGCTTTGCATGCTATCTTGCGCCGCTTGCCCCAACCGGACGAGCATGTGCTGGTGGTTGGCGCTGGCACGATTGGCCTGTTGACCGTGATGTTGCTGCGTGCGCTGGTCCCGGAGGCGAAGGTGAGCGTGCTGGCTCGTTACGCTTTTCAGATCGAGCAGGCAACGCGGCTGGGCGTAGAGCATATCATCTATCCACAGGATGGCTATCAGGGGGTCCAGCAGGTCACGCACTCTGAACTCTATCACGGCTGGCTTGGCAATCAGATGTTGATGGGTGGCTTCGATGTGATTTATGATACGATTGGCTCGCAGAAAACGCTGCACGATGCTCTACGCTGGGTGCGTGCCACATCGACCGTTGTGCTGGTGGGCGTTGATCTACACATGATGCACCTTGATATGACGCCCCTCTGGTATCAGGAAGTCAACCTGCTTGGCTCGCTCAGTCATGGCATCGAGAGCTGGCCCCCGGAGACCGCGAACAGGCGCTCGACGTTTAGTATCGCTACCGAGTTGATTGCTCGCAACCGATTGCGCCCTGAGTCGCTGATTACGCACCGTTTCGCACTGACCAACTATCAACACGCGCTCACAACGGCGAGCAGCAAGAGCCAGAACCGCGCGATTAAGATCGTCTTTGACTATGCCCTGTTGCCAGCTTCGGTCGTGCCTCATGTGCGTGCCTCAACATGGCAGCGCCATCTCACAACCATCAATACGCCTCTGCCGCCCGCTGAGGATGAGTCACTATCCGACTTTCAGCAACCGCCTGATCTTCCCTCCACGCCTGTACCGGAGCAGCAGCCATCTTCATGGAAGGCATATTTGCAACAACAAGAAAGAAAAAGCGGGCCTGCTGCCCGGCAGAGTGGCGCGCCAGAGTCAGCTGCTATTCCAGCTGCCCAGGCGTTTACTGCCGCTCCGGTCGTTCCCTTACCCGCTCCAGCCCCTTCTGATAACGATACCGGGCCATTCTCATGGCAAAATGACCTTGAAACAATAAGTGGTGAGGAGCCTCTAGAGGTAGAAGCAGGGAGAGGTAGGGAGAAGAAGAAGCAGAGAGAGCAGTCGTTTTCGTCATATGAATCCCGATCATATACACCTCAAGAGGATGAAACGTTTATTGACGAGGATGAAGACGAAGCGGCACCTCTGCCTCATCCAGAGGCGGAGGATCAGGAAACGCCGTTGCTGGAAACTGCACCTTTGCCAGATGAGGTGGCAGCGATTTTTGCTATGGAGGAAGAGGCTGGTCAGGATGAGCCGGAGTCGTCTGGGGGCGAGGAAACAGATTATGAGATGCCAGAGGTCGCAGCTGCCCCGGCCTTCGATGAAGAAGAGCAAAGCGTGTTGAGCAATGGGAGGGCGCGCCAGTTGAACAGAAAGAAGAGAAAAGAGGGCAACAAAAGGCGCTTCTGATGCGTTCTTAACATTAAGGAGGCCGTGTGAGCTATACCGTTCTTACCAGGGATGAATTGCCGCATGACGGAAACGTGTATGAATTTCAGGGATATCTGCATGGAGAGACCAACGTTTCATTTATCTGGGTTGATATGCCGCCGGGCGATAGCGTGCGCTTGCACAAGCATCCCTACGGAGAAATCTTTGTGATTCAAGAGGGGCGCGTCACGTTTACTGTTGGCTCGGAGACGCTCGCTGCGAAGGCCGGACAGGTGGTGATTGTTCCGGCAGAAACACCTCACAAATTTGTTAATTCTGGCGATGGCCCACTGAGGCAGATTGATATTCACCAGAGCCCACAATTCATCACAGACTGGCTTGAAGACTGAGCCTTAACATCATGATCTGCTGTTTTGGCAGGTGATACATGGAGCGTAACATGACAACTCGTGGACCTTCAAAGCAACGCAATGTGGGGCATCCTCACCGTCCCGGCGTCGCTGCTCCATCACGTCCGCGACAAAAGAGCTATAATGCTCGCCTGCTTATCACGCTCTGCGCTCTGGTTGTGCTGGTTCTGGCTGGCACATTCACCTGGCAACACTTCTTTGAAGATGAAGCGCTAACGCCAGCGCCGGGACACACACCCTTCAGGCATTATGGCTCTTTTGTCGCGCGACCTCTCACTGCTCAGCAGGTCGATAAATTGCATCACCTCTCCGCGCATATGAGCTATAAACAGCTCGCCAGCCTCTATGTCGCTCGTATGTCGCTTGACGAAGAGCTGGGACAACTCATTATGGTTGAGTATGACGATCAGTATTATTCGCCCGATCTCGATATGATGATCTCCCAACTGCATGCGGGCGGTGTCATCATGTACGAGTTTCAGATGATGACCTTTGATCAGACGAAGCGCGATATCGCTGCTATGCAACAGCATGCACGCTTACCGCTGCTCATCTCCAGCGACGAAGAGGGTGGCATCGTCCATCGTCTGACCCATATTTATCCTCCGCGTACTTCCGCGCTCTCCATCTATCGGACCGGCGACCCCAATGTCGCGGCAGAGCAGGGGCATAAGGTCGCGCACGATCTGCTTGCCCTGGGCATTAACGTCAATCTGGCTCCCGATGTCGATGTGGCTCTGCGACCAGACGCGCCCGATCAGGTCACGCGCACTTTTGGCTATACTGTGGACTCGGTGGAGAAATTTGCCGGACCATATATGAAAGCGATGCAGAGCGATGGAGTTGCGGCCTGTATCAAACATTTCCCTGGCCTGGGCGATGCCGCGATTGATGCCCATTTCGGGCTGCCTGTCGTCAATCGCACAAAAGAGCAGCTCTACGCCGTCGAACTGGCCCCCTTCAAGCATTTTATTCAGAGCGAGGATATGCTTGAGCGGCCCGGTATGATTATGCCAACTGATGTGCTGATGCCCGCGATTGATCCTGTCTATCCCGCCGAGCTATCTCCGATCTTTATGACCGATATTCTGCGCAATGAGTTTGGCTACGATGGGGTGACGCTGACAGATGCGTTGTATATGAAGGGAGTCGAGATCAATGGGAAGCAGATCAGTATGCCCGAAGCCGGAGTGCTGGCGCTGAACGCCGGGAACGATATGCTGCTTGGCCCGACAGGTGCGGGACAGATGATTGATATGCTGAATGGTCTCAAGGAGGCGTTGCACGATGGACGCCTGGCGAAATCGCGCGTGGATGAGGCCGCGACCCGCATTATCGCCCTCAAGATGGAGCGCCACTTGATGCCAGCCGAGCCACCTCAAGATTAACCCGAATATGGCAGGGGCGCTGGTTGGTCCTCGCCCGCCTCCACAGTCGCGATGATGGGGCAACCAGCGCCCCTGCCATATTCGGATGGCTCTCCCCATTTCTTGTGTTGTTCCATTCTTCGCGTTGCGTCCGAAGTTAGAATTGGGAAGGTTCAGATCCACTGCCAGCATTAGCACCGCGTTGCAGGCGCTCGATGATATCTTTTAATCTTCTCATCTCCAGCGCGTGCTGATTGCGCATCTTCTCCATCTCTTCCTCCACCTCCATTTGCATCTGTTCCATGCGGTCCTTCATATGCAAGATCGCCTCGACGCCCGCGAGGTTGACGCCCAGATCGTGCATCAAACGGCGAATTTGCATGACGCGTTCGATATCACGATCTGAATAGAGGCGTGGACTATGCGGACTACTTCCCTTACGCGCTGGCTCGATGAGTCCAAGGCGTTCGTAATGACGCAGTGTTTGTTCGTGTACTTGCGCTCTCTGGGCTGCCACGCTGATGATATACCACGCGCCATCGCCCTTCTCAGGCATGATTAGACTCTCCTCTTATGAATGGACTTCGACGTTTCGGCTGCGTGCCAGCTTCTCAAACAATTCTCGCTCGTCCGCTGAAAGATGCATCGGCAAGACGACTTTGACGTGTGCATAGAGGTTGCCGTTTCCCTCTCCACGCAGGCGCGGCATGCCCTTTCCGGCCAGACGGAAGACGCGATTGTTCTGCGTTTCCGGTGGAATGGTCAGGATCAATTTGCGGCCGTCAGGCGTGGGAACTGGAACTTCGCCGCCCAGCATGGCTTTGACCAGCTCAACGTCAATATCAACGTTGAGATCGTCGCCCTTGCGCTCAAACGTGGGATCGGGCTTGACGCTGATGACCAGGAACAGGTCGCCGCGCGGCCCACCACCAATGCCGGGTTGACCTTCGCCAGCCACACGAATCTTCGATCCATTGTCAACGCCAGCCGGAATCTTCACCTGGATGCGCTTGTTGCGAGGGAGGACTCCCTGGCCGCCACACGTTGAGCAGGTTTTGTTGTTCACTTCCCCGGTCCCTTTACAGGTCGGGCAGACCTCGGTTGACTGGATATTGAAGGTGCGCGACCCGCCGACATAGGCTTCCTGCAACGTCACCTCGACCGGTTGCTCGATATTGTCGCCAGCCCGCCGCCGTATATCGCTTGCGCCGCGCATGCCTCCCATACCGCTCATCTGAGGACCGCGCCCAAACAGCGCCTCGAAGAAGTCGGAGAAGCCAGAGTTGGCATCAAAATCGAAGGGGGCACCGGCAGTTCGTCCGCCGTTGTAAGTGTAGGCATTGCTGCGTGAGCGTGAGAAGCTCGGACCAAACTGTTCCTGCCAGTTCGGACCCAACGTGTCGTACTTGCGCCGCTTCTCTGGATCGGAAAGCACCTCGTACGCCTCGTTGATCTCTTTAAACTTTTCCTCGGATTTCTTGTCGCCGGGATTGACATCGGGATGATATTTGCGGGCCAGCTTGCGAAAGGCCTTCTTGATTTCATCCGCGCTAGCTCCACGCGCGACACCGAGCGTCTTGTAATAATCCTTATAATCCATAATTTCTTCTTGTCTCTCTTAACTGGAAAAATGCCTGAGCGCGTACACGTATTCGCTCTCTCAGGCACTTTCCCACTAGCTTTGCTCGTATGCGCACCCTGTCTATCTCGACTATTTATTGTTGCCGGGATTATTTCCCATGCTCACTTTGACGCGTGCAGGGCGAAGCGTCTCTTCGCCAAGCGTATAGCCCTTGCGTGCCTCTTCAACGATTGTACCTTCGGGCTGATCGCTGCTTTCGACCGCTTCGATGGCTTCATGAATATAGGGATTAAAGGTTTCGCCCACCGTTGCGACCGGCGAGAGTCCTTCACTACGCAATACTTCGTTCATTTGCCAGTGCAGCATTCGCAATGTCTGTTGCAGTTGTGCTTTGTCCAGCGTATCCTGATAAACCAGCGCTCGCTCCACATTATCCATCACATCAAGTAATTTATGGAAAAGTGCCTTCTTCTGATGCAGAACACGATCCGCCAGTACGCGCTCTTGCCGTTTGCGGAAGTTATCCTGCTCGGCCCTTTCGCGCAGATATTTGTTCCAGTTCTCGGCGGCTTCTTGTTTAGCCTGAGCCAGCTGCGCTTCTAACTCTGCGATGCGTGCGGCCTCTTCAGAAGGCGTGTTGTTATTGGTGTTTATGTTCATATTTGTGGATTCAGACTGCTGGTCAGATGCAGGAGTGGGCTGCTGTTCTGCTGACTTCTCCTGTGGCTCTTCCATAACAGTTGTAAACTCCTTAATATTCTCTATTTTCCCATCAGCGATGAGATAGTACCCAAACTTTACTGCATCTTCATTATAAACTTTGAGTCACTTCCTGTCAAGTTTTGGGAAAGTTGGCTGCCGATAACGAAACCCTCTCTATTTTATCAATCATAGTCTCTCTGATGAAGGGATGCAACCTGTACCCCACCGTAGCGACAATCCCTTGCGGTTGTCGCAGGCCATACGCATCATTAGCAGCCCGCGACAACCGCAAGGGATTGTCGCTACGTGAGATGGTGCTTTCCAGGTTATGGAGAGGATTTCTTTCCCGTCTTAGGTGTCGCGGTTGGTGTGGCTCCGTCGATGGGGGGAGCATAGCGCGTCAGGTAGAAGAAGTCGCGCTGGTCCACGTCCAGATATTCGTAGCCGGTCCCCTGCATCTGCGGATTGAGCTTGGTGATCGTCAAATTTCCGGCACTATCACGTTGATAGAGGAAGGCGCGGACCCAGAACGGGTTGATGTCTGTCTCCATCGCCGTCACCGCGCCAGCAGCCAGCAACGCTTTTCCCAGCGTCTCCGGCACCAGCGCATTGCCTGCCGCGTAGACCAGATTCCCCTCTGCGGTAATGCCAAGACCTGAACGCCACGTGTATTCGCTATTCAAGATGGTGCCTCCCCAGGCCGCTCCATCTTTCGTTAAGGGGTTAATAACTCCTTTGTTGATCAGCAGTGAGGCGTTCTGACGCCATGCGATGAGATCTTTGTTGTCGCTCTTGAGTTGCGGATCAATTCCCCAACTGCCCAATAGTAGTTTCCCCTCGCGCGTAATGGCGATGGTGGCGGTCTTTGGCTGCGGCGGCACATAGACGACGCCATCGGTCATCAATCCATATGCGCCATCTGCATACTTGAATCCGCCATTGAGTGCTGCCAGTAATGTATTGTCCTGCTGATCTTTCTTAGGAATAATCCCGGCTCCATGATTCCCCAGCGGTCCTCCCGGCTCCTGCGTGCCTGATACGACGTGTAGATGTGAAAAACGCGCGTCAAACTGTAAAAGCGTCACAATGGCGTAAGGATAGGTCGGATCGGGGCGAATAAAGGCCCGGGCGCTTAACGGGAGATAGTTATAGGGTTTTGGTGCCTGCTCTAATACGTTCCAGGTTCCCTCACCATCAAGGGCTGGCGAGACAATCGGTTGCATCGCGGACAGAGGCATCGGTTTCATGGTGGACCAGGCCGGAGGTGTTGGTGTTGGCGTCGGCTTGACCGCCGTTGGAGTCAACTTCCAGGGCGAATTGACATGCTGGCCGCTGGCCTGGAATTGCCATTGTTGCACCTTGTTTTGTGCGTTGAGATACCAGGCCTCGATTTGCGCGGTAGCGACCGGGCCGACGATGGCGCGGAACGTATCCGCGGCCCAGGCTCCCACCGTGCCGTTCCCCAGACCTAACACCAGCACAATAATTACAATCACGCTGCATGCCGCAAACCAGATCGGCACGCGCTTCTTGCGAGTTTTCTGCTGCTGGGGAAGAGATGGTGCAGCGGGCTGCTTTGTTTGTTGTGGGGGCCGGACTGTCTGCGAGATTAGCGCGTTTTGCTCGGGTTGTGGAAGCGCCCATGCTTCTGAGATTGGTCTGGCTTGCGCGACCGCCGCTTGCTGCTCCGTCTGAGGTGCTCCCCATGAAACGGGAGTCTGCTTTGCTGTCAGGTTTTGCTCAATCTGTAACATGGTCCAGGCCGCTGAAGTCATGTCCTGCGGAGGGGGCGCGACGCTGGAACCAGCGGAGAAAAGCCCGGAGGTGTGCTGCCTCGGCGCTGGCATTGCCCATGCCGATGATGTCGGTTCGACCGGTGTGGATACGGCATCAGATTTGCCAGTTTGTAGTTCGGTAAAGAATGGTGGTGGCGACCATTGTTGCGTCGATTGTTCTGGTATGACTACCGGAGTTTTTAGTGTGGTGAGTTCTGTCAGATCAGCCGTTTCTCCTATCACAGGGGGAGACAAAGGCATTGATATCTCAGGAGAAGCGGCTGGCCCATTATTTGGAATCAGCGACAACGGTTTTATAAATTGTCGCCGAAATGGTGTACGTTGCTCTTTACTCATTTATCTATCGTGTACATCATGAGCTGAACGTTCTCATGCCTTTCACGTATCTATACGTTTCGAGCCGTGAGGTGTAACCAGAGCAGGGGAGGAGTAGGATTTTAGTAAGGATATGGTTGTGTTTTTCTGGTTATTTCTTAACCAGGGGTTTTGCCAGTCCCTCAACTTCAAATGAGCAAGTAGGGTTCGCTGCGACTGAGCCGTAGGGTTCTGTTCGCAGCCCGGTGGTGGGACTCGTAGGAGTCCACCACCGGCCCGTTACACTCTCTTCTCGTTTCTCTCAAGAGCATCTGCGTTTTTTATGCCCGAAAAATAAATGAAAAAAGACCGCTACATCGCTTTCCAATGTAACGGTCGGGGGATTGTGAGGGGTTATTGCCGCCAGACCTTGACGTTGCTAAAGACGACCTCTGCGGCCTCCTGTGGACCAGTATCGAGACCACCCGTCGCGTAGACGCCGATCATACCGTGTGTGAAGTTGCCATCGTAGATTGGGCCGAGGGCGTGCTGCTGGTTCACATAGATGTCGAAGGCGGTATCGTGAGCGACCACCGCCAGCGTGTTTGGCTGGTCCGGCGTCGTATTAAACCCGGCGACGGTGAAGGTCTGTTTAGGGTAGCCCGAGATCTGCACCGTACAGTTCGCTTTGCCTGGTCCGAAGCAGGCGGTGAGGTTATAGCGTCCACTTTTATATATCTCGAAATAGTAATAGATGCCGCTCTGACTATTGCCCCGGAACATAATGCCGCCGCCGCTGAATTGTGCGCCAGCCTGGAGAATGTTCATCTGCACCTGATAGGTGAAGTTGGTGAAATCGGTCGCCTGCGCAAAACAGGTGCCTGCTGCAACGCTATTGCCAATAGAAGCCACGTGATAGGCACCGCCGGAAAATTTGCAGGAATTGCCGGTGTTAGTGTCTGTGTATTCTTGCCACTTGTAGTTATTCTTGCTTAACGGATCGTTAATGACCAGCGTGCCGGTTTTGGGCGGATAAGGATTGGCTGTATTCACCGTTGCAGTAGGAATGGTCTGGTCTGTCGTCTGTGTGGGTGTTGGTTGCGTCGTGGCAGCTGTTGGCTGTGCGGCGTTCTGGCTCGTGCTGGTTGCCTGAAGCGTCCTGTCTTTCGCTTGATTGGCGTTTTCCAGATAGAAAAGGCCGCCGGTGCTGCCAAGTACCAGTAAAACGACAAGTATCGATATAAGCCAGAGCACGGTTTTGTCAAAGCCAGAACGCCCTCTTTGAGGTAGCGGTTTGGTGCCAGCGTTGGCTTTATTGATCTCGTCCAGTTCCGCGTAAAGCTGCTTGATCTCCTCTGCCTCTGTAGTAGGTTTGGACGGGACCGAAAAAGATACATTGCCCGACGATTGTTTACTGGAGGGCACTGGCGTTGTGATATGGCCCGACAGCGAGACCTGATTTATTGGCCGCTGCGAGGAGGGAAATGGTCTGGTGGATGAGTTTTGTGTCATCCTATTCCCCTCAGATGAGATAACTGGCAGATTGCCCTGCGTCGATCGTTGGCGTATGGAAGGGATATGCCCTGACGAGGGCGATACTGGCGGGAAGGGACCGGATGAGCGTAGAGGCGGTAAGGCGGGTCCAGTACTGCGTGGTGTCTGCGGATTCACCCTGGGTATCCCAGGGAGCGATGTTTGTGTGATTGGCCTTTTCATCGACTGTGAAGGGATCGTGGGTTGTCCACCAGGAGGCGCTGTCAACCCGCTGAGCGATGGCAATGACGGTGATGTTGGCCTGGCTCCTGATGGTCGCAAACCGGAAGGCCTTTTAAACGTTTGTGAGTTTGGATTGGCAAATCCAGAGAGTGAGGACGGCCCGGTCAGGCCCGATAAAGAACCTGGACCCGAAAGCCCCGAAAGCGAGTTTGGATTGGTGAGGCCCGACAACGAATTTGGGTTGCCGCTGAGCGATTGTGGCGGAAATACCCCACTGGTGGCGGGTGGCAACCAGCCGGGCATGGACACCCCTGTCCGCTGCGACGCACCGCGATTTCTTCTGCTCGCCTGATATGCCAGCAATAGCGATTGGGCAAACTCTTTAACGCTCCCAAAGCGGTGTTCCGGTTCCTGTGTCAGCGCTCTCATGACGACGGCTTCGATTTCCGTTGCGAGGTCTGGTATCTTCTCTCGCAACGGTTGGATGGGAACGAGCATCTGTTGACTCGCCACTTCGGAGAACGAGCCATGAAAAGGTCTGGTGCCGCTCAACCATTCGTAGATCACAACGCCCAATGAGTATTGATCGCTGGCGGCGCACGGCTGCCCTTTCAATTGTTCGGGGGCCATGTAGACCGCTGTACCAGACATATCTTTGGTGCCGCGCGAATTGATATTCTCAACCACCATCGCAAAGCCAAAGTCGGTCAGCAAAATCTCGCCGTTTGCGCCCAACAGCATATTTTCAGGCTTCACGTCGCGATGAATGAGGTGCCGGTCATGGGCATATTGGAGCGCGGCGGCCATCTGTGTGATATAGGGAAACAGCCTGGAGATCTGAGCTGGCTTGCCGGTAAAGTGTTGACGTAGCGTTCCGCCTGGTGCATAGTCCATGACCAGAAAAGGAACCCAATCCTGGACTCCATAGTCGAGGACGCGAATAATATGCGGGTGAACCAGGTGGGCAATCATCCTTGCTTCATTATGGAACGCGTCAATATTCTTTTTCTCCAGCAGTTGCATCTGGAGTACTTTGATGGCGGCTCGTGTTCCCAGATGAATATGCTCGCCTAGATAGACATCAGCAAAACCACCTTCTCCTATACGGCGTACCAGATGATAGTTGCCTAGTTGCTGACCGACGCGATCTACCATAAATCAGTTACTCCTCCCAGGTTCGTTGCGTATCGAGTATTGATTCTAGGAGAGGGATGCTGATCCGTCAAGTACTTCCGCTCATACCGGTACCTCTGCTTCCCTCTCTTATAAATATCTTAACCTGGTTACAGTTTTCATCCTGAGTAATCTCAGTAGTAATTGCACGAATTGCCAGAGATGTTGCGACAGATTCTTTACAATTTTGTGATACTTTTTTAATAGATAGGGGCTAATGTAGAATAGTGCAGATAGGGCAAGTTATCCAATTGGATCTGTACTCTCTGATATCCTTTAAGTATGCTTGCTTTGTACCCTCCAGATTGTAGGAAATATTCCAACAGAAATTTCGTTTGTTCTGCACGGAAACTGCCAATGAACCCGGACTGCCTATGAAAAGTTGACAGGAATTGATATTATTGCATACAATCCTTAGTATGTGGGGAGGGTTTGCGCTTTTTTAAGATCTATTCAAATAAACTATTCATAAGGCAAAAATCGCGTATCTGTCCGGCAAGGGGGGCCGTCTATGAAGAGAATACGTTGCCCGAATTGTGGCAAGGAACTGCCCGACTGGGCCAATTATTGCGCCTTTTGTGGCGAAATGATTACCCCGTCATCAATTAAACTTCTCAACGATCAAAGGATAGCCCGGCAGCAAGCAGAAGAGCAGATAGCGGCACAGGATACCCTCGTGCCTGCATCTTCTTCAGTACAACGCGAGATACATCCTCAAGATCTGGAAATGACCATGCCCGGCGTACGGGGTGGGCAGACGAACGTTGCAACGGTAATAAGCACGCCCGGACGATTGCGTCGCGGGTTGATTACGCGGCCCCTGCTGGATGACCTGATGGATCAGGCATCTCAGGAAATGGACGAGGATGAGTTCCATCCTGCCACCTGGCACAAGGATGTTGAGCTGACCCCCAATCGTCTCAAACCCAGCTACCCTCCTCGCCCGACACCGCCGCGTGTGCCAGTTCCGTTTGCCAGGCGCAGCCATACCCCCGGCATCGTTGTATGGGCCAGTATGCTTGTGATGATCGCCCTGGTGTTGAGCGGCGTCTTTGGCGTCTTCGTCTCGCTGGGGCGCGGTCTGGCTGGTGCTACTCCTGAAAGTAACGAAATGGCCTTGCAGGTGACGCCAAGCAGCGTTGCTGTTGGGGGCTTAATCACGTTGCGTGGTACAAACTTTACCCCTCATACGCAGGTGGGGCTGACCCGCGATAATGCGATGCCCATGTGGGATACGGCTGGCAACACGATTATTACCACCGACGCGCACGGCAGTTTTAGCGACACCGTTCAGGTCTTGCAGGATTGGGGTGCGCTTCCACATACGCTCAATGCGGAGGATGCCGTCACCCATAAAACCGTCTCGTTTCCTATTCTGGTGACGGGAGAGAGTGGACCTTCGCGACCTGGCCACTTTCATCTCTCGGTCAATAGCCTGGACCTGGGGACGGGCGATCCAAGTGAGAGTAGCGTAAAGACAGTGGCGCTGACAAATACGGGCGGTGGTCTGATTTCATGGCAGGCGCATACGTCTGTAACCTGGCTCCTCGTCAGCCCGGCCAGCGGCAGTTTTATCAGCGGCCAGACAACTCAGGTAAAGATTGCGGTTGATCGCTCAAAACTGCAACCCGGTCCCTATAGCGCGCGCATCACCTTCGCTTCCAATGGTGGCTCTGATACCATCGAGGTGAAGATGCAGGTTACGGCGCTACAATCTGGCAATCAGGCGATCATGCAGATTAGCCCGGCGGTGCTGTCGTTCTCGGCCACCGATGGCGGCTCTTCTCCTGCGCCACAAACCGTTACGATCAATAATCCGGGGGGGCAGCAGCTCAACTGGCATGCATCCTCGAACTCCCAATGGCTCTCAGCTTCGCCGCAGTCCGGTATGGTTGATAAAGATTCGCAAGATTCGGTAACGGTCAAGGTTGATACAGGACACCTGTTGCCCGGTACCTACAACGGCGTCATTACCTTTGACAGCACAGGTTCGGACGATGCTCAGAATACGCCTCAGAGCGTCTATGTCAGCGTCACAGTCGGACCTCGCTGCACGCTTGCCGCTCAGCCAACACAGCTCAACTTTACCAGCGTGTATCGGCTCTCATCGCCAGATTCGCAAACGGTCAATCTGGGAACTTCTCAGAATTGTAAGAGCGCGATCTCCTGGACAGCCACGACGAGCGATAACTGGATCTCTCTCAGTGCGAAGAGTGGCAAGACGCCCTCTAACCCGACTGTAGATATCAATACCGCTGGTCTGGCTCCGGGTGTCTATCATGGCTCAATAGCTTTTTCCTCTTCTATGGGGACGCAGACCGTAGCCGTGACCTACACGATGGGCCAGTCAACGACGCCGCTGATGAGCGCAAGTCCTTCTTCTCTCTCGTTTAGCGCAGTGGCAGGACAACAAAGTCCGGCTTCACGGAACATTACGGTCAGCAATACCGGCGGAGGGACGTTCAAATGGAGCGCCTCGGCCTCCACTTCGAATGGTGGCGACTGGCTCTCCGTTTCGCCAACGTCGGGACAGCTCTCCGCTCAACCATCAAATACACAGTCGGCGTCTACAACGTTGCTGGGTGCAACCGGACTCTTTGATGCTCCGGCTGCTGGACAGCTTGCAAGCCATCAGTCGATCAATTTGAAGGTTTCCGCGACGCTCTCGAATTCGCTGGCACCCGGAACCTATAATGGTTCGATCACCATTAATGCTACCGATTCGTCCGGTCACTCTGCTGGTGGCAGTCCGCGCACGATCCCGGTCTCGTTTGTGGTACAGGGAGCGTGCAGCATTAGCACCTCGCCCAATGGCTTTAATTTCGTCAGCTCGGCGAATCAAGCGACGCAGCTCGCGGCGCAGAAGCTAACCATTAAGGCCGATGGTGCGTGTCCTCATGCTGTGAACTGGAATGCCTCGCTCAGTGGCTCTTGGCTGAGCGCATCTTCCACCTCCGGGAAGGTTGCCGCTAACCAGTCCAGTACGGTCAATTTGAGCGCGTCCACTTCCGGTCTCAAAGCGGGGACGTACAACGGTTCGGTGACGATTACTGCTACAGATAGCTCGACGGGTGCATCGCTTGGAAACGCCATCCAGATCCCGGTGACATTGAGCATTCAACCTTCCTGCTCATTGCAGCAGCCCTCTCAATCGGCTGTCGGCTTTAATGCGGAAGAGGGGATGGATGCTTCACCAAAGACGAAGACCTTCACGGTCTCTGTCAGTGGCGCGTGCAGCGGGAGCGTGACGATTGCGACGAAGACGACGCTGGGGTCCGGTTCAAACTGGCTCTCGCTCTCGCCCTCGTCTGCGAGCATCTCAGCTGGACAGAGCGCCACGTTCACGGTGAGTGTCAACGCCAAAAATCTTCAGGCGGGAAACTATACCGGGAGCATTGCCCTCACGGCGACCAATGGCGGTGTTGCGATTGAGGGCAGTCCTCAGACTGTTGGCGTCTCTCTGGCTGTGCAATCATCGCCAACGCTTGGGGTCAGCCCCTCTTCGCTCTCGATCCCGGTAACAACGGGTCAGGCGTCGTTGCCTGTCTCGATTAGCAATCATGGCGGCTCAGCGATGAAGTGGACGGCTGCACTTGCCCAGGATGCGCCTTCCTACGTTTCTCTGTCTGGTGGGGGAACGCATACTCTGAATGGCAACGCCAGTACCTCCGTGACGGTGAGCGTCAATGCGACCGGCATCAATGGTGGTCATGGTCCAATCAGCACCTATCTGACGATTACGGCGGTTGATGCCACGACCGGGAAAGCTGCCAGTAACAGCCCGATCAAGGTGCCGATTACGATCAATGTGGCCTCCGCGTCGTTGCAGGTGAGCGATACATCACTGAGCTTCTCAACGACGGAGGGCAACAATCCGCAATCTCAATCAGTGACGATCACCAATAACGGCGGCGATACGACCGGGTGGAGTGCAAGCGACACTCCATCCTGGTTGAGCGTCTCTCCTGAGAGCGGCAACGGCAAATCTGGAGCCTCGACGAAGGTAACGTTCTCCGTGGATGCCTCAAAGCTCAAAGGGAGTACGACTCCTTATTCTGCCCAGGTACAGTTTACGCCAGCTTCGGGAAATGCCGTCACTGTGACGGTGTTGCTGACTGTCCATTCTGCCCAGCCAACACCGACGCCCACTGCAACCCCGACCCCAACGCCTAAACCTAGCCCAACAGCAACGACGGTGGTGCCGACTCCGACACCACCGCCACAAAAGCCAACACCGACGGCAACGGCCACACCAACGCCAACGCCAACCTCAGAACCGACGAAGGTTCCGACCGCAAAGCCAACGCAGGCAAAGCCAACACCGACCCCAACACCGACCGCCACACCAACTCCCACGCAGGCACCCACAGCCACCAGCAAACCGACCCGGGTGCCGCCTTCCCCTACCGCCAAACCAACGGTGAAGCCAACACCCAAACCGACTCATGTGAGCTTCACGCCAACGCCCAAACCGACTGCAAAGCCGACGCCCAAACCGACAGCGAAACCAACTCATACAAGGGCAACACCTACACCCAGACCAACGGTTACGCCAACGAGTAGTTCGGTGCAACCAACCCCAACCGGCACACCGACATCGAAGCCAACTGTAATCCCGGCAATTTACGTCTCGGCAGGTCTCTCTAAAATCGATTAGAGAGCGTTCTGCTCACACATCAGGCTTTTCGCGCGTGCAATCTGTTCAATATCAGCCTCCCAATCCTCTTTGTTGTTCTCGTCCGTTTTAATGGGCGTCTCCATCAACACTGCCGCGTGATCGATGCGTGGATCTTGCAGGAGGGTGCGTAGTCCGTCCTCGCCGATGATGCCTTCTCCCAGCCGCGCATGCACATCGCGGTGGCTCCCCAGCGCCTTCTCGGTGTCGTTAAGATGGATGACCTTCAAGCGTTGTGGATCGATCATGTCCACAAATTGTTGTAAGACATTCAGCGTTGTCTCTGCACTGGAGATATCGTAGCCGTAGCCCCACAGGTGCGCGGTATCCAGACAGACGCCGAGGCGATTTTGATACTCGGGCAACAGATCGAGAACGGCGGCCAGTTGTGCGAATTTCCCGCCCAATGAGTTGCCTGCACCAACATCGTTTTCGAGCAGCAACATTACCTCAGCCGGTGTCTCTGACAATACTCGTGTAATCCCCTGCGCAATTCGAGCTATACCAGCTTCGACGCCTGATCCACGATGGCTGCCCGTGTGAAATATGACATATTTCGCTCCCAGACGAGCGCCGCGCCGTAATGTCCAGGTCAGCAGAGCGATAGATTTCTGCCAGTTGACCTCATCAGGCGAGCCAAGATTGATGAGATAGGGCGCGTGAATGACGATTGGATCGAGGCCGCACGCTTGAGCGGCGCTGGCGAAGAGCGCATCTCCCTCAAGATCGTCCGCTGGTGGCGTCCAGCCGGTCGGATTGCTGGCGAAAATCTGGATGGCGTTACAACCAATCTGTTGAGCCATTTCCGCCGCTTTGACGAGTCGGGAGTTAGTGGGCATATGCCGTCCGATACGCATGATCTATTCCTCGCTCTCCTGTTCTTTCGGTTGCTCTTCATCTTCAGCGTGCGCTTCCGGTGGTTTGATATGAGGCAACTGTTCCAGGCTGGTCAGGCCAAACTGTTGTAAAAACTCGGCAGTGGTGGCGAAGAGGGCCGGGCGACCTACCGTTTGGGCACGTCCCACTTCCGCGACCAGCCCATGCTGAATGAGGCTGGCCAGCGCGCGATCACTATTGACGCCGCGTACCGACTCAATCTGGCTCCGCGTCATCGGTTGACGATAGGCAATGACGGCCAACGTTTCCAGTGCGGCAGGCGTTAATTTTGCCGTCATTGGGAGTCCCAGCAGAGCCGCCACATAACGCGCATGCTCCGGGGCCGTGACCAACTGCACCTGATCGCCCAGCCGTTGCAGACGAATCCCCCGCTGCTGGCTTTCCAGATAGTATTCCAGCGCGGCCAGCGCCGCCGTTAAATGCTCCTCATCAACCCCTATAAGCTTGCGTAGCTCCCCCCTTTGCAGGGGCCGCCCGGAAACAAAGAGCAGGCTTTCAATCACCGCCCCCATTTGCCGATCAGCTAGCAGTATAGTGGGTGTTTGTGCATCGAGTGAATCTTGTTCCATTGCGAGAAAAGTATACCATGAGAAACGGGCGGAGAGAACGAACATGAACTATTCGTCATACAAAATATCTATGTTTTGATGACTCCTCCATTTTAACGGCGCATCGATGATGAAACAAACGTCATCGTTTCTTGTATTACACATCAATCGCGATGTGTCTTTGTATGTCAAAATATATAATATTAGCATATCAAATTACAATGTATTCAGAGAACGCTAAAAATGGAAATTTCTATTGACCTGGTGTAGCAAATGTGATAGATTATTAGCAGCGGAGCAACAGAATGAGATTCAATTGTGGCACTCCCGCTGTTTTCCACGACAATGAGTTTAAAATGGGTAATAGGGCAGAAGAAGGACTCAGCATGGCTAATTATGTAGGACGACCACAACAACCAATTCCTACTTCAACTTCGGTTTCGCTTCGTTTATAGTTGCGCCCTTTCCAACGAAATAGAGAGTGATCTTCGTTTACTGGTTGTGAAGATCACTCTCTATTTTTTCTCATTATGTATGGAAAGACCGATAACATGTTGAAAGCTTGACTCTCAGGTAGGGAGGCAAGCTGGCAATGGCTACAGGTTGCCAGAGCGAGCGTTGGTGTAGCGTTCGGTTAGCTCGCCTTTGGTGCGGCTATACACTTCGCGGCCCTGTTCGAGCGCTTCGCGTGCGCGCGAGCGAATATCATCGCTTAGCTCGCCGGAGCGCAATCTGACGCTCTGTTCGCTTAACAATGAGCGGGTAGCTGCTCCCGATTGCGGTGCAAATAGTAGACCGATTAAGACGCCCAGACCTAACCCTGTGAGTAATCCTAACAGGAACTTCATTGCGGTTTACCTTCCTTTCTCCGCGAAAACGTGTGTAGAGAGTTCATAATGGTGTAACGACCGGAAAGGACATAGAGCTACATCGCCACAGGCACCTACAACACGAATTCTCTGCCTACATCCTATAGTATAACGGATGACTGATCTGTCACGTATGCAGTCAAAGAGAAAAAGCGTCGTGCAGACCGTATCCGAGCATGTATTTCTGGGAGCGAGGGAAGGGCAGCGAAGTAATTATCCTCGTCCAGAGTTCTCCAGCAGTTCCTCAACGGTATCGAGGAGCGTATTGAGTTCAAATGGCTTGCGCAGCAGGTGGACGTTCTGGTAGTGTTGCTGATCGCCCTCTATCAGTTTCGCGACCTCATCGGCTTCGAGAACGGCAGCTGTATACACGATGACGGGAACATCAGCCGTAACCTCATCGCTTTTGAGTTGTTTCAAGACATCCTGCCCCGATATCGTGCCCAGCTTGAGATCGAGGATCAGCAGGTCAGGTAGTTGGCTTCTGACGGTGGCGAATGCATCTCTACCATCTTGCAAGATAGAAACCTGATACTGTTCATCTTCCAGAACGCGGCGCATCAGGTGAAGTAGATCATTTCTATCGTCAACAACGAGTATTCGCTTTGTCACAACATCTCCTCGGCGTTGCGAACCTCCACGCGACTCAAATAGCCACAATGGGGGATGAAACACCGCCTCCTCTTATCGCCGCTACATCTCTCTAAGACGTTGAGATAAAGTAGCAACGTTTCTTCCTCAGTAATGCCAGTAGTGTATCACTTTCTCGCGGATCAAACAAGATTGCCGAAGCGCTATCACTCGCCTCAGCATATCGAGTAGTGTACCACTTTATCTCAGATCAAACAAGCTGCCACAAAGTGCTACAACCTGAACTATGTGTATTTTCAAATAAATTTTGCTGGTGCATCTACGAACTCCGGGGTGAGGTCGAATATGGTAGGGGCGATGGCTGGTCCTCGTCCGCCTCCCCAAGCGCATTGGTAGGGTTACAGGACGAGGACCAGCCATCGCCCCTACCATATCTGTCATTTTTCACGTGTACCAAATAACGCGATTATTTATTGTTGCTTCAACCAGGCCATTGCATGCTCGCTATAGAAGTCGGGGCGCTCCTGCTTGAGCCAGTGCAGGGGGGCGAGCAACATTGGGGGGATGTTTGCCTTGAGCGCTTCGGAGAAGGAGGCGAGCGCGTAGGTGTCGCGTTGCAGGGAGGCGCAGAGCATTCCCTGCCAGAAATAGGCACCCCACTGGCCCGGTTCAAGCGCGATTGCCAGCTTGATTTCGGTCAATGCATTCTCCACGTCGCCGCGTAACCAGAGCGCCACCCCACGGCAGAGATAGGCTGCGTAATCGTGCGAGTCGGCTTCGGCGATCTGTTCCAGACGATCTGCCATGCTCGCGTCGGGCATGCTGAGACACATATCGATCCATTGGCTCATCCAACCATGCTGGACCCGGCTTCTATCAAGCTCCCAACTGCGCTGGTAGTCCTCTCTGGCACGGTGGATATCGGGCAGGCGCAGATATGCTTCACCGCGACTGTTATATGCAGGAGCATAGTCTGGCTCCAGCTCGATCACGCGATTGAAGTCTTCGATGGCTGTGCGCGCCTGGTTCATCCCTAAATACAGGGTGCCGCGCTGGAAGAGAGAGGTGATGTCGTTGGGAATCTCTTCCAGAAAGCAGCAGTAATCGGCGATGGCATCCCAGTTCTGCTTGAGCGCCTGATATACTCGTGCTCGATCCTTGTGTACGCCGTAGAGCGTCGGCTCAAAATCCAGCGCTTTTTGATAATCGGCCAGCGCTTGCTCATAATCGTTCAGGCCAGTATAGGCCAGGCCACGATTGTAGTAGACGAGGGCCAGCGTAGAGTCAAGGGACAGCGCGCTCTCGAAATCAGCGATCGCCTCGTGATATCGTTTGAGCAGACGATACGCCTCACCACGATTATTATAGGTGAATGCTGTGCCGGGTTGGAGTGAGAGTGCCTTTGTATAGTGCTGGATGGCGTGCTGGGGCTGTCCATTGTCGGTATAGGCTGCGCCAAGTCTATTGAGCAGGACCACATCGTCCGGGGTCAATTCAAGCGCCTCCTCAAAATCGAGAATGGCACGGTCAAATCGCTTGAGGGCTATATGTGCCTGTCCGCGACTGTTGTATGCTCCCATCATCCCCGCCTGTGCAGGATTGATTGTAATGGCTCGATCCAGATTCAAAATAGCCTGCTCATATTCATCCAGCACCATATATGCCAGACTGCGCCCAATGGTTGGGCCAACCATATCTTCTGGCTTCAGAGAGAGCGCCATACTAAAGTCATAAATGGCTTTGCGGTATTTCTTGAGCAAATAGTAGGTCAGACCGCGCTGATAATAAGCTGATGTATAGCTGGGTCGCAGCTCGATGGCCGTGTCCAGATCAGCAATCGCCAGTTGATAATCGCTCAGGCTGCGATGGACAAGGGCGCGGTTGTGGTAAACAGAGGGTTCGTCGGGTTCCAGGGCAATCGCCTGCGAAAATTCGGTCAGGGCGAGCTGGTACTCACCGGCCATCGCATGTGCCGCCCCACGCTTATTATGCTCAAGCGCACTCTCAGTTTCCATCATCTTATGTTCTCCTTTTTATAGTAGTTTCCCCGCTAATGAATAGAGGCAAGGCATCAAAAACATCAAAGAACTGATTGCAATCAGCATCTTTCTTTTGCAATAAGTGCAGCGCATGTAGAGCCAGTTTTGGAGCAGGCCGTACAGCTCGATACTTCGCATCCGCCCCATCGCCACCACTATATTGATATATGTTGATATTACAGTGGTGGAAGAGGCGATGGGATGGGCATGCAGCATGGTGGAGGTTATGAGCCAGGATATGTCTGATTGGTTGAATGCAGACATACATTGTGCTTTCAAGCGTATAGGTGAAAACGCTTTTCTCTTTTTTGTGCAACATACGATTATAAGTATCGATAATACAGTTATACTGTCCGATGTGCAAAGACACATACGATTGTAGACAGAAGAGAATAATGATAGCTGCTCCAAAGGGTGGAGCGAACGCTGCGATAATGACACCGAGAGTGACATCCGCTTGCATGGAGTAGCCTTCCCTGGTATTCATCCAAGTAGTGAAGCGATGATGGTCTGTGTGGTGGCAATGCTGATTTCAAACACCGAACCGAACTGTGTAAAGAGCGAAAGAGCGAGCGCAACGCCCTTTGGTGATAGATAAGAGCAAGGGGTTGACAGGTTTTGGCCGGTCAACGGAGATGATACGAAAAGGCATCAAGGGCGTTTGCTAACTCTTCTTCCATGATAAATGATTGCATACCGGCTGTCAACTTTGTGTGCAGTGGTATAGCCTTTTTGTCTATATCCATACATATAAATGGAAAACAAAACGAGTTAAGATGAAACGAAAGGGGTAGGAAACAAACTGAGCAGCATTATGTCAATACAGTCTGGACTTTTTGCTCTGCTACTGTGGGCTGGTGGTTGCGCAACATTCCCTGCGCCTCTTCAAACAGGTGTTGCCGTACTGACTCCGGTTCCAGCACGCGCACATGTTGTCCCCAGCTGAGCAGCCATTGCAGGGCAAGGCTCTCCTGTCTCACCATCAGCGTGACCAACAATCCTTCGGGTGTCTCTTCCTTTGAGGTGATGGGAAAAGAGCGTGCTTCAAGCACCCAGCGAGCAACCTCGTGATCGAAAAGGGCGCGGATGACAATCGCACGATCTTTCTCGCGTGTGGGAGGACGAAGCTGAAAGTTTTCGGGACGTTGAAAGGTTTTTTCGAGAATAGTAAGATTCTCGATACGATCCAGGCGAAAGACGCGATTATCCTTGCGCAAATGGCAATAGGCGACCAGGTGCCAGGACTGAAGAAAATAAGAGAGGCCATAGGGGTTGGCGTCTCGCTCGTTGGTTGTATCGTTGCCATTGCTGGCATAGCGTGTGTGATAGGTAAAATGGACTATATGGTGATCGAGAATAGCACGGCGCAAAAGTTGAAGCTTCTCATGTTCAGCGGGATTGCTATTGACTCCCAGCGCGACAAAGTGGATGCTGCTTTGAAGATACTCTACCTCGTCACGTAGCTGGGAAGGCAAGACGCCGATAATCTTGCGGCTGGCAGATTGCGCGGCAGCTCGATACTGGGCATCGAAGTTCTGGGCCATGAAATCGCTGCCCAGCAGAAGCATTGTCGCCTCTTCGGTGCTAAAGCTCAGGGGCGGCAAGAAATAACCGGGCATCAGCGAATAGCCATGTCCAGGCGTCGAGATTAGCGGGACACCGGACTCGCCAAGAGCCTGAATGTCCCGATAAATGGTTCGTTTGCTGGTCTCGAACGTGCGGGCCAGATCTTCGGCGCGTTGTCGCCCTTTGCCCTGCAATTCGAGCACAATAGCCAAGAGACGGTCAGTACGATTCATACGTTTTCTATTGTACCATCTGAGAGGAATCGTTACACTGGCAAAATCCCCTTGATTTCCACGTTTATAACAACGAACTGCGCTGTATAATACTCTGGGTGGCACTCTCTATCGGTCTGATTGGGCGGTATGCCACCAAATAACCACCATGGAGGAATGTTCATGCTTCTACAATACAGACGTTCCCTACCCATCTGTGGCCTGCTTGCACTCATCTTCCTGCTGACCGCGTGTGGCGGAGGCGACACGAACGCGCCCGACGCCAAACAACTGCTCAGCGATGCACAGACGGCAATCCAGAAGGTGAAATCATATCATTTCAATCTTGTCGCGGAAAATCCCGGCACAACCGGAAATGTGGTGATTAAGGATGCAGACGGCGATACACTGGTGCCGGATAAGCTTCAGGCTCAGGGCAATGTGTTGATGCTTGGCAACGCGGCCCAGGTCAAGCTGATCGCGATTGGAGATAAACAGTATATCACCGATCCGATTACCGGCAAGTGGACTGAGGCTCCGGGCGTCTTCGATCCTCGCACCCTGTCGAATCCACAAACAGGCATCGCCGCTATCCTGGGCAATATTCAGAATCCCAGCACGCCAACCGATAGCGATGTGGATGGCACTCCCTGTTGGAGTACCAGCGGCAAGCTCGATGCAAAATACATCGCTGGCATTACCGGCAGTGGTGCGGCTCCAGCCGGATCAACCGTTGATACGACAACCTGTATCGGCAAAACCGATAAGCTGCCCTACCTGATTAAAATGAGCGGCGTTGCGGTACAGGGCGATAGCACACAGACGGTGCGCACCTTTAAACTCTCGAAATATAATGAGGGTGTTACCATCCAGGCTCCCATGTAATCTTCTCTATTATGAAATTTTCCTTTCGTAGTTTCCCGATTTATCGGGAGGGGAGGTGCGTTACAGAGGTAGCTCGGCCTCCCGATAAATCGGGAAACTACGAATGAGATTACCAGGTTTGTTCGTAGAGAGAGGAAGCAAACCTGCGCAGTATCTCGTTCGTAGTACTGGTGCAGGTACAAATAATCTACATAGCCCCTCAGTTGGAAAGCGAGGCCGAAGACCCTATATGGATAACGGAAGAAATAGAGAAGGTAGACGACCGGCTAGACGCTACTATGATGAATACGAGCAGGATGCTTATTCTCCCAGACGCCCGTATCCTCCACGTCCACGACCTCGCAACCGTCGTCCTCGTCGCCGCCGCGTCTGGCCTGCTTTGCTCACGGGTTGCCTGTTGGGAATCCTGGTGACGGTCGTTGGCGCGGCTGTTGTGGTCTTCCTGGCTTTTCGCGCTTCTCAGGGACAGGGGGGCATCGGTATCGGGCCGGTTGGTGGTGGTCTGCAAACCTTCACGCACGAAGATACGACACAGGTTGTCTTGCCCGCCGCTCTCTCGCAGATTCAGGTTTGCGACAAGATCGGCAATATCTCCATCAAGGTTGATCCCAATGCAACAAGCGCTACGGTCAAAAGCAAGAAGATTGTGCATAAGAACACGCAGAGCGATGCCAATCAAGCGTTTGGCCGTATCGCTGTCGAGGTGCAACCGCCTGGAACGATCACCAATCCTCTCACCTGCACCAAACCGCAGGGAACACCCACGCCTTCCTCAACTCCTACCGCTATTTCTACTGGTAATGCTGGAGCGAATACTCTGACCGTCAACGTAACGATCCCGGATAGCGAGGGCTTGTTGCGAACTACCAGCGATGCCGTTGATATCTCTATTACCTTGCCTCAGAAGGCGCTGCCACAGGATAACATCGCCTCTTTGTTGCTCGATATCGAGGCTCCTGTCGGTGCGATAACTGTTGATGGGGTGAGCGGGTCGCTACAAATTAGCGGCGGCACCGGCAATGTCAAGATTTCGCATGCAGTGCTGGCTCCCGGTTCGCGGATCGGTACCGCTCAAGGAAATGTGACATTTAGTGGCTGGTTGTTGCTACCTGATACACCAGATACGAACGCTCGCTACGTTTTACAGAGTGAGAAGGGTACTATTGATGTAACGCTGCCTGGCAATACCAATGTCACTCTTGACGCCAATACGAATGTTGGTGCGATCCATAGCGAATTTCCTATTGAGGTCACTAACAACGGCGGGCCGGTGAACTATCACGGTCCGCTCAATAGCCAGGCTCCTTCACAGGCGACGGCAAAGCTGATTCTGGATGTCAGTACTGGCGATGTCAATATCCATAAAGCTCAAGCGTAAGCGCGAATCCACGAGGCAAATATTGCACCCATTACAGGTATCCTTTATAATGGCCCAGAGATGCGGAGTGCCATTATATGTTATCTCCGTCATTTTTGCTCTAAATTATTACTCCGCATATAGTACGCTCATCACTCTCATCAAGAAAGGAGAGACCGTACCCTTTCCGTCTGCATCGTGCATCTATGCATTCGACAAGAATATTGCTTGTGTGATGGGGCGCATAAGCATATTGTGGCGGTAGAACGTGCGGCAAATCTTCATGGACGCGGTAAATGGACCACCAATCGTCGGTACGATCCGGTTCCTGTCAGGCCCGCTTGCTGGCAGCACTCATCAGTTGAATAAAACGACTATCAATATTGGTCGTGAACCCGGCAACGATATTATCATCCCTGATCCATCCGTCTCACGCCATCATGCGCAAATCGTCTGGCATAATGGAGCCTGGAATATTCGGAAGCTGACGCCGCAAAACTCTCTGACCGTCAATCAGCGCGATGTTCCACAGATCGTGCTGCATGAACAGGACGTGATCAGTCTGGGTGCATCATCCAGTTTCGTTTTCAGCGTGGCAGGTGGTGCGCAACAGCAAGCGGCCTCAGCGCAAATGGCATTTCCCAATCAGCCCGGTGGTGTATCCTTGCCAGGAGTGCCAGCATCGCCATCGGGAATCACGCCTCCTCCTCCCAGCTCACCTCCCTATATACCAACGCTGGAGGCTCAACCGTATGGCGCACCAGCAGAATTTGGCACCCAGCGCGCGTTTGATGCGGCCCCAGCTCAGGCCAGTCTTCCAGGTGGAACGCCAACGCTCGAAGTCAGCACCAACACCGGTCAGGAGCGCCAACCCTATCCACTCACAAAACAGGTCATCAGCATCGGACGTGATCCCTCCAACGATATCGTCATCAATGCTCCCACCGTTTCCGGCTTCCATGCTCAAATTGTGCATGAGGGAAATCAGCTTGTCTTTATCCATCCTCATCCACGCGCCAGGAATGGACAGACCCGCAACGGCATCGACTATATGGGACAGGCGATTGCGGGCAATCAGCAGTGGCGCAAGGTACTCACCAGGGGCGATATCCTCCGTATTAGCGACGAGCATGGTACATTTGTTACCCTCACCTACAATGATGGTAGCGGGGCTTCTCAGGAGGCGCTCCCCGAAATTCGTCCGATCCCGCTGGGTGCTCCCCTCATCACCCTTGGTCGTGCCAGCGACAATACGGTTGTGCTGAACCATCCCCAGGTTTCGGGACACCATGCGCGTCTGGAATTGATGCAGGGCGGCTACCGTCTCGTTGATATGCGTAGCACCAATGGCACCTATATCAACGAACAGCCTAAACGCGTCTCGAACCAGGTACTCGGCGCGGGCGACGTAATTCGTATCGGCCCCTTCAAAATCACCTTTACTGGCACGCAGTTAACGCAGCAGGACGAGAGCCAGGCGGTTCGCATCGATGCCCTTCACTTGAAGAAGACCGGCAACAATAATGCCATTCTGGTGAACGATATTTCGATTGCCATTCCTCCGCGTAAATTTGTGGCCCTGGTTGGCGGCTCCGGCGCTGGTAAATCCACGTTGTTGGATGCCCTTAATGGCTTGCGACCGGCTCAAGATGGCATGGTTTTCTATAACGGGCAGGACTACTATCACAATCTCGCCGCCTTCAGCACGCAGTTGGGCTATGTGCCACAGGACGACATTATCCACCGCGAACTGAGCGTTGAGCGCGCGCTCTATTATGCCGCTCGGTTGCGCCTGCCAAACGACTTTACGGAGCAGCAGATTCAAGAGCGCATTAACGAGGTGCTGGAAGATGTGGAGATGAAGGCACGCCGCCACCTGCTTGTTAATAAGCTTTCTGGTGGACAGCGCAAACGCGTCTCGATTGCGCTGGAACTACTGGCAAACCCGAGCGTCTTCTTCCTGGATGAGCCAACGTCGGGCCTTGATCCGGGCCTTGATCGTAAGATGATGTTGTTGATGCGTCGTCTGGCCGACCGGGGACGTACGATTGTGCTCGTGACGCACGCCACCAACAATATCAACGCCTGCGATTATGTCTGCTTCCTCTGTCAGGGTGGTCGTCTGGCCTACTTCGGTCCGCCCAACGACACCAAAGCCTACTTCGGCAAAACCGATTTCGCCGAAATTTATAGTGCGTTGGAGCCAACCGACGAGAACCCCAACGTTCCCGCCGAGGCTGAGATGCGCTTCAAGCAGTCGCCGGACTTCCAGAAATATGTGGTTGCCCCCTTGCAGCAGGGACCGGCCGGGCAGACCAGCCAGCGTGTGAGCAATGCCGCGATCCGCCCTCCCAAGCGCGGCAATCCCTGGCGACAGTTCCGCATCCTCTCCGCACGCTACCTGGAACTGTTGCGCAACGATGTTGGCAACCTGATGATCCTGCTGCTTCAGGCTCCAATCATCGGCCTGATCCTTTTCCTGATGGCGGGACATGGCACGTTCGACGCCACCAGCATTACGAACTGTCCTTTGCGCCAGAATCCGCTGGCAACCTCCGGTCCCATCGTCTCGATTGACTGTCAGCGCGTGCGCGATCTGCTCAATGGACCGCAGGGCGATGCGTTTGCGGCCCAGCAAGGAAAATCGAAGGCGCAACTGCAACAGGATGCCATCGCGCAGGGATCGGGCGGCGATGCACAAAAGATCCTCTTTATTATGGCCTTTGCAGCCGTCATGTTTGGCTGTATCAATGGCGCGCGTGAGATCGTCAAAGAGGCTCCCATTTATCGTCGCGAGCGCGCGGTCAATCTGGGCCTGATCCCGTATATGTTCTCGAAAATCGTCGTGCTGGGCGTGCTGTGTCTCCTGCAAAGTCTGGTTATCGTCTTGCTGGTGCATCTCAAGGCACCATTCAGGCATAGTATCTTCTTACCGCCGGTATTGGAGATCTATATCACGATGGCGCTCACTTCGCTGGCTGGTCTGATGCTCGGTCTGACCATCTCGGCCATCGTACCCAACAACGACCGAGCGATGAGCTTTGTGCCGATTGTGCTGATCCCGCAGGTCATTTTCGCAGGTGTGGTCTTCTCGCTGGATAATCCGACCTTTTTGCAACTGCCTGCCGCTTTCTTTCCGGCTCGCTGGGCGATGGCTGGTATGGGGTCAACGGTCGGCTTACATGGCGATAAGCTGGGCGCTGATGGCTTTTCTTACTGGGGAAATCTCTTTTCGACCTTTTCGCAGGCGCAGGCGGTATTCCACCTTCTTCTGGTTTGGGTCATCCTGATCGTAATGATTATAGGATTTGGTGCGTTAATCGCCTGGTTCCTGAAAAAGAAGGATGTACGGGCTTAACGCTGCAAAGTGATTAGCATACGTATGGTACTTCTGGGGCAAGCAGCTTGTCGCAGAGTATCAACGTATGCTATTGTAGCAGTGTTCTCTATGCGGGGAAGTTGTAAGGCTTGTCCATATAAGGGGAACTGGTCATTCCGGTTTAGAAATCTGCATGTTACTCAATAAACATATTGTTGTCGGCGTTTGTGGTGGGATTGCCTCGTACAAGGCGGTCGATCTGGTCAGCAAGCTTCAGCAGGCTGGCGCTCTGGTCGATGTCATCATGACGGAACACGCAGAAGATTTTGTCCGTCCTCTCACCTTTGCTACTATGAGCCACCGCTCAGTTTATAGCGACCTCTGGGAGCCGTCGGGAAAAGCCGCCGAAACCCATATCGCGCTGGCGGAGGCGGCGGACCTGCTGGTAATTGTTCCTGCAACCGCCAATACAATTGCCAAACTTGCTCACGGTATGGCTGATAACATGCTTACCGCTGTGGCACTGGCAACGCGAGCGCCGCTATTGCTGGCTCCCGCGATGTACAAAGACATGTATACACATCCTGCAACACAGGCAAATCTTGCCCTGCTGCGGGATCGTGGTGCATTGATCGTCGAACCAGAAGTTGGTCGTCTGGCTTCTGGTGCTGTTGGTCCCGGACGTTTGCCCGAAACGGCTGTGTTGTTGAGTGCGATCACAGCAACTCTCGGACGGCACGGCGATCTTGCTGGCAAGCATGTTGTGATTACTGCTGGTGGCACACAGGAACCTATCGATCCAGTTCGCTATGTGGGAAACCGCTCATCGGGAAAGATGGGCTACTCTCTGGCAAGAGAAGCAAGAGATCGCGGAGCGCACGTTATATTAATAACAGGGTCCGCAACGCTACCTCCTCCCTACGGCGTTGAACTCCATCGGGTGGAGACAGCTATACAGATGCGTGACGCTGTTTTACGTTTCATTACCGCCGCAGATGTTCTGATTATGAGTGCCGCCGTAGCAGATTTTCGTCCGGCTCAGGTTGCTGCTCAAAAGATCAAGAAAACTGGCGGCCAGTCAGGAACGCAGGAAAAGAGTGAACATGGCAATGATGGGGGCCTGACCCTGCATATGGTGCGGAACCCTGATATTTTGCAAGAAGTGGCCGAGGTTGTCGATAAAGCATCGCAGCATCAACGTCTGGTGCGCGTTGGCTTCGCTGCCGAAACCGAAAACCTGATTGCCTATGCGCAGCAGAAGCTCGTGCAAAAACACCTGGACCTTCTTGTAGCAAATGATGTCAGCCGTTCAGACAGCGGGTTTGGCTCAGACACCAATAAAGTGTTCATTTTTCATGCCAATGGTTCAATGGAAGATCTACCTGTAATGCCCAAAACAGACGTAGCGGCAGCGATTTTTCAGAGAATTGTGCCGTTGTTGGGTACTACGTAGCTGGAAGGGCGTTATCACTTTTGATGGGAGACTTTGTTTTAGAACTGATGGGTACACAAAAAAGTATAGAGGAGTCCATAATGGATCGTGCTGCTAGTGCTGGTTTTGAAGGCATCGCCCAGATGCTACTTGAGCAAAAAAAATTGATGGATGCGTTAGAGGCTGAGAATCGTGAATTGCGCCGTCAGCTCGCGGATCTACGACGTGGCATTGGTATCGCCGTAGTCATCGAAGGGAAAACCATTCAACTGGCCAACGAGCAGAGCGGAGCTTCCGCTCCCATGAGCGCCCAGTCTCAGGCAGCTTTGCAGAGCTTACAGAGCTTGCAAAATACGCCACCACCTACTCAGAATACCTATAATCCACAAACGACTCAGCGACCTGGCGCTCAGCCAGCAGCTTCGACCGTTAATCTCAACGGGGAGAAGCGCGACAACAACGCTCGCAGCCCTCTCGCTGATAGCTTCGTTCTGTAGTTTTATATATTCTGTAATTGATTTATTGTTTGCTCGACCAGCTTGTTATGCGTTTCTGCCTGGTTAGCCTGTAGAGATTCTATTGTTTCTTGTTCGATTTCTTCAAGTCGTTGCGTGTAGCTTCGTGATTATATCGATAAATGAGAAGGATAACACAACCAACAATTCGGTTGTGTTATCTTTTTTCTTGTCTCCTCTGGCCCGGTGAAACCTTCTGTCTCGCTGCCACGTTCCCTCAATAGAATATCATCAATCTAGATGATGTTGGCCCTCCTTCTGGTGTTGCAATCTCGTCCTTCCGATCACCAATATGTACGGTTCTACCTGATGGCATATGGAGGATCAATAGGGAACAGGATATAATAGTATCAATAACGATACCTGTATTCACCAGTAAGAATGATTATTCTCTTGCTAACCTGTTTTCCGGTATCACATCTCTCTCGTTGAGACACAGGAGAGTGCTGGCTCTTGTGGAAAGGATGATTTTCAGTGCATATCTCGATGCCTATAGTGGGTAAGGCTCATCTCAGGTGGCTGGTCGTCTGTATGTCTGTTACCCTGGTTCTGCTTCCTCTGCTCGCCGCGTGTTCAAGTTCCGCCACAGTCCATCAAACGTATAGCTATACTACGCTCTCGCGGCCATCACCGGAGACCGATCTGTGGCATCCTGGCGATCATATGCGTTTGCGCTGGCAGGGAAAACCTGATTCGACAACTATTGATGAGAAACCTGCACAAATCGTGATTAACGCTCGCATTATCGGGCCTTTTAAATCAATCGATGCTATTGGCCATGCGACCACACCTGACGGGGTTGAGGTTGATGGCCCTACCGTGTCTTCCATTAAGCCGATCCATACCGATAACTGGACAAACCAGACCTATACTGATGTACTGAATCTGCCTGGCACGCTCGTTCCCGGCTACTATGTGCTGGTCCAGAGCGTACAGATGACCAAAAGCGATGGCACTGTGAAGGGTTCGACAAAGATGAACTTCAAGGTCGCGCCCCGCTAGAAGCATGAAAAACAGGCTCCGCAAGTTGACTTGCGGAGCCTTATTGTTGATGCTGCTGAATGAGGAAAAACGCTTATTCCCTAGCCAGCGTATCTTTCACAACAGCTGCCAGCGCGTCGATAAACAGAGGCGTGGTGTTGAGCGATTCGGTGCGGGCAAACTGGATGCCGTGTTCTTCCGCCTGCTCGCGAGCGCCAATCTCGATATCGTAGAGGATCTCCAGGTGATCGGCCAGGAATTGGACCGGGGCGATCAGTACATGGGTGTGTCCCGCCTCCTTGAGTTCTGGCATCAGATCGGCAAAATCAGGTCTGAGCCACTCCTCTTTCGTGTGTCCCGCGCTCTGATAGCAGAACTGCCAGCGATCCGACGAGAGACCAGCCAACTTCGCAACTGCGCTAGCCGTCTCTTTCAAGTTGTTGATGTAATCTGGCTCGTTCTCAACCACACGTTTAGGCATGCTGTGTGCGGATAGCAACACCGGCACCTTCTCGCGTATGTCCTCCGGGAAGCGCTCTAGCGCCTGCTTGATGCGATCCGCCACCGCCCGTAAGAACGATGGTTGCAGGTGCCAGTCGCCGGAGATCTTCAATTCCAGATCGTCCCGATGCAACTTCTCTGCTGCGTCCTCCAGCGCGCGTACATAGCCACTCATAATGATGGGGGAATACTGTGGCGACATGATGACGCCAACCAGCGTTTGCGCATGGGCCGCGACATCCGGCACGACATCAGTGATAAAGGGCGGAGCGAACCGCATACCAGCTCCTACGCTATAGGTGGTTTCATCAGTACTGGTGCTGTTCAGCTTCTCTTGCAGCGCTGCCGCCTGCTCGCGGGTGATGCGCACCAATGGAGAGCCGCCGATCAGATCGTAGCGGCGACGAAACTCGGCGATGACCTCGGGAGAGGCGTCGCGCCCACCATAGACATTTTTCAGGAAGATCGGCATATCATCCAGCGTCGCCGGAGAACCGTAGGTCATCAACAATACACCAATATGTTTATTTGCCATCTGTTTTGTTCTCCCTATGAGTGCGGGGCAACAACTCGCCCCGAGAAGTAATTCGTATTCAACGTCGATTTATCGCCGGGTCGTTTCGTGGACTGCATCGACCAGCCGACGCAACAGGTTCTCATCGGTCGCTGTACTGACTCGATGTCCCAGATTGAAGATATGCCCCGGACGACCTCCTGCGCGCCTCAAGACATCGTGCATCTCGGCCTCGATGACTGGCCAGGAGGTGAGCATAATTGTGGGATCGAGATTGCCTTGAATGCCATGATCGTAGCCTATCCGCTTCCAGGCCGTGTCCAGATCGACGCGCCAATCCACACCAATGATCGAGGCTCCATCGTCTTTCATCTCGTCCAGCAGCGCCGAAGAACTGGTGCCGAAATGGATCGCTGGCGTGCCAGTCTGCCGCACCGCCTCGAAGATGCGGCGATTGTAGGGCTGCACAAAGCGCCGATAGACGGACGGGCTGATCGAGCCGATCCAGCTATCGAAAAGCTGTACTGCATCGACACCAGCGCGAATCTGGGCAGTGAGGTAGTTGACGATCATTGTTGTCAATTTTTCCATCAAGGCATGCCACAATTCGGGCCGGCCGTACATCAAGCCTTTGGAGATAGCGTAATCACGCGAAGGTCTGCCCTCGATCATATAGCAGGCGAGCGTGAAGGGGGAGCCAGCAAAGCCCAGCACCGCCTGTTTGCCTGCAAGATCCTGGCGAACCAGGCCGATGGCCTCCATCACAAACGGTGCGATCTCCTCTGTAGGGAAGACGCGCAGTGCGTCGATATCTTGCTGCGTGCGGATGGGATGCTGGATGATCGGTCCGATCTCCTGGTTGAGTTCCAGCGCAACGCCCATCTCTTCGACCGGGAGCATAATATCTGCGTACAGGACTGCCACATCAACGCCCAGCGATTGTACAGGCATCAACGTAACGCGTGCACACAGTTCAGGCGTCTTCGCGATTTTTAGAACGCCATATTTTTTGAGAAGTTCGCGATATTCCACCAGACAATATCCGGCCTGCCGCATAAACCAGACCGGCGTGGCGTCCGGCTGGCGGAGATGGCAGGCGTCGAGGAAACGCGCCCGGCCCGTGTTTGGTATAACGGAAGTAGCTTTATCTGGCTGCATAACTAGTCCTTATATTCATTTTTATACGGAAATCTGCCTTGCATGCTTGAGCAATGGCTGTGTCAACTTACCACATATCATAACGTGATTTGGGAGGTCTGACAACCTTAAAACCTCACAAAATCTTAACAATTCGCATTAGTTGTGGAGATTTTATAAATTTTCTGAGAAGATCTTACCACGCAAGTTTGAGGAAACTGGCTGTCTTAGTTGCGCGATTTATCGAGCATAAGATGAAATAGAGATTTATCGAGTAATTACGACGGCGAGAAAATGTATTTCAAGATACCTTGAAGATCTTAAAATTGGTAAAGCTGCCCTCGCCACCAGGTAGCGGGGCCAGGGTGCCAGCAGCAAGAGCGAGCTGTCCGCTGGCATAGGTGCTATCGGTCGCCTCGCCTACCGCTGTGCCGTTGATGTACAGCTTAAAATTGGCCCCGTTCGCTATAACGAGGAGCGTGTTTGGCAAGCCTCCTGGCAGGATTGCTGAACTGGTCGTTGGAGGGATGAGGCTGGTATAGCTGGAACCTTTGCCTGGATCATGGCGACGCAAGAAGAATTGCCGCTGGTTGTTGATCTCGAAATCGTAAAAACCCTCGCCCTGGACACGCAGCATCACGCCCGCGTTGCTGCCGGATCGGAGCGAAACCTCAACCTGAACGGCGGCGTTGTCGATGGTTGGAGCGAGCAATGGGCAGGGCTGCAAGAAGTTCGTTTGTAACACATTCACGTGGTAGCTGCCACTAGCAAAGACGCAATGGTTGGCATCCTCGGTCCAGCGTCCAGGCGTATTTGCGCTCAAGGGATCATCCAGCAGAGGCGTGCTGCCAGTGATGGTTGGTGCGGCCCCGGTGGAAGCTGGTGTCTGCGGCTGGCCCTGCGGTGCCTGTTGCGTGGCCTGTATCGATGGTGTTGAAACTGGCAATACGGTTGCCTGAGAACGATGCGTCTCGAAGACGTAATACATATACGACATGGGCAATCCAACGAACAGCAGGAAGCCGAGCGCGACAATGCTGACGACCATTGTATTTCGGCGTCGCCTGATGCGCGGCTGTTCCCGGACGATCTGCTGAGAGAGCGGCTGTGCCGGGTAGGGCGTTTCCAGATCGTTGCTGCGCGCTGCTCTGCGACGGATCGGCAACGGTGGCAGCGTGATCGCTACGGGGCGTCGCTCCCTGGTTTTCACTGCGACGGGCGTTGCTTCCGGCAGAAACGACGGGTCAGATGGGGGTGTTGGGCGTCTGAGGCGTAAAGGACGCCGGGTTGCCGCTTTCCGTTCTTGTTTGAGCCGCGAGCGGAGACGTTGGCGTTCCTGTGCAAGGTAATGTTCGGGCTTCTCTATCGCTTGACGGAACGCCTCAGCCAGTTCGCGTGCCGTGTGAAATCGCTGGTGTGGATCTTTTTCTAGCGCACGAAGAATAACCGCGTCAATGGCGGGCGAGAGGCTCGGCTGATGCTGCGACGGTGATTGCGGTTGATCGCGAATCTGTTTCCAGTAAACCGCCAGCGGCGTTTCGGCTACAAAGGGGAGCTGTCCCGTGATCATCTGATAGAGGACAATCCCCAGTGCGTAAATATCGGTGCTGCTGGTTGCTGGTCCCTCAGCCAGATCGGGGGCCATATATTCAGGAGTTCCCAGCAGTGTTCCCGTCTGGGTCAGGCGATTAGAGTTCTCCACAAACTTCGCCACACCAAAATCCGCGAGATAGGCATAGTGGGCATCGCGCAAGAGAATATTCGAGGGTTTGATGTCGCGGTGAATAATACCCTGCTCATGAGCAAACTGCAATGCGTCGGCGATCTGTTCCAGCAGTTCCAGCGCCGCTGTTGGAGAGAGTGGTCCCTCCTCTAACAGCTCGCGTAGCGTACCGCCGGGTATATAAGGCATAACCAGATAATGCCACGACTCCTCGCTATCGTAATCGTAGGCCGGCAAAATATGCTTATGCGTCAGCTTGTCAACCGCTGCTACCTCACGCATAAAGCGTTCCAGATAATCAACGTTATGCCCGCTGATCATCTTAATAGCAACTTCCCGTTGCTTCTCCTCATCATAGGCCAGGTAAACTTCCGCCATGCCACCTTTCCCTAATAACCGTAAAAGGCGATAATGACCTAGATGCGTTCCTGCTAAATCTGACATATTTCACTGCCTGTATGAATAAAGGGAACAAAAAGTTCTGAGAAAATTGGCAATCTGCTGCATGCTACTATGAGATGCGGCAACGATTGATAAGGTGGCGAGAATTTTGTTACGATTACATAAAAGTAACACGCTTGTAAATGCGTTATGGATGCACGATAGGATAATCGTCCTCTACAAGCGTGTTGTCGGCAAGCAGGTCAATGCTTTTTATGCCCGTTCGCCTTCCCATGTTGCTTGCCATTATTGTTATGATTGTTATGCTGCTTGTTGTTTTCGTTGCCCTCGTTATTTTTATCGTTATTTTGTTTATCGTCATCATCTCCCAGTTTATTGTCCTCGTTGTTTTGCCAGTATGTGGTCGATGATTGTATCCAGCTATCCTCTACCTGCTGATTGTCTCCCGTATCTCTATAGGGATCTCTCAAATAGACTTCGATTCTCTGGTCGTTCGTTCCGGTTACCTGTGTATGCGGATGGGCCGAGGTTGCTGGCGTGGTCATCTGTGCGTATCCCTGTTGTTGAGCAGGGACAGATTGCAGTGGGGCTTCATAGTATGTCAGGAGGAGCGATAAACCGAGGAGAAGCAACAAGCAAGCGGCTCCGGTAGTGACGGGAGCGATGGGTGATCGATGTTTCATCAATCGTACAGGTCGTAGCGTCGGTTGCTTGATAGAGAAAGGAACGACCGTTGCGGTTTCTTCCAGCACGCGTACGTATGGAACTTCAACCGACATTGCTAGACGATAGGCGTTCATCAGATCCTCCGCCGTTCTGAAGCGCCTGCGTGGATCTTTCTCTAGCGCTTTCAGTATCACTTTCTCAACAGAGGCGGGAAGCGCGGAGTTGTGGAGAGATGGACGCTGCGGAGGTTCCGAAACATGCTTCATAAAAATGGCAAGCGGTGTGCTGGCACTAAAAGGCACCTTGCCGGTGAGCATCTGATACAGCAGGACGCCCAGTGCGTAGATATCGCTGCTTGCCGAAGCTGGTTCCTCGGCCAGTTCCGGGGCGATATATTCCGGCGTTCCCATCATAATGCCGGTGACGGTGAAACCCTTGTTTTCTCCTGCCCTCTTTGCCAGCCCGAAATCGGCCAGATAGACGTGTTTGCCCTCATCTAACAACACGTTTGATGGCTTGATATCTCGATGAATGATGCCCTGCTCGTGGGCAAAGTGCAGGGCATCGCTTAACTGCTCCAGTATCTCTGCCGCCTCTTTCACCGACAGCACGCCCTCGGCCAGTCGCTTATTAAGTGTCCCATATGCGATGTACGGAGTAACTAGATAATACCATGACTCATATTCTCCATGAGCCAGCATGGATAGAATATGCTTATGTTTCAATGTAGACATCAGCACCGCTTCATAGCGAAAGCGTTCGTAATACTCGCTATTGCTACGGTGGACTATCTTGACCGCGACCTTCTGGCCCGATACGATATCATGTGCGAGATAAATCTCTGACATTCCCCCATGAGCCAGTTGTCGCTCGATATGATAGTGATCGATTGTGATATCTTCCAAATTCTGCATAGCACTTCTGTCTCTCCTGGCAGTCATATGTAACACAGGATACACGGACAGACGGCTAGTTTCGTGTCAAATTTTTAATCCCTTCCTCTTTAAGATTGTGGAAGCGCTCGCTCTAAAAAGCGCTGCCAGTTCCGGCCCATAATGCCAGCAATATCTTCTTCTTTATAGCCAGCTGAGCGCAAGGCATCGGCAAGTTTCGCCAGATCCATCACGGTATCCATCTCTTCGGGCGTCTCGTCGCGTCCAAATCCACCATCAATATCACTGCCAATGGCGACGTGGTGCGCATCGCCGACCAACTGGCAGACATGATCGATATGTTTCACCATCTGATCCAGCCTCAGCGGGAAGCGATTTGTGCGCGACCAGTTGCCATCCAGAAAGAAGTTGACGGGAACGATGCCGATGACACTATCACGAGCTGCCAGGGCGCGGATCATGTCATCACTCAAATGGCGATCGGTTGGCGTGAAGACGCGGCAATTGCTGTGGCTGGCGATCACCGACCCGCGAAACTGATCTAACGCCTGCCAGAAGCTCTCTTCTGCCAGATGTGAGGTATCGAGGATCATGCCCACGCGCTCCATCTCACGCAGCAATGCTTTGCCATCCGTGGTCAGGGGACCGGGCATTCTTGTGCCTCCGCTGTAGCGTGTGCCTTGCCATGCCAGCCCGACAATGCGCAATCCATCGGCGAACCACTGCTCGACTTCGGCGGGCGTGCGAATCGGATCGGCACCCTCCATCAGTGGCACGATTCCTAGAGGGCGAGCGCTATCATCGGGGCTGGAAATCTCCCAATCTGCCAGCACGCGCCGCAGATCTTTTACATTACAGATCAGCGAAATCCCTGGCTCCTGGGCCAGTTGTTGATAGTAGGCCAGTTGCTCTTGCCCGATACGGTGCGCCTCTTCTGCGGTATGGTATGCCTGAGTGTTGGCGCATGTTGCGGGCGATGAGGCGGCGCGCTGTGGATAGGCAAAGATGACGCCAAAAATGATTCCTACTCCGCCGCGCCGCAACTCTGGCAGACCCGACATGGCGATTCCTCCCGGCCCGACGCTATCATCGCCGCTATAACAACATCCTGCCTGCTCCTCGCGCGTACGCACAACGTAGACCGAATCGCGAATATCGCGTCCCCATTCGAGCGCGTTATAAGCGATATCTTCATGGGCATCGATAATCAGCATAGTTATTCTCCTCAGTTTTTATGTATATCATACAATGTTGCTAGCGGATAAGGATGGCAATTTCGCGTCGATTGGGGAGTGCTGCAGGGCTTTCCAATTCTCCCATCTAGCAGGAGTGCAGAGGGCGGCAGCCCTTTGCCGGGGTGCGGGGTGTCCCCGCAAAAAACTTTTTTCTTCTCTTTTGCGCGCCGCCGCAGGCGGCGCGCGAAGGAGGGAAGGAAACTGGGGACGCCCCAGGCCCCGGCAGGGAGACCCCTGCACCCCTTTGAGCGGAGAACTGGAAAGCCCTGGGGAGTGCTGATCGCTGGTTGAGTGCTCCCTGTTGATTTGTTATAATAAAAGTTGAGTAGCGTATCGTCATCATGCTGTACTGGCCTCTGTGCCAACGATGGCCGGGTCTTCGGCTCATACCCGCGCTCTTTGGAGCGGTGGAGGAAGCAGGTCTTGTCCTCCCAAACAGTGAGCCCCTGCGTGAGTTGCTGTAGAGCCAGGCGCAAGGAACGAGACCACGCTTGCTCAACACCTGTTAGATGGAGGGCAAAGGGCCTTCTCAGACTAAGAAGGTGAGTGGATTGGTCAACCCGGAAAGGATCGCCCGGATCGAGAGATCTGTCGCGTTCCTCGACGGCACTACTGAGGAGAACGCAGTTGCTGCGGAGGTCGTGTTCGCGGACCCCAGCAAGAACCTCGTGATCGTCAACGTCGTGGGGCGGCTTCGCTGCATCCGCGTAGGCGGCAAGGTGCACAACCTGTCCCCGTGCAATAACCAGGTGCGCATCGCCCAACCGGACGATGAGAGCACCTGGCCGGTCGAGCAGGAGGGGGTCATCTTCCTCGTTCGCTTCCCCGTCACGGACGAGATCGCGGAGCGTCGCCCGGACTTCCGAGAAGCGCCGTACTATTGTGGCATCCTGAACATCGAGTTCTGACCGAGCCAGAGCAAGTCGGGAGGGGGGTCGTGTTGCAGCATCGCGCTGCGGTGCGGCCCCTTCTCCTTGCCCGATATCCTGAGAGGAGCATATACTATGTCTGACCGCATCGTCTATTCGACCGAGAGCGGAAGAGTTGATACCTGTCCTCGTTGTGGACAGTCCTATAAATATTGTCGCTGCAATCAGCTCACGACCTCATCAACGAAAAAGAGCGATGGCATCGTGCGTGTGATGCGTGATCGCAAGCAGCGTGGAGGCAAGACCGTAACCGTTATCACTGGCGTCATAGGGAGCGAGGCAGAGCTAATCGCGCTGGGGCAACAACTGAAGAAGCTGTGCGGCTCTGGTGGTACCGTCAAAGACAGCAATATCGAGATCCAGGGCGATCATTGCGAGAAGGTCATAGCAAAACTGACCTCGCTGGGCTATAAGGTCAAACGCGCCGGAGGCTGATCGAGAGAAGATATCAAGCAACAGGGGAAAAGGCAGAGATGCTGAAAGAGAACCTTCTTGTACGCAAATTTCATGCCCCGCAGCTTCGAGCCGCATTGGTGCTACGCCCGCACCTTGTTGAACTGCTGGAACAGGGCGCACGGCGAGCGGTGACATTGATCTCAGCCCAGGCAGGGTCGGGCAAGACCACGGCCCTGGCCGCCTGGATGCGCGATAGCAGGATTGCTGCCTCCTGGTTGGCATTGGATAACTATGATAACGATCTGCAACGCTTCTGGACTTATGTGCTGGCGGCGCTAGATCATCTGCGTCCAGGGATGTTCAAAAAGGCGCAAGAACGGCTAGAGGTTACGCGCCAGTCTGTGCCCATTGAAAATGTCCTGACTGCTCTTTTAAACGATCTCTTCAATCTTGAAGAGGATATCGCACTGATCCTTGATGACTATCACGAAATTACCATGCCTGCGATCCATGCGTCCGTAGCGTTTCTGCTCGATCATCTTCCCGCCCGGTTGCATCTCTTCATCGTGACCCGCAGCGATCCCCCACTTCCCCTGGCTCGCTTGCGGATTAGCGATCAACTGATGGAGATTCGTAGTGCTGATCTCCGCTTTTCGCAGGAAGAGACGACGCTTTTCCTCAATACCGTTATGGGCCTTCGCCTGACCGCCGACGAGATTGCTATGCTGGAAAAGCGGACCGAGGGGTGGATTGCCGCGCTGCAACTCGCTGGCCTCTCTCTGCAACGACAGCACGATATACCGGCCTTTATCACATCCTTCACGGGCAATCATTACCATCTTGTGAACTATCTGGCCGAAGAGGTACTTCAGAAGCAGCCACAACAGGTGCAGCGTTTCTTGCTGCATACCTCCATCCTGGAGCGTATGAACGCCGCTCTCTGTCAGGATCTAACAGGTGACGCAGAGAGCCGGGCCATGCTAACGCAGCTTGAGCAGGCCAACCTGTTTGTCGTCACTCTGGATGATGAGCATGCCTGGTATCGCTATCATCAACTCTTTGCCGACTTCTTGCGTACTCGCTTGCAGCAGCACCAGCCCGATTATGTGCGTGAACTCCATGAAAGGGCTGCACGCTGGTATCAGCACAATGGCTACTACGAGGAGGCGATGAGCCACTTCCTGCTGCTACAGGATTTTGCGGAGGCGGCACAATTGATAGGGCAGAGCGGCGAAGAGGTAATGAGGCGTGGCGACTTCACCATGCTGGATCGCTGGATCTCATCATTACCCGCTCAACTGATACGCAGCAAACCCGATCTCATCATCATGCATGCCCGTGTGCTAGCCTTTCTGGGACAACTCCAGGCTGCCGAAGAGCGTATAGAGGAGATCTTGAACTATGAATGGAGTTTGCCGCGTGAGGTCATCGAGGGCGAGGTGCTGGTCGTGCGTGCCTTTATTGAAACGCAACGCTTGAACTTTCTCCAGGCAAGAGAGCTTTCGCGCAGCGCCCTTGCATATTTACCTGCAACCAGCGTCTTCATGCGCAGTATTATCTCGCTCTGCCTCGGCATTGCTTTGCGCTTTAAAGATACAACCGCCGCGCATCGAGCCTTAGAGCAGGCCATTCGCGATGCCAACAGTCCGCATATCAGCGTGTTAAGCCTGGAACATCTGGGCTATCAACTACAAGAGTTGGGACAACTGCATCGCGCCCTGGAAATCTATCAACAAACGCTCTCGATGTTGCCGGAGGAGATCCCCTCTATGTGGATGGCCTGTCTGGGTATGGCGGAAGTGCATCGCGAATGGAACAGGCTGGACGAGGCCGATAGCTTTATGAGTCGGACTATGCAAATGTCCCGGGATGTGAGGTCGCCTGCTATATTGCTGGATATTACTGTCATCCGAGCCATGATTGCGGAGGCGCAGGGCCGAACTGATGAAAGCCTCGCGTTGTTGCGGCGGGAAGAGCTGATGGGGAGGCAGAGACAACTGGCAACGACGGTTGGGGTAACAAGAGCATATCAAGCATTATTTGCGGTGTGGCACGGCGATGTTGAGGCAGCTCTCCCCTGGATGCAGGATTTTGAGCGGCAAACAGCAACTTATCCTCTGAATACTGGTAGCGAGCGCGAGTATCGCATTCTGGCCCGCGTACAAATGGCCGCCCGAAAATACGCAGAGGCGGAAGCTGTGCTGGCACAACTACTTGCGCTGGCTCAGGAAGAGGGCCGAATGCGAGCGGTAATCAAGGCGATGGCGCTGCAATCGCTCGTTTTTCAGGCGCAAGGCGCGACAGAGCAAGCGATCAGTACAATCATGCAGGCGCTTGCCCTGGCTGAACCGGAGGGGTACGTGTGCAGCTTCACCGAGGAGGGTGCGGAGATGATCGGATTGCTTAAACGTGTCCAGGTGGCGCATCGTACAAAAGCTGTCTCGCTGCTAATTGCCCCGGAGTATCTCGCCCTTTTGTTAGCCGCAAGCGTCGAGCAGGAAACGGTTGCCAACGCTGTGTTGAGCGGTCGCGAAATGGAGATCCTGCAACTCATCTCCTCCGGCCTGTCGAATCAAGAAATCGCGGACCGGTTGATCATCTCCATGAATACGGTCAAGTGGCATGTAAGACAGATCTTCAACAAACTGAACGCGAATAGCCGCACGCAAGTCCTCGCACGAGCAAAAGAACTGAACCTGCTTTAATGAGTTTTTACGAACAAATCCTGTAAAGTCAATCGCTCCACTACTCCTCTGTCAAACTTCAATGAACACATTGGAATGACAACCGGATATGGCAGGGGCGAAGGCTTGTCCTCGCCCGGCTCCCCAGGCGCGATGAGGCCACAGGGCGAGGACAAGCCATCGCCCCTGCCATATCCGGTCCCACCTCGGAGGATGTTCTGGATGCATCAACGAATGAAGTTTGACAGACCACTACGAATGACTTTACCGCTTTTGCAAGGAAATTTTCATAAACCATCAACCATCCCCAAAACCACCTTTTAGTGTGGTGTCAGCTCTCCGGTGTAGCTGGTACAGTTTGCTCTACAGAAACAGTTATCTGTGCAGAAGGAGCAACATGCAATGCCATTTGTCACCGTCTCGGATGGGACGCAACTGTACTATGAAGAGTTGGGCGCGGGCGAACCACTTTTGCTCGTCAGCGGCCAGGGATTAGATCATACTTTCTGGAACGAGGTGCGCGACGATTTCGCAGACCGTTATCGCGTGATTGTCTATGACCATCGCGGAACGGGTCGCAGCGATAAGCCATCCGCGCCGCCTTATTCAACGCGCGGCTTTGCTCAAGATGCCGCCGAGTTACTCGATCGTCTTGGCATAGCGCATGCACATGTCTATGGTCATTCGATGGGTGGGCGTATCAGTCAATGGTTGGCTATCGATCATGGAGAGCGCGTAGGAGCGCTGGTGCTTGGTGCGACCTCGCCGGGCAATGCGCATGGCGTGCCTCGTCCGTCAGAGGTCAACGCACTCTGGACCAATCCGCCAGCAGATCCCCAGGAGGCTTTGAAGGCGATGGGAGCCTTGTTCCTGTCTCCCGCCTGGATTGAGGACCATCTGGAAACAGTCAAAGCACTCTTCCAGACGACCATCCCCGAGCACGCACGCACGCTGCACTATCTTGCCAGCGAGGGGCACGATTCCTGGGATTTCTTGCCCATGATCATAGCTCCCACGCTGGTAATGCACGGCAGCGAGGATCTGATGAATCCGACCGCCAATGCCAAACTACTTGCAGAGCGTATTCCAGGGGCAGAGAAGTATATAGTTGAGCATGGGCGGCACAGCTATATGATTGAGTTTCGTGAAGAGTCGAGCCGTGTTGTCAAAGAGTTTCTGGCTCGCCATCCTTTGTAAAGAAAGAGTGAATGAAATGAAAAGTTATCATGCCAATAAAGGCGCAGGCCTTGCCAGTTTGACGTTGAGGGAACACGACGTTCCTGTACCTGGACCTCATGAGGTGCTGGTGCGAGTGCGAGCCAGCGCAATGAACTATCGCGAACTGGCTATCCTGTGGGGAACCTATCCCTTGCCGATCAAGCCTGATGTTGTCCCGCTGGCAGATGGAGCAGGCGAGATTGTGGCCGTTGGCGCGGGCGTCACTCGTGCCAAAATTGGCGATAGGGTTGCGGCAACTCCTCTGCCACTGTGGATTGACGACCTCGCCTTCCCTGGATGGGATTATGCAGCACAGATTGGCGGCTCGCTGGATGGTCTTCTGGCGGAATATGCTGTCTTTAATGAAGAATGGATCGTCCATATTCCCGACCACCTTTCTTTTGAAGAGGCCGCAGCGCTGCCTACCGCTGGCGTCACTGCTTGGAACGCGCTGTTTGGTGGGAGCCGTCCAATCAAGGTAGGCGAAACCGTCCTCGTTCAGGGTTCAGGGGGCGTTTCCCTTTATGCCCTTCAGTTCGCCAAACTCTTTGGTGCGCGCGTGATTGCCACCACATCGAGTGAGGAGAAGGCGCAACGGCTCAAAGCGCTAGGGGCCGACGAGATTGTCAATTACCGCACGACACCCAAATGGGATGAAGCGGTGCGCGCAATAACAGATGGTCACGGTGTCGATCACGTTGTTGAGTCCACCAATCCCGCCACACTTGAGCAATCGATCAAGGCAACCGCAATTTCAGGACAGGTTGTGTTGATTGGCTGGCTTCCTAGCGATGTGACAAAGATTGATATCGGATCTTTTTTCTTCAACCTCGTCACCCTGCGCCCCATCTTTGCCGGTAGCCGCGCCCACTTTATCGCCATGAATCAGGCCATCGCGCAACACCAGCTCAAGCCGGTGATCGACCGCGTGTTTCCCTTCGCCGATGCAAAGGCTGCGTATCGTTACTATGAAGAACAGCAACCGTTGGGAAAGGTGGTAATCAACCATAGTTAAAGCGACCAATTTACGACAGATGGCGTTATATATTCAATAATCGTCATTAGTAGCATCTACGGTATGAAATGGAGAAAGGATCACTCGAAAATGACAGGGGCGATGGTTGGTCCTTACCCGGCTCTCCAGGCGGCGTGATGTCTCCACGGGCGAGGACCAGCCATCGCCCCTGTCATTTTCGGCCTCACCCCAGAGCGTGGATGTAGCATGTATAGCATGCAATCAGGAGGAGCATATGAGTAATATTTCGCAATTCTCGACCAACTCAGCCTGGATCGATCATATCCCTGCGCTCTGGTGTGAGCCGCAAACGCGCCGTTCCACGCGCCAGCTAATAGTCTTTGTGCCTCCATTCAGCGGTACGAAAGAGCTTATGCTTCCCTATTTGCAGGATCTTGCGGCGGCGGGATTTGTTGCGCTCAGCTTTGATCCCTGGCAACATGGCGAGCGAGGCAACGAGTCTGAAGAGGAGCTAATCGCGCGCGTTTTTGGCAACTTTCGACGCAATATGTGGCCCATACTGGGGCAGAGTGCGCTGGATATGCTGCGAGTCATTGATTGGGCCGTCGCAACGCTGAATGTTGAGCCGCATGTGTATACTGGTGGCGTTTCAATGGGAGGAGATATCAGCGTTGCCGCAGCTGGTATCGACCATCGTATCGAGCGAGTTGCAGCGATTGTTGCAACGCCTGATTGGTTGCGTCCAGGCATGCAAAACATCTCGGAGCCTGGTGTGCTCTTACCGACAGGTACACCAGATGCCTATGCTCAGTATTTCTACGATCGGCTCAATCCGCTGACGCGCCTGAGCGCCTTTGCACATGGCCCGGCTATTCATTTCATCTGTGGCGAGAAGGATACTCATGTGCCGCCAGATGGAGCGCTGCGTTTCCAGGCTGCGTTACAAGCAGCCTATCCAGAGAACGGCGACCATGTTCAGGTCAAGTTCGTTGCAGGGTTTGGGCATATGGATTTTGATGATCGCAACCCCTGGTGGTCCGACTGTCTGGCGTGGCTTAGCGAGGGCAAATAGCGGATCAAAGCCAGGGCAAACGCTGGCGGAGCGCGGGCAACACCTGCTCGACCGCCTCGCGCCCGGCGAGAATAAACTTGCGCCCCTCCGAAAACTGGCGCAACGAGACGCGATGCAGCTTTGGACGAATCACAACATCTGCTTCGCGAATACTGTGCATGCCAACGGTAGCCATTGCCAGATCGTACGAGCGCAGCAGCGTATCGACGATATGGGGAGCGCGTGGCCGCTTTTCTGCTTGTTGCAACCATGTCGTTGCGTTGGTGAGTGCTGGCGGCTCCTGCTCACCCAGTTCGGAGGCGAGCAGAATGTCGGCTCCCATCTGTCGTACCAATCGGATCGGAACCGGATCATGCATCCCTGCATCAACCAGGATGTGGTCGCCGACTATCACTGGCGGGAAAATGCCCGGCAGTGAGACGCTTGCCAGCCCTGCCAGCCACAACGGGCCGCGCTCCATCACAACACCCGAACGTGTACTCAGGTCCGCAGCCACTACCGCGAATGGCGTCTCAAGGTCTTCAAAACGGATATCGCTGCAGAGCGAACGCAGCATCATCCGTATGCCGCGATTGGAGAAAACCGAGGTGCGCGGAAAACGCCATTGCACGATGTGCTGCTGAATTTGCAGAAACGCCTGCTCGATCTCCGCGAGCGATTTTCCCATCAAATGCATGCCCGGTGCCAGCGTGCCGATGCTACAGGACGAGATATAATCCAGGGGAACGCCGTGTTCTAGCAGCCCTGCCAGCACTCCAACATGCGCAAAACCTCGCGCCCCTCCACCTCCAAACGCGATGCCCACTGTCTGCTGTGCAATATGCCGCGCCACAAACTGAACGGCCTGGCTTAAAGCTGCTCTCGGAGCCAGTTGGGAAAGTGCCTGCTGCTGTTGCCAGCTTTCTTGCAACAACGCATCATCCATTGGCAACAGGCGTTTGATTGTTTGCCCGACCTGTTGTGCATGATGATCTTGCAAGCCAATCGTGGGCCGCTCCGTAACATGCGTGATAAATAGATCCAACTGCCCTTTCTGCTCCAATGCTCCAGTCAGAGCCGCAGCGGAGAGCAGCGTAATGCTCCTTTTGATCCGCGTCCCAGCGGATAGTTGTTGCAGCATGGCTTGTAAGGATGGCGAAGGCTGTCGATATATTGTCAGCAGCATATGATCGTAGTATGAGGCTAACTCATTCAGCATGGGTAGCACATTGAAGTCGGTGAGCGCTGCCAGTTCCTCGCGCGTCTTTGTAAGAGCGGCAATCGCCGGAACATTGGGTTCGTCGTTGGTGCTGAGGGGTGCGCGATGCTCGTGCAGCAGCGTACGATCGCCGAGACATGCCAGCAGAACGGGACGAATCTGCCTGCTCTGCACTGCGAAATGTGGGCCGCTCGCCTCCTCTTGCGCGCAAAGCTCCAGCAGGAGTACTCGTTGATGAGAGCAGCGTGCCAGGGCATCGGCGATCTGGTAAGAGAGGTTGCGCTCAATGGGTGCTTCGGGAGCTTCTATTTGAGTTAACAGGACGATCTCTGCCGTTTGTTGCGCGAGGAGATACTGGTTCGCACTCGTCAGGCGTTGAGAGAGAATGGTATTAATATTGCGGAGTAGCGTCGGGCAGATTGCCATCAACGCGATGAAATCTGCCTGAGAGAGCGACCAGAGCGTGACATCACAATTGGCGCGCACGGTTGCGTTGGGTGGCTCTCCGGTCAGCAGCGACATCTCACCAAAGCACTCGCCTGGCCCCAACGTTGCCACAACATATGCAGTGTGATGCGCATCCTGATCCTGATCTTGTAAAATTACGCTCACCTGTCCTGACTGCACCACATAGAGCCGTCCATGCCAGACGCCCTGTTCCAGGATGCGCTCCTCACAGGCAAACTGGACAGGTTGCAAACGCGCCACTATAGCTTCCGCTTCCTGTGGCTGCATATGGCGAAAGAGCGGACTGGCTCCTATCAAATTATGGAGTTCTAGAGTGCACATGACATTATTTGCTCCTGATAACAGCCCTGGTAATGATTGTGACCACACTATATCACCAACATGCAAAATGTTTCTTTGTATATCAAACATATTCTTTAAGGTCAGGCTATTTCCGTTTTTCATTTCGCAGTTCGGAATAACACGATAAAGGGCAGGTTACTACCGCTGCGAGAATGGGAGAGGATTATATGAATATCGACGAGCAATTTGAAGATTTTCTGGCAGGATTAGGAGTGGAAATGGAACGTCCCGAAGACAGACAACTGAATAGCGATGCAATCCCCGAAGTTTCTATCTTTCAGGCTTCGCGCGACCATTACGGCGTTTTCTATCGCCTGGACATCGTTGAACGCAGGCCAGAGCTACGCGTGATGGTTCCGGTCGATAAGGGCCGCGTCAAGATGGACATTTTCCTGGTGCGCCTGAGTTCACGTACTCCACTCAATAGCTGCTTCAACGAACTGTCTCTGTATGAGGGAAGCGCCGCCTATGAGCATGGACGCGAAGCTAACCTGCAACACATGCTCTATGCTGTTGCTGAAATGATGAAGCAACTGTTCTGGTCGGGTGATCTGCAATACATGAGTTTTCCATCAGAAATTGAGGTTTACCCTCTGCTCTTGCAGGACGAAATCCAGACCAGGCATCAATAAAAAAATACTGTCTTCAATCTATGGGGAATATAGTCGAAAAAGGCGTTCTATGGAAGCCGAAAGCAGGCTATGGTAAACTATCTTTCAGAAAAGAAAGGAAGACTGGTATGCCAGAAAACATAGACGCCATTGCACGAGATGCGATTCAACACCTATCGCTCAAACATGCCGCTCGTGAGAAAGCCCTGCCCAAATCCAGGGCCGCCATACGTCATTGCGCCAACAGCATTCGCGCCACCCATCGTCACGAATTTCAACTTGCTGAAGAATTGACGACCCAGGCGGCGGCCCTCATTGCAGAAATGATCGAAGATCTGAGCAACCACCAGGACATCTATTATGCAGGTTTTGTCCAGGATGCTCAGAAAGAATATACGGAAGCCGTTACCTTTGCCGCGTTGACCCGCCATCGCGCCTTGCCCAGCGCCGAATCGCTCTCTGTTGGCTGGGCCGCCTATCTCAATGGCCTGGGGGAAGCTGTGGGCGAATTGAGGCGCTATGTGCTAGATCAATTACGTCACGACAATTTTGAAGAGTGCGAAACCTTCCTGCACTATATGGACGATATCTACGCCGTCCTCATCTCGGTCGATTTTCCCGACGCGATCACGTCCGGGCTGCGCCGTACCACCGATGCCACTCGCGGCATCCTTGAGAAGACGCGCGGTGATCTCACTACCGCTGTTAGCCAGGCACACTTGCAGCGCTCCATGCTCGCTTTACAGCAAGAGCTAAAAAAGCACCAGATCTCACCCGAATCGTGATATGATAACATGGAAAGTGAGTCATCTCGCTTTCCTGTCTCTGTATACTATCAACAGTATCTATTCGTATGGTTAATGGGGGAATTTTCTTGCAGAGCGATGTGGTAAGAGAATATGAACATAGCCGCAAGTTTTTCAAGAAGCGAATATCCGATATTTCCCGCGAGAACAACGAAAAAGAACATAGTTGTTCGATTTCAACGCGCCAGGAGGGGGGCGTATGGAAGACGAAAAAGTAGAGAATCAAGAAGAGATCGTTTCTGGGCCGAAAACGACAAGTTCAACTAAAATTGTAATGGCGGATGCCGTGCAGGCCGAAGAGGTTCCAACGCTTCCTCTGGGGCCGATGCAGGCAATTAATGCTCTGGAACCAGAGGTTGCCGTGCGCTCCGTCGCTTCGACGCCAGTAGTAAGTATGCCTGAGCCTTTAGTTGTGCAACCATCAGAATATCATCGCGGTCCTGGCGAATGGCTCCAGATCTGGAAAGAGGGCGTTCGACCAGCGTATCTATCCCTACCGCTTATGCCGGTACTGCTCGGTGGTGTTCTCGCCTGGATACCGACGATGACAACAAGAAATCCCTTTGGGACGTTTCATCTTGCGTCTTTTATCGGCACGATCCTTGCCGTGCTACTCTTGCAAATAGGCGCAAATCTGCTCAACGACTACTACGATTATGTGCATGGCATCGATACCAGTAATCCGCTCGGCCCTGGTGGACTGATTCAGCAGGGGTTGGTCAAGCCAACGCGCGTGCTGGCTGTCAGTTCCGTTGCGCTTGCGCTTGGAGCCGTGCTGGGTTTGATTGTTGGCTGGCAGGGAGGGCCACTGGTTTTGTTATTCGGCCTGATTGGTTTGCTCTGCGCCTATTTCTACAGCGCACCCAGACGTGCCCTTTCTTCGCTGGCCCTCGGCGAACTGATCGGCTTTATCATCTATGGTCCCTTGATTACGCTTGGCGCGTATATGGTGCAGACTGGGAGCATTGGTCGCAACGTCCTGATCTATAGCATTCCGCTGGGGCTGCTGGCAGCTGCCGTGATCCATGCCAACAATATGCGCGACCTGGAGAGCGATGCTCAGGCCAACAAGCGTACCATCGCCGCCCTGCTGGGCGTAGATTGGGGACGCGCCTGGTTCCTGGCTCTGGTGCTGGCTGCCTATATCGTCATTCTCGCCCTCGGCATTCCACATGGCACCGTCCATCTGATCCTGATTACGTTCTGGACGCTGCCCGGTCTGACCGTTATCGTGAGCGGCATCCTGCGTACAGACGCCTCGCCGGGCTTCCATCTCGTCATGCAGGAGCTATTGAAGCTGACAACTGCTTTTGGATTGTTGCTGGCTGCGGCTTTGCTGGCTTCTGCCCTGTATCCCCTGTTGCCCGTCATCCCATTCCATCTACTCCATCTCGCATGATATGACCTACGACGGCTTGGGAGAATTGTTAAAATCCTAATATACCGATTATGCTTGAGAAAACAATCTCGCCTAGAGAGGGGTGAGATTGTTTTTATACAAGGTCCGAGTCCTACATAAAATGGGCCAAACTATAACCATTCAGGCCATTTACAAGGATGATACACTGTGTTACACTTCGGATAGGCTTTCGGACAAGAACAGATGAGACTGCTCTGGTGGGGATGTTGTCTCCTCTACTGAACAAAGCCTTACGGTCTTGAGAGTCAGGCTCAGATCACTGTTTGCGGTTGTTTCACAAGGAGGTGTTCTATGGCTGGCTGGGAAGAAGAACTGGCCGTGCTACTTCGTGAACTCGGCGTAAAACAAGAAGAACCAGATGAGGCTCACCTCCGCCCGCTGCGTAAGCCAATGCGTAGCGATGCCAGGCGGCGCGAGCCATATGCGGATGCTCAACCCTGGGGCGCAGAAAGTGGTGGCAGTAACAGAGACGATGACGATGTATGGCAGCAAGATTTGAACAGCATGCGTCGCGAAGTTGATACAATTGTAAGTCAGGTTGTTCTTCTGATGCAACGCGGCTCCCTCGAACCCTCCCTCAAAGAAGATGTTATGGTCGTCTTACGTGCTTTACGGCGTCGGGCCACAGTGACCCAGCAGGCCGCAGCGAGCGACGAAGCCTATCTGGAATCTGCCTCCGCCATGCTTCATTTCTGTCGTCTCGTCCTCCAGTTGAGCGAATCTGCCTCTGAGGACTTCTAATATGAGGCGCGAGAACAAGCTGTGCAAAGAGAGGGAGATGTAGCCAGTAGCAAGAATCAGCGCTATCTGTAATATTTCACCTGTTTCATCAGTTCCTATCGTTGAGCAAGAGACCTGACCCTGGCAACGTCGCACAGGGCATCGGGTCGTTGAAACCCTCCTCTTTCCCTCATCCGTAATAGTATTTAAATGGATACTATCTAGTGTGTGCATCTTCTTTAATCTTCCTTGACATCGTGTGACACAAGCTGTCATACTATACCCCGTGTTGCGATGGCCCTGTAATGATTGCTGAGTTGCGGTGTACAGGGCATGGAGGGATGTGTGGGTACGAAGAAGGAAAAGAGCATTTTGAGGAGGTTTCAATGAGTACGAACAATAATCAGCGATCCGGTGGGGGCATCGGCAGCTGGTTGCGCGTGGGGTTCCTCGCCGTTACTGTACTTGGACCCGCTATTAATACAATCTTAGAGCGAACAAAACTGGAGCGCGAGCAGGCCCGTGCAGGAGCGGCGGAACCCGATACCAAAGCCGTCGTTGTGGTGCCAGATCAGGAGGCGACGGTCAAGCCATCTCTTAGCGAGTCGTTGCTGGAATTGCCCTATACGCAAAGCCTGGTCAGGCGCGGCGAAGACCTCGCCGCTGACCTACGTGAACGTGGTAACAGGCTTTCACAGAGCGTGACAGAGCACGGTAGCAAAGTCACCCACGATCTGATTGATCGCAGCGGCGAGTTGACCCGCGACCTGATCGGACGTGGCGGTCAGACTTCGCAAGAGATGCTGAGACAAAGCGAGAAGGCTATCAAGCAGCTCAGAAAGCAGAGCGAGAAGGCCGCCAAAACTATGCGCAAGCAGAGCGAGAAAGCAGCTCGCCGTCTGACGAAGCAGAGCCAGCAGGCCAGCGAAGAATTGACGCGGCGCAGCGAGAAGATCTCGCAAGATCTATTGAGGCGTAGCCAGGAGTTCACACAAGAGCTGGTGGAGCGCAATGGACGGGCCTGGGCTATCCTGGGCTTCGGCGTCGGCTTGATCTCAGCCACTGCCATCGTGTATGTGTTTATTCGCAGGCGCTTGTTTGGAGGTCAGGAAGAAGAGGCGGATCAACATATCTTGCTGTCACCCAACGGCTATAAAGATCTGAACAGCGAGACGAGGCCAGCCGACGACGGACTTCTGGCGGCAACGCCCTCTAGCGAACTGAATGGCAATGTTGTGCAAACGACCGAGCCGATCAGCACTAAGCACGGTGTTGTGGCACCAGAAAAGCGTGAGACGACAACTGGGGAGACCGTTCCTGCCGATGCCACTCTCGTTGGCGTTGTCAGCACACGGCGCTATTATCCAGTGGAGACGCCATTGGACAAGTTGCAGCCACAACCAGGGGTAACAGGCAGTCCAACGGATCTCGTCTACTTCGGTTCGGAGGAAGAGGCAAGAGCGCAGGGCTTCTCGGCTGCCGATGAAGGCGCAAAAAATAGCTAAGATTGAAAGAGAATCAACCCAAGATTCGTGAAGTGGCAGAGGTGCTAAAAAAGAAGTCAGTGACGGAAGCGAGCGCATCTCTGCCGCGCCCCAACATTTCGTTGATTCCCTCTCTATGGGAAAGCGGCGTTACTTCTCCTTCTCATATTTACGTCTGTACTGCTTTGGCACCTGCCCTTCCGTGAAGCCTTCGTTGACGAGGCCACGCTTCACCAGATAATGCAGAAATGCCAGTTGTTGTTCAAACGTTGGGGAAGGAGCAGATAGGTCGCCGGTGGTGGATTCGCTATGTTCCGCCGTTGATGAAACTGGCTGTGCAGGGCGTTCGGAGCGATCCTCGGCTGAGGCCAGCAGCCAGCCCTGTTCGGGGACGGCTTCGTCCTGTTCCACTGCTACCGACATCATCCCTGCCTGCGGTAGTGGCCCTTCCATCGTCGTCCGCCACACCGTCTCCTGTGCCGCGCCCGTGTTTCTCACGGCCTGTGAATAGCCTGTTGCCGGGGCACTTTTCCAGGGCCACCATGCAAACAGTTTTTGCAACCAGCGTTTAAGCGCTTGCGTGATCATATTACGTTTTGCCCTCATAGTTGTAGAGATAGCGTTTGGCTATCCTGCAATCACGCACTCTCTGCGTTCAGAGCTAAGATAAACACCAATGAGGAATATAGAAACATAGTAGCATATCAACGGGAACACGTCAAACGCCCTTGCATTTTCAGTGGTTGCGTGCCATAATCAAGGAGGTCAGGAATCGGAACACCCCCCGGCTGATGCTCGAACTGGCGCTATCTTTTTGCCAGCAATAGAGAGATCATGCCGCCTGACTCATGCGTGTATTACCATATCTAACCAGTCATAATCCAACTGACCATGAACAGATAAGGAGTCGGTTATGCAGGAAGATATTCTAGGAACACGACGCACCGCTGTCTCTGAACCATATGTAAGCTGTGCGAGATGTGAAAAACCTACACGTTTGCGGGATGCCAGAATCATAGAGAGCGATCCGCTTTCCTCTGACAGCCTATCCGAGTATGAATACCTTTGCCCGGACTGCCAGAAAGCGCTCGCCGATGGAGAAAAAGACCTTCCCCTCTCGTAGGTGGCGCGTCTCATTGAAAACAGAAGCATGGCAAAAGGCAAAAGTGAGATGGCCCTTCCACTTTTGCCTTTTTCAATCCATGAGGTCGCATCGTATTACGGATTATCCTGCACCCTGTTTCGGGTTATATACAACAAAGGGGAAACACAAAAGGGAAATAACAAGAATTAAGTAGCCGTTTCCCAAGAGGTAACAAGGATGCGAATGCGTTATAGGCATGTGACCTATCGTTATATAGATGGATCACAAAAACAACTGGAGCAGCACTATCGGCGTCTTTTAAACGATGCGTTGCGCCAGAGTCAACAATCAATGGTCCATTTTTCCAGCACGTGGCGACCTATGGCCGACATATTAGAATCGGCCGAGATGCTGACTATCAAGGTCGAACTGGCCGGGATGAAAGAGGAAGAGATAGAGGTAACGCTCTACGAAGATGCCCTGGTTGTCAGCGGTGAGCGACATGATCATCATGCAACTCAGGAAAACCTCTATCATGAAGCTCAAATTCGTTATGGCCCGTTCCGCCTGGAGGTTTTTATCTCTTCCCCCATTGATCGGGAGAGCGTCATGGCTCGTTATGAGAATGGTTTCCTATGGGTAGACCTGCCAAAGTTACCAGAGAGCAAGCCTGAGCGTGTCTATATTCAACGAAGTGATCCTGAAGCGTAATACTACCTTGCGCTATGTAGAGAAGGTTATATGGAAAAAGAACATACAGATTTAGAACTTGAACGACAAGAAGATACTATTGGTAGTCCCGAATCTGATGCCGCGTCTGACGAACAGCAAGCAGAAACTTCTGCAAATAGCCATGAAGAGCAAGATCAGACTCCTGCTGCGAGCGTAGAGGAGAATGAGGCCGAGAAGCGCGAGGATAGTGAAGACTCCAACCCGACAGAAGAGGTTCCTCCCATTGATGAGTCGGAGCCATCCTCTGTCTTAGAAGAAGTGGCGCGTATGGAGGAGTCAAGTCGCCGCCGTCAGGACGAGGAGGAGGGGTTGACCATTCCCGATGTGCTGCCGGTTTTGCCGCTAAAAGATACGGTTGTCTATCCATTTTCGGTTCAGCCGCTTGGCATCGGACAGGAGCGCTCTATTCGTCTCATCGACGATGTGATGCGCGGGGATCGTCTGGTCGCGCTGGTCGCGCAAAAGTCCGCCGATATCGAACAGGCGGGACCGGACGAGATTTTCAAAATCGGGACCGTAGCACGCGTCGGTCGCATGTTCCGTATGCCCGATGGAACGCTACAAATCGCGGTCCAGGGTCTCGAACGCGTCGTCATCGGCGAGTTCACACAGGAGAAGCCCTATCTGGCCGCGCATGTCACCCTCAAGCCCGATGTGCAGGAAGAGGGCAACGAGACCGAGGCGCTCAAGCGCAACGTCATTAGCTACTTCCAGCGATTGGTCGCCCTGGTGCAAAATATGCCCGAAGGGGTAGCCGCCGCTACCCTGAATCTGGAAGAGCCGCGTCAGGTGGTTTACGTTATCGCCACTTTCGTTCAGATGGAGCTGGAACTGCGCCAGAACTTGCTCGAACTGGATTCGGTGCGCGAAAAGCTGGTGCAATTGAGCAGCTTCCTGGCTCATGAACTGGAGATCCTCGAACTGGGCAAGAAGATCCAGACCAGTGCTCAGGAAGAGATGAGCAAAGTGCAGCGCGAATATCTGCTGCGCGAACAACTCAAGGCAATTCAGCGCGAACTGGGCGAGGAGAGCGAAGAGCAGGCTACGATTAACGAACTGCGGCGCAAGATCGACGAGGCGAAAATGCCTGAAGAGGCGCTCAAAGACGCCAACCGCGAGCTTTCACGTCTGGAAAAATTGCCGACCGCCTCGCCAGAGTATAGCATCATTCGCACCTACGTCGAACTGCTGGTCAGCCTGCCCTGGAGCCGCAGCACCGGCGAGAAGATCGATGTCAAACACGCGCGCGAGGTACTCGATCAGGATCACTACGATCTGGAAAAGATCAAAGACCGCGTGCTGGAATACCTGGCCGTGCGCCATCTGAAAGAGGAGCGGCAGGCTGAGGAACGCGAGCGTGAGCAGGAGATCAGCAGCGTCGAGGAGGGCGTGGAGGTTGAAAACATCACTCCAACGCAACCGCTGGCAAATCAGGAAGCCAAGCGCGCTGTAAACCGTGAGCCGATTCTGTGTTTCGTTGGCCCTCCAGGAGTTGGTAAAACCTCGCTGGGCCAGTCGATTGCGCGTGCGCTCGGTCGCAAGTTCGCGCGTATGTCGCTGGGTGGCATTCGTGACGAGGCCGAGATTCGCGGTCATCGCCGCACCTACATCGGCGCAATGCCTGGACGCATCATTCAAACCTTGCGCCGCGTCGATACCAACGATCCGGTAATTATGCTGGACGAGGTGGACAAGGTTGGCGCGGATTGGCGTGGCGATCCTTCGTCGGCCCTGCTGGAAGTGCTGGACCCAGAACAGAACTTCAACTTCCGCGATAACTACCTGGACCTGCCCTTTGACCTGTCAAAAGTGATGTTTATAGCTACGGCCAACGCGCTGGAGCCGATCCCAGCACCGCTGCGCGACCGCATGGAAATTCTAGAGCTGTCGGGCTATACCGAAGAGCAGAAGGTCCACATCGCGCGCAACTACCTGCTCCCCAAGCAGCTTGAGGCGAATGGACTGCGCAAGGAAGAGCTGGAACTGGATGACGATGTGATCCGGCGCGTGATCCGCGATTACACTCGTGAGGCCGGTGTACGTAATCTGGAGCGCGAAATTGGTTCGCTCTGCCGAAAAGCGGCGAAGAAGATTTCAGAAGGCACAGAAGCTCCGATTCAGCTTACCGCCGATGCAGTAAGCGACTACCTGGGTCGCCAGCGCTTCTTTGAGGAAGCTGCCGAGCGCATCGACCGACCCGGCATTGCAACCGGTCTGGTCTGGACTGCGGTTGGAGGCGAGATCATCTTTATCGAGGCGGCTACCATGCCCGGTAAAGAGGAGCGCCTGATCCTGACGGGCCAACTGGGTGATGTGATGAAAGAATCGGCAACGGCTGCCCTGAGCTATGTGCGTTCCAACGCGACATCGCTGGGCCTGCCACAACACGTCTTTGAGAATCAGAACGTCCATATTCATGTCCCGGCGGGCGCTATTCCAAAGGATGGCCCCTCAGCGGGTGTGACCATGACCACCGTTCTTGTCTCGCTGGCGAGTGGGCGCAAGGTGCGCTCGGATGTGGCGATGACCGGCGAGATCACGCTGCGCGGCAAGGTACTGCCGATTGGTGGTGTCAAAGAGAAGGTGCTGGCGGCGTATCGTTCGGGCATTCGCACCGTCATTCTGCCGAAGAAAAACGAGGCTGACCTGATGGAAGATCTGCCCAAAGAACTGCGTGACCAGATGCACTTCGTTTTCGCTACCGACATTCGCCAGGTGCTTGACGCCGCCCTTGAACCTTCCTCCACAAAGGGAGAGAAGGCCAGGGGCGAAGAGCAGAACGGCGAGCGTCCGCGCCGCCGTAAAAGCGAGAAGGCGGTTGCCAAAGCCTAGCCAATAATGCCCCGGAATTCGTAGTTTCCGGGGCATCCCTTTAGACTGGACCTGTCATCTGATCCTGTACATACGCATATTTGGCGACATTGTCCCGTGGAGAATAGAGATAGCGGGTCCACGCCTGCTGCTCGTGCCCAACGACGCCAAGCACCCAGACGCAATAAGTGGGGGTCGTTGCGCTGCGTTCAAGCTGTTGGAACGTTCCATTGGCTGCGAGATCTTTGATGTAGATCGTTTCCCACAACTCGTTCTCATTGCGCCAGGTGCTTATATACAGTATGTACGCGGCGGAACACTGGTGATGGACAACAAATCCGATCTCGTTCTTCAACGGCAATCTTCCCGCTTCCAATTCGGCCAGCAAGAACGAGCGTGCCTGATCGACAAGCTGAGCCGAAACGGGCGTTTCTTCGTAATAGATGTCGTACCACTTGAGATGGACGGCAGGTGTGACGAGCGCTGGGCCTGGCCTCGTAACCTTTGGTCGATGTCGATACTCTGAGGCGACCTGCTCCAAGTTACTGAGATACGAGATACCCTGAGGCGATTTTGCTTCTGACATATATGCTACCTGCTTTCGATAGAGATTTATCGTTCTTGCCATAGTATAGAGGCATATCAGGTTAGAACCGACCCTTTTTCATCGCTCATCCCACACTTGCTTCCTGTAAAAAAGGGGAAGTTCTCTTGACTAGCTGCTCTGTTTTTTGCTATATTAACTATACGTATAGCGAATGAAATAGCACGCGAAAGTGGAGGAGATTATGAACAGTCGGGAGAAGAGTACCCGCAGGACGGAGGCAGCTGAAGCCAGCAAACAGGCTATTCTGGAAGCCGCTGAAACGGTGTTTGCTGAAAAGGGATACGACGGTGCGAGCCTTCAAGAGATTTGCGATCTGGCAGGGGTCACGCGTGGCCTGCCCAACTACTTCTTTGGCTCGAAGGAGAAGCTCTACCATGCTGTCCTGGATCGAGCATTTATGCGTTCGCAAGATCTGATCGCGTTTATCCACGAACAGGCACATGTGCCCGATGCGAATGTACAGGAGATTCTCCGCGTGGTCATTGAACGCCTGTTTGATGACTTGACGGCTCACCCGACCTTTATTCGCCTGACTGAGTGGGAGGCTTTGCATGGAGCGCGTTACCTGGGCAATCTGCCATCTCAACTGCAAGTCTTGCGCGATGCTGTCCAGGCTTTGCAGGACGATTTAGGGTGGCAGGGCGATGCAGAGCAATTTCTCATTGATCTCACTGCTCTTTGCTGGTTTCCGACAGCCCATGCAGAAACGTTCCTCAAGCCATTGGGCGCGAACATTCAGGATTCCAGCTTCCGCACACGTTATAAGCAGCATGTTGTTCATCTATTACTTGGAAATTATTCCAATACTGACTAGTTCATCTTTTTCTGATCGGTGAATTCAGTTTTTTTTGTCTGTGTAATTCGCTATATGTTCAGCGAATTATGCTTGTCAAGGAAAAGAGAGAGAAAACAATGAGCCAATACGTAAAAGAAATCGCAGGAATACTGGTGGCAGCTGTGCTTATTGCAGATGGCTTGCTGCATGCATACTGGGCGACGGGCCGTCTCTGGCCTGCACAAGATAAGCTCTCACTGGCTCAAGCAGTACTCAATATCAACAAAACGCGATCTTTCAGACCTGCATTCCTGGTTCCATTAGCCTGCCTGCTGTTTTGTGGTGCGTTGATCGTGCTGGTCCAGATCCATGCCCTGGGAATGCCTGAGCGGCTCATTCCAGGTTCGCTGCTTCAACTCGGCATCGTGGCGATTGCCATAGGACTCCTGCTGCGTGGCCTGGCAGGCATTGTGTGGGTGCTACGTCTGGCGGCATCCAGAAGCGAACTGTTCTACAAGCTCAATCTCATCGTCTATACGCCCCTGTGTCTGCTGCTCTTTGCTGCGACGGTGGCCGTCGCATTTTTCTAGTATTGACGAGATGTATCGTCTGTCGTAGTCGAGCGATGTATCGCGGGGCGCTTGTTGTGATATTGTAGCTGCGAGATTACTTGGAGCATCCGGTAATTGTAGGGGAGAACGACTGTGGACGTAGAAGATGTTGGGGCCACCCGTAGCGACAAGGGGTGGTTGGGGAGCCTTGCGCTTGTCGCTACGGGTGGAGGAGAACTCTCTTTTACAGCAACAGCATGGCGTCGCCAAAGCTGAAGAAGCGATAGCGCTCGCGAATCGCCTCCTGATAGACCTCTTCCATCAGTTGTTTGCCCATGAAGGCGCTGACAAGCAGCAGTAGCGTGGAACGCGGTAGGTGGAAATTGGTAATCATGGCATCTACAGCCTGATAATGATAGCCCGGAGTGACAAACAGCCGAGTTGCTCCCTGATATGGTTCGATTTGTCCGTTGTGCAGGCTTGCCACGCTCTCCAATGTGCGTACAGATGTGGTGCCGACCGCGATCACGCGGCCACCAGCCTTGCGCGTCTCGTTGATCAGTTCGGCAGTAGGAGCGTCCAGAAAGATCTCTTCGCTGTGCATTTTGTGTTCGCTGACGTTCTCGATCTCGACGGGACGGAACGTATCCAGTCCCACATGCAGCGTTACAAAGCCAACGCGCACGCCCTTAGCGCGCAACTGGTCGAGCAAATGGGGGGTAAAATGGAGGCCAGCAGTGGGGGCCGCAGCCGAACCGGTGATGCGTGCGTAAACGGTCTGGTAGCGCTCCGGGTCGTTCAGCTTCTCATGAATATAGGGCGGCAGCGGCATGCGACCCAGCCTGTCGATCAGCTGGCGCACGGTCAGGACGCTATATGGATCATCGCTTGTGGTGGTGTCCTGACCCGGCACGAAGAAGCGAATCACGCGCCCTCCCGCCTCTGTATACTCTACGATCTCGGCCTCTAAGCAAACGGTTTGTGTCTCATCGGCAAAGACGATGCGCGATCCCTTGCGCAGACGACGACCCGGACGAACCAGCGCCTCCCAATAATCGCGTCCCTTGTCGGTGCGCTCGCTGAGCAGCAGCAGCTCGACCGCTCCGCCCGTTTCGGCTCTATGACCAAGCAAGCGTGCGGGGATGACCCGGCTCTGGTTGGCGATCAGGAGGTCGCCGGGCTGAAGATAGTCGCCGATATCGCGAAAATGGCGATGTTCCAGCTTGCCGCTTGCGCGATGCACCACCAACAGGCGGGAAGCATCGCGCGGCTCTATCGGCGTCTGTGCAATCAGTTCTTGCGGCAAGTCATAATCAAAATCGCTGATCTTTAAATCGTCAGGTATGTTTAAGGAGTTGTCCACAAATTGGGTCCGCCCTCTCCATCTGTTGGTATCAGCTTGAGATGCTCATAGGCTGCTTTCATAGCAACGCGACCACGAGGGGTGCGAGCGATGAAGCCAAGTTGTAGCAGGTATGGCTCGTAGACATCTTCAATCGTTTCAGAATCTTCGCTGGTGCTGGCTGCGAGCGTATCCAGACCTACTGGACCACCATTGAATTTTTTAATGATCGTCTCCAACATGTGGCGGTCGGTCTGATCCAGTCCCAGCTCGTCTACCTCTAACGCGTCAAGCGCTTCTTTTGCCACATCCATTGTAATCACGCCATCCGCGCGTACCTGGGCATAGTCGCGCACACGCTTGAGCAGACGGTTGACGATACGCGGCGTGCCACGAGCGCGGCTGCCGATCTCTTTAATGCCCTCTTCTTCGGCTGGCACTTTGAGGATAGCTGCCGAGCGCCGAACGATCTTATTGAGCGATTCATGGTCGTAATATTCCATACGATAGATCGCCCCGAAGCGGTCGCGCAATGGAGCAGTCAGCGAGCCTACGCGTGTAGTGGCACCAACGACAGTGAATGGTGGCAGATTGAGCCGCAACGAACGAGCGCCCGGCCCTTTGCCAATCATCACGTCTATCGCGAAATCTTCCATTGCCGAATAGAGCCGCTCTTCAACGGCGCGTGCCAGACGGTGAATTTCGTCAATAAACAGCACCTCGCCCGGTTGCAGTGCAGTGAGGATCGAGGCGAGATCGCCGGCATGCTCGATGGCGGGACCGGACGTGGTTTTCAAGCTCACGCCCATTTCGGCGGCAATGATATTGCAGAGCGTGGTCTTGCCCAGCCCCGGAGGACCATAGAGCAAGACATGATCGACCGGCTCATTACGACGACGTGCTGCTTCCAACAAAATGCTCAGGTTCCCCTTGATCTTCTCCTGACCGATATATTCCTCAAGGTGTCGGGGACGCAGGCTGGTTTCAATAAATTGTTCCTCTTCGCTGATCTGGGGCGAAACGAGGCGATCTTTCATGGCTTACTCCGTTGAAACTAGTGTTCTACAACCTTGCCGGTTTCATTATATCAGAGAGCAACATATCCGTCGAGTAATGCGATCAAATGATCATTTTTGCCGAATGTGGGAGGGGCGATGGCTTGTCCTCGCCCGATCACCCAAAAAATCCCTGAACCTTCTTTTCTAAACCTTCGTTCTGTTTCTGCACCTTCCCCTTGCGCTTCTCCGCATATGCCAACAAGCGCTCTTTAATGGCAGGGTCAGCAATCGCCAGTTCTTTCGCTGCGTGAATGGCGGCGTTAACGGCTCCCGCATCGCCGATTGCCATCACCGCGACTGGTGCCCCTTCCGGCATCTGCACCATTGAGAGCAGGGCGTCGATTCCTTTGAGCGCCCCCAGGTCGCGTGGCACGCCGATAACGGGCAGATCCGCACGCAGATCGGCGATATTGCCCGGCAGATGGGCCGCGCCACCTGCACAGGCGATAATTACCTGCACCGATTCGGGGAGACGCTCGATATGATAGATGGCGGCGCGCAGATCGCGATGCACCGAGTTGATCTGGACCAGGCAGGGCACACCGAACTCGTTGCGCAGCATATTGACCGCCTTCATCATCAGTGGCAGGTCCGAGTCGCTACCCATTGTGACCAGCACCTTTGGCTGGCCGCTAGCTGCTGCTCCCACTCCTTCTGGCGAGACCAGCACGCCGTGCTCTGCCGTTAAAGCGGTCCGCACTGCCTCTTCATCTTGCAACATAGCTATTTATATCGAGAGCGCTGCTCTCGCCTCCTTTGCCTGTTCATAAACGCTGACAAGATCGTCGCCAACTGCCGTGATATGTCCCATCTTGCGATCGATTCTGGTCTCGCTTTTGCCGTAGAGATGGACAAAAGTGTGCTCCGAATCGTACTCGTCAAGCCAGTAAGGATCGGCGGGACCGTTGCGCGTTCCCAGAATGTTGATCATCACGGCGGCTGGATAGCGCATCTGCGTTGGGCCGAGAGGCAGGTTGGTAATCGCGCGGAGATGCTGGGCAAACTGCGAGGTATAGCATGCCTCGATGGTGTAGTGGCCCAGGTTGTGTGGTCGGGGCGCTATCTCGTTCAGCCATAGCTTGCCCTGTTTGTCGAGAAATAGCTCGACGCCAAAGATACCAACGCCGTGCAGGTGATCGATGGCCTGTCGTGCCATATCCTGCGCCTCGGCCTGCAAGGGGCCAGAGATTGGCGCGGGGGCCAGCACAATCTGACATATATCGCGCTCGTGAATCATCTCGACGACGGGATGGGTAGCAGTATCGCCCCGCTCATTGCGTGCGATCATCAGCCCGATCTCTTTGTCCAGATCGATGCACTGTTCCACATAAAGTTCGCGATCTCCCAGCTTCTCCAGGGCCGCCGCGATCTCCTCGTGCTGATTGATGCGGGCGTTGCCACGACCGTCATAGGCATCCTTCCTGGCCTTCAACACCAGCGGATAGCCCCATTTTTCCACCGCCTGCTCGATATCGGCAGGAGAAGAGATGGGCATATAGGGCGCAACGGGAATGTCGTGCTGTGCCAGAAATTCTTTTTGTTGATATTTATTTTGAATGATTGCCAGAACTTCGGGCGAAGGATGGATCTTCTGCCCTTCTTCTTGCAATGCACGTAACGCTTCTGTATTGATATGCTCGATTTCGTAGGTCAGAATGTCGGCCTGCTGTGCCAGTTGATGGAGGGCGGCGGGATCGCGCAAACTGCCCACAATTTGCCGGGCCACAACCGAGGCCGGGCTATGCGGGGTTGGATCGAGAACCGTGACCGCTGCATAACCCATCGCGCGTGCGGCCTCGCTCGTCATCAATCCCAGTTGTCCACCACCAATAATGCCGATGCGGGTTGACGCCACGATCTCAGCTTCCTGTGGGGTGAGTCTCTGTTCCAAAATGGCTGCTCCTTCGTTATTCGCTCTCATATTGTATTCAGAAGCCGAGAGATGTGTCAATTCTACACTTTCAGAAAGACCTGGCACAGCTTATACGGTTAGAGCTTTGCAGCGGCTTCCTTGAGGAGTCCGGCAAAAAGATCATAATCAAAATCCTGGCCCTGTTGAATTTTCGCCGTGATGCGTTCCCCATTTGGGCTAAGCTCGCCATATCCTTCAGGAATAGTGAGAGCTTGAGCGTTAAAGAGCATCACATTCACCCAATTCTTAGCAACATTGAAGACACAGAGATATTGTCCATTCTTTTTGTAGTGTGGACGATTATATTGTTTCAGCTCTTCGACCTCTGGAACTGTTTGCAGAAAGATCTGCCGAAGACGATTACACACCTCAACCTGCCAGGGCTGATCTATTTTTTCAATATACTCCGTAATTGCCGGATTCATTGCTCTTTTCTCCCTATATAGGTTATTACTTGTGATTTGCAAGTTTCTCTCTGTGTTACTCTTCTCAAGCAGCCAGGCGAAAACGGAAATGCTCTGATCGGTCTGGTGACATTTCCGCCTTTGCAACGTGGTTTTGGAAGAGGTGAGTGTATCACTTGCAATTCGCAAGTAAAATGATAGCCAACAGAGAGGAAAAATATATGAGAAAAGTTGTAGCCTCCCAGTTGGTATCTCGTCATATGATGCTTGAAGAAGGAGAACAACTATGAGAAAGCTCTGGGTGAAGGCGTGGATGACCCTCGATGGAGTCTTTGATGCGGACACGATGGGTCACTGGTGGAATTCTACTAATAACCCCGAAAGAATGCAGTACATTATGGAGCAGTACGAGCAAGGTGATGTGTACCTGCTGGGACGGACCACCTATGAAATGCTCTGGCCGGGCTGGTCCACGCAGACGACTGGAGATGGTCCCGGGCCAATCCTCAACCGGATGAAAAAATATGTCGTCTCGACCACGCTCGAAACTGCTCCCTGGAAAGAATCCATCATCATCAAAGAAAATGTGGTGGAAGAAATCACCAGACTGAAGCAGCAGCCAGGCAAAGACATTATTATCGATGGCAGTGCTACGCTTGTCCAATCGCTGATGGGAACTGATCTGATCGATGAGTATCGGTTCCTGGTTCAACCCTTCATTATGGGAAGAGGAAGGCGGTTCTTCCCAGATGGGACGCCTCCGACGAATCTGCGGCTTGTCGAAAGCAAGGCGCTCAGTTCCGGGACCCTTGCTCTTATCTACCAGCCAGACAAAAAATAACGGTTTACAACGAATGATCAGCAATCACCGTTGTAGAGCGTTCTAGCGCTGCCAGCGACGATTCGGGGCGGCGCATCGCAACGGCGACATACAGCGCATCGATAACGCTGAGGTGGGCGATACGGCTGGTCAGCGCGGCATTGCGGAAGGCGGTCTCACGAGCAGAGGTGATCAGCGAGACATCTGCATACTTGCTCAGCGGTGCGTGGGCGTGGCTGCTGAGCAAAATGCAGAAGGCCCCCGTGTTACGTGCGCAACGGAGCGCGTTGAGCGTTTCGCGCGTGCGGCCTGAATGCGAGATGGCGAAGGCCACCGAGTTTGGCGGCAGTTGCGCAGCAGAGACGGCCTGCATCAATGGATCAGTCACCACCGTTGTCGGCAGGCCAGCTCGTAGAAAGCGATAATAGGCATCCAGTGCGATAGGCAGCGACGAGCCAATGCCGTAAAATTCGATGCGTGCAGCCTTCAATAGCGCCTCTACCACCTGTTCCAACAACTTCTCGTCAAGTACCGCTAGCGTATCCGCGATGGCCTGAATATCGGATTGTAAGACCTTGCGCGCAATCGTTCCCACTCCATCCCCGGGCAAGATATCCTCGTGGATCTCCTGTAATGGAGTCACGCTTTCCGCAGCCAGCGCCAGCTTGAGATCGCGCAATCCCCGATAACCAATCGAGCGGCAACAGCGCACAATCGTCGCCTCGCTTACCTGGATGCGCTGGGCAAGAGCCTGCACCGAGAGATGGACCACCTCTTCCGGGTGCTGCTCGATAAACTGGGCCACCCGCTGTTCCGCCTCTGTCAGCACATGATACATGGTCCGCAAACGGGCCAGCGCGCCTTCTGCTATCAATGGATGCTCATTATGTTGCATACGTGGAACCTTCCCGCTGAGAAGTACTGCTATCGCGATTAGTATAGCTCGCTCGATCAGGAAAGACAATGTATCTCTATCGCTTGAGATATCGCGACGTGTCGTATATGGGAGGGGTGATGGCTGGTCCTCGCCTGTTTGCTCGATCAGGAAGACAACGTTCCGATCCCGCAAGCTGCTCTTGATAAAAATAAAATTTCTGATTATACTCTCAATAAGAAATTTTATTTCAAAAATGACTATTCTTTGAGAGCGTCATTTGACACAATCTTATCCCTGGGGAATAGAGAGAAGAAAATCGATGAATCACCTGACCATCCTTCTGGTATTAGTCGCGGCATTTTTTCATGCAAGCTGGAACTTCCTGGCGAAACGGGCAGGCAATAGTCCGGGATTTATCTGGTGGTGCGCGGCGCTAGCTGCCATTATCTATGTGCCGGTGCTGTTGATTTTCATTTTGATCGAGCGGCCACACCTGAACGCTCTGCAATTTTTGTTCATCTTCGGCACGGCCTGCCTGCATATTGCCTATTTCTTTTTCTTGCAACGTGGCTATGGAGCCGGTGACCTCTCGCTAGCCTATCCTCTCGCACGTGGCATGGGACCGCTGATCTCGACGCTGGGAGCTATTGTGTTGCTGGGAGAGCGACCATCATTGATTGCGTTGATCGGCGTTGCGCTGCTCATTGGAGGTGTCCTCTTTCTGGTTGGCAATCCCTGGCAAATCTTGAAAAGGGGAGCGCAAACACGTGTTGTCGTAGGCTATGCGCTGCTAACCAGCATCTTTATTGCCGCCTATACCATCTGGGATAAATACGCAGTCAGCCTCCTGCTGATCTCTCCCCTCTTGCTCGATGGCAGTTCCGCCATCGGTAGGGCGGTCCTGCTAACCCCCACAGTAACAGGCAGATGGGACAAAGTGAAAGAGACGTGGCGCACTTATCGCCGCGAAGTTATCGGCGTTGCGATCCTCTCGCCCCTGGCCTATTTGCTGATCTTATTTGCCATGAGTTCCAGCCCCGTGAGTTATGTTGCGCCCATGCGCGAGTGCAGCGTCCTGATCGGGACCATCATGGGAACGCGTTTCCTTGCCGAGAAGCATGTATGGCGCAGATTGAGCGCCGCCAGCGTAATCCTCGCCGGGATCGTTTTACTGGCGCTTGGATGAAGAGCAAGATTGGAGAAGTTTTGTTCTTTCCTTGCCTGTAGAATAGAGGTACTTGCAAATTGCAAGAAGATCTACTTCCCGTGAGTCGTTCTGAATGAATGTAAGAGGGAAAGGAAAGAAGTAAACACTATGAACACGCGTGATCAGCACCATTTCACCTCCGACAGCGACACCTCTGCGTTGCCAGCGGTAGTTGACAGAGCCACCTGGCAGGCGGAACTGGACAAGTTGTTGGTTCGGGAAAAGGCGCATACTCGCCAGGGAGATGCGATCGCGGCGGCTCGCAGGCGTCTACCGATGGTGGAGGTAGACCCCACCATTCAGCTTATCGGCCCACAAGGACCGGTCACGTTGCTGGAGGTCTTTGAGGGTCGCAAGCTTCTGATCGTTTACTATCACATGTGGCATGACGGTCAATCTGCCGACGCTCAGTGCGAAGGTTGCACCTTCTTCAATGGCCAGGTTCGTGAGCTGTCCTACCTGCATTCCCGCGATGTCACCTACGCCACGTTCTGTGAAGGTCCGTACGAGGCGAGCGCCCGTTACCGTGACTTCATGGGGTGGGATGTCCCTTGGTACTCGGCGCAAGACTCCGCCGACGCTCTGCTTGCCGGACGCGGGTTCGGTACGTTGGCATGCTACCTGCGACACGGCGACCAGGTGTTCGAGACATACTGGACCACCGGGCGCGGCGTGGAGACGATGGCCCCCAGCTATGTGCTATTAGACGTGACCGTGTACGGACGGCAGGAGACATGGGAAGACTCACCCGCTGGTTGGCCGCAACGGTGGGGAAACACCGGCGAACAGTTCCGCACGGGTGGACGGCCCACTGCTCAATGGTCCCGGCTTGCAGCCGGACGCTCCGATGATCTCACATCATAGCTCCTTCCACTCAAAAACGGTCAATGTTTCGTAGTTTCCCGATTTATCGGGAGGAGGTGTGCCACTTCAACCCAGGCTGGTGGCGCCTCCTCCCGATAAATCGGGAAACTACGAATTACATTACCGCCTCATTGACCGACCGCTTGCACGTTCGCGCTAACTCCACTAGAATATCACCAGAAGCTTTTATATCAGCAGTGTTAGGAGTTGTTGAGGAATGTCACGCATTCCGCCAAAGGCGAACGTACCAGTTCCATTGGATGAGCATTCAGGCAGCGCGAATATGTCTCGCCTCTTCCATGTCATGGCGCATCGTCCAGATATTATGCACCATGCTGTTGAGCTATTGAAGGCTGCCATGCGCGGTGGCACGGTTGAGCCGAAGCTGAAAGAGCTACTGGCGATTCGTGTCTCGCAGGTCAATCATTGCCACTACTGAATGAACGCTCATACTGCTTTGGCAAAGCAGCTGGGTGTCAGTGAGGAGCTGCTCGACGCGCTCTATCACATTGATCGTCACTACCACCTGTTTACTGATCGTGAACTGGCGGCGTTGCGCTATGCCGAAATTATGACGACCAGCGCACAAGAAGTTGGCGAAGATCTCTGGGACGAGCTACAGCGCCACTTTGACGACGGGGAACTGGTCGAAATAACCACCGTTATTGGCCTGTTTAACTTCTTTAACCGCTTCGCCGACGCTTTACAGGTTGATCCACCACCATCTGGTAAGGAATAGAAATCATGCCAACCAGCGACGAAAAATTGGAGGCGCTCTTGAGCGACCTCCACGAGCTTTCCGGCTATCTACATGGGCGAGGCGATAAGACGCTCGCCCTTTCCCATCAGTTTGAGGCCAATGCGAAAAAAGATGCCTCCAACCGCGAATTCGATCTCAATCAGGCCCGTATGCTGGATTATCAGCATAATCTCTGGCACGAGGTCGGCAATCTTGTTGATAAACTGCTCAAGCAATATAGGAGTTAAGGAGTTTCGCTCTGTATCCTGCGTAGGCGCAATGCCCCTACGCAGGAGATATTTCAGACCCGGTCCACATCTCCCTCATCTTTCCTTCAACAATGCGCACAAACCACATCACCCGCGAAGTTTTTCCTCCTCGCAATATGGTGGCACGTATCGCGACCATATCGTCCTCTCCCACAACCTGCTCAATTGTGATGTGGAAATCAGGAAATGCTGTTCGAACCTTCACGACCGACTGTTTCACACTGTCTGTCCCAACCACTTCTGGATGCGCATGATCCATCCAATCGGTTGCCAACACTTCTTCAGCTAGTGCCGTATTGCCAGTATTCCACATCTCGATGTAGCCTCTTACAAGAGCCTTATTCGCTGCAATATCCATGCTTCACCTTTGCACTATCAAGACAATATTGATGGGTATGCCTCTTTGATTTTCCCACGACCTGTACGTTTCGGCAAGATTCGAGAAGTTTTACTGCTATTGTGATGCTAGGCTGATATCACTTGCAAAAAACAAGTGAAAAAGAGTTGAGCATCTTGAAGATAAAAGGAGAGATTGATATGCGTTACGGTCTGGTATTCCCAATTCTTGAGCGTTATAGTGATGCTCGTTTGCTGGCTGATCTTACGCACGATGCAGAGAAGGCGGGATGGGATGGATTGTTCATTTCTGATACCCTCCATTTCGGCAGCTACTCCGGGGCTGAGCCGGGGCCAACCGGCGATCCCTGGATTTCATTGGCGGCAATGGCTATGCGGAGCGAGCGCATCAAAATTGGGCTGCTGGTGGCAGCTGTGCCACGTCGCCGCCCCTGGAAGATGGCGCGTGAAACGGTGGCGCTGGATCATCTCTCACAGGGGCGTTTCATCCTGGGCGTTGGCAATGGGGCCGTCTTTGATCGTGGATTTGAAGCCTTTGGAGAGGAGATGGATATCAAGAAGCGATCCGCAATGCTTGATGAAAGTCTCGCCATCCTTGAGGGTTTGTGGAGTGGGAAACCTTTCAGCTATAGCGGCGAGTATTATCATGTTCAGGAAATCACATTTGTACCGCAGCCCTTTCAAGCTCCCAGAATTCCCATCTGGGTTGCGGGAATCTGGCCGCGTAAAGGTCCGATGGAGCGAGCGGTCAGATTCGATGGTGTCTATCCCGTCAAACTCACAGACGTTGGCATGCCAACACACCTCACTCCTTCAGACTTCGACCAGCTCGCACACTGGATGCATGAGCGCCATTCCCAACATTCGTCGTTCGATATCGTAGCAAATGGCCCAGTCTTCGCAGCCATCCAGGATACTCAGGCACAGGTAGAACTGAAAGCGATGGCCGAGGCCGGGGCGACCTGGTGCCTGCAAAACGTCCAACCTCAGCATGATGTCGATGCTGTGCGCGCCGCGATCTTGCAAGGTCCGCCATCTCTATGAATAGAAGGAGTCTGCTCCGATCTAGCCTCGTTGATGAGCTGCATCTTCTCGTGAATCCAACCGTACTGGGTGCTGGCCTGTCTCTATTTAGTGCAATTCAACATCCATTACAACTCGTCTTTGTAAGCGCAATCTCTTATCCCAGCGGAATTGCCGTTTTAAAATACATGAAACCTCAATAACGCTTCTCACACCAAAAGCATATGGTGAAGATCTTCAAAGAGAATGGGTTACATTCGTTGCGTTGGATGTAGCCCGTTCTTCTTTTTATGATTATATTACTACTATAAATTGTTAAAATTTCTATCGTAAAAAATATCTGGCAATTCCCCCCTCGGTAAAAGTTTGACAAGGTAACACTCAAAGTATTTGACATAATATCACTCACATGGTATAGTATGTCTAGAGAAACCTATCTTTTTACCGATATAGGGAGCCTTTTCCATGAAAATAGAGAAATTTACCGATAAGGCGCGGGAAGGCATTCACGAAGCGTCTGAATTGGCACAACGCTTGAATCACAGCCAGATTGAGCCGGAACATCTGTTAGATGCTCTGTTGAAGCAGCAGGGAGGCATTGTTCCCCAGGTGATTCAAAAGGCAGGAGGCGACGTACAGACTACACAGCGTGTCCTCAATAACGAACTCGAACGCCTCCCTCGCGTCTATGGTGGCAGCGAACCAAGCATCTCCCAACGCTTACGCAAGGTGCTGGAGGATGCTTGGAATGAGATGAACAACTTTAAAGATGAGTACCTCAGCGTCGAACATTTACTATTGGCGATGTTCAAAGTTGAGGGGGGCGCGTTACAGGCATTGCGCGCCGCTGGCCTCAATCGGGATATGGTCTTGAAGGCGTTGACCGCCATTCGTGGCACACAGCGCGTCACGGACCAGAATCCAGAAGGCAAATATCAGGCGTTGGAGAAATATGGTCGCAACCTGACCGAACTCGCGCGCCAGGGCAAGCTCGATCCGGTGATTGGACGTGATGAAGAGATTCGCCGCGTCATCCAGGTCTTGAGCCGCCGCACCAAAAACAATCCGGTGCTGATCGGCGAACCCGGCGTTGGTAAAACGGCCATCGTTGAAGGGTTGGCCCAGCGCATCGTACGTGGCGACATCCCACGTACGCTGGCCGACAAGCAGGTCGTTACGCTCGACCTGGGCGCGCTGGTTGCGGGTGCCAAGTATCGCGGCGAGTTTGAAGAGCGCTTGAAAGCCGTGCTAAAAGAGGTGACGGGTGCAGAAGGCGGGATCATCCTCTTTATTGACGAATTGCATACCCTGGTTGGTGCTGGCGCAGCTGAAGGTGCGATGGACGCCTCCAATATGCTCAAGCCCATGCTCGCACGTGGCGAATTGCATTGTATTGGCGCAACCACGCTCGATGAGTATCGTAAGCATATTGAGAAAGATGCGGCCCTGGAGCGCCGTTTCCAACCAGTGATGATCGATCAGCCCTCAGTGGAGGATACGATTAGCATTCTGCGCGGCCTCAAGCCTCGCTACGAGGTGCATCACGGCGTACGCATTCAGGATAGCGCCCTGGTTGCCGCCGCGATCCTCTCGAACCGCTATATCACTGACCGCTTCTTGCCCGACAAAGCAATCGATCTGGTGGACGAAGCCGCCAGCCATCGCCGCGTCGAACTGGATAGCACGCCGACCGAGATCGACGCCCTGGACCGCCGTATTCGTCAGTTGCAGGTGGAGCAGGAGGCGTTGAAGAAAGAGACCGATGTTGCCAGCCGCGAACGTCGCGAGAAGGTCGAGCGCGAAATCGCGAATTTGAGCGAACAACTGCGCGAATTACGCCTCTCTCTCGAAAGTGAGCGCGCGCCAGTCGAAGAACTGCGCGGCCTCAAAAAAGAGCTGGATGAGGCCCAGATCGCCTATGAGCAGGCCGAGCGTGCCTATGACTACGAGGCGATGGCCCGGTTGCGCTATACCACCATCAAAGAATTACAGGAGCGCATTCAACAGCAAGAGGCGAAGCTGGCGACGCTGCAAAACGCGCGTATGATGAAGGAAGAGGTTGATGCCGAAGATATCGCGGGCGTCGTCTCGAAATGGACCCATATCCCCGTCTCGAAATTGATGGAGGCTGAGGTCCAGAAGTTGCTGGCGATGGAGGATCGTTTGCGCGAACGCGTCGTGGGCCAGGATATGGCGTTAGAGGTCGTTTCCGATGCCATTCGCCGCTCACGAGCCGGGCTGCAAGATCCGAACCGCCCGCTGGCAAGCTTCCTCTTTATGGGGCCGACTGGCGTTGGCAAGACTGAAGTTGCCCGCGCGCTTGCCGAGTTTCTCTTTGATAACGAACAGGCGTTGGTGCGCATCGACATGTCAGAGTACATGGAGAAGCATTCCGTCTCGCGTCTGATAGGAGCGCCTCCGGGATATGTCGGTTATGAAGAGGGAGGCCAGTTGACCGAAGCGGTGCGTCGTCATCCCTATTGTGTGGTGTTGCTCGACGAGATCGAGAAAGCTGCCCCGGAGGTCTTCAATATCCTGCTACAATTGCTAGACGATGGGCGTTTAACTGATGGTCAGGGTCGCACAGTCGATTTCAAAAACACCGTCATTATCATGACCAGCAACGTTGGCAATCGCTGGCTGGCCGAGTACGACGGCATGGATGAGGAAGAGATTCAGCGGAAAGTCCGTCAGCGTTTGCGTGAAGAGGGCTTCCGACCGGAGTTTATCAACCGTATCGACGAGGTGATCATCTTCCACCAATTGAGCCGTGACCAGATCATGCAGATCGTCGAGATCCAGGTCAATCGTCTGCGCGCACGGCTCGCAGATCGCCATATCACGCTCGAATTGAGCGATGAGGCCAAAGAACTGCTCGCGAACGAGGGCTACGATCCGCAATTTGGCGCGCGACCGCTCAAGCGGGTTGTGCAGCGCACTGTTGAGAACCAGATTGCTCGTGCTATCCTTGCTGGCACAATTCGCGATGGCGATCAGGTCAAAATCGACGCACAGGATGGCAAGCTGAAGCTCACAGCCGTACCGCATGATTATGCGACAGCTGGCTCGGAGTAAGCTATAGACGGGGAAATAGATGTAAATGAATGCTATTCCACCACCTGATCCATATGAACATCTGCTGCAAACGCTCAGCGCGATGCAGTTGCAAATCCATGCGTTGCAGGCTCAGAGCCGCTCCCTGGCGGATGCGCAGGTCATTGACTCCGGGCTGACGATGCTGGAACAGATGACGCAGGAGATGCTGACTGTGGTGCGCTCCCTCACCGACGAGCAGCTCTTACCAGAACTGGAGGGGCGTACGCTGCCTGATGCCCTGTCTCTGCTGGTAGAGGATGCCGCCGAACAGTTTGGTCTCTCCAGCCGCATCTCTTTCTCCGGCATTGACGAGCAGGGTCGCCCGGAAGAGCATACTCTTACCCATACTGCCGAGCGTCTGCTCTATCTCTTTGCGCGTGAGGCGCTCTATCAGATTGAGCAGCATCGCGAGACGCGAAAACTCCGCCTGACTCTCAACTACGGGTCAGGCGAGGTCTATTTGAGCCTGGAAGATGATGGTCTGCCCAGCGGCGATGCTGAAGAGGGCACTCAGAGCGCGGCCCCACCCTTTGCCGCTAATGATCCCATCATGCAACGGACCGACCCATGCGATACAGCGGTAATGGCCGATCTGCGCTATCGCATCGAACAACTTGGCGGCTTTTTTGATGTCCAGCAGTTGGAGGAGCGAGGGACGCGCTTTGCCGTCCATATCCCATATATTCCTCCGATACGTCTACCTGCTCCCGAATCTGCTGAGCCTGTGACACCTTCTGCTTCGGCGACGTCGCAACAGATACATGTATTGATCGTCGATGCTCAGGCTGTTATTCGCGCGGGTCTGCATCATCTGCTCGAAGCCGTTTCAGATATCCAGGTTGTGGGTGAGGCAGCCGATGGCGTCCAGGCGGTGAGCGAAGCGTTAGAACTGGGGCCACAGGTACTCCTGCTCGACGCTCAGTTGCCGAATGGGCAAAGCCTGGAAGCATTGCGGCAAATCAAGCAGTTGAACCTCATGACGCGCGTTCTGTTGTTGACGACGCAGGATCGCGAAGAATATCTCTACGAGACTTTGCGGGCCGGTGCTGATGGCTACATCTGGAAAGAGAGCACTGCTGAAGAGTTGGCTCAGGCGATACGAACGGTAGCCAGTGGTGAGGTCCATATTCAGCCGCAGCTTGCCGGAAAGCTTCTCTCGCGCATTGGCAGGACACAGCCCGGCTCAGAGGTTTTGACGGCACGAGAATTGGAGGTGTTGCAACTGTTGGCACGCGGCATGCGCAACAAAGAGATTGCCGCCCGCCTCTACGTCAGCGAGCGGACGGTCAACTTTCATCTCGCCAACATCTACCAGAAGCTCAACGTCTCGGGGCGTACAGAAGCTTTGAGCAAGGCCATTGCTCAGGGGTTGGTCAAAGCGTAAGGGCAGCTCTTGTAAAACTTGAAAAGTCGTAGTTGAGCGATTTATCGCTCAACTACGACTTTTCAAGTTCTCTGCAAATCATGGTCTGAGATTTCCTGCATGCCAGGTGTCGATGGAGTGTTTGAGGGAAGAGATATAGGCTTGTTCGTTGTTGCTATCGGCGGCAGGTGCATAGACGGGAATGATCTGCTCAACCGTCACCAGGCCGCGACGAGCAATGTAATAGTTGCGAATTAATTGATACCAGATCTCGAAGCCATCCTCCCAACTTTGCATCTGTGCGTAGCCTCCGCGATCCTGATCAACGCATGGACGGTCGGGAATACAGCGCAAATTGCCAAGCGACATGGTGGTGCGCGCCTCTCCCGCTGTCCCAAATGTGCTTTCGTGCTGAAAGAAGGCCAGCGCGAAGGCGGGATCGATGCCATACTTCACGCCCAGATCATAAAGTGCCTGACCCTTTCCGGCAGCGGGCGAATGGTAACTTGCCAGCACCTGATTGATAAAATTGACCGAAATAGTGGGTTTGCCCAGAACTCCATAGGGGCCAGTTTTCGTTGGAATTGGGGTTTTAGCAGGCATTGGCTCTTTTTCCTGCCAGCTCTTTGCGTCCGCCCCTCCTACCTGAATGCTATAAACACCTCCCCCTGTGCTGGTAATTAACTGAGGAAGGCCCGGCCTTTGCGACATGCCTGCCGAAATAAGCACAACGGCAAAAATGACAGCCGCTACTACGCTACCAATAAATATCTTGATCCAGGGTCGATGGTGCTCAATTGGATCGGGGGCGACGGCATCAATGACGACATGGCGCGGACGCCGATCTTCGTACAGATCCCTCGTGCGGTTGGTCGTGCGATACGTCGTATTACGATACGTCGTGGTGTTGCGGGTTGATGGGCGCACCGGTTCGGTATATTTCTCGGCCAGTTGCACCTCTTCCAGCGCCTTCGTTTTGCCACGTAACGTCACCGGGCGCGTTGTGACGCTAATACTATCAGAGTGGTCCTCTTCTTCAACAACAGTTGTTTGCAAATCGCGTGTAGCTCTTGGGGGAATAACGGTTTGTGGTTCTGTGGGCACTCGCGTAGCAGTCCTTCGCGCGTAGTTACCACTCGCCATGTGCGTCCTCCTTCACAATAAAGAACATATGTCCTGGTAGAGTATGGCAATGCACCTTACTCCCCCATAGGAAGGCGAATAGGTGATTCGTTTCGATGGCTTGCAACTCCTTGAAACAGAAAAAGACAACTAGCTACAAAATATCATACCACCTGTCCGGCCTCTAAAGCATAAGAAAAAAGTCCTGTTTAATCGATGTTGGTTAGAATTTGATAAGACTTTTAGGTGAGATAGGGACAATTGTAGGGTTGGGTGGCCCCAATAGTATATAATGGGTGATACTCCTACGATATTCAGAAGAATACAAACATTTTGTACGTAATTGTGTAAGGGAGAAGTATGGCTGAGCAACTCACTATTTTGATTGTCCCTCATACCCATTGGGATCGCGAATGGTATCAGACGTTCCAGCAATTTCGTATTCGCCTTGTCAGGACAGTTGATAAGTTGCTCGCTATTTTAAATAACGATAACGATCACGACCCTCAATTTCGTTTCTTTATGCTCGATGGTCAGACTATTGTGCTCGACGACTATTTAGAGGTGCGACCTGAGCAGGAGGAGCGACTCAAGCATTACATTCGTTCCGGGCGCATTCTGGTCGGCCCCTGGTATCTACAACCCGACGAATTCCTGGTTAGTGGCGAGGCGTTGATCCGTAACTTGCAGATCGGTTTGCGACGAGCGGCTGAATTCGGCGGTGGTATGCGTGTTGGCTATGTTCCCGATTGCTTCGGCCATATTGCGCAATTGCCGCAGATATTGCAGGGCGTAGGTATCGATAACGCCGTTTTCTGGCGTGGCGTCGGTGAAGAGGCACGTCAGAGCGAGTTTTATTGGGAAGCTCCCGATGGTTCCCGTGTCCTCACCATCCATCTTGCCGATCCCATCGGCTACTCCAACGCTCGCCAGCTTCCCCTGCAACCTGCCGAATTTGTTACCCGTGTCGAACTGCTCACCTCCAACATCTTGCCTAAAGCTACTACTGATACGCTGCTCTTTATGAACGGTTCCGATCATCTGGAGCCTCAGGATGGCCTGCCAGCCGTAATCGAGGCCGCCAACAGTCTGCTTGCACGGCTTGATCCCGAACGTCAACGCCTGCTCAATCGCAGCCATGACGGGAGCGACTTGCGCAAACACTACGATGCGATTCATCTTCAGATTGGCACGCTGCCGCAATATATCGCGGAGATAGGGCAGCACGCGGGACATCTGGAGACGCTGCAAGGAGAGATGCGCAGTAGCCAGTATGCCCATCTTTTGCCCTCTGTTCTTTCTACGCGCATGTGGATCAAGCAACAAAACAACGCAACCGAGCATCTGTTGCAATACTGGGTTGAGCCGTTGACCGCGTGGGCCGAGCAGCTTGGTTCGGCGTATCCAGGCGGCTTTGTCTCCCTGGCCTGGAAATATCTCTTGCAAAACCATCCCCACGATAGCATCTGTGGTTGTAGCATCGATCAGGTGCATCGCGAAAATAGCGTCCGCTTTGCGCAAAGTCAGCAGATCGCCGAGAACATTGTCGGTCAGGCGATGCAACAGGTTGTTGATGCCGTTGATACGCAGGCACCATTCCCAGTCGCCCATCCCAGCCATGCTCCTCTCCCGCTCGTCGTCTTCAATCCAGGGCCGGGACCACGTACGGAGCAGGTGCAGGTGACGGTGCAGCTTCCCGGCTCCCTGCATAATGCCGTAATCGTCGATGCTAATGGCAAGACGATGCCGTATCGCGTCGTCAATCGCTGGCGACAGGAGATTGGCACTATGCCGATTGCGCGTGAGATGTTTGCCAGCGCGACCGCTCTTGCTGGCGTGACGACTCCTGCTCAACTGATCGAGATGGCGCACGGTCTGGTGATGAGCGCGCTGGCGGAAACTCCTGGTGGAGATGCTGGTAGTCACGTCATCTCGCGAGTTTCTATCGACGATTCCGCACATGGCGCAACCCATCACGCTCTCCAGCCGGGCGTGGTCGCTATCGAGGTTATGATTGCCCCGGCGGGACGTATCGAGGTCAACGAGCATGAATTGAACGTTGCTGGAGAGCGCGTGCTGGCTCTGCTGGAGCGCGAAGATGTCCACACGCTGGAGGTTACGCTGATCGATCAGGCGCGGGAGACGCTCGATTTTGTGGCGACCGATCTCCCTGCGTATGGCCTCAAAACCTTCTGGCTCTATCCGCGCGGCCTCAAAGATTTGCCAAAAATCAGCAGTTCGCTTGTTGCCGATGCACGGAGTATCGAAAACGAGTATTATCGCGTTGAGGTCGATGCACAGGACGGCACGCTGATTGTCACGGATAAGCAGAGCGGAGCGGTCTTGCGTGGGCAGAACCGTTTTGTCGATGGTGGCGATGTTGGCGATCTCTACACCTATTGTCCACCTGAGCATGATACGCTGATCGACCGGCCAGCCGAGCCACCGGAGATAGAGCTTGTGCATAGTGGCCCTGTACGGGCGATGTTGCGCGTGAGTGGACGCTTTGCCCTGCCTGGCGCATGTGTCGCTCATCGCACCGAGCGTAGTACACGCCTGACCAACTGCTCGATTGTTAGCGAAATTTCTCTGGTCCCAGGAGTGCATCGTATTGATATTCACACTCGTATAGAAAATAGAGTCAAAGATCATCGGTTGCGTGTACTCTTTCCTGTATCATATACAGTAGAACATGCTGCTGCTGAAGGTACGTTTGAGGTGCGCACGCGGCCATCTGTTCAGCCTCGCCCCGCTAACGTCGCGGAATGGGCCGAAGAGCCGGTCAACGTCTTTCCACAGAAGCGTTTTGTCGATGTCAGCGGCACTGAGAATGGAGGTATCAGTTCAGGTATTCTCAATCGCGGCCTGCCCGAATATGAGGTGGTGCAGTATGGCCCCGGAGCGTCGGCGGTCGCCATCACGTTGTTGCGTTGCGTTGAGTGGTTGTCGCGCGGCGATCTGGCGACTCGTCATGGTCACGCCGGGCCGATGGAACATACGCCCGACGCGCAATGTCTGGGGCACCATGAATTCGACTATGCCCTGGTTCCCCATCAAGGGGACTGGGAGGCGGAAGAGGCTCTGGTGCTGCGCGAGGCACAGGCATTTAATTTGCCTATTGCAACGCGCGTTGTCGTGGCAGAGATGCATCCAGGGCAACTCCCCTCAACTGCAGCTCTGCTGGAGGTTTCGCCGCGCGAACTGGTGATCAGTGCCATCAAGCGCAGCAACGATGGGCAAGGTGTCGTCGTACGAGTTTACAATCCGCTGTCCCGTCCCGTTGAAGCCGTCATCTGTCCAGGCTTTTCTTTTGCTCAGGCGTATCGGGCAAATTTGCTGGAAGAGCGTCAGGAGGCGCTATCCATCGTAGCCGATGCAGCGGATCAGGCGGTTTATGTCCAGGTTGGTGGAGGAAGCATAACGACTCTTATATTCTCGTAGGGTATAGAATAGATATAGAGTTGAACAATTTCATCAGGTAATGCTCCCGTATGTGGAGTCGTGTGATGATGAGTTGAAACAACGATAGGGGCTGTCCTTCCCCATATTCGTAGTCGCGCGATTTATCGCGCATAGAACATGAAGGCAGGTGATACAATCCAGGCGCGATAAATCGCGCGACTACGAATATGAAGAGAGGGGTAAGGCTGTCCTTGCCTGTAACACATAGTCCTATGATGTCATCAGAGCATAGAACGAAACGTTATAAATCGTGTAATCATCAAAAATTCGTAACTAAGTAAGCATAATACACTGCGCTTGTATGCAGCATGAGATTTTCTACTTATTGATTGAAAGGGGCGTTTGTCCTGTGAATGCTACTACTATAATGCCGACCCTGGTGTTGGCGGCAGACCCGGCAGGGGGTTCTTCAAATAACCTCTTAACTACTTTGCAAGGATTGGTGGGGCCGTTAATTGGATGTTCCATTGCCTTCTTTGTCATCTTCTCTTTGAGTATTGTGATCTGGACCTTTCGTGATATTCGCTCCCGGACACAGGACTTTCTCACCCAGATCCTGGCAACTGTGCTGGTTGCTGTCTTTAACGTAGGTGGCCTGTTTATTTATATGATTTTGCGTCCCCGTCAAACGCTGGCGGAGATCTATGAACGTCAGTTAGAAGAAGAGTCCCTGCTCGCTGAGATGACCGAGCGCCAGACCTGCACCAACTGTCATGCACGCATTGAGGGCGATTTCCAGGTCTGCCCCTCCTGCGGCCAGAAGCTCAAACGTCCTTGTCCCAAGTGCGAGCGTCTGTTGGAGCTACGCTGGACCTTCTGCCCATACTGCGCGACCCATCTTACTGGAGGCGCTCCTCCTATGCAAAACATGCCTGGCGTTCCCTCTATGCAGCCACCAAGTGGCATGCCTATGGGTGGACCTGTCACTGGCAACCGCTATTGACATCTTGCCCACAACGGTTCTTTGGAGGTGCGGCCCGCTCACAATAGCCAGTGAGATGGCTTGTGAGGCCAATTGACTGGCTGCGCCTCCCACAAAATTTCACTGTTTCTTTCTCTAAAGAAAAAGCCCAATTTTCGGTTGTCCGTTCAACCTATCTGCATTGTGTAAAATGGGAGAATGTGCTATAATGATGTAGCGAAATGTGGCTTCCATTGCCACTTTTTCCATATTCTCTAAGAATAATTGGTTATGGGTGTAGATTAGCCTTCCGCAACAACTCACCTCCTGTTTGTTTTTTCTATGCAGGCATTGTCTGTGTATGGTCATGTACTTCTTGTAAGTGTGATGTCGTATGCAAGGCTCCTATCTCACTCCTACGGGGAGGATAGAACGGACAAAACGAAGGCCGATTTTACTTACTACCATAATCATTTACAGTGATAGATGGTAGGGGCGAGACCAACCTGGTGGTTCTTGCCCGGCGGCATTTCCCCGTTGTTGAACAGGTCAACGAACGGCCCTCGCCGCATGTTTTGTGGCTACTGAGCAAAAGGAATGTACAGGTTCTTATGGCGAAGACGAGAGAATCACTAATGACAGAGCAACTCCCTGATGATCACGAGGCTCTACTTAATTCTACAAATAATCCTGGTGGGGATGGAGTTGGAAAAGTGAACGGTAACGGTAATGGCTACAGTGGACAAAATATTCAGATCTTAGAGGGCTTAGAGGCCGTCCGCGTGCGTCCTGGTATGTATATCGGTGCAACCGACCAACGCGGTCTACATCACCTGATCACTGAGGTCGTAGATAACAGCGTTGATGAAGTCATGGCTGGTTTCGCCGATACTGTCAAAGTAACCCTGCATGCCGATGGTTCAGTGACCAGCGAGGATAATGGACGTGGTATCCCGATCGATGAGCATCCCCAGCGACCGGGCATGTCAACGCTTGAAGTGGTAATGACGATTCTGCATGCTGGTGGGAAGTTCGGCGGTGGCGGCTATCAGGTCAGTAGCGGCCTGCACGGTGTCGGTGTCTCAGTAGTCAATGCTCTTTCGGAGTGGTGTCAGGTCGATGTCAAAAAAGATGGTCGCCTCTATCGACAGCGCTACGAAAGGGGTATTCCCATTACGAAATTGCAGGATATCGGCCCCGCCGAGGGCCAGGGAACGATCACCTCTTTCTTGCCCGATCTCACCGTCATGGAGACCCGTGATTATAGCTTTGACATTCTGGCCCAACGTTTCCGCGAGATGGCCTATCTCAATCGTGGCATGACGATCTCGCTGGTAGACGAGCGCACCGATCGTGAAGCGACCTTCTACTTTGAGGGTGGCCTGGTCTCGTTCGTACGTTACTTAAATAAGAACCGCAACACACTCCAGAATCGTCCGGTAAGCATTGTGCGCGAAGTAGATGATGTGAAGGTTGAGATTGCCCTTCAGTACAATGATAGCTGGTCTACCACCGAGTTCTCCTTCGCCAATGGTATCAACACGATAGACGGAGGCATGCACATTACCGGCTTCCGCAGTGCCCTCACGCGTTCGCTCAACGACTACGCGCGTAAGGTCAATCTGCTCAAAGAGAAGGATGGCAATCTGACTGGCGACGATATCCGCCAGGGATTGGTGGCTGTCGTCAGCGTCAAGATTCCCAATCCACAATTTGAGTCGCAAACCAAAAACAAGCTGAACAATGCAGAGGTGCGTCCCATCGTTGAGAACATCACCTCGGAGATGCTCACGCAGTACCTTGAGGTAACGCCCAGCGAGTCCAAAGCGATTATTGAGAAGTGTCTGACCTCCGCACGCGCGCGTGAGGCAGCTCGTGCCGCCCGCGATCTGGTGCAGCGCAAAAACGTTCTCGACACCACTCTCCCTGGCAAACTGGCCGACTGTAGTGAGCGCCGCTCTGACCGCTGCGAACTGTACCTCGTCGAGGGTGATAGCGCCGGTGGCTCAGCAAAACAAGGGCGTGATCGGCATTTTCAGGCAATATTGCCATTGCGCGGTAAAATTCTGAATGTCGAGCGCGTGGGCCTGGATAAGATCCTCAAAAATGAAGAGGTCAAGAACATCATTACCGCTATCGGTGTGGGCATCGACGAGCATTTCAATATGGCGAAGTTGCGCTATGGCCGTATTGTGATTATGTCCGATGCTGACGTTGACGGGGCGCATATTCGCACGCTGTTGCTGACCTTCTTCTTCCGCCATATGCCGCAATTGATTACCGATGGACATTTGTATATTGCGCAGCCACCACTGTTCCACGTCAAGTTTGGCAAGCAGGTGCATTACGTCTATACCGATGAGGAGCGGGATGCGCTGGTGGAGGAGTATAAGTCCACCCATAACGGCAAGGAACCAGAGGTTGGGCGTTACAAAGGTCTGGGTGAGATGAACCCCGGCACGCTCTGGGACACCACAATGGACCCCGCCAAACGGACCATCCTCAAGGTCTCGATTGAAGAGGCCATCGAAGCCGATAAGGTCTTTAGCATGCTCATGGGCGACGACGTAACCCCACGCAAACGCTTCATCGAAAGCCACGCCAAGAGCGCCAATCTGGATATATAATAAGGAAGATGGCGTAATTTCTGGGCATAGTGCCTGCAAAAGTCGTAGTCGAGCGATTTATCGCGCATGTACGAGAATGCGCGATAAATCGCTCGACTACGACTCTGTCAAACTTCAATCAAAACATTGGAAAGACAGTAGGATATGGCAGGGGCGATGGCTTGTCCTCGCCCTCCCCAGGCGCAATGATGGGACAACAACGGGGGCGAGGACAAGCCATCGCCCCTGCCATATCCGATCACCCCCCAGAGGATGTTCTGGGTGCATCAACGAATGAGGTTTGACAGAGGACTACGACTTTTGCAGGCACCTACATGCTAGAATTCTTCTTCTTCCTCATCATCATCCTGATTCACCCAGTAGTGCCAATCCTCGATTGCTTGCTGCGTTTTTTTATCGACCTTGACCCCCTCTAATTGGATCAAGGGCACGCCGAACTGAATTCCCTGCCACTTGATCAGCACGAACATGCCAGATACACATTCTTCGTCCAATGGCATTCCCACAGCCTCAACCTCATCTCCTACCTTCAGCGGCGAGATTGCCCGTTGTTCGATACAGCGGGCGGTAAATGGGAAGTGTAACTTCTGCGAAAGATATGCCTGCCAACCTAGCATCTGCTCTTCTTCGTCATACGAATCCACAACAATTTCCATCGCGATGCGCTCGTCACGCTCACTACGTTCTTCCTCTGTGTAATGATGCTTCATCTGTATATCCCCCTTCCCATTTCGAGAGCAATCGGGTTTTTATATAGAATACAACAAATCAGACCCATTTCATATCATGGTAGCGGTGGCTCCATATCGTGTGTCGGCAGAGCCAGCGTATCGCAGTAGTCAGCTGTTTGCAATAGACCTTTATCGTCGTCGTCACCTGGACGATACCACCAGAGCCGTTGGATGACCTCTGGCTGTACCTCGTTCCAGTGGAAACGGATCTCGCCGATATTGTTATATCCAACGATCAGTTCGCCTGCCTTCCAGCGATTCAGCCAGCGCCCATAGTGGAAGATCGTTTCCACCAGACGGTTGCGACGCTTCTCCAACTGGTGCTCGATAGCCTCAGTGCCATGCACTGTCTGATGGACCAGCGTTTGCGAAGGTGACTGCAAGAGTTCTGGCGCTTGCTCAAGTTCCCCGGTCTTACGTGCAAGACTACTGCGCAAGCGGCGCAAAATGCCCTCTAGAAAGGTGATGATGCCTAGCGCCAGACGCACAGGTTGCAGCCCCAAACGAGAGAGCGTTACTTGCAGATGGGTGCCACGTTTCCCGCCGGCACGAGCGAGCGTATTCGATAGGTAGCGCAGACGATAGCTGCGATCTGGCTGAAATGCATCAAACGTTCCCTTGAGCCATCCCTGCGCTGGTAGCACGATCTCGTTAGGGGAACGACGCGCTGCTATCAGCCTCGGCAATGACCACCAGACACGGTAGATCCGCTTGTGAATGATGGTGAGCATGTAATCGAGAAAATGATGGTTGGAATCATTGATGTCCCAGGCGAAGAAATCCAGCGTCGGCTGCTGTTGACGCCGCAGCATATGGAGCAGGCGGGGATAGCCAACGGCCAGCACCGCCATATGCGATCCAGAACCCTCGTTATACAGCGAACTGGAGGTATAGTTTACTAACTTCGCCGTTGCGCCAGTATGATAATCCCAATACTCCATGCTTGAGCCAAAGGCATAATGTACGTCGCCCGAAAGAATAACGACGCGCTTCAACCGGCTGACCGTCTTGAGGAAGTGCTGGAAGGTGCCCCATTCCAGCGCCCATGCCTCACGATCATAAGCGTAATTGTCGCGCACACGCCAGCGACTCCAGAATTGAATCGATTCGATGAAGTCCACCCCCATCACGGGAGTTGCTGAAATAAGGATGGTCACAGGCCACTCTTCGTTGCGAATCTGGGTATGCATCGCTTCGTGTGAGAGCAGGCCCGGAAACTCCTCTGGCGAGCGATAATAGCGGCGCGTGCGCGTATCCATGACGATAACTCGATGGTGTGCACCATTATACGTGTAATGCCAGTGTAAAGTTCGCCGGGAATACTGCAATGTTCCGCTACCATCGAAAGCAGCTGGCAGGCCAATAATTTCCTCGATCAGTGCAACTTGTTTATCTGTCTCTTGCCCTCTCCATGTATCTATCGCAGCCAGAAGTGTGCTGCCATTGAGATCAGCAAACTGATCTGGGGTGTTGCCCCAGGCTTGAAAGAGCGCGTAGGTCAGAATGGCGTTGCGCAGGATATGACGTCCCAACGGATTCGATAAGACTTGCTGGCACCAGGCTCCATCGAGATACCAATCGTCGGTAATCTCATGGTCGTCGCAAATCATATAGGTCGCAATGTTTGCCAGTGCGCGCCGTACCTGCGGCAGTTCCTCGCGCATCTGCTGCAATTGCCGGTTCTGTTGTTCGTATTGCGCCTTCACTTTGATCTGATCTTCGTCGCTGGATGGACGCAGCTCTGGGTACGCCTGCCAGACGGTGGCTACATCCGGCAGTTGCTCCGGCCACAATACATCCGACCAGGCGTAGAGATACATACTCGCATACTCCGAGAGCGATAGGAGGTGATTGTGCGGCGTGGTTGTGGTCAGCAGCGCCTCGTTATGCACGATATCGCGCCGACTCCCAGGCCCAAATGCCCAGGCGGGAGCATGTACTATCGGCAAAATTTCTTCTGTGTTGCCTGCACATAAGCACCTTCCGCTATCCATCAAGGCAAACAGCAGCGGGGCCGCCACATCGTCGGCGTAGATCTGATCCCCCGTCATATACAATTGTTGGGGTCGCCGCGAGAGGTCGTGGGCGGCATTGGCGAGCAGCGTATCCAGGGTGGAGAGCATCTCTGTCCCGTCGCCGTGCATCTTGCGACACGAGCCATGCACAATGCTGAGCTGGTTGATGTCTGCGGGCGGGACCACAAAGCCCGGCAGCGGGTGCCCCTCGTATGTCAGCATTTGTAAGGCTGTATCCTGAGCCACGTCGGATGTTATAATACCTGGCGTGCTGAGGTGAGCGGTTGCTTCACTCACACTGTTCTCATTGCTATCAACAGGTTGAAAGAACAGGTCGTAGTAGTAGAGGTTGCCCCAGGCCAGTTCTTGCTCTTTATCACTGGCGCGAGCGGTCACGGCGACGATGTGGAGGGAGTCTCCAAGTCGCACCGTTGCGCCTGTACCCTCAATACATAGCCGAAGCGCACCACTCTGATCTTGTATATAGACATGCAACGTGACACGGCGCGGCTCTTTCAACGCTAACCAGATTGTCGCCGCAGCTGGCTCAACACGCCGTACAACAGGCCCGGAGAGGATCAGGGGCAAATGTGCAATACGATCAACTAGAGGTGTCCACGACATACAAAAGCTTGCTCCATAGCGTATTTATTTGTGTTTCATCATGTTATATAATGGATGTGCTTTATCCGCTGAAAATGCATCTCTCGCTCAATTTATGGGGACGCGTCATGATTATCTGCTTTGTTCTCGCTGTCTTCATTCTACACTCCATTAGCATACAATATCTGTGTGACAGGTTGCAATGGCCCAGGCTGAAACAGGGGTACAATAGGGTAACTGCTATTACCCTTTCGTACATAAAATTCACTACTTAGGTATCAAAGCGATCATTTACTAAATTTATCTGCTATACTATCTTTGTTACAAAGATCTCCTGACTGGCAGTATCAATGGAAAGGAGGTTAAATTTCTCTTCTTCTTAGAATGTAAATTTTACACTGATTTACATTAATTAGCATTTTTCCACTTCTTAGCTGTTGTCATGATGTAAATATGTAATGTTTACAGGCTACTTTCAGTACATGATAAAGGAAAACAAATACATGCCAAACAGATATGACGAAATCACGAATGGACAGGATGTCCACCATACGAACGCATCAAAGCTTTTTCCGAAAAAGGCATTTCAGCTGGGTATCTGCTCACTGCTCACTGCGCTGGCTGTGGGTCTTTTTACGCTACTGGTTCCCATCACATCGGCCTCTGCTGCTCCTCCACGCAATCTCGGCTGGCTCAGTACCAATCCAACCACACTGGACAATCTTGGGAAGAATCGTTCCTGTCGCTCCGATACACATGGTGGGGTGCCCTATGTCAATTGCACGATTACATTGAAAAATACTTCCACCCGCGAAACTGTGAGATGGACGGCATCGAGCAGCAATCCGCGCTTTCAACTCTTGACAAGGTCCGGCAGATTGGCCCCCAATGCCAGCGTGAATGTAATGTTTCGTGAAAATGGGCTTGCCTGTCCTGACAGCTCCACGATTACATTTACAGGGCCGCATAATGTCGTGAGGGTGCCAGTCATCTGTAACGATATAGTCGTCACGCCGAACAAGAACTCGTTTAGCAGCAAGAGCTGTACCAGAGACCGGCGCGGCAACTGGACCTGCATGGTGAAGGTTTCGGCAGATCCGAAAAATACTGAGCCTGTGCAGTGGAGCGCCAGCGTGATCAATTCTCGGGCCGCTGCCGCAGCCATCAAGCTCTTCCCCACCACCGGGACTGTCTCACTTGAAAGGCGTGGCAGGACATTGATCGATAGATCACAGTTCGTCAGGATTACTATTCCCGCCTCCTGGGGCTGCAAAACAGCTACGATTTTCTTCTACGCCACTGGCACCCCACAGGTGTCGAGGCCGATCAACATATTAACCTGGAGTTGTCGCCGCTAATACGAAGACAGCTTTGGCGGGACGAATGTATGATAGTTCGTCCTGCTCTTTATTAACGTGAAACGACCTCTGGAGAACGATAGAGCATTTCGCCTGCATGTGGCACATACAGAATACCCTCCGCTTCACGATTCTGCCACTCCTCAGGATTAATGGTGCGGTAATCGAGATAGCCCAGATTTACCAGCCGACAGCGCTCCTCGGGGATGCTTGTGGCCAGCGTTACCTGGATACGTGGCGTTTCGATGCTCGTTGCGGGATCATAGGTGCCGGCCCCTTTGACATGCGTACTATGAGCCAGAATAGTTCCTGGAACATCCTTGAAGCGCTCCCACTGCTTGAGGAAGTACTCCTGCACATGATAGCCTACCTCGTCGATGAGCCTGCCGTGCGTATAGGATATCTCGCTGATATGAGGGGCGTAGATAATCACCTCACCGCCATCCTCGATTGCCGGCTCAGTCTTATACATCGCTTTGGCCGCCGTCCACAGATCATCATACATCGTGGATGGCGCGGATAATACGCGTCGGAACGGTCGCTGCACCGTAATGAGGTTAAGCTGAGCAGAAAGATCGGCCGCCTGTTCAAAAGCATCTCTATACGAGCCAATATAAAGACCGTGCAGACCTTGCCCCTGCATCACCATCGCCAGGCACAGAATCGGGAGCGGCACAAATTCGGCGGCCCGATGAATCACGCGCCGGACGAGTGTATCTTTCACTCCAATCGTGTGCATGCTGGTGAGACGCGCCCCCAGCCAGTGGGTGAAGTTGATGATGTCCGGGCCAGCGATGCCAGGGAAAAGATACTTGGCTCCGCCGGAAAAACCAACGACCTCGTGCGGAAAGACCGGGCCGCAGATCATCAAGAAATCGTACTCAAATATCATTCCGTTAAGCGTCACCAGTACTTCTTGTTCTAGCGTCCCATTCGTCAGATCAACCGCCTCCTGACGCGAAATGACCCCGATTGTTTTGAGGGTGCCAGGATCGGCCCAGCGGTGATTGAAGACCTGCACATTGGGATAGTTCTGCGCCCGCTCCTCGCTGGATGCTCCCACTAGCTTGCTGATCGCCTCTTCCGACATAGGCTGATGTGTTCCTAGCGCGATCAGATAATCGAGGTGAGCCACGCGCCCTCCCAACTGCTCATACAAGAGGCGAAACATCAATGGTATAGGGGCCGTACGCGTTCCATCAGGAATAATGACCAGGACGCGCTTGCCATCGAGCGCAAGATCATTGCAGGCTGCTTCCAGTAGGTTGCGTACATCCTCGTCTGCCAACGTCTGAGTTGTGAATCCTTTTCCCTGTATCATGATTGTACTCTTCTCTGAATGGTATGGATTGCTCGCAAGTAAACAATTACCGTCCTATTGTACCATTCAAAGGGAGCATTCAGCGGCACTATCCTCACCGATTGCCTGCCATATTCATCATCTTGTGTACTTGATGTAGAAACTTTGAGAACTTTTTATCATTACACAACATAAAATGAAAATTTATTGGATAAATATTCTATGAAAAAAGAGAAAAAGAAGTTACTGCTTATCAAATACAGCGTTATATAGATAGATCATCACAAAATACTTGATATGTGTTTGTGGTGAAAGTCATTGGAGGCCGCAGTAGCAGCATTGCAGGCAAGGAAGTTGTATTTGTATCATCTGCCCTTTGTTGAAACGAGCGATGTCGTGCTACTGTGGGATATGTAGTTTGTTGTGTAGAGGTAACAGGGGGTTCTGTTAGGAAGGGGGTTTCATATGGAGGGTCATCAAAAAAATCATCACCAGTTTCAATCGGGCACCATGCCAACAACGGCACCAACAACCGCTTTCTCCTCCGACGATAGTAATCTGCCACACACGCAGCCACCAACGATAGCACATTGGCCGCTTGGACCTGGACCAATCAAGCCACCAGTATTGATTATGCCTGATGCACCGGCGAGGAAGCGCTCACCATCTTCGCTGCGTCCTCGCTCCGGTTTGCAGACCACGCGCAAACCGGTGCGACGCTCTCCAACGAAATCCAGGTTGCTCTGGACGATGACGAGCATTGTGGCCATATTAGGGGTGATGGTTGGTGTCACCTGGATCGACACAAAAGCTGTGGCTGATGTGATGTTTTTTCAGGTAAATCCGCCGCATACAACGCCGGTCGCTGCTGGCAACGGCATTGTTTTTCCTCTCCAACGTTTTGATCTCTCCTATCCTACAAATGAACAGGTATTGGAGATACTGGTAAAAGTCGGTGATGAGGTCAAGCCAGATCAGGCGCTCGTGCGTTTAGCTCATCATGGCCTGCTGGCCTCTCCCATGCGCGGGATAGTGACGGCGATCAATATCAATCCCAACGAAATGTTCCCGGCGAATATGCAACTCTTAACGATTATGGATGAAACAGCGGCAATCGTGCATACGAAGCTGCCACTGGCGATGTTTGGGCACATCTCGCCGGGCCTGGCTGCGGACGTGAGCAGTTCCGCACTTCCTGGGCATACATTTGAGGGAACCGTCAGCACTGTGATCCCCCAGGCTGATACCCAGACAGACACCTTTGAAGCCTGGGTGCGTATCGATAATCAAAAGGAGGCGCTTCTTCCAGGCATGAAGGTGTCTGTGCGGATTGCAGTGGCGCAATCCATCATACGGTTCCATCTGGGAGGTGAGGTATGAAAGATTATCATATTAACATTTTTTATAGCGAGGAAGATGATGGGTATATTGCAGATATCCCTGATCTTCAATATTGCTCCGCTTTCGGCGAAACGCCAGAAGAAGCTTTATAAAGATGTGCGGATTGGCTGCATGGCTTGAAGCTGCATATGCGGAAGGAAAGCCCGTTCCACCTCCTCGCTATAAGCCAGAGCTATATCGGACTACACCTTAATGGCGTTTGACCAATGAAACCAGCAACACGCCATGCAGGTTGTAGTCGAGCGATTTATCGCGGTAGAGAGGCAAGATATGATTCACCCACCGCGATAAATCGCTCGACTACAACCCTATATTCTTGGATTGATTTGTAAAAGCCAGTTACAAACCTTATATCAACTTTTGCTGGTAAATAGCTTCGTACAACAATAAAACGGCGGCGTTAGCGACATTGAGCGAATCAGCTCGACCGTTCATAGGAATGGAAACGCTGACATCGTGTAGCGCGTACCACTCAGGAGAGATACCGTTCTGCTCATTGCCAACAACGATAGCCACGCGAGCAGCATAGCTGATCTGTCGGTAGCTAAGCGCGGCGTCCGGGCTGGCAGTAATGATTTGAAAACCATGTTTGTGCAGCCAGAAGGCCGCCTCCTGTACTTCGCATTCGATGACGGGGTGGCCGAATAACGATCCCATACTGGCGCGTACCAGCTTGGGATGCGAGAGCCGTTGCTTACTATTGGTGATGATAATCCCATCGGCTCCAGCTCCGTCTGAACAGCGAATAATGGTGCCAATATTGCCCGGTATTTGTAAGCCATCTAACACCAGCAGCGTATTACATGCGCTAAGCTGAAGATGTTGCCAGCTATAGTCGGGCAGTTGCACAATAGCAGCCAGGCCATCGGGTCCATTCCAACTGGTCATATGACCCAGCACTCTTTCGCTCACCTGATAGGAAGAAGTGCCATCGGCGATAATCTGTTGGGCAATGTCTTTGGCTGTATCGCCCCGTAGTAGCTCGGGACAGATGAAAAACGCACATACCTGTAAGTTGGCCTTGAGCGCCAGCGATAGCGCTCGCATGCCCTCCAGACAGACCAGCTTCTCAGGATAGGATTTTGTGTTATTTTTTATCGCAAGGTACTGCTTCACCCTGGTATTGTGCAATCCGGCAGGGGTCAGATTGGAAACGTCCAGCATAACAACCTCTATTTCTCGCTCGTCTCATACAGGCGAGCACACCGCTAATCAACTTGAATTGGATAACCAGCGTCCATACATCCAGTAGTTTTTCGTGCCATCTTTGAAGTAGAAAATGATAAAAGCTTTATATGTGGTTGGTGGACGCGCTCCAAAATGAGTTTTTAACGTTCTGCCAGTAATACAATGAGCCATCGTTGTCCTCCTTTGGGTTAATCTGAGTGCTGTGAGAAAGCTGTAAAGGCCGTGTGGCACAGGTATGTCGCCATGCCGCACGGCCTTTACAGCTTTATAGAAAGTGATGTGCTAGAAACGCTGGAATGCAGGGGAAACAAAAAAGCCGTGAGCATTAGCCATCCTGATGCCCAACGGCTGTTGTCTTGTGAAGAATGTTTTGAGCGGCTCGTTTAGCTCAAGAACCTTTGTCTCCGAAAAAGGGCATAGTACGGCATTGGGCGACAGGACGCGCCCCGCCAAGCTTCCGCCCACTGCGGAGACTGGTCAGAAAGAGAGACTTTCTGGTTGTCAGCGCCGTACTAAAAGACATGTTCTTTTCCTTGAGCTTTGCATATCGATATGATGCTTATTCAGTAGCATCTCGATTAGAGTAACATGAACGAGAAGGTGCTGTCAAGCGTCATGATTGCTTTTTCTGATCGTCCTGTTTCACATCATCTTGTTGCTGCATCTTCTCAGGCATACGCGAGGTCATGGGATCGATGATATCCTCATTGGTCCCTTTGCCGCCACGATTGTCTTGCTTTGTATCCCGATCTCCCATTGCTGTCTGCGGCTGACCAGGATTGCGCCCGCCGATATTGCTCTGTGCATGGCGATCTATGCGATCGACATCATTGGTGGATTGTCCTGCTGCACCAGTATCGGTGAGGCCGCCGCGATCAGTAGGGAGACCACCACCAACCGTCTGTTTCGACGAGGTGCCACCAGCCGCGACCGTGCTATTGCTTGTATTTCTGCCGCTTTCCCGCTTGCTGCTGCTGCTGGGAATTGTGCCTCCACCAACGGTGCCTAGATCGCGCTTCGGGTCCGGGCCGCCACTACCAACGGCGGTTTGCGTTGGATGCTCAGGCACCATCTTATTATAATCTGGATGTTTCGGATCGGAGCCGGTGCTATCTGTAACGTGGCCCCCCTTTGCTTGCTGATCGAGCGTATCCTCATTCATCGGCACGCTTTCATTTTCAGCGCCACGACTCACGGGACCGCGTGCCATTAGATCTTCCTGCTCTGAGCGTTCGTGCTTTGATTTTTCAGACATATATCATCCAACCCTTCCTTGTTGACGGACTACTTTTTCTTTCTCTCCATCGCTATCCGACATAAAGAACACGTCTTTGCTGGTATGATAGGAGACTCAACAAGGAGAGGTAAACGTGTTATGCCTTAACGTGTTTCCGTTCGTTTAATCAATCCTGCCCGCTCCAGCTCGTAGAGCAACCGGTAGACCTCTTCGGGTGCTTTGCCCATGAGGTGGGCCAGATCCGGGGCCGGGCGTTTCCCATCGATAAGGAGAAAGAGGCGGCGATGGGTGCGCGAGAGCTTCATTTGCTCAATGTACTGGAGCGCTGCCGGACCTTCCTGTAACCGATACGGTATTCCCATCGGGGCAGGAGTATTGACTACTGGCATCTGCCCCGTTACTATCGGGATCGGTCGGGTGACGGAAGAGAGTGGTCGAGTATCCGCTCTACGCTCGTTGCCGGGACGGAAGTTTGGAGGCGGAGTGTGCGGTGTGGGTGTTGGTGATAGCTGTGGTGGTGGGGTAGGAGATGTGTGGGGACTGGCAAGTAAACGCTGGCTGATCTGCGATAGCTCCTCGACTGAAGTCTGGAAAAAGATGAAGCGGCAAAATCCCCATTCGCTGAGCCGGTTCAATGCCTCCACGCCCCGAAGTTGATCGATGCTTGCCTCCGCTCCCCGATACTGGCTGGCTGCTGCCTGGACAACTTGCCCGTTGATGAAGATGATAGTTCCCTCTTCAATAATGTTGCCGAAGCTGCGCTCTACCTTGAGTATTCCCGTCTGATGTGCCAGTAACATTGAGTGAATCACATAAGATAGCTGTTCCGTCGTTGCTTCTCGTGGTTCTGGCATGTGTGAACATCCACCTTTTAATATCAGGGCTAATCGTCTGGCGCGCGCCATAGATCGAACCTGTTGCATGATGTTTTCGTTGTGCCTGAAAATAAGTATTGGAAGGTGCAGTAAAAGATGGGCACAAATGAGTATAGAACTGCATCAGGTCAGTGGTAAGAATAAGGAATATCCACCATTTTGTCAAGCTTATTCCTCTTTTGTCTGCTTTACTACAATCGAGAAGAGTAAACATGTATTATTAAGATCGTATCGGACCCATAAACAGGGAGCAAGCGTGGATAATCGATATACAATAAGGGCCAGAATTGTCTTGATGTTGGATATAATAACAATATGCTATCTCCTGCATAGGTGAGGTCAGAAAGCTCGTTTCATGTGTTGAGATAGTTGACTTGTCTGCTTTACTGAATTATTATGAATTCTATACAGTTCAACTACACATTGAACCTGTTATGTTACATGAACAGACAGGTCCACAATTCTCAGGAGGTGTGCTATTGTCTTCACAGGCAGGGGAAGAGTGGTTAAGCTTACGCGAGGCGGCAGAACTGTTGGGCATGCACCCGGCAACCGTACGTTTGTGGGCAGATCGTCATGAGCTACCATCGCGCCGCACCAGCGGAGGTCATCGTCGTTTCCGTCGCGCTGATATAGAGGCTCGTCTACGACAGGAGGCCGAACCAAAACCCGATCCAGCCGCTCAAGTATTGATCCAGAGCTTGCTGGGACGGGTCCGCCTGGCTTTTACTGACGGCACCCTCAGTACCTTGCCCTGGTATCAACACTTCGATGAGACCGTTCGCGATGCCTATCGCCACCTGGGACGCCGCCTGCTCGATCTCTTACGCCGTGCCCTCAGTAACGAGACCGATAAAGAGACGTTGCAGCGCGAAGCAATGGAACTGGGCACCGAATATGGCACGATTACCAGCCGTTCACACGTCTCGGTCGCCGATGCTGTGCGTGCCTTTCTCTACTTCCATACTCTCGTAGATGAAGGGATTTTGCAGCTTGCCGAGGTGCGCGGCGCTCGCGAACAGGATATCCCCTGGGTCGAAAGCCTCTATCAAGTCCAGGCCATCACTAACGAAATCTTACCCGCTCTGATTGAAGCTGCCCATAGCTTTCCTCATGAGCAAGAAGCTTCCGTCCCCCTCAACGATCTTGAAACAATTTATTCTGTAAAACGTTTTCTAGTAGCATGTCTTATAATAGTAGAAGGTTATGATTGCTCGTGTGGATGGAGTCAGTGTGTACCCATCCTCCATGTAGTCACCTATGATGTCATATCATTCAAAAGATTTCTACCTGCTAGAAACGAAGGGGGGAGGAGGCGATAATGCCAAAAGAGGATACTCATCATCCCTTGCCATCACGACAGGTGCCGCCTGCCCAGCAAGAAAAGGCAGTGGTTCCTTACACATCTACTGATGCAGTCAGGCGTACATTACAGCGTCGTCACTATCGAAAGATACTCTTCTATCATCACGTGCGTAGAAATCTTCGTCAGGCTCGTGCCCACGATCGGATGGTCTCGCAACGCTTCTGGATGACCATTGCCAGCACTTTCTTCGCCTTATTCTTCGTCTTTTTCTCCGTCACTGGAACCGGCGCGTATACCGCCCTGCGCTTCTATCAGGACACACAGACGAAATATATTCCTCGCGTTGTGACCCTGCACGATCTGATGCCTCTTGATAACCTCAAAATGTATGATCGTCACGGCGTCCTGCTTGGACAATTAACGGATCAGGGACTACATACGGCTGTGTCCCTCGATGATGTGGCCCCTGCCCTGATCAATGCGACCATCGCGACGGAAGATAAAAATTTCTGGACCAATCCCGGCGTTGATATCCCGCGCATCATTCAGGCCGCCCTCAATGATCTGCGCAGCGGACGGGTCGTGGAGGGTGGTAGCACGATCTCTCAACAATTGATTAAAAATCTCGTGGTTGGCAAACAGACGAGTATCGAGCGCAAGTTGTCTGAGGCAATGCTGACCCCCGAACTCAATCGTCGCTACAGCAAGAGCGATATCCTCGAAATGTACCTCAATAGCATCTATTATGGGCAGCAGGCGTACGGCATCGATGCCGCGGCTACGGCCTATTTCGGCTTGCAGGATAAACCAGGCAAACCAGCAGCCAAACAACTGAGCATAGCACAATCCGCGATGCTGGCCGGTCTGCCACAATATCCCTATGGCTATGATCCCTTTCAGCATCCAGAGGCGGCCTTGCAGCGCTTTCAGACGGTGCTAGATGGTATGGTCAGCCAGGGCTATATTACGAGAGTCCAGGCGCTTGATGCTGAGCGCGAGGCCCATCATCCCAATTTCTTCAAACGCCCCAGCATGGTGAATCGTGCTCCCCATTTCTTCAACTTTGTGCTGGGTGAGCTTGAACAGCAATTTCACCTGAAGCGCAATCAATTGTCTCGCTCCGATATGAAGGTCTATACGACGCTAGATATCGCTTTGCAGGACAAGATTCAGAAGATCGCGCAGGCACATATCGCGGAACTGAAGTATACACATCATGTCACCAACGCAGCCGAAGTGCTGATCGACTATCACAGCGGCGCGATTATCTCGCTACTGGGAAGCATCGATTATAACGATAAAAGCATCGATGGTCAGTTTGATGTCGCGACACAAAGCTATCGTCAGCCCGGCTCGTCTTTTAAACCATATGTCTATGTGGACGCCTTCCAGCAGGGAATATCACCTGCGCAGGCCATAGATGATGCACCCCTGACGATCAAACTGCCCGGGGGCAATCCGCCAACGTTCAGCCCGAAAAACTACGATAACAAGTATCATGGGCATATGACGCTGCGTTGCGCTCTGCAAAATTCGCTCAATATTCCTGCTGTGAAGGTGTTGCAGCATGTCGGGATTGATAGCGCCATGAGTATGGCACAAACAATGGGCATCGCCAGCTACGAGGGCTATGCGGGTTATTCGCTTGTGCTGGGTGGCATTGGTGTGCGACTGATCGATCACACCTCTGCGTATGGCACCTTCGCCAATGGTGGCGTGCATGTACCGTATTATGGTGTTGAAAAAGTCGTCATCAGCCGTACGAACCAGACAATTCAGCATCAGAGCAATCCGGGAACGCAGGCGATCAATCCGCAACTGGCGTATATGATGACCGATGTATTGAGCGACAATCAATCGCGCATCCCGGAATTCTTTGACTGCAACCCACTGCAACTGTACTCCAACTCACAGGCGGATTGCTGGGATGGCAATCGCGGGACTGTTCGCCCAGCCGCAGCCAAGACGGGAACAACCAATGATTTCCGCGATAACTGGACGGTTGGCTATACAACGGATTATGTGATGGGCGTCTGGGCTGGCAATGATAATAACACGCCCATGTTCGATGTGACTGGTGTTCAGGGCGCTGCTCCAATCTGGCACGACTCGATGCTGGTAGCCGAGCAGGGACATCCCGTGCATGATTTCAGCAATCCTGGTGGTCTGGAGCGGCAAACGGTGACGTATCCTGATGGCGTGAAGTCAACCGATTGGTTTCTGCCTGGTACGGCCCCTACGTTTATCCAGTCCACCCCCACCCCGGGCGGTTTCACGATACCAGGCCTTGAGCCAACGCCAACTAGCGTACATTCTTCACCCGGGCATAATGACAACAAAGATAATCATTCCGCTGCCCATGCATATTGCCCCAACAATTACAGTTTCGCGTTTTCCCCACCATCATCCTCGTCTCATGGGAATAATAATCCGTTCTTCTCAGATCCGGGCTGGTGGTAGTTATTACTACCATCGGCTCCTGCTCTGCCCCTTTTCAAAAAAGGGGCAGTAATTATTTACTGCCCCTGTTGGCTAGTTGATATATCTATAATCGTTTATTCTTACTCTTGCTTGTCGGAATCATGCTTGGAAGTTGTCTTCTTGTCTGTTTGTTTTGATGCAACTATGGTATTTAGCGCTTTCACAAGTGCAGGCGTAAGGGCTTCTACCAACGCCGGAGCAAGAGCTTCTGCCAATGCTGGGGCAAGGGCGGCAGCAAGCATGGCTGTTTCAATTGATGATGTCTGGGATGCTGTTCCTGATGATGGGATCAGAGACGCCATATATGCATCTGTCAGAGCATCCGTGATTGCATCTTCCGTCCGTGATCCTGTTTTCGGATGCGATGCAGTTTCTATCAATCCTTTAATGAGAGCTTCGATCATAGGATCTATATGCTCTCGTGCTGCTGTTTGTTCGGAGTTCGCTGTCATGATGTTGTCCTTTCCTAGCGAAAGATCAGATATAACGCGCACCTAGTGTGACAAAGGTATTCGGGCAAATAGATGAGCAGACATCATGCCGAATATTCCTTTATCACACTAGAAGGTCAGAAAATCTTTCCGTCCCTCATTAAGAGATGTGGCAAAAAGACATCTGTGCCTTGATCTATACGGTTGCTTTCTCGCGCTCCTCACGACGAGATGCGAGAGCAGCTAATACAATCGGGCTGATGCCTTCTCCGCGCTCCTCACGCTCCTCACGACGAGATGCGAGAGCAGCTAACAGAATAGGGCTAATCTGCCCCTCTTGCTCTTCGCCTTCTTCCTGACGACGAGCCGCAAGAGCAGCTAACACAATCGGGCTGATGCCTTCTTCAGCACGCTCCTGGCGACGAGACATCAAAGCGGCCAGCAAGAGGGGATGGATCTTTCCCTGTTCCGCACGGCGAGACATCAAAGCGGCCAGCAAGAGGGGATGAGCGACCTCTCGACCTTCTTCGCGCTCTTCGCGGCGGGACATCAGAGCGGCCAACAGAAGAGGATGGATCTGCCCTTCCTGACCTTCCTGACCTTCCTGACGACGAGACATCAAGGTAGCCAGCAGAAGAGGATGGATCTTCCCCTGTTCTGCACGACGAGACATCAAAGTGGCTAACAGAATAGGGCTAATCTGCCCCTCTTGCTCTTCGCCTTCTTCCTGACGACGAGCCGCAAGAGCAGCTAACACAATCGGGCTGATGCCTTCTTCAGCACGCTCCTGGCGACGAGACATCAAAGCGGCCAGCAAGAGGGGATGGATCTTTCCCTGTTCCGCACGGCGAGACATCAAAGCGGCCAGCAAGAGGGGATGAGCGACCTCTCGGCCTTCTTCGCGCTCCTCACGACGAGACATCAGGGCGGCCAGCAAGAATGGCATTCCTTCCGCTCCACCCTGCTCCTGACCTTCGGCTCGCTCACGTATCGCGTCTCTTACAGGTGTTGGCATAAAAGTCTCCTTTTAATGGTTACATTAACGTTTTTATACGTTGGGAGAAAAACAAAAACACAAAAAATGTTTAAGCGGCTTCAGGCAGGATTAAGGAATCCGAACCTTCATCCGTACTCCCTTGATCATTATATAGAGTCAAAAAAAATAGTGCTAGCTCAAGAGAAGCTGTATTTGATCTTCTATTTTGATGCAACTACGGCGATCTCTTTTCCAAAAAAGGTTGCGATAATGAGGATTTGTATTTCAGAAAATGCCGTTTCCCTGCTGTGATAATCGTTATTATTTTGATGGAGGAGGTCGTGCATAGTTAATTTATACTAGTGTATTTTGGAGAAGAATGATTAGAAAAAGATCTCTGACCTCAGGAAAGAGATCGTCTCACCTTATGTTGGAAACGGAAAATAGTATGGTTCTATAGACCACTTATCCGCTATAATATATAGCGATATCAGGTCTACCCATTGCTTTTTTTCGAAAGCTATAGTGCCGGAATGCAAAATAACGAAAACGTTTGGAATGCAGGCCATCTATCTCTCGTAGCTTACCTTCGATATGTACTATTACCAGAAAGAAAGTTGTATATGCGCATACACTTATTCAGGAGAAAATTTAATGCAAGATAAAAGTTTTCTGCAAGCTATGCAAGATCTACAAGATAGGATTTCTAGCGATTTCCAGGAATCAATAAGCCATATGCTTTTGCATCAGGCTACTGCGGCTGACGCTACCTCAAATATCAAGGATGAAAAAATGCGGGCAGCTATTACCAATGTACTTATCTGTGAGCAGATAATCTCTCTCCTGAGGCTGATGAGAGAGCTGAGCATCCTCGACAAAGCACAGTACGATGAGTTCACAACATATCTTCTGCGTACCCTTACATCACGCTATGAGGATTTTGCCGTTTGGAGTGGCCTTGACCCGGAAATGTGGGGAAAGGGAGTTTGAAAGCATAACTCATGATGTAAGGGAAGGAACGACACAAACAACACGCAAGCAATTTTTCTCGAACCGCCATGCACATCTATGCCATTTTGCCTATGTTGGGAGTTCATTTGGCGAGGTCTGCTCTCATACCACTTGACTAGAACATTTATTCTGATATACTTAAAGAAATTCTGTTCTAATTAATGGAGCCAGAAATAGACCAGACCTGGTATATGGCTTATGACTTTCAACAGTTGCTAGATAGGAGGAACGGACATGGATATGGCACATACCAGGAGGCAGTCTCAACCCATTGCAGACGATGTGATGGATGATGCCTCCCTCTATGAGACCCGCATGCCCAGCAGTGTCAGGCGCTATAAACCGTCATCTGCTCTACGCGAGATTGCTGATGAGCCAATTTCGCAGGGAGCCTTTATCCAGCGGCGGCGTTCAGGTTCCCAGGCAACGCAGGGTATTGCTTCTAAGGCCATTGCGCCCACTCGCGAGAGAAACGGGCAGAGGCGCTTCCCACTCGTCCCTACATTGATCGGTATGATTATTACGATTATCTTGATTATGAGCTTCAGCCTCGTCAGTACGTGGTGGAACACGTATCAGGACGATCAGCATTATGGGCGACCGCGAACCTCACAACTGGATGCTGTGGTAGGGCATGGCGATAGTGCAAGCAATCCAACCCATTTTATCTTTATGAATTTACGTCGGCATGTGCAAATTATTGAAATTCCTGGCGGCGATCCCAGCCGCTCGCGCATCTTTATTGGTCCGACTCTCTACGGTGACGGCCAGGATTTAACGCCGGTGACGGGCGAGATCCGCGATCTCAATGGCGATGGGAAGCCCGATTTAGTCGTACATATCCAGAATCAACAGGTCAGATTCATCAATGATGGCACCACGTTCCATTCGCAATGAGGCAGCTGCTGTCAACTTTGACATAAGACAGAGGGTATGGTTGAGGTGCGAATCACAGGAAGCGCGCATTTCAACTATGCCCTTTGTTTTACATCCTTATTTTAAGAGTTAGAGACGCCATTACTGTCTGTTCTTCACACATCCTTAAAATTCATCTGTTACAATATCTCTATATACTCAACTAGAAAAGGATGAAGAACGTACCATGAACTCTCCACAAGCAGGGCAGCTGCTCTATTTCTGGGCCTTTGGCGATTTGCATTATCGCACGATACCCGCCTGGCACGAACTCCATACAAAACGCCTCTCCCTCATGTATAACGATCTCCATGAATTGTGGAGCGGCGAAGAGGGCACCCCCACCTTCTGTGTCTCGCCCGGCGATATTGTTGATACCTGCTTCATTGATAATCATCGATTGGCGAAAAAGAGTCTTGAGGAGCAGCTCGGTTCGATCCCCTTCTATCCAGGCGTGGGCAATCATGAATACTATGGCCCTAACGGAGAAGATCCCGCGCTGATGGCCAGCATTTATACGCAAATCTGGGAGAAGCCTTTGCGTTATAGCTGGCAGGCAGGTGAGACTATTTGTATCATGCTTGACTATCCAGATCCATTGACGCTGGAAAATCCCAAATATGTCTATCTCTCCGAGGAGGCGTTAACCTTTCTCGATATGACCCTGGCTGCTCATGCCAATCTGCCAGCGGTTATTTTCCTGCACTGTCCATTGTATGATACTGTGCTGGACCGTGATGCTAAGCGGCATCGCGACTATAATTCGCTCCAGCATTTCTTCTCGCTCGAAAACTCAAAGGAGGTGCGCGCTATCCTGGCTCGCCATCGCAACGCCTGCCTCCTGTTCAGCGGCCACACGCATTCGGGCTGGCAGGCTCCAAATCTGGTGAAGACCGAGCAACTGGGCGAGCATCAGGTGACGTTTGTACATTTGATGTCGCCCTGGTATACGGGAACCCATACGGGGCCGAGCCTCAATAAGGGGCATGTGACCTATGTGCCCGATACTCCGAATGTTCTCCCGACCTTTGCTGTGCGCCTTTTCCCGGAGCAGGCGTTGATTCGTTTGCGCGATCATCAGACGCAAAAGTGGTTGCAAGAGTGGCGTGTGCCGTTTAGATAACGAAGCGATAGCCAACGCCCCAGACGGTGACGATCTTCTCTCCCAGAGGCCCAAGCTTTTTGCGCAGGCGGGTGATATGAGTATCGACGGTGCGATCAAAGCCGTCATAGTCATATCCCCAGAGCTGTTGTAACAGAAATTCGCGGCTAAAGGCGCGACCGGGATGCGAGGCGAGCAGAACAATCAGATCGAACTCTTTCGGGGTCAGGTCAAGCTCCGCATTATTAAGTTGCACGATACGCTCAGCGGTGTAAATGCGCAACGGACCATGCACGATCGGTGCCGGGGCAGCTGGAGTGGCAGCGATATTTGCAGCCAACGCGTTCCCACCAACGGGCGAAGGAGTCGGTGCCAGGCGGCTATCAAGCTCGACACGTCGTAGCAGCGCGCGGACGCGAGCCTGTACCTCGCGAATGCTAAACGGCTTGCTGACATAATCGTCAGCCCCCACTTCCAGGCCAAGAATACGATCCACTTCCTCATTGCGCGCCGTCAGCATAATAATCGGGGTCAGATGGTTTTGTCGGACGCGGCGGCAGACCGAAAGCCCATCCAGGCCGGGCAACATCCAGTCGAGGATAATGAGATCGGGGTTATGTTGCTCAACCAGATTCAGGCCGATAGTGCCATCAAACGCCTGAAATACAGTATGTCCCTCGGCCTCTAGCTCGTTGCGCAATAGATTACAAATGTCGATTTCATCTTCAACGACAAGAATGCGTGCCATTATACCGTCCTCTATGGTGTTTACCCGGTTGCAGAGTTTTATACTCTCCCTAGTGTACAACCGATACCGTTTGTATACAAGAGGGCAGGATACATAGCACGTTGCGGTATTTATGCCTGCTGCATGGCACGTTGTACCGGATTTTGCGGCGGTTGTTGAGCAGCAGACGCCACGTGGAGCAGGACGCAGAAACGGGTTCCTTCTCCAACCTTGCTTTCGACGGTGATTGAGCCGTGCATGGCCGTAACGAAATCTTTAACGATGGATAATCCCAGGCCAAAGCCGCCAGATGTTCGTGAGCGCGAGGCATCGGTGCGATAAAAGCGCTCGAAGACGCGACCGAGATCCTCCGGTGGAATGCCGATGCCGGTATCCGCAACGGAGAGGGCGAGCGCATTTGCTCCGGCTGGTTCGAGCGAGATGGAAACAATCCCTCCATTAGGTGTGTAGGTGATGGCATTGCGCACAAGATTGAGGATAACCTGGATGAGCCTCTGACGATCAGCCAGCACTGGTGGCAACCCGGGCGTGACAGCACGAACGAGCGTGATCTGCCGATCGCGACGTGCCAACGGCATCAACGTCTGATAGACCTCCTCGACCACCGTTCCTGCCTCAACCGCTGAGATGTTCAGGCTCAGTTCGTTGGCCTCCGTCTTTGCCAGTGAGAGCAGATCGTCAACAAGCGAGCCGAGCCGCACAGACTCGCGATGAACGATGGTGAGGTATTTCTGTAACGCCTCCGGTGAAGGCATTTTGCCGCTGCCATCTTCGCTAAAGCCGTTTAAGAGCGATTCGAGATGACCGCGGATACTGGCAACCGGGGTGCGTAGCTCGTGCGAGACGTTGATAATCAGATCGCGCCGCTTCTGATCGGCCTGCTCTGCTCTAATACGCTGTTGTTCCGCCAGCGCCCTTGCCTCCGCCAGCCTCAGATCCTTATCGCTTAAACCCAGCATCGAGCGCGCAATCTGTCCCCACCCCCAGGCCATGCCATTGATGATATAGAGAGGTACGAAGACGAGACCTCCAGCCATCAATGATATGTGCAGCACACGACCGATAGTGAGAGGGCGCTGAGGCGGTGTGAGCTTCATGGATTGCGATATAAGAGTAGAACGAGATCTGCGAAAAGCTCCTGTGATGGAGAGGAACAGAAAAACGAAGGGCGAGAAGACCGCACCCAATGAAAGCGACACCGACAGCAGTGCGATCACCATCACTAGGGCGCTGAGGGTAATGCAGAATGTGATGGAGCCAATCAGCAGCTTGAGGAAGAGATAGAGCAGGCTTTTCCAGGTGACACTATTGCTGAGATGAGTGCGAACACGATCCCAGAGCGGCTTTGTGTTGTCAACCTGCCCCTCCATTGGCGGGATATCCACTTTGAGCCATTTTATCGCCATTGCGCGCTCCATTGCGGCTAGCTTCCACCAGAACCACATTACGAACAGCAGGACGGGAACGCCCAGCCAGATAACCAGCGTCCCGATCCCAACTGTGAGGCCGACGGCGAGAAAGACGAAGTAGAATATACCCAGTGGGAAGGAGAGCAGCAGGTAGCCAATGCTGGTATAGGTTTGTTTCTGTGTTGTAAGGCGGTGCAAACTGGGAATCATAGAGCGGCCCTCGGTCATCAATATTGAACAATCATGATGCTTTCAATATGTGCTTCCAATATATATTACAGGTGTTTGTTTTTCTACCTGTACAGCATAGCACATTGCTGTGGATAGCATATGATCAAAGTGTTACAAAATTGTGTCGATTTCGCTCTGCACACAATAATAATCTTGTGCCACCATCCCTACAGTTTTAGGAGAAGAATGCAGACAGAAAGAAGCTCGGCGGAACGTACCCGCCGAGCTTCTTTCTGAGACATTCCTCCCCTCCTCCATCTTCCCCAATAAGTTCCACGATACACGTGTGAAAGTGATCCTGTCAGTCCTCCCCCACTCAACTTACCGTACCGTCCTCTATCCCTTTTCCCCATCACGGCCACCCCAGGAGATCAGAAGACAGTACTCCTGGTATACTGGCAAGTTCTTGCACACACCTCTTCTCTCCCTGCCATCCTTCGACCATGATCTCATCTTATCTCACCTCTAAAAATAAATGTCTCATCCACACCTTCTACTAGCATCCCATCGAATATTCCATCCGCATCTTCTACCTTCGATCATGAGCAGAACTGTTTCCCAAATTTCCGCACTTCCATCATTTCCCTGGTGCCATCTACCAGGTTATTACCTCTCGTTTCCTACGCCAATACTATAACATAAAGTCATGACGAACCCATGAATTGATAAGCGTGTATGATGAACAAAAATTCATCTAGAAAGAAGTGTGGAAAAGCATTCAAATTACAAATTTTTCATTCTTTGCCAATCCTGCGTAAACTTCTCCACCGCCCGCTCGCTTTCGGGGTCTGTGAGCAGGGAAAGTAAAACCTCCGAGGGCACAGTCAAATCGTGCGCACCAGCCTGGAGCGCCTCCGCAGCTTCTAAAGATGACTTAATACTCGCAGCCAGGATACGCGAGGAGAGGTGCTGGCTCTGAAACAGTTTCGCGATCTGAGCAATACGCTCACTGGCATTGGCTCCTGAACGGGCGAGGCGATTGTAGTATGGGATGATGTAATCGGCCTGGATTAGTGCCGCGCAATACGCCTGGGCAACTGAAGTAACGGCGGTGAACGCCACGCGATGCCCCTGCTCTTTGAGGGCGCGTGCCACACGCATGCCAGTCTTCGTCATCGGTATCTTGGGGATGACGCGCTGTGGCTCGGCTGCGATATACGCGAGAGCCTCTTGAAGCATCTCTCCTTCTCTGGCTGCCCCCGGCTGGATGAAAACCAGTCCCGGCTGCTTGCTCAACAATGCGGAGAGGAGTTGAGACGGAGTGAGCCGCTGCCCACGTTCGCAGGCTGCCAGCATAATTGACGGATTGGTCGTGACGCCTGCCAGTGGCACCGTGCGTCCAACTTCAACGATATCATCAATGTATGCACAATCGATGTAGAGGGCCATAATTGCTGCTCCTATCCCCTGTAACTCTTCTATAGAAGATCTTTGTTGCAGACGTGTTGTTTTGTTTGCAAATATTGTATAACAACAGGAGAGCCGTTATCGGGAAGGAGTGCTATCTCAATGCCAATCAAAGAGGGCTGGCGAGGCCGCTTTTTCGAGGATTTTGCGGTCGGCGATGTCTATCAACACCCGCTGGGACGCACGGTGACGACCACTGATAATATGTGGTTTACGTTGCTGACACAGAATACCGCTCCTATCCATTTCGACCATCACTACGCCGCGCAAACCGAGTTTGGTAAACCGCTGGTGGACTCGACCTTCACGCTGGCGCTGGTGACAGGGCAGAGCGTCGCGGACATCTCGCAGAACGTTTTTGCCAATCTTGGCTGGGATGAAGTGCGCCTCCCTCATCCGGTCTTTGAAGGCGACACTATCTATTCACAATCGGAGGTGCTGGCAACGCGTGAGTCGCGCTCACGCCCAAATGTTGGGATTGTCACAGTCAAGACCAGCGGCTATAATCAAGAAGGCAAAATCGTCATTACGTTTAAACGGACCATTATGGTGTATAAACGAGGCCATGCGCCGCAGATTACACGCCTGACGATGGAGTAATAGCATACAAAGGAGAAACTCTTATGGCACAGCTGAATGGAGCACAGATTACATGGCTAGGGCATGCCACGTTTAAGGTGACGACGCCCCAGAACAAAGTTATTTTGATTGATCCCTGGATCGAGGGCAATCCGAAAAGTCCCGCCGAGGCTAAACAGCTTGACAAGGTCGATCTGATCCTGGTCACGCACGGCCATTCCGACCATATTAACGACGTGGTGCCGACTGCGAAAAAGTATCATTCGCAGGTGCTGGCTATCGTGGAGACAGCAACCTGGATCGGCTCTCAGGGGGTCGAGAATGTGGTTGGCTTCAATATCGGAGGCAGCGTCAACGTCCAGGGCATCACAGTTTCCATGACACAGGCATTTCACTCTTCGGGCATCGATGGCAGCGATCAGACCGTCTATGGAGGCGATCCCGTTGGCTTTGTGATAGAGCTGGAGAACGGCCTCAAGCTCTATCACGCTGGCGATACCTGTGCTTTTGGCGATATGCAACTGATCCGCGAACTTTACGCGCCCGACATTGCGATGCTGCCAATCGGCGACTTTTATACAATGGGACCAAAGGGAGCTGCTCTAGCAACGCGCCTGCTCGGTGTCCAGCATGTAATCCCGATGCACTACGGCACCTTCCCCATCCTGATTGGCACGCCCGCGCAACTGAAGGACGAACTACGCAAACTGGGCCTGGAGAGTGTCGAGGTGATCGAGATGACTCCAGGGCAGACGATCAAGTAGAGAAAATATGTACAACCCCTTGCCAGGTTTGCTATAATCAAGCTTGATATGGGTGTTTTCTCGAAAAAGGAGTCAATATGAGCGCAGCTTCCTCCTCAAATAGCCCTTTATATGGCGCAGGCAGAGCGAGACCCGAAGCTTTCATTCCCTATGTGATCGAATCAACTCCGCGTGGAGAGCGAAGGTGGGACATCTACTCGCGCCTGCTGCAAGATCGTATCGTTATCGTAGGTACTCCTATTAACGATCAGATTGCCAGTGCTATCGTTGCTCAGTTGTTGTACCTCGAAAGCGAGGACTCAACAAGAGATATCTATATGTACATCAACTCTCCCGGTGGAGAGGTCTATTCTGGTCTGTCGATCTATGATGCCATGCAAACGATTAAATCGCCCGTCACCACCATCTGTCTTGGTATGGCGATGAGCTTTGGTGCCGTGCTGCTGGCGGGTGGCGCGAAGGGAAAACGTTATTGCCTGCCCAACGCGACGGTGATGATCCACCAGCCATTGGGCGGCGCACGAGGCCAGGCTGCGGAGATCGAGATCGAGGCTCGCGAGGCCATCCGTTTGCGCCAGGTTCTCAACGAGATCCTCGCCAAACACACCGGGCAGTCGCTCGAACGCATCGCGCGTGATACCGACCGCGACTACTACCTCTCAGCGCAACAGGCCGCCGAATATGGTCTGGTTGACGAGGTGATGGAACTTGACAAGATCGAGGAGCGGGCGCGCGAATCGTAGCTTGATTATATAGGGCGTTCTCAACCGTAAACCAGTGCAACGGGAACCCGGGCGAGGACCAGCCATCGCCCCTGCCATACACGAGACAGATTCCGGGAAATTGGATATGGCAGGGGCGATGGCTGGTCCTCGCCCGGGTTGCTCTGCCTTAACCGTGTTACCCCTATTCACAAAAAGGATCATGAATGAAGCGCGAACAATGTTTGCTTTGCGAGACGGTGCAATATTCGCTTGAAGATCACATGCTGATCCTCAATTCTGCCGCTGACCCCTTCGTCCGGCAGCTTGTCGAGCGCTTCACCTCATCGTTGGCTGGTGGAGGCGTGACGCTGGCAGAAGATAACGTCTCGCTCGCTCACGAACTGCTCTCCCTTGCTAATCATGCTCATACCGTACAACACGTCGCCTTCCACGATTATAGCGAACGGGTTATCCCCGCAACGGTCGATGTGGCCGTGATGAACTTGCTCTATCAGCCGAACAATAGCTGGATGCATTATGGCCTGCAAGTGGCCCTGCACGCGCTCAAAGTGGGTGGACGGCTCTATGTCGTAGGCGCAAAAGATCGCGGCATCCTCACGATAGCGAAACGGATAGAGCAACTCTTTGGCTCAGTCGAGACGTTGGAGATCAGCAAAGGGCAGCGAGTGCTGCTGGCCCACAAAAGTACAACTGCTTCAGAGACAATAGAGAACGCAACTATACGTGTTTTTGCCGACAATAAGCTTGATGAGGGGACGCGACTTCTACTGGACGCATTGGAGGTTCATGCCACCGACGAAGCGCTGGATATCGGCTGTGGTGCTGGTTTGATTGGGCTGCATATCGCACACCTTGCCAGTAAAGGGAGTGTGACGATGGTAGATGTGAGCCTGGCAGCGGTGGCGGCGAGTCGGCAGGCGGTCGCAGAGAGCAAACTGACGAATATACTGGTCACGGCCAGCGACGGCGCTCAAGCGGTTTTGACGCAGCGCTTCGACCTCGTTGCGACCAATCCGCCCTTTCATCAGGGCGGGATACAGACAACCGCCATTGCCGAACGCTTTATACGCGAGGCGGCACAGGCACTGCGTCCGCAGGGGCGCTTCTATCTGGTCGCGAACCGCTTTCTGAAATACGAGCCGGTTTTGCGTGCCTGCTTTCAAGATGTGGAAGAGGTGGGAGGGGATACGCGCTATAAAGTACTACGAGCAACTCGGCCACTGACAAAATCACAGCACTCCACGTTCCCAGACGTTTCGTAGTCGAGCGATTTATTGCGTAATTCCGCGCATGCGCGATAAATCGCTCGACTACGACGGGAGGATTATCGGGTTAACCCTTATATGATCTTCCATTCTCATGCGGTACAATAGTATTGATACCATTTCTCTCACTATTGTAGAGATAATCATCTGCTTATTCGGTAAGGAGCATTGCATTGTCTGGCACCTTGCGCATTACCTACCCCCCGTTTGTATTGTCGTACTCTTTTCTGGCTCCTTCATGTTTTCTCTCCATATGGTTAGCGAAAAAAGGAGCCGCTTTGCAAGAAGCAAGCAATGTTCGTTCTTTAGTGCGGGTTGGTGGAAGTCTCTTTATCAGGCAGGAAGCGCATATATCAGGCTAGAAAGGTATGCACATGATAGAGCCACGCAGCGCCTTTATTGATGTTGATGATATCCGGCTCCACTATCTGGAGTGGGACTCAGCACAATTACTTCCTCCGCAGTCGCAGGAAAGGCACGACGACGACGCAATTCCCCTTGTGATGATTCATGGGCTGGGAGCAACTGCCGATACCTGGAAGATGGTCGCAGAGCATTTGTATAGTCGGCACCTCGTAATTGCCTTTGACCTGCGCGGACATGGATTGAGCGATCAGCCTGAAGATGGTTATGATCTGGTGACAATGACCGAAGATATCATTTGTGGAATGGCTGGCCTGGGTTTGGGACAGGTGGCGCTTGTGGGACATGGCTGGGGAGCACGGCTGGCCCTGGTACTGACCGCGCGCCATCCGGCCCTGGTCAGCCATCTCTCGCTAGTTGATTGCCCACATATCGAGCCGAGGCACTGGCCCGGTATGACGCGTGAACGGTTCTTGCGAGAAAAATCTTTTGCTGATACTTATCCATCTTTTAAAGAATTTATCAGAAGTATTCGTGAAGAGATCGGTGATGGCCTGTATCCAGATGTAGAGACTATTTTGAGTACCTATGTGCGCGAACAGCCCGATGGCAGCGTCGAGACCCGTTTGCGCCCGGAGCACCAGCGCCAGATCCGCGAGGCGCTCTGGGAGGATCGTGCTCTCTCCTACTATAGTAAGCTGACCTGTCCCGTCTTGCTGGTTCCGGCTGCTGCTCGACCACAGCCGGGTGAAGAGCCACCGGAACGTCTGGAACTGGCAAACGAATTTGCTGCTACCAAAGGTTATATCGCGATGCAGGTTGCCAGTACCATTCAGAACTGCGCCGTTCATTGGATGCCCGATGCTGCCCACGATATCCAGTTACAACGTCCTCAACAGCTTGCACAAACCATTGCAAGCTTTATCGATGGCGAAAATCCCACGTAGCGACAATCCTTTGCGGTTGTCGCGGATAAATGGACAAATTACGTATACAAATTACGATGTGGAAAGCGACAACCACAAGGGATTGTCGCTACGGGAAGCATACAATTTAGGACTTTAAATCGGGGTTTTAAAGGCTATGACGAAAATTCTCTATGTAAATGGAACGATATATACGATGGATGCAGCTCAGCCCATCGCGCAGGCGATAGCAATCGATAGCGCGAGTGGTCGTATCGAGGCGGTGGGGACGAACGACGAGGTGCGGCGCGTGGGAGGACGTTTTAGTGAGGTATTCGATCTTCAGGGCAAAACGGTCCTCCCCGGCTTTATCGATGCCCATATCCACCTCGTCAGCACCGCTTTTCGTGCCTATCATATCGATGCTACCGCCTGCATTAGCGAAGATGAGGTAGCGGAGCTGGTACGCCAGCGAGCCGCTCAGACGCCGCCGGGTCGCTGGGTTCAGGGCGGGCAATGGGATAGAAATCTTTGGGCCAATAGCAATTTTCCTACAAAAGCCTCGCTTGATGCCGTGGCACCTGACCATCCCGTCGCCCTCTGGAGCAAAGATGGTCATTTGCTCTGGGTCAACTCTCTGGCCCTGCAACGTGCAGGCATCACTGTGGAGACGCCCGATCCCGCTACCGGGGCAATTCTGCGCAACGGATCAGGCGAGCCAACCGGTATTTTGCAGGAAGCGGCAGCCACCAGCCTTGTCTATGATGTCATTGAGGAGCCTGACGAAGCTTTGCGTAGAGCCATGCTCGAACGCATCCTGCCGCAGTTGCAGCGATCAGGCATCACCACGATTCACGATATTGAGGGCGAGGATTCGCTCAACCTCTTCCGACAATTTCGCGACGAGGGCAAACTGGGCTTGCGGGTGCAAATGATCCTGCCGCGCCAGCTCTTGCCACGATTGCGCGAACAGGGCATTCAGAACGACGAGGACGACCTGTTGCGTGTGGGTGGCATCAAAATCTTTGCCGATGGCACGCTTGGCTCTCAGACCGCCGCTATGCTCGAAAGCTTTGAGGGAAATCCCGGCAACTATGGCATCCTGACGATTCCAGAGGCGGAGATGCAGGACGTGGTGAGCGACGCAACCGAAATGGGCCTGACCATCGCTGTCCATGCCATCGGTGATCGTGCCGCGCGGGTGGCGCTCAACACCATTGAACGCGCGCAACAGATGCTTGCCGAAGAGGGAACCGTGACGAACCCCGCTTTGGGGCTGCGCTATCGTCTGGAGCATGTGCAACTGATTGCCCCTGAAGATCTGGAACGCATGCGCCGTCTGGGAGTGATCGCCTCGATCCAGCCCTATCATGCCGTCGCCGACCGTGATATCGCCGAGCGCTATTGGGGAAAGCGCCATCGCCGCGCCTATGCCTATCGTACAATGCATGATATGGGCATTCCGCTGGCCCTCGGCTCAGATGCCCCCGTCGAAACCTTTGATCCCCTGACCATCCTCTATGCCGCCACCGCCCGGCGCGATCCCTCAAAAACGCGCCCATCCTGGCTGCCCGATCAGGCATTGATCGTGCGCGATGCCCTGTGGGGCTATACAATGGGCGCAGCCTACGCTGGTGCGGAGGAGCAGCGCAAAGGCTCTCTCTCAGTTGGCAAGCTCGGCGATGCAGTGGTATTACGCGAAAACGTCCTGAACACCCCTCAAGAGAAAATGACAGAAAATGGTGTGCAGGCGACGATTGTTGGGGGAAAGATAGTTTACGGAGAGCTATAAAAATATCAATATTAATTTGTTGCTGCGCGGTGATCCCGTCGTTCGCAATCAAGCGATAATTGGTACATCCGGCAAATGTTCCAGGGAGAGAGAAGGTTCTCCCCGGAACATTTGCCGGATGTACCAATTATCGGCTTCATGGATAAAACCTCATCATCATGGTAGTGACATTATATGATGAATAGAGCAAATACGGATTAATGAGAAAAATATATATTTCCGTTATAGCCATATTTTTTCGTATCCTTTGTACCATATTATCTTAACCGTATCTAGTCTTTTTCTCCTATGGTCCATAGTGTTTCATGCCGATCTATTATTGTGGATGCGTTAATATGTAGAGCAACAGACATTGAAATGTTTGGGGCTGCGAAGCCTAAGTTGTCTTGTAGTGAAGTAGAGGAGAAGAGGAGACCCTATGTATTTGAACGCACAGACACGGCGCTACTTTTCTGGGCGTCGGCTCGTCAGCATCATCGGCGCACATCTGGTTGTCATGGCTATTCTGGCTGGAGCCTTGTTGAGCAGCGCCTTTGGAAGCGATCTATTGGGAGCGTTTGCTCAATCGCCCTGTTCGGGAGGAGATCAGATGTACCAGGTTGCGGGAGGGGATACGCTGGGAGCCATTGCGTCCCGCTACAATACCTCCTGGCAAAGCCTGGCATCTTACAACAAGCTTGCCAACGCGAATGTTTTGTACATCAATCAGCATATTTGTATTCCGGGCAAATCCACCTCAAACGGCGGAAAACAGGTGAACAGCAACATCACCTTGAGTGCCAAAAGTGGTACTGGTAACTTTTTCCCCTATGCACAGTGTACATGGTTCGCCAATCAGCGCTATCATGAATTGACCGGGAAATATGTGCCCTGGACCACCAATGCGAATGCCTGGCAGTGGGTTTCGCGTGCCTACCAGTATGGCTGGAAAGTCTCCAGCAAGCCATCGGTTGGCTCTATTATCGTCTTGCAGCCCTGGACTCAGGGTGCCTACGGACTTGGACACGTGGGCGTTGTTGAGCAGGTCAAAGACAATGGCGGCGTCGTCGCCAGCAATATGAACTGGGGTGGTAACGGCTCTGCTGTTACCAGAGCCACCTTCAGGGCTGGTCCTGGCGTCTCGTTTGTGAGTGTGTAGAAGCCGGGAAGCCTGATGCATGAGTGGCACCCCAGGGTGAGGACCAGCCATCGCCTCTGCCCTAGACGCGAAATTGCCCAACATATCAATCACAATTAAGAAAATAAAAAATGCCGGGTCGTAGATACCCCGGCATTTTTTATTTTCTACATCCGCGAAATGAGATGGGGAGGCCGCTCGTCTATGGCTGGTCCTCGCCCAGTTTTCCCCATCGCCCGGCCTCCTATGCTCTAGAAGGGATGGCGCTGATGGTGGTTGTCTCCTGAATCTCGTCCTCATCCTCTTCTTCAATCAGGGGATGCGTGATAAACCAATCCTGGCTATCAAACGGCTCCTCGTCTGGGGTGGGCAAGATGGGAACGTAGGTGCCATCAGGCTGCAAGCGCTGGGCATTGACTGTATCATGTAGTACAGGGTCCAGCACATGCTCTTTAAGCGCCTTACGAAACGCGGGCGAATCGACGGGGAAGACAACCTCAACGCGATTGTTGAGGTTGCGCTGCATCAAATCGGCACTCCCCAGATAGATCTCTTCCTGATCGTTGTTGCCAAAGTAATAGATCCGGCTATGCTCCAGGAAGCGTCCAACAATGCTGCGCACATGAATGTTCTCGCTAACTCCCTCGATGCCCGGACGCAGACAACACATCCCTCTAATAATGAGATCGATCTGCACCCCTGCCTGTGATGCCTGATAGAGTAGACGGATCATCGCGGGATCGGTGAGCGCGTTGGTCTTGAAGATGAGCCGCCCGTTGCCATATTGCTCATGCAAGCGAATCTCGCGCTCGATCCGCTCTGTTATGCCACGACGCAATCCCAGTGGTGCAACCAGCAATTTGCGATACATACTTTGTCGCGAGTGGCCCGTGAGCGAATTGAAGAGAGTCGTCACGTCGGAACAGATCTCCGGCTGGCAGGTGAGCAAACAGAGGTCTTCATAAATGCGAGCGGTTGTCGCGTTATAGTTGCCGGTGCCCAGATGCACGTAGCGGCGCAAACCTCGCTCCTCTTTGCGCACAACCATTGCAACTTTTGCATGCGTTTTCAATCCCTTGAGACCGTAGACCACATGTACGCCTGCGCGCTCCAGCTTCTTGGTCCATTCGATGTTGTTCTCCTCATCGAAGCGGGCCTTCAATTCGACCAGAACCGCCACCTGCTTGTTGTTCTCGACTGCTTCGAGTAGCGCATTGACAACCGGGGCGTTGACCCCCACGCGGTAGAGCGTTTGCTTGATGGCCAGCACATGTGGATCGTTGGCGGCGGCACGAATAAAATCGACCACTGTGCTAAAGCTATCGTAAGGATGGTGCAGTAAAAGATCGTGATCTTTGATCGCCTCGAAGAGTTCGGCGGTTCTGGGATGATGCTCACCTTTTTTGCGCAAAAATCCTGGCACCCGGGGTGTGAACGGCGTATCTTTCAACTCCGGGCGCTCCAGCGAATGTAGCTCCATCACATCGCCCAGTCCCAGCGGACCATCGATCACTGAAAGATCTCGCGAGCCAATTTCCAGACCATCCAGCAACAGGCTACGGATACGCGGCGGCATCGAAGGGTTGACCGCCAGATCGACTACCGCACCAAAGCGGCGCTCCTTCACTTCTTGCTCGATATATTCGAGCAAGTCGGAGGCGTCGTCCTCCTGTAGCTCTATATCGGCATCACGCAGGACGCGGAAGGGGTACGACTCCCAGACTTCAAAGCCTGGAAAGAGCATACCCAGGTGGGCCGCTATCAGCTGTTCTAACCAGACAAACGCAACGACCTGTGGATCTTCTGCTGCAACTGTGACCGGAACCAGGCGCGGCAGCAGCGGTGGCGGCGGCACCTTCACACGGGCAAACAGTTCTTCCCCGTGCGCGGGATCACTGATCACAACAGCTAGATTGAGGCTACGATTCGAGATATGCGGGAATGGATGATGGACCGCATCAACCGCCAGAGGTGTGAGGACCGGGAAGACCTCGTTCTCGAAGTAATCGCGCATGGTTGAGCGCTGCTCATCGTTCAATTGCTCGTAATCAAGAATGTGAATATGCTGTCCGGCCAGCAGGGGCAGCAACTCATTGCGCCAGTACTGACGAACCTCCTGTACCAGCGGAGCCAGGCGTTGACGAACGGCGATTAACTGTTGCTCGGCTGTGCGACCATCAGGGCTGCGTGGTGCAGTTCTCGACACAACCTGATCTTTCAGGCCCGCGAGTCGAATCATAATAAACTCATCGAGATTTGTTTCAAAGATAGAGATGAATTTCACCCGTTCGAGCAGCGGATGGCGGCTGTCCTGCGCCTCCTGAAACACACGACGATTGAACTCAATCCAGCTTAACTCACGATTGATATACAGATCTGGTCTTTCTAGCTCTGTTGAGGATAGTGTCGATATTTTCTGGTCCATATGGTCTTGCATTCCCTGTTTGTAGTTCTACGTTGATGATGTTACAATTGGGCCTTGACGTCAGCTATAAGCTCCAGGCCCGGGCTTCTTTCCACATCCGTATGCTGATATGGAGATTTGTATGCACCTGTTTGATGAATACTGTGTGCATACTTTTGGAAACGTGATAAAATGTGATTTCGCTTCCCTCTCTGGTCAAGGAGACCTGAAGCAGAAATAAGATGAGTAGTTATCGAGAGGCTGCTACAAGTCTCATTGTATCATCTTCTTGTATAAGAATGCAAAGAACCGGAAGGTGCGGAGAGAACAGCGGTAGCCTTGAATGGTAAAACTGGAAATTTGTCTTGACAGTACCCCTGTCGCTGATGTATTATCCACAAGTGAGAACCATGTAACCTGGAATTTTTTACGTTCGTTTGAAAGAACGTTTGAAAGAATGGGCGGTTGCTGAAATTGGTAGACAGGGCAGACTTAGGATCTGTTGGTGATGAACCGTGAGAGTTCGAGTCTCTCACCGCCCACTACCTGTTGCATGGAAAGGACTGGAATCAAGCGGGTTTCCATATTTTAACCCATGAAACGGAAGTTGAAGGTAGATAAGCTTAAAGTAGGGAGACTTGAAATTCTGTCCTCTCAATGCACAATTAAGCGGGAGTGGCTCAGTGGTAGAGCACTTCCTTGCCAAGGAAGATGTCGCGGGTTCGAATCCCGTCTCCCGCTCCGAATTGTCTAGGCAGAGGGCCGTGATTTTGCCGAAATGTAAAGAGCGGCCCCTCTTAATGGGCAAGTGCATATGTACGCGACCCACACGAGACATAGATCACAACGCTTTGCAGCATGCAAATTTGCTCGAACTACTAGCTCTGTTGTGGGGTGGTCTATGGGTGGTGATTGCCTCTTTGTACTTCCCACTGTCTTTTTTGCGCAAAGATCTTACTTATAGATCTCAACGAACAATAGGGGTATGCTTGACAGCCCCTTTTAGTATACATAGTATACACACGTCTGTACCACTAGTAATTATTAATAGAGAATTGCAGAGCATAACCTGCTGGAGGAATTGTGAAGGTCTCTGTTGAAAAGCTGCCGACGAGTGAGGCCGTCCTTGATGTAGATGTGACCTGGGACGAGATGCAAAAAGCCTCAGATAAGGCATACCAGAAATTAGTTAAGCAGATTGACGTACAGGGTTTTCGTCGCGGCAGAGCGCCACGTTCTTTGCTGGAGCGCAAGCTAGGCGGGAAAGAATACATTTACCAGGAAGGTCTCGACGACCTGATTTCGGAGACTTATCGCAGCACTCTGAGAGAACACGATCTTACGCCGATCTCCCAACCCAAACTTGATGCCCCCGAGTTTGAAATGGGGCAGCCATACCATTTCAGTCTGACTGTTCCCGTCCTGACACCGGCTGTACCTGGCGATTACAAATCGCTCCATTTCGAGCGCGAAGACGCCAGCGTGACCTCCGAAGAGGTGGACAAAGAAATCGAGTCCCTGCGCGAGCGCGTGAGCGATTGGAAGATCGTAGAGCGCCCTGCCGACTATGGCGACCGCGTGACGGTTGACCTCAAGCTAACCTCTGGGGATCAGAATATCTCTGACCTCAAGGACAATCCATTCGAGCTGACCAAGGAGCGCAACGGCCTGTTTACCGGCATGGACGAACAGGTTGTTGGCATGCAGGCAGGCGAGAGCAAATCGTTCACCGTCATCATTCCCGCCGACTACAGCAACGAGAAGCTGGCCGGGAAGGATGCCAATTACGAGATCACTTTGCATAAAGTCGAAGTGAAAGAGCTGCCAGAGATGGACGACGCCTTCGCCGAAAAGGTCAGCGATGGGCAATACCAGACGATGGAAGACTTGAGCAAGGCCATCAGCGACAACATCGTCGAAAGCAAAAAGCGACGCAATCGCGACGAGCTACGTGATAAAATTGTAGATGCCCTGATCGAGCAAAGCACATTTTCGATCCATCCACTCTTAATTGATGAGCAGGCCGAAGATATGCTGCATCAGTTTGGGCATATGCTGGAGCAACAGCATATCTCGGTGGATCAATACCTGACCATGATGCGCAAATCGCGCGAGGAGTATCTGCAAGAGATCCGTCCTGACGCAGAGAAGAGCGTGAAACGCCAGTTGGTGCTGGATGAAATTGCTCAACAGGAAGATATCAATGTGACGGCGGAGGAGATCGAAGGTCTGTTTGCCCTGTATTCTCAGGCGGGTCAGACGTTGCCCAGGACTGAGGAGCAGATTCGAGCGCTGGCAAGCAGCTATCGACGTGAGAAGACGTTGCAACGCTTAACCGAGATTATCGCCGGTCCTGATCCCGATAGTGAGGAAGTGGAAGTGTCTGAGCAGGCTGATGAAGAGGCAACCCTGAATAATGCTGAGGAAGCTGCCCGTGCAGCAAGCGAAGCTACTGCGGTTGAGACGCAAGGTGAGGCCGAGGCGTCTGCAACAGCAGGCGAATCTAAGGCTGAGACCGTAGAGTAGGAATGCAATCATCAGGTGCAGTGTTGCACTTGCACGAAAGGTGACAGACGTGGCAAACTCAAAAAATATGCGTACGACATACCGCTGCTCGTTCTGCGGCAAAAGTCAAGATCAGGTCCAGCGTTTAATTGCCGGACCTGGTGGGGTCTATATCTGCGATGAGTGCATCGATCTCTGTCGAGAAATCATCGAGGAAGAGCAAGCCACAGTTGCCAAGCCACGCTTGCAAACAGGCAAGATACCGACACCCAAGAAGATTTACGAACAACTCAGCAACTATGTCATCGGCCAGGAACGCGCCAAGAAGACGCTTTCGGTAGCGGTCTATAACCACTACAAGCGCATCGGCGTCGGTATGCAGATCGATGATGTGGAACTGGGCAAGAGTAATATTCTGATGATCGGCCCAACTGGTTGTGGCAAAACGCTCCTGGCCCAGACGCTCGCGAAGATTCTGGATGTTCCCTTCTGCATTGCTGATGCAACTGCTCTGACCGAGGCCGGATATGTCGGCGAGGATGTTGAGAACATTCTCCTGCGTCTGATCCAGACCGCCGATTTTGATGTCGCGCGCGCGGAGCGTGGCATCGTTTATATCGATGAGATTGATAAGATTGCTCGCAAATCTGACAATCCCTCGATTACGCGCGATGTCTCGGGCGAAGGGGTCCAGCAGGCTCTCCTCAAAATCATTGAAGGAACTGTTGCGAATGTGCCACCACAGGGAGGCCGCAAACATCCTCATCAGGACTTCATCCAGATCAACACCGCCAATATCCTGTTCATTTGTGGTGGCGCCTTTGAAGGTCTGGACAAAACGGTGGAGCAGCGCCTCGGCAGCAATAAGACCATTGGCTTCCGTGCGCGTGGGCAGGAAGCGAAAGATGCAGAGGCGAAGGAAGATGAGTCGATTCTGACGCATCTGATCCCCGACGACCTCTTGAAATACGGTCTGATCCCTGAATTTGTCGGTCGCTTGCCGGTGACTGTCTCGCTGGATAGCCTGGATAAAGAGGCGCTGATCCGCATTCTTACCGAGCCGAAGAACGCAATCGTCAAGCAGTATCAGAAATTTTTACAGCTCGATCACGTCGATCTGGTCTTTACCAACGAGGCGCTTGATGCCGCAGCAGAAAGCGCACTCAAGCAACGGACCGGAGCGCGAGGCTTGCGCAGTATTGTTGAAGATGTCCTGCTGGATGTCATGTACGAGATACCCTCGCGTGCGGATGTAAAGAAGGTGATTGTAAACGGGGATGTCATAACGTCGCGTCATAAACCTTTGTTGGTGACGCGCAGTGATAGAACCGCAGCATATTCTGAAGATGAGTCTGCCTAGCCTGCGCAGGCTCATCATTTTTCTTGAATCGTTGAGTTGTCCCTACTGAAAAACCATACTGGAGAGACAGGCGGAGACCAATGAATGAACAAGAACGCCCAGAAATTGTACAGGATAATCATGATGCCTATCCATTGGTGGCGTTAAAAAATCTCGTTGCGTTTCCCCACAATCGTCTGGCATTGCCTATCGCGCGGGAAAAATCCGTTCGTGCGATTGAAGAAGCAATGATGCGCCCTGATCGGCTGCTGATCGCTGCAACCCAGCGCAGCGCCGAAATTGATGATCCTCAGCCACAAGATATCTATGATATAGGTACCCTTGTTGAAGTCTCCACAATGCATCGGCAACAGGATGGCAGCCTGCAAGTCCTTGTGCGCGGTATTAATCGCGTCCATGTTGATGAGTACCAGGAAGCTGAGCCATTTCTCCGCGTGCTGGTGAGCAGCACCACAGAAACCCAGGTCAAAGGTCCGCAGGCCGATGCCCTTGTTCGCCATGCAACCAGTTTGTTTGAACGTTATGCGCAGTTGAGCCGCCGCTTCTCGGTGGAGGATATCAATTCCATTGTCGCGCTCAAAACAGCCACCCGCCTCTCAGATACGCTGGCCGCACATATCGTTACCGATATGCAGCAACAGCAGGATCTGTTGGAGACGTTTGATCCGTTGGAGCGTCTGGAAAAGATTTGCGTGATTATCGGTAACGAGATCGAGATTCTCGAACTCGAAACGACCATTCGCAGCCGGGTACGTTCTCAGGTTGATCGCACACAGAAAGAGTTCTACCTGCGCGAACAATTGCGTGCAATTCAAGAAGAGCTAGGCATGGAAACTTCCTCAGAGGCCGATGAGCTACGCTTGAAGCTGAAGGAGAAGTCGCTGCCAGCTGAGGTTGGCATCAGGGTCCATAAAGAGATTGATCGTCTGGAACGCACGCCCTCTCAATCGGCGGAAGTGGCCGTTATTCGTTCATATATAGACTGGCTGCTTGCCCTCCCCTGGACGGAGCGCAGCGATGAGATCTTCGATATCGAACATACACGCCGCATTCTGGAGGAGGACCATTACGGCCTCGAACCTGTGAAAGAGCGCATTATCGATTTTCTGGCGGTGCGACAACTGCGTCAGCAGTTTGTCAGTCGTGGTGGTCAGGTAAGAGGGGAAGGCCAGGGCCAGATCCTCTGCTTTATCGGCCCTCCGGGAGTTGGCAAAACGTCTCTGGCCTATTCGATAGCCAGAGCGCTAGGCCGTAAATTTGCGCGCATCTCGCTTGGTGGCGTCCACGATGAGGCGGAAATTCGCGGTCATCGTCGCACCTATGTAGGAGCGCTGCCCGGTCGTATCATTCAGAGCATGAAGACGGTAGGAGTACGCAACCCTGTATTCCTGCTTGATGAGATCGATAAGCTCTCCTCTGAATATCGCGGCGACCCGGCCTCCGCTCTGCTGGAAGTGCTCGATCCAGAGCAGAACTCGACCTTTGTAGATCATTACCTGGATCTGCCCTTCGATCTTTCTGAGGTGTTTTTCATCTGCACCGGCAACGTGAAATATCAGATCCCGCGCCCTCTGGCGGATCGTATGGATATCATCGAGTTGCCCGGGTATATGCTGGATGAAAAGATCAACATTGGAACACGGCATCTGCTGCCGAAGGTGCTGAGCGAACACGGGTTAGCGCCCGATCAATTAAAGGTCTCGCAAGCGGTGATGCAGCATATCGTCACCGATTACACGCGAGAGGCAGGTGTGCGCAATCTGGAACGGCAATTGGCGCATATTTGCCGCAAAGTGGCGCGGCGCGTGCTGGAAAAGCCCAATACGCACGTGAAGCTCACCGCCAATACCTTGAAACAATACCTGGGTATACCACGCTATAACGCGACCCCACCGCAGCAGAGGATGCTGATAGGCTCTGCGATGGGGCTGGCTGTGACAGAAAACGGTGGTATTCTATTACCCGTCGAAGTAGTAACGATGGTCGGAAAGGGCGATTTGCAAGTGACCGGGCAACTGGGCGATGTCATGCGCGAATCTGCTCTCGCGGCCCTCTCCTATATTCGCACACGAGCCACCGAACTGAATATAGACCCGAACTTCCAGGATATGACGGACCTCCATATTCACCTCCCCGAAGGGGCTATTCCGAAAGATGGTCCGTCAGCAGGAATTACTATAGCAACTGCCTTGATATCCGCACTCACGCGCCGTCCGGTGCGTGGAGATGTGGCAATGACCGGTGAGGTCACTTTGCTCGGCAGTGTCCTGGCAATTGGTGGACTCAAAGAAAAAGTTCTGGCTGCTCAGCAAGCGAACATTACGACTATCATCATCCCGGCGGAAAACAAAAAGGATCTGGCTGAGATCCCGGCAAAAATTCGGCAGCGTGTCAACTTTGTGATTGTAGACACAATGGACCAGGTTGTTGAGGCGGCGTTGCTGCCTCCTGAACCTCAGGAGGAGCCGAATGAGCCTTTCCCGCTGCGTCTGGAAGAGCGCGTCCCGCTAGTGCACGATAACAATTTACGGCGTTCGGGGATGGCTCAGGAGCAGCAGGGAGAGAGAGATGCGGAAGGGGAACAACAATCCGGGCAATCGGATCAACATGATGAATCTCTTCCGCCACACTCGCGTATTCGAGCGAGACAGGAAGAAGTTGATTAGATAATTTGCAGCCTGCTTCGTTATAGATAAGTAGAGTAGTAGGGATGACGGGGCGCAAAGGCGTCCCGAAACGATAGTCCCTGATCTTGTAAGGGGACGAATGGCACAAAAGTGTGAGCTATCAACGTTTTCCAGATGGGGAAAGCTGCAAAGTCTCTCATACGATGACCTCATAAAGATTTTACAAGAGAAGGATGGAATCATGAATTATCAAGGGCAAGACCCCAATCAAGGTCAGTATCCTGGTTCAGGGCAGTATGGTGGCGGCTATCAGCAGCCACAACAGCCGCCGCCAACCGATCCTTACAGCGGGCAGCAATATGGGACAGGCTATGGCACTCAGCAGCCAGGATATGGTCAGGAAGGCTATCAACAGCAGCCGGGCTATGGTCAACAGCAGTATGGTCAACCGGGCTATGGGCAACCCGGTTATCAGCAGCCAGGGTATGGGCAACCCGGTTATCAACAGCCTGGACCGGGCTATCAGCCTCCTTATGGCACGCCTCAACAGGGGCCAACATCGATGGGCATGTCGCAAAACGTGGCTGCTGGTTTGAGTTATGTCCTATTCTGGATCACCGGTCTCATTTTCTTCCTGATGGAGAAGCAGAATCGTTTCGTTCGTTTCCATGCCATGCAGTCGATCATCTTTTTCGGTGGAGTAACGGTCCTCAATATTCTGATAAATATTGTGGTTGCTGCGCTGCATTATTCAGCATTTGCGACCGCGATAGGTTGCGTCGGGTCTATAGTGGGACTCGCAGCCTTCGTTGTCTGGATTGTCCTGATGATTAATGCATTCCAGGGTAAATACTTCAAGTTGCCTGTGGTCGGCGATTATGCCGAGCGCTACGCCAATCAAGGCACCACAATGTAATACAACCATACAACCGTTTAAATAACCTGGGCACTATCCCAGGTTATTTTGCTTTTGGGGAAAGATCAATAGAATAGGGAGGAGGATAAAAAAGAGCCGCCCGTGTGAGCGGGTGAAACGGCGATGTCCTATTTTCCCATACAGTTGCCCATACAGTATCGTCGGGGCTGAAGAGCTTAACTTCCGTGTTCGGGATGGGAACGGGTGTACCCTCTTCGCTTTTATCACCGGTTCACCTGCGCATACGAGCGGTTCCGTTTGACATGGTGTATAATAGCATGCCCTTAGCGGTTTGTCAACACTTTTTTCCACGACTTTTCGAACGATCTGGAAAAGTCACTCACTGCCATCAAAAGAGCATACGGGGCGAGCATGACAGTGACTTTTCTGGCTGATGCATGCTCGCCCCGCGCTTCTCGCCCCATGCAATCTATCCTTGATGGGCTTATATGGCGAGCATTTTGACCATTTGCTGGCACGAATTGGCACAGGCGCGACAGGCGTTGGCGCAATCGGTGTCGCCTTGCTGGTTGCACATCTCCTCGCAATGAGTGCAGATTTTTGCGCATGCCTGACAGGTGTAGCCGTACAGGGCCGAGCTGCGCAGCATAAAATGGGCCGAGGTCAGGCAGATTTCCGCGCAATCCTGCAAGGTATTGATATAATTCACGTTATTCGCATCTTTTTGAAGCGCCTGCGTTGCCATATCGAAGCAGACATTATGGCAATTCAGGCAATCGTTGATACAATCCTGCATCTGGCCTGCAAGCGCCTGGTTTCCTGCGTTCTGAGTCATTTACCTTTTCCCTCCATTATATCGATGACACCGTGCGCCCTCGATTCCGTCGCTGTGCCATCACACCACGCTTAACAGAAAAGAGAATACATCGCTTAACACGTCGTAGAGGAAGGTTTGGTAACTCTACTGTTCGTAATGCAGGGGTTGCGGATTCTCAATCGCCGCTCCAACTTTATCGTGTGTGGTCTGAGAGGGATAGGTCTGACCATCCAGCACATGTTGCAACGAGAGGAAGAGAGGCTGTGGCAGCGAATGCCAGAAGAACCACTGTACATCGGACTCTTCATCCGGTGCGTTTACATGCGGCTTGCCAGAGACATAATCGCTCTCCATCCAGATCGTGATATAGTGTTCGTGTTCGGCCTGAAACACGTCGTTGGTGATGACGCGAAACTTCACGTTGCCAATCTCGACCCCGGTCTCCTCTCTGGTCTCGCGAATGGCGCACTGTTCGGGCGTTTCGCCATATTGCATATGTCCAACAATCGGTGCCCAACTGCCCGCGCCACGATTATTGCGCCGCCTGTTCAACAGCACGCGATCACCGTGACGGATCAGGATGGCCACACAGACCAGCACTTCAGTTTTCTTTTGCATGGATTCTGGCATCTTTCGTCTCCTTTCATCTGTATCATCTTCTCGATATAGCACGAATAACAGCGCTGTGCTGGATACAGCACGGGAACGATCAGGCAGGCGGGCATCGATTTTAAGATCGCTAGATTTCTGGGGAAAGAAGAAATTAGGGCTATTTTCCTATTGCGTCGCGCGGCAAAATAGGCTACAATAGCGAAGGTCAATCGTGATCGGCGTGTCAAGCGTCTTCACAGCTTGACAGATATGATACTATACACATGGGTCGGTTTACTGACCCGTGATGTGATAGCATCTGATTTGACCGCGTAGCTCAGTGGTAGAGCAATCGACTTTTAATCGATTGGTCGTGGGTTCGAGTCCCACCGCGGTCATTCATTTTTTCCCCTCTTACGACATCTGTTTACCCCTCTGCAAATGATTACAAAATACAGCTATCTGTGCACAATGCTCCTATTTGTGTCCATAATACATGTAGGCGATGAGGTCGTCCAGCGCATATTCAGCACCATATCAGGGTAACGTACCCGGTTAACGATACACCTCTGGTGTTTGGATACATTGTTGAGATGAAGCATGCAACAGAAATGGAGCGGCACGTGCAATCTACACATGAACTATTGGATCTTGTCGATGAGAACGATCAGGTCATTGGTCAGAAATTACGTACGGAAATGTATGCCGAAAACCGATCAAACTTTAGAGTTGTCAATGCCTTTGTAATGAATCAAAACGGACAGCTCTGGATTCCAAGACGTACCGCCCACAAGTCCCTCTTCCCTCTCTGCCTTGATATGAGCATGGGCGGTCACGTACAAAGCGGTGAGTCCTATGAGAAGGCTTTGCAACGTGAATTGCAAGAGGAATTGAACTTCGACCTAAAACAGATCATCTATCGAGAATTGGGCTACCTTTCTCCCCATACGCATGCAGTCTCCGCCTTCATGAGGGTCTATGAGATAAGAGCGGAGACAGTTCCCGACTATAACCGTGAGGATTTTGTCGCATACTACTGGCTCACCCCATTAGAGGCTATCGAACGCATAGAGAAAGGAGATCCGGCTAAAGGGGATTTGCCCAAACTTATTCGTATTTTCTATCATGATCTGTAAAAATATATTCTGTCGTAGTCGAGCGATTTATCGCGCATCAAGCTTCCCCCCGCGATAAATCGCTCGACTACGACAAGGGAGTTATGCCAATAAGTTAGCAATCCCCACAGCCTGATTGTTGCTTAATGCACCTGTCAGGCGAATACCAATCCCCTTCTCTGTCCAGGCCAGCGTGGTTGTGCCGTTCTCGCTGGAAATGGTGGCGGTTGTGCCACGCAGAGAGATCGATTTGCCGCCATTCGCAGGCAGGTTGGCAAGCGGTTTGCCCTCGGCAATGGTGAAGCTGAGGCTCCCCTTGTTATAGTTGAGCGTGTAGATCTGGTTGCCCGGCGCGCCCAGCGCATTGATGCCCTGCAATGTATATTTGCTCTGGCTGCTGGGAATGCTCAAGAGATGATAACCAGCCTGAGCCGATGCTTGTTTCAGCGTCATCGAGTCCCCACCATCCGTGTTCCCTTGCTTCAATGGTTCCTCTTTTGCCCCGGTTGGAGTCGTGAAGGTGAAGGTATTAGGCGCGATTGTTTGATTGAGATCCAGCTTCGGGAGGTCCAGCGTGATATTGCCCATCCCCTGCACATTGAGCTTGACCTGAACGGGGAGCTGTGTCTCCTTGTCAATGAAGATGTCGCCCTCATAATTGAAGGCACTCGCGCCCTTTGCACCAGCGCTCCCCTGTGGCACGATATAGACATCGTAGGCCGGATGCCCGTTGACAGTGGCAGATGATGATTTCAATGTGCCGTCGCTGCGGGTGAAGATAGATTGCACCAGATTGAGCAATTGCTGGCTCCCTCCGCCTGTAGAGCCGGTGCCGTTCTGATTCTCCTGCACTGGTCCGGTATACACAATCTTTTTGTTGGGATCATATTGCCAGATCCGCTTGCCATCGCTCACGCTTACGGAGCCTCCGGGGATCTCGGCCACCGACGATTGCAGAACGACACTGCGATGCTTGTTCGGGGTTTCATTCCACAACTCAAAGCTAAGCTTGCCGTTCATATTTCCGCCGCTTAATTGCAGATTGAAGACACCATGTACCGTCTTTGCCGAGTTGAGCGTGTTTGCGACCTTCCGTAAAAGCTGCTCTCCGGGCGTAATTGTTGGCGTCGGTGTTGGACGCGGCTGTTGCTGAGTCGTGCCTCCACAGGCGACCAGGAGAATGAGCAATGAGAGAATGAACGGGAGAGAGAGAAGCCTCCTGTGGTTGCGGATCATGATAGGGTACTCCTTTACGAATGTGCGGACGCTCTTATTGAGCCGTCACCTCAAATGTGGCGCTCTCCGTATGTGATCCCGGTTCCGTCACCAGTACGCGAATGCTCCAGGGACCGCTCATAATAAGCTGAGCATGGGCAAGATAGAGGCCACTCTCCTGATACTGTGCATTAACGCGATCGGTTCCCATATCCATTGTCTGCATAGAGCTTTCGATGACGACCTGCGCATTGGAGACGAACTGCTTGCTCTCCTGACGTACAACCTGAATGCTGAGGGTAGCTGGTTGCGATGGAAGGGGTGGATTGGGATTCACTTGTAGGGTAAGCTGATAGGGACCGGCCCGGGCCGTCTGTACCGCCGCGCTCGGTTGACGCGGTTCAATTGCCGACAGAATGCCACCCAGCCAGGCCATAAAGATGAGAAAGCCAAAGCCCAGAACAATGATCAGTAGATTGCGTTTCATTTAGAATTTTTCGGTACCAGGACATAGACTTCGTTGCCCCGAACCTGTGTAGTCATACGGGGCAAGGAAGCGAGATATTTAAACGAGCTACTTGGAGAGGGTTTCCCGTACTCGGTAAACACTCCACCGTGACAGGGACAATGGAACTGATGGTCCGATCCATCCCATTGCACGATACAACCCATATGCGTGCAGGCTGCTGAGAACGCGATAATCTCGCCCTTCTTCTCGCCATCTTCATCATCATCGCTACGCATCAGATAGCCAACGATTGTATCTGTAGTGAAGCGTAACGCATTTTCCCCTATCTGGTCAAGGGTGGCAACTCGTTGCCAGACGCCGTTCTGTACCAGCGGCGTTCCTCCATAGTTGCCTGGTGTTGGCCTCGCAGTTGGAGGTGGCGGCGTTGCAGCGGACCGCTCGGCTACTGCGCCGATACCTCCGCCGACAACCAGTGAGGCAGCTGCGACGGCGCTCCCAGTCAGGAGAGAGCGGCGCGAGAAGAAGCTTTTGCGCCTGGGTATCTCTTTACTCGTCGGCATAGGAACTTCTGGCTCGGCGGGTTGTTCTTCTACCTGTGGAGCTTCCAGGGGGACCGCGAGCGGCTCTTCAATTGGTGGAACAGTGGGGGCCGGTGCCTCGGTCTTCTTTATCGCGACCATCTTTTCTGTATCGTCCTCATCGTCTTCCTGATCCAGTGCCAGCAAGCGATTACGAAGGGCTTCCGCGAATTCTGGGCGTGGCGAGGCGGCGTCTGGTGAAGCTGAGCGAAAAAGGGCAGCCGTGCGATAGATACGGGCCTGCGTTGGCGTCAGGTCATGGGGTGGGTGTGCAACACGACCTGCCTGCAATTCTTCAATGTAGCGTTCTAGCTCCAGATAATCTTCAAATCGTTCCTGGTCTTCACCTGACATCGTTTCTCCCCCTACGTGATAATGCCGTTTCTACGATCCGGTCGTTTCTACGAGCGTCTCTTCGATGTCGGCAGCACGCTTGAGCGCACGAAACTGCAATACTTTGACATTGGCTTCCGTCAGACCCATTTGTTGAGCAGTATCTTTAATAGAAAGATTCAGCAAAAAGCGGCAATTCAAAATTTCACGATAATGCTCCGGCAGCGCCAACAAAATACGTTGTACGCGCTCGTTGGGCGCGGTATTGATGGGGAGCGGTTCCTCTTCGGTTGGGCCTTCCCAGCCAGCATCCAGCAGTTCATCAAGCGAGTTGACGGAAATACGATAATAGGCACGCCAGTAGTCCGCAACTGTCGTGCGAGCGATCTGAAATAACCATTTTTGCATGCTTTGTCGGCTGCGCTCCCGATCGATGCCGCGCACAGCCTTGACAAAAGTTTGTGAGGTCAGATCTTCGGCCTCTTCTCGATTACCAACCCTACTATAAATGTAACGATAAATCAGGCCGAGGTTCTCCTCGTAAAACGTTTGCAACTCTTGCACATCCTGGCTCCCATGCTGCTCTGCCGGTGATGTTCCATTGGTTTGCGCCGCTGCAAGATGTGTCTGTTGATAGCTTCCACATGACCTGTTCACAAAACGTTGCTCCCTGCCAGGGCCGACCTTGTGGAACCTCCAGGAGATATTCACCAGAGAGGCAAACGATCCTGGTCCTGACAGGTATTACTACGTCCAGGGGTTACACAATAGATGGGAAGCCGATCAAGACGAAGGTGGGTTGTGCTTACACACCCCTGCACAAGCCCTGAAGGTCTACCGATGCAGGGGCGAAACACAACCCACCTAGAAAACTTCTGCGATGTTAATCTTTGCTAAGTATTGAAAGGTATTTTTAACCAATACCAATTATACACTCTACTCCCTAAGAATGGAAGGGAGATATACCTCTATTTTGCGGATCGTAAATATATTTCTTTGCCAGTATCTATCTTCCTGAGACATGCTCATCCTCTGCATAGGAGGATTGGATAGCGAGCGTCCAGCAAGTGCTAATGATCGATACGTCGCAATAAAGTTTTTCCTCAATCCTCCCAGTCCCGTTTTCCTTTAGCTGCCTGATGTCAGCGTCTGAATGACCAGGTTACACGCAGCCTTTTTCTTGTAGTTGTCGTCGAAGAGGAGCGCTGCACCCTGGCCGGAGAAGTATTGCGGTATCCATGAGTATTTGTCGGTAACGCCCCAGACGGTGATGTCGTTGCAGTGAGAGACGGCAAGACAGGCTTTGACTACCCGCTGATAGTTGTCGGCCTGCGATTGTAGATCGGCATCACTGACAGGCGTTGACATGCGAATATCCAGTTCCGTGACCTGTACGTCGATGCCAAGGGCGGCAAAGCGTTGCAGATTTTCCTGGTAGTCTGGGGGCACCTGATCCACAATCATATGCGACTGGAAACCAACGCAATCGATGGGTACGCCGCGCGCCTTGAAGTCTTTCACCATATTGTAAATAGCCGTACTCTTCTCATTAATCCCATCGGTGTCGTAGTCGTTATAACATAGCTTTGCGTTTGGATCGGCCAATCGAGCTGCCTTGAACGCCTCCTCGATGTAGCTGTCGCCGATCTTCTGCTGGAACACATTGTTGGTGCTGCGGCGACTGCCATCGTCGTTAAACGCCTCGTTGACCACATCCCAGTACCAGATCTTCCCCTTAAAATGGCCCATCTCGTTTGCAATATGGTTCTTCATTACCTGGAGCAGTTCGCTGCCCGTCGCAATATCATTGACCCAGGGCGCGAGTTGACTGTACCAGACCAGCGTGTGGCCGCGAATCTTCATATTGTGGCTCTGTGCATGGCTAACAATAATATCGGCGGGAGCGAAGTTAAACGAACCTCGCTCTGGCTCCGTCGTCTCCCATTTCATCTCGTTTTCGGGCGTTACACCGCTAAACTCTGTATCCAGCGTGTTCGCGTATTGCTGGTCGCCAGTGAGATGGCTGCTCGCTACTGCCGCACCAAAAATACGGCCCGTGCGCGCTGCCGATGCGCTCAGTGTGCCGGTTGCCTGTCCATTGTTGGCCGATTGGGGGAAAATCGATTGGCGAAAAATAAACACGGCGAGCAAAAGTATACAAAGGGCAAGGATAGCAATGATGAAGACGGGTTTGCGCCTGAAATAATGAAACATCCTTGTTTTCCTTTCGTCGGAAAAAACAATCCACGTTTCGATAACCCTCGTTGATCGTCCCTTTCGCTAAGAGTATGCTGTGCGCTTGCCTGGACAAACATATCAGGGGAGATATCCATTATCTCTTTATCCGTTGAGGTGATAGCTTCCTTGCAAGCGCTTGCATAAACTAAGAAAGATATACAGTATTGGATGTGAATTTGTCAATCCTGATTGCTAAAAACCACACGTTTAGCGCTACTTTATAATGCGTCATTTGCGAAACATATGATGGTGAACAAAAATTAAGGCGTGCATAACTGTTTTTTAGTGCTTTCTTTGCGAAGCAATCTTGCAAGCGCTTTCGTCATTTCTTCCAAAAAAGCTTGACAGCATGCTTATGAGTCGGGTATATCTTCATTAGCGTATTGCAAGTGCTGACATACTTATTTCTGCAAGGATTGTGCCAGTATGTTATTACTACGGTGAGTTTGCGTATGAATACTACTTCCTCGACAACCACACACGCGGCAACTACGGCCACACCAGCCGTCATCACGCGCGGCAATCCCAATCTACCAGAGGTTGCCCTGACGTTTGATGATGGCCCCAGTCAATACACGCCACAGGTGCTAGCCGTTCTGCAACGCTACAACGTCCCTGCGACCTTTTTTCTCATTGGAGAGAGTATCTCGCAATATCCCGGCTATCTTCAACAGGATCTTGCGGCGGGAAACGCAGTGGGCAATCATACCTTCACACACCCGCACTTACCAACCCTCTCGGCCTCAGCCATTTATAGCGAGTTGAGCCAGGCCCAGAACGCCGTCTATAACGTGACCGGAACGCGACCGACTATATTTCGTCCACCATATGGCGAGTATAATACCGATGTGGTGAGTGCCGCCAGTCAACTTGGCATGACGGTCATCAACTGGAGCGCCGCCGCGAGCGATTGGGAGAATCCCCCACCTGCCGCGAATGTGATCGCCTCGCGCATCCTGAGCGCCGCCGAGAATGGTGCGATTTTCCTGTTGCATGAGGGCGGTGGTGATCGCTCGAATACGGTTGCGGCCCTCCCCGATATTATCTCAGGATTGCAGTTGCGCGGCTTCCGCCTGGTAACGATCCCTGATATGCTGGCGCATCGCAACGAGACCGATACCAAATAAATCACCAGTGGCATTGGAACTCAACAGTGGCACCTGTCGCGTCGTCTAGCGCGCCTCCTCGCTCCTTCCTTTCCTCTTGTTTGCGGACAGGCGAGCCAGAGTGTCATTGCATCCAGGCGACTGGTGGATGATCAACCGATGCTGGGCAGGTGTAGATCTGCATGGTGTAACTGCGACCGATAGTGACCATAACCGGCTCCCATGGGCGAGTGTAGCTGGTATCAGGATTTCTATTGAGGGCCTGATCCTCGATGGGAATCCAACTGCCACTGCCACCGTCCCACTCGGTGGAATCGATCCTCAGCAGGGGCTGCATCTGAGTCCCGCAGGAACAGATCGCTGGTTCGGCATCTCGGAAGCTAAAAGATGTCCAGCCTCCGACCTTCCAGCCGGGTGCCACGGACAGCCCAAATGAATAGGCAAAGCTTCCTACGTCGGCTATTGGCTTCTCACGTTCTTGCCATGCCTTGATCTGTTCGCGCAGAGCCTCATCGAGATCAGAGAGGGCAGGGTATTCAATGATCTGTTCAGGATGGACGACACAAGGCTCTGGGACATAGTCCTCGGACTCCACCGCAACGGGTTGTGGCGGGTTGGAGAGCAAGGAGGTAACTATCGAGGAGGAACGCCATACTAGCTTCACCCTGGGCAGATTCTCATCATCATGACCAAACGGGCACCACAGCACCTGAAGCAGATCACAGCCAGGAGGCGGGTGCAGGTCGGGAATGTCGCGTGCGTAGAGTTGCGCCACGGGGATCATTGCAATCGGCTCATCAGTCCAACTATGCCCGGCTTGAATGCGTTTGATGATGGCGTCTTCCTCCGGCGTGAGAAGATTGACACCAGGCTGGCGGGGCCGCTTCCAGGCAGCGGTCAACATGTCCCGTTGCAGCCGGACATCGGCGAGGGTCTTCAATGACTCGCCGTGGAAGTGTGGTTCCTCACAGTAGGGCCACGGGTCATCGATCGGCCACAGCAGCGGGCCTCCAACCGAACTCTCCCAGGATGTAGGGTTGCCTGGACGCGGGTGCAACCGAGTCGTGGTGCGTGCAAGCGGAGCTAGCTCGGGGAACACTGCTGCGATATCGACTGGTCGTGGGGGTGTGGTGCGAGTCATCGTCATCGTTATCTAAAAACCTTTCGTGCCAATGGGCGAAATCCCTGCGCGTCTCGTGGGTATTTGGTTGATCGTTATTCCGGTTTGTATCCCCAGACGGTGAGGAAATGCCAGAGACCTGTAAAGCCAGGGGTGTTCCACTCAATCAGCATTTGTTGATATAGCTGGTCAAAATCTTCTTCAGTTGTGACTCCCATTTTGACCAGAAGCGGTTTTGCCATCAGACATCCCACTTCCATGTTGCGATAAAAGGCAGTCCAGACGGGCGTATCATCAGAAATCTCTAGCGTATGAGGCATTGTCTTTACTGCTTGATAGCCACTTTGACGCAGGAGGCGAGGGAGATAAAAGGAGACTCCATCGCCGCTCGTCTTGCCATCAGGTGAGAAGCCATATCCTCGTTTCCATAAAGCCTGATGCAGCAGCCGATTGATGGCCTCAGCAGCGGGGCTGGTCGTCATAGGATAGACGATGGGCTCGGTGAGCCGGAGAATACCACCCGGTCGTAGGAGTCGCCGGCTTTCAGCCAGCAAAGGCTGCCAGCGCTCCCGCGAGAGAACGCCAACCAGATAGCGAGCATTGACCAGATCGAAAGCTCCATCAGCAAAATCGAGAGATTGGGTAATATCCATCACGCCGAAGGAGGCGTTGGTGCGTCCCTGTGATTGCGCTCGTGCGTTGGCATAGTCGATCATCGGACGGCTGATATCAATGCCCGCAACCTCGGCCTCTGAATGCTGGAAGGCCGCGTCAAGCACCCAGCCACCAGGACCGCAGCCGAGATCCAGCACATTGTTCAAGCCATCAATTTCTGTCTCGGAAAGTCCGGCAAAAGGGCCGCCCATTGCCTGCGTTTGTAACTGATCCTGGTTGAGCAGACGACTCAATTCAGCTGTGCTCTCAGGGTCAAACATGTAGGTATTTGTGGGAGAGGCATCCATAGCATTTTTCCCTTCTTGAAGGAGTGCTACCATGTATCTTTTTTCGTACACCCCATTTCTTGCGCTCAGTATACACAATAAATAGAAAAGGATCAATGAGTGCTTGGTTGAGCCAGATGCAAGCAGGTGTTGCCTCTGCCGTTTGTCAGGAGGATTGCCGCTATCAATTGCTGAGTGAGAATGGGTGGAGGCGTTGGCGCTCGCTCTTGCTGCGACGAACCGTTTGCGCCCTTACCAGCAGTGCAGTATAATACTTAAGTACAACGTCAACCAATTTAGATATGCACTGTGGGGTGCCTGGTCGTAGAGGGCGCTGATGCTAGAGATATTTTGCTTAGTCTCGTACCCTACCACCTATCTCCCTGCTTCATGCCCCCACCTTCCACCCCCAGAAGCGAGGGAAAGATGTATAAAGGTCCGTCCGGTATGTGGTCCTGGCTGTTTCATCGCGTGTCAGGACTGGGTATTCTTCTCTTCCTGTTCGTTCACATCGTCGATATCGCGATGATTGGCTTCGGTCCGCGAGTCTATAACGAGAGCGTCCTCCTATTTGACAGCGTGATCGTACGCTTGCTCTCGCTTGCACTGGTGGCCGCAGTGCTATTTCACTCATTCAACGGTATCCGCATCGTTTTGATCGATTTCTGGAAAAAGGGCGTGCGCTATCAGCAGGCGATGTTCATCGCTGCGCTGGTGCTTACCGTCGTCGTCTTCCTGCCATTCGCCTATGTCATTCTCATTCCCAAACTGGGTGGCGTGGCGCTGTGGTTCGTTCAGCCTTTTGCAAATCTGGTTCATCCCTGAGCGCTATAGAGGGAACGGTAAAGCGTCCCCTGTATGAAGGAGAATTTTAGGCATGTTATCGAGATTGTACGGAGGTTCTCGCCCATCCGGTGGCGGTAGTTTTGAAACCTTTTCCTGGTACTATTTCCGTATCTCAGGCATCTTGCTGCTTTTTCTGGTCATTATTCACCTTCTCATTATGCACTGGACCAACGATGTCTCTTGCACGACCTACGATTTTATCGCCGCGCGTTACGCCAACCCGTTCTGGCGACTCTACGACTGGCTGTTGCTCACCATCTCGCTGACTCACGGCATGAACGGTCTGCGTGTGGTCATTGACGACTATGTACATGCGGCACTGACACGTAGTATTTTGCTCTGGCTGTCGGTTTTTGTGTTAATTGCCTTTTTCATGCTTGGAACGATTACGCTGATTACCTTCCAGGTACCGGCCCATCTGAACCTGAGTTGCGTGTAACCGGCCTAAGAAGTGAGGATCATAGATCATGTATCAAAAGTTTGATGTTGTTATTGTTGGCTCCGGTGGGGCCGGGCTGATGGCAGCAATGCAGTTGCCAAACGCCAGCGTCGCCGTGCTGACCAAAGTCTATCCCACGCGTTCGCATACAGGTGCGGCGCAGGGCGGTGTTGCCGCAGCTCTGGGCAACCAGGAAGAGGACCACTGGAAGTGGCACATGTACGATACCGTCAAGGGCGGCGACTATCTGGTTGACCAGCCCGCAGCGGAGATCCTGGCACGTGAGGCCATCGATGCCGTTTACGAACTGGAACATCGCGGCCTGCCCTTTAACCGCACCGCCGATGGTCGCATTGATCAGCGCCGCTTCGGTGGACATACCCGCAACTTTGGCGAGGGACCAGTGCGCCGTTCCTGCTATGCTGCCGACCGCACAGGCCATATGATCCTGCAAACCATGTACCAGAGCGCTATCAAAAATCAGGTTCGCTTCTTCAACGAATTTCTGGTGCTGGACCTGCTGTTTAACGATGGTGTCGCCTGTGGCGTGGTGGCGCTGGAGATTCGCACCGGCGAGATCCACACGTTCCATGCAAAGACGATCCTCTTCGCCACTGGCGGCTACGGGCGAGCGTGGCGCGTGACCAGCAACGCCTTTGCCTGCATGGGCGATGGTATGTCGATTGCATATAGACGTGGCATCCCGCTGCAAGACATGGAGATGTATCAGTTCCATCCGACCGGCATCTATAAAGTCGGCGTTCTGCTCAGCGAGGCGGCACGTGGCGAGGGTGGCAAGCTGCTCAACGACAAGGGCGAGTACTTTATGGAGCGCTACATGCCTACGCTCAAAGATCTGGCCCCACGTGATATCGTCTCGCGCTGTATCGTGCAGGAGGTCAATGAGGGACGCGGCATCAATGGCAAGGATTACGTCTATCTCGATGTACGGCATCTGGGCGCGAAGGTTATTCACGAGAAGCTGCCGGATATCACCGACTTTGCCCGCAACTATCTGGGCGTTGAGCCGATTACCGAGCCGGTCCCCATTCAGCCAACGGCACACTATGCAATGGGTGGCATTCCAACTGATGTCGATGCGCGCGTCGTGATCGACGATCAGTGGACGCCACAGCCAGGCTTCTATGCCGCTGGCGAGGTGGCCTGCGTCTCGGTGCATGGTGCGAATCGCCTGGGAACAAACTCGCTGGTGGACCTGATCGTCTTTGGCCGCCGCGCTGGAAAACATATGGCGAAGTTTATTGCTGAGAACGACCACGCGCCGCTACCTACTGGATATGAAGAGCATTCGCGCGAACTGGTGGACAGGCTCTATAGCTCAACAGGCAACGAGTCGGCGACACGCATCCGTAGCGATCTTCAGAACATGATGATCGATAAAGTCTTTGTGGAGCGTACCGAGAAGGGCCTGCGTGAATCCCTTGAGGGGATTGACGAGTTGCAGGATGCGTACAGTAAAGTGCAGTTGCAGGATAAGGGCAAGCAGTTCAACACGGAACTGGTTGAAGCCGTTGAGCTTGGCTTCCTGCTCGATTGTGCAGAGGCCACCATTCACGGCGCGCTGGCTCGCACTGAGAGCCGGGGCGCGCATTTCCGCCTGGATTATCCCAACCGCGACGATGCCAACTGGCTCAAACACACCCTGGCCTATAAAGGAACCGGGGCGCACGACGTTCGCCTGGAATATAAGGACGTGATCCTGATCGACGACCCCATCTTCAAGCCAAAGGAACGGAAATACTAGAGGGAGAAGTACATGAGAGTACAGATGCGCATCAAGCGCTACAATCCAGAGCGGGGCAACAAGCCGTACTGGGAAGAGTTTCGCGTTGATGTCGAGCCGATTGATCGCCTGCTGGACGCGCTGAACCAGATCAAATGGCAGCAGGACGGCACGCTCACCTATCGCCGTTCCTGCGCTCATGGCGTCTGCGGCTCCGATGCGATGCGAATTAATGGGCGCAACCGTCTGGCCTGCAAAGTACTCATGCGCGATGTGGGCGAACGTGTGACCATTGAGCCGATGTTGGGCTATCCCGTGATTAAAGATCTGGTCGTCGATATGGATCAGTTCTTCGAGAAGTACAAGTCGGTCAAGCCCTATCTGATCAACTACGACAACGAGCCAGGCACCGAGCGCTTGCAGAGTCCCGCCGAGCGCGAGATCTACGACGAGGGCACGAAATGTATTCTCTGTGGTGCTTGCACAGGTTCCTGTCCGTCGATCTGGGGCAATCCCAACTGGGTTGGCCCCGCTTCTATCGTTAACGCACATCGCTTCATCTTCGATAGCCGCGACCAGGGAGCAGCCGAGCGCATGGCAATTCTAGGCAAGCGAGATGGTGTTTGGCGTTGCCGCACGATCTTCAACTGCACCGATGCCTGTCCGCGCGGCATTCCCGTCACGGACCTGATCGAGCAGGTGAAACGTGCTATTGTCTACGGTGATCCGAAAGACGCGGTATAATCGGATGTAATATCCTTATCCTCGTAGCGAAAATCTTTGTAGTTTTCGCTCGTTATGCATTAATCTCGTAGCGACAATCCTTTGCGGTTGTCGCAGGTAAAAAAGAGAAAAACATGTGCGATCCGCGACAACCGCAAAGGATTGTCGCTACGGGTTTTTCATGAAGAAAGGGGAATGGCATGAAAATTGCTGAGGAGACCTGGCAGCATCGCGAGATCATGACCAATGGGATTCGCATGCACTATGTCAGGCAGGGTGCGGGACCGCTGATCGTCCTGCTACATGGCTTTCCTGAGTTCTGGTATTCCTGGCGCTACCAGATCCCCTTTCTTGCCGCACATGGCTATAGCGTCGTCGCACCCGATCTACGCGGCTATAACGATAGCGAGAAGCCACGAACCGGCTATGATGTCTCGACGCTGTTACGCGATATCGCCGGTCTGGTGCGAGGGCTGGGACACGAGCAAGCAGTGATTGTTGGACACGATTGGGGTGGTGCTCTCGCCTGGGCATTCGCGTTGCAATATCCTCAGCTGACTGAGCACCTGATTGTGCTGAACGCGCCTCATCCAGCAGCCTTTGCACGCGAGATGCGCACGCTCAAACAACTGCGCAAAAGCTGGTATATGTTTTTCTTCCAGATACCATTGTTGCCCGAATTTCTGCTTGGCCTTAACCATGCCGCGATGATCGGGCGTATGCTCTCCGCCTCCGCCGTGCAGAAAGAGGCGTTCCCACCCGGTGTGCTGGCACGTTATCAGGATGCTATGAGCAAGCCAGGAGCATTAACCGGCGGTCTCAACTACTATCGAGCACTTTTCCAGGCATTGGGGTTGAGCCAGCAAAACAGGGTGATCGCAGCGCCTACTCTACTCATCTGGGGAGAGCAGGATGTTGCGCTGGGCATCGATCTCACAAAGGGATTGGAGCCATGGGTGCCTCATCTCCAGGTTCGCTACATCCCCGATAGCGGCCATTGGGTGCAACAGGAAAAACCTGAGACGGTCAATGCGTGGATGTTGGAATTTTTGCAGGGATAATCTGGCGAAATATCCTATTTTTGGTGCATTTGGTAAGAATGCGAGAGGCTGGATCGAAAATGGCAGGGGTGATGGCTTGTCCTCGCCCGTTTTGCGTATATTGCGTATGGTAAACCAGAGCGAGGACAAGCCATCACCCCTGCCATTTTCGATCCCTCCGTCTATCATTGAGCCATGACAGCAATTGTATGGTAGCCGGAGGAGCCATCGGGAGCCGGTGGTGCGGGCGATGGATCTTGCACGTTGCCCTCCATATCGACGGCGCGCACAACCAGGGTGTGATTGCCTGCTGCTGGTTTCCAGGGCAGTTCCCACAGCACCCAGGTCAGATTTGATGGCGGCTGTTTGAGTGTAGCAACAGACCATGTTTTGCCACCATCCATGCTCACATCAACCTCGCTGATACCCTTGTTGCCGGAAAATGCCACGCCTGCGATATAGGTATCCTTGTTTGCCTTCAACGTCGCGCCCGTGAGCGGCGTATCGATGCGCGAGGTCAGGCGAATAGGCGCGGGATCGCTCCAGCCGCGTTGTTGCCAGTAGCCTTGAAAGTCATTATCCACAACCTCGATGCCCGTGATCCATTTGACATGCTTCATGCCATAGATGCCCGGCACCAGCAGGCGAGCGGGAAAGCCGTGCCCCTGGGGGAGCGTGGCATCGTTCATACGCAGTGCAACCAGGGTGGTTGGTTCCAGCGCTTTGGTGAGATGGATGCTATCGGCGTAGTCATCAGTGGCATGCAGTACAACCTTGCTGGCTCCCTGCGCAATCTTTCCGGCGCGTGTCAGCAGATCGGCAAGCGGAATACCCTCCCACAAGGCATTACTCATATATGGGCCGCCAACCTCGTTGCTGATGCACATCATCGACTCATATTGTTGCTTTCGGGGCAGCGCCATTATCTGGTCATAGGTCAGCGTGTAGGGCTGCGTGACCTTGCCGTAGACCTTCAGTTGCCAGGAGGACGCGGCGACGGTGGGATCGGAGACCAGATTTTTCGAGACAACATAATACTGATCATTAGACGTAATCTCGCTTGAGAGGCCCGGAACCGACGAGAACGTGCCATAACGCGGCGTGGGCGGCGGAATGATCTTGCTTTTAACTCTTGGAACAATAGTAGTGGCCGTCGTGCCGGCACTGGTAATAAAGCGCCACGCCAGCACGCCCAATGTTGCTACTCCAACGACGGCCAGACCGCGCCGCAAGATTTGACGTCGGTTCTCGCTGGCCTCCAGCATATCTTCGGCTGTCATCGTGCCCAGCGAGTGCCAGTAACGCATTATCAGCCAGTTCTGGAAGAAGACAAACAGCAGACCAAAGGCCAACCCATCAACTGCCAGACTGAGCAGGGTATTGAAGGTGCCAATATTCAGTTGCGCGCCAAAGATACCTGCACCCGTCAGAGGCAAGAAAACCAGTCCGACCAGCAACCAGAGTAGCAGGGCCAGCAACAATCCGGCAGGCCAGAGCCATTGCTCCTGCTCATCGCGCAATGAGGCAAGCGGCGGCAGGGGAAGAGCCAGGCTTGCCAGACCGCCAATCAGAGCAAAGACCAGGCATTGTCCAATCAGGATGATGTAGAAGAAGTAGTGCTTGGCGTCGCCGCCGATCAGTTGATGCAGGTAATCAAAGACGGAAGCTGGCATCAACTGCGTAAGGGCCGATCCGAAAACTTCTGGTAGCGAGATACCGCCGAGCGTTGCACTCAGGAGGAGCATGAGTGCTGTGGCAAGGATGCCAGCTACTAGACCAGCCAGAAAGCCGCTGTTAAATCGCTGTTTGCGCGACAGTTGCGTGATTTTCATAACATGCCTCTTGCAGAGAAGGACCGTGTGTACCTTAAAACCTTATATGATTATACGCTTTAAGATACACACGTTGCACGCTATAGCAATTTACAAGCAGCAAGCAGACAGCAGGAGATAGCGAACAACTATGCTGATTGTCTGTGTGCTCCGGTCGTAATCGGAGGTGCAGGGCTTCTCTTCTCCATTGGCGAGGGCAATTGTTCGATCTTGCCGAGCATGAGGAGATAGGCTGCGATGCCCAGGAGCAGCACAATACCAGCAACCAGGAAGTTGATAGCAAAGCCACCAGTGCGGTCGGCGATGTATCCCGCAACAATCGGGGCGATGATGCCAACCAGATTATTGAAGAAGTTCATGATGCTGCCAGTGGTTCCGACGGTGCCTTTGGGGGCAATCAGCGCTGGGATGCTCCAGCCGATAGGAGCGGCAAAGGCCAGTCCACCCAGAGCAATCGCGATCCAGATGGTCGCGATAGTTGGATCGGTGGTAAAGGCAGCTCCGATCACAGCTACACCGATAATCATCCCGATAGCGAAGAGCGTTTTACGCACTCTGGACGGGTCGTATCCGCGCCTGATCAGATAGTCCACGAGCCAACCACCAATCAGAATATCGGTAATTGTTGCCACGCCCCAGACAATAGCAGTATCATAGGAGCTACTGAGGATGGAGACGTGCAATTGGCGCTGAAGGTAGCCAGGAAGCCACGTGAGGAGCAGGTAGAAGGAATAGCCATAGGCGGCAAAACCCAGCGTCATCGCCCAGATCTTGCGCTGGCGCAAAAGATATCTGATATTGGTCCAGGTATCTGCCCAGCTCGTACTCGCGCCGGTCTGTTCTTCCTGTTGCGCACCGCCCTCCACGATATAAGTGCGCTCCTCTTCCGAGAGACGACGCGCCTCTTTTGGATCACGGTACAGAAGCCAGAACACAGCAGCGTAGATCAGGCTCAATACACCAGTCACCCAGAAGCCAGCGCGCCAGCCGTAAATTGTGATGGCAGCGGCGACAAGTGGGGCACCAATAACATTAGAAAACTTGGCGGCGGCATCGAAAGCCGAAGTTGCCAGGCCGCGCTCGTTCATTGGAAACCAGTAGCCGGTCGCCTTTGACGCTCCGGGAAAGGTTGGCGCTTCCGCGATGCCCAGCAGGAAGCGCGAGAGAATGATCAGACCATAGCCGCTGACAATCGCCGTCATAAATGTTGCTATGGACCAGATAACGGTACCAACGCGCATCAGCCATTTGATGCCTATTTTGTCTAGAAGAGCGCCAATGGGAAGCTGAAGCAGGGTATAGGTCCAGAGATACGAGGATAGAATGAAGCCCAGCTGCGTTGCTGAGAGATGGTATTCCTGAGTCAAAGGACCAGCGGCAACTGAGATATTCAGGCGGTCAAAATAGTTAATAATGATCCCGATACCCAGCAAAATCGCGATGGCCCAGCGCAATCCACCTACACGTTTCTTCACCATGATTGTGATGCCCTTTCATTGCATGTAAAATCATCTTTCTCTATGCCTATTACGCCCCTAATCATGGAAAAGAGACAGGAAGCTATATGGAGTGAAATGGCAGAGGTAACAAGTTTTCTCTACCATTTCATTTGTACTTACCAGTGCAGGCGTTCTTTCAGGCTCACATAGCGCGGATTGCCAATGATGAGATGATCCAGTAGCTCGATATCCAGCAGGTCGGCACCTTTGATTAATTGTCTGGTAAAATCGATATCTTCAGGGCTTGGCGTGGGATCTCCAGATGGGTGATTGTGGCAGACGATGATATGTGGACAATTGCGTATGATGGCGGTTCTGAAAATCTCTGAACTACGCGTGACGGAGCTATAGACGGTCCCTTTATAGAGCTTGACGCGCTCGACCAGATGATTTTTCGTGTCAAGCACCAGTATGTGCATCTCTTCATGATCTAAATACATCATGTCGAGTCGCACCAGCCGGGCCGCCTCATCAGCAGATTTGAGCTGTATCTTCATCTCCGGTTCCAGCAGGCTCAGGCGCTTGCCCAGTTCTAGCGCGGCCTTCAATTGTGCTGCCTTTGCCAGTCCCAGGCCATATTCGGTGCAGAGTTCGTGGAATTCGGCGCTCATCAGACCGCTCAGGCCACCATATTTGATGACCAGTTTGTTTGCCATCTCGATCACGTTGTCCCGAGTTGTCCCGGTGCGCAGGATGATGGCGAGCAGTTCGGCGGTGCTGAGCGCTTCGGCGCCATGCTTTTGCAGACGCTCGCGTGGCCGTTCGTCGATGGGAATGTCGTGTACGGTGGCGTGGTACTCTAAGCGTGTAATGGTCGTGGTCGTTACCTGTTGGCCGTCTATGTCCAGATCATGTACTTCAAGGGCGCTTTGTAACATAATAACTACTCTCTCCCTTTTCTCTCTTCAAACGTTGCATTTCTACTGTATAGAGTAAGTATATATCTGGATTCTTCAAAATGACATAGGACTAATAGGCAACAGCCAGTAAAATTGTACGATTATCAGTCCATGGGAATGTTTTCGCGCTGAAAATGCGTGGCAAGCACAATGCTGGTCTGGAAGCCCTCTACACCAGGCATTTGCCGAATGCGATCCAGCAGCAGTTCAAGCGTAGCGGGCGTGGCCGTATGCACTTTAATCATCATGCTCTCTGTTCCTGCCGAGCTGTAGCATTCCTCCACCTCCGAAAACGTGTGCAGCGTGCGGGCCAGTTCTTCACAAGGAACGCGACTGACGCGCAGGCGCACAAAAGCGTAGAGGGAGAGGCCGAGTGCATCAGGCGCAATCTCTATCGTGTACCCACGAATCACGCCTGCTCGTTCCAGCTTCTTCACGCGCTCATGCACAGCCGGCGGTGAGAGATGCACGATTTCTCCCAACTCGCTATACTTCCTCCTGGTGTCCTGCTTGAGTAAAGCTAATAGCATTCGGTCTATCTCGTCTAACACTGGTCCTTCTCCTCTCATCAGGCGAATACGGTCTGTTTTTTTACGCTGTTCCAACAAATTCCTTGCTTTTGGAATGTTGTAAGGGTTATTGTACCATTGTGTCGAATACAGTAAAAGTATAAGTACATCCTTATGCGAGAGCAGAGCAGGAGGAGAGAGAAAGAGCTATATGAGCAATATCAAGATTCCAGGTATTCACCATATTACGGCTATTGCCGGAGAACCACAACGTAACATCGATTTTTATACTGGCATTCTGGGTCAGCGCCTCGTCAAGCAGACCGTCAATTTTGATGATCCAGGAGCATATCATCTCTATTTTGGAGATGAAGTGGGAACGCCGGGGACCATTCTGACCTTCTTTGCCTGGCCCGGTGCGCCGCGTGGACGCTGGGGAACGGGCCAGATCGTCGCGGTCTCGTTTGCCATTCCCCCCGATTCTCTGACATATTGGAGCAATCGCTTGCAAGAACACGGCGTCAACGTCAAGGAGCCGGTGACGCGTTTTGGTGAGCAGGTGCTCTCTTTCACTGATCCCGATGGGCTGACTCTCGAACTGATCACTCATCAACAGGCGGAGCAGCGTCGTGTCTGGCAACATGGCCCAATTCCCGTCGAACATGCTATTCGTGGCTTCCATAGCCTGACGCTGGCAGAGGCGGGCCAGGAAGCAACAGCCGCGATGTTAACCGAAGTGCTCGGTTTCCAGCTGCTCGCGCCAGAGGGCAACCGCTATCGCTATGTGGTCGGTCAGGGGGCAGCTATTGATGTGTTGAACCTTGCTCATGAGACGCGTGGCAGAATCGCCGTTGGCACCGTCCATCATGTCGCGTGGCGTGCCACCGACGATGCTCAACAGCTGGCATGGCGTCAGGACTTGCTCGATCAGGGTAGCGACGTAACTCCTGTGCTAGATCGTCAGTACTTCCACTCGATCTACTTCCGCGAACCTGGAGGAGTCCTCTTTGAGATCGCTACCGATCCCCCGGGTTTTACGCGCGACGAGCCGATCGAAGAGCTGGGAAGCCATCTCAAGCTTCCTCCCTGGCTGGAAGTAGAGCGCGCACAAATCGAACAGGTCTTGCCGCCAATCCATGTCCCGGTCAGCAACGAAGAGACGCAGCAAGGTTAAGAGGAGAAGAATACAATGCAGACAGGACCACATCAAGGACAGCGAGTGCTGACAGATGGTGAGCCGTTTGAGCGTGCCAGAGCCGCGATGATCCTGGTTCATGGGCGAGGTGGATCAGCAGAGGATATTCTGAGCCTGACGAGCGAACTGGATGGAACGGGTTTTGCGTATCTGGCACCGCAGGCTGCCGGGTACACATGGTATCCCAACAGCTTTCTCGCCCCGCTTGCCAGCAACGAGCCTGGACTCTCTTCCGGGTTGGTCGTTCTCGCATCGCTGATTGAGCGTCTGCAACAAGAGGGCATCCCGCCAGAACGCACTATGCTGCTTGGTTTCTCGCAGGGAGCCTGTCTCTTGCTCGAATTTGCGGCACGCAACGCCCGGCGCTATGGTGGGATTGCCGGGTTAAGTGGAGGACTGATCGGTCCCGATAGTACTCCACGCGACTATCAGGGATCGCTCGCTGGCACCCCGGTTTTTCTTGGGTGCAGCGACCGAGATCCTCATGTTCCCAAAAAGCGGGTCGACCTCTCAGCCGAGGTATTCCAGCGCCTTGGAGGGGTGGTTACGGAGCGCATCTATCCCGCGATGGGTCACACCGTCAATAGCGACGAGATAGGGATTGTCAAGGGCATGATGAACGATCTTATTAGCGCCCAATAATCAAGGTGGGTCGTCGCGCTGATGCTGCTGTATAGCCGCTCTATAGTATATAATAGAGGTCATGGGCACTGAAAAACGTGAGCAGCCGACCATGACGGCAAAAATCATCACGCGACTCATTATTATCGGCATTGTCGTTGGCACGCTGGCTATTATCACCGTTGGCCTCTTGCAGCCTGCCGAATCGACCAGTTATACTTATGGCCCGCCGCGAACCTCGCAGGGAGACGGGCTGCAAGTGGGCAATCATACCGGTGATATGGCACCAAATTTTACGCTGGCACAATTGCAGGGTGACCAGAAGATCAGTTTGAGCGATTATCGCGGCCAGACCGTCCTGCTCAACTTCTGGCGCACCGATTGTGCCAGTTGCCTTGTCGAGATGCCCGATTTACAGAAGGTTGCTCGCGATCAACAGGCAGCGGGGAAAAAGTTTGTTGTGTTAGGGATAGAGGAGGCGAACGATCTATCTGCCCCGCAATTGCTGCAACGTAAGGGCGTGAGTTATCCTATCCTGGTCGATGAGCGGCTGACCGTTGGCGACCTCTACCGTGTCAGTGGTATTCCTACCTCGTTCGTCCTGGACCGCCAGGGCATCATTCGCTGGCAAACAGCCGGCCCCATCTCCTTTGAAACGCTGCAAGATGTTCTGCACCAGATCGATAGATAAGACAAGCATCTTGTAACTGGAAGTTTCGTCGTTGCACAATGAGGAAGTAGTTACACGCATGAAAGGAGCAATATTGCTATTATGACACAACCTATTATCGTTGCAGATCAGCAGGCGCGAGGAGAGGGACAGCACCCCATCAGTGCAATCGGACTGACCTTTGATATTCATGAGTGGAGCGGAAGTGGCCCAGACTACCTGCACATCCACTACTCTGATGATGAGGCCTGGCACATCTTGGAGGGAACATTGACCTTCCGGTTCAGCGACAGAATCGTTGAGGCTCCGGCTGGAACAACCGTGTTCGTGCCAGCTGGAGTTCCACACACGTACTATGAGGCCGCAGGCCCTACACGCTACCTCATCATCATGACTCCACGGCTACGCGAGCTGATTGCTGCATTGCATGGGGCACCTCGCTCTGAGCATAACGCGATTACGCGCCAGTTTGCCTCCGAGATTGTGGAGTAGATATTTGTTTCAGGTTCTTCAAGATTTCGGGATACGATTTAAAGCGCGAGCATTTCCTCTATTGTTGACAGTAAAACCTCTTGTGGGCAAGGCTTGGTGAGATAGCCATGCGCGCCCAGTTCGCGAGCATGGCGGCGATGCTTTTCGGAGGAACGCGAGGTCAGCATCACCACCTTGATGGCGGCCAATTCAGGGTAAAGGCGCATAACGCTCAATACATCATAGCCATTGATATCGGGCATCTCAATATCAAGCAATAAAACGTCCGGGGTGTGCTCTAATAGTTGTTCCAGTGCTTCCAGGCCGTCGCGAGCTTCGGTCACGCTATAGCTAGCATGCTTGAGCATTTGTAGCAGCGATTGACGGAAGAAAACAGAGTCGTCGGCCACGAGAATGTTTGGCTGCCGGGTTTGTTGCTCCTCCTTTTCGGTCGAGGACCGCCTGGAAGCGGGATCGGCGGTACGCAGGAAAAGCGTATAGTGGCTGATCAGTTCTGGCAGATCGACCATCAACAGCACATAACCGCCACCATCGACAGCCGCGCCAGAGATGCCCGGACGCTGTAAATAGGGTGAGAGCGGCTTGACCACCAGCTCAATTTCGCCGATAACCTCATCCACTGCAACGCCAATTACCTTACGCGAAATGCTGCGGGGCATAATCAGCACAGGACGCAGCGCTGCGGGCGGCGTTGGATCAGGCGGGAAATCCAGCAAGTCATGCAGTTGATAGAGCATATCGATTCGCTCGCGCTGCATATCGCTGATGCGCTGGACCTGGGAGAAGGGAACCATAATGCGCTCCTGCCCCACGCGCGCCATCAGGCAATGAGAGGTGGTATGTGAGCGAGGTAGGCGAAGGAGAAAGCTGACGCCACCAGCTGCGTTGCGTTGCAGCGAAATGGAGCCGTTTAAGCGTTGAATCGGTTCACGCAGTGCTTCCACTGCACCGCCCTGGACTGTCATCGAGAAGCCAATTTCCAGCGAGATCTCGTTGCCACCGCCAGAGGCATGTAGCCAGATGCGATACGGCTCTTGCATCTCGCTCGCGGTATCGGCAATGCAGGTGCGCAACAGTTGGACCAGCGGTGAGGCGAGTGCTTCCAGAATATCCTGATCAACCTCAGTCGCGTCGCCCTCAACCTCAAACTGTATCTGTTGCTGCTGAGCCAGCGCGCTCATCGTCATTTCCTGACGCAAGCGCGGGACCAGCGTACTGATCGGCGTCAGGCGGAGCAGCAGGATGTCGTTGCGCACGGAGGAGACCTGTGCCACACTTTCGCTCAGGATGCGATTGAGATGAGCGAAGGAGGTGCGCACTTTCGACGAGGCGAGATTCATGTCTGCAACGGCCTCGCGCAGCGAACGAATCAATAGATCTCGCTCGTTGTAGCGCTCCAGGTCAAGTTCATCCCAGGTCGCCGAGCCGGAGGTTTTGGCGAGGCGGGCGTGAGAGTTGATCTCGTGCGATTGCTTTGTGCGGTTGCGCCGGGCGGCTTCATGCAGGATGCGCGCGGTCAATGATGACGTTGGAGGCTCAGGAGGCGCGTGCAATGGACCGGAGTCCAGCAGCATTGAGGAGAGGGCAGGCTCCATGCGCTGCAAGCGCGTCTGGGCAGCATGTAGCTCCTGCAATGCCAGTTCTACTCCCTGCTGAGCATTTTCCAGCGCCGTTTGTTGCTCTGCCAGCGACTCCGAGTGGAGCGTGAGCTGATCAACGCGTCGCGCGTCAACCCGCAATAGAGGAACGTGTAAAGCTGCGCTATCCTGAACGAAGGTGAGGGGCAGCGGCATTGTTTCACGTTCGCTCTTCCTTAGCTCATCAATTTTGATGGCTTCAGTCTCTTGAACTGCCTGCTCGACCTCTTGTTCCTCTTCTTCTTCACGCAGATCAACGCCCAGATCGCGTAGAGCGTTCTCCAGTTCAGCCAGCGGTTCTTGCGGCTCTTTCCCTTGCTTGACAATCTGTTCCAGCGTTGATTCCAGGGCGACAATGATATGCACCAGGGCATTGACGCCTATCACGGGAAAAAGAGTACCGCCGGTCATCTTCTCAACAATCAACTCGGCATAGTGAGCGATGGTGGACATCGACAAGCACTCGACAGCACCAGATGTGCCGCGAATCTTATGTGCCGCGCGTTTAATCGGTATAAAGCGGGATGGTTGGATCTGATCGTCTTGCTCCAACAGGCTGAGAGTGCGGCGCATATGAGCAATATCTTCTTCCGCTTCCGATATGAAGAGCAGCAAGACATCTTCGGCCAGTGCATCCTCGTCGTTTTGAGGCGCTGAGGAGCCTGCCGCACGTTCTTGCGTAATAGTAGCCCCGTTCAGGGGGCCAGTCGGCGCTGAATCCCAGCTATCCATCGCATCGAAGGCGCGTAGTATTTCTAGATCTTCGGCAGAAAGCTCACCTTCATCAAAATCGTTTAAATCGTTCATACACCCGGTCTATACCACTCATAGGAGGCGATCATTCTTCAAATGCTGTACAATATCATGTACAAGAACAGGCACATCAAGCAACAGAGCCTCACTGTCTGTTTGACGATTGCCACCACCATCACATTTTACACCGATGACGACCTCGGTTTGCAAATGAGTGTACCATGTGGGTACTTGCTCAAATGACACCACCTGTTCAACGTCCAGTGTCGTAACCGATCCTACATCAGTTACCAGCAGGCCCAATGTGAGGTCGTCGAGCTGGGCAACTACCAGAATACCGTCTTTGATAGTATGAGGAGAGCGAGCGGCATGTTGAAAAAGGTAGGCGTCGAGATCAACCACAGCAATTGTTTCGCCACGCCAGACTCCAATACCGACCATCCAGGAGGGAGAAGTGGGGAAACGCGAAAAGTAGTAGGGAGGGGAAGCGATTTCGCGCAGGGCAATCAGGGGAAGGAGGCAGCGGCCATGCTCAAGCACACATTCCAGGTAATCGTCGGGATGGACCTGTGCCACAGGGGCAATATGGGCAGCATCGGTCGCCAATTGCCAGAATTCCTCATTACTCAATTGTTCAAGAAACTGTGCGTAAGCGCTATTAGCAGGCTCAGACGTGAGGGGGCGCGAGTTCATGCTTCACCATATGCCGGTTATTGAGAGACCGGAACACCCAGGTACGATTGAATAATAGAGACAATTTCCTGTGCCTTAAAGGGTTTGGTGATATAGTCTTTGGCCCCGGCTAAACGGCCTTTGAGCTTATCGATGACCCCATCGCGCCGGGAGAGCATAATTATCACCGTATTGGAAAATTGGGGCTTGGTTTTGAGGCGGCGTGCCACTTCGTACCCATCCATTTTGGGCAGCCCAATATCGAGCAAGACGAGATTCGGGACGCGCGAAGAGGGATCGGTGGTGAGCCAGCGCATCGCTTCAACGCCATCCGGGAAACTTTTTACCTCGAAGCCTTCTCGTCTCAAGCAGGTTTCCACAATTTTGCGCACAGTGGCCGAATCGTCAATGACCATGACCAGTTTACTCATATATGTGTCCTCTCTCTCATTACCACCCCGCTACCTGTCCAGCCGACACTCTACTCACTGTATATACACAAGACGAAGTCAACGGAACATGCTTCACATAGAACTAAACCGAGGGATAGTCCGTTTTCACGGATCGCAGATCACTTCTTGCGCCGCCAACTTTGTATCAATATGCTTCAATGCGGAACAAGGAGAAAGCAAAGTACGTAAGCTAAGCCTTTACAGATGAGATCCCCCTGATGAGAATGTTACCATATAAAGATGCTGGGTTGCAACCTGTACGCAGAAATACCCATATCTTTCCTGAAACATTTCGTTAAAAATAGGTAGATTATGGGGCATTGGGGAAATGAAGCTGATGGTAATCGATCGTATATGGCAGGGGCGATGGCTTGTCCCCGCCCTCGCTCACAGGCCGCGATGGTGGACACAGGGCGAGGACAAGCCATCGCCCCTGTCATACGTGGCACGCGGCATTCAAGCAAGAGGAAGTTCTTTGAGGAACTTCTCCAGAGCACGCGTGCGATACTGGCGGGTAAAATTGACAATATTGGATGTGCCGTTCTGACGGAGGCGCTGTAGCTCTTCCTGTACAATGGTGCGGAGCAGGCCCAGATCGTTCTCCCAGGCCATTTCCATCAGGATCTCAGGTACATCTTCCTCCACATGATAGCGGTCCAGGCGTTTCAGCCAGAAGGCGAAGAGGCGCTCAAGCCAGTTTTTCCGCATTTCGGGCGTCAACACGGGAGTAAGAAACGAGGAGGACGTGACGATGATGCAGCTACAGACGTTGATTAAGACGGCTTGCAACATGGGCATGATCTCGTTAATGGCTTTGTCGAGGATGGAGGTCAGGGTGGCGTTGCGCTCGGCGAGCCGCTCATCCAGTACCAGGGCATAGAGATCGAGCGCGTTATAATAATCTTCGCGGTCGGCTCGTTGCTGGGCCTCTTTCAAGATGGCGAACAGGTCGTCGCAAATGGGTTGTAGCGACTTTTTTTGTTTGATACGAAGCAAATAGCCCTCGAAGCGCTCGCGATAGGCGACAAGATCGACAGGGGGAAATTCGGGAACACGCACGAAATCCATTGTTGCCAGTTCTTCGCTCGTATCCCATTCATTCTCCTGTTGCTCATCAGCGTCATCGCTGAGTTTGCTGTACTCATCCTCAGTTGCGCTAGCAAGTCGCTCCAGTGTGCTATCTATTTCGGCGGATAGTTCTGGATGTTGCGCTGTTAGCTCCTGAATGAGAAAGACCAATTGTTTTTTGCTGCTGCGTTGCAAGCGGCGTTCTATTTCTGTCTCCATGACAGTATACTCCTGCACAGGTCATCTTGCTGAATCCACGACAACGTGCATTTCACTAGACATATCTCTCCAGCTCTTTGTCTGTTTGTACGGCGATGGGAAGGGTAAAGGAAAAGGTGCTGCCCTCTTCAAAAGCGCTTTCTGCCCAGATGTATCCACCATGGGCCTCCACCACCTGACGGGCGATTGCCAATCCCAGGCCGGTGCCACCGCCGCCTGGACCCATAAAATTTGCCTTTGAGCGGGCACGATCCGTCTTAAAAAAGCGTTCAAAGACGCGTGGAAGATCCTCCTCACGGATGCCGACGCCTGTATCGCGTACATAGAAGCGTTGCGCGTGCTGATCGGCTTGCGGCGCGGTACCGATCACTACCATGCCACCGGTCGAGGTAAACTTGATCGCATTATGAACGAGATTAAAGAGGACGCGTGTAATCAATTTGCTATCAGCAGCCACCATCGTCTTGCCCAGATCGATCTCGGTGAGCATACGCACGCGATGACGTTGTGCCAGGGGCAGCATGCGAGCCATCACCTCGCGCACCAGCCGTTCCGCCTCGACTGGCTCAATCGACATCGGCATCTGGCCAGATTCGATCCGCGATAGCTCGAGCAGTTCGGCGACCAGGCCGGAGAGATACTGAATTTCGGTCTCGATCTTTTCGATGAATTGCTGTGCTTTGTCGGGATCGGTCTCGATCACATCTTCCAGCGTTTCCGTCATCAAACGGACGGAGGTGAGAGGTGTGCGTAGCTCGTGGGAGATATTTGCCAGAAAATCTCGTTGGACGCGCTCTAAACGGTGCATCTCTGACAGATCTTCGATAGTGACCGCGAAATAGAGGGGGCAGCTCTCTGCTTCTCCATTGGCCTCTGCTTTTTTTGCGACGGACTGATGAATCAAGGGCGCGATGGCAATATTCCAGGTAATATCCGAATCTCCCTTCTCGTACTGTCCCTGCTGGCTGTTGCTGGTACGGATGCACTCCTGGAGCAATTGCAGCAGTGCCGGGACACGCAGCACGGTGTCGATTTTTGTTTTGCGGACGGAGACGGGAACCTGACAGAATTGTCGCGCAGGTGCATTGATATAGTGAATAAGCAGGTCGCGATCCACTACAAATGCGGGGAGAGGGAGTGCCTCAAACAGGCTGATGAAGAGTTGCCGGTAATTTATAGCTGCTGTTCTGGACATAACACCACCCATACAGGGTTCTCACCGCTGGAGTGAGAATGAAAATGCTGGCGATAGAGCAAACCGAGTATCCTGTGCATCAGTATAACTGCTTTGTTGTATGCATGCAACTATGCTAGAGCTCAACTAAAAGCGCTATCAACATGAAAAAAGGCCACCGAATTATGGTGGCCTTTTGGAGAGGCTCCTCGAACAGGATTCGAACCTGTAACCCATCGGTTAACAGCCGATTGCTCTACCGTTGAGCTATCGAGGAATGCGTTCTCACCGGAACGCCACCAGTATATACGAATTGCGGGATTTCGTCAATACCTTTTTGGAGAAAATTTTTCGGATTGACAGAAATTACTCCGGGTCGGCATCAGGGGACGACCGGGGTAAAAAAATAAGCGTTGCGCAGGACTCTCCACATCGGGAGGGAATACCTACGCAACGCCTCGTTGCATGCTGTCCATTATGTTTTTTGATTACCTCTTGAAAACTGCATCTTGAAAGTGCTATAGGGCAAATTCAGCGACAAGTTCCAACGTAATCGCCAGGAAGACGCAGAGGCTAATAACTGCAATCACTGGATCAAGCAAGGGAGCGGTTATCAGGCTGCCGCGCAGATGCAACCGCTGAAAGAGATTGGGCAGGATCATGCCACAGATGGAGGCCACTAGCAGGGTCAGGCCAAAACCGAGGCCAATCACCACGCTCAGCAGCGGCCCTTGAAAAAGTATCCAGGAGGCGATGCCGACGAGAATGCTAGTCAGAATACCACCGATGGTCCCGAACAATAATTCGCGGAAAAAGCCCTGGAGAAAATCGCGGCCACGTTTGGTGCGGAGCTTCCAGCCAGCGATACCCAACGTTTGCGAAGAGACGCTGCCGCTGGTGAGCAAGAGCATCGGTGCCAGACAGAGCAGGCTGGCCGGCGCAAGATGCGTCGACGCTCCGAAATGCGCTCCCACAAGTGAGACGAACGCCGCTGTATTGCCTACAAAGAGCGAGGCAAAGCTGCGATACAGGAACAGCGCCAGGACGAAGCCTGCAATGACATTGACTACCTGCCAGGAAGTGCGCCTGAGAGCGATAGGGAGCGAGAAACGCTCTTCCTCTTCGGCCTCCTCAACATCGGCACCGGCGATTTCTGAGAAATCCTCGGCCTGCTCCTCATGGATCACGTCGATCACGTCATCGACCGTTACCATGCCCGCCAGATGATGCTCGGCATCCACCACCGGCACAGCCAGCAGGTCATATTTGGCGATAACGCGCGCGACCTCTTCCTGATCTGTATCGACCTGTACTTTGATGACATCGGGGTTCATCAGATCTTGCATGCGTGCGCCCGGCTCAGCCGTCACCAGCTGACGCAGCGAGACCACGCCGCGCAAATGCTGCTCCTCATCGACGATGTAGAGATAATAAATCATCTCTAAATGGCTGGAGTTCTGGCGCAAACGGGCCAGAGCATCGTCCACAGTTGCCGTCAGAGGCAGCGTCAGTATCTCGCTGGTCATGATGCCGCCAGCGGTCTGAGCGCCGTAGCGCAAGAGATCGCGAATAGGCTGAGCCTCATTCGTAGGCATCAGATTGAGCAGGCGCTCGGCCTCTTCATGCGGGATATCAGCCAGGATATCGGCGGCATCGTCAGGCGCGAGGCGCTCCAGCAGATCGGAGGCGCGCTCGGGATCAAGCTCGCTGAGCAGTTCAGACTGCAAGGGATACTCGACTTCGTTGAGCGTATCAGCCGCCGTTTCCATATCCAGGCGTTCCAGCATCGCACCGGCCTCTTCAAGATCGAGTTGCTCAAGAATATCGGCGATATCGGCGGGATGCAGATCTGCCAGCTTGGTGTGGCTCACATTCAGTTGCACCTGTGGAACCACGCCTGCCGCGCCAACTGAGGCGCCGGCCAGAGCCAACTGTCCCGTTGTGGTGCCTGTTCGCACCATTTGAATTGGTTCAACATAGTTCCAGGTAATCGTACGCTCCGAAAGCTGAAAGGGCGTCACGCGGCTGAGAGCATCAACGGCAGGTTGCACGCCGAGACGCCGCAGCAGTCCGCCCAGGCTGATATCTACACCCACGAGTCGGGCCGTTTTCTTGATCTGAGCGAGCTTCAAATCGTTCACCTTGACGACGCGAAATCCCTGGGTATCGACGATCTGTTTGTCGAGGATATCGCGTCGTAACAGGATTTCATCGGAACCTGGAATATAGGGCGTGATCTGGTCCTGTGAGACCGTGAGCGTGATCTGTGGCTCTTCGATGCTATGGACCTGTGACCAGGGAATAATCAGGTCACGGTTGCTATTGAGCGAGGTAGATGCGACCAGCGCAGTGATGACGGGGAAGGTCTCATCGAGCGAGACGCAGATGTCGCGCACGGAACCGACCCGCCGGTTGTCGAAATCGAGAATGCTCTCACGGAGCAGAGTACTCAAGAAAATCAATGGAACCACCGCCTTCCCGAAGATAGTACAATCCAACGACCACTTATACACATTCTCTGTGGATAAGTGGAAAAGTCGTCCACCCATGTAACAGCAGTCACAACACATGCAGGCATAGCGAGCTACAGAGAGCGAAGTGTGTGAAACTGAGATTACATTGGTATGCGATAAAAACGCAGGGGGACGCTGCTTAAAGAGCAGAAAGGACTTACTGGCAAAACGGGAGAGTCCTTACTCGACATCAATCACATCTATGGGGGAGATGTACACTCATCGAGCAAGGTGCAGGCGATAGACGGGATCAGGAAATGATGCGAGCGAGCAACTTACTCGATGAGGAGCAGAACAGTCCCAACAGCAGGCACGAGAAAAACATACGCCTACTATGACTGGGGCCAGCGTCCATGTCCCTCACCTCCTTTGCCCGAAAACAGATAAGCGCGTACTCCAGGGCGACATCATCAACGATGCCTGAGACCACAAAAGGAACACGTTCATATCAGCGGGTTTGTAACAAGATTTTTACTTCTTGTGGAAGTATAGCACGCAGTCATCCAATCGACAAGGGACATAGTGTACACAGTACCTTTAGCTTAATCCCACACAATCCTCAAAATATCAATCTAATTACTACCACATAAAGGATAGGTTTTTATGATCTGTACTGGAGAAGCCTGAGTGCAGAAGAAACTGCACCCAAGAACGCTAGAAGCTACATGTTATGAGTGGTTTACCCATGTGGCAACAGAGGAATGATCTGGTGTTTGATCTGTTCGAGCATCTGTTCGGCGGGGAGAGATGCATCGATGACGTGAAAATTATATTCATCGACCATCTCATCGAAGACGGCGAGCATGCGCGTCTGATATTCGACAAAGCTCTCATAAAGATCGGAACCCAGGCGCATATCCATGCCGGACTCCCAATAGTCGAAGCCACCGCTTTGCAGGACGCGTGGGATCAGGTCTTCCAGGTCGATTTTAAGGTAGAAGATGATATCGGGCTTCAGAGCCAGACCATAGATCGAGCGTAACCAGTGGGGATCGGCACCACGTACCAGCGAGCGGGCGATCAGCGAGTAAATATAGCGGTCGGTGAGGACGATAAAGCCAGCGCGCAGGGCTGGTAAGATCTCGCGCTCGAAGCGGTCCACAAAGTCCGTTGCATAGAAGAGATTGAGCGTGATGGGGCCGAGGGTATGCCCTTCTTTGGCCTGTTTGAGTCCAGGGCCGGCCAGTTCTGAGCGCGTCATCTCTGTATCGATGACGGCATAACCAACGCTTTCCAGCCAGGGACGCAAGAACTGAACCTGTGTGCTGCGTCCCACGCCATCGGTTCCCTCCATGACGATCAGGCGGCCCGGTAGCACTTCCTCGCGTGCTCGTAATCCTATTGCATCGATACCATAAAATTTGAGTTTCGTCATACTGCTCTCTTGCGATATATGAGTTTTGTGACCATTGCTCCGCCTCAGCGGTCTACGACCCTTCTGCTCTGCTATTGTTTTCATTGCTCCATTGCTCCCTTCCTTGCCATTTCAACAGGGAGCGTCTCGCGTGTCAGGTCTACCCATGTGCGCTTCTGCTCTGGTGAGCGCAAGCGTCTGACTCCTTTGAGGTATGGGCGCACCAGTTTACGCATACGACGTTGTTGCTCTGGTATAGGAAGGGTCGCGTCCATTACGGTGAGGCCAAATTCATCAATCATCGACTCATATTCGTTAACGATGCGCTGTTGAAAAAGCTTGAAGCTCTCGCGGGGATCGCTATGGATGCCAAGATCCATCCCGGCCTCGTAATACTTGAGTTCGGTACGTCCTGTGAGAATGCGGCTGAGTGAGATTTCCAGAGGGACGCGGAAATAGAAGGCCATCGTTGGCTTGACGGCAAACTGGTAGAGTTCGCGGACCCAGCGGCGGTCCACGCCACGCGCGGCATCGCGAGCAAAAGCAGTGTAGATATACCGATCTGCAAGGACGATAGCGCCGGCCTTGAGGGGAGGGATGATGTCGTGTTCGGTGCGGTCAGCAAAGTCGGTGGCATGAATGAGGCTGAAGGTCGTTGGGGTGAGAAGTTGTTTTTTCTTCCCTTTGCTGGTCGTTTTCTTGACCAGTGGCGATGAGTTCCACTCGCTAAAAAACACAGTGTAGCCCTCGCTAATCAGCCATTGACGCAGCAAGGCGATCTGTGTGCTTTTTCCCGATCCATCTACGCCCTCAACGATAAAAAGTCTGCCCGGATAGTGGTGTTGTCCATATGTCTCCATAGGAGATCCTTCCACTTGATTGCACGATCTACAAAATGGTTAAATTGCTCCTGGTATAATAATCGGCTTTGTCTATGAAAAATGGAGAAGTAGCAACCTGCGTCAGATTGCTCACATCCGATAGGAATAGTTCTCAGGCTACACTGAAACACTATCAGTATAGTGACCGATAGCGAGAAGAATATTAACGTATATCATACCCTATAAAGGATAAGCTTGGCAAGATATGCGCCTGACAGCAACAGGGCTTTCCAATTCTCCCATCTAGCGGGAGTGCAGAGGGCGGCAGCCCTCTGCCGGGGTGCGGGGTGTCCCCGCAAAAACCTTTTTTCTTCTCTTTTGCGCGCCGTCGCAGGCGGCGCGCGAAGGAGGGAAGGAAACTGGGGACCCCCAGACCCCGGCAGGGAGACCCTGCACCCCTTTGAGCGGAGAACTGGAAAGCCCTGCTGACAGCAATTTCCAGCACTTCTCAAGCGAGTGGATTCTTTTGATCTCTTTCCGCTAAAAAGGAAGAAGATCACGAGTTAAGAAATCAAGCTCATCTTGTGTTAGTGGGCAAAGGGGAGCCTGCCACAGCGTTTCGGGGCCGGGCGATCCTCCCCATTGGATGCACCAGCGTAAATAGTCCGTAAAGCTCATCGGCGTACCACTCAGGTCCAGGGTGTCATCAAAGTTCTGAAATGGTGTGACCAGCGCCTGCACTATGCAAGATTCTTTCACCTTCTAAGAACATCTCGTTTGTGGTTGATGGGTGATTCTCCACCTTTCACTCGGGCAAAACCTGTGGTAGTATTTTCTCAATTGGTAGAAAGAGCCAGTGGCTCCAGGATGTACATTCAAATAAATACCACAAGAGAGAAACTGCAAATGAGATACCAGCAAGAGAGACGCAAGCAAGAGAGATGTAGAGTAGTAGGAGATCAGGAAGAAGATGAATAGTAATCAGGTATTGCATGTAAACATTCCAACGCCACAGGGCCATCTGGAGGGGATTTTGAAGCCGGAGGATGAGCATACTCTGGCGCATTATACCGCGCTTGTGTGCCATCCACACCCGCTTTATGGAGGAACGATGCATAATAAAGTGGTGTTTAAAGCCGCCCAGATCTTGCAGGCGCTCAATATACCCGCGCTGCGCTTCAATTTTCGGGGCGTGGGACATAGCACGGGAACGTACGATGAGGGGCGGGGAGAAATGGACGATGCGCGTTATGCATTGGAGTTTCTCAGTCGCCGCTATCCAGGGGTGCCTGCCATCATTGCTGGCTTCTCTTTTGGCGCGTATGTTGGGCTGAACGTTGCCGCCAGTGATGATCGGGTGCAGGCGATGATCGGCCTGGGGGTGCCTGCGCGCATGTTTGACGACAATCCATTACAGGATAGCCACAAACCCAAGTTGTTTATTCACGGGACGGCAGATGAGGTTGCTCCATACGATCAGGCTCAGCAATGGTTCGATCTGGTGCCAGCTCCCAAGCGTATGATCGCCGTACAGGGCGCGGACCACTTTTTTCAAGGCCGTCTCGAAGAGGTCCAGGCCATTATCGCCGACTTCGTACGGTCGCTCGATACCTTCAAACAACTGCCGGAAACCGTGTAGGGTATGTGAATATATTACTACCCAGAGTCGCGCCCTGCCGGGGCTTTATTATCCGCGCTCCTCAGTTTTTCAGCCTGTTGCTTCGTTATAACTCTAGAGAGCCTTATCTTTTTATGCTTTGAACGAAGGAGACACCTCATGAATATTCCACCTGCACGACGTGATGAGACGCAAGATAACTATCACGATACCATTGTGGTTGATCCTTACCGCTGGCTCGAAGACGCAGCCTCCGAAGAGACGCATACCTGGTCCGAAGCACAGAACGCGCTGGCGCGGGCCTATCTGGATGCCTTGCCCGCGCGGGAGCGCATCCAGGCTCGTTACACTGAACTGATGAACTATCCCAAATATGGTGTTCCCAGGAAAAAGGGAGATCGCTATTTTTTCTCAAAAAATAGCGGGCTGCAAAATCAGGCCGTCCTCTATATGCAGCAACCACTCGGCGCGGAAAGCAAACTGGTTCTCGATCCCAACACGCTCAGCAGCGATGGTACGGTGGCACTGACCAACCAGGTGTTCAGTCGGGATGGACGCTTGCTGGCCTATGGTGCATCCAGCAGCGGCAGCGATTGGCAAGAACTGCGTATTCGCGATGTCGATAGCGGCACCGATTATGAGGATGTGATCCGCTGGTGCAAATTTACCGGCATCGCGTGGCGGCACGATGATACAGGCTATAGTTTCTATTATTCGCGCTTCCCTCAGCCCGGAACGGTGCCGCCGGAAGATCAGACCAATTTCAATAAGGTCTACTGGCACAAAGTTGGTACAACTCAGGAAGAAGATGTGCTGATCTATGAGTGCCCCGATCAAAAAGAGCTGGCCTTCGATCCCTTCATTACCGATGACGAGCAGTATCTATTGTTGCATGTCTGGTATGGCACCGATCCGAAAAACCGCGTCTATTATCGCGAAGCTGCCAGCGATGCTCCCTTTGTGCGGCTACTTGATGAAGCGGATGCCAGCTATAACTTTATCGGCAACGACGGCCCGCTCTTCTATTTCCAGACCGATCTGGAGGCTCCGCGTGGCCGCATCATCGCCATCGACATTCGCCAGCCAGAGCGGGCGAACTGGCGCGAACTGGTGCCGGAGCAAGAGGATGTGATCGCCTTCGCCCTCATGGTCAGCTCGCAGTTTGTGATCGCCTTCATGCATCATGCTCATCACGTGCTGCATATCTACGGGACCGATGGCGGTTTTGTGCGCGATATCGCGCTGCCCACGCTTGGCTCGATTGCAGGCATCTCAGGCAAGCAAACGGATACTGAGCTATTCTTTAGCTTCACCTCGTTTCTCTATCCGCCGAGCGTCTACCGCTACGATTTCACCGATCAAACGCTGTTGCTGCTCTACGGAACAGAGGTCAAGTTTGATCCGAGCAACTATACCACGCAGCAGGTCTTTTATTCGTCAAAGGATGGCACGCGTGTTCCGATGTTCCTCATCCATAAAAAAGATCTGGCGCTGGATGGAAATAATCCCGTGCTGCTCTATGGCTATGGCGGCTTTAACGTCAGTTTGACGCCATCATATTCGACGAATATCAATCTGTGGGTGGAACATGGCGGCGTCTATGCAGTGGCGAATCTGCGCGGTGGGAACGAATATGGCGAGGAGTGGCATCAGGCCGGGATGTTGGAGAAGAAGCAGAACGTTTTCGATGATTTTATCGCCGCCGCCGAGTGGTTGATTGCCAACAAGTACACCAGTTCGTCCAGGCTGGCAATTACGGGAGGGAGCAACGGTGGTTTGCTGGTGGCGGCCTGTATGCTGCAACGGCCCGAACTTTACGGCGCGGTGGTCTGTCGGGTGCCTGTGATCGATATGTTGCGCTATCACAGGTTTACGGTTGGGCGCTACTGGATACCTGAATATGGCAACGCCGAGCAGAGCGAGGAGCATTTCCGCTTTCTCTATGCCTATTCGCCGCTGCATAACATCAAACCTGGCACGGTCTACCCGCCGACACTAATTATGACCGCCGACACGGATGATCGCGTGGTTCCCGCCCATGCCAAGAAGTTCACAGCTACCTTACAGCCAGCGAATGGTGGCAACAATCCCATCTTGTTGCGGTTGGAGATGAAGGCGGGTCATGGTCTGGGCAAGCCGACAGCGAAGATCATTGAGGAAGAGAGCGATGTACTGGCGTTCCTGTTTGATCGGTTTCACATGCAGGCTTGACCAGTTGCTTCTGAGAGACTGTACGCCAATGGCGTTGCCCCAACGTGAGTAATAGTGAGGGAGATACTGGAGCGATAATAATACTCAAGGTACTAACGACTGAAGGAGGGCAACAACATGCATTTTGATGAATGGGTGTTTGTGACCTCTTTATTGTTGCTGCTGAGTATTCTAGCGTGGAAGATATCGAGCCGGTTAGGGATTCCAGGGTTACTGCTCTTTCTGGGAATCGGGATGCTGGCCGGTTCGGAGGGTCCGGGTAGGATCTATTTCGATAATGTTGAGATTGCGCAATCGGTGGGTGTGCTGGCTCTGGTCTTTATCCTATTTGCTGGTGGATTGCAGACGGAGTGGTCGGATATCCGCCCGGTCTTTGGTGCAGGGATTGCTCTCTCGACCATTGGAGTGCTTTTTACGGCCTTGATAGTAGAGGTCTTTGCTCTTTTGGTGTTGCATGCCTCGTTTTACGATGGATTGTTGCTGGGCACGATTATCTCTGCAACGGATGCCGCTGCCGTCTTTAGCGTCCTGGCAGCAAGAAATATTCAACTCAAAGGCAGTCTTTTGCCGTTGCTCGAACTCGAATCTGGCACAAACGATCCAACGGCTATCTTTCTCACTATCGGTTTGATTCACTTCATAACTAATCCCCACACGACGCTATGGGATGTGCTTGTGCTGTTTGTGCAACAGATGGGGATAGGCACCGTCATGGGGCTGCTGATCGCGCGTGTAGCTGGCTGGCTCCTCAATCGTATCGATCTTGATGTGGAAGGGCTGTATCGTGTCTTTACGATTGCGCTCGTGCTGTTGACCTTCGGCCTCACAGCTTTACTGGGTGGTAGCGGTTTTCTCGCCGTCTATCTGGTGGGATTGTTTCTGAGCAGCCACAGAGTGCAACGGGTGGATAGGCTATCGCACTTTCACGATAGCCTGGCCTGGTTGATGCAGATCGCGATGTTCTTGATCCTGGGCTTGCTGGTCTTCCCTTCGCATCTGCTGCCTGTGATGGGTGCTGGGCTAATGATTACGGCGGTTGTTGTTTTTCTCGCCCGTCCCGTGAGTGTGCTGCTCGCCCTGTCACCCGTGAAGATGTCTTTGCAAGAGAAGCTCTTCATCGGTTGGGTCGGGTTGCGAGGCGCGACGCCGATTGTGCTGGCGACCTTCCCGCTGCTAGCAAACGTGCCAAATGCCTATGACCTCTTCAATCTCGTCTTCTTTGTAGTCTTTATCTCTGTCCTGCTGCAAGGCTGGACTGCGCCATTTGTAGCAAAGTGGCTGGGTGTGACCGTCCCTGAACCTGCCCCCGAAACGAAGGCTGCCCCGTAGCTACCTCTTTTATAAATCTACGACGTTGTATGAACCGTATGGCCAGCTTCTCTCAAAGTCATTATTGCCAGTGACAGGTTACTCTCTTTGATCAGGACGTAATCTGTGTCATAGGTTGAGATGGCAAAGATGCCGATATTGGCCTGAGCGAGCGGAATTGTGACAGAATTAAGGATGCCCACCAGCGAGAAGGGGAAGGGACCGTGTAGCTTGAAGCCGCGCCAATCGCCATCGACCTTTACATTATCGGGTACAGCTTCCATAGAGCAGACGACCGAAAGCTCATCAGTTGTGCCTGTAATAGAGAAGAATGTGTCGGTTGATACCCACTGCGGCAAGGGCGTTCCAGGCTCAAAGCGGCAGATAGCCAGAGTTTCAGGCAAGAGGGAAAGGGTTAATGGAACAATGCTCATGGTCTTTTTCCTTTTCTACGTCGAGCGATTTATCGCGGGGGAAACTCGTTGTGCGGTTCCCCCGCGATAAATCGCTCGACTACGACTTGCCATTATTATGGATGGTGATTCATATGGTTCATGAGCGGAGCAGTTTTCCTTCTGGTATCACTGTCGGAAGAGGCGAAGGGGAAGCCGCTTTTAAGCCAGTCGCCCATGCCTCCACGCACCGCAACCGCAGAACGTCCGGTCGCTGCAACCATACTGGCGGCGATGCTGGCACGATAGCCAGTGTGACAGATCGTCATTATTGGCTGGTCCGTTGGCAATTCGTCCATGTGCAGCAGCAGTTCGGCAATATGAATATGGGTCGAACCTGGAATATGGCCCTGGCTCCACTCGTCGTCGCGGCGCACATCAAGCACCAGGAATGGCTCATTACGAAGCAGGCGCTTGTAGAGCGTCTCGATATCAATGGTATCGATCTCGCTGGTGGGCAACGCGGCAGCTTTCCACTGTGCGATGCCTCCGTCCAGATAGCCCTCGATCCGCTCATAGCCGATACGAACAAGCTGCACTACTGCCTCGTGTCGTCCCGCTTCATCTTCGATTAGCAGCATCAACGGTGTATTGAAGGGTAGTAACCAGCCAATATACGTGGCAAAGGAATCTCCTACCGCAAAATTGAGGGAACCCGGAATATTATCGTGGGCAAATGCCTCGCTTGAGCGGCCATCGATCAGATAGATGCCCTGGCGCATTCGCTCGTAGACTTCGTAGGGGCTTAGCGTAAGAGGCGTTGGAATGTCGCCCATAATACGTGGTCCCGCACGATTGATGGGAGCCATGTATTGATAATAGGATGGATAGGCGGTGTAGCCAGCAATCTGTTGCGCAATAAAATCGTCCTCGCTTTTGGCCCGCACAACAGGATTTTTCAAGCGCTCCTGACCGATGGTTGTGATACGAGCGGTGTTGTTATCGCTCTTTGAGAGGCAAAACGAGCCTGCTCCGTGTGTGGGATAGACAGTAACCTGTTCCGGCAACGTTGTAAGCAAGCGCTGTAATGACTGATATTGCTGACGTGTGAGCGTGATGATCTGCTCCTCGCCAAGTAGATCAGTGCGTCCGGCCCCGCCAACGAGCAGACTTCCACCGCTGAAGAGCGCTTCGGGTTGCTCAGCAGCCCGTGTAAAAAGCAAATAACTGGTATGCGCGGGAGTATGTCCGGGTGTTGCAATCGCTTGAAAAGTAAGTTCTCCAAGAGAGAATTGATCGCCTTCGCGGACAGGAGAGAATGGATAGTGCAGGAGATCGAGTCCACTGGCAACAATAGTCGCGCCCGTCCGTGCCGCCAGTTCGTGGGAACCGGTGATATAGTCGTTATGAATATGGGTTTCCAGGACATGCGTGATATGCACATCCGCACGATTGGCCGCTTGTAGATACACATCGACATCGCGACGTGGATCGACCACAGCCGCGCTCCCGCTCGCTTCGTCCGTTATCAAATAGGATTGGTGTCCCAAGCCTTCAACGACAAACTGTTCAATCTTCGCCATCATCGGTCCTTTCACCCGCCAGTGAGGATGCCTGAGAATCGCGGGATATTTCAGGGGGGAACAAAGGCCACATCGCCCTCTATGATTTGCGCTATAAAAGTTATTATAACGTAAATTATGTGATACTGGAAGCCCTGCTCGCTCCCCATAACCGTTTAGAGTCCAGCATCCTCAGAGACCAGGAGCGTAAAGGCAGGCCAGTCGGCTGTGCCTTTGCCCTTAGCGATACCACTCAGCAGTCGATCATGAACGAGGCTGGCAAAGGGCATAGGCATCTTCGCATCTTCGGCTGCATCAAGGACAAGGTTGAGATCTTTGAGTCCCAGGCGCATCTGGAAGCCGGGAGTAAAGCGCCTCTCAGCGATCATCTTGCCGTAATTTTGATAGATGGGACAGGAAAAAGAGGTCTGGCCAAACATGGACATCATGGAACAGCGATCAATGCCATTCTTTTCGGCCAGGGTGAGAGCTTCGGCCATCGCCTCCATTGCTGAGGCGATCATAAAATTGCCGCAGAGCTTCACGATATTGGCGTTGCCTGGATCTTCGCCAAAGTCATAGATACCCTGACCAATGGCCTGGAGCAAGGGTTGGGCGCGCTCTTTTGCGGCACCAGCACCGGACACGCAGATCCACAGCTTTTGCGCTTCGGCAGCTTCCGGGCGTCCGAAGACGGGAGCGGCGACATAACTGCAATCTTTTTCCGCGTGCAGATCGGCCAGATGGCGGGCCAGAGCGGGCGAGACGGTGCTCATCGAAATGTGAACGCCGCCCGGTCCTAGATGCTCCAGCAGGCCATCCGGTCCCAGCGTGACCTGTTCCAGCGCGGTGTCATCACTTACCATCGTCATGACGATACCGCCCGCTTCTGTCACTTCGGCGGGATGCAGTCCTTGCCGGACGCCATCGGCAACCAACGTCTCCGCTTTTCTGGGATCGCGATTATAGACATGCAGTTCGTAGCCAGCTTTGAGCAGGTTGCGTGCAATCGGGAACCCCATGCTCCCAAGCCCGATAAAACCGATGCGTTCGGTCATGATCTTTTTCCTTCCTTTATGATGGCTGTTAGCGAACGAAATGATAGAAGCTGCCAGTTTTCCTTATCAAGCAGCTATGCCCCCTGTAATCCAGCCTTATCAACCTTTGTACACCGTATCATTACAGCTTGCTGGCTTGCAAGCTCTTGCTTTATTGGTGCATCCACGAAATCTTCCGATGCCTGATCGTATATGGTAGGGGCGACGGCTTGTCCTCGCCCGGCTCCACAGGCGGGATCATGTCCACAAGGGCGAGGACAAGCCGTCGCCCCTACCATATACGATGACGTTCCCTCCACCCTGGATGCGCCATTTACAAAGAGAGAGCGGTTCACCGGTTTTCAACCCGCGAACCGCTCTCTCTTTATCCTTGTTTGTTGCTATGTTTATCGGAACATCATAGTCGCAGCCTGTTGCGCAAGAGTAACCAGCCAGAAGGGGAGGGCCGTACCCATTGCCAGCGTGCCCAACGCTGAGATGACGAGCGCGATGCCAGAAAACACAGCCAGCTTGCCAGCTTTATTTTCCGCAACGACCGCAGGCTCCTCAACGGGTTTCGCTACCTTCGTAGCTACTGGCCGCTCTGCAACAGCGGTGCCGCCGCGCGAACTGCTCCGCCTTGCGCTGCGTGCCGGTGTCGCGGGAACGGCATTGACGACCACCTCTGCCGCCGGTTCACGCTCCATAAACATTGTTGTGATCGTGCGCAGGTAGTAGTACATACCAAGAACGCTGGCAAGCACGCCGATGATCAGCAGCTCGATGTGTCCGCTGGTGGCAGCTGCGTAGAACAGGTAGTACTTCGCGGCAAATCCAGCCATCGGCGGGAACCCGGCCAACCCCAGCAGGAAGAAGGCCAGCAGACCAGCCAGGACAGGGCGACGGTACCACAGGCCGCGCAGACCCTCCGCATCGCTGCCGGAGTTGTCCAGCCTCTCCAATACAGAGATGACGCCAAAGGCTCCGGTGTTCAGGAAGGCATAGCACAGCAGGTAGAAGAGGATGGCAGAGGCACCAAGAGTCTGACCCACGATCACGCCGATCAGCAGGTAGCCGGCGTGCGCGATACTGGAATAGGCCAGCATGCGTTTCGCATTGCGCTGCACCAGCGCCATCAGGTTGCCCCCAACGATAGTCAGGACCGTAATCACCCAGATCACCGGTTGCCAGTCCAGATGGACCGGCCAGAGGACGAAGCCGAAGACGCGCACAAACGCGATCAGCGCTGCCGCCTTCGTGCCAACCGACATAAAGGCCGTGATAGGAGCCGGAGCGCCCTGATAGACATCGGGTGTCCACGCCTGGAACGGGATAGCTGAGACCTTGAAGGCCAGGCCAACCGCCATCAGTCCCATCGCGATGAGCAGTAGCGTCGGCGCATGCCCGTTGCTTTTCGCAATCGCCTGAGCAACGCCTGCGAACGAGGTGTGGCCGGTCGCGCCATAGGTTAGAGCAATACCATACAGCAAGAAGGCCGAAGCAAACGAGCTGAGCAGGAAGTATTTCATGCCCGACTCTTGCGACATCTTGCGTCGTCCGACAAAGCTACAGAGGATGTAGAGCGCCAGAGAAAGCATCTCAATCCCCAGAAAGACCATCATAAAGCTGGTGGATGCGGCCAGCAGCATCATGCCGGTTGTCGCCAGCAGCAGCAACGCATAATATTCGCCCTGATGAACCAGATCCAGGCGGCGCAGGTAGGCGGGCGAGAGCAGAATACCCAGGCCGCTGGCCGTCAGGATAATCAGATAGGCATAGAGCGAAGCCCCATCAGAGCCGATCATTTCGTTAAACGCTCTTTGCTGGTCGCCCAGAAAGAAGAGCGTAATCGTCGCAGCCAGGGAGCCGAGGACGCCGAGAAGTGCCAGGATCGGCAACACGGCGAAGTTCTGTGGGCCGCTATGTTTCGACCGCTCGCCCTCGTGAGGCAAGATCAGATCGACCAGCATGACGATGAGCGTCATACCCACCAGGACCAGCACTGGCGCGATTCTCCCCCAGTCATCGAGGGAAGTCATAAATGTATAAGTCATCGAAAATACCTCGTAGAGAGGGTATCTGCGCCGTGCAGATACCCCTACGGTTTATTTTACCAACACAGTGCCAAGTGTGTGTATCGTATCGATCACCGATTGGTGCAGCAAGAACGTCAATGGCGCTGGCTGCAAGCCAATGTAGAAGATCAACGCCAGTAATGGGAGAACAATCAGGAATTCGGACAGGCGTATATCGCCCAGGGTTCCCTTGCGCAACATCACACCAACCGTCCCGGTTCGCTGTTGTGGTCCCGTCATAATGCCCTGGAAGAAGCGGATCAGATACCACGCAGCCGGAACGACAACAATCGTGCCGAGCGTGCCATAGACCACGTTGCTCTGGAAAGCCCCGAGCAGCGACAGGAACTCGCCCGTGAAGCTGTTGAGACCGGGCAGGCCGAGCGATGAGAGCACCACAATAAACATCACGGTTGCCAGCACTGGAACCTTTACTGCCAATCCGCCAAAGTCGGACAGCTTGCGTGTGCCGGTCCGGGCTTCGAGGAAGCCAGCGATGAGGAAGAGTGCGCCGGTTGTGATACCGTGATTGACCATTTGCAGCACCGAACCCTCGACGCCCTGAGCATTGAAGGCCAGCATGCCCAGCATCACCACGCCGAGGTGACTGATACTGGAATACCCGAGCAAGCGCTTGATATCGGTCTGAACCAGCGCTTGCAGGGCGCAGTAGATGATGCCGATCACCGCCAGGATATTGAAGAGAGGCGCGAGGTTCTGAATGGCCTGCGGGAACAGCGGGATGCAGAGGCGCAGGAAGCCATACGCGCCGGTTTTGGACATCGCGCCTGCCAGCAGCGCCGTCACGGGAGCCGGAGCCTCGCTATAGGTGTCGGGCAGCCAGCTATGGAACGGGACGAAGGGAATTTTCACCACGAAGGCCGCCGCAAACGCCAGCAGCAGCCAGGTCTGCACATCGCCGCTCAGGTTCGCCTGACAGATACGCGCACCCGTTGTGGGATCGACGCGACCGTTGAGCAGGGTTGCCAGATCGAGCGTGTAGCTGCAATTGGCACCAGCGGCGACCTGATGGAAGTAGCCCAGCGCGATGATGCCGATCAGCATCAGGAAGCTACCAAGCGCCGTGTACAGCACGAACTTGAATACAGCGTAGATGCGGCGCTCACCACCCCAGCTTCCGACCAGGAAGTAGGCAGGGATCAGCATCACTTCCCAGAACACATAGAACAGGAAGAGATTGGTGGACATGAACACGCCTAGCATGCCGCTTTCAAAGAGCAGCATAAAGGCCATATAGCTCTTGACCTTCTGCTCAATGCGGAACGAGGCCGCCATACAGATCGTCGTTAGCAGGGCGGTCAGCGCCACGAGCAGCGAACTGATGCCGTCCACATCCAGGCTGTAGTTGATGCCAACGCTGGGAATCCAGGGAATGTTTTCTTGAAAAATCGATGTGCTCAACGCGCTGCCCGCTGTTTGCGAGAAGAGCAGCAGCAGGGCCAGGGCCAGGATCAGGTTGACCCCGGAGAACGCCAGCGCTACCCAGCGGATCAGGCTATGACGATCTCGCGGCAGGCAGAGCGTGACGATTCCTCCAACGATGGGGAGGAAGATAAGCACGGACAGTAGAATAGACATGAACCTCTACCCCCTCACCGCATAATACACGACGATCAAAACAACGCCGACCATAATTGCCAGCGCATAGTTGCGCATATAGCCCGTTTGCAGGCGGCGCAGACCAGAACTGCACGCACGCAGCACCAGGCCAATGCCCCGGCTGAGACCATCAAGCGTAAAGTTTTCCAGTCCGAAGGTCAGGCCGCGACCAAGCGCGAGGATCGGACGGATCAGCACCACATCCAGCGCCTCATCCACATAATACTTGTGGAAGACGAACTGATAGAGCGGGTTGCTGCTCTCTTTGTACTCGAAGCCCTTGCGATAGCGGCTCCATGCCAGAGCAAGGCCAACCAGCGCAGCCAGCACGCCCAGGCCAATCGAGATCCATTCAATTGTCGAGGGAATCTCGTGGGCAGGAACGTTATGGAAGATCGGATCAAGGAAGTTTGCCAGCGTCGTCAAGCCAGGAAGGTTGATCACGCCACCAACCACTGAAAGTATGCCCAGAATCACCAGCGGCACATACATCACGGCCGGAACTTCGTGAATATTGTAGTAGCGCACCGGGCCGGCATGTCCATGCCCATGTCCGGCGTCTTCTGCCTCTTCCTCATCCTGCTCATGCTCGGTGGCAGGAACGTGGACGCGTTCGCCACGATAGGTGCCAAAGAAGATGCCGAAGAAGAGACGGAACATATAGAACGCGGTGAGAACGGCGGTCAGCAGACCAACAGCCCAGAGCACCCAGGACCAGGGATCGCCGGAAGTGATCGCTGCATTGAGCGCGGAACCGAGAATTTCGTCTTTACTCCAGAAGCCCGCGAAGGGAGGGATGCCGCTGATTGCCAGCACCGCCGCCAGGAAGGTCCAGAACGTGATCGGCAAACGCTGTCGCAGGCCACCCATATTGCGCATATCTTGCTCGCCAGCCAGCGCGTGAATGATCGCGCCAGCGCCCAGGAAGAGCAGCGCTTTGAAGAAGGCATGCGTAACCAGATGGAAGATGCCGGAGGTGTAGTTATGAACGCCCTCGCCCATGAACATATAGCCAAGCTGACTGATCGTCGAATAGGCCAGCACGCGCTTGATATCAAGCTGGGTCAGAGCGATGATCGCGGCATAGAGAGCTGTGGCACCACCGATGCCAGCCACAACGTTGAGCGCGACGGGAGCATTCTCGAATAGTGGATTTGCGCGAGCAACCAGATAGACGCCAGCGGTAACCATCGTTGCGGCATGGATCAGGGCACTAACGGGTGTCGGGCCTTCCATCGCGTCCGGCAACCACATATAGAGCGGCAACTGCGCGGATTTAGCGGCGCAGGCCACGAAAATCAGCAGCGCGATAGCGATAGCTGTTGCACTGCCCAACTGCACTTTGTTGATGCTGCCGAAGACATCATGATAGTTCAGCGAGCCATAGTTGATGAACAGCAAGAAGATCGCCAGCATCAGGCCGAAGTCGCCGATGATATTGATCACAAACGCTTTTCGTGCAGCCGCGACGGGAGCGCGGCGCTGATACCAGAACCCGATCAACAGGAACGAGGCCAGACCGACCAGACCCCAACCAACGAGCAGGAAGAGGAAATTGTCGGCTGTGACCAGCAGGACCATCGAGAAAATAAAGAAGTTCAGGTAGGCGAAGAAGCGCCAGAAACCAGGATCATCTTCCATATAGCCAGCGGAATAGATGTGGATCAGCAGGCCCACACCCGTTACCACCAGCAACATCGTTGCGGTTAGTGGATCGTAGAGCAGCCCAAAGTTCAGATGAAACGCTCCATTGCCGATCCCGGATGTGACCCATTCGTATACGGTCAGGTCGTTCGAGCGACCGGAGACGGGCGTGCTGATGATGCTGATGAAATTGAAGATGGCGACAAGAAAGGAGAGGCCGCACGCTCCCCAGGCCACCGTCAAAATCCCTGAGCGCCCCATCAGCCTGCCCAGTAGCCCCAATATGATGAAGCCGAGCAGAGGTGGCAGCAGCACCCATAAACTTAGATTAGCCATACATCTAGCCTCTCAGTATGTTCATGTCGTCAACATCGATATTGCGGCGCGTGCGGAAGATAGCGACGATAAGTGCCAGTCCAACCACCACCTCGGCAGCAGCCACCGTGAGGATAAGGAAAACAAACGTCTGTCCATCCGCTGAATTGAGAAACTTAGAAAAGGCCACAAACGATAGATTGACGGCGTTGAGCATCAACTCAATAGACATGAATATAATCAGTGGATTGCGCCGAATCAGCACTCCAACAGCGCCGATAGTAAACAGGATGGCGCTTAGCGTTAAATAGGCCCACGATGGAGCCAGATTTGCTATTGGCGTCATAAAACAAAACCCTCCAACAACTCAGGCCCTTCTCCCAAAGACAAGCGCCCCCAGGATGGCGATAACGATCAATAAGCTAGTCACCTCGAAAGGGAACAGGAAGCCGTGGAAGAGCGCATTACCAAACGCCTGTACGTCGCCGATCTTCGCCACCTGCTGTGCCAGCCCACCAGCACCCGTTACCGGTTGCGCCAGCGATTGGCCGGAGAAGATCAGGAAGCTCAGAGCGCCGGCCAGGATCAAGCCCAGCGCGATGCCAACGGCCTTCTGCCAGGGGATACGATCATTGCCCTCTACCGTCGTGTCGGGGGCCAGCATCGTCACTACAAAGAGGAAAAGCACCATAATTGCGCCCGCGTAGATTAAGATCTGCACCACTGCGATAAACATGGCGTTGAGTTGCAGATAGAATAGCGCCAGAAATAGCAAGGTCAGAATCAGGCTCAGGGCGCTATGCACGGCGTTCTTAAAGGAGATAACCCCTATGGCAGAAGCAATGCTGGCAACTGCCAGCACGATAAATGATATCTGCTCAAATGTCATAGCAAAATCCTCCGGGCGAGGATCAAGACAAATCCATCGTTCTCACGTACAATCAATGATTGCGGCGAGATGTCAGGAATCCGCGCCCTTTATAATGTTCTGCGATCCTCGTCCTGCTCCTCATTCTCTATCAGTACAGAGCGCTGCGTCTCCATTGTGCCGAGACCAACGGCGGCAGCACTGGCCTGTGAGCCGTCGAAGATGCCACTGTTTGTCGGTACTGGCTGCTCAGCCTCAGTGGGTGCGGGATCGGCCCAGACTTCGGCGGAACCGCGCGTGGCCTGTCCTTTGGGTTCGAGCAACTGCTCTTTGTGGTAGACCATGTTTTCGGGATAGAAGGAAGCAAGCTTATAGTCATTCTCCAACGTGATAGCGCCCGTTGGACATGCTGCCTGGCAGTAGCCGCAGAAGATACAGCGCAACATGTTGACATCGAAGACCTTCGCATAGCGCTCGCCGGGCGAGACGCGATTCTCGTCGGTGTTCTCGTCGGCCTCAATGTAGATGGCATCAGCCGGACAAGCACCCGCGCAGAGGTAGCAGCCTACGCAGCGCTCCAGTTCGTTATCGTAGCGATGCAGCACGTGACGGCCTCGGAAGCGAGCCGGTAGCTCACGCTCCTCCTCCGGGTAAGAGATGGTGGTAGGCTTCCGCCCAATATTTTTGAGAGTGGTAGCCAGACCTTTGAGTATATCTAAAGACATGTAAGTGAACTCCTTAGCTGTATAAGACCTGTTCTCGGACTATATAGCGAATCAAATCCTCTCCAGTTATTCCTCCCTGTAGATCAACCTCGTTTGCATTTTTGTACGGACCTGATATTAGCGTTGTATGGAATGTTCCACCACCCGTAGCGACAAGGGGAGGGGTGGCTGGGGATGCGGGGGCCTTGCGCTTGTCGCGCTTTCCTACCCCGGAACTCCACGATCCTTGTTATGTGGCAACCCGCGACAAGCGCAAGGCCCCCGCATCCCCAGCCACCCCTTGTCGCTACGTGGAGTTCCCACTGCCCCTCTATGACCCGACGATTATTCCTCTTTAATATGCCAGGCGTAGGTGGACATACACTTTCTCCTGGTTTTGCATGACTTACAATTCTATTGAATATGAACTACTCACCATCTTACCAGAGTCACCTACGCCTGTCACTGCTACACCTGTACCGCTTTCTGTTCTGGTGCAGCTTCCTCTGTCGCGACCTCTTCAGAGGCGGGCGCAACCGGCTCAAACTTGACCAGTTTCACCGTCGCAGGCATCACATCAATGCCCTTACCGCCCTTCTCCTCGAAGCGTGTGCCTTCGACGAAGCTCTGACGGCGGATGAGGATGAGCGCGATAATGATAACAGCCAGTCCAGCCACGCTGCTCACATACCAGGGCCAGTTAAACGCCACCACAACGCCAGTGAGCACCGCGTTGAGGGCTGCGAGCGGCAGCAAGATCTGCCAGCCCAGGCGCATCAAGCGGTCGTAGCGAATACGTGGCAGCGTAGCACGTAGCCACATGAAGAAGAACAGGAAAATTGCAACTTTGACCACATAGATGATGATCGAGAAGCCAGGGAACAGGTTTTCCAGACCAAACAGGCTCCAGCCGCCAAAGAACAGCGTAGTGGCGACCGAACTCACTGTAATCATGTTGATGTATTCGGACATCTGATAGAGGCTCCAGCGCAGACCGCTGAATTCGGTCAGATATCCAGCCGTCAACTCCTGCTCGGCTTCTGGCAGATCGAATGGGGCGCGGTTCGTTTCGGCGATGCCGGCGATGATGTAGATCACGAAGCCGAGCGGTTGCGCGAACAAAAACCAGATGCCCATGTTAAGCTGCTGATGGATAATATCGACCATGCTCAACGAACTGGTGAACATCAACACGCCACCGAGCGCGAGGCCCAGGCTGGTTTCATATGACACCATCTGAGCGGCGCTGCGCAACGCACCCAACAGAGAATAGCGGTTGCCGGAAGACCAGCCGCCCAGCACGATTCCGTAGACTGCCAGCGAGGAGATAGCAAGAATCCAGAGCAGGCCAACGTTGATATCGCCAATCACGGGGTCCCAGATGCCCGGCTTGCTGCCCCAACCGCTACCAATCGGGATCACGGCAAATGCGGAGAGCGCCACAATGACTGAGATGATCGGCGAGATCAGGTAAATGAGCTTGTGCGCCTGCGATGGCACGATTTGCTCTTTAAAGGCCATCTTCAAACCATCGGCGACCGGCTGGAAGATACCAAATGGACCGGCGCGATTGGGACCGAGGCGGCCCTGTATCCTTGCCAGCACGACGCGCTCGATCAGCGTCAGATAGGCAAAGACGGTCAGCAGAATGAAAATGACAATCGCACTTTTAATAATATAGGCGACGATAGGTATATTGAGAAACTCAAGCACGAGCCACCTCCTGCTCTTGCGTGCGCGCTCCCTGCAAGCCAAGATCCTCATAGGTGAGACCAGCGTAGAAAGGATTGTTGGCGGCGATCTCAGCGAAGATATCGCGTGGGCTGGCGTAAGTCCAGTTCTGGCCTAAGCGATTGGCGAGGGCGATCAAGATCTCCCAGTCGGCCTTCGCACCGGGCAACGGACGCAGCGCACGACGAACGATCTGGACGTGGTGGTCAACGTTGGTCATGGTGCCATCTTTTTCCGCGAAAGTCACGGCAGGCAGCACAACGTCGGCCTGTTGCGCCGTCTCGGTCAGAGCAATATCCTGCACCACCAGGAACTCCAACGTTTTCGGCAATTCTCCGCTTGCCCGATGACGTGCGGGATTGGCACCCATCACAAACAGCGCCTTCACCTGGGGATTGCTCAGGATCTCGTCATAAGCCAGCCCCTTCTCAGAGGTCGCCACATAGCCGGGCAGCGTATCGGGCAGCAGACCCATATCGCGAGCACCAAGCGAATTGGCATCTCCGAAGAGTGGCCCAACACCCGCACCGACGCGATCAATGTTGTTGGTCACGACCGCCAATGCCTGCAAATCTGTCGCCAGCTTCTCAGCACCAGAATCAAGGGTTGCCAGTTCGTCGTACAGAATAACCGCGCCTTTTGCTGCGCTGCCTGCGCTGACCAGTTCGGCGGCTACCTGCTGCAACTGCTCTGTGACCTCGCTGCCGAAGGACTGTTCGGCGGTCTCGATCTCTTTCGCTGCTGGCACCTCGACCTTCGAGCCTGCTCCTACGCCATCGTGATTCAATGCGTAGCGGAGCAACAGCTTTGCAGCCGCACCAGCGCCGTTCTCAGGAATGTTGATCTTGCGGACAGAATAAACATCGCTGGCCTCGAAGCGGTCCATCTCGGTTGTCGCCGAGTTGATGATGGTGATCTTCGTGCCGCCACGCATGGCTTTTTTGAGACGCAGGTTCAGAACCGGCTGGCGCTTGTAGGGATCGGAGGCCACCAGCACGATATGGCTCGCTTTCTCCAGTTCCGCGATGCTGCTGGTCATCATCCAGGCTTTCCCGGTCAGCGAATCGCGGGGACCATTGAAGCGGCCATGATGGTGATCAATGTTGTTGGTTTTGAGCGCCTGACGCAGCAGCTTCTGGAAGAGATAGGTCTCTTCGTTGGTGGTACGGGTTGAGCCGATACCTGCCACCGCCTGAGCGCCATGCGTGCCTGCGATATCTTTGAGCTTCGTTGCCACATATGACAGCGCCTCGTCCCAGGTTGCGGGAGCCAGGGTGCCATTGCGACGGATCAGGGGTGTGCGCAAGCGGTTGGGATTGTTGACGAAGCCGAAGTCCCAGCGGCCACGATTACACAGCCAGCCATCATCGACCTCATCGTTGTTGCGCGACATCAGACGCGTAACTCGGTCAACGCGCACATCGACGCGGGCATTACAGCCAACGCTACAGTTGTTGCACACGCTGGGAACGCGTTTCAACTCCCAGGGACGCGCCTTGAAGCGATAGCTGCTGGCGGTCAATGCACCAACCGGGCAGATCTCGGTAGTGTTGCCGGAGAAGACGGAATCGAAGGCGTGATCGGGAGCCGTGCCAACCTCCATGCGGAAGCCGCGCTGGATCATCACCAGGCCGTTGTCCATCGAAATCTCAGAGCTGAAGCGCGTGCAGCGCTGACAGAGAATGCAGCGCTCGCGGTCAAGCATCACATCCTGGCTAACCGGAATGGGCTTGCGATAGTGGCGCTTGGACTGGTCGAAGCGGGTGCCGCCGGGACCGTGACGCAGCGTGAAGTCTTGCAGGTCGCACTCTCCAGCTTTATCGCAGATCGGGCAATCCAGCGGGTGGTTGATCAGCAGGAACTCCAGGGTGCCGCGCCGGGCCTTGAGCACTTTCTCCGATTTAGTACTCACAACCATGCCCTCGCTAACCGGCGTGGTGCAGGCGGTCTGGGGCGGCTTGGGCATCTTCTCGATCTCGACAAAGCACATGCGGCACGCGCCCAGTGGCGGCATCTTGGGATGATAACAATAAATAGGGATCTCTATCCCGGCCTCTTGCGCCGCCTTCCACACCAGCGTTCCAGGTGGGACCGCGACGGGTACGCCATCAATGGTGAGATGTACTAGTTCGTCTTTTTTCTCTTCTGGCATTTTATTTCTACCTGCTAGACGATCTTACATCGCCTTTACAAAGGGAATCGGTTCACGATGATTAATGTGCCCCTGCATGGACTTTTGCGCCTGGACCAACCTGGCAGTGTCCATGTGTGACGTGATATTCGTACTCGTCGCGGAAGAGTCGAATGCTGCTCTTAATCAGGCTGGTGGCGGCATCACCCAATGGGCAGAACGATTTGCCGCTGATATTATCGCAGACATCCAGCAGCAGGTCGATATCTTTCTGTTTGCCGTGACCATGCTCCAGACGCTCCAGAATCTCGACCAGCCAGTAGGTTCCTTCGCGGCAGGGTGTACACTTCCCGCAGGATTCGTCGCGGTAGAACTCATTGGCGCGCAACACGGCTCCGACAATACAGGTATCATCGTGCATTACGATCACGCCACCGGAGCCAAGCATCGAACCAGCTGCCGCCACAGACTCATAATCCATCGGTGTGTCAAGCTGATCGGCGCTGAGCAAGAACGTGGAAGATCCGCCCGGAATGACCGCTTTGACCTGCCTGTCGCCTAGCACGCCGCCGCCATACTTTTCGTCATAGATCAGTTCCCGCAGAGGGATGCCCAGCGGCAGTTCGTAGTTGCCGGGCTTCTTAACGTGGCCGCTCAGGCCATAGATGCGGGTGCCTTTACTCTTCTCGGTTCCATATGATGCATACCACTCGCCACCGTTGAGGACGATGGCGGGAACCGTGACCAGTGTCTCGCAGTTGTTAATGACGGTCGGGCCACCGTACAGACCGATCACAGCAGGGAACGGTGGTTTGAGGCGTGGATAGCCCCGGCGCCCCTCCAGCGACTCCATCAGCGCGCTCTCTTCGCCGCAGATGTACGCGCCCGCTCCTCGATGCACGATCACGTCGCAGCTAAAATCGCTACCCAGGATGTTCTGCCCGATCAGTCCGGCGTCATACGCTTCTTTGACCGCCTTCTCGACCTGTTGGGCCGCCAGCGCCAGTTCACCGCGAATATAGATAAATGCGGTCTTCACGCGGCAGGCGTAGCTGGTGATCAGCACTCCCTCAACCAGACGGTGGGGGATCTTCTCCATCAGCATGCGATCTTTAAAGGTGCCTGGCTCGCTCTCGTCGCTATTGCAGCAGAGGTAGCGAGGTTTATCGTTCTTCGCCAGGAAGCTCCACTTCATGCCAGCGGGGAAACCGGCTCCTCCGCGACCGCGCAGGCCCGATTGTTTGACGATCTCCACGATGTCGTCGGGCTGATGCTCGCGCAGAGCCTTTGCCAGCGCCTCATAGCCGCCGTGTTGACGATAGACATCCAGCGAGTCTATCCCTGGCACATTGATATCTTTTGTGACAACTAATTCCGGCATATGTCTTTATTCCTTATACCAGGCAAAGACCGGTTGGCATGTTATAACCGGGCCTCGCTCTTCTTCGCCTTCAGTTCTGCATCCAGTTGATCTACTAACGCGTCGGTTGACTCTATCGTGAGGTTCTCGACGAATTCACCATTCACCTGCAACACCGGTGCGGTTCCACAGGAGGCGAGACACTCGACGGCCTGCAAGGTATAGTTGCCATCGGGTGTGGTCTCACCGCGCTTAATGCCGAGCCGCTGCTCAAGATGTTCGAGTACGGCATCGCAGTTGCGCAGGTAGCAGGAGATGCTGTTGCAGACCTTGATCACCTTTTTGCCCGGCGGCTGGTGAAAATACATCGTATAGAAGGTTGCGACGCTCTCCACATCATCCACCGTGATGCCGATAGCCTCAGAGACCGCCTGTAAGCCCTCCGACGTGATATATCCCTCTTCCTCTTGCGCGATGTAAAGCGCGGGTAGTACCGCTGAACGCGCAGCCGGGTAGCGCTGTGTTAATTCACGCATACGCTGCTTTGCATGTTCTGAAATCATTGAATCTATCAACCTCTTGTCACAGGCGGGTCTCTCAACCGCGCCTCTACAAATTTTATTGGATTTATACAAATGCAAACAACTAGCGGTCTACCTCGCCCAGCACAATATCAATGCTGCCAATTGCTGCGATCACATCGGAGAGGAAGCTGCCCTCAACCATCTTAGGAAGCGCCTGCAAGTTTGCGAACGACGCGCCGCGCACATGCATACGATATGGTTTCGCGGAACCATCGCTGACCAGATAGAAGCCCAGTTCTCCCTTCGGTGACTCCGTACGCACGAACACGTCGCCTCTGGGTGGACGGTATCCCTCGGTGAACAGTTTGAAGTGGTGGATAAGCGCCTCCATACTGCCGGTGATCTGCCACTTGGGAGGCGGTGCCACTTTCTTGTTCTCCACGCGATAGGGACCAGTGGGTAGTCCTTCGAGCGCCTGATTGACGATTCTCAAGCTCTGTTCCATCTCAAGCATGCGTACCATGTAGCGATCATAGACATCGCCCACGCTGCCAACGGGAATATCGAAATCAAACTTTTCGTAGCCGGAGTAGGGGAAGACCTTGCGAATATCCCAGGCCACGCCACTGCCGCGCAACACGGCTCCCGTCGTACCATAGGCCAGCGCATCCTCTTTACTCAGCAGACAGACGTTGCGAGTGCGTTCGAGGAACAACTGGTTATTGGTGAGCAGGTCGTGATACTCGCGCAGGCGTGAGGGGAAGATGCTGGTGAACTCGCGGATCTTCTTCTCGAAGCCTGCTGGTAGTTCGGCCTGGAGACCGCCGGGACAGATGTAGCTGGTCATCATGCGCACGCCGGAGCATAGCTCGAAGATGTCGAGGATCATCTCGCGCTCTCGGAAGCAGTACAGGAACATACTTTGTGCGCCCAGGTCCAGCGCCGACGTTCCCAACCAGACAAGGTGGCTGGCAATGCGTTGTAGCTCGGCCAGGATGACACGCGCGAACTTGATCTTGTCGTTAATTTCGTCCTCGATGCCCAGCAACTTCTCGACGGCCAGCGAATAGCCCAGATTGTTGTTGAGGGGAGCGAGATAATCCATGCGGTCGGTTAGCACCAACGCCTGGTGGTACGACTTGGCCTCGGCGGTCTTCTCGATGCCGGTATGCAGGAAGCCGATATCCGGTATCGCTTTGACAACCGTTTCGCCCTCGATGGTCAGGATCAGGCGCAGGACACCGTGCGTGCTGGGGTGCTGTGGCCCCATGTTGATAGTCATCGTATCATCGCGGTGTCCATCGTCGAGCAGTTGGCCCTCTTCGATATCATAGGTGCGCCCCTGTGGGGCTTGCATAATCTCTGGTTGCTTCATTCTGATTCCTCGCTCGTCTTAGGCGTACCTGGCTCCTGATTGGGATTGACCAGACGACGGCTCTCGTTGAGTTCGCGTCCTTCAGGTGAGCGCAGGCTTTGTTGGTAGAGCTTACCCACACCGGGATCAACATCATAGGGAACCTGACCACCCCAATGCGGTTCGGGCAATTCAAAGCCGGAGATGGGATAGTCTTTGCGCAAGGGGTGCGTTGTCCAATCGGCAGGCATCAGGATGCGTTCCAGGTTTGGATGGTTCGTAAAGACGATGCCGAAGAGATCGTAGACCTCGCGCTCATACCAGTTGGCCCCAGCCCAGACGCTTGTGACGCTGGGAACCTCTGGATGCTCTTCGCGGCGCTGACCTACACGAACTTTCAGACGCACATAACATTTATTTTCCAGGGACAATAGTTGATAGACGACATCATAGCGTGGGACTCGTTCAAGCCAGTCAACTGCCGTGATCGTCTCCAGCATCTCGTAGTGCAGTTGTTTTTTGAGATAATTGCACACTTCCACCAGTTGCTCAGGCTGGAGAACTATCGTTTGCTCGTCGCGATAATCGACCGTTTCAATGACAGCTTGCGAGAACTTCCCCCGCACCATATCCACTGTCGAAGCTGCTGTTATGACCATACAATCATTCCTACGGCGCGATTTCAGAGTGGCTATATTCTTCGTTGTAAACCGAACAAAAAATACATGTGTACGTTTTCTCTATATCGCGCGATTACATAATAAATTCAAGCTTAATAAGTTCAAGGGCCAACCCTTATGTGATGATCTATAAGGGTTTCAGGTTGCCCCTTTGTCTCTTATAGCAAGATGACCCGACGATCATGACACGCGCCATGTGACGGGCCTGTGTAGATATGCGCCTTTGCACTCTTTCTGTCTCAACAAAATGGGGCCCCTCAAAGGTTCCCCTGAATGGTCGAAGCTGGTTCCCGCAGGCACGCCTCGTCGCGCACCGTTGTATTGAATTTCTTGCAGATCGCCCGCTGATAAGGCGGCTGTCAATGCATGACAAGAGGCAGCCGGAATAGCAAGCGGTTTACAGTTCCTCGCCCACTGGACCCACCAGTTTGAGGCCACTGGCTTTGAGCGGATCGGGTGGATTGGGGATGCCTTCACGGATCTTGCGCTGAAGTTCGTTGAAGCCAAACAGCAACATATCAGGTGTGGGAGGGCAGCCGGGGATATAAACATCAACCGGGATAATCTTATCCACCCCTTGCACGATAGCATAGTTATTAAATACACCACCGCAGGAGGCACACGCTCCCATCGAAATGACCCACTTTGGTTCGGGCATCTGATCGTAAATCTGGCGCAGAACCGGGGCCATCTTCACCGAGCAGCGACCCGCGACTATCATCAAGTCTGCCTGGCGTGGCGAGGCGCGATACACCTCAGCACCAAAACGCGAAAGATCCCAGCGAGAGCCGCTGGTAGACATCATCTCGATGGCGCAGCAGGCCAGACCAAAGAGCGCGGGCCAGAGCGACGAACTGCGGCTCCAACCGAGGATCTTGTCAACCTGTGTGGTCAGGACGCCAAAGCCACCATCCTTCTGATGCATGGGAAGTTCTCCATGCTTCAGGCGTGGCGTCTGCGTGTTCGAGTACGTCTGCACTGGCTCCCAGGGGTTTTTTACTCCCATGAAAAAGCTCCCTTCCGCCAAACGTAAACATAACCCACCATCAATATCACCAGGAAGACCAGCAACTCGATCAGTCCGAACAGTTGGAGTTGGCGAAGCATGACGGCGAGAGGATAAAATGAAACAATTTCGATATCGAATGCGATAAACAGCATGCCAGTCAACAAATACTTAACCGGGAAGCGACGTTTCGGCGCTTCAATCTCTTGAATACCGCACTCGTAAGGGGCCAACTTCTCCGGCGACGGCTTTCTTGGGCCGAGAAATGCGGTAACAACCATTACCAGAATGCCGAAGAGAATAGCTAGCCCAACTAAAATAAAAATGGGGGATGTGTCCGTTGTACCCATGAATGGGAACCTTCATCTCTCTCTATGTGTGTATCTTCCATGTATGCGCGTAATGCACACACATGGCTAGTGTCAAAAGTACACTTCCTCATTTTCTATTGTAGTACAGCCGAGCCAATAGTGTCAAACTGTGGATATTTCGTACATCCCAATTTATCTCACCAACAGTTTTTTTTCCTTCCGAATCCTTTCATAACATATTATTATCACAGAAGCAAGCCTTTATTTGCCGCTGAAATGGAAGCAGCATTGTTCTGCTTTTATCGTTTCGCTAGGCCTTTTTTCCTCTCACTGGCGATCGAACGGCCGCCGTTCGTTTCTCCTTATAGATCGTATTTCGGCGCTAACCGAAAGAGAAATGTGTTGCTCGTTGATCGGGGGATAGAGTGAAAAGCAGGAATGGGATGGTCTTTGTGTCGTATGATAGATAATTATAACGTATTTCGTTCGTGAACGAAAATGCTGAGGTTGATAATCGTGTAGAGCAAGAAAATGTGCGAGTTCGCTACCTCGCAATCGTACTGCTGAAATGGTTCAGCACTCCTGTTCCCGGTAGTGTTGATCCAGTATATGGAGAAAATCGAGAAAAGCCTGGACCAGCATATGGTTTGACAGGCGGTAATAGACAGCTGTTCCTTGTTTGCGAGTCGTCACCAGATGGAGGTCCGCGAGCCGATGGAGATGTTCTGAAATGGTGGCGCTGCTCAATCCAAGCAGCTTCGCGATATCCCCTGAACGTAGTTCATGAGATGTAGACGGATCGTTTGCACTGCTCTTCGCCAGCAGTTCCAGGATACAGCGGCGGCTTGGGTTGCAAACGGTGGACAGAAATTCGTCCACAAAGGTATCCAGCTCTGGTGATCGGCGCGGAAAGTTGAACTGCACATTGGATTGCAAGAGAGATTGAGGCTGAAGCAATCTCGCCGCCACGATCTTTTTTTGAGGCATTCTTAATTTATGCTCCCTTCTCAGGGTTTGGGAGAAATTTCAGGCAGAGGAAAGCCAATGTGTTTCCCTGCCTATATCTTATAACCTCTTATCATGTCTTATGATAACATGTTACGGTGAAAGGGTGAACCGCGTATGCCATCCTATCTCACAACATCTGATGTGGCTGCACGTCTCGGCGTTAGTCTTGATACAGTTCGTCGCTGGCTGCGTAGTGGTGAGCTGAAAGGTACTCCCTTTGGTCGTGCGGGCTACCGGATCGAGGATGCAGATTTTCAGGCATTTCTTGAGCGGAGGAGGCATGCTCAGGAGCTTGATTCCGATGAAGAGGAGACAGTATCGAGCGCGGTTTTTGGAGAGTTTATGAATACGGTGGGCCAGGAATTGCGTATGCCACTGACCACCACGCGAGGGGCGCTGCATCAGGCGCGTCGTCTGCTTGAGCGCATACGAGAGTCACCCTTACCGGACAATACAACTGATCTGCTAACAAAACTTCAGCACCTGTTGATGCGAGCCGAGCGCCAGGTGAGCAGCGAAGTGCGGCTGGTGGCTAATTTGTTGGATGCTTCACGGATTGAGGCGAATATATTTGAGGTCTCTCCTGTCTGGTGCAATCTGGTCGAAATCGTGCGCGAAACCGTGATTCAGCAGCGCGAACTGGCGGCGCAGAGGACCATCGAACTAGAATTGCCAGACGATGAAATTGTGGCTGTGATTGCTGATCCAGAACGTATTCAGCAGGTGCTTTTAAACTATCTGGCCAACGCGCTCAGATTTTCTCCTGCCGACCAGCCCATCAAGGTTTGTCTGACGGTGAGTAGTACGGAGGCCCGGATTGCGGTGCAGGACCGGGGACCGGGAATTCTGCCGATGCAGCAGGATATGATATGGGAGAGTTTTCGACAAGGGACGGGGCGATCAATCCGCTCTGGCAGTGGGGCGGGGTTGGGGCTGTATATCACGAGAGCTATTATTCAGCAGCACGGCGGGCAGGTGGGCGTTGAGAGCCGTCCAGGGGAGGGGGCGATGTTCTGGTGTGTCCTCCCGCTGGCGGATGATACCTGGAACTAAGCTAGAATGGTGGCGGTGGCACCGTAGGGAGGGGCAGGCTCAGGCCGATCACTTTGAGCTTCTTTTGGAGCGACTCAACGGCGTAGCGCGGCGACACCCAGGGATCTTCTCCTCGTGCCAGCATGTTCTCAATCCCCTGCTGGGCTGGCGTGATGGCTTCAAGCGCCGTTGGCGCGTATTTGTTGAGCGCGCCGTATATCACATCAGCATTGGTCCGGTCGCTTTGAATCATCTCGCGCAAGAACTTTACTCCGAAGATGACGTGGCGCGATTCGTCGCGGGCAACCGCTGTAAAACCGCCACGAAACGCTGGAAAGATGTTCTGTTCGCGATACACTTCCAGAATATTGCGCTGTCCGGCGAGTGCCATCATACCTTCGACCACAACATGATAGAGCGTCACGCCCTCAACCAGATGGGCCATGTTGCCCGGCTCCTGGCGAATGCGCTCTCCAACTTCCGCCAGCGATTCGATCAGAATATAGCGCAATTCATCGTTGAGATTTTTTTCAACCACGTCCAGCGTGTTTTCCAGTCGTCCCTCGTCCATCCCCAGCGCCTCATTGAAAAAGCGAGCAAAGAAGACTGTGTGCCGCGCCTCATCGACCAGTTGCGTTGTCAAAAAGATGCGCTTTTCGTCGTCGGGCATCGCTGTGACGTAGGGGGCCAGCGTGTTTGTGACGCACTCTTCCCCCTTAAAGAAGGCTGAGAGACCATAGATACGCGTTTCGCGCTCTTCAGCCGACATAGCATCCCACTGAGCGCGGTCGGTGCTAAAATCAATCTCCTGCGCACTCCACTGTTGCCGCTCCCAGCGATAATAGAGTTCGCGGTACGTTGGCAGGTGGACCAGCCCTTCATCGATGATATTTAGCACGCGATCAACCGGTGTCTGTTGCAGTTGGTTTAACGAGGCGGTTTCGGGTGAGATCTCAAGAGACATGACGTTTCCTCAATTCTTTTTTATCGATTTTGCCGATCGTATTTCGTGGTAACGCATCTACAATTTCAATCTGACTGGGGGTTTTATAGTTTGCCAGGCGTTCGCGACAATAGGTTATTAGCGCCTCAACATCTATCGGGCTGGAAACAACAACAAAGGCTTTCACCTCTTCGCCCATACGCTGCGATGGCACGCCAACAACCGCTGCCTCGATCACTGCGGGATGAGATGCCAGCACCTCCTCAACGTCGCGCGGATAGATGTTGAAGCCGCCGCGAATGATCAGGTCTTTCTTGCGCTCGACGATGTAGAGATAGCCGTCTTCGTCGAGCCTGCCCATATCGCCGGTATGCAGCCAGCCGTTGCGCAAGGTTTCGGTGGTTGCTTCTGCCATGTTGTAATAGCCCTGCATGACGTTGGGGCCGCGTGCGATAATCTCGCCGACCTCGCCAGTAGGCACCTCATGATCGTTCTCGTCCACAATGCGCAGTTCGACGCCGGGAATAGATGTCCCAACCGAACCGGGTTTGCGCGGCATGCCTGTACGATGCGAGGTGAGCATGGCGCTGGCTTCGGAGAGACCGTAGCCCTCGCCGAGTTCGCAGTGAAACTTCTGCTCAAATCCCTTCAACACCTCCATCGGCAAAGGGGCCGAGCCGCTGCCACAATTGCGCAGGCTGCTGGTGTCATAGCTATCGGCGTCGGGCGTGTAGAGCAGGGCAACAAACATGGCTGGCACTCCCGCGAAAAACGTGATGCGATGTCGTTCGATAGCTGAAAGAACAGCATGCACATCAAAGCGGGGATGCATCACGATCTTGACGCCCGACAGATAGGCTATATCCAGCATGAGGATGCCGTAAGCGTGGGCCAGGGGTAAGATTGCCAGATGTGTCTCGCCGAAATTTTCGCGGGGATCGCCATCGGGAGACGCTCCGTGCCAACCATTGAGCGCGTTGGCAATCAGACTGCTGTGTGTCAGTACCACGCCCTTTGCCTGGCCTGTCGTCCCGGACGTATAGAGAATGGCCGCCATATCATCTGCGGTGGGTGCATGCTCGTCCAGGTCGGATAGAGAGTGGTCGGCGTATTCCTCACCTTGTGTCACGACTGTTTTGTAGGGGATCACGTGCGGCGAACCTGCCAGTTCTTCGTCGGTGTCGGTGACAATCATGTGGCGCATGGTGGAGAGATCGGCCAGGGCGTTACGGAGCGTTGGCAAAAAGGGTGTGCTGGTAACGATGGCCTTTGCGCCCGAATTGGCGGCGATGTAATAGACTTCCGGCGGCTTGAGCAGCGGCAGGACGGGAATAATCACTGCGCCAGCGCGTGCAATGGCCTGATACGCTATCAACACTTCGGGGCGGTTTGGCAGCATCACGAGAACGCGGTCGCCCTTCTCGATGCCGAGCGTGCGCAAACCTCCCGCCAGCTGCGTTGCCTCCTGTGCCAGTTCGATGTTTGTGCAGATGCGCGTCTCTCCCAGCGCTACATTCTCGTAGACAACCTGGGTATAGGGGCCAAAGAACACGCAGTTGTAGATTGCAAGATCGTATAAAACGCGTACATCCTTGATCGTCATCGGCTTCGGCTCAGACATCATTGGCTCCTTTCGCCGCGCAAAATTTCACCTGTAACAGGTGAAAATGGTACGTACACATTGTCCATTTTTTCTTGCGTTTCGCATCGTCACCTATCGTTGCACTGCCGTCAGCGAGGGAACAATAGGACAATTTGAGACAATGTACAACAATGTACAGTGCTGGCCTGTCCGCTATTGAGCAGCATGCAATGAAGGTTTTAACCTTAACAATGTATCATGCGCAGGAACAAACAGGCAAGACCATAGACAGGGTCTTTATATATATTGACATAGATATTTTGACCAGTGGCCGAGCTTCATAACTATTTTCTACACCGAATGCTTCTTGCAAAATACATAGAAGAGGATGTACAAATACAATAGGAAGACTTACTCTTCAAAGTCAATGAAGTGAATTGGTGGTAGAGATAGAATAATATGGTAATAAGCTGAAATAACAGGATGAATTGACAACGCGCCATCCTTTGTAGCACTGTTCTCCAGAAGCCGATCTCTTTCACGCGTCACAACCCGATTTATAGAGCTATCAGAGCCGTCAAAGCCATCAAGGAGGCATGTATGTCTGTTTACTCCAAAGCACTTTCCTTTGGCGTCGAAGAAGAGTATCAGATCATCGATCCTGTAACACATGAGTTGGCACCCGATGCAGAGTCGATCATTCAGGAAGCGAGGTTGCATCTGGGCAATAGCGTGCAAGCTGAAATCCATCTCTCTCAGATAGAGGTTGCCACGAAGGTCTGTTACACGCTAGAGCAACTGCGCCACGAGCTACAGCGTTTGCGCCGCGAAGTGATTGCAGCGGCCGCACGTCGCCAGAAGGTCGTGGTTGCCGCTGGCACGCATCCATTCTCACATGCGAACAAACAGCTATTCACGCCAAAGGAGCGCTATCTGGAGTTAGAGCAAGAGTATCAACACCTGGCCCGCGAACAGGCCATTTTCGGTTGTCATGTGCATGTTGGCCTGGGCGATCGCGAGACGGCGCTACATGTTATGAACCATGCGCGTCTCTGGCTCGCGCCGCTGCTGGCCCTGACCGCGAACTCGCCCTTCTGGTATGGTATGGATACAGGCTATGCCAGCTTTCGTACCGAGCAGTGGGCACGCTGGCCGCTGGCTGGTCCACCACTGCATTTCTCCTCGCTGACCGAATATGAAGCGCTCATCGGAGCGTTGCTCAAGGCTGGGGGCATCGAAGACCTCACGCGCCTTTATTGGGATATACGCCTCTCGGAGCGCTATCCGACGATTGAGATTCGCATCATGGATGTTTGTACGACGATTGAAGACACGATCATGATTGCCGGGCTGGTGCGGGGACTGATCCATGCCTGTGTGATGCTGGTGTTGCATAAAAAGGAGGCTCCTCCAGTGCATCAGGAGTTGCTGCAACTCGCTCACTGGCGTGCGGCACGTTATGGGTTGAACGGGGAATTGATTGATCTTTATACCATGTCAACCGTGCCAGCAAGCCATCTGATCGAAAAACTTCTGCGCTTTGTGCGACCATCGTTGGAAATGCATGGAGATTGGGAGGAGATCTCGACGCTGGTCTACGCCATGTTGTGTCGCGGAACCGGAGCCGTCAGGCAGCGCGCAATCTATCAACACACGGGATCGCTGATCGAGGTTGCACGTTATCTGGTTGCGGAGACTGCCAGGGGAACAGGATACACTGAGGAGGAACGCAAGACAGCATAAGGCAATCCGGCCCGTTGCTGAAGGCTTCAGGCGGGCCAGCCTTCGCGATCATACCAGTATGCTAGAGAATATGGCGCATTAAACGCCACGAGCTGGGGGTTTTTGCTTTGACCGCAGGCTCCCAGCCTGCTTCCCCATACAAAATATCTTTATTCCATTTGGGATTTTTACAATAGTAACAATACCTCACCTGCCAGTGACTTCCCACCTTTTGTTTCTCACACCAGGCAGTCTCAACTCCTAGATGAAATGTCAGAAGTTGAGCATAATAGGGTTGAAGAAGGTATTCCATTGTATCTGTGTCCAGCTCATGCTCGGTGAAAGACATTTGCATATCCAGGCTGTAGGCGTGGTCCATAACTTCTGGCGCACGATCTTCCTCCTCCACCCAATGAACAAGCACTTGCATTCCTAGCATATCAAACTGGTAATAGGGCGCACCTGCGAAAGAATCTTCCATAAAAGGAGGAAGCGAGAAGATTTCGCGTATCTCCGTGGTGAGCTGCTGCAACGACTTGTCTGTTTTAATACAGATTTGAGATGACATACAAACGGCTCCTAACGGATACGGGAGGTTGTGTAATTACTTAACATCCATCTTACGCTTGTTATAGATCGGTGTCAAGCAACTCAGCCGATCATTTTTCGTATTGACCTCATATATATTTTATCTTATCCGCTCCTACTATTTCACGCGGGCTTGCATCTGTACTATTTACTATTCGCTTGTGGCTTGTTATACTGATACCACAACTCATCGTGATTGCTATGCAGAAAGATGTTTTGATGACGACCAGACGCTCCATTCCCGTGCCTCCTCAATTGCAAAATACGACGATTATTCATGGAGATCAAACCGTGATTGAGCGCTGGCTGATTTATTATGCACAGAAATTACAACTTTCTGAACATGAACTGCGCTTGCTGGCTATGACGCAGGATCGCCAGGAGTTTGCGCGCTGGACGGGCAAGCGGCTCAACATAATGGCGCTTGGCTGCTATTGTTATTTGCCTGCACGTAAGAGTCGTTCGCAACACGAGCAATCCTCGCATCGTCACTTGATCTTTATTGAGCCAGATATGCAGCCGATATCGCTGGAAGTGACGATTGCTCACGAACTGATCCACATGGCAGATCGCGTTAATGGCACGCCTCGTCGTCATCGCCATCATGGATATGATGCCATCGCCGTTGACGAAGCAGCGGTAACGGGATATAGCATGGAGGAGCTACGCGTGTTGCTCCTCCAGGAGAGCGAACGTCGTGAACGCATACGCCGCTCGCGTCGCCCCATCCGTTATATTTATGAATGTCCCCATTGCGGCAAGTCTTATCCGCGCACCCGCAAATACTCGCAAGCCGTCTCCTGTAGTAGCTGCGACAGGAGCTATAATCCCCAGTTTCGCCTTTTTATTAGCAAAAGCGCAGAAGCGCAATAGGATACCACGGGCGACAGCAAGAGTCGCGCCCTACCATAGACGGGTCATGCGGTCCACTCTCGCGTATGGTAGGGCGCGACTCTTGCTGTCGCCCACTGACCCCTCTACAAAACATGACGGACACTCGTAGAAGCGTAAATGGATTGACTGCCCTCAACAACTATGCTACAGTGCCCTCATCTTGAAAAGAAAGTGTTTGACCAGCGCGTATGCCCTCTTATCCCGTCGTGCTTTCATATATTCAGGCAGAAATCTTGCTAACTGCTTACCGACAGGGGAAAACGTCCGTTGAGGTTTCGCCCGATCTTAATATTTCAACCGTGACAGTTGCGCTGTCAGATCATGGGGTGGCATTCCCGAGAGGCGAACTGGTGAACTGGCAGCAGGTAGAACAGATTCGCAAGGCCAATGTGAACTGCTTTCTAGTCGAGGGCAACGAGATACGGTCCATCCAGGTTTTCTCTGAACAGACCAGTCGTATGTGCAGCTTGATGCCGACGAAGCAAACTCCGACCATGCTGATTGCAGGCTTTACCATGCATCGCATCGTTGATATTGATCCCATGCAAGATACGCGGGCTAAAATTGCCGCGATTACGCCTGTTGTGGGGCGTGTGCTGGATACGGCAACCGGGCTGGGCTATACGGCGATTGCGGCGGCAAAAACGGCTGAGCAGGTGGTGACGATCGAACTCGATCCGGGAGCGCAAAAGATGGCGCGGCTCAATCCCTGGTCGCGTGGCTTATTTGAGAATCCGAAGATTCAGCAACTTATGGGCGACGCTTACGAGGTTGTTCCGACGTTTGGCGACGAGAGCTTCGACCGCATTATTCACGATCCCCCTGTCTTTAGCCTGGCTGGAGAACTCTATTCCGGCGTCTTCTATCGCGAGTTGTACCGCATCCTCAAGCGGAGAGGGCGACTGTTCCACTATATCGGCAATCTGGACAGCAAATCGAGCGGCACGGTGGTACGGGGGGCGCTCAAACGGTTGCAGGAGGCAGGTTTTAAACGCGTGGTGCGCAAGCCGGAAGCGTTTGGCGTCGTGGCATATAAATGACACGAAAATATAAAGAGAAAAATCATTTGACATCGTTTGTGAGATAGTAATAATATAGTAGCAGGAAGATAAGAGTAGGAGAAGACACAGGTGATGCAGGATTCGCCCTCCACCGTCTTACCTGTTACCTTCTCCACTCCTTTAATCCCTCTTCTTCATAACTTCTCTATCAGCAAACTGGCATATTTCACGCACTCCGCGCTCGATCTCGTTCTCAGAGGCGGCCAGCGAGATGCGAATATACTCCGCTGAGACGCTGCCGAAGCCGCTCCCGGGCGCAACGGCCACATTGCGCTCTCGCAACAGATCCAGCGCGAACTGACGACCACGACGCGACTCGCCATGTTTGCCGCGCACATCGATCAGGGCATAAAAAGCACCGTGCGGCGTGTAGATGTAGCGGCCATATTCTTGCAGCAGGCGAACGGCGATATCGCGCCTCCGATGATAGGCATCGCGCATCTCTCCTACGCGCTCCTGGGGACCGGTCAGCGCTGCAACGGCGGCCCGCTGGATCGGCGTGGCGATGTTGGTATAACTGCCATTGACGACATCCCCAATTGTTTTGCTGAGCTGCGATCCCGCCACAACGTAGCCGATACGCCAGCCGGTCATCGAGTAGGTTTTGGAGAAGGTATATACGCCGATGAAATGGCCCTCCTCTAATTCGGCAGACGAGAGCAACGTGGCCGGACTGATATGCTGCCCCTCGAAGACGATCTGATCGTAGCTCTCGTCCGAAAGCAGATAGAGATGATGGCGACGTGCGAAATTGAGCAGATCGGCGATCACGGCGGGAGGGAAGACGGCTCCAGTCGGGTTGCCGGGCGTATTGATCAGTAGCAATCGAGTGCGCGGCGTTACCAGCCGTTCCATGCTGGCGATATCTGGCAACCATTCGTTGTTGGGATCGAGTGGATAGCGCACAGGGATCGCACCACAGGCGGCAAGCTGGATCGTGTAGAGCGGCCAGCCAGGATCGGGAATCAGCACCTCATCACCTGCGCCCACCGTTGCCAGCAGTGAGGTTTGCAACGCGCCTGTACCGCCCAGCGTGACAGTAACGTTTTTCAACTGGACCGCGTAGCCATTAACGCGCCTGATCTTTTCTGCCAGCAACTCACGCAGCCAGGGCCAACCAGCAGGGGGCGCATAAGTGAGAGGCTCTTGCTCGATAGATTGGACAGCAGCAAGCCGGATATGCTCCGGTGTGCGAAAGCTTGGTTCGCCAATTTGCAGCCGGACAGCCGGAGGAAGCGGCGTCCCAAGCGCCCTGGCCTCCTGTTCCAGTTGGCGAGCGTAGTCGCCCAGCCAGGTAATATCGTTCTCTGGCAGGTTGTAGATGTGTTGTTTTCCGATATTCATAATGGATAGATCTCAATAATCCGATAATGCTTCCAGGCTATCGTTGCCTCGCGATAATTGGTGCATCCATGAGGCCCCCCGTCTAATGTGCCGGATGCACCAATTATGCCCTTATTCATGTTGATAGTGTTTGCCAATGCGCTGCACCAGCCCTGAAAGCAGAGCTATGCGCGTGGGTAGATAATCGAGTTCGACATATTCATCTGGATTGTGCGCGAGGCCGCCACCAGCACCGAGGCCATCGATTGTGGGAACGCCTAGCGGAGAGGTGTTGTTGGCATCGGATGCACCGCCGCTGCCCACATCCTCGATCTCCAATCTCAGTTCCGCGCCAGCTTCTTTGACCATCTGAACCAGCGGAGCATTGCGTTCAGAACGTTCAAAGGGCAGGCTGCGCATGTCGCCGCTCACGCTCGCCTGTGTGCCAGCGATGGTGGTATGCGAGACCACGCGCTGCATCTCCTCTTCGATTGCCGCGATACCTGCCATATCGGTTGCGCGTACATCCATCTCGCAATAGGCATAATCGGGTACGACATTGGAGCGATCGCCACCATGAATGACGCTCACGCATACGGAGGCACCGGGAATGGTGTTATGGAGCGCCTGCATCGCCTGCACCTGATACGAGAGTTCGTGAATGGCGTTGCGCCCCTTCTCTGGCTCGACACCGGCATGGGCCGACACGCCGCGCACTTCGATGCGGTACAGCCCGGAGCTTTTGCGCGAGGAGACGACGGTTCCGATGGCGCGTCCCGGTTCCAGCACGATCACGGCATCCGCCTGGCGAGCCAGTTCTTGAATCAGGGATTTGCTAGCAGGCGAGCCGATCTCTTCATCGCTGTTAAAAATACAGGTGACTTGCTGATAATCTGCCAATCCTGCGTCCATCAGCAGGCGCACTCCATACATGCCGATCAGAAGACCGGATTTCATATCCAGTACGCCCGGCCCTTTGGCGATACGCATACCGTCGCGTTCGGCAAAGGAGAAGGGGCGGCGCTCGACCTCGCCATCGGGGAAGACAGTATCCATATGGCCGACCAGCAGGACGCGCCCACCTCGCGGATTTGTTCCCATATGGGTAGCAACCAGATGATCGCCGAATTCTTGCTGTTTATCGAAATAGGTGGAGAAGCCGAAATCCTGAAAGCGATCACGCAGATACGCACTCACCCTGTCTACTCCGGGCTTGGTATATGTGCCCGAATCGACGTTGACGATAGTTCTGAGATCCTCAAAGTATTGTTGCATGATCTGTTCAGTTCGCTGGACAATGGCGTGCTGCATATTACACAAATCCTTCTTTTTTGAACTGCTCAATCTCTGTATCAGTATAGCCCACAGCTCGTAAGATCTCGTCGCTCTGTTCGCCCAATGTAGGAGGAGCATATCGCTGTTCTGTCTCGACGCCGGAGATGCGCGGAAAGCTGGGCAGCGTGCGAAAAGTCTCGTCGGCGATGGGAGCGGTAATTGTCACGCCGCGCGTCTGAGCGTGTGGATCGTTCAGAGCCTCATCCATGCTATAGACGGGGCCGACGCAGGCATCGATCTCGGCAAGCTCAGCCAGCCATTCGTCGCGCGTCTTTGTCTTAAAGATAGTGCGCAGGAGATCGATGGCCTGTTCTCGTTCGCCAGGTCCGACAGGCGTATGGAATGGCAGCAATTCGAGATGGCCGATGCGGGTGCAGAAGGTATGCCAGAACTTCGGCTCCAGCGCGGCCAATGTGACATGCTTGCCATCCTGTGTTTCATAGATATTGTAGCAGGGGAGTCCACCGTCGAGCGATGAGCGTCCGGGCTGGGGAGCCTTGCCAGTATTGAGATAAAAGGTGGAGAGAAGAGGTAAGAGCGAGAGAACTCCCTCGGTCATGGCGGCATCGATCATGCGCCCTTCGCCGGCCTGTGCTCGTCCCACCAGAGCGGTGAGAATGCCGATCACAGCCATAAAGCTGCCACCAGCCAGATCGCCCAGTTGTGTTGCTGGCATGGCTGGTTCGCCATGTTGCCCGCGATTGTAATGGAGCAGGCCGGCATAACCGGCGTAGTTGAGGTCATGTCCAGCTCGCTGCTGATACGGTCCATCCTGCCCGTAGCCAGAGATGGCGCAGTAGACCAGCGAGGGATTGATCTCTTTGAGATGCTCGTAATCGAGTTCGAGCCGTTGCATGACGCCGGGCCGGAAGCTTTCCAGCACCACGTCGGCCTGCCGCACCATACGCAGGAAGATTTCTCGCCCTTGCGGAACTTTAAGATTCAGTGTTACACTGCGTTTATTGCGGTTGGTCGCCAGGAAGTATAGACTCATGCCTCCAGGTCCATGTGGAGGCATTGCGCGGGCATAATCGCCGCTGCCCGGCTCCTCGACTTTGATGACATCTGCACCAAAATCGGCCAGCATTTGTGAGGCGTAGGCTCCAGGAAGCAGACGCGAGAGATCGAGGATACGTATGCCATGAAGAGGCAGGCTCATACGTGTCTCCTTTGCGAGGATAAACAATCGTTGTCGTATGTGTAGGGTATCAGGCATCACAGGAAATTGTCAACGTTTTCTCCTCTCTGGAATCGCCGCATTTCGTCTTAGTCTGAAGGTTTGCAGCTTGCTAGAAAAAGGATGTCTATGCAGAAACCAGCAGAAAAACAGGAAAAAACTGTTTCTATGCCACTGCCCCGTGCGCAAATCGCCCTCGCTTTCTTTGCGTTTATTATCGTGGGAGCTAACGATGGCGCGTTTGGCGTGGTGCTACCGAGCATTCAGGACCACTATCACGCCGATAAAGCCACCATCGGGCTGCTCTTTCTGGCCAGTACGGTGGGCTATCTGTTCGGCTCGTTCAATAACGGTCCTCTGCTGGAAAAGCTGGGGCGGCATCGCTTTTTGATGCTTGGCACGCTGGCACTGCTGATTGGCACAGGCACCATTAGCTTTATGCCACCATTTCCCTTTTTGTTGGTGGGATATCTTATCCTGGGCGTGGGCATCTCACTGCTTGATCCAGGACTAAACGCTTATATAACCAGCCTGCCACGTAGCACCGCTTTATTGAACTATTTGCATGCATTTTATGGAGTCGGTGCCTGGCTCGGTCCTCTGCTGGCTTCGGCGCTCCTATCGCAGCGTCTGGGCTGGAATGGCGTCTATATTACCTGGTGGTCACTCGGCCTGTTGGCGCTCATCGGCTTCGGGTGGCTCTTCCGCAATCTAAATGAGCGACAAGGGAGTGAAGAGGGAGAGGAGCAAGCGACCGGCAACGTTCTGTGGATGGCGCTGCGGCTGCGTGTGGTCTGGCTGGCGGCGCTGTTCTTGTTGTTTTATGTGGGTGCAGAGGTCAGCCTGGGGAACTGGAGCTTTAGCTTTCTTACGGAAGAGCGACACGGAGATCTGCTGCTATCAGGCGGGATTGTCAGTGGCTACTGGTTCGGCCTGACGCTGGGACGGGTAGTGCTGGCACATGCCGGTGAGCGGATCGGCAATCGTCGCCTGATCGAGCTGTGCCTGGGTGGAGTTGCGCTGGGTCTGGCACTGGTCTGGTTTGTACCGTTCCAACCCATATCGGCGGCAGGCTTATTGCTGGTCGGATTCTGTCTCGGCCCGATCTTTCCAAGCGTGATCGCACTGATGCCCGGGCTGGTCCCGTCGCGCCTCGTGCCCAGCGCCATTGGCTTTCTTGCCAGCATGAGCGCGGTTGGAGGCTCGCTCTGTCCCTGGCTGGCTGGCAATCTTGCCGAACATCTGGGCCTCTGGACTCTGCTCCCCTTTGCCATCGTGCTGACCGGCTGCATGCTCTGCCTCTGGCTGGCGTTACCACATAAAGCTGCGCAAGAGATGCCACAATAATAACATTTTAAAGGTATAGAAGGTTTGGTTGTAGTCGAGCGATTGATCGCGGGGGGAAGAAGCAAGCAACAAGATGCCCCCGCGATCAATCGCTCGACTACAACAGACATCACTGGATTTATTTGTTAAATTCCATAATCGCGCCTGGTATCACTTTTGAGGTGATGAACCAGGCGCAATTTATCGCGCAACTACAACAAAGAAGAAAAGCTTGTAAACGGTGTTAATCTACAATTGTAATCGCGATCCCCATGAAGCTGCCGTTGTCGCCAATATCTTTTTTGCTCACCAGGAGATCATTAGGGATCATCAACACCTGTTTTCTACTGTCGGCGGCGAAGCCTTGCAGACCACCTGCTGTGCCGAGATAGATCACGCCGTTATGGAGTACCAGCGGTTCGTTTTTGCCGCTTTCAGTATATCCTTTGAGTGGGATTGCCCACTTCTGCCGACCGGTAGCGGTGTCGAGGGCGATGAGGTGATCATCTTCGTTCAGCGCGTTCATCGATGATTGACCGATGTAGACGATGCCATTTTGTAGAATGGGTGCAGGGAAGAATTCACCGATGGTGGTGTGATATTTCCATAGCTCTTTCTGCGATTTCAATTTTGGATCAAAGGCGTAGACATAAGGGTGGTCCTGTGTGCCGCAGTAGATTCTGCCATTCTCGTCTACCACCATATCTCCGACGATGCTATTCGTCATGAGCGACAGCCAAACGATCTTGCCGTTTTGAGGGTCGATCACATACACATAGCTATCGCGTGGCCCCATTGAGGAGGCGTACAGTTTGCCATTTTTGAGGTAGATGTTGGTGTTAAATCGCTGTTGCCCTTTGGCATCGATGGCTGTCGCCCATATCTGGCTACCATCGCTCACTTTCACGGCGATTAATGTGGCACCGCCGTTCACATACATGATCCCATCAAAGATGCCCATGATCTGGCCCTTCATCTTATAGGTTATCTTTGTCGTGCCATCGGCAGGATCAAGTGCATAAATGGAGTCACTTAGACTGCCGGGAACGTGTAATCCAGCGCTTATATAGAGAATGTCATTAGCCATTTTTAGAGGCCCCAAATCCGCCTGGAAGTTACGCTCCCAGCGAAGCAGGCCGGTCTGGGCATCGACGGCGTACATTCTACCAGTCCAGGCGGTGAAGTACACCATGCCATTTGCAACAAGTGGCGCATCATGTACCTGTGGGTCCTGGAACATTGGTCCGTCCTTCGGATCGCTCCTGACCACGAAACGCCATAGCACTTTGTGCGTCTGCTTATCAACCTTCACAAGCTGGTTGAACAGTCCCAGATAGATGCCTGGATCTGTTGGGGGCGCTTTTTTCGTTGCTGGCGTCTGCTGCTCACTTGTTCCCATCGATATTGCTCCTCCCGACGAGCTTCTATGTGTCAATTGTAAAACGGTAATCAGGCTGCCCACAACTATTGCCATAACCACTGCTGCCGCCAGGATGCTCCATTTTTGCATCCATTGCTGTTTGCCCTGCCGCTTTTCATATGTATACATGCGATCTATCCTTTTGCGTCGTGGAAGTTCGCCGCTCGGTTGGCGCACTTTTTGCTCGTCGGACGGTTGCATCTTTGCCATGAGGCTCGCACGAATCCGCTCGATGGCCTGCTCTTCTTCCTGTTCCTCGCGATACGTTTGTTCCAGATCTTTCACGAGGCGAGCATCGGCAGCGTCAGACTGGCTTCCCTGCTTCAATTGCGCTATCTGCTCATCTATTGCTTCGGGGGTAAACCGATCATTGCGTGAATCGTTCTGCATTAGTGCTCCCTCCTCTCTCCATTTCTGGTATAGATATCGCGCAAGGCATTGAGTGTGCGCGCCAGCATCATGCGTACCGCGCTCTCACTTTTGTTTAAGCGCCGCGCAATTTCCGGCGAACGAAGATTATGGCCAAATTTGAGCCGCAGAACTTCCTTTTGCTGTTCTGTTAATACTGCCAGATGTTTATGAAGTAATATGTATTCTTCTTGCCGCACCGCTATTTTGTCCGGTGCGCGCTCGTCTTCGTCATAGATATTCTCGATCAGAGGCTCTAGCGAAACGGCTGGTTTGCGCGTTGTTCGACGATGGTGATCGATGCATTTATTTGATGCCACGCGATGGAGCCATGCCAGTTGCTCCTGCTCCTTCAGTCCTGCTAGCATCTGGCTTTCCAGCGCCGCCGTAAATACCTCTAGCACAATATCTTCGGCATCCTCTAATGAGCCGACCTGTTTCCTGACATAGCGCAGAATCGTATGGGCATGGTTGCGATACAATTCGTCGATCTGGCTGGCGTCAGGCGTTAACTGCCGCTTCACGTATTGCATATCTGGTCCTTTGCAAAGGATTGGCCGGTTTCCGGGGTTCCCACTTTATCTATCGCACCTTCGGCAAGAACCGTCACATATGAAAATCTTCACAGGGCGAGCCACGACAACCGCAAGGGATTGTCGCTACTGCTCTAGATGGTGTGGCTTCGGTGGTATGTAAGGAATCCGATTGCTGCCGATAAGTAAAGTAAATAACTTTTGAAGGGAGGTATTATGAAAAATCATATTGCCGAACATATTATAAGACGTGCTCTACTTTGCTTTCTGGCTGCGTGCTTATTGTCCGTTGCCAGCCTCACCGTTTCGTCTACCATGTCTCAAAGAGTCGCACACGCGGTTCAGGGTGGTTGGTGCGCCAATATACCCGCGACTCCAAACTATCTGAAATCACGGCGGGCAAAAGATGCCATTGCCGCTATCAATCATGCACGCCGCTTTGAGCATCTTCGTCCTTTGCGCCTGCCGCGTGATTTCTATCGATTGAAGGCTGCTCAGCAGCAATTTGTGCTGGTCAACCTGGAACGCACAGATAGGGGGTTGCGCCCATTAACAACGAGTTCAGCGTTGATGACGATGGCGCGGAGCTATAGCAGGCAGTTATCGCGGCAACACTTCTTCTCACATACAAGTCCGACCAGCGGCACGCTTGCCCAGCGCCTCAATATGAATCGTGCTATTGCTGGACATTATTCTCTCGCGGAGGAGAATCTGGCGGGTAATCCGGTAGGGGGCGTAGGCCCAATCTACGAGTACATGTATAACGATGTGTCAGAGCATTGTGGGCATCGTGCAAATATTCTTCAACCAGGCGTGACGCTGGTTGGGATTGGTGTTGTATCGGATAAAAGGTATGGCAGTATCTCGGCTCAGGAGTTTCTGGCTCTGCGGGCCGGAGTAAGGGCGCTGGCTTAATCTTCTATCTCTTCCTGAAGTTCTTCGTGCCAGCGCTCGCCGCGTTCGAGGATGATGGGGCCGAGCAATTCTTCCTGGCGAACATCGATGCGTTGCCATTTCCATAGTTCAAGCACGGCAAGAAAGGTAACGATAATCACCAGGCGCGAATGCTCGTTTGCCAATACGTCGTTGAGTAGGACGATTGGCTTCTCCTGAAGATGGCTGAGGATTTCGCTGATGCGTTCGCTGACCCGTACTCGTGCGACGGGCATCAAATTGGTGCCACGAGCTTCATCGCGTGTTTGTAGTTCAAGCAGGCGTTGGAAGGCGCGGGCCAGCGAACTCGCTTCCAGTCCGGTAAGTATGGGCGGGGTCCAGGCCAGTTGTGCCTCGATGCCAGCGAGCAGGCCGGAGCGACCATGCGTTTGCAATCCTGCCTCCGCTCGCTGGCGGAGTTGCTGGGCCACCTCTTTGGCTTGCTTATATTCAATCAGGTGCCGTTGCAGATCCTCGGCCATTGTGACGGCGCTCTCCATCCCGCTGCTCGCCTCCTCTTTTGTGTTCTGCGGTAACAGGCTTTGCGATTTGATATAAAGCAGGCGAGCGGCGATAGCGACGAATGCCGCCATGTTTGCCAGTGGCAAGGTCTCCGTCTGCCACTGTTGCAGATAAGCCAGATATTGATCGGTGACGGCGACAAGCGAGATGGTGGTGATCTCCATTTGCCGCTTCTCGATCAGATGCAGCAGCAGGTCGAGTGGCCCCTCGAAGATGGGCAGATGGACCACATAGCGCGTTTGCTGATGAGCTGATTCTGCCGGAGCATCTCCGGCTGGCGCTTGTTCTAGCATGGCTTACGATTCATCATCGACTGCATGTAACTCTGCGGCCGGACCATTCGGCTGATGATGGGTACGGATATACAATACGGCTCGTTGTGAGAGGCCCGCTTGCTCGGCAAGATCTGCCCCGACATCAGCATGCCACCATGCGTAACTGAGCGAGAGCCGCCACTGCGGAAGCCGTTCTTTTTTGCAACGATCTGGCGGGAGCGCGAGGCTACGGAGAAGATCGGGTGCGCAACGCTTACCAATCACGATGGCCGGGCGAGTCCAGAAGGGAACGCGTCCCTGCGCCTTACCTACATCGTGGAGCAGTGCAGCCGCCAGCATATCCTGTTCGGTGCAGCCCCGCTCCTGTAGTCGCTGACAGACGCGCAGGCTGTGGCGCTGATCAGCGAGGGTCATCGTATGAAAAAGCGCAAAGGCGGAGGATGGCAACCAGCGTGCCACCTCCTGATACTCTTTGACGGTCAATGGCGCGACAAAGCCAAGCTGCTGCTTCGTTTGTCGCAGGCGATAGAGGGTCGTGTCTAAAGCTTGTTGTATCTTCATAGGTTATAGTTTCACAATTGTAAATAGTAGTTGGCTACTTCTGCCCCACTGATGGGAGAAATGATCAGCATAGAAAGCAGCCAGATCAGCTGGGGCAAACGGAATAGCAGACCGAGGATCGGAATACTCCCCAGGCCAGTGAGGGTTGCCAGGAACGGTAGAAAGAAGAAAAGGACCAGGATGATGAACGCGCCATAGGGGGCCGACTTCGCGAACTGGACGGCCTGTTTGCTTGGCAGAGCGCTATAGAGCATCTGGTAGCCATCGAGCGGGTAGATGGGAAGCAGATTAAAGATCGCCATGCAAACATTGACGCTGGCAAACACCACCAGGAGTTGCAGGACGTAGGGGGAGACAGGACTGGCAGCTACACGGAGCAGGAAAGGAGCCGCCAGGCTTGCGAGCAGAGCCACCAGCAATCCGAGGATGAGATTGGTGATGAGGCCGCCCAGTGCCACCAGAAACACGCCGCGATCTGCTCCGACGCGCAATTTCCAGGGATCAGGTTTGACCGGCTTTCCCCAGCCCAGTCCGACCGGAAACGCATAGATCGGCTGAAAGGCCAGAATCACGCAGAGCAGCGTGCCAACGGAATCCAGGTGAGGACGGAGACGCAGTGTCAGTCGCCCCTCTTCCAACGGAGTACGATCTCCCAGCCAGTAGGCGACCAATGCATGACCACACTCGCGAATGACAGCTGCGACCAGGAATGAGGCGATAATCATTAATGCCAGAACAACATTTATGACTTTTATTCTCGGTTCCATAGTTCTCTCTCTTAGCCAGGTAGTATCTACCTTGTTGAAACGATCACTATTTATAATCTTTTCAGAACGTCAGGTATTATCTACCTCGTCGAAAAGATCAATTTCCATACCTTCACGTGCGGAGCGCGTAGATGGGAAGAGGGTCCGGGCCTTTGCTTCCATCTGGTCCAACTTTGTATCGTCATAGGTTGGCTCGTGATGAAACATGATCAGTTGACGAACATGAGCGATCCGCGCCGCCTCCACCGCCATCTCGATGGTGCTGTGTCCAAATCCCTGCTTTTCCTTTTGATAATCATGCACCGTATACTGGGCATCATGGATTAGCAGATCGGCTCCCTCCACAAAGTGGAGAAAATCAGCATCACAGCCGTTGCGCCATTCTACGTCGGTTGCATAGACGATACGGCGTCCGGCAAACTCGATGCGATAGCAGATCGCGCCGTTGAGTGGATGGCTCTGCATAAACTTGGCCTCCACGCAGAGTTCCGGCGACTCTTTGCTTTTCGTAGACTTTCCAATAGTTGGCTCGCTTGTATCTGTGCGCCACTTCACACTCTGCTCATCAGTGATTGTATGATATGTACGCTGCGATGGCAATTGACGTAGGTCTACCGGGAAATACGGTGGTGACATAACCGATGCTAAAAGTTGTTCGACATCATGATCCGCCAGTTGCGGACCAACCACGTGCAGATGGGTGTGAGGAGAGAAGAGGGGAGCAAAGAAGGGGAAGCCGATGAGGTGATCGCCGTGTCCATGTGTGATGAATAACGTGAGATGGAGATCTTTTCCATCGGCACGCTGCATCAGTTCCTGTCCCAGGCGAATGATGCCGCTCCCGGCGTCAAAGATCAAAGTGTGGGAGCCTGCCTGTACTTCTACGCAAGAGGTATTGCCACCATAACGAAGTGTTTGCGGGCCAGGTGTAGGATAACTACCCCGCACACCCCAAAAGCGCACTAAAAAATGCTGCCGTTTCGCCATAAAATGTTACTCCTGCCACCAGCCTGTATGTTTGTCTAGAAAAAGTGATAGAGATAAGTGACTGTATTATATCGTGCTGTGCCATTCTTGAAAAGACCGCTTTAGTCTTGTAACGTAGGAGGGAGAAATGCAGATACATGCGTTGTGATGGGAGGAAGCGAGACGGGGCGCTGAGAATTGCGCTCCTCTCCGAAGATGGCAGGGGCGAGGACCAGCCATCGCCCCTGCCATCTTCGGTCCCCCCTCCGATTTCGCTGATGCACCAGCCAACGTCCGGGAGAAAAACCTCTGCAACTATGCTCGGCGGACCGCTACTTTCTCCTCTTTGCCGCGCACGAGCGAGGTGAAAACGCCAATGACGGCAATACAGGTGCAGACGATAAAGGTCATTTGGAAGCTGTTGGTGAAGGTATGTTGTAGCGTGGCAAGTTGAGCCGGATCGAGATGAGTGCGATTTGCTGCCAGCGTCAGGCCCGCGCTCGCACCACCCAGACCGGCAAAGATTGCTCCCGCCAGTGCCACACTCAAGCTCTGCCCCATCGTGCGCCCGGTAGCCAGAAAGCCAGAGGCGCTCCCCTGTTGCGATTTTGGAGCTGCTCCTAGCAGGGCGCTATTGTTGGGCGATTGGAAGATGGCCTGCCCTGCGCCGGTAAAGACCAGTCGCCAGACGATATCGAAGATCGAACTATGTTCGTTGAGCTGGCTGATAAAGAACAGGCCGAGACAGGCAATTGCCAGCCCACCAGCCGCCAGCCAGCGCGAGCCGAAGCGATCCGCGAGCGATCCGCTGATCGGCGCAATCACGGCGAGTACGATGGGAAATGGCGTGAGCAGAAGACCAGCGGTTTCAGTAGAGAAGCCGCGCAATTCTTCCAGATAGAAGGGTAGCATAAAGCTAACGGCGAACATTGCCAGGAAGCTAAGGATCAAGCTGATATTGGCGGAGAAGAAGACGCGATTACGGAACATGGCGAAGTCGATGATGGGATTGGAGACGCGCTTCTCGACAATCGGCAGCAAGGCCAGGGCGACGACGCCAAGCGCTAGGAGGCCGATGAGCAGTGGGGAACTCCAGCCAATCTCCTGGCCAAAGGAAAGTCCTGCCGTCAATGCTGCCAGACCGACCGCCAGCAACAGCGCGCCGAATGGATCAAAGCGACCAGGATTGCGGCGAGAGCGCTCCTTGAGAACGCGCAGGGTGGCGATAATGCCGATAATGCCGATGGGGACATTGACATAGAAGATCCAGCGCCATGAGAGAGAGGCCGTAATCAGACCGCCCAGCGTAGGGCCAACGCTGACGCCCAGCGCGACCGTTACAGCGTTGAGTCCCAGCGCGCGACCGCGTTCTTGTGGTGGAAAGGCATTGATCAGCAGAGCGGGGCTTACGGCCATCAACAGCGCGCCTCCAAGACCTTGAAAGGCGCGTGCGGCGATTAAGAAGCCGAGCGAAGGGGCCGCGCCACACAGGGCTGATCCGCTGGTAAATAGCAAGAGGCCAGCCAGCCAGACGGCCTTACGCCCGATCATGTCTGCCAACCGTCCAGCAGTTAAGAGAATGGCGGCGGTAGCCACTAGATAGGCGATGATCACCCATTCGATTGCGCCATTGAGCGGAACGTTAAAATAGCGAGCAATGGTGGGCAGGCTGATATTGACAATTGAAGAGTCCAGCGTGGCCATAAAGACGCCAACTGCGACGATGGCCAGTACTGCCCATTTGCTGACACTCTCTTCGTTTATGGGTTGACTGGTGGCAGTGGTGGCTTGCTGCTCCGTGTCCTGGGTTTCGGTTCTAGTCTGTTGCCTTTCCATGCACTCCCGCTTTCTTTAAGAAACGCTGGACGCGTCGGATGATCACTTAGCGATACTTTCGAGTTCACGCTTGAGAAGGGTCATTGTATGACATTGAGTCAGTTGCTCGTTTGTGTTCGGGCGATTTATGAGAGAAAAGGCTTTACGAAGAAATAAATCGTGAGCGCAAAGCCAACAAACATGACGAAGAGGCGTATCCATTTCTGCTCGATCTTGCGAGCATAATAGGCACCGCCATAGCCGCCGATGATAGCGCCGATGACCATTAGAATTGCTTCGGGCCAGAACACAGCCCCACGTATGATAAACGTAATCATTGCGGCACCATTGATGAAAGCGGTGAGCAGCGTTTTGACGCCGTTCATCTCGTGAATATTTTCCATTCCCATCATCGCAAGCGTGGCCAGCATCAGGATACCAATGCCACCACCAAAATAGCCACCATAGATTGAGATGATCAACTGTGCTATGGCCATCCCGATCCATTGGGTTCGGCCTGGCGCTGTTTTTTCGCTGACCGCTTTTTCGGTGATCTCTTCTCCCTCGGCTGCGACTGCTTCTTCAACGGCTGCTTTTTTGCTGGCGCGCATGGCCCGTAGTTTTTGCGTAATATATGGGCTGAACGTGAAGAGCAACGTGGCCATCAACATGAGATAGGGAAGCAACTGCACAAACGTAGCCTGCGACGTGCCAAGCAACAATTGAGCGCCCAGGATGCTCCCGATCAAACTGGTGCCAATGAGCAGAATGAGAAAGCCGGGCTTCTGTGCTGCCAGTTCGCGGCGATAGGCTCCCATGCTGGCAACCGATCCGGGCCACAGGGCAACCGTATTAGTTGCGTTGGCCTGAACGGGAGGCACGCCCGTAAAGAGCAACGCCGGAAATGCAAAAAAGCTGCCTCCTCCTGCGACCGCGTTCAGCGTACCGCCAAGTATCGCAGCAACAAAGAGGAGTATGATATGTGGAAATGTCATGGAAAAAACCTCAAATTCGTCTCACTATACTAAGTATAGCATAGTGAGAGGTGCAATGATCTGTCCTTTTGGTCTAAAAAGACGGGCGCATTCGGTTGCCAATGAAGCTACTCAACAGGGGGAATTGTGGTGTACACTGGTAGGATGTTGTAATCATTGTCTTGTTGAAGGATAAGGAGAACAGGGGCATGGCTCCAATCACGGTTAGAAACGTACGTACCATCTTGACGATGCCGGGCAATGATCGGCTGGTGGTGGTCAAGGTGGAGACCTCGGAGGCGGGTCTGTACGGGTTGGGATGTGCAACCTTCACGCAGCGTCCCCTCGCCGTGCGGTCGGCGGTCGAGGATTATCTCAAGCCGTTTCTGATTGGCAAGGATGTTGCTCGCATTGAGGATCTCTGGCAGACCATGATGGTCAATTCATACTGGCGGAACGGCCCGGTCCTCAATAATGCTATTTCAGGGGTGGATATGGCGCTGTGGGATATCAAGGGCAAGCAAGCAGAGATGCCCGTTTACGATCTGCTGGGAGGAAAATGTCGCGAGGCTGCTGCGGTCTATCGACACGCTGATGGACAGGGAGAAGAGCAGGTGTTGGAGAGCGTACAGCGCTATATGGAAGAGGGCTATCATTATATTCGTTGTCAGATGGGCGGATATGGCGGCAAATATGGCGCGAGTGCTGCCCCGCGCTCGTTGCCGGAGAACGCTCAGCCCGGTGTCTATTTCGATCCCGACGCCTATGCACGCAGCATCCCGCGCCTGTTTGAGCATATTCGCTCGCAGGTGGGCTATGAGATTGAATTGCTGCATGATATCCATGAGCGCCTGGTTCCTATAGAGGCGATACGTCTGGCGAAGCAGCTTGAGCCGTATCGCCTCTTCTTTCTGGAAGATCCCCTGCCGCCAGAGCAGAATGGCTGGTTTACAATGTTGCGCCAGCAGTGCGCGACGCCAATTGCGATGGGTGAGCTATTCAACAATCCCCAGGAGTGGGTGCCACTGATCACGAATCGTCTGATCGACTTTATCCGCGTCCATATTAGCCAGATCGGAGGCATCACGTCGGCGAAGAAGTTGGCAACGCTCTGCGAAACCTTTGGTGTGCGTACCGCATGGCATGGACCGGGCGATACGTCGCCTGTGGGACATGCCGCCAACCTGCACCTCGATGTGAATAGCCCGAATTTTGGCATTCAGGAATGGAGCGGCTTTAGCGAAAAGTTGCAGGAGATCTTTCCAGGCTGTCCTGAAGTGCGTGATGGATATATGTATCCAAATGACAAGCCGGGCCTGGGTATTGATATCGATGAGAAGCTGGCGGCGAAGTATCCCTGCTCAGAGGGGCCGCCAACCTGGACGCTGGCACGAACCCCTGATGGCACTGCGGTTCGCCCCTGAATCATTTTTGAAGAACTTGCTGGAGCCATCCAGCGAGCATCTCCCAGATCATGGGTGGGTGGGGCGCGGGATATCTGATCCCTGATTCGGTGCTTTCCTGCACAATTCTGCTGGTGAAGTTCTCCGTCTCATCCAGATAGGGAGTGCTGTGTGGCTGATTGGTCATGAGGTAGAAGGTGGCTGGCCGCTTGTTCTCCACATATTTCTGAAAGAGCAACTGGCTCTGTTGCCAGGGAACATTCAAATCGGCGGTGCCATGTACAAGCAGCAGCGGTGGAGCGTGATGATCGACGTAATAGATGGGACTCGCCGTCTTTGCCTTGTCTGGAACCTCTGTGATGGGGCCGCCGATCAGACGAGATTCTGGCGATAAGGGATCGCTATGGCCGAGTGTGCCCCCACCGAGGCTGTTGATCAGCTCAAACCCGCCTGGATAATTATACGGGTCCATTTCGAGTAGCGAGGTTACAGGGAAGAAGGCGACGATCACATTGATCCGGCTGGAATATCCTGTCACACCGATCGTCCCTTCCAGATCGGGGCGTTCGTTGGTCAGGCCAAGCATGACAGCTGCGTGTCCACCAGAAGAGCCACCGATGGAGACGATGCGCGATGTATCGAGCTGATATTCCTGAGCGTGAGCGCGTAACCAGCGTACCGAAGCCTTAGAGTCATGCAGTTGAGCGGGATAGATCGCCTGTGCGCTGGAACGCACGGAGACCGCCATCACCGCGAACCCGGCTGGCGCAAGAGCTTTTGCGTATCCTTCCGCATCGTTGATTGCTATAGAGCCGAGTTGAATGGTATCATGTCCGGCGTCAGATAACCAGGCACACCCCTGCGTCGTCCAGAGGACGGGGAACGGCCCGGTGCCGCACTTCGGCAGATAGAGTGTGACCCGACCAGCGTTGCCCGGTAGCGTATCGGCATAGCGCAGGCCGGTGATCTTGTGATATGGCAGATCATTGGCCTGTTGAGAGCGTTCTTTGTTCATGTTGCTTTTCCTATCCCTATCTTCTTCTGGATAGATGCATTATGCAATACATGAAGTACTCAAGGTCAAGAACCTGGGCGACTTTTTTGAAAATTGGTAAGAACTTGCCCTGTAATCGCTGGTACATTATAATGGCAATACTTTGATTACCCTACCGCGAGGTACATGCATGCAGATTAGCGAACCAGCCGAATATGCTATGTTGGGATTGTTGAAAGAGCGTCCCATGCACGGTTATGAGATGTTTCAACAATTTGAGCATGGGACGCTGGGACAGATCGTTCACCTGGAAATGAGTCAGATGTACGCGTTCCTGAAAAAGTTGGAGCGTTTGGGCTATATTGAGGCCGAACTGGAGCCGCAGGGAACGAGACCACCACGCAAGATCTTTCATCTCAAACCAGAGGGGGAGAGTGTTTTTCTCCACTGGCTCACCTTACCAGTGGAGAAGCCGCGCGATATTCGTATCCTCTTTCTCATCAAGCTCTATTTTGTGCGGCGTTTGCAGCCCTCGCAAGCCGCGCACCTCATCGAACAACAGATCAACGCCTGCCAGCGCTTTCTGCACCATCTAGAAGCGATGCAAGCAGCGGAAACCGGCACTTCAGAGGATGATACTTTCTTCGATCATGTTGTGTTGCGCAGCCGCATCTATCAGACGCAAGCCTTGCTCTCCTGGTTATATGAATTGCAGGGCAAGCGGATAGAGATCTAGCCCACGCTCTCTATCACCATCCCCGCCGCCGCTTTTCGCCCTCGCAAAATCCTTGCACAACTTCTGGGCGTTTTCCTATGAAACCAGGTAATTTCACAGAAGCGTTTTTGTTTCCTTCGGTTTATTGTTATGAATGAGTGTATCAGTAACTTATTCTTTGTAACTACTTGGCGTATATCATATCATACCTTTCTTTAAGAAATATCAAGAAACAGATAGAAAAGAAGGAAAGATGCGCTTATGCAGCCACAATACAGCTATTATTCTCAAGCAGCCGCACCCATTCTAGAATATGTGGGTGTTGGCAGGCGTTTCGTCGCACTCATCATCGATGGGATCATTCTCGTGATCTTCCAGAACGTGCTCTTTCGCGGGATGAGTATCATGGGCTTGCATTCAACTGGAAATATAACAACGACCGAAGGCGATGCTGCCCATATGTTGGCATACTGGTTGAGGCATCTAGATACATATGCTGTCCTCCAAATAGCTATCGGTACAATTATTCCTTTTGTTTACTTTGTTATTATGGAGGCGGCGTTAGGGGCGACTATTGGGAAAATGCTGCTTGGCGTTCGTGTGGTCAGGCTAGATGGTTCGCCTATGAGTTGGGGACAATCCATCACTCGCAATCTGTTACGCATTATTGATCATATCCCCTATGGTATCCCTTATCTCCTGGGCGCTATCCTGATTTGGACCTCACCAGCACGACAACGCCTGGGGGATCGCGTCGCACAAACGGTGGTGGTGCGCCGTCGCTCACTGAAAGAAGTGAGGCCATATAAAATGGCTTGAGAAGCTGAGGGAAACTGCTTGATGATTGTAATTCGGAAAGTTGCATGGTACAGGTAAAAGTAGAAAGCGGCTCGTATAGATGTCAGGGAGTATTTTGCTGCCTGGCATGATGAGAAGGAGGGGAGCCAGGGTATGATTTGCTACTCTGTCCTTACTGGAGCCGCAGGGAACGAGATCACCACGCAAGATCTTTCATCTCAAACCAGAGGGGGAGAGCGTCTTTCTCCACTGGCTCACCTTACCAGTGGAGAAACCGCGCGATATTCGTATTCTCTTTCTCATCAAGCTCTATTTTGTGCGGCGTTTGCAGCCCTCGCAAGCCGCGCACCTCTACGAAACAGGAATCGCCATCCTCATGGGTTTCTTTGGCGACTTGAACTGGCCCCAGGGTCTGAACACAGATATGATCACCATGATGACGAGAGCTGCAAGCTCCAGAGTGCAACCTGCAATATATATGTGTAGAGTGAGAGGATAGGCCGCCTGGATTGTATCACTGCTTTGTACAGCGGTCATTGTGCCAAGATGTGTTAACCACGTATGCAATCCCGCATATCCGAGGGCAAAAGAGAAGATGCTGAGCACCTCCTTGACAATAATCCAGTAGAACCTGAGCAAACCCCAATGAGTCAGGATCGATAGCAGGAAGCCCGTCGCCAGCGCGCCAATAGACGATCCCCAGATCAGTGTCTTATCCAACACTTCAGCCAGGAGATAAATGATATGAAGCATGCTGGGATCACTTGTGCCTAGTGCCGTGAGTGCGAGAATGAGAAGACAAAGCGAGGTGCCAATCCAGATAATGCTAAAAAGAATATGGGCAGAAATCAACCAGCGTCTCTGCGTAATTGTAAGCTTTTTTGCCATGAAGAATATCCTTCTAGTTTTTGTTGAGAAGAAGCATGAACAGAGTGATCTGTATCAACTTTTATGAGATATTTACGAACGTATTGCAATGTCACTATCACCCGCAGGGGTGATAGTCAGGGTGATATTAGCAAATGTTGGGGAATAATGCTCAAGGTTTAAACTGGGCTGAAAAGCCTCCAGAAGCAGCGAAATCTTGACACTGGATGTCAAGATTTATCTTCTATACTTGCTGTAGAAAACAAATCAATATATGTGGTTTGTTATAAGTGACAATAAAGAATATATTGAGGAATTGGAGAGAAAATGGCAACAATTGATTTGAAGAAACAGCTCAAGCACCTCTATCAACCCTCTGCTGGTGAGATTGCAGTGGTAGAAGTACCAACGATGAACTTCTTGATGCTCGATGGTTCAGGTGATCCGAACGGTACGGTCTATGCTGATGCCGTTGGAGCGCTCTATGCCGTTGCCTATGCATTAAAGTTTATGCTCAAGAAACGAGATGCAGCGCTCGATTATACGGTGATGCCTCTAGAGGGGCTATGGCGGACAAGAGAGGGAACGCTCTGGTACGACACGGATCGCGCCAACTGGCTCTGGACGGCGATGATCATGCAGCCAGAGGAGATCACAGAGGCAATGTTTGAGCAAGCCAGAAGCGATGTTGGGAGCAAGAAGCGACTCGATCTGGCCAGTATGCGCTTCGAGGCGTTCACTGAGGGCCGGGCAGCGCAAATTCTGCACGCCGGCCCTTATAGCGAGGAGCGACCAACAATTGAGCGCCTGCACGCCTTTCTTGAGCAGCGCGGCTGGCGAGCGAACGGGAGGCACCACGAGATCTACTTGAATGATCCGTTTCGTACAGCTCCCGAACGCTTGCGCACGATTCTTCGCCAGCCGTTTGCCGAATGATGAACTACAGGTAGGGTTGGACGATCTCACGCTCCAGAGCTAAACCGGCCCATTCATCGTCGCCGGGTCCATCGTAGATCAGGGTGTAGGGTCCGGCAAAGTTTGCGGCCTTTGTGATATCGAGGCAGCGTGTGTAATCCTCTTTATCGATCTGATAGGGAGGATCAAAATGCGCTTTGGTGTGGCAGGACTCGGCGTAGGGAGCGATATCTTGTAGATCGACATATTTGTTGGGGCCGCGCCAGTTGCCGAAGTCGAAGCAGAGGCCAATTTTTCCGTCAAGCTGATCGAAGAGTGCATGAATTGTGCGTGGACGAGAGAGCAGGCCAAACCAGTTCTCTGTCATCAGTCGCAGCCCTTTCGCTTCTGCCTGCTCCGCTAAATATTGCATACGTTGAATGCTGGTTGCGAGCGCATCCGCCGTTGGATCGGCCTTGCCAGCGATGACGCGCGCTCGTTGGGCACCCAGTTTGGAAGCGATATCAAGCCACGAGCTAATCCAGGCCAGATCGCGTTCGCCATGCTGAGGATTGGTGATATCGCCACTATCGATCAGCAACGAGAACAGTTCAACGTTCGCGTCGGCGAGGGCAGCGCGCAGTTCTGTTAAATATCCACTGTCTAGGTTGGGTAGATGGAAGTGGCAGATTTCCAGGGTGGTGATGCCGAATTGAGCAAGGCGAGCAGGCAAATCCAGCAGCGAGATAGCTCCTCTGCCGTGTGTATCGACCGGGATCTGCTGTCCGCTTTCAGGACCATAGATCTGAGGATCGCCCAGCGTACGATGCAGGCTCCAGGTAGAGACTGAGAGGCGCGGCCGCTGTGTGGCAGGATTAGAATGTGTCATGAAGAAGCCCTTTCTTCCAGAGAGTACAAAACGGGTCAATGTTTTCTCTGCCATCCTATCACAAGGAGGTGGGGAGGCTCAATGCAAGCTGTTTGAGAGGAGTTTGATTGACGGATTTCGAGACGGGCCAAAAAAGGTCTTGACGACGTGGGAGGGAAATGTTATAGTAGTGCCACGCCAAGGTAGCTCAGTTGGTAGAGCACAGCACTGAAAATGCTGGTGTCGTCGGTTCGATTCCGTCCCTTGGCACCCCGTATTTTTACGACGACATCTCAAGCCGCACGCGCAGCCGCTTGAGATGTTTTTTTGTCCATATAATTTGGTACAATACATACAAAATCGTTCTATGCATCCGGACACATTCCCCTACCACAGCTATGAAGAAGGAGATATATGCAGACTAAAAGTACACAATTACTTCTTTTCGCAATACTCTTAGCCCTTATTGGCATTGGTCTCAACAGTACTCTCAGCGACGGAAAAAACATCTCATTCGTCCTTCTCATTTTTGCCGCTGTCGCAGGTCTTGTTGGTTTTCTCTCTAAGCCGTCAGGATCATAGGTTCTCCGTTCCCTGGCACCCCGTATTTTTACGACGACATCTCAAGCCGCACGCGCAGCCGCTTGAGATGTTTTTTTTATGCGGTGAATGATACGCCAGGAAACTTGTGTTCCCTGGCGCTCGAAGACGTATCATGCAGTATCCAGCGAGACAGGTTGTTCCTGCCTTACTTTTGTTGTCTGCTGGTCATAATTGTGATTCAGGTATTCCTGATAATCAGGCAGGTAGGGCTGATACTCGACTCTCATTAGCGGCGACGTAATCAGAAAGTCCGCCGAGGCTCGATTACATGCAATCGGGATATTCCACACAACGGCAATTCGTAAAAGAGCTTTCACGTCTGGGTCATGGGGTTGTGGCTCAAGAGGATCCCAGAAGAAGATCAGGATATCGATCTCTTGCATCGATATCTTGGCACCTATTTGCTGATCACCACCAAGCGGTCCGCTTTGTAGCTTGTGAACCGGGATGCCAATCTCCTGTTCTAGTAACTTGCCTGTTGTTCCAGTGGCATACAGCTCATGCTGAGCCAGGAAAAATCTGTTGAATTTCGCCCATTCCAGGACATCATTTTTTTTGTTATTATGCGCAATGATGGCGATTCGTTTCGTCTGTTGCATAAATTCTCTCTTTTCTTGCAGCTATATATGCTTTTTCGCACAAAGAAAAACCGTGTATTATGAGGGTGATGCCTGACATGAAAAAGCGTACCATGATATGTAGTTATCGCTTCAAAACGCGGGGAAGCTAACTAATGTCATTCTTGCTGCAATGCAAGCAAAAAATCAGGGTCGGTGTGTATCTTTATGGATATGTATCGTTACTTTGAGGAGCGTCCCAGTATTATATGCGTCTCGCTACAACGCAAAACCAGAGGATAACTATCACTATTGATAATCCAGCGAAGAAAGAACCACCTGTGGCTCTCTATCATTTATACCACATAAGTAAAGTATTTGTCAAGGTTAGGAGGATTGCATCGCATTTTGTGAAATCAAAAGTCTCTTTTTCGCTATTGCTGACAAATGCTCTATCAGCGAGGGTAATTTATCTTATAGAACTTGCTTATGGTTGCTTGTAGATGTAAAAGGTATAATAATGCTAGTAGAACAGGCTTATCAGGGGTTCGTTGGTCAAGCCCCTCTCATTTGAATAAAGAGGAGCAAAGGGCAGAATATGGCACATCTCGATGAATTCTTTATACAGAGGTTTCGTGGTCTGCGAGACCTGAAACTTGAGAAGCCCGGTCAGGTGAACCTCCTGGTTGGCAACAATAACTCTGGTAAAACCAGCGTCTTAGAAGCTCTTTCGCTTTTTTGCGATCCACTCAATTGGCGTAAATGGTATAATATTAGTTCACAACGAGAGTTACCCCCATTAGTAGGTTCTTCAAGAGTTGATCGGTTACTCTGGCTTTTTCCCTCAACTATTGGTGATAGTATTGATTTACCAACAGAAAAGAATCGAATTTTGCTTTCTGCTTCAGGCGATTCGCCCATTGAAAAAGTTTCTGCCTCTTATGAAAAATTCTCCGAAATAGTAGGTGTATCAAGAAGTGGTGTGAAATTGGATGAGAATGTAGTAGATGAAAGAGAAATAGAGGTTGATAGCATTAAAATTAATGTTTTAGCCTTTACGAAATTTATACAACTAGCCATGTTTGAAGGACAGGATGCCTCATTTCAAGAGGAGATAACATTTTCTGATCGTAGCCCTTTTCCGCCTAATCGACAAAAAAATCGTGTGCCTCCTGTTCCTAGCCAGATAGTAACTCCATTTTCGCACCGCACGGGTGGATTAACATCGCAGTTATGGAGTGAGGTGGTGGAAGCAGATTTAAAGCAAGAGACAATTAACCTCTTACGTTTCTTTGATCCAGCTATTGAGGATGTTGATATTATTCTGCCTTCAGAGCGTAGTCAAATACTATCGATAAAGCACAAAAAATTGGGCCGCGCTCCATTGTCTACGTTTGGCGATGGGTTACGGCGCGTTTTCACTCTGGCGACATCTATTCCAAGAGTAAAAAATGGTTTGTTGTTGATTGACGAATTAGAGACAGCGATCCACACAACTGCACTCGAGAAAACTTTTAGCTGGCTTGTCAACGTCTGTGTTAGCAACAACGTCCAGTTATTTGCAACAACGCATAGCCTTGAAGCCGTGGATGCGATTCTTGATGCGGCACGAGATCAGACTGATTTTGTAGCCTACCGTTTGCAACAGGATGAAGAGCGAACGAATGTTGTGAGGTTTGATAAAGAGACGGTTGTGCGATTGCGTGAAGAGTTGGGAATGGAGATAAGATAGTGAGCCTGAAGTATTGTCTCCTGGCAACCGAAGGTCCACACGATCAAGCGGCAATTGCTAAATTGCTTCAATTGTCTGGTTTAACAAAGTTTGATGGGAATGGAGCTAATTTAGATCCTTTTTGGGGAGGATTTGTTCCTACATATCCTAAAAAGGGAAAGTTATATGTTCGACTAGATATGCCGTCTATTCTTACTTCAGCAACGCATTCTATAGCTGTCTATTGGGGTGAAGGTAGCGAACTGATTAAAAACCTCATTGCAATTACAACGAATCATATGCGTTATGCTCGTGAGATTTACTCATTCGGATTGATTGTCGATGCTGATAATAGGCAACCAGATGCGGTAGCTAAAAAGAAAGCTAAGGAGTTACGAACCATCTTTCCCTCTCTTTCAGAAATGCCAGGAAGTATCACAAATGGACCTCCCAGAACTGGTATTTATGTGTTGCCTGATAACAAAAGGCAAGGCTCTTTAGACTCTATGCTGAACGAGTGCGCCTCAATTGTCTACCTTGATCATAAAAAGGGAGCTTTGCAGTTTATTAATGATCTGGATGAAATTCACACCAAAGATCTAATTTTTACTAAAAAAGATAAGGCACTAGTAGCATGCATTACTAGCATTCTTCAACCCGGTGCTGCAAACACATCGAGCATTGCGCAGGACGATTGGATAAGCGAAAAGACGATATATCAGAAAGATGTTGTACTCTTATATCGTTTTTTGAGTGATCTTTTGGAATTGGATCGTAAGATTGATGCCTAGATTTGATTTCTAATAGTAAAGAAAGAGGTCTCAAAGTGCATTGCTAGAGACCTCTTTCTCGTTAGTAGCATTTATACAAACAGCGGTTCCATTTGCAAGCGCGCTACCATTTCTTTCATTTGCTCGTCGGTTGGTGCCTGCTCTGGCTGGAAGCGGCTGGCGGCATCCAGTACTTTTGGCAGCAGATGAATATCTCCCACCGTGTTGAGGAAGATACCGGGTCGGCTCAACGCCCAGTGGACGGCCAGATCGATATCGTGCTGTTCCTGCAAGGGCTGATACCAGACGGAATGGGTATGCTCACGCCCCATCCAATGGCGATAGGCGATGGATTTGATGGTTTGCACCGCCACGTTGCGCTGCTGTGCCGTCTCGACCAGCGCATTGAAGTTCTCGGCATAATATGGGTTTTGCATCGTTACGTAGTTATAAGGCAGCAGCACCGAGTCGAAGTCGTAGCGCTGGAGGCTGCGACGATGCGTGGCGGCAATCTGCGTGCCATGCCCAGTAACTCCAATTGCTTTGATTAATCCCTGCGCTTTGGCCTCGATAGCCGTTTCCAGCACGCCACCGGGACTGAGCGCAATATCCCACTCGATAGGATCAGCAAGGTTGTGGAGCTGCCAGAGATCGATATAGTCGGTTTTCATGCGATCAAGCGATCGATGCAACTCTTCCTTCGCCTCCTGAGCCTTACGCGCTCCGGTCTTCGTTGCCAGATAGAATTGAGAGCGATAGCGAGCCAGCCAGGGAGCAATACGCAGCTCGGCATCACCATAACTTGCGGCCACATCGATATGGTTCACACCATATTGGAGCAACACCTCCAGGGTTTGATCGGCCTCCGCCTGCGTGACGGAACCAAGCGCGGCGGCACCAAATAACGTGCGTGTACTCATATGTCCGCTGCGACCAAAGGGCTGTTTCGCAATTGCCATGATATACCTCCAAAATCTAGGGGAGAGAACAGGTAGAGGAGATACACAGAGTGTGTACCAGCATCAGTATACCCCATGATTGTCACTGCGTGTGAGCACAACTGTGCCAGAAACCGCAACTATATTCTCTGCTACCCCTATCATAGGCCACATAAAGAAGAAGAGAAATCGACCAATTTTTATGGATTTGTCCCTCTTTAGCTTCTTTATAAAATGGCCCAACAAAGTACTTGACAGCAAACAAAGCGTCGGCTATAATATGCCCGTCGATCAGTCAGAACGAACTGGCGGACGCACAACAAACTCAATGCACAAGGTTAAATTAAGGGCAGTTACCAAAGTGGCCAAATGGGACTGACTGTAAATCAGTTGCGCAAGCTTCGGAGGTTCGAATCCTCCACTGCCCACCAAATTCCTCCAAAGTGATTTGCCCGTGTGGCGCAGCGGTAGCGCACAGTCTTGGTAAGACTGGGGTCATGGGTTCGATTCCCATCACGGGCTTCGTGGTTTCTGAAGGATGTCTGGGCTGGATTATTCTTCTCGCTCCGGTTCCATCTTCACGAAATTCCGCGTAGGTTTATAAGTTTTGCCGCCGTCTTCTGGTTGATCGTCGCTTCCTTCTGACTCAGATATAGATCAGCAAAATGAATCGGTCAGATTATAGATTTGAGCTGGATTTGAGTTGGGAAGTTATCTTTTTAACGATCAGGTTATCAGGGGACGGCTGCTGCATGTCTATACCCATTGCTATCTGATCGCAAGTAGGATTGCAAAAGGAGCCACAATACAAAATGGCTAAGAAAAAGTTCGAGCGAACAAAGCCGCATGTGAACGTGGGAACCATTGGACACATTGACCATGGTAAGACGACCCTGACAGCCGCCATCACCAAAGTGCTGGCCGCTGCTCAGCTTGCCAAATATACGGCCTTTGACCAGATCGACAAAGCTCCCGAAGAGCGCGAGCGCGGGATCACGATCGCGATCGCTCACCTGGAGTACGAGACGGAGAAACGCCACTACGCCCACGTGGACTGCCCCGGTCACGCCGACTACATCAAAAACATGATCACCGGAGCCGCCCAGATGGATGGTGCGATCCTGGTGGTGAGCGCTCCTGATGGCCCGATGCCTCAGACCCGCGAACACGTGCTGCTGGCCCACCAGGTCAACGTGCCAGCCATCGTGGTCTTCCTCAACAAAGCCGACATGATGGACGACGAGGAGTTGCTGGAACTGGTCGAACTGGAAGTGCGTGAACTGCTCTCCAAGAACGACTTCCCCGGCGATGATGTGCCCGTCGTGCGTGGCTCGGCCCTCAAAGCCCTGGAAAGCAAAGGCGATCTCTCGCGCAATGATCCTGATGCCAAATGCATCTGGGAGCTGATGGATCAGGTGGACAGCTACATTCCTACCCCCGAGCGCGCGGTGGATCTGCCCTTCCTGATGCCGGTGGAAGATGTCTTCGGCATTAAAGGACGTGGCACCGTAGCGACCGGGCGTATCGAGCGCGGACAGGTGAAGGTGGGGGAGAACATCGAGATCGTGGGCATGAAAGAGGAGACCCGCACCGTCGTGGTCACCGGCGTCGAGATGTTCCAGAAAACGCTGGACTCCGGCATCGCAGGCGACAACGTGGGCTGTTTGCTCCGAGGCGTGGAGCGTGCCGACATCGAGCGCGGACAGGTGCTAGCCAAACCCGGTTCCATCAAGCCGCACAAGAAGTTTAAGGCCCAGGTCTATGTCCTCTCCAAAGAGGAGGGTGGTCGCCATACCCCCTTCTTCAACGGCTATCGTCCTCAGTTCTATGTCCGCACGACCGACGTGACTGGAGCGATCCAGTTGCCAGAGGGGGTGGAGATGGTGATGCCGGGCGATAACATCGAGATGACGGTTGAGCTGATCCAGCCGGTGGCCATGGAAGCGGGCGTGCGCTTCGCCATCCGTGAAGGTGGTCGCACCGTTGGCGCTGGCAACTGCACCGGTATCATTGAATAACTCAGATAGCACAGAAGCGTGGGCGGGCGCGCATATATTATATATACGCCCGCCCACCACTGCTTATCCTGAGATACGATCGACGTCTATCTTAATACACTGGCAAGCCAAGCCTGAACGGAGAAAATTATGGCTAAAGGCAAAGAAAATCGCATTGTGGTGACGCTGGCTTGCACGACCTGCAAAAGCCGCAATTATACCACCTCGAAGAATAAGAAAAACAACCCTGAGCGTCTCGAACTGCGCAAATTCTGTACCACTTGCCGGGTACATGCGTCCCACCGTGAAACCAAGTAGATAGTAGGATGGTACAATAGTAGGCCAATAGTACGCTGACAATGGCTGACAGCAGAGTACTGATGGTGCTAGTATAACGGTCGCTACTGATCGAGAAAGGTTGAACGTGGCAAACAAAATGGCCGAAAAGAAGAAAAGCACAGGTCGGAGTCAAACGGCTGAACTCAAAACACGCGGCAAGGAAAAGGAGCAGCCAGCAAAAAGCGCCAGAGTAGCGACACGCGAAGTGCGGAAAGAGCAGAAGACAGAGAGCAAAGCGGCCCCGCGCCGCGAAAAAGGCTCCCCTATTGTTGCTCGTATTCGCAGCAATCGCATTGGTCGCTTTTTCCTGGAAGCATATTATGAACTCCGTCATAAGGTGACATGGCCCACCTTCGAGCAAGCCAGGAACATGACCATTGCGGTCATCGTCATCTCTGTTCTGGTAGGAGCGCTCCTGGCAGCTGCCGACTTTGGATTGTATCATCTCTTCCTTCTTATTATTGGCGGCGGCAAGTAGCTTCGTCATCTGGAAAGCATGAAGGGAAACGCTGTGGTTACTGAACATACCAGTGATAGCGGAGCAAAGCAAGAAGAAGAGCGTGCATGGTTCGCGATTCATACATATTCCGGGTATGAGAACAAAGTAAAGAGCCACCTCGAAGCTCGCATTTCGTCAATGAATATGCGCAATAAAATCTTTCGGGTCATTGTCCCGATGGAAGAAGAGGTGGAGATTAAACAGGGTCAGCGACGTACTGTACAGCGTAAAACCTTCCCTGGCTATGTATTAGTCGAGATGGTTATGAGTGATGAAGCCTGGTATGTCGTACGTAACACGCCTGGTGTTACAAGTTTCGTTGGCTCGGGGACAAAACCTGTTCCTCTCCAGGAACACGAGATTAAGTCCATCCTGAAGCAGGTTACGAAGGAAACTGAAAAGCCAAAGGCCAAGATTAGTTTCTCTAAAGGCCAGAGTGTACGTGTGATTGATGGCCCGTTCGCCGATTTCATTGGTACGGTAAGCGATATTAATATGGATCGCAATAAAGTTACTGTATTGGTATCGTTTTTCGGTCGTGAAACCCCTGTTGTCCTGGATTTCCTCCAGGTTGAGAAAATCTAAGAATACCATTTGGTTCTTGAGGAGTTTAAGTTGTCATGGCAAAGCGTATTAAAGCTGTAGTCCGTCTACAGATCCCGGCTGGGAAGGCCAACCCTGCTCCCCCTGTTGGTACCGCGCTTGGTCCTCACGGCGTCAATATTATGATGTTCTGTAAGGAATACAATGCGCGTACTGCGGAACAGGCAGGCCAGATCATTCCTGTTGATATTACCATTTATGAGGATCGTTCTTTTACCTTTGTGACGCGCACTCCGCCAGTGTCGTATCTGCTCAAGACAGCGGCCGGCGTTGAGAAGGGGTCAGCGGCTCCTAATAAAACAAAGGTTGGCGAGATCTCCCGTGAGAAACTGCGCGAGATTGCAGAATTGAAGATGAAAGACCTCAATGTGAACAGTATTGAGGCCGCAGAGCGCACGGTTGAAGGTGCCGCCCGCAGCATGGGTATTACCATTAGCTAGATTCGTTAAGCAAGCATGGCCCGAGAGTCACTGCGGTTTTTGCCTCAAGGAGGGCATAAAAGAAGATGACACAACACGGTAAGAAATACCTGGAGGCGGCTAAACTCGTCGATGCCGAGAAGCTCTATCAGCCCCAGGAGGCCATTTCACTCCTCAAGAAAATGAATTACGTGAAGTTCGACTCCACTGTCGAAGTTCATATGAAGCTCGGTGTTGATCCCCGACATGCGGATCAAATGGTGCGCGGCGTGGCTATGCTGCCCGCTGGCACTGGTAAAGAGGTCAAGGTGCTGGTCTTTGCACAGGGCGAGAAGGTCGCCGAGGCGGAGGCGGCTGGCGCAGACTTTGTTGGCCTGGACGATCTGATCAAACAGATCGAGGGCGATTGGCTCGGTTTTGATGTCGCCATCGCAACTCCCGATGTCATGGGTAAAGTCGGTCGTCTTGGTCGCAAACTCGGTCCTCGTGGCTTGATGCCCAGCCCGAAAGCTGGTACAATTACCTTTGATCTCGCCAGAACCATTCGTGAAGTCAAAGCTGGTCGTGTAGAGTTCAAAGTTGATCGCACCTCGCTGTTGCATATCCCTGCGGGTAAGCTCTCGTTCAGCGAAGAGGCAATCCTTTCCAACGTCGCATCCGTCGTTGATTCGGTGGTGCGCGCACGTCCATCCGGCGCAAAAGGAACCTATGTGAAGAGCGTGGTGTTGACATCCACCATGTCTCCAAGCGTACGCCTTGAGGTCGCGTCTGCGCTGGCCCTCAAGCCACAGGTTTAATCCACCTGCTCGCTGTAATTGTATGACCATGTAGCGACAATCCCTTGTGGTTGTCGCGGGTGAATAGAGACCATACAACAAAATAATCAATCAACCGAAGACAGCAAGTATGCCTATCATGGCACATAAACGTCGAGCAATCGGCGGCTTGCCGAGGGAATTTCAATAAAGCAGACAACTGATGCTGCGTGCAGTAATAGTACGTGCGTCGTTGTAGAGCAGAAAATGAGTATCTCTCGCCTTCGGTACATATTACCGAAGGCGTTTTTTCGCGTTTTTTCCCTATCTAGCTAGATCCCGCATCAGAAAGGAGGGAGCAATCGATGCCAACAAAGGAAAAGGCAGAGAAGATTGATGTATTAACGGAGAAGTTGAGCCGCGCATCTATCGTAGTACTGGTGCAGACGCAGGGTATGTCTGTGAAAGACATGAACGATCTGCGCGCCAAGATGCGTGCCGCGAAGCTGGAGCTTCAGGTTACGAAAAACACTCTGTTACGTATCGCCAGTGAGCGAAACAACATGACAGAGTTGGATAAAAGCATCTTCAACGGCCAGACCACAGTTGCATTTGGCTATGATGATGAAGTAGCTGCGGCAAAAGCCGTCAACGATTATGTGCAGGGTTCCAGGGTAGCCGTTCTCAAATCCGCTATTCTTGGTGGCCGCGCACTCAACCCTGAGCAGGTTGAGGGTGTTGCAAAAATTTCTGGTGGCAAGAATCAGACCAAAGCGCAGGTTGTAGGCACCATTCAGGGGCCGCTCAGCACAATGTACAGTTTGTTAACCGCCCCATTGCGCGATCTTTGTTATGTATTGCAGGCTCATGCAGAGCAACTCAACGGTGGACCCGTTAGCGAATAAAATAATCAGGAGGAATATATCATGTCCGTAGCAAGCATTATTGAAGAAATTGGCAAGTTGAATGTCCTGGAACTCGTCGAACTGAGCAAGAAATTGCAGGAAGAGTGGGGCGTGAGCGCCGCACCTGTCGCCGTTGCTGGCGCTGCTGCCGCAGCTGCACCTGCTGAGCAGGCTGCTGCCGCACCTATCGAAGAGCAGACCGAGTTCGATGCCGTCCTCACCGAGGTTGGCCCCAACAAGATCAACGTCATTAAAGTTGTGCGCGAACTGACCGGCCTGGGTCTGAAAGAGGCCAAAGCTGTCGTTGACGAGGCTCCTAAAGCTGTTAAAGAGGCAGTCTCTAAAGACGAGGCCGAGAAAATCGCTGCGAAACTGGCCGAGGTTGGCGCGAAAGTCACCGTTAAGTAGTTTTGCTGCTATTCGTGTTAAGGGGGCTGCTGCCTCTAAACAGCGCCCCTACGACACTCTATTTTCCATTACAATCTTCTAACGTAGGGGCGCTTTTCATTGCACCCCTACGTTATCCATGCTATAATGCGAACGTAGAGTCGTCATTTTTCCACCTATTATTATCAATCGTGGGCGGGGACAAGGCCTGCGCTCCCGATGAAGACATGAATTGTATCACTAGGAGGTGAGTGAGAAGCGTGGCATTGACTGTTCAAGAAAAGGCAGAGGTTATTGCTGATTCCCGTGTCCATGAAACTGATACCGGTTCGCCCGAAGTGCAGGTCTCGATCCTGACGCGTCGTATTAATCAGCTTACCGAGCATCTGAAAATCCATAAGCATGACCTCCATTCACGTCGCGGCCTGATGATGTTGGTTGGGCAACGCCGACGTTTGCTGGCATATATCAGCAAGAAAAGTCCAGAGCGCTACCGGGCGCTAATAACCAGGCTGGGCCTGCGCCACTAGGCACGGATTTGTTGTGGATGCGGTCGGTGTTGTGTCATGGCGCTACCATATGGAACGCCCGACCGCTGCTCCATTTTCTCCACCACAGAAGACCAGAAAGCATTGTCGTGAAAGAAGCGAGCTAGAGCTATCAGTACGAGTGAAGTCAAGAGGCAGAGGGGAAATCCACACACACACAGGACAGATAGATTTGTATGCGATTCGCGCGCGAGCAAGAAGAGACGAAAGATGACTACAGGCGCGATCACAACAACAGGATCGTACATACAAAAGAGTAATTGCACCCAGTTTATTGTAAGCGTTGGGATGTGAAAGACTCTAAGTGAAATGCATGTTGAAGCTATGTTAGGTATAGGGTGCCAATAAGTCGGAGGAAATATGATTCACCGTCAAGAAGCTGTCATTGGGGGCCGCGTCATGAGTATCGAGACCGGTCGTGTGGCAGAGCAGAGTAGCGGCGCTGTGCTGGTGCGCTACGGAGATACCGTTATCCTGGCCACTGCGGTTGGCAGCGATGAGCCTCGTGAAGGTATTGATTTTTTTCCATTAACTGTTGATGTTGAAGAACGTATGTATGCTGCCGGTAAAATCCCCGGTGGTTTTATCAAACGCGAAGGTCGCGCTACTGAACACGCCATTCTCGCCTGCCGTCTCGCTGATCGCCCTCTTCGCCCTCTCTTCCCCAAAGGATATCGCAATGATGTGCAGATCGTCATTACTGTGCTTTCTGTAGACCAGGAAAATGATTCTGATATCATGGGTATTGTCGGCGCTTCTGCCGCTCTAAGCCTCTCTGATATTCCCTTCGCTGGCCCTGTTGGAGCCGTACGCGTCGGCTATATCGATGATCAGCTGGTGATCAATCCCCTGGAGTCGCAGATGTCCCGCAGCAAACTCGATCTGGCAATTGCTGGAACAGCCGATGCGGTGATGATGGTGGAGGCCGGAGCCAAAGAGCTGCCCGAAGATCTGATGCTGGAGGCTGTACGCTTTGGCCACGAGGCGCTGCAAGATATCATTAAGATGCAAGAAAAGTTGATGCAGGTGTCTGGCAAGCCCAAGCGTCCTTTCAACCCCGCTCCGGTTGATGAAGAATTGCACGGGCGCGTGGCCGAGTTTGTGCGTCCTCGCTTCGAGCAGGCTGTCAATAACCCCGATAAAACCGCTCGCTCTCAGGCGCTCAGCCAGGTGCAGGACGAGCTGGTGACAGAACTGGGCACCCTGTATCCCGATCGTTTGAAAGATATCATTAACTTCTACGAGAAAGAGCTAAAAGCGTACGTTCGTAACACGATTCTGGATACTGCTACCCGCCCCGATGGTCGCGACCTCAAAACCATTCGCCCCATCACCTGCGAGGTTGGCCTCCTGCCACGCACACATGGTTCCGCCCTCTTCACACGCGGACAGACGCAGGTTTTGAGCGTGGTGACGCTTGGTTCACCGGGCGAAGAGCAGATCCTTGATGGACTTGGTGCCAGTGAGAGCAAGCGCTTCATGCACCACTATAATTTCCCACCCTTCTCAACAGGCGAAAGCAAGCCTTTGCGTGGTCCTGGTCGTCGCGAGATCGGACACGGCGCTCTGGCTGAGCGTGCCGTTGCAGCGGTCATCCCCTCGCATGAGGAGTTCCCCTACACCATTCGTGCCGTCTCCGATGTGCTCTCATCGAATGGTTCAACCTCGATGGGTTCGGTCTGTGGCACCACCCTCTCGCTGATGGATGCCGGTGTTCCCATTCATGCCCCTGTCGCGGGCGTTGCGATGGGCCTGATCACTGGCGAAGGCGAGCGCGCTGGCAAATGGGCGGTTCTCAGCGATATTCAAGGGATCGAGGATGCGCTCGGCGATATGGACTTTAAGGTCGCCGGTACCGCTGATGGCGTCACCGCCCTTCAGATGGATATCAAGGTCAAGGGCATTACCTACGATATCATGTCGAAGGCGCTGGAGCAGGCGCGTGAAGGCCGCATGTTTATCATGGAGAAGATGCTTGACGCAATCGATGCTCCACGCGAGGAGCTGTCTGAGTATGCGCCACGTATCCAGACCATCAAGATCAATCCTGATAAGATCGGTGCAGTTATCGGGCCGGGCGGCAAAATGATCCGCAAGATTCAGGAGGAGAGCGGCGCGAAGATCGATATTGAGGACGATGGCTCCGTCAATGTCTCCGCAACTTCTAGCGAGGCGATGCAGCAGGCGTTGGATGCCGTACGCGCTCTGACCGAAGAGGTCGAAGTTGGCCGCATCTATACCGGCACAGTTCGCCGCCTCGTTGATTTCGGCGCGTTTGTCGAGATCCTGCCGGGCAAAGAGGGTCTGGTACGCACCTCTCAACTGGCCGATTACCAGGTCAATCGCCCCGAAGATGTCGTCTCTGTCGGTGATGAGATTACCGTGATGGTGATCGAGGTCGATGGTCAGGGACGTATCAATCTTTCCCGTCGCGCAGCTTTGAGCGGCGAGATGCCAACGATTGAGCCTGAAGAGCGCGGCCCCGCGCGTCGTGGCGGTCCCGGTGGACGCTCTGGTGGCGGCTATGGCATGGGACGCGAGCGCGAGGGTTCCGTTGGTGGTGGTCGTGGTCCTGGTGGCTATAATGATCGTGGTGGCTATGGCGGCAACCGTGAGCGCGGCGGCTATAATGAGCGCGATAACCGCGACCGCTATGGTGATCGCAGCAGCGGTGGTGGCTTCGGGCAGCGCCGACCAATGGGCGGCGGTTCCGGTAACACGGGACGTGGCCCCAGTGGTCCTCGCCGTGACAACTACGGTCGTCCACCCGAGCGTCGCTGGTAATCAACCTTTTCTTGCATGGTGCAAATATTGCTTGTTGTTCGCGATTGGACGCCAGTGTTGCCGTCCAATCGCACCCTGATTGCTGATGCCCATTTATTTTCTAGGAAAAGGGGAAATGTTGTATGTCGTCGGAGGAGATGCTGAAAGAGGTAGCCATTGAGGTTTCTACCTGTTCAAAATGTAATCTCTGTAAAGGTCGTACGAGAGCTGTTCCAGGCGAAGGCAATCCCCAGGCGAAGGTGCTTTTTATTGGAGAAGGACCGGGTCAGCAAGAAGATCGACAGGGTCGCCCATTCGTTGGGCCTGCCGGACAATTTCTTGATGAACTGCTGGACAGCATTAATCTGAAACGCTCCGATGTGTTTATTACGAACGTTGTAAAATGTCGTCCCCCGAATAATCGTGATCCCCTCCCTGAAGAGATTGTTGCCTGCGATGAATATCTCAATCGTCAGATTGCCGCAATCCAACCACATGTTATTGTGACGCTTGGTCGCTATTCGATGACAAAGTTCTTTGGCAACGAGAAGATCAGCGCGATTCATGGCCGCGCCCGCAAGAAAGATGGATATATTTGCATTGCGATGTATCATCCCGCTGCTGGTTTGCATAAACCCGATCTCAAAAACGTGATCCGCGATGACTTCAAAAAGATCCCGATCATCATTGCGGAAGCCGAACGTATAGCCAGCGAATCTCCGCGCAAATTGCCCCGGCCTCCCAAGTCCCGTGAGGAGCCACCGCAACAGTTATCTCTTTTCTAATATATAGAAGGGATGCACCATTGTCTCTCATAATGGTGTATCTCTTTTTTTATGCGTGCAACACTTGTGTTTGCAAATATCTTGCATGTATACTCAGAATTGAGGTGGTCATTCCCCGCGACAACCGCAAGGGATTGTCGCTACTAGAAAGGAGTATCCATGTGCTCTTCCATTCGCAAACTGCTATTCATCGCCTCCCTCTCTTTGCTGATGGCTCTGTTCTTGCTGCTTAGCCCGCAAACTGCTCTCCCTTCACATGCAGCCTCGCTTGCTAGTGGCAAAACAATTGTGGTCAGCATTTCTAAACAATGGTTGTATGCGTACAATAATGGCTCGCTCGTCTATAATACGCCAGCTACTACCGGACAACCCGACCTGAGTACTCCCACCGGCACGTATTCTGTCTTTGCTAAGCTTAGTCCGACCACCTTCACGTCTCCCTGGCCGCAGGGATCTCCTTACTATTATCCGCCCACTCATATCAATTATGCGCTCGAATGGAGGACTGGTGGCTTCTTTATCCATGACTCCTGGTGGCGTAGCGTCTATGGTCCTGGCACAAACGTCAATCATTACGATCCCGCGAGTGGTTGGCTCACAGGTACTCATGGCTGCGTGACAATCCCGCTTAAAGCCGCAGCATGGCTCTATAGTTGGGCTTCGATTGGTACATTGGTACAGATTAATCCATAAAACGTTCTCTTTTGACACACTGCAAGCTATAATGGATACGGGGATCTGGCATAGCCAGACCCCGTTCACCGTATGCTTGTCTATACCCCTGGAATACTGTATTCATATGATCTGAAAAAAAGATAATGCGCTAATCTTCTTCCTATCGTAGCCGCGCGATTTATCGCGCAATTCCGCACCTGCGCGACTATGAAACAGGGGAGATCATCACCATAAATTCATAAAACTTGTATAAAAAGCATGTCTAACGCAGAATAGCAGATAGCTGTATGGAGGAACGATATATTTCATGGAGAGCACTATGGGCAATTGGCAAGGTAAGAAAATCGGGCGCTATCAGGTAACACAGTTGCTTGGGCAGAGCAATGGTTGTGTTGTCTGCCAGGCGATTGATGAACAAAATCAGCAGAAGGTTGCTATTAAAATGCTGCCTACTGTTCCGGCAAGCAATCGGGCTTATCTGAACGATGTTGCTGCACAGGCCCGTGCCGTTGCTGCTCTGGAGCATCCACACATTCTTGCTATTCAGGACTTTGGCGAGCAGGAGACCGATAACGGAGAGGTGATGCCCTATCTGGTGACGCCCTACGTTCCAGGTGGAACTCTTGCCGAACGGATGCAAACGCTGAAAGGGATGCTTCCCGTCTACGAAAGCTTACGCTATCTCAGGCAGGCTGCGCGTGCCCTGGATTACGCCCATCACAAACACGTGTTGCATCGCGATGTGCGGCCCGAAAACATGTTCTTGCGCAAGGGCTGGCTGCAACTCTCTGATTTTGGCGCTGTGAAAATGATCAGCGTTGCCAGCCATCTCGGGAGTGCTCGTCCTGAGTACAGAACCCCAGAATATATGGCTCCAGAATTGATCGAGGGAGCGGAAGAGGCCGCCAGCGATCGCTACAGCCTGGCTGTCATTGCCTATCAAATGTTCACGGGACGCTTCCCCTTCCAGGGCAAAACTTCATATGAGACGCTTGCTCGTCAGGTCAAAGAGCAGCCGCCAGAGCCGCGCCAGTTCAATACCTACATTCCGCTAGAGGTTGTACAGGTACTGATGCGTGGTCTGGCAAAACGACCAGAAAGTCGCCCCGCCACCTGCGCAGAATTTCTCGACGCCCTGGAGTTTGGCTGGAAAGCGAGTGGCAAAAGCGATGAAGGCCCGGATATCACCTGGCTTGCCCCCTGGAGTAAGCGCTGGACGGAGGAGGAAGAGGCCGATGAAGGCGCGGAGAGCGGACCATTGCCGGCTCAAAATGTTCAGCCGCAGATCGACTTATCCCCGCTTCAGAGCGAGGCACAGCAGCCGGTAGCGCGTGCCGGGCGTAAGGATAATCTGACGCCGTTTCCGCAACCGCCAGCCGGGTTTGCCCAGCAGTCATTGCTTGCGCATACAACCACTCAGACGCGGCACAAAGATAATTTAACGCCGTTTCCACAGCCGCCAGCGCCTGTCATGCCCGACGATGAGCCAGGCGAGTTTCCAGAGTTCCCTTCCTGGTTGCCCGAACCTTTCCGACAATCGACCCTTTCGAAACCGGCTCAAACGGCACAGGCAGCCCCGGCATCTATTGGCAGCGATCATCAGATGAGCTTTCCAGAAATGCCGACCTGGATACCACAGCCCTTCAACAAAGCGACCATTGCGCAGCCAGTCCAATCTGCGCAATCGGTCCAGGCCGCATCAGTTAGTGAACCAGTTGCAGGATTCCCGGAGCTTCCCTCCTGGTTGCCACAGGCGTTCCAGAGCGCACAAACCGATCAGCCAACTGAGCAGCCGGTCTCGCCGGTCCCACCCATACTACAGCCCGATTCGCCTGTGTATCAGGAGACTGGTCAAAGCGCAAACAATGTGCTACAAAAGCCGCTCTCTTTCGATTCCATTGTTCGCAACGTCATAGAGAAGCAGGTAACTGGGGAAATGCCAAGTGTGACGCCAACAATAGCCTCTGAGCCGGAGCTGCCCAATTTTGGCGGCGTCAGGAAAGGCGAGTCATTTTCCGGTGTGGTGAAGGGGGCAATCGCCGCCCAACAGCATATCTCTCCTTATGCACCGCTACACGAGCCGCTTGTTGCGCGAGACAATAGCGCCAAGTTTGAGGCGGTTGTGAAAAAGGTGATGGAAACAGAGCCACGGATCGCGTCTCCCGCCAGACAAGCTCCTATGCTGGCTTCTGTGCGGACACCGCTGCCCGGCACGCAGTTGCAACAAACGGGACTACAGCGCTGGGAGAGGCGACTACAAGCGTGGATACAGCAAATCCAGCCCTACTTACAGCGAATGTATCAGTGGAGCCGGCAGCGAGCATTACAGGTCTATGTCTGGAGTCGGCAAATAACATTGCAGGTCTACGCCTGGGTGCTGCAACTGGTCAACACCTATGGATCACGTAGCAGGAAGGATCGTTCGACGCGCCAATGAGCGCGTCGAACGCTTATTCTCCGGGAGTTGCTCCCAGTACAAAGGCGTCGATCTCGCTGATCTTGCCGCGCCAGTAGGGGAGCTTCGTGCGATGGCCTGCGTTGAGAATCGTGGTATCGCGCAAATGGACATATTGATAGAGGATGGGTAGCCCTTCGGGGCCGATCTCCGGCTGTTCGGGTGGGGGCACCAGGGCGCTATAGTACTCGCGCAAAAAATCTGCCGTTTCAGGTGCCTCTTGCCGATACATGTTTTCGTAAATATCGATGTGAAACTGTGCGTATGTCTGCGTGCTGACCAACTGACCAAAGACCAGCAGGCCGTGCATTTGAAACATCACTTCAAACTCTTGATTTTGTTGTTCCGCCAACCTGACCCAGAGTTGTAGCGCCATGTCTTGCTTGCCGTAGGTTTGCAGCCAGAGGTTGCGTCGTTCCGTCCGCGTCAACGGGCGAAAGCTGGTTTCAGGGGCTTCGCTATTGTTGTTCTGTTCTGATGCCATAATCTCCTCCCTGTTCATTCTTTGCCAAATCACCCCACGCATACTCATTGTACGCGTGGGGTGATAAAGAAAGCAAACAACTATTTATTGTCATGGAGCGGAAGAGTCCGCCTCCCCTATTTAGTTATTGTTGTCGTTGTTATTGTTATTCCCTCCGTTATCGTTATTCTTGTTATTGCACTTCTTGCCTTTGCAGCTCACGGGTATGGAGTAATTGCTTCCCTGAATAGTTGGCAGCGTGCCGTCGATGTACCAGTCGGTGACGGTTGTTTCGCCCGGTCGTGGCACCAGCCCGGTTGTTGCTGAGACCGTTCCGGCATGTACGTTTTTCGGTTTGACGAAATCGTCCGGCGGAAGCTTGTAGCGCTGGTTGGCGTAATCCATCACATCATGCCAGATGGGACCAGCACCAGTAATACCAGTGACATCATACATTTGCTCGTTGTTGCTGTTGCCGACCCAGACGCCCACCGCCAGATGAGGCGTGTAACCAATCGTCCAGTTATCAGCGAAGTTATCGGTCGTCCCGGTTTTGGCGGCGGCAGGACGATCAAGCTCAAGCGGATTGCCCGGGCCAAATTCGTGATAGCGAGCGGCTTTGTCGGAGAGCATGCTGCTAACCATGAAGGCGACATCTGAGCCAATAGCCTGTGTCCCCTTTGGATGGCTCGTGTCATATTTGTAGAGTGGGCGACCCTGGTTATCGGTAATTTCCAGAATAGAGGTTGGCGACACGCGCATGCCCTGATTAGCGAAGGTGCTGTAGGCGTTGGTCATATGCAGCAACGAAGCCTCTTTCGCACCAAGAGCTATCGATACGCCGACCTGATTCGGTGGCAGATTGCCGATTTCTGGCACTCCAAGGCGGCCCGCCATGTTTAAGATGTTGGGGATGCCCGTAAACATCGCCGTATCGAGTGCTGGAATATTAAACGAGTTCGAGATCGCTGTACGAGCCGTCATGGGATAGTCAGTATGAAACTTGTTATCGTAGTTGTGCGGCGTATAGTATTTTGGCGGTGCCGGATCGGGATAGGGATAGGTCGTTTGATGGTCGGGAATGATCATACCAGGCGACCAGCCCATCTCAAACGCGGTGGCGTAGACGATGGGTTTCATCGATGATCCAGGCTGGCGCACGGAAAGAGCTGCATTAACCTGTCCATTCATCTTGGGATTATTGGCGTTGTAGTTGGCGCTACCATCCATCGCCAGAATTTCGCCAGTTGCCGGATTCATCACCATCACAGCTCCGTTGTTCACGTTTTTATCGCGGCTCAAGATGCCATAAAAGCCGAGGTAGTTATCGTTCTGCTGCTGATAGAGCTTACTGTAAACAATCTGCTCGACCTTTTTTTCCAAATCCAGATCCAGCGTTGTGTAGACGTTAAAGCCGCCGGAAACCAGCGTTTGCGCTCCTAACAGGTTGGTTAATTGGTCGATGACGTAGTTGACGAAATGCGGTGCCTGTCTGCTGGCCCGCCGCTCCGCAAAATGTGAGATGAACTTGTACTTTGCCATTTCGTCGGCTGCTTTGTTGGCCTGTGCCTGGGTGATCTTGCCCGTATCGACCATTGCTTGCAGAACGGCCTTCTGACGTACCAGTGCAACCGGTTTGTTGGTGGTTGGAGCGTAGTAGGTCGGGCTTTGTGGCAGACCAGCCAACATTGCAGCCTGAGCGAGATCAAGCTGGGCTACAGCTGGTACACAGCGGTTTTTATCGCATTTGGGCATCAGACCGAAGTAGTCCTGAGCAGCCGCCTCAGCACCATAGTTGATGTTACCGTAGTAGACGGTGTTCAAGTACATCTCCATGATTTTCCATTTAGGATATTGCTGGGTAAGTCCGGCTGCAAGCAGTGCCTCTTCCATTTTCAACTGGAATGTGCGCGGCTGATTGTCGAAGAGTTGCTTTTTGATCAACTGCTGCGTGACGGTACTGCCGCCGCCCTGCACATCGCCGCTCTGGGCGATGGCAAATGATGCGCGCGCGATGCCAACTGGATCAACGCCATCGTTCGTCCAGAAGGTGCGGTCCTCGATTGCTACCGTGGCATCGACAAGCAGCGGCGAAATGTCTTTGTAGTTTACATAGGTACGCCGACCACGATCCAATTGTTGATCGTATAGCTCATAAATCAGTTTACCGTTGCGGTCATAGATATGAGTGGTTTGAAAGAGCGAATGTCCTGCGATACCGTCGAGCAGCGGGAGCTGGGCTTGATAGTAGCCATAGGCGGCACCGGCACTTGCCGAAAACAGGGTGGTGAAGACGATCAGGATCACCGCTGCAACCGTGACGAGGCGCGGAGCTACATCCTTTGTGCGCTCGTGTCGCTTTTTGCGTATCAACATACGATTAACGCGCATGCGATGCTGGCTAATAGCATCAGGTCGTGTTGTAGTTACCGCGACGCCTGCTGGTGGGGCTGGAGGTCGAGTAAGAACGGCTACCGCTTTTTTGTGCGTGCCATTCGTGGACTCCGGTTCAGGAGGTGGTAGCTTGGCAGCTTCCTTCTGTGCTCGTGCCGCTGCGAGCTGTTCCTGTACCTCTTTCTTAGAGATAGCGGCGGTGGACATGTCGGCAACGTGTTTTTCTGGCTTGGCTGGCTCGGACAGCTTTTCGCCATTTTGCTTCGCCGGTTCAACCGGAGGCGTCGCAGGCGGTTTTGTGTCGTTCTGCTTTCCCACCTTTTGTTCAGGCATCGCTACCGTCGATTGTTCCGCGATATCCTTTTTCGTGGCCGCAGGTTTGGGTGTGACGCGTCCGGCTTTGGCCTCCAGTTCTTTCTTTGCCTTCGCCGCTGCGAGCTGTTCCTGCACCTCTTTCTTAGAGATAGCGGCGGTAGACATATCGGCGATATGCTTTTCCTGTTTAACGGGCGCGGCTGGCTCTTCTATTGCCTTTTGCTCAAACATAGCAGTAGTCGGCTGCTCTGTGATGTCTTTTGCCTGTGTTTTCTGTTTAGACGGAACTGGCCCATCTTTTTTTTCCTCCGGCTCCTTTTGAGCAAGATCAGGCTGAGCGCTTTCTGCTTTGCTCTGGTGCTCTCCCTGTTTGCTGGCGGGAATAGCTGTGGTGGGCATGTCGGCAACATGTTTTTTTGCCTCATCTGGTTGCTCTGCCTTTTTGTCGGCAGGAAGAAACGCGGGTTGTTCCTCCTGTTGTGGCGGGGGAGGAGTTATTGGAGGCGTAGCTGCCTTTCTCGCCTGTGGTCGCCGGGGAACAATGGCAGCTCCCTGGTTCTTTTTCGCCTGTGGCCGCTTAGGGATGGCAGGCGGAGGAGTCTTTGGCACGGATGGTTGAGGTATTGGTGGGGCTTTAGCCTCTGGCGTTTTAGCATCAGCAGATTTTGTTTCAGTGAAAACCTCTGGCTGATCGGCCTTTTCAATATTTTTGCGCACTGGAGCCTCATCTGGTGTGGCAGGCGTTTCTTTTGATGCCTCTGGAGTGGTTACAGAAGGCTTGTTTGTTTGTTCTGGTGGGTGCTGCTCACGAGACGTTTCGTTTGTCTTTGGCTCAGGGGTACGCTCATTGTTGTTGGATGATGAGGGCTGCCTTTGCTTTTTATCCTTACGAGCGCCGCCGGAAACGGCTTGATGTTTAGCAGTATCTTCTTCAAGGCTTTCATTATTCTTTTTATCTTCTATAGACATACTAACCTTCCTCGTGGCCTTGACGTGCTTGCACTATCCTTAGCGTCCCTTCAAATAATTTTTCGATCATAACAATAAATTTTGTAATGGTTCAATTCGAAAGATACACCGATAGAAAGCCAACACTTCGCAAGAAGCTTGACCGGCTACGGTGGGTATAAGATACAACACATCATTATAACGATTTAGTGCCCAACTTTGTTTCGCAAATATGACCGATGGACGGTGCAACTATCCTCTAATGCATTCGTACTATATTAGTAGAGAGTTATCAGTAATCCCCCTTTCGTAAAGCGATGTATCGCGGGGAAGCTGGTCGTGCGATCTCCCCCGCGATACATCGCTCGACTACGAAACGTTGGGAGAAGATGAATGGTAAGTAGAGGGGTTCCACAGAGTCGAAGGAATGCAGCATGAATCAGCAAGAATTTTATCAAGAACCGGAAAGACGTAGTAGACAGCAGCGAGGGAGAGAGGCGTATTCTCGCAAGAGCGGCGAGGTGCCGAAAGAAGAGCACCCATCAACGTTTGATGACGTTGTTGAGGATGCTGCGCCGCAGTATGCTTATCGCGCACAGGATGACCGCCGCTCATCATCACAGGCTCGCTCACATGAACGCTTCGCAGCTGGTCCTCCTCCTGAACAGCGCTACGGCCCCTGGTATCAGCAGCGATCACGCCTGCATCAGCGAACGGCGTATTCATCGCCCTGGCAGAATCCCTTGATACGCTGGTCGGCCATCATTCTAGGTATTCTTGTGGTGCTGCATATCCTACCCTTCCTGGTCTCTATGTTGCTGGTGATACTGGGCGTGCTGGCGGTGGCTCTCCTCCTGCCCATTTTTATCATTGGTGGTATACTGGCAGCTCTGGCTATTCTAGCGCTGATTGTTTTGAGGATGTTAGGTATTCCTATCCGCTGGAATCGCTTTCATGCCCGCCGCTTTGATTAGATGCTGTGTTTTGCATTGACAGCGCTAACTGGCTCTGTTAGAGTAAAAACAATTACGACGGATAAGAGAAGAGAGATTGTCAGACTATACTAGAGACATAGAAAAAGATATTGATCTTACCGATGTGCATGTGCTGCGATCTGTGTTGCTGGCACATGGTACGCGTCCGAATAAATCCTTTGGGCAAAATTTTCTGATTGATCGTGCAGCTCTGGAACAGATCGTGGCGGCGGCAGAGATCGCGCCTGATGATGCGATTTTAGAGGCAGGCGCGGGAACCGGTGTGTTGACACGAGAGCTGGCCCGGCATGCACGGCGCGTTGTGGCGGTCGAGCTGGAGCGGGATATGCTGACGCTGCTGGCAAAGACGACGCGCGCTTTTACGAATATTGAGGTGCTTGAGCGTGACCTGCGCTTCGTTGATCCCGTCGAACTCTTCGGGCATGAACCCTATAAGCTGGTGGCGAACCTGCCCTATTATATTACCGCGCCAACGTTTCGCCATTATCTGGAAAGCGAGAATCCGCCACGCCTGCTGGTGGTCATGGTTCAGCTGGAGGTGGCGCAGCGCATCATCGCCGAGCCGGGCGATTTAAGCCTGCTGGCGGTAAGTGTGCAGTTTTACGGGCGTCCCAGCTTGATTGCACGGGTTCCGGCTCGCTCTTTTTATCCCGCGCCTAAAGTCGATTCGGCTATTCTGCGGGTGGAAGTTGATCCCCAGGCTCCTCTTTCTCATGCCGAACGCGACCAGTTCTTTCGCGTTGTGCAGGCTGGTTTCAGCGAGCGACGGAAGCAGTTGCATAACTCTTTGACGCACGGACTGCACCAGAAGAATGAGATTGTGCGGGAATGGTTGAAGCTTGCCAATATCGATGCCAGCCGGCGCGCCGAGACGTTGAGCGTTGACGAATGGCTGCATTTGTGGCGGGTGATAGAGCAGACAAAGCAGACCAGCCGCTAAGAGCGTACTCATTTTGTGCTATCATAATATGGGGTAATGATATTTCGTGGGAAATTTTCAGTGATCCGCAACCCTGGTTGTTGTATCACGTTTAATAGATATATACGTTGAGAATATTCAAAAGAGCGGGTAAATAGAATTTATGGCAACGCAGGAGCAGTTCTGTGAGAACTGTGGGGCAGCGAATGTATTGACGGCTCGCTTCTGCCAGTATTGTGCCGCGCCGCTCCCATTCCGTCATACCACAGGCTCTTTGCCTGAACAGACGTTATTGAACGGTCGCTATGAACTGATTGCTCGTATCGGCCAGGGCGGAATGGGGGCAGTCTATAAAGCAGTCGATACTCGTTTTGATAATCGCCCTATCGCAATTAAAGAGATGAGCCGCGCCGGGCTATCTTCTACTCATGCACAGGAGGCAGAAGACGCCTTTGAGCGCGAATCAAGCTTGCTTTCAAAGTTGACACATCCCAATCTGCCTCGTATTTATGACCATTTCACCGGTAATGAGCGCTCCTATCTGGTCATGGACTTTATCGAAGGGCAGACGTTAGAGGAGTATCTGGAGAAGGAGAATGGCAGCTCCGTCTCTCTCGAATATGTTCTGTCCTGGGCACAGCAGCTTTGTGATGTGCTGGACTATCTGCACAATCAGCAGCCGCCGATCATTTTTCGTGACCTCAAACCATCGAATGTCATGATTAGTAGCGGCAAGCATGTTTTCCTGATTGATTTTGGTATTGCCCGTGTCTTTAAGCCGGGCCAGTCGCACGATACGGTTGCGCTTGGCTCTCCAGGCTTCGCTGCCCCTGAGCAGTACGGAAAGGCACAGAGTACGCCGCGCTCCGATATTTACAGCCTTGGCGCACTGCTCCACTGCCTCTTGACCAGTGTTGATCCCAGCGAACAACCATTTTTCTTCCGACCAGCCGTTGAGATCAATTCCTCGGTTCCTATCGAGTTGAACGATCTGCTGCAAAAGATGTTGAATATGGACGCGGAGAAGCGCCCCGCCAGCGCGCAGGAGGTGCTAACGGTATTGCGCCGCGTCGATGAGCAGCGCATCAGCGGCACGCTGCCTCTCAATCCGGTCCGCACGCCATCTTCATATGCGACCACCTCATCGTACGCCACGACGCCAGCGGCTCCCCTCACTTCCGGCTCTCGTCGTCTGCTACAGGATGCTTATCAATTGTATACGCAGCGGCGCGTCAGAGAGGCGCTGACCGTCTACGATCAGGTGATCCAGACCGACAGTTTAAATGCAGAGGCGTGGCAGGGACGTGGACTGACGCAGGCGCTCAATGGACAGCATAGCGCGGCCTTTTCGTCTTTCGAGCGTGCTTTACAACTTGATTCGTCGCTTGTGACCTCTTTGAACGGAAAAGGGGCCGCGCTCAATATGATGCATCGCAATAAAGAGGCGCTGGACGTTTTTGAGCAAGCGATTAAGCTTGACTCAACCAACGCCGTTGCATGGAGCGGGAAAGGTGCAGTATTAAGTGCGCTTGGTCAGCCGGAGCAGGCGCTGGAAGCTTTTAAATTCGCGCTCCATTTCGATTCGCAGATGGCCCAGGCATGGAGCAATAAGGGATTGGTGTTGCGCCAGCTGAAGCGCAATCCCGAAGCGTTACGGGCTTTTGAGCAGGCCTTGAGCCTCGATCCTAACTCTGCTGTGTATTGGAATGGTAAGGGGCTGGTCTTATATGAGATGGGTCGCCTCAACGATGCATATCAGGCGTATCAGGAGGCGCTCAAACGCAATCCAAACTATGCTCCCGCGCTCTTTGGCCTGGGCAACGTCTTCTATGCTCAGCGCAAGCTCCGTAGCGCTCTGGATGTCTATGATCGTGCGCTCAAAATCGACCGTAATTTTGTGAAGGCCTGGGATCGTCGCGGCAATGTGCTTGGCGATCTGGGGCGTTATAGCGAGGCGCTTGAATCCTATGAGCAGGCGCTGCGAATCGATGCGCGTTATGCTTCTGCCTGGAACGGCAAGGCCAGCGTTCTCTGCCATATGGAGCGCTACGACTGGGCGCTGGATGCCTATGATCGCGCGCTGCGGATCAATCCGAACGCTCATCTTTCCTGGAATGGCAAGGGTAACGCCTTCTACCAGCTTGGACAGTATGAGCGCTCTTTAGAAGCCTATGAACGTGCGCTACAGATCAACCCCAGGATGGTCTCTGCGCTGCACAATAAGGCGCTGGTTCTCAAACAACTGGGCCGTTTTGAGGAGTCGCTGAAGGCGGCGGAAGCGGCGATCAATCTGTCTCCGAAAGATCCCGATAACTGGCAGCGCAAGGCCGAAGCGCTCAAGAAGTTGCGTCGCCGTAAAGAGGCTCGCGAGGCTGAAACGCAGGTTGCCCGCTTGCGCGGAGAAATGTAAACGTAGCGACAACCGCAAGGGATTGTCGCTACGTGGGAACGGATAATCTTTGTGTTAGCGCAATCTTCGGGCGATCTGATCGTGGATGATCATGGTATCGTCATCGTATGTTGCAATGGAATCGGCGGTGAAGAGTTTGGCGTGGCGTTGTGAACGTCCATCTGATCCAGCCAGCTCAAGGCCCGCGATCCTCATTGCGGTGAGTGGCTCAATGTTCAGCCAGATCTCGCCAATTGTTCCCACCTTGTCTCCGTTCTCTCCGATGACGTTGCGCCCGATCAAGTCTTTGCTGGTGGGCAGAGGGGGTAGGGCTTTGATCAGCATATTTTCGTTAGCGATGGTCACGCGGCCCCCGCCGAGGGTTTTCAGTGCTCGTACGGGCAGGGAATAACTACCGTGAACGCGAGTGCGCACCAGCAGCGAACCAACAGAGTTGGTTCCTTCTTTGAAAAAGAAATCTTCGACAGTACCTAATGACTTTCCCTGTTTAGGAACATAGACCACCAGTCCACGTAAATCAGACCATTTTTTGCTTGTGCTATTAGTGATAGTTTGCATATGGGTAACAACTCCTTAAAAATAGGATATTTATGGATTTCAATGATAGAACGAACGAAGTGTGTTCCACTACTACATTTTTCGTCTCCACCATTCGTAGCAGGTGTTTTCTCCCTTCTTATCATAGTCCGATTTGGCCGACTTTGCCATAGACTCTTTTTAGAGAGTCACATCAATATTGCGCGGATAAATACTTTCCATTATACTGAGACCAGATATCGTATTGCATTGAAAATGAAAGATGGGTAGGATAGTACATAACGTATGGCTCTCACCACAACCGGTCTCTGGCCACAATACACGTATATCGTCCCGGACATCTATACAAAGGCAAAAATGCGCCTGGTAGGGCTGGGGATGTACGCTCCGCGAGGACTGATCACCAACGATTTTTTTGCCGCTATCTCCACCAGCCTCGGCAGCTCGCGTTCTGCCAAAGACCTTGAGCGAGCAACCGGCCTGGAGACACGACGGGTACGAGCCAGCACGCTCAATCTCTGCCGCCAGATTGCGGGCGCTGATGCTCCGGGCCTGATTGATGATCCCGAGGCACCTGCTGAAGAATCGCTTGTCGATATGGCGGTGATTGCCGCGCAACGCGCCCTGGCAAGTGCAGGGCGCGATGCCTCGGAGATCGACACGATCCTTGCCGCCTCCTCCTCTGATAACGAAGCATTCCCGACGATAGCAGGATTGGTACAGCTTCGGCTGGGATGCAGGCCCGTGCGCGCCTCGACGCTCAAGGGCGCCTGTGCCTGCGATACTGAGATCTTTCAGATGGCTGCCGAAGTGCTGGCGGCAAGTACCGCTCGTCTGGTGCTGATCATCGCTGCTGAATCTCTGCTTGCCAATGCTACCCATCTTCTGGATTGGAAAACCAGTTCCTTGTTTGGTGAGGGAGCCTCCGCGTTTTTGTTGGAGCGTAGCGATAGCGAAGAGGATGAGACCTACATCATCAACGGATACGATGCGCGGCACGCTGCTATTTTGTGCTATCAAACTCCTCTGCGCACCGAGGCAGCAGCGATGGCGGCCATCGATCATGAGATATTGCATATGTATCAGAAGGGAAAGATGGAAGAGGTCAATCGCCTGCTTGCGCAATACATGGTAGGCTACATGAGCATGAACGGGAAGCGGGTCTATCGTGAAGCGCCACGAGCGATGGCGGAGTGCGTCGATGTGCTGTGCAGGCATGCTCAGCTTGACCCGGACGATCTCACCCATATCATTGCGCACCAGGCCAATTCGCGTATTTTACAGCGCGTGGGCGAGGTCTTGATCTCCGAATATCAATGGCCCGAGTCCACCAGCACAAAAATAGCCGATCATTTCCGCTATTATGGCAACCTCTCCAATGCGAGCATCGGTATGGCGCTGGTTGAATCGTTGCGCAAGGGCAATCTGCACGAGGGAGAATGGATGGCTCTCCCTGCGGCTGGTGGCGGCATGCACTATGGTGCCTGGCTGTTGCGCTATCACGGCCTGAAACATGTAGAAGAGGCCATTCGCGACGCGTGAGCTTTAACCAGGATGTCGTAGTCGAGCGATTGATCGCGGGGAAAACGAACGACAAGCGCGCCCCGCGATCAATCGCTCGACTACGACGGTATAATTCGTTTATCGCGTTTGTGCCGCTTCTGCGATGGTGGCGATCATGTTCAGGGCCGTCTGGAGCGTTTTTTGCTCGGGATCACGATCAGGATTGTAGGCGGTCAGTGCGGCTGCTTTGATGGGCAGATAATGCGCGATGGTATGGATGGCTTGCTCCACCTCTTGTGGTGTGGGACCGCCCGGGACGGGAAAGTCGAAGCCGGGCATGTTTTGCCCATCGTGTACGTCCAGATCGAAGTGCAGATAGATGTCGCGTACATCGGTAGCCAGTTCTTGTAGTCGTGACTGTGGCTGCTCCTGTTGCAAGGTCTCAACTGGCAGGACCGTGATGGCCGACTCTGTGAGCTGTATCTGTTCCTGTTCGTCCACGTCGCGCACTCCGACCATCACCACATGTGAATCTGTCACTGGAGCGCTATTCCCGATCTGCGACCACAAATCTTGATAACAGCGTCCAGTTGCGATAGCGAGAGGCATACCGCCAAAGTAGCCGCTCACGGTCGTTTCGGGCGTGTTGAAGTCGGCGTGGGCGTCGAGCCAGATAATGCCAGTCTTTGCATGATCGAAACCTCCCAGGATGCCCAGGCTCAGATCGCACGAGCCACCCAGGATCAGCGGGAAGGCATTGGCAGCCAGGGTCTCTTCAACCGCATGTGCGACCAGTTTGTTGATGGCAACGGAGGCGTGTAGCTGTTCCGCTGGCAATTCTTCCACGTGCAGACGCTTCACCAATACCGTATGTCCATTATCGGCGAGCAGTTGTTCCGCGCCAGCCTGTCGATAGAGCAGGGGAGCCTTGCCCATGCCGTAGTTTTCGCGGCCAAGATCGTAAGGAACCAGAATAAGATGTATTTGCATACTGTTGTCCTTTCTTCCTCCCTTTCTCTCTCTTTCACGATTGAGGGGGCCGAGAGAATTCATGCGATGTGTCACGTGAAACGTTGAGCTTGAACACTAGCGCTTCTCGGAGCCGGTCACAGCGGTCGTGACGCCAAGCAGGATGTAGATGCTGCCAGTAATATAGCGTTGCCAGCGCTGGATATAACTGTTCTGAGTGAGCCAGCGACCGGCTGCCGAACCAAGTAGCGAATAGAGGCTATCAGTACAGACGCCGACCAGCTCGAACAGCACGCCAAGTATAAGCATTTGCGCGACCGGCGAACCCCTGCTGGGATCGACAAATTGGGGCAGGAAAGCGTAAAAGAAGAGGGCTGTTTTGGGATTGAGCAGATCTACCAGGAAACCTTGCAAAAAGATCTGTGTAAAGCTTTTAGATGGCGTTGCGACGATCTGTGACTGTTTCTCACGTGTAACCAGTGTGCGGATACCCAGATAGATCAGATAGGCTGCACCGAGATATTTCACCACGTTGAAGGCGAGGGCGGAAGCCAGCAGCAGCGCGGAGAGTCCCAGCGCCGCAGCAGCAGCGTGGAGTAATCCAGCCATCTCGATACCCAGGACAGAGGCAAAGCCAGCTCGTTTCCCCTGAGCGGCACTACAGGTTACAATATAAACAACGGAGGGGCCAGGGATAAGCAGCAGACCCAATGCCGCCAGTGCAAAGAGCAGAAGGTTGGTCAGGGTTGGCATATGTACCTTCTCTAACTAAAGCAAACGACGTTCTCATGTGTGTACAGAAGATAGTGTACAAGGAGAACAGTCGAGGTGACAAGGGCCGGACCCTGACAATCTCTCTCCACATCAAGGAGCGAGGTTTGGCGTATCTATGATCTTTAATTTGTCGGTAGGCCAGTAGACAAAGATCGCTTTACCCACAATATACGTTTTCGGAATTGGTCCCCAGTAGCGCGAATCCTCGCTAGAGGGGCGATTATCTCCGAGCACAAAATATTGATCGGGAGGAACTTTCCAGGTATTGACGATAGGCGTGGCGCTCGCACTGACATAGGGTTCCCGCAACACTGTATTGTTGACCTTGATCTGTGTACCATCGATTTGCACGGTATCGCCGGGCAGACCGATGATGCGGCGAATATAATCGATGTTGGTATTGGTGGGAAGGTGAAAGACAATCACGTCGCCGCGCTGGGGGGGACGGAAAAGATAGGCCTGTTTGTTAATCATCACATAGCTATCGGCACTCAATCCCGGCTGCATGCTAGCATCGTTTACATGATAGCTCTGGGTCAGCAGACGGATGAGGAAAAAGAACAGAACGGTTATAGCGACGATTTCAACAATTTCTCGTAGCAAATGGGGACGTTTCATTGCGCCATCTCGCTTAAAAGAATATTCAACAATGAGAGATCAACTGACTGTGTAGAAAAACTGGCTGTGTGATATGCATCCTAGCATAGAGAACGGAGGGTGACAACAAATTGTGACTATTGGCCCGGCTTTTCACTGTGGAATTGGTAAATCTACACCCATGATGGGTTTTTATAGCCAAAACTGAGCAAAATGGTTCGTAATGAAAGGGGGTAGAGGCGCTCTTCCTGCCAGAAAGAGCGCCCATGTCTGCAAATGACTGATTCTTAGGGGTAGACGCCGCGAATCTCAGTCGCTTCGGCCACACGTGCCACGGCAAGCAGATACGCACCCAGGCGGAGATTGACCTGTTGCTCCTCTGCTTTATCACACATGGCGCGATAGGCGCGGGTCATGATCGATTCGAGGCGGTTGTTGATCTCGTTCTCAGCCCAGAAGAAGCGTTGAAGATCCTGTACCCACTCGAAGTAGCTGACCGTGACACCGCCGGCGTTCGCCAGGATATCGGGGATCACCGGGATGCCGCGCTCATTCAGGATCATGTCGGCCTCGGGCGTCGTGGGACCATTGGCCGCCTCGATAATCATGCGCGCCTGAATGCGGGGAGCGTTACTTCTCGTCAACTGGTTTTCCAGTGCCGCCGGGATAAGCACGGTGCAGGGCAATTCGAGCAGCTCTTGATTTGTCACCGCCTCAGCCCCCGGCAGACCTTTCAGACCGCCATGTTCGCGTGAATAGCGTAACGTCTTATAGACATCCAGGCCCGCAGGATTGTAAACGCCGCCTGAGATATCGCTGACACCCACCACTTTGCAGCCCATCTCACTGATCAGGCGCGCGGTGATGCTGCCAACGTTGCCAAAGCCTTGAATGACAACGGTTGTCTCCTCCGGCTTCATGCCGCGATCCCGCATAGCTTCTCGCGTCACAAATTGCACGCCGCGAGCAGTGGCCTCCAGGCGTCCCTCGCTGCCACCGATCGCCAGTGGCTTACCAGTGATGGCAGCTGGCACCGAATACCCTTTGTGCATGGAGTAGGTATCCATGATCCAGGCCATTACCTGGGGATTGGTGTTCATATCGGGCGCTGGGATATCGCTATCGGGTCCAATCAGGATAGAGATCTCGGTGGCATAGCGGCGGGTGAGGCGCTCCAGTTCTGCATGGGACATTTGATGGGGATCGCAAATGACACCACCTTTGGCCCCACCAAAGGGAATGCCAACTACTGCACATTTCCACGTCATCCACATTGCCAGCGCGCGAACTTCGTCGAGAGAGACCTGGGGACTATACCGAATACCACCTTTTGCCGGACCACGATTGATATTATGCTGTACCCTGTACCCCGTAAACATACGTACATCCCCATTATCCATGCGTACAGGAAAATTGACCGTTAATTCTCGTTTAGGTTTGCTCAGTATTGCGCGCATCGCTTGAGAGAGACCAAGACGCCGCCCGGCGTCCTCAAACTGCGCAACTGCCATTTCATAAGGATTCATGATATCAATAGCCATAAAAAAGAAACCTCCTTGATAGTGGCCTATCTTAGACCATTATGCTACTTTGCATGTGAAGCGTCGTCGCTTCTCCCAACTATCCAGCACAACAGCCATTCAGTATATGAGTAAAACGCAAGCAGAGCTTACTATTAGAACCTGAGTAACAAATAGCCCTGCAATGCGAAAACCCGCCCAAGTTGTGAGAACATGGGACGGGCTTTATGAAATTGTTGCTCTTGCTTCAGTATATCACTTCTTTTGAGCAGCTTTCAAGACAATGTTGCCTGGAATAACCTTTTCGGGTACTTATGAGTTTGATGATTTCGTAGTGGAGCGATTTATCGCGGGAACACTCCACAAGCTCCCCCCGCGATAAACCGCTCCACTACTACTCTGTCAATCTTCATTCGTTGGTGCATCCAGAACATCCTGTGGGTTGGGACCGGATATGGTAGGGGCGACGGCTTGTCCTCGCCCGCCTCCATAGGCGCGATGAGGGGCCACATTGGGCGAGGACAAGCCGTCGCCCCTACCATATCCGGTTGTCTTTCCAATGTGTGATTGAAGTTTGACAGAGTACTACGACCAAAAGAGTTAACGTTGCAATAAGTAGACATCTGACCAATCGCCGAAAAAGAGACCATTGCCATTGACGGTCACGCCATGCACTTTTGAAGGGATGATTGCGGCCATCGACTGATGATCCAGGGGGAGCCAGCCAACGTCCGAAATGGCGATCTGCTCGGCTTTGTTGTAGAGCGTGATGCGATCCTCGCCCATCGTCTTTTCGGCCTGCTGTACCGTTTGATCGAACCCGGCATTGTGCCACTGGCCGTTGTTGTTGTCGGCCGTCGAGAGCAGGTTAAGCGTCAGCCAGTCGTAGGGATCGGGGAAGTCCGCGCTCCACTGCGTAAAGCCGAACTGCACAAGATGTTTAGCGGTCTCGTCGTTGTAGGCGTTTAACTCCACCGCCCGCAGTTTGACCTGGACACCCAGCACGGTCTGCCACATGCCCTGGAGGGCCGATGCCTCTGCGGAACTGACCTGAGAACTGGGATACGAGAAGGTGATTGATGGCACTTTGGTTACGTCAGGATAGACCGATTGCAGCAGTGATTTCGCCTTGTTGCTATCGTAGCTCAGGCCGGGATAGTCTTGCTGATAACCGGGCATGCCGGGAGGAATGATGGTTTGCGCTGGCGTCACCGCGTCTTTCAAGACGGAGCTTGCCAGCGCATTTTTATCGGTGGCATATGCGAACGCCTGACGTACCGCAACGTTATCGAACGGTGGCTTTGTGTTATCGAAGAAAAGCAGGTCCGTTTGCAAGAGCGCCGTGCGCGAGAAGCCCGGTTGCCCCTTCGCCATTTGTTGATCGGCTGGAGTGATGTTCCAGATAAAATCATACTGTCCCGCACGGTAGGCCTTGAACGACGTGGAGGGATCGTTGACAAAATACATATCGACTTCGCTCAGACGCGCCTTGCCGCCGTAGTAGTGAGGGTTAGGCACGAAGACCATGCGAACGTCATGTTGCCACTCCTTCACCATAAACGGGCCGGTGCCAACGCCTGCATCAGCCACATGCTGTGTCCAGTTGGCCTGTCCAAACTGTTCGATCACTTTCTGATTAAGGGGATAAAAAACTGAGGTGGTCAGGGCCGCCAGAAAGTAGGGCGTTTGCTGCTTCAACTTCACCTGTAACGTCTGGTCGTCGAGCGCCTTGACGCCTGCCAGCGTCTTGCTTTTGCCGCTGGCTACCTCGTCTGAGCCGACAATAGGGGCGGCAAAGAAGGAGGCAACCGGCGATCCAACCGCTGGCAGCAAAGCTCTTGTCCAGGTATAAACGTAGGTCTGAGCTGTAACGGGCGTGTCATCGGAGAAGGTCAGGCCAGGCTTGAGCTTGAAGGTGTAGGTTTTGCCATCAGGCGATATTTGCCAGGTAGCTTGATCGGGAACGATGTTCAGGTTCTTGTCGGTACGCACCAGCCCGCTATAGATCATGCTCACAGCCACCGCCGAGTTTGCGTCCGGTCCCTGCGCGGGATCTAATGTGCGCAGATCGGATGTGCCCACGTTGGGGAGCTTTAAAATCTGGCTTGCCGCTGGTGCCGGCGTGCCGGAGGGTGTAGGCGCGGTGTTGGCGTTTCCTCCGCCGCATGCCGCCAGCAAGAATGTTATGCTAAGAAATAAGACAAAAGGGGGAAGACGCCATGCAGCTTTAAGGGGCGAATAAGGTCGCATGCAAAGCCTCGCTTTCTCGAAAATAAACATCTATGGTTGTGAACCATGCCTCTCTCATGATGTCGTCGTTACTGTTCAACTCCATTACAATCAGGGCGGGTAACACATTGTTTTTCTCTAACACTATATACAACACTTTTCGGGATTTGAGTATTAGAAACTAGTGTTTGAAAGTCGTACTTCCTCCTCCACAAGAGGATGCCGAGCGCCACATCCAGCTAGAAGCGCGCTGCTTGACACCCTTTCTCCTAAGTTGCGTACCGTTATCTGTCTCCATCTTGGGTTCGACGGGCAAGCTCTCTCTTTTCAGGAGATTCGGAAGCTGTTCGGACTCGTGGCAGAAGTACTACTAGTACCAGATACGTCCTCGCCATGCAGAAATTGCAGGCATCAGTATTATGTAAATAGACCCATCAATGTAAGAAAGAGAGCAGCACGATGCAGTTGACAGAACAGCACATCATTGATCGAGCCGACCCGCGCTTTGCAGTGATCGACGAGGCGGCCTTCACGTCGAAAAACTTGTATAACGCTGCTCTCTATCTCATTCGCCAATCCTATATCTTCGAGGGGAAGTACCTTACCTACAATGCCACACACAAGCTCATGAAGTTACATGAGGCATATAAGGCGCTTCCGGCGAAGGTGAGTCAACAGGTACTTATGCAATTGGCTCACGATTGGGACAGCTTCTTCAAAGCCCGTGATGCTTACCGTGAAGATCCTTCCAAGTTCACTGGGCGTCCTAGGCTCCCGGAGTATAAGCACAAAACGGAAGGCCGCAACTTGCTCGTCTATACCCTTCAGGCGCTCAAGGGAGGGCAGAGCAAGAAAGGGATACGAGGACGTATTCAGCCCTCTGGTGTACCCATCGTGGTGGAGACAAAACAAAAGCATGTCGATCAGGTGCGTCTTGTCCCCCGCAAGGGCTTTTACGTCGTGGAAGTCGGTGCGCCGCGTCACGCGGATAAAGATCGCCCTCGCAGAGGGCAACAACTAGGGAAACGTTGTTGGCTTCCGCATCTAACGTCAGAGGGAAACCAATGGCGGAAAGCAGCATGATGTGAAAGCGGATAAGATACAAAGGCATTGCGTATCGAAGGGCCGCAAAAGCCGTTGTCTAAGGTTAAAGCTAAACTGCTTAAAGTCTAGTCCTGTCCATACGCAGAACGACGTTGCTGGAAAAATGCCTGAAACCAGTTTCACCGTTTACCATCGGGTTGACGACTTGCCGGGGTAATCCCTAACGGTGATGGAGCTACCAACGGGGTACTTGAAGGACAAACGGACGACCTACGGACGACTCGAAACGTCTTTATCCAACGGAACGCGGGATGGCCTAAAGGGGGCGACCCCCAAGGTCACGGAAACCCCATAGTAATCGCGGAAGTCACGCTCCGCCACGGACATCGGGAAAACCGATGACAGGGTGAAGGGGTTAGGTAGTTCAGATTGAAAGGAAAGAGGAAACGCGAGATGCGTACTGCCGAAACGATCCTAACAATCATCCAAGAACGCGGAAAACAAGGGTTGCCACTGGAACGAGTATATAGACTCTTGTACAACAAGGATCTCTACCTGCGTGCCTATGCACGCCTTTACGCCAATAATGGCGCAATGACCAAAGGAAGCACCGATGAAACTGTGGATGAGATGTCACAGAAGAAAATCGAACAACTCATCGTCTCACTCCAGGCGAAAACCTTTCGATGGACTCCTGTACGCCGGGTACAAATACCCAAAAAGAATGGGAAAATGCGCCCGCTCGGCATTCCATCCTGGTCGGATAAACTCTTACAGGAGGTCATACGCAGCATTCTCGAAGCGTATTACGATGTACAGTTTTCCGACTGTTCCCACGGCTTTCGGCCCGAACGAGGATGTCATAGCGCACTCCAAACGATACAACATCAATGGACGGGAACACGGTGGTTCATCGAAGGGGATATCGCACAGTATTTCGACACCATAGATCATGGTATTCTAATCGACATACTAGGCAAAACCATCAAAGATGAGCGGTTCTTGTGGCTGATCCAGGGGCTTCTACAGGCAGGATATTTAGAAGAATGGACGTACCATCCTACATTGAGCGGTTCACCACAAGGAGGGGTGGTCAGCCCGCTCTTATCGAATATCTACCTGAACGAACTGGACCAATATATTGTCCAAACACTCATTCCGGCATGCACACGGGGGAAAACCCGCAAGGAACACCTCCAATGGAAAAAGCTGACCAAGCAAATCGGGCGTATGAAAAAGGAAGAGAACCGAGAGGAAGTGAAGCGGCTCAAGCAGCAACGAAACCAAATCCCGGCGAAAGATCCGAATGATCCAAATTACAGACGACTCCGATATGTGAGGTACGCAGATGACTTCTTACTAGGATTTGCAGGTACAAAAGCCGAAGCAGAACAAATCAAGCAAGCCATCGGAGCATGGTTACATGAACACCTCAAACTAACCCTCTCCGAAGAAAAGACGCTCATCACGCATGCGGTAAGCGGGACTGCGCGATTTCTCGGCTACGACATCGTAAACCAACAAGAAAACAACCAGCATACCGCTGGACGCCGCCGAATTAACGGACGCATTGGTTTACGAGTACCAACAGACGTTCTCAAGAAGAAGATCGCCCGATACATGCGCAAAGGAAAAATCGTAGACCGCCGAGAACATCTCGTTCAAAGTGATTACACGATTGTAGCCCTTTACCAAGCGGAATATCGGGGCATCGTGCAATATTATCAACTGGCATACAATGTCTCGACCTTGTATCGGCTCCAGTGGGTGATGTGGGGATCGTTGCTGAGAACGCTTGCGAACAAGCACAAAATCAGCAGCAAGAAAATCCACCAGCGATATGTTACCAAAACAACCACACCAGAGGGGAAAACTCTCAGATGTTTGGAAGTCAAGGTCGCCCGCAATGGAAAACCTCCACTTATTGCGCGCTTTGGGGGTCTGTCACTGATACGAAAACCCCTGGCAATTCTTAATGACCAGCCGCCTAAAACCTGGAACCAGAGGACCGAACTACTCGAACGGCTACTAGCAGACACCTGTGAACTTTGCGGGAGCCGGGAGAAGGTTGAAGTCCACCATGTCCACAAACTAGCAGATCTGAACCAGAGAGGGCGAAAAACAATGGAGAACTGGAAACGCTACATGATAGCACGCCGGAGAAAAACCATTGTGGCCTGCCGGACCTGTCATCTCGCGATCCATCAGGGAACAATCGATCAACGACTGACGGAACGAGGCACATCTTGGAAAGAACTACTGGAGAGCCGTGTACAGTGAAAATTGTCAGCACGGTTCGGAGGGGGGCACACGGAAAAGGGCTGATACAGTACCTCGCCGGGGTGCCTACCCTACTGTACACAGAAGAAGAGCAGCAAGCGGAAGTGACCCCTACTTACTACGCTGGCATAGATATTGGGATGAATAACCTGGTGGCGCTAACCTCAAACAAACCCGGCTTTCAGTCGGTAGTCGTTAACGGGCGTCCAGCCAAAAGTGTCAACCAATTCTATAACAAGCGGAAGGCAGAGCTACAGGGCCAGCTTCGACGGAAAGGCACAACTAGGCGGATGGAACGCCTGACGAACAAACGAAACAGGCGCATAGATCAGTATATGCACACGGTGAGTCGCCGAATTGTTGATTTATTAGTGAAAGAGGGCATCGGCGTGTTGGGCATCGGGAAAAATGATGGGTGGAAGCAAAACAGCACTATGGGCAAGCGTACCAATCAACATTTCGTGCAAATCCCGCATGCTCGTTTCATCGCTATGCTGACCTACAAAGCGGAACTAGTTGGTATTGCTGTCAAGCTCACTGAAGAGTCCTACACGTCAAAGGCGTCACTCTTGGACCTGGACCCGTTGCCAGTGCATGATCCAAGCAAGCCTAATGAAAAGCACCACTTTTCCGGGAAGCGCATCAAGCGTGGACTGTACCGCGCATCTGATGGACGTTTGATCAATGCCGACATTAATGGTGCTGGCAACATGATACGCAAAGTAGCCCCTGACGCCTTCTCGGAGGCAAGGGCGGTAGAGGATGGTAAGGGGGTGCTCGCATCCCTGGTAGTCCATCCCGTGAGGTTCGTCGTTGTCTCCTCACGAACCCAAAAAGGGAAATCCTAGCTCGTACTAGAAAACGCTAGTGATCGCTATACTTTTTGGAACTATGTGCTTTTCGTGTAGACAAACCTGAGGAGCAGAGGCTATAATGGAAGATATATAACAACTTTGTTCAACGGCGAGCAAGAGGTCTCGTAATGAATATTCGTATCATTGGTGTACCTATGGACCTGGGGGCGGATCGGCGGGGCGTCGATTTCGGGGCAAGTGCTATCCGCTATGCGGGTTTGAGCGATCAGTTGCGTCGGCTTGGACACTCAGTACATGATATTGGCAATATCGTTGTTCCCCAGCCTGAAAGCCAACCTATAGGGAATCCTCACTTAAAATACCTCGATCCTATTGTGCAGGTAGCTGAAGATCTGGCTCAGCAGGTAGCTGATGCGTTGCGCTCCAACGAGTTCCCGCTCATTCTGGGAGGGGATCATAGCATTGCGCTCGGCTCGATTAGCGGGGTTGCCAGCGTGCATCGGCCTCTTGGTGTTATCTGGATTGATGCGCATGCTGATTTTAACACGGAGGAGACAACGCCATCGGGCAATATTCACGGGATGATTCTCGCTGCCCTGGCCGGACTAGGGAACGAGCGCCTGACGCATGTTGGGGGTTGGACGCCCAAACTAAATCCCGATAATATTGTTGTCATTGGCGCTCGCGATCTTGATCCGGGAGAGCAGGCGTTGCTCCGTGCACATCACGTCCACGTCTTCACCATGTCGAGCATCGATCAGTATGGAATGCCTGAGGTGCTGCGGCAGGCGATAGAACTGGCGGGACGGCAGGGGCAGGGCATTCACCTCAGCATGGATATGGACTCGATGGACCCACGCGAGGCACCGGGCGTGGGAACTCCGGTGCGTGGCGGGTTGAGTTATCGTGAGGCTCATCTGGCGATGGAGATGCTTGCCGACTCTCAACGTCTGGTTTCGATGGATGTGGTTGAAGTCAATTCCATTCTCGATCAGGAGAATGCAACGGCACGACTCGCCGTCGAATTGATTCTTTCCGCGCTTGGCAAAAAGATTTTGTGACCCCGACAAAGCTGTCCATCCCTATATTTTGAGCGTTTTTTCTGTTGTCATTTTCTATACCACGAGCTAGAAAAGGAGGGAATGATAAGGAGCAAGGGAGCAACTTATCGTCACAAGCAAATATGCAAGTAAAAGAACTTTTTATGAACGGGGAATTCATCCCCGCCGATCAGGGCGTTATCTCCGTGCGGACCCACGCCTTTGCTTATGGCACCGGCTGCTTTGAAGGCATTCGCGGCTACTGGAACGAGGAGGATCAGCAGGTCTATCTCTTCCGCGCACGCGAACACTATGAGCGGCTGTTGCGCTCCTGCAAAACGCTGCAAATCTCGATCCCCTACACCGCCGATCAACTGGTAGAGATCAGCACTGAGCTGGTCAGGCGCAATGGGCAGAAAGAAGATGTCTATCTGCGTCCGGTCGCATATAAAGATGCGCAAATTATCGGTGTACGGTTGCATGAGGTGAGCGACGCGTTCTTGCTGACGGCAGAGCCAATGGGTAATTATGTGGAGATTGGCGGCCTGCGCTGTGGCGTTTCCTCCTGGCGGCGTATCGATGACAACGCCATTCCTGCCCGTGCGAAAATCTGTGGTGCCTATGTCAACTCAGCCTTTGCCAAAAGTGAGGCGATGCAAAACGGCTTTGACGAGGCCATTATGCTCACCAATGAGGGCCATGTCTCCGAGGGGAGCGCGGAAAATATCTTCCTGGTCGTCAATGGCGAATTGATCACACCTGCTCCCAGCGAAAATATTCTGCTGGGCATTACCCGCGATACCGTGATCCAACTGGCACAGCGCGAGTTTGGCATGATTACGCGCGAGCGCCAGATTGACCGCACTGAATTATACGTGGCCGATGAGATTTTCCTCTGCGGCACGGGCGCGCAGATCGCGCCGGTAATCGAGGTCGATCATCGTCTGATTGGCGATGGCAAGACGGGACCGGTGGGGCAGAAGCTCCAGGATCTCTACTTCGACGTTGTGCGCGGTAAGCGGCCCGAGTACCGCGATCAGTGGTGTACTCCCGTGCATAGTTCGGTAAACGCCGCCTCGCTCGATTAAAGAGCAGAGAATATATCCGGGCAAGCCATCTGTGCTTGCCCGGATTTTTTGTGCTGCCTCTCACAACGCACCCTCTGGATGTAAGATGACCAGAGGAAGCGGATAGGGTGTCCGCTCCTGATAGGCTTCATGCCCCGCGTGGTAGGCAATTACGCGCGGCCAGAGCCGTTGTCGTTCCTCAAGAGTAGCCTCCTGGATACTCACTTTCAATCGTTTTCTCCCTACTTCTATACTGGCCTGTTTGTTCTTTCGCATATTTAACCACCAGTTGGGAAGCCTGGCCTGGCCTCCATTGGAAGCAACGACGACAAAATTGTCCCCATCGGGCATGTATACCAGAGCGGTAGTATGCAGCTTTCCACTCTTGCGTCCGAGGGTGGTTAGCAGCAGGATGGGCATGTGCTGCGCTCGTCCCGCAATGATACCACCACTCAAGCGATAGAGAGCGACATGAGCAGCGACGGCCAGACGAGCGAATTTGGCGATGTTGGGCGGATATGGCTTGCCCAGGGTCCGAGCACGAGTCTCAGCCTGCTCTGTTCGCTTGAGCTGCTGGTAGCGTTGCTCGATCCTGCGGACCAGTAGCATGGCTCCTATCCCCAGGAGGAAGTGAGCAGCCTGGATCAGCCAGTGCAAGGAACCTCCCAGGATCAGCGTTTGGGTCAGTCCAAAGGCAGGCACAACCAGCGCGTATAGGATGCTACCTGCCCCCAACCGTTTGCTTCCTTTTGTGGAAACAGCCGCGCCCCCGAGGATGAGCAGGCCGAGGGTGCCGAGCGTTCCCAGTGCTTCGTGAGTGCCAGGAAAACCGATCCAGGCCAGGAAAGCCAGCAGGCCGATCCATCTCAACAGTTGAGCAATCCAGAAGGCGAAGCCGAAGACGAGAGAGACCATCAAGGCCACTCGCGCAACCAACGAGATGAGGCGTATCCATTTCATATAAACACTCTTTCTTTTCGGCAAGAATAATCAAACAAAGCGTTGCCAGGCGTTTTGTGTCTATCACAAGCACCTTGTTCTTTCTCAAGATGCGACAAGTTGCCCCTTTTTCTTCAAAGATGCGCACTTATAGCTCTTTATACGGATGCACAGTCATTAACAGGCCACCTCGCGGACGCAGGGTGATCAGCGGCTCCGGGACTATATTAGCCCCGGGCAGGAGGCGCAGTTGATACCGGGACAGGATCGTCGCCAGGACGAGCTGCGCTTCGGTGAGGGCAAACTGATTGCCGATACATACGCGTGGGCCTCCTCCAAAGGGGAAGTAGGCAAAGCGATGACGTCCGGCTGCGCGCTCGGGGGAGAAACGCTCAGGATCGAAGACATCAGGTTGCTCCCAGAAGTCAGGATGCCGATGAGTAGCAACAGGAAACATCAGAATATATGCTCCTTTAGCAATGCGATAACCGCCAATCTCATCCTCATCGATAGCCTGGCGAGCAAATGCCCATGCTGGTGGATAGAGACGCATGGATTCCTCAAGCACTATGCGTGTGAGCTTGAGTTGAGGCAAATCTTCCATCTGCGGTGCGCGCCCACTCAGCACGCTGATGTACTCTTCTCGGAGCCTGGCTTCGATGTCCGGGTGCTGCGCTAGAAGCATCAGGGTCCAGCAGAGTGCATTGGCAGTGGTCTCATGACCAGCCACCATGAGCGTTAGAACCTCGTCACGCACCTGCTGGTCACTCATGCCAAGACCCGTCTCTTCATCCCGCGCTTGTAGGAGCATGGTCAGCAGATCGTTCTCGCTCTGCGCAGCACTTTTCCGGCGCTCAGCGATCAACTCGTCAACGACGGTATAGAGGGTATTGCGAGCCTTGTACAAGCGGTGGCGCTGAGGGGTTGGCAGCGAGAGCAGCCCTGGCACATAAAAGGCTTGCGCCTCCAGGTAATTGATCATACTCGATGCGACAAACACGCGCTTTTTGTACCCGACCATGTCCGCGCCAAAGAGCGCTTTGCAGACAATGCTCAAGGTCAGGCCACTCATTTGTTGAAACAGATCGAGAGGCTGGCTCGTGTCGAGATTCCCTTCCTCTATCCAGGCCAGTGTGCTTTCGGTCATCAGTTGGCCGAAGGCAGCGATCTGCTTGCGATGGAAGATGGGTTGGATCAGGCGACGCTGTTGGAGCCAGGAATCTCCGTTGTTGGTCAGCAGGCCATTGCCCAGCGTCAGGCGAAGCACATGATTTGAAATGCCCCCCTTGCGATAGTTTTTGTGATTCTCCTGAACGACATGGCGCACGCCATCAGGATGAAAGACCAGGGTCCAGGGGCCGAGCATTGTTGGCAGCGTCACCAGATCTCCGTAGCGCTCGCGCAGTTCCTGCACGAAGCTCAGTGCCTGATGCGCAAATCTGATGGTATTCCGGGCGGCGGTAGGCCAGAGCGGTCCAGGGATATGCTTTCTCTGTGGCTTCACTCCTGAAGAAGCCTGGTTGGTAGAGTGGGAGGCGGCGGTAGAATGATGCATAACTGTATGTTCTCCTTTATGCAGCAGACCGAATGAAAGTTGTGGGTGTCTTGCTTCGCAAAATCAGCAAGGCGCTCCAGGCAACCGCCACCCCTTCAGCTGCATACCCAGTGATCTCGACCCACATTGGCACCATCAAGTCGATGCCCAGAATAATGCCACCGGCAAGAAACAGCACTCCAATAGGCCAGGGTAAGAAGCGTTTCAGCAGGATAATGGCCCCCAGGAGCACATAGCCAACGATACAGAGGAGAGACATCAGGAAGGGGGTGTAGAGCGCGATCCCGAAGCTCTGGAGCAATGTACTCTGGGTTACGGCTTGAAAGAAGTCAGGGGAATGAAACTGGGTTTGCAACGCGGGATCAAAATGGGCAAACAGAGGATTGAAGAACCCATCAATAAAGAGGAGTCCTGCATACGAAAGTTGTCCAAGAAGAGCCAGAATCAGGCTCAGTGGCGCGATCCTACCGATGCGCTCATGGTAGTGCAGGTAGATTGCAATCAGCCCAAACCCGGCCAGAATGGTACAGTAGGCTCCAATCATATGAGCTGTCATATAAGCAGCAGCACGCGGGTTGATCTCCACTGCGCGTCGTCCCCCATGAAGAAAGGCTTCATAGAAGGGAAGAAACAGCGCGGGGAGGATGCTCACTCCCGCTAAGACACGAGCCATGTGCGTAACGCTTGCTGATAGTGTGTTTTTCATACTCATCCTTTTTGTGAGAAGAGGCCATTGGTCTCTCCATCTTTACCTGAAATGTGACTTTCGGACGCCTGGGAGCAGACACCCATGACCAGACGATTCCTGATATCCCAGGATCATCTATAAAACTTAACTAGATGACAAGACGAGCTGATGATAGCTCGCCTTTGATAGAGATCAGCATGAGGGGGAGCGTGATCTTCTTGCACAAGATAAGCAAAAGTGATCTTCGCTTGCCGTGCTTCCCACCACCTGATACACTGAAAATACAAGATAAAGATGAAAGAAACAAGTACGCAAAGTAATTTGAGATAGTCTAGAAAATCATACTATGAAAAGGTGCAAATCATGAAACAGCAGCAGAAAGCGGTAATGTGTCCGGTCGAAGTGACCCTTTCAATCGTTGGGGGGAAATGGAAATTGCAGATTGTCTATTGTTTGCTCAACGGAACCAAACGTTTTGGTCAATTACGGCGGCTGATTCCAGGGGCGACCCAACAAATGCTCACTTTGCAATTGCGGGAGTTAGAGCAGGCCGGAATCATTCATCGGCAGGTCTATGCTCAAGTGCCCCCAAAGGTGGAATATTCACTCACTGAGTGGGGGCGAAGCTTAGAACCAATCATCCATCAGGTTCATGCATGGGGAGAATGGTACTGTAATCAAAACGACATAGAGTACTGGCAACTGAGCGACAACAGGGAAGGTCATGTTCCCGCGTGAGATCGGCATGTCAAACCCGGTAATCCCCGGTCGTAGTCGAGCGATTTATCGCGGTGGGAATCGATGGACAAGCCACCCCGCGATAAATCGCTCGACTACGACCGGGGATTCCTCAGGGCTTTCCAGTTCTCCGCTCAAAGGGGTGCAGGGGTCTCCCTGCCGGGGCCTGGGGCGTCCCCAGTTTCCTTCCCTCCTTCGCGCGCCGCCGCAGGCGGCGCGCAAAAGAGAAGAAAAAAGTTTTTTGCGGGGACACCCCGCACCCCGGCAAAGGGCTGCCGCCCTCTGCACTCCCGCTAGATGGGAGAATTGGAAAGCCCTGGGGGATTCCTGATACCTCTTGACAAGTTCTTCACTTCTGACTACACTATGTTAGTGAACATTCACACACATAGGGAGAAGAAGCGCATGGGAACAACACGACACAAAATTCTGGAAGCGGCTGAAAAACTGCTGCTCTTGAAAGGTTCGGCACATATGACGACCAAAGAGATAGCCCGCGAGGTCGGTCTCTCCGAAAGCGCGCTCTACCGGCATTTCGACCATAAAGAGGACATCTTCTTTGCCTTGATGACCGAGCATCAGCCAGCCTTCCACGAGGCGTTTCAGACGCATCAGGCCGGCACTGCAACGGTCAGCGAGAATCTGGTCGCGCTTGTGCAGGCGGTGGTTCATTATTATGAGCAATTGATCCCGATGGGCGTCTCCTTCCTGGCAGACAAGGAACTGCTGAACCAATTTCGTGCCACCACCCAGCCGCTAGGGATGGGGCCACAGAACGTCTTTGAACGCCTTGCTGCCTATCTTGAGGAGGAGCAGCATCTCAGACGCCTTGGTGAGCATCTTTCGGCTTTGACTATGGCGACGTTGTTGCTGGGTCCATGTTTTCAGCGAGCCTTCAACCGCCAATTCATGGGCTTTGATCCGCTCCAGCAAACGGAGCAGCAGTTTGCTGAGGAGGTCGTTCAGGGACTACTTGCTGGTCTTCAGCCTTCCTGACTGGGAATTGAAAGGCACAAGATTTTCTACAATATGCAGGTAAACACTTTGACATGTCGACCGCACGGGTGGACGACAATGTGTATTTGCCAAGAGCATAGAAACAGGGAGATATATTGATGTTGATCTTTGCAGAAACATTTTTGCCCGGGGAAAGTGATAGTGAACTATCCTCTCTGCTTGATTTGGACGGAGCATACGCTCCTGGAAAGGACAACACATGGTGATCAGTGCCGCCTTTCCGTATGAAAAGCACTATCAAACAGTGCTGGGATACCAGATGGCCTATATCGAAGCTGGAGAGGGTGATCCCATTGTCTTTCTGCATGGCAATCCCGCCTCTTCCTATGTCTGGCGCAATATCATTCCACATCTGCAAGGACTGGGACGCTGCCTTGCCCCCGATCTGATCGGCATGGGCGATTCGGACAAACTGCACAACAGCGGCCCTGGTTCCTACGGGTTCTTCGAGCACCGCAGCTACCTGGATAGACTACTTGAGGCACTTGAGGTGCGCGAACGTGTGACATTTGTTCTGCATGATTGGGGATCGGCCCTCGGCTTTGACTGGGCCAATCGCCATCGTCAGGCCGTCAAGGGTCTGGTGTATATGGAACCGATTGCCAGACCGTACAGTTGGGCGACCTGGCCAGAATTCACCCGTGACCTCTGGAAAGCCTTGCGTTCCAACGCGGGCGAGCGTCTGGTGCTCGAAGATAATGTATTTATCGAACGGCTACTTCCACGCGTCGTGTTACGTGAGCTGAGTGAGGAAGAATGGGCTGAATATCGCCGTCCGTTTGCTGAAGTGGGCGAGGGGCGTCGTCCTATGTTGAGCTGGCCCCGTCAGGCACCCATTGATGATGAGCGGGCGGACATGAGCGAACTGGTCATGGCATATGGGCAGTGGCTGGCTCAGAGCGACGTTCCGAAGTTATACATCAACAATGATCCAGGAACAGCGACGCGGGCGGCAAGGGAGTTCTTGCGCTCGTTCCGGGCACAGGCAGAAGTGACTGTCAAAGGGAGTCATTACCTGCAAGAAGATTCGCCCGATGAAATCGGCATCGCGATTGCGACCTGGCTGCAAACCCTGGCATAGGCACCTGTTCGGAGTGCTCTGGAAACGAGCAGAGCACTCCAGGCAGACAATCATAAGAAAGAGAGACAGATCATGAGCGAAAAAACAACTCAGACTACGCGAGAATACCTGACTACTCCTGGAAAAGGGCATATGACCCTGCTAACCAGTTTTCGTCGCAACGGCGTAGGTGTCGGCACTCCGGTAGGTACGGTTGCTTCGCAAGGCAAACTCTACTTTATGACGCCTGCGGATACCTGGAAAGCCAAACGCCTTGCCCACAATCCGCGCGTCACCCTCGCGCCCGGCAACCGCAAAGGAGAGGCGCTCGGCCCGACGATTGAAGGCATCGCGCGTCGCCTGTACGCTGAGGAGGCAAAGCGCGCACGAGCGCTGTTGCGTGTGGGCATCGTCGGTCGTTTCTTCGGAATCGTCTTTGATCGCAAATATCCTGGCGAGAAAACAGCAGTGTATGAAATTGTGCTGGATGAGAGAGACGCTGGCATGAACACGGGAAGCATTGAGAAGGTGCGGCCCTCGCATTCCTAGCTGGATCAACACAACAGATGAGTAAAGAGAAAGGATCATCTCATGTCTGTTTCACCGCGTCTTCGCCTGCTTGGGCTGCTCTGTCTGCTCGGAGGAATCCTTCAGTTATCTGATACGCCCCTCGACCTGTGGTGGTCAGCTCCCACAAGTCCGGTCCACGCAGCTGCTCGCTTGATCTGGGCTATCGCTAATTTCGCGCTTATTGGCGGACCGATAGGCATCATCGCCTATCGGTTTGTCTCTCCTGGCTGGCTGACAATAGCAGGTGCAGGCGTTTCCATAGCTGGCATGCTCAGTCAGGCGAGCGGGATGATCAGCTATCTGGTTTTCCCCAATTCTAGTGCAGGACAGATATTGACGCCATCAGGGGGCATTCTGATCGCTCTGGGTATGGTTGTCCTGGGAAGTGCGGCGTTGTTGAGAAAGAAATTGTCTGGTTGGCAGGCATGGACGCCTCTGCTGGTCGGTTTGTACTTCATCGTCCAACTGGCCTTTATCCAGATTCCTTTCTTTCTGAGCAAGGGGCATCTGATTTTCGCTCCACTCGTCGATCTCTGGGGTTTTTTCTGGATACTTTTGGGTGTGGTGATTGTCTGGTCAGAATCTGTGTCAGCACGGGTTCCTCTTGCGGGAGCGTGATCTGAAGTCTGGTCAAGCGAACCAAGCTCCCCCGCTGATCTAAGAGGAGATCATGCTCAAAAACAACACTGGAAGACCTCTCATGTCTGCTCAAAAACTCCCTGCATAGAGGTGAGAAAGGCGTGAGCATCCAATAAGAAAGAAAGCTGTGTCTCATGGCAAAATCATTTCGCCCCACACTTTTCTTCCGTGTAGGGCATATCATCAACACATTGCTGCTGCGGGCCGGGGTAGAGAAGGGCAATATGACCTTGCTCACGGTACGAGGGCGCAAAAGCGGACAGCCTCATACCATCCCTGTAGCACTGGTTGAATACAATGGTCAGCGCTGGTTGACCGCACCCTACGGCGCTGTGAACTGGGTGCGCAATCTGCGTGTGGCTGGCGAGGCCACCCTGACACGTGGTCGGCATACCGAACGCATCTCTGCATGCGAGGTGACTGCTCAGGAAGCAGCTCCCATCCTCAAAAGAAGCCTGATCGGAGCGCGATCTTTTGTGCTGGCTTACTTCGATGTCACACCAGACTCCTCGCTTGCCGAATTTGAGCGTGAGGCCTCAAATCACCCTGTCTTCCTGGTGAAAAGCCTGTCATAACAACTTCATGCTAACAACAACAAGCCTGAATGAAAGATCTTGAGTCTGTCAAGCCTTCTTTTCACTCGTGCTCCGTTTAGAGTTGTTTTTCGTTCTGTACAAGTTGGATGGTGACAAATGATACAGAATGAGATTATAATGGCGATAAGTGTGAGAGGACTCCAATTTATGGACGAGTATGGGCAGAAAAGAGGGCATGATGTCTTACGATTCAAATAATCAGCAGCAACCTGCATCTGAAGCTTCCTATATTTTTGATTCGGAAAGCGCTGGCGAAATGGCGCGTTTGATGCACCAGGGACAACTCCTGACGAGGACTATGGGTGGTGTGTTTGCAGGGATAGATGAGGCCGATGTTGAGCAATGGCGACAGGTGATTGATCTCGGCTGTGGACCAGGCGATTGGGTGCTTGATGTTGCCTTTGAGTATCCAACTGTCGAGGTGGCTGGCGTTGATATCAGTAGAATTATGGTAGATTACGCCAATGCACGAGCGCGGACGCAGCAGCTTGTAAACGCTTCGTTTGAAGTGATGGATATCAGGGAGCCGCTGGACTTTCCTGATGAAACATTTGATATGGTCAATGCGCGGTATCTCTTCGCCGTGCTGCGCGGGGAGGAGTGGACAACGTTTCTCAAAGAATGTATGCGTATTTTGCGGCCAGGAGGCATCTTGCGCCTGACAGAGCCAATTGATCTGGGATTGAGCAGCAGCCCGGCTCTGGAGCGTCTTAGTTCCTGGTTTTTTCGTCTGCTCAAGCAGAACGGCTATTGTTTCTCTGCCGACGCCACCTCAGTTGGTTTGACACATAAGCTGCCGCGCCTGTTGCGCGAGGTGGGATGCCAGAACATACAACAGACAGGCCATTGTCTGGACTTTTCGGGCGATACCGATGCGTGGAAGGCGCTGTATCGCGACCTCGAAGTTATCTTCACTACGGCCCAACCCCTTTTTGTTAAGGCCGGAATTGCTACGGCAGAAGAGGCGGCAGAACAATATCAACAGATGCTGATCGAACTGCACGCCGACGACTTTTGCGCCGTCTGGCACTATGTTTCGATGTATGGCCGCAAGCTATAGCAACCCCTCGTTGGTTTAAGCCGCGACAATGTATTGACATCCCATTACACCACTGCTACAATAAGGGATAAGTGTTCATCGTGACATCATCAGAGAAGTTTTTGCAAAGAATGAGGTAAGGCTGTGACGATCTCGTGTAAGTTACGGTTGTTGCTCGCCAGAGTCAATGTTGAGCGGGCGAAGCAGGGGAAGTCGCCTTTGAGCCTGCGCAATCTGGCGAAGGAGAGCGGCGTCTCTCTCAGCGTGTTGACGGCGCTGAATACTGGGCGAAGCCAACGGATCGATTACGCCACCATTGACCATCTCCTTACTTACTTCAGCGCTTATATTACTGTCTCCACGAATGATCTGCTTGTCTGGGAACAGGCGGACGACGGCAAGCAGCCTGTGTTTGTGGGGTGAGCAAGATTGCCACGCTGATAGGTGTAATTACGAGGGAGAGGAAAGAGCTATATATGGCAGTAATATTGAAATCGCGGCAGGAGATAGGCCGCTTGCGTGAAGCCGGGAGGATTGTGGCGGAGACATATGAGGTGCTACGTCCCTACGTTGTGCCCAATGTATCGACCGCCGAGCTTGATAAAATTGCGGAGGATTATATTCTCAGTAAGGGAGCGACGCCCGTTTACAAGGGATATGGGGCTCGTCCGGCCCGAAACGGTCGCCCGGCAATCCCGCCATTTCCTGCCAGCACATGTATCTCCGTTAATGAGGTGATCTGTCATGGCATCCCCAACAAGAAACGGGTTTTGCGCGAAGGGGATATTGTGGGCATTGATATTGGCGTACTATATAAGGGTTGGGTCGGCGATTCATGCGTGACCTTCGCAGTTGGCAAACTGGACGAGGAGACACAGCGGTTGATGGATGTGACAAAGCGCTGTATGGAGCTGGGTATCGAGGAGGCTCGCCCCAATCGTCGGCTCGGTGATATCGGTGCTGTCATTCAGAACTATGCCGAATCGAACGGTTTCTCGGTCGTGCGTGAGCTGGTCGGACATGGCGTTGGGCATTCATTGCATGAAGATCCGCAGGTATTGCACTATGGCAAGCCTAACACTGGTCTGAGGATTCGCCCCGGTATGGTCTTTACCATCGAGCCAATGATCAACGTGGGCAGCGCAGAGACGCGCTTGCTTCCCGATCTCTGGACGATCAGCACCGCCGATGGCTCACGCTCGGCCCAGTTTGAGCACACGCTTGCCATTACTGATGGCGCGCCTGAGCTGCTGACGCTACCGTAATTTGTAATATCCTCACGTAGCGACAAACCCTTGCGGTTGTCGTGGGCAATGCCAACAAAATGGTCAATACCCGCGACAACCGCAAGGGTTTGTCGCTACGTGAATTTTTTGCGTTATGTTCGCACCTGCATTGATCCGTCGGCATCCATATCTCTATAACATGGCTTTTTGTTCCGTGATGAGATGGCTATTCTTCTCTCAGATCTTGATCGGCGATTTTCGCACCCTTGCTCCATGATTTAATGATTTTCGCTAACCTGGATCGCGTCACAGGCTTGGGCAAGTCCTTTCCCATTGCGTCAAACAACAATCGGAGTTCTGTCGTGAGTTGTTGAAATTCATTCACTCGAAGCGGGCCATACAGTTGTGATCAGTCCGAAGGCGAGGATGGCGATTCCGGTGATTGCAAGCAAGACCCATGCGATCTTGAGCAGGATGTGTTCTCTGTTTATCATTACGCTCGCACCAGCGTTGTAAACAGGCCAATCGTGATGGCGGCGGAAACGATATGCATGGCAATCATAGTCCAGAAAATGGACAGGTTCATGCCGGGAGTGGGCATGAGGCCGGTCAGCGCCAGGATGGGTGTCAGCAATGAGATGAGCAGGCAAATGAGTGCCAGAATGCGATAGAAGCGAATAGGATTGCGAGCCGTTCTGATGACGATCACAAAGGTGAGCAGGGCCAGCAGCAAGAAGATAATGGTGCTGCCGATGATAGAGGCAGGCTGGAAGTACGAGAACGTTTCAGGAACGCCCAGAAATGCAACGGCGATGCCACGTATAACAAGATTGATAATGGCGGCGAGAACGATTGTGACAGGTCCAATCCACCAGAGCTTGCGCAGTGCCAGTTGTTCACGAGATAGCGTAGATGCCACAGTATCCTCCTGATTTATTGATAGAACTTATCTTCTGCTTTCTCCAATAGCTTTGCCAATAAGAGATAGGACGCAATTTTTATGGAACTATAAAATACTCTGGTGATGGTATGGGAGGAAGATTGTCCCAAATTGGATCGCTCAACCCTCTTTATTTACGAATGATGATCATCAAGATAGGCCACTTTTCAAAGAATGAGAAGGAAGCTATGGCAAAGACATATCATGCTCCTCTGTATGTGCGGTTAGCGAATGTGATGATGACGACCCTGTTACGTGTGGGCATCAAGGTTGTAGGTTTCAAGAACTATGAGATCTACCTGCTCACGGTACGGGGGCGCAAAAGTGGGCAACCGCGCTCAGTTCCGCTTGCGTTGCTTGGGCGCAATGGGAAGCGCTATGTGGCCTGTGCTGGAGCTGGCGATTGGGTACTCAATCTGCGTGCTGCGGGAGAGGCCGTGCTGACACGAGAACGTTTCTCTGAAGCGGTGACGGCAAGAGAACTGCCTCCACAGGAGGCGGCGCTCGTTTTGCGAGAAGAAGTCAGGCGGGGTTATCCCTTCGCTCACCAGTTTGGCGTCACGACCGACTCTTCCCTTGAGGAGTTTGAGAGCGCGGTGGTTGGACATCCAATGTTTGAGTTGAAAAGAAAATAGCTAATGGTCATAGAAAGGAGGGCGGTTATGACACAGCCGTCCACACGTATACTTGTTCTTGGCGGTGGAATTGCAGGCTTGCTCTTCACACTGCGATTGTCTGGTAAAGTAGCACACGAATCTGTCCAGATCACGCTGGTCAACGAGTCGGACATTTTTACTATTCGTCCCTGGCTCCATGAATATGCCACTCATCAGCGCGCCTTTGATCGCATGCTGCCTCAGATTTTGCGGAAAGCACCGGTTCAGTTTCTTCAGGGACGCGTGACCGCTATTGATTCCGATCAGCGCCGTGTCACAGTTCGGGATCAGCAGCAGCAGCAACAGGAATTGTCGTACGACTGCCTGGTCTATGCGTTAGGAAGCACGCCGGAGCGCCAGAACGTGCCAGGAGTGGCGCAATATGCCTATAGCCTAGAAGCAAGGGGACCGTTATCGGCTTCAGCGTTGCGCGAAAAGCTTCCCGATCTGGGGTCAAATGGCGGTCGAGTAGTCGTCTGCGGCGCGGGAGCTACCGGCATTGAGACGGCGGCGCAGGTGGCGAGCATCTATCCTGAGATCAAAGTGAGCCTGGTCACTCGGGGAGCGTTCGCGCACGCGTGGGAGGAGCCTGTTGCCAACATTTTCCGGCAGAGACTGGTGAAGCTGGGCGTCGAGATCGTCGATCAGAGCGAGGTGATGGAGGTGCGCCCACAAAGTGTGGTCCTTGACCGGGGGCGCGAACTTCCATGCTCATTGTGCATCTGGACGACAGGCTTTGTGGCTCCGCCCCTGGCACGAGAATCGGGGCTAGCGGTCAATGAGCGTGGCCAGATTCTCGTCGATCCCTTTCTGCGCTCCGTCTCTCATCCCCAGATCTATGCGATTGGCGATGCGGCTATGCCCATCAGGAATCCTGGTGTACCACACGTACGTATGAGCGCATATACTGCCTCAATCATGGCTGCGCACTGTGCTGATAGTTTGAGCGATGTGCTCAAAGGTGCGACGCCTAAACCGCTCAGCTTCGCATATCAGGCTCAGGCTGTTGCTCTGGGGCGAGGCAGCGCGCTATTCCTGCCGCTTTCCGCTGAGGATAAACCTGTATCGCCCTACTTTGCTGGCAGGGCAGGGGCATTCGTTCGTGAGGCTTTTGTACGCTTTGTGATTACGGCTACGATGTCGCAGCAGCGCTTTCCAGGAATGTTTATGTGGTTCGGGAAAAATCGCTATGAGCAACAGTTAGAGCAAAACGCCAGCGTAGAGGGCGCTTCGTTGCCGTCAGCGCATCGCCCTTCTTGAGACAGTGACATAATGAGTAATAGAGAGAATTAATATGGTAAATGCAGACTTTCCTTATCAAAAAAAGCGTCAGCGGGTGCTGGGACGAGAGATGGCCTATGTAGAGGTAGGAAGCGGCGATCCTGTGGTCTTTCTGCATGGCAATCCCACGTCTTCGTACCTCTGGCGTAACATTCTTTCTTATGTCGAGGGCGCTGGACGCTGTATCGCACCCGATTTGATTGGCATGGGCGATTCGGAGAAACTGCCGGATAGCAGCCCTGGCTCCTACACCTTTGTTGAGCATAGCCGCTACCTGGATGCGCTTCTGGAGCAGCTTGGCGCCAGGGAGCGTGTTACCCTGGTTGTGCATGATTGGGGATCGGCTCTGGGCTTTGATTGGGCATATCGTCACCAGGACGCGGTGCGTGGTATCGCCTATATGGAAGCGATCACCAAACCTCGTTCCTGGAGGGAGATTCCTTCTCCCTTCAGCGATTTCCTTCAGGCGGTGCGATCTCCTGCGGGGGAGCAGATGGTGCTGGAACAGAACATCTTTATCGAGCGTATTCTGCCCGGTGGCATGATGCGCCGTTTGAGCGAGGAGGAGATGGCTCGGTATCGCCGCCCCTTTGTCGAGGCGGGAGAAGCGCGTCGTCCTATGCTATCATGGCCGCGCCAGATACCACTTGATGGCGAGCCTGCCGATCTGGTGGAGACCATCACTGCCTATGGAGAGTGGCTTTCCCACAGCCTCGTTCCCAAGCTCTACATTCAGGGCGAACCTGGCTCGATGCCCGCGAGCGAACGCGCCTTCTGTCATACCTGGCCTGCCCAAAGCGAGATTACCGTGCGAGGACTCCACTTTCTTCAGGAGGACTCTCCCGCTGAGATTGGTGCAGCTCTCGCAAGCTGGCTACACACGCTGGTATAGCTTTTTATTGGCGCTTGAAGCCCGTCGAAATGAGAAACAATGCCAGGACAAGCCGCGTCCTGGCTGTTCTCTCTGAGCGTCAACAAGGCACATACAGCTTCTCAGATCAATACATCAATTTCAGATAGTGGAATACCTCTGGTATGTTGAGCGTGAGGACAACGATTCCTAGCATGAGGACAAAACTTGCAAAGATCTGACGGAGCCTCTCTGGGGGCAGCAGGTTTGTGAAGCGCGTGCCAATTAGCAGGCCAATGAGACCGGCCAGTGCAAATAGGCCCATCAATGTCCAGGGTAGCGCTCCACTATTGAGGTGCCCCAAAACGCCTGCAACGCTGTTGAGAGCGATCACCACAAGAGACGAACCAACGGCATCTGGCATACTCATACCTAGAAACAGCACCAGGGCTGGGACAATTAGAAAACCACCGCCGACGCCGAGGAAGCCCGTCAGCAGGCCGACACCAAGACCGCCAAGCACTGTCATCCACCAGGACCGATATGCGAACCGGGCTTGTGCTTTGGAACGTATCATCATTAGTGCGATAACGAGCATCAAGAGTCCGAAGAGTACAAGCAAGATGGCACTGGGTATCAGCGAAGAGATACGCGCCCCACCGTAGGATGCAAGAATCCCATAGATCCCAAAAAGGAGCGACGCTTTGAGGTTCACATGTCCGGCTCGGTAATGGAGCAAGATTCCTACCAGGGCGTTGATCCCGACAATCACTAATGAGGCAGTGACAGCGACATGTGTCTCCAGATGGAGAAGATAGACCAGGATGGGAACGGTGAGAATTGAGCCGCCACCTCCTAATGCCCCAAGAGCCAGACCGATAAGTGCCCCAAGTACCAGAATAATCAGCAATGATTGTAGGTCCATTTTATATTCTTCCCCTGAGAATGCTTGGGACGAGACGGCACCTTAAAGAAATTCATTTTCTCATCTGCTCTGCCGCCTGTCCTATCGTATTACTGAGCTACTAATATGCTGATGTTATAGAGTGTTCTTTTCCACAGGATTGCCGGCTTTTTGCCAGGCGGCGAAACCTTTCAGGATATCAATACTCTGCTTAAAACCATGAGCCGCCAGAATACTAACCGCGATGGCCGAACGAGTGCCTGCCTGACAATGGACCGCAATGGTCCGATCTGTGAGGATTTCCTGCAAGTGGCGTTCCAGGTAGCCCAGGGGAATATTTTTGGACCCCTCAATGTGTCCGGCCGCATATTCGCTTGCTCCGCGTACATCGAGCAGTTGGATATGCTCTTGCTGGAGACGCTGGCGCAATGTAGCAACATCCATTGTTTGAATGCGCTCAAGGCTGTTACCGCTTGCTTCCCATTTGTTGATGGCATCAATAGGCAGGTATCCCGCAATGTGTTCCAATCCGATCAAACTGAGCGAGCGTTGAGCTTGAGCGACCTCGGCTGCATCAGCGATCAACAAGAAGGGACGGTCATAAGGAAGAAGCCACCCGGCCCAGGTAATAAATGAACCATTCAGTGGAATGTTGATTGTGCCGGGAATATGCCCAACTGCGTACTCGTCTGCATGACGCGTATCTACAATACGAACGCCTTCCATAAGACGCACCTTCACTTGATCCAACGTTTCCTGGAGAGGCAGTGTCAACGTGCCAATGAGTGCTGGACCAACTTTGTTGATGCGTTTCATCTCAGCAAAGTAGAAGGGTGGTTCTGGCTGTCCTGCCAGCACTTCTTTGACGAACTCGTCCTCATTTTTGATGGAGAAGGCCCAGTTCCATCGCCGTTCATAGCCTAATGTAGACTGTGAAACCGCGCCAAGTGTACGCCCGCAGGCACTTCCTGCCCCATGACCCGGCCAGATCTGGAGATAGTCTGGGAGATGGCGGATTTTTTGTAGTGAATGGAAGAGCATCCGTGCCCCAACTTCCATAGTACCGGTAAGACCGGCAGCCCTCTCGAGCAGATCAGGACGGCCAACATCGCCAACAAAGAGAAAGTCGCCAGTGAAAAGGCCCATTGGCTCATCAGCAGTAGCAGTATCAGTCAGCAAGAATGAGACATGTTCAGGCGTGTGTCCAGGTGTATGAAGAGCCTGAAGCAGGATATTGCCAACCTTGAAGATATCTCCGTCGTGTAGCAGAATAGCCCCGGCTTCTTCTGCATAGGTGTACTTCCACTCTACTGGACCCATATCTGAAAGGTATAATTGCGCGCCTGTGTTCTGGGCCAACTCACGGGCACCAGAGACAAAATCGGCATGAATGTGGGTCTCCGTTACGGCAGTGATGCGCAAATCTTTACTCTGCGCAAGTTGTATATATTGATCGATGTGGCGATTTGGATCGATCACTAACGCCTCACCTGTGGCCGAACACCCAATAAGATAGCTTGCCTGAGCGAGCGATTCATCATAGAGCGTGCGTAGAATCATCAGTATTTCCTTCCCTTTTTCTATTAATCGGTGCCAGTCTCTAAGGCTGTAAATTGCCTTACGACATCACGGACATCACATTGCGCTGTACGATTGTAGGGTAGTTTACTGAGCAGTAGAGCCATGCCGCATGTGTCTGTCAGAGCGGAATAGGTCAGGCCAGCGCCAATACCAGTGGCGAGATACGAAAGTGGCTTCCAGACAAAGAGACCCCCCACTGTTCCTAGCAATACAAGGATACCAGCCGCTCCGCGTACCTGGCGTTCCATACTCCAACGTAGTTTCCCTCGCTTGACTGGCTTGCCTGCCTGTTCCCAGGCGTTGATGCCACCTCGCAGTATATGAAATTGTGTGAGGTTCGTCTCTTCAAACTGCCTGGCAGCTTGTTCTGCTCGTGCTCCGCTTCGGCAGACGAGAATAATGGGCGTTTGTAGTTTATTGCCTAATTCGGTACGATGTTTGGGAAGTTGATCTAATGGAATATTATAGCTTCCAGGAATATGCACCGTCTCATATTCAGCAGGAGTGCGTACATCGAGGATTTTGATTGCGTTTTTTTGCTGTAAGAGCGCCTCCATTTCTTGACTATCAACGAAACGACCGAGTGAATGACCATTCAACGTCATAACTTTTTAATAAACCTTTCTATTGCTTGCATGGTGTTTTTCATGAGATCGATATCTCGATGATGGACTGTATATTGCTTTACTTACTTTGATGCGGCGGGTCATGAATTGGTTACATCGCAGAGCAGACATATTTCTCATTGATTGCTCGTGCCCGGTTGTTGGGGTTTTCTTGCCATGAAGCTATGAATTGTTTGTGAGAGGGGCTTTAATTCATAGTTATGTGACGATATGGTGGCATGGAAGGAAACAGAGCTGGCATTTGTTATCAGATATAGAAAGAGAATATATGCGAAGGATAAGGTTGGTTGCACGATGGAAATGCCCTGGGACATAGATTTTGAAGTCTACAAAAACGAAGAGGAATTACTGACAGGTTTACGCCGTAACGAGCAATGGGCTTGTACATGTCTGTTAAAACGCTTCGCACGACGTTTCTTTCTGCTCGCTCGTCGGATGGTCGGCAATGACGATGAGGCAGATGAGATAGTGCAGGAGAGCTTTATTCAGGCATGCGGTCATATCTCACGTTTTGAAGGGAAAAGTGCTCTGAGTACCTGGCTCTATCGAATTGTCTCGAATGCCACACTGATGCAGCGTCGCCGCAAAGCGCTAACCACGTTACCGCTCGTAGAGGAAGTGGATGAGGAGCAAGTAAGTAGGGCAATAGACCTGATTGATGAGGATAGCACGCCGGATAATTATGTGCTTCAGACGGAATTGCGTGCGACCATCAATAGAGCGCTGGTTCTATTGCCGGCCACGCTCCGTGATGCGTTTGTCTTGCGCCATATAGAAGGATTGAGCACCAGAGCTGCTGCGGAGTCACTTGGTATTGAAGAATCCGCACTCAAGGTGCGTGTCTATCGAGCACGCCAGGAGTTGCGCAAGATACTGGCTTCATACCAATAAAGCTGCTGTATTGACGCCTGGAAATTGCGTCTCTTCAGAAAAGAGAAAACGCCTCGCCGAATTACTCGGCGAGGCGTTTTCTCTTTTCTGAAGAGACGCACTAAGAAAGAGCCAGCAGTATTGACTGAACGTTTTGTAATTAACGTTTCGTGTACTGTGGAGCCTTGCGGGCGCGTTTCAAACCTGGTTTCTTACGTTCTTTCATGCGCGGGTCGCGGGTCAGGTAGCCAGCTTTACGCAGAGCGGCTTTGAACTCGGCATTCTGGCGGACCAGGGCGCGAGCGAGGGCATGGCGGATCGCGCCAGCCTGACCGGTGGTGCCACCACCGACCACGCGAACGGTCATCGTATAGGTGTTATTCAGATCGAGAGCGCGGAGAGGAGCTGCGATTGTTGCCAGGTGAGTGTCGCGCAGCCCAAAATAGTTCTGAGCTGGTTTGCCATTCACCGTAATGCTGCCATCTCCATTGGGGAAGAGGCGTACACGAGCCACAGCCGTTTTGCGCCGCCCCATGCCGTAGTAGTACTCACCTTTGATCGTATCGGCCAAAGTAGATTCTCCTCTTTTTTACTCCTCTCCGATCTGCTGACGCGAAGCGTAGATGCGGAGCATCGTTGCAGATCGGAATAAGAGACATTACTTCGCCTCGTCGGGCTGCTTCAACAACGCCTCTGGACCCGTCCAGACGACAGGTTTCTGGGCCTCATGAGGATGATTGGGGCCAGCATAAATCTTCAGGTGGCCCATCAAATCGGCACCCAGGCGGTTGTGCATGACCATACCACGAACCGCATGCTTCAGAGCGCGCTCCGGGAACTTGCCTCCGAGCGTCTGACGGAGCGTCGTCTTCTTCAAGCCACCAGGATATTGAGAGTGGCGATAGTAGACTTTCTGATCCAGGCGATTGCCTGTTACCGCAATCTTATCCGCATTGATGACGATCACGAAATCTCCACAGGGGAGATGTGGCGTGAAGGTTGGTTTATGCTTGCCGCGCAAGATCTGTGCGATCTGCGATGCCAGGCGACCCAGTACCTGCCCCTCGGCATCGATGACATACCATTTGGGTTGCAGATCAGCGGCCTTTGCACTGTATGTCTTCATCATTTCCAGTAACTCCTATTTCATCCAGCCAGAAGCGTGTGAACTAGTCTGCACTCATCTGGCTGGAAGGAAGCGCAAATTTTTCAGGATAGTCAACCCGTACCAGACACAGCCCATGCGAGGGGGCCGCTGAACCGGGGTGCGTTTTCTCCGCACGTTGCACAATGTTGGCAAACTCTGCGACACTCAAGCGTTGTTGCCCAACCAGCAGCAACGTGCCAACCATTCTACGAACCATCCCCGTGAGAAAGGCATCCGCCGTAAAATCACAATAGATGAGTGCGGTATTATCCTGTTGTGTGCAACGGGCCTCCAACATAGTACGAACGCAATGATGTGGCCCCGGTCTTGTCGGATTCGTATCGTCGGGGCTATGTCCGAAAGCCCCGAAATCCTTGCGTCCCATTAAGTATTGGCAAGCTGCTTGCATCAAGCCAATGTGTAACGGGCGCGGATAGTGATAGCTATAGCGTCCACGTAACGCCGATGGCGCGGAATCGTTCCAGACGGTATAGCGATAGGAACGGCTCTGCGCACTAAAGCGAGCGTGGAAGCGCTCAGGAACTTCGCTCGCCCACCGCACTGCTACAGTATTGGGTAAGACTGCATTGAGAGCGCGTTTCCAGACTTCGGGCGTCAGGCGGGACTCGGTGTGAAAATGGATCACCTGTCCACTTGCATGTACTCCGGAGTCGGTACGTCCTGCTCCATGCACAACTGAGAACGCGCTGGATATCCGCTCAATCGCCTCTTCCAGGGTTCCCTGTATTGTTGGCCCATGACTCGACGGCTGTCGTTGGAAGCCGTGATAGTCGGTGCCATCATACTCAATACCGCAAGCAATGATCATGATAGCAAATTATACGAGCGAGATCTGAGCAATCTCAGCAGCATCACCTTTGCGGCGTCCGATCTTGATGATGCGCGTGTAGCCGCCGGGACGACCGACGTAGCGGGGAGCAAGCTCCTCGAACATCTTCTTCACGACCAGCTCATCGGGCAGGGCGCTCAAGATCTGGCGGCGAGCATGCAACTCGATCACCATCGCCTGATATGCAGCCTGTAAAGCCTCTTCAGCCTCATCCTCATTCGAGATAATGCGCAGCAACTCTTCGCGGCGAGCCTTCAGCTTATCTTCCAGGAATTTGCGGCCCTTGTCGGTCAGGGGAGCCTTCTGCTGATTCAGGCGCTCCTCATTGGTGCCGACGGTTTTGTGGAGAGAGAAACGGCCCCGGCGTGCAAATTCGAGAATCTGGTTCGCCTTCTCTTCATCAGAGACGACAGAGGCCAGATGTTTGCGGGCAGCTGCGCGTGCTTTGACAGCCTTATCAATCAGTTTCTCTACTTCAGCGCGGATAGCACGGGCGCGTGCCTCCGTCGTTTGTATGCGGTCGTACCGAATCAGTCCGGCCATCAGGTTGCGACGCGCAGAACGGCGGCGCGGCTCCGGCATATTCATTCGGTTTCCGGCAACTCGGTGCCTCAACTTAATCCTCCATTTCGTGGTCGCCGTCCGAATCGGCTCCGACAGTGCTGGTGCGCGGATTGGGCAGGAAGTTGCGGGCGAGGAGACGCTCGCGAAGCTCCTGCAAGCTCTTTTCACCGAAATTACGCACGCCCAGCAGATCTTCTTCATTCATCGACAAAACCTGACCCACTTTGGTAATATTGCTGCGCTTGAGACAGTTGTAAGCGCGAACCGAGAGGTCAAGCTCCTCAATGGGGGTGTCATAGATTTTCTGCGGGATTGGCAAGCTGCTCAGTGGCGGCTTCTCGATCTCAGGAACGGAAGCGCGATAGTTGGCGAGCAGAGAGAAGTGCCGTACCAGGATGTCCGCGCTCTGGCGCAGAGCCTCGTCCGGCGTCACCGTGCCATCCGTATTAATTTCAAGCACAATCTTATCATAGTTGGTCATCTGCCCGACGCGGGTATGCTCAACGGTATAATTGACCTTTTGCACCGGCGTATAGATGGCATCGACCGGAATGACACCAATTGGCTGATCTTCTTTGGAGTCGGCGGGAACGTACCCTCTTCCCCCCTCAACAACCAGTTCCATATCGAGACGCGCATTCTCGTTGTCCAACGTTGCAATGTGCAATTCGGGGTTCACGATCTCCACCGTGCTGGGTGCGATGATATCCGCTGCGGTGACTTCGCGCTCCCCTGTGACCTCCAGGCGCATCGAGACGGGATGGTCGGAGAAGCAGCGGAGGCGCAACTTTTTCACGTTTAGCACGATATCGGTCACGTCCTCCATAACGTTAGGAATATCCTGAAACTCGTGTTGCACACCCTCAATCCGAATAGAAGTCACCGCTGCGCCGGGCAACGATGATAGCAAGACACGCCGGAGCGCGTTGCCCAGGGTCATTCCATACCCCGCCTCTAACGGCTCTATATCATAACTCGCATAATTCCCCTGTGTTTTTGTGTTCTTAATGCGAGGCAGAGTAATATCTAGCAAGGTTCTAACCTGCCTTTCTTTTTCCACCACTATCCGTTTCGGAAAAACCATCTTCCTATTGACAGCCGCATCATACAGGATGAGAAGGCTGCGAAACGTTGGTAGTCCAAGAGTGTTACGTCCTGAAGCGACCCATACTCAATCTATTCACAGTAGAAAGGGTCGCTCCGGCATGGACCCACCGCCGACTCAACGATAACAGAAATTGACAACTCCTCACATGCAATCGGAAACAGCGCCTCGCGCCTTCCGATTGATGAGAGAGCTTATCGCTGATAAAATTCAACCACCATCTGCTCATCGAAGGGCAGTTCGAGATCCGCTCGTGAGGGTATGCTCAGGACACGTCCGGTCATCTCATTGATATCGAGGCGCAGCCAGGTCGGTACCCCTTTTTGAGCCAGAAGCAGGGCGCGGGTCTTGAAGTACTCCAGCCCTTTGCTGCGCTCACGGACGGTAATGACATCATTTGGCTTGGCAATGAAAGAAGGAATGTCCGTCTTGCGGCCATTCACAGCAAAGTGCCCATGATTGACAATCTGGCGGGCCTGAGCGCGCGAATCGGCGAAACCTAAGCGATAGACCAGATTGTCGAGGCGCATCTCAAGAACCTGCAAAAGGTTTTCGCTTGTTTTTCCCGGGCGGCGGGCGGCAGCATCAAAGTGCTTGTGGAACTGGCGCTCCAGCACACCATAAGTACGACGTACTCGCTGTTTCTCACGTAACTGTTTGGCGTAGCCTGACTCTTTACGTGCGCGGCCACTCCCATGTTGTCCGGGGCGGCTGCTGCGGCGCTCAAGTGTGCATTTGGTGACGCACTTGTCACCCTTTAAGAAAAGTTTTACCCCCTCACGTCTGCACAGTTTGCAGACCGGGCCGGTATAACGTGCCATGTAAACGAATCCTCCTCACACGCACAGCGTGGTAAACCCAGAACTAGACACGACGCCGTTTGGGTGGCCTGCAACCATTGTGCGGAATAGGTGTAACATCTGTAATTGAAGTGACTGTCAGGCCTGCCGCCTGCAATGAACGAATGGCCGCTTCACGACCGGACCCCGGGCCTTTGACGAATACGTCGATCTGCTTGAGGCCATGATCCATTGCTTTACGAGCAGCTGATTCGGCTGTGACCTGTGCGGCGTAGGGGGTACTCTTACGGGAGCCTTTAAAGCCCTGACCACCCGCGCTTCCCCAGGAAATGACGTTCCCGTTGGGATCGGTAAGTGTAACAATGGTGTTATTAAACGTGGCCTGAATGTGCGCTTGTCCACGCGGAATGGATTTGCGTTCACGCCGTCTGACTTTTGCTGCCACTGCAGCTTTTTTCTTTTCTGCCATGCTTGCTGTTCCTCCCCGGCGCTATTTCTTGGCCGCAGCTTTTTTCTTACCTGCCACCGTTCTCTTTGGCCCGCGACGCGTGCGTGCATTGGTACGCGTGCGCTGCCCACGCACTGGAAGGTTGCGGCGATGGCGCATACCACGATAGCAGCCGATCTCGATCAGGCGCTTGATATTCTCGTTGACTTCGCGGCGAAGATCGCCCTCGACTTTATGTTCGCGGTCAATTACCTCACGCAGGCGATTGACCTCTTCCTCACTCAGGTCTCGTACACGGGTATCCGGGTTCACACGCGTCTTCTCTAAAATCTTGCGGCTCGTCGTTAGCCCGATACCATAGATATAGCACAGCGAGATCTCCACACGCTTCTCTCGTGGAATGTCAACGCCAGCAATTCTTGCCATCTTTCCCTCCAGCATTGAGTTCCGAGTCTCAAGTTTCTCTCTGTTCATCTTAAAACTCGAAACCCGAAACGCCTACTTTTTAACCTTGCTTCTGTTTATGCTTTGGATCTTTGCTACAGATTACCATCACTACGCGTTTGCGCCTGATAATCTTGCAGCCATCGCAACGCGGTTTGACTGAGGCGCGTACTTTCATGACTTGCCCTCCTCGTTCGTTCGTGATCGAGATACTATGGAAAAAGACATGGGCAACAGCAAGCAACCCGGTTACTGTACCCCTGCCTGGCTTCTACACAAAAAAGATGCCACTGAGTCCAAATTTCATCTATCCGTCTATCTTAGAGATAAACCGACAGACAGATGCCACTGGAGCGATGAAGGATGCCGATTCTATCTCAGCCTTTTACACGCCATGTAATGCGGCCTCGTGTCAGATCATAGGGGGATAGCACAACTCTCACCTTATCGCCTGGTACGATACGCACAAAGTTCATTCGGATACGCCCTGAAAGGATCGCCAGGACTTCATGTTGTTCGTCGATTTTCACTTTAAACATGGCATTGGGGAGGGCCTCTGTTACCGTTCCCTCTACTGCAATTTCATCGTTTTTTGGCATAGCATCCTTTCCCTGTGGTGGGACTTTCTTCTCTATTCTGTCGGACGTACTTTTTGTCTCTCCCTCTCTCTCAAGGGGTAAGGAATGCCGCAAGGAATGTCGCGTATGGCAGCCATCACACGCGCCATAAAGTCGTCAGACAGCTTCATGGCTCATCCAACCTGAGATTAGATGAACTCAGATGATTGATAGACAAACATAATCTTGTTGAGATAAGATACCCAACATAATAGATAATTTAAGAAGTACAAAAGGCAGCGGTAGTTGCCGCTGCTGCCAACTACGAATTATAGCATACTCTGTACTTGAAGTCGAGGGGGTCTCAGGTACAACCTGGGATTTCCACGTTGGACCAATCTCCCTGATACACCTGCCTGCCATACACGCGTGCATCGATCAACTCAAGTAATCATTCAGCCGTCAACACCTCTGCGTTGCCATCGGTAATGGCTACGGTATGCTCGAAGTGTGCTGCATTGCTGCTATCGGTCGTAATGACTGTCCAGTCGTCGTCGAGAACAAGCGTCTCCTTCTTGCCAGCGATAACCATTGGCTCGATAGCGATCACCATTCCCGGCTTCAACAACATATTTGGGTAGGCCGGTTCGACATAGTTGAGAACCTGTGGGTCTTCGTGCATGCTACGCCCTACCCCATGTCCACCATATTGTCGTACAACGGAGAAGCCTGCCGCTTCAACAAACTGCTGCACCGCCCGGCCAATATCCTGTAGACGATTGCCCGCACGAGCAGCTGCGATCCCACGATGGAGGGCATCTTCCGTCACTTTCAGCAGGCGTTGCGCCTCTGGTGTGATAGTGCCGACGGGGACCGTGATGGCTGAGTCTGCGTGCCAGCCGTTATAGTTGGCGGCGAGATCGAGCGTAATGATATCGCCATCCTGGAGGACGCGCGGACCGGGAATGCCGTGTACAACTTCTTCGTTTATAGACGTACAGAGCGAGCCGGGATAACCATGATAGCCCAAAGAGCTTGATTTTGCTCCATAACGCTGTAATGCCGCTGCCGTCATTTCGTTGATGTCGGCAGTGGTCATACCGGGCCGGACGGCAGAGCGCAATTCTGCCAGGATCGCTGCCACGATATGGCCGGTTTCACGGATTTTCTCTCGCTCTTGTTTCGACTTGATGATAGGTGCCATGACTACTCTTTCTGGTCCCGAGCTGTTCTGCGCTTCTGACCCAGGACGCCCTCGACGAGATCTTTGTGTACCTGTTCGATACTCTGGTTGCCGTTCACCTCAACCAGCTTCTCCTGACGCTTGTAGTAGTCGAGCAGGAGAATGGTCTCGCGAAAAAAGATTTCCAGCCGACGCTGTACCGCCTCGCCTTTATCGTCCGGGCGCTGGTAGAGTTCGCTTCCATCCAGATCACAGATGCCCGGGACTTTTGGCGGTTTGGTTGCGATGTTATAGACATGCTGATGTGCGCGACAGATATAGCGACCTGAGAGCCGATGTAACAACACCTCACGGGGCACGTTCAGGTATACGGTGCAATCGAGAACTCGCCCCATCTCTGCCAGCCCTTTATCCAGCGCCTCCGCCTGGATAAGATTGCGCGGAAAGCCATCTAAAAGGACACCTGCCGCGCAATCGGGTTGTTGAATCCGACTGAGGATCATTGCAATCGTGATATCGTCAGGGACCAGATCCCCTCGATCCAGGTAGGTTTTTGCTTGTAGTCCCAGTTCAGTCTGCTCTTCTACTGCTTTACGGAATAAGTCACCACTGGCAACGTGACGAATTCCAAGAGCTTGCGCAAGCCGAGCAGCCTGCGTACCCTTCCCAGACCCCTGTGCCCCGACCAGGATAATGTTCACGTTTCTCCTCCGACGGAATTTCAATCTTGCTTGGATTCGTAATGCACTTAAGACAGGAAACCAGAATAGTTACGCATAACCATCTGCGATTCAAGCTGTCTGACTGTATCTAACACCACACCAACTGCAATGAGCAGGGAGGCCGCGCTGAGCAACTGCGTATGTGCGACAAATGGCATCACCGAGACGATACCGAGGAAGAGAGCACCCGCCAGCGTGATACGGTTCAAGATGGTTGCAAGGTATCGACTGGTTGGTTCTCCTGGACGGTAGCCAGGGATGAACGCGCCCTGCTTTTGCAGGTTTTCAGGAATGTTCTGCTGCTGCCAGACAACGTAGGCGTAGAAGTACGTAAAGGCCACGACCAGTAGGAAGTAGATGGCCCAGTACCACCACAACTGCGTATTGACCGCGTAGGTTGCGATCCACTGAGCGGTGTCGCGCAACCAGGGTGTCTGGCTGGTTGCCAGGTACTGAGAGATGACAGCCGGGAAGAGCAGCATCGATTGTGCGAAGATCAACGGGATCATGCCTGCGCTATTGATCTGCATGGGGATGTAGGTTGTCTGAGCCGAGCCGACCAGCAGTCCGCGACCCACCATGCGTTTCGTAGGATACTGCACCGGAACGCGGCGCTGACCCAGATAGACGTAGACGATGCCAATGATGGTGAGGATACCAATAACCCCCAGGATCGCCAGGCTGACGATACCGCTGCCACTGCCGCCATTTGAGGTGCTGCTCAGATAGCCCTGATTGACCAACTGAGGGAGCTTGCTCATAATGCCGGCGAAGATGACCAGCGAGACGCCGTTACCGATGCCATTCTCAGTGATGAGTTCGCCAAGCCAGACCAGAATCATTGTTCCGGCGGTCAGCGTGAGCAGAATTGCATAGGTTTCCAGTGCGTAGTTAGGATCGATGAGACTAAAGTTAGTGAGAACGCCTGCCTTCTGGAAGATGGCACACTGTCCTAGAGCCTGCAAGAAGGCCAGCGGCACCGTAATCATGCGGGTAATCTGGCTGAAGCGCAGACGACCGGCCTCACCCTGCATCGACAGGTTTTGCAAGGCTGGAATGATCGGCTGCAAGAGCTGCATGACGATGGTTGCAGTGATATACGGATAGACGCTTAACGCAACAATTGAGAATGTTTGTAAAGATCCACCAGAAAATACATCTAATAGACCGAGTAACTGAGCAAGATTTTGATTTTGGTTCGTATTAAAAAGATCGACCAGAGCCTTCTGCTCGGTTTGCGTTAATGGCACGGTAATGTGGGCAAGTACACGGGTAACGAGTAGGATTGCCAACGTAAAGAGAATCTTGTTGCGTAGATCAGGTACGGTCCAGATAGTACGCAGCCGTTCCCACATAGAAGTCTCCTTCCAAATTCAATCTCCATCGCTACACAAGCAATGAAGAGAGAAAGACAGGTGCGGCACAAAGGAGACGCCGGGGGAATTAATCCCCGGCATCTTTTCCTGCTGGCGTCCCGGCTTTCTCGTCTTTACGGCGTTTGGTCTTCTCGTAGACTTTCACGGGAATGATCTCCGCTTTGCCACCCGCCGCCTCGATCTTTTCGCGTGCGCTGGCCGAGAACTTATGCGCGTGTACGGTGAGAGGGCGATCAATTTCGCCACCACCCAGGATCTTAATCAAGCCCCTGCTCTCGGCAGGAGTCATGAGACCCTTCTTTACGAACAGTTCTGGTTGGACCTGCGCATTGGCCTCGAAAGCCGTGAGATCCACGACATTGACGATAGTATATTCATCGCGATATGGGAAGGTGTTGCGTGCGGCACCCATACCACGCAGGAAAGGTAAGCGTTTGGAGAGGCGGGTCTGACCACCGTTAAACGAACGGTTGATATGACCGCCGGAGCGTGCTTTCTGGCCTTTGGTACCGCGACCAGAGGTTTTGCCACGTCCTGAGCCATGCCCACGACCAATACGCCTTTCCGTTTTGTGCGACCCTGGAGTGGGGCGCAGATCGGAGAGTTTTATCGGACTCACTCTGAGACCTCCTCAACCTTCACGAGATGCGAGACTTTACGGATCATACCGCGAATCGTCGGCACATCTTCACGCTCTACAGTGTGCTGAAGCTTGCGGAAGCCCAGCGCACGAATTGTATCTTTCTGATCCTGTGGGTAGCCGATAGAACTCTTCACCCATTTAATACGTAGTTTTGCCACTGTTTATCTCCTAACGGCTGCGATACCCGCCGCCACGCTGTCCGCCGCGCTGATCGCCGCGTTGTCCACCGCGCTGGCCACCCCGGTCGCCACCGCGCTGTCCGCCACGCTGATCACCACGCTGACCACCGCGGCGGTCACCAGAGAAGGCTCGGCTTTCGCGCGATTCCTCTTCTCGTGCGGCACGCGCTGCGGCAGCTTGTTCGGCTGCTGCGGCAGTAGCAATGGCGATCTGCTCGGCACGCTTTTTCCCAAGCAGGTCTGCAACGGTCTTGCCGCGACGTGCTGCTTCGGCATCAGGGGAGCGCAGTTCGCGCAACGCTTCCATACATGCCTGGACCGTATTCGCTTTGTTGGTGCTGCCCAGCGTCTTCGTCAGGATATCGCGGATGCCCGCAGCTTCCATGACGGCTCGGACAGCGCCACCCGCGATCACGCCAGTACCGGGGGCCGCAGGTTTCAGGAGGACTTCTGAAGCACCAAACGTAGTTTTCACCAGATAAGGGATCGTGGTCCCGGAGAGGGGAACCTGGATCAGGCGCTTCTTGGCTTCCTCAACGCCTTTACGAATTGCCTCTGTATATTCGCTCGCCTTGCCGAAGCCGAAGCCGACATAGCCATTGTGATCGCCAACAACTACGAGAGCGCGGATGCTAAAGCGTCGGCCACCTTTGACCACCTTCGAGACGCGGCTGACTTCAACCACCGTCTCTTCCAGGTTCAGTTTTGAAGCATCTATTCTTGCCATTTCTTTCCGTCTTAACTCCTCTACCCCACATGTGCCGCGCTAGATCGGGAACGATCTTGCTTTTTGATGTATAGATATCTACTAGCAATATCTACGGGCAGCACACATGGCAGGTCACATCGTTCGTGGCCTTAGAACTTCAAGCCTGCCTCGCGAGCGCCTTCCGCCAGGGAAGCAACGCGCCCATGATAGGCATACCCACCACGATCAAAGACTACCTGACTGACACCTTGTTCCTTCGCGCGCTGAGCAACCAGTTTGCCTACTTCGCGAGCCAGGGCAACCTTACGATTGCTGGCAATTGCGGCCAGCGCCTCAACCGGCGTTTTTGTGCTGCCCTTCTCGGCCTGCGGGAGTACGATTTTGGCCGGAGCAGCCGCTCCGCCTTTTCCGCCCTTCTGAGCCTGCCCACCCTTTGCGGCCTTCTCCGCTTTCGCGCCTTTTCCTTTGGCCGGGGCTGCCTCAGCTGCAGCCTCTACAGAGGGAGCCTCTTCCTGCCGGGTCTCGCTGGCCGATGCGACCGCGACCGGGGCAGGTGCTTGGAAGTCGTGCAGGCTCTCGTCGAGCGATGAAGCGGCGGCCAGTGTGCGGCCCGTCGTATCGTCGATCACCTGAGCATAGATATGATGTCCACTGCGAAACACATTCAAGCGTGGGCGCTCTGTGGAACCTTCCAGACGGCGTCGAATGCGCTGGTGCCGCCGCAGCCTCGCCTGGTTTGCATGAAATTTCTTAATCATCTTTCTAAGCGCAAAAGACAGAGCTGGCTACATATCTGCTTGCCGATGTCTTTTGCCCTCCCCTTTCTTCGCGTAGATGCAACAAAGAGGGACTTCCGAGAAACGTGGTCGGCACTACGGTTCTCCTGGTTCCCCTCTCTTGCACATCAGGTTCGTGTATTCCCGTTATTTCTTCTTACCGCCAACTTTACCTGCTTTACCAGCTTTGCGGCGGACCTTTTCACCGGCGTAGCGAATGCCTTTGCCTTTGTAAGGCTCGGGTTTGCGCACGCGACGAATGCTGGCGGCAACCTCACCTACCAGCTGTTTATCGATGCCGCTGACGCTGACTTTGGTTGCTTTGCTGGCCGCGTCAACTCCATCGACGGAAAGTGTGATGCCATCAGGTGGCTGAACCTGAACGGGGTGCGAGTAGCCAACCTGGATAATCAGATTCTCACCAATTTTTGTGGCGCGATAGCCGACGCCGTGAATCTCAAGCTGCTTGGTGTAACCAGTCGTGACGCCGACAACCATGTTGTTGACCAGCGTGCGATACAGGCCATGCTTGGACCGATGCTCTTTGCTGTCCGAAGGACGAGAGACGGTAAGCGTGCCATCTTCGAGCTTGAGGGTCAGATCGGAATCGATCTGACGAGACAGTTCGCCTTTCGGTCCTTTGACCGTGATATAATTGTCCTCGGTCCAGTTCACCTGTACCTTTGGCGGAACCGCGATTGGAGCGCGTCCAATACGAGACATGTGAAACCTCCCTCTACCAAACGTAGCAGATGACTTCGCCGCCCAGCCCCTGTTTGTAGGCGCTTGTGCCTGTCATCAGACCTTGAGGTGTCGAGAGAATGGCGATTCCCAGGCCACCACGGACGCGAGGAATACCGGCCTTCTTTGTATAGACACGCAGACCCGGTTTGCTGACACGCTTCAATTGTGTTAACACGGGCTTCTTCTCCACATAGCGGAGAGTGAGACGCAGCGTTCCCTGCGGATTATCTTTCAGGATCTCGATATCCTTAATATAGCCTTCTTCTTTCAGCACGCGCGCGAGGCTCAGCTTCATTTTCGACGCTGGAACCAGTACGCGAGTATGTCGTGCTGTGGCCGCATTGCGAATGCGCGTCAGCATATCCGCAATGGGATCAGTCATGTTCATGGAACATCCTCCATTATACGCAGGAGCGAAAACGCTCAGTCAGAGAGTACATCTTCGTCCTTTGCGTGAATCATCTTCGCGACTACCAGCTCGATTTTGTGACACCAGGCAGCTCACCGCGCAACGCACGTTCGCGGAAGCAGATACGGCACAGGCCGAATTTACGTATGTATGCGCGAGGTCGCCCGCAGATCTGGCAGCGGTTGTGGTGCTGCACTTTGAACTTGGGTTTGCGTTGCGACTTCACAATCATTGAGATTTTTGCCATTCCGCCCTCCAGCGCTACTTCTTAAAGGGCATGCCCATCAAAGCGAGCAGCCGTCGTCCCTCTTCGTCGGTGCGGGCGGTAGTAACAATGCTTACTTCCATGCCGCGAACCTTATCGACCTTATCATAATCAATTTCTGGGAAGACCAGTTGTTCCCGCAGACCCAGCGTGTAGTTGCCGCGCCCGTCGAATGCTTCGGGCGAGATGCCCTGGAAGTCGCGAATACGGGGCAGAGCCACGTTAATGAGTTTGTCGAGGAACTGATACATCCGCTCTCCCCGCAGCGTAACCATGCAGCCAATCGGCATGCCTTCGCGCAATTTGAAGGCTGCGACCGAGCGCTTGGCGCGGGTAATGACGGGACGCTGGCCGGTAATCGTGGAGAGGTCCGCGATAGCTGCATCCATCGCTTTGGCGTTCTGGATGACCTCGCCCATACCAATGTTCACGACTACTTTATTTACGCCGGGGATCTGCATCGGGTTCGAGTAGTTGAAATCCTTTTGCAGGCCAGGGGCGACCTCCTGGCGATATTTCTCTTTCAAGCGTGACGCCATGATTAACTACTCCTCGTCCGATCTTCAATAACTTTGTTGCACTTCTTGCAGATGCGCACCGGGCGCTCCTTCTGATCGGCTCCCATCGGGCGGCGATCATGGGCGACGCGGGTAGCTTCTCCGCACTCGGTGCATTTGAGCATGACGTTAGAGACGTGAAGGGGCATGGCTTTCTCGATGATGCCGCCCTGACGCGTCTGTCCCTGTGGACGGACGTGCTTTTTCACGATATTGCGACCCTCAACAATGACCTTGCTGACTTGAGGGAGCGCCCGCGAAACCGTTCCTTCTTTGCCTTTATCCTTGCCTGAGATGATCAAAACGGTGTCACCCTTTTTGATATTCATCTTATTGGCGAGGTGGAGAGGCCTTTTCTCTTTCTGTTTAATTGCCATCTTTTCCCTCGTTAAAGCACTTCAGGCGCAAGCGAAACGAGTCGCATAAAGTTTTTCTCGCGCAACTCGCGGGCGACCGGGCCAAAGATACGCGTACCACGTGGGTTGTTGCCCGGTGCAAGAATGACGGCGGCGTTTTCGTCAAAGCGGATATGTGAGCCATCGGCGCGCACATATTCTTTGGATACACGAACTACCACCGCGTTCACGACCTCACCCTTCTTCACCTGTCCATTGGGGGCGGCCTGCTTGACGGAGGCTTTAATGATATCGCCTACCTGTGCATAGCGCTTGGCAGAGCCGCCGCTCATTACACGAATACACATGATTTCTTTCGCGCCAGTGTTGTCGGCGACCTTTAAGCGTGTCTGTGGCTGGATCATGGATCATCCCTTCCTTATTCTGCCGACTCTTCGCGCGCGTCCAGGTCTGGATCAGCCTCGGCCAGGACTTCTTCAACTGGAACGATGCCACTTCCATGCTTCACAATCTCAATCAGACGCCAGCGCTTGGTTTTGCTGATCGGGCGACTCTCCTCGATGCGAACGAGATCGCCAACCTGACAGCTATTGTTCTCATCATGGGCATGGAAGCGTTTCGTTTGCTTAAACGTACGCTTGTAAATGCGATGTTTCTTCAGGGATTCAACGACTACAACAATCGTCTTATCCGTTTTATTGCTCACCACACGCCCGACTTTTTGGATGCGGCGGCTCTTGACGGGAGCCTCTTGCGTGGTGGCGGTGTTCTGCTCTGTCATTATTCTGCACTCTCCAACTCAGTGAGATGATGCAACAGGCGCGCAATATCTTTGCGGGTCTGTGCAAACACCCGACTGTTTTTCACTTCACCACGCTGCTGCTGCAAGCGGAGGTTGAACAGTTTGAGCCGCAGATCCTTGAGTTCCTTCTGGGCCTCGCCCTCAGTCATCTCCTGAACCTCTTTGCGGCGATCACTAAGCTTCGACACTCTCCGCCTCCCCTCGTGTAATAAAGCGGGTCTTGACCGGCAATTTGTGGCTGGCGAGACGCACAGCTTCTTTCGCAATCTCTTCGCTGACGCCGCCGATCTCAAAGAGGATGCGGCCTGGCTTAATCACTGCGACCCAGTGGTCAACCGCACCTTTACCGCTACCCATGCGGGTTTCGGCAGGCTTGGCGGTGATTGGCTTGTCAGGGAAGACGCGAATCCATACTTTTCCACCACGCTTCATGTAGCGGGTCATCGCGATACGGGCCGATTCTATCTGACGGGCCTCCATCCAGCAGGCTTCCAATGATTGAAGTGCGAACTGGCCGAATGCAATGGTGTTGCCACGATGGGCCTCACCCTTCATGCGGCCGCGATGCTGGCGGCGATATTTTGTTCTTGACGGTGCTAATAACACGACCTTAGCTCTCCCTGGGCGGGGAATAACAGCCCCGCCCCCTATCGTTTACTCGCTCTGAGTAGCTCCGGTATTATCAGGTGGCGTCTGCTGCTGCGTAGCTGGTGCCTCTGGTGCCTGATTGACAGGAGGCGTCTGCTGCTCAGCACGAGGCTCGCGAGGCGGACGCTGAGGACGTTCGCCCTGTTCGCCCTGCGGACGAGGAGTACGAGGGCCACGCTCGCCCTGTGGACGAGGAGGACGCTCGCCCTGTTCGCCCTGCGGACGAGGAGTACGAGGGCCACGCTCGCCCTGTGGACGAGGAGGACGCTCGCCCTGCGGACGAGGACCGCGAGGGCCACGCTCACCTTCCCGGCGCTCTCCACCACGTGATCGGTCTCCTTGCGGACGCGGACCACGCTCACCACCACCACGAGGGCCACCCTCACGGCGGCGCTCACGACGATCTTCACGAGGCTGGGCAATTGGCTGTGACAACGCTTCTGGTGCCTCGCCCGGCTCGCGGCGCTTGGTTGGCAGAATATCGCCTTTATAGATCCATACTTTGATACCGATGACGCCGAAGGTCGTGTGCGCTTCAGCCAGACCGTAGTCTATGTCGGCGCGCAGCGTATGCAGGGGAACCTTCCCCTCGACCTCTTTCTCGGAGCGAGCAATTTCTGCTCCTCCCAGACGACCACCAACAATGATCTTGATGCCTTTGGCGTTGGCACGCATCGCCTTCTGCACAGCCTGCTTCATGGCGCGGCGGAAAGAGACGCGCTTCTCCAACTGCTCGGCGATGCCGCGTCCCACCAGATAGGCGTCCAGTTCAGGCTGGCGGATCTCGTGGATCTCAACTTTGACACGTTTGCGCGTCAGAGCTTCCAGCTTTGCTTTGAGCCGCTCGACTTTTTCACCGCTCTTGCCAATGACGATGCCAGGCTTGGCGGTGCGGATGCGAATTGCAACCTGGTTGGCGGCGGCGCGCTCGATCTCAATCGCAGAGACAGCCGCGTTGACGAGTTCCTTCTGAATGGCCTGACGGATGCGATAATCCTCGGCCAGGATGTCTTTGTAATCACGCTCGGCATACCAGCGAGACTGCCAGCCCTTCACCACACCGAGCCTGAACCCTGTGGGATGTACTTTATGTCCCAAGAGTGTTCCTCCTCTTTACGTTGCGAATTACCGCCTATCAGCCGGATCATCCGAGACGACGACTGTAACGTGACAATAGCGACGCAAAATACGTGCCGCTCGACCGTGCGACCGGGGTTTTACGCGCTTAATCCTGAAGCCGTCATCCGCAGTAATATTAAGGATGTAGAGGTTATCAGGATCGAGATTGTAGTTGTTCTCCGCATTTGCCGCTGCTGAGGCAACAACCTTGCTGACCGGCTGTGCCCCGCCATTAGGCAAGAACTGAAGAACTGCCAGAGCCTCACTGACGCGAAGCCCTTTCACTGCATTTGTGACCAGGCGCATTTTGCGTGGCGGAATGCCAATATCTTTTGCAACTGCCCTGACTTGCATTTCACACCTCTTGCGCCACTATCGAACTGATGTGGTCTTTTCATTCTTGCCGCCCGCATGACCACGAAAATGCCGTGTGGGGGCGAACTCACCTAGCTTATGGCCCACCATATTCTCCGTAATATAGACCGGGATGTGGGTCTTGCCGTTATGGACGCCGATGGTCATTCCCACCATTTCGGGAAAGATCATGGATGCGCGCGACCAGGTTTTAATCAACCGACGATCGCCGCTGCGTCGCATGCCCAGAACTTTCTTCCTGAGCGATTCATGGATATATGGCCCTTTTTTCCTTGAGCGCGACATGGACTACTTCCTCCTCCTGCCAGCGTTGCGTCGTCGGACAATGAATTGATCTGTTCGCTTGTTCCTGCGAGTCTTGTAGCCCAATGCAGGCTTGCCCCAGGGGGTTTGCGGCTTGCCACCAATTGGGGCACGACCCTCACCACCTCCATGAGGATGGTCGCGGGGGTTCATAACAGATCCACGCACCGTCGGACGGCGACCCAGGTGACGGGAGCGGCCCGCTTTACCCAGCTTACGGTTCTCATGATCGGTGTTGCCGACCTGTCCGATGGTTGCCATACAGAGAATGTGAACGCGCCGCTGCTCACCTGATGGCAGACGGACCTGAGCGTAATCGCCCTCCTTCGCCATCAACTGCGCGCCAACGCCAGCGCCACGAACCATCTGACCGCCGCGACCACGCTCCAACTCAATGTTGTGGATGGTAGTGCCGGTCGGGATATTCTTCAATGGCAGGGCGTTGCCTACGCGGATGTCTGCCTCCGGGCCTGCCTGCACACGGTCGCCAACCTTGAGTCCCACCGGAGCAAGGATGTAGCGCTTTTCGCCATCCACATAGTGCAGCAGGGCGATGCGGGCAGAACGATTGGGATCATACTCAATCGCGGCCACTTTCGCTGGCACACCAAGCTTGTTGCGCTTGAAATCGATAATGCGATAGGCACGCTTGGCACCGCCGCCACGATGACGGGTGGTGATTTTACCCTGGTTGTTACGACCAGCGTGCTTTTTGAGTCGCACCGTCAGAGATTTCTCTGGCTTTGTTTTTGTGATCTCCTCGAATGTCGAGACAGACATGCCACGACGCCCAGGAGACGTTGGCCGATACTGTCTAATTGGCATCTTTCAGTCTCCTACCTACTTCCTTTCAGTGGCATGACGCGAAGCGTAGATCCGTAGGATCGTTTGCCACTGCATAAGGAGCTACGCCTTCAATGCGTCGATTGTCTGTCCCTCTTTCAAGGTGACAATCGCCTTTTTCCACTCGCGAGGTGCTACCGGGCGAGGTGCGGACCCGCGCCGTCGAATCATCTTGGGCTTGCCTGGCATGCGCATAATATTGACCTTGACGACCTTCACATCGAAAAGTGTCTCGACGGCCCGGCGTACGTCAATTTTATTGGCACGCAACGCCACTTTAAAGGTATACTTGTTTTGCTCTTGCAGCTTCACCGTTTTCTCGGTGACGATACCCTGGCGCAGTATCTCTGTGATTTCCACAGCTTCTCCTCCTGCCTACTCTTCGCTACTGGACTCAGCCGCTGTCTCGGCAGCAGGAGTCTCTTCTGCGCTATTATTAATAGCGCGGCTCGCTTCTTCTGCGCTCAAGCCTTCGCCAAATACCAGCTCGATCCAGCGGACGGTCTGGACTGGCATGACAACGTAATCGTGCTTTAGCAGTTCCACTACGTTGATCGAGGAGACATGCTGCACCTTTGCCGTTGCAATGTTGCGCGCTGATAATACAACGTTCTCATCGCGCTGTGGCAACATCATCAAGACTTTTTTGCCGTCCGCAGTAGGCAATTTGTCCAGAATGGTAAGCATATCCTTTGTACGTGGTGTCTCCAATGACAGGTCATTGACGACGATCAGGCTCTCGCTGGCAACTTTATCAGAGAGGACCGAGCGAATCGCCAGGCGGCGCATTTTCTTAGGCACGTCATGATGATATGCGTGTGGGCGGGGACCATGTACAACACCGCCGTGGCGGAACTGTGGCGCTCTGGTGCTACCCTGACGCGCGTGGCCGGTCCCTTTCTGCCGATATGGTTTCCTGTTACCGCCCGATACCTCAGCGCGAGTCTTGGTTGAAGCAGTACCCTGACGGCGGTTGACCAGTTGGGCAGTGACCACCTGATGCAGGACCGCAATGTTGGGAGTAACTCCGAACACCCGCTCGCTCAGTTCGAGCTGTTCTACGACCTCTCCGGCCTGATTATATACTGTAGTCGAGGGCATTTCGGTTACCTCATCACATGCTTCTTAATCGTGAGCAGGCCGCCATTGGCACCAGGTACCGAACCCTTGACCACCAGCAGATTACGCTCAGGATCAGATTGAATCACTTCTAGTTTCTTCGCTGTTACGCGCGCATTTCCCATGCGGCCGGCCATACGTGTTCCTTTGAGAACGCGACCGGGAGTTGTGCCGGAGCCGATAGAGCCGGGCGCACGCTGACGGTCGGATTGGCCGTGTGTCTTGGGGCCACCGCGGAAGCCGTGACGCTTGACACCACCCTGGAACCCTTTACCTTTTGAGGTGCCAACGATATCAACTGACTCTCCATCGCTGAAGATGCTGGCATCAAACTGTGTGCCAAGTTGGATATTGGCACTGGTGGTTCCATCCTGTAAGCCGACTTCGCGTAACACCTTGAATGGCCCCAACTCTGGCCCTGGGCGACGCTGACGGTTCTGCTGGACCTTGAGCAGCTTCCGCACCTGTTTGTCTGGTTTCGCTGCGGTCTCGCTGCCTTCTTCTGTCGCGCCTTCCTGCGCCTTCGTCTGCTGTTGATGTGTCTGTAAGCGTTTGCGCTGGGCCTTCAACAATGGCAAGCTATGGCCTAGATGTCCCAACTCCGCACGAGTTGAGTGCTTATTGGTTGCTTGTTGCTCAAAACCAATCTGGACCGCTTCATAACCATCACGGGCAACCGTTTTGATCTGTGTCACGACGCAGGGGCCAACTTCGATAATAGTGACTGGAATTGCTGTTCCGTTTGCCCCGAACACCTGAGTCATGCCGATCTTTCTGCCCAATAATGCATTTAGCATGATTTTTTACCTCTCTACTCATTCAGAAAAAACGCTACGCGTCATCTGAATGGAACGTAGTCTCTTTCTCGCTATCGTAGCGACAATCCCTTGCGGTTGTCACCGTTATAGCTTGATCTCGATATCTACGCCTGCGGGCAGATTCAAACGTGTCAGTGCTTCTACTGTTTTGTTTGTCGGATCAATGATATCGATCAGGCGTTTGTGCGTCCGAATCTCAAACTGTTCGCGAGCATCTTTGTCGATGAAAGGAGATCGCATCACAGTGTATTTATCAATCTCGGTTGGCAGGGGCACTGGTCCTGAGACGCGAGCACCTGTCTGTTGCGCGGTATCTACAATCTGTATCGCCGACTGGTCGAGAATCCGATGATCATATGCCTTGAGGCGAATGCGGATGCGCTGTTTCATTCCCGTAGCCATGTTTGTCTCCTGATGTGGTGTTAACAGAGATCGGTGGGTGTCTGTGTTTCCCACCGATCTATGCACCACTAGTTATTCAATGATACCGGTGCAGTTGCCAGCGCCGACGGTGCGACCACCTTCACGGATGGCGAAGCGCACGCCCGCTTCCATGGCCACCGGCTGGATCAGCTCAACCGTCATCTCGATGTTATCGCCCGGCATCACCATCTCCACCCCCTCTGGCAACTGGATCGCTCCAGTCACGTCGGTCGTGCGGACATAGAACTGAGGACGATAGCCGTTGAAGAAGGGGGTATGGCGACCACCCTCCTCTTTGGAGAGGACATAGACCTGGGCCTTAAACTTCTTGTGCGGCTTGATGGAACCGGGTTTGGCTAGCACCTGTCCGCGCTCGATGTCGGCACGCTCCACGCCTCGGAGCAAACAGCCCACGTTGTCGCCTGCGATGCCGGAGTCCAGCGTTTTCTGGAACATCTCGACGCCGGTGACCACGACGGTGCGGGTCTCCTCTTTCATGCCCACGATCTCGATGTTCTCCCCCACCTTCACCTGTCCGCGCTCGATACGCCCGGTTGCCACGGTGCCACGTCCTTTAATGCCGAAGACATCTTCCACCGGCATCAGGAAGGGCAGATCCACCGCGCGCTCGGGGGTAGGAATGTAGCTGTCCACCTGATCCATCAGCTCCCAGATGCATTTGGCATCGGGATCATTGCGCGAGAGATCGCCTTTGCTTTCCAGGGCTTTGAGGGCCGAGCCACGCACGACGGGCACATCATCGCCGGGGAAGTCGTTCTTGGAGAGCAGTTCACGCACTTCCAGTTCGACCAGTTCCAGCAACTCCTCGTCGTCCATCATGTCGGCTTTGTTGAGGAAGACCACGATGGCTGGCACGTTGACCTGGTGGGCCAGCAGCACGTGTTCGCGGGTCTGAGGCATCGGGCCATCAGGAGCGCTCACCACCAGGATCGCACCATCCATCTGGGCGGCTCCGGTGATCATGTTTTTGATGTAGTCGGCGTGACCGGGGCAGTCCACGTGGGCGTAGTGGCGTTTCTCCGTCTCGTACTCCAGGTGGGCGATCGCGATCGTGATCCCGCGCTCGCGCTCTTCGGGAGCTTTGTCGATCTGGTCAAAGGCCGTATATTTGGCAAGCTGAGCAGCGGCCAGCACTTTGGTGATGGCGGCTGTCAGGGTCGTCTTACCATGGTCAATGTGTCCAATGGTTCCCACGTTCACATGCGGCTTTGTTCGCTCGAACTTTTTCTTAGCCATTTCAATTCCTCTTCGCTTTCAACCTCATTCTGCGTGGTAGCAGAATGGACAAGAAAAGATACTTTGCTCGGTAGGCCTGTCCCTGAGTTCGGCACCGAGCTTTTGTTGATAAACAGTGAGCGCAAAAAAATTGTACTGCCTGTTTACTTCCGACACGACTGACTGAGCCGAAGGCTAGACACGAAGTGTTGCCGTGCCACCTTTAGGTGGTTGTCAGTCGAAATGAGATCCGACTTGATAACTCTCAAGAAAAAAGGAGGATTGCAAGGACTCGATACTTCGTGTCCAGTTTCCCCACCCAACGTAACGCGCCCCGATCCGTCTGGCGACAACCATGAGAGATTGCCGCCGGACGCGAACTATAACGCACTAGCGGTTTGATTTCGTGATAATCTCTTCAGCAACATTCTTAGGCACAGGGTCGTAGAGTGCAAATTCCATTGTGTAGCTTGCACGCCCACTGGTCATTGAACGGAGGTCGTTCACATAGCCGAACATTTCGGCAAGGGGAACATGGCCCCGCACCACATACATCGTTCCACGGTTATCCATGCCCAGGATAGTCCCACGACGGCGGTTGAGGTCGCCGATTACGTCACCGTAGAATTCTTCTGAAGTGGTCACTTCCACCAGCATGATAGGTTCAAGGAGAATTGGTGTCGCTTTGCGTACCGCTTCTTTGATAGCCAGCGAACCGGCCATTTTAAAGGCGGCCTCACTGGAGTCTACATCGTGATATGAACCATCATAAAGAGTTGCTTTTACGTCGATCATTGGATAGCCAGCAACAATGCCGTTCTCCAATGTCTCACGGATACCATTTTCGGTTGGTTTGATATATTCTTTTGGCACGACGCCGCCGACAATAGCATTGACGAACTCAAAGCCTTTGCCGCGCTCGTTTGGCTCGACACGTACCCAGACATCACCATACTGACCGTGACCGCCGGTCTGACGAACGTGTTTACCTTGTGCTTGTGCCTGGCGAGTAATGGTCTCGCGATAGGCCACCTGGGGTCGTCCGATGTTGGCCTCGACCTTAAACTCGCGATACATGCGATCCACGACGACTTCCAGATGTAGCTCGCCCATACCTTTGATAATGGTCTGGCCGCTTTCTGGATCGGTGTTGACGCGGAACGTCGGATCTTCTTCAGCCAGCTTGTTCAAGGCGATGGCCATCTTATCCTGGTCGGCACGCGTCTTTGGCTCAACGGCAATCTCGATCACCGGTTCAGGGAAGGAGATCGACTCTAGAACGATAGGATGCTGTGCCGTACAGAGTGTATCACCAGTGAAGGTATTACGCAATCCCACAGCGGCACAGATATCACCCGCTCGAATCTCGTCAATATCTTCGCGATGATTGGCATGCATGCGCAGGAGACGCCCGACGCGCTCCGTCTTGTCTTTCGTGCTATTCTCAACCGAGGCACCTTTGCTTACTGTGCCGGAATAGACGCGCATATACGAAAGACGACCAACAAAGGGATCAGAAACGATCTTAAAGACCAGGGCGCTGAAGGGAGCATCGTCGCGAACCTCGCGCACTTCCTCTTGATCGGTATCGGGATTGATACCGTGAGGGGCCGGGATGTCCAGTGGCGATGGCAGGTAATCGATGACGGCATCCAGCATGGCCTGCACACCCTTATTTTTCAGGGAGCTGCCACACAGGACAGGTACGAGCTTGTACGAAACTGTTGCTTTGCGCAGGGCTGCCTTCAGTTCCTCTTCGGTGATCTCTTCACCTTCGAGATACTTGAGGGTTAGCTCTTCGTCGGTTTCGGCGATGCGCTCAATGAGAGCTTCGCGGTGCTGTTGAACCTCAGTCTCCATGCTGGTTGGGATGTCGGTGTTTTCCGACTTGGTACCCAGATCGTCGGTGAAGACGATGGCCTTCATGGTCATCAGGTCAACGAAGCCTTTAAAATTGTTTTCGCGGCCCAGCGGAACCTGGATCGGCACGGGAACAGCGCCCAGGCGTTCACGAATCATATCGACTGTGCGCCAGAAGTCAGCACCGGTGCGATCCATTTTGTTAACAAAACAGATACGGGGAACGTTATACTTGTTGGCCTGACGCCAGACGGTTTCGGACTGTGGCTCTACGCCAGCAACAGCATCGAAGACAACCACGCCGCCATCAAGGACGCGCAGGTTGCGCTCGACCTCGGCTGTAAAGTCTACGTGGCCGGGGGTATCGATGATATTGATGTGGTGATCCTGCCAGAAACAGGTGGTAGCAGCGGACGTAATGGTAATGCCGCGCTCTTGCTCCTGTGGCATCCAGTCCATCGTAGCGGCCCCTTCGTGTACCTCACCGATGCGGTGAATTTTTTTGGTATAGAAGAGGATACGCTCGGTAGTTGTGGTTTTACCAGCGTCAATATGAGCAATGATACCGATATTGCGAGTTTTTACGAGTGGATATTCTCTAGGCATGATGTATTTTTACCAGCGATAATGGGCGAAGGCTCTGTTGGACTCCGCCATTTTGTGGGTCTCCTCACGTTTTTTTATGGTTGCGCCTTGACCCGCCGCTGCGTCCATTAGCTCATTAGCCAATTTCTCTGACATCGTGCGACCGTTACGGGAGCGGGCCGCTTTAATCAACCAACGCATGGCTAACGCATTTCCTCGGTCACGGCGAACATCGACCGGGACCTGGTACGTTGAACCACCGACACGGCGGGGTTTTACTTCGATACTAGGTGTTGCATTTTTGACAGCCTGCTCAAACACATCGATGGGAGCACGCTTCTGTTTTGCTTCAATGGCATCCAGCGCATCGTAAAGAATACGCTCAGCCAGGCTACGCTTCCCATCCAACATCAGTTTGTTGATGAAGCGGGCCGCATTGCGGCTCTTGTATTTTGCATCCGGCACATCAGGCCGCCGCACTACTCGTTTTCGTCTTGGCATTATGTTGCCTCCTCAGTTGCCATGTAAGAGACTGATTGTTACAGACACCAGAAAAGGCGTCGATCAGATTGACGAGGATCTTCTCCCCTCAATCGCTCTCGGACGCCTACGTGCGGGTGCCTATCCTTTCGACGGTTCCACTTCTATCGCCAAATTCCAATCGCAGAAACGATCCCTCATGGCTGGCAAACCAGGAGGACACCCGACTATCACCATGTGAGAAACACGATGACCGTGATGACCGACCTACCTGACGGCGCTCAGGCGGTATCTTATCGATTCCAGACGAGCTTAGCGCTTCCCTTTAGCGGGAGCCGCTGCCTGTCCGGGTTTCGGTCGCTTGGCCCCATATTTGGAGCGACCTCTGCGGCGCTTGGAAACGCCATCGCTATCCAATGTGCCGCGAACAATATGGTAACGTACGCTTGGGAGGTCTTTCACACGACCACCGCGAATGAGTACAACCGAGTGTTCCTGCAAATTATGTCCTTCACCAGGAATGTAGGCCGTGACCTCCATCTGGTTCGACAGACGAACACGAGCAATCTTACGCATTGCCGAATTCGGCTTTTTGGGTGTCATAGTACGCACCTGGGTGCAGACACCACGCTTTTGTGGGGAACCCCGCAGACGTGAGGTTCGGTTTTTCAGCGCGTTGTACGAATACAACAGCGCGGGGGCTTTCACTTTTTTCTGCTTCTGCTTGCGCCCCTTACGAATTAACTGATTAATCGTCGGCAAGGAAAGATCCTCCCTGTCCTCGTTCAACAAATCTATTGATAACGGAATAAAGGCGCGGATAGCATAGCTATCCGCGACATTTTGTATCACACTACGCGGTTTGATATGATATCATTCTTCATCGCTGCCGTCAAGTGTTAGACCAAGTGGACTACTCGATCCAACCGTGCTGCCAGAGACGACTCCTACCCCAACCGGGATCGGGTTGAGCCGGGCCGCAGCCGCCTGTTGACGGGCCAACTGCTCTCGCCGCCGCTGGATGATACCAGAACCGGCTGGTATCAGCTTACCGATGATCACGTTTTCTTTCAGACCAACCAGGTGATCGGTCTGTGCCTCGATTGCCGCCTCCGTCAGCACGCGGGTCGTCTCCTGGAAGGAGGCCGCAGCCAGGAAGCTATCTGTGTTGAGCGATGCCTTCGTGACACCCAGCAGCACGGTCTGTGCGGTCGCCGGCTCTCCACCTTCGGCCAGCACGCGTGCGTTGGTGTCCGCGTAGACAAAGCGATCAACCAGATCGTTTGGCAGCATCTCGGTGTCGCCAGGATCATCGACTTTGACGCGCCTCAACATCTGACGAATGATAACTTCGATGTGTTTGTCGTTGATATACACACCAGTATTACGGTACACACGCTGCACCTCTTTGACCAGGTACAGTTGCACCGCTTCGCGTCCCTGGATGCGCAAGACATCCTGCGGGTCGCGCTGTCCGGCGGTAATCGGTGTACCAGCCTGAATTTTCTGGCCGTTGCTGACCACGATATTGCGCGATGCTGGCACCGGATACGAACGCTCTTCGCTCTCCTCGAAGCGGATGACCAGCGAGCCTTCCGCGTTGATGATGGCGACGCCTTCCGTGCGGGACGTGACCGGGACCGGCTCTCCACCGTTCTCGGCTGGCATGAGCGCGATGATCTGTTCCTTCTGAACATGATCGTGATCGCCAACCAGGGTTTGCGTTCCCTGTGGCACTGGATACTCGTCGAAGAAGACGTTGGTAGAGACGACGCGAACCGTACGTGCATTGGTAGACTCGTCTTTGACGATCTCCACCACACCATCGATCTCACTGATCTCTGATTTGTCCTTCGGCACACGAGCCTCGAACAGCTCTTCGACGCGTGGCAGACCTTGCGTGATGTCTCCCTGCGCTCCTGCAATACCTCCGGTGTGGAAGGTACGCATGGTCAACTGCGTGCCAGGCTCACCGATGGACTGGGCGGCGATGATACCGACCGCCGTTCCGGGGCGAACCAGCGTGTTCGCGGCCAGATCACGTCCGTAGCACTTGCGGCAGATACCGCGTCGTGCCAGACAGGTCAGGACCGAGTGGACACGGACAGCCTCGACACCAGCTGCGACGATCTCGTCAACCATCTCGTCGGTTAGCTCGTCGCCGGGCAGGATGTGGTCAAAGCCAGGAATGGCCTCAGCCAGAATACGACCAGTGACACGGTCTTTCAAGCTATCCAGACCCATGCCAACTGAATCGGTGTTGGTAATCAACACGCCCTCAGTTGTACCGCAATCCTCTTCAGTGACGATGACATCCTGTGCCACGTCGATGAGGCGGCGCGTGAGATAGCCAGACTCAGCAGTACGCAGGGCTGTATCGGCCAGACCTTTACGAGCGCCGTGACTACTGATAAAGTACTCCAACACGCTCAGGCCTTCGCGGAAGTTACCACGAATAGGAATGGCGATGATCTTACCAGACGGACTTGCCATCAGACCACGCATACCGGACAACTGACGGATCTGCTGGAACTTTGCTTTGGTCGCGCCCGACTTTGCAATGGTGTAGATCGAGCCGAACGGATCGAGCGTGGCCTCCACCATCTTAGTTACATTGTCGGTAACTTCGTTCCAGATATCAACGGTCTGCTGATATTTCTCGTTGTCGGTGATCAGACCTTCACGATACTGCTCTTCCAACTCCGAGATCCTGGCGTCAGCTTTTGCCAGTTCTTCCTGTTTGCCAGTCGGCACTTTGACATCGCTAATGGCGATGGTGGCACCGGCTTTGGTGGCATATGAGAAGCCCAGGCGCTTGATCTCGTCGGCAAGCTCCGTTGTCTTGACACGTCCATAGACTTTGAAGCAGTCGGCTATGATCTGTTTCAGGTTTTCCTTTTTCATGGCGTAGTTGCGGTAACGGATGCGCTCCGGCAGGGCTTCGTTGAAGATCAGACGCCCGACCGTCGTTGTTACCAATTTGCCGTTGCCATGAATGACAGGTTTGGCTGGAGGTGGCTCGTCATACACGTCTACATCGCCAATACGCACTTTGATGAGCGCCTGGAGTTCAATGATGCCGTGCTGGAAGGCCAGCAGCGCCTCGGATGCATCGGTGAAGACGCGACCCTCGCCTCGCTTGTTCGGACGATCCTGTGTCAGGTAGAAGCAGCCCAGCACCATATCCTGGCTAGCACCAATCGATGGTTTGCCATCGGCGGGCGAGAGCAGGTTGCGGTTGGACATCATAAACTGACGGGCCTCGTCCTGCGCTTTGTCGGAGAGCGGCACGTGAACGGCCATCTGGTCTCCATCGAAGTCGGCGTTGAAGGCAGAACACACCAGCGGGTGGAGCTGAATGGCGCTACCTTCAACAAGCACGGCTTCAAATGCCTGAATACCAAGTCGGTGCAGCGTTGGTGCGCGGTTGAGCAGCACTGGATGGTCCTTAATGACCTCTTCCAGCACGTCCCAGACCTCCGGCTTGACGCGCTCGACAAAGCGTTTTGCGCTCTTGATATTGTGAGCAAAGTTCTGCTCGACCAGTTTGCGCATGACAAAGGGCTTGAACAGTTCCAGCGCCATACGTTTTGGCAGGCCGCACTGGTGCAGTTTCAGGTCTGGGCCAACCACGATCACGGAGCGACCGGAGTAGTCCACACGCTTACCAAGCAAGTTCTGACGGAAGCGACCCTGTTTGCCTTTGAGCATATCGGACAGGCTCTTGAGCTTATGGTTGCCCGAGCCAGCCACCGCACGACCGCGACGACCATTATCGATCAGAGCATCGCAGGCTTCTTGCAGCATGCGCTTCTCGTTGCGGATGATGATCTCCGGCGCACCCAACTCAAGCAAGCGTTTGAGACGGTTGTTGCGGTTGATTACGCGGCGATACAGGTCGTTCAGGTCCGAAGTTGCGAAGCGTCCGCCGTCGAGCTGTACCATTGGGCGCAGATCAGGAGGTAGCACTGGTAGTACAGTCAGGATCATCCACTCCGGCGAAGTGGCAGATTTGCGGAAAGCCTCGACGACCTTCAGACGTTTGGTGGCCTTTTTGCGGCGCTGTCCAACCGTCGAACTGATCTCATGGCGCAGATCACCTGAGAGTTTATCCAGGTCGATGTTCGAGATCAACTCACGAACAGCCTCGGCTCCCATACCTGCGCGGAAGACATCGCCAAAGGCATCTTTCAGTTCGCGATAGCGATTTTCCTGAAGCAGATCCATTTTCTTGATCCCCTCCAGGTCGCGGCGCAACTGTTCGAGGCGCTGACGATTCTCGTTGCGCTCCTTCTCAAGCTGCGACTGAGCCGAATCGATTTTGCCCTGGAACTCTAAGCCCAGGCGATCCGTCTCGCGTCGTCCCTCTGATTGGGAGGCATCCAGTTCGCGGCGTGCCTGTTCTGCGATGGCGTTACGGGCCGTCTCCGCGACGCGCTCAAGCACTTCAAGATGTTTGGGTGAGACGACATCGTTCGCTTTGACGATGACGGTATCGGTCGGAGCGAAGATGATATCGTAATCGGTTGCCTGACCCATCGAGTCGCGCAGTTCGGAGAGTGTATCGCTCTCGGCGCGGCGTGCTGCTTCGAGATCCTGCTCCCGTTTCTCTTCGATCTCCTGACGGCTGGTCTGCGAATAGCGCTGTTCCGTCTCTTGAATAGCACTATCGCGCTGGGTGCGCAGGTTATTGATGCGATCCAGCACCTTGCTGTCGAGATTCTGTTCCAGCGAGACCATCTCTTCGTCCAGGCGCATCAGTTCGCGCTGGCGGGCTTCCTCGTCAACATTGGTCACTACATAGAGTGCAAAGTAGAGGATGCGCTCCAGGTTACGGGGCGAGAGGTCGAGCAGCAGACCGATGCGGCTGGGCGTTCCCTTGAAGTACCAGATATGGCTGACCGGGGAAGCCAGTTCGATATGGCCCATGCGCTCGCGTCGCACTTTAGAACGTGCCACTTCGACGCCGCATTTATCACAAACGATGCCCTTAAAGCGGACTCGCTTATATTTACCGCAGTAACACTCCCAGTCTTTGGTCGGTCCAAAGATACGCTCACAGAACAGGCCGTCCTTCTCCGGTTTGAGTGTACGGTAGTTGATAGTTTCCGGTTTCGTGACCTCGCCATAGCTCCAGCTGCGAATTTGCTCGGGGCTGGCAAGGCTGATACGGATAGCGTTAAAATCGTTGACTTCGAGCATGCTACCTCCTGCAAGTAGGGACATAGGCATGATGTCCCACTCCGCCGCTAGTGGAGGAGTGGGCACACCATGCACAACAGGTGCTACCTTTCTGACTGACTGAGCCGGAGGCTAGACGCACCGCGTCGTTGTCAGTCTGAATAAAAAGGTAATGGTGTATCTTGAGGTGATTATTCCCTACGTTATTGATCTCCCTCGAAACCGGATAGATTAATTCCCAGTTCCGGCATCACATCACTTGAAGTGTCTTCAACGAATTGAATTTTCTGTTCATCTTCGTTGAGGACTTCAACGTTAATGCCCAGGCTTTGCAATTCTTTGACCAGCACTTTAAACGACTCTGGCACGCCAGGTTCCATAATGTTTTCGCCCTTGACGATGGCCTCGTAGGTCTTGACGCGACCCACCACGTCGTCGGATTTGACGGTGAGGATCTCTTGAAGGATATGGGCAGCTCCGTAAGCTTCCAACGCCCAAACCTCCATCTCACCGAAGCGCTGCCCACCAAACTGCGCCTTTCCACCCAACGGCTGCTGAGTAATCAGGCTGTATGGGCCGGTTGAACGGGCATGTACTTTATCTTCGACCAGGTGGGCCAGCTTCAACATATAGGTGTAGCCAACCGTGACCGGATGGTCGAAGGGTTCGCCAGTGCGTCCGTCAAACAACTGCACTTTACCCGAATCTGGCAGATTGGCGCGACGCAGCATCTCTTCGATGTCTTCCTCGCTGGCCCCATCAAAAACGGGGGTTGCGATTTTGAAACCAAGCATGTTGGCAGCCCAGCCCAGGTGGGTCTCCATGATCTGACCGATATTCATGCGGTGCGGCACACCTAGCGGATTGAGAATGATGTCAACCGGGGTGCCATCGGGCAGGAAGGGCATATCCTCAATCGGCAGAACGCGAGAAATGACGCCTTTATTGCCGTGCCGTCCCGCCATCTTGTCGCCAGCGCCGATCTTGCGCTTCTGTGCAATGCTGACCCGGACCAGTTGGTTCACGCCGGGAGGGAGCTCGTCGCCAGCCTCACGCGAGAAGATCTTGACCTCGACAACTTTACCGCGCTCGCCGTGTGGTACACGCAGCGAGGTATCTTTGACCTCACGAGCTTTTTCACCGAAGATGGCACGCAGCAGCTTCTCTTCTGCCGTCAGTTCGGTCTCGCCTTTCGGGGTGATCTTGCCGACCAGGATATCCTGAGCGCCGACCTCTGCCCCGACATAGATGATGCCGCGCTCGTCGAGGTTGCGCAATCCCTCTTCACCCACGTTAGGGATGTCGCGTGTGATCTCTTCTGGCCCCAGCTTCGTATCGCGTGCCTCCACCTCGTACTTTTCGATATGGATCGAGGTGAAGTAGTCGTCACGCACGATGCCCTCGCTGATCAGGATGGCGTCCTCAAAGTTGCCGCCCTCCCAGCTCATGAAGGCCACCAGGATGTTCTGACCCAGCGCCAGTTCACCCAACTCGGTTGAGGAGCTATCAGCAATCACCTGTCCCGCGTTCACCCGGTCGCCCTTGTTAACGATGGGGCGCTGGTTGATGCAAGTGCCAGCGTTGGTACGAATGAACTTGCGCAGACGATAGGTATGCAGTTCGCCGTCCTCGTCCATCACCTCGATCTTGCGCGCCGTCGAGGACATCACCTCTCCATCTGTCAGGCTCAGGATCACCTGGCCGGAGTCGACGGCAACTTGTCGCTCGATGCCGGTGCCGCAGATTGGAGACTGTGGACGCAGCAGCGGGACCGCCTGCCTCTGCATGTTCGCGCCCATGAGTGCGCGGTTCACGTCGTCGTGCTCCAGGAACGGGATCAGCGCGGTAGCGACGCTGACGGTCTGCCGAGGCGAGACATCCATAAAATCGATGCTATCGGAGCGCTCTTCAGCAAACTCACCCTGGTAGCGAGCCAGCACGCGCTCTTCAGCAAACTCGTTGTTCTCGGTCAGTTTGACGTTGGCCTGTGCGATCCAGTAGTTCTCTTCGTCATCGGCGGTGTGATAATCCACCTCGTCAGAAACGAAGGGCTTGATGCGCACGGGAGCATCGCCCAGCAGTTCGGACAACTGCTTGAAGAGAATGTCATCAACGCGGACATAGCCACGAGCTTTGACAAGAACGGTGCCATCGGGTAGCTTCACATCTTCGCGCTCGTGACCAATCACGCCTCGGAACTCGCGCCCCACCAATCGTGGATCGTTAGCAGCCAGACGTTTATAAACCTTGCGATAAGGGGTCTCGATGAACCCATAAGGGTTGATCTGCCCATAGGTTGCTAAGTTACCGATCAGACCGATGTTTGGACCTTCTGGGGTCTCAATCGGGCAGATGCGGCCGTAGTGCGATTGGTGAACGTCACGGACATCGAATCCAGCGCGATCACGGGAGAGACCGCCAGGACCAAGTGCCGAGAGACGACGCTTATGTCCGATCTCCGCGAGTGCATTGGTCTGGTCCATGAACTGGGAAAGCTGGCTCCCACCAAAGAACTCTTTCATTGCGGCGACGACCGGACGAATATTAATTAACGCGTTAGGGGTTGCCTGTCCGGGTTCCTGAATGCTCATGCGCTCTTTGACGACGCGTTCCATACGCAGCAGTCCCACGCGGAACTGGGTCTGGATCAGTTCGCCAACGCAGCGTACACGGCGGTTGCCCAGGTGGTCGATATCATCTTTGCGCCCTCGGCCCAGGTTTAGAGATACCAGACGACGAATAATATTGACCAGATCATCCTGAGTGAGGATGCGTTGATGCTGTGGTACGGTCAGGTCAAGCTTGCGATTGAGCTTGTAGCGTCCGACGCTGCCCAGATCGTAGCGGCGTGGATTGAAGAAGAGGTTGCGCACCAGTGAGCGCGCATTCTCCAACGTGGCCGGATCGCCCGGGCGCAGCTTTTTGTACAGCTCAAGCAATGCCTCGTCTTCCTTCTTGACCGGATCGCGGTCCAGCGTCGCCTGAATATAGCGAACGTTAGCATCGTTATCCACGTCAGCGAAGGCATCGAGAATGCCCTGGTCCGTTGAGAGGTCAAGCTCTTCGGCGTGCCAGTGTTCTTTTGCCAGCGACGCAATCGCGCGCAGCAAGGTCGTCACCGGCAACTTGCGCTTGCGGTCGATCTTGACGGTGAGCAAATTTTTGTTGCTGGTCTCAAACTCTAGCCACGCACCACGTCCCGGAATAAGTTTTGCCGCGTATAGTTTTTTGCCAGTGGTTGCATCTTCATCGACGGTATAGTAGACGCCGGGAGAGCGGACGAGCTGGCTGACCACGACGCGCTCGGCTCCATTGATAATGAAGGTGCCTTCGCGTGTCATGAGGGGGAAATCACCCATGAAGATATCCTTCTCGATGATTTCGCCGGTTTCTTTATTAATCAGGCGAGCTTTGACTGTGAGAGGAGCGGAATAGGTGGCGTCGCGGTCACGGCACTCGTCCTCTGAGTATTTTGGCTTGCCGAAGGGTTCAGGTGGTACAATAAATTCTAGACTGAGATTTTTGCCAGTAAAGTCTTCGATAGGAGAGATTTCTTCAAAGAGTTCGCGCAGACCTTCTTTCTTAAACCATTCAAAAGAATCAAGCTGAATCTGAATCAGGCCAGGCATAGGTCGTATGTCCGGGATACGTGCAAAAGAGACACGTTCCGGGAGGGCAACGGCCTTTGTGCTTACTGCCATATGTGGTATTCTCCTCTCACCTATTCGCCCATAGAGGAAATCGAGAGGCACGGAGAAGCGCACCCCTCTGTGTAAGTAACGGAAAACGGAAAATGAGATAATTGCCTATGATGCCTGTGTTGTGAAACGGTCTATGACAAGAAAAGTAACCGCTCATAGCTACACATAAGCGGTTACTCCTACTCCTCTACTTGAACAAGTCGTTCGCAAAACTGTCCACACACATAGCCCCCCTCATAAGGAAATGTATACACGTCAAACAGATAGACCGTGAACAGCAAAAACGGCACATTCCTTCTCCAACTGCTGATCAGGATAGACCCATTGTTGCATCATAACGCATTACGGCATCGTGTTCGTAAATCGAAGATGAAGCCCGGTGCGGCTGATAACCAATAACAGATATCCTCATGTATCGGGGAAGTAATGTGTGTCTTTACGTTGCTTATTTTCTTCTCTTGGCTCGTATCTGTGTTGAGATTTCCCAGGTTGTATATCATCCACCAATGCTTTTAGTATACATCCACTGGCAAGAGGCAAGTATACTACTTTTGCCAGTAGATGTCAATACTCTCCTACGGTTGTCGGTTGCACTGTATGGTTAAAGAAAGGTGTTCTATCACGTTCATTCGTGGGACTTTCGCTTTAGACAAAGACAATTCCATCATTAATAACGGAAATCTGTGCCAGATTATTCCCATTTTTTAATGAATTTGACGGAATTTTGAAAAGTCATCACGCCGTCGCTAACAGACCATCTTCAACTTCTGGTAATACTGCACTGATTTCTTCACCCAGTTCTGGATTCCATTCTTTCTCTGTATCGATCCAGCGCTTGTGCAGTAGTGCGAGCAACTGGTGCCAATCTTCTTTTGCCAGCAGGTTGAGATCGACCATCGATTCAGGGCGGCCAGGATGGATGATGCTCAACTCGAAATTATCGACGCTGACGTTGGTGCGGCTGCTTAGCTCGTATCTATGTGCTTCCCCCAGATTGCGCGCTGATTTGAAGGCACCGATGCAACCGATGCCGATGAAGATAGCGGCAACAATGCTTGCAGCCAGACCAGCCAGGCAGAGGATACCAACAATCGTTGTCAGGACAATCGATAAGACCGGCGAGGAGAGGTGTAGCGTCCAGCCGATCAAGATGGCGGGAAACAGCCCAATCACGACGACGACGGCACACCAGAAGGCGCTATTCATCATCCAGAAGATGCTGGCAAGGTTCAAGGGAGAGAGATCACGCGCCGTAAGCAGGCTGCCTTCGAGTGTAATCATGTCGTGCTTATAACCGGAATGCAGGGCGAACAGGAAACGGAAAATGAGAGCGATACCACCAAGTGTGAGAAATGTTGTGAATGCGGATAAAGCGACCAGAGCGTCTTGCCATTTTAAGTAGAAGGTAAATGTATGGTCGTAGCTTTGCCATACAGTGACGCAGAGAAACACGGCAAGGGCGGCACCGCATAGGAGGCCACTTGCCATTAGCCAGCTGAGAAGAGAGATACGCCTGTATGCGTGTTGCCCCAGGCGAAAACAGTGTATCTCTGTAACGGACTGCATCATATTTTGCCTCAAAGATACCAACGCGCATGAACAATAACTGGATTATTTTGTTCCAGGTCCAATATGAAGAGAGGAAATGCCTTCGTCTCTTCATCCTCATACTTAGAACGATTCAGGGGCAAGGATAGGTTACAGCAAAATGCCTCCCGATTAGAAATTCGTTTACTCATCCTCTCGTATTGATGGGTTCAGATGGAGCCGCCCGGTTTGCAAGCAAGGGGACGCTATGAGCGCTGGTTGGTGCGCAGGTCATCGAAGAGAATGGTTTGCAGATAGCGTTCGGCGGCGCTGGGAAAGACCGTCACAATCACTTTGCCGCGATTTTGCTCTTTGCGCGCCTCTTGCAGTGTGGCCCAGGCAACCGCGCCGCTGCTGATACCGATGGAGAGACCCTCCTCCTTCATCAGACAGATTGCGGTCTCAACGGCGTCATGATCGGTGGCAGGGATGACTCGATCGATGAGATCGACGCGCAGGGTATCGGGAATGAAGCCAGGCCCCAGCCCCTCGATGCGATGAGGGCCTGGTCGCTTGCCCGAAAGGATGGCGCACGAAGCCGGTTCAACGGCGACAACTTCGATGGACGGTTTGCGCTCGCGTAAGCCCTCAGCAATTCCGGTGAGCGTGCCGCCGGTGCCAACGCCAATCACGACGATATCAACCTGGCCTTCGGTTTGCTCCCAGATCTCGACGGCTGTAGTTTCGCGATGGGCACGTGGGTTGGCCTGATTGTAGAATTGTTGGGGATACCAGACGTTGGGGAGGGTGGTGCGCAGTTCGACCACCTTGTTGATTGCTCCGCGCATGCCCTGATTGCCGGGAGTGAGGATAATCTGAGCGCCAAAACGTTGGATGAGTAAGCGACGTTCCAAACTGATCGTATCGGGCATAGTAAGAATGCAGCGATAACCACGCGCCGCCGCCATACAAGCCAGTGAGATACCCATGTTGCCGCTTGTTGGCTCTGTAATGATCGAGCCGGGCCGCAGCAGCCCTTGCGTTTCTGCATCGTGGATCATCTGCCAGGCGACACGATCTTTCGAGCTTCCCCCTGGACTGAACATCTCTAGTTTGGCGAGCACCGTCGCTGCCGTTCCCCCGGACGCAGTTACAAAACGCTGTAGTTCGACGATGGGAGTGCGACCGATGAGGTTGATCACGCTTTTTTCCCAATCGGTCATGAATTCTCTGTCATCCTTCGTCATCCATCCTTTTCTTCAGGCAGCAAGGCGTGAATGATATCAATTAATTCTTTCATACTAAAAGGTTTGCGGAGTAGAAATCCCGTTTGCAGCCCCATGCGATGCAGTTCCCAATCGTAGCTGCCTGTAATCACAATGATGGGTGTATTTTTCGTATTGCTGTGCCCGCGCAGTATCTTGTAGAGGGATACACCGTCAAGATTAGGTAATCCAACATCAAGTAGAATGAGATGTGCGCATATATCAGGTAACTGATCTTTAGCCGCCTGCCCATCTGTAAAGACGTGGAGTCGCCAGCTACCAAACCGGCCTAACATGTCGTGAAACATATCGGCCAGGCGCGGGTCATCCTCAACAATTGCTATTAGCTTGCGTTTGTCCGATGCGTCTGCCACGTGCTACCATCCCCTTTGCATACTCACACATTCATCTTCCTCAGCCTTCAGACATGCTACCCCCATATTAATCAGCTTCAACAGAATGGATGCAATACATTTAGATGTAATACATTGTTTCCGTGCTGCCGGTACGGTGACGTTGGGCCAGTTCCTCTATGGTGGTGGTGCCTAGTATCTGTTGTGTCATAGCGTCTATTTTCTGCCAGACTTCACGCAAAGCACAACCTGGAGAAAGTTTGCAGAAGTCTGGATTGGGTAAGCACTCCATTGGAGGCACATATCCTTCTAGCGCCTGCATAACCGCCGCCATAGTGATCTGACCCGGTGGCTTCGCCAGCATGTGTCCGCCTTTTGGCCCTCGCACACTTTTCACCAGACCCTCTTTGCGTAGTACCATGAGGATTTGATCGAGATATTGCTCTGGAATATATTGTCGGCTTGCAATATCCGCGCTTTCAATCGGCCCTTGCCCGTAATATGCGGCCATGTCGAGCATCGCTCTCAGGCCATAATCCCCTTTCATTGTCAACTTCATGTATGGGAGCCTTTCTAAGGGCAAAGCGACTGATTTTTCGCTACCGTTTTTCTAACTGTTAGGATATATCAGTAACGAATGCATGTCAATGGGTTTCTCGTCTCCTCTATTATATTCGAATAACAAACATCCTTTTTGTTTTCTGGGACTAATTGATAGAGTGATGGGTTGTGTGAGAGAGGGGCAATGGCCGGCCATTGCCCCTCTCTCACACAACCCATCACTCTATCAATTATTGCTTGTTTGCTTGCTGTTCTCGATAGTCTTCCCCTTGTGGCTGGGGTTGATCACTCCATTCCCAGGAAGTGTCGGGATGGTATTGATTGGGCGTTTTGGGATAAAAAGCAAAGGGGTCTTCGCTCTGGGGGGCAATATAGTATTGGCCGTTGCTGGTGCTAGCGGCGGCGCTGCCGTTTTGACTGTGCGTGCGGTGGCGCTAACGGTGCGAAATACGCCGCTCACGGTCAGAGGATTCTCTGGCTCGTCGTCCAGCGAGAGCTTGCCGCTGGTGGTTGAGACGGCGTAGATCTGGTTGTCCCGCAGCTTAAAGGCTTCAACTGAGGTGCGCAATTGCTCGACCAGCCGTGCAAGCCGCTCCATGTGATGCGAGACCTGACGTGTGCTGTGGCTCTCCTCCTGAGTTGCTGTGGAGACTCCTTGCATGATGCGCATGGCGGTACTTGAAGATTGCAACTGCTGCATCGCCATCTGGTTGATGCTTTCGATTTCATGGGCCTGATGTTCGACAGCGGCAAAGATCGATTCCAGCGCGACGCCAGCATCTTGCGTCAATTTGCTTCCCGCGCGGGTTTCTCGTTCGGTGTCCTGCATAGAGAGAGCCACCGCTCCTATATCTTCGCGGACGATGCGCACGATCCGCCCGATCATGCTAGCCTGATCTTTCGCACGTTCGGCCAGACGGCGGATATCGGCGGCAACTGCGCCAAAGCCCTTGCCGTTCTCTCCCGCCATTGCCGCCTGGATTGCAGCATCCAGCGCCAGCCGGTTTGTTTGATGAGCAATGCTGGAAATAACCTCGACGATCTCGTTGATCTCACGTGAGCGCTCGCCCAGCGTTTGCACCTTACCAGCTGTTGCCAGCACGTTGTCGTTAATGCGGGTCATTCCTTCAACCGCTTGCTGCACTGATTCACGTCCTAACTGGGCGTCGTGACGAGCCACGCGCGCTACTTCGTACAGCCCTTGCGCTCGTTCGGCCACCTGTCGGCTTAGCACAGTCATGCGTTCAACGTTGCCGACCGATTCCTCGATCTGGTCGATTTGCACATCGCCCGTTTCTACAAGCTGCGTCATGTGATCGAGCATACTTGTTGTAAATTGTTCGACCTCGTTCGCAACCGTTTTGACGCGCACCACGAGGCTGCCTAGCTCTTCGACCATGTAGTTGAAAGAATCGGCCAGCACGCCAAGCGCGTCTGCTGTGACTTCTGCCTCAACGCGTAGATCACCTTCGCCAACGCCGCTGACCTCGCTCACCAACTTCTCTACCTGGGACTGCAACCAGTCACGCTGCGATTGTGTTTCCTGGATCAGTCGCACAATGTTGTCGAGCATGCTGTTCATAGAGGTGGCGACCATCGAGATCTCGTCCTGGCTGTTGATCGTGGCGCGTGCGTTCGTCTCTCCCTTTGCGATTCGCCGCGTTAGCATTGCCAGTTGACGCAATGGGCGCGTGATGGTCAGGTTCACGACGTAACCAATGATGGTCACGAACAGGATCGTTCCTAGAAAGGAGATGATGGTTGCCATGAGGATCGGATTATTCTGTGTGGGTCCAGTTTGTGCAATGGTCGTGCTGACATTGGTGTCAATCGTTGTTATCTGGTCCCAGGTTGTCTTTAAATCTGTATACTTCTGACCCAGATCATTATATGCTGTCGATGTGGGTAGCTTTCCTTTCTTCAGGTTGCTTAGCATCTCTTCCTGCGCCGCTTTATAGGCTGGCAGCTGTTTTGTGAGGACGCGGTCAAGGAGCAACTGCTGCTGATCCGGCAAGGGAGAGTCGGGATCGTTTCTCAGGAGTTGCGAGCGCACTCCGACCATCTGTGAAGCGGTGTTAAGTTGATAGTTCTGCTTGTAATTGAGCGCCGCCCCTTCAAATTGTTGTTCCAAATTGTGTACGTTGTCCGCGATTTGTGGGGCTGTGGCGGCTAGCGATGAGGTCTTCATATGAGACCAGCCGATAGAGGAGAGGCTCCGCTGCCACTTGAGATCTTGCAAATAGGTACGAACAGTCCCCGATGCCTCCAATGCCCGGAGGCTTGTTTGTAACGCCTGCCCACGTGCATTCTGCGTGTTGATGAATGAAACTCCCAGCAATGTAATTACAAAACCAGGAATGACTGCCGCCAACAAGAATGCATAAAAGAGGCGACGAAAAATAGGAATATTGGCAATTACTTTTAACATCTGCGCATCTTCCTTCCTGGAGTAGCTCGCTTGTTAACCCTCGCAACATATATTTTTACGCAACAAAGCACTTCCTACTTCGTGCAGGGCCAATCTCTGTTGAAATATACTCCAGTTTCATACAATTTGAAACATTCTTCGACACAATGGCCTTATTTTCCTAGTTCTTGTATAATGCATTGAATACATGAGATTGCGTAAGATTGCATGAAATATAGGGCAGGGTGGATGCTTGTCGGAGGCTGTTTCTCAGGTGCTATACTGTGAGCAAAACGGTTATGCGAAGTCGAAGGAGCCTTCTTCATGGATATTGTATCAGTAGCAGACTGGCCTTTTCAGAAGGTACTGATTGCCAACCGGGGCGAGATTGCCCTGCGGATTATTCGCGCCTGTCGCGAACTCGGTTTGCGCAGCGTGGCGGTGTATAGCGATGCAGACCGTAACGCGCTGCATGTGCGACAGGCGGACGAAGCCTGGTACATTGGACCAGCACAGGCCACACAAAGCTATCTCAACATTACAACATTGATCGATGTGGCCCGACGTGCAGGAGCGCAGGCTGTTCATCCCGGTTACGGTTTTCTGGCTGAGAACGCAGATTTTGTCCGGGCCTGCCAGCAGGCGGGGCTGATTTTTGTTGGCCCTCCTGCTGAAGCACAACTGGCGATGGGCGAGAAGACCGCCGCTCGTCGCACTGCCCAGGCTGCCGGTGTGCCGATTGTGCCGGGGGCAATGAGCGATGTGGAAGATGACGCGCAAGCTGTGGAGATGGCTGAACGGCTGGGGCTACCAATCATGCTCAAGGCAGCAGCCGGTGGCGGTGGCAAAGGCATTCGCTTTGTGCGCGAGAGCAAAGAGCTGCTGCCAGCACTGCGGACAGCACGCAGCGAGGCTCGCAGCGCCTTTGGTGATGGACGCGTCTATCTTGAGAAGGCCATTACGCCCGCTCGCCATATTGAAGTGCAGTTTATCGCCGATACGCATGGCAATGTTGTGCATCTTGGTGAGCGCGAGTGCAGCATCCAGCGTCGCCATCAAAAGCTGATTGAAGAATCTCCTTCGCCCATTATGGATGCGGCATTGCGCGAACGCATGACAACTGCAACGCTCAATCTGGTGCGTTCAATTCGCTACGTCAATGCTGGAACTGCTGAGTTTCTGGTCGGGCCTGACCGCAACTTCTACTTTCTGGAGGTTAACGCTCGCATCCAGGTTGAGCATCCGGTCACAGAATGGTGTACGGGTGTTGATCTGGTGCAGGAGCAGTTGCGTGTGGCGGCTGGCCTGCCGCTCTCGTTTACGCAGGAACAGATCGAACTGCGCGGCGCGGCCATCGAGTGTCGTATCTCGGCGGAAGATCCTGAGAACAATTTTCTCCCCGCCACCGGGACCATTGTTGCCTTGCAGGAACCATCCGGGCCGGATGTGCGTATGGATAGCAGCCTCTATCCTGGTTTACAGGTGCCATTGTTTTATGATCCCCTGCTCTCGAAATTGATCGTCTGGGGCAAAGATCGCGCTCAGGCCATCGCACGCATGCGGCGGGCGCTCGCTGAATATCAGATCGTTGGTGTCCACAACACTCTGCCCTTTGCGCGCTGGCTGATGGAGCATCCCCGCTTTCTCTCCGGCGATTTCTCCACCGATTTCATCGCTGAGGAATGGGGAGCACGTCAACGCCACTCTGAGGAGGAGCCGCAGCACGAGGAACTGGATCTGGCGCAGGTTGCCGCGCTGGTGGGAAGCCTGCTGATGCACGAACAGATGCAAGAAGAGAAGAGCCATCGCCGCATTATTACCAATGGCAATGAAGAAAAGAGCCGCTGGCGTGATGCTGGCCGTGCTGATATATTGCGGCGGCTATAATATTAGCGACAAAAAATGCGTGAAAAGTGTTGTGCAGAAACAAACTGGGCCGCTGGTATCAAAAGATGAGAGATGTACAACAAAGCTTCTTTTATTATGAGCAGGCATTACAGACGCGCAAAGGGATCGGCGACCTGTGGGGAGAGGCGCAAACAGCCAGCGATCAGGACGGTCCTGCGCTGGCCTTTCAACTGCTGATCTATCCTGACCTGGACTTTCGCAGGACCAACTTTTCTATTCGAGAGTATGCTGGTAAGTACGGCAATATTACCAGAGAGAGCCAGAACTGGTTTATGGACCATTATCTAAACAGTGCTGAGGAAAAGCTGAATCCGCTTGTTTCTCCCTTGCTGGCCCCGAATCTCAAGGAATTGCCTCCGGCCCTCATCATTACCGCCGAGTATGATGCGCTACGGGATGAAGGGGAGCAATATGGACAACGATTGGAAGAAGCGGGCGTCCCGGTGACAGTGAGCCGCTACCAGGGGATGATTCATGAATTTGTGCGACATTCCTTTGATCAGAGCAAGCAAGCACGAGCCGAAGCTGCCGCCGCTCTTCAAAAAGCGTTTGCCCTCTGACTCTAAATTACTGTCCTGATGGACAACAAAAAGGAGCAAGGCCAAACCTCGCTCCTTTTTATATGCTCATTGTTTATCGTGAGCGCAACTCCTGTAGTGTTGCCAGGCGATCACGGGCGACGGAACTGCCCGGATTGACTTTCGCGAGGTTGCGATAGACGCGGCTTGCCTGCTCATATTCGCCTACAGATTGATAGGTCTGACCCAGCATATCGTAGGCATCCAGGTTGTTGCGATCAAGTGCAATCAACTGTTGAAGCGCTGCTACTGCCTCTTTGACCTGATGGGTCTCGAAGTAATGGCGGGCAATCGTGACCTGATAGCGGATGGCCTCCGGGATGCGTCCGATGCGCCAGCAGAAACCGACCACCTCACGTAGCAGGTCCATCCCGGTGGGATTCAACTCGGCGGCACGGCAGAGATTCGAAAGCGCCTCCTCGTTGTTGCCCATGTTGTCGTAGAGGTTGCCGATCTGTTGCAGTGCTTCGGATGCCTCCTCCAACTGGTTCTTCCGCAGGTAGATATCGGCCAGCAGTCGCAGTTCCGCGATACCCTCATCCAGCAAGCCTCGGCCAATGTAGATATCGGCCAGCTCTGCATGCGCACGCGGCTCTTGTGGAAGCATGCGCACCATTTCGTTCAACACGCTTAACGCGCTGTCTCCCTGATGCTTTTCGCGATAGTGCTTCACCAGATCCAGGTATTCCTGCACTGTGCTGTTTGGATCGTGCTGGCGAGCCGAGATTTCCGCCAGAACAGAACTTACCTCGCTCTGGTCTGGTTTCACCTGCTTGATCTGACGCATGATCGCGTCCATCTGATCCTGTCGGCCTGTGCGCCCATAGGCTTTTGCCAGCAACAGCGAGATCTCCATTTCGGGAGCCTGATGGATCTCTCCCTCTTCGCGAGGACGTGCTGCCCAGGTAGCCGGGTCAAGCGATGTTGGCGAACGTTTCACCGACTGCAATGCCTGCTCAAGATGCTGGATGGCCGCTTCCGGTTTTCCCTGTATTAGCAGACATTGGGTGGCGCTCATACGTGCCAGAACATCGACCGCGCTATCTCGCATGGCTAATGTATACGAATCAATAGCTCGATCAAACATGCCGGCCTGTTGATAGATCTGTCCCAGCGCATAATGCACATCGGCGTTGTTGGGATAGATCTCGACCGCCTGTGTATATTCACGAATGACTGCGTCAGCTTGTCGCTGTCCCTCACCGCGCAACTGCCAGCGAATACGAGTCAGCACCTCTAACGATGTGGAGCGCGGGGCACCGATGCTGGTGATCATTGCAATGTGCCAGCGGATAAGCGCTGTAATATTGCCCGGTTGGACCTGGAGAACGCGCTGATATTCGGTCACAGCCTGCTGTGTGCGTCCCAGCTTTTGCAGGGCCAGCGCGTAGTTGAGCCGCGTTGGTACGCTGGTCGGACTCTCCTGGAGAGCCTGCTCAAGCTCTGTTAAGGCGCGATCCATGTAGCCCAGGCGCAGATAGGACTCGGCGGCCTGCGTGCGTTCGCGCAACAGATCCTCTTTGTTGCCCTGCGAGGAGAGCAGATTGATCAGGCGCATGCGATAGGTCAGGTTATTCGGTTCCAGTTGCAGGATGCGCCGATAGGTGGCGATGGCGTCTTCCGTGCGACCATTAACGATGTAGGTATCGACCAGGATTGCGTATTTCGTGATGGCCTGCTCGATTTTTCCTTGCCGGATATAGATTTCGCACAAGACCTGATGGACATCCAGGTATTGAGGAGCCATATCGATCACGCGTAAACACTCGTCGGTTGCCGAATTGAGCAGGCCATGATTGATATATTGCTGAATATCCTGCATAGACCGTACAACCTGCGCCCGGATGTTGTCGGGCAGCACGGCGGTGCTCTCTAAAATCGCATCTGCGACCTGTGGGATATCCTGATCTTTGCGGCCAGCTATCTGATTGAGCAACTGCTCGGTCGAAGGTCTCTGATCGCGAACAGGTGCCGCTTGAGTGCCAGCGATGATGGAACCAAGATCCAGCGGCGAAACTGATGCGGTAGCTGGCGGTATCGGCTCAAAGACAGGTGGCAACGCACCAGAAGTGACCGGCGGTGGCAGCGGCGCAGAGACTGGCTGTTGTGCGGGTGGCAACGGAGCCGAAACCGGCTGCTGTGCAGGCGGCAATGGCGCAGAGACCGGCGGCGCGACAGGTGCCTGAGCGACAGGTTGTACCGGAAGCTGAGCGGCTGGCTGAGCAGGAGCCTGTGCTGCTGGTGCGGGCATCGGCGGCATCTGCTCTGGTGGTCGAATCTGTGTCGCGTTGGCAGCATCCTCTGTAAGCCAGGACGAAGAAGCGGCCGGAGCCTGTGGAGCTGGCTGAGGAGGCGCAACCTGTGGCGCTTGTGGCGCGGGAGCAGGTGGAGCAGCTTGCTGTGCCGCGAGGTTCGTCATCTGCGCTAGATCGATGACTGTCGTTCTCGCCTCCTCTACAGGCTGCTGTGGCGGTGCAGGATTGCCCGGCTGAACCTGCTGCTGCATGGTGGTTGGCATCTCTGGAAGAGATGGCGGGTTGTTCTGCGGCTGAGGAGATGGCAGAGGGGCCGATGCTGGCTTCTTATTGTTGACCAGTTGTGTCTTTTCGGAATCGTTCAAGATACCCGTCAACCAGTCCGGCAATTCACCTCCCGGCTGACCGGGAGTAGTGGCAGGCGCGGCCGGCGGGATTGATTGTGGCCCGCTCATGTTTGCCATCTGGTTGGCGTTAAAGGCCATTGTCGCGGCATCGGGGATGGAGTTGCCCTGCATGGGGTTATCCATCGACTGCATGCCGTCCTGTGACATCGCAAACGGATTTCCGGGTGGTGGTGTTGCCTGTCGTCCCGGCATAGATGGTGCGTTCTGGGCCTGTTGCACCATGAACTCAACCTGGGCCACTTTCTCGCTCCAGCCCCGGCTGCGCAGGAAACCAAGCAGCGCGCTATAGACGGTAAATGCCTGCTCTGTTTCGCCAAGGAGACGATGGGCCTCCGCTGCCTCCTGACAAAGTTGGACGAGCTGGTCTGACTCTTCTACGGTCAACGCGTCGAGGTTCACGCGGTCAACAGCTTCATCAAAGTGGACGGTGGCGGTCCGTAAGTCGCCGCGCGCACGATAGCACTGTCCCAATGCATAATAGCAGGAGAGTGCATAATCGGGGTCATTGAGCAACATCTGGAACTGCCGAATGGCATCGTCCCAGCGTTGCTGTTCTTGATAGAGCCAACCTAAAAAATAGCGGGCGTCCGGTCGGTCAAAGCCACTCTCCAGGATTTGTTCACAGAGGTCGATAGCATCATTGAAACGACCCTGGTTCTGATACGTCTGTGCTTGCCTCAGAACTCCTGTGACCTGGCTGGCAGTAATCCGTTTGCGTGGTGCCTGAGTCATACCTCCTCCTGTGCCTGGCATAGACATAGAAGACCCAGGACTGCTCACCCCGCCGAAGTTGCCCGCGCTACCCATGTTACCCATGATGCTAGTGTTACCTCCGCTCATATTACCTGTTGTAACGGTGTCGGCTAATGAATTTCCTGTACTATTAGAACTAAGTGGACCAGAAGTGGTGCTATCAGCGGGTGCTGTTCCCTGTGGCTGTTGTGAACCACTCTCTGGATTGGCTGTAGGATTCGCACCTCCTGATAGCTTGCCTGCGATTTGCGCTAATAACTGTTGGGCCTGGATATTGTTCTCATCTGCTCGCAGCACTTCTTCACACTGGATGCGGGCCAGTCCTGGCTCTTTTTGCGATAGATATCCTTGAGCCGCCGCCAGGCGTTGTTGAATCATTGATGCGATATCTTTTTTCTCGAAGTAGTAGCTGGCAAGCCTTTCGTGTGGCTCAGGATTACCCGGAGATAACTGTACTGCCTTCTGCCAGGCGGCCTCGGCTCTTGCTCCCTGTCCCGCGTGTGCATACAAATCTGCTAGATAGACATAGCCTTTATAGGCCTCTTCTCGCCTGTTCAGTATGCCATACAGCTCTGCCATCTTGCTTAATGCGATGACATTACCTGGATCGCGTCTGAGTACCGTCTCATACTCTTTCAAGGCTTGCTGCCACTGCTTCATTTGCATATAGCAGAAGCCCAACCCGCTACGTGCAGTTGCGTCTTCTGGAAACTCGGAGAGTGCTTTCTGGTATTCTTTTAACGCTTCCCCCCACTGGCTATCCCAGCGGTGATGATCAGCAGCGTTAATTGCAGCGCTAAAAACATCTTGGTTCCCAGGCATGAACGTCACTTTCTTACATGAATGCACCATCGCACTATACACAGCAACTTCCTGCTTACTTGTCTTGTGTATAGTTAAACTGCGCTAGCAGGCTTGGTTCAATCATAATCAGGGTACTACAAATATCCCATGTGAACACGGTTTTGGTACTAAAGTACCTCAACTGTAGCGGAAGCAGATCTCTCCTCGCTCTCCTGCGTTCGTCCTGTCGCCTGCTAGCCTATCCTCGATAATTGATAAATTGCAAGGCCACTGGGAAGTCTTTCTGCTTCACGGCTGTGATCACTGCCTGCAACTCATCTCGACTTTTAGCCGTGACACGTACCGCTTCCCCTTGAATCTGAGGCCGTACTTTTGGATATTTATCACGGATAAATTTACTGATCTCTTTAGCCAGTTCTTGCGAAATCCCTTGCTGCAACTGAAGTACCTGTCTGATGCGGCCCCCGGCAGCATTTTCTTCCTCTCCTGGTTTGAAGATCTTCAATGATAGACCGCGACGCACCGCTTTCGATTCTAGAATATCCCGAACCCCCTTCAAGGAAAGCGTACTTTCGGTGACGATGGTAACATTATCTTTGTTCTGCGTGATCTCGGTCTTTGTATCTTTCAAGTCGAAGCGTGTTTGCACTTCTCGTCGGGTCTGGTCAATCGCATTAACCAATTCTTGTTCGTCAAATTGCGATACTATATCAAATGAACTGTCACCTGCCATAAAAATCCCCTCTCTATTCTCTTGATTAGTACGAATCGGCTATGGGAGGAATGTCGCCTCTCCACCCTACTCTTTATTGTACACAGCTTGACATATGCTCATTCTTGCTGGCATTGTAACGCATTTCTCCAATCCTTTCCACTTTATCCCCCAAGTGGCACATCTCGGTAGTTCCTGGTTCATCTCGATAAACGATTGGACACCATGTTTTAGCACGGTGTACCATCTGTGCCTTTCAATCCCCTCAATAAACTGAGCATTTAGCGCGAGATGCCGTATATACTCCCATGCGAGTTCAGGCGCTGGATCAGGTTGTTGCTCACCCGCGCGGCGACACCCTCTTTTTCCAGCAGGCGTTTCAATGAGAGCAGATTGATGCTGCTGTCTACCGCAATGATGCAGGGAGCGATCTTGCGTAGTTCTTCATCTGAGAATTGCTTGTTCAGTTTGGATGCGTGACAGATAGAATCTGCAACCTCTTCACTATCTACCTCTAAGAGATAGACCTGAGAGATCAACACCTCTTTATAATCCTTCACCCAATCTTTGAGCGTATAGACGACGTTTTGCGGTAGCTCCTTCTGACTATTCTCTTCTAGCGTTGCCAGAATATCGTTGATCTTTATTCCCCGATCAATGGCTCGCTGTACGGATGCTCGCGTCAATGTCAGACGGCTCGCTACGTCGATCTGTTGCACCTGCGCAAATGGTAATATCTTATAGAGCGTGGGGAAATCGGGTTCCAGCAGCAGTAGTTCAAAGTTGGGTTGTACAATCAGGGTGCGATGGTTGTTTTCTGAGGGTACATAGCTCGTGGTAGGTTTTTGGATGAGAGAGAAAATGTTGGCACCAAATGCGGTAATTTGAAAGGCGTCGGGATTGTGAGATCGTTTCGTGTCCTTTTCGTTGAAGTAGCCAATGGAGATGAGGCCCAGTTCATGAAGTGTGCTGGAGAGCATGCCTGTGTAGATTTCGCCCTCGCAGGTGAGCCAGTTCTTATGAAGCGCTTCATTTTTCTTCTGGTTGTATGTCTGGACAGATTTCGGACGTATGGCGAAGGGGTATTGTTGCCAGAGTTCGTCTAGCAGTGAACTGATGCTGTACCAGCGTTCAGGAGTATACGCTCTGAGACATTCTAAGAGCTTGTCCCGTCCCATAACGTGATTCCAGCCATAAAAATCCCAGGGATCAAAATTGACGCCTGCCAGATCCGGCCAGGCTCGCAGCGTACACCACAGCCCGATCAGATAACAGGTTTGTTGCACCACATCCATTCCTTGCCACCATGCTAGCTTCTCTCCCAGATCATAGGTATCTTTTCCAGTAGGAACGAGTGGGGGCACACGCTGAACGATCTGTTGCGCCTGTAAAATATCGATCAGGATTTCTATATAGACATCCTGCTCCTCGTAATCCATGCGCCCTTTTCCTTTCAACAAAGGGCGTAGTTTGTTGAAGATGCGTTTGGGAACCCTTCTTGCGCGTGTTGGCTCAATATTTTGCTGGCAGATGGCATTGATGATGGTCGCGAGATCAAACTGCGTAATAGTTGTAGCTGGATGTATGATCTGGGGAGCCACTTCTTCTGGTTCAGCAACAGACATAGCGTTTTCCTCACTCAAGATGTAAACCTCTTCCCTTTGCTTTGTTGCTACGCTGGGGGTTGATACTCCTCTAGAAAGCGAATCACGGCACGTGTCAACTGGCTGGGCGTCGAGGCTCCAGCTGTTACTGCCACACGCTTCTTCCCCTGGAGCCATTCTTCTTTCAGTTGAGAGAGATCTTCGATGCGTACCGCCGGGACTCCTGCCAGTTCTTCGGAGACCTGGACGAGCCGATTAGTGTTGTTGCTGCGTGGATCACCTACAACGATGGTCAGGTCCGCTCCCTTCGCCTGTTCCGCAACGGCCTCCTGGCGTGTCTGAGTGGCGCGGCAGATATCGACGAAAACCTCTGTGTGGGGATAACACGCTTTGATGTACTGGATGACGCGCTGGGTGTCCCACCAGGAGAGGGTGGTCTGCGTGGAAACTGCGAGCTTCTGCTCCTGCTCGGCTGTCAATGTCAGGGCGTCCACATCGGCCTCGGTTTCGATCAGGCTGGCGTGTCCTGGCACCTCGCCTATCACGCCCTCAGGCTCTGGATGTCCCTTTTTGCCGATGTATAGAATATAGTATCCTTTTGCGACCAGGTCACGCACTAGATCATGCGTTACCGTCACATCAGGGCAGGTGGCATCGATACAGTGCAGGCCGCGCTCTTTCGCACTCAGCTTGACTATTGGCGAGACACCGTGCGCGGTAAAAATAACGGTGCCTTCTTTGACCTGTTCCAGAATGGTCAGGCGGTTTGGGCCATCCAGTGTGATAATGCCCATGCCGCTCAGTTCTTCAATTGCGTGTCGGTTGTGGATAATCTGGCCGATAATATAAATAGGGCGAGGTAGCGTGGAATCTTTCGCCGCCTGCCGCACGATCTTTAACGCATCAACAACTCCATAGCAATAGCCACGCGGAGATATCTTTATAACTTCCATCGCTCCCTCTTCTAGCTGATATTTCTATTGTACTGTGAGGTTGTACCATTGAATCTGAGAGAAAACTTCGTAGTGGAGCGATTTATCGCGTTGGAGCCGCGTGGGAAGTATCTCGAACCAAACGCGATAAATCGCTCCACTACGAAGTTTTCTCTCATGTTGATTTGTAAAAATTCGTGATACACTTATGTCGTTCGTCATCGATCTGGTTTGTTCGCCGCTTAGAGTGTACCATATCTATCAAGATGCTTTTGCCTGCTGTTTGGCCAGAATGGTACGCAGGTCATCAGGGGTATAAAGACACACTGTGGGGAGCAGCCCGGCCATCTCCTCGACGGAAGAGGTTGCTGCTAGATCCATGATAAGAAGTGGAGAGCGCCGTCCTTCGCACCCTTTAGCTATTGTTGCGGCACTGAGTTGTACCGCTTCAGTTGCCTCTCTCGACAACCCCGGTTGAATGATCACTAATTGGACAGAAGGAAGGAGATAGGATACTCGCGATGTTGTATCTTCCTGATAGATATATTTCATATTTGCATGTCGCAAGAGGTTTATAAAAGGAGATAGTTGCTCTTCTGGCCCGATCAGTAGCGCCGAACGTCCCCGCAATCCTCCCAGACAAGCTTCTGCGATAGAGACCACCTCACGCGCAACGTCATACATGGATTACTCTCCTCTGTCGTGCCGATCTAACCTACGAAAACCTGAACATTTTTGGTATAGTACCATATGTTAATACTAGCGCAACTCTTTTGCAATGTCATCGGGTAAGCGCTGTATTTTTTTGTACAGATGGCCCCTAGTGCTTCATCCATTCTCATTTTTGTTCCCTGGCCGTCGTAGTCCTCTGTCAAGCTTCATTTGGCACATGACGCGGTGAGAACTTCCCGTGTCATGTGCCAAATGAAGCTCGACTACGACAGGGGAAGATTACCATGAGAAGTGTATCGGGCTAGAACTTTATAAAGTTCTATGGTATACTTGTTCTGCTACTGATAGACCCCTGATTTCATATGGAGGTCATTTTTTGATGCGTGCAGATCGACTCCTCTCGATCTTGATGCTACTGCAAACAAAGGGTCGCATGACCGCGCACGATCTGGCAAGTCAGCTTGAAGTCTCTGAACGGACCATTTACCGTGATCTGGAAGCGCTTAGCAGTGCTGGCGTTCCCGTGTATACCGAACGTGGACCGGGTGGCGGCTGCTCGCTTGTCGATGGCTATCAAACGCGGCTGACTGGTCTGACGGATGCTGAGGTACGCGCGCTTTTCCTGTTCAACCTCGCCGGTCCCCTGGCAGATCTTGGTCTGGGCAAAGCTCTGGACGATGCACTTTTGAAGTTGGAAGCTGCGTTGCCCGCTGCTTCTCGTGTGAAGGTTGAGCAGATCCGACAGCGTTTTCACCTCGATACTACCTGGTGGTATCACTCCGCCGATGGCTCATCCTCGTTGCAGACCATTCAGGAGGCGCTCTGGCAGGATCGCAAGCTCTGCCTGATGTACCGTGAAAGCGACGCTTCCTGGAGCGAGTATGCGCTTGATCCATACGGCCTGGTCTCGAAAGCGGATATCTGGTATCTGGTCGGTATCTGTAACAACACGTATCATGTGTTACGTGTCTCGCGCATTATCCGCGCAACCTTGCTCGACGACCAGTTCTCGCGTGTGGCTGATTTCAACCTCGCTCAATACTGGAGCGAGTATTGTGCGCAACTCGAAACGAACCATCCTCCCTATGCTGTTCCGCTGCGATTGGCACCGGATGATGCAGCCAGCTTGCCACAACTCTTGAGCGAGTGGGGCTATATGCTGGTTGAGAGCGATGATCTCGTAGAGCCAGAAGTACAACCACAGGTCGTTCCTTTTCAGCAGTATCATCAAAAAAACTCTGTTTTATCTCTTGACAACGGTGCTCGATGGCGTCATCCCCAACAAAAAAAACGGCGTCTTTCCACACAGACTGGTCGCTCACAACAAAAAAAAGATCCTGCTTTTGTACAGGCTCGTCCACAACAAAAAAAAGGACATACGTTACCTCATACTCAACAAAAAAAAGCAATCCCTCATGTTCGCAACAAAAAAAACGCTATATCAGTTTTAAAAAAGACCGGCGACTGGCTGGTGGTGGATGGTGGCAAACCAGTCGCGCAGAGCAGAAACGAAAGAAAAAAAGCGCCTTCTCAGCAGAAAAAAAGCGTTGGTTTTATGGCTCAAAGAAAAAAAACGGATTTAAAAAAAGTCGCGTCCTCTGTCAATAAAAAAAAGCAATTTTCCCGCTCTATAAAAAAAAGCAATCTGTATTTCTTCCCTGTTGCCAGCCTCCCGCAATCCGCATAACCGCATCTCCCGTGTTAAAAAAGAATACTAAAGAGATGGATTTTCTCAGAACGACACCCGAATATGGCAGGGGCGAGGACAAGCCATCGCCCCTGCCATATTCGTCCAACCCCGGAGGAGTTCGAGGATGAGTCAATTATGGTTTCGTGGCCGTCGTCGCGCGATTTATGATATAAGAGTAAGGTTTCAATTTTCAGACAGGAGGCAAATTTATGTGTGGTCGTTTTACGCTGACTCGCGATATCAATGCCGTTGCTCAGGCTTTTCATGTGCCTGTGCCTGCATCATTACAGTCGGGAGCGCGTTATAATATTGCGCCAACGCAAAATGTTGTGACCCTCATGGAGAATGGCAGCACGCATCTCGATCTGCTGCGCTGGGGACTGATTCCATCGTGGGCAAAAGATGAGAGCATCGGCTCAAAGATGATTAATGCACGGGCCGAGACGCTAGCGGAGAAACCCAGCTTCAAACGGCTGTTGCGCTCGCGGCGCTGCCTGATCGTGGCCGATGGGTTTTATGAGTGGAAAAAAGAGCATGGCGGCAAAACGCCCATGTATATCACGATGAAAGATAGCGAACTGTTCACGTTTGCTGGTCTGTGGGATACCTGGAAAAATGCCGATGGAGAGCAACTGCGCACCTGCACCATTATCACCACCGACCCAAACGAACTGGTCTCCACCATCCATAATCGCATGCCCGCGATTATCGCCCCCGATGCTCGCGATGCCTGGCTGGACCCGGAACTACACGATGAACATGCGCTGGTTCCGCTGCTCAAGTCGTACGATAACGATGCGATGCAGGCACGCCCGGTCTCTCGCCTGGTCAATAATCCACAATATGATAGCGCCGAGTTAATCGCCTGAGAAGGCGGTAACTCGGCCTCAGCAGCCTTTTCAGTGTATCTATTCGCTCGCCTTCTCTCCAAAGGGTCGCATTATCGGGTATAATTATTGCCAGGAATGATCTTTTTAAGATGTCTTTCGTGTAAAGAACATCTTCAACTATGACCAAGCAAGTAAGGAGAGACAATTCATGGCACTTTCCACTGGCTCGACGCTGGCGGATTATCTTGTTCCCGCACCTATTTCGCGCAACTCTGCACTGCTTCGTGATGCTATCCTGGTAATTGGTTCCAGTATATTTCTCGCTATATGTGCACAAATTTCTATTCGCCTTCCTATTACCCCCGTTCCTTTTACGCTGCAACCCCTGGCCGTCGTGTTGATCGGAGCGGCCCTGGGTAGCAAACGTGGCGCATTGGCGGTCCTGCTCTATCTGGCAGAGGGCGCGGCAGGCTTGCCGGTCTTCGAGGGTTTTGCTGGCGGCTTTATCCATCTTATTGGATATACCGGTGGATATCTCTGGGCGTTTCCCATCGCAGCCTTTGTGACAGGTTTGCTCTGTGAAAGGGGATTGGATCGCAGCTTCCAGACCTCTTTGCTGGCAATGTTGCCTGCGACGCTGATCATCTACGCCCTGGGTGTGCCCTGGCTGGCCGTCGTCCTCCACATGAGCCTCGACAAAGCGTTTATGGCCGGTGCTGTTCCATTTGTGATCGGTGACTTGATCAAATTGCTGGTCGCTACCGCTCTGCTGCCATCCGCCTGGTCGCTCGTCCGTCTGGTGCGCCCAGACGCCCTGAAGCGTTCATAAACCAAGCATTATTCCAGATCGTTCGCGCCAACCTGTTTAGGCGGGTTGGCGCGAGAAGCGCCTCCTGCAAATATGCTGGTGCCTAACCAAGATATGGTTCAAGGTAGCGCAGCAACAAGGTTTTCAGTTCACTTACCAGCAACTTTCGTTCCGCCTCTTCTGCCTGGAGAACCCGCCGAGGGACCGATTTGAAGAGTTCAACTGCCATTGTAGCGCTCAGTCTACGTTGCTCCGCAGGAAGATGGGGCGCGCGTACCTGAAAACCAAGCTCAAAGTGTGTTTGCAGATCTTTGGGTAGGAGATGTGTCAGACCTGCAACTTCCAAAGAAGGAGGTGCATCGAAAAGGGTATGGAACGCTTCATGAGCCAGATGAAATGCGATCAGGGCGTCAACGATTTGGTCTAGCCAGTGCGAGAAGGGCAGTGTTGCGGCTTCGATGGAAAAAACAGTGCTATACACACATTGGAGTTCCTCTGTATAACGAGTAACTAGCGCCCTGGCAATTTCTTCTTTGTTGGAGAAGAATTGATACAACGACCCTGGCGAAATCCCGGCCTGGGCAGCAATTTGATGGGTCGTAGCCTCACCATAACCCATACGCGCAAAGACCGTTTCAGCCGCATCCAGAATGGAAGCGATACGCTGTAAACCTCGCGCTCGTCGCACCGGTTGTGCTTCTTTCTGCTGATCCATAGCATCCTCCAAATCTTCTTTATATACAGATCTTAGTAATAAGGCATGTCTCTGATGAAGATTGCAAAACACGACTAAAAAGTCTTATATGTCTTGACTTAGGCGACTTTTTTGTCATATAATTAATTTTGTAAGCGACAAAAAAGTCGCCTTTTAGTTAGTATAGCGCAGCAAGATGGCATTGTCCATACAAAGAAGGATTTTCAAGAGGCACTGTTTTCTATACATGCCATGTAAAACTTGCTGAGCAAGAGGAGAGATTATCATGATTCTCGTTACCGGCGCAGGTGGACTAAGCGGGGCTATAGTCGTTCGCGAGTTTGCGCGCCAGGGATATCCTGTGAGGGCGCTTGTTAGAAGCCGAAGTCGTGCGAAAGCACAGGCATTGGAGGCGCTGTCTACTGTGGAGCTTGTAGAAGGGGACATGCTGCGTCCTGACACGCTTACAGATGCGCTTGCTGGAGTGGAGCGTGTGCTGCTGATCTCTTCCCCTGACCAACAAATGGTGGAGACTCAATGTACATTCATTGATGCAGCGAAAAAGGCTGGTGTGTGCCATATTGTCAAGTTCTCTGGACTGAACACAGCATTTGATTCGCCCTTTCTCTTTGCGCGGATGCATGCAGAAATTGAGCGCTATCTGGAAAGCTCGGGGATCGCGTGGACGCACTTGCGACCATCCCAATTCATGCAGGTGTATTTGCGAGAAGTACCAACTATCGTCGCCAAAAGTGCCTTCTTTCTCCCTCTGGAGGATGCAAAGCTTGCTCCTGTAGATATCGAGGATATCGCGAAGGTTGCCTGTATATTGCTGCATACGCAAGGACATGAGGGCAAGAGCTACGATATGACAGGGCCAGAAGCTCTGGACATGGCTGAGATTGCGGCACAGATTTCGCTTGCCATCGGTAAAACCATTCAATATGTCAACATTCCTCAAGCGGAAAGGAGGCAAGCGTTATTGGCAGCGGGAACTCCCTCCTACTTCTTAGACGCGCTCGATGTGCAGGCAGAACTGCGTCGGCAAGGAGATGAAGCAGTTGTACATCTTGAAACTCATACGGCGTTGAAGGTACGTCCTACTACGTTCGCAGAATTTGCACGCCGAAACGCAGCCGTGTTTCGAGGCGAGCTGGCAAGGTCTTGAGAGGAGGTAGATTGCATATCAGGAAGATTGATAGTAGGAATGCTGTGTAACGGCTTCGCGGGTTCTCCGAATGGAGAGAACCCGCGAATGGGATTTGTTACAAACGCGATTGTACGCGCACAGGTCTGCGTCCTATCCCTGTTGCCACCAGACCGGCCATCTCGCGGATCGCGCCGATCGTTTCCTGAGCGTTGCGCACAAATTCTACGCGTGTGGGAACCTTCTCCTTGAATTCTGCGACCGTGATATCGTCAAGGAAACGGGTGCCCTCGTTATCCAGCATCACGCGCGGCAGGAGAACCAGATCGCCCAGGTTGCCGCGTTCTTCCAGCGCTGCCAGTACATCCTGTCCACACAGCAGACCGGCGACGGTGACTTCGGCCCCAAAGAACTTGTTAGTGACGGCGATAACCTGAACCTCAATCTGTTCGATGCGGCGAATATCCTCAGCCAATCGCTCAATGACGGGGTAGGCCATTGTGCTTGTTACCAGCGTGATGCGCTTCGGCTCTGGCATTGCTGGTGGCAGTCGGCGCTTGCCATTTCCCCATTGTTCGAGCAGGTAGCGCGTCATGCCCACGCCGTTTTCAATCTGTGAATAGTCGCCATAGTGCGTGCCGGGCGGAAACTCGCGCCCGGTCAGGTAGTACCACTCGTCTGATAAGAACACGAAGGGATAACCCTCTGGATCGGCAGCCTCGAACTTGCGCTGATGAACCTCGACCTGCTCAATGATATCCTCGGCCTCTTCGCGTGTATAGTGGCGCAAGATCGGCAGGTCTCCGGTCTTGATCATGTTGTTATATTTCGTCAGACCAATTGGCACGACCGAGATCGACTCGACGATGGGGCGCAGCTCGGTCAGCTCGCGGATGCTGCGCTCAAGCTCTTCGCCATCGTTGATCGTTGGCATCAACACCAGCTGAGTATGACAGCTCAGGCCGAGATTACCAATACGTTGAATATGCTCCATGATCTCGCCTGCGCGTGGACCATCGACGATCTTGCGGCGTAGTTCAGGATTGGTGGCATGAACCGAGACGTAGAGCGGAGTCAGCTTTTGTTCGTCGAGGCGCTGCCAGTCTTGCTCTTTTAAGTTGGTGAGTGTAATGAAGTTCCCAAAGAGGAAGGAGTAGCGGTAATCGTCGTCTTTAATATACAGCGAGGAGCGCATTCCGTGAGTCAGACCCGGCTGGGGTGTATAGCGTTCTGGCAGACCTTTGATAAAGCAGAAAACACATTTATTGGCACATTGGCGGATAAAGGGTGCAGGCTCCTCACCGAACAACACGCCGAGATTCTCGTCAATTGATTTTGTGAGGCGCGCTTCATGCTGCTCTTGCTGGCGATCAAAGCCAATCAACAAATCTTCGTCTGCGACATAGAAACGATAGTCCACCAGATCGCGTATCAGGTGGCCGTTGATCGTTCGTATGAGATCGCCTGGTTGTAATCCGGCGCGATCAGCCGGGCTTTCCGGTACAACCTCACGCACCCATCCATACATTTTTGGCATTGAATTCTTTTCCTCAAGACTTTGTGGGGGGAACGGGGATTATCCTGCACAACCCCTGATTTTATTGATAGCTATCCGAGAGATTATACCCGCCGATGGAGGAATCGTCAAATAGTGCCGCTCAAATGGCAGGGCTTTCCAATTCTCCCATCTAGCGGGAGTGCAGAGGGCGGCAGCCCTCTGCCGGGGTGCGGGGTGTCCCCGCAAAAACCTTTTTTCTTCTCTTTTGCGCGCCGTCGCAGGCGGCGCGCGAAGGAGGGAAGGAAACTGGGGACACCCCAGACCCCGGCAGGGAGACCCTGCACCCCTTTGAGCGGAGAACTGGAAAGCCCTGGCTCAAATGGTTCACGTACTTGTCGTGAAAAACACGAAAGGCCATCTTTCAAACAAGATGACCTTTCAATGGTATATTCAAGATTTGCACTATTTTGACCCGCGATTAAATAGCATATTGACCGCGATAGTGGCAACAAAAAACAGGAACAGGGGAACGAGCAGCAACCAGGAGATTAACTCATTTCCACCGCCCGTCGAACTGTAGTAGCGTGCCATCGCCATGCCGTGTTCGCCCATGCGATGAAAGACGGCGACCCCGCCATCCGCTGTGTACATCATGTGTCCTGATCCGGCAAAAGCGGGAGCCGCGCCCATACGAGCATAGATGAACATCGCTGTGATTGATATAAACATGAGCATTCCCAGTGAGATCACAGCCAGGAATAGACGCTGGCTGTGCGTGGGAGACTTCTGTTCGCTGACTTGCTGGATCTTTTGACCGGCAATCTCACTGGCATAACTGCGATATCCAAATATTTCGTCCTTAAATGTTGACCTGGGTTCTTCCCGCTGACCTTCTTCAAAGCGCATCTCTTGCTCTTGTGACATGCCATTTTCTCCTTTGTGTTCGACAACACTCACTCATTAGCATACAACGTCCTGAAGCAGAGAAACGTTGCAATGCATTACTGTAGTCATATCTCGATTCGCCTGCCAGGAGAGTCTAGCACGAATTTCTTGATGTCTGATTGATTTAGCGCTACGAAAAAATGGCTATACAATCCCACTTTACACATCCTGCTAGGATTCAAATGGTCCAATATCAATGCCCTTGCCCTGTGGTCGTGGCTTGCCATCAAAATCGTTTGTGGGAGCACCCACTTTGGTTCCGTCATCGATGCCAGGGCTACCAGGCAGCAAATGAAAATCGCCGGTGCCATCTTCCTTAAAATTGACAAACTGTATTGGTTGCGTGATTGTACCTTCGTCTTTGCTATCTGCCGCCGAGGGCCACTCGCGATCCTCATCGCCAAAGGCTGCGTATCCGTTGCCATAGACGATATTATTCAAGAACTGATCGTGGGAGCCAACACCTTTGCGCTCACGAATACCGAGGATTGCATTGTGAATGACTATATTGTTGGACACAATAAAATTATCGCCTTTGTCGCCATCGTTATCGCTTTTGTTGGTGCCAACGCTGATGCCATGTTCTTGATTGTTGAAAACAAGGTTATTAGAGACCACCGTATCGGTTGCTGCGTGCCAGAGATTGATGCCAACTCCAGCGTTATCATAAGCGATATTATTGACGATATGGCCGCGCGCGTTGGAGTGATAGATAGCATGGACGTATTCGCACAATTTGGGGTAGGTATCGCCGATATGGAAGACGACGTTGCCAATAATATCATTATCATGTGAGTTATAGTTGCTATCGGTGACACCCGAGCCGCCAATGTTATCGCACTTGCCGGGAATATCATGAATACGGTTGCTAATCGTACGGGTGTAGGAGCCATAATTGACGACTCCATCGGTGCTGCCCTCGCTACTGATATCAAAACCAACAATATCGATATAGTCGGCTTTGGTTGTCCAGGGAATATCATCGTTCGTGGTTTTGATCTTCGCTTCCCATTTCTTATCAGAGACAAAAGTAATGCGTGCATTGGCGGTGCCATCTGTCTCGACAAGGACCGCATCGTTGTAGGTGCCAGGCTGCACATGAACCGTCGTTCCCGGTTTCACTTCATCGGCTGCTTTCTGGATTGTCGCAAAAGGGTGGGCTACGGAGCCATCATTATCATCGTTACCAGAAGGAGAGACGTAGAGTGCCCTGCCCCCGGGAACTGGAGGGATTGTAATCGATGTGCCACTGCCGTTCGCGTTCCCATTCGTGTTTCCGTTTCCTGTGGTAATTGGTCCATTTCCCACTTGTCGAATACCTATAACAATCAGAGAGATTGCGAGAATAAGACCTACCAGTAGCAGACTGCCGATAATATAAAATCTTGGTGGTTGGTTACGCATTGGTTTTCTCTTTCACACAAACATTTAGACAGGCTGATACCATCATACATGTGTTTTTTGCTGTTCAGCTAAAATAGGACGATTTGGCCTTCTATTGATAAGCTTTAGTATACTCCAATAACTGCTCAATTGGATATCCCCAATTTATTGCCTGTCGATCCTCTATATTCTATATACGTAGTTGTATTACGCAGGTTTACCGCGTGGTATTATTATCTGGTGCAATAAATGATCCTTGTCGCTATTATGATTGGCTCAGCGGTAGTTCAGATATAATTCGCTTCCGAATGAAGAGCGTATTTGTAGTTCCTATCATTAGTTACGGAGCTTTGCGGACGAAAGGGAGGTGCTATATGAGCTTGCTTCGTCGGGGAACAGCTCTGGTGCTGACGATCTATCTGGGCGAATCAGACCAATGGCAGGGCAAGCCAGCGTATGTTGCCATCGTCCAATTCTTACGTGAGCAGCGCTGTGCTGGGGCAACAGTGTTGCGGGCGCTGGCGGGATATGGAGCAGGTTTGCGGCTGCATGAACGGGGGGCCGGGCGCTGGTCCTCTGATGCGCCGGTCGTGATTCAAGTAATCGACCAGCCGGGACGTTTGCGGCGTTTGCTCCCTCATTTGCAAGAAATGGTCGGCGGGGGATTGATAACGTTGTATGAAGTCGAGGTTCACAAATACACACATGCCCGTTCGCGTGGCCTGCCGACCAATCTGCCAGTAACTCAGGTGATGGAGACAGAAGTTACAACGGTCCATCTTGATACACCAGTTGCGATGATCATCAACTTGTTGATGGATGCACCTTTTCGCGCGTTGCCAGTTGTTGATGAGCAGCGACATCTTCAGGGGATTATCAGTACTGGTGATCTGATTCGAGCCGATCTATTGCCGGTACGTCGAGGTGTGGCCCGGACCGCGCTCAGCTTGGATTCCCGGACAGCGGAAACTGTTGCCAACCCGCTTGCTCAGGCCAGCAATCTTCAGGCACAAGATGTGATGAATCGTCAGGTGCGGAGCATCTCCCGTGATACCCTCTTGAGTGAGGCGGCTCGTATGATGGTGGAGACTGGCTTGAAGCGCTTGCCGGTCGTTGGACCAGATCAGACCTTGCAGGGCATGCTCTCCCGCTCCGATATGTTGCAGGTAATCGTCACCAGTCCTTTGATGAGTACACAGGCCAGCTCGCGTACCCAACCGCTCACCCAGACAAAACCGCTTGCCAACATGCCGGTGCAGCAGCAGCCGGTTGTCGCATATATGCAAACAGAAGTGGCAACAGTTGATGAGCAGACGCTTCTCGCTGATGTTATTGATGCTCTGATCCTATCTTCCACGAAACGAATCGTTGTTGTAGACGCCGAGAGGCGCGTGCGAGGTATTATTAGCGATATCGATATACTCACGCGCTTGCAGGAAGAGGTGCGGCCAGGGATTGTGCGCCTCTTTACCAACTGGGCGCGAGGCAAACCCGGACATCTGCCGACCGGCGCGCTGCATACCTCTACTGGAAAGGTGCGGGTGGCCGCCGATGTGATGAACCGCGATGTGGTGACGGTGGGGGAGGAGAGCGAGACCGTTCAGCAGGCGCTTGAGAGAATGATGGCGACGGGCCGCAAGATCCTGCCAGTTGTCGATGCGCAGGAACATTTGCAGGGAGTAATCGGGCGCTCTGATCTGCTCCACCTGCTGCTGGAAGAAGGGTAGCAACCTATGATTATACAGACATGCAAGGGGAAACGTATCCGCATCTTCATTGGTGAGGCGCAAGAATGGCACGGCAAGCCACTCTATCGTGCCATCGTGGAAGCAGTGCAGCAACATGGAGCAGCAGGAGCGACAGTGATGCGCGGCATCGAGGGCTTTGGACCAGAGCATCACCTCTCGACGGAGCGCCTGCCCGATATCTCAGAAAATCTTCCCATCCTCATAGATATTATCGAGCGCACAGACCGCGTTGAGGCGTTGCTCCCCTTGCTCGATGGTATGGTTCAGCGGGGCATGATTACAGTTACCTCTGTTGAAATTATCTCTAAAAAACAATATTAACTTTTGATTGAGAAGCATCAAACTGCACTGAACGGCCTGGAAACGGCCTGATATCCCTGCTTGCATATACGCTCAAGATTTGTGCAGAAAAGTGGCGAATGCCTCTCTATGTTCTTTTGCATCCACCTCTTCGGCTCCTTATCCTGCTAGTTCTAATCATACGATTAATCAAGCGCTGGCTGTGCGATGAACCTACGCCTATACTAGCAAAGAGAATTTGAAGGAAAAGAGGAGCCTCTTTACTAATGAGTACTATGCGTGCAGTTGTTGTTGATCCTGACGTTCCGGAGCGTCTGGCGTTGCACGAGGTTGAGTCCCCGTCCCCCGCGCCAGCAGAAGCCCTGATTCGTGTCTCTGCCATCTCGCTCAATCTAGGGGAGGTACGTACGGCGCTTCTCCGCGCCGAAGCAGGATGGAGACCAGGATGGGAACTGGCTGGTGTGGTGGAGCAGGCCGCTGCCGATGGATCAGGACCATCGGTTGGAGCCAGCGTCTTTGGTATGGTCGGTTTCGGGGCATGGGCGGAACGTGTTGCGGTTCCTACCGCACAACTTGCAGAGATCCCTGATGGAGTTACATTTGCTCAGGCAGCGACGTTGCCGGTTGCGGGTCTGACCGCTCTCTATGGGCTGGAGAGAGGGGCTATACTGCTTAATCGAAAGGTGCTTATCACCGGGGGACCGGAGAATGTGGGTCATCTCTATGGGTTAGAAGGAGAGGCCATGTTGCTCAAGCGGAAAGTGCTCGTCACGGGGACTTCAGGGGGTGTCGGCCACTTTGCCTGCCAACTGGCCCGGCAAGGAGGCGCTCAAGTGGTTGCCCTGGTCCGACGTGCTGAGCGTGCAGCCAGTGTGCGAGCAATGGGGGTACATGAGGTGGTCATAGGAGAAGACGCCGAACTGACTCGCTCGTTCGGCCCCTATCACCTCGTTATCGATACAGTGGGCGGGAACTCTTTACGTACCGCTGTCACACTCCTGGAAACAGATGGCATCTGTGTGAATCTGGGAGCCGCAGAAAATCCAGATATGACGTTGCAGAATCGATATGGCTCATTCGACTCACCAGAAAATGGATTAGTCATTCGTGACATCAAGCCCAGGCGTGTGGCAAAAGACCTGGAAAGATTGGCTCAGATGGTGGCTTCAGATCAATTGCATCCGCACATTGGCCTGGAGGCTTCCTGGAGCGATGTGGCCGAAGTTACCCGGAGCCTTCTAGACCGTCGCATCACAGGAAAGGCGATCTTGCATGTCTCCTGAGAGTGTACCTGACTTTTTGTAGTCGTCTTTCCCAAATAAAGGATAGAACAACAGACACGACAGAAAGAACCTGCACCAGAAGCACTTCTGGTGCAGGTTCTGTAATTGCCTTCACGGTACAACATGGACGGTTATCTTCGTAGGAGTTACCCGAATCGCTTGAGAATAGTCAGCGGCCATCGATTCGGGCGTCCATCCCATACTCTGAACGAGCGCACCGTATTTTCCCAGATAGGCGGGCATCTTCGCGCTTATCTGTGGATCGTCGATCAGTTCCGCCGTCCCCTCGACGATTGCCACATCGGAGCCTCGATATGTGTGTCTCTATCCATCGGTCACATTCCCTCGTTTTGTTTTGTCTTAGTAATGACAGAGGAAACCTGGTCGATGCGAGAGACTCACTTTCATGCAAAGGCACTGGCCGGGCGACCCGCCAAAATCAATCTGAAGCGTCAAACAATCAACGAAATTCTACCAAGACGTCAGGGCGTCCTGACGAATCGACGACGGTTAAAGGAGAAGGTACTGGCTCGTTTGCGCGAGAAAGCAGAGCAACTGTTCTCTCATTTGTAAGTTGAGATCGTGGATGGAATGCGTTTCAGTTCCAGGATTGGAGAGATATTTATCATGGCAGCAATGAACATGCGAGGAAAAGTTTGTCTGGTGACGGGTAGCAGTTCGGGGATTGGGAAGGCGACGGCCAAAGAACTGGCCAGGTTGGGTGCGACGGTAGTGATGATCTGCCGCAATCGCGCGAAAGGTGAAGCGGCACAGGTAGAGATCAAAGCGGCGAGCGGAAATGCGCAGGTGGACCTGATTATTGCCGACCTCTCTGAGCTTTCCCAGGTGCGCCATGCCGCCAACTCGTTCACACAAAAATACACGCAGCTTCACGTGCTGATCAATAATGCCGGCGGATTGAAGAGCGAATGGGAAGTGACATCTGATGGATTGGAGTACGCCTTTGTCACCAATTACCTGGCTCCATTTCTGCTCACCGAACTGCTGCTGGATACGCTCAGAGCCAGCGTTCCAGCGCGTATCATCAATGTCAGTTCCGCCGGGCATGCCCTCGGGAGCATCGATTTTACTGATTTGCAAGGGGAAAGACGGTATAGTCCCTCAAAAGCCTATGCTCAGTCCAAACTGGCGCAACTCTATTACACCTATGAACTGGCTGATCGGCTCAAAGGTACGGGCATCACCGTTAATGCGCTCCATCCAGGAGCCGTAGCCACTAATTTCAATGACAGTCTGACAGGCTTTGTGCGTTTCATCGGGATGTTCAACAATTTTGTGGGAACAAGCCCGGAGAAAGGAGCGCAGACAACGCTCTACCTGGCAACCTCGCCCGAGGTGGAGGGAGTGAGTGGGAAGTACTTTTCCAAGAGCAAGGAGACACCTTCCTCCAAACGTTCCTATGACGTGACAGTGCGTAAACGTCTCTGGCAAGTGTCAGAGGAACTGGTTCGATCCTAGGCTCAATACAAATGGCATCCATTCGAACAAACTCTGAAGATTTGAGCGTGAATGGATGCCATTTGTATTTATAGCGAGAACAGGATCCGTTGTAACTTTTTCCATGCGGAGCTCGTTCTATCTTCTAAATGTTTATTTTCTTTGATTTTGATATTATCTTTCGTATTCAGCTTGTTAATTATTCTGCTCTATTCTGTTGCATCATATTATTTACTATATTATATGTTGCATCTGACCCTGGCATCAGCAGGGATGATAGAGGAGTATCAACTCATGCCGCATCAGCTCGTGCCCCCATCGGTTCCTGGCCTCAATGGTTTCGATCTGTCACCATTGCGCCCTTTGTCCAGCTTCTCGATACGATCCGCGAGTATGGGCTGGGGTGCCTGGAGCAAGGCGGAGAAGAGGAGATGATCCGCTAGGAACACGCGATGTATTATCTGGCACTCGCTGTTTTATCTTGTGTAAAATGTAACCGTATTTACCTGAGAAACTTCTCCCTTTCTTTGATAGACAACTTGACATAGAGATCCTTCACTGCTAGAGTAACCTCCATCACCAGTGATTATATAGATGCATGCAAATATACTGTATAAAGAGGGACAACACATGAAGAGAGATCTGTTAACTGTTTTAGAGGATAGCCAGCTTCTACGTTTTGATGATGCAATTGCTTGCAGTTGTATTAAATATTCAGAAAGATAGCATTTCGTGTTACGTTCTAACAATTGAAGAGAGGGGTGGTGTCTATGGAAAGCAAGGATATGTCAGTAGGAATGTACACTCCGACAGTTTTGCAAAATGCTCTTGGTCATCCATTGCATTCAGAGCAACGAGCTGGTGAGGTATTGCCCCGTGTTCTTTCGCCATTAGATATGCTCGCTCTTTTTATTGCCATCGTGATTTTTATTCCCAACTCGTCGGTTGTGCAGGCACAAGGCGCTGGGACTGCGACATATTTCTATTGGGTTCTCGGTACTGTCACGTTTCTGCTTCCTGGTGCCATCGTTTCTGAGCAACTGAATCGCTTTCTGCCGGTTGATGGCTCCATCTATGTCTGGACCCATCGCGCATTGGGACCACTGTGGGGCTTTTTAGCTGGTTTCTGCGCCTGGTTTCCGGGTCTTCTGGGAATGCTTGCTGCCAGTGCGACTATTGTCACGCTCATGCATGGTATTGCTGTCCAAATCCAGGGCAGTGGACTGAACTGGCTCGCAACTCCCTGGCAGCAGGGAGTTGCAGTGCTGGTCGTATTATCCCTCTCAGGTTGGCTGGCACGATTTCCTCTCACCATGCTGATGAAATGGGCAAAAAATATCATTACGTTCTACTGTGCAGCAATTCTGGTGGTTGGTTTGGCTGGTCTCGTCTGGCTGCTAACAGGGCATGCCCCACAAGTCTCACCGACCATGAGCAGTACTGGAATCGGTCAACAAGCCATTGGGCTGTATGGCGTGATCATCCTGTCATTGCTTGGGGTAGAAGTTCCTCTCAATATGGCTGCTGAAGCTCGTCAGCCTCATGCTGCGAAACTTTTTCTACGCTGGGGACCACTGATGGCACTCGTTGCCTATCTCGTTGGTACCTTTGGCGTCATGATGGTTGTTCCTCAAAGCGCTGCGAGTTTACCCTACTCAACGCTGACCGCTGTCACTCTTGTCTTTGGGATGCCTGCTGCTGTTGTGGTCGGTTTCATCTTTCTCGTTTTCTTTCTCTTTGTCATCATGTTGTATAACATGAGCTTTGCACGAATCTTGTTTGTCGCAGCTCTCGATTATCGTCTGCCCTCCCAACTTGCCAGAATTAACCGTCATGGCGCACCCTCCTGGGCCACCAACACTCAGACGGTTATTGTGATGCTGATTACGCTCTTGATCTATATTGTCGGTCCATTGCTTTATCCTGGGGATGGAGCAGCGCTCTCAGCCAGAAACTATAATGTGGTGCAGGCCATCACGACCATCATCTGGTGTATCTCTATGGTTATTCTCTTCCTTGACCTGCCTATTTTACTCATCCGCTTTCGTCGCTTGCTTGCCAGAAGCGTCAGTCAGCTAATCGCCCCTCCCTGGGTGCTGCATCTCTGTTGCTTCGTGGGAGGTGTGGCAAGCCTGATGGGGATCTGGACTACACTGAGTGCATCGTGGGATAGCAGCCTGATTTCTGATGAGCAATGGCGCATGACTATCGGGGTCAGTACCATTGTTTTTCTCATACTTGGCATGATCGCTGCTGCCTATCCACGTCTGCTGAGCAACATCGAAGAACAAACTGCCGTCGCCCGTGAAAATGCACGACTTTATCGAGAATTGCAAGTGGCCTATACCAGGCTGAGCGAACTCGATCAGCTCAAAGATGCCTTTTTGACCACGACCAGCCATGAATTACGGACACCGCTGACCATCGTGCAAGGGTATCTCGAACTGCTGAAGATTATGGAGGATGTCAGTGCTGAAGAACAGCGAGAGTTTCTCACAAAAGCATGCCGGGCTTGCGATGAACTGGTTGTGTTACTGGCAAACATTATGGATGCCAGTCGCATACAACTTGATACCGCTGCATTACACCTCACCAGCATCCCATTAAAAGAGGCAGTTCTTTCCATCGTCGATCTCTTTGAGCCGCTCATTAAGCAGGAGCAACGGACCATCATGTTCAATGGTGAGAGCGACATTTGCGTGCGGGCGGATGAGACCAGCTTAAAGCAGGTGTTGCACAATCTGCTTTCTAACGCCTTGCGCTACTCGCCAGCGCAGACCTCTATTCAGATTACGGCTGCAATTGAAGATGGGGATATGGTACGTCTCAGCATAAGCGATCAAGGTGATGGTATCCCGCTTGAGAAGCAAAGCATCATTTTCGAGAAATTTGTGCGCCTGGAGCGTGATACGCATGGAGAGGTTCGCGGCACAGGCCTCGGACTCTTTATCACTCGCCAATTGGTCGAGGCCATGTGTGGGACCATCAGGGTAGTCAGCAGCGGCATCAAAAACGAAGGCGCAACATTCTCTTTGACGCTCCCATTGGGCAAAGATGGTTCTCAATGAGCTTCATACGTTCTGGCACGAAGCTGAGAAGGTGAAGAAATTGGTGCCGTGTAGCAATTCGTCGGAGTTGCTATGAAAAATGGCATCCATTCACGCTCAAATCTTCAGAGTTTATGCGTGAATGGATGCCATTAAATTATAGCGGGAACAGGACTCGAACCTGCGACCTCCGGGTTATGAGCCCGACGAGCTAACCACTGCTCTATCCCGCGTCGTATGTCCGTCAGGTGATGATAGCGGGGGGAGGACTCGAACCTCCGACCTTTGGGTTATGAGCCCAACGAGCTAACCACTGCTCCACCCCGCGTCGGACATGTACAGAATACTACATTCGTTGTGGTCTGTCAAGTACTTCTCTGGCCGATTTGTAATTTTCGTACGATACAGCGAGACTCCAGCCGGACGTATGGCCGTTCCAGGAAGATTGGTCATGTTGCGATGATCTCTGTTCTTCACTCCCGATCAGCTGTTCGTAGAGAGCAGCCTGGGCAACCAGACGGTAGGGGAATAAAATGGCTCGCATCATTGTAATAGTCTATACCAACGATGAGTACATAATGGTTTCCCACCTCTGGCCCTCCTGTTTGAGTATGTTCTCTCATTGAGTACACGAATCGTAGATTCGTAACGTCTAAACAATATGTTCTCTATTATTTAGAAGCTCAATCGTAGCTATTGTAGAAGCATAGGATAACGTGGTGAAACCTTTGTTAAGCTGAAACGTAATCATAACATATCTCTAGTATACGTTGTTTTTCCAGTATGCTCGCCTGTTTTTGCTCTGATCGAGGAGACAGGGAGGTGGACGAAAATCAGATGTCCGTGTAATATACTAGAGAAATCATTATTCTGTGTCGCTAGATCCACTCTCTGTTCGGAATCTTCCGTTGGAAGCCTTGACAGAAGAAGAAAGCAGGTCTGAACCAATGGATGCTCAGGCTATATATACGTACCAAAACAACCCGAACGATCCCGCTCCCCGCGTGCCACCGCGCCTCGATAACAATGGTAGCAACGGCAATAATGGCGGTGGGCCACGAGATAGCGGAACTTCGCTGCTCATTCGCTCGATTGTGATTGTCGTTGTCGTCCTGATCGCATGGTATCTCTTCCAGTTTTTCACATCCAGCAGTAACAGCGCCAGCAATCCCAACGCGGTAGAGGTGCCATATAGCACTTTTTATCAGCAGGTTGAAGCTGGAAATGTGGAAAAGGTAACATTTCAGGGGCAGGATGCCTTTGGTGCTTTTAAAAGTGCTATAACCGTCACTGATCCCAATGGCAATAGTAAGACCAGCACGCAATTCCATTTTACGCAATTGCCGACGGGCGATCCCAAGCTGACGGAGTTACTCATTAAGAATAATGTAAGCTTCCAGGCCAAGCCTGTGAACGATAACAATATCTTGTTGGGTATCGTCTTTAACCTCTTGCCCTGGGTACTGGTCTTTGCCGTCTTCTACTTTGTGGCTCGTCGAGCAACCCAGAGCCAGCAGAATATTTTCAGCTTTGGCAAGAGCCGGGCGAAAATGGTGCTGGAGGATCGCCCGAGCACTACATTTGCCGATGTCGCCGGTGTTGATGAGGCAAAGAACGATCTGGTAGAAGTTGTGGAGTTTTTGAAAACGCCGCAAAAGTTCCAGCGTTTAGGCGGCAAAATTCCGCGTGGCGTGTTGCTGGTTGGCCCTCCGGGAACTGGTAAAACGCTGCTGGCGCGTGCTGTAGCTGGTGAGGCCAGCGTGCCCTTCTTCTCGATGAGCGGTTCTGAGTTCGTCGAAGTGCTCGTCGGCGTCGGTGCCAGCCGTGTGCGTGACCTGTTCGATCAGGCCAAAAAAGCCTCTCCCAGCATCATCTTTATTGATGAGATCGATGCCGTTGGTCGTCAGCGCGGTTCCAGCATTAATAGCAACGACGAACGCGAGCAGACGCTCAACCAGTTGCTTGTCGAGATGGACGGTTTCGATGCACGGCAGGCCGTTGTGGTACTGGCCGCTACCAACCGCCCCGATGGGCTAGATAAAGCGCTCTTGCGTCCTGGCCGCTTCGACCGCCGCGTGACCGTTGATCGTCCCGACTGGAACGGTCGGTTGGCGATCTTGAAGATCCATACCCGCGATGTGCCGCTTGCTGGCGACATTGATCTGATTACCATTGCACGTGCGACCCCTGGCATGGTTGGTGCGGATCTGGCAAATCTGGTCAACGAGGCGGCGTTGCTTGCAGCACGGCGCAATCTAGATGCTGTCAATCAGCAATGCTTCAGCGAGGCGCTGGACAAAGTGTTGCTTGGTGCGGAGCGTCCTCTGATCTTGAGCGATGAAGATTTGAACGTCATTGCTTATCATGAAGGTGGTCATGCTCTCACTGGTCTGTTGCAGGAGCATGTTGATCCTGTGACCAAAGTAACCATCGTGCCGCGTGGTCAGGCGCTAGGTGTGACGCAATACACGCCGCTGGATGATCGCTATAACTATTCTAAAGATTATCTGGAGGCGCAACTGGTAACTGCGCTGGGTGGACGCGCCGCCGAAGAGGTGGCGATTGGACGCATCACCACCGGCGCGGAGAACGATTTGCAGCGTGCCACAGCCATTGCACGTCAGATGGTAACGAAATGGGGTATGAGCGAACGCCTCGGCATGATCTCCTATAGCGAGCGCGAAGATCCCTTTGCCGGGACCGCCCTGGCTACAGGCTCCCGCGAATATAGCGAGCGTACGGCAGCAATCATTGACGAGGAGACCAGCCGCGTCGTCAACTGGGCGCACAATCGGGCCGTCTCGCTGCTAAGCGAGCATCATGAGACGTTGGATCGTATCGCCAAGTCTTTGCGCCTGTACGAAACCATCGATGCCAAACAGTTGCGCGATATCATGATCGAGACCGGCTCAATCAACGCCGCTCCCGCATCATATCGCTGATACGAGCTATAAAAAGATCCCCGCTGAGATCAGTCTTTTCTCAGCGGGGATCTTTTTTGATCTCTCTGGCGAAGCAAAAGAGCAGCTATCTCTAGAGCTTGCATCTCTGTGCGCAATCGCCCCAAGGCCTTCTCAAGGCTTGACTTTCAGATATATATAGGTTATGATCCATTCATCTTGTTTTTGGAGGTATCATTCATCATGCCTGTTACAGCTAAGGTGTTGCTAGGCTAAGCGAGCTGTGTCTACGACTAAACAAGGTCGTTTTTATGCGAATCATCGCGATGATTTCGCTTTTTACGTGTAACCATATTCTCTCTTAGATAAGCTACAGACTGATTTTTCTTGCTTCTGTAGACCTCTTTCTGGCTTTTCACAGCCAACCGCTTAGCCTCATAGGGCTACTTTTGCTTGCCTGCTCATTATTGTACGCAGTATGTAGCACGGTCTCCCATCCAGCATCACCACTCTCCACCACACATAGCCATGCATTATTGCAGGCTATTCTCTGTTTCTGTCGAGCAGGAAACATGCTGTACGCTCATACTGTGTGCATGCATGCTCCGCAAAATACATTCATATCGCTTTTGAGCGAAAGGAAAAATAGATTGATATATGGTCAATTGAGGCGCTACTGGCGATTGTTGGCTCACTATCTACGATCCCAGTGGCTATGGATGGGCCTGTTGGCTGTAATTCTGATCGGTACTATCTGTCTACAGGTGCTCACACCACTGGTGGCGAGCCATTTCATCGATCAGGCTACCTCTGGCGGCAATCTGCGTGATTTGATCTTTCTGGCACTGTTGAGTATGGGTCTGGCGCTGGTGGGACAGGGATTGGCCGTCGCCGAAACTTATGTGGCCGAAAATGTGAGTTGGGCAGCTACCAATGCGCTGCGTGCTGATCTTGTCGCTCACCTGCTGCGGTTGGATGCCACGTTTCACACGGCTCATACGCCGGGCGAGTTGATCGAGCGTGTGGATGGCGACGTTGCGACCCTGGCTCGCTTCTTCTCACGGTTTGTGGTCTATGTGCTCGGTAATGGCATTTTGCTGGTGGGTGTGCTTGGGCTGCTTTATCACGTGGACTGGCGGGTAGGTCTGGGGATGAGCGCTTTTGTCTTGCTGGCCTTAATCGCCATGCTGCGCATTCATGCCGTTGCTACACCCTCCTGGGCCGCAGATCGCCAGGCCAGTGCTGATTTCTTTGGTTTCCTGGGCGAGTACATTGCCGGATTGCAGGATATACGATCCAGTGGGGCGGGCGCTTTCGTGCTGCGTCGTTGCGCCGAAGTAATGAGGTCGTGGCTGGCCGTGACACGCAAGGCTCAGATGTGGGGTTACGGTATGAGCGCTACCAGCCAGGGGCTGTTTGCACTTGGTACGGCGGTTGCTTTTGCCTTGAGCGCTATGCTGTTCAAGGAAGGTACGCTGACCATCGGCACTGTCTATCTGATCTTTCAATGCACTGAAATGTTGCGTCAGCCAACCGAGCAGATCCGCAACGAAGTACAGGACTTGCAACAGGCGGACGCCAGCATGATTCGCATTGAGTCGCTTCTAGGTACGGTATCACGTGTGATCGATGGACCTGGAGCCGCGCTGCCGCCTGGTCCGTTAGCGGTGGAACTTGACGGCGTCTCATTTAGCTATGCAGAGGATGCTCCGACTCTACGCGACATCAGCGTCTCGCTTGCACCGGGCCGCGTGCTGGGTGTAGTGGGACGCACCGGTAGCGGTAAGACAACATTGACACGGCTCCTCCTGCGCTTCTATGATCCACAGGCTGGTGTTGTTCGCCTGGGGGGTGTAGATCTGCGCGAGGTTCGCCTTGCGGCGGTGCGCTCTCGCATTGGCCTGGTTACTCAGGAAGTCCATCTCTTCCATGCCAGCATACGTGATAATCTGACCCTCTTTGATGAGAGCGTGCCAGATGAACGAATTAGTTCTGTATTGGATACTCTAGGGCTGGCTGATTGGCTGCGAGAGTTGCCACACGGATTGGATACCTTGCTCTTGCCTGATGGTGCTGGACTCTCCGCTGGACAGGCGCAGGTGTTGGCCTGTGCCCGCATCTTGTTGCACGATCCCGATCTGGTGATTCTGGATGAGGCATCCTCGCGCCTGGACCCGGCTACAGACCAGTTGGTACAGGCTGCCCTAGGCCAACTGCTCAAGGGTCGTACTGGTATCATCGTGGCACATCGGCTGGCGACTATCGCATATGCTGACGACATTCTGGTTCTGGAGGATGGGCAGGTGCGCGAATATGGGTCGCGACTTGCCCTCGCGGCTGACCCCACCTCGCGCTTTGCGGAGTTGCTGCGGGTCGCAACTGTGGAGGTTCCCCTATGAAGCAACTCCCAACGTGGCGCTACCTGATGGAAATGGCCCGTTACAAGCCCTGGCTCTACCTGCTTCATGGGGTTTTGTGGGGGACATTCAACATGTCGTCGCTGCTGGCGGGATTGATCGCCCGCGCCTTCTTCGATACGCTTACCGGGCAGGCACATATGCCGGTGGATGCAACAGGGCTGATAGTACTACTGGTAGTGCTCGCCGTGAGCCGTGTGATTGTGTGGCTGACAGCTGGCTTTGTCGAAATCATCATGCGGTTCACGATGAGTGCGCTGCTGCGCCTCAACCTGCTGCGGCACGTTCTGAAACGTCCCGGTGCTCATGCTCTGCCTTACTCGATAGGTGAGACCATCAGTCGCTTTCGTGACGATGCTCATCAAGCTGAGGACAATCTTGATTGGACCGACGAGATCGTGGGTCAGGGTCTGTTTGCTGTGGGGGCATTCCTGGTGCTTCTGCACATTGACGCCCGTATGACCCTGATTACCATTCTGCCCCTTGTGCTCGTGGCGATAATTGCACAGCGGGCGAGCGTAGCTTTGGGCCGCTATCGTGCAGCCAGCAGCCAGGCTACCAGTCAGGTTACAGGAGCCATCGGCGATATTCTGACGGCGGTAGAGACGGTGCAGGCTACGGGAGCCGAAGAGCGAATCATGGCGCACTTCCGCCAACTGAACGATCAGCGCCGTACAACTATGCTGGCTGATCGTCTGGCGACACAGGCTCTAGATGCTATCACTGCTAACGCTGCCAGCCTGGGTACAGGTTTGATCATGCTGCTGGCCGCTGGTAGCATGAGTAATGGGAGCATGACGGTGGGTGACTTTGCTCTGTTTGTCTCGTATCTGGGATTCATTGCTGACTTTACTACTGGAATCGGTCAATTCCTGGCCCACTATCGGCAAACAGGCGTTGCTTTTACACGTATGGGTGCTTTGCTGGGTGATGCTCTACCATCTGCACTGGTGGAACACACACAATTACATTTGCATGGTCCCCTACCTGCCGTGCCACTTCCAGAGCGCAACGATGCCGATCAGTTGATCATTGTCGAAGCGCAGGGGTTGACCTATCGCCATCCGCAGTCGGGGCGCGGTATCGTCGAAGTAGATCTGAACTTGCCTCGCGGCAGCCTGACGGTAGTGACGGGGCGTGTTGGTGCGGGCAAGACAACACTCTTGCAGACCCTTCTAGGATTGCTGCCCCGTGAGTCTGGCGAGATCTGGTGGAACAGCCACGTTGTGGATGATGCTGCATCTTTCCTTGTGCCGCCTCGCGCAGCATACACGGCACAGGTGCCACGCCTTTTTAGCGAGACGCTCAAGCAGAACATCCTGCTGGGACTACCCGACGACTCTGCGGCCCTGGCGGCTGCCTTGCGTAGTGCCGTTCTGGAACACGATGTGCAGGCATTAGAGGCAGGGTTGGAGACGCCAGTAGGCACCCGCGGCGTTAAGCTCTCAGGTGGTCAGGTACAGCGTACGGCGGCGGCACGCATGTTAATGCGGGGTGCCGGGCTGCTGGTGATCGACGACCTATCTAGCGCCCTGGATGTCGAGACCGAACGTATCCTATGGGAACGTATCTTTGAGCGTGACGATGCAACTTGCCTGGTGGTCACGCATCGCCGTACCGCTCTGCAACGTGCCGATCATATCATCGTTCTTAAAGATGGTAAAATCGATGCAGAGGGCACATTGGATGAGCTGCTAGTGACCAGTGAAGAGATGAGGCGGTTGTGGCGGGGCGATTATGGGAATGAGGCATAAATAGAGGTTACATGCCCATTGTTGATGATGAGTTTTTACAATCAAGATCGGGAAGGCTTTTCCTGGGCGCACATCCCGTGTATGGCAGGGGCGATGGCTTGTCCTCGCCCGCGACCCACATCATGCCTCCTGGGGCGAGGACAAGCCATCGCCCCTGCCATACACAGATTCCTCCTCGTTTCCGATTTTGGTTGTTAAAATTCATTATCGAGCGGGAATGATGGACATGCAATTGCCGCTCAAGCATTACGTCCGCTTTCAGGACAATTTGCCAGCCTGTTGCTCGCCGTTGTGATGACGGTTGCGACCACTGCCTTCTTCTGCACTCTGGGGAAGTCTTGAAGTCTACAACAATAAATTAGCGCAAATGATGAAAAGCAACCTTTTTGATTATGCATATATCATCTCACCATCATAGTAAACAAGTATTGGACATATCAGCAGTATAGCATTATAGTCAATGAGAAAGAAGTTTACGCTTGTTTTTGGAGATATTATATGTATATCTCCCTGCATTTTGATATGCGCTTTACGTAGAAAAAATGAGGAGTAAAGCATAGTGCAATATGCAATGTTAGGCAAGACAGGTCTGGTTGTATCGCGTTTTGCTTTGGGTACAGGAAATTTTGGGAAAGGTGTACAGCATGGCGGTGCCGGTCATATGGTGGATCAACAACAGGCTGACGCTATTGTTGCGGCCAGTATTGAGGCTGGCATAAACTTTTTTGATACTGCCAATGTCTATGGATCTGGTTTTTCTGAAGAGATTCTTGGGCGTGCGCTGGGAGCGCAGCGCAAAGAGGTGGTTCTTGCAACGAAGATTGGTCGGCGCACGAGCAATGCACTCATCGATGCGGGACTCTCTTATCGCAATGTGATTGCCGCTGTCGAGGCCAGCCTGAAGCGTTTAGATACCGACTATATTGATCTCTTGTATCTCCATATTTCTGATCCACTCACTCCATATGAGGAGACGGCTCGTGGACTCGATTATCTGGTTCAGCGCGGCCTCGTTCGCTACATTGGCTTCTCCAATTTCACCAGCTGGCAGGCGGCCAGTTTTCTAGCAATCCAGCAGCAGAATCGTTATGCATCATTTGTTGCTGGACAAATGCAGTATTCTTTGTTGGAGCGCGGTATTGAGTACGAGGTTGCGCCTTTCTCACAGTATGCGGGGTTAGGGCTGCTCACCTATAGTCCGTTGGCAGGAGGATTCTTGACCGGAAAATATACTCAGGAGAATCCAACTGGTACTGTTGCCGGGCGAGAGGGAAGGCTGGCCTTTTCCGCACGCGCTTCCGACCGTGAAGCTGCGAATGCCATCGTAGAGAAACTGCATGAAATCGCAGCCCATCGAGAGGCAACCCCTTCTCAAATCGCTTTGGCATGGTTACTGACAAAGCCGTATGTCACCTCAGTTATTCTAGGAGCAGGCACGCTTGAGCAATTCTCGGACAATGTGAAAGCCGCCGATTTGTCGCTCTCGCCAGAGGAAATCGAGGCGCTTGGCTCGCTGACCGCATTAAAAGAAATTTACCCTTATCTCTTACCTGGAGGTGGCCGCGATCGTATGATAGAGCGGGCATTAGGTCATCAGGGAGTTTAACTGACTTCAGGTAGAAGAATATGGAAAGGGTGAGGACAAGTCATCGCCCCTTCCATATTCTTCTACCTGAAAGAATCATATTTGATCATACAATTGCAACACCACCAAAAGCCTCAAACGTAGCATCATTTTTCACGATCACGGCACCGGCTCGATTAGAAGCTACCTCTACCTGAATGCCAGCTTCGTCCAGCGTGACCTGCTGACGTGCGGCGCTTTCGGATACGAACAGAATGAGCGTGCCATCTTTGAGCGGCTTGCGGGCAACGAGCAGAGGACTCTCCGCCTGCGTCTCTCCTCTCACAAAACCGGCTTCCCCCAGTACGAACTGGTACACCTGCCATAGAACACCGGGACTGTCGGATAGCTCCAGCGGCAGGCCGGACCAGATAATACGACCGCTCCCTTGTTCTGAGATGAGAAGCTGATTATGATTTTTACGCACATAGGCTATTTTTGTGCCACCAAAGGTCACGCGCAGCTTCTCGCCGGATGGTAGGTGCAACTCTTCATAGCGACTCACCGGCTGCTCAATCAGATCGCTCTCAAGGCCTGCAAAGAGATCGGGATGTATCGCGAGGTTATGGATATCGCGGGTGATCGTTCCGCTGACAAACAGCGTAGCACCGCCTTCTACATAGTCGCTCAAGATCTGCCATGCCTGTTCGGAGAACGTTTGCACGCCTGGCACGAGTAAAAAGCGTGGGCTAGGCTGCGCAGCAAGCGCAGCCTGCAACTGATGCTCTCCCACCACCTGTGGGATGATGCCGAGATCGTAGCCCAGCGTGCGAATTGCACGACGCGTAACCTCTAATGCGAGATCAGAGCGCAGGAACCATTGTGAGTAGGGAACCACCAGCCAGAGATCGGGAACGCTTTCAGGCTCGATGAGTTGCCGTTGGAGGGCTTGCATTAATTGTCCAACGCCTAGCATGGCTTCGAATTCGGGCTTGATGCTACCATCGGCTCGCACCAGTCCGATGCTGTTCTCGTTGTCGTTATCCATATAGCTGTTGATGTGCCAGAGCCATTGGATCAGTCCGGCTCCGCGTCCGATCAGGCCCGTGATCAGTTTGCGCTCAAGCAGATCTGCGCACTCTTGTTCGCTGCGCCAGGGACGACCGTCGACATCGCGCACCAGCATCACGCCAGTCTCTTGAATCAGATTGGGCTTCTCAAGGGTCTTGTCGAGCAGCATATCCCAGAGGAGATCGTCGGTATTCCACCAGGGGTGTGTGGTCGTATAATCGACGGCGGGCGCGTAGAACTGCGGCGTCGGGCGCGTCCTGCCCTCATCCTGCCCCACACCTATCAGCATGTGATTGCCGGTAGCGCGGATTGTTGCATACATATCTGCCGCCCAGATAGCAAACATCTCCTGAGAGAAGTGTGTGAAATCCATAACTTTGAGCATATGGCGTGCAGCAGCGTTATCCATGATTGAGAAACTGTAATCGTTGAGAGCCGGTGGCGTGATCTGCTCCCAGCTTGCCAGATCAGTGGGCGACAAACGCCAGCGCAGTTGCAGATCGGTCAGGGTATAGCGTTCGGCCAGCCAGCGACGAAACGCGGCCTGCTCAAGACGATCATAGTTTGGTATAGCCCGCTCCGCAAAGATCTGTTTGGGATCACCGAAGCTTGGCTCGTTAATCAGATCCCAGGAGAGTAGATGCACGTCGGCATAACGGCGCGTTAACGTGGCTATGAAGTCGCGCTGGCCCTGGAGAGAGCGCGGATCGAGCCAGGGATTCTTGCCCTCGAAAAGCGGTGGGAAGAACGTAAAGAAGGTGAAGATAACCTGGATATCGTGCTTGCAGGCCGTTAGCACAAAGGCATCCAGCGCTCGCAGCATAGCCTCACTTGTCACGCCGACCGTTGGCATAAATTCGCGCCATGCCGACCAGATACCTGTGCGGATAAGATTGATGCCCGACGCCTTCATCTCCGCGAAATCAGCATCCCAACGTGCAGGATTAGGCAGATGCAGGAATTTGCGCTGGACGCGGCTGTCCATGTATGTTGTGCCAAAGAGAGGAAATATCTCGCCGTTTTGATAGAGATAATCTCTGCCAGCGGTCAGGCGTTTCCCGTGCGTACTCTCGACCAGCGCCTCGTCCCAGACCCAGAAGCCCGTCTCTAGAAAGAGCGACGGACCATTTGCAACAGTATAGCGCCCCTCTACGCGATAGAGGCCCGGCTGTCGCAACCCTGGTAATGCAACGGTTGTTTCCTGGCGGAGCGTTGAGGCTGGCAAGGTCACTCTCAGATGTTGTGGCTCGCGCTCTGCAAAAGGTGTATGTAGCGTGAGATCGATCTGTATCTCTGCCGCTTGTTCGGTATAGGAGCGTGCTGAGACGACAAGCGAAGGGGCTTCATGTGGCCAGTAGGAGGCCAGCGTCGGACGCACATCCAGCAACGTACATCCTGTGTTTGCCAGAGCTATCATGCGTCGAATAGCCTCTTCGTTGCGGCACCATGCCTGTTCGGTGGCTGGTTGCCAGGGAGAGATCAACCAGCGTCCTCCCTGGAAGCGTCCATGTTGTTGATCCAGTAAGAATGCCGGGGTTGCGCGGCGCAGCATTCCATAGGAAGATGTGCTGGTGGCAAACAGGAGCGGCGTCAATAGCGTATCCAGTGGCCCACCTGACCCTAAATCTTCGGGATGATCGGAGACCTGGCACAATTTGGGGTAGCAGGACCAGAAGGTATCGTTTTTGCCGTCTTCAGCAAGAGAGAGCGGACAATCGGCAAGAAACGCGGCGCTATCGGCTGCGACTAACTGAAGGTCGGTCGATGCCAGATCAAGCTGAAAGAAGGGGCCGAGATAGAGTTGGTCGGTATATGTCTGCTGCTCAGGTTCAGTATCGCCATCTGAGCGGATTGGGCGCGTAAAAGGCATGCCGCCGAAGACAACCAGGTTGCCGCCAGTTTCCAGAAAGCTCAGAATGGCGCTCCACGCCTCTTTGGGAAAATAGGGGCCGTGAAACGAGATCAGAGTGCGGCAACCCTGAGCCAGTTTCGTTGCCAGTTCTGCGGCATCTGCAACCTGAAACTCGCCTGGGATGATCCGGGCGAGCGTTGTTTCTGTATACAGATGCGGGTATGATGGTTCATGAAAAACGATTATGGATATGGGCGTGGATGGTTGATCCGCGCCCGGGTAAGTGTACGACATAGTTTTCCTTGATGCCTCCTGGTAAGAAGACATTATTTTATTTCGGCGATGGCAACACCACTATCAATGTATCGTTGTCCAATCGCATAGAGTATCACCGGAACGGCCAGCGCAACAACGGTCGCCGCCATCATCTGTGGATAGACGGTCGTATAGCCATTACTAAAGTAGAGCAGGCCCAACGGGATCGTGCGATTGCCCTGACTGCTCAAATAGACCAGCGGGTTCCATGCATCGCGCCAGCTTGAGAGAAACGTAAAGATCGCCACCACGATAAAGACCGGTTTCGACTGAGGCAAAATGATGTTCCACCAGATGCGCAGGTTGCTGCATCCATCCAGCCGGGCGGCCTCGTCCAGTTCGCGCGGAAGATCCATAAAGAACTGACGGAACAGAAAAATGTTGAAAGCCGAGCCGAAGAGTTGCGGAACCATGATCGGCAGAAACGTATCGATCCAGCCGAAGTTCTTAAAGGTGATGTATAGCGGAATGGTGAGTGCCTGCGATGGCAACATCAGCGTTGAAAGCATCAGCACAAACAAAAACGAGCGTCCAGGGAACTTGAATCGCGCAAAGCCGAACGCCACCAGCGAGGAGACAATCGTGTTCACGACCATCGCATAGAGCGCCAGAAACACGCTATTGAGAATGTAGCGTGCGAAACTGTACACACCGAACGCCTCGGCATAGTTCGACCAGACAAACGGATTGGGTATCCATTGAATCGGCGAGGCGTAATATTGCCCGGTGGTCTTCAGCGATGCCGAGATGAGCCACGCAAACGGCAGCAGCACGATAAACGCGGCCACTATGAGTATTACATAAGTAATTACCATGCTCAATCGTTGAAAGAGACGGCCCCGCTCGTAGAGGTCTTTATCGAGTTTGCTCGGCCCGGTGTGCGTGTTGAGAGAAGAATCCCCCGGTGTAAATGGTGGCTGGGGTGACTTTTGCTGTCTGGAAAGCATAACCTTACCTGTCCTTTCTTGTGCCACGCACCCTGACTAGGCGCCGTTGGTAGTAGAACGCCGGAATACCAGGAGAACCACGCCGGTCAGTATCAGCGTGATCAGAAAGACGACGACCGCTATTGCTGAACCATAGCCGTAGTTGTGATTGACAAACGCCTCCTGGTAGAGATAGGTCAGGAACATGGAGAGGGTATTGCGATATCCCAGCACGCTTGTAGACACGCCGATGGAGCCGGAGCCGCCGCCCGCGAAGATCAGGGGTGTGTCGAATACCTGAATATGTCCAATCAGCGTCATGATCATATTGAACACGATAACGGGCGTCAGGAGTGGCAACGTAATAAAACGGAAACATTGCCAGGGACCGGCCCCGTCGATGCGCGCCGCCTCGTAGTAGGATGTGGCGATACCCTTCAAGCCAGCCAGGAAGATCAACATAGTGCCGCCGACAAACCAGAAATTGACGAGGACCAGTGCGAACAGTCCCATGATGGGTTGATCATAGTTATTCAGCCAGTTGATCGGGCGAATATGGAAGATGCCGAGCACCTCGTTCATCAGGCCAAAATCGCCGGACTGGAAGACCTGGACGAACATTGAGCCAATTGCCACACCCACCATCAAGCTTGGTAGATAGAAGACGGTGCGGAAAAAGTGGTTGCCCGGAAATGCACGGTTGAGCAGAAGCGCCAGCCCCAATCCACCAACGATGTAGATGACGGTCGCCAGCACGACATAGAGCAGCATATGGCCTGTTGCGTCTCGAAATATCTGATCTTGAAAGAGCAGCTTTTGATAATTTTTCAGTCCAACCCATTGCGGGTCGCCGAATAGCCTGTAATCGGTAAAGCTATCGTAGAAGGTATTGACCAGCGGATACAGGTAGAACAGGAGGAAGCCGATGATCCAGGGCGAGATGAAGAGATAGCCCGAGACCCCTTCTTTATGGAGGAAGCGCCAGATCGGCCCTCTATCTTTCTGAGGAGGTCGCCTGTTGTGCGCCTCTGAGCGCGACAGCGTGAGCATAATATAGCTCCTTGTCAATTGAGTAATGTATCGCCTATGAAGATCGTACGTGCAAGAGGTGTGGGGACTCCTGCCGGGCAGCTGCCCGACAGGAGCGAATGGGTGCCAGAGTCAAGGGTTTGATTAAGAACTGGCGGCCAGATCTGCATTCCCTTTATCTTCCATCTGTTTGGCAGCCTGCGCTGGCGTCAGTTTACCGTTCGCCAGATCGGTTAAGATGTTGCCAAGATCGGTGCCAAACTGTTGATTGGGGGTCATGACGATTGGACCCCAGCCTTTGATTGCTGAAGTCAGCGTTGGCACATACTGCTGCGGTGTGATGTAGGAGTCCATTTGATTGAACGCTTCAGTATTGGAGGGCACATCGCTAATTTTCGCAAAGGTCTTATCAGGATCGGTTGAAGTGACCCATTTGATAAACTCCCAGGCCTGTTCGACGTACTTGCTGCCCTTATAAATGCCGAAGCTATTGGCGTTGCCCAGCGTGACCTGCTTGCCATTAACTCCGAAGATGGGCATTGCTCCGATCTTGTCCTCCAACTTCTGCTCCTGAATTTGCGCGAAGTCGAAGGCTCCTACACGGGCAAAGGCGACCTTATCAGTAAGCAGGCTATCGATGTCGCCACTGCCCCAGGGACCGTTGCCCTGTTCGGCGAATGGCGGGCTGAGGTGTTCAGTATAGATGCTCTGCCAGTGAGTCAGCCCTTTGATGCCCTCCGGGGTGTTGAGCGTCATCTTCTTAGGATTGACCGGGGTGTCGTAGACCTGGCCGCCCTCCAGTTGCACAAAGGCTGTCCACAACGGGTCCAGATCGCTGATATTGATGGCATACTGTGTGTATTTGCCGCCGGACTGCTTCACCAGTTTAGCCGCCATTTTCTTGAAATCGTCAAATTCCATCGGCTTGACTGGATCGGGGAAGGGGACGCCGGCAGCCTTGAGCATCGTTTTGTTATAGCCAATGAGCGGTACGTAAATACCAACCGGCAGCGAATATTGTTTGCCATCCCAACTACCGAGCTTCACCGCGTTTGCCTGGAGACCTTTCGTGACATCCTGATAGCCGGGCATGGTGCTAAGATCGTAGAGCGCACCCTGACTATAATAGGGGGCGGCCTGACCTCCGGCCATGCCGACGATATCGTAAGCGTTGCCACCAGCTACCGTTGTCTGGAGTTTGGACCAGTAGTTGGCCCAGGGCAGAATCTCGGCTTTGACTTTGATGTTGGGGTGCGTTTTCTCAAATTCTTTCACCCAGGCCAGCATCGCATTATCTTTTGTTGGCCCGTTGCTCCACCATCCGTACGTGATGGTGACAGGCCCAGAGGAACTACTGCTGTTACCACCACCGCTGCCACCACATGCTGCCAGTAAAGCGCCTGTCAATCCGGTTCCAACGACGGCCTGACTGCTGCGAGTAAGAAAGCGACGCCGCGTCATCGAAAAGTTCATAGTATGCACTCCTTCGTGTAAAAAATAGGTAAACGAAATCGGTGACTATCTATCAGGAAAACAACGCATGTATGAAATACCTGATATGCTTGCAGCTATCGTAGCTGATGAGAAAGCAAATATTCGCATTTTTCGATTGAGATGCCAGCCCGGGGTAAGACAACAACGCGCATTGCTGGCTATCTCTGTCTGTCTCCTCCTTCCTGTAGATGCCTCGTCGTTTCGTAGTCGCGCTGTTCCCACCACGATAGGCGAGAGACGAGCCGAGCGCGATAAATCGCGCGACTACGAAACGACGGGAGATTCCGATTCTGGCATAAAGTTGTTAAGATGCATCGTTACGTCGTCAGGCGACGAACCGAATCGCGCTCAACCAGTTCCACTTCCAGGATGCTGGCAACGCTCACTGCATCCATATCGGCGGCGCGGGCTACAAGATTCTTGACGGCAGTTGATCCCAGCGCTTCTTTGTTGACACGTATTGTTGTGAGGGCCGGGGAGAGATACTCGGATGTACTGATATCATCGAAGCCGATCAATGAAACGTCTTCGGGAACACTTTTTCCGGCATCGTGCAGAGCCTTGAGAACACCAATGGCGGTCGAATCATTGGCGCAAAAGATCGCCGTGCAAGGGATATTTTTTGCCAGGAGGCGCTGGCAGGCCTGATAGCCTCCCTCAGATGTCAGGTCGCCCGATTCGTAGAGTTCGTAGCGTACTGGAATGCCAGCGTCCAGCAGTGCGGTTCGATAGCCTGCGGCGCGTCGTTCGATAGGGTAGATCTGGTTGATGGGGCGTGGTCCTTGCAGCGTAGGACCGCCGATGAAGGCTATCTGTCGATGTCCGGAGTTGATCAAATATTCAACGGCTTCGCGCCCGCCCTCGAAATTGTCACAGAGGACGGCGTCAACGGAGATGCGCGGCACATAATTATCGACCAGCACCAGCGGCAACTTCGCCATCTGGATGATTTTCACCACCTCTGGCTCCGTTGGTCCAACCAGGAGAATGCCTCCCAGCCGCATGTCATAAATGGTACTCAGCAGCAGTTGTTGCGAATAGCTCACGTCGCCAATGGAGCGATAGGTCATTTTGATATTCGACTTGCGCGCTTCGTTTTCCGCGCCATGCAGGATGTGTGACCAGAACGGATTGACTCCCACGCTTCCCTCCACGTTTGCGTCGAGGTGAGAATAGTAGAGAAAGCCAATTTCTTTCAGGCCACGTGTGGGAGGACGTGCTGCATTGTCAGGCGTTGAGCGGCCATGATAGCCCAACTCTGAGGCCGCTTTGAGGACGCGCTGTCGAATCTCGTCTGTCACATTGCTATGGTTATTAAAGACGCGCGAAACGGTGCCGACCGAGACCTCGGCATGTGATGCTACGTCTTTGATAGTCACTGAACCAGCCATGTCCAACTCTCTCCAGATACGCTCTCGTTTTGCCTGCGCCGCAATCGCTCAATGAAACAGTTTATTGTTTCATTGAAATTCATCATAATATGCTGGCGTCGCTTTGTCAAGAGGCTCTACAATGAAATTTGTGTGAAAAATAGCCTGTTCCTATGTTATAGTCGAGCGATTTATCACGGAATTCCGCGATAAATCGCTCGACTATAACATAGGAGTGCTGTTAAAATTCCATAGTTTTAACAGCTTTATCTCTTTTATGCCCTTCTACCTGGTCAGTTATAGGTCACATGCTGAAAAATTCCACTGTTTCGCTTGACAGCGGCATCCTTCATTGTTCATTATTTCAGTGAACTTGGTGCATGTATCATTGAAATGAATGTTGCCAGGTGAGATGGTCTATGCACATAGCACATCCATTTTACCTGTAGCTGTCAAAGGAGAGTGCTACAAGCGAATTCAGTACGCTTGCCCAGACCCAAACACTTATCGATAAGTGTGTCAGCGATGCACATAACGTCGTTGAAAAACCGTTTGTCATGGGAGAGTATAACGTGATGGGCGTTGATCGCTCGGCGTGGTGGACTGGTATGCAGGGAGAGATTGAGAAAGATGATGGCGACGGCGACCTCTTCTGGTGGTATGAAGGCGGGCCAACCGATGTTGATCCCAACTACGGTGTGATGCAAGGCGCATAAGAACTGGCAGTTTTCCGTCAGCACTCAGCTAATATGCAGGCGAAAAGCGGCACCATTGGGACAACGCCAACTCCAACAACACCCACACCGTCACCAACAGCCTCTCCCACACCTTCGCCAACGCCTGTAACGGGGAGTAGTTGCAAGGTTCAATATACTGTTGCGAATCAATGGCCCGGCGGCTTCACGGCGAATATCACGATTACGAATACTGGCACAAGCTCCCTCAATGGCTGGACGCTGGTTTTCACGTTCCCTGGTAGCCAGCAGGTGATGCAGGGCTGGAACGGGACGTTTACGCAGCAGGGGCGCAGGTAACGGTCAAGAACGTCAGCTATAACGGCACGATTGCCGCTGGTGGTTCGGTTTCGCCTGGCTTTAACGGTTCCTGGACCGGCAGCAACGCCAGCCCGGCCGCATTTACGCTCAATGGCGGACAATGTAGCATAGCCGCATAACTGATTTTGCCATTCTTTCATCGCTTCGTAGTTGCGCGATTTATCGCGCTGGCACGACACCACGCGATAAATCGCGCAACTACGAAGCGATGGGATTCGCTTGCGTATATACTTCTTGATGTGAACAATAGAAATCTATAGATTTTCCACTGTTCTCATTCGTGGGCCACCGGTCTAGAATGGATGGCGGATAATCAGGAAGATGACGATCAGCAGAACGATGGCGACGGCAGTGCCGATGATGAAGTAGAGATTTTTATTGCCGAGCTTGAAGCCGCCGGAAGGCAGCGACCTCCGAATCTCCTGGCGCTTCTCTTCAACGCGCTGCTTCTTGCGTTCTATCTTCTTTTTACGCTTCTCCTGAGCATCCTGCATGCGCTCTGCTTCGTTCTGTGGACCAAGACCTTTGTTTACCATCTGGCGGCGCATTATGCGGTTCGAGTAATCTTGTTGTTGCTGCTGTGGATTGCTGCTGGTCGAGACGGGCTTTGGCATGGTTGATTTCGCGCCGGGTACTGCTGTGCCGCCGATGCGCTGTTGCCCGTTGCGCTTCCCCTTCCCTTTGTTGCGCGGCTGGCTGGTTGGTGCCGGGGTTGTTCTGGTCGCCTCATTGACCAGTTTTTGCTCAGGTGTTTTCTCTTTTGCCATATATAAGACCTCCGTTGTGCCTATACCGCGTTGGGTACATCACAGAAGAATGTTTCTACGCCAAACTGTGCTTGCAGCAGATCTCCTAGCGCCTGCACGCCGATCTTTTCGGAATTATAATGCCCTGCCGCAATAAAATTAATCCCCTCTTCCCGTGCAATCGCCTCGGTCGGCTCGCCAGTCTCGCCGGTCAAGAAGGTATCGCAACCGCGCGCTATCGCTTCCAGCAGATAGCCCTGACCGCCACCTGTGACCACGCCAAGCCGACGAATCGTGCGTGGCCCATAAGCATAGACTCGTGGCGAGGCACCAGATACGCTTGTAATCTGTTCGATCAGGTCGGGTAATATGTGCCGACCGGGGGCCGTGCCAATAGCACCAATCGCTTTGCCGCGCGCACTGCCCAGCGTAATCCCTTCCAGCGTGAAGCCGAGTTGTTTCAGCCAGAGCACATTGTTGCCTGACTCAGCATGGGCATCGAGAGGGAGATGATATCCTAATAAAGTAATATCATGCTCAAATAAAGTTTTGAGACGCGCCTTCATCATCGCACCGATCTCGCGTGGCATGTTCTCCCAAAATAAGCCATGATGCGTGATGAGCATATTCGCGTCTCCGGCGGCTGCCAGGCGAAAGCTTTCCAGATTGGCGCTGACGGCCAGCGCTACACGCTTGACTTCGGGGCGACCGATGACCTGCATCCCATTGGGACAATAATCTCTAAATGTGTCGATCGTAAGGTATGTGTTGAGAAACTGTACAATATCGTCGCGTAATGCTGTCATTTCTTTCTCCCTGGCACCCACCATATGGACGATTATTGAAAAATAAAAAGAGAACGAACGATTTATAGCGATGTTTCGGGTAAGAACAGCACTATTGTGCTGCTCTCGCATTGCTATAAATCAAAGGCACATGATCAGTCCTGTTTTTCTTGCTCTGCTAGCAATGTCCTGGCAATCTTCGTGGCTTCCTCTTTATCATCGGGCGCGAGTACACCATCGATAACCAGGCTCAGCAGATGCTCTTTGATGGGACGTAGCCAGGGACCGGGACCACGCTCAAAGAGTTGCATAAGCTCGTTGCCGTCGAGAGGACTCTTCAGCGGCACACGTTCGGCCTCCTCTTTCAAGCGCTGGCAGCGCTCGGCCAGTTCAGCGACACGGGCCACCGCACGCGTCACCTTGTCAACGCGATAGCTGGTGATATCTGCCCGCGAAAGGTCGAGCAGGTCGTGCAAATCGTCGTTGCTGTCCAGCATCAAACGTCGGACCGCGCCATCGGTCCAATCGGACAGGTAGGCGTTGGCGCGCATATGCAGGCGCACGATGCGTGAGACGCTTTCGATAAAGTCTCGGTCGAAATGGAGTCGTTTCAGGATATCGCGAGCCATATAAGCGCCAACGTCCTCGTGACCGAAGAAATGGACCTTATGATCTTCAACTGTACGCGTTCGTGGCTTAGCGATGTCGTGCAGCAAGGCGCTCCAACGTGTAGCCATGCGCGGCGAGGAACGTTCGACGACCCGCAGCACATGGGCGTAGACATCTTTCGAGGTCGCTGCACGGGGTTGAGGTTGCTGGCTCACGCCGCGCAGTTCCAGCACTTCCGGGATGATCCACTCTATCAATCCCAGCTCGACGAGCAAATCGAGACCTTTGGCGGGATGTTGCGAGAGGAGGAGCTTATTCATTTCGTCGCGAATACGTTCGCGGCTGATCTTCTGAAGCTTGTTTGCCTGACGAGCGATGGAGAAGCGGGTTTCCGCTTCGAGCGAGAAGTCGAGCTGGGCTGCAAAACGGACCGCACGCAGGAGACGGAGTGGATCTTCGTCGAAGCGCTTGTCCGGCTCATCGCCAACGGCCCGTAAGATATGTGCTTCCAGGTCGCGTCGCCCTCCAAACGGATCGATAATGTGGCCGTTTAGCGGATCGCGGGCCAACGCGTTAATCGTAAAGTCCCGACGGCGCAGGTCTTCTTCCAGATCAGTGCCGAAGCACACCTCTGGTTTGCGCGACTCCGGGTTGTAACGTTCGGTGCGGAACGTTGTAATCTCAACAATATTGGCATCATAGAGCAGGCGCACCGTCCCGAAGCGCTCGCCGACCAGAACGACGGCACCAGGTTTCGTGGGCGCGACCAGACGCTTAATCTCATCAGGATGAGCATCGGTCGCCAGATCCGCATCAGCGGATTCGCCACGATGAAGCAAGACATCGCGCACCGTTCCACCAACCATATATAGTTGTTTGTGCTGTGCGCGAAACTCATGCGCCAGCGTTGTAATAATATCTATCATGCTGTTATTGATATCTGCACTATGTATTTGTTGTGTTGCGTCGCGTGTCTGGAAAGCTGTCTTGGACCAGACCATACGGTATCCTTTTGCCTTCATATTACAATGGGACTATTGTATCATGTCGGATGGCTCCTATAAAGAGGATAGCGGCACAGATTTTCAGCGGCAGAGGTAAACAATGAAAAAACGACACACAGGAAATTTTCAATAAAGCTTTACCGTTATTTTATCATGCTTTAAGGTTCTCCTGCTATGCTTGTTTGCTGCTTTCATTTGGCTCTACAAGCCAATAGGAGAGTAGAAAAAATGAAGAGATATTTAGAACTTATCTGCGGGCAATTATAAGGTACTTTTGGTGTCCAACGGCTGCTCAAGCCATTTCTCTGACTATGGAAACACTTTGATTGTGGATCTTAAAAATGGCAAATGTCATTTGGCAAATGTCATTTGGCAAATGTCGTTTGATTTGGTCTTAGGTTTCCGGTTTAGTGTCTCCTGGCAGTTCCTCTATAAGATCACAAACGCTCACACCTAATGCTCGTGCGATTTTGTCGAGAGTTGTTGTTGTGACTTCTTTGTATGGGTTCTGATAAATGCGCTTGACGGTCATAAAGTGTATGTCTGCTGCGCGTGATAGAGATGATTGGTTGAACCCTTTTGCTTCTGCAATTTCTTTGATACGAAGTCGTATCATTGTTTTCTCCATGCCTATGATGAGCCATTTTATCAGTAGTAGCTTGTTGACAGTAGTAAGCTTGTGGGTTTAAACTGATAATAGTGCTATTCGGAGTTTGATCTTTAAAGTTCAGTCTGCTGACTGTGATTGGTATAGGAGGATGAAAATAGATGGCTGTGCCGATTTCGCAAAATGATGTCCTGGCGCTCCGGGCAATTCTTCAGTTTTATGGAGCATATCTTATGCAGAACAAGATGCCTTCTGCTAAACGGAGCGCTGATATGCTGATGCTCCAGGTGCTTCTCTTCAAGTTGTCCTACGCGAGTTCGGCGGACTTGCTGGTTGAAGAGTTAGAGTTGATGAAGGCTGCTTTGAGTGTCTTTATTTCTGAAGTTGGGCGTCGGATACCTGGGTCTAAAGGGCGTGATGGCGTGCTTGAGAGTTCTGAACAGCTTCTTTCTTATATCAATGAGTCGTTTACTGTATAGGGCTGGATAAAAGCCCTTGCCGTACCTTGTATTAAGGTCTGCAAGGGCTTTATGTTTGGTTGCTATTTGTGCAGTGTTAGCGGTTATTTTTCACCTCTAATTGCTTGCTTTCTTGCTTGTCTGTGGTGAGCCGTTTGTACCGCCCATCTCTGTAGCAAATTTGTTGATGAGTTTAGCTTGTTGGTCGCCTGTTGCGAGCGTATAGCCTTTTCTTTTGCCTTCATCCTGCGTTACGAGCAATTTGAACCCTAAGTCTTCCAGTAGATTTTGCCCTTCGGGAGTGGCTCCCACCGCATACCAGTTTTTGATGTCGTGTTGAATGGTTAGGGAAGTGGCCCATTTGATGGTTCTTTTAATAAGCTCGGCTCCTAATATTTTATCTTTTCCAAGTTTGCCGGTTGATATAACTTCTATCACCGGAACATAGACGGACAACTTGGGATCAGTCCATTTCTTCACTGCTTGTGGTGGAATATCTTTTTCTCTTATTTGCCCATATACGAGGTTTAGGGCTACTTCTTCATCCAGTGGCAAGAATGTTACCCAACCTAGGACTGTTTTGCCTCGCCTGAGGTTCATCGTGATATCATTGTTCCTCTTCCTCCACTCTAATACAGTTTTGAATGGTACAGTGTCTTCATCCTCATAGGGTCTATTTAGTTCTCGCTTGGCCCATGACTCAGCAACAGTTGATACAGAGAATGAAAGCGCGTTATCCTCATTTTGAAGGTTTACCTCTGCAAGAATGTCTATTGCTTCTTTGGGAAAGCGTATATTAGGCCGCTTCCCAACTGATGGTATTTCTCCATTTTGAGCATCCCGGTAAATTGTCCTGATAGACTTCTTTAATATTTCTGCTACTTCTTTTGCTGTATAGAATTCTTGTTCCATGTTTATCTCCCTTGTTCTCTTTTTTGCTATAGCTCATGTCTACTTAGTATTATACCTTGTCAATTGTCAATAGTAAAGACGACTTTTGGCAATTGGCAATTATACCCTTGACAAAACGAGTTTCTACAGTTTATAATTCGATTAGTGAATGTCACTTGGCAATTGGCAATTAACAAAAGTCACTTGTCGCTGTTGTAAGGAGGCAATTATGAATATGTTGGGAAGTCGTCGCGAACCTCAGCCGATTATCTTACCGATATCGAGGCGAGAGGCGGCATCTCAGATCACTGTTGTAGATCGTCCTGGTAGTGCTCATTCGCCTGCTCGCTGCGATCTTTGCGGCACGGCTTACGAGGTAGGTGCGCGGTTCTGCGGCGAGTGTGGAACCGGGCGGGAACGGCCTTCGTACACGCGTCTGGTTTCGTGCTCTCGTTAGGAGGTCTTCATGAAGCAGCATGAGGTTGTCTCAGCCGTTGAGCTGCTCAAGCAGTTGCATCAGCATCAATGGGTCCGTCCTGCTGGCTCGGTCTCGCTCTATCGCTGCTCGTTTGGTTCCTGTAACGCTCGGGCCGTTTGCCCTGGCTGTCAGAACCGCCTGGATATTGTCTCTGTAAAGCTGGCAGGTTTTTCTGTGTACTGGTGTCCGAAACATCGCTAAGGAGGTACATTCGTGTCTGATCGTCATTGCCCGCATATTCTTAATGAACAGGGAGAAACGCGTTACGTCGAGGTGTCGGCTTCCTACGGGCCGTCTGATGCTGTGTGGGGCCGCTATGATATCAACCGCTTGTTGGTGGTCTTTGATGCCGGGTCTGAAGTACGCCTGCGGCGGCAAGTGACTGGGGCTGATGAGGATGAGGTAAGCCTGACCTTCTCTGAGTTCGATGCCCTGATCGATCAATTCAATGATTACTGTGCAACACATGGGTATATCCCTGAGCCACCTGATGATGTGTTCTCGCCTGCTGCTCGGCCTGCTTGGGCTGGTCCTGCCGGTTCGCCCTGGTCGCAAGAGAAGCACTTGGAGGTCAGGGAGATCGGGCCTCTCTCTTTCGGGTTCGTGGACCTGGGAAAGTTGGCTCTTGCCCTCTTCTGGCTGCGTCTGCGTACCTGGTTGCTCTAACAAAGTGCCGGCTGAGGTCTGGTACACCTCAGTCGGCGGTTTGAGTTGTGGATCGCGTCTTCAGTCGCTAGGTTCCTCACTCGCCCTCTATTGTCGGCGGTGAGAGCCTGGCTGTCAAGTCAACAATGGAGGTCACATCATGGGTCGAGTGCTTGGCATCCTTTTCTTGCTGCTGGTTCTTTTCTTCGGACTGGCAATGATGCAAGGCGGCAAACCGGGGCAATCGATGGCCAGTCCCGCCGCTACCGCTGACAGTCTAGTAGGGCGTCCCTCTATTTCGGCTTCCTTTATCAACGAGGTGCTGATCGCCTGTCATTCTCCCGCTCATGGCAAAGGGCAAACGCTCTATGACCTGGGCGTGCAGTATGGCATCGATCCGGCCTGGCCGCTGGCCTTCTTTCTGCATGAAAGTTCCTGCGGCACACAAGGAATGGCCGTCATCACACATTCGCTCGGCAACTTGAGGTGCTTCTCTGGCAGTGTGTGCGTCAACACGGTTGGCAACTCCTGTCAGCCAGGTCAAAGCTGTTACGCCTTCTTTAGGAGCTGGGAACAGGGCTTTGAAGCCTGGTATCAGTTGATCGGTAACTACTACATCAAGCAACGTGGCTTGACGACGATTGCGCGAGTGATCCCGGTCTATGCCCCTGCTGCTGATGACAACGACGAGTCAGCCTATATCCGGGCGGTCACCTCTAGCGTGGCGGCCTGGCGTTCCGGGCGCGTCCTGGTCTAGTTGGTGGGAGGTGCAGGACGATGCCCTTTAATCCGGCCATCTATCCCGCCGATTGGAAACCCAACGGAAAGGAGAAGAAGCTCAAGGCGGGGAATGTGTGCGAGGGCTGCGGCGCTCCGAACCGGAGCATTGCCGAAAATTTGCAGACACATGAACCCTATATGGTGCATCTCTCGATTGCCCACAAGCGGCAATACGAGACCTGGAAGGAGGATGCAGAGACAATGGTGCTCTGCCAGCGCTGCCATCGTCGCTTTGACCGGAAGTTTCGGCGCAAAGGTGGCAGACGCTATCATACGCCGGTTGGCTATGCCTCAGTCTACATCGAGTATAAGGGACAACGCGTCCTGGTGGAGATGGCAAAAACGCTTGATGACCTGCGCGATGTGATTGCGGCCTTACCTGATCCGGTGGACATCGAAATTCAGTTAGTTGTCATTTTAGCGGTCGTGGGTAACGGCCATTATCGCAAAGAAGAGGGAGACCTGCTCACTATTGCAGAGTATGGTGCCTGCATTGGCCTGGCTCCCCTGATGTGAAGGAAAGGATAAAACATCATGGCTTTAGTTTTAACTGGTATCGTGCGAGGCATGCGTGTTGTTGGCAATAAAGCAGATGAAGAGCATGCTGCTGGTGCCAAATGGCGCTTCCTCTCGCTGGAAATTTCTGACGCTCGTTCTGGTGTGCATTCCTGTCAAATCTCTGATCGCAGCCCTCAATACAAAGAACTTGTCGGCTCGAAAAACGAGCTGCTCAAGGACTACACAGACCATAAGGTCAAGGCGATTATTCAGGCGGTTCAGCCTGGCATGCGTGATGTCACCGATGATGAGGGCAATGTGCTCAAGAGTGAGCCGATTGTGCGTATTCGTGTCGCACGTCTGGAAGACCTGGGCGTGCCTGGCGACGACGAGTAGGTGTGTGCTGCGGCTGTCTCGCTCGTTGAGATAGCCGCTTTCCTGTCCTGACAAGGGAGGTGCTCTGATGGATCGTGCCGCACGTCGTCAAGCACTGCAAGACTTTTTACAGTTCTGTCAACAGACCAATCGGCACCCGCTGGGCATCACCGTCGCCGAGCTGCCGCATCGCCTGGCCGAGTATGTGGAAGATGACCCCTATGCTGACTCGGCACTGGCGTACCAAGCGGCAACGGAGACGGAGAAGGCACAGCTTCATCAAGACTTCTGGAATTATCTCCCGGCCCTGCGTGAGCGGGAAGCAAGGGGCTTGTACTTTCTCAGGGTTCCGTTTCGCGAGGCGGGACAAAAAGGAGGATTACCTATGGGTGCGCCGTCATTTCCAAAGGCGATACCCTGTGCTCTCTGTGGTGGGCCTGGCGGTTCGTCTACCTGTGGGCAGTGTCGGCGTCCGGTCTGTCAAAACTGCCGGAGGGATACCTTTTTTGAGGTGTGCTGTCGTGCATGTGCAGAACAAGGAAAAGGGGTAAGGTCGGCGCAAGAGATTGATCAGGCACAAGAGCGTGTCCGTAACAACGAGGCACTGACCGAACAGGCCCGACAACGAGCATTAGCGTTACTGGAACAAGAACGAGTGCGGGGTGCCTCCCGTCCTCAACAGAAAGGAGCTTTGTCTATGGAACAGCAACAGCAACCGCTGGTTTTTGTGGATCAGCGTGGCCGAGAACATGAGTCGGGCTTGAGTGAGGAGGAGTACCTGGAACTGCAACGAAAGCAAGCGCGTGAAGCGGCTGAGCGTCTTCAGCAGGCGAATGAACGGGCTCATCAGCCAGGCTTCTTCGCTCGCCTGGCGTCTTCCCTCTTTGGGCAGCGCAACACCGATGATGGACCGGCCACAGTGGGTAACGGTCGCCTTCTGCCTCCTGTCTACACAGATGGTCCAACGAAATCAACTTCTGTGATGACGCAAGAAGAACTACGTGTCCGGCGTATGAACCTGGTCGAGTCGGCGCGTCATGGTCGCCCATTTCATGAGAGTGTGATGCTCTTCTTTCTGCGCATCTGGCTCTTCGTGGGGCCGATTGCCTTCGTTGCCCTGACAACCTCAGAAGTGGCTTACATCCTCACGAGCCTGGTCGCCCCTGGTGATAACGGCACCTATATCATTTGGGGCGGCGCACTCTTCATTGACCTGGCGATGATGTTCACGACCTTTGGCGTTGCCATCAAACGGCGCGACCTGGCCGAGAAGCGCGAGGTGAACGGCTCGGTCTCCAAGCGTGAAGAGATGGAAGTCACCTTTGGGACGCTCATGTGGCTGATCTTCGCCATTATCAACGGCATCAGTCAATCGGCCTTTCTGCTCCATATCATCTCAGCCTCTCGCAATGCCAACATGAATACGCTCTATGTCTTCGTCGCCTCGCGTGTGGTGGGCTTTCTCCTGGGCGATGCCGTGACCGCCTTCTTCCTCGCTAAAGTGGATAATAGTGCGCTCAAGCTCATTGCTCGTGGTGAGCGTGAAAAGGCGGCGCTCTATCGCGATATCGCGCAAGCGGAAGGTGAACGTCAGATGGTCGAGGCGAAAGCGGAAGCTGACATTTTGCTTCTGCAAATCAAGGTCCAGCAGGAACGGGAAGATGCTGAATTTCTCGCCACCCTCAAGCGCCAGGTGTTCGCTGATATTCTCTCACGGCGAAGTGGTCCTGCTGCTCGCAGTGATGACTCTCAGAAGGGGGCGCGTGTGCTTGGCTCTGGTCCTCGTTCTTGATCGTTGTGCTGTGTTGAGGAACGTGTGCGCCTGGCGTCTGGTCGTGCTGGGTGCGCTTTCCTCGCTCTTGGAGGTGCGCTATGCTCGGTTGCTCTGCCTGTGTCTCCTGCGCTGGTGTTCTTGCGCCTGGTCGCGCGGTGCTTTTACTGCTGGCCTGGCGCTCTGGTCTGCAGCGATCGCGCTGGTGCGCATTGCTCCAACGAGTGCGCTCTGCCTCTTCGCGTGCTCTCTGTCTGGTTGTTGCCTGTTGCCTTCTCTCCTTGCTCGCTGTCTCCTTCCTGGGGAGGTGGGGGAGTGGTGGAAGTCTCCCGTCTCCGATAGCGCTCGGCGCTCGACGCTGGTGCTGGCCTGTGCCTCGATGGTTTGCGCGTGGTTCTGCCCTGTGCGCTTTCGCTCTTTGGAGATCCCAAACTATTTCGATGTCCATCTAAAAAGAAAGGAGAAAAACATGCAAAACATGTATCCACAATCCATAACCATAGGTTATGATTTCGACATCTCTCATATGCCGTATGCTTGTTATGGAATGGCTCTAGAGGCGGATAGAGGCCCACTCGCTGAGAGGCTCAAGAATGCTTCTGTTTCGACTTGGCAGGGTGATTATATATCCAGACGTATCGATGCCTCTACGAGTTTCTTGGGGCCGATTTTGGGCATCTTTGACGTGCAAGAAGGCAAAAAAAGGCCGTTTTCCGCTGATTTCGGCCCTCTGTCCACACGAGCAGAAGGAAGAAACATTCCTGGCTGTGATCAATCTTGCCCTGCTGCAATACGTCTCATGCTGGCGAAAAACAGTGGGATTGTTGTTGGCCCTGACCTGCTGTGGCCTAGATCCCCTCTCGTTCCCGCCGGAGGCTCTTCCAGGTGCCGAGACGTTCACTCTGCGCAAGAGAGCCGTGAAGAAATTGGACGCTTGCGCTTGCCTCTTGTGGCGTCTGGTAGGCTTTGCCCGGACAGAGAGCGGGGGTTGCCTGCCACCTGCATTAGTCCTGAGTCCCGCTCTCTGTTCGCCCGCAGGGGACCAGACGGTGCAAGAGGTCCAATTTTAGGCTCTCGCAGTCGCACACGGATGTTCGGGGTCCATCCCGGAACTGCTCGGTATTGCTTAGGGCAAACAGAGAATGTATGGCTATACCTTCTCCTGCTTCAAGTCCCGCAACAAGCGGTGCAATCCTTGTTGATAAGCGTCGTGATCTTTCCAGTGGGTGAGATCGCCAATATGACGCGTGCGGCGAATATCAGCGGCCCATGCTTTGTTGGTATGCATGACCGTTTCATCCAGCTTGATGGGAAAGAGGGCCAGACGGTTCGTGCGGTATTCTTTCTCAAAAGCAGTCTCGACTTCTGTTTCTACCCAGTCACTTTTGACCGAGTGTTCCGAGAGGACCAACAGCAGCTTGTCATGCATGCGAATGGACTCGTCAATGCGCGATCTGAACTTGTCTCCAATTTTGAGGTTTTCGGGAGCAAACCAACAACGCACCCCTTTGTGTTGCAGATCAGCATACAAGCGTTCGGCAAAGTTGTGATCTTGGCTGGAATAGCTGATGAAGCACGTGTAGTACTCAATTGGTCGAGCAACCAACGAGCGCATATAGTCGATGAAGGCATCTGGCGCTCCTGTCCCTCGCACGAACTCCTCTGGGATGTTGCCCTCAGAAAGATAGAGGCTGTTGATACTCAATGGAGATGGGCCATCATGCCGAATAGAAGCAAGACCTTTGATCTTGCGAAAATCACGATCTCCGAACGGTGTCCCGCCTATAGTAGTACCACTGAGATCGACTCCACTGAGATCGACTCTACTGAGATCGACTCCACTGAGATCGGCTCCGATGAGATTGGCTCCGATGAGATTGGCTCTACTGAGATCGGTTCCCCTAAGATTGGCTCCCCTGAGATCGGCTCCGATGAGATCGACTCTACTGAGATTGGCAATGCTGAGATTGGCTCCACTGAGCTTGGCTCCTCTAAGAGTGGCTCCCCTAAGATTGGTTCCATTGAGATTGGCTCCACTGAGCTTGGCAAAGCTAAGATTGACATTGCTGAGATCGGCTCCGATGAGATTGGCAAAGCTGAGATCGGCTCCACTGAGCTTGACTCCCTTGAGATCGGCTTCACTGAGATTGGCAAAGCTAAGATCCGGTACAATCTCTTGGTGTTTCGCTCTCCATTGGTTCCACTGGCTTATGCTCTTTTGAAGCTGTTGAAGGTGCTTTTGATCTGCCATTATTCCATCCTCTACTGTGTTGCTTTTCTACAACAGAAACGAATTGTCTCTGCTCTTTTCGTCTCTCACTGTCTTATGTCTCATCAAGCAGGAGGTGTGCAATGAATCGGTATGGTGTGGCCCTCTGGCGCAACTTCTCTCCTTCTGCTCTGGCTGATGTCGATGTCTATGTGTCGGCTCCTAGCGCCTTTACTGCCATCGAAACGGCGATGCACGCCTATCAACTCTCCTACGTGTCCTATGCGGCCTCTGACCTATGCGGAGGATCGCTTCACTATCGGGCCTTTGGGGTCCAGGTCGTCCTTGATCCTTCCATTGTGCTAGAAGTGCTTTCTCTCATCGAGATAGAAGTGCCTGGCGCTGCTGACACTGGCCGTTGTCCTGTGCCTCGTACATGGGTCTGTCCCTTTGATGATGTAGCAGAGGAGTGGATCGGGACAAGCTGTTACCCTTGCCTGATGGACAGAATACCTGCTGGTGCTGATGAGGAAGGAGGATGTTGTGATGTTGCCTCTTGATAACGCTGCACGAAGCGGTCCCGCAAGTGAACCGGACCGCTTCAAATACATTGTTGTTGATGTCTCTTTTTTTCTTTCTCTTTTCTCTTTTGTACAAGGAGGTGATGCTCATGCTTGAATGGTATAAACGCAAGCTGTTACAGCGGCTTGGCTCGGCCTGGCCTTATAGTAAACTGCGTCCCATAGATGTAGAGGAAATTGATACCCGAACCTGGCATGTGGTCTATCGGCATGCAGAGACCGGGGAAACGTCCTCCTCGCTGCTGCTCAAGCGAGACCTGCGCAAACAAGAACGGCTGCACCGGCTCCCGGTCTTTGGTGTGGAAGCAGGGCAGAAACCTTCTCTTGATCCGATCCCTGCTGCCGCTGATGATGAGGACGAAGAACCGGCTCCCTCGCCTGTGGTTCTCTCCTTTAGTCCAGACACGGCGTACTATACCATCCGGCCTACTGATCGAGACTATCAGCCGGTGCGGGTGGAACTGGATGTCACATTGCAGGAGGAATTGAATGCCCTCAAGCAGAAGGCACAGGAGCTTGACGAGCTGGTGCCGACACGCTGGGTGTTTGGCACAGGAAAGAAAGAAGAGCAAACCTTGCACATGCGTGATAAGGGTGGCTCACAATTCAAGTGGATATTGGAAAACGACAAGATCACGCTCTCAGTCGGACGGGGCAAGAAGACCGGGATTATTGGCCGGGTGCGCCTCTCTTCTGAATACCTTCAGATGGATTGTGGCGGCGACCTGGGCCGGGCGCTCTCGGCGGTGCATGTCTTCCTGAGCACCTTCTATGGAGAGCACATTCTCCTCGATCTTTCTGCACTGGACCTGGCCGCCGATGTGCTGTACCTGGATCTGCCCTCGCTCAATTTGAAAGAGTGCTTTCTCTCGCGTGCAGTCCTTGACACGGAACGTCCCGCTGAAATCGATGCGGGGCTGCTTGATGGTCCGTCGAGCATACAACGGCGCTGGAAAAAGATAGCGGGTCTCTCCTTTGGTATGCATACCTCGCCGGTCTCGGCGGTGATCTATAACAAAACACACGAAATCAAATATCACTCGCCTGAAAAGCGCTGGTTCTATGACAAGTGGCGTCTACGTGCGGAACAGCTAGGGATTGAGTTCTCTCCTGAGATGATCGTATGGCGCGTCGAGGTCCGTTTCACGCGTACGCCTTTTCGAGAGTTCCCTGGTGTCTCTGGTGCCTATGAAATGCTTGAGCATATTGGCGACCTGTGGACCTATGCCGTTGGGCATCCAGGTGGCGGTGCTGATGGGTTGCCTGATGGCTGGCTGCGCTATGTGATCCCCTCTGATGATACCAATCGTTCCCGCTGGCCGGTGCATCCTGCCTGGGAAGTCATCCAGCGTGCATGTGTCGAGCAGCCACTTCCTGAGAGCGAGTATGAACAGGAACAACGGGAACGCGAAGAACTGCTGCGCCTGGCCGATGAAGAACTAGAAGCGCGTCCCTTCTCCCCGCCTGTGCTGCCTCCTGTCGAGCATCTGCACTCGGCGAAAAAGAAACGCGTTCGTCCAGTTGCCCCAGCTGCTTCTGCTGAACCGCTGCCGGTCGAAGAGTTGGCAGCTTTTGTGCGCAAACGCAAGCGAGAGGCCAATATGGAACGGGCGATTGCACAGATGGCGGGCTGGCTCCCGACCATTGAAGCCTTTCGACGTGGGTATGAGACTGATCTCTCTGAGGAGGAAAAGGAGGTCACATCTGACGTTTCAGCGACCTTGCACTTTGTCGCTGGGGAAGTGGACCACTACATGAACGATCGTCGCATTGAGTTCTCGGAAGTTGTTGAGAAAAAGCGTGTGCTGTACCGCATGAAAGCCGCTGCTAACGCTTGAAATAAGGTTGGAGGAAACTATGAAATTCTCGAAACGCCGTCAGAAGCCTGGGGAGTCTATTGAACAGGAAGAAGAGAAGCAACAATCTCTAACGCTCTCGAAGGCGTTGGAAATGTACGTTGCTGCTCAACCGGCTGCCGGTCGCTCTATGATTACGAAAAACAATTATGCTCGTGTGATGCCTCTCTTCTTTCGTTATGTTGTTGGTAAATTTAATGAAGAATTATCAGATAATGATGGCAAACGGACGATTGATGATATTGGAATTGATGAGATTAAAGAGGTTGAGGTGCTTCAATGGCTTTCTCATCTTCGTACGTCCGTAAGTAGTCGGGGGAAGCCATATAGTAGCCGCACGGTAGAAACATATAGCAATTACCTGATGATCTTTTTTAACTGGTTGGTTCGGCATGGCTACTTAAAAGCTAGCCCGATGGCTTATGTGGAAAAGTATAAAGCTGAAAAGGTGCTTGTTCGTGTTTTTACTGAGGAAGAGCTTTTTAGGTTGGATGCTGCTTGTGATCGCGCTCCTAAAGGAAGGTCTTTTACTCCCGATGAGCGTAAGGCTCTGTCTGCTCGTGATCGTGCATTTTTATGGTTACTGCTTTCCACTGGCGTACGCATTTCTGAGGCATGCGGGATACTCTTTGCTGACATTGATTGGGGAAAAGGAATGATCTATATTCGAGGGAAAGGAGCAAAAGAGCGAAAGGTGCCGTTTGGGAAGGTGGCACGCCAACATCTGGATACCTATATAAGATACTGGCGTGGCGGCTCTACTGAGCATGACGACTCTCTGTTTTTGAATGCCTGGGGTAAGCCATTAAGTACAGCCAGTGCAGAACGCATCTTTGAGCGCCTCAAGGAAGTTTCTGGCATTAAAGACAAACGGGTTACACCTCATGTATGCCGTCACTGGTTTGCAGTCAACTGCATAAAAAATGGCATGCCTACGGTCGTTCTGAAGGAGATACTTGGTCATGAGAGTTGGGATATGATCGAGGTGTATGTGCGCCTGGCTGAGCAGGATAATAAAGATCTGTACACCCGGTTTTCACCTGTTGATGGCCTGCGGATGCACCAAAAATCTAAGGAGAAACGTCAAGAGTTGCGCGACTGGCGTAACTCTCGAAAGAGAAGATAGCAGGACTTAATTAGCAGCAATCTTTGATTTTACGCTCAATTATTGGTACTTTGGTGAAAGTGCGAATAATTGGGCTAGATTTATTTATACTGTGAAGGCGCTTTAATCGTCGATCTGCGTATTATTTGATTTGAGCATTGCAAACTTTTTACCTTCAAATAATCATGCTTTAACAGAAGACCTCTATACTAACATCTGTAAGTAATCCCCATCGAGTGCAGAATGTTATGGGATTGAGATGCGCAGTTTGAGAACGAATACCATCAGTATCTCCTGCTGATCTCTCCTGTATCTACTCATACAGTCATGGCGGCTTTTCGGAACCAGAAGCTGCCATGCCTCCTGGTGCGACGTTCCATTTTATGGGGCGCTCGCCGGATGAGCGAGAGGGACACTCCGCACCTCTCGCTCGTTGGGCCTGGAACTATTCCTTTGCAATCCTCCATTTGTGCTATGATAAATCTACATCTAGCGATGGAGGTTCCCTATGTCGATCAAGGTCTTACTCGATACCGATATTGGCAGCGATATCGATGATGCGCTCTGCCTGGCCTATCTGCTGGCACAACCAGAATGTGAACTGCTTGGCATTACCACCGTAACCGGTGATGTCGAAAAGCGTGCTATGCTGGCAAGCGCGCAGTGTAAAGTGGCTGGCAAAGCTATTCCCATCTATCCTGGCGCGCCCGATCCGCTGTTGATAGCCCAGAAACAGCCAGATGTTCCTCAGGCCAGAGCGCTCGATCGGTGGGATCACGAGACATCCTTCCCGCGTGGGGCAGCGATTGAGTTTCTGCGTCAAACCATTCGCCAGCATCCGGGAGAGATCACCTTGTTGTGTATTGGCCCATTGACCAATATTGCTCTGCTCTTTCGCAGCGATCCTGAGATCCCCTCTCTGCTCAAAGGGCTGGTTCTGATGTGCGGGATCTACTCGCGCGGTGGTCCCGGAGCGTGCGAATGGAATGCTCTGGTTGATCCTCACGCGACCTCAATTGTCTATCGTGCTGCTCCACCTGTGCATCGCTCAATCGGGTTGGATGTGACGCTTCAGGTGACAATGCAGACCGATCAGTTCAGGCAGCGTTGTCAGACACCACTGTTGAGGCCAGTATTGGATTTTGCCGATGTCTGGTTTCAGCGCAACGATATCGTGACCTTTCACGATCCCCTGGCGGCTACCACGCTCTTTGCACCAGATATCTGTACGTTTGAGCGCGGCAGTGTCGAAATTGAGCTTGCGAGCGAGCGGCTAGCGGGACTGACGCATTGGCAGGGGGGTGAAACGCATGAGGTTGCGACCCAGGTGCGGCCAGACCGCTTTTTTGAGCATTACTTTGGAGCATTTGCATAAAAGGATGAAAAAAGGAGCAGAGGCCGCCCTGCCCTTGCTCCTTTTACACTATTTTGCTATACAACAGGGTTAGACAGAATCGTCCTCCTCGGGTTCTCTCGGGAGAATTTCTACGTGTGCGACGTTCTCTTCGGTCTCGGCAGGCGGTTGGAGATCCTCTGGAATTGCTGGATTAATAAAGCCGATGAGCAGTCTGACGATGCCGACAAGTGCAATGATTGCACCGAAGCCGATGAGCAACCCTTCGCTTGAATAGGGACCGGTGTTGATTGAGGCACCAATGCTGATCAAGACAACGCCGATACCCATTGTAACAAGACCGCTCGTTGTAAAGCGGCTGGACTTTCTCCATACTGCCCGGTTAAAGATTCTCTGACGACGCAAGACCTTGACCCGTTGTTGAGCCATCCCTGCCTCCTCTTCGCTCATAAGATGAGCGCAATGAGTATGAATCAATTGTAATCGTATTAGTAATTATATGTTCTATACGAGGAAATAGCTAATTGTGACTCATGACAGATAAAGAAGCATGGCTGCCCCTGATGGTTTCGTCAACGTCTTTCGCGTTATGGCAGAACGAAGGGAAGATGCGATTATCTATAGAGTAGTGATAGATACTGACGTACCTTCATTCGCTCGTTAAAAGACTTTTCCTCTCGAAAGGAGGCATGCCTGCTCCCTCTAGCAGATTGCGGAAAGGCAAGAAGAGGGGAACGGGTAAGGAGCCCCAGGAGAACCAGCCTACTTCCGTCATTTCGTAGGCGGAGTTGATGATAGCCTCGCCTGAAACATAGGCACCTTCCACCCAGATCGTGATGTAATGTTTCTCTTCTTTCTCAAAGACATCATTCGTGATGGAACGAAATACAACATTATCAATGGTAATGCCGGTCTCTTCAAACGTCTCGCGGATGGCGCACTCCTGGGGCGATTCGCCAAATTCCAGGTGTCCGCCCGGCATGGACCAGGTTCCGCTGCCATGAGAGCCATGTCGTTTCATGAGCAACACGTAATCGTCTCTGGTAACGATCACACCAACCCCCACCATTGGTCGTTGAGCCATATAGTATTTCTTCTCCTTTTAACGATCAGGATGGAATACAGTGGAAAACCATCTCAACAGTTCTCCAACAAAGAGTATAACACATGCTTGCTCTTTCCATACCAACATAAATTATCTGCTATACTCTGTAATGATATGTTGTTGGTAGTACTACTATTAGTGCATGAAAGAAGGATATATGACCACCCGTGATGACGAAAAGCCGGGAGTGAGCCTTGCTCAACAACTGGCCCTGTGTGCGGATATTTTGCGAGACTGTAGCGCCAATGGTTTGCAGTATGCCGATACTATCTATAACCGCGATAATTATCGGAAAGTCCAGAGTGTCGCGCTGGAACTGCTTGCGCTGGCAACGGGAGAGCCACTATCTGCACTTGAGCCGTTGCGTGCGACCGTTTTTGCACGTCCGGCTCCGTTTCCCGTTGCTGATGGGGCCGTGGTTGGCGACGATGGCAAGATTTTGTTGATTCGGCGAGCCGATAACGGTTTGTGGGCTCTGCCTGGTGGTGGGCTGGAGGTTGGTGAGTCGCCAGCTCAGGGAGCAGTTCGTGAGGTGCTGGAGGAAACTGGCGTAAGCTGTGAGCCGATTGCTCTGGTTGGGATCAACGACTCTCGCCTGTGTGGAACGCGCTCACGTCATCATCTCTATCATATCCTGTTTCTCTGCCGTCCTCTACATATTAGTGTAGTCACACCTCCTTCACACATACAGGAGGTGCTGGACAGTGGTTGGTTTGCCGAGCATGATCTGCCTTCAAATATAGATCCGGGCCACAGACAACGTATTCCCGAAGCTTTCCGCGTCTGGCGAGGAGATCAACGAGCATATTTCGATAGATGACAGCAGTTTTGTGTCGGGAAGAGTGTTGTAGGCAGAAAAATGGTACTCCACCAGAGGTATACTAAGTGGCAACTTATGTGGCGGTGGAGTACTGCTTATACACATTATAAGAACATATTCAATGTGAAGCGGCGTTCCAGGTCTAATGAGTGCATTATTCTGCTAATAGATCTTCGATGGTCTGCAACAACTCCTCTAGTTCAAATGGCTTTTTGATATAGTAGACACGACGTTTTCTCAGTTCTCCAGTGGGCAGGTTGGCGCTCATGAACAGGGCCGGGACATCTTCTAGCCCTTGCATAGCGTGGAGGTGGTCATAGAGTTCGATGCCGTTCATACTGGGAAGTTGATAATCCAGCACGAAGAGGTCCGGCTTAATGGTATTGGCCAGCTTCAATGCCTCAAAGCCGTTGGGGACCAGGAGGCTTTGATAGGATGTTTCTTGTTTCAGCGCGAGGACAAAGAACTCACCAACATCAGCGTCATCCTCCACCACCAGAATAGTTTTAATCTCAGGTTGAGATGTCCCTGAAGCTTCATCGACATCAGACATGGAAAAAGTCCTTTTATTTTGGTCGTGGCCGAAAACAATCTCACTTTCTCTACGTCATATGGCTGAGAAGAGTTTCACTGCATAGCAGAGCTTTTATGAAGCGGTGAAGCTTTAGTACGTGAGCAAGAGTCTGTCTGCTACGCCTTCATCCTGCATCGTCTTTCCGTCCATTTGAAATCGTTTTAACATCGAATGACCACAATTCACAAGCACTTCGCGTTCAAAAAGTCCATCTGGAATGGAAACATTGCAGATAGTATTGCCCGAGCGTTTTGTTCCGTCGATGCTCAGAACTACACGGATGCCGCGAGTTTTGCAACTACGAATTGCTTCAAAGAGATCGGCGAGATGAAAGGATTGTGCTCCATATAAAATGGTCTGACTGAAGCTATAGGGTGGATCGCAATAGATAATATCTCCCGCCTGTGCCATCTGCATTGCTGCGGCATAGTTCATGTGAGCGATAGTGGCATTGTTTGTAAGAGGGTGCCAGTTGTCAACGCGGTTGGCAAAATTTGTGGGCGGCATAGGTTGATGAGCGCCGCAGGGAGTGGACATATAGCCATCTCTTTTGCGAAAGCGGACGACACCTCCATAGCAGGCTCGGCAGAGAAAGAGGAGATCTGCCCCGTTTGGAGCGGTATTGTAAGCTGCTTTGATGCTTTCATAGCCCGCCACTTTCTCCCCAGCCATCATCCTGTGCCATCTCTCTGCATACCATTGCTTCAATTGTTCTGGATCGTTTTGCAGGATTTGCCAGATCTCTACAAGTGGTGCAAATGCATCAGATACCAGTGCTTTTGCGGGTTCTAACGCTCCCCAGACAGCGCCACTACCCAGAAAAGGTTCAAAATATGTGCCATAGTCTGTAGGAAAATAAGAGATGATTTCTCTGGCGAAGCGCTGTTTATTGCCTACCCATTTGAGAAGTTGCTGTCTGGATGCTTTGATAGATGTCTCTATCGTGACGGAGGTATGCTTTTTGAGGGGCGTGGTTGCAATTTCATCGATGAGAGCCTGTTGTTTCAACACGATTTCCAGTCTAATGAAACAAAAATCTGATTTTAATACTATACATGGGTATATTAAAGTCGTCAAGTTATTTTTGATCTGACATGCTGACGATGAAGAGTATTTCCAACGCTATCTACCTTCTCTATCGAGATAGGTGAGCAAATAGACCAATTTAGAAAAAGCTTCGTAGAAAAGAAAATTTTGTAGGGTAGCTTATTGTCCCCACTTTAGTTTCTCTATCTCTTCCTCTAATTGCCTGTTCTTTTCTTCTAATTCCTTGATCCTCTCTTTTTCTGGTTCCCAACGATGAATCTTCTCTTCTGCCGGTTGAATAATATCCTCCTGGAGTGAGTTGATGAGATGAGGAATATCCTGATAGCGGAAGGTGTCTAGTATCCAATGGTATCGTCGCCTTAAATCCCGAAACATTTCATATTCGCGCCACTGCTCTACTTCTTTTCCATCTTTGGTGATGAGTTTACTGGAGATAATTGGTTTGATCGGCCTGATACATTGAGGAGCGATAGTTGCTATTTCATGGGGAGCGCTATTTGGATCGGTCAGGTCAACAATAATAAAACGTGCAAGGTGGGCTAGAGTGCTAACGGTTTCTGTTAAATCCAGGCTTTTTGGTGGAGCGAAGTCAAAGATTACTGGCGAATAATTATGGTTTCGTAATTCATGCCTCAGAGCATCTAATATAACTTTTCTTTCTAGACTGAAGCGCCCTAAAATTAAAACGACTTTAGAGGTGATGGTATCTATGACAGAACGGATTTCTGCGTTGTTCAATAAGAGATAGATAAATTGAGCCACTTTGAGATTGTCAACAGTGATGATCGGTTCATCGTCAGGAGTGATGACCAGATTGTTTTGTTTTGTTCCTTGTAGCTCCACACTCCAAACTGCTATCCCATAAATGCGACAATTTGTGAGGATCGCTTCTGTAAGATTTGTTTCCACTAACGTAGCTAAGCTGAGATCGGCCCCACTGAGATCGGCCCCACTGAGATCGGCCCCACTGAGATCGGCTCTGATAGGATCAGCATTTCTAAGATCGGCTCTTCTCAAGTTGGCATTTCTGAAATTGGTCCTGTAAAGATTTGCTCTGTTGAGGATTGCCCCGCTGAGATCGGCCCTGCCGAGATTGGCATTTCTGAGGTCTGTTCTGCTGAGATCGGCTCCACTAAGATTTGCCCCACTGAGATTAGCTTCTCTGAGATTGGCTTCTCTGAGATTGGCTCTTTTCAGGTTGGCTCTTCTCAGGTTGGGTTGAATAGAAGCATGCCCCTTCCGCCACCTGTTCCACATATCCACACCTGACCTCAAAATCTCTGTATGCTCTGTGTTTGCCATACATTTTCCTCTTTCTATTAAGATAGACGAACAAACAGAGTAGATTTACAAAATTCTATGAAGCCGCTTTTCTCATTACTGATTGCTTGTTTTGATCCCAAACTTTTTTGTGGCTAACTTATACTTCTGGTCATCTTTTGGAAATAAATACTTGATAATGGAATTAAGGAGGAAGGCTAAAAAAACGCCCTCGACCCACTGTATAATAGGATCGAGGGCTTATTGGTAGCGGCTACTGGACTCGAACCAGTGACACAGGGCTTATGAGTCCCTTGCTCTACCACCTGAGCTAAGCCGCCTTAAATCGGCCTGTAGAAGCCTTCCAGACATATCCAGCGACGAAAGCCCGCTAGAACGTCCTTCGCTCTACGCCAACCATAATATCATAGCTCCCCCTGGTCGTCAATACTTTTTTTCAGCCGTTTCAACGAGGGCGCTGAAAAATTGAGCGAATACCTCAGCTCTCGCTCGTTTTAACCCGATTGTCACCGACCGCTCGCCGAAGCTGGCTCTGCTCCCAGCTGGTTGCGAATCAATTCGGCATAATAGCCGTCTTTCTTCAACAATTCTTGATGAGTGCCGGATTCCACGATCTCCCCTTCGTCCAGCACGAAAATGCAATCGGCCGTACGGATGGTGCTGAGGCGGTGGGCGATGATAATCTGGGTGCATTGCAGCGCTTTCAGGTTTTGCTCTATGTTGTGCTCGGTGACGACATCCAGAGAGCTTGTCGCCTCGTCGAGCAGCAAGATGGCCGGTTCGTGGGCCAGCGCGCAGGCAAGGGCGAGGCGCTGGCGTTGTCCTCCTGAGAGTGCATAACCGCCCTCCGCAATAAATGTGTCGTAATGCATCGGCATCTGGAGAATATCATCGTGGAGGGCCGCCGTCTGTGTCGCCTTGATTAATTGCTCCATCGAGATATCGGGATGGTTGAAGGTGATATTCTGGCGGATTGAGCCACTAAACGTGTGTGCATTCTGCATGACAATCCCAAACTGGGCGCGCACCGTCTGAAAGTCGAGCTTCTGTAAGGGGATGTCATCAAAGAGAATCTCCCCTTCGGTTGGACTATATAATCCCAGCAGCAGTTTGCCGAGCGTGCTTTTGCCTGATCCGGTGCGCCCCACAATAGCGATTTTTTGCCCGGCAGCTATCGTTATTGTGATGTCGTTTAACACCTTTGGCGCATCAGGTGTATATTGAAAACTGACCTGCTTCAGCGTAACGTGTCCTGTCAGTCGAGGAGCCTGTTGCACCCGCTGGTCGTATTGTTCAGGTTGGGTTTCTAGCACATCGGCGAGACGTTCGATGTGGGAACGTGTCACCTGTAAAAGCTGTCCACTGGCTGCTAATGATGTCAGTGGCGAGAGAAACTCACCAACCAGTACGCCCAGCGCGAGCATTGTTCCCGTTTGCATGGAGCCATTAAGGATTAGTGTCGTGCCTATCCAGAGTAGTGCAAGGGGAGCAGTTATATTGAGAATTGTGGTGAATGCGCCAATGATTGAGGTGATGTAGCTCAGGCGTACGGAGATATTGAGCTGTTTGACGAAGAAATTGGACCAGCGCTGAAAGGCTTTCTGCTCCGCGCCGATGGCCTTGAGCGTTTCGATGCCAGTGAGCATTTCTGTTACATAGCCCTGCGTTTCTCCTTCCGCATCTAACTCGCGACGGGCCAGCCGACGGATAGGGCCATTAGTGACGATCAGCAAGATCACCTGAAGCAGGCCGATGGTGAGGGCCAGTCCGCTGAAGACCAGCGATTGTGAGAGCAGGATCAGCAAATAGATCAGCACCATGCTGCCATCCAGAATGGTGGCGGTCAACTGGTTGCTGACAAGATCGCGAATCATAGTATTGCTTGTTACGCGTGCCAGAATGTCTCCACTCGAACGCAATTGAAAGAAGCGCAGGGGAAGTTGCAACAGATGAGCAAAAAAGTTTGAGGTGAGCGAGGTATCGACGCGTGCCTGAAGATAGACCAGCAGCGATGAGCGTAGGAGCATGGTGATAAGTTGGGCAAGGAGTATCAGCGGCAGGCCGATCCCCAGAAGAGGAAGAATATTGATCATCCTGTGAGGGAGAATCTGGTCGATAACAATTTTGGTCACAATGGGAATGATCAGGCCAAACGCTTGTAGCAGAAGAGAGACCAGCAAGATTTGCAGGAACACGAAAGGAGATTGTTTGAAATATTGCAGCAAATATGTTTGTAAAGATATCTTTTGCTTGCGTTTGCGAGTATCAAACAGTGTGCCCGGTTCAAAGAGAAACACAATACCTGTAAAACCAGCGTCGAACTCCTCGGTTGGGAGACGTTTGCGGCCTACAGCGGGATCGACCACATCCACAAAAGATGGAGACCAGCGCTCTACGACCAGATAATGATTAAATTCCCAGTAGACAATGGCAGGCAAAGGAATGAAGCGAAAGTCGTTAACGGCCAGCGAGATCGTCCTCACCTTTAAACCATAGTGTCGCGCGGTTTGTGCAATGCTGAGAGCCGAGAGACCATCGCGACCCGGATTCGCGTGTTGATGTAGCTCCGAGATGCTTGTTGTACGCCCATAATAGCTAAGAATCATAGCTAAGCAGGCCGCCCCACATTCTACGGCATTCATTTGTAAGATTTCCGGTATTTTACGTCTAAACATACTGAATATGATCTCCTATGTAAACCAGCCCCACATTTGCTTGAAACTTTTAGATAATGATGATGATAGATGACGTTTTTATCTCAGTATTGTGACCGTCCACCAGGCAAATAGTCCAATGATAAATAGGAGGAAGAGCAAAAGGTAAGATAGGATAGCTGTGTAGGGAGAGAAAAAACGGGGAAGAATATCCTTTTCTTGCTTCTGCAAATATGCCTGTATTGCTTGCGGACGGAAAAAAGAGTGTCGCGACTCCATATGATGATATCTCCTTTTACAACCCATGAAGTAACTCCTAAAGCAGTATAGCGCCTCAGAGAATTGAAACCTCTCTATTAGTAGAATTTATCAATATATTTCTCTTTTTATTATGAAAAAGATTAGAATTATAAATGTAAAGAAAATCGATTGTATGATTCGTTATACTGTTTTTATAGCGGCTTATGGATATTGAGTCGCCGAAAAGACGCAGGGAATTTGAGAGCGAGTGAAAAAACATATCGTTTGATACTGAAAGGACAATATCATGAAACTTGCTAATCAGTTCGTTGACTTCATCGACCTGACCGACGAGAACCTGGAAGAGATTCAGGGGGGTACTGGTAACTGCCATCGGCGTTTCCTGAGCTGTCACAGTTGCAATTGTCACAACTGCCACAACTGCCATAATTGTCAGAGCTGCCATAATTGTCAGAGCTGCCACAACTGCCAGAGCTGTCACCAGAGTTGCAGTTGTCACAGCTGTCACCAGAGTTGCAGTTGTCACAGCTGCCACCAGAGTTGTCATAGTTGCTTCCGCTAATTTCTTTGCGGTAGCTGACAATATACCTTGTTCAAGATTGATAAAAAGATCTTGAACAGGGGTACATGAAAAAATAAGCACATCCTTCAGTTTATCTCTGCTTTTTATACCTCTTTTGCTTTTACGATAAAAACCATGTAAATAGAGATGAAGCGCCTATTTGCCTGGACACTTTTCTTTTAAAGAACGGACCATACCATGTTGGCACAAAGCATGCGCCCAAAATTTAAAGCAGATGTTGATTACATTGCTGTGTCGAACGGCGTCTATCTACGAGGGAACAAGAATAGCCTCTTGCTGAAAGGAAAAAGCCTGTATGCATTGCTTGTACACCTCGTTCCTCATCTCAATGGCGAGGTAACGCTTGCGGAAATAACGGAAGGGCTGGATGAAGAGCGAAAAAAGATGGTCGCCAATCTGGTGGCAAAGCTCCTGGCCCATGATTTTCTGAAAGATATAAGCCAGGATCAACAGCCCGCTCCTGACATGGCGCTGCTTGCGGCGTATGCTCCCGACATTGTTTTTATTGACTCCTTTCAAGCGTCGGCTGCTCATCAGTTCGAGGCTTTTCGCAACAAACAATTGCTGCTCATTGGGTCCAGTTTGAGCCTCGATGCGCTCGTCAGGACGAGTATACGATGTGGTGTGAAACATATTGACCTGCTTGATGCCTCAGAAGATGAAAGTGCTCTGCAATCTCTTCAGAAATTACGTGAATTCTGTGCTGATGAACAAACAATACGTCTGATCGAAGCGCCTTCATGGGAAAACGAGAACAAGATACGCGCGCTTATCCAGCCGTATGATGCTATTGTGCATATCGTAGAACGACCCATATTAACACGGGCGCGATTGCTAAACAGGTTGTGTATTGAGCAACAGAAGCTTCTCAACCAGGCTATTGTAGTTGATAAGACAGTTTGGGCTGGTCCGCTGGTCTCGTCGAAGACCGGGGCGTGCTGGGAATGTGCATGGAGGCGGCTACAGGCGAATCTCCCTGCTGAGCAGCGTGCGCACTACGAATTTCAAGATCAATCGTTGTCTCACACCAGCCAGCCGCTTACTCTGGCGAAAGCAACCATGATCGGCAACCTGTTGATGTTCGGGATGTTTCGCTATTTTACGCAGGCCGGTTCTACAGAAATGGCTGAAAATCTCATCGCGGTTGATCTTGCAACAGGTGTGAGCGAGGACCATACATTTTTGCCGCATCCTCATTGTCGGTCCTGTCAGCGTCCCACCTTTCCAACCGCAGCGCAGTTTCTTGAACAGATCCAGCAGGTGCAGCGACAGGAGCCAATCGATCCCGCCGTGTTTCTGGAAAACTTTGCGACCCACGTTGATGAGCACGTCGGGATTTTTACAGCCGTTGACGATCATTTTGTTCAGGTTCCTCTCGCAACCTATAAAGTGCATCTATCCAGGCATGAACCAGCCAGCGTTGTTACTGTAGATCTCGATGCAAGAGATGCTATCATCCAGGCCGCGCAAAAGGCGTATGTGTGCTATGCGGCAACTGTTGTGGATCGACGGCGCTTGCTTTCTACTGAAATGATGCAACAGCATCCTTTCATCGCAGGCGAGCAACTGCTGGGGGGAGAAACTTCGTCATCAGAAGATGGGATGTGGACCTGGGCTATGGATATGCAGACGCAGCGAGCAGTGCTTGTGCCTGCGACTCATGTTTTCTCTTCTGATGAACGAGGAATTGCTGCTGGAATGTCGTGGGATGAAGCGGTCTGCCGGGCGCTGTTGGACTGGTGTAACCTCCTCACCATTGAGCAGATGAGGGAGGCTCAGCAGGTCGATCTGCTCAAAATGCCCATGACTTCGGAAGGCCACTATCTCTATCAACTGCTCAAGATAGCTGACGTGCAGATAACGGCGTACGATGTGAAAGGCGCGTTGCAAGTTCCCACGTTCGCAATCTGTGCCGGCGAGCAGGTCGTTGCATATAGTACAGATTGTGACGAGAAGCAGGCGCTTTGTCGAGGACTGGAACGGGCGTTATGGTGGCATCAAGCGAAACATTCTCCGAACAGCGACAACCGCAAGGGATTGTTCCACGACAACTGTCAAGGATTGCACAGCGACAACCGCAAGGGATTGTCCCACGACAACCACAAGGGATTGTCGCTACTTGACTATCCAGCGGCCCCGCTACCTGCGTTACCATTAACCTTGCGTGGAAAGTATCTGTCTGTCCCTTCATTCAGCGTGGCCCCGGAGACATGGTTGGATCGGCAGAAATGGTTGCTGCAAAAGCTGTGGTCGCATAGGATGCATGCATTTGTTGCGCCGCTTGATCATGATCCAACGTTGGCGCGAATGGAGCCATTTATCGTGCGTGTGCTGGTGAGTGGAAAAGTGTTGCAGGAGGGAGAATAATGGTGAGGGGGGCTAAAAAAGGCTTGATTGGACTGATCGGCGAAGGACTGATCTTTCAGGATGTACAACGGCTCACAGCGGACATCTATGAGATCGTTTCATGCAGCGTAGAAAGTACTCCTCAACAACTGGCAGCATGCGATATCATTGTCTATTGTAGCGATATCTGGTCGCCGCGAATGCTACAAGAGATCAATCACCGCTGTTTACAGGCGCGGGTAGCCCTGCTTCCTGTGTATACGCAGTTTGATCAGGGCATAATCGGACCCTGTGTGCTGCCACAGAAGAAGGGCTGTACGCACTGTGCCGAACTGCGGTTATTAGAGGCTGCGCTTTCGCAGGCAGAGCGCGAGCTTTTGCAGCGCTACATCTATCAGGATCAAGAAGCGCAAGACAATCAAGGGAAGATATCTCAACCCTGGCTCTCGTCGTTCAGCGCGGGAACATTGGCGGCGCTGGCTATTGAGGAGGTCAGCACTTATTTGCGGCGGCCTGAGCACATACAAACGGCCTGCGCCTTACTTACCGTCTCGTTGGAGACGCTGGAATGTTCGCGGCACCCTTTTCTTGCGCTGGCTTCGTGTGCTGAGTGTGGAGAAATGGCCGAAGACAGCGCGGAACAGGCGGTCGTTGTCCTGCAATCGCGACTCAAAGTGGATGTTCACACCTACCGCCTCAAGCAGCCTGTAGCAAGCGCTGAACAGATCCTTGCTACTTATGTCGATCCGCAAATCGGCCTCGTCCCTTCGCTTACGATTGATAACCAGCATTTGCTGCCGCTGGCCTCTTCACAACTGGCCTCGGCAACGGAGACGGTTCATGGGACTGGCTGCACGGTGCGCCCTGAACAGAGCAAATTGGTAGCTGTGCTGGAAGCGATTGAGCGCTATGCGGGCCTGTATCCCAGAAGGAAGTACACAGTAGTACAGGCAAGCTATCGGCAACTGATACAGCAGGAAAAAGCGGTGCTTGATCCTACAACGTTGGGATTGCATACACAGGAGCAATACGAGCAACACAAAGAACATACCTGCGATCAGATAGTGCCATACCATCACGATCTGACCTGCAACTGGGTATGGGGATATTCGTTTCAGCAACGCTCGCCTCTGCTCGTGCCGGAACACTGCGCCTATTATGGGGTTCCTGTCAGTGAGGAAAATCCGCACTTTGTCTTTGATGCCTCCAATGGTTGTGCTCTGGGCAATTGTCTTGAAGAGGCCATCTTTCACGGTATCCTTGAAGTGGTGGAGCGCGATGCCTTCTTGCTGATGTGGTATGCTCAACTGGGCGTGCCGCGTCTTGACCTCCGTTCTGTTGAGGATGCCACGATTCGTGTGCTTGTTGAGCATATTGAATATCGTTCTGGTTATACAATCCATGCCTTTGATATCACCTTAGATCACACGATCCCTTGCATCTGTGTATTGGGAGTCGATGAGCAGGATCGAGAAGGGATGCCAAAGGTCTATGTTGCGGCGGGATCGCATCTGCATCCAGAGCAGGCGTTGTTGAAAGCCCTGCGCGAATTCGCGATGTTTCTGGCTGTCCCACGCCATCTGGATCAGGAGCAGCGAGCAGAGGCATTGAAACTGCTGGCAGACGCGAGCCTTGTGCAGACGATAGACGATCATCCGCTAGTGTACTTTCTGCCAGAGGCGTTTGAGCGCCTGGATTTCTTATATCACACTCCGCGCGCGCACACCTTTCAGCAAGCCTTTCCTGATTTCTATCAGTATCCATCGGAGCGCCTGGATCTGCGAGACGATCTTGAGTGCCTGATCGACTTCTACGGCAAGCGTGGGACTGACATCATCGCCATCGATCAAACCGCGCCGGAGCATCAACAGTGCGGCTTGCACTGTGTGAAGATCCTTATGCCCGGCCTGCTCCCGATGACCTTTGGACAGGAGAATCGTCGCGTCACAGGTCTTGAGAGGCTATATCAAGTACCATTTACGTTGGGTTATCAGGATCATCCTTTGATAGATGCGGAGGTCAATCCGCATCCGCATCCGTTTTCTTAAAGCGGGTACATCAGTGAATTTGACACCCCTGTCTGCCGTCATCTATACTATAGCGAATGAAGTATAGAGGATACAGCATTTAATGATGGCGAGTAAGATGGGCGAGCGTACGAAGAGGCTGATGCAGGGTTATCAACAGGAAAAGATGAATAGTCTGTGCAGCTTCTTACTCCCTCCCTTGCTCGCCTCTCTCATGCCTGTTTTCTCGCTCGTTGGCTTGTTGGGCTTGTTGTAAAATTCTGGTGATCTCTCGGATGGAAAGAGATCAGGAAAGGTATACATGCTGTGCTTGTCGATAGTCACGCGCATATCGACACCGCTCGCTTTGAAAGCGACCGTGAAGCGACCATTCAGGCTGCTATCTCAGGAGGTGTGACCCGCATCGTTGATCCAGGCTGCGACCTGCTTTCCAGTCAGTTCGCGCTTCGCCTGGCAAAAGAGCATCCCGGCGTCATTTTTGCAGGTGTCGGCGTCCATCCTCATGATGCCACCACCTATACGGAGGACGTGGAGGCGCAACTGCGCACCCTTGCACGCGAGCCAGAGGTAGTGGCGATTGGCGAGTTTGGCCTGGACTATTTTCGGATGCTGTCGCCTCGCGATGTCCAGCGAGCCGTCTTTTGCGCACATCTACAACTTGCTCGCGAAACTCAACTTCCCTGTATCATCCATGTGCGGGACTCCCACGATGACGTGATGGAGTTGCTACGTGCGCATGGGCAAGGATTGCGTGGCGTCTTTCACTGCTTCTCCGGCGATGTGGCACAGGCTGAGGAGTGCTTATCTTTTGATGGGTTTATGCTCTCTTTTGCTGGTCCCCTCACTAAACAAGGCAATGCGCTACCGGATGTGGCGCGTATGGCCCCCCTTAATCGCATCCTGGTCGAAACGGATAGCCCCTATCTTATCCCGAAACCTGTTCGCTCCAGACGCAATGAGCCTCTCTTCGTGACACATGTGGCCCAGAAATTGGCCGATCTTCGCGGCATGACCCTGGAGGAGGTCGCCCATGCTACTACCACAAACGCCGTTCGCTTGTTCGGTCTAGGAGAACATAATGAAGCTCTTTAATACGCTGACTCAATCCCTGGAAACCTTTACCCCATTGTCTGACGACAATACTGTGCGCGTCTATGTCTGTGGCGTTACGCCATACGATACAACCCATCTGGGCCACGCCTTTACCTACGTCTCTTTTGATGCGCTGATGCGCTATCTTGAATATACCGGCTATACCGTCCGCTACGTCCAGAACGTCACCGACATAGACGATGATGTCTTGCGCAAAGCTCGTGAGCTTGGCATGGCCTGGGACGAGTTGGGTCGGCGCGAAACAGAGCGCTTTTTGCGCGATATGGATGCGCTCAACGTGCGCCGTCCTGCCGTCTACGCCCGTGCTACTGACGAGATCCCGCACATTATCGAGGTGGTGCAAACGCTGGTGGCGCGCGGCTATGCGTACGTCAGCGAGGGATGTGTCTACTATAGCATTAAGAAAGACCCCGATTTTGGCGCGATGGCTCGTGCGATTGGCCTGGAGGATTACGCATCCATGCTGACTATTGCCAACGAGCGGGGCAACTTCCCTGATGATACTCGCAAGAAAGATCCGCTCGATTTCGTGCTGTGGCAGGCGCAGGCTCCCGGCGAACCGGCGTGGCAGAGTCCCTGGGGTCCGGGGCGTCCAGGGTGGCATATCGAATGTAGCTCGATGGTGATGCGTCATCTCGGGCCGCAGATCGATATTCATGGTGGTGGCGCTGATCTGGCCTTCCCCCATCATACCTGCGAAATTGCGCAATCCGAACACTATACTGGTAAGGCTCCTTTCTCGCGCTTCTGGGTGCATACGGGGATGGTCTATCAGGATGGCGAGAAGATGAGCAAATCGCTGGGCAACCTGACGCTGGTAAGCAATCTCTTGAAAGACTACAGCGCCGATGCCATTCGTTTGACGCTGTTGAGCCATCACTATCGCCATCCCTGGGAGTGTTTTGCCGAAGATCTGTCGGTGGCAACGCAAACTGTCGAGCAATTGCAACATGTGCGCCGTCTGGTTGGGCGCAGTGCATCTGGCGAAGATAGCATGCTGCGCCATCAGTTTACTGCTGCGATGGATGATGATCTCGATACGCCACAGGCTGTTGTGCTGCTGAAAGAGGCAGCTGCGAAGGTAATCGCGGAGCCGAACCTTGAGACCGGAGCGGAGATTCTCCGTTTGACTAACGTGCTGGGCCTATGCGTCTAGTTGAGTTGACGTAATAAAATCCTCTCACGATACGAGCATCACTTCATGTAATGATAGACTCCTCATTGACTGTTACATGGAGTGATGTTTATTGAAAGATGATTTTTCTCTTGCCGATTCCTCTGAATACTGATATAACAGAGGCACAAATTGGTTGTTTGACAAGGAGGTTCTCGATATGGTTTGCCCTCGCTGTCAGAGTCAACTCGCGCCAGGCGTGAAGTTTTGTGCAGCATGTGGAGCGCCTGTGCAGGGAGGGCCACCACACCCTCCGCAGGGTACTGCCTATGGCCCGACAGGTGGATATGCGCCCCCCAATCAATATGAAGAATATACCAATAGCATGTTTGGCAATGCGGTGCCGAAAGGTGAGTTGCATAACCCCAAAGGGCCGCTTCAAATCGGCGATATGACGATCTCGATCGATGGGGAACTGGTGCCAGTTGTAGATATTATGCTTGGCAATCAGATGCCCATCTACTTTGAGCATCACATTCTGCTCTGGAAGCATCCCGGAGTGCAGCTTGGCTTTAAGTCGTTGCAGGGAGCCGCTCGGCGCTTCTTTGCCGGTTTGCAGGTCTTTATTACTGAGGCGCAGGGTCCGGGCAATATCGCTTTCTCACGTGATTCCGTTGGACAAATTGTGGCGCTTCGCCTTCAGCATGGTCAGACGGTGGAGGTACGCGAGCATCAATTTCTGGTGGCAACCGGAAACGTAGATTATAACTTTACCTTTGTGCAGGGCGCGGCCAATATCCTGTTTAGCCGAACTGGAATGTTTATTGATCAATTTACGGCGGTCAATGGCGAAGGATTGCTTTTGCTGCATGGCTATGGCAACGTTTTTGAGAAGACGCTGGCACCAGGCGAGGCGCTGGACATTGAGCCGGGCGCGTGGCTCTGGAAAGATCCCTCAGTGCAGATGACGACAACGACGGTGGCTGGTTCGCAGCGCGGCGGCGGCATTCTTGGCGCAATCGGTGGCTTTATCGCTGGCTCGTCCTTCCTCCTCAATCGCTTTATCGGACCGGGCCGCATCGGTATCCAATCGATGACATACCATCCACCCCAGGCCGAGGGCGCGCAACAGGCAGGCGGTCAGAGCAACACAAATATCAATCTGGGCGATTTGTTCTCGTAATATCGCTCTTGGAGAGAGAAACATTTGTACGGGCCTGATTTACCACGCCCCATTCATCCTAATGATTTATCCATTAATGCAAAAAATATATGATAAATCGCAAGATAAATGGGGCGTGGTAAATCAGGCCCGTACAATTATTCTCGCGTTTTCTCTTATATGCGCGTTTAACTTGTAGAAGGGCCATTACCCTTTTCTTTATTGATACGTAGAATTTTGAGCATGTATTGCTCTGAATTCAGGTAATACGGGTTACGCTTGATATATTTGCCAACAACCGAGATTGGATGGAGCTTGAGCATTTCCACAACCAGGCTTGGTAAGAGCTTGCTGTGATCGTAATGCATCAGGGCAATGATGGGTGCATTCTGGAAGGTGAAGACCGCATCGGAGGCAGCTTCGTACTTCAAAATTTGCTCGGGAGTTGCGATATCTTTTGCCAACCAGGTCATATCGATAGAAATACGAACCGCCTGCCATCCCTCGCGCAGTGCTTGAGCGATAAACGTCTGATGCGACGAAAGAAGAAAGTAAGGGTCGAACCGCTTACCACCCGCCAGGAACGGCTCTCGCTCTTCATATAGAACCAATTGCCCGGATGCAAGAAGAGCGTCTACATCGACCTGTAACTTGTTCAGCTCCTCGCGTAACTCCTTAACTTGAGCAGGAGCAGCAGCAAAGAGACATTTTTCCGAGACCGAGAGGCCCACTTTCATCAAGCGAGCCGTCACGCCTGGAATCTCCGTCACCTTGCTATAGAGTTGACAAATATGTGAGCCAGGAGGAATACGCTCCGATTTACCTTCAACGCTAAGATCCATACCTACCTCCGCTGGGCTACTGACCCTTATTCTGCTGTACCTGTCGTAAACGAGCTATGCGATTAAAGCTGCTCACAATGGCCCAGGCCGAAAGGCCGAAAATAAGTAAGCCTCCCAATAGGACTGAAAGCAGTATAATGACAGCCTTGTATAAGGGAGTAGCTGCAAAAACGGTCACTAACAGTGTGATAAGCACCATTGGAAATGTAAAGACCAGCGCCCAAGCAATAATAATACGCCAACCTTGCCTGGACGATAATGGTTCCTCCCCGGAATAGGGGAACAACAGTGCGCGAATCGGCGAATGATGAGGCGGGGTTTGCATTCTACTACTTTTGCCCTTCCTTACGCTGATGATGTAACCAGCGCTGTAGCGTCTCTTCTGCCTGGTAGAGAATATGTACCTCATTCTGATACGTCAGGCGGCGACAGGCCTCATGCAGCGGGAACCACTCGACCAGATCGTATTCATGATCGTGGAGCGTGGTATCTCCTCCAATGGCCTCCAGTAAAAAATGGCGCACCTGTTTATGATAGCGCACCGTGTCGCGGACGAAGGAGTAAGAGATACTGCCAATATAGGCGATCAGACGAACTTCCAGGCCCGTCTCTTCCCGCACTTCTCTCACCGCTACCTGTTCGATTGTCTCTCCAGGGTTGGGTGTGCCTTTAGGTAACGCCCAGATTCCCACATGGCTCCTACCGACCAGCACAACTTCCATCGTGATGATCTCTTCGGGGTTGCATGTCCCCTGTCCTGAACCAGATGTATCTATGACAAAGTTGTTCTCAGAAGTGTTCATAGGAGCAAGGCGAAAAACAACTCCACCCGCTGAATATGCCCGCATTGTATGATATCGCTCCATAGCTCGCGATGTACCCTCTTCTCTATACCAGCGATTGTGCGGCGCGAGTTTCCTTGCATTACTCCACAAACGTAGAGGATTTATACTACACCTCAACACGCCCATCTGATTCTCTGCAACCTATCCGCAAGAATGGGCGCTTTGCGCTGCCTTCTCTTTTACAATTGCCTATACTATACAACATTTTACCGCCCCTATGCTCGACAATTAGCTATCATGGGCACTTCTACGTATGCAAAATGTTGCCAGTTCGGTAACGTCGCACCTCACGAGAATTCCCAGCCCGGAAGGTTTCAACCCTGGAAAGAATTACGTGTGAGTATAGCTAATACGCGTTACAGTGTCAAGAGAGCATGCGTCGGATGGCCTCAACGTTTTTTGCTGGTGTTTCGGGAGCAATCGCGCACCCCGGCGCGAGCAGCAAGCGCCTGCCGCCCGTCAGCTCCAGCGCTTTGCCTACCTCATCCTGCACCTGCCCCGGTGAGCCGGTCAGCAGCGTTGTCTTCTCGCTGATGCCTCCCATCACGGCTTTGCTAGAGCTTAATTTGCCCTCTCGCAGATCGGGATTGCCCTCCAGCGTTGCCGCCCAGCTGATGGCGTGTGCTGGATACGAGGAGAGCAGATCAAAGTAGATGCCTTTGCCGCAGATATGCAGAACGTTGAACTTGCTGCGGCTCTTAATCGCATCCAGTATTTCCAGGTCGTACTGCTCGCCAAACTCATGATACTGGTCCTGTGTCAGCATCCCCTGGCTGGCCCAGCCATTGGTGGCATAGAAGATGCCGCTGGCTCCATATTCCAGACAGGCAATCGCATAGCTCGTCAGCGTCTCGGCTATCACGCTCAATGCCCGGTGCATAGCCGTGCGATCCTCTTGAATGGTGTTGAGCACCGGCTCTGTTCCGCCAACGAGGTATTGTGCCACACCTAGTGGACAGAAGATGGTCTGCACAAAGTATGCCTCGAAACCGACGGCATGATTGATGAGTTGGAGTGCTCGAAGCTGCTCTCCAAATGAGCCACGATCTGGTTCCAGTGGACGTAAACGCTTCCAGTCGGAGGCGTTTTTGATCGGCGTGCTTTCAAAGATCGGCTCTTGAAATTTCTGCCCGGAGGGACGATATCTGGCTCCCCATCCTTCGACATGATAGCATGCGCGCGGATTGACTTTCATGAAGTCCCAGTCGTAGCGCGTGAAGTTTTCAACCATCGCCTCCATCAACGACTGCGCCCCCCACTCGCGCTCAAAATCATGGCCCCACATACTGACGGGAACACGATCTACCGGTTCGTCGCGCAATGCGGCATCAACACGTTCCTTCTTGTTCATAGGTAGATAATCCTTTCTTTCTACATTACGCTCCCCACACCTTCAGGGATGTTCCTGTGATCCCCTGGTGAAGCTCTAATCATCTAATTCTTTGAAACGGTAGCCAACTCCACGTTCGGTGATAATGTATTTGGGATGGGCCGGATCTTCTTCCAGTTTTTGACGCAAATAGGTAATATACAGGCGTAAATAATGCGCCTCATCGCGATATTCGCGCCCCCAGACTTTGGAGAGCAGTGTTTCATGCGTCAGTAAACGTCCGGCATTATTGACGAGGTGATACAAGAGACGATATTCCGTGGGACGCAGAACAACCTTTTTGCCACGTACAATGACCTCTCGTCGCGAAAAGTCGATCTTTAAATCGGGGTCAACCACAATCTCCGTCTTCCGTGCGGGCGGAGCCATAAATGAACGACGCAACAGAGCGCGGATGCGTGAGAGCAGTTCGCGCGGACTGAATGGTTTGGCGATATAGTCATCGGCTCCCAGATCCAGCCCATGAATACGATCCTGCTCATTCTGCCGTACGGTAAGCATAATTACGGGTACGGTTGAAACTTCGCGGATGGCTCGCAGCGTCTCGAAGCCATCCATCTCCGGCATCATCACGTCAAGCACTACCAGATCGGGCAGATTCTCGCGCAGTTCTTCCATTGCTTCTACCCCGTTGCTGGCCTCGATAACGCGATAATGCTCCAGTTCTAGATTCATACGCACGAAATCGCGGATGCGCGGTTCGTCATCCACGATAAGAATCGTCATATCTCGTTGATCAAATGCATCCTTCTCCATTTAAAACACCACCATTGGTAAATGTGCTTTCTCCTCGCGTGGCAGGCTAAACGAAAACGTGGACCCTTCGCGCAGCGTACTCTCCACCCAGATACGTCCTCCATGCGCTTCAACGATAGCGCGACAGATGTACAGCCCTAAGCCCGCGCCGGGAGTTGATTGTGTCATAGAGTCGCCGACGCGATGAAAGCGCTCAAATACCTGTTCCTGGTCCCGTAGCGAGATGCCCATGCCGGTGTCTCGTACGCTCACAACGACTTCCTCTCCTGTCGCATGGATACTGATATGGACCACGCGTTCGCGTGGCGAATACTTGATCGCATTATCCAGCAGATTTTGTAAGACTTCTTCAATACGTTCTCTGTCGGCCATGACCGCCGGTAGGTTGTCTGGAATGTCCAGTGTGATCTCTACTTCCTTACTCTTGGCGCGCAGGCGACGCACGACTTTCTGTATTAATGGCCCCAGATCAAGTGCGGCCACATCCATTTGCAGACCGTTGGCCTGAATGCGTGAGGCGTAAAGCAGATTCCCAACCAGTTTATTGAGCCGATCGGCCTCCTCCTCTATCGCAACCAGCCGTGAGCGCAACGTTTTCGTTTCCCAGCGAGCATCGGCACGAGCCAGCGTCGAGGCATAGCCTTTAATAATGGCGATGGGCGTCTGTAGCTCATGCGAGATCACCGAGATAAAGGTTGAGCGCTGTTCTTCCTGTTCGCGTTCACGGGTCACGTCCCGTATCGTCAGGATGCCGTTAATCGGCTCTCCTCTGGCCGAGCGCACACATGAGGCGCTCACCCTTGCATCGAAGCATTGCTGGTCGCGCGTCGTCAGGCGCATGTCCCGATTCAGAACGATCTGGCCGGCGAAAGCCTGTAAAATGGGCGAGTCTTGCAGGCCCAGGTCGTTTCCCTGCCGATCCTTCGGGCGCAGGACTTTAAAGTAAAACTGTCCCAGCACTTCACTCTCGTTCCAGCCGGTCAGCCTCTCCATTGCTGGATTGAAATCGATAATTCGTAGTGCATTATCGACGGTCAGGATACCTTCGGTGCTATAGCGGAAGATGGCGGCCAGTCTGCCCTGTTCGCGCACGAGCGATTGTGATTTGAGGGCAAAGCGCAGGCTGGTGGCGAGCTGGGCCATATAGAGATGTAGCTCTCCCTCCATATCTTCCGTTTCGTTGAGCGTTTTACTCTTTTCAAAACAGGAGGTGGCCCCTGTCGTTCGCAGCACATGCAGCGCCCCTACTGCTCCTATTACGTCGTAGAGAGCGAAAGAGTAACGCTGCATGCCCTGAGCGTCGTCAATGCCAATCTGTGTTGCCAGCGTGGGTTCCAGCGCCTCTATAACCAGTGGATGACGCGCATTTGGCTGCATGCTTTCCTGAATATGGGTGAACAACTGGGGGAGCGTTTCCTCGTTCAGCCCGTATTGCGTATATTCAGCGTGGCTCTGCGGATCAAATGCCTCGTTGGAGACAATGAAAACGCCTGCTTCACCACCTAACAAACGTATTGCACTACCAACGAGTATGGTCATTTGGTCATGTAAATCCTCGAAAACCTGAGATTGCGGCGTTTGGGACCAGGACATTGTAGCTCCGCTAGAAGATAGATTTTCCTATCAGGCTCCGCTAGAAGACAGAATTTCCTATGCCAGTTTAGCACACCTGTTTAGAGAAAGAAAGAGGCATCTAACGGCGTGGCGTCCGCTGTGTTTGCTTGTCTTTTCTGTCCATCCCTGGTATACTCGGCACCAATCAGCACATAACGTAGTAACAGGTCGGCCTTAGCATGCATTTTGACATCTTTACGCTTTTCCCTGCCATGTTTCAGGGACCATTCACCGAGAGTATCTTGAAGCGAGCGCAGGAACGTGCGTTGCTCAGTATTGCCCTGCACAATATCCGCGATGTCACGACCGATAAGCATCATATTGTGGATGACTATCCCTACGGGGGCGGAGCAGGCATGGTGATGAAGCCCGATCCCATCTTTGCTGCCATCGAAGCTGTCCACCAGGGCGGTCCCATTATCTATCTGACCCCCCAGGGACGCCTGTTCAATCAGCAGATTGCGCAGGAGCTGGCGCAGGAGCCGCGCCTGACCTTGCTTTGTGGACATTACGAGGGGATCGATGAGCGCGTCTGTCAGCATCTCATCACTGACGAGATCTCGATAGGCGATTATGTCCTCACAGGTGGCGAACTGGCAGCGATGGTGGTCGTCGATGCGGTAAGCAGGCTGATCCCCGATGTATTGGCTGCTGAATCAACGCAGGAAGAGTCGCACGGCAGCAATATGCTGGAATATCCTCATTATACGCGTCCTCCTGAGTTTCGTGGCTGGCGCGTCCCCGACGTGCTGCTCTCAGGCCACCATGCCCAGATCACGCGCTGGCGACGAAAAGAGGCGATCCGACGCACCCGCCAGCGGCGTCCCGACCTTTTTGCAAAGCTGGACCTGAGCAGCAAGCAGGATCAGAAGATTCTTAAAGAGTTGGACGAAGAAGAGCAATCATGAACTGGTGAGATCTTCCTCTTTTAAGGGTCTGCCAAACACCATATGTGGTCCAATGGGGGGAACATCGAAAATGTCGCTGATCTGGGTGAAGCCGAAGCGTTGATAGAAGCCCTGAGCGGTCACGCGCCCATTGCACCAGATCTCACCCGGAAGCCCCTGCGAGGCGGCATAGCGAATCAGCGCTGTCAGGATTTTGCCACCAATGCCACGTCCCTGTGCCTCTTGGGAGACGGCCATACCACGAATGCGCCACACCTTTTTATCGGTGCTGCCATCCTGTGCCTCTTTGAGAACGGTGCCAATCCCGATCAGGCTGTCCTTGAGAAAATAGCCGACGTGATAGGTGCTGGGAACTGTGTCCAGGGGATATGCGCAATCGGCAAGGGTTTGATTGGGCCGCAGGATGCGATGGCGAAGTGGGTAGGTTTCCTCTACCGAGATGCGACGGACGGTTTCTGTATCTGACATTTTTTCAATCGCTTTCACGAGCTTTCAGGTAAATAATTTGATCTGGCTATAGCTTACGTTGTTCCGCGCGGGTTGGCAAGTGTTTTTGCAGCCTCATGTTCATACGCACCATAGGGGTTAATCTGTTTAATCGAATCGAAATCAGGGGATTGAATGCTCATTGCTGTCTCCTTGCTACTGACACTTCACCACTTGATTTGCCCATTTTAATATTATAGGTATTGCATGTCAATCGAAATGTTTCAATATTTTATAAGAGTGATACGCGTAATAGGGGAGGATGATGGGGAGAATAGAGCATGAGTCATCTCTATTGAGGATAGCTCATACTCTTTGACAAAAGAGGCCTGCCTCACTTGTGGGTTGCTGGCACATTGAGCGCTGCATACGCTGTAGCAAAATCAGCAAGTGAGCGCGGCACGTGGCCTGTGATGCGTTCTACAGTTGGTGTAACGCGATCTTCCAGACCATTTCTGATCCCTTCGTAGTCCAGGTGCGTCAGAACGGCGGCGAAATTTGTGGGAATGCCAGATGCAACCATGCGAGCCTGCACTTCCTCTGGCGAGGCGGAAATGTGGCGGATGGTACGCCTAAATGCCGTTGAAAGAATGTTTGCTGCTTCGGCATAGCTTAATGCCTGTGGCCCTGTAATGATATGATCGGTGTTATGTGGTGGCTCGTCAATCAGTGCGTGGAAACCTACTTCAGCGATATCTTCCACATCGACAAAACCGACTCGCCCCTCTCCCGTTGCTGTGACAATGATCCCTTCATTTTTGATGGAGGCTGCATGGAAGTGGTCCTCAACAAAGTTTTGCATAAACCATGATGGGCGCAACACAGCCCATTCTGGTAGCTGTTCCTGTATCGCCTTATGAACCGGGCCTAAGCCGGGACTGTCTGCTGTAATGAGCGAACTACTAAGCAGAACAACGCGCCGTACTCCAGAGCGGAGAGCATGCTCTAGAAATGTGAGTATCTGCATAGATGGGTCTGCCACACCAATAGGGGCGACGAGAAAGAGTCGCTGGATTCCTGTTAGCACAGGAGCATATGTTGTTTCATCCGACCAGTCAAAGTATGCATGCTCTGTCAGGCCATTATAGTTGCTAGAGGGTTGTCTGCGGCTGGCAATGCGGGCAGGGAAGCCGTTCTTTTTGAGATGACGGGCGATACGGCTCCCAACTTTGCCGGTGCCGCCAGTGACGAGGATTGCGGGTGTTCCTACCATCAGAAAGTCCTTTCTAGATGTTCAGCTAAATGTTGAATACAAGTCGCCAAATCAATCTTATTAACGCTGTGCTTGTGATGCAGTAGCGCCTCCCCTGATCTCAAGCAGTGCCAGCGGATTCCAATAATCGCGCTGGTGGACCAGCTTCCCATCTTTCGTCGTCAGCACCCATATGTATTTCAGCGTATGTATCTTTTCTATAGAGGAAGCATGCCCTTTAACTGTGATCTCTACAACCATGACGTCAGGATCTGCTGTCAAATGTATTTGTTGTTGCGCGAGATCAACAAATTCAATGGAGTTGAGAACTTCCTGGATATAAGGATAAAGATTGGCCTTGCCCTCAATACGATTGGGGCGTCCCTGCGGAGCAAAAGGAAATTCAATCACGAAGTTATCATCCAGTAGAGTCATCCAGCCATCAATGTTCTTCTCGAAAAGAAACTGGATGTAGCGCTGTAGCAGAGCCTCTGCCTCTTGATATCTGACTTCGTTGCTTTGCAAATCTGTGTTCATGCTTTACCTCCAATTTATGCTGTTCAATAAGAGAACAAGCAATCAACATTAACACCAGTCGTCATATGCTACTATTGACACGCTCTTCTTGCCCGTTCCTCGCAAGCCTACCACATTCTACACGAGCATGGTATTATTTGGGCATATGTGGTCTGGCCGATTGGAAAATGAGAGCAAAACGCTCTCATTTATTTGCATTATACGAACGTGGCTATCTATTGTCAAGTCAAGGAGGCGAAAAGGGAGCGATGACACAGGCAGCACATATGCGCAGTGTGCCGAAGCAGGAACGAGGTGAACGGCGTATGCGGCGGCTCCTCGATGCCGCTGAACGAACATTTGCCGAGCTTGGTTATAAAGCTGCGACAACCAACGAGATTGCGGCTCGTGCGCAAACGTCTATCGGGACACTTTATCGCTTTTTTCCCAATAAAGAAGCTATTGTGCAGCATTTAATGGAGCGATATGTCCAGGAATTGCATGTTATATATGAGAAAATGTCTAAACCTGAGATAGTGACGCTGCCACTTGCGGATATGATTGATCGTTTGATAGATCCGATTGTTGATCTGAAATCTGCTCACCCGGGATTGGTTTCTCTTTTCGTTGGACCACATGCAGTCCTCCAGGTGCCTGCCGAGTTTCAGCAACTTCTGGATGAATCTTTACTGCGTACAGAAAAGCTATGGGAGAAACGTTTTCCTCATCTCGATGCGGAAACCCGCCATCTCTCCGCATTAGTTTTTTTTCAGATCAGACAGGCTTTGCTTGCTCTGGCTTTCTCCCTTACCTCACCATCTCAGGAGCAGATCATCAAAGAGGGGAAAACGAATCTGTTTCGTTATCTGGAGCCGATGGATCAGAGTAGCTCGCCCCAGACTCGTCATACCGAATAAGTATTGGGGAGATATCTGCCTGTTATATTTGGATGTGCAGGTATACTGAAATAGAGAAGAGATTTGCGCATGGGCGTATGGTCCGTAGAGGCACAGTTTCCTGGTCCATACAGCCTCCCTTTCCACTTGATGTCATCCGGGCTGGTGAATCTCTTCTTCCTTGTGAGGATTGAAACCTATCTTTCGATGTAGATGCCGTCGTCGAAGTCCTCATCCTCACCGTCGTCTTCGTTGTCTTCGTCTGGCAACTGGTTGCGTTGCTGGCGTTGGCGGGCAGCCTGTTCGCGCAGATATTTATTGCGTTCTTGCTCTTCCTGAGCAATCTCTTCGGCGACATCGGACAACGAATCGCCTTCATCACCCTGTCCATAGCCGCTGTTGCTGTCGAGAATCTCGCGGGCCTTGCCGCCTGGCTCAAACTGGCCGATGATACCATGCTCTTCCAGCAGATCTATCAGGCGTGCCGCACGAGAATAGCCAACGCGCAGGCGACGCTGTAAAAGCGAGATGGAGGCGCGGCCATACTCCCGCACGATCTCCTCGGCTTTATCGAGTAGCTCGTCGTCCAGGTCGAAATCGTCGGAAGGCATGTCTTTGAGTTCCCAGCCTGGCTCGATGGCTGGCTGTGTGGCATCGTCGGCATCGAGAGACTGATTGTGTTCGGCAGTCTGTTGTCGCCAGTAATCGGCCAGCACCGCCGCTTCGTCATCGGAGAGAAAGGCTCCCTGAACGCGCTCTGGACGGCCCGCATCGGCTGGCAAATAGAGCATATCGCCGCGACCCAGCAGGCGCTCGGCTCCTCCCATATCGATGATCGTGCGCGAGTCCACAGCTGAGCTGACCATGAACGAGATGCGCGTGGGAATGTTGGCTTTAATCAATCCAGTAATGACATCGACGGAGGGACGCTGCGTGGCGATGACGAGGTGAATACCAGTGGCGCGTGCCAGTTGAGCAAGGCGACAGATCATGCCCTCAACTTCTTCTGGCGCGGCCATCATCAGGTCGGCCAACTCGTCAATGATAATCACAATCGAGGGCAGATTGTTGAGCGAGGTATCGCCTTTGCCGATTTTCTCCAATCGTAGCTTGCGATAGCCGTCGAGGTTGCGCACGCCCAACTGTGAGAAGAGACGATAGCGCCGCTCCATCTCGTTGATCCCATTTTTAAGCAGCGAAACAACCTTATCAACCTCGATGACTACCGGCGAAAGCAGATGGGGGATGCCGTTATACATGCTGAGTTCCACCATCTTTGGATCGACCATCAGCAGGCGCACATCGTCGGGAGTTGATTCTGTGAGCAGGCTGGCGATGATGACGTTAATCATAACTGATTTACCAGCCCCAGTTGCTCCTGCAATCAATAGGTGCGGCATACGCGAAAGATCTGCCACGCGCACCTGACCGGCAACGTCTCGACCAAGCACAACTGCCAGCTTCGATTTTGCTTTCGCCGCCTGATATTCCTTGCTTTCCAAAATCTCGCGCATCGTCACCAGACGGCTGTTCTTATTAGGAATCTCCACACCCACATAGGGACGACCGGGGACGGGTGCCTCCATGCGAATCGTTTTGGCTTCAAGCACCAGGGCCAGATCGTTTTGCAGGGCCATGATGCGACTCACACGCGTACGTACTTCATAGATGATATTACCCGCTGCATCGCGTACTGGCACCATCTTGCCGGTTCTTTCGTCGAGCATCATTTCGGGTTTGCCAGTGGGACGAATGCCGAAGCGAATAACGGTGGGGCCAATGCTGACATCTTCTGCCCTGACCTCGGCATCCACACGAAAACTGCGCAGCGTCTCTTGAATGATGCGCGCCAACGCCGTTACATCGTCGCCGCGCATCTGCTGTTTGACATCCTCCGGGCTGTGCAGGAGCGAGATGTCTGGCAATTTCCAGGTGGATTGGATATTGGGCTGTTGAGCGCTGGCGGTCTGCGTTTTCTTTGCTCCAGCGCGGCGAGGATTGGGAGCGAGCGGCTCCATCTCGTTTGGTTGGTGCAAGATGATCTTGCCCTCGTTCTTAGCGTCGAAGGGTAACGATTGCTGGCTGGCACCTTTGACGGCGCGGCTATGCTCGGCATGATCGAGCGGTGGTGGAGTGGTGCGCGCCCCTCTCGGTACTCTGCTCACCTTGTTTTTGTGGATGTTGATGTCGTTCAGGAGATCTTCTTCCTCGAAATCTGGCTCGAAGTCGATATCGGCCTCTTCATCATCCAGCAGGTCGGCAACGTCGTCTTCTTCGAGCTGGACGGGAGCGCTACGTCGCCCGGAGCGGCGCGCAACGGGGGAGTATTCTCGCCAACGGCAATTGTTTCTGCGCTGTGCATATAGCGGCTGAAGCGTGGGCGCTGTCCGAGATAGGAGGAAGGCCCGGAAGCAGAAGTGGCGGTGCTGATTGTTGGCCTGGGGCACTAGCAAGCAAGCGCTGAATGAATGCCATCACCAGCAGGACATGCCCAAACGTGATGCGGAATGTGATTACAGTAATGATGATGATTAGACCGAGGACAACGATATGACCAACAGCGGGAGGCCAGCCCAGAAAGGGTTGGACGAGCAGTTCTGCCAGCACTCCGACCGCCATATGCCCGGCGATCAGGCGGCTTTCCAGCAAGAGCAGCAGCCAGATGGCACCCAGACCAATAGCCATGGACCAGCGAATAAAGCGCTGACGGCGAATACCTTCAAGAAAATGTGCCAGCGAGAAGGCAACCAGGCCCAGCGCCAGCAGATAGGCCGACCAGCCGAAAAACGTGACGAAAAATTTATTGATACTACTCCAGATAGGGGCTGTGCTGAAGATTGTCAGTGAGCTAAAGAGTAGCAGTGATAAGGTCAATAATAGGAATCCGAAAATACTCTGCTGATGATGAGGTTCCAGGCTATTCCATTTATCCTGTGCCCACTTGATAAATTTGGTATCGCGTGGATCGTTCGCAGTTGGAGAAAGCGGGGAGACGCCAGCAGGACGCCGGGACGAAGCTGCTTTTCTGGTTCCTTGCGAACTCTTCCCTCGCTGCGCCGATTTGCCAGAGGCGGACTGACTCCGCGTGCCCTGACGTGACGAGGATGGATTGGAACTCTGTTCAACCTGTGCTTTCTGTATTCTTTGCGCTTCTATGCGTAGCCGTCCCGTCCGCAATCCGATTCCCCCAGCGGCCTTACTTGAGCGCGAAGAAATTGCTCCCGCATCTGATGCTCTACGATTATTCTGATCCTTTGCCTCTTTATTTGATTTGCTGCCGGCCATTCCTGGTTCCCTCCTTGCTCACAACACATCGGAGATACCTCGTATGATAGCGCACATGTTTGAGAGAAGCAATAGGGCCAGATAGCTCAGTTAGGTGGATTTTCATCGGTTAAGAATATTCTTCGATTTCCCCCTTTTTTCCCTGTCCAGGTTAAGAAATCTAAACATTCTTCTATCTACAAGTCCTATTCCTGACCATAGTACCTTGAAACATAGTGAGCGGGTAAGTAAATTAATGATTAGATGAGGTGAAAATAGAAGCTATCGCCTGCGTGATGAATAAAGGGTGTACAAAAATGCCAGAGACGCCATCTTTGATTGTGCAAATGGGTATAGCAGCAGCATGCGGTTTATACCTGTTGGCATTCTTTTTTCTCTCTCAACGCGATCTAATATCAGGTTTATGCTTGATGGCTGCTGGTGGGGGTGTATGCAGCGTGAGTCTCGCCCGGCTCAGGCAGAGGTGATCGCGGCGTCAACCGTCCAATCGAACAAGCATGGCCTTTAAGATAGAGGCAAGAACCGCCCAGACGTGGGTAAATTTAGGAGACTGAAGGGAAATAGAAAGAAATGGCATATTCATCATCGTCTGTTCGACGCGATGATTTCGATGACGATGCTTTTCCTCTCGCCAATGATTGGAAAACAGACGAGTGGAAAACAGATGAGCCGAGTGGAAAATGGCAGATTACGCCTCCCATTGTGACTGGGGGACGTATGGCAGCTGTCAAAGTACCCGGCAAGCCTGCTGGTTCAGAGCGAGATCCACGCTATCAGGGCGGTCAGGCTGTTGAACGAGGCGCGCAAACAGCGCCACAGCAAGGATCGACCCCATTATTCCGGGTGAGCTTTTTTGGCCCGGATCAGCAGTGGTATAGTTTCACCGCGAATAAATCTGGTCCGAGCGGGAGTACCGGAGCATTGGCACCTCAGCAGGTGGTGACATCGCCACTGGTACGGCCTGTTGCAAACACGCCACAGCCAGCCTTGCATCCGGCCTGGAATGAACCTCTGGTGCGTGGTCTGGATTATCAAGCTCCCCAGGCGGCACCACAGCCTGTAGAAAAAGAGGAACTCGGCGGCAAGGATCGCGATTTTGTGTTGCAGATTGTGCAGCCAGCGCTAACCGGTCTGATGGATGGTTCGGTCTCGACATTGGCACCTATTTTTGCCGTCGCTTTTGTCTCGCATGTCGCCTTTACGGTCTTTTTGGTAGGTATGGCCTCTGCACTCGGCGCAGGCATCAGTATGGCTTTCTCAGAAGCGCTCTCGGACGATGGCGACCTCACCGGGCGCGGCAAACCGATCCTGCGCGGTATTATTACTGGCCTGGCAACCTTCCTGAGTGGAGCGGGACATACGCTGCCCTTCTTGATTCCAAATGTGCAAATAGCGCTCTATGTCACATATATCGTTGTTGTAATCGAGTTGTTTGCTATTGCTGGCATTCGTGCGAAGTTCTTTGGAACAAGCTGGTGGTTATCGATCGTTCAGGTTGTGGGTGGTGGAGCGCTTGTGGTGGCGACATCAATCCTGTTAGGAAGTGCATAAGTTTATCGAGGGAGAGAAAAACTATGATGGTTGATGCTCCTCGTCAAGCCGTTGTCCTGTAAAGAAAAGGGTGTACTGGTATGGACAATACTGTAGAGAAGAAAATCTTCTTTGAGCGCACGCAGAATGTGCAAGTCCTGAACACAATTAAGCAACGTCGCAGCGTTGGCCACGTGTCGCAGGAGCAGCCGTCGCGTGAAGCAATTGAGCGGCTTTTAGAAGCCGGTACTTTCGCCCCCAGCCATCACGTTACTGAACCCTGGCGCTTTTTTGTGCTGACTGGTTCTGCGCGTCAAGCTCTGGGCGATGTGATGGCCAACTCACTGAAAACACGCCTCGAACAATCCTCTCATGAACCTATCCCTGTTGCCAATCTCCAGAAAAAAATGCTGCGAGAACGCGCAAAGCCTATGCGTGCTCCCGTCATTGTCGTTGTTGCCATTACTGAGGTGCAACAACTGCAAGGCGACTATCCTATCGAATGCGTCGAAGCTGCTGGCGCTGCCGTTCAGAATATGATGCTGGCGGCAGAAGAGATAGGATTGGCGACCGTGTGGCGCACAGGAGATACCGCATATGATCCAATGGTCAAGCGCTGGTTTGGCCTGAAGAAAGACGATCTTATCGTCGCCTTCTTATATGTTGGATATCCAATGACGGCGCGTCCAATGCGCATTCCAACCCACTTTTCTGTGAAAACTACCTGGTTATCATAGCCGATTTCACCATTTATCAAGCGTTTAACCTTGACAATATCTGTTAGGTAATGCTAATATCCGAGTGAGGAACTAGTGTATTAGCATTACCTAATGTAGATGGGGTGATTGGCTAAAGATAACAGAGCCTCTTGTATCAGCGGGAGCTGCTATGTTGTCGCGCCAAATTTGGCGTTCTCAAGTGAGAGAAAGGATCTTTTCCATGATTCGCGGGATTGCTATTCCAAAGACAGGACGAACCATTCTACGCGTATTTCTGATCATTGCGGCAGTATTTTTGGGCGGTGTACTTGTATGGCAGGGCATCACGTCGTCCGGTAATCCAGACCCGACAGTAGCGCACCTTACCCCTGGCGCTGCGATCCTCAATACGGCGCTGCTCGTTTTCCGTGAGGGATTGGAAAGTATTCTTGTGTTGTCCGCAATTACGGCCAGCATGATGGGAACTAATCAGTCTAACCGGCGTCCGATTGCGATAGGCGCGGGCCTGGGTATTGTTGCCTCCATCATCACGTGGTTCATAGTTGTGGGGATTTTGAGCAGCCTGGCCGATAATGTTTCAGCGCTCAACATTCAGGCCGCGACGGGTCTGCTGGCTATCGTGGTTCTCCTCGTGATTATGAACTGGTTCTTCCACAAGATTTACTGGACTGGATGGATTTCGATTCACAATCGCCGCAAGAAGGAGATTTTGAAAGAGGCGAAAAGCCCCGAAGGTTCGCAATCCCGTCTCTTCAGCGGGCTGGTTATTCTTGGCTTAACCTCCGTCTATCGCGAAGGCTTCGAGATTGTCCTCTTTTTGCAAAGCCTGCGCCTACAGGTGGGTTCGCTCATCGTTCTATATGGCATTCTGATTGGCGCCTTCTTCACCGGCATTGTGGGCATCCTGACGTTTATTGCGCACCGCCGTTTCCCCTACAAGAAGATGCTGGTATTTACTGGCGTGATGCTGGGCGTGGTGTTGCTGGTGATGGTTGGCGAGCAGGTACAGGAGATGCAACTGGCTCACTGGATCTCCAGCACAGATCTGAACTGGCCGATCCCCGATTGGGCGGGTTTGTGGTTTGCTGTTTTCCCCAATGTTGAGTCGCTGATAGCGCAGGCCATTGCTGGTATTCTGGTGATTGGTTCCTACGTCATGGCGCGTTATACGCAGGTATGGCGGCCCCTCAAGCGCGGTGAAAAGCCTGCCCAACGTCCAGAGGCAGCTCCCTCTGTTGAGTCTGTGGTGCTGGCAAACGTGAACGTGCAGGAGAATGGGTAGCTAGCATTAAGAGGCGAATGTAGCCAGATTGTCTTGCAAGATGCTGCAAGCATCTTGCAAGGCAACAAGAAACCCCTTTAGTGGTAGATGTACCTATCTAAAGGGGATTTTAGGGCCAGTAGAATCTATTTATATGCAGCTATCAATGGCGATAGCATTGACCTGTGCTAAGATTCTGCGCTCTCCTGTGCATCTTCGCCGCGCTGGGCATTAGCAATGATGTCTCCGGGTTGAAAAAGTACGTGCTGGGCAGCGATACGCCATTTGGGATGACGACGTAATAAGAACTCTAGATCCATGGAAAAATGCAGGCACTCTTCTGCTTGAGCATGGAGCAGTATTTGTCTGGCTTCAGCATCTTGCTCCAATGAGATTCGCTGCTCATACCAGCCAATGGCTTCGCACTCTTCCTGTAAAGATGTAATTACGCGTGCAAATGTACGAACTTCCTGTGACAATTCATTGGCCGGTTCATGATATTGGTCAAATCCCATGCGACATCCTTTCTCTTTGTGAAGTGTGAATACTGTACACCAATAAGATATTCTAATTATACGTTCTTAAACCATTATTTGCAAGTAAATGCTCTAAATTACCTATAACTTAAATTTCTTATGCTTCTGTATAATGATCTAAAACTAATTTTGAGAACTTATTTTATAAATTCATGGATATTTTGTATTTTGAATGAAAAAAGGTATAGACTTATATCTGGTCAGGTGATATATAATGAAAGATGTAGTTGTACTATGCAATAATATTTTAACGCTATTTCTATTTATTGAAAGGTAAAAAAAGAGAGGTAGCAAATAGCGCTACCTCTCTTTTTGGTAAGTGATTAGACTTCCATGACGACGGGCAAGATCATAGGACGGCGATGCGTTTTCTCGTAGAGAAATTCGCTAAGAGTATGCTTGATCTTGTCTTTGACGAATGCCCAATCGGAACTGTGACCGTTGAGACCGATGAGGGACTCCAGTACACGCTCTCGGGCGCTTTCCAGCAACTCCTCAGCATCTCGCATATAAACGAAGCCGCGTGAGACGATATCGGGACCGGCAATGGGTTGGCCCGTCTCTTTATCGACGGTCAGCACCGCCATCAGAATACCATCCTGCGAAAGCACCTTGCGGTCGCGTAGGACGATCTGGCCCACATCACCGACGCTCAACCCATCGACATAGACGTTGCCGGAGGTGATATGCTCGATCAGCTCAATTCCGCCTTCCGTCACCTCCAGGATATCCCCATCTTCGGCGACCCGGATATTCTCTTCGGGAATGCTCAGCGAATAGGCCAGTTTTGCGTGCAGGACCAGTTGCCGATACTCTCCATGCACTGGCACGAAGAATCTGGGGCGCAACAGGCTGAGCATCAATTTTAGCTCTTCCTGTGCCGCATGTCCTGATACATGCACATTCGAGAGACCCTGGTAAAACACCTCCGCACCCAGCCGGAACAGGTTGTTGATAGTGCGATGGACCATCTTCTCGTTGCCAGGAACCGGGGTTGCCGAGAGAATGACGGTATCTCCGGGCGCGATGCGAATAAGGCGATGATCCTGGTTCGCGATGCGCGTCAGGGCCGAGGTTGGCTCTCCCTGGCTACCTGTGCAGACCACCACCACCTGATCGGGATGGAACTTGTTGATGTCCTCGGCACGAATAATCATGCCTTTGGGGACGTTCAGGTAGCCCAGCTCCATTGCCATCTGGACGTTGTTGATCATACTGCGGCCGGAGAAAGCGATAAAACGTTCATAACGAGCGGCAGTATCCACCACCTGCTGAACTCGTGAGATCAGCGAGGCAAAGGTTGCGACAATGATGCGTCCAGGCGCGTTGGCGAAGATTTTGTCCAACGAATCGTTGATTACGCGCTCCGATGGCGTGTAGCCGGGCGATTCTACGCGTGTGCTATCGCCCATCATGACCAGTACGCCTTCGTTGCCGATCTGTCCCAGCGCCCCAAAATCGGCTGGTTTGCCATCAATCGGCGTATAGTCAAATTTGTAGTCACCGGTATGTACCACGTTGCCGAGTGGTGTACGGAGCAGGATACCGATGGCATCGGGAATGCTGTGATTGACGCGAAAAAACTCTGCGCGACATTCGCCCAACTCGACTTGATCGCCCGGGGAAATCACGTTCACCGTCGCTTTATCGAGCAGCCTATGCTCTTTCAGCTTGACCTGAATTAGCCCTTGTGTTAAACGGGTGGCATAGACAGGAGGAAAATCCAGCATTGGTAAGATGTAAGGGAGGCCGCCAACATGGTCTTCGTGACCGTGAGTGATGAGGATACCGCGTATACGCCGCTTTTTATCAGCCAGGTAATTCGTATCGGGAATAACCAGATCAACACCGAACATTTCATCATCAGGGAACATTACCCCCACGTCAATAATGATGATATCGTCTCCGTACTCGACGACCATCATATTCTTTCCAACCTCTCCCAGACCTCCTAGTGGGATCAGTCGAATTTTTTCTGTTGTCAAAGTGATAAAGAACCTCCTGACTACACATTGCGTGTAGCATATTGCTAAAAAACCTTATTATCTTTATGTATATCTATCTTCACTCCTGTTCCACCCCCAGGAGTTAAAGCCAAAATAAGTTATAGGAATCCATTTAAGAGTGTACCATAGTGCCTACAAAAACACAAGCAAACAGAAGCATTATCAACGTACAAACCCCGCAAATTGTGGCATAGATTGAAACACTCTGGCAAATTTGCCTCTCGAATATGCACCCTGATGCTAATTATGACAGAAGATGTCAGGAGCTATCTGTTACTCTATCCCTTGCGCCGGTGAAGATCAACCTCTCGCCTGGGGCCATCTTGCTAACACCACTTATTACTTTACCTACTGATCATAACACGGAGGATACTCATTTTATGCCCGATGCTTCTCCTTTATCCACTTTTGATAGTACTGTGTATCGACCATATAGCAAGCAATTATTAGAAGAGCAGGTGCAGGTGACACCTGGCAGGCGTACGCGTTCCCGCTCTCAGCAACGAGCAAGAACGTTGGAGCCTGACAAGATCGTGATTCGCGGGGCACAACAACATAATCTCAGACATATTGATGTGGCTATTCCACGCTATAAACTGGTGGTGCTGACTGGGGTAAGCGGCAGTGGCAAATCGACGCTGGCCTTTGATACCATTTATGCCGAAGGACAGCGGCGCTATGTGGAGAGCCTCTCGCCCTTTGTGCGCCACTTTTTGGAGAAGGTGGAGAAACCAAAGGTCGATTTCATTGATGGCCTGAGTCCCGCTATCGCGATTGAGCAAAAGACGGTCTCGAAGAACCCGCGCTCGTCTGTTGGCACGGTTACGGAGGTGATCAACTATATTCGTCTACTCTACTCTCGCATCGGCACAGCTCATTGTGTGCAATGTGGCGATGCGATTGCGCCACAGAATGCAACCACTATGGCGCGTCGTCTCTCTGCTCTGCCTGTCGGAACCGAATTGCAATTGCTGGCCCCGCTTGTGCATGATCACAAGGGATCACTGAGCGAGATTATCGCCCAGCCCGTGCGCGATGGCTATACCCTTGCTCGTGTTGATGGTCAGCGGAACGTTGTGCTAGCGGGTCTGCAACTGTTCGAGACGCAGAAGCATACGATTGATCTGGTGGTGGCGACGTTGCAGGTGCCGCAGGAGCGCGATTATGCCTGGAATGAAAGGCTGGTAAAAGCAATTCGGGCAGCTCTACGTCTTGGCGGCGGTAAGTTGTTGGTGATAATGGCAGATGGAGAAGAGATAACGTTAAGCGAGCAGAGGGTGTGTGGTCGGTGTGGGAGCATCTTTCCCGAACTCATCTCGGCCCACTTTAGTCCAAACCTGCCACTGGGAATGTGTCACGATTGCAACGGCCTGGGAACGCAGATGGAGGTCGACCCGGCACTGATTGTGGAGAATCCCGACCTCTCGATCCTCGATGGGGCGCTGCGCTGGTATGGCAATATGCGTAAAAAGAAGAGCCATTGGAACAGGGATATCCTGCAAAGTATTGCCGATCACTATCAAGTGGATCTGGAGCTGCCCTGGAAAGATCTGCCGCAGAAGTTTCGCGATGTCCTCTTCTATGGTTCTGGCAAAGAGCAAATTGTGATTATTCATCATGGTGAGCGCGATGAGCGGAACTGGTCATATGAGGGGGCGAACACAGTGTCCGGCATTGTGCAGGATATCAAGCGACGTTTTCGTGAAACGGCATCTGAAGGCATGAGAGATATGTACATGAGCTATATGAGCCAGCAGCCGTGTTCTGCCTGCAATGGCACGCGCCTTTCAGCCGAAGTTCGCGCCGTCACGCTCGGAGGCAAGACAATTCACGAGGTTGGCAACATGACGATTGATCGCCTCGTGGAGTGGCTGGATGCCCTCTATGAGACGCTGGACGATGAGGCGTTCGAGATTGCTCAGGAGGCACTGAACGAGGCCAGCCAGCGCCTTCAGTTTATGCTCAACGTGGGATTGCATTACCTGACTCTGAATCGCTCTGCGCCCTCGCTTTCGGGTGGCGAGGGACAGCGCATTCGATTGGCGAGTCAGCTTGGTTGTGGTCTGGTGGGAGTACTGTATGTGCTGGATGAACCCTCGATTGGTTTGCATGCTCGCGATCAACGTACACTGATGGAGACGCTATTGCAGTTGCGCGATCTGGGCAACACGGTACTGGTGGTGGAGCATGACGAGGAGACGATGCGCAACGCCGATTGGCTGATCGATATGGGACCGGGCGCTGGTGTCTTGGGTGGTGAGATCGTCGCAGCGGGTTCGCCAGAGATGGTGATAGCGGAACAGCGCTCGCTGACCGGACGTTATCTCAGCGGAGCATTGCAGATCACCTCGCCCAATGGCAATCATCGTCGCTCACCCGGCGCTGGCTGGCTCTCCATTGCTGGTGCCACGCTGCATAATCTCAAACAAGTCGAGGCTCGCATTCCGATTGGCCTGTTGACCTGCATAACCGGAGTCAGTGGCAGTGGCAAAAGCAGCCTGATCAATGGGACGTTGTATCCAGCACTGACGCGAGCATTGCATAATACGCCCGAAGGCGATGTGGGACCATACAAACGAATAGAAGGGCTGAAGCATCTGGATAAAGTGATCAATATCACACAGGATGCTATCGGGCGCACGCCGCGCTCGAACCCGGCAACATATGTGGGCATGTTCGATGAAATTCGTGCTGTCTTTGCCAATACGGAGGAAGCCAGAGAGCGCGGATATCGAGCGGATCGTTTCAGCTTCAACGTCGAGGGCGGGCGTTGCGATGCCTGTAAAGGATATGGACAAAAAGTGATTGAGATGCACTTCCTGGCTGATGTCTGGGTGACGTGTAAGGATTGTCAGGGGACGCGCTTTAATAGCGATACGCTCGATATTCGCTACAAGGGTAAGAACATTGCCGAAGTGCTGGCGATGGATGTGCAGGAGGCACTGGAGTTCTTCGCCGACCAGCCCAAGCTGAAGCGCGTGCTGCAAACGCTGCACGATGTTGGCCTCGATTACATCAAACTGGGGCAGAGCGCAACAACGTTCAGCGGTGGCGAGGCCCAGCGCATCAAGCTTGCGAAAGAACTGAGCCGTGTGGCAACCGGGCGCACACTTTATATTCTCGACGAGCCAACGACCGGACTGCATTTTGCCGATATTCAACGCCTGCTCGACGTGCTGCACAGATTGGTGGACGCAGGCAACACGGTGCTGGTGATCGAGCATAACATGGATGTGATCAAGACGGCGGACTGGTTGCTCGATCTTGGACCGGAGGGTGGCGATGCTGGTGGTTACATCCTCGCTCAGGGAACGCCTGAAGAGGTAGCGCGTGTTGATGAGAGCTATACTGGTCGCTTCTTGCGCGAGATGTTGCACGTCTGAAGACAGGATTATTGGAGGGTTGGCAGCATTGTTGCTAACCCTCCAATTTGTATATCAATCAATTGCGGTTGTGAGCAAGGCGCGTACTTTTGCTTCATCAGTTGCAGTTGAGACTTGCACCAGTAAGCTATTAAGCTGCTCTATGTCGCTCATTTGAGCAACTTTTTGTTGCGCTAAGTTGGTCAGGCGGGGAAAGCGGGCGCGAACAACGCTTACAATGTTATTTCGTGATGCTTTTACCTCGCCTTCTTCTCGACCTTCCTGCTTGCTAGCAGCACGCATTTGTTGGATGATAGCGCTTTGATCCCAGAGGTTGTCGTACATACTGAGCGCCTCCCTAGTTTTGGCTTTTTCTAACTGAGTCATTGTGCCTGTCCTCTCCAGTAATATTAACATATAGGCGAAGAAATCGCCCAACGTTGCCGCGTCATCGTGGTAGACCTCAGAAAGTTCATCAGTTGCCGTCTTTATGAGTTGGCTGTTCGCGCCCTCCATCGCCGCAAGCAGTGGATACATGCAGACGATGTGTTCGTGGATGTATTTCTCTGCTTTGAGTTGAAACAGCGGAATGATGCGGAAATGAAAGGTGGTGATGATGCCGTCTCCGCCCTCCATCAGAAACGGGGAAATGACCATCTGCGTCTCGAACAGATAGATTACAATTGAGATCACCGGCAGGTTGTGTTCGAGGTGCAACATCGCGTTGTAGGCCCAGCATACGTGCGCCCATTCGCTTGTTCTTGCCCGACTCGAACTCGATATGGAGGATATGCTGTTTGCCCTGGTACATAACCAGATAGACCTTATCCGACCATAACACTGGTTTAACGACCTCTATGTTGAGTGTCTCTTGAGAGGTTAGCCCCAGTAAAAGCGCGGGCAGAATATCTTTCGCCTGCCGATCAACGAGGTCTTTCATGCTCGTGTCGTATACTTGCGACTGCTTTTTTTGTTCCTCTGACCGTGTTTGCTCCTGTTGCTCTTCCACTTTTTTGACTTCGCCACAACAAATTCCTAATCTTCTACCATAGAACTATTTTCCTCTGCAACCCCACATCAGGATGCAATGGTATATTACCATGTTATTATGTAAAATACTATAAAAATTAGTTGAAGTGATATTGTATAGAAAAAGAGGAATATAACGCTGGGGAATGAAATGTTTTTTATGTTTTTGCTTAATACAAAAGCACCTGATCGAGGTGTTCAGGCGCTTTTTGTTGATGTCGTGATGGCTGCTTAATGGAGGGTGGCTTGCTCCTGTTCTTCTTCCTCTTCCACTGGTAGTAGCACTGGCACAAAGCCCTCGCCGGGTTTGTAGTCGGGCGATTGGTGGCGGAAGTAGGTGTTGTAGAGTTGGGAGTAGTGGCCGCCGCGCTGCATCAATGCTTCGTGATTGCCCTCTTCCACCATATGTCCACGATTGAGGACGATGATACGGTCCGCATGTTTGATAGTCGAGAGGCGATGAGCGATCACGATAGCGGTGCGATCCTGTAAGATGACATCCAGCCCTTCTTGAATCTGGGCCTCGGTCAGGGGATCAACGCTGGCGGTGGCCTCGTCCAGAATGATGATAGCTGGATCTTGCAACAGCACACGCGCCAGGGCGACCAGTTGCCGCTGGCCCATTGAGAGCGCTTTGCCAGTCTCTCCGACCTCTGTTTGCAATCCATCTGGGAGCGCCTCTAACCAGTCTCCACCACCTATGCGTTTTGCCACCTCTTCTACCTGTTCATAGGTTGCATCGGGATGAGCGTAACGAATATTGTCGGCCACCGTGCCTGAGAAGAGGAAAGGTATCTGTGGAACGATGCCCAGGCGACGATGATAATCGTGCAGATCGAAGCTGCGAATATCGTGTCCATCGATCAGCAGTTGTCCGCCCTGAAATTCGTAGAAGCGAGCAACCAGCTTGGCAATGCTCGATTTGCCAGCCCCAGTATGACCGACGAACGCCACCGTCTCTCCCGGCTGGATCGTAAGGCTGAAATTGGGCAGCACGGTCTGCCGATCATCATAGCTGAAGAGAAGGCGTTGGAACTCGATCTTGCCACGCAATTGCGCAACGGGTTGGCCGTCGATCTGGTGGACACGTGGCTCGGCATCCAGCAGCGCGAAAACACGCTCGCTGGCTGCGAGACCGAGCTGGAACTGACTCCAGAACGAGGCAATGCTGGTGACGGGCATCCATAGGAGCATAATGCCCTGTACAAAAAGGAACCAGTCTCCGGCGGAAAGAGTTTGATTAAGGACGTTCTGTCCGCCAAAGTAAACGACGATGGTTGTACCCAGATTGGCGATCAACACCAGCACGGGGAAAACGCCATTGTAGAGGAAGCCAGAACGCACATTAACCTGATACGACTGCTTGTTTACCTGCTTGAACTCGTCGTACATGTTCTGTTCTTGCCGGAAGTTCTTGGCAACGGTGATACCACTGATCACCTCCTGCACGTTGGCATTGACACGAGCCAGGGAGCGCTGAGCATTGCGGGTGGCGCGTCGTGCGATATAGCGAAAACCGAGTGCCACCACGATGATTGCTGGCAGGATAATACAAGCCAGGAGCGCGAGTTGCCAGTTTCTAAAAAACAGGATCGTTGCCACCAGCAGAAAGAGCAGGATTTGACTGAGCAGATTGAGCGTCAAAGTCACAACAGTTGCAAAACTATCGGTGTCAGAGGTGACGCGGCTGACGATCTTGCCAGATGTAAATTCGTCAAAAAACGACATATCGCGCGACATCACCGATGAGAATGCATCTTTACGCAGTTGCAGAACCACGTTGCCAACCGCACGTGCAGTAAACCATTGGCGAAACAGGTTGCAGGTCCACGAGAAGACGGCTGCCAGCAGGATGAAGACCACCAGCCAGATCGCCGTTTGCATGACCTTATCAGTTACCATCGTGTCGATGCTCTGCGAGATCAGCACGGGGAAGGCGGTATCCATCACCGAGTTGAGAACGATCAACCCGGCGACTGAGAGCATCAGCGATAAGTGGGGACGGAAGTAGCTAATGATGCGCCCGATGAGCTGACGATCCGAATACGAACGATCATATGCTTCTGCGTCCAGACCTTCAAGAATAAAGCCCATTGATTCACTCCTCTTCTATTCTCCACCGGCGGCGGTCATTGGAATGGCTTGTTCCGTTGCAGCAGGTGCGCTTTCGTAGTGCGAGAAGATGCGTTGGTACGTCTCGCAGCGCTCCATCAATTCATCGTGTGTTCCCTGGTCGATCACTTCACCTTTGCGCACGACCAGCACCTTATCGGCCCAGCGAATCTGTGAGAGGCGATGGGTGATCAGGAGCGTTGTTCGTCCCAGCAAGACGCGCTTGATAGCCTTCTGGATCTCGTCCTCGGTGGCGCTATCGATGGCGCTGGTGGAATCGTCGAGGATCAGGATATGAGGATCGGTGAGCAATGCGCGAGCGATGGCGATGCGCTGGCGCTGTCCACCCGAGAGGGTGACGCCACGCTCGCCCACGATGGTTTCGTAGCCTTCTTTGAAACCCATAATGAAATCGTGGGCCTGTGCATCCTTTGCTGCCTGTTCGATGCCCGCACGATTCGCTTTTTGTCCCAGGCCATAAGCGATGTTGTCGGCAAGTGAGCGTGAGAAGAGGAAGATATCCTGTTCGATGGTCGAGATCTGTGAGCGCAGAGCATCCAGGTTCCAGTCGCGCACATCGACGCCATCGATCAGCACTCGTCCCTCATTGGCATCATAGATGCGGTTCACCAGTTTGGTGAGCGTGCTTTTGCCAGAGCCGGTCTGTCCAACGATGGCGATGGTCTCGCCGGGCTTTGCATGGAACGAGACGTTTTTCAGGATGGGCGTCGTACCATAGCTGAAGGTGACGTTGTCAAAGACGATCTCGCCCCGCATCTCTTTCTGATGGCCCTGCTCGTTCTCGTCCAGATCAGTCTCCTCTTTCATCAGCTTCAGGATGCGCCCGGCACCTGCCACTCCGAGCTGGATCAGGCTAAACGTCCAGATAGACATATAGGCTGGGAAGCGTAGATTGACCATTAGCCCCATAAAGGCAACCAGACTGCCGATCGACAATTGTCCGCTTGAAACCAGATACAGGCCATGCAGAAAGGCCAGAGCCAGCGTGATACCGAGCAATAGAGTAGGGAGATATTGTCCCTGAATCTTGCCATTTTTGATAAAGAAGTCGCGATAGAGGGTGGCGTTCTTTACAAATTTGCTCAACTCTTGCTTTTCCTGAGCGGTCGCTTTGACGACTTCGATTCCGTTCACGGCCTCGTTGAGGATGGCATTGGTAATGCCAAACTGCGCACGCATTTGATTCGAGACAGGGCTGAGGCGACGCGAATAGTGGCGGAGCGCAATCAAAAATACGATTGTAAAGAACAATGGCGTGAGCAGCAATTGTGGGCTGAGCAGGCCAATAAAGATGATATTTGAGGTCAGACTGACAAATGAATCAAAGGTGATATCAAAGCCAGGCACGACCATATCACTCAACGATGACATATCATTGGCGGCACGCGCCATAATATCGCCAACCCGCTGTCGATTGTGAAAGGTCTGACTCTTTCCCAGCAGGCTGATATAGAGTTCTTCACGAGCATCGCGCGCAAAGCGTTTGCCAGTGATCTCAGATAGGAGACGTGCGCCAAGATCGGTGGTACCTGCGAGGATGACGATGACCAGCAAGGTGAGGGCAATCGTCACCAGTTGTGCGCGTCCAGCTTCTCCCAAGAGGACGGCGTTAAATGCTCTTCCGGTCTGAACTGAAATCGAAGAGAAAAGGGCATTGGAAGAGAGAGAGAGGATCATAAACCCGAAGGCAGCATATTTATGGCGTAGCAGGTGTGAAATGATCCAGCGTGTAGGGCTGATGCGGTTGTAGTGATATTCATTGGCAACCGTAAATTCACGTTTGGACAAGCGAAACCTCCTGTAGTTTACAGGGAAGAAATAACATATAGATCATTCAGTCACAGTGGTCTGAGCTGCCGGAGTGCAGCAGGTCAGCGCTGTTGTCTCTACCATAGTATGACGTACTATCGTTCTAGAGCAAGGGTTGCTCTGGAAGAATGTCTCGTGATTGCTTCCCATAGTGGTGTTCAAAGCACAGTCCATTACAATATTCTCAACAAGCTTAGTATATCCGGTAATCCTGTCATCTCCCGTCAGGAACTTTGCAACGTCAGGGCAATATCAACAGAATCGTCTATCTGTGAACTGAGTGAAAAGTGAGTAACTCAATCCTGAATATCCCATAGCACTGGTTGCCCGTCCTCTATGGGGAGGAAGCCCAGGATATAGGCATGGATGGTGGCGGGAACTTCGTAGGTGAGCGTTCCCTTCAACTGGGCACCAGCTTGCAATGTACCATCGGGCGTCGGGGCGCTGCTGAGTGGTGTTGGCGGATACGTCTGACCAACAGTATCATGTAGTGTGTATTGGGAGAGGCTGGAGACGGTTTGCGGCTGGCTTGATATATTTTTCATCTCAATATCGATGAGCAGGAAGGTGTTGCCCGGCTTCGGTTTAGCGTTTTGATCTCCTGCGCTGGTATGCACGGCTGTTACTGTTACCTGCCAGACGCCGTTAATTTGCAGTTTTTGACCAACTTTATAGTGCACCGCTGGTTCTGATGGCGTGGGTGTTGCTACTGGCTGTGTCGCCGTTGGCGTTGGCGTTATTGCCGGTGTGGGTGATGCAGGATGAATATTTGAGCCGACGGTGTATCCAACGAAAAAGACGATGATGAGTGCGGTAATCCAGAGCCAGTGCCGACCTTTTTTAAGCGAGGACGAGGGCGAAAATCTGACCTTTGGAGACCGATGTAACATAATCCTTCCCTGAAACTTTACAATCATTTCTATTGAAACATTCCTATCATAGCGGATTGTGAGAAAAATGCAACAGGGGTCGTGTTGTGGGAGAAGGAGTGAAAGGAAAGTAGTAAGTAAAAAATATGGGTATCTCCCTCAAAGAGATACCCGGTGTTTATATCGTTTGCGGTTTTCCATGCATTTCCACCTGTTTTAGCTTCATGCCAACCCTGATCAGGATCACGCCACACTGTCCAATGGCATGGCGTACAGTGGAGTTGGATTGGCCGGGGAAACGAGCCAGCAAGCGTTGTTGCTCGACTTCTTGCTGCAATTCTCGCTGGTGTGCCATTATTGTATAGGTCAGCAACTCGTAGTTCACGCTTGATCCTCCTTATTTTGTTAAAGAGAGCTATTCGCGTTTGATCTTGTGTTCTAAGTATAACTGATGATATATGACATCTTGTGTCAGGATTCTGTTGTAATATGAGGGGTGAAAGTGAGATTGTTTGTCAGGCAGGAAGGATACTATGCGAGCGGATCGACTTCTTTCTATTTTGATGATGCTTCAGATTCGCGGTCAAATCACGGCGCGAGAGCTGGCGCAGCGGCTGGAGGTTTCCGAGCGAACCATTTATCGCGATATCGAGGCGTTGAGTACCGCTGGAGTGCCCGTCTATGCAGAACGAGGACCGGGCGGTGGCTGTATCCTGGCTGAAGGATACCGCACCAATCTTACCGGGCTGACTGAAGACGAAGTGCGTACCCTCTTTATGCCGGGCATCATGCGTCCCCTGGCTGATCTTGGTGCGGAAAAGGCTTTGGATGCGGCACTGTTGAAGCTGCTGGCGGCGCTGCCATCCGATCATCGTCGCGATATTGAACATACGCGCCAGCGCATCTATGTCGATACGGTTGGTTGGTATTATGTCACCGACGTATCGCCTTATTTACACATATTGCGCGAGGCTGTGTGGAATGATCGTAAGGTGCGGCTCGTCTATCGTAAGTCTAATGGCGAGATGAGCGAGCGCGTTGTCGATCCGCTGGGACTGGTCGCCAAGGCCGGGATCTGGTATCTCGTCGCTATCTCGCATAACGATTTGCGCATCTTTCGCATCTCAAGAGTGCGACAGGCGGAGGTGTTAGATGAGGCGAGCGAGCGGCCCGACGATTTTGATCTGGAACAATACTGGATTAAGGTGAGTACTGAGTTGCAGCAGTGGACGATGTATCCGGTAAAGTTGCGGGTCTCGCCAACGTTTGTGCCGATCTTGCCCCAGATATTGGGAGAGGCCGTGCATCAGCAGATCGAGCGGGCCAGTCAACCAGACGAAGAGGGCTGGATAACCCTGACATTGGATTTTGGCTCGTTTGTTCAAGCACGCGGCGAGATTCTCGGATTTGGCACCTTTGCTGAAGTGCTGGAGCCGGTGGAGTTGCGGGAGGCCGTGATCCAGGTCGCGTCAGGGATTGTGGAGTTCTACAAAAAAGAGAAAAAGGAGCTAAAATGCGGCTCAGAAGGCTAATAGCGTCACTTCTGAGCCGCGTTTTACTGTTTACAACTGGCTGATGACGAGGGAAGAGAGGCTTGCCGCTTTACTCCTCTTCACCTTCGACATAGACTTTCCGTCCCGCCGCCAATAATTCGGGGGAGCGACTGTTGAGTACCACTGCAATCACGATACCAATCACCAGCCAGACTCCCACGATAGGAGCCGCCAGGTTGAGTGGCGCGGCTGGCAAGGGAACGAGTTGCAGATAGAGAACGAAGAGCATAATCAGCAGCGGTATAACCGGCACTACGATATGACGCAACACATTGAACTCTTCGGGATGTTCGCGCCGATAGAACACGGGAACCGAGATGCAGGTGGCGATGTAGACCAGAATGATCGGCAGGATGATGATTGTTCCCAGCAGTGCGAAGGCCGTCAAGGGATCATAGACGAAGCCTGGGACCAGGCCACAGACGAGGGCGATGATCATTGCCAGAATGATGGAGAAATCGGGAACTTGATGTTTATTCAAATGCGCGAAGATGGCTGGTAGTGTGCGTGTGCGGCCCATGGCGTACATCACGCGTGTTGCAGCATTCACGCCAGCATTCGCATTTGCCAGTGCGCTGTTAAGGATAGCCAGAATGACGATTATCTGGAACGGACCCCAGACGCGACCGGCCATCGTCACCCAGGGCGAGGGATCGCTGCCATATTTGCCGATATTTGCCGGTCCCCAGCCAACGACTGCGGCATAGGAGCAGAGGACATAGAAGAGGCCGATACAGACAGCTGCTAATAGAATGGCGCGTGGCACAGTGCGGCGAGGATTATGTGCCTCTTCAGCCAGTGGTGCGGACGACTCGAAGCCCGCAAATGCTAGCAATACAAAAATCATGCCAAACAGTACTCCCTGCCAGCCCCCCAGGCCCGGAAGGGCGCTATTGGCGGGATTGAAGGCACCGATGGTATTGTTGCTGCCAGCGGTGAAGATCAACCAGAGAGAGAGCAGGACGAAAACGGCGATTTCGATGCTGCCCAGGATAACGCCAGCATCGGCCGAGATCTTGACACCAAAGTAGGTCAGTAGGAAAACGATGATAGCGAAAACGACAAACCAGGTATACCAGCCTAGCGAGATATGAAAGGTTGTTTTCATAAAATCTTCCATCGTTGGTCCCAGCACCAGCAACTGGAAAGGTACGATGAGCAGGTAGGCGAGATTAAAGAGCCAGCCTGTGACCCAGCCGGATTGCACGCCAAGCGAGCGGCTGACATAGGTGAAATAGCCGCCCGCTGATGGGAGATATTTTGCGAGCGAGCCGATGCTCAGGGCAATGAGAGAGCAGACGATCAGGGCAACGATTGCGGCCAATGGGAGTGCAATGCCGGTAGCTGCCAGGGCGGGGCTGAGGCTTGCTGCAACTGCCGAGGCCGGGGCCATCGTTGTGATCGACTGGAAGAGAACTCCCGGAAGGCCGATAGTATTGGGACGCAGATTTTCTTGCCCCTCGGCCTCAACGGAGGTTTCAGTACTCATGAAGAACTCCTTCTTAGATAAAAACAGGAATGATTAATAGAAAAATGCTAGTTTATCAATAAACAGGAACCCCAAGAATTGCGCACCTATAGAATAGATGCAACAATTCTCAGGATGAGGTGGGTAAAGAGTGGAACGGCTGTAGTCTCCCCTATGTCCTCTTACTGGAGAGGACGATTATTCCGATTAGATCCGTCGATCCATTGTATATCATTGGTTCCGACTTGATCTTGCCATGCTGCCTCACTGGTGGCAAACATGCTTGCAACGGCAGCTATGACAAGGCACCCTGCCGTTAGACCTCCTACAAGATATCCCCACTGGTTATTGCCAATTAGCTGAGGTATAGGCGAATAGTATAATGTTACAACAATTGCCAGGACGCAAGCAACAGGTGCAACGATAATGCATATCCACAGGATTGGCATTGGCACAATGAGATGTTGTCGGAAAAATTGTCGATCTCGGAAGTATAGCACCGCTAAATCGACAAACAGAAATGATGTAGAGATAGCCCACATCAGCGTTAACGCTGAAAGACTAATAGTGAATACCTCGTTTGCCAGATCTGCGGGCTTGGTAAATGCAATGACATAAGGGGCTAGAAAGGCGAGCAAGACGAAGACGATGGCAACGAGCGTCTGAAAGATAATCGCATTGGCTGGCGCACGATTCTTGTTCAGCCTGCCCAGCCCTATCGGTAAACGTCGATCAATGCTCGTCACCATAAGCAGGCGCGCAAACGAGCAATTTAGCACGGTGGTAAAGATAGGGAAAAAGGCAATGACACAGACTGCCGCGATATTCCCCAAAATTTTTCCAAAGACCTGATCGATCAGTGCAATGATGGCAAATGGTCCAACGTTGGCTGCATCCGCGCCCTGGACCACCAGCAGTGATAATGTCACGATCAGGTAACAGACAATGACGCCAATGCCTCCAATGAGCAGGTGACGGGGGATCGCTTTGCGTGTAGTGACCTCGCCGCCCATATTCAGCGAAACGTCGGCACCCAGATAGGCCAGCGTGACCGTACCAAACAAGCCGAAGGTTCCCGGCGTAATGGCCCAATCGCGCGTCTCGGCAAAGTTGGTTGCGGAGTGATGGCCCGTCAGCAGCCAGACGATAGCGGCCAGCCCCAATAGCGCAATGACGGCCCAGGTTAGTAACATCACCACTTTGACGATATTGAGGACGATGCGCAAACGCTGAGTTGATAAGAAGGCCGAGAATAACAGAAAACCGATCAAGAGCAGACCCTGCTGCCAGGGTTCCGCCAGCCAGCCGGTATGAAGTCCCTGGATAAATGTGACACCAATGCCGGCTCCCGCCACCATTCCCAGCACACCTGGCACCCAGTAGGAGACGCTGGCGAAGAGGCTCCAGAAGCCTCCCAACGCTTTATGTGTCCAGTTGTAGGTTGAGCCTTCATAGGGAAACATACTCCCTAACTGGGCAGTGGCGATGACGCAGGGAATGAAAAATACAACTGCTCCGATAATCCAATAGGTGAAAGAGACGGCACCCGCCCCGGCTGTGCCAACTGGATTATTAATAAAAAACATAATCATCATGAATACCATCGTCAGGTCTGAGGTATTCATGATTTGTGGTAGCGCTTTTGATGCATACTCTTCGGAAGGAAGCGCTTGCTTTTGCCAGACCTGCTTTATCAAGCTACTTCTCCATTCTTCGCATAAACTATTTGGCTCTCTTTCTGAAAATAAGAACCCTTACTATCGATAGAGGAATCTTTTGCGTACATGGCATGAATTATCGATACAATACAATCAAAAAATGACATGCCTGTCAATTATTATGCCTGAAACAGGCAGTAATTATAAAGATTACCATTACAAAGATAAACTTGGCTCGACTATTTAATCCATACGATAGTACGAGTTTACTAGTTGTGGCGACAAATCTTAACATCGATTGCATATACTGTAGAAATTACGCGATGATAGTGTTTTTTATTTAAGGAACGATATGATTTATATGCTCGAATTGTTTTGCTTGATAAAGAAAAACATCTACAGATCTAGCAAAAGCGCGATCTGTAGATGTCTTCTCTTGATGAGCCAGCCGTGATATGTTGATTAGAGATCGCGGCGGCGCGTTGTGACTGTGTTGCGATATCCCGATGCTCTGGGCACGAAGACGACGCGTGCAAGTGAAACGATGCCCCAGGCGATCAGAGCGTAGATGAGCATGGCGACGAGGGTTGAGGTTTCAAAAACGCTTCTCCCCAACGTCTGATCGTTGAAAATGCCGTTAAAAGCACCGACAAAGACGTGGCTCAAGTCATACAGGAACATGATAAATGCGTTCCCCTGGTTTGCCCCCAGCAACCGGAAGAGGAAACGTAAGAAGAGAATGATTTCCAGTACCGCCAGCACAAAGTAAGTGATGGTGGTGGTCCAATAGCGCGCGTTGGCCCGGTTCACGTTCTTATTCTCAACAAGTTCTTCCTGCTGCTCCACGCGATCCCCTGCCGGGTTCACATAGTTTTCCTGTTGCCTGCGAGCATAGGTGCTATCGCTGGCGGCGGTTTGGATGGTTTGATCGTTGTGGATATCTGGATATCTCTCTCGATACGTTGGATCGGGTGGATAAGGTTGATTATTCATGCACTCTTCCTCCTTGATATGCTGACTATGCCGTAGAAAAAGTATCTTCCTTTATCACGAAGATCGTGGAGAAAAAGTGGCAGAAGGAAGCACTGTTACATGACGCATTACGCTTTGTTTGCGTCTGCTATAAGCGCTTGAGCACGAGCTATCAGATCGTCGCGTCGGGTGATCCACTCGGCTGTGACAATGGTATTTGCCTGACAACTCTGGAGAAACGCAATCCCCTCTCTCGCAAGTTGAACCAACTCGTTGTATTGTGTTTCGGTGATCTCCTGTAACTGGACGCGTAAGATGAGGGATTGCTGTAGCTGTTCTATTTGTGTATGTAAATGTTGTGCTGCTTCGACAGTTTGCTGAACCGTTAAATCTCGCTCTTTTGCCATTGCCCTTATTACCCCCTACCAATAACCATTGCGATCTGAGTTGTTGTGATATAAATGAAAAATGTATACTTTATCAGTATACATAACTGGAACCATATAGACAATAGCAAAAGGATATACAGAGACAAATTCACCATTTGAGAGAAAAAGTAGTGAAAATGAATATTTTGTCATCTTTTAAGTTACGACAAAAGAGACGAGAAAGAGCGTCTGGGTTAAAGAGATGCGCTATCGATCCAAATCGTGACCGGGCCATCATTAATGAGCGCGACATCCATATCGGCCCCGAAGACGCCTCCTGCAACCGGGATGTCATAGGCTGCGATGGCCTCTTTAAAGCGCTCGACCAGCGGTTCGGCCAGTGTAGGGTGAGCGGCATCGATGAAACTGGGGCGGCGTCCTTTGCGGATATCAGCATAGAGGGTAAATTGTGAGACCACCAGGGCCGAGCCGCCAATATCGAGTAGAGAGCGGTTCATCTTGCCCTCGTCATCCTCGAAGATGCGCATATTGACAATTTTATTGACCAGCAATTTGACCTGTGCTTCGCCATCGTCCTGTCCCACACCCAGTAGTACTAAGAGACCCTGGCCGATCTCCCCCACGATCTTCCCATCGACGGTGACGCTGGCTCGACTGACGCGCTGTAATAATGCTCTCATCCCTGTTCCTGTTCTTTCAATTGGTTTGCTAGTGTTGTTGGATCGGTTTGCACGGCGACGGCAATGGCAATGGAGAACTGCGCGAGGTCGGCGATACTCACATCGAAGGCGCTCAATCCAAGCTGTTGTGCACGAAGACGGGCGTTGCTGTGCAGTGTGACGGTGGGACGCCCACTGCGCAACTGCACGATCTCCATTTCTCGCCATGCCACTCCATGTAGACCAGTGCCGAGCGCTTTGCTGATCGCTTCTTTGGCGGCGAAACGTCCCGCCAGTCGTGAGATCTTGCCCCGACACTGCTGGATCTCACGGTCCGTATAGACACGATGCAGAAAGCGTTCGTTGTGGTGTTCGTAGACCTTGCGTATGCGGTCAACCTCGATGATATCGATGCCGACCGCGACGTTCACGCCCTGTGGTGTATGTAGTGGAGCGGGAAGACCAGCCACTCCAGCGGGGCCGAAGAGCCAGTCGGGAATGGGGACTCCAGGACGCCGCACGAGAGGGGTAAAGATGAGTGGCTGATCTTCTTCATGCATGACTAGTTCTCGTCTCCAGTGCTAAGGGTTTCCTGCTCGACAACTTCGCTCGTTGTATCTTCGGGTGGCAATACTGTTGGAGCCGGGTTGGTTCCGCGTCCGATCCCACGATAGATGAAACCGAGGTGGTTCATCTCCGCTGGCTCATAGATATTGCGCCCATCGACGAGGACGGGGCGGCGCATCGAATCACGAATCTGCTGCATATTCAACGACTTGAACTCGTTCCAATCGGTGACAACCACCACCGCATCGGCGTTCTCGGCCACTTCATACGCAGTCTCGCAGAAGGTGACGGCGTCCAGACGCACGCCTTCCTGTTCCAGAGAGAAGCGTCCAGTCTCCATGGCGACTGGATCGTAGGCGCGAACCACTGCTCCCTGTGCTGTGACCCAACGGATGATATCGACGGACGGTGCCTCGCGCATGTCGTCCGTATTGGCTTTGAAGGCGAGACCAAGCAGGCCAATGGTGCAGCCGCGCAGCGATCCGAGAATGTTGGTTAGCTTGGCAACGACCAGGCGGCGCTGATCGTGGTTAATCTCCATGACGGCATGCAACATCTGGGGGTGCAAACCGGCCTCATCGGCCATATGAGCCAGCGCACGCACGTCTTTGGGAAAGCAGCTGCCCCCGTAACCGAGGCCGGCACCGAGCATTCCCGACCCGATACGACGATCATAACCCATGCCAACCGCGACTTCTTTGACATCCGCGCCGAGCCGTTCACAGATTTGTGCAATTTCATTGATAAAAGAGATCTTTGTAGCTAGAAATGCATTGGAGGCATATTTGACCATTTCTGCCGTATAGAGATCTGTTACCACGATTGGTGCGCGCAGTGGTAGATAGAGATGGGCCACCTTTTGAGCCGCTTCGGGTTCGGACGAGCCGAGGACGATGCGATCAGGGTTCTGGCAGTCGCGAACGGCGGACCCTTCAGCGAGGAACTCCGGGTTAGAGACGACGGAGAAGCGCACATCGGGTCGTTGGAGATTATTTCGTACAACGCGCGAGACAAAATCGCCGCTACCAACCGGGACGGTACTTTTATTGATAATAATGGCATAGTGGTCGAGTTCCTCGGCGATATTGCGCGCCGCGCTCTCGACATAGCGCATGTCAGCTCCACCCGCAGTGTTATCGGGAGGAGTATTGACCGCGATAAAAATGAACTCGCTGTCTTTCAGCCCTTCGGCATAGCTTGTGGTAAAGCGGAGCCGGTCGGCGCGGACGTTGCGTTCAACCAGTTCTTTCAATCCTGGCTCATAAATAGGCAGAACACCTTGCTTCAGGCGCTCGATTTTTTCCGGGACGATATCAACACATGTCACCTGATTGCCCATATCGGCGAGACAGGTGCCTGTCACCAGACCAACATAGCCGGTGCCAATAACGCATATAACCGACACAGTATCACCTCTCTACAACAGCCGGACATGACGCATCGCACGCAGCTTGCATCGTCCGACTGTAAGGAATGACTCCTCGTTACTCCTCTACAATCACGAAAGGATTCTCGTGTTTTTCTTCTTCAATAGTTGTGGGTTCCCCATGACCTGGAAAGACGGCCAGATCATCGTCGAGGGTATACAGCTTTGTACGGATCGAGGCAACGATCTGCTCATAGTTTCCCCCAGGCAGATCTGTGCGCCCGATGCTGCGATAAAAGAGCGTGTCGCCGCTGAAGACGCAGTAGGTCGGGCAGACCAGACATACGCCTCCTGGTGTATGGCCGGGGGTATGCAGCACCTCCAGGGAGAGCGTACCAAAGGTAATGCGCTGTCCCTCTTGCAACAGAATGTCAGGCTTGCGCTTGACCAGGGGGCTTTACGTCCGAACATGGCGGCAGAACGCTCATCTGTATACATGGGGACATCGGCAGGATGGATCGCGAGAGGAACGGGGTAGACCTGGCTGACTGCATCAATGGCACAGATATGGTCAATATGTCCGTGTGTGTTGAGAATATACCTGGGGGTAATTTGAAGTTCTTTGATCGTGGCGAGAATGCGTTCCGGCTCATCTCCAGGATCGATGATAACCGCTTCCTTTGTGCGAGGACAGGCAAAAAGATAACAATTCTCTTCAAAATCGCCCACCGTGATGCAAGCGATGATGGGTTGCCCCTCTGGTATTTCCAATTCGGACATTGTTGTACATTCCTCCTCATGGCCCGTGCGCCAATTACACTCGAACAATTATAGCATACCATGCCATCTAAGCCTGTGCTTCCTTATAAAAGACGTAGAGGGCAATGCAGCGGTTTCAAAAGGTCTGACAAAAGGTTTCAAAATAGGAAAAGAAGAATAGAGAGGATGCCCATTGCTTGTTTTGAGGGAGGGGAAAAGAATAAGAGAGTGGACACGTGTGGCATCGGGAGGAGAAGAGAAACTGAAAGAGTGGGCCTGATTTTTGGCGGTGCCGCGTTTTATTAGCAACATAGATAAATTGTGAGGTGAAAATGTGGACGAAAAAGGGATGAATGATGTAGAATGAGTACCATAGGCACCACTTTATTGTCCTGTTTCTGAAAGTGGCTGATGAGCCTGCCTGCAAAGGTCAAGGAGAAGCTCCAGGAGGAAGAGGGAATTACACATGCCCAAGGATCACACGGAACGGAGATTGTATCGTAAAAGCCCTGGTCGTCAGTATGAGTCTGATCCGTTGCGCAGCCGCAGCGACAAGAGCCAGAGTGGAAGAGGTGAAAATACTGAACAGAGTGAGCGTTGGGCCACTCGTGGAAGCACTGGACATAAGTCTACTACTGCACCGTTAGCGCAGCGCCCTGATCCTCGCCGAACTCGCCAACTCCTTCGTCAGAATATTATTGCCAGCAAAGCGCGGCAGGCCGAGGAGGGAGATCAGGAGCAGGAGCAGTACCTCTCATCCTCCCTTGAGGAATATGGCTCGCGACATGGCTCTCGTAGTGGCCGCTTGCCTTCGCGTGAATTGATCGACACAGAAGAATTTGGTGGGACCGAGGAGGAATGGCAAGAGTTGGAAGCTGGTATGGAGATTGATCCTGACTATGAAGATGAGCATCCCCGATTGAAGTATAGCGAAGAGGATCTCATCTATCCAGAAGGCGTGCCAGTTCGCTCAGGAGCAGTACCCTACGATGCCGCTTATCCCCCTGCGCCCAGCCGCTCTACACGTCGCCTGCCTCCCGAAGAATTGTATGAGGACGAATATGACGAGTACGAAGAAGAGTATGACGAGTACGAAGAAGAGGAGGAGCGTCCTCGTCCCCGGCGGCGGCGCAAAGGTAGTCTGACGCGTCGTGGCCTGCTAATGGGCATCGGAGCTGCGGCAGTAGTTGGAACAGGCGTGGCTGCCTATGAATATGCGCCTAAAATACCGCAGGCCATTGGTGATACGGGAGCCAATATCGAAAAGCAGTTGCAGGATGCCTTTAACAAGGGCGTGGCACAGGGAGCAGAGGCGGCACGGAAAGAGCTGATTACAGCCCTGGATAATCTGGAAGGCTTCACTCTGGAAGGAGCCGTGACTGCTGCCCGATTAACCCGTGTGGCCTATGATGTCTTTGTCTCGCCGGTTATTCAGTTTGGGGCCAATATCGCCACAGATTTTCTTTCAGCCATGCTCAAGGCCTTCAAAACGGCGCGTATGCTGCTGGCTGGCGTCTATCAGGACAACGCCACGCTTCAGGCTATTCAGAAAGTGCTGGAAAGCTGGGTCGATCAGGTGACGACGATGCCCAAACAACTCAATACCATCACCCAGGCAGATCTCGATGGTGCGCAGGCATACTTACGCGCCCTGCAACGCAAGATCGAAGATGAGAAGAAACAGTTGCAAAACAACGGAACGCCAGTAGCTGGTACTCCCACCGCTCAGCCAAACGCTAAAGCAACGCCAAAGGCAACTCCTAAACCTAAACAATAATCGTTTGCAATCAAGTAGTAGATGCCCGCTAGAAGTCCAGCGGGCATTTATACGTTGTGACCAGTTAGATATTTCGTAGTTTCGCGATTTATCGCGATAGGACGGATTCACAGGTGATTTGAGCCATCGCGATAAATCGCGAAACTACGAAATAAAAAGGTGTGATTGTCCTGCCTGATTTTGAGAAATGGTGCTCGTCATCGTTTCCTGAATAGAAGGATTGTTGTACAAATCAGGTAGCAAAATGGATGTGAATCATGCAGGATGAATTGCGCACCAATCAAGCAGGAAATGGATCACCTATTCAGCCGGTCGCCACGCTGCAAGGCGTCTATAAGCGTTTTGAGAGTGTCGAGGCGCTGCGGGGGGTCAATCTGGCGATCTTTCCAGGCGAAATTGTAGCGCTGCTGGGGCCAAATGGAGCAGGCAAAACGACTGCGTTGAATGTTTTGTTGGGTCGTCGCAGCCCGGATCGTGGCAAGGTGCGACTCTTTGGGGATGATCCGCACAAGCCAGAGGGGCGGCGGTGGATCGGTGCAACTCCCCAGGAGATCAGTTTCCCGCCAACATTAACCATTGCCGAAATTGTTGATCTTGTACAGGCGCATTATCCAGAGCCGCTCGCTAGTCAGGAGGTGCTGGAGCGCTTTGGATTGATGGGGCTTGAACGGCGGCAAGCAGGCGGGTTGAGCGGAGGGCAGAGGCGCAGACTGGCAATTGCCCTGGCGTTTGTTGGCAATCCCCGAGCTGTCTTTCTCGATGAACCAACAACCGGGCTGGATGTAGAGGCTCGCCGCGAACTCTGGCAGGTGGTACGAGTCTATGCCAGCAGCGGCGGATCGGTGCTGCTTACGACGCATTATCTGGAAGAGATCGAGGCACTGGCGGATCATGTCGTCCTTCTCCATCGCGGCATGGTCTTGATAGAGGGTAGTGTCGACGCAATTAAAGCGCGGGTCGGTCTGAAACAGATTCGTTTTACAGCTCCTGACTTGCCAGAGTTGCCCAACGTCGCGCGAGTAGTAAAGGAAAATCAGCGCTATTGCCTGTATGCTGTTGATGCCGATGCTGTTGTGCGCGAACTGGTGCGCCAGAGCTGCGAGTTCCACGAGTTAGAAGTGCTGCCAACCAGTCTGGAAGATGCGTTCCTGGTGTTGACGGGAGATGTGCATTGAGATTGATCTGGGTACATTTCAAGGTTAGCGTGATTGAACTGATCCGTATCCCTATGTTTAGTGTGCCAACGCTGATCTTTCCTGGTTTGTTGTTTCTCTTCTTTGGCGTAGCAGAGGCGCATGATAGGATGAGCGCGACCTTCTCGATGGCCTCCTACGCCGTCTTTGCCATGCTTGGTATTGCGCTCTTCCAGTTTGGCGTCAACATCGCCAATGATCGCGCCTCGCCCTGGGAAGACTATCTGCATATCCTGCCTGTTGCTCCATCCATTCGCTTTGCCGCACGTATTCTGGCATCGCTGGCCTTTGCATTGCCAGCTATAGGCCTGGTAGTTGCGCTGGCTTTTTTATTCACTGCGGTTCATCTGACATTGGCCGCCTGGCTCTCTTTTATCCTGGCACTGCTTGTGGGGAGCATTCCTGTTACCCTCTTCGGCATCTCGATTGGCTACTGGTTCAGTCCTAAAGCTGCTTTTCCTGTGGCAAATATCTGCTATCTGGCTCTGGCGTTTGCTGGTGGACTCTGGCTATCTCCCCAGAATTTACCCGGCATCGTCGCTGTTCTCTCCCCTTATCTCCTGATTCGCCAGTATAACGAGCTGGTCTGGAGTGCGGTTTTTGAGCGGCCCTGGCCTATCTTGCCATGCCTGGGCTTGCTAATCTATACCCTGATCTTTGGCGTTCTGGCTGCCTGGGGATATAGACGCGATGAGGGCCAGCGCTATCACTAATTTCTGCTCATGTTTCCTTGAGCATTGCCCACACGCCGGGCAGCGCCAGTTGCTGGAAAATGTTTTCCATCTGTTCTGGCGGATAGGGCATATCGGCAGCGACCCACCATTTGAGCAAGGTGAGAAAAGCCCCGGCCAGGTACTGAGAGACCACTGGCAGAGGGATCGGTGAAGAACGTTTTTCTGCCCAGAGGGTGCAGAGAGCTGGTTCAATCGTTCGGCAGAGCGCCGTCTGCATAGCTTCCCATAAGGGTTCGCCAGCACGACTTTGCATCAGCGCCCGAAAATGCACTTGTGGAGATTGGTAGATATGCTCAAACAGCTCCAAACTTGGCACGACCCGTTTTCTTGTGGTTGAATGGGCAATTTGCTGCATGAACGTTGATAGGATCTGCTCAGTCATATTGTTGAGGACATCCTCTTTATCGAAATAGTGGGCATAGAAAGTAGTACGACCAATCCCTGCTCTATCCAGAATATCCTGCACCAGAATCTCATTGTAGGGTTTTTCTGCCAGGAGTTCCGCCAGGGCGTAACTCACCAAGTGATAGGTGCGTTGGGAACGACGATCGGCTTTCTGTTGTTTCATTCCTCTACCTCCTTCATTGACGAACAATCAGGGACAGTTGTTCGGTAGAGAACGGTTTCCCTGGCGTGTGCTTGACCAGGAGAACATTCCCTTGTAACCTCTCCTTTAAGAATACCATGTTTGCTACCGAACATGCTATTCCTCAAATTTGAAGAGTGAAGGCATTTATACCCTGGTTGGCTCGGTAGATCAGATCTGCGAACAGGTGCTGTCCAACCGTGAACGCTTTGGTCTTTCGTACATTAGCGTTTTAGCACAGGACCTGGAAACCTTCTCCCCTGTTGTCGCACGGCTCTCTGGGAAGTAAACGCAGGCGACGAGCGAAAAAGTCATCTATTAAAATATTGACAACCAGCCTGAATTCTTCTATCTTTGGGATAGATACATCCTCTCTTATCAACAGCCATTCGTAGCGCGGATTTTTCGTGGTATGCCTCTATTTGTCCCAATTGTCTGTAAAGACGGTGGGAAGTCAATCTATTTTCTTGCTTTATTGGCAGGAAGGAGTTTGTACGTATGGCAACAACAACCACAGAGGGCGGCAGTGGCGATGAGTTGCGTTCAGAACGTATTGCAGGTGGTATTCTTCCCAAAGTATTGAATTCTTTTGATATGGTTGCCATCTTCGTTGCAATTGTCCTCTTTATTAGCAATGCCGCTGTGATGGCCGGCGGCGCAGGTCCATCCGCGTATCTTTACTGGTTGCTTGGCTTTATCTCTTTCCTCATTCCTGGCGCGATTGTGACGGGACAGCTTGGCCTGATGTTTCCTGGCGAAGGCTCTATTTATGTGTGGACGCACAAAGCGTTTGGCCCCTTTATGGGCTTTTTCGCAGGCTTCTGTGCCTGGTGGCCCGGCATTCTCGTGATGATCGCTACTGGCGATGCTGTGGTCTCGCTGATTCAACAGATCAACGGCAATCTGTTGACCGAAGCATGGCAGCAGGGAACGATCATCTCGCTTGTCATCATCATTTCGTTTGTGCTGTCGATCTTGCGCTTCCGTGTAACGCAAAACCTGATCAATGTTGTCTTTGTGGCCTATGGTGGTGCAATTCTGCTGGTGGGTCTGGCGGGTTTGCTCACGTTGATTGGCGGGCATGCAGCGCCAGTTGATTACTCGCCGCAAAAGTGGCTGCCAGCCCCCGCAAGCTGGACCTTCTATGGCACGGTTATCCTGGCCCTGCTGGGTATCGAGGTGCCGCTGAACATGGGCGTTGAGGTCAAGGATGTGCGTGCGATCACTCGCTATTTGCTCTGGGGATCAGTGGTCGTGATGGCCGCCTATCTGCTCGGCACCTTTGGTGTAATGACTGCCGTAACGCCTGTTTCGGCTCAGGGGAGCCCCGCAGCGGTTGCTCAGGCGGTAACGTCTGGTTTTGGTCCGGCTGGTGCCGTGCTTGGCGTCCTGGTGAATATCATCTTCATCGGCTTCTTCATCTTCAATACCGCCGTGTATAACTACTCGTTCGGGCGATTGCTCTTTGTCTCTGGCCTGGATCGCCGCATGCCAACCGTGATGAGTAAGGTCAACGCCAATCGCGTACCCTGGGTGGCTGTGTTGACTCAGAGCGTGATTGCCGTTCTCCTGACCGTGATTGCCTTTATCATTGTTCCATACACCTTACAAACGGGCCTCAAGCCGACTGACCTCTCGACGGTGATCTATGATATTCTTCAGGCATCCGTTACTGTGATCTGGTGTGTATCGATGGTGATTTTGTTCGTGGATGTCATTATCATTCGCTACAAGTATCATGAGGCATTTACGCGCGCGCGGTTGGCCGCCGATTGGGTCTTCTATGTGTGTTCCGTGCTGGGCTTGATTGCCAGTGCGGTGGGTGTCTACGTCACGTTTACCGGCCCCTGGACCTCGCTGATCTCTTATTCGTCCTGGGTAATCTGGATTGGAAGTATCGGCTTGCTCTCCCTGGTCGTCGGGGTGTTGCTCTTCTTCCTGGGCCATGCCGCAATCCGTCGCGATGTCAGCGATGATGAGATCATTGCTGAAGTGACATCGTAGGCTAGATTTTCCGAAACATATGATCGTAAATATGTGTCAGCGTTTAAGGTTATTGTCCCAAGCGCTGACGCATTTGTATGATTGATTAAAGAAGCAAAACACGTTGTACGGACATGATATATCATGTCCGTACAAATTATGCGTTGCGTCAGGGATATAAGTATCTGGATGTATGGTGTAAAATAGACAATGGTTTTTGCTGTATATTTTGTTGATGCCGTTAGCAGGAAACAGTTCCAGCGCGAAGAGGAAAATATCTTTGGTTCAGAGTGATGTACAGCCGCAGCTATTTCGTATCGATGGTCTGGCGCAAGTTTCGGGCGTATCTAGCCGGACGATCCGTTTTTACAACACGCAAGGCCTTTTGCCACCTCCTATCATGCGAGGACGTGTTGCATATTATAATCAAGAGCATCTGCTGATCCTGGGTATTATCCGCGAACTCAGGGAGCAGCAGAATCTTTCATTGGAGGTGATCAAACAATTGCTGGCGATTCGGGTGGAACAGGGCGATGTGCAGATGAATCTTGCGCTCAAGCAACGCATGCTGCGCACTGTCACTGGCAGCAGTTCGCAGGTCCGGCTCAGTCGCGAGGAGGTGATGCAACAGACAGGCGTGTCGGGAGAAGATCTCGATGAACTGGCGCGGCAAGAGCTACTGTTTCCACTCATAAGCGACGATGGAGAGCAGCTTTTTACAGGCGATGATGTGCTGCTGTTAGAACTGTATCAGCATATGGGGGAACTGGGCCTGCCATTGGCTTTGCCTGCTCTCATCCGCTTCCAGTTGCGCCAGCTTGTGCGCAGCGAGATTGCCGCTTGCGAACAATATTTGTTACCCATCTGGCGCGAGGCCGGCCTTCCATTAGAGCAACAAACGCAGCAGTTTGAGAAGGTGCTGACATTGACCGATACTCTGATCTCAATCATGCACCGCAAAATGCTCTATCAAATATAGTATTTTTTACTATCATGCAATGCCGTTTCCCCTCCCCATGTTCCCATCACATCGTGTTTGGGCGGCTAATTGGTGCATCCACAAAATCTTCCTGGGTGAGGCCGAATATGGCAGGGGCGATGGCTTGTCCTCGCCCGCCTCCCCAGGTTGGCGGGCGAGGACAAGCCATCGCCCCTGCCATATTCGGGTGGTCACCTCGTTCCATTTCCAGGATGTAGGCGAGGTAAATGCTAATAGATCAGTCCTTATTTCGTTTCTTTGCCAGTCGAGACACTGGCTTCTGCTGAAACCTCCTCTTTGGCCTCATCCTCAGTTGCTTTTTCGCTTTGCTCGTTCTCCTCAGATGAGTCAGCAAGCGAAGATGAGGTGTCATCAGGCTTGGCTTGTTTCTCTTCAGTTGTGCGAGAAGGCTCGTTTGTTGGTTCGTCAGAGCCTGTGTTGGGTGTCTCATCAACTGGAGGAACGATGGTGGGCTGATCTGCGATTTTCTCTTCGTCAGTTGAAGGAGGAACGATGGTAGGTTGAGCGGCGATCTCGTCCTTGCGCTTCTCAGACAATTGTTTTGCCGGTTCTTCAGGCAGGATTTCCACTTCGTGAGCATCGATGACGGCTGGCTTTTCCTCGCTGATGTGTATGGTATTTTCTCTGGCTTGTTCTGGAACTTCGACAATCTTTGTAACCGTGCCAGCTTCAATGGGGGCAGGCTTTTGCGTGACACCATAAGTTGCCGCGACCGCGCCAGCAGGTACAGGTTTCGAGAAGCGTATCAACCAGTAGGTCAGCGGCAAGAGCGCCACCAGCACAACCAGTGAGGTCCATTGCGCCTGCTTCAGCCCGGCGTCGATGCCCAGAAACGAGACGACATCGTTGGCACGGGTGAAGAAGATCAGGAATTGTGTAATCGCATAACTGTAGAGATAGACCAGCATCAGGACGCCTGGGCGTCTCACGCGGCGTGCCAGGAAAAGCATTGTTGCTAGCAGAACAAGATTGATGAGCAGTTCGTAGCCAGCAGCAGGCTGTACCGGTACATTGCAGGTTTCAGGACGCAGGCAGGCCCAGCTATCGGGGTTCTGATAGACGGTGGACCAAGGGAGTGTGCTGACATAGCCGATGATATCGCCGTTGATGAGGTTGCCAATGCGACCGAAGATCTGTCCTGCTGCCGCGAAGAGAACGCCAGCATCCACCAGTACCAGAGGATTGATGCGCTCCACACGTGCGCGCCAGATCAATGTGGGAATGACGAGGAAAATTGCCCCGTAGAAGGCCATGCCTCCCTCCCAGGTAGCGATGATGTGGATGGGATTTTTGAGATAGTAGTCTACAAGGTTCGGTTGCTGAATGACGAAGTAGAGCCGTCCTCCTATCAGACCAGCGGCGATACACCACCACAGAACGCGATAGACCATATCCTGATCAACGCCTTTGCGCTCGGTATAGCCGCGAATAATCCACAGGCCCATAATGATACCGATAACGTACATCAGGCCATACCAGCGCAGTGCCAGCGGCCCCAGATGAACGAGGACGGGGTCGATATTAATGTAGATGTAGGGGGGGCCGATGCGCAACCAGCCCCAATCCAACATATAGGTCAGGGTTAAAAGTCCCATACTATTGCTCCAAATAAATAATGAACAACGCTGCTCTATCTCCTGTATGATAATATGCATTGCCTATACTGGCAAGTGGGCGATTGACATTCCTCTCTAGTATAGAGGTTGCGTAAAGTACCAGCGGGCGACCGCAAGGATCGCCCGCTGGCCTGTTTTCATATGGCGCGCTGTGCTATGCTTGATATGTAACTAAGAAGCAACGACGTTTCTAGATAGCCGAAGAAGGACTAAAGTAATGACAATCAAACCTCATACGCATAAACAGAAGTCGGAGCAGAGCGTTTACGAGCGTTATCTGCGCACTGACGAATTGCTCTCTCTGCAAAAGCCGGAGGAGCAGTTAACGCATCACGATGAGCTACAGTTTCAGGTCGTTCATCAGGTTTTTGAACTCTGGTGGAAGGAGGCCGCATTTGAGTTGCTCAGTATCCGCACGCTTTTGCAGCAACACAATATCATCCAGGCATTACATCTGTTGCGGCGCGTGATTCGCATCCAATACCTGATGTTGGAAAATTTGCGCATGCTCGATACGATGAATCCCTGGGACTTCCACAATTTCCGCAAAGTGCTGGCAGACGGTGCCGGGACCGATTCGCCCGGATTTCATGCACTGATGAGCATCTCTCCGCACCTCTGGGACGATTTTCAAGCGCTGCTGATACATGAGCGGGTTTCGCTTGAAGAGGTCTATATGCATAGAGAGCGGTATCAATTGCTGCTGGCCCTGGCTGAGGAGCTGACCAATTATGACGAGGTGTTTCAATTGTTCCGCATGCAACATCTCAAGCTGGCACAGCGCATGATCGGCCCCAACTCAGTTGGCACTGGCGGCACACCGATGGCGCTGCTGGAACGCACCCTCAAAGATGTCTTCTATCCTGAGCTATGGGAGGTACGCAACCGGTTGACACAACTGGCCAGCGAGCAGGGGATGGTTTGAGGCTGGCGGAGATGTGACGACAAAGCTGATCCTCAAAACGGGGCACGAATTGCGTTGATTCGTTTGAGAATGGCTATGCATTGTTGGGGAAGGCTTCCTGTTCGCGACCAGGCCATGTATACTTACATGTATGTTTGGATGCGAGATCAGGAGGCTACCTCTATCGCTCAAGGTCGTCTCAACCTGATTTTTCTCATTGTGTTTATTGAGGGATACATGTACACATTTGAAGATGATAAAGAAACTTCCTCCCAGTTGCCTCAACAGGGCAATGCAGATCATTCCCCTCCATTGGAGGAAGTACCCACGATCCCCGATGTGAACCAGCTACCCTTTGCTACCGATGCAACCAGCGACGATTCGCCAACCGCTCATCTTGCTGATGAGCAGCCCCAGAGCCAGCACCATGATCTCTCACAACAAATCACGGCCTCTATGCACGCGCTCACCACACCAGATGAGGACGCGACGGCCACACGATCCCCGAAAATGGCACTGGCGGCTCTGACCGTTGCCTGCATCTCGGTTTTTATCACGGCCCTCGATCAGACGGTGGTGGTAACAGCCCTGCCGCAGATCATCACCAATCTACAAATCCCGATTACCCAGCTTGATCATGCCGCGTGGATTATCAGCGCGTACCTGTTGGGTTTTGTCGTGGCGATGCCGTTGATGGGCCGCGTCTCCGATATCTATGGACGGCGGCGCATCTTCCAGCTCTGCCTGATCATCTTTGGCATCGGCTCGCTCTTCTGTGCCATTGCTCCCCAACTGGGACAACTCATGAATCTTCGCTTTCTCAGCGTGCTCCAGATCGATACCTCTTCTCCGGGTTTGATCTGGTTGATCGCAGCTCGTCTCTTCCAGGCCATCGGCGGTGGTGCGATTGTGCCGGTTTCGATGGCGATTGCCAGCGATTTTTATGGGCAGAAGCGGCGCGGATTGGCGCTGGGCTTGATTGGCGCGATGACTGAGGCTGGAGGTGCGCTTGGTCCGCTCTATGGAGCGCTGATAGTTGCCTCGCTGGGCTGGCAATACATCTTTTACTTCAATATTCCCCTGGTTATTATCCTGATGGTGGTAGCCTGGAAACTGATTCCTCCTGGCAAGCGTCTCCATGAGGGAATCGATTGGATCGGAGCACTGCTGCTCGGTCTAATGCTGACCTGTCTCAGTCTGGGACTGGCACAGCAGGGAACCACGCTTGGCCCGCTCTCGCCGAATCAGCCCACGCCGCAGAACAACCCTATCGCGCTCGTGCTGGCCGTCGTTTTCCTGATTGCCTTTATTCTGGTCGAGCGCCGGGTGCGCTGGCCTGTCGTGGATCTGGCCCTCTTCAAGCGCCTTGCCTTCAGCGCTACCTCGCTCGTGAGCTTGCTAGTTGGGGCGGCGCTGATTATCGCGATGGCGGATATCCCGATCTTTATCGATACCGTCTTGCAGGGTCAGGTACTGGATAGTGGTCTGGCTCTGTTGCGTTTGACGGCGATGATCCCGGTTGGTGCCCTGCTTGGCGGTTGGCTCTGTAGCCGCATTACGAGCCGCCTGACGGCTGTTGTGGGGCTGCTCTTTACCTCCATTGGCTTCTTTCTGATGAGCCGCTGGCCGCTCACTGTCGATTGGACGCAGATTACCATCAGCACAGTCATTGCGGGCTTTGGCTTTGGCCTGGTTATCGCTCCCATCAGCACAACCGCGATTAATGCGGTCAGGGCACAGCAGGCGGGGATGAGTTCGGCGATTGTGACGGCGCTACGTATGGTTGGTATGACGCTGGGGTTGGCTGCTCTGACCTCCTGGGCGCTGGCCTACTTCAAAGAGCTGGCGGCACAATATCCATCATTGCCGTCAAAGCCAACCGCTGCCGAGTTTACAAGCTGGTCGCTGGGCTATGCAACACACCTAATTCAATCGGCGCATACCGTCTATACAGCCGTCTTTTTTCTTTCCATGATCATCTGCCTGATCGCGATTGTTCCGGCCCTGTTCCTCTGGGGGAGAACGCTGCCACTGTCCGATCCTGTGGTGAATATCCATGAGGCAGATACGCGCCCCGTTTACACCGGTAATAGTTCTAGTACTTCGCGCTGGTTCAGACAGCACCGCGCCTTCTCGATCGTTGCGCTGATAGTTGTTCTTGCGCTGCTTGGTGGAGGCATTGGCGCGGCATGGATGTATAGCGGTGTTGGTCCAAAGACGGGCGCGGGTTCGACAGGTGCGGCGGCAACCGCCACGCCAATTGCCGGACCCCGTATGATCGAGCTTTCGCTCGACAAGGATGCGCTGACCTCCGTTTTCGCCTCGCAGCTTAACGCGCAAAGCGGCCTGTCGGACCTTAAAGTAACGCCAGAGCCGAACGATAAGCTGACGCTGGCCCTTAATTTGCGGATCGATGCCAATGGTTTGCATCGCGTGATGCCGGTGCAGGTGGAGGGCGTGATCAGCCTCGATAAGCAGCAAAATCTTCAACTTCGCGTAACTCGCCTTTTGCGCGATGGGTTGGATGCCGGTCCCACCGCGACGGCCAATATGCAGACCGCCATGAATAAAATGCTTGCCGATACGGTGATGCCTGCATTACGCGGTCAGATGAAAGAGGTCAAACTGCTTTCGGCGCATACCAGCACGACGATTTCCTGCGGGAAGGGCGCAACCATGCTGGTGCTACTCATTCAGGCTCCGCCCATTCAGGGGGTCGCGGCCCAGCCAACACCAGTGCCGTTCTGCCTGGTTGGTCCGATCGATTTGAATAAACTATTGCCAAAATAAAGGGAGTGTGCCATGCAACTGTTAATCTCTCGCCTCTCTCGCTGGGGAATACTGCCGGCGCTTCTGTTGGCGCTGCTGGCCACACCCTTCAGCGGGGTTACACGAGCCGCAACTCATGCGAGCAGCGCGTCATCTACGCCAATCAATACAATTGTCTACTTTCCGTTGAATGCGCTGCAGCCGCTTTTTCAGCAGCAGATCAATCAACATGTGCCCGCAGCTTTCAACAGCAGTATCGGCGCGATGGTGAATAAGCTGCCAGTGGAGGATCGTGGCTGGGCAACGCAGATGGCCTCAGCGCTCTTGCAGCCTTCCGCCACGCTGACGAGCCTGCAAACGCAGCAGGGAGGATTGGCGGCAACGATTCGCATCAGCCTCTACGATGGAGATCCCAAGCCGATCAATACCAGCCTACTCGTGACAATGACAACATTAGATTCGGCGACGGTACAGGTCAGCGCGCAACCCTTGCCGGGCAATCCCAGTGTTGTGAGCGGCCCCCTGGCCACGCTACAGATCCCGTTTGGGCAGTTGAATAGCATCAACACCACGCCTACCTGTGGCGAATCCGCTCTGGGAGTACATTTACAGGTGCCGATGGCGCTGGCTCAGGCTCCCACGCAGGGACAGCAGATCGCGCTGAGGTCGCAACATCTCTCTTTGCCGCAAGCTGATCAGACTGCGATGCCTGCTTATCTTGAGATTCCTGCCACCTCATTAGCCACGCTTGGTAGCGGCATCGGCACATTGTCGCTAGGTAACAATATGACAGCGCGCAATATTCAGATTGCCGTGCAGGGCGGTCAACTGGTGGCAACATCTGATATTGCTCTAGGTTCATCGCCGCTCGTGCTGGGCAAGGCCACTTCGTATATTCAGCCAGTGGCGAGTCAGGGCAAGTTGACGACGCACGTTCTTAAAACAACGATGACCGTGTTCTCGCTGTTCACCTTTCCCGATAACATATATAACCAGCAAATAGAGCAATCGTTGAACACGAAGCTTGGCAATGCGCTGGATGGAAAGTTCTATGTCAACAATGCCGCGATTGGCCACAACACACACATTCCCTGTGCCGCTGCCGATAGCCTCATTCTGACCGGAACAACCAGCCTGGGCTAAATAATTTGGGTGTGCTCATCGCCCCATTTCTCAGATGCATCAAGTATTACAATTTATAATTGATGTCCATCAATTTATGCCTTTCAGTATACTCTATGCAGATTGGAAAATTTGAGGATTCGTCGCGACGAATCCTCAAAAGGGATGTGTTGTGAGGGAGAGAAAAAGCTATGGCATCGTTTGAAAAGGCGTCGCATGAGCAGGGAGTTTTGCCCGTTGATAGTGGCCTGATTTCTGAGACATATGTTCCGCGTACAATGCCGCGAATCCTCAATACGTGGGATATGACTACGACGTTCATCGTCTCTATCTATCTGGCAACCGGTGCCACCACCGCTGCTTCTGCCGGTCCCGCCGCTCTGACCTACCTGTTGCTTGTTGGTACAACCTACTTTTTCCCCAGCCTGATTGTGACGATGCAATTAGGGGTGATGTTTCCTTTTGAGGGAGCGCTGTATAACTGGACGCATAAAATGCTGGGTGGTTATTGGGCCTTCTTCTCGGGGTTTTGTGCCTGGTTTCCGGGCGTGGTGGTCTCCGCCAGCGTCGCTGACCTGTTTGTGAACTATTTGCAAGCGATGTACCGGGGCTGGCTGGCAACGCCCTGGCAGATGGGTTTTGCCATCTGCCTCATCCTCACGCTGGCCGGGCTGATTTCCATTCAGCGCTTTCGCACGGTGCAGAATCTCATCAATATCATGATTGGCTTAATGTTTCTTGGTTCGCTGTTAGTGAGCTTTTCTGCGCTTGTCTGGCTTGCTAAGGGCCATCATGCGGCTGTGAATTTCGGAGACCAGCATGCATGGCGTATTACACCGGGGAATCTGTCTCTGTTTGGCCTGATTTCGCTGGCCTATATCGGGTCTGAGGGACCACTGAATATGGCAGGCGAAGTCACAGGTCGCCATGTCATTAAACGGCATCTCGTCTGGGGAGCCGCCTTGATATGTGTGACCTATGCTCTCACGACCTTGAGCGTTCTGATTGTACAGGGACCGGCGGGGGCTGGAGATCCCTTTGCTCTAGTGACAACGGTGAGCATGGTGCTGGGGAAGCCGCTGGGGTATGTGGCTGCTACCTGTTTCCTCGCATCCTTCTGCGCTACGATCCTGGCCTACAACTATATTTATGCTCGCCTCCTGCTTGTTGGCAGTCTTGATCGTCATCTGCCAAAGGCGCTGGGCAAGCTGAATAGGCAGAACGTTCCTGCCAACGCTATTCTCTTTCAGACAGCGTTGTCGATTTTCTTTACGGTCATTATTTTCATACTCGCACCACTCACCCTGCCTTATCAGGATCAGATGAATTTCTCGATCATTGTGTACAATATCAGTCAGGCGGCGGCTTCGCTGGTGTGGGCTGTCTCGGCTGCTTTTCTCTTTATCAATCTGGCTGTCTGCGTGTTGCACCATCCACGAGACTTGCAGCGTCATCGTATCTTTCCTCTGCCCGTCTTGTGGATGTGCATTCTGCTCGGTCTACTCAGCAGCGTCCTCGCCATTGTTGATACGCTCTTCTTCTCGTGGATCAAGCAGGTGAGCGATGGTCAATGGTGGTATCTGGTTGGCAGCCTGACCGTGATTTTTCTGATTGTCGCCGGGATCGGCAGCCTGATCGCCAATAGTGAAGCGTACTGGCAGGATTTCAAAGAGCGCTAATGCTCCCTATGCCGCCAGATTTTGCAGGAAGTTGGCGACCACGCGAATACCCTTGAAGAACTGAGAGAGCGAATACTTCTCGTTCGGAGCATGCAGATTGTCATCGGGGAGGCCAAACCCCATCAGCACGACTGGTGCGTGAAGCTTTTCAGAGAAGAGGGCTGCGATGGGAATAGAGCCGCCTTCGCGGATATAGACCGGATCTTTGCCATAGATCCCCTTCAGTGCTGCCGCCGCAGCTTGCATGGCCGAGTTATCAGGTTCGACCACCAGCCCTTCGCCGCCATGCAGGTTGCGCACGGTGACTGTGACATCTGGTGGGGCAGCTTCTTTGACCGCTCTCTCAAGCAGGGTGAAGACCTCGCTTGAATGCAGATCGGGAGGCAGGCGCAGGCTAATCTTTGCCTTTGCAACAGCCGGGATCACCGTCTTGGCACCCTCTCCCACAAAACCACCTGCAATGCCGTGTACTTCCAGCGTGGGACGCGCCCAGATGCGCTCTAAAGGTGGATATTCGGCCTCGCCCGTCAACTGTGCTACGCCCATTTCTTCACGGAGCGCTTCGGCAAAGTTGAGCGGATCTTTTTGCCAGAAATCCTGCTCTATCTCTGAGCCTGGTCGCAGCTTGTCGTAAAGGCCCGGAACGTGGATGTGGCCCTCAGCATCCTTCAAACGGCTGATGATGATCGCCAGCGCGTGCAGTGGATTGGGAGCAATGCCGCCGTAGGAACCCGAATGCAGGTCGCGTTGCGCACCGTGTACTTCGACTTCGGTATAGATGATGCCGCGCAACCCTGAGATCAGGGCCGGTGCATCTTTTGAGGGCATATGCGTATCGCAGATAAAGGCAGTATCGCAAGCCAGCTTGTCAGTGTGTGTTTTAACATACTGTGCAACGGCCTCGCCGCCAGCCTCTTCCTCGCCCTCGATCAGCACTTTGACGTTAATTGGAAGCTTGCCATTGACTGCCAGCAGTGATTCGAGCGCTTTGATGATCAGCATGGTCTGACCCTTATCATCGCTGGCACCGCGAGCATAGAGGTTGCCATTGCGGACGGTTGGCTCGAAGGGGGGAGAATTCCACAGCTCGACGGGATCAACTGGTTGGACATCGTAGTGTCCGTAGATCAGCAGCGTTGGCTTGCCAGTTGCTTTGAGCCATTCTCCATAGACCAGTGGATGTCCTTGCGTTGCAATGACCTCAACGTTGCCAAAGCCGATCTTTGTAAGCTGGTTGGCTGCGTATTCGGCGGCCCGGCGTACATCTCCGGCATATGCTGGCAAGGTGCTGATGCTAGGAATGCGCAGCCAGCCTGTGAGATCCTCTAGAAAACGGTCTTCGTTGTTCGCGATATATCGTTCTAGATCTGTTTCCTGTTGCGTCATAATCAATCCTCGCGTTGCAGATATATTTGTTGTATCGTAGCAGGGGACCGCTAGATTGTCCAGGGACAACAGATGCGAGGTATGGTACGTTCAGGAATTTTTCGAGACATAGCCCCAGGCGCGAATGGCCTGTGCCACGCAGGTAAATTCGCTGCTATTCATTTCGATCAATGCGCGTTGGTAGAGCTGATCGAACGCTTCGGATGTTAGCAGGTTAAATGCCAATAAGAGCGGTTTTATCTGTAAAAAGATCGTCTCGTTGTTGCGATAATAATCGATCCAGGCCGGGGTATGTGCGGAGTAGTCCGTTATATAGGAGTTCAGATGGATATCGCGGTAGCCTCCTCGCCGCAAAAGATATGGGAGGGCGGGAGCCATAGCCCAGTTGCGTCCATGTGGTGAGAAGCCATAGCCAACTCGCCACGTAGCCTGCATGATGTATCCGGTGAGCTCTTCGTAGGCTGGACTCATGCTGATACCAAATTCGTTGCCTTCCGTCAGGCAGAGAAAACCGCCGGACCGGAGTATGCGCGTGCATTCGTCGATCAGGCTACTCCACGTCTCTCGTTTGAGAACACCCGTTAGCAGTCGTGCATTGATCATATCAAAACTGTTATCTGGAAGATCAAGTGGCTTTGTGATGTCCATGACAGCGAAGATGGCGTTGGAGAGCTTCTGCGTACGGGTACGCGCCTGGGCGTAAGCAACCATGATCTCGCTGATATCAATGCCCGTTATGGTGATATCCGGATACTCAAAAGCCACGTCCAACACCCAGCCGCCGGGACCGCAGCCCAGATCGAGAACGTGCGAGTTGGGAGCGAGTTCGGGCAAGCCCGTCAGCGCTCCGCCGATCTCGCGGTTCATAAAACGAGCCTGATCGATCAGCCGCGCCATCTCAACCGCGCTCTCTGTATCGAAAATATAGCTGTTCTCCTGTGATGAAGCTCTCTCCATTTGACTCCTCATGCTCTGGATGGACATATCGCGCGCAAAAATGTCTATATGGTATGCAGTTGTTATTCTGACATAAGCCCGACTAAAATGCAATAAGATGTGCGAAACGTCTTATAGGCTGCATGGGCAGAGAGAGCCACTCTGATCTGTATATGGAGTGTTTACGACCTGCCTTCCTCCTGCTCCATCTCTCCATCGTCATCATATGGGCCTGTACTACCCCATACGGCGTCATTTGCGTCGAGGGAAGCTAATGTCTGGAATGTCCTCTTCTGGAAGAAGGTGGGGAGGAGAGATGAGGCAGTTAAGAGGTCAATTGATGAAGAAAGTGAGAATGACGGTGAGGTCGTACGCTCCATCGCTCGTAAGGATGTGCTAGATAATGAAACCATAGGCCAGTGGAGAATGGGAATGTTCATGATTGCCCTTTCGTTGGTGCAGTAGAAAAAATCTTCCCCAATAAATCTATTATCGGGTAAAAGATGACAGAAAAAAATATCGTTTGCTTATCAAGTTCCTAACATCGGCTCTCAGGATGTCTGCAAGCGAAACTCGTCCGCGAACTGCTGCCAGATCTGGATCTCAGCCTGCATTGTATTCAATGACTGCTGCTCACGAGCTGCCTGCTTCAACAGCGCTGCAACACGTTGACGGAATGTCGATAATTGTCGTTGCTGCTCAGCCGCTCCAGGCATGACGGCAAGGTCGAGCATATCTGGCTCATAAAAATCCTCGCTTTCAAACGTTAGCGTCAACAGATCGGTGTAGCGATGAATGAGCGAGAGGCGCGAAGGGGTAAAATATCCCTCCTGGGTGCTGGATACCAGAAATGCACCAGCCACACGATTGCCCCGCTTTATCGGAAATGCCAGCATGCTGACTTCATGCTTATGGAGCGTTGTTGGCAGGAGGCAGTCATCGTCGCAACTGTTGATTACAATTAAATGCACTTCGGTCAGCGCTTGACCTGCCAGCGATTCGGCCCCTAGCAAAATGGCATTCTGGGTGGTATCTTCCTCCCAGGGGGCCGTCCCTTGAATAATCGCCTCGCGTAAGCAATGCAACTTGCCATCGGCTCCAGGAGGTAAAAAGCGCGCCACTCTGAGCAGCAGACCGGTGCGATAGGGGTCAAGCTGCGTGAGAACCTGCTGTAAGACGATACTTGCCAACGACCAGAAGCGAATGGTGATGGGAATGGTGGTGCTGCCACGCAAGACCTGAGCGTAGAAAATTGAAGGGATATCCTCTATTTCCCGAGTGTGTAGTGTCATGCCTTCAAACTCTTCAGCTAGCAATGGTAACAATCTACTTTGATGTTGAGGTAACGCATGCAATAACTCCTGTACCTGTTCTCTATATGGGTTCTCCTCGCCCCGCACCCACCGTTGTAGCGTCAATGAAGAGATCTTCAAATCGTCTACCAGGCGTTGTGTTTGCTGCGGATAGGCGAGGATGATTGCTAACGCGCTCCGCCAGTTGTTCGTTCTCCACATTCTACATCCTCCTAATAAACGGCTCACTTCCACATTTACTACATATATATTAGTTATGAAAAGCGGAAAGTCAATAAAAAAGCCGTTAAAGGTTCTTGTATACAACATGTAGTGCTTGTTGTCACGAAAATTGCTGGTTGTATAGACAGGATTAGGCATGCTGGTATACTGTAGAGTATGGAGGTTTTCTCTCCGTTTGCAGGTTGTGACGTGGTATTGATTGGAGGAGAGTCATCGATGATAGAGGTGAAAATAAAGATAATTGATGAAGGGAAAATTGCAATTCCCGCCGAATATCGGCAGGCATTGGGGGTCGAAGTGGGTGATGAAGTTATTCTCCGCTTAGAAGATGGGGAGATACGTGTATTTACTCCTCGTCTGGCCGTGAAACGAGCACAACAACGATTGGAGCGCGGTTATACATCTCATCGCCCCTCACTGGCCGATGATCTTCTTGCTAGCCCTGAAAAAAAGGGTAAAAAGTAGTAGGGAGAGTGTGTTCCACTATGTTATAATGGCCCAGGAACAATCGTTCTTACAAGCCAGACAATAGTCGTCAAGGGTCGTCAAGGTTGAAATAGAACCCTGTGCGGCCCCTTGCAAATGCAGTAAAGTGGAAATGCACTATGCCCATACGACAACTCGCATCCGATGTGGCGGCAAAGATTGCTGCTGGCGAGGTGGTAGAGCGCCCCGCATCCGTTGTCAAAGAACTGATTGAGAATAGCATCGATGCTGGTGCAACGCAGATCCGCGTCGATCTAATGAATGGCGGTCTTCAGTTGATTCGTGTGACCGACAACGGCTCCGGTATCGCCGCCGACGAACTGCCTCTGGCCCTCTCTCGTCACGCGACGAGCAAGGTAGAGCAGATTGACGATCTGGAGCATATCCGCTCGCTTGGCTTTCGTGGCGAGGCGCTGGCGAGTATCGCGGCTGTTGCTGAGGTTACGCTGTTGAGTCGGCCGCGAACTGCCGAACAGGGCGCTCAGATTAGCGCCAGCAGCGGCAAGCTATCAGATATAACTCCCGCAGCATCTCCCCAGGGAACAACTCTCACTGTGCGCAATCTCTTCAGCGCTGTTCCTGCTCGTCTCAAGTTTTTAAAGAGCCGTAATACCGAGGTGGGCCATTGTCACCATTTGCTAGAACAATATGCACTGGCCTATCCCGAAATCCGCTTTACCGTGTTCAGCGAGGGACGCCAGATCTTTGGCACGCCGGGCGATGGGCAACTTTCCAGTGTGCTGGTCGAGGTGTATGGTTTGCCGGTGGCGGAACAGATGGCCCCGCTTGTCAGCGAGGGGCAGGACGATGATCCTGAGCGGCCCCGTGTGAGCGGCTATACCAGTCTGCCCACCTGCTATAAAAGCACGCGGCAACATATTTCGTTTTTCGTGAATCGGCGCTGGGTCTTGAGCCGCATGTTGACCGCTGCCGTCGAGGGAGCATATCATTCGCTGTTGCTCAGTGGCCGCCATCCCATTGCAGTGATCAATATTCAGGTTGATCCTGCTCTGCTTGATGTGAATGTGCATCCAGCCAAGACGGAGATTCGCTTTTTGAAAGAGCGGCGCGTCTTTGCGGCGATTTTACGGGCGGTGCGTGCGGCACTACTGGAAGAGCCTGAGATGCCGCAGTGGTCGTCCCAAAAGAAAGCCCCGGTCGTTACCCCCACAACCAGCGAGGAGCCGCAGGAAGAGCCGGCGAGTGCAGTTGTTCCACAAAATGAGGGCGAGGCTGAGACTACGACGCTTCCGCAAGACAATCCCTGGCTAACCGTGACTGAAGAGGAGACGGGGACGCGTCCACCGTTGTTGTCGCGGCTCTGGCAAAGCCACGTTCGCGTCACTCCTGCCTCCTCACCTGAAAAGCCGATCACGTCTTCTATTTCCGAAAGCACAGATGAAAGCACGATAGAGAATATTGCCGCTCGCTTCTCTGCCTCGGAGATTGCGGCGACGGAGGCAGTGGAGTTGCCGCTGGAGCCGTCCAGCAGCATAGAACCGACCACCGAATTTCGCCTTCCTCCGCCACCACTGCGGCGGGTGCCGGATAATATATCGAGCTTAGCATCGTCGCCGGAACGCCCATCTCACGATCTGACAGAGGGCGCGGCCATTGATCCCACACAGGCGCGGCGGTTGCCTCGTTTGCGCGTCGTTGGGCAGCTTTCACAGAGCTATATCGTCACAGAGGGCGAGGACGGCATGTACCTGATCGATCAGCACGCAGCCCACGAGCGCATTTTGCTGGAGCGCATGGTGGCATCCTTGAAAGCCAGCACGCCGCTTTCTCAACATATGTTGACTCCTCTTGCATTGGATCTGGCACCCAGCGAACTTGAAGCCATTGAAGATCATCAGCAGCAACTTACACAGATTGGTTTCGATCTGGAGGTTGTCGATGGGAAGACGCTGGAGATGCGCGCCGTGCCAAATGTGCTGGTGAAGCAGATGAATGCACACTCCTTGCATGAACTGTTGATCGAGTTGACTGCTGCGGAGAATCTGGGGCATACTGAAACCTGGGAAGAACGTGCGCTGGCAAATGTGGCTTGCAAGGCGGCGATCAAACAGAATTACTTCCTGACGGTAAGCGAGATGCGCGAGATGATCGAACAATTGGAGCAGACAAAGGCACCTTATAGCTGTTGTCATGGTCGCCCAACTATGGTACATTTCAGCCTGTCCGCCTTAGAGCGAGAATTTGGGAGGCGTTAAACGCGTGCTGGCTGATGTATTGACGGCTGCTGCCAGATGGAATATCGAGCAACCACTGTTAACTTATCTGGTGCCTGCTGAATTGGAGGCATCGCTGCGTCCTGGACAACTGGTGGCTGTCCCTTATGGAGAGCGCCTGGTTGAGGGGATCATCTGGAACCTGTATGGGGACCATGAGGCGCTGCAACTGGGCGAAGACGTGATCTTGCGCCCTGTGCATTCCTTGCTTGATCCTGAGCCTGCCCTGCTGCTCCATCAGCGTGCTCTGGCTCAATGGATGGCCGAGTATTATGTAACACCTCTGGCACATGTGGCCCTCTTGATGCTTGCCCCTGGTCTGATGCAGCGTTCGCAATTCGTCCTGCGGCTCACTGAAGCATACTATCGTGGCGAAGATGAGAATACGCAGGAAAGCACTCAGGGCGTCTCGCTGCGTTTGCGTGCGTTGCTTGGCTTCTTGCACGAGGATGGCGAACTGGATGTGGAGCGACTCAAGAAGATGGTCGGCAAGAAACGTGCTCAGGAGATTCTGAAGGAGATTCAGCAGAGCGATCTGGTGGAGCGTATCCCTCAGTTGCAGGCTCCCAAAGCCAGGGCACGTGTGAAGCGAGTTGTGCGCTTGCTGATCCAGGGAGAAGCGCTGGAAGAATGGCGTGAAGAACGTTTAAGCCGGTTTCAGCAACCTATCGTCGAGCCAGTTTATGCCTCTGTCGGCCCTCCGTCTGCTCTGGCTGCTATGAGGAAAAGCGCTTCCCAATTCAATCCCTGGGCTATGCCACCTGACAGCGCGACGCTGACATTGCAAAAGGAAGATAAAGAGACGGTGCTGGCTCGACGACAACTGACAGCGGTTGATTTACTATTGCAGTCGCCCCCAAACGCCGTTCCCTGGACTCCCGGCGGACTCTGCAAGGCTACTGGCTTGACAAACGCGCAACTACAACGGTTGGTCAAAGAGCAGATCATTACTATCGAGACGAGCGAGCAGCGGCGCGATCCATTGCAGGGACGCACCCTGCCCGCCAGCACACCGCTGCAATTGACGCCCGATCAGCAGCAGGCGCTCTCAGCTATTCTTGAGGCGTCCCAGCGTGGCAATCAGGGCGAGGTGCCTCAGCCTATTCTCTTGCATGGTGTAACGGGCAGCGGCAAAACAGAGGTCTATTTGCAAGCCCTTGCCGCGATGATCAAGCAGGGCAAGCGAGGAATCGTGCTGGTGCCGGAGATTGCTTTGACCACTCAGGCCGTTCAGCGTGTGGCGGGGCGCTTTCCTGGTCGTGTAGCGATTATCCATAGCGAGTTAAGCGTTGGCGAGCGCTACGACGAATGGCGGCGGATTCGCGCTGGTGAGATCGATGTCGTTATTGGCTCACGCTCTGCCCTCTTTGCTCCTGTTGCCGATCTCGGCCTGATCATTATCGACGAAGAACATGAGCCTGCGTATAAACAGAGCGAATTTAAGCCAACATATCACGCACGCGATGCCGCCTTGCGGCTGGGAGAGATGCTGCATATTCCTGTCGTTCTCGGCAGCGCCACTCCTGCAATTGAGAGCTATTATCGCGCCGAACAAAATGAGTATCAGCTTGTTGAACTACGCGGACGTATCGGGGCCGTTTTGCCTCCGGTCGAGGTGATCGATCTGCGCGGAGAACTGCATGCGGGCAACACCAGCATTATCAGTCGCCGCTTGCAGGAAGAGCTTGAGCGCGTGTTGAACTTGAAGCAACAGGCCATTTTATTTCTCAATCGGCGTGGGGCCGCCAGTTGTGTGCTGTGTCGCGATTGTGGCTTCGTTGCTGCCTGCGAGCAATGCGATATCCCTCTGACCTATCACGCCACTGAGCGTGTGTTGCTCTGTCACTACTGCGGCAATCAACGCAAGGTGATCCACTTCTGTCCCATCTGTAAAAGCTCATGCGTGCGCTATTTTGGTCTGGGAACGGAGAAGGTGCAAGAGACCATTCAGCGCCTTTTTCCCGATGCCCGGCTTTTGCGCTGGGACCGCGACACGGCGCGCAATCGTCACGCCCATGAGCAGTTGCTCGACCGTTTTGCCAATCGCGAGGCCGATATTCTGATTGGCACGCAGATGATTGCGAAGGGATTGGACCTGCCTGGCGTCACGCTGGTTGGCGTGGTTTCGGCAGATATCGCTTTGAACTTGCCCGATTACTCTGCTGCCGAGCGTACATTTACCCTGCTGACTCAGGTTGCCGGACGCGCAGGACGTGGAGCGGAGGCTGGACGCGTCATTCTACAGACCTTCAATCCGCAGCATTTTTGCGTTGAGACGGCCTCGCGCCACGATTATCACGAGTTCTATGCCGCCGAGATCGATGCTCGCCGTCGTTATAGCTATCCGCCCTTTCGCCACTTCGTTAAATTTACTTATAGTCATACCAGCCGCCATCGCTGCCAGAATGAGGCGCTGTTATTGTGTGAGCGCCTGACCGAATGGATCGAGCGCCTACAACTGGTGAACACAGATATCGTCGGTCCCGCTCCAGCACTGATGGAGCGGCTGCGTGGCAAGTATCGCTGGCAAATGATCGTGCGCGGCCCCGATCTGCACCGCCTATTGCGCGTCGTCGATGCTCCCGGTTGGGAGATCGATATCGATCCTATTAGCGTGCTTTAAATTCCTGTTTGCAACATTTACAATAAAGGAGCCATAAAGTTCAAAATCTGAGCAGCGTACTGATCCCAATCTTGTTCATCAGTGTTGATTTCTAATGTCGGGATGCATGTTAGGAGTGCTTGCTTGCGATATGTTTGTTGTTGCTGCATGAGTCTACTACAAGTGTTGGCAAGCTCTGAGGTGGGGCGCTGCGCCCATTTCGCCGGATTGCGTTCACGTACTCTCTGCTCAGCGATTGCTGGAGATGAAAGACAGCCGTTTATTCGTCGAGATTGATAATCTGACGAATATTGCCTCGCACCGGGATGCGGCTGAATTGTCGATCCTGGGGTAGGACGCGAGCGGGCAGGCCGTATTTGGGATGCATGGTCAGGTCAAGCTTGATGGTTGTGTTGGGCACAATCTCCAATCGATAGCGCTGGAGCAGCGTTGCCAGTGCGAGCTTTGCTTCCTGGAGCGCGAAATCGGCCCCGATACAGCGATGTTGACCGGCGCTAAATGGCAGGTATTCATAGGCCGTGCGGTTCAGTGTGTTCCAGCGCTCTGGCTTGAAACGATCAGGCTCTTCGTACAACTCTGGCAGGCGATGCGTGAGATATTCGCTGTATATGATCGTCGAACCGGCTGGCAACTCATATCCTCCAAGCTCACATGGGGCTGTTGCTCGACGCTGACCGATGCCTCCCGGAGGCAGTATCCGCAGGCTCTCTTTTACGACCGCATCCAGATAGGCAAGCTGTTTAAGCTGCTCTATCGTGGGCGGCTCGCCGTGCAGCACGCTTAGCAGCTCGTCCACCAGCCGTTCATATATTCGGGGATGTTGGCCAAGCAGGAAGATGGTCCAGGTCAGCGCCGCCGAGGTGGTGGAGAAGCCTGCACTGAATAGCGTAAAGGCATGGCTCACCAGTTCTTTGTCATGTAACGTCGTGCCATCCTCATCATGTGCATGAATTAAAACTGACAGTAAATCGTGCGCCTCTGTTTGTGTGCGTTTGCGAGCTATCATGGACTGTAGAGCGGTTTCCAGTTGTGCTGCGAGGCGTTGTGTTTGATAATAGGGCGTTCCTGGCACATTAATTGGTGCGATCATTGCTAAAGGGATCTGAGCAACCATGCGTTCCAGGAGATTTCCCAACTGGTCTATCTCCGCTTCATTGTCCAGGCCAAAGAGCGCTTTGACGGTGACGCTTCTGGTTAATAGTTCCATTTCACGGGAAAGATCGATCTCCGACCTTCCCTGCCAGCGATCAAGCATGCGCTGGACAAGAGTGACCATATTGTCGCGATAGTGTGCGACCTGCTGGCGGTGAAAGGCCGGTTGCATCAGGCGGCGCTGCTGACGATGTTTTTCCCCTTTCATCATCTGTAAGCTATTGCCTCCGATCCGTACGAGCGGCGTGTTCTCAGGCAATTTCTGAAATGGGCCTGCACTCACCTCAAAAAGATCAGGTTTTGAGAGTACCTGGAAATTGAGTGCCGGGCCGAACGCACAGACATAGGTGAGATCGCCTTCTGCCAGCGCAACAACATTGCCGTATTGTTTGTGCAGAAGAGGTAAGTAGGTAAATGGGTCGCGAAACAGCTTGAGCATGTTTGCTCGCCATCCCAGCAGAGGGAGAGCGCGAGGGCCAGGAATGACGTTTTTTGCAGCAATAATGGTTGCCATAGATACCTCCAAATGTAACAGCTTATCGCGTTGTGCGTTCGCGTATCTGTTGCTCGCAATACTCACATATTTGTTCAAGCATGCCTGTCAAGCGAGGAACTGCCTGCTCTTGCAAGATAGCAGGCGTGGGTAAAACCTCCGGTTCAAATGCCAGGCGTATCGTTTGTGCCATCGCTTCTGCCTTCTCTTCAAGCGAGACCTGATCCTCTTCAGTCAGTAATGGATCAATCAAGGTAAAGCCGGTGATTGTTGCGCTGAACGCATATGCTTGGACCGGAAGGTTGCTATCGGTGCGCAACAATCCAAGATCACGCAATAGTTGCATAAATTCCTGGGCATTCATCAGGCTTTGTGTCTGTTTCGTCGCGTTGCCCTGTGCTAGCTTACCCAGCAGCGTTGTATCGCGTGTGAAAATCGCCCGAGCCAGAGGACGCTTCCTGACTATCAAGAACATCGAACGCATGATGCGATGGACCAGCACTTCTTGCGGATCAGCATAGATGCGCTGCAACAGTTCGCGCCAGACGGCGACCGCTTCACGCAGCATGACATGCTCAAAAATTGCCTCTTTGTTTTTCCAGTGCAGGTAAATCGTTCCCGTGCCAACATCGGCTTGTCTGGCAATATCCTCAATCGTCACGCGTTTATATCCCCAGCGCAACAATAGCTCGCTTGCCACATCCAGGATGCGTTCGGCTCGCACCTGCTGCTTCGTGTGCCGCCCATATTCTCCCATATTTGCTCATCACCTCTTTAAAAAATGAATATTTGAATGTGTTCTTCATTTATTCAAAATCATACGAGCCTTCTCTCTAGCTGTCAAGATCGCTGTAAACGGAGTGATAACATGTATGGTAAGATAGACATCTACATAGCACGACTGTATTGCAGAAATTGGGAGGAGAAGTAGAGACGTATGGTTATCAATGATGCCGTTTATGGAAGCCATCACATCCATGAGCCAGTGTTGATTGAGGTGTTACAATCTGCGGCCCTACAGCGCATCCAGGGCGTACATGTGTCGGGAGCTTCATTCCTGGTGCGAGAAGGGCGCGATGTTTCGCGTTATGAACATTCTGTCGGCGTTATGTTGCTGATTCGTATGTTGGGAGGGAGCGTTTCGGAGCAGCTTGCGGGGCTGCTGCACGATGTCTCTCATACTGCTTTCTCGCATGTTGTTGATTTTGCTCTGAGTAACCGTGCTGAAGATTTTCACGAACAGCATTTTATGCACGTGCTGGAACGCTCATCCATCCCGGCGTTGTTGCAGCAGCATGGCTTTGCAATCAGCAATATCTTGCCCCTTGAGCGCTGGCCGTTGTTAGAGCAGGAGATGCCCAACCTCTGCGCGGACCGCATAGATTATACGTTGCGCGACCTTCTACGTATCGGCTTTATCGATAGCGCGTCTCTTCACTCCTTTCTCGCTCAATTGCAGAATTATGAGGGGAAGATCGTCTGTCGCAGTCTGGATGCAGCCCTCTGGTTTACAGAGCAATATGTGCGTCTCGTGCTTGAGCTATTTCTGCATCCTCGCGAATTGTTTGCTAATCAACAACTTGCCGCAGCTCTCCGACTGGCATTGTCCAATGGTGATATGCAGGAAGAGGATCTGTTTTTGCAGGACGCCGAACTGCTCGCGCGTTTACAGGCGTTGCATCATCATGATATTGACCATTATCTGTACTATTTACAGCCTGCCTTAGAGGTGATCGAGGATACAATGGGCAACGGAGAGAAATTTGCGCTGAAAGCTCGCCATCTGGACCCGCTTGTGTTGCAGGAAGATGGTCGCATGGTGCGCTGCTCCGAACTGGACCCGGGCATACATCGCATCCAGGCCATTCTGCGACAGAAAACGGCTGATGGTATGTATCTTAAACTTGTTGGTCCGATCCATTAAAGCAAAGAGGTGAAATGGTCCTCAGTGGCGCGTTCATTCTTGTAGAATACTGGTGTGCTGGTAGGTAGCTATGCTTGTCTACATGATTTTTTCTATCTTACTATGTAAATATTATTTTACATGTACTGATTTTTATTCATACATTACTATTGCTACTCTTGCGTTACCAGCCATTTCTACCTACGTTGTGATGAGTGTAAGAGTCTGCATATAGAAGTATTGAGATACTACATAATAAAATGTGAAGCGAGGAAACGTATGCAATATCCGCCTAACAATAATTCATATCCTCCGTCTCCTCCGGGCCAGTTCGGGGCACCACAGCAGACAGTATCAAGAACGGGAGCATTGGGCTGGTATGGACGGCAAAGAAAGGCTACGAAGGCTGGTATTGTCAGTTTTGTAGCGGTCATCCTGATATTTTCGGGCCTGGGCTTTATGATGCTGAAGAATCAACCAGCGCAAACGCCTGCGAATGGCACGCCAACGCCTTCTACTCAGGCGACGACGACAGCCACTACGACCACGCAGAATGGAACGCCAACGCCCAGGCCGAGTGCGACGCCAACGATGGTCAACATGCAGGTTGCCATTGTGACACCGGTTGTTCCGACTGTCCCGCCAACCTGGACTCCTATACCACCAACGCCAACGCCAATACCAACAATAACGCCAACTGTAGTAACGACACCGACCGTAGTAACGACACCTACTGTCGCAGTCACGCCAACCACCGCAGCTGCAACGCCGACACCTGTGACAGCACCGACGAAAGCGCCAACGAAAGCGCCAACCGCAGTGCCGACAGTCAAGGCAACAGCCCCAGGAAATTAATGCTGCCTTCTTTGGAATTGATAGCTATATCTTTTTGACTGGCCTGCTCTGCTACAGGAGGAATCTGTACGAGCAGGCTAGTTGATTGTTTCAGCGATCTATCCCCTTACCAGATATAAGGCACGAGGCGATAACGTACCTTATGCGTATATTCGCTATAGCCCGGCAAATCTTTCTTCAGGAAGCTCTCCTCATCGAGAATACGCCATATCAACACGGGTACGATGAGTGCCATGCTTACCAGCCCCCACCATGAATCAAGTGCAAGTGGTATACCTATCATCATGATGAGAACGCCAACGTACAGAGGATGGCGAACGATAGCATAGAGACCTGTCGATATAACTTTTTGATCCACAAAAGTTTCGACGGTCGAGGCTACGTAGGTGTTTTCGCGAAACACAAGAAGATTGGTAAGAAGGCCCACTGCAACCAGCACGTCGCCAAGCAATGAGACCAATGCAGGCACGGGAGACCATCCAAAGCGATAGTCGAGCGAGCAGAATATGAGCAGGGCGATGCATGTGATGAACGCGATAGAGATGATAATTTTTTGTGCGACGCTCTGTTCCGCCCACGGCCCAACCCTCTTGCGCCGCTCAAGGAGTACCGGATTTTTGAGCAACAGATAGATCCCGAGAATTTGTGTCGAAACAGTAAAGACGATGAGAAAGACCCATGCCTGCCAGTAGGCGAGCGTCCAGGCCGGGAGAAAAAGCAATAGCCCGAATATAATAAGACCAATAATAGATGTTTTTAACGTTGAAATGATGAGATTATTCATGATATCTTCATCCTTTTCCTGCTGTGTGCTCTTGTACCGTTCCATAAACGAAAAAGAGCACACATTTGTTATGGCGTGAGTTGTTACGCCGATTTGCTCTCTCGTAGCGCGTCTACCCAGAATTTCACCGCTTCGGGGGTGGCGCGATAGAAAGTATGTGCAGGGACGCCGAGGATACGCTCTATCGCATCCATATAGGCTTCGTGGATCGCAACGATCTTTTCAGTCTGGACCGCATCAAAGGCATCATCGCGCTGCTGCTCGAACGAGAGGAGCAGCCTGGCGTGGGTATTGCCCATACCCTGCAACAGGGACATGATGACTTCGCCTGCCTGATCAGGATAGGCGGCGGTGAAAACACTTTCCTGGATACCCTGATGGACGATCTCACTGAGCAATGGCGCCCGCATCTCGATCACCGCCTCATCCACTTTCTGACGAATGATGGTGTTGTCGTCAGAGTACCAGACACGCCCTATGCTGATTACCTCAGCTTTATGCTCTATTCGTAAACTGTCCAGCGTATCGAAGAAGCCCTGGAACTTTTCAATCGCGGAAAGCTGCGGATTCTGGATGATCTGCAAAAGCGGCTCCCCTGACTGTTGCTTGATCTGTTCGATGAATGCGTCCAGTAGCGCCCCGCGTGAGGCAAAGTAGTGATGGAAGGCTCCGCTGGAAATCTGGACCTCGTTCAGAATGTCCTGAATCGACATTTGCTCGTAGCCTTTGGTCAACACCAATCGTTGCGTCGCATTCAATATCTCCCGACGCTTCGAGGCAAATTCTTCCGCTTTAACAGTTCGCGCCATTGTTTCCCTTTCATTAATAAACAGATGATCTATCTATTAATTATAATCAGCGATGTCTCTTTGTCAAGACTCGGACAGGCAGGTGTTTGATGTGTTATGATATTTCTCTGTTCGGTTTATCAATGGGGCTATGCATTATTAAAGAGGGTCTATGGGTATTGTCTTTGGCCTGGTGACTGCGCTTGGTTGGAGTACTGCTGATTTTCTCGTTCGTTTCTCCACTCGTTTGATCGGCACTTATCGCACGCTTTTCTTTATGCAACTTATTGGCATGTTCGCGCTTGGCATATATCTTATCGGAACTGGCAAGCTGGCTGCGCTGCTCTCCAGTACGTCCTGGCAGCCCTGGGCGTGGGCTGTGCTGGCGATCCTGTTGAGCATTCTAGGATCGTTGACGCTCTATCGGGCCTATGAGATCGGCGTCTTGATGGTCGTTGCGCCCATTACTTCCTGTTACGCGGCGGTCACTTCGGCGCTAGCTTTCCTGACTGGTGAGATGGTCAGTCAGGTTCATATCATGGGGCTGGTGGTCGCGCTGACCGGGGTTGTGCTGGTGGCAACGCCTTTAGGAAGTGCTTTTGCGGCTCGTAAGAAGCGCGTGGCCATGCGTTCGGGATTGCCGCCGGGCGTTCTCTGGGCGATCGTGGCCTCGCTCAGCTATGGCGTCTCGTTCTGGATACTTGGCTTTTATGTCAACCATGATCTGGGGGCCATCACGACAACGTGGCTCACGCGGCTGATCACGCCCTGTCTGCTAGCAGCCTGCGCTCCTCTGGCGCGGCAATCGCTGAAACTGCCTAGAGGTCGCGTCTGGTGGTATATCGGTGCTATTGGTATTATCGATACGATAGCATTTGTCACGTATAACGTAGGTCTGACGGTGGCGCAAATCTCGATTGTGAGCGTCATTTCTTCTCTCTATAGCGCCGTTACGGTGGTGCTGGCGTGGATCGTATTGCGAGAACGACTCCAACGCAGCCAGTGGTTCGGCATTGGAGTCGTTCTCGCAGGTTTGATCCTGGTGAATATTTAAAGATTACTATTTGGAAATGCATTTCGTAGTAGAGCGATTTATCGCGTCGGCTCGAATTACCTATATTGTCGCTCCAGCGCGATAAATCGCTCTACTACGAAGTCATTAATACTGCATCTCGGCAATAGGCATCTCGTAGCGCTCCTCTTTTGGCTGCTCATTGTTGCTCGATGAGGTGAGCATGGCGTGCGCGAGCATTCCTGAGAGGCGAGCCAGGCCGTTGAGTAGGGCGCGAACGGGTATCCAGAGCGCGATACCGAATACGGGGCCGATAAACGATTTGGCGAACTCGGCGAATTCAAAATCTCCGGTGATCTGAATGTTGATCTGGTTCAGCCACCAGATGGGGGTAGTTGTATGAGCAAGGTGAACGCCCATCTCTTGCAGAACATAGGTCGAGATCAGATAGCCGAGCGGAGCCAGGATCAGACCAGCGCAGAGCGTTATCAGCGTGAGGGCCAGTACGAATGAGAAGATGCCCAGTGGGAACTTGATGAACAGGTAAGCCAGACTCTTCCAGGTCAGGCTATCGCGCACCTTCATGCCAAGCCACTCCATTATTTTCCCATGTTCGGCGTACTTTTTTTGTGGAGCAGGCATATCGATATGCAGCAAGTGGGCCGCCAATGAGCGTTCCAGAGCCGCAAAACCCCAGATGAGGCCGAAGGTGGCAACGAGAATGGGGATGCCCACCCAGACAATCACGGTGCCTATGCCTGTTGCTAGTCCAGTGATGAGCAGGACAAAGTAGAGCACGCCCAGCGGGAACGAGAGTAGCAGATAAGCGATATTGCTTGCCGTATGTGGTTTGTTATTGAATTGATATTCCATATGATGCTCCTGTACGATCTATTTTCATGTGATTGCTTTATTCATTCCTCTTGTCTTGAGACATCTATAGCATAGCGGATAAGCTTTACAGGATTATGACCAGATTGTTACAATTTTGTGTCTGCGTTTTTCCCTTGTGATAGTCAAATTGGATTGTTATACTGTAGCTGCTGATCATTTCGTTACATGCAAAGAGGGTAGATCTATGACGGAGCAAGCATCCTTATTTGGTTCAGATGAGAATGGGCCATCAGCCAGCAAACCCGCATCCAGAGCGGCGCAACCGTCGCAGGGCGTTGGAGGAGAGCCGCTGGCGTCTCGCATGCGCCCGCGCACGCTTGATGAAGTAGTTGGGCAGGAGCATTTGTTGTCGCCGGGACGCTTGCTGCGTCGGATCATCGAGTCCGACCGTATCCCTTCCATGATCTTCTGGGGACCGCCTGGCAGCGGCAAAACCACGCTGGCCGAGCTGGTCGCACGTCATACGCATGCGCGCTTCGTCACGCTCAGTGCTGTTTCGGCTGGTGTTGCGGATCTGCGGCGCGTGATGGATGAGGCGCAGAAGCTCCGACAATTCTCACGCCAGCGCACCATCCTCTTCATTGACGAGATTCATCGTTTCAACAAAGCTCAGCAGGATGCAGTGCTCCCTCATGTCGAGCGCGGTGTTGTGACGCTGATTGGGGCCACGACCGAAAATCCCAGCTTTGAGGTGAATGCTGCTCTACTCTCGCGCTCGCGTGTCTTCACGCTGAAAGGGTTGACGGAAGAGCAACTGGCGATGATATTACAGCGAGCGCTGGAGGATAAAGAGCGCGGCCTGGGTGGGTCTGGTCTGACCATTGACGAGGACGCCTTGCGGGAGATCGCCAATTTTGCTAACGGCGATGCGCGCACAGCTTTGAATGTGCTGGAAATGGTGGCGCAGGGCAGTCTCAGCGCGGCGGAAAAAGAGGGTGATGCTGGGCAAAAGCATATCACGTTGCCGGCCGTTGAGGAGGTGATGCAGCATCGTGCGCTGCTCTACGACAAGAGCGGCGATCAGCACTTCGACGCCATTTCAGCGCTGCATAAGTCGTTGCGTGGCTCCGATCCCGATGCTGGCCTCTACTGGCTGGGACGGATGCTCGAAGCCGGAGAAGATCCCCTTTATATCGTGCGTCGCCTGATCCGTTTCGCCTCCGAAGATGTTGGAATGGCTGATCCCCAGGCGCTACTTGTGTGTGTGGCGGCACAACAGGCCGTTCATTTCGTTGGTTTGCCGGAAGCGAGTCTTGCGCTGGCCCAGGCCGTTGTGCATCTGGCAACGGCACCCAAAAGCAACGCGTTGGAGGCGGCCTATGGTCGTGTACTGGAGGATATTCGCAGTGGGCGCAACGATCCTGTGCCACTCTCGATCCGCAACGCGCCGACCCGTCTCATGAAAGACCTCGGCTACGGTGCCGACTACAAATACGCCCACGACTACTACAAAGACATGCAGATCGAAGACCCCGAACGCCCACCTGCCCAGAAATTGCAGGAATACCTGCCTGATCGCCTGAAGGATAGAAGATACTACGAGCCGGGTTATCAAGGCAAGGAGGCCAGCATCAAGAAGTGGCTGGATAAGCGACGCGAGGGCTAAGAATTTTGTGTAGTCTCATTCGTATGGCTCCGTCGCTCAGTGCGTCTTGGATGCAGATGCTTTTTCCCATCCTGGGGATAGGGTTTGTGCGACTCGTCGGCCTCTTGCTTCAAAAAAACTTTTTCCTCGAATTCTTCGAGCAATTTTTCGCAGCGTTCGATGCTCTGTAGTGCCTCTTCCCGGCGGGCGGCACCGAACCAGTCTCGTTCAACGGCACGGTCGTACCAGCGGCGAATCTTGTCCAGCTCCTGACGAATCTCTTCCGCCTCCGCGTAGGTGAAGTTCTGGCGGAACGTTTCAAACTCGATCTCTTTGGTAAAGTTGATATCGCAATTTTCTATGATCTCGTCATATTGGAGATTGCTCTGAGCAATAAAACCATCAACGATCTTCGTCTCTTCTTCAGGTGGCAGCGTCGTGAGCGGTAAGAGATGGTAGTTGCCGCCAAGCTCGGTGATGCGCTCGGCAATCTTTTCCAGTACAGCAAGTAGCGGCTCTCTGTGCGGCAGGATGCACACGCTCTGTTGCAGATACAGCGCTCCCGTTCGCTTGAGTTCGCGCCAGACGCCGACACGCGCCGCCGAAGGCTGGCTGGGAACCTGATAGATCAACAAAATATAACTCTGGCTATCCATGAATATACTCAATTCTGTTATTGATTATCGACTTTATTCTATCATGACCGCAAAACTCCCCCTGTGCTTGCCATCGTATAGAAAGTATTCACCCTCTGGTCGAATATATCGCAATATACCAACGGCGAAACCAGATATTATGTACATAGTTTTGGAAGTGTAATGGCAAACCTGTTACAAGTAGCATCTGTTACAAACAACATATGTTACAATAGTCAGTAATCATGGAATGTTGTTTCTATGATGGGTTGCTGGCGTCGTGGCGCTGGCACAGGTGCATAATTACATGTATTATGTCATTTTATCTGTATTATAGTAGAAGAGGAGGATAAACCGTATGCAATGGGCCGTTGCCGTCGCAGCATTTCTTGCTTCGGCTGTAGAGTTTGTTGAAGCCTTTACGATTGTCCTTGTGGTCGGCGTGACGATTAACTGGCGGAGCGCAATTGTTGGCACGCTCGCTGCCGTTGTTGCTCTTGCGGTGATTGTGGCCGTTTTCGGCGTCACCTTGATTCAATACATCCCCATTGACGCGTTACGCCTCGTTGTGGGATTTATCCTGATTTTGTTTGGTTTGAAGTGGCTCAAAAAAGCACTATTGCGCTACAGTGGTCTCAAGGCGTTACACGATGAGGAGGCGATTTTTGAAGAGACGATGGCCGAGTTACGAGCAAAGGGAGAGATGGTCTCATCCAGTTTGCAGCCAACCGCCGTTGCACTTGCCTTTAAATCGGTGCTGTTGGAAGGATTAGAGGTCGCATTTATCGTGATCACGTTCGGCAGCAGTGCCACTGTCGCAGCCACAAATGGCAGCTTGAACGGTATTACCTCTGCCGCGTTAGGTGCCACGCTTGCTGGTCTGCTGGTGATCCTCGTGGGTGCCCTGGTGCATGCTCCTTTGACGCAGGTGCCAGAAAATACGCTCAAATTCGTCGTTGGCGTTATGTTGACGACCTTTGGTACCTTCTGGACCGTTGAGGGCTTTGGCGTTGAGTGGCCCCTCTCCGACGCTTTTCTGCTGATCCTGGCTGGCATCTATCTGATTGCCTCGCTCGCAATTGTGCAGTGGCTCAAGAGTGTGAAACAGCAGCAAGTAGCGGTAAGTGCGGCCAATGTTGAGCGGTCATAAGCTGTTCAGGAAGGGAGCTTTGCGACGTGAAAGTCATTAACGCCATTTACAACTTTATCGTTGGAGACTGGATTATTCTCTCCGGTATCGTGCTAGCAGTGCTTGTGCTGGCCCTTATCCACTACGCCATTCCTGCGCTGAGTCCATTCTCCGGTGTTATTCTAATTGTTGCATCGCTGCTGGTGTTGATCATCACCCTCAGCCGCGAAGCATATAGCCAGCATAGACATTAGACGTATGAGAGAAATTTGTATGGATGTAAAATAGCGTCCATACAAATTTCTCTCATTATCTGTAAGCTATATAAAACACCGTCTGTTTCTTGTATTGATATGTATCCTGTTAAATAGGGAAGCAATTTCCCAATTGCGAATCCACAACGTAATGATCGATATGGGAGTGTTATGGACCCCGGCAGAAATGCCGAGGCTTGCAAGCATCCGCAAGGGTGTATGCCAGTCCGAACATGACCAGACCCAGCCACCAGCTTTGCTGCTTGCAGAGAGGCCGATGGGGCTACGTTCTCAGGAAGCGTTTGAGTTCCTACCTGCGCGTACGAGGCCAGCGTGCTGCTCTAGAACTTCTGGTGGTTGAAGTATATCGGCGCTCTACGAATTGGCAGCAGGAGTATTATACAGTGCATCAAACGATCCATCTCGATCAGTTTGATCTCGAACTGCCCCTGGATGCTATTTATGAGGGCGTGTTTTAATCTTCTCTTTCTAACAATGAAATTCACTAAATGAAATAAAAACTCGGAACTGTTGTAGTCGAGCGATTTATTGCGGGGGCGCTTGCTATGCGATCTCCCCCGCGATAAATCGCTCGACTACAACAGTTCCAGCGTTAATATAGCGTGGTGAATTATCTGTTTATCGATACAAAAAATATCCAGCGATACCAGCCAGCGTCAAAATAATGAAAATGTTGATACGTCGATTCAATGCAAGCCCAAATGCGGCAACAGCAATCAACCAGCCTTTCCAGTCGGTGCCGGGCTGTTGCATGATTGCCCAGACAACCGTTAATGTGATTCCCACAACTGCCAGCGAGATACCACGCATGAAGCCCGGCACCCAGCGTTGGTGTTCGATACGATGATAGCCAGCGGACACGAGCAGCACAAAGAAAGCCGGGAGCGTGATGGCGATCAGGGCCATGAAAGCACCTGGAAAGCCGTATGTCAGATAGCCCAGGCTGATCACCCACAATCCGTTCGGTCCAGGACTGATCTGCCCGATAGCAATGGATTCGCCGAAATCTCCCTCGCCAGCCCAGCCGTTGCCGATAAGATCCTGATGCAGGCTGGGTAAATTACTGAAGCCGCCAGTGGAGAAGAGCGAGGCTTTGAGAAAGAGCAGAAAATAGATCAGCGGATTAATCATGCCCTTCCTCCTCGGCGATCTCGCGGCTGGTCGCAATTTCAGGCGGCGTGCGCCATGAAGTGAAGAACAGCATGCCCAGTAGCGCCATTGCCAGCAGCACCGGGATAACCGAGATTTTGAAGATAATAATCGTTGAGGCGCACAGCAGAATGATGATTGCACTCATGACGAGCCGCAACCAGCCCTCTTTTCTGGCAAGTTCGATCAGCGGTTGAGCAAAACGCACTCCAACCACCAGCATAATACCGCCTGACGCTGGTATCACTCCATGCACAATTGCTTGCACAGTGGGTAAGTTCTGGATCAGCTTAAAGCCTGCTGCGATCAAACACGTGACCAGCGCGCTTGGCAGCAGCATGCCTGCCAGCGATGCCACAATTCCCCACATACCTCCTAGCTTGCGCCCGATCAACACGGTGAGAGCCACCAGATTAATACCGGGCGTAAAAATACATAAGTTCCATGAGTGGGTGAACTCTTCCATTGTCATCCATCCGTATTTATCGATAAATGCTCGCTGAATGAGCAACACGGTGGATGCACCGCCGCCAAAGGATTGCAGTCCGATACTGGCCCAGATCCGAAAAAGTTGCCAGGCGCCAGGGAAAGGTGTGTGTGCTTTCATGCGATGGATTCCTGTTGTCCTTCTAGAGAATGTTTACTTTCTTTTATTAAGCGCAGGTCAACAGGCGAAAAGGCAACCTACGCCCGCTACAATTTTTCAGCAAATGAAAAGAAGATCATCATCATCTATAATGGTAGAAAATGCTAAAATACGCTGCGTTTACGAGAGGCGCTGAGCCTGGAAAGAGAGAGGGCATGATTACCACTATTATCTTTGATTTCGACGGCGTGCAGGTAATAGGGCTGGTGGGGGTTGAGGCATATTTTAGAGGCTATATTGATCCCCATTTTCAACTGTCCGACTTTGAGGGCGACGAGCTTGAACAGGTCTATCGCGGCACATTGTCGGAAGATGCTTACTGGCAGGCGCTGATCAACAAGTATCACTGGAATGCCTCTGTGCCTCAAATCAAAGCGATCATCAAAAAAGGCGTGCAGGAGATACCAGGAACGAGGCAGATTATCGAAACGCTGAAGCGCAACGGCTATCGATTGGGGCTGCTCTCAATACATGGGCGAGAATGGGTCGAGCACTACGAGCAGACCTTCAACCATCACCGTCTCTTCGATGCCACGCTCTACTCGTATGAGGTGGGCCTCTGTAAACCAGATCCACAAGTCTATGAGATCATATTGGAGCGCCTCCGCGCGCGCCCCGAAGAGAGCCTCTTTATTGACGATAACCTGGCATATCTGGAAGGTGCCAGGAAGATAGGCATGGCAACGCTGCAATTTACCTCGGCAGCGCAGCTCAAACACGATCTCGGCGATCTGGGCGTTCGGCTTCATGAGCGATATTACATAAGCTGTGCCATTGAATACCTTATTGACAGCAATGACTCTCTTTAGATATACTGTCACTCGTTCATTGTGTCATTATGTATCTATCTGTGGCAAGATGAAACACGCTTTTTCGGTGGTTGTAGAAATAGTAGTGCCAGATCCTCTCTATACATTACATTTGAAACAGATCTCCTCTCTCCCTGACACGATATTGTATATATCTGCCATGTCAGCACCAGAGCGATTCTGCGGAGGATAGAACAACATATGAATAACGAAAGGCAGAGCTTTTCTGGAGCGAAAAGGCGGCGACCTCTGGAGAAGCTATCCGGGCATCTTTCACGTAGGAGATTTCTCAATACAGTTGGGATGGCCGGTACGGGCCTCGCACTTCCTTCTCTGTTGGGCGGCTGCGCTGTTGGCGCTCAGACGGCGGAACATTGCAATGGTGTCCCTCCAACCACGCGGCGACTCAGAGCGGCCTTTACAAATAACAGCCTGACACATACCTGGTGCGCGCAAGGCAAACGAGTTGCGGAAACGTGGGGAAAATGGTTAGGTGTGGATGTGTTCTGGTATGACGGGCAAGGTAGCATTAAACAGCAGCGCAATGCATTGGATGAGATCGCGACGAAAACATGGGATTTTGTGGCGATTCAGGCCAGCGGGATCGATACCCTCATCGAACCGGTCGAACACCTGTTAGATCATGGCATTCCCGTCATTCAAATGGATACTGAGATCGACTCTTCACGTAGTACGAACATCACGACGTTTATTGAACCTGACCACATACATATAGGAGAGGAGGCTGCAACTGCACTCTTTGAGAAGATGGGTGGGCGTGGCAACGTCATCATGACCCAGGGCCAACTCGGACACAGCGGAGCACAGGGGCGCACAAAAGGATTTTACCAGGCGCTAGATAGGTATCCAGACATTAACCTGATCGCGAAAGATCCCGCTGATTGGGATGTGGACAAAACAAAGCTGCTCTGGGAAGAGTATCTTGCGCGTTACAAAGATATCGCAGGCGCTTTCTTCCACAATGATGATATGGCCCTGGCTGCCCTTGATGTTATTCGTAAGGCTGGACGTGAAATCTTCATTGTTGGCGTAGATGCAATGCCACCGGCGATTGAGGCGGTCATCAATGGTTCGATGGTGGCGACCGTGAGCAATCCAGCCGGGCGTGTGCATGCGGAGGCGCTGATGGTTGGTATCTTCGCTGCAAACGGTGGGAAAAACATTCCCAAGCATATTCTTGCCGATGGCCCTCTGGTGACGCAACAAAATGGTGCTGGCCTGATCTTTCTGGAAAACCAGTTCTTGCTGTAGCTCTTGTGGGAGAGTCTTTCATGATCAAGCATACGTTGTTTCACCGTCTCAAACACAAGATCTCGTTAACAGTGCTTATCTCGGTTTTGATCACGCTGGTTGCTGTTGTTCCAGTGCTGGTCACGATTACGATCAGCCAGGTGCTTTCGCGACCACAATTGATTGCACAATCCGCCGACGCGATGGCCCAGGATGCTCATACCCATGTGCAGTTGCTTGATACCTATCTGCATAATCGGTTACGCGATGTGCAGACCATCAGTAGCCTCTCCACGCTTCAGCAATATGCGATGGGCGATACGAAATGGAAGGAGATTGCCCAGAAAGCGTTGATGGTGGGAGTGCAAAGCGATGTGAACTACGATACGTGGTCGCTGCTGGATCTTCGTGGTCATGCGCTCATCTGGTATCCTATGCCGCCTAGAGTGCATGGGAACGCTTTGATTCAGCCTGTAATACTGGAGAATATCCGCAAATCGGCCACTGCTCAGATATCCGGCGTCTTTTACGATCCTGCTGTGGGAAGCGCTTCCATTGTGATCTATGCACCTGTGATGGGATCGTCTTCCCAAGTAGTTGGCGTGATTCGAACTGAGGTTTCGCTCAACTATATCTGGGATGTGGTGAATAGTCAGACCGATAATAGGGGAAGTTATGCCTTTATTCTCGACGAGAACGGAGTGCGCATTGCCTATAACGATCCGGATGGTTCCGTGCTCGCCCATTCCTCCGGTCTCTTTCAGGCAATTGATACACTATCCCCCCAACAGCGACAGGCCATTGCCTCCAGGGATCTTTATGGCAATAGCGTGCGGCCTGTTACGGTCTTGCACGATCCTGGTCTTGTTGCTGTACAGAAAGATGCTCATGCCCCTTCGCGTTTTGAGATGGTGCCAGCCGGTCAGCAGGAAACGTTTGAGGTGATCAAAGTTCAGATGTCGGTAGTGTCATGGACCTATTTTGCGCTGCGTCCGTTGAAGCAGATCATCGGAATTGCCAATGAGCAGTTGCATAGTACGCTGCTGATTGCTGCAATTGTGCTTATTTTAGCAATTGTGATCGGCGTTGCGACGGGACGACGGATCACACAGCCAATTCTACAATCGATTGAGCAGCAGCGACGCGCCTATGAGCAACAGCAATATCTCAATCAATTGAAAGACCAGATTTTACTGAATGTGAGTCACGAGTTACGTACTCCGCTTACAGAGGTTTATGGGTATCTTGAATTGTTGCAATTGCATCGTCGTCAACTTGATGAAGATACTCAGCAGTCATTTCTCAAAAACGCGATTGGTGGCTGTGAGGAGCTACAACGGCTCGTGAGTAGCATGCTTGACACGATTCAGAGCGAGAGCCAGCCGCAAATTCTTCGCATGCAGGACATTTTAGTGGCGCAGATTGTGCAAGAGGTGCTCGAACTATTCAGTCCGCGTACGCTGCAAAATTATGCCCTTCAGATTAATGTCCCCGAAGCTTTGATGGTCAAAGCCGATCAACAATGCTTGCGTCAGATCTTACGCAATCTCTTTTCCAACGCATTTAAATATGCGGCAGCACATACTGCAATTGCTGTAGATGTGAGTGTTGTTGATAACGCACAGGAGGCTGTTGCTCAAGAGGTGTGCATCTGTGTGAAGGATAATGGGCCAGGGATAGCAACTGACGATATTCCTTTGCTCTTTGAAAAGTTTGTGCGTCTCAAACGCGATCTTTCCAGCTCTATTCGTGGCAGCGGGTTAGGGCTGTATATTAGCAAGCAATTGGTAGAAGCGATGGGAGGACGTATCTGGGTGGAAAGTTCCGGGATTGTGGGAGAAGGAAGCCGGTTTTGTTTTACGCTGCCCTATGCAAACCGAGCGGATGGCAGAGAATAACGGTTTTGCCTGAAAATACTCTTGTAACAGAAAAAAGCGCGTCATATATGGTAGGGGCGATGGCTGGTCCTCACCCTGTGACCCCCTCGGACCGCCTGGAGAGCCGGGTGAGGACCAGCCATCGCCCCTACCATATACGGGGAAACCACGCGATGAAAGTTGACAGAGTACTACGAATTATTTCTTGCGCTCGTTAAGTGGCGTAAAGGGCAGATTTTCCGGGCCAGTGTATTCGGCTTCGGGGCGGATCAGGCGATTGTTGCTGACCTGCTCCAGGATATGGGCGGTCCAGCCTCCGACGCGGCTCACGGCGAATGTGGGTGTGAAAAGGTCTCCACTCAGACCGACCGAGTTCATCAGCGCGGCTGAATAATATTCCACATTGGTATAGAGACGGCGGCCCGGCTTCAGTTCGTCGAGCAGGGCCAGCGCGCGCTCTTCGACGTGGCGCGACATTTTGAAGCCCTCTGGATCGGCCACGCGTGCCATCTCTCGTAGCTCCTCAGCGCGTGGATCGGTGGTTTTGTAGACACGATGACCAAAGCCCATGAGCTTCTGACCAGTCGTAATCGCATTGCGCAACCAGCTATCAGCGTTTTCAATCGTCCCGATCTCGCGCAGCATATCCTGCACTTTCGATGGTGCGCCTCCGTGCAGCGGCCCCTTGAGCGCACCGATGGCCGCAACCACCGCCGAGACAATATCTGATTCGGTGCTGGCAACAATACGAGCCGTAAAGGTCGATGCGTTCATGCCATGATCGGCCAGCAAAACCAGGTAGGAGTTGAGTCCTCTCACATGCTCATTTGATGGAACCTGACCGGTGAGCAGGTAGAGATAGTTTGCGGCATGGGAGAGTTCGGTTTGAGATTCTAGTGGCTCCTGTCCATGACGTAGCCGATTGAATGCGGCGAGGAAGAGGGGGAAATTGGCGGTCAAGGCGATGGCTTGATCGACGGTTGGCTTGCCTTTGATCTTCAGGGCACCCCAGGTTGAAACGGCGGTGCGCAATGCATCCATCGGATCGGTCTCGGCTGGCAACGAGCGTAAGGATTGCATCACCGTGTCAGGAATAGTACGCGCTGCAACAAGACGCGCTCTCAGATCTGCCAGCTCCTGCTCATCTGGCAGGTGGCCGAACCAGAGCAGATGGAGGATCTCTTCGTAGCTGGTGGTACGGGCCAAATCGTGAATATTATACCCACGATAAATCAGGCGGCCCGCTGTGCCATCGACTTTGCTCATGGCTGTTGTGGCCGCTACAATGCCCTCCAGCCCTCCCTTGTTGGGTTTTGTCGTATTGCTATTCGTAGTCATTGTATCCTTCTGTGGTGTATTTCCTGTATTTGGTATCACCGTTGACATAGGTATCTACTCCTTTCCTGTCAGGGTAGCCTGGCGTCCCAAAACTTACTCTTGTAAAGTTGTATCATCAACGGTGATGATTGTCAATGAAACTTGATATGGCTTCATTTTCCTTGACATCTATCGACATTACTTGATTCGTCTTGATCACGCGCAGCAGTGCGGCAAACGAAGAATGTGCAGAAGATACATGTTTTTACCCTTGACTTTGCTTTAGATATGTTTACAATGTTTAGTGCTTTCTTCAAAATGGAGAGGCCTGTCACCTGTTCATAGAGGTTTTGTATGAGAAGCCATGTCTCTCTCTACCTCTACTCTCTCTCTATAAGGAAGAGTGTCTATGCAGAAATCGCACAGGTTGGTGGCTTATACCCTGGGGATTGAAGAAGAGTTTCAACTAGTTGATCGTCAAACTGGAGAATTGTCCTCGTATATAGAACCTCTTTTAGCCAGGGCCAGGCCGTTGTTAGGCGAGCAGATCAAGGCTGAATATTTTCAGTCAATGGTCGAGCTAAATAGCCGCGTATGTGTCGATGTCGAAGAATTGCGCTCTGAACTGGTCCGTTTGAGAACGTTGCTGGCGCAAATAACGCAGCAGGATGATGTGGCAATTGTCAGCGCGGGGACACACCCTTTTTCTTCCTGGCTCCAGCAGCAGCGCAGTGCTGGCGAGCATTACCAGCGCCTAGAGGCTCATTTGCAGGATATTGCGCGCTCATCAGTCTGCTTTGGCCTGCATATCCATGTTGGCATCGAGGATGAAGAGGCAACTTTTGCGATACTTAATCAGGTGCGCACCTGGATTCCCCATCTCCTGGCCCTCGCCTCCAATTCGCCCTTCTTTGACAATCGCTTTACTGGATTTAAAGCCTATCGACCGGTCCTGTGGAGCCAGGTCTTCACGCGGCATGGCGTCACGCCGGGCATCTTCTCTTCCTGGCACGAGTTTGAGAGCTATCTCCATCATCTCGTCGCGACCGGCTGTGTTAGTGGGAGTAGAGAGCTGTGCTGGGATATTCGCCCCAATCCGCACTATAACACGCTTGAGTTTCGTGTCTGCGATATGCCTGCGACGCTGGAGGATGCCCTGATGCTGACAGCTTTGTGTCAAGCTCTTGTTGCGAAGGCGTACTGGCTGTATCGGCGTGGGCGCGATCTGCCCATCTTGCCGCGTGAATATATTGAAGAAAATAAATTGCTGGCGGCGCGCGCTGGATTAGATGCCCAGTACATCGATTTTGTGCATGTGCGGAGATTGACGATGCGCAATGCGCTCTGCTCGCTCCTGGAGTTTGTGGATGAGGTCAGCGCCGATCTTGGTAGCCAACCCCTGTTGTATCGGTTGCACGCCGCGCTTGCCAGCGGAACTTATCAGACCGGTGCTGATCGGCAGATTGCTCTCTATCAAGAGACAGGCGATATGCAGGAGATAGTTGCGTTATTGATGACACAGACGCTCGGCGGGATTGAGGTCTCTTTTGCATAAATACCTGTTTTATTGCAGTGCGAGGCATTCTCACAATTGACAAAAAGACGAATGGCTTCTATCATTGAGAAAAAGGCCATAAATGCGTAGCGGGATGTCTGACGGAAGGAGGATTACTCATGATAGAGCTAAACGGGGAGAATTACCTGGATGGGCGGGAAGCGTCTCACCTCCTCGGTGTGAAGCTATCCACGCTCTATACGTACGTGAGCCGGGGCATTTTGAAAAGTTACAAGCAGGGTATCAAACGACAGCGGCTCTATAAGCAGGCAGAGTTAGAGGCGTTGTTGCGCTTACGTCCGAGCAATACCCCTTCTGTCAAGTCGTCGGACCAACCTTCCCCCGATCTGCCACATGCTGAAGATTGGGTTCCGAACATTTAGGAACCCGAGTCGCCCATCTTGCAAATTCTCCACCACAACCATCCTGCAATCAATGGTGATTGCAGGAACATTGCTATTCTTTAGCTCGATGTGTTATGTTATTGTGTATCAACAACAAAAGCATGCAGCAAACTTTTTAAGCTCTGCAACAGCAAAAAAACTTCCTTTATTGGTATTGAGCAATGGCGCTATGGCAGAAATGCAGGGCAGGCCATTAAACTCGTAATGATCATTCATCGCAGTTGTTATGGTCCGTTGTTTTTTTTCAGCATGTTCTAAGTTAGTCACAGCCGCATCTAAATTGTTGGCACTTCCGTTATAGGAATAGCAGAAGAGTTGTTCACATGAACAGGTGAAAACCTCTGAGCGAGCGGAAGGCCAGACCAAATGACACGAGGAGGTGTTGATAGCGAACGAGCTTCATCGGCGTTCCATCGTTTTCTGCGCTCACCGATTCCACGTATCACGTTTCTGATCGGATCATTTCTATTCTGTGTTAGAGCATATCTAGTACAATTTATGTGTCAGAGCATATCTAGTACAAAGGAGAATTTTTATGCTTCCAGAACAGCGTGAAGTGCTAGACGAAATTATAGTTAAAATCCGCGCAGGGCGCATCAGACGCCGAACTTTTCTCGAACGCGCTATGGTTGCAGGTCTCAGCAGCAGTGCCGCTATTTCATTGCTTGAAGCCTGTGGTGGCAGTTCCAACTCGCAGGGAGGCAATGGAGCGGCGAAAAATCTGGTCTGGCAAAGCGAGAACGACTCCACGCCAACCTACAAGAATCTGGTCGATACTTTCAATAAGACCGTTGGTCAACAGAAGGGCATTCACGTCACCTGGAACAACGGCCCGACCGGTGGCGGCGATGAACTGCTCACCAAATACACAACTGCTCTGCGCGCGCGCAGCTCGACTATGGATGTCATGTCCATTGATATTATTTATCCCGCCCAATTTGGTGCCAGTGAGTGGACAAATCCGATTACGGATAGCCAGTGGCCCGCCAGCGAGCGCGATAAGTATCTTCAGGGGCCGATTAAGGGCTGCACCTATCAGAACAAGATCTGGGCTGCTCCCTATCGCACCGACCTGGGCATTCTCTATTATCGCAAAGATCTTGTACCCAATCCTCCTGCAACCTATGATGATATGGTCAATCAGGCCAAAGGTGCTTCGCCCTCGAAGATCAAATATGGCTATGTCTGGCAGGGTTCTCAGTACGAGGGGTTGGTCTGCGATTTTGTCGAGGTTGTGCATGGCTATGGTGGTGAGGTGATTGATGCTAACAACAATGTCGTCGTCAATAGCCCGGAGGCGCTTCAGGCACTCACTCAGATGGTCAACTGGGTCGGGACGATCTCGCCGACCGCTGTGACCACCTATACCGAAGAGCCTGCTCGCCTGACGTGGCAGAATGGCGACTCAGCCTTTATGCGTAACTGGCCCTACGCCTATGTGCAGAGCAACGATCCCAAGCAATCGAAGGTCGCAGACAAGTTTGATATCGCGTCCCTGCCTCATGGGGGTAAAGGGACGGCCGGACATTCCGCGATTGGCGGTTGGAACCTGGCGATCAATGCCTTCTCGAAGAATCCCGATGAGGCCTGGGAGTTTGTTCACTACATGCTTCAGCCCGATGCCCAGAAGGGAGGCGCTATCAACGCTTCGTGGACCGTGACGCTCCAGAGCGTGTATGATGATCCTGATGTCCAGAGCAAGCAGCCGCTCTTTACCAAGCTCAAACCCATCCTGCAAAACGCTTTGCCACGCCCGGTCTCTGCCCGTTACGCCGATGTGACAAAGGTAATTCAGCAGTATGTCTATCAGGCATTGAAAAAGCAAGTGACGCCAGCCCAGGCGTTGAGTTCCCTCGAATCTGGCTTGAAGCCGCTTGTGACTTCATCGTAGGTATGAATGAATTTTAATTTGTTCAATCCCATGATTGGTGTATCCGCGAAATGAGATGGAAGAGCCGCCGAAAATGGCAGGGGCGAGGACCAGCCATCGCCCTCTTTCTCAGGGGCGTGATGGGGTCACAGAGCGAGGACCAGCCATCGCCCCTACCATTTTCGGACTCGCCCCAGAGGAGTTCGTGGATGCTCTAATGCTAGTAGAGAAGGGAATTGCATTATGGCGATTACTGCACAAACACCACCAAAAGCACCGGGTTTTTTTGAGCGCCTGAATCGTGGCAGCGGATTGACACCGTATATCCTGGTTTTTCCTGCTATTCTGGTTATTCTGGTGCTTGCGGTTTACCCTATTCTAGAGTCGATCCGCCTGAGCTTTATTGATAACCCATTACGCAGCAGCGCTCAGTTTGTTGGCTTTCAAAATTATGGTCTGGTACTCTCCGACCATACCTTTCAGGGAGCCGTTGGTATAACGCTGCTCTTCAGCCTGATTAGCGTGGCCCTGGAAACGATTTTTGGCCTGGGGATCGCCGTTTTGATCAATAAAACTTTTCCTGGTCGCGGTCTGGTACGCGCCGCCATTCTGGTTCCCTGGGCCTTCCCAACCATCGTTTCTGCCCAGATGTGGTTGTTGATGTACAACGATCAGACGGGCATCATTACCTACCTCCTTCAGCAAGTCCATTTGCTGGCCCCGGGCGACACGTTGCTTTCGACTGTTCCCGGTGTGATTACAGCGTCAGTGATTACCGATGTCTGGAAGACGACTCCTTTTATGGCGCTGCTTATCCTGGCTGGTCTTCAGGTAATCCCTGCCGAGTTATACGAGGCTGCGAACGTCGATGGGAGCACGCGCTGGCAAAGCTTCTGGCAGATCACGCTGCCATTGCTAAAAAGTCCACTGATTATTGCTTTGCTGTTCCGTATTCTGGATGCTATCCGCATATTCGATCTGTTCTATGTGTTTGGGCAGCAGCGCGTACAGTCGATGGCGACCTACGCTGGCTACGATATGTTCTCTGGCACGCCTGCCGATTTCACGCCCGGCCTCGCCTCTGCCGTGATTATCTTCGTGCTTGGCGTCGTTATCAGCCTGATCCTTGTTTCGATGATACGCGACGTGATGAAACAGGTCTAGCCTGATAGAAATGGAGATGGATTATGGCTATACAGGAACAGGCAAACATCAGGGAGGCGAAAGTAGCCAGGCGGGTGAGCCATGCAAGCGATGAGAAAAAGGTAACGGTAGGGAGTGTGCTGCGCTATATCGCGGTGGCGATTATCGTCTTTATCTCGCTGGCCCCGCTCTACTGGACCTTTACCACGTCGATTAAAAGCGGCCTGGAGGTGACGGCCTCTCCTCCAACTTTGTTCCCGCACTCGTTCGATCTTAGCACCTATGCCACCGTGCTGCTGAACTCGCCCTTCTTCCTGCTCGATTTGCGGAACAGTGCGATTGTCGCGGCCATTACGACGATCCTGTCGCTGCTCATTGGCATTCTGTGCGCCTATGCCATTGCTCGCACCAATTTCGTTGGCAAGGGCGCGGTGCTGGCGATCATTCTGTCGGTGAATATGTTCCCCTTTATCGCAATGGTGGGCCCGCTGTTCGTGATCTTTACCGGTCCGATCTACATCTATAATACCTACGCGGCCCTGATTATCCCGGATCTCATCCTGACCTTGCCGCTGACAATCTGGTTTATGACCTCGTTCTTCCGTGATCTGCCGCCCGATCTGGAGGAGGCGGCGCGTATGGACGGGGCATCGCGTCTGCAAGCGCTCTGGTACGTGATTGTGCCGCTGACAGCTCCCGGCGTCTTTGCCGCCGCCATTCTTTCGTTTATCGCGGTCTGGAACGATTTCCTCTTTGGCCTGACCATGACCACCGATGAGAACGCCCAGCCGATCACCGTAGGCATTACGCGTTTCAACTCCGAACACCTCATCGCCTACGGACAACTGGCTGCCGGTGCGATTATCGTTACGATCCCGCTGGTGATCCTGGTTCTGGTGCTACAGCGCCGCATTGTCGCTGGCCTGACAGCCGGTGCCGTGAAAGGATGATTGGTTTTACAGATCGATATAACCCACGAAAAGATTGTTCTTTCGTGGGTTATTTTTTGCTCGCTGGGAACATGATTGTGATATACTGGCAACGAAAAATGGTGGACACGGGAAAATAGAGATAATTGGTGTATCCGACAATTGAATGATGTTGGGGTATCCGTAGCGACAATGGGTTGTTGGGGGTCTTGGTGGGGGCCTTGCGCTTGTCGCCGTTGGGGAGCGATGATGGTTGCCAAGAGGAGATACCAGGGGATCGGCCTGGGGAGCGCGACAAGCGCAAGGCCCCCGCAACCCCACCACACCGCCCCTTGTCGCTACGGGTGTGGAGGGGAGAGAGAAGGCTTCCCACCGCATTTGCCGAATGCACCAATAATGAAGATTCACCAAATAGCCTGGGAATGTTTGGGTTAAAACGAGGTAAAGCTAGCGATGCCCTTCGTAAAGAAGAACGACGCCAGAGGGTCAGCGCAGGCGGGCGACGCTCAGAAGATCTTTATTGCTCGCTCGCATGAGTTACATTTTTTTATTGAGCATGTTTTGCAGCCGGAAGATCCCCTGTACAATATCATCTCGATTTATGGTGATGGCGGCGTCGGCAAGTCCACGCTGCTCAATCGGTATAACGAGGAGGCGCAATCATCTGGCTATAAAGAGTATTGTCTAACTGCTGTTGTGGATGAGCGGCAGGCCACTCCCGCCAGTATGATGGAGCGCTTTGCCGACCAGTTGGGCATGCAGAGTGAGTTTCGGCGTGCGTTACAAGCTTACAAAGACGCTTTGCGCAAACTGCATACCGAACAGGAGACGATGGAGGATGCGGTGTTGCAGCATGCGCCCGATTTCGCGGGGGCGGCAGTTGAGGGTGTGCCGTTTGTGGGACCGTTGTTGCGCGAGGGGATCAAATTTGGGACGGCTCAGGCGATCAATCGTTATCATGTCCCGCGTACCGTCGAGCGGTTGGAAGACCCCATCGGCGATCTGACGCGTGCCTTTGTCGCTGAACTCAATCATCTGGCAGAAGCACAGGTCACGTTGAGCGGCAGCAGGGTGCGCCGTCGTCATCGCGTCCTGCTCTTCTTTGATACCTTTGAGCAGTTGGAAGAGGAAGCCGCGCCCTGGCTACTCGATTATTTTCTCACCGCTGATATCAGCAATAGCGTCGTGCTGATTGTCGCCGGTCGCCTGCCTATTGAGCGCTCGCTTGCACGCGATCCCAAGCGCTGGCTCCCGTATCGCGAAAATGGCGTGCTCTACTCCTTCACGCTAAATAGCTTTACTGAGGCCGAGACGCGAGCATATCTTGAACAGCGTGGGATTACTGATCCAGGCCGCATCTATCAAATCTGGCAGTTGTCGCGTGGCCTGCCGCTCTATTTGAGCCTGTTGACCGCGAACCCACAGCATGAGGTCGATCCGACCGCCGATGTGGTCGCCAATTTCTTGCGCTGGATACCTGAACACGAGGAGGTCAAACTCCGTCTGGTGCTGGATGCTGCGCTCTTCACCCTCCCGTTTAATCAGGACGATCTGGCGGCGCTATCCTACATCCATGAAAACGACCGTCCAGCCCTCTATCAGTGGCTGATCAAGCAGCCGTTTGTGCATAGCAGCGGGCAGGATGGGCGCTATAGCTATCATGAGATGGCGGAAGATCTCTTTGGCCGGCACCTCATCCGCATCTCTCCTAACAGCTATTACGCGACTCGGCGTGCGCTGGCTGAGTATTACGCGCTATGTATCGAGCAACTGCGCAGGCATGGCAAAGAGGTGTATCAGAATGGTGCCTGGCTCAGTATGATGGTTGCCCTGGCCCAGCAGTTGTTGCTGTTGCCAGATATGCAGAGCCATGTTCAGGCCAGCGAACACCTGCTTGACGCATATTACCGCACGAAGCAGGATGAAGAGGTAACGCGTGTGTTGCGCGAACTGTTGCAGGAACGACCGTATAATACGGCGAATGCCGATGCGCGGCAGATAGCGCGGATCTTGCTCAACTATATTGAGGCGATGCCGATGAGCGAGGAGTTTCTACTGGCCTCTAATCAACTCTTGCAACGAGTATCTGAAGTTCCTTCTTTCTCACCAAAGGTGCTGGCTCAACTTTACGGCAATCGTGGCGTGACGCAGCGCAATTTGAATGAGCCTGCTGCTGCGATTGCCGACTTTGACCAGGCGATCAAGCATGATCCGCGCTACGCCTGGGCGTATGGCAATCGCGGCATCACTCATCGCACATTGAAGCAGTATCGACAGGCTTTAGCTGATCTAGATAAGGCGCTCTCGCTCGATGAGAGTATGGATTGGGTGTATGTCACGCGAGGTGAGGTCTTGCGCCACCTCAAGGAATATCGTCGTGCAGTGGCCGATTTTACGCGTGCGATTACGCTTGATCGCGATTATGCGCAGGCATATGCGGGACGAGGCCGTGTCTATCGTCTGCTCAAACAATATACCGAGGCGATTCAGGATTTACAGCGCGCGATTGCTCTCGATCCTGAGATGGCCTGGGCTTACGCTTCTTTAGGTGAGGTATATCGCAATATTGGCGAAAACAGACGTGCAATTGAGGAGTATGATCGCGCAATTGCCCTTGCTCCAGGCCAGCACTATTTCTGGGCCTACGGTTCGCGTGGTCTGGCTTACTTCAATTTGCAGGACTATCAGCACGCTCAGGCCGATTTCGATTATGCGATTGAATTGAATCCCCTCTATTCCTGGGGGTATGGACATCGGGGGCGTATGTATCGGCACCTCAAGCAATATGAGCGTGCCCTGGTCGATATGAACCGTGCCATCGAGCTTGCCCCTGATGACGCCTGGATTCGTAGCCATCGTGGACTTGTCTTTATCTCGCTGCGAAACTATCCCAGAGCAATTGATGATCTGAGCCGCAGTATTGCCCTTGATCCCACCTATCCAGCTAACTATGCTCGGCGGGGGAGCGCGTATCTGGGCGAAGGTAATCTGGTCAAGGCTGCTTATGATTACGCCCTCAACTGTGAGCTTGCTCCCGACGATATCCGCGCCTGCTGGATGACTCAATGGATCGCGATGTGTCAGCAGCGAGCCGACAAAGCGACGGCAACGCGGCTGGAAGAGATTGCCACCTCGCGCTCTCAACATTATTTCGCATATGTGTGTCGCGGCGTTGCCAACTGGTTGCATGGGCGACAGGTAGGATCAGCGCTTGAGGATGCATGCAGGATGCGCGAAACGATGTGGGATGCGTTTTTCTGGCGCGGCCTGATACGTGCCGCCAGCGGACAGACCGAGGGCATACAGGATGTGGAGCATGCCTTACAGCTTGGCATGTTTCCGGCCCTGCTCGCTCCTCTCAGTTGGCTTGAGCAGGACAAGCCAGACTTTTATGCAACACATGTCTTGCCGCTGCTCAAGCGTTATCACTAATTTGTGTATCCATCCTCACACAGCAAACGTGTATAAGAGAGATTGCATGCTCCTTGTTTCGCAGGCGATAGGGAATGGCGGGCTGAGATCCGTCGAGAAGTAGATTGTTTGCGGAGATCAAGGGAGAACTGAGCGGCGGTAAGGATACCCTCACAATCGTTCTCATCTGGCAAGCAGCGTTTTTGGTAACGATGCATACTATCAGAGAAGGAGACGTTTATGGGGAAAGACAGAGATGAAATGGAAGATGTGGAGTCCATCTCACCAGAGCAGGCGAGAAAGGAGATGCGCGAGGCAGCGAAGCATGTGCATGAGGAGGAAGGCAAGCACCCCAAATCCTCATCCTCGAAGGAGCATGGCACATCTTCTAAAGAACATAGCACATCCTCTAAACAGCACGATACTGCCCAGAAGGGTGATATGGAAGATGTAGAGACCATCTCTCCTGAACAGGCAAAGAAAGAGATGCGCGAAGCTGCTCAACGGGCGCAGAAGGACGAAGGGAAGAAGAAAAAGTAGAGGATGGGTTGAGGTTGCTGGCTCATCGGCTTTTTTATAGAGTCGATGAGCCATTTTGCATACTTATGATATATCGCCGCAATATATCGTGGATGGTTTCTAAACAAGCCTTGGGGACTGGTATTCCTCGTGGATAGCCAATTTATCCACAACTCTTGACATTTCTCCCCAATAAATGTGGATAAACTGTGCCAGAATGTGGATAACTTCAGCCTCTCGCTTCACGCTGCATATATAATATATAAACAGAACCGATGACCTGTTGGTTCATGAGGAAAACACGTGGACGTGGAAGATGTGGAGAGGTGTATGATACATTTCTTGCTGAATATCGATGACGCTATTGCTGAACGCAACACATCCGTTTTTATCGCTCTCTGCAATACGAAATTGAAGCTCGGTATTGATGAGAGCAGACTCCAGACATTACACTATCATGAATTTCTACTTTTGCCAGAAGTGGTAAATTATCGGCAGCGATTGGGCGATAGGAACTTTGAGCGTGCCTTGCGTTGGATTGAGCTTGAGCCGCACCATCGCATTCATATGTATCCGCTCAAACATGCCATCGCCGGGATCAGCCAATTGGCGAAGATAGGGACGCTCACCTATTATTCGACGCATCAAACGCATTATTCGACGCAACTTCAGGCCCAGGTGATGCAAGCAACGCGCGCCTGGCTCTCTGTCCATCACTTTCCCTGTTCTGATCGCGTGCTATTTTACGACGACTCGCACGATAAGCTGTGTAGTATAACCGAACTGGTGATGAGCAATGCGTATCATCTTGTCGTCATTGATGCTCATTATGGACCGTTGTTGACTGATCTCTCGTCGCTCAGCCAGAATCTCCTCAAGAAAATGCAGCACTCGTTCACGCTCTATGCCTTTGGGATGGTCGAGGAGACGCAATCGGATGCAATCGAAGTGGTAGCGTTTCCCGGGTGGGAGCATACGGATGCCTGCATTCAGTCATGGATTGAGAGACTAGAAGAGCGCTTTGCTCATGCCTCACCGCGTCTGAAGTCCTGGCGGTAAGCTCTTGATCGCCTCAGCTACCAGAAGTTCGGGTGGGATGCTGTCTATAATCGCTGTACGATTCCAGAGGATGGCCGCCTCAATCTGTTGATAGCTAAATGGATTGGGTTCGAGCGTGACGCCCCGATGCCAGAGGGTTGATGACCAGATGGTGTGCGAATAGATATTGCCAGGCAAAAAAGGCGTAATGGTCGGCACCTGGACCGCACCCGCGATGTGGCTGGGTCCGGTATCATCAGAGAGGGCCAGGGAACTGTGTTGGGCCAGGATTGCCAGATCTCGCAATGAAGCGGGAGAGCCAACGCGCACCATCGCATTGTTGTTCGTGCCACTAAACGCGCCGAACTCTTCGCTGAAATCGGCCTGCCTCAAGCCTTCGGGATGTAGTTCATCTGGCCCACAGGCGATCAGGAAGCTGATTTTTTGCTGTGAGAAATGCTGTGCCATATACCGGCAGAATTGCGCCATCACCTCATCCCAACGCCAGTAACACTTGGCAATGACGACCGATTGGAAGAAGCAGATGATGTGGAGCGCGTCTGGCTCAAACTGATATTGCTCAGCCAGCACAGGATAACGGGCCTCATCCTCTGGCCCAAGACGAATACGCGGTTGGGCCAGAGTTCCGTCGATAGCACCGGCAGGCAGACCGAGCAGCGTCTCGACAAAATCGGCATAGCGACGCTGTGGACCGCGCTGTGCATAGCTCCTCACACCAACGCGAAAGAGATGAGACAGCGTTATAATGTTGCCCTCTACATTTGCCAACTTTTCTCTATGCAGGGAGGGCATGCCATCGTGAGCGCCGTGAAGATCGCACACCAGCAGATGTTGTCCCGCCTGTAGTTGGGCGTCTTCTTCAGAGTTGTGATTGGAGAGTGTGATCTGTGGCCAGAATGCCTCCTGGTACAGCTGCTCGTTGAAAAGCGGACGCGCCGTCTCATCTACGACAATTGAGAGCGGCGTGCCAGCCTTGCCAGCGTAGATAATAGCCTGCAAGATAGCTTCCAGCAGTCCGGTCCCAACGACGCTCTCGCCCAACCTTCCAGCTTTGCCACCCAGACGAACGCTGATTGCATCGGCCTGCCGAAACGCCTGTGCCGCTGAGTCAAGGATAGCCTGCTCGCTTGCGCTCAGTGGACGCCGTTTATCCTGAGCGAGATCATGTAGGAAGGACATAGAGAATGTTTGTTGTGTCTCTTCGGTCATTATTTAGATTGCGTGAGCTTACACGTAGCGACAATCCCTTGCGGTTGTCGCGGCCTTTACACATTTCTACGTGTGCCACCGCGACAACCGCAAGGGATTGTCGCTACGTAGAGGGAGCGTGGCTGACAATTCCGTAATGCACCAATCCTCAGGAATTGTCAGCCACGCCCCTACAATGATTGAAACATCAAACCTAGCGTGAGCGGGCCTGATCGTAACGTTTGCCGACTACATCCCAGTTCACTACATTCCACCACGCTTTGAGATACTCAGGGCGGCGGTTCTGATACTTGAGGTAGTAGGCATGCTCCCATACGTCGTTACCGAGAACAGGATAGAGGCCATCGGTGATGGGATTATCCTGGTTGGCGGTCGAGACGACGGAGAGGTTGCCGCTCTGATCAAGTACAAGCCAGGCCCAGCCAGAGCCGAAACGCTTTGCACCGGCATCTTCGAAGGCCGCTTTGAAGGCATCGAACGAACCGAATTTGCTATCGATAGCGCTTGCCAATGCGCCGGTTGGCGTCTTGCTGCCGCCCGGGGTCATGATTTGCCAGAACGCGGTGTGGTTGAGGTGACCACCGCCGTTGTTGCGAACTGCCGTGCGGATATTCTCAGGAACCTCGTTGAGGCGGCGTACAACCTCTTCGACCGCGAGGTCGGCGAACGGAGTGCCCTGCGTTGCAGCGTTCAGGTTGTTGACATAAGTTGCATGGTGCTTGTCGTGATGCAACTGCATCGTCTGGGTATCGATGTACGGCTCAAGCGCGTTATAGTCGTACGGAAGTGGTGGTAGCTCAAATGCCATAACACATCTCCTTCTATACAAATATCGGATGAGGTAATACACCTCATTCTAGGTTGGGGAAACTTGCTCTCTATGCCGAACGGAAATAGGGCATAGGGGTGCCAGTTCTGGTCACTTCGCTGGCTTGATTTGTAGGTATGCATATACATACTGCCAACGTGTTTAGTTGTATGCGATTCGCAAGGCTGTTGTCAAGCAGAAGCGTAATCTCCATCTCTAGAGGCTCTGCTTTACCGGCCCTGCATTTCCATACCATTGTTAGTATACCCCCAATCGCCTGAAACGGCCACTGGACAAAAGTTCAGGCTATTTGCTACTTATCTCTTGAGCAGGGAGCGCTGTGTGTATTTCTCCATCGCGTTGCATCTCTAGAAATTCAAATGTCCCTCGCTCACTGCTGCGTATCAGGATGCGTCCGTGCCGAAAGCCAGTTCGCTCATAGACACGGATGGCTCGCTCGTTCCAGGTGAAGACATACAGACAAAAACGGTCTGGTCTGAAGCATTTTCTGGCGAATTCTAGACCTGCTTTGACGAAAGAGAGGCCCAGCCCTTTGCCAGTCTGATCCGGCCTCATGCCAAGTCCGATCGGTATCGTTCGTCTATCGATATAGATCCCAGGCGCTCCGTAGTCCCACACTAGGGCAGAGGTGCCGAAATTAAAGAAGCCTATGATCTGACTCTCTGTGTTGCGCACTGTGTAATACGGGCTGCGTCGATCAAGCATTTCGGAGAGGCTGTCCGGATCGTCAGGAGGAGTATTATAGATGGCATATGGCCCTTCGTAGCGCCATGCAGAGATGGCGCTGGCCTCTACCTGATTCATTAACGAAAATTTATATTGCATATCGTCCTCGAACTGGTAGCGCTGGTCTGCCCAGGCTGGTTATGCTTCGGTCTCGACTGGCGGCTGTTTCAACTCTTCCAGCAGGTTGAGCAGGGTATCGATTTCGGCGGGAACATTATAAAAATGTGGCGAGACGCGCACGGCTCCTTCACGTGCCGAGACAAAGATGTTATGGGCGAGGAGCGTATCGGCGATCAACTGTGCGTTGAAATCTTGTCGCTCAGGATGGGGCAGGAAGCAGACGATCCCAGAGCGCTCTCCCTCGCCTTGAGGCGAAATGACGGGATAGCCCAGCCGTTCCAGTCCCGCGATTGCATAGTCTGTCAGGCCCAGAATGCGCTGCTCAATCGCCTGCATGCCGCCGTCGATGCACTCGAAGATCCCCAGAGCTGCATCGAGGCCGACGATGGGCAATTCGTTCGCTGAACTGTGCTCAAGGCGAGCTGCACCGGCCTTGAGTGGTTGCTGATAATTGAAGAAATCCATCGGCTGTTCCACGCTAAACCAGCCTCGCCGACGTGGTTTCAACTGAGCGAGTAGTTCATCAGTAACATAGAGAAAACCGCTGGTATGGGGAGCGAGCAGCCATTTATGGATAGCGGAGGCCACGAAATCGACGCCCAGTTGCCGCACGTCTACATCGAGCGCGCCTATCGCCTGCATTGCGTCGATGCCACAGAGTATTCCACGTTCGCGACAATAGGCGGCGATGGTGCGAATATCTGTGCGGAAACCGGTCGAGAAACCAACCAGGCTCAGACTGACCAGGCGCGTGCGTGTGGTAATGTGGGCCAACACGTCGTCAACAGCGATGCGTCGTTCGCGGGCGGGAACAATCTCGACCTGGACCCCCTGTTCTTGCAGGTTGAGCCAGGAATAGACATTGCAGGGAAACTCGCCCTCGGCAACGACGATCGTATCGCCCGACTGCCAGTCCAGGCATTGAGCGATCAACATCAATGAATCGCCAGTGCTGGCAGTGAAGGCGATCTGATCGGGGCGAGCATGGAGCAGGCTGGCGAGGCGGCGATGCGCGCCGTGATAATATTCGTTCCAGCGTGCGGCATGAATATTCCCAAAATTGCTGGCATCGTCCGTATATTCATGGAGTGTACGCGCTACCGGGGCTGGCAATGGACCTGTTGAGGCGTGATTGAAATAGATTGTATGGCGCGTTGCCGGGAAAAAGAGCTGTCTTAGTTCCTGTATGTTTTCATCGTCGCTACTAAATTCATGCTCTCCCTCTTCAACCAGGAGGAGCGAGTGCAACATATCATCGAGATCCGGCAATGATGGAGATGTAGTATCTTTATCGCTCATGAGTAACAATAATCCCTTTATCTTTCAGTTGTTCGTATATAATAAAAATTGTCACAAGCACATTAAACAGATTATAGCGCAACCCGACTCCTACTACTAGCCAGCAGATAAGCTAGAAGTACCAGGATTTTAACGTAAATCTAACTACCTTTCTATGTTAAAACGTGGTATAGTCAGAGTAAATTTTTCGGTAAACGGCGAAATTGCAGAGACAAAGGATGCCTCTGATATACGCTCATAATTGGAGTAGTATATGATCCGACGTAGAGAGCAAGCAACGGAAAATGCAGGATATATTGCATCAGTAGAGGAAAGACCCGCTGTAAGAACTATGCTTATAGTGGAGGACGATGAGTATATCGGCGAAGTACTCGTTCAGGCAATTGTACAGGAAACCTCTTACCTCGCTGTTCTGGTGCCAGATGGTCAGGCCGCTTTGCATGCGGCAGCCGAAATCAAGCCCAGTCTGTTCATTCTCGATTATCAATTGCCACGCATGAACGGCATCGAACTTTATGACCGGCTGCATGCTATGCCGGAATTGGGTAAAGTTCCCGCTATGATGATCAGTGCGCGGTTGCCTCAACGAGAGCTGGAAAAACGTGATATTCTAGGCATGCACAAGCCTCTCGACCTCGACGAGTTCCTTCAAGCTATCGACTCACTTTTACAGCGCTGATGCTGCTTGCGATTGTGTAGCTACTAATGAGTTTAAAGGTGTCACATCACCTTTATTCAGTCTGCTCCTTAATATTCAGGTGCTCTGCATAGTCTTCATCCAGCGCGAGCAGCAGATCGTGAAAGGCTTTTACCAGTTGGCGATTGCATAGTCGGTAATAGACGACATTTCCGTCTTTCCGTGAATTGACCAGCCCGATGACGGCCAGCTGCCGCAGATGTTCTGAGGTGGTGGCTGGAGATAAGCCAATGGCTTTGGCGATGTCGCCGGAGCGCTTTTCTGGCAATTCTGTACTACCATCCTTCCCTGGCAACGATAGTAATTCTAAAATGTAACGGCGACTGGTATCGCAAACGGTTGACAGGAATTTATCGACATATTTGTCAATTTCAGGAGCACGACGTGGGATCTCGTTTTCTGATGCTTCAGATTCATTTATTATTGCCATAATCTGGACTCCTTCTCTATTGTAGCCTTGTAAAGGCTATACCGGGTTTCCTCTTTCCCTGGTTGACACGTATTATAAGCCCTTCAATTACGGAGGGGCAATCAATCTGCTGTAATAAACAGCCTCTTTGCTGAAATTTAGTGACGCAAAAGTCCTTGATTGTGTTATAATGCCGCCAAACCATTTGTTCTAATTGGGGTGAGGAAGCGCATCTACAATTGCAATGGTCCGGTTGCAATGGTGCCATTGCAATTGGTAGACTTGATAGAACAAAAGGAACTTGTTTCCAAGTATGGAAAGGTATCCTCTAATGTTTATCGGAAAGATTGTCAAATCGGACTCACATATCAATTATGTCTGCCAGATTTATGGTCCACGCGAAGTTGAAGTGGAGCCTGGTCCGGCAGATTATGCCTTTGGCCGCTTCGTCCGTATCGCCGTCCGCGCCAATCAGCCTGATGACTCTGGTCATACGTTGGATTACGCTCTAGGGATCAGTCAGGAGCCAGTGACCTACGTTGTTGGCGTCATTTATGATACGATTCTACTCAATCCCGCGTTTGGAGCACTTGGTCCGCGCCTCTCTAACGAGACTCAGGTAGAACTGTTCTCCCCCGATTATATTGCGGAGAAGGCGGTTCTGATCTATGTGATGGTGCTTGGCTCGATGGAAGTGCAGCGCTCCTCGGAGGGAGAGATGCGGGTACTTTCTGCCACGCATGGCGTGCCCCTGCTCTCGCTCGAACTGGGCAGCGAGATTGAAACGATCAGTGATGACGAAGTGCGCGCCTTCCATTTTTTTAGCGATACTGGTGAGTCTGTGAATAGCGATAGCTCCGCGCCCTACCTGCATATGGGCTATCTGCCCCATATTATTGCCCAGCGCAACAGCCTTTTGCCGATGGTGACGTTACGCATTATCGAGCAGCTGGAGCGCTTATTTCCACAAAATCTTTCCGTACTGTCTATCGTCAAACATAACTTCGCCTGGCGTCTCAAGGTGGAAACCACAGGATAATTTGGAGGGTTCCCGGCATGTCCGATGCAACGACTACACCGCCTATCAATCAAGCTAGCGCCCGTCCTCCGCGTAAGCCTGTAGGAATTACCAAAGGACCGGGCAAGACAACGCATGAATATACGTTCGTTTCCCGTGATGACGAACAGGTGTTAAAAAACGGCGAGTATGTCTATTACGAACTCCCCGATCTCGACCAACCAGGACTCAACGGCTCAAGCGCTCCCATGCGCCGGGTGTTGGGACGTATTATGAAGCGCGTTCCCTTGCAGCTCTATCCCGATACCTTTCTAGGCGAACCCGAAATTTCGCCCGCGCAAGTTGCCATGATGGTTGGTTACAATGCTCACACCAACGAACTATTTGAGCTACATGTTGCCATTATGGGCTACTACGATCCTCCTACCGGCTCTTTTATCAATCCCTGGATTCCTCCTCAGTCTGGCAAACAGATCTTCCTTGCCGACGATGAGATGCTTTCTCTGGTACTCAGTCGCAAACAGACCAATCAGCCTGGTTCGGCCACCATCGGCTCGCTGCTCACACGCGCTCCTGGTGACGTGCCGATTGTGCTGTCGGTAAAAGACGTGGTCAGCACGCACCTGGGAATCATCGCCAGCACCGGAGCCGGAAAGAGCTACCTTGCCAGCGTGATTATTGAAGAGTTGATGAAGCCACAGAACAAGGCTTGCATCCTGATCGTTGATCCACACGGCGAGTATGGTACGCTCGATCAGATCGCCAACACACCGGAGTTTTCCGAGATGGGTGATGGGCGAGGCAGCGGCTATCAAGCACAGGTGCGCGTCTACAAGCCGGAGCAGGTCAAGGTACGCCTCTCAACATTGAATATGGGTGATATGCGTGCCCTGCTGCCAGAAATGACGGAGAAGCAGCAGTATTTGCTCAGTCGAGCGATGCGCAAGGTGCAGGAGACGAAGCGTGGCACACCCTGGGGCGTGAACGATCTGAAGCAGGCGATCAAGGCGGTCTCGCGGCAGAAAACCGACGAGGATAGCGAGGGGGCCGACGATTCCAGCACCGTTCACGCGCTGACCTGGCGTATCGAGCAGCGCTTCGAGCATAGCTTTACCTTTGACGATACGCAACACCTGGATCTGCCTGAGATCTTCAAGCCTGGACAATGTACGGTACTGCAACTCAATGAGATCGACGAGCGCGACCAGCAGGTGATCGTGGCAACGCTTCTGCGCCGTCTCAATCAGGCGCGTATGGATACGGAGCGCGGCAAGGTCCATTCTGGCGAGTCCTACCTGCCCTATCCGGTCTTTGTCCTGCTGGAAGAGGCCCATCACTTTGCGCCGGGCGGAACCGATGTCGTCTCAACCTCGATTCTCAAACAGGTATTGGCAGAGGGTCGAAAATTTGGTATTGGTGTTGGCCTGATTAGTCAGCGACCGGGCAAATTGAACGCCGATGTCCTCAGTCAGTGCCAGACGCAGTGTATTATGCGTATCGTCAATGAGATCGACCAGAAGAGTGTGGCGGCTGCTATTGAGGGCGTAGGACGCGATCTCTTGAATAACCTGCCAGCGCTCTCTAAAGGTCAGGTGATTGTTGCGGGTGCCGCTGTTAATACGCCTGTCATCTGTCGCGTGCGCACACGCCATACGCCGCACGGTGGCGAAAGTAAAGATGCTCCCGATCTGTGGCAGAAGCACTTCAGTTCCGATATTCAGGAGAGTCGTCGCCGCAACGAAGCGCCCCTGAACGGGAATCGTGGCTTTAATCTGTTGCGGTAGGGATAAATGAGGTGAGATGTCTAATCGCGCTATAGTGTTTTTATTATTGATAGTCGCTATGCTGGCCTGGGGAGGGTTGCGCCTGTTCAGTCATTTTATCCCTCCTCATTCGCCGCTGGCTTTCGCCGCCTTCTTTCTTATCCTCGGTGTGGCATGTACCAGCACCTTTGCCCCGCTTGCCTACATTATTGGTGCGCGTTTCCTGGCTCTGCGCGTCTATAAAATCACCATTCGCCACTCACTGCGTCAGGGCGCGCTCCTCGCGCTGGTGGTGATCCTCAATCTTATCTTGAGCGCGTTACATAGCTGGAACATCTTTACTGCTGTCGTGATTCTCGCTGCTGCTGTGGTTGTTGAGGTGTTGTCGCTGGCTCGGAAGTAGAGAGGCTGTATTCTGCGCTGGTAGCTCTCGCAATGTTCTGAGTGGCGACCATATCAGCCAGGGAAGCGCGCTCCACAGGCCAATGCTTACCAGTAACAGCGCGAGGCGTAGACCAATCATTGCTCCTAACCATCCACCCAGCAGTCCTCCCAGAGGAACAGTTGCCCAACCGATGAATTGCATGGTGGCGCTTACCCGGCCCTGTACATGCTCAGGAGTGCAACTTTGACGGAGGCTAACCTGATTCACCTCAAAAATGATCAATGGGGCAAGGATGAAAAACTGAGCAGTAATCAGCATGCCAGTGGCTAGTGGCAAAGGGCGCGAGGCGAACGGTATCAGTAATGCTCCTAGATCGCTGATAAGTGGTGTAAGAATCAGGGTGGGACCGAGGCCCAGCCAGCGCACAACATATCGGGCAAGTATGGTGCCGATCAATAAACCACTGTTGCCCACTGCAAAGATCAAGCCAATCAATGGCGTGGGAACGTCCACTTCTCGGATCATATAGAGCAAGAACATTGCCATTTGAGCGCTCCAGAAGATATTGGCCGTAAAATTACTGGCAGCGAGGGCGCGTAAGATGGGATGGTGCAGGACTATGTGCAGCCCGATGCCAATCTCTTTGAATACTGTAGTTCGTTCAGGAGATTTTTCTCTGTATTCTGGCTCATGAGTGAACGCGAGACAAAGCGCTGAACAGAGAAATGAGATTACATCTCCGATGATAGCAATGGGAGCGGTGACAAATTGCAGCAAAGCGCCTGCTAGATTTGGTCCGACAATTTGCATGGTTGAACGGCTCAGTTGCAGATTGCTGTTGCCTTCGATGAGTTGTTCTTGCGCGATCAACGAGGGTAAAAAGGCGCTGGCAGCAACCCCAAAGAGGACGTTCAGTATCCCAACTAGAAAATTGATCAGATAGAGCATTTCTATCTGTAAAACATGGAAAATGCTCAATAATGGAATAAGGGCTAATAGCGCGGCTCGTCCCAGGTCGGCCATAATGAGCAGCGGGCGGCGTGGGAGCCTATCGACCCAGACGCCAATGAAAAGACCTACCAGAAGGGGCGAAATCTGGCCTGATGCGAACAGGATACCTATCTGAAGGGGGTTAGCATGTAGTAGTGTGATGGCCGTAAGCGGGAGTGCCAGCGTTGTGATTGCCGATCCTAATAACGAGATGGTCTGTGCCGTCCATAGCTTCATGAAGCCTGGATGTGTCCATAGCCTCGATGATTTCCAGCGACTTCCTGCCACTATTGATTCCCTTTCGTTTCAAGCACTTTACTGTGCTTGTTGGTAAAAACTTACCATGCCAGTTTCATATGATGAGCTATATTACATGATAAAAAATCTCGTTTGAAAAGATCAAGCCTCATCTGCTCGCCTTTGTAGCATCAAGAAATGCTTGCCTCTAAAAATAAAATAGTGTAGAATCTATAATAGAGGCATTTGATCGAGAATCAAAATAGATGAGATGCTGAAGGTTTGGTTCGTGTTTGGAGAGGAAGATGTATGTTACAGCGCTCTATGATCGCACGGAGAAACTCGCTTGTTACCGCCGCTGTGCCATGCTTGAGGTCTATATGCTGGTGCATCAGGATGAGCCGCTCGTCGAGGTATATCGCAAAGAGCGCGGGTGGAAGCAGGAACTCTTCGGAGAGGGGCAAATGATCAGCCTGGAGCAGCTTGATCTTGAATTTTCGCTGAAGGCAATCTATGAGGGAGTTCTTTAACACAGAATGCACATTCTGATCGTTCGCCCTGGCGCAATTGGCGATACGCTGCTCACGTTGCCGGTTATTCAGGCGTTAAAAGCATGCTATGAGCAGCCCTCGATAACTCTTGTGGGCAATGCCGCCGTTCTCCCATTGGCCTCTGTAACGGGCATTGTCGATCACGTCTCGAACTACGAGTTGTCGCAATGGGGCGAGCTGTTTTCCAATCGCGGTATTACAACTCCATCGTTGCAGTCACAGTTGCAGGCTGTCGATCTGGCAATTTGCTGGTTGCGTGATAGCGATGGGATCGTTGCAAACAATCTACGGCGCGCTGGTGTGCGCGAGATCATCACGGCTCCCGGTCGTCCGGCTCCTGGACAGCGCGTACATATCATGACCTATCTGGCGCAAACGATAGGGATTACGCTCAGTCAGGCACAGATGAGCGCTGGTCTACCTTCTCTATTTCCTCCTATTGCTGCCTCAGAACGTCGATTGGTTGCTATTCATCCCGGTAGTGGAGGGGCCAGTAAGTGCTGGCCTGTGCACAATTTTGCTGCGGTCATCATGGCTTTGTGGCGGCGTGGGATACCTGTGCTATTGCTTGCAGGACCAGCCGATGAGAGCCGCCTCGCCGAATTGCAGAAATTGTTGCCTATACCGCCTGATCCCTCGCTGCTGCACAATCTAATAAATGTACCATTACTCGAAATTGCGCAACGTCTTTCTGCGTGTCGGGGATATCTTGGGAACGACGCTGGCATTACACATCTGGCTGCTTTGCTGGGTGTGCCGACGCTGGCACTCTTCGGCCCGAGCGACCCTATGATCTGGTCTCCCCAGGGACCGGCTGTACGTATACTGCATTCATCAGTATTTGGAAATTTGCCTGACACTGTGATTATGCAAGAACTTGAATCGTTATGTGTATAGGCGCATTGGCATGTACTTCTTTTTGTAGAAGCAATGTAAGGCCGCACAATCCTTGCATGCTGTTATTGCGCCTTTTTTCCTAGCACTTTTGCCCCATCATTTTACTTCATCGGCTTGATGTCCTATACTGAGCAATGGCAGTTTTGTGTGAGAAAGAAGGAGCATCATGTCCGAAGAACACCACGATCCACAAAAACAAAAACCGGCCTTCTATAAAGGACTATTGACGACACTCATAGAAGAGCCTTCCCCAGTACCAGGAACTCCTGCGGAGCCGCCCCCGTTTCAGGATGTTGTACCACCTTCCAGCGATCTGATAACTAAAGTGAAATGGTTCTGGCATAAGGATCTCGCTTCAAAAATTTTCCTGGTCACGCTTGCTGCCCTTCTGGTGATCAGTCTGCTCTTCGTGATTTCTGCCAATACAGTGCTCGCGCGGGTGTTGCCTCCTCCGCCTCAGCACTTCGATATGCAGCCGAACGATGAGCCAAAGGTGAATGGTACGGTTGATCTTCATCCAACCTTTCCCGTTACCTACGACAATAAGAACAGGACCACAACCAGCAGTTTACCACCCAAAAGCGGGACGCTAGCGACCTTATCAGGAACGCCGACCACGAGCCTGCAAATTACGGATATCCCCGGTCAGGTCGATGATAACGATTCGGTTGATGTGACCGTCAATGGGCCACCGCATACGACTGTCAGGCTGGTGATTCAATATAACGTTGATCCCTATTCTGCTCAGAGCAGTTCGGAGACCACCGATAGCGGGGGCAACGCCACCCTGACCTGGAAGGTGGATGTGAACAACAAGAAGGACATTGATGTGTACGCTCAGGTCTCCGTTGTTGGAGGTGGTAGTCAATCCGGCGCTGCAACCGTCGAAGTGAATACATGATACTGATTGAGGGTGAGATTTCTCCTGCTACTGGCGTATAATTGCATGTGGAGCACATGACGGTTTGACTCCCATGATCCGTTTCCCCCTCATCACGTCGTCGATAAGGACGTGTTATGATGCAAAGTATGGACACGAAGTATGACACAAAGCGATGAGATACGCCAGATACAGGCCGCCGCTCGCCGTATACGCCAGAATGTGGAGCGGGTCATCGTCGGGAAAGAGGCGGTCATCGATCTCTTGATGGTTGCGCTACTCTGTGAGGGCCATGTCCTCTTTGAAGATGTACCCGGCATCGGCAAAACGACGCTCGCCAAATCCCTTGCCCGTTCGCTCGGTTGCTCTTTTCAACGCATCCAGTTTACCCCTGATCTTCTGCCATCTGATATTACCGGTATCACCTTTTACAATCAGAAAAAAGGCGAATTCGAGTTTCGTCCCGGCCCACTATTGACTCAGGTGGTGCTGGCCGATGAGATCAATCGTGCCACACCTCGCACACAATCGGCGCTGCTAGAGGCAATGGAAGAGCGCCAGATCAGCGTCGAGCGCGAAACTATGCTGCTGCCACGTCCATTTATCGTCATTGCCACGCAGAATCCGGTCGAACTGGAGGGCACATTTCCCCTGCCAGAAGCACAGCTTGACCGCTTCTTGCTGCGGCTACGGCTGGATTATCCCTCGCGTTCGGAAGAGCGCCTGATCCTTCAGCGCTTCCGCGAGGAGCAGCCGTTACAGGAGTTGACGCCGGTACTGGATGCTGCAGACCTGCAACAGTTACAGAAAAGTATTCGCCGTGTACGCGTTGAGCCGAGCGTGGAGAGCTATATTGTCGAGTTGGTACGGGCAACGCGCACCCATAACGCTGTCGAGTTGGGCGTCAGTCCGCGTGGCACGCTGGCGCTTTATCGGGCCAGCCAGGGCTATGCGGCTATTCATGGGCGCAGCTATGTCATCCCGGATGATGTGAAGCGTATGGCTTCCTCAGTCCTCGCACATCGCCTGATCGCTACCAGTCAGTCGCGCTTGCATGGCCGTTTGATGGAGCAGATTATCGAGGAAGTATTGCATATAGTCGCGGTTCCGGTTGAATCATGAGACAGCAGCTTTCTTCTCCCACACAGCGTCGTCCTCCGCATTGGTTGCGCCGCATTGGTAGCGTGACCGATGGGCGCTGGTATCTGGCCGGTGTGCTGGTTGTGCTGATGGGCATTCTGCTGCATCAGCCCTTGCTGGTAATCCTGGGCCTGCTGGTGTTGCTGGTGTTGGGAACAACCGATCTGTGGGCCAGATATTGCCTGCACAATCTCACGTATCAGCGTCAGTTCAGCCTACAACGCGCCCTCTTTGGCGAGGAGGTTACGCTTTCATTGACGGTCGAGAACGCCAAAGCGCTGCCGCTGCCCTGGCTGGAAGTTGAAGACACGGTGCCGCGCCTGCTCTCGATTGAGGACCAGGAGTTGCGCTTTGCAACGCAGAGCAATGCGGCTATTCTGGAATGTTTGTTTAGCCCTGGTTGGTATGAGCGGGTGACGCGTCGCTATACAGTTCGCTGTATGACGCGCGGCGTGCATACGTTTGGGCCTACCACGCTGCGGAGTGGCGATGTCTTTGGCTTTATCAGTCAAGAGGTGTCGCTGGACAATTATCAGTTCGTGCTGGTGTATCCCTTGATCGTGCCTTTGACGCGCTTTGGCCTCCCGGCGCGCCATCCTTTTGGTGATCGTCGTGTACCGCGTCGCCTGCTGGAAGATCCATCGCGTGTGATCGGCATTCGCGGCTATCAGTATGGCGATGAACTACGCCGCATCCACTGGAAGGCGACAGCGCGCACTCTGCAACTGCAAAGCAAGGTCTACGAGACTACCACGACCTATACGCTGGCAATCTTCCTCAACCTGGAGTTTCGCCCCGATGTACACTATGGCATTCATCCAGAATTGCAGGAGCTTTCGATTGCCGTCGCCGCCTCAGTGACCGATTGGGCCTGCGAGAATGGCTATGCAGCCGGTTTATATGCCAACACAATGATGTTTATGCCCGATGAGCAAATTTCAGCCGCTTCACTTGGCACAGGAGATATTCACGAGGCTGTTGCGGAACAGTTGCGCCGACGCCGTATTCGTTTGCCAATCTCCAGCAATGTTGAACAACGCCAACGCATTATGGAGGCGCTGGCACGAGTGCAGGGGTATTTCGGCAGTAATATTGAGGATCTGATTCAAAGCGAGCGGCATCGCCTGCCAGCTGGAACAACTATAGTGCTGATCACCAGCGCGTTGAGCGAACACCTGGTCGATCAACTGGTCTATCTGCGCCAGAGCGGACATAGCGTGGCGATTCTGTTTGTGGGCGATACGCCGCCACCGTTCAAACTGGGAGGGCTGTCCATTTACTATATCGGTGGCGAGGCCATCTGGAAAGAATTTGTGGCAGCTCATAAGCGACGTGTGGAGGGAGCGGCGTCGGAGCTTGAGGCGGTAGGGAGTTTGCAACTATAACTGCACGGGATAGGCGCTATGGTGGGGAAAGACTATCAGCGTAGAAATACGTTTGTAGCCAGGCAACGCATTGTGTTGAAGAACACCTCATCCCATGAGGCGAATCGGTTGAAACGATTTCGCAGGGTTAACGCGTTGCCTGGCTACCTGGATTGGAGACCTTTATCAGTTTGTTGGGCCTAGTGGCTACCAACATAACGTGGTTTGAGGTTCTCGACCTCGTGTGTATGGAGTGCGAGATTGATATCTTCGCGATGTCGAGACAGCAGGTCGAACAGTCCTCGTGCTTCTTCAGCACTCAAGGTGCAGCTAAAGCCGTTGGAATCGCCAAAGCTATGGCTGTACAGCTTGAGTGTACCGTTCTCGTCAATCCATGAATGCAAACGACCAATCTTTTTATGCTCTTCAGCCTTCATCGTATTTTCCTCCCTGCGAATGGTTCGCATTAGTGCTAGATGTTTGTTATCTTGCTTTCGTCTACGCTCAAATCATACCCGATCTCAAGCGCTTTGTCAAGGGGAATTTTGTCTAATTTGCCAAATTTCATTGATTTTTATTTGTGCAATTTGCACAAATTTTAGCGGGAGATAAATATGAAAAGAGGTGGAAGAAAGAATAATGGAAATATGATATATTTGCTGATAGAAATAGTTGCTGAGAAGGTGGTTACGCCCCGTATATCGTAATACAGGGCCGTTGTAAGAAATGGTTGTGTGATATCCTATGATGTAGCAGCATAGCTGATTTCTTCGATATGTGCCTGCTTACGATGGCCTGAATAATCTATAAATAATACGTATCAGGGATAACTATGGATGAGAATACATCAGAAGCCTCTGGGACTGAAGACGAGCCGAGAGATATAGCACGGGAACACCTGCGCAACATATGGAGGCGAGAGGCGGTGGAGTTGTCAGCCGCGCCCAGCTGGGGAGAGCGTTTGCTGCCGCTGATTTTTGCGGCAATGGAAACCTGCTGGGTCGATGGTATTCTCATTGCGCTGGCGGGTGCAAATGTTTTTCATCTTCATGAGCCGCTCTTGCCGCTCTGGACGCCGCTGCTGTTGATGGCTGGTTCGGCCTGGCTGGTGAGTTATCTGGAACGGCGCGAACTGGCAGCGGGAGATGCACATCCCTCCGATGGGAAGCGCAAGGCGACTGCTGGCTCCTCTTTGTTTATCTGGTTGCTGACGATTGTTGCGCTGGTAAGCATCTGGTCGAGCATCTATGCATCATCGGCCTGGTTGGTTGATCCACGCTGGCTGCTGACCATGCTGAGCGATCTGCTGCTACTGGCTCCCAGAGCGTATCATGTGCTTGGGATTATCGCTCTCTCCGTCTATTTTTGCTGGCGCGGTCTGGCGCTGGCCCGCCGCGTCATCGAGCCGGGAGCGGTTCTCAACCGTTTACGCATCGGCGTGGGTGTGTTCGTGCTGGTTATCGTTGTGCGTGCTGGCGCGGGCGATCAGTTCTATGGCGAGTTGCCTCTGCTCTTCCTGTTGCCCTGCTTTGTCGCGCTGGCCCTGATTGCTCATGCACTGGCGAAAGCGATCTTTGTGCGACAGGTTCACCCGGTTGGTCTGCTGGGTAACATCGCCGTGCAGGAGGGAGCCGTGTTGATGGTGGTAGGCACAATTGGCGTGATCTTGCTGCTATTTGCCCTGTTGTTGGGTACATTTGCCAGCCCCGCTTTTCTCGTGCAGGTCCATCTCGCGCTGGCTCCTGTCGGCATCGTATATAACTGGTTTGTGACTATTCTGGCTCAATTTACCGTGCTTTTATTAACGCCGGTCTTCTGGTTGATCTCGTTGCTCCCGGTCCGTCAACAGCAACCAGTGCTGCCTCGTTCCTCGCCTGTCGTGCATGGCGTCCCAAAGCAGACCACGCCTCCTGAGGCATTGTTGATCGCGGCGACTGTGTTCAAAGTTGTGTTGCCATTGCTGGTGATTGTTGGCCTTGCTTTTCTCGCATGGCGTCTCTTACGCAGGCGGCGCGTTGTATTGCGGCGGCGCGACCAGGATTTGCACGAAAGCGTCTGGTCGTGGCGGCTCTTCCGGGGCCAATTGCAGGGATTGTTACGTGCGCTCTGGCTCCGTTTCTTTGGTCACAAGAGTCAAGCTGAGGAGGCGCAACCTGTTGCAGTGGAGATCACGGGTGAGCCAGCGGCGCGCACCGTTCGTGAGATCTATCGTGCCTTGCTCAGATGGGCGGCAGGTTGTGGTTATCCACGCGCGAAAGACGAGACCCCCTATGAATTTCAGCAGCGCTTGCAGGAGAAGTTGCCTCAGAGCATGCCGGAGCTGGGGATGATAACTGATGCCTACGCGCTTGTGCGTTATGGGGAAAGCGTGCCAGATGAACGCGAGGTCGAGCATGTGCAGGGAGAATGGCAGGCGTTACAGCGCAAAGAGCAAGCGCTGCCAGAGAGGTGAGTCGCCGGTTAAGGAGTTGGTTGTTCCTGCTGGACGGCCCCATGCTCGATGCGAGAAATGTAGGCTTTTTGCAGGATCTCGCGTGGGAAGCTATCCAGATCGGTTGTTGTCAAAAGTACCTGCTCATGTTGCATGACCTGTTGCAGAAGATATTCGCGCCGCCAGTGGTCGAGTTCGCTGAAGACATCATCGAGTAGCAGTACCGGTTCGTCGCCCGTGCTCAGGCGCATATAATTCAGTTCTGCCAGCTTGGTAGACAGAGCAGCGGTGCGCTGCTGGCCGCGTGAGCCGTAGGTCAGCACGTTGATGCCGTTGACCACGAATTCCAGATCGTCGCGGTGTGGTCCGAGCAAGCAGACGCCTTGATGGATCTCTTTCTTGCGCGAATCACGCAGTTGTTGTTGATACTGTTCCTGTGCTTCCAGAATGTTCCACGCTGCATCGACCTTGAACGAGGGGCGATAAATCACACGTAAATGTTCGCGGCCACCGCTGATGGCGGTCTGCAAGGGGTCCACCTGCTGGTTGATGATCTCAATCATGTGCTGGCGCTCGTAGATAATCTGGCTGGCAAGCTGCGTCATCTGTTCGTCAAGGAAATCGAGCATGCGCGGATCTTCCAGATTCTCGCGAATGCGCTTGAGCAAGGCCGAGCGCTGGGTGACGATTTTGCGATATTTGACGATGGCCTGGCAATAGCGCGGCTGGATCTGGCAGAGCGCCCGATCGAGGAAGCGTCGCCGCTCTTCGGGTGAGCCATCAACCAGGTGCAGATCCAGGGGAGCAAAGAGGACCACCTTCATCTGTCCAATCACATCGATGGTGCGGCGCGGAATGCTGTTGATTTTGAGGCGCTTGCGTTGCGTGCTGGCCGGTAGCTCCATTGTGGGAGCGGGCGTTGTGCCGTTGGTTGGAATGGCGGGTGGTGTCGGATCAAAGAGGGCGATTTCAACATGAACATCATCTTCGCGACGCTTGACGGTGCCTTCGAGACGAGCAATATGATCGGGTGCATGCCAGTTGACCACTTCGCGGTCGCTGGAAGCGTGGAAGGAATTGACCGTTGCGAGCATGCCAACAGCTTCGAGCAGGTTCGTCTTGCCCTGTGCGTTCTCTCCATAGTAGATGAAGAGGCCCGGACTCAGGGAAAGGGTAAGCTGTTCATAATTGCGAAAGTTGCTTAGTGAGAGGTGAGAAAGATACATGCACCCATCCACAAGGCGAGGACACAGCCTTTGTGACGCATCCTCGCCGCTGGTATTTCATTAACGGTTGGTACTCATCGGCATGATGACATAGGTATAATCCGCAGGCCCGACGGGTTTGATGACGCCGGGGCGCGCGGCTGACGTGACTTCCAGCGCGACTTCGGGCGTGTCCAGAACGGCCAGAACATCTGAGAGATATTTGACGTTGAAAATAATCTGCTGTTCTGGACCATCGACGGCAGCGTTGATCGTGCTAACGTTGCTACCGACATCTTCGGCGGTTGCCTCAATGGTGAGTGTGCCAGGCTCGCCCTCGCTACCACCACTGACCTTGACGCGCGCAATGTTTGAGCTGTCGCGGGCAAATGGGACGACCGTTTTGACGGCTGCGGCAAACTCTTTGGTCTCGATGACGGCTCGTGTTGAGTGTTCTTTTGGGATGATCTGTCGGAAATTCGGGAAAGTGCCTTCGATCAGGCGAGAGACGAGATCGACGTTGTCGCTATGGAAGAGAACCTGACTACGGTTCGGTGTCACGATCATTTGTACCGCGCCCTCTGCGGGCAGGATGCGGGCCAGCTCGTTTAGTGTTTTCGCCGGAATGAGAATATTATCGTGAGCCTGCTCATCGCCGGGCAGTGCGGTGGCGCGTACGGCGAGGCGGAAAGCATCGGCAGCTGCAAACGTGACCTGCTCGTTGGCGAACTCGACGTGGACGCCGGTAAATACCGGGCGCGAATCGTCGTCAGCAGCAGCGAAGGCAACCTGTTCGATCATTTCTTTCAACTGTTTGGTGTCCAGAGTGACTGGCAATTCGCTGCCCTCTGCGCTGGGAATCTGCGGGAATTCCGAGGGGTCCATGCCTTTGATTGTGGAATGCGTGCCCTGACATTTGATATTGATGGTCTGCTCTTCTTCAGGGACGCTCAGTTCGACCTGGCTTTGGCGCAGGCTGCCGACCAGATCGCTAAAAGTTTTGGCGGGAACGGTGGTCGAGCCATCTTCCAGAATTTCGGCATCGATCCAGCAATTGATCCCGATTTCCAGGTTGGTCGCGGATAATTTCAGGCGACCATGATCGGTGGTGAGTAAAATATTGGCAAGGATAGGGAGAGTGCTGCGGCTGGAGACGGCGTGGTTCACCACTGACAGTCCCCGGCTCAAATCCTGTTGTTTACAAGTAATCTTCACGAAGTAGTCCTCCAGACACAACCAGAACGCGACAAAATTTTCCTGGTTAGTATAGCCCATATACTGAAAAGTGTAAACCAGATGGGAAGTGATCTCACTGCTTCCATTGTATTCAACAACTAAATAATCCAGACTTACACAAATATTGCCCTTTCTGGCTATTCTTTATCTCTCTGCAAGAAACGGTAATGTTTGAGCCAGCAAGAGATGGTATCTATGGGGAAGGAAAAGCAAAGCAATGTCAGATTGGAACAAGGCTTCATTCCTTCGTTTATCTAGGAAGAAAGAAGAGCCGCGCTGCTCAATAGACTGGTAAGGAGAAGAAAAGCCATGCCTCATGTTGCAGATAAGTCTCAAGATATAGATCAAAAATTGTCATGCCCAATATGTAAATGTTCCTACTTCTCGAAAAGTCAAGCACTTTTAAGTACATCATGGGCAACCTTATCCGGGTGGGACTGGGCGAACCCTAACGCAGATATCTATCAATGTTCTCAGTGTAGCTTCCTGCTCTGGTTTTGTCCTGTAACTGAGGAGGAGGCCGAAGAAGAAGTGGATCTAGGCGGTCCGAAGCTCACCTGTACGCTCTGTGGCGAGACGCGCTTCTGGACCCGCCAGACACTTCTGAGTACCAGGTCGGCCACCTTCCTCCATATTGATTGGCTAAATCCTGGTGCCGATAATTACATCTGTACCAATTGTGCGCAACTCCTCTGGTTTGCCCAAACGGAAAACGGTGAAGAAGGCGAGACCTTTGAGTGCGCTGGACATCTGCTTGCTTGTCCAATCTGCCAACACAAGAACTTCTGGACCCGTAAAGTGCTTCTGAGTGATAAAACCGGCACTTTTTTTGGGGTTGATTGGGCAAGCCCTACCGCTGATATCTTTGTTTGTACCAATTGCACTCATATCCTCTGGTTTGCGTAAAAAACTGACAGACTCGGTGAGGCTTTTCCAGATTTCCAGCCTGGTCGCGGATAATTTCAGGCGGCCATGAGCAGATTCCGATTCCGATGTCGGTAATCTTTCCTTGCTGAGCTTTTATTCAAGAGCCGTGAGGGAGCTTTTAACGAAAGATCGCTGAAGAAAAGGCATGTTACGATGAAAGAGACTTGCTCACCGGTTCGTTTTTTGGATCGGAAGCGTCCGACTGAACCCATACACCCATGGCAATAAAAATAGGCTCAAGACGCCGTCCCCGTTCAGTCAACTGATATTCCACATGCAAAGGCACCTCTGAGTATACCGTACGCGTCACGATTTCTCGCTCTTCTAACAGACGTAATCGATCGGTGAGGGTCTTCGGGCTAATCGGGTGCAGCGCACGACGCAATTCTCCAAAACGTTTGACGCCATTGAACAAGTGACGCAGGAGCAGAAGGGTCCACTTGCCTTCTAAGATCTCCAGCAGGCGCTCTATTGAGCCAGGGCAGATAGGATCGCTCATGAATGGGGCCTTTCAGTTCAATTTTTGAAACTATTGCACTTTTTTGAAACTACTTTACATATCTACCATGGTTCACTATGATTGTGCAAGAGGCCATTTTTGCACAAGCAGGAAAGGGCCAGGAAAGAGAGTACCAGTAAAGGAAAAGAATATGAATCTCGATGGAAAAATAGCGATTGTGACTGGAGGTAGCCGTGGAATTGGGGCTGCAACGTCAAAGCTCCTTGCTCAGCGTGGCGCGAAAGTCGTCGTCAATTATCTGAATAATGAAGCGGCAGCGTCGTCCGTTGTTGTGGATATCCGGACAAAAGGAGGTGAAGCTGCTGCTTTTCAAGCAGACGTGCGTGAGGAACAAGCCGTTGACTCGCTCGTGCAATTTGCAAAAGCCACCTTTGGCGCTCATGTAGATATTCTGGTGAATAACGCCAACATTCCCTTTCAATTTTCCCCGTTTGCCGAAGCCTCCTGGGAGGACTTTGTGCGGAAAGTGAACGGAGAACTGAAGTCGGCATTTCTTCTGACGAAAGCGGTTCTTCCCTCCATGATCGCACAACACGCTGGACGGATCATTTATCTCTCAGCCGGCCCGGGAAAATATCCCATGGACGGGCTTATTGCCCATGGGACAGCCAAGGGAGCACTTGATACCTTTGCCGGGTACATTGCCCACGAGTTTGGTCCTCTTGGAGTGACCGTGAATGTTATTGCCCCCAGTCTCACCGAAACCGATGCGACAGCCTTCCTCCCGGAGCAGGTCAAGCAGACGTTCAGGAACTTCACGCCACTTCGCCGCATGGGACAACCTGATGATGTTGCTCGTGTCATTGCCTTCCTGGCAAGCGATGACAGCAGCTTCTTAACAGGAACCTATACACCGGTAGATGGAGGCTTTACGATGGATGTGTACTCCAGGATGGATGCTTCCCTCCTGACTGTACAGTGATCATCCCTTTCTGAGTTCGTGAGTTAACTGCCACATTGCTAGCGCGTAACTTTATACAAAAATAAACAGTTTTGTAATCAATATCACTTTCTCTTGATTTTCAGGCGATGAAGGCAAACATCACGGATAACAATCGTCCAGGGCTTTCCAATTCTCCCATCTAGCGGGAGTGCAGAGGGCGGCAGCCCTTTGCCGGGGTGCGGGGTGTCCCCGCAAAAACCTTTTTTCTTCTCTTTTGCGCGCCGCCTGCGGCGGCGCGCGAAGGAGGGAAGGAAACTGGGGACGCCCCAGGCCCCGGCAGGGAGACCCCTGCACCCCTTTGAGCGGAGAACTGGAAAGCCCTGAACAATCGTCCATCTGGCTTGACAGGGAGCGTAATCGTTGCTAATATGTTGTAACGAACTGGTTATTGGTTGTAACGAACTGGTAACAGATATTATATTCGTTGCATTAGCATTTTGATTTGCCATATGAACAGTCATATGGTTGCCCCCTGCGCCGCGTGGCGACTGTACAACGTCTGCCACGTAGACAGCTTCAACTTCCTGATCATCCATCCTGGATTATCCGAGAATGAAGACATGGAACTGTGAGGAAGGCCCATCCACGCCTCCCACGTATCCTCTGCTGTGGGCGCAGGAAAGAAATTTAAGGAGAAGTGGAAAAACATGTTTGCAGTTATTAAAAGTGGTGGTCGCCAGTACAAGGTTGCTGTGGGCCAGACGCTTGAAGTGAATCGGCTGCCGGTCGAGGACGGAAAACAGATCAGCATCTCAGAGGTGCTGCTCATCTCCGACGCTGACCGCTCCCTGGTTGGCGCTCCGTTTGTTGCGAACGCGGAGGTGCTGGCGACAGTTAATGGGCAGAAACGTGGCAAGAAAGTCATCGTTTTCAGGTACAAGGCAAAGAAACGCGTTCGCCATCGTCGCGGTCATCGTCAGGAATTGACCGTACTCACCATCGACGATATTGTGTCGGAGGGCAAAAGCCTGATCACTGGCGAAGCTCCCCAGGCCAAAGCAGAGCCGGTGGTTGAGGAGGAAGAGGCTCCTGAGACCACAACGACAGTAGAAGAGCAGGCGGCTCCTGCTGAAGCGACCGAGGTCAAAAAGACAACACGCCGCCGCCGTACCACGAAGGCTGAAAGCAGCACGGAGGAATAATCATGGCACATAAAAAAGGTATGGGTAGCTCTCGCAATGGTCGAGATAGCAAACCCAAGATGCTTGGCGTCAAGCGCTACGATGGGCAACTGGTGACTGCTGGCAGCATTATCGTGCGTCAGCGCGGCACCAAGATTCGCCCCGGCAAAGATGTGGGCCTGGGTCGTGACCACACGATCTTCGCTCTGATCGACGGCTATGTCAAATTTGGACATGATAGCCGTGAGCGTCGCTCGGTGAGCATTGTGACCGAGTTCCCCGGTCGCCCCTCGATTGCCGAACTGCTGGCAGCGCAGGAACAGGTTCTCGCCGCCGAAGCATAAGCAATTATCGCTACACAAAAAACAGGATAGCCATTCGACCTGTTCGGATGGCTATCCTGTTTTTCTATATCGGTTTTTCTCATTATAATGTGGGTTAGCCCTCTGCATCCCGAAAGCGCCCAGGAAAAGCAGACTTCATCCCAATGTCTCGCCAACTGAGAAGCGCTCCGAGGCAGATCCAACTGATCCATACCAAAAGAAGCGAGGGTAGCTTTTCAACTACCCTCGCTCATGTCTCTAACAGATTATGGTCTCGTTACGAGAAACTCAGCCATCACTGTTTGGTTGAATGCGCTGTAGGCGTGGCCTTAGCGCCGTTGTCATTATTCCCGTCTTGCTGTTTTTGATTGTTATCCTGATTGTTGTTCCCATCCTGATTGTTGTTTGTGTTATTGTTGGCCTGGTCATTGTTGTCGTTGTTGTTGTCGTTATTGTTCTTGTTGTTCCCATCCTTGTTGTCGTTATTATTTCCCTTGTCGCTGTTGTTGTTGTTCTTGTTCTTCTTATTATCGTTGTTGTTCTTGTTCTTCTTATTGCCGTTATTGTCCCCATTATTGTTGTTGTTTCCGAAGGAGGCGGCAATTGCAACGCCATCACCGTTGGTTTTTACTTTGATGGGGCTACGCTGATCGAGCAAATTCTGGCAGTTGAGGCCATCGGCTCCCCAGGTATTGTTGAAGCGCTGGGCCAGGAAGGTGAAAAGCGTATTGGCGGCTCCGGCGTCAGGAGTGGGCTGTTGTCTGGTAATTGGAGCGTCCAGTTTCATGCGTGGCACGGCAACATCCAGCAGATTGGTGCAATAGGTCTTCGTGCTAGCCTCGTTCAGCGAGTTGATCTGTGGCTGATTGACACCAGCGCGGTACAGATTGGTTTTGGTCAGGCTTTGATTGTCGCCAACCAGCACCATTGGATCTCCACCGGGAATGAGAGCGACCGGATTTGTTGGATGGGCAGCAGCCAGCAGTTCGTTCAAAGGAAGAGATGCCTCCATTTGACCGGGATCAGCCAGATTGGGGGCGGTCCAGGGCTTGCAACCGAGAGCGCCGTCCAGCGCCCTCGCGACCAGCCCATTGTCGCTGCCATTAGTAATGATGGTGGCATTGGGCAGTTTGGCGATATTGGTGGCGGTGGCCTGAGCCATTTTTCCATTATTGGTCAGCAGATAGATGGTGGTCAGGTTATCGCTCTGGTCCTGGTCTACAACGGTGAAGTCTCGTACGGTGGGACAGGGCTTGCCATCGGAGCCGGTGCCCAGCGCGGGTGGCACGAGCTTGCCGCTCTGAATAGCTTGATTGGCTGCCTTGAAGAAGGCAGGAGCGTTACAGTAGGCAAACTGACCAAAGACGCTCTTATTCAGGCCGTTGACGCAGTTTCCATCTTGCAGCGAATTATTCTGCCCCTTCAGGGTGAGCTGGTCGCCATTGTAGCCGAACCAGATGCCCACGATCGCGCCCTGCGGCAATTGTGGTACAGTTGTGTCCGCAGCCGGTTGACGGCCTTTATCGACAACCAGCGGATCGTAAATAGAGACTTTGCCTGTGGCTGGATCGATGATGGCAGCCTGCACAAATGCCGATTGCGCCGGATTTTTCTCGTGACAGGCACCCTTTTTCCCATTCGTTGCTGCTAATTGATAGGGCGTTGCCAGACCTTGAGCGCTCAGTGGATTGGCCGGGACAATCAACGTGCAGTTAGGATTGGGCGCGTCCTCGTCGGCAGCTCGTGTATCCTGATGGGGGCTGAGAAATACAAATATGGCTCCACCCGCTACCAGCACTGTTGTAAACAATACGCCTATCAGCATCAATGGATTGAGACGCCGGCGTGAGCGTGCATGTTTGAAGTTTTTCATCTGCACAACCTTCTTCTTTCCAGTTACTATCCCTTCTCTCACCAGCCATATTTCTGGCTAAAAAGGGCGTAAAAAGCCTGCTACTTGCAGCAATCAAGCTTCAAGTGATATATGTTGTCATGTGTTACACCTGACGGGATGATAGCCTTACCCCGATTCGATCATCCTATCCCCAACAACATTGCTTGTATTTTTATATAGAAGAGGCACCCACGACAGTACCTTCAATAATCGTGAGCCGATGTGATAATTTTTTTACTGTCTTTTCGTTAGACGATATGTTTCAAATCTTACCATAGCTTCGGGCAATATTTACAGATTGCATGAGTTTTGGTACTTTCCTACCAAGTCAGGTTAACGATCATTAACAGAGCTGGTTAAGATTTCATTATGGGGCAAAATTGCTATTAAATGGGGAAGCAAGCGGCTATTCTTCGCATATCATCTCACCTTCTCTCATCTGTCGCGTTATTTTTTTTGCTATACTGATAAAAGGGCACTTTTCCTGAAATGGATGAGCTTTCTCGATTTGTTTGGTGTTCTAGTGCGAAAGGATAACTCATGCGAGCGATTATAAGTGCTGCGAATCGTGATGGCCTCACGGAGTTGGGACGTGAATTACAGGATCACGATGTCGCTATCTTCTCCACCAGTGGGACTTTGAAGGCCTTGCAAGCGGATGGTATCCCGGCAGAATCGGTCAGTGAGCTGACTAATTTTCCAGAGATTCTAGAGGGACGCGTCAAGACGTTGCATCCAGCGATTCTGGGAGGCATTCTGGCTCGTCGGGATTTTCCTCAGCACGAGGAAGATCTGCAAGTTCACAATATTTCCCCTATCGATATTGTTGTGGTCAATCTCTACCCATTTGCCGAGACGGTGGCACGCACCGAAACAACTCTGGAAGAGGCGCAGGAGCAGATCGATATTGGCGGCGTTACTCTTGTACGTGCGGCAGCGAAGAATTTTCAAGATGTGATTGTGCTGGTGCGGCCTGAAGATTATGTCCCGGTCATGCAGGAGTGGCGCGAACAGGGAGAGGTGAGCCTGGAGACGCGTCGCCGCCTCGCAGCTATCGCCTTCCAGCATACCGCCAGCTATGATACGACGATTGCCGAATATTTACGTATGGCGTCTGGCGATTTGTTCCCAGAGCAGTTAACGCTGCCTCTGGAGCGGGTGCAGTCGTTGCGCTATGGCGAAAATCCTCATCAGTTGGCATCGTTTTATCGGTGGAGCGGTATTGCTAATCCACTCAAATTGCCCTCTGTGGGGAGAGCCGAGGTGTTGCACGGCAAAGAGCTATCGTATAACAATCTGTTAGATCTGGATGCGGCATTAGGAGCGGTGCAGAGCTTTACGGCCCCGACCGTTGCCATTATCAAGCACACCAATCCCTGTGGCCTCGCCTGTGACGACACGCTGGTCAACGCCTACAAAAAGGCTTATGCGGGCGATCCCATCTCTGCCTTTGGTGGCATCATCGGTTGCAATCGTCCTGTTGATGAGGCTACTGCTCATGAGATTAGCCAGATCTTTGCCGAGGCGATCATTGCGCCTGATTTCACTCCCGCTGCCCTGGAGATTTTGTATCAAAAGAAGAATATCCGTCTGCTAGCGACCCACTGCCCGATTGAGCCAAAGGTGGTCAGCACGCAGGCGCTTCATCATGGACGGCCCGAAGTGCGCTCTATTAGTGGCGGATTGCTCTTGCAAACACCGGATGCCGTTGGAGAGGGCGATATTGAGTATAGTGTGATGACCGAGCGCGAGCCAACATTCGATGAGGTGACGGACCTGATGTTTGCCTGGAAAGTGGTGCGCCACGTGAAGTCCAACGCCATCGTGCTTGCTCACAAGCTGGCTGTGATGGGCGTCGGAGCGGGACAGATGAACCGCGTGACCAGCGTACATCTCGCGGTGGGGAAAGCCGGGGACCGGGCGCGCGGCTCGGTGCTGGCTTCGGATGCCTTCTTCCCCTTTGCTGATGGCATTGAGGCGGCGGCAAAAGTTGGTGTCACCGCTATCATTCAACCCGGCGGCTCCGTACGCGATGAGGAAGCGATTCGGATGGCGAACCGTTACGCCATCGCCATGATCTTTACTGGACGACGCCATTTCCGCCATTAATCAGGGCATAAAAATAGGGGGCAGCACATGAAGTGCTTGCCCCCTGGTTTTTGTTGCGTATGGTCAGGCGACGATCTCATCAGAGAAGAAACGGACCCACAGGACACAGACCGCCAGACCTGCGATCAGCGCGAAGAAACCCACAGCACCACGTGTGCCTTCCGCCACGTTGATATCCTTGAAGGGATAGAAGACGATCAGGGCGAGCCAGCCAAGCGTGAGCGTCACCGTCCAGTTCAACTTGGTTGTTTCCGGTGAGGATGGGTAAAACTGGTTGTAGAAGAACAACACGAGCAAGCCAACGATAATCACAACCGTTTTTAGCCCTGTTGTACTGCTGCCATCGCCGGTCCAGTCAATGATGAGTGAGTCCTTAATAAATAAAAAGCTGCAAATCCAGAGGGTCGAGAGAATAACGCCGATCACGACCTTACGGATTTCTATTGGATTATTCACGAGAGTAAGCTCCTTTTATTTGCGGTATCCCCCACGTTTACTTCGTATTGTAGTCCTTACGAAAAGAGAAAGCAACATCTTTTTTCCAGATGACACCTTGCAAATGCCTTGCAAATTTCTGTTGCTATTATAAGTCCCATCACAATTCAAAGTAGGCGCATGCAAAACGTGCGGCCCACTGTGCATTGTTGATGAGCAGTGCTTTGTTGGATTCGATGCTTTCGCCCTCCGTCACTTTAGCAACGTGTCCCAGAATAAACGGCGTGGTTGCCGAGCCGCGTATCCCCTGTTGGTGTGCCAGTTCCAGAGCCTCTTCGATGGCGGCTTCGAGTGGGGCCGGATTCATCTCATATGGTTCAGGAATAGGGCAGCAGACCACCAGGCCGTGAAGCTGGTTGGCCCATTGTGCCTGTGCGGTGGTGGCGACAACTGTGATATCATCGAGGCGATGAGGCAGGCGGCGTCCACTCTTGCGCACATAGAACGCGGGTAACTCATCTGTCTGCCAGCCGAGAACGGGGATGCCTTGCGTTTCCAGATATTCCAGTGTCAGATCCAGATCAAGGATCGATTTTGCCCCGGCGCACGTGACCAGGACCGGCGTTCGGCTCAGCTCGGTCAGATCAGCGGAAACATCAAAGCTGCTGGTCGCGCCACGATGGACACCGCCGATGCCGCCGGTTGCGAAGAAACGAATGTCCACCATGCTAGCACAGAGCATGGTTCCGGCAACCGTTGTGGCGCCCAGTTTGCCGGTTGCCAGCGTCACCGCCAGATCGCGCCTGCTGACCTTTTGCGCCTCTTTTGCCGTTGCTAAGCGCTCGATTTCGGCTGAGGAGAGGCCGACGCGAATCTGGCCTTGATCGATAGCGATGGTGGCAGGGACAGCTCCCTCGGCCCGAATCGCCTGCTCCATTGCCCCTGCCGCTTCAATATTGGCTGGATAGGGGAGGCCGTGCGCAATGACCGTTGATTCGAGGGCGACAACCGGACGCTGCTCTTGAAGCGCCGTCTGCACTTCTTCTGAAATAGTGATGTATGCTTGTTGTTGCATGGTGATCCTTTTGTATGAATGAGTCTTTACCGCTTTGAAAGGAAAAATTCTGAGAGTGCGGCTTTCCGCCAGATCGTATGCGGAGGCTTTTTCGTGCGTAGTATAGCAAATTGGTCGCCCAAAAAACAAATCAGCACCGATCTTTTGCGCTTTGCAAGCACATTCCCCTCCAAATAGAGTGCACCTTCCTCCCCTTTATAGCAATGGGACGATGGTCCCGAAAAATGGTTGCTGTGAAGCTTTCTCGACTGCCGGCATGTACAATATATCTGGATCTTTCGTCTCTGGAAGTTCCATCTCGTCTCTAAAAGAGTATATTGTTTGCACCCCTTTGGTAGCTCATGTTATATTACCCATAAAGGGTAGGGTGATCGTGGTACGTCTTTGTGTGTTATTGTAGCTCATTGTGTTCCGGTGGGGGCGATGGTTTGACCTTGCCCATTATAATAGGTACTCGTTGCTTTTTTTAGTTTTGAAAAAAATATCAGGAGAAATATACGATGGCGTTTGCAAAAAAGTTACTTACTACTAGCCTGGCTGTTGGCGGTGCGCTTGGCGTAATGGCCGTATTTAATAAACTGACCGCATCAATGGCGGGCGAACTTGATACTGTGTTGACGGGAGAAGAGCGCCGCTACCCCTGGAAATATGGCGATATGTTCTATACGGTCAAAGGGGCGCGCGATGCCCGCCCGCTCTTGCTGATTCATGGTTTTGCTCCTGGTGCCTCCTCCTATGAGTGGCGCAAAAATGTAGATGCGCTGGCACAGGATTTCCGCGTCTACACCCTCGATTTGTTAGGTTTTGGTCTCTCTGATCGTCCCGCCATTGAATATACCGCTGAAACATTTGCCGACCTGATCAGCGACTTTATCCGCGAGGTTATCGGCAAGCCAACCACCGTCGTTGCGCATGGCCTCTCCAGCACCTATGTCATTGCCGATGCATATCGTCGTCCCAAGCTCTTTGAGCGCCTGATCCTGGTTGAGCCATCGCCAACTATCTTGCAGGAATCTTCTTCCAGCCCGCTTCAGGGGCTTGTGCAAAAAGCATTAAGCGCACCGATTGTGGGCGAATTTATCTACAATCTGCTCAATTCGCGTCAGGCTATTCGCAACTACTATGACCGCGAGGGGTATCACAATCCCGGCTTGATTACCGACGAACTGGTCGAGTATCTCTATACCAGCGCTCATCAGTCTAACTCTCAGTACCCTGTTGCTGCCCTGCTGAGCAACGAGTTGAGCCTCGATGTACACGAGCCGTTCTCGCGCTTGCAGGTGCCGGTTGTTGCCGTCTGGGGACGTGAGGGCGTGCTGACCCCTTCCGAAGCGAGCGCCGCCTTCAAACGCGTCAACCCTCGCATTGAGGTGCGCATCCTTGACCGATGCAGCTATCAGGTTCAGGAAGAGCAGGCTGAGAGCTTCAACAATCTGGTCAAAGAAGCTGCCGCTGTTAAAGCCCAATAATTGCTCATATGATTGGTGCATCTGCAAAGTAATATGGGGAGCGTCACCCGAATATGGCAGGGGCGACGGCTGGTCCTCGCCCTGGTTCACCGCACAATGGGGGAAACGGGCGAGGACCAGCCGTCGCCCCTGCCATATTCGGCTTCACTTATTCTCTTGCTCTTTGTCCTTATCTGAAACATAGGCGCGTACACGGCGATTGAGCGGTGGCTTGATATTGCCTGAAAGCGTGGCCTCTTCTGCATCGGTATCATCGGCTGGTTCGTCGCTGGCATGTGGGGAGGCTGCGGTTGTCTCCGGTTTACTCTCCTTTGATTGGTCTTCCTGCGTGCGTTGATGGCGCATCCGTATCCAGGGGGAGCGCTGTAACCAGGGGGCGCGTTTGTGGGCGAGGATCTGATCGGCGGTTTCGCCATGAGCAGAGCGGTAGATGCTGGCGGCTACAACCCAGATGGCAGCGACAATGGGCGTTGCCAGCAGTGCCCCGAAGGGACCGAAAATTTGCACAAAGATGATCAGGGCCAGGATGGAGGCGACGGGATGTAGTCCCACTGCATGCCCGACGATGCGTGGTCCCAGCACGTTACTTTCGATTGCCTGGATCAGCACAAAGTAGATGGCGATATAGATGGTGCGCGGCACTGGATCGGGCAGCAGCAGCGAGATAGCAAGCGCCGGGATAGAGGCCAGCGCGGGACCGACCATTGGGATCGTTTCAAAAAGGAAGGCCATCACGCCGATAATCAGGGCAAAATGGCTGAGTCCGAGGAACCAGCAACCGATGCCAGCCAGGATGCCGATAATGAAGGCCAGGGTCAGTTGTCCGCGAATATAGTTGCCGACCACGCGACTGAGGGCGTCCTCGAAGATCATCACGTGTGGCAACCAGTTTTGCGGGGCCAGATTGATGATATTGTTACGCACGCGCCTGCCATCGAGCGTCAGATAGAAACTGATGACGATCACCACCAGAATATTGATAAATGTGCCTGAGATAAGGAAAAACAGGCCAAGCAGGTTGGTGAGAGCGGTGTTGGCGAAGTTTTGAATTTCCCGCTCCAACTGATTGATTGTGTTATCAATATTGCTTTGTGGGATGCCGTGCAAAACCAGAAAGTTGTTGATCTGCGCATAGGTGTGTGGGAGATCCTGAACATAGGATGGCAGGTGCGTGGAGAAGTATTGCACCTGGCTGATGAGCGAGAGCGAGAGCGCATAGCCCAGTGCAATCAGGACGATAAAAAGGACAGCGTACGTCAGGGCAGCCGCGATCAGGCGAGGAACTCCCCATCTTGCCAGGATATCAACGACGGGTGTGAGCAAGAAGGCGACCGCCATTGAGAGCAGGAGCAGAATAACGGCCAGCCCAAAGTAGCCCAGGATGGACCAGGTGGCCCAGAAGATAATGCCCAGGAAAACGATGCTGCCCAGGATGTAATAGGTGCGCTGCCAGTTCACGCGTTGCATAAATGTTCCTTTTGTGCTGTATCTTGTGTTGTATCGATACAATCTATTCTGTTATAAATACGTCACGGGCGAAAGACGAGTTGAGCTTCAGATGTGCTTGCGGCGAAGAGAGATAGTACCTGTGGTTGGGAACATGCAAAATGGCGCGGGGGATTGTAATGTCATTGCTGCGTGGCTGAAATGCGATCTGACACCAACAACGAGGGATGGCATTATTCATAGAACATATTCAGCCACGCGCCGCTTGTAACTGAGAGTCGCAACTCAGCCCCGATTGCTTGAGATGGCCCTCGCTATCACGATGCGCTGGATCTGGTTGGTGCCTTCAAAGATCTGTGCCACTTTGACATCGCGCATATAGCGTTCAACGGGATAATCGCGCACATAGCCAGCACCGCCAAGCACCTGTACCGCATTTGTTGTGATCTCCATAGCCGCATCGGTCGCGAAACATTTTGCCATTGCCGCATACATAATCGCATCCTGTCCTTCATCCAGTTTGTAAGCTGCCTCATAGACCAGCAGGCGTGCGGCCTCGATCTTCATCATCATATCGGCCAATAAGAATTGAATGGCCTGGAAGGTGGAGATGGGATGACCAAATTGCTGGCGCGTCCCGGCATAGTCGCGAGCCACCTCGAAAGCTGCCTGTGCCACACCGATTGCGATGGCACCAATATTGATGCGCCCGCTATCGAGAGAGGCCATTGCGATTTTGAAGCCCTGCCCCTCATCGCCAATACGATTGCTTGCAGGAATGCTGCAATCTTGAAAGAGCAGTTCGCGGGTTGGCGATGAATGGAGGCCCATTTTGCGCTCGCTCTTACCGAACGAGAAGCCAGGAGTACCCTTCTCGACGACAAAACAGGAGACGCCGCCAGCGTTGCGACCGGCCTGTGTGCGTGCCATCACCAGATAGAGATCGGCCTCGCCGCCGTTTGTCACCCACATTTTTGTGCCATTGAGGATATAGCGATCAGTCTGTCGTTTTGCCTGACATTGCAGACTGGCGGCATCCGATCCCGCCCCGGCCTCGCTGAGCGAGAACGCGCCAAGCAGTTTTCCTGTTGCCAGGCGAGAAACCCAGCGCTGGCGTTGTTCGTCGTCACAATAGCGCGCCAGGGAGCCTGTTATCATATTGTGGACCGAGAGGCCAACGGCTGTTGCCATGTCGCCCTTTGCCAGTTCTTCATAGACCAGTGCGCCCGTCAAACGGCTCAACAGGTTGCCTCCATACGCTTCCGGCGTCGTCATGCCCATCAGACCCAACTCGCCCATCTTTGTATAGATCTCGCGAGGAAAGTAATAGTCCTCGTCCCAGGCTGCGGCGTGCGGCGCAATTTCCTGCTCGGTGAAATGACGTACCATGTCACGAATATCTACTTGCTCTTCGTTGAGGTCAAATTTCACAGCATATTCTCCTGTTCTAATAGTGAGCAATGCCTTCCTTCTTCCTGAATATACTATACACTGATGCTAACCTGGCTGAAATGGCATTTGGAAGCTGATAGGGAGAGAATGGAAAAAGAGGTGAAGGAAGCTGTCGTTTACAAGGGGAGGGTGCGAGCAGACCTGCTCGCACCCTCATGATCGAGACTCCTTCCTCTAGATCGGTATCATATGTATGTGCCGCGTCCTAACGACAGCGGCACGCGCTTGTTTCGCGTCCTAGCGGCAGCACTTGCACGCGCGGCAGTGATTGCCCCTCTTGCACTCATCGCACTTCTTGCCGGCTCCGAAGAGCGCGAGTATTGCCTCTATCATATTTCTCACCTCCTCTCAAAGACGAGAGTAAGGCTTGAGAAACAGAGTGCAGAAGGCTAGACGTGCCATGAAGAACACCTCTCCAGAGAAATCAGAGAGACTAGAGACATGATGCATCTTGATGAGCATCTTGAGTTCGTTGCTTCAGATGACAGCTAGGGGCTGAAAGGCCTACGGCAACGATCTGCCCAGCGCAAACGAAGCTATCTTTCAGGACGAACCGAACCTGGACTTTTCATCTGTAATGGTACATTATGCAAAAAGAGATTTCAAGGAGATATCAGGAAGAGAGAGTCTCTACGAGAACACTTCCACCACTGCCAGCAGTGGCAAGCGAGGTGCCGTTGAGCGACCAGGCTATGGTTTTAAGAATGGTATTGGCAAAGGGCTTGATGAGACTTGCTTTTCCGTTAGTCGCATTCCAGATATGGAGTGTACCATTGCTGCCTACCGAAGCGATGAGCGGGCCAGTAGGTTGACCGGCAACTGCATAGACTTCTGCCGGAGCGCTCTGACTCAGATCTACTTGAGAGGTGGGGGTTCCATTGGTCATGTGTCCCAGATAGAGCGTCTGTGTGCTACCAGTGGTGGAATTCCAGACCTGAACTGTGCGATCACTGCTGCCTGAAGCGATCAATTCACCTCCGTATAACCATGAGAGAGCGTTGATTGTGTTGGAATGCCCACGATAGATCGTTATTGCTGTTGCGTTGGGAATTGTTGCCCAGACATGAACGCTAGTATCTTCTCCTCCTGATGCAATATAACTACCATCAAGCGACCATGCAACTGCACGCACACTTTTTGTGTGCCCTGTATAGATGTTTATGGTTTTTAGTGTGGTTCCATTGCAGATATAGACTTTCCCATTGCCGCAGGCTACCGCAAGGGAACTATTATTTGGATTCCAACTGACAGAATAAATGGCGGCGGGAAAATGAGCTATTGCTTGCTGTTTGCCGCTGCTATCCCAGAGGCGTACCGTCTTATCCAGGGAGCCGGATGCCAGAGCCACATTGTTTGCTGAACAGGCTACGGCTGTTACCGCCTGTGTGTGTCCGCGACAGATAATAGTTTGCGTAGTACTTGCGTATTGAGGGTCCCATATCTGGATGGTTTTATCATCACTGGCCGAAACCACATAGGTTTGCAACCACGCTACAGCATTGATGAAGCCTGTATGACCGGTAAAATCGGCTTGATAGTTTAAGCTCATTGGCGAGCCAGAGGCTACGCTCGGAATCGGCGCTGGGGACGAGACAGGGGTATCAGCATGGTTCTGGAATATCTGGTTGCTGAAAAACCAGGCTGACGCCATGACTCCTGCTGTAATCAGGACCGCGCGGCGTGTCGTCCCTTTCTTTTGTGGTTTGCCCATCTTCGCTGCTGCCTGGGACGATGGCGTGTAGTAGATCTGTCCCTGAGCATTGTGCGAAGGTGAGTAGAATATTTGTTGCTGACCAGGGGCGGCGCCGGAGTTTATTCCTGGGAAAGAAGCATATCCTGTCCGTCCCTGCGGTTGTGAATGTCCGGGCGTCACTCGATTCTTGCTATTAAGAGGAAGGGCTGCCTGATAGCCAGCCGTATAGTAGCTGCCGAGATGTTGCAAGAAATACTCTAATCGGTCTTTTACATATAACATGCTGGCCGGTCGCTTCTGTGGGGCCATATCCACCATCTCGATAATCAATGTCTCAAGCTCAGCGGGAAGCGAGGAGCGATAGCTGCGAATTGGTACAAACTGGAATGGCATTTCCGAGGGATCTTTGCCGGTCAACATCTGGTGTAAGATGGCACCCAGGCTGTAGATATCGGAGCGCGGAGTCGTTTGCGCTTTGCCGTATTGTTCCGGAGCAGCATAGCCGGGCGAGCCAAAGGCGATTGTATCGCGAGTCTTGCCCGGCTTAAATCGACGCGCAATACCGAAATCGATCAGATATGTTCGTTGACCCGGGGCAAGCATGATGTTGGCGGGTTTGAGATCGCGAAAAATAATTGGCGGCGAGTTTTTATGCATATAGTCAAGCACGGTGCAGAGTTGAATGCTAATGCGTAGCGCATCCTGTACCTGAATGCCGCCAGGATTAGTGATGCTCAGCGCTGCCTGCTCCAGATAGTGTTCGAGCGTCTCGCCAGCAATATAGTTGATAATGAGATACCAGTGGTCGCGATCAGTAAAGTGATCGTACATCTCCGGCAGGCTGGGATGCTGAAGCTGGGAAAGCGCCGAAACCTCGCGATTGAATGCATCGGTTGCCTCGATAATCTCCTGAGCCGTTAATCGGCTGAGATCGATCTCTTTGATGGCCACATGGCGGTGCAGTTGTATATCTTCTGCCTTATAAACCGAGCCAAAGCCGCCCTGACCTATACAACTTATGATGCGGTAGCGCCCTTTGACCAGCGTATTACTCAACAGCAATACCCGTGCGCCGCCTGTGACCGGCGTAGTGGGAGTCAGGGAACGCTGACAGGCAAAACAGGAAGTGGCTGTATCAACATTGTCCGCGCCGCAATGATCGCAAAACATAAGCTATCTCGCTTTTTCCTCTATTACATTTTACTATTTCAAAAAAACAGTCAGCAGGTAATAGCGCTTTCTTTTAGATCATAGTGGTAAACGTAAATATGGTGCAAGTGTCAAATGTACTATTTACTATACTGTTCTCTCTACAGTTCTATTTACGGTACTATTGTTTTTGCTACGGGACCGATGGAAAAGCCTGCCAGATCTGTACGGTGCGGTCAACTCCGGCTGATGCAATGCGGGTGCCATCGGGGGACCAGGCGACGGCGATGACGTAGCCAACATGACCACCGTAGGTCTCAGTAACTCTTGCGGCATTGTTGGCGGTTAGATCCCAGATCTGCACCGTGCGGTTATTGCTGCCGATTGCCAGATGTTTTCCCTGTGGCGACCATGCGACGATGTTTTTTATGCCGGAGCCGTTGGTGCCGTGCGTGAAGACGATATGGCTGGTGAGCGCATCCCAGATCTGGACGCGATGATCGTTGCTGGCTGCGGCCAGGTATTTACTGTCGGGGGACCATGCTACAGAATTGATCGTGCCATATTGACCCGGCAGTGTCTTTTGCCAGGGCGTCGAAGAAAGGAGCGCGGAGAACTTCTCCGAGACTTTTTCAAACAGGGTGCGCGGCTGCTTTTGTTGGTCGTGCGCAGGGTTCCAGATGTGAATCAGACGATCTTTACCCGCAGAGGCAATGCGCTTGCCATCGGGGGACCATGCTATCGTCTGGACCTTCTCCTTATGCTCGTTATACTGGAAGCTCAGTGCACCGGTTGCTGCATCCCAGACATGGACGCAGGCATCTTCTCCAGCGGATGCAATTTGTTTGCCATCGGGGGACCATGCGACGGCATCAACCATGCCCTTATGACCTGTGTAGTTGATGGCGACCTCGCCTGTCGCAGCATTCCAGACGTGGACGGTGCGATCATCGCTGGCGGATGCAATCAGCTTGCTATCAGGCGACCAGGCCAGATCGTTCACGCGCGCAAAGTGTCCTTTATAGATCAGCATCACCTTGCCCTGATCGGCATCCCAGACCCGAACGGTTTTGTCATAGCTGGCCGATGCAAGCAACTTGCCATCAGGGGACCATGCGACCGCCGCGATTCGGCTGTTGTGGCCGTAGCAAACACACAGGGTATTGGATTGAAGCGGAATTTGCTGCTGTGTGGTCGTCTTTGAGCGCTTCTGTCTTTGTGGCGGCTGTTGATAGCCTGCTGGCACTCCGGGCAGGGGATGCGTCGTAGTATGTTGCGTTACGATGCGCTGCAATTCCTGTTTCACCTGCGAGACGGTCTCCGGTCGCTGATTGATATTGACGCTGACCATATTCATCACCAACGTATCCAGGCCGGACAGTGTGGAGTCGTTGAGATGAAGCCACGAGAATTGAAAAGGGGTTTCCGAAGGATCGTCGCCGGTGAGCAGCTGGTGCAGGGTTGCACCCAGGCTGTAGATATCGGCGCGAGCGTTCGTTTGTGAGCGTCCATATTGTTCGGGTGCGGCATAGCCTGACGAGCCGAGAGCGGTCGTATCGTTTTTCTGCCCCGGTTTAAAGTGGCGTGCAATGCCGAAGTCGATGAGATAGATATGCTCGGCAGGCGTGATCATCACGTTGGCAGGTTTGAGATCGCGGAAAATGACTGGTGGCTGGCGGGTATGCAGATATTCAAGCACCAAACAGAGTTGCAGGCCGATCTCCAGCACCTTATCTGTCGGCATTTTTTTCTTGCCCAGACTGGCGATGAGCTGCTCCAGGGTTTCCCCTTCTATATAATCCATCACCAAATATGAGCGGCCAGCATCGGTGAACTGATCGTAGATGCTGGGTAGGTTGGGATGTTTCAGACTTGCCAGCAGCATTGCCTCGTGCTTCAGCGCATCTTCCGCTGCTGCCAGATCTTGTGGGGAAAGGTTATTCTGGCTCATCTCTTTGACCGCAACCAGCCGACCACCAAATTCCAGGTCCGTTGCTTTATAGACAGCTCCAAAGCCGCCACGTCCGATGGGACCGAGAATGCTGTAACGCTGCTTTAACACATGTTGTGGCGTCAGTAGCCCGGTGAGAGTGTTACTGATTGTAATAGTGCTATTGACGATAGTGCTATTGCTGGTGGTGCCAAATCCGTTCGTGAGGAGTTGCAATGATCGACCACAGACGCGGCAAAACCTGGCCTGGCTTCGGTTCCCGGCCCCGCAGTGATCACAGAATAATGGCGAGGTCAGCGACATGCGATCCTTTCCCTATAAAACATTTGTGCCAGATTATATAGTACTGCTGTACAGTAGTACAAATGACGCACGTTGTCAAGGGACTCTTTCACACTCCTACGCATCTCTTCTCGCGAAAAGAGCCGAAAACTTTATAAATAGATCTCTTTCACTTTATTTTTATTTCCATTAACCCGTTCGGGCAGGGCTTTCCAATTCTCCTATCTAGCGGGAGTGCAGAGGGCGGCAGCCCTTTGCCGGGGTGCGGGGTGTCCCCGCAAAAAACTTTTTTCTTCTCTTTTGCGCGCCGCCGCAGGCGGCGCGCGAAGGAGGGAAGGAAACTGGGGACGCCCCAGGCCCCGGCAGGGAGACCCCTGCCCCCCTTTGAGCGGAGAACTGGAAAGCCCTGCCCGTTCGGGGATGAAACATGGTATCGTATGCGGCATAGTGTTATAATACTTCTGTATCTGTGCCAGTAATGGCAAACGTTATCCGAACGCTGTTTTTATGACGAGGGGAATGCTGGTTTTATGGCGAAAAGAATATTGATTATGGATGACGACCCCACCATCGCTGATCTGCTAACCGAAGCACTGGCCGATGAAGGGTATGAAACGTATATGACGACGCAGAGTCTACGCTTCTACGATGCCGTTCGTGAGCATAATCCTGACCTGGTTTTGCTCGATCTGATGATGCCATATCTCGATGGGCGCGATGAACTCAAGCTGATGGAGATGGCACTGGATCGCCAGATCCCTGTCATTGTTGTCACTGCCTTTCTCGGAGCGGCGAATGAAGAGCAAGAGTTTCGCGATGCTGGCGTCCGCCATATTGTGTATAAACCGTTTGATCTGGACAAACTGGTGGATCTGGTCAGAACAACTATCGGAGAGCCGGAAGGAAGAAACTCATGAGTTCGACCGTTCGGGTTGCTCTGGACGCTATGGGCGGTGATAAGGCTCCTGGCGAGATTGTGGCCGGCGCTGTCCAGGCTGCACGCGAGTTTGATATGGGCGTCTATCTTGTTGGGCGTGAGGATGCTATTCGGGCCGAGCTTGCAAAACATGATGTAACTGGACTCGATCTGCCCATTCTCCACACCGATGAGGTGATTGAGATGGGCGAGCATCCCGCCAATGCTGTTCGTCGTAAAAAGAAAGCGTCGATGAATCTCGCCCTGGAGCTGGTTCGCGATGGTCAGGCAATCGGAGCTGTTTCAGCCGGAAATAGCGGCGCAATGCTCGCGGCCTCTCTCTTTACTCTCAAACGCCTGCCGGGGGTGGAACGCCCCGCGCTGGGCGGCGTTTTTCCCGCTCGTACTGGCCCATGTCTGGTGATCGATATGGGGGCCAACGCCGATTGCAAGCCGGAATATCTCTTGCAATTTGCCCTGATGGGATCGATTTACATGGATCGCATCTTTCATGTTGCCTCGCCGCGCGTCGGTCTGCTCGCCAATGGAGAGGAAGAAGGGAAAGGCAATCAACTCGTCATCGATACGTATCAATTAATAAAAGCCGATGCTGAGATTCTGGGCTTGAATTTTATCGGCAACGTTGAGGGACGTGATATCCCAACTGGCAGTGCCGACGTGGTGGTTTGTGATGGCTTCGTTGGGAACGTGGTTTTGAAGCTCAGTGAAGGGTTGGCCGAAGCACTGATCGGCATGCTGCGAGAGCAGATGTCCAGCACGCTCATCAACAAGCTGGCGGCGGCTGTCCTGGCCCCCGGATTGCGCAAGATGTTCAAACGCCTTGATTATGCCGAGTATGGCGGTGTGCCCCTGCTTGGCGTTAACGGAGCTGCTATCGTTTCGCACGGTCGCTCCAATGCCAGAGCCATCAAAAATGCTCTCCAGGTCGCTCGTCAAACGGCAGAAACCGGTGTGGCAACAGCCATCGCTGAAGGGCTGGCCCGCCTGAAGACAAACAGCGGCAAGCAACAGGCGGAAGTCTGAGATTGTGGAATTGCTATGACAAGGGCATGCAGTGGTATATGTCAAATTTTGGCAGGGGACCAACGGACGACCATAAAGGTCGCACCCTGCCATATACGATGGTAGCCCGCGCGACCCGTATATGGCAGGGTGCGACCTTTATGGTCGTCCGTTGTGTTTTCTCGATGATACCAGCTTTATGAATCGTTGCTGTCGGGTGACTTTTTACGACGCCTGGCGGCACCCCCTAGCCTACCGATACGTCTATAAAAATCAGAGTCCTGGCGCTGTTTAGTGGTATTTCCGCCCAGTTTGCCCATATTGCTAAAATGCTCCGGGCCATACTTGTTGACGTTGGCCTGGCCGCCTTTTTGAGCAATGGTGCGGTAATACTCGTTCCCACGTTGCTCCTTGAGTGCTTTTCCTCCTTTTTTGCCGATTTTTTTATAGTAGTCTTCGCCATATTTTGCGCGGATGGTGTGTCCCCCTCGTCTTCGACCTGCCGCCTCTGATGATGGGGCTTCAGGTGTCCCTACGTCTGCTGATGTGGGTTCGGGTTTCTCATCGTCTTCCGGCAACATTGCTAACAACCCCCTTTCCCATTTTCAACCCCAGGTTGAAAAGTGAGCGCTTTTCAATATTTCAATGAATGATCGACCCTCATGTATTGTGGTTTTTCGCGGAAAAAACAAGAGGGCATCTGTCCTTAGATGCCCTGCAATGCTGGATTGAGCGGTCGATGCCCCTATTATAGAGAGGGGGTTCTGATTTTGTCAATAAACTCACCTTTTGTGCCAGGGCTTTCCAATTCTCCCATCTAGCGGGAGTGCAGAGGGCGGCAGCCCTTTGCCGGGGTGCGGGGTGTCCCCGCAAAAACCTTTTTTCTTCTCTTTTGCGCGCCGCCGCAGGCGGCGCGCGAAGGAGGGAAGGAAACTGGGGACGCCCCAGGCCCCGGCAGGGAGACCCCTGCCCCCCTTTGAGCGGAGAACTGGAAAGCCCTGCCTTTTGTGCTGTTATTCTTTACTATATGTCCCATCTCCACCCCTAACGGCACTGCAACAGCCCGGTAGAGCAGCAATAGTTCGCTGGTGGTGCTGGAGGGTTCGACGCTTTGACGTAACCATGAGAGAAGATGTCCTGGTACATCGCAGCAATCATAGGGCCAACAGAAGCACCTCCCTCGCCGCTGTTCTGCTTCATTGCGACAATTGTGAGCCGGGGAAGCTGCTCTGGCTGGGTGACAGAGTAGGGAGCCTGGGTAATCATCCAGCCATGCGCTGCGATATTGCCTGCATCGCTTACCTGCCCGGTGCTGGTTTTGCCGATAATGCTCACGGGCGAGTTGAGCAGGGCGGGTACGACGGAGCCGGAGCCACAGCGAATCACGCCGAACATCGCCTGCCGCACCTGAGCCGCCGTTTGTGCCGAGATGGGCGCGCGTAACAGCTCCGGGCTGTTGATCTGCACTGGTTCCTTGTTGGGGGCAACGATCTTCGCCAGCAGCATAGGTCGCATCAAATGTCCATTGCTGGCAATCGCATTATTAAACAGCGCCATTTGTAGCGGCGTGACGGCATCGTAGCCCTGACCGAAGGCTTCGGCGGCCAGTTCGTTCTCGTTCAAGGTTGGCTGGCTTTTCAAAATGCTGCTCTTGACCACTGGCAGATCAAATGGGATCGCCTGCCCCATATAGAAGCGCTGATTATAGTCCTGCCAGGCGTTGAAACCAAGCTTGAGGCCAAGCTGTGCAAAGATGACATTATCGGAATGGACAAAGCCGTATTCGCTGGTCACGGGGAAACGATAGGTGTAGGGATCGATATTATTCCCAATCGGGCCGATCTGTTGCCCGTTGACAAAGATCGGTCCCCTGGCGTGTTGCTCATCAAAGGTTGTCTGCAAGCTGGTTTTGCCCGTATCGAGGGCGGCCATCAACGTTACGGCTTTGTAGCTCGAACCAGGAATGTAGGTATCTTGGATCGGCTTCATGAGCAGTGGTTGCCCCTTATTGTTCGCGAGAGCATTGTAGTATGAGAGATCACCCCTGGCGACGGTCGAGACGAGCTTGTTGGGATCAAAGCTGGGGCGACTGAGCATCGCCAGTACCTCTCCCGTATGCGGGTCCATCACGATCACTGCGCCGCTATCTGACTTAAACGTATTTTCATTGTCAATAACAATTGGATCATCGAAGTGCCGGTCGACGAGACGTTGGATACGCACATCGATAGTAAGATAGAGATCATCGCCGACTGGTGGACGATGCAGGAGTTTATTGCCCATTGTTCCCAAAGCAGTTGCACCGACATCTCCACTCAGATAGGCATCATATTGTCGTTCCAGCCCAGTTGAGGGATAGAGCGGACTGATATAATAGCCGATCAATGCGGCAAGAGAGGGTTCGTAATAATGGCGCAGATAGCCGCAGGGAGCGTTCTTGTCCGGTTTTGAGTCCGCCAGCAGCACGCCGTTGCGATCAAAGATGCGCCCACGTATCGGAGCATTCGCGGGGAGGCAGGCACGGCCATTATGGACATTGGCGGTAACGGCACTTGCTGCAATGACCTGCCAGTATACGAGGCCAGCACTCAATGCCAGAAATAGCGCCGTCATGAATACACCCAATCGTCGTATATTTGAGCCGATATTCAAATCTCAACCTCCTGATGATGGGATAGATATGTTTACCTCGTAATCATAGCCATCATGCATTGTCAGGGGGAGAGCCTTTGCGATACAATAAGCGATACAATAACAGGGAAAACCTATCCATCTATTCAGTATGCAGGAACTTTCTTCATGGAGTGGATAAACTACCGGGATACTTCATTTGGTACATGGCTCAAAGCGCAGAGGAAACGCTATCGATTGACTCAGGGAGAACTGGCGGGGCGCATTCATTGTGCCGCTGTGACGATTCGGAAGATAGAGGCCGATGAGCGACGGCCATCTTTGCAATTAGCTGATCTCCTGATCGAGCAACTGGCGATCCCAGTGCAGTGGCGCGATGCTTTTCGACAATGGGCGTGTACCGGCCTTCCTCCTCACGCAGCGCTTGCGCAGAAGCGAGAGACTGACCCTCTTTCCGCACAGCCAGCGCCGTTTCTGCCCGCCTATCCAGTGGCGGTCCAGGCCACCGCGGCCTGCCTGCTGGATGCCAGCAGTAACTCGCTACTGGTCGATATTCGCGGCCAGCAGCGCCTCCCTATTGCCAGTACGACGAAGATTATGACAGCCATTATCGCCATTGAAGAGGCCGATCTGCATGAGACCATCACCATAGAGCAGGAGGTGATCAATGAAATCATCAGGATCGATGGCTTTCGTGGCGCGGACCTGGTTGCCGGCGATCGTATCCTGCTCAAAGATCTGCTCTATGCGATGCTGCTCCCTTCCGGCGATGAAGCTGCTCTGACTATCGCTCGATTTATCAGTGGCACGACTGCCGGTTTTGTAAAATTGATGAACGACTATGCAAAGCGGCTCCATTTGACCCAGACCCATTACTCCAATCCCTGTGGCTTTGCCTATCGGGAGCGGCAGGCAGACCACTACTCCACCGCCAGGGATCTTGTGCATCTTGCCCGCTATGCCCTGGCAAACCCCCTTTTTGCGCAGGTGGTGCAGTTGCAGCGCTATATCCTGCCTGCCACCCCGTTTCATCGCGCCTATACCTGGGAAACCACCAACAGCCTGCTCTGCTGTTATGCTGGCGCGACCGGCATCAAAACCGGCTATGGACCTCTCGCTGGCTATTGCCTCGTCTTCTCCGCAACCAGCCGGGATCGCCACCTGATCGGCGCTATTCTCCAGAGCAAGGGAGCGGCGCAACGCCTGGAAGATACCCGGCAATTGCTTGATTGGGGCTTTTCCTTACCACAGCTTGCATAAAATGGATTGTTGATGCGTTTGGCAAATGAGACGGCGAGGACCACCTGAATATGGCAGGGGCGATGGCTGGTCCTCGCCCTGGTTCACTACACACAATTGGGGCAGAACGGGCGAGGACCAGCCATCGCCCCTGCCATATTCGGCCTTCCCCCCGGAGGAGTTCGTGGATGCACCAATTGTGATGATTTGTTTTCTTACCCCTTGAGCCACCGCACCTGAACAGGTGCATCATGAGCAAGCTTTGTGGCGACGACTACCTGGGGATCATCGGGGAAGACATCTAGCATATTATCGCTCCAGGACACGCCATCACCTGCGGAGAGCCAGACGCCCTTTGCGGGCCGCTTCACCTGGACGCGGATGGCGTTGTGTTCCAGGTGTTCGACGGTGATTGCGGGATCGGGCAACGTGAGATACTTGAAGGGTTCGGGCCAGAGCGCCGCACGCGCAATCACCGTGCCATCCTTTACCAACCGCACCGCCACAATGTGTTTCTCGCTCAAATGGTCCTCAATTTCTCGCAGCTCGCTGGACTGGTTGGGGGCAAGCACAACCTGAACGCGTTCACTCGCAACTAGCTCGCCCATGAGCGACCAGATGTTTATCTCCAAATCGGCTTCCAGCGCAGTTTCCAGGCTGTTGACGGCCCAGATTGCAACTCGTTCGTCTGAAAGGCGTGCAATGCCAGCGGCGAAGGGAGCCAGTTCGCGCCGTATTGCATAGTAGGCGGGTTTGGGATGCAGTTGGCTATCGATAATCGCCCAGCTTGTGACGGGCCAGCAGTCGTTGAGTTGCCAGACCAGCGCACCTGCTGTGTAGCGTTCCTGATATCCCTGTCCTCGCCAGCGTCGCCGCCAGCCACGAAAGGCCGAGGTCATCGCTTCCGCCTGGATAAACTGGGTGGCATAGACATACTCGTCAAGGTGCTCTGGCACGCGAATATTGCGGACGAGATAGCTGGCGAGCCGCTCCGAACCACCATCGGCTTTGTTATGCAGATCCAGCGTGCGGCTCTGTGGATAGCGCTCGTCGGGTTCAGTGAAAGAAACGATGGTTGCCAGCTCGGAAAAGGATTCCATTCCAAACTCGCTGACAAACGTTCCGGCCAGTTGTGGATAGTTCTGATACGGGGCCATATTGCCGTGCCAGACATCCCAGACGTGTTGATCGCCGACATGTGGATCGTTGGTGTTGCCATTTGCGCCGCCGCTATAGGGACTGCCGGGCCAGTAGGTGCGCGTCGGATCGAGCGTAGCACAGACCTGCGGCAAGATCTGTTCGTAGATGGCGCGAGCGGGGAAGGCGGTTTGCGTGAAATCTCCATTGAAGGTTGCATCATAGACGCCCTTCGAGCTAGCCACTACGTAATCTTCGTTGTTGCCGCTCCAAAGCGCGATGCAGGGATGATGGCGCAGGCGTCGCACTGCATCTTCGGCCTCGCTGCGCACGCTCTCGCGAAACTCCTTGTGAGCAGGATAGAGGCCGCACGCAAACATAAAATCCTGCCAGACGAGCAGACCCAGTTCGTCGCAGAGATCGTAGAATATATCCTCTTCATAGATGCCACCGCCCCAGACACGCAACATCACCATATTGGCATCGGCAGCCATTTGCAACCAGGCGCGATAGCGATTGTGGGAGATGCGAGGTACAAACAGATCGGCGGGAATCCAGTTTGCGCCACCACAGAAGATGGGAGTATTGTTGATCTCGAACAGAAAGGTCGTCCCGGAGCCATCGGCGAGCGGCTGTTGGACCAGTTGCAGGCGGCGCAGACCTATGCGCTGCTCGCGGCTGTCGAGGATCTCGCCGTCGTGTTGAAGCGTGATGACCAGCCGATAGAGTGCCTGCTCGCCATAGCCGTGAGGCCACCAGAGCAGAGGCGCAGCAATAGTGAGAACGTGCTCGATAGTTGCGGAACCCGTCACTGGCAATGTTACCTGCGTTACCGCCTCGCTGGAAGGAGCATAGAGCGCAATGTGTGCAGAGAGATGTGTGTGTGCTGAGCCATCGAGCGTGATGCTGACGGGGAGATGGGCGCTCGCCAGATCAGGCGCAACCTCGGCGGGACAATGCACATCGGCGATGCGCACGCTGTACGCCTCTAACCAGAGAGGTCGCCAGATGCCAGCTGTGAGCAGCGTTGGACCCCAATCCCAGCCATAATGATACTGAGCCTTACGCACATAGAGGCGGCTTGAATCGCCGTTCCAGAGTGGCAATTGCCCATATTGAGCCTCTCGCTCTTTGCCACGCCTCAGTGCAGATTCAAAGAGGATCTGTAAGTTGTTGCGTCCAGGACGCAGCAGGGCAGAGACTGGTACGCGATGTGAGACAAACATATTGTCGCTGACGAGTACCTGCTTGCCATTGAGCCAGACGGTTGCGAAGGTATCGAGTCCAGCGCTGCACAGAGCGATGGTCTCCTCGTTCTTGAAATCGGGCGGCAGGACAAATTCGCAGCGATACAGCCAGTCGCGCTCACCCACCCATTGCACCTGGGCTTCATTCAATCCGAAGAATGGATCGGGAATCTGTTCGGTTGCCAGTAAATCCTGATGGATCGTACCGGGAACACTGGCAGCTAGCCAGCCCTCGCCGCTGGAAAAATCGTCCGTCAGCGCCAGGGCTGGATCACGCAGCTTGAATTGCCAGTGCTGGTTATCTAATAAGGGTAGATGTCTCATATATTCCCTTCAAATCGGCAATGTCATTCGTAGTGGAGCGATTGATCGCGTTGGTGCGGCTTCACAAGCGGTTCCACCAACGCGATCAATCGCTCCACTACGAAATACCTGACCACTTTGCTTGTTAAAAATCATCTAAAAATAGAGGCGCCGGACGTAGAGCCATACCAGGCGCGCTTTCATCCTGCATTGGTTGCTATGGTGTTGGAGACAACGTAGCCCAAAACGAGGTCTGATGTCAATGGATAAGCTGGTCCATAAGAGAGCTATTTTCTATGCTATCTATTCTCTCCGGCATATTGTGGATAGTTCTCACATAGCTATTCTGCTGGCGACCCTTGACATGTAATCTATAGCGCCCTTATAATCTTAACAGCGAGTTGGGGAAGCTGAAAAATGAAATACCTCAACTGGCACAGAAAAAAAATACAATCGACGGAAAAAACAATGCTCAGCGAACAGATTGCCCGACAACATAGCTTTTATTATTGGTTTAGCCCTCCGGTATGCAGGTGGGTCTTTTAGGCTGAGCAAAAAAACACCAGGCATACCGGAGAAGCAGAGGAAAAAAACCTCTGCTTTTTTGTTTCCTTTTTTTGTCGCAATCGTCATTTCAGGAGAGGAATACACAAATCATGATTATTACTATTCATCCACAGGCCACCAGCGAGGAACGCGCCCATTTGATGTCCCTTTTATGTCGTATGACCGGAAGCCAGCGTCCTATTTCCAGTACGCAGATTGCCAACCGCGAGGTGATTGCTCTGGATGGTGGACATCTCGATGCACAGGCACAGAATTTGTTACAACAACAGAATGCAGTAGAGCGTGTCACAGTAGTAAAGACCCCGTACCAGCTTGTCAGTCGAGCATTCAAGCCAGAGTCCACCAGCGTCGTGATCGGCAAAAATCGTGATTGCACTTCAGTTATTGTTGGTGATACAACAGCATCACCTGTCATCATGGCTGGTCCGTGTGCCGTAGAGAACAAGGAGCAGTTGATGGAGACGGCGCTGGCGGTCAAGGAGGCTGGTGCGCATGTGTTGCGTGGTGGTGCATTCAAGCCTCGCACTTCTCCTTACCAGTTCCAGGGTCTTGGTGTTGACGGTTTGCATCTGCTGTCTGATGCACGAGACGAGACGGGGCTGCCGGTCGTGACCGAGGTGATGGAGCCTGAAATGGTCGAGGTTGTGGCGCAACATGCCGATGTTTTACAGATTGGCGCGCGCAATATGCAAAACTTCCCGTTGCTCAACGCTGCCGGTCGTAATAGCCATAAACGTCCGGTCCTGCTCAAGCGAGGACTCTCTGCGACGATTGATGAATGGTTGTTGGCAGCGGAATACATCGTCGCAGCAGGCAACCCCAACGTCATCCTCTGCGAACGCGGTATCCGTAGCTACGATCCTCAGACCCGCAACGTTCTCGACCTCACCTGTGTTCCCCTCCTGCAACAGTTAACCCACCTCCCGATCATCGTTGATCCCAGCCATGCTACCGGCCGCAGCGAGCTGGTTCCCGTTATGTCTCGCGCCAGTATCGCCGTTGGTGCCTCTGGCCTGATTATCGAGGTTCATCCCGATCCCAACACCGCCCTATGTGATGGGAAACAGTCGATTACGCCCGCGCAACTGCAAAAGATCGTACACGAAAGCCGGATGCTTACCCATATGCTACAAGGCGAGGCGGCGCTCACCCATGTTGCCTGATCTTGCATCTTATCAACTATAAGGAGAAGCTTGATGAACTATCTTTTTAGAGATACCGATCTGGCGGCACGCAGATTGAAGGTGCTGGCCGATGTCTATGCACCAACAAGCCGCGCGTTTCTAGAAGCCGTTGTGACTAATACACCCCGGGTCGCCGTTGATCTGGGGTGTGGTCCTGGCTATACTACACGCTTGCTAGCCGAAGTCACGGCCTGTAAGAGGGCCGTTGGTATCGATGCCTCCGAGTATTTTCTCTCGCTGGCCCGTCAGGACGCCCCGGAGCATATTTCATTTCTCTCTCACGATGTTACTCAGGTTCCTTTTCCAATTGAGCCGAGTGATCTGATCTTTTGCCGCTTTCTTTTAACGCATTTGCAAGATCCGCAACGCATCATCAAGCGCTGGGCCACGCAGCTTGGGCCGCGCGGATTGTTGCTGGTGGAAGAGGTGGAGTGGATTGAAAGCGAGCATCCTGCATTGAGTACCTATCTGAGCATTGTTGCCGCCATGTTGGAGCAGCAGGCCAATCAGTTGTATATCGGTCCCGCGCTCGATGCAATGCCGGTGGGTGATGGATTACAGAAGCGAATGAGCCGTGTCTATCGCTATCCGGTCTCTACAAAACAGGCGGCGACTATGTTTTCTATGAACGTCCCCGCCTGGAAAAATCGACCGTTTCTTCAAGAACACTATGCGCCGGACATGATCGAACAGCTTGAGCAAGAGTTGCACTCGCTGGCCGAGACCTCCACCGCCGAAGGAGAGATTACCTGGGGGATGCGGCAGATTGCGTATGAGAGAATTTGATTTGTGGACATCCTCGTGTATGGCAGGGGCGATGGCTTGTCCTCGCCCGGCTTCACAGGCGCGATGGTGCCCCCAGGGCTTGTCCTCGCCCCTGCCATACACGAGAACCCCTGCCCTCATCGTCCTCAATCCTGGTCTTGCCCATTCATTATCATGCAAATTGACAGCGTTTAGATAGAGCTTCATCATGAGACCTTGCCGGAGCGCCAGGTGGCAACGGATTTTTGCACTTCAGAGATATATTCAGCGACATTATTTCCATCTGAAGCCGGAGCATAGGTAGGAATGATCTGCTCAATGGTGGACTTATTCCATTGTCCAACATACGTTGTGCGGATCATACTAAACCAGGCCTGGACGCTCGCCGTCCAATTTGCGTATTTATGGAAACAATGGCTGCCGCTATAGTAGCGTTCGTTGGCCGGTGTGCTGCTCGTGCAGACGGTATTGCTGATGCTTAGTGTGTAGCGAGCAACTCCTGCTGTGCCAAAAGAGCTTTCATGTTTGAAGAAGGCCAGCGCGAAGACGGGATCGATGCCGTATTGCACGCCGTAGGTATAGAAAGCCGCTCCTGTGCCTTGAGCTGGAGAGTGATTTGCCGCCAGCACCTTATCAATGAAGGCCGCTGTGACTGTGGGTGAGCCGAGAACGCTGGATGATCCCCCACCCATATTGGGCATCGGGCAGGGTGCGCCTTGCTCGCAAGCCTGCTGAGGATTCCAGAAAGTGGTTTGCTTGTTTGCACCGATCCAGTAGAAGCTGAAGTGGACATGATCGGTATGCTCGCTTACTCCGCTATATGGTCGCCAGCCATCGGACGCACGGTATGCTCCCCAGATTTGTTTATTCCAGATAATATACATAATGCCCAGACGCGTGATCATCGCATTTTTGTGCCCATACTTATCGGTCGCAAAGAGCCATTTAAAGAGCGTATTGACGGTGGCAACATCCTGGGGATTATTCGCATTGACCTTCCAATCCCAGGCACGTCCCTCTTTATGCTCGCTGATGCCGTCTTCCGAGCCGCAATCCCTTGTGATGCCGTAATCACCAGTATTGGGAAATATCTTGAGGATCATATCATGGAAGGCTTGGACGCCTGGTTTGGCGGTAGGATCGCAGGTGGATTGTGGTTGATAGTTTGGGGTCGTATCGATCTTTGGGCCGAAGCTATTGATGTCGGGGAGTTGTCCGGGAACGCCATCAGCGCTTTCAATACTGCTCTGGATGAGAACAGTTATGCCGGAGATGAAACAATAAAGTATGAAAAATGACGCTACAAGGATCATGGCTAATTGTTGCAGCCCTAGAGCATTTGCAGCCTTTTTCATGAACAGCATCCTCAAAAACAGCTTCTTTGAGGGAACATAACACAAAAAAGATGAGGATTAAAGAGGATTGTAGGGACATTTAGATGGTTTCGGCGAATAGTGGTAGAGTTTCCAGTTAGTATTGTGCAATGGCTATCCCTGTTGCAGTCTTTATGATATACTCTTTATACGTAGAAAGAGGCTTTATTCTAACTGGTGGAAGAAACAAGGTTTTTTTGAGGTGACATTATGCCCACACGAATTATTATCGCTGACGACGAAACTATCCAACGCATGGATTTGAAAGACGTTCTGACCAAGCAGGGCTATCTGGTAATCGGCGAGGCGGGCGATGGTCAGAGCGCAGTCAATCTTGCTCGTGAACTTCGCCCTGACCTCATCATTATGGATATTCGTATGCCTGACATGGATGGAATCACCGCAGCCGAGACGCTCACGCAGGAGAAGATCGCTCCGGTGTTATTGCTCACCGCCTTTGGCGATTTGCCGCTTGTTGAGCGAGCGAAAGAGGCTGGGGTGGTGAACTACATCGTGAAGCCCCTCCGTGAGAGCGAGGTTGCCCCCGCAATTGAAGTGGCGCTGGCACGTTACAACGAATTCCGTGCAATGGAAGAGAAAGCGCGTACCCTGAACGAGCAGTTGGAGACGCGAAAAATCGTCGAGCGAGCTAAAGGCTTGCTTATGGAGAAGCAAGGGCTGACTGAACAGGAGGCGTTCCGCAAGATTCAGAAAGCCAGTATGAACAATCGTAAATCTATGCGCGAAGTAGCCGAGGCAATCCTACTCACGGACGCGATGTAGGTTATGGAGACGTGAACGGATGTAGCAAAGAGGCTGCATCCTTTTCAAGAGGATACATCCTTTTTTGAGGACATCCTTTACTAGAAAAGATAGAGCAGCACATGACCGTGACAACTGACACTGCTGAGAAGACAGTTATCATTGTCGGCATTCGCTTCCGTCCAGCAGGGCGCATCTATTACTTTGATCCCCAGGGCCAGAGCTTTAGCACGGGCCAGTATGTGATCGTCGAAACTGTGCGAGGCATAGAAGCCGGGCGTGTGGTGATCGCGTCAAAGAAGATAACCGAGAGCGACCTGAGCGATCCGCTCAAGCCAGTCCTGCGGCTGGCAACTGAAGATGAATTGCGTATGATGCTCTCGTTCAAAAGTAAAGAAAAAGAGGCACTGGCACGTTGTGCCGAGCGTATTGTACAGCATAACCTTCCCATGAAGCTTGTCGAGTCCGAATATACGTTTGATGGGAGTCGCCTGACCTTCTATTTTACTGCCGATGAACGCGTGGACTTTCGCGGATTGGTGCGGGATCTGGCGGCGACGTTCCGTACGCGTATCGAACTACGCCAGATAGGGGCACGGGATCAGGCGAAGTTGCAGGGTGGTATCGGTCCATGTGGGAAAACGCTCTGTTGCAGTTCGTGGATTACCGACTTTGGCATTGTCTCTATTAAAATGGCGAAAGAGCAGGGGCTTCCCCTCAATCCCTCGAAAATCTCCGGTGTCTGTGGTCGTCTGATGTGTTGTCTCTCGTATGAAAATGATAACTATATCCAGGCCAAACAACAAATGCCACAGATCGGAACGATGTTGCAGACCCCCAGCGGTTATGGCAAAGTTGTTTCGATCAATGTCCCCAGGAACTCAGTTGAGGTCATGCTCGAAAGTGGCGTTACGATCCAGGTTCCCGTGAACGAGGAAGAGAAAAGCAGCTCACGCGGTTGTGGAGGGTGTAGCGTCAAAGGCGGTGGCTGTGGCAGCTGTGGTAGCGGTGGTGGCAGTGGGGGATGCGGCAGCAGTGGGGGATGCGGCAGCAGTGGCGGCTGTGGCACATGTGGGGTGAAGCAAAAGTTCCAGGGAGATTCGAGATCTTTGTCATGAGATGAGAGGAAGGTGCAAACACTATGTCGTTAGACGGGAAGGAACCAGATGCAACATGGCCGAATCCCCACGAGCGGGATTCCGCTATTGAGCAGGCACACTCATTGGATGCCAATGACTTAGAGCCAGAAGCACAGCAGCAACAAATACAAGACGCGCAACTGGCTGAACAGCCCGTTGACCATCTCCCTTTTACAAGCAGTGAGGTGGGCAACGAGTATGATGAAGATTACTCCTATGTCATAGACCCAGACTCCGATCAGTTTGAGCAGCAGGCCGAGCCTGCCTCGAATCCCTCAGAGCTGCTGCATCAGTTGTGGCACTACTTCACGCTGATCCTGGCTCCCCTGCTCTTTGGAGGACTCACCTGCCTGTTTGTTCTGCCTCTGATCGCAACTGGACATGCTCAGGTTCCCTCGACCGCGTTCTGGCCTGTCGCTCTGGTTATTGTCCTGATCGCGATTGCGCAGGGCGTCGCCGTGTACTACGCGGGCACAAATAACGGCATGTGGGCGATGGGAACGGTGGGCGGCCTCTTCCTCTTCATCCTGGTGGGCTGTTTTGCCATCTTTGGTCCTCTAATGGGGCTGACCATGCTGGTTGTGCTGGTCGCGGCCTCTGTATATCTGACCCGCTACTATATTCGTCCGGTTCCCGAAGGGGTGGCAGAGATCGTGGAGGCGTTGGGGAAATATTCGCGCACACTCTATCCTGGTCCAAATGTCGTATTCCCCTGGGAAAAGGTGAAATATACACTCAATACTAAAGAAGTGCAGTGGCCCTGTCCACCACAGCGGGTGCAGCTTTCGCGCAATGAAGATGTGGTCTTGCGTGCAGAGATTTCGTATCAATTGTTGCCGGAAGACGCCAATCTCGCGGTGACGCAGGTGCAAGACTGGGAAGAGAGCTTGAAGAGCCGACTCACGACAGGTTTGCAAACCATTGCGACGACCTTTGCGCCGGACGACTTTTTGGTCTGGCCCCAGGGCTTGCACGCTTACCGCTCAACCTATCGGGATCAGCATGGGATGCCTCCCAATGGTGCACGCTGGGAGCAGGTCAATGCCGCGCTTTTGCAGTATATGCGCGATAAAGTGGCCCTCTGGGGCGTGCAGATCAATTGGGTCAAGATTCGGGATGTAACGCTGGCTCCTCACGATGCCGCGATCGTCGATACTGAGCAAGTGATCAGTGCTCGGAGCGGAGCGGGGAACACTGGCAACGGTGCAGCCTCAGCGGAGAAGCGTCAGGCAGCGGCAGTAGCAAGCGAGACCACTACGAAGATGCCTGCTCCCGAGGCGGCTACTGTACGCCAGGGGTCTGCTGTCCCCACTTCACGCCCGGCGAACGGCAACGCGCCGAAAGGTGTGTTGAGGGAAGATATCCTGGTACGGGCCTATACAGAGGTGCAGAACGGCAAGATCACCGATCCAGAAACGATTCGTAGCCTGGCCGAAAAATTTGAACTGGTGGCGCAAGATCCTGAATTGAACGAGAAAGTAAGTTTTGATCCGATGCGGGCTGCCCAGAACTTGCATAATCAGGCCAAACGCTGCGAGGAACTGTACGAATCAGGGATTTATAGTGATGAAACAAAACCAGACTGGTTGGTGCGTCGTCCCTCCGACGAAAATCTGACTGGCGGGGGCTGATCGCTTGTATGGTGGCACAGAAAAACGGCGACCCATAAAAAATAAAAATGGGTTGCCGTTTATTGTGATATAGGATGAGTATTAATGCTGGGCAGCGAGAGAAGATTTGGCGGACGCTTCCTTCTCATCCATTGAACGCAATGCAGCCAGTTGCTCGTCGCCGACAACTTTGTTGGTTTGCGGATTGAACACCACATCATTGCGTGCGCAATAATAGAGGCTTCTCCACCGCTCCATCGCACGATCCCAGGCCGGGAAACGCACGGTCGTCTCGGCATCGCCACGTACAACGCGCTGGAAAGCGATAAAAGAAAGTACCAGAGCGGAGACGATACATACAAGAGTAACACCAACCAGAATGCCAGCATAGAGTATGTCCATGTGAGCACCCATACCACCAATGAGGACGATGATTAAAAATGCGCAAATACCGACGACCAGAATACCAGCACTCATAAGCTTGAACATTGAAACATTGCGCGTGGGCATATCCGGGGGGGCGCAACGAGCAACCCCAGAGTCATATGCGGCCTGAAGAGTCTTTACTTGATCTGACCGATTGCACACCGGACAGGTTGGTTTTTGGCTTTCAGCAGACGCCATCGTACAAGATCCTCCTTATGTTGCTCTCTCAGTGGGAGCAACCTTTGCAGTTTTCCTTCTAAAAGAATAGCACGTTGTCGCCTATTCGACAATGCCAATTCGCGCCCAGAACAGGAGAAGCACTTCTGCATATTACAGGATAAAAATGCGAAATGTTGCCTCTTTCATATAAAACGACTGCCAGCCGATAGACAGCGACCTCTAAAAAGAGCACGCGAACAAGTATGATTTTTCTTGAAGAAACGATAACCATGTAGTATCGAGCTTGAAACAAAGATTGTGTATGCTGCCCCTCGCTAAGTAGAGCGAGGGGGTCTCTCTATTGTTTTTTCTCTGTGATCTTGAAACAGTGCAGTTCAGCCACACGTGTATACTAAATCAGAATAATAACGTATTGAGACTTCTAAGTAATCTGATAATGAATTTTTACGAACAAAGTTGGTATACATTTCGTAGTGGAGCGATGTATCGCGGGGGCAGCCTGTGGAGTGTTTCCACCCACGCGATACATCGCTCCACTACGAAAAATATTCCCGATTTTGAAAGGAAATTTTCATTACTAAGAGGAAGGAGAGCAGCATATGCCTATGCAATTTAGCGCTCGCAACCAGCTTCAGGGGACGGTCAAATCGATCAAGCTTGGATCTGTGATGGGCGAAGTCGTTGTGACGCTTCCTGGTGGACAGGAGATCGTTTCGGCAATTACACGAACCTCCGTTGAAACGCTGAAGCTCAAAGAGGGAGATAGCGTGGTCGTGATGATAAAGTCAACCGAAGTCATGGTCGGCAAGAATGAGTAGCAAGTAACCTCTGAAGATATTCCAGAGCGCATCGAGCGCTCTGGATACTCCCCTCTCAACGTTTCCCCGCACCGAAAATTGACATTCACCGGCAACCGGCACAGCCACCGCTTCCTCTTCTCCCAGCACGCAAATCCCTCTGTCTCTTTGCAATTGACCGGACAAGTCAAGGTTCCTGGCGAACTGAAATTAGCGGATCTGCAAGCTTTCCCTAAAACCTCTGTGGCAACTAACCCTCAGAGTGGGCATGGCCCGTTGGGAAATCATACGTACACAGGAGCGCTTCTTTATGATCTGGTCCAGAAGGCACAGATTGTCGTGGATGCCTCGCGGAAAAACGATATCTTGCGCAAGGTAGTGCCGGTAACGAGGACCGATGGCTACAGCGTTGCCGTTTCGCTGGGCGAAATCTCTCCGCAATTTGCTGGCAAGAAAATCCTGGTTGCCTAAACCGTTTGGATCAAATGTCAGATCAAGTTGAACAAATCCCCTATGAGACCGCATAGTTTTGCATATTCCAACAGTTTATTAAGTGCCTCTACCAATGGGGCAGAGGTTGGCCTGGCTAGTGATGAGTCTGTTCAACAGAAGCATCCCTGGGCCTTTCGGATAAAACAAATGAGAATGCAAAGGAGATCACCATGTTACTTGAAAAGAAGAATGCTGTCATCTATGGAGCGGGAGGAGGCGTTGGCTCTGCGCTGGCGCAGGCTTTTGCGCGTGAAGGGGCGAACGTGTTTCTTGCTGGTCGCACCCTCTCAAAGCTCGACGCGGTGGCACAGGCTGTTTCCGACGTCGGAGGGGTAGCTCAAACAGCTCAGATTGATGTCCTCGACGAGCAAGCTGTCGAGGTGTTTACCGATACGGTAGTCAAGTCAGCTGGGCGTATTGATGTTTGTGTCAATGTGGCGAATTTTGCTGATCCAGGTGGTCTGGGAAAGCCGCTCACCGATTTGTCGCTGGAGAGCTTTGCTAACCCGGTTATCAATTACACAAGGGCATACTTCTTGACAACACGAGCGGCGGCACGGCGCATGGTTGCAAAGAGATCAGGTGTCATCTTAACGCTTACCGCCCCTCTGGCCCGTGTCCCTATCCCTGCTTTTGGAGGACTGGCACCATCATGGGCGGTGCTCGAAGCGATTAGCCGCAGTTTCGCGGTTGAGTTGGGACCACAGGGCATTCGAGTCGTGGGCATACGCTCGGATGCTATCCCAGAGACGGCAGTCGTCCGAAATGCCTACAGTTCTCGCGCCAGCCTTCTGGGCTTGACGCGGGAGGAAATCCAGGCCCAAACGGAGTCTCTCACGTTGTTACGACGGTTGCCGACGCTGACCGAAGTCACCAACATGGCGGTGTTTCTGGCTTCTGACCAGGCCAGCGCAATGACGGCGACATTCGCGAACCTGTCTTGTGGGTCACTTATCGAGTAGGATAGACTCGCCGGGCGTCACGCACCACCCAGTCAGGAGCAGGTGAAGCGCTTTCTCCACCTGCTCCTGACCTTCCAGAAGACGATCCGCTCTTGGGAAAAGTCCAGGGCGGGTCGGACAGGAACGTATCATCTATGCACCGTCATCTGAAGAAAACAGGTGCCAACACTAAAAGCTGGTGTCTGGTCAGACATAAGATAAATAGCTGATCTTTTTAACGGTAAAACAAATAAGTACTCCTCCGCGATTATGTAATGATTGTCTTTTCATTTATCCTCTCCTATGACGATGAAGCGCGCAACTTGTCGAACATGTTAGAGGTTAATCACAGATTGAGTACTCAATTACTGAGTATACTGATAAAAGCGTGTTACGTCAAGGTTTCAAAACGTTTTTGAACAATTTTTCGTTGTTCATTTGACACGCCCATGCTGAACAGCTACACTATCAGCAATAAGTTAACAGAACAAGCAGTGAGGTTCATTTTTATTCATGACAACCGCAGCAATTACTCTCCTGGGGCTTGGACCGGGTAGCATAGATGATCTGACATTACAGGCGCAAACGTTGCTGGCACAGGCCGGGCCAGAGCAATCTGTCTACTTTCGCACCGCTATTCATCCAACCGTTGAGGCGCTGAAAGAGCGTCTACCCGGCCTGCATATCGAATCGTTTGATCACTTCTATGATGAGGCGGAGGACTGGCGCGTCCTCTATCAACGCATTGCCGAAGAGGTCTGTACGCAGGCGGCACAACGCCCCATTATCTACGCCGTGCCGGGGCACCCTTTGATCGGCGAGTCTTCGGTGCAGATCGTGTTGAAACTGGCCCGCGAGCGTGGTTTAAGTACGCGCATCGTGGCCGGTCTCTCGTTTTTAGAGCCGGTCTGTAGCGTGCTGGAACTGGACCCGTTTGACGCGGGCCTGCAACTGGTCGATGCAACCAATCTGGCGGCTCTGGAATTTGAGGAGATCGCCGGAAAGATTATACCGACCGAGCCGTTGCTGGTTGCGCAGGTCTATAATCGTCGCCTCGCCAGTCAGGTTAAGCTGGCATTGAGCGAGTGTTACCCCGACGAATGGTCGGTGAAGCTCGTGCGCGCCGCCGGGACGGATGGTGAGGAGATCGTGCATGAGATGCCGCTCTACGAACTGGACCGCAACAACTTTGCCAATCATTTGAGTACCTTATATGTGCCCCCGGTCGATCCGCTCACATCCTTGCGCCATCCCGAAACATTGCGTTACCTGATTATGCGTTTGCGCCGCGATCCCGATGGCTGTCCCTGGGATCGTCAGCAGACTCACCAGAGCCTCACGCGCTATGTGATTGAAGAGGCGTACGAAGTTGTGGAGGCGCTGGAAGAAGAGGATATGGAGCATCTGGCCGAAGAGTTGGGCGATTTACTGCTCCAGATCTATCTGCACGCCGAAATTGCGCGGCAGGACGGCGATTTCTCCATTGGCGATGTGCTGGAACATATCAGCGCGAAGATGATACGTCGCCACCCCCATGTCTTTGGCGATGTCGAGGTCAGCAATGCCGGGCAGGTCGTACAGAACTGGGAGGATATCAAGCGGCAGGAGCGAGCCAGCGCTGGTCAGGATATTCAGGCCGAGAGTGTGTTGGATCGGGTTCCCCTGGCCTCGCCCGCGCTTATCGTGGCGCAGGAATATCAGAAGCGCGCGGTCAAGGCTGGCTTTGAATTTGAGGATCTCTCCGGTGTCTATGCCAAGCTGAGCGAGGAGATGACCGAATTGGAACAGGCCCAGACGCCAGAGGAGCGGCGCGAGGAGATAGGCGACATTCTCTTTATCGTGGCGAAACTGGCGCGCTGGTTCAAGGTGGACGCGGAAGAGGCGTTGCGCCAGACCAACCGCAAATTCCGCAAGCGCTTCCAGGCAATGGAGGCGATGGCTCGTGAGCAGGGACGCGAGTTGCCCTCATATAGCAACCTGGAATGGCGCGATCTGTGGCACAGAGCGAAGGAAATCGTACGAGCCGAATAATCGGCGTCGTATATGGCAGGGGCGATGGCTTGTCCTCGCCCGCCTCCCCAGGCCACACGATGGGGTGAACCAGAGCGAGGACAAGCCATCGCCCCTGCCATATACGATCCAGCCCTGTAACATTTCGTCGATGTACCTCTATCATTGCACCTGTATCGTACAATAACAGCATGCGTAACGAGCTATTAGCATGGTTTAACCGCGAGGGGTTGCTGTTGACCGATATGGTGACGGCAGCTGATGACCCGGAGCATAATGAGATCAAAGTCACGGTCAAAGCTCCCGTCCTGGCACTCAGCCGGGCCTATACCGATTTTCGCGAATGTCCCGATCCCGTCCACTTCGGCTATCCCGAATCGGCGTTAGAGATGATGACGCTGGACGATATGCATCAGTTTGTATTGAGTTGGTTTGAGCAGGCGGTGGGAGCTGGTCTGGCGCGTTGCTTCGTCTGCAATCGTGTACTGGATATGGGGACAGAGAAGCCCTGGGACGCCGTTTTTGTGTCTGATCCCTTATACTGCTGGCTGCTGGTCCACTTCGATTGCAAACGTTACTTAAATCGCGATCTCAAGGGGCGTAACCCGTTTGAAATTAGCACTCAGCCAGCCGAATTCTTTGAAAACCTGTACGTTTCATAACCTGAAAGGATGGGGCCGATAAGAATAGAATTCGGGAGAAATTCTCTGCTGAAGATAACGCACAATCTGCACAGGAAGAGACAACATGAATAAAAACGAGGTTGCTTTTTTACTGGAGGAAATCGCCACGCTCCTTGCGCTGAAAGAGAATAGCAGCGTTTTCGAGGTGCGCGCCTATGAGAATGCCGCACGCGCCCTTAGCTCACTCGATGGCGATATCACTCAGCTGGTTAAAGAGGGCAAATTGAAGGGAACGCCCGGCCTGGGACCAACCACGATTAAGCGCATCGAAGAGATGATCGAGACGGGCAGCAGCCCCTTTCTGGAAGAACTGCGCACCAGCACACCAGCAATCAAATTGGAGATGATGCGCATTCCCGGTGTGGGACCGAAAAAGATCAACGCCATTTACGATCAGTTGCACGTCACCACTATGAGCGAATTGGAGCAGGCATGCAAGGACGATAAGGTTGCGAAACTGCCCGGTTTTGGCAAGAAGACGCAGGACAAGATCCTTCAGGGTATCGCCTTTATCGCGGAGCACTCCAACCGCTTCCTCTATCCCATCGCCGAAAAAGAGGCCGCGCGCATCCGTGAGGCGCTGGCAACGCTCCCGGAGATCGTGCGCCTTGAGGTCGCAGGCAGCCTGCGTCGGAAGCGCGAGACGGTGAAAGATATTGACATGGTGCTGAGCATCGACGATAACGCGGGCAGCGACGTGCGGCGCAAGATCATGGACTATTTCACCAGCCAGCCCTCGGTCAAAGCGATTACCGGCAAGGGCGAGACCAAATCCAGCGTCGTGCTGAACAGCGGCATTGCCATGGACCTGCGCGTGGTCGGCGATAGCCAGTTCCCCTACACGCTGCATCATTTTAGCGGCTCACGCGAGCATCATATCCCTCTGCGGCGGCGTGCTCTCAGCATGAATATGACCATCAACGATTATGGCCTGTTCAAAACGGAGAACGGCAAGGAAGAACTGGTTCCCTGCAAAGATGAGACCGATATCTACGCGGCCCTCGGCATGGAGTATGTGGTTCCCGAACTGCGCGAAGATATGGGCGAGATCGAAGCCGCCGCCAAACACGAACTGCCCATGCTGGTACAGGAGAGCGATCTGCGCGGCGTGCTGCATGCCCATTCGACCTGGAGCGATGGACAGAACACGATTCGCGAGATGGCCGAAGCATGTATGGCGCGTGGCTACTCTTATCTGGGCCTGACAGATCATAGCAAGGCCGCTGCCTATGCCGGTGGCCTCAATGAAGATAATCTGCGCCGCCAGTGGGACGAGATCGACGCCTTGAACGAAGAGTTCGCTGGACGGTTCCTCATTCTCAAGGGGAGCGAGTGCGATATCTTACGTGATGGTGCGCTCGATTTCGACGACGCGATCCTAGCCCAACTCGATTTTGTGGTTGCCTCCATTCATAGCAATTTCAACCTGCCACCGGAGGAGCAGACGAAGAGGATGCTCAACGCAATAGCTAATCCATACGTAGATATAATAGGGCACCCAACAGGACGCATCCTGCTTGGTAGGTCGGGGTATACACTAGATATGGAGGCTATCATTGAAGCCGCCGCCGCGCATGGTACGTGTATCGAGATCAATTCAGATCCCTCACGCCTGGATCTCGATTGGCGGCTGGTGCGTAAGGCGCGCGACAAAGGCATCAAAATTCCGTTAGGCCCGGATGCTCATACGCTTGCGGGAATAGACAATATGCGTTATGGTATAGGGGCCGCGCGCAAAGGATGGCTACGAGCCAGCGATATACCCAATACATGGGAAGTACAGGATGTACTGCATTTCTTTCAAACGAGGAGGAAACGGTAAGCACGCTTGATATGCCTGCCGACAGGAGACCATAAGGACATATGATCTATCCTCACGAAACAGAGTTGTCATCGGAAGGAAGGAGATTAGTTATATGGCACAACAGGTAGAATTAGCAATAGCTCCACGAGAAGTAATGGGTAAGGCCACACGGCACCTGCGCAAATCGGGGGTCATTCCCGGCAATATCTTTGGTCACAAAGAGCCATCGGTGGCGGTGCAGCTTGATGCTGCCGCCTTTGACCTTTTGCATCGCAAACAGGGTGCTCGCAATGTTATTCGTCTGCGTTTGCCCGATGCTACGACACAGACGGTGCTGATCCGTCATGTGCAGCGCGATGCGGTCACGGGCAAGGTGTTACATGTGGACTTCTCGCGCGTCAACCTGTCGGAGGCAGTGGATATCAAGATTCCGCTGCACTTTGTCGGCGAATCAAATGCGGTCAAGAATTTCAATGGCGTTCTGCTGCATCTGGTGGAGGCGCTGGAGGTGCAGTGCCGGGCCTCTGAAATGGTCGAGGCGCTTGATGTGGATATCTCGTTATTAGCGGAGATCGATTCTGCATTGCACGCAAAAGATGTCAAACTGCCTGCAAATTACAAGCTGGTTACTGATCCTGAAGAACCGATCGTCAAAGTTGCGGCATCGAAGGTAGAGGTAGCAGAGGTGGCAGCCGAAGCTGCGGCGGCTCCACAGGAAGCTGCCCCAACGCCTCCTGCGCCTGAAGAGTCGTAGTGACGCTGAAACAGCTGTCCACCGTGTCTGGATAGCATCTTTTTAAGAAGAGGGCGGTGTGCTATGCGCATCATGATTGTCACCGATCAATATCCACCGATGGTGGGAGGCGTGCCGATGGCAACGCGTGGCCTGGCTGAGGACTTTGCCAATCGAGGCCATCAGGTCTGGGTGCTTGCCCCCAGCTATGGCCCTCGCGACGCCCGACGCCTTGAGCATAAGGTGCGCGTCTACCGCTTCTCTTCATTTGAATGGCCTACCTATGAGGGGCTGCGCATCCCGTTCCTGCCGTTTATGCCGGTGCGCAACCTGATCAAGAAAAGCGATCCCGATATTATCCACGTTCATTCGCCGGTCGTGCTGGGCAATATTGCGCAAATCCTGGCTGGTGGGCTGCGCAAGCCAGTGATCGCTACCAATCATTATTTGCCCATCAATATGAGCCGCTCTCTGGCGACCGATCCATTGCTGGGCAAGCCCTTCAACAATATTTCATATTCCTATCTGGTTCATTTTTACAATCGTTGCGAATATGTCACCGCACCAACGCAAACGGCGCTCAATCTGCTCTATAAGCATGGGCTGCGCGCTCCGGCCAAATTCATTTCCAACGGTATCGATCTGAAAAAGTTTACGCCAGGACCGCGCGATCCAGAGGTATTGCGCCGTCTGAACTTGCCAGAGGATCGGCCCATTATCCTGCATGTGAACCGTTTGAGCGAGGAGAAGCGCATCGACGTGCTGCTCAATGCTGTCCCGAAGCTGAAAAACAAGGCCCATGTTGCGCTGGTCAGCACCGGACCCGCCGAGCAGGAGCTACGAGCTATGGTCGAGCGGCTGGGTATCGATGATCGTGTGAGCTTTCTCGGCTTCGTGCGCGATGGCGATCTACTCCCCCTGCGCCGCTCGTCTGCTCTGTTTACTATCCCCTCGGAGGCCGATCTACAAAGTATGGCGACAATGGAGGCGATGGCTTGCCGCCTCCCCGTGATTGCCGCCAACATTCATGCCCTGCCCGAACTGGTTCATCATGAAGAGAACGGTTTCCTGTTTCAGCCTGGCAATAGCGAGGAGATGGCCAGCTATATCGATCGCTTGCTGGAAGATGAGGCGTTGCGTGAACGGATGGGAGAGGCGAGCCTGGAAATCGTAAGCAAGCATGATCGCGGACAGGTGCTTGAGCAGTGGGAGGAGTTGTATCGGCGGCTGGCAATCGAGTTCAAAGAGGCCAAAGAGCGGAGACAACAGTTGCGCATGATGCGTAAATACTCCGGCTATCTGCCGCCAGAGCTACAACATATGCAGCGAACCCGCATTCGGCGCACAGGAAACCTGTAAATAACGCCTCGCAACGGGGAAATATTTGATAACTATCTCAAAATAGATCTTCTCTCGATTCAGTACGTTTCGTTGGAGCCATATCCAGTTAAGGAGTTCTCGTTATGGCGTTTTCATTTGTCAACGCAGCTTTACTTATTATTGACGTGCAACAGGGGTTTGATGATGCTTTCTGGGGGAGACGAAATAACCCGCTGGCGGAAGCCCATATTGTTCGTCTTCTAGAGGCATGGCGCGCTCAGCAATGGCCGATCATTCATGTCCAACATCAGTCACGCATTCCTAGCTCACCCTTACATCCTGCAAACCCTGGATATGCTCTGAAAGCTCAGGTACAACCCCTTCCAGGTGAAACGCTGATTACCAAGCAGGTTAATAGTGCTTTCATCGGAACATCGCTTGAAACGCTATTGCGGCAGCGACACATTACAACGCTGGTGGTAACTGGATTAACAACCAATCATTGTGTTGAAACGACCGTTCGTATGGCAGGAAATTTGGACTTCCTTACCTATCTGGTGAGTGATGCAACAGCAACCTTTGATCGAATGGGACCAGATGGAAAGCTCCACCGTGCAGAGGATATTCATACGATTAGCTTAACCAGTATCCACGGAGAATTTGCCCAGGTGGTAACAACCGACGAGGTTCTGGAAGAAATACAGGCAACACAGGGAAACGGCAAGGGATTTGAGATAGGTACTTAGCCACCCCAACGACGATGAAGCAGCCGGGCGACTGTGCGCTCGATATCCCACTGTATTTGAATGGTATGGTAGCGCATCCAGGCGATGCAGATGTGCCAGAACGACTCCTGGGGCGCGGAGAGTCGATGATGTTGTTGTTCCTGAATGCTATACACGGGGACGGGGGTAAGCGAGGTGGGTTTCAACAATTCTTCTGCAAATAATTTTCTGAATCGTGCTAGAGCCGTAGAAAGCGCAGACTCCACATTTGCTTTTCTTTCACCCATGTAACGTGTTGCTCCTTAAAACGCGCTGGCACACTTGTTTTCTCTCATAGTATAGACGTTGTTTGATATTTTGTCCAGAAGGAGGCGACGTTTGACAGGGCTTTCCAATTCTCCCATCTAGCAGGAGTGCAGAGGGCGGCAGCCCTTTGCCGGGGTGCGGGGTGTCCCCGCAAAAAACTTTTTTCTTCTCTTTTGCGCGCCGCCGCAGGCGGCGCGCGAAGGAGGGAAGGAAACTGGGGACGCCCCAGGCCCCGGCAGGGAGACCCCTGCCCCCCTTTGAGCGGAGAACTGGAAAGCCCTGCGACGTTTGAAAGGATCTGCGGCCACACAAAACTGTGTGGCCGCAGATAAGTCGGAGGAGGAGGAAAGAAGTTGTATTAGCTAAGCTGCCAGACATTCACCATGAGATCAGAGGGCTGGTCATCGCTCTTTGTCATGCTCGAAGAGGCGATGGCGCTGCCATCGGGCGACCAGACAAGGGTTGTGATCCATTGTGAGTTATTTACCTTGCCGAATGTCGTCGCGAGCTTTTTGGCGGTCATATCGAAGATCTTGATGGTATCTGCGCTCTCTGCGAGATATTTGCCATCGGGCGACCAGGCAAGCGTATGAACACCCTCGCCAGCGACTTTATTCTCAAACGAGGTCAGCAGTTTCCCGTTGGCCGTTGTGTAGATGTCTATCTTGCCTTCCTGGTCTAGAGCGATCAGCGATCCATCAGGCGAGAGTTGATAATCGTATCCCTGTGTAATATCGGGAAGTACAGCGTGGCCAGTCAGCAGCTTTCCAGCGTTGATATCCCAGACTGCGAGATCTGTGTTATTTTTATCCCGAGTCGTTTTGTCTATATGCTGTATAAGGGCCAGCTTGCCATCAGACGAAAAGTTAACGACACTATAGTTATCAGGAAGCTGTGACATTGTTGTTATATTGTTACCATTGTTGATATCTACCGCTTTGATGCTCACTTTAAAGCCCTTGAATGTTGTTTGCGCGGTCGTGGGTGTCGAGTCGTCGTGCGGGGTGAAAATGATCTTCTTGTTATCGGATGACCAGGTTCCATCACCGACGATATGATCTTTCAATTTCGTGATGATTTTGCCATTGCTATCCAGCACATAATCTCCCATGTCCCCTGCATTGCTCACCAACAGCTTGCTGCCATCGGGCGACCAGACAGGACGATATGCCTGCTGAATCTGTGGCTGAGAGAATGAAGTTGCCTTACAATCCTTCGTAGAGTACACCTTGACGCCGTTGTATGTTGTCACGGCAATCTGCCCCTGCGAAGACCAGCTCACATCAGCACTCCAGGGTGCTCCATTGATTGCGACTTTTGAACCCGCGCTAAAGCTACATACCTGCTTGCCATTGGTAATCACTCTCTGCTGCTGTTGTTGCTGCTGTTGATTTTGCTGCTGTTGATGGTTTTGCGAACCCGTGATGGTTGATTTATTATTGTTCGTCGTCTGAGGCGCTGGCCGCAGCACGCCCGAGAAAACGGTGAAGCTCAATATGGTGATAACGGCCACCGCCGCAATCAAGCTGATGCCTGCCACACGCAGAAGCGAGGGACGCTTTTTCGCTTGAGATGGCGGTGTAGAGGGATTCATTCCCCAGGAGACGTTATTTTCTTTCATTGTCTTTCTTTCCTTTATAGCAATCACGTTCTCTTCAGGACGCTGTCGTTGCTCCTGAAGAAAGACGGAGGTGTGTTCCTGACTTTGAACCAGGCGGCTCCAGATGCGATCCAGGGAGCGCTCATTCTCCTGTGCATACTCTTGCGCACTGGCATGTAACTGCTGGATCAGGCGGTTCGTCTGGTGGTCTTGTGAAAGCGCGCCAGCTTCGATCACGTGATCTATGGTTTCTGGTTGTAGAGTATCTTTCTGTTCTTTCATCGCTGGCCCCTTCCGCCTGGTCTGTATAGAGATTGCGTAACAGCCGCAACGTTCTGGACAGCAGCACGCGTACCGCTGCCCCACTTTTCTCACAGACAGAGCCTATTTCATCGCTGTTCAGGCCATGACCAAAACGCAAACGCAACACTTCTTGCTGGAGTTGTGGCAGTTGACGCATCGCGCTGGCTAGTCGCGCATACTCTTCGCGTTCGAGACTGATCTGCTCTGGACTGGAACTCTCGTCTGCATACAACGGCTCGCTGAGCCAATCGATGGAGACCTGTGGACGCCGATTGGTGCGTCGAAAGTGATCGACCACCTTGTTGCGTGTAATCGTCCAGAGCCATGCTGCTTGTTTTTGTGCATCGAATGTTGGAAACTGCTTATTCTGCAAAACCGAGACGAACACATTGAGCACTATATCTTCAGCATCTTCACGCGATGAGACGTGTTGATGAACATATGCAAAGAGTGCAGGCGCGTAACTCTGGTAAAGTTCCGCATAGCCTTCGCTATACGACGACTGATTCAATACTTTATCTTCCTTGTATTGCATTGCTGCCCTCTAGAGTTTTTTGAGATCTCATAAGGTATCTCGCTAAAGTGGCAAAAGTGCAACAGGGAAAATAAAAAAGAAGGACTTGCAAGTCGCAAATCCTTCTTTTCCTTGCGGAGGAGGGGAAGAGAGCTGTATTAGCTCAACTGCCAGACATTCACCGTAACATCAGAAGAAGCATCGCCCAGTGGCGTCGTTGAAGAAGCAATGCCTGTGCCATCGGACGACCAGGTCAGGTTGGTGATCCAGTGCTGGCCGTCAGCCTGGCCGAGCGTCGTCGCGAGCTTTTTGGTGGCGATATCATAGATGGTGATGGCATCCGCGCCCTCGGCGAGATATTTGCCATCGGGGGACCAGGCAAGTGTGGGAGCATTCTCACCGGTCGCTTTATTTGCAAACGAGGTCAGCAATTTCCCATCTGCCGTGTTGTAGATCTCTATTTTGCCTTTCTGGTCCAGAGCAAGCAGTGAGCCATCAGGTGAAAGTTGCGCACCGAATGCGGCGGCGGGGAAGGATGCACTGCCTGCCTGTTTGCCAGCGTTGACATCCCAGAGAGTCAAAGTCGCCGTCTTATTATCCTTGCTGAAATGTTGGACAAGAGCCAACTTTCCATCCGCTGAAAAACCCACAACGGCTCCTTCAGGAAGCTGTGTAGTCGCTGTCTTGTTCCCATTGTTGGCATCGACGGTATTGATGGTCTCCTTGACGTTATTCTGGTCGTGGATGTCCAGGCTATTCACAATGAGCTTGTTATCGGGGGACCAGACCCTATTGGCGATGCCAGCAGGGAAATCCAGGTTGGTGACGACTTTTCCAGTGCTATCCAGCACATACTCGCCATCTCCTGCTGCGCCGCTGCTCACCAGAAGCTTGCTGCCATCAGGCGACCATACGGGGCCTGTTGCCTGATGGACCTTTGGCTGGGAGAAGGAAGTCGCAGCGCAGTTCTTCGCGGCGTAGACCTTGATCCCTTGATGTGTCGCGACTGCCAGTTGCCCCTGTGAAGACCATGCCAGATCAGCACCCATAGGCGTTCCTTTGGTCACGACTTTCGGACCTGCGCTCAAGCTACACACCTGTTTACCGCTAGTCATTGCTCCCTGCTGCACACTGGAGAAGGCGCTGAAGCTCAAGATCGTGATAGCTGCCACTGTTGCAATCGCACCAACGCTCGCCACACGCAAAAGCGAGGAACGCTTTTTGGCTTGAGATGGTGTAGGAGAGTTCATTTCTCTGGAAATGCTATTGTCTTCCATTGCTTTTTTCCTTTATAACAATCATATTCTCTTCAGATTACATTCATTGCTCCAGAAGAAAAGCCGTAACTTTCTGGACAACAGTACGCGTATTGCTGCCTCTAGAGGCTTGTGAGATCTCATAGGTAAATCGCAATACAGGTCAAAATGCAACATGGAAAATGTATCCAGGACTTTTTGGAAGAGGGTCAAGCAGCAAAGATGTGGTTATCCAGGAAATGTTGAGGGGTAGACAAAACTGACCTCCTGAGCCAGACCGTTGGAGAATCAAACCCAACAGATAGCCAGGAGGCATATAGAGGGAGTTAAGCAAACAGTTCAGGGAACCAGGTTCAACTGCTCTCGCACTTTTCCCTGAATAATGACAAGTCCCTGTCCCACCAGCGCACCAATCGCCAGCAAGGGAATCCAGAGCCCAGAAACGAAGCTCCAATAGGCGAGAAACAGGGCTGAGACGAGATTTCCATAGATGCCACCCTGCACCATTTCGCCTAGATTGATGCCGTATTCAGGCTGTTTGATGAAGAAAAAAGCCAGCACTGCAATCATGCACCAGATCACTGGATAAGCGACGATGCTGGTTGCCATGCCTGCTAAGGTTCCTCGGAGAATGGTAAGTTGGCGCGGCTTAACGATAAAGGACCACCAGAAGAGAGGAGCCACGAGTCCAGACCCGATAGCTGTAGAGACGCAGAGGATATTCGCAATAACATCATATTGCAGGATAGTAACCGTCGCCAATCTCATCAGTAGTCCGGCTACCAGCGCGGAACCGAGGCCCGCAAAGAGCAGCGTTCGTCCAATATCTGATCGCGTAGTATCTGTTTCCATTGTTTTTCTCCTTCAACAATTTCTTTTGTCTTCCAATAACATATCTATGCTGATAGAGAGATAGAAGTAAAGTATATTTGCCCTTATACATGTAACGCATTTAACCACATTTGTCAACAGATCTGTCAGAAGTTTCAGGTGTGGGAAACAATTATGAGCATGAACAAATTCTCCAGGCGGTCGTAGTCGAGTGATTGATCGCGAAAGCACTACTCGGCTTAGGTGTGGTGTCCCGCGATCAATCACTCGACTACGACGTGTGGTTATACGGGGGTGCAGCGAATGGACTCGTCCCAGGCGAGTTCAAAGCCGAGCGTCGTTGTGAGCATTTGCTGGAAATCGGCGAGGTAGCGAGGAGTATTGCGTACTTGCCTCGGTTTCAAATCTTTTGCGAGACAATAAGCGGCCAGGGCACCAGCAGCTTCGCCGATGTTCCACTCGACAGGATGCAAGCGATAACAGCCGTTCGTAATATGAGTGACGCCGAGATTTTTGTTGGCCGGAAGCAAATTCTCAACGCGTACCGGTAAAAGCGCTCCCAGCGGGATCTGGAAGGGGTATGAGCTAATGTCAACGTAGTTGCGCAGGGCTGTGCTGGGGTGCAGATCGATGCGATAACTGCCGATGCCAACACTATCGGAGAAGAGTTCCGAGCCATCCAGGGAGCCGCGAGCCTCGACGCCAACATGTTGCTCCTGCACAGTGAACTCGGCCTGGATGCGCCTACTTTCACGGATATAGACATATTTTGCCAGCCCATCCTGTGTGCCGACGATATCATGTCTTAAACGCAGGCCGGGATAGCCGTAGCCTCCGTCGAGCCTGGGAGCCTCTGTTTGCATCCAGTAGAGTAGCGACAAGCTTAACTGGCGTGCGGCCCACAGATTTTTTTGCATCTCTTCTTCAGAGACGCCCAGCAGCGGCCCCAGCCAATAATCGATCTGCGGCCAGTTCACCAGGGTAATATCGCTGGGATAGAGGCCATCGGGATAGTGACGCCGCGAGAAGATACGGCGATAGTGCCAGTAGTCGCCAGCCTGTTCGCGGTCAGCGGGACCATCGAAGATCGGGCGGTGCCGAGTTGCCAGCGTGATAGGATTGCAGTCAATCCAACCCAACTGAGGGCCGGGCCAGAAATCGGCCTGATAGCTGCGCCAGAAAGCATAGTCCTGGGGGCGAGCAATGGTATGATCTTCGCCGGGCAAATAATCCAGCGCATAACACCAGGTAATCGCCTGCTGATCTAATGGTTGCGGCTCTCCAGCAATAGCGTGTGGCTCACCGGTCTGCGATTGACTCTCCGCACCGATGCCATGCTCGATGCCAGCTAAGGAGAGCAGGTCGCCAAGCTCGGTCGCATCGAGGATATAGGGCGCATGAATGACGGTTTGCTCCTGGCTCTGCTCGTTGATGAGCGTGACTGAGCGGACACGATCTCCATCGGCCTCTGCTGCGATGGGACGATGGCGCAGCAGCACATCAACCTGAAGCTTTGAGCGATAAGGAGCCAGCATCTCCTCCAGCACAGCCAGTGCAACTCGTGGTTCATGGCAGAGCCGGCTGACACCACCCTGGCCCGGATTGAAACGAGGATCGGCAGCGATCTCTGGCAGCAAGGGATAGTGACGGCGATAGTAATCGCGAATGCCGCTGCGCAATTGACGATAACTGGCCGTGCAGCCATGATCCTCGATCCAGCGGCTCTCATCTGGCGGCACAGCCTGAGCCGTCAGTTGTCCACCGATCCAATCAGTCTCTTCCGTGAGAATGACTTTTTTGCCGAGACGGAGTACGGCCAGGGCAGCAGCAACGCCGCCCAGTCCGGCACCAACAATAAGAATATCCGTTGATCTTTCACGCATAGAATACGTCTTTTCCTTCTAGTTTATCTATCTATCCTTTTACACCACCAGAGGCCAGACCTTCGACAAAGTGCCGCTGGAAGAAAAGAAACACTAAGAGCAGCGGCAAAGTGGCGAGAACCGCTGCCGCCATAACCGGTCCCCAGTCAGCGCTGCCGCCTCCACCTGTCCCGGCCAGGACGTTGAGTGCGACCTGAACGGTGTAGCTGTCGGGAGAAGAGGTGACGACGAGCGGCCAGAGAAAGTCTTCCCAGGCGGATGTAAAAGAAAGGATCGCGATAGTTGCCACCATCGGGCGTGATAGAGGCAGGTAGACACGTAGGAATGTAAGAAACTCTGAGGCTCCATCCAACCGGGCCGCTTCCGCCCAATCTTCGGGCAGTTCCAGAAAGAACTGGCGTGCCAGAAAGATATTGAGAGCCTGGATCACATGCGGCAAAACCAGACCGGGAATCGTGTTCAGCAGCCCAACACCCCCGTGTCCCAGCAGATCGTTGCCACCCATCAGAGGAAATCCCCTGGTCATCAAGAAGAGCGGAACGAGCGTCACTGCGCCCGGCACCATCGTCGAGGCGATCAGGATAAAGAAGACGACCTCGCGACCGGGGAAGCGCAGACGGGCAAAAGCGTAGCCTGCCAGCGTGGTAAATGCCACGTTGGTTGCAATAGCGATGGCAGCCACAAGCACGCTGTTGATAAAGGCTCCCAGCATCATCTCATTCGAGAGGACGGTCGAGAAATTGTTGAAGGTCAGGGCGTGCGGGATAAGGTCGGGCGGATAGGCCAGCGATTCCTGTGGCCCCTTCAAGGCCAGTGAGACCACCCAGAGAAACGGCATGACAATGAGCAGAGCGACACTCACGAGTATGATATACCCGGATAGCTTGCGGGCCGTCGTGTGTGGTCTGGAGCCGGAATAGGAGAAACTCTTCATGATGCTGTCCCTCTGCGGCTGATCAGCCGGATGTTGAAGAAAGCAAAGGCGAAGATTACTGCAAACAGCAGGAAGGCCGTCGCGCTTGCCAGGCCAAGCTGGTTGTACTGAAAGGCCTGATTGTAGATGAGCATGTTCACGGTTGTCGTGCTTTCTACGGGGCCGCCAGCCGTCATGATGTAGATCTCCGAGAAGGATTGGAAAATGTAGATGAGATTGACGGTCGCGACATAGACAAGCACTGGCCTCAATCCTGGCAGTGTGACATGGCGGAAAAGCGACCACGAGCCTGCACCATCGATTTTCGCGGCTTCATAAAGTTCGCCAGGAATGCTCTGTAATCCGGCCAGGAAGAAAACCATGTTTCCTCCCAGCGCTTTCCAGATGCGCATGACTGCCAATGCATGGAGCGCGATGGCGGGCGAGGTGAGCCAGGCAACGCCCCCTTTCCCGATCAGGCTGAGCAGATAGTTGAAAAAGCCATTGTTGGAGTAGAGCCAGAGCCAGATCAGGCTCACGGCGGTCAGCGAGACGATGCGCGGCAGGTAGAACAGCGCTCGAAAGAACGTGATACCGCGCAGACGTGCATTGACAAGCACGGCCATGCCCATTGCCAGGACAACAGCTGGTGGCACCACCTCCAACGTATACTGAACTGTGACCCACAACGCGTTCCAGAACTGTTGCGAGGTGAGCAAGGTCTGATAGCCGCTCAAACCGTAGAACTGTGGTCCGTTGCGATTGATCGGATTATAGTCGGTAAAGCTCAGATAAAAGGCGTAGAGGACCGGAAAGATATTGAAGATCAGGACATAGAGCGCGGCAGGCGTGATAAATGCTATGCCAGCGAGCGCGATATGCTGTTCTTGCTTGCTATACCTTTTATGTGGCATAGTAACTCGCCGTAATGGGCGAATAGTTTCTGTTAACACGCTCATGCTCATTTCCCTACCAGTGGCGCGGCCTCTTTAGCAGCTGCATCCAGTGCTACTTGTGGCGTGACCTGTTGGGCCATCGCCTGTGCGAGATGGCGAGAGAGCGTATCGCGAATCTGTACCCAATTCTGCACATTGGGGTTGGGCTTAAACGTACTGTATGCCGCAATAAACTGCTTGAGGAACGGCTTCTTCTGGACAAGATCGCTATTGATGAAAGAGGAGCGAGCGGGAATGCCGCTGGTCACAGTATAGTACGATTTGAGCGTGTTTGCATCCATCATAAATTTGATGAAGCGCCAGGCGAGATCGGGATGCTTGCTATCTTTATTGATGAAGAGGCCAGGTCCAGAGCCGCCGAACGCTCCCTGTTGCGCGTCTTTGAGTGATGGCATAACAGCGATATTTTTCATGGCATCGGGAGCCGAGAGGTAGATGTTATTCAGCGCTCCAGTCTCTACGAGCGCCATCGCAGCCTGACCCGTGACAAGGGGCTGCTGTGCGGCTGGCAAGGCGTAGGAGTGGAGATCTTTTGCGACTGGCTGGGAGCCATGATAGAGATCAACCAGATATTGCAGCGCCTTCACTCCAGCCGGCGAGTTCCAGGTGATGGTCTTGCCATCATTGCTCAGCAGAGAGCCGCCTGCCTGGATCAGGAAGGTTGCGAATGTCTGCTGCACGTTGTACCCTTCCAGGTTTGAGATAAAGCCGGACCGGGTGATGGTATTGCCATTGCGTTTGGTGAGCTTCTCGGCAACGGTGCGTAGCTCTTCCCAGGTGCGAGGGGGATTATCAGGATTCAGACCAGCCTCGCGAAACAGGTCAGTGCGGTATGCGATCAGAAATCCCTGACCGGAGAGGGGAACCATATAACGTTTCGATCCCACGATGCCGCCATCGAGAATCGTGCCAAAGTCTTCGCGGGTGGTGGCATCAAGGTTGTTGATATAGGTATCGAGCGGCAATACACGGTCGTTTGCAACAAAATCCGCGGCAGCTGCGGGACCATGACCGAAGATATCGGGAGCAATGCCACCTGCAAATGCGCTGTTGAGCTTGGGAGAGAGGTTTTCCCAGGGAACATATTGCAGATCGACCTTGATGCCGGGGTTGGCTTTTTCAAATTCGGGCACAAGCTGTTTTGTCACCAGCGAAAATTCAGGTCCACCGGGAGTGGGACTACCAGGAAACCAGACCTTGAGCGTTGTTACGCCGCTTTGTTGGCTGCCTCCACCGGCACAGGATGCCAGCAGCGTACTTGCGAAGAAGAGGGATGTGAGCAACATTGCCAGAAAGGGCTTGCGTGTAAACATGGTGCAACCTCCTTCGGTGCAAATAATGAAGAGTCAACACAGGTTATCCTCGTAAGGGAAATATCTCTACAGTGAGATAAAAACACATCATGCGTACATGAGTAGACGTCAGGGTGAGATGATGCCATGATGGATGCTGAAAGCAATAGGCATAACCTCCAATCAATGCAATGAAGCAAATATTCTATTTAGCGCGAAAAGGTGCAGCTACCGTTTGTCCTGCCACAAATGTACAGGGCAGCGCCACCTGGCGCACATGGGGTTCGTCTGGATGCGATAACAGATCCACGAGCAGGCGTACAGCCTCTTTGCCCATCTCCTTGCGTGGGATCAGAAACGTTGTGATATCAGGAATAGGATCGATCTCTTCGGTATGGTCCCCCAGCAGGGCTAGAGAGAAATCGCGCGGTATGGACTTGCCCAGTTGACGAGCAATCTCCAGCACGCGCCGGATGAGTGGCGTATTCTCGACAAGGAACGCCGTTATCCCCTCAACAAAAAAACGCTCGATCAACTGCGGCGTCACCTCTTCGGAGTTGCCAGCAAAAATATGTTGTTCTATGAGCGGCTTGTCCAATTGTTGGAAGGCCAGACGGTATCCCGCCTCTCTATCGAGCGTTGCCTCACGATTTTCAGGTGGACGGAGATATGCAATGTGTTGATGACCCTGACGAACCATATATTCGACAATCGTGCGCGTAGCCTCGCCGTAGTCCGCCGTCACATATGAGATCGCGCCATCGGGGATCTCGCGCCGTCCAATAAAGACAAACGGGAAGCCTTCCTGGACCAGACGGCTCAACTCGGAACGATTCTCGTGTACCCCCAACAAAATAGCGCCATCAGTGATTTGCAGGCTATTGATGCTGTCCTGATAGATCGAGCGCTTTCCATCGGGTCCGCTAGCGCGCGTAAAAAGGACAAGATCATAGTCCTGTGCCTGTACCTCCTCTTCGATACCGAGCAGAAAAGGATAGTAGAAGTTGCGATACTCCAGGGGGAAGATCGCCTCATAGGTAAAGACACCGAGCAAGCGGTTTTGATTGCCAGCCAGTTTGCGAGCAATAGGATTTGCGACATATCCCAATTCGCGCACCGCATCCCAGACCCGTTGCCGGGTTTCGGGGCTGATCCGAACGTTGCTATCCGCGCGATCATTGATGACCAGCGAGACAATTGCCGGAGATACGGCGGCTAAGGCTGCAACATCAGACTGACGAGGGCGTCTTTTCATTTTTGGTCCCCATTTTTGGTTTGATAAAGCGCTTTATCAAAAGTATACGAACCATCTATAGGGTTGTCAAGGGGAAGGCTCAAGAAAACGAGAGTGCAGGGACGATTTTATATTCGTTCTTGCACTCCCGTTTGTGCTTTACTTACTCAGGAGAGAGGTTAGCGTTTTTTAGTGCGGCGCTGGCTGAGGCGATATTCCTGATAGAGATGATCGTCTTCGCCCTTCACGCCCTGGCGAATTGCGGACGGTGGCTGTTTGGGGCCGGAGTCACTGCTGCTTTTGCTCGATCCAGACCGATTGTTAGCTGCTGTAGATGGAGCCAGCGAGCGTGGGATCAGATCGAAGCGTGCCAGAAGGACAAGGATGATGATGAGAAGCGCCAGGAATAAGACCGTCGATGTTTTGATGATAACTTTGCCGCCGAAGAGATCAAAAGGAGGGATCAGCACGGCATCTGCATGCATCTGATTGAGCAGCAAGGTAATACCTGTGCCGATAAAGTTGGCGGCGAACAGATAAATGGCGATGCCGAGGATATAGCGTGTCTTAAACGTCTGATTAGGTCGTGTCGCCGGGCGAGTGCTACTGGCGGGAGCTTTCTCATCTTTTTTCGTGGATGAGGTATCCGCATCTTCTTTCGTCACTGCCGCAGCTTTGCCTGTGTTGGTGGAAGCTTTACCTCTGGTTGCGCGTGCCAGGCGTGCCTGTACCACATCGCTTTTGCCCTCTGCCTCTTTCTTCTCGCTTTTCTCTACGGTCGAGAAAAAGTTGGGGAGCCGGGGACCTGAGCGTTTGGCAGGAGCTGGTTCGGGTGTAGTAGTCACAACCTCTTCAACTGGCTCTGCTTCTGGCGTTGCCTGCTCTTCTATTGTGTTTTCATTGTCAGTCACCAGGACGGGACGATTGCGCTGAGAGCGTGTCCTCCTGGGCTTTTTCAAGGTGTTGTTGTATTCCTGGCTCATTGTTTGCCTCCGGGTCGGTCTGAGTTAAACTTGTCATACGAATCGTAGCTATAAGGATCATCCTGGGCCGGTAAGTGTTGTGTGCTGGGCGCGGCCTCGCTCTCCGGCATAACGCGCGTAATTGCCGGTGATGGTGCAGAGGGCGTAGCAGGTGGATTGGCGAAAGGCTGTTGAGGTGCCGCAGGGACAGGAGGAGTGGGCGAGATGCCAGACTGAGATGGAGGTTGTGCTGGAATAGGAGGAGCCATTGCTTCCAACATGGCATCCAGTACGGCCAGCCCTGCTCGCGCCACATCATCATCGCGTCCAGGCGCATTGCCACCGCTCACGCCGATACCGCCAATTGTTGCGCCCTGCATACGAATAGGCCAGCCACCTGCGGCCATAATGAACTTCCCATTTGTCATCGTTGCCAGGCTGGAGGCGAAACCAGGAATGCCCGATCCCCACTGCGCAACCGAATCGGTGGACTGGTTAAACATGACGGCGGTTGCCGCCTTTGCAATACTAATATTACCCGTGGCCCAGCCGTAGGGCGACATCATTCTCTCAAAGAGAACCAGATGCCCTCCGGCGTCCACAATCGCTATGCTCACCGGGCTGCGCAGCTCGCGTGCGCGCTGTTTGCTGGCTTCAAGGATTCTTCGCGCTAAATCTATTGTGAGACTCACGCCACAACTCTCCTTTGCGCTTATTTCTATCTACCTTAAAAAAGGTATGTATTATTTCTCGTATTATCATTTTTGTGGATATGATGAGACGCGATGTAGTGCGACCCTCATTGTACCGCACCCTTTGCATTGGTGCAATGTGTTGGGCGTGAGCGCGACTGGCGCACCTCTACGAAGAGATGAGTGTGACGCGTTCTTTCCGCCAGTTCAGCTTGCTATACTTCTCCTCTACCAGTTGATGAGCCAGATCCCACTCAGAGTCAGTGAGCTCTCCCGGCTGAAATTCTACCTGTAATGCATTACTGAAACCGCGTTGCAGTGCCTTGGCGGTATCATCCCAGGTGGCATCAGGTCGGAACGTATGCAGGGGCGTGGCTTTTTCGCGATAGAGCGCCAGCGCATCGGCCCGTGCCTCTGGCGATGGGAAGCGCAGCATCTCGAAAAACTCAGGTGCTCGATCATCGATGGGGAGCGATCCCTGTTGCAGCAACGACTCATCCTTCCAGACTTGCGCGCTGCCCACCAGCTTGTAGCCGTCGCTGGTGAGATCGGCCTGCGTGGACGATGCAAAGCAAGCGGCGGAGGGATTTTTATGCACCCGTTCGTCGCTGATCTCGGCCTGCACGCCCAGCAGTTGCAAGGCGGCCAGCAAGCCCTGCGCAAGATAGGCATAAGCTGGCACGATTCCCGATGGCACGCCGTTGCGTTTCCCGATGACGATGCTGTACGTTAGCTCGTCCCGGTGATAGACCGCACGGCCCCCGGTGGGACGGCGAACCAGCGGCACATATCGTTGCCGGCAGACATCCAGCAAAATCTCGCGCTCGATGCTCTGGAAGCGGCCCAGCGTAATTGAGGGCTGCTTCCACTGAAAGACGCGCAGTGTCGGAGGCACCTTGCCCTGAATATGATGAAGCAGAATAGCTTCGTCAATTGCCATATTCAGCGCGGTATCTTGCTGGCCGGTATGAAGAAAACGATAGGATGCAGTCTGCATACAATCTTTCCTTTTGATGCGTAAGGGTACGGTATTATCGAACGTCGGCCTGACGCTCTCTGGCGGCTTTCCATTTTTCGCGCTGCTGCTCGCGTACCTGTTCGGAGGCCGGAACGTAGCGAGCCAGGAACTCATCGCGGAATTGTGTATAGGTGCCGGCCTGGATAGCGGCACGCAATTGAGCGGCGAGGCGCAGCATAAAATGGACGTTGTGAATGGTGCCGAGGCGATAATACAGTTGTTCCTCAGCACGAATCAGGTGGTGAACATAGCCCGCGCTATAGTTGCGACAGGTGTAGCAATCGCAGCCCTCTTCAATCGGACCTCGCACAGTGCGGAAGCGCGAGGATTTGATATTGACGCGCCCGGTTGCGGTAAAGAGTCCACCGTGACGAGCGACGCGCGTTGGGAGAACGCAATCGAACATATCCATGCCCAAACCCACTCCCATAACCATATCTTCCGGCGAGCCAACGCCGAGCAGGTGACGAGGCTTGTCGCGCGGCAGCTCAGGCGTGACGTGGCGCAACATCTCCCACATCTGGGCCTTTGGTTCTCCAACAGAGAGGCCGCCGATGGAGAGGCCCGGAAACGGCATATTGCCGATCACGCGTGCGCTCTCTCGCCGCAGCTCTGGCTCAAATGCGCCCTGTACGATGCCGAACAGCGTTTGTTCGGGGCGATGGCGCTCTTTGGCGATTAGCGCGCGCTCCTCCCAGCGGTGCGTGTTCTCCATCGCCTTGCGCGCTTCGAGAGGTGAGCAGGGATAAGGAGCGCAGATGTCGAGTGGGAGAATGATGTCTGACCCAAGTTCCGCCTCGATCTCCATGACGCGTTCAGGCGTCAGGATATGATAAGAGCCATCCAGATGCGACTTGAACGTGACACCATCTTCGTTCAGCTTGCGGAGATGCCCCAGACTCCAGACCTGAAAGCCGCCGCTATCGGTAAGGATCGGACCGTCCCAGTGCATAAACGAGTGGAGGCCACCAAATTCAGCCACCAGCGACGAGCCGGGCCGCAGCATGAGATGATAGGTATTGGCAAGAATAATCTGTGCGCCCGCCGCACGCAGCTCTTCGGGAGAGACGCTTTTCACGGTGGCCTGAGTTCCCACAGGCATAAAGATAGGTGTCAAGATAGTGCCGTGAGGCGTGGAAATGGTGCCGGCACGCGCCCAGGAATCCGGGCATTCGGCATCAATAGTAAAATGAAACGATGACATGTATTTCTCAACTTATGGCATGCAATGAGCCACAGACAAACCCATTGTTCTTTTTCCTATTGTCTCATGAGCGTCAAGTCTGATCAATTTCTCTGATACATTGACAGGACGAAACGAGATGAACAAAACTAGACGAACGTGAACGAAAGTGGGTGAAATGAGACGAAAAAGTGAATTGTGTAGAAAGAAGCAGGCACATAAAAGATGTATAAAGATATTGAAAAGAATAAATTTTTGCCGGAAAAACGCTTGCAAATGGCTAAAAGATGGTGTATGCTTTCATGCGGTATCCAATCTCGGTCTCGCATACGGTGCTTCGTCCAGAGTTTCCGACCCACGCTGGTAGGGGGAAGGAAAGAACGATGGTGGACATCTGCTACGGAATTATGGACCTGGAGGATTACCAACATATCACACAGGAGGTCCTTAGTTGAGTTTCGATGACAAAACCCTAAAATGCCGTGAATGTGGAAACGATTTTGTATTCACAGCAGGTGAACAAGAGTTCTACCAGCAAAAGGGCTTGATGAATCAGCCTGGTCGCTGCCCTTCCTGCCGCGCTGCCCGCAGAGCTTCTGCTGGCGCTACCGGCTCACGTTCTGAACGCGCCCCGCGAGAAATGCACACTGTTATTTGTGCAGAGTGCGGCACAGAGACGCAGGTACCATTCTTACCCAAGAATGACCGCCCCGTTTATTGCAGCCCGTGCTACGATAAGGTTCGCGTTGCTCGCAGCTAATTCGGGTATTCGCTGACCCCTTCTGCATACAGACAGCGAGGATTGTTCTCTTTTTGAGAGAGCATCCTCTCTGGGAGTAGGTAGGCAGAGAGTCGTAGTTCAGGCGCTCCCTTTCTCCATTCAGAACTTGAAGACAAAGCCGAGGTGTGTTCTTGGTTTTGTCTTATTTTTGTTGTATAATACAAGAATTCTCTATCTGAGACTGCTGTATGCTGCTTCTCTGGAATAAATGTAACTATATTTACGTTCATTATTGTACCGGGTTTGTAACAACCACATTGTGACCTTTTTTTCGGTCAAGTCATTCCTTTCTGGCGACATTGTATCTAAAAGGTTATGGATTTGCTTGACAGTCATACTTTGCTCTTTATAATAAAGTAGTAAGATTCTTTTTGGATATGTGCAGATGTATTCCCGCGCAAGGGGCATCTCTTGCGGGTGTCTTGTCGTCTGGTCTAAATAAAAAAGCTGGCGCAAAGGAGGACACCTGGAAGAGGTGCCTTTCCGCTTATGCGTATGGAGGGATGAATGCTACTCAGGCCGCGATGGAGGTTGAAAGACGTGCAAACACAAGAAGGTATCACTGGCTCTGTTGTAGGGTTTTATAATGGCTACCGATTCAAATAAAATTGCTGCTGAGTCGTTTGTTCCCTCAATTGCAACGGCAGCAGCTTTGAGGACGAACTTGACTCCATCTCATTTCACGCTTGCGGATTTACTGGTTGAGACAAGTAAATATCTCTCCCCGAGGATATGGAGAGAATCCGGCAAGCATATGCGCTGGCCGATCAAGCACACAAGGGCGTAGTGCGGCGTTCTGGCGAACCGTATATTGAGCATCCAATAGAGGTGGCGCTCCTGCTGGCTGAGATGCGTATCGATGCTGAAGGGATTATGGCTGCCCTTTTACATGATGTTGTTGAGGATACTGATTATACGCTGGAAGAATTGCGCGAGCAGTTCGGCGCTGCTGTCGCCAGTATTGTTGATGGCGTGACCAAATTTGACGCCCTTGCCAGCCAGCCCGCTAGTTCTGGCAGCGAACATTCCTCTGAACTGGAGTCGGGTACTGAGCCTGAAACCCCTTCCGAACGTCCTCCCTCCTCAATCGTTGACAAGCGCCGCCAGCGCAGCGAGACTGTGCGCAAAATGCTCCTGGCGATGGCCGAAGATCCGCGCGTGGTGGTTCTCAAGTTGGCAGATCGCTTGCATAATATGCGTACGCTTGCCGCCATGTCTCCTGCTCAGCAGCAGAACAAGGCTCGTGAGACCAGCGAGATCTACGCACCCCTGGCCCGGCGTCTGGGCATGATGCAGGTGCAGGCCGAACTCGAAGATCTGGCGCTTTTATATCTGGAGCCTGAGCGTTACGAGTGGTTAGAGCAGGAGGTGGCGGAAGAGGTAAAAAGGCGTGCTCCATATGCTGCGGAGGTCTGCCGTATCTTAAGTGAAGAGATGCAGCGCGCCGGGATTCACGCGGAAGTTCATGCCTGGCATAAACATCTGGCGAGCATTAACCGCAAAGTGGATGATGTGACTCATTTGCATATTGGAAACGAGCTGAGCCAGATTCATGATCTGGTCTCTTTTCGCATTCTGGTTGATACCGATAACGAGTGTTATCTGGCGCTGGGTCATATTCACGCGCTGTGGCGACCAAAGGATGGGCGTATCAAGGATTTTATTGCGACGCCCAAGCTGAATGGTTATCAATCGCTGCACACCACCGTTTTTTTGCCTTGACAATCGCCTCGCTGAAATCCAGATTCGCACCCACGATATGCAACGAACCGCCGATTATGGCATTGCCAGCTATTGGTATCTGAAAGAGCGCGTGGGCAAGGATGAGGCCTCGCCCAACAGTTGGCGTCTCTCGTATCGCGAGATGGTGGCCTGGATCGAGCAGTTGCGCCAGTGGCAGCGCGAGTTGCCGCAAAGCGCCGACGAGTTTGTAGAGGCGGTGAAGGGCGATATCTTTCAGGAGCAAATTTTTGTCTTTACGCCCAAAGGCGAGGTCAAGGATTTGCCGCGCGGCTCAACTCCGCTGGATATGGCCTATCGCATTCATACCGATATTGGCGATCACTGTGCTGGTGCGCGCATTATTACTAACATGGATGATAGCGGTCGGCTGGTGACGCGTCTGGTGCCGCTGGATTATGAGCTGAAAGGTGGCGAGATCGTTGATATCGTCACGAGCAGGACCGTTCATCCCACCCGCGACTGGCTCAGCTTCGCGCGCACAGCGGCAGCACGCAACAAGATTCGGCGCTATCTCAAGACATATGAGCGCGAGATCAATCTACAAATGGGCCGCGAACGCCTGGATCTGACCCTTAAAACGATGGGTGCGGCCGGTGTGAATGAGCGTATCGAAGAGCTGCTTCAGCGCCTGCGGAGTGAAGATCCGGCGGCGGGTGCTGCCCTCAAAAAGTATGCCACGCTCGATGATATCTATGTCGCGCTGGGACGCGAGGATCTTCAGATTGAGGAGATCAAGAAATACCTGTTGCCGTTCCTGCGCAAACATGGAGAGATTGCTCAGCGCAAGAGCGGTGCTCATGCCACCATCGAGAACGAGGCTGCCAGTCTGGTCAAACTGGCACAGTGTTGTTGTCCGATTCCCGGCGATGCCATTGTCGGCGTTTTGAATCCGAACAAAGGAATGTTTGTCCATCGCAGCGATTGCCGCACCCTGCGCCGCTATCGCAGCAATCCCAATGCGCTTGTAGAGGTCAACTGGCTGCAAATCGAGCCGGAGAACTATCTAGTTCCTGTGACGCTCATTGCCCATGATCGTTCAGGTCTTTTACGCGATGTGGCGGCGGTCGTTGCCGATGCTGGTATTAATATGATCTCTGTAACCTCCTCGACGAACACATCTCTCCAGAAAGCCGTGATTACCGCAACGCTAGAGATTGCCGCCGCGCAGGGCGTTATTGATCAAATCGAGCGTGTCCTCCGTCGTTTGCGTCAAGTCAAAAATGTCGTCAGCGTAGAACGCGCCCTGTATACGCGCTAAATCGTGCTGTCGTGGGGGGCGAAATCTCCTTTTATTGGTGGAACATTTTGTAGTGAATTGGCGTTATCATTACTGTTGCTTGCGGCGATCTCCCTTTCGTAGTCGCGCAATTTATCATAAAATACCGCATTTGTGCGGTAAATTGCGCGACTACGAAACGTGCGGGAGCGCGTTTGTTTATATTCATAAGGAAGCAAGCAGCTTGTGATTTGTCAAGTCCCAGTTTGGGGCAAGATGACGAACGTTGGGCCAATTATAACGTATACTGATAAAGAATAATATCTGTGGCTTGTTCTCTGAACGGGATGGGCCGGTTACTGTGTAGATAATTGCCATGATCAAGAGGTTTATAGAAAGACATACAGGGTCGCCAGAGTTTCCAGATGCAGCGATCAAACTTTTACGGCTTGTGAACCGATATATGACGACGCCAGATGTCGAACTGGTTCGCAGGGCGCTGCACCTCTGCCTGGAAACGTGTCGCGATGTATCCGGCTTGCGACCAATACCACCTCTGGAGCATGCACTTGCTGTAGCAACTATCTTAGCTCAAATGCATATCGATGCGATTGGCGTCTCTTCTGGTCTGGTGTTTGAAGCACTGGACGCTAATTTGCTCTCGTTGGAGCAGATCGAAGAGGTGCTGGGCTATACAACAGCACGTGTTGTGGGCAGCATGGAACGCTTGAATATTCTGGAGCGTAAAAAGCAGAATATTGCTGATACGGGGGGCAGTATCCCCGCCATCTCGATTGATAAGAAGCCACGCATCCGTGAAGCTTTGCGCCGCCAGCAATCAGAGACGGTGCGCAAAATGTTTGTGGCGATGGCCGAAGATCCGCGCGTGGTGTTACTCAAACTGGCCTATCGTCTGCATGCGATGCGACGTATGTGTCATCCGCGCTATATTGGAGATCGCCAGGAGATGCTGACAATGGCTCAGGAGACGCGCGAGATCTATGCGCCGCTGGCTGGACGTCTGGGTATCTCCCGTGTTGAAAGTGAATTGGAAGATTTAGCCTTTCAAATCCTTGAGCCAGAGTGCTGCGAGTGGGTGCGCAACCTGATCGAGATGGAAAGCAAGCAGTGGCGCTCCTATGTTGAGCGCGTCTGTAGCATCCTGCGCAAAGAAATGAACGCGCTTGGCGTGAAAGCGGAGGTCTCTGGCCGCGTCAAGCATCTCTATAGCTTCTACAAGAAACTGGCCCGCAATGCTGGCGATGTGGGAGGAGGAGGAGACCTGGAGGCGCTCAAGCAAGCTGCCGATATCGGCCAGATCCACGATCTGATTGCCTTCCGCATTCTGGTAGATTCGACGCCCGATTGTTATATCGCGCTGGGGCATGTACATAGCCTGTGGCGACCCAAAGAGGGCCGTATCAAGGACTTTATCGCCAATCCCAAGCCTAACGGCTATCAAGCGCTGCATACGACGGTTTTCTGCCTGGATGATCAACTGGTTGAGATTCAAATTCGTACGCACGCGATGCATGAAATGGCCGAGTATGGCGTGGCGATGCACTGGTATTATAAGGATGTTGGCGACAACGCCTCTGCCTCTGCTAGAGAACTGCAAACCTGGTTGCGACAACTGACCGAGTGGCAACACGAAATTCGCACCTCGAATACCAGCGATACGGATTTCGTCGAAGCCATTAAGGATGATCTTTTCGAGGAGCAGATCTTTGTCTTTACACCCAAAGGCGATGTCAAAGATTTGCCGGTTGGTTCCACTCCGCTTGATTTTGCCTATCGCATCCATAGCAAGGTCGGCGATAGCTGTGCTGGCGCGCGTATTATCACGCAACTTGGCAGTGGCGATGGGGACCGTCTGGTGACGCGTATGGTGCCGCTGGATTATGAACTTAAGAGTGGCGAGATCGTTGATATCCTTACCAGCCGCTCAGCTCATCCGACACGCGACTGGCTCAATTTCGCGCGTACGGCGGCGGCACGCAACAAGATCCGCCGTTACCTCAAATTCCACGAGCGCGATATCAATATTCAAATTGGCCGCGAACGCCTGGATCGCGAACTCAAGTCATCCGGGCGTGGCTTTGAAGCCATTAACGAAGATGTAGAGCGCTGGCTCTGCGGCGATGGCAATGAGTTTCACGTCAATACCTTTGAGGATCTGCTGGCAGCGATTGGCTCGGACGATGTTCGACCGCGCGCTGTCGTGGTGAAGCTCAACGAATACTGGCAGCAGCGCGAGGGGAAAGATACCCGCGAGGAGGAAGCGGCACGGATACCGTTGAGTACAACGGCGAAGATCCCGACTGTAGCTCAATTGCAGGTGGCCGGCGTGAATGGCCTCTTAACGCGCCTGGCAAATTGTTGCTGTCCGCTGCCCGGTGACGAGATCGTGGGCTATGTCAGTCGCGGGAAAGGTGTGATTGTTCATCGCACTGATTGCCAGAATATCGCGCTGTATCGCAAACAGGACCGCGAACGTCTGATCAACGTGAGTTGGACGGGGATGAGCCAGTCTTCTTATCTGGCTCCCATTGTGATTACTGCGCGAGATCGTCAAGGGTTGCTGCGCGACATCGCCGCCGTTACCTCTGAACTGGGCATCAACGTTGTTTCGGTCAATACTCCCTTCCGCAGCGGCGAACAGGCGGTCATTGCAGCAACACTAGAAATCAGCGATCTGGGGCAGTTGCAGCGCGCTTTAGCACGTATCGAGCGTATAAAAGATGTATTTCAGGTTAAACGCGATCTAGGGAAACGCAAATAAAACATTACCCCATCTATTGGATAGTTAGATCTAAAAGCATCCCCAGTGTATGACAGAGGCGATGGCTGGTCCTCGCCCGACTTCACATGCCGCGATGGTAGCACCAGAGCGAGGACCAGCCATCGCCTCTGCCATACACGATTTGATCCCACCATGTATGATATGCCAATAATCGAACCTGCACAATTTGCTTCATACATCTTCGGCAAGACCATTCCTTTGAAACCCCACCGGTTTCATCACACTCATACTGTTCTTTTGCACTTCGAGAAAAGAAATGCTATAATTATGATAGCACCAGTGATTTATGACACTTCATGCTGGATCAAAATGTACGTAAATACAAGAGCAAAAGTGTCACGCGAGAAGATTGAAAACGTGTCCTATTGGAAAGAAGCACGTCGACTGTGCAGGATGTGAGAAGAACGGGACAACTGATAGCATTGTGTAGATGAATGCTGACAATTTGTTTGTAGAGCCAAAGTGATTTTTTCGATTATTGCCAACCAGACAACATTTTATGTGTTATTTATTGACTGAACAGCAATGTATGAGTTATGCTCACGGGGGCATGTCTGTTTATTAAACATCGTATTGGTTCGCTCTGTTGTATCAGGAGGAAGAGGGCGTAAGCTTTGCACAGGAGATTGACGCGATAGCACATATGAGTATGGAAGAGCCGAAAACGTGGCGTGAGTTGTTGGGGCTGGTGATCAGTGATCCACGTGAGAGACTCCGGGTTGCCGAGGTTGTGGGGGTAAATCCGGTTACGCTGATACGCTGGGTGAATTACAAATCGAAACCACGTCCAGACAACATACGCTCATTACTTACAGCCTTATCAAGATATCGTCAGCCTTTGGCAATGCAACTGATTACGGCTGAATATGCAGACATCATGGACGATGTTCCTACATTTATGGATATCGCGCCCGAAATTCCCTCTGCATTTTATGCTCGCGTTTTAAATGCCCACACCAGCAGCCCGCCATTGTTGCGTGGGTCATCGGTCAGTATATTAATTCTCCAACAGCTGTTAGAACACCTTGACCCGCAACAGGTGGGCATGGTTGCCATTGTTGCTCAGTGTACGCCAGCACTGAACAGGGGGAAGGTGCACAGCCTGCGCAAAACGTATGGTCGGGGAAACCCTCCCTGGGGCAATGTCGAACAACACACCCTCTTTCTAGGTGCAGAATCGCAGGTGGGAAGAGCCATCGGCTCAGGCCGCTTCACCGCCGTTCACACACAGGAGGATAGGTCGCGGCTCTTTCCTATGCATAACTATACTACCGAAGGGCAGAGTGCAATTGCCTACCCTATTTTGCTCGCTGATCGGGCGGCTGGTTGTCTTGGCATTGCCTGCACGCGGCGCAATTATTTTACGCAGACTCATATGGACCTCATTCAGCATTATGTTGATCTGCTGGTGCTGGCCTTTGAGCATCATGAATTTTATCCGCTGCAAGACATTGAGCTTGGCATTATGCCACCTGCCTGGAGGCAGCAACCAGTATTAGCCAGTTTTCAACGGCGTGTGACTGAGTGTATTATAGATGCCTCGCGCAAGCGCATGCCTTTGACGCGGCTTCAAGCGGAGCAGGAGGTCTGGCAAGAGATAGAGGAAGAGCTATTGCGTATCCCCTTTCTGAATGGCAGTAGTTAATTCAGGGCTTTCCAATTCTCCCATCTAGCGGGAGTGCAGAGGGCGGCAGCCCTTTGCCGGGGTGCGGGGTGTCCCCGCAAAAAACTTTTTTCTTCTCTTTTGCGCGCCGTCGCAGGCGGCGCGCGAAGGAGGGAAGGAAACTGGGGACACCCCAGACCCCGGCAGGGAGACCCTGCACCCCTTTGAGCGGAGAACTGGAAAGCCCTGGTAGTTAATTCAGGGCTTTCCAATTCTAATAAACAGTACAAGAACCAGTGAAAAGGAGAGCAAGAGCTTGTTGAGGGTGAGCGTCAAAATAGCGCATCTGTCGAGCAACGTTGCGAACGCCAACGCGATCCATCAAGCTCAAGATGGTGCTGTTGAGTTGAGCCAGAAGGCTCGGTACTCGTCCAGTGCGCGTTTGACAGGCATCTTCCCCTAAACTTCCGTCGCGGCGATAATGCAGCCGATTTTCGATGGCCCAATGCTCCCGAATCAAAGCGAGCAGGCGGCTAGGTGGCGCTTGGCGCATGGAGAGACTACTCAGTCCATAGACGACTTCATGACGAAGCGTGCCAGCTTTGAGCAAGAAGGTCGTCCGTTCGAGCCGAAAGACTTGCTCGATGCCTTCCCATTGCTTGCCAAACCACTCATTGAGATCAGGACTGCACGTGATAGCTCGATGTTCTTTCCGTCCATGAGCTTTGTCCCACGTCTCTGCTTGTTTCCACCGACGACGATCAGGGCCGCGATCTTCGAGCAAGTCCGCAATATCTTCCTGGAGGGTCGGTTGGTTCTCTTTGGCGATCAAAATATAATCTCCGGCTAGTTGATGCACGCGGCTACAGAGATCACGTTGGGTATGCATGGCATCAAGAGTCAAGATACGTCCTTTCACACATGAGGGAGTCAATAAGGGTTTGAGCGCACTGATCTCGTTCTCTTTGGCCCCGACATTACAGTGCCACAAGACAATGCCAGTGGCGACCTCATAACAACTGAGTTGATGGATTGGATGTTCTTGTGAGGTCGTGGCACGCAATGTTTTCCCGTCAATCGCCAGATGAGCATGATCGGCTTGACTCTGTGGAGTGTGTAACCGACTTGGCTCGTCTCCACACCGGATCTGAGCCTCCCATCGCACAAAAAAAGCTGATAAGATCTCGTCAAGGTGTTTCCCATCCACTTTCGCCAAGACGTTCCAATAGGTCGTCTGACATGGCATCTTCTCTCGTCGTAACTCAAAGTGTTGGGCCAAGTATCCTGCTCGATGGCGAATCCATTCGGTGGCTGCACTCAATGTTTTTTGTCCCGCAAGTTTGGCAAGCACAAGCAGGCACAAGATCACTGCCAAAGAGTAGCGTTTGCCTTGCGCACGCCTGGGATCAGTCAGTCCTTGCAATGCTTCATAGAGCGAGAGAACTGCGCTTTCCGCTGCTTCCATCTCCGCTTGAGGTGGCACGTTCCATGTTGTATAGTCCATAGAGAGTTTTCCTTGTCGATGTGATGTTTTTTGTATTCTACAAGAAAAACTCTTCTTTTTCACCTCCTCTTTGAGAATTGGAAAGCCCTGTAGTTAATTGCTGCTGCTTGCACGAACCTCATATATTTGGTATGCTACGTAGTAAGATTAGGATGTGGGACTGGATCGAATGGAGATCCCTGCAATTGTCTATTATTTTCAAGAGCAGAGCTAGTAAGTACCTGTGAGTCCTGCATATTCAGACCCTTGCAATTGTATACCATTTTCAGAGGAGAGCGAGAGCTTTATGGACACGTCTCTTCACAATATGAACCTTACAACGGACGAATTATCGGCGTCCCTGGCAGTTAAAGAGGTAGAGGGAAGCCTGGAAGAAGAAGAGCATCATATTCACATGCCCAATCCGAGCCTGTGGCCGTTTATTTTGGGCGCGGCCATCCTGTTTACGCTTGCCGGATTGCTGGCTCTTCCCGATATTCCCTGGCTGTCTATTATCGCTGCTCCATTTGTTATCGTCGGTATTCTGGGGTGGGCGTTAGAAGATCCAATGGCCTCGCCTCATGAGGTGGAAGAGATCCGCTATGAAAGAGGGGAATTACCACCAGCCGAGAAAATACTGGAGCAGGCTAGAGAAGTTGCCGAGCATACCGTCACGGTGGCTAGCACTGCCTGGAGCGCACATCCTGTGAAAGTCGAGCTTGAAAAAGAGGTCGAGAACGAGGGTGTTGTGCTGGCACTTTATGGCAAAGTTGAGCTTGAGGCACAACGTCAGGAATTGGAAGACGCCGTACGAGAAGTGCCATTTGTCATCGATGTACACAACTATATCACTGCCGAAGACGTTATCTTGAATATTGCGAATGCGCGTCTGGAAAATCTGCGCACACAGGGGAAACTGGACGGCGCAAAAGATCTCTCAATTCTGGTTGAGAACTACATCTTGAACCTCTATGGGGAAGTTCCTAGCGGCGGCATGAAATCAATGTTGGAGAGGGAGATGATTGGTATTCCGGGCGTTCGCGTTGTGGTCAATCACATCGGCCTCAACAAAGAGATCCCCGGTAATCTCGGTAAAACGCGTAATAAGATCTAGATGTGTTTCGTAGTGGAGCGATGTATCGCGTTGGTGGAACCGCATCACAGACCACCTCCACGCGATACATCGCTCCACTACGAAACAGTTGGTACAGAAAAGAGGGGGAAACCTGCAAATCAGGTTTCCCCTCTTTTCTGTTATTTAACGGCCTTTGCGCAAAAAGGCGGGAATATCGATAACGTCTCCGGGAGGAGCGTTGCGGCTACCGCGCGAAAGCTCCGTCGCGCTACGATCCAGGCCACGAACCTTTTGTCGTGGCTGTGAGGGTCGTGGCAATGGCTGGGCCTCCGATTCGGGAACCGGTACGGTAGGTGTTTTATGCCCGGTCTCCAGTGCCGCTTCTTTCTCTAGCGAGAACACCTCTTCGTCAAAGTCGTTGAGGGCCGCTGGCTCACGTGGAGAAAGCGGTGGCGGTGTGACAACTGGCTGGCGGCCGGTATCGCTCATGATCTGCTGCGGCGGTGTTCCATATTGCTGGCTGCGTGACTGTTCGCCCTGCTGCATAGGATTGGTTGGCGAATTTGCCATACCGACCGATTGCGGCGTGACCGGTGGTGGCGTGTAGCTCTGTGGCTGCGACGCCGCACGCGGGACGCTTGACGAGGGCGTGCTGCCATTGTTGCTGTTGCTTACTGAGAGGCGGCTGCGGTCGTAGTCCGAGCGTGTTGCAGTGTATGGATGCATCATATGCGCAGACGTGGCCTGTGGCCGCGCGGTTCCTCCATCGAAGCCAGTGGCGATGACCGTGATTTTGACTTTGCCGTCGAAGGTGGGGTCTTGTACCGCACCAAAGATGATGTTGGCCTCTGGATGGGCGGCGCGACTGATAATATCGGCTGCCTCGCTCACCTCCAGCAGTGTCATATCCATACCACCAGTGATGTTGAAGAGGACGCCGCGAGCACCGCTGATATCGATATCGAGCAGTGGGCTGGCAATCGCGATATTGGCCGAGTCGATGGCACGTGTGTCGCCGCTGGCCTCGCCGATAGCCATCAGCGCAGACCCGGCAGTGGACATAATGGTCTTCACGTCGGCGAAGTCCAGATTGATGAGTCCGGGCACCGTAATCAGATCACTGATGCCCTGGATGCCCTGTCGCAGCACATCGTCGGCGAGGCGGAAGGCTTCGGAGAGCGGCGTGCGCTTATCGGCGATCTGCAAAAGGCGATCATTGGGCACGGTAATCAACGTGTCCACATGTTGCTTCAGGTTGGCGATCCCCTCTTCGGCGGACAGTTGGCGCTTCTTCCCTTCAAACTGGAAGGGCTTGGTCACGACGCCGACGGTGAGCGCGCCAACCTCACGGGCGATCTGGGCGACAACCGGGCTGGCTCCAGTGCCGGTGCCACCGCCCATGCCAGCAGTGATGAAGACCATATCAGAGCCTTTGAGCGCTTCGTAAATTTCTTCCGCGCTCTCTTCGGCAGCTTTAGCGCCAACGCCAGGATTGCCACCCGCACCGAGGCCACGAGTCAGCTTCTCGCCAATGCGAATGCGATGTGGCGCTTCAGTCTGCAAGAGTGCCTGGGCATCAGTATTGATGGCAATGAACTCAATGCCCATCATGCTGGCCTGAATCATGCGGTTCACAGCGTTGCTGCCACCGCCACCAACACCGATCACACGGATCTGGGCGAAGCCTTCAAGTTGATTATTTCCCATTGGTAACATAAATTCGTGGCCCCCTTTCAAGTCTCTACTTTTATAGAACGAACGAATGAGCCATTCTGCACTTAACTCTCCACTGATCAAAGTAACGCGAGCTATCTACGCTGTCTATAAAGTAGAAACCGGGTCTAAGGAATAAAAGCACGTAGCCAGCGGCCGAAACGAGATAATACATCTGGCGATCCTTCGTCTTCAGGCTCGTCTTCCTCGATCATCAACGAGGTGTGGCGTAAACCCCACAGGAGCAGACCAACGGCGGTTGCATACGCTGGTCTACTGATCGAGTCGGCCAGCCCATGCAGACCGAGCGGAGAACCGATGCGTGCCGGAAGATCGAGGATCTGCCCCGCCAGTTCGTCGATGCCGGGCAATTCTGCCGTACCCCCGGTTAAGACGATGCCTGCCGGCAATAACCCATCATAGCCCGATTTCTTGACCTCTTCATGGACCATTGCAAAGAGTTCTTCGACGCGGGCCTGAATGATTTCTGCCAGCAGCTTGCGCGGCACGAGATCGTTGCAATCTGGCATAAACTGTGACAGGTCGATCATATCGTCTTCATCGATCAACGATGGGTCGCAGTGTCCGTAGGTGACTTTCAGTTCCTCCGCAACACCAAAGGGCAGCCGCAAGCCAATTGCTATGTCGTTGGTAATCTGATTCCCTCCAAGTGGTAACGCGACGGTTTGCCAGATGGCTCCATCGGTGTAGACGGCGATATCGGTTGTGCCACCACCAATATCAACCAGCACTACGCCGAGATCGGTTTCACCGTCGGCCAGTACAGCTTCTCCCGATGCCAGCGGTTCCAGCACCAGATCCTCAATCTCTACATGCGCCTTATGTACGCACTTGATTAAATTATGGATCGCGGAGACTGCACCCGTGATAATATGCGTCTCCACTTCAAGGCGGAAACCAGACATACCGATAGGGTTCTTAATATCTTCCTGCCCATCAACAACATAACCGCGCGGAATAACATGGATAATTTCGCGGTTGGCGGGGATCGCAATCGCCTGAGCGACCTCAAACGCTCGACTGATATCGTTTTGCTCAATATCCCGATGGCTGGGAGAGATGGCGACGAATCCCTTGCTATTCTCTGAGTCGATATGGCTGCCCGTTATGCCTACATAAGCTGAGACGATTTTCTTTCCTGATAGGCGTTCTGCACGATCTAGCGCCGCTGCTATTGAAGTGACGGTCTCTTCAATGTTCACCACCACCCCACGGCGCAACCCCTGTGAAGGGCAGGTGCCAACGCCAACAATATTCAGCTTCCCGTCGCGATCAAGCTCGCCAACCAGGACACAGATCTTTGTTGTTCCTACGTCGATGCCGACGATCACCCGCTCTTGCACGATATACGCTCCTATTGGGCGGTACACTTGTGAGACGCACTACGAATACCGTTTGAACACGATCCGTTTTCGTGTCCACTCCTACATCATCCTTCATGACTTTATTGTGTAGACTGGATGCAGCCCGTAACGCACATCTATCGTGGCTAAATGCTGCTCCTGCTTCTTCCCTACTAGTAGTATCTGTTGCATTGCAATCAGCCTGTTTTCGAGAGGATTGGCATCGGCGGCGCTTCCCAGATAAGCAATCCAGCCATCAGGACTCTCTACAACAAATGTGCCCCGCGTTTCAGATCCGCTTGTTGTACCAGGATATATTGTACCATCATATCGTAATTTAAACGTATTAATGCCTGTCACTTGCGGTAGCCGCTCGAATACGTGGAGTGCGAATGAGACATCCGCCGCGTTCAAGTGCGTGCCTGCATGCAATGGCTGGATAGTACTACCCTTTTGTCCTTTATTTTTGTCCGTTGTATTCACCCCCGCCTCCACCACCCTCAAATGGTCTGCTCCTTGTGTCTGACTGGCCGGGGCGATCACGACGCCCTGGCTATCCACGCTGTACGTTCCCGCCGGCGTTTGCCAGAGCAGCACCGGTTTGCGCTCCGTCACCACGACCGTCAGTTGGTTTGGCCATTGCTTGCTCACGCTGGCTGAGGCGACCAGGGGCAACGTTTCGACGCGCTCTTTCATGGATGGGATGTTGGCCAGGAAGATGTTGTCTCCCTGGATGCCCATCTTCTGAATCGTGTGGATCAGCGCGTCGTTCTTTGTGCCTGTGACGTTGACCTGTTCGATACGAAAGGCATTGCTGGAAAACACAAAATTTATTGCCAGGCCGAGACCGATCAGGCCGACTACCGAGCCGAGTATGCGCCAGAGCCAGCCCCGGCGAGGCCCTCGTCGTCCGCTGCGTGTCGGCACTGAGGAACTGCGATGAGATGATGGCAGCGGTCGCCGCGTGCCGCGCGTGCGTCCGATGGTTGCCCATGAGCCTGTGCGGGCATAGGTGCGCGCCTCCAGCCTGACATGGCTTGTCGCTGCCGTCCCTTTACGAGCGGTCGCTCTTCTCCGGCGCTCCTGCCGTTGCGAAAAGGCGTTCCATGCCGTTGAGGGATCGGTTTTGGGCACGGTCACGATGCGCTGACGTGGACCCTGGTTGGCCAGGATCTCTCTCTTCACTTCGGGCGTCTCTTCTTTGCCAACAAATGCCCTCTGCTCTGGTAGCCCTTTTCTCTCTATGTGTTCTACTTTCGCAGACGCCCTGGAACCCTCCTTTGGCAGCTGCCTCTTGTAGGTGTGTGATGCGATCTGCTCCGGTAGTTTTTTCTTCTGTGTCATGGTTGCGATACCTTCCACTCGCCGCGCAGTTCGACTTCCAGTTCCAGGTCCACTCCAAACTGTTCGCGTACGCGGTCATGTGCCTCTCGAATAAGTGCCGCGACATCTGCGGCTTTTGCTCCTCCTACGTTAACGATAAAATTTGCGTGGCGCTCTGAAAATTGCGCCTTCCCATACATCTTTCCCTTCATACCTGCCGCCTCTATCAACCGCCCCGAATAATCTCCCGAGGGATTCTTGAACACCGATCCCGCGCTCTGCTGCGGCGGTTGTGTTCGCTTGCGATGTTGTTTTCGCTCTTCAATCAGGCGACGCAGTACGTTCGGATCTTCCCGATGCAGGCGAATCCCCAGTTGCATGATAATCTCTGCCGGTTCTATCAACAGCCTGGGGGCTGCTACAGGGTAGCCCTCTGCGTCAAATTGCACTCGCCGTTGCGCCCGAAAACGACTGTGACGATAGCCAAGATCAAGTTCTGCCAGCGTATAGCGCCGCGTGGTTGGTGCTACCGGTTGCTCCTCACAGCGCGAGGCATCCAGCGTCTCAACCCATTCCAACACCTGGGCGAGATCGCTGCCGTGTGCGCCCGCGTTGCTGATGACGCCACCGCCGAGCGTTCCGGGGATGCCGGGGCCGAACTCTAAGCCTCCCCAGCCTGCCGCTGCTAACTCGTTGAGCAGTCGCGGCCAACTGACGCCCGCGTGGGTTATCAAGAGTGCCGTATCGTTGCTACCATCTTCAATGCTATAGCCATTCATTGCTATTCGTGCTACGATGCCGCGAACTCCTGCATCAGCGTAGAGGACGTTGGTTCCGTTACCTGCCAGAAGCAGGGGCCAGCGTCGTTCTGCACACAGCGTCGTCAGCCCAATCAGGTCATCGCGACTATCTAGCGTGACCCAGATATCGGCGGGACCGCCGACGCCAAAGGTGCAGTGCCGGGCCAGTGGCTCGTTACGCCGTGCGCGTTCCCCAAAGTGAGCGTGCAGTTCGGTATATGCAGTCTCGGCATCGAACGTCATAGTGTTTCCTTCCCGGTCAATGTAACATGTTGCAATAACTTTTCTGTCACTGTATAGATATCTCCCGCGCCCATGATGACGACAATATCGCCCGAACGTAATTTTTGTTGGAGCAGGTTGATGGTCTCCTGCAACGTTCCTCCATACAACGCCTGCGTCCTGCCCTGAGAGAAGTGAGGGCGTTGTGCCATTGCTTCTACCAGTTCACGGGTATGCACGAGACCTGTATTCTGTTCACGAGCAGGAAAGATATCGGTCACAATAGCTTTATCTGCCTCATCAAATGCGTGTAAGAATTGCTCAAAAAACGTCTTTGTTCGACTATACATATGTGGTTGATATACCGCAATCAGTCGCCGTTCTGGATAGCGCTTGCGCACAGCTTCCAGAGTGGCAGCAATGGCTGTTGGATGGTGGGCATAGTCATCTACCAACAAGAGATCCGTCAACTCCTGCCCGTTGAGCAGGAGAGAACCCTGATGGCGGATTTCAAAGCGCCTGCGCGTACCTCCGAAGCTTTCCAATGTTCGCACAATAGTATGGGCATCGACCCCGACTAGATGTGCAACGGTCAGGGCTGCCAGCGCGTTCTCGATGTTATACAAACCTGGAAGTGACAGATGAATCTGCTGCTCTCCCAGTGGAAAGTCTCCTGGCAAGGCTGTCCTGACGCGGAAGCTGGTCTCTCCTTCCAGCCGCACATCGTACGCCGTGAAGGTGCTATCGACATTCCCTTGCAACCCTATCTGCTCCACCGCCTGCTTACTCTCTTTGCTCTCTATATGATAGAACACGACTCTCCCGCCCCAATCGTTGAGGCGATTATGCAGCTCCAAGCAGCCCGGACTATCGGCGTTTAGTACGAGAGTCGGCGGTACAGGCCAATCACTCTGCATATCCATACCACGAATAAAATGCTCAAATGCGGCCAGAAATGCCTCATAATCGGGGAAGAACTCCGGGTGTTCAAATTCAATCGATTTCACCACCGCCACGCGTGGATGATAGTGCCAGAAATTATGATTGAATTCGTCGGCCTCGTTGACAAAGTAGTTCCCCTTACCAAGACGATAGTTCGCACCGAAGCGAGGAACGACGGCTCCGATCTCACACATCGGGTCCAGTCCCGCATCCACCAGCATCAACGAGAGCATAGCCGTTGCCGTTCCCTTGCCATGCACACCGCTGATGGAAAGCACACATTTGCCGCGCATCAGTTCTCCCAGCACTTCCTGCCAGGTGATGATGCGTATGCCCCGTTGCTGCGCCGCGACCAGCTCCGGGTTGTGCGGATCAAGCGCAGGCACTGCCGGACTGATAACCAGCATATCGACATCGGCCAGATGGTCTGCGCTATGCCCGATCTGCACCGGGATGCCAGCCTTTTCCAGTGCGCGAGTTGTCGCGGATGCCTGCCGATCACAACCTGTGACCATTGTATCCCCGGCTATTGCCGCCATCTGTGCCACCGCCGAAATTCCTTGACCACCTATACCCATGAAATGCAAATGTGACTTTTTCAAATGTTCAACACCTCATGCTGTGATGTTTTTTCGACCGGATTTTTTGCCATCTTCACAATAGTTTCGACAATCTCGTGCGTCGCATGGAGCTTTGCCAGTTGTCCGGCTGCTTTTGCCATTGTTTGTAAACGATCAGGAGAGTCGATAATAGAGTTTATACGTTCTACAAGTGTTTCAGACTTCAGATCACTATCGAGTAGCAATGTTGCCGCCTGATGCTGCTCAAACATGCGTGCGTTGATCTCCTGTGGCGAGCCACCGAAGCCCGGCGGCAGCGGCACAAGAATGGCTGGTTTTTGCAGCACCGCCAGTTCGCTGAGCGTTGATGCACCTGAGCGACAGAGTACCAGCGAGGCCGCCTGCATTGCCAGCGGCATCTCATCCGACATATACGGCACCAGACGGTAGCGCTGCCTCGTCTCCGCGTCCAGCCCGGCCATCGCGCTCTCGGCCAGCGGGCGCGTCTCCTCAAAGAGCGTCGGTCCACTGATATGCAATACCTGACAGCGAGGGAGCAGCGTTGCCAGTATCTGACAGGTCGCCTGATTGAGGTGGCGTGCGCCACTGCTGGCCCCCGTGACCAGGAGCAGGGGCAGGTTTGGATCGAAGCCCAGGGCTGCTCGCGCCTGCTCTGGCATTCTTTGCCGCACGTCAAGAATTGCTTGCCGTACCGGATTGCCCAGGTGCACCGTTTTCTGTGCAGGGAAGTACTGAAGCGAGTCCACGAAGGCAACGGAGATACGCGTTGCCTGCGGTGCGATCAGGCGATTCGACAGGTTGGGCGACACGTCCTGCTGATGGATCAGGAGCGGCACGCCATTGATTCGGGCCGCGATGCCAGCCGGGACCGCGACATAGCCACCGCTGGTAAAGGCCACATCGGGACGGAAGCGGCGCACAATGCCTACCGCCTGCGCCATTCCTACCGGAACACGCGCCACACCAACCACTGTTTTCCACGCGATGAAGCGCTGCAACTTGCCAGCCTTCACCGTCAGCAGGCGAAAACCCGCTTCGGGAACCAGCTTCGTCTCCATTCCGTCATCGCTGCCTAGATAGAGAATGTCGGCATGATAGGTGTCGCGTAACAGTGTGGCGACCGAAAGGGCGGGATAAATATGACCTCCGGTGCCTCCGCCCGATATGAGAACTCGCATAGACCCCCTTTATCTGGACGCATGTGTCATTTCCTGATGCGTCTGCTTCGTCTGTTCTTTTGTATTTGCAATATTCAGTGTTTGTGTAATAGCGCGCCGGGAGAGTGCTGGCGTCTCCGGCACTTGCATATAACGCGAGATATTGAGCAACACACCCACTGCTGCCAGTGAGATAACCAGGGCTGTGCCGCCATAACTGATAAAGGGCAGAGGCACGCCGGTATAGGGAATAGAGCCGGTTGCCGCCGCTATATTGATAATTGCCTGCAAGACAAGCCAGGTGGTGATGCCTGTTGCCAGCAATGCGCCATAGACATCCTGTGTGCGCCTCGCTAGCCGGAAGCCACGAAAGGCCAGGAGCAGAAACAGAACAACGATAGTTGTACAGCCTAGAAATCCCAGTTCTTCGCCGATAATGGCAAAGATCGAATCGATATGTGGGAAGGGCAGATAGCCTGTTTTTTGGCGACTCGCGCCCAATCCCACGCCCAGCCAGCCGCCCGATCCCAATGCTAATAATGATTGATATAATTGCAAATTAATGCTGGTAATGTGATCGAATGGATCGAGAAAGCCCAGCAAACGATAGAAACGATAGCCCTGAAATGCCTGTGTCAGAAAAATCAATCCACCGCATGCTACCGCCAGCAAGAACTGAACAATGTTGGCTCCGGCCGTAAAGAACATTGCCGTCGCCAGGGCCGCGATAATGATAGCCGTACCCATGTCTTTTTGCAGGAGTACCAGCCCCAGGATCATTCCGACCAGGATGACGAATGGGGCCATGCCATAGAGAAACGAGCTAACCTGCCGACCTTTCCGCGCCAGCCAGTCCGCAATATACAGCGCCAGCGCCAGTTTTGTGAGTTCGCTGGGCTGAAACGAGAACGGGCCGAGCGTGATCCAGCGCGACGCCCCATAGACGTTGGAGCCAATGAACAGCACCGCAACCATTAAGGGAAGCGAAATGGCCAGTCCAATCAGCGAGAGCCGCCGCCAGTAGCGATAATCGATGCGCATCGTAATCAGCATGGCGATGATGCCGAGCAGTCCCGATAAGAGCTGGCGCTGGAAAAAGTACGACGGATCGCCATAGTTGGCTGCCGCCAGAAACGAGCTTGAACTGTAGACCATAATCAGTCCAACGCAGAGCAGGGCCATGACAATCATCAGCAGCCACGAGTCGATAGGACCGGCGACGCGCGGCAGATCCATTTCTAAGGACGAAAGTTTCTGCTGCTCCTCCTTACTAATAACCTCTACCGGCTCTCCGGGCAGATCCATTGTACGCGTGCGCGGCGGATGTGACGGCCAGTTTTCTACCACCCGTGATCGCTGCTCAACCCGGGCGTAGACGTTGACCGCGCCATGTCGATTCTTGCTGTTCGGCAAGCTCTTGCGGGGTAAGCGGCGTCTCTCGTCTATCCCCTCGGCCTGAAAGCTTATCCGTCCCATGTTGGCTCTGCGCCTGGTCGTCGTTTCACCTGTGCGGCGCAAACGGGACGACGCGGAACGCTTGAGGCCATGCCGTTCCAGCCGCTCCTGATCTTCGGCCGATTTGAGAGCAGGCGAGCGCACAATAGGAGGAGAGTAGCCCTTGAGCTTCTCGCCTCTTCTGGTTGTTTTTGCCCCTTTACCCGCGCCACTTCCTTGCTTGAACCTGTCCTGTCCCATGCGTTCCTAGTTCCTATGCCTGGTGTCAGAAGAATAGCCTGTTCAGGTATGTTCTTCTTGACGTAGAACATAATTTCCAGTATACTGCCAGTAGTCCTTTGAAGAAAGAACGAAGGCTGCAACTGCTTGCATCATGTTATTCGCTACTTTGCTCATCGTTGGCCTGGTTCGATTGTTCGCGCATAATTGCCAGCATTTCTTCAACATCCTGCTCGCTCATGTGCAGATGTAGCTGTTCCAGATCGACCATCTCGATCCCTTTAGCATGGAGTAGTCGGCTCCAGGGATCGCTTTCCAGCGTTGGAATAGTGGTGGTTTCCTCTTCTTTCTCCGATGTTGTCTGATCGGTTGCTTCTGGTTGTCCGGGCTGGTTTAGTTGTCCCCCCAATAATTCTTGCCATACCGGACTTAAATCGCTGTACTCCTGTTTTTTGTCGTTACGATCTTTTTGCACTGTTGTACCCTCTTCACGTGTTTCCCCAGGGACACGTCCTATTGGTCTCTCAATTATCAGTTCCCCGGTCGATCAGGCGCAATTTGATAATGTAACATCAATTGTTGCCCGACATATTTCCATAGGGGGGCCGCCGCCGTACCACCAAAGATATTGTCCTGCCCCTGTGGTCGATCCAGTTTGACCAGGATCACAAACTGCGGATTCGAGGCAGGGAGAAAGCCTGCTATCGAAGCCTCGGTCTGATCGTCAGCAATGCCTTGCGTCGTTGCCGTTCCCGTTTTGACTGCGACGCTGTAGCCAGGGATCGTGGCTTGCTGATTGTAATCAGCGGCACTCACCAGCATGCCCGTCAGGGTTTTCGCTGTTTTGGCGCTGATTACCTGGCGCTGTACCTGGGGCTGCGTCTGCGTCTTCTGTCCATTGTTGTCAATCGACTGGATCAGATAGGGACGCATCAGAGTGCCACCATTTGCAATTGCCTGATACGCCATCGCAACATGCAATGGCGTGGTTTGGATGGACTGTCCGAACGATTGACGCGTCAGGTCGCTCGGGGTCCAGCCCGGTGTGCCAGGTACACGGTAGGTATAGTTTGATTCTGGATAGCTCAAATGTGTCGGCTGATCAAAGCCAAAGCGCTCAAGATAAGGATAGAAGCGATCAGGCTTCAGAATATTATGAGCGACAATGGCTGCGCCGACGTTGGCAGAATGCTCCAGAACACCGGTCATTGTCTCTTTGCCATAGGCTCGATTGTCCCAGTTGGTGACGCGCGGCGCATCCGGGAAGTCCACATACCCCGGATCATTGATCGTGAGATCGGGGGTGATCAGCCCCTGATCGAGCGCTGCCGCCATCGTCACGGCCTTCATGACCGAGCCTGGTTCATAGCCGCAGTTGAGCGCCGGATTAAAGTAGACGCTCTGCGTGCCCAGGCAGCCTACTTTGTTGTAGTATTTGCTATAGTCATTGGGATTAAACGTCGGTGCGCCGGCCATCGCGACGATTGCTCCCGTGCGTGCATTGACCACAACTATGGAGCCACCTTGAGAATGTAACGCCTGTACACGCTCTTCCAGGGCTGTCTGGGCCAGATATTGAATCATGCTATCAATTGTTAAGGTAAGATTGGCTCCCGGGATTGCCGGTTGGTCCGCACTGGCACCTACAGTGAGTGCGTTTCCATTGAGATCGGTTTCCGCCGAAAAATTGCCGGGCGTGCCAACCAGTTGCTTGTTGTATGTTTTCTCAACGCCATACACGCCTCCTACACCGTCCTGAACGTATCCCAACACCTGCGCGGTCAGCTCTTTTGATGGATACGTTCGCCATGCGCGCGGCTCCAGAAACGTGTAGGGCAATTGCAGTGTGCGGAGTTGCTGGCTCTGCTCTGGCTCAATTGCGCTCGCTATGCGCACCGTTCGTTGCTGCGAGGCAAACGCGGAGCGTAGCTTCTCTTCTGAGAGTGCTGGCAACACCTGATGGAGTTGTTGCACAACTTTTTGTAACTTCGCCTGATACTGATCCGCGTCGGGATAATCGCCAAGAAATTGGATCGGTTCTATGTATACATCGTCTCGAATGATATTGGTTGCGAGAATACGCCCCTGTGCATCATAGATCAATCCACGCGGCGCGTTGAGTACTTCGCTCTGCGTGTGCTCGTCATTGGCGGCGCGTGAGAGGCGATCAGATTGCAACACTTGCCAATAATAGAGGCGACCAATCAGGCCGAAGAGAGCGGCGCAAACCAGCAGAAAGATGAACATTTGCCGCTGACGCGCACGCCTCAGTTCGATACTCATCGTTCTGCCTCCTTTCATGGTGGTTTCGGTTTGCCACCCGCCTAACGGCCGGGTTTTTTATGGTTTGTTTGGTTGCGTCTGATTCTGGTTAGGAATCGGCTCCACATGTTGTACGATAATGATCTGGAGCGCCTGCGGATCGGCAGCGATTAATCCCTGCTTCTTCGCCTGTTCTGCGATGTAGGCGGGGGATTGTTCCTGCGCAATCGTATCTACCAGATCCTGATTTTGCCGCTGTAACTCGGCCTGTTTGCTATGTATCTCCTGCAACTTCTGATTGGCGGCAACGGCCTGCCCAACCTGGCTCAGATAGAGTACAGCCATCAATCCCACCAGGAGTACGCTCGTAATACACAGCGTGACCGATCCCATTCGGAAGAAGAATGGATGGAGTTGTCGGCGGTGTTGTGCGGCCCGGATAGGCTGTAACGCTGGCTCTGGTGGTGCCGCGTCTTCATCTTCCAGGTGCTCTGCCGGGTTGTACATACGCTGCGTTCCTTCAAGCAAGATGGTGAGGTGCAAAGGCACCTTTATATGTGACGCACTACGAAGCGATGAGTAGCTCAACGATTGTCTGTTGCAACAGCCTCGGCGACGCGCAATTTGGCACTACGAGCGCGGGGGTTCTGTTCAACCTCCTGCTCGGTTGGTGTCAGCGGGCGAGGCGTTAAGATGCGTAACCGCGCCTTGTGACCACAGATACAGACAGGCGTTCGCGGTGGGCAGATGCAATCTTTTGCCTCTTGCCGCATGAACTCTTTGACGATCCGATCTTCCAGCGAGTGAAATGCGATCACTGCCATCCTCCCGATTCCCTCTCCTCGCATGCCATTGATTGTCTGTGTGTTCAATATATCTAGTATGGATGGAAGCGCGACCGTCAATTGCTCCAATTCCTGATTGACTGCTATTCGTAGTGCCTGAAACACTCGTGTTGCTGGATGAATGGTGCCTGGTTTAAAAGGGACACCGGCTGCAACGAGGGCCGCGAGTTGCGTTGTGCGTGTAATAGCTCCCTTTTCCCGCGCATTCACGATACGGCGTGCGATCTGGCGAGAACGCCTCTCTTCTCCATAGCGCCAGAAAATATCAGCCAGTTCCTGTTCGCTGGCACTATTGACCAGATCGGCAGCTGAGACGGGGCGCGTCCGGTCGAGTCGCATATCCAGAGGACCGTCTGCACTGAACGAGAAGCCGCGCTGAGGATTATCCATCTGGTCAGAGGAGAAGCCCAGGTCCAGCAACACTCCCTGCACAGAAGTAAAACCTGTCTGGCGTGCAATCGTTGTCAGGTCGGCGAAGTTGCCGTGTACCAGCACCAGCCTTCCATTGCGTACATACTCAGATAGGCGCTCTCTCACTCGATCCAGCGCCTGTTCATCAGTATCGATCCCCAGAACTCTCCCCTCGGGTGCTGAACGCTCAAGAATTGCTGCTGTGTGGCCTCCTCCGCCTGCTGTTCCGTCAATATAGTGACCGCCGGGCGAGGGTTGTAGATAGTTCAGTACCTCGTCTGGCATCACAGATATATGCTGTGAATGAACACTATCCATTAGAGAATAATTTCTTATCTATAAGATTAAAAGGGAATACTGCTTCCCTCAGCATCCAGTTTTTCTTGATACTCCTGCCAGGTGGCGCGGTTCCAGATCTCAAAATGGTCGCGCACCCCGGCCACTGTGACCTCAGTTGCCAATTTTGCATAAGCTCGCAGGCGGGGTGGTATGACCATCCGACCCTGCGCATCCAGTTCGATTTCGCTGGCGCTTGGATAGATGCGTCGCTCGAAGTCCCGCAGGTCGTCGCTCGACATGCCAGCTATCAGTTCATTTGATTTCTCTTCCCAGCGACTCATAGTATACACCGACAGGCAGGCTCCCATTCCCTTGCTAATCACCGCTCCCTTGTCCAGTTGGGCGCGAAATTTTGCCGGGACCGCCATTCTTCCTTTTGCGTCGATGTTATGCTCATATTCGCCAAGAAACATAAAAAACCGTTATACCTTATCCAATGATGAGCCTGTACCGTTCTTGCAACGGTTTCCATCCCAGAAACTCGCCGCTGATAGGAAAGACTCACCGCTTTACCCCACGTATCGAAAAAATGCTCCACTTTGCCCCACTTTGCCCCACCCCATTGTAACACTTTCGGGGCATGTCGGAAAAGAGTGTTATCCACCAATTTTCATTATCATAGTGGATAACTTGTGGATAACTTCTCTTCTCTAAGGGAATACTAATGTAGTATAAGTTTTATACGCATAAGACTTTTGCTGTAGAAACGTTGTGGCGAGGTTGATTGGCACGAAAACGAGACATCATCCCCCTCACATTTTCTCGTTTTCGTGCCAATCGATAATTACGAGGGGATTTTCTCTCTCGGCTTCTCCATACTGGGTAAAGGGCTGTCAGGTCTGCTCTCTGTCATTGGCAAACGTACCGTAAAGGTTGAGCCTGAGCCAGGCTCGCTTTCTGCGCTGATCGATCCGTCATGCGCGTAGACGATCCATTTGACGATAGCTAAACCCAGGCCGCTACTGCCGCCTTGAGAGGAGTGGGCGGGATCAACGCGGTAGAAGCGCTCGAAGATGTGGGGGAGATGCTCTGCTGGAATACCGATGCCCGTGTCGATGACGCGTAAACACGCCTCATGTGCCTCTTCTGTGAGTTGTAGTGTGACATACCCACCGGGATGGGTGTATTTGATAGCATTATCCACCAGATTCATCATCATCTGGATCAGCCGCCCTTCGTTTCCTGGCACGATAACAGATGTCGTTATCTGCTTCTTGATGGTGATATTGCGCTCCATTGCCAACGGTTGCGCGTTGATAAGCACCGCATTTATTAGCATATCTAGATGAACAGCTTCTTGCTGAAGAGCCGTTTCCCCTTCATCGACCCGCGCCAGCAGCAAGAGATCGCTAATCAGGGAACCCAGGCGTTGGGCCTCAGTATTGATATTGCTGAGCGTGGAAATATATTTTTCGGCGATTTGCTTCTCGTTGGTGAGAGACTTCAGGAGTGCGACATCCGTAAGGCTGCGAATCGCGGCAACGGGCGTGCGCAGTTCGTGAGAGGCATCAGCAACAAAGCGTTGTTGTCGCATAAAAGCCTGATCCAGCTCCTCAAGCATTTCGTTCAGTGTCAGGGCGAGACGGTGAACCTCGTCGTGTGTCTCTGGCAGTGGAACGCGGTGATGCAGGTCGCCCTCTTTGATGCGTTTCGCAGTACGGATGAGGCGATCAATCGGCCGAAAGGTGCGCGATGCCAGAATATAGCTGCCGATGGCACTCAAGCAGAGGGTAATTGGTGCCAGGATCAGAAAATCGGTGAGAAGACTGGCAAGAGCAACTTTGAACTGCGTTAGCGAGGCTCCCACCTGGATGATAGCAATAACTCGTCCGTCTTCCATCAGTACCCGGCTATAGATACGCACGTTTTCGCCATTGGCTCCCCTGACGTTTCCTTCCCAGGGCGTGCCATGTAGTGGAAGATCGATGCTCTCCTGTGGCACTATCAGATCCTCGAACATGGGCGTGACCCCAACCGTATGCCCTTGAGCATCGAGGACGCGCGCCAGCGTGTCGGTGTTGACATCCGCGTCGTTGCCCGGTTGCATAGGATCATCATGGTCATCTTTATCGAAACCCGGTAGTTCGTCGGTGTTATTATGAAAGATAATGATGCCATGTTCGTAGCTAATATCATCGGCTACCTGATGCGAGCGTATGCGCAGAGCGGTGTCCAGAGTACTGATGAGTGTATTTTGCAGATGCACATAGAGGAGAAAGCCGGAGCAAGATATCAGCACTGCGAAGACCAGCGTATACCAGATCGTCAATTGCATGCGCAGGCTGGGACGATGAAGCTGCGATAGTGTAAACTTCATCAGAGTGGCTCCTTTAAGACGTAGCCTGCTCCTCTCACCGTTGCGATAATATCTGGTTCGCCGTCGGCACAAAGCTTGCCACGTAATACACTGACATATACATTGATGACGTTGGAATAGTGGTCCGCTTCCAGATCCCACACATGCTCTGCAATCGTTGTGCGGCTCATCACCTGATGCGGATGATACATAAGAAATTCTAAAAGCGCAAACTCTTTTCCGGTCAGCAGAATATCGCGCCCTCCCCGCTGGACGACACGCGAGACGGTATCTAAGGTCACATCCATGAATTGGAGTCTGGTTGTCTTTACGGCTCGGTTGCGGCGCAAGAGCGCTCGAACGCGTGCCTCGAACTCCTGAAAGGCGAATGGTTTCGTTAAATAGTCGTCGCCCCCAGCATTGAAGCCCTTGATGCGGTCTTCAACGTCGCCCAGAGCAGTTAAAAAGAGAATGGGCGTGTGGCTGCTGTTGTCCTGGCGGAGTTGCTGACACACTTCCAGTCCATTACGGCGAGGAAGCATAATATCCAGAACAATCAGATCGTAGTGAACCACGCTGCCCAGTTCGTAGGCTTCTTCTCCGTTCGTCACCAGATCAACGGCATAATAGCATTCTTCCAGACCTTCTTTGAGTGAAGAACCAAGCGTAGGATGATCCTCAGCCACTAAAATGCGCATTCCTATCTCCTCTTTTGGGTGAGCCGTCCACGAGTCGTGCAGCACTCCAGCAGTTAAGATTTCTTTATCTTGAATAGTACTTTTAACGTGTAAGACGATTTTATTAATGCGTCGTCGTTGGCAGCTCTTCTGGGTCTGGATCGGCATCTAACGCGGATGTATTGCCCGCAGACATAAATTCCTGTTTGTACCAGTCGCAGGCGAGGCGCACGCCCTCGCGAATGCTCACCTGGGGGGCGTAGCCTAGTTCGGTGTGCGCTTTGTCGATGGAGTGGCGATTGTCGGTGCCATATAACGTGACGCCGTGTCTGGTGACGAAGGGATGCTTCGCGCCAGTGAACGTGACGGCGCGTTCGGCGGCATAGGCGATGCTATAGGCGGCGGGATATGGCACATGCAGGCGCGGCGGCGCGGCTTCAAGTTCCTGCGCTATCGCATTCAACAATTGTTTCTGCGTTAATGGCTGATCGTTTGTGATGTTGAATGCCTGCCCCAACGCCTGTTCTTTCTCTGCACAGAGAAGCAGTCCCTGCACTACGTCCGTGACATAGACCAACGGGAGGGCGTTATTGCCGGAGCCGATAATCAGCCCCTTGCCCTCGCGCACTTTGGCGGCCATGCGCCCGAAGTTCAGACGATCTCCCACGCCAAAGATTGTACCTGGCCGGATAATCGCGGCGGGTAAGCGATCCCTGATGATCATGCGCTGGACCAGCAGATCGCCCTGGGCTTTCGTGATCCAGTAGGGATCGTTGCGCGGTTCGGGTGCGACCTCTTCGCCGAGCGTCCAGCCGCGACCCATGCCGTAGATCGTCCATGAGCTAACATGTACAATGCGGCGTATACTGGCCGTTAAAGCGGCCCGACAGACGTTCTCGGTGCCGGTGACATTGACCTTATAATACTCTTCCATCGGCACCCATAAACCCTGCATCGCGGCCAGATGAAATACGGTATCGACGCCGTGCATAGGAGCCTTCAGCGTGTCAGGTTCGCAAATATTGCCGCGATAGACTGCAACGCCGCGCTCTTCCAGCCAGTTGGCATCCTCCGATGGCAGGACGAGCGCCCTTACGTTGTCGCCTCGTTGCTGTAGCGCTGTGACGAGATGATGTCCCACCAGACCTGTACCCCCGGTAATTAATGTCTCCACTATCCTTCTCCTTCTGGATTATTCTGTTCTGTTCTGTTCTGTCACGCGTGCATAAGCGGGGAGGTTGCTATAGTTGCCCTGCTTGCGATCCTGGCGGTGTCGCCAGTAAAAGGCAAAATCTGCCACACCTGGGAAGAGCCTGTCGAGCCAGACCACGCCATGATATTTGAGCGGAAGGATCACTTCGCGGCGCGGTGCGACGGCGAGGCGAGCTATGAGGCTGGCGACGACCTCCGGTTCAGGCATTGACTCTTGAATGGCGCGCGTCATCTGCGTACGAATATTGCCGGGCGAAACCAGACTCACGGCAATACCGCTTCCGGCAAGCTGGCGGCGCAGGGCCAGTGAGAAGCCGCGCACGCCAAATTTTGCTGCCGAGTAGAGCGGCTCTATAGCAACATGGCTGGCAACGGAGCCAACTGAAATAATCACACCATAGTGTCTGCGCTGCATCTCTGGTAACACCGCATGCGTGAGTAGCATGGTGCCAAGCAGATTGACATGTAGCAGGCGGATAATCTCGTCTGTGGTGGTTTCGCTCAACGCCTTGCCCCAGTTTGCTCCAGCATTGTTGACGAGGATATCTATCGATCCGAATGTTGTTCTGGTTTGCTCGACAAGTTGCTGTACCTGCTCCGCATCGGTAACATCTGTTGATACGGCGAGTGCCTGTCCTCCAGCTTGCGTGATCCGCGCGACCTGTTCTGCCAGTTTGTCGGCGCGGCGTGCTGCCAGCACCACTCTAGCACCCTGACGAGCGAATTCGCGAGCAGTAGCGGCTCCTATGCCTGAACTGGCTCCCGTCACAATCACAACTTTATCTACCACCGTTTGTGGCATGGTTCCTCCCTAATGGACCTGTGTCATGGTTAACAAACTAGCTGGTATAGTATCTAACATCCTGTTATCCTGATGCTGATACCAGGCGCAGGTGATCCGCACTGCTTCGGCGAGCGAGACTTTCGGTTCGTAGCCCAGCTCGTGCCGCGCTTTGTCGATAGAAACGTGGTTATTCGCACCGTAGAGCTTGACGCCGTGCCGCGTGAGAAACGGCTTGACCCGATCGTTGCTGATTGAGGCGATACGTTCGGCGGCATAGGCAGCGGTATAGAGAGCCGTGTAAGGCATATGCAAATATGGCGGCGCAACGCCGATCTCGCGGGCAATGGTGGAGAGATATTGGGACTGTGTCAGTGGCTGATCGTTGCCGATGTTGTAGACTCTGCCAATCGCCTGTTTGGAGTCCAGCGCCAGGAGTAGTCCCTGCACCATGTCCGTGACATAGAAGAGAGGGATGGTATTATTGCCCTGCCCGATGATCACACCTTTGCCCGCCTGGATGCGATCAACCATGCGACCGAAGTTCAGGCGGTCGCCGGGACCGATGAGGGTTCCGGGTCGAATGATTACAGCCGGAAGATGCTCCTCACGGATCATGCGCTGCACCAGCATATCACCCTGCGCTTTGGTCATGCTATATGGCTCGTCTAAGGGGACCAGCAGATCCTCTTCGGTTGGTATGCGTTTTGCGGCCATATCGTAAACCATTGCAGAGCTGATGTGGATGAGACGGGAGATGCCGGCCTTGAGAGCCGCTCGACAGACATGTTCGGTTCCGGTGACGTTCACGGCGTAATAGTCACGCATTGAGCGCCATGTGCCAATCATGGCGGCGAGATGAAATACAGTATCCATGCCACGCATAGGGGCTATGAGGGTATCCGGGTCAAGGATGTTGCCGCGAAACACCATGACATTGCGCTCTTCGAGCCAGGTGGTATCCTCTGTAGGAAGGGCAAGGACGCTCACCGTGTCGCCGCGCTCCTGAAGGGATGCGATGAGGTGACGACCAAGAAATCCATTTCCCCCTGTAATCAATATGTTCAATGTCAAGCTCCTTCTTCTGCTCAAAAAATATACCGTATGACCGGGTCATAGTGATATTACATGCGATACCAGGCGACGCTTTGACGAACTCCTTCTGTCAAGTTGACCTGGGGCGAGAAGCCCAATTCGGTCCGCGCCCGACTGATGATAAAGCGATTTTCACCGCCTATCTGCTGCAAACCGAAGCGCATAAGCGGTGGTGGCTGCTGCATGTGGGCGAGATGTCCGAGCAATTCGGCGGATGCTCCCAGCGTCAAGGCCAGATGATAGGGAATGTGGAGGCGAGGCGGCGCTACACCAAGTTCTTTCGCAATAGCAGTAAAGTAGTCGAGTTGCGTGACTGGTTCGTCGTTGACCAGCAAATATGCTCTGCCAATTGCCTGCCCAACTTCGCTTGCCAGCAGGATGCCTTGCACCACATCTTTCACATAGATCAACGGAAGGTGATTATGACCGGAGCCAATGATGGGCATCTTTCCCTGCTCGATCAGTCTGGCGAAACGCCCGAAGCTGTTTGTATCGCGTGGACCATAAATCAAGCCCGGGCGAACAATCGTTACTGGCGCATTCATGTCCTCGATCATCTGTTGCAGAGCATATTCGCCTGCTACCTTCGTTTTGCTATAGGGATCAGAGCCGCCACGCAGCGGTGTGATCTCATCGGCGCTGCCATCTATATCAACTCCATGTACTGTAATCGAACTGACATGCACAAAGCGTCGCACTCCTGCCGTCATCGCCACTTCTAGCAGCGTTCTCGGCCCAAAGACGTTCGCCTTTCTGTATTCGATTTCGTCTCCCCAGGGACCGGTTCGCGCCGCGCAGTGCAGGACACGATCTATTCCGTCAACCGCCGCCTCCAACGATGCACGATTAGCGAGATCGCCCCGACAGACTTCTACGCCAGCCTGGATCAAGCGCGTGACATCTTCGTCTGGACGTGCCAGAATGCGTACGGCTTCACCCCGCTCCAACAATACATCTACCAGATGCCCACCAAGAAAGCCTCCCCCGCCGGTTACGAGGACCGTCATAAGTTACTACCTCCGCATGCTCTATCACTACAATTGCCGCAAGGACTAAAAATATGCAAACACATGACTTTATCGTCCATATCTAAGCTTTAAAGCACTATCCCAGCGCTATCTCGCATATGTGGATAAGCACATGCTCTTGTATGGTTGTGCTTTCTGCCAATCGTCATGACACTAACTCTCTTCTCGCTGTCGTGATTACGTGCGAGATGTCTGCAAAAATAAGCGCATTATATTACTGATATGGTAACAGAAGTAATTACAAGCTAGACAATGAATCCAACAAATCATCGGAATTCGTGGTAATACCTCAGTACCATTGTTCTTGATATAGAACAGGTATTCAGGTTATCTCGTGTGCAATTCACTACAGATATCGTTGTGAGCGCCAAAACATAACAGAGAAGAAGCTTTTTAGTACTACTTTTTTAAAAGAGAGTGATTTGATGCATAGGTATGATTTCCAACAGAGGAACTCCTTGTTCCAAAGTGTAGGAGGCTTTGATGAGAATAAGGTGAAGAAACCTGATATATGCTGATTGAGGAGGAAACAGTAGCCCGTTTGGACTACTGCCTCACCTCCCTGGTTGAAGAGGAACGTATGGCAAGCGCGCGTTGTTGCCACCAGCGCCGTAGGGCGACCAGTGCCCAGATGCCTTCAACAATGCCAAAGGGCCAGGTTCCGGCCAGCCAGCCATAGAGAGATGAGGCTGCGCAGGCAATGGCAAAAATCAGTATCCACCAGACCGAGCGCTGTTCAAACGCATATGCGATAAGCATGATGGTAACAGCGCTTGCACCAAAGATGGTCAGCGTATCCATTATGTATCCTTTGCGATAACGCTACACCGCAGCGTAAAAGATGATGCCGTCATTATGCTGTTGCGTGATCTGACCGTTGATGCGGAGATGTTCGAGGTGAGCCAGCGTCTCAGCCATCGCCATGCGCCAGGAGTCCTGGCTTTTGAGGCGCTCTCCAAAGAGATGTCTGGTCAGATAGTAGGCGTGTTGCGGTTGTCCGTCAAGCAAGTGCTGGATCTGCTGTTCGCGCTCTGCGTGGTGCTCGATCAACTCCTGGACACGTGTTGAGAGACCGGGAAACGGGTCTCCATGCCCGGGCAGGACAATGCTGGCTGGGAGATGTTTAATCTTGCGTAGCGAATCGAGATAATCTCCAAGCGGGTTGAGGCGTCCGTGTCCAGAATAGAGGCCAACATTGGGAGTGATGCGCGGCAAAATATGGTCAGCCGCTAACAATACACCGTCGCGCTCGCGAAAGAGCATAATCTGGCCGTCAGAATGGCCGGGAACCCAGAAAACTCGATAGCGTTCGCCGGCCAACTCGATCTCTTGCTGATCCTCGACCAGGGTAAAAGCTTCATGGGAGGGAACACGAATCACTTTCTGCATGACCTCTGGTGGCACCTGGGCGGGATGCGTTGGCTCGGCGGGCATGCCATGAGGCTTGAAAAACTGGTTGGCCTGCTCAAACGTCCTGACGCGTTTGCCATTCCAGAACAATTGCAACATCGTCTCGTCTATTGGATGCATATAGACCGCTGCGCCGCTCTGTTCCTGTAGCTCGCCTGAAAGTCCCACATGGTCGGGATGGGCATGTGATAGCACGATGGCCTGTAATTGCTCTATTGCCAGCCCTGCGCTTGCCAGACCATTCAGCACTGCCGCGCGTGCCTCTTCGGTGCCAATCGCCGTATCGAACATAGCCCAGCCATCTTTTCCCACAAGGGCGTAGATATTGACGGTGCGCAGGGGAAAAGGGATTGGAATATTTAGCCTGAAAATATTATCGGCAACCCGCTCAATCATAGTCGTCATAGAGCGCTTTATATTGATACAAAGCATCGATACAAAGCGCATTTCCTCTCTGAGTGTGATGGTACTGCTCTCCAATGGAAGATAGAAAGTGTCTATGCACCCTTTTCGATATTGTACCCCATAGAAAGTGAGCGGTGAAGAATAGCGTGTTAAAACGTGAGAAAGAAAAGGGCAACCTGACAAGCCGTCGCCCCTGCCATATTCGGTCAGACCCCGGGAATCGCTAGTTGTGAAATTCATATGGTGAAGAGCTTGCCATCGATTGTTGTGATGGCTCTGAGATTTAACTTTGACTCTACAATACAGATCCTATAGAATATATTTACAGTGAGGATGGGTTTATTCTATAGTCAGTAGCACAACATTAACTAGTAGAAATCTTCCTATGAGACAACAATAACAGACCTCGCTTGTCAGGCCAGTTTTCAGCCTATATGGTAGGCATGAAATGGCTCCAGAGGCCGATTCACTATATGTACCGGGAATACAGCCATAGTGACACGCTTGTATTTCTCAAATTCACATGCTATACTCCTATCGGCAGTGAGGTTGTAATGTCGCTCTACAGGCCCAACAACGTTACTCCATTGGGACTAAAAAAGCGACGTGTGTGATAGTTGTAAGGAGGATTTTAGAACCTATGGCTCAAGAAAAAACTGCGGAGAAGTCTGCACAGACTATTGGACGGCAAGAGCTGTCTAAACGTATTGCAAAACAGGCGAAACTTTCCCAGAAACAGGCGGCTGAGGTGCTGGAGGCGACGCTTGACGCCATCCGCGAGGCGCTTCAGAATGGAGACGAGGTACGTCTTGTTGGCTTTGGTTCATTTAAAGTGCGCCAGAGCGCCGCTCGTAAGGGGGTCAATCCACGCGACCGACAACCAATCGAGGTGCCCGCGAAAGAACGCGTGCGCTTTTTCCCTGGCAAAGAACTCTCAGAGGCTGTAATCAAAAAGTAGCTCGTAGTGACGTTTTGCTCACTGCCAAAAATGTATCGCCCCTGGTGGGTATCGATGTAGAGCGTGTGCGCAGACTGCCCTCTATTTCCGCCGGCCAGGGGCAATACACAACGTCACCGGCTATCTCAATTTGGTAGAACGCTGACAAATGGAACCTTTCATGTCAACCTATACTGTAAATGGGGTGACGTTTGCGCTGATGCAAGGGGATATCGTGCGGGTAGAGGTCGATGCGATTGTGAATGCGGCCAATGCTGCGCTCGCTGGTGGCGGTGGCGTCGATGGCGCTATTCACAGTGCCGGCGGTCCCACGATTATGGAGGAATGCCGCAAGATCGGCGGGTGTCCAACCGGAAGTGCGGTCGCTACCCACGCGGGAAGGCTGAATGCACAGTATGTCTTCCACGCGGTCGGTCCCATCTATCAGCAACATGGCGATGAGGAGCAATTGCTCGCCAGTGCGTATCAGTCCTGTCTCGATCTGGCCGAACGCTACCAGATCAAAAGCATTGCCTTCCCATCACTCAGTACCGGTGCCTATCGCTATCCGGTCACGCTGGCCGCGCCAATCGCGCTACGCACCATTGTTCGTCACCTTCAGCAGCCTACGAGCTTGCAGCAGGTACTCTTCGTTCTCTTTGATGCGAGAACGCTTGATACCTACAAGCGAGCCATGCAACAGATACACGACGATTTCTAACCGCTAGCGTGGTAGCAGAGCGACCACTCGATCTGGTCGAGAATGCAGTTCATTTTTGCCGTTGCTCATGCTTACCACGCGCTTTCCTTACAGCATAACAGGCGGGCGAGGACAAGCCATCGCCCCTACTAGCCCAATAGTAGATATCACTCTCCCTCTCGCAACTCCACTATTCTCATAAGCGTATGTGTTTGTGTAAATCCTCTCTTTATGATAACGTTTTCGTCCAGGATCATTCATTCTGGTTATTTCTCTATGCCATCTGGTCATCTATAAAAGGGATAAAAATTATGCAACCATTCAAAACTGACAAAGAAATTGCGTTGATGCGTCAGGCCGGTCTGCTTACCTGGCAGGTCCATCAGGTCGCCGCTGAACTGGCCAGGCCGGGCGTGACGACGGCTGAGATTGACGCTGCTGTGGACCACTATATACTTGAACATAACGCTATTCCCTTGTTTAAGGGCGTCCAGAACACCACGCCTTTTCCAGCTTCAACCTGTATCTCCGTCAATGAGCAGGTGGTGCATGGTATTCCCGGTCCCCGTCGCTTGAAAGAGGGCGATATCGTAAGCATCGATATTGGCGTGAAGCTCAATGGCTGGTGCGGCGATGCAGCTGTCACCTGGCCAGTCGGCAAGATCGATGCCAGAAAACAACGCTTGCTCGATATCACAGAAGGGACGCTGCGGCTTGCTATTGAGTTGATCCCCAAACGTCGCTACTGGAGCCAGGTGGCAAAAGAAATGGAGGCCTACGCCACTGATGCGGGCCTTTCAGTTGTTGAGGGGTTGGTTGGACACAGCATCGGACGCGAGATGTGGGAAGGTCTGCAACTCCCTAACTATTACTCGCGCCGCTATGAAGCATCTGGCGATTTTGAATTGAGGCCGGGCCTGGTGGTCGCCGTTGAGCCAATGCTCAATCTGGGCAATAAAGCCGTCAAACTGCTCTCGGATCACTGGACCATCGTGACTCAGGATGGCCTGCCCAGCGCCCATTTCGAGCATACCATCGCCATCACAAAAAAGGGACCACAGATCTTGACCGCCGGACCAGAAGGTCAGGGATGGGCTATTTGATAGGGCACATAGCGCCAAACACCGGGGAAACAGCGCCAAACACCGGGGAAACAGCGCCAACCGCAAGGGATTGGCGCTACTATGCTATGATAGAACGAAATATCAACAATTCATCAAGCAAAGGAAATTCGTTCTATGGTAGAAATTGATGCACAGCACTTTATTCGCTCATTTTTGAGCGCCTCAAATGCCAGTGGAGTGAAGGCCGATCCCGCCACTATTCAGTTTCTCGGTGAGCGCAGCATCCCCGGTCATCAGCTCTATGCGGTAATGTTTCGCGATCTGGCCGGACTGCCCTATAGTGGACATTGCGTGATTGAGCAGGATAAGGCGGGCGATTGGCGCGTCTGGGGCGGTAGTTGGAGCAAAAACGCTCAGATGCCGCCGCCACGTGCTTATCCATATGTACACCTGGGAGGTGGAGGTGGCTATGGGCATGCCTTCTATGCCTGTGGAACGGTGAGCGCGCAGGGATATACTATCGCGCGGGTACGGTTGATCAGCAAAAATGGGGTTGAGTTGGAGGATACGGTCAAAGGCGGGCTGGCGCTCTTTCTCACGGATCAATACGTTTCCTTGCCGGTGCAGGTCGAACTCTTTGATCAAGACAACAATCTGGTCAGCCGCCATCGAGCGCTGGGCTGACGTGCTGCTGGTATAGTATAGAGCAGCAACGGTGCCTGAGCGAAGATTGCTTTCACTATTTTGCAGAGGGCGTCAATTGCCCTGCATTTCTTTTTTCATTTCGCGCACAAACCCGACGACGCCCTCTCTCCAGGTCATTTTCGGTTCGCGCCTGGCCTGTTCTTGCTGGCGACGAATCATATCCAGGATGAGGGCATTGCGCATCTGTTCCAGCATAGCGATATCATAATGCAGCCGCCGGGCAGTATCGCTCAGCACATCATACGCTTCGTTGAGCTGCTTGATGCGGTCGTCGTGTATGTGTTTGTTGAGATCGGGATGATAGAGACGTGCCAGGCGACGATAGGACTGCTTAATTTGCTCCAGCGTCGCATTGCGCGGCACCTCAAGGATGGCATAATAATCTTTGAGTGACATGGTTAATCCCCTGTACTGCCAAAGCCTCCACGTCCTGTGCCAACCTCATCCACTTCATTCCATTCAACACGGCCAATCGGTACAAATATTCCCTGTGCAATACGTTCGCCGCGCTGGACGGTGACTGCTTCGTCGCGGAAATTGTAGACGGAGATGAGCAGTTCGTCGCCCTCCCCGCTGTAGTCTTGATCGATCACGCCCACGCCATTTGGCATGAGCAATCCTTTACGCCGCGCCGTGCTGCTACGCATCGTGAGGAGCAGCATATAGCCGGGAGGGGTTTGCACAATAATATTGCCAGGAATGCGCCCCAGCTCGTGCGGCAATACCTCCACATCCTCGCGACAGATCAGATCAAATCCGACCGAGCCGCGCGTGGCATAAGCAGGCAAAGGCAATTCTGTATCGATACGCTTGATTGATACGTTTAACAGTTGTGTAGTTGCGTTCATACCTGGTATTCTAGAGAATAAGAGGTGCTACGTCAAGAGAGGCTCGCCAGGGAAGCGAGCGGTGCTGAGGAGTTGCTGCTGTGAGCGTGCGAGTACGCGTCGTGCTAACTGGTATCTTACTGGTGCTTTCTCTTCTCTTTGCTCTGTTTGCTGCCAGAGCAACGGTAAGCGCGTTTCAGAGTTTTCAACAGGAGAGGCAACAGGGAGATGTGCAAACGATTCGTCCCTGGATGACTATCCCGTACATTTCGCATGTGTATCAGGTGCCTGAAAACTACCTCTACGATGCCCTGCACCTGTCCAGTGCTCGCCCATCACGCCGCACAACATTACAGGAGTTAGCCATTCGCGTTCATCGCCCGGTTGGAACCGTGATACATACCGTTCAAGCATCAATTCTTCTCTATAGGAGAGAGCATAATCAAGACCATCCGCGCACATTGTCCAGGTCGGGTGTTCGCGGAGGGGAGACCACGTGAGTACGTTCCTCCCGCTCTTGATTAGCTGGCTGCAACTCTATGGGTATCCGGCGCTGGCGTTGAGCATCTTTATAGCTTCGGTGGGAGTTCCTTTACCGATCAGCTTTGTATTGCTGGCGGCAGGAGCTTTTGCGGCGCTCGGCGATTTTAATGTTGTTGTACTGCTGTTGATTGCCGTGACTTCAGCCACCTGTGGTGATAGCGTGGGGTATTGCATCGGACGTTTCGGAGGAATTAGGTTTCTCTCCTGGCTGGCTCGCCCGAGGCGAACATATGTGCTGTCACCGCATATACTGACGAGCATCACGCGTTCGCGCTCCTATTTTAACCGTCGTGGCGGCTGGGCGATCTTCTTGAGCCGTTTCCTATTTTCCGGCCTGGGAGGAACCATTAACCTGATCGCCGGGATAGAGCTGTATCCCTACCCGCGCTTTCTACTGCTCGACTTTTGCGGTGAGCTGGTGGGCGCTTTGATTCCCGTTCTACTCGGCTATGCCTTTGGAGCGAGCTGGGAGATCGTGGGCGATATCCTGGCATCGATCACGACGCTACTAGCGGCCTTGCTGATTGCAGGCTATCTGGCGTATCGGTTGCTCAAGATGATACAACGCATTAGAATGAGATCGATACATATAAATCTGGAGAGGAAGCTTTCGGGAGTTCTGGAAAACGATTTTCTTGAGGCTGCGCCTATTTTGCCACCTTCAGGCAGCCTCGAACGTATACATGGAGAGGACGAATTTCCTAGGACTGGTAGAGACAAATATCCTACAAGTTGACAATTTTAGCTTTTCCGTATAAATGCCGGTCAAAAAAGGAACCCGAAAGACTAGAATGAAAGGGGGACATGAGTTATAATTGGAGTAGGAATAATTTCCGACCTGGCTATGTTTCTCTATATTAGAGACAGGATGCACGTCTTTGATCTCCTCCCACTCGGCGCTCGGACACAACGGTCCGACGAAGGCTCGTTTCCCTGAGTGTAGGACCAGACCGGTGATTATATATCTTGCTGCTTAGGATATACAACTTTTCATGGAGGGCGCACAATGATAGACGTAAAGCGTGCCATGACGGGAACAACGCTTACCTTACATAACTCACAGGAACAATCGAGTTCAGAGAAATCCTACGACCTGGTTGAAGAATTTCTCAAAAAAGATCTCGATTACACTCCGCCAGATGATACAGATGAGGCTCATCTCAAGGATGAATCTGAGGCGGAGGAAGACCTGGAGCGATTAGATACTGGTCCCCTGGAACTCGATACAGGCCCATTGGAGTTAGACGAAATGCCTGATATGCATGACGGTCTAACCCATATGCCCGATTCATCTGAGCTTGATGAGTCTATTCTAGAGCTTCCGACCATGACGACCGAGGCTGAGCCTCCTGTTCGTCGTACTGCTATGCGTCGCCGTCGATCAGAAGATCATGAAGACAATATGGTGAACGCTGCTGATGCTGGCGAATCCGATGCTGTGATGACCTATCTGCGCGAAATTGGCCGCGTCCCGATGATTACGCATGACCGCGAGATCGAGCTGGCCCAGCGCATTGAGTCCGGTGATCGGGATGCCATGAAGCAATTTATTCTGGCAAATCTGCGCCTGGTTGTCAGCATTGCCAAACGCTATGTCGGTCGTGGCTTGACGCTGCTCGATCTCATTCAAGAGGGCAACATTGGCTTGATTCGCGCCGTGCAACGCTATGATTGGCGTCGTGGTCATCGTTTCTCGACTCACGCGACATGGTGGATTCGTCAGGCGATCAGTCGAGCCGTTGCCGATAAGGGGCGCACCATCCGTCTTCCTGTCTACGTCAATACCGCCCTGAATCGCATTCGCCGCGAACGGCAAAGACTCCTTCAGGAATTAGGACGTGAGCCGTCAGAGATAGAATTGGCTGAGGCTACTGGTCTTGATCCTGTCCGTATGGTCGAGCTACAGGCCGCCCCAGGCGCTCCGGTCTCTCTCGAATTGCCAGTTGGAGAAGATGAAGAGCAGGAATTAGGCGACGTACTCGCAGACACCGAATCCGCTTCCCCTGAAGAACTTGCCACCACCCAGACCCTCAAAGATGAAGTCCAGCGCGTTCTGGAGTCTGTTCTGACCCCCCGCGAACAACTGGTCTTGCAGCTGCGTTTTGGCCTGGGCAATGGTCAGGCTCACCCGCTTGAACAGGTTGGGCGTGAACTGGGCATTACGCGTGAGCGAGTTCGCCAAATCGAAGCAGGGGCGCTTGCTAAGCTCCGTCAGCCGCCTGTTCTGGAGCGTTTGCGCGGCTAATTTAATGTATATGCAAATAGCATTCTTCTAGCACATGCAGAATGCAGAGTCCCTACAGGAGGGGAGCCAGCGTTTCAAAGCGCTTCTCTCCTCCTGTGGGGACTCTGTTTATGCCAGTTCTTCTTCTTCGTTGTCAAGCAGCCCGATTTGTTGAAACAGACCCATTGCATCGTAATACATGCGCACTTCGACGATTTGCTGATCCTGAACTTTATGGATGATGCAGTAACGTAATACTATTTGCCTTCCGCTTGGCGCAATTTCTCCTGCTGGCCCATAGAGCGTTCCCGTGTGGGTTCCTCGACCAATAAATTCGACCACAATTTGTTCTTCTGTATCGACGGTATTGGTGATCGAAAACGTGCAATCGGGAAAGGCTGTTGTCCAGGTCGAGAGAAATAGCTGCATCCCTTCTTTTCCTGCCAGCATCATGCCGCTTGGGGCATCCAGTATATCGCAATCATCTGATACCCTGGCTACAATTTTCTCCATCCACTGTGCATCGGTTGTATGGGTATTAAACATATCGTATAAAGATCGCACAAAATCGCTCGTTTCCTGTATCGTCATTGCTGTCTCGCGTTCTCCTTGTTTCTTATCAGATTCAGTTGTATGTATCAGGTAATTCTACGCATGTATGTTGCTCACTCCTATCTGTACGATAGTGGTCCTCTTGCCAGATCATAACAATTTTTTCATCCCGAGATTTCCGCTTTGCTTGTTCAAGAAAAGAATAGATAAACAAATGAGGATTACCTGTTCTATCTTATCGAAAACGCACAAGGAGGAAAAGATGACTGTTATGAATCAAGAAGCCTTGCAACGCCGCTGGCAAGAACGTTGTCGTCAGGGTAATTTTAGCTCTGCTGTACTCGGCGTTGGAACCATTCGTGTTTTTGGACGTTCAGGCGATACACCCGTGGCTTTTCCCCGTGTTGAGTCGTTGGCCGCTCTTGATACGCTTGAAGCCGATGAGCGCTGGGCATTGCAGAATGCCCAGGATCTCATACACTCTGCTCGTACACGTCGTCGCCCGGTTATGGCAACGCAGCCCCCTCGACCCGGCGTGATACCGAACCCGGTGCCCGTTTACGAGTTCGATCCCAAATCAGAGAATCTCCTGATCTTGAGCATGACGCAAGGTGGCTAGCAACGAAAAAATGCCTTGTACAAATAACTACGAGCCGATTGTGTTTGTAGTTGCACAATTCTTTATGCCGCAAAATTACATTTCAACGAAGCCAATTGCATCAGGAGTTCCACATTCATTGTGAAACTCCTGATGTGATGGCGAATGGAAAACTTTAAATAGAAAACTATTAAAATATGGGAGGATGCTATGCCACGTAGTCTGGCGAATGGCGATTATCGCCTGATTATGGCTATCGAATCGGCCTCACGCGCCAATTCATGGTATCGCGTCCTGGCAGATTGGCGTACTGGCGCTTTCTCTTGCGACTGCCCTGCCTGGACGTTTCGGCAAGACGGAGGCACAGTGCGCTCGTGCAAGCATACTCGACTGGCGCAACTTTTGACCACTTCTCAAAATACTGGCGTGCCGCTTGAGCGTGCCAGTGGGACAGCCGCCGTCAACAATCTGTTCGTCCAGGCAACGCAGCAGCAGTGGCCCGGACTTGGAGGCCGTTGGTCTATCGAGCAGCGCAGCAGCCAGCTTGATAACAGGCCGTATTATTTCGTGTTATTGCGTCTGACTACCGGGAACGGGACCACCGCAAGCGGGCTGGTAGCTTTTGCGCAGCGCTATCATCCCACCCAGCAGAGCATGATTGCGGGCGTGGCAGGCTGGGCCGGATACGCCATTGCCGCCGAAGTTGCACGCGCTGCTGGCTATCCTCTGGCCGGTCAGCCACCTGAACACTTTTCGATTACGCGCCGCTCTGCTCGTTCGCAACGTATCGGTTTGCGCGATATCCTCCGCGTTGGCGATCAGGTGGATCTGGGAGATGGCTATACTCCGGCGCAAAGAGCCGAAAATACCCTGCGTCTCTTCCTGGGCGAGCAGTTGTACACGCAACTAGAGCGTCAACATTTTCTCGATGTGTCCAGCAAGGTCTATCCGCAAGAACAACGCGTCTATCGTCTGCGGCGCGATCCCGCCAAACAGCGCGAACGCCGCTTGCGCGTCTTCAAATTTGGCCGCTATGTCAATGATTACTGCATTGTTCGCGCTCAGGACGTCCCCGAAGCAGATCACTGGTTGACCAATTTTCTCTCTTTGCTCTCCGACGAAGAACGCGCAATTTCTGTCGTGCAGAGTTACAATATCTTCCCGCCCCATTCCGATGATTATGCACAACGTGAGGAAGAGGTAATACCAGCCATCTGGCAACCAGCAGCAGTTGCTTGATAATGATATGATTGACACATTGTAGGAGCGCTTCTCCTCTCACGTAGCGACAATCCCTTGCGGTTGTCGCGGCCCCCATGCATGGTAGTATTCTGGCCCGCGACAACCGCAAGGGATTGTCGCTACGTGAGAGCTTTGTCAATAAAAACATCAATCTGAAGGGATGCAGTAATTATATGACCGCAACAACGACGTATCTCGAACTGTCTGAACCGGGCGGCGCACATAAATTTTATGAAGTGGTGACTGATGATACAGAGGTGCGTATTCGCTATGGGCGTATTGGCGATCAGGGGCAGACCCAGACGAGCCAGCATGCCACAGCCGAATATGCGCAGCAGTTTGCCCAGAAAAAGATACGCGCCAAGCTCAAAGGCGGCTACCAAACAGCCGTGATGGGGCAGCGCCAGAAGCGTGCTGTGACGCGGCGCTCTATGACGTTAGGAGCCTCGACCCACCACACCAGGACGACCACGCCATCGCTGCAAGCGCCTGTTCTCTGGAAATTTGCTTCCAGTAGCCCAGCCTTTGGTATCTTTATTGATGAGCAACATTGCTGGCTGGGCAACGAGGCGGGGCGCATCTTTGGCCTCGATCATAGTGGACAGGTGCAATCTCAATTGACGTTGCCAGATGGCGTGAAATGTCTGGTGGCCGACGATATCTGGCTCTATGCTGGTTGCGACGATGGCAATGTCTATGATCTTAGCGGCAAAATACCGCGCGTTTCCTACCAGATCGCTCCCGATATCGACATCTACTGGCTCGATATCCTCAATGGCTCGCTGGCCGTCTCCGATGCTGGCGGGCGCGTCGCTCTGGTGAGCCACGAAGACGAGTCCGAATGGCTCAAAAGCACTTCCTATTCCTCCGGCTGGATGGTGCGCTGTGGCAACGAGGGCATCTATCACGGGCATTCGGGCGGTGTGACGATGTATCGCAACAGCGACGGGCAACAACTCTGGCAGCAGCGGACAAGAGGCCCGGTTCTCTTTGGCTGGCAGGATGAGACGATGGTTTATGCCGGAACCAGCGATTGCAAAGTGTATAGCTTTACGAAGCAGGGGGAGCCGGGGAAGATCTATGACTGTGATGCGCCGATCTTCTCGTGCGCCACGACTGCTCAGGGCCAGTACATCTTTGCGGGCGATAGTAGAGATTCGGTTTATTGCTTCAATCACGCGGGAGAGCGCCTGTGGAAGCTGAAGACAGGCTGTGGCTCCGCTTATTCGATGCAATACTTCGATAATCGTCTCTTTATTGTGACGACGAGCGGCCATCTGGCCTGTATTGATGTGAGCGAGGCTGCGATCCAGGCTGCGCGTTCCGGGACGGTGCCACAGGCTGTTGATGTCAAAGCGCCAGCTGTAGCAGCCACAACGCCAGCGCCAACAACGCTCGAAACGACCTCCAATGCGACTCAGGGTATCATGCTCGAATGTTATCGTGATGGGAGCCGTCTGCGTATGCGCGTCGTCTCTCCTGGCTTCGATCCCAATCTGCGTGTCCAGTTCCCGCAAAATATTCGCGAGGAGAACACTCGTTATCTGGTTGATGAGGTGCGCCTGGCGACCGGTGGCGGCTTCTATCGCGCATATGGCGATATTAGGAAGCTTGTGTGATTGTGCCAGAGTTTGCACCTATCTGTGTAACGTTGTATAAAGCAATGAGGACATGCTATACACTATCACAATGCGAACAAATCACATCAGGTTCGATGACCTTCACCCAGTTTTGTGGAGGGGGAGAATGTGTGGAAGTTTTCCTATCGATCTTCAAACTCGACGGGACTCATATATTGTAAAGTGGAATATCTCCGAGTTCGGTTATAAAAGTCGCAATGATAAAGAGCGACAACCAGAAGGAGAAACACATGGAAAGCACGATGGATCAAGGGGAAGTTACGGAGCGATGGCCGTTGTTGCCGTTTGAGACATGGAAGGATACATGTGAGACATTGCATATGTGGACCCAGATCGTGGGCAAGGTCAGAATGGAGTTGAGTTCGCCTGTGAACCACTGGTGGCATGTCGCGTTGTATGTCACCCCGCGTGGGCTGACCACTTCTCCCATCCCCTATCGAGGCGGCACCTTTGAAGTGGCGTTTGACTTCATCGATCACACCCTCTTCATTGTCACGAGCGAGGGGAGCCGCAGAGCGTTGCCGCTGATCCCGCGCTCTGTCGCCGCCTTTTATCAGGAGTTCATGGCGTGCTTGCGTGCCCTGGGAATCGATGTCACAATCAACACGTTGCCCTGCGAAGTGCAGCACCCCATTCGCTTTAATGAAGATGAAGTGCATGCCTCCTACGATCCCGTTTACGCCCACCGCTTCTGGCACATCCTGGTCCAGGCGGACACAGTTCTCAAGCGCTACCGCTCCTTCTTTCTGGGCAAAAGCAGCCCGGCGCATTTCTTCTGGGGAAGTTTCGACCTGGCGCTCACCTTGTTTTCGGGACGGCGTGCGCCGGATCGTCCAGGGGCGGATCAGATTACGCGTGAAGCCTATTCGCACGAAGCGATCAGTTGTGGTTTCTGGCCGGGCAATGAGCAGTTCCAGACCCCGGCGTTTTACTCATATACTGTACCCACGCCCTCGGGTCTGGCAGACGCCGCGCTACGCCCGGCAGCCGCCTTCTATAGTGCAGAACTGGGCGAGTTCCTCTTACGGTATGAGGATGTGCGGCAGGCCGCTGCGCCAGAACAGATGTTGCTGGAGTTTTTCCAGAGCGCCTATGAGGTCGCAGCGAATCTAGTGCAGTGGGATCGTGTGGCGCTTGAGCGTAAGCAGGGTGACTTCCCCGGCGGCCAAAGAGCAACTTCGCCATAAGGAAGGCGCGGCTTCAAGCGCTATAGGCATCCTGTTGCTGTGTGCCGCACATACCTGGGAGAACAGATGCTTTTGTTCTAGAATGGATGAGCTATACTGACCATCGCTCTCTACAATTCTGTTTGACCCCTGTCAATGACTTACCAGTGTGTCAGGAAGCAAGAGATCCAGATAGCGAGCAAGTTCCTCTATAGAGATGGACATACCATTCTCAAGCCACCAGCCACCAAGTGTTACGATTGCTCCCCCGTAAAATTGTGCCATGACCTCTGGGGGCATAGGCAGTTGGATTCCTTTTTCCTGAGCCTGTTTGAGATCGGTTTCTATATCTTTTGTTAGCTGTTGGCGCATCAAGCTTGGCAAAGAATGGGTTTCTTTCTCTACCATCATCAGGGAGTAGAGACGCTGGTGCTTTGCGATCTGTTCGAGCATTCGTATGTGTTTTCTCTTTGTTTGAGAGGTTTCTTCCTGATGAAGTTCTTCAATCAACTGCATTCGGGTGGCTTGGAGGCCATACTCTAGCAGGTCATATTTATCTTCGAAGTGTTTATAGAATGTAACTCGATGCACCATCGCTTTCTCACAGATCTCTGTGACGCTGATCGATTCGAGTGGACGCTGCTCTAAGAGCGAGAGGAGCGCTTCCCATAAGAGTTTATGGGTTCGTCTGACCCGCAAGTCTTCTGGCGGTTGGGATGTGTTTGGCAACATTGCCCCCTTATATGTTAGTTAGGTTACCATTGGTTTCATTTTGTATATTGATACTTGTTTGCTTTCCGTCTATAGTAAAGAGAAACAGGTATCTATATAATTATATACCTGTAGCCATTTGAAAACCAACTGTTCTCAGTTTGATTAAGAAGATAAGGAATCCAACGATAATGTCACTCAATGGAAAGATCACTATCCCACAGACCCATGAAAGTGGAACGCAGGCGCTTGTGCTTGGGGCTGGTATTGCCGGGTTGTTCGCTGCGCGTGTCCTTGCAGAGTATTATGATCAGGTTTGCGTGGTAGAGAGAGACACACTTCCCGAGGAGCCTGGGAATCGTCCAGGAACCCCTCAAGCATTTCATCTCCATCGCTTACTGTTTCGAGGAGATGTAATTATAGAACGCCTTTTCCCTGGTTATGTCGATGAATTATTGGAGCGTGGAGCGTTCTCGTCAGAGAATAAGATCTTTACAGCTATTAACGAATATGGGCGACAGGATACTCCTTTTCTTCTGAAGCAAGGGAAAGATGCCAGTTGTAGTAGAGCTTTACTGGAATGGACCCTTCGTCGGCGCGTGCAAGCGCTTGCGAACGTACGCTTTCTCACCGGATTGGAAGTCATTGGTTTCCACACATTGCCCGACCAGACGTGCGTTGATGGGATCTATGTTCGGTCACGCGGCCAGCTAGGACAACATGAGGTGCTTATGGCTGATCTGGTTGTTGACGCGCGTGGACGCTCTTCGAAGACATCACAATGGGTTCAGGAATTGGGTTATGATGTACCTGAACCTGAACGCCTCAAGAGCGCTTTGGGGTATAGTACCTGTTACTACAAGGTTTCTCCGCAGTTTGCGCAAAAAAGGGCTGGCATTATCATTGAGGGTCAACCGGAAAGAAAGATCAGAACATCATATTCTAGCATGATTGAAAAGGACAGGTTTGGAGTGATCCTTTTTAGCGCGGGCGGATTCTATCCTCCGACTGACTCAGAGGGTTTTGATCAGGGCTTGCGTCAGTTACTTTCTCAGGAACTTGCTGATGTCTTGCAGGAGGAGGCGGAGCCAGTCACACAGCCGAGGGGCTATCGCATCCTGGAATGCCTTCGTCAGCACTATGAGCAAATGGAACGCTGGCCTTCAGGTTTGCTGGTGATGGGTGATGCATTCTGCAATGTTGATCCTATCTATGGTCAAGGCATGAGCATGGCGGCCATCGAAGCAGAAATGTTGGGAACTTGTTTGCGTGAGCAACGCGAACTGCCTCAACTCGACTTTGAACATCGGTTCTTTCAGTGCATACAGGGTGCGATTGAAGCTGCCTGGTAGCTCAGCGCTATTGCGGATCGATGCTGGCCTGGTGTCGAGTATTCCGGCCCTTTGTCGCTGGAGGGGATGACATTGGCTCAGAAATACTTTGATCTGTACCTCAAGCAAGCTAGATGGCAGATAGCTCAAGATCCGCGCAATCCGCAAAGCATGGGCATGTTTATGAAATATATGATGATCAATGGCTTAATGGCATCTCCGCGTGAAATCGTCAATCCGTCGATGATTGCCACCCTTCTTGAGGCTGCTTCTTCCTCTGATGAGGGGAGACAACTCACACAATTCCTGGACACCCTTTCCCGTGAATATGGGCAACCATTCGAGCAGATCTTTGATGAGATAGTACCTACCTTTGAGGATTTTCCAGCTTTGGTGGAAGAAGAGAAAGCCGATCTTCTCTCCAGAGGAGGGAATCATAGCGAAACTGCAATCCAGCAATACTAAAGAAGCCAAACGTGCGATCCAAAGTTGCTGGCGATGAGTCTCACGAGATATGCAACCAGATAATGCGTATCTCGTGAGTTTGTTTCTTCCATATTTATTTACTGCTTCAACAAAATTTTCAAGTTGTCGGCAAGTTGAGCTGGAGTGAAGTCGTTGTCTTGATAGACCTGCTGGCGGCCCTGTTTGTCGATAACGTAGATCCCCATGCTGTGGTTGACCGTTTGCTGCTGCTGTTGCGCGAAGATGTGGTAATCGGACCAGACCGGTGAAAGCTGCTGCTCCGTTCCAACCAGATAGTGCCAGGAATCTTGCATGTTGTGCGCCTTTGAGAATTTGAGCGCTGCCGCTTGCGTGTCACGCGCGGGATCGGTGCTGACCGCGATAATGCCAACGTTCTGTGCGTCCTGACCCAACATTTGCATCGTCGCATGCAGCTTCTCAGCCGTCAACGGACATACATCGGGACAGTTGGTGTAGAGGAAGGTCAGCACCACCGGTTTCCCTTTGTATTGTGAAAGCGACACATGTTTGCCGAATTGATCGGTCAAGCTGAAATCCGCTGCGGCGGCCCCGTTAAGATCCGTTCCCTGCAAGCCTGAAGCCGTCGTCGATGGGCTGGTTGCCTGCATCGTCGTTGCGGCCTGCTGGCGCTGTTGCAACAGCGTAACCAGCAGTATCACCAGCACGGCCAGGGTAATCACTGAAAGGCGTGAAGCGAGACGCCAGTTCCAACGTATGCTCATGATGTGTGTTTCCTAGAAATGTACAACTCTGTCTATCACCATTATGGCAAAGATCGCTGCGAGATAGCAGTTCGAGTACCAGAAAATGGTTCGCGCCCACTTCTTCGAGTCGGCTTGATCGCGTAAGAGACGGACCGACATGTAGATCAGGATGCCGCCCAGGATCAGCGCTCCGGCGAGGAAGATGTAGCCCATCGTATGCAGGACGAACAGAATGAGCGTCACCGCAAGGAGCAACAGCGAGTAGAGGAAAATTTGTCGGCGCGTCTCCTGCTCACCCATCAGGACCGGCAGCATAGGCACGCTGGCTTTCTCATAGTCTTTCTGGATCAGCAACGAAAGCGCCCAGAAGTGGGGCGGCGTCCAGTAGAACACGATGGCAAACAGCCAGATGGCTGCCAGTGAAACCTCGTTTGTGACGGCGGCCCAACCGACCAGCACCGGTACCGCTCCGGCAGCTCCACCAATGACGATGTTTTGCGCCGTATTGCGTTTCAGGCCGAGCGTATAGACGAAGACATAAAAGAGAATGGCAGCAAAGGAGAGTACAGCGCTGAGCAGGTTGACGAAGACCGTAAGAACGGCGAAGGAGCCAACGCCCAGGAGAATGCCGAAGATCAGCGCCTGTGTGGGCTGCACCTTGCCTGCGGGGAGAGATCGTCTCTGCGTGCGCCCCATCAGTTGATCAATGTCGCGATCAATATAGCAGTTAATGCAGTTGGCGCTTCCAGCTGCCATTGCGCCACCGAGCAGGGTTGCCAGCACAAGGCCGAGTGGCGGTAGCCCCTGATACGCAATCGCCATCGCTGCAACGGTGATTCCCAGCAGCAAGACAGTAACGTGTGGCTTGATCAGATTAATATAGCTAGAGATAAGCTGCCTTAAACTCTCAGGCTCTTTTTCAGATGATGCTATTTCCTTGACTATCAACTGCTCTTCCTCACTTGTCTCTTGTTAAAAAATATATGTGGGCTGCATCAAACATCCCATGCAAGCGATATCTCGACGCATTCGCCAACGTAACGAAAGTATAGTAAACCATTGACTATTGTCGTCGTTCTTCCTGATACTTCCCTTGCAGCCCCTGGAAGTTACCTTACAATTACCTGAATAAAAGAAGCGACAAGCGCAAGGCATTGTCGCTACGCAGGTGTCGGATATGCATGATTTCGTCGGTAAAAGGGCGTGTTGTTTGCTATTCCGCTTGCTCAAAGACCTCAAGCACCTTGCCGAGTCCCTCGTGTTGCTGATCTGTGTCCCGCACATGGCTGAGGCAAACGGCCAGCAGGATGCGAATATGGGTATCATCGAGGCTATAGAAGACCTGCTTGCCACTGCGCCGGCTTTTGACTAGCCGCAACTGTCGCAAGATGCGTAAATGCTGTGAAACCGATGACTCAGAATGACCTGTAATTTCTGCCAGGTCGCAGGTACACAGTTCTTGTTTGAGGAGGCTATAGACGATTTTTGCGCGGCTGGAATCGCCCAGTGCGCGGAAAATTTCGGCGATGTCTCCATAGATTTCTTCTGGTAGTAAGTTTGCTCTGCCGCGTTCGACGCGCTCCCGATCGGCTCCAGGCAGAAGACAACGATCTGTCGCTTGCGAGGAACCTGCGGTTATCCGTTTCGCGCCCTTTCTGGGCCTGTCGCTCATCTCCTGCTCCTTCCGCTGTTATCTATACCGTGTCTCAATAAACAATTTAACACTTGCTAAATTATAGTCCATGTCGTCAACGTACGCAAGCGAAGCAGGCCGACATTCAGGGCTTTCCAATTCTCCCATCTTGCGGGAGTGCAGAGGGCGGCAGCCCTCTGCCGGGGTGCGGGGTGTCCCCGCAAAAACCTTTTTTCTTCTCTTTTGCGCGCCGCCGCAGGCGGCGCGCGAAGGAGGGAAGGAAACTGGGGACACCCCAGACCCCGGCAGGGAGACCCTGCACCCCTTTGAGCGGAGAACTGGAAAGCTCTGGGCCGACATTATTGGTGCATTCACGAAATTCTTCGGGGCAAGGCCGAATATGGCAGGGGCGACGGCTTGTCCTCGCCCGGGAAACAATACATATATTTGGTGCAAGACGGGCGAGGACAAGCCGTCGCCCCTGCCATATTCGGGTGTTTCTCCCCGTCTCGTTATGCTGGCTCGTCTGCCAGTTCTGCAAGCCGTCGATCTTCCTCCTGTTGACGGGCCTCTTGCTTGAGCATCCAGCGCAGGAAGAGGATGCTGGCAACCACAATCATGAAAATAGCACCGGGAACCCACATGATCAGGCCGCCGAGTTGCTGATCCAGCGCCGGAGTGAGGCCGAGCATGCGCGAGGTCATGGCGTATGTCGCGTAAAGTGGATAAGTAAAGGTCAATCCCGCGCCCAGCAGAACCATTGGCATATCACCGAGCAAAATGTATATCAGCTTGCCGGCCAGATTCAGCGGGAACACGCCATTTTGTACCGGCCCAAATAGCGGCCACCAGAAGAGGATACCCGTTACCACATATAACACCATTGCGAGTAGATGGAGGCTATTGCTCTCCATCATGGCGTTCATAATAGGGGGTGCATGCCAGATCCAGATATTGGCATTAAAAAGGATACCTGAGATGAGCGGCATTACCAGCCATTTCCAGCCTAGCGCAACTGGTCGTGGCTGTAAGAGCAGACTGGCAATTTTTGGCGGTATCCCTAATACCATCAAGGGAGCAACCATAAATGCAAGCATGAGGTGTTGTATCATATGTCCTGTGAACAGCATCTCCGCCAGCATATCAAGCGGTGATATGAGGGCTGCAAAAAGTGCCACCATCGCGATTGCGAATGCCACGATCTGCCCTCGACGAGCATGTTCTTCGGCCTGATAGTTGCGTTGCAGAAATATGATTCCATAGCAATACAGGCCGATCAGCACCGCGATGCCAACAAGAATTATCGGATTCCAATTCCACTGGGTAAACCAGGGCTGGCTCATGTCATGTCCGTGCATAACACTACACTTTCTATTTCTGCTGAACGACAACCGCAAGGGATTGTCGCTACATATGAATTTTGCAAAGAAGGACATTCTCTTGCTATATTTATTCAATACTATAGAGCAAAGATACTATTTTGTCATCAGGTGTTCTCCCAATCTTCTCCCTTACAATTCGTAGAGACAATCCCTTGCAAAATTTGCTATGTCAGACTATAATTTAGTAATTGCTAAATCGTTTAAATATTGGCGGCCAGAAATTGGAGTATATTATGGCTGTGAAAACAGTTGAAATACTGCTCGATGCCCCTCAAAAGAGCGCCTGCGAGCCGTGCATGCGGCAGTTCTTGAGAACGACCGAAGGTATCAAGGCGGTCGATCTTGATCGGCGAGGAACATGTTTGATCGTTACCTATGATGATACATACCTTCCACTCCCGCGCGTTCAGGATGTCATTGCCGACGCTCATTCCAACGTTGCGGAACAGGCGCAACATGACACCCTTCTGCTCACCGGGCTAGATTGTGCGGATTGTGCGACCACGCTTGAACGTGGCGTCAAGCGGCTGGCTGGCGTCATTCACGTCAACGCCAATTTTGCTACCTCGAAGATGGCCGTTGGCTATCAGGCGGGGACGCTCAGCCGTGTAAAGATCGAGCAATTGATCCGTGAACTGGGCTATGACGTGGTGAACGGCTCGACTGGCAGGCTGACGGTGTTGTCTCCCGCGAAGGGTGGTTGTGGTTCCTCGTGTGCCTGTGGAGAGGAGCAACACGAGCATCAACATGGTGCTGTCCATCATGACGAGGTCGCAGTTTCCGAGACGGTCCTGCCCATCAATCCTGGTCGCTTGCTTGTCTGGCTCAACAACTTCTGGCAGGGCTACAATAGATGGTTGCCGACCGCGCTTGCCGCTCTTGTCTGGACGCTGGCTTTTGCGCTGGAACTCTTTCATACAACGGATCTGTTCGTCAATGCACTCTATGGGGCCGCCATTGTAATCGGCGGCTATCGCATCGCTCGTAGCGGTTACTTTGCTCTGGTGCGCGGTCGTACGCTGGGCATCGATCTGCTGATGACAATTGCGGTCGTGGGCGCAGCCATTATCGGGCAGTGGTCTGAGGGCGCGGCGGTGGTTGTGCTGTTTTCGCTTGGTGAGATGCTTGAAGGTGTCACGATGGATAAGATGCGCCACTCGATTCGCGGCCTGATCGATCTTTCGCCGCGCGAGGCGACCATCAAAACCGAGGCCGGAGAGCAGCGCGTTGTCGTGGATCAATTGCAACCAGGCGCACTGATGCTTGTACGGCCTGGAGAGCGCATTGCAGCTGATGGTCGGATCGTGCTGGGCAGCACCACAATCAATCAGGCTCCCATCACTGGCGAGAGCCTGCCCGTCGAGAAAGCTATTGGCGACGATGTGTTTGCTGGCACCCTGAACGAGCATGGATATATCGAGGTCGAGGTGACGAAGCGTGCTGAGGAGACGATGATCGCGAAGATCATCGCGCTGGTGCAGGAGGCTCAGGGTTCACGTGCACCTTCTCAGCGTTTTGTCGATCAATTTGCCCGTTATTATACACCTGCAATTATTATTATCGCTGTTCTGGTTGCTTTGGTGCCCCCGCTGTTGACCGGCGGTGCGCTGTTGCCCTGGCTCTATAAGGCGCTGGTGTTGCTGGTGATTGCCTGCCCCTGCGCTCTGGTCATTTCAACGCCCGTCTCTATTGTTGCGGCCATTGGTCGTGCTTCTCGTAGCGGTGTGCTGATCAAAGGCGGTGCCTACCTTGAGGCCATGAGCAAAGTCAAAGCGATTGCCTTCGATAAGACGGGAACGATCACGCGTGGGCATCCGATGGTCACTGACATTCTTCCGCTCGATGGGCGCACTGAAAACGAGCTGCTCGTGCAGTTTGCGGCAATTGAGAGTCGATCTGAGCATCCGTTGGCGAAGGCCATCCTTGATTCGGCACGCGGACGTGGCCTGTCCTGGGTGGAGCCTGTCGATTTTCTCGCTCTGCCCGGACGTGGCGCTCAAGCTACAGTAGACGGAACGTTCGTTACCGTTGGCAAGCCTCATTTCTTTGAGAATGTAAGCGACGAAGTCCAGGCGCAGATTGACCGGCTGCAACACGAGGGTAAAACGGTGCTGCTCGCCCGTCAGTCCGACACGATTCACGGCCTGATCGCGGTTGCCGATGAGATCCGCGCCGATGCGCCACAGGCCATCAAAGCGTTGAAAGCGTGTGGAATCACTTCACTCATTATGCTCACCGGCGATAATGAGAAGACGGCCTGTGTGGTCGCGCAACAACTCGATCTGGACGAGGTGCGGGCCAATCTGTTGCCAGATCAGAAAACGCAGGCGATGCGAGAACTGGTTGCATCTCATCCTGCTGTCGCTATGATCGGCGATGGCATCAATGACGCACCCGCCCTTGCCAGCGCGACCGTTGGTATTGCGATGGGCGTTGCGGGGAGTGATACGGCACTGGAAACCGCCGATATCGCGCTAATGAAAGATGATTTATCGAAGCTGCCCTACCTCATTCGCCTGAGCCGGGCAACCCTCCGCACGATCCAGACCAACGTTACCTTCTCACTGTTGGTGAAAGTGGCCTTCCTGACGCTCACGCTGATCGGGATTGCCAACCTCTGGCTCGCCATCCTTGCCGACACAGGCGCAGCCCTGCTCGTCATTGCTAACGGGATGTTGCTCTTGCGCTTCCGCGATAAATAGCCATTACTAAAAAAAATGCTGCTCTGCCCGATCAGAGCAGCATTTTTTGCATGGAATAAGCTGATAGAGCAGTGGTCAAAAATAGGCATTTACGCTATAGTATTTGTGCTATGGATACAGTGGCGGGAATGTGTGTGTCGTAGTACTCCCTGTGCCCAGATCTGCATTCAGGTCGCTGTAAGGTTCCTTTGAGGAACTGCAAGTTTTCTTTCAGGCTCTATCGCTACACTACATCAGTAATATGGAAAGAATGTGTCACTCTTTGCCGGACTACTTTGCGTGATGTTATGCATGATGTTCTGAATTATGAAGACGGGCTGAAAATGACATCATCGTCCATCGTCAAACACTTTTCGTAGGAGATTTAGACGTGAGGATGCCTTTATTTCGTAGGACGAAGCGCTGGCTGCTCCTGGTTCCGGTCATGCTCTTGTCCTCGATCCTGTTAGTCGCTTGTGGAGAGGGATCACCCTCCATAATCAATCCGGCGGGACCAGTCGCGAACAGCGAGAATGGAGTATTTGTTGCTATTCTGATCATTGCCACGATTGTCTTTGTGGCGGTGGAAGGCATACTGATCTTTTCCATGATCCGCTTTCGCGAGCGTCCAGGCTCGCCCACCCCGAAGCAATTGCATGGCAATACTAAAGTCGAGGTGGCCTGGACCGTTATTCCCGCATTGATCCTCTTTATCGTGCTGGGCTACACGATTAGAGGTTTGTTTGAAGTTGCTACGCCGCCAGCCGGGGAAAAGACGCTGGAAGTAACGGCGTTTGCCCATCAGTGGTGGTGGGAGTTCTATTATCCCGAATACAATATCACTACTGCGGACTCACTGGTGGTTCCCGCCAATACAGTAGTCAATGTTTCTCTGTATTCTAACAACGTCATCCATAGCTTCTGGGTTCCCGAACTGACCGGTAAGACCGACGTTGTTCCGGGTCACAACAACCAGCGCTGGTTTAAGGCCGATACGCCAAATAAGACCTACCTTGGTATCTGTGCCGAATATTGTGGTACGCAACACGCCAATATGCGCTTTAATGTGGTTGTGGATGAGTCAAACGACTTCCTCGCCTGGACGCATACACAGCAGCAAGCGGCAGTGGCACCCGCAGCTGGCAGTATGGCGGCGAAGGGAGCGCAAGTCTTTAAGGATGCCGGGTGTCAAGCCTGTCATGGTATTGTTGGCGTGGATATCACCAGTACAAAAGCCACCAATCCCAATCCTGCCTGTGATGCGCCCAACGCCGGACCTGCGCAGGGCTGTTTTACTGGTCCAAACCTGACTCACTTTGGGAGCCGCAATTTCATTGCTGGTGGCGTTCTGGAAAATAACTCTGCCCAGTGTCAAGATCCAAACAACCTGAAGGATTGTAACCTGGCGAAATGGCTGCACGATCCCCAGGGCATCAAACCGGGCAATGATATGGCTATCGGGCCATTGACGGACGAGCAGATTCAACAACTGGTGGCGTATCTGGAGAGTCTGAAATAGCCCATCTACCCTGTATCTCTACAGGGCTAGAGTGTTGGAGGAATGTTTATGGCAACGCGCACTATCGGTGATAGCGCAACCACACTGGTACGTCGCAAGTCATTCAGCGAGACCTATGTTGGCGAGTGGCTGACGACCACCGATCATAAAAAGATCGGTATTATGTATATCGTTACTGCCTTCTTTTTCTTCCTGGTGGGCGGTATGGAGGCTCTCCTGGTTCGTGCTCAGCTGGCTGAGCCAGGCGCGAGGGTGCTTTCTCCCCAGGAATATAACCAGCTCTTTACCATGCACGGCACCACGATGATCTTTTTGTTCGTGATGCCTATGCTTGCTGGCCTGGGTAACTACGTTGTGCCGCTGATGATCGGCGCTCGTGATATGGCCTTCCCACGCCTCAATGCGTTTGGCTACTGGGTCATTCTCTTTGGCGGCATTTTCATTCAATCCAGCTTCCTGTTCGGAGCCGCTCCTAACGGTGGTTGGTTTATGTATGCTCCTCTGAATCAGACGGCAGCTGGCTGTGGACACGGCTTCGAGTGTACCCCTGGCATGAATGCCGACTTCTGGATTCTCGGCACGATGATGCTTGGCGTCTCCTCTCTAACAGGTGCGCTAAACTTTGTGGTGACGATCCTGAGAATGCGTGCACCGGGCATGAGCATCAACCGTATGCCGCTCTTCTCCTGGATGATCCTGGTGATGGCCTTCTTGCTGCTCTTTGCTCTGCCTAGCCTGACAGCGGCTTCTGTGCTGCTCCTGCTTGACCGTCACATTGGGACGCACTTCTATCAGTACGCCTTTGGTGGTGATCCGCTCTTGTGGCAGCACTTGTTCTGGTCCTTTGGACACCCGGAAGTATATATTCTGATCCTGCCTGCCTTCGGTATCATCTCCGAAGTGTTGCCCGTCTTTTCGCGCAAACCTATCTTTGGTTATACGTTTGTGGCGTGGTCTGGTGTAGCTATCGGTTTCCTGAGCTTCACCGTCTGGGCGCACCACATGTTCGCCGTTGGTCTGCCGCCTATCGCGCAGTCCTTCTTCGCCGTTAGCACAACGCTGATCGCGATCCCAACCGCTGTGAAGATCTTCAACTGGATTGCTACGATCTTCATGGGTAAGATTAGCTTCAAGACGCCAATGGTCTTTGCGCTTGGCTTTGTCTCGATGTTCCTGATCGGTGGTTTGAACGGTGTGGCTCTGGCTGTGGTTCCTTTTGACTATCAGGTGACGGACAGTTACTTTGTGGTCTCCCACATCCACTACGTCCTCTTTGGTGGTTCCGCTCTGGGTATCTTTGCTGGTATCTTCTACTGGTTCCCCAAAATGACTGGCAAGCTCCTGAACGAGAAGCTGGGCCATATTCAGTTCTGGCTGCTCTTTGTTGGCATGAACCTGGCCTTCTTCCCGATGCACATTCTGGGCTTGCTGGGCATGCCTCGCCGCGTCTACACCTATCCTGCCAACCTGGGCTGGAACGAATGGAATCTGATCGCTAGCATCGGCGCTTTTATCATCGGTATCGGCGTCCTGGTGTTCGTCTTCAATCTGATTAGCAGCTTGAAGAATGGCGAGAAGGCCGGAACCGATCCCTGGGATGCCTTTACGCTGGAATGGGATACCGCTTCTCCTCCGAAGCAGTACAACTTCCTGACTCTGCCCGTCGTGCGCAGCCGTCGCCCATTCTACGATAAGAAGTATCCAGAGGTTGCCGACTGGAAGCAGGTTATCCACTAAGTAAGGTAAGCGAAGATCATGAAAACGACTGGACAATCGGAAAAATTGCGTGGGGCCACTGCGCAAGAGGAACAACAATCAGATCCCGGAGAGGAGCAGACCACTCCTTCTCCAGCGGAAGAGGAGCAGAAAGAGCTGGAAACGTCGGCAACGGCGGAGAGTCCTTCTGCTGATGTTGCTTCTGAGTCTGAGACGGCGAAGGCTGAAGATGCCAGCGCTCCAGAGGCAAGTGCGACTCCGCGCAAGAAGCGAGCTAAAAAGAAAGTTGAGGAACCCTTTGATGAAAAGGCGGCCTCACCTCGCCCTAGTTACTGGCCGATCGTTCTTGCGTTTTCGCTGTGCGTGATGTTCCTGGGCGTTGCCTGGCACCCGATTATGATGGGCATTGGCGTGGTGTTGGTCATCACCTCGCTCATCGGTTGGAGCCTGGAACGTCGCTAGGTTGTATGATCTGCGTGCGGCTTCTCTGCAAAAAGAAACCGCACGCTCTTGAGAAATAGGTAGGGAGTTATTGATATGAGCGTTGCTCACGGCGAGCAGATGCGGGCGCTCGAAGAGCATGGAGAGGTAAGTCGTGGCCTCAACTGGTGGGGCATGGTCTTCTTCATCGCGTCAGAGGCGCTGATCTTTGCGAACCTGATTGCTGCATATCTCTATCTGGAGGTGCGCGGCTTTCAAATTCCTGACGGTTTGTGGCTGCTGCCCAACGGCGAACATTTGCCGGTCGCTTTTCCAGCCATCAATACCGTCTTCCTGCTGGCAAGTAGCTTTCCGGCGATTTACGCCCGCAGGAGTATTACAAGAGGCAATCAGCGTGGCCTTATTCTCGGCCTCTGGGGAGCGATTATTCTTGGTGTGATCTTCCTGTGCGGACAGGTCTACGAATATCTGTCGCTCTTTAGCGAGGGTTTCACCATTGGCTATAAAACCTTTGGCTCGGCCTTCTTCACGTTGACCGGCTTTCACGGCCTGCACGTGACGATTGGCGTCATCATTCTGATCGTCTGTCTCATTCGCGCGACTCGCGGCGATTTCACCGCCCATAAGCACTTTGCGGTTGAGGCTGGCGAGATGTACTGGCACTTCGTTGATGGTGTCTGGATTGTCGTTTTCAGCACCGTCTATCTGCTGCCTTTCCTGATGATCCACGCAAAATAATCTACTGGCCTCTTTCGGCGTAGATTACATGAATGAATGAACCAGTTGTTCTCCGTGAACGCTGGTTCATTCTTCTTTCTCCCTTCCTTAGCTTTTCATCGCCATTTTCTTCCATTGGATCGGCTTATTCACGGGTCATATGCCACAAAATGTGCTACAATTGTCTGCATAGACGAAATCACAAACATATCACAGCCATTGGTTATGCTCATTGCTATACTGGGGGTTACAGAAAGGATTGTGCAATAAGATGAAGAATGCATCGCACAAAACTGGCTCCCTCGTGCCTGTTCGAGGCGGAGGGTCACAAAAGAAGAAACGAGCCGTCCAGTCCTGCTCAATCTGTACCCGCCGCATCTGGTTAGATCCCATTCATCTCATTGAGCCAGAAGGGGTGCCAGAGCCGCGCCTCTCGTGGACGCTCTGTGATGCCTGCCATCGCCATCTTATGACTGAGATGAGCCTCTCTCCTGTACGTTCTCCTCTGCGCCTGCGCATCGCTATCGGAATGGTTGCCTCGGAGCGCTGGCCTATGGCCTATACGACCCGCGTGCGCACAGAGGATACTGATCACCGCTGGATCGTCCTCCTCTCCGTTGGTTTTTTCATCGCGATGCTGCTCCACCTGGTTATTATTGTGCTGGTTGGCTTTATGCATTAAACCTTGCAGCACCTAAATAGGCCGATTGACTTATTTTTCTCTTCAAGGTTGACGTATTTTGCTAAAATAGAAGTAGTCGGATAAACCCTGGCAGGTTTGAGTGGTTCAGGGCGGTCTTTGTCTATCTCTTGATCAACTTTCCGTTGCCCGAAAGAGCATATCTATGCCTAATTATGATGAGTGGATGCCAGAAGATACCACATTTCAACATTCAACATCAGATACATCTTCTATGGTTCCAACAGCTTTTACACGTGAATATCATGTACTCACTGAGATCTGCGAGAGTATGAGTAGCGGCTTTATGCTGCTCAATCAGCAGCGCGTCATCTACTCGAATCCCAGCTCTCTCCGTCTGTTGCGCATCAGTAAAAACGAACTATCCACATCAGAGCTATTTGATGTTCGCAAACATCTGCTGACGATTGCAGCCGATACGCACCAGGCTCATACTGAACTGGATCGCGTCTGGCTCCATCCCGATCAGGAGTATTCAACCGATCTGGCCCTGACCGATGCCGCCGTGCGCTGGCTGCGTATTCGTAGCTTCCCGGTGCATGATGATCGTGGCCTGCTGCTAGGTCGTGGCATTCTGCTTGACGATATCACGCTTGAACGCTCGGCTGTCGAGGCGCGCAGTGAGACGCTGGCCCTGGCTGCCCACGAGCTAAAAACGCCTCTCGCCATCATCAAGGGCTGTGCGACGACGTTGCTTGGCAGTTCCGCACGTTGGGATGCGGCGATGCAGCACGAAATGTTGCAGATGATCGATACACAATCTGACCGCCTGCACGATGTCCTCAATACGCTGCTGGATGTCTGGCGGCTTGATGCTGGCACGCAGCCCTTGCGTCTGACCCAGGTTGCCTTACCGGAATTGCTTACACAACTGATGCATCGCTGGCAAAAGCAGGCACCGGGCCATCGCTTCGTGCTTTCTCTGCCACCATCGGTGCCTTCCATTATGTGCGATGCTGTGCGCATCGAGCAGGCGTTGAACCACCTGTTACAAAATGCCGTAACATATTCACCATCTGGCAAGATCGTCTCGGTTCAAGTCGAGGCCAACGATATTGAGCTACGGGTGAGTATTGCGGATGAAGGCATCGGCCTTGCCTCTGAGCATCTTGATCGCATCTTTGATCGCTTTTATCGCGTGCAGGCGGATGGTGAACAGGCGAGTGGAAGTGGTCTGGGCCTTGCCTCTGCTCGTTCCAGCATAGAGGCGCACGGCGGCAAAATTTGGGCCGATTCGCCCGGCATTGGCGAGGGTGCGACGTTCTATTTTACGTTGCCCTTTGTGCCGCGCCTCTCTTCAACAGCTCAGGCCATCTCATCCCCAAGTATAACAAGCAGCCTGCCAACTCTGCAACAGTCATCCTCGACAACGGGCCTGCTCAAAACAGATCGTCGTATGCGCGTCCTGCTTGCTGAGAGCGATGCACGCATGACCCGCTATCTCCGCGCCAATCTGGAGGAGCAGCGCTACCGGGTGCAAACGGTTGGGCATGGCATTCAGTTCTTGCGCCAGCTTGATCTGGAAGAACCTGATATTATCCTGCTCTCCACGCGCCTTGCCGATATGAGCGGCGTGGAACTGCTTCAGCGTTTGCGCGAGTTCTCGCAAATCCCGGTCATTATGCTCTGTGGCGAGTGCGACGAAGATGAGCGCGTGCAGATGCTCGATCTGGGCTGCGATGATCTGGTTGTGAAGCCGTTCGGAATGAAAGAACTGCTCGCTCGTGTGCGCGTCCTGTTGCGCCGCCAGAACGCTGTTGCCAGCGCTCAACCCGCAAAACCAGCCGTTTTCTCTACCGGCGATCTGATGATCGATCACGCCCAGCATCTTGTTAGCGTCAATGACAAACCTGTGCAATTGAGCCGCACCGAGTATAATCTGCTCAGCGTGCTGGCGCAAAACGCGGGCATGGTCGTAACCCATGAATTGCTGCTGGAGAAGGTCTGGGGACCGGAGTATAACCGCGACATCGATTTTATCTGGGTCTACATCAGTCGTTTGCGCCGCAAAATCGAGGCTGATTCGCGCCGCCCGAAATATATCCTGACCGTGCCAGATGTGGGCTACAAATTGGCAAAGATATAATTGTTGTCCATTCCACGCCACGACAAGTGTAAGGCATTGTCGCTATAAGGTGTTTCCCCTAGAGAATTAGCTCCTGACGATGTATAATCTATTCAGGTCGTTGTAAGGTATTCGCCCTAAGACGTAAAGATATTGTAATGTATGTCGGATATGCTTCTTAAAAGGCATAGACGTATCGTTCAATTTATCCTGCTATTTGAAGGAGCATTCATGGACATGTCGCCAGGGAAGAAGCCTGCTATTCTTGTGATTGAAGCTGACGCCTCGTTACGACGTTTGATCGCCCTCGGCTTGCAGAACCGCGACATGCATGTCATCGAGGCCAGTTCAGCCATCACGATCCCGACGGTGGATCTGCAACAACTCGATCTGCTGGTGATCGATATCGACGCTAGCGTGCGGCACCGTCAATCATTGCCGGAAGCGATTCAACAGCATCCGCAGCTCTCTCTGCTGCCGACCATCATACTGTCCTGGGAAGATGCCGCGTTAGAACCGACCACCTCCTCATCTGTGGTGACAGCGACCGCCACGCAGGTACTCTGTTTGCCCAAGCCATTTGATGCCCGTAAGCTCCATCGGGCAATTGAACGATTGCTTCAGGTGCGTGCTGAGAGCCTCGCGCAGGAAGAGGCCCGTGCGGAGGCGCTGCTCCTTGCCTCTTATACCTCTCATACCGCGCCGAGTCCCTGGCCCGTCGTGACCGCTGCTGGCTTATTGCTTGCGATGATCGGCATGCTGGTTCAGGTTGCCGTTGCCGTAATCGGATTTCTTATAGTAATCATTGCGCTGCTGCTCTGGACGCTGGGATCAAAGCGGTCTGTAGAGGCGAGCGAGACCAGGCCCGCACATGTAGGGGCGTAAAGCAGGAAATTACCCAAAAAATACGTCAAGTTTTGCGCTCTTTTTGCGATATACACATAGCGGCATTTGCCCATACAAAATTAGATATCTTTGTAAAAGCAAACAGCAGGAGTTGGCGCTATGTTGTCTACCCAAACATCACTTTCGATATCACAAGAGGTTCTCTCTCAAGAGCGTGTAAGCCTTGTTCGTTTCTGTACTTCCCTGACGGGTAATCCCTCTGTTGCCGAAGATCTTGCCCAGGAGACGCTGCTGGAAGCGTGGCGCAACTTGCATAAATTCTCTGCATCTTCATCTCAAAATGCTGATGAACAACAAACCCATCTTCATCAATGGCTCTTCGCTATTGCCCGCAACGTCTGTTTGCGCTGGGGCCGCGCCTACCATCATGATCTTGCCAACGTCGTACCCTTTGCTCAGTATGTATCCGACTCTGAGGAGCAGGGAGATATAGAAGAGACGTTAAGTAGTTCGTTTGATATCGAGGTGGAGCTTGAGCGGGATGAACTAGCGCGTCTGCTTGATCGCGCCCTTACCCTTTTGCCACCTGTAACGCGGGCGGTACTGATCGAGCGTTATATTCACGAATCCCCTTATGCTGAAATTGCTGAGCGTCTTGGTTTGAGCGAGGAGGCACTGGCTCAGCGCCTGCATCGAGGCAAACTAACACTACGCCGCTTATTATCGACCGATTTTCAGGCTGAGGCCACCTCAATTATCCCCCAGATAAAAAATGAGCAGGAGCAGGAAACCAATATCTGGTGTCCAATGTGCAACAATGCTCGCCTGACAAAATACACTGCTTCATCCTCGATTGTTGGCTTTAAATGTCCCGCTTGCTGGCATATTGCAGTTTTGAACAGGCCCGAAGTTTGGGGAGCGCTGCAAAACCCGAAAGCCATTCTCAATCGGCAGATTCAAGTGTTAGGTCAACATTACTGGCAGGCAGTTGATACGTTGCAAGCGCAATGCTTATGGTGCCGGTCTCCCTTACAGGTACGGATTGTCCAGGCCGAAGATATCCCAGCAAACCATTTGCTGCGTTTCCACCGTTCCACATGCATTTATCTGGTCTGCACGCACTGTGATTATCAAGAATACAACTCGCTCCCCCATATGACGCTGAATGTTCCCGAAGCAAGCCAGTTCTGGCGCAAGCACTCGCGTATGCACTGGCTCCCGGCTCGGGAAATCGATCATAGCGGTGTGCCTGTATGGGTGAGTAGCTTCCAGAGCGCCGCTGATTCGGCGCGGCTCGATGTTCTCATCCAGCGATCCACAATGCGCGTCCTGGGCATATACGAGAGATAGTTGCCAGCTTCTCCTCTCTGATCCACATTTTCCTGACACAATGGCACAACCTCTGACTTATTCATGAACGAGGGAGATTTCGCATGCTTGCTCTGCTACGACGGCGTAACTTTGTCCTGCTCTGGTTCGGTGGCCTGATCTCACAAACTGGCGATTGGCTGCTCCATATTGGCCTGCCAGTGTATATCTATCTGGTGACTGGCTCTGCTCTGGCGACAAGTATGACACTTGTGATTGCTTTTCTACCCAATATCCTTCTTAGCTCGGTTGCCGGTGTCTTTGTGGATCGCTGGGACCGCCGTTTGACAATGCTGATTTGTAATCTGTTGCTCGCTCTGGGGTTGCTTCCTATGCTGCTTATCCACGGTAAAGACACGCTCTGGCTCCTCTATATCGTCCTCTTTTTTGAGTCCTGTGTGAGCCAGTTCGTATTGCCAGCTGAGAACGCCCTGCTCCCCCAACTTGTTGACGAGCAGCAGTTCGTTCCAGCCAACGCGCTCATGTCCACCAGTACCTATATTGCACGCCTGGGAGGGGCCGCGTTGGGAGGAATACTGCTGGGAACCGTTGGCCTGCATTATGTTGTGCTGTTTGATGCCATCTCTTTCTTCTTTGTCTGTTTGATGCTGCTCTGTATGAGATTACCTGTCAGTGCCAGGACGAACGTTGCGAGAGAAGATCCTGAACAGAGTATGCCTGTGACGACAGTTTTTTCTACCTGGTTACGCATTGGTTATGAATGGTTGGAGGGAATGCGCCTCGTGGCTCGTCAGCAGACGCTACGTGTGCTGTTCATTTTCCTGGCTGTAACGAGAGTTGGTGAAGGCATTTTTGGTTCGCTACTGGTCATCTTCGTGAGTCGCGTACTGCATGGCGACTCGGTCATTTATGGCATGCTGCTCTCGATTCAAATGATTGGTAACTTGCTTGGCAATGCGCTGGTCGCTCAATTTGGCAAACGCCAGTCACCTATGCGCACGCTCTGGATCAGCGCGGGTATCTTTGGCGTGATTGATCTCTTGATTATCGATATACCTATCTTTTACCCTGCCATGCCGCTTGAGATGTTTCTCTTTGTGGCCGTAGGTATCCCGGCAGCATTTTTTAGCGTGCATATACAGACGCTCTTTCAAGTTTTGACTGAGGATAAATTGCGAGGGCGTGTTTTTGGTACGCAACAGGCAGTTGGTAGCCTGGCATCGCTCATTGGCATGCTGCTTGCGGGCCTGCTTGGTGATCGACTTGGCTCTGTTCCTTTGCTGAACCTCCAGGGCGGTTCTTACGTCTTTGGTGCCCTGTTGATATTCCTGGCTTTGCGTAGAGGAATTGCTTTTGAGCGTAAAGAGGCGAACGCTGTTGAAGATATTGCCTGATACAACTCGTGATAGCAATGTCAGTTGCTATCACGAGTGAACAGCTCTGTTTCCCAGTCCCTCAACAAAACAGGTCAGACCGAATTGAAAGCCTTCAACTGGTATGCACTGTTGCGTGTGTCCGGTCAACTCTAACATGACATAACCATGAACAAAGGCCCAGAGAGCTTGTGTTGCCATCGCCGCTTGAGACTCTCCAAGCAACTCTTCCGTTGCAGCCAGTATGGGTGCGAACGCTGCGGTAGAGGCAGCAGACGGACCATTCTCATCCAGTGGGGCATTTGCAAAAAGCAGTCGGTAAAGTTGAGGATGCTGAAGTCCCCACTCCCGATAAATCATCCCCATTGTGGTAATTTGACGTATCAGATCTGGTTTTGCAAGATTGTATGCCTGCTTTAGTTTTTCCGCAAGGCGCATCCGGCCTTTTTCCGCCACTTCTTTTAGCAGCGTAGATTTGTCGGGAAAATGATGATAGAGCGAAGAGGCACGTACATCCAGCATTTGAGCCAACCGCCGCATTGAAATGGCCTCTATTCCTTCGCGTTCCAGTAGCTCATAAGCATTATCTACCAGCGTCTCCTGATTAATTTTTTGTAGATATACCATACTAACAGTGTACGTTTTTGCAATCCCTTTTGTCAAGCCCTATTTCGTCTCCATGATGAACGCTGTTAGCCTTGACTTTCTTTAAAATCAATGGTATGCTTTCCATGAAGACGAACATCGTTAGTTTTGATTATAAAGCATTGAGACGCATTTTTGAAGTAAGATAGAAAGTAAAGGAACAGACAAATGGCTCATTCAGGCGATGTATTGATTGACCCTATTCACAATCAGCGTATCGTATTTAATAAAACAGCGAAAGATACAAATGGTGAGTTAGTAGAGGTTGAGGTTTTTTATACTCCTGCTTCTGAACCCCCTCCCGCACATTTTCATCCTCAGCAGGAGGAAGACTTTGAAGTTTTAGCTGGTAGCATTCACACACGTATAAACGGGCAAGATAAAGTATATCACGCAGGGGAACATTTTCGCGTTCTCCCTGGAACGCCTCACTGCATGTGGAATGATGGCGAAGGTGAGACGCACCTGCTCTGGCAGACGCGTCCAGCGCTGCACACAGATAGCTTTTTTGAGATCTTGTGGGGATTGATGCAGGAAGGCAAGACCAACAAATCTGGGATGCCAAATCTGCTACAAGCAGCGGTAATCATGCGTCACTATCGTCACGAATTTCGTCTGGTCAAACCACCTCTCATCATCCAGAACGTTGTTTTTGCTCTTCTTGAACCTGTCGGACGTATCTTTGGATATCGTGCAACATATACCCGAAAGACAAGCGTTAAAGAACTTGTGGAAGAATAAGCTTCGTAGTAGAGCGATTTATCGCGTATTGGCAACGATTCTCCTAATACGCGATAAATCGCTCCACTACGAAAAGCATTACTCAATTCCTTGTAGCGAGAAGAGCATATGCCCGAAGCGTTGTTGTTTGGTTTGCAGGTAGCGTAGATTGCTGGGTGTTGGCGTCGTCTGAAGAGGAACGCTTTCAACTGAGATACCAGCAGCACGTAAGGCCTGGATTTTATCCGGGTTGTTGGTCAGCAGGCGAACCGCCGTGATGCCCATCACCTGCAAGATTTCGAGGGCTATCTCATAGTTGCGCGCATCGATAGGATAGCCCAACTGCTCGTTCGCGTCCAATGTATCGTAGCCCTGCTCTTGTAGTACGTATGCCTGCAATTTGCCGGACAGCCCGATACCTCGCCCTTCCTGGGGCAGATAGAGGAAGATGCCGCGACCCTCCTGTGCAATCTGGTGCAGCGCGCTATGCATTTGAGCCTGACAATCGCAGCGCTGCGAGCCGAAGATATCGCCGGTCGTGCAGGATGAGTGCAGACGCAGTAGCGGTGGGTTGTGTCGGCTCTCCCGTATGTCTCCCAGCGTCAAGACCAGATATGGCTCGCCCGTCTCGATCTCCTGAAAATGTAGCAGTTGGAACGTTGCCTCTGGCGTTGGCAGGCTTGTTTCTGTTACCAGACTGACCCGGTGCTCTCGACGATAGCGCTGTAAGGTAGTGATCGAGAGCAAATTGATCTGCCATTGGGACGCCAGATGGTTGAGCGCCTCGAACGCGTCAGGGTCCATCGTGTAGATGCTGGTTGGAGAGAGGACGGCACCCGCTTCCAGCCCTGCTATGCTCATCAAATCAAGTGCGGCCTCCGCAAAGCCGCGATGTTGTAAGATGCCGCCTGGACGTGGGCGCACGATTTGCAGGTCTCCTGACAGCGTGAAATCGCCCCGATGCGTCATTGGATGGAGCAAAGCACGAATGCAGGCCGCATAATGATCGGCAGTTTGCCCATCATACCCAGATTGTTCCGCAAGCGTTGTCTCCGTCAAGCGCAATGCATCCAATCGCTCACCTGACAGCACGAGAGAGAGCGGCTGTTGAGCAATTTGTAGCAACGTTTGTAAGTTGTCTGGACGGGCAAATTGTGCTGGCAGACAGAGCATGACTGTGTTGGGATAGATGTCATCGTAGAGCAGCAGTATGCGCCCGGCGCGCAGGTCGGCGGCAGCTTCGGGAACCGCCAGATGTCGTCCCGCTTCCCTGCCTGTACTTTCGCCAGTATGTTCCCGGGTTGTTTCCCCAATACTTTTCATCGTCTTGTTTTATTCTCCGCGCGAGCTTTCCTCAGTATTCCATTGTAATTCGCCCTCGACCAGAACATCCTCATTGATGATTCGGGTGCGTCTATGATGCAGGCGCACGGCATCTTGCATCGATGCCAATCCTGTCCCTTTGAGGGGAGCTGGTGCCTCTGCCCCTCCAACAAGTTTGGGGGCAATAAAGACGGCTACAGAATCGATCAGTCCACGATCAAAAGCGCTGCCAAACAGGTGCGCTCCACCCTCCAACAACACGTGCATGATCCCTTTCCCGGCCAGCGCTTGCAGGGCGGCATGCAAGTCGATCTGCCCCTGTGTATCAATCGAGACCGGCACGACCTCAACACCATACGTTTGCAGGCGTGCAATCTGTTCGGCGGGACAGGTTGTGCCAACGATGACGCATGTGCCAGATGCCAGTTCTGGTTGCAACAGATGGAGAGCGGGGGCAAGCTGTCCATTTGTTGCAAGAATAACTCGCAATGGCCCCGACCGCTCTGCTCGTTCATATTCCCGCTGCTCCGGCGTCAGGCGCACCGTCAATTGTGGGTTATCGGCATGAGCGGTGCCAGCACCAACCATGATGGCATCGACACGATCGCGCAGGTTATGCACCCAGACACGCGCCTGAGAACCGCTGATCCAGTAAGCATCACCTGTGTGAGATGCCAGCTTGCCGTCCAGCGTCATCGCCCATTTTGCCGTGATGTGGGGCCGCCCCTGCGTGATAAAGGTTGCGAATGGTCGCAGGATTGCATCGGTCTCTTCGGCCTCAACACCTGTGACAATCTCGATACCAGCGGCGCGTAGTTGGGCAAAGCCTTGCTCGCAGACCAGCGGATTCGGGTCCACTGATCCCACGACCACGCGCCGCACCCCCGCCTCGATGATCGCCTTTGTACAGGGGGGCGTGTGAATGGTGATGCAGCATGGTTCAAGCGTCGCGTAGAGATCGGCCCCACGTGCCGCTTCACCTGCTTCGCGTAACGCATGGACTTCAGCGTGTGGTCCATAGGGAGGCGAGGTTGCTCCTTTGCCTATCACTCGTCCATTGCGTACGACGACCGCACCAACTGAGGGACGCGGACTCGTGCGCCCCTCAACACTATGCGCGCAGGCAATTGCCAGCCGCATTGCTTCTCTATCATCCATACTGCTTTTCCTGCTTATTATGCTCGATTGCGCACATATCGTTTGCTTGGGGTTAGAACGATGGGCTGCAAGACTGGCGCGTTGTATGATGCCTGCCGCCGCTCATCCGAGACGGAACGATAGAGCGTCGTGCGCTGCTGCGGGATGCGTCCCAACGAGCTAATGACTTCCTCCATCTGCTCAGGCGGCAACTCCTGACCAAACTCGCCACCAGCAGCGCGGGTAATACTCTCGTTCATGAGTGTCCCCCCCATGTCGTTTGCACCCGCTTGCAGACAGATCTTGACGCCCTCTCTGCCCATCTTCACCCATGACACCTGGATGCTGGTAATCAATGGATATAGCACGAGCCGCGCGACCGCATGCATGAGAATGGCTTCGCGGAACGTCGGTCCCTTGCGCGCGCGACCTTTCCAGTACACCGGAGCCTCCATATGCACAAATGGCAGCGGCACAAATTCGGTAAAGCCGCCAGTGCGTGCCTGCAACTGCTTCAATCGCAACAGGTGTCGTGCCCAATATTTGGGTTGTTCCTGGTGTCCGTACATAATTGTGGCCGTTGTGCGGAAGCCGACTTTGTGTGCCTCCTCCATCACATGCAGCCATTCATCGGTTTTGATCTTATCGGGACAGAGCGTGGCGCGCACCTCGTCATCCAGAATCTCGGCAGCGGTGCCGGGAAGCGTGCCCAGTCCGGCCTCTTTCAATTGTACCAGAAAATCGTGTACGCTCAGGCCCAGTGTTTGCGCTCCCTGCCAGACTTCCAGCGGCGAGAAGGCGTGAATATGCATGTCGGGAAGGACGGCTTTGATAGCGCGGCACATGCGCAGGTAGGTCTCGCCAGTATATTCGGGATGGATGCCGCCCTGCATGCAGACCTCGGTTGCTCCTCGCTCCCACGCCTCTTGCGCTCGCCTCACCACCTCGTCGAGTCCCAGATCGTAGGGAGCGCCACGCAGATTTTCACTAAGCTTGCCTTTGGAGAAGGCGCAGAACTGGCAGCGGAAATAGCAGATGTTGGTGTAGTTGATGTTGCGGTTGACAACATAGGTCACGACATCGCCATTCACGCGCTTACGCAGATCGTTCGCAGCTTGGCAGATCGCTGTAAAGTCGTCGCCGCGTGCCTGGAAGAGCCGTACAATCTCCTGTTCCGTCAGATCTTCGCCTGCCGTTGCTTTTGCAATCAGAGAGCTGATGTCCGGCTGTACTCGGGTTGTATCAGGATTTAATGCCTGAGCAAACGTCTGGATGTAGCTGGCGGGGATTGGCTGTTCGGCACCTGGAGACCATTGTTCGGTGCGAGCAAAGCCGTCAGTATCGCTCGCTTGCAAGGTGGCAGCTATCAGCGATTGGTCGAGCCAGCGCGAGGCGTTGAGAACGTAGTCAGGATAGATTGCCAGGCGTTCTAGCAGGAATTTGCCAGCAGCGGCAGTTTCCTGCTCCAACTCTTGCAGATGGGGCCATTTCGCTTCGGGATTGACATGATCAGGCGTGACTGGCGAGACGCCTCCCCAATCGTTAAGGCCAGCCTTGATCAATTGGCGATAGGTGCCGGGACTAAGATTAGGGGGAGCCTGGATGTTCATAGTAGGTCCGAAGAGAACGCGCGCCACAGCCAGCGTCCAGAGCAACTCGTCCAGATCGGGTTCGGGAGCGTGAGCCATGCGCGTATCAGGCTTGGCGCGGAAGTTCTGGATAATGATCTCCTGAATATGGCCGTAGCTCTGATGGAGGCTGCGCAGTGCCAGCAGCGACTCTATCCGCTCGGCGCGCGTTTCGCCGATGCCGATCAGAATGCCCGAAGTAAAGGGAACCTGAAGCTCTCCCGCCAGCCGAATCGTTTCCAGGCGTACAGCAGGCCGTTTATCGGGCGAACCGTAGTGCGGTCCTCCCCGCTCGCTGAGCCGCTCAGAGGCGCTTTCGAGCATGATTCCTTGTGAAACGGTGACGCGACGGAGTAACGTGATATCTTCAGCCGTCATCACGCCGGGATTGGCATGTGGGAGCAAACCAGTTTCTTTAAAGACCAGTTCGGCCATTGCCGCTAGATATGCAATCGTGCTGGCATATCCCATCTCGGCCAATTCTTGACGCGCAACTTTGTAGCGCAACTCGGGTTTATCACCTAATGTAAACAGGGCTTCATGACATCCGGCTTCTGCACCTGCACGCGCGATTGCCAGAATTTCATCAGGTGAGAGATATGCTCGCTGTCCGCGCCTGGGTGGATGAGCAAATGTGCAGTAATGGCAGACATCGCGGCAGAGCTGGGTCAGCGGGATAAACACTTTGCGCGAATAACTGATGCGATTGTGGTGAACCGTGTCCCGGAGCTGTGAGGCGGTCTCAAGCAGCAGGGATAGATCAGTGAACCCGGCAAGAGAGCGAGCTTCATCGTCTGAGAGCATCTGCCCTTGAAGCGCTGCCGCCAGCATTCCGGCCTGTTCGTGTGTATTCAAACCAGTATCCTTTCGGTTAAAATAAATGAGGGATCAGCATGCAGAGAGAACTGATCTTCTCCCTCTGTAAGCCATTACTTTCTAATAGGAAAGTTACTTCACTAAGTGTAGTATTGGGAAAACTGTTTTGTCAAGGCCTGGAAGAATGGGAACCTGATAATGAGTTTTGACAAACAAGCCCGGCAATGTGTTTCGTAGTGGTCTGTCTTCAATCAATACATTGGAATGACGACCATGTATAGCAGGGGCGATGGCTTGTCCTTGCCCTGTGACCTACCGATGCGCCTGGGGAGGCGGGGCGAGGACAAGCCATCGCCCCTGCTATACATGGTCCCACCTCGGAGGATGTTCTGGACGCATCAACGCATGAAGTTTGACAGAGTACTACGAAACACACTACCGCCTTTGAAGAGAAAAATTTATCATCTTGCCTTCAGCAACGCATTTGTGGGTAGTGGAGAGTATTTAGAGGATGGAATCGAGCCAGGATAGTAGATGCTTTGCCAGGGACACGCGCACATCTGAGAACGCATGATCTGTGGGCAGAATGGCAGAGTACAGTCCAGGCGCGGGTCGTTCTTCCAGCGCTGTCACCAGAGGTGTATGATGCAGGGCTACCGGAGCGACCGTATCGTAGTTTGCTCCAATCAGGCAGACGCGGCGTTGAGCCAGGATATCTATATAGCGCTCCATCTTCCAGGCTTCGCTCTGGTCGAGAACCTCCTGGACAAGCTGTTCGGCAGTTGTGCCACGCAAAGCTGCCAGTTCACCACGCCAATGCTCAATAGTAGCTGTCAGGAGTGCTGCGTCGTCGCGTAAAAGACGTGCAAACTGCCCGAACTGAAAGCCCGCCAGCGAAGCCACGCCGTACACAGAGGGATCAGTGGCAGCAGTCAACTGTGCCGCAAAGCCTCCCATACTGTGGCCGATGAGTACTATTTTTTGCGCATCCACCCGATAGCGCTCCTGTATCTGAGAGGTTCTCAACCAGCGAAGCGCACTTGCCACATCTTCGCAGGAGTGGGTAAACGAAAACGAGCCTGGACTACCCCATGCTCCGCGATAATGGAAAAATAGTACATTCCAGCCCGCCCGCCGAAAAATATGCGCCAGATCCCCATTTTGTTCGTTGCCAGGAAAACCATGTAACAGCACAATTGTTGGATGCGGCCCGGCTCCCTGAGCCACTAACATGCGACCCAGCAAATGCTCTCCATGACTCTCAAAGGTCAGCGCAAGCAGGGTTGCGGGATATCGTTTATCGCGAGGAGAAATATCATGACTAAGTACGTCAACAGGCATACAGGACACCTCTTTGTTTTGTTTTGGTATTAGGAAAGCTGGCTTGTAGCGCTCTTACTGTGCCTTTCCCGGATAGCTTGTAATTGTACGAGGCTGTTGGTAGCTTTGTCAATGATGATTTTTTACAATCAGGATCGGTAATCGCTCGACTACAACAGGGTGAGTGCATTTCTGGGTTCATTAGTTTACACCTCATTTTCGCGGGTGGCCCGTTACCAGAACTTGAAGAAAAATCACTTGACAAATTTATATAAACGTCGTATTGTTAATTAACAGCGTTATTTTATTGGGCCAGATAATGAGGCTCTAATAATTTGACCTTTAATTAACGATGTTAAGTAAATAAGCAAAAATTCAGGGAGGAATAATCCATGTTTATGCTGATTGTGTTGGTCGTTGCGTTTCTATTGTTTCGTGGATTGGGGCTGCTTGGTGTACCCTTTCTGGCAAACTGGCAGGATAGTGCAAGCTATGCATTGGCAATTATGCTGTTGTTGGGGGCCAGCGCTCGTCTGAATGCGAGGCGCGATGATCTTATCAAAATGGTGCCGCGTTGGTTTCCGTATCCGCGTCAGATCGTGGACTTTACTGGCGTATGTGAAGTATTGGGCGCTATTGGATTAATGATTCCTTTGACCAGAAGCGCAGCAGGCTTTTGTCTTGTGGTGATGTTTATCGCCATCTTTCCAGCCAACATCAAGGCCGCTGTCGAGCATATTCCCTTGAATGGTCAGCCGCCGACACCGCTCTGGTTACGATTACCGATGCAACTGCTCTTTATTGGCTTGGCACTCTGGGCGGCGTTGTGATGAAGCCTTGCATGTGTGAGTAACGAAACTGGTCGGTAATACGTGTACTGAAAGGTCGTAGAGTGGCATTCCCCGGGTGCGTGAATTGATGATACAGGTAAGAGGAGAAAAATGATAGAGAAAGGAGTGCTATGATGCAGCACAAACTAGAAGGTACACGTATTGCCATTATTGTTTCAGACGACTTTGAGCAAGCAGAATTTACCGAGCCGAAGAAGGCATTAGAGCAGGCGGGAGCAACCGTTACAGTCATTTCTCCGAAAGCGGGACAGGTCACGGGGATGAATCACGACACCAAAGCGGATAGCTTCCCGGTCGATATGACGCTCGATCAGGCCAACCCCAATGATTTCGATGGTTTGATGTTACCAGGTGGTGCGCTGAATGCAGATTTCTTGCGTATGAACCCTAAAGCACAGGAGTTTGTTAAACGTTTCGACCAGACGGAGAGGCCGATGGCCGTAATCTGTCATGCGCCCTGGCTGCTGGTCTCCTCTGGTTGCGCTAAGGGACGCACACTGACGAGCTATCATACAATTCAGGATGATATCCGCAATGCCGGTGGCAACTGGGTAGACAAGGAGATGGTACGAGATCATAACCTTGTGACCAGTCGCAGCCCGAAGGATCTGCCAGCTTTCAATTCGGCGATGGTCTCGCTCTTCGCCGAGTATAAGAATCAGAAGGCACAGCAGCGACAGGGAACGATTACGGCCTGAACATAATAAAAGAGATCTGGAGGAAATGTTCTCCAGATCTCTTTTATTATGTTCTGTCTGTTGCTGAATTAGCGAGAGGAACGCTGGCGTCGGCGACGCTGGGCCTCTGCCTTGCGTTTACGGCGAGCCTGTGGACTCTCGTAATGGCGACGACGGCGTGCTTCCGCTAGAATACCAGCATTTTGAATTTTACGATTAAATTGTTTCAATCCGCGCTCAAACGAATCTCCGGGGATTAACAGTACATCACTCACTAGGATTACCAGCGCGATCTGCGATCAGACGAGCGGCGTCCTGATCCCTGTGGTTGGTAGCAATCGCTACAATAGACGGGACGATCTTCGCGTGGCTGGAAGGGAACCTGAGCCTCTTTTCCGCAGCTTGCGCAGGTAGCGCTATACATCTGGCGAGGTTCGCGGGCGTATCCTCCATCGTTGCTGTATGATCGGGAGCGATCACCGCCTGAGCGAGTGGCTTTATGAGCGGCGCGGCATGAGGGACAACGGGTGGGGGAGTTCATCAATCCACGGCTAGCATAAAATTCCTGTTCGCCGACGGTAAAAATGAACTCTTCATTGCAGTCACGGCAATACAGTGTCTGGTCAGTATATGGCATGTGTCTTCTCGATTCCTGGGTATCAAACCCACTTAAACTCTTCTGTATTGCACGGCTAGCAATAGATTCTCTATTCTGAGCAACAACGCACTATACAGCATTGACACAGTATAGCATATCTTCCTCAAAAGTGCGATAGTTTTTTTCTCAATTTTCTCAAAATCCGGGGAAATGCTGTAACGATGAGATTATTTTATGTTATGCCTCTTCATTCTCATCACAGGCAGAGATAAGTTGAAACTTCTATCGGGGTGTGGAACGTGAAGAAGTATGAGGACATTGGCATACAAGCTTTTCCTCTCAGAAGTATATATCATCAGGGTAAAAGCCCTACAATTTATAACGGAGGTGTTTTATGGTAGGTGAGTCAAAAATGACAACTAACCATGATGAGATTCGCAAATGGGCAGAGGCGCGCGACGGCAAACCGGCAACGGTGAAAAGCACTGCTAGCAAGGACGATGTCGGCCTGTTGCGCATCGATTTCCCTGGCTATAAAGGTGAGGGTACGCTCGAAGAGATCACCTGGGACGAGTTCTTCAAAAAATTCGATGAGAAGAAGCTGGCCTTTTTGTATCAGAACAAGACCTCCAGCGGCGAGGAGAGCCGTTTCTTTAAGTTTGTGAGCCGCGAAACCGCTGATGAGAAGAAGACCCACAAAGCCGCCCATAAGTAAGTAGAGGAAAGCACTAGGCCGCTTGACAATCTCCTGTAAAGAGACAGGTGCAACGCAGGTTGTGCCTGTCTCTTTGTTTTTGGTATGTATTCAGGTCATTGTAAGGTGTGTCTGCTTGACTGCAAGCCCGCTATCAGGCCCAAGCACCATAATCATTCAGATAGTATTTCTCAAAAGCAGGACAAGAGAGTAGTAAATTATGGAAGTAAAAGGTGTTGCCTCCGACGAATTGCCGCAGCCACAGGAGCCGGTAGCAGACCCCACCATCGTAAAAACGCGCTCGCGCAAGCGGAGTATTACTATCTTTGTGGTGGTGAGCATTCTCAATGTTGCCCTGCTCGCCCTGCTCTGGACGCAGTTGTTGACGCCAGCTCAGAATGCCTCATCGGAACAGAGCAGTAGCAACGCGTATGGTGATGTAAATAGCCCGCTCATTGGGAAGCCCGCCCCTGACTTTAAGCTGGCAAAGCTGGGTGGAGGTGGGAATGTCAGCCTTTCCGATTTCAAGGGCAAGCCGGTTGTCCTCAATTTCTGGGCATCCTGGTGTGATCCCTGTAATGCAGAGGCTCCTTTCTTGCAAAAAACTTGGGAGACGCGCTTGCAGTCGCAGGGCGTAGTGCTGCTGGGTATTGATGGTCAGGAGAAGACCAGCGACGCTCAGGCGTTCATGCATAAATATGGCATCAGTTACCCCAATGTTCAGGATACGCTTGACGGTTCAACTGGCATCAGCTATGGCGTGGCGGGCTTTCCTGAGACCGTATTTATCGACCGCAACGGGGTCGTGGTGGCGAAGAGCATCGCCATCCTGGATGAGAAAGTTCTGGATCAGGAGCTAAAAAAGCTGGACCTGAACTGATGAGTCTGTGAGGTCGCCATGTTCTTCGTAGAGATTCGCCTGCTGATGCGTGCTGCTCACGTACTGGCAGGAGCGACCTGGGTTGGTGGGAGCATGATGTATCTGGTGGTGGTGCTACCAGCGCTGCGCCTGGGTGGTCCGGCTCCCGCAGTGTCGGCACAGGTGGCGGCGCTCTTCAAGCGCATGGTGAACATCTGTGTCGGCGTGCTGCTGCTAACCGGAGCGTATCTAACGGTTGATCGGTTGAGTCAAACAACGCTTGGCTTGCCTTACGTGATAGTATTGGGATTGAAAATTATCGCCGCTCTGTTTATGTTTATTCTGGCGATGTATCTGGCTCAAAGCAATATTCGTCGGCTGGCAAAGCGCAATACGCGCATCTCAAAGGTCGCGCCACAGCTTATGCTGGCTCTGGGCATACTCGTATTTTTACTGGGCGCACTGCTCAATAGCCTCTTTGAGGCCGCGCTTGCGCCGCATTGAGGACGGAAACGAGGAGGACTTATCTGTGCCGCCTGCTCTCACAATTACTGAAAATGATATAAAAGAGAAAGCGCCGCAGCGAAAACGCATTCCACTGAGCTTTATTCTGGTTGGTATTGCGCTGCTGGGCGCGATGGTTTATCTGGTCTACACCAATACGCAGGCCAACGCCGCTTACTATATGACGATCAATGAATTGAGGCAGTGTACCACCTGTTCGGCCCAGACCGTGCGCGTGGCCGGTGTGGTCAAAGAGGGGTCTGTGGTGCGCAACGATCAGCAGGGGACGCTGCAATTTGCGATGACCGATGGAGGACAGGAGATGCATGTTACTTATAGCGGCGTGATCCCTGATATCTTCCGTCCTGGTGTGCAGGTCGTCGTTGAGGGCCATTACAACCAACAGGGTTCATCCTTCCAGGCTCAAACGTTGCTTGCCAAGTGTCCATCGAAATTTCAGTCCATGACACCAACGCCATAGCGAGGAGAGCCGTGTATTTTTCAGATCTAGGGACAATTGCGCTGATCCTGGCAGCAGGATTTGCCCTCTATACTATCGTTGCCTCCGTGTTTGGTGCGACACGCGATAAGCCGTTACTGGTTGTTAGCGCTCTACGCAGCACGCTGGTTGTGACCGGATTTCTGCTGCTGGCGGCGGCGGCCCTGATCGTCTCGTTTCTCACCCACGATTTCGGTGTGAGCTACGTTGCTCAGCATTCCAGCAGCACAATGCCCTGGTACTTCATCACAGCGGCCTTTTATGGCGGTCAGGAGGGATCGTTGCTCTACTGGGCGCTGATGCTCTCCATCTTTTCCGCCGTCTTTGTCTTCACGTCCCGGCGCGCACCTGCTGCCCTGGTGCCATATGTGCTGGCAACGCTGATGGGCATCGAACTCTTCTTTCTGGTAATGCTGACCAGCCTTTCCAATCCCTTTGTGCGCCTGCCACATCCACCCGCAAACGGCGTTGGCTTAAATCCGCTGTTGATGGACCCTGGCATGTTGATTCACCCACCTGTCCAGTTGTTGGGCTACATGAGCTTTTCGATGCCCTTTGCCTTTGCTGTGGCGGCGATGATTACAGGCAAGCTCAATAGCGATTGGTTGCGCTCGCTGCGCCGCTGGTCGCTGGCGGCCTGGACGTTTCAGACGATGGGGCTGCTGCTTGGCGGCTGGTGGGCCTATCACGTGCTTGGTTGGGGCGGCTACTGGGGTTGGGACCCTGTTGAGAATGCGGCCCTGCTCCCCTGGCTTACCTCAACGGCTTTTCTGCACTCAACAATGGTTCAGGAGCGCCGGGGCATGCTCAAGGTCTGGAACCTGTTTCTGGTGATTGCCTCGTTTGCCCTCTCGATCTTTGGCACGTTTCTTGTGCGGAGTGGCATTATCAATTCGGTCCATTCGTTTGCCTATTCCTCGATTGGCCCGTTCTATCTGGCGTTCCTGATCGTGGTGATCGCCTTTTCGACCGCGCTCTTCATTTTCCGCCTGCCCAGGCTCCAGGCCGAGCAAGAGTTTGATTCGGTGGTCTCACGCGAAGGGGTGTTTCTGCTCAATAATCTTCTGTTGCTTGGCATTACCTTCGCCGTGTTGTGGGGAACGCTGTTCCCGGTTATCTCGCAGGCTATTCGCAATCAGACGATGACCGTTGGGGCACCATTCTATAATCAGGTCGTCGGTCCCCTCTTCGCTATTTTGATTGTGGCGATGGGCATTGGCCCGTTGCTGGCCTGGCGTCGCACTTCGTCTGCCGCGTTATGGCGCAATGTCTGCGTGCCCGTCGTGATGGCTGCTCTTTGTGCTGTGATTTTGCCGCTGGTCGGTGTGACCAATGTGGCGGCGAATATCGGCTTTTCAGCCTGTGCGTTCACTGCCGGAGCTATCCTCTACGAGCTATGGCGTGGTGTGCGTGTGCGTCACAATCACGGCGAGGCGTATCCGGTCGCGCTCTATATGCTCTTCAATCGCTATCGGCAGCGCTACGGCGGTTATCTAGTGCATCTGGGGCTGGTCTTGCTGGCAGCTGGTATCATCGGCTCACACTTCTTCCAGATCCAGAAGGATGCGGTTCTCAAGGACGGCCAGGAGATCAGCATAAATGGCTATCGCATCGTCTATCGCGGCAATATCGATATGCATCAGCCTGGGAGCGAGGTTGTCATTGCTCAGGTGCAGGTGTGGCGCGATGGTCAATTGCTGACCTATACCTATCCTGGCCGTACCTTCTATCGCAACTTTGACAATCAGCCAGCCAGTCAGATCTCGATCCTGACCTATGGCCTCAACGACCTCTATGTCTTGCTGGATAACTGGGATGGCCCCTCGCAGGCCACGTTGCGTGTGTTTGTGAATCCTCTCATGCCGCTGCTCTGGTATGGCGGCGTGTTGATGTTGCTTGGTGGCGTGATCTGCTGGTGGCCGGTGAAAAAGCGGGCGAGCGTTGCGGTGGCACGTTCTGCTGCTACGGCGAAGGCAACAGAGCAGCTTGCAATTGCTGGCACGGGTGATGGAGGAGACAAGTGATGAAGCCGAAGACGACGAGACGGCGCGCGCAATATCTGGTGCTGGCTGTGCTGCTGGCGATCGTGGCGATCTGGTCCGCGATGTTTATTCGCACATCGACGCAAAAGACGCTCGATCAGCGCGTGCAGGAGGTGGCGTCGCAACTGAAATGCCCCATCTGCCAGAATGAATCGGTGGCCGACTCGCCTTCGTCGCTGGCACAGCAGATGCGCATGGTGATTCGGCAGCAATTGCAGGAGGGGAAATCGGAGCAGGAGGTTGTGCAGTATTTTGAGCGCAGCTATGGCGACAAGATTATCAACACTCCTCCCTGGCAGGGCTTCTATCTCTTGATCTGGCTGGTGCCTATCACCCTGTTATTGGGTGGTATTGTGCTGGTCTGGTTGACGCTGCGCGATTGGAGCAGTCAGGCAGCTCCTGCTTTCTCCGCAACGGAGCCGACAAATGGTGCTGAAGAGGATACTACATCATCTGTTCTTGACGAGGACGAATTCGCGGCATATCGGATGCAATTAGAGCGTGAACTGGCTGAAGAAGATCCACTCTTTGCGCGCCCAGGATTGGAGGGTCGTTGATGGCTATTGTGATTGCGATTGCGCTTGGACTGCTGGCGCTGGCGTTTGTCTTGTATCCACTGCTGCGTCACGCCCCCGCAGCCATACCAGCGATGGCTGCGAACATTGCTAGCGTTGAAGAGACGGCCCAACCATTGGAGCGCGAACAGGCTGCACGCTCCGCTTTACAAGAGGTTGAGCTTGATTTCCAGCTTGGCAATATTGAGGAGCCAGATTATCGCGCCTTGCGCGAGCGCTACATGAAGCGTGCCCTGGTTGCATTGAAAGCCCGTTATGAGCGCGAGCAGGAGTTGGACGAATTGATCGAGGAGCAGTTGCGCACGATGAAGAACCAGCAGAACGACGCGGGGAAAGAGCAGGCGAACGATGCGCGTGAATAGATTTCCGATCTGGGTGACAGCTCTTCTCTTTGGGCTGCTTTTGTGCCTACTTCCCGCCCCGGCTCATGCAGCTGGTAAGAACGATGGGCATATCTCTGGTCGTTTGTTGAATGGTACGCAGAAAAATGCGCCTGTTGCCAATCAGAGCGTGACGCTTCAAATGGCACAGGGCACGACGAGCAAGGATCTTGCCTCTGTGACGACGGATGCGCACGGTGCCTATTCTTTCAATAACCTGGCGACCGATAAGACGATCAGCTATGCCCTCTATATTAACTATCAGGGGGCACAATACGGTTCCGATGTTATCACGCTCGACAGCAAGCCTGAGCAGCAGGTGAACCTCACCGTGTATGAGGCCACCTCCGATAGCTCGAAGCTGGCGATTGTCCGTGCGACCGTACTCATGCATACGCCGGATAGCCAGAAGGGATCGTTCACCGTCTCGGAAGCGTTTGCCTTTCAAAACCTCGATAATCATGCCTTTGTCGGCTCACTCGATGCCAGCAAGGGGCGTCCCAAAGCGCTCTTCTTCTCGCTGCCAGCCGGAGCGCGCAACGTCAGCCTGCAAAAAGGCTTCGATGGCTATCGTTCGATACAGGCTGATAGTGGTTTTGCCAGCGACGCCGCGCTTTTGCCCGGCACCAACGAGTTCGCGCTGACCTTTGAGGTTCCCTATAGCTCCTCGACCTACGATTTTCGCTACGTCGCCATGTATCCAACCGTTGAATTGGCAATGATGGTGCCACCGCAATTACACGCATCCGCACAGGGGCTAACGTCGCAGGGAACGGTCAGTAGTGATAATCATCCCTATCAATTGTTGAGGGCAACGAAACTGCTCAAAAATCAGGATGTGCAGGTGAGTCTTGAGGGGCTACCAACATCGACCGCTACCAGCACGCCAGCGCAGGTCAATAGCTCGAATATCTGGTTGATTGTGGGCGGCGTGTTGCTGCTGGCCGTTCTCTTCGTCGTCTGGTACGTTTTCCGTTCCAGTCGCCAGCGCGCGAAAAAGTCGGATCATGAAACCATGACTGATAAGGTGAAGGCGGGAGGATCGCGTAAAGAGCAGCAGCAGGTTTTGTTGGAGGAGCTATTAGAGCTCGATAAAGCATTCGAGGCCGGAAAACTGAAAAAAGCGGTGTATCATGAGCGGCGAGCGAGGGCCAAAGCGCAGTTGCGCACGCTGATGAGCGAGCAGGAGATGGCGAAACGATGAGCGGACGATCCAGTGTGGAGGAGGCCAGACCAGCTATGCCTGTAGATGATATGTCTCTGGTAGCGACGACGCAGATACTTGCGGTTGAGGTGCGAGGGCTGAAAAAGAGCTATGGGCTGAAACCTATTCTGCGCGGGATCGATTTTGCTTTGCAGCAGGGTCAGCAAATGGCGCTATTGGGCGCGAATGGAGCCGGTAAGACAACCATCCTGCGCATTCTGGCCGGATTAAGCAGACCGAGCGCTGGCACTATTCATGTGACGGGTATTGATCTGTTGCGTGATGCGCAGCATGTGCGGCAGCACGTTGGCCTGGTGGCCCACCAGCCCTATCTTTATGAAGAACTGACGGTCGTAGAAAATTTACTGTTCTTTGCTCGCATGTATGCGGTGGCGCGAGCGCAAGAGCGGGTGCAAGAACTGGTGGAGCGTCTGGGATTGGAGAAGCGAGCCAGGGAACGGGTAGGTTCGCTCTCGCGTGGACAGGTGCAACGGCTGGCCTGGGCGCGAGCGCTGGTGCATGATCCGCATCTACTCTTGCTTGACGAACCAGATACCGGGCTGGATCAGGAGGGACAGCGCATCATCAATGATCTGCTCTCTGAGCATCGTACGCGGGGAGGCAGCGTTATCTTTACCACGCATCAGCTTGAACAGGCATTAGCACTGAGCGATAGTATAGTGATGTTGCGTCATGGCCGTATTGCTTACCGACAGGACAGCGCTGCTTTGACCATACAAGAGTTGCAAGAGGCATACGGCGAGGCGGTGCGGTAACGATGGTACGCATCTTTTTTGAACAAGTCTGGGCGATTCTCTGGAAAGATATTCGCTGCGAGCTACGCAGCAAGCAAACGTTGATGGGAATGGGACTGTTTGCCCTGCTGGTGCTGGTGATCTTCAATTTCACATTCGATTTGCGGGCGAACAATACGGTTGCGGTGGCTCCGGGAGCGCTCTGGGTCGCTTTTATCTTCGCCAGCATGCTTGGTCTGGGCCGGACGATGGCTGCCGAGCGCGAGCAAGGTTCACTGGATCGGCTCTTGTTGAGTCCGGTTGATCGCAAAGCGATCTATCTGGCGAAGCTGCTGGGCAATCTGCTGTTTATCGGCGTGGTCGAACTGGTGGCGTTACCGGTCTTTGCGATTCTGTTTAATCTGCCGTTATTTGGTGGGGCGCTGATCCCGATTGTATTGTTGGGCACGCTGGGGATTGCCGCGATTGGTACGCTGTTTTCGGCGATGGCGGCGGCGACGCGGGCGCATGAACTCTTGCTACCGATCTTGGTGTTCCCATTGATTGTGCCGGTTGTGATCGCGGCTATTCGGCTCACACAGGATATCATGGCTCCAACTATAAACGAGCCGCCCTGGTTAAGCTTAATAATTGTGTTTGATATTATCTTCTTGAGCATTTCTATGCTCGCTTTTCAGTATGTCATCGAGGAATAATTCGCCTGAACGGTGCTGATAGGCCGTTTGATGAGGAGTGGAGTATATGGCTCTGGCAAATTCAACAACGGGCGTGGAGCGACGCAAGGCTGTCGATGCACAGCAGCCATCGCATGCTCCCTGGCCGCTCGTTTCCCTGATACTTGGAGCGCTCTCGTTTATTGGTATGATGGTCTCTATCTGGATGATTTTTCTCTATGCGCCAACCGACGCTCTTCAGGGGCCAACCCAGCGCATTTTCTATTTCCACGTTCCGATATCGTGGATAGGCATGCTGGCCTTTGTGGTGCTGGCCGTTGCCAGTGTAATCGGGCTGGTGCGGCGTGATGATGAGCGCTGGGACTGGATTGCGCGCGCGGCGGCTGAGATCGGGACGGTTTTCATTACGCTGGCCCTCATCAGCGGCGCAATCTGGGGCAAGCCGATCTGGGGAACGTGGTGGACCTGGGACCCCAAGCTGACCGCGACCCTGATCCTCTGGTTTATGTATGTTGGCTACCTGATGACGCGCAACTACATGGGTCGCACGACCGATAGCGCGCGCGTGGGCGCGGTGCTGGCACTGGTGGGCGTGGTCGATGTTCCCATTATCTACCTCTCAGTACAATGGTGGCGTGGACAGCATCCAACCGCGATGGTCGGCGTCCCCGAAGCTGCTTTGCCGCCCTCTGCCGTGCTGACGTTGATGGTGGCGCTGGTCACTTTTACGCTACTGTATGCTTTCTTGATGGTTCAGGTCTATCAGTTGCAGCGCTTACAAACGCTGGCTCAACGTCTGCGTGCCATCGTTGAATAATCGAAAAGGACAGGTGCTATGTCTACCTATCTCATTGCTTTCTATGCCATTGCCTGGGTCGGGCTGTTTGCCTATCTCGCGGTCGTGATGTTCCGTATTCGTGGAGTGCGCACCGAACTGGCCGCCGTCGAGGAGCTTGTACGTGAACACCAGCAGAGCCAATCAGACGCATAGGAAGGAGCATTATTATGGAGGATGTAAAAGAGCAAATGACTGAGACTCCCGCCACCACGACTGATAAGGGCATGTCGAATAGAACGCGCATCATCAGCCTCATTATTGGCGACCTGATCGTCTTTCTGGTCTTTGCCGCGATTGGTCGTCGCAGTCATGGGGAAGCAGCTGGCCTGGATTCGCTGCTTCAGATCGTGCAGACCGCTCTGCCTTTTGCCGCTGGCTGGTTCCTGGTCGCGCCTTTTACCGGAGCCTTTCGTCGCGGTCTGGAGAATCAGCCTGGCAAGATGTTGCGCTCTACGCTCCTTTCCTGGGTGGCTGGCTGGATTGCAGGCTTCATCTTCCGGGGCATATTCGTTGACTATGCGGTCCCGCCGCTGACGTTTGCTATCGTCTCGTTTCTCTCCAATGCCGTTTTCCTGCTGATCTGGCGTCTGCCCTTCGCCTGGATTGTTCGCTCTGTGCAACGCAAACGAGGGTTGTAGCGACAATCCTTTGCGGTTGTCGCGGCAAATATACAAATTTACGTGTATAGCCCGCGACAACCACAAGGGATTGTCGCTACGGGGTGACACTCCCAAATTCCTCTTCAGATCAAAACCCCCAATTGACATCTCAATTTGATTCGCTTATTCTTGTGTAAGTGTCCTTAAATATTGTACTTATTGCGATATTTCTGTGTGAAGGAGCATCATATGTATAGAGGTTCACGGAATTTCTTTGGGGGGATTGCCGGAGGGGTTTTCCTGATCTGTCTGGCGCTGGCATTCATGACCGGCCATTTCTTTTTGCCACTGCTGTTTGTTGGGCTGGCCTTTGCATCCCTGTTTGGCTCTCTTTCGGCGAGTAATCCGCGTGCGACGTATGGTGGCGTCATGGGCTTTATCTGGATGATAGGATTAGCTGGCTGTGCTGCATTTAACTTCTGGTGGCCAGGCATCCTGATCATTCTGGGCGTTTCGGCCATCGCGGGCACGCTGTTTCGCCCGATGATGAGCGGTCAGGTGAAAACAGATGCTCCCCAGCAACCGGTCTATTATCAACCATCGCAGCCTTCTCAGCCGCAACAACAGCCTGAGCAGCCATATTATCAGCCCTATCAAGAGGGATACAAGCAACCACAAGAAGGCTATCAGGAGGGCGGTAAAGTACATCCCTATCCAGAGCAGCCGCATGTGCAGGAATATGAGCAGCCCCAGGCGCAATATCCCCAGGAGTTGCCGCCGCAACAATCATAGGGAACTTTTGTTGCATGATAACGTATATGTATAGGGGTTGTTTCGTGAGGCCGGCGTGTAAGGAAAAAGGGATATCTGTTATGCTGACTGATGTTACGGCAACGAAAGAGTAGTTGAGTATAAATCATGCAAAATCAGGAATCCATGTTTGAAAAGTCTGAGCCAACACCGGCTCGACCTATCAATAGCGATCCGCGCGAACAGGCACAGCGGCGCGAGATGCCTCCCGCTGAAGGCAATGAAGAGGGGCATAAAGAGTACTCCGAAGGCTACAATGGGCAGACATACGGTGAAGCGTGGCAGGCCGAAGGCGAAAAGATCCAGCCTCGCCAGAAGAGCAGGAAGCGACGAGGCATGAAGCCGCTCGTAATTGCTCTGATCATCATTGCACTGCTGGTTGGATTGGCTGGTATGTCCTCCACCAATTTTCGGGGTACTGAGAGGACCATTCCCGCGCAAGTATTTACCATCAGTAGTATTCCAACGCTTGTATTGAATAATGGCAACGGCGATGTCCATGTTCATGCAGGTAATGTTAATAACGTGGTTGTCTCGGCCAGGGAGCACGGCTTTGGTATGTTTCGGGATAACGATGAGCGGCAGATGGTGACGACCGAGCAGCAAGGCAACACCATTACCGTCAGCCCTGCCAGTCGCTCTGGTATGTTTGACCAGCAGATAGATCTCGATATCACCGTTCCCACCGCCACGAACCTTGAGCTACATACCACCTCCGGCGATATCGACGTTGAAGGCGTTAACGGGCAGGTGACGCTGGCTACCACTAGCGGAGATATCAAAGGCAGTAATCTCAGCGGCGTGTTTAATATCAGCACGAATAGTGGAGATGTAAAGCTGGAGCAGACCCTCTTACGCGGCAATAGTAGTTTGAGATCTAGTAGCGGTAAGATCGAGCTTGAAGGGGATATCGATACTCAAGGAGATTATGAGTTTCAAACGAATAGCGGCGATGTCGAGTTGAAGCTCTCAGGATTTTCTACCTTCCATCTGGTTCCTTCGACCAACTCTGGCAATATCGAAAATGAGTTTGGGCGGAGTCAGGGCAGCAATGCAGGAGGCCCTCAAGTAAAAATCACCACAAATAGTGGTGATATTAGCGTAAAGTCGCGGGGCGACTGATGTTTTATGCGGCGGCATGTCTTGCCAGTGCCGCCGCAACCTCTCTCAGAAGACAGAGGGAACGACTATCTCCCAGACGCTCCAATACTGGCCTCGCTTTATCTAAATGGGCTTTATTTTTCGTGCGTCGGGCCAGCACAATCCTCATACGCGCGGCATGAACAATCAGTTGATGTGCTTCTGCATCGTCGATGGCCTGAGCCAACTTTTCATTATCATCAGCAGCCAGCGCCTCCATAATTGCCAGATGGTAACGGGTAGCCTCATAATTCCAGCCCGGGCGATAGAGGTGTTTTATTGCTGTGCGTGGAATAAGTACCTCGTGCTCGTTATATAAGGCCAGGGCCGCTAACTGCACCTCGCATTGCTTATAATAGGGGAGGGCTTCCACCCGAGGTATTTCGTCGTTCAAGAAAGCGGCTAGCAGGAGACGTGGAAGCGAAACGTCATCGGGATGAATTCGCTTCAGCGCTGCTACCTGTGCATCAATCGAGGCGTAATCCTCGCGTGCCAGCGCTATTTGTAAAAGCGCGTAGTGCCCAACGGTGCATTTTGCCAGGCTCAGGTTGAAATCGCCCTGGATCTGGAATTCTTGTAAAGCGGGATAGAGCGCCATCGCTTCGGACCAGCGTCCAGTCATATAAGCGGACACAATAGCGTGTGAGATGCCAGCGCCAAAATGTGATAAGGGTTGCCCCGGATGAATCTGCGCCAATGCTTCATGAATAGTGCTGATGCATTTATCGTAGTCACCGAGATAGCTATAGATACGCGCGATCATCTGGATAGCGTCGCCACTTTCCAGAGCGGGTAGATCGGGGATGGAGAGGCGTCGCAGCGACATCTCCAGGGCATCCTGATAGGCTCCAGCATGCAGAGAGAGTGAGGCGTAGCCATCGCAGGCTTCGCTGTAAGAGACCCAATCGCCTTTCCTCTGGAAATATTCGATGGCGGCCAGCGCATTTTTTTGCTCCTCTGCAAGATTGAGAAGCGGCTCATCGCTATAATGGTATCTATGGAAAAAGCTAGCGACATGAATACGCCGAATCTCGTCCTCATCGGCGGCTGCTTCAGCCAACGTTTGCGCCTCCATCGCGATGTGTTGTAGTTCTTCGGAGGTAGGCTGCTGGCCGGTATGACCGCGTGTATAGTTCACCAGGAGTTTGCGGAGCAGACGAGCGCCAATCAGTGGATCGGATATGCCCTCGGAAGATCCACGCCAGCGCTCCAATGCTGTTGTGTAGCTTTCGCGAGCAACATCGCCCCAGCCGGTATAGTCGCCAAGCAATTCATAGAGTTCTCTCCATTGCGCTTCAGGCGCTATCTCGATGGCACTCTGCAAATGGTTGCGCGCCTCCACGAACGCTCCAGCACGACTGGCGAGCGCTCCAGCACGTTTCAAGAAATGCAGCGCCCTCTCCGGATGAATCGCGGACTCTAAGGGGACAGCAGATTGGCGGGCCAGGCGAATCGCTTCAAGATGGTGGTAGGCGAGCAGTTCGGTGTATTCATCCAGGCGATGAGCGGCCAGTGTTTCCAGGCTGGTAGCAATCCTGTTGTGCCAGCGGATGCGTTCGGCGCGTGAGAGCGTGCCATAAGCGACATCGCGGATCAGCACATGTCGAATCGAGAGCGAGCCGCCGTCTCCCGGAACAAGCAAATCATGAGCCTGCAAACCCTCAATGGCATCATCAATCTCGCGTGTGGTGTAGTCGGAGAGGACCGCTTCCAGCAGCAGAGAACGGAACGGGCGCGTTGCGACGGCGGCGACCTGCAAAATCTCGCGTTCTTTAGGAGAGAGCAGATCGAGCCGGGCAAGAATGAGGCCATGAATCGTGTCGGGCATCGCATCAAGTGTGATTGCACCTTCAGTCAATCCGCGCTCCGCAAGGCCGCGTATCAGTTCCAGTACAAAGAAGGGATTGCCACCAGAACGCTCAACGATCTGGTCACGAGTCGTCTCAGCAATATTATGTAGCAGGCGACCGATGAGATCGCGCGTTTGCAAGGTGGTTAAGGGCTGCAAAGTCAGCGCGGTGAAGTTGGTATGTCCACCCCCCCACTGTGGGCGTCGATCCAGCAGTTCCGGGCGGCTGAGCGCAATGAGCAAGAGGGGAGCCTGAATGCGCACATGCAGGATATGCTCAACCAGATCGAGCAGGCTATCGCTGGCCCAGTGCAGATCCTCAAAAATGATGACGCGCGGTGCCTGTTTTGCCATCACCTCGATCATCAGCCTCCACGCGATAAAGATGCATTCACGGTCGATCTCGCGCGTGCCCTGTTTCTCGATGCCGAGGGCAACCAGCACGCAATCTGCCAGATAGTTTGCGTCGGCTGGCTCGTATCCTCCCTGTAAAAAAGTATTAATGACGCCCTGGCGACTGATATTTTCGCCAAGCAGTTCTGTCAGCAGACCACGCAGGGGCCAGTAGGCGAATGTCTGCCCGTAGGGGATGCAACGGATCGCGGCAATCTGAAAGTCGTCTTCGGCTGGCAGACGGCGCAGGAACTCGGCTAGCAGGCGCGATTTCCCGGTGCCAGCCGGGGCAATGATGGAGAGCAACTGGGGTCGTTGCTCCTCCAGCGTGCGCTCTTTAAGTAACATGAGTTGAAGGATATCCTGCCGCCGCCCGACGAAAGGAGGATGCTCTATCTGTCGTTTTTGACGAGGGCATCTGAGCGGGAAGCTCAACAGAGGAGAACGCTTGCCCTTTACCTCGATAGAGCGAACTTCATCGAAGTGGAAGGCGCGCCGGGCTGCTTTCATACTGCGTTCTCCCACGAGAATCTCGCCCGGATTGGCCTGTTGTTGCAGACGAGCGGCTATATTCACTGCATCGCCCGTGACCAGAAACTCGCCGTGTTCGGGTTCGTTGGTGGCGATAACCTCGCCCGTGTTCACGCCGATACGGAGCGCGAAAGATGGCCCCAGAATCGGGTCGTTTGTGACCTCTTCACGTAGCGCGAGTGCTGCCGCCAGCGCCCGTTCTGCATCATCACCATGAGCCTGCGGGAGACCGAAAACGGCCATCACCGCATCGCCAATAAATTTTTCCAGCGTTCCTCCGTACAGCGGGAGAATGTGGCGGGCATGCGTATAATAGCGTCCCATCAGGGTGCGCACATCTTCAGGATCAAGTATATCGCCGAGCGCCGTTGAGCCAATAACATCGGCGAAGAGGATGGTGACAAGTTTTCTCTCTTCAGACATGTGCACTTCCTTCTGAGGAATATCAATGTGCCGGACAGGATCGGTACTGACGTTCTAACCATCAAATTCTAACATAAAAAGGCGACGGTTGGAATAGGTTGGGTTTCACAAATCGATCCATGACGAAATGAGGGGGGTGTTTCCTGGAAACTTTCCGCCTTACTGCATCAGTAATGTATATATATAAAGGGATGCGAAAACTCCAGGCATTGCCGTTATTGAAAATAGCTGTGTTACCTACAACGATGACAGAGACGCTGAATATTCTACACAGACTCAACGAAGGTAAAGGTTATGAAGATGCAAGAAACGACTTCTCAGCCGAAGAAGCGGAAGGGTGAGGGGAAACGGCAAGATGATAAACAGTTGCGCAAGCAAGGGGAGCGCTTGCAAGAGCGTTTAAAGGTTGCGAAAGAGAAGCAGGAGCAGGCCCAGGCCCGTCTGGAACGTGCCGAAGCTCGCTTGCAGAAACATGTGGCGCGCGTTCAGCGCCTTGAAGAGAAACTGGCACGAATTCAACAGGGAAATCAGGAAGCTAGAAGCGAACCTTCAGCTGCCTCGCAGAAAGAGCAGCCTGCCTCAGTGCCTTCAGTCGAGGAGATGGCAGGCGATGGTTCCCTGATCATTATTCCGCCTCTTGCTGCTCAAAGTACTGTCAATGTGTTGATCCCATTGGAAGAGCCACCGCTTCCAGAAATAGCAATTGCCAACCCCGCTATCTCTACGGAGAGTCCCGCACAGCCATCAGCTGAGAGCGCCGAGCGTGCGTTACAGGCTCGTGCGACAGCGGAGGCGGTGGAGGAGGAAGCACGTGCTGCTGCCGAGCGTGTCCATAAAGCTGTACAGCGGTTGGAAGAGGGAATGGTGGGTGGACGCCATCTGGAGCAGGAGATGGCCCGGCTTGAGGTGGAAGAGGAACAAGCCAGTATGCAGGCGGAAGAGGCACGGCGAACGGCGAATGAGGCGGAGCGTGAAACCGGCGAGATGCACACGCTGGCTCAAGAACAAGAAGAGGAGGCTCCCTGGCAGGAAAAGGTATGGAGCGCACAGGAGATCGCGGAGGAAGAGGAACAATTGGAGGTGGATGTGACGAGGAGCCGGGCTGAAGCTGCTGCGCGTGCGGCTGCCGAAGCCGAGATGCTGGCAGAGGCGAGTAGCGTTCGCGTGCGTAAAGCGCGCATCATTGCTCGTCAGGCTGATCAGGAGTTGACGCTGATCCGTGCCGCCATTCGCAACGGCTCGCTCAATGGTGAAGCTGCTGAGGCAGCATTGCAAGCAGCAGAAAAGAAATCGACGTATGCACATGCTGAATTGGCCGATGCTGAAGATGCCGAAGAGAGCGCTATCAATGCCGCTCGCAATGCCAATGCCGACGCTGAAATAGCTGAGGGGATGTCTGTCTCCGCTGCTGATCGCTACGTCGATGATATCGAGGCTCAGGAGGTGCAGGCCATCGCTGAGCAGGACGAACAACAAACAGCGCTGGCGAGCCAGCAGAGCGTCGAGGATGATGAAAACGAGCAGGAGACGCAGGAACGCCCCGCAATACGTCCTGAGGGGCGGGTGTGAGCGGCGCGCGCGCTGGATACGTTCGCGAACGACCTTCCCCTTTCTCCGTTCCTGAGCAGGAAGTGGCTCGTCGCTGGTGGGCGCTGCCTCCTGGTTGTTTGTTGCCACTGCAAGATGGTTCCTTCTATCGGCTGCTTTTTGCTGGCAGACAGGGAGGAGCCTGTGGACCGGATGTGCGTGATGCGGTGCTGATGCCATATCCCTGGAGCGTGGCGGATGTTTGGGAGCCAGACGCCCGACGACGCGTGGGCGACGTAGAATTTCATGTGCGTGCTGGCGATTGGGAAGCTCATGGACATCAGTATGATTTGCGCTACAATAATGTGATCTTGCATGTGGTGCTGTTCTGCGACGCTTCCACGTTTACAAGCAGGCAGGATGGCCAGCAGATCCCGCTCTTTTCGCTGGCTGATCTGACCACATCGTCCATGACCATAACTGCTCACTCGGGCGCCCTCTGGCCTTGCCAGCGTTTATTGCCCCGTTTGAGCGATGAAGAACGAGCCAGCATACTTCGTCACGCTGGTTTGTTGCGCTTTGAGCTGAAAACTTCTGCCTTTGTCGAGCAGTTGCGTACGCCCCGGCCGGATCTCATCTCCAACGCTTTTGATAAGTATGATTGTTGCCTGATCCCTGCTCTTGCCGAAGGATCAGGCTATGGGCGGGATCGCGATTTTTTTCGTGCCGCTGGCCTGCATTTGCTTGGCGCTGATACGCCCATCCCGGAGCCGCTGGGACGCTCTTCTCAACCATCGCCGCTGGATGCCAGGCGGCTGCGTAGCTTATCCTATTTGCTGGAAATGTGGCGCTCATGTGGAGCATGGCGCACCATTCAACCATTGCTTGCTGTTTCCTCTGCACGAACAGGGCAGTTGCAGGCGCTACGTACGCTGTTTGTTGGCGCGGGATTAAGCCTTGCACGCGCTGATATACTGATTGTTAATGTGATCCTGCCGTTTGCAGCTGCGGTTGCTTTGTTGGAGAATGATAGCGTGTTGTATAGCGAGGCAGAGAAGCTCTATATAGCCCATCCTGGCCTGCCATCGAATACCATTATACGGATGATGTGCCGCCAACTGCGATTGGAGCGGCACCCCACCGGCAGTTGTCAGCAACAGGGATTGCATTATATCTATCAACAGAGTTGCCGCGAAAAGCAGTGTGCGCGCTGTATGATGAGTAAGAAAGATATATGAACGAAGATAGACAGGAAGAGCGCCTGGCTCGCTTTCTAGCCCATGCGGGTGTAGCATCACGCCGTCATGCCGAGGCATTGATTGCCGAGGGGCGCGTCCAGGTCAACGGCGTTCCCGTCACAACCCAGGGAACGCGCATTGATCCGCTGCATGATCGCGTGTGCGTAGATGGCAAGCCAATTCAGGGGACCACGAAACAGGTCTACGTGCTGTTGCATAAACCGGTAGGTTATGTCACGACCGCTCACGATCCGCAGGGGCGTCCAACCGTTCTCGATCTGCTTCCGGCCGATCTGCGAGCGCTGCGCGTCTATCCAGTTGGCCGCCTGGATATCGATACGAGCGGCCTGTTGTTGCTGACCAACAACGGCGATTTCGCGCTGCACCTCTCGCACCCTCGCTACGTTCAGGAGAAACATTATGAGGCGCTTGTGCGCGGTCATCCCAGCGCAGCCAGTCTGGATGCGTTGCGTCGGGGCGTCGTCTTTACGGAAGACGATGGGAGCCAGCATCGGAGCGCACCTGCACGGGTTCGCGTCTTGCGCCAGAGTGGGACTGATAGCTGGCTCGCCTTGACCATTCACGAGGGACGGAAACGTCAGATACGGCGCATGCTTACAGCTGTCGGTCATCCTGTACTGAGCCTTAGCCGTGTAGGAGTTGGTCCGCTCACTCTCAAACATCTTCCCCCCGGCGAATGGCGTTATCTCACCGAAGCCGAGGTACAGGCTCTCCTTGCTCGATAAACGCTTCGTGTATGGTAGGGGCGACGGCTTGTCCTCGCCCTGTGACCCTCCCGATGCGCCTGGGAAGCCGGACGATGACAAGCCATCGCTCCTGCCATTTTTGGTTGTTACATTTCATTATCGCGGGGGATCACATGGCAAGCCCCGTGATAAATCGCTCGACTACGACGGAACGTATATTATCTTGCCCTCCCCAATAAACTCCGCCTGCCAGTTGCATTGATTCTTATACTGCCTGTAGTGGCTTTGTGTAACTTCTATCTATGGTGGATGTAACTGTCATGCTGATACCAAACCATCCCATTTTTCGTCAGAACGCCGTAAAGCATTATATGCAAAGCAGGGAGAAAGATACATTACCGCGCTTCATTTCTCTGCCCATTGCACTCTTCCTGTGGGGGCTGCTGGGGTTGCTCCTGGTGGTGGGTCTGCTGGCCTGGTATGAGCAGATACCAACCTACGCGACGGGGCAAGGAGCGGTACTCAGCCCCAGATATATGTCGCACTATGCTCAGCAAGGAGCAGTGGCCGCCGCTTTTTTTGCGATCGATCAGGCGAAGTATCTCCATGTTGGGCAGCGTGTTGCTGTGAGTTTTACGTCGTCTTCTGACAACTCCTTGAAAGGAACCGTCCTTGCCGTTGATGCAGCCGTTAGCCCTGATAGCGCCCTGAGTCATTACGGGTTAAGTAGTACATCAGCTCTCTCGATTACACAGCCCTCAGTGGTGGTGATTATCAAGCTGGATGCCGTCTCTCCTTCTCTATATGCTGGCAGCACATTGACGGCTAATGTACAGGTGGGATCACGCCGCATTATCTCGCTGTTACCTGGAATTGGTAGTTTTTGGGGGGAGGAGAACACATGAAGGAAACCGAACAAAATATACAGGCCGTGCAGAGCAAGAGCTCAGGGTTATTCTCTGGCTCAACGCTGGGATCTCTGTTACAGGGGATAGTGGGAAAGCGCGTGTCGCCGCTGTTGCAGATGACCGAGGTTGAGTGTGGCCTCACCTGTCTGGCGATGGTGCTTTCGTATCATGGCCGCAAGACTTCTGTCTCTGAGTTGCGAGCGCGCTTTGGTGGAGGGCGCGATGGTTCCTCTGCGCTGGGCATCGTCAAGGCAGCGCGTACCTTTGGTATGAGAGTGAGGGCCATCTCGTTACCGCGCAGTGAATTCAACCATGTGATGCTTCCAGCGATTGTCCACTGGGAATTTAACCATTTTCTGGTGGTCGAGCGCTGGACGCCAAATTCCGTGATCGTGGTTGATCCGGCGGGAGGACGCAAAAAGTTCGCAAGTGAGGAGTTTGATAACGGATTCACTGGCATTGTGATTACGATGGAGCCGGGGGTAAACTTCGCTCGTCAATCTATTCCTTCACCTGTATCACTACGCACATTAATTTTGCAGGCGATCCGCCAGGCTCCCGGCGCGGTTGTTCAGGTATTGGGTGCCTCTATGGTGTTGCAGATCTTTGGTCTGGCCCTGCCGTTGATGAACAAACTGGTCCTCGATCAAATCGTCCCGTTGAGGCTTATGGGCGTTATGGATGTGCTGGGGTTGGGACTGATAATGATCCTGCTCTCGCAGGGCATTACAACGCTGTTGCGCGAATGGCTCCTGGTCTATTTACGTGCTCGCATCGATATTCACATTATGTTGGGCTTCTTTGAGCACCTGCTCTCTCTGCCCTACGGCTTTTTTCAACAACGCTCTAATGGTGATCTGCTGGCACGCATGGGTAGCAACACGGTGATTCGTGATATGCTCAGCAACCAGATGATATCCACGTTTCTTGATAGTACGATGGTGGTTACTTACCTGGTGATTCTGCTCTGGCAGTCGTTGCCCTTTGGCCTGTTGACTCTGGCGGTTGGCTCGTTGCAGGTTTTTGTGTTGCTTATCACCTATCGTCCAGTGTGCGAGCTGGCAAATCGCGAACTGGCCTCGCAGGGAAAATCGCAGGGGTATATGTCTGAGGCGTTGACCGGCATAGCGACCATTAAGGCGGCCGGTGCGGAAGATCGCGCCCATGATCGCTGGTCGAATCTGTTTTTCGATCAGCTCAATTTCTCCGTGCGACATGGCTATCTCTCTGCGGTTATCAGCACCGTGATGATGCTTTTGCGCTCGTTTGCTCCCCTGGCTCTGTTATGGATTGGTGCCGTACAGGTGCTTCAAGGATCGCTCTCCGCAGGCTCAATGGTGGCTTTAAATGTGCTGGCGACGTCGTTTCTGGCTCCGCTGGCCTCGCTGGTTAGCGGTGGCCAGCAGTTGCAGCTTGTCCATGCTCATCTTGAACGTCTGGCCGATATCATCACCTCTGAACCCGAGCAGGATGTGCAGAAAGTGCTGTTGCCACCCAAACTGGCCGGGCACATCTATCTGGAAAATGTCGGCTTCCAGTATGGACCGGACGTACCAAAGGTGTTGCACTCGATTAATTTGACGATTGAGCCAGGGCAGAAGGTGGCAATCGTTGGGAAAACTGGATCGGGCAAAAGCACGCTGGGAAAGCTGCTGCTTGGCCTCTATATTCCGACCGAAGGCAGCATTTATTACGATGGTATTCCCCTTGCCAGCCTGCACTATCAGGAGGTTCGTCGTCAGTTTGGTGTGGTGTTGCAGGATGCCGCCATTTTTAGCGGTACCGCTTTGCACAATATCACCTTCAACGATCCACAGATGAATCGGGAAGACGCTATCAGAGCTGCCCAGGCCGCCGCGATCCACAATGATATCATGAATATGCCAATGGGCTATGAGACCTATGTTGCTGAGGGGGGAAGTGCTTTATCGGGTGGTCAGCGTCAACGTCTGGCTCTGGCCCGCGCGTTGGCCCATAATCCTTCCATTTTGCTGTTAGACGAGGCTACGAGCAGCCTGGATGTCATCACAGAACAGACAGTTGCCCAGAATCTACAGGCGTTCTCCTGCACACAAATCATTATTGCGCATCGGCTCAGTACCGTACGCAACGCCGATGTTATTCTTGTTCTGGATGAAGGTACAATCGTAGAGCGTGGCACTCATGAGGAACTGTTGAAGCTCAATGGTTACTATACTGCGCTGGTTCAGCAGCAGTTGGAAAAAAAGGACCGTAAAACGGGGCTGCACCGTATTAACTGGCAGCAGGTAATATGATTCGTTGCAGACCATGAATTGTTAGCAATCTACAATGTATAGAGGAAAGGTGTGTTGTTGGATATAAATTTTTATATATGGTGCTGCGAGTATAATAGAATATAGGTATCCTGCCGCAAGAATAACAGATGGTCAGCACTACAATGGTTGTGGATGATTTATTGGCTATAGAGGCGATGAATACACTGCAACTGTGTATGTTATTTTACGGGTATGGATGCTGAGACAAGTTTTGTAAGAATTTAAGAAGAGAGAAAGGAACATTTCACATGAAGATCGATATCATCCGCGCATGGAAAGACGAAGAGTATCGCAACAGCCTCAGCAGCGAAGAACTGGCTATGCTTCCTGCCAATCCCGCTGGTGCGCTCGAACTGAGCGACGCAGACCTGGAGAGCGTTCATGGCGCTGGCGGTGGTTTCGTCAACACCAATGCTCTGCTCTGCTTGCAGTCGGTACTCATCTACTGCTTCACCATCAGCGGCAACTGCGGCAACGCCTAATCATCTGGAAAATTAGCTAGCAGCTATTGTATGTAGCTATTCGCTATTTCCATACAGGGTCAGGATATGGCAACGTATCCTGACCCTTTCTTTATAGACTCGCCCAACTTCTCCTTCTATATTAATATTTGTATTTGTTAATATAGAATTTGCGAGTATAATTGGAAATAGCCGCTGATGTGTACCATTGGCGAGCCGTTCCGCTGTGAGGTTTTGAGTTTGTCACACATACCTTGTAGAGAAAAGCGGAGCATTTGAGCAAAATAACTACAATGCATTGAGAGAAAGGAACATTCCACATGAAGATCGATATCATCCGCGCATGGAAAGACGAAGAGTATCGCAACAGCCTCAGCAGCGAAGAACTGGCTATGCTTCCTGCCAATCCCGCTGGTGCGCTCGAACTGAGCGACGCAGACCTGGAGAGCGTTCATGGCGCAAAAGGCTGTGATTTTGTCAACACCAACGCCCTCGCCTGCGTGCAGTCGGTACTCATCTTCTGTCAGACCATCAACGGCAACTGCGGCAACGCTTAAATAGGTTCCGGATTGTGATCTCGTTATTGGACGGGCCAGGGTGTCTCTGATATCCTGGCCTTCACGTTTCATTTTCTCTCTATCCCGCTTCGTAACTACTCCTGCTTTTATGAATTTCTCCTTTATGAGATAAGCAGTTAACTAATAAGTTTTATATATAAAATTAAATTTGTCGATTTATGATTTGCGAGTATAATTATATCCAGGTGATCGGGTTGAGCAATTTTGCGAGGCCAGCTAGCGGAGAGACCAATGTGTTTGTGCATCAAACATAATGGTTCCTTTTCTACCGCTGACAACGGTGCACCAGATAATCCTCATGAAAATGAGAAGAGAGAAAGGAACAAAACACATGAAGATCGACATCGTACGCGCATGGAAAGACGAAGAGTATCGCAACAGCCTCAGCAGCGAGGAGCAGGCTATGCTTCCCGCCAATCCCGCTGGCGCTTTCGAACTGAGCGACGCTGAGCTGGAAAGCGTTCATGGTGCTGGCGGTTTCGTCAATACCAATGCTCTGCTCTGTGTGCAGTCGGTACTCATCTACTGCTTCACCATCAGCGGCAACTGCGGCAACGCGTAGTAATTGCATTTCAGCAGGATAACCTGTTCTGAATAAAAGAGGGTGAGGGTGCGATGCGCTCTCACCCTCGCGTTATGTTGCACACTCTTCTAGAAAAGTTCGTTGTGCTTTTTGTCTATGTTAAAGGGAATATTTGTAGTATGAAAGACACTGTTTCAACGCATGGCAGCGAGAGCGTACATAATTGGCACAGCGCTGCCTGGTATCGAGCGACCACTCTCACCGAACGCCTGGTCTCGTTGCGCCAGGGCATGGAGAAGCACTATCATCATCATGAAATCGCGAGGCAACGCTTACAACGCTGGAAAGAACAGCTACCCTTTAATAAAGACGCCACTTATTTTGCACAACGCCTTGCAATGGATCTCTTGGCCGAAGATGATCTTTTGACATTGCTTGACGAGCCAATCGAGGCGGTTCAGGCGCGTTGTGAGACGACCCCCATTTGGCTGGCGGAACTGCAACGCATCTTTGCGACAACGTACAGTGATGACCCTTTACCACTGCCCGAAACCACCGAGAAGCGCGTAGTCGCCTTCCTTACGGCTATAAAGCCTTTGCTCTATGATGGTCAGGCGCGCCTCCGGCAAGGGATAGAGCACCTTGCACGGATGTATGCCCCTCTCCCTTTTGATGCCAACACTATCATGCCCCTGCTGTTTGCCCAGGTGTCGGGATTGCTCTTGCCGCGCATGTTGCGAACGATGGCGCTTGAGTTGAACGTGGCGCGTATGCAGGGACGTTTGCAGGGTGAGACGACAGGAGAGCGCTTTCAAGATTTCATCGATCAACTGGCGCAGCCCGGTGGCGTGTTGCCCCTGTTGGAAGAGTATGCTGTGCTGGCCCGCTTGCTGGTCGAGGCCATCGAGCGCTGGACCACCAGTTCTCTGGAATTGTTGGAGCGACTATGTGCCGATTGGGAAGCCATACGCGCGACGTTCTCGCCTGATGAGGATCTGGGTCCGCTGATCGAGGTGCAGGCAGGCAAAGGTGATACCCATCGCGGTGGGCGCAGCGTGACGATCCTGACCTGGAAATCGGGGTTCCGTCTGGCCTATAAGCCGCGCTCAATCGCTATTGATCTGCATTTTCAAGAGCTGCTCTCGTGGTTAAACTCGCTGGGCTATCAGCCTACATTTCGCACGTTGACGATCCTTGATCGGCAGACACATGGCTGGGTCGAGTATGTTCAGTCCGCGCCCTGTTCCTCGGCAGACGAGGTGGAGCGCTTTTACCAGCGTCAGGGGGGGTATCTGGCCCTGCTCTACGCGCTGGAGGCGGGAGATTTTCATGCCGAGAATCTTATCGCAGTTGGCGAACACCCTGTTCTGATCGATCTTGAGGCATTGTTTCAGCCGCGCCCCACGTTGGATGAGCAGGTCAGGCAAGAGTATCCGGGGATGGAAACGATGGATCGCTCGGTGTTGCGGATTGGCCTGTTGCCCCAGCGTCTCTGGTCCTCTGATGAGGGCGAGGGCGTTGATGTAAGCGGTCTGGGTGGGCAAACTGGGCAATTGACGCCAAAGCCGGTGGCGCAGTGGACCGAGATCGGGACCGATCAAATGCATATGCATCGTGAGCGGTTGGAACTGGCTCTGGGCGATCATCGCCCGTGCTTGCGAGATCAAGAGGTGGACACACTGGCGTACTGCGAGAGCATTATTGCAGGCTTTACCGAGGCATACCAGCTCCTTTCCGCACATCGCGACGAGCTACAGACATATATGTTGCCCCGCTTCGCGCAGGACGAGATACGTTGTGTGCTGCGAACGACGCAGATGTACAGCCTGTTGATTACTGACAGTTTCCATCCGAATCTCTTGCGTGATGCTCTGGATCGTGATCGTCTGGTTGATCGTCTCTGGGCTGGCGTTGAGCAGCGGTCATATCTATCGAGGATCATCGCCGCCGAACGCGACGATATTCTGGCCGGCGATGTGCCCGTGTTTGTGACCCGCCCGGACTCGCGCGATCTGTTTACGTCTCATGGTGAACGTATTGCCGAGTTTTTTGAGAAATCGGCCCTGGAGAGTGTGCCCGCGCATCTTCAGCGCTTTGATGGCGATGATCTGGAGCGGCAAATCTGGGTGATCAAAGCTTCGTTTACCAGTATGTCGCTAGCCGGTGAAAAAGGCATTAGCGCCTCTCTGCATCTGCGCCCGGCGCAAGCATCCGCCACCCCTGAGCGTCTTTTGCAAGCAGCCCTGGCCGTTGGAGATCGCTTGAGCAAATTAGCATTACGCAGCGATGAGATGGTGGGCTGGCTTGGTGTGACGCCGATCAATGGACGCGAATGGCACCTGTTGCCAACGGACTCCGATCTCTACAGTGGCACCGCTGGCATTGCCCTTTTCCTGGCCTATCTGGGCAAATTGACGGGAGAGGCACAACATACTGAACTGGCAAGGCTGGCGCTGCATAGTGCTCGCTATCAGATCCAGCAGCAGATCAAGCGCTCTGATCGTGGCGGCATCGGCGGTTTTAATGGACTGGGAGCCTCTATCTATCTGCTCTCGCACCTGGGAACGCTGTGGCGCGAACCGGCCCTGTATCGCGAGGCTGAAGAACTGGTACGCCTGTTGCCAGGTGTGATTGGTCAGGATCAGGTGTTTGATGTGATTGGTGGTGCAGCTGGCTGTATCGCGGCCCTGCTCAGCCTCTACTCCGTGTCGCCATCCCAACAAACGCTCGCGGTCGCTATTCAGTGTGGCGAGCATCTGCTGGCATCTGCTCGGCCAATGGCTGCCGGACTTGGTTGGAGCATCAGAGGTGAGCAGACGCCTCTGACGGGATTTGCGCATGGGAATGCTGGCATCGCCTTGAATCTGCTGCGCCTGACGGCCTTTAGCAGTGAAGAGCAGTTTCGGCAGGCGGCAAGGGATGCGATGGCATATGAGCGCAGCCTGTTTTCACCGACTCATCATAACTGGCCTGATCTGCGTTCTTCACAGGTGGGCAGCGATGGGCAACCTTCGTATATGGTGGCCTGGTGTCATGGTGCCCCGGGTATTGGTCTGGCGCGGCTGGCATCGCTCAACCTTGTCAGCGATAGAGCCTTGTCTTCGGAGATTGAGTCGGCTCTACATACCACGCTCGCATATGGCTTTGGCTTGAACCACTCGCTCTGTCATGGCGACCTGGGCAACCTGGACGTATTACTTACAGCCACGCAACGCCTGCCACAACAGAGCGAGTATGAGGGGCATGTGCGACAACTCGCCTCGATGTTGTTGACCAATATCGAAGAGCGGGGTTGGGTTACGGGCATTCCACAGGGAGTCGAGACACCCGGCTTGATGGTTGGTATTACTGGCATTGGCTATGCTTTGTTGCGGCTTGCCGCCCCTGAACAGATCCCCTCGATCTTGCTTCTCGACCCTCCTCTATAGCAGCATATATGGCAACGAGCGCCGCTGAGAAGCGGCGCTCGTTGCCACGCTCACCGTCGCCAGCGGCTCAGGCAAAGTTGGATATGATATAATCCGTGTCAGTATCATATTCATCGGGAAGTGGAGGACTCATGCAAGGGCCAAAACGTATTGCTATCGATGGACCGGCTGGCTCAGGCAAAAGTACTGTTGGAGAACAACTAGCCCGGCAACTGGGCTATCTGTATTGCGATACCGGGGCTATGTATCGTGCTGTTGCCTGGCTCGCATTGCGTGAAGGGGCCGATTTGCATGATGGCCCCACTCTGGGACGACTTGCACAACAGGCTGATATCGTTATCAGTCGTCCGCAAGTCGCTGATGGGCGACAATACACCGTCACCGTCCGTCATCGCGATATCACCTGGGATATCCGCAACGTCGCCGTTACGCGCGCTGTTTCGATCGTTTCATCGCATCCAGAGGTGCGCTCCGTACTCATCGCTCAGCAGCGCGCGATGGCGCAACAGATCAGTGTGGTGATGGTGGGACGCGATATCGGGGCTGTTGTGTTGCCAGATGCCGAATTAAAAATCTATCTTACCGCCAGCTTACAAGAGCGTGCGCGCCGTCGCTACGCCGAGATGAAGGAGCGGATGGGAGAACACAATCCCGCCCTGTCTACTCTTACTGACGTGACGAGCGATATCCAGCGACGGGATGAGATTGATCGTGATAATATGCGACCGGCGCGCGATGCGATTGTGGTCGAGACCGATAACCGTAGTATTTCGCAAGTGCTGGATATCGTTTGCCAGTACGTCGAGGAGAAGAAGCATGAAGCAGGAAGTAAACTCAGCCAGTAGTTCCGGGGGCAAGCCGCCTGTTGCGTCGCAGGGGAAGAAGCCGGAGAAAAATCTCTATGAGCCATATTCTACTCCACGTATTTTATATGAAGCATTGCGCGGTTTCCTGATAATTGCGTTCTCTCTGGTTGCTCGTGTGCGTTTGCGCAAACGCTACAATATACCCCGTAAGGGGCCATATATTATTGCTGCAAATCACCTTTCCTGGACCGATATTCCGCTCGTTCCGCTCTATGTACCAGGCAAAGTGATCTATATGGCGAAGGAAGAGGCGTTTTACAGCAAAGTAGGCTGGCTGGTGCGCTTCCTGGGAGCCTTTCCGGTCAAACGTGGTGAGGCTGATCGGCAGTCGTTGCGCGCTGCTGAGACACAATTAAAAAACGGCAAGGTCTTTGCAATTTTTGCCGAGGGGACGCGCAGTAAAACTCGCACTATGAAAAAGGCGCAGGCTGGGCTGGGGTTGATTGCGCTGCGTGCGGGGGTGCCTGTGCTGCCTGTCGCGATCTGGGGCAGCGAAAATGTCCTCAGAAAGTTCGGCGCTGAGGTTACTATTTCGTATGGTGAACCAGTAGTGCTCAAGCCCAAAGGCAACCGAATCACACGTGAAGACATTGATAACGCCACCGAAGAGGTGATGCACCGCATCGCCGCCATGCTCCCTCCTCAATATCGCGGTGTCTATGGCGATGCGCAGGCTCAGGAGCAGGGGTCGCAGTCATAATCACTTGAGCCTCTATGATCTCTTCATAGAGGCTCGATTAATAAGGAGAACGTTCCGCATTACCAGGTTGGCGCACATGACTTTTTCACTTCTGCGCGCCAACTGAAGCGTTTAAGAGCTGCGTTGGGCGTTATCTGCCTGAGTTGCTAGATCTTTCAAGGTCGCAAAGAATTCTTTTGATTGGCCGATGAAAAGCCCATCGGCAGTGAGTGCGTTGACCGCACCCATTGCTGCTCCTTCTGTCTCGGTCGGTCGAATGATCGAACAAACCGGGAACTTGCGGTTGAGGAAGATGGTTGGCTCAGGCATAATCAGGTTGGTCTGGAAATCCTCTCCACCAAAGGGAGGAGCATTAAGGTTCGGAAACCTCAGCCCATTCGTAGGGTCAGTGAGAGGAGGCGCGTTGCCTGCCTTGTCTTGCCAGGTCTGAAAATGTTGCGTTTCGGTTGGGCCAATACTGAGCAAGATGCGTAACACTTCGGAATTTGTGACTCTTTGGGCCAGAGACGGGTATAGGCTAGTGCCACCTTGCTCGATAAACCCAAAGTGGAATGCTGCCGTGTTAGCAATTGCTTGAATGTGGTCTTGTGGTTTGAGGTCGTGATCATTTCTGGGAATGGCCGGAAATTTTCCTTTACTCAAATCAGGGATCGCTTGAGGAAACGAGGGATGATCGATGTCCGGGTTTTTGGTTCGGCTGCGATAGCGTGTCCACCAACTGGTATCTACGGTGAGTTGCATCAGATTGGTGAGCCTCCGCTTGTTCTTCTGAGCGCCGGTCGCCTGGCTGCCCTGCAATGTGCGAAACTTATCCAAATTGACCGGATCTGCCCCTTTTGAAACCAGATAGGCGTTGAGGAAGGTGAAGTGGCTGATCTCGTCCTCAGTATTATCGTGAATATACTGATCCATGTCCTCATCTAGCGTTGCCAGCGCTGCTGTGTAGGGTTTATTCCCGCTTCCTCCTGGCACTTCGCTATCCTGGATTCCTCCAAGCTCATTGTATTGTTGCCATAGATCGCTTTCGAGAATTTCGACCGCAGCCAGGAATCTGAGAATAGCCACATCTCCCTTCGTGACTCCGTTATTTTTTTCAGTTGCAAAGGCTGGTAATCCATTGGTTAACAGCCCGGCACCGATAGCTCCTGCTCCTCCTGCCGCAAGTCCTGTGCGTAGAAAAGAGCGGCGACCAGTTGTATTTTTCAACTGTTTTATAGTCTTCTCCATAAGCGTCTCCTTTAAATTAAATAATGAGATGACATATCATGTCGTCTCATTATTATTATAAATGAAGCCGCTATAAATGAAGTAATATCAATATATCATTTATATTTCTGTGAGGTCCTCACTCCACTTTATTTATTCTTCAGATGCGATTTGTACATGTCCTGTATGGGCTGGTTGAGGATAGACCCTCTCTTGAGGAGTAATCAATCGCTCATAAGCTTCCGCGCGCACTGCTTCGTATTGCTCACGCACAAAATCGGTGATATCCTCGATCTCAAGAATCCATTCGCGGGCATAGCGTGCCAGCGTCTCGCCGCGCAAGCTAAGCTGGATGGCGCGGCGTTCCAGTCTGGCACCGGATGGATGATGATCGGGATCCCATTGTAAACGTACATCCGATTGTGCCACCCGCTGCTTCCAGGTGGCCTCGCTGCCATAGATTGCCTCTTTATAGGTGGAATGAATCGCTCCCGCCAGTATCCGATCAAAGGCCGCACGTTGTAGTCGAATTGCCAGCGTCACCTCCTGTCCAGGCTTGCCGCCCCATCCACTGCGATACTGCATCCAGAGAAAATTGGGTTTGATCCAGCTCATGCGAGAAAAGGAGAACTCTCCACCGAAATAGCCATTGCAGGCCGCGAAATGGCCGATAGCAGGCCTGTAAGCCTGGTAGACAATGATGGAGTTGTCGTCATATTGAGCCAGGATGTGCCGCCCGGTCGCGGGCCAACGAGCAGCCTGGGCAAGATATGTTTCAGTTATGAGGCGCATGTTTACCCTACTTCATGGTAGTGTACATGGTGAAACCATGTTTTATATGAAATTTCGCAGTTGAAGTTCTTTTAGCTCTCGATTTAATGTTTCCTCAAGATGCCTTATACTTTTGTATTTTAAACATCTCTGACTCCGAACATCGAAGCGTAACTCTTGTTCATCTTGTATTAATAATACTGTGGGACGGCCTTTGCCCCAGGCGTATCCTAATTCCAGGTAGACATTAGGATTGGCCCCGCTAAGCTCGGCTATTACGACTTTTGCTGTGTCAATTTTCTTCTTGATTTGTTCTAGCACATCACCTATAAATACCTCTTCATCGACGCGTTCACAGAGGAAACCGGCGTTGTGTACTGGTTGTTGTATGCCATAGTAGAAGACATCGCTCATCTCTTTATGGAAAGGCATGGCAACAAATGCATGAGGCTTTGTTTCAAGATCTCTACTTACGTTTGTTATTGCCCTGTTAGATTCTGATGGAGTGAGAAATTTGGGCGTTACCAGTTGATATGCCCACATTCCTGCAACCTGTACCACACTCATTGTATTAGCAAGAGCCTGCTCAAATGCGATACGAAGCCTTTGCACTCGATCAGGATCAATATCTACTATAGTGATGCGCTTGAGGTTTGATGGGAAGTCTCCCGTCTGGATTGCGTCGATATATCCGGCGAGTTGTGACAGGCTCGCTCCAACCTCATCCAGCCCATATCCTACACCATGGATCGTCATTGCGATATGGCGCGTTTGTGGCGCTTGCTGTGCTAGAATATTTAAAGTTCGTGCTGAGAATTTACGAATTTGTAGATAATCAAAGTCTCCTAATTCACTTACTCCAACAAATAATACATGAGGAGATTGTAAGCTGGCATGTGTAGATATATAACTATAATCTCCGGCCTGGGGCTTTATATCTTTTATTTGTATTCCTGCGTTTCTTAGCAGCGAAGAAACGTGCAAGTCTACTCCATAGCTTGCTTGAGCGTATTTAAGTGCGACGACATCAGTGTTAAAGGTGACTATATCGCCCACTTGAATAGAAAATTCAATATCTGTTTCCATAGTCAATACTCTCTTACCATGAAAAGTTAGCAAAAAAGCGATGTTCCGTTTAATTTAACCGCAAGTATAGCTATTTTTTTATTTTCTATCAACAGGCATGCGATATTTTTATTGTTATTTGATGTTTTACTAACAAAAGACCTATCGGGTATATGCCTGAATTGCCTCCACTTTATGCCTATGTTATACTGCCTTCGGGTCTGTCAAAATACTAGTGGAAGGTGTAGTATACATGACTGAAAATACAACAGAAAATACAGAGAATTTCCATGCTCCGTTTATTGTCGGGGACCGTATCTACCTTCGGCCTCTAGAGCCTGGTCAGGATTATCACCTCTATGCCACATGGCGCAACGATGAGGAGATTCGACGCTGGTTCTCCGTCTTTCCCTCCAGCGATGCACGCGGGAAAGAGCGCCTCGATAATCTCTATAAAAGCTTTACACATATTTTATTTGGCGTGGCCCTCAAAAGCGACAACCGCTTGATCGGCACGGTCGGGCTGAAAGATATCAATCACCTCAACCAGAGCGCCGAGTTCTATGTCACGATCGGCGACCGCTCAGTCTGGGGCAAGGGTTACGGCACCGAGGCGACGAAGCTGATGGTGCGCTACGGATTCATGGAGTTGAATCTGAACCGCATTCAAACGCAGGATATGGAAGAGAATATCGGCGGCTGGCGCGCCGATGAGAAAGCTGGCTTTAAGTATGAGGGAACGTTGCGCGAGGCCATTCCCCGCTTCGGCAAGTACCACGATGTCCGAGTCTATAGTCTGCTCAGGCGCGAGTTTGTGGAAAATATGTAGCTGAAACTATATAAGTGAAAGTATGTAAGGTTGTTATGCAGGCTGCTTGAACGCGATGCACTGGCCGCCTGCCGGGGATACGTTGCCATGTCAATATCTGTCCAGGAAGTGATTGATAGGGAGCAGTGGAACGATTTTCTGCTGCGTCAGCCGCGAGGCCACTTGTTGCAGTCTTTTGAATGGGGCGAGTTAAATAAATATCTGGGAACACGTATCTATCGATTGGGCGCTCTAGATGAGGGGCGTCTGGTTGGCGTGATGATGCTCTCCATCGCTGATGTGCCGCTCCCGATTAAGGTGCCGGGCGTGACGTTACGCTGGCTCTATAGCTCGCGTGGCCCAACGGTGGAGAGTCCCGATTCACTCGCTTTACCGGCGCTGATCCGCTATGCCCACACAATCGCACGGCGCGAACATGCGGTGGTGTTGCGTGTGGAACCCAATATTGCCGACGATGATCCTGAAGAGAATCGCTGGATCTCTGCGTATCGTAAGATTGGCTTTCGCGAGAACCTCATCTCGATACATGGACGGCGCAGCTGGGTGCTGGATATTCGCCCGGATGCCGCGAAACTGCTTGCCAACTTCAAGATGACGTGGCGGCAGAACGTGCGCTCCGCTGAGCGTAAGGGCGTGGTGATCCGTGAGGCGACCAGTGATGCCGATTTCGATACTTATTATGAACTGCTCAAACTGACCAGTGAGCGCGATGACTTCTTTATTCATAGCAAGGATTATAACAAAGAAATTTTCCGTTCGTTTGCCAGCAAGGGTGATGCGGTCCTCTACTTAGCGGAACACGAGGGAGAGGCGATTGCGGCCAAGATGCTCATTCGCTTCGGTGACTGGTGCTGGGATATGTTCGGAGCCTCTGCCAATCATAAACGCAATCTAAAACCAACCTATCTGTTGCAATATCGTTGTATTTTGTGGGCCAAAGCGAAGAATTGTAGCTACTTTGATTTTCGCACTATTCCCGAAGTGTTGGAGCCGGGCGAGGAGATGTGGGGCGTCTATGAATATAAAAAGGGCTTTGATGGCTTCTCACGCATGAATATGCCAACGCAGGATTATGTTTATCGCCCCCTGATCTACGCAGCCTGGCGCAAACTGGTCGAGATCCGGCGTGCAAGACGGCATGAGGAGCGCAAAAAGGTCGAGTTGGAGCGGGCTGCGCGCGGGAAAGCATCGTCGTGAGTTATATGATGCAGTGATGCAGTTAGTCTATGATTAAGGATGAATGATGGAAGCTCGGATCATCACAGATCGTCAGCAATGGAATGATTTTGTGGCATCATCGCCATGCTGCAATATTACGCAATCGTACGAATGGGGTGAGTTGCTGCCCTATTTGGGAGACACATCGTTATATGTGGGCGTGGTGGACGATGCAGGAAATTTATGCGCGGCAATGCTTATTCTGGTGATCTCCGCGCCGTTGCTCAGACAGCCATATTTCTATGCTCCACGCGGTCCCGTTATCGATGATCCAGCCTCGCCTGCTCTCACCGTTCTTCTCAACTTTGTCAAAGCCCAGGCACGCAAATATCACGCGTTCATGCTCAAGATTGAGCCGAGTGTGGAGGATGGCAACGAGGCATGGTTGACGGAACTGAAACGGCAGGGCTTTCGAACTAATCCCTATTTCAGCCATATTCGCCATGAGTGGGTGCTGGATATTCGCCCGGACGAGAAGCCGTTGTTGAGCGGCATGAAGGAGAAGTGGCGCTACAATATCCGTCTGGCGGGACGCAAGGGCATCACGATCAGGCGCGGCGAGAGCGATGCGGATTTTGACGCATTTTATCGCATTTATGAGACCACAAGTGAACGAGATAGCTTCGGCATTCATCCCAAAGTGTTTTATCGCGAGGTCTTGCGCAGCTTCAGCAAGAACGATCACGCCGCGCTCTTCCTGGCCGAGTACGAGGGAAAGATCATTGCCGGAACGATTGTTCTGTGGCTGGGCCGTTGGAGCTGGTATATGTACGGTGCCTCGTCGAATGAACATCGCGAACGCATGCCCAATCACCTCTTACAGTGGACCGGCATGCAGTGGGCGAAATCGAAGGGTTGCTGGTACTACAATTTCCGGGGTATTCCCGAGATTCTGGAAGAGGGCCAGGAGCTATGGGGCGTCTATCTGTTCAAACGCGGCTTCGGCGGCTATCCTCTGCGCTCCCTTGAGACGCATGATCTCGTTTATCAACCTCTGATCTACACAGCATATCGCCGCCTGCTGGATGTGAAACGCTGGCGCGACGAACGGCAGCAGAAGCTCAGAGTTGCCGCTCAAACGGTGGGAGAGAGAGCACGCTAGAGACGAGAGAGAGCCAGGGATGAACACAATCCTCACGAAACTCGCCGGGCGAATCAATAATCCAGAACGCGGCTTCAGCGCTGCCTCTGAGCAGGATCGTTTCGTGTTTGGGGCGCGTCGTCCCGGCTATCCCTTCTCGCGCGTCTCATCTGTGCTACTCCAACGCTGGATCGCCTTTATGCAAGCTCAGAGCATTATGCGTGTAGTATGCTTATTGCCGCCCCGTCAACTGGCTGGCTACGACGATTTGCTTGGAACGTATTATCATGTGTTCGGGAAGCAGAAAGTCCTCTGGGTGCCAGTAGAAGATTTTCATCTAGCGGAAGAGCCTCAACTCATCGAGCAGATCGTGCCGTTTTTAGTTCAAGCGGAACAACAACAGCAGAAAACCGTCGTTCACTGCTCAGGCGGCGTGGGACGAACGGGCCACGTGCTTGCCGCCTGGCTCGTGAGCTATCGGGGCATGTCGAACGAAGAGGCGCTTGCCGCTGTCAAACGACAGGGCCGCAACGCCCGCGAATCGGGAGACAAACGGCTTGATGGACTGCTTGATCGTTGTAGAGAAGTATTTGCTGCACAATCATAAATGCGAATATTAACCAGATAATCTCAAAATGTCGTAGTCGAGCGATGTATCGCGGGAGTGTGCGACAAGCTCCCGCGATACATCGCTCGACTACGACATGAGGGAACATCAACCCCTCTATTTCTCTTCAACGGGTGGAGGCAGTTCAAAGACTGGTGGCGTGTGACTGCGACGCTTTGCGGCTGCGGCTTTGAGCTGCTCGACTGCTTCGTAGGGCACGTAGCGACCACCCAGCGGCGTTGGATGGATGCCGGGGCCGTGAAAATCGGTTCCGCCGGTCGGGATGAGGCTGTATTCGTCGGCCAGGGCGCGTAGTTGTTGTTCCTCCTGTTCGGTGTAGGGACCGTAGTAGGTTTCGAGGCCCACAAGACCCGCTTTGACCAGACCAGGGAGCCAGTTGCGTAGTTCTTCCAGCCCTGGAAGCTCGACAGGATGGGCGATGACAGGCAAGCCGTTGGCACTGGCGATCAGGCGTACGGCATCTTCCGGGCTGAGCTTGTAGCGCGGCACATAGGCCGGACAGCCCTTACCGATATATTTGTCGAACGCTTCGGGAATGCTTTTCACATAGCCTGCCTCAAGCAGCGCTTTAGCAACATGGGGGCGTCCCACCGCTCCCTGTGCGATCTCGCGCACGCGCTCCCAGGAGATGTGAACTCCCTCTTTGTTCAGCAGTTCGACCATGCGCTGTCCTCGCAGCACGCGAGCATCGCGCAACACTTTCAATATTGCCTGAAACTCGGGGCGCATATATTCAAGAAAATATCCCAGCACGTGGACCTCGCCGCCGCCTACGTCAGTATTGAGTTCGATACCAGGGATAAAGTCGATATCTAGTGCGTGAGCAGCAGATGCGGCCTCTTCCAGACCATTCGTGCTATCGTGATCGGTCAGGGCCAGCACGTGCAGTCCGACTCCTTTTGCTTTTTGGAGTAGCTCTGTTGGCGAATAAATGCCATCGGATGCAGTGGAATGTGTATGCAAGTCAACTTCGTTTGACATAATTCAACGTTCCTTCAGTACAAGTTCTAGTGCAAATTCGTTTGTCTCACTAGACATAATAACACGCAAAAAAGTGTTTCGTAGTTTCCCGATTTATCGGGAGGGGCCACTTTCACCAGAATGGGTGCGGTCCCTCCCGATAAATCGGGAAACTACGAAACACCTTTCCGCCTTTGGCTGGTATTATCGGGCATAATCAACTGAGCGCGTCTCGCGAACGACACAGACCTTGATCTGGCCGGGATAATCGAGGCTCTCCTCAATTTTATGTGCGATATCGCTTGCCAGGCGAACGGCAGTATATTCATCCACCTCTTCGGGCCTGACGATGATACGTACCTCGCGTCCAGCCTGGATCGCGAACGATTTCTCGACGCCGGTAAACGAATTGGCGATCTGTTCCAGTGCCTCCAGACGTTTGATGTAAAGATCGATGGTCTCGCGTCGCGCACCCGGACGTGCGGCGGAGATGGCATCGGCGGCCTGTACAATCGCGGCCTCCAACGTCTGAGGCTCAGTATCGCTGGCGTGATGAGCTACCATCGCGTGGATGATGCGTGGTGATCTGCCGAAGCGCCGAGCGATTTCGCCGCCGATAATAGCGTGTGGACCCTCGACCTCCTGATCGATAGCTTTCCCCATATCGTGCAGCAGTGCCGCCGTTTTACAGATATTGACATCGGCCCCCAACTCATGGGCCATCGTTGCAGCTAGAATAGATACTTCGACCGAGTGGGCCAGCACGTTTTGTCCGTAGCTGGTACGGAAGTGCAAGCGACCAAGAATCTTGAGCAACTCCGGTGGCAGGCCGTGTACGTTGGCCTCCAGCGCCGCGTTCTCGCCAGCCTCGCGGATAATGGCATCGACCTCTTGCCGCGCTTTGGCAACAACATCTTCAATGCGAGCCGGATGAATACGACCATCCAGGATTAACTTTGTCAATGCAATTCGTGCGACTTCGCGCCGTACCGGGTCAAAGCCTGAAAGAATGACTGCTTCCGGGGTATCATCGATAATGAGATCAATACCCGTTGCGGCCTCCAGCGCACGAATATTGCGCCCCTCGCGCCCGATGATGCGACCTTTCATCTCATCGTTGGGCAGAGGCACAACCGAGACCACCGCCTCGGCTACCTGGTCTGATGCGCAACGCTGAATCGCCAGCGTGATGATCTCGCGGGCGCGGGTATCGGCTTCTTCGCGCGCCTGCTCTTCTATACGGCGAATACGCTGTGCTGCTTCGGCGCGTACAAAGTTTTCGATGCGTGCGAGGAGCAATTCTTGCGCCTGTTCCTCGGTCATCTGAGCGATACGCTCAAGTTCGGCGAGTTGAGAACGCTTGACCTCCTCCGTTTCTTCGCGCAACTGATCAACTGTACGCTCTTTGGCATTCAGCTTACGCTCGCGCTGTTCCAGAGCCTCCATTTTACGTTCAAGAGTTTCCTCTTTTTGTTGAATGCGGCGCTCCTGGCGCTGCAATTCCACACGCCGTTCCGCGTTCTCTTTCTCAATGGCGGAGCGGATGCGTGCGGTCTCTTCGCGTGCTTCGCGCAAAGCTTCGCGCTGCTCATCCTGTACAGCAAGCAGCCGTTGCTCGCTGACCTCTTTGAGCTGTCGTAAGCTTATCTCGAAGCGCTCTTTATTTCTGGCCCTCCCGATGAAGTATCCAGCAACCAGGGCGACAATAGCTCCTGGTATGAGAAGGAGAAGGGCAAAAATTAGCAGGACAGATGACGACACGTTGGCCTACCTCCCAGCAATAAAGGTGAACAGGCCCATAAAGGCTTAAAAATTTCTTCGTGTTCTTGTGTATTGTTATCTTATGCAAAGATGTACTCAAGGGTATATTATACGCCAAGCATACTATATAAGAGTGTGAACAATACGTCAAGAACGAAACCGGGACACGTTTCTCCTATGTCTGATGGCGAGAAGTGAGCACCCAAGTCTATTACAGGCTCGACAAAAAAGTGGTATACGGTAGGCGAGGTTGACTCCCGTTACAGTATATCGCTCTACGTCAGTTAGTTATATTATATGCAAAGAGATGGCATATTGTCAGTGTGACATATGAGGCAGGTTTTGCAAGCCCGGAAAAACTGAACAGGCCGGGCTTGCGTGGAGTATGTTGTTTAGATTGTCCAATGTCCGGTAAGGAATTGCAACGTGAAGAAAGCGAGCATCGGCAGGGAGAGCAGCAGGTAGGTCTGATGGAACCAGTTATTACGTCCCAGACGTGCCAGTACGATAAAGCCGGCGAAGATTTCCAGCACGAAGCGTTGCATTGAAGGAAGTGGATCATAGGGCAGCGCTGGATTGGAGCCGGGAATGCCCGGAAAGATGACTGCAAAGAGCAGTGCCATCAAGCCAAACAGCACGAAGCTCCATTGCTGGCTTGAGAAACGGACAGGTCCGAACAGGGCAAGGAGCATCAACACCAGGAAGAGCACGAAGGCGGTGAGGTCGATGATGTTGTGTGGCGTGAAAAAGCTAAAGAGCGGCGCTTTGACGATAAATTTGAGCGCGAGCAGTGGAGCCGTCCAGGGCGGCTGGATATTTTCGCGCCAGAATACCTGAGCATGCGAGAAGGCCAGCGGATCGTTGAAGCGCTGAGAGAGTCCATAGGCATAGACCCCCAGACCAACCGGGATCAGCAGGCAGGCCGGGAGACCGAGAATTTGTCCAATCACGCGTCCCTGTTTGCGACCCATTCTGGCCTCTTTCATCCGAAAACGCTGGTAGCGAATATATTCAAAGAAAAAGACAACGAAGAGCAACAGGCCAGTCGAGCGCGTCAACGTTGCTAAGCCGCCAAAGAGTCCAGCAATCCACCAGTTGCCCCGACGCATCGCATAAAAGCTGAGCAGGAGAAAGAGCAAAAAGAGCGATTCGTTATAAGCTGCAAAGAAGAAGAGAGCTGTTGGGAAGACCGCGAGATAGAGCGTTGTGCGGTTGGCGGTGTCGCGGTCAAACTCGGTTTCGGTGAGGCGATAGAGAACGATCAGTGCGCCGAAAAACGCGAGGTTGGAGATAAACAGGCCACTGAGCATCGGGTCGCGATGCGTGAGATCGCTCAACAGGCGCTCCAATGTTGGGAAGAGAGGGAAGAAGGCGGCGTAATCGAGCTTGATATACCCTTGAGAGGCGATGGTGGCGAAACGGATGGCGTCCCAGCGGTTCCAGTTGAAGAGAATATCATGCAATGAGAGCGAGTTAGCAGAATAATTTGGCAGGACGAAAAGAATACCGCCGAAATAGGTCAAAAGCAAGAAGACGAAGCGGGTGAGCAAAAAGACAGGGAGGACAGCCAGCGTCGCCTTCCACCAGGCAGCAAGCAATTCACGCCAGGAATGCTCGCCAGTGGCGGAATGCAGCCTCATGCCGCCCGTTGATGATAGAGTTGTATCTATAGCCGCTGGCTCTGGTGGTGTCCACATAACGGTTACTCCTGAGTTTGTTTTGTTGTCTTGCATCTATCTTATTATAGACGCTTGGGATTATCAGAAGTGACGCCGAATAGTACCGGTTCAATCTCTCTCATCCTATTTTATTTATGAGTCATCCCGGACGTTTTTTGCTGTGCCCTCTGCCCGCACTGCTCGTCGCCCGGCGGCTCGCTGACTGAGGAGTGGATGGTGGTTGGTGTGGGTGCAGCCCACACCAACCACCATCCACTCCTCAGTCAGCACGAAGGGCCGAAGGCGCTGAGGTATGCGAGAGCCACAGAGAAAACGTCCGGGATGACTCATAAATGAATATTATGCCTGATTGACAAAGCGCACCAGCAGTGTTAAGTCGGCAAGGGCGCGCTGGCTGTGGGGGCGGTCCTTTGTGGCAATGTTTGCCAGGGCGTCAAGCGCGGCGTTGCATTGTTGTGTCAGGAAAGAATTGCAGAACTCTTTCGTGCCCGTCGCATCAAGAATTGCTAGCACCTGCTCTACCTGCTCATTCGTCAGTTCCGCCTTCTGTCGATAAATTTCATACAGACGATGCTGGTCTGCGAAATTGGCGTGCGCGAGGGCATGAATGATCGGGAGGCTCTTCTTGCGACGATAGATATCGCCCGCCGGCGTCTTCCCCAATTCTTCCTCAGTGGCCCACACGCCCAGCATATCGTCGCGCACCTGGAAGGCGAGGCCTAGCGCGCGTCCAAACTGGCTCAAGCTCTGAATGCTTTCCTGATCGGTGGTTGCCAGAATTGCTCCCATCTCTGCCGAACAGCTAATCAAGGCGGCTGTTTTGCGCTCGATCACCTGTAAATAGGTTTGTGTGGGGATATCCAGGTGTTCTTCAAAGCTCAGATCGAGGTGTTGCCCCTCCGTAATTGCCAGGCAGGTGCGATCATAGAGCATGCCGAGACGCGCCACGACGCTGCTTGATACTCCCTCATCCAGCGCTTTCCATAGGGTCAGACGAGCCAGCGAAAACAGGCCATCTCCCGTATTCACAGCCTGGGGAACGCCCCAGAGCTTCCAGAGCGTAGGTCTATGGCGTCGCTCTTCGTCGCCATCTTCGATATCGTCGTGAATAAGCGTAAAGCTGTGTGTTAGCTCGATTGCTGCCGCCACTGGCAGGGCGCGGCGCAACAAGGCATCGTCATTCTCGCCCGCTCCAACCGCTTCGCTGGCGAGCAGGAGGAGCGTTGGCCGCAAGTATTTGCCTGTGTTGGCTATCGCTGGATGAAAATGCTCATCGACCCAACCTAGATGATATTTCATCTGCCCATAAAATGCCTGTAGTTCGCTGTGTGCTGTGCTTGCCTGTGTCTCTATAGCATCGATCGCCGAGCGTAACGCCTGGTAGACTGGCTCTCTATGACGCTGAAAAACAGACTGTACTGATAGGGTTGACATAGTGTTTTTTTACTCCCATAGTTGTTCCCTTTCCCGTTTAGAGATCTTTGATCTTTTTAGGGACCGCATCCGGGTTATTATAACCCATAGTTGTTCATCGGTAGGGATTTAGTACTGATACCTAAAAGTTTTTCAATGTACCTATCGAGACCTGTTGGACGTGGATAGAGTGATGAGCCGCTATTGGTAGACTATCTATAACATAACGTATCATAACTCTATACGACAACTAGCAAGTTATTTGCAGGGGTAATCAGCAATGAGTGAGCAAAAAGAACAGCATAATCTTCGTCCAACCCATGTCGTTACCTGTTTTCTACAACGCAACGATCCCAACGATTCGCGCATCCTGATCGTACAGCGCAGTCAGCGTGTCGGCAGCTATCATGCGCATTGGGCCGGGATCAGCGGCTTTGTCGAGCCAGGTGTGACGCCAGACGAGCAGGCATATACCGAGATTCGTGAAGAGACCGGGTTGCAAGCGGATCAGGTGCGTATGGTCAGACGCGGTCAGGTAGTGGAACACGTCGATGAAGAGTTGGGCCGCCACTTTTATATTCACCCTTTTCTCTTTTTTGTTCTGGCACCTGAACGCATCCAGACCGATTGGGAGGCCGTCGACATGCGCTGGATCGATCCATCTGAATTGCGCAACTATCAGACGGTCCCCAAATTGCCGGAGGTCTATGAATCGGCGATACATGGGGAGGATACAGCATAGAAGAGGTGTCCTTCAAGGGCACCCCATTTATGCCTTTGCTTGTGTATATTCGGCAGGTGCGAAGAAGACGAGAATGCTCATATCTTCGGTAATCGAATGAAAGCGGTGTTCCACGCCAGCCGCGACGAAGACAATCGATCCCGCCGTCACTTCGCGCTCTTCCGTTCCCACGCGAATCATCCCTTTTCCGCTGGCGACGTAATAGACTTCATCTTCAGTGTGTGGCTGCTGTGGATCAATGCCACCAGCCGTTAAGCGATACAATCCCATGCTCAGGGCCGGGACGCGCAAAAATTCTAAGTAGAGTTTATCTCCCTGTCTGTGTGCATCTAGAAGCTGGCTCAGTTCAAAGGCTTGCATAGAAGATTCTCCTTCCGTTTTTGAGTATGCTGCTATGCAAGAGCATATGCCAGAAAATGATGCCTGCAAAGAGCCATTACTACTGAATCGAGCGGCAAATGGCTCTCCAGTCAAACAGGTTATTTAGCCTGTTTGCCTTTCCCTTTTTGTTGCCGAGCAGAATAGGCATTGCGCTGCTCTTCCTCAAGATCGGAGGCGATATCGTTACGTCCTTCTGCTGGCGGTTTGGAGGCTAGCTCTGGTGGGGTAATGGCGGTTGTTGACCCGGCTTTGATATCTTCTGGCCTTAACTGTGCATCCTCTAAGTCGATATCGGTACGTCCCTCAACTGGCGGCACTGTCATGGTGCCGGGATCAGTAGAGGTAACATCCTCGGGGGCCGTCTGGTCTGTGTTGCGTGAATGTTCTGCCATCTCTTTTCCTCTTTCCGCATGATCACATGTTTCTTTGAGGAACACGCTCTGCAATCACAAACCGTGACAGTCAGGCTTCATATCAGTTCGATAGCTTGTTTCCTACAGAAGGGCGTGTGAAGGACGATCCGTTTGCGCGCGTTTTCTCCTGGATACTTTTTCGCTTTTTTGCGTCTCGTTGCAAACTTTCCCTATCTACCCCCCAGTTCTTCGTTTATTGGTACGTCTCTATGGAAAGAAGCTACTGGTGAGCTTTTTCTCTCTTTTTTGAGATGCTTCGTGCAACAAGAACCATGCCTCTGGAGAACGAGAGGATCGGAGAGCAATGCAGGGGGAGCGGTTTCCCTCTGTCCCTTGTTTCCGAAACAGGAGCATTGGCACGAGAGAAAGTATATGTATATATCTAAATGGAGGAATAGCATGAGAGTCAATCGGGTTCTGGTCAGAACCGTGGGCATCCCTTCCCTGTGTGCGCTCGGCCTCATCTTCCTACTCTCGCAGGCAACGTTTGCTGCGACAACGCGCTCTATGGGAGCAGAGGCAACCACCTGCAATGTCCTCAAGAGGGGATCGAAGGACGCCGCCACAAATGGACAGGTTACCATATTGCAGACCAAGTTAAAAGCTGATGGGGAAGGTAGCCTCCTGGGAACAACTGGTTCCAATCATGATGGAATAGATGGCGATTTTGGAGGCCATACTCTTCAAGCCGTGGAAGCCTATCAGCAGAAGCACACGGGATTGAAAATTGATGGAATCGTCGGTGCCCATACCTGGGATGCTCTTGGTGGATGTGAGCCGGCCGCTTCCACAGGCACTTCAGGCACCACCACAACAACGGCACCAGCCCCAGCTGTGCTACATCTGGAAGCCAGTGGGACTAAAGCTAAAGGAAGTGCGGATCTGACATTCACAGGAACCAACCAGTTGACTAACGTGAAAATGACAGTGCAAGACACAGCCTGTGATGCTCATCCGGTTTATGTGCAGCTCAGAATCTACTACACGATCTCCAATACGACAACGAACACTAACGTGGACCCGGGCACGCTTCGTAAGTCGAACAGCGGAGGGTGTCAGGCCAGCGCTCAGACCTGGGCAAGTCTGAGTTATACTCACACTCAGGCGCTCCATAATACAGCGGCCCCAACTGCCATCAATGGAGTGCGGCTTCGGGTGTGTGTCGATGACGCGTTCTCAGACACCTGCTATGAGTCGAACTACCTTGACAACCCGAACGTTGCCTGAACGTTCTTGCATCCTGCTGCGTGATGCAAGGATGTGACCTGGCAGATGGAGGGGATATCGGAGAGACTCTCTCTAAGATGTTCCTGGCATGTCAGAGAAAAAATTACCTCTCTGACATGCCGTTGAGGGATACAACGGCCTTGCCTTCTGGCGCAAACCACTACCAGCGAGGAAGCAATGCTCACCCCAGCAGCCAATCGAAGCCGTTCAGTGATGCATCTGTTTTGCCATCTCTTTTCCTCTTTCCGCATAGATCACAGGTTTCTTTGAGGAATATGCTTTGCAAGCACAAACCGTGATAGCGCGCTCAGCTTCCAGGCTTCTCGCCCCAAACACGCTGGAAATAGGCGATGGCACAAAATGTGTTGGACTGCATCTCCTCAACGGTCTGTTCATACAGACGATCAAGCTCTTGCTGAGTGATGAAGCCGCTGCGCACCAGAAAAGGTTGGAGAAGCTTCAAGAACGTGTTGAAATTGTCATACATGGTGTTATGAGCTGGCATACCGGCAGAGAAATTGAGGGCATGGGCATCCTGTTTGATCTCTTCAAACCGTGCGTCGCGAAGGAGTTGCTCTTGAACAGCGGTGATGCCATAGTGATCTCCTTGCAGTGTAAAGCATTGTCCCGCTGCCCGTGCTGCTTGAATAAGTAAATGATTGTACTGGGTAAGAGAGGGGCTGGTGCTGATACCCAGATCTTCAAATTCGGTCGAGCAGATGATCCCGCCCGGACGCAAAAGCCGGAAGCACTCATTTAGCAGTACGGGCCAGGTTGTTGTGGACTGGAAACCGGTAATGAAGCGAGCATTGATGACATCGAAAGAGGCATCGGGAAAGGCGAGTGGCTGACGCGCATCCATCACCTCAAACTGCGTATTTGAGCGTTGATGAATTTCGGCAGAGAAGCGCGCATAGCGAATCATGAGCGAACTGATATCGATACCAGTGACAGTACTGGTTGGAAACTGCTCTGCAACAGCGAAGGCCCATTCTCCAGGACCACATCCGATATCAAGAAATGCACGCTTCTTAGACAGGTCCAGCGAGGCGGGGAAGAGGCCAAGATGCTCGGTGAGCATGTAGGATTGCCGGGTCAGGCGAGCCATTTCTGCTGCATTTTCGGCATCTACTTGATAACTTGATGAGAGATGTGAATCATCGGGGAGTATGGACATCAAAAGCGCCTCCTTGTTCGTTTGATAGCCTCCTCAAATGGATTGATCTTTCGAGCGCCGCACAGAGGGGAAGCTCGCAGGAAGGATGATGCCACTCATTGTACCACAGAAGCTTCTCTATTTTATTCTGTCAGAGATCAAATCCTGGTAAGCAGGCTCAATGTCACTCAGCCTTGATTTTTATGGCGCTTTTGAGAAGAATAAGGGAGGAGGGAAGATGGCAAGCGTCAGCTCGTCGTCTGTGTTCCTCTCCCTCAAACAGGTAGCCCATTATAGTCGTTCAAGAACGCAGGCAATTCCTTTTGACATCTATTGGCATAGTTGTGTGGGAGGATTGGTAGATGAGCTTCCTATTCTGCGATTTGCCCAATCGATTGCGGCTTGCAGCCATCGAGACGTATTGTTGTGAAGGTTTATAGAATGACCAGAGGAAGAGAGCGCGTAACCTTCCAGACATGCATGCGGTGAGTAGAATGTGGATTCCCTGGCAACAATTGCCGCGTTCGTTGCACATGAAAGCGCGAGGCCACAAACGGTAATATCCTTTTCTCCAACCGCTACAAGGACTGGCACTTGTATCAGTAAAGTGCTTGTTGGACTCAAGCCCACGAAAACCGTTGCAAGCTCTCCATTTGTGATCGTTTGTTTTAATTGTTCATCTTCTGCGATGATAGAAGTATTTGTATCTGCTGTATTATAAAAGCTTGTACTCCGTGTTTCTGGTTTTGTCGTTAAATATCCAGAAGGAAGATTGCTCTGTGCAAATTTTGGATCGAGGTTCACTGGATAGAAAGACGCAATCACCGCAGCGGCCCCTGTTGCATTCACCGTATGCATAACTCCTGTGATAATTATTCCATCAGCATCCCCATAAGAAGAAGCTTCTGTAATAGCGATTGTTGAGCCAAATGAATGGCCTACAAGGATAATCTTGGAAAAACTTTCTCCTTGAAAACTTCCATTGCGCAACTGCTGGATGATTTGATGAAGCACATAGGCATTCGAGAGGAGTGTCACCTGGAGAGCTGGAGGATGGTCGCTCAACCCTGTGCCGATCCTGTCAAGGCTAAGGACCGCATATCCAGCGCTGGTGATCCGTCTGACATAGGAGTTGGTTTCTGTAAGAGAGGGAAAGTCCCAATACGTATGGTCGTAGGTTGATCCATGAACCAGAACCTGAACAGTCTTTCCCTCGATCGGCCCTTGAGAACAGAGCCAGGTGGCAACATGGTAGATCGTTGGGTCGAGGCTTGAAAGGGTAACAGGAACAAAAGACTGAGTACAACTGGTCGTGCTGTCTGCATATGTGTAAGTGGAAGAAAGGGGAAGTAGAAACAGATACAGAAAAAATGCACTAAAAAATGGCAGAAGCCGCTTCACGGTTCGTTCTCCTTAGTTGTTAATATATATATTCCTATTTAGTATTATACTTTACGAGAAAACAAGCAAGCATATTTATTTAGTTTACTTATTAATGAAAACAATGGAGGATGATAGGAACAGAGAGAGAGGGTGTATATGATATACTCTCAATTGATGCACCTTCTGATGAGTAGCACGAAAGGAAAATTGTCCGATGCCATTTTCATCAACGCCCAGTCCTTACCGGTGCAAGCTTCCACCCGGGCCGTCTGCCTTTCAACCGTGGAAAAGTAACTTTGCGGTCCAACACGATCTACTCTTTTTCCTCAACACGCTCATCCAAACCTATGGAGATACGGTTCGCTTCCAACTTGCTCTCTGGCCTGCCTATCTTCTCAATCGTCCAGAAGATGTGAAGAGGGTGTTACAAACGAACAGTCACAAGTATGATAAAGATGTGCTTTTCTTTCGCATGCTGCGTCCCTGGCTCGGCAATGGGCTGGTCACTAATTTGGAGCCAGCATCCTGGCTTCGACAACGACGGCTTCTTCAACCAGCTTTTCACAAAAGCTACATCGCGGCATTTGATACTATCATGACCACAGAAACGGTCGGGATGCTCCAGTGCTGGGACGTGGATGGTGAAGGGAGTAGACCGCTTCCTCTCCTCCATGAGATGCAACGCTTAACGCTGCGAATTGCCAGTCGTACCCTCTTTGGGAGCGACTTCAGTCAGCACCTCGATCCCTTTAACCAGGCATTAATTGAGGTGAACGAATTCTTCCTTAGCTATCTCCGATTTCCTTTTCCTCCACTCCGCTTCCCGACGCCCCGCCATAAACGCTTCTGGCGAGCAAAGCGTTTCATGGATAGCGTGATCTATGAGATGATTGCACATCAACGCCAAACGCATGAGGAGAGGAAGGATCTTCTCTCGTTGTTATTGCAGGCGAAAGATGAGGAGACAGGAGAACCCATGAATCAACAGCAGGTGCATGATGAAGCGCTGACTTTGCTTGCGGCTGGTTATGAAACCACTGCCACCGTTTTAACCTGGTTTTGGTGTTTGCTGGCACAACATCCTCAGGTTGAGGAACGTTTGCATAAGGAACTGGATGATGTCCTTGCTGGCCGACTGCCAACAGGAGCTGACCTGCTCCGACTTCCATATCTCCGATTAATTCTTGAAGAGACCTTGCGGCTCTATCCGTCAGGCTGGTTGGAAATGCGCAAGGCCAGAGAAGCAGACGAACTTGGGGGCTATACAGTGCCGAAAAATACCATCCTCATCTGGAGTCCCTACTTGCTTCATCGGCACCCAGATTTTTGGGTGCAGCCAGAGCGATTTGACCCGGAACGGATCAATCTTCCTACCTCCTTGTATCAACAAGCCAGAGAAGCCGACACGTGGATTCCATTTGGGAATGGGCCTCATCGTTGCATTGGGCAGCACTTTGCTATGATGGAGATGACTTTACTAGTGGCAACGATCGCTCAACGCTATCGTCTTCTTCTTGCACCTGGATATCGACCAGAGATTGAGCCGTTCATCACTCTGGGAGCGCGACAGGGATTGCCAATGCTCAGACAGCGCCGATAAGCAGGGAATGTATGCCGAAGCGGTTTGCTCAATTACAACCGTTGCACTACGGTTACTATGCCCTGTCCAACTTCCACATAGATCACATATTTCTTTGAGGAACACGCTTTGATACTGGAGAGGTGGATCTTATTCCTCTCTCCTAAGTGTGAGAAACAGGAGCAACGAATATGTAACGCGCAGCGCAATGAATAATAGGATATGCCTCCGTGCGGATGTTTCCTCTGTTCACAGACAGCCGCATCTGCCTTGCGGGCTGAGCTTGACCAGCTACCGATTGCTATGATACTCTCTCGTCAGAGGGAGGTGTCGTACGGTGTGACCTACTTCTTGTCCTTGCCGACCCGAGAACGGGGTGGGCTGAACTGGACGACCATCACTCACAGAGGCTTTGCCTCGTTTCGAGGAACGCTTCTGGAAGGAGCCAGGGTGTCCTATACACAAGAGGACTGCCATGGGTCTCTTACGTCTGGCCGTACTCGGCCCGCCAGAAATCTTTCATGATAGTAATCGCCTGACCTTTTCCTTGCGCAAGGCCCAGGCCTTGCTTTTCTATCTCGCTGTCGAGGGGGCTTACATCCGCGCAGCAAGCTGGCTACCTTGTTGTGGCCCGATAGTGCTGCCCATGAGGCACGTTCCGCCCTACGCAATGTCCTGACCTTGCTGCGCCACCTGCTCGATGAGCCTGCCTGCACTCCAGCCTCACACAGTCATCTCCTTGTTGAACACGATTTGCTCGGTCTGAACCCACAGGCTCCTCTGGAACTAGACCTGGATAAGGTGCAATTGGCCTTTAAACAGGCTCAGATGTCCTCTGCGATCCCATCAGAGACAGAATACGATGCTCTGGTCGCACAACTTCAGAACGCCATTTCCCTCGTGCGCGGCCCTTTCCTTGATGGCTTCTGGCTGCGTGAGGAAACCTGCTTTGATGAATGGCACCAGCAGCAGCAGGAGAAGTGGCAAGTGCGGCTGCTCACGCTCTGTGAGCGGCTCTCGGCCTGGCAGGAGGCAACGGGTGAGATGGAGCAGGCCCGCCTTACCCTCACCCGTTGGCTGAGCCTGGATTCGCTGTCGGAGGAGGCCTCTCGACGCCTTATGCGCGTGTATGTGACACAAGGCGATGCGAGTTCCGCCTTGCAGGTCTATGTTACCTTGCAGAATCGGCTGGCCGAGGCGTTGCACATGAACCCGGATGCAAAGACTGAAGCCCTGGCCGAGGGCATTCGTGCGACCCAGGCCAGCGGCGGCCATGTTGCGATCCATTCTTCCACCTCTACAGTGTTTCAACCTCCCGGCGAGTTGGTAGTACCGCTGGTGGGACGGGCTGCAGCCTTCCGTGATCTCGTGGAACATTACCAGTTGGCACAGGCTGGACAACCTCAGGCGGTGCTGTTGCTGGGGGAGGCTGGCATCGGCAAAACGCGGCTGGCCAATGAGTTTGTCGCCTGGGCCAGGGCACAGGGGGCGGATATTCTCTCTGGGCATGCCTTCGAGCTGGGAGGTCGCTTGCCCTATCAGCCGTTGGTTGAAGCTCTGCGACCACGCCTGGAGGCGGAAAACGCCCCTGAAGATTTACTGGAAGATTTGTGGCTGGCCGAGCTTGCTCGCATCCTGCCTGAACTACAGGTGCGCTATCCCGATCTGTCGATCCCTACTCACGATGAGTTTTCAGACAAGCTGCGGCTCTTTGAAGCGGTCGTACGCCTACTGGCAGCTCTGGCGCGGCGTGCGCCGCTGGTGCTGCTATTGGAAGATTTGCATTGGGCAGATAGTGCCTCCCTCAATCTGGTGCGTTACCTGGGACATGCCTGGAGAGAGCATGGTAGTCGGGTGCTATTGCTATGTACGGTGCGCAGTGAAGGGGTGGAACTCACCCCGGAATTGGCCGCTCAGCTCTCGGATCTGGATCGCGACCTGCCGCTTACCCAAGTTTCTTTGCCGCTGCTGAGTCAGACAGAGACCTTGCAACTCCTGGAGGCTCTTGTGGCAGAGGGGGATCACGACCTGGAACAGTCCTTCGGAGCCTTTGCCTCGTCTACTTGGGAGAGGCCATTGGCCGTGCTGAGTGACTTCCTGTTTGCACGCACCGATGGGCAGCCGCTGTACGTACTGGAGACGCTCAAGCTCTTACGGGATCGGCAATGGCTGATCCCGCAGCTGACGACCGATGGAGTCAGTCGGCTTTTTCCGACAAGGGAATTGGTGGCTGCCCTGGCTCGGTGGAGGTGCGAGCGCGAACTAGTCCCTCCCTCAGTACGAGCGTTGATCCAGACGCGGCTAGCGAAGTTGCCCTCGCCAGCACGCTCCCTGGTGCAGGTCAGTGCCGTGCTGGGCCATTCAACAAGCGCTTACAGCTTATGGCAACTAGCTGATCTGGAACTGCAGACAGGTGTGGAGGCTCTGGAGGAAGCTGTCAGGAGTGGAATCCTGCGCGAAGAGCCAGCTGAGTCAGGGCGACCGGCCAGCTATCGCATCACCCATGAGCTGATGCGCGACGTGGTCTACACTGAACTGGGAGCTGCAAGACGAGCCGTCTTGCACCGGCGCGCCCTAACGATGCTTGAGTCTGAGGGTGTACGAGTTGCTGAACTGGCTTATCATGCGCTCGCGGCTGGGGAGGCTTCCCTGGCCTATCACTATAGTGTGCAGGCGGGCGATGAGGCGCGGGCCGTCTTTGCCGTCGAGGAGGCCATCGGACATTACGAACAGGCACGAGTCTTGCTCAAAACCCACCAGTCTCTACAGAGTGAGCTTTCTCCCTCGCAGATCGAACCCCTTTACGTTTGCCTGGAGCGAGCTTATGCCTTCCAGAACGCCTGGACATCCGCCCAGCAGGTCTCTGAAGAACTGCTGGCTTATGCACAAGAACACAAACTCTCAGCTCTGGTGAGCATGACCCTCAATCGCTTGGCGGTCCTGGCCGTCCAGCAGACCAGGGATAGATCAGAGGTGCAAGCGCTGCTTGAGCAAGCCTGGCAACAGGCTCAGAGTCGCCACGATCAACGAACTCAGGCGGAAACAGCGTGGAACTGGGCCCAGATCAGCGGCATCCTCTGGGCAAATCCAAAGCAGGCTTTGCCTCATAGCAAGCAGGCTGTGGCCCTGGCACGTGAGATAGCAGATCAGGAACTGCAAGCCAGAAGTCTCTCCTTACTAGGCGTGATCCGCCTTCTTGGAGGAGAGTTCGAGGAAGCGATACCTCTTCTGGAAAAGGCCTATGTGCTCTATGCTGCACTTGACCACGAACCGCTTGCTGTGCGTAAACTCTCGCTTCCCTACTTTGCCCTTGGCCCTCCTCTCACCCAACCTTTGACCAATCGTGCCTCGGAAGCCTTGTGCTGCATGGGTTTGGGTATGGCACGATTACATACTGGGCAGATGCAGGAGAGTATGGCAAGTAGCTGTAGGGCGCTGGCGCTCTCTCGGGAGAGCAAGAACCCTTGGGCACAAGTCTATAGTATGAGCCGCCTGGCGTATGTATTGCTGGAGACAGGGGAGTATGAAACGGTACTCGGTCTCATGCAACATGCCGTTGCACTGGCGCGGCTCCTTCCGCTGACGGATTTCTTCCCGTCCTTTCTCACTGCCCTGGGTAGTGTCTATCAATCATTACAGCAGTGGGAAGAGGCGCGGGCTGCCCTCCAAGAGGCAGTAGGTACAGCCGAGAGGGGAGGAAGGGAACCCTGGCGTGTGCTCGCACTCTCGCGGCTGTGCCTGCATTATGCTCTGACTGGAGAGTGGGAAACGGCCTCCCGCCATGCGTTGCAGGCCATCAGCCTGCGCAAGCGCGCTAACGTGTCATTGATCGTTTGGGATTTCTCCTCGCATGCTGAAACGGAGGCGTTACTGCACACTGGAGAGGAGCGCCAGGTGCGGGAAGAAGTGCAGCGCTTGGGTGAATGCCTTGGTTCCAGTCAGCGTTTCCGCCTTCCCTATCTGCGCTCTTTGGCAGCCTTAGCAGAGTGGCATGGGCACGACTTGCAGGCCAGCGGATACCTGCGCGAGGCCGAGCAGTTGGCCGCGAACCTCGGCTTGCCGGCGGAGCGCTGGCAGATCCTGGCGAGGTTGGCAAGGGTGTATCAAGCAAGAGGAGATCAAAAGCAAGCGCGGCTAGCCATTGGGGAGGCAGCCAAGATCATTGAAGGACTGGCCGAGGGTATCAAGGATGAGACGCTGCGTGCGCGCTATCTCGCTGGGTTCCAGATTTACCCCGTGCTGCAGCAATCCCAACTCAATGCCTGCCTGCTGCCTCCCAGATGACCAACCAGACTCTGCTGAACGCTCGTGTTTTAACCAACGAGATTAAAGAAATCAGTAAAAGCTGATAAAACGAGTTGATGTGCAGTATCAGTTGTCGAAGTTGGTATTCCTCTATCCATCGCTCTGTCGGTTATTCTCTGCTTCCTTCCTGGCTTAGCGTTTGGATCACTACTTATTACACTATGGGTTGCGCTTTCATTGCACTTCCTCTCTATACTAGGGCCAGAAAGAGGAGTACCTTCAACATTCGCTATATACCCTCTATAGCCCTATTCTTAACTCATCCATCAAAAAATGGAAAGGAGGAAGGGAGCTTCACCTATGTGCAGGTGGACTCGCCATTGCTCTCCGGCATACATGAGGTAACTGTCAAATGAGCACCACTCACCCCGCCACAAATGAGCGTGCAATATCCAAACCGATCACTGCACGTCCGTTCGCTGTGACCTCTGGTGCCCAGGTTCAACATGTACAGCAGGGACGGCTTCTCCACGAGTTGCATTGACGTAAATGAGTACACTACCGGTCTGTTGTACGTGAGGAGGTCATTATGTCAATTATATCCTTTCCTCAAGCTTTTAACGAGGAAGATCTCTACATCGACCTTCGGTCGATCTTCGGGCGCGCGCTGTTCCTCAAGTGTGAGGGTTTCAATTTCGCTGGCTCGATCAAGCTCAAGGCGGCAATCGAGATGGTAGAGGCAGCCGAGCGGGATGGAGTCCTCAAGCCAAAATCAATTCTGGTCGAGTCCTCATCGGGAAATCTGGGCGTGGCGCTCAGTGTGATAGCGGCGAGCAAGGGCTACCAATTCCTGTGCGTGACGGACCTGCGCTGCAACCTGTCAACCAAATTGCTGATGGAAGCCTTAGGAAGCCAGGTACACATCATCACTGAGCCAGATGAGGGGGGCGGATTCCTTGGAGCACGGCTGGCCTATGTGCAGCAACTGTGCGCCTCCGACGAGCGCTACGTGTGGCTCAACCAATACACCAATCCGCACAATTGGAAGGCGCACTACCACAGCACCGCACCAGCGATCGCTCACCAATTCCCGAACCTGGATGTACTCTTCGTCGGGGCCGGCACCACTGGAACCCTGATGGGGTGTGCGCGCTACTTCCGACAGCGACACTGGCCCGTGCAGATCATTGCAATAGACAATGTCGGCTCGGTAACCTTCGGGGGCCGCCGGGCCGCCGGATGATTCCTGGCCTGGGTATGGGCGTTCATCCGCCGCTGCTCGATGAGTCCTATGTGGATGGGGTGGTCATGGTTGAGGAGGTCGATACCATCCGTGCCTGCCGGAGGCTGGCCAGAAGCGGCTTTCTGTTCGGTGGTTCCACCGGTACGGTGGTCAGTGGCGCGATGGATTGGTTGGCTCAGCATGACGAGCGCCACGAACTCACTGCGGTGGCCATCGCACCAGACCTCGGCGAGCGCTACCTCACCACTATATACCAATCCAATTGGCTAAAAGATGTGTACGGTGAAGATACGTTTGAGGTCGACGAACTGAACGTTAGCTCCTGGTCGTCAGACAAGCAGCCACATCAACAACCAACCATGTTATTTGCCAGATGACCTTACGAAAAATCGAGCAGGCGTCCAGCCGTCAGGACTGCTTCGCCAACCATCTTGTGAAGGAGCCGATGTTTCCCTTCATTCAATGTCGCGAATTATCAACTTCTATTTCGAAGGAACTTATGTCATGGAACAATCTATCGAGCGTTTAACAGCCGATCTGCCCGAATCTGTAGTCGCTCAAGGGAGATATGCCGAGCCAACGAGCGACATCGAGCGGAACTTTGCTGAAGTACTAGCTTCTGTTGTACACGTCGAGCGCATTTCGCTCGACAGCCACTTCTTCGACGATCTGGGAGCCAACTCGTTGGTGATGGCCCAGTTCTGTGCTCGGGTCCGCAAGCGGGGAGACCTTCCTTCGGTCTCGATCAAGGACGTTTACCAGCATCCCACGATCCGCCTCCTGGCCTCGTCGCGCGACGAGGCCAGACCTGGCCTTGTTGCCTCGTCGGTCCCAGCCTCGGCTGAGGTGAGCACCCCGTCCAGCACGCGGCAATACGTTCTGTGTGGCACGCTGCAACTGCTGATCTTCCTGGGTTATTCCTTCCTTGTTGGGCTGGTCATCAGCTGGGGTTATAACTGGATCTCTGCCAACTCCGGGTGGATCGATCTTTATCTGCGATCGGCTCTCTTCGCTGGCGCACTCTTCGCTGGCATCTGCGGCTTCTCAATCACGGCCAAGTGGGTCCTTATCGGTCGGTGGGAAGCCAGAGAATTTCCGGTCTGGAGCCTGGCCTACGTACGCTTCTGGATTGTCAAGGTGCTGGTCCATGCCAACCCGATGGTCTTCTTTGTCGGCACCCCTCTCTACGTGCTGTACCTGCGGGCGCTCGGTGCACGCATCGGCAAAGGGGTCACGATCCTTTCCCGCACTATTCCGGTCTGCACCGACCTGCTCACGATCGGGGCCAATACAATCATCTGCAAAGAGTCATCCTTCCTCTGCTACCGGGCGCATGCCGGGCGTATTCAGCTCGGTCCGGTTACTGTGGGCCGGGATGTGTACGTCGGCGAGAAGACCGTGCTCGACATCAATACGTCGATGGGCAATGAAGCGCAACTCGGCCATACATCCGCTCTACAAAGCGGCGAGACGATCCCGGATGGTCAACGGTGGCACGGCTCTCCAGCACAACGCACCCAGCTGGACTATTTGCGAGTTGCTCCAGCCAGGTGTGGCTCGCTGCGCCGCTTCACTGAAGGACTCGTCACGCTGCTTGTGGTATGCTTTGTATTCATGCCTCTGGTCATCATGGGGTTATACGCTCTGTTCATCCTGGTGCCAGCCCTGATCCGCCTGCTGCTACCCGGCATGATGAGGATCACCGGGCCGATGTTCTATATCGATGCTCTGATTCTTTCCCTGGTGGTGTTCTTCGGCATTGGCATCCTCAGACTGGCCTTTGTGTTCACCGTGCCGCGCCTGCTGAGCTACTTCATCAAGCCGGATAAGGTCTATCCGCTCTATGGCTTCCATTACGCACTGCACCGGGCGATCACGCTCATGACCAATATCAAGCTCCTCAACCGGCTCTTCGGTGACAGTTCCTACATCCTCAACTATCTGCGCGGCCTGGGATATACCCTTTCCTATGCTGAGCAGACCGGGGCGAACTTCGGCTCGGAGTTGCAACATGAAACCCCGTTCCTGAGTTCTGTTGGTCAGGGTACGATGGTGTGCGACGGACTCTCGATGATGAATGCCAACTTCTCTAGCACGTCCTTTCGCGTGTCGCGAGTGTCGATCGGGGCACATAACTTCCTGGGAAACACTATCGCCTTTCCTGCGGGTGCCCGCACGGGCGACAACGTCTTGATCGCAACGAAGGCGATGATCCCGCTCGACGGTGAGATTCGTGAGGGCGTGGGTCTGCTGGGTTCGCCTTCTTTCGAGATTCCCCGCTCGGTGGAGCGCGATAGCCGCTTCGATCATCTGTGGAGGGGCGATGAGCGGCGCAAACGTCTTGCCGCCAAGAACCGCTACAATATCCGCACGATGGGCGTGGTTCTGTTCGTCGAGTGGCTGCAAATTCTCCTGTTCACCTTGTTCGCTTTTGTGGCTGTCAATCTCAACAATGTGCTCGGTCCGGTGGGAGTCGCTGCGGACGTGTCGCTCAGCCTCGTGGTGAGCACGGCCTACTATATTCTGGTCGAGCGGATTACGACGGGATTCCGCCCCCTGCGCCCGCAGTTTTGTTCCATTTATGATCCCTACTACTGGTGGCACGAGCGTCTCTGGAAGGTGCCTGAGATGTATCTCAACATCTTCAACGGCACTCCATTCAAGAACGTGGTCTGGCGGTTGCTCGGTGTGCGAATTGGCCATAGGGTCTTCGACGACGGCTGCACCCTGACGGAGCGGACGCTGACCATCATTGGGGGCGACTGCACGCTCAATGCGGGAAGCAAGGTCCAGTGCCACTCGATGGAGGATGGCATCTTCAAGTCTGACCGCACGACACTCGGCGCAGGTTGCACCCTGGGTGTCGGTGCCTTAGTCCACTACGGCGTGACGATGGGCGACGGAGCAATACTCTCCGCCGACTCCTTCCTCATGAAAGGTGAGGAGACCCCGCCGCACTCATTGTGGGGAGGGAATCCGGCCAGAGCGCTGGCAAACTCCCAGGCGGCGAGCATCCCACAGTTAGTCGCTCACCATGTGCCATCGCCAGAGTATACCCATTCCGACGGCCATGCTCACCACCTGATCGAAGACAACGCAGTTGCCATGCAGATCTGTCAGGACAGCAACAACCACTATGATACCTGTCGCACTGTTCGGCAACAAGGAGTAGCACGACGCTCGTTGAAAGAAGGGAAGATTCGATGGGAAAAATAACAGAGACTGATCGCGAGTTCTGGTAGCGTGTGCTTGGAGCTGGAGGGTCCACCACTATCCCATGCTCGACCCTCACACCGGAGACGGGCGTGGCCCTCGTACGCAGTGACGATCTCCAGATCCGAGAGAGGGGCTGATCTTCTTCTTGTTCTTGTGGTTTCTGCTCATCATGCGAGGCACGATCTTGCCCTGCTTTGGTTTTTGGGCAAGTTGGGCACAACTAGTAGCTCGTGTTCCTGTTCTGGTACGCCTGCTCGTTGCCTTCTTTGCCCTCTCCCTCCTTGCCTGGGGCACGATCAGCCCGCTTTGGGACCAGACAACGCTGTCCATTGATACGCCGAGTGCGACTTTTGCGCCATATCTGTTCACGACAGGAATAGCCGTCGTCATGATGGCACTTCTTCTCCCACAGACCAGGCAACAGACCCCGCCAGGAAGAAAGCCGACCAACTAGGAGAAGGGGAAAGAGCCATGCGACGACGAATAAGCATCCAGCTCCTGCTTGGTCTCTGCGCAGGTGTCGTACTTTGGCTACTGACCTCACCAGTGGCATACGCCGATAACTGTGGCAGCCTCCAGGATTGTTATTACACGATTGATGCTGCTGTAAAGGCGGCGATTGCTATTGCCATCGTTATCGGTGGAGCGCTCGGTCTTGGCCCAATTTTGCGCCTTCTAGGGATTACCCCTGAAGAGACTCCGAAGCCACCGGCTGAGACGAAAGAAGAGGCTGAGCCCTGTTGGTCAAAGCTTGAATTTCTAAAGGGAATGGCTGAAGGAGGAGCGCATATAGCAGGAGGAATGGCATTAGCAGCATTATCTGCTCCTGCATCTGTTGCAGTCGCTACAGGATTGAAACTTCGTTCAATATATGAAGCCTATTATGAAGGAGGCGGAGGGGGATGGGGTTTTCTTAATGCAATCAACCAGGTAAATCCTGTGTATCTGGTCATGGAGTCTGGTAATGCGGTATGGGAGGCAGCAAGCAAGGGTGACTGTCGTACAGCCGGAAGAGAGATGGTAAGTGCGGCTACAGGCGTGGTAAGTGCTGGTAAGGTAGCGGTGGGTGGTGCAAAGCTTGCGTCGAGCGCAGCGGGCTTTGTAGCAGGGCTGGTGCAGTGGGTAAAAGAGAAGGCAACCATGTCAAAAGAAGCGCGGGCCTACAATGATGGTGCACCAGGAAAAACAGTTGATCCTGTTATAGGAGAGACGCTAACACCTGCTCTCAATTACAAGGATGCGAATGGAAACATAAAGCAAGTTAGGTTTGATGGGCAAGATGGTAATATACTTGTGGATCGTAAGGTTTCTGTCACACGCTATCCTAAAGCACGGAGACAAGCTTTTAGACAATCGCAAGCTCTAGATCAAAACGACATGACGGGATGCTGGGAAGTTCCTACTGAAGCAGCAGCTGAGCAGGCCAGAAATATGTTGGCGAAATTAGGTATAACAAATATAGAAGTAAAGGTGGTATCACAATGAACCGATTTCTCATGCAAGCAATAGTAGAGTTGGCCGTTTTTGTAGGCATCAGCGATGATGAGATTGTCGATCCAGATGCCGCTGTAGAGCAATTAGAGCAACTCTCTATGATTTTGAAAGGCTTAACACCAGGCGAGCGCAGCACATTTATTACATTCATTCAAGGCATGGCTCATGCAGAAGCGGATGATCCGCGTGCTAAAGAGAGGGTTGAATTCTTGCATTCACTCGCTGAAAACATTGGCTCTGATGATTGACGAAAAAAATCAATTTGCCCTACATGGCCGCATTATGAAGCAGAGAACCATAGGCTACGAGGCATCAATCAAAATGGGCGATTATTCATTGGCATGGTTTGGCCTTAGAAGGCGCTTCCTCTCGTGCTTGTTCATCCCGATCCTTATGTAGAAGATGTGACCTTCCAGTAATGGAGTTTCATTTCAGGTGGAGTCCTGTACACTCAATACACCCTCCGCTAACCTCATGCAAGAGCCTTTCCAGCAGGCAGGTGTTTGGGATCTGCGATACCGGGACACTGAGTTGGGCTGAACCGGCTTCCTCCCGGCCTTTGATCACCAGCGCATCGTCCTTCACATGCACGCGAGCGATATCATTCCAGGCAAGCGTCTTCTGATCAGAGGGAGTGATAGTCAGGTCCACTGTATGCACGCTGACCGAGAGCTTCCCGAAGATGACCGGGCGACCTGCATGATAGCTTTCCAGGGCTCTTTGGAGATGACGTTGCGTATATTCCTCTTCGATGCGTTTCCACAGCTTAGGATAACTGATGTCCTGCTTCGTTCCGTCCTTTCTAATCACCCAAAAGGTATGATGACAATCCTGCTGTTCGCCACTGCACTCGATGCCGTGGTAGACCTCTTCAACCTGATCCCAGCGGGTCACGTCTGTAACATAGCCTTCGCCACGGCCTTTGAGCATCGCAAATCCCTTAGTATACTCATAAGCTCGCTTGTTGAACCGTTCATTCGTCCCGAGGCGCCGTTGTCCCAGGATGGCGAGCCCAAAGAGCGCGAGGAAAACACCAGTAAGGCAGATGAGCGGCAGCCCACAGATCGTGTTAAGACTTCCCCACCAATAGGGATTGGTGCTCACTCCCTGGATGCAGAGGAAAATGCTATAGATCACGATCCCAGGACCGAGAATGAGCAGGACGAGAACGTTGCGAAGAGGTGGCCTGTATATCTTGAGGGGCTGACCGAGATTATAGGCTCTTGCTACCTGGAACGCCTCTCGCGGTAGTTGATGCTTCAGTGTTGGATCTTGTCTCATTTGTCAGACTCCTTCTCACCTGTCTTTCAGTCCATAAGCCTTAACTGGCAAAACGTGCACCATCTACCCTGCCGTAATGAAGCCAAAGATGATCTCGAGAACAATGAACAAGGTGATGAGGAAACAGAGGATTGCGCATCCAACATTGACCCCTACGTTTGACTCCAATGGAGTCAACCTGGATACCTGTGGCTCATCAGGAAGATAGCAGACACTGACGCTGGCCCCTTTGTCCCAGGTTTCATAGTGGTCCTGGTCCACTTTGATCTTACGGGAGTAAGTTTGACCATTGCACTCATAGCGTGCATGATAGTTCGACACCTGTGGGTGATTCAGCACAATAGTATTGCCAGTGTCGAGTCCGAGGGTGATTAATGGTGCACCTAGCGGGATTGGTGCAATATCAGGCACAGGCAGGCGTGTGATGCCGCTGCCGTCATAATAGGTGAGCGTGACCAGCGTGCCATGTTCGTTCCCAATGCGCAACATGTCCCCATTACTCAGAGTGCGCGTAAACAGCATGTCGCCGGGATAGTGTTTTCCCTGGTAGAGGATGCCATTCGTCGTTTTATGGTGTGGCTGCAACGGGTGAGGGTGAATTACTACCCATTGACCACTGTCTTGCTTGATTTGTAAGTGAAATCCAGAAACAATCACCTCGTCGATGACGATATCATTTGATGTTTCTGTCATTGCTTGTGAAACTTTGGCTAAACCACTTGCCAACCGTTGTGCATCCCAAGAATGTCCAAAGAGGTTCCAAGAAGCTGTGCCTAAAGATTCGCCTGTTTGTAGCATCCTTTCAGCAATAAGGTAAGCATTTTGAGCTTCCCTACTTAAAATGGGCCAAAAAGGAAAATTTGCAGCCATGTCGACCTCCAATCATAACTCGTCAGGTGTCGTTATTAAATCTCTTATCAGGCTATTTCAAAGATTCTAACCGGCCTCACGACTGCATTCTTTGTGGAAAAATAACTTCCAGTGAGGGAGTCGGCTGGAGGGAAAAGGGGTGCTCACAGTGTGAACAGAACCTCGCGTGAGTACGAATCGCCTGACCGCAAGTGCTACAAATCCTGGGCGGTCCTTGTGGCTCTAATGTATCAGGAAGGATGGAGGACATCGTAGCCTCCTTCTGGGTGAAGCAAATGCGCTAACCCACTCTGCCTCTTGCGTTATACCACGTTTGAACTAAATGTACTTTATTATCAATGGATAAGAGAGGACGTGATCGATTTAAAATATTGTCAAAATTCATTTTATATGATGCCATTAAAAATGGTGTGATGCTAGATAACCACGCTTTATTTGATTTATAATAGATCATCCTCCTTTTTTTAGTGCTACAATCGGTTTTTTCGGTGAAATAGAAACGCAAATCAAAGGCGAGAGGCGCCCTACACTCGACGTTATACCTTTTTTACGTGGATGAAAAGGGAGGCTGTCCTGAAATACTGTACACAGGCTTCTCAGACTGTTTCCAAAGGGTCGGTTCTTTTCCCTGAGACGATGTTTTCTGTTGAGTTCACGACCTTTTGCTCTGCATTCCCTATGGTATTATAATTGCCGTCTGATTGTAGTATTTCTACAATAGAAAGAGGAAATACATGCACAGAGTGGCGACCGCAAAAAAACTCTGGCTCCTCTTTGCTTTCTTGCCGCTGGCGAGTGGAGCAGTGCTCGTCGTCCATGTCTTAACCCGGCTCTCTCTGGGGCTGGCTCTGGCGGTAGCGAGCATCCTAATTTTCTCCATTGGCCTATTCACCTGGCGCTGTCTGACCTCAGCAGCCCGATTAGAGCTCAAGAGGCGCATCAAGGCCGGAGCAATGGCGGGCTTGCTGGCAACGCTGCTCTACGACCTTTCACGGTTGTGTATCGTGACCGTCTTTCACGATACCTTCTGGCCTTTCGATATCTTTCCTCTTTTCGGATATGCCATAGCTGGTCAGGCCCTGACTCTGGGGATTGCTACCGCGATTGGTCTGCTCTATCACTACACGAACGGACTCTTTTTCGCCGTTGCCTATGCCATTCTCTTTGCCCCTCGTCAGTGGTGGCTTGGCATCCTTTGGGCCTTAGGGCTGGAGGGGTTCATGATCGGGATCTATCCTGGCTGGCTCCATATCCAGGCGTTGAACGAGTTTCTGAGTGTTTCGCTGGTGGGGCACCTGACCTATGGAACGGTTCTAGGGATCGTCAGTCGAAGGAGGTGGGTCTATGCACCCTGCTGCCGTCTTCTGTGACCACCAGCCTCTCCAGCGCAGTGAGACGAGGGGAAGACAGCAAGCACCATGACCTTCTCTGCCCGTTAGTTCCGTCCTCATTCTTTTCCGCGAACCGCTCACAGTCGCTCAATAATACAGGCAACTCCTTGTCCGACGCCGATACACATGGTTGCCAGTCCGTAACGTCCGCCGCGCCGTTCCAGTTCGTGCAGAAGAGTGACAATCAGGCGTGCACCGCTACAGCCGAGCGGATGCCCCAGCGCGATAGCCCCACCGTTGACGTTGAGCTTCTCCTCGTCGATTTCCAAATCGCGTACGCACTGCAAGACCTGAACCGCGAAGGCTTCGTTGAGTTCGATCAGGTCCATATCCTGAATACTCAATCTCGCCCGTTGCAAGACCTTGCGTGTCGCTGGGATCGGTCCAAGCCCCATATAGGCGGGATCAACGCCAGCAACCGCTGTAGCAACGATCCGAGCGCGTGGCTGCAAACCCAGTTCTTCCGCCTTGTTGCGCGCCATCAGGACCAGCGCCGCCGCCCCATCATTGATGCCAGCAGCGTTTCCAGCAGTGACGCTGCCATCTTTGCGAAAAACAGCTTTTAACGCCGCCAACTTCTCCAATGATGTATCTGCTCGTGGATGTTCGTCTTGCGAGACGACTATCTCAGCGCCTTTCTTCTGTGGGATAGTAACCGATATGATCTCCTGTGCGAACAGGCCCGCTTGTTGAGCGGTGACGGCTCGTTGATGGCTGCGCAACGCATAGGCGTCCTGCTCGGCACGGCTGATGTGATAGCGCTCGGCCACGTTCTCCGCCGTCTCGCCCATGCTATAGGGATGGTGCATTGCCGCCAGCTTTGGGTTGACGAAGCGCCAGCCCAGCGTGCTATCTTCCAGCTTCATATTGCGACCGAACGCCGCATCGCTCTTGCCCAGCACAAAGGGAGCGCGGGTCATGCTCTCCACGCCGCCAGCGACAAAGGTATCGCCTGCCCCTGTCTGGATCGCCTGGGCCGCGCTGTTGATGGCTTGCAGACCAGAGCCGCAGAGCCGATTCACCGTCTGACCGGCAACGCTGATCGGCAGACCAGCGAGCAAGAGAGACATGCGGGCCACGTTGCGATTATCCTCGCCAGCTTGATTGGCACAGCCGAGAATGACATCTTCTACGCTACCAGGATCGATATTTGCTCGTCGTACCGCCTCATCAATCACCAGCGCACCCAGATCGTCGGGCCTGACATCTTTCAACACGCCGCCATAGCGTCCGATGGGAGTGCGTACGGCTGAGAGGATAATGGCGTCTTCCATCGTTTATCTCCCTTGAAATTCTGCCTTGCGTTTCTCTATAAAGGCTTGCATTCCTTCGCGCATATCTTCGGTTGCAAAGAGCAGGAAGAAGTTTTTCCGCTCGATCTCCAACCCTTCTGCCAGCGGCGTTTCAAATGCAGCTAACACAGCCTCTTTCGCCAGACGTGCCGCGATAGGTGCCTGTTCTGCGACCATTTTTGCCAGCTTGAGTGCCTCGCTGAGATGTTCTCCTTTAGGAACGACGCGGTTCACCAATCCGTGCGCTGCCATCTCTTGAGCACTGATCTGTGTACCTGTCAGCACCATCTCCATTGTGCGATATTTGCCGAGCGTGCGTGCCAGCCGTTGCGTGCCACCCGCGCCGGGAATAATGCCGAGCAAGATTTCGGGCTGACCGAAGCGCGCATTTTCCGACGCCACGATCATATCGCATAACATCGCCAGTTCGCAGCCTCCGCCCAGCGCATAGCCGCCAACCGCCGCGATGATGGGAGTGTGAATTCGTTTGATGCGGAGCCAGTGCTCGAAATCGCCCTGTAACATATCAATGGGAGATTTGCCTGACATCTCTTTGATATCGGCACCTGCCGCGAACGCCTTCTCGCCCGCTCCCGTCAGCACAATACAACGAATCGCCTCGTCGCGATCAAATTCCTCTAACGCTGTGGCCAGCTCGCCTATCAGCGTGGTATTCAGGGCATTCAATTCTTTTGGTCGATTGATGGTCAGAATACCAACACGCTCATCACGTTCAACAAGAATATACTGTGCCATAACGCTCCTTCGCATCGTTGCTACTAATTGTCTCTGTTCGGCTAAAATATCTGCTATAGTATATCACTCTGAAGCGTACCGCTCCGATTCTGGCGCGTATGGATAAAGCATACAGAGGCCGCCAAAATGACAGGTGGTATCTACGCGTTTTCACCTTTTCTATGCTACGGACATTTGTTCATACTAGTAAAAAGATCCACTGTTCGTTCATGCGTTGCATTTCTTGAGAGAATCGCGGCTTTCGATAACGTAATAATAATAGATGTCGATCTCGTCAAAATGCTGCGCTTCTCTGTGAAAAGTCCGCGTGCCAGCGGGCAGAAGCAAGGAGGGTCGATCCGCTCAAAAAACTGTGTGTGCGTCTCAACTCCAGGTAATTTGTTGCGTACTCTTGACCTGATTTCCGGTCAAGAAAGAGCATTTGTGTGTTTTGCATGGAAAGAAAGCGAGGGAACGTCTACTCTATGCGTAATCGACTTATTACCAGTATTATCCCCACCTGCTCGCTCGTCGTTTTGCTGTTGCTGGCGGCTTGTGGCACCGCGTCAACGCCGGGCGGTTCGTCGGCTACTGGACAGGCGCAACCTGCCTCCGCCGATAAGCAAGTATTTCGCTGGCCGATAGGCAACGCGGATTTTATCACGCTAGACCCGGGGCTGGCCCAGTATGCCAATAGCATTCTCGTGATCAACTCGCTCTTCACCGGGCTGGTCGAGTTGAGCGGCAAGGGCGAGATCATTCATGTCCTTGCAGCTTCTCATCAGGTCTCGTCTGATGGTCTCACTTACACCTTCCCGCTGCGTGATAACTTGAAGTTTAGCGACGGCAGTCCGATCACGGCAGATGATATCGTCTATAGCATCAACCGCACGCTTGACCCTGCGAACAAATCCGAAGTTTCGTTTTATTTTAGCGCCATCAAGGATTACGACAAGCTCCAGAGCGGCAAGGTGAAGACGCTCATCGGCACCAGCTTGCTTGCTCCTGATCCCAAGACCGTCAAGATCATTCTTGGTCAACCCACCGGCTACTTTCTCGCCGCCCTCACCTATACAGCTTCTTATGTGGTCAACCGGAAGCTCATCGAGAAATATGGCAACAAGTGGACCGATCATATGGATGAAGGAGGAACAAGCGGCCCATTTAAGGTGGAAAAATATTCCCACACGGTCGGGATTAGTGAGGTGCCTGACCCCAACTACTTTGGAGAGAAGCCAAAGCTGCAAAAACTTCAGTTCTTGATCGGCGGTGATCTGGACGTCGAGTACAAATCCTATCTCTCCGGCCAGTTCGATTACTCGCGCGTGCCCCCTATTAACATTCAGGAGGCGAAGGCGCGCAAAGATTATCACTTCGTCTTGCAGTTGCGAACGTGGTACATCACCTTCAATTTCCTGACGCCTCCGTTCGATAACATCAAGATTCGCCAGGCATTTGCTCTGGCGATCAATAAAGAGTTGTTGAACAAGAGCGTGTTGCGTGGGACGGCCCATGCCGTGAACAGATTTGTGCCAACCGGTGCCTTTACGGGCTACGATAATCAAAATATTAAGGGGCCAGATGGCACAACGAACCTGACCGGTAATGCTGATCTGGCGAAGAAACTGCTGGCTGAGGGCATGCAGGAGAAGGGCTACAAGAGCATCGCCGATCTACCCCCGATCACCTATAATGATCGCAACCAGAAGCAGACTAATGATATTGCGGCCTTCATTGTGCAGCAGTGGAAGGATGTGTTGGGCGTCAACGTCAAGATCAATGTGCTTGAACTGAGCAAGCTCAACGAACAGATAGACGCCACTAAGAACAACCCGAAAGGAATGCAATTGTGGTACGCGGGCTGGGGTCAGGATTATCCTGATCCGCAAGACTGGTTAAGCGTCTTTCTGGCGAAAGGAGTGGAGCAAAACGGCTACAATTACGGTCAGAATAATACCTCTGCCGCCACCGAACAGCAGGCCGTGCAGAAGCAGCTTGAGCAGGCCGATGTACTGACTGACCAGAAACAGCGTTTTGATATCTACCTTGACGCCGAGCAGAAGGCCGTCAACGATGTCACCTGGGTTCCCCTTTATCAGCCAAATATCGACCGCATGATTAATCCCAAAGTCGCTGGATTTGTCCTGTCGCCTTATGAGAGCCTCGATCCTGACGAATGGGCGCAAGTGTATATCACTCAGTAAAGCGATCCCGACAATTCAAGCGAGAGGGCCGTGACAGGAGCATTGCGGCCCTCTCTTTCTATCTGTTGATCTAGCGTTGTGTCGTTGCCAGACGAATGCCAAACGCGATCAGCACCGTTCCCGCCACCGCTTCTATCCCACGCTGTACCGCTGGTCGAGCAATAAAGCCGCGCAACCGTCCCAGAAACGTTGAGATGAGTGCGAGCCAGAGGATGCTCAGAACAAAGTGCAGGCCAGCCAGCAGCAGCGACTTGAGCAGGATAGGATCGCCCGGATTGATAAACTGTGGCAGGAAGGCCAGATAGAAGATCGCGACTTTTGGATTGAGAACGTTGGTGAGCAGTCCCTCGCGCAGGGAACGCCAGCCACCCACTGCTTGTGGGGTTTGGATTGCGAGGGTGGGAGCGGGTTCTGTATGATGGCGTGAGCGGATCATCTGCCAGAGCGACCAGGCTCCCAGGATAATCAGATAGCAGGCACCCGCGAGCTTGACGATTTCAAAGATGGCCGCCGACCGCACCAGAATAACCGATAGCCCCAGCGCCGAGAGCGTGGCGTGGATGAACAGGCCCGAACAGATCCCCAGAGCCGTCAAGTAGCCTGCACGCTGTCCACGCGCCACTACATTGCGAATCACCAGCATGGTATCCGCCCCTGGCGTAATTGTCAGTACCGTAATAATGCCCAGAAACGTGAAAAGCTGGGTCGTCAACATGATGTCTCTCCTGCGTTGTACTTATTGCCTATCCATATTCTGAAAAAACTGCGCCAATTTGCTTTCGTCAAGGCGTCCATTGGTACGCACGCCGCTGCATAGATCCAGGCCGAACGCGCCCACGCGTTGAATTGCTTCTCGTATATTCTGCGCTTTCAATCCACCGGCCAGGAAGACGGGAACATCCACTGCCTCGCGTATGATCCGGCTGACTTCCCAATCATGCACACGCCCGGTCCCGCCCAGTTCTTTGACGGCGAGCGTGGGATTGCCAGAGTCCAGCAGCAGCGCATGGACATAGGGAGCAATGCGCCGCGCCTCGTCCAGCGCTTCGAGACCGCGCACATGGATCACCTGCACCAGCGCTATACCAGGAAGCGCCTCGCGTAAGCGCGGATAGCCCTCTTCCGGCAAGCTATCCACCAGTTGTATCGTATTGACCCGGCAGCGCCGCTGTTGTGTGATAATATTGTCAACATCCTGCTGGCTGGTCAATAAAAAGGAGGCGATCGCTGGCGGGATGGTCTCGGCGATGCGGGCGATCTCTTCTTCTGTGATGATTCCAGGGCCGCTGGGCATAGCTGAAACAAGCCCCAGAGCTGAGGCCCCGTACCGAATCGCTAGATGTGCCTCCTGGACGCTGCTGATGCAACAGATTTTGATACGTGGCCGGGTGATGGCCTCCATGCGTAACTCCTTTGCTGAGTGTGTATGTAACGATGTTATTATATAGTATCTATATTCTTCTTAATGCGTCGGGGAGCAATGCGTATTATATTCTGTGCTGATCCCTTTCAGCCATCCGTACCAGATTCAGCCTACGCAGCCGAAGCTGCCGCTGCTGAACAGGCCGGTTTCACCGTTGCGCTGATACGTTACGAGGCGCTGGTCGAGCAGCAGGATGAACTGCGAGCCACTTGGCGGGTTGTGCCAGGAGAGCAAGAACTCGCTATTTATCGTGGCTGGATGCTCAGACCGGAAGCGTATGAGCGGTTGTATCATGTTTTGAGCGAGAAGGGCGTTGTGCTGATCAATGATCTCGCCGCGTATCGTCATTGCCACTACTTGCCGGAGTGTTACCCTCTCATCGAGTCACATACTCCCCGTTCGACCTGGCTCAATCTGACCTCAACTCTTGATCTGGATGAAATCATGTGCCTGCTGGTGCCCTTTGGCGATAGGCCAGTGCTGCTAAAAGATTTTGTGAAGTCCAGAAAGCATGAATGGTTTGAGGCATGCTATATTCCTCGCGCATCGGATAGGGTTGATGTGGAGCGCATTACACAGCGTTTTCTAGAGTTGCAAGGCGAAGAGTTGAACGAGGGGCTGGTCTTCCGCGAATTTGTGGAGTTTGAACCGCTAACGATCCATACAAAGAGCGGAATGCCGCTCATCAAAGAATACCGCCTGTTCTTCTGTGAAGGACAACTGATCAGTGCCACGCCCTATTGGGATGAGGGCGATTATGGCAATGATGCGCTGCCGTTGCCATTGTTCTGCTCAATAGCGCAATCGGTACACAGCCGCTTTTTTACGCTGGATATCGCTCGTCGTCATGATGGGCAATGGATGATTATCGAGCCAGGGGACGGACAGGTTGCGGGTTTGCCAGCAAAGCTCGAAGTTGTAGAGTTCTATCGCCGTTTATACTCAACAGTATCAAGTAATGCATAGTAGCTTTATCGCAGCATGCGAAGAATGGTGAGGAGCATCCAGAGCAAAAGGGTGAGGATGAACGTTATGAGATAGCCCGATATGCCTGTAATGAACATACCAAAAGTACCAATCAGGGCGCAAGATAAGTAGAAATATATAAATGTTATGAAGTAATGGGGTGGGAGTAAAGGCGTGGATTGCGTTTGTTCGGAAGGACAGGGTGGTTGTGACGGAGTGACGGTCAGCGGGATCATCTCCCTGGTGCCGCTTTCAATCAGGTGGTAAGTGCTGGCAAAGGGTGAGTATTGCTTGAGCCAGAGCTGGCTGTCGGTGAGAGGATTCTCCGGGGCATTGACAATAATGGTGACGATGCTACTGGCTATATCCCAGCCCACGTGGGCAGCAATAGCCAGGCGCAATATATCGGAGCGCCGTTTCAGCATGGCAGCCAGGTTCCAGACTCTTCTCGTTCTCCGCTCGTGGATAAAAATGATGATTGCATTCTTCCACGCTTTTTCCCCTAACTGGGTGGTAATCCATGCGAGGGTCCGTTTTTCTTCTTCGCTGATGGGATGAATATGGAGGGGAGTAATGTAGATGATACGCGTTCCTGGAACCTGTCGAGACAATGCATGTGGTATAAAAAAGTGTTTGGTGGCTGAATCCTCTTTCATAGAATGAATTGTAGCTCAGAAATTGTAGCTTAGAAATTACTGCTTTAGGAATTATAAAGCCGCCCGCCTTATTTTCGCCTTTTTTGCAAATTGCAGTCTAAAAATCTCTCTTTGACCACATTGTACAGTATACAGGTCAGGGATGAGATGGTAGAATATCATTGTTATCAACTACTTGTCACTTGCCTATCATGGGAAGGCCGAGATGGTGGTGAATGTGATGCTCTTTAACCCTTGTATCTGGTGTAGCGCGGGTATTTTTCTCCCAACATCTTTTGTTAAAAAGCATTAGCGCGTTCTAGGAAGGGGTCCAGGCAGTGAAAAGACCTCGCGAGGCGGTTCCCAATCATTTATTGAGAACCGCACGAGAAATTCATGGATGGACACAGGAAGAATTGGCTGAGAAGATCGGCACGACAAGTGTAACGATCAGCCGATGGGAAAGTGGGGTCACTGTCCCCAGCCGTTATTTTCGTAAGAAACTTAGTGTTCTGTATGACCAGAGTATTCAGGCGCTTGGGTTACTGCCCGAGGAGGGCATCGGCTCGCCTCGCTCTGCCTCCTCGCCCTCTGCTTCTGCCTCTCCAGCACAAAGCAAGCGTGCATCTTTGCCTCGCTCAGAAACCTGTTTTCTTTTTAACGAGCCGCTGCCTGAGCCAGACGAGTTGTATGGGAGGAAGCGTGAGCGCGATACCCTGCTCAATCGTACCTACCGCAAAGCTTCAACTTCGGTCGTGGGGCCGCGCCGCATTGGGAAGACCTGGCTGGTCGATTATTTGCGCCTGGTTGCCCCACACGAACTTGGTTCTCGCTTCCTTACTGGCTATCTTGATGCCACAATGCCCAGCTGTAAGACGGTGAAAGGCTTCGTCGGCGAAGTTCTGGAAGTGCTGGCCTTACCTGCTACGGGTAATAGTGATCTGGTAATGCTCGAAAAAGGCCTCAAAAAGTTAAAAACCAGTAATACGGTTCCTGTTCTCTGTATCGATGAATTTGAAGGCCTGGGTGATAGAAAAGAATTTACGCTCGACTTTTTTCGTGGACTGCGAGCGATGACGCACGGCTATGGCCTCGTATTGATTACGATCAGTCGCCAGCCGTTGAGCCTGGTTGTTGGCAAAGATGTCGAAACCAGCGGCTTCTTTAATATTTTTGAACAGGTGACCTTAGAACCGTTTACTTATGAAGAGGCGGCAGATTTCATTCAGGAGAAGAGCAAGCAGGCCAATTTTACGGAGCAGGAATGCCAGTGCCTGTGGAAATATGGGGAAGAGAGCGAGCAGGAGTGGCCAGCTTTACGGCTGCAACTGGTCGGCAAGATGTTGATGGAAGAGCGAGGTCTGCGTGGAGACGGTGCGAAATATTGGCAACGCTTTGAGCAACGCCTGGAGGAGATCTACAAGGAAGTAGTATTTTAATGCAACGATGGAAACAATTCTGGCGCTACTGGTATTATGAGCCGCTTATCTGGCTCTTACGTTGTTTTTTTCAACCGGCGGGATTTCGTCAGGACATCGAGGTTGAGCAATTCTCACAACGCATGTTTCTGATGCTACGCCTGGTGTTACCTATGCTGAGCTGGACCTATCCACTGGCACTTCTGATACGAGTTATCCTCTATGCAACCGTTCCGGCATGGTATCCTGACTTCCATATACAATGGTCGATGTTCTGGCAGTCCGATGTCTTCCCGTTTGTTTTTGAGACGACCTGGCAGGCGGTGCTGGGCTGTCTGGCCGGTGGATTTCTAGGCGGCATGTTTGGTCTGGTGTATGGTATTGCCTTTGGGCTGGCCTTCAGCCTGGGTGGAGGCATTGTCACCTACGATATGCCCGATCTTGTTATTGCCGCTATTATTGGCCTGATCCTGGGCCTGATCCTGGGTTTGACGTTTAATAGCGGCTGGGTGGTCAAGCGCGGAGGCGTGCGGGGAGCGGCGCTGGCATCGGTGATTGTGGCTGTTGGCAGCATGGTGATGGGGGTCGCTATCTCGATCTTTCCCAGCTATTGGGTCGGGCTGGTGGTGGATTGTCTGCATGGTCCAGGGTTGCTCGGAGCGATTATCGGGGCCGTGATCGGCGGTCTGTCGGCTATTATGTTGATCTTTGTGGTGGGAGCGATTATCAGGACGCGTTCTCCCCGCCTGGGCGAGGCTATCGATATGAGCATTCGCGCAGGCATCGCGGTGGCTGGTGCGTTGGGCGCGTCGGTGGGTTTGCAGGTGGGAGCTGTTGCCATCGGTACATCACACCACATCAACGACGCACTGGCTTCCGGTGAAAGCAATGGCCTGATGACCAGTGCTATTTTTTTCTGCGGCTATCTCTTCAGCTATTATCGCCTTCCTCTCTATCCCTTCGATGCCCTCTCGCTGATCAAATCATACCTGCTCAGTCAGCGAGAACCAGCGTTGGTCTTTTATCATCTCAAACATTGTGCGCTGCATTGTGACGAAGTGGTCTTTCTGCCCCTGCCCTATGTGCGCGCCCTTTTGCTCATCGCAGCCACTCAGAATGTTGAGGTGGCCCTTGAAGAAATTGATTTCATCGTGCATGAACGCTCTCAGCAGAGCGGAGCGGCACGAGCAGCAGCATTGGAAATCGCGCTGTTCGATTTGAGTATGCGAGAGAGTCTGCGCGATATCAGCCATGTGCATCAGAGGCTCTCAATCCTGTTGCCAGTGGAGATTCGGCAGGCGGACCCGCTGGTGGCGAGGGTCTTTCGCCATATCGAGGATGCCAGCCGCGATGCCGTCAGCTATTACGCGCGCCTCAAGTGGCAGGCTCGCTATGATGCGCTGGAGAGCATGAAGGCCAATTTGAAGAGGATCTATCCACTCAACACGTTTCGCGAGACCGCCCTCAATCGCATGCTTGATGAGGTGGTGCATACGTGGAATACTGTGGCGTTGCGCGAGCAGGAGTATATGGAGCGTTCGACGGATCGCGCTGGGCAGATCGAAAACCCCTACACTCCTGGTCTGGTGCTGGAGAGGCATGATCCGCTCTTTGTTGGGAGGAAAGATCTGGCCCATCAACTCAGCGACGCGCTCCGCCGCAGTCGGCGTCCTACCTTCTTTCTGACCGGCGAGCGACGGATGGGCAAGAGCAGCATTCTCAAGCAGTTGCCCGACCTGTTGGGATCGCACTATTTGCCAGTCTTTTACGATCTACAAAGTACAGGCATCGCTTCCAGTATCGCCGCGCTGCTGGCCGCCATCGCTGAGGGGATCTATGAGCTGTTAATCACCAGAGGGATGCTGATCAAAGAACTCTCCTATGAGCAACTGAAAGAGGATCTGCGCGATAACGAGGCAGTTGTCTATCATCGCTTCGGGCGCTGGTTGAAAGAAGTCGAGCGCGTCCTGGAGCGGGAGGATCATGTGCTGTTACTGGCCTTCGACGAGTTTGAGAAGCTGGAAGAGGCGGGCGGCAAGCAGCATCTTGATCTGGCCTTGCTGCTGGACTGGTTTCGCAGCATCATCCAGAATCACTCGCGCGTGGCCTTGCTCTTTAGCGGAGTGAAGATAGTGAGCGATATGGGTGGCAACTGGGCTGGCTATTTTGTCAATGTCGAGACGTTGAGGGTGAGCTTTTTGCATCCCGATGAGGCCCGGCAGCTGATTGTGGAGCCGCTGGCGGATTTCCCGGGCACGCAGGTCTTTGCGGAGCCTGTGGTCAGCAAGATTATGCAGATGACGCGCTGTCATCCTTTTCTCACGCAAGCCATTTGCTCTATCATTATCACAAACTTGAACGCTACCACGCGTATTCAAGCTGAGCTTGCTGATGTGACAAACGCGGTGGAAGAGCTGTTCCAGAAGTGGGGCGACTATTTCCGCGATATGTGGGATCGCACCGACGCGGAGCAGCGACGTTATATACGAGTCGTACAGGCTTCAGGCAATGGCATGTTCGCGCAAATTCAAGAGGATGGTGGGCTTGATGAAGCGGCTACCCGGCGTGCTTTGCAAAAATTGCTCAAGCGCGACCTGCTCAGCACTCAGGATGGGCAGTATCACATCTCGATGCCCATCTTTGCCGAATGGATCGAGCGCTACTCGGAAAGTGTAAGCTGAAAATTATCACAAAAGCTGTATCCTTCGACCGGCTTGTCGCCTGAGATGAGCTGGTTTTGCGCTCAAAGAACGGCATAGTGAGACAGTTGTTCTATGTGTATTCTATCTATTATTTAGATTACATCTGTTGACATGGCGTTGACAAACTGCGCTTGTCTCCCTACAATATTAGTAACATCTGTTACTCACCAATGGCGCAAGGTAAGGATGCCGAATATCTTATTATGCAGGAGCAGACATACTGATGCAACTCGTTTCACTCAATCTTTCTTCGGACGACGTTGCTCGCCTCTCTAGTAGACGTGGTTGGGCCATCGGTCGTCTTGACGCTCAAACTGAGCGCTTGGTGTCGCAAAAGACACGCCTTCAGCGGCTCTCTGTTACCGCTGCGAACACTGTAACTTCATTTGTGTATTTTGACGCCTCATCCAGTGCTGTTCTTCCAGCTTGCCAACGCCCCCTCTTCTGCTCTTCCACCCATGCTCCCGGTTGCTCCCATTGTATGTGCCACTGTATGCATCACTGTTAATCCTCTGCATCCAGAGTAAAGTTTTCACACGACTTTTTCTATGCGCGGGCGTTCTCGCCTCTTAGTTGCGCGCATTATCGTATTCTCGTACAGAGAACGTTAAGTTGTACTTACATGCGTATGCCCATGTGGGTTGCTTTACCATAGATAAAAGGAGCCGACCGGTGAATCAGAATCAGTCATCCTATCAGAGTACAGAGGACCAAAAAGTTGTCTTGCCCCTCCAAAAAAGCAAACAGGATCTTGTCGTTTTGAAATATATGGCCCAGCAGGTGCGGGTCACGTTACAGGCCCCAGGCCAGTTAGAAGATGCCTCGTTGCCCTGGAGCTATTATCTCAATGAACGCCAGCGTCGTACCCATCGCATTCTTCTCTATCAACCTCAGCTGCTCTTGCAAAAGCACGACCTGGCTTTTGTCGGGTTTGTCAGTGGCAGACAACAGAACGCTGATCCAGAAACTGTAGACCGCCTGGATGCTGCTGATTATGACATGCTGTCCGAACTAACTCATGTTCCCGGATTGTTGAGCTATTCTTCGTTGGAATTGCGTGCCGGGCGCTGGTATAACCTGGTGATCTTGAAGAGCCTGGAGATTAAGTCGCACTTTCATACTATTGGCGCGCATCGGCACGCGGCCTATGAGCTATCTCCACACTATTACGAGTGGATACGCCTACATAGCGGCTCTCTGCCTGGAGGGTTGGCTGGTGGAAAAATGGCGTTATGTGGTACGAAGTACTATACCTTTCCAGGCAACGGGCAACGCCCACACGTACAGGAGCAGGTATACTCATCGTGTTGTGTTTAACAAAGGAAAGTGGTGGAAATGCAGAAAGTACAGGATCTTGTCATTATTGGTGGAGGGGTGATGGGCCTCTCCACCGCTTACTACGCCTCACACTTTACTCAGAAGATCACCATATTGGAGAAGGCCTCGATTGGTGTTGAGAACAAAAAAGCGGCCTCTTTTAGTTACACACGCTCTATCCGTAATGATTACCTCGATCCGCTCTATGCTCGCCTCGCATATCAGGCGCGTCGACTCTGGCTGGAATTGCAGCAGCACGCCACCGAGCCTTTCTTAATCGATTGTGGCTGCTTGAATATCGCCAAATCGAATGTGACGCCCAATCTGTCCGAAACTTATGCAGTGCAAAGCTTCCAGATCTTGACCGATTTGAAACTGAAGGCCGAGGCGCTCTCTTTTGATGAGCTACAGCAGCGCTTTCCACAGTTTGATGTTGATCTTGGCCGTCTGGATGTTGAGGCTGGCATGCTCTATGTGCCGGAGGTGACGCGCACATTCCTCTCCGCTTTGCGCGAGCGGCAGGTTGATATTCAGGAGCAGGTTGAGGTCTCGCAGATTCGGCAGCGGGACGATCATGTTGTGGTGACGACGAATAACGGCGAACTACTGGCAGCGAAGGTGATTATTGTGGCGGGATTGGGCACGAACGAGCTATTAAAGCAGATCGAGGGTTGTTCTGTGCAGTTTCCCCTCATTCCTGATCGTCCCAGTCAGTGCAAATACTTCTTCCCACCTGCCGCTCGCCGCGCCGAGTTTACGACGGACTCGCTGCCCGTCTTCGCGTACCTGGATGTGGGCATTTATGGGCATCCCATCTACGAGGGTAAGACGCAGGGCGTCAAAATCGGCTTTTATCATCCCCCCGACGCTCAGGTGGTCTCGACGCACATTCACGATGTCCATAGCTTCGTCGAAGAGTGCATGCCCGTGCTGCGCGATGCTCAGGCGGTGGATGTGCAGGATGTCGATCAGTGCTTCTACGATCTGGTGGCCGACGATAACTTTATTCTGGGCAACGCACCCGGCTTTGAGCATATCTATGTCGGCGTCGGCTGGCGCGGAACCGGCTATAAATACGCGCCCTGGATCGGTCAGACCTTGATGCAACTGGCCTTAGAGGGCGGTACGGTCTACGATATCAGCCGCTTTTCCCCGCAACGCTTTGCATAACGTTTTGATTATCTACTACCACGAGAGCTACAGGAGGAGCATCTATGAGTCAAAGAACAACGAGAGGCGTGCTGGAACGCCTCGCAAATGGAGTCGTTGTTGGTGGTGAGGGCTATGTGTTTGAGTTGGAGCGGCGCGGCTATATTAAGGCCGGTCCCTATGTGCCCGAAGTCGTACTGGATTTCCCCAATGCCGTCAAGGAGCTGCATCGCGAATATTTGCGCGCTGGCTGCGAGGTTATGGTGGCGCTGACCTACTATGCTCATCGCGAGAAGCTCAAGGATGTGGGCCGCGAGAACGATCTCGAAAAGATGAATCGGCAGGCGGTTCGGCTTGCCAACGAGGTTGCACGTGAGGGCGATGCACTCGTGGCTGGCAATATCTGCAATACATGGGCTTATGACCCTGATAATGCGAAGGAGACGGCAAAGGTTGTGAGAGCACAATATGAGGAGCAACTCGCCTGGGCTGTTGAAGAGGGGATCGATTTTGTCATTGCCGAAACCAACGATTATCTTGGCGAGGCGTTGATTGGCCTGGAGGTCATCAAAGAACTCAAATTGCCAGCGATGATCACGCTGGCAACAGTGCAGCCAACGCAGACGCGCGACGGGTACGATTATGTGGAAGCCTGTAAGATCCTGGCTGATCATGGCGCGGATATCGTCGGCCTGAACTGTGATCGCGGCCCTGCAACAATGCTGCCTCTCATCGAGCAGATAAGAAAATCGGTCTCCTGCTATGTCGCGGCGCAGCCCGTCCCGTACCGCACAACTGAACAGGCATCAACCTTTGAGGCGCTGGAATTTAACGGACAGCGCTCCTTCCCCATCGGCCTGGAGCCGTTCCTGTTGACCCGCTTTGAGATGGCCGATTTTGCTCGTAGGGCGCAAGCGCTGGGCGTCAACTACATCGGCATCTGCTGTGGTGGTGCGCCTCACTATGTGCGAGCAATGGCCGAGGCGCTGGGTCGCACGGTTCCCGCCAGCAAGTATTCGCCTGCAATGGAACTGCATCCCATGCTGGGGACGCAGGTAGATGAGAAAGATCAACAATTCTTGAGCGACTGGAAAGATTAACGGATAGGAAGTGCATATGCAGCAACAGCCTGTCGAGACGCTACGGTTCGCCAATTTTCTCTCGCCCATTTTGCACAGCACCTATGAGCAGATTGCCCATTACGCCGGGCAAACGTTGGGTTTGCCTGCAACGCTGCACACAGGCCAATCCCTGGATGAGTTTGCAAATGGGCAGGCGGACGCAGGTTTTCTCTGTGGGCTGTTGTATGTGCGTATGCGGCAATGGGCCAATTGCCCTGTCGAGCTACTGGCGGCTCCCGTGCTACTGGGCGACCGCTATCAAGATCGGCCCATCTATTTCTCCGATGTAATCGTGCGCCGTGATAGTTCCTACACTTCTTTTGACGACTTGCAGGGCTGCACCTGGACTTACAATGAGGCCGCATCGCATTCGGGCTGCAATCTTGTCTGCTATAGTTTGCTGGAACGCCACAAATCCCCGCGCTATTTCGGTCGGCGCGTCAAATCTGGTTCACATCTCAACTCACTTCAACTGGTTAGCGATGGACAGGCAGATGCAACTGCGATTGATTCGCATGTGCTTGATGTCGTGCTACAGCAAAATCCTGCGCTGGCAACTCAATTGCGCGTTGTTGCGATGCTCGGTCCATCCGCGATGCCGCCCGTCGTAGTGGCGAAACGGCTTGACGCAGGACTCAAAGATCGCTTGCGTACTGCCCTGGCAGAGATGCATCATGATCCCTCAGCCATCCAGGATTTGCAGCAGGGTTTGATTCGCCGTCTCGCTCCCGTCGCTGACGAACACTACAACGATATTCGCCACATGCTTGCGACTGTGCAGGCTGTGACGTTCCCTTTTGTTTGACGTTTCCCAGTGCCATCCCGCTTGATGTGAAGCCAAGTTATATCGTTTTTGGTCTGCAACATTTGCCGGTCGAGTGGTAGCGATCTGCCCTACACTTTGCTACCTTCCGCTACATAGGGGACCGTCACCGGTCCTTCAGGCAACACTGCAATGCGTGCCTGGGGACCGTATGTGGTTAACAACTGATTGATGGTCGCTTGCAGGTCCGGTGCCGGAATCAATTGAGCGGCGCGTATCACATCGTCGGACAGGCTGGAATGGAGATAGACATCGGCCTGCAATTGCACCAGCGCTTGCTTCTGGACCTGCCACTGGTCATGCTCCAGGAAGCCTGGCTCCTGAATCATCTCCAGCAGAGCGGCAGGGGTCGAGCGCATCTGCAAGAGCGATTTATAATTGCCGTGATCGGGCAGGCCATCGCGACATTCTGCCACTGCCACAATCGCGCCGCCCTGACGAACGATCTGGGCCGCTGCTGTCATGCCCTTTACCGTCTGATACAGGTTTTGATCCAGCGGGTAGCCGTTGTTGCTGGTAATCACGATATCAAAAAAGTCATCGACTGGCCGGGTCGCCATGCGCGCCACCTGTTCACAACCAGCATAATGCGCCTTGAGATAATCGCCAGCGTAGACGCCTGTGATATTGCGTTTTTGATCGAGCGTGACGTTGACCATAAACTCTGGCGGGCTAAGCCGTACCGCAGCCTGAATGCCCTGCTGTACGGGGTTGTTGTTCAAGATTGCCCAGGTCGCGAGGGGATGGCCGATCAGTTCCGCGTTATGCAGTTTTTGGATCGTTTGAATACCGCCCAGGCCGGGAATAATTCCTTTCGCGCCTCCTGAATAACCTGCGAAGAAGTGTGGCTCGATAAAGCCTGTGACGATGCGAAAGTCGGCCTCGACATAGCGGCGATTGATCCAGACAGGCACGCCCGTTGCGCTCTCGCCCAGATAGACCAGCGTTTCGGGAGCGAAGGCATCGTGATTGACGATTTCAACTGTGTCCACCACCTGTTCGCCCAGCATGGAGATCAACTCTTCTCGCGTGTTGGCACGATGCGAGCCGGTGCCGTTGAGAATCACGATCTGCGAGCGTGGCACATGGGCAAGCTCCGCCAGCAACCAGGGCACGATCCGCTCGTTGGGCGTGGGACGGGTAATGTCGGAGATGATGATGGCGACGCGATCCTGTGGCGTGACCAGCGCTTTCAGGGGCGCGCTGGCAATTGGCTTGCGTAGTGCGGCCTGGAATGCGGCCTTTTCGTTCGTCAGCGCCGGCGTCTCGCGTGTACGTATCACTGTTGCATTATTCGGAATATCGATGCTGCGTTGTGTGCTGCCGTATGGGATCTGGATATGCATAGCAACCCCTCATAATGTCTGCTCAAAGAGATAGTATATTTGCTGTAGTATGCGTCTATTCTTCAAGCATACCACTCTTCGCATCGACGCACAACAACACGTCAACACTTCATGTTGTAAAAGGAAAAACCGCTCAATTTGAGCGGTTTCGTGTCTCAAAAGAGATATGGAGAGCAGTTAGCCGCCGAATTTATATTTCGGTAGCCCCTTGAAGTTCGTTTTGAGGCGGAACAGGTCGCCGGAGAGCGGATATTGTGTCCTCTGCTCTTCGGTCAGGCCGGTCCAGGCAGAGGTGATATAGAGTTCGTCCAGATTGGGACCGCCAAAAGTGCAGGCCGTTGTACGCAGTGCCGGAGTTGCAATCACGCGCTCAACTCCACCATCTGGATCATAGCGCACAATTTTAGCACCATCCCAATAAGCACTCCAGACAAAGCCCTCGCTATCGACGGTCAGACCATCGGGAACAGCTACCTCATCGGGCGTGTGAACAAAGGTGCGGCGGCTGGCAATAGCGCCGGTGGCAGCATCGAAGTCGTAGGCATAAATAATATGCAGGCGCGAATCTGTGAAATACATTGTCCTGTTATCGGGACTCCAGCCGATGCCATTGGAGGTGCCTATCAGGGTTTCCATCTCGTGAACTGAGCCATCGGGATCGAGTCGCCAGAGCCTTCCGAGTATCTCGCCCGTCTCGTCTTCGTTCATCGTCCCCGCCCAGAAACGTCCACCACAATCAACGGCCCCGTCATTGAAGCGCACATGAGGTAGACCTTCCCAGGGTTTGGCGATGTAGCTCAGCTTTTGCTCTTGTGTGTTCCAGAAAGCGAAGCCATCGCGCACCGCCATCACGAGACCACCAGAGGCACGCAGGGCCAGCACGCCAATTTTCACGCCAACATCGATTCTTTCGTGCGTGCCTGTTAGAGGATTGAGGCGAAAATAACAGCCATTGTTGATATCGACCCAGTATAACAACTGCTCATCGGCGTTCCAGACTGGCCCCTCACCCAATGAATTATGAATCGTCAATACATGTTCAACGTCGCTCATGCATAACCTCCATTTGGAATGATCTTCTCCCATGTAGCGACAATCCCTTGCGGTTGTCGCGGGCTGAACAAGCAACAGCGACAACCGCAAGGGATTGTCGCTACGATGTGCTGAAAATATATGTCAGGAACAAGCCTGGATATACTGGCGAGCCAGGGCCGTTAAGCCTGCCCAATCCTTCTTGCGAGCGATCTCTTTGCTGACCAGCTGGCTTCCGATTGCGATTGTGTATGCTCCGGCGGCGAGAAATGCAGCGCAGTTGTTGACGTTGACGCCACCTGTCGGAACCAGCGGAATGTCTGGGAGCGGCCCATGTACGTCTTTGATGTAGCTCGGACCAAGCGAGCTGGCGGGAAAAACCTTGATCAGATCCGCTCCCAGACGCCAGGCGGTGAGGATCTCGGTGGGCGTGTAGGCTCCGCAGGCGATGGGGATCTGACGTTCTCGCGCAACCGTGATGACATGTGGCAGGAGGGCGGGTGTGACCAGGAATTGCGCCCCTGCGTCTATCGAAGCATGAGCCTGCTCCGCGTCGAGAACCGTTCCAGCACCCACAACGAGCCGGTCGCCAAATTCGCGTCGCACCTCCGTAATCACACTGTTGGCATCTGCATTCGTCAATGTAAATTCCAGCCGTGTAATGCCGCCTTCTAACAATGCCTGGCTGATCGCGATCGCCTCGCTCAGGTCGTCCAGGCGCGCAATCGCGATCGGACTGCGTGGAGGTAATATCTGTTCAATATTGTTTGCCATCTTGATGTCAAATCTCTCTGTCTAGAAAATGTTTGCTACCCATCTCTCCCAAATTATATCATGGGAACAATGATCGCCTGAGCAATACCAGGGCTTTCCAATTCTCCCATCTAGCGGGAGTGCAGAGGGCGGCAGCCCTCTGCCGGGGTGTGGGGTGTCCCCGCAAAAACCTTTTTTCTTCTCTTTTGCGCGCCGTCGCAGGCGGCGCGCGAAGGAGGGAAGGAAACTGGGGACACCCCAGACCCCGGCAGGGAGACCCTGCACCCCTTTGAGCGGAGAACTGGAAAGCCCTGTGAGCAATACGGCAATAGCTAGCTGGTTGAGAAGAAAGAGGTATAGTATGGCTATCGATGTACTGAGTTTTGGTGAGACGATGCTGCGTCTGACTGCGCCGGGAGGTGTGCGGCTGGAAACGACACCTGTCTTGCAGGTCTATGTGGGAGGAACTGAGTCGAATACATTATCCTGTCTGGCTCGTCTGGGCCTGGATGCCACCTGGATGTCGGCGCTGCCCTCCACTCCGATTGGCAGGCATGTAGAGACCGAACTGCGCGGTCATGGCGTGGATACGCGGCATATTGTGTGGGCGGGAGACTCTGCCAGACTGGGTACTTTCTATGCGGAGGAGGCGGTCAATCCGCTGGGCCTTCAGGTACATTATGATCGTGCAAATTCTGCCTGCGCTCTGATCAATCCTGATGCTGTCAATTATGATCTGGTCGATATGGCGAAAATGCTGCATTTGACCGGCATTACCCCCGGCATTGGCGAGGGGGCGCGCGAGGTCTTTCGGCGTTTGCTGGTTCGTGCGCGAGAGCACCAGGTGCCGCTCTCGTTCGATGTGAATTATCGCGCCAAGCTCTGGTCGCCCACTGAGGCGGCAAAGGGCACAGAGGAGGCATGTCGGCAGGCACGTATTTTATTCTGTGCCCGCGCCGATGCCGCCGAACTCTGGGGTATTACGGGAACACCTGAAGAGATCTTGAGGCAAATGTCCCAACGCTTTGCCGGAGAAGGGAAAACGCTGGTGTTGACGCTGGGCAGCGAGGGATCGGCAGAGTTGCGCAATGGAGTCTATGCGACAGCTCCTATTTTCCCAACCGAAGGCACCATCCGTTTTGGGTCGGGCGATGCCTTCGATGCTGGCTATCTCTACGCCTGCCTCGATGGACCGCTCTATCAAGAAGTGTATGAACGCTATGGCGTGACGCCCCTGAGCTTCGGTAACGCCCTGGCCTCCCTCAAGCGTTGTATCGCGGGCGATATTGCCGTCGTGACGCCTGAAGAGGTTCGGGCGCTGCTCGTCAGGAAAGATGGTGCGCGGTTCCGCTAGACCTCAGTTATCAGTCTCTATTTTGAGCGCGGTCCCATTCGAGCCGCTAAACTGCACTTTGACTTTCAGCTTCTGTCCAGCCTGGATTTTCTGGGCGTTGTTGTCAAACTTGTCCAGCACGGTTGATGAAGTGATCTGGAAATCCCAGGTCGCGTTTCCGACGCCGAAGTGCAAGATGTTATCGGCCCCAACCGGACTGAGTGCCTGTCCCTGATACTGGACAATATTCTGGTCCTGTGCGTCTTTGGCATCGGTTGACTCTAGCTTTGTGGCAATAAAGGCACCATTGGCAAAGTTCGTATCCACCTTGACCAGTTGACCAACGGCAGGTAAGCCATGTTTATTGTGCGAGCGATCCATTTGAGGGGGAGTGCTCATGGTCAGCGGTCTATCAGGCATTTGCACAACGATCGTGGAGGCGTTCACGCTCATGACCGGCCCGGTCAATTGAATGCTGCCTGGAATGGCGATTGCCGTCTGTTGATTAGCTCCGGGCGTGGTGCTGGATATTGCTGTGGGAGTTGTCGCTCCTGATGCTGTATTGGTGGTCGTTGTGGTAATAGGCACACCTGCGCATGCGCTCACCAGCACCAGCAGCAGAAACATACCCATACCAACAACCAGCCATCGGTAGCGCCGTAAAAACGTGAGGCGCATTCCGTTGCTCCTTCCGTATCTATTCAAACATAGTACGATAGAAAGATTTGCATTACAGAAAATTACATACTATAAGGAACATACTATGCTTTATAGAATGGTAGACGTTGCGAGGCTACAATTTTCTCTGACCAATATTTTAAGAGCGTAGAGTTTATTGAGGTATCTGGCAAATGAAAGGGGCATTGAGGCCGAATATGGCCGGGGCGAGGACCAGCCATCTCCCCGGCCATATTCGGCCTCACCCAGGAAAAGTTTGTGGGTGCGTTAACTGTGTATACCAGGCATCCGGTTTATTTTGTCGCAGTGGCGGATAGAGATGCCGTTATCTGCTTCTTCTCTGCCAGTGGTAGCAGGACAGTGAAGGTCGAGCCTTTGCCGGGTTGACTGTCAACGGTAATCGTTCCGTTGTGAGCACGCACAACCCATTCGACAATCGAGAGGCCCAGGCCGCTATTGTTTTGTTCGGTATGGGCGTGCGCGGGATCTATACGATAGAAACGTTCAAAGATATGCGGGAGATGCTTGGAGGCTATGCCAACGCCGGTATCTTGAACCGTCAATCTGGCCTGACCATGCTCTTCCTGTACCGAGAGCGTCACATTGCCCCCCTTTGGGGTATAGGTAATGGCATTATCCAGCAGGTTCATTGTCATCTGAATGAGGCGCGCTTCGTCACCGAGGGTCGTGACTGGTTTGTCAGCATGGACATGCAGGGTGATGTTTTTCTCGTTGGCTAATGGCTCGGCATTGGCGGCGACGGCATCGATCAGCACATCCAGCCGTACCTCTTCTTTTTCAAGCCGCGTCTGTCCTTCGTCGGTGCGTGCCAGCGCCAGCAGATCGCTTACCAGATGTCCCAGTCGCTCGGCCTCTGCATTGATAGTGCGCAACACCGCCGTATATTTTTCCTGCGCCATCGGTTCAAGCAGAGCAATATCGGTCATACTGCGAATGGCGGCGACCGGCGTGCGTAGCTCATGGGAGGCGTCGGAGACGAAGCGGCGCTGGCGTGTGAGCGAGCGATCAAGCGAATCGATCATCTCATTGAGCGTCATTGCTAGCCTTTGCACCTCGTCATGAGTATAGGGAACGGGAACTCGCTGCTTCACATCGCCATCTTTGATACGCTGGGCTGTGCGCGAAAGCCGATCAATTGGTTTAAAGGCACGAGCAGAGAGCCAGTAGCTACCAACGGCGCTCAGGAGCAGCACAAATGGGGCGATCATCAATAGTTCGAGCGTAATATTCTGGAGTGTGGTGTGTAATTGCGTCAGAGAGACACCAACTTGAATGATGGCGATAATTTGATTTTCATCGGTCATAGCGCGGCTGTAGAGCCGTACCTCTTGCCCGTGACTGGTAGTGACCGTCCCTTGCCAGGGCATGTCGTGCATGGGTTGTGAGACGCTTTCCGGTGGAACGTTGAGTGCATGGAATGTAGGAGTGACGCGAAAGGTATGACCTTGCGCGGTGAGGACGCGCACCAGTGTTCCAAAATTGACATCGGCAGGCTCATTGACCTGATAGGCGTCTTCGGGGTCAAAGCCGGGCAGCTCGCTGGTACTGGCGCGGAGCTGTAATGTGCCATTTTCTTCTACGATATCGTCAGCAATTTGTTGCGCGCGGAGATGTAGCTCGGTGTCCAGGCTAGCAACCAGGGACGATTGCAGATTGGTATAGAGAAAGACACCAGCGATGAGAAACAGGGCCGCAAATACAAATGTATAGCAGAGCGTCAATTGCAAGCGAATGCCGGGCTGCCAGCGCTTCAGCAGAATATAGTTCATAATATTCATCTTAAGGCTCCTTTAATTGATAGCCTGATCCGCGAATAGTATGAATAACATCGGGTTCTCCATCAGGAGACAATTTGTTGCGTAAATAGCGAATGTAGACATCGATCACGTTGGAGAGATGTTCGGCATCAACATCCCAGACGTGTTCCGCGATCATTGTGCGGCTGAGTACCTGATGAGGATGATACATCAAAAACTCAAGTAGCGCATACTCTTTGCTGGAGAGCGTAATAGACCGATTGCCACGTTTGACCTCGTGCGTGATGGTGTCCAGGGTAATATCCATAAACTGAAGAACGGTGGTCTTTGCTGGACGTTCGCGTCTGAGAAGCGCGCGGACACGCGCCTCGAATTCGCGAAAAGCAAACGGCTTGGTCAAATAATCATCGCCCCCCAGATCGAGACCTGTCACCCGATCCTCTATTTCGCCGAGAGCAGTTAAAAAGAGAATTGGCATGGTGCGCTTATAATCACGCAATTGCCGACAAACATCAAAGCCACTGATCCCAGGCAACATGACATCTAGAATAACCAGATCGTACGGCACCGTTCGACCCAGCAACAGAGCATCATCTCCAGTCACGACAAGATCGACTGCATAATGTGAGCGTTCCAGCCCTTGTTTGAGGTTTGGTCCCAATGATGGATGATCTTCAGCTATGAGAATACGCATCGCCTTTCCCGCTGTACCTTTCCCGACGAGTTTGTGATCACAGTTGTTAAAATGTTATTTCTCACTTTCAGTGTATCAAACAGAAATGAGGAATTGATGAGAGAAGTACAGCTCTTCAGCTCTGCTTTCAACTTAGAATAGAGCAAATGCGCCTATTCATGTTCTATTGCTGAAGTTGTAGCTTGGAACAAGCTTTCTCTCATAGATCTGGTTAACGATATTCGCTTCTGGATGATATGGCCTGCGCTGATGTGACAGGGACCATTGTTTTCAGCAAGTGTTGTAACGCGGCCTCCGGGTCGGTGCAGAGACCTGAATGAACCGGCGAAATTTGTATAATGGTGCTGCGTGGAGAGACCAACCAATGGAAGCGTTCCGGTTGTGAAAGCTGGCTGAGCGAGCCAACGGCGGGGTCGCCTGAACTGATGAGCATCAGCGTGTCAAGATGTTCGCGGATGGCATCCAGATCGATATCGGGAGCCAGCGTTAACACGCGTTGGGAGTCCAGCTGGGTGAGCACCCCCAGGAAACGGCGTGTGCGGCAATAGAGAATGACCCCAACGTTGATGCATTCGCCGCGCTCTACGCTTGGCACCAGGCGAATCACTGCATAATCATAGGAGCTTGGCGCGGGCATGCACTGCCTCCTCTACAAAGAGATGGGAATATGCCAGACGATCCAGCAGGTAAGCGACATACGCGGCGCGATTGGTCTCGTGATCGGGAAAACGTTCATGGTTTTCGAGCCAGGAATCGGGAACCATGCTCATGATATCGCGCAGGAGCGCCCTGGTCAGTTGATCTTTTAATAATGCGTCAGCCTCGCTCAGTGCGCTGGCGAAGGGGAGTAGCACGTGATCCTTAATCGGTGAAAATGGCGTGCGGCTCCGTTCCATATAATCGGTCGGGGTATGATGGAAGTAGAGTGCTGCGCCATGATCGATCAGCATGAGTCGCTGATGCCAGCAGAGCATATTTGTATTGCGCGGCGTGCGATCCACGTTGGTTGTAAAGGCGTCGAACCAGACGATCGAAGACGCCAGGAGGGGATCAATCGTGCGCGCCTCGCGTTGATCAAAGGCCAGCGCGCCCGGCAAGTAATCCAGCGCAAGATTGAGGCCGGCGCTGGCTTTAATCAACGCTTGAATCTCAAAATCTGGCTCGGCCCGTCCAAGAGTTGCATCTAGCTCAATAAAGACGATTTCTGGTATCGGCAGCCCCAGCGCACGACCGATCTCTCCTGCCACCAGTTCGGCGATCAGCGCTCTCGGTCCCTGGCCTGCCCCGCGAAACTTCAGCACATAAAGCCCGTCATCGTCAGCTTCTACAATGGCGGGCAAGGAGCCTCCTTCTCGTAGAGGCGTAACATAGCGGGTTGCAGTAAGCGTTCTCAGCATAACGTTATTCTAGGCCAACTAAGACTCTCTATTAAGTACCCCCAGTGTACCATATTCCTGCAAGCAGCGATCTTTACAAATATTACAATCTTTCTTGAGACTTTTTTCAAACTTCCTTGTTACACTGTTTGTATCTATGACTTTTGCTGCCATCCGCACGCTACGTGTACAAGGAGACGGCTTCGATGAAGAACGAAGTAAGTACAATTCTTGATAAGCAGGCATTGGGTGTTCTTGTAAGACAGGATGCCTTGCGCTCTCGGCATGTTACGAGAAGCGGGGGAGGCATGCTCTATGCTATTTTTGGCACAGCTTTTGATGCACTGCGCTCCAATCGCTTGCGATCTTTCCTCACCATGCTCGGCTTGATTATCGGCGTATCTGCCGTTATTGCCGTAGTCACGCTGACGCAGGGCGTGACCGAAAGCGTTAATCAGAGCTTTTCCAGTCTGGGAACCAATGTCCTCACCATCTCGCCCGGTTCCACATCTTCGCGTGGAGTGCGTACGGCTGGATCGAGCCAGACACTCACGTTGAAGGATGCCGAGGCAGTATCACAACTTTCTCATATAGTCTATTGGAGTCCCATTTTAAATGCGTCCGGGCAGGTTATCTATTCAGATCAAAACACAAATACGTCTGTGCGCGGCGTCTATCCCGATTATCAATATATTCAGAATTTACAAATTGCTCAAGGCAACTGGTTGACTGATGGAGATGAGCAGAGCAACGCGGCTGTTGCTGTAATCGGTGCTACAACTGCACAAAACCTCTTCACTGATCCTACGGTCAGCCCGATTGGACAAAATATTCGCGTTGATTCGCAGCTATTCCGCATCGTTGGAGTCCTCCAGACAAAAGGATCGCAGGGGCCGGCTAACGCCGATGATGTAATCTATGTTCCCTTTAGCGCCGCCTTGCAGCGTTTGCGTCCCTCCTCCTACGTTGATCAGATCCAGATTCAGGTCGATACGACAGATAACGTGACAGCAGTGCAACTGGCCGTGACATCGCTGCTCCGATCACGCCACCATCTCGCCGGACCAGACCCCTCGTTGAGACAGCAAAATGGCCTGACTTCCTCCCGGCCTGTGACCTCTTTTCAGGGTGGCGGTAATGGCGCATATCGCAGCGGTGGCGGTGGTTTTCAGGGTGGTGGCGGTCCTCCGCCTTCTGGTGGCGCAACCGGAGGTGGACCGACAGGTGGCAACACCTCTTCAAGCTCAAGCAGTAGTTCGTCGCGTACGACCAGAACTGCCTCGTCCAATCCAGCCAACGATTTCCAGGTGTTGAACGTCAATCAATTGATTTCAACGGCTCAGCAAAACTCGTCTGTGCTGACCACCTTGCTTATCGGTATTGCAGCCATTTCGCTGACCGTTGGCGGCATTGGCATCATGAATATTATGCTGGTTTCTGTCACCGAGCGGCTGCGTGAGATTGGTATCTGTAAAGCGATTGGAGCGCGCGAGCGTGATATTCGCAATCAGTTTTTGCTGGAAGCGCTTCTGCTGACCATTGCAGGTGGTATGGTCGGTATCTTCATCGGATTGCTGGCGGGCTTCTTGCTCACTCTGGATCTCCGTGTGCCGTTTATCCTGTCGGCGCTGCCCGTCGTGGTTGCGTTTGGCGTCTCAACCGTGATCGGCGTGACCTTTGGCTTGTACCCGGCGGTGCGCGCGTCAAAACTCGATCCAATCCTTACGTTGCGTACGGCATAAGCGGCAGTCGTCGCTCAATAGTTCTGACGCCGCTCTCGTCGAGTGAGAAACTTTTCGGGTCGGAAGGGGAATACTCTCTTTCCGATCTGTGTTATAGTAAAAATATTCGGGAAAAATCATCTCACGAAATCAGGAGAAGGGGGCGTGATATGGAGTATCGGTCACTGGGGAAGACTGGCTGGAATGCGTCAGAGATAGGCTTTGGAGCCTGGGCTATTGGTGGTGACGCCTGGGGGCAGACAGACGATAAGACTGCATTGGCAGCATTGCATAAAGCGATTGATCTGGGCGTCAATTTTATCGATACCGCCGATGTCTATGGTAATGGACATTCTGAGCAATTGATCGCGCAAGTTCGTAAAGAGCGTCGAGAGCCGTTGTTTGTCGCAACGAAGATCGGGCGCAAGCTCAATCCACACATTGCGGCTGGCTACAATAATCGGCAAAACCTCACCAATTTTGTAGAGATGAACCTGCGCAATCTGCAAACGGAGGCGCTGGACCTGGTGCAGTTGCATTGCCCACCCTCCGAAGTCTATGATATGCCGGACGTGTTTGGCATTCTTGACGATCTGGTGCAGCAGGGGAAGTTGCGTTCTTATGGAGTCAGCGTCGAAAAGGTGGAGGAGGCGCTGAAGGCTATTCGCTACCCCAATGTGCGCACCGTGCAAATCATTTTTAATATGTTCCGTTTAAAACCTGCGGAACAGTTTTTCACAGCTGCCCGTGAGCGTCAAATCGGCATCATTGTGCGTGTCCCGCTGGCAAGCGGTCTGCTCACCGGCAAATTTCGCCCGGATTCTCAATTTGCATCCACTGATCATCGTAACTATAATCGACACGGCGAAGCCTTCGATCAAGGTGAGACATTCTCCGGCGTGGATTACGAGGTTGGCTTACAGGCTGTTGAAGCATTGCGTCCGCTCGTCCCGGCTGGTGTGACAATGGCTCAATTTGCCTTGCGCTGGATCTTGATGTTTCCTGAAGTGACAACCGTGATCGCCGGTGCGAAAACGCTCCAACAGGCCGAAGAGAACAGTAAAGCGGCCCAGTTACCTCCTTTGAGCGAGGAAACCATGCAGCGTATTCGGGACATCTACGATCAGAATATACGCTCGTTGGTGCAGGATCGCTGGTAATCATTGGCGAAGGCGAATATGGCAGGGGCGACGGCTGGTCCTCGCCCTAGTGTCACCATCGCGGCGTGTTGAAGCTGGACGAGGACCAGCCGTCGCCCCTGCCATATTCGGGCATGCCTGGAGGATTTGATGGATGCACCAATCGTGCCTCTTTGATGGTTTGCAGTGAAACTGATTGATACAGGTTGTTTTGTTTCACTGCCTGCTAGCAAATATAATCCAATAGTACTATGACAATTGTGCTGTTTCTTCGCAGCCAATTTTTGCCTCCATCGCAGTAGAGATGCTGATTGCTTACATCCAATTTATCTTATAAATGTTACTATGTTGTAGACGAGTGTGTTATGGTATACATAAGAAGCTCGACATGGTAACAGGCAGTATTCTAGAAGCTTGATCGTCTCTACGACTCCCCCATATTGGAGAGTCGTTTTCTCTTATTGTACCAAAGGTTTTGAGATGCTATACGTTGATACTATAGTACAAAAGGAAATAGTGACTCAATCTGGAATACATATAGATCAGCCTGACCAGAAACGGTTTCTCTGAGAAAAGTTGAATACAGATTATTGTATTGCTGAACTTTCTCTACGCAAAACTACATCATAGATAGCAATGACGTTCATCTCTTTCACCTGTATGAATAGAAAGTAACTGTCATGACGGATCACGTATCAGAAGTACTTTTGCTGCCCACAGCAGGGAATCAGCAGAACGACACATTAGATCAGCTTGAGGACAAAGAACGTCCCGGTACTCCGCAGATCACCTTAAAATATGGCGATGCCTTCCTCGTAGCAGATACATGCGGTGATCTTATTGCGTCGAAACGTGAAATGGGTCTCTTCTGGCATGGAACACGCTTCCTCCATAACTGTAATCTCTACCTGGAAGGCAAACCTCTGGTCATGCTTTCGCACCATGTCACGAATATGGGCGATGCCTGCCAGATCGATTTAACAAATGCATCTTTCTCATTGCAAAATGGATTTACTATAGAGCAGGGCGCGATTCATGTGAGCCGCCTGCTGGAATTGCAACACGAACAACTGGTTCAGACTATCACTGTCACCAACTTTTCAGCTCTTATGGTGCCGCTGACACTGGCACTCAAAGTAGATGCGGATTTCTGCGATCTCTTTGAAGTGCGCGGCATGACACGGCAAAAACATGGCCTCAGGCAACCACCTGCAATGACCGATACCTCGCTCACCCTGCAATATCGGGGCGTGGACGGTGTAGAGCGTCATACGCAGGTACAGTGTGAGGGAACCGCGCCCAATCAGATTCAGCCGAACCGCCTGCAATGGCAATTGCAACTGGAGAGGGCGCAACCAGTTGAGATGCGCGTCGCGATCAACGTCAGCGAGATCAATGCCGAACGCTTTGTCAGCAATATTACGTTGCCCTCGTGGAAAGATTTGCCACAGCCGACATTGCGCAGCGACGATTACCTTTTTAATCGCCTGCTTGCGCGCGGCATGAACGACCTGCTGATGCTCAGCACCATGACGCCGCATGGATATTATCCCTATGCCGGTATCCCCTGGTTTAGCTGTCCCTTTGGCCGCGATGGGTTGATTGCTTGCTTGCAGTTCTTGCCCTGGCAGCCTGAAGTGGTGCGCGGAACGTTGAGCTTTCTTGCGGCGCATCAGGGGACGAAGGTCGATGATTTTACCGATGAGGAGCCGGGCAAGATCCTGCACGAGATGCGCACCGGCGAGATGGCGAATTGCCGCGAAATACCTTATATCCCGTATTACGGCACAGTTGATGCCACGCCTCTCTTCTTGATCCTGCTCGAAGCCTATATCCGCTGGACGAACGATCTCACGCTGCTACAGCGATTGTGGCCTCATGCAGAGGCGGCGGCGCGCTGGCTGATCGAATACGGCGATAAAGATGGCGACGGCTTTATCGAGTATCACAGGGCGTCGGAGACGGGACTGGCGAATCAAGGCTGGAAGGATGCCTGGGATTCAGTATCAGATAGCGAGGGTCGGCTCGCAACTTCGCCGATTGCGCTCTGCGAAGTTCAAGGTTACGCTTTTGCCGCTTACCGGGCGATGGGCTACCTGGCCGGACGTATGGGCCAGCACCAGGTCATTGCAGAGTGGGAGCAACATGCCGATGCTCTGCGTACCCGGTTCTTGCAGCGCTTCTGGTGGGAAGAAGAGGATGTGTTCTACCTGGCGCTCAACAAAGATAAAGAGCCATGTGATGTCGTCTCCTCAAATGCTGGACAATGTTTGTGGACGGGCATCGTTCCTGATGAATATGCACATAAAGTGATTGCGCGGATGATGCAGAAGGATATGTATGGCGGCTGGGGTATTCGCACTCTCTCTGCTAATGCTCCACGCTACAATCCCATGAGCTATCACAATGGCTCGATCTGGCCGCACGATAACGCGTTGATAGGAACTGGCTTTGCTCAGTTTGGCGCGAAAGAAGATACGGCTGTACTCTTGCATAGTCTCTATCAGGCTGGACTTTTCTTTGAGGGGATGCGGTTGCCGGAACTCTATTGTGGTTTTCCACAGCGACCGGGCTTTGGTCCAACGCGCTATCCAGTTGCCTGTTCTCCGCAGGCATGGGCGGCAGGTTCGCCTCTTATGCTGGTGAATGCACTGCTGGGTTTCCAACCGGACGCCGAACACCAGCGTTTAACGCTGGACCGTCCGACGTTACCAGATTGGTTGCAGTCGATGGAAATACGTGGTTTACGCCTCGGAGAGAAACAATTGCACGTGAAACTTGTGCGTACAGGCGATCAGACCAATGTGGTGACTGAAGCCGAGAATGAGGTTGCACTACACGTTCACCTTTCATCGGATACCACAATGTAATGAACCTGCGCCATGAGGCGCAATCCCACGCCTTTCTAGAAGAAGAAGGGTATGTGGCTGGCTCAAAAATGAGATCGGTCGCATACCCTTCTCCTGTTTTATGCCTGTAGGCAATGCACGTGAGACGCTTCATGCTCATGACCTCTTGCTGCATTGAGAGAGATTCTCTTAACTTACATGTGCAACAACGTTTCCAGCCTCTTTTGGCTGCGCAGGCGTGTTGACGGCGATGTCGAGTAGTTCGTTAATATCACGAATCTGACGTGTTAACCACATATTGAGATCGCTACGCTCGACCGCTTGGCGTGCCAGGACAGCTTTCGTGCGTCGCTCTTCCGGTGAGAGGGTGATGGCTTTGTATAACGCCTGAGCGGTCTCTATTACGTCGATGGGTGATGTGGGGATTGACCCTTTGGCGAGTTGTTGATACGCTCCGGCTGTGCGCGAAAGTACAAGCACTCCATTACGTTGATTGACGATGGCCCCTTCTTTGGCGACCAGATTCATACCATCAATAATAGGATTCACCAGCAACACATCGTAGTACTGCATGGCGGCCAGCGCACGCGTTCGGTCGTTGTCGAAAAATGCGTGAATCGGCGTCCAGTCTTCAGTGCCAAACTGTGAATTGATCTCTTCGATAATTGATTCTACCTCCGAGGTCGTGCGGCGATAGATGGGCAATGCCTGGCGCGATGGCACAAGAAACGCCAGGAAAGAGGTCTTACCGTGTAGCTCCGGGTGTTCTTCTAGCATGTATTTGTAGGCCTGGAAACCACGCAGGATATTTTTTGTGGGGTCCAGACGATCAACACGCATTATTGTATGCTCCCTGAGCATGGGCAAAATTTTTTCGCCGGCACGTTTCGCGGCGACACTACGAACAACCTTACGCTCCTCGCTGACTGAAATGGAGATCGGATAGGAGCGCGCCTGCGTGCGATGGCCCTGCCACCACACTGCTCCCTCTTCAAAATCGACGACGGCCCCATCTAATAGGGCACGCGCGCCATCTAAGAAGTTGCGGGCGTCACGCTCTGTTTGGAAGCCGATGATATCATTGCCGACCAGTCCGCTGTAGATGTCTTGTGCAATATGACTAGGTAGGAAATGCCAGCAACGAATATCGGGCCAGGGAATGTGAATGAACTGTTGGGTGATGATGGATGGATGGCGTTGGCGAATCATGGACGATACCAGGTAGAGGTGATAATCGTGTAACATCACTACCGGCATGGTGTCCGAGCTTTCGATTTCAGCATTGATGGCGTCTGCTAGCGTCTGGTTTGCTAGACGATAGCCATTGTTCCAGGCATCTTGCAATTGACGAATTGAGTTCTGGTTCTGGATAGGATCGTACATGTAATGCTGAAGGAACCAGAGTACTTCATTGCTGATCTTCTCGTAATATTTACGATAGGCCGTCTTAGAGATGGGAACATAGCGCAATTGCATGTTCTGACCGCGTATAGGCGATTGAAGCAATCCTCCGTTCGATTGGGCCTGTTTAGCAGCAATACGGTCTCCTTCGGTCATCGCCATCGCCACCCACGTGACCTCCATGCGGTTTCCAGCCTCGATCAGCGCTGTCACCATACCACCAGCGCCTCTCCGGGCCTTCAACGTGTTGTCTTGGGTGAGTTGGAACTCAACGGGGCCGCGATTGGAAGCGATGATGAGGCGACAGGCATGCATCAACTGCGGAGGATGAACTTCCGTCGTCATCCGCGTGGGCATGTGTTTTTCCTTTCTAACAGGTGCTTACTGTTAAGCCTTGTGATCGTGGAACGTCCTGCTGTCCTTCTCGTCTCGCAGGGTAGACTGCAACACTTTCTCAAGCACACCTGAAACTTGCTGGTGTTTGCTGACACCAGATTATGAATGTTGGCGTTACGCAAGGCACCATAGTAATGTTACCATACATTTATGTGGAATTGCCAGAAGCCTGGCAAAGTGAAGTCTGGAAACGTTGTGTACTCTCTTTCTATAAGTACAATGATTTAGATGAGAGAAAGGTTTCAAGTATGATACGAATTGACGGAAGGGTTTCGACTCAGCTACGACCCGTTCGCCTATCTGTTGATGCGCTGGATTTTGCGGAAGGATCTGTTCTGATCGAAGCAGGGAAAACCCGCGTCCTCTGTGCTGCCAGCGTCGAGGAGAAGGTTCCATCTTTCCTGGAAGGGAAAGAGCAGGGCTGGGTCACTGCCGAATATACGATGTTGCCTCGCGCCACACAGACCCGTACTTCTCGCGAGCGCGATGGTCGCGTCAGTGGACGCACCCAGGAAATTCAGCGCTTGATTGGTCGCTCGCTACGTGCGGCCGTGGATCGAAAAGCGCTGGGGCCACGCACGATTACGCTGGATTGTGATGTGTTGCAGGCCGATGGAGGAACTCGTACCGCTTCGATTACCGGGGCCTATATTGCTCTACACCGCGCCTGTTCTCTATTGGTGCGGCGCGGGATTATCCCTGTGCATCCGGTCCATACTGCGGTTGCGGCTATCAGTGCTGGTATCGTCGATGGTGAGGTGTTGCTGGATCTCTGTTATGCCGAAGATTCGCGGGCCGAGGTTGATTTCAACGTGGTGATGACGGATAAGCATGAATTTATTGAGGTGCAGGGAACCGGAGAAGGCGGCACCTTCAGTCGTTCGGCGATGGACAACTTGCTGGCTCTCTCTGAACAGGGAATTACCGAGTTGTTGAATTTACAAAGAGAATATCTTTAAAACTCAAAACTCAAAGACTTTAAAAAGGGGGTACCATAGTACCGACATCACTGCGTAAGAGCAAAAATGCGGTTAAATTATAACGAAGAGGGGATGTGGACATCCCCCATAATTACTTGTCTGAAGGCTAAAATTTGCAGATAGGTAGGGGGCATGCTAGAATGGCCCCTGTTAAGAAGCGATTAGTCAGGAACGACAAGAGGCAATTAGAGATAGATTCTGTCAGACCAGAGGCAGAAATTGAGAGGAGCGCAAGCTTGGAAGAGAAGACTGGCAAAAGGTGGCTCTGGCGCATTTTGGATTTTATCAATCCATTACGTGACCCCAGCCTGACCGTAGCCGCCGTACTGACTTTCATAGAAGAAGCGGGACAACGTGATCCCTGGTACGGGATAGTCATTATTGCGCTCGTGAACTGGCTTGCTGTACGTGGCGTGGTATGGCTGGTTGTAAACTTTACCTTTGCTTCAACCTTTATTTCACGCCGCATCTGGTGGGCGATCAAACATCCGCGTCTGGCGTGGCGTATTATGGATGCGGTGGGCCATGAGGAAATTATTATCGGTGGCCTGGCTGGCCTATCAGATAGCGTTGTGCTACAGGATGGCACCGCTTTGATGAGTCCAGTTCTCGGAGCCAGTGGCATTCAGGTGATCGGCGAGCTTCCTGCTGGTACAGAGTTGCCCATGCTTGGAATGCCAAATGGACAGATGGCACCCGATATGTCGAATTTCGGTGCTGCTGGATTTTTCCCTGGCATGGGTGGTCAGCCGGCGATGGGCTACCAGAATATGGGGCAGAGCGATTTCGGTGCTCCACAAAATACTGATAGCTTGCCGCAAAGCTTCCCGCGCCGTCCCTCCGAAGAGGAGGAGCGTCTCCGTCAGCAGTTGGCCGCGTACGCTCGGCTGATGGACGACTGGATTCAGTTTACCGAAGAGAAATGGCGTACAGTGAGCGATAGCCAGCTGGGGTGGAAGCCTCTGCGTGGTCGCTGGGCCAATTGGGATGATATTTTTCAGGATGCATATGCAGCCAAAACCTCCGACCCTATGGCTCAGGCTGCGCAATCAGCGGGTGAGGCAACATCCCGCCGCTACGAGTCTTCCAAAGAAAAAGGCTCTGCCGCTTCAGCTGTGGCCTGCTTTATGCGCGATATGATGACGTTGCGACGCGGACTGGATTTGTTGCAGGGTGGAGAGTCGTTGTCCGGGACCGAATCGGACATGCAGCCGGTGATCGAGCCATTGACGCGCCGCTTCGGTGGCAGTGGACTATTGCGCAATGCTGGTATGGGCAACAGTATGAGTGGCTCGTCTTCGCGTAATTCCCTCATTCGGCGACCTATTTTTGTTGATGCAGATACCGACAAGTAGCGACAACCCTTGCGGTTGTCGTTGTGACCTTGCGGTTGTCGTTGTGACCTTGCGGCTGTCGTCGCGATAACTCTTGCGCTTGTAGAAGCAATTGTTATTTTCCTCTGGCCTGTGTAATGATGTGTGCTTCGCCCATCTACACAGGCCATTACTATGTTTTCCGAACCTTGCCGATATCCCTATTAACGATGTACAATAGCCGCGCAAGGATATAGAGAAAAATAATCTTATCCAGACTACACATAACAGGCTCATTCGATACATAGAAGGTTCTATGGCCTTTGTGGAGGATTATTGGCTATGCCATATAACACGAGTGATTTGACAACAATTGAAGAAGTTACCGCACACGAAATTCTTGACTCTCGCGGTAATCCAACCGTCCAGGTGGAAGTTCTCTTGATGGGCGGGGCAAGCGGCGTTGCAGCAGTTCCCTCTGGTGCTTCTACCGGTGCGCATGAAGCCGTTGAGTTGCGTGATGGCGATAAGAGTCGCTACGGTGGCAAGGGCGTACTCAAGGCTGTTGAGAATGTCAACAAGCAGATTAGTGAGGCAATCGTTGGCCTCGATGCCACCGATCAGGCGTTGCTTGACGAGGTGATGATCGAGCTGGATGGCACGCCGAACAAAGCCAAACTGGGCGCAAATGCAATTCTCGGCGTTTCCCTCGCGGTGGCAAAAGCGGCTGCACAGGCGCAGGGCCAACCGCTGTATCGCTATCTGGGTGGCGTTTCCGCGCGCACACTGCCTGTGCCTATGATGAATATTTTGAATGGTGGCAAGCACGCCGATAATTCGACCGATATGCAGGAGTATATGGTCTTGCCGGTGGGTGCCAGCTCGTTCCGCGAGGCATTGCGCATGGGTGCTGAGGTCTATCAGGGTCTCAAAAAGGTGCTGCATGGCAAAAAGCTCAACACCAATGTTGGCGACGAGGGCGGTTTCGCCCCTTCTCTCGGCTCGAACCGTGAGGCGCTGGAGGTCATTGTGGCCGCTATCGAGGCGGCTGGCTACAAACCGGGCGTTGATATTTTCCTGGGCATGGACCCTGCCGCCACTGAATTCTATGAGAACGGCAAATATGTGCTGGCCCGCGAAGGGCGCACCCTGACCTCTTCCGAGATGGTTGATCTCTACGAGAAGTGGATCGGCGAATATCCGATTGTCACCATTGAGGATGGTCTGGCCGAAGACGACTGGGAGGGCTGGTCTCAGCTGCGCCAACGCCTGGGCAGCCGTGTCCAACTGGTCGGCGACGATCTCTTCGTGACCAATACCGCACGCCTCAAGCGCGGTATCTCCGAGCGCTCCGCCAACTCGATTTTGATTAAGCTCAATCAGATCGGATCGCTCTCTGAGACGCTCGATGCCATCGAGATGGCGAAACGCGCCGCGTTTACGGCGGTCGTCTCTCATCGCTCTGGCGAGACCGAGGATACGACGATTGCTGATCTGGTGGTGGCAACTAATGCCGGGCAGATCAAGACCGGCGCTCCTGCTCGTAGTGAGCGCGTGGCGAAATACAATCGCTTGCTGGTAATTGAAGACGAACTGGGCGATGAGTCGGCTCGCTATGCCGGGTTCAGCGCCTTCTACAACGTCCCTGCTCTGTACGCGAAGGCATAAGCCGCCTTATAATATCCATAAGACGTATCTGTAGGAACCTGATCGATCTGCAATGGATGCGATTTGGCTTCTACAGATCAATGAACTCTGTAAGAGAGAGGACGTATGGCTAATCAATCATCTTCGGTTGCCGATGCACGCGAGCGGCGTACGGGGCGTGCTGTGCATTATCATATCAGTTATATTGTCCAGGGGGCTGAATATGGCACGGATGGTGCTATCGTGTTGCTGCACGATATTCCTGCGGGCGCTTTTGCCTGGGAAGCCGTCATGCCGCAACTGAGCGGCTTGAAACGTGCTGTTTACGCTATCGATATGCTCGGCTATGGCCAGTCGGATCATCCCTGGCCCGCTGATACCTCGGTGTGGGGACATGCCGATGTGCTGTCTCTGCTGTTACGAGATCTTAACTTGACGAACATCATTCTGGTTGGACATGGTCTCGGTGGAGGTGTGGCGCAAATCCTCGCCACCCGTCTGTATCGTGATCGTGTGGCCGCCCTGGTCCTGGTCAATACAATCTCCTACCTCCACGCGTTCGATGCCAACTGGCCGCTGCCTGAGATGGAGAAGCGGCAGGATTTCGATGCTCCCAAGCAGACGCCGCTTGAAGACCTGATCCGCGACCTGCAAGCAACCCTGCCCAACGCTGTTGTTAATACAAGGGGCTTCGCCAATGCGCTCAAACAGTATGTGGAACCCTGGAATAGCGAGTTGGGGAAAGAGGTGCTCTTCCAGCATATTCGTCTGCTGATCCCATATTATACCAACTCGGTCTCCAGCGATTTGAAGGTAGCGGGCAAGCCAACATTGATTATTTGGGGCGAGAAAGACGCGCAGATGCCGATCAATTATGCGGAACGTTTGCATCGCGAGATCCCCGGTTCAGCGCTGGTGACGGTTCCCAACGCCGGTCATCTGATCCTCTTCGATGCGCCAGATGCCGTCGCTCGTGCGGTAGTGGATTTTGTGAACGGGATATAAAAGAACATTGATGTGAAAAAAAATGAGTACTCACAGGAGATCAGCATAAGCGATGGCGGATCTTGTGAGTACTTCATCTTCTGTAAAAGCGCATCCTACGTTTCAACACTTACGAAGCTTTTCTCCTACGTTTCGTCGTATGTAGCGAACGAGCAGGCGAGGCCACTCGTTCGGATGAGATAGCGGCGGTTTGTTCCTCTTGCTCAAGGGAGGCTGCGGCGGAGCAGCGGTTGTATTCCTCGACGGCCAGCATATACGCGTTATACATGCGCTCAAGAACTGGCTTTGAAGCTCCTTTCTGTTCCGCCATGATCAGGTCGTGCCATTTTTGCTGCATACGCTTCTCGGCGTATTCAAGCTGTGTTGAAGTCATGGTAGCTCTTTTCTCAAGATGCCTTGCTGTTCTGTCTCTGCTCCTTATACTCGGCTGTTAGTTGTTGGATCAATTTCTTCGCGGCCAGGAAGCTGATCGAGGTCACATTCTCAGGCTCACTCTTCCCCAGATGGGTGCAGAGCTTACGAATGCTGGAGATCTGCTGCTCGGTGGCGTTGGTTTCAGCCTCGTTCTCTGGAGTGGGGCGCGCACCATTGTTAGAGGGAGCCTCTGAACGATAGGAGGCAGCTGGCGTATGACCATTGCCGTTCCCGTTGTTGGTTCCGTTACGGCCAAAATCGACCGGAGCATCAACGATTCTGTGGTTTTCTCCAAATTCGGGCGCAAACTGGGTGCCGTAACCAAGTGCCGCTAATGCCCTTCCTACCGCCTTGGTTTCAGCTTTTTCGATGTAATCTGGAAAATCGACCGCAGCTTCTGAGCCGGTTGCAGTTGCGCGGCCGCCTTTGCCGTCGGTGACTACAGCCCTGAAGCGAGCGTAGCCCTTTGCCTGCTTGATGATTTTTTCGCTGCGCCGCTTCTCTGCGTTCCACACAAATGCTTCAGCCTCTACCTCACGATCAAGCTCTACGACGACTTCTTCTGTATCAATCGTGCCCTGCGGACAGACCGACCGGAACCAGACGAGCCTCCACTGCACCGGCAGATAGTCCTGAGAGCCTGCTTTGCTCTTCAATTGTACAAGATGTTCGTTGGGATTAAAGATACGGGTCGCCTGCGTGTCTTGCGTTTGCCCGTTGCTTTGGTCGCTCATCTTCTACTCCTTGATTTGAAAATTTGTTCCAATATTATAGGTCAAGCTATCTAAACTGTCAAGTTGAATCGTGTTGATACATTGATCTATTCTTTTCGCTGATTGGAAATGTGGAAAGTTTGGAGTAGGACTTTTTTCTTTTTGCAGAAGCATCAATATTTTGAGATGTCTATCTGCCTGTCTGCTAAGGAATCAGTTATACTCTATCTAACGGGTAGGGAAGCGCCTGCATAAGATGATATATGTATCCTGGAAAAAGGTCTGTGAAGATATGAAGCTGGAGTATGAAACTGGAGTATGAAACTGCTCTCCGGTCCACAAATCCTCGATATTTCTCTGGATTGGCTTACGGCTGCGCATGTTCATCCAGGCATCGAGGTGGTGGGTGTGTTGCAGGGGCAGGTGGAGGCCGTTGTTTCCGAACTGAACTGGAGAGTAAGTAAAGGGGAAATGCTGGCGATCCCTTCTCATGTGTTGCATGGCTGGTGCTCTATTGGAGAAGCAAAATTGGCTGTTCTGCATATCCTCCGTTTCCCACAAGCACTCACAGATCGCCTCTTACCCGGTTGTAAGCCACGCTTGATAAACTTAACGGAGCTACAGTTTATAGAGTACGAAGCGTTATTTGCTCGCTTCACTGCTCTCAGCGACGAGGCAACACCTCAGCAGGTCCGTTTGCAGCGCGCATATCTGGAAGCCTTTATTTTGTCCTTGCTAGAGGAGAGGCAAGACTCGGCCTGGGTAGAGATGTACGAGGTGGCATTGTATATGCAGGATCATATGCAGCAGGCTTTGACGATTGCTGATGTGGCCCGTCATTTTTCGCTTTCGGAGGTGACGCTGCGCCGCCGCTTTCGTGAAGCCTTCGGTATGTCTCCCAAACACTATTTATTAGAACTACGCTTGAACCAGGCACAGCACCTCTTAACGACAACAGACCTCACGATGCAGGAGATCGCCCTGCAAATGGGCTTCTTTGATCTGGCTCATTTCTCTTCAACCTTTCGCAAACACTATGGCCTCTCCCCTTCTGCATGGCGTGGGCGCTCTCAAGAGTGATTAAGCTTCTCTATGAAAGTTTCTAGAAGCTCCATTCTTTCATGGGAATACGTTTACTGCCTTCTCTTGTTATAATGCTTCGTAGAGTGGAGGGGGGGCACGCGCTCGTTGTTGGTGTTTATTTGCTAGAAAGTAGTAGTATTTCAATGCAGTATACTCATCTAGGACGTACCGGGCTGCAAGTCAGCCGTTTGTGCCTGGGTACGATGAACTTTGGACCGCAAACCAGCGAGGCCGATAGCTTCGCCATTATGGATCGCGCTCTCGAGCTTGGTATCAATTACTTTGATACCGCCAACGGTTATGGTGGCCCAGAACATAGAGGTCGCACCGAAGAGATTATTGGTCGCTGGTTTGCACAAGGTGGCGGACGCCGCGATAAAGTGGTGCTGGCAACGAAAGTCTATGGCTTTGTGGACAGCCAGTGGCCGAATCATTCGCGTCTGTCTGCCGTGAATATTCGTCGCTCGTGTGAAGCTAGCCTGCGTCGTTTGCAAACCGATCATATCGATATTTATCAGATGCATCATGTTGCTCGTGAGACTCCCTGGGAGGAGATCTGGCAGGCGATGGAGCAGCTGGTGCGTGAGGGCAAGATCATCTATGTAGGCAGCAGCAATTTCGCGGCCTGGCATATCGTACGGGCTAATGAGATTGCTCTGCGCCGCAATTTTCTTGGCCTTGTCTCCGAACAAAGCCTCTACAATCTCACTGCACGCACTGTTGAGCTTGAAGTCTTGCCCGCATGTGAGGCATATGGCCTGGGCGTTATTCCCTGGAGTCCTCTGGGCGGTGGTTTGCTTGGTGGCGTTCTGCGCAAGCTAGATCAGGGACGCCGCACTCAATCTAACTTGCAGGAGACTATCGAGAAGAAGCGACCCCAGTTAGAAGCCTATGAGAAATTCTGTGCCGAACTGGGTGAGGAGCCTGCAAACGTGGCGCTGGCGTGGCTGCTGGCAAATCCTGTGGTGACGGCTCCGATTATTGGTCCAAGAACGATCAAACAGCTTGACGATACCTTGCGCACGCTGGAGATCTCGCTGACTCCTGAAAACTTGCAACAACTGGATCGCATCTTTCCTGGTCCTGGTGGTGCTGCCCCAGAAGCATATGCCTGGTAAATGTTCTGCTTCTGCAAGCATCAACGTTTCTGCATAGAGAAAACCTGACGGACAGGTTAAAAGCTATATCTTCCCCTTTATAATAGTTTTGTCCATGTGCTTTGGACCGGAATGGTTAAAGCACATGGACAAATTGTTTTAAGCACCTGTTCGTTTGTTTTCGGACCATGCTAATAGGCGCTGCTGGCGAAAAAAGAACAGATAGGACAAACAGCTTATCTACCGTTCTTTGTCGCTTAGTAGCCGACTAGAACAAATTGCCAGGCACGATGTTGGCGATCAGGGAAGCAACGATTATCATACTGATACGATGCTACTGCCTGACCTCCTCGCGCCCAGAGTAAGAACGGATGGTTGGGGCCTTGTACTTGAAAGTTGCGATTGAAGATCATTTGGCGAGGAAGTGTAAAATGAACTGTATAGCTGCATCCACGACGATCGCGGTTGACGCCTAGATAGTCACCTCGAACTTGGACAACTCTTGGGGGATAATTTGCTATTGCATGGGCGCTAGCAGAAGTAGAGAATGTAGGGAACAGTAGCCCCACCAAAATCATTATTGTAATCCCAAAGATTACTCCCAAAATTCGTAGTTTTTTCAATTCAACCTCCACGACTTTGTATTAACTTAACAATCAGTAAAAACATGATAACATTTTTAATTACATGTGTCTAGAAAAAATAAGGAATTTTCAGTCAGTGAATATATTGTAATAATCATTGTATTTTTATATATAATATATGTAAATACTATAAAGCGGCCTTCAAGATCGGAACGCTCATCGTGGTTATCGGGTTTGCAAAGTGTTTCCTGAAGTGAATATTGTTTGTCACAGAGTTGGTGGATAGAGTAGGTATTTTCTGTGGAAATGCTGTAATGCTTGTTTCACAAATAAGCCTGTTGAATATCATTTACCAGATTCATTTGTGAAGTGAAGAAGGCTACGAGCTTTCTTCACTTCACAAAATGTTTAAGCTATTGCTTTCTCAATCGCACGATACAGCTTGCAAAGGGGCCGCGCTTGAATGGGAGCGATAAGCCATAACCCATCAGTTCCGCTCCACTGGCTTGGTAGCTTACGCTGTCGTTTTGCCCCAGGATTTCAACGCGATAGCTTGCCTCTGGTTGTAGCTTTAGCAAGCGCAACCGGGGCAATGGCTCGCCGAAGAGGTCGGCGCGTCGGAAGGCAAAGACGACCGACTCTTCAGTCGTCACGTATTCTACGGCCGCAACCTCCCCATGAGTTGCGTGCGGTGAGAGCAGCCAGTACTGGTCGCCATCCTGGACAAGCGGGCGAATCTCTTTATAGATAGTGATCCAGTCCGCCACCTCGTTCATCTCTTCGTCGTTCCAATGCAGTAGGTTACCGCCGATGCCAAGCGTGCCGAGCATAGAGACATGACAGCGATAGGCCACCGGGAGGAGTCCGCGCCCCTGGTCCGTGACCCAGGCGACCATGACACGCGCCGGGAAGACCAGCGAGAAACCCTCCTGAATGAAGAGCCGCGCTTCGGGATTGGTATTGTCGCTGGTCCAGATCTGATCGGTACGACGCAGAATGCCCAGATCTGCCCGGCTTCCACCGCTGGAACAGGATTCGATGATCAGATCCGGGTGGTTGGCGCGTAAAGCATCCATCACTGCATACACGCCTAGAGCATGACGTACCCAGATCTCGCGCGCTTCTCCTCCACGCTCTATCTCATCCGACCAGCCCGGTTCGCTGATTGGGCGATTCATATCCCACTTCAAGAAGTCGATACCATTTTCAGCGACGAGCTTATCCAGCACCTCAATGAGATATGCCTGCACGTCGGCACGCGCCATGTTGAGTACAAGCTGGTTGCGTGCCTCGCTGCGTGGTCGTGTCGGGAAGTGATAGATCCAGTCGGGATGCGCACGATAGAGGTCGCTATCGGCATTGACCATTTCTGGCTCGACCCACAGCCCGAATTGCATGTCCAGGCTCTTCACATACTCCGACAGCGGTTTCAGGCCACGTGGGAATTTAACGGGATCGGGCCGCCAATCGCCCAGCCCGGCATGATCGTTGACTCGTGCCGGAAACCAGCCATCGTCTACAACAAATAACTCCACACCCAATCGCGCGGCCCGTTCCGCCAGCTTGCGTTGCCCCTCTTCGGTCACATCGAAAAAGGTTGCTTCCCACGAATTGTAGAGGACCGGTCGCGGCTGGAGCGCCTGTGGCTTTGGTAACACCTGTTCGCGGGTATAGCGATGGAGGCGGCGTCTCGTTCCATTCAAGCCATCCTGCGCGAAGCCAGCCACGAACTCAGGAGTGGTAAAGCTCTCTCCACTCTGCAAAAGCCAGCTAAAATCATGCTCGTGAATGCCGCCTGCAACAGCAGTTGCCCCGGTGACATCGGTTGTAGCGCGAATCACCCAGTTGCCACTCCATGCCAGCGCGCCAAAGTATATTTCGGTGGCGGTTTCAGATGTGCTTTCGATGGCAAACCAGGGATTGGCCGTTGCTCCGGTGATGCCTCGGCGCGATTCGATCAGAGCTGTTCCCGCGACCAGGGATCGCTGCTGCAAACGGGTCTCGCCAAGCCATTGTCCTGCAAGTGTGGTGAGGGTGCGCGGCGCATACTGGCGCGGCAGATGCCAGACGGCGGAGAATGCGCGCTCGATCCGTATCGTCTCGTTCGCTTCTGATGTGAAGGTAGCCGAGCGGATAACCAGATCATTCTCCCCATCCACTTTGTAGCAAAGCTGTACCGTTAAAGGATAGGCGGCATCTTGTAGTGTCACAAGGATTGCTGGCAAATCGTCGCGTACCGTTATTTCAGCCGTCGCAAAACGTAGATCAAGCTCCCGTGTCCCATCAGCAAACGTGACTTTTGCTGCCGTTTCTCCATAGCGCAGGCCGCCGAAAGGAGGATATTCTTCTGTTGCTTTAGCGAGTGCCGGTTCTTGCGATGAGCGCTCCGGTTTGAGTTCGGCTGGTGGCAGATCTGCAAGAGAGACCAGGCGTGGCCCCCAATAAAGATGCATAAGCAAGCCATTATCGGTCACGCCAAAAGCATAAGTGCTTTGTGCTGTCACCAGCGCCCAGTGGCGGCGGGTCGGATCGGCATGAATGCCAGTAGAGAGAGGTGTGTAAGACATAACTGTTACTACTTCCTGCTAGGTGGGTTATGAGTCATCCCGAATTGTTTTGCTGCGGCTCAAGGTGCTTTTGCATCCTGACTGACAGCTCAGCGCCTTCGGCGCTTCGCGGTTGTTGGAGTGTGGTGGGTGGCGTAGGATGGGCCCGGCCCATCCTACGCCACCCACCACACTCCAACAACCAACGAGCAGCAAAGCTGCGAGCAGAACGGTCCAGGCGTTTTCTCATGCTATGAAACTCTGGGATGACTCATACCTTACCACTTTTGAAAAGAAAATTTCATAAGTGCTCTTCTGTAGCTATACGATCTCTGCTTGCTGGCTGTCAAGTCGAAAAAAAAAGAAACAATAAATATGGATTTTGGAATATTATGGATGCTTCCTTCTGTTGTAATATAGCATTATGGATTACTCAATGAATGAGTAGTATATAGGCACAGAGGTAATTGAATATGAATACCACAGCTATGTACAACGAGATTCAAGCGGCATTACAACGAGGTGAGAGAATCGTCGTTGCGACCGTCGTAAAAACTATGGGATCGGCCCCCTGCGGCGTGGGGAGCAAAATCCTGGTGCGTGCCGATAGCAGTACCTATGGCAGCCTGGGTGGTCCGCGCACCGATGGCAAGGTAGCGCAGGAAGCGCTGAATGCGATTCATGAAGGAAAATCGTACATGACGCATGTGCATCTGGATGCCGATCAGGGCGAGGCTGTTGGTAGTTGTGGGGCTACATTAGAGATATTTTTTGAAGTATTGCGTGCAGAGCCGCGTCTGATTCTTGCTGGTGCAGGCTATGTTGCGCAAGCATTGGCACGTCTGGCAAGCAACCTCGATTTTCGGATAATTGCAGTCGATGATCGCCGCGATCTGGCAGACCCGCAGAGCTTTGGCAAAAATGTCCAGCTTACCTTCGGCGATATTCCCCAGACAATTCAGGAGTTGGAGCCGGACGAATCGAGCTGGATCGTGATCGTCACGCGCGGCCATCATCTCGATAAAGATGCGTTGCAGGCGGCACTGGAGACGCGCGCAGGCTATGTTGGTATGATCGGCAGCCCCAGTAAAGTAAAACATATCTTTAAAGATCTGCTCAAAGAGGGAATTTCGGCGGAACGTCTGGCCCAGGTGCATGCACCTATCGGCCTGGATCTGGGAGCGGAGACGCCCGACGAGATTGCTCTGAGCATTGCCGCCGAAATTGTGATGCTGCGTAAACACGGAACGGGGGCTCCGCTGAACACTCTTCGCAATTTGCTTGAAGAAGAAGCGGTGCCAGCTAATAGTTAGCGCGTGACTCCACGAATATAGCGTACCGTCACCGTCCCGATCAGGCAGTAGACAATCGCCATCGCAAAGATCAGCTGGAAGCCGTACACGCTCTGTCCATTGCGCGTGAAGTAATCGATGAGTGGGCCGCCGAGGACGGGGGCGATGATTTGTGGAATCGCCATCGAGATGTTCCAGACCCCCATATCTCGTGCATAGTGTTGGTGCGAAGGCAACGTGTCGGCGACCAGCGCCCAGTCTACGCTCTGATAGGCTCCATAGCCCAGCCCAAAGATCGCTCCTGCCGCCAGGACGATTGGTAAAGAGTGGGTGAGAATGAAGATGAGTCCGACCAGGGCCATGAAGCCGCCAGAGATGTAGACCATTCGCTTGCGCCCGAAGCGATCCGATAGCCATCCAGCTGCAAATGCGCTGATCAGGCTGGTGAGCGAGACCAGGATGATAAAGTTGGTTGTCTCCGCTTCTGGATGGGCCACACCAACAACATCTTTCATATAGTACTGCAAAAAAGTCTGGATCGTGTAGATGCCCATCATCATGACCATGCGTGTAAGCAGCACCCAGGCGAAATCGGGAGTGCGACGAGGATTGAAGTCGAACATACGCAGCAACCCCACCGTTGCTACAACTTCAAGCACAACTTGCTGTACATCGGTCGAGATCGCAATGCCTGCCAGATGCGCAACATTCCAGAGATACATCGCTCCCCAGGTCAATCCAAGCGCTACAATTGTTCCTGCAATGGTCAGCAGTGTCGAGCGTGAAAGCCAGACGCGTTTTGTTACTGTGGCTTCGGTTGCTTGCTCTTGCGCTAGTAGTTGTGCCGAAAGGGTGGAACGTTCGCGTATAGTGATGACCGTGATCAACATGAGCGCGACGAGAACCGCAATAATAATCGCATAGGTCAGCCACAACCCTTGCTGGTAGAGTAGCGGCGGTTTCGTCGCATCGATAAAATTGCCAGCAATAATGACCCCACCGATGGTGCCGCCGATTTGCAGCAGGCCCATCACGCCAGAGGCCAGGCCGCGCTGCTCGACCGGCACGATGTCGGGAAGCAGTGCGTGAAAGGGAGCTTGAGCTGCGTTGCTGGAAAACTGGACCAGCAGATACGCGCAGGCCAGCCAGAAGATATTCGGTGCCATCGCCATCCAGATGAGCGCGGCAATATTGACCAGCGTTCCAATCAATATATATGGTCGGCGACGGCCCCAGAGGGCAAGTTTGCCGCGCGTGCGGTCGCTCAAGAGGCCAAACAGCGGATTAGAGAAAAGGGCGACAAAGGCTCCAGGCACCAGCACAAAGGCCAGCGCCTCGCCCTTATGCAGTTCGCCAACCATCTTGAAAACCTGGCTGGGCAGAATAATCGTTCCCAGCGCGGCCCAGTGAAAATTGAGCGCGAACCAGAAAATACTGATCGCCAGAATTTGTGTCCAGTGGAGTTTTGAGAGATACTGTACCGGCTGGCGCTCCGAGACCTCCTCCTGTCCCATCGTTGCCATATGACCCAATCCTTTCCGGTTATCCCGCTTCATTTTGTATTATTCTATGTCATACTATAGTGTATCAAGAAGGCAAATATTCTGCCCATCGCAGGGAGGATACACCATGTATAAACGTCGTACCAGTGTCATTTGTACTATGCTCTGCTGTTTCCTGCTGCTGTCCTGTAGTGGTGCTCCCACACCTGTTTCACAGGCAACCGCAACGCCCATCAATACAAAGCCGCTCCCTTCACCGACTCCATCCCCAACGCCGACTCCCACTCCAACGACGGTCGCTCCAAAAAGGTATACTTTTCATATGGTATTACAGGGCGTGGGCCGCCCCGACGATCTGGCGTTTGATCGAGACGGGCGCTTGCTTTTCAGTGATTTCTATGCCGGAACAATCAGCCGAGTCAATGCGAATGGCTCGGTTACGGTATTGTTGCGAGGCATTGCAGGACCAGAAGGTATTGTAGTATTGAGCGACGGCACGATGATCGTTGCAGAGCAGCGCACAAACCGTATCCTCTTGTTTGCACCCCAGAGTACCTCATCTACCGTGTTGCGTCAACTGCCCGGTACTCCAAGTACGCAAAAGTGTAAAGATGGTGTAGATGGGATCGCTTTTGATTCCACCAATAATACGCTGATCATTCCGGACAGCCCAACTGGAGAGGTCTATCGCCTGAGTCTAGATGGAAAAACACTCACGCTGCTGGCATCTGGCATTGTGCGGCCAGTTGGCGCGGCGGTTGATGCTCAGGGCAATATCTACGTGGCCGATGAGTGTGGAGGCGATCTCTGGCGCATTGCCCCCAACAAAACGAAGACGAGCATTGGACGCTTCGGCATGCTCGATGATGTGGCGCTAGATACGCATGGGAATGTCCTTGTGACCGACCTGCAACCCTCGGTTCATGCCTTGATTCGCATGAATCTGACAACCAGTAAACGTGAGACACTGGTAAGCAACGGCTTAATTGAGCCGCAGGGATTAGCGATTGATGGGCACGACAATATCTTTGTTTCGGATGATTACGCAAACCTGATTTTGGAGCTATGCGCCCATTCCACCTGTTAACTATAAACAAGGGAAAATTGATGAGTATGATACAGAAGATTGAGCAGGCTGAACAGCGTATTCGGCCGTATATTCGCACCACTCCTCTTGAGCATTCGTTGCCATTGAGCAGGCTAACGGGCGGTCCGGTCTGGCTGAAACTGGAAAACTTCCAGCATACCGGCTCGTTCAAAGTACGGGGCGCGATGAATGCCCTGCTCTCACTTACTCCTGAGCAGAGGGAGAAAGGCGTTGTGACGGCCTCTTCGGGCAATCATGGTATCGCGGTCGCCTTCGGGTTGCATACCCTGCATATTCCAGGGATGATCTTTACGAATGAAGGAACTTCATCCGCCAAAGTCGAGGCGATTCGAGCGTATGACGTGCCTGTCCATTTCTGGGGAACGGATTGTGTGGTTGCCGAAGAGCATGCACGCGCTTATGCGGCGGAACACGATATGGTCTATATCTCTCCCTATAACGATCTGCATGTAATTGCCGGGCAAGGAACTATCGGTGTGGAGATTAGCCAGCAAGCGCAAGGGTTGGTTGATGTGGTGCTGGCCGCGCTGGGTGGTGGTGGCATGATTTCTGGGATTGCGTCATATCTCAAAACTATTTTCCCACATGTTGAAATAATTGGTTGTTCCCCTGAAAATTCGGCGGTGATGGCGAAATCGGTACAGGCGGGTCGCATTCTAGAATTGGAGTCACTACCGACGCTCTCCGATGGCACAGCAGGAGGTGTCGAGCAGGATGCAATCACGTTTCCTCTCTGTCAACAACTGGTCGATGACTACATCCTGGTTTCAGAAGAAGAGATTTGTCAGGCTATGCGCCTTTGCATGCAGACCCATCATATGCTAATCGAGGGTGCGGCTGGCGTGCCGCTGGCTGCTCTGCTGAAAAACGCACAGCGTTTCCGCGATAAAAACGTTGTGATTGTGCTATGTGGCGCGAATGTGGGCCTGGAGACGCTGCGAACCGTATTGTATTAAGATCGTCGTAGATCTGGCCTTCGCCGTCGATGGCGGCTATCTGGCAAAATAACCTATTTTCTACGAGGGAGGACTGAAAAGTGTTCTCCCTCTATTTTTATTATCAATAAAATTGATCGGTGAGATCAAAAATGTTTCCTTGACTTGATAACAGGGCAATATTACACTGGGAGCATAGAGAATATGTTTATTGCAGATACCATTACGGAGAAGAGCTATGCGAGCTGTTGTAATAGATCAGTTTGGTGGACCGGAAACCTTACATGTTGTTGATATTCCCATACAAGATCCAGCGCCAGGGCAGGTCAGAATCCGGGTTGCGGCTGCTGCGGTCAATCCAGTTGATCTTGGGGTTCGTGCCGGAAAAATTATTGCGCATGAGCAGGCGCGCTTTCCGATGGTGCTTGGTTGGGATGTTGCAGGACATGTTAATGCCGTTGGCGAGGGCGTCACCCATGTACGCGCTGGCGATAAAGTGATTGCCCTTTCGCCGCAGGGGATCACCCAGATTGGCACCTACGCCGAATATATCGTGTTGCCAGCAAAATATGTTGCCATTGTGCCTGATGGCGTCGAGTTGACGACCGCGGCCAGCCTCCCGTTAGCAGGATTGACGGCGCTTCAAGCCCTGGAAAAGCTCTCGCTCGTCCCGGGAGAAATGCTGCTCATCAACGGCCCTCTTGGAGCAGTTGGCAACTTTGCTGTGCAACTCGCCGCCCGGCAACATATTATTGTGTTGGGTGCGGTTCATGAAAAAGATGCTGAGCTTGCTCGTTCATTGGGCGTGCATATCGCGCTTGATCGACAAAAAGACCTGGCAGAGCAAGTGCATCAGGTTATTCCTGCGGGAGTGGACGCGGCCCTGGATTTGGTTGGCGGCGCGGCAATACAGGGTACGCTGACAGCGGTGCGCGATGGTGGCCGCTATGCCACAGTGATTCCCGATGCTGCGTTACGCAGTGGGGGGCGTGCTGGCACAGCTTCTCCCGAATGGAAGATACCGAGCGGACCATTTGTGCCACAGCGGAGCATCACAGCCTCTTCTATTCTGGTCAGATCAGATGTAACCCAACTGGCCTCGCTTGTCAATTTGCTTGCGGCAGGTCAGCTTATTACGCGTGTAACGGATGTGTTTCCACTGGAACGAGCAAGCGAAGCACATCAATTGCTTGCTGCTGGTGGACTGCACGGAAAGATCGTTCTGGTTCCATAGCAACAATACACAGGAGATTGATAGATGCAATTGAATGAGAGAAGTATTACAAATACACCTGCTCAACGGACAACTAGAGAGCGGATCGGCCTTATGGTGTTTGGGACGGATGCCAGTGCTATAGTCTCGACAATTGTTGCTGCGGAGAAGGCCGGGGTGCAACAGGTCTGGGTGACGCAGGGCACGCCAGAGCCAGATGCTTTGACGATCTTTGCGGCGGCGGCGGCTCTGACCAGCAATGTGCGTATGGGGACGGCCATTATTCCAACCTATCCGCGCCATCCCCTAGCCCTGGCACAGCAGTTATTAACGCTGCACGATCTTGCCCCTGGACGAGTGCTGGTGGGGATTGGACCGAGCCAGCGCCCGGTTATCGAGGGAATTTTCGGTATTCCTATAGGCGCACCTTTAGAGCATTTGCGCGAATATGTGACGGTGTTGCGCGCAATACTCGGAGAAGACAACGTTGATTATCATGGCCGCTTCTATACAGTGAAGACGAGACTGCCCCGGCTTCCACGTACGCCGATTCTGACCTCTGCCTTGCGTCAGGGAGCGTTTCGTCTGGCGGGTGAGCTTGCTGATGGGGCGCTGACATGGCTGTGTCCCGTTCCTTATCTGCTCCAAGATGCGTTGCCAGCTATGCGCGCAGGTGCAGAGGAGAAGGGGCGTCTGGTTCCTCCACTGATGGCACATATTCCGGTCGTCTTTGGTCAGGATCGTCAGACGGTGCGCGCGCTGGTTCGCACTGAGTTTGATTCGGGGCGCTTCTTCGGTCGGCTGTCATTCTATGCGCGCATGTTTGCTGATGCGGGCTTCCCTGTGGCCTCTGACGGGTCATGGTCGGACGAGTTTATCGACAACATGGTCGTCTCTGGCGACGAGGCCACCATTGCCGCGCGCCTGCGCGAACTTCTAGATCAAGGTTTGGATGAACTAGTTGTGATGCCTATTCCCAGGACCGATCCCATCTCTCAAACCCGTCTGATACAATTGATCGGGCAACTTTAGCCTTACAGCGATTGTGATCTACAAAAAAGATAACAGGATTAGGGAGGAGAGTAGTTCTCTATGCTTCTCAAGTGGATTGTTTGTTCCACAACAAAAGAGATGCAGACAGCTTTCAGTACAGCTCAGGAGCAATGGGCCGCGCTGAAGGGTCTGCCAGGCTTTCTTGGGCAGGTCGGAGGATGGAATAGCAAGAATCCTTTCCAGGCTGGCATTTTATCGTGCTGGCAGGATGAGACGGCTTATCAACACTTTATGCAGCATATACATGATGATGTATATCGGCGTAGCGATCAGAGGCAAACGTATCTGTCAATTGCCGTTACCTTATTCAAAGGTATTCTCGCTATCCCAGGGTCAGCAGTGGATTTTCTCTCCGCACTATCGCAAGGGAGCATTCTCAGGGTGACAGATTCTCATGTTTTTCCAGAACAAAGACAGACGTTTGAGCAAAATCAGAGGATGATCTGGAATCCTGGTATGGCAGAGGCGGGTGGAATGCTGGGTGGTGTCTGCGCTCAGGCGATAGAAGATCCATCACGTTATCTGGTTGCGTCTCTTTGGGATGATGCGCAAGCTCATCAGGCATATCTGCAAACTGCTTTCCCTTTGTTACGAGAAAGAGCGCAGCTTCCACAATCTATTCAGCATATCGAAGGGTGGGTTATGCAATTGGAAAAAAGTTGGCAGGTGATATAGAAGGGATAAAAAAGAAGTTGCCCAACATTCATCGCGTTATTGGGCAACTTCTTTTTTTATCAAGCGATGGACATGCGGGTGAGCGCACCTTCAAAGGAGACATCGACCCGATTATCGCCGGTCACGTAGCGCCACAGTTTGGCACGTTCGACATGATCCAGACGAGCCTCGTTGCCTTGCCAGCGCTGGTAGCCTTTCTTGAAGATAGCGGCGACCTCCGGGCTATCGTAGTCGTCGGTATTGAAGAGGCCGCGCTGTTCCTGTCCAGGACGTAGACGCACTTTGAAGACGTAGCGCGTTTTGTTAGTGAAGTTTGGTTGGGCGCAATGCCAGATGCCGTGATGCATAAAGACAATCGTGCCAGCCTTTGCGCTCAGTTGCCGCTGCCCAACAATATTTTTGTAGCGACCAATGCTAAAGGTATTCACCTTGCGCAAGTGAGAACCAGGCAACACAAGGGTCGGGCCGGTCTCTGGTGGCGCGTCGTGCGAGAAGTAGAACGCCTGCACGTCGAAGGCATAGGGGCGCGTGTCGATAATCGAATCGGCGTGCCAGTCCTGGGCTTTGAGATTGCCGCCCTTGACGATATGCAGGAAGGAATGGTCGTAGATAGGATGGGTGCCGACAAAGCTCTGGATGGCACCTTTGACCTGCGGCAACTCAAATACTGCCTGGATACTCTCGTTCTGATGCCAGAAATTGTAGCCCGCACCATCCCATGCCACTTCAGCAGCGTAAGCAGCTTCGTTGTATTTTTGTGGCACCAGTTCTTCAAGCATCAGGAAGCCATCAGTGACGAAACGAGCCATCTGTTGCGCGGTCAGCAAATGATGTCTTTCCACATTACTCATCGATTGTCACCTTTCTTTCCAGAGTATATTCGTAGGGAAGATGTCCGCTTTCATGTTCATGTCCAGGCATGTAGTAGGGCAGTGCTGGCAACTGAATAACGTTCCAGCCATCGCGCATCGCAGCCAGGACCGATTCGTAGGGCGGATCGTTGGAATCTCCCGTGTTCATCTGCAATGCATCAACTGGTGCTGCGCCATCGTAGATAGCCCAGGCCACCGTCTGCGATTCCAGATTAGGAGTTGCCAGATTCAAAATCAATATTTGCTGGCGAGTCTTGCTCATCTTGACCTCCTCGTGTGCTATCAACCGTTGATACTTCAAAGTCACCATTTGCGTAACAATAAACTTTATAGTTGTTGTACGCTTCTCGTTTCTATGCTCAAGAATACCTGACGACGGTGGAGAATGGTATACTGAAATCCGAAAGGGTTGTATCCGATTCCGACCTGTTTGCTGATAGAATGGTGGGATGATCTTTGACTCAGACCGCAATGTTGGAGAACGTCCATATCCAACTCGTGACCACGCGCTTTGTCACGATTCAGCCTCCACGCTGGAGGTTTCAGAACATTCAGAGCAGCTTCTGGCGTCTCTACATGAACAACCGTGATGGCGCGCTGGTAGAGGGAGCGGACAGCTCGTATCCTCTGGAAAAAGGACGCCTGTATGTGATCCCGGCTGGTGTGCGCTTCAATACCCATGTGACCTGTGAGGTGGGGCATCTCTATGTGCATTTCGATGTAATCGGGTTGCCACTACAATTTATGGCGTTTCGCGAGATGTTTGATATGCCCATTTGCTTACCGCGCAGGCCAGAGCTTGAAGGGGAGGCGTGGGCGCTTATGCATGAAGTGGAGACGGGACCACGAGAGAATAATCTTGTGTTGCAATTTCGCATCAAGGCGCTGTTGTATGAGGGGTTGGCTCTCTATCTCCAAAGCGTGCCAGCAGAGCAGCTTCAGCGAGGGTTGCAGCTTGCCGTCGCCCTTGAGCCGGTCTTGCCTGCTGTGCGTTATATTGAAGAAAATCTTGCTGTACGCCTGGTGGTGAGCGCACTGGCCCAGCTCTGCCATATGAACGAAGACTATTTTATTCGCCGCTTTCGTGAGTGTGTGGGTCAGACGCCAGGACAATACATCCAGGGGCAGCGCGTCAAGATGGCCGAGCGGCTCCTGCTGTTCACCGATGACAGCATTTCCCAGATTGCCGAACGAACAGGATTTGGCAATCGTTTTTATTTTTCGCGCGTCTTTGCCCAGCATACTGGTGTCTCTCCGGTTGCGTATCGCAAAGGCGCACGAGCACTATAATCCGTTGTACTTTGTGCTGGTCGTCTAATTTCAATGGAGAAACCTGTGTGAGTAAGCTAATGACGATGCGGGAAGCTATCGCCCGTTATGTGCCAGATGGAGCCTCTGTTGCGTTGGGGCTGGCTCTGGAGCCATTTATTCCCTTTGCTGCGGGACATGAAATTATCCGTCAGCGTCGGCGTGACCTCACGTTGATCGGGCCTATTTCCGATATCCTCTTCGATCAGTTGATCGGCGCGGGCTGCGTTGAGAAGGTGGAAGCTGCCTGGGTTGGCAACGTCAGCGAAGGGCTGGGCCATTGTTATCGTCGTGCTGTGGAGAAGGGTATACCTCATCCCATTGTTGTTGAGGAACATAGTAATTTCAGCATTGGTCTTGCCCTGCTTGCTGCCAGCCTGGGAGCACCTTATATCCCCACGCGCTCACTGCTTGGTAGTTCTTTGCCGCAGCAGAACCCCACGTTTCGGCAAGAACAATCTCCTCTCGATGGAACGCCGCTCCTGCTGGTGCCTGCTCTCAAGCCTGATGTTGCCATTATTCATGTGCAACGCTGTGATGAGGATGGTAATGCGCACGTCTGGGGCAGTCTTGGCATTACTGAAGAGGCGATGCTGGCGGCCCGCGAGGTGTTGATTGTGGCGGAAGAGATTGTATCGCGCGAGATCATCCTCAGCGATCCCAACCGGGTGGTTGGACCATCCTTCAAGGTGCGCTCCGTTGTCCATGAACCCTGGGGCGCGCATCCATCCATTGTGCAGGGCTATTACAATCGCGACCACGCCGCTTTCCACGATTATCACGTCCGAACGCGGAGCCTGGAAGGTTTTCAATCCTGGCTAGAAGAGTGGGTGCTGAATGTGCCGGATCGTCGGGTGTATAGCGAGAAGTTGGGCGAGGAGCATCTGCATAGCCTGGGAGTGAAAGAACATCGATACGCGGCCTCGGTCGATTACGGCTACTGAGTCAGGAGGAGAGTGTAGATGAGCTATACTGCAAGAGAACTGATGGTTGTCTGTGCAGCCCGACAGATTCGCGATGGCGAGAAGGTCTTTGTCGGGATGCGCTTACCGTTGCTTGCCTTTGCCCTCGCGAAGCGTACCCATGCTCCCAACTGTACTGGCTTATTTGAGTTGGGCGTGGTGCGCGATACGCCGGCGACCGGGCTGCTCTACACAATGGGCGATGCCCCTAATATCGAGGGAGCGCTGTGGGCGAATCGGACGGTGAATGTGCTGGGGCTGATGGCGGCTGGCGAGATCGAACTGGGCTTTATTGGTGGTGCCGAAATTGATCGCTATGGCAACTTGAATACTTCACAGATCGGGAACTGGCAACAAAACAATACGAAAGTGCGCCTGCCTGGTAGCGGTGGAGGGGCAGATATCGCGTCGTTATCGCAGCGCCTTGCTATTATCATGCCCCACGAGCGCCATCGTTTGCGTGAGCGCGTCGATTTCATCACCAGTCCTGGCTATGGCTATCCCGACGAACGGGGGCCAGCTGGTACAGCCTGGCGACAACGAGTTGGCCTGCCACGCGGTGGTCCTGCCGCTCTGATAACCACATTGGCCGTCTTCACCTTTGATCCAGCAACTGGCGAGGCGCTGCTGCAATCGTATCATCCTGGCAGTAGTATTGAGCAGGTTCAGGAGCAGACAGGTTGGCCGTTGCGTGTCACTCCCAGTTGTGCCGAGACCGTGCCGCCTACCGCCGAGGAACTGCGTTTGATACGCGAATGTGATCCCCAGGGTGTGTGGACTGGCTAGAGATGGAAACAACCTGGCTCTGACCATCCCTGAAATTTGGATCGAGGGATCAGATCTCTCGATCCAATGGCTTCTCCATGATCTGGTAGTGTGAGATGTTCCACGATGTATATATTGATTGATTCAACTTTATGCATATATGGCGTACAAGATGTTGTCGCTCCTTGAACTGCGACTTAAAAAAATCTAGAAAAGTGACGATTGAGAAAGATGAATAGGGAAGAGAGGGGCTTTCATGCACCTCGTGCGATACCCCAGATATTTCCACTGTTCACTTCAGAAGATTGTAGCAGTACATACCGTCGTTAGGACAGCGTGTATTGCTGTTGTCTTCCAGCGACAGCGCCCGTTGATCTATCTTTGAGTTTGCTTTTGTTTGTAGGAAAGGAAAGAATTGTATGTTCAAATCCAATGGCGTGCCGCTCGTTGATCCATCGCGCCGATGGCGGCATGGTTTGTCACTCGCACTAGGAGGAATATTCCTCGCTGTTATGCTTGTATCTATGCTAATAGATACGCCGACGCGGGTTCATGCACATCCAGCAACGGTCAATATGAATTGTACTTTGATCGTTCCCCGCAACCCGCTCTCTGCAGCAGGTTTGGCAACGCCTTATATTTTAAAGGCAACGAATCCGGCCGATGGACCATGCCTTCAGGCCAATCCGATGCAATCGGCCTTTGTGCAAGCTGCGGTGGTCAATCCTAAGACTGGCTTTCTTGCCGTCTACGATCCGCTCGTCATTGACCAGAGGACGCGCCCGGCAGCCAGGCCTGTGATACCGTTCATCCCGACAGGATCGGTAGTTGGTATCTGGTTTGGCTTCAATGGCGCGGTACTCACCCTTCAGGGAGAGCAAGCAAACACCCTGGCACAGAGTAACTGCGTCAACGGTATCCCCGGTTCTCCCTTTGGGCAATTTGCCTATTGCAATGCGGTTCGTTTCTTCGCAGCAGCACATCAAGGGATCAAAGTTGGCAATATTGTTCCCCCTGCATTAGGGAGAGATCGCAAGGGTTTGATCTGTCCTACGACGCGCAGTTTCTTCATTGTTGATCAGGACCAGAGCGATAATGTGACCACCTCGTACCTCATCGCGCCCAATGGACGCCTGGCACAGAACACCGTTGCCAACAGAGTGGCTCTTCGAAATGCGACGGTGTTGACCAATCCGAGTGACAATCGTCTGCTAATCTCTGTGGATGCGACGCTAGGCTGTACTCCCTGGATGAGACCCGATCTGGCCGATCCAGGTCATCTCACGACGGCGTTGCCACTCAACGAATTGCAGGCGGCGGTCCGTCAGCCCGCCCCGGTCGCGCTTATACCTTTCAATGATCCGATGGTGCTGGTCATGAAAAATAACACCTTCGTCCCCAACCTGACGAAGTTGAATCTCTTTCGAGTCGGCGTTGATCAGCCAGTGGCGCAGACGCTTGGGGATGCAAGCCCGAGGCCATATTGTATCAATCTGATGCAGGTTGCTCCTCCTCGCCTGGCTATTAATGCGCCACTACTGGGTCGAGGGGCAACACCTGACGCTGCCGTTGGCAATACGCTATTCACATTTATGGCTCAGCGTTACGTCAACACGTTTGTCAATCCGTTGGGAGAAGGCTTGAACTGCATGAAAATGTTCCATTTGCAGCCTCTTGTTGCAACTGTGAAAACAGGGGATGATGTAGCAATCGCCGTGCTTATCACAGTCAATGGTCGGCAGCGGTGCTTTAATTCGTTGGGGATCGTCTCTCCCATCAAAGCATGTGCTGGCGCAACAAGTACCCCAAGCAGCGGTGTAACGCGTTAATGATGTAAATACAAGTATTCAGTGAGGGGATTACTGTCTGGGACTGGATAGGAGATCACTCAAGGATCTCCTATCTGGTTGTGTTGAGAGCGTCGAAAAGCATATACTGTATTCATATCATTTCACTGCTATTGCCCCTTTCAAAACGGCAGTAGCTATATGTGTGTGCAAAAAGGAACTACAGCGGCGTGCTCAAAGATTGAGCTATCAAATGTTCTTGAACGCCTCGCTTGGCCACCTGACAAGGAATTGCCTCTCGTCTCCAATCTCGTGCAGAGGCATTTCCCGAACATATCCGCCTACCTCTTTCTACGTGACATCACGTCCCCTCGTCGGTACTGACTGTTCCCCTTGCCCTAGGAGCGGGCCGACGATCTGAACAAACCGGGCAATACGTTGCGTTATCCAGGGAACCTGCAAGAGTGGTCGAAGACGTCCCAGCAGCTCATGAATGAACTGTAAGAGTTCCTTGGTTTGGTGTGTCTCAGTACTGAGATCTTGTAACCAGAACAGCACCAGAGCGAGTTGCACTCCATAAAGCAACGTGGCCAGGTCGTCCACCTGTGAAGCGCGGGGAGCATCCCTGGCCCCGGCGACGAGGACATGATAGCTTGCTCGTGCCCGGCGGCGGACCTCCGCTCCTTCTGTACCAAAGACCCCGGCCCGCGAGAGAGGATTCAAGGCAGCCCCAGATAAGGCCACCAGGGTCAGACGATGCGGTGCCATGATTTCCAACAACATGTGCATAAGCTGGTGAAAACGGTCGGTGATGGATGTCACAGGGAGCGAGGGAACGAGTTCTTCTAATTGGACCACCAACCATCGATAGAGTTCCAGGACCAGATCCTCTTTACTGGCAAAGTAGCGATAGGTAAGTCCCAGGGAACACTCGGAGATTGCCGCAATATCTCGCATTGTGGTCTGATCATAGCCTTTCGTTGCGAACAGATGCCAGGCCGTATCCATAATACGCTGTCGCGTCGCAAGCGCTTTCTGCGTGAGCTGGCGCGTCTCACGCGTCTCAGACGATTCCATGCTGCTCTCCTCCAAATGGCTCTGCCTGTACACAGAAGCACAAGCACTCTTGACTCCAGCATAACGCATCTGGTAGAGTAATAGCAAGTGAACAACGTTCACTTTTCAACATCCACAGACAACCAGGGATGTCATCGGTGCGATGAGCGTGCTGTGCCTGGTTACAACAAGAGATGGAGCTACTTATGTCTTTGCAGATACATGATTTGGCCAGATGGAACCATGTCAGCCTCGTGCTTGGGGGATGCATCTGGGGGGTGGTTGCGCTTGCCAGTTTATTCGGTTGGCTGGTGCTGAACGATCTCCAGGTTGTCCTTTTGCTGGCGCTGTTTGTCATCACCCCGTTAGCTGTTCCACTGGTTTTGCGTCCGAAAGAGGACCACTTCTTGTCTCAGCTTTCTGCTCTGGTGCTGTTTCTCCAGCCATTGGCGTCATTGCTGGGAGGAGTAGCCTTTTTTCTCGATACGGGGCTGCTTGCTGCGACGTTTGCCGTTGTGTGGTTCTTGTTTACCGGATTGCTCGCACTGATCGGCCTGGTCCGGCTTTGCCAGATGCTTCGCCAACAGCGTACGTCACTCGCTGATCTCTGTCTGGCCGTGGCGTGGCTCTATCTGCCCATTGGCAGTACGTGGATGGTGCTGGCGCGTTGGGGTCTTCAGCCACTTGGGTTCGGCGTGCATACCGACCTGCTCACAGCGGTCCATTTCCACTTTATTGCTCTGGCGGCGCTGATCATCACAGGGCTGACCGGCCAATCTATCCACACCACTCGGACAACGCAGCACGGAATTTTTCGGACTGCCTATCGCATCGCGGCGCTGGGCGTCCTGATTGATCCTCTTTTGGTAGCTGCGGGACTCACCATTGCGCAAGTCACCAGCCTACACTTCCTGGATACTGCTCCCGCCGATCTGTTGGCCCTAAGCCTGATCCTGATCTCGCTGCTGGGTCTCCATTTTGTGGTGCCCACGACCACTTCACGGTTTGCACAAGTGCTCTTGATACTCTCGTATACGACCGTCTTTTTCACCATGCTGTTTGCTGGAGCATATACGCTGGGAGGAGCAACAGGAGTATGGACCATCACGATTCCTCAAATGATCGCGATTCATGGGCTGGAGAATGCCCTGGTCTTTGGCTTCTGCGGATTACTTGGCTGGCGCATCAAGACAGCACAAGGAAAGGTGAGAGGTGAGGAATGCGCGTAATCATTGCTGGTGGCACCGGACTGATTGGATGCACCCTTGTGCACCACCTGGCCCTGCAGGAATATGAGATCATCGTCCTGAGCCGACATCCAGAGCGGGCGGCTCAGATGTTTTCCCACCAGGGGTTGCCAGGCATCCAAACCGTTGGCTGGGATGCGAGATCTGCTCAGGGATGGGGAAAGTTCATCACTGGCGAGAGTGCCATTGTGAATCTGGCGGGTGCGACTCCAGCCCATTGGCGCTGGACGCGGGCGTATCGAGCACGTATCCTGGAGAGCCGTTTGAATGCCGGACAGGCCGTCATGCAAGCGATGGAGCGCTATGGGCCGCCAGAGGTGTTGGTGCAAGCCTCAGCTTCCGGGTACTATGGAGATCGCGGGCAGGAACTCCTCACAGAAACCAGCCTCCCTGGCCAGGGCTTTCGTGCGAAGGTGTGTCAGGAGTGGGAGGCATCGACCGCTCAGGCTTCAACCAGGCGCTGTCTCATACGAACAGGGCTCGTGCTCGATACAAACGCTGGAGCCTTTCCTCCGCTGTTGCAATTTGCTCACCTGCTGGGTTACCAGATAGGCAACGGGAGACAGTGGATTCCCTGGATTCATCGCGTGGATGCGGCCCGTGCCATCCAGTTTCTCCTGGAACAGCGTATGCTCTCCGGTCCTTTCAATCTCTGTGCGCCAGAAGCTATGTCCAACCGAGCCTTTCTTTGGACGGTACGACGTGTTCTCAAGCGGCCTTCACTCTTCCCGTTGCCAGCGTTTGTGCTCCACTCACTGTTAGGAGAACTTGCCACAGTGATGCTAGACAGCCAGCATCTTGTGCCTGAACGTTTGACGGAAGCGACTTTCCAGTTCGAGTATCCCCAACTGGAGCAGGCGCTTCGCGATCTGTTGCCAGAGCATAACAGTTCTCCGGTCGAGAAACCATAATGTTCTATCCTATCCGTACGCACAAGTAAGGAGAGAGGCTCCACCATGAAAGCATACTCAGAGGATTTGCTAGAACGAATACTGCGAGTAGTGGACTTGGGCTGTCCCGAGCCGAGGTTGCGCAGCTCTTCGGCGTTTCTCTCGCGACTATCAAGTGCTATCTCAAACAACGACGTGAAGAAAGACATGTACGGCCCAAAGCGATTCCTGGTCGCCCACCGAACGGCCCTACGACGAGCGGGAGCTAGAACCAGAGAAGCGCTGGAAAAAGCCATTGGCCAGGCATTACTCATTATCACCGCTCAGGATGCGCAGGGGTGGTTCCAACATTGTGGCTATCTTCTCACTCGCGAAAGGAAGAGTTAATATGGCTCAATCTTTGAGCACGCCGCTGTTAAATCAAAAACTGAGCGATTTGTCAAAATTGCATAAGCCCTATGCTTCCCGATCATCGTAAATAAAAGATGTATTTCACCATTATTGCATGAAATCGAGGGCCCTCCCTGAGAAACTGGAGTATTGACCTGAAAGTCCTGGAAAGATTGTCATTCTTCTTAACATTCTTTATGCTCTATGCAAACAAGAGCATGTGTAGCAATGAGGATTATGAGGGGTTATCAAAAGAACACGATCAGGAGAACCATGTATGTATTGTCTTTTCTGTGATACCAACCTTTCCGAAGAAGCTCTCTTCTGTTTAAAATGTGGTCGACTGACCCCCAGGGGTAGTGGTGAGGCTGGGGAGTCGGAGCATACGACGGTTGCTGCCGTCTCCTCACCCTTTGATCCTTACCATTCTCGACCATCAACCTCCTATGGGTCACAGCCTGCTGAAGGAGGGACGCAGAATCCCTACGCACCCCTGGCACCACCACCCACCAATCCCCGCCAGCGCCGCATCTCTCCTGGCCTGCTCAAAGGTCTTGTGAGTGGCATAGCCGTGGTACTCCTACTGAGTAGCGCCGCTGGTGCTTTGCTGATCCTCAAACCAGGAGCGCACCTTCGCTCAACAGGTCATAGCACCGTGCCGACGGTGACCCCTCGATCAACAGCCGTGGCGTATCAGGGCGAAGACGGGCACCTCTGGCATACTATCCGGCACGCAGATGGGCCCTGGAGTGGGCTAGGAGATGTCAACTCGCAGGTGACCATTCCAGGGCCGGTCCGTGCCATCGCCGCGACGAGCAGTCAATCGGGAGAGGCCCAGTTCATGTTCGCCACCGCTGATGGACATCTCTGGCATAGCATCCGGCACGCAGATGGGTCCTGGCAGGTGCTGGATGATGTCAGCGCTCAGCTTGCCATTTCTGGACCGGTCCGTGTCATCGCCGCAACAAATAGCCAGCCGGGAGAGACGCAATACATGTTCGCCACCGCCGATGGGCATCTCTGGCATACTATACGACAAGCTAATGGGTCCTGGAGCGGGCTGGATGATATCACTGCTCAGCTTGCTGTTCCAGGGCCGGTCCGTGCCATCGCCGCGACGAGCAGTCAATCGGGAGAGGCCCAGTTCATGTTTGCCACCGCCGATGGACATCTCTGGCATAGCATCCGGCACGTAGATGGGTCCTGGAGTGGGCTGGGAGATGTCAACTCGCAGGTGACCATTCCAGGGCCGGTCCGTGCCATCACCGCGACGAGCAGTCAATCGGGAGAGGCCCAGTTCATGTTTGCCACCGCCGATGGACATCTCTGGCATACTATCCGGCACGCAGATGGGTCCTGGAGTGGGCTGGATGATATCACTGCTCAGCTTGCCATTCCAGCGTCAGTAAGTGCTGTCGCGGCGGCAAGCAGCCAGTCGGGAGGGGAGTTCATGTTCACCACCGCCGATGGGCACCTCTGGCACACCCTACAGCGATCCGATGGGTCCTGGAGTGGGCTGGGAGATGTCAACTCGCAGGTGACCATTCCAGGGCCGGTCCGTGCCGTCGCCGCGACGAGCAGCCAGTCGGGAGAGGCCCAGTTCATGTTCGCCACATGAAGATCCTGAATAAGTGCAACGTTCTTCATGGGCATGAGTATTCCTGCTAACGAAGCCGTCGGCAGACCATGCTACAAAGCAAGCGGATAGCGGAAAGGCTTGTCCTCGCCTTGAATGGAAAAGGCCCATTCCAACAATTTAAGAATACCTTACACCAAATGGGAGACGGAATGGGTACAGGCATGGTATAAGTGGAGAGACGATCAGCTTCACGAACACATGCAGAGATGGCTTGCAGATCTCCCGACGACAGTGCCCGATGTATAGTGACTGACCTTCCCAAGGACAGAGAGAACCCTCCAGTGGATCACTCACTTATTTCATTGGAAGTAGGGATTGATGACCACAGGGGGCAAGACCAATGGGGCAGAAGCAAGCATGAGGTAAGAAGAGTTTTGGGTGAAGATGAAGCCAAGCAGCCCTGTGCAGACAGAAGCGCAGTATCCGCCGGCAAGAATGATGGCGAAGAACCATCTAAAATGCCAGGCCATTTTCAGAGCATACATCCTATGATCAGGTGGTAAATAAGGTGACGACACGTGAGCAGGTTTTGAGGTGACGAGTGAGCAATCGGCGCGAAGAGTGAGCAGCTTAATCATTAACTGTTTGAGAAGCGACTCTCCATCTTGCTTTTTCCATGAACATGTTGTAAATTGGCACATTTTGGAGACCATTCAAAAACGGTAGAACGAGCACCTGTTTTTGAATGGTCTCCAACTTATTTCTACTACGGGGAAATACATCAGTGCGCTTTATTCAGTACAGGTAGCACTTCGTGAGCTAATAGCTCTAGCGTGGTAAGCGCTCGCGGAAAGTCCCTGGCTACGATGATATAATAATCGAAGCCTATTTCAATGCACGGTTGTAGCTGCTCTACAACCTGTGCAGGGGTTCCTGTAATATGCAGGCCAACAGGCCCTTGCTGCTTTGCCAGAGTTTCGTCCAACTTTTGCTCTGTTGGAGCACAATAGCAATTCACCATTAAGGTGCGGCGCAGTGTCTTTGGGTCACGCCCCATCTCTTCGCAGGCGGCATCCAGAGCCTTCACCTGCTCTCTGGCCTTCTCTAAGGTCGTAGCTGTTGTATTCCACCAATCAGCATAGCGAACAACGAGGCGCAGCATACGCGGCTGAAAGCCCGCAATGAGTATGGGAGGAAGCGGCTCAGGACGGGGCAGGCACTTCGCGTTGTGTACCTGGTGATACTTGCCCTCAAAAGTGACACTCTCTTCACGCCACAATGCCTTGATGATCTGCAACTGCTCTTCCAGCTCGCTGACTCGCTGCCCAGCCGGCGGGAAGGGAAGGTTATAAGCTCTCGCCTCTTCCTCGGCCCAGCCAGCGCCGATGCCCAGAATAAAATGACCCTGGCTCATATATTGAAACGTAGCTGCCATCTTCGCTAGCAGAGCAGGATTGCGAAAGAGCTGGCAGAGCACGAGATGTCCATAGCGTAATTCGGGGCGCATTCCCGCGAGATAGGTCAACATCGTCCAATCTTCTAGGATTGGAGCTGTACCAAACTGAACGTGATCAGGTAGCCAGACTCCATCAAAATGTCCTACAATCGTGTCAAGCGCGGCACGGAGATAATTGAGATACTCTTGCCGTGAAGGACCTAAGTTGCCGATAGCCATGGGATTAAAACCAAATTGAATCTGTGTCATAGGATCCTTTCTTTTCTGTCGTCTCATCAAGACCATTTCATCAACCCGGTTGCACATTACTACAGAGTCTACCGTCAAATGAACTGGCAAATCGAGTGGTATTTACGCCTTGCGTGTCAGCACAACAACCGGGATTTTGCCTGTGGTCTTCGCCTAATACTCGGCGAAATCATGATGCTCATCACCCTCACATTGCCAGCCAGCCCGGCGATTTTTGTCCCTCTTTTCGATAGGTGAACATCTGACTAATTACAAGTAAAAAGGATATTGCGTATCTCCGCAGCACTTCTTGCATTCTTCCCGTTCAGTCCACGCATTCCGGCAAACACTGTGTAGCCTTGCCGCGCCAGCGTCTCACTGACCAGACGTCCAAAACCACTGTTGCTGCCAGTTACCAGTACCGTCTGACCCATCTTAACCTTCTCCTTCGTATCGTCACTTGGTGATAGTATGATCAACATTATGTATCATCTTACGCGAAATGTGACGTGTCAGCTCGCTTTCATAAGCGGTAGGGGCAAAACCCTCAAGAACTCCCCAGGGAATAGGGGTCAAATGCCTCAAGGATCAACAGTTTCATTTTTCACCATTAACGGTAATCAGATAGCCATCTGGATCAATAAATGAGAAGGTTTGACCAAAGGGACCATCAAAAAGAGGTTGCGCGATACGCGTGCCGCTGGCTTCCAGTGCAGCATGTAAGGCTTCCGCATCGTCACAAGCCAGCCAGAGAGAGACTCCCCAACCTAGTTGAGTCACCTCATCCAGATTGACAAGTGGTTCACGAATAGCAAAAGGTGTGGGCGAGGTTGCAAAAACAATTGCGTTCGGCGGACTTGCTGGAGCCTCACGTAGTCCCAGGTGCTCAGTATAAAAACGACGAGAGGCTTGCAAATCACGTACTTGCAGAGCAATAAAGCCGGGGCCCAGAATACGAGCCATATCTTTTCTTTCTCCTTGTTTCAGAAGCACAAGCCGTACGCTCACTTTTTTCTTGCTCTTCTGATATAATATCAGTATACTGATATTATATCAGAACTCTGATATTATGTCAATGGTATTTGGTGATAAGAAAGTGAGGAGCAGATGATTGAACAAGATATGGGCTATCAGTTAAAGCGAGCGCAGTATGCTCTGCGTACCCGCATGGATTCGACTTTGCGAGAAATTGGCCTGACGACACCACAGTACTCGGCTCTCAGCGCCCTCCATGAGCACGCGGGATTATCGGGCGCGAGCCTGGCTCGACGCTGCTTTGTCACGCCACAAACCATGAACACGATTGTGACTAATCTGGAAGAGGCCGGCCTCCTCGTGCGCCGTCCCCATCCCGAACATGGCCGAGTCTTGCAAGCGTATTTAACCCCTCAGGCAGAAACCCTCCTGCAAGAAGGTCATCGTAGAGTGAGAGCAATTGAGGAGCGTATGATGGCATCGATCTCTCACGATCAATGGCTCCAACTCACAGTGGCGCTTCAGGCTTGTGCTGATGCACTCGAAAAGGATGGTACGGAAACAGGTGCGCTGCCCTAACAATAAGTTCCTCCGTTCCCACAACTCAAGCGCTTTCTATGGGGTCGCCACCTGCACCGGAAAGATCTTCGTCTCCACCAGCCTCTCATCCAGTATTCTGGAGAGACTGGCAGCGCCGCTTTCATCGGAGGCCTCTTGTGCTGGCTACGCTCAACAATGCAGCGCTTGCCCTGATGGATCTGCTCGGCGTCAAGCGGGTGCCTGATCAGATGCGTCTCTTTGATGCCCAGCCTCATCTGGCTGTTTTCTTGTTGATGGAGAGGGGAATGATCGCTCTCGGACTTTGAAAGCCTCTGTTGGCCAATAGCAAAACGGGCACGAGAACGGTCGATTTTGCCCAACCATAGTCCGGTATATGATGTGATGTGCCATTTAAACGGCAGGAATGATCGTCTCCTGCCCGAAATACCATTGGCCAACCGAGGCTTTTAAACGCCCTGGAGCAGAAGACAGGGCTTTCCAATTCTCCCATCTAGCGGGAGTGCAGAGGGCGGCAGCCCTTTGCCGGGGTGCGGGGTGTCCCCGCAAAAAACCTTTTTTCTTCTCTTTTGCGCGCCGCCGCAGGCGGCGCGCGAAGGAGGGAAGGAAACTGGGGACACCCCAGACCCCGGCAGGGAGACCCTGCACCCCTTTGAGCGGAGAACTGGAAAGCCCTGAGCAGAAGAAACAACGCTTGACAGACAGAAATGTCTTGTGATATTATCATCATAACTTTTCAAAAAGCAAACGGTAAATATATCGATGAAGCAAGGATGAAATGTTGACGAACATCTACCGTTAGCATTCTTGCCCATTGTGCGAAGGTGTGTGTGCTGCATGCGGCACACAACGAGGATGAAGAGCAGAGATGCGCTCTCTTCTTCTCCTTGCGTACTCTTCGTAAACAGGTGTGCAGCGTATCATCGCGTGAGACAGCTCGAACTTGTTTGAAAAGGTTCATGCTACTACTTTGTCTGGAAGTAGTAGGATAAACTTTTTTTGCAAAGGTAGGGCTTCTCTATGAACACGTTAGTAACTCCTACGACCTCGAACACATCTGTAAAGCGCACCTCGTTCGTGCTCCTTCTCATTATCACACTCCTGAACACCATGGGCCTGACAATCATTGTCCCTCTTGTTCCCTTTCTCACGTTACAATTCCTGGCTCATTCCAATAATCTCGCAGCCATCGTGGGATGGCTTACCGCCGCCTATGGTCTCTGCCAGTTGCTCGCCGCGCCAGCTTTGGGCATGCTTTCCGATCGTTTTGGGCGTCGACCCATTCTCTTCATCTGCCTGCTTGGTTCCGCGATCGGCTATCTCATCCTGGGCCTTGGTGGTGCGCTCTGGTTGCTCTTTCTCGGGCGCATCATCGATGGTCTGACGGGTGGCGACATCAGCGTCTTGTTCAGCTATGTCGCTGACATCACAGAACCAAAGGATCGTGGCAAGTACTTCGGCAGGCTAGGTGTCGCAGCAGGTGTCGGTTCTCTCATTGGCCCCGCGTTTGGTGGATTGCTGGCCACTGTCAACTATCGCGCCCCATTTCTTGCTGCCGCTGGTCTTCTCCTCCTGACGCTCGTCGCGGGGTACTTCTTGCTGCCAGAGAGTTTGCGCAAAGAGCATCGCATTCCCTCTATTGCGGTGAGCGAACTCAACCCCTTGAAACAATTGGCGTCCACATTGCGTTGGGCCAACATACGCTGGCTCTTGCTGGCCTGGTTCTTCTATGAGCTTCCAGTGAGCATGTTGCAGACCACGATCGCGGTCTTGACGAAAGACAGTCTTGGCTTCAATGCAACACAGGTTGGTCTCGTTATTACTCTGGTTGGCGTGGTAAACATTCTTTTCCAGGGAGTACTGGTCGGCTGGTTCCTCACAAAGCTGGGAAGCATCCGGCTTGCTCTCATAGCCCTGGTACTTGTCGTCAGCAGCTACTTTGTGCTTGGTTCCATTGCGCTGTTTGCCGTGCCTCTTCTCCTGATTGTTGGTATCATCCTCTTCGCAGGCTCGGGGAGCCTGGTTGAAAACGCTGTGCGCGGGCTCCTCTCCCAAATGGTTGGACGCGACGAACAAGGTCGTATGAGTGGAGCAACGCAATCGTTGCAATCGCTTGGCTGGATTGTCGGACCGCTCGTTGGCGGTTTCGTGTACACCGTCTGGGGACCTTTTCAGGCCTATGTCGCATCTGCGTTCATCACTCTCCTCGCTATCCTCTGCCTCTGGATCGCTCTTCCGCTTCTCCAGAGACAGCATGAACAAAATCAAGCGTAGAAAACAGGTTGTACAGGTTGCTTCCATGATTTGTGAATATCGAGAAAGATATGTTGGAGGATAGATTATGAACAGATTTGAAGAGAAAGTTGCCATCATTACCGGGGGAAGTGCAGGCATTGGATTTGCTACAGCGCGGCGCTTCGTCTCTGAGGGTGCTTTTGTCTATATCACTGGCCGTCGTCAGAGCGAACTTGATGCGGCGGTCAGGCTTCTCGGCAAGAATGTGACGGGGGTTCGGGGCGATGTCTCCCATCTCGAAGACCTGGATCGTCTCTATGCGACAGTAGAGCAGCACCACGGGCGCTTTGATATCCTCTTTGCCAATGCTGGCGTCGAAGGGATGGTCCCTCTGGGAGAGATTACCGAAGCCTATTTCGAACACATTTTTTCGATCAACGTGAAAGGTCTCCTCTTCAGTGTCCAGAAGGGACTCCCGCTTTTAAGGGATGGAAGCTCGGTTATTCTGAATTCCTCGATTGCTGCGGTGAAAGGGGTTCCGGGCAATAGTGTCTACGCGGCCAGCAAAGCTGCTATCCGTTCGTTTGCACGTGGCTGGACAATGGACTTGCGAGATCGTCATATTCGTGTCAACGTTATCACTCCCGGCCCGATTAACACAGAGGCATTCTTAAACGCTCCTTTCGATGAAGTGCAACGTGAGCAACAGAAGCAGTTTATCAAAAACTATATCCCCTTGGGGCGACGTGGCGATCCCGACGAGGTCGCCAAGGCGGTCTCATTCCTGGCCTCGGACGAGAGCAGCTTTATTACCGGTATCGAATTGTCAGTTGACGGCGGAATGGCGCAAGTCTGACCATTGACGATGAGACATTGAGAGTAACGAGAATTGGAAAGCCCTGATGCGAAGCAAGGGCTTTCCAATTCTCAAAGAGCTTGGGGTGCAACAGATGCAGCACCCTGGAAGCCTTGCCCGGCGGCAGGACCAGGCTCACCGCTCAATCCGTCTTCCAGTCGTTGCCGACTGTGATGGTGCGCTTCCAGAGCGGCGATGTTTCTCTGCAGATATATTGGCACACTGGGACGCCATCGTGTTGAACACGTGCTCTTCTCCGGGAGCAATTAGTCCCCGAGGAGAAACGCTCTCCATCCCCCGTGGAGGTATGCTACTGCTTGGAGGTAGCACAGAAACGCTGGCCACCACACGAGGTCATTCGTCAGAATGACCACTCCAAAACGCAGGGGCAACTGGCTAGACACCAGTGCCCAGAGAAAGCCAATAGGCCCCAGGATTTTGCCTAGCATTCCCACAAGAATCACGTGCCCATGCGCACTCGGACGCCGTGCTGCCCATCCGTAGGCGGGAGCATAAACGAGCACAAACATGCCCACGACTTGCCAGAGTGGCAGATAGGAAGGCGGTGGCATGCGCAGCACACGGAACAGCGCCTCTGGGAAGAGCACGGTGAACGAGCCCCATAGCAGGTTGTAGATGGCTGCCGCTGCCAACCACGGCCGGAGCCGCAAGAGTCTTCTCTTGATGTGATCCTGGTTCATGCTCCTCTCTCCTCCTTCTGCTCACGGTGGACGCGGAACTGTCCCGTATAGCCAAAAATCTCGCCCAACCACGGCTGCTGGACCCGCAGATCAACGGCGATGGTCTCGCTCCGATTCACAAGTGCCGTCTCTCTGACTCGGACGTCCACACTAGCCCAGCGCGGAAGCGTCACCCGGAACCGACCCATCCCAACGCGGATGCCTTCCGTCTCAATGTGGATGGTGGAGGGCTTCTCATAGCGCACGTTCCAGACGACCTCCAGCAGACCCAAGGGGGCCATGTGCTCGACGACGCGGGCCTGGCGCAGATCAAAGCGCATCGTCGCATTGAAGTGCCGTGGGTGACGGAACTGAAAGGTACGATTCCAGGTTTGCGCCCCACCTCCTCGCTCGTCGTATTGTCCCTCTACCATCATCGAGGCACCGATGTCTTTGCCCTGCTCGGGGAACAGGATATCGAAGCAGGCGCACACGCGCAACACTGGCCACAACCAGAACGGCCGGTGCCAGATCTGGTCCATGCTGCCCTCAAAGACCACCCGATAGGGGTCAGTAGGCCGCACCAAATACTGATCACGCAGCACCTCTGGGAGGTCGTCACGTACTCTTGCAAGCACCGGAAAAAAGGGGGAGTACGTGCCATCATGTGTCGTCCCTTGGCTCGACTTCAGCTTGAGACAGGCGCGCAGCGCCGACTCCAGTTTTGGAAAGCGGAAAGGATAGCTGTGTGCCAATGCGACAGTCGGTGCCGCTCGATGGCCATGCAATAAGAGGTCCGCTTGCTCTCCCATGGCCAGACGCAGAAATCCCCCCGGTGTCCGGAGAAGGTTCGGGCGCGAAAGCACTGCTCCCAAGGCGTGGGCCGTGTCCGCTTGCGTCCGCACATCTGGGGCCACTGCGTTCACCGGGCCTGCGACTTCCGCCGTGGAGAGGGCCCAGATGTAGAGACCCACGATGTCATCGATGTGAATCCAGGGAAACCACTGCTGTCCATCTCCAAGGGGGCCGCCCAGAAACAGACGGAAGGGCCAAGCCAGCAGATGCAAGGTCAGCGCATCCTTAGCTAGGACGACCGATGTACGCATGAGGACAACGCGCACACCGAGGGGTTGAGCCTCCAGGGCTGCCTGCTCCCAACGCTCACACACCCGCGCGAGAAACGAGGCCCCAGGCGTGCTCTCTTCCGTCAGCACTTCATCCCCGCGGTCGCCATAGAAGTCGATCCCTGAGGCGTTCACCAGTATCCGCGGGCGACAGCCCTCCTCGATGAGTCTGATGGCGCGGATCAGTGTTTCGGTTGCACATACTCGGCTGTTCAGAAGATGGGCTTTGCGTGCATGGGTCCACCGTCGGCTTCCAATATTGGCGCCAGCAAGATTGATGATCGCATCAGCACCAGAGAGCACTGAAGCTGTGGCGCGTCCCGCCCCGTGCTCCGGAGCACCTGGATTCCAGTGGACGTATCGCAGCAAACCCTCAGATGTTCTCTGGCTCGGCATCTGGGCGCGGGTGAGCACCGTTACCGTATGGCCGTGTGCCAAGAGCACTGGGATCAAATGGCGTCCGATAAAACCAGACCCGCCAGCAACAATCACCTGCATGACCACCGCCTGTTCCGTCTTTCGCACGCAACTTCTGTTTCTTGAATCACTCGCTCTTCCTTTCTTTTTGCAAAAACGCTTCTGCTGTTTTTGATTCTATGGATACCCCTTGTTCGCCAGTAGGTTTCCAGACCCCTTCTCGCCTGACCCAACGTTTTCCACAATTTGGGGTACTGGTCGTGCGCCTGGGGTGTGAACGAAATTTCACGACGGCTCTTTCCTTTGGGTGAAGATCCCGAACTGCGAGACAAACAGGACATTCAAAGCAGAAGATCCCTACTGCTTCCATCTGAGTCAGGGTCACTGGAATGACTTCTGTGAACGAGCAACTGATGCTTCTCAGCTCCACCGTGGCCCCCTCCTCTCCGACAGGATCATGCTCAGAGGCACGTTGGCCAACACGACGGTTCGTCGGTTTCGGTGTAACTTGCGGCAGGGGAAAAGGGGCGTCGTCGGACTCTACGCTTGTGCTCAGATGTTCGGTTTCCAGCGCGCCAGGGAAACTTCCAGACGGTGACCCCATATTCCCGTGTGCCGCCTTTGGGGTCTTCTTCAACAGTGCCTGGAACTGTTTGGCACTCTCGCTGTCGTGGAGCGCAACACGGCGTTCCCCTGCCCGCGCTTCCATCTCCAAACTCAGTCGTCTCGCTGGATGAGGCATGGTTCGCGCCATTCAGAGAGGATCAGCTCCCATTCTCGTTCGGAGCGTCCCTGGACCAGGAGAAAGGTATCAGCAGTACAGGTCAACCATTGTCCATCGACAAAGGCATACACCAGGCCCATATTAAAGGGCTCATAGCGCACCGGAACAGGGCGGCCTGTGTCCGAGGCGCCACGCATCAGCGGATTCCAGTACCGTAGCCCATTCACCACAATACCGCGGCTCGCATCCAGCTTGGCATGACCAGTGCGCGTGGTTGGGCAAGTCAGGATGGGGAACTCTTCAGAGTATGGGATCAATCGGTGCAGACGCATCCCCGCGAGCGCCATTCCCTGGGCAAACGCTTCGCGCGGACTTTGCGAGAGCGCCGGGTGGTCCAGCTGGTCGTAGACCTCGTAAACGTACTCCGGCAGTCGAGCGGAGAACCGTTCCAGCGTCCAGACGGCTAAACGCCTGGGATCAATCTCCCGCGTCATCTGGCGAGGATGTCGACTTGCCTGGGTGTTTCCGAGCAACTGATGCAAGAACTGGGTTGTTGTGGTTCCAAAGAGCCGCTCAACAACCGAACCCACTCGTGGTTGGGCAGGTGGGCGCTCTTTTTTCGTAACGCCGTACCACGTGAGCAAGGTCTCAAAATACACGCTCCCGAATTCGGGATCACGATCTACCAGACATTCCTGCGGGAGACGCTGATGGTGCTGGACACAGATCCGTAGCGCCATCATCACCGAGCGATAACTGGGAGGATCATAGGTCAGATAGCAGGCCAGAATCCGACGACTGTAGGCGTCGGTGAGAAACGTCGCGTAGGGCCTGTCCAGCGGTTTGCCAGTGAGCGAGGATACCAGGATAATGTCGAGCTTGGTATGGTCCAGATGGGCCAGGGCGAACGGGCGTTCCCCATGGCGGGGCGCGGTCTGGTCTATCCAGGAAAATGGCTGGGAGGTGTAGGCAGCACGACGGCCACGACGCTTGGCTTCCACTTCGTTAGTCGCGAACTGGGCGCGCACCCGGTAAAAGGTGCGCTCACTCACGGGAGGAAGACCCTGCTTTGCGCACTGCTCGCGGTAGAGCCGGTAGACGGCGGTGGCGCTTTTGCTTTGAGGCGCGGCGTAATGAGCTTGGAGAGCTGTTTCTAAGAGCTGGAGAGAAGCAGGTTCGATCCGTTCCGTGCGGTTCCCTCGCGCGGCCACTCGGTCAAGCAAGCCCAGAAAGCCGCACTCGCGCTCCACTTTGGCCTGTTGGTACGCTCTCCACCAGCGTTGGACTGAACGCCGCGAAGCTGTCGTTGGTTCTCCCCGCGCGTAGGCCAACATCTGGATCATCCGGGCGTTTGCTACCCGGTGCACTCTTGGGCTAGCATGCAGGAGAATCTGGCGCACTGCTGGGGTCATCGGTGAGGGTGTAGCTGCTCCCACCATCCAGAGAGCACTTTCTCCTTTCAGTCGCTCAAACTCAGCGAGCGTCAGCACGAGAGACTCCCCGATTTCTGGCCGGAGCTGCACTTCTTTCTCCTCAACCCGCTCCATCCACCAGAGCCGCCCATTCCAGGCCAGCGGTGCACTGGGGAGCGAAAAGTGCAGGGCTGGAGATGTTGACACCACACGTGGAAAGCGTCGTCCGTCATCTTCATGATGATTCTCCAATCTGTGTGAACCGTGTGCATCCGTGAGGAACTCTCCACCTCAAGCGAAGTATACCTGAGATGGATCAAAATTGCGACACTTTGGATGTATTTCCTGGCGCCTCTGCCACGTATTTTGGCACAGGGAAAGAAACATGCCGCGCGATAATGACTATCAAACCTTCTCTTCTGAGCCATCGAACGGAGGACCATTCAGCATTATCGCTCTCGACCCGCCGCGACACCGCCAGCTTCGCTCACTAATCACACCTGCTTTCTCGGCACGCACTATCCTGCAGCAGACTCCTCGTATCCAACGCATTGCGTGTGAACTGCTCGAAGCTGCGCTGGTGCGGGGCGTCATGGATATGGTGGCGGATTTTGCCGTGCCATTTCCCATTCTGGTGATCGCGGATCTCCTTGGCCTGCCACCGGACAACTCGCAACAGGTGAAGGAATGGACTGATACGCTGATCAATCAGTCTTCTTCCGAAGTTGCGCAATGGTCAGGAAGGAATGCTTCATCAGCTCTCCCACTTGATGAAATCTCTAGAGCCCTGGCTCAGGCCCTCAAGAAGCGCCTCAAAAAGCCCTCAAAGAACAGGTCTGAGAGGATGGCATCAGAAGGTGCTTCGTTTTTTGAGGGAACAAGTGCTAAGGAAGCTGAGGGGAGTTCATCCCCCCCGGCTATACAGGCGGAAAGAGACAGGGGGAGCGTCGGTATGAAAGGGTTCCAGGAGGGCTTGAGGCGAGAGGAAAGGCCCTCATTTTTTTATACACTGATGTTCCCACTCGCAAGTTGACAATACCTACGCTAAGCAATGAAAAGTAGGCTCATGTCTCCTTTTAGAACTGGAAGAGCTTAGTGCCGGTGGAAGATGAGTTTATCTCTGAGAAACTTAACATACCATGATAGATTCCCTCTTAATCAGGGCTTTCCAATTCTCCCATCTAGCGGGAGTGCAGAGGGCGGCCGCCCTTTGCCGGGGTGCGGGGTGTCCCCGCAAAAACCTTTTTTCTTCTCTTTTGCGCGCCGCCGCAGGCGGCGCGCGAAGGAGGGAAGGAAACTGGGACACCCCAGACCCCGGCAGGGAGACCCCTGCACCCCTTTGAGCGGAGAACTGGAAAGCCCTGCCCTCTTAATTTTTCGCCTTGACAAAAGAGAAGCTGCATGCTATACTGAACCGCAGTTAGAAATAACTTTGTCAGCCTCCAGGTTTCCCTGAAGAGGTTGGCCGTGAGCCCGAACGTCAGACCCGGCATCTTACAACTCTACGATGGTCTCCATCGATCCGTAGAAGATGCGCGTCTGGCTTTTTTGTTGCCTTTTTCCCGGATCATGGAGCGTTCATTCGCAAGAAGGAAGACATCCTATGACGAACAGACGCCCTTTCATCCTGACGACAAATCCACATACTGCACAGGTGCAGTTCTTTGATGGCGAGACCTATGATGTACTGGCAACCATCAAAACCCTCCCTCAGCCACACGAGATTTGTCTCACCGCTGATAAGACCCGCGCCTATATCTCCATCGCCTATCGGGCAGGCTGGTATGGGTTCGATGTAGGCAAAGGGCATGAACTGATTGTGCTCGACCTGGAGCAGCGCAAGATCGCAGAGGTGATTGATCTCTCTCCCGATTTTGGTCCGCATGGCCTGGCCCTGGACGAGCAACGTGGGCTGCTCTACATCACCTGCGAGTCCCGAGGGGGGTGTGTGCTGGTGATGGATGAACAGACCCATGTGGTTCTGGACGCTATTCCAACAGAGGCACCTGGCCCCCACTGGCTTGTTTTGCTTGAGCATGGCAAGAAGATCTATACAGCCAATAAAGAGACTCCATATATCTCGGTGATCGATACCGAACGTCGCGAACTCGTTGACAAGATTCCCCTTCCCCATGGCTCCGAGCAGATTGTGGTCCAACCGGGCACCGGACTGGTCTATCTCTGTGACGACAAAGAGCCTCTCATCCATGTGATTGACCCAACCAGCGACACCTGTGTTGATCAGATTCGGCACAGCGAATGGTCAGATCGCTTGCTCATGTCACCAGATGGGAAACGACTCTTTGTGTCACACGTACGCGGGTTTGAACGCTTGCGGGCGCAGGGAGTTTTTGCTGCCTACAAGCGTCGTCGGTCCGAGGGATCTGCTACCGCCCGCGATTGCATGCGGCTGCTCCGGGTGGTCCAGCACGCGCAAGGATCGGTCACCTCTATCGATCTGCAGACGCATCAGGAATCGGCCCCGATCGAGCTTTCGACGATTGGTGGATTTCTAGAACTCACGCCCGATGGGAAGCGGCTCTTTGTTGCCAACTTGGTCATAGATACTGAGAGCATGACCGTGATAGACTCCCTTGAGGTCGAACTTGGCATCGGCAACATCTGCTACGTCGTCTAAGCTACCAGCAAGAGCGTTTCAACAAGAGCAGATGTGGCAGTCGCAGAGCGCGCACCAACCCGTTTCTGAATGTGATGCGAAGAGGTGCTCAAGTCTGCTGTTTTCAGGTAATACAAAGATCATAATGAAACGTAAGGAGTTGACTATGAAGATTTTTCTTACCGGGGCTTCCGGTCATGTTGGCACAGTCGTCGTCTCTGAATTACTTGGTGCTGGTCATACAGTCATCGGGTTGGCACGTTCAGACAAAGCGGCTGATCTGCTCGTGAAGGCTGGGGCGGAGGTGTATCGTGGCTCACTTGATGATCTGGAACACTTGACCACTGGCGCTCACGAGGCTGATGGCGTCATTCACCTGGCTTTTAAACACGATCTGCTTTTTAGCGGCAATATGATTGGGGCTGCCGAGGCCGACATGAAAGCCCTGAGCGCTCTAGCAAAGGCGCTAGAGGATACTCACAAGCCATTGGTTGGCGTGAACGGTATCTTACTCTATGGAGCGGCAAACCCAGGACAGATCACCACAGAAACTGACACGCTCCCATCTGGATCGCGCATAGATTCTGAAAATTTTATCATTGGATTAGCGGCTAAAAATGTGCGTTCGTCCGTTGTTCGGCTGGCTCCAACGGTTCATGGGCCATTAGATAATGCGGTTGGTTTCATCCCTACCTTGATTCGTATCGCTCGCGACAAAGGCTTCTCAGCTTACATCGGAGATGGCTTAAATCGCTGGCCTGCCGTTCATGAGTTGGATGCCGCCAGGCTCTTTCGCCTGGCTGTGGAGAGTGCACCTGCTGGTTCACGCTTGCATGCTGTTCATGATCGGGGCATCGCCTTTAAACATATTGCCGAGATGATAGGAAACAGACTGAATCTCCCCGTTAAAGGGATTTCGCCGGATGATGCGAAGAAGCATTTCGGTCACCTGGCATTCTTTGTGTCAGTGGACAATCCAACTTCAAGTCAAATAACCCAGAAACTCCTCAACTGGATACCTGCTCACCCCAATCTTAAAGATGATCTGAAGAACGAACATTACTTTACGCCTCACGAAATGAAAGGGTAATGAGATGAAGCTGTAAATTACAAAACTCCGTAGATTCGCGGCGCAGCCGTGAAAGCCGTCTTGGCAGGTTGAAGGAGCCGAGACAGCAGCGGCCGTGGAGGCGCTTTCCTACCTGTGTGTAAGCGCCTCTCGCTCGAAGTTATGCGAACATACCTGCGGCAACGCGAACGTGGCGATGAAGTGGCTGCGGAACAGAAGGTTCTGTTTCAGGCTCACGCCGAAGAGGTCGAGGAGCAGATTTGCAGGCTCAAAGCGCGGCAACGGTATCTGCATGGAAAAGTTACTTATTGGGATGCACGAATGAGCAACGATATGGAGGCGGCGAAGCAGATTGCTGCTCAGAACAAAGAGATCGCCAAAGAATTGTAAATAGTTTCCAGTAAGGAGAGTTCTTATCATGAGAGTATGGTTTATTACCGGCACTTCAAAAGGATCTGCAACGTCTCCTGTGTTCTGCGTTGCCACAGAACGCTCGTGTGAGCTGTGGGCCTCTTGTCCTCTTGCAAAGCGGCTGCCTGAGCGTGCCGGGCCTGCTCCACGGCTTGCCTGGAAAGAGCATCCCGCTCCTGGGAGAGCCTGCGGATCTGCTCTCGAAGCGCGGCTAGCTCGACTTCGGTTGCTTTGGGCATCGCCTCTTTGATGATGGTTCTTGGTTCTGCTTGTTGCATCAAAGATGGGGTCTCGCGCTGAGGAGGCACATCAGGCTCGTGCTGGTGATGTAGTGTACGCTCTTGGGACTGTTCTTGCTCATCTGGGGCATCGCTCTGTGCCTGCTGCTTGGCTTGCACGTTGGCCGCATGTTCAGCCTGTTTCGCGGCCTTGATCGCTCCCAACGTGGGAGCCAGGTGCCCAGTTTCTACCTGGGCGATAATGCTCTCAGAGATGGAAGGTTGGGCAAGCAGATACAAGACGGAGGTGGGGAAATTTTGAAAATTTCTAAATTTGTCGCCGAAGCGCGAAGCGACGAGCATACAGTTATGGGCCGTGTGATATTTCATCGCAAACTCGACCTGGAGCTAGGTCATGAACCGTCCGTGCCCCAGACGGTGCTGGACGGCGAGCAAATTGTGTCCAATCTGAACAATCGCCTCCGTTGTGCGCTTGAGATAGAGATGGGTTTCCTCCGTTTTCTGTCGCACAAAGGCACGTGTCTCTTCATTAAGAGTGCTGTAATCAAAGGTCACGGCTTCTTGTGGTGGCTCAGGAATCTCTTCCCAGAGTGCCTGGTCCTCTTCCTGACGCTGTTCACTCATCGAACGTCCTTGCCTTCCGTCTCAGTCTCATCATCATCAACATGGCGTGTTGACAGCCCCAGGAGCCGCTCTGAAGCAGAGACTCCACGCGCTCTTGCTGGCTGATCAGGTAGAGTGGAAGAAGCATCCAGCGTTTGCGAGTCTTCATTACTGGTATCTACGTGATGGCTTGATCGGCTCCCGCTGACAAGAGCGCCTTTGTGTTGCCAGAGCACTTTGTCTGTGATACAGTCAAAACGTTCAGATCGGCTGAACATTTTTTTGTAACCACTGTTTTGAAAAGAGGTACATACGTCATGAGCGATGTCCAAGAAGCACACCCGGCCCCTGATTTCTCACTCCCAGCCATCGGGAGTGAGCTGATCGTCCACGATGGTCATGTGCAGTTAAGTGCATTACGCGGGAAGACGGTGGTGGTGTATTTTTATCCAAAAGACGAAACGGCTGGGTGCGTGAAGGAAGCGTGTTCCTTCCGCGATGCCAACCAGGAGATGCAAAAACGAGGCGTGGTGGTCTTAGGGGTGAGTGCAGATGATCTCCCTTCGCATCAGCACTTCGCCGACAGGTACGAGTTGCCTTTTCCTTTGCTGGCAGATACCGAGGCGACGGTTGCCAGGCTGTATGGTGTGAAGAAAGGTCTCTTTGGGATGCTTGGCCTCAACCGGGAAACCTTCCTCATTGATCAAGAGGGGATCGTGCGCAAAATCTGGCGAAACGTCAAACCCGGTGGACACGCCCAAGAGGTTCTGGAGACCATCGAAGCCTTAGAGTTGTCGTCGTCTGCTTCCAGAGAGTAAATCGCTATTTGCACCGCTTGTTTGTTGAAACGAGCTGGCCCTCTTGCTGATGGCTTTGTCCCAGGGTGAAAGGTGACGAGGCGAAAGGGACGGGAGAAGAGATCACGAGACCAGATGAGGCAAAACAAGACGCTGTTTGCGCTGGACACACCTCATCCCTGCGTTTCGGCCTGCCTTCTGGTCTTGTGGACTGTCTCCATCCTCTCGCTTGTCAGAGTGGGGGGCGAGAGACGTATCCAACTTATCAACATCCTGGAATACTTTTCCACAATGTTATCCACCATATGGCATACTTTCCCATTTTACGCCTGATGCTCCTGTGGGAAAAAGGGCGAGCCATAAGATTCCTTCGACCTTCTCCAACCCAAATACTCTCGTCTATGCTCTACGAGCAAGCTATGAGACACCCTCCACCTTCTCAAGCAAAGGTTTCGACGAAAGACAAGAGGGCGAAGAGATCCTCGGCTGTGACACAACAATAGAGGATCTGTTGCTCATCATCCTGCCGCTTGAAGACACAGAGATAGGCTGTCTTGTGAACGTGATGGTGCTGATAAAAAGATGCGCCAGGTACCCTGCAAGCATTGCAGTGAAGGGGTGGGTGACGCCACCCCTCATCTATGATTATGCGCCTCTAGCAAGTGATAAAAGTTCTCGCCAGCCTGCCCGGAGTCGATCTTCGCTTCGATCAGGCGAGCTGCCATGCGGATCTGCTCTATGGGATCTGTGTGGGCGACGGGCGCATACTCTGCCGCAACCAGGAGCAGCGCGGCATTGGCAACCAGGAAATCTCGTTTGGCCCCGCGCATGTGCCCGGTAATGATTTGCTTTAATTCGTCATTGGTCGCACTCAAATCTTCCTCTTCGGCAATAGCACTCAACGGAGCGCGTGGAAATCCCAGATCTTCGGGCGAGCATTCTGTGATGACGATATCATTGGCTCGGACCCAGATCAGCAGGTTGTTGTGGTTGTGCGGGTCAAGGTTGCTAGATGCAGTGGCGAATTCGTCGATGCCGTCGTAGCTATACACAATGAAGCCCTGGCTGTTTAGATGCAGGTAGAGAGAGAGGACGTAGGGCAACATATGGGCGTGGCAGACGCCAGTTGTATGATGCTGAGGATGGAGTACCTGAGCGTTGGGCGAGACGATTTTAAAGATATCCATCGGAATCGCTGTATTTTGCATGGTTGCTTGCCAATCGGGGGCACCGATGGCACAACGGCTCACTAGTTGCTCTCTGGCCTCGTCCCACAGCATGCCTCGCGCCTCTTTAAGCGCCTGAGAATAGGGAAAGCCGAGTGCTGAGAGTGGGAGAAAGGCAAAGCCAAATTGCTCCAATTCGCTGTTGAGTTGAGTGACTGAGAGCGTACGAGTGGCGTAGCCAAATTCAAGCATCGCCTGAGCGCTACCGTGATAGCTTGTTACATTGGTGGTTCCCGTTTTGCAGATTTTGATAAAAGGAGCGGCCAGAATTGCGGCGGCTGTGCTGGCATGGATCGTCTTGCAGAAATCTCCTCCGCTGCCGAAGACATGATCGTGTGGAAGCAGTTGTTGAAAGGGATAGTGGTTTTGTCGCAAGAAAGTAGCGACACGTTGCCTCAAATGATTGGTGAGGATACTGACTTGCTGGTGCCCGATGCGACCATTGCCCGGAGCAAGCTGATGCAGCACGTCTCGTAGCTCATATGCGCTTTTTTCAGGATCGCTACACCGATCAAAAAGTGCGAGCAACTCGTCCGTTGAGAGGGGATCGAGACGTTGTTCATGTTCTAAAAAAAGAGTAAAGACGTGTTCTAAGGGTCCGAGACCTTGTAACACGCCTTGTTTGCTTGCTTGCGATGCCTCTGTATAGAGAGTCTGCAAGTCACGTCTTTGCACCACTGATTTGTATCTATCTGTGTGCAAGCTATCATACGCACTGGTATTCTTCATCTACTTTTTGCGCCCTGGCATACGAAATTTGAGTGCAAGCTTATCATCTTGTCATCTGCATGTCAATAGATAAGGCTTCTATTTACGAGACCATTGTACAGAGACTGAGCTTGATACGCAGCTTTTTTCTGGCAATCGTTGTTGAGGAGCGCATTGCCTGCAATTCTTCCCCGTGCATTGGCCTCTGAAGCGTCTCTGCGTCAATATCGCGTGTCCTGCACTCATGTATAAATGTATGAAGATCATCGATATTCTCTTTGAGTGAGCAGAGCATTGCTCGTTGCTGACGCTGCGGCAATGCTACGATTTCCTCCATTGCCTCATGTAAGTAGTACCGACCTGTATCGGCCTGCTCCACCTCCTCAGCCGGGTCCAGACTTTCCTGACTAAAAGCGTACATGACATTGCCCTGATAGACCTCGCCGTCGTCATCTAATGTGAGCGGGTCGGTAGGCCGGTGTTGACGTATCATTGAGATAAACTCGTTATGGGCGATGCGACTGATATAGGCTTTTGGGTTAGTAATGTATTGCTTCTGCCACGCCTGCCAGAGTTTGATGCGTGTCTTCTGGGCAAGCTCATCAACTTCCATATCAAGGACATCAGCGTGGACAAGTCTACGGGCGTTGAGCATCTGTTTGCGCGCCTGCGTATGAATATAGACATCATATTCCGATAGAAACGCTTCGGCATCAGGCTGAACAGAAGCAATGACCTGGGTAAGCATAGCCAAGAGTTCCTCCCTGAATTATTCGGAACATTGTTTCCCCCTCGAACAATGTCGTCTGTGTATCATCCCCATTCGATTTAAATTGTTTTTCGAGAAAACTTTTTTGTTTTGTTCTCTAGTAAAACAATAATAACATGGAGCCTGGCATTCTTGCAAGTATTTTGGCGCTGATTTTGTTTTGTTCTGTAAACACTATGTTGTTTTGCACCTTTTTAGTGTATACTGGGGCTGGAGGTGAAAACAATGGGGCGTAAAGAGAAAATAGTTTCTCAAGAAAACACGATTGGGGCCAGGATGAGGATCGCTCGCATGCAAAAGGGCATTACTCTCTCAGATATGGCAAAGACTATCGGGTATACAAAGGGGCGTTTATCGACGGTTGAGAATGGCTATGGGCGTCCTTCGCGCGAACTGGTGCTGGCCTACGAGCAGGTGCTGGAACTGGAGTCTGGCGTGTTAGTGGCTGAGCAGGAGGGCGGCGTTGTATTGGGACGGCGCTATTCGTTGCTTCCCATCACTGCCCCTGAACGTTCGCCATCACAGGCACTATTCGCCCCCTCTGTGGGAGATCAGCAGGCACGACAGGATCAACATGATGAGAAAAAAGAGGGCGATCAGGGCCAGGGTCAAGATCAAGGTCATAAAACTCAGGAATATATCAGCGAAGCTCCCCGCATTGGCAGTTTTTATGGACGCGCACAGGAGCTTGCGCAGCTACGGATGTTGCTGGTTGAGGATCACTGTCGCATCGTGACCGTCCTGGGAATCGGCGGTATTGGCAAAACAATGCTTGCATCTGTCTTAAAAGAGCGGGTGAAAGATGCCTTTGATTTTGTCTACTGGCGTACCCTGCAAAACGCTCCCCCTCTCAGAGAATTGCTGTCCGATTGTTTGCGCTTTCTTTCCGGGCAGGAGCAGGTGGATTTGCCAAAGGATATCGATGAGCAGATCACCATGCTTGGCGACTATTTACGGCAATGGCGCGGCCTCCTCATTTTCGATAATGTCGAAACAATCCTGCAAAGTCAACAGAGCGCCGGTTCATATCGTGCTGGCTATGAAGAGTATGGTTCGCTCTTCTCTTATATCGGTGCGAGTTCGCATCAAAGCAGCCTCGTTCTGACCAGCCGCGAGCTACCGCAAAATATTGAAGAGATGGTGGGATCAGAGGTTGTCACGTTCCCTTTAAGCGGAGTCGGGCTGGCCGAGGGCAGCATGATTTTGCAGGAGAAGGGGCTGAATGGTTCCGAGCAGGAATATGCAGATCTGATTTCGATCTATGCTGGTAATCCTCTGGCTTTAATGCTGGTCGTGTCGCCCATTCGTGAGATTTTTGGTGGCGAGATAGGCGAATTCCTGGCCGAGCGCGGGGCCGTTGTTGGCGACATCTACGATCTGATTGATGCACAGTTTCATCGCCTTTCAGCGCAAGAGCAGGAACTTATCTACTGGTTAGCGCTGGCCTGTGAGCCGATCTCTTTAAACGATCTGCTCAAAGAGAAAATTGTGCGTCCCCTCCCCAAGCGCGTTCTGCTCAACTCGCTGGATTCGTTGCGCCGACGTTCCATGATCGAGAACAGCAGTGGTTCGCGCTTTACGTTGCAGCCGGTCATCATGGAGTATGTTACCGACGAGTTCGTTGCGCGCGTCTGCCGGGAAATCGAGGTGGGCGAGTTTGTCTTGCTGGCTCATCATGCCTTGATTAAGGCGGAAGCGAAGGATCATATCAGAAATAATCAGGTGCGCCTCTTTCTGGAGCCGGTGGCACGACAACTCTTGAGCCATCTTGGAAAGCTGGAAAGCGAGGCCAGACTCAGGCACCTGATCACCGTGTTACGCGAGACGCGGCCTCTGACCCCTGAATATGCCGCTGGTAATCTCATCAATTTGCTGGTGCAATCGAAGATAGATTTGCGCGGCTACGATTTTTCCAACCTCGCGGTCTGGAACGCCTATTTGCAGGATGTTGCTCTGCCACAGGTCAATTTTGCCAATGCTCAACTTGAACACTGTATTTTCACTGATACGTTCGGCAGCATTCTCTCTGTTGCCCTCAGCGCTAATGGTGAGTTGCTCGCAGCGGCTACTGCCAACGGTGAGGTGAGATTATGGAATGCACCGACTGGTGCGCCGCTTGGTATCTGCCAGGGCCATACTGATTGGGTGCGTTCGGTGGCGGTCAACGCTGATGGGAATATGGCGCTCAGTGGGAGCGACGATCAACTGGTGCGGCTCTGGGACACCAGAACCACGCAGTGTCTCAAAACATTTTATGGTCATACCAATCGTGTGCGCTCGGTGGTCTTCGGACCTGATGGCACAGTGGCGGCGAGCGGAAGCGATGATCATACTGTGCGCCTGTGGGATCTCCGAAGCGGCGAATGCATCGATACGTTGCAGGGACATACGAGCCGGGTCTGGTCGGTCGCAATCAGTCCAGAGGGGAATCTGATTGCCAGCGGCGGTGGCGATCAGGTAATCAAGCTCTGGAATGCGCGGACGGGTGCGTGTATGCATACATTACAGGGGCATACCGGGCGTGTCTGTTCGATTGCTTTTAGTCCCGAAGAGCCGATACTGGTGAGTGGGAGCGACGATCAAACGATACGCGTGTGGGATATACGGAGTGGAGAGTGCCTGCGTGTGCTGAAAGGGCATACCGGGCGCGTGTGGTCGGTTAAGGTCAGTCCAGACGGTGATCTGCTGGCGAGTGGGAGTGACGACCATAGTGTGCGGTTGTGGGACATACACAGCGGCGAAAGCCTGTCAGTGTTGCGTGGACATACCAACCGTGTCTGGTCGGTTGCTTTCAGCGGGGCCAGTATGGAGAATGCGGCACTGGTGAGCGGCGGCGATGATCAGACGATTCGGATGTGGAATGTGGAGGATGGCCAGTGCTTCAAAACCTTGCAGGGGCATAGCAGCCGCGTGCGTTCAGTGGCTTTCAGTCCTGGTGGGGAGACGTTGATCAGCGGGAGCGATGATCGCACTGTACGACTCTGGCAGGTGGCGAACGGCGATTGTTTGAAGACGTTGCAGGGGCATAGTACCTGGATTTATACCGTCGCCTTCAGCCCTACAGGGAACTTGATTGCCAGCGGCAGTGACGATCAGACGATCCGCCTGTGGGATGTAGCGACCGGCTATGCGGTGAGGACGCTTGGCGGACATACCAACTGGGTGCGTTCGGTTGCCTTCAGCCCTGATGGAGCGCTATTACTCAGTGGGAGCGATGATCAGACGGTGCGACTGTGGCAGGTCAACACCGGTCTGTGCTTGCGGACGTTCTACCAGGAGCATAATCGCATCTGGTCAGCTGCTTTCAGTCCCGATGGCAAACTGGCGGCGAGTGGCGGCGAGGATCAGATCGTGCGCATATGGAGCATCGAGACCGGCGAGTACATTCAGTTGCTTCAAGGGCATGAAAAACGGGTGCGAGTAGTAACCTTCAGCCCCGATGGGAGCGTCATTGCCAGCGGCAGCGATGATGGCACGATTCGTCTCTGGGAAGTTAGCAGCGGGCGTTGCCTGCATATTTTGCACGGACATTTCAACTGGGTCTGGTCCGTCGCTTTCAGCCCCGATGGAGAGATGCTGGTGAGTGGCGGCGATGATCAGAGCGTGCGTTTATGGCGTTGGGCCAGCGAACAACTGCTCTGGGCTGGTTACGAGCATAGCAAGCGAATCTATTCGGTCGCATTTCGCCCCGATGCCTCTCTGGTCGCCAGCGGCAGCTATGACGGCACGATCAAGCTCTGGGATGTAGCATCTGGCAGGTGCGTGAACACATTGCGCAGAGAGCGCCCCTATGAACAGATGAATATTACCAGCGTCTCTGGACTCTCCTCTGCTCAAAAAGCAATGTTACGCACATTGGGAGCGGTAGAAGCATAATATTGAGAAAGAGAACATTGTGGAGATATTCCACTGTGTTCTCTTTCTTACATACTATGCCCTCAATTTTCTAATGGCATGCGCAAATTTATATTCTATTCTGAGAGCAGGAAGTCGAGCACCATATTCAGGAAATCGTTGGAATACTCTATATTTGACAGGTGTACTGCGGGCAGCATTACCAGTTTTGATCCAGGTATTGTCGCCGCGATCAATTCGCTGTGGCTGGGGAGCGTGACGGTATCGTACTGACCGCCGATCACCAGCGTCGGATTAGGAATAAGTGCTATGGTTCGGCGCATATCCGTGTCGCGAACCACTGCATAGCAACCAGCCAGCCCCTGTGGTTGCATAGTAAGTAATGTGGCGCGAAACGGCTCTATGGTGGGATTCTCCTCCTCTAACATGTAGCGAGGAAACCAGTTATTGAGGAACATGGTGGTCGTTGCTGACATGTCTTTGGCTTGCAACACGGAGATTATCAGACGATCCCACTGTTCTGCCGGTCCCAGATATGATGAGGTATTGGATAGAATCAGTCGATCTATCCTTTCGGGAGTATGGACGCCCAGCCATTGGCCGACGAAACCACCCAGCGATAATCCACAAAAATGCACCCGATCGATATCCGATGCGTCGAGCATCTCGATTACATCCCGTCCAAGTCTATCAAGTGAATAAGCTCCAACCGGAACGTCTGAAGCGCCATGACCCCGCATGTCGTAGCGGAGGACGCGAAAATGCTGCGACAAATCCTGAATTTGTCCATCCCACATGTTTAATGTGGTGGCAATTGAGTTCGAGAGAACCAGCACTGGTTTATTGGCTGATCCATCGAAGCGATAGGCAATGCGGTATCCATCACCAGTAGTAAAGAAAGAACGATCTTGCATGTGCTATATATCCTCCATGATTGTTGAATACAAGGTAATCCAGTCGTTCTGAATGTATGTTGTATAGATGCAATACTGCTAGCTATTACATCTTCACCCTGTCATCTCTTTGAGAGAGACTCTGGAGAGAGCATAGCGCATGGTAGTTCAAGAAACAAGTAGTGACATTAATGTGATATAGTAACAAAAAAATAACCATGCGAAGGAGCGAAGATGCGTAAAGGAGATTTTGAGCATTATGAGGAACCCGGTTGCCCGACTGAAGTGACGGTTGGCGTGATCGGTGGAAAATGGAAGACGCTGATCCTGACCTATCTTATGGCAGGTCCACGACGTTTTGGCGAAATAAGCCGCCTGCTTCCTCAAGCAAGTAAGCGCATGCTCACGCTTCAACTTCGTGAATTGGAAGAAGATGGTGTTATCCACAGAGAGGTCTACAGGGAAGTTCCGCCAAAGGTTGAGTACTCGCTTACAGAATGTGGAGAGAGCCTGAAGCCAATCTTGCTTCTGATGGCAGATTGGGGAGAGAAGCATGTGGATAGTAAAATAGAGGCGCTCAAAAGAAGATAAACCGCAGATTAATTGTGCATTCGGCAATATACAGCATTTGCCGAATGCACAATTATATTAAGCCGTGCCAAATGTCAAACCTAATTGCCGCAGCCACTTGCGATAGGCTACGGCGGTGCGATCAGAGCGTAGATGTAGCTCGGCTTGCAAATCTAATGGCAACAGTTCAGGTCGTTGTGACTCCACCACTGGCACATCCTGCCAGGTAATGGCATCTTCAAATTCGCGAATCTGCTCTTCGGGCGTATCTCCATAATCCATCGCCACATAGGTCCAGGCTATCGTCTCGCACTCAGAGACCGGAGTGGCCGTAAAATACATGGCGAAGCGCGGCCCTTCCGAAGACTTCACAAAGTAAGCTGTCAATGGGCGGATAACCTTGTAGGTATAGGTGGTCCATGCGCCCTGACCGGAACCGTCTGGGTCTGGTTGCCAGATGGTGATATCTTTCGCCGTTACCCCGTCTTCGCCGATCTCAGCAGTATAATCGCTGATTTCAGGATAGGCTGGATCACCGAGAAATCCCTGGTGGACGAATGGGAAGTGCGTCACATCCAGAAAGTTTTCGACGGCGCGTGGTCCACTTGCATTAAATTTATAGGGACCGCAATGGATCTTACGGAAGTCTGCATCATCCCATTGTGGGAAGGCTGGAACATCGTGAGCGGGATTGCCCGGCGAGACCCAGATCCAGTTGTAGCGCTCGCGGGCCTGATAGACTTTTGCGCATGCTCTGGCCGGGGGCTTCTGCTCAGGATGAGCCGGGAAGCGGATGCATTGCCCCTCCTCATTGTAGGTCCAGCCATGATAGGGGCAACGTAACGTCTGATTTTGTACTTTTCCGAGCGAGAGTTTGGCTCCCCGATGAATACAGAGGTCGCGCCATGCGTGAATGCGTTCGCCCACGCGCCACAGCACCAGATCTTCATCTAAAAGTCGCACCGCCATCGGCTTCCCCTCTTGTAGATCGGGAGCATAAGCGACGACATGCCAATCGTTTAAAAGAACGGGGTCATTGAGCATGATAATCCTTTCGTATAAGTTCAATGAACATGCACATTGCTTTCTACAACTATAGCGTATCTTTGCAAGCAAGCTGTGTGCAAGTGCTCCTTCCTTAGTTGTCTCTATCTCTGTGCTCAATTCCCCGAACAAGCCATATAAGCTCGCCTGGAAACCCAATGGAGATATCTTTTAGATAGGATACTTCAATTGGGTTTCCAGCACCTTGAGTCTTTGTTGAAATTCATCGCCGATCTGTTGTTCCATCTTGAAGCAGTGCAACCCCTCGCCGTAAAAGTTAGCCACGAAATCGGTCGTATGGAAGCCAAGCTTCTCATAGAAGCCGACCGTTTCCTGGCTGGTATTCAGGATGATTTTCTGTATCGTGGGGTAGGTGGTAAGCTGACGCAGGCGCAGGAAGGCGAGCAGACGCCCCCAGCCCTGGCGATGATATCTAGCATGAATCATCCCCCAAGTTAAAACACCGACGCGCTCCTGGCAACGGGTGGCGATACCTCCGCAGCCGATGATATGTCCATGCTGCTCTTCCAATACATTGTACATACCTACAGGTGCATCGAGAAATGCCAGGAACTCTGTACGATCCTGATTGCTAAAGAAGCGTGGCATATTACTGTCCAGGATAGCAATACAGGTTGAACGATCCGCCGGGGTATAACGGCGAAAAATCATGGCCACCTCCTGCTAAGCAATAACAAAATCATTCCATATGTGAGATTATTCCCCTCGTGTAATAATATATTTCTTTTTCTAAAAATGCAACTTTTTGCATTCTTCATTTATACACTCGTTTCCGCACCGCTCATGTATCACCGATTCGTAAGAAACATGTTTGCTATGATTGTTATTGTGTTATAGCAAATGTAAACTCTAAGAAAATAGAGCGTTGCATAAAACGCCTTGCATGGCTGATATCAAGGTGGAAAGAACTGTAAAATCAATATGATAAATAGAAAAGAATAGCTATACTTGAGTTTGAAAATAATACATCTATACTCATTTATAAAGCGCTTTGTAAGACATTGTGTGGGATGTCTTGATCGTTTTGTTATAATTTTTATGCAGGAGAAAAATATATTGTATTTAGGAATGAAAAATGTTACATTGTATAAGGCTGGAGGTAAATGGAACTTCCTGACGGAAAAAGCCCGTTGATATAGTAGTTTCTTTTTCTATAATTTGGGCAGGTGATTGCTATGGGCCGTAAAGATAAAGCCATCGATATCAGTAACAAGCAAGAGTTACCCCTGGGCGTGCATATGAGGAGAGCCAGGCAGGAGAGGGGGATCTCCTTAACGGCAATGGCAATGCGCACTGCGTACACAAAAAACTATTTATCGGCAATTGAGAACGGCAATGGGCGGCCATCGAAAGAGCTACTGGGCAAATATGAGCAGGTGTTGGAATTGGAGCAGGGCCATCTAACCCAATTGTTGCAAATCGGAATACAGGCAGATGTAGTTGCTCATCTCAATGAGAGCCACAAACGCCCTTTGCGTGAAGACTGGGGCGAGGCTCCCGACGCATACTCTTTTTACGGACGCAGGCAAGAATTAACTCATTTAGAACGCTGGATCGCCTATGATCGCTGTAAGGTCGTGACCATTCTAGGAATAGGCGGCGTCGGCAAAACCAGCCTGGCAAATCATCTGGCAAAACGCTCAAAACATCATTTTGACTATGTTTTCTGGTGTTCTTTACAGGCGCTCCCTCCTCTAGAGAGCCTGCTCAAAAAATGTATTCTCTTTGTCTCCGGTCAGCGGGTCATCACGATTCCCGACAACAAGGAGGAACAGATTTCGCTCCTGCTCCAATATTTGCGCGTACATCGCTGTTTGTTGATCTTAGATAACTTTGAGTCGGTGCTTCAGGAGAGCAATCGCGTGGGAGTGTACCGCGAGGGCTATAAAGGCTACGGGCAACTATTGCAGCGGCTTGGAGAAGCGGAACATCAGAGTTGCCTCATTCTGACCAGTCGAGAGAAACCGGGAGAACTGCTGCCGCTGGAGGGACGTAACTCACCTGTTCGCTCGATGCATCTCGGCGGGATAGAGCAGGCCGATGGACAACAGATGCTCAAGGATGAGGATCTTCGCGGTTCTGAGGAGGCGTGGTCGGATCTCGTTCAGCTTTATGGAGGCAATCCGCTGGCCTTGAAATTAATTGCAGCCCCTATTCGCGAACTCTTTGGTGGCGATATCGCGCGATTCTTAAAGGAAGGCGCACCGGTTTTTGGCGGCATCTACGAACTCGTCAGCCAGCAGTTTTCCCGACTTTCCACATCTGAGTGCGCAATCATGTACTGGCTCGCCATCGAGCAGGACGCGGTTGCAGTGACAGCCCTGCGCGAGAATATCGTGCCTCCCGTCTCGATGCGCACTTTTCAGGAGGCGCTGGACTCATTACGTCGCCGCTCCCTGATTGAGATTACCGCTTCGTCTGCGCGTTGTTACCTCCTGCCCGTCATTATGGAATTCGTGATTGAGGAGTTCATCGCTCGTGTGCGTGAAGACATCGATTCCGAAGATTTAACGGTACTGGAAAGCCACGTCTTGATGAAGGCTCAATCGAAAGAGTATGCCAGGAACAGTCAGGTACAGTTGATTTTGAAACCGCTGACCGAGCATTTGTTGAACACACTGGGCAAGGAGTTGAGCGAGCAGAAGCTCGCCAATATGCTGACGGGACTCCATGAGCGGCGTATGCCCGTTCCTGGCTATGCAGCTGCAAATATTCTTAACCTGCTGTTGCAACTGGGTAGCGACATGCAGCGCTATGATTTCTCGCATCTGGCGGTATGGCAGGCGTATCTTCAGGGCGTGCGGTTGCCAGGCGTCAATTTCGCCTATGCCGACCTGACAAATTCAGTCTTTACAGGCGCATTTGGCAGTATCCTTTCGCTGGCTTTGAGCTGCGATAACCAGCTTCTCGCAGCAGGAACTGCAAATGGAGAAATTCGACTCTGGCATGCTATTAGCGGAGTACCCTATTTAATCTGTCAGGGGCATACTGATTGGGTAACTTCCGTTGCGTTCAGTCCCGATGGTGAGCTACTGGCGAGTGGGAGCGACGATAAAACTGTTCGTCTATGGCGCGTAAGTAGCGGCGAGATGCTCGATGTGTTTAGCACGCATACGGATTGGATTCGCTCGGTCGCATTTAGCCCAGATGGAACGCTACTGGCGAGTGGGAGCGACGATCAGACGATTCGTTTATGGAGCGTGGCAACGGGTCGTTGTGTCAGGATACTCCAGGGGCACGAGAGCCGTATTTATACCTTGACATTTAGCCCGGATGGAACGCTACTGGCGAGTGGCGGTGAAGATCAGGCGATTTGCCTCTGGGACGCGCAGACTGGCGACTGCCTGAAAACGCTTCAGGGACATGAGGGCAGGATCTATACGTTGGCATTCAATGCTGATGGCTCTTTACTGGCAAGTGGCAGCGAGGATCAGAGCGTCAGGTTATGGGATACCGATATAAGCGACGGAACGCGCGTTGGAACGTGCCGTAATGTGCTCTGGGGGCATACTGGTGGTGTCCAGACGCTTGCTATAAGCTCTGATGGAGAACTGTTGATAAGCGGTAGTAGCGATCATACCATTCGGCTCTGGCAGGTGAAGAGCACCGATTGCCTGCGAACATTGCAGGGGCATCAGGGCGGTATCACGGCCATCGTCCTGAGTCGGGATGGCGAGTGGCTCTATAGCGCTAGCGAAGATCAGACAAGCCGATTGTGGGAACTGAGTCGGGGCGTCTGCGTCAGGACGTTGCAGGGCTATAGCAACCGCGTGTATTCGATTGCGTTTAGTGCGGATGGCGAACTGCTGGCGAGTGGGAGCGACGATAGGGCTATTCGGCTCTGGCAGGTGAAGACCGGCCAATGTCTGAGAACATTTCAGGGCTACAGCACGTGGCGTTATTCTCTGGCGTTCAGTCCCGATGGGCGACTGCTGGCTGGTGAGGATGATAGCGACCGCACGATTCGCATCTGGAATGTGCATACAGGCATATGCGTGAAGACGTTGCAGGGACATGATAACTGGGTACGTTCGGTAGCGTTTAGCCCGGACAGCACGCTGCTGGCGACGGGCATTGACGATCATACGGTGCGCTTCTGGCAGGTCGAGAGCGGCGAGCAGGTCAGCGTTTTGCAGGGACATGATAACTGGGTGCGCTCTGTAGCGTTTTGTCCCGATGGAGCGTTGCTGGCAAGTGGCAGCGACGATCATATGGTTCGGATCTGGAGTGTGCGGACGGGGGAATGCCTTCAGGTTTTGCAAGGTCATCACGATATCGTCTATTCGGTCGCATTTAGCAGCGATGGGAAGCTGCTAGCGAGCGGAAGCGGCGATCACACTATCCGCATCTGGGACGTGCAGACTGGTGAGTGCGTGCAGGTCTTGCAGGGCCATCGTCACTGGGTCTGGTCTGCCATCTTTAATCAAGAGGGTGATTTGCTGGTGAGCGGGAGCGAGGATCAAACGATTCGGGTGTGGAGAGTTGATACCGGTGAATGCCTTAATATCTTACCCGGCCATAGCAGCTGGCTGCAATATGTGACCTTCAGCCCGCAGACCTCGATTGTGGCAAGCGGTGGGCATGATGGCACCGTCAAGCTCTGGAGTGCGCCTAACCTGGCCTATCTACGCGTGTTGCGCGGCCCCCGTCCCTATGAAGGTATGAATATCCTCGGCGTCACCGGATTAACGAATGTACAGAAAACGATGCTCAAAGAGCTGGGTGCCATTGAGCAGTCGATCGTTGATTTGCCACACTAAGCAGGATCACTGGAGAGTGACCCTGCCTCCTGTTTATCGCAGTGCCGAAACGTTTTCCATCGGTCTATGAGCAGCATTACGCGCCCCTAGAAAAGCATGGAGATCGGTAACAGGATCATAGACTGCTCGATGCTTGCGGCTCTCCCCATCAACGAAAATGAGGACTGGCTGTGCCGGCCCCGGCAGGTGTGAGAGCGTCTCGCAGATCTCTACGATGCGCTCTTCTGCAACCTCAAAGTGGACTCCTCCTTTCACTCGATCCAGCACGTAGAGATTGTACGGAAGAATCTTATGGTAGTAGCATTCGCTCATCAGCCGTGCCATGACCGCAGGATCGTCGTTCACTCCCGCCAGAATGACGCTCTGATTCAGCACTGGCACTCCGGCCATGCGCAGCCGCCGGGCAGCCGCCAGCACGTCGGGATGATGCAGGTCGTCCGGGTGGTTCATATGCGCATGATACCAGAAGCGATCATCTGTTTTTAGCACGTCGAGCAGTTCGTCATCGATTCGCTTTGGCATCGTTGAAAGCGCGCGGCTATCGATCCGAATTGCCCGAACATGAGAGATTGCCAGCAGTTGCCGCAAAAATGGGAGCAGGCGACGATTAGGGACGGCCAGCGGGTCGCCGCCCGAGAGCACAACATCTTCGATTTCGGGATGTGTTCTTACAAAAGCGAGAGCCTGTTCAATTTGCTCGTGCGTAATGGTATATTCGGGCATGCCAACAAGCGCTTTTCTCACACAGAAACGACAATAGACCAGACATTGATACGATAGAAGAATCACCAGTCGATTATCATATGCTTGCAAGATTGCAGGAATTGGATGCTTCCCGCTCTCTCCCGCTGGATCGGGGCTAAACCCTGCCACATCCTGTAATTCTTGAGCATCGGGCAAAAATTGCCGCAATGCTGGCAATGAGTATGTTCCTTCTTCCACGCGCTGGCGCAGAAAATGAGTGAGAGCAAAGGGGTAGGTATCAACCGTTTTCACCAACTCGTCAACTGATTTTCCCGCTTTTTGAGCAAGTATTGCCAGCGTCTTTGGGGGGGTTATCACAACCTCCACGACAAATCTCCCTCCACAATAAAACAAGCGAGCGCGAAGCCTGCAATGGCTTCTCCGCTCTGTATATTTGATTTGCATTCTTGCATAAAGAACACGATTATTTAATTATACAAGAGAAATGTAGTGCAGTACCATTATAGAGCAATGTTTTGTGAAAGCAAAAGAGTAGGAAGGAAGTACTTTCTGTCAAGAAGGATGTGTAGGAATGTGATGAAAGATTACAGGTGTACAGTTTCGTTGTTTAGCGCGTGACAACGTGGGTTATAATGGCATAGATAAGGAACCATATCAATTATTGTTCTTTTTGCAACACAGGAGAAGGCAAACGCAATGGATAACGACACATCTCCTACTACTGAAGAGGCATCGGCGCTCTCAGCACGAGTTTTTGCATTGGTGCAGGCCTGTCCTGTTGGCCGCGTTACCACATATGGTTGGATAGCGAAAGCCGTTGGCTATCCACGTGGGGCGCGTATGATTGGCTGGATCATGCATGAGACGCCGCAGGACGTGCCAGCACAGCGAGTCATCAACAGCAAGGGTGAACTATCGGGGAGTTGGGCCTTTGGACAAAAAGGCAGGATGCGTCAGTTGTTAGAGGCCGAGGGCGTCACCTTTACAGAGGATGGCCGGGTTGACCTCAAACGCTATGGCTGGAATCCCTCGCAAGACCTGAGCGAAGAGGAGCTAAAAAACATCTTAGAGCGGGCAAGCACGCTGCACTATGAGATCAGTCCGCGCGTCCTGGGACTCCTGCGAGATGATCCCGCCTCGCCTCTGAAATCGTAGCACCAACAAACGTCATCGCCTCTTTCTTCTGATTGTGTTTGGGGCAAATACTATCTCTGCTGCTGGTTGTGGCATAATAGAGATTGTTTGTCCCCGAAGCACGACAAGGAAGAGATATGGATACGCTGAATGAAACCTCTCATATCATCGATCTGTCCACTGGCCGCTTTCATTATTTGAGTTGGGGAGCCGAACGCACTGATCTGCCTGCTGCATTATTGCTGCATGGTATCACGAGTTCTGCTCTGAGCTGGGTGCGCGTTGGGCCGGGTCTGGCAGATCGCTACCGCATCTATGCGCTGGATATGCGCGGGCATGGCGATAGTGTCAAATCAGCGCCCGGTACATATAGTTTGCGTCACACCGCCGATGATGCGCTTGCTTTTATTGATGCGTTGCATTTGCAGCATCCGCTTCTGGTCGGTCATTCCTGGGGTGGGGCAACGGCAATTGTCCTGGCTAGTGGAGCCTGGACGCAGGCACCTGTTCCCACTTTTTCCAGTGTGATCCTTGAAGATCCGGCCTGCAATTTCCGTCTTGGTCATCCTGAGTACTACACCAAAGATATTGGACGACCTGCCGAGGAGTTATGTGTCGAGATAGCGGCGACCAGTCCAGGCTGGACCGAAGCTGATATCGAGGGCAAGATCGATGCGTTGCAAAAAGTGACGCGAGAAGCTGTGTTGGGCGTCTTTGCTGATGCAGGACAGGCCGGAGATATATTGCCCTTGCTTGCTGATATTACTGCTCCCACGCTCCTGGTTCGGGCCGATGCTGCTCTGGGAACAACGCTCAATGAAGCCGCCTGGGAGCGTGCAAAACAATTTCTCCCGGCACAGAGCCGCGCTGTCCAGATTGATGGCGCGACCCATAACGTGCATCGCAGTAAGTTTGATGCCTTTATGCAAGTGGTCAATGACTTTTTGAGCTAGCTGTTAAGCCGTGAAATAGCGATGGCCCTGTTGACATGCAAACAGGGCCATCGCTATTTCTACCTACGAGTTTTTATCTACGCGTGAGCAACGTGAACTCCATCAACTGAGCTGGCTCGGAGGAGCAAAGCGTCGTGTTTGATGGTGCAATCAAAGCACAATGGAGCGACCATCGTTTTGTGGTGCTGTTCAAAGCGGCAAAGCTGGACTTTTTCGCTTGTCCATCCACAGATCGCGCAGTGCTGTTTGGCATCCTGGGCGCGGGTGAAAGAAGACTTTCGGAGGCCCTGAATCAAACAGATGAGAGCGATAGCAAAGAGACAGAAGAAGAAGAAGATCTGCATTTGAAACACCTCCTTGATTGCTGGAAAGGACCACTACTTGCCTACATAGCTATTCTTTTTCTTGAGCTTCGATGTGGTAATTTTCTGTCTTTTTAAGAAAAATGGCTGTCACAAGCGTTACAAAAAAAGTGTGAAAAAAACACAAAACCTATCTATCATCATGATGACAGGTTGTACTCATCAATGATGCTGGTCAGCTACAAGAAAGAGCGTCGGTCGTTTGAATACATGCGTGCATGCGATGAATATGCATGTTTTCGTACAGTCTGGATACACTAAGAGGTTCGATTATCGCGTTGGCATACCGTTTCGTTAGCGTCTACAAATGATCACTAAACGAAGGTTGCTCTTCACCACAACAGCGTGGATAGAGGGAGGTGAGTATGGCCGAGGCGGACAATGCACAGCCGAGCCAGATGATATTGTGCGTTGTTCTGTCTTTGTTCACTGTGCATCTCCTTTCTGCATTTTGTGAAGCGCATCGTAATTACATCTATACTACGAGTGTAACATTACTTCGGCTTATTTGCAAGCCCCATGAGGAAGCAAACTGAGGGAAAAAAGAAGTGGTCCTCTGAACCGAGTTCAGAGGACCAGTAATACATGTGCATTATGTATGTATATAAGCGAGAAAACTCGTTTTGTAATCTATTCCACTGTTACAGATTTCGCCAGGTTGCGCGGCTGGTCTACGTTGCAACCGCGTGCAACTGCTACGTAGTAGGCGAAGAGTTGCAGGGGAATAGAGGCCAGAAGCGGGCTGAGGATCTCCTGCGTGTCTGGCACGTAGAGGACGTGATCGGCATGCTGCTTGATCTTCTCATCTCCCTCAGTGGCGACGACGAGCACTTGAGCATCACGCGCGCGCACTTCCTGAATGTTGCTCACCACTTTTTCGTAGATGTGCGAGGTGGTGGCAATGGCAAACAGCGGAGTATCGGGATCGAGTAGAGCAATTGAGCCATGCTTGAGTTCGCCAGCCGGGAAACCTTCTGCATGGATATACGAGATCTCTTTGAGCTTGAGCGCTCCCTCTAATGCTGTTGGGAAGCCAACGCCTCGCCCGATAAACATCATACTGCTCACCTTCGCCATGCGTTTTGCCAGCGATTGCAGTTCGTCGTCGCTGCTGTCGGCGTGATCCAGGATGTGCTGGATCTGATCCGGGAGGCGCTCCATTGCTGTGAGCAGCTCGCTCACCTGTTCCTGTGCAATGTGACCGCGCAGTTGTCCCAGGTAGAGGCCGAGCAGGTAGAGTGTCGCAACCGAGGTGACAAACGTTTTCGTGGCGACGACGCAGATCTCCGGTCCTGCCTGTAGATACAACACAGCATCGGAGAGACGGGTAATGGCGCTGGCAACGACGTTGGTAATGGCAATGACTGGCGCGCCATGTTCGCGTGCCTGACGAATGCCGACCAGCGTATCAAGTGTCTCGCCTGACTGCGTTACGGCCACGCAGAGCGTCTCCGGCCCGATGATGGGGTCACAGTAACGGAACTCCGAGGCGGTGATCGTTTCGACGGGGATACGCGCCCACTTCTCGATGGCGTATTTGGCGAGTAGTCCCGCGTGATACGAGGTGCCGCAGGCAATGATGATGATGCGTTGAATTGAGTCCAACGCGCCTGATTGCCGCAAGGCGTCCAGTTCGCTGAGATGTAGCTGTCCATCCTGGATACGTCCCAACAGAGCACGACGCAAGGCTTCAGGCTGTTCGTGGATCTCTTTCAATGCGAAGTGAGGATATCCGCCCTTTTCGGCTGCTTCGATATCCCATTCGATGGTGAGAGGTTCGCGCTGAATCGGTGTGCCGTCCTGCTGAAAGAGCGAAACGCTGTTCGGGCGTAGCTCCACGATCTCGCCTTCCTCCAGCACAAGGATGCGGCGCGTATGTTTGAGCAGAGCGGGAATGTCGGAGGCCAGGAAGTTTTCATTGGTGCCCAGACCTGCGATCAAGGGACCGCCATTGCAGCGCGCGCCAACCAGAACGTCGGGTTGCTCTCGACTGACAACCGCGATGGCATAGGTGCCGCGTACGTGTTGGAGCGCCAGCCGGACCGCCTCGGTGAGATTGTGCTGTGCTTCGCCAAAGTAGGAGCGTTCGATCAGATGGGCGAGAACCTCGGTGTCGGTCTCGGAGAGGAAGGTATGCCCGCTGCTGCCCAGCTCGTGGCGCAGTTCGGCGTAGTTTTCGATGATGCCGTTGTGGACAATGGTCAATAGGCCGGTGCAATCGGGATGAGGATGGGCGTTGGTTTCGTTTGGACGACCATGTGTAGCCCAGCGCGTATGGCCGATGCCGAGCGTGCCTGCAACGGGCCCTGAAGCGCTATCAACGGTAGCGACCAGCTCCAGAGCTTTCTTCAAATTCGCGATTTTGCCGGGCTGACGATGCAGGGAGAGATCTCCATTGGTGGTGAGAACGGCAATGCCGGCGGAGTCGTAGCCGCGATATTCGAGTTTACTGAGTCCTTCAAGCAATATAGTAGTAACATCGGTGCCTTCTGGCCCGACGTAGCCAATGATACCGCACATGTTGAGGATGGTATCCTTTCGTTTTTTTGTGCATGCGTGTATAGAGATGGGCACATGCTTCTATATCACTGCAAGCTTTTTGGCCTGATCGTTACCAACCAGTTTTGTGCGTTTGCTTGTCAGGGCCGTGATCAGCCCTGGAGACTCCCCGCTGATAATCCGAACAGTCTCCACCTCGTCAACCAGGTTTCCTCCTACCAACCTGGCCCATGCGCTACTAGCTGAACAATGCTTACTGTTCCAAGTATACCATACTGTCAGTGTTTTTTCTGTGTCCCTCTGAGTGGAAATAGCGTGCCGATGGACTAGGATGCAGCCGCACTCATTCCTTTTCTAGTACGGTTTGTTGTGTCGATCAGATGCTAATCACAGCAAGCTAACGGTGAGTGGAAAATGGGTACATTATCCTGATTTTCACTCGCTATGAGCTGGATCAGGTTAAGATTTTTTAACCTGGTAGTACTGAAAGGGGGAAAAAAGCGGTGAAACTTGTAGAAATGGAAGAAGATTGGTAGAGTGAAGGTGAATTGATAGCATTGAAACAAGAATTCGGCGTACTCGGTGCAGAGGGACCGCCGGTGCGGAGCGAAAAACAAGGAGTTCTGCAAGTGTATGAGATCTGAACGCACTACCCAACGTACAAGCGGACTTTCCACCGATCATACTACCCGGCGTGCTAACAGGCGTACTAAAATCACGCCTGTCTCCCGGCCTCTTCTGTCCCTTTATGCTACAGCGACTATGGTATTAATAATTGTAAATATATTGGCGCTAGGGGGAGAAAGTAGTTATGCACGAGGATTGCTGGGAATGGCTCAGCCAACCTCGATAATTGTTGCTCCCAAGCCGGATAGCAACAGCGATCTGGTGCTGCCGCCCCAACCGCAGGGTTCACCAACGCCTTCTCCCACGCCTAAGCCGACGACAATCCAGGCGAATGCGGGAACCTCGCCGCTGATATTTGGAACGAATTTAGGATTGTTTAATAGTGGCGACCAGTTTATCTCTTCTACAGAGACACAGAATTTGATGCAGCAGATGCACATCAAGATTGTGCGTGTGCCAACACGTCAGAGCAATTCTGATGCCGTCAATCTCGCGGCTGCTCAGGCAATCAAAAAGATTGGTGCTGTTGCTATTGTCTCGTTGCGTGGGGCGCAGAATCCCAGCGTGACCCAGGTGATGACTGACAATACACGTATGATTAATGTGATGAATCAGGTCTTCGGTAATAGTACGGTGTACTATGAATTTGGCAACGAGGACGATCTCAACGGCGTGAATGTCACGGAATATACGGATCGTTGGAACGCTCTGGTGCCTCAACTGAAGAAACTGGCGTTGAACGGTGTCTTTATTGGTCCGGTCAACTATCAGTATAGCCCAAACTATTTAACCACATTTCTGAAAAACGCCAACCCGCGTCCCGATGCCGTCAGCTGGCACGAGTATACCTGTAGTTATAAATGGGATGCTGCCCGCTGCATGAGCGGTATTGATAACTGGACAAAGCACATCAATGGAGTGCGCCAGGTGATGCAGACGACGTTAGGCACAGAGTTGCCGATGATGATTACCGAATGGAATTACGCCCCGGATCAATTGATCCAATCAAACGGCATGGGTTTTGCTGATGGCAAGCTCACCAACCAGACCTTCATGTCGCAGTGGACCTCCAAAGCGCTCCAGACGCTGATTGACAATCATATCTTTGCCTCGATGCAGTACTCTGCCACCAATACTGCAATCCCGATGGTCTCTTCAGGGAATACTATTACTCAGCAGGGTGCTATATTCCAATCTACATATGAACAGGCGATAGGGAACAGCTAACAAGAAAGAGATTGAGCGACTCAGACCTCAAATGAGATATGAGTCGCAACAAACGCTTTAGATGACGTGGTGCCGTGCCATTCTCAGCTTTTACGAGTATACTATATATCGTGACGATAGCCGTGAGATTTGATGGAGGCACCACCATGTCGATTGAACATACTATATTAGGTATTATTAGCCTCGTGCCCTGTTCTGGCTACGACATGAAGGCAGAGGCCGAACGGGGGAGCCTGAGCATGCTTTCGGCTCTGGGATTTGGGAGTATTTATCCGCGCCTCAAGCAACTGGAAGAAGAGGGGCTGGTCGAGACGCAGCAGGTAGAGACCGAAGGAAGGCGCAAGAAGATCTATGAGTTGACCGCTGATGGCTGGCGTGAATTGGCGCGCTGGTTAGAAGAACCTCCTGGCTATCCGCTGCCCTCCCGCGATGATCTCTTAATGAAAATGCTTTTCTGGGGGACCGCTGGTGCGGATCGCACAGCTTTAATCGAGCATTTAAGGGCGAGGCGCGATGAATCGCTTGAGGTGCTGGACTATCTGGCAGAGTGGCAGGCCAACGAAACTGCGTTTATTGACGAGTATGGCTTGCTCGTTCTCACCTATATCAAGACGCGCCTGGAGGCTGAAATCAGCTGGATCGCTCTGGCTACCGCTCAACTTGAGGGGCCACCAGAACTGCCTTTGCGCGACAAACAATGGCTAGCTGTCTTGCAGAAGGCACGTCGCTCAAAGGCGCTGGACCAGGAAACACATTCTTGAAAGATCGCCTTTTACCAGAAGCACCATTCACCGGTTCATGCGTAACTTTTCATGCATGAACCGGTGAATGGTATTTGCTGTCCTCTGTTAGGAAGATTGCCAGCTTGTGCCGTTCTTGCTAACTGTGCGGTCGTGCAGCCGTCGCTCCAGCTTTTCATGAGTTTCTAGAATCATATTTTTGTAAGCTTGCTCCAGGTCGATATCATAGTGATCTGCAATACGTATAAGCATGAACAAAACATCGACAACATCGTCTTCCAGATCAATAGTATCATTAGACTTGCGGGGAGGGCGATGGCCTTCGCGAATCATAATGCTGTCCGCCAATGTGCCAACTTCTCCCACAAGTTCTGTCACCATGACGCTTGGTTGCCACTCATCAACGAGTTTATCAAAGAGACGCGTAACCCTACGAGTCATTAAGATCATTTCCGAAACTTCCATTATTATCTCCTTAGCGGTTGATACTTCCAATCCATTCTAATGTAGGCGTTAAACCTTTTCCACGCACTGGAAAGCTAGTAGCTTGCGTAAGAAAAGTCTGTTCTTCCTGTGTAAGCGAACAATCGACGAAAATGGAATCTTTACGTTCTGAGTATATGACGGATGAAAGTGGGAGATTCAGGTAACGAGCTACCTGTTCTAGTAACAATTGAGAAGGATGCGGGAAGCGTGCTTGAAAGTAAAAGCAGCGTTCCCTTTGAGCCGGTGGACAGGTGCTAACCTGACACTTCGCCTCAAGATGAGGCTTTCTGAAGGTAGCGTTATATTCAGGCTGTTCTAAGACATAACTGACTGCACAGGATGTATGCAGATAGACCGGATAGGCCAGCTCATGAGCAGCGCTGAGTATAGCTTCCTGGACATCTTGCTCAAATATTTCATTTTCTGCATGCTCGTCTGCTTGTCTGGTTGTGAAGTATTCATGAAGTGCGTGTTGTTCGTTGATACGAAAAGCATTTGCCAGGTTCTTGCCAAATTTCAATCCAGTGACGACGGATACGCGAGCACCAGATTGTTGCAATTGCTCGATCTGGTGGAGAGCGGTCGCACGATCGGGAACGCTTTTGGAGGTCGCGGGCCGCCAAAAATGGATAGCATGTAGATTCGGGAATTGAGCAATACGCTTGAAGTTAGCAAGGCGCGTCGTGGGAGGGGGAGCACCTTTTTCAAGCGTGGTCGGTAGAAATGAGAGTGAGATAAAGAAAATCACAGTAATGCCTATGTGCTGAATTGTTGCTAGAAACGCCTGATCGAGCAGAGCTTTGGTCACAATACAAACAGGTGTTTCTGGCATGCTCTGTTTATGCCTGATAAGCAATTCAAGCAATATCTCACGGTTTTTTTGCGTAAGGCACATATCAGTATAGTTGCCAATTGCAACGGGAAAGTTTCTGCCTCCGGGAACATCACTAAAGCGAGACTTTTCAACATATTGATAGGTAGATAGCGTTTGATATGCTGGCTCTGGAGCGGTAATTGGCGGCCCCGGAACCTGTTTTGTCAGTCCGGCTGGCCCCAGGTAGCAGTAGACACAGTTTGCCGGGCATCCCTGGATCAGATCAAGAGATATCCACGACTCATGTTGCGCTACCATCGGGATTGGTTTGTGTTTGTACATAGGTTTGCCTGAATTTCTCCTTCCTGAACTCAAGGGTTGCTTTATATTCAGTATAGGATAGAGAGGTTTTCCATAAAAAACCGAAGTAGTTCATACAAGTGAGATGGAAATCGTGGTCACCAGGAAATTCTATCTCGAACGTTGTCATACGGTTATCTGTTCTGGCCTCAGCGCGCATATAGGGTTCGCAAAAACCGGTTCCTTCCGTTAGAAGGATAGTGGCCGGTATCGGGAAACGTGCGATGCGTAAATCAATGAGATTGCCAAACTGTCGTTGTAATTCCTCAAAACCTGCCAGGCTGCGTTGAAATTTGCCGGTGAAGTGATCGCTTTGTCCAATAAATTCGACGGGGTCAAAGCCTGTGAAGTCCTCTTGCTGGAATTTTTCCAGAACAGCTTTTTGGATTGGGCTGAGATGTGATTTATCCGAAAGCAGCGCACCCAGGGTGAGTTGAACCCTGCTATCAGAAAAGGGGTGTTCTAAAATGATATGGACGGGAACATTGGCGCGTAATCGGTCCTGTACATTTCGGCGGAAGAGATTGCCGAATTTTTCCAGATAGGCATAACCAGATGAGGCAATAAGAGAGATATGTTTATTGGCTTTTTGCAGTGCCTCTGTCTTGCGAGCATTTCTTTTGTCGTTATCCTCGCGGGTGTAGAAGGCGGTAAAACCCTTTGCCTGTAATCGTGCCTGGAATTGTTCCCATTTTTGTTGCGTGAAAAACTCAATGCTCTGACCGGTTTTGTGTAGATAGCTGCTAACGGGATTATCAGAATATGAGGCAAGGTGATGGATGGTGTAGAGTTGCTGTTCAATAGCCACCTGAAAATCATGCATGTCGGCCGTAGAATATGGGATAGTACGATAATTCCTGAGATAAAATGGGATAGTACTTTCCTGCCCTTTTTCAATAATCATAATTGTGCGACCTCGTACGCTGTGTCGAATACCCAGTTCATACATCACGTTCAGGCTGGTATCGGTAAGAACTGCTACTACCACGTCCGCGTTCAAAAGGTTTTGCAGCACATCGTCTGAGATATCGCCGTTTTTTGAATCTGCCCTGATAGCCTCATATCCCAGCCGTGTATGACCATCAGTGGCCCTTTCTATTGCAGGCTTGATAAAACGCGTGAAAAGATCATCCCAGTATTCTTTTGTATGATTCGAGTTGGACCCGAAAGGCATGATAACCAGGCAGACAGACTTCTCTGACATCGCGACCACTTTCTGCTCTTCAAATGGTGAAGAGCCAACCATCCAGACATATTGTTCGAGCAAGTAACAAAACGTTTATCTTGCTTTATACCTTGTATATGTATAGACGGTCATCAAGTGGACGCTTAAAATAATCTTACTTACCTTGCGGGTTTCATATGATAAAAACACCCTTTAAAGAAAGATAACATATTTTATGTCCAATTTCTAGTCTTTGGGATAAGAATACTAAATTGATCTTGTTTATAGGTAAAGCGCCAATATATGAACGGACGATCTATGATCGCTATTTACAAATGATAGGTTCTTGTTTTAGTATGAGCGGCTTCTATAGGCAATAATGATCCTATGAGCGGCGGCACAAAAGCACATTTCTCTCTTCGCGTCGGCTCCGTTTTCCTGTATAATAGGAAGAGCCATTACAATGAGTATGACTTCCACAACACCAATTACAGCAGTCAGATCTGCCAGATCATCGTGATCCGGGCAGGGCGACGCGTAGCTATATGCTATTCATCGCAGTTCCCTTTTTTGTTGCCGCAAAAATGACTAAGGCTACGGCAGCAAAAGTGACTAAGAGTAGGAGTACGGAGTACCTCTCGTATGACAATGCAAGATTTTTACGGCTTAGCTGTGCTTTTCTCGATAGCTGCGCCTTTTACAATTATCGTCTATCTTATTGCCCTCCTGTTGATTCGCCCACCCCTGCGCGTGTTTTTCCCTTCGTTACTGGGTGGCCTGGTAATGGGGATTATTAACCTCGGCTTTGATCTTGCCGCTTATTACGCTCACTGGTGGCATTATTCGCTCAAAGAGCTGTTTTGGCATCTCCCGCTGCCGTTCTATATGATTCCGATCCTGATCTACGGCAGCATGATCTATCTGCTCGTCTGGCGCTTCTGGCGCGGACGCTGGCACTGGTTAGCCCGGGTACTGCTCTTTGGCCTGCCCATCTTTGGCATTGTGCGTGATATCGTCAATGTTGCTATCGGTGCCTCATACGTCGTCTGGGATAGCTTTTTGGGGCCGCTGATGACTGTTGTGATGTGGCCGGTCATGTTTTATGCTGGCTATCTACTCTTTGCGCGCCTCGCCCCTTCCCGACAGAGCATAGAAGCAGATCAGCAGCCGGATGATGAAGCCTCTGTCCAAAAAGCAACTCAATAATACTTGACAAAGCGCAAATCAGATGGTATATATTGAAGAGAGAAAACGACTAACAGGAATGTTCTGATGCAAAAGGGCTTTCCTTAGTCAACAAACTTTTGCTTGCTCTTTGTGGCAGATTTCCTCTTTTCATAACACCGATATGCACCATTTGTGATCCGCCATGCGGTCTATGTTCGCGCCTGTGAATGTTGTTGTCTTCTACTCAGAACTTTGATCTAAAGGAGGGCGGCGTTATGTCCTGACAAGACTGGAGTTTCCGCATTTTTGTGGATGCTCTGCCGCATACATGCATGAACAGATACTTGCTGTTGAACTACCTGAACTGTCGTCGGCTCTTGCTCTCACAGGATGAGGGCGTTTCCGGGTTGTACAGCGCTCTGTGTGATGTGTCGCCAGAGTTCTATGTACATTTGCTGGCAGAGGTGGCTCTGGATGCGACGCGCAAGCGGGGTGTGCTGATCCAACTCCTGCAAGATCCGGCGGTCTGCGGCATCGGGTATCGTTCTCTACGCTCTTCCCTGTGTCGGGTGCCTGCCCGCAGAGGGCGTCGGGCAATACAAAATTATCGCAGTTATACGCGTCGATACTTACTTCCGTCCCTGGACGGTTATGGCGTTTCTCCGCAAATGGCAGCCATAAAGAAGCAGTATGTGATGCGACTGTTGAGGTATGCGCTGGGCGAGCAGGCGTGGTTTACCCACGACGGCTCCCCGGCGCGAGGTATGCCCGAATCAGAAGCGATAGAACAGAAACAGCATGAGCATTGTACATGGTATGCGATAGGACGATATCGCGCCGGGGCGTAGAAGCCGATGTGGAGAGTTTGCTTGCGGAATCTCTCCACATCTACCAATGAGAATCCTTTTGCTTAAAGTCGAGCCGGTGTATCCGCCATCACCGTTGCCAGATTTTCATAGACATGATCGGGTGTGATCGATGAGGCGGCCAGTTGTGTACGCGTGGTGTTGCCGGAGAGGACGAGCAGCGTGTGCGTTCCGGCAGCTTTGCCAGCCAGAATATCTACTTCTAGTGTATCCCCAACCATCACCGTTTCATCAACCGTGCTGTTGAGGCTGAGGACGGCCTCTTGCAAGAGCGCCGGTTGTGGTTTACCGATCACCTCTGGTTTGACGCTGCTGCCCGCTTCGATGGCGGCAACCATTGTGCCACAACCGGGAACTGCGCCTCCCGCCGTAGGAAGCAAAGGATCGCGGTTGATCGCGATGAACGTAGCCCCTGCACGCACCGCCAGCACTGCGCCAGTGAGCTTCTTGTAATCAAAACCACGATCGAGGCCAACAAGCACCACATCAGCCCGGTGAGCGTCGGGATCGGCCACCTGCAAATCATGCGCGTGGACGAGATCAATCAGTGGTTGTTCGCCAACAACATAGACGGTAGCGCCGGGGAAGCGATGCGCGATATTCTGTACCGCCGCCTGTCCAGCGCCCAGGACGTGGCTTTTGTCGGTGGTGATACCCAGACGCCCCAGTTTCGCAATGACCTGTGTTTCGCTGGCAAACGAGTTGTTCGTGAGAAACAGGTATTTTTTGTGGTGCGTGTCGAGCCAGGAGATGAAGTCAGCTGCTCCTGGCACCAGGGTCTCGCCACGATACACGACGCCATCAAGATCGATGAGATAGGTAGAATATGGTAGTTGCATAGATCTCCAATATGAAAAAATACTGCTTTGATGCGCTTATTCCCGCAACAATTGTTCGCGAATAGAGCTTACCTCGCGGCGCAGGGTTGGATTGGTATTGATTGTGCGCTCGATTTTTTCGCAGGCGTGCAGCACCGTGCTATGGTCGCGTCCACCAAAGAGTTGTCCGATTTCAAATAGCGATGCCTGGGTTTCCTGCCGAATAAGATACATGGCGATCTGGCGCGGCACCACGATATGTTTATCGCGCTGCTTGCCGCACATCGCTGCTAAAGAGATGTGATAATATTCCGCGACGGCCTGAGCAATCTGGCGACTATCCAGTCGGCTTTCGCGATTATCGTTGCCGAGCGAGGACATCGCGGCGCGGGCCACATCCATCGTAAGATCGGTGCGGTGCAATTGCTGATAGGCCATCAAGCGATTGAGGCAGCCCTCCAACTCACGGATGTTTGTCTGCACGCGCCCGGCGATATAGGCAATGATCTCGTCAGGTATCGCATAATGGAGCAGATCGGCTTTCACGCGCAGAATCGCCATGCGTGTCTCCAGGTCTGGCGGCTGAATGTCGGCAATCAATCCCCACTCGAAGCGCGAACGCAACCGTTCTTCCAGGCTAACAATTGCTTTAGGCGGACGGTCGCTACAGATCACGATCTGCTTGCTCATTTCGTGTAAGCTATTGAATGTGTGAAAAAACTCTTCCTCTGTCGATTCTTTACCCGCGATAAACTGGATATCATCGACCAGCAGGATATCGACCGAGCGGTATTTGGCGCGAAACTCTTCTGTTGTACGATAACGGATGGCATTAATAATTTCGTTGGTAAATTGTTCAGAGGAGACATAAAGAACGGCCAGCCCGGTGAGAACGCCCTGATGTCCGATCGCGTGAAGCAGGTGCGTCTTGCCCAATCCCACGCCGCCATACAGGAAGAGCGGATTGTATGATTCGCCTGGAGCCTCTGCAACGGCGAGAGAGGCGGCATGGGCCAGGCGATTGCTATTGCCGACGATAAAAGCGTCGAAGGTATAGCGTGGATTGAGCCGGTTGTGCATCAAAATATTTGCCCGTTGTTCGTTGTCCCAATCTTCGAGCGAATCGTTCGAGCCAGAGTTGCCGGTCATATACTGAAATTCTGAAGGCATAGTGGTCTCAGGTGCCATATCATACGAGCCATAATTATTTTTTGTAATAATAAAATCTGTTGACTGAGATGCAGCGTGAGAAAGTGGCTCCTCAAATGGTGGTTGCTCGGGGACTGAAGAAAGTCCTTCAGTCCTCTCATCGGTCACAGAAAGTGTCACAGCCTGACCTGTCAACTCTTTGAGGATCTCCTCAATTGAGCGTCGCCAGCGTGTTGTGATCACATCACGTGCCAGGTGATTCGGAACCTGTAACGTGAAGTAGACCCCCTGCTCCTGTGCATCGAGGGGTGCGTCGATATCATCAGCAGCGACATGAGGAATGGTCAGTAAGTGAGCATCCTGTAGCCATGCCTTGCTAACTGCATCGATCTGCGTATGTTCCAGTTCCAGCCGCTCCAGGGTAGTACGCCAGATAGTAGCAGTATTCACCAGCATTCTCCTGATGAGGCTAGCCCTCAACGAGCGCTACGCACTCAATTTCGACCAGTGCTTTACGCGGCAAATCGGCCACTGCGACGGTAGTACGTGCGGGCAATGTCTCATTGAAATAGGTTGCGTAGACGGCATTCATCGCCTGAAAATCGCTCATGCTGGTGAGAAACACAGTGGTTTTCACGACGTTGCTAAGCGACGAGCCAGCCTGATTGAGTACCGCTTGCAGATTTTGCAGGACGCGGTGCGTCTGGGTCGCGATATCTTCTCCAACGATCTCGCCGCTGGTAGGATCGAGCGGGATCTGACCGGAGGTATAAATAAATTGTCCATAGCGAACACCCTGACAGTAAGGTCCAATAGCAGCTGGGGCCTTGGGGGTGCTGATTTGTGTACGTTCCATACTACATTTCCATGTTCTGGGGCAAGAAAAAACTCTCTTACCTGATAAAACGACAAAAAAGGAAAGCTTGCGCGCTATAAAAAGCGAATGAGAGCAACTGCTGGAAGTTGCTTTATGCTTGATTGAGGTTGCAATATTGTCGCGCGACAACATTGCAATCTTCAACATACATTGTTGTGTAAGGACGCAAAAAGCCCCTGCGCGGGAACTTTTACATAGCCCTATTCTGCACTGACCGGAAAGATGGCGTGCGGTATTCTTACCACTACTATTGTACTAGTACTGTCCACGAGCAGATGGAGGCAGGTTTCCCATACTATCGGCGCCGGGCATGTAGTTGCGTGGATACGCTTGGGCACCGGGTGCGGATTGGGTTCCTCGCATCAACTCTCTTGAACATTGACGCAGTACTTGTTGCATTTCTGCGGCAGACATAAAACGGTCTTCCGGCTCTTTTTGCAACGTCCGATTGACCACCTGCTCCACAGCTGGCGGAACATGGGGGTTAAACTGGCGTAAAGGTGGTGGATTCGCCGAGGCATGCTGCATGGCGATGGAAACCGCTGTTGGACCAACGAAAGGCGGACGCCCTGTGAGCATCTCAAACATGACCACACCCAGAGAGTAAAGATCGGAGGAGGCCGTAAGCGTCTCTCCACGCGCCTGCTCAGGGGAGAGGTAGTCGGCAGTGCCAAGCACGATACCACTGTTCGTCAACCCTGCATCCTCTGCGACACGTACAATGCCAAAGTCGGTGAGTTTGACCCACGCTCCACCATCATTCAAGCTGCCCCCCGTCGGCCCACCGCTCAAGGCTAACATGATATTTTGTGGTTTGATATCGCGATGAATGAAGCCCCGGGCATGTGCGACTTGTAGGACCGCACAGACCTGTGAAGCTACCTCGATGGCCTCGCGCGCATGTAACTGGCGGCGCTGGGCGATGAGCTGCTTCAACGTTGGGCCTTGTATATACTCCATGACAAGAAAATACTGACCAGCCTCTTCTACAAAGTCGTAAATAGTGACGGCATTGGGGTGCGCGAGCGCAGCGGCAGCACGGGCTTCACGGCGGAAGCGTTCGACGGCTCGTAGATCGTTTTTATCCAGGGACCGTAAAACTTTGATGGCCACGATCCGCTCTACGCGGTGATCCCAGGTTTTGAAGACGCTTGCCATACCACCAGAGGCGATATGTTCACGAATCTCGTACCGTCCAGCAATGAGTGTGCCTTCTAATTGGTTCAACGTTTCTACCTCAAGCGACCTGGGCGAATACACCACAAGGACTTTCTAGTTTCAGAGGCTAGTATACCATCAACGGGTTATGTAGTCCAGAAAGGACGAGAATCTGCATCCAGTTTTCCCCCTGTATGGGTAAGCTGTTGAGGTGTTCCCGTTTTTTTGTACTGCCCGCTTTTTGCATCTTTTGCCACTGTCACGAGCCAGAGGTCAAACATGTTCTCTGTGTAAGTGTAATAGGCAATTTGCTTGCCATCGGGGGACCAGACCGGTTGACTGATAAACTGGGACGTGAGGATCTGTACAGATTTATTGTATGGCTCCAGTGCCAGCTTTTGCACCGCTGCGTCGTTCGGGTTCTTCGTCACGTCCGTTGTGGGGGGGAACATGATATACAGCCCCATGCTGGTTGCGCTTAAACGGCGCACATACGCAATCGCATCGCCCTGGGGAGACCAGGTGGGCATCATATTGGCCAGATCGTTGCTCTCGGGGGTGAGATCAACGCCGGGATTGAACTCAGCTGCCCCGGCCTTGTAGACGCCCGGATTGTTGACGATGGCGTCGGCATCCTCCAGTTGAATTTGAATAATCTGGTGCTGGCCGGTTGCATCATATTGATAGTGCGTATAGATGAGTTGGTTCGGCTGCCCCGGACGAAAACTGGGGTCGCGATCCCCTCCGTCGCCATAGTGTGCCGTTGCCACTAATTGTGGGGCCGCTTCCAGGTTCTCCAGCGAGATCTGGAAGACCTGTGGATCTAATACAAAGTCATCAATACCGGCCCCTGCCGGGGTATTTAACTTGGCGAGGTCGCTGACAAAGGCCAGCGTCTTGTTGTCGCGCCACGCTGGTTGGGCGTGCCAGTGGTAGCTGCTGTGTGGTGCCAATCCTCCAACATTGGGGATGTATTTGCCATTGCCGGAGAGCAGTCGGGTCGCTTTGCCGCCGCCACTGGGCATGACAAGTAGATCGGCGTAGTTCTTCTGACGCTGCACGAACGCAATCTGTTTGCCATCAGGCGAGACAGCTGGATCACGCACATCCATGTTATTCGTTAATTGTTTGAGTTCGAGTTGGTCATCCAGCACGAAAAGGCTGCGACCAAGTGTCAAATAGATCTTCCCCTTAAAGGCTACCTTGTCTGATACGCCGATCTCTTTCCCACCGACGTTGCCCATCGTCTTGAATTTGTCCCCGTTGTTATTGGTGGTACCTCCAAAGTTCAGACAACCTTGAAGACCCAGGGCAAGTGGCGCTAGCAGCACCAGTGTTTGCCTGCGTGTATATCTTTTCATTGTTCTATTTCCAGCATCTATGTCGTTGCCATAGCGTCAAACGATTCAAACGTCACCATAAACATGAGATTGAGCAGACATTGCACTCCAAACGGATCGCCGTAAGACCGTTTGGAACTGAGCATCGTCATTTGTGCTGGCTGACTCGCCTGTTGCGTCTGAGTGTTCACCGAAGTCTGGTTGGTAACGCCAGTGGTTGGGATGCGTGGTGAGGCGAGGCCAGCCGCGCCTGAAGAGGCTTGCGGAATGCAGGTTGCCTCATTTGCTGCCAGATCAAACATTTTTTGGATAGCTGGAATAATCTTATCACATACTGGCGCGAAGTTTGAAGAATTTTTAATGGATGTTGAATAGGGTGGCGAGAGCACCAGTCGGTCGATCTTGTTAGTATCAATTGTGCGTGCAAAGTTGGCAAGGCTGGCAAGATCAGTTAAGTTCATGCTGGTTTTAACATAGCCATCCAGATCTGTAGCCAGTTCAGGCAACTTGGCGATGATATCAGGCGTCTCTAGCTTGGCTTTCAACTGGTTCAATACCTGCTGCTGGCGCACGGAACGCCCAAAGTCGCCCACCAGATCGGAGTGGCGCGTGCGGACGTACTCTAGCGCTTGCACGCCGTTGAGATGCTGCGGACCAGGTGCGATATAGAGCCGCTTATACCCGAATGCCTGGCCGGTAGTGGCATGTGTTTTGCCGGTAGTGGTGTCTACATCGTCGGGATAGGTATCATCGACCATTGGATGCAGCACATCGACATCGACGCCGCCAGCAGTTTCAATAACTTTGATGAAACCATCCAGGCCGACCCACGCGTACTGATCGATGTGAATGCCGAAATTTTGCTCTATCGTGGCAATTGCGAGGCCAGCTCCATCCGCGACGGGATTATCGCTTTTCTTGCTCCTATAGCCATCGGAGAAGGCGATATCCAGTTTGTCAGCTCCATAGCCGGGGATCGTTACCTGCATATCGCGTGGAATTGAGAGCATGCCGACATACTTCGTGTTGGGGTCAATCGTGACGATAATATCGGTCTGGGCGAGATAGGTACCCTGATCGAACTTTGCGTCGGTATCGCTTCCCAGGAGCAAAATATTGATGCGCTTGCCGCTGAGCACCGGGCCATTGTCGGTATTGCTCGTTTGCATTGTGTTGCTGCCTGCACCTTTGGTGGTTGGCGTGCCAAATTGCGTCGCCTTCTGACCCGTACTTCTGCCAACGATATTGAGATAGGGCATTGCGAAATAGCCGCCAGCTGCGATCATTACGACCAGGCTCGCAACAAGCACTCTGGCCCAGATCGGGAAGCGTTTCTTTTTCTGTGCCTGTTTCCGAACTGCCACGTCATGCATCGATGGTGGCGGACCGTTCAAATAGCCAGAGCGATTGGGCGCTGACATCGGCATCTGCTGTTGCTGGGGCATCATCGGACCGCGCACATACATTGGCTGCTGTGGAGGAGCCATATTGCCCCCTGGTGGCCCGGACATGGGTGTCTGGAATGGCGCTGGTTGCTGAAAAGGCGGTTGCTGCGTGGGCATGCCAGTTCTATAGTTGGTTGGCGGGGACATCATTGGTTGTCCCTGTGGGCCCCGGGGCCGGGTTGCTGCATTGGACCGCCTGGATATTGTTGCGGCTGCGCAAATGGCGAGCGAGCGATAGCTGATTGATGTGGTGAGACGCGCCCGGCCAAAAAATCTTCCGCCTCGTCCCGTTTCATGAAAGGGTCAGTGTAGCGCTCGGAAGGTCGATCTGGCGTGATTGAAGTTTCCTGCTCATCAACATATGCCCAGGACGCGGCGGGTGGCGTATCGTCTTGTATGGCCCAGGATGCGGCAGGAGGGGTGTCCTCTCGTATAGCCCAGGACGCGGCAGGCGGCTCTTGCTGTTTTGTTGGTGCCTGTGGCCCTGGCCCGGAGGTGGGTGATGGGTAGTTGGAGAGCAGCCCTGTTTTTTTCTTATTGGGGAGATACGGCTCTGTCGGTGGCGTCGCTTCGCGAGACTGGGCAGGCGCTCCCGAAGATTGCTCTCCTGGCGTTGTGAAACCGTTCTGGCCCCGAGAAGGTTGAAATTGCACAAATTGACGTTTCACCGTATATTTACCTGCTTCCTATAGGTTAATTTTTCTAAAAATTCTTATCACCTTTCACCACGCCCTCTTGCCTTATTTCTCCTATTCCACCCCTTACAGCTTTAGGGCCTGCCACTCTTCCACGCGTTCGTGCATATGTTCGACACATGTATTTGTGCTTAGCGCAAAATAACTATGTTGTATGTTCGTTTAGTATAACGGATGGTCCAATGAAAGTTCACGAATCTAGCTTGTGCGCTGGCCTGTGTAGGACATTTGGTACATCTTGACAAGTCTTCCTTAACCATTTTTGTGAGATATCTGGTATACCACGACCACTCTCCCCTTAACCACTTTTTAGCCTATGTTTTACAACGCCCTAAAGACACCTTAATTGTCCACTAACTACAACGTGCTACTTTTATTTTCAGGTACAAAGCTATAACTGGTGGTGAATCATGCGCATTGCAATTGTCACTGAAAACTTTTTGCCGAAACTGGATGGCGTGACTCGTACACTGGCACGATTGCTTGAGCATCTACAGGCGAGCGGGCATCAGGCGCTACTACTTGGCCCTGATTGTGGTATGGATACCTATGCTGGTGCAGCGGTCGTTGGAACGGCCGGGCTGCCCCTCCCATTCTATCCTGAGCTAAAGTTTAACTTCTTTCGTCCATTGTTCCTGCGCCGCCTGAACGAGTTTCAGCCCGATATTGTGCATATCGTCGATCCTGTCGTGCTGGGTGCAACCGGGCTGGCGGTTGCACGGCTCTTGAACAAACCAATTGTCTCTTCGTATCATACCAATCTTGCGGCCTACTGTGGTCATCTCGGTATGCCCTTTCTGACGAAGCCTACATGGTCCTATACTCGCTTTCTACACAACCAATGCGCCCTGACGTTTTGCCCCTCTCCTTCTACTGCGGCGGCCTTACAGTCACGTGGCTTTGAGCGCCTGCGTATCTGGCCGCGCGGCATCGATACCTCTCTGTTCCAGCCTGCATGCAGAAGTCAAGAGCTGCGAGCATCCTGGCTGGTGGGACGTAGCGATCCAGAGCGCAAGACGGTGCTGCTCTATGTCGGTCGTGTGTCCTGGGAGAAAAATCTGCGCCTGCTCATTCAGGCCTATCGTGCAATGGATCATGAGAGCTGCCATCTCGTGATTGTTGGCGATGGACCCGCCCACGCTGAAGTTGAGCAAGAACTGGCAGATGTTCCGGTGACGTTTACCGGCTACCTGAGTGGCGAAGCTCTCGCAGTTGCCTATGCCTCAGCGGACCTGTTCGCTTTTCCCTCCTATACTGAGACGTTCGGGCAGGTGGTATTAGAGGCGATGGCCTCAGCACTGCCCGTTGTTGGCCTGTTGGCAGAGGGCGTCTGTGATCTGGTAGTACATGAGCAAACAGGCCTGCTACTGGATACACGCTCACTCAGCGAAGAGGAGCAGACGATTGCCTATCGCGATCAACTGACCCGACTGATCGAGGATGAGCCATTGCGCCTCCGTATGGGACAGGCGGCCTTGCAAGAAGCTGAGCGGCATTCCTGGTACGAGGCGATGGAGCGTCTGATACAGGGGTATCATGAGATACTCTCCACAACCTCAACGTTAGTAGCTGCATAATGATGCAATATAGCAATCGAGGTCTCGCCAGTCGTAGTCGAGCGATTGATCGCGGGGGAATCACACAACAAACGTCCCGCGATCAATCGCTCGACTACGACTGGTGAAAATCTCGCTATACATCATGCATCAGGAATGTTTATCCTCTTCCTGACGGGACTGAATGAAGGACAGGATTAGCGATCCTACCAGCACACAGACCAGGACTATCTCCATTGTGCTGAACGTTTTCCTCTTCTGCATATAGTCATCTCCTGACTGGTTTCAATAAGACGCAATTCAATTCAACTAATATCATACCTTGATCCACAACTCTTTGCCATTGCCATAGTTGTGTGCGAGGCGAAAATGTTGCGTGACCCAGGTGTAGAAAGCTGGAAGCTTATTGATCCGTCCCGTGTAGAAGAGAACGGCCTGTACTCGGGATTGCCCGGCTCCTTTAATCAACTGGTTGGCGGTGACGGAACCGGCATTGATGCGTACAGATGATGTATCCACCAGATCGGGAGGCGTGTTGCGTTCTGCCAGTGCTGCGATAAACTGAGCATCTGTTACCACCATCTGATCCGCGGTCGTGACGTTCTGGAGATCGCGCGCGACGTTCTGATTGGTTGCATCAAGGCCCGCGCCGGTCATACGCACCTGATAGAGATGAGTGCGCGACGCTTGCAAGTCTGGGCCTGCAATAACCAGGATGAGCAGCAGAGCCAGAGCGGTCATGCCGTTCGTGAGCGTCAGTAGATGTTGCCGGTTGAGTGCCAGTTTGCCAGGAAGTGGCGCGATGCCCATGACGGCGAGTAGTGCCAGTGGTGGAATGAGTGCGACCAGGTGATGTGGGAAGAGCGGAGCCTGACGCAGCAGAACGAACAGGGTGACAAATAGCCAGGCAAGCAACGGCAATATGCGCCAGTCGCGCCGCAGGAGAGCCGCGATGGTGCCATAGAGGGCCGCAACGCCAGTGATAGAGAACAGCACGGGACGAAGCATATTGAGATTGTATCTCTGTGGCAACAGCAGGGCGAGGCCAGATTGTTGTGTTGATTTAGATTGCGCATCCGCGACATTGTGCAGCGCTACCATTCCCTGCCACAACTCATGGGACGAGCCAAGAAAGGGCAGAAAGATGAGCAATGTCGCTATCAGAAAGGCAACCACACCTGCGATGAGGGAGCGGCTACGTGCGAGGCGAGATTGACCGGTTGTGCCGGGTTGACGAAGAACGCGCCAGAGATGAGCCGCTAACAGGAGTCCGACCGGCACAATTGTAGAGACGACCAGCAGCTTGCTAAAAAGAGCCAGAGCAAGCGTAACGGCGCAGAGGATGGCTGTACAGAGGCCAAGCAGTCCATCAGGTTTTTCCCACCAGAGATAGGCCAGACCAACCGAAAGCAGCGAGAGCGCAACCGAAGAGGCGTCGGCCTGCAATATTTGTGATTCTGCCAGATACAGCGGGTCAACCGCCAGCAAGAGCAGCGCTGCCAGAGCGCCAACGCGTCCGGCCAGAACACGCCCTGCGATATACGCCCCCAATAGTCCCGCCAGTGAGAGCAGCACCACGCCGAAGCGAGCCGCCCAGAGTGTTTGCCCGAAGAGGACATAGGTTGGGAAAATAGAGAGGACGAACATGGGCGGTTGCGCGTAAAATGTTGCGGAGTAGAGAGGATGACTGGCACTCAGCGCGCGCAATGTTTGCCAGTAGACCCCCTCGTCGTAGCTATCGCGGTCGAAGGGCAGTCCCAGATCTCGCAAACGCAGCCACAGGCTGAGGCCGACAAACGCCAGCGCCAGCAGGAGGGTGAGCAGAGATTGCCAGCCAGTTCCCTGTCTGGTCGCAAGGTCTGGTTGTTGATTATCTTTTACTACTGCACTTGTTGCCATAAATTCTTATCTCTTATCAGGAATTCTTCTTTCATAATCTCATTTGCTCAATTCGCAGAAGAATGATGCCGCCATCACGATAACAGAAACCCACCCAATATTCAAGTTTTGGCAACAAAGGTCATCACATGATAGCATACAGAGGGGCATGGTGAAAGCTATTTCTGCTCACCATGCCCCTCTTGTCTGATCGGGCAACACCAGCTCTGCTACAGGTACGGATTATCTCCGGTAGCCTGCGGTGGCTCGTTGTCATGCTCCATAAGCGGAGAGTTCGTGCCTTCAACGCTATTCAACGGGCTACTATCCACGCGAGGAGCGGGAAGAGCGCCCTTGCCGTTGTTATGGCCGTTGACAAGAGCGTGGCCGTTGCTGCCATTCCCGTTGCGTCCAGCTTCTAACAGCGGCTCAAACTCGCTGATAACGCGTCTGGCAACGCGGCGGGCGTCGCCCTCATCGATCAGTTGTTTGATCTCCTCTGCTACCAGCTCGTTGCGTTCAATGAGCGCTTCAGCTACGGCGATTACGGCCTCGCTATGGTCGCGGAAGAGTTGTTTGACCGCCTCAAACTGAGACTGGAGCAACTTCTCCGTTCGCTCTGCCACGCCGGGTAAGGCAAAGGGATTGCCGCCAGTCAGCGGATTAGTATTGCTGAATGCCAGGGCGGAGGTAAATGTTCCGTCCATGCCGAATGCAGTGATATAGAGAGTCGCTTCGCGGGTGGCCGAGGCAAAATCTCCGGTGACGCCGCTGAGATTGACATCCAGGAAGAGTTCTTCAGCCGCACGCGAGGCCATAGAGATCTGAATATCTGCCAGAATGTCTTGCTTGTTATGTGTGATGATGGTCTCTTTGGGACGCTGATGGGCGAAAGCTGCCGCCCCTGCCACGTCGCCGCGCATATGCAAGGTGACATACGCGGGGAAGTAGCGATCCATCAAGTAGTAGGAGGCAACGGTATGTCCTGCTTCGTGATATGCAAGGCGGCGGCGCTCAACGGGCGTTAGCTCGCTTTCCTGCCGCAGTCCGTATTCTTCAACATCCTGTGCCTCTGTGATGTCTTTGTATGTAATCGTCTCGCGGTCGTCAAAGTGGGCGATAATCACAGCTTCATTGATCACGTGTTTAATGCGGACCGGTGTGTACTCGACCAGACGTTGTGAGATGGCAGCTATCGAGATATTGGGATCGTGTTTGACCTTATCCAGATAGTATTGGACGACTTCGGGGCGATACTTATCGGTTGGAGGAGCGACATGAATTTTGCGGTCAAAACGACCGGGACGCAGAAGCGCCGTATCGAGCGTCTCAGGAATATTGGTCGCGCCAATGGTTAGCACTGGATGGGTTTGAGCGCGCCCATGATAGAGGCCGAGCAGACGGAGTAGCTTTTTGAACCAGCCTGTATCAATGTTTGGCGGGTCCAATTGCATCAACAGTTCGTTGAGGCCGCCAGTGCCGTTGCCCATGCCACCCATCATGCCGCCCATGCCCATGCCCATTGTCGCGCCCGCAGCACGAGAGGCACCAATGGCGTCTAGCTCGTCCATGAAGACAATACAGCCGCCATATTCGCGTGCAAAGCGGCGAGCTTTATTATAGACATTTTTAATCGCCAGCACGTCCATGCCCATGAAGATACCGCGCAGGCTGGCCGCACTGATATAGCCAAAGGGTACGCCAGCCTCGGTGCTGATACATTGGGCCAGATAGCTTTTACCAGTTCCTGGAGGGCCAGAAAGGAGCAGGCCGCGCACAGGCTTGCCGCCCATCTTCTCAAACTCTTTGACGCCTGTGACCAGGGATACGATGCGTCGGGCAGCTTCCAGCACTTCCGGGTTGCCCTTGTAGTCGTCAAAGTTGACACCGGTTTCTCCTGGTAGCACCCAGTACATGCGGGGGCGTCCCATGAGAAAGAACCACATAAAAAACTGCACGCCGACAAAGATCAACGCGAAGCTAATCTGGAGGATGACCTGGAAAAGGACGCTGGGAGTGGGTGGGCGTAGCTGGGGTACCATGTATACAATGCTGTACCAGATCACTATCGCCAATATCACCAGTAAGAACCAGCGCGTACGCGCAAAACGTCCGAACTGGTCCAGGCCCAGGTCTATAGATTTATCGAGATCATTCGGCTTTTTTTTCGTCTCTTCGTTTGCCACGACTTGTGTTCCTTCCGTCTATGGGAGGGGTGTTTCCCTTTACTGCTGCTGCTGCTGTACGGCTTTACGGGCAGTTACGACTTCGATACCGAAGATTTCTTCGCTTCCCTGGACGGTAATAAAATGGAAGATAATGTTGGCACTTGTTGGAGCCGTTGCGTTGTCCGCTAACTCGACTTCAACAAAACTATCTTCAGTTGTATCTTCCTGGGTAGTGGTCCCTACGACGTGGACCGCCTTCCATACGCGCCCATCGGTCTGGCTGAACTGCTGGATGAGCTGAGTCGAGTCTGGCGGCTGAGATACATTTCCTTCAAGCTTTGCCAGCGTAGTGGCGTTGCCATCACGCACAGCATACAACCACGTTTTTATCTGCCCTTCGGCACCTATAGTGCGCAATCCAGTGTCGATAGGATCATTGCCTATCCCGAATGGCGTGACCCCTGTTGCTACATAATTAGTAAGCGCGATACTTGCCAGCAGGAGCAGTAGCGCTCCCAGAGAGAGCAGCTTGTGACCCTTGACGAACTGAATAAGATAGTAAATGAGCTTCAAGGGCGGTCGAAGAATAGCCTTGATGACTCTTCCTGAGCGAGGTTTTCCTGATCCGGCAAGTACCGTCGAATCGACGATTTTCCTTTCGGGGGTTGCCGAGACCGGTGCTGGTGGTGGTTGAGTTGGCGAAGGACTAATCATATGTTCTCTCTTCTCAACTTTCTCGGACCTGAGCGGTGGTTCCTGGTGAGTAATTTAATTGTACACTCTAAAAACGGATTACGATGTATGCATCTATCTAGAGCGGGATGCGTTTATGCATCGGGCATAATGCGTGAAAAGAATCTGGATTTTCCCTTTTAGTACCATACACCACCCTGCTCTTTTTGACAAGGGGAGATGAACTATAGGTACACCTTACTTCTGGAGTACGTCTTTTCCCTGTTCACCTCCTATTAATTAAAGATGTGGTGAGAGAGCGGGTAAAAGATACTTGTAAAACGAAAAAAGCTGTTGATCCGGTTCAAATAACTCCTATTTTCTCTACGTAGCAACGTTACTTTCCTGCAAAGACGCTTTTGATAACCGGATTGGGGGGGAGCGGCAGGAATACTTTTACATTATGCAGGTGCCACGCCATCGGTCGGGCAAGAGGGAGAGAGCAGGCTCGTGAAAGAAGATAACCTTTTTGCTATAATGTACGTACGTACACAGGCTACATCATGGCATGCGCACTTGTTTTATCTCTACTTATCATTATTTGTGTCGGGGCGCGATATATAAACCCGTCAGTTCTTGAAGAGAAAAAACTCTTAATCGGGCCTGTCAATCGTGCCTCGCTGGGAAGCAGCCCGAAGATAAAACCGATAGTAGGAGAAGATTTATGGATGATATTTCGCGGAAGCAACTCGAAGAGGAAGGGCTGCGTGGCGGTGGCGAGGATAGCAGGTATATCAAATATCGGCACGCCCTGCAACTGAATGCTGGTGGGCATACCCACACGCTCGAAGTGGAGGTTCCCGTCGTGATAGGGACGAATGATGAGACACGCGCGCAATTGCTTCGTGAAGCTGAGGTGGGTATGAGCCAGCTTGCCGACCAGATTCGCCGTCGCTTCTCGTCGGGCGCTCAACGTGAGATAGGCACACAGCACGCACAACAACCATCCGTGCCCGTGCCGAACGCGCCCACCAAGCCAATTAGCCGTCCTGCTGCGGCCCCGGCCCCCCAGACTACCGCGCAATCGGTACAACCTGTGCAATCGTCAGCGATGCGCTCACCTGAACGGCCAACGTCTGCGAAAAAAGAGGTGGTTGTTCCCCCGACGCGTCCAAGCGTGGGAGCGAGTATGCCAGGGGCGACTCTTTCAACGAACAACGTAGATGAGGTTGTTTCGATAGCCGATTTTGTAAAGTATATCAAAGAGAACTTCAATTTGCTGCCAAATCAGGCAATGAGCCTATTGGGAGTGAAAACGCTCTCCGGCCTTAATCTGCGCGACGAACTGCGACGCTTGCAAACCCTGGTCGCCCAGCCCTCAACTCCAACTGCGGAGACGCCCAATGCTGCTGAAGATAATGCAAAACCTGCGCGCAACGAGCCACCAACCAATAATTCCTCATCTCATCCTAAAAAAGCTGAGCCGCTTGATGAGCTGGCAGAAGAGCGCATGACGGTGCGTGAGGAACGACCGGTCTATATTTTTGATGAAGAGGTTGGACCGGATGATGAAGACGAGGTGGATGATGAGTTGGAAGACCTGGAGGACGAGGAAAGTGGGCTGAGTCCGGCAATGCAGAGTATGGCTGAAGATATCCTGAAAAAATTGCGCGAGTTGCGTGGCGCTACAACCGTCAGTCCCAGTCGCATCCAGGTGTTGAACAACGTGGTGGTCTCGCAGATTGGCAATGAACACTTGCAGGAGTTGATCGATGGCGTGTGGGGAGTGACCTCGCCCCGGAAACTCAAGGTAGATCAGGTTGAGGAGTTGATTTCCTGGGCAAAAACGGAGGATGATTTTGTGACGCAGGTGGACGCCCTGCTAGTTTTGATTGAGGAGGAACGTTATGCGCGTGGTAACAGGTGAAGCGAAAGGGCGTCGGCTGAAAGCTCCTAAAACTTCCGGGACTCGCCCCATCATTGATCGTGTGAAAACGGCACTTTTTGATATTCTCGCCGATGAGGTGGAGGACGTGCGTTTTCTTGATCTATTTGGTGGCGTGGGCAGCGTGGGCATTGAAGCGTTGAGCCGGGGCGCGGCGCACGCTACATTTATCGAGATGAATCATAAGGTGCTCAAGATTCTGCGCGAAAATTTGCAGATTACCGGGCTGGCAGATCGGGCTGAGACGCTACACGCTGATGCCTTTAAATTTCTGCAAAATTACGCCGCTCCCGCTAGCACACGAGCCGCCTATGATATCGTGTATGTCGCGCCTCCTCAGTATCAGGAGATGGGCGCGCGCACCCTCACGCTGCTAGATAGCTCCCCGCTGGTAGCCGACAACGGTCTGGTGATTGTACAGATCCATCCGAAAGAGCGCGCCGGCGTTGCAGCTGTCCCTTGCCAACGTTTGACATTAACTGATGAGCGCCGCTATGGTAGCACACTACTCATGTTTTATCGCTCGCAAATGTCGTAATCGCGCGATTTATCGCGCATTCTCGCACATGCGCGATAAATCGCGCGATTACGACATTTGCGAGGATTCACTGTATTGTTGGGTAAGGCTCATCACATTTGAGGCGTGAGGAAGCGTGAAAGAGCAGCAGCAACCCTCACCGGGAATGCCTGTGCTTTCAATCCAGATGCGCCCTTCCATCACTTCTACCAGATGTTTACTGATGTACAACCCCAGTCCTGTGCCGCGTATGGGACTGGCCAGGTCGCGTTGCAGGCGCACAAATTGCCCGAAGAGCAACGGAATTTCGCCTGGAGGGATGCCCGGCCCCTGATCCTGTATCCAGACGCGCACCGCCTCGCCTTGATATGGTTCGGCCCCAACTATAATCAGCGTATCTGGGTTGGTGTATTTAAAGGCGTTTGAGAAAAGATTATGCAAGATGTGGCGCAGGCATTGAGCGTTAGCCCGAACGTTGAGCGATTCAGAACAGTTGATATGGACCCGCGCCGTATGTTCTACATCGCGAAAGCCTGCCAGCGCCTCACAGATCGTTTGTAATAGCGGCGTGGGTTCCAGTGTGAGCTGCCCCTTATCGTTGCCAATGGCCATTGTATCCAATACATTGCTCACCAACAGGCGCAATTGTTCACAATTGTACAACGCCTTCTCAATAAATCCTCCATGTCTGGCCCTGTTCAGCGATCCGTTTTCTTGGATACAGTAATGAAGCAGTTCGAGATAACCGTAGATAGCCGTGAGCGGGGTGCGTAACTCATGATTCACATTCAAAATAAACTGATTTTTAAGCTGGTTGAGCTCTCGCTGCTGTTCGTTGGCGATACGCATCTGCCGCTCGCCCTGCTCCGCCTTTTGTCGGGCAGCTGCTTCCTCGTCGTGTAGATGGCGCAAAGAGACCAGGACGCTCCCCTCAAGAAATAGTACACAGGTAATGAGTAGCGTTGAGCTGGTTTGCTGGGGCGTCCACGCGGCTCCATGTAGAAATATGAGATGATAGAGCACTTCGAGGGTAATATAGCCAAAGAAGTTGCAACAGGCTCCCCATTTTGTGAACAACCATGAAGCCAGGCCCATTGAGAGCGTCAGGATGACTCCATTGCCAGCGGTCGGCAACGAGGGCAAGAAATAGATTACCATACAACAGGGGAAGCAAAACAGACAAAGGCTAAGTCGTATGGCGAATGGGAGCGAGAGCAGCTGGCGCGGCCAGGGCCATGTAATCAAATCACACATATCTTTTACCTCCCTTTCCGCAAAAAAATGATAGGTTGTAAGGCAAGCATACGCCGTTATTTTATTTGTTTGAATACTTAAATATTTTATCACTGCTTCCAAACTGTGTGTTGAGTTTCGCCCATCGCAGCCCTGCGCTATAATTGATGAAGAGTAAAGATGAAGTGTCATAGGGGAGAGATTTATCCATGTCGATACAATTGCACAAACCTGAATATATTGTTGTCTATGTGAGCGACATGCAGCGCTCGGTAGCTTTTTATCGTGATGTGTTGGGGCTGGCACTCAAGTTCACGACGCCGGGATGGAGCGAGTTTGAGACGGGATCGGTGAAGCTGGCTCTGCATCGTGGCAGCGAAGAACGCTTGCCAGAGCAGGGTGGCAGGCCGCCAGCCGGAGTTTCGCATCTGGCCTTTGTGGTGGAAAATATCCAGGCGGTCTATGAAGATTTGCAGGCCAGGGGCGCTCGCTTCTCGCTGCCACCACAAAAACAGGTAACGGGCAATACGCTGGCAGTTCTGCATGATCCCGATGGTTTTGGAATTACGATTCAAGAGCGGCAGGAGGGAAGAGCATGATCAACAAACCCGGAGGAGCTGGACGTTTCGCCTTTATGGATGCTGGTGAAACGGCCAGGCGTCTCGGTATAGACCGTCTTACATTAGACAATTGGGTACGCGAGGGGCGCATCAAAACGCGTCGAGGAGCCGGGCGCGATGTCTTTTTTCGCACCGCCGATGTCGAGGCGCTCTATCAAGAGTTGTACCCGGCTTCGGAGGTGGCAGAAGCTATCGCTGCCGATGAGCAAGAGAGCGCGGGCGAGGCAAACCAGAAGGGACCAGTGCGCAAGAAACAAGATCCACAGATGCGCGTCTATCTGCGTCTGCAAGCAGATGCCAAGTGGTACGATATCTCTGAAGAGGAGATTCGCGTCTGGTTCCAGCAACTGGCCCCCGATGGCTACGAGCGCAACAAGCGCAACGCACAACATTCCATCAAAAAGCTCCAATATTTAGTGAGCTTAATCGAGGAAGCGCAGGAGAAGCAGGGGAAAGCATAGTTATTGTGTTGGTGGGCATACAAACTGTTATGCCCACCCAGGAAAATTGCTCACTCAAGCTGTTTTTTGACATCTTCCCAGGGTACAACTTTTCCCTCTTCAATATCCTGCATCTCTCTACGTAAGGATTCCATCGTATCCTCATCAGATAAAATCTTCAACGTTTCAATGATCGATTCCAGGTTTTCGTGAACCTCCTGTTGTTTCATCTCGATCAATGCTTGCTCTAGAAGATCAGCCACCCATAGATTGATCGCCCAGTGGCGTAGATAGACAAAGTCAAGTGTCTGCTTTTGTCGATGCAATACTCCTAAGATATCTGCCCATTGGCGCTTAGAAGTGCAGTCTCCCATTTTGTACCAATCCAGTTTATTGAGAATAATATCCTCAGGTGAAGAAATGTAAAAAGGACGTGTACCATTACCCAGGCTAGAGCGCTTGCGTAATTTCTTGACTGTTTAACGCTTCCAACCACCTGTCTTTTATTACTATTATTTTTCCTGAGAAAGATTACCCTTTCGATCCTGCGTCATCATCGGCGTTGGCTTGCTTGTTGTTCAAACAGGCTATACTGAGGAACTATTACATCTACCTCATTCAATCAACCCTTTCTTGATTGAATGATTTTTCAAACATGTGAGGCTAGACCTGTTACATAAGAATTGTAGAGTTATCCATTCTTCCTATTTGCATTGTATATATAAACCTGCTTATAATAATATTACGACATGAAGATACACAATGATGTGTGCTTGTAATTTCCAAGAAGGAATCTTTGTAAAAATTTGTCTATTCAGCTAATAGCGGGAACAACGTGGTAAAGAGGAAAACATGAGCGGAAAACCTGTTCACCCCCTGCGCGCATTGCGCGACCGCTTCAACCTGACTCAGAAGCGCCTGGCGGAAGAGGCAGGAGTAGGAGCGCAGACAATTTTACGTGCCGAACACAACAAACCCATCAATGCTGAATCAAGACGTCTCCTCTGTGAGTATTTTGGTATGCGCTCGGAAGAGCTTGGTCTGGTTGTAGATGAGAAGACCCCGGAAAAGAAATCGTTATCTCACGGCAATCACGTAGCATTTGAACAATTGCCAGGGCTATCCGAAGCAATTGCTCAAGGTATTGTCCTGGCAGTGCAAGAACTAGAGGGCCAGCATATGGATAAGTCTCGGCGGAATTTTTTGCAGGTGTTAGGTCTTGCCAGCACAGCGATGACCGCGCCTTCATCGCCTGCACAGATCTCGATGTCTCATGACGTTCCCGTTTCGCCGCTCTGGGAACGGCTCACAAGAACATTGGTATCCTCATCACCTATTGACGAGGAGACATTACTCCAGGTAGAGGCATCGACCCGCGATTGCTGGCGCGTCCTCCCCAATGTCTTAGGTTCCTTCTCAAGAAACCTGCTTCAACACACTCAGCGGCAGCTGGAGGTTGTCACTGACCTGTTGGAAAGCGCTCCACCACAGGCAACGCGAACGCGGCTGGCAGCAGTGGCAGGAGAATTTGCCCAGGTTGTGGGTGAGATTCTTTTTGATCTGAAAGAGAATGAGCAGGCGGAGAAATATTACAATGTGGCAATCGCGGCGGCAGAGGTTGCCCAGGACAACGTGATGCGTGCCGTTGCATTGGGGCGTAAGAGCTTCGTGCCCATTTATGAACATAATTCACAGAGCGCCCTTCCCCTCTTACAAGAGGCCCATCTGTTGACCGCTCATAATGCTCCAATGGTTATGCGAGCCTGGCTCTCGGCTATCGAGGCGGAGGCACTGGCCAACATGTATGATGAAACGGCGTGTCGTGAGGCGCTGGATCGCAGCGAACGCTTCCTCGCGGTGGCCCAGCCTGCGGAGGTGCCTCTCCCTCGCTTCAACTATTCAACGCTGCTCGGCTACAAGGGCGTTTGTGCCCTGCGTCTCAAGCAGCCGGAATGTGCTCAGGTCGTTCTTAACGAGAGCCTGAAGATTATGGAGCCACATCGACTGCGTCACAAAGCCATTGTTCTCGTTGATCTCGCAACCTCCTATGTTTTACAACGGGAGATTGAAGAGGCGTGTCGTTGTGCCAGCCAGTCGCTGCTGTTGATCGCCGAATTGAAATCGTCACGAGTCTTTCAGCGCGTTATGAGTTTGCGCGCGCAGCTGGAACCCTGGCAAACAACGGCTGTGGTGAAGCGACTCGACGAGCAGATCGCGGTTACTCGTCCCTTCGTTGCCCTGGCAGGAACGCTTCCATCATAAGGCGTGCGGTGGTGTGGAGATGAGGACCATGTTTGATGGAACGCCATGAGAAGCATTGTGATATACTGACGATGTTTCCCATTTGCGTCTCATTCCTGTTAGAAAGGAAAATCTTATAGATGAGTGATCAACAGAGCTTACCGCCAAACTATTTCTACCATCAATTGCCTAACGGTATTGAGATAATTGGACAGTCTATGCCCAGTCTTAGCTCGATTACCTTTGGCCTGCAATTAGATGCAGCTGTGGTTCACGAGCCAGAGGATAAAGAAGGGCTGGCACACCTGTTCGAGTATATGTTGTTTCAAGGTACCAAACAAAAAGATGCGCGTGCACTCAACGAAGCTTTCGAGACGCTGGGAGCGCGGAAAGGGGCCAGCACCGGCCTCGAAACTGCGCAGGTGTGGGCGCAAATTGTGCATACCCGCTTTGATCGTACCCTCGACCTGGTCCATGAGTTGCTGCTGACTCCCACCTTTCCACGTGACGAGCTGGAGCAGATGCGCAATATCATTTTGCAGGAGATTCGTCGTCGTGATGACGAGCCGATGAGCCGCATTTTTGAACTGGTGCGCGCCAATTTCTATCGCAGTACCTCGCTGGGCCGCTTGATGCTTGGTACCAATGAAAGCGTTCGCTCGCTTCAGCGCAAAGATCTGCAAGAGTTCTGGCGAGCGCGCTACCAGCCCAATAATGTCCTCTTCTCTATCGCTGGCAAATTTGATTGGGATCACGTCGTAGAAAAAATGCAGGCGCTTTTCGGCAACTGGGAGGGGCAGGCGGCTCCTTCGGCAAAGCAAGAGCCTCACCCTGAAAATACCGTTGTGTTGGAGCACCAGGAGGGCAAGCAGGAGCATATCGGGATGATGTTCCCCTTCCCCAACTATACCGATCCCGATTACTATGCGGCGATGGTGATCAGTGAAGTGCTGGGCGGCAATATGGCCTCGCGCCTCTTTGTGGAAGTTCGTGAGAAGCGCGGTCTGGTCTATGGCGTCTCGGCCAGCATGGGAGGCAACAAGCATCTCGGTGCGATGCGCATTTACGCTGGCACTACTCCCGAACAGGGGCGCGAGTGTCTGGAGGTTATCGTCAACGAACTGCGCAAGCTTGAGCAGGATGGCATTACTACTGATGAATTAGAACGGGCGAAAGTACAGTTGAAGAGTGAGAACGTCATGCGTAGCGAGGGATCAGGTGCGCGTATGGGAGCCATTGCTCGCTCCTGGTGGTACGAGCGCAAGATCCGCACTGTGCAGGATGTGAAAGAGGGAATCGATTCAGTAACACAAGAGCAGGTTTTGAACGTCCTGCGCCGCTTTTCTCCTCTACAGCCTCTCACCATCGCCGCTATCGGACCTCTGACCCGTGATGAACTGGTTGGCGATACATTACCGTTTTAAGGAAGTTCAGTTTGTCTGTTCATAATGATCGAGAAGAGCATCCATTGCGCGGTGGTGGATGCTCTTCTTTTGGTTGAGAAAAAGATACGTTAGTAAGTAATTTGGTATACCAAAGTGCATAGTATCGCCCCACTCCTTCGATTATTATGGTATAATGCGGGAAGATGAGATTGTACCTTGTTGTTTTATATCCTTTTTTTGAGAGAACATCGGGTATTTCATCTACCCTCGAATGTCTTATATAATTTGCCCTGGATGCTAAACAGGATTTATGACCCCTCATTACTCTGTTTATCATTTTCTCACCACAGGGGGGAATGCATATGAGTACAATGATCGAATGCAAATTTTGTCATATTCTTTTACCAGGGGATTCTCGCTATTGTTATATGTGTGGAAATGCGGTGGCGGGAGCGATTACTTCAGAACACCGTTTAGAATCAGGAGTGAAATCAGCAGCAGAATCATCAATAGCGAAGAAGCAGGAACAGCTTTCTGAAGAGCATATCTTGACCAGTATCTCCTCTCGTAACGCTTTAACGGATGTGTACCAGGCGCAGAGTACCCTCCCGGTGACTGATCCCCATGCCACTATCTTTGATGCCGATCTTCCTGTTCGAGAGCAAGAAGAGTCCTCTCTCTCTCGTGCTAGCGCGCCCGCTTCGCTGCCCATCACCGGCGAGGTCGTGCTGAGTGCGGAACTGGAGAGCAGCGAAGCGCTGTCCCCTGCGAAGGAAGCGATCATGGAAGGTGTGGGGGAAGCAACAGTTGCAGAGCAGGGAGTAGTGCAAGCTGAGGCGACGGTGGTTCGTCCAACGGAACAACCCGCAAATGAGCACCCACAGCCGTTATTTGCTGAGGACAGCCCGATTGAGGGCGAGAAAACGGTACTACAGGATACACCGTTTTTTGAGGATAATGATCCGGCAAATGCAACTACGGACCCGTGCATGCCAGTTGTCGCTCCTCGTATCCAAAATCCATATGTGGAGCCGGTGTATAACTACGAGGTACCTGCTGGCTATATCATGCCTTCATCTATCTCGGTAGCACCGGCAACAGCCCGGCGCGCATCCCGTTCGAGGGCTGTTATGGCAGCAAGCACAGTGCTTGTCTTGCTGGCAGCCGTGACCGGGCTGATCGTTGCAGGTTGGGTGCGTACGCATGCCGAGACGCCTGTTCCCATGCTCAGTGTTTCAGGCAGTGCCTCGGCTGGTAGCACTCTAATCATTCATGGCAGTCATTTTATACCCAACGGGACTGTCTCTATTCTCGTAGATAATGCGTCTTTGGCTTCGGGCAATTCAGGCATACAAGCGAAGATTCAGATGGCCGCTCTGGGAATGATGCAGTTGCAATCCTCTACAGCCAGCGCCGCAACTGTTGTGCGCAGCGATGGCACCTTTGAGAAGTCATTCGTGGTTCCCAAGAGCTGGCAACCTGGCAGCAGCCATACGATCCGAGCGAGCGAAAGTGGACCCGATGGGAATACAGTCAATGCGCAACTTCTGGTAAAAGTTGATGATATGGTGCATACACCCCAGCAGACGCCTGTGCCTGGAGTCAACCCGAAGACAACGGTAATCCCGGTATCTACAGTTATTCCAGTTGTTCCCACCTATCCAGGACCGCCGGTGCAGCCTACTCCTGTGCCCAAAAAGACGCCAACGCCGAAACCGGTGAAGACACCGACACCCAAACCAACGCCGAAACCGACGAAAGCGCCGACAGCGACACCAACGCCAGTGCCAACGGTGACACCAACTCCGGTGCCGACGCAAGCACCAACACCGACACCAGTGCCACCAACGCCAACACCAGTGCCGACGCAAGCACCAACACCGACACCAGTGCCACCAACGCCAACACCGGTGCCACCAACACCAACACCAACACCAATTCCAGTGGAACCGACGCCAACGCCGACGCCGGTTCCACCAACGCCGACGCCAGTGCCACCAACGCCAACACCGACGCCGGTTCCACCAACGCCAACCCCAACTCCGGTTCCACCAACCCCAACGCCGATTCATAGAGGAAAGCCAACGCCAATAGCGGCACCAACTGATACTCCAACACCGGTGACGACAGGTTCGCTGCCACCGGTGCCACCAGTGCCACCAGTGCCCACTGTAACATCCACATCCACTCCCACATCACTATCCAGACCCACCCGCATTCCAGGATTGTAGAAGCGCTAGCTGTATTGTAAGCTGCATTTCTCAACGACATTCAATTTTTGGCATGACCTGAAAATGCCTGCTTTCTGCTGTGTATTTCTTATTCCTCCGATATATACTGATACAAGAGAAGCGCGTGCCACTACATATCCTCAATCGGGAGCATAGTTCAGGAGAGATAGCTTACAATCGATTTATGCACTGAGAAACTGTAGAAAAAATATGCAGAATATGATAGTATGTGTACCGGTTAATACATTCGTAGAATAATTGTGACAGGATGGAACGTTTACCCAATATCCTTGTAGAATCTGTTGTATGGAGAAGAAGGCTGAAGGGTAACAAATGGAATTAATTCGTTGTCGCTTCTGTGACGCATACTTACCCGATCATGCACGCTTTTGTGGATATTGCGGCAACGCTGTTGGCGATGGATCTGCGCCAACGGTGAATACGCCGGTGCCTCCGGGTAATCCTTTTCGGCAGGAGGATGGTGGGAACCCACAGAATTACGCACCTTATCCAGCGAATAGCATACCTATACCACAATATCCGACCTATCCCCCTCGTCCAACCCCCATATCAGGAATGCCGCCCTATCCCTCCAGTCCGTTGTATGGGACTGTCCCGCCAAACTATCTGGCAGACTCAACTCAGGCGGCGAATCATCCCTCCCATCCCTTCAATTCGTTTAATAACACACCACCTCCAGATATCGTGACATCTGGCAAACAATTGGATGGTCCGCCTGAGCCATTTTTGCCATATAGTGGAGAGGATGATATTGCCAACTGGCCCTATCCAGTCAGCAGTAATGAGGCGAACGACTATCCCACAGCGCAACTGCGCCGCAAGAAAGAGGAGGACAGTGGTTTCTCCCCTATCCCGTTTCCAGCATTTGGGAAGACCCCTTATCCAGGGACGACTCCAGTTGTTCAAGGGACGCCACAACCGTTGAATATGCCCGGTGTGCAGGGGACGCCTTCCCCCCCGACGATACCAGGCGTTCAGGGAACACCACATCCGGTTCCCTTCCAGCATCACCTCGGAAGCCATCCACAAAGCGCGTTTCATGGTTTTATGAAGACCATGCGGCAAAGTCGGACCGCCGTTTTGAAGCCGAAGCTGCATAAGCAGCCATATCATCATCTGGTCAAGCCGCTTGCTTATGTTGCTGTTTCGGTTGCAGTTGTCGCGGGGCTGGGTACATTGCTGTTCACTCATGCCAACTCATCGGCGCGACCACCACAGGCTCAGCAGGCACAAATCTCTATTACCACCTCGGGAGGAACTGGGCCAGGAGCCACGATCAATGTACATGGCGACCACTTTATCAAGGGTGGAACAATCGGTTTCACCGTGAATAACCGATCTGTTCCTGCTACTGATATGCATCAGGCGGCTAAGGAGAGCACTGCACAGGTTAGCATAGCTTTGCTTGCAGGTTTTTTGGAACAGAGCAATCAGGTGGATCAGTCGGAACCGGTTGTGCAGAGCGACGGTACATTTGATGCCTCTCTCTCCATTCCGCAGGATCTCCATCCCGATGCCAATAATCAATATATCATTAACGCCACTGAAATAAATACCAGCCTGTCGATATCGGTCTCAGTGGATGTGAAGGTTGCGCCAACGCCAGTGCCGACGCCAAAGCCTGCCCCTACCAGGAAGCCACCACCACCGCCACCGGTAGCGTATGCAACGCCTCAGCCAGCGCAACCAACGCCAGTGCCGACGCAAGCACCAACACCAGTGCCGACACATCCACCAACGCCGACGCCGAAGCCGACGCAGGCACCAACCCCGACGCCGTCGCCAACACCCAGCCCAACGCCAGCTCCACCTTTATGTAAGATTGCCAAGTTGCCGCCGTTGAGCTTTACAATGCAGCAGGGCGATCCCGACCCTGCGCCGCAAACAATAACGCTGGTCAATTATTGTACGACGACGCAAATCGTAAGTGCATCTGTGTCGCCGTCTTCCGCGACCTGGACGAGGGTTAGCCCTGGCAGACAATCATTCGCTCCCCAGACTTCGCACAGTTTTTCAGTTGCTGTATCAGGAAATGGACTGAAGGCTGGCAAGTATAGTTCGCGAGTGGTGATAGCGGATGGATCAGATACAACAACTGTAAATGTAACGCTTACCATTACTCCAATTATTGTGCCATGTAGCTTTACTCTGTCGCCGAGTTCGCTGACTTTCAGCATGTTGACAAATCACACGCCGCCCGCGCAGAGCGTTACTGTCGTGCCGTCTGGCAACTGTGGCCCTAATGATGCGGCGACCGTCACGGCTTCCGTGAACGATGAGCAGTCGTGGCTTGGCGCGACTCCACAATCGGTAATGCTGGGTAAGGGGAGACAATCTATTACTGTATCCATTATCGACGATAGCCTGTCAGCTGGCAATCATACAGGCACGGTCACGGTTAGTATGGGGAATACCTCCAAGTCTGTTGCGGTGACGGATACAGTAACACAACCTGTGACGGTTTCTCCAACGGTTGTTCCCTGTTCATTTACGGTGGTGCCGGGGAGCTTGAGGTTCACGCTTTATAGTGGATCTGTTTCGTCGTCGTCTACAACCTCTGGGGGCGTGTCAATGGGAACATTTAATCCCGTCGAAGGTGGTTCGTCTGCGCAAAGCAGCCTGACTGTGACGCCGAGCAATTGCACTGTGAACGATGTCGCGCCAGTCTCAACCAGTGGTGAAGGATGGTTGGGAGTGAGTACAAAGAGCGTGCCATTAGGGGGCAGTGCTCAGAGTGTAGGGGTGACTGTCTGCTCCTGTGGGCTGGCAGTTGGCACCTATAAAGCGACGGTCTATGTGGGGAAACAGGGGGTGCCCGTCACGCTAGCTGTAGTGAATCCTCCCGTGACGCCAACGCCAACCCCGACGCCAACCGCCGCGCCACCAACCCCGACGCCAACACCCGTGCCGCCAACAGCGACGCCAACGCCAAAACCCAGGCCAACAGCGACGCCGGTTCCACCAACAGCGACGCCCAAACCAACAGAAGCACCGATAGAGACACCAACGCCAAAGCCGACGAGGACGCCGAGGCCAGGATAAAATCCGGTGTTATGTTGCGCTTGTAATCTCAATATGTTGTAGTCGAGCGATAATGAAATGGAACAACCAAAATCGGAAACCTCCGTGTACGGCAGGGGCGACGGCTTGTCCTCGCCCGGCTCCCCAGGCGCATCGGGAGGGTCACAGGGCGAGGACAAGCCGTCGCCCCTGCCGTACACGAGTTCCCCTCGTTGCCGATCTCGGTTGTTAAAAATCTTTATCGCGATAGAGCGAATCGCGATAAATCGCTCGACTACGTCATTGCGTTATTTTTGGTAGGTGATGCGGTAGATCATGCCTGCCTCGTCGTCGCTTACATAGAGAGCTGCATCTGGTCCCACCGCCAGCCCCACCGGTCTTCCTGAGCGGTTGTCTCCGCTTTTCAGCCAGCCAGTCGCGAAGTCCTGAACCGAGCCTGCGACCTGGCCCTGGTCATTCAGTGGCACAAAGACCACTTTGTAGCCGGTGGGGACACTGCGGTTCCAGGAGCCATGAAAGGCAACAAAGACGCCATTATATTGCTCTGGAAACTGCGAGGCACCATGAGTGGCTTTCGAGTAAAAGGCAAGGCCAAGCGGTGCGGAATGGGCCTGCATCTTCACCAATGGCTTGATGACGCCGTTGCAATCGCCGGGATGCCCAAGATCGGGATCGACGATGTCTCCTGCCTGGCAGCGGGGCCAGCCATAGTTGCCACCATCTTGTAGCGCATAGAGGGTTTCGGGTGGAATGTTATCTCCCAGCAGGTCGCGCCCATTGTTTGTAACCCAGATCTGGTGGTCCCAGGGATTGATCGCCATGCCAACGGCGTTGCGCAACCCTTTGGCATAGAGGCGTCCATTGCTGCCATCGAGATGATACATCCAGACCGTTGCGCGCTGAGGGTCTGACTCAACGCAATTGTTGCAGGTAGAGCCAATAGAGACGTAGAGATTGCCATCGGGGCCAACCAGAACAGTGCGAGTAACGTGGTTGCCATCGGTCGGCAGGTGAGGGACGATCACCTGTCTGCTCGTCACCTTCAGATCGGCGCTGATCGTAAAACGACTGACGCGCGAGGCTTCACCGACGTAGAGCGCACCTTGATAGAAGACGAGGCTGGTTGGCGCATCCAGGCCATTGACAACGACCACGCGTTGAGTTGCCCTGCCTGTGTGCTGCGGATCGGGAAGTGCGATGATGCTATTCGCGCCGCGTTCGGCCACAAAGAGCGTACCATCGGGACTGAACGTAATAAAGCGAGGGCTGTTCAAACTGGGATAGAAGATATCGGCATGAAAACCGGGAGGTAACTTGAGCGCTGTTTCACCAGCAGAGCCAGCGACGTAGTGCGAGCCGGTCACGAGCGAGCGAATTGCGGTGCGCTGGCTGTAGAGTACGCCAGCGGCAACGAGCAATAGCACCAGGACAACTCCCAGCGCGACTCGCCAGCCGCGTTTTCGTTGCGGTTTTGGCGAGGCCGGTATATTTTGTTCAGCTTTTTCCATTGTTCTGCCCGGTACTCCTTTTTGTCTATACAGATAGATCCAGTTAGTTATTATAATCACCCTCTGTGTATCCGTCTACTGGCGTTGTCCAGGAGTACCAATCATGTATAAATGCTCTCCAAACTGTTTTCCTATGTGCTATTCTGTGTGAGGCAAGCCTGATAGAAAGTTAACTGGAAAGGAAAGAATAGATATGTTTATCGCGGTCAATAATATTGCCGGACCAGGGGGGAATGAAAAAATGCTTGAGGGCTTCAAGCGTGCCGCACCCTCGATGAAGCAGTTTAAGGGATTTCTTGGTTTGGAGATCTGGACGGCACCTGATGGCTCGATGCAGGCTATTTCACGCTGGACCTCGAAAGAGGCGCTGGATGAATATCTCAACAATGCCCTTTTCCGCAGCCATCACGGTTCTGCTTCCAGTGAGCCGCAGAATACTCATGCTCAAATATCGTACTATAACGCCGAAGTGTTAGAGTAGTCTGGTCGTAGTCGAGCGATTGATCGCAGGGAGTTTGCCTTGTGATTCTTCCGCGATCAATCGCTCGACTACGACACGAGGGGATTAGCGCTCTGTTTCTATAATTGTTCCTGATCTTTCCTTGTGCCGATAAAAAGTAGAAAGTCGTAAAAAGCAGTCCAGTCGCCCTATATTTGTGAACCTCAGTTGCTGTTCTCCTGCGTTATAACGATAGGACTACCTTGACAGTCTGAACCTTGCATGCAACAATTGTGGCACGCTGACAAGCGAGAACGTGTGTGTAAGATATAGATTCTGGTTGAGATAGAAATATGTATACTGGTAAGTCTACCATTCGTTATAAATGCGAGCAGTGGCGGGCTGCGCTATCTGCCAATATATAGTCAGCGTAGACATGATGAGGCTCGCAGAGAGGAGCGAGAGTGATGGCTGAAAAACAACACCGTAGTCGTGAGCAGATAGAGCGGATCACGGCTATGATTGATCGAGAACAAGTACGTTTTATCAATCTGGAGTTTACTGATGTAGTAGGAGTAGTGAAGAGTGTCACCATTCCCGTTGAACAATTTTCCACGTGTTTGAGCCGGGGAAAATGGTTTGATGGTTCAGCGCTAGAGGGCTTTGCCCGTATTGCTGAGAGCGATATGTACCTGTTCCCTGATCTCTCAACCTTCACGATACTCCCCGATACCGTGCGTCATCTGCCGGCTATGCCTTCGGGTCAGCGCTATGAGCTGAGCAATAGTGATTCGGTGGCACGCGTGATCTGTAACGTGCATACGCCCGATGGTCAGATTTTTGATGGTGATCCACGCGCGGCCCTGCTACGTGCACGTGAAATCGCACGCTCAATGGGCTTTGAATTTCGCGTTGCCCCGGAACTGGAGTTCTTCCTCTTGCGCTTTGAGAATAAGACGCCGGTTCCTCTGCCGCATGATCGTGGCGGCTACTTCGATCTTTCCACCGATCTTGCCGCAACTATCCGTCAACAGATGGCCTATACGCTGCAAAAGATGGGGATCAGCATAGAGGCGAGCCACCATGAGGTGGCGGAAGGCCAACATGAGCTGGATTTTGGCATGAGCGAAGCCCTTCAGGTTGCTGATGGACTGGTCACTGCCAAATATGCTCTCAAATCTATTGCGTCTCAGCAGGGTCTCTACGCCACCTTCCTGCCCAAGCCATTCTATGGCGTCAACGGCTCCGGCCTGCATATTCATCAGCAGCTCTTCAGCCTGGAGACGGGCAAAAACGCGTTTGTTGACGAGCAAGCCGAATATGGACTCTCCGACGTTGCCAGAGGCTTCATCGCTGGTCAGCTAGCCCATGCACGCGCCATGTGTGCCATTCTTGCTCCTCTGGTCAACTCGTACAAACGTCTCGTGCGTGGCTTTGAAGCACCGGTCGTGATTAACTGGGGGCGCGTAAACCGTCAGGCCTTGATTCGTGTTCCTCGCCTGAGTACCGATACACAATCATCCATGCGTATCGAGTTGCGCTGCACCGACTCCAGTTGCAATCCATATCTCGCACTGGCGGTGATGTTGCGTGCAGGTTTGGACGGCATCCAGCGCAAACTGACGCTTCCTGCTCCAATGGACGAGAATCTCTTTCTGCAAGACGAAAACGAGCGCTTGCAGCCGCGCACTCGCCTGCTCCCTGCCACGCTGGGAGAAGCTCTGGAGGGGATGCGCGAGGATTCCCTGATTCATGAAACGCTGGGCGATTCCATTTACGAGGGCTTCATCGATGCGAAAAGCATTGAGTGGACCGAGTATCGCCAGCAGGTCCATTCCTGGGAGATCGAACGCTATCTCCCCATGTTCTAATGGAAGGGCAACAACGTAATGACGGCATCACCTCACTCATCGCTTATGAGCGTTGAAGAGTATCTTCAACTCGACCGCACCAGCCGCGAGGCTCGCTATGAGTACGTTGATGGATTCGCGCGCATGCTGGTCAGGGGCACCCCTGACCACGCGAAAATCAGCGTGAATATCGTCGGTGTCCTCTATAGCCTGCTTGATGACAAGCCGTATAGCCTCTATACCTCTGATGTGCGCGTCTGCCTCTCCTCCACACGTTATGTCTATCCCGATGTCACCGTGATCGCGGATGGGCAGCGTCAGGGGCCAGCAGACTCCGTTCAGCATCCCCGGCTGATTGTTGAGATACTTACCGCACAGAGCGAGGCCTATGATCGTGGGCGCAAGCTGGCCTATTATCGCGAATGCCCGACCATTCAAGAATATATGCTTGTAAACTCGCAACATCCCTCAATCGAGGTCTATCGCTCAGAGAAAGATACATTGTGGCGTTATCACGCTTTTGGCACGGGTGATAACGTGACACTGACGAGCCTTGATATTCTCTTTCCCCTGGCGAAAGTCTACAGAAATGTTGTCTTGCCTGAAGAGGATGATTTCTCGTAAGAGGTTGTAATCACTCTAACGACTCTGCTTCGGCAATCAAAGAGGGATCAAGGCCGCGCAAATGCTCAACGGTCAGGTTCTCAATAATCGTTTGCAAGCCATCAGGATTTAACTCATAGTGACGGTAGCTGTTCTCGCGCCTCACGTTGATCAGGCCGACTCTTTTGAGTAGCGAAATATGATGTGAAATGGTGGGAGTGGTCACGCCGAGCGCTTCCGCCAGTTCTTGCCCAAACATCGAACGGCTGGCCAGTAACGCCAGAATGCGGATGCGCATCGGATCTGCAAAGGCTCTCCCAAACCGCAACAATACCTCATCCTGTTCCAGATCAAAGTTTTTTATCCTGGCCGCACTAAAACGCCGCTGTGCCTCAAGACGTTCCTGCTGGTTATTTATAAGCATCTGTTTTTTCCATGAATCATTTCGCCTGTGGGAACCTCTGTCTTTTAAGCAGGGGAGGAAACAGGCGCTCCTTGTCTGCTCAAGTTCAGGTTTGGAGGGCAAGCAAACTCGCTCTCCAAACCTCCGCATTCTATGCGGGGTACTTGGCTGCTAAAATTGTACAACTGTATAACTAGAAGATAGACAAATCATGAAAAAATGTCAAGTGCTTTGAGGGCAATATATTGCAGGAGAGAAAATAATATATTTTCATCTACGAATCTTGTATAAGCTGTAAAAAACGTTTGGCCATCTGACTGATGGGCACTGGTTGCTCGCTTTGTCGTAATTACGCGATTTATCGTGTGTTCCTTCATTTTTTAATGTTGAAGTAAGCTCGATAAATCGCGTAATTACGGGAAAAAGTATCATTTATTGCTTATATCGGCGTAAGCACGCTCATATTCGTCGAGCATGTGGGGGAATGAGAAATTGCGCTCAACGTGTGTACGGCATGACGTACGAGGTAACTCAACGAGACGATCCACCAGAGCGGCAGCCTGGGCGCAATTACCAGACTCAACCAGGAAGCCAGTCTCGCCATGACGAATGATCTCATTCATCGCGCCGCGACGGAAGGCAATCACTGGCGTTCCTGTTGCCATTGCCTCAACCGGCGTCAGGCCAAACGGCTCGTCCCAGGCGATAGGGCAGAGCAGCCCGCACACGCGTCCCATGAGTTGCCATAATTCTGTGTGGGTCAGCAGGCCGAGATGCTGGATGTGTGGACCTGCCTGTTGCAGGCGAGGCTGGATGTGCTCTTCATAATAGGTTTGATCGTAGATGCCGCCAGCGATCAGCAATGGCCGGCCTGCCCGTTCCGCGATCTCAATAGCCTCCTCCACGCCTTTTTCCGGCGTGATTCGTCCGGCGAAAAGCAGTGGCGCTTCGTCTGGAACAAAGGGCGCAAAGGGTATCTCATCCAGATTGACACCATTGTAAATAATGTAGTCGAATGGTGTCCAGGTCTCGTAGGTGCGAGCGCAGGCGTGTGAAACGGTAATCAGCTTCAGAGGGTGCCCCTGCTGGTGAAGGACGCGTAGCGCCTCGTTGATTTCTGGTGAGATGGCGTGCAGATGCAGCGTATGAGCTACCGGCAGATGGTGCAGTACCGTACTGCAAACGAACGCGGGCCAGTCGAAAGCGTGGACATGCACGAGATCGAACTCGCTCTGTCGCTGCTGAAGTTGCAGAAAGAGGTTGAGAAAGAGATTCGCCTGGGCAAAGAAGCCTGGATCGGCGGGCCGTTCCAGCGCAGGCCCGGAGAAGCTGGATGGCCGCACGTTCTCCGGCACATTTATCTCTTCAATTGGCACGCCTGAAACCGAGGAGCCCTGTCGTGCAAAAAGCGTGACAGAGTGTTGTCGCTGGATCAGGCCTTGAGCGAGCGCAGCAACCAGCGCTTGAGCGCCTCCAACATAGGGTTGAGCGATGGGCGTGACCAGGGGGGCGACGAGTGCGATTCTCATGCTTTTCCTCGATAGGTCGCGATATTATTTTCGGTTTCGTGGAGCTTGACTTCGTAGAGTTGCCCTGGCGGAAAATCGTGTGCCAGCCGTTCCCAGAACTTGATGGCGAGCATTTCGGCGGTGGGAATGATGCCTTCGAGCCAGGGAACGTCGTAATTGAGATGCTTATGATCTACCCAATCAACGACCTGCTCGTTAACGATCCGTTTGAGATCGGTGAGATTGAGGACCATGCCCGTACGTGGGTCAGGCTCGCCCTGTACGGTGACTTCCAGCACATAGTTGTGTCCATGTCCGTTGGGATTGGCGCATTTGTCGTAGATTGCGTAATTCTCTTTGTCGGTCAAGTGATTGCTCCAGAGGCGGTGTGACGCGCTAAAGGTGACACGCCGTGTCAGGTAGACCATAGATTGTCTCCTCTGTACCAGGCTAGGCATTGGTAAATAGCTCGATATTGCTGCCACTCAGCATGCGCCCGGAATCGTCGGCCATGAAGAGCAGGATCTCCGCCAGATCGTTGGCCGTCATGCCAGCCTTCAAGTTATGTCCTGCCTCGCGTAACATCTGTGTATCGACAGCTCCTGGACTGACTGCGCAGACGCGGATATTGTGCGGCTTGCCCTCAACAGCCAGTATCTCGGTGAGTCCCGCCACGCCCGATTTCGAGACGTTATAAGCGCTGAGGCCAGGGAACTTCTCAACCCCTTTGACTCCTGAGAGCGACGACAGGTTGATGATGACTCCATGCTGTTGCGAGACCATCAGGCGGAAGGCTTCCCGGCAGCAGAGAAACGTGCCGCGTAGATTGACGTTGAGCACCGCATCCCAGGTGGCTACATCCATTTCAACAAATGGACGCGTGGCAATTATTCCTGCACAATTGACCAGAATATCCACGCGCCCGTAACTCTCTCGTACCCGCTCAAACAGCGCCATCACATCTTCTTCTTGTGAAACATCTCCTACAACTGATAGCATGTGTCCGCCTGTTTTCGCAATGATGGACGCCGTTTCCTCAAGGTGAGCGTTTGTGCGACTGAAGAGGATGACCCGAGCACCCTCTCGTGCAAACTGTATAGCAGTAGCGCGCCCGACGCCGCGACCGGCTCCGGTGATAATGGCTACGTGATCTTTGATACTCATGCTATGACTCCAGTGGTTTTATTTTCACTATATCACAGCTACGAGAGCAAACAGGAATCCCTTATTTCGTAGTGGAGCTATTTATCGCGTTGGAAGAAGCGCTTGAGAAGCTGCCCTAACGCGATAAATAGCTCCACTACGAAATAAGGGATTCACCAGGTTCGTTTGTTACGATTCGTCATCAATCTCACCATGCCAGAGATAGCGCATCTCGTCGCTTGACTCTAGCAAGTATTCTAATGTCCCTTCGGCGGCGATGCGTCCGTCTTTCAGCACGATAATATGGTCAGCGTGCTGCAACGTAAAGCGGCGATGGGAAACGATCAGACAGGTTTGCTCTTGATGGGCGAAGAGGCGTTCCCAGAGTTGTTGTTCCGTCTCAACGTCGAGCGCGCTGGAAAGGTCATCGAAGAGCAGAAGTTCGGGTTGGCGCAGGAACATACGGGCAGCAGCAGTGCGCTGAATCTGGCCACCGGAGAGTTTGACGCCCTTTGGCCCTACCAGCGTATCGAGACCGTTTTCAAGCGCCTGTACATCCTGCTCCATAACGGCGGCATGGATGACGGAAACGAGTTGGATTGGCTCGTCTGGATAGCCCATGAGCAGGTTTTGCTTGAGCGTCTCGCTGCACAGGCGCGGGACTTGAGGCGTATAGGCGCTCTGGGGTGGAACAAAGAAGCGGTCGGGATACATGATGCGCTCACCATTCCAGAAAATGTCGCCTGCCTGCCTGGGGAGCAATCCCTGTATGGTGCGCAACAGGAGCGTCTTTCCTGAGCCGATACGCCCGGTAATGACCGTACGAGTGCCGCGCCGCAACTGGAGGTTAATCTGTTCTATCCCTCGCCCGGACTGCGCATAGCAGTATGTGAGGCCGCGAACCTCTAAGCATTCAAGCGGAGCAGCCTGCCTCTCTGGTTCTGAGACCTGGGGGTATGCGCCTCTCAAATAGACGGGAGCGTGAGCCGTTACGGTTGCTTCGGCCGCTTCTTCTGGTAATATTGCCTGGAGACGTTGTAGCGCGACCGCCGCCTGCTTGTACATGGCGATGTTCTGGCTGAAGAACGAGGTAAAGATGGCAATCTCGTCAAGATACGACATAAAAAGCGCGAGACTGCCAACTGAGAAAGAGCCACTATGCATCGACTGAGCGGCCAGTAGCAGGATGACGCCTGCTCCGATGCTTGAAGTATTGCGCGTGATTGAGCCAAGCACGACATCGGTAAAAAAGAGGCTGCGAAGGTTTGTTTGTCGGCGGGTATCGTTCAAGCGGTGGAGATGATCGATGACGCGACGCTGGGCGGCGGCAAGCTGGATGGCCTGTGCCGAGTTGAACATCTCGCCAATAAAGGCGCTCACCTCGCCCTCGGCTTTGCGGCTTTGACGATGATACTGCTGGATTCTCGCGCTCATCCTGTTCATGAGGACGCATGATCCGACCAGCGGCACAAAGACGACGAGGGTAATCAACGGGTTGATCGTGAACAGGACGCTCACTGCGATCAGCGCTTGCGTCCCGGCCCCAATCAGCATATTGGTGTAGCTTATTGTGTTGGTGATCGTGGTTGTGTCGGCGTCGAAGCGGTTAATCAGTTCGCCTACCGAAGAGGGGAGTGGCCGCGCACCAAGTCTGGTGAGCAATTGCTCGAAGACGTTGCGCCTGATTAATGTGTTTCCATACTCGCGGCAGGTCGTATCTATTGCTGTGCTGGAGAGCATCACCGTCACACGAGCGGTCGCAGCCCCTACGAGCAGAGCACCCAGCGTCCAGAGATCCCAGCCAACAGCTTTATTGACAGCGAGCAGGTTGAAGATGGCGAACGCAAGCAATCCAGGAAGCAGCAAGATCCAGTTACGGAATAACTGTAAGATGACATCGAATACATACAGCCAGGGTGTGAAGGTGATAAGTTCCCAACATGCTTTATAGATATTTTTATTTTGCATATATTATCCTAATCTATAACCTCTGCCAGACCTGTTTGTAAGAGATGTGAAAAACGTGAAGTTGGATCAGTTGCCAGTTTGTCGCGATCTCCATACTCGCAGATAGAACCATCCTCAAGGATCATGATTGCATTGACGGACTGTACCGCTGCGAGGTGGTGGGCAATCACGACGCCCGTTCGTCCGGCAAGCAATCGATCAATAGCTCCCTCTATTAGCTTCTCTGTAACGGGATCGAGGCGCGAAGAGGCTTCATCGAGGATGACGAGATCTGGATTTTGCAGGAAGACACGCGCAAAGGCCAGCAATTGTGCCTCGCCAGAGGAAAGGGTGACGCCCCCGCCAGCGATGATCGTATCGAGTCCAGCTGGCAGAGAGGCGTACCACTGCGAGAGGTTGAGTTCGCAGATGACTTGCTTCAGGCGCTCGTCTGAAATGCTCGGATCAAAAAAGGTGAGATTGTCGCGAATGCTGGCATGGAAAAGCTGGACATCCTGCGTGACAACGCCGATGCGGTGGCGCAGCGTCTCAAGTGTTGTCTGCCGGATATCAATACCTCCAATCCGAACAGATCCTTGCTGTACATCGTAGGCTCTATAGAGCAGGCGCGCCAACGTCGTCTTGCCGCAGCCAGTTCTGCCAAGCAAACCAAGCGTTGTGCCAGCTGGCAGCTCAAAAGAGAGATCGTGGAGTACCTGTTTGTCCGGTGTGTAGCCAAAGGAGGCGTTGTCGAAGCTGATCGCAAGCGGTCCCGATGGCAGGGGAACGTCGGGACCATCGATGATGGCATTGGGTGTATGGTAGAGTTCAGTGATGCGCTGAATGCTGGCCGTCGCGCTCTGCATCTGATTGATCTGGAAGGTGATGACGTAAAGGCTTTGAGTGAGCAGGGTGGTGTAGTAATAGGTAACATAGATCGCACCCAATGTCATCTGCCCGCTGTGCAACAGATAGGCCCCCAACGTTAAGACCGCCGCCACTGCGAGGGCCAGGCCGATTTCAATGGCACTGGAAAAGTAACGTCCAGTGACGTTGCTCAAGCGTGCTGTATGCAGGATGCGACGCGTTAACCTGCTAAAGGCGAGCATCACGTAGCTCTGAGCACCGTTGCTATGGATATCTTCTATGCTGGAGAGCCGCTCCTCGAAGAAACTGGCGAGCGCGGCACTGGCCTGTCGAGCGTCGCGGAAGCGTGGCACTGAGATGTTCTGTAAGGGGCGCAGCAATACGAGAATCAGCAGAGCAAATGCCAGTAACAGCAACCCGACACGCCAATCAACTGAGAACGTGAGCGCGATGATGCCGATGAGCAGCAGTGTGCGACCAAGTACGTAGAACACAAAGCGCGAGAAAAAATTGGCAAGCATCGCAATATCGCCATTGACGCGCTCAATTAGCTCGCCAGGCGTGTGCGCTTTATGAAAAGACATATCCAGATTGAGACAGTGAAGGGCAAGATCGGCCCGCAGTGCATTGGTTGCTTGCCAACTGACATCCTCGCTGATATAGCTGGCGAACGCTGTGACGATCTGGTTAGCGATAACCAGCCCGATAAATAACAGCGCAATGGGAATGAGGATGATCATGTGGTTTTCGACGGAATCAATGAAATGCCCTAGAAGTTGTGGATTGAGAATGTCCAGCCCGATACTAACGAAGAGGAGCAGGACAAGTAAAATGACCTTAAATCGTTGAGGGGTAAGATATGTTTTTAGCAGCGAAACATAATAGCGAAACGGAACCTGGGCGATCATTTTTTGCTGGGCCACGCTTTTTCCTTTCGTTTTAATATATCACCATCGGATATATCCCATGTGGATATAATAGGGGAAGAGGTTGTTATTTGTCAAGGAAGGGGAGAAAGATCATTGTTTTATTGAAGTTTGCCCATCTATATAGAAAATTTGCACAATAGAAGTCATCAAAAACAGGTACTTTAGACGATGACGATTGTTACCCTTATACGTTCTAATAAGTAGAGTGAAGAGGAAGTGCGAGATGTACGTAGGCAAGCAACCACCTCGACGAGCGGCTTGTAACGTATGATCAGAATTATTTCCATGCGACCTTTTCCCCATGGGGTTGCATGCGCGCCTCTACGTCTCTCGCGAGCAAGTTGTTTTGCATACGCGTGATAAGGATCGGACGAGCTGGCACCCCGTCTGGTCCTTATTTTTATCTCAACCAGAAGTACCATCTTAAAGAGCAGACAAATAGCAACAAGAGGCGATACTTGTTGAAACATGTTGAGCTTGCTATAATGTAATGGCATACTGACTAAATTTTTTGTTGACACTACCTTAGATAAGAGCGATGATCATCACAGATTTTTGGTTGTGATTGGCACTATTGCGGCCTGACTGGATGCACGGGGGACATATGGGAGCAGACACGGTTCTGTCTGGTTCACTGAGAGATTTTGGTTTGGTAGAAGTCTTGCAAGTGGTGGAGCTGGGGAGCATGACAGGCGCGATCCATCTCAAGCAGAACAATGGGCGAATGGGCATCCTGTACTTCAATGATGGCAAGATGGTCAATTGCTCAGAATTCGATCCTGGCGCGTTAACCCTTGGCGACGTTTTACAGCAGCAAGGCATGACCACCTACCATCACATTGAACAGGCTTATTCGCAACAGATACAGGATCTGCTGGGAAGACGTATTGGCGAGCGCTTGGTGATGATGGGAGCCATTACAGATCAACAACTGCAAGAGGCGCTGCGTACCAAAGTACTCTGGACGGCGCGCGAACTGGCTTTGTGGGAAGATGGCACCTATGAATTTATGGCGGCCAGCGATATACAAAAACTGCTGCCCTACGGCGAAGTGGCGCTGGATATCGAAGTCGTGCGCATCACGATGGAGATGGTTCGTTATGGCGATGAGTGGCAGGAGTTGAAGAACTTTTTGCCGCAGGGGATGCGCACCATGCTCAATATGAGTCCCACGCTACCTTACCCCATGCGCTTCGATCTACGCACAGTCGAACTGCTTACCCAGGTCAACCTCTACCGCCGCGTCCGACGAATCGCGAGTGCCATGCGCCGCCCCGAACTGGACGTTGCGCGCGAACTGGCCGAACTTGTTCAGCAGCGCTTTCTCGTCCCGGTGGCGCAAGACCTGTCTCAACATATGAATGGTCGCAAGATACGTCTGCCCGATCCCGCCGAAAAGCTGCGCCTGGAAAACTTCGCTTTCCTCGATTTAATCAGCCGCATGGAACTGGAATGGGAGAAGCGCCGCACGCCAATGGACCAGTTGCCCGCCCTGGTCGATTTTATCAACTGGACGATGGATGCGCTCTCCGAAACTGCTCGTGGCAACGGAACCATCCTCGATCCCAATACCTTGCGTTCCCTGATGTATAGCGAACGGTTGAGCCATATGGGAACCTACGAGTTTCGCGTCGATCAGAACCATATTGACGTCGAAAGCTTTCGCACCCTCTGTCGTGAGGTCTTGAGCGGCGATATGCAGCAGGCGGAGGCGTTTTATAATCAGGCGTCAATGGTGTTGCATCGGTTGCTGTGCTGCATTTTTGAATCGATCAACGCACGCGTGGCGAATCCGCGCGAACGCCTGGAAAACCAGGAAGTGTGGGAGGCCATGTTCGAGCAGTTTGCGCTCCAGCATAGCCACTGATGCCCTGTGGATCTACTACCACACTCAGGCGTGGCAGGTAACACGTCCCGGCTTGACATTCTTTATTTTTATGCTATAAACTGAATGAACGTCATTCAGTTGTTGTGGAGGAGCGATGCCAGAAAAATCAAAGGGAGAAGTTCAGTCGAAACGGTCAGCAATCCTCGATGCTGCTCGTGATCTCTTCACGCAAAAGGGGTATGAAGAAACCACGATTGCCGAGATTGCGCAGGCGGCTGGTGTCGCTGTCGGAACGGTCTATTTATACTTTCGCAATAAGCATGAGATATTAACTGGTGCCTCGCTTGACCTTGAAGCTGGCCTGGCACAGATTTTTCTTGATCCTACATTGCTCGATTTGCCCTTTGAGAAAGTTCCCGAAGTGTTAATCGAGAAAATTTTTCATGCTGGACGCCAGAAAAAAAAGCATATGGCGCTGCTTCAAATAGATGTTTTCTCCTCTGAGGATATGTTGCAGTATAAGAAGGTCAACGCTCAGCTGACGGAGGCCATCAGTACGTTTTTGCGCAATGCTATTGCCAGAGGCTATCTTGCTCCTTGCGATACTGATATGTATGCACAACTGTTGTATTTATTGGGGCGCTCCGTCCTGCATCAATGTTTTGCCGTCGAAAAGGGCGAGCGCGAGGATCTCTATCGCCACTCTATGGCTGATCTGATCAAGCGGCTGTTCTCCGGCCCTCCTTTGAGTATGAGCTAAAAGCTTTCCAATCGGGAGCTTTCTCCTGATGAACCTGTTTCCTAAATACGCCGATGTTTGTCTTAAATTTTCTGCCATTATGAATGAACCTCATTCATAATGGGTGTATAGATAAAAGTGAATGTCATGCAAACTTTAGGATAGTGCATCGAAGAGAAAGCTCACAAAACTTCAGGAGGTTTTGTCATGCGGTCTACAGGTAGTGTCTATGAAGAATACACAGATAAGACGGAACAGAAGGCTGGCAATCTGTGGTTACGTCGAGTCGGACGCTTTGCCGTTCGGTATCGCTGGGTTGGGATCGTGAGAGGGCGAAGACACTGCGGAACCTGGATAGTAAGCAGGCATTGGTGGTGGCACGGGTCAGTGGCAGTGCAACAGAGGCCTGCGCACGATTGGGCGTTCTGTCGCCTCAATTTACGCGTGAGGATGCCAATATCACGGTTGCGGTTGGCGGTCGAGAAGAGGTTTTGCGGCAGATCGGCGTTGAGAGTCAGCACGACCTTGTCCGCACGGAAGGCGTGAGCCTGGTCATTATGCTTGTATTGCTCCTCTTTGTATTTCGCAGTGTTGTCGCTGCTGTGCTGCCGCTGGTAATCAGTATGTTTGCCATCTTTGGTAGCCTGTTAACGCTCAGGATTATCGCTTCATTCACTGAGGTTTCCTCCTTCGCGCTCAATCTCGCCACGATGCTAGGTCTGGGATTGAGCGTTGATTACAGCCTGTTTATCGTCTCCCGCTTTCGAGAGGAGCTTCGTAGCGGGAAAGAGGTGCATGATGCGGTGGTGAGGACGGTTGAAGCGGCTGGACGAACAGTGATCTTTAGCGGCTTGACGTTTGCCATTTCTCTCTCAGCTCTGCTGCTCTTTCCCTACTTTTACCTGCGCTCCTTTGCCTATGCAGGTATTGGCGTGATCGTGGCTGGTGTTCTCAGCGCTTTGTTGACGCTGCCTGCGGTGCTTACCATTCTGGGACGCCGGATTGATCGTGGGACTGTGTGGAGAGCGGGAAGGTCTGTGGCTGGTGAGGGTTTCTGGCATCGGATCGCGATGTTTGTGATGCGCCGTCCGGTGCCTGTTGGCATCGCAGGTGTGGCACTATTAGTGATACTGGGCTTGCCTTTTCTCAATCTCAACTTTGGGATTGCCGATGATCGCATTTTGCCTCTTGAAGCCTCCAGCCGTCAGGTGCAGGAGCAGATTCGGCAAAATTTCGCGGCTGAAGAGACCGACGCTATGCATGTGGTGGCAACTGACGTGGTTGCTCCCGCTACGCACAGCGCGGAAATTGAGCGTTATGCCATTGCTCTGTCGCGTATTCCTGGTATTGCTCAGGTTGATGCTTTGACTGGTTCTTATGCCAATGGCGAACGCACCGCAGCTCCTATAGACTGGTCTGCTCGTTTTGCGTCTGAGCGTGGAACGTGGCTGTCTGTGGTTTCATCGGAGGATCGCTTAAATCGAGATCCATTTGGACTGGTGCGCGATGTGCGAGCAACGCACGCACCATTTGCAGTAGAGGTAGGTGGACCACTGGCCGAGGCTCTCGATTTTCGTAGCGCTCTTCTCGCTTTTGTGCCTGTTGTGGTGGGAGTGATTGCCGTTGTAACATTTATCGTGATATTCCTGATGACTGGCAGTCTGGTAATGCCTCTCAAGGCCATTATACTAAACTTTCTGAGCCTTTCTGCTACGTTTGGGGCGCTGGTCTGGATATTCCAGGAGGGCAATCTCTCTACAATCCTCAACTTTACGCCAAGCGGCACCCTGGAAATTAGCATGCCGGTCCTGATATTCTGTGTCGCCTTTGGCCTGTCTATGGACTATGAGGTTTTTATCATGACACGTATCAAAGAGGAATATGATCGGACTGGCGATAATGTCCACTCCGTTGCAACGGGTCTGGAACAAAGCGGTCCTCTTGTCACGGCGGCGGCGGTCCTTCTGGCCGTAGTTTTTGTGGCTCTGACCACTTCGGGGGTTGTCTTCTTCAAGATCCTGGGGATCGGATTGACGCTGGCGGTCCTGCTGGATGCTTCCCTCATTCGGGCGCTACTGGTGCCTGCTTTCATGCGCTTAATGGGCAACGCGAACTGGTGGGCACCTGCGGCCTTGCAGCGCTTACAGCGCAGATTTGGCTTGAACGATTGATGACGTTAGAAATGTCGTAGTCGCGCGATTTATCGCGCAATATTAGCAAATGCGCGATAAATCGCGCGACTACGGCATGCGGAGAATCATCATCTATTTATTAGCCTTGCTTCTGAGCCAGTACAATCAGGCAGAAAGGCGCATCCGGGTACTTGTGAACGAAGTCGTCAGGTGCATATCCCGGCGGTATGGTGCGAACGGGGATATCGATCACCTGATGTATGGTGCAGCCCTCGTTTGTGAGCGCCTGTAAGTATCCAGCGCGGGTATGAGGCGTGTTCGGCAAGGTGTAATTACTATCAGCGTAACTGAATGCTGTGCGCCAGCCACGATCTATGGCGTCGGGATGGAAATCGGTAATCAGGAGATAGCCGTTGGGCTGCACCACGCGGCAACACTCATGGATGGCTCCGGCGATATCTGGCAGATGGCAGAGCATCAGCGCGTTGATCAGGAAATCGAACTGGCCCGTTGCAAAGGGGAGGCCATCGGTGAGCGAGGCGAGGTGAAAATCAATCTGTCGCCCCTCCTGTTGTGCCTTCTGCTGGGCTTTCGTCAGCATCTCCGGCGATTGATCGATAGCCGTAACATGGATGTCGCGTCGTGCCAGCGACAGTGCATGTCTCCCGGTGCCGGTTCCCACGTCCAGTGCATGAGTGACTGGCAACGAAGAGATCAATTCGGCGACACGCGGCTCCTCCACAACGATTAAGGGGTTCTGTTCGCTGTCATAGGTGGATGCCCAGATTGCGTAGCCCTCCTGGGTACTGACTTCCATAAAAACCTCTTTCAAGTGGTGATAATGCTGCTCATCCCTCAAGTTCCAACGTGCGGAAATAATCATCAATAGTTTCCGCACGTCTGATTAATTGTATATCACCATTTGCCCTCAGAAGCAATTCGGCTGAGCGCAACTTGCCGTTATAATTAAAGCCCATCGAATGACCGTGCGCACCAGTATCGTGAATGACGAGGATATCGCCAGTATCAATTTTCGGTAGCTTGCGGTCAATGGCGAATTTATCGAAGTTTTCACAGAGCGAGCCAACCACATCGTAAGTATGCGAGGCGGAAAGTTGCTCCTTCCCAACAACCGTGATGTGATGATACGCGCCATAGAGGGCCGGGCGCATCAGGTTGGTCATGCAGGCATCGAGACCGATATAGTTTTTGTAGGTCTCTTTTTGATGCAGCGCCGTCGTGACCAGATAGCCATGAGGACCGGTAATCAACCGACCGCATTCCATTACGATCTGTAACGGGTGCAGCCCGTTCTGCACAATCTTGCTGTGATAGAGCGCCTCAACTCCTCTGGAAAACGCTCCAAGATCGAACGCTATTTGGTCGGGCCGATAAGGAATGCCGATGCCTCCGCCAAGATTGACGAATGAGAATGTGATGCCTATCTGCTGCGAAAGAGCCACTACCAGATCAAACAGCATATTCGCCGTCTCGATAAAATACTGCGGGTTGAGTTCATTGGATGCGATCATGGCATGCAGGCCGAAGCGCTTCACTCCCTTCTCTTTCAGGATAGCATAGGCGCGAAAAAGCTGGTCGTAGGTCAGGCCATACTTGGCATCCTTCGGGTTGCCGATGATCGCGTTGCCCTCGCGCTGTGGACCCGGATTGTAGCGGCAACTGATCAGGTCTGGGAGACCGACGTGTTGCTCCAGGAAGTCGATATGGCTGATGTCATCGATATTGATAATCGCCCCCATCTCTTGCGCCTTGCAATACTCTTCCGCTGGCGTCTCATTGGAGGTCAGCATGATATCCGTGCCGATGATACCGACTCTTTCTGCAAGCAGCAACTCCGGTAGCGAACTACAATCCGCCCCGAAGCCTTCCTCTTTGAGGATGCGCAGGATGGATGGATTGGGCAGTGCTTTCACCGCAAAGTAGTTGGTAAAGCCATCGGTCCAGGCAAACGCTTGCTTCAATTGCCGCGCCGATTGTCGAATACCCGCCTCATTGTAGATATGAAACGGCGTGGGATAGCATGCAATAATTTCTGCCAGTTGCGCTTGTGTGAACGGCAGGGTTTTCTCTGTCATCGTTGTGAACCATTTCCAGGCAGGCTTATATTATTTAAAGTCACTGGTTGCCCTGCTCAACCGCTCCTAAAATGACTGTATCGATCATCTGCTCAATAGGTGCGCGATCATCGGTAAAGTAGACGTGGGCCTGTTTCTCTTCGCGCATATCCCCACTGTTGAGACTGGAATAGGCCACATTTTGCAGTGTGATGTTGGTGAGCAGATTGGCATTTGCCCGAAAGTTGTCCAGCGCGGTAGGGGCGTTGGTGGCAATGACCAGGGTGTTAGAGAAGCGTTCGGTATTAATCATATAGACATTGGGGAAGACCGTTTTCATATTTTGTGCCATCGCATTGACGAGGCGAAAGTCGGTGTTGGTGCGCCCGATATTGATCACCGCCACACCAGTTGGCGTGAGGCGAGAGCGTACTTCTTGAAAGAACTGCGTTGTGGTCAATTGGAATGGGATGTAGGGCTGTTGATAGGCATCGATGCCGATGATATCGTACTTGTTCGAGGTGGTTTGCAGATAATAGCGCCCATCCTGCACGATGACGTTGAGGTTTGGCTCGTTCATCTGAAAATATTTGCGGCCCATATTAACAATCGAATCATCAATCTCAACACCATCGATAGGGATTGGCCCATAGGCAGCCGTGAACTCGCGGGGAGAGGTTCCCGCACCCAGACCGATGATGCCGACGCGATGGACTTGATCGGGTGTGAAAGGCGGTTTGTTAAAGTAGGGCGCGACCATAAAGTAATCCCAGGGGCCTTGCGTGAGTACCTGATGAGGATTGTAGATGGAGTGAACGCCGAGACCTTCGTTTAAGATCAACTGCGTCTCGTCGCCAACTTTGACCACCTGAATATAGTTGTAGCCTGACTCATGCTCTGCAATCAGCTTACCGTTGCCATCGGTCAGGCTAGGTGGTTTGATCGGTCCCTGAATGCCGGTGAGCAGCCCTACCAGCGGGATGATCAACAGAAGCGTGAGCAGGCGCTTGCCTGGTTTTTGGGGGAACAATGGTCCACCATCGTTACGCCCGGTAATCAGGCCGATCAGCGAAATCAGCAGCAAAGCGGCGGCGAAAACAAAGAAGGTATAGCGCGTACCAATATCGGGAATAAGGACGAGGACAGGTAGGAAGGTGCCAACGATACTGCCGCCAGTAGAAATGGCGTAGAGCATGCCAGCGGTTCGTCCCGACTTGCCAACCTGGTCCACGCGCAAACGGATCGCATAGGGCGAGACGCAGCCCAGCAGGATCATCGGTATGGCGAAGAGCAGAATTACCGAGACCAGCGAACCATAAAAGACGCCGATAGAATACGTGGCGAAGGCGCTCTGTGACCAGAGCAGGATCGGACGTGCAACGACGGGGATAAGTGCGATCAACAGGGAGGCAACGGCGGTCATGCTATAGAGGACGGCTGGCGATGGGTAGCGGTCGGCGACGCGGCCACCGACGTAGTAGCCAACGGACAGGTAGAGCAGAATCAGCCCGATCAGGTTGGCCCAGACAAACAGTGAGGTGCCGAAGTAGGGCGCGAGCAAACGTGATGCCGACATTTCAACCGCCATCGTCGTTGCACCCGCCACAAAGACCTGCACAATCAACAACCAGCCCTGATATGTATGACTTGCACTGGGGGCAATTGTCTCTTCCGCTTTTTTGGTCTCGTCGGAGCGAGGAGTTGCAGTAGACATAAGTGAGAAACTCTCTTTCGTTAGCAGACAGGTAAACAATCAACGCAGGCAAGGACGGTTTTTCACCTGCGTCGTGTTGCGCTTGGTTGGCAGCAAGATGAAGAAGAAGACAGATTATGGTTGTTGCGTCCGCGACCCTCCTAAAAATTGTCCAAACACCTGTTTTTGTCTCTTCAGCGCCTCCTGGCATAGAAGCGCATAGGAGGCTCGTCCCATCTTCTCTTCGAGCGCACCGAGAAAGTTCTCCAATAAAACAACGGTGGGATCTTGCTGTGCTTGCCGGAGATTGAGAGCGGCGAGCAACACCGCCATCGCCTCCGTTGACAAGCCTTCTTCATATAAAAGTACACCCATGTTGGTTAAAACCATGCCTCGATTTTGCTGCTCTCGAAAATTATACCCCAACCTGAGTGCTTCCAGGTAGTAGCTAAAAGCCTGGCGAAAATCTCTCATGCCATGATAGAGCAGCCCCAGATTGTGGAGCATGATGCTCTGCAAATTGATATCGCCGCACTGATAGGCCAGCGCCAGCGCTTTTTCAAAGCAGGCGAGAGCCTCGGTATGTGCCTCCTGCATGCGCAACAGTTCACCCTGGTTTGCTAGCGTTGCCGCCTGACCTTTGAGGTCGCCAATCTCTTGCTGAATGAGCAATGCCTGCTCGAAATACGACTGGCTCTGTTGTTGCTCGCCGAGCCGACCATACAACATTCCCACATGGCTATACACCAGCCCTTCATCGCGTTTGTTCAGATGACCAAAGGGAGGAAGCATGGCCGTGTAGATGCCGATCAGGGTGTTCCAGGCACCCCAGTTGACCATCTGCTCGTGTAGTCCTTCTTTGAAAAGAAGATCGCACGCGTCCTGCCAGTGCCAGCCCTGACAGAGATGCCGTAGCGCCGCCACCAGTAGATTGATATCTTGTAAGCCTCTGCGTAGTTCTCGTGGAGGGCATTGTGTGCTGGCAAGCCGCTGATAATAGGAGGCAACCTGCATATGTCCCTCCGCGATTGCCACGCGTTGTGCTTCGGGGCCACCTGGAAGCGCGGATGGTGGTGGCGTCGCACCTAACGCTGCCTGCTCCCCGTTCAGGCGGCGCTCGTTTCCTTCCAGATAGTGTTCCAGTACGTACTGGCGCAGCAATTGATGGAGGGTATAATATACCTCTTGACCTTTCAGAAGTGGCTGGACGAGGCGCAGGTGCATGAGCAGATACAGTTCGTGTTCAAAGGCGGCAAAAGAGCGCTCGTTTGTCGGATCGTTGCCGGTCGTCATCGTAAAGATCCCCGTCGCCGGTACAGGTTCACTAAACAGGCTGAGGGTGCGGATCAGCGCGCTTTGAATTGGGCTGAGGTAGTGATAGATGCCTGCGATGAGGTGGGTGGTCACATCTCCGGCCCATAGCGCCTGATAATCGGGCGCATTGAGCAGCGTGGTGAGGGGAAGGCCGCTCAATTGGAGTAACGCGTTGAGGAGAACCAGGGCAAAGACATGCCCGGTGCAACGCTGCCAGACCAGCGAAAGTTCTTCCGGTAGCGCTTGGATGCCAAGCCGTTGCAGCAAAGCCATACCTTCGGGTATCGTGATCTGCGAGACCAGATAGGACCGTACGCGGCTTCCTTCCATCTGTTCATCGTAGGGTGAGTTGTAGCTCGTCAGGAGAAAACGGCTGGTGCCGAGGTCTTTTTGTAATAGATCGAGGAAGAGCAACAGCATACCGCGCCCTGCGACGCCCTGGCTGGTTTCGGGGTGCAGCAGAGATTCAAATTGATCCAGAACGATCAATGCGTTCGCCTCTGGTCGCCGCAATGCCTGCAAGAGAGAGGCCATCTGTTCCGCCGGTGTCTGAAGGAAGAGGCTGGGATCTGGCATTTCCACGCCGGTTAAGATGGCAGAAATGAGATCGGGCAGCGTGGTATATGTGCCGATGCCAAGCCAGAGCAGGTAGTGCGGCGCGGGTATATTGCTTTGCTTTGCTAGCAGGAGACGATTGTACAACAGACCGGCCAGCGCCGATTTGCCAACGCCAGGTGAGCCAACTACCATAACCGCGCTGCTCAGCGGGTCACTCAACATACGCTGTATTGTATTCACTTCGTCCGCGCGTTGCATCATCGACTGAGGATCGATAGGGGGCGGCGTGGTGGTAGTAATACCGAAGAAAGCAGGTTGTGTATCTGGTAATTGAGGCTGTATTACGGACATCTTTTCATTACTCCCGGCTGGTCGTCCCCTGAATAGGTGCTGTCCAACTCTCTGTGAGAGGGAAGGAAGCGACAGTTGATATCAACTGCAAGTATAACGTGATAGAAGCAGACCAAAGTGATATGGTAGCCTGAATGTGCTACTATAGAGCCGACCCTGAACGGATCTATAAACAGAACCATTTTCATACTATTAACCATAGAGATAATCAGAGAAGAAGAGGAAGTCAATTGCTACGAATTATTTACATGGGAACGCCACAATTTGCTGTTCCCGCGTTAGAGACCCTTATAGAATTACGCTTTCCCGGTACACTTTTGCCGGAGGGCTACGAGATCGTCACCGTCATTACGCGGCCAGACAAGCCAGCTGGTCGTGGACGAGGGATTGTCTATTCGCCCGTGAAGCAGGTTGCTCTGGCACATGACATTCCTGTCTGGCAGCCAGGATCGTTCAAAAAAGCGGAGAACAGCGCAGCGCTTGCAGCGTATCATGCAGACCTGTATATTGTAGCGGCTTTTGGTCAAATTTTACCACAAACCGTCCTCGATCAGCCGCGCTATGGGACGTTGAACATTCATGCATCGTTGTTGCCAAAATATCGCGGGGCCGATCCTATCGCCGAGGCTATCTTGCAGGGAGATCAGGAGACGGGCGTATCGATCATGCTGCTGGATGCCGGCATCGACACTGGTCCAGTCCTGCTCGAACGTCGCATCCCCATCAGCGACGACACCACCGGTACACTCACTCCGAAACTGGCGCAACTGGGTGCTGAGGCGTTGCGTGAGGCGCTGCCAGGCTGGATTGGGGGCACGATCACGCCAGCGCCGCAGGATGAAACAAAAGCCTCGCATACCCGTATGCTGAAAAAAGAGGATGGCGAGATGCATTGGGAGCGTCCTGCACGCGTGCTGGCCCGCCAGATTCGCGCTTTTCATCCCTGGCCCGGAGCTTACACCCATTGGCGCGGCAAGTTGCTCAAAATTCACTCCGCGCGTGTTCTTCCTCTAGAACCAGGTGCTAACGTGCAGCCTGGAACCGTCGCCACGCGCGAGGAGGCCGGGCATAAAGTGATGGCGGTTGCGACCGGTAAGGATATGTTGGTGATCAAGCAGGTGCAGCTGGAGGGGAAAAAAGCGATGGAGGCCGAAGAGTTTCTGCGCGGTTATGCTCATATCATGGGAGAGGTGCTGGCATAGTGAGATCAATAAGATTGAATGCATGTGCAGAGCAAAGGCATGCATTCAATCTTCTGTCTACCAGCTTATTTAGCAACCGCCTTTGGGCGCGTCACGAGAGCAGCAATGATCCCAAGCACCGTCAACACTGCGAAGAGGAAGACGTGTTTGAGATGTACCGCAGTCGGATTGCCAGAAACGAGAACGTGATTGACGCCGGGGATGACGTAGTAAATGGTAATCAGTAGCGCAACTATCGCAACGGCGATAGCCCCATAGAACAAACCGGGATTCTTTGCATTATCCATACTTCCAGACCTTCTTTCCAATGCATCTCTCATAGATAAAATAGACGATTAACGCTTTTGCAAAAATGTTGTTGTTGTGCTATCTTATCTACAATCAACGCTTTTTAGAGAACTACTGTTAATGATGTCTTTTGGGCAAAAAATACGCTCCATATATAAGACGAAAGAAACACGGAATATGTAACGTCTCTTTGCTAGATCGATCGGAAAGATGTCTGTGTAAGCAGCTAGCTGGCAGTTGTATCAGACCTTCCCGGCTCTTTTGCCAGAAAGAGAGAGACAATGCCCGCAACTACGACGACCGCTCCAACGCCAATAGCGCCATATGAGCGCAAGGGATGGTCCCATTGCAGCAGAAAATAGAGACCAGTAGCTATCAAAGCAACACCAATTGCCATAACGATAGCAGGCCAGATGGGGGATTTCGTCATCGATACAATTCCTCCTCGATTATGATGGATACGTGCGTTGAATAACCCCAGGTAATATTATTGTAGCAAACGTTGCAAATAGCTCACGCGAGGCAAGGCTCGCTTCACCTCAGGAGAGCTTACAGACGCACTAATAATGTATTGTAATAACGTGCGAGGTGACCTACATATCCTGCGTAGATCACCTCGCACAGCCCATAAATGCTTGAATAATGTGAACAATATATGTCTCGCGTTATGGGAAGACTATTTGATTTTGTTATTCAGTGAAAAATTATACTTTACCCTGTAATACAGTCAGGAAGAGGATCAGCGAGAGCAGGCCGAAGCCCCAGCAATAATAAGCGAAGGGATCGAGGCGACCAGTCTCAAAGTATTTGGTCAGGAATTTTGTGCTAAGAAAGGCTGCGATGCCGGATAATACCACGCCACAGATAATCAGTATCCAGTTGGAGGTTGATTGTCCAAAGAGGGTAGGGATTTCGAGAGCGCCCGCTGCAAAGATAATTGGTGTGCCGAGCAGGAACGAGAAGCGGGCGGCATCGGTATGCGTCAGGCGAACGCCCAGTCCAGCTGCAATGGTCATGCCAGAGCGAGAGATGCCGGGAATGAGGGCCAGAGATTGCGCGAAGCCAATAATCACCGCCTCTTTCCAGGTTAACGAACTAAGAGGGCGGAAGTGGGCCTCTCTTTCTTTAGGGGAAAGGGTTTGCAATTGATACTCGGCTCGACGGCGGAAGCCCTCGCCCAGAAAGAGCAGAGAACCATTGATGATCAGGAAGGTTGCAGCGAGCAGGGGAGAAGCAAAAAACTCTTTAATACGATGCTCCAGCAGCACACCTAACAGACCGGCGGGAATACTGCCGATGATAATGAGCCAACTCACCCATTCTTCCGTTCCAGTCTGCACTCCGCCCCGTTTCACGCTGTTGATCAGTGTTTGAATAACCTGGAGCCAATCGCGCCAGAAGTAGGCGATGAGTGCGATGCTGGTTCCCAGGTGTAGGGCCACCACGAATGGTAAGAAACAACTGTCCCCGCCACACGCTGTATCAGTTGACATATTGGCCCAGCCCAGGAGTCCCGGTATGATTACCGTATGTCCCAGGCTGCTAATAGGAAATAGTTCTGTGACCCCTTGCAGCAAAGCTATCGCGATAGCTTGCCAGATATTCAGATTCATTTGTTTTTACTCTTTTCATCCATTGTTAACAGCAAATTGTTGTTTGAGTTGCTCAAACTCCTGTTGCGTTTTTGCAAATTTTGACGCACCATGTCCACCTTTATAAGCAAAAAAGTAATAGTAACCGGTTTGCGGTGGGGCCGCCGCCGCCATCATGCTAGCCAGCCCAGGGCTGCAAATAGGCGTTGGTGGAAGCCCTTTATGGGTATATGTATTCCAGGGACTATCGCCAGCGGTATCGACGCCACCGGTCTGTAATGGTTGCCAGTATTTTTGCGGCGTTTGCTGGCTGTCTCGTGCATACTGAACGGTGGGATCGGCCTGGAGCAATCCGACCGTTTCGTTGCTGGGTTTAAAGGTTCGGTTCCAGTAGACGCTGGCAATATTGCCACGATCTCCGGGATAGGCGGCCTCACGTTCAACAATTGAGGCCAGGGTTAACATTTGATAGAGCGACATCTGGTGCTGTTTAGCCTGTTGCTCCAGGTTGTTTTGTTGCACCGTGTTGACCATTGCGTCCAGCATGAGATCGATGACCTTTGTTGCATCGGCATCGACGGGAATATCGTAGCTGGCGGGGAAGAGCAAGCCCTCCATGCTCTGGTTAGCGGGAACCATCTTCACTAAAGGATATTTATTGTAATCCGGGAAGGTTTTCACCTGTTTGGTATATTTGAGAAAATCTTGCTCTTTGAATTTGACCAGCCCGGCATCGGCGAGTTGCTTCGCCATCTGTTCCAGTCGCCATCCTTCGAGGATCGTGACCGTAATGGCATCAGGTTGAGCGTTGAGCAGTTCATCAACGATCTTATCGATGGTCATGCTTGAACTAAGTTTTTTATACACCCCCGCCTGCAAGTGGGTATCTAACCCCTTGACGCGCGCCCAGACGCGAAAAGCCAGAGCATTGCGGATCAAGCCTTTGGATTGGAGATCATCTGCAATCTGTGCCGTTGACTCGCCTTTGCTAATTTTGAAGGGAATCTGCTTGCCCTGGCCATTGGAGGCGGCAGGTTGAAAGACATCGGCCACTGTGTTTGAGGCTTGATAGACAACAAAGAAAATAAGTAGGCCTAATAGGAGTACGGCTATAATAGCGGCTCGTGATCGCGGTTGTTTCATGCTTATCTATCCTCCGTCTTGCTCTCCAGGGAGTCCAGATAGTCCTGGAGAAAGACGGCAGCGGCAAGGGCATCGATTTGCTGGCCTCTCTGCCGTCGTTTACTCTGAGTACGTCGCTGGCTGGTACGTCGTTGTCTTCTGCCACCCTCATTCTCATTACGTTGTATGAGCAGACGTTGTGCTTCAACGGTCGAAAGCCGCTCATCCCAGAAGGTGAGCGGGACAGAAATATGTGGCTGAAGGCGCTCGGCGAAAGCTTGCACACGTCTGGCCTGAGCATGGATTTGCCCATCCAGGCTAATCGGCAGGCCAATCACCAGCCCTTCAGCCTCAGTTTCACGGATTAGCTCCTGAACGGCCTCCCAGATTTGAGCTTCATTGCGGGATACGTGTAGTGTTGTGTAGGGTGATGCGAGAAAGCCGCTGGTATCGCTGATTGCAACACCAATCCTGGCCTCGCCAACGTCAAGAGCCAATAATCGCGTCATGTTTATGTAACCTGAAACCCTTACATGCATTATAAGCTAGATGCCATAGATACCCATTGCATTCTAACGAAGAAGGGTAAAGTTTGTCCAGTACTTATTTATAGCATGCCGTCTACTTATATAGTAGTATACACAGAAAATAACAGAAGCTCATAGAAGTAAGGGGTAATAGCGCCAAAAATTAGTACTACTACCCCTTATTGATCGCATTCTCTCTACTTCTTCGGTGCCGTGCCAGGCACAAACACGATATGGATATTGGGCGTCCAGGTTGTCACCCAGGAGACAAAGCCGGGGGATGTTTGAATAGAGACATCCTGCACATCTTTGAGCCCCTTGAGCAGACGGGTGGCATCGGGAATTTGTTTGCCCGCTACCAGCGTTTGGACCTGCTGTATCGTGAGATTGGGAATGGTCTGAGCCTGCGCCTTAAAGTTGAGTGTCAATGCCGTTCCCTCGCCACTCTGTTTGAGTTGCTGGATCTGTAAAGGCTGGCGAGCATCGTGTGAAACGATATAACCCTTATAATTCTGATCCTTTGCCAACAAGGTATTGAGTTGCTGAATAGTAGCATTTTGCAAGGCTGTGTGGCGAACAATCATCAACGTGACGGTGGCGGATAACTCAGCCGGGAAGGTTCCGCTCTTCGCAGGCGTTTTGGCAGCCGGTGCTTTACTCAATGTGGCGTCGATTTTACGTGTGCCTACGATGTCTCCCTGCCCCACCTTCTGCTGCTTCACCCAGGCATCGATATCACTTTGCAATGCATCTTGCAGGGTTTTTTTGACAGCATCAAGATCCTTCTGGCTCACTACTGTCGCATTGCCCGCACCCCCTCCAGTGGTCGCTGCGGCATTGCTGACCAGCAACTTCAGGTTGGCCGGCGTCATATTGCTATCGCTGGCTTTGGCAATCTGGCTCTGGCTGTCGTCGGGAATTACCGTGATCGTCCCGCTCTTGACGTTGCCAGCGGGACCGGGACTCTGCGCCTCGATAGGCACCTCCGTTGTATTGCCAACGTTGCTGCCAGGAGGGGGAACGACGGCGTTTGCTGTGGTGACGAATTTCTGTCCATTGGCTCCGGCTGTGGCAACAATCGTACCAGTAGGAACTGTCACGAGCGATGTACCGTTGTTGGTGAAGAATACACTACCAATCGCGGTCTGATTGTTGATCTTTTCAGTGCCGGTAGCTGTTCCCGTACCACTTTTGGTAAAGGTTCTGGTCAGTTCATCGCCGCCAATCATCGTTCCTGTCGCCTGCTGGTCTTTTGCCAGTTGTCCCGCTGACACGACCTTTAAGGCGATGTCATGCGTATAAGTGTGTGACGGGAGCGTGACAGTGACCTGCGCGGATGGAATAAAGTAGGCGAGGGCACCAACGAAAAGCAATATAAGTATGATAACGAAAATGGAGATATAGGCTGCAATGTTGCGCTGTTGGGTCGCCGCCGCTCTTCCTGCTCGTGAGCGCTGGGGCGCTGGCTGACGAGCGGGTTTGTCTTTGGGCCGTTGTTGCGGACGTGACAGCCCTGGCCTGCTGCGTGCTGGTGTACCTGGGCGATTGCTGGCAGGTGCGACTGGAGCGCCTGGACGGTTGCTGGCTGACGCCGCAGGGCGTGCAGGCTGTGCCAATCCTCCACTTCTCGATAGCGGCCTGGAAGCGGCTGGAGATAGTGGTTTGGATGTGGTCGGAATGACCCGCGTGGGTCGCTCCTGGACCGGAGGCAGGGCATCCTCGTTCCCTAGATCTGGTCGTGTTGGCCGGGGCGTTTTCTTCAGGTTTCCTGAGCGACTGCCGCGCGTCGAAGGCTCTCGTTCAGGCTCAGGTTTTTGTACCGGCTTGCTGGTATGGATCTCGTCTTCCCAGTCGTGGTGGGTGATGGGAGGAGCGTCGGAAAAGATCTCAAACGCGCCTTGATCGCCCATATCTTCGATATCATGGTCAAGGATGCCTGTTGGCATCTCGGCGATATCCTGAACCGCCTGCTGCTCGGTTGTGTCAGATCCCTCCAGCGAGACGCCACCGCGTTGTTCTGCCCGGACTGGTGGCTTAGAATCATCCTCCATAGAGGCGAAAGGATCATCGACCGGGTGCGGCAAGAGAACGGAGCGATGGGGCGGCCTCGGTTCTGCTCGAGGAGGAGCCTCTTTGAGTGGCTCGACCTGCGGGGTTGCCTTGTTCGCTGTTTCGTTGCTGGCAGCGCGGCGAATATCCTGCGCCAGTTGAAAATCTTCAAATAGCAGATCTGGTTCCTCGTCGATCTGTTCGGGCGAGAGTGGATGGATCGCAGGCATGGGCGTAACTGGCGGCGGTTGAGGAGCCTCGTTACGACTATACTCATAGGGAGCCTCTTTCTCCGATATATCAAAGATAGGGGGAGAAAATGGCTCCTGGAGCTTGCCAGTGGTCGCCTCATCTTCCTGCACTGGCTGGCTTTCAACGTTTTTGACCGTGTTTTTTGGTGGCAGCTGCCCGGAAGGTTTGGCCGATTTTGCTGGTAACGGTTGGGATTGAGGCCGCGCAGGAGAGGCTGAAGCAGAACTGCCAGAACGGGATGCGCTGCGTGGGCCGCGCGCTTCTGGATCTCTTTGCTTCGACGTCTTGCCTCGACCGGCTGCGCTTGAACGTCCGGTACGGCTAGTCGTAGGACGTGATCGGATGATGGGTGACGATTCCAGAGAATGAGCTACTTTGAACTTGACGGCCTGAGCTACCGAGCGGATTTGTGGATCAGAACTGACAATCAGGACATCCTTGCTTAGCTCGCGTGCCCGCGCGTGCAGAAGCTTCCAGGCGACATGGCTCCGTAACTGCGTCTGTGCGGGAATCACTAGAGTTACGCGCCGCGACTGAATGCTCTCCAGGCGCTCTCGTACGCTTGTTAAATCGTCTTCAGGTCCAATATAAATGGTTTGCTCTTCACTCATAAGCCCAAATTCCCCTTATTGCATCATCAATTGACCTGTTTACTGTACGCATGTTTTTTTGTTATTGTTTGCTCTCCAAATAAGCGGAGTGAAATTTAGATGTGCATGTTATCGATGACCCGTTCGAGCGCTCTCTCCAGAACGTTATTTTCATTTTGTAAGTCGATCGCCTGATAAGCCAGGGCCATCGGCGTAATATCCTGCGCATTGATTAACATGCCTGCCGGGTCGCCGATGCTGGCAACCATTTCTGGTAGAACTGTGCGAATGATTGGTTTGCGTGAAAAGGGTAGGCGCTCTGTCCAGGGGAACGTTTCGAGCTTCTGGTAAAGATCTGTCAGTGCCGAACCACCACCGACGACGTAGATCGCTGGCGGGAGAAGTTCACCCTTTGATAATTCTTCAATAAGCAGTTCTATGCTATCCATCCAGGTCTGACATTCGGGGGCCAGAATAGCCTCGATCTCATCCCGGCTGGCTCCTTTGATTTCCCCATTACTATAGCTGATTTTGAGCCGCTCGGCATCTTTAATCGAGATACCTTTGCTGGTGGCGATACGGCGCGTAAACGTGCGACCGCCGAGGGCAAACATGCGCGTCTCTTCGATGCCCCCCTGTCGCACCAGGGCAATATCCGTTGTGCCGCCACCCACATCGATAAAAATAGCTCCGCTGTCGGCTCCGGCATTCGTACTCAGGCAGCGAGCCAGTGCATATGGCTCCGCCACGATAGCCAGCAAGGTCAGGTCTAATCCCTGTGCCACAGCTTCTAAGGCTCCTAGTTGCATTAGGGGAGCGAAGGCGCTGAAGAGCGTCAGGGAGAAGTGACGGCCTTTGAAGCCAATGGGATTGGTGACGTTCTGTCCATCGATGCGCACAGAAATAACCGCCGCATTGGTCAGGCGCACTTCAATATTTGAATAGCCCGTCTCGGCGGCGATGCGCTCTTTGGCGCTTTTGAGCAAGCGCTGTTGCGCGCCAGTGATCAACCCATCCAGTTCTTCGGGCGTAATCGGGCGGCTCGGATGTTGCCGCTGCCGGGCTACCGTTACCGAACTGCCTTTGACCAGTTCTCCCGCGATGCCAATGATGGCGGAAGGCGCGATCTGCCCCCCCGCCGCTTTTTCCGCCTTGAGCAGAGCCTCGTTACAGTTGGCGATGACTCCTGGTATGTCTGTGACGATGCCATCGGACATGTGCGTGAAACTTTGTGGATGACGCCCCACCCCTAATACCTCGGCCTGATCCCCTTGCATCTCCACGATAATTGCTTTGGCATAGGCTGTTCCGACATCAAGTGCGGTAAAAAGTTGACGCTGACCACCGTTACTGAAGTTCTGGAGGTCGTCATACTCATCATCTATGCCATAATCTAGCTCATCCTCTTGCCTACGCGCGAGGAATTGACGCAGACTTTGCCAGAGACCCTTCATCTTCTCTCATTCCAAATCTATTGTGACTCACTGCCAGCAAAGGGACGTGCCTCCAAATGTTCCAGACCATGCCGCTCCTCTTGTACGTTATAGCACAAAAGTCGCTCCAGTGGCAAAGTTCATTTAAGATTTTGTTTCACCAATGGGCCGACCAGATCCAGCGCCGCCCCTAGCTCGGCTTTATTTTTGCCTCCACCCTGTGCCGATTCAGGGCGTCCGCCACCTTTGCCGCCCAGCCGTTGACCAACGGCGGCTGCTATTTTCCCTGCATGCAGTCCTCGTTTGGTCAGCGTGGCATCGACGCTCACCTGAATGGCGATACGCTCATCGAAGACGCCAGCCAGAACCACGACACCAGGTTTCCCTAGTTTAGAACGCACCATATCGCCCATTTCGCGCAGCACTTTATCATCGGGGGCATTGACGCTCGATGCGACAACCGCGACACCCTCGACATTCTGAGCATGCTCAGCGATGCTTCCGGCCTGTTGTAGAGCCGCTTCCCGTTGATATTGAGCGACCTGGCGACGACTGGCAGCAAGCTCCTGCAATAGTTGCTCGGTGCGAGCCTCCAGATTATCCGGCTGGGTTTGTAACTTCGCCGAAAGCGTCTCAACCAGAGCGCTGCGACGGCGCAGATATGCCTCGGCTGCTCGCCCGGTCAGTGCTTCGATGCGTCGAATGCCAGCGGCGATACTGGTCTCCTGAATGGTGATGTAGAGACCGATCTGGCCTGTTGAGACACAATGGGTGCCGCCACACAGCTCCGTGCTGCTTCCCATAGAGACGACGCGCACAAGGTCCTCGTACTTCTCGCCAAAGAGGGCCATTGCACCAATCGTCAGTGCTTCCTGTAAGGGCAGAATTTTTGTATTGACCGGGAAATCGGCGCGTATCCAGCGATTGATCTGCTCGTCCACCTGGGCAAGATCGGAAGGCGTGAGCGCGCGTGGACTGGTAAAGTCGAAGCGCAGGCGCTCCGGCTCTACAAGCGAGCCGCGCTGCTCTACCTGAGTTCCCAGCAGATCGCGCAATGCTTTATGTAGCAGGTGTGTGGCGCTATGGTTGCGCATCGTATCTTCGCGGCGCAGTCCGATCACTTCTGCCTGCACTGTATCCCCCACGCGCAGGTGCCCTTCTAGAATAGAGCCGTAATGAACAATCAAGCCCTTGAGAGGCCGACGTGTATCCTGCACCTGGAAATTGCCCATTGGTCCCGTCAGGTCGCCGCGATCCCCAATCTGTCCACCGCTCTCAGCATAGAACGGCGTGGCATCCAGGATCACCAGCGCCGATTGTGGTGCGCTGATACTGTCTACCTCTTCACTATTTACTACGAGGCCGACGATCTTTCCGCTTCCAGTCACGCCCTGATAGCCAAGAAACTCTGTGGGACCGACGCGTTGCAGAATGTCGGTGAGGGCGCGATCATCGGAGGCCTGGACAAAGGTGCTGGCCGAGCGGCTACGCTCCTGCTGACGTTGCATGGATTGCTCAAAGCCGGAGGTGTCGATGGTGAAGCCATGTTCGGCGGCGATCTCTTCAGTAAGTTCGACCGGGAAGCCGTGTGTATCGTAGAGCTTGAAGACATCTTCGCCGGGGATAACTGTATGGTTTTGTTGTTTCAACTGGTCCAGCTGTTCGTTGAGTAGCGTCAGGCCGGTGTTGAGTGTTTGCCCGAACTTGATCTCTTCCATACTCAACACTTCAACGATGCGGTTGCGCTGCGTGTGTAGTTCGGTGTAGTGGTCGCCCATCTGTTTGATGACGGTATCGGCGGCCAGCGACAGAAACGGCTTATCCAGGCCAAGCAGCTTACCATGACGAACGGCGCGGCGCAGGATACGGCGGAAGATATAGCCGCGACCCTCGTTGCTGGGTAGTACGCCATCAGCCGCCAGGAAGACCAGGGAGCGCGCATGATCGGCGATGACGCGTAGGGAAGTATCGGTTTTCGCGTCTTTGCCATAGTGTGTGTTGGCGAGGTCGGCAAAGTAATCGATGATGGTGCGGAAGATGTCGGTATCGAAGACCGATTCTTTGTTCTGCAACACCATTGCCAGGCGTTCCAGGCCCATGCCAGTGTCGATATTGGTGCGTGGGAGCGGCGTGCGTGTGCCGTCGAGATCCTGATAGTATTGCATAAAGACCAGGTTCCAGATCTCTAAAAAGCGCTCGCAATCGCATCCCGGCTGGCAGTCAGGACGCCCACAACCAAGCTCGACGCCACGATCATAATAGATCTCGGAGTCAGGACCGCAGGGACCGGAGGCTCCAGGCGGCCCCCACCAGTTATCTTCCAGGCGCACAATCGCTTCATCGGGGAAGCCAGCGATCTCATGCCAGTACTGTGGAGCCTCGTTGTCTTCGGGATGGACGGTTGGGTGCAGGCGATCAGCGGGCAGCTTGACGACCTGGGTTAGAAACTCCCAGGCAAACGTGATGGCCTCGCGTTTAAAGTAATCGCCGACCGAGAAGTTGCCCAGCATCTCGAAGAAGGTGAGGGTACGCTGGTTCCCAACTATGTCGATATCGGTTGTACGGAAGCACTTCTGTGCCGAGGTGAGCCGGATGGCAGGAGGGGTTTCACGTCCCAGAAAGTAAGGAATCATCTGCTGCATACCAGCGGTCGTGAGCAGGACCGTCGGATCGTTGCGAGGAACGAGCGAAGAACTGGGAACTTTAAGATGACCCTTGCTCGCAAAGTAATCGAGAAAACGCGCTCGAATTTCAGTACCAGTAAGCACAATATCTACAGACACAGCATCCTCCTCAAATTATAGGGCATCGTTGCTACAACGATGCCCCGACGGTGGGGTCTTGAAACCCGCCTGACCATTTCTATTAAAAATGAAACATTTGCGGTACAAACATTGTATAGAAAGGAATGCTCAACAACAGCATTCTCTAATATGTTGTATGATAAACCCTGGCATGCAAATCCATGTAAATCATAATACGTATTCCGCCTAAGCGCTAAACGGCGTATATATGTATGCGCATTATATCAAAGGAGGGATAGCATCGCAATGGAGAGCGCTTCGATGAGTGGAGAGCGAAAAGATCCACCAGCTATTATAGTACCACAACGATCTCTTGTGGTATTGAGCGGACCGGCGGGCGCAGGCAAAAGTACTTTTGCTCTGCGCGTTATTCAATGCCATAGCGAAGAAGGTTTCCGACCCACGATGATTGTCTCATCAGATCAGTGCCGGGCGCTGGTGAGCGATGATGAGAACAATCAGCAGGCAAATCGCGATACCTTTGATCTTTTCCATTACATCATTTTCAAGCGTATGCTGCAAAATCGCTTTACAATTGCGGACAGTACGGCGCTGCAACCGGAGGCGCGGCACCGTTTGCTTTCCCTGGCCGCCCGCCACAGCTATCATACCTGCCTGCTCATCTTTGATATTCCCCCCGAGATTTGCGCCCACCGCGACAAACAACGAAATCGCCTGGTTGGTGAACAGGTGATCACCTTTCACAATGGCTTGCTCCAACGTGTGATTCAGGAGGCTCCTGGTGAGGGCTGGGACCAGGTGCATATTTTGCGCGATGAGGATCTTTCCGCGCAGATAGAAATTACACGCAACTCATGATACAATGCAATTGATAGTTGCTCGTCATGTCTTTGAAAATAGCCTCTGAAATGCGTTTTCTTTACTAGGATGCTGCTGCCTGAGAGAAGAAGTGGAAAAGAAAACCATGCAACATATACAACTGAATCAGCGGGGGCGAGGGCGCAGGCCCGACGACTTTAGTCTGTACAATGAGAATACCGAGCCTGTGTTTCCAACCGTGACCGCACCCCTACCTGCCAACCAGTTGTTGTTACGCGAACCCTGGTTGAAGCGCTTCTTGCGCGGCGTTGGCCGGTTTTTTGCGGCGGTGATCCGCAAGATCAATCAATTGCTGGCGCTGGTTCTCCTGGTGGCTCTGGCGTTGCTTGCCACCCGCTTTTTGCTCACGCTCTTTGCGATCAAGACCAGTCTGTTTACACAATGGATGTACTGGCTGAGCGAGCCATTGATCCTGCCATTTAACCATTTTCTCCCTACTCTGCCCTATGATGGCTATTATATCGATGGCTCTACACTCGTTGCCATCGTCGCTTATACAGTGGCAATCCTGCTGGTTCGCCAATTTTTCAAGCTCTTCTTGCCCCGACACATGCGTTAAGATTTCATTCAATGCGTTGTCAGGTATTATAATAGGGGCGCAGAGCGGCGAATAGTGCCGCACTGTGACTTCACTTAATGCATTGAACATAGACGCGTTTGTGAAAGGGCATTTCTCTCTTTTATGGATAATGATAATCCGGCAGTCTGGAAGCGACCGGACCTGCAATTTCCTCAGCCGTTTGATACCATTTTTTTCGATGTGGATGGCGTTCTAATCAAAACGCTGGCTTCGTTTCGCGCGACCGATATCGCGGTCGCCGAATACGTCGTGAGCAATCTGCATGGCCTGGATTGGGGTCAGTATCCAGGGATTACATTGCACGATGTCGATCTTTTTAAGCAGGCAGGTGGCTATAATAACGATTGGGACATGTGCTATCTGCTGGCCTCTCTGTTTACAGCCCGGCTGCGCGAATGGAAGGGAACGCCGTTGGCCGAACGGAGCACAGCTGAATGGGCCGTGCTGGAACGAGAGGCGCATCTGCAAGGGCATGGAGGGCGCGAGTGGGTCAATGCAACGATCCCCGCCAGCGCGCGCCTCGATTATGGCATGATCGGCGATCTCTATCACGAATATTATTGGGGGGCCGACGAGCTACGCAAGCGTTTTGGTCGCGAACCGTATTATTTGCCTGAGGCAAAGGGGCTTGTGCATAACGAAGAGATGCTCTATGCACCCGATTTTCCCCGCAAACTGCGTGCCGCTGGCATTCAGCATCTCGGCATGATTACGGGCCGCGTCGGTGCTGAGGTGGATAGCGCTCTGGAACGGATGGAGGCATACAGCGGCGAGCGCTGGTGGGATGTGATTATCCCCGCCGATATCTGTGCCAAACCCGATCCGCGCGCTTTGCGTCTGGCAATCGACCAGGTGGGAACCGGAGGGGGTCTGTATATTGGCGATACCGCCGACGATCACGACCTGATCCTCAACTATCAAGCCGTTAGAGTTGATGGCGAGCCAGAGATGCTTGTTGCCATGCTGGTGCCTGAGAACGAGGTTGAGCTATATCAGCAGCGAGGAAGCGACTTTATCGTGAGATCGGTTGAAGATCTTCTACGGTGTTTGCCGGAAGGCGTGAAATAAATAGAGGTTCTATTGTTGTGGTGTGGGAGTGGGGCTGGTGACCAGCCCCACTCCCACACCACAACAATAGAAGAGGGTGCATCAGGCTGTTTCAATAGTTGGGCTGTCAGGTGATGCTGGTGGTGGAGGCGTTTGTGGTTGGCTGGCAGTTGATGGCGTCTCTGTCGCGTAATCACCCTCCTGAGCAGGTCGTTTAAAGATATAATAGGCCGAGTTTGAAGTGAGGGGTTGGATGCCGACCAGTTCCCAATTCTCTTTGCCTAAATCGTTCATGTAGCGGCGAGCGAAGGCACTGCGCCTTTCGTTGTTGCCAATCTGGGTCTCCTGACCTTCACACGAGATGCGCCCACGATAATCAATGTAGACGACTTTATAGGCCCATTGTCCCATCAGAGTTGCTCCTTTCTGCTCCTGCTTGCTCTCTGAGATGCCAGCAATTCTTTCTTTACTATAAAGAGGCCTGTTGTCTCATACAATGCGCTTGATCATACTGAGACCAGAGGCTTCCTACCCGGATGGCTCCAGACACGTCATATCCGATGGCATGCTCCGTTGAGTACTTTTCTCTATCGTCCCGTTGATTGCGCCTCGCTCGCACAGATCTCATGAGAGAGAGAAATACCTGCGAACATTCTGGTGCATACCGGGTTCCACAATGCGGTATGGTTGCCAGATGCTGGAGCCGTCGAGTAGGACTTCCTCGCACAGTAGAAGTATAGCCCCAAAGCCTTTTCAAAGCACCGCCAGATTCACCAGTTTTTGTAGCTGCCTAAACTATCTGATACCCACCTGTCTATTTCTACAGGCTAATTCGTAGTGGAGCGGTTGATCGCGTTGGTAGAGCTGCTTGTGAGGCCGAACCAACGCGATCAATCGCTCCACTACGAAAGGGGAAATATTACTAGTTTTAGTTGTGAAATGCATGTATTCAGTTCATTTGTTAATAGATATATTTTAATGACTTATGGTTGCATTCGTGCGTACAATGTATGTAGGTTGACATGGCAGAGTTTGATGAAAAAATTGCTAGGAATAGTACGGAAAAACACTATTTGAGCACTCTGCTACCCTGTTGCTCTGTTTGGAAGGACTTGAGGAGAGAGTACTTCCAGGCTATCAATCAGTAGGAGGATAAAAACAATTATGAAGAAACCTGTGAACAGGTGGAGTACAAGACTGTTAAAAAAACCATTACTCTGTTTCTCTTTTGCTTTACTTTTGTGTATGCTCGCTTATGTCTGTCAATCTGTGGATGGTTCTCAAACGCGGAGCAGTTTTGCCGCGAGTACGCCGGTGGAAATTGGCAATCGCGTCTGGCAGGATACTAACCTGAATGGTCTTCAGGATAGTGGAGAGCGAGGCATTCGCAATGTGACCGTGCATTTATATGGGAGCGATGGGAAGTTGGAAGGGACAGAGATCACCGATGCGAACGGTTATTATTCCTTCACGGTTTCCCCGGATAGCAGCTATCAAATTAGACTGGATAATCCGCAGGATTATGCAGTTGGTGGCCCATTGCATGGCAATCAGTTGACAGTGGCAAATAGCGATTGTGAGCATGCAAGAGATTCCAGGGCCGTATTGCCGAATGCGAGTCAGACTATTGCTGTAAAGAACTATCCCCAGGTGAATGTCGATCATCTTACCCCAGGACAAAGCAACGATAACTTTAATATCGGTTTCGTCCAGGGGATGGACAAGTCGCTGGAGCAGAAGAGCAAGTGGGTTGACAGATGCCCTCCCGACTACTCTGACAAGCCTGAGCCAACGGTGGGAGCGCATCCAATTCCAACTGCAACAAGCACCTCGACCGCAGCAAGTACTCCGACGCCGACTGTCGGTGCACAGAAGCCGACGCCGACACCCAAAAAGCCGGTAACGTTACCAACGAGAACTGTTCCTACGACATTTCCCAAATTGCCTGCCACGGGCAGTAACCCGTATGGTGCTGTATTACCGTAGTTGATGATTCAGTGCTGGCCTGTTGCAATCTGGTAATCATGTTGCCACAGGCCATCCGTTTTTGAGAAGGGTGATCCGTGATGAAGATGTTGCGTCGTTACTGGTATGCTTTTGCGCTACTCTTTGTGCTGGCAGGATTAGCGCTCGGAAGTTGGGCCTGGTCCGGCCATAATACAGGAATGAAGACCTCGCACGACGAAGCACATGCGGAGGAAGATGAGCAACCAACGGCAACAGAACCAGCCTGGTGGGAGGGTGCGCGTTTGCTCATTCCTTCCCTACATATCGATGCTCCAATAGAGGCGGTGGGTGTCACGGCTGATGGCAGCATGGAGGTGCCGAAAAATCAGCAGTGGGATGGTGTGGGCTGGTATCAGTATGGACCGGTGCCGGGCGAAAAGGGAAGCGCGGTTATCGATGGGCACCTGGATCGTCCCGGGGGAGCGCCTGCGGTTTTCTGGCATTTGCATGAGTTGCATACGGGCGATACCATTATGCTCGTGACGCATGATGGAAAAACGCTGCATTTCCGGGTGACGATGTTGCAGAAATATGAGCCGCAGCAGGCACCGCTCGACAACATTTTTGGCGATAAATCTGGTTCCTATCTCAATTTGATTACATGTGCAGGCCAGTGGGTTGCCAGCGAGCATCAAACCACACAACGCCTGATCGTCTACACTACTCTGGTCGAGTAGGCTTGTAGCGAGCAAAGAGGCCTTATGCAGGCGAGATCAGCGGTAGCTCAAAAGAGAAGGTCGTTCCCCGACGCTCTTCAGCAGGGGTCTCGTCGGCATGAGGTTCTAAACGGAGTGTTCCCTGGTGGGCCTCAATGATAGATTTGGTGATATAGAGGCCGAGACCAGACCCCTGCCGTGCTCCACTGGTTGCCTGAATGCGTGCATAGGGGCGGAAGAGCGAGCCAATGTCGTTCGATGGGATACTGACGCCCTGATTATGGACCGTCACATGTACCTTATCCTGTGTCGTCCAGACTTTCACTGTAATCGTGGTGCCCTCATCAGAATATTTGATTGCATTGTCCAGCAGATTTCCTAATGCTTGCTGAAGTCGTCCACCATCCCAGTTTCCGATGACGGGAGCGTCGGGCACCTGCAAAACAAAGGTATGATAAGGGGCGACGGGACGCAGTTGATCGACCAGATCTTGCGCGAGCGCGACGAGATCGCACTGGGTACGTAAAAGGGTAAACTGCCCGGAGGTGAGGCGCGAGGCGTCCAGCAGGTCGTCCACCAGCCGTGCCAGCCGCTTGGCCTGACTGACAATGATACGAGTCTGGCGTTGAATAGCTGTGTTGGGCGATGTTGAAGCGTTTGCATCCAGGACTTCAGGGGCTTTGGGCAAACAGGCGTGGCGGGCTAGCATCTGAGCATAGTTGATAATCGGAGATAGCGGGCCGCGCAACTCGTGGGCGATCATTGCCGTGAATTGCTCTTTGCGTGCTAACTGGTCTTGTAGAAAAAGATTTGCAGTTGTGAGTTCGTGTACCTGTCTCTGTAACGACTGGATCAATTCTTCCTGTGTTTGCTCATGCTGCACCTGCATACCCGCTTTTCTCCTGATGTAACTGGCATTATTCTCTGCTGAGTGCTAGAGGTTGTGCAATTAGTATACACCGAAACATGAGAGGTTGCTTCGGAAAGAGCGAATTTATAGGAATATTGGGTAGTTGCTATTGACTATCAAGTTGTATCCAGCTGAGATTTGCGAAGGGATCGGTTGGGACAGATGGCTCTCTGGAGTGAAGGAAATACTTGTGGCAGAAGAGCATGATTATTGCTCGCTGGCATCATGCTCTTCGCCTGTTATCCAAGTGGGAGGAAGCAGACCCATCTCTACCAGCTCTTCGCGTGCCATGTCGCTGAACCTGGTGATATCCAGCGTGGCATCGGCATGCGCGATCAGGTGGCGGATGCGCTCAACGATGCTTGTCTGCATGTAGTGGTCCGAGGAGAGCAATAGCTCACCAACGGCGATCTCAATCTGTTGGCGTTGAATGCCTGCAAGTAGAGATTCTGCCATAGAATCTTACTCCTTTACTGAAACAAGCAGAGCGTGTTCATTGACAATAGCATTTTCTACTTATGAACACGCTCTAGTATAAGAGTTATGGCACGAAGCGGTTATGAAGCAGCGGCACGAGCGGTTTTGTTCTCACTCGCAGTTGCTTTGGTGGTACTCGCTTCGCTAGACGTGCTTTCAGTGGTTTTTGCGTCGCTCTTTGCGCTCTCAGTAGTACTCGCGGCTTTGCTGGAATCGCCATTGGCGGTGGGCAGCGTACCATTGTTGCTATGGTCGGTTTTATAGAAGCCAGAACCTTTGAAGATAACTCCAGTGGCATAGAGGACGCGGCGAATATGCTGTCCACATTCGGGGCAGGTCGTTAAAGGCTCATCGGTCATTTTCTGCCACGTCTCGAAGCGGTGGCTACAGGATTGACAGAGATACTCGTACGTTGGCATATACCAATCACCTCTTAGAAAATCAGATGCATAATCCCTTGCAGGCATACGCCATGCAGGTGTGATGGGATGAAAAAATGGACGACGTGCGTCGTCGTATCTGTAATTAATAGTAGCGCTATTTGTATGTATTGTCAATCATCATATGAGACTGCTAGCACTCCTGGTCAGCACAACAACGCAGTCACATATGATCGTTGATCGTTCTAAGAATAAGAACAATCTCCCGGCCAAAAAAATTTCATCAGGAGCCGATGCGCCCGATATACTCTTTTACCTTTTCGGCAGCATCGCGGGTCATACCTTCTAGAGCAGCCAGATCTTCCACGCTGGCGGCACTGATCGCGCGAACAGAGCCAAAATGCTTCATGAGTACCTGTTTGCGCTTGGGACCAATGCCCGGAATCTCATCGAGCGCAGATTTAAACGTGCGATCCGAACGCACCTTGCGATGGTAGGTGATGCCGAAGCGGTGAGCCTCGTCACGGATGCGTTGAACCAGGTAGAGACCCTGAGACGTGCGCGGCAGAAGGATCGGTTCGGGTGAGCCGGGGGTGAAGATCACTTCCTGCGTGGTTGATTTGGTATGTAGCCCCTCTTCTTTGGCTACGCCAACCACCGGAATTTCCAGGTGCAACTCCTGCATCACCTCCATTGCTGCGTTGAGCTGTCCCTTGCCACCATCCATGATGATCAAATCTGGCATGGTCCAGTCATGCTCGAACTGGCTGGCCGCTTGCTCGCTGTCTGCCGTTTCATCAGTGATTGTGGACTCGTCGGGGATGTCCTGAGCAGCGGTACCAGCAACCGCGCGACGGAAGCGGCGGCGTAATACCTCCTGGTGGCTGGCAACGTCGTTCTGTCCCTGCACGGTTTTGATTTTAAAGCGGCGATACTCGCTGGATTTGGGGCGTCCACCCTCAAAGACGGCCATTGCGCCAACTGAATTGGTTCCCTGTGTATTTGAGATGTCGTAGCATTCGATGCGCTGCGGAGGAGCAACCAGATTCAACGCTTCCTGCAATTCCTCCAGCGCCAGCTGGGTCTTCTGGCTATCCGAGAGCCACTTGATACGCTGCTGCTCTAGAATCTCTTGCGCGTTTTGCTTGACCATCTCGATCAGCCGCACTTTATCGCCGCGCCTGGGTACGTTGATGGTCACGGCAGAGCCACCAGTAGCGAGATCTTTGCGCTTCTCTTTGAGCCAGTTTTGCAGCACCGCCCGGTCGTCTGGTTCGACCTCTGCGATAATCTCTGCCGGAATATGGGGTGAACTTTCATAAAATTGTTGTAAGAATGAGGTCAGGATCTCGCCGGGGCTGCTATCGCGCGTGCCTTGTAGGATAAAGTATTCGCGCCCAACCAGCTTGCCGCTGCGGAAGAAGAAGACCAGGGCGCAGGTCTCGTCGTCGCCGCTTGCCATTGCCACCACATCCTGATCATCCTGTCCCTCAGTATTGATGATGCGCTGCTTTTCGAGGATGCGCTCGACGGCTTTGATGCGGTCACGCACACGGGCAGCCTCTTCAAAGTTCAGATCTTCGGCGGCCTTTTCCATCTGCCCTTGCAGGGTTTTGAGCACCTCGTCATGCTTGCCTTCGAGGAAGAGAATAACCTGTTTGATGATGGCATCGTATTCTTCGCGTGTAGCGTAGGCCACGCAGGGAGCGATGCAGCGATGAATGTAGTACTGTGTGCAGGGACGAGCCAGCAGCTTCGGTTTCCAGTTGGCGGGCGGCTCTCCATTGTGTGGTGGTGCCCAATTGCTAGCGTCGTAGCGGCAGGTACGGAAGGCGAATAGTTTGTTCAGCAGGTCAAGCGTGGCGTCAACAGCGCCCGAATTGGTATAGGGGCCGAAATAGCGGTTGCCGTCGTGTTGGAAGCTGCGGACGCGATAGACGCGGGGAAAATCTTCGGTCAGAGAGACTTTGATGTAGGGATAATTCTTATCATCGCGCAGCAGCACATTATATTTGGGGCGATACTGCTTGATGTAGTTGCTTTCCAGCACCAGCGCCTCGACCTCGTTGTTGACCACAAGGAATTCGATATCGGCAATTTTTGCCACCATGCTGCGGTTTTTCGGGCTAAGATCGGTAGATTCCTGGAAATAGGAACGAACCCGGTTAAAAAGCGAGATGGCCTTACCCACATAGATAATCGTTCCCTGGTCATCTTTCATGAGATAGATGCCAGGTTTATGGGGAAGAGAATTTAGCACCGACTGAATTTTTTCATTCATATGAAACTTTTTCGTTATTAATAGTAGGAACACCTTCAAACAAAGGTATCTTGCTCTGTCAGATGAATAGAACGCCTGTCCCGAATGCGTGTTCTTTATTATACCGCGTTCTGTACACAATGTCAGGTGTACGCGATCAGAAGACCAGGAGGCGAATCAAGGGAAACTTGTAAAAAAAGTATTGAGTACATTGTAGAAAAGATGTATTATATCCGTAATGCCCAGGATATTCTTGCGTTTTCTTTGATTGGTTCATATCCATACTCGGAGAAGAGGTAGGGAACCATTTCTATGCTTACAAGATTGCCAGCAATAAGCACAAGGGAGATTGCTATGTTGCTCCGGGAGCATAGGGAGCGAGAACGGTCTATGGCGTTATTTCTGGGGAGTAGAACGAGTGGGTGGATGGATAACGCCGTTTTCTATGATACTGTGGGCAAGTTTGGCACGAACGAATTCTATGGATTGAATAATGTTGGGCAGTTTGGTCGATCCCACAAAATATTAAGCGATAAGCGTTTTAAGGAAGCCGATGTCCATCATATTTTGTGGAAAGCTCTTGAAGATCTGCCTCAGCGGGAGGAAGACGATTGGCTGGTGGAGTTGATACAGGAAGATCTGTTTGGCGTTATTCTTTCAACCAGCATCGATAATTTTGTTGAGAATGCCTGTTTACGTGGGGGGATGAAGGAGGGGAGAGATTTCGATGTGTTGAATCTATTGCGTTCTTCCAATCAAAAGCTCGATCTACGGAAGCGCAAGCGTTTGACGATTGTCAAAGCGTTTGGTGATCTCGAATCCCGTTGTTACGCGGCAGCAGGAAAAGAGTTGGATGTTGCTGCCCGGCCTATGGTGCGCGCCTTTTTGTCCTCTCTCCTGGCACAAGAGATGCTGATGATAGGATATGATCCAGTATGGGATAGAGCGATAGAGCAGGCTTTTCCCATTAGAGGTGAAGCTGTTTATTACGTGAATGAACAGGAGCCGGTCGAAGATATACCGCTCTACAACATCCTCCTTCAGCGGTGCAGCAAGTATTGTGTGGCTGAAACCAATAGCTATAAAGACTTTCTCAAAGTGTTACGTCGGTCATTTAGCCAACCCTTGCCTCTACGCATGCCCACCCCCCCTGCATCTTCTGAGATAGCCGTCCAGGAGCAAGAGCGAAAGACGGTTTTTATTAGCTATTGTCACGAAGATGATCATTTCCTGAAAGAACTGCTTCCCCATCTTAATGTGTATCAGAAGCAAGGGTTAATAGATGTGTGGAGCGATAAAAAGATCGATGTGGGGGCGAAATGGCGGGAAAAGATTGAAGAAGCGCTGGAAGCGGCTTCAGTTGCCATTTTATTGATTAGCAAGTACTTCCTGGCTTCAAAGTTTATCAATGAGGTAGAGTTGCCTCGTCTCCTGGAGGCGGCAAAGAAGCGTGGCCTGGAGATTATTCCCATAGTCTTGAGTCCCTGTGTATTCGGAGACTCGCCATTACATCATTTTCAAACCATTAACAGCCCAGATCATCCTGTAAGCAAGAGCAGAGGCGCAAACAGAGAGATGATCTGGGTAAATGTGGCGAAAAGTGTGAAAAAAGCGAGTCAGCGAGGTGCCGGTACGTCTTGTAGAAATAGAGACTGGATTGTCAGTTGAAACATCCATAGGCGATGTGCGGTGTAATAATCGAACAAGCTGAGCAACGGAGCAACAGGCATGGGTGAGATATTTGTCAATCGAGAGGAAGAGTTACGGCTGATCAATAGTGCTGTAACCACTCTACAAAGTCGGCAATTGTTGCAGACGCCGATCATTGAGTTTTATGGGGTGCAGGGAATTGGCAAGACGATGCTGCTCAAGCATATTGAAATGCAATGCAGCGAGAAGCATTTGTCCTGTGTCGCAACCGATTTGACTCAGGGGGAAGAGGCGATAACGCGTTCCGTTGGCGATGCGCGCACCTTGTTAGATATGCACCAGCCGGTCGTGATGATCCTCGATTCGTTGGACGCAACGAGTCCAGCCATGTTGCAGGGGATAGAAGCTGAGTTGCGCGACCTCATCGAGAATAGCTTTTTGTTTGTGGTGCTGGCGAGCAGGAATGAGCAGCGGTTCACGCGTACCCGCTCATTGGCGCGTAAGCTGGTCACACGCTCGCTGCAACCGATCGGGCCAAAGTGGTGTGCGCAATATTTGGAGAAAGTAGAGCCAACGATCGGGCAGGAAGTCCGTGAGATGATTTTTGAATGGACGGGCGGCTATCCGCTGGCCATGAACGTCATGACAGACGCCATCATTGAGAAGCGGCTTCATCCCGGACAGGAGCAGGATCAGAAATTGCTCATGTCCATTATTTCTGAAAGGGTCATCAATCAAAAACTCTTTTCGGCTGTCTCTGCTCCCGACCTCAACCGCTATCAGACCCTCTTTACCATCCTTTCCGTGCCCCGGCGCTTTAACCTTGCTCTCATGCAGGATCTGGTGGAGGCTTTTGCTTCTCAGTACAGTCTGGCGAGTAGCATCGCCTATATTTCCTTTCCTGGCAGCATTGCAAAGGACGTAAGCGCCCTCAGCTGGGATCTCGCTCGTTCTGGTTATTGCATCGAAGCTCCTGTGCGACGCCTCTTTTTGCGCAAGCTGAGAATAGAGCAGCCACAGCTTTATCGAGATGTTCATCGCTTTCTGGCGAAGAAAAATAGAGACTTTATCCAGGAAGTGGTAGGAGCCGATCGTATTCATTACTTGCGTGAATACTTTTATCATCTTGCTCACAGTGAGCCAGAAGAGGCTGTGCAACAGATAATTATGGAACAGATAGAACTGCTTATGGCTCAAGGGTCGGAGCAAGAACATGTGAGTTTTGCGGAGAACCTTGTGCGCTTCCATGAGGAGTTCCAGCAAGATGAAGATTTGCAGGAGGCGCTGAGCAAGAGAGGGACCGATCTGATCCTGTTGTTGTTCCTGAAAAGCTTCTTGAGGATATACAGGCATATCCCTCTTGAAGCAAGAAACCAATTTTTGCAGGAAATATTTATGCCTGGTAACAGCCTTCCTCAGGGAGATGATTTTACAGGTATTTTTGAAGAAAAAATGGAGCAGGTTATTCAGCAATCGGTTCTGGATGAGGCCCGGGAACTCTACAGTGTCCTCGTAGTGGATGAAGTTTTACAGGTATTGTTGGGACAGGAGTTTGATGCCGTGCTGACCCGTATCTTCCACGCTGTGCTGGAGGAAGGAGCCTGAGCAATGTTTATCGAGCCTGTAACTGAAGAATTTATCGGACGCGAGCGAGAAATTGAGTTTCTTAGCAAGTGGCTGTCCGATGCTGATGCACCAGCCATCGTGTATGTCCATGATGAATTGGAGGCGCAAGAAAAGAAAGGCGGCATTGGGAAAACATTGTTATTGGACAGGTTGTTGAAGTTGACCGCAACACAGTTTTCCAATGTTATTCCTGTGCCTGTCGATTTCTTTAATGTGATGGATCGTGATGGCGTGGTGATTGCCGGGCGGCTCATAGAAGCTATACAACAAAAATATCCCAAGTGGGAACCTGAAAGCTTTCAGCGGTTGCTACAAGAGTATCATGAGGCAACGTTGGGCGGCTCGGCAGAGACCGCGAATATGCGTGAGCGGTTGGGCGACGCCTTTGCCGATGATTTACGCCTGTTGCAGTTACGCATGCGCGAAGAGAACGTATATGTGCTGTTTTTCTTTGATACATTTGAACTTATTGAACGTCATCCCATTGGCACTGTACTCGATCCGGCTCATACCTTTCCCGATTTTTATCAATCCAATCGTATTCGGGCAATTATTGCTGGACGGAATCCACCCGACTGGTCGCATCCTAACTGGGTTGGCAGAGAAAGAGAGGCACTTGTCTATCCTCTTTCGCCTTTTACGTACGAGGAGACGGTTGATTACTTAAAAGTTCATTGTTATGTGTATGATGTCAGTACGCTCTCAGATGAGATGTTGCATGCGCTCTACAGGAGGAGCGAAGGGAGACCGATCCTTGTAGGACTGCTCGTGGATGTCCTGAACAAACGCATTAAAACGCCGGAGACGCTGGTATCAATCAGCCGCTCAGAATTTGAGGCGAGTCTGGTGGAGGAGATCAACAATTTTGACGACCCGAGCCGCTGGGCGATCTTTTCGATGGCGCATATTTATCATCGCTTTAATGCTACATTGTTGAAATTGTTTGTGGATCGGCCAGGATTAAAAGGTCTTGTGCCGGAGATGATGTATCAGGAATTAATCACGGCACTCCCCCAACTCTCGTTTGTGCGCCGCTCCACTTATAGTGACGATTTCGTCTTGCATGATGAGATGCGTCGTTTAGTGAACAGATATTGCTGGGAGAAGCAAGACCCTGATCAACGTATACGCCGCGACCTGAGCCTTTTGGCTGTGGAGTACTATATAGGGTTGCTTGAGAAAGAGCAGGAGGAGGAAGTGCGCCAGAGCTATATAGCGGAGACACTTTTTCATAAGCTCTTTATCGATGTTACTGATGGAATTCTGTATTTCGAGAGTTTCTTTAATGAAGCTGTAAGGTTGTCGTTACGCTCATTTGCGCGAACACTCTTTCAGGAGCTGCGCAAATTCCAGGGGCAGATGACGCATGAGCAGATACAAAATATGCGCTTGGCGGAAGGTCGGTTGCTCAGACAAGAATTGAACTGGCCCGCAGCACTCCAAATTTATCAGACGTTAGAGCAAGATGAACAATGGGCTGAACTGCGTCGTTCAGATATCCTCAACGAAAAAAGCAGTTGCTATGTGCAACTTGGCCTTTTTACGGAGGCGGAAGAATGTGTCCGAGCTTGCCTGGAAATAGAGCGAACAAATAAGGACAAGACACGCTATGCTCGTCTCTATAATTTGTTGGGATATATTTACCGGCGTCGAGGGCAATATGGGGAGGCGATGTCTTTCTATGAGGAATGTATCAAGATTCAGAGAAATCTTGATGATACAACAGCGTACGCTGCAACCTTGAACAATATGGGCAATGTGTTGCGCTTTCAAAACAAGCTGGAAGAGGCTTTACGTTACTGTAAGCTCGCCTTGCGTATTCGCCGTGACCTGTACAAACAGGGCAAGATCAGAGAAGTAGACGTTGGTTTAAGTTTAAGTACTATCGGTCATATTTACTATTCCCTGGATGAAATGGTTGAAACTGAACGCATCTATCAGGAAGCGTATAGTATTTATAAACGCTTTGGAGATAAACGCCCCCTTGCCGCCTCGTATGTTTCTCTTGGTAATGTGCATTTCAGGAAAGGCGAACTGGAGAAAGCGCTAGGAGATTTTCAACAGGCAGCACGGCTGACAGTAGGAGCAAGATATGAGGCTGCGATGGACAGCATCACCCAACAAGGGCGTGTGCTGGCTGCGATGAAACGCTGGCATGATGCCATTCAGTGCTTTGAGCCTGCGCTAGAACTGGCCCATGAGATAGGGCAAAATCGTGAACTGGCTGAAATCCTGCTAGATCTGGCCGAAGCATTGGATTATGTGGGATCAGATTCCAGTGAACAGATAAAGGAGGCAAAACGCGTTGCACGTAAAAACAATTATCAGGATTTGCTAGGACGTGCTAGCGAAGTTCAAGGCGATAGCTATTATAGGAGGCAAGAGTATCAAAGCGCATTCAAACATTACAGGATAGCATGTCGCTTTATGGCGCTGAGAGGCTCTCCCGTCTTTGATAAGTTTTTAAGGAAATTGAACGATGTACTGCTTGACGTCCCAAATAATTTTCTACCCGGAGTAATAGATTTATTACTTGAATACTGGTATGCTATGGGGTTGGATCAAGAGCATCCTCAATTGGTTAATACTTGTAAGGAGGTTATTCGTCATATGATCTTATATTAAAGACATTTGATATTCCTAATGGAATATAGGCGATATACGGTAGGTGGCTGTGGTTATTGTCTGAATAGTTTATTGTGTGTAGTAGGATAAGAAAGATGAAGATCTGGCTTGATAGTTCTTCCGCTCAGCGGGAGATACGTGGTAGTGGCGATTGTGACAGCGATTGTAATGATTGTGCTGATTACTCTTTCAGCAGCGCCCCCATCATTACGGATGAAGTTGACGGACTTGTGCAGATGGATAGGGCATTGAACTGGTCCCCGTTGCTTTACATACAACAATGTGGAGAGGGAAGATGGTTGATATGTAACCCGATCGAAGGGGGGCAGATAGCTGTTCTTGATGCACCTGCAATGGCCTTATTTGAATTATTTCAACAGCCTATGACGGTAGGGCAGGTGTGTCACCTGCGAACAGATCAATCAGCGAGTAGAATGAAATCTGTGGTCACGTTCCTGTATCAGTGCGGTTTTTTGCGATTGGGCGATGAGGCGTTACAGATGCAAAAAAACACGCTGCCAGAACAGTTGACGGCATGGATACATATCACCAATGACTGCAATCTCCGCTGTGATTATTGTTATCTGGATAAAACGCGCGAGGATTTGCCAGAGGATGTAGGGCGCAGAGCCATCGACGCCGTTTTCAGGTCTGCGCTGAAACATCATATTCGCAGCGTCAAGCTGAAGTATGCAGGCGGGGAGGCCAGCTTGCATATGAAGGCGCTCACTACACTGCATGATTACGCAACGCGCATGGCGCAAGAGCACGATATCAAGTTGGAGGCGGTGCTCCTGACGAATGGCGTAGTCCTCTCACAGCGAACGATCAATAACTTGAAAGAGCGACACATTGCGGTCTCTATTTCTTTGGATGGGTTGGGACTGTATAACGATAGCCAGCGGTCATTTATCAATGGGCATGGCTCCTCTTATTATGTGCTTCGTACAATCAATCGCCTGCTGACAAACGGTGTGAAGCCCCATATATCTATTACCGTATCGCAGCGCAACCTCGATGGTTTACCTGAACTGCTTAACTATGTATTGGAGCATGAACTGACTTTTTCGCTCAATTATTACCGAGAAAACGAGTGCTCCGCGCATATCGACGATTTACGCTTCGCGGATGCCCAGATCATTGCAGCGATGCGCTCTGTCTTCAAAGTGATTGAGGACAATTTGCCCAGGAGGAGCCTGCTCTCCTGTCTACTGGATAAGGCCAGGCTACACGCTCCTCATACGCATACCTGCGGCGTCGGCAAGAATTATCTGGTCATCGATCAGCGAGGAGGGGTTGCCAAATGTCAGGCCGATATTCGGCACACAGTCGCAACGATCGATCTGGCTGATCCGTTGCAGGCCATCAGAGATGATCGTACAGGCGTGCAGGGGCTTCCCGTCGATCAGAAAGAGGGATGTCAGACATGTACGTGGCGCTACTGGTGTACGGGAGGATGCCCGCTGTTAACCTATAAAGTGACCGGGCGATACGACGTGCAATCTCCCAATTGTTCTATTTACAAAGCACTATTTCCCGACGTATTGCAACTGGAAGCGCAACGTCTCCTTCGCTATGAAGCGCCTCTTGCTTTCAGTGAGGAGCCTGCTGTCGAGCAAGAAGAGGCGTGCGAGGCGAATATGGCGGTGTCAATGGTGCTATAGCTTGCGGGAGGCAAAGCAATGGATGGACCTCAACTGCTTGTAGGCGTAAATGCCAGGCTTGATCGTGTGCATACAATTATTGTGCGAGAGGAGGCGAACGAAGGCTTGCGTCTGATGGGCGAGCATCGGCTGCATGGCATCATTCGTGAGCCAGATCAGAACGTTTTAGTTGAACGTATACGCAATAGTATCAAAGAGGCGATTGACGATGCGCAGGTGAGTCCATCCGATTTGTTGACCATCGGCGTTGCTGCTTCTGGTCAGATTGACCAGGACAACGGAGTAATTCTGTTTACTCCAATGCTTGGCCTGAGCGATGTGCCGCTGGCCGCGCTGGTCCAGGAAGACTTTCCCTGCCACATTGCGCTGATCAATGATATTGGCGCGCAAGGAATTGGGGAGCAAAAAATAGGTGCAGGAAAACATATTCAGCACCTCGTCTATCTCTATGTAGGATATGGCATCGGGTCCAGCATCATCATCAATGGAGAAATGTATACCGGCTCAAAGCAATTGGCGGGCGAATTTGGTCACACGACAATTGATCTGCATGGACCCGTCTGTACCTGTGGGAATATTGGCTGCCTGGAAATGATCTCTTCGCGCGCAGCTATGGGACGGAAGCTTCAGCAGTCGTATCGCGAGGGACGGGCAACCTTACTGGCTTCTCTGATGGATCTTGAACAGGAGCCATTAGATATCGGGGTGACGAATATTGCAGAAGCCATTGAGCAGGAAGATGCTCTTACCATTCAAGTGATCGAAGAGGCAGCCGAGACGTTTGGAGCCGGTATCGCCAACGTGATCAATTTTTTGAACCCTGATACCATCATTTTAGGTGGAGATGTGATCGATGAGTTGGATCTCTACTTTGAGCGTGCTGTTGCCGCTGCCCGGAGCCGCTGTCTGGATACTCATCTCAAACATACTTCGATCGTGCGGGGCATGCTAGGAACGACGGCGGGGGCCTATGGTGCCGCCGTCTATGCCAAACAACATCTGCTCAGAGCCAAAGCTGATCGCAAGCGGTAATTGAAAAAGATATCGTCAACGGGCGAGAGCTACTGACGGATAGCCAGAAATCCTTTTCAGATGTATACTAAATGCTACATTTGGGATTTCAGTATCTTTCCGTCCTGTTCTTCTAGAGAAAGAATGGGATAGGGGAGTAGCGGGCGAGCGTCTATAGCGCTGGTCGGCTGCTAAGCGAGCGGGTAGCATGGCCTGTATTGGAACTGCCGGACACGTGGATCATGGCAAATCTACTCTGGTCAAGGCATTGACCGGCATTGATCCTGATCGTCTGACCGAAGAAAAAGAGCGTGGCATGACCATTGATCTCGGATTCGCCTGGTTGACGCTTCCAGGTGGACGCGAGGTCAGTATTGTCGATGTGCCGGGACACGAAAGCTTTATCAAAAATATGCTGGCTGGCGTTGGTGGGATTGATGCCGCCTTACTGGTCGTGGCCGCCGACGAAGGGGTCATGCCGCAGACGCGCGAACATCTGGCGATCCTTGACTTGCTGGGCGTCTCGCGTGGCGTGGTTGCCCTGACCAAGAGCGATCTCGTCGATGAGGAGTGGTTGGAACTGGTGCGCGAGGAGGTCCAGGAGCAACTGCAAGGCACGACGCTGGCCGATGCCACCATTATTCCCGTCTCAGTGTATCAAGACCAGAAACGGGGATTACCACAACTTCTTATACAGTTAGATCGTATACTCAACGAAGCGCAGGAACGTCAAAACATCGGGCGTCCTCGGCTCCCTATCGACCGCGTCTTTACCATAACCGGTTTTGGGACGGTGGTTACTGGTACGCTGCTCGATGGCGCATTTAGCGTTGGCCGCGAGGTTGAGATTTTGCCGCAGGGCATCACCTCGCGTATTCGTGGCTTGCAGACGCATAAACAGCAGCGAGATACAGTCTTTCCGGGCAACCGGGTGGCGATGAATCTGGCAAATGTGGCGCGCACGGAACTGGCACGCGGCAACGTCGTAGCGCTTCCGGGTCAGTTACGCACGACCGTTTTGCTGGATGCTCGCATCCAGTTGCTTAAGGATGCTGGGCATTCTCTGACGCATAATATGCAGGTGGATTTTTATTGTGGGTCACAGGAGATCCCGGCGCGCGTGCGGCTGCTTGATACGGAAGAGCTAATACCAGGAGAGAGCGCGTGGGTGCAACTGCGCTTGAGCCGCCCAGCGGTGGTTGCGCGACGGGACCGCTTTATCCTGCGCATCCCGTCTCCTGGCATGACCATTGGCGGGGGCGAAATCGTCGATGTGCTACCGCGCTATCATCGTCGATTTCAGCCAGTGGTGTTGGAGGCATTGGAACGTCTGATGCAGGGATCGCCAGAAGAACTTGTCCTTGCCGCGCTGGATCGTCGGGTGCCAGGACGAGGCGAGGCAAAGGCAACTGCGAGCAGGGTTGGAAGTGCAAAGGTTATACATGGGTTGGTGGGATATGAGCTGGCGGACATCATAAAGCAGGCTAATATGGCTGAGGATGTGACGTTGCAGATACTAGAGACGTTGTTATCAGAGGGGAGGGTACGCAAGGTTGGCGGCTTCTGGTTTGCCCAACATACCTGGGATATGCTGGCGGATGAAGCAACGCAACAGGTTGGCGAGTACCATCGCCTCTATCCATTACGAAGCGGCCTTTCAAAAGAGGAATGGCGTGGACGGCTTAACCTTTCGCCGCGTATGGCGAACGAGGTTCTTGTTGAGTTGCAGAACGAGGGCAGGTTGGCGATGGTGGTTGCAGGAGGAGAGGCTGGCGGTATGAGATCAGTGCAGGAAGGTGCTCTGCGAACGGGGGGGCTGTTACGCTTACCTGACTTTACACCACGCTTTACCCCCTCTCAGCAACAACTGGTAGATCACCTGTTACAACGGTTTCGCGCGAGTCCCTACACTCCTCCTGGACGAGGAGAAGTCGAGGAGATGGTTGGCGTTGAAATACTCAATGCGTTGATTGAGCAGAGACAACTATTCAAGGTGGGAGAAGGCATTCTGTTTCTCCGTGAAACATATGACGAGGCCGTAAAAAAGTTGGTGGCATATGTACGTATGCATGGGAAGATGACTGTAGCCGAAGCTCGTGATATATTGGGAGCGACGCGCAAATATATTTTGCCACTCCTTGAACATATGGATGCATTGCGAATAACAAAACGTTCTGGTGATGAACGTGTGCTAGGATCTGGCGCGTCACTTGTTGACAGTGAATGAAGTAACCGGAACAGGATGTGACGCTGAGAAGACGAAATGGAGGCTGTATTCTTTTTGGGGTTGATTACGGTTCATGTTGGTGGTGTACAATACAGTAAACTCCTACTTTTGTATAGAGTGTTCCATTCTGCCGCAGAATAGGTTAAAATAGGTGGCGCGATATATACACCTGGCCTTGTCTGTCTTCCTGAGAGGGAAATGCGATCAACGACCTGGAGCCATCGACCTACGCCTATGAGTTGTCGTAGAGTGTCCTGTATTTTTCTGTTTCGCGCGCGATGTGAGGTGGGACACCCTGGCATTGTGAAAAAGCTGCTGGGTATCTGCCAGGTGGTACTTCTACAGCGGTAGCCTGACTGGGCAAGGAAGGGCAGCAGCAGTATTGTTGCCTGTACAGTGCGGAGAGCTATGCAAATCGAAGTTTTGGGTGAACGATACCAATTACAAGACCCTATAGGGCGTGGCGGTATGGCTACGATCTATCGTGGGCGTGATCTGCGCATGGACCGCGTTGTAGCTATAAAAGTGCTGCGGGAGGTCTACAGCACAGATCCTAAGTTCGTCACGCGTTTTCAACGTGAGGCGAAAGCGGCATCCTCTTTGCAGCACCCCAATATCGTGCAGGTCTATGATTATGGACAGAGCGATGGCAATTACTTTATTGTCATGGAACTCATCGAAGGAACCGACCTGCGCCGCTACTTGCGCTCACGTGGCGTGCTTGCCGTTGATCGTGCCATTATTATTGCCCATGATGTGGCTCTGGGGTTGGGTGCTGCTCATCGTCGTGCAATTGTTCACCGCGATGTGAAGCCACAAAATATCCTGGTGGGGCGCGATGGCTCTATTAAACTCACCGATTTCGGTATTGCCAGCGTCTATAAGGATATTAATGCAGAGCGTCTTACCACCACAGGGATGACTCTGGGCACCGTGCAATATTACGCACCAGAGCAGGCACAGGGCGAGATCGTCAGTCCCGCCGCCGATGTCTATGCTCTGGGTATTGTGATGTATGAGATGTTGACCGGGCGCACTCCCTTTGATGGTGATACGCCGGTGGCGGTGGCGATGCAGCATATCCAGGATGCGCCGATGCCGCCCCGTCAGCTCAATCCGAATATTCCTCCTGCTCTGGAAGACATTATCTTACGCTGCCTGGAAAAAGTGCCAGAGATGCGCTTTGCCGATGGAAGTGTGCTGGCGCGTGCGCTGGAACTGCTCGGTGAAGAAGAGTTGGCCGGCAATGGCTCATCATCGGATGCCACACGAGTTATGCAGGGAGGCCCGATTACGCCACCTCCACCGGTTGCTAGCTCGTTTAATAATCAGATGCCTACTCATGTGAGTGGTGTGGGGTATCCTCAGTCTACCTCGTCTCCTAATAATCATATGGGCGGCTACCCTCCCTATAACCAGAACGGCATGCAGGATAACGGAGCGGCTACCATGCGGGCCGATCAGCCACCCTTTATCCCAGGTATGATGGGCGGGGAACAGCCCTATCAAAATATGTCGGGTGATGCCGGCTCGACCCGCCCTTTTCAAAAAGATTCCATGCCCCAGCGCGCAGGGGTCGTTGGTACACAACGCGATACACGCTTCGCCAGCATTATTACGATTCTCATCTTGCTTGCAACGCTCTTATTACTTGGTTTTAGCATTTATCTGGCGAGCGAACTGGGTTTTATCAATTTTGGATCGCAACAGCAGCCAACTCCTACTCCAACGACAGTTACTGCGACCACCGTACCACCGGTGACGGTGCCTGATCTCAAAGGGATGACCTTGCAGCAGGCGCATGATGCGTTGACGAAGGTCAATCTCAAGCTGCATAAGCGCAATGGACCCGATGATGGTGTGATTGTGGATCAGTCTACACAGGCGAATAATACTACACAGGCCGGATCGACGATCGTTGTTGATACAAAAGCGGCGGTGAAGGTGCCTGATGGATTAGTGGGCAATACGGTTGATGACGATACCCAGATGCTCAAACAGGCCAATATCCCTTATGAGATAGTAGATGATGGCTTTGATAACACTCAGGGCTACAATGTCGTGACCAAAACAGATCCACCTGCCGGAACGGTATTGAAAGATGGACAGAAAGTGACCTTACACGTGGTCAATGTGGGGCAGCCAACTCAGGCACCACCACAGCCGACACCAACTGCCCAGCCAACTCAGGCACCGACCCAGGCACCAACGCCGACGCCAACGCCTAAGCCGAGGAGGACGCCGACGCCAACGCCTAAACCGTCGCCCACCAGCGACAACACAACACCCACAGTGACCTCAACGCCGAACAATTAATAGGTAAAGTTATATAAAAAGATGCCCGTACTGGTGATGGTATGGGCGTCTTTTGTGTAGAGCAGTTATTGTTCGTTGCGGGCTTCATCTGTTGCTTCAAACAGCGCGCTGAAAGGAGCCAAGCAGTTTGCACATGGAAGTATAGGTTGCCACATCATTCAGAGCACAACGGACCTTTGGGTCTTCACTGTGACCTGCAATTTCAACGAAATAGATAGTTTCCCAGGGTTGCTGACGCGAAGGTCGTGTTTCCACTCGCACGAGTTGTAGTCCATGAGCTGCAAAGACGGTCAAGTAGTGAGACAGGGCCAAAGACTGGCGGGCCATAGTAATAGCGAGCATCGTCTTACTCTGTTGATCAGAATATGGCCCTTGAGTTTTACCCAGAACAAGAAAACGAGTATAATTCTCTTTCACTGTTTGAATATTTTGGGCCAGAATCTCCAACTGATAGAGTTCAGCAGCACGTGGTCCTGCAATGGCTGCTGTATTTTCTAAATGCGCTTCTTGAATCATCTTAGCGCTTGCAGCCGTATTCGATGCCGTATTCACTTCTACCGCGAGCTTCCCTAGATACTCCTTGCATTGAGCAAGAGCCTGGGGATGTGAAAATACGCGCTTGATATCAGACAGCCGTTGACCTGGTAAACACATCAGACATTGATTGACAGGCACACAGACCTCGCCAACTACAAAGAGATCATAAGAGGCGAGCAGATCGTAGACCTCATCAATGCTGCCCGTTTGCGAATTTTCAAGGGGAACGACGCCGTAGGCTACGCTTCCTTTTGCGACGGCAGCAAACACATCTGCAAAGCTCTGGTAAGAATATTTCTGGATAGGTTGTCCCATATCTTGCTCGAAATAAGTATATACTGCTTCTTCGCTGAAAGCTCCACTTACTCCTTGAAATGCAACATTCATAGAATGAGGCTGTGTCGGGGGCTGATCGATGGTTGAATTGTCCTCTTGATTTTGTGCTGGTATCATGCGTGCCTATCCTCCTTCTCTTCAGTGGTATTACCTTTTGAAGAGTAGCGCAGCCTGGTGAAAGCCAACACCGACTGCGACTATGACGAGATACTTTGCGGTCACGTGCTGAAAATAATAGGCGAGGTTGACAGGATAGGTTGCCAGTGTCATGTTGCCGAATTGTTCCAGGGTTTCTAAATATTCTCTAGGTTGTATGCACTGGGTCCAATAATCGAGCATCAGACGTGAGGCCTGGTGACTGATCAAGGCAATATCCTGGCCTGTTAGACCATGTTTATGCAGTAAGCGTTGCACGAGAGCAGGCGGTCCTTCCATGCCAGCCGTCATAAACGAGTGAATTCCCTCCTCTTGAGTTATCTCATAGGTAGGGACTGGAAGATTGTGCGTATCAACTGGGATGTAGTGCCTCCCATTCAGCATAGTGGAACGGACGCTCATCGTCATTGCACCATATTGCTCACTCAGCGTTTGGGTAGCGTAATCAAGCGGGATAAAGCTATGACCAGGACCGAGAACAACAGCTCCGGCTCCATCGCCTATACTGATAGAGTGCCCTTGAGTATAATCCATATACTGTGTCCAGTTAGCCCCACAGACGACGAGAGCGTACGTACAATGTCCAGCAAGAATGGCTTCCCAGGCTTGAATCACACTCAGTAAAAAGTTACTGAACTCACTATTAATGGGCACAACCAGAGCATGTTGCGGAAGCTGCAAGCCTTTGTGAACGGTGTAGAGCGCATTGGGTGTCAGATAGGGAGAAACGGTAGCATAGCCATAGAGCCTCTCAATAGCGCTGGCAGGCACATGTGCCTGTGCCAGCGCTTGTTTCGCAGCCTCAATCATCAGAGTTTCCAAGTGCTCATCTTCACGTAAATAGCGCCGCTCTTTCAGCCCGGTGAACAAGTCCTGCTCAACGATTCCCTGCGTATTACGTGTGCGTTTCAACTGAGCAAAGATAGGATCATCATTTGTACGAACGTGTGGCGGTACACTATAGCCCGCTCCCAGTATTCCAACTGTTCTGTAGTTCATCATCTCTTTTTGTTTATTGCCCTCTTCGTTGTGGCGAGAGGCGATTCGCAATGGTTCACCTGGCCTAATCAATGGACCCTCGCTTCGACTTCGATGTTCTCCTCTGTCTGACCAAAGAACTCTTTCAAGGTGTCGGCGCGACGTTGTAGCGCGCGGGGGATCTCTTCAATATCAACCAGGGCATCAATAACGCACGGTTCCTGTGCATCCAGTGCCAGTTGCAGGCTAGCGGTAAACTCAGCAAGGGTAGTAGCTTTAAACGCACGTGCGCCTAACCCGCGAGCAATCGTGCTGATATCTAACGGCGTGCGGAAAACGGTTGAGGATGAGCGTCCACGGAGCAATATTTCACCATTGTAAACCATTCCGTGCCCACCATTATTGAGGACAACCCAGATCACAGGGATACCAGCATCGACAGCCGCATGTACTTCCATGCCGTTCATCGCAAAGGCTCCATCCCCTACCAGGGCCACAACGGGTCGATCTGGAGCCGCAACTTTTCCACCAATAGCTGCGGCGACCGCATAGCCCATCGAGGCTACATTGAGCGCCATAAATATAGTTCCGGGCTGTCGCGCAACATAATACTGTCCAGCCCAGCTAAAACAGTTGCCATTATCTACAAAGAGGAGGGTTTCAGGGGGTAAGATCTCATTCATCTTTGTCACCAGTGCCGATGGCTTGAGGAGCGGCGCATCGCCCTGTAATTGTTCTGCTTGATAGTAGCGTACATGGTGAGTGCGGATCTGCTCTAGCAAGGGATTGTCACGACGCTGAGATGTGGGATTGGAGGAGAGTGCTGAATGGATGGTTCCTTCCAGAGAGGTGAGAATTTTGTGAGCGTCGCCAACAATACTGACATCCACTGGATAATTCTTGCCAATTTCTAATGGATCAACATCAATCTGAATAACAGTGCGGTTGGCAACAAGTTTCGGTTCCCAGCCGTAGGTTTGCAGTTCACCTAGACTCGTTCCGATAACCACAAGGAGATCCACCTCATCAGAAAGCAGATACTCATCAGCAAAAGGATGGCCTCCCATGCCAAAGACTCCTAGTGAAAGAGGATGCTGCTCTGGGAAGGCGCTTTTCCCTTTCAGCGTCGTTGCCACAGGAGCGTGTAAGGCTTCTGCGATGTGCTGAAGAGGCGTCCAGGCTCCTGCCATATTTATGCCATGCCCGACAAAAAACGCCGGTTGTCTGGCTTTTTGTAAGAGCCGGGCAACCTGTTTGATGGCCTGCTCATCGCCCACAGGAGTAACATGGGAACGATATTTGTTGATTGAGAGATCTTCAATCCAGATCGGTTGTTTCACCACATCGGCGGGTAAATTGAGATGGACTGCGCCCTGCCTACCCGTTAACGCTGTGCGCAAGGCCCGGCGAACAAGATGTGGTGCCTGCTGAGGACTGTTCAGCATGGCTGAGAACTTGGTGGCGGAACGATAGATATCAACAATATCAAGATTCCAATGCATGCCGCTACTGTCCTGTAATCCTCCCTTGCCAAAGGCGCTGGTTGAAACCTGTCCGCTCAACAAAAGCAGGGGAATTGAATCGCTGTAGGCACTGGCGACACCTGTCAGGGCATTGGTTGCTCCAGGCCCGCTGGTCGCACAGCAGACCCCTAATCCACGCCGCACACGTGCATATCCCTCTGCCATGAAAGCAGCCCCCTCCTCATGTTTTGCCAGAATAGGGATAATTGCTTGCTGTTCCTCTAACGCCTCATAAAGAGGAACCAGAGGGCCGCCAGGCACGCCAAAAATATGGGTGATACCTTCTTCTTCAAGCGCATGCAACAAAAACTGGATAGCTGATAATTTCGGCATAGTGTATGATTCCTTTCAGCTTCTGAAGCCAAGAAGCAGTAATTGAATAGAATGAGTGCAGGATGTAGCGAGCCTGGTTATTGAGGCAGACGCTTATTTCCATGCGCCTGAATATTCTGCTGCTCTTTCAAAGCTGCGAACAGAGGATCTAAAGCAGTTCGTGTTGGCATCGGCTGTTGGATCAAGAACTCGTTTTGATAGATGAGCTCTGTACTGGAAGCGATAGCGTTGCGCAATTGTTGCAATTCTTGCTCGACCTGGCTGGCGTGCTGCAATCTGTTTTGCAGAGAATTGAAGACATTAATCAAGGGCCACAACACTGGCTCATAATCCGCGATGGCTATTTTCGTCGTGATACGGTTATTCATAGCGTGCGCATAGGTATGCACAACACGCTCAATATTTATTTGCAAATCCAAGCGCTCCTGCTTTTCCCGCTCCTTCTGTTCTTCCGCGACGCGCTGTGCAGCAGTAGCCGTTATCTCAGCCTGATAAGCTCGCGTCATATGATTAGTCGCATTGGCAACCCACAAATAGGTCACACCTGCAACCAGCAGTTGTACAGCGATAGGCCGTGCTAGCATGGGCAAGAGTTGGGTGTGAAGATCCTGGATCAACGTGTCCATTTTCGGTTCTTGATATATCAGGCTCACACCGATAAAGGCTGAGTTAAAGAGTGCGACAAGGAAGACACTCCTCGCATTGAGGAGCGATACCGCAAGGAGTTCGCCAAAAACGAAAAGCTCATATTGCTGGATGCTTGGTTCGTCAAAGGGTCGTGTGGTAAGAATCACCAGAACAAGCGCGGCCTCAAAAGACACGACGAGCAATGCTCCTGCAAGATAGGGATGACGAGTGCGATTCAAAATAAGAGCTATAATACAAACCGGCATCATCGCTATATCCACGAGAACGACATAACGATTTGGCAGAGCCAGACACGCAGGCACAAACATGAGAAATATGAGTAATAGGGAAAAAACAATCGTACTCAATAGGCGAGATCTGCGCACAAGCTCGTACGTGCCAGGTGTAGACACTCCCAAAGGTTCAGGAATGCTGGTGAGCAGATACCACCATCCAAAAAAACGCTGCATAATAATCCTCCACTTGAGTCTCTTACTAATAAGTCCATTACGGTTGTATAGCAACGCCCTAAAACTGCCTGATTTACAGGCAATGTGTTTTAAGGAAGACAGGTTGTTATTATTAGCTGAACAATAAAAAGATCTCTTTCCCAAAAATTCCTCTTCGCTTGCAAAGAGGAGATACTTTCTTTCTATTTTTCAGCATTGTTACGTCTTAAATGTTGTGTTCGTTGTCAGTGAAACATGCATCTGTTCAGGTTGTAGCGTCATTGCTTGCACACATCAATGCTTTTTAATTCGTAGGAGCAGATCTATCAAAGGCGACACTTTTGCTAAAAACTTGTCGCTTTATTTACACGATCTAATGTTTCTTCCCCTCTTTCCATCCCTTATTGGAAATAATCATTCATATATTTGATCCTTTCTATTTTTTATATCATTTTAATCCTTGATTGTCTAGTAATATCAACCAAATTGACTACAAAAAGTGATTGCCCGGTTAGATATGAAGTGAAGATTATGGTGTTTAGGTCGCTTTAATAAAACTCATCCTTATATTTATATATACGAATATAATAAAAATATGTGTATGTATAATAAAAAATAGTAGCAGTAAATATGTTAGAGATAGCTATGAAAAGAATATTTAATGTATGATGAAAATTTTAATCTTCGGATTTTTGCATTTGCATAATGGGTGCGTTCATTTTTTTTGGTGATATAAAGTATTTATGCAAAAGTAGTTCCAAGAAGAGCTGCGATATACGAGGACGATGAGCTTGACTACTTGAGACGAAAATATACTGAGCTTCAAAGCAGCTTGCTGAGACCTCGGAAGACTCGGTTTGAGCGTAGTTTTTGCTCAAGCCATCCCTAAAAACGGGTTGTGATAGGGTCGTGTGATATACTGTCAATACAGCCTGTTCATGCTGAATGGCTCTCTATATTCCGGTAGAGAAGAAATTTGTTCGTAAAGCTCAGGCTGAACGAAGATGAATTTGACTGATCCTTACAACATCATATCCTGTGAGATGTGCAGGGTTGATTATGTCAGGCAGCAATAAACAGGCGTATCGTGGATAGGGATCAGCCCCGGCTTTCCACGATCTCAACATTTGCTGGCGGCTGCCGACTTTTTTCCTTCCAACTTCAACAATCAAAGGCATATGAGGACAAGCGGATTATGATAAAACTTGATGGAGCTATATCGCCAGAAAATACACTGTTCGTGCTGCTCTGTTTCGAGGGACCGGACGTGTATTCCACTGCCGGTGGCCTGGGAACTCGCGTCACAGAGTTGGGCGAAGCGTTAGCAACTCAGGGATACACCACTCACCTGATTTTTATCGGTGATCCATATAAGCCCGCGCGTGAGGAGCGTGTCAATGGGCGTCTCATTCTCAAGCGCTGGTCACAATGGGTGAGCAGATACTATCCCAACGGTGTTTATGATGGTGAAGAGCAGAAGCTCTACGATTACAATGAGAGTGTACCCTATCATATTTATGATGAGATTGTGCGTCCGGCGGTGGCCGAAAACAAAACGGTCGTCATTATGGGAGAGGATTGGCACACTGCAGAGGTTATCACGCGCACCTCTGACCTGTTGCACTGGTTTGGTGTCCGGCAAAAGGTCTTGATGCTCTGGAATCTCAATAGTTTGATGTCGCTGCACCGCATCAACTGGGGACGGCTCAACTTTGTGGCAACGCTTTGCACAGTCAGCAAGTATATGAAGCATAAGATGTGGGAATATGGCGTCAACCCCCTTGCCATCCCCAATGGTATTCCCAGCCGTCATCTTAATCCAGTCAATAGCGAGGCTGTGAAACGTCTCCGCTCAATCGCGCAACAGGGCGACCCTCGCCGCATCTTCCTCTTTAAAATCGGTCGCTTTGACCCCGACAAGCGCTGGATGATGGCAATTGAGGCGGTGGCGCGGCTGAAAGAGAGCGGCCATCCTGTGACGCTCTTTGTGCGTGGTGGCATCGAGCCACACGGCGCAGATGTCTTCGGTCATGCCTATCATCGCGGCCTCGTGATTCGCGATGTCCTCGCTCAGCGCCCCAATCTGGATCAGTGTCTGGATGCTATCGAACAGGCTGGCCCCGCCGATCTCTATAATCTTCGTTTCTTCCTCCCTGAAGAGTTTGTGCGCACCACCTATGCAGCTGCCGATGCAACGCTGGCGAATAGTGGTCATGAGCCGTTTGGCCTTGTTGCTTTGGAAGTGATGGCGGCGCAGGGCATTGCCGTCACAGGCAGTACTGGCGAAGATTATGCTGTTTCCTTTGAAAACGCGATTGTCACTGAAACCGATGACCCCGACGAAATCGTGGGCTATCTCCTCCATTTGCGGCGGCACCCTGAAGAGCAGGAGCGCATACGCGCGGCTGGACGCTATACGGCGGAGCAATTCCTCTGGGATCGTGTGATCGAAAATCTGGTTGGCAAACTGGAGTTCCTCGCTCGCAAGCAAAATATTAGCTTCCCCACGAAACAGGCGGCAGAGGCCAATCATGAAGTCTCGCTTGAGGAGAAGGTGCCTTACGAGGAGGCGGTCGGAGGAAAGACTGCACGCAGTTTGTAGTACCCTTGAACAAAAAAAAGCTGCCCTGAAAGTAAAAGCATAGAGTGCTTTGGGCAAGCTGAATAATACACTGTGTGAAATGCGAGAGGATCGTTTGTATGGTTGCGGATCTGGCGATTTATACTGTCGTTCATCAACCGCGTCGGTTGAAGCTGCCCGCGCAGCCGATTCCACGCGGAGCCTCGATTGAGGATATCGTCCATTGCCTGTTTGATGAACGCATGAACGAGCGCTACTTCAGGAAAGTGGCACAATATAGTTATTATCCCGCCGCCCAGATGTTCCTGGATCTGGTGCGACAGGGATTGCATCTCTCTATTGGTTTCTCCGTCTCTTTTCTCCGACAGGCTGCCGCCTGGGATCCTACATTGCTGGGACTGTTTCGCGAACTGGTGGCAGAGGAAAATGTTGAACTGATTGGCGTTGAACCCTATCATAGTTTCCTTTTCTTTATCGATATGCCGGCCTTTGTCATGCGGATGCAGGATATGGCCGACGAACTGGAGGGCATCTTTGGCAAGCGCCCGGTCGTGACCGATACGACTGAGATGTGTATGTCTGCACAACTCTACAATGCCCTCGACACTGCGGGCTTTCGTGGAGCACTGTTGGATGGTCGTCCCTGGGTGATGGGATGGCGCGAAACCACACATCTTTATCGCTATGGTGACGAAACCCCTTATACAGTGCCTATTGAGGAGAAGAGAAGCCGCTCAAAACGGCAATCTAGACTGTTGACCGAGCCTGTCCTTCCACGCTCTCCGTATCTACTTACCCGCCATCTTGATTTGAGCGACGACGTTGGTTATCGCTTCTCGAATAGAAACTGGCCCGGTTATCCGCTGTACGCTGATACCTACGCCGACTGGATCGCCAATACCTGGGGTGATCTGGTGATGTTGGGCTGGGATTTTGAGACGTTTGGCGAACATCATCGCGTGGATAGCGGCATCTTCGAGTTTATGCGCGCGCTCCCTGGCGAACTGGCGCGCCGCAATATCTCCACATATACGGCGAGTGGGCTGATGGAGCGGCATTCTGAGCATGCTCATGAACTGCCATTGCCAGTGCATCCCACCACCTGGGCCGGTTCCGGCGGGATGGAGTTCTTCCTTGGCAACAGTGCTCAGCAGAATATCCTGCAACTGATGTGCCATGTGTATGGGCTGGCACGCCTGACGGAAAATCCTGATCTGATTGATGTTGCGATGTGGTTGACGCAATCGGATAATCTCCACTTAATTCAGTGGTATGGCCGTTCGGGACCGGAGGCGGAGGTCTCAGCCTACTTTACGCCGCGCGAATGGTGGGATCTTGGTCCAAATGGCGTTATTCATGAACAGCAGCAGGTCTATCTCAATGCACTTTATGCGATGGAACCTTATCTGCCTGTGCGGACTGTACGCCGTTCTCGCAGCAAAACTACCGTTAAGGCGGTACGTCGCGAGCCTGCGCTGGTTGGGAGCCACGCCACTGCGCGCTGAACAATAGTGGTCAGTTGCATTTTTATTAAGGGAAGAGGTACATTGCGTACTTCTTCCCTTGATTTATTTAAAACATGATTATTGCGATACTTTATCGAATGTTGACCTCATGACACAGACCTTCCCTCTATATGCACAATGATACGTGATGACATGTTATTGAACAGCTTTTTTGTCTGGTTGACCCTCGCCTCTGATTCTGACCGTCGCCAAAAAACGGGTTAAAAAGGGAAGAGTTCAATATTACTTTTCACCCCCTTTTCGCGCAAACAATTGACGGGGTAGTGTTAATTTGGTTAGACTCAGCATCAGTAGCAGTGTAGAGAGTAGTTTTAAGAGGTAGGTTATGTCAGAGTATCATTCTCGTTTACCTGTCCAGCCGATGGACGATGAGTGGGAGGAGGGCTTTGCGTTCCAGATCGATTCGGCCACTCCGCCCGTTGCACAGACTCCAGTTGCACGATTTTCGAGGCAGGAAGCGGGGAATATGACAGACCAGTTGCGTTCATCCGCTGTCAAAAAGCCTTTTCGGTCTAGCCGACTACAATCTGCTGTACAGGCGAACAATTCTACAAATGACCCCGATACCGATCCATTGCGTCAGGCGACCGGGAGACAGGCATCTGCACAGTCAGCAGTTGTCAAAGTGAAACAAATGTCCCCTGTTGCCGGACAACTCTACGGTACATCCCCTCCGGGAACGCTTGTTGGCGCGTTGAATGCCACGATCAAAGCAGAACTGCCAAAGCGAGAGACGGTTGTTATTCCAGGCAGTAGAAAGAGGCGTCGGCGTGGCGCCGAAGAGGAAGAGAACGAGCTGCGTTTGCGCAAGCGTGTGCGTCACGGAGCAGTCATCCTGTCGATTATGGCTATTATGATGGTGGCGTTCTTCTCGCTCTTACCTCTGGGGAGCGGGAATAGCGGCAATCCTATATTTAATGGCGTGACGAACTGGGTGCGCACACAACAGCAGACGTGGCAGATTATGGCGCGAAAGAGCGATCAGGAGGGCCAGACGACTACGAATAACGGTGCTCCTCCCGTTCCTCCGGCGGCCCTGCCGAAGAGCCAGTATGTGGCTATTGCACGTCAGGCGGCGGTCAGCAACGGTATCCCGCCTGATTATTTCGTCCAACAGATTAATGCGGAAAGCGGCTTCAATCCAAACGCCGTCTCCCCGTCTGGTGCGGTCGGTATTGCTCAAATGATTCCAAGCACGGCAGCTGGCGTCGGCGCGAATCCCTACGAACCAGTTTCCGCCCTGAACGGTGCCGCTCGCCTGATGGCTGGCTACTATAAACAGTATGGCGACTACGCAAAGGCACTCGCAGCCTATAATGCTGGCTCCGGCACGCTTGAGTATGCGCTCAAAGCGGGAGGCGCGAACTGGATGTCATTTCTGCCCGCAGAAACCCGTAATTATATCTTCAAAATCATGGGCATATAATCTCCCCATACCGTAATCGAGCGATAATGAATTTTCTTTCAAAAACGGTAAAGAGTTTCGTAGTGGAGCAATTTATTGCGTGTGAGGTGCGTGACAGGCAAACCAACGCGATAAATCGCTCCACTACGAAACTCTTTACATAAGATGTATTGCTTTTGTGTGCATAGGTAGAGGAAACGATAGAACCTCCTGTAGATATACACGAGCGCCGTTGCACGAGTATGCCTACAGGAGGTTCTACCATCTGAGAGGTAGAAAATGACTGGAGGGTGCGGATAATGACCGACGTATTGTCTGGAGCAATGTAGCGTCAGATAGCACACTGGCAGGTTCAACGGTGAAGTGCAGAGAGCGGCTCTGCTTCCCGGAACCACTTCAACAGCTCCTACCTAGAACAAAGCTCGACAGAGCAAAGTGGCACCCAAACGATCATCCCGCACCACTGTATATAGTATACCCCTGCCCACTTCCCTCTATCTTTTTTTTGGCTTCACGCTATTTCCTGGCTTTTCTACATATGAAAACTGTCCATTTTGGCGATTCTACTCTGTTTATTCCGCTATTGCATGCTGACTGGAACTGGCTGCATAAAGACTTCTTCTCTATGTCTTACATAAGACAATTTCACTGCATGGCAGAGGCATTCACCTATCAAGCCGATTACGCATTAAGAATATCTAAGGGTTTCATTGACACTCCCTCAATACGAAGATCTTTATACGTTTTTTATATCATTCGTGATATGATAATTGAGATTGTGCTGGTGCGATGTAATAACGGAGCTTAAACTTCCACAGTATTGTATCATCGTTCCTGGTATTGCATCTATTATTCGTTGAAAGGGATTTGATGGAACGCAAGACATACTACCAGAATTTATCGACTCTTGTACAAGAATTTGGTCAACAGTCAGTGTCTTTCTATACGGCCTTTCCTGGTGGTGTACCTGGCATTGCTGAGCCTTGTATCGGCACTGTCCATGTCCAGGAGGGGAAGATTATTGAGTGCCTTATAGAGGGCCGGAGCGGTGCCTCTATCAATGGCACGGCAGCTTTTCAGATCTTGCGCCCGGTTGCCGTCTGGCAGGTGCAGGCACGGTCTGATCGAAACATAGATATCACTCCATCCAATCCTACGCCTTCTTCCCTCCCGCAGGTCTCATCCTCTTTGAATGTGATAATTCCTCACCGGAATATGCCCCTGCTACCCGGACATCTTGATGGGATGAGCGCCAAAGAGCGTATTGCTTTACGTTCGGTGCTGGCTCTAATCAATGGCCAACGCAGCGTTGACCAGATCAAAACACAAATGCATCTTCCTCCAGAGACGGTGGAGCGTGTATTGTGGCAGTTATATCGGATGCAGATTATTTCCTGGTAGTCATATGTAGATTGCTGTAAACAAATCCTCGGCGTAGAGCAATGGCTGTGATGTTTCGGAGTCAAAGGTGACAGGCCTGGATAAGTAATGAGGCATAGTCTATCCCTCCCCACTGCTTCTGGTGGTATCGCTTTGTTCGTGTTTGTGAGGTATCCCAACGGCGTGGCAGCCGAGGGGAGGCTGCTATTGTTCCATAAGGGCATAGGTTGACTCAAAGATTTCTCTGTCAACCGGTCTGCCAGTTCCTCCCCAGGTGCTACGTACGAGATAATCGCCTTTTTTCCCCGTCAGGCCGTTGATGGTGAAGTTGTCTTCCATTTGCACTGCTTCGCGGATATCAAGCGCCTGATATGCGGCCCAGCCCTCTTCATCTGGTTCGCTAACACAATAGAAGCTTTTCTGGATCGTGACCCGCTCAATCGGCCAGACGCCTTTATTGTCGCGCGCCAGATAATCACCCACCTCGAATGGGCGTATTCCTTCAAGCGTTTGTATCATACCGTGATAGCGTTGATAGTCCTCTTCGGAGAGCCTGCGCGCAATAGTTGGTTTCATCTTACGGTAACGTTGGAATAATTTGCCCATGATGCTTTTACCTCTCGTCTCGAACACGGATAACCGAAGCATTTCCTTCTCTCCTTTTGCATGCGGATGCTACTATGTAGAGAAACGGAAATGTTCGGTTGTTATCCAAAAGACTCCATGTCCTCCTGACCCCCTCGATATATACACTCCTTGCACATCATCAAGGTAACACGCACTTTAAAATAGAGAAGAAACCGTCTCATTTTATTGTAGCATATATCTATCAGGTATAGAGTACGCCTTCGTTATGCGTAAACACGGCACGTTCCCAATCCAGTACATCGGCAAAATTGGCTTTGAATGCTTCCAACTCACGCTGTCGGGTTACTTCATCAGGCATCTCGTTATCTTTCCACAACAGCGAGATAGTTACCAGTTCTGGAGAATGAATATTCCGTAAGATGTAACGTCCCATTGTGCCAGAGAGCCTATGCTCCTGCGCAATATAAATCTCTTGTATCCTTTGTTCGAGTAATCCCTCCTGCCCCTCTCGTATCGGTACCACTATTTGAGTATTGAGTAACTTGATACGCCGATCATAAATGCGCCATTTGGGTGCCCTTTCACGTACACGCCCCGGTGGATTGCGCTTAAAATCTTCGACTTCATGGATATCTAACATGTATCTCCCCCCAACCTTTTTTGCTCGAAGCCGCCGGGAGTAGATGTGTTGGAACACACGATCCTCGGAAAGGCCTAGCATCTTTGCTGCTACCTTTACGGGAACATGCCCAGGAATGCTTAAATACTCATTCTCTTCTGTCATGAATACCAATCTAGTTGTAACCTGATATGACTGTAAAGCTGAGACGGATTTTGCTTGTGTAAAATATAGAACTAAATTTTGCTTGTGTAAACCTAAAACTTATTCTGATTCATCTTTACAACAGTAAGAAAATGATGTACAATACCTATTGTAAGCGTTAAGCAGGTCTTTAGTGGCAAGGGAAAGGAGGAACTGTTACCCTCATATATCATCTATCTTCCGATTTACAGAAAATACCCGTTGATATACGAGCCATGTACCGCTCTTTTCAGTATACTCGGCCCGTATAAGATCGCTAACTCAAACCTCCATCTTCTTACTTACAAGGGAAAGAGGCGTGCAAGCTGATCATCCTCCAGGGAAATGTGCTGCTTGCTCGCTTCTTCCATTCGTTCTTTTATGCCTTTATGTTAGATTTTCTATGAAGACGCCTGTTGAGATTGAAGGGAGGAAGACTACTGTATGTTTGACCGCTTAGAAATGAGCCTAGATATGCAAGCTTTTGCCGTACCATCGCCTGCTCCGTTGCTTGTGGGAAATGCTCATCCGTCGTTTGCAGAACACTGTTATTTCAACGAACTGATGGGCGAGTTGTTGCCTGCTGCGCTGCATAGCGAAACATTTACAACTATCCTTGATGTTCATTGTCGTAGCGGCGAATGGTTGCTGGCAATGGCGCGCCGCTATCCGCACGCTCAATGTATTGGGATCGATTCCAGCTCTTACCAGATTGAACTGGCACGCGCTCAGGCTTATGGCCTGCCCAACGTAACGTTTCTGGTGAAAGATTATGAAACGCTGTCCACCGCGCTTGTAGAGCTGCACCGCTTTGATCTGGTGCATCTCTCCTTTTGTGCCACCAATCCCGCTATCGAGCGTGTTTGTGCGCTTGTGTGTACATTGATTGACCTGTGCAGGCCAGGCGGGTATCTGCTCTGGCACGAGGCTGAAATGCCGATCTGCACTGGTCTCAGTTGTCAGCACTTCTTTTCAACGCTCCTTGCCAGAACGATGCAGATGTGCCGCAAGGAGAGCGAGGCGGGGAGCGTGCCAGGCATCACCGCACAGATGGCTTGCTGGCTACGTCGCTACGGGTGTGCTATTATCGAGGATGGAGCACATCTCGTGGATGCTTCTCAGGGAACATGTCTGAATCGTCATTTTGCCCACCATTTTCACGCTCTGAGCCTGCAAATGAAGGATCTTATTCTGATGAGCGGCCTGATCTGGGAACGCGCGTATGATGGCCTCTGTCATCAAGCGTTGAGCGAGATTCAAGGCAACCGTTTCTGTATGATCTGCTTTATGCGTACGTTGCTGGCCCGGCGAGAAGACTGACCGGGTTATCTCATGGTGGTCTGTATCCGTTTCTATGTCCGCCTCTCTAAAAAATCTGAGAGCAGACCACTCTGCTCTCAGACGTTATCGGCAAAACGTTTATTTGTTCAATTCGTTGATAAAATCCTGAATATCTTTAGCATACAGCTCAGGTTCGCGGTTCTACCGAAACTCAGGGTTGTAAAAGAGAGAATTTTGTTAATGTATGTGATTTGCACAAGAATATAGACATGAGCAGGTTATACCCCCGTTCTTATCAGTAAGAATAAATGGAAAAAATCTATATTCCTGAGAAATTTTGTGCACTTTATACAGATTTTGGATTGAATAACTGCCTGGTTGTGCTTTATAGTAAGAGTAGGCCGCCCAAATCATTCGGGGCCGTTGCGATGTGTCGTGTGACTGCGGCTCGGATAGTTCACCTTGTCGCTTGCTTTAGTAGTACTCTAGAGTAATTTGGTGTATTTATAGCGTAGCTTGTCCGTTGTGCTACACTGCGTCCTACCGTCTGGTGGTGCGGTCGATATGTTGTCTCACAAAGAAAGGTTAAAACATGCCCGTCAAACCTACCACTGAGCAGATACGTAAGATAGCCGAGCGCTATAACATGCAAATGAGTGATACAGACCTTGCCTTTTTTGAAGGCTTGATAGGGGCCTCGATGGAAACTTATAGTCGTCTGGATCAGCTTGTAGAGCCTGCGCTTCCTGTTCAATATCCGCGTACTGGTAGTTATCGTCCGACCCCGGATGAAAATCCCCTCAATGCCTGGTATCAGAAGTGTTTGGTTAAAGGTGCAGAGACCGGACCCCTGTCGGGGAAACGTATTGCGCTGAAAGATAATATCTGTCTGGCGGGCGTCCCTATGATGAATGGTTCAGCGACGCTGGAAGGCTATACGCCCGAATTTGACGCGACTATTGTGACACGCATGCTCGAAGCGGGCGGTGAGATCGTCGGCAAGGCTGTATGTGAGCATCTCTGTTTATCAGGAGGAAGCCATACCTCCGATACGGGTCCAGTATCAAATCCTCACAATCCCGCCTATTCTGCTGGAGGCTCATCCAGCGGGAGCGCGGCGCTGGTGGTTGCGGGCGAGTGTGATATGGCGATTGGTTGCGACCAGGGTGGCTCTATCCGTATGCCGAGTGCCTGGTGTGGAGCGTATGGCCTCAAACCAACACATGGCCTTGTCCCTTATACTGGTATTTGTTCGCTTGAGTTGACCATCGATCATGCGGGGCCAATAGCGGCGACGGTGGAAGATGTTGCGCTGTTGCTTGAAGCTATTGCTGGCCCCGATGGACTCGATCCTCGGCAGAATGGTATTACGCCGGAAGATGGGTATATGAGGACGTTAGTGGGTCATACCCGGGGGCTGCGCATTGGAATACTCAAAGAGGGATTTGGTTGGCCCGGTATCTCCCAGGCTGATGTTGAGGAGATGGTAGAAGCATCGGCCCACCGCTTTGTTGAAACGGGTGCCTCTGTCAGCACAGTTTCTATTCCCATGCATCGTGATGGGATCGCCATTGGGACCGCGATAGCCGCTGAGGGTGCGTTGCCGGTTATCGGCTATAATGGAGCTGGGACGAACTGGAAAGGCTACTATCCTACATCTCTGATGGATGCATATGCACGGGGGCGCACGTTCAGAGCGAATGATCTGGCGGATACAGTGAAAATGTATCTTTTATTAGGACAGTATATGCAGGATAAGTACCAGGGACACTATTATGGCAAAGCCCGTAATCTGGCACGCTTGCTAACGAAGGCGTACGACGATGTATTGCAAACGGTGGATCTACTGGTCATGCCAACGTTGCCGCTAAAAGCAACTCCTTTACCTGCTCCTGATGCTTCACGTGAGGAGAAGTTGATGCGTACCAGCGAAATGATCACAAACACGATGCAATTCGACGTTACCGGCCATCCTGCAATGTCGGTCCCTTGCGGCCTTTCAGAGGGTTTGCCGGTGGGCATGATGCTGGTCGGACGCAGAGGAGAAGACTCGACCGTGTTGCGTGCTGCCCATGCCTTTGAGCAGATGAGCGGCTACATGGTGCGTCCGCAAAAGATCGCTGCGGTTGTCTAACAGCCTCTTTTAGTTTTTACAAGTTATCTTCTCAGTAGTCCGCGACTTCCTGGTCCTCTCCTTGTTCATTCATCTTCTTAGTTGAGAAGGGGGTGAGGTGGGAGAGGACTAATTATGTTTCACTGCATCTGCCTGTCAGAAAACGAGTTTGCCTCGTGACCTGATTGCAACATAACTAATCTATATACGATATAATGCAAGCAGCAAAGAATACGAATGGCGTGTAATCCAGCCTATCAGCAATTTTTATAAGGAAATAGATGACATGTCTGAACTGGCTAATCAACACTATCTGCTTACGGATCAGTACAAAAACGCCTCGAAGTTGAATGCGCGTATTTATTTGCATCAGCATTTCAGCACTAATCCCAGGGATTGGCATGAGTGGGTTTTTGAGAGCATCAAACTTACTGCGGGTGATAGGGTCCTTGAACTGGGCAGCGGTTCTGGGATGTTATGGCTGAAAAATCTAGCGCGCTTGCCCCAAAGCAATATAACTCTCTCCGATTTCTCAGAAGGCATGTTGCAAGAGGCCCGACACAATTTGCTTGATAGTGGCCATACTTTCACCTATCAGATCATTGATGCTCAGGCTATTCCCTACGAAGCAGCGACATTTGATAAAGTGATTGCCAACCATATGCTTTATCATGTCCCAGATCGGGCGCGTGCTATAGCTGAGATCAGGCGGGTGTTGAAGCCAGCAGGCTATTTCTATGCCGCGACCAATGGTGTTATACACCTGCAAGGGATCAAGCAACTCATGCAGAGTGCAGGACTTGCTTCTGTAGGCTTGTCAGATGAGCAGAAGTTTACTTTAGAAAATGGTGCAGAACAGCTTGAGAGTAGCTTTGAAGATGTTCAAGTTGAACGAATGGAGAACAATGCGCTGGTTGTTACCGAAGTGGAGCCGCTGCTTGCTTTTATTCGTAGCTCCAGTCTGACAGCACCAACAGAGGAACAGGAACATACTTTACGCGATATCATAGCGCAAGAGATTGCAGAGCGAGGCGCTGTGCATATCCCAAAGGATAGTGGGCTTTTTATCGCTTATGGAATGAAGCAATAAAGCCTGGAACCTACGGCAATGGTCAAAATATTATGGATTGTATTGAAAAAACATTTGTGAGTAATAATTGTAATGAGATTTTTCAATGTGATACATGAATAAGTATTTTTTTGTCTATGTATTCTGTTATTAGAGATAGTATCATTGCCGTATACAAAAATCTCTCATAAATGGCGTCTATTTACATAGGCAAACGGCTCTTAGTAAGTCAAGTATTGTGGAAAAGCGTTGATAAAATCAACAATTGATAGCAGGTAAGAACAGACGAGGAGACAACAGTATGTCATCACCACATTATCTAGTGATGAACGGTAATTTTGTGATTGTTGGCAAAGAGCCTGATGGTGATTCCGTGCGCTTTGTGGCAGACAACCTTGATCTCTATAAGCAACTGCACCGGGCTTATCGCATCAAACCTTCACGTGACGGTAGCGTGCAGTTACGCTTTGAGGGCGTTGATGCCCCTGAACTACACTATGGTTCTGCTGCTCAACCGTTAGGGAAGGAGGCGCGCGATGAACTTCTATCCTGGATGGGCTTTGACCACATCGTCTACAAACATCAATCAACAATGGTGCAGTCGGCAGATCCGGCGAGTATTCGTGGTGCTATTCTTACCCAGGCGGCAGAGGCTAATGGGCGTCCAGTTTCGTATGTTTTGTTGGAGCAAGATGTTCATTTGAGTGATGGAACATGGGTAGAAGTGGATGAAGCACTCTTGAAGTTAACGATGAACTATCGCCTACTTACTTCAGGCAGAGCATATTACACCGTTTATACTTCTACACCATTCGCGCATCGCCAGTTGTTACGAGAAGCCGCTGTCACCGCGCGTCGGGCAGATCAGGGAGTTTGGGCGGTGGACATGACCAGTGAATTCGCGCTGGATGATCAAGCCTCTATTGGGCCTGCTGGTCAATTGATCCTACCTAAACTGTTTCGTCGTTGCACAGACTATCTCAAAGATGTGAACAGTGGTGCTTTTCACGGCAATCTGGCTGAATGGCTCGTTTGGGTTTCGAGCAATGGACGTGATGAAAACGATCTGGTGGTTGTGAGCGATAAGCTCGAAGTCCATTTAAGCGACCTGCTAGATCAGCGCAACAGACGCATTGCATTTCAAGCTGATTTACTGGACATTACTTTTGTAGAAAAATAACATCTCTCAATGATAGTTGGCGAGATAAGGATACTGAGGCACTGAAGCATTATCCGCTCCAGTGTCTTCGTATTGCTTTCTGGCAATGGCTGATTGACAGAAATCGTGGCGCTAGCTATGCTTGCTCTATCTGTGTTTACTGGCGTCATTTCAATGAATGAGAGATGTCTGCGCGTATGATTACGTATAATGATTTTGTGAAAGTGGATATTCGAGTGGGAAAAATCCTGCAAGCTGAAGATTTTCCCCAGGCCCGCAAGCCCGCATATAAACTGACCATCGATTTTGGGTCGGAGATTGGCGTGAAAAAATCTTCGGCTCAGATTACCAAACACTATACAAAAGAAGAACTGGTTGGCAAGCTGATCCTTGCCGTTGTCAACTTTCCACCCAAGCAGATTGGCCCGTTTCGCTCCGAAGTGCTGGTTCTGGGCGTACCCGACGAAGAAGAGAACGTTGTGCTGCTCACGCCAGATAAAGCTGTGCCGATTGGTGGAAGGATGTATTAAGAAAGGATCAGGTCTGTATCATGGTAACATGCAAGCCTGATCCTTTCTACAAGGGGACATAGTAGAGAAATTTCTAATGCCCGGTTAGTATTTTGTCGGGATGGACTACGACGATCACGCGATCTGGATCGCCACCGCTGTATTGTGCGCGTTGTTCAGGGGTCATATATTTCTCAAGCAGCGGGAGCGAGAGTTCGTCGTGGTTCTGCTCGATAATCTCAGCATGTCCATAGATCACAACATACCATTTCTCTGCATAGTTGTCGATCACTATTGAGATAGATGGATCTCGCTGCAAATTAATATACTTGGCGCGCTTCTTCGTTGTGGAGAAGAAAAAGGTTTTGCCATCCCAGACATACCAGGTAACGCTCATTTGGGGCGCTCCACTCTTGCGGTTGACGCCGACTACTGCGTGGTTCGGTTTCGCAAGAAATGCCTCTAGCTCTTCAAGCGTTGCATCGTTGAGGTGCCATTCTATCTGTTTTGTCGTCATTTTTTGTATGCTCCATTTCTATCTAATGTGTGTTATAAAAACTATTCTGGAAATTGTTCTACGACCAGCTTTCCGACCATTTCTCCGGTTTCCACTCTCGCGTGGGCCTGTCGTAACGTATCGGCGCTGATAGGCGAGAGCCGTTCGTTGAGCGTCGTTTGGAGTACGCCTGCATCGATCAGCTCTGCAACTCCCGTAAGGATATGATGTTGTTCCGTCATATCTGCTGTGTGGAAATTGGGACGGGTAAACACATTTTCAAAAGCGATAGTTGCGCTTTTCGGCTGGAATATAGCTATATCAAGAGGTGCGTAAACGTCGTCAATGAGGCAGATCTTGCCCTGGGGAGCAATGATTTCGGCCATTGTATGCCAGTGTTGGGCGACATTTTTCAGACACAGGATATAATCAACGTTGGTATATCCATACTGTTGCAACTGACTGGCAAGTGATTGGCGGTGATCGAGAATCACCGCGACTCCATGCGCTTTTGCCCATTGGATGGATGCCGGGCGAGAGGCCGTGCCAATGACCTTCAACCCTGCCCACTGAGCAAATTGCGCTGCAATAGATCCGACGCCACCGGCTGCATTAATGATGAGGATGCTCTTGCCGCGATTTTTTTCCGGTTCAGGCGCTATCATGAGGCGGTCAAAAATCCCCTCCCAGGCGGTAAGTGTGGTGAGAGGCAGTGCTGCGGCCTGGGCAAAATCGAGGCTGTTCGGCTTTCGGGCAACGATACACTCGTCTACCAGATGGAACTCGCTATTCGCCCCTGGATGGAGCCAATCGCCCGCGTAATAGACGGCATCCCCCGGCTCAAAGAGATGACAATCGGGACCAGCGGCCTCGACAATGCCCGCAACATCCCAACCTAAAATGCGCGGTATGGTCTCGATGCCAGCCTTTGGCGCACGAGTCTTGATATCGACCGGGTTGACTGAGACGGCTTTGACCCGCACGAGTAGTTGATGCGCGCCCGGCGCAGGCGTCTCGATTTCTATATCTATTAAGCTATTGGGATCTTCAATTGGCAGATAGCGATAGAGTCCAATCGCTTTCATCGCTTTGTTCTCTTTCTTTGCATATTTACATCTCTTACAGAAATATTTCGCTTAGCTGATCCTTTTCACCGGGAGTTGCACCTCGGCGATAGAAAGAGCGCCGTCTTCCTGAGTGAGATGGACTTCACGGCGGGGCTGATTATCGACGATCTGATAGTGGTGCGCCTCGATCCAATCGGCCAGATCGATGCTTGCACTGCATACGCTCTGGACCGGGCAGCGATGGAGAATGCTTGCCACCGTCTGGTAAGCTCGCAACGTCTGGACATGAAAGCGCTCGTTTTCTGGTATGCATTGCGTGATGGGGCGTGCCACTTCCAGATCCGTTGCGTCGTCGCATTCCTCGCAGCCGTGCCACAGGACGAGATATGGTTGCTTTTCGGAAGGGACCACCCCATACCTCTTGAGATATTGATCCAGTTCTGCAAGCATGAGTGGGAGTGTTGGAGGTGGTATTTTGTCGCGGATGGACACCACTTGCTGCGGCTCAATCGCTTTGAGGACAATCTCATGCTGTGGGAGCGCCTCCTGCTCGCATTCGATGCGACGCAAGCGCCCTTCGAGGCGCGTCAGGCGTGTCTGTTCGTCCTCGATTAACGCTTGAATTTCAGCTTGCTTGAGACGAAACATCCCGCGAATTTGCTCGATAGAAATCTGTTCGTCAAGCAAGTGCATGATTTGTTCCAGCGTAAAACCGAGTTCTTTGAACGCAATAATGCGATTGAGCCGGAACAATTGTGTAGTTGTATAGTAGCGATACCCGGTGCAGGGATCGATAGAAGCTGGTTTCAATAGGCCAAGCTGGTCATAATAGCGCAGTGTTTTGATAGAAACCTGGCTCAGTTGAGAAAACTCACGAATCTTAAACATCTTTCATGCTTTCATTGCTATCGTCGAGTAAGACATCTTACAAGATATACCATACACTCTCCAGTCGAGGGGAGAGTCAAGAGGAAAAGATACGTTTTTGTAAAAGAACTTTTCGTCCCGATCTTAGGAGAGATTGTCCATAAAGCAACAAAGCGGCGTAATGATTCGTAGCAACTAACGATGCCTCCGATTGATAAATACGGCGAGTAAGTGTTAGCAAAAAAATCTCTGTGCAAAATCAAGAATTGTGAAAGGATATAATCATCCTCATGCTCGAATGGATTCAAACCATTATGGATACGCTCGGCTATCCAGGTATAGCGATTCTTATGTTTCTAGAAGTTGTATTTCCACCAATTCCTTCTGAAGTCATTATGCCGTTGGGTGGGTTTGCGTCGAATAAGGGTTCGCTCAATATGTTTGGAGTTGTCACGGCTGGGACGGCAGGCTCGATGGCTGGCGCGGTCGTCTTCTATTATGTGGGTAAGATCGTTGGTACTGAGCGGCTGGTCATGCTGGCCGATAAATATGGAAAATGGTTGACCGTTTCCGGCGAGGATGTGAAAAAGGCCGATCACTGGTTCGACAAGCATGGTGAGAAGGTCGTGCTACTTTGTCGTCTGGTGCCGGGTATCCGTTCGCTCGTATCGCTGCCAGCAGGGGTGGCGATGATGAAAATGGTGCCGTTTTTGCTCTATACACTGATTGGCACCGTGATATGGAATATCGCGCTGACCGGCGCGGGCTACTTTTTGGGGAAAAATTATGAACTGGTCGATCAATATATGGGCGATTCGGGCAAGATCGTGCTTGGCGTTCTGGCTGCGCTTGCGGTCATCCTGTATACTGTGCGACTCGTTCAACAGATGCGAAAAGAGGAGCAGAAGCGCGCTGCTGTCTCAGTAAACACACAAACGATGCAGCCTTTCTCAGCGCCTCAGCGGCAGGCTCAACAACTAGCGCTGTCGGAAATGCAGACACAGCAGATGCGGACTCAGCAAGCAAGCTGGCACGGCACGCCATCGCATTCATTTACCTCTCCCCAGCAACCGCAGCAGCAACAACCACAATCGCAGCAGAGTGATGTGCCGCAACTTCCATTCCCACAACCACAATTTCCATTTCCCCAGGCGCGGTCCTGGAATGTGCAATCTCCTGCCCCCCAGCACCAGCCGCCACAGGAGCAATAAACAACACAGCCTTTCGTAGTCGAGCGATTTATCGCGATCTTCCGCTTTTCCGCGATAAATCGCTCGACTACGAAAGGCTGTGTTGTTTATTGTCCAATAAATTCTTTAGCAAAGAAGCGCAGAGTATCCGGGTGCAGGATATCAAAGAAACCAAGGATCACTTCCTGGACACCGGCGGCTTCTAACTCGGCCAGACCTTTGCGAATGGTGTCAGGGCTGCCGATGAGCATACCGTTGATCTGGCTCCCGACGCGACTTAAAAGTGCTGGCGGCACTTTTGCCCAGGCTTGCTCGTCGGTTTCCCCGATAGAACAGAAGCCGGTGATTGTGCGATGGATGCTCTCGTAATCGCGTCCGACGCTTTCGCAGTGCTGTTTGAGCACGGCAAATTTGCGCTGGATTGTTGCCAGATCGCCGTTGATATTGCAAGCATCGCCATATTGTGCCACTAGCTTGAGCGTGACCTGTTCGCCGCTTCCACCAATAAGTATGGGAATATGTGGCTTCTGTATCCCTTTGGGCTGGTTGATGGCACCATGAACTTGATAATATTTGCCCTCGAAGGAGGCTTCTTCTTGCGTCCACATTGCTCGAATCACCTGCACCGCCTCGCGTAGATGGCGCAGACGCGTTGGTGCATCAGGATAGTCATAGCCATAGCCACGATACTCGTGTTCGTGCCAACCTGCTCCAATGCCGAAGTTCAGGCGGCCATGTGAAAGGACATCAACGGTGCTGGCCATTTTCGCCAGTAGCGCAGGGTTACGGTAGCTATTGCAAGTGACGAGTTGACCGATGCGGATACGGCGGGTGTCGCGTGCTACTGCTGCGGTCGTGGTCCAGCATTCAAAAGTGATTTCCTGCGACGGGCGTGGAATGGTGTGAAAGTGATCAACGAGCCACGCTGATGTAAAACCTAGCTCGTCGGCGGTCCGGGCAATATGCGTCATCGTCTCGTAGGCCTCAATCGGGTCTTTGATGCTTGCCAGTTCCATCGTCCAGCCTTGCGGCAGGGATATCCCAAATTGTAAAGGCATGAATAGATACCTCTTTCTCTTGACCTTCAATTTTCTCTTTGCTAGTATGGCCCGTAGCTGATGGTATTACCAGTGCTTGGATTATCGTATGATTGAAACTAGCAGGATAAGGAGCAAAAGAGATGGACGAAAAAGAACGCCGTGAGGCGCTGGGTGCCTTTTTGCGCACACGGCGAGCGCGCCTGCAACCCACAGATGTTGGCCTGCCTGTGCGTACTCGTCGCCGTACGCCAGGATTGCGGCGCGAAGATGTTGCAGAGTTGGCAAATATCGGGGTGTCCTGGTATACGCTGCTCGAACAGGGGCAGGATGTGCATCCATCGCGACAAGTCCTGGAAAGTCTGGCCCGGGCGCTCAGGCTCACTCCTGCCGAAGAGAAGCATCTCTTCCTTCTGGCGTATAAGGAGGTGCCGGTGCACGAGGCGGTGGGGGAAGCGCCAGTCTCTCCTGCGCTGCAACGCGTTGTGGATGCACTTGATCCTCACCCTGCGTTTATCATCGGGCCGCGTTGGGATGTCCTCACCTGGAATCGTACCGCAAATCTATTATTTGACTTTGATGAAGAGGCATATCACCCCCACTATCGCAACGTTATCTGGCGCTTTTTTGAGCGTAGAAATCGTACAATGGACCTGGAATGGGAGAAACAGGCGCAACACCTGGTGGCACAATTTCGCGCTGACTATGCTCGCTATCCAGGAGATCCATCTTTTCTTGAAATCATTGAAGATTTACAACGTCGCAGCCCCCAGTTTTGTAAGTGGTGGGAACAACAGAATGTGCGCGGCCTGCCAGATGGACCACGCATCATGATGCATCCAACATTGGGTCGGCTGGAATTTGATCATGTCACCTTCCTGACATCCATCACTCCTGATCTCAAAGTGAAGGTGTACTCGGCCCTGCCCTCGACGATAGAGAGATTGGAGCAGGCGCTTGCCGCCTCATCTATTCGCCGCGTAAAACCCCTTTCTTCAGATATGGGGATATGAGCGGCGTTCCTTACAATAGCAATAGAGAGCAAAATAGCAGACCCAAAGCGCTTTCAGCTCGATTGGCATACAAACAAAAGCTTGACCTTGCAATAAGATTGTATACTATTTATTAGGAATTGTATACAATCTTATTGCCTTGAAAGGATCTGCTGTGTTTGCTACTTCTCTGCGCTGTTTACGTTGTGGTCGGAGTGCCGCACTTGAACCATCGGCTTATCTTTGTTCGCATTGTGGGGCTGGTAATGGGACCACCGATCCTGGTATCCTGGATGTTCAGTATGACTACACTGAGGCTGCTGCGGCCTTTGTCTCTTCGCTCTCAACGCAGCGGCACGATATCTTTCGTTTCTTGCCTTTGCTCCCCGTCTCTCAACCGGGCGATGTGTTGCCAGCTGGTGGCACGCCGTTAGTTGCTGCTCCGCGCCTCGCCGCTCGTCTTGGTTTGCGAGCGCTGTATCTCAAAGATGAAACGCGCAACCCCACGCGCTGTCTGAAGGATCGAGCCACCGCTATTGCTATGACCATTGCTCTGGCCAACGGGTATCGCGACCTGTATTGTGCCTCAGCCGGGAATGCTGCAATTTCCCTGGCAGGCTTTTGCGCTCACCAGGGGTTGACCTGTCATGCGTTTGTGCCTCGCATTGCCTCGACTACGCGTCTGGACTGGCTGCGGCGCTATGGTGCGCGTATCCATGTTTCAAAGGGTAACTACGATCAGGCGTTTCGCGAGGCTGAAAAAGCGGCCGAGCAGGAGGGATGGTACAGTCGCAATTGCGCTTTTAACCCCTACCTGGTGGAAGGCAAGAAGACGGTTGCCTTCGAGATCGCTGAGCAACTGAACTGGCAGACCCCTGATATGGTTGTGGCTCCAGTTGGTGATGGCTGCACGTTGGGCGCGGCCGGGAAAGGGTTCCGCGAACTGCGCACGATTGGACAAACCGAACTTTTGCCGCGTTTAATAGGAGTGCAGGCCGAGGCGATTCAGCCGGTAGTACGTCGTTATCAGGGACAAGGGCAACAGATAGATGGGGAGACAGGAGAGACGCTGGCAGCTTCGATAGCGGTGCAGAGACCACGCAATTATCTGCGGCTGCGTGCCGAACTGCGGACCAGTCATGGTACAATGCTTGCCGTACCTGATAGCGAGATGCTCGAAGCACAGAGCCTCTTATCGCAGGAGGCGGGCATTATTCCGGAGTTGACCAGTGCTGCGACGCTGGCCGGGCTGTTGCGTCTGGCCGCAACTGAGGATTTATCCGGGCAATGTGCTGTTTTGATTATTACAGGAGGGAGACTTGATAGTTAATGTATGAGTAGCAGCCGCAGACCGTTACGTGACGAAGTATACCAACTTGTTCTGGACCAACTCCTACGAGGTGAGCTGGCTCCGGGAAGCAGGATCATCGAGTCGGAACTGGCAACGAAGCTAGGAGTGAGCCGTACACCGTTGCGTGAAGCGTTGTTCCGTCTGGAACAGGCTGGCTTCTTACATGCAGATCTGGCACGAGGTTTTACCGTTATTCCATTGACAGCTCGTGAGGTGCGCGAGATCTATCCGATCATCTGGTCGCTGGAATGCCTGGCATTGACCACAATTGGGCGACCAGAGCGTGTATCGCTCGCCAGCCTGGAGCAGATCAATGAGGAACTGGCGCGGGTCCAGGACGATCCAGCAGCCAAGCTTACTCTCGATCAGCGCTGGCACGAGGCGCTGGTGCAGCAGTGTCCAAATCGCCGCCTGCTTCAGATGATCGCGTCATTGAAGCAGGTGGCCTATCGCTATGAGTGGGCGTATATGCATGAAACGGTGTTGGCGGCAGCTTCGGTCGAGCAGCATCGTGCTATCATGGAGGCGCTCAGTCGAGGAGACCTTGCGCAGACAAGCGCTCTTGTAGAAGAAAACTGGCGTTTTGGTATGAACGCCCTGCTACAACACCTGGACTGGCAATAAGCAATCACAAGCGAGAGGTGAGCTGACTGGCGCAGCTACACCTGTCGCTCAACGGGATGGAGGTAATGATCCATACTCAACCATAATCCCCGGCTATGATGGAAGAAGAGCAGCGGTAAGATGATGGTTGAAGGAGCGCCCCAGAGCAACAGCAAATTCAACGGAACGGCAGGATTGGCCGCCAGAGGGATGGTAAAGGCTGCGATCAGAAACTCGCTGATGACCAGATTAATCGCCATCGAACCCGTATAGTAGCCCTCTTCCCGCTCAAAAAGCAGGCCGCAGTGGGGGCAGCGCTCGTTCATCTTAAAGGGTTGCTTAAACAGCTTGCCCTGCCCGCAGACCGGACAGCGCAGCAAGAGTCCGCGCAGCAAAAGTTCAAAGAATTTTCCCATAATGGTTCTGTGTATCTTTCGTCTATCTATGGCAACCAGCAGGAAGAAACTGGCAACGCGTGGTGCTTGTACAATTCGTCATATTCTCTTATCCATATACTATAACACCCGGTCGCCATGAATTCTTCCTGAAGACCTGCTTGGCCTAATGGGTTTCTACGTCGTGTGCTCCCTGCTGATGTAAAATCTCCATTGCTTGTTGCTGACGATCTGCTGTTTTTACCGTCACCAGGATGTTGCCAGACTTCAGTTCGTGCTCGTAGTAGTGCGCTTTTTGGCGAGGCACACCAAGGTGCATAAAGGCACCAAGGAAGCCGCCTGCAACGCTACCAAAGGCTGCGCCACCTAAGATTGACGCCAGCCATCCAGCCGCAACTGCCGGGCCGATGCCAGGGATAGCCAGCGCCGCAACTGCACCGGCAACACCACCAACGACGCCACCTGTAATGGCGCTTGCTCGCTCTTCCTGCCCCTGCTCGCTCTCCGATTCAAGCGTCGCTTCACTTTGCCCTGTGTTGTGCGCTTCTGAAGCGAGCGGTTGGGATTTTCGGCGTGGGAATCGATCAATCGCATCCTCGGCAACCGGTAGCGCCGCCTCAAAAAGCGTTGTTGCATGTGACGGCCCGGCAATGGGAGCCAGAAGCACATCGGCAGCTCCCAGTATACCCCCCACGATGCCACGACCAATAGCGTTGCCCTCATGTTTTGCATGCTCTGCTCGTGCTGCAAAACTGAGTTGCTCGTCGCGGAAATTTGCTGTATGTAATGCTTGTAGCGCTCTGAGAGCTGCTTCACGCTCCTCGAATACGCCCACAATGATTGTCTGCTGTTCTGCCATCGCTTGTTCTTTCTCTCTTTACTATAAGGGATACTCGATGCTGTAATATTATAGCAGTGTCTCGTACTCCGCGCCTAGAGAAGGGGAAGGGAACGCTGTCTGATAGATTTGGAATGACGATAGATCTGCTATAATGTAATTTTTAATGAAATAATCTCCTATGAGTCATCCCCAATTTTTCTGAAACCTTTCGAGATCTCGAATGAGGGAAGCGACAACGAGAGGATCATCAGAAGGGGGAATGAAACAACTCAGATGAGGGCGATAATCGTTCCAGAGACGACTGAGCGCCCATCGGAGCCGATAGAGCGGTGCTTGACTGTTCAAGCACCGCTTTCCAGTGCGGTGGCATCTGAAGCGCAAAAGCGCGGCTACTAGATCTTGATAGGAGGAATCGAGCAAAGAAAGCAAGAAAGCATAGACGAGCATAACCATTCCCAGCAGTTTGAGACGAGCTTCCAACGACCACAAACGCGGACATTCCAACGCCAATTCGCATTTGGCATAGCGAAAACTCTGTTCAATTTGCCAGCGTCGTCGATAGGTGAAAAAGACCTCCCAGGCTTGTGTTTCTGTGTGAACGGTTTCATTCGTAATAAGATACATCACGCCTTTCTTCACGCGAGCTTTGACCAGAAACAGCGGTTGCCCTGACTGAGGATGGCGAACTGCACTCCACCAGAGGTCGCAAGACATCTTTTCTCCGGTGGTCGTATCCCAGATCTCTTTATGCGCTCGATATCTCTTGCCTTGCCCAATTTGCCAGAGCTTCTTTTCTTCTCCAGCCAGAGTGAGGAACACATGCTTTTTGATCCAGCGGATCACAAAACGAACACGATATTGCGAAAGGACGTGAAGCCAATATCCTGAAGCATACCCACGATCAAACACATGGACGAGCAACGGCCCCCATTTCCTGACACAGACACGTAATGCCTCTTCCTCGGCGTCCCGTAACTTGGTCGCAAAGACGCCTTTGGTCGTCCACCAACGACTCAGCGCTAGATGGGGAAGTCCTTGCATTCCCACAATCAGCGCTGCGGTCCATTGCATGCCCATGACCCGCACCGGGCGCACAGCAGGCCAGTTGAAGACCAAGCCCCGTTTCGTGCGGCTTCGTCGTTTTGCTTTACTCGAAAGAACGGGACACAATCCTTCGAGTTTTTCACTCTCGGCTTTTTCCAAGACACTTCCATCCCAAATGCAGAGAATCCGTTTTCTTTGTACTTTGAGGTTCTGTACTTCTTCATCAGCTTTTTCCAGGAGATAGTGGTCAATGACATCCACTGTCCATTTCACTGACCGCAGCAGTTTCCCAACCCGTTTCGTGCCTGCTGTCGCACTGGAGGCATATCCAGCATAGCCGTCCAGAGAGGAACCCAGTTCGCTCAACCAGAGGGCTTGCGGGTGATTGCGCAAGCTAATGATCGCCACCAGGCACTGCAACAAGGTACGCACAAGCCGTTTATCCAGGATCTCATCCAACGCTGTAAGCAAGGGGAACAAAAACGTTTCGAGCAAATGAAGCAGATGTTGTGATCCTCCCTGCGGATCTCGTTCCAGGTGTTTGAAGGTTTCAGACAGTTCTGCCATAATGACAACGGATCTCCTCGTTCAGGTGTTGATTGCTTTCATACTCAACAGTCTAAACGAGGAGATCCGTTTTGCCTAGCCTCTTTTTTTCTCTCCTGGCTACATATCAGTGTCCAGAAAAATCAGGGATGACTCATGAGGGTCAGCTTTATAAATAAATAGCATGGAGAAAGGAATACTATGCAGCTGACTGTATATGAGCATGTAGAGCCGTTTTTGCAGAGAGTGAGGGATGAACTGGAGAAGCAGGAGGTCAGGAATTGTTTGCTGCTGGGGATTGCGCTGCGCCTCCATGCGTATCCCGAAAGTGTGAGCAGTCGACCGCATCTGGCAACGATTGAGGATGGTGGAAGGCTAGTGGCGACAGCATTGATGACTCCACCACATAATCTGGTGCTGGCAAGCGATGATCCAGGGGAGGAAGAGGTCTGGGAGCTATTGGCGCGCAATTGGCAGGCGAAGGGATGGCCGATGCCAGGCGTGCTGGGACCATCGCAGGTCGCTCAGAGTTTTGCGCAAACGTGGCAACGCCTGACCGGGCAGCCATACTGGGAAGGTGATCGTGAGCGTGTTTTTGAGTTGACGCGGGTGATTGCCCCGAGACCGGGGCCGGGCCACTTACGAACTGCGACACTGGCTGATCTGGAGCTTGTACTTGCATGGGTTCAGGCATTTTTTGAGGAGGCGTTGCCGGATACCCCCAAAGAGGATGCGGAGGAGACGCGCCGATCGTGGGGGCGAAGAATCGAGCAGGGAGGTATCTATCTGTGGGAATTAGAGGGGGGAGAAATTGTTTCGCTGGCGGCACAAACTCGGCCTGTCTCGACGGTTATTAGCGTGGGTCCGGTCTATACGCCTCCTGAGCAGCGAGGCAAGGGCTATGCGTCGCGTTGTGTAGCAGCGCTCAGCCAGTTGTTGCTCGATAGGGGTTGGCAGCGCTGTAGCCTCTTCACCGATCTGGCGAATCCTACATCCAACAGCATCTATCAAAAGATCGGCTATCGACCGGTCTGCGATTTCAATAAGTATCTGTTTGGATAGAGTGCGACGGGGGACTGGCGATAATAGGGTTGCGGTCGCCAGGAGCCCCCGTCGCGGACACCGGGCTTTCAAATACCCCATCGCTGTTGTATCAGGTGTCAATGCCTTTCATGACTCCCCTCATATCGTCACGTTGCTGGTGCGTTCCAGCGAACATCCTTGCGAGGTCTGCTCCATCAAGAAATGCGCTACAGCGTGCGTACTACCGGTTTCGTGATACATGGCCAACTGACGATCTGCGCCGGTTCCACGTGGGTCTTCCAGCAGAGAGCGCAGATAATGGATCTCCTGCCTGCTGCCCAGGTCATCCAGCACATCATCCACAAAATCAAGCGTTTCGTGAATGGCGTCCCGCATAGATAAACGACGGTTCTGTATGAAATCGACGTATTCAGCATCCAGCCCATAACGAGCGGCACGCCATTTGTTTTCATCGATATAGGCGGTTGGGAGAGCCTGCACGGTAAGGTTGTGTTTGTGTAGCCAGACCAGCTTGGCGACCAGCGCTTGCGAAAGCGCGGCCAGAGCCAGCGTATCTTCAAAGGTTGCGGGCATATCGGCCACGCGAAACTCGATGGTTTTGAAAAATGGATGTGGTCGTACATCCCACCAGATGCGCTTGCCATTGTCGATGCAGCCAGTGCGCATGAGGTTGTCGATGTAGCGCTCGAAATCCAGGGTGGAGGAGAACAGTTCAGGAACGCCGGAGCGGGGGAAGCGTCGCCAGACAATAGCGCGGTACGACTTTAGCCCGGAATTGCGACCGCCCCAGAAGGGAGAATTTGACGAGAGGGCCAGCATATGAGGCAGCCAGGTGCGTAACTGATTTAAGAGCGGGATGGAGAGCTGGTAATCCTCAATGCCGACGTGGACATGCAGGCCAAAGATAAGGATCGAGCGGCCAACATCCTGATACTCCTCTTCCAGAATCTCATACCGATCACTACACGTTCGTGCCTGATCCTGCCAGCGAGACATCGGATGCGTACCAGCGCTGATCAGGGCGAGGCCATCTTCCGCGAGCAGATCAGCAACAGTGGCCCGCAAGTGTTGCAGGTCAAGACGCAAAGCAGCAATATTGGGACAAACATTGGATACGATTTCTACGGTAGACTGCAACATTTCCGCCTTAATGTTTTCACCGAGGAGAGGGACGCCTTTGTCCAGTAGAGGATGAATGTGCGAAGCTAAGAGGCCAGTCTGTTTATTCACGATTTGAAATTCTTCCTCAACCCCAAGTGTGAAACGTTGCGTCATAGCGCTCTCCTTCCACAAGCAAGCTGTTTGTCTGGATGTCAACACGGGAACAAGACATATCTACTCTGCCGATATACAAACGTGATTCACGAGAAAAGGATGGCGAGAAGAGAAAAATAGGAGAAGCAGAGCAATGTCGGAAAATAGAGAAGGAACAGCGAAAACGAGACGCTTTCATCTGAGATATCAGATCTGATAGCCATAAATTGTATCGATGCGCCCGGGCGCTCAGTTGCATACAGGCACCTCTATTGCAGTATCTCGTATCTCTACAAAGTATCAAAAGAGGGGATCCTCTGATACTGTCAGGATAGGATAGTAAGGCGATATATGAGAACGACAGACGATGATGTACTGATAGAACCGCACTACAGTATCAATATTCTGGGGATTCTAGCGTACACAAGAACTCATATGAATGTCAAGGGGAAAAGCCAATAAAATTTTCATAAACAGTGCTTCACGACAAAACTTTCATACAATATTGCACAAACAGTGCTTCACAGCTCGAATGCATGAGGCAGTAGATCGGATACAGTGAAGTTCTGCTCGATACCATCGATAAATATGGTGGCGTGGGGGGCGAGATCAGAGAGCCACTGGCGGCACGCACCGCAGGGTGTACGCGAACCAGGAGGAGCGGAGGGAGGAGCATCGATGCAAGCAACCGCAACCTGAGTGACCGGGCCGGCACCATGTGAGACAGCAGTTGCCAGAGCCGAGCGCTCCGCGCAGAGGGTCAGACCATAGCTTGAGATCTCAATATTGACGCCGGTAAAGACTTCTCCACCAGCGACCAGAGCCGCGCCAACGCGAAAGTGCGAATAGGGACAATGTGCTTTTTGAGCAGCCTCACGAGCCAGTGCAAGTAATTGTTCGCGTTCCATCAGATATGCCTCTTGTCTATTGCTTGATAGAGTATTCTCACCCATAGTATATGTTATGGAGATGTTGAATGTACACACAAGGGGAAAATAGCCAAAAGAACCATGCGTTATAGCTATTTTTGGCCCAAATTGTATCATTATGTTACCCGCTTATACTCATCCCGTTTACTTTATTGGTGGAAAAGCATTGATAGCAACTTAGATGTGGGTGGGGGGTGTACATATCTTCTATTGTATTGTTGGCCTGTAGGAGGATTTCGAGTGAAAATCATGGTGGCGGACGATGACCGCGACATGGTAGACATGTTGAGCTACTGGCTCAAAGGACACGGGTATGACGTTGTGCGAGCGTTCGACGGAGAACAGGCGATTAAGCGCTGGCGCGAGACGCTCCCGGACCTGGTTATTCTGGATATTCAGATGCCGAAGTTAGATGGCTTTGAAGTTTGTCGCCAGATGCGTTCCGAAACGAATTCGATGGTGCTGATCTTAACAGCGCACGATCGAGAGGATGACGAAGTGCGGGGTCTGGAGATGGGCGCTGATGATTATCTGCGCAAACCTTTTAGTCCGCGCCAGTTACTAGCTCGCATTAAAGCAGTGATGCGCCGTTCCAGCAACACACGTGGCATGTCCGGCTCTTCTGCTATTACAGTAGGACCGGTAACGCTGGATGCTATGCGTCATGAAGTGGTGCGAGACGGAGTAAAGGTTCGGTTGACTCCTACAGAAAGCCGCCTGTTACACCTGCTGATCACGCATACGGGACAGGTCTTGACGACCGATATGATAATTGAACGTGTCTGGGGCTACGATGATGCCGGAGACTCTGGGCTGGTGAAGACCCACATTCGCCATCTGCGCCAGAAAGTGGAGCCAGATCCAAACAGTCCACAATATATTATGACGGTTCCGGGCGTAGGTTATACTTTTACCGCACCTGTTAGCGTTGAGTCGTGATTGAACGGCAAGCGAAGTTCTTTTTGCCCAGAGATTATTTTTCATCGTCGCACCTGATGGCTGGTCTGATCGCTCCATGCACCAGCCATCTTAACCAGATTGCGCACATCTTAACCACACTACAACACACTTCCTAGTATTTCCTCAATCTTTATCAATGTACAATACAAGCATAGACGAACGCCCGATTAACGCGTGTTCGTCGTATCTCATGCATCTGGAGCAGAGAAATGACAATACACTTGAAGAAAGACGCTTCACATCCTTTTCCAGCGCAGCTCTCTTCATATATGGCGCAGCAACCAATTGTGCCGGAACCCTGTTACTGTAATCCTCTGTCGTCTCTGCATACAGATCCCGGCAGGGAAGCGAACCCGGAGGCGGACCGGCTGGCCCTGGCCGCGCCTGAATTGCATAACAAGATGCGAGCGCGTCTTCAGGAGCTATTGTCGCGTATCGATACATTGAGCATCATTTTGCTGCATGTTTCGCAGGTGGAACCACCACCTATCGTGCCACCTTCGCAATTGCCGCCCAGACGCCAGCATTATCACGCCCCGGCGGGATTGCTGGATCAGATGATGGTCAATGTGCGGCGTGTTATTCGGGACGATGATCAGATTTTGCTGCAACCAGGATCGGGAGCTGCATTACTGTTGCCACACGTAGATAGCCGAGGAGCATACCGTATCCTTGAACGTATTTACCATAGCCTCGATCTATTGCAAGCAGAGACCGTCATCCCACCATTGACACGCGAAACCCATATAGTGCTGGGCAGCGGTAGCTGTCCAGAGCAAGGGCGGACGCAGGAGCAATTGCTCTATGCGACAGGCGCGGTGGCTCATCACTTAATCTTACGTCCAGCCCTGGCGCTTCAAAGAGGAAGCACATCGTCTTCGGTCGAAGAAGACAACACAATTTATGAACATATCAATGAAACTATGCAGGCCGATAAAGTTAGCCCGCCAGCACCATTTATGCATTTGCCAAAAGTACTATCTCAATCCTTGAAACGCTTGATCCCCTACCAGATGGCGCAAGAGCTACTTTGCGTGCCTGTTGGTAGAGATCAGCACCGTTTGACCGTTGCAATGGCAGACCCCACCAACGGCAACGCCCTGCGCCTTCTGGCAGAACATACCGGCATGACGATCTTCCCGGTCTCCTGCGAAGAGGAAGCGTTACAAGTGCTGCTGACAAAGCGCTGGTGATGAGGCAAAATCGGGCCAATCATATCGGCGGTGATGAATATCCTACTATGTAGACCTTAAAATTAACCAGATCACAACTTATCCTTAACGAGGAAAAGCATCACCATTGGTTACTATAATATGCGTTGAGACACTATTTTGTATCAATAGATGCCGTCCCTCGGTTGTATTGTTAGTGTCAAGAGTACTTATTTAAGTTATTAAGGAGAGAAACATGGTTGTTCAGATGATTCAAGATGATGTTCTTTTAACTTTTAAGGAAGCAATGAACTACCTGCGCGTCAGCCGCTCAACACTCTATCGCCTGATGTGGTCGGGCCAGCTTACCGGGCATAAGGTCGGTAGCACCTGGCGTTTCTACCGTGAGGATTTGCGCGCTTGCGTCGGTCGCGAGATTGCATCGCTGCCCGGCAGCCCTCTCAATTAGATCGACACTCAGACGGAGAACCGCCAGTTACGGCGCGCTTGTGTGAATTAATACAAAAACATTATTATCTTCCTTTTATAAAAAGTTTTATCAAAAATACGACTCATCCCCTCTCAGATCGCGAGAGGGGATGAGTCGTATGATTTTCTGTATTCTCACCAGAGATTAGATCCCGCCGAAATCAACAATCTTCCAGGTGCCGTTGATCTTCTCCAATGAGAGGGCAACGGGATATTTGAGCTGCGTGCGCGTCACATTCACTGTAATCGTCAGATGGGAAAGATCCAGACTGCCCGGACTATTGCTGCCAGTATTGCCATTGATCGATGCCTGGCCTGGTGTATACGAGTGTACCGGACCGTAGCGCGTATCCCGAGCTTCTGCCTGTTGAATAAACTGTTCGCGAGTAAGCCCGCTGATTGTCCCCTTTGGAGCAAGATATGAATATGCTGCCGTATAATTCCGTGCCTGGATGGTGTCGTAATAATTGTTGACAAGAGAAAGGGCGCTGGTTTCATCCTGGACCGTTGGTGCAACGAGCATATATCCCGCCCAGGTACATAGGCCACAACTGAGTACGAGCACGCCTGCCAGCATGGTAATCACAATCCACATCCATTTGCGAGATTTACGCACAGGTGGTGTGGGCATAGAGGGAGGAACTGGCATAAAGGGCGGTGGAAGATGCTCAGTACCCGGCCTACCAGCCACATAGCCAGCTGGGAGCGCGAAGGGCGGCGGGAGCGTTGCTGTACCAGGGGTTCCGGGAGCCTGAGAAGGAGGTGGTAATGGTTGTCCCGCTTCCTGCTCTGCATTCAGATAGAACGAGGGTGGGGGAGGATAGACCAACCCCTGGCGAATGGCCTCTGCGGAAGGCGGAGGCCAATTTGGGTCTGTGGCCGTTGCCCAGGTGTCGGACGCAGGATCATTTGTCGTCTTCTCATTCTCTGACGAGGTGGCAGAAGCCGCATGATCCTGCTCTGTTCCCTCCTGGGAAGCAGGCAACGTATTATCAGTAACAAATTCGTAGAGCGGCTGTGAAGCCTGCCTCTGTTCTTCTTCTGGTGGCTGTTGAGGAATCTGCATAACCCTATTATATACTTTCCACTGTTATTCTGTCCCGCCAATATTCAGCGGAGGCATAGCAGCGTTCAGTTGCTCAGCTACTTTTTGGTATTGAGCTTGTTGAGAGACTCGTGCCACTGTCCTTCAAATTCTGCTTCTAACTCCTGACATACACGGAGTTCGGCCTCGCTGCGAGAGATTGCAAATTTACGAACATACGTAAGGACGCGACCAACGTAGTTTTCTGCAATATAGGCACGTTGTCCGGGCAGAGTAGGCATGGGGCGCAGATTCAAGTATTGATACGAATAGAATTTATCGTCTGGCAGAGCGGTTGCTAGCAACCGTGCAAACTCTTCGACGGCTTTCGAGGCCATCAGATCACGGAAGAACCCAGATTGCGCGCTGGAAACAATCAGGACTCCAGCGATAGAACCGCCGCGCATGACTGGTGTAGCACAGGCGCTCGCCTCGTGCTCATCGACCTCCACCAGCAAGCGACTGTTTTCCTCGGCGCTATCCCAAAACTGAATACGCTGTGTGCTTGCAGCTGCACCTGCTAAGGTATTGCTGCCCAGAAACACCTTGCTTTCAAAGCTAGGCGGCCAGGGTTCGTTGCCCCTCATCATTGACTCACGCAGTGAATGGATACCGGTTGGGCCAGGAGGCATGAGAGCTGCGTAGGTGATAGCCAATCCCTGTTTATCGCCATCAAGGTGTGACAGAGCATACTCGAAAAGTGTTTGTGAGACATGCCAGAAGCGCGTCTCTGGCTCTTCTATAGTATAGACATGTTCCAGAACCTGACAGTAGATATCCTTGTTGACCTCTTGAATAGCGACGAAGGGGGTATCGAGAGCGTCAGGGAATGTTTGACGAATAGCATAGAAAAGAGTATTACGATGTTCAGGTAGTACGTCGGGTAAATTTCGCAGGTGGAGAGGGCGAGGTTCTGAGCTACCGTTCATCCAGCGATAAATAGTATTCTCTGTCACTTCAAGTTCCCTGGCAACACGAGCAATTTCTGAGCGATCATGATGTAAAATAGTGTGTAAAGTTTTGCTGAAGGGAGAGAGTTTCTCGTCAGCTAATCCATAAACCAGATGTTCGTCATCGAATTCAAGCGATGGGGAAGTTGATACATCGTGTCCATTAGATGCAGTGTGATGCGTTGTATTACGTACCCGTGAAAGGTGTTTTTCTCCCTCGGCAACAATTTTTTTACGCGAGCCAGGTGGACGCCCGCGCCTCTTTTTCGCCTGTACAGCCGGGGCAGATTCTTATCAGAAGTGCTGGCAAGCGGATCTGATGCCAGAGTTTCTGTATTTTGCCCAAATTCCATAAAGCGTGTCCTCACTGACCAAAAAACAACATACTATCTACAAAACGTTTTACCCCGTATTATACCATACATAACGCGGCTAAGGTTATATATTTGTGGTCATATGCAATGGAAGATGTAATCTGGTGAGAAGAAATGAGAAATACATGTGTTGACAAGTGCATACAAAGGCAAAAGCATATGGAGGAAAGAAAATCTCATGTGAGCGTGCTCTTGACATCTCTCTGCAAGCGGGTAACATTTGTTTAGTTTGTTATACAAACGCGATATGATTGATTCATTACAATGTTGTTACGAAAGTACTACAATGTAGCAAACAGATAACTTTTCATGTAATATAAATATCGTTACGAGGAATACTTTTCGATCCTCTTCAAAATTATCGATGGCCGGAAGGACTGGGCAGAGTTATGGCAGTAGACAATGTAGTGCATGTTAACGAATGTGGTCTACCGCTGAATGCGATAGAATGGCTAGTAACCCATCACGAAAGTAAGGCATTCGAGCGCGAATGCATGATACGCGATCAACATATTGCGCAAGGGAGTTTTGTGGTAGATGCGGGGTGTGGTCCTGGCTTGTGGACTTCTTTGCTCGCGCAAGCAATCGGCCCCGAAGGTTCCATATTAGGAATAGATATATCGACAGAAGCACTTGTGACCGCTCAGAAGCGCAGCGCCCATGCCTGGTATCGCAACCAGGTGCAATATAAACGAGCCGTACTGGAACAGTTACCAGTAGATCATGGAGCGGCAGATATTATTTTCAGTGCCAATGTCAGTCAATACCTGGATGATCCAGCGGCAACATTTGCGGCGATGGGGCCACACCTCAAGGATGGGGGACGCCTGATTGTGAAAGACATTGATTTCGGTACCATGCGCTTTCACAATATTGATCCCGCTTTGCAAGCGCGTGTGTTCCAGGCGCGGGAGCGGTGGGAGCAGGTACGTGTGGAGCAGGGGTATGCGTTTGAGGATAGCTGGGTTGGCTCCAAGCTAGCGGGGTATCTCCGCGCAGCTGGTTTTACCAACGTGCAGGAACATATGTATCGTGTTCGACGCAAAAATCCATTGCCCGCCAACTTCCGTTATTATCTCTTAGGTATCGCCGAATGGTTCACGTGCGAAGGCGCACCATTCCTCTCGGGTGAGGATATAACAAACTGGTTACAATGTTTTTTTGATGAACAGCAAAATGTACTTGATAAAGAAAATTTCTTATATGAAGAGACGGAGTTCGTCGTCTCTGGCATGTGGAGTGCGCCGCAGACGCGTCGCTACTTCGAGTTCTATCAGGAGCTACCACTTGTGCCAGAGCGCGAAGTCCTCTTAGCGGTTGTCGAGTAGCAGGGGTATAGCTTCTATCAGGAGCAAAAAAACGGGTCAGCAACAGAAATATTTGTTGCTGGCCCGTTTTTTGATATGCGCTGACATGATAGACAACAAAAGAATAGATATTGTATTGCCTCCTCTTAAATATATAGAAATAAGGAGAGGAGGACGCCATAGGGAAGTGGGTGAAATAGCCAGGCAGCATGTGAAAGAGTCACTGAGGGGAAATGTACTCTCCCCATGCCGCCTGGCTATTTCACCCACTTCCCTATGGTGCAGTTTAAAAAAAACAACAATAATAACAAAAAATAGAGCGTTTGTTTCTGCACCACATCCTTTATCGGAACATATACTGACAAGTAGCACCTATAGCCGTATCACCTGCTGTCAGACGACACGATAATCTCATCACACACATTGCAAGTGTACATCTCAAGCACACGTCTCAAAAAAGCTGTGTCTTGACACCTTGTTGCGTTTATTTAACGGGCGGCGCTCAGTTGATCGGCGATCATAGCGATAGCCACATCACCAACCAGGGATTGTAACTGGTTGTGAAGCTGACCCATGTTTTCCATGCGAGCAGTGATAAAGTCGTGTTGTGATGTTCCGTACGAGAGTCCAGACAAACCACGCTGGGCGGCCTCGTACTCGGCGCTGATTTGTGTTAACAAGCGTGCGACTTCACTGCGTTGTTCATCTGCTCCAAGCATGATCTCCCTTTTCCTTTCCTTCCTACCACAATGTTCTGAAGTAACTAACAACATTCATCGGGTTTTGGTTACAATAGACCAATGCTATGTAATTACAATGTGTATCGTTTGTAAAAACAACATATACAATACACTTTATTAGTATGCACGAAGATGTATGTTCTTGTCTAGTGATTCTACGCCTTTTTTCCTAGTCGTGACCTTTTTCATGCAATTTTTACATGTCATAGCAATGTTGTAACATCTGTAATACAAATGAAAGTCCCTTACATGCATAACGACAACATATTTTGTTTCGTCACACTTTGGCGTTGCTGCTATTCAGTTTTTGATCAACTCTATGAACGTCTGGTACTTTTGGCACGCTATCTGCTGTGAAAGGGAGATGCGAACATTTGTGATTGGATAAAAGTTATTTGAGGAGTATGTACGAGTGGACCGTTGCAGAAGAAGACGGCATTGTTTTCTTCTGCGAAACGGTCCGCTCTTGTAGTGTATGGGCTATTGTACACACTCTTACTATATAGAGACTGTGGGGTTCCTGGTGGATTAAAGAAAAATACCGGTTTTTTTTGACCTTTTTTCCGCAATAGCTGTGAAACCTCAAAAACGAGACGAATTTTTCTTTTTTCACACTGTCTTCACGACTAACCTCTTTCATTTTCCCAAAGTTGTGTGTTATACTCTGCTTAGCGCTTGACTGCTCGTCTTCCCAGACAGGCAGTTATGATTTTTGGCAGACTGTTCTGGCAACAATCATTGCAAAGCGTGAAGAGGCCACGTTGACTCCCATCTGAGAAAGTATCTCGATGCAGCGTTGGCACCAAGCGAAAGCTTCTATTACATCAATGAGGAGTAACAGGAAAGAGCCTGTTACCGAAGCGAAAGGAGTAGTCCCTCATGGCACGTGTCCAATTTGAACACATCTACAAGCGCTTCCAAAAAGTGGAAGTTGTCCGCGATATCAATATTGATATCAAAGACAAAGAATTCATGGTATTTGTTGGTCCTTCCGGCTGTGGTAAAAGTACCTGTTTGCGTATGGTGGCCGGACTGGAAGAGCCGAGCGAGGGTGAGATCTACATCGGCGACCGCATGGTAAACGGTGTGGACCCCAAAGACCGCGACATTGCAATGGTCTTCCAGAACTACGCATTGTATCCCCACATGACCGTGTTTGATAACATGGCCTTCGGTTTGAAACTGCGCCATTTCCCCAAGCCTGAAATTAAGAAGCGTGTGGAAGAGGCAGCTGGTATTCTCGGTCTTGAGGCTCTGCTCAAACGTAAGCCGAAAGAACTCTCCGGTGGTCAGCGCCAGCGCGTTGCTCTTGGTCGCGCCATTGTTCGTGAGGCACAGGTCTTCCTGATGGACGAGCCTCTGTCAAACCTGGACGCCAAACTGCGCGTCGAGACTCGCGCGAACATCATCAAGCTGCATCAGCGCATTCAGACAACCACTATCTACGTGACGCACGACCAGGTCGAGGCTATGACGATGGGCGACCGCATTGCGGTTCTCAACGGCGGCATCATCCAGCAGATCGGCGCACCCCAGGAACTTTACGATCATCCCGCAAACCTGTTTGTTGCCGGGTTCATTGGTACTCCGTCCATGAACTTCTTCCCCGGCGCGAAGGTTGTCGGTGAGGGCGATAGCACGAAAGTTGTGCTGGAAGGCGTCGGTCAGATCGCTGTCCCTGCCATCTATGCTGAGCGCGCACGCGCAGCCGCTGGTAAGGATCTTACCTTCGGTATTCGCCCGGTTCACCTGGAGGATGCTTCAATTACTGGTACCAACGGTGCCAGCCAGTCCAGCATCGATGGCTCGGTGGACGTGGTTGAGAACCTCGGCAACGAGTTGCAAGTCTATCTCACCGCTGGCGACAAGACAGTGATTGCTACCCTTGATCCTCGCTCCCGCGTGGTGCCTGGGAATAAAGTCAAGCTGTATGTCGATAGCGATCAGATCCATCTCTTCGACAGCAACACTGGCGAGGCGTTCTTCTAAACCGTACGGCCATAGTAAAATAAATGCGACCGGGATGTGCATAACATCCCGGTCGTTTTTGTTGAGCGCGTTATCTCATCGTAAATGTGGTCACGACAGGATAATGGTCGCTGGGATAGAGCGGAGGCTGAGCATTGCGTACAATGGCACATGATTGGGTTGAGATGCTTCCCGAGGGGTCTCGCAACAGAATCCAGTCGATCCGCTGCGTTTCTCCGCGATAGTTCTCCCCTGTAAATTCCAGCCGTCCAAAGTCGTGAAATGTATATGACATTTGATTAACATTTGTTATGGCGAATGTATCGACAAATCCCTGTTCGCGAAATAGCTGATAGGGAGGAGAGCCGGGAGCACAGTTGAAGTCGCCATTGACGATAACTGGCAGGTTGTAGTATGTTTGCATGGCATTCAACTGCTGTATTATTAACTGCGAACCAGCGAGGCGAGCCTCTTCGCCGACATGATCGAGGTGCGTATTGAGAAAGAGCAGTTCACGCCCATTCTCGACCATACGTAAACGCGCCCAGTTTGCTACGCGGACACAGGCCGCATCCCAGCCAGTGGCAAAAATATGGGGCGTCTTGCTCAGCCAGAAGCCGCCTGCCTCTTGTAGTATTAATTTCTCTGCTTTCCAGAAAATCGCCACGTATTCATGCGGTGGCACCTTGCTCGATGCTCGCAGGCCCAACCAGTATTCATATCCTGGCAAATGGTGTTGATATGTTTCAAGATGGGCAAGTTGCAGCTCTTGAAAACCTATGAGATCGGGCGCGCTGCGTTGAATAGTCTCAACATTGAACGTGGCTCGTCGCTTCCAGGCGTTCTCTCTATCATCAAAATAAGCCCCGCGCACATTAAAGCTCATCACACGAAGATCGGACAAAAACCAGGCTCCTTTCTCTGAGGCCAATTGTTCTTGGGTTGACCAGAAGATACTAATTTCTTCGTGCATTGTATCTCATGCAGGCGGCGAGCAGATGGGCAGGAAGTATGAAGTTGTCGTCAAAGATCAATTTGTGGCTGGCTCGCACACCGATTGCGGAGGGGTATCCCACTATTTTTAACAAATGTTATACCAATGTTCGTTTTTTGTATTGAGCCTGCTCTCAAATGGATAAAAGAGCAGGCTCAATGATCGTGGCTCTCCCTTGACTCTTCGACTACCTCGGTGGTCCAAGCCTGATTCGCGCCCGCATTGCCTCAAGAGGCCAGTTGGTCCAACTTCCCCAACGTTCTGGTACGATCTTTTCCGCCCACCACGTGACACCCACCTGCTCGTATGCGGCGACAATCTCCCGATCCTGAGCAGCGTCTATGCCTGTGGTGATGCCTGAATGAACCACCTCGAAGGGAGCTGTGTATCCCGGTTGAGATGCGACATAACGAACGATTTCTTGTATTTGTGCTGGGGTGAGCATCCCGGTGAGAGGCACATCGCGCCCAACGGGTATAACACCATCGAAGTTTGCTGCACGACGCAAAGGTGCCTTTGCAGGCCACTCTCCCGCAACCCAGATAGGGATGCGCGGAGACTGAACTGGACGCGGCAGAAATTGCGCTTTCTTGATATGAAAGTACGCCCCTTCGTGGTGGTATGGTTCGCCGCTCCATAGCCCACTCAGCACCTCCAGGCTCTCGTCTAACAATGCCCCTAGTGTTTTGGGATTCGTGGCCTCGCCCAGCGCCTCGAAGTCGAAATAGCCACCTCCCGATCCGACTCCCAGGATCAGTCGCCCCGCAGACAGGTGATCCAGCGACACCGTTTGGCGTGCGATTATCCACGGGCGGCGACGTGACAGCAGTGTGACGAGTGGACCTAGGCGAATCGTGCTCGTGCGTAGCGCTATCGCAGCCATCGCAATCCACGGATCAACCATCGGATCAATCGTTGGTGCAAGAGTTGTCCTCGATACCAGATCCCAGAGAAAGAAGCCGTCCCAGCCCGCCTCCTCCGCCTCTTGTGCCAGATTAGCAAGGACCAGAGCATCTCCATAAGGTCCAAAGATGGGGACATAGATCCCGTAACGCATAGATTCCTCCTCATCATGAAGTAGATAACGTGTGAGCATCTCGAAGAGCCGAGATAGGTTTGATCACACTTCTCTATGAAATGTTCGCTTCTTCAAAAACACTAGACCCCTTTCAGGGCAACCGCGAGAAGTTCAATGATTTTGGAGACAGAGGCATGATCAAGATCACGTAAGGAGGCGTATTCGGTCACTTCAATGAGACGTAGCCTGGAATCAGCCAGTATTGTACTCAACAATTCCTGTCCTTCCGTAAGACTCAATCCATCGGCATGGGGGAAATAGGCTGCTGGCATGTCTTGCTTCCTCAGAACATCAATGTCGAAATGGAGGAGGATGGGGGCAGAGGCAGGAATCGCCTGGAGCAGTTGCCGTGCGACCTCTCCAGGTCCGACACGCTGCACGTGATCCAGAGGCAGAGATGTCATCCCCACCTGCTCGGAATCCAGTGTATTGTTCCATCCTATGATGGTTATCTGCGACGACCTGAGCGTTGGACCACCCCAGAAAGGGGAGGGATGCGTTAAGAGCCAGAGTCCCATCGCTGCTGCACTCTGGCAGGTATCAGGCTGCGGCGCGACGCCATCAATATCACCATCAATATAAAGGATGTGAACATCTTCTTTGGATGTGCGCATGAGCGCCTGTGTTGCCCCAACAATCATGCTGCAATCCCCACCAATGAGAAGAGGAACATGCCCTTTCTGCTGCAAGTAAGGAAGGATACTTTCGCTCACACAGTCCCAGGCAATACGGGGGCCAGGCCAATTCTTGATCGGAGGGATATGGTGATGAGGAAGATAACTTGGGATGGCGATATCTCCTTCATCTAACACCTGACATCCGCTGGTAGTCAGTCGCTCAATGATACCAACGTCTCGATAAGCTTGAGCGTCATTCTCACTGCCAGGATAGTGTGAACCTGAACGGAGAGGGATTCCAAACAGGTGATAGATCCGTTCATCTAGAGAACTGTTCTTTGCCATATGCTCCTTCTTTCTAGCGATCATGTTGCCTTGAAAACACTGTCGTTACGAGCTAAAATGATTTAAGTCGTAATAGTATTGTAACTCGACATTTATTACGAGTCAAGTGTATTTTGACCGTAAAAATATAATTCATAAAGGAAGAAAATCATGTCAGAACAGGGTTCGAGGACTCTTTCTTCAGAAAAAGCGAAGGAGGGAGAACAGATGCAGAAGGAAAAAACATCAGCTTCTCAAGAGACGCGCAAGCCTTCTTCGCGACTCGTGGCAGGGGATGTGTCCCTTGATTTTGTAAACACCCGGCAACCCGATGGTTTTCTCCAGAATGCTGCCGACCTGGTTCGCTGGAGCCGAGATATCGGACTGGTTACAGAAGAGAATGTGATAGCGGTCCTGACGGAAGCAGATGCATACCCACAGAAGAGTATGGCGCTCTTCACACGCATCATGATGTTACGGGAAGCCAGCTATCGAGTTTTGTTGGCTTTGATTCACCAGACCTCTCCTGCCACCTCCGACGTACAGGTATTGCAAAGCATGTTTCTCCAGACGAGAAGCCACGAACGCCTTGTCTCTGCTGATCATCGCCTCGCCTGGCAATGGGAATCAGCGGAGAGGCGGCTAACCTGGCTTCACTGGTTGCTCTCGCGTTCTGTTGAGGTTGTGTTGACTTCTCCTCTCATGGAACGGGTGAAAGAGTGTCCTCCTTCTGAGGGGGGGTGTGGCTGGTTCTTTGTAGACAGGAGCAAAAATAGCAGTCGGCAGTGGTGTAGTGATGAATGTGGAAGTCGGGTTCGCATGCGGCGATTGTACGCACGGAAACGGACCAATAACGAGAGATGAGGCAGACTTTGATATCGACCTCCCTAAAAACGATCCGTGACTGCATAAGGATCAAACTTGCTTCAGCGACGAAATTGATGTTTCAAGAGAGGAGCGGTTCCCTGCTTGCCAGGTCCGCACGCTCCTCTCCGACATGCTCAACTGCTTGCGATTTCCAGGAGTTGTCGAACTGCACATCCGAGTTCTTTCCCCGCTAACAAGACCGAATGGGTTAATTGCGTAAGGGCTTACTGGTCATCAGGAAGCTCTGGATGCGTTCCTGGGTCTTCTCGGTGCCACAGAGACTCAGGAAAGCCTCGCGTTCCAGGTCAAGCACCTGTTGCTCAGTGAGTGGCGTGATCGGTGAGCAATCGCCGCCGGTTAACACGCGTGCTAGATGGCGACCTACAATTGCGTCGTGTTCACTGATTTTGCCTGTCAACAGGAAACCCTCGACCTGTTGCTCCAATACCAGACGCGCACCCGCTCCTGGCAAGAGAAGTTGTTGAGGTTTAGGGGGCTGCCAGTTGCCAGTTGCGCGAGCCTCCGCTAGCTTGATCGCGTCGGCCTTTGCATCGCGGAAGAGCAGATCGCGGTTGATTGTGATCGCGTCCGTTTTGCGCAAGAAACGTAGTTCCTGGGCCTCAACCGCGCTGGTGGAGACGGTAGCAAAGGCGATGGTCTCAAAGGCTTTGCGAACGGGCGTAAAAGGGCCGCCCGTCTTCTTTGCCAACTGCGTCTCCAGGTCGGCACCGTAGCGCAACAGCAGCTCTTTACAGCCGCCACCGGCAGGAATCAGGCCCATCGCTCCCTCCACCTGACCCATGTAGGATTCGGCAAAGGCGCGGGTATGATGGCCGTGCATGACGATTTCGCAGCCACCGCCCAGCGCTCGTCCAGCAAGCGCCGCTACAATGGGAATAGGGCTATATTTGAGCAGCAAATTGGCCTGTTGCAAGCCGTTGATGGCCTTTTCTAACATCTGCCATTCGCCCTGCCTCGCTCCCATCAGAACCAGCAGGAGATTTGCACCCGCTGAGAAGTCCGCCGCTTCGCTACCGATCACCAGGGCGCGGAACTGCTTCTGACCCTCGTTGACGGCGTAGTACATCATTTCGATGATACCCTCGTCAATCGAGTTCATCTTCGTGTGAAACTCGATGCAGCCCACGCCATCGCCCAGATCGATCAGCGCCGCCGAGCCGTTATCGCGCACCACTTTGTTCTCGGCCTTGAGCGCGGCCAGCGAAATACAGCCCTCTGGTCTGGGAACCGGTTTGTAGGTGTCCGTCGTGAAATCGAAGTAGGAGTGCTGCCCCGCACCACCAGTGTAGAACGTGCCCTGTCCCTTGCTCTGAACGCGCTGCACCAGTTCGGGTAATGGGCGATCCTGCAACACCTTCTCTAAGACTGTAGGATTTTGTAAGAGCAGATCCCAGACCTCGAAGCTGCCCAGATCGAAGTTGAAGCCCCAGCGCATCGCATCGTCAACCGCCACGATGCTATCGGCGATCTCTTCGGCGTGATTGGCGGCGTAAAGCAGCGCATCTGCCGTCGTTTCGCGTGCAAGCTGGCTGGCTCGATCGTCACCTTCCAGCATCGTGAGCATTCGTCTGCCGGGATCATCATAGTTACGAGCATTGCCGATGGAGGGATAGCGTACTTTTTGTTGTGGCACGTATTCCAGCGTGGAGAGGTCAAGCTCCAGAATGGTTGATTCGCCATCGGGACTCTTGATGCGCTTGTAGAAGCCCTGGCTGCTCTTTTCGCCCAGCATGCCCCGCTTGAGCATTTCGCGAATCACCTCTGGCACCTTGAAGGTCTCGCGTTGATCGTCTTCGGGCGCGTTGTTGTACAGGTTGTCGGAGACATTGACCAGCGTATCCAGCCCCGATAAGTCGGCGGTGCGGAAGACGGCGGATTTGGGACGCCCCATGACTGGCCCCAGAATCGCATCCACCTCGGCAACACGATAACCCTCCGTCAACACGCGCTGAAAGGTGGACATAAAGCCGTAGACGCCGATGCGATTGGCGATAAAGTTCGGCGTATCTTTACACAATACAACACCCTTGCCCAATACATTTGTCGCGAAATGTTGCATAAATTGTACCAGGGCCGGATCAGTGGCGTGATTCGGGACGATTTCGAGCAAGCGCATGTAGCGGACGGGATTGAAGAAATGGGTAATCAGGAAGTGGCGACGGAAATCCTCGCTGCGCCCCTCAACGAGCATATGCGCTGGCAATCCTGACGTGTTGGAGCTAATAATGGTTCCAGGTGTCAGGACCATCTCGATCTTGCCGTAGAGCGCGTGTTTGATATCCAGGCGCTCCACAACGGCTTCGATAATCCAATCGACATCGGCCAGCACCTCCAGATCGTCCTCGATATTGCCAATCGTCACCAGCTTTGCCGCTCTTTTGCTGTAAAACGAGGCAGGCTTCGCCTTCAGCGCTTTTTCCAGGCCGGTGCGAGCGATGATGTCGCGATCTTTTGTGTCGCCGGGCGGGACGATATCGAGCAGGTAACTGGGAATGCCCACATTGGCGAGGTGGGCCGCGATTGCAGCCCCCATCACACCTGCTCCGAGGACGGCCACCTTACGCACGGCGTATGATGTTGTTTCGGGCATAGTTATGATAACCTCTCAATCAATGTTGCCACGCCCTGGCCTCCGCCGACGCAGAGTGTTGCCACACCCCAGGTTTTATCCAGGGTTTGCAGGTCGTTGAGCAGCGTGGCGATGAGGCGAGCGCCGCTACAGCCCAGGGGATGTCCCAGCGCAATGGCTCCACCGTGTGGGTTGAGCTTCTCCTCGTCGATGCCCAGTTCGCGAATCACGGCGAGATTCTGAACGGCGAAGGCCTCGTTTAGCTCGATCACATCAATGTCGTTCAATTGCTTGTGAGCGCGCTGTAAAAGTTTGCGCATAGCTGGGATCGGCCCGGTCCCCATAAACGCGGGATCGACGCCAGCTACGGCCATCGAATGCACCTTTGCCAGTGGGGTGATATTGAGATCTCTGGCTCGCTCAGCCGACATCAAAACGACGGCAGAGGCACCATCGTTAAGGGGGCTGGAATTGCCAGCAGTCACGGTGCCGCCCTTGATAAAGGCAGGCTCCAGGCTCGCCAGCTTTGCCAGCGACGTGTCGCGGCGTGGGCCTTCATCGACCTCCATCACGCTCCCGTTAGGCAGAGGTACAGGAACAATTTCTCGCTTAAAAATGCCGCTATCGGTGGCAGCGATGGCCCGCTGATGGCTGCGGAGCGCAAAGGCATCCTGAGCCTCGCGGCTGATCTGATATTTGCGCGCCAGATTTTCAGCCGTCATGCCCATTGGAATATAGCTCGAATAGGCGTATTCTAGTTCGCAGGGCGGGAAAGGCGATGAGTCGGTTCCACCATCTGTTTTGATCAGGCGCGGATTAAAGCTGGGATTGAAGCCACCCATCGGCACCCGCGACATACTCTCGACGCCGCCCGCGACGAGAGCATCGCCCAGGTCCAGCATAATATTTTGTGCCGCCATATTAAAGGCTTGTAGGCTGGAGGCACAGAAACGGTTGACAGTAACACCACCAGCCGTTTCGGGCAGACCGGCCAGCGCTCCGACGAGGCGCGCCAGATTCATGCCCTGTTCGCCTTCAGGGAAGGCACAACCAAGTATCACATCTTCGATCAGCGAGCGATCAAGCTGCGGGACGCGCTCAACGGCGTTCCTGACTGCCAGGGCCGCAAGGTCATCGGCCCGTATGTCTTTGAGAACGCCTTTGTTTGCTCGTCCGATGGGAGTGCGTACTGCACTGACAATGACAGCTTCGGCCATATGTGTTGCTCCTTCTTCTGCTTACAAAGGATAGCCCTGCTTCTCAACTACCAGAGCCGCCAGTGCGCGTTGGACTGCCACGCCATTCAATGCGTAATCACCCACATAGCTGCGCACTCGTGCCAGTTCTTTCTGCACACGGTCGGCCTCAATGTACGTCATGATCATCTGGTCGAGATTGGTTCGCATACGAGAGAAGGCAAGCCAGGAGGCCAACTGTGCCAATTGTACATGCACGTTGCTGTTTTCGTCGCTGCGCCGCACCGATTGAATGGCGCGGGCCAGCGTGCTATCAATGGTGTAGAGGTCGATGAGCAGATTTGCCAGATAGTCAATAAACTCCTGTTCCTGCTCCAAACCCTGCATATACTTCATAGCAACTTTCATAGCAGCATAGATCGTTGCATCTTTCGCCCGTTCCAGCACATTGACCGGCGCTTGCAGTTCGGTGGGTACGTTTTCCCCGGCGCGATTCTCGGACTGTCCAGAGCGCACCCGTGCCTCAATGTCAGGGTAGAGCGTCATCAGATTGATCTTACCGCCCAGAACGCGGCGGAAAAGCGTGCCAGCAGCAACCAGGCGGTTGATCTCGTTTGTCCCCTCGAAGATGCGCTGGATGCGGGCATCGCGATAGGCTTTCTCGATAGGGTATTCCTGCATAAAGCCGTAGCCGCCGAAGATCTGGACGCCCTCATCGACCACATAGGCGAGGATCTCACTGCCATGTACTTTGGCGATGGAAGCCTCGATAGCGTACTCTTCAAGCCCCTTGAAAACCTGTTCCGCGTTGTTGCCTGCGCTGAGTTGCGCCTGCGCCATATTTGCAGCCGTGCGGAAAACCTCGCTTTCGGCGGCGTAGGTCTCAGCTGCCATACGTGCCAGCTTCTTGTCGATCATACCGAACTCGTGCAGGAATTTGCCAAATGCTTTGCGCTCGGTAGTATAGGTCGCGGCCAGCTTTAACGCGTTGCGAGCGCCGCCAACTGTCCCGGCTCCGAGCTTCAAGCGGCCAATATTGAGGATGTTAAAGGCGATTTTATAACCTTTATGCAGCTCGCCCAGCACGTTTTCGACGGGGACGCGAGCGTTCTCGAAGTAGACCTGACGCGTGGAAGAACCCTTGATGCCCATTTTGCGCTCTTCTGTTCCAGTGGAGATGCCGGGCCATGAGGTCTCGACGATAAAGGCGCTGGGCCGCTCATTGCCGATGCGAGCGAACGCGACCATTACGTCGGCAAATCCGGCGTTGGAGATCCATTGCTTGGTGCCGTTGAGGATATAGTACTTGCCATCTTCCGAAAGCTCTGCCCGTGTGCTGAGGTTCATGGCATCAGACCCGACGCCCGGCTCTGTGAGCGCGTAGGCTGAGATCCACTCGCCGGAGGCCAGCTTTGGCAAATAGCGCTGCTTTTGCTCTTCGGTGCCATAATAGACAATGGGGAGTGTGCCGATGGTAGTGTGCGCGCCGAAAGCGACGCTGAACGATGCTTCGCGCTGGGCTGATGCTACCAATGCACTTGTGAGCAGACCCAACTCTGCGCCGCCATACTGCTCCGGCACATCAACGCTGAGCAGACCTTGCTCGCCTGCCTGTTTGAGCAGCGCTGGCATCACGCCTGGCTCCTGATGGTCGATAGCTTCGACCTTTGGCAACACTTCGCGCTCGACAAAGGTCGCGCTCGACTCTTCAATCCAGCGTTGCTCCTCGTCGCGCTGCTCCAACGTAAATATCTTATCGGCGCTTTCGCTGACAGGAGTAGTCAGGAAAGCAGTACCGGCTTCGGTGGGTTTCGTCGTTGTTGACATAGCGTCTCCATTTCTCTGATTTGCAGGCTGTTATACGTTACTGGAAACCTGTGGACGTAGTTCGCGACGTAAGATTTTGCCAACGGCAGATTTCGGCAAGCTCTGGCGAAATTCGAGGATCTTAGGTCGCTTGTAAGCTGTCAACTCCTGTTTGCAGAAGTTTTGAATGTCTTCTCGCATTTTCTCCGATGGTGTGTAGCCGTGTTTCAGTACGACAAATGCCGCTACCGTTTCGCCGCGATACGAATCAGGCATGCCGATAACCGCCGCCTCCGCAATGGCGTTGTGGTGGTACAGCGTCTCCTCGACCTCGCGCGGGTAGACGTTAAAGCCGCTGGCAAGAATCAGGTCTTTGGCGCGATCTACCACATAGAAAAAGCCGTCTGCATCCATTTTACCAATATCGCCAGTACGCATCCAACCATTGACGAAGATATCGCGCGTCTCCTTCTCGCGGTTCCAGTAGCCGCGCATAATGTTTGGCCCTTTCACCACGATCTCGCCAACTTCGCCAACCGGGAGTAGCTCGCCGGTCTGACGGTCGAGAATACCTGCTTCGACGTTGGGCATCGGCAGACCGATGCTTCCGTTGCGGCTCTCATCGGTCAGCGGATTACAGTGAGTGACGGGCGATGCTTCGCTCAAACCATAGCCTTCAACAAGCTTGCCATTGGTCATCTGCTCAAAATTTGCCTGCACCTGAGCTGGCAACGGTGCTCCTCCGCTGATGCAGCAACGTATCGATTGCAGGAGATCAGGATGTTTGCTTGCTTCGCGCATAATAGCAATGTACATCGTGGGAATGCCCGGAAAGTGGGTGGGGCGGTAGCGTTGAATGGCATGCAGGACATCTTTCACTTTAAAGCGTGGCAGCAAGATCATTGTTGAGGCACCCAGGATCGAGAGGTTCATTGCGGAGGTCATGCCATAGGCATGAAAGAACGGCAACGCGCACAACATGACGCCTTCCCCTTCACGTGCATCGGGCGTCCAGCTCCACGTTTGCATAGCATTGGCGAGCAGGTTGCGATGGGTCAGCATTGCGCCCTTCGATGTGCCAGTTGTGCCTCCAGTATACTGCAACGCCGCCAGATCGTCTCCGCGAGCCAAGGGCGGCAAATGGAAGAGTTCGATGCCGCCTTTTTTGGTGCGCGATTCCAGCATAGTGCGCATCACATGCAGCGTGGAATCTGCCTGGATTTCTTTAGCTGTGAGCGATGGTGTGGGAAGCTTTGTACCACGCTGACTGAGCGGGTAGAGAACACGGAGCAGGGGAGAAAAGTAGTCGGTTGGGCTGGTGACGATGATATGTTCCAACTCCGTTTCCTGGCGGATGGTGCGGAGCATAGGATAATACATATCCAGCATGATTAAAATTTTTGCCCCAGCATCGGCGAGCTGGTGTTGCAACTCGTGAACGGTATAGAGCGGGTTGGTGGGTACGACCACCGCGCCTGCTCTCAATGCACCGTAGAACGCGATCAGGTATTGAGGAATGTTGGGGAGCGCGATCGCGACCCGATCCCCTTTCTGCACTCCAAGCTTTTGCAGGCCAATGGCGAAGCGCTTCGTCAGCATGGAGAGCCGGGCATAGGTTAACGTGCTTCCGTAATAGATCAGAGCGGTGTGGTCGGGATGGCGTTGTGCCGTGTTATCTAGTAGCCAGACAAGCGAGCGGTCGGGAATATCGAGGCAAGCGGGGACACCCTGTTCGTAGTGACGCACCCAGGGATGAGTCGCCAGGAATTCGTCGCTTTCGCCGTTTTCTTGAATGGATGAGTGCAGGTCCGTTCGTGCTTTGTTAATCAGTGGTGAATCAGTCATTCAACAAAAGCTCCTCTCCATAGAAAGCGCTTCCTTCACAAGAGCAGGGAAAAGAAACGCCAGGGCGACAACACTGTCGCCCGGACAGCAACAACGGTCCACTTTTTTTCATTATAGGACATGGTTTGCTATCATACCACGTTGCCAGCTAACAAAATTTGCGGCATAATGAGCAGGAGTTAACGAGGGATGGTAGAAACAATGCAAGAACAGAACACAGATTTTGCACAACTCCTGACACGTTTTCGTCAACAGCGCGGTCTGTCACAGGGGCAACTCGCGCAGGCCACCCGTCTCTCTCGCACCTATGTCTACCATCTGGAGAGCGGGCAGCGCACCAATCCCTCATCTCAGGTCGTCAACAATATTGTGCGCGCGCTGGACCTTTCGCATAAAGAACGTGATCAGTTGTATGATGCCTACACAATGCTCACGGGTCACTTTATTGAGTATGAGCAACCAGCAAACGGCCTGCTCGATCTAGGAGAACTGGCGCGCTTGCTAGTCAGTAATACCTCGTATCCCGCTCATTCGCTAGATAAGCTCTGGTATTTACATGCCTGGAACGAAGCATCCACGACGCTTTTCGAGGTTCAGGAAGAGATGGAAGAGTATGGCAGAAGACACCTGCTTATGCAGCTCTTTGATCCGAATATGCGCAAACGGTTGCAGGGCTGGGAAAATCTTGCGCGCCGTCTGGTCAGCGATTTTCAATATAATACACGCACCATTACCCATTTGCCCGAATACAAAGCGCTGTGGAAACATTTGCGCGACCTGCCAGAATTTCGCCGCATTGCTTCTTCGCTCTATCCACGTGGCAGGCCAGAGCCGTCGTTTGTCTTCCAGATCCAGCATAGTCAGCTTGGTCGGCTCACGTTGCGTACCGCCACCACTGTTTTCAGCGGCGTTTCGAGCTATTCGATGGTGAGTTATGTGCCGGGTGATCAACAAACGCTCAATATTTATCGTGAGAGGGGATGGCAACCCGAATAATTGGGAAGGAACCTATTAGGACGCAGCAGGATCGAGCCAGGTTATTATTACATCCCTCACCTCTATCTGAGAAATACAGCCCCAGTTTTCTCCCAACTCACGTGTCCAATTGTCTTTCACCTGTTTTCCCCCTATACTTTTTTTATAGAAAGACGTTAATAAGCTATTTTGTGTGTTAACTAAACAGAAAGGGATAAAGAGTAATATGTGATTGAATTATTATTGCGACAGATAAATATTGTTGTAATAAAAGGGGGAAATATTGAGAATATCGATAAGGTTGCTGCTGTCAGGTATTCTTAGCCTGATTGCTGTCTGTTCGCCAGCTTTCTTTGTCGTAAGCAATGCTCAGGCTCAGACACATGCAGCACAGACAGTATGGAGACAGAGCTGGGTTGAGTTTAGAAATATGGTAAACACGCCAGCATTTACGATCAGTACAACAGGGCGCAAGGATTTTATCGTTCAGAAAGCGACAGGCCCAGCGGGATGGCAAGCCCAACTCTTTCAAGTCGGGGGAGGGCTGATTAATGTGGATCTGGACGGAAATAATGGCACTGATACAAACCCTGGCTGGATTGTAGCGACACCGGGACGCTACTACTTGAAATTTACAGCGACTCAGCCCGGAGGTGATTATATTCACATCGATTATTCATTACAAGATGCTGGGCAAACGTCGGCACCTCCGCCAGCAGGCCCGAAGGTCTGGAAGCAAAGTTGGGTCGAATTCAAGAATTTTGTGGTCGTGAAACCCTTCAATATCGATACAGCCGGTCCAAAGCAAGTCACTTTTGACGAGACGAGCGGACAGTGGACATTGGAGATGATTGACGATATCGCTGCAACCGTTGCCGTCTACACACCAACTGGCTGTCTCTACGATGCCAACATAGCGTATCCCGCGCCGTCAACTGTTCCCGTTGTGCAGACCGGAACAACGCTACCTTTCACCGCATCGAAGCCTGGAAATTACGCGCTGGTGTTTCATGCTGTACAGGAGGGGGTAGCAATACATCATGTGAACTACTCCGTCACCGATGCCCCGTAATCCTTTTGTTCAAACCTGATAAATAACAACAAAGAACCCATTAAGGTATGTATTTCTCGCATACCTCAATGGGTTCTTTGAGCTAGTGCCCTCCAAAGAGTAGAGGAATGCTCTGGATTAGCAGGTAGGCATTGAGTCCTGCAATCATAATAGCGATGGCCCACGAGAGTATTTTGAGCCAGAGCGGATTGACGAAACGGCCCATCTTGACTTTATCGCTAGTGAATTGGACCAGGGGGATTACCGCGAAACTGAGTTGGAAGGAGAGAACAACCTGGCTCAGTACCAGTAGCTCACCTGTGCCGCGTTCGCCGTAGAGAAAAGCGACGATAATTGCTGGAATGATGGCGAGCAGGCGGGTTGTCAGGCGACTGATCCAGGGCTTCAAGCGAATATTGAAGAAGCCTTCCATCACGATTTGTCCTGCCAGCGTGCCGGTCAGCGTCGAGTTTTGCCCGGAAGCAAGCAGCGCAATGGCGAAGAGCGTGCTGGCGAGCGAGGCTCCCAGGACAGGCGAGAGCAACTTGTAGGCATCTCCGATATCCGCAACATTTGCATGTTGTGTGCCAAAAAATGTAGCAGCGGAAACGATCAGAATGGCGGCATTTACAAAAAAAGCCAGCAACAGAGATCCTGTTGAATCGATAGTTGCGAATTTAATCGCTTTGGCTTTGCCTGCATCTGTGCGCTCAAACGAACGGGTCTGCACAATACTGGAGTGCAGGTAGAGATTGTGCGGCATCACCGTTGCACCAAGAATACCGATGGCGATATACAACGCGTTGGGATTGGTGACGACGGCTGGTTGAGGCACGAGTCCGCCAACAATGGCCGCAACATCGGGGCGCGAAACGATCAGTTCATAGGCAAAACATAAGCTGATAGTTAAGATGAGTGTACCAACAAGCGCCTCGATCACGCGGAACCCTTTGTGTTGCAACAGCAGGATGACAAATACATCCATTGCCGTAATCAGCACACCGATGATGATAGGGATGCCAAAAAGCAAATTAAGCGCGATTGCCGAACCGATAACCTCGGCCAGATCACAGGCCACAATCGCGATTTCGCAGAGGATCCACAACACAAACGTTACCGGGCGCGAATAGTAATCGCGGCATGCCTGAGCCAGATCTCGTCCGGTGACAATGCCCAGCTTGAGGGCCAGGTGTTGCAACAACATTGCCAGACAATTAGAGATCAGGATAACCGAGATCAAGAGATAGCCAAATTGCGCGCCACCTGCGAGATCTGTCGCCCAATTGCCAGGGTCCATATAGCCAACCGCAACCATGAGTCCCGGACCGACAAACGCCATGAGGGTGCGGAGAAAGCTTTTGCCACGCGGAACATGAACAGTGCCATATGCTTCAGGGAGAGAGGGAGAAGTACTTTGAATTTTCCAGCTCTCATCGCTCAATGTCGATATTACATCCACCGGTCGATCAGCCATCAGTAAATACTCTCCTATTCTTTCGTGTTATAAAGAAATACCCCATGTTTTGTTGTTTTGTTTCTGTTAACAAAAACAAAAATTTTATATTGCTAAAAATAACTATACCATAAGATTAAAAAAAAGACAAGTTTTAGGATAGCTTTACCTTTTATAAAACGTAAATCCCTCTCTTTATTCCTTCTTACGAATCGAAATCCCGTTGGAGAGACAACCTGCATCAGGAAGCAAGCTATATTCAGAGCAAGAAAAATTTGGTATCTGCTCTCAGAAGGGGGTATACTGAGACATCACTTTGAGGGCGACGGCGCTTTCTCATGTGAAGCTGTCGCATGAACCGTGATGTTTCAGTAAACACATATATTTCCATATGTTAGTAAGGGGATTTCATGAGCAACCTGCTAGTTGGACTACAGTTGTACACAGTACGGGATCAGACTGCGCAAGATTTTAAAGGCACTGTGCGCCGTGTTGCAGAGATGGGCTACGATGGCGTGGAGTTTGCGGGATATGGCAATCTCGCCGCCGATGAATTGGCTGATCTGCTGAAAGAGACCGGACTGCAAGCCTTTGGTACACATGTGAGTCTTGCAGCAATGGAGAGCGATCTGGAGCGAGAGATTGAGTACTGCCTTGCGATTGGTTGTCCTAATCTTGTTGTGCCACATGTCCAGCCGGATCTGCTCAGCGGAGAGCGCTTGCATACACTGACCGAGCTATTAAATACGTTTGGTCGCCGCGTCCGGGAGCGAGGGCTGACCTTTGCATTCCATAATCATGCCAGCGAATTTGCGCAGGAAGATGGCAAGTATGCGCTGGATATTATGCTGGAGAACACCGATCCCGCCAATCTCAAGCTTGAGCTGGATAGCTATTGGGCGGCCTATGCAGGCGTTGACCCTATCGCCTATTTGGGCAAGCACACTGGACGCGTGGCCCTGGTGCATCTGAAGGATATGACGCCAGAGCGCACCTTTACCGAGGTGGGCGATGGCACCCTCGATATTGCAGGCATCATTAAAGCAGCTCAGGCGGCAGGAGCACGCTGGTTCCTGGTGGAGAACGATGCGCCGACTATCCCATCGCTGGAAAGCGCACGCCGCTCTCTGGAAAATCTGCGCAAATTCTAATTCCGCGTGTCTCTGATGCCGCCAATATGTGTTGAAAACAGATGTTGAAAGCACATGTTGAAAGTACACGCTGACAACTTGTATTTTACCTGCAAGTGGATGTAGCATAGAGAAAGTACATCCACTTTATTCCTCCATTTTTTGGGGAGAAAAACAGGTTTTATGGAACGTCAGGAGTGTCTCTTTTATGGAAATTGACGGCATCGAAATCGACGCGGCACGTCAGCAGCAGGCTCGTGAGTACGCACGCAAACGGCGGCGTATTTCGTACATCGATATGGCGATTGCTGCTGCAGGCATCATTCTTATCCTGGGTGCTGGACTGGACAGGTGGTTGCGGAATTTGCAGCAAAGCGCTGTCGGAGGCGTACCCATATTGGGTTGGCAACCACACCCTGGCTGGTATCCGTTGCAAATCTTGATCACATTCTTGATCTTGATGATCGGCTATCAGTTACTCACATTGCCACTGAGCTACTATGGCTTTACGCTGTCGCGCCGCTACGGACTTTCGACCATGAGCTTAAAGGGCTGGATCATGGATCTGCTCAAGGGTTTTGTTCTGGGCCTGGTCTTTGAAGGCGTCGTGATTATGCTCATTTATGCGCTACTGGCGTATCAGCCGCAGTGGTGGTGGTTATGGGTTGCTATCGTCCTGCTCTTCTTCTCCGTCATTATGGCGAACCTGGCCCCGGTCCTCATTTTCCCCCTGTTCTATAAGTTTACGCCCTTGCCCGAGGGTGAGTTGACCGAGCGCTTAATGGCCCTGGTTGCTCGTGCCAACACGAAGGTTCGCGGAGTTTTTACCATGCATTTGAGCAATAAGACGACCGCCGCCAACGCAGCATTAATGGGATTGGGTAATACGCGCCGCATCGTGCTGGGCGATACGATGACAGACCGCTACACCGTCGAGGAGATCGAAGTGGTGCTGGCTCACGAACTGGGCCATCATGTGCATCACGACATCTGGAAGCTGCTGATCAGCCAGTCGATATTGATGCTGGGCGGATTGTTTGTGGCAAATCTGATTTTGCACTGGGTGGTGGAGGGCCTGCATCTCTATACTTCGCTGACCGATCCTGCCACACTGCCGTTCCTCTTTCTGCTGATGGGCCTGTTCGGGCTGATCGTAATGCCGATCAGTAACTCATACAGTCGGCGGGTGGAGTATCAGGCCGACGAATATGCGCTGCAATCGACGCAGAAGGTGGCGGCCTTCAAAAGCGCGATGACTCGCCTCGCTAATCAAAATCTGGCCGAGATTGAGCCATCGCCGCTTGTTGAGTTGCTCTTTCACTCGCATCCGTCGATTCGCAAACGGTTGCAGCACGCCGATGAGTTCGCCAGTCGCGGGGAGCTGGCCGCTACTCCTTCAGTGCAGCCATAAGCGCTGATAACCGGGCCGCTGCCTCGTCAACGGTGCCGCCGGGCATCGAGAGCAGCGGCTCATCCACGCCCAGCGCTGCCCAGCGGTCGAGCTTGTCTACCACTTGTTGAGGTGTTCCTACAATGCTGATTGCATCGAACATTGCAGGGCTGACCGCCTGCACAGCCGACTTCATCCCCGCTTTGCCAGCCTCGATTACCGCCTGTACCTCGTCCCCGAAGCCGTGTCGTGTGAGCGCTTGAGCATAGTAGACACCCATCCTGGTGATGTAGTACGCCAGGGGAGTTGCCACCTGCACACGCGCGGCCTGGATCTCCTCTTCGGTTGTGTGCTCGGAAAGGATCATGCTGGTAATAAATGGAGCGATGGCGGCGCTATGTGCTGGTCGCCTGGCCTTACTTGCGCCTTCATCCAGCATGGCTCGTAGTTCGCCCCAACGATGTTCAGGCCAGTAAACCGGCAGCACGCCATCGGCGATTTCGCCCGTTTGCACAATGTTTTTCGGGCCTATGGCGGCGATATAGAGAGGTAAATCGGCTCGCAGGGGTGTGAAACGCAGCTTGAAACCACGCTCAAGGTTGAAAAACTCGCCATGATGGATCAGCTGCTCGCGACGCAGGATCATACGAATAATCTCGATATATTCTCTTGTGCGCTGAAGTGGTTTCTCGAATTTGACGCCGTGCCAGTGTTCGATGACGTTGGCACCAGAGGTTCCCAGGCCGAGGATGATGCGTCCTCCAGAGCGTTCGTCCAGCGTGGCGGCGGTGGTTGCCAGGACAGCCGGTGTGCGCGAGTAAATATTGGCGATGCCAGCGCCGATCTTGATCCTTTTTGTGACACGAATAAGATCGGCCATTGAAGTGAAGAGTTCATAGCCCCAGGATTCGGCCAGCCAGATCGAATCAAAGCCCAACTCGTCGGCGATTTTGACTTTTTCCACGATCTGATTCCAGTCGCCGGGAAAATTGGGGGATTCAGCTACAAAACCGATGCGGTGACGATAGGCTTTTTGTCTGGCCTCGCTGCCAGTTCCGGTCTCAGTTGTCATACAAGCTTCATCCTTCCGTCAAGAGATCATCATACTCGATTGAACCTTCATTATATCTCAAAAGACATTATATAAAGCTGTGCATTTAATCAGCAAAAAAAGGACTAATATGCAGAAACGGGTTGGCGGATGAAGATTGAAATGGTATACTTTCTGGTGAGGAATATTTTTCTCAGGCAACACAAACATTACAATCCAGTGGTGGGAGGCCACTTTCTCAGCGAAATACATAATGATGATGTAGATGTATCCAGGGATAGGAGTTCTCATGCATGATGCATAGAGTAGGATCATCGAACTATGTACGTCGTTTTTCTCAAGCACTGCGCCGTTCTGCGGCTCGACCCAGCTTTGTACCAAAAGTCTTTCTCGCGTTGCTTTTGATTGCGACTGGACTTTTTATGGCAGCCAGCGATACCGCTACCCATGCGTCACCTCTGACGGTGAAGAAAAGCCCCAGCATCGGCCTTTCTCCAACGGGCGGAACCAACCCTCCGGCCAATATTGTGATCGAAGATACAGGCGCACCGACGACATCGACAACCACAACGCCGTTGGGTATCACAGCTACACCGACCAGACCAGTGAACAACGGGCCAACATCAGCCTATACACCGCCGGTCATAAGTACGAAAACACCAACACCAGTGCCGACGACGGCGCAGAAAACGCCAACCCCTGTTCCTACTGCAACTTCTACCTCAACACCGCTCTTGACCCCAACGCCGGTTGTCACGGCGACCCAAACATCGGTGCCAACTGCTATGCCAACCCCAACTGCGGTTTCACAGGTCAGTACTCCCACGCCAACCCCGGTTCCAACGGATACCCCGACACCAACGCCAACCAGCGTTGCAACCGCGACTCCCACCGATACGCCAACCGCTATTGCAACTGATACACCAACAGCGACGGCAACCAATACCCCAACACCAACAGCGACGGACACGCCAACCGTAACCCCAACTGTAACCACTACAGTAACAGCAACAGCGACGGCGACCGATACCCCAACGGCAACAGCGACGGACACGCCAACCGTGACCCCAACCGCAACTACTACAGTAACGCCAACGGCAACTGCCGGTGCGACGGCGACCGTAACACCAACCGCGACCCCAACGCCAGCGGTAACACCGACCGCGACCCCATCAGGGGCATGTATCGCGTCTACGTCGTCAGCCAGCGCAACCAGTTTTGCCAGGACGAAGGGCGGTTCACAGGGAGTATCACCGTTGATCTTTGGCACCAACCTGGCTCTATTCAACAGCCAGGATCAGGTGCTGACTTCTCAGGCGGCCCGGGCATGTCTCCAGCAGATGCATATCTCTATTATTCGCCTGCCGATCCGCTCGGGACTGGATAGTACAATGATCCAGACTGCCGCACAGACGGTCAAGCAACTGGGAGCCGTTCCGCTGGTTGTGCTGCATGGAGCGGTGGATCGCAATGCGCTGCAAGATGATACCGCCATCATCAATACGATGAACGGTGTCTTTGGCAATAGCATCGTGTATTATGAATATGGCAATAACGAGGATATCGTGCAGGTATCGGCGAAGATGTACACGGACTCGTGGAATGCCAATGTGGGTGTGCTGAAGCGGCTTGCCCCAAATGGGAGCTTTATCGGTCCCGTCACTTACGAATATAGAGCGGACTATCTGGGATATTTTTTGCAGCATGCTCAACCGCGCCCTGATGCTGTGAGCTGGCATGCTTATGCATGTAGCCGTACATGGAGTAACAGTAGGTGCCTTGCTAGCCTGTCCGAGTGGGCGAAACATATTCAGGAGGGGCGTGCTTTAATCAACAGTGCACTACATACAACCTTGCCGATCATGATTACGGAATGGAATTATGCTCCTGATGCGGTCCAGAACGACGGGAAAAATAACGATTCTGCTTTTATGACGACCTGGACCACGAGAGCGCTACAAACGCTTGCAGCGAGTGGAGTCTTTGCATCCATGCAATATGCGGCGACCAACACCAATATCAACTTGATCGATGCGACGAACACGTTGACAATACAGGGAACGGTCATGCAAAAGCAATATGAAACCCTGGTTCTCAGCAGTTCATCATCGAGTACGCCCGATTCCACTGTGACTCCAACAGCGACGCTGACGCCGGTAAGCGATGCGAGCGGCGCAGCAACACCGTCGCATGCAGCCATACCGCCATCGTCGTCCTGTATCAGTGAACCAGAGTAATGCAGGCTGTTTAACGCAGAACTGATGGCAGGCGTTTGAGCAGGAGGCGTAGGCTGAAACCCTGGACGAGAAGCGTAAAGAGTACGACAGCATATGTAGCAAAGATAAGCGTGTCTCGTTCTGGTATCTCCAACGGGAGAGCCAGCACCAGGGCTAACGAGAGCGCTCCACGCAGGCCGCTCCAGAAGATGACAAAGCGCCAGGCTCGCAGGTGAATGCCGGGTTGGGAGGATGGATTTCGTGGCAAGATCCCTACCACCATGATAAAGCGCGCGATCAGGACGGCGACGATGGAAAGGACGGCAATAAAGGCAAGCTGTGAAAAGTTGGGTTTATTCAGAAAGAGCGAGGTATTGAATTGCGCGCCAACGAGCAGGAAGAGCAGGGCGTTGACGAGAAATGCGACCATATTCCAGAAATTATCAACCATCTCTCGCGCGTGCTCAGATATACCGCGTGATTGACCATAACTACCAAAGATTAGACCGGCCACAATCACGGCGAGAATTCCAGACATATGCACGAAATCGGCAAGCAAGTAGACACTATATGCGGTAACAACGGTGATAGTGGTCTCAATAAGCGGATCTTCAATGTATTTCACAAAGAGGCTGATTAAAAATCCGCAAATCAGGCCCACCAGTATTCCACCGCCAGCTTCCAGGACAAAGGTGCCCACGCTTTGCCACCATACTGAGGCTGCTGTGAGATGTTCTCCTTTGATGTTTAGTAGAACCAGGGCCAGAAAAGTTTGGTACAATGCCCCGGCCACGCCATCATTAAACAGGCTCTCGCCCTCAATGATCGTAGATAAATTTTCATTTAACTTCAATTGGCGGAACAATCCCAATACGGCGACCGGGTCAGTCGGAGAGAGGATCGAGGCCAGTAGAAAGGCGTTCAGCCAGTCCAAACCTGCAAAAAAGTGGAGCGGGAGCGCAATGAGCACGAGTGCAAGCAAGAGACCTGGTACAGCCAGCAAAAAGATAGGCCGCCAGTTTGCATGCAGTCGTGCCACCGAAAGCGACCAGGAACCTTCAAAGAGTAGGGCAGGTAAAAAGACAAAAAGCACCAGATCGGGAGTCAGGTGTATCTCTGGTGTCAGGTTCAATAGACCTATAGCCAGCCCTACAATGACCAGACCCAGGGTATAGGGAACGGTCAGCCGTCGTGTGACCAGAATGACGGTGAGGGCAACGAGCAGAAGCAGCGAGACTTCACGGACAATTGTGGCAACATCAGTCATGAATGGTTCAAACTTTCTTTCATCGGGAGAACGCTTTCGCCATTACATATACAATATCAAGGTGAGTCGATGCAAGGGAGGTAGGGGTGCGGCACCGCCATAATATCGTCCGTTGCAAGGGGATGCAGACGTGCTTATGAGCTACAAGCACGTCTGCATTAGCAAGCTAGGCTGATTGAGGGAGTGAGACGCGAGCGACTATAGCGGTGATATTATCGGGGCCACCACATTCATTGGCGCGTGCGATCAAGCGAGTGACTGATTCTTGCGACTCATATTGTTCGACGATAGAGCAGAGTTCGTCTTCGTCAATAACCTCTGACAGGCCATCAGTGCAGAGTACCAGCACGTCGCCGTCCTGAACCTGTTCTGTAAAGATATCCACTTCTACCTCTGCGCAGCAGCCCAGGCTGCGATAAATGACGTTGCGCCGCTCGTGTGTGCGTGCCTGTTCGCGTGTCAGAATACCTGCGCGCACCTGTTCGGCGACCCAGGAGTGATCCTGCGAGACCTGGCGTGGCAATCCATTGCGGATAATATAAGCGCGGCTATCACCAACGTTGGCGATGAAGAGGGTATCGTTGAGCAGGACGCTGGCGATACAGGTAGTGCCCATCCCGCTCTCTTCCACCATTGCGAGATGGTGTATCATTCTGTTTGCCTGTTTCACTGCACGAGATAGGGAAGAGGCGATATCATCGTCATCATCTTCATAGTAGGAGGCATTGACGATTTTCACTGCCATATCGCTTGCCACCTCGCCTTTTGCGTGGCCTCCCATACCATCGGCTACGACGAACAGGGCACCTTTCTTGCTTAATATTTCGGGATCGTCCGGCACCACAGAGACCATGCTATCCTCGTTGTGGGGCCGCTTGAGTCCAACATCTGTTTGTAGAGCAATATCGAGACGTAGAAGATTATCCAGCATTGTAAATTCCCTTTCCAGGCCCAGGAGACGTTTGCATAGTGTGATGACGGCCTTGAGATGTTCGAGAATGGCGGTCATTATGAGGTCATAAAGGATAAAAAGCCACCACTTTACCAGTCCCCAGCCTCCACATCGTTCAAAAGAGTCGCGGCAACAGTCGCGAAAGGTTTGTATCATTTCCCAGCTGTATTTCTGCCGGAATTGTTTTGGGTAGACATAAAGTAAAAGACTATAGAGACGCCCAGAGGTAACAAGCATATGCTTTGATGGACGTGAATCCATTGTGTTACGCTCCCCCTATTGCTTCTGGTCCATGTAGGAGGCGTTTGCTCCTTGCGAGGTTGACCAGACGTTCAAGCCGCTCTGCTTCTGCTCGCACGACGCGTTGCCCGAGGTTAGTCAGGCGGTAGTAGCGGCGACGTTCGTCGTCCAGAGCAGGATCAGGTCGTTCGCCTGACTCTTCTATTAGCCCATCGGCCAGCATGCGCTTGATCGAGCCATAGAGCGTGCCTGGTCCCATGCGTACTTTGCCATCTGTGCGATGAGCAATTTCCTGCATAATGCCGTAACCATGCCGTTCGCCATCTACTAGCGCTAACAGAATATGGAACACCGCGGGCGTTAGCGGGAGCAGACTATCAGGGTCGCGGCCAACATTTTTCATCGCACCTCCATTACACGAGCCAGCCTATCTTTAGCCAGCGTTCTCATTATATATCCACAGCGGATATAAACAACATTGTCCTAACAATACACTGTGTCTTTCCTTTTGTCAAGAGAGCCGACGACACCGCGTTTGTCCTGATAAAACGAGGTAGGAGGCCGATTTTGGATATACGATCTATCCATGACAATCCATCAAAGTATAGCTGAATTTGCGCGATAAGGTGTCAGATAAGGGGTCAAAATTTCGCCTTGCGAGACCTCACAAAATGTTTGATAATATATCTCATGGAGTCGCTTATCCGGCCGTTTTAACGGTGATGAAAATAAAAAAGCCAGCACCCCCAACGAGACTGGGAACGCTGGCGTAAGGTGTCAGTTTGCGGTCTCCGTCAGGTGCCATCGCACCCGCTTGCAGGAAAAAGTCTGATCAATTGGTTGCTTCAGAGCGGTCTCCGTGCCTGAAGAGGGGCCATGTGCCACTCAGAAGTATGATAATCCCGAAGCAGAACAATAGCACGTAGTAAGAAGCGGGAATGATACTGCTTCGCGAGACGCAAGGCAACGAACAAGGAAGAAGCACATCACTGAAGATGTTAAAGAGCAACACAAGTGCTGAGATGAGGCCGAAACCGAGAGAGGCCAGCCAGATCTGACTCTTTCCCCACTTTCTGATCATCCAAATGAGCAGACCCAGCCCGATACCCCAACAGGGAAGAGAAACGAAAAAAACATCAATACTCAGGCACCCTATCCCTAGAATGCCGCCGATACCTGCCAGGCATATAGCACGCCGCAAATAATGACGTTTCATATTCTTCCTTCCTATCACTTGCTGCAAGGAAAGTCTCTTGTCTTAGATTATAGCAAAGAAAGTGTACGAGAAACTAGCCTCCCGCTTTTCTCGCTGGGAACAAGTACTGCTTTGGTTGCACAGAAGAAGCAAGAAACAATGAGAGAACGCTAGCATTCTTTGCGTTTTACAGGCTGGCCAGGGCTTTCCAATTCTCCCATCTAGCAGGAGTGCAGAGGGCGGCAGCCCTTTGCCGGGGTGCGGGGTGTCCCCGCAAAAACCTTTTTTCTTCTCTTTTGCGCGCCGCCGCAGGCGGCGCGCGAAGGAGGGAAGGAAACTGGGGACGCCCCAGGCCCCGGCAGGGAGACCCCTGCACCCCTTTGAGCGGAGAACTGGAAAGCCCTGACAGGCTGGCCGATGTGCTTGACAGGCTGAAGAGTTCGTAGGTATGCTTGCTGTATCCCATCCGTTGAGAAAAGGTGCAAAAAGGAGTAGTCTCACCTATGCCAACTTTCACTAATATCATCCTGGTCTTTATTGCTGCATTTCTTTTAAGCGCCATTCCTGGACCAGATATGCTTTACATCATTGCACGTGGTACAGGACAGGGACGTGCTGCCGGATTGCTTTCCAGTCTTGGGATTGCAACCGGGGGACTGTTACAGACCTGCGCAGTCGCGCTGGGGCTTTCTGGCCTGTTTCTTATGGTTCCCATCGCCTATGATGTAATTAAATATGTCGGAGCGGTTTATCTGATCTATTTAGGAGCGCGCACGATCTTCAGCCGCCAGGAAGTGGTCGCCAGCCCTATAGGAGAGAAAGCGAACCTGGCAAGGGTGTTCTTGCAAGGAAGCCTCACGACGCTGCTGAATCCTAAAGTGGCCTTCTTCTATCTAGCCTTTCTCCCTCAATTCGTCGATCAAACGAGAGGCTACGTTCCTCTTCAGTTGATTATTCTCGGTCTCGTGTATAACATTACTGGTCTGGCTGTAGACTCCAGCGTTGCCTATCTCTCAAGCTTTCTTGGGCAGTGGATCAAAAATCGTTTGGGTGCGGCAAAGCTCTTGCGCTGGCTTACCGGAGGGACGTTTATCGGGCTGGGAGTTCGTCTTGCGTTTTCACAACGGCAATAGCACTGAGACTTGAAACTGTGAGGCTGCGAAATGGAGACAGACCGCTTCTACCTGGAACTTGCTTTGCAAGAGGCGGAAAGAGCAGGCCAGGAGGGAACATATCCTATCGGGGCGCTTGTTGTTGATCCCGATGGAATCATTCTCAGTAAAGGGCGTAACCAGGTTTATAGCGCTGGCGATTATACCGCTCATGCGGAAGTTGACGCGATTCGCAATGCCGGTGGGAGGTTGATGGCGCTCTCTTATCGAGAGAAATGCGCCCTGTACACGACATTGGAACCATGTTTGATGTGTACTGGCGCGCTCCTCCTGGCGAATATCGCCCGCGTCGTCTGGGCCGCAAATGACCCCGACTATGGAGCGCTGCATACATGCTATGATGGTGGATTATACCCCGCTTTATTTGCGCCACTCCTTATGACGGCAACTCCTGATCCAATCATTGCCAATTGTGTCCATGATCTGATGCAACAGTGGATTGCTGATCCAAAGCCTCAGAAAGCTCGTTGGACAGGAATGAAGCAATAAATGTTGGAGGAGCAATGATTCAATTGCCTATTTTCCTTCCATGTTATCTTTAAGGGAAGAAGTCATAAAACGGAGGTGGGCTGCAATGATGTGTTGGGCAATCCATGAGGGAGAGCGATAGACGTTTGAGATGCGCCAGATTTCCTGGGTGCCATTGTGGTACAGCAGGGTTAATGAGATCTGACAGGCATACTGCATGGCTTCCATTTTCATGGTGATACGCGTGATATGTGCATACTCTATTACATAACAGGATCGTTTCGCCTCGTTGCTAAGCTGTGAGCAGCTCATAACTCCCTCTGGCATCAAAATAAGAGCTGCATCGCTTTTTCTTTTTGATAAAGAAATTGCCGCACTGCATCCGCAAACGCTTTTGATACAATCGGTGGGACAGCATTACCAACCAACCGATAACCGCTTACCAGATCCTGGCTTGTATTGGATGTCGTGAAAATAAATGTGTCGGGAAATCCTTGCAACCGCGCACATTCTCGCAATGTAAACGGGCGATCTTCGAGCGGATGAAGGAAATAGCGAGGATTGTGAAAATTCGTAAGTACAGTAGGGGCCGGTTCGTTCCAGAGAGGACGTTTAAAGAGTCCAGAACAAAACAGCGCTCCTTTTAAATCATATCCTCCACTTTTAAATTTTATGTATTCTTTTGAAAGCAGATTTTCAAGATCCTGTTGGACCTCATGCAATCTCGACAGACGCTCTATCTCATCGACGGGTAAAGGATTGCCGTTGGGGAGGTTGCCATATTTTTTGTGTCTGCGGTATTTCGCGATTGTTTCTAAAATATATCTTTCCCGCTCTGAGACCGAACCGAATACTTCGGGGATTTGCCACGTGTATACAGAAGTACTCGCATGTCTGACGTTACAAAGCTTCTGGCCCTCGCGAATCGTGTGAAAAATAGTTGTGTATTTGCTTGGCCATCTATGCGTAATTCTATGATCGGGTATATCGATATCTAAATCGCGTATATCCTGGATCGCGTCTTTAATAGTTTGTATTTGTTGTGGTAATGGCCTCGCCTGTATGTCCCCTGCTCGAAGCGTTGTTTGCTGCCAATGAGCAGATTGCTCTACAGGGTGTATATCAGCTATTGTAAACTCTCCGTTGCGTCTTTTGAAGAAGTGGGTCGGTTCAGGCCAGGAAAAATGCTGATGGATCGATTGCTTAATGCCAACAAAAAATATGCGCCTCCGATGTTGAGGCAAACCAAATGCAATGGCATCGAGAATTCTGTATTCAACACGATAGCCGATTTGCTGAAAATCTGCGACGATGCGCTCTAGATAAGCACCTTTGAAGTTTTGCGATATACCATCAACATTCTCGGCGATAAATATTTGCGGTCGAAGTACAGCAATCGCATTTTTCATCTCAATATAGAGAGCATTTCTTTTGTCTTCAACATTCTTTGGCCCGGCTTTAGAGAAGCCCTGGCAGGGAAAACCCCCAAGTACTATATCACAGGAGCCTATCGTGCTTATGTCTCGATGAAATTCGGTGGAGGTGACATCTCTGAGGTAAACGCGAGGATCTATGTTCCTCGCATAACAGTCAACTGCGGTAGAATCTATATCACACGCATATATCAGATCAAAGCCCTGTTCTTTGAAACCTGCATCAAATCCACCGCACCCGCTAAAAAGGCTCACTACTTTTTTCATCTCTACTCTGGCCTCCTGAGCAACGACAAGAATATATAGATGAATAAAGGATACACAAAAACAGGCTACTGGACCATCTTTTAACATCCAGTAGCCTGTTTTTGTTTGCTTCGGAGTGTGTACTGGCTACTTCTGCACTTCTATTTTGAATGGCAGCTTCATTACATACATCGGGCAGAACTGACCGGGTTTGCAGAGGGCGCGGCTGGAGAAATCGAGCGTTGTTGTGCCTGTGCCTTTGGCGACGTAGCGCCATACACAGACCTGATCGCTCTTGAGCGCGAAACCGCCCGGCCCCTGAAGCTGCAACGCTCCTTGCGAAATCTGCGGACCTGACCACTGATGGCCGAAGGGGAGGCGAACCTCTACTATATCACCGTTATGTACAACCACCGTATCTTTGATGTCGGTTGGCTTGATCGTCACATTTGGTTTGTTGCTCTCGCTGGTCATTACCGTATTGTTTGGGCAGCCATTGGCCGCACTGTAGGTCTGGGTTGGGATGGGCGTAGGAGATGCTGCGCCGGTTCCTCCGGTTTTCGTGGTGCCTGTTCCTGCACTACCGCATGCGGCTAGCAGCAGGAGAAGCATAGTAGCCGCAAAGCAAAACATAACAAGCGATTTCCGCTGGATATGATACATACTAACCTCCTTAGAAGCCACACGGACTTATCAATCATGCCCTACGGCCTCCGGCGTGATAGCAAGATGCCATCACCTCAAACAACGCTTCTTCATTATAGACATGACGCTCTATCCACAAGAAAAGTTCCCGCTGCTCTCTCGCAATCTCTCAGTTCTGCAATATTTCGGATGCGTTATTGTCATCCCCTACCTATCCTTTGGGAATCTTAACTTCTGGTTAACACGCCTTTAAATCTGCTCATCCATACTGTGAATGTGCAGGAACCTCGCCTTATGGCATAGGGAAAAGATACATGTTTTTCATGCTATCGCTGCACACGAATCTATACATTTATTTGCAGGAAGAAAATATGCAAGGAGCTTCTTTGCATAGTGGTATGATGTGGAAGGAAATATGTTTGACTATGCTCGAAAGGGGATTCCACTCCATCTGCTGGTAGGCACACTTTTGCTCCTATTTCTCACCAGTTGTACGGGAACAGTGGGCAATTCGGCGGAATTAGAGGGACATCTAACTGTAGCTGGCTCAACAGCATTGCAACCGCTCGCCAGTGCCGCGGCTGATCTATTTGGCAAGCAACATCCTCGTGTGCGCGTTGAGGTGAGTGGAGGTGGCAGTATTTCAGGTCTGCGAGCTGTTACCGGGCAGCAAGGCCACGCCGATATCGGCACGTCAGATATTTATGCTGACCCCGCTATTTACCCAGATCCCAACCTGACCGATCATATTGTGTGTGTTATCCCATTCACAATGATCGTCAATCCCGGCGTCAATGTGACCTCACTGACACAGCAGCAGATTATCGATATCTTCTCAACTGGCCAGATTCGCAACTGGAAACAGGTTGGAGGCCCGGATCTGCCGATTACTCCGGTCGTTCGCCCATCAACCTCCGGTACGCGCGATACGTTCCGCAAATATATTCTCGGTGGACGCGACGAAAAAGGGACGCTGTTGAAAACCGATTCATCTGTGGAGGTGCGCAATATCGTTGCCCACACACCGGGCGCAATAGGCTATCTGGCCCTCTCCGTCCTGAATTCGCAGGTGCGTGCTATCTCCATTGATGGCCAACAACCAACGCAGGCCAGCATTGCAGCAGGGCACTATTCTTTCTGGAGCTACGAGCATATGTATACGCTGGGTGACAGCACAAATAAAGTGCAAGAGGCGTATCTGGAATTTATGCTCACTCCAGCAGTACAGCAACTCGCTCAAAAAATGGGCTACATTCCTATTGCCAGCATGAAACTTCCAACTCTCTCGGCAGCGGGAACATCGCCTGCTACGCCCTGACTGTTTAGCCATATGAATGCGAGGTACATCGCTTATGAGTTCCTTATCTCACCGTCAACATGCTCCTCTTCCATCGTTTCCCCCATCGCCGGAGCAGGGAGCTTTACCAATTCGGCCCAAATTCCGGCGGGCTGGCAATATGTTGCTTGATCTCTCCATCGGGCAACGCCTGACCCTGGGATTTCTTGCTGCGGCGCTGATTGCTACGCTGGTTGCCAGCCTCGTTGGTGTTCTCCGTTCTCAGGCGCTCAGTCGGCAGTCTGATTTTTATCAGCATTTGTTGCAGGTAAATACGTCATTGACCACTGGTGCTAATTTTCTTCAACTGATGAACACAGCCGTCCATACGCATCTGGATACAGCAGATACAACGGCACCGTCGCAGGAATCGTTAGATCAGCAGCACAAGGCTATTCAAGATCTTGACGGGCGGTATGATATCATTCTGCAAGAGTATGTGAAGAACGACCTTCTTGTTCGTCATCCAGACCAGCTGGCCCTGCTGACAGAGGCAGGCAACACAGGTCAGGAGAATCAACAACAAACGCTGGTGGGCAGCGCCTTGCGTACATGGAACGTCTATCGCATCGCACAGAATCAGGTCTTGCAAGATGTTCAATCTGGCAATCTTGCGAACGCGCAAAAATTGACGCGCGTCCAGGCAGAACCAACCTGCGCTGATGCGATAAGCGCCTTGCGTGCATTGATACAGTTAAATCAGCGTCTTGCGAACTCCGTTCACGATGCAGCCAGCGTGGAAGAACAATATCAACTAATTACAACTATCATTGGCGCGATCCTGGCGTTTCTGGCGATTACGCTGGTGGGCTGGTTTATCTCGAATACGCTGGTCAAGCGGCTCAAGCAGCTTCGTCAGGTCACGCATGCGGTTGAGCAGGGGCAATTGCAGGAGCGCGTGCATGTGGTTGGACGCGACGAAATCGCCGACGTTTCCGCCTCGGTCAATGCCATGCTGGAGGCCATCGTCAATCTCTTACAGGAGACGCGCAATCAGCGTGATGCTCTGACCAACGCTGCCGAGCATCTCTTCTCCGATATGCGTGTGGTTAGCGCTGGTGATCTGCGCATTAACGCCCCTGTGACCGATGATCCTATCGGCATGCTGGCCAACGCCTTCAACTTCACTGTCAGTCGCTTCCGCCGGTTTGTCCTGCGTGTGCAAACGGCCATTGAGCAGATAGATGTGATCTCGCGCCAGGAGCTAGAGCGTGCGGAACATTTCGCCCTCGTTCTGGCCGCTCAGCAGGGTAAAGGAGGAACAGGAAAGCTAGCAGACGAGACTGTAGGGGCGAAGGATAATGTTGAGAGCGAGCCTGACGTGTTTGAACTGGTTGCCCACCTGCGACAGGTACGCGAGCGCCTGCAAAAAATCTTGATTGAGAGCATGCAGCAGCGCACACATACGGTGCAAATCCTCTCTGAGCAGGTGACGCGCACACTCGCTGAAACGGCCCGGCTGCAAAATAACAGGGCAGACGGTGTTGTGCAAATCCCTGTACGCGAACTACGAACGATGGATCAATTGCTCCAACGTATGAGGATGGAGCTACAGAATGTACAACAGAATACCGCTAAACATTTAATCGAACTGGATACTGCATTGACCAGCTTCACTCATAGCTTGCAAAAAGGGAAGGGTCGAATAGTGACTGGTTCGCAGGCGTTATCAGTGAAAGATCAGGTCGATCTGGCACGCTTGAGTACGAGCTTCGCAACCGAAGTGGGAACGCTGGCTCGCAAGTTAGGGACGCTCTCTCAAGAAATGCGCGCTGGTATTGTGGCTTTCCAATTAGACGTACCCGAACATGTTGGCAATGTCGGTCCAACCTCTCAGGCTGGCATTGGTCCCGTCGCTCAGGTCGGTACGGTGAGCAAAAAGGCTGCGAATTATGCCTTGCCGAATGGGGCTCTCGCGCCTGAGCAGAGAAGCAGCGCTGCCTCACCCTGGTCACTACATACAACCCGCCCTTTATCGTGAACCATATATTGCAGGCGCTTCCTGACTTCCTCATCAATGTTGATGGTGTAGCGCCTCACTTGCCTTCCTCCCCTCTTTGGACTAGCCTCATACCCATGAAATGCTCCATCACAAGACGAAAATAAATTACACAAGAGAAGCGTGAATTACAGGAAAATAGCGAATATAAAAAATGCATTAAGAAATTCGAGGATCTTCGTGGAAATATTGACGTATACTGCACGATCTGTTACTTTTTTATAGAGTACCGTAACCCCACTCACGATCACTATTTTACTACAAGTCTTTAAACTCGCGGCCATCACACAATCGTTGTTTTCACGATACTACTTAATGGGAGATTTACAATGACCTATATTATTTTGGCTGCCGCGCTACTTATTTTTATCGTTGTGACGCTTATTGTTGTTTTTGCTAAACGGCGTTCTATGGTGGACGAGCCACTCGCTGTATCTGAAACGGGAACTGCAACGAATACTGCTGCCTCTCAATTGTCGTTTGATACGTTGCCGCCGTTGCAGACGCAAGCCTATTCAGACGACCGGTCTTCCGAATTGATGCGGCGCGAAGCTCACTTCCAACCATTTGCAGGCAGCGAAGCCAACCGAACCAGTGGAAATGCATTTCCCCGGCTTCCGGCACAAGAATATTTAGAGCCGTCCGTGCGCGGACGCTCATTATATGAACGGGATACGCCTCTGCCTCAGAAGCTTCAGTCCCGGGGGCCGCTCTATGATCTTGAGAGAGAGTATGAGCGGGGCATGCAAGCAAACTACGATGACTATATAGGTGCTGTGCACCTGCTTCTTACGCACGTTGTGATGAAAACGCCTGCTGAAGTAGAGCTGGCCTTTCAAATCTGCACGCGTAAGATCCAGGCAGCGCTTCAGCAGAAAGGATTGGAACGTGCGCCTCTGCTGGTCGATATCGCCGGACTTACGATAGGAGGAGACGCGACAACAGTCTGGGGACAATCCTTGAAAGCATGTTGGGATAAGGTGTGTGTGAAGGGTGAGAACGAACTCTATCTTGCCGCTCACTATAATTCACATGCGTCTCCGTCGGGGAAAGAGCAGCTTCAGGAAAAGATCAGGCGCATTCAATTGATGACTTCGGCCGTGCTGAACGATTTCCAGAGCAATATTTTTGATACTCGTGAAGAGGCTGTCGCGTTTCTGCAACGCCTGCGAGAGCTATCAAGGCCTGGACACCGCTAATATGTTGTCGTTCTCCATCAGTGCCGATGGAGAAGCGTTCTTGTCAGCCTAGGACGGTATGTTACGGCCAGAAGCAGGCATACCCCCATCAGATACCCGCAAATCCACAATCCTAGCAGCCATTGTTTGCCGGGTACATAGACCGAGGGAAGGATGTCGGTCAGGCGATAGTGGGATATCTGTAAAAAGGCCAGCGTGCCATTGACGCCGGATTCAGCGTTAAAGCCGTTGTGCGGTGGAAGCAGCGACAGGAGGCAATAGACAAAGCCGTAGCAGAGCGTTATGCGCCATAGGGTGTGCAACCACATCGTATCTACACGTTCCAGCGCATAGGCCAGATAGAAGGCATAGAGCGGGAGCAAGGCCAGCAGGAAGCGACCAGGAGGACACCAGCCGCCGGACCAGTGGCGAAACGAAGTGAAGGCCACGATATAGGGCACCGAGACCACCAGCACTAGCAGATGATAGCCCACGAAGCGCCTTTTTAGTGTGAGTAGGATGCCAGGTAACAGGAAAAGGAAGATCGGGAAGTTGAGCAGGATACCATGCTCCTGATCGAAGAACATACCTACCATCCCCATAAAGGGCATGACTTCAAATGGCTTGCTATTGCCGTTAATCTGGTTCGTAGCCGGATTGAGCGTCCCCCAGACCTGATAGCTATAGATTTCCAGGGCCAGCGACAGGATGAGCAGCGGCAACAGGTAAGCGATATAGTAGTGCCAGTGGCGAAAGCGATATTGTTGATAGATCTTGCAGAGCAGCAGAAAGAAGAGCGGGATCTCCAGCAGGGCCAGGCGCATATGCACCCAGGGCAAGATGCCAAGCAATACGGCGCTGATAGTTAATCCTTGCCAGGAAATTTTGTCTTGCCACAAAACATAGACCGCATACACGCACGCCAGTGCCCCTATCGGCTCAACAAATGTGAGGTGAGAATAGATATAGAACGGCGAGGCCACGCTATAGGCAACGCAGGCGCGGAATGAGGTCTTCTGGCTGATGCCCATCAACAGAAGCAGCCGGTACATGGTAATGATGGTCAGCACTGCTACAAGCACGATAAACCAGACCGCGCCCAGGCGTCCCAGCAAGGCAAAAGGCAGCAGCCAGAGCAGGGGAGCGCCGATATTGTGCAGCGGCAACACCTGTCCCAGCGCGTTATAGGTGATATGCGGCTCGATGAGCAGAGGGTAGAACTGGAAATAATCGCGGTGGTTGTAATCTTGCATTACGTCGAGCGAGTGATACTTGAGCAAGGTCTGGCTGATGATCAGATAGTGCGGCTCATCGCCGGAGGGTAAGCAACCAAGTAACACATAGAAGAGAGCCGTCAGGCCAAAGAGCAGGCTACAGATAACAATAAGTGCTAGCTGATAATCATCCTTCATTCGTGCATACCACGAGTGCAACAAAGACATAAACGCATCCTCTATCGTTTTCTTATATTCATATAAAATCAGTTACACTGGGGAGCCAATGGTTGCCAGCATCACCAGAAGCTCTTCGGTATCACTGAGAAAATGGTGGGCAGGCAGAACTTGATGGGCCAATCCCAGGCGCATAGCCTCCTGTGCTGTGAGCGTCTCGCCGCTCTGCATGAGGCGGGTGGTATGTTCCTGACTGATCAACGAGGGAAGGTAGGTGGAGACAGCGGAGGAGAAGACTCTGGCGTTTACGGCCGGAAGACGGAAGAGGGCATCGTCGCGAGCAATTACGACATCGCAGAGCGCGGCCAGTTCGCAACCTGCTCCAAATGCGCTTCCCTTGACCAGCGAGACCAGCGGAACGTGTTGCTTGCGTAACTGATCGAGAGCAGCCTCGGTCTCCTTGGCGGCGCGTAGGAGATCCTGGCGGTGTCTTTCATCGTCGTCGGGCATATCAACGCCGGCACAGAAAGCTCGCTCACCGGTTCCGGTAATCACTACGAGACGTGAGGAACGCTGCAAAGTTTTATGGATGGCGGCGTTCAGCTTATCGAGTATAACAGCCGTGAGCGTATTGAGTGGAGGTTTATCGAGGATGAGCCAGAGGATATCTTTATGGGAGCGCACATGGACGTTCGACATGTATTATTTCCTGGTTACTCAAGCACAATCAAAGCAATTGCAGAAATTGATCCAGATCGTTTACTCTCTCTATAGAAGAGAAGCAATACAGTATCTTCAGCAATTATAACACTTCTTCGCCGAAAGAAGTAGCGTGAGTTGTGTAGATTTTCACATAAAGAGGTGAAAAGCAGCAAAGATGCCACCAATAATGATCAGGACGAGGATGATAAAAATAAGGCCGGACAGGACGGGCGATGATTGTTTGTCTGGCTCCTCCTCCAAAGTGATAGATCGGGTCATAGAGCGCCGCTCTTCATATGCTAGTTTGGCAGTAATACGCGCGTGCTCTTGATGCGCTGCTCTGCTGGTGATTGATTTCTCCTGAATAGGCCGCTTTTCTTCCTCTTCTGTATTCGGTTCTTTATTTGTTGATGGTTTCGCTGCGGGAAGTGTAGAAATAGCTGATTCTACGGCTGCTACCTGGAATGTTTTTGCGACAAGTGAGGACATCTCAGCAGAGGCGACAAGTGTGACGGCCTGATCTTCCGAGGTTGTCTGTTCTGTGACAATAGGATCGGTTGTGGCTATAGTCAGGACTGGTTCGGCGGAACGGGCAAGCAGGCGGTAATCGAAAGAGTAGCCCTTCTCTGCCAGTTCAAGCGCGGTGGCAAATGCGCGTACGTTGGCGAAACGGTCGATAGGATCGGCTGCGAGGCCAATTAACACCACCTCTTCAACGATTGGAGCGATGCCTGGTACGCGTTCGTGCAAAGGGAGTGGGGCCGCATGCATAGGTTGTCCATTATAGTCAAAAAGAGGTGGCATTCCACAGAGCCACTCATAGACGACGGCAGCCAGCGCATACTGATCGCTTGCATAACAGGGTTGCCCCGCTAATTGTTCGGGAGCCATATATGGGACGGAGCCAGCTACTTCGTGAGGCATAGCTATGCCGCCGCTCTGAACGTTGAGAGCCAGCCCAAAATCTCCAAGCAGGATCGTTCCATGCTGCCCGACGAACATATTGCCTGGTTTGACATCGCGGTGAATCAACTTTTGCTCGTGTGCATACTGCAAGGCATCTGCAATTTGTTGGATATACGAGACGATGCGTGGTAGTGGCAGCATCGTTCCACCTGGATGTCGCTGACGTAGCGTGCCACCAGCTGCGTAATCCATCACTAAAAACGGAATGGTATTTTGTATGCCTGCATCGAGCAAGCAGATAACATGAGGATGTGTAAGTTTGGCAAGCGTGCGCGTTTCGGCATGAAACTGCTCGATAGCGATAGAATCATCTAACTGCACTTGCAACACTTTGATTGCAGCGTACGAGCCATATTGCAGATGTTCTCCCACGTATACATCGGCGAAACTTCCCTGGCCGATGAGATCAACTAAGCGATAGCTGCCCAGCTGCTCGCCTATCCAGTTGGTCATTGCAAAGTCCCCCCATTCAAGCGCATCAAGCAACCCGATTGCGCCGATCCAGAGGCGCGGCTGATGCCGGAAATATCTATTGTAGAATACACCATCACCATATTAGTACGTCAAGTGACCATCCTGAATGATTTGAAGAACAAAGCCTCATTACCAATACGTTTATGCTTGCGATAAAGCATACAGATGATTACAACGCCTGCCTTTCTCTAAGATATAATAAGGACATAGGAGTTTGGACAAAGAATGTGGTAGGGGACGCAACGCTGATTTTTCACATGTTGTTTAGGAAATATGGGTTATATATCAGGTAGCCCCCATTAGAAAAGTGAGCCGTTTATGAACATCACATCATTAGGACGTACTGGCTTGAAAGTTAGCAGGATTTGCCTGGGAACCATGACTTTTGGTAATCAGGCGGATCAAGCAACGTCCTTCGCCATTATGGATGTCGCCGATCAAGCAGGCGTCAATTTTTTTGATACTGCCGATGTCTATCCGCTAGGTGGCGATCTGGACAGCGTTGGCAAGACGGAAGAGATTGTGGGCAATTGGCTCAGTGAGCGTGGTGCGCGCGATCGGATCGTGCTGGCAACCAAGTGTCATGGCAAGATGGGAACCGGTCCCAACGACGAGGGATTGAGCCGTCGCCATATTATCGCCGCCTGCGAACAGAGTTTGCGCCGCCTCAAAACCGATTATATCGATCTGTACCAGGTTCATGCGTTTGATCCAACCACTCCGATTGAGGAGACGCTGCGAGCGCTTGACGATCTGGTGCATGCCGGGAAGGTGCGCTATATTGGCTGCTCAAATTATCCCGCGTGGCGGCTTGCCGATGCGCTCTGGACAAGCCAGTTGCTCAATCTGGCCCGTTATGATAGTGTGCAGCCGCGCTATAACATGCTATTTCGTATGATTGAGGATGAATTGGTCCCGCTGTGTCAGGCTCACGGCGTCGGCATGATTGTCTACAATCCACTGGCTGGTGGCGTGCTGACCGGTCGTTACCGTCAGACCCGCGCCGTTGAGCAGGGCACGCGCTTTGCATTGAAGAATAGCGGCGAAATGTATCAGCGGCGCTACTGGAAAGATCCTATGTTCAATGCGGTTGATCGTCTCGCCAGTGTCGTTGAGCCACGCGGGAAGAAGCTTGTTGAGGTTGCACTGGCCTGGGTGCTGGAGCAGCCGGGTATCACCAGCGCCATTCTCGGTGCCAGCAAACCAGAACAGTTAACAGAAAGTTTACGCGGTATTGATGTTACACTGGATGAAGAAGAGCGTCAGATTTGCAATGATCTTTGGTACGATATACCTCGCGAGCGCGATCCTTTCCTTGCCCGCCGCTAAATCTCTTGAACATTCCATACGACATCGAGCAGTCCCAGGAGGATAATCTATGGCCCTGATATTTCAACGTACCTATCCACCGGCTCTTCCCGCAGAGGGTCTGGCATTCTGGTTCCCTTTTCGCAAGGGCGAACTGCTCGTGCAACAAACCGAGCGGGGCAGCATTGACATCATGAGCGGCACAGAGCCGGATCTCGCAGCGCTTCAACCTCAGACGATCACTTATCTTGGCATTCTGAATGGCAAACCCTGCATGGCTTGCGAGGTGAGTGCTGAGACGCCATTGCCAGAAAACTGGAAGGCGCTGGAGCTACGAGCGCTCTACAACGAGGTAGATGCTTCGCTCTACGGTATTGCGGGTTATGCCTTTCAGATATTGCTCTGGCAGCAGGACAGCCGCTATTGCCCCGTCTGTGCTCATCAGACCGAGATCATTCCGGCGAGCTGGGGGAAGCAATGCCCCAATTGTGGCTATATCAGCTATCCTCCAGCGGTTCCGGCGGTGCTGGCGCTGGTGCATGATGGTGAACGGGTGCTGCTGGGCCATAAGCCCGGTTGGGGTCCTCGCTACAGCATTCTCGCAGGTTTTGTGGAGCCGGGCGAGTCTCTAGAGGAGTGCGTCGAGCGCGAGGTGATGGAAGAGGTTGGCGTGCAGGTGACCGATATTACGTATGTTGGAAGCCAGCCCTGGCCGTTTCCGCATCAGTTGATGGTCGGTTATATGGCTCGCTATGCGGGTGGCGAGATTCGCGTCGATGAGCAAGAACTCGACGAAGCGCACTGGTTTCACGTTGATGAGTTGCCCAACCTGCCGCCTCCATTGAGCCTGGCTCGCCAGATCGTCGAAGCCTGGGTTAAGATCCATCGAGGCGAGAAATAGCATAAGCAAAGAAGGGGAAACATGCCCCAGTTTGTTCAAAGATAAGGAGAGCCTTGTGTGGCTGATCGTCATGAAAGGGCCGCCCGGAAGCGGCAAAAGCACTATTGCCCGCGCGTTGAGCAGGCGGCTATGTTATCCCCTTATCGATAAAGATGATATTCTCGACATATTGCATAGGGATGAGCAGGTTCCTGATGTTCTGGACAATAATGCGCAGCTTGCCAGCGGGCTGTCATATGATGTGATGTTTCATGTTGCCCGTCGCCAGCTTTTGCAGGGATTGAGCGTGATCTGTGATAGCCCGTTGACTAGCATTATTGGCTATCGACAGGCACAAACGATTGCTGCCGAAAATCGAGCGACCCTTGCTATTGTTGAATGCTGCTGTCCCGATACGACGCAATGGAGCCAGCGCATCGATGCACGTAAAATGTTGTCTTTGCCTCCCCATCATCAGACCGATTGGCACGCTGTACAGAGCTATCTCAGCTACAACCGTTCCGAGTCCAGCTATCCCATCACTCATCTGCATCTGATGACAGATACGACTAATCCACTTGAACAGTGCGTTGATACGATTGTGAACTGGCTAGAAATGTCATAGAAGGAGGCATGATGCGACTTGGCTTGATTGCAGATATTCACGGAAATCTGTTCGCGTTGGAGGCAGTAGTGGATGAACTGGTGCGGGAGCAGATCGATCAGATCATTTGCCTGGGTGATGTTGCCGCGCTGGGGCCACAGCCACATGAGGTGCTTGCTCGCTTACAGGCGCTCAATTGCCCGGTGATTATGGGCAATACCGATGCCTGGTTGCTGAATGCTCAGGTTCCGCCAGAGGTCGCAGCCGAAAATTCGCGTCCGATCTATGAAATGGCCGTCTGGTGCGCGGAACAGCTTTCTCAAGTGGAGAGAGACTATTTGCATACCTTCCCCGCCACGCTTGAGCGCCCTCTTGGTGGAGAGAGAACACTCCTATGCTATCATGGTTCGCCTCGCTCCTTCGACGATGTAATTGCTGCTGTGACGCCCGATGCAACGGTGAAGGAGATGCTCGCTGGCTATTCGGCGGCTGTGATGGTTGGAGGGCATACACATACTCAGATGGTGCGCCGTTATGAGGATGTACACATTATCAATGTTGGTAGCGTCGGCTTGCCTGGGGTGAATGCTGGGAGTCCCGAACTGGCGAAAAATCGCAATGTATCCTGGGCCGAATATGGCATATTAAGCGTGGAGCAGGGGCGTTTGAGCATTGATTTGCGCAGAACGCCCATTGATGTTAATAGGATGATCCAGGCTGCAATGCGTACTCGCATGCCTCATCTGGATTGGTGGGTACAGAAGTGGAAATAACCTAAAAGTAATCCAATTGGTCAGTATTACCGCTTTTTCTCCTGACAAAAAGAAAAGGATGAGATAAGGAGGAAAATCGATATGGTTAGCTTGAAAGATCGTTTTGGCGCTTATATCAATAGCCATCATCGTTGTCCAACGGGTTTTGTTGGAATGCTGGTTGCTGACAAGATGGTTCGCCAGCACCAACCGGAACATACCTGGGCAGTCTCAGAGTTAGCGCTTCAACCCGCTGATGAGGTGTTAGAGATCGGATTTGGTGCTGGTCGTGCGGTTGAATTAATGGTTGAGCAGGTAACTCAGGGGCATATTTACGGTATTGACCTTTCGCCGACAATGGTGCGTTCTGCCAGTCGTCGCAACGCACTGGCAGTTCGAGAGGGACGCGTGATCCTGCAACATGGCGATGTCTCTACGCTGCCCTTTGCCGATCAACAGTTCGACAAAATCTTGAGCATTCACTCCATCTATTTCTGGTCCGACATTCCACAGATTATACAGGGTCTCTTCCGCATCCTCAAACCAGGCGGCAAGCTGTTTCTGGTACTTGCCACAACCTGGATTAATGCCGATGGCGAGAAAATAGTCGATCCCTTACAGGCCACTCTGGAAGAACAGATTATTCCAGGCATGCTGCGACAGGGCTTTACCGCTGCTTATTTAGCTCAGGGGCCGGACAACAGACAATTTAACAATGTTGCTGTAGTTGGAGAGAAATAGCTCTTTTCGTTTTGTCGTTGTGCGATTATTGATGCATCCAGCAAATGTGCCGGGAGAGAGGGTTCTCCCCTCATCCGTAGCGACAAGGGGAGGTGTGGAGGGGTTGTGAGGGCCTTGCGCTTGTCGCCGTTGGGATCACGTTGGAATCGGGAAGCAGAACAACGATGTGGCGAGGGCGACAAGCGCAAGGCCCTCACCAAGACTCCCAGGCCCCCCTTGTCGCTACGGGTGAACCCAACATTCTCTGTACCCATAGCTATTCCCCTTTATTTGTCGGATGCTCCAATTGCCGCATATTGCCCTTATCCATCTAAATGATCGATAAATCATGAGGCTACGACATTGGAAGGGATCAGCGACCGCTAAAGTTGCCCTTGCGTTTCTCGTTGTAGGCGGCGATGCCCTCTTTGGCATCCTCGCTTTGGAAGCAGAGTTGTTGCAGTTCGCGTTCGAGCGCCAGCCCATCGGCGAGCGCAACCTCTGCACCTGATTGGACCGCGCGCTTGATGCGTCCAACGGTGCGAGAGGCGCGATTGGGTGGGCAAAACTGTTTCGCGTATTGCATCACCTGTTCCCAGAAGTTTTCGGACTCGTAGATATAGTTAATCAGCCCCAACTCCTGTGCATCCTCAAAGCTCATCAGTTTGCCCTCGGTCATGTACTCAATAGCCTTGTTTTTGGGGAGAGCGCGGGCAAGACGCTGAGTGCCACCTGTGCCGGGCAGTACGCCCAGATTGATCTCTGGTAAGCCCACTTTGCCAGCGTTGCGCCGTGCGATGCGAATGTCGCAGGCGAGGGCGATTTCCAGACCACCACCGACTGTATGACCGTTGAGGGCGGCAATAACAAGCTTGGGTGTCTGTTCCAGGCGGGTTAAGGTCTCGTTGGCATGCAGGCAAAAATAATACTTATAGGTCGGGGTGACGGAATTGAGCATGCTGATATCCGCTCCGGCACAGAAAAACTTTTCACCTGCACCTCGCAAGACCAGCACATGCACGTTCTCGTCGAATCGCGCCTGCAAAATAGCGTTATCAAGCTGGCTCATCATCTCGTAGCTATAGGTGTTGGCGGGGGCGTTAGTTAATTCTATAATGGCAATGCCATCGCTCACGGTATAGTTTACCAGCGTTCGTTCGGTGGTTGTTGTCATAATTGACCTTCCTTTCGTGCGGCATAGTCATGCAGGACAGCATCGTCCTTAATATACTCAAAAGGTGTACGACAGCGGTTACAATAATACTGCACGGTCAACAATTGCTGGCCGAACAGCGAGAAAAGCTCTGTTTCAGTTGAGCCACAATAGGGGCAGGTAACAGCATCCTTTGCTAGCGTTTTCCCGTGCTGCCCCTGATCTGGCATCTTTTCACCCTCCATCACTCTAGCCTCCTCGCTACCGCATTCCAGTGCGACCAGGGCAACGGCTGCGATGGTTGCCAGCTTTTTGTCTCCACGTCAAAGCGAACAGGCATCTCGATAGCAAGCGCGTTGAGCGTTGGCATAATCTCGCTCAGGTAGCGCTGGCGTAGTTCGTCGGGCGTGCCATTGAGCATATCTTCCTGGCAGAGTCGTTGCATGGCGGGATCATCAGTTGGGCCGAACCAGCAGAGCGTCTCATCCCACAGACGTTCCAGCGAGCGCAACATAGTCGCACGTACGGCACCACCAGCATTTGCTAGCCGGCGCACCCAGCCTTCGCCGTGCATCTGATGAATACGCTCCTCCTGTACAATCTTGCGTGCTCGCTGGCGTAGCGGCTCGTAGCTGGAATCTTGAGCGGCTTTGAAGAACGTGGTGAGGGCGGTGTCGAGCAGAAAATTGGTGGCGACAAAATCTGACCAGCCCTGAAAATCCTGATCGAGAAAGGCGAGGTGATAGTGCAGCGTGCGCGTCTCTGGCTCGATCTGACTGAGGTCTGCTTCGGCCTGCGCGAAATTGTCGAGCAGAGGGTACAGCGTGCGCGCATGGCCGAGTTCGTCCTGTGTCATGGCGGCAGCTGCGACCGCAGCCTCTAGCGCCGGAGCACCATTGCACCAGTAGGCATAGCGGCGGCCTATTGCCTGCTTGTTGTCGGCCAGCGACGCTAAAATAGCGAAAAGTGCGGCATGGTCTGTTCGCTTTGTTGTGCTTGTCATAGTTCCTCAATTACAGTATACGCTCAGATCAAGATGCAATAATCGTCACAATGCTATTGCGTGGCACGATAATCATCTCGATCCAGGCGAACTCATCGTAGATGCTGCGAGCGTAGACCTTTGCCAGCTCGACATCATCGGCCATCACGTTGCCAATCTCGTGCAGCGGCTCCTCATATTTGCGCCGGGCATAGACGCACCAGACGCGGCTCTCGTTGAGCGCCTCGCGTCGTGGTCGCTGCGCCTGTTCATGTACCGCCTGTTCGTTTGTCATGCCGAAATCCCCCAGGTGCGCATAATTTCGATCCCCTCTTCGCTCAGGCGCTCTTTGGTCCAGACTGGTTCCCAGACGATCTCGATAGAGACCGTTCGTATGCCTGGTTCTTGCAGCAAGCGCTGGCGAATATCATCCATAATGAAATCCATCGCCGGACAGCCCATTGCAGTGAAGGTGAGCGCGAGGTTGACGTTACCTTCGTGTTCTTTGATAGCGACGATCAGACCCATATCGACGACGCTGATCGGTATTTCCGGGTCCATCACGTCGCGCAGGGCATCCCAGAGCGCCGGATGAGAGGTGTGGTCGCGCGCGTAGAGTTGGAGGGAGGGATAGCTCGTCGTCATGCTTCCTGCTCCAACAAGCGCAACATCTCTTTCTTGCCGCGCTGAATCATGCCCACGAACTCCTCATTCTTGGGTCCGCGCGCCTTCCAGCGTTTCATCACATCGTCCCAGGTACACGGGCCATCCTCTAACAGCCAGTGCTTGGCCGAAGCATCAAAATGGGCCGGGAAAGGGCAATCCAGCACGTATTTTTGCCGTTCTGGATCGTAATGAGCGGGGATGCGTAGCTCTAGCTCGTTGCAGAGGGGGACAGCGGTGGACATCCAGATCTGGCGCAGTTCGTCGTTACTATGGCCCTTAAAGCCGTATTCAAGTTGCTCCGTGTGCTTTTTCATATCATCAGGCAGCCCGAACCATTCGACGGTTAGCAGGAACATCCAATCTACCGCCTGTTGCAGCGCTTCATGGCCACTCCTGTCTTTGTTCAGGCGGCGCATCCACTGTTCGCCATGACGCAGATGAAAGGTCTCTTCTTTATCAACCTTTACCAGCGCTCGCTTCCAGGGGCCGAAGGTAGTGCTTTGATAGACATCCCCTAAGAGTGTATAGCCGGCTCGATCATAAAAGGCATTCGCCACGACCAGCTCGACCCAGCTCTCAAGCGGGACATCGAACGCATAGGGGTATTTGAACTGACGGGGTTCGCGCTCAAAAATCAATTTTTCGGTATCGACACCTAAGTCGCGCATCAAACGATAGGCAATGTGGGCGTGCCCCAGTTCATCTTGAATGATTGAGATGGCCGAACCAAAGGCGTTTAGTGAAGGGGCGTGAACGGCTGCGTGATAGTACGCGGGTGAACTGATGAGTTCGGTATCAGCCGAAACGGTCAGGATGCGCTTCATCCCTTCAAGATAGAGGGGACTCATATGCTCAACAGACTCGACGAGCTGCTGTTTGCGTATACGATTGAGTAGAGCCTCTTCGCTCTGTAAGGCAGAGGGGGTAGCGGTCATGGAACAAACGACTCCTTTGTGCTGCAATACCATGTGACGCTAATGTCCGACACATCCATTGTATGTTGACACAAAAAGGAAAGTCAAGGAGAAGCATTGCATACTCAGGGCTTTTCAGTTCTCCGCTCAAAGGGGGGCAGGGGTCTCCCTGCCGGGGTCTGGGGTGTCCCCAGTTTCCTTCCCTCCTTCGCGCGCCGCCGCAGGCGGCGCGCAAAAGAGAAGAAAAAAGGTTTTTGCGGGGACACCCCGCACCCTGGCAAAGGGCTGCCGCCCTCTGCACTCCTGCTAGATGGGAGAATTGGAAAGCCCTGATTGCATACTCTGAGAAGCACATATGGTGAGCAATAACAGTCTGTTTGACAGGTTTCAAAGGAGAAAAACTGGTGGAATAATATCTTGTGGAACAATCGTCTATAACAAAGATGAACGAGATGGAAGAGGTTGCAATGGCGCAACCTCTTCCATCTCGTTCATCTTTCCTTATTGGACGTAGGTGATGGGGCCGCTATCGATCCTCCCCGACTCAATGCTGTCGATCTCGGCGGTTTCCTCTTCTTCCAGCGGAGTGAGCAGTACCGGCTCGCCCTCGCGGATATCGATTGTCAGCTTGCCATCGACGGCGCTGACATGCACCTCGCCGTTCTGTGGAATGTCGGCTAACAGGATGCGCATGCTCAGAGGAACTGTTAACAACTTCTCGATCACGCGGCGCAGCGGACGCGCACCCTGAGTTGTGCTGAAGCCCTCTTTGCACAGCAGATCGATGGCGCTCTCATCTGTGTGCAGGATCAAGCCCTGGTCTAGCAAGCGGCTTGCCAGTTCGTTCATCTGGAGGCGCGTGATCTGGTGAGCCTGATCTTGATCCAGCGAATGGAAGATGATTACATCGTCAATACGATTGAGAAACTCCGGGCGGAACGTCTGACGGAGGCGCTCCCAGAGTTTATCGCGCTGCGATTCTTCCTGAGCCTCTTTGCCGGAACGGAAGCCAACATGCATGGAGCGACCCAGCATATCGGTTCCCACGTTCGAGGTCATGATCCAGATGGCGTGTTGGGCATCCACCGTATGACCTTGCGCGTCGGTTAAGCGACCGGCGTCGAAGACTTGCAGGAAGAGATCGAAGACCTCTGGATGGGCCTTTTCCAGTTCATCGAGCAGGACGACGCAATGGGGGCGACGACGTAGCTTGCCGGTGAGTTGCCCCTCCTGGTCGTGACCGACATAGCCCGGAGGTGCACCGATCATGCGTGAAACCGCGTGCTTCTCCATGTACTCCGACATATCGACGCGGATCAGGTGTTCGTCGGAGCCAAAGATCTCTGCGGCCAGCGCTCGTGCCAGCTCGGTTTTACCAACGCCGGTTGGACCAAGAAACATGAAAACACCGGCTGGACGATTGCGCGGCTTGAGGCCCGCACGCGCCACCTGGATAGCCTGGGCGACGCGATTCACAGCCTCGTTCTGACCAATGACGCGCCCTTTCAGACGCGTTTCCAGACTGAGCAGGCGATCTCGTTCCTCACGGCCCGGAGCGCGTACAGGGATGCCGGTGCGATACGAAATTACCTCGGCGATCATCGGAGCGGTAATCACAGGCGAGATAGGCTGCTCCTCGTGAACATCGCTCTGGTCCTGTTCCATTGCCTCTTGCTCTTCCAGACAGGAGATGCGCGCCTGAGAGCAGGCCTCATCCAGTACACTACACGCTTTATCCGGCAGCCGCAGATTGGGCAGATATTGCTCCGAGAGGTTGACAGCGGCCTGTAGAGCATCATCGGTAATGGTCGCGTGGTGATGTTGCTCATAGAGGGGACGCATGCCTTTGAGGATCTCCAGCGCCTCTTCGGGGGATGGTTCCTCAATCAAGATCGGGCGCAGGCGGCGCTCCATTGCAGCATCTTTCTCAATCAGACGATATTCCTGTGGAGTGGTTGCGCCGATGCAGCGCAGGCGTCCACCAGCGAGTGCAGGTTTGAGGATACCGGCGGCGTCGATACTGCCATCGGCGGCTCGTCCAGTGCCGATCAAAAGATGCATCTCGTCGATAAAGAGAATGATGTTGCCGCTACCCTCGGCCTCTTCCAGCACTTTGAGCAAACGCTCCTCAAATTCGCCGCGATACTTGGTACCAGCGACAAGCGAACTGGCCGATAGCTCGATCAGGCGTTTCCCGCGCAATTCGGGTGGCACCTTGCCATCGACGATGCGTTGTGCCAAACCGCCTACGATGGTCGTTTTGCCGACGCCGGAATCGCCAATCAGAATGGGATTGTTGCGATCCTTTAGCATCAACGTCTGCATCAGGAGGCGAATCTCTGTATCGCGCCCAATTAACGGCGTAAGTTGTTTATTGGTGGCCTGGCGGGTCAGGTCGCGTCCCAACCGTTCGAGAACGGAGTTGCCGCCTTTCCCTCCATTGTCAGCGCCCAATGCGCCTGGTATTTCTTCTGGGACGACTTCGGGACTGGCACCAGCTGAAGGAACCAGTTCGAGCAGCGCGCGAGCACTGCTTTGCATAATTAGATCGATCAGATGGGCAGGATTGATTCCCAGCTTGGTTAATAGCTCATGAGTTACGCCATCGCCTTCACTCAGCACCGCCTGTGCAATAGCTCGTTCATCGACAATCGAGGAGCCTGCATTAAGGGCGTTGCGTTCCGCCGTTTGTAAGATTTCTTTACAGCGGCGTGTGGGTAGAATGGGCGTGTCAATGGTGGCCTTGCCAGAGCCAAGCGCCAGACGGATCACATCGCGCACCTGTTTGGGTGAGAAACCCAGCGTGCGCAGAGCGTCCTGAGTACAGCCGCCATCGAGCTTGGTTAGCGCGATAAAGAGGTGCGGTGTGCCCAGGTAATCTTTATGCATACGGCGTGCCTCACCCAGCGCCAGTTCCAACACGGCGCGTCGGAAGCGACGATCAGGCGTATTGGCAGAGGGCAGGATGGGAGCCATGATATGACTATCATCAAAGAGATCGTAATGAGGCTCAATCGAACGCTCTTTGTTGGCAAGAGAGGTGGAGACAAGGCGCTGGTTGGGATCGCCATACAACACGAACGTTGCCCAGGAAGTGTCATCGACATAATGCTGAGCAAGCGTCATACGGGCACGACGGAGCGCCTCCCCTAATGTCACGCCATCGGCGACATCTTCATAGAAGAGCGAAACAAACTCACGTGTGCGGAACGTGTTGATCGGCCAGCGCATCGCCACTACTGCACCAGCTCCGGCGTTGAGAAGCGCCGCAGCAAGCCGTTCGCTGGCCTCGTCGCGCTCTTGCTGACCCAGTGAACTGGTTCCAGCACGCAATTGACGCTCTTCGTCGTAGTAGCTGAGAAATACCAGAGGGCGTTTTGGTAAGGTCTGGAAAAGCTGCTCGATAGCGCCACCATCCAGCCGCGAGTTCCCGGCCAGAGCCAGTACCGGCTCACCTGATGCAGAGAGCAGAGGCAAGGGGCCGGCATAGTGGATCACATGCGGCGTTTCAGCGCCGATGCGCATACGCATCTCTAGCTGATTGGCCTGCTGACGATACAGAATGATCCGCGAGATCGATTCTGGCAGGCTGGTACAGAGCGTGGCAATCTCTTCCTCGGCTCCGGGGCGTTCGCTGGTTGGATTGACTAGGAACAGCACGGAAAGTCCCTGGGCCTCGCGCTTATTCAGCTTGCGAGTTGGACGCTCAGGAAGGGGTGCCATGCGTGGAAATAGCTCGCGCTCCCGGCCTGTAGAGGTGACGCGTCCAGTGGCGATAACCTGACAGATATGGCGACCGGGTTTTGAGCTGGCATCGAACATCAATTCCCAGGGAATATCTGGTGTATTCGTGCTAAAGAGCAGAGGGGAATCGAGATGACGAAGCGCTTCTTGCAGAGGAGCCGGCAAGACGCTTTCAAAAAGAAAACGACCAAGCGAGAGCAGTGCATCATTCACTGCGCTCAGTCTACTGGTCTGGCGTTTAAAATCTGGTGCGACAGATGCCATCGCTTGCGTTGAAGAGACAATGCCCTGCATCGATTGGGATGCTGACTGCAAAAGGCGTCGTAAACGCTCCCTCGTCTCGACACTGAGATCAGTGTTATATTCCTGGCCTCCTGCTATCGGGCCATCGGGAAGATCAAGACGAAACCGATATGTGGCATCTGTTCGTACAATACTTAAAAAGGCTGACTGTTCCATGAATACTACTCTTCCACAATCTTCCCGTTACTGTAATGGGTGCATGGTTCCTAACACAAACTAACATGAACCTATAGCAAAAGCAGTATACGAGGCAGAGCATATGGGTGTCAATAGCCCATTTCACCAAGAAGTTGTACACCCTTTCCCCGTTCCGTCCGCCAATGAGGTTCCACCCCGCACCTATTATTGTTGTTGTGAATGAACAGGCGTTCACGAAAAACATACATCCCGATCCCATAGAAGTTCGTTGGAGTGTTTGCCTGCTATGTGCAGTGTACCACACTATTGCGCAGTTGTCAGAATTGTGAAAGCGGAGGCGGGAAAAAGTACTGGTACAATGCAGGTTAATAGAGCGATATAGTATATAAGCGGCCCTACAAGCTATTGATTGCGCACAACTTTATAGCGGGGATAGAAGAGAGCAAAAAGCAGAGCCACGAGTCACTTAATGAGAGGACAGAGGAGCTTTCATTTTCTCACTGAAGTGGCCTACCAAAGGCAATTTGTAATACCTTCCCCTCAAAGCCATCACGATCCCCACCCCCCAGGCCAAGGCTGCCCCGATATTCAGGAAGAGGACGCAAAGAACAGCGAGCACAATGATAGAATCCAAAAAACCTGCCTGCCCCTGTGAGACTGGTTGAGAAAGGAGAGTTGTGTGGACAGGCATGAGATTTGGTGCAGGCCCGGAGAGAGCAGAGACGATCCCAATGAAAACAACATTGCAGAGAGTTATTCCTCCAAACAGCAGCAAGGATTGCAGACTATGAAAGCGAACAAAACGATCCTTTCTTGAAAAGAGCAGCATGAGTAGTCCTGTCCACCAGAATACGCTATAGCTGAGGCTCGCCAGAATACGTGAGGCGAGTGCGAGGGTCTCTAACGGCTGTTCACCAGAAGCAATCCCTGCCGGGTCGGGAGTGCGTGGCTGCGGAGGAACATGGTCATTTTCTCCCAGCAAACCTAAGTCGCCAACTTCCTTGCCAAAGAGAGTGGAGAGCTTCTCTCGGTAGTAGGGAGAAGGTGATGAATACCCACGTTCCCACCGACTCACATTGCCCGCGTCAGTCCCAATCTGTTCAGCCACCCTTGCCTGGGACCATCCACGCTGTTCGCGCGCCTCTTTCAAACGATAATTCGGCTTCATCTTCTCCTTCTGGTTGAGACTCCTCAGACGCTTGCAAGTATCCTTCATCCCGTGCATCAAGATCAGAAAGATGCCTGCTTTTCTTCTCGACTGGGCATTTCCTTCCGTGAGATAGTTGCCTAGCAAATGCTCAGCCTTCTCCATTGTACCATAGGATGAGGCCCTGTATGCTTGCCTTGAGTAACCTGGCCGAAGGAACGTCGATACGAGCATCACCACGTGCCGCACAGAGGAGCGGAGGCCAGCGCTCTCACCTGATGGTCCTTTCGTGTTTCTCACCTTCAGGTTTTCTAATAATAGCTACTTCGTCTTCAGAAGGAGTTTTTCATTATGTGGTTCTATCTCCCTCGTCAGGGATTGGCGCGACATATGCGCTTCATGATTGGCTCTCTTGTTTTACTCAGTGTATGGATTGCCTTCTCGTTGACCCCCATGCTTCCAGTCTCTGCGTATGCCGCTCAACATTCATTCGTGCCATTGGGCGATCCGCAGGAACTAAAAACATTTTTGCACAGTGTGCTGCCCGAGCAGATGACCGCTCATCACATTCCAGGTGTAGCGGTCTCTATCGTGAAGGATGGACATATCCTGCTCTCTCAAGGCTATGGCGAGGCTGACCTCCAACAAGGCAAAAAGATCCAGGCCGATAGCACCTTGTTTCGCCTGGGTTCTGTCAGTAAGCTTCTCACCTGGACGGCATTGATGCAACTGGTTGAGGACGGGAAGATCGATCTGCATGCGGATGTCAATACTTATCTCAAGACGTTTCATATCCCAGCTAGCTATCCTCAGCCGATCACTGTTGAAAATCTGTTGACCCATACTGCCGGGTTTGAGGATGGTACGATTGGGCAGTTGGTTCCCCAGGTGAGTGATCTGGAGCCTCTGGGGATCTGGCTCCCCAAACATATCCCGGCGCGCATTTTCCCTCCTGGAGTGGTCACTGCCTATTCCGACTATGGAGCTGCGTTGGCCGGCTATATCGTTGAGCAGGTCTCAGGAATGTCTTTTGAGCAGTACATCGAACACTCTATCCTCCAGCCACTCAACATGTACCATAGTACCTTTCGTCAGCCGCTACCAGCCAACCTCGCAGGCCAGATGTCTCAGGGCTATACCTACCATAGTGGAACCTACGACGCGGGTTCTTTTGAAAATATTGAAACGGCTCCTGCTGGAGCACTCAGCGCAACGGCGACTGATATGGCCAACTTTATGATCGCGCAGTTACAGTTGGGACGCTTTGGCAGAGCCCATATCTTGCAGGAACTCACGGCGAGAAAAATGCAACAGCAGCATTTTACCAATGATCCTCGGCTGCCTGGGATGGACTATGGCTTCTACGAACAAGAGATCAATCAACAGCGCCTGATTGGACATTCTGGTGATACAATGTTGTTTTATTCGCTGTTGATGCTGCTGCCGAAATCTCACGTTGGTCTCTTTGTCGCCTTCAACAGTCCTGGTGGGAGCACAGCCTCCCAAAATCTCTTGCAAGCATTTATGGATCACTATTATCCAGCTCCGCGTGCCACTTTGGCTACGCCGCTGGCTGGCTTTGCCGAACGTGCGAGCCAGATTGAGGGAACCTACTGGTCAACGCGGCGCAACCAAACGACCTATCAGAAGGTGGGATACGATCTGCTTTCCCCCATCACGGTGAGCAATACTGGCAATGGGCATCTGGTTATCAGTGGGGTAGGCGACCAGGACATCGACCTGGTAGAAGCCCAGCCCTGGGTCTTCCAGCAAACGAATAAACACTCTGATACAGTCATCTTCCGTCGCTCAGGTTCGCAGATGAACATGTATATTGGCAATCGCCCGTATCAGGCCTACCAGAAAAGAGCCTGGGACGAAACGCCTCCCTTTCATTTGGGACTGCTGCTGATCTGCTTGTTACTCTTCCTGGGATCGGGTCTTTCGGCACTTGTTCACCTCATTGCTACCATCAGGAGGAAGGGAAGCTTGAAGCTGAAGGTCATCCAATTCCGCTCCGAATTTCCCCGGTGGGTGGGATGGAGTATGAGCACCCTTAACGTGATCGTTCTGATCGGGTTCTTCCTGCTTTTCAACAGTAACGATCTTTATGCCGTGCAATTTGCCATGTCGCCAACCTTAGTCGTCGTCATGATGCTGGCCAGCATCTCCGCTCTGCTCACACTGGGAATGGTATTCTGGAGCTTCCAGGTCTGGAGAATGCCCTCCTGGAACCAATGGAGGTGTTTCTCCTATGTCCTGCTGGCTCTGGCCGGGATTGCTTTTAGTCTGGATCTGAATTTCTGGCATCTGTTGTGGCTTCCCTGAGGATGGAACCACGACCAATGAACCTCCTCGGAGCGCTCACAAACTCCGGCTTTTGGGTCGAACCTTTTAAATAATGACTGATTTTGTCCTCCTTCCATGATATGCTCTCTATATAAAGAAAAAGGCAAGGAAATTAGAGCATAAAAGGAGCGGTATTGCATGAGCATCCAGCCTTTCACTATTGCGATTCCCCAGACCACCCTCGATGATCTGCGCGAACGTTTAGCTCGCACTCGCTGGCCCGATGAGGTAGAAGATGCTGGCTGGGACTATGGCGCGAAACTCTCATACATGAAAGAACTCGTTGCCTACTGGTTGCAAACATTTGATTGGAGGACTCAAGAGGCGAAGCTGAATCGGTTTGCACATTTCAAAGCGGATGTTGATGGTGTTGGCATCCATTTTATGCATGAGCGCGGCAAAGGGCCAGCTCCATTGCCAATTGTCCTCACGCACGGCTGGCCCGATTCGTTTTACCGCATGCACAAGATTATTCCGCTGCTCACAGACCCGGCCAACTATGGTGGCGACCCGGCGGATGCGTTCGATGTGATTGTGCCATCGCTGCCAGGGTATGGTTTTTCTGATAAGGTACATGGAGCGACCTCGATTCGCATCGCCGAGTTGTTTGCGCGATTGATGACCGACGTTCTCTGCTACAAGCGCTTTGCGGCTGGTGGGGGAGATATTGGCAGTCGGGTGACACGCTTGCTGGCACTGTCTCATCCTGAAGCGCTTGTGGGTATTCATCTGACGGATGTTGGCTTTCCAGGCGAGCCTGCTGGCATCTTTCCCTCCGACCTGTCAAATCCCTCTCCGGCAGAGCAACAGTTTCTTGGTTCGGTTGGGCAGTGGTTTATGCAAGAGGGAGGCTATGCGATGCTTCAATCAACGAAGCCACAAACGCCGTCTTATGGCTTAAACGATTCCCCGGTTGGTCTGGCTGCCTGGCTCGTCGAGAAGTTTCGGGCATGGAGCGATTGCGCTGGAGATGTGGAGCAGCGTTTTAGCAAAGATGAATTGTTGACTCAGATTATGATCTATTGGGCTACAGAGACAATCTCTTCCTCTGCTCGCCTGTACTACGATGATGCGCATGCGGCACCACAACTCAAGCCAGGGCAATATATTGAGATACCGGCTGGCGTTGCCACCTTTCCCAAAGATCTTACTTTGCCTCCACGCGAATTGGGAGAGCGCTTTTTACGTGTGCAGCGCTGGACGGAGATGCCACGAGGCGGCCATTTTGCTGCATTGGAGGAGCCGCAATTGCTGGCTGAGGAGTTAAGGGCCTTCTTCCGTCCTTTGCGTTAGCCCGGCATATACAGGCATAAGAACTCTCGTGAGGTCCAGGGAATCTCCCTAGAGATTCCCTGGAATTGGAGATAGCAGAGAAGAAAAGACGATTGAGCTGAGCCAACCGGCTGCTATCCAGCGGCAAAGCGATGTTTGGTATGGAAATAACTAATCTGGCTGTGGTGCTAACGCCACCACCACCTCCTGTCCTCTCATTCGGTTTTTGGATATAGTCCAGATGATGGTGTTTGCTCCGAAGATAATCGTCGAGAGAGGCGTGTGGGACTAGTAGCGATGACCACAGCCAATGCCACAAGGCATTGTGCCACCACCCCTTGCCATTGGTCCCAAAGCGAAAGAGGGAGATAGAGGGCAGTGATGTTGAGTGCATTGTGGAACAAAAACGTCATCAAGACACTCCCTTGCGTGTGATTGTAAACCCAGGTAAACAGAATGCTGTTCGCAAGAGTGCCGAGAGCGAAGACGAAGAAAGGAGTAGTGGATTGAGATGTTCCTGGTATGAAGAAGAATGGAAGGTGCCACACCGTCCACAAGGCTCCAAGGATGAGGCTTGCTCCCAAGGCACTGTATCGATCTTGGAGCTTTGCCAACGCAAATCCGCGCCATCCTGGTTCCTCTCCCGCTGGGCCACCAAGCAGACCGCCTAGAAGAAACAATGGGACGATCAAAAGCCAGGGATTGATGCCAGCGGGAAGAGGAAGAGGAGGTCGCTGGACCACTGGAGGATGGGCGAAATCGAAAGTAGGCCCTCCCAGAAACAATGTTGCTGCTATGGCAATGCATGTAACGAGGGCCGGTTCGAAGAGGACCACGAGATACCACCACAGGTTCACTCGCCAGATGAACAATTGGCGGAAAAAGGCGCGCATCCCTCCCTTGCCAGTGGTTGTCGCTGTAACCAATAAGGCCGCAGGGAGCGGTCCAATACTGCCCACAAACGTGAGGGGAAAGATGAGGCTGGATGGGAGAGAGATGAGTCCGTGAGCAGAGAGGGCTACCAGACCCAGCAATAGCCATGAGAGAGCGTAGGTCAGAACAAAGTAAGCGACGAGTGGATGGGATTTCCATACCCGGAACTGATTCATCCTCCCATTTGTATGCTGATCTTTTCGGTTTGTTTGTATATCGTTTATGTGTTGATCTTTTCGGTTTGCTTGCATGGTATTTGTACAATCCTCCGGTGTTTTTGTTTCCACAGGTAATATCTCTCCTGGTTGTGCCGAAATTATGTCAAAAATGTCACGAAAGTATGGTATTTTGTCATTTCAGAAGTTTGCCCAGGATTCAAATATCACCCTGGCAGAGATCCTGTCTTACCTCTTATACATATTTCTGTCGTTGAGGTGAGAAATGAGTCTGTAGTACGATTATGTACCTTTATTTCTAATTATGGAGAGAAAGAATGACAGAGCATGTCCTCACGTTGCGCGAACTGAATCGTGCCACCCTTGCCCGTCAATTTTTATTGGAGCAAACAGATCGTGCGCCGCTTGAGGTGATTCGGTGGCTTGTGGCGCTGCAAGGTCAGGTCTCTAATGCACCCTATATCGGACTGTGGACGCGCTTACAGGCATTTCAGCGCGCGGATCTCACCGCGTTGCTTGAAAACAAACAGGTATTGCGGGCATCGTCTCTGCGTGGCACGCTGCATATCATTGCGGCAGATGACTATCTCCTGTTTCAACCTCTGCTCAAGCCAGCACTGACGCGCAACCTGCATCTTTTTGCCCAACGTACTGAAGGCTTCGATCTGGATCACTTCATTGCTGAGATGCAGGCATATATACGAGAGCAGCCACGCACCGCCGTCGAGTTGCGTGCAAAGATGGAAGAACTCTATCCTGGCATGGGAAAGCAGCAGATTGCAGATTCGGTACGAATGCATATGGCGCTCATTCAGATACTCCCTGCTGGCACATGGGGCTTTACGGGCAAACCTATACATATGGAGGCGTCCATGTGGCTTGAACGCCCATTCCCCAACACCGATTTTACCCTACCTCAGCTTGTTCTGCGCTATCTGACGGCTTTTGGTCCTGCAAGTGTGAAAGATATTCAACAGTGGTCGGGAATTACCGGTATTCGGCAAACCATTGAAGCCTTGCGACCAGAACTGTTCACATTTCGCGACGAACAGGGCCGCGAACTCTTCGATCTGCCCGACGCGCCAAGACCATCTGAGGATACTCCTGTGCCAGTCCGTTTCCTGCCAGAGTTTGAGAATCTCCTGTTCTCCTATGAAGAGCGCGGGCGCATTGTGGATCGCGCCTATTTTCCTTCCATTTTTATGCAAAATGGTCTGAACTGCGCAACGTTCCTGGTTGATGGCTTTGTCGCTGGCGCCTGGAAGATTGAGCGGGGGCCAACATCCGCAACGCTTGCGATCCACCCATTCAATCCGCTGGCATCGGATGTACAGGCTGAGCTGCAAGCGGAGGGCGAGCGGCTCATGCGCTGGGTGCTTGATGGCGCTGATGCGTTCGATATTCGTGTCATGAAGGGATGATAAAAGGGGATATATTATGGGATGGCATCCAGTAAATCTCGGAATGTCGTAATTGTGCGATTGTGATCATTAACTAAAATAATTGGTAAATGCCTCGACAAGTGAGCATCTTTTGCCCTCAAATGTTCCCCAATCATGAGCACTGGGAGAAATGTACCTGGGCAAACCGCTCCACCACCCGCTTTGGAATGCTCTCCTGTAAAGGACACACTCTATCTACAATGCTCTTGACCACTTCGGTCATTTAGTGTAGAATAAAAATGACCACTTCGGTCATTTTAACAAAGGAAGGAAAGCCTCATGGAAGATGAAATGAAGAATAAATCGAACGACGCGACGCCAGCGAGTGTAGGGCCAGGGCGGGGAGCGATTCAGCGGCCGACAGAACCCCGCATTCCACTGATGGACGTGTCCGCACTGTCGGAAGAGCAGCGCACGATGGCTGCTATCGGAGCGTCGAGCGTCCTTCGGATGCTTGCGCATCGTGGAGACTTGTTGGCGGCCTGGCTGGAGTTTGGAGCACACCTCACGACCGGAGGACGGGTGTCCATGCGGACACGCGAACTGCTGATCTTGCGGGTTGCACTTCGCTCCTCCTGCGAGTACGAGTGGGCCAACCACGTTCCCGGAGCACTCAGTACCGGCATAACCGCCGCCGAGATTGCATCCCTTGCGCAAGGCACGGACTCATGGTCCGACGCTGACGCGGCGGTACTGGACTTAGTCGATGACCTCTGTGCAGACGACTGTGCCTCGGAGAAGACGTGGAAGGCACTGACCGCGATGTATGACGAGGGCGAGATCATCGAATTGCTGATGCTGATTGGCTTCTACCGGATGAACGCCGGCTTCCTGAATTCGCTCGGGGTGCTGGCCGAGCCTGGGCGTCCTCGACTCGGCCAGGGGATGTCTTACGAGACATCCGTGCCTCCCCAACGGCCGACTAGCACCTCCACGGCTGGAGCACTAGCAGAGGTGAAACTAGACGGGATATGGCACCTGAAATTTTACCACCCAGCCGCAACTCAGGAACTCCGGCTCGTGCTCGTGATGAAGGAGGGTGTACTGTCCGGCTCGGGCACCAATGAGGCAGCTGGTATCACCGTGCCAATCTCAGAAGGAAAGGTACAGGGGCACCAAGTGACGTTCACGACTGTCATGACGAAACCGTTTCAAGTAACCATCACATGGGACGGAATAGTTGACGGCGACTTCCTCGCAGGCACAGCCAGGATCAGCGGCGTAGGCTCATTCCCGTTTGATGGCACGCGGATCGGAGAGATATGACTGTCTGGAGTTGGTCAGGCGGGACTCATGGGGATGTGAGTCCGAAAAAAGATGGAGGGCATCCCCGCAGTCCCACCTTTTTCGCATCTGCTAGATTTTAAAACGTGCGTTGCTCTTGACCACTTCGGTCACTCGATATAGAATAAGAAATGATCGAAGTGGTCATACCAACCGAGGAATGAGGCAGCTACCATGTATCCAAAATTTTCTAGTTTAGAACCGGAGAAGAAAGAAAATATTATTAATGCAGCTATTAAAGAATTTGCGCGTAGTGGTTATGACAGAGCTTCTACAAATGAGATTGTTAAAGAAGCGAATATAGCCAAAGGTTCATTATTCAGCTATTTTCATAGCAAAAAGGAATTGTATGTATTCTTGCTCAATTATATTGTTGAGTTTATTGATAAAATCTACGATGAACTGGACTGGAATGAAACAGATATTTTCCAAAGATTGAAAGAAATAGCCGTAATTAAATTTAAAATTTACAGGAAATTTCCACGGGCATTTGATTTTCTTAAAGCTCTTGCCCAGGAGAATGCTCCCGAAGTAAAATCTGAAATTGATAACAGAATGAAGAAAGCTGTCCTCGATAACGGTTCTGCAAGAATTTATAGAAATATTGATGTAACAAAATTTCGCGACGATATCGATATTCAAAAAGCAATCAATATCATTCATTGGACGGCACTAAGTTTTGCAGAGCAACAAAGTAATAACATAAATTCTTATGAAGATTCCGATGTGGAGCAGCTTAGAGAATGGGATAATTATTTGGACTTAATGAAGCGTTGCTTTTATAAAAAGGAGGAAAACGCATAAGAGAGTATTCCAAAGCGGGTGCTGGCAATATCATCTCCTCTACAACTCAAGCTGGAAAGTGGCTTTTCTTCCTCCTGATGGGAAGATCTTAGAACAGAAGCTTCTTCAATCCCTCTGCGAGAACCAGCGCCCGCTTTGGAATACTCTCCTGTAATCTCCTTTCGTGTCTCATGAACCATATCTCTAGCTCCAATTGTGTGAGAAGCCAGCGTGTGCTTATCTGGCGCTTAGGTTTGATCATCGGAGGTTGTTGTCCAATTTCTTGACCTCTATGTTGAACGAGTATGAGCGGTTTATTTACACCATTCCAGGCTGATACCCCAGATGTGGAGCGGTTTGCCCAGGTACATTTCTCCCAGTGCTCATGATTGGGGAACATTTGAGGGCAAAAGGTGCTCATTTGTCGAGGCATTCCCTGGTTCATTTGTTATATCCCATTATCGCGCAACTACAACAACTTGGGAGATCGCCGTCCTAAATTGTTAAAATTCATCAGTGCGTAACTACGATATTTCGAGATTTCACGTTCTTAGCGCACAATCAGACGGGTTAGCGTGGTTGACAGATGCATTTTTGAGCGCGAACGATGTATCCTCAGTCAGGACGCCGTTGAAATACAGGCTGGTATTCTGAGTGGCGCAGTCCCCGGGATAGGGCTGCACAGTGAGCGTGAGATCGGGATAGGTGCCCGATTGCCGCTGTACCAGCAAACTGTATGGATGAGTATCCATTGGCGGCACGTACCAGGAGAGCGTTACCGTCATAGTACAGTTTTTGGGGATGACGACATAGCCGCCAAACATGCCACGCTGGTCCTCGTCGCTCTTAAACGTTGTAGGCTTTCCAATCTTGTCCAATGGATGCTCGCCGCCCGCATAGGGATCATCAAGCATGGGAGCAGCATAACCCGCTTGATATTGTCCTGTGGGACAGACCAGCTCTTGGTGGGGATAGACGCCGTTAGCCGGGCATGCCGGTAGTGGGCCGCCGCAGAGTGGTTGGCCGCTGTCGAAGCCGTTACCCCAGAGGAATTTTGCGGAGGGCGGCACATAGATGCGAACATAATCGCGGTACGTGTCCAGCCCATAGACGGTGCCAAGCTGGTTATAGATCAGGCGCATTTGCAGTACGTGAGTTGCACCACCTTGCGCATCGAGGGTCACAGTGTCTTGCAGCTTCGTTTGTACATATTGAGAAGCTTTGCTGGCACTCACGTTCGTCTGTACTATGTAGAGGCCGTCGTGGGTGGTGGAACGGTCAATCTCCCCAGAGTAACCGTAGCGTTGCAGCAACTCCTCAATCTGCTGATTGTCAACGTAGACCTGGAGATCCTTTGTTTTCAGATCATGTAGCAACTGCATGCCTATTGCCATCAATTCGTTAAGCGGCGCATGACGAACCCGGTCCATCAGCGTGTGAGTGACGGCAGCGGTGAAGAGCTTGCGGGCAGAGGCCGGATCTTCGACATGTTCGATGATCTCGCTGCGGCGAATCCCCGCGTTGTCTAGTTGATAATAGTGGAGCCGCTCTTCCAGATTCTCGGCGGTAATCGTTTCGTTATAGCTTGGAATCTGGATGGGTCCGATGACGTGCAGGATATGTTGAATCAGGAAGGGCGAGAGGAGAATGACGCCATCAACGTCGTGTTTCACCTCGTCTTTGTACTGAGCCATCGCTATTTTTGCCGACGTTGGGAAATCAGCGGAAAGATTGGAGTCACGCAACCCCCAGTTGGCGAATGGCCACCAGGAGCGATAAGCAGACGGGGCGAAGTGCCCAATAACCGGGCTGTGGTTTCCGTATTCCAGCAGGGCAATATCATGCAGCGAGAAGGGTGCGACTCTGCCATCATAAATTTGTAGCTCTCCGTATTGACCAGTAAAGCCGCCGGTTGGACGCAGTTCGCCGCGATCCATCGTCTGTACGAGGAAGGTGCGTGGCTCATTGACGCCGAGCAGCCATTGTGCGGGTTCCAGTAACGTGCGTGCCTCTACCAGCGAAGATTTGACTTGTGGCAATAAAGGAATGATTTGTTGTAGCTGATGGCGCGTCTGTGTGCTGATGGGCAGGTCGTTGAGCGAGACAGCCGGGAGCTGGCGTTGGATATCGTCGAGATGTGGAATGATGTTATCAATGGTTGTGCCAATGAGATCGATATCGCTTGAAGTGATTAAGGGAGATTGACCAACGGCCAGCAAGGGGCTGCGAAATCTGGGTTCCAGGGTCAGGGTGCTGTTAATTACGCTGTGTCCGATATCGGCCAGGTCGATACCAATCTGGCTGGCTGCTCGTGCGGTGCGAATTTGTGAACGATACTGCGGCAAATATTGCTTCACCAGTTGAATTGATGGTGCGTTATCCAGTTGCGTTTGTACCTGCACGAAGTCCTGACGGGCCGCTGCCAGTTCTTTGTTCGCTTGTGTTAACTTGTTGGGATCAAGAACGCTGGTGGAATTGATATGCGCACCCGCAAAGATCTGTTTCACGTTGAGCAGATGTTGCATGCCTGTGGAGGCGTGCGAGCGTAAGGCTTGATAAGTGGTGTAGGCACCGGCTTCATAGCTCACGCTGATCGAGAGTGGCAGGACTGAGACGAAGAATAGCAGTGACAGGACGAGCAGCGAAGGAAGATGTTGCCGCCACCAGGCTTTACGAGATGGTATGGCTGCTATTGGTGTCGTTGCTTTGTGGCGTCTGATCCATGTACGTTTCGGGCTGATCGCGTGTGGTCTTGCCGCAGGACTATCAGGGCTGGTCTGTAGCTTGCTCTCGTCTGCTTTGACCGCTTGTTCCTCGGTTTGAACAGCCTCTGCTGGTTCGCTGATAATTGTATTTGTTGTGTCTTTCTCTAATTCTGTTATATCCTGAGCAGGCGGTGTAGAGGAAACCTGTTCGCTGGCCGTTGTCTCTGTGATCTCTTCCGCATGCATGGTTTCTGCCAGTTCAACATTTGAAGACATTGCAGAGGGTTCGTCCACAAACGCTGATGCTGCAAGCAAATCGTTTATAAGTGATGCTGCTGGCTCAGTTGTAGATGAGTGTATATCCATTGTTTGTTGTTCTTCTTTTATTGTCAGATTGTTGCAAAGTGCCGACGTGCTATTTGTATTATCGACAATTGATGTAGCTGAATTTATAAAAGATGTATTGTCAACGGATAAAGATGTGGGCATTTGTTTGTCTATTGGTGTATTGGACATTCGTTACCCCTGACCCGATGCGAAAAATAGGGAGGCTGGCTTCCCTGGATCATTTTGCAATATGCTTCAAAGAAATACTTCAATGCATATTCCACAAGGTCTCTGCCGCTATTATAACGCTTCAAGCGGCATGAGCGTTTCACGATCAGCATTTTTGTGTGCGATTGATACATAGAAGCGGTTCCAGTGGAAGTGTATAGATGAGGTAGAGTATTGAGAGGAAAGGGGCGCTCGCGAGCGCCCCCGTGATATGATCGATGATAGAAAGTGTGCTGTTATTCTTGAGTGAGCGGATAGAGTGCCTGGTAGAGTTTGGGAAGGTCGGGCGTGCCTAATCCGCTGGTCATGTCATAACCACTGCCAGCTTTATAGTGCAGGTTATTGCCCTGCTGTACATCAAAGAACGAGCCGTTATTCTTTGCCGCCGCATAAAAAGCAGCCGGGCCATAGAAGTAGGTTTTGGTCTTGTTGATAAGCATCTGATTGGTCAGGCTCCAACCGGCTGCCCAGATGGGAGTTGCGGCGCTGGTTCCGCCTCCGATAACCCATTGTCCATCGACAAACATCGCTATGTCGGTGGCGACTGCTGAGACATCTGGCACTGCACGCCCATTTGCATCGATGCCAAACGAGGTCTGCCATTTGGGTTGTGCGAATAGTTCGCTGATGCCACCGCCAGAACCCCAGCTATTGTCGCAGTCGGCCTTTTGGGGACTCTCCGACCAGACGACCTCGCTGGCCCTGGTGCCATTGGCGTTGACCGTCAATTGGGTGCCACCGACGCCAACAGAATAGGGGCTAGCGCTGGGGAAGTCTACCGATAGCTCGCCCGGATACTTGCGCAGGCTATACGCGCCGCAGTCGCCGCTGGCGGTGAATACCGTCATGTGTTCAACGCGCGACAGGTATTGCAGATCGCTGTTGAGCGCTTGAGAGGAACTCTGAGTTTCATTTTTTTCAGCACCGCCCCAACTGACGCTGACAACCTTGAATTGGTGATTGTTGGTATTGTCCTCAACAATCTGTCTGAGTACGTCGTGCAAGGGATCGCGATAGGTGCCATCGGGCAGTTCTGGGTTCCCATCAGTTTGATAGACAACGATATTGGCGTCGGGGGCCATGCCTGCTACCATTTGAATATCCAGTGTGGCCTCGATAGTGCCTGAGCCTCCCCAGAGATCTTTATTGGGATTGGGCGCAGGCGCGACATTGACGACGCTGAGCTTGCCGCGATACCCGACGCAACCGAGATAATTCTGGACATCAGTGGTATTGAAGGCCGCTAGCTCAGGCAAGATAATCGTGGTTCCTTTACCATAATAGCCTTGATTCCAGAAGCTACTATAGCCATAAGCCGAGCGTATCTGTTTGGGGAGCAGTTGGTCGCCGTTCACCGTGCAATCGGCATTCGCAGCATGCTGTTGTCTGGTAGTCAGCGGTTGTAGCTTGCTGCCCATGATGCCGGGTTTGAGCGCCTGCTTGTAGCTATCCAGACCGTTGATCGCGATGACCTGATCTGCAACCTGTTTGGGTAGTTGCAATTGCGTGGATGGAGCAAAGAACTTGCGATTCTGGTACTGGTGATAGACAAATTTGGTATGCAGGAGATTGGCAAGCGAGCTGGCTTTGGCCTCAATCGAGAGGTTAGTATGCAACTTGCTGAGCTGCAACTTTGCATCCTGCACGCCGAAGAAGCTCTTGACCTGCGCATACTGTTGATCGGTGATGCCAAGCTGATTAGCAAGTGAGGCGGCATCGGTTTGATCGTCCGTTTTCCCCTTTTGCGTATCCAACTTGTTGAGTAGTTCCTCATTTGGTTTAAACGAGACGTTGACCTTTAAGAGCGTATCGCCAGGGAGATCACCGACCACAGGCGAGTTGAGGGCCGCTTTGGGAATACCCAGATCGAAATTCACCATTTGTGTAGAGGCGTTCGTCGGCGCGGGAGTTGGAGCGGCATTCTTCGTTGTGTCGTCACCACCACAAGCGGCCAGAGCCAGTGGCAACAACAGCATCAGGAAGGTGGTGATTTGCAGCACGTGCCATCGTGACTGACGGCGTTGTAGCGACATGAAATAATCCTCCGCATGAAAAATTTATTTGATTGCAAAAAATGGGCAAGACAGGCAATACGAGATTTCATACAATGCCTGATCCATTCCCTTTTCTGGCAGTATAGGGACCAGGAGAGTTGATGAGAAGTGCCTATTTCACAAAAAGACCTGTTTGAAAACAGATTGGTGCAGTTATGATAAATGTGGCGTGATAGATAATTGAGATGGAAGTGTACTGCTGGAGCGTGTCTCTCTCAGACAATCTACAGGTGATGAAATAGCTCCTGGGAATGCTTGCCCATGCCCCAACAAGCATACGTGAAAGTCGGGACAGAGGGCAAGTCGGTAGCCAGAATGGTCTGTTGTTTATGCGACGGGGAGAGGTCAATCGATGCGTGGCGGTCCCTGCTGAACACGCTTGCGAACGATCTCGACAGTAATATTGTCCCACCACATGCTTTCGAGCCACCAGGTAGCACCTGCTTCGGCGAGAGGACGAACGATAGCTCGTGCTTTGTCGGTATTGTCGCCGGGTGTCTCGCCCTCCAATACAATATCGTATGGTGTGCTGCCTGTGCGCTGCTCTTGCACGAATTGTTGGATGGCGCGAAGATCGTTTGGCGTGATCTCCCGATGATTTCCTTTTTCGTCCAGGATGTTTGGTAAGAGGCCATCATAACGGAGTGCGCGGCGCATGGATTTCATATGTGGCGGCCAGACGCCCGTAACCCAGATGGGGATGCGTGGTTGTTGGAGCGAAGGCGCATTCCAGTTTGAGCGAACGTGATAGTGTTTGCCTTCGTATTGGAAAGGTTTTTGGCTCCAGAGGCCAGTCATAATGTCTAATCCTTCGTCAAGCAGTTCGGCTCGGACTTTCCTATCCGTCTCCTCGTCAAACTGCTCAAAGCCCGCGTCGATCGCGCCCAGGCCAACAGGCAGGATAACGCGACCGTTGGAGAGATAATCGAGCGTAGCTGTCTCGCTGGCGAGCTTCCAGGGACGGCGGCGCGAGACTGGCGTGAGCATTGTCCCTAAACGGATGTGTTTGGTGCGCATCGCCATTGCCGTCAGGACAACCCAGGGATCGGTGCCTGGTACGCCATCGGGCACGAAGACACCATCCCAACTGGCCTCTTCCGCTTCACGAGCTAGTTCTGCAAATGCACGCATCTCTATGCCAGGAATGACAATACCATAACGCATAGCTTGCTCCTTTTGGGAAGTCGGGCGAGGACAAGCCATCGCCCCTCCCATTGTTTGTAATTCTGCAAGTTCTACTTTCTAACCTTTGTAATGAGAGTTGCTTTTTCAGTATAAGCGTGGTTCGCGACGCCTTCTGTCATATTTATCTGGTATGATTGATACATCCACGAAATCTTGGGGAGGGAGAAGATCGTATATGGGAGGGGCGATGGCTTGTCCTCGCCTTGCTTCCTACCATACATTGAAAGGCAGGCGTGATGCGTGCAGATCGTTTGTTGTCTATTATGTTGTTGTTGCAGGTTCATCGTCGCATAACGGCCCGCACGTTGGCCCAGCGTCTGGAGGTCTCGGAGCGCACCATTCAGCGCGATATGGAGGCGTTGAGCGTATCCGGTATCCCTATTATCTCGGAGCGAGGTAGCGGCGGCGGCTGGGGTTTGCTGGAAGAGTATCGCACGAACCTCACGGGCCTGAGCGAGAGCGAGGTGCAGGCGTTGTTCCTGACACGACCTAACCGCTTATTGTCAGATCTTGGTTTGAGTCAGGCTTCCGAAGCCGCCTTTATCAAACTGCTGGCCGCGTTGCCCAGCATGTCGCGCCACAACGCCGAATACGCAAGGCAACGCTTTTATATCGATGCGACGGGATGGCGCACCCCCGAAGAGGCGCTTCCCTGCCTGTCCGTGTTGCAAGGGGCGGTCTGGCAGGAGAGCAGGTTGCTTTTCAGCTATCAGCGCGATGCGAAGCAGGTAGAGCGGCTGGTGAATCCGCTGGGACTGGTGGCAAAGGGCAGCACATGGTATCTTGTGGCGCAGATCGAGGGCGATATTCGCACCTATCGTGTCTCGCGCATCCGTGAGGCTCGTATCCTGCCAGAATCATTTGAGCGTCCCGTAGACTTCGATCTGGCGACGTTCTGGGAGCAATCCACTGTTGCGTTTAAAAGTAACCTTCCAAGTTATTTTGTCACGTTGCGTGCCTTGCCTGAACTCGTGCCGTTTTTGCGCAATGCGGGCTATTATTCGCATGTGGAGCAGATAGGAGAAGAGGATGAGGAAGGATGGGTGAAGGTGTTTATGCGCTTCGATGTCGAGTCGGCGGCGCTTGCTTGTCTGTCGGGATTTGGTGCTGATGTGGAGGTGTTGGAGCCAGAGGAGTTGCGCGAAAAGATCATCGATCAGGCCAGGAGGATGCTCGCATTCTATGAGCAGAGGTCGGAGCGCCGCGAGGCGATGGTAGAGCGCCCCTGATGGGCCGAAAATGCCCTTTTGTGATATGATTATTGCACAGGAATTTCTCGGACAGCAGGTCCGTGTGATAGATGTAAGGAGGTTTTTCTTTTTACTTATGAATGCAGTGAAAGTCAGTGCCGGGCGCTGTGAGGTGACTGTCGAAGGCAAGCCTTGCGGGAAGCCAGCGGCATATAAGCAAATTCTGGCGGGAAGTCGTCAGTTTCTCTTCTGCGATGAACACGCTTCCAAAGCGATCAAAAGAGCGGCAGAAGAAGCAGAGAAGCGTGGAACGAGACGGTAGCCAGTCTCAGTAGTTGATCTTATTAGCTAGCGCAGCATGGGAAGCTGTATATGAAAAGTTGAGCCTTCATCGGGGATACCCAGGCTCTCGATCCAGATCTTGCCTCCCATTGCAGCAATCAGGCGATGCGCAATATATAAGCCTAACCCGGAGCCACGCACAGGGCTGTTGACATCACTTTCTATTCGATAGAAGCGCTGGAAAATATGGGCTTGATGTTCTGGCTTTACGCCCTTGCCTTTATCGGAGATACTGATAATGACGCAAGGGCCGGCTGTGCGCGCTGAGAAGCCAATAGGCGTGCCAGGTTGAGAGTATTTCAGCGCATTCGTACAGACATTCATCAAGACCTGCCGCAAGCGAACCGGATCGGCCTGGACGAAGAGATGAGGTGGGATAAGTTTATGCAGCATGCGTTGCTCTTTCGTCAGATGCGGTTCGATCAAAATAATCACGCTATCGATAATTTCATCAACCGAAACGCGCCTGAGCAGGGCCGGTTTTACGTTCATCTCCCCCTCTAAGCGGCTGGCGTCCATGACGTTCCCAAGTAGTACAGCCAGCTCATCGCACCCACGACGCGCTTTTTGGAGAAACTCGCGTCGTTGTTCTGGTGGCAATTCCGCATCATACTCGGCCATCAGCTCGATATAGCCCTGGACTGCTGTGAGCGGCGTGCGCAACTCGTGCGAGGCCGTAACCATAAACTGATCCTTCATTTGATCCAGTTCTTTGAGGCGTTCGTGTGCCTGACTGAGCGATTGATAGAGCTGTGCGTTGGTGAAGACCACGCCCGCCTGCTCGCTGAAATCCTGAGCGTGAGGAAGGTCCATCACATCGAGCGCTGGTTTTTCGAGGCCGCCCGGTAGATGGGAGCGCGCAAAGATCAGGATGCCAATTGGTTCGCCGCGAGTTGCCAGCGGAGCGAGAATGGCAGTCGGCACGAAATGGATAGAAAGCATCTCGCGTAGCAAAGACGTAGTGCGTCTGTTGCGGGGTTCGCGCGCGAGGAGCAGTCCAGAGCTGCTACGCTTCGCGTCGAGCATCCCCATCAGCGAGGGCAGCTTTTGTGATGATGTGGTTTGAGGCTGGGAGATATACACCAACGTTGGCTGAGGTGTATGGAGCGCCTGGCCCTCATATTCGTGCAGCGAGATTGGCGGCCATTGCTGCGGATCTGTGACGGGCGTAATCAAAGGGCCGGTCCCTCTTGGCGAATTTGTCTGGAACGCTTCGGGTTGGATATGCACACATAGCGGCACCAGGCGCGTCTCGTTTTTGGGATCTCTCACGTAGAGCAGTGTGTAGTCGGCACGCAATGCTCTGGCCCCTTCAGCGCAAATCAACTGACCAATTTCAATTGGCTCGACCACTGCCTCATTGAGTCGCGTGGCGATATTGGCTAGCGCTTTTGCGAACTGTTCGTGTTCTCTTGTCTCTTGGTAGAGCCGGGCATGTTCGATCAGCGTAGCAAGCTGATTGGTGTAGGTTGTCAGCATGGACAGATCGTGCTGATTCAAAGGCAGATCGGAACTGCGAGCAACTCCCAGGCAGGCCAGGATTCTCCCTTGATAGCCGACAGGCAAAAAATCCATTGTGGTAATGCGCTGCTGTTGTTGCCAGTTGCGAACCTCTGATGGCGTCTTTGTGACGCACTCGCTCCATTGCAGCGTCTTCAACTTCCCTTTGCTGAGCGTCTCATAGAGAATATTGTCGCCGTAAAATTGCCAGGAGGTTGTCGGATGGATGGTATTAACATCTTTAGACGGGGTTGTGGAATCGATGTCTTTAGATGTTGCGATGACGGAGACGCGCGGGCGACGGTCGAGCGGGAGATTATAGCTGTCGGTAAAGAGCAGCATAGCGGCATCGAAGCCCAGTTCGGTTTTTACCAGCAGGACAGCATCCTGGCGTAATCGATCCATCTCGAAGATGCCAGTAAGTTGTGTTACTGTTGAGCGCGAACGTTCCGCCTCTCGCTGTCCCTGTTCGCGCTCGCGCAGGAGCGAATCGTTCTCGTGAGTAGTGAGAAAATAGCGTATTGCAACCAGACTTCCGGCAATGGTAACGATAAACACCAGACCATTTTCTATCTCTGGTCGATTGGTAACGACGGTAAAAGCCAGCAAAACCAGCAGAATAACCAGTGGGATGTAGACCAGCGCACTCTGAAGATACCGCCAGCCGCGTACCGGCAGCGAGAGCGCCTCGATCAACTGGAGATGCGCTGGTGTGGCATGTTCCTGTTCTTCGTGTATTTTGCGCGCAAGAGCCGTATATTGATACAGCCCGGCTAAAGCGATCAGCATACCGCCGATGAGCCAGAACGGGTCGATCCAGGGCGTGCCGGTCTGATAGGTATTGCTAATGGTTGTTGTGTAGGCGTAAGTGATATCGGCCCAGGCAGTAGAGATCGTACTAAGACCGATGAGAACCAGCGGGAGATAGAGAGCAGGCTCTATATGTCGTTGGATGAGCGAGACGATCACCAGGATAAATACAACATCCCAGCAGGGATAAGAGATGCTCAGGATCAGTTTGATGATCTCAGAAAACGTATGGCTTTGACTTACCTGAGTAAAATAGATTGGACCCAGCACAAACGACCAGATGATCCCCAGGAAGCAGAGCGTTGTTGTGAGGACATCGACCACCGTACGAAATCTGAAACCTGCGATCGTTGGGATCGAGAGCAGACCGATCAGCATCAGCAGGCAAGCAACGTTAAAAAAGAGGTCAGAGATCGAGGGCATGAGTGGCTGACCGTTGAGTTGCAGCAGAGCATAGCAGACGCCGCCAATTGCTATCGCGGTCTGACCCAACCCACAATATAACCAGGCTCGCCAGTACGGAACCTCCAGTTGCAACGGACCGAAACGCAAGCGGTACGAGGTAACAAGAGAGACTATGGCACTTGAGAATGCTGCGAGTATATAGACAACGTTGCCTACCACGCTGGTGCCTTCATGACCACCAACTCGGAAGAGCATCCAGAGAAAGCTGAAGACGACAAAAATAACGGCAGAAAGCGTAATGATGCCATTCGTGCGTCCCAACTTGTGGAGATAGGCAGAGGTTATCCTGTTTGTTGTGATCGTCTTCATGCGGACTCCCAGATTAGCCGCCGAAATGCCAGGAACCTATCTTGCGAGCAGTATACCCAACATGCAGCCGTTGCGTCAATATTCATACGTCCTTGCTTTGAGATAGAAGCTGGCGCATGTGCGCGGAAGCATCAACTCAACAATGAGCTTTCTTCAATGCTTCTGCTGATGGCAAGACACAACTGATTGTCTGGATCACTATATATCGCTCTCATCTGTCGTAGTCGCGCAGTTTATCGAATAATCCCGCATTTGCGCGATAAATCGTGCGACTACGACAGATGAGTATGCCATAAATTGTGAAACTCCTAAATCAGTTGCGCCCCTGAAGAAGCATTCCCTACGATAATTTGGACCGCACCAGATCCAGATACCAGTACGGTTGGCGTTTGCGCAACATAGGTTTGCTGCGAACCGCGTTACCAGGGATAGAATCACGAATATCGTATGCCAGCTCTCCGGTGAGAGAGCCAAGCATATTGCCAGGAGCGTATTCCAGCGAACGCGTTGTACGGCGGCCCGTGCGTTGCTCGCGTGTATCGATGGTCATCATCATCAATCCTGGCTCCTCCTCGTCGGCGATGACCTCCGGCCAGGGATAGGTCGAGTATGTTGGCGAGAAAATGCCGCTGACCCCATTTGCTTGAATGCCGTTGACCTGTCCACTCCAATTGGCTATTGCCAGATAGACGTTGTGTTCGGCGGCACGGATGCGCCAGATGAGGTAGTGTTCAGGATCATACTCATCGGGTCCAGCGCTGATGAGGTGCGGAATTTTCGAAGGTGGCAGACCAACAGGGTCGGGAAAATCGAGCAAGGTTGGCGCGCAGATCAGATCAGATCCTTTGCCAGCCAGCACCCGCAGTGTCTCCGGGAAAAGGGCATCGTATCCAGTTGCCAGCCCGATGCGTCCCGTTGGTGTGTCAAACGTGGGCAGGCCCAGATTGCCGGGCGTGGCCCAGAGTCGGTCGCGCTCTGTGAGATGCAGCTTGCGATAGGTGCCATAAATCCCTTCGGGATCTAACAGCAGTACTGTATTATAAAATGCATCGTCTGTGCGCTCTGCCACTCCCAGAACGATGCTGATCTGTAACTCATCGGCGATGGCTACCAGCGCCTCCGTTTCGGGACCGGGCACGCGGATAGCTCCTTTCCGAAAGTGAGCTGCGATCTCTTCGGGCGTGTACATCTCGCTGCCTTCGCGTAGTTCGTATTGGGGCGCTGGCACTGGTCCTGGAAGTAGCAGTTCGGGCAAAACCAGAATATCAGGGCTGGCGGGAGCGCTATCATGCATCCATGTACGGACAAACTCCCCCAGAGCATCAATCGTCGCCTGGGTTGAATGGTTGGGAAACGTGTCCAGTCGCGTCTGCACGAAGCCGACGCACGAGAGTTGCCCTTCTGGTAGCTCGCCAAGCTCGTAGAGACTATGATAGCGCAGCGGCTCCCAGAGATAGGTATTTTGTACTATCGAGACGTATTCAGAGGGGCGACGGTCGGCCAGACGGTCTCCTGCACGAGAGATGGCGCTGCCCCAGGACTTGTTCCTTGCCTGTTCCAGATCAACTTCACCGTAGACGATGCCTTCGCCTGTATCCAGATAGGATTGGATAGACCCGTCTGGATTTAAGATGCTGCTGCCACCGCTGAATTGCAGGCCGCGTTCCATGCCGTAGCGATTGGCGGCAATGAGATAGACCCCATTCTCAAATGCGCGTGCCATCCACCAGCTATCAGGACATTTCGTGGCGTACTGGCTGGTTGGGAACAGCAGAACATCGGCTCCATGCAGAGTAGAGAGGCGTGCTGACTCGCAGTAGTTGGCATCGATGCACATCAGGCTGCCCAAACGTCCAAGCGGCGTGTCCCAGACAGGAAAGCCCAGATCGCCATCGCGTGCCCAGCGCGGCTCCGCCATCCAGGAATGGATCTTGCGGTATGTTCCTACCAGGCCATCGGGACCGATCAGGGCCATACTGTTGTAATAGACCTGTGTGGCTGGATCTACTTCTGGCAGTGCGACCGCGATATAGCAGTTGTAGCGTGCCGCCAGCTGTTGGAAGCGCTCAGTGGTGGGGCCAGGAAGTGGCTCCACATATGGTGCAATCTCTGCGCGTGAGGCCCAGCCATAACCCGTAGTTGCCATTTCTGGCAAGACAATAATACGTGCATCATGTTGGGCTGCCTCCTCAACCAGTCGGAGCAGGTCGCGAATATTCTTTTCTTTCTCGCCGAGCGTCGGCTCATATTGAATTGCGGCAACTCGGTATCTGTTGAGGGGGGATGTATGAGTACACATGTAGACTCCTGCTGGTCTAGAACTTCGAGAAAGGCAAGGTTTTGCTGAAAAAGAACCCGAAAATTTGCTTGTATTATAACACGTTTTGAAAAATATGGACGAGATATAGCCAACTATGGATTCACCCCCCATAAGTCAGAAATGCCCTGCTCTTTTGAAGGCGAGGATGAACTGGCCCTTTCTGGCTTGATGGTGTTCGCATGTTCATAGGTAAACAGGTCAGCCCCTTTGTTCGCCGAGAGATGGTTGGGATAAGTCACCGTATCTCCTGGTGCGCTCTTTTTCTTAAACATCCTCTTTGTCCCTGTAACTACCTTGTGAGTATATAGAATATTCTTATCATTATAGGTAAAGCCTCATCTCTTCTCTATTTGGTGGCTTTAAACCCGGGTGTACAGCCGTGCAATGTCTCGTACAGGCGAGAGAATTATTTGTTGAGGCAGGGAAATATTTCTACGGGGGATACAATGCATATGGAACATGCGTCAAGGAAAAAACAAACGAGGAGCCTGTGGAATGTCATCAAATTGTTTCCTCTCTGCATGTTGCTGGGAGGATTATTTTTATCAGCTGGCTATGCGTTTGCAAGTACTACTGAAGACACGTTAATTTCGGCAAAACGTCCGGCAACCTCTTCTACGCGTGGGAATAACTTCTGGTGTCGTGACTGCACAGCGAAGAAGGCGGTGGATGGAGATACAAAAACGAGCTGGGTGAGTGGCTATGCTGATCGACAGTGGTTACAGGTTGATTTGGGGGCGGGGGCTGTGATTCATCGGGTGATTCTGACATGGGGAGCAGCATATGCGAAGGCATATCAGATTCAGGTTTCAGATAATAAGAAGGCCTGGACCTCGCTGTATTCGACGAACAGTGGAAAGGGTGGTGTAGAGGAATTGACCGTTTCGGGGAAAGGTCGTTACATTCGCCTGTATGTGATGGCGCACGGCATGTTTTCTGGTATCTCCCTCGCGGAGTTCCAGATATACGGCGTCGCTGGAGGTCTTTCAGTAACCCCAACGACGGAAAGTACTCCGGTAGCGGGAGCGACGCCAACAGCAGAAGCTACATCAACCGTAGAGGTAACTCCAACGGCGGGGATCACGCCAACAGCAGAAGTCACCCCAACCGTAGAATCAACCCCGACGGAGGAAAGTACGCCAACGGTAGGGATTACACCAACAGCAGAAGTCACGACAACGGTAGGAACGACGCCAACCGTAGGAACGACGCCAACGGTAGGGATTACACCAACAGCAGAAGTCACCCCAACCGTAGGGATCACGCCAACGGTAGGAACGACGCCGATAGTGGCGACCACTCCAACGGCGCCAGCTGGTTGGCATATTATCTGGAATGATGAATTTAATGGTGCTGTCGGAACAGGGCCAGATGGCAACAAGTGGGTTGCTGATGTTGGTGGCGGTGGCTGGGGCAATCAGGAGCGAGAATATTATACGAAGAGCGACAATGCCAAACAGGATGGGAACGGCAATCTCGTTATTGAGGCACGTAAGGAGAATCCGGCCAACTATCAATGCTGGTATGGCACTTGTCAATACACCTCTGCTCGCCTCACCACGTTAGACAAGTTTGACTTTACCTATGGGCGAGTCGAGGCGCGCATCAAAATCCCGTCTGGTCAGGGAATATGGCCGGCAATCTGGATGATGGGCAATAATATTGCAAGCGTGGGGTGGCCGAATAACGGCGAGGTCGATATCTTTGAGAATATCGGACGGGAGCCATCAACGGTGCATGGAACGGTTCACGGTCCCGGCTATTCGGGTGCGAACGGGATAGGTGGCCCATATTCGCTGCAAAGCGGGAAAAAATTTGCCGATGATTATCATCTGTTTGCCGTCGAATGGAACGCTAACCAGATTGCTTTCTTTGTGGATGGCAACAAGTATTTCACTGTGACCAAAACAACGGTAGAACAGCATGGGAGATGGGCCTATGACCACCCCTTCTACCTTTTGCTCAACGTCGCAGTTGGAGGCACCTGGCCTGGCGATCCCGATGGTAGCAGCACCTATCCACAAAAGATGTACATTGATTACATCAGGGTATTCCAGCAGGGCTGATCTGATATGTCCCTTTTAATTGAATGAACTTATATTTCGTAGTTGCGCGATTTATCGCGCAACTACGAAATATGGGGACTGCATAGATATACAAGTAATAGACTGAACATAAGCATGGATGATGAAGATATGTTTATTGGTGAGAGAAAAATAATAAACATATCCCTCTTTACACGGATGGTCATGTATGCTACTATAGAAGACAATAGTAAAGTTGAATTTTGATGCACGCGAGACATGTCCCTTACCCATGAGTAGACAGAGAGGGCCGCACCGATAGGCTGAGAGTGTCCCGACTCGTAAGTAAGCAGATACCCCTCGCCAGTCTGTACTGAGCCAGTAAAGTACACGTCCAAACCACGTTATCGGTTTATGAGAGCGCATTCTCACGCCCCATTTTTATTAGGAGAGAGGGCGACGACAGCTATCTGTTGCTGCGTGAGCAGGTGAGTGCGGAATGTGGGTGGAACCACGAAAAGTGCATGTTAACCTTTTCGTCCCAGGTGGGATGAAGAGGTTTTTTTATTGGGATAAATATGGTTCTCTACAAATGAACGGAACCATTGAAGGAGGATAACTTATGTCGGTGGAAGTTGAACTGGAGGAATCGGTAAATTATACGCCGGTTCAGCGCATGCGGCACTCCGCCGCACACGTGATGGCCGAGGCAGTGCAGGAGATCTTTCCTGATGCCAAATTCGCCATTGGTCCGGCCATCGAGGATGGGTTTTACTATGATTTTGATCTGCCGCGTGCGCTGACCCCGGAAGATCTGCCGGAAATCGAGCGCCGAATGCAGAGGATCATTGCCGCAAAATATCCCTTCTTGCGGGATCGCTGGCCGCGCGAAAAAGCCCTGGAATACTTTGGCAACAAGGGGCAGATCTACAAAGTCGAGATTATCGAGAACCTGCCCGATGAAGAGGTTGGCATCTATCAGCAGGGAAACTTTCTGGATCTCTGTCGTGGTCCTCACGTCGAGAACACGGGTCAGATCGGGCCGGTCAAGCTGATGCGCGTAGCTGGAGCATACTGGCGTGGCGATGAGCATCGCCCTATGTTGCAGCGCATCTATGGCACGGCCTGGTTCTCGCAGGAGGAACTCGATCAATACCTGTGGCGATTGGAAGAGGCTCAGAAGCGCGACCATCGCAAGTTGGGCCGCGAGTTGAAGCTCTTTGTGCTGAGCGACGACCTGCCCGCTGGTGTGCCGATGTTCCTGCCCAATGGTGAGATGTTGCGCCACCTGATGGAAGAGTATGTGCGGCAGACGCAGGAGCGCTACGGCTACCAGCACGTCTGGACCTCTCATCTGGGCAAGGTGCGGCTCTACAAAACGTCGCGCCACTGGTACACGTATCGCGAGAATATGTTCCCGGTGATGAAGGGTGAGCAGGAACTCTCTGAGGATGATGCCTACGTTCTCAAGCCGATGAACTGTCCGCACCATATCACGCTCTATAAATCGCAAATGCACAGTTATCGCGATCTGCCAGTGCGCTACGCCGAGTTTGCCACGCTGTACCGCTATGAGAAGGCGGGCACGCTCACGGGTCTGGCACGCGTGCGCAGTTTGACGCAGGATGATGCCCACGTCTTTATGCGACCTGACCAGGTCCAGCAGGAGTTTGACAACGCGATCAACCTCACGCTGGAGGTCTTCGAGACGTATGGGTTGACCGACTATTGGGTGCGCCTCTCGCTTCGTGATCCACAGAAGAAAGAGGAATATATCGGCAGCGATGAGGTGTGGGAGGCAGCAGAGACGGCGTTACGTGATGCCACTGAGCGTAAGGGTCTCAAGTATGAGGTGGGTATCGGCGAGGCAGCCTTCTACGGCCCCAAAGTGGACTTCATGGTTCGTGATGCACTGGGTCGCGAATGGCAGTGTTCGACGATTCAGCTTGACTTCAACCAACCGGAGAACTTCCAATTGGAGTATATCGGCGAGGATGGACAGGCCCATCGCCCGGTCATGATTCACCGCGCTGTGACGGGTTCGACGGAGCGCTTTATGGCGATGCTGATCGAGCATTTCGCCGGTGCCTTCCCGGTCTGGCTCGCCCCGGTGCAGGTGATGATCATTCCCATTGCTGATCGCCACGCCGAATATGCTGGCAAAGTGCTGGTAACGCTCAAAGAAGCTGGCATCCGGGCCGAAATTGATACGCGAGGTGAGCGCATGAACGCCAAGATCCGCGATGCCCAGTTGCAGAAGATCCCGTACATGCTGGTGGTGGGCGATAAAGAGGCGGCAGCGGACGCTGTTTCGGTCCGTCTGCGCTCGAATGTCGATCTCAAGAGCATGCCGCTCAACCAGTTTGTAGAGCGCGTCGGTGAGATCATCACGACCAAAAATCGGGAACTCTGGTTTCAGAAATAAATATACGTTATTGATGCATCCATGAACTCCTCTGGGGAGGCCGAAAATGGCAGGGGTGATGGCTTGTCCTCGCCCGTTTTGCCGCATTCAGGTGGTGTGAGCCAGGGCCCCTGCCATTTTCGGGGGAGCGCTCATCGCTCCAATTGCGGATGCACCAATTATAGCGAAATAAGCATGGCATAGAAGCGAGACATGTCTTCTTCCGTAGCGACAATCTCTTGCAGTTGTTACGGTGGTAAGCAGAGAGGATGTGCCGATCGGCTGAAAGCACACCAACCAACAAGAAGAAGATACCCCTCGCCAGCCTGTACTGAGTCAGTAAAGTACACGCCCTGGCCCCGTTAACGGCCTCTAGAGCGCGTTCTTGTCCAGGTAATAAGAACGCGGCATATGGGTGGAACCACGAAAGGATCGTTTCACTATCGAGCCTTCTCGTCCCTTTTGTGCTCTGAATGCAGCTATGTATTCGGGTGGGGATGAGAAGGCTTTTTGCTGTTACAGTTAAACTATGCATGACAAGCAGAAAGGATGAAAGAAACATGTCGTTTGAAGGTGCTTTAGAGGAGTCGGTGAGCTACTCGCCGCTGCAACGGATGCGGCACTCTGCCGCGCATGTGATGGCCGAAGCCGTGCAGGAGATGTTCCCCGACGCTCAATTTGCCATTGGCCCGGCCATCGAGGACGGCTTTTATTACGATTTTGCCTTGCCGCGCTCGCTCACGCCCGATGATCTGCCGGAAATTGAGCGACGGATGCAGCGGATTATTGCCGCAAAATACCCTTTTGTGCAGGATCGCTGGCCGCGTGAGAAGGCGCTTGAGTACTTCCGGCAGCGCAGACAACCCTATAAGGTTGAGATTATCGAGCATTTATTCGATCAGGAGGTCGGGATCTATCAACAGGGTAACTTTCTCGATTTATGCCGAGGACCGCATGTCGAGAACACGGGACAAATTGGCCCTTTTAAATTGATGCGCATCGCGGGGGCGTACTGGCGCGGCGACGAAATGCGTGATCGTTTGCAGCGCATCTATGGCACGGCCTGGTTCTCGCAGGAAGAACTTGATCAATACCTGTGGCAACTGGAGGAGGCCCAGAAGCGCGATCATCGCAAGTTGGGCCGCGAGTTAGAACTGTTCCACTTTGACGCGACGGCTCCAGGCATGCCTTACTGGTTGCCGCGTGGCTTTAAAGTATTGCTGGAATTGATTAACTTCTGGCGCGTGGAGCATGAGAAGCGAGGCTATCAGGAGATCTCGGCCCCGTTGATTAACGAGCGGACGGTTTGGGAAACGTCGGGGCATTTGCCGCACTATGCAGACAATATGTTTCTGCTTTCCATTAATGGTGTAATCAATGGCTATGGCATCAAGGCGATGAACTGCCCGAACGCGATGATGGTCTTCAATTTTAAGACGCGCAGTTATCGCGATCTACCACTTCGTCTTGCTGATTGTGATATCCTGCACCGCCATGAGCGTTCAGGGACGTTGCATGGGTTGCTGAGGGTGCAGAAGTTCACGCAGGATGATGCCCATGTGTTTGTGGCGGAGGAGCAGTTGGAGGATGAGTATGAGCGTATTCTCAAAGATATCGACTTTTTCTATAGCATTTTCGATCTGAAGTATTCGCTACGTCTGGGTACGCGTCCTGACTCCTACATAGGAGATATGGAGACGTGGAACAGGGCTGAGGCGATCCTGCGCCATATTCTGGATAAATATGCCGGAGCGGGCAATTATGCGGTAGAGGAGGGCGATGGTGCCTTCTATGGACCGAAGATCGATATTCTGATGGAGGACGCGCTGGGGCGATCCTGGCAGATGGGAACGATCCAGCTTGATTTCCAGATGCCGCGCCGCTTCCAGTGCGCTTATATCGATAGGGATGGCTCGCAAAGAACGCCAGTGGTCATCCATCGCGTCATCTATGGCTCGCTCGAACGCTTCATCGGCATTCTGATTGAGCATACGGCAGGAGCTTTTCCAGTCTGGTTGGCACCCATCCAGGCCATGTTGATTCCTATTGCGGACCGCCATGCCGCCTATGCTGAACGTGTGCGCGAGGTCTTGCGAGAAGCCGGGATACGCGTTGAGGTAGATGCGCGTAATGAGCGGATGAATGCTCGGATTCGCGATGCCCAGTTGCAAAAGATCCCGTATATGCTGATTGTGGGCGATCAAGAGGAGGCAGCCAGTGCCGTTTCGGTGCGGCTGCGCTCCAACGTCAACCTGAAAAGCATACCGCTGGACCAGTTTAGAGCGCAAGCTTCACAAATTATCAAGGCCAGAAGCAAGGATCTGTGGCCGCAGGAGGCACAATAGGACACCACTGAGATGTCACTGTTCGAGAGGTTGCTTACGTGTTATAAATGAGCACCTCTCGACGACCTCATTCAGAACCCTTCTGAACTAAAGCTTAAAAAACGATGAGAAATCATAAGAGGAAGATTAAAGATAGAATTATTAACTCCTTTTAAGGTTCACCCAGATTGATCTTAATGTTTTTAGTTTACGCTTAGAGTGGCATACAGCAGAGCTTATATGGGCCAAAAATACTTGAAAATTCTACTAGAAAAAACTATGCTATTGACAACAAAGAAAGTGAGGTAATGAATGATGCAGGTACGTGAACGAACAAAAAATAGTCCGAAAGTCTCTCCCGAAATTACTGATGGTATGTTAGTGAAACAGACCCTTGCTGGTGATCAGCGGGCGTTTGAAATGCTTGTCAGTCGTTATAATGTTCCTCTTTTCAATTTCATTTGCCACTGCTTAGGCGATTATGATCTTGCCTGTGATGTTGCGCAGCAGGTGTTTTTACAGTTGTATATTTCCATGCCGACCCTGCGCACGGGTGAGCCGTTGAAGGCATGGCTGTTCCAGGTTGCACGCAATCGCTGCCTGGACGAATTGCGGCGCAAACGTCCGACTCACTTCTCCGAGTTAGAGTCAACCACTGGTGATGATGACCTGTCGCCATTGGATATTATGCCCGATACTCGCCCGTTGCCCGATGAAATTGCTGAACATCATGATTTGCAGAGTGCGCTGAAAAAAGCTATTGATGGCCTGCCCCCCAAATTCCGTTCTGTTGTGTTGTTACGCTATGCTGGCCAGCTCACCTTCTCAGAAATTGGGAAGACTTTGAATATGCCAGAGGCCACCGCCAAGACTTACTTCCAGCGTGCGCGCCCATTGCTGCGTGCGGCTCTCGGAACCCAGTGGCAGCCACGAGCGAACGTCCAGTAGGCGTTTTTCTCTAACAGTTCTAAGGAAACAAATAAAAATTGGCTAAGAATGCTTGGAAAAATGAAACTCTCCTCTTACTTTATCCGTGTTATACTCAGATAACGACACGATAATGTAAGAGGGAGCAAGCATGAAGAACTACCAAGATCTCGTTTCTAACGAACTGGTTAATGATATATTAGATGACGATATCGACGAACTATACTGTCAATTGGAGCAAATCGAGCCGCCGACATTTCTTGTAGATTCTATTATGGCGTCCGTTGCTCATTTGCCCCAGGTTCGAGAGCAGGTAAAGCTGGAGGAAGATTCGCGCACGCTTGCCTCGCCTTTGAACGATATTAGCGATTTTCTGATGCGTGGCCTGGGCATTCAGCTTTCATAAAGACTCTTTCATCAGCACTTATATTCAGCCTTCTCATTTCACTGCTAGAATGAGAAGGCTTTTTTGTTGGGAAAGCCAGTAAAGAGTACATCTTAGCAGTGACCTAACGAATGCCAGGTCTGCGGTCCAACCACTCCGTCAACTTCGATTTTTGCGGACTTTTGCCAGCTCTTGACGGCATACAGAGTATTAGCGCCGAAATCCCCATCAACAACCAGAGCTTTTCCTGCCGAATCTTTCATGCCACGCTTATTCAAATCTTGCTGTAACGTTTTGACCCATGTATTTTTGCTGCCCGATTGGATTGTTGGAGGGCAAACTGGTTTAGGTGTTGGTGTAGCCGTTGGCTTTGGTGTTGGTGTCGAATCGGGTTTTGGCTTTGAGGTTGGCTCTGGTGTTGGTGTGGCTGTGACTTGAGCTACACTGGTTGTTGTCGGTGAAGATGCAACCGCCAGATCAACCTGAGTCGAGGACGTGGTTGGTGTCGTGGTCGTTGGCGTCGATGGAGATTGCGAGAAAACGATCTGTGTGGGCGTTGCGGTCGCCTTTCGATTTTGCGTGGTTACTGGTCGTCCTGTTGCTGCATAGGCATAAAACAGACCGCTACCAACTATCACGATTCCCAGCAGCGCAAACAACAAGATCGAGTTTTTAATGGTAAGCGTTCGTTGCGAGAGGAGCGACCGTAATGTTGTGCTGAATGAGTTGGTCGGCGCGTATTGCTGTGAAGCTGCGGTTGTTGGCGGTATTGCATCTTGCTGGGCAGGCGTCGCGCTATCCGCAAAGGATGAAATGACATGTGACTCTCCATCAGGCAAGGAGGGAACGGTGGTTTGTTCAGAGAGATAGACCTGTTCCAGTGCGGTTGCGAATGCCTGCACATTGCTAAAGCGCTGAGAAGGCTCTTTGGCGAGGGCGGTCATGAGCACCTGTTCGATTGTGGGCGAGATGTTCGGTATTCGGTTGCGCAACGGCTCAGGAGCGGTGTACATATGTTGCGTGCAGACCTCGGTAAATGATCCCTGGAAGAGATAGCCGCCACTGAGCCACTCATACACGATTACGCCTAGCGCATATTGATCGCTGCTCTGGCATGCCTGACCGCGAATCTGTTCGGGAGCCATATAGGTTGCTGTGCCAACAAACTCCTGATCACTTTTTTGCTGGCTATCATGTGCGAACATAGCCACGCCAAAATCGCTCAACAACAGTTCGTTTTGTTCCTGAAGCAAGATGTTTCCCGGCTTGATATCGCGATGGATGAGCTTCTGATCGTGAGCATACTGCAATGCTGAGGCAATCTGACTGACATATGGAACGACAACGTCGAGCGTGAGAGGCACTCCTCGCGGGTGTCGCTGCTGTATGGTACCGTTGGACGCGTATTCCATGACAAGAAACGGAGTATCTTTCTCAATGCCAAAATCCAGAATGCGCACGATATGAGGGTGCTTCAATGCTGCTAGAGTGCGTGCCTCGGCCAGAAAACGGGCAATTTCCTCTTGATCTAACGTAGTGAGAAGAACTTTAATCGCTGCCTGACTTTTAAGATAGATATGTTCGCCCAGATAGACCTCCGCAAAACCACCGATGCCCAATAACCGTGTCAATGTATAATTTCCAAATTGTTGTCCTGTATGATCGACCATTTGCATTATCTGTGACCCCCATTGACAATATTCTCCACATATATAACTCATCAACTGGATAGAACAGCATCCATCGAGTAGTGTAGATGCATACAGCATTTATGTCAAACAGGTGACTTTGAGTACTATTTATTGAGATGAAGCATGAAAAGAGGCGAGGCTACATGGTGTAGTATGACATATAGCCCTCGCCCCCTTGTATGTGTGATTCCTAACCAGCTTGAAGGCCAGGGACGTTGACCGTCACAAATTTGATGCTCGGTGGCGAGGTGGGAATAGCCCAGCCTATTCCACCGGATGTGGCTATTGCAGCTTTGCTCACCCCAGGCGTGTGCATCAGGACATCATTGGCGCTGGACTGCGACTTGCCCAAGATGTTCTGAATGATTTGCTGCTGCTGGCTCTCGCTGAAATGATAATACCAGATGCCATCGACTTTGACCTGAAATGTCACACTGCCATCGCTCAGCGGCGTGCCAGTCGAGGGAACATTGATGACAGCGTTTCCAGAGAGCATATAGTTGCTACCGAATTTTGTTTGCGCATCGTTTTTGAAGGCACCAAGCGCCGCATTCTGTACCTCTTGCGGGACAACGTATTCGCGCGAACAGGTCACAGTCACATTTACCGTGACATTATCCACGCGATCATTGACCTTGTGGTCTGGCTTAATATTTGGTTTACACTGCATATCAGCTGCTGGTTGCTGGTTGGGCTTGACCTGTTTCTCAACACCAGCCTGAGCATCCTTTGTCAGCTGATTGACAAAGGCGTTTGCCACACCATCGATATCGTTCTGCTTGACGAAATTATAGTCAAAAGCATCCTGTCCACCAGTGAAGGGTTGTTTGTTTGCCACAAACACTGTCGTTACCGTCTGGTTTGTCAGCACATCGATCACATCGGCCTGATAGTTGATGTCGAAGGCACCAATGTTGCAGCAGGAGCCAGCGTTGACCGCGTGAGCAGGAACATCGACGGTCTGCCCAACATTAATGCTGAACACTTGATCGGTGATGATCTGAATGCCATCAAATCCAGTGAGGGTTTGCCCGCTCCGAATATTGGAGTTTTGGCCGACCTGAGAGAAGGTTAGAGTGCCTTTCGCTGCGGTGGCGTTCTGATGACCATGTCCACTAGCTGGCACCGTTTTTGTTTTTGCAGGTGTTGTGAAGGTAATAAGATACCCCGGAGCCTGGTACATTGCGCTGTTAGGCGTCCCATTGACCGCAGCGATGGCGTACGTCTGGGTTAAGCGCTTGCTGGTCGGCGTGATTGTGAGCGTTGCGGCAGACGCGGGTAGGATTGTAAGGCCATAAAAGATGAGTGGTGGAACAAGAACCACGAGCAGAATAATGGCCAGCAGTCTACCACGTTTTGCCACGAATTCGCGTAGCTTCTGTTGTCTAGCGGCTGGACGTGGTGGCGGTGTGTTGTAGTGTGGGGTATATTGTCCGCTATACTGCATTCCGTTGTACACGGGATTGAATTGTGGATTGGAGATGGGTTCAGAGATAGGTTGGAACGTTCCCGCAGTATAGATGGGTTGCGGTCCGGTTTGTTGCTCTTCCAGCACAGGTTGAGCCTGCGAGGACTGTATATATTCCCATGCCTGCGCGTTGTTGGGTTGAACAGTGCTGCTTCCTACCGGTTCCGGGGCTGGATGAACGGCCATTGTGTTCTGTTCAGAGATGGTGATGATGGTCTGGTTGGCATTTAAAAGCGCATTAATGAAGGTTGCTACGTCGGGATAGCGCTCCGAAGGGAACGTAGCCATAGCTGTCGAGATGGCCTGTGCGATGGCTGGAGAGAGCGTTGGCTTGAGCATTTCGGGCGGTAATAGTGTTTGAGATGCAGGGGGCGGCTGTTGTCCTGTATAGAGTTTGTAGGCAATCGCGCCCAATGCGTATTGATCGCTGGCCGGGCCGATCTGATTTTGAAGCTGCTCCGGTGCCATATAGACATACTGATCGTGCAGCTTCATGGGTTGACTCTGTTTGCGCAGCGTCGTCTCGCCGGTATGCATCAGCCCGAAATCGCTGAGCAGCGAACCGGCAGGGCCGAGCAAGATCCGGTCGGGCGTTAACTGACGGTGAATGATGTTGCGATGGTGCGCATATTGGAGCGCCTGCCCAATCTCGTTTAGGAGCGTCAGCGCCTCGCGTTCTGGCAATGGTTGAGATCCCTGGCGCTCAAGCCGCTGCCGTAGCGTTTCTAATGGCGGTTGATGATACGCTGTCACCAGGTAGATATTGTCAGCGGTCTTGCCCGATTCCAGAAACGGGAGAATATGTACATGTTGGAGTTGCGTCAGAGCGTGCAATTCTTGCAGAAACGCATCCTGCTCCTCGGTGGAAGGAAAGTCGGCAATACGCCAGACGCGGATCAGGACGGGAGAACCGGCCAGGTCAGTATGTTCCGCAATGTAGATATCTTCATGGGCCGCCTGGGGAAGCTGAGTGAGAAGACGATAATTGCCGAGATAAGAGCCACTGTTTGTCATAGAACACCCCTCATGATTGAAGATGATGCTGCTCTTCCCTGATATCGCCCTAAGAATAACATATCGAAAGCGGCATGGGAAGCTATAAAAGCTACCTGATGAACATTCTTTTTGATCTTTCCATTTCTACTGTGCGCGTTGGTAAATGGCGGCGTCTGACCAGTCGGTAATAAACATATGGCCCGGCGAGTGCGTGATGGCTATCTCCGGCTTGACCTCCATAATCACCGCTTGAGGGGTAACGCCGCATGCCCAGAAAACCGGCACTTCATCCTCTTCTATTGCCACCGCATCGCCCCAATCGGGATGAGCGAGATCGGCGATACCCAGTTTTGCTGGCTCTCCAATATGGATGGGAGCACCATGCGCTAGAGGATAATGGCCCGTAATTTTGGTCACACACTCAAGCTGGCTCTTTTTGATGGGGCGCATCGAGACGACAACGGGACCATGAAAATGGCTGGTGGCTGTGCAAGAGAGTGCAGTGCGGTACATAGCGACGTTTTTCTCTTGATCGATGTGGCGCAGGCGAACCCCTTGCTCAATTAGCGCTCGTTCGGCCGAGAAGGAGCAGCCAAGCAAGAAGGCGACGGAATCTTCGTGCCAGAGGGAGAGGATATCTTCGCGCTCCTCTACAAACTGGCCGTTGCGGTAGATACGGTAGCGTGGTATATCTGTGCGAATATCGGCATCTGGCGCTATTCTGGTCGGATGAGGATTACCAGGAGCGGTCACATCTAGCAGGGGAGCCGCCTGCCGATTGTGCCGACAGAACGCCGTGAATTCCTCGGCCCAGCAGTGGGGAAGGATTACAAGGTTGGCCTGGACATAGCCCAGAGCCAGCCCGCTTGTCGGACGCGGCCATGCCCCGGAGCGAATCAATTGACGAGCCTGCGCCGCATTGAGGTTGCTATAATTCATCTTTGTACCTCTTAACTCATTGCATGCCTTTCTGTCTGGAACGCTTATAAACAAGCATAAGAGATAGAAAGAAATATGTATAGGCCAGGATGACACCAACTGATGTCATTCTGGCTACTAACTGAGGCGTATATGTCGTAATCGAGCGATTGATCGCGGAGCGCTTGCCATGCGATATCCCCGCGATCAATCGCTCCACTATGAATCAAGAGCGTATCAGAAGCAACGGGAGATGCTCACGAAAAAAAGCACGATCGGACTCATAGGGGAGCAGTTGTATGGCTTGTTGAGCGGGAAACCAGCCGACAACGGTAAATTTGTTATCGGTTGGCTCCGATGGCTGCTGATGGTCGTCGGAGGCGTAAGCAAGGTAGTAATGGATCGTTTTTTGCACGATATCTCCATTCTCTTTCACCGACTCGCGTAAGATGCTACCAAGATAGCGTATCAGTGTGACGTTGAACAGACCGGCCTCTTCCGCAATTTCGCGCAAGGCTGCCTGCTCAATCGTCTCTCCTGGTTCTACATGTCCTTTTGGTATGTTCCAGATCTTCTCGCTGCGCCGGTGTTGGGCCAGGGCAACCTTTAATTCACCATCAATATCGCGCAAGATGAACGCTCCTGCTGATACTTCCGTCCTGACTGCCATTGTCATCTCCTGTTAGCTGAGATAGCGATAAGCGGGCAATGTGAGAAATTCCACGAAATCGTTGCTGCTGATGATCTGATCGAGGATCTGGGAGGCGGTATCGAACCGGCGTTTCGCGTACTGTTGCTCGCCCAGAGCGGTCTGTATTTTTGTTAATTCCTCAGCCATCAATTGGCGAAACAGTTCAACGGTAACTTTGCGCCCATCATTGAGGATGCCTCTGGGATGGCGAATCCACTGCCAGATCTGTGCACGTGAGATTTCAACGGTGGCGGCATCTTCCATGAGGTTGTTGATTGGCACGCAGCCGGTGCCGCGCAGCCAGGAATCGAGATATTGCAGGCTCACGCTGATATTGTTGCGCAATCCCGCCTCAGTGATCGTTCCCTCTGGCACCTGCAGCAGGTCCGCTGCCGTCACATGCACGTCTTCGCGCTTCCTCTCGATCTGGTTAGGCGTCTTCATTACGGCGTCGAACTCTGCCAATGCTATCGGGACCAGCCCTGGATGAGCGACCCAGGTGCCGTCATGCCCATCGCTTGCCTCGCGCCGTTTGTCGGCTCGCACGCGCTCCAGAGCCTCTTCGTTGGCTGCGGGATTATTTTTGATGGGGATCTGGGCCGCCATACCGCCAATTGCCGGGGCGTTGCGGTGATGGCAGGTCTTGATGGTGAGCAAGGAATAGGAGCGCATGAAGTGAGTGGTCATTGTCACCTGAGCGCGATCAGGGAAGATGTATTGTGGGATATGACGAAACTTCTTGATGGCGCTGAAGATGTAGTCCCAGCGCCCACAGTTTAGCCCCGCCGAGTGTTCGCGGAGTTCATAGAGGATCTCGTCCATTTCAAACGTTGCCAGAATAGTCTCGATTAGCACCGTCGCCTTGATCGTTCCGTGCGAAATGCCGAGCGCCTCCTGTGCCTGAACAAAGATATCGTTCCAGAGCCGGGCCTCAAGATGGCTTTCCAGCTTGGGCAGATAGAAATAGGGGGCGGTGCCGTGCTCGATCAGGGCATGGACGTTATGGAAGAAGTAGAGGCCAAAGTCGAGGAGGCCGCCAGAGATGGGTTGTCCGTCGATAAACACGTGCTTGTCGTTGAGATGCCAGCCGCGCGGCCTCACAAGCAACACGGCGGTCTGTTGATTGAGTCGATACTCTTTACCTTCAGGACTGTGATAGGTGATCGTGCGGCGCACGGCATCGCGTACATTGATCTGGCCCAGAATGGTCGCCTCCCAGGTGGGAGAGTGCGCATCTTCAAAATCGGCCATAAACACTTTCGCGCCCGAATTGAGCGCATTGATGACCATCTTGCGATCAACGGGGCCGGTGATCTCGACGCGACGATCTTGTAGATCGTTGGGAAGTGGCGCAATGGTCCAGGTGGCGTTGCGAACATGCTCTGTTTCGGGCAGGAAGTCGGGCAACTTGCCAGCGTCGAGATCTGCCTGGCGCTGCGCTCTCCGCTGCAACAATTCCTGGCGGCGCCCCTCAAACTTGCGCGCGAGGGCCGCGACGAAATTCAATGCTTCCGGTGTGACGATTTCTGCAAACTCAGGGGTAACGGTGGCTCTCACCTCGATGCCTTCTGCATACTGTGTACTGGCTTGACCTGTCATAAGGCACTCTCTTTCTTTGAATCAGGAGAGACACAAATCCTGCATAGGTCTATTCTCGCATATGAAGAGGAGTGGTCGCAAACATGTACCTGGGAGAGCAGCTTTTGCAGCGTTAACGCCAATGCAGTGGATAGCGAACAATACGCCCAACAGAGGCAACAGGTTGGCGCAGGCGACGTAGTTCAGCGATAGTGTCCGTGGCAATGGCCTCAATGGGCACAGTTAACGAGGCAATGCCCAACAGTGGATCTTCCGTGATGGGGAGGCCATCAAAGCTGACAATATGAACTGGCGCTACTGGTTGCCTGCTTGATAAACCAGCTTGTAGACCAACCGCTAACCAATCATTGGCAGCAATGATACCGACTGGTTCGCTGGGTAGCTCTATCGTTCTTCCCAGGCGTAGCCCTGCCATATAGTTCAAGGCGCACGCAACAAAGGCACAATGGCCTCCTGCTTGAGTTGCGACCTCTTCGGCTCCCGTCAGGCGCTCATGTGAGGCCGGGATGTCGTGTTTCCCAACCAGGATGAACTCGCGATAGTGCTGATTGAGCAGGTGGCGTGCAGCTTCCGCGCCTGCCTCTTTGTCGGTCAGTTGGAAGACACTGGCATGAGCGGCAGTGGGTATGTTGGCATGAACGAGCAGGCCCACAACCGGGGGATCATTCGGGCGCAAGTTTTCCAGGATCGCTCGCCCCGCGATGCCCAGCGTAATGGCTCCATCTTGCAAACTGCGTGGTCGTTGCTGCTTGTGCATTCGTTCGATGACGCAGTGTATCTCCTCGGCCTGCAATTGCACTTGCAGCTGCTCCAGCAACAGCGAGAAGAAGGGATCATCGCCCAGCTTTAACTCTGCATCAATCAGGAGCGCAACAGTATGCAAGCGTGCTTGCTGTTGATCGATTGCATAAGTGCCGCTGCCCTGGTGCCGCCGGACCAATCCCTCAGCTTCTAATCTTGTCAGCAATGCGCGCAGACCGGGGCGCGAGATGCCTAAACGGGTTGCTAACTCGCGCTCGCCAGGAAGTCGTTGTCCCGCCATTCCCTCCACCAGTTGACGGAGAGCAGCGTATTTTTCATTTGCATGGGTTGACATGGCTCCAATTATATCATTAAAATGTAACCAGTACAACTAAATTGGTGCAATTGGTAAAAATTGGTTCAGAGGAGAACATTGCATGGACACAGTACAGCGAGTGGTTGTCGTACCGCAAGAACCGGTTGGGCAGATCCAGCCGTATCTACATGGGCAGTTTGCGGAACATCTGGGGGAACTGGTCTATCCTGGTGTGTATGTTGGGCCGGAGAGCAGCATTCCCAATACGGATGGGCTGCGGAACGATGTGATCGAGGCGTTGCGGCCTCTGAGTGTGCCTGTGTTGCGCTGGCCTGGCGGTTGTTTTGCCGATGATTATCACTGGCGCGATGGAATCGGGCCGCGTGAGCAGCGTCCATTGCGCATTAACACGCATTGGGGCATGGAGGAGGAGCCAAACCAGCTGGGGACACACGAATTTATCGCCTTTTGTCGCGCCATTGGAGCCGAACCTTATTTCGCTGGCAATCTTGGCTCCGGCACCATTCAAGAGCTACGCGATTGGGTCGAATACTGCAATTTTGCTGGCAATTCAACGCTGGCGAACGAGCGGCGGACCAATGGGGCAGCGGAGCCGTTTCAAGTTCGCTTCTGGGGTATCGGGAACGAGAACTGGGGTTGTGGCGGCAATATGAGTCCCGAAGAGTATGCTGCGGCCTTCGCACGCTATCGATCCTTTGTCTTTAATTATCCCGGGACGGAGGTTGAGGCCATTGCTTGCGGCCCCAATGGACACGATTGGAGTTGGACGCGGCGTTTTTTTGAATACATGAAGAAGCGTGATGGTAATTGCCGTCTGCGCCATATCCAGGGATTTGCGGCCCATTATTATTGCGGCACAGCGGGTACAGCGACCGAGTATACGGAGTCGCAATGGCTGGAACTGTTGTCGAAAGCATATGCTATCGAGGGGATCGTCACCGGGCACCGTAGCATTATGGACGAGTACGATCCGCAGCGCAAACGCAAGCTAATCCTGGATGAATGGGGAGCGTGGCATCCGGTTGAGCAGGGGAAACCTCGGAGTGGGTTATATCAACAAAATACCATTCGTGATGCCTGTGTTGCCGCTTTGTCGCTCGATGTCTTCCACAATCATGCCGATAAGCTCTACATGGCAAATATCGCTCAGTTGATTAACGTCTTGCAATCGCTGCTGCTGATAGAAGAGGATCGCTGCATCAAGACGCCAACCTATCATGTCTTTGATCTTTATCGGCCACACAAGGGCGCGCAGGCGGTCCGCTTCCTGACTGCTGCTGAGACGGTGAGCAACGGCGAGGCTTCAGAGGAGGCGTGCCGCTCGTGCTATCTCGATAAGCAACCATTCGCATTGAGGGCCGTACATGGTTCCGCCTCGGTTCGCGATGGAGTGCTGTGCGTAACGGTGGTTAACACACATCCCACGCAGCCAGTAGAGCTTGACCTTGAAGTCTATCAGGGCAAACTGGGAGAAATGGAAGCTGTGACGCTGGCATCTGACGAGATCCATGCCCATAATACTTTTGAGCAGCCTGATGTTGTACAGCTTGCGGCGGCCAAGACGCTACAGGCTCAAGGCTCACAGTTGCGCGTCTCTCTTGCTCCGGGCAGCGTGACGCGCTTGATGGGACGACTTGGATAAGACAGATAAAAATAGGAATAGAGGGATTTGCGCGCAAATCCCTCTATTCCTATTTTTATCTGTCTGGCATAAATCTTTACAAATTCTTATGCGCCGTGACACTTTTTATACTTCTTGCCGCTCCCGCACGGGCATGGATCGTTGCGCCCGATCCTGGCGGGGATGGCTGGATGATTCGCAGGGGCCGTCGCAGTTCTGGCACCGCCGCGTTTCCCGCTGCCATTGCGGTTGGCCCGGCCAGTCGCTTTCGCGTTACGGGCGCGCTCCTCGGTGCCATCGCTCTTGGCCTGACCGCCGGCCTCGGCGATTTGTTGGGCGTTGGTACGCAAGTTGCGCGGCATCTTGCGCGGTGGCTCCGGTCGTTTGAGCGTGATGGTCAGGTCGTTGCGCAAGAGCTTGAGCAGTGCATCAACCGTGTAATGCTGGATCGCTTGCTTCAGATCCTCAAACATGCGGAAGGCTTCGCTCTTAAACTCTACCAGCGGATCACGTTGTCCCACCGCACGCAGGCTGATACCGGCGCGCATCACATCGAGCGAATCGATATGATCCATCCAGAGACGATCCAACACCTGGAGCAGATAGGAGCGCTCGAACTCCCGCAGTGGCTCAATCTCGTCTACCCCCTGCTCGATGGCCTGGCGCTTCAATTCCTCGCCACGCTTCTCGTACTGTTCAATCACCAGATCGATCAGATCTTTTTTCAGTTGGTCGCGGCGTATGGCGTGGATATTCTCCGGCAGAAACTCTTCGGGGATATGTACCCAGGCTTCCAACGCGTTGAAGAGGGTTTCGAGTTCCGCCTCTTCTGTGACCACTGAGCCTGTGATTGAGCTATCGATGATGCGGCCAACTTCGCTACGGATCATGCGCAGGATGCGATCATGCACATCACCGTGTTCCAGCACCAGGCGACGGTCGGCATAGATCACCTTACGTTGCATCGAGATCACATCGTCATAATCGACTACGCTTTTACGAATATCGAAGTTGTAGCCCTCGACGCGGCTCTGGGCGCTCTCGATAAAGCGGGTGACAAACTTACTTTCGATGGGCACATCCTCTTCCATGCCAACTTTTTCCATGATTCCCGCCACGCGATCTGCGGCGAAACGGCGCATCAGCTCATCGTCCAGTGCGAGATAGAAGCGTGTGGAACCCGGATCGCCCTGGCGTCCCGCGCGACCACGCAACTGATCGTCGATGCGGCGCGATTCATGTCGTTCGGTGCCGATGATGCGCAGGCCACCCAGTTCTAGCACATGCTCGTGATCGATTTCACACTCCCGCACTTTTTGCTGAATGAGTTCCTCTTTTTCCTTTTCGCTCATGTTGGCAATATAATCCTGAATCGCCTCTTCCTTCTCTGCACGCTCGTCCTCATCGCTTTCGGGCATATCGCGAATAAAATCGACCTGTGCGGCATGTTTGCGCAGAATACTGTCGAAGTAGCCAGTGGGATTGCCGCCGAGCAAGATGTCGGTACCGCGACCGGCCATGTTGGTTGCGATGGTGACGGCTCCACTGCGTCCAGCCTGTGCGACGATTTGCGCCTCTTTTTCATGGTATTTGGCGTTGAGGACGTTATGCTCGACCCCCTGCATATTGAGCATGTGCGAGAGCAGTTCGGAGATCTCGACCGATGTAGTGCCGACCAGAACCGGTTGGCCCTTCTCGTTGAGTTCTCTAATCTCCTCAACCACAGCCTTGAACTTCGCGTCCTGACTACGATAAATCAGGTCTGGTAGATCCTGGCGAATCTTGGGCTTGTTTGTCGGGATCGCGACCACATCCAGTTTATAGATTTTATCGAACTCTTGCGCTTCGGTCATTGCTGTACCGGTCATACCTGCCAGTTTGCGGTAGAGGCGGAAGTAGTTCTGGAAGGTGATGGTGGCCAGCGTATGATTTTCGCGTTGGACCTGCACGCCCTCTTTCGCCTCGATAGCCTGGTGCAAGCCTTCGCTATAGCGGCGTCCCTGCATCTGGCGGCCTGTAAACTCGTCAACGATAATGACCTCGCCATCTTTGACGATATAATCTTTGTCGCGCTTAAAGATGATCTCCGCTTTAAGGGCGTTCTCCATGTAACGCGTCAGGTCGATGTTGTCCTCGTCATAGATGTTCGTGATCCCCGCCATCCGCTCGATCTTCTCGATGCCAGATTCGGTAATCATCACGGCGCGTAGCTTCTCATCGACGGTATAATCGTCCTCCGGCTTCAAGCGCGGTGCCCAGCGAGCAAACTGCGCGTACAAATCGGTCGATTCCTGGCCCTGGCCTGAGATGATTAGTGGAGTGCGCGCCTCGTCGATCAAGATATTATCTACCTCGTCAACGATGGCAAAGTTCAGTTCGCGCTGCACCGTTTGGTCAAGCGAGGCCACCATGTTGTCGCGCAGGTAGTCAAAGCCGAACTCGTTATTGGTGCCATAGGTGATATCCGCTTCATAGGCCGCCCGGCGCTCATCAGTTTGTGGGTCAAGCGAATTGACAACGACGCCAACGGTCAATCCCAGAAACTTGTAGATGTTGCCCATCCATTCGGAGTCGCGTTTGGCCAGATAATCGTTGACGGTGACGAGATGCACACCATGTCCGGTGAGGGCGTTCAGGTAAATGGGCGAGGTGGCGACCAGCGTTTTCCCTTCACCAGTGCCCATCTCGGCGATCTTTCCCTGGTGGAGTACGACGCCGCCAACAAGCTGCACATCGTAGTGGCGCATTTTGATCGTGCGACGTCCGGCCTCGCGGACCACCGCGAAGGCTTCGGGCAGAATATCGTCAAGGGTCTTGCCGGTGCGATAGCGCTTCACCATGTCGGGGATCAGCTTATCCATTGCCTCGGCTTTCACCGCCACAATTTCAGGTTGCAGCAGCTTCAGCAGGTCGTGGAGCAGCGTTTCCAGGCGCGTATCAGCTTCGTCCTCATTATTGTTGTTGGCCCGGCGAGCCTTATCAAAGCGGGTCCAGGCGATGTCAAAGACGTTTTCCCATTCCTCATGGGAGACTTCGCCCACAGCTGGCTCGATTTCTTTAAGCAGGGTAAGGATAGCTTTTTTGGGATCGCTCGATTCGTCCGGCCATTCCTGCCGTTCCTCTGCCTGATCCATTGCCGCCTGCACGCGCAAATCGTTCAGTGCTGGCGATAACTTTTCATAGGCTTGCTCAAAGCATTCGGAGAGGGTATCTTGCAGATGGGTTTTGAGAGCCTCTTCCGGGTCTTCGTTGTGATCGAGCCGCCTGCGATAGTCGCGCACTGCCATATGTAGTTGTTCGTCGGAGCACTGGGCCGCTCGTGTCTCTACGGCATCCAGCGCCTCGCGAAAGAGTTTGACCAGTTCGTTTTCCAGCACCAGGCCGCCTTTGAGATGGAGAAAAAGCTGCGCGCGAAACTCCTGCGTTTTTGCGGCCAGCTCCTCGTCGCTCAATTTTTTGAGGCTCGGCTCAAGTGCATTGATTTTATCGATTATTGGCTGAATAGCCTTTATGTCTCGTTTATTTGGATCTCCCAGGAGCTTCCCTATTAATTGCATAGTAACGCGTTCTCCTAATGAAATGGCTTTGGTGCGGTTCTAATGATGTCGGGCCAGCGAGCGGTAAAATAGGCATAGCTGCTCATGAAACGAACAATCAGGCTCATTATATCACGGAACTGTTCGCGCGAGGACATGAACTTTTCGCTGTCCATATCAAATAACTGCCAGCGCATGAGGTGGCTCTCTTTAAGTACGAAGGATGGTACTTTGAGGTTATATTCTGTCCATTACAACAACGAATGGATAAACTTCCATTCCCTCCATTGAGGATGCGAGGAGACAAGGGCAGGGGGGAAGCTCTCCCGCCCTTGTCGAGACGATCTACGGAATCATGCCAGGGAACGCATAGGCTTGCAGGGCCACGAGCAGGCCAACCAGCGTGACCAGCGCGAGGCTGTGGAAGAAGACATAGCGTAGGATGTCTCCCTCGTGGCCTTCCTGTCCTGTGGCAACACCAGCTACAACGATGCTTTGTGCATCCAGCATCTTGCCCATGACGCCTCCTGAACTGTTGGAGGCTGTCGCGAGGATGGGCGAGAGATGCAACTGTTGGGCCGTGATTTTCTGCAAGCTGCCAAAGAGGACGTTGGAGGAGGTGTCGCTCCCAGTCAGCGCCACGCCGAGCCAGCCCAGAAACGGCGAGAAGAAGGGGAAGAGCAGCCCTGTACTGGCAAATGCCAGCCCCATAGTCGCATCCAACCCGGCATAGCGCGTCGTATAGCCAATTGCCAGCATCGCCGCAATGGTCAACAGCGAGAAACGCAATCGTGTGAGCGTCCCCCAGAAGGTTTTGACCAGCTCCAGCGGCGTCAGGCCAAGCACGAAGCCGGAGATAATTCCGGTAATGAGCAAGCCGGTCCCGGTGGCCGAGAGCCAGTTAAAGGCAAAGACGGCGGCCTCTGGCGTTGCTTTTGGCACTACCGGAGGAGCACGTAGCACGACTTTATCGAGATAAGGCACAACAATATTGACGTTTGAGATGCCATTGAGAACGTTCTTAACCGGCGTGAGACCCCAGAGGAAGAGGATAACGGCCAGAATGATCCAGGGCAACCAGGCGATGAAAGCCGCGTTATTTCTGGTGTTGGGAGCAATGCTCACTGCGCCACCGCTGCTTACCGATGCCTCAACGTCGCTCTGATCGAAGGTTGGGCGAACCATTGCGGCTGCTGGCATAGCGCCCGGTGTGCCAGTTCCGGTTGCTGCATCGGGCATTGTCTCAGGAGTCGTTGTTGCGGTGGCCTCGCGCTCTTCGTCTTCTGGGAAGCGCCAGATTGTTCCGGGTTGCCAGAAGCGCAAGAAGAGGACCAGACATCCAATCGAGACGAGCGCACCCAGGATATCAACCAGCGTGGGGCCGAGATAGTTGCTGACCAGAAATTGTGTGATGGCGAAACTGAGGCCCGTTACCAGACAGGCAGGCCAGACCTCTTGCATCGCTTTGCGCCCTGCCATTGCCCAGACCAGCCAGAACGGAACCAGCAGCGAGAAGAACGGCAACTGACGGCCAACCATCGCGCTGAGCTTGTCCAGTGGTAGTCCGGTAATTTGTGCCAGGGTGATCAACGGGGTGCCGAGCGCACCAAAGGCGACCGGGGCTGTGTTGCCGATCAGGGCCAGACCAGCGGCGGCGAGCGGTCGAAATCCCAGCCCGATCAACATAGCAGCTGAGACCGCAACTGGCGTGCCAAAGCCTGCTGCCCCTTCGATAAACGCGCCGAAGCTGAAGGCGATCAACAATAATTGAATGCGCCGATCGCTGGAAAGATCGGCGATTGATTGCTTGACGATCTCAAATTTGCCGGTCTGGACGGTGATATCGTAGACGAAGATTGCGCCAAGAATGATCCAGCCAATCGGGAAGAGTCCATAAGCGGCACCGTTGATGGCAGCTGAGATGGCGAAGGGGAGTGGCATACCGAAAATGAGGAGCGCGATCAGCAAGGCCGTTGCCAATCCTGCCAGTGCCGCCCAGTGTGCGCGAACGTGGAAGATACCGAGCAGGCCGAGCAAAACGATGATCGGGAGCGCGGCGACCAGGGCAGAAAGAATAAGGTTGCCGAAGAGGGGCGTATACGTCTGAGTCCAGGTCATAATGGGTTCTCCTGTGCTGAAGAAACAACATCGTTACATGCCCTTGTCAGGTCGGTATGCATCATACACTTTGACCGATTGCTGAAAGAGCATCAACAGGGTTAACCATTGGTGACAGATATACAAGAACATCATCCGTAAGGAGTGGTAAAAGAGGTGGGTAGTTCTCCTTTCTTTTGTGCGAAATAACGGCTTTCTCTGGTCTCGTTCCGTGCTACCAGTAGAGCCGGGATAAGGCTAGTATAACATGTAGAAATAAATTTTTGCAGCCTGACTGATCTGGTTCCAGGGCTTTCCAATTCTCCCATCTAGCGGGAGTGCAGAGGGCGGCAGCCCTTTGCCGGGGTGCGGGGTGTCCCCGCAAAAACCTTTTTTCTTCTCTTTTGCGCGCCGCCGCAGGCGGCGCGCGAAGGAGGGAAGGAAACTGGGGACGCCCCAGGCCCCGGCAGGGAGACCCCTGCACCCCTTTGAGCGGAGAACTGGAAAGCCCTGGATCTGGTTCGCGCTTGCCCTCTCTGCCAATGCGTGCTATATATTATAGGTTATTAACGTGATCCGTCATGACGAACTGGTTGTCATTGATGCACCGCTGTCTGGTTATTTCTGGAGCGACTCGTCGGGCGGAGCCGCAGCGCATTAGCAACTCTGTGCTAACTCAGAGGAGATCTGTATGAATATTCATCGTTTGATAAGGATATTTGCTATCATCACCTCCATCGGCGCGTACATTATGGTGATCCTGGGTGCGCTGGTGACGGCCACTGACTCGGGGCAGGGATGTGGCAATACCTGGCCGTTCTGTCACGGCGAGATTATACCGAACATCCTGTCCATCCATACCCTGTACGAGTTCAGTCACCGTACCGCATCCGGCCTGGATGGATTTTTGATCTTGACCCTGACCATTATTTGCTGGTGGCTCTACAAGCAGGATAAACGCGCTCGCTTTCTCAGTGCAATGAGCCTGTTTTTTGTGGTTCTTCAGGGGGCGCTCGGCGCTCTCACGGTGGTCTTTGAGGGAACCTTTGCGGAAAACTGGCTGCTCTCGATGCATTTTGGCTTCTCCCTGATCTCTTTTGCCAGCGTGATCCTGCTGACCATCCATCTTTTCCAGCAGAAGAAAGAACTGGCGGCCTCGCAGTCTCCCGTAGAGGTGCCGCCCGTCAGCAGAGGTTTGCAACTTGCAGGTTGGGGGCTGGCGGCGTATACCTATCTCGTTGTCTATAGCGGCGCATTGGTGCGCCACACCAATTCGACGCTCGGTTGTGGCTTCCAATTCCCCGGTTGTGGCTCGACATTCCTGCCCAGCTTCTTCTCGTATGCTGGCGTGCAATTGCTCCATCGCTATGCTGCCGAGTCCATCGGACTGCTGACCCTCTGGTTTATGATCGTGGTAATCCGCCGCTATCGCCAGCGGCAGGATGTGGTGCGTGGTAGCATCTGGGCCTTTGCGATGGTCATTTTGCAGGGATTGAGCGGGATCATCATCATTTTCTCTGCCGGACAGATGCTTGCGGGCCTGCTGCATACAACCTTTATCTCGGCCCTCTTCTGCATCCTCAGCTACCTCTGTATGCAACTCGGCTGGCCCTGGAAGAAGAGCGTACAGCAATCGGCCCCGGTGCTTACGGATGAAGGGGTAAGTGTAAGCGTAAAAAGCTAGGTGTTTACTATAACAAAGAGAGATGGCACAGTTTCCTACTCCGCCATCTCTCTTTTTATGTTAGCTTGTTGAGATTATGTTTATGCTGTCGGTGAAGCACTCAGAATAGAGGATGCATGAGCTTCGTCAGGAGCAGTTACTAATAATTGAATGATAGCTTTTGAACGACGCTACTTTCTTCTAAAAGCTGTTCAAAAACATCAACTGGCTCTTCCACTTCACACTGCTCCTTGGCGTGGTAGATCAGAAGGCGATGGGCCATCTTGGGATCGGTGCCGGCCTGGAACTCCAGATGCAGAATGTAAATCTTGCCCTTGTACAAGACGCGATACACCCAATCCACGCGCATAGGTGAGCGCAGCACCTCGATATCCAGTGTCTCCTGCCAGATTGCGCCAGGGAGCAGATGGGGCAGGATATTGGCCGCATCGTTTTTAAAGATGGTCTTGATTGAGCCATCATACGACTGTGTGTCCGCTGCTGAAGACATTTACGTTGTACCTCTTTCCACAAAACACCAAATCTATCGATGCGCCAATCATAGTTGAAAAATCACTACATGTGAATTCTCATAAATAAGTATATTTGCTGCTATCGTTAATATAATTGCTTGTAAATATAATAAAGAACAACGGTAATAAAAATGGGTAGATAGATGTTGGGAGGATGAAAGGTCATGCTCTGTAGATAATTTTGTGGATTATCTACACATACATAGGGACGAGTTCGCGTTTGGTTGTCGCCGGGTCCACATGCTACAATGAAGTACGCCGTTTGCGTAATGTTCTCATACGCGTGTGGCAGGGAGGATGGGTTGGGACTGCGTTGTCGTACCCTGGTTCCCTTCCCCAACAAGCGCGATGAGGCAGAAGTGTGTCCCAGGGATGGGAGTATGAGAAGTCAAAAGGCAGGCATTGCCCTAGTTACGATGTGGAGAGGCAATAGATGACATCCAATACAAATCTTCGTGTTACCGTATGGAACGAGTATCGTCATGAGCGCAACGATGAGCGGGTATCCAAACACTATCCCGAAGGCATCCATGCGGTTCTGGCCGATTTCCTGAGCAAGGCTGGCTACAGCGTTCGCACCGCCACGCTTGACGAGCCAGAGCATGGTCTCACCGAGGAGGTTCTCAACAATACTGATGTGCTTACCTGGTGGGGGCATATGGCTCATGGAGAGGTCAGCGACGAGATCGTTGAGCGTGTACATAAGCGCGTTCTGGACGGTATGGGGCTGATAGTTCTGCACTCCGGCCACTTCTCGAAGATTTTCCGCAAGCTGATGGGAACGACCTGTGACCTCAAGTGGCGCGAATCGAATGATCACGAGCGTATCTGGGTGGTTGCGCCGGACCATCCTATTGCCGAAGGGCTGGGCGATTATTTTGAGATCGACGACGAGGAGATGTACGGCGAACACTTCGACATTCCCGCCCCTGACACGCTGGTCTTTGTGAGCTGGTTCAGCGGTGGCGAGGTCTTCCGTAGCGGCTGCTGCTACTCGCGTGGGCGTGGCAAGATCTTCTATTTCCGCCCCGGTCATGAGACGCTACCTACCTATCATCATCCCATCGTCCAGCAAGTCATTACGCAGGGCGTGAGTTGGGCCGCGCCAACGCCGCGCAAGCCGCGTACTTTTGGCAATACCCCCGCACTTGAACCGTACAAGAAGTAATCCGTGAAAAGAGGAGGTCAGGGATGGCTGAAGAAACAGTCGCATCCTCATTTGCACAGGACCGCTATGATCGCATGCAGTATCGTCGCACAGGCCGTTCAGGTCTCATGCTCCCGGCAATTTCGCTGGGGGCATGGGAGACCTTCGGCGGATATCGCGGCGAAGAGGTGGCCCGTGCTTGTCTGTATCGTGCCTTCGATCTGGGCATCACGCATTTCGATCTCGCCAATAACTATGGGCGACCACCAGGTAATGCCGAGCGCGTTGTTGGTAAGATCCTGCGCGATATGCCGCGTGATGAGCTAATCATCTCCTCCAAAGCGGGATATCGCATGTGGCCCGGACCCTACGGCGAATGGCTCTCGAAAAAGTATCTGGTGGCGAGCCTGGATCAGTCCCTCCAACGGCTGGGGCTGGATTACGTGGACATTTTCTATGCCCATCGACCTGATCCTGAGACGCCGCTTGAAGAGACGATGGCGGCCCTCGATCTGATCGTGCGTCAGGGCAAGGCGCTCTACGTTGGCGTGAGCAACTTCTCAGGCGTCCAGTTTGAGAACGCCGTCTCCATCACCAAACAGATGGGGTTAACGCCGATCACTATTCATCAGCCGTATTACAATTTGCTGGGACGCCGCCCCGAATATGATCTGTTCGATCATACGTTGCGAGCCGGTGCGGGTGTTATCACCTTCAGCCCTCTGGCGCAGGGCTTGCTCACGAGTAAGTATCTGGGGAGTGATCTACCCGATGATTCGCGTGCGGCTGCCTGGTGGGGCAAGAGCCAGAACGACGAGGTGCTGACCGGCGAAAAGCTCGACAAAATACGCCGCCTGAACGCGATTGCTCAGGAGCGCGGACAAACGCTTGCACAGATGGCGCTGGCCTGGAATCTCCGTCATCCCGCCGTCACCAGCGTTCTGATTGGCGCATCCAAAGTCGAACAGATCGAGGAGAACGTTGCTGCCCTTGAGAACCTCGCTTTTAGCGTGGAAGAACTGAAGGCGATTGACGAGATTACCGGCGTACCCTCGCTGTAAGATTTGTTTATATAACTGTAGTACTCCCGTAAAGTTCGTAGTTGCTCGATTTATCGCACTCGAACTCATCGTTATTGATGATACCAGCGCGATAATGAAAATTGACAATTTATAGCGGGAATCTCCCCTGCGTTGTAGTCGAGCGATTTATCGCGGAGGAACCGCACGGCAAGCGCCCCGCGATAAATCGCTCGACTACAACGCAGGGGAGATTCCCGGTTTATTTGCCTTAAATTCATAACCGCTCAATTACGAACCTTACGGGAGTACTATGACACCAGCGGGATGTCAACCCCAAGTTGGTTCAGCAGTCCCTTGATGCCGCCGCCCGGCGTGTGTGTGACGTTGAGACCAACGATCTTGTTTCCAGTCAATCTATATTCCACTTCTTCAGCGGGTAGTGAGATACTCGCGGCCATCTGGGGAATTGGTGGCAGGCCCAGAACGGGCAAGATGAATGAGTCGCTCTGGTAGCCGCTGATCTTCCATGTCCCTGTCACTGTGGTATCGTTCTGCACCAGAACGTTGTGGAGGTTAAAAATCAAGCCCGGTATGCCTTCTTTAAGACCTTTGAACAGGTCCAGAAAACCTGCACGGCTCAACGGTCGCGGCGTCCAGCCGCTAAAGCGGAAATCGTCGGCCAGATACGACTCGAACTCCTCCTGGTTGTTTTCTTCCAGCGCCGTCATAAATGCTCTGATGAGGTCTTCTACATCTTCATGGTTTATCTCACGCATTGTTTTCTCCTCTCGGGGTGTTCCAGATTTGCGCAACGCCCTCTACTGCTTACACGATCAGGATGGACACCCCGTTCCTGCTCAACTTCCCTCCTCTATTCCATTGCAGCAGTGGCAGCTACCGAGATAGCTTGCGGCACGCGTAACGGTTCTATTTCAATGATCGCGTTATAGTCGGGCACTCCTGCCTGCACATCACAGGTGCGCCGTCGAATCAGTACATTGCACTCCGGCCAGAAGGCTTGCACTGTGCGTGGCTGTACCTGATCGATATGCACACTACATTGCATCGTAGCACCGTTATCGCTTTTCACCAGCACGCGATCACCTTCGCTCAACGAGAGTGAGGTCGCATCTTCCGGCGAGATCAGCAGGCTATCACGGCCCGTTCCTGTCATGGCATCCTTTTTCGCATAAATCAGACTATTGAATTGTTTGCCACGTCGGGTTGCCAGCAAAAATTTTCCGGGCGGCAGATTTCTTTCTGGTGGGACCAGTGCTGAGAAATGGCCCTTGCCATCAGGAGTTTTGAATTGTCCATCGCGGTAGAGTACGCGTCCACCATATTGTATCTGATCACCGGCCTTGCGCAGTTCTGCAATCCCTTTATATGTTGGTACAACGCGTCCAATCTCCTCACGAATGGCTTGAGCGTTGGAAAAGGTGATCTGCTTCTTCTTCTCTGGTGAGACCCTGGCGGCGAGATCCTGAAAGATTTCCCACTCGGAGCGAGCCTCTCCTACGCGTGGACCGGGGATGGTTGGCGAGAAAATGATGCGCCGCTCGGTGCTAGTCTCGGTGCCACCTCCACGTTGCTCATAACGCGTTTGTGCTGGCAGCAGTACAACTGTATCCGCTGGATCAATGAGCATCTGGCTGGTAACATAAATGTCCTGATGTACACGTAGAGCAGGCTTTTCAAGTGCTTCACGTACATATTGTGGGTCTGGCAAGACTTCCAGGAAGTTTCCTCCACTACAATAGAGTATGTCCAGATTGCCATCATAAGCTGCGTCAATCATCTCTACGGCACGCAGGCCAGGAGTGGTTGGCACGTCGAAGCCCCAGATTTCTTTGAAACGTGCGCTATTTTCAGCGTTGACTGCGGCTCCTCCGGGCAGCAGATCGGGAACGGCTCCAACTTCGGCTCCGCCCTGCACGCCGCTATGCCCACGAATGGGAACTACGCCACAATGCTCTTTTCCCAGCCAGCCCTGCGAAAGCGCAATATTGACAATTGCTTTGACATTTTGTACGCCGAACGCATGTTGTGTAATGCCCATGCTCCACACGAGAATGCCAGTTCGGGCCGCGTGAATCATTTCAGCAAAGCGGAACATTTCGTCACGCGTAGAACCACTGGCGCGTTCCAGCATTTCCCAATCTTGTGCTGCAAGCGTCTTTGCGACCTCTTCCCAACCGGTGGTATGTGCCTCGATAAACTCGTGGTTCACCCAATCTTGCTCAATGAGGTGTTTGAGCGTGCCGTTCAGGAAGGCAATGTCGCCACCTACGGTAATTTGATAAAAAGCATCCAACAGTTTCGTGCCCATCACCGCACTCTCTGGCACTGAAGGCACCCAATAGCGCATCAGGCCCGGTTCTCGGTACGGATTGACGAGAGCAATCTTTGTGCCTGCTTGTTTCGCATAATAGAGGTATTTTGTCGAAACCGGCTGATTGTTTGCCACATCACTGCCAAGAAAGACGATCAGGTCGGTGCCAATCCAATCTTGATAGGAAACAGAAGACGCTCCAACGCCAACAGTCTGCTTGAGTGCAACAGAGCTGGGAGAGTGGCAGACACGGGCGGCATTATCCACGTTGTTTGTTCCCAGGAAGCGGGCAACCTTCTGGGCAACATAATACACTTCGTTCGTCAGACCGCGTGAGGTCAGGTAAAAAGCCAGGCGTTCGGGTTGAGTCTCGCGTATACGGGAGGCAATAATGTCAAGTGCATCATTCCAGGACACGCGCCGGAAACCGCTCTCGCCACGTCTCCTCACCATCGGATAGGGCAGGCGTCCAAGCTGACGCAACTGCGCGCTCGACAACTGCGAGAGGGCTGGAAGATCGTTTTCCAATCGCTGCCAGGGCATTGCTGACATTGTATTGAGTTGAAGCAGGTTCAGGCGAATGGTGCAGAGATGAATGCCGTCCATCGTCCAATCGCGCATCCCCGTTGTTCCCAATGCACAGCCATCACAGCAACCTTGATTGAGGATGCGCCATGCATAGAGAGGATGGCGTTTGTTTTGCCAGATCGTTTTGAAGATTTCCAGAAAATGATGCGGCTTGGTTTCGCCAATACCAAACGGCTTCCAGCCCGCCCAGAGAGTGGGAGAGAGAAAACGCTTTGCCATAAAATAGTACCTCCATAACTGCACTATGATAGCAGACAACATCGAAGGCCGTGATGAGGATCTCAAGGGAGAGCCTGTTCAATAGGCAGATAAGGCAAATGTTACACCCTGGTTTAAAAAGTATACCATGTGACGAACCTGGAAGAAAAGCTATCTTCCCCAGGAACTGATTTTACAAAGATCAGTAGTTCCTCCTGTGTTTGTGAAACAGTATGAAATGACTTGTTGTTCAGTCAAATGCAATGATATACTTATTTTGAGAAATCTGGAAGATGCTCGAAATATTGGCATAGACGGATTGCAAGGAGAGTGCCGTGTGATCAAAATACTCTTGCGCTTGTTTGTGGTTGTTGTTGTGGGTATATTTCTCCTGATGTTGTATCGTCCCGAATTCGTGGCAAATGCCAGCAACGCATTGTTAAATAGCAATAATGGCAATGTGGTTGGCTCGGCACAATTCCTGCCCAATCTTCAGGGCAAGGGCAGCGACTTGCAATTGAGCCTCCAGGGATTGACATCGAGCCTGCATTATGTGGTCACGCTCAACCAGGGCAGTTGTACCGGCAAAGTGCTGGCAACAATCGGATCAATCACAGCCGATCAGCAAGGGAACGCTGTTGCCACTCTTGAGAAGACAGACCTGAACGCCGCTCTCACGCAGGGTGTATGGGTGAATGTGCATCAGGGGAGCGCTGATGGAACGAGCGTTGCCTGTGGGCGCGTGCAGACCAATAGCGCCGTTGCAACCGCGCAAAGCAATACCGGCGTCCCGGTCGCATCATCAACCACCGTCAATAACACGACAACCGGCGTCACTCCGCTGTTGCCTGCCACGAGCGATCAGTCATCCTCAAATGGCGTGGGTGGCTTTCCGCAAACCGGAGTGGCTCCTGCAAAAGAGAGTTCGTATCGCAACTATACATTTCCACGCAAATATTAGTTGCGCGGCGATTGTGGGGCTTGCACATGCAAGCCCCTTTTCATTTCAAATGGAGAGTATCAAGACCTTAAAGTTGCCCATGCCGTGAGGGTCTGTCAGGGCTGATACTTGCTGGCGCAGGTTGTACCATTGAAACAGCGCGACCTGGCCGCGATCACTGCCCCGGTCAGTATCGAGAATAGCAAAATCTCGCTCACGGATCAGTGCCAGTTCGTCTTGAATGCCCATCTGTTTGAGCCACTGCTCCTGCGTGCCGAAGCTCTCCAGATGCAACCCCTGTCGCTCTCCCTCCTGTATCAGCGCCGTGAAATTAACATGCGCGGTAATGTCCTGCTCGCCCGGACGCGTAAGAGGCCGCTCCGTCAGTTGGTGGCGATAATAGCAGGCCAGTGTTCCACGCTGGCGGTCAGGGATATAAAGCTTCGCGGCTTCGTCTCCATAATCGATGGTGAGGAGGAAGCCGCGTCGGTCTGTTGAGGCAGTAGTGAAGAGGTGGGCGGTGCGTTGCATCCAGCGTTGCGCATCCAGATTGACCTCAGCTCGCCAGCCATCCGCAAATGTCTGCCAGGGAATGTTGTAGGTGTTGAGATAGGTGGCGACCTCCGGGCTGCTCGGCTCGCCCAGTGCTTCCCTCAACCTGCCACCGTCCAGCGTCACGTAGACTTCATGGAGCGTGTCGTCGCGCTTCTCGACGAGATGCACAGGAAACGCATCTACCAGTTCATTTGAGAGAATCACGTGCGGAGCCTGTTGATTAGATACCTCCTGAGAGGTTTGTAGGGCGTCGTGGCCTGTCCCGATATCTTCGGCGTGATACTCAAGGATGCTATGGAGATCGGGCGCTTCGTGGGCCGTCCAGGAGCGCACACCTCTGGCAAGGTTGCCGCGTCCGGCTCCCTGTTCTAGCACGATAAAAGGCGCTGGCTGCCCCAACTGCTTCCACATTTGTACGAGTTTTCGCCCCATGCAATGCGCGAAGAAATCGGAAACATCTGTGCTGGTATAGAAATCTCCCTCCCAACCAACTCTGGCAGCGTCCTTCACATAATAGCCATACCCAGGCTCATAGAGGGCCATACGCATATAATCGGCAAAAGTGAGCGCTCCCTGCGCTTCAATGCGGTTGATAATGCGTTCTTGTAAAGATGTAGCAATCATATTATACACCCGATAGCGTCTCTATCTCTTTTTGTCGATATTCTATTCTGCTACAAGTTCTGTTGGATAAAAAAGAATCAAGCACCAAAGCTGACAACCAGGAGATCGAGAGCCATCTCAGGGGCAAGACGACTGCGCTTGAGTGCGGCATCAGTTGCCATAAGTTGGCGATAAATCCCCTCCAACTGACTCACGCTAAACTTGCCCACCTGACGATATGCCTTATCGACAATAAATGGAGCCATACCCAATGTCGAAGCAATTTGAGTGGTGCGCATTCCCTTTTGCGAGAGTTCTTTCACCAGAAGCAGCGAGCGAACCTGAGAGGTAATTGTGCTGATGAGTTTCAATGGTGGCTCGCCATCGGACAGTAGATCGTGGAGAATGTTGAGCGCCTGCTTGCGGTTGCGTTGGGAGAGGGCATCGGTCAGATCGAAGATGCGCGCCTCCTGTACCTGAGCCGATAGCTGCCGAATATGATCGGCGCTAATCGTGCCGCCTGCTCCAACGTAGGTTGCGAGCTTATCGAGTTCGTTAGCGAGGAGCCGGAGATTGTTGCCGATGAAATTTGCCAGCAAGCCGGTTGCATCTTTGGTAATGGAGACATTGAGACTTTTCGCTCGTTTCGTGATCCAGTTTTCCAGTGCAGCCCCTTTAGGCAGCGTGCTTTGTAGCGCTTTGCCATATTTCTCTGCTGCCTTGACGAGCGGATTGCTGGCCTCCAACGTCTCCTCGGCCAGCACGATCAGAACTGTTGTCTCAGCCATCTGTGCGATGTGTTCGGCCAGAGCCTTATCAAAGGCGGCGCGAGTGAGAGCCGTGCTTTTACTGCCCTTTTTCCCTTTTCTCGCTTTGCCGCCTTTTGTCGTCGCCTCTGATGGCTCTGCTGCACTGGTGGAAGACTCGCCGCGCTTCTTTTTCGGCAACCCGTTCAACACCACCAGACGCTGCTCTGAAAGAAAGGGAAACGTGTTGGTGGTCATGATGATGGTTTTCAGATCAACTTCAGTACCGTTATAGGTATCCTGGTTGTAGCCGAAGTCGCCTTTTTCGCGCAACTGTTTGAGTTGTTCGCGGTTGGTGAACTCATCTTCACCATGCAGAAGATAAAACATGAGTTATCCGTTGTGCTCCTGCGCGGTTGCACGTAGATAGTCTCTTCTGCTCTTGCGTGCGATCAGCAGATCGGTCAAAATGCCACCGCTCAGCCCCAGTACAGTGCAGAAGAACAACGAACCAAAGAAGACAGAACCACCGTTCGCTCCAGGCAACGGCTGATCATAAATAAGCGTTCCAGCCCATCCCAGAAGAATCAAAAGGCCCAGGAGCGCACCCACGAACGCGCCTATCACCACCGCTGCACGCTTCTTGACCGCGCTTAACCAGAATGCGAGAAAGAGCGAGACGGGGAGTGAGATAAGAAAGCCGAAAAACGCTCCAATAAAGATGGGATCGCCAATATTCACATTGAATGCGGGCATTATGCTATCGCCTCCTGAAGGATAATCATTGCATTGACATTTTCATTATACGGCAGGGTTGCCGTTGTGACAATACAGGATGACGGAACTGATCTTTCTATGGTATAAAATGAAATACTGATGCGTTACCATTACATGAAGGAAAAGCTTCTACAGTTTTTAGCTGCTGTCTGATAGTTCGATGGAAGGAAGATGGATATGTCGGCTGCTAAGCAATCAAATACATCGCGATTATCATCCTCAAAACAACCCGCTATGTCCTGGCCCAGTCTCAGACCATTTCTCTGGGTAGCGGTCGTCCTCATTGCTTTACTGGTTCTGATGCCATTTATTATGCAAATCGTGGCTTTCTGGAAATATGATACTACTACATCATCTATAGCAGATCAGGTAAAACAACAGGCAGATCAGACCCAAAACCTGCTTAATTTGCTCAATACCTTTGCCGCGATTATTGGTGTGGTCTTTGCCGTCTTCGCTGCTGTCACCGTCGCTCTGGGCGTCTACGGCTTCTCGACGAATAACGGATTTCGTGATCTTGAGAAAGAATGGCAGGATCGCCTGGACGAACTGGCGCAGAAAAGTACAGCTATTGCATCGCTTGAGAACGATATGCAGAAGAAGAACGAGCAGTTGAAGGAATTACAGGAGGAGTCGGCTGATCTACGGGACCAGTTGCAGAAAAATGTCACCTCTGCCCAAGCGCAGTTAAACAAACAGGTTGAGGAGATCAGTATCGTCATCAGACATCTTGGCATGACTCGTAGCCTGATCTCAAACGATCCCCGTACCAATTTTGCTCTTGGTCGTATTCTTAGCGGCGGTGGAGATTATGATAAAGCGATTGAGCTATTGGAGGCGACGGCGTTGCTTGATCCGACGTTCCCGGAGGTGCAGCGAGAACTCGGGCTGACGTATCGACGCCGGGGAGACAGATATAACAGCATTGGTGAGACGAGGGAAGGGGAAGCGGATTACGAGATGGCTATTCAAAAATTGCAGGAAAGTGTTCGGCAGAATCCCGATGATGTTGAAACAGTAGCCATACTGGGTGGCCTCTATAGGCGCAAAGGAGACTACAGGCGGGCGATGGACTACTACAGGCAGGCCGTTGCCGTTGATCCAACCTCCTCGTATGCGCTGGGAAACGTGGGGAGCTTGGCGTGGTATCTCGGCGATGAAAAGCTCGCCCGTGAAATGTTTGCGCGAACTGGACAGGCTGCACAAGAGCGCCTGGATACTTTAGAGTCGTTGGCACCGTACTGGGACTACTTTGATCTTGGGTTGTCTCAGTTAATGCTGGGAAAAACCGAAGACGCAAAGCAATCCTATGCAAAAGCGATTGAGTTTACTCCTAGTAAGGTGCATTTTGAGGGCGTATTGAATAATCTCTCCTTGCTGAAAAAAAATACTCACGCGCATGCCATTCCTGGTATAGATGAAATTGTGGAAATGATAGAAGCAGCGCGATAAATGAAGAATTAAGAGGGATGATGCGCGATATGCAAGTATCATCCCTCGTTGTTTGCGTAAGTTATGCGTTGGCTGCTTCTACAGACTCATCTAGCTTGTGGTTGATCTTGCGATGATTGTTGAACCAGGTTGCCAATGAGTGACGGGCAGCGGTGAGCAGGCTGGTATTGCGTTGATGGGCGTGGTAGAGTGCCAGCCCGATCTTTGGCAGGCTTAATGCATCGGAGTAGGCCAGATAACGGCTCTCCCAGGTGGGCTGAAACTTCTTTTTAAAGTTGTATAACGAGCGGTTTTGCGCTGGATTGCCAAAGCGCGTAGAGAGGAAGTCGATGCTGTTTGCCAGAAATGTCTCGCTTTCCTGATTCGTATCGCTCAACGGTGCCAGTCCCAGGCTCACCATTGCTGCCCCATGATTTTTCACATGTTCGATCGAGCGTGCCAGCAGCAACTCCATTGTGCCGGGAGCCGGTTTCTGGGCGCGTCGCATTAGATCCAGCCCCCATCCATGACGGCCATAGATAGGTATGAAGGAGACGAAGGCGTGAACTGTATTGTGCTCGTCGACGGCAAGGGCATAGATCTGCTCCTGGTCTCCCTGCGGATCAAAGTATCCCATGCTGAACCCCATCTCCGAACCGCCTTTGCAGGCCAACCAGAAGCGTGAAATTTCCTCCATTTGAGCCAGCTGTTCGCTATTCGTCACCCGCCCATGGTAAAACACAACGTGTACGCCCTCTTTTTCTGCTCGTTTTGCGCTGGTGCGTACATTCGCCATTGCTCCGCCCTTCAATGTAAATGAGGCCGTATTGATAATAGCATCTTCTCCTATTTTCAGCAGGTGGAGGCCGGTTTTACGATAGGTCTCAGCAAGTTCAGCACGAACTTGCCAGTATACCAGCGTCCAGTCCTGTTGTTGACAGTAGACCATAAATTCCTGCATGATAACGGCCATCTCGCTTTCGGGACCGATGGGATCGCCCGCGACGACCGCTGTGCTGCCTTGCAAGACGTAGCTGAGAACCGCTTTACCTGATGAAGAGAGGAAGTAAGATTTATCGGTCCCCAGCGCAAAGTAAGAGATGGAGCTGTTCCCATGGAGGTGAGTCATGTGTGTTACTCTATTGCGCTCTTCTTTCTCTGGCAGAAGGACAGCGGCGACGGGACGACAGAGCTGAACCATGCCATAGAGGACGGCGCTGATACAGAGGAAAGGCAGTGCTTTCCCAAAGAAGAGAGCCGGTGGATGGTGAGGAAGATGCATATGGGTCGGCAGCAGGACGCGTACTAAGAGTCCTTGAAGGCCAAAGCGGTCGATCAGTGGCTCAAAGTCGTCGTAGAGGACAAGGAAGCCTCCGATGGCATAGAATATCACTATTCCCAGCCCCAGCAGCACCGCGACATAGCCGCGTATGGCCGAGGGAGGATCACTTTTGGCCTGAAAGAAGGCTGAAAAGATGCCTAGCAGGAGTGCCAGGAACAATGTAGCGATCAGCACTGGAAATGTGTAGTTGCGCGATGTAAGCAGAAGAACTGCCGAGAGCAACGATAGCACCAGCGTAATGCGCCAGGCATGTAGTTTGCCGCGTACAAGCCCGTATGACAACATAATCAGGAAGAAGCCCACCACGACCGTCAAAGTCTGTGCATGTAGACGTGTGGTACGGGAGAGCATGGGCCACATATATTGTGACGTGCCCCAATGCAGTTTAGGAAAAATCGCCGAAAGCATATCACCTAGACCAACCAGGCCGGTGATTAAGGCGATAAGCCAGCGTATACTTTGTCGTAAGGGATGAGTAGGGCTAAAACCTATATCTATTTTCATGATGTGCATAAATTTCCTGCATTTCTTTCACATTCTAGTTCTGTTGGATCGAATTATGTGAATAAGTAGAGACCCGATCCATAGATTGTTTGTCACAGGGCCGGACTGATCCCTTTTCCTTCAGCTATGAAGCTGATATTTCGTGCAATTCTTCTGTTAATAGTGATAAGTGTACTGACGAAGGTATTTACGTTGCCTGTGTCAAATGTCCTATTCTTCCCGCATATTTTTGCAAATCTTGCTAGAAATGACAAGATCAAACATAATCAGATATGAGTTTCCTGGTTACATTGTATCTTGCGCTCGATTTCTTTTTCGTTTCTGTCCACATAACTAGACGCTAAACTATCTGAAAATGTTTCGCTGACTTGCAACACTGTTCAGGTCCATGCCGTATATATGTCAGTACAGTGATAACAACAGGAATATCTCCTGGAGATAGCGTCCTGTTTGAGGAAAAGTGAGGCGCAGAATGATGCATAGAATGACTACTCTTGGATTGGATGAGCGCCTGGAACGTGTCCTGGCCTACCTTTTCTTCTGGGTGTCAGGCATCTTGCTCTTCTGGTTCGAGAAAAATCGTAATGTGCGCTGGCATGCAGCGCAATCCATGATTACTTTTGGTGCGCTCTCCCTGCTGATGTTTGGCGTGAATATGTTGCAAGCGATGTTGTCGTGGATTCCTCTGCTCCATATTCTGACGGATTTTGGTCTGGGGCTGTTGCTCAGGATATTGTGGTGGACCTGGATCATCCTGTGGGGCTGGCTGATGGTGATGGCCTGGTCGAAACCAGATTATCGCCTGCCATTTATCAGTCGTTGGGTGCAATACATTGTCTAGCACGCTCATTGCTTGAGCGATCAGGTCTTATAGGGAGATGCGTGCAGATCTTTTTTCATCTTTCTTCTGCACGCATATTTTCCATTTTCCCCTATTACTTTTGGCCTATTACATCTTTCTCCTTCTCATCGGGCACTACTTTTCGCGATACAATAGTCCCAACGCGAGACCAAAAATGAGATGACGCAGCAGGTTTTGCAGAAACGACTTCCACGTTGCCAGCTTGGGCATTGCACCCTTTTTAATCAAAGGGTGATATTTATCTGCCAGAGGCGTTAGTGTCCAGGCTCCCGCGATAAATGCCTCGCCAAACAGAATACCTTTCAGCCAATCGGGGCCAGGAAGCCAGCGTTTGACGGTGGCAGCATAGACCTCCGCCAGTGCCACGCCGTTGAAAAGATGGATCAGCCATGCCAGCAGCCAGCCTCGCCGCTCTTCTTCCTCGCTTTGCGTCGGGAGCATACCTTCGATAAAGCGAACATCGTGGAAGTAGTTCCCGATCAGATATTTATCCCATTCCATCGCCACACTATAGGCCAGCGTTGCCAGCAAGCCAGCAAGCGCTGCTGAGCCGGGACGCCAGCCCGGACTGATGAGATGGCGCAATCTATGCATCTTCAATCCTCCAATTTTCTTCGCATTACAAAGTGGAGTAAAAAGGCTACGAGCGCTCCACCTGCCGTTGCCAGCAGGTTTACTCCGTCGTTATTGAGCCAGGAAATACCCCGCAATGGCCGTGTTGGTGTGCCGCAACTATGCTGAGAGCGCTCTGTCTCTTTCTGGCAGGTTGGGCAATAGTACATGGCCTGGACCTTCTCGCCTAAAATACTATCAAGCAGGCTGCCACTCATCCCACTTAACAGGGCGATAAGTGGTAACAGCCGTAGCGAGCGGCGATGGGGCTGAAGCAGCCAGTAGAACAGTCCCAGCGCTAAAGAACCACTGGCAGCGGCAGTTGTTCCCAATGGTGTTACGCCGCCAGAGGTGCCGGGAGTTGTCGTTTTGCCACTGGTGATCAGCCGTGGAGCCTGAGCGCTGAGGACGCCAAGCTCGGTGGCCCAGGTATCGGCTGTTGCGGTCGCCAGCGCGCCGACATAAGCGGTCTCAAGCGCGGCTTGAATAGCAGGTTGCTTGCTGGTTCCATAGGCCAGGGCGAGCAGAGCGGCGATGCCACCATTAGCCGCAACCTGTGCGATATCGCGCTGCGAGCCTTTGCTGAACTTATCGGCGGCGATCTCTTCTTTGTCATGTGTACGGAAATGAGAGAGCAGGCTGGAGGAGACAAAGAAGAAAACGATTGTCAATGCCGAGCGCCATCCTCCCATGCCGTAGATTGTTGTACCTGTTATCGTCGCGCCTATCACGCCGCTACGGCTGAGCGATCTGCGCTTATAGGCCAGCATTGCTATGCCGGAACTCAATAACAGGCCAAAGAACAAATTACGTCCTCTCTTATCAGAGAAGCTGCGCGAAAGATTTTGTTCTTCTTCTCGATCAGGAGAGTGTCTAAACACATTAGTACCTCATAAAAATTGAGCGGATTTTGTTACAGAACGTGATTGTTATCAGTTCTATCATAAAGAAGGCTTGATAGCGAGGCAAGGCTCTCTCGTCATTTGAGAAGAACGTACTCCTTATCGAATTGCCAGTCGGCAATCACCTCCAACTCAACGTAGAGACGGGGATGTAATGGATCAATGTGTTTGACTAAGTGAATATCAACAACCCGGTTGTCATTTAATCCCAACCCTTCGCAGAGTGCGTCCTGGGTAATCTTGAGACCTCCATCGAGGTCGCGTTTGAGTGGCGTGGTAAAGTAGAAGTCAAGGAACAGCGCCAGGTAATTCTGTCGCAGGCGGCCTAGCAACTCATCAGGAACGGCAAGGGAACGGAGCGTTGATTGCACCTGTCGCTTGAAACGACGCGCAACGGCGGTTGTGACGCGATGTCCGTTTACTGTTGCATACTGTTCGTTGATGCTGGGAGGCAACGGGAGGGTCAACACAATACGCGCTGAAGTTGGAGTTGTTATACAATATGAGTTTTGACCACCAGAATCTGGTGATTGTTCTCGCATACATATCTCCTGATAAAATAGTACTTTTGGAATATTGATATAGTGCGTATTGTATCATATCAACGTGTTTTATCCTGTTGGGTATGTCATTGTCAAGCAAGGAAAAGAATGATACACTGCTATCGAGCGAGAGGCCAGGCGAAAGTGAGGAGCAAAAGTGATTACGTGTAACCGCTGTGGGAATGTAGCACCGGCTGGGGCTGTACAGTGTCAGCGATGCGGCGCACCACTTTCTAGCAAGGGTGAAAATACTACCTATAATAAAGGGATGATGGGTGGTGGTCAGGAGCAGGGAGGACAGGCGGAGCTACCGGCATGGCTGGAGTCGTTGCGGGTAGGTGAGCGTCCTCCTGCTCCGGCCAAGAGTCCATCGAGTTTTTCCGCGAAGGATTTAATCGAAGAAGGATCGCTGCCAGGTTGGATGCGTCCCGAGCAGAGTAGCGGCAATCAACCTGTGCCTCCCAGCCCTGCACCAGCAGCTTTACGCCCCGCATCTTTTCCAGGGCCAAACACTGACGCCAATATGAATGCCAGCATGAATGAAAGCACATTGGCGGCAAAAGGATTTACTGCTCGCTCGCTGATTGATGAGCAAGCGCTACCGAACTGGATGAAAGAGAGTGGTTCTGGGAAGAGCGGCTCAACTACGGGCGGCGCAACGGAGACACCTGCGCCTGGCAATTTTGCCGCTTCGAGTCTGGTGCAACCAGATGCCTTGCCTGATTGGATGAAAAACCTTCAGCCACCTTCATCTTCTCCTGCCAGATCAGCGCAGCCACAGCCTTCTGGCTATTCCGGCTCCACTAATACTTCTCAGAACACTTCTGGTTTGTATGCTGCGTCGCAGCCTGTCACGCCTCCGGTTACCCCGGTTGTGCCACCAACGCCGCCGTCTCAGCCGTTGCAGAGCGCTCAGCCAGCGGCTCAATCAGGATTTTCAGCGGGCTTTTCGGCCCGTGATTTGATTGATCAAAGTTCCCTGCCTGCGTGGATGAATCCGCAGGGAGGAGCGCAAACCGGTGCTATTCCCAATAATTCCGGCCCCATCGCGCCAACGCAGCCAGCACAGCCTGGTCAGACAGGGTTCTCTGCTTCATCCCTATTAGATATGGATTCTTTGCCCTCATGGTTGAAGGAGAGTGGTCAGCAGCAAAAGGGAGGTTCTGCGCCTGCTCAACCTATCCAGGGAGGGCAGAGTGGCTCATTCCCTATGCCCGGTACTCCTCCACAGCAGAATATGCCCTGGCAGGGGGCCGCGCCAACTAATAACGCACCTGCAAACACAGCCGGTAGTGGTATCTCAGCTGCGTCTTTTATTGATCAGGATGCCTTGCCCTCATGGTTGAAGGAGAGTGGTCAGCAGGCGCCAGCAGGAGGGAATCGCCCGGGCACGTATACAGGAGGACCGCAACGCGTTGAGAATATGCGTGTGCCGAGTCGTCCCCGGGGAGAGATCAATCCACCGGTGGGTGAGAGCGAGCTAGCCGCGAACGTGTTTGCATCGATGCTGGGTGTGGCTTCGGCCGCCCCGAATTTCCCGGCTTCTTCCGCACCGTCAATGCCACCGGCGCCGCCCCAGCCTCAGCCATCGCCGAGGCCGACAGCGCAACCAGGGGGATATCCCCCTCTGTCCGGGCCCGCATCGATGGCGGGCGCGCCAACAGGAGGCGTCATGCCCCAACAGCCGGTGAGACCTCCAGTCCCCAATAACGTTCCAGGAACACCCCAGCCAGCGGCAGGCAATCAGCCACAGGCTCAGGGGTATCTGGGAGTATATGGTGGTGCGCAACCTGGAATGCAAAATAGTCCAAATCCCTATGCAATGGGGAATCCTCCAATGGGATCGCCACAGATCCCGGCCAGTGGGCCAGGGATGCCACCGGTGCCCAATGCTGCTGCGGGGCAGACCGGTGATGGGCAGTCAGACGTAAAGCAAGCCAAGCGGGGATTGTTTAATTCGATCCGCGAGTGGTTCTTCCGCTAATAGCAGCAGAGGAGAAGAGTACCGGAGATGTATACACAACCCAACTCAGGGGGAGAACAGGGAACGGCTCTCCATGCAACAGCAAGTTCGCTGCTTGTTGCTGATTGTGGGGCCGTATCCACGAAAGTTTCTTTGTTCGGTCTGGTGGAAGGCCAGTATCGTTTGATGGCTCGCGGTGAGGCACCTACAACCATCGCGCCTCCTCAAAGCGATATTACGGTGGGCGTGATCCAGGCAATCAGTGTCATCGAATTTATTACTGGCCGTCACTTTATCGAAGATGGGCGTATCATCTCTCCTGAACAATCGAGTGGTGATGGTGTGGATGTGTTCATCGCTACCGTCAGCGCGGGCGGTCCAATGCGCCTTGCTGTGCTGGGGGCTGTCAACTCTCCTTTAGAGAAGCTGGTCGAGCAGGCTATTTCGGGGCTGTATGCTGAGATACAATCGATCGCATCCCCATCATATGTTGCCACAACTACGCAGGCACCCACCTCTGTTGGCGCTGGTATGTCTGGTTCGCCATCGTCCCCCGGCGGAAAGTGGACGCAAGAGCAGGTCACGCAAGAATGGGAACGACAGGCCGCTCGCATCCGAGATTTGCAGCCGCATGCTGCCTTGATCGTGGGGATGGCTGATGGGCCAGCTGGCCCCACTCCCTTGCAGGAAGCCTGTCAACTTCTGGTCAATGCTTCAAAAGAGCGTAGTGCTTTGCATGGAGCCAGCGCCTCAGCTGGTGTTCCAACGCAGGATCTTGGGGTCAGCCCCTATCCGGTGATCTATGCTGGTGCGCCTCAGTATGTGGATGCTGTTCGGCGTATGCTGCAAAGCGTTGCCGAGGTCAACCGCCTCGATCCGCTGACCTCGCAGGCCCAGGTGGGAGCCGTCAGCGTTGCAGTGGGCGCGCTGCATGAGAAGAATGTCATTCAGCAGATTCCTGGCTATGATCGATTGCGCACATGGTCTGAGTCCCAGCCGTTAGCTACTGCTACCTCATTGAGCAGCCTCGTGCGCTTTTTGGCACAACATTATAAGATGAATGTCACGGCGGCAGATGTTGGTGGGGCGACAACGACGGTGATGCTGGCTGGCGAGCAGGGCGAATTTATCCCGGCTGTCAATTCTGGTGTCGGCGTCGGTCCTGGTGTCGGGGCCATTTTACAACAGGTGGGTTGGCAGCGTATTGCTCGCTGGCTGCCGTTTACAGTGAGCGAAGATGAGATACGGCAATATGTATTGAACCGTGTAATGCATCCTCAAATAATTCCGACCAGCATGAGAGAGCTACAAATTGGTCAGGCATTCGCGCGCGAGGCCATTATCGTTACGGTTGCCGATGCGAAAAAACAGAGCGCCAGCTGGCTCGATAGCGATCTCATTCTGGCTACTGGAGGCATTCTGGCTCATGCGCCCAAATATGCGCAGGTTGCAATGATGTTGCTTGATGCCCTTGAACCACGTGGCGTGACCTCTATGGTGTTGGACCGTACCATGCTCATTGCGCAGATTGGCGCGATTGCGAGCGTGGCTCCAATTACGGCGGTGCAGGTGAATGAAAATGATGCCGTCTCACACCGCCTGGGCACCTGTGTTATCCCCTTTGGAGATCTGCAACCGGGCCAGTTGGCCGTGCGGGTGGGTGTAGAATATAGTAATGGAAGACAGCTTACAGTCGATGTAATGGCTGGTTCTATTGAAGTTGTTCCCTTGCGCCTCAATGAGCAAGCTCTGCTAACATTGTTCCCGGCACCAGGCGTCGATGTTGGACTTGGCCCTGGTGAGCGCGCTCGCGCTGCCGAGGAGATCGATGGAGGATTGGTGGGGTTGATTATTGATGCTCGTGGGCGGCCTCTGGTGTTACCCTCCGATGACACAGAGCGCCAGGCTCGTCTGCTCCAGTGGGCGCAAGTGCTAGGAGCATAGACACGCGGGAGGTGCCTGTCATGACCGGTCCTCTGGGATGGTCTGTTCTTGGGCAAACTCTGGTGAGAAGGGAACGCTGGCCGGGCGGTCATCGTAAGTGTGTGCCGCTGGTCTATCCAGGCCAGGACGTTTTGCCTGATCAACCAGTATTACGTATCGAACAACAGGAAAAAGTCGCTGAAGCCGCTCTGGTGGAACAGCGGCTTTCGTCGCCTGTTGCTGGAAAAATTGATATTAAAGCTGTACGCGATGGCCTGAACGCAACGGGTGAAGGCGAAACGATCCCGGCAGGGCTGCGGGGACACGTCGTTGACATAACGCGTCGCGGTGGGGTTGTGATCGAAAGCCAGGCCGCCGTCATCAAAGGGGCTATCGGTGCCGGAAATCAGGTCGCGGGTATCCTGACGATGTGGCAACCCGGCAATTCTTCTCCGGGGACTCAAGCTATTCCTCCTGGCGCTATTCTCGTGGTGCCGGGGCCGCTCAGTCTCACTATGCTGCGGCTTGCTATCAGTTCGGGTATCGCCGGGCTGGTCGCGAGCAGCATTGAGTTGCGCGATCTGGAAGGGTTTTTACAGACCGATCTGGTCCAACTGCTGGATAGCGAGAATATTGAGCAAACCCAGGCGCATTTGCCGCCGATGACGTTGTTAATAACAGAAGGGCTTGGCTCGATTGCGATGCCTGCGCGGATCACGAACCTGCTCAGTCAGCATCAAGGCTCGGTGGTGCTGCTCTCGGGTGTGACTTCTCTGCGCCAGCATATCCAGCCCGACCTGGTTATCTCGCTGTCTACGAAAGAGGTGCAGCAAAACTGGCATCCCGTCAAATCAGAGATGACCCTGGTGCCCGGCGCTCAGGTGCGCGTATGCGGCGGTGAGCATGAAGGCGCTGTCGGGACTATCGATCATCTGTTTACCTATCAGCAGATATTCTCTTCCGGTGTGCGTGCGCGTGCTGCTCGTATTAAGCTGGAAGATGAGAAATTGCTTGTTTTGCCACTGTCGCTCATTGAGCGCATCGGATGAGCTGGTTATCCACAATTCCCAAAAGTTATCCACATATTTAACTTAAAATATGTGGATAACTTTTTTGTATTTCTCTTTTTACCTGTTTTCTTTGCTTTTACTATTTGAACTGATTGGCGAAGCGCTCGGCATAATCTCCAACGAGTGGCAGCTTGTAGTATTTTCCCTGCCCTGCCTTGACCATCAAGAAAATCCAGCACACAAATTGAACGATGCCCAATCCCCAGGAAAGCGGATGGAGGATGTAGACGTTGCCAACGATCCATTCGATGATGCTGAGGCCACCAAAGAAGAGGATGGATTGCATCGCATGGAACCGCACGAAGCGGTTCTCGCGCTCAATCAGGATAAAGATGATCCCAGTAATCCAGGTCGCAAGGTAGCTCAACACGCCAGCTGTACGAGCTTTCAGTCCCAGCGATGTCCTTTCTAATGGACCAACATCTCCCGGTTGTCCGAAAAACGGGGCCTGATATTGATACTGATATTGTTGTTGCTGCTGTCCATATTGATTTTGTTGTTGCTGCTGGCCGTACTGTTGCTGTTGGTTGGTCGAGCCATAGGGATCGTATGCCGATGAGGAGCCTGGACCATCATGTGGATAGGTGCTTTGTGGCATCTCGTCTGCGCCATAAGGCGTGGAGGGCTGCTGCGGTGGCTGTCCTCGATACTCTCCATACGGATTTTGATCGGATTCTGGTCGTTGTTCCATAATGTGCACGCATCCTTTTATTGTGAGTTTTTGTGTGTATTGCGCTAAATGATGATTCCAATAAACGATCTGGCACTATCTAGTCTACATAATCAGGCAGCTTTTGAAAAGTCATAGCGAGTGCGATTCCAGAGAATCTACGAAAGAAGGGGCTTATCAGTTGGAGTCTCCACGCTGAGCAGCAGATTTTTATGTATTGAGCGAGGAGAAGATCTTTTTAGGATTGTCTTCTCTCCCTTTCGGCTATTGGGCAGAAAACGCGTCGAATATGGGAGGGGCTATGGCTGGTCCTCCCATATTCGGTGTTACCCGGCAAATGTCGGGATTGCACCCGGATGCGATTACGGTAGCAGGAGCGACTTTCCGCTCATATCTTTGGGTTGCTGAATGCCCATCACCTGCAAGATGGTGGGGGCAACGTCCGCAAGAATACCGTCAGTGCGGAGCCGTGCCTGAGCCAGTTTGGGGTGATGAGATACAGAGGAACCGGATTGGTGGTATGGGCCGTGAAGGGCTTGCCAGTATCGTACTCGACCAGCTGTTCGGCGTTGCCATGATCGGCAGTGATTAGCAATCCTCCGCCCACCGCCAGCGTTGCCTCAACGACTTTGCCCACGCCGGTATCAACAGCCTCCACTGCTTTGATCGCGGCATCCAGCACACCAGTATGACCGACCATATCGGCGTTTGCGTAGTTCATCACGACGAAATCGTATTCGCCGCTGCGAATGTGCTCTACGGCTGTGTTGGTGACGCCTGCCGCGCTCATCTCCGGTTGCAGATCATAGGTAGGCACTTTGGGCGATGGCACCAGATCGCGGTCCTCGCCGGGGAACGGCGTCTCACGGCGACCATTGATAAAATAGGTCACGTGCGCGTATTTCTCCGTCTCGGCGGTGTGGAACTGGCGCAGGCCATGCTCTGAGATGACGCGAGCGAGCGGCATATCGACTTCATCGGCACGGTACGCGGTTTCTGCATCCAATCCCGGCTCGTATTCCGTCATCATAACGTAGGCCAGATCTTTCAGGCGTGGACCACGATTAAACTTGCCTTCAGCCTGCGGGGGCAACTCTTTCAGGACGAAGGCTTTGGTCAACTGACGGGCGCGGTCGGGCCGGAAGTTGTAATGGATTACGGCGTCGCCCTCTTTGACCACCGCTACTGGCTGGTTGTTCTCCATGATGACGGTTGGGAGAATAAACTCGTCAGTTACGTTCTTATCGTAGGATTGCTGGATCGCGGCCAGTGCGGAATCGGCATACTCGCCCTCTCCCCGCGTCATGGCGAAATAGGTGCTACCCGTGCGATCCCAGCGATTGTCGCGGTCCATCGCATAATAGCGTCCACTGACAGTTGCAACTTTAGCGGCATGCACGCCACCAATTTCCTGCGCTCGTGCCTGCAAGCGCTTCATAAACTCGATGCCGCCCGTTGGTGAGCTATCTCGTCCATCGGTGAAGGCGTGGATATAGACACGCTCCACATCGTGCTGCTGAGCGAGGCGCAACAGAGCCTCTAGATGTGACTCGTGAGCGTGGACGCCGCCATTGCCGAGCAGCCCGCAAATATGCAGTTGGGAATTGTTCTTCTTGACGTGCTCAATGGCTTTGAGAAAGGCGGGGTTCTGGAAGAAGCTGCCATCGCGAATCGCCTCGCTGACGCGTGTATAGTCCTGCAAGACGCGCTTGCCAGCGCCGATATTCTGGTGTCCAACCTCAGAGTTGCCCATTTGTCCTTCTGGCAGGCCAACAGCCAGACCGGAGGTTTTGACAGCGGTATGTGGCCAATCTCGTGCGATTTTATCGATGTTGGGCGTGCGGGCGAGCGCAATCGCGTTTCCCTCTGAGCGAGGGTTGACTCCCCAGCCATCCATAATAATCAAAACAAAAGGGCGCGGACGCCCCGAAGATGTTGTACTCATCTCAAACGTGTACTCCAGGTTTTTCATTTTTTCACACGGCTTTTGTGTCTCTATTGTAACATGCTGAGGACATGAAGGGGAGAGGAATGTTTATCGCTTGACATTGTGTTGTGATTGTCATATCATAGACTCATGAAGTCTGTAATTGAAAGGAGAGAGTCATGAAATATTCGGCCGCGACCAATTATGCCCTGCACACCATGTTGTATTTTGTGGCTTCGCCTCCTGGCAAGACGATTGGAGTGCAACAACTGGCAGAGCTGCAAAAAATCTCTCCAACCTATCTTTCCAAGATTCTGACCCGGCTGGTCAAGGCTGGTCTGATCGAGTCTGCCCCTGGTGTGAATGGGGGTATCGGCTTATCAGGAACAGGGATCAACTCTCGTTTCTTGAGGTCATTCATGCCATTGAAGGGACGGCATCCCTGTTTCATTGCAGCAGTTCCGAGCACGACCATCAGGCTTGTCTGATTCAGGGCGTGATGACCGATGCTGAACGATACATGGAGGAGTACCTGGAGAAGCGCAAACTCATTGAGCTGGTTGGACGATTTGCGCCAATGGCTGCTCGTTTATAGGCAAGCGCAAAAAAATTTCGCCCAATTACAGACTATATCAATCTATAATATCTCTAATTGAGATAACTGTAGTTCGTAGTCTCGCGATTTATCGCGATAGCTCAAATCACCTGTGAAGCCGTTCCATCGCGATAAATCGCGAGACTACGAACTACATAATTACAGAAAGGATAGTGACCTATGTTGTTTGATTGTGCCATTATCGGTGGTGGTCCAGCTGGTTTAAGCGCCGCGCTTGTGCTGGGCAGAGCGAAGAGAAACGTGTTGTTGTTGGACGAGGGCAAACCAAGAAATGCTGTGACGCATGAGTCGCACGGATTCCTGACGCGCGATGGCGTGGAACCTGGCGAATTCAGAGCCATCGCTTATCGAGAAATCACGCGCTATCCCTCGGTTGAGACCCGTCAGGCGCGCGTTGTCGAGGCCAGCAAGCACGATGCGTATTTTGAGGTGGCAACCGGAGATGGTGAGCGTTTTCAGGCAAAGGCGATCCTGCTTGCGACGGGCCTTAAAGATGTGCTTCCTGAGATAGAGGGCATTCACGACTATTATGGCAAAAGCTTGTTTGGTTGCCCCTATTGTGATGGCTGGGAACGGAGAGATCAGCCGCTCATCATCATCTCCGATAGCATGTCTCCATTTCATGTGGCAAAAGTGGCCTGGAATTGGAGTCGTGACCTGCTAGTCTGCACAAACGGTCGTGCTCTTCTCAGTGCTGAAGAGAAAGAGAGCCTCCAACGCAATAAAATTCAGGTAGTGGAAGACAAAATCGCGGCCCTGGTTGGCGAAAACGGTATGTTGGAGAAGGTCGTCTTTGCTTCGCAAGGGGAAAGTGTACGCACAGGCGGCTTTGTTGGTGGATGGCCTGTGCAGTCATCTTCGCTGGGTGCCGATCTTGGCTGTGAAATCAATGCACAGGGCCGCCTCGTCACCGACGCTCTGGCCCGAACGACGGTCAAGGGTATCTATGCGGCTGGCGATACTGTGACTCCTTTTGCCCAGCTTATTATAGCGGCAGCCGAAGGAAACAAGGCAGCGGCTGCCATCAATATGGATTTAATCGAGGGCGAGTTTCTGTAATAGAGCGTGAAGTGTATCTATAACGATGTTTTGTTCGTGTTCCGAAGAGACAGTACACAAAGGATTACTGGAAGAGGAGACGTTTATGATGTCGCTATGGTACATATATATACTGGTCGCCGTGCTGCTTGTGATCTGTCTGGTCATCGTGGCAATTGGCTTCTCGCGTTCGGGACGGAGGCGGGCAACCGAGTTCCGGGGTGTCGCGAGAACAGAGCATGACGAGACACACCACAAAGGGCGCACGAGAGCGCCTCAGCATCCGTAAGCCTGCTTTCTGAATGAAGCAAGTGGACAGCTATAGATTACCCTGTTGCACATGGAACAAACCTGTCTGGTTGCGCGTATAGTAGATAGTTATGGCGCGTGACCAGGAAGATTTGATCTTCTCTCCTGGTAGACGTATATTTGTATGGGGAGGTGGAGGTGTCATTATCTTGTTGTTGTTGTGCGTCTACAAGCAAAGTTTTGAAGAAGGGAATAGTGCATTATTATGAATAGTGCTGACACTGGTTCATTTCTTCCAGTGAGGAGGCTCGGGAAGGGGCTGGGGGCGCTGCTTGTTGTTGTTGCTTTGATGTTGGCAACGACTGTCAGTGCCTTTGCCGCGACCGTGCATATACAGGATAACGCCCGCGTGCTGAATAGCCAGGTGCAAAGCGAGGCGCAATCGCTCAGCTACCCGGTAGACATCTATACGATCACTAACTACACGGCGTCCAGTTCGCAATTTGATAACGCTGCCGATAGCAAGATCAACAGCAACAATTTGATTGTGATCGCGATTAATACTACGCCAGGGCACCAGCATATTCGCATTACTGGTGGCAAAAGCGTTCCTCTGACGAGCAGCGATTATAGTAATGCTGCCAGCACCTTTGCCAGCAACTTTAAGAGCCAGGGGTACAGCGGAGCAACTATTGCGGCCATTGGTTCGCTGCGTAACGCATTGAATTCGCGTAGCAACAGTGGTGGCGGGTTCCCAGGCACTGGTGGCGCTACTTCAGGCTTTGGCGGCCTGTGGTGTTGTGTTGGCCTGCTGGTCTTGCTTGGTATCCTGTTCTTCGTCTTCCGTCGCCGTCGTGGTGGCGGTGGCGGCGGCTTCTTCAATCGTCGTGGTACGCCACCACCTCCTCCACCCCCGTATAACCAGCCATATGGCCCACAATATGGTCAGCCTCCCTATGGCGGCTATAATCAGGGCTATCCACCCAATCAGCAGCAGGGCATGAACCCCTGGGCCGCTGGTGGTCTGGGTGCCGCCGCTGGTGGTTTCCTGGGCTATGAACTGGGCAAAAACGCGGGCGAGAACGAGAATAGAGGTGATCAGGGTGGTAACTTTGGTGGAGGTGGAGACTTTGGTGGAGGTGGCAGCGCCGATTTTGGCGATAATAGCGGTGGCGGAGACTTTGGTGGAGGCGGCGGCTCTGACTTCGGTGGTGGCGGCGATAGTGGTGGTGGTGGTGGTGGCAGTGACTTCTAGTCATCACTGATGAGAGGTAAGCAAAGACCCCGGCGATTTCGTCGGGGTCTTTCTTTATGAGGTATGTGCGAGGTTACTGCTGAGTGGGCATCTCGATGCGACGGCGGCTGCGGCGACGAGCCAACTCTGACACTCGCAAGCGAGTGACTGCACGCTCCAGTGCCCCCTGAAGTTCCGCACGCTCGACATCTGATTGAGCCTGTGTTAGCCGCTCTTGAGCGCGACGGCGGGCCTCCTCTGCGCGAGCCTGGTCGATCTCTTCGGCATGCTCTGCGGTATCGGCCAGCACCGTGACGTTGTTATTCAACACTTCCAGGAAGCCACCAGAAACGAACAGCGGCTCCTCGGCGTCGCGCAAGGTGATACGCAGTTCTCCGGGCGTCAGAAAGGTCAGGAGCGCGGCGTGCCTGGGCAAAATGCCCAGACGCCCTTCCGCACCAGGCGCACTCACCATGTCAGCTTCGCCGTTGTAGAGTTCGCGTTCGGCCGTCACTACCTCGACATGCAGCGTATTGCGTGACGCCATGACTTAGCCTTTCTTCTGCTCTTCCTCGTAGGATTTAATGACATCCTCGATGCCGCCCTTCAAAATGAAGTGGCTCTCAGGGATGTGGTCATATTTGCCTTCGAGAAGCTCCTTAAAGCTGCGTACCGTCTCTTTCAGAGGCACATAGCGCCCTTCGATACCGGTGAACGCCTCTGCAACTGTGAATGGCTGCGAGAAGAAGCGCTCCAGCTTACGTGCGCGAGCAACGGTCAGCTTGTCGTCATCGGACAACTCATCAACACCCAGGATCGAGATGATATCTTGCAGGTCTTTGTAGCGCTGAAGCACTCTCTGGACACCGCGTGCCACGTCGTAATGCTCCTGACCGACGACCAGCGGATCAAGGATACGGCTGGTTGAGGCCAGAGGATCGACGGCGGGATAGATACCTTTCTCTGCAATCGAGCGCTCCAACACGATGGTTGAGTCGAGGTGCGCAAACGTCGTTGCCGGAGCCGGATCAGTGTAGTCGTCAGCGGGCACGTACACGGCCTGCATCGAGGTGATTGATCCCTTCTTGGTCGAAGTGATGCGCTCCTGCAATTCGCCCATTTCTTCCGCCAGATTTGGCTGATAACCCACAGCGGAAGGCATACGACCGAGCAGCGCCGACACCTCAGCACCGGCCTGGGTGAAGCGGAAGATGTTGTCGATGAAGAGCAGCACATCTTTGCCCTCTTCGTCGCGGAAGTATTCTGCAATCGCCAGACCGCTCAGGGCTACGCGCAGACGGGAACCGGGAGGCTCGTTCATCTGACCGAAGACCATCGCCAGACGGTCGATCACGTTGGCTTCTTGCATTTCGTGGTAGAGGTCGTTCCCTTCGCGGGTGCGCTCGCCCACGCCTGCGAAGACGCTATAGCCGCCGTGACCTTTCGCGATATTGTTGATCAATTCCTGAATGATCACGGTCTTGCCCACGCCAGCGCCACCGAAGGCACCGATCTTACCGCCTTTCATGAAGGGGCAGATCAGGTCCATGACCTTAATGCCGGTCTCGAAGACCTCGACATTGGATGCCTGATCTTCCAGCGTGGGAGCCTCGCGGTGAATAGGATAGCGAGGAGCATCCTCAACTTGCTCTTTGTTGTCCACAGCCACGCCGAGGACGTTAAAGATGCGACCTAGCGTTTTGGGGCCAACAGGAACCGAGATAGGCGCACCGGTATCGCGGACCTCAACGTCGCGCTGCAAGCCATCGGTCGGACCCATAGCCACGCAGCGGACCCAGTTGTTGCCAAGATGCTGCTCAACCTCTAGCGCGAGATCTTGCTCTGCACCTTCGGGGCGCACCAGCAGTTCGTTATAAATTTCTGGTAGCTGATCCGGGGGAAACTCAACGTCTACAACGGCCCCCAGGATTTGTACGACCTTGCCGGTCGCACGTACTTGTGTTGTCATATGTTTTATCTCTCCATTGTAGAGACAACATTGCAATTGCTGCTACAGCATGCTTCTGAGATACAATGCAATTGCTTCTACAGTGTGTTTATTGTCCTTCTGAGCCTGCCACGACCTCAAGAATCTGCGTCGTGATCGAGGCCTGACGTGCTTTGTTATAGGTCAGGGTCAGATCTTGCAGCAGATCATTGGCGCTATCGGTGGCGTTCTTCATGGCGACCATCTGTGCAGAATAAAAGCTCGCAACGGTTTCCAGTAGCGCCTGATATACCTGTACATCGACGTAACGCGGGAGCAGGGCATGGAAGATCTCTTGCGGATTTGGTTCGTAGATATACTCGACCGCTTCCTGCTGATCTTCCTGATCGGATGGCGGCTCCACCGGGAGAAGCTGGGTCACAATTGGTGTCTGCGTTACAGTGTTGACGAATTTAGGATACACCAGATAGACCACATCAACATCTTCTTTCAGGAATGCATCCATCGCTACCTGCGCAATGGCGCTGGCATCGTTCATCGATGGGCGATCACCGAAGTTGGTGAACTCCGCAATCAGTTGTTGCTGAGAGCGGATGACAAAGTCGCGACCTTTGCGGCCCACCGCGATATAGTGCATGCCCGGACGTTGTCCACCTTCCGCCAGTTCGTTGCTTCGCTCTAACGCGCTGGACGCCGCTTTACGATTGATATTGCTGGGCAGCGCACCACTCAGACCACGATCTGGCGTTACCAGTAAGTATCCAACGTTACGTACTGGTCGTCGCCGCAACAACTCGGCCTCATCACCAACGTCCTCACTCGCAACCCGAGCGAGGCGGGAGACGAGTCCGCGAAGCTGATCAGAGTAGGGACGGGATTCTTGCACCCGCTCCTGTGCTCTGCGCATCTTGCTGCTCGCCACCATTTGCATCGCTCTGGTGATTTGAGCCATGTTTTTGATTGATCTCATGCGCCGCCGAATTTCACGGGTTGATGGCATAGTGTTGCCTCCTAGCGCATTTAAGATTTAGCTGCGGCTGCTACTGCTGATGTCTCGCGTGGTGCTGCCGTCTTTTTGTACTCATCAATTGCATTGCCAAGCTTCTTGAGCAGCTCAGGGCTCATCTTATTCTTCGCGTTGACCGATTTCTCGATGATCTCCTGGCCGATCTCCGAATAGTTGGCATCCATATAACGATAGAAACCGCTCTCCCAATCGGTGACAAGCGCCTGCGGCACATCATCCAGATAGCCATTAGTGGCTGCGTAGATGATCATGACCTGCTTCTCAACTGGGATCGGGCTATACTGCGGCTGCTTCAGAATCTCGTTCAAGCGCAGACCACGATCAATGGTGCTCTTGGTGGCTTTATCCAGGTCGGACGCGAACTGTGCAAAAGCCTGAAGATCGCGGAACTGAGACAGGTCCAGTTTCAAGCGGCTCGCCACCTGTTTCATTGCGGCGGTCTGTGCGGTACTACCTACGCGCGAGACCGAAGCACCAACGTTCAGTGCGGGGCGCTGACCAGAGTTGAAGAGGTCAGTTTCCAGGAAGATCTGTCCATCGGTGATCGAAATGACGTTCGTAGGAATGTAGGCCGAGATGTCGTTTGCCTTCGTCTCAATGATTGGCAGTGCTGTGAGAGAACCACCACCGTAATCTTTGCTCAAGCGTGCGGCGCGTTCCAGCAGGCGGGAGTGCAGGTAGAACACGTCGCCAGGATAGGCCTCGCGTCCCGGAGGACGACGGATGATCAGCGACATGTTGCGATATGCTTCCGCGTGCTTGGTCAGATCGTCGTAAATGATCAGGGCATCGCGACCGGACTCCATGAACTCCTCGCCCATCGCACAACCGGCGTAGGGAGCAAGATATTTCAGAGGAGCGGGTTCAGAGGCACCAGCAACCACGATCGTTGTATATTCCATCGCGCCGTACTGCTCCAGGATGGACTGTGTACGTGCGACCGATGAGTTCTTCTGACCAATGGCGACGTAGATACAGAGGAGATTTTTCCCCTTCTGGTTGATGATCGTATCAATTGCGATGGCGGTCTTACCAGTCTGGCGGTCGCCAATGATCAGTTCGCGCTGACCGCGACCAATGGGGATAATGGCGTCAATTGCTTTGATACCTGTCTGCACGGGAGTATTGACGCCTTGACGCGTAATCACACCGGGAGCCACACGTTCGACCGGGCGATACTTGTCGGTGACAATAGGACCGCGATCGTCGAGTGGCTGTCCCAGCGGGTTGACCACGCGCCCGAGCAGTGCATCACCAACCGGCACTTGAATGATACGACCGGTCGTGCGCACTTCGTCATCTTCACGGATCTGTGTATACTCACCCAGGATCGGGCAACTGACCGTCTCTTCTTCGAGGTTGAAGGCCAGGCCATACAGTCCTGTGCGGGGGAATTCTACCAACTCAAGATATTTCACATCCTGCAAGCCATAGACGCGAGCGATACCGTCCTGCACCGCAATCACGGTGCCGACACTGGCGGTCGATGTACCGGCGTCAAAGCCTGCGATGTTTTTCTCTATGATGGCACTGATTTCGTCAGCCCAAGATGCCATCGTGTTCCTCCTGGTTGTTCCTATTTATAATAAGCCTGATTTATTATGCGTTTTTGGTTGTTTACGTACTACTACCCTGCGTACTTTTGACTTTGCTTACATTGATCGTAGGAGTGTGTTTACACCTGAGCTTGCGTCGGTTGCGTCACATCACTCGCGGCAGTGTAGCCGTTGTTACTTAACGCGTCCAACTCTTCAGAAAAAAAATCTGTTGTTGCGCTGGAAACTTTCGTCAGCAGGTTTTGTTGCAATGCGGCCAATCGGTAACGAACGCTACTATCAATTACCTGATCGCCGACACGGGCCACGATCCCACCTAGAATGCTGGGATCAACCCTGGTCTGCATCACAATATTTTTGCCAGTGCTACGTTCCAACGCCTTCTTTACAAGGGCTTGCTGCTTCTCGTCCAGGGGCGCGGCGGTAATGACTTCCGCTACCGCCTGGTTGCGATAGTCCAGAACCAGATTTTCGAGTTCGGTCGCAATGTTCTGCATGTAATCAACCAGTTCGCGCTGGACGATTAACAGTGCCAGGTTGAGCGACGTAGGCAGCACCCTCGACGCCAATGCCTGACGTATGGCTGTCTCTTTGCGCTTGACCGAAATTTTGGGTTCGCGTAAGAGATAAGCAAGCTTGCGATGGGCAAAGAGTGCTGCAATCTCTTTCACGTCTTCGAGCGTGCGATCAAGCGTACTCTGCTTGCGTGCCAACTCAAAGATTGCTTCGGCGTAGCGACGAGCTATCGCTCCCTTTAACATTAGTTGTTCCTCGATTTGTCAGATGCAGCTACAAACTCTTCAACCAGGCGGCGGTTGTCGCGGTTGTCCACCGACTTACTGATAACTTTGCCTGCTGCTCCAATGGAGATATTGACAATCTCACGGCTCAATTCTGTACGAGCGCGGTTGGCCTCCTGATGGATACGAGCAATGTGCTGCTGTGTGATTTGCTCTGCGCGCGCGTTGGCCTCTTCGATGATACGGTTGGCCTCTTGCTGCGCATTTTTGGCGGCACGCTCAATGGTTTCCTGAGACTGGCGGCGTGCCTCGGCAAGAATTTCTTCTGCTCGTGCGTTGGCGTCAGCGAGATCACGCTTTGCCTGTTCTGCGTTCTCAATGCCCTCTCGAATAATGGCTTGTCGCTTGTCAAGTATACCGGTGATAGCGGGAAAGCCCCATTTCCAGAGAAGCACGAAGACGACACCAAAGCTGATAAGTTGGGCGATAAAGAAGCCCGCGTTGATACCAAGTCCTCCGAGCGCACCGCCACCTTCTGCCCCTACCTCAGCAAGAATGAGCGTTAATGCTGCTACTTGCATGGTTCGCCTCCTTCTGGCAATCTACTTCATACTTACTCGGTACGTTTTGTGCTTTGTAGTGAGCACGTTTTGTGCCTGGCACTTGCGTACTTTTGCTCCCTTTTCTACACATATGGAGACCCAGCATATTGCAGCATGTGTCTCCTCTATGTGTAGTACAAAAGGAACGTATAAGTATTTAGGGAATGAATTTGATCAGCAGGGCGACCAGCAAGGCATAGATAGCAATGGCTTCGGCGAAGGCCAGACCTAGAATCAGGTTCGTCTGGATGGTTGGAGCAGCTTCTGGGTTACGACCAATGGCGCTAAATGCCTGACCTGCTGCAATACCAATACCAATACCAGGGCCAATGGCTCCAAGACCAATTGCAAGTGCAATAGCTAGCTGTGTCATGACGATAATCCTCCTTTAAGGACAATGCCTGTATATTTTAGTTCATTATGATATTTATGCAATCGCAGGAATAAAATCTGCGAGTGGCAAACACCTTTGATAAATGAATGTACATTGAAATGGCAGTACATTAATGTGGCTACCTGCTGAGCTAATTAGTGAGCGGCAGCCTGATGCGCACCGCTGGCCTCTTCTTCCTGTCCATGTCCCTCTTCGTGGTCCCCATGACCAGTGACTGCAAGCTGCAAGTAGATCAGCGTAAGGAGAGAAAAGACAAATGCCTGTACGCCTGCTACGAACAACTCAAAGGGGATAAAGACGATATTGGCAACGGCAGGCAGCAGGAAGGCGAAGATTGCCAGCACAACGCTACCGGCGAAGATGTTACCAAAGAGACGGAAAGCCAGAGAAATCACGCGGCTAATCTCTTGAATGATCTCCAACAGGCCGACGAAAAACTCGATAGCCCCCTCAAAGCTGAATTTGAATAACGAGCGTAGATTTACGTATTTACCCACGTGACCCCGAAAGCCCAGAGTAAAGAAACCGTAAAACTGCGCTGTGATGACCGCAACCAGCGCCATCGCAATAGTCAAGTTCAGGTCAGTGGTGGGGGGGCGAACCCAACTCACAAGCGCGTTGGACGCATCTCCCCAGAGAAGGATTCCCGGCTGCGCCCCTGCTGGCAACTTGTCGGGTTCGATGCTACCGATCGAATCGACGCCAGGGATAACATCGAGCAAGTTGGAAACCAGAATAAAAAAGAAGAAAGAGGCAACCAGAGGGAAAAACTTTTTCCCATTTTCTTTTCCCGACACACTCTGTACCAGCCCACGCAGCAACTCCACGATCCATTCCATGAAGTTTTGCCAACCTCGGGGGATCATATCCTTGCGGCGAGTCGCAAAAAAGAATGCCAGGAATAAGACAATAAGTGTGATCCAGGTACAAAAAAGCGTATTGGTGACGTGAAAATCAGTACCTGGAATCGTGAAAATTACCTCTGGTGTCAGTTGTATATTGGGAAGTTTCCAGAGATTCACGTAGTCCTCCAAAAAATGCAGGGGTCATTCTGCCTGCTGGCCTCATTGTCAGTAGGGCATGGCGTCTCCGTTTATCCCGGTCGGAGGATCTAGAGTACTCCTGAACCTTTCAGTAAACGGTATGCTCCGTAGATACCTGAGATCAGGCCAAGCAGCAGCCCGAGCAATATGAATAATGGTGCGGTGTGAAACCGACCATCAAGATAATTGCCTAAAATAGCAAGTAGAATAGTGGGGGTTGCGATACTGAAGCCAAGCTGTCCAACTAGCGCCAGCGGCCCCCAAACCGAGGGAGGTGGCTTCTGCTTCATCCTGATAGTCCCATCTATTTTCTCTTCTTATTATACCGTTAGGATTATAGCACAGGGGGCAAAATCAATGCAACAATTGATACATTTTTTTTGTATCTCCTGCTAATATTGCTCACCCATAAGTAAAAGGAGCCGTCTCAGTTAAGCTATTTCTGCTTTAGAGATGGCTCTTTATCTGCTTCACTGACTATTAGATGTGGACCTGTACTGTTTCTTCCAGTGCAGGCGTTACAGACGCCTCGCTCTGTTCTTTCCCACTTTGTACTTTCATTGCGCTTGATATCGTCATGCCCAACGCGCTCAAACTGCCCATACCGGAGAGGCACATCAGGACAGCCGCCCAGGGATGTGAGAAGATGAACATGGCGGCTACTCCATGCGAGTCGAGGTGTAACAGACCATAGAAGACCAGCAGGCCGATCGCCTCGTTACTGCCCACCTGTCCCGGCGGCGTGGGCAGGATGTAGAACATGTTGTAAACGGTATAGCCGAAGATTGCTGTGCCGAAGGAGATATGTACCCCGACTGTCCAGAATGCGAGCATCGCAAAGAGGCCATCAAGCAGTACAGCAAAGAGTGTCAGGAGGATTGCTGGAATAAAGATGCCTGGTTGACTTGCTCCTGCCAGCAGCGCATCGACAAAGCCGGTGGCAAACCCGGCAATCTTGTTGCCAATCCCCTTTGGCAGAATGGCGGTCATCTTTTGCAGGAGTGCGATGGCCGCCGTGCGTTTCCAGGCCGCCAGCGCCACAAAGAAGATCAGCCCGATCAGCAGACCGCCAACCATGCCCAGCACCAGCCAGAGCTTGATATCCATCGTCACGCCTAAAAAGGGCACGATAGCCATGATAAAGAGCGCTGGCATCAGGTCCAGAGCCTTATCCATTGCTACCGTTGGCAGCGATTGGTTGATAGGAATGTTGGCGATTCGCTTGAGCATGAGGCTTTTCGCGACCTCGCCACCTCTAATTGGCAAGAGAAAGTTGAGAAAGATGCCGACCAGAAAGAGTTGAATCGCCTTGATCGTGTTGATGTGGCCAATCGGGTTGAGAAACAACTTCCAACGCACGCCACGAATGCAATAAGCCAGCAAGAATGCTACGCCCGAAAGCAGTGCGCAGACAATGCCGAATGGGGTGCTGAGATTTTTCTTGAGTATCTGGATAGTGGAAGGGATATCAACGATCCTGGTGACGAGAAACAGCAAGAGCGCGCCTGCGAGCAGGCCAAGCGCAACTTTAAAGGCTGGCTTGTTGATAAGCGCTTTCCAGGCTGACTCTTCTTTCTGTTTGGTTGGTTTGACTGCCGGGAGCCGGGGTTGGGTGCGCCCGAAGGGTTCTTTGCCATAGAGGTTGACGACCGGGAGCAGCCCAGTTTGTTTGATGCCGTCTGGCCACCATTCGTCTTCAACCTCTAGCTCTTCTTGCTCATCTTCCAATGGCTCCAGCGGCTTCGTAGGCCGAATTGTTCGCATCATGCCGCTGAGGTCCATCAGGCGTTTAGTGCTCTTGCGGCCTATATCAAGCGAATTGGCTGGGATGTCTTCGTCGTCGAAAAAATCGTTGTTGTAAGGGGGCTTTGTGGGCATCAAATGATCCTGTAGCGTGTGGGACTGCCTGGTTGACGAAGGGAGTTGTTCCTTCGGGGCATTCCTCACGATAGGCGGAATATCCTGCTGCTCTGACGACACAGGGTATGTAGGTGACTTCCGCGTTCTTTTCGGTACAACAGTGGGTTGCTCGGCAACATCTTCGTCGCTTTCTTCTTCCTCATGCCAATCAGAGAAAAAATCGCGGGCCGGGTGAACAGGTTGCTGTGCTACCTGCTCCTCACCCTCGCCCGCACTTCGATCATCGTGTTGCATGCAAACCTCACGTCACTGAAAGTATATAGGAGTCCCTAATATGTACATGTGAGTGTAGCGATAAATTGCACGCTCAAGGTTGCAGATGAACCTACAAATACCCGTATTTCCGATACCACTCAGCCGTTAGAGCCATGCCCTCTGTCAGTCCCACCTTTGGAGTGTAGCCCAGCTCGTGGCGCGCGCGCTCAATGCTATATACCCGGCTGTTGGTCAAAAATTTCACGCGGCTCCTCGTCAGTGGCGCTTTCTCGCCTCCAAAGCCAGGAACAACGGAGAAGACATCCGAAGCGGTATTGGCAAGCCAGAGCGGAAGATCGCCTGGCGGAAGATGCCGCCCCAGCGCATGAGCGATGGCTGTAGATAGTTCGCGGAACGTCACCGGCAGGTCTCCGGCGATATTGTAGCTACGCCCGATAGCCTCCGGTCGCTCTGCTGCCAGGATGAACGAATCGGTCATGTCATCGATGTAGACTGGATGTATCATGGCTTTGCCGCCGTCGATCAGGCAGGGGAGCCCCTTCTGGATTGAGGTGAAAAATCCCAACAAATGCAGGTCGCCCGGACCATAGACCAGTCCTGGACGGATGACCGACACAGGCAGGCCGAAGTCTTTATATGCCTTCAGCGCCACCAGTTCGCCTTCCAGTTTAGTTGCCTCGTAGGGATTGGTTGGTCCAAGTGGTGCATCTTCGTCGGCGGGCGTGGTGCCGGTCTCGCCAAAGATGCCGGTAGTGCTACAATGGACGAAGCGCTGAAGCTGGGCCTGATCTTTGCAGGCTTCAACAATGATACGAGTGCCGATAACATGGGTCTCGTGATAGAGTTCGGTTGGCACGCTGGGATGATAGAGGCGACCGACAAGATGATAGATGACCGTCGCGCCATCAACTGCCTGCCGAACTTTCTCTTTTTCAGTAATTTCGCCGCGAATGAGCGTGATTGTCCCGCCAATGGCATCGCCGAATTGTTCTCGCGCCTTCTTCTCGTCGCGCGCCAGGATGCGAACCTCATGGCCCTGCTGCACCAGCGCACGTGTCAACGCGGCCCCTAAAAAAACCTGTTGCGCCTGTAACTAGAATGGTCATTACCGTGCTCCCGAATATCCTTTGACGTTGATAGCTTTTTCTGGACATGCTTCATAGCAGAGCAAACAGCGCTCGCATGTTTTCGGATTGATCTTCAATGTCGTGAGATCGATCACGTTAGGCAGAGGGCACGCATCGACGCAGACGCCGCAGCGCGTGCATTTCTCCTCCTGAATCTGTGGCCGTGTGCCAACAATGCCTGTCTTGTAGAACTCGGTGACAAAATGGGTGCCACGTTTGGCGATCAGCGAGAAGGGATAATCGATGGGGAACATGGCCCAGAATGCGAAGCGATAGAGCGATTTATCGGGCGGCAGGCGGAATTGTTTGATCACGCCGCCGTCTTCTTCGCCGACAATCTGGAACCAGGGCATGCCCCATTGTTCGAGCGCCAGCTTAAGATGAGGGATTTTGCGCGGCTCGACGCCGACGATCTGACAGCAGGCCACATCGACCGCGAGGGCATCGCGACCCGCCAGCAGCACTTGCAGATCGGCCTTATCGCCATAGACCGGTCCTTCGCCGTCCTGCCCGACACTGCCGTCCACAATATTCAGGTCCGGCTTAATGCCCAGATTCATATCAACGATGGACTGATCGATGCCGAATGCGTGCATATGGCGACGATCCGGGCGTGGGAGAATGCCCATTGAATTCTTCATGCACATGGTCATGGTCGAAACGACATGCGTTTTGAGGACGGGGATATTGATCAGGCGTGCCTCTTTGAGGATGCGCGGAATATGGAAACGCTTCAGCTTCTTCGCTCCCGATGGCCGCAACTCCATCCAATCCGCCTCGCCACCTTCGGGATCGACGCGCAGGATGCGAATATTGTTTTCCTGGCAGAACTTATCGATGCCGAGGATGGTATAAGTTGCATCGCGGTCAAATTCGGTTCCAGGAGTCTCGCATAGCACCGGCTCGGCTCCGCAGGCGCGTACCTCTTCCGCAACTGCTTTCATCAGGTCAAAGTTGGTTGTAGAACCGCTAGCGGCGTTGCGTCCGGCTACCAGATTAGGTTTTAAAATAGCTATTTTTGCTCCCTGTATGACCGATTCCATCCCTCCCACTTGCTCAATAACGCGATGTGTAGCCTCTGCGACCCCATCGAATGTGCGCGTAATAGCGACTGTATCAGTTGTTGGCCGTGTTACTAACATTGTTTTGTTTTTCCTTATAAATTGGGATATAGAGTAAATATATGAGGAGACCTGAAAAGTGCCTAGAGGGAACTTACCACACGGCGAATGCCTCAGTCCCCTCCATATATGTTAACTGAAAATCGTGCGTCTATCCAGAGGAATAGGACTTCCAGTATTTGTTGTACTCCCAATAGTACTAGCAAAAGTACTACTGCCAGTGTTAGAATCATTACCGGAATGATCCGGCACTGTTCTCGCTTGCGGCAACCCTGTTGTATGGATCACCTGGAAGATGTCGATCTGGAATTTCTCGTTGTGATCGTTTACCTGGAAGGTTGCTACCCGCTGCGAATAGAAGAAGGCTTTCATCAGCAGTTTGGCAGTGGTGCCAGCGTCGAGACCTCCTCCGTAAAGCTGATCGATTTTGTCCTTCCACTTGGCGATCTTATCGGGATCGTTCGGGTCAACGCCCTGCGGCTTGCCCTGCGAATCGCCGGTAATATAGGTCAGCATTTCAGAATCGGCGATGAAGTAGTCGATGCGATCCGGGTTGTTACTGAGTACCCCGTTATACACTGTCGCGTCATCATCGATGTTCACATAGACGAGTGTGTTGGGGAAGCCCGATTCGTTGCCGACGCCCAGGCCGCCCGGATGCTTCAGATCCATCTCTGCCCAGCTATTGGTCACGACCACTGCGTTGCGCGGCACATGAGAGCGTACCCAGGTCATAGCCTGTACCTGAATAGAGGCAGGTGCAAGCGTGTAGGCATATCCACCCTGCAAGATATAGTATGGAATGAGCAACAGCGTGAGGAACACCAGCAGGACGGAGCGCATCAAATCAAAGTAGAAGAGCCGGGCAATTGCTCGCAGGATGGCATCGAGGGCCACAGCCAGGTTGATTGCGATAAACGGAATGAGTGGTATGATGTAGAACGAAAGCACAACACCGCCGCGCAGCAGGAGCAACCAGAAGCTCGCCGCCAGCAACGCCAGGAACAACTGTTTACGGTTCCATATGCCCATAAACAGGTTCAAGAAAGGCGCAGCGACACCAGCAAGCATTAAAAGGAAGTCGCCCGACATCCATGCGCCCCACATGGTGAGGACACTGCCTTCAGAGGAGCCGCGTTTAGCCTGTGCTGTGAATGTGCCGATCATGCTCAAGTGAGCAATATGATCCCAGGGCAGCCAGCCAGGGGGGAATAGCTCTCCTTTCAGAACGGCCATCAGCACAAACGCGGAGCAGACCGAGAAGACGGTATAGATGTAGGCCACCATTGAGAATTTGCGCTGGAATTTGGTGGTGTAGATCCATACACCATAGATCATTGCCGGAATAAACAGCACAAAGACCTCTTTGGAGAGAAAGGATATGCCCAGCGCGACCGCCGACATCACCAGAAAGCGCAGACGGCTCTCGCCAATCACCAGGAAGTAGAGCGAGAGCAGGAGCCAGAAGGTGGCGATATTATCGAGAAAGACCTGGCGCTGGAACGTGATGCTGAGCGGCGAGAGCGAAAAGGCGATCATTGCCAGCAGCGCAGCTGCGCGGCTCTCGCTCATTTTGCGCACAATCAAATAGACCAGTACGCTACAGCCCACCGCGTAGAAGAGCATGATGACGCGCCCGGTATTGACCGCCGTTCCGAAAGTGAAGAAGCCACCAACCAGCGGCAAGCCAGCGGCGATCTGCATCCATGCCAGGGGAGGATGTCCGTAACCATAGGCGTAGGGCGTAATCATGCCGTTCCAGATCGCCCACGCGCTGGACATATAGGTTCCTTCGTCCAGTTCGTAGCGTGGATAGTTAAACATGTTGTACGCGTGCGCTACAAACGATGCGACGATGCCCAGGAGCACGATCACAACTTCCAGCCCGCGTGGAACTGGCAGTTTGAAGTTGCGTCTTTCCTTCACATCTTCTGACAGGTCCACCTTTGGCATCATGCGCGTCTCGCTGCTTGCCACGCGGTCGCCCTGTGCTGGCATGACTTTTGGCAGCATTTTTGTATGTCCGGTTGGACGGCGCAGCGAGGCCAACGGCTGACCGGGACGGTAGGCTGAGCGCAGATAGAAGTTTGGCGTACTATAGATGATCGCCTGCCCATCCTCAAATCCCAGCGGTTGGGCCGATTGTTGCGGAGAAATAACCCCCGCCATGTTCATTGGTGCATTGGGGATGGGGGCAGGAGGTGGTCCCCAGTTTGGATTGCCGCCCGGCCCTCCCATCGGTGGCGCAGCCGGTCCCCGCTGTTGGTTCCAGCCAGGATTGCCGCCGGGTGGCATGGGAGCAGGAGGCGATCCCCAGGGCTGATTGCCTTGTGGTGGTCCCTGTTGAATGCCTGGTCCCCCGGGCGGCATTGGTGGCGGCCCACCTGGATTATTGAACGGTACGTTTGGTTGTGGTGGCGGTCCAGGGTTCGGACCTCGACTGAGTAGTCCACCCTGTCTACCAGGGACAGGTGCTCCATTTCCCCCTTGCATTGCCTGTGGTGGCATACCCGGACCTGCTGGCCCCGGCATCCCTGTATAGTTTTGTAGCAACCCCTGCTTGTTGGGCTGGGGTTGCTGTCCTGGTTGACCTGGCGTTGGATTCTGTAAAGATGTCATACGCGTTCTACTCTATCTTTAGGCTTTCTGGAGGTGCTGTCCAATATGGGCAGTCTTCTCCCAGTTCGTCGTTCCTTTGAGATGGCGATAGACGGCACGTAATGCGCCGATTCCCAGTAAAACCTGATATGGGAAGAAGGAGAGCAGCAGGGCGCAAGCTTCTATCCAACTCCATTTGAGTCTATGCACCTTCACAAATTCGTGCAAGCCTGCTAGCTGAATGAAGAGCGCCAGGATGAAAATGTACATAGGTAAGAAGGTTAACATTGCCATCCACAATGGGAACTTCGCAACAAACATCATGATGATTGAGATCGGCATCATACAGGCAAAAAATGCCTGAATCTCCGATGAGACAAGCACATAGAAGGCAAGCACCTGTTTGGAGAATGATTCCAGCTTGAGCCATTCTCTGGCAAGTAGAATCTGGATAAAACCTTGATTCCAACGTGTGCGTTGCTTGATAAACTGCTCAATCGTGTTTGGTGTCTCTTCGCGTGTCACAAACTCATCGTCATAGATGATGCGGATACGAGAATGGGAGAGGCTCAGACGGATACCCAGGTCGGCATCTTCGGTCAGCGTCGTCTCATCCCAGCCGCCAAGCTGCTCCATCAACTCGCGACGGATGAAGACGGTATTGCCTCCAAGCGGGGTCATGCCGGTACGCGCAAAGAAATGCAGCGACGACTTGAACCAGAAGAAGTATTCCAGGACGTTGAGGTAGCAGAACCATTTGGTGTTATGGTTCATCAACTGCACACCACCCTGGACCACGTCCACGTCTTCGTTGAGCATGGTTGTATTGATAATATTTAAAATGTCGGGATGCGGCTCGTCCTCGGCGTCGAAGATCGTCACGATGTCGCCTCGCGCGATATGCAGCGCATGGTTCAGGCCGCGCGGCTTGCTGGTTGGCTTATTAGTGTAGATGAGCAACTGGATGTTGGGATCGCCCAACTGGTCCATCTTTTTGCGAGCTTCCGCAATGGTGCCTTTGTCGTCCTCGCTACAGATCGGCACAATCTGCATCAGTTCTTTTGGGTAGTTGAGATCGTAGACTTTCTGGATGGTGTTCTGATAGACATCCTCTTCATGACGTGCTGGCAGCATGATCGTGAACGAGAGACAGGGATCGCGATACACCGTAGGAGCCTTGTTCAACCAGGCAAAATCCGGTTCCTCCCAGATAAAAAGTTGCAAGCGTATATTAAAAAGTGCCTGAACTGTCATCCCCAGCGTGATAATCAGGTAGACAATTTGACCAATGTTTTGCAGTATAGTAGACACGATGTTTCCTCACTAGCTAGCATGGAGTACCGTTAGCACCAGCCCCACAATTGACCGTCGTTAAATCATCTGCTGTACCATCATCTTTTGGCGTGTAACTGACCGCCTCCGTTTGTGCACTGCTGCGATGCATCGTTAGCACCACCATGCTGTATGGTGCAAGCGTGACCTTCTGGCTATGCCAGGGGCCGAACGAAAGGATGTTGCCCACCGGATCGATCTGTACAGTCTGTTGCTGAGCCGATTTGTTGACGAAGAACAGGCCGAGCGTTTTATGACTGCTATCGATGGTCGCGTAGGCTCCAACCGGGTTCCCCTGGATCGCGAGCGGCACTACTTCTCCTGGCTGCTGCCCATAGAGCTGTAGTTTGCCAAAGAGTTCCGTTGTACGCCCCATTACTGTCATTTTCCCATCTGCGCCAATCAGTGGATGAGGATTATTCACTCCAGAAGTGGAGAAGTAGGTGACGTTGTTGATCTGCTGATTGAGCAACGTTCCCATCGTATCTCCCCACCAGAGCGCTGCCTGACTTGGCAACTGGTTTGGATTGGGCGTTGGATTGGTGTTAATCTCGGTTAACGCAATTGGCAGATCGCTACCCGTGAAGCGCTTGATCTGCTCGCGCAGTCCCGGCAGGAGATAGTTCCACTCGTCCGTGCTGCTGAGCAACAGCCCTGGATTTTGATGGTTGAGTGTGAAGGGATAGCGGTGGAACGATACGCCATCAAGTAGTTGATAAGGATACTTTTTGCCGGTGCCGCAGTTCTGCTTTTCAAAATCGCCCACAACACGCAAAAACTCATCCATCCATGCGTGGCCGCCAGCGTCGAACGGACCTGCCCCGACACCATAATACTGACTGATCTCAGGACCAAATACTTTGATCGTTGGATCGTTCTGATGCATTTTAATCGAGAATTGGATGAATGAATTGGCGTATTCGGTGACGCTATAAGGCTTGCCGGTTGCTGGATTCTTGGTGAGATCTGGCTCATTGCCCACATTCCAGAACGTCACCGGATGAAATGGATCTTGCTGGCGCGATCCAGAACGCATCTGACTGTGCGGGTTGTTCATGTAGTCAACCCAGTTACTCGCATACGTCGCCAATCCATCGGAGTCATGCGGTACACCCTGGGGCTCCTGCCCCTGCGTAAATTTATTTGTCACAGGCCCGGCGAGATGTACTTGTAGCATCCCTTCCGTATCCGTATCCTTCATCATCTGTGTGAAATCGGCCAGTTGATTACTTGGCTTCTGCTGCTGGCCGGTGCCCTGGCCATTAGAAAGTATGTGTTGTTCCCCCCACGTGCCACCAGGATAACGCAGCAATTTGATATTCATCTCTTTCAACGTCTGGACTACTTGCTGGTTATAGACCATAAAGCCAGTGCCTACATTGTCGAGGGAGTCGCTATTCTGCTTGGGAAAGACATTGGTGCCTAAAAAATACTTACTGACAGGAAAGCTCTGGCGCAGGTCTAAGGTCGCGCTCTGTTGATCCCCGATGCGGATGGTAAGCTGGTCATTGGTTGTGGTCGTCAACGTGCCAATACGGATGCCACCCAGCACAACCAGAATAAGGAGTCCAATACTGACCCATACGAATAAGCGCCGCCGTCCTCCCGGTCCTTTTTGTGCGCCTGCGATGCCCGATTCCATTTCGAGTGGCGATCCTCCAGGCGGCATTTGCGCAATCGATCCGTTGGGACCGGCGTTATGATTGAATGCCATGCGTACCCTTCCTCTTGCTTCGCTTCATCAATCTTGTCGCTTCTTTTAAATAATAGCAGGGGTATGTATGTTTCCCTGATGTTTCTTTGCAGATTTTTCTGTATAGTAAAAACATCCAACTGTTTAGACGTACCGGGGCGCTGACTGGAACTGAATGGGAATTTTGTCATTGTGTATCGTCGCGACTAAGCTGTGTTCTCAAGCCATTCTAATACTCCTCTTGCACGAGTATTATATTCCCTTCCCATTATCTATCATGAAACCTCTCTGTTTTAACAATATCACATCTCTCTTTTATCCAGAACAGTTGGAGTATGACTATAATCATAATACATGAGCAGACATACAAGGGTTGCAAGTGTGGCAGGCAAAATGGTACTGATAGACTACTACAAGACTCTTTTTGCTTTCAGACAGAACAGGCCAGCAACAGAAAAAGATTCCCTACTCATTTAACGTCCGGTAAGGGTAGAATCGGGATGGCTCATAGGTAAGTTTGCTGGATTGAAAAGTGAACGCGCATCTCTTGCACGACCGCAAATAAGAAATGCCGTCAGCAAGAGATGCTATTTTTAAGGAATATGTATTCTTTCACAGAGCAAAGAAGTTCATGTTGTTGCTATGCTGTGAAAAATTTCCCTCAAAACAAAAATCATGCTGCTACGATTTCGCCGCTCTCTACCTGTGCTTTAATCAAACGAGCATAGAAGCCATCGCGACGCAACAGGAGTTCATGTGTACCCTGCTCGACGATGCGCCCCTGATCAAGCACGAGAATCAGATCGGCATTGCGAATCGTGCTCAGGCGATGAGCTATGACGACCTGGGTGCAGGAGAGGCTATTGACGTTCTGTTCAACGGCGCGTTCCGTCGCCACGTCTAACGCGCTGGTGGCCTCATCCAGCAAAAGTACAGCGGGCTGGTTGGCGAGAGCACGAGCCAGCGCCAGACGCTGACGTTGGCCGCCAGAAAAGACGCTGCCACCTTCCGAGAGCAGTGTTTCATAGCCCATCGGCATTGCTTCGATGTCTTCATGGATGGCCGCAGCCTTTGCTGCTTCGACGACCTGCTCCATGCCCAGTGCAGGATTGTTGAACGCGATATTTTCACGAACAGAGCCGCTGAAGATAAAGCTTTCCTGCAAAACCACACCCAACTGTCTGCGCAATTCCTGATAATTCATGTGCTGTAAGGGTATGCCATCGAATAGAATGTTGCCTTTGCTCGGTGTCATCAGGCCGATCAGCAGCTTGCCAAGCGTGCTCTTGCCCGACCCTGTTCTGCCAACAAGAGCCACTTTTTGTCCGGGTCGAATCTTCACGCTAATATCGTTGAGAATCGGCGGCGTGTTTGGATCGTACTGAAAGCTGACATTTCTCAGTTCAATGCGCCCTGTAAGCTGGGGCGGTATCTGAACCTGCTGAGGATCTTGCTCCGGTTCGGCCCCGATTACATCCGCAATGCGCTCGAAGTGCGCTCGTGCGACCTGAATCATCTGTCCACTGGATGCCAGCGAATTGAGGGGCAACAAGAAGGAAGCCGCCAGGGTGTTGAGCGCAAGCATCGTGCCCATCGACATGTTGCCCGCCATCACCTGCAAGGCTCCTAACCAGAGTAAAAGCAGGGGCGAAAGGACATAAATGATTTCCAGTATGATGGAGATGACCGACATGAGATAGTTGCGGCGCACCGATATATTCATCTCATCGAAGAAGAGGTTCGTCCAGCGGTCGAGCACGCGCTGCTCAGCACCAGCAGCCTTCACCGTCGCAATGCCAGCCAGAATTTCATTCATGTATCCCTGCGTCTTGCCCTGTGCGGCCAGATCGCGTCGTGTGAGTCTGCGGATGGCCGGAGCCGTGAGCAGAAGCAAACCGACCTGCAATGCGCCAATCACCAGTGTTGTCCCGGCCACCAGCCTCGACTGTGCGATGAGCACGGCGAGATAGACCAGAATGGTGCTCCCATCCAACATTGTAGAAATCATCTGGTTGGAGAGCAGGTCGCGAATCGCAATATTGCTTTGCACACGAGCCAGCAGATCACCGTTCAGACGCATTTGAAAGAAGCGATACGGCAAGCTGAGCAGATGCTCAAAAAAGTTCAGCATCATGCGTGCATCGATATGCGTCTGCAAGTAGATGAGCAGGGAGGCACGTAAGAGTTTTGTCGCGCCTTGCGTGATGACCAGAAGGAGCATGCCCAGGCCGAACAGCATCAACATGCTGGTGGATTTTGTCGGGATAATGTAATCCACTACGACTGCTGTTAGCAGCGGCGCACCTAATCCGAGCACCTGGAGTAGCAAAGAGGAGGCAAGAATCTGAATCACCACGCCGCGCATCTGCAACAAAGATCGCATATAGCTCCAGAGGGTGAGCGAGGATTGGCTGCTACGCCGCTCAAACTGAGCACCGGGTTCAAGTGTGATGACAACGCCAGTAAAACCCTCGTCGAACTCCTCTGCACTTAACCTGCGTCGTCCAACCGCAGGATCAACCAGATCTACATGTGTACGCGACCAGCGTTCGACAATCACAAAGTGGTTAAACTCCCAATGGACAATGGCTGGCAACGCCACATTATGAAAATCGTTCTTTTTTAGCGAAATAGCACGTACCCGCAATCCGTATTGGCGAGCGGCTTTGACGATTGCTAGCGCCGAAAGACCATCGCGCCCCACACCACAGCGTTCCTGCACTTCTGAGATACTGATGGAGCGCCCATAGTAATTTAAGATCATCGCGAGGCAGGCGGCTCCACATTCGACAGCCATCATTTGCTTCATTTCAGGAACACGCCTCTTGAAGAAGGTGCGACGGGGTTTTCTCTGAACTGGACGCTGCCCCTGCTGTCTGCTCTGAGTATTCTGTCCATTCTGGTTCGGTTGGCCGTTCTCGTTCCCCTGGTGGATAGCAGGTGCAGGTTGAACTGGTTGTGGAACTGGAAATGCCACAATATTCCCTTCGATGTGCTGCCCCCGCTGCATCGTCCTCATCTCTTGCTGTGGCGCGGTAAAGATTGGTTGATTCGTTCCCTTACTCTCCTTCACGATTGGATGAGGCGGCAATGAAAGAGGGTAGGCATATGGAGGCGTGTCTCGATTGGGTTCTGGCCCCTCTTGCGGAAGCGACTGAAAGGCCGGGATCTTATCGCTAATGATATAAGATTGACTGTTAGGTAAAGAGAGCTTGAAGGGGCGAGACAACGGCACCTTTAACGGTTGTGAAGGAGTAGGTAATAGTTGAGATGGCGTCTTCTTCGGTGGCTGTGAAGGAGCAGGTAATGGTTGCGTGTTATCGGGTAAAGAAAGTTTGAATGGGCGAGATGGCGGTTCTTTCAATGGCTGCGAAGGAACTGGTAATGGTTGAGATGGTAGCTCTCGACTCAACTTGGCCGTATGGCTGGGCAAAGAGAGCTTTCTATTTTTTATTTGTTTCATATCTTGAGCATTGTGTTTATGACGCAGCCTGTCCTGTGCATCATCCATACGTCATCCCTCCTCTATCCTTTAAGAAATTGATTGAAACCGGGTAAAAGCGAGAGCACTCGCTGCGAACCAATACGTACCTGCGCTGCACATACGCTGCCAACATAGATACGCGTCGAAGAGGCTGATTTGATATCGACAAAGGCAACAATGGATGGTCCTGTCACCACCTGTACCAGTGCCCCCTGGAGATTAAAACGCTGCCGAGCCTCTTCTGGGCTGATCTTTTGCGTTTCAACCGAGGCAATAGATCCTGTAAGGCCGTTTGCTGTTGAGCCAACATTCAAATTGACTGGCTGCCCCCTGTGTAGTTGTCCCTGCTGATCCGGCGAGAAAAAGAGCGCCGCGACAATCTTGCTGTCACCCTGCTGATTCTGCTCCATAATAATTCCCTGCCCGGTAAGCGAGATAGGTAGCTCAACCAGCCAGGTCAGCCCGATTGCACCCAGAAAAAATACCACTACAATCCAGAGCAAGAGAAACGCCGGAGGAGAGATGACGCGCAGCAATACTCCTTGCTCTTGCCGTCTGAGATACTTCTGTATGGCGCTTTCACGAAAAATCGAACGCTTCGAGAAAGCCATCGGCTCTCCTTCTAGTTTTTGTAGAAAGAATAAATGGGGCCAGACGACAATCACGTCGCCTGGCTCCGGTTGCTCTATCTAGCAGGCTCTAGCAAACAGAGGTGCTAGAGCCTGCGGTAGAGGCTGGCGGGTATGCCTCACATGGATAGAGCCTGTTGACTATTGGTTCCTCACGTAAACTTTGCAAAAAAGAGCAAAATTTAGAGGCCGGCGACGCCCAGGGCTTTTCCAGTAACGCCGTTCACCGTGCCTGTCACACCAGTCAAGGTGCTTCCCACAAGGCCATTTGCGCTGAGGGCATCGGTACTCACTGCCAGACCAAGCTGTACACTGGTACCAGTGACAGCAGCACCAGCGTTAGCGGCGGTAGCGCCACCTGTTACCTCGGTGAGCTGCTCGTCGGTCAATTCGATCTGATCTTCAATGATTTCGGCTTTTTTCGTGAAATTGAACATAGTTGTAAATGGACCCCTTTCGTTTTCTTAGACATCTGCAACCATCTCTCTAAAGATAGTCACTCTTCTTTGTGTCGGCAAAATAAGCGTCCTGTCGTCCCGTAGACGGCCCGGCATGTCTTTCTGCTCATAAGTGACATAGCGGTGTGTACAACTTCATTTCGCCATTGATTGTGTTTCAAGAGATTACTGCCGTGCACGATTGGTGTACTTGAAACTATCGAGATTATACACCTTCTGGATATGCTTTGAGCAATATACACTATCAAAGTAGTCGTATGGTACTATATACCGCTGTTAAATATCTATCTTTTTAATAAACTGAACTGTAAATAATCTCTACTATAAAATATTAATAGCTCTACTATTTTTATATTATCTCTGCTACAAGATATAGAAAAATATGCACTGTGTGATATATAGGTATCTCAAACGATATCATCAAGCTGATTAGTAATAATGATTATATTACATGATATACATCTAATGCTCTTCTCCTTTTTCCAACGTGTTCTCCATTATTACATGGTAATTGAAGAAGTGAGGTTTAATTTTCCGCCAAAAAAGGCGATATAATATTGCCAGATGTGAGCCTTATCGGTTAGACTGGACAGCGACGGAGCGTAGAGGATGTGGATCACAATCATATTGATTGAAGGAGTGTGTGTATAATGGCTGAAGGTTTAAAGGTACTCAGCACCTTTCCGTTTTCTCTCAATTCTCAGATGGCCTTGCGTCAGGCGGCTCAGGCTGATGTGGTCTGTGTCACCAGTAGCGACGAATTACGTGATAGATTGCGTGAGACCGAGATCCTCTGTTCAGAGCGGATACCCGATGACTGGCGAGGGCTTGCGCCGCATCTGCGCTGGCTCCAGGTTGCGGGTGCCGGGGTCGATAATTTGCAGCCAACAGGCATTTTATCCCCGGAGAGCGGCGTAGTGATTACGACCGCAATCGGCATTAATGCATCCACGATTGGCGAATATGTTATTGGCAGCATGTTGATGTTTAATCGCACGTGGCCCGAAATGGTGCGGCTGCAAGAGCGCCATATCTGGCCTTTGAGCGCAAATTGGTATAAACTAGGGGGACGAGAGCTGGGAGAGCAGACCATCGGGATTATTGGCCTGGGCCATATTGGACGGCGCGTGGCTCAATTGGCAGCTGCGTTTGGGATGCGCGTGCTGGCTACCCGTCACTCCACCCGTAGTGGAGATACAGCCCCGGACGTAGATAGGCTCTATCCGCTGTCGCAACTACATGAACTGTTGCATCAGTGCGATTATGTTGTGCTGGCCGTCCCTTTGACGCCAGAGACCGAGCTGTTAATCGGAGAGGCTGAACTGCGCGCTATGCAACCACATACCTATCTGGTTAATATTGCGCGTGGCCGTATTATCGACGAGCAAGCGCTGATACGTGCGCTGCGGGAAGGCTGGATTGGTGGCGCTGGCCTGGATGTGGCGGCAGAGGAGCCGCTACCGGCTGATAGCCCTCTCTACTCCATGCCGAATGTGATTCTGACTCCCCATATTTCAGGGGTGAGTGTGCATTATGAGCAACGCCTGGCAACCCTCTTTGCCGATAATCTGCAACGCTATCGTTCCGGTCAGGCGCTACGTAATCTGTATAATCCGGCTCGTGGCTATTAATGAAAAGATGTGTTATTCGATACGAGGAGAGGTGAGCTTATGAGTGTCGATCTGGGATATGCCAGTGTGCTGGGAACTGATGCTGTCGGCCAGCCCGGGCAGCGGCGCTTTCGCCTTTTTGTAATGAGTGAGCGTGGCTCTGCTGTGATGTGGATGGAGAAGGAGCATCTTAACAGTCTCTCGTTGGCGCTGGATCGTTTCCTGGCGATGATCTCTGAGGGACAGATTCTACGCACAGAAGCGCAAGCTGGTATACGTCCATCCCCTAAAAGCATGCCAGCGAATTTTCCTCAGCGCCCAACATATGAGTTCCAGGTGGGTCAGATGAAGCTAAACTATGATGAGCAGGAGACGGCTTTTCTCTTGATCGTCACGCCTCTGGAGATTACGATGGAACGTGGGCAAGAGCCGCAGATCTATATGCGCGAGGACGATGATGTCTCGTTTCACTTTACTTTGCCCGACGCTCATGAACTGTCGAGTGGGATAGCTCAGATTGTCTCTGCCGGGCGTCCAGTCTGTCCTCTTTGCCATGCGCCACTCGATGGCGGCCCTCATGCTTGCGTGAAGCAAAATGGGCATCGTGAAATCCTGCGTATTGAAGAGCAGGATGAAGACGAGGAGGAATAAGAGGAGCGCTCGATAGGCGCTCCTCTTCCTTCGTGTAACAGACATGATTGAAAACAGACAAAGCGGACTCGAAGTACTGTTCTCTGTTCCACTCAATCAAGGCAGAAGTATTTATTGGCCTTTTGCAAGTAGATTTCTTCATTTGCCTCTATCATAAGCTTATGAAGCACTATGATATCGGCATCAGGTAAGCATTCAACTGGTTGTAAGCATAGTCGCATGGTCGGGCGACCATTTTCGATGACCTGAACGTAGCCCCTGCTCTTTGGCACGCGATACACCCGCTGAGGTTCAGCAGGACTTGGAATCTCGACGTAGCCCCGCCAGATAAGTTGTCGAAACTGCTCAGCTGTCAGTGTATCGCGCAAAAGATCCGCTGCTCGTCGTTCGGCCCGCGACCATCCTTTCACGTATGGCTGCACGATTAGCCATACCATCGGCGCTATTGCCAGTATTATGATGATCCAACAGAGGGCCGTTAGCGCCTGAGAGATCAGGTTCATCCACCAACAACTCTCGGCACCATTACTATCTGCTCAGCAGTGGCGTCAAACTGATCGATGCGCTGGATCGGTTTCCCTGGCTCAACGCGGAATGCCGTTGATCCTTTTGCTCGCTCCTGGGCAAAAATGCGCTCTGCTTCCCGGACTGCTGCTATGGCTTCGAGATCGCCAGCCACAACTTTTTGCTCGTCCCAGGTGAGGCGGTCATCCCCACGCCGTGACATCACCCGTAACATTCCCACAGTCGTTCCTCCTTCGTAGTCTACGCCATTTCTGATGGCAGTTTCCAACGAACATTTTTCCGAGCCTCTCACTCTGGGGATTGCCCGGTCTTCATCAAACGAACTACAGGGTTTAGAGAAATGCACTTCCCAGTCCATACGCCTTTTCTAGTCACATCTGGCTCTGTCTGTTTGTTTCTCAATGACATGTCTGCTACAAACACTGGTAGAAGCACGATTGGCGCTATCCAGGTGCGAAAAGACATATACTAAATTGAATACGCATTACTACTATTGTACGTGACAGTTTTACGATAGTCAATGCTTGTGACACGACTTCAGCCCTACTATGCTCGAACATTAACTCATGGGCTGGCACGCACGCTAAAACATTTTCTATCAACCCGATACGACTTTTGTACCACATTCAGCACAGAAACGCGCTCCCTCCCCCACCGGCGAGGCGCATTTCGGACAAAAGAGGTCCGGCAACGGCAGCTTTGTGCCGCAGTCCTGACAAAATTTTCCCGGCGGTCCCATACGTCTGCACGTAGGACACATGACCGTTTTTGGGTAGCCTGGCGTGCTAAAACCAGCTATGGCTGCTGGCGACGGCGCTGCAATGCTCGCCTGCTGTCCCGGTCTGCCGGGCAAAGCTGGTGGCGTAGCGGGTTGTATCATATCCGGTGTGACGGCAGAGGGGATGGCGTTAACGTTGAATTGCGGTGCCTGATAGCTCTTCTCGATCTGTTGTCTCTGTGCATCGATGTTCAACTCGTGCTGAAAATGCGCCCCATCCGCTCGCAGATCGGGTGCGCAGCCTGTGCAGAGATTGATGCCGACATTGAAACAGCGGTTACAAACAGTTGAAGAGCATTTGGGGCAGAAGTGGAAGTGGTGTTTGATCTCTGCCCAGGACTTTTGGAGCGCTTCGGCCTGCTCGTTATGCCAGCGGCTGCCATAAATTTTTTGCCCTGCCTCGGCAGCTCTGCCCCACATGCCTCCCAGCAGCCCGATGCCGATATCTGCAATATTGCTCACAGTGGCAACTGTGGAGCGGATCGGGGTCGTTTCAATTTGCCAGTAACAGCGATGGCAGGTGAAACGGAACGCGAAATAGCCTTGCGATTGATCGCTCATGTCCGTGTAGATATTCGGGACAACATAGAATTGCGACATTGTGCAGCACCTCGGGTTGTTATCAGGACTTTGGCATGGTAATGGCGGCGATGGCGACAGTACCAGGACCGGTATGCGTTCCAAGTACCGCTCCAAGTTTGTATCTGGGAATTTCTTTGTGATAGACCGTTTGTAAGACGGAGGCCAGTTGACTTCCCACCTCGTCGTTTGACTCTGCAATGGCGAGATATTCGAGTGGCTCCATCTCTTTGACCAGTTGGGCAATTCGTGCGTAAGCTTTACTGCGGGTGCGCGGCTGCTCGACGGGAACCACTGCACCATCTTTGAGAGACACAATAGGTTTCACGCTCAACATATTGCCGAGCAGCGCCCTTGCACCTCCAATGCGCCCGCCACGCTTCACATATTCGAGCGTGTCCAGAACGGCCAGGATGTGTGAGCGCGTTTGCTCGCTGACAACATATGCTTTGATCTCTGCCAGCCCTACGCCCTCTCTGGTTTTCTCTGCTGCCTGCAAGATGGCATGGGACATGCCCGCGCTGATGCTTTGCGAGTCTACAACCTCTATTGGCACCGTTTTCAACTGCTCGTCCAGCGTGTCTCGCGCTGTGCAGGCCGATTGGTAGGTGCCACTCAAGCCAGAGGAGAGGTGAACGGAGAGAATGCCGGTCGCGCCTGCCTCGATCAAGTGCGTGTAGGCTGCTTGAAAGGCGGCTGGTGAGGGCTGCGATGTGCGCGGGAGCGTTTTGCTCTCCTGAAGCTTCTGATAGAACCCTGCGTTATCCAGTTCGACATTATCTGAATAGGCATCATCGCCAAAGAAAACAGTGAGGGGGACGATGGTGATCCCTGACGCCTCGGCCTGTTCTAGCGGGATATCGGCGGTGCTATCCGTGACTACGTGGACGGTCATTCGTGGCCTCCTGACAGGAAAAGTTGGTTATTCGGCTGAGAGTATATAGGCATAATAGAGCTGCCCTCCATCGACGACTTCGATCTCAAGATGTGAGTGCTGCTCTTTGATGCGGCGGCTGGTCTCCTGAGCTGCCTCTACCGTTACGTTTGCTCCATAATACAATGTAACGATCTCGTAGTTATCAATTTGCATACGTTGCAACGTGTCTTGCAGGACTATTTGAATATCCTGACCTGCCACTGCCAGATTGCCATTGATGACGCCGATAAAATCCCCTTCACGCACGGTCACGCTGTCAATCTGGACGGAGCGAACGGCGGTAGTAATCTCTGCTGTCTGGATGTGTTCGATTGCGTCCGTCATTGCCTGGCAATTGGTGGCGAAATCGGCGGCGTAGTTAAAGGCCAGCAAAGCCGCGATCCCCTGTGGCAGCGTCTTGCTGGGGACGACGTAGATCTCTTTGTCGGTCAGATTTTTTACTTGCTGGGCGCTCAGAATGACGTTGCTGTTGTTGGGTAGGAGAATCACCTGTTTTCCTGTCACCGTATCGACAGCGGTAAGCAACTCTTCGATGCTGGGGTTCATCGTCTGCCCGCCCGATACCAGTTCGCTCACGCCCAGACCCTCAAAGACCTTTTCAAAACCGTTGCCGGATACAACGGCGACGGTGGTGATCTGTGTGGTCTCCTCTTCTTCCTGTTCTTCGGCGTGTTCTAGCGCGCTTTCTGCTGCATATGTGAGACTCTGTTCCTGCAAGTTTTCAATGTTGATATCGGTCAAACTACCCAGGCTAACGCCGTAATCGAGGATTTTTCCGGGGGTTGCAATGTGGGTATGTACTTTGAGCATGCGTTCGTCGCCAGCCACCACCGTTGAGACGCCGCCCATATCGATAATCGTCTGGCGGATTTTATCGACATCCAGTTGTTGTCCACGCACCAGAAAGACGACTTCATAGCCGAACTCTTCCTCGACCGTCACGCGCCCTTTCTTGACGTGGGCCTCGGTCTCAAGCTGATTCGTTGCAACTGTTGTCGGTATGACCGTTGTGCCGCCTGCCTCGCCACGCGTGTAGCGCCAGATACCCTCCAGCAAGGTGCAAAAGCCCTGTCCACCAGCATCAACAACACCAGCTTGCTTGAGGGTGGGAAGTAGATCAGGCGTGCGTGCGACCGATTGTCGTGCGCTTGTGACCACCTCTTGCAGCAGCGTCACCAGGTCATCACCTTTTTCGGCGCTATGCTGGGCAGCTTCTGCCGTTTCGCGTACTACCGTGAGAATGGTACCTTCTACTGGCTTGAGGACCGCACGGTAGGCCATGCGCGATGCCTCTTCAAATGCAGCCGCCAGGTCTGTTGCAGTAAATGTGGTTTTTTTGTCTAATCCCTTCGCCAATCCGCGCAATGTCTGGGAGAGAATCACTCCTGAGTTGCCGCGTGCGCCAAGTAGTGCATCGTGGGCAATTTTGGCCGCGATCACTCCAGCTGACGTTTCCTCGCTATCGGCAATTGTGCGTATGGCCGACTTCATTGTGGCCGACATGTTTGATCCTGTATCTCCATCGGGTACAGGGAAAACGTTGAGTGCGTTGATCGCGTCGCGATGTTGCTCCAGCCACGCTGCACCTGCCAGAATTGCTTTCTTCAAATCCTGGCCGTCGAAGACACTGATACGCCGGCTGCGTTGTCGGAATGTGCGCGGTGCTTGTTCCTGCATAGCAGTTTTATTACCCTTTGTTCTCTTACTACTTTATTTGTCGTCGTGCGATCCCGGTCCGTGAAGTAATCCCTGGACATTCACATTAACCTGAGCGACAGGTATGCCTAACATTTTTTCGGTTGAGAATTTGACGCTGCTCATGATGTTATGGGCAATTTCGGAAATGCGGAGTCCATATTCCAGCACCACATACACATCAAGATGCAATTGCTCGTTCACAACCTGTACACGTACTCCCTGATTACTTTGGTTCAGGGGCAGCAGTATGGCCTGGCCGTTGTGGAGACGAGGTGAGGCAATGCCCAGAACGCCGTAGCAAGAAATGGTGGCCTGTACAACGATGGTGTGGATCGCGTTGGGTAAGACCTCGATCTTGCCGCGAGGACCAGTGCCGTGTTGTGGATGAATTGCAGATGCTTTTGGCATGCGCATAGCTCTTCTCTCTTGCCAAATTAATTGAGATGGGTTATACTCGCATAACGTGTTAGGGCTTCCCTATCAGTGCGGATTGCAATTTGCCCAAATAGGCTGCAATTGCAAGGTTCTGATGCAGTATACCAGAGGCCCATCTGAGAATCAAGTAAACTCGACCCGCTGGATCATTGGTCCCTTGAGCGTTTTGGCTCTGTCTGGTTCGCGATGAGACCGGGGAATGCAATTTTTAGGAAGGAAGGAAGATAGAAATGGCCGCAGGTCGTTGCGATATCTGTGAGCGGAAGCCTATGTATGGGAACAACGTTCCGTTTTCACAACATCGAACCCGTCGTCGTTTTGTTCTCAATGTTCAGCGCCGCCGTATTGAAATCAATGGCGTGCCTCGCAATGTCAATATCTGCACCCGCTGCTTGCGCACTATGAGCAAACTGCCAAAGGTACGAAAGTAATTGCAGACGGCAGGAAAAAGGATGTCCACAAGGGGTACTTCACCTGCACAGTGAGGTGATCCTTGCGGGCATCCTTTCTTCTTTGCTCGCGATCAGTTTATTCGTTCTGCTTATTTATTGCTATCGCTTATTTCGCCATCGTCACTGGCTTCCCCTTTTCAAAGCGCGTCCGCAACTGTCCACAGGCCGCAGCAATGTCGTCCCCTCGCTCTGCACGCACGCTATTGCTCACTCCATGCTCGAAAAGGATGTTGCGGAAGAGGCGAATGGCTCCCGGCGTGGGTGGACGATAATCGGCACTCGTTGCGTTAACAGGAATGCAGTTAACGTGGGCGAATTGCTTGAGCGGTGCCAGCAACTCAGCCAGTTGTTGGGCATATTCGGGCGTGTCGTTTACTCCTGACAGCAAGACATACTCAAACGTTACCTGCCGTTTGGTGGCGGCGATATAGTCCCGGCATGCTGCCAGCAGTTCTTCCAGCGGATATTTGCGGTTTACGGGCATGGTGCGGCTGCGCAGTTCGTCGCTCGGCGCGTGCAATGAGATGGCGAGGTTGATCTGCAAAGGCTCGTGGCTTAGTTTGCGGATAGCCGGGACCAGACCAACGGTTGAGACGGTCATATGGCGTGCTCCCAGATTAAAGCCATCGGCGCTATTTAAGATCCGCAGCGCTTGCAACACATTGTCGTAGTTATGTAGCGGCTCGCCCATGCCCATCAACACAATGTTGGTGATATGCTCGATTGGCTTGCTGCCCGGCAGACCTGCCGCTGTCCAGGGCGCGCTCCGTAGCTCGCGTGCAAAGTAGAGTACCTGCGCCACAATCTCTCCGGCGCTCAGATGACGATCAAAGCCCATCTGTCCAGTCGCGCAGAAAGTGCAACCAAAGGCACATCCCGCCTGACTGGAGACGCAGACGGTTGCGCGTGCGCTGCTCTCGCCAAGCGAGGGATACAGCATCAACACCGACTCAATAAGCTTGCCATCGGCCAGTTCCAGTAAGATCTTGCGCGTGCGGTCATCTTTCGAGTGCTGCTCGCTGCGCACGATCATCGGGCCTATACTGGCCTCTTCTGTCAGCTTGTTGCGCAGTGCTTGCGGCAGATTGGTCATCGCGGCAAAATCAGTGACGAGGTGTTGATAGAGCCAGCTATAGACCTGCTTCGCGCGAAACACAGCCTCGCCATGAGCAACCATCCACTCTTTAAGTTGGGGAAGCGTCAGTGCCAGCAGGTCAGTTTTTTTATTCAATTGAGATGAAGAAGTCGGCGTGATTGTCATAGTATGCCAATTATAGCACGAGTTGAACATAATGAGATCAGGCAATCTCCTCCGATGTGCTCTTTTTCTCCTCAGTCAGGTAGTGTCGCACTGCCTTCTCTATCTTTGCTGTGCTAACCTTGACGATCAGGTCGCGTAACGTTGCCGGGCTGACCAGAGTGTCGCCGACCTCTTTTGCCAGTGACTCAAGGCGGGGAAAGCGGGCTTGCACAATCGCCTGCAACATCTGCCGATATTCCTGTACCTGTTCCGAATGCTCCTCCTCTTGAACCTGCTGTTTGATCTCTGCATAAATCCACGTGTCTTTTAAGATATCGTATTGATACACACTCATCTCCTACTCGTTTCATTGTTTGATGGGGAATCGCTCTATATATAATAATACGCAGCTCTCACAGAAAAGCGGAAGATGGGCAAAAATTAGGACATTTGCCAGAGGGTATCATCTACTACTTTCGCGTATAATAATACGTAATAGGATAGGACATAGCCTTCCAATGCTAGCCGTAACAGGTTCGTTCTTGTTTGTTGATCAGAGAAAGTCACCACAGAAGGATGAGTGTTTAATGTCGATACCCGCAGCATCCACCGACAGAACAGAGGCAGAGAGGTCTGCGCAACCCAACATGGCAAGCTTTCGGCGCGTTCTCAAAAACCGGAATTTCTTGCTGCTCTGGTTGGCTCAACTCATCTCTCTAACCATTATGAATGCCGCTAACTATGGCATCGTAGTTCAGGTCACGGATGTCACTCATTCAACGCTGATGGCTGGTCTGGCAATCATCGCCTTTACGCTACCTGCCGTACCGTTCAGTGCCATTGCTGGTGTGCTGGTGGATCGGCTGGATAAGCGATTGGTTCTCTGGGTAAGCAATATTTTACGAACGGGCGTGATGTTGCTGGTGGTGGTCTCGTTGTTCTTGAATCCTGCGGATGTCTGGCCGCTCTTTGTCCTGACGTTCCTGGCGTCGTTGATCGGCCAGTTTTTCACGCCAGCGGAGGGAGCGACGATTCCCCTGCTGGTTGGCGAACGCGAGTTGATGCCCGCGCTCGCGCTGTTCAACATTTCGTTGACCGTCTCTCAGGCCATCGGATTTCTGCTCTTTGGCCGCATTGTTGCGGCGATCTTTCCGCCTTTCTTGATGACGATTGGTTCCCTTCAACTGCATGTCGAGTCTATAGAGATGCTATTTGTGGTGGCGGCAATCCTCTATGCCGTGTGTGCTGGCTTGATCCTGGGCATCCCGGCCAGCGCATGCAGACAGGCGCACGTCAAATATAGAATCCTGGGCGAACGTAGCGATGCTAGAGTAGAGATGGGCGAGGCCATCAGAAGCCTATGGCGCGATATGGTCGAGGGCTGGCAGATCGTCAGGATGGATCGCTTGCTCTATTTCTCGGTAATTCAGCTTTCGGTCGTAGGTGTGATTATGCTGCTGATCGGCGAGCTGGCGGGTACGTTTGTGCAACAGGTCTTGCATCGCCCAGCGGAGGATATGTCAATCATCCTGGCTCCGGCTGGCGTTGGTCTGGTGGGTGCCTCGGTCCTTATGCCGCATATTACGCAGCGCTTCGGCAGGATTCGACTGACGGTGATCGGTTTTATTGTGCTTGGTCTGGGTTTCCTGCTACTGCCCGTCAGTCAGTGGGTCGCGCTGCATTTCGATCCGCAACACGGAGCCGAATCGCCCTGGCTGCTCTGGACGACGGTGCTGCTGGTCTTTCTCCTGGGCGTTGCGATGGCGATTGTGAACATCCCCACGCAGACATTGATGCAGGAACGCGCTCCCGAAGAGGGTCGCGCGCGTGTCCTCTCGCTCCAATTTATGATCTACAATACCGGCTCGATCCCGGTGCTGCTCTTCGCTGGCATCATCGCTCAAGTGCTGGGCTTCACGCTGCTGATCGTGCTGCTCTCATCCAGCCTGCTCCTCTTCTGCTGGTGGGGTGTGCGCTATACGAGAGGCGCTGAGGAGCAAGCGGAAGAGCAATCAGAGGCAGAAGAGGAAGACGAAATCCCCGCTTCCTCGCAAAAGCAGTAATAGATGCATTCCAATATAATAATAGATTAATGATGTATTTCGCAGACAAAGTGCGATGAACCTGGTATGATGCTGCTGGTTGGGTGTGGTAGCGAAGGGGAAATAACATGGTGGAGGTCTGGGAGTGTTATGGCAAAGTCGAAAAAGGTTGAAGAGCAGCAAATCGTAGTGGAGGACGAAGAGCAGCAGGGCCAATCACAAACATACGACGCGAGCATGAAGGAGCTGGTAGATCGGCAGGTCAAAGATATTGTGGCTGCATTGTTGCCGGGTGCATCTTACGAGGATACGCTCAACGTCGAGATTGCGCGTCCACTCATGCGTACTGATAAGGTGTACATAATCGTTTATCGTGGTAAGAAGCATATTCTGCATCTAGAATTTGAGTCTGGCAAGAACAAACGCATGGGCGCACGTATGCTAGCATATAATGCGGCGCTACATTTGAAATACAACTTGCCGGTCATCTCGATTGTGGTCTATCTGTTCAAAACAAGTATGGCGATCTCGCCATTTGTGCTTGAAGGTGGAGATGGCACGATTACCACGTTTCATTTTCGCATCTTGCCGTTGTTTCTGCTGAACGCACGGCACTATGTGAGCGAACATATTACCTGCATGTATCCCTTGTTGCCCACGATGCAGGGGATCACTCACGAGTTGTTGCTCACTGCGATGAAAGAAATGGAGCAAGTCTACAAGGACGATAACGATACCCTGAGCGATTTTTTCGCCTATATGGTAATCTTACTGGAGAGAGTCGAGACAATTGCTCCGTTGGAGAAAGCAAGGATGAAAGAGGTCTTGAATATGTACGGCACCTGGTGGGATGAGAGTCCACTAATTCAACATGAAAGAGCAATAAGTAAAGTAGAAACGTTACGGAACTCTATAGTAAAAGTCGTAGGTGTACGTTTTCCACATCTTGCGGATTTGGCTCGAAAAAAGGTGACTCAGATAAGTGATTTCGATAAACTTGATGAGTTGCTAGTGCAAATTTCAACGTCTCCCGACGAGGCAAGCGTGCGCTCGTTGTTGGCACCAACAGCAGCTTAGCTCCATATGAAGTTGGAGGTTGGGAAGGAGTGCAACGTATGCCTGATGATTGGTGGGATGAAAGCCCAATAATACAGAAGATGAGAGCGGAATATAGAGCTAAAGGAAGAATTGAGGCTTTACGAGAGGGCACAGTAATTGCTATCAATGCACACTATCCTCATCTTGCTAATTTGGCTCGTCAAAAAGTTAATCAGATAAATGATCCACAGCAGTTGCGTAACTTGCTTGCACAATTTTTCACTGCATCGGACGAAGCAAGTATCCGTCAATTGCTTGCTTCAGTCTCCTCTTAATGGCTCGCTCGTTTAATGTAGGCAACAGTCATGATGGTAGGGAAGTTGTGATAATCATGCCTCTTTCCTATCATCACATCTCACAAAAACAATATCAGCTTTTCTTGACCACAAAGGCCAGTTCGGTTGCGAACTCGAATTTGCGAATGTGCCAACTCTCGCCCTCGATAAGTTGATAGAAATGGGTTTCGTAGTTCGTCACCATCCCTTTGTTGCGGCCTCCCAGACTTTGCGCGGGGAACGATACGATCATATACTGCGCGTTGACAGCTCGCAAGAGACGCGCACCCGCCTGCCGGTCGATCTGTTCTAGACAGGGAATTGTTTTCAATACCAGCGCCAGATCAACTTCCTGTATTGGTGGCGATCGCAAGATATCTTGCACCTTAGCATAGCCCTTGATGCCCATAATTTCCAGCGCCGCATTGAGAAAATCGATCATTGGTCGGTAAATATCACAGCCATAATAACTGATTTGCTCTGTCCCCGGAAACCAGGGCAGGGCGAGCGCGTTGAGGCCACAGGCCAGATCCAGCACGCTATTGATTGGCGGCAGGTCTGCTAGCAGCGTGCTATAGAATTGATCGAGCAGCGGGAGCCGTTCGCGCGTCGAAGCGTGATGGCTCATGATCTGCTTGTTGATCTGCTTGTTTGCTTCAATATCTCCCGCCTGGTATGCCTCCCTGAACTGCTGCAACCAGGCTGCGTAGTTGTCGCGTGGATCGAGATAGGCCATGCTCACCTGATGCAGCTTGTTCTTCGTCGCCTTTATCGCCTCTTTCAGTGTGCGCCGTTTGCCTATCTCCTGGGCCGCAACCGTTCTCACCACATCCGGGCTGATATCTTTATATTTCGCGCTGCCTTGCACCTCGCTTATCAGCAGATCGAGCGCGTGAGGATCACTCGGTCTCGACATGGCCGCTCTCTCTCAGGCGTTGGGTGAGCATCGTCATAAAGCGGAGATTGTGGATCGTTGCCAAACGGAAAAAGAGCGTGTCGTTGATCTTGAAGAGATGATGCAGATACCCTTGCGAATAATGGGTGCAGCACAGACAATCGCATACGGACGAAACGGGTCGATTGCTTTTGATATATTTGTCGTCATTGACGTAGACATACTGGAACCACTTGCCGTTTGTGTGGGTATCTTCCGTGAAGGCGTAGAGGCGCCCATGCCGGGCATCGCGCGTGGGCATGGCGCTATCGAAGATGCCATAGCCAATGCGAGCGCATTCGACCACATTAGCTGGATGTCCCACTCCTAGCGCGTGCATAGGAAATTGTGCAGGCACCAGTTCGCGTGTATAGGTGATGATATCGATGAGCAGCTTTCCTTGACTGTCCAGCGGCCAGCCACCGTAGCCGTAGCCGTCGAAACCAATCGCTAACAATGCATCGATGCAGCGCTTGCGCAGCTCATGGGAGCCGCCGCCTTGAATGACCGCAAATAACAGGGGGCGTTGTTCCGCTGTGAGACGCTTCTGCTTGACCAACCGCTCAAACTCGTCCTTGCAACGTCTGGCCCAGGCGATCGTGCGCGTCACCGACACCTCTTGCACCTCGAAAGGCGCATCCACATGGGTACAATAGTCGAGGCAGATCACGATATCGGCATCGTAGGCCATCTGAAGCTGTACCGCTTTCTCCGGCGTAAGCTGGAATTTGCGGTTTGCCCCTTCTGGTTTAAACGTGATGCCATCTTCGTCCAGTGAACCAAACTTCGCATTTTGCTGGATCAGCGAGTACGCCTGGAAGCCGCCGGAGTCCGTGACAATTGGACCTTTCCAGCCGCTCATCTCGTGCAGGCCACCCAGCGCTTGAATCGTCGAGGAGCCGGGACGCTGCATCAGGTGAAAGGTGTTCATCACCACCGCCTGAACCTCGCAGCGTTGTAGGTCGGTCGCGTCAACAGAGCGCACAACGCCCAGCGTGGCGTCTGGCATATAGATGGGCATCTGAACTGTACCATGTGGCAGTTGTAAGCTGCTCTGCTGTGCATGTTGTTGATGAGCAGAGAGTATATTGGCTGTTTGATCCACTGAATTATCCTCGACGAGCATGATGTAACGATAAAGGTTGCTCTATTGTACCAACCTGGATCAATGGGGGCAAGACACTCTTGCTATGGCAGCGCATTAACGCTTTTGTCGGTAACATTAATTGTATACTGAAATATATGCTCTATAACGGCCATGTATATTTTACTTATAAACTGCTTGATAAAAATTATACTTCCAAGCAGGTGGTTGGGTGGTAGTGGAATGTATACACATCTTCGTCACGACGTTTGAGTAGTCCCTTCATTCTCAAATACCCCCTATATTCTTTTCATTTGAAATGAGGAACGTATTTATGTTGAGCAAACTTATGAGGCGGAAGCGCCTGGTTGTGCCGTCTCTTCTAGGAATGGCCTTGATCGGGATGTTATCTCTTACTCCTCTCTTGAACAATGCACATGCTCAGGCTCAGGTTGGGAAGGATGCTCTTCCCCCAGTCAAGGTGCTGATTATCACGATGTTTCCACCAGAAACGCAGGCGTGGTTGAGTCAGGGAACGTGGAAACTGGTATCCAAGTCTGTTGGCTCTATTGACTCCGATGATGGCGTGGTCTATTGTCAGATAAGCAATAATAAATGTAACGGCGTGTACCTGACCAGAACAGGTTTAGACAAGGTGAACGCGGCAACAAGCATGATGGCGGTGCTGAGAGACCCTCACCTCTCGTTTAAAAACGCTTATTTCTTGACCACTGGCACTGCTGCGACGCCTCCTTATTCCGAAGGAACTCCCGGCTTTGTTGCCTGGGCCAACTGGGTGATTGATCGGGATCAGGGAACCCACGTCATTCCTGAAACTGCACCGGATTATCCGCTGGGATATCAGCCTCCAAACACATCGTTTCCTGACAATACCGCTAATTTTCATCTCAATACGGAACTGGTACAGAAAGCGTATGATTTGACAGCGAATCTAAAACTGGCGGATAGTCCCCAGGCGCAGGCTGAGAGGAAGCGCTATCCCGATCAGGCCAATCGCAAGCCAGTTGTTGCCAGATGCGATACAGTTACTTCGGATAGTTATATCGTAGGCTCTAAGCTTTCAGAGCAAACAAAATATATTGCCGCTAAGCTCTCTGATAACTCTGCACATTACTGCACAATGGAGGATGAGGATAGCGCCGTTACCTCAGTGCTGCACCGTTTCAGCTTTCAGCCAGGAGGCCCGAACTATCTCCAGTGCTATCTCAACTTGCGTGGTGCCACCACCTTTGATCAGCCCCCGCCTGGACAATCAGTCGAGGAGTTTATTGCTGAGCATTTCCGCGTCAATGATCTCGTACTGGGAAATATTCGCCTGGCAGCTTCAGCGGTGATTGAGAAGTATCTGTTGCAGCATCCATGTCAGAATGACTAGCGATGACGCGTCTGGTATCGTGGTGTATAGACTATGGCACATTCCAGCGCGTACAATATGATAACACATGGTATCCCATAAAACTCTACAGGAGAATGCGTCAGATGGTCGGCTTTCGAGACGACGATAAATGACTAGTGTGGGACGTAGTTAATGAGTCAGGGAGTATGAAAGAGCACTTTCGACCGGCGTGACTTGTCTTAGCTACGTCCCCGCAGCTATCATGAACCAGTTTTCATTGTTTGGGAAGAGAAAGAGTTGCATATGCGTAATATAGCAGTGCGAGCTATCAATCTAGCTCAACAACTGGGTGCCAGCTACGTCGATGTGCGCGTTATGGAACGTACCACTGAGGGAATCGAGGTCAAAAATGGGCGCGTCGAGGGCGTATCCAGCGGAACCAGCAGCGGCTTTAATGTCCGTGTTATTGTCAATGGAGCCTGGGGGTTTGCCAGCAGCGCACGCATCGACGAGGCAGAGGCCGAACGTACCGCGCAACAGGCCGTGCAGATTGCCCGTGCCAGCGCCCTGGTAGCCGGGGAACCGGTACGTCTCTCTCCCCTCGCTGCTCAGAAGGGATCATATCGTACTCCCCTGCAAATCGATCCCTTCACCGTCCCGCTCTCGCAAAAAGTGCAATTGCTGCTCGACGCCGATGCCGCTATGCGTAGCGTCAAAGGGGTCACATTAACGAATGGTCTGATGGAATATTCGCGCGAGCGCAAGCTCTTTATGAGTTCCGAGGGCAGTGAGGTTGAGCAGGAACTCTACGATACTGGCGCAGCGATCAATGCCAACGCTGTTGATCCCGCCAGCAGCGAGATACAGACCCGCTCCTATCCCAACTCTTTTGGTCGTCAGGCCGGAACTGCTGGCTATGAGTTCATCGAGGCGATGGATCTGGTTCAGCATGGGGTGCGCATTGGTGAGGAGGCTGTGCGCCTCTTATCCGCGCCGCAATGTCCCGGTGGCATCATGACCGTGATTCTCGACGGGCCGCAAGTGGCCTTGCAGGTACATGAATCGTGTGGGCATCCTATCGAGCTGGATCGCGTGCTGGGAATGGAGGCCGGGTTTGTTGGCAAAAGCTTCCTGACCACCGATAAATTGAATGGGCACTATCGCTATGGTTCGGACGTGGTGAATATTACTGCCGACGCCACGATTCCAGGCGGCCTGGGAACCTTTGGCTGGGACGATGAGGGTGTGCCCGCACAGCGTACACCTATCGTCACCAATGGCATTTTCACCGGCTATCTCATGTCGCGCGATACCGCCCCGCTGATCGGCCTGAGCAGTAACGGGTGCGTGCGGGCCGACAACTGGAACCGCCTGCCTATGATCCGCATGACCAATGTGAGCATTGAGCCTGGCACCTGGAAGCTAGATGATCTGATTGCTGATACCGATGACGGCATCTATATGAGCATCAATAAAAGCTGGAGCATTGATGATCGTCGCCTCAATTTCCAGTTCGGCGTCGAGGCCGCCTACGAGATCAAGAACGGCAAGCTGGGTCGCCTCTTCAAAAATGCAACGTATACTGGCATTACGCCACAATTCTGGGGATCGTGCGATGCCGTCTGCGGACGCGACGAATGGATCGTCTGGGGAACGCCAAACTGTGGCAAGGGAGAGCCAATGCAGGTCATGCGCACCGGACACGGGGCTGCACCAGCACGTTTTCGCAATGTACAGGTCGGTGTAGGCCGCTGGTCTTAGAAGGGGAACGCAACCATGTATGCCGATGAAACCAACGTGCGAGCCTTATTGCAAAAGGTGCTTGGCTATTCCAAGGCCGAGCAGACCGAAGTAGTCTATCTGGGTACGGAGAGCGCTCTGACACGCTTTGCCAACAACTACATTCACCAGAATGTCGCTGAGAGCAATCACGAGTTACGTGTGCGTGCCGTTGTGGGCAAGCGGATCGGCGTCGCCACCACCAATCGCCTCGATGACGATTCCTTGCGTAACGTCGCGGAACAGGCACTCGCAATTGCCTTGTTACAACCGGAGAATCCTGAATTCCACTCGCTGCCAATCTCAGAACCCGTACTCCCGGCCCCCGGCTATAGCGAAATGACTGCGCATTTCACTCCCGAAGAGCGTGCGCGCCGCGTTGAGGTCATTGTGCGGCTGGCAAAAGAACGCGGCTTGGAGTCAGCTGGAGCCTTCTCGACCACGACCAACTATGTCGCCGTCGCAAATTCGTTGGACGTGTTTGCCTATGAGCCACGCACTGAGTCCGAGTGCCACGCGGTTATCATGGCCGATGCGCAGGGATCGGGCTATACACAGCGAATGGCGACTGATGCCTCGACGCTCGACTTTGAGCAGATGGCGCGTGAGGCGGTGGAAAAGGCGGAACGCAGCCGCAATCCTATCGATATTGCGCTTGGCGAGTATCCAGTAGTTCTCGATTCCTATGCCGTCGCCGATATGCTGCAAAACCTGGTCTTTATGGGCCTCTCCGCAACGGCCATGCAGGAAGAGCGCAGCTTTATGAATGGGCAATTGGGTAAACAACTCGTCAATCCGCTGGTGACGATTTATGATGATGGACACGATCCCGCTGGTCTGCCGCAGTCCTTCGATTTTGAGGGCGTGCCGAAACAGCGTGTAGTGATGATCGATCATGGAGTCGCTAATGCCGTCGTCTATGACTCGTTTACGGCCATGCGTGAGGGCGCGATCAACACGGGCCATGCACTTCCAGCCCCCAATACCTACGGACCTCTGCCATTGAATACTATGATGGCGGCTGGTGGTGTCAGCATGGAGGCACTGCTCAAGGGCGTCGAGCGAGGTATTTATGTGACCCGTTTCCACTATACTAACACGGTCCATCCCGTCAAAACGCTCTTCACAGGCATGACTCGCGATGGCACTTTTTTGATCGAGCATGGAGAACTGACCCGTCCTGTCAAAAATCTGCGTTTCACACAGAGCATTCTCGATGCTTTGCGCGATGTGCAGGCCATCGGTAGCGAGCGCATCCAATGTACTGACTATCTACCAGTCGTGGCTCCCGCCTTATGTACTGCACGCTTCAATTTCACTGGCATCACCGATTCGGGCGCGTAGAAGGAGATCTCTCGATGAAGATTGTCATTCCTGACGATTACCAGGATGCGGTGCGTAATCTCGATTGCTATAGCAAGCTGGCCGGGCATCAGGTCACGATCTATCATGATACCGTCAAGGACCTTGAAACGCTTGCCACCCGCTTTCGTGGTGCTGAAGTCCTGATCCTGATTCGGGAACGAACCGCGATTACCGAACCGCTGCTTGCCCTGTTGCCCGATTTGAAGTTGATTATCCAAACTGGCAGGGGCATTGCTCACATCGATCTGGCAGCCTGCGCACGTCACGGCGTTGCGGTTGCGATTGGCTCCGGCACCCCTTATGCGACCGCCGAGTTGACCTGGGGACTGATCCTGGCAGCCATGCGCCATATCCCGCAGGAGGTTGCGCGCCTGAAAGGCGGGCAATGGCAGACGACGCTGGGGCTGGGACTGCACAGTCGCGCACTGGGTATTCTGGGCTATGGCAAGATTGGCAGCATCGTTGCAGGCTACGGACGCGCCTTTGGCATGCCTGTACTCGTCTGGGGAACTGAGGGTGCACGCAGTCGTGCTCGTGCTGATGGCTACGAGGTCGTCGCCAATCAGCGGGAATTGTTCAGCAGCTCAGACGTGCTCAGCCTGCATGTCAAGCTGGTGCAGGAGACACGTGGTATTGTCACCACCGCAGATCTGGCAGTGATGAAGCCCTCGGCGCTGCTGGTCAATACTGCTAGAGCTGATTTGATCGAGTCAGGGGCTCTGGTGGAGGCGCTGCGAGCCGGTCGTCCTGGCTCCGCAGCCGTCGATGTCTACGAAAGTGAGCCTGTGGCGGATAGCCCCTTGCTGCACATGGATAATGTCGTGTGTACTCCTCATCTGGGCTTCGTCGAGAAGGACAGCTATGAGGGCTACTTTACAATGGCGTTCGATCAGCTATTGGCGTTTGCTGCCGGAAACCCGATCACCCTTGCCAATCCTTCCGGTAATGTGTAACAAGCGAATCGGATAAATTGCTTGATTGCAAAGTATTGGAGAATTTCTGGTTATTATTGTTGGTAAGCTTATATCTGTGATTTTGGTTGTATATATGGATGTTTCGATCTGTGAGCTAATTGACAACGGGACTGTGACGAGTCCCCTTCGCGCATCGTTTGCAAATATGAGATAATGCCTCAACTAGAACGATGGTGTCAGGAGGTAAACCCTATGACCTTTAGCTTGATTGATATTATGTTTCTGGTGACCGTAGCTCTGCTCGTCTTTAATGGCTTGCGCAATGGTGCCGTCTTTAGTCTTGTAAATCTGTTAAGCATTCCTATTGGTATTGCCGTTGTTGTCCTTTTTGGCCCTCAATTTACCCGTCTGCTGGCCGCTAATGGCCTGTCCGCAACTCCACTTATCGCGTATGCTGTCCTGTTCTTCGGTGCTGTATTCATCTTGCATATCATTGGCACGAGCATACGCGGCGTGGTCAAAAAGATACCCATTGTAGGGTTTGGTGACTCGCTGGCGGGTGGCGTGATTGGCTTTGTCGAAGCTTGGCTGCTCTGGCTCTTCCTGTTAATGGTACTTGGCAGCTTCCTGGGTTCTATCCAGAGTACCGTGACCCAGACATCGCATATTGTTCCAGGCTTAAATATTCAAATTGAGCAGCTCAAAAGCTGGCACGATTTTTATAATGAAGCCGTGACGAACAGCCTTTTTGCGCACGTTAATGGCTTTTTTGTGAAAGAGCTGCCCAATCTACCGCGCTTGTCACAGAAATGATAGCCAGACTTGATTATGGATCGTAATCTAGAATACAATAGAAATAGAATACCAGTTTATTGTTCGTTTTTTTATTCTGCATAAGATAATCAGGGAGGGAATTACGACAAAGCGAGAACGTCTCTTTGATACAGGCGTCAGACCTGAAGCCGAACGTGCCTACCTTGTCGCTGTTGAGGCCGACGAGCATGATACAATGTGGGGTGTCGAGGATTCGCTCAACGAATTAGCGACTCTGGCACGGACGGCTGGCGCTCAGGTGATGGGAACGCTCATTCAGCGCTTACCTCATCCTGACCCATTAACCTATGTTGGTAAAGGAAAAGCACAGGAGCTACGCGATCAGGTGCAGCAATTGAATTGCAGCCTGGCTATCTTCGATCATGAGTTATCCCCCAATCAGCAGCGTGCATTGGAAAAGCTTTTAAATGTACGTGTCGTTGATCGTACTGCCCTCATTCTGGACATCTTCGCCCAACATGCCCGTACCCGAGAAGGTCGCTTGCAGGTGGAACTGGCTCAGTTAGAGTATCGCCTGCCTCGCCTTGCTGGACGCGAAGTGGAGTATACCCGTCAGGGCGGTGGCTCGCGTGGGGCCGGTGCGGGAAGTGCTGGGGGCGCAATCGGGGTACGCGGTCCCGGTGAAACCAGGCTGGAGATCGACCGCCGCCGTATTCGCAGCCGTATTGCCGAACTGAAGGACGAGATCGAGGAGGTACGTTCGCAACGTGCTCTCCATCGTCAGCAGCGCATTGCTCAGGCTATTCCCGTTGTCGCCGTCGTTGGCTATACCAATGCTGGCAAATCAACGCTCTTTAATGCCCTGACAGAAGCTGGAGTCCTGGCTGAAAACAAGCTCTTTGCGACTCTCGATCCAATTACGCGTCACATTGTGCTGCCAGGCAATCAGGAAGCGCTCATTACCGATACTGTTGGCTTTATCCAGAAATTGCCCACGCGTCTGATCGCCGCCTTCCGCGCCACGTTGGAAGAGGTGATCGAGGCCGATCTGCTCTTACAGGTCGTTGATATCAGCCATGAGAACGCTATAGAGCAGAGCGAGACGGTCAATGAGGTCTTGGAGGAGCTGGACGCACACGATAAGCCAGAAGTGACCGCGCTCAATAAGATTGATCTGCTCGACGATCCGGCTGGGATCGATATCAGTCTCTATCCCAATGCAGTGCCAGTTTCAGCTTTGCGGCAAGAGGGATTAGATGCGCTGTTGCAAAAGCTGGCCGAGGTGCTGGCTAGCAGCATGGATCATGTACAGGTGGTGATTCCCTTTCAGCGTGGCGAACTTGTTGAGTTGTTTCATCGTCGTGGCCGTGTGGATATCGAACGGCACGAAGATAATGGCACCTTCATTGCCGGTCGCATCCCTCGTACTCTTCGCGGCTATTATGCGTCTTACGCCCACGTAACGAGCAGCTAAAAGCCGACCTTGTTGACCTTAACAAATGATGGAGATAGCCCTTATGTGGGTAATGTATGCCTCATTGTGCCCGTCAATGCGCATGAACCCTTCATCCCTCTCATGCGAGGAAAACCTTCTCATCATTTCTTGAAGTTTCTCTGAGGATAGTTACCCACAAAGTGCTATTGGCTTGTACCGGAGGAATGAAATATGCTATGCTCATTCCAGCGCTTAGCGTCGTATTTCTCGATGCGAAAGAGTAGAGGTTGCCAATGCCGGATCGCAAGTTGCAAAGCAAATTCGTGTTTCGTTTCCGTCCGCCCGCAGAGCCGGGACAGTATGAACGTGGTGAGTCATCTGTTATGACTGGAAGTATACCAGAGGTACAATCAGAGGTACAATCACAGGAATCGGGTCAGATGAATACAGTTGAGATGCAACAGAGTGCGCAGCAAATTAAAGAAGTGTTACGCCTGAACGATCTTGTGCGTACCGGGCAGAGCCTCAACGGGATATTATCACAGATCGCTTCCTCTATTGCCCGTTGGACTGGTTTCAGGGCCATCTCTCTGAGTCGTGTGGAAGAGCGGGCTATTCGTGCCGTTGCTTTCGTTGGCCTTTCTGAAGACGATCAACGCACATTGCTCAATAGCAATGACGGCGTTGACGATTTTATGAAGTTCATGCGGCAGGAGTTTCGCATAAGCCATAGCTATTATATTTCGCATAAGCACACCATTCCATCGGCAAATATAACGCTGGTCTATAGTATGTCGATGGATGATTATCAGCCCGGCGGTTGGCATCCTGACGATCTCCTGTTTGTGCCACTTTATAGCTCACGCGAGCAGCGTTTGCTTGGTTTTATTTCCCTTGATAATCCTGTTGATGGTCAGATACCATCGCAAGAGCGCATAGAACTTATTGAATTATTTGCCAATCAAGCCGCTCTTGCCATAGATAACGCCCGAATCCGCGAGGAACGGGAGGCCGAACAGCAAACGCTGGAAAAAGAAATTCTGCTCTTGCACGACCGTTTGGAGCAGGTGCGCCGAGGGGATTTGCGCGCCCGCGTTCAAGCCACTCATCCCCGATTGCAGCCACTTGTTGAGATGATCAACAATGTGATCGATGAGATTGGTTCTATTCTTGGCAGCATGCAGATGGTGACGCAGGCCGTCGATGAGCATGCCCGTAGCGTTCACCGCAATTCAGAACTCCTGGCCCGTGATACCCGTCAGCAGGAACAGCAGGTCCATCAAATCTCTTCTACTGTCAACGAGATCGCAACCATGATGCATCGGATCTCCGAAAATGCGGCCACGCTTGCAAAAGCGGCTGTCGAAGCAATGGATGTTACTCTTGAAGCTCAGGGAGCTGTTGATCGTGCCGTCGATGGCATGGGCAAGGTGCGTGAGGCAACCCTTCAATCAGCCCGCACAATGAAATCGCTCAGCGAGAGTGGTCAGGAGATCAACGAAACCGTGCTCTTGATTACTGATCTGACCACGCGCATGCATCATCTGGCCCTGAATGCAGCGATAGAGGCTACTCGCGCTGGTGAGCATGGACAGGGGTTTGCGGTGGTTGCTCAGGAAATGCGCACGTTGGCTGTGCATGGCGGAGAGGCCGCGCGTAAAATTGCGACCTATATTCGCACTATTCAGCATGAGATGACGGCTGTTTCTCAGAGTGTGGAGCAGAGTACGCAGCAGGTGGTGATGCAGACCGAGCTGGTGACCCAGACAGGTGTGGCGCTGGAAGCGGTGAGCGTGACGACCGAGCAATTCTCAGATCTCATTCAGAGCGTTTGTTCCATTGCTGATAGCCAGTTCCAGGGGTCGCAGCCTGTCGTGAATGCTGTGAAAGAAATATCGCGTATGACTGAAGGAATTACACAGCACATGCTTGGTATGCAGCAATCCCTGGAACATTTGATAGAGCTAACCAATTCTCTACGCTCACGCATGGCTCTGCTTCGCATTAGCGAGCGCTGAAGCCGCTTATGAGCCAGCTCTTGCCTCTGTCTGCCGCTGATAGCCCAGCCGATTGGCCTCGTCATATGCGGTGGCTGCTTCGTGCGACCTGCCCAGCTGTTCGAGGAGTTGCCCTTTATGATAATGCAGCGTCGCTTCGTATGGAGCCAGTTGGATTGCCTGTTCGTAGGCGGCAAGGGCTGTTTCTTTTAAATCTAGCATGGTAAAGATGCTCTCTTCGTCGTTGATCAGGTAGGGGATAGCCAGTCTATTCTCTTGTGTCGATGTTGGTTGCTCTTCGATAAAGAGGTGGTGACAATATTTATTACCTACCATATCTGTACTCCTTACTGCATTATCTTTTTGAATTGTGATGGAGATAACTGCTAACCTGCATGAAAAGCTTCTACAATGAATTCTACGTTCATGGTTACGCACAGATGTTCACGCCAGATTGCACGTCCTACCATTATTTTTGTCTGTCGCCAAGTGGATAGATGTATGCCATAATGAATGAGATCATCCATTGCTTTTTTTGCAATGTTCATCCAGACACAATTTATTATCTAAGTATCCGGGTGTGCAACGTTCTTACTTTGGTTGGGTGAACGCATCGAAATTATTGATAGATTGCCAGGAGTGAATGAATGCACGTTGACAATAGTCCCCCTGTTCCTTGCTCGATCAAGTTTGTCACCGGCCCGTTGGCGGGAAAGACGTTCCAGATTCAAAAAGCGGTGACGCAAATAGGTCGTGATGCCAGTAACGATATTGTGGTCTTTGATCCAAAGGTGTCGCGCCATCATGCCCGCATTGTCTGGCAGAATGGATCATGGAGCATTGAAAATCTTTCCCAGAAAAGTACTGTTCTGATAAACCAGAATAACGTACAACAGGCGGTTCTTCAGCATAACAGTACTATTGTGTTGGGAGATGATACAACCTTTCTTTTTATTCTTCATACCCCCGCCTATTCCGGGGCAAATCCACCTGTGCCGCCTGCTGCTCCGGTCCAACCAACGCCGCTCCCTCCTGGACAGAACGTCCCTCTGTATCAGGTGCAGCCAGGATATCAGCAGCCTTTTCCTGCACAGCCTCAACCATCAATGCCAGGCTTTCCACCAGCCCAACCATCGCAGCCGGGTTTTCCACCAGTCCAGCCATCTCAGGCGATGTTTCCGATGCAGCCTTCCCAGGCAATGATAGCCCAGCAGCCGCAAGCACCAGATATGTCCGATAAGACCATGATGGCCGGTGTGCCATTTCTGGAAGTGAGCAGCAATCTACATACTGGAAAAGAAAAGCATACGCTGTTCAAGTCGGTCATTAATATTGGACGTAATCCGACGGGAAATGATATTGTCATCAACGAGCCTGTGGTTTCAGCGATGCACGCCCAGATCGTGCGTGAAGGTGGACAATGGGTGCTGATCCATCCCCATCCCTCGCGAGACCATACGCTTAACGGTCTGATCTATCAGGGCCGTGTCATTGGTGGTAATGAGCAGTTTCGCAAACCGCTGGAACATGGCGATATTTTTCGTATTGGCGATGAGCATGGTACGCTGATAACCCTGACATTTAGTGATGGCAGTGGCGCATCTCTGGAGACCACACCCGAAGTCCATCCGATTCCTCTTGGCGCGCCGTTAATTACCATCGGTCGCGCACCCGATAACATGATCGTTCTCGCCCATCCGCTCGTTTCGGCCCACCACGCCCGCTTAGAGCAGGTTCCGGGCGGATATCGCGTTGTTGACCTGAATAGCACCAACCACGTTTATATCAATGGGGAAATGGTGCAGCAGGTGCGCCCGTTGACGGCTGGCGACGAAATTCGCATCGGCCCCTATCGCCTCTCTTTTACCGGGGAACAGATCAATCGCTACGATGAGAGCAACAGCATTCGTATCGATGCAATTGATTTGCGTAAAACCGGCAATAACAATGTCGTCTTGCTCAATAACATCTCGCTGGCGATCCCACCACGCAAGTTTGTGGCCCTGGTCGGTGGCTCGGGTGCTGGTAAATCTACCTTGATGGATGCGCTCAACGGTTTACGTCCTGCCCAGCAGGGAACCGTCTTTTATAATGGGCAGGATTATTACCGCAACCTGGCCGCTTTCAGTACCCAACTTGGCTACGTTCCACAAAGCGATATTGTGCATAACGATCTGACCGTTGAGCGCGCGCTCTTTTATGCGGCCCGCATGCGCCTTCCCAGCGACTTCACACGCGATCAGATCAATCAGCGCATCAATGAAGTGTTGGAAGATGTGGAGATGACGGAGCGTCGCAAGTTGCTGGTGAGCAAGCTCTCCGGCGGCCAGCGCAAGCGCGTCTCGATTGCACTGGAACTGCTGGCAAACCCGAGCATCTTCTTCCTGGATGAGCCAACGTCGGGCCTTGATCCAGGTCTGGATCGTAAGATGATGTTCCTGTTGCGTCGTCTCGCAGACCGGGGGCGTACGATTGTGCTGGTCACGCATGCTACCAACAATATCAACGCCTGCGACTATGTCTGCTTCCTGGCGCGAGGCGGACGCGTGGCTTACTTTGGTCCACCTAATGAGGCCAAAACGTTCTTCAACAAGACGGATTTCGCCGAAATTTATAGCTCTTTGGAGCCGACCAAAGAGAACCCTCTCATTCCCGAAGAGGCGGAGGCCCGTTTCAAAGCCTCGCCCGACTATTATACCTATGTGGCTCAGTCCCTCAATGAAGGACACGCGCAACGGGCCAATGGGCGACAACAGGTTGATGTGAAGCGGGTGAAGCGCGGTAATCCCTGGATGCAGTTTATCCTGCTCTGCATGCGCTATATCGAATTATTGAAAAACGATACTGGCAACCTGGCGATATTGCTGTTGCAGGCTCCCGTGATTGCTCTCTTGCTGGTTGGCATGGTGCGCTATGAGATCGGTGCCGGGATCTTTGACGCTAATAATGTGGTATTGTGCCAGACGCAGATCTTTGTGAAAAATAAGCCTCCCCTGGCCTTGCCAGAAGCGCAGCAGGGCAAAGAAACCATCGATTGTGGCAAAGTGAAGACGTTCTTAAACGACAACAAGGACAATCAGCAGCGGCCCGATGTCAAGGATTTTGTGAAGCAGAAGGGCAGCGTGGACGAAGCGTTGCAGGATTTTATCAGGCCTGGCGAAGGCGCGGATGCTCAGAAAGTCCTCTTCATCATCTCATTTGCGACGGTGCTCTTTGGCTCGATTAACGGTTCGCGCGAGATCGTTAAAGAGATTGCCATCTATCGGCGTGAGCGTGCGGTCAATCTGGGGATCATGCCGTATATGTTCTCTAAGATCGTTGTGCTGGGCCTCCTCTGCCTCTTCCAGAGCGCAGTGCTGCTCTTCATCGTCAACGCCGTAGAACCCTTGAAGCAGGGTGGTTTTTTGCCAGTGCTGCTGGAAGCATATATTACCCTGGTACTTACCTCTATGACAGGTTTGATGATCGGCTTGACCGTCTCAGCCGTTGCGCCAAACAATGACCGTGCTATTAGCTTCGTACCAATTGTACTGATCCCACAGGTCATTTTTTCAGGCGCGATTATTGCATTGAAAGATTGGCCTTTACAGATTATGGCGGCGGTCTTTCCCACGCGTTGGGCTATGGCGGCTCTGGGAACTTCAGTAGGATTGCATGCTGATAAGATGGGTGGCGACCAACTTTTTGGTACCGATACCTCCTATCATGGTACCCTCTTCTCCGTCTTTACTCAGACCGATGCAATGCATCGTATCCTGCTCTCCTGGGCCTCTCTCGGTGTCATTATCATCTTCCTGACCATTCTCATTGGCATCTTCCTCAAAATGAAAGATGTGCGTGTATAAAACAGCACAAAGAAAAATGGCACTGTATCGATGTTGTGATGCAGTGCCATTTTTTGCTATTCCGTCTCTACCAGTTACCAGAAAGTACGCGGAATCGTGGTGATGTATACGATACTGCTATGATAGACGTGACTATTGTTGCATTTTGAATCCGGCTCTCTACAAAAAGGTTCTTGTATGAAAAATGCTGTGAAATCAGCGAATGGTAAAACTGTAATTCCTGCTCTTGATGGGGTGCGTGCGGTCGCTACAATTGCCGTGATCTCGTTTCATATCAATGGTATGGTGCATAATCACTTCTGGGATGTGCATGAAAACCCGCTTGCCACCGCAGTTGTGACCTTTGGTGGATCGGGCGTGACGCTCTTTTTTGTCCTCTCTGGTTTTCTCCTGTTCATGCCCTATGCCAGAGCGCTGCTCTTTGAGGAGAGATGGCCCTCTATGCGTCGGTTCTATCAGCGGCGTGCGCTCCGCATCATTCCAGGTTATTACGCTGCCCTTTGCTTGATGATCCTCTTCTTTCAGCGCCAATACCTGCAACCCGATCATTGGAAAGAACTGGCGTTATTTTTTACCTTTTTCATGGATTCCGTTCCCGAAACGTGGCGAAAGCTCAATGGGCCTTTCTGGACGTTGGCCGTTGAGTGGCAGTTCTACATGCTCCTGCCCTTCCTGGCGCTGGCGTTTGCAGCGATTGCCCGTCGCATCAGGTCGGCTCCCCTTCATCGCTTCAGGGTAATGCTGGTCTGCTGTGGGGTGTTGATCGTCTGGGGATTATTTATTCGCTATGTGGGCGTTTACCTTACGCAACATCCCTCAGAAACCTTTCATCTTCCATCGTGGCTGATCGCCGGAGCCAAATTTTTGCTCTATGGTGTGCAGGGCAAATATCTGGAAAATTTTGCGGTGGGCATGATCGTGAGCCTCTGTTACGTCTTTGCCCATGATTCGTTTGAGTGCAGCGTTCTCCTGGAGCGTGGCAGGGCGACAAGCTGGTGGCTTTGGGCTGCTGGCATCCTGACCCTCACCTTTACCGCCGCCTGGCATTTTCATATGGTTGAGAGCAATTCTACTGTGTTGGCAACGCTCTTTGCGCCCCTGGCCTCCGTTTTTGAGTGGCTCAATGAAATGGTTATCGCTCTCGGCTATGGAGCCTGCCTCGCCGCGATCCTCTTTGGCGAACAGCGTTTGCAGCGCCCCTTCTCCTGGCAGCCGGTCCGTTGGATTGGGACTATCTCCTATGGGCTGTATATGTGGCACCTGCCGCTGCTCAAATTCTTCCGCGACACCCTGCTGCCACCTTCTCTAGTTACTCAGGTCTACCCCACTTATATCTATTACTGGCTTTGGGCCGCCACAGTCGTTGTGCTGGTCGCTACGACCTCTTATCTGCTGGTAGAGAAACCCTGGATACGCCTGGGAGCAAAGAACTCGCGCAACGTCAGACCCGCGTAATGAAAGCCAATAAAAAAGGAGATGCTTCATTTGAAGGAGCATCTCCTATGTATTTGGAGTTTGCTTATGCGCCGGGCTTGTAGACGCCGAACTCGGAGAATTGAGCCTGCGCGCCGGGCTTTGCATCGGTTGTATTGGAAACGAAGAAGGCAATAGTGCCTTTCGCATAACTGGTGTCATTGAGCGTCTGCAATTGATAACCATTCACCGTGAAAGAGAGAGAAGATCCTTGAGCGGTAATGCGAATATGATTGACTTTTCCTGCTTTATTTACTGCGGTACTGGGGGTATAATCTACCAATTTTGTATAACCTGTCTGTCCATTGTCGCTTATTATACCTTTATAAATTCCATAGGCACCGTCGCCATACAGTTCAAAGCGATAATAGGTAGCAAGATCGCTATTAGCGTTTGCGCTTCCGCGAATATAGACGCCGTATCCGTTCTGCGGGTCTCCTTTGGTAAGCGTGGCATCAACGTAGAGTGTAAAATCGCTGAACGAGCGCTGTCCTGGTAGTTGTTCCCACAACAATTTGTGGCTATCATCTTCCAGCGTCAGGTTGCCACCGCCGATCTGCGCTGAATATTTGCCGGGTTCGCTCTCCAGATTCCAGCCATAGGTGTTATCGTTGAAGGGATCGAGGTACTGTGGCGCGCTATTTGGTGTGGGAACCGCAACGACTGTTTGTTGTGTTGGTTTCGTCTCTTTATTGAAATAGGCGATACCAATGATGCTACCACTGATGATGAGGATGACCAGGACGATCACGCCCATTGCGACGCGCACTTTGGAGACAGGACGACTGAGGCCAGTGGTCATCCTTCTCATTACAGGAGCAGCGGCAAAGGCTGGCGCAGGCCGGTTGGCTGCTGGCACACGAGCCGACTCTGGAAATGCCCAACCATCCATATCTGCCTGGGGAGCTGGCCCAGGTGTGACAGGAACAGGACCAGGTGTGACGGGAACGGGACCGGATGTGATCGGTTGCGGAATTGATGGGGGAGTGAAGAGACCGCTGGCTGTAGGTGCGCTTGCTGGTCTACCCATCTGGGGTCCGGCTTGTGAACCCCATGTACCGCTGCCGAATTGTTGTCTCAGATTGAAACCTGATTGTGAGGGCGGTCCACTCATCGGCATTTGAGGAGATGATCCACCAGGGATGTTTCCTCCCGGTCCGGGCACATTTGAGAACCCACAATTCCCACAACGCATTTCATTTGGAGGGAGTGACATTCCACACCGCTGACACGAGAGAGTCGGTCGGCCTCCAGAAGGTGGGTAGCTAGCAGACATAAAGAAAACCTCCAATAATGACCAGAAAATCATGCTTATTGAGTAGCAGGAGTAGGTCTTTACAAATCCAAATTCTCGGAATGCCCAATAGAAACTATCTCACATCGTTTATCCGATGTCCAATGATGCGTATTATGATAGTATAATTTGGTATAGCAGTGCATGAAATTTCCGGCACGGTAAATATTTATACGTATACCAATACTAGTTGTTGCATGTAGCCTGGAACACTAATACTCCTCTGTAATGTGTAAGGATTGGTGCTTCTACGTCAGTAAATGAATGAAGCGAGACTATGATCGCGCAAGTGCCTCCTCGCTTACTTGCACCCCGCCGCTTCTCCCTAATAAATTCGTCGTCCAGCCAACAACTGTTACATCAATTGCGATACCAGAATTGATCCCAGGCTTGCCAGAAGGTATCGCCAGTTGCGCTTACTGTGCGTGGTCCCTCAACACGCACGCCTTCTCGCCCAACAAAATCGTTCACGCGATCTGGCGTTGCCAGTTCGACGCGGAATGTGACTGGCCCTTCAGGTTTAAATGGTTGAGGCCAGTTTTCTTTGAGGCTGAGCGCCTGAGCCACTTTCATTTCGATCAATGCACAGGCATCTTTGGGGGCCATATTGACGGAGGAGAAGCGTCCCAGACCTTTTTTGACTTCCGCTGTAACCACTGCTTCTCCCAGCAATGTCTGGACTTCTCGACAGGTCGCGGTATCTCCTGAAACGAAAACCGCCGGGACATTCCAGCAGCCGGCGACAGCGGCCAGAATACCGCTTTCTCCCACTAATATATCGTTGATACGAGCGTTGTACCATGCTTCTGAAGAGACTGTATGGCAGAGGACGCCATCCGGGGTGCCAGCCATTGCGTGTGCCCCAACAAAGAGAATTGCGTCGCATCCCTGCTCAAAGGCGTCGATATAACGCGCCCAGGGATAGCCAAATACATATTGTGCCCCGGACTCCAGTCGTTCGGGGAGAAAGCTCTTGAAATTATACGCGCCTCCTGCGCCATGACAATCTACTACGATCACATCGCTTGCCCCAGCAGCGCGTGCCCCTCGCACCGCTGCATTCATCTCATCCGTATAGAGTTTTCGACATTCTTCATAGAGCCTGGTGCCGCCTGTCACCTGCTCCCACGTTTCTATACAGGATATCCCTTCCATGTCGCAAAAAATTACAACCCGCATTGTCGCCTCGCTTTCGCCTGATAAGAGTATTTGCACAAGTCTTATTTATAAAACCAGCTCTTTACAATCTTTCGCATCACTTTCCATATGTGTCTGTCTGGTCGCCCCTCTTGATTGATAGAGGGAACGTTCGACCACTATTCATCTCTTATAAGCTTTATCAACGCTCCCCCTGGTTGTCAGGGTTGGCTACATATATTTGGATGCTTTGTTGCTCTGCCTTATTGGTAATAACGAGTGGAACCCCTCAGTGATATCCTGTTTCTACCTTTCTTCTTATAAGAGCGGTTTTGTGAGTATGAAATGTATATTTATTTGCGTTTACGCGATCCTTGTGCTGCTTTTTGTCGCTCTTTGCGCTTTTCCCATGCTTCCAGCTTTTGCTTTTGTCTTGGTGATAGTTCGTATTCGCGATAAACGCGCTTGCCAATCCGCCAACCGAGAATGCCACATATTAACGCTCCAACCAGAGAGAGTGGAAAGGCAATCCCGCCGGGCAAAGCATGCTGATATATCAGCAAGGGGATGCCAGTTGTGAGCAGGACCGTCAGAAAAAGTCCGGCAATTGTTCCCAGGCAACAGCCTAACGGTCCTCCATTGGTCTCTCCCTGGGCTTCTGGCGGCAATGCAGTTTCAGAAGAGGGCTGCTCTTCTCCTTGTGTTTCGGCTGTGGGACGTTCGTCAGGATGCTCCTGGCTCGTCTCCTGCTCGGGTTCGTGCGAGTCCTGCTCGTCTGGAAATGAATCTGGAGGTGTAGACACCACTTTATCCTTTAAGCTTTATTATGTGTATTGAGACTATCGGGACAGAGACTAGAATGTCCCAAATTGTCGGTCTCCTGCATCGCCCAGCCCTGGCACGATGTAGCCGTAATCGTTCAGGCTTTCATCGAGTGCTGCAATATAGATGTCAACATCGGGATGAGCCTGTGTGAGCTTCAGCAGGCCATAAGGGGCTGCAATAATACCAACGTAACAGAGGCGTGGAATGTTGCGCCGCTTGAGTATATTGAGAGCATCGATTGCCGACCCGCCAGTAGCAAGCATGGGATCGACGGCATAACAGACCTGGAGGTCTATCTGGTGAGGAAGGCGATTGTAGTATTCCAGTGCCCGCAGTGTTCGCTCGTCGCGCCTCAAGCCGAGATGCCAGACCTGAGCGTCTGAAATGACCTCGCGGAACCCTTCGGCCAGCCCGAGACCGGCGCGCAAGATAGGGGTGACGCCGATACCTCCAGCCAGTCGATAGCCAGTTGTAGCTTGCAATGGAGTCTCGATGGTGGATGTATCGAGGGCGAGGTTTTCGGTAGCTTCATAGGCCAGCAGTGCTCCGATCTCTTTGACGAGTCTGTAGAAATCTGGTGGCGTCGTGTTGTTGTCGCGTAGGGCTGTCATCTTATGGGCCATCACCGGATGAGATGAGATATGCACACGAGGCAGCTTCAGCACTTCGTCGCGCGTTGGTTGAGGAATGCCCTGCATTGGTAACGGTGGCTGTCCCTCTTGACTTTTGTTGGTATCTATCATTGCAGTCTCCTGAAAATTGTGACCAGGCAGTCTCTTGCGTACAGAACTTTTCAAACTTATAGAATTGTATCAAAGATAGGTAGAGGCGTCGAGTTTGCGCCGCTCCTACGTCAGAGCGATCCTATCTAAACCATTGAAGGTGGTCGGGTATATATAGAGGGTTTGCAGCCCGGTGTATAGCCTTGAGTACAGTTGATGAATGAGATGGAAGAAAACCGTAATGCTCTATCCTATGGGGGGGAGTTTCTGGTTTTTTGGGTTGTTGCTCACCGGGCGGTATGCGCCGTGGTCGCCGCATAATGTTTTCCAAATGTGCGTAGAAATCATATGCTATTGGTGATCTTCCTAGATCACTCTCGCTTGCCGGTCGCCTGAGTCGTCTGAGCGGTTGTTCTTCTGGATTACTGTTGCCATATCTTGCCAAATCGCTCTCGCTTACCACTCGTCTGAGTGATTGCTTTTTTTCTTGCTCTGACCAGGGCTGGTAGGGAGGAGGAGGCTGATCATATGATGGGTTATTGCCTAGCCAAATTTTTGGATTTTCAGGATCAATTACTAACTGCTCGGATAGTGAGAAATCATGATCTATCGGATTTACGTCTAATGGCTCTGAGTTTTGAAGTGCCTCTGCCCATTGCCGTGCCCATTCTGTTCTTTGTTCCTCTAACGTTATCTTTCGCTCTACCTGTTGTTGATAGTAGGATGATGCATTCTGTTCTGGTTCTCCTCTGAGAGCATTCTCGCTTGCAGATGGTTGCAGTTCTTCTGTGTTATGAGCATCAGGTCTTGCCAGACCACTTTCGCTTGTCAGGCTCGTGGGCTTATCTGAGTAAGGTGGTGGCTGTTCAGGTCTTGGTTCTTGGGACGGCCCTGCCAGGCCCTCACGTGATTGTGGCCGTGATGATACCAGTCGTACTCGTAAACTTGCCCAGCCCTCTGCCGCAAGCCTATGTTCTTCCGATAGACTCCTTAGATCTTCTGAACTTGCCCGCCGACTTAAACGTCCTTGTCCGCTCTGATCGTCAGGGTGAAGTCTACTCTGATCTGCCTGTTCTGACTGATTATCGCTAGACGTGCTTAGATCGCTCTCGTTTGACGATCTTGCCCGTCCTTGCGATGCTCCCTCTGGGCTATTGCTTGGAAGTTGTGTTATGTCGATAGTTGGAATAGGGGGGACTTCAGGTGTTCTGTGATGTCCTGCATCATTGTGAGATCTCCCAAGATCCGACACGGTTCGTCAACTCCTTAAAAAACAGGATCAGTATTTGGACATGATATATCTTTAGTTTTAACGTATTGGTGTTAATTCTAGCATTTAAATATATCAAAAGCAAGCGAGTATGTGCCATCAACCAGGACTGTTGTAGAGTTCATGAGCCACTTTCAAAGGGCCAGGGATGCCAGAGCTTTGATCAGGCGGAGCCGATGTGTTTGCTGGGCAAAGAAGCGGCCTGCCACTTCAGGGCTTTCCAATTCTCCCATCTAGCGGGAGTGCAGAGGGCTGCCGCCCTCTGCCGGGGTGCGGGGTGTCCCCGCAAAAACCTTTTTTCTTCTCTTTTGCGCGCCGTCGCAGGCGGCGCGCGAAGGAGGGAAGGAAACTGGGGACACCCCAGACCCCGGCAGGGAGACCCTGCACCCCTTTGAGCGGAGAACTGGAAAGCCCTGCCTGCCACTTCCTCCATAATTGTAATCGGACATTGCTATGTTATACTAGTGCCGTGTTCTGCATGCGAGATCATCTCGCGGCTGTTTTTGTCGCGCTTTTGCAGGCAGACGCGTTCTATGAATGTTGTACCAATATTTGAACAAACGGTCTCTGATGACCACATTGAGCAGCATGGTAATAGGAGTTTGTGAAATTACGTTACATCTGCCGGATAGTCATTCGTTAAAGGAGAAGAGGCAGATCATCAAGTCTATTATTGCCCGTATCCGCAATCAATTCGAGATTGCGATTGCCGAGGTCGATGAGAATGATCGCTGGCAGATAGCGGTTCTCGGTGTCAGTTGTGTCAGCAATAGTAGCCAGGTTGCAAGCGAGCTGTTGGAGCATGTTCGTCGCTTCATCGAAGAGACTCGCCCAGATGTGCTTCTATCTAATATGGAATCGGAAATCATTCACTGGTAATTATCAGATCTGTCTCCTTACGTGAAATATATGTCGTTACAAATGATAGATGAATCTTTATCCCGCCCATCAACATATGTGTTGGGCGTGCGGGTCGATCGCCTGACGTTGCGGCAAACGGTGGACGCGATCGATCAGATGGTGGCTCGCCATCGAGAGGGCGAGGAGCCTTGCAAGCAGGTGGTGACGGTCAACCCTGAGTTCGTGATGGAGGCCCAACGCAACGCCCCTTTTCGCGAGTGCATCAATCAGGCGGTACTGGTCGTTGCTGATGGTATGGGCATCGTTTGGGCTACTCGTTTTGTTGGAAATCCAACGCCTGAGCGTGTGACTGGGACTGATGCGCTGCCAGAGGTGGCGCGGCGCTGTGCTGCAAAGGGCTACAGGCTCTATCTGCTCGGAGCGGCACCAGGTGTTGCGGAGGCAGCCGCCGCGCGCTTACAGGAGATTGCGCCTGGATTGCAGATTGCTGGCACCTATGCCGGGTCGCCCGCTCCTGTCGAAGAGGATGAGATTATCGAGCGTATCCGGGCCGCCAGTGCGGATATTGTCTGTGTGGCCTATGGCGCTCCGGCTCAGGAGTTGTGGATTTATCGCAATCTCGCACGACTGCCGGTAGCGGTGGCAATAGGTGTGGGAGGAGCTTTTGATTTTCTCTCCGGCCGCCAGTTGCGCGCTCCCGGCTTTATGCGGCAGGTTGGCCTGGAGTGGCTCTATCGGCTGTATCGCGAGCCTCGGCGCTGGCGACGAATGCTGGCACTCCCTCAGTTTGCCGTATTAGTGTTTTTAAAGGGACGCAAAACTGTATGACACAAGCTCTTGTCGATGGCGCACGCTTGCGATCACTCATCAAGTCTTTCAAGGAAAAGCGTGTGCTGGTTATAGGCGATATGGTGGCCGATGAATACTTGATCGGACGGCCCGCGCGGATCTCTCGTGAAGCACCCGTACTCATTCTAGAATTAGCAGAAGAGCGCACTGTTCCAGGTGGCGCAGCCAATGTTGCAATCAATTCTTGTTCGCTGGGAGCCGAGGTGTTCCTGACCGGCGTTGTTGGCGATGATTTGCCGGGACAAAAATTGCGCAAAGCGATTGATGAACTGCATATGCACCAGGAAGGCGTCTTCACCGATTCCACTCGTCCCACCTCCACCAAAACTCGCATTATGGCCGGTAGCCCTCAGATTGTTCGGCAACATATTGTACGTGTGGATCGTGTGGATACTTCGGAGGTCTGTGAGCCATATAAAGAGCAAATAATCAACTATATTCAACAGATGCTTCCTCATATCGATGCCGTTGTGTTATCCGATTATGAAAATGGCGTGATCAGCCCCGATATTATTGAGGCCTGTATCCCGGCGGCACACGAACTGAACAAGGTCGTCGTGGCGGATTCTCACGGCTCGCTCTTTCGCTTCCAGGGCGTGACCGCTATAACGCCTAACCAGCCAGAGGCGGAACAGGCGGTAGGAACAACGATTACCAGCTCCAGCCAGCTAGACGAGGCTGGCTACAAACTATTGAAGGGGAGCAATGCGCAGAGTATTCTTATCACGCGCGGCAGCGAGGGGATGAGCCTGTTTGAGCAGGGGCAGGAACCGGTGCATCTGCCGATCTTTCCTCTCTCGTATGCCAGCGAAATTGTTGATACCAATGGAGCGGGCGATACCGTGGCGGCAACGTTTACGCTGGCGCTGACGGCGGGAGCAACGATGGCCGAGGCTGCGTATCTGGCAAACGCGGCGGCGGCGCTTGTAGTGCGCCGCCTGGGCTGTGCCAGCAATACACCGGATGAGTTAATGAGCGTGCTGGAAGGAGCGGGCGAGGCAGAGCCATCGCCTCTACCATAATTTATGAAGACACTATTAGATCTGACACAACAGAAGATTCGGTCGCGGGACGATCTCGCGACCGAAATTCAGCGCCGGCAGCAGGTCGGAGAGCGAGCGGTCTTCACCAATGGCTGCTTTGACCTGCTCCACCTGGGACATGTGCGCTATTTGCAGGAGGCGCGCGAACTGGGCGAATTTCTGGTGCTGGGCCTGAATTCCGATGAGAGCGTGCGCCAGTTGAAGGGCGTGGGTCGTCCGCTGGTTCCTGAGCAGGAGCGAGCCGAGATTATGGCCTCGCTGGTCTGCATTGATTATGTGACCATCTTCTCCGAAGCAACGGCCTCCCCACTACTCGATCTTTTGCGCCCAGCCATTTATGTAAAGGGAGCCGATTATGCGGGGGCGGCTGATGGCACTCCTGATACGAAGCGCCTGCCGGAGGCGAAGATTGTTCAGGCATATGGCGGCGTTGTGCGCCTGCTCCCATATCTGCAACATCATTCCACGACAGAACTGATCGCTAAAATTCAACACTTACCCGAACGATCTTCCTGAAGAGAATATATACCAATGGTTCCCTTGTCCGGCGTTTCTATGATAAGGTCTTATCCAGGAGCAGAATAGCGTGTCAAAACGGAAAAATAATGGTAATAAACAAAAAAATATCGATCAGGCGAAAGTAAAAGCGGTTTCTCAAGAAGCACAGGAGGCGGTGGCTGTTGTTGAGGCCATGCCGCTCTCGGTGACTGAGCCTGCCGCCGAACAGGTGCCAGTGGCAGAGACGATTATCGAAGAGGCGGAGGATAAGGAGACGGGGCCAGAGGAGGTTGCAGCCAGCGATATTGAGGTGAGCGAGGAGCAGCCCCGACCAGGCGGCGAGCGGCGCGAGATAGTTCGATCGGCCTCGCTGGTGATGCTGGGAAACCTGGGCAGTAGCGTGATGGGCATGGTGCGCCAGATCGTGGTTGCGGGAACCGGCGCTGGTGTCTCCGGCCCCTTTTTTGCCGCACTCACTCCCGCCCAGAACTTTAACGATTTTCTCATCAATGGTTCGGTTTCGGGCGCGTTGATCCCCACGTTTAACGACTATGCCGCGCCTGAGAAGCGCGAAGAACTGCGCCGCATTGTCTTTACCATCGTTAATCTCATCCTGCTGATTACGGCTCTCGCGTCCGTCGCCTTTTTCTTTCTTGCTCCCTGGCTCTTTGATACCTTTCTCGCTTCCGGCTATACGGCGGCGAACAAAGCATTGACCATTCGCTATTCGCAGATTATTTTCTTCTCGCTTGTTGGCCTGGGGCCATTTGCTGTGCTATTATCGGCGCTCTATGCCTTAAAAGAGTTTGGTTGGCCCGCCTTCGCCACAGCGTCGTATCATCTGGGCATTATCGTTGGTGCGGTGGTGGGTGGCATCATTGGGAATCATTTCTTTGGCACCTATGGGATTGCTCTGGGCGTATTGCTGGGCGTTATTGGCGAGATTGTGCTGCTTATTCCTGGCATGCACAATCAGCACTTCCGCTATAAACTGGTCCTGGATCTCAAGCATCCAGCTTTGCGGCGTATCCTCTTACTCTACGCGCCGGTCGCGTTTAGCTATCTGATTACATCGGCGTTGGCATTGTTCGATCAATCTCTTGCCACGAGTGCTCCCTGTGCGATGTGGGTGCAGGGTTTGACAGATTGCGGGGTAGCTGATCTGTCTGCAATGCGCTTTGCCACTACGCTTATTCAGTTTCCGCAGGGATTGGTTGGTGCGGCGCTCTCCTTTGCCGTTCTGCCCACGCTGACCTCTCATGCACGCGAGGGGCAGATGGAGCGCTTCAAAGAGACGTTGTTGCTGGGCTTCCGGCTGGGCTTGTTGTTGATGGTTCCGGCGGCGGCTGGCCTGATCACATTGCGCACCCCGATCATCAGTGCGATCTTCGAGCATCACAACTTCGCTCCTCAACAGGTGACGCTGACGGCTCTGGCCCTACAAAATTACGCCTATCAGTTGCCGTTTCTGCCTATCGATCAACTGTTGATTATGGCATTTTATGCCCGCAAGAATACGATTATCCCAGTTACAGTGGGCGTGGTGAGCGTGCTTGGTTATCTGGTGGTGGCGCTCCCCTTCTGGCAAACCGGGGGGATACCAGTGCTAGCCTTTGCCAATACCATGCAAAATGTGTTGCATGCCGTTATTCTGTTTGTGTTATTACGCCGGACACTAGGTTCCTTACATGTGCGCAACATGTTGCCCGCCATAGGAAAAATCCTGCTCTCAACGGTTGTCATGATTGCTGTAGCCTGGGGTTTGCTCACGTTGTTGCAACAGGCGACGCCTCTCGCCCATTATGGATTTGTGGGGCAGCTTGTGATCCTGGTGGTCGCTGGTGGCCTCGCGGCTGGCGTCTACTTTGGCGGTGTGCTTTTGCTCAAGGTGGAGGAGGTGCATCTCTTAAAGGGAGCGCTGCTGGCAAAGCTAGGGAAGAAATAAATCAGTGGCAGGCTGGATGAACCTTTTTCAGGGAGAGCGGTGCATGAAAGTGTGACGCATCGCTCTCTTTTTGTGCGGCAGTTCAGGGTTTAGGAAGAATATTACGAATCTCTTTACTGATGGTGAGATAAGCGGAGTCTCTGTTGCTCCATTGATCTATCGGCTTACCATTTCGTGGTAATGTGACGAGTTTGCTGATGGGGCTGCCTTCCAGGTCACAGGGGCTGACGATAATGGGAACAACGCGAGCCTCCTGAATGTTCGATTGCTTCATTGCTTCTCGCATGAGCATATAGCAATCAGCGGAACTCAAAAAGTTCTTACTGATGAGAAGCAAGATCAGCTTTGCTTGATAGAAATGCCTGTCTATACCTGGCTGAATATATTCTCCAGCTCCCAGATCGTCTTTATGCCAGATAGTAATCTGTTCGGCCAACTCCAGGGGCCGCAAGTGTTTTTCAAGGTCTGTTCTAAAAGCTATATCTTCGTCAGCGTTCACTATCAAGGTTGTTAGTGGAAGGGGAGAAGACGTTGGTGACGAGATGCTGCCTGTTGACCCTGTGGCATCTGGAAAGGCTGAAGCGCCTGGGAAAGCCGGGCTGGTATTCGGTTTGGTGCGCCTGCGTGCAACTCCTTTTAATAAAGTCTCGCGAGCCTCCTGATCATCTCGTCCAACGAGATCGATATAGCCAATCGCAGCGAGGATGCCCGGAGGTTTACACTCCTGCACACGTATCGGTAATAACTTGCCGTTTTCGCTTGTGGGATCTTGAGTAAAGGCAGCTGCCCATTCTGCTTGCGTGTAGAGTGCGGAAAGATAAGCAGGGGAGAGGACGGCGATAGTGCGCCGTGTCCGGGTGGCGGCGTTTTGCATATCAAGGACAAAGTTTCCGCCTGACAGAAAATCCCATTTTTGTAGAATACAGGTATACCCTGCTTGTTCCAGTTGCCAGGCTATCCACTCCGCCCATTTTTTATCTGTTTTGGTGTAGCTGACAAAAAAATCCTTCTGAAGAGGCTCTAACTCAGGGGTCATAGCCGTAAAACTCCTTGCTACATAGCTCGCATGCTTTTTACATGCATATCGACATATCTCTAAAGAGAATGAACCACTGACCAGCTTATGTCTATTATATATCAACGAATAGCAGTGTAAAGATAAAAGTGGGATAAATCGGAAAAGCGTCTCGTAGCATATGCAACAACTTGTACGAATATAAGTTACAAGTTCGTACAAGTTGTTGATTCATGCATTGGTTCATCAAATTATGCGGGAGGGAGCTGTGAGGGAGGCGTAGCAGTTTCCTTCTCTTTCTGAAGTGGTATTTCCTCGGGGTGAGCTGCTTCGTCCTGGGCGAGTTGGAATTGTTCAGGGTGTTGGTCGCGCCACTCGGTCCAGAGGGAGACGATGATGGCTTGTAAGACGCCAGCCAGGGGAGAGGCAAAAAGCGCTCCCCAGATACCGAATAACTCGGCTCCGGCAATCAGCGCGAGCAGCGAAACGACCGGGTGCAGGCCTATAGCCTTCCCAACGATGCGCGGCCCAACCAGCTCACCCTCAATGACGTGAATAACCACGAAATAGACCAGAACTCCCACCGCGACCAGCCAGCCCTGAGTGAGACCGATGATGACGCAGAGCGCGCCCGAAATGATTGTTCCTAGCACGGGAATAAAAGCCATCACGAAGGCCAGGACGCCGAGAAAGAGCGCATAATGCAGGTGGAAGATGAATTGCATACCGGCACCAACCAGCACACCAATCAGCAGGGCCAGCGTGAGCTGTCCACGAATATAGGCACCGAGGACGCGTTGCAGGGTATCCAGAAAGAAGCGTGCGCGTGCCGCCTGGGGAGCATTTGTCCGTATCCAGGCAGCTACCCGCGAGCCGTCCACCAGCAAATAGATGCTTAACACCGCTACAACAATCGTATCGATGACGACATCGAAGAGGCTTCTCAGATAGGGTAGCGAATTTTTCGCGAACTCCTCGATTTGCGTCACGATCTGCTGGCGCGCCTGCGTGATCTGCTCAGGGGTAATGCCTAACGTTGCAAGCGCCTGATCGATGGGGGTTGGCATACCATGAGCGCCAGGGCCGAGCAGCCTTCTGATAGTAGACGAGAGTGTGAAGATCTGCTCTATGGTAGCATTGACGATCAGATAACAGAGAACGCTGATCCCGCTTAGTACGACGAGATAGACCACCAGAATTGCCAGAAAACGGGGCATAATACGTTGGAGTAGCTTGACAGCAGGAGCCAGAGCGAAGGCCAGCAGCGCCGCAACTGCCAACACCAGTATCGTGCGTACAATATGCGAGGCGGCCCAGAGCATGACCGCTACTAGAGCGATCCATGCCAGCAGTGCGATAGGGATATCCCGCCGTATTGCCCATTTTCGGCTGAGTTTTCTCAATTGTATAGGAGTGCGCGCTCCAAAGAGTGGACGAGTGCCTTCGCTCATGTTTCAGTACCGCTTTCTCTTAGGGAAATAGAATGCCAGTTGTTTGTACCAGTATCACTAATAAGACGTTGGGAGTGGATGAATTTGATACTCAGATGGTCAGAATGGGGTATCGTAGGGAAGAAACTATTCCAAAGTTGGCAAATGATAAAAAAGCACCATGTCTAGAGGTGACTTGCCCTCTCATTTTGCATTCGCTATACTGACCTGACAGATACTATGAAGACATTGTTGGAAAGGATTTCGTTCATGCAACCATCTCAAACACAACATGGTCCTCACTGGATCGTTCTCCGAGTCGCCTCTGCCCTCATCAAGATTATTGCCGTTCTTCTTTTGCTTGCCAATCTTGGCCTTGGCTTGCTAGTGGTCATTGCCGTCTCACAGCAGGCTACCGCAATAAATCCCTTACCCGGTATGGCAATTCCACCGTTCTCGCTCGGTCTGGTTGCCGTTGTGGGCATTGTTAGCTCCATCTTCCTATACGCTTTCTCCGATCTTATTTTGCTCTTCATTGCCATTGAAAAGAATACCCGGTCTAGAATGTAGAGCTGTACATAACAAAAAGAAAGGCAGTTGGCTTCACATCAGTAAAACGATGAAAAATCAACTGCCTCAAATGTCCAATGACAATAAATAAACCCGCTTGTGAGGCGGGTTAAGTGGCTGGGGTACAGGGATTCGAACCCCAATTAACTGATCCAGAGTCAGCCGTCCTACCGTTGAACGATACCCCAATAGTGTTCGTTTCTTGTGGTGCTATGATACCTCAGTCATTGTGAATTGTCAAGCGTTTTTTGAAAAATCTGGGAAAATCCCATGCTTTGGCCAAAGCATGGGATTTTCCCATGAGGGAGTTAGTCTGCAAGCACCTGGGCTGGATTTTCATCTTCCGCAATGACTGCACGGCGTTTGAAGCCAAACCAGTAGATTGCTCCTACGACGAAGAGAACGAGCAGCGAGAACTCAAAGATGGGAATATTGCCCAACAGGGGGACACTGGCCAGGGCGGGAAAGGCTCCACTGAGAGCAGGGTTGGTGTTGCTACGCAGGCCACCGAACCAGAGGAAATTGATAATCATCAGCCCGCCGTAGAGCAGGGCCAGAATGTTGATTGGCAAACCCCAGCGTCCCAGACTGAAAGGTGCCTTTTCGTGCGGCCAGTTGCGCAGTCGGGCCAGCAGAGACGCAATATTGTTCATGAAGTACGAGAGATAAATCAGACCAGTTGCCCCGGTTACAAGGACTGCGATGGCATCGCTATACAGAAATGGGAGCAGTGATAGAACAGCAACGGCGATGCTGGCCCAGAGGGGCGTATGGAGTGATGGATGCACGATACCCCATGCTTTCCCAAAGGGAAGGCGACCATCGCGGCCCATCGAAAACATCAGCCGAATTGTGGCCGATTGAATGGCGAACATACAGACGCAGACAGCGAGAAAGACCACCCAGAGATAGATATCTCCCCAGAACTGTCCCAGCGCATCCTGAATAATCGTTGGCAGCGCTCCTGTTGGGGGAACATTGGGATTGGCACCACCAGCAATGGCTTCAATTTTGGGCAGATCCTTAATGGCGAGGATGGTGCCACCCAGAAAGAGAAAACCAGCGATGGAGGAGAGGCCCAGCGACCAGAGAATGCCGCGCGGTGCATTTTTCTGGGGATTTTTTGTCTCCTCACCAAGCGTCCCAGCGGTATCGAAGCCATAAATGACAAAGAGCGACATAAAGAGTGCCGCCAAAAATGCACCTGCATAGGAGGTATCGAAGCCCGGCGTCCAGGGATTGGCGGGTGTTTGCAGCACTGGATCTTTGGGCGATGGCCCGCTGAAGAGGAAGCCGATCCCCTGCTGATGAAAGAAGAACAGCAGCACCAGAGCAAATCCAATCATACCGACGATCTCAGCCGCCACGCCGATATTGTTAATGATCGATAGCAAGCGTACACCAGCGACGTTGATGACGGTGCCGATAATGATAGCGAGCACCGCAATAAAGACGGGAGCCTTCAAGCCCATGATCGTTGCAGGCAGGCCGGGGAAGATGGCCTGTAGAGGAATAGGAATGGTGAAGGCGACAGAGGTAATGGTCAGTATACCAGCAAAGAAGTAGATCCAGCCGGTAAACCAGCCCAGATTGTAGCCAGAGAGCCGCTTGCTCCACTGGTAGATCGAGCCAGCAATGGGGAAATGCGATGCGAGTTCGGCGAAGTTTAGCGCTACAAGGAACTGTCCGATTGCTACGATAGGCCAGGTCCAGAAAAAGGCGGGGCCGCCAGCCAGGATACCAAGAGAGAAGAGTGCAAAGGTGCCGGTGGAGACAGAGATGTAGGAGAAGGCAACCGCGAAGTTGGAGAGAAAGCCGAGCGTCCGTTGCAACTCCTGTTTGTAGCCGAAACGCTGAAGGAGCGCCCGGTCTCGTTCTTCCTGAGTTGGATCGATGTGAGCCATTGATACATTGCCTCCTTATGCTAAGACAACTCCCTGCATCAGGAAAACAGAATAAAAAAAGCCGCTCATCATGAGAGGATTGAGGAAAACGTCGGGCGATGGATGGGCCTGTCCTCGCCCATTGACATGGATAGAAAGGACAAAGCACTACAAATTCACGATATTCGTAGAGGACAGGAGTAAAATACGAAGGATTCGTACAATTTTGTCGATAATACTGTGAAATTTGCAACAATATCGTACCTATCAAGAAGTCTACCATAGAAATTGCGGATGAGCAATGATAATCAGCGTTTTTATATAGACCTGAAGCGCATATAAAAATGTGACGATGTCCTCTATTGATGAAATAACACGTTGCTTTTTCATATTGCACGTGTTAAAATAGAAACTACTAAATAATTTGCAACTTACAAATAGTAACGAGGAGAGCATATGAGCGAAAACAGCGCAAACGATTGGAATAAATCGATTATCGAGGAATTTCGGGCCAATGGTGGCAAAGTTGGTGGCCCATTCGAGGGTGCCACCTTACTCTTGCTCACCACCACAGGAGCCAAAAGTGGCAAGCAGCGAGTTTCGCCGTTAGCATATACAGCCGATGGCGACCGCCTCGTTATCATTGCATCAAAAGCGGGCGCGCCAACCAATCCCGATTGGTATCATAACCTGCTGGCACATTCCACTGCAACCATTGAAGTAGGCACAGAGCAGTTTCAGGTGAAAGCAACATCAGTGCTTGAAGAGCCGGAGCGCTCGCGTCTGTATGCAAAGATGGTAGCGAAGGCGCCCGGATTTGCCGATTATGAGCGGAAAACTACCCGCAAGATCCCGGTTGTTCTCCTGGAGAAAGTAAGTTAAGCAGCGAGAGAGGCAAAGCTCTTGCCTCAACTCGTATGTCATGGGAAGTGACGAGCTGCCAGGTGGTAGCTCGTCACTTTTTTCTATGCGCTCATTTACCGATCAAGAACGAAACTTGCGCTCATGCGTAAGGGTGAGACAGATTGCATCCTTGCTACATAGAGCATACAATAGCCGTAGATGTATAGGAGGTCTGAAACATCTCAGCTTTGTAAGCTGTAACAGTTTGCAGCATGCTGATGATGAACCGGGCAGACTTGATTTCATTGCAAACAATATGTGCCGTGAGGGGTTCTATCGCGGTCAAATATTTTTGGGAATTGAAAGGATATGTCAATGCGCAGTAAGATCACTGTCGTTGGTGCTGGCTTTGTGGGCAGCACTCTGGTCCAACGTCTGGCGGAACGCGACTATGCTGACGTAGTTATGTTTGATATTGTGCCGAATATGCCACAGGGTAAAGCTCTCGATATGTTAGAGGCTGGCCCGGTGCTTGGCTTTGATTCGCAGGTTACAGGCACTAACAGTTATGAAGATACAGTTGGATCGGATATCGTCGTGATCACTTCGGGCTTTCCGCGCAAGCCAGGGATGAGCCGCGATGATCTGGTCAAAAAGAATCAGGAAATCGTCTCTCAGGTGACAGAGCAGGTCGTGACCTATTCGCCCGATAGCATCATTATCGTCGTTACCAATCCGCTGGATGCGATGGCGCAACTGGCGCACAAAGTCAGCGGTTTTCCCCGCGAGCGCGTGATCGGTATGGCTGGCGTGCTGGACACCGCACGTTTCCGCACGTTTATTGCGCAAGAAGTTGGAGCCTCGGTGAAGGACGTGCAGGCGTATGTACTGGGTGGACATGGCGATACGATGGTGCCGCTTTCTCGCCTGTGTACGGTCGCTGGTATTCCGATTGCGCAGTTAATTTCAGCAGAACGGATCGAGCAGATCGTTCAGCGCACACGCGACGGGGGAGCGGAGATCGTCAAATTGCTCGGCACTGGTAGCGCCTATTTTGCTCCTTCGGCCTCTGTGCTTCAGATGATTGACTCGATCATTCTGGATAAAAAGATGATCATGCCATGTGCCGCCTATCTTCAGGGGGAGTATGGCATTGAGGGTCTCTACGTTGGTGTGCCGGTCAAACTGGGGGCCAAAGGGATCGAGGAGGTCGTAGAGATAGAGTTGACGCCAAAGGAAAAAGAACTCTTGCAGAAATCGGCGGATGCGGTGAAAGAACTGGTCGCCGTCATGGGCATATAAATTAGCAATATAACGTAACATCAGGCATACATTGCGTCACAGGGATGATAGGTGAGAGAGCAGGTGAGGGGTTTGCCTCTACCTGCTCGTTTACTACAAAGTCTGTACTGCCATGTCTGTTGGGGGTCGTCGGATCTTGTCTAATAAAGGCATATCTGCTATGCTTTTCTCGAACAAGATTCGTCTGTGTGGATACGTGGCATCGGGAAGGAAAAGACTTTCTCTGCTTGAGAGGTGGGTGGTACATAAAGTCATTCCCCAGAGAAAGGAACACACCTATTCCAGAAGGGGTAAAAGGTATGAATACAGTTCTTACCCTGGCAGGGACCACGTCAGGGGGGCTGATAAATATTCTGCTCGTGCTTGTTTTGGTGGTGGCGGCAATCCTCTTGATTATCGCTGTCTATCTGATTCGTAGCTCGCGCCGTTCGGTGAGTAAGCACGCATATGAGCCGCAGGTGGCGCAGTATCATGTGCAGGATGCTCTTTATCAGGATGCCGCAAAGTCATCATCCGACAATCAATCAGAGGGGTGGCAGCAACGCCCGGTCATATCCCAGCCGCTAACGGTACCCGATGCGCTCAAACAATGCCCATTCTGTGGTACTGATGTGATGCCAGGAGGTATTTTTTGTCTCTATTGTGGTCAGCGTCTGCCGATACCCGCGCCGCCTGGATCGCCATTTCCAGCGAGCCAGCCAGACGAGGCGGCGCAGAAACCAGAATTGATCTCATCAAATCGTCCTTCTCTCTCCTCATTCGATGAAATAGATGAGGCACTCGCCAGAGCAGTAGAAGAGCGACCTGCGCGAGTTGAGGCCGCTGTGGATGAGCAGCCAACGAAGGTTGAAGAGGCGGTGGTCATTGCCAGGCCGTCACAACCGCTAGAAGAGCAACCAACACAGATGGGAGACGCACTCGTCGAAGCAGAGCCGCCGGTAGAGGAGCAACCAACGCAGATGGGAGACACGCTCGTCGAACCGGAAAAACTGCTAGAGGAGCAACCAACGCAGATGGGAGACACGCTCGTTGAACCGGAGCAACCAGTAGAAGAGCAGCCCACACGTGTTGAGGAGGCAGTGGAGCCTGAGAAACAGGAGGAGCCGGAACAGGTTGAGTTGGAAGAGGAAGCGTCTGCCGAAGCAGAATCGCTAGCAGAAGAGCAGGCTATACAGGTAGAAGTAACTGACGCAACTGTAGAGCAGGAGCAACAGGCAGAGGAGCAGCCAGCGGAGGAAGCGGCTGCGATTGCTGAACCTGAGCAACCAGAGGAGGTTGTTGAAGCAGAGCAATCAGCGGAAGAGCCAGTTGCACAGGCGGAAGAGATGGCACAACTGGTTGTGGAGCAGGAGCAACAGGCAGAGGAGCCGGCCCCACAGATGGAAGAGATAGCACAACCGATTGTGGAACCAGAGCAACAGGCAGAGGAACCACCCGTACAGGCGGAAGAGGTTGTGCAAACCTCCGTGTTTGACGAGTCGAAGGACTGGGACGAGTCAAAGGAATGGATAGAGGAGCAACCGACGCGGCTAGAAGAAGCAATACAGATTGTGAAGCCAGTGGAGGAGCCACATCCGGTAGCAGTTGATGAGGTTGTTCCCCCGGCGCAAGCGGCAGCTGCCGAAAATATGGTTGAGCAATCTAGCTATTTGATCCTGCGCAAATTAAATGGTCAGCAAATCAAGGAATATCCTCTGAATAAACCGGTGCTTACTATCGGGCGTGGTCGCAGCAACGATATCGTGATTCCCCGCGACAAGCTCACCTCGCGCCTCCATGCGGTGGTTCGCTATGAGCAAAATCACTATGCTTTATATGATGAACAGAGCGCGAATGGCACCTTTGTGAATGGCGACGAGATTGAAGCTGGGGTGCCACATGTCCTGCAAGATGGTGATACTATTGGCGTTGGTGCCTATGAGTTTACCTATCGCACCGAAGCTTTGATGCATGAAGTTGCTCATGTATCTACCGCAAAAGCGAGCGTCGTGACCAATGTGCTTCCTCTGCAAGAACTGTTGCCAGAGCAAAAGCATGAGGGGGAGAATGCGATCACGATTGATGGTGTCGAGGAAGAAGATATTGATGAAGGCGTGACACCTGCACGCCTGATAGCGATATCACCAGCACAGGTGATGGAGGCGCGAGCCAGCGCAGAGCGGCCACAAGAGAATCCTGTAGCTCCAGCACATGAGACGCTCTTTGAACATCTGCGCTTTACCGCTTTTCATCCCAAAGAGGTTGCAGTAGAAACCTGGAACTCGCTGCTCGTCTACACCTATATCGAATCCGCGCTGGAGAGTATCTATCAGGATGTGAACCTCTTGTTGCGCGAGACCGAGATGGGTGATGGGGTCGCCAATAAAGTCAATCCCTTGCTGCCACATGGCACCAATATTACGATTGTGCCTGAATGTCGCGGCGTCCTGTTTAATCCAAGACGGGTGACATTGCAGTGGTCTGAGGATTGGCATCGCTCAATTTTTCGCTTTTCGGCCCGACGCGATCTGGCCGGCTTGTCGAGAAATGGCAGGATCAATATTTTTGCTGGACCCTTGCTGGTGGGTACGCTGAGAATGGCGATGCTGTTCGAGGAGCAGGAACGCATTGATCCCTTAATCGAGGATGCCGCGATTAGCACGAAACCCTATCAGGGAATTTTTGTATCATATAGTCATCATGATAAAGTTGTGATGCAGGCCTGTCAGGATATGTATCGCACGCTTGGTTTTGATGCATTGTTGCAGATCGATCAAATGCGTTCGTGGCAGGAATTGAGCGCTTCAGTGCGGGCGGGGATTGAGCAGGCGGAGGTGTTCCAGTTGTTCTGGTCGGAGCATGCCGCGAAATCGGAGTATGTGAGACAGGAATGGGAATATGCTCTGAGCCTGAATCGCGGGGAAAGCTTTATGCGCCCGGTGTACTGGGAGGTTCCGCTGGTGAAGCCCCCCGATACCCTGGCCCCGTTTTACTTTTCCTACTTACCCACTTATGCGTTCACTTCTTCATCCTCGTCATCCTGATCGTCAGAGAGAAAAACCTCGTCCTCATCTGAGCGCACGAGGTTTTTTATTTTGCCGTCTTCTTTCTCTTTTCCGGCAATGACAATGATGTACTCTCCTTTCAACTTTGCCTGTTCGATAGACGAGAGCAGAGCAGAGATGGAACCACGCTCGACCTTCTCGAATAGTTTGGTGAGATCGTTGGCAAGCGCTGCCTGGCGGTCGCCGAAGACCTCCAGTGCATCGCGCAAAAAGGCTTCTACGCGATACGGGCTTTCGTAGAAGATCAGGGTATGAGGAGCATCTTTATCGATTTCCATAAACTTGCGCCGCCCTACCGATTTGCGCGGAGGGAAGCCGCGAAACGTGAAGCTATGGACGGGAAGCCCGGACAGCACCAGCGCCATAATGAGACCGGTTGGACCGGGAATCATCGTTACTGGAATCTCAGCGGTAACGGCGCGTCGTACCAGCGTAAAACCCGGATCGGAGATGCCCGGTGTGCCGGCGTTGGTGACAACAGCCACAGACTTTCCCTGCTTAAGCAGCTCCTCGATACGCTCGCCGGCGCGCTGTTCGTTATGTTCATGAAAAGGAAGCTGTGGCTTGTGAATATCAAAATGCTTGAGCAACAGCCCGGTTTTGCGTGTATCCTCGCTGGCAATGATATCGACCATGCGCAGCGTTTCGAGGGCACGCAATGAAATATCGTTGAGATTGCCAATAGGTGTAGCAACAAGGTAGAGCATAATACGATTATTTATGTTCCTCTCGCAAATTTTGTTCGCGCAGTTTCGATAATTGCGCGAGCACCTCTTGTCGTTTGACTTTCAATGTATGTGTTCGTGGAAAATCTTGCTCAGGCCAGACGGTGAAGCTTTTAATCTGTTGATGGGGAGCCAGCTGTTTGTTTGCCTGCTGGATAATCGCTTTCGCTTTTGCACGTTCTCCATCTTCCATCAGGAGGATCGCATGCACCTCTGGCCCCTGTCCATGCTCTTCTAACCCGATTACAACAGCGTCTTTCAATACATCCTGCGCCTGCAATGTAATTTCTACATCTTCTGGATAAACGTTCAGGCCGTTGGGCAGCACGATAATGTTTTTCTTGCGACCTTTAATGTGTAGGTTCTTGTGAGAATCGAGATATCCTAGATCGCCAGTAGCGTACCAACCATTTTGCAGAGCCGCCGCCGTCGCTTCAGGATTTTTCCAGTAGCCAGGAGTGACGTTAGGGCCGCGAACCAGGATCTCACCATCGTCAGCGATGCGCACTTCGATGCCCGGGAGAGCTTTGCCAACCGATTCGATACTATGGTCGTTATAGGGATTGGCCGACACGACGGGCGAACACTCGGTTGTGCCGTAGCCCTGGATGACGCGAAAGCCCATCTGCTCCCAACGGCGGCCCAGATCTGGTGGTAGATATGCTCCTCCACTTACAAAGAAGCGGAAGCGGCCCCCGAAGCGCTGATGCACGGCCCGAAAGAGGAGGGGACGAAGTGCGAAAGGAACATATTTTGCTAGTGCATGGAGTGCCTCCCATTGCTTCTCTTTATGCTGACGACGAACCTCGCGCTCGACTCCATTGAGGAACAGTTGTAATGCCTGGGGAACCAGGACCATCACTGTAGCGTGCTGAGTAGCAAATAATTTGAGCAGCGTATCGGGCGAAAGAGAGCGAGCGTAGACGATGCTGGCCCCCGCATGGATGAGCGCCAGGTCGATAGTGAGTTCAAACATATGCGAGAGAGGGAGGATCGAAAGCGCACGATCTGAGGAAGTGATGGGTAGAAATTGTATTGCTGCCTTTGCGTTCGAAGTGATGTTGCGGTGGGTGAGCATAACGCCCTTTGGCTGGCCGGTTGTGCCAGAGGTAAAGACCAGTTCGGCCAGATCCTGCTCGTCGATGGTGGGAAGCTGATCGGGGAGCAGAGGAGCCTGTGGTAAGTCATCGATATCCAGAAGGGGGAGCGGAGGGCGCTTCAGGCCATCGTATGCCTTGCGCGCCGTCACCAGCAGTTTAGCCTCGGTTGTCTCGGCCAAGCGACAGAGAAAATCCTCTCGACTGTTGACATCAAGAGGGACGACGACCATGCCTACGAGGAGTGAGCCGAGGTAGGCAACGAGCCAATCGATGCGGCTGGGAGACCAGAGCAGCAGGCGGTCTCCTTTAGAGATTGCTTGCTGTTGTAAATAACCAGCAAAGGCATGAACGCGTTGTTGGAGAGCGGAGTAGGTAAGGGAAGACATCTCATTGCCCTCGGCTGGTTCTAACAGCGCGGGACGGTCCCCGAAGCGTTCAACAGTCGCCTGAAAGAGGTGAGGGATCGTATCCATGTAGAAGACCTTCCTTGAATAAATAAATAACTAGCACTAGATATTCGATAGCATAACCACAGTAATTGTGTTCCGACCGTGTTGCTGAAAAGATTGCAGAAAAAGGCTGCTAGTGCAGTGTGCATTATAGTTTAGTATGTGCCATCTGCCTAGAGTGTATCACAAGAAATGCTATCAAGCAGGCATGGAAGGAGAAAATCATCCAGGCTGTATGATCCCATTACTGGCTGATAGATTGAGAGAGCAAAAAGTAAGGGGCAAATGTACTGTATACTGACTTATTATTATGCACTGTACTACCCATATGTTACAATCAGGGATAACTGAAACATTCTTATGGGCATAATGGTTGAACAATATAAATGTAAAACCTGGTTGTTTTTTATTTCAAAACTATTTTATGACTAACTGATGTAGTCATGGTGGTGATTCTACAATAGGACTACGACAAAAGTTCAATATGTATTGACTTGATTCATAAGAGTATGGTAGACTACGGAATGTGAAACGTTATCTAGCGAATTGCTCTCTTGTACCGGTAAGCCTGACGATAAAAGAGGAAAAATTACAGGGGAGTTGTTACAGGGTTTCACAAGATATGAGCATGTAGCTCATTGAAAAAGTCGCAAGATAATTGCTATAGGGTGTGCTGAAACATTTAGAATACAAGCCATTCGTACTATTCTTTGAAAGGAAATCGTTCCATGCCATCCCTCGAAACTGCAAATGTGGGTAAGGCGGTTGCTGCAAGAGTCGGTACGAATATTCGGGAAGTTCGTACAAAACTAGGAATGACGCAAGCGCAACTGGCCGCACCCGAATTCTCAATCTCTTATATATCCGCCATTGAGAGAGGAAAAATTCGCCCTTCTTTGAAAGCTCTCTCTATTCTGGCGCGTCGTCTGGATGTCCCCTTAACATTCCTCCTTGAGGGGTCGCCATCTGGTGCAGCGGAAGCACGGGCGGTCGGCTATTCCCCAGCCGATTCCGGGCCAGACCAGCGCATCGATGTTGACTTAATCCAGGCCAATGTGCTCGTACAACAGGGCGCGTTCCAGCAGGCGGAGCAGTTATTGGCTCCCATTCAGCCCGAACGAATTACTACTGATCAGGTCTATCGTCTCTACCTTTTGCGTGGTCAGGTACATTTAGGTGCCGGTGAATATCAAGAAGCCGTAGTCGATCTGCGTTCCGCAGTTTCTCAGGGAGAAGCTCTGACCGACAGCGAGTACACGGAACGTGCGCGCAATCTGCTAGGAAAAGCGTACTTCTTACTCTATAACTACACGCTGGCGATGGAGAACCATCAGCGTTGCAACACAGCCATCGAAAATGGGCAGATTGGCGATCCTGTCTTCTGCCTCGATGTCTTTAGCAATCTAGCCAACGACTATTTCCGGCTCGGTGATCTCGAAAAATCTGTCGAGTTCTATCATCGCGCATTGGACTTGCTGGGTTCTGCCAATCGCGATAGCAAGAGTTTTGCACAGAAGTACATGGATATCAGCCAGCATTACAAGGCGGTCGGCAAACTGCCAATGGCGCGCGAGTATGCATTACGCAGCCTGGCTGTCTATGAAATGCGTGACGAGCAACGCCTGGTTGGTCTGACCCATCAGCGGCTCGGCAAAGCGCTGGAGAAGCAAAGTAACCTGGAGGATGCCGAGCAGGAGTATCGGCAGGCGATTGCCATTGAGCGCGAACTCAATGACGAGGTATCGGCATCATTGTGTCATACCAGCCTGGCAGAACTGTTGCTCAAACGCGGACAGAAAGCAGAGGCCGAGCAGGAGGCGCAGGAGGCACTCACCTTTGCACGTTCCAGCGATGATGCACAGACACAGGGTCAGGCCTTGATTGCTCTGGCACAGATTCACCACCAGAACGGCGACTTTGCTTCTGCTGATTCGCTCTTTACACAGGCTCTAGAGCTACTCGATGCTTCGCAGGCGCATGAAATTGCGGCCAGTGCCTATTTCCGTTTCGCTAATCTTCTCGAAGAGCGCGGAGAGGTTCAGCGCAGCTTGAGTGCCATTAAAAAGGCATACGAGCATCAGCGTTTGGGCAAACGCGGCGATCTCGAATAGGAATAACTTGTAAGAATACTGAAAAGGGGTCAGGGAACGGGTCACTCGTTCTCTGACCCCTTTTGCTTATGCTCAGATATTTATTGCGTCCGGCGCGTATTCCTTGTACAATGCAGGAGATAGATTTTTTTTGTGATATGTAGAATTGTTTTCACAAACCAATCAATACGCGCCACTAGTATATATTGTTTGTGGGCATCACGGAGGATTTCCCGCATGCCATTTACTGCACACGACTTGAGGTATCATCCAGAGCAGAGTTATCCGTTGCTGTACGCGTACCTGCATCGCAATGCCCAGCGCTTCCTGGGTGCGCTCAAATATGATGCATTTGAGGTGGATACAGTGATCGGGCATGTGGTAGAGCAACTGGTGCGCCTCGGTCTGTTTGGCGGAGGTGATAGGACATCGCTCTCTGCACTGGACCATCTCACTGATGCACAATTTTATGCCTTTCTTAGCCGGAGCGTGCGCAATAAGGCGATTGACCGCTTACGCAAACGCCGTCTGCAAGTCAATAGCGCCGCTGAATTAGAGTATCCCGACGACGAGGGAGGAGATGATAATCCATTGGAGGGGGCGGTCGAATCGCTCTGGGGAGAGACACCATTTGCAACACCAGAGGCAATCACGCTCCATCTTGTATCACAACACGAATTACGCAATGTGTTAAAACACTGTATCTCAGCATTGAAAGCAGCTCCCAACCAGTTGCAGGCCGTTTTGACGGAGTTGCAAGAATTGGGAGCCGATGAATTATTAGGAACTATTACGGAAGATCTTCATCTGTCTGAAGCCACCTCTATTAATCCCCATATGAGCCAGCATAAGGACCATGCACACCGCAAATTGCGCCATTGTCTCCAGCAACAGAGTTCTAATTTGACAGTTGCCGTTGCTTTGCGTTTGACTGAGTGTACGACACAAGCAACAGGCACCAATACCTATACGGTAGATATCCCAACCCTGGCACAGGAGAATATGCTGGAAGAAGAGGTGCGGTCGGGGTTGAAGGCGCTGACAGCCGAGGGCTTACTGCACTGGCAAGGTGAGGATGTTGTCAGCCTCACCAGCGCTCAGAGAAGGCGTCTGGCGCGTTTTTATCGGGATGAGTAAGCAAATATTGCCACTCCGATCACCAGATCCTGCTGGTGGTCGGAAGTAGTAGTAAGCTCCTGGAGGAGACAGATTATGAACGATGCATTCCTGCCTGGTGGACCGACCGAGCCGGGTGACGAGCAGGTACGACTGGCCCGCTGGTTACAACAAGTACTACATAGAACTCCACACGAAAAAGTAAAGACCTCGCTAGCTGGTGAGAGCGATCATCAACTGGAACTGATGCTGGATAGCGACTATCATTTGCATTTCTATCAACAGTTGCCCGACTTTATCATGGCCCTGCTTTCTCATGATTCCCAGGCAACGATTCGTTATGCTCCCTTGCTCTATCATCTGGCTGGCTGTGAAGAATGCCATCATGCCTATCTGGACCTTTACGATTCGCTGCGCGAGGCAATCCATCCCCAGGAATCGCGCCCGCTGCTTGGTCAGGGAACACGAACATTGGAGGCGACACCTCAACGGATGCTCGGGCATCTCTGCCTGACATTGATCAGTCAGGCAGAAGCGATCTTGCAACAGGCCAGACGTGATCATAGCAACGAAGAAAGCTCGGCCCGCGCCCTTCTACAACTGGCCTTGCATATCAGCGCGCGCATTAATCAGGGCAACGTTCGCCGCTATGCCTTGCACGATCTGGTGCGCGTAGCCACGCTTTCAGACCACTCTGAGCCACCCCGGGAGGATGACCCGCAAGTCTATGCATATACTCCCGCAACAGCAGGTGCTGGAGCGCGACGTGGTAAGAAGATTGTACGTCGGGCGGAAATGTTAACGCGCTATTCCCATCAAGAGGCTCCCGTTATTCATTTGCAAGCGCGTTCTCTGACTGGCACGATCACGCAGAAAGGACAGATGCTAGAACTGCACCTTCAGGATCTTGACTCGGCACTGCGTGGACATCCTGTGATAGTCTCTGTACCGCTCGGTTCTTTGCTTGAGCCGATTCGCTGGATTGGTGGCAATCCACGCTCGATTCGTAGCTCGACGGCGGTTGATGCATCCGGGTCGGCAACTATTCTTCTGGGACAGACGGAACTGAGCCTTGAAAAGCAGGAGGATCGCAACTTGCTGGAGGCGATGTTCTTGCTGTTAGAGGTGCGTAGTGCTGAAGGATGGAACCGCGCGAGCTAAGAGTGGAGCGCGAGGAAGGGTGTTGCGTGTCGATGAGAGAAACAACTGGCAGGGCCAGCATATGATTGTGTGTTGGCCGCACACATAATCAGATACATCCCTGCCATCATATCCCGTCTTTGTGCCTCTGTTGTATCATAGAACAAGCTTGCAAGGGTTTGGTACTGATGCTATTTACCCATCTTTTGCTGGCTCTGAAAGGCACGTCTGAAATATGCAAATGCTTCGCGCTCTTTCCCATGTTGTTCCAGGATCTCGGCGTAATTGACCGATTCGTTGGCTAGCTCTTCGTGGCGGCCCAGGCGCTCTAACATGCTCAGGCCAGCTGTGAAGTGTTGGTCGCCTGCCTCCGCAAGAGACTGAGCGTATTCGATGCGTCCAAGTGTAATCAGGACCGTTGCTCTGATCAACGTGTCGTCGAATGGTTCTGTCAATGTCAATGCTCTTTGAGCATTCTCGGTCGCCTCAGTGAGCGCCTGTTGCTGAAAGTACCACTCGGCATTGGTGTTTAAGATGCTCGCCAGCGCCAATGTATCCTGTGTTACTTGCTTATCTTGCAGCGCCGTGTCAAGGAAAGTTCGCGTCTCCTCCGGGTCTCCTTTCAAATTCGCCTGCCCCAGATAGTGATACAACTCACTACGCAAATGTTTCATGTTTTCTTTATCGCTCGAATAGAAACACTTATAAGCGTATTGTGTGGCAAGATCATACTCTTTATTTGCCCCATAACGGCAACTCATATCCAGATAAAGCTGCTGAATGGCTTGAATGGTCGTATAATTAGCCGTCGCTTCTAATGCTTTATGAAACATTTCTAATGCCTGTTCCACATTATCCAGATGTGTATAGTGCTGTCCCATATGCATATATACTTGTGTAGCAAAGAACGGATCATGCGCTTCTTGGGTCTCCAGTAAGTGCAGACAACGTTGATGAGACAGGATCGCCTGTGGATAATTGCGCATAGCTGCATAAGCTAATGCAAGCCGGTCAAGAATACGTACCGTCAAGTATTGGTTGTTTAGTTCTTTGGCAATTTGAAGCGCTTCATTGAGTGCATCCTCACATTCCTGAAATTGTGCTACTGTAAAGTAAGCCAATCCGAGTAAATAGCGATGCTGCAATTGTTGTTGACGTTTTAAACGTTTGATGGAAATTTTGCTTAATTGTGTAACAACTTTTTCCGCTTCCCCCTGCCAGATCTGAAGATTGGCCTCTAGCAAAATGGCATCCATCTCATCGTCTTCGCGCTCTGGAATGTTGAGTTGCGCTCCATGACGGTCTTCAGACTGACCCCGGTGTGGGAGCAGCTGCGTGGAAGATAGCCCCAGACGCGCGGCCAGAATTTCTAACGCTCGTAGCGAAGGGTGAATTTGCCCTCGTTCGATTGCCGAAATATAACTGACTGAAAAATCGGGGGCCGCAAGTTGACTTTGTGTAAAACGCTGTGCGATTCGGGCTGCACGTAATTTTTCCCCTACTGTTTTGCCAATTTTGCTTGATGCTTCAGGGGACATAGACGCCTCCTTGAATGGTTTGTTGAGAACGTGTGTCAATAAATACACAAAGTAATGGTCAAACGTATTGTAAAATACACCTATGCTTTCTGTCAATATGTTAGTGCTATAAATATTAAAGAGATACTCATACAGTTTTGCTTGTGTTACAAGTAAAGTTCTTCTCGGACTCCTCTAATGACGGAGCAAGTGAGCGCATGCTATAATGCTTTCCCCATCTTCCTGGCGTCAAAATGTAAGCATGATGTAGTGAAGCTATCCTGTTGCTCTCTCCATTTCTCCTCTATCTCTGTATTCTAAGATGTATATATGCCTATATAAAGAACTGGATTTCTCTGTCAATTTGTGCTACGTTCTCGTTCAATCTCAGACTGCCAAGCAGCCAGAAATAAAAGGAATAATCGCATTGAATTTCAACTCAAAGCGAGTAACATCAGCCGTAATTTTCTTGGGGTGCATCTGTGTGATAAGCTGATAGTATCTATTTGAGAGACTCTTGATAAAGAGACGCCTGCATTAGCGGAAAATAGTCCATCATCTCTATATTATCCTGGGAGTTACAGCAATGTTTCGTTTTCTCACGGCGGGGGAATCGCATGGCCCCTGCCTGACTATTATTGTAGAAGGTTTGCCTGCCGGCCTGACCGTTGAAAAGACCATCATCGATGCAGACCTGCGGCGGAGGCAAGGTGGTTATGGACGCGGCGGACGCATGAAAATCGAGAAGGATGAGATTCGTTTTCTCTCCGGTGTGCGTCACGGCAAGACGCTGGGTTCGCCTATCACAATGCAGATTGAGAATCGTGACTGGGTGAACTGGGAGGAGCGTATGAACGCCGCGCCCGTCGAGGCCGAGATCGATCATGTGACGCGAGTACGGCCCGGTCACGCCGATTTTACTGGCGCTATCAAATATGGGCATAATGATGTGCGCAATGTAATCGAGCGTTCCAGTTCGCGCGAGACCGCCTCGCGTGTCGCCGTTGGTGGCCTCTGTCGCCAGTTTCTCGCCCAGTTTGGCATAGCAGTGCATAGCCATGTCCTCTCAGTGGTCGAGGTCGGATATGAGACGCTGCGCCCGATGACGCCCGACGCTTATCCTGAGAGCATGTGGGACGTAGTAGAAGCCTCGCCCATGCGCTGTGCCGACGCCGATCTAACCGAAAAGATGATTGCTCGTATTTTAGAGGCCAAGCGTGAGGGCGATACCTGCGGCGGCGTCTTTGAAGTGGTTGCGCTCGGTGTCCCTATCGGCCTGGGCAGCTTCAGCCAGTGGGACCGCCGCCTCAGCACGCGTCTGGGCACGGCAATGATGAGCATACCTTCCGTGAAAGCGATGGAGATCGGCGCTGGCTTCGGCACCACGCGCACAACCGGCTCACATGTGCATGATGTCTTGCGTCGGAGCGAAGATGACCGCTGGTTTCATCTCAGCAACAATGCTGGCGGTATTGAAGGTGGCATCACCAATGGCGAGCCTGTGGTTGTGCGCGTTGGCGTGAAACCGATCCCCACACTGGCACATCCTCTGCCTTCGGTCGATATTGAGACGAAAGAGAATATCGACCAGAGCCGCTACGAACGAAGCGATGTCTGCGTGGTTCCGGCAGCCGGTGTCGTGGGCGAGGCGATGATGACTATGGTGCTCGCTGAGGCGCTGATCGAAAAATATGGCGGCGATAGCATCGATGAGATGATGAAGCACTATCGCTCCTGAGCCGTTTTGCAGTAACGAGCAAGCAGAGAGATGGCTGTGTTGAATCTATCGAGACTTCAACATGGTCATCTCTTCTTGCGTATAGAATAGGAGATAGCCTCTGCTACCTATGGTCTTGCCAATAAAGAGGTGCAATGGTAGATTCCTTAATAGACGGAAGTGAAAAAATCATCCAGATCGTTATGAATAATATAATTAGGTAAGGATTCGCGATGAGTATTAGTACCGGCATACGCAGGCTGACGCTCTTCTTTGTTGTTATGTTTGTTGCATTTAGTGGTGGACTGGTCTACTGGCAGGTGGTGGTGGCGAAAGAGGTGACGGATAACCCTCATAATGGTCGCGCCTGCCTGACCGATAACGCGCCGGTGCGGGGACGCATTTTTGACCGCAACGGAGTATTGCTGGCGGAATCGAAGGCTTCAAAGGCGTGTGGCTATGTTCGTCATTATACTGAGCCATCATTGGCAGGTTTGATCGGGTACTATGCCGGCCCAAACTTTCCCGCAACTGGCCTTGAGAAGCAGTACGATGATTATCTCAGCGGGCGTCTGGGTACGACTATGCTAGATAATACGATGAACAGAGTACTGCATCGTCCTCCAGTCGGCGATGATATCTATCTGACCATCGATGTGCGCATCCAGCGTATCGTCAATAAACATTTTGATGATCCTGTGCCGATTGATAACGACAAAACCTTTAAGACTGATCGTGGCGCGGTTGTTGTGGCAGATCCCAAGACGGGCGAGATCCTGGCAATGGTGAGCCGCCCCAGTTATGATCCCAACAAACTGGTCGAAGGGCTGCAAGAGAAAGGCGATCTCTCTTACTACAATCAATTGATCAAAGATCCTGAGCAGCCTCTGCTTATGAGACCTCTTCAGTCGCGCTACGTTCCCGGGTCAGTTTTTAAAGCTGTTACTTTGCTGGCTGGCCTGGACTCTGGGAAGACGACGCTCAACGAGCAGTTTGATCGCAAGCACGCGCTTGGACCCATCGTTGTTGGTCAGCACCAGGTTGGTCCGACCGGGAATAACCTTGAGCCATATACCTTCCGCTTCCCGGTGACGACCGAGTACGGTTTCACTCATTCTGATAACGTCATCTTTGCTCAGATCGGAGCCAATATCGGAGTCGATGCCTGGCAGGATTACGTCAAGCGCTTCTATATCACGCAAGATATCCCGTTTGATTTGCCCATTACAAAAGGATCAGTAACGCGAGGCGATCAGGCGCTCGATGTGAACTTATTGGCCGACAACGCTTTCGGGCAGGGCGTAGACTTTGTGACGCCGATGCATATGTCGCTCTTAACTAATATCATCGCCAACGATGGGCAATTGATGCAGCCTATGATCGTCTCAAAGATTGTGGATACCAATAAGAATCCGATGAAGACCAATTCACCGCAGCCGTTGGGGTCAAGGCAGGCCTCGGCTCAAGCAGCGACCGGCGCGAGGCAGGCGATGTATGGGGTGACGCATTGTGGTTCTGGTCTGGTGGCTGGTGTCAATATTAGCACGTCCCCCTGGGGCATCATCTCGAAGACAGGAACAGCTGAGCTTGGTGGAAACCAGCCTGCTCATAGCTGGATGATCACTGCCGCCCCGTACTCAGTGTCAAATCCTACCGAGTTGCCCAAGTTGACGATTGTTGCGATGAAAGAGAACGGTGGTGAAGGTGGCTCAACGACAGGACCGATGATTACCAATATGTACAACGACATTTTCACCAACGTAATGAAGATCCAGCAGCCACCGGCTACCCCCTCAAATTACTGCTATACAACGCAGCTATTGCAATCGTAGTTGCTGGCGAGCGAATGCACCACCCCTGGTGCATTCGCTTTGTTTTATCTTCCCGCCAATCACGCCCTCTTTCCCTTCTTGCGCCTGAGAAAACCGCTCGTGTCTCCACGTAATTTCAGGATGTTTGCCATTGGCAGTGTGAAGTATTTCTCTTGCTAATTGGAATGCATCAATGATACACTTGCTACTAAAAGCGTTCTTGTCGATATACCAGTGCAGCGTGTCGAATTGGAGGCGCGTTCATGAATATCAGTTCCAATATAAGGAAACTAACGCTGTTTTTTGTAGCGCTTTTTCTGGCCCTGAGCGGCGGGCTGGTCTACTGGCAGGTGATCGTGGCCGGCAAAGTAACCGCTAATATTCACAATGGCCGTCCCTGTCTGGCCTCTAACGCCCCTGTGCGGGGACGCATTTTTGATCGCAACGGGGTGCTGCTGGCCGAGTCGAAGCCAGCGAACAATGTGTGCGGCTATCTGCGGCAATATTATGAGCCGTCGCTGGCCGGAGTTATCGGATATTATATCAGTCCTCTTTATCCATCCACCGGTATTGAACATACCTACGATGACTACCTTAGTGGTCGTGTTGGCCTGACCTCACTTGATAATATTGTCAATAAAACGTTGCATCGGCCCCCCATCGGCGATGACATCTACCTGACCATTGATGTGCGCATTCAGCGCCTCGTCAATAAGCACTTTGACGATCCCATTCCTATTGTTCCGGGCGAGACGTTTGCTACAAATCGTGGCGCGGTCGTTGTCACTGATCCGCATACCGGCGAGATTCTGGCAATGGTCAGTCGCCCAGGTTATGATCCAAACAAGCTGGTGCAGACCATCGGGCACGGTGATCTCTCTTTCTATAATCAACTCCTGAAAGATCCTTCACAGCCCTTGTTAGAACGTCCGGTACAGCAGACCTATAGCCCTGGATCAACCTATAAGACGCTCACCCTGATTGCCGGACTGGATAGCGGCAAAACCATGCTCAGTCAGCAGTTCAACAAGGACGAGGCGCGCGGCCCCATCTTTTATAATGGGCAGGCGTTCGGTCCCAACGGCAATAATATTGATGGCTACACGCTGCGTTTCCCGGTCAATACCGAATATGGCTTTACACATTCCGACAATATCATTTTTGCCCAGATTGGCGTCAATACGGGGGCCGATGGTTGGCTTGATTACAACAAGCGTTTTTTAGTGGGGGAGGATACGCCTTTTGACATACCTGTCGCAAAGAGTAGCGTCTTGCGCAATGGGCAGCCGTTGGAAAAGAACGAGCTGGCGGCCAATTCGTTTGGGCAGGGCTATGATTCGATCACGCCGTTCGAGATGTCGCTGATCGACGATGCCGTTGCCAACGATGGGCAGTTGATGCAACCCACGCTGGTTGCAAAAGTGCTAGATCGCACCGGCTCGCCTCTCTTGACCACCACGCCAAAGCCGTTAGGATCTCCGCAAATGAGCAGTCAAACGGCGGCTCAGGTACGACAGGCAATGTTTGGTGTGGTACGATGTGGTTCGGGGTCTGTAGTGAGCCAGTTGTTTACCTCTTCAGCAGGGATTATCGGCAAGACCGGAACTGCTGAGCTTGGTGGAGGAAAAGCGGCCCACTCCTGGATGATTACGCAGGCACCGTATTCGGTCTCCAACCCGACGCAACTACCTGCACTGACCATTGCTGCCATGAAAGAAAATGGCGGCGAAGGTGGAGCGGTCGTGGGGCCAATGATTGCGGCTATGTATAACGACATCTTTTCAAATAACTACGTGAAGGCTCAGTTGCCGACACCACCTGACGCCAATTATTGTTGTCAGACTGGCTTATTGCAGAGGGGATGTCCCGGTTTCTAGCCGTCACCTATGATCTTTGGTCGAAAGAGCTATGCAAAGGCGTGGACGCAGATTAACCAGCATTTATAGCGATGATGAGCAACGAGTACTCGTTCCCAGCCAGCGCATCCGGCAGTATGTATTGGAGCCGCTGGCAACGCTGCTGTCACGGCTGGGGATCAGTCCCGATATACTCTCTTTTACCTCTGTGGTGCTGGGGATGGGGTTCTGCTTGCTGGCCCCCATCTCCTTTACGCTGGCCTTCTGGTTATTAATGGTCTCGCTGCTGTGTGATGGGCTGGATGGAGTAGAGGCGCGTGCGACGGGAAAGAACACGGCGCGTGGCTCTTTTACCGATATGTTCTGTGATCAGATGGTGGTGGCGTTCAGTGTGGCTGGCATGGCATGGAAAGGTCTGGTCCATCCCGCTCTTGCGATCATATTTGTCTTTATCTATACTGCGATGGTAACATTTCTGGTATTGCATCATCTATTGCAGGTTTCTTCACGCTGGATCATTCGTCCCAGCCGTCTGCTGCTGTGCGTTGCCATTGCCCTGTATTTCTTCTTCAAAATTGATCTGCTCAATGCCTTGCTGGGGGTATATCTGTTAACATTACCCCTCCTGGCCCTCAGCTTCTGGCGGCTCCGCAATGCCCTCTGATGCCAACACTTCCTGCTGCAACTCCTGCCAGCACGAGGAGCAGTAACCAGCTGCTACCAGATCGAGCGTCAGGTTGTGGAAATGGTACTCTTCCTGTAATTGCTCGCGGAGATTGCCGAGCAACGTCTCGTCCAGGTGAATCGTGTGGCGACAACGGCGACAGATCAGATGATGGTGGGAGTGACCCTGCGCCGCCTCGTAGTGAGGCTGTTCGCCGGGGAGATGGCTTTCGCGTATCAGGCCCAGCTTCCGCAAAAGTTCCAGGGTACGATAGATCGTCGAGAGGCTCACATAGGGATTGCGCTGTTGAACACGCTCAGAGATCTGGTCTACGCTCAGGTGTTCGTTGGCTTCCTGAATGACGCTCAAGATCATATGGCGTTGTGGCGTCAGACGATAGCCTTGCTTGCGGAGCAGTTCGTTGCTCGCTCGGACGAAATGATGCATGGAGTAGCTCTTCTTCTCTTCTATGAATGGCACATAACCTGTACTCATATCCTAACATTGCGTCTCATACGCGTCAACAAGCTATGATTTTGAGCCTGCCAATCGGAAGAAGTGGTTGTGGTTCTTAGAGCATATGAAGTGTGGTACACTGGAAAGCACTGGTGGGATTTAATCAAATAACCCGGCAACGCTTCATATTTCGTAGTTGCGCGATTTATCGCGCTGGTAGCCCTGAATGCAGATAAGAAGCGGGACGAGCGCGATAAATCGCGCAACTACGAAATACATAGGAGTACAAAAAGATGACATTATCCGGTTTCTGGCGTTCGACACTTGATCCAGAACGCGTGATGAGGGCCGAAATTAAGCATTGGCGAGGTAACGAATGGCAGCAGCGCGAGGAGCAGCTTACGATGGAGGAGCCATTGGAGGTGCGCGTGGACAACCAGAGCGTAGCTGTGATTATGCGTACCCCTGGCAACGATCACGAGCTGGCAATGGGCTTTCTCTTCAGCGAGGGCGTCATTCAGAGCGCGGAAGATGTTGCAGCCGTCGAGATGGTGCATGATGACGAGGGGTTGCCGCTGGAGAATGTGGTGAATGTAGCTTTATATTCATCACATTCTCCTATGCAGACGTGCGCCGTGCCAACGCAGCCGGCAGCCTTTGAGCGGCACTTTACCGTCTCCTCCAGTTGCGGTTTGTGTGGGAAAAACAGTATCGCCGATCTGCTGGTCTCCACACCTCCACTCGAAACAGATTCCCTCCGTATCTCAGCTTCCATCCTGTATACCTTGTCTGAACAGTTGCGTACAGAGCAGCGAGTTTTTCAGTATACCGGTGGCCTGCATGCGGCTGGTCTGTTTACCACGACCGGCGCTATGGCGCTCTTGCGCGAGGATATCGGGCGGCACAACGCCGTTGATAAGCTGGTTGGACATGGATTGTTGCATGGCCTGTATCCCTACAACAAATTCGTGCTGCTGGTAAGTGGCCGCACCTCGTTTGAGATCCTGCAAAAAGCGCTGCTGGCACGCATTCCTTGTGTGGCTGCGATATCTGCTCCATCCAGTCTGGCCGTTGAACTGGCGGAAAAGAGCGGTATTACGCTGATCGGCTTTCTGCGCGATCAGAGCATGAACGTGTATACACATCCTGAACGGGTTATCTCCTGACTTGAAAAAAAGTCCCTTGCGGGTCGGGGGTCGCTACTGTATAATCGCCCTATGCAAAACGATACGATAGCAGCAATTGCCACCCCGCCAGGGGTTGGTGGCATTGGTGTTGTGCGGGTGAGTGGGACTGACGCGTTCAGCCTGGTTGCGCCACTGCTGCGGCGTCCTGGGAAGCCGCAAGAAGTGCCTCCTATCCCGCCTTCTCATATGCTCATCTACAGGCATATCATAGATCCTACTACTCAGGATGTGCTGGATGAAGTCCTGGTAGCCTTTATGCATGCCCCACATAGCTATACTGCCGAGGATGTGGTAGAGATTCAGGGGCATGGTGGACCATTGATTCTTAAACGCATCTTGCGCTCCGTCCTGGCACAAGGGGCGCGTATGGCGAATCCCGGTGAATTTACATTGCGTGCATTCCTCAATGGCCGTATGGATCTGGCTCAGGCCGAGGCAGTGATGGATCTGATTGGTGCTCAGACCGAGGCCGGACAACGATTGGCAATGCAGCAGTTACGGGGCCGTCTCTCCGAACAGGTCCAGGCGGCGCGACAGGCCACGCTTGGTGTGATTGCGCGGATAGAGGCCAGCATTGACTTCCCCGAAGACGACGTGCCCACTCCTCAACCAGAAGAATTGCGACCGCTGATTGCTCTTGCTCAGCAACAGGTTGATCTGTTGCTAGCAGGCTCCGAACAGGGGCGACTCTATCGACAGGGGTTGCGGACCGCCATTATCGGACGGCCTAACGTCGGTAAATCCAGCCTGCTCAACGCTCTTCTGCGCACCGAACGCGCTATTGTGACTCCAGTGGCAGGAACGACCCGTGATACAGTTGAGGAGATCGCCAATCTGCGCGGTATCCCTCTCCACCTGATCGATACCGCAGGCATCACACCGACGACTGATCCAGTAGAACAAATCGGCGTCGAGCGTAGCCGGGCCGCCGCTGAGAGTGCTGATGTAGTTCTGCTCGTCTACGATGGCTCGGAGCCGCTGACCGAACAGGACCGGAAGGTTTCTAGCGAATTGCAGGCAATGGGATTTGGCGAATATATTACCCTTGATGCATCAGCTAATGATGCCTACCAGCATCGTAGACCCGTTGTGGTTGTCGTCAATAAAGCTGATCGACCATTGCGTCTGGAAGTTGCGGAAATAGGGGCTGCATGGCCGCAGGCAACGTTTGTGAAGACATCGACGCTGACCGGTGAGGGGCTTGCTACGCTGGAGGAGGCCATTGCCGATTTAGTGCTAGCCGGAAAAGTATTGAGCAACGAAAGCGTTCTGGTCACGAATGTACGCCATCAAGAGGCGCTGCGTCAGGCCGCCGAACATTTGCAGGCTTCCGTAATCTCACTTGAGCAAGGATTGCCTTTGGATTTTGTCTCGATTGATTTGCGTGCAGCATATGATGCTCTAGGTGAGGTAACGGGGGAGACTGCCAGCGAAGATTTGCTTGACAAGATCTTTAGCGAATTTTGTATTGGAAAGTGAGGTACACATATGAGGCCACAGCCGTTGGGTACCCCTAAGAGGATCATGATTTTTGCCGTCCTGCTGGTTGTGATTATAGCGACGGCGATTCTCAGTTATTGGCTTGCCATCTCGCCCCAGGGACCACTCTCTACCCCGAAAGTCAGCGCGCCTACACGTCCACGTGCTACCCCAACTCCCAGCCCTTCACCAACACCATCGCCAACCCCGACTCCCGTTCCTCTTCCGCCAGTCGTAAAAAATTCTGGCGATGTTAAGGGGATAGAAGGGAGTCCAGGCACAAATTATACTGGTATTTCCTGGGTGCGGCTGGGTTATCCGACCTGCGGCTGGGGCAATCTGACTGGTGCCAATCTGCGTAACGCCGTTGATGATTATCATAAGCAGAATATTCGCGTGTTGCTCACCGTCTGCCAGGGACCAAACGATTCGCGGCTGATTGATCCCAAACGCCTTGCGGATGCAGCTCAAGGCAGGGCCGATGCGGTTCAGTGCGGCAACGAAGAGATGAAATATGATCCCAATGTCGCGTTTCTGTACATTCCCCCAGAACGATTCGCGCAATTCTATGATCAATGCGAAAAAGCTGTGCACAAGGTGCGGCCTGAAATCCCGGTTTTATTGGGTTCGCTCGATCCGCATGTTGGCGGCATCGATATTCAACCGCTTTACAATCAGGTTGGCTATCTCAATCAGATGCAGAGCGCAATGAATAGCACGGTCCATCCTGGCGGCAAGTGGGATTGGCACACGCAAACATTAGGCCTGATCGATAGCTGGCACAATGGCTGGAATGGTGGATATGATCCGAGCGTCAACAGCCTCGCCGGACTATTCTCATTCTGGGCGCAGCAATTTGGCGTTGACCTGAATAGCGGGCAGCTGGGGAAACACCTATGGGTGGTGGAAGGCACTGGTTGCTTTAAGGGTTGTGGTGTGAATCCAGATAGCAGCTATCAGGTCGCCACATCGCATATTCTTGCGCTGATCACCGATGTACAGACGGCATCGCGTTATAAAGTGCCACTATTCTATTTCAGTGGCAGAGATTTTATGGATCAGGGGATTACCTGGCCGATTGGTGTGCTGGATATGAATGGCAATCCCAAGCCACTACGCCAGGATCTCGGCATGGGTGCGCGCTCCTTAACCATGACTTGTGGTTCCAAATCCGTCAACGTCGTGAACCAACTGGATTTGCTGGGAAAGATGTACCAGGGATGCTCATTACCTGACAACTTTGCTAGTATACTGATGTCTTAGCAGGTTGATGTACCTGGTGTCGTGGAAGGTAGGAAGGGCATATGATGATTTTGGGATGAAAGACAATCCAGTATGGTGAAGGAAGGGACCATGAACTTCATAAAGAAGCCCGCTACACTAATTGTGGTTGCGGTACTGATTGTAGGCGCTCTGCTGGGAGTGTTGGCCTATAAGGTGACGGTTGGAGGACAACCGCTCACCACTACGGCGACGCCAACGGTTCCTGTAACCAGCGCTGCAACACCTACCCCGGCAAAAACGACGGCAGGCTTGCCGCCCGTACAAGATCCATCGCAAGTTCTGGGCATCCAGGGCGATAAAAACAGTTCATATCCTGGTATTTCCTGGGTGCGGCTGGGTTATCCGACCTGTGGCTGGGGAAGTTTGCGTGGCAAAGCCTTGAAAGATAGCATTCAAGCATATCATAAGATTGGGATGCGCGTCTTGTTGACGCTCTGCCAGCGCGGGAACAACGCCAGCCTGTATGATGCCGCAACATTTAAGGATGCAGCTCAAGGACTCGCCGATGCGGTGCAATGTGGGAATGAGCAAATGAAGCAGGATGCTGCCGTATCATTTCTCTATATCCCTCCCGATAAGTTTGCTCGCTTCTATGCTATGTGCGAACAGGCCGTCCATGCGGTCCGTCCAGAGGTGCCAGTCCTGTTGGGTTCGCTCGACCCGCACGTTGGAGGCGTTGATCACGATCCCCTGGTGCAGCAGGCGCAATATCTCGATGCGATGCAGAAGGCCATGAACAGCACGGTTGCCCCGGGCAAGAATTGGGATTGGCACACGCAGACGTTGGGCCTGATCGATAGCTGGCATAACGGCTGGAATAGTGCTGGTTATCCCGATCCCAATGTGAACAGTCTTGCCGGGTTGTTTACGTTCTGGGCCGATCAGTTCCATGTTGATCTGAACAGCGGGCAACTGGGGAAACACCTGTGGGTGGTAGAAGGCACTGGCTGCTTTAAGGGTTGTGGCGTCGATGAGAAGAGCGCCTCCCAGGTAGCGATTACGCATACATTGTCGCTAATTACCGATGTGCAAACGGCGACGAAATATAAGGTGCCGTTTTTCTACTTTAGCGGCAAAGACTTTCAGGATCAGGGTGTGCATTGGCCCATCGGTATACTCGACGACCAGGGGCATGCCAAGCCTATACGCCAGGATTTATCAATGGGGGCGCGCTCTCTGGTGCTTTCCTGCTCCTCTGGAAAAATAACGGTGGTTGATCAGCTACAACTGCTGGTGCGGCTCTATAACCGTTGCGCTTTGCCCTCTAACTACACCGATACGCTGCTCAACTAGCCGCTCTTTACCCGGATGCATAAAAGGCCCTATCCCTGAAAAGAGATAGGGCTTTCTTTACTAATTGAAAAGTACCCCCTCTCTTGCTATTTTGTGCGAAGAGCGATACAATACGTCTCCGTCGCCCTGATGAAAGCGATTGTTTACCGGGCGACGATGGTTTCTCTCCTTCCCAAATTTGAAATTTTATAATTTTATAAAATTTCAAAAATTCAGAAGAAAACCTATTGACAAAGGAGAGGGGCTGTGGCATAATACCGATGTCGCCGATACAGACGGGTGAAAAACTCCAGACGATGAACCTCTAAACAAGGTGAACCCTGAAGAAATAAGAACCCAGAGGCAATCTGTCCTTACGAGGAAAATGAGTCGCTGGTTTCTATATTTGTCTCTGAATGTCGGTGAGAAGCAGCAAAAATTGCTTCGTGGGAAGATCTTTAACAACTGAAGAGTGGAAAACCATACAGTAACTAGTGTCGAGATGTGATGTCACATGCACATAGTTCCTGTCAAATAAGAGTTTCTGCGAACAACAGCCAAGTACATTGTAACTTGAGCTGGATCGCAACTTGACATGCATTTTGCCCATCGTCCGAGCGATGATGGTCATGATAAAGAAATTGGATGGCGAGTTTGATCCTGGCTCAGGATAAACGCTGGCGGCGTGCCTAACACATGCAAGTCGAACGCCCTTAGCAATAAGGGAGTGGCGGACGGGTGAGGAACACGTGGGTTATCTACCTCCGGGTGAGGAATACCGGCGAGAAATCGCCGACAATACCGCATATCCTTCGCACGAAGGAAAGCTCCTTCGGGGGCGCCGGGAGATGAGCCTGCGGCTGATTAGCCAGTTGGTGGGGTAATGGCCTACCAAAGCGACGATCAGTAGCTGGTCTGAGAGGACGATCAGCCACACTGGGATTGAGAACGGCCCAGACTCCTACGGGGGCAGCAGTGAGGAATTTTCGGCAATGGGGGCAACCCTGACCGAGCAACGCCGCGTGCAGGATGACGGCCTTCGGGTTGTAAACTGCTTTTCTTTGGGACGAGCAAGGACGGTACCAGAGGAACAAGCCCCGGCTAACTACGTGCCAGCAGCCGCGGTAATACGTAGGGGGCAAGCGTTGTCCGGAGTTACTGGGCGTAAAGCGCACGCAGGCGGTCTCTTAAGTTTGGAGTGACAGTTGGTGGCTTAACTGCCAAAGTGCTTTGAAAACTGAGAGACTTGAGGGCTTCAGAGGGACACGGAATTCCGGGTGGAGTGGTGAAATGCGTAGAGATCCGGAGGAACACCGAAGGCGAAGGCAGTGTCCTGGGGAGTACCTGACGCTCAGGTGCGAAAGCCAGGGGAGCGAACGGGATTAGATACCCCGGTAGTCCTGGCCGTAAACGATGACCACTAGATGTGTGGGGTATCGACCCCCTACGTGTCGTAAGCAAACGCGATAAGTGGTCCGCCTGGGGAGTACGGTCGCAAGATTAAAACTCAAAGGAATTGACGGGGACCCGCACAAGCAGCGGAGCGTGTGGTTTAATTCGATGCAACGCGAAGAACCTTACCAGGATTTGACATGCTTGCGCACCGCCCGTAACGGGGCGTGCCCGCAAGGGACGCAAGCACAGGTGCTGCATGGCTGTCGTCAGCTCGTGTCGTGAGATGTTGGGTTAAGTCCCGCAACGAGCGCAACCCCTGTCGTTAGTTGGATTTCTCTAGCGAAACTGCCACTCTCAAAGTGGAGGAAGGTGGGGATGACGTCAAGTCAGCACGGCCCTTACATCCTGGGCGACACACACGCTACAATGGCCGGGACAACGAGTCGCCAACCCGCGAGGGGGAGCCAATCTCAGCAAACCCGGTCTCAGTTCAGATTGTAGGCTGCAACCCGCCTACATGAAGTTGGAGTTGCTAGTAACCGTGAGTCAGCACATCACGGTGAATACGTTCCCGGGTCTTGTACACACCGCCCGTCACACCACGAAAGTCGGCAACACCTGAAGCCGCCAGGCTAACCCCTTGTGGGAGGCAGGCGTCGAGGGTGGGGTCGGTGATTGGGGTGAAGTCGTAACAAGGTAGCCGTACCGGAAGGTGCGGCTGGATCACCTCCTTTCTAGGGAGCATTGATGAGGCGAGCTTCTTCAAGAAGTTCATCCAGTCCTCATCGACTTCCAGGTCGGTCAGGAACGAGCATGAACAGGCACACACCTGGCATGGCAGACTGTAGGGTTTCCACTCTCCAGGGGTTGGGGATCATATTCCCACCTGATGTACTTGAACAACTGCATAACGATATTGCTTCAATTTTGCTGAGGACTTCAGCAAGAGAAGAAACCGAGAACCATTCCATCAACAGAGGAAAAGACAAGAAGAACGAACAAGCTACACAGAGGACAGGGTGGATGCCTTGGCGCTTTGGACCGAAGAAGGACGCGGAGACCGGCGAAACGTTCCGGGGGAGCTGCATGCAAGCGTTGATCCCGGAGAGTCCGAATGGGGCAACCCCTCCAGAGTGATGTCTGGAGACCCACATCTGAATCCATAGGGTGTGAGGAGGTCAGTGGGCGAACTGAAACATCTCAGTAGCCCGAGGAAGAGAAATCAACCGAGATGCCCGGAGTAGTGGCGAGCGAAACGGGAGCAGCCCAAACCGTTCCTTCGCAAGAAGGGGCGGGGTTGTAGGACCGACAACAAGCAAGTTTGGTGTACTTGAACAGGCTGGAACGCCTGACCAGAGCGGGTGAGAGTCCCGTAGAGCAAGCACCGAGCAAGCGGGTCGGGATCCTGAGTACCACGAGACACGTGCAATCTTGTGGGAAGCTGGGGGGACCACCCTCCAAGGCTACCTATCCAAAGCGACCGATAGTGAACCAGTACCGTGAGGGAAAGGTGAAAAGCACCCCGAGAGGGGGATGAAAGAGTCCCTGAAACCCTGTCCTTACCAGCAGTCAGAGGTCACTGTATCGTTGCGATACCAAGGACTAATGGCGTGCCTTTTGTAGAATGATCCGGCGAGTGCATCGGCGTCGCCTGGTTAACTCTCGTTAAAGAGAGGGAGCCATAGGGCAACCGAGTGTGAAGAGCGCGTCTGTGGCGTCGATGCGACCCGAAACCGTGTGAGCTACCCATGAGCAGAGTGAAGCGAAGGTGAAACTTCGTCGAGGCTCGCACCCACCAGTGTTGCAAAACTGGGGGAGGACTTGTGGGTAGGGGTGAAATGCCAATCGAACACGGAGATAGCTGGTTCTCCCCGAAATGTATTGAGGTACAGCCACCAGAGAGCATCTGTTGGAGGTAGAGCACTGTTTGGGCTAGGGGCTAAGTGCTAGTTACCAACCCCAGGCAAACTGCGAATGCCAACAGCATAGACTGGTGAGTGAGACGGCGGGGGCTAAGCTTCGTCGTCAAAAGGGAAACAGCCCGGACCACCGGCTAAGGTCTCCAACTCAATGCTCAGTGTCAAAGGCAGTCTCTGCGCAATAACAGCCAGGATGTTGGCTTAGAAGCAGCCACCATTGAAAGAGTGCGTAATAGCTCACTGGTCGAGTGCAGAGGCACCGACAACGTAGCGAGGCTCAAGCATTGGACCGACGCCGTGGATTATCACCTTCGTGGTGATAATGGTAGGGGAGCGTTCTGCGTGCCGAGAAGCCAGATCGTGAGGACTGGTGGAGCGCGCAGAAGTGAGAATGCCGGAATGAGTAGCGTAATGTCTGTGTGAATCAGACACACCGAAAGCCTGAGGGTTCCTGGGCACCGTTGGTCGTCCCAGGGTCAGTCGGGTCCTAAGCCGAGGACGTCAAAGTCGTAGGCGATGGCAAGCAGGTAGGATATTCCTGCACCGGAGACGGTCGTTATGAGAGAAGGGGGGACGCGGTAGGGAAGGTGATCCCAGCAAGTGGACAGGCTGGGTGCCTTGTCTGAAGCGCGTGATCGAGGCAAATCCCGATCACACATCGCGTGACAGCAGGGCCGAGTCCGCGCAAGCGGGCGGTAGTCATCGGTCCCCAGGCCGCCAAGAAAAGCCTCTATCCAGAACGTTCTCCGCCCGTACCGCATACCGACACAGGTAGGCAAAGAGGAATCTCTTCAGGTGAACGAGCGACCCTCTGTTAAGGAACTCGGCAATTTGACCCCGTACCTTTGGAAGAAGGGGGGCCTTAGTAACTTCTAGTCTTCGCGACTGGGGGTGAGGAGGCGGCACAGAATAGGCCCAACCGACTGTTTACCAAAAACACAGGTCTCTGCCAACACGAAAGTGGATGTATAGGGGCTGACTCCTGCCCAGTGCCGGAAGGTTACGAGGAGCGGTGTGCGTAGCTGCGAATCTAAGCCCCGGTGAACGGCGGCCGTAACTATAACGGTCCTAAGGTAGCGAAATTCCTTGTCGGGTAAGTTCCGACCCGCACGAAAGGAGTAACGAGTTGGGCGCTGTCTCAACAGAGGACTCGGCGAAATTGAAGTACCCGTGAAGATACGGGTTTCCCACGACAGGACAAAAAGACCCCGTGGAGCTTTACTACAGTTTGGCCTGGATACGAGATATGGCGTGCGTAGGATAGGTGGGAGCCGGAGAGACCAGCCTTGTGGGGTTGGAGGAGGCAGCAGTGAAATACCACTCTCGTGATGTGTTGTATCTCATCTTTACCCATGATCTGGGAAGGAGACAGGGCCAGATGGGTAGTTTGACTGGGGCGGTCGCCTCCCAAAGAGTAACGGAGGCGCTCAAAGGTTCTCTCAGGGTGGATGGACATCACCCGGACAGAGTGCAAAGGCACAAGAGAGCTTGACTGCAAGACGGACAGGTCGAGCAGGGACGAAAGTCGGACTTAGTGATCCCACTAACCCGCGTGGAAGGTTGGTGGCTCAACGGATAAAAGCTACCCCGGGGATAACAGGCTGATCTTGCCCAAGAGTTCACATCGACGGCAAGGTTTGGCACCTCGATGTCGGCTCGTCGCATCCTGGGGCTGGAGTCGGTCCCAAGGGTTGGGCTGTTCGCCCATGAAAGCGGCACGCGAGCTGGGTTCAGAACGTCGCGAGACAGTTCGGTCTCTATCCGTCGTGGGCGTAGGAAGAGTGAGGGCAGTCATCTTCAGTACGAGAGGACCGAGATGGCTTGACCGCTGGTGTGCCAGTTGGGGGGCCTCCCCCACCGCTGGATAGCTATGTCAAGAAGGGATAAGCGCTGAAGGCATCTAAGCGCGAAGCCGCATCCAAGACGACTCTTCCCATCTCTTCGTGAGATCAAGATCCCAGAAAGAACATCTGGTCGATAGGCTGTCTGTGGACACCTGGTAACAGGCGCAGCCAAGCAGCACTAATGATCGTACGGCTTGTTGTCACCCGTTGTCTTTCTCCTGGTTGATGGGCATGGCTCGGTTTCGCTCTTGCCGTCGTCAGCAAAATTGAGGCAATATCGTCTTTGCAGTTGTTTATGGTACTTGTCAAAGGGGTTCGCTCTGATATATAAAAAGAGCGAACCTTTTTTGATTACTCACTTGTTAGTACAGGTCGGGCGTTATGCTAATTGACTTCCATACCCATATATTTCCCCCTCATATCTGTCAACAGCGCGCACTCTATTGCGCACGCGATCCCTGGTTTAATGCTCTGTACAGCAATCCACGTGCTTTTATGGCTACCGCCGAAGATCTGGTTACAGAGATGGATGCCTCTGGCGTCGATGCGTCGGTTACGTTCTCGTTTGGATGGACCGATCCTGGCTTGATCGAGGAGACTAACAGCTACGTCATTGACGCGATGCGCCGTTTCCCTGGCCGCATCTATGGCATGGCCGTACTACAACCTACCGCTGGTAAGCGCGCATTGCGTGAATTGGAGCGTTGTGCGCAGGCGGGTATGATCGGCCTGGGCGAATTGATGCCTCATGGACAGGGGTATAAATTAAGCGATATTCAGTTGCTCATGCCGTTTATGGAAATCGTCCGACACTATCAATTGCTGGTCCTCTCACATTGCAGCGAACCGGTCGGACATATCTATCCAGGCAAAGGCGATGTCTCCCTTCAAGATATCGTGGCGTTTCTAACGGAATTTCCTGATATACGCTTTATCGCTGCCCATTGGGGTGGAGGTCTGCCCTTCTATAACCTGATGCCAGAAATCCAGCGCATCGCCGCCCATGTGTGGTATGATACAGCCGCAACCATCTATCTCTACCGCAACACTATTTTCCCTGTTGCGGAACAACTGATCGGCACCGACCGTATCCTTTTCGCTAGCGATTACGGCCTGTTACGCCAGGGGCGCGTTATCAAACATATTATGCAGTCCGGGTTAAGCGAGTCGTCTGTGCGCATGATCTTAGGCGAAAATGCGCGTATATTATTAGGATTGCCGGAAGAATAACTAGAAATCAGAGCGAGTTATGCGAGTAGTTTCTCTGGGGAGCGGCAGCAGTGGCAATGCGCTATTGATCGAGGCGGGACCACGGGGGCGCACGAAGTTGCTGGTCGATGCAGGCTTTAGCGTAAGAATAATCGCTGAACGCCTGCATAAAATCGGCGTTCACCTGACGCAACTGCAAGGAGTGCTGATAACACACGAACACAGCGACCATGTTCTCGGCTTGCCAACTTTGATGAAGCGCTATCACATACCCGTCATCACGAATCCTTCAACTTATGCAGTGATTGAAGAGGGACTCGCGACTGGCATGTGGCGCTCCGATTCGGGGAAACTTGTCTCCTCCCAGAAAGAAACGATACCGCTGATTGACCCGGCCAATGATGCGACCGCTGACATCAGTACACAGGATCAGGACGGCGCATTATCAGCAGAGCCGGCCATAGTAGATGTTAGTAGCACACCAACACTCTTCTTGCCGTTGGAGGTTGGTGCAAGCCGCGTGATTGGCGATATTACAGTGACATCTTTCTCTATTTCCCATGATGCCGTTGCTCCTTGTGGTTATTTGCTCAGCGCTGGTGGTTGCCGTGTCTGCGTCGTGACCGATAGCGGAGAGGTTACACCTGCAATGCTCGATATGATGCGCCTGGCTGACCTGCTCATATTGGAATCGAACCATGATCGTGAACGGCTGTTGCGTGGTCCCTATCCTTACTATCTCAAGATGCGTATCCTCAGTTCTACTGGACACCTCTCTAATGATCAGGCGGCAGAAGCAGTGCTACGAACATGGCGAGGCGATAGCGTGCGCTGGCTCTGGCTCTCTCACCTCAGCCGCACGAACAACACTCCCACTCTGGCTCTCGGCCATATGCGAATGCGGTTGAAAGAGGCTAGAGCCAACCTTACCCAACTGCATATCTCGGTCTCGCCTCCGGGCATGGGCCATACCTGGGACTCTACGCAGCTCTGGCATACTTCTTCGCTCTGGAATATGCCAGGATAAACATGTTTCGTGGATTGAAATGAAACAGATTATACGCGTGTTGCCACATCCTGGGTCAGTGCCAGTCGCACGCGTTGTATGGCTGGCTTGGCTTGTAGCGACTCAAAGAAGCCTGCCGCCTGCTCGAAATGATAACGTGCGCGACTGAGATCGGTGTTGCGCTTGTTTTGTCGGGCACCGGAAGCGGCGCGGCATTTATAGAGCAGACCCAGCTCATAGAGCGTATTGCCAAGTTCCCAAAGTATATCCAGCACTTCGCAGCGGCGCAAGCTCTGACGCAGATCATCCTCGGCCTGCGACCAGTTTTGTTGTTCACGGTACATGCGCCCACGTGCCCGTAAAGCGATTGCCAGGCTTTTCCGTGCGCCCGACTCATCTGCAACGGCGACAGCTCGTTCACAGAGGTTTTGCTGTGTCTCGGGAGGCTCGCCCATCACAACAGACAGCTCAGCGAGCGTGGCCAGCACCTCTGGCGATGGCATCGGCTCGCTGGCCTGTAACTTCTCTTTGTAATCGGCGAGGGCGCTTGCCCAATCCTCGCTTGCCAGATGAATTGCATGCATATGGGAGGAGAGCGATGTTTGTGTATCGGCATGCTGGTCCAGTATGCGCCTGTACTGTCGGGTATATTGGTCACCTTCTTCCTGTTCCCCGCGACGATAGGCGATGGTTGCCAGCGTTTCTAGCGCCCAGAGTTGCGCCTTTTCGCCCTGTTGATAGTGTTCGGCAAGCTGTAATACGTCATGTGCAACCTGTGTGGCATTGTCCCAGCGGTTCCATTGCCGCCATGTTCGCATGCGCCAGATCATACTACTGAGCAACATTTGTGGACTCTCCATCGTCTGTGCATTGCTCCAAGCGCGACCAAACCAGGTCAGAGCAGTAGAATAATCAGCCACCTGTTCGTGGACCATGCCCAGCGAGAGATAGAGGTCGTATAGCTCCTCGCGTTCGGTCAGGCGGCTCTCCAGTTGCTGACGGCGATGTTGCAGTGCGTGGGCATTCTGGTATTTATGGTAGTGGGTGTAGATAAAGCTGAGGGCGTCCAGGGTGAGGGAGAGCGCATAGGCGTTATTCAGTTGTTCGGCAAGCCGCAACGCTTCATGGCCGCTCTCAAGCGCGCTTTCGGCCAGAGCCACTTTCTGTGCGCTATCCACCATCTCTAGCTGGCGGCTATACCAGAAAGCTTGATAGGTCAGAAATGCCACGCGCTCACTGCTCTTTGGCCTCTCTGTCGTCAAATGCAGTCCTGCATCAATGTATGAGCGGATCTCTTGAAGATGAGGCTGGATGACAAAGCCACCAAGCCAGCGCGTCGTCAATTGGGCCAGACGATCATAGAGATCGAGCAACTCCTCATCGGTGAGCAGTGGAGCCTCCTCAGAGGTTGCCAGCTTGAGTGCCTTGCGGTATGCATGCCATGCTTCCTCTCGATCGCCACGCTGGAAATAGGCGTCGCCTAAGCGCTCGTGCATGTGTATCAAGGCACCCGGTTCTGCCTCGCTATCGCTCAAAAGTTCAAAGGCATCACTGTATGCTTGCAGAGCGCGCAGCGTGTAATAGCTGTGCAATGCCTGATCGCCAGCCAGCGTTAAATAATTGATGGCCCGGCGGCGTAACTCTGGCCGTGTCAGCGGTATGATCGGTGCTGCCTGATCGAGTGTAGTATTGCCTTCAATGGCATTGATCGAGAGGCTCACAGACCAGCTTGCCAGCGCTTGCTGATAGTGATAGGCCAGCAGTTCGGTGTAAGCGGTTCTATCGTCGGCTGTTTTTTCCTCTAGCCAGAGCGCCAGTTGTGCATGCTCCTGCGAGCGGCGCATTCGTGGGATATTATTGTAAACCACATCGCGAATCAGGATGTGCTTAAAGATAAAAATGTGATCCTGTTCAATTGGGCTGCGAATCTGCTTTTCGGTTTCAATGATAAAATCTCGTTCGATGAGCGAATCAATCGCCGTGACTAACGCCTCAGCACTGATATCGGGGGCCAACTCGCGCAGTGCAGACAGCCAGAAGGTGCGGCCAATGATGGCGGCATGCTGCAAGACCAGCTTTTCTATCGGGTTCAAGAGATCGACGCGGGCCGCGAGGACGCCCTGGATGGTATCGGGAACTCGCGGTAATGGCAGTGTATAGTGCATGTTAATCAAGGTATCATCGGGATGGTCGCTGGCCGTCAGCCAGTCGTTGAGCAGCGCATCGTGATGCAACTTGAGTTGCCAGCGCTCCTCTCCATGCTCATGATCCTCCTCGCTCACCAGTAAACCCTGATCGATAAGCATGCGCACAATCTCTTCCACAAAGAAGGGATTGCCCTCTGAGCGTACCAGAATGGTGTAGCGCAACACTGCTGGCAGGTCGCTATTGTTGAGCAAGGTATCGATCAGTTCGCTGCTCTCCTCCTGTGAGAGCGTTTCCAGTTCAATCGTCGTAAAATTGCGGCGTCCACCACCCCAATCGCGCCGCCGCTCAAAGAAGTCCGGTCGCGCGGGACAGAGAAAGAGAATCGGTACATTCGTAATGCGGTCTGTCAGATATTCTAAAAGGTCGAGCAGCGCTTCGTCGGCCCATTGGAGATCGTCAACGACAATAATCAAAGGCTGAACCTGGGCAAGCGCTTCTAAGAAGACGCGCCATGCTCGCAGCAGCGGCACCTGTGTTCCTCCCTGTTTGGTGCTCACACCGTAAGCATTGAGCGGAAGATCGCGCCTGTGCTTCTCCCGCTCAACCGGAGCTTTGTCGTTCATTTCGCGGCCCACGCTGCGTATGATGGTGCTGGCGATCTCTTCGACCGATTCGCTCCGCTTTGACCTGTCCAGCGTCTCCGCTACAAATGTCACAAAGCGCTGTTGCAGCGTTTCATAGCTTTCACTTTCGGTTACATTGAGCAGAGAGCGCACGATTTCGAGAAGGGGCCAGTAGGTGATGCCTTCGCCATACGGTGGGCAGCGTCCTTGTAGAACTCTGGGAGGAACGAGAGGTGCAGCTGATGAAGCGCTTTTGAGCTTATCTTGTTCCCGTGCAATAAATTCGCGTACCAGCCGTGATTTTCCTATGCCCGGAGCGCCAAGTATGGTGATGAGGTGTGGATGGCGTTCGGCCCGCACACGGGCGTAGTTGGCATGCATGAGGGTGAGTTCTAATGAGCGCCCCACCAGACGTGCCTGACGGCCCTCAATTCCTCGTGGATGTTGACTAATGGCGGGAGAGGACTTGCATAGTCCAAGCACCACGCTGGCCGCAATTGGCTCCGGTTTGCCCTTCAGATGGAGTGGCGCGATGGGGCGAAACTCGAAAACAGCTTTGGTGGTGAGATAAGTTCGTTCTCCTACCAGAATCGTGTCGGGCGTGGCCGCCTGCTGCAATCGTGCCGCCACATTCACCGCATCGCCGGTGATTAAAAAGTCTCGACGCTGGTGTGTCTGATTGCTGGGTATTGCTACCTCACCCGTATTGATGCCGATGCGCATCTGTAAGCGCGTGGCCTGGAGATCCTGGGCTAAACGCAACTCGTTAAAGCGAGCCAACGCCACCTGCATGTCGAGGGCCGCACGTATGGCGCGATCTGGATCATCCTCGTGAGCGATGGGCGCTCCGAAAACGGCCATCACTGCATCCCCGATATATTTCTCGACCGTGCCTCCATGTTTGCGGATCTGCTCGGCCATAAGATTGAAATAGCCGGTGAGAATAGCGCGCATATCTTCGGGGTCCAGGCGGTCGGCCAGGGGTGTTGAGCCGGTAATATCGGCAAACATGATCGTGACAACGCGCCGCTCTTCTGGCGGCAGCAATATCTCAGCTGGCGCAGTTTTTGTTGTTGCGCTTGCCTCTACTACTTTGCCATTTTGTTGAGCGAGGGCTGTTCCGCACTCAATACAGAACTTGGCAATCGGTGGATTCACCGTGCCACAGTTCGGACAAACGACGAAGCGCGTGCCACATTCGAGGCAAAACTTCGCGTTTGGGGGATTCAACGTTTGACAGTTGAGGCAGCGCATAAAAAACCTGTCTTTGCAGTGTTACTGGCTTGCGTAGGTGAATAAGGAATGATAATCCAGCTCTATTGTACAATATTTTGTGCGAAAAGGGGAGGGAGCGGGTTCGTGAGAATTGAGAGGGCAATATTTTATGCGGAAAAGGGAGAGTAGGGGTGAGTTCAATAAGAGTAGAGAGAGCGTGAAATGCAAAAATGGGGATGCTCGTGAAGATGTTGAGGGCTGTAAGATACACTTTAGAGGGGACGTAGTATCATATGAATAATACACAAAGCAGCCTGGAGGCACAAAGAAACTTGCAAGAAAGGAGCCGCATCGATGGAGATAGTGGTCTTGTTCGAGGTGGGACTATTTAGTTTTGTGCTTGACGATTACTTCATAGTTGCGTACTATGATGGCTGACGGAAGGGAGAGTTATTATGTTACAAGAATTTCTGGTGGAAAGCCGTAGCTACGATCAGATGCTACGCGGTTCGTGGAAGGCGTATAAGCTGAGCGAAAATGAGCGGCTTGGTGATGAACAACTGGTGGATGATGCAAATCGAGGAGGCACGCGCGTCTGGCTGCCTGCTGGTACTCCCATGCGCTGGGCGACCGGGACACGGCCGTTACGCTCGAACTGCCTGCAATTCTTCTGGCCTGATCGCTGGTATATGTTAAGTGCTTTTTACAATGGTCGTGCTTTGATACATACGTATGCAACGATTATTCAGCCAGCATCGATCTTGCTCGACCGTCTGGCTTATGTTGATTTAGATTTGAGCATTCTGGTAAAACCGGACCTTTCTTATGAGGTTTTGACGCAGGCTGAATTTGAGCAGGCGGCAGAGCTATTGCATTATGACGAAGAGACGCGGATTGGAGCATTGATGGCTTTGCGTACGTTGACCAGCTCCATTCAGCGCAGCGTTGGCGTCTTTACGGTTGTACCGCAGCGTTTACAGCAGACAGATTTTCACCTGGCAGCCGAGTGCGGCGATAAATCCTAGTCTTATTGGTATCTGCCAGCAAAAGGAGCCTGATATGCCCAGACGCATCGATCATGTGGCTATCATCGTGCGAAATATTGAGCAGGCGTTGACCTTTTATCGGGACACGCTGGGCCTTCAGCCGCGTGCGATTCAGGATGTGCCGAGCGAGCAGGTACGTATTGCTTTTCTTCCTCCAGGCGATCCCGGGGGGAGCGAGATCGAGCTGATCGAGCCAACCTCGCCCGATTCCAGTCTGGCGAGATTTTTAGAGAAGCGCGGCGAGGGCATGCATCATATCTGCCTCGAAGTGGAAGATATTGATGCGGCCCTGCAAGAGATGCAATCGCAGGGCGTACCTGTCCTTGATCGAGAACCACGTACCGCAGCTGAAGGACGTGCCATCTTTCTCCATCCCAAAGGAACTCATGGTGTCCTCTTAGAATTGCTTGAAAAGCCTCATGAACCGGCCTGATTACGTTATTCATACCGAGGGGATATCATATGAGCGAGCATGAAGTTGCCAATCGGAAGCAGGCAGAGGAACAGCCCGCCTTATCAGGACGAGGGTTGAGTACAAATCGTGTCGAGGCGCTTGCAGATGGGATCTTCGCCGTTGCTATGACGTTGCTGGTGCTAGATGTGCATCCTCCGACCGTTCGGCAACCCCCTGATGTTTGGTTCTTCAGCGAATGGCCGCGCCTGTTTGCCTACGCGCTCAGTTTCATGTTGCTTGGCGTCTATTGGGTCAGCCATCATGCGCATTTTCAGTACATCAAGCGCAGCAATCGTACGCTGTTATGGGTCAATATTGTCTTTTTTCTCTTTATTTCGCTGATCCCCTTTTCGACATCGTGGCTCGCTGATAGCGTCGATTTAGAATATACCAGGCCGATTCCAGCAGGCACGACGGCCCTGATTTTCTATGGTCTGCACCTGATCGTGATTGCGGCGCTGATTGCCCTGCACTGGTGGTATGGCAGCACAAATCCTCTACTGATTGGCGGTAAGGCACCAGATCGTCACTTCAATCTGTCCGTCTATCGTCGTATAGCCATCTCACCAGTGATATGTCTGGTGGCGATTGCGTTCTCATTTATCCTGCCCATTGCCAGTCTCATTTGCTATACCCTGATCCCCATCGTCTATATTTTTCCGGGCCACGTTGACCTCCACTGGACGCGTGCAAACCACCATTAACAGGCGAACCACTTTTTCGCACTGTCAAAAGCACCTCTTGACATTCTTTGAAATTGGCCTTATACTGAAATTAGTTTCAATTCTAACTAATCGATGAAGCGTTTCGTAATCAGGAAGTGAGGCCGTAGCACATTCATGTTCGTCAGCGATAACAAGGTCAGGACGTATTTGAGCCTGATCGGTCAGCGCACTAAACACCTGATGGATCAGCGATTGCTGCCTTACGACATCACGCCTCAGCAGGCGCGCATCATCGGTTTTGTCTGTTCGCGGCAAAGGCAGGGAACCATCGTTAACCAAAGGGATATCGAGGAGGCCTTTGAACTGAGAGGTTCGTCTATCACTAGCCTGTTGCAGGGGCTTCAGCGCAAAAACTTTATCGTTCGTCATCCCGATCCCGATGATGAGCGCAGAAAAATCGTCACCGTTCTCCCTAAAGGAGAGGCGCTTATGAGTGAGTTTGAGGTCGTTTTTCACGAGATAGATGAGCGAATGATGCAGGGGATCGCCCCGGAGCAACAACAACAGCTTGTCCAGGCGCTGGAGCAAATGGCGCGCAATTTAGCATAGGAGAATATATTCTCTTTTTTGTGTGGAAAATTAGAATTCTAACTATATCAATTCTACCTATTCAGCAAAAACAATGCTTACCGAATTGATGAGATCTTTATGGAGGAAGATACAACTATGGCACAGAACAAAACTCCCCGCATCGCAATTATTGGTGGTGGCCCCGGCGGTTTGACGCTCGCACGTATACTTCAGACTCACAATATTCCCACGACAGTTTTTGAACGAGAGAACAATCCTTATGAGAGACCGCAGGGAGGTACACTGGATCTACACTCTGAATCCGGTCTACTAGCTGTACACATGGCCGGACTTGATGAACAGTTTAAAACCATTGCGCGCTACGAAGATCAGGAAGGATCTTTGTTGAGCAAAGATGGCGAGAAGCTTTTCAGCAGTGACGAAACGGAGGATGGGGAAGATCGCCCGGAGGTTGACCGTACCGCCTTGCGCGCTATGTTGCTAGACTCAATGGTTCCCGGCGTTGTGCGTTGGGGCTATAATTTACGCTCTGTTCAGCAGCTAGACGATGGTTCGTACGAGTTGCTGTTTGAGAATGGGTTGACCGAAACATATGATCTGGTCGTTGGCGCAGATGGGGCATGGTCGCACGTTCGCCCCTTGTATCGAGTGCAACTCCCACATATACAGGCGTGACGTTCATTGAATTTGGCCTCGACGATGTAGATCAGCAACATCCCATTCTGGCTCGGCTGGTTGGACATGGCAGCATGTTTGCCCTGGCAGATAATAAAGGTTTGATCGCCCAGCGCAACGGCCATGCTCACATCAGGATCTATGCGGGGATGCGTATTCCCGAAGGATGGGAGACCATCACCGGTTTTGATGCCAGCAATTCCCAGATCGCGCGCGCCTGGCTGCTCAATCAATTCTCCGGTTGGAGCAACAGCCTGCTTGCGCTGATTCATGAATGCAATAACCGTTTCGTGGCTCGTCCGCTCTACTCGCTGCCCATCGGGCATCGTTGGGATTTTCGCCCGGGCGTCACGCTGCTAGGCGATGCAGCGCATCTCATGTCGCCCTTTTCCGGCGAGGGAGTTAATCTGGCGATGTTCGATGCGGCAAAGCTGGCCGAAGCAATTATTGAGTACAGCACGCTTGAAGAGGCCGTTTGCGCCTATGAAGGGCCAATGTTTGAGCGTGCAGAGATCGCGGCCAGAGGCGCGAACGAGGGGTTGGCTAAAGCTATTGCTCCCGACGCACCAGCCGGTACGCTCGCTTTCTTTCGTGAGGTGATGGCAGCCCAGTCTGAGCAATAGAGCACTCTTTCCTGGAGAGATCATGAGTAATAACAACAATCTGTAAAAATATACATCTACGAAGGATGAATGAAAGCATATGAATACTATCACGCGAAGAGAAATGTTTGCCGATGGCTTAACAGTGCGTGTTGACGAGCAGGGGAGCGGCCATCCCATTCTGATCCTGCATGGCGCTGGCGGCCCACAAAGCGTGGCCGGTTTCGCTGCGGCCCTCGCTGAACATGCGCATGTGTTTGTACCAACCCATCCCGGCTTTGCGGGGGAGCCGCGCCCTGAGTGGTTCACGGGTGTTGACGATATCGCGCTCACCTCGCTCGATCTGCTCGAACGGCTTGACCTACATGACGTTATCGTCATTGGCTTCTCCTTTGGTGGTTGGATCGCTGCCGAGCTTGCCGTGCGCGCAACAACGCATCTGGGTGGTCTGGTTCTCGTTGACGCAGCCGGTATCCAGGTCGAGGGTTACGAGATTACCCCTCCTGCTCAGGGACCGGCACGCAACAATCAGCGATCTCAGCCGGGACAACTGAGTCCTGAGCAGGCGGCAGCTCGTGCCGCGACCATGCAGACGCTCGCCGTGTATGGAAAAGATAGGATGTACGATGTGAAGCTGCGTCGTCGGCTGGCTCGCGTGAAGGTTCCTGCCCTGGTGGTCTGGGGTGAGAACGATACTATCATCCTGTCCGGTTATGGACGTGCCTACGCCGAATCGTTGCCTAATGCTCGCTTTGAACTCATCCCAGAGGCTGGTCATCTGCCACAAATAGACCAGCCTGAGCGTTTGCTCAGCGTGGTGCGCGAGTTCCTTGATAGCATCGCAGTGTCACGCTAGCATCTCTGCCGAGATGGAAATATCCCTATGAGCACTCGGGCGGCAAAGAGGGTTGAGGATGGCATTCTAGTCACGCACGAGCATGGAGGCGGAGCCACCGATTGCAGTGCCGTGCCTCCATGCTCAGGGATCGCGCTTGCTTAGCGCAAAACTTTAGGCATGCTCGACTGCATAGTGCAACTGAACGATGTCGTTGCCAAGGGACTGAAAACCTAACAACTTGACCTCTTGATACTGATAGCGGTCCTGATCGAGCAAAAGGTTGAGCCCCTTTCCCTCCAATGCCGGAACCACATTGAAGATCAGCTCATCCACAAGTCCCTGACCTAAAAAGGCATTGTGCAGAGCTGCACCACCCGCCAGGAGCGTAGTGGTATACCCTTTGGCTTGCAGATAGGTGAGGGCTTCTTTTGGTGAGCTCACCACCTTCACGCCGGGGATTTCTTCGATAGTCTGGGAGACGAGGACCATGTCTATTTCACCCATGTTGCCCCCGCCGCTTGTCGCCAACTCCTCAAACGTTTTCCGCCCGACGATAAAATTCCCTGTAGCCTGGGCGCGTGCCAGGAAATCGCCGAATGCCTCCCTATGGGACGAATTTTCCGCGCTGATTTGCGCAAAGTTCCCATTGGCAACCAATGTTGCCCACAGAATGATCTTCATAATATTTCACCTTTTCTATGCAGTCTGTCAAAACATCATGCTGGTCAATTCGACTTGCCATATGCGTCATAGCCTGCTGCACATAAATGGAAACTCCAAAACCACCTTCTGATGCGATTACTCTTCCTCGGGTTGGCTCGATCGTGTCAGCGCACCACTGTAGAGGTAGTTGTTTGTTGGCTGCTGACCGGTGAGCGTGGTGGTTCCTGCCCGAAAGGCATTTATGTGTTTGCCGTCGTCGGTCACAATCGCCCAGTAGTGGAATGAGATATCACCGCTGGCTAGATGGCATGTCTGTGTGGCCGGATCGAGTTCGGCGGTGTTGCCCCGAACGGCGAGTGTCCAGTTGCAGCCATCGGGCGTGTGAGCCAGGATAGTGCTGCGGTCCTTTTTAGTGAACTGGATGCTCCCTTGTTCAGGGAAGGCGGTGCCATGGTCCGTAGCTACCACGTTCGTCAGAGTATGGAAGTCCGCTGGATCGTAGCTAAACGTGCCGAGGAAGCGTGAGAAGGACTCGGTTCCGCCGACACCATTGACTCTGGTGCGGGAGCCGGATTTCATCGGAGCGATGAGGTCGATGCCATTGGGCTGATGACTGATGGCAACAATCTCCTCGTGTTCCTTATTGCCGTCCACTGTGACCGACCATTTGGTGATGTTGCCTACAGAGCCGACGGCGGGGTTGAAACACTCCTGGGTGGTTGATGAGAGTTCAAGATCAGTAGCAGTGACCCGGAAATTCCAGGTGCACCCCTGGTCAGTATGTCCGTTGACGGTGCCGTGCGGGCCTTCTGAAAACAGCACCCAGCCGACCTGGGGTAGCTTCAATGGCAGAGGAAGTTGAGAGCCGCACTGGCCTCCGCCGTCTGGACAGGACAGCACTCCAACGTTGTTCAAGGTCGTCAGGTTAGGCTGATCGTAGTTCCAGTAACCCAGGTATTTCTGCATGCTCGGGGCAGGCGAGGCAGAGGCCCGAGTGAGCCCGTATGAGGCGCCTACTGCCACCGCGAAAAGGGCGACCAGGCCGAAACGCAGAGCAATGCGTATCCACGCGCGACCGCGCGGTCTAGCGTGCATGAGTCGTTGTGAAAATGACATGACTCCTCCTTCGAGAAGATTGCGCCTACCACAGGGGGATAGGCAACGGAACAGCTTTGTGACGGTAGTGAAAAGAGCGTAAATGACTGTCTGTGAGTGGAGGCCGACCTTGCGCCCGCCGATCAGCGCACTTGAGGTCGTTCACCACAGCACTCTCGCTTTCCTTTTCGATGCGCAAAAAAATGGAACCGAATAAAAGAAGCGAAACTACGCATATGCGTTCCATTACCGTCAATCAAGACATCATGGGATCTTCTTCCACGACACGTAGCACAAAGCGCCCGAATCCCTGACCACTCTGTGCGTAGGCATGAGATTTGGCCGCCTCGCGCAAGGCAAACGTCTTGCCCACCGGCACCGCTAGAAGGCCCTCTTCAGCCAGTTGGACGAGCTGATCCAGGGTGGCTGAGGTTGTTCCACCGCTGGTCACAACCTGGATTCCGCGCGCTTGCACCTGCTCCTGTTCATCGGGACCCAGCTTCCCACTCGTGATCAGCGTTCCTCCATCCCGCAGAGCCACCAGGGCACTGCTCACCGGCGAGCCAGCTCCTTGCAGCACCAGGTCCATCCGCTCGGCAGGCGTCTCTGTCGCATCCATGACCGTCTCAGCGCCCAGGGAATGGACAAACTCGCGGTACGTGGCCGAAGCGATGCCAGTCACCCGAGCGCCCTTCCATTTCGCGAGTTGTACTGCGAACGCACCCATGCCCATAGAGGCGCTCTGGATCAGCACCTGTTGCCCGGCAGTTACCTTTCCGTTGTCGAAGAGCGCGCGCCAGGCGATGGTTATGCCAAGCGGAAAGGCAGCAGCCTCGATAAAGCTCATGGTCTGCGGTTTGCGCGCCAGGGAGTGAACGGGGATCGAGACATACTCGGCATAGCCACCGTGAGGAACCTGCCCCAGCACCGACTGCCCGAGCAGTTCGGACGTCACTCCTGCTCCCACCGCTTCTACCACTCCTGCCACTTCCATGCCAGGAATAAATGGAAAGGTAATGGGCCGGGACTTTTTGAACATCCCCTGAGGGATGAGCCAATCAAAGGGATTCACGCCCACAGCATAGACCCGCACGAGCGCTTCGCCCTCCTGCGGGAGCGGACGGGGTGTCTCTTCCAACTGAAGCGATTCAGAATTCCCATAGTCATGTAAAAGCATTGCTTGCATCATATGCGTTGCCATTGTTGTTCTCATCCTTTTCTCTTACAGGGTTTGTATCCAATTCATCAGCGCCTGTCCTACCTCCTCGGGAGAGTCCTCCTGAGGATAATGAAGCCCGCGCACGCTGACTTCGGTTTGCATGGGCCAGGCGCAGCAAACCGCCAGAGAACTCGGGGACATGGTGCCTGGATTGGTGCGAATAAACAATTTCGGAATGGAGTTGTGAGACAGCCATTCTCCATAGATTGCAACAATCTCAGTGACATCAACAGGCTCGCCATCAAAGGGAAGCTGACGTGGCCAGGAGAGGGTGGGACGACGCCCTTCACCTGGCTCGGCAAACGGGCGGCGGTAAGCGCGCATCTCTTCCTCGCTCAAGGTGCGCTGAATGGTCGCGGGCAAGTTCACCTCGATAAACGAGTTCTGTTCGAGAACCATCTGTTCGCCCGCAGGAGAGCGCAAATTCTGAAAGATTTTGCGCCCGCGCTCGGACATCTCATCCCATTTCCCAGAGGCGACCACTGCTTCCATATAGGCGAGTCCTTTCACAGCATACGGACGACGGCAAGTCCAGTCAAAGGCCAGAGCTGACCCCCAGTCATGCGCAACAAAGGTGACTCGCTCCCGAACGTCGAGCTGCTCAAGAAGCGCATCCAGGTAGCGCCGATGCTCGACATAGGTGTAGGAATCGGGACCGCTGTGGGGCAACTTCGCGGAATCGCCCATGCCAATCAGGTCAGGAGCGATACAGCGTCCGAAACGCTCCAGGTAGGGGATGATGTTGCGCCAGAGGTAGGAAGAGGTTGGATTCCCATGCAGAAAGACAATCGGGTCGCCGCTCCCGACCTCTGCGTAGGCCATTTGTAGCCCAAACACCTCTTGAAACTTTTTAGGATAAGGAAAAGTTGCGTTAGTCATAAGAGTTCTCGTTCCTTTCTACGAACTACTCGTCTTCCGTATGACTGGTAGTGATTTCGACGACCTGTGATCTCAAGTACGAGACGTCGGAGAAAACGTCATCTCCCTGGAAAACGCTTCCTCTTCAACGAGGGACTTCACCAGGAGAACGTTTTCTCCAGGAATGGTTACTTCATAGGGAGGCCTCCCAGCAGCGTTTGCACCAGGTCAGTGACAAACTGCTCTTCGGAGACGGGGAAGGGATTGAATCCCTGAAAGTATTGGAGAAAAGCATACTGATGACAGGAGCCAAGCAGCAGCGCCGCGAATGCAAACGGCTTGATCTCTGTCTTGAGACGACCCAGACGCTGCTCAGCGGCAACATATCTGGCAACGATCTCATTGAGTCCCAATGGTCCACGTTGGTGCTCTTGCATCCAGAGGCGAAAGTGGGCCAGCAGGTCCATGTCGGCGAATAACGCTGTCTGCAATGGGAGGAGCTTTTGGTAATAGCGCATGGCGGCCCGGGCGATGTCCTGGAGATTTTCCTCAATGGAGTGCTCTCCAATGCGATCCTCCCCAACTACCGTGAAGAACTCCGGCTGATTTTCTGCAATGGCAGCCAGAATTAAGGCTTCTTTGGTCTCAAAATGGTTGTACAAGGTTCCTTCTGAGCATCCCGCAGCCTCCGCAATCTCTTTATTCGTCAGGCGAGCCAGACCCTTTGTTTGCAGCATCTGTTCCGTCGCATTTAAAATGAATTGGCGTGTTCTCATCAGAAAAACCTTTCTCCTTCCAATATCCTACGAATAAAACTGATTGGTCACTGCAAAAATATAGCACGCAATCACCCTTTTGTTACTGACCAAAAGAACAGGTTTCGCGATCGGTCTGTTGCAAAGCTGGAAAGGACAATGGCACCCCCGCTTTCTCTTGCGCTCTAGGCAGAAGAGGAAGAAGAATTGCCACTGAACTTGCTACGCCTAGACCCTGGCCACGTTGGCGTGGAAAGGGCGCTCTCAGAGATTGCCAGGTTGCGCTCGCTAATATGGTATGATGGTCAAGGCTTTACACTCGATATGACCGAGTGTATTCCTCTCTCCCAAACGACCATTGCTTGAAGGGGTGATTCTTCCAAAACTGTGCCGCGCTTATCTGCTTTGCGGTTAGAAGTCACCTTCCTTAACGTGGGGCCTTATAACGGGATATTTCCGTGCTTTTTGGGGGGATTAGAGTCGCGCTTGTTTTTCAGCATCTCCAGGGCATTGATGAGTTTGTGGCGCGTGTTGCGTGGCTCTATAATCTCGTCGATGTAGCCACGGCTGGCGGCAATGTAGGGATTATTAAACTTTGCGGTATATTCGGCGATGAGTTCTTTGCGCCTCTGCTCCGAGTCTTCGGCCTTCTCAATCTCATCTTTAAAAAGAATATTGACCGCTGCCTCTGCTCCCATGACCGCGATTTCGGCGGTCGGCCACGCATAGTTGATATCGGCACGCACATGCTTGCTGCTCATGACATCGTATGCGCCACCATAGGCTTTGCGCGTAATCACGGTAATTTTGGGTACAGTAGCCTCGCAATAGGCGTAGAGCAGCTTCGCCCCATGTCGAATGATGCCGTTCAGTTCTTGATCGGTGCCGGGAAGGAAGCCAGGCACATCGACAAAGGTGATGATGGGAATGTTGAAACAATCGCAAAAGCGCACAAAGCGAGCAGCTTTATCCGAAGCATTGATGTCGAGGACGCCAGCGAGCGCGCGTGGCTGCTGTGCCACGATCCCAACGGGACGCCCATTCAGGCGCGAGAAGCCGACGATGATGTTCAGGGCAAAATGTTCCTGCACCTCGAAAAATTCTCCATCATCGACGACATGTTGAATGACCGCCTTCATATCGTAGGGCTTGTTGGGATTATCGGGAATGATGCTATCCAGCGCCTCTTCGCTGCGCGTAGGGGAATCAGCAGGCTGAATTCTGGGTGGATCTTCCATGTTGTTTGCTGGTAGATAGCTCATGAGCTGACGGATCATGCGGATGCAGTCCGGCTCGTCGGAGCAAGCGAAATGGGCAACGCCGCTGGTAGTATTGTGGACTCTGGCCCCGCCAAGATCTTCAAATGTGACATCCTCATGAGTGACGGATTTGACCACATTTGGGCCGGTGACGAACATATAGCTGGTCTTTTCCACCATAAAGATGAAATCGGTGATGGCTGGCGAATAGACCGCGCCGCCCGCGCATGGACCCATAATAGCTGAAATTTGTGGAATGACGCCGGAAGCCAGGGTATTGCGTAAGAAGATATCGGCATAGGCTCCCAGGCTCACCACTCCCTCTTGAATGCGCGCCCCTCCTGAGTCGTTCAGACCGATTACGGGTGCCCCATTTTTCATCGCCAGATCCATCACCTTACAAATTTTCTCAGCATGTGCTTCTGAGAGAGAGCCGCCAAAGACGGTGAAATCTTGCGAGAAGACATAGACGAGGCGGCCCTCGATCTGTCCGTAGCCTGTGACAACGCCGTCGCCGAGAAACTTCTGCTCATCGAGTCCGAAATCGCTGGAGCGATGGGTCACAAACATATCCAGCTCGTTAAACGTGCCGGGGTCTAGCAACAGATCCAGGCGTTCACGAGCCGTCAGCTTGCCCTTCTTATGCTGCGTCTCAATCCGTTTTTGACCGCCACCAAGCCGGGCAGCGGCCTTGATATCATGTAATTCTGCGAGTTTCTCCTGAGTCCCTTTGGGGTGAGAAGTTTCCTGTGAGCTACGTTCACTCGTGGTCATTGCCAACATCTCCATTGATATGCAGTACAAACATCCTCAATCCTGAAGGCAGTATAGCACATGGCCGCTTGTGTCTGTGGAGAAGCGAAAGCAATGAGACCTCAACTACGTGATCTCTCCACTACGACCGGAGAGACCACATCACAGCTGTTAAACATCATCAAGAAACAGGAAGCAGTTTTCCGCTATGCACGTCGTAGATGAAGCCGCTTATGGAAATAGTATCAGGGATGAAGGGAGAGTTCTTGAGAGTGGCGATATCCTCGCGTACAGACTGCTCCAGGTCTTTGAAGGGCAGGAAGTCGATATCATCGGCGCTGGTATGAAATTCTCCCTGTAGCTTCTGGCGCAAATCCTCATTACTAAATGTGAGCATGCCACAATCGGTGTGATGGATGACAACGACGGTGCCTGTGCCGAGGAGTTGCTCAGAGATGATCAGCGAGCGAATCGCATCGTCGCTGGCCCGTCCCCCTGCGTTGCGGACGACATGTGCATCCCCTTCTTCCAATCCAAGTGCGCGGGCCGGGTCGATACGTGCATCCATACAGGTGAGGATCGCAACTTTACGGGCTGGTGGCATAGGTAAGTCGCCCTTGTGGAAGCTGGCCGCGTAGTTTTCGTTGGCCTTGAGGAATTCTTGAACGACAGTCATTGTATTTCTCCTTAACGATTAAGGATGATATGGCAGGCTTGATTACTGCCATATCATTTATTGCAATACATACGACTACAGAGGTTGCAAGTGCTTCTGATTATTAGGGTTTCTCAATAGGTGCGCGTACCAGGCTGCCCCATTCTGTCCAGGAGCCATCGTAGTTGCGAACCTGGGGATAGCCGAGCAGCTGGGTCAGCACAAACCAGGTATGCGCCGAGCGCTCACCAATGCGGCAATAGGTCACGACATCTTTATCGGGGGTAATATCTTTGTCCTCATAGATCTGACGCAACTCTTCGACCGACTTAAATGTGCCGTCAGAGTTGGCTGCTGTAGCCCAGGGGATATTTTTCGCGCCGGGGATGTGTCCGCCGCGCTGCGCTCCCTCCTGAGGATAATTGACCATATGCAGCAATTCGCCGCTGTACTCCTGGGGCGAACGCACATCGATCAGGCGGCGATTGGGATCTTTGAGGCCAGCCGCGACCTGATCGCGGAAGGCGCGAATGCTCTCATCTGCATCCTGGGCATGATAGGTTGCAGGCGCATAATGAGGAACCTCTTTGGTGTAGGGGCGTCCCTCCGCTTCCCATTTTGCGCGACCACCATTGAGGATCTTGAGCGACTTGTGACCATACTGCGTGAACAGCCAGAACGAGTATGCTGCGTACCAGTTGTTCTTATCGCCATACAGCACGATGGTCGTGTCGTTGCTGATCCCCCAGCGACTCATCAGTCGCTCGAAACCCTCTTTATCGACAAAATCACGGCTCACCAGATCTTGCACATCGACATGCCAGTCCAGCTTGACGGCACCCGGAATATGGCCGATTTCATAAAGCAGTATATCCTCGTCTGCCTCGATCAAGCGCACGTTCGGATCTTGCAGGTGATCGGCTACCCAGCTCGTATCAACCAGCGTTTCAGGATGAGTATATCCAGACATTGTATCTATTTTCCTCCTTAGAAGCCAATTGTTGACTTAGTAGATCAAGAAAATAACTGCTATAAGTATAGAAGGAAGAGGAGACACATGTCAACCGCCTGATTCATCTTTTATTGTTGCTGATGAGTCCGATGCGTTCCAGGTCGGCGAGCAGGCGTAAGGTATCTGTGATATGGTTTCCTGTAAGACGGGTAAGGTCATCTATGGTGCGTTGTCCGTCGAGCAGGAAGAAAATATGGCGATGCTGGCGCGTCAGTTTGGCTTTTGCCATATAGGATAGAGCATCGGAACCCTGAATCAGACGAAACGGTCTGTACGTTGCCGATGCATGCCCTGGCGTATGATAGGTCGGGGGGATCGGCGTCACAGGTCCAGTTGGGGGGACAATATTAGTATTATAGTTGTTGTTTGTGCCAGATGGTCTATATGTTGTCGGCGGTTGGAATGCTGGCAAGGCCGGGGGCGTGTTAAAAGCAGCAGGAGCCTGTACCGGTGGAATGGGCGTCTGGAAGGACAGTTGCTCAACAACCCCGTCTGGCAGTGGTTCGGTCGGTTGTGCTGGTATTTCGGAATCAGCCACCTGGCTATCCGACTTTGTTTCGTTATGGGTAGTGCCCCTGGGTATCATATTAGCGACAAACGCTAAAGGTGAAGCTATTTTATGGTTGGAAGCAGCTTCAGGAACAGATGGAGATGGGGCTGGTATTTCAGCCGGAGATTTTGAGGTAAAGACATACTGGCAACTGTTCCAGGTCTTCAGCCAGTTCCACGCCTCAACTCCTTTGCGTTCTCCCACTGTCGCATCAACTGCCTGCCCATGCAAAAAGTAAACAATCCCCTTTTCGCTGACACCACCTTTGCCACGTTGCACATTCATAATACCTGTTTGCTGTGTTTGTTCGACAGCTTGCAGGATCGTTTCCAGGCGATCGGTTCTCCCTTGAGGATCAAATGATGTCATCATCTATTGCTCCATTCTTCGCTGTGCAGTTGACTGCATGGATAATACGGCGGCGGTTATCCTCCTGTCAAGACAAATACTGCCCCTTCCTCATATTCTTCTCATTTCTTCACAAAATATTAATGTCGAAAACTATTTTCTCTAAAGAACGCTTACTTTTACCCGAAATCTATTAAAAAATTCGTTTATTTTGCTTCACTGATCAAATAGATAGGAGTGATCCTGGCAGTTTTGCGAGGGCAAAATCTGTCATAAAGTGAATGGTATTGTCACAGCATTACAGGTATACTCAAAAGAAGGATGGAAGATTGCCGGTCTATTGTTTTGTCTCCACCGGCAACTTTTTATGTCTTTACCTCTCTCAATGGAATGGAAGGGCAGGAGGCTCAATGCAACAACAAATCAACGCGATAAGGGCGCTACAGGATGAAAAGAAGCGGAAGGACAACGATGGTTTTAGTATCAAACAGATCCCCGGAGCATTTGCCAGTTTACCCCGTGTTCTGCGTCTTGTCTGGTCTACCAGCCCTTTGATGACAACGACTCTGGCGCTGCTGAGTCTGTTACAGGGCTTTACCCCGGCGGCCAGCGTGTGGATCACCAAACTGGTTGTAGATAGTGTGGTGAGGGGCATTCAAATTCGGAGTACCGCGCCCATCTGGGGGCCGGTGGGCCTGCAACTGGCGATAGTTCTGTTTTCTAATTTGTTCAGTACGCTCAGCAATATCGTGCAGCAGCTTTTACAGGAGCATGTTTCCAACCATATTCAACTCCTTATTTTAGAGAAGGCCGATACGCTTGATCTGGCCTTTTTTGAAGACCCGGAGTTTTACGATAAATTGCGCGAAGCGACCGACCAATCGACCTATAAGCCGGTTTCAATGATCTCGCAAACCTTCGATCTCTTTCGTACCCTGGTCACGCTCGTTTCGATGATTATCCTTCTGGCGCAACTGGCATGGTGGCTGGCGATTATTGCCTTGCTCGTGCCGCTGCCAGCGTTTATCTCCAGTACGCGCTATGGTTGGCGAGCCTATCAGCGTATGCGGCGACAATCACCCGAGCGGCGACTCATGATGTACCTCTCCAATCTGCTCTCGGTTGATACCTATAATAAGGAGATCAAGCTCTTCAATCTCGGCCCCTTCCTTATCGAGCGTTTTAAGCAATTGGCGCACACTTTCTACGAGGAGAATCGACAGTTGTTGGTTGCCCGCTATATGACCAACTTCTTCTGGAGTGGTTTGACGGGCGTGGCGAATAGTGGCATCTATCTCTATGTGGCGCTGCGGGCTGTGATGGACCCCGTGAGTGTGACGCTGGGTAGCCTGACCCTCTATACCCAGACAGCCACGCAGACGGGACAAAACTTCCAGAACTTGCTCAATGGCATTTCCAGCATGTACGAGAATAACCTGTATGTGAATTTGCTCTTCGAGTTTCTCGAATATAAGCCGCGCATCGTCTCGCCAACCATAGCTGCACCAGTACAAGGCATGTCCGAAGTTAAGGGGTTAGAGATCGAGTTTCGGAATGTGAGCTTTACCTATCCAGGGAAAGATCCTGAGACGCAGGCTGCATTGAAAAATGTAAGTTTTACGATTCAAGCGGGCGAATCAATTGCGTTGGTGGGCAGAAATGGAGCTGGCAAAACAACCCTTGTTAAGCTGCTGACTCGCCTCTATGATCCAGACGAGGGCGAGATCCTGATTGGTGGGCGTAACATCAAAGAGTACGATTTGCACGATCTACGCGGGTTGATCGGTGTGATATTCCAGGATTATGTCCATTATTATATGACCGCGCACGAAAACATCGGCGTGGGGCGCGTTGCCGAGATCGAGGATCAGGAGTTAGTCAAAGCCGCCGCACAGAAGAGTGGAGCCAATGCGCTTATTGAGGGGCTACCGAACGGCTACGACACGATGTTGGGCAAATGGTTTAAGAATGGGATGCAGTTAAGCGGTGGCGAGTGGCAAAAAGTGGCGCTGGCACGAGCCTTTATCCGCGATGCCCATATTCTCGTGTTGGATGAGCCGACCAGTGCGCTCGATGCCCAGGCCGAATATGATGTATTCTCACGTTTTCGCGTCCTCACCGAAGGTAAGACCGCCATCTTTATCAGCCATCGCTTCAGCACCGTGCGCCTGGCTGATCGCATCTTCGTGCTGGAATATGGCAAGATTCGTGAAAGCGGATCGCATCAGGAACTTATGGCGCTTAATGGTCGTTATGCCGAGCTATTTAATCTGCAAGCAGAAGCATATCGCTAGCAAATTATTCCTGTGCAAAATGTCTATAGTAGAGCAATTGACAAATCCGGGATGGTTCGACTACAATTGTCTTGTACGAAAAATATCGAACACAAGGCAGAAGTCGAACCAACTATGAGATAGTCCTATGACAGTACTGAATCCAGCGAATCGAAACCGGTTTCCAGAAATTGAAATTGATGTGGGCGCAGCGTACGAATGCGTGATGTCGCTTTGTGCCGTGTGCGATGCCAGAGATGACAGCGATTATGACATGGGCAATGAGCAGCTGGTGCGGATGAGAGCTAACCTCTCGCTCGAACTGCGTACTGCTATTGAACGGATTGCGGGACACTGGCAAGATTGTAAAATCTGGTGCTATCTGGCAGGCATTGTTTATGATTGTGAGGCACCCGCAGATGTTCCAACATTGCTTGCTTATATAGAGGCGATGGATGCACTGGAGCTACGCCTTTATATGTTGGGATATTATGATCGCAGCATGCGGAAGTTGGTCTCACCAGAAACCATATTGCAGGCGGCGGAGGGAGATAGCGCGGCGCAGAAGCGATTTTTGAAGCTGGGGCAACCGGGAGATGCATCGTGGCAACGGTCAACGCGGCAACTGCTCTCGTTGGATGCAGAGACCATGAAAAGTACGGTGCTGGAAGTGTTGCGGCGCTGGTATGATGAGGTTTTTTGCGAGCAGGAACCGCTGGTATTGTCCATCCTACAACGCGATGCCGAAGCAAAGCGTGCGCTCAAACGGACGCTTGCTCCTGAACGCTTTATAGAAGTGGCGACCAACGGTTTTGAGTATATACCGGAGCCGTTCACACGTAGCGTCGTGCTGGTCCCTTGCTTTGCTATGAGGCCGTATGTATGCAGCACTGATCACCATAATGTTGTGATTTTTTGTTATCCTGTGGCGGATGAAAGTCTGGTGGAAGATAATAGCGCTCCTCCCCAACGTCTGGTGAGGCTCTACAAAGCGCTCGCCGATGAGCGTCGTTTGCGGATGTTGAAGAAGCTGGCAGAGAACGGTTACAGTTTGCAAGAGATGGCGGATGAACTGGGGGTCGCGAAAACAACCCTGCATCATCATTTTGTCGTGCTACGTTCCGCTGGATTGGTGCGTGTAAGGACAAGTGATCACCGCTATCGATTGCGCGAAGAGACCCTCTCCGATGTCTCCGGTTTGTTAGAGGCATATCTCAAACGGGGGCTGGCATAAAAAAAGAAGAAACCAGAAAGCTAGAGGGCGTGTTCAGACCTGGCAAGTTAGCGCACGTCCCTCACCGGCAATTTTGTCGCTGTATGCTGTCTGGCTACGTCTATTGTATGACACATGAGCCAGATTGGTCAATTGGTGGGCTAAGGAAGGCGTACATATTGCACAATGGCTGTTGACAGAAACAGCCTTATCCTTGCATAGAGCGGCATGCATCATAGAAGTGATAGCGGGAAAGGAGTGGAAAAATGTACCCCTGCTATATGGAATATGAGGCAGCGTACCACAGACAAGAACTATTACAAGAAGCTGAGATAGAGAGGATCATCCCGAAAACCACAGCGCAGAAGTCTGATCTTTCGGATGAGAGGTACTTCTGGCATGAAGCGCTGGCTCTCCCGATCTCCATTCGTGAGGTGTTCCATGCCAATATTTCTCAGGCACTCGTCGATGATATGTTGCGCCGTCGTACGCAATCGTTGGTTCTGATGGTGGCGAGCGTTGCATTTGGGCTTGGCGTGCTCGCTGGTGGATGGATCGATAGTCTGGTGAGCCTCGATGCCGTGCTGTTGTTCGGCTGTGTCGTAGCACTGGCAGCATGCATACCTGTTGCCCGACGTTCCCTCTTCTTATTGCGAAGACGCAGAATAAAACTGTTGTTACATTAACAGTAGACCTCCCTGGCGGCGAGGGGCAGGGCGGCCATAAGGGTGTGCCTTGCCAGCACGAATGGGTCTAGGACGTGCTGGCAAGAGGGCAGCACACCTTTATGGTCGCCCCGCCCCCCGCTGCTTTTCATCATTTCTCCTGCGGGGATTTTCCCTCTATAGCCCCAAAACCAAACTAGAGAGGCTGAGACGTGCAAGCGTGCAGTGATTTAACGTGTTATTAACGATGCAATAATGTGAATTTAGTACACTGACAAGGAAAGATTGGTGCCTAGGAGTTCGCACACTGTTGCAGACTCTTCACAGGCCCGGAGAGATGGCTACACCTCTCCTCAATAAAGTGGCTAGCGCAGAGAAAGGTCCACCTGCTAACCTGGAATCGTGCGCTGCGTGCCTTGTGTGCGCGAACACAAAGCTTCCCCTCGCTCTAAACGGCGTGGAGGAGTTGCCGATGTCTGTCATCAGGTGTCGGTAGAGCAGGGCAGGCCACTCAATCATATGGCCTGTACGGTTCAACGTGCTCCCTTGGAAAAGGAGCAGGGAAGGGAGAGTCGTGTCTCTCAACGTTCGTTCATGGCGGCTCCGGTTGCCGCAGGCCAAGCGGCCCCGCATCATCGTGATCGCGGGTGCAGCCCTGGCGGTCGTCGGCCTGATTGTGTGGGTCGTCCTGCCGTATGGCAACTCGAAGGCCCCCACCACCACCCAGTCGCCGACCGCGCAGGAGGTTCCCGCTGAGGGAAACTACCTCCTGGATGGCGGCACGCTCACCCAGCCGGGGGAGGACCACCAGGCCATCAAGGTCTCGGGGGCCTCGGACGGGGATCTCATGGCCCGCGTTACTGGCCCTACCGTGGATGTCGAACTCAAGAACCACTGGCAGAGCATGCCGGGTGGATCTTTTGCCATCAGCGGGCCGGACTTCGAGGTCATCGGACGATGGAACCCGATGTCCAACCAGATCCGGCCGGTCTTCTCGACGGAGGTGGCGCAGGCCGGGACGGTGAATGGTACCGTGACCATCGGCCAGAACCAGTTCCCCAGTGTGCAGGTCGGGGCTACTGGCAAGGGCGATCCCAGCAAGATCTACAACGGTCACGCTGAGGTCAACCTCGTCAACTTCTCGGTCAACTCGACCTCCTGCCAGGCTGTCGCGACCGTGTCAACCAACAGCGGTACTCACCTGTCGCTGCTGAGTGGCAAGACGATGCTCAGCGAAGTGACGGCGCATGACGGGGCGTATGTCCCGCTCATCGCCAACCTCCAGCGGTCTGACGCCGAGCTGAGCCTCGGCGTCGTCGGTTCCAACGGGCAGGTGCAGGTCCTGAGCCTCATCATCACGCTGGACCCGCAGCAGGTGGCGAACTGCCCGGAGACACGCCGAGCGGCATGACGTGACTGACCCTTCGATCTGAGGTGGGCTCTCCAGGGGACGTAGCAACCCTGGAGAAGCCCGCTTCTCTTTTTTCCTTATTATCCGTTCTCTCTATTTGCGCTCTATCCCTAACCCTCTTTTAACAGTAGATAAGTCATAGATGCCCCCGCGTTGCTCATATCCTCCCGTAAATGGATCTTCTGTTAGCAACATCGGCGTGTCCAGGTCGATATAGCGGAAGCCGCCCAGTCCAGCTGCAAAATGAGCGGCGGCGCTGCTTGCCAGGCGCGACTCGATCATGGCTCCGATCATCAGCGGCGTATGCGTGGTGTGACAGAGCGCCGCGATATCCAGTGCCTCAACAATGCCTGTTTTCATGAGCTTGATATTCACGACGTTGACGGCCCCCATCGCCAGCAAGCGAGCAACGGCTGCGGCGCTGGCGGCACTTTCATCGGCAGCCACCGGAACTGTTGTGTGTTGCGTGACGTAGCGCAGACCCTCATAATCATCTTTGTGGACCGGCTGTTCCAGCATCAGAGGCCGAATATCACGGTCATCGAGTGCTTCCAGACAGAGCAGCGCCTCGTTTGGTGTGTAGCCCTGGTTGGCATCCAGCGTCAGACCCAGACCGGGCGCACCGCTCCGAATCGCCTCCACGCGTGCCACATCGTCGCGCACATCGCCGCCAACTTTGATTTTAATCGTTGTAATCCCGCGCTCTACCGTCTCTTTTGCCAGTTCGTAGCCGCGCTCTGGCGTGACCATCGGGATGCTCATATCGGTTTCGACCGCGCTGCTGGCCGCGCCGAAAAATACGTAGAGCGGCATGCCATACGAGCGCGTGAGAGCGTCGAGAATCGCCATCTCCATGCCTGCTATGACGGTTGCTTGGGCATAATAAATGCTATGCAGCAGGTGAGAGAGGACGCGCCAGTGGGACGCATCGCGTCCCTGCACCAGCGCGGCACAGGCATGAGCGGCGGCCAAAGCCGTCTCCTGCGATTCGCCCGTGCTGGGTGGGAACGGAGCGCACTCCCCATAGCCAATGCTCCCATCCTGTAGCTTGATCGTAATCAGCACATTGCTGGCTGCGGAGACGCTCCCGGTCGCTATGGTGAACGGTTCGAGCAAGGGAATGTTTAAGGGTTCGACGATAACGGATTCAATTGTGGTGCGTGACATGCTCTTTCTTCCTTATTGTTTTCAATGGCTGTGTATTTAGCGGTTGGTACGATTGCGTTGTCGGTCAGCATGGCGCTCGATACCAAGCTCGATGAGACGGTCAAGTAACTCGCTGTAGGGAATACCGCTGGCCTCCCAGAGCATGGGATACATGCTGACCTGCGTAAAGCCTGGCAGTGTGTTGACCTCGTTCATATAGACTTGCCCGGTTTCTTTCTCAAGGAAAAAATCGACGCGAGCCAGCCCGCTCAGGTCGAGGGCGAGAAACGCTTGCAAGGCCTGACGTCGTATCTCTTCCGCTGTAGCCTGGGGAATAGCGGCTGGAATGGTGATCTCGGATTTGTTATCGATGTATTTGGCGTTATAGTCGAAAAATTCGCTGCTGGCGGCAACTTCGCCCACGATCGAGACAATCGGCTCATCGTTGCCCAGTACGGCGCATTCTAGCTCACGGCAGTTGATGCCCTTTTCAATAACAATTTTGCGGTCATATTCCGCCGCCACGTTTATAGCGTGTTCCAGTTCAGCGCGGTTGTGCGCTTTGTTGATGCCCACGCTCGATCCCAGATTCGCCGGTTTGATGAAAATAGGGTAGCCCAGGCGTTGCTCGATTGCGTCCATGACGGCTTCTGGTGAACGCTCCCATTCGTGGCGACGGTAGACCAGATAATCGACGATAGGCAGGCCGATGGTCTGGAAGATCATCTTCATCTTTTCCTTATCCATCCCCAGCGCCGAACCCAGCACGCCGCAGCCCACATAGGGAACATTTGCCATTTCGAGCAGACCCTGCAAAGCACCATCCTCGCCAGTTGTACCGTGCATGACCGGGAAGATAGCATCGAGCGCACCGTTCTCGCGCAACTGCTCACCACCTTCCAGAGGGATCAGACGGCGCACGTTAGGATCGCCAGTGAGCGTGACGGTCGTGGTGGTAGTTTCTGGTTGGGTATCCTGACCAGCTGTTAGCAATGCTTGTGGATCAGCACCGAGCAGCCAGGCACCTGTTTTGGTGATGGCGATGGGTATCACCTCGTATTTCTCGTGATCGAGATTGGCAATCACGGATTTGGCTGAGGCTAGCGAGACCTCGTGTTCTCCCGAACGACCGCCAAAGATCAGGCCGATGCGCCGCTTTCTATTAGCTGATGAACCCTGTTGGCCCATGAATAATCTCCCTTCTCTGTTGATACGATGTGCAAATAAACTCGTCAGACCAGACGAGCCTGCTGGTATGGGGCAATCTTGCCGCATCACCATGTCTGTGCTATATTCTGACAGAGGTATCATACCAGATCTATTTGAAAATATTATCATCGCGGAGGATAGAGTCGTGCCAACTATTACGTATGTTCGTGAAAATGTGCGGGTTGAGGTGCCGGAAGGCGATGCCGTGCGTTATCCCGCGCTGGAGAATGATGTTCCAGTCTATTGCGGTATTTACAAATTTGCCAATTGTCATGGCAATGGACTATGCGGCACTGATCGGGTAGCCGTTTCTCCTTCGACCAATACCAGCCCGCTCACCTTTATGGAGAAGTTCTGGCTGCGGAAGGATCTTCAGAAGAATCCTGATATACGCCTGGCCTGCCAGGTCAAGGTCTATGGTGATGTAACCGTCCAGACCCAATGTAAATAGCGCGTTTTATATAAAAAACAAAACGAGAGGGCGAAGCGTATCAGAAATGCTTCGCCCTCTCGTTTTGTTTTCTACCCTGTTCAGAGGTGTCACCTGACGGCGAAATAGAGTGTACGCGCGAGCTGGTCATTCCAGAGCAACTCAACCTTGCCCGGTGCTGGTATCGCAAATTGTTCGTTCGCATAGCCATTGATCGAGTTCTTGGCTTTGACCGGGACAGATTTGCTCTGGAAAAGATGATCATTCATATACCAGCGAACCGTCACCTGTCCATCCTTCTCCTGTGGGGAAACGCTATAGATGACAAAAAATTCCTGATTCACGGCGAAGATCTTTTGCGGTTGCAGCGCAATAATGGCCTTTTTATCGACGCGAGCAGTCGTGGCCGCTGATCTGATGACATCTTTCGCCGGTCCCTCGTCCACTTTTTCAGGAGGATCGGGTATCTTGGCTTGCACCGTTGGCTTCAGGGTGGGTGGCGAACTCAAACCGACGAACTGCTTCATGTGCGTGAGTGTGCCGCTGGCTTTGGCGTAATAGGTTGCTCCCGCACAGACCAGCATACTCACGATGATAATGCTGAGGAAGCCGCTGATGATGCGGTAGCGGGGGATGATCGGTCGGGGCTTAGTGTACATCGGGGGAACGTACACTGCCTCTTCCTCGGCAGGAAGAGCTGGCAGCAGATGTTCAATGTTCTGTACAGGGATCAGTTGTTGCGTCAGGTGAGACAGCCCCGGATGAACCTGCGGTGCCGCGCCGCCTTGATAGATGGCTGGTAACATCGATTGTCGTTGATCTGGCGAGGCCTCTGGCGGCATCTGCTGACTCTGGGCAGGGGATGCTTCCCGAATACCCACCCCGGCAGACCACGCTTGCTGCGGCTGATTCTGCAAGTTCTGTTGTGCTGGCAAATCGGGAGCTTGAGACCAGTACTGATTTTGTGCCGATGTTTCGGGATGATCAGAGATATGTGACCAGTACTGTTGCTGGTCCACTTGCTGGTTCTGTGGTGCTGGTTGCCTCAATGGACCTGACACGTGTGACCAGTATTGTTGCTGATCTGGCTGTTGTGCAGAGTTCTGCTGTGGCCAGGAAGAGGGAGGAGCATCAAATGACAACTGCGGTCCTGCGCTGGGACTCCATTGTTGTGGTGCGCCTATTGATGGGCCACCCCATGATGCTGCTTGCCAGTTGTTCGCCTGAGAACGCCCCAGGAGCGGAGATTGTGCCCCGCAGTTCGGACATGGCGCTTCATTTTCTACGCGTGCTGTTTGACAGAATGGACAGAACATCGCCTTCGCCTACCTTGTTTACAGATGTTGCTACATCTCACACTAACATTGTTACAGGCAGGTAATCAAGTATTGTCCGGTTGGGTAGGTCAAAATGGCTATGTCTTTTTCTCCCTCAACACGTCTAAACATGTATCATCAAAAGAGATATTCCTGCTTGCTTTCCCTTGAAGTCAAGCCTGTTCAAGTGTTACCATTGAATCGTAAGTGGACCTTGCTGGCCGCTTGAGATACTCTTTTCCCAGGTATATGCACGTTGTTATGACAGAGACGCAAGAACAATGGTACAACCGACAGGCAGTTGAGCAACTGGCGCAACATATCCCTTTTGAACGCGATAGTGCCTCAAAAGCAGAGCAGATCGAGATGTTGCGCGGCCTGGTGATACGGCATGGTCGGGATATGGACCCGGAGCTGTTCGGCTTTGAGGCGCGCAATGAGCTAATACGCCTGGGCTTGTGGTCGCGGATTGGAGCCGGGCATGGATAAAAAGACGATCGTGATTACGGGCTGTTCCAGTGGTTTTGGGCGCATTACTGCGCTGACTCTGGCCGAGAAAGGGTGGCATGTCTTCGGCACCGTACGTAAGGAGACGGACAGGGAGAGCCTGATAGCAGAAGCTGGACGACACGGCTGCTCACAAAATCTCACCATCCTGTTCTGTGATATTACACAACAGGAGCAGGTTGAGCAGCTTATGGAGCAGGTGACGGAGCATCTACGAGGCGATGAAGCGATGGAGCATGAGGAGCACGTGCCACGCCTGGATGCGTTAATGAACAATGCAGGAACGGCCTATGGTGGCCCAATCGAGCTATTGCCAATCGAGGATTTGCGGAACCAGTTTGAGATCAATGTTTTTGCCCAGATCGCGGTGACACAGGCGTTTCTGCCGCTGCTCAAAGAGGCCAGAGGGATTATCATCATGGTGAGTAGCATTGGCGGGCGTGTTGCAACACCCATTGCTGGCGCTTATAATGCTAGTAAGGCCGCTTTAGAGTTCCTGAGCGACGCGTTGCGCATAGAATTGGTGCCATTTGGCGTGCGCGTGGTTCTTGTCGAGCCAATTTCTAGCCCGACCGACATCTGGAATACGAGCCTGGAACGCGCCCTGCAACGGATCGGAGCGCAGCGCGAAGGACCATATGAGCGGCTCTTGCAGGTTTCTGAGCGGTTCGCAAAACGCTTCAGCAAACAGGGATTCCCTCCCCAGGTGTTTGCCGATATGGTCGCACATATCCTGGAGAGCGACAGGCCGGGCGTGCGCTATGCGGTTCCTCGTAGCGCTGCTATCCCGATGACAATAGGCCGCCTGCTCCCTGATCGCCTGCGGGATTACCTGGTCCGTCGCACGCTGAAATGGTAAGCAGATACTTGAGAAGGACGATCTGATCTATCGCTCACTACTATTGGAAGCATACAAAACGAACTATCTATGCGTTGTATACCAGGATGATAGGTAAAACATATGATTCTGCAATACCCCTTTTTTGTCTATAGCTTCATGTGTGAAACAATGCAAGTTTCGTTGTTACCCGTTTTTCTAAAGGAAAGGAGCCGATGATGCTCAAGGATACGCTGCTGTATCTTTCGCAAAATGCGCGGGTACATGATTTTGTGATCCAGAATCCCCTTGCGCGGGGAGCTTCGCGCCGTTTTGTGGCGGGAGAAGATATTGAGGACGCGGTGCAGGCCGCTCGCACCCTCAATCGACACGGTATTCAAGTTGCACTCGACTACCTGGGCGAGAATGTGACGACCGAGCAGGAGGCCAGAGGCGCAACCGATGCCTATGTGTCCGATATCGATATCATCAAGCGAGCAGGTGTAGATGCCAATATCTCCATCAAGCTTACGGCGCTTGGTCTGGATATCGATCAGAGCCTCTGCGAAGAAAATGTGACGAAGATCTTGCAGCAGGCCCAGGAGCATTCGCTGTTCGTCTGCATCGATATGGAAAGCTCTGCCTACACCGCGCGCACCGTCGATATCACCTTACGCATGCATGAACGCTTTGAGCATGTTGGCACCGTGATTCAGTCGTGCCTGTATCACAGCAAAAAAGATATTGAACGATTGATCACGCAGGGCATTCGCGTGCGCCTCGTCAAAGGAGCCTATAGTGAGCCAAACACCATCGCATATCAAAACAAGAGCGATGTTGACCGTAACTACGTGCAGCTGATGAGCCTCTTGCTGGCACGTGGCAACTATCCGGCGATTGCCACCCATGATGAGGAGATCATTAACGCCGCCTGTAAGTATGTGCGCGATCATGGCATCAGCAAAGACGCCTTTGAGTTTCAGATGCTCTATGGGATACGCCGCGACTTGCAAGAGAATCTCAGCAAACGTGGCTATAACGTGCGCGTCTATGTGCCCTATGGCTCGCAATGGTATCCCTACCTGATGCGGCGCATGGCAGAGCGTCCTGCCAATTTAATGTTTGTGTTGTCGAATGTTTTGCGTTAATACCCAGGTGTGTCGTATTTGCGCGATAATGAAATGTAACAACCAAATCGGGAATCTCTCCCGTCGTAGTCGAGCGATTTATCGCGGGGACCGCTCCACAAGCTCCCCGCGATAAATCGCTCGACTACGAAGGAAATGCTTAGATGACTATTAGTGCTATTTCTGTCGGGGTGGCGGATGTGCGCCGCGATCCCGATGCAACCTCTGAACTGGTGACGCAAGCTCTAATGAATCGGCCTGCAAAGGCGAACGAAACATCCGGCGATTGGACTTATGTAGAGTTTTCTGATTATCAGGGTTGGGTGCAGACCGATGTGCTGGAAGACGCGCCGATCAAAGGGTTTACGCGTATCAGCGATTGCTGCTCTACACCGCTTGCTCTGGTTGCGATCGTGCAGGCAACCCACACACCTCTTTTTGCAGACCTCGCTGGCAATGAGGTGCTGGATACTCTCTATCTTTCGAGCGTCCTTCCCCTGCTCGATACGGTCCCATCCGAGCGTGTCAAAGTGGCCTTGCCAGGCGAACAAACGGGTTGGATCTCTAGGGATGCCGTGAGTATTCGCTATGGTGAGGACTGCTATCCCTGTCAGTCAATTGATGCGATTATTGCCTACGCTCTTCCCTTCCAGGGAGTACCGTATCTATGGGGAGGTGTGAGCTGGAAGGGTATCGATTGTAGCGCGTTTGTCCAGCTCTGTTATCGTATGGGCGGCTATATCATCCCGCGCGACGCCGATCAGCAGCACGACGCCCTGACGCACGCTGTTGCTCGAGAGCAGATGCAGAAGGGCGATCTGATCTTCTTTGGTAGCGAACGCGTTACCCACGTTGGCATGGCCCTCAACGAGAAGGATTACATTCATGCCTCCGGCAAGTATAAGCGTACCGTTATCAACAGCTTTGATCCAACGGATGCCCGCTATGATCAGCAATTGGACAAGGTCGTCCGAGGCATCAAACGTGTCATTGATTGAAGGGAGCAAGAAGTTATGCCTGTCCAGCCTTTTAAGGGGAAACATCCCCAGATTGCCGAGAACGTGTTTATCGCCCCAGGCGCAATGGTGATTGGAGATGTGACGATCCATGAGGGAGCGAGCATCTGGTATAACGCGGTCGTACGCGGAGATACGGCCCCCATCGTTATTGGCCCCGAACCAATATTCAGGATAATTGCACCCTGCATACCGACGCGGATGCTCCCCTCACAATCGGTGCCGAATGTACTGTTGGTCATAATGCCGTCGTGCATGGGGCAACTGTGGCCGACCACGTTCTCGTCGGGATGCATTCCGTTGTGTTGTCGCACGCTCAAATAGGGGAGGAGACTGTCATTGGTGCGTGTGCACTGGTGAGCGAGCAAAAGCAGATACCGGGAGGCGTGCTGGTTGTTGGAGTACCAGCGAAAGTGGTTCGCGAACTGAGCCAGAACGAGCGCGCAAAGATTGCTGAGAGCGCGGCAGGCTACTGTGAGCGTGCCGCAGCACATAAGCAATCGTTGGGAGAGCAGTAACGTTATTTCATCATGATTTGTATCCTATCATGATGACGCTGTTATACATTCCGCAAAAATCATCCTGGTGAATCTCTATGAGCATTTGCTGGTAGAGGCTTTGCACTTCCTCTTGCGTGGCAACTCCCGCCCGCACGAGGAATGGTTGGATTGTTTGAAAGATAATCGCCGTGTTGCGATGATAGTTGATCTCCTCTTCGACCTCAATTCCGTTCCATTGGGCGTGAGCATGATAACGAAGATTCTGATAGCCAGTCTTGTATAGGAGTCGGGGCACCACTGTCGTTATCCCCAGCGTGTTGCCGTCAGGTGAAAATCCGTAGCCCGCAAGCCACAGCGCTTTGGTGAACAGAGCATTCAGGCGTTCCTGGGCCGGGCTGTTGGTGATGCCCAGGTCCGTAGGCTCCATCAGACGCAAAATGCCTCCCGGTCGTAGTATGCGTGTACACTCTTCAAGGAAAGGTTGCCACGCTTCCCGACGCAGAACTCCCATGAGGAGGCGGGCATTGACCAGATCGAAGCTCTCATCGGGAAAGTCGAGCGGTTGTATAATATCCAGAACTTTGAATGAGGTGTTGGCAAGCTTCTGCGTGCGCGCTCGTGCTATGGCATAATCGATCATTCTTTGACTGATATCTCCGCCTGTGACGGAAATAGTGGGATTTTCAAATGCCACATCGAGTACCCAGCCGCCGGGTCCACAGGCAAGATCCAATATAGTATGCAGACTTGCAATATCGATCGTAGATAATCCGGCGAAGACTCCTCCCATGTTCTGATTCGCAAAACGATCCTGTTCGATCAGGCGGGCCATCTCTGTAGAGCTTTCCGGGTCGAGGACGTAGCTATGTGTATTTTCTGCGTTATCTGACATCTCATCAGGTTCCTTCCAGGGGAAATAACAATATGTGAGAAAATGTGTTGTACACCATTCATAGGATACAAGAGATCAGAGCGAATGTAAATGCTACTTTGGGAATACTATTATCTTGATAGAAAATGCTGTGAAGCATGGCGAAGGTTGTAGAATAGTGCTTTGTATTGGGGGAGGCGAAACTCCCCCGATATTGAGCAATGGTACTATTCAGATAATATTCACCTTAAATTGCATCTGCACGGCTGGATGGTTGGGCTGCTGAATGGAGACGTTGATATCCCAGACTCCGCTCATCGAGAACACATTCTTCTCAAATGCGGCGCTATAGACCACGTTGCCGCCTTTGATGGTGGTGCTGGTGGTTCCCATATCCATCACCTGCATGTTGGTCGTCATTTTGACCTCGGCATCCGTCACTGGCTGGCCGTTACTATCTTGAATGGCAAGGATCACAACATTGGGCTGCATCGTCTTGCCCGGTAGCATCTGTAGCGTTGCCGAGAGTCCTCCTGCCTGCTGCGTCTGTGTGTTTGACTGGCTAGCGGTTTGTTGCGCTGCCTGATTGCTATAGTTGACATTGGGGAAGACGATGGGCGGCGCATAAAAAGCGAGCAGAGCGGTGCAGAAGAGGACGCCAGCCCCTAGCCACGATTGAATTAAGACGATCCACTTAAAATGGCGTCCGGTGTTTTCCAGCGCGAACTGGCGCGTGCGACGCGCAGGCGCATCCATGCCCACGACTGGCAGCAATAGCGCCTGACGAGAGATGCGAGGCGTCAGGAAAAAGACCATATAACATCCCAGGATGCTGATCGCCAGCAGCAGAACCATCTGCACGAGCAGCGCGCGCCCGTAGGCGTCGGTGAGCAGCAGTTGGGGATTATGGATGCTTGCCTCACTGAGGAAGAGGAAGCAGGCCGCTAGCATCCCCATACTGGCGAGATGAAAGGGCCGGAAGCGACGCTGGAGCGCGACAAGCATTTCTGCATGATGCTCACGGTCGAGCGCTGTTAGCAGGGGGAGCAGCACATAGCCCATATAGGCCAGACCACCAAACCAGATACCCTGCGCGACGCGATAGAGCCAGTCAAACGTGATAGCACTAAAGTGAGGCTGTAAGACCTGTGCGGCGTCTCCCGACAGCACACGCGTCATGAGGATAACCCCTGCAATCAGCAACCAGAGCGGCGTGTAGCGTTGTGCCAGCACCAGCGTCGTTGATGTCGATTGCGGAGTTGATACCTGATCCCGTTCCGATCCCTCTCTAATGGTAACTTTAGCGAGATTCGGGGCCGTTTCCTGCGTGATGCGTGGGTGCAGGGAGCCGGTTCGCGTCAGGACTCGTTGCGCTTGTGTGGCCGTAGCGGGAAGCATCGATGCATAAGCTGCCGGTGCCACGCGGTTGCTCAGTCGTAAGAACGCCAGCGACAGCACGATAATGAGGCAGCGGAAGAGCCAGAGCAGGCCATAATTGGTCTGTAACAGCAATTGCAGGACGGCCTGGGGACTGAATGCCACGTCTTGCATCGTGCTCATCCGGCTGGCACGCAGCACGAGCAGCGTGATTTCGCCGATCAACAGCACGATCAAGCAGAGATTTTGCAGGGAGAGCGTTTGTTTGCGCGCCCGCTCCAGTAGCGCTTGAGTACGATCTAGCGGGAAGAGCACGAGCCGCTCCATTATGAGCAGGCCGATCCAGAATGTCAAAGCCAACAACGTCAGCCAGTCCCAGGCCACGCTGAGGGCGTTGGCGAAATCGAAGGTGCGCGTACCACCTGGACCCTCAAGTTTGTTGCTAGTCGATGGTCCCAGTGTGGGTATACCTGATAGGCCGGTGCTGGAATAGCCAACGTTAAAGCCGATCAGACCATAGGAGGTGTGTCCGTCCTCGTTGGCAATCGCAGTCCATTTGATCTCGTAGCTGCCCTGTGGCTGCGAGGCCGGATCTCTCAGCGCTATCTCCAACTGACGCTGGTTGGCTCCTGAAATATGGCCGGGAGCCGCGCTGACATCAACCAGATTGCCGTTTTGCACCACGTAGATGCGAGCGCTACTCAGCGGACTGATCTGCGCATTAAAGTCGATATGAACGACCTTTGGTACTGCATTGATCGTTGAGCCGTCGATGGGATCAGAGCCAATCACGAAGGCGTGCGCCGATGCTGTCGGTGGCCGCGCTACAAGGCTCGTCATAACCGATACCAGGATGGCAAAGAATAATGCTCGTATGAAAATGAGCAGTTGTCGCTTTTGCATGTCTTCTCGCTATATATATAAGTGGGCGCTACTGCCCTTTGGATTTGCTAGAAAGTCCGTTGAATAAAAAGGGATAAAGACTTCCCTCCTATTATAGACCTGTTATATTGAGATATCCAGGGGATTGTACATCAGAAAAAAAGCAGGTTGTAATAGGAAAAGCGCTCGTTTGCTGGTTCCAGAGAATTGCCTGCTTGATTATGGCGCTGGCTGCCTTCTCCCGCTATAATATTTAATACCTTGCTGCTTTATACAATAACAAGAAAACGAGTTAAAAATCTATGAAAAAATATAATTGGTGGAGGCAGTCCTGGCCGCGCATACTGCTATGGTCGCATGTGATTAGCGTGATGAGTTTTTACCTGATAAATTGGTGGCGCACGGCTCCCACTGAAAATGATGCCGTGAAGATATTGGCCGCGAAGAAAAATGCTCAAACTGCTAGCAAAACAAACGGAGCATCGTCCGCAGAGAAGCCGCTGGTATCGATCATTGTTCCGGCCCGCGATGAGGAGCGTAATATTCGACGCTGTGTGACCTCTCTCTTGGAGCAGGATTACGAGCGTTTTGAAGTGATTGTGGTTGACGATGGCTCGACAGATAAAACAGGAGAGATCCTCAATGAACTGGCCGCCACGCATCCGCAGGGGAAACGCTTATGGACGCTGCGCCTGCGTGATCTGCCGCCTGGCTGGGCTGGCAAACCCCACGCCATTCATATGGGCACGCAGGAGGTGAACGGCACCTGGCTGTTGTTTACCGATGCCGATACCTGGCACGCGCCCAACGCCCTGCGTTCCGCTCTAACGCAGGCGATAGAAGAACAGGCAGACCTCTTTACATTGGGATCAACGCAGGTGCTACCGGATTTCTGGAATAAAACATTGATGCCCGTAGCCTTTATGGGCGTCAGCATGCTCTACCCTCCCCGATTGGTGAATGACCCACAGAGTCATGTGGCTGTTGCGAACGGTCAGTATATCCTGCTTCGGCGCGAGGTCTACGAGAAGCTGGGCGGATATGCCCGGCGCGATTTGCGCTCTACCCTGCTTGACGACCGCGATCTGGCCCGTGTGGTGAAAGAGAATGGTTTTAAGCTGCGTTTCGTCGATGGGCGCGGATTGTTGCATGTGCAGATGTATCACAGCTTTGACGAGATCTGGCGCGGCTGGCGAAAGAACGCCTATCTCGGCAATCGCGGCGGCATCCTCTTCTTTCTGCTCCAACTGATCGGCCTCCCGATGATCTCGCTAGTGCCGTTTCTCTGGCCGCTCTTTGCCTGGGCGAGCCGTAAGCTGTTGCCAGTCGGAGGGATAGGCGCTGAAGAAGCGGGCGTTGCAATGGGGTTGGAGGTCTCTTCTTTGCTGGCCTATCGCAGTTGGCTTAACAAGCAGATAGACGTTCCCTGGTATTATGCTTTCACCCAACCGCTGGCCGCCTTGATCTTTGATGGCATCCTGGGACAATCAATCTGGCGCATTCTGACCCATAAGGGTGTCGATTGGCGCGGGAGGCAGTATCATAACGAGAAAGAAGATCCGCTTGTCACAAAATAGCAGGGAGAGTAGACCTCTCCCCTGATCCTATTGTAGACACCGATCCATGCCGCTCTCGTCACCGAAGCAATGGCCCTCGTTCGTCAGGATAACCACCTTTTTGATCGTAGGGAATTGTTGCAGCGTCTTTTCGATTTCGGTATGAATGCGCGCGTCGGTTCCTATGCCACCAGAAGTGAGCGTACGACAGAACTTGAGCGTGGCCGTCCCTGGTTCATCGGTCGTCCCCTTTTTGTCCAATACCAGGGTGAAGTCCGCGCCAGAGCAGGATGAGGGGCCATTCAGCGCTTTAGGCAGCTCGGAATAGTATCCCGCATTCTTCTCAGTACTTGTCGGCCCGGCAATCAATTGCTGGATGGCGTACGTGGCAACCGCAGTGGTTGGAGAGTCGCGATCAACGGGATAGACGGCCTGGAAATTATGCTCCGAGTCCGGCGATTTGGAAAAGTACACCTTGATCGGGTGATGATTGCCCATCTTTGTTGTTGCCGTCGTCGCAGCAATAGCGGTAGGTTCGGTCGCGGTTGCTGTCGGGGTTGCGGTGGTCGTTGGTGTGCTGGTGCTACCGGCAGGTGGGTTAGACGACGTGTTGGAGCCACAGGCAGCAAGCAGCAGCGCCAGGATAAGCAAAGCGGATGATACAATAAAAGCTTTACTAGCGAAAAGGTAGTTATAAAAAGTATTCTGCCGGTCTTTCATGACAACACTGTCCTTTCTTCTTAACCTCCCAACACAAAGAAACACCTCTCTCTATATATTATCGTTTCGTTGCCCAGAGAGTTGCACTTTGGACAAGAGCGGATTTTATATGTGATTTCTATGTGCTATGTGTCTCTTCTAAAGAAAACTCTGACGATAAAGAATTTTGCTCCTTATATTTATTTTACCTCTGCTAAATAAACAGATGATTTGCAACATCCGTATCTGAAACGCTACCTATGTTTCCTCTTCCGGATATGCTCTCGTTCAGAGCCTTTACTCTATGTATACTCTGCACATCATTTGTCGGCGCGCTTCCAATGGCTGAGAAGTTTCTTTTTTGCACGGCGTATATATTCAATATCAGAGATGATTGCAATTCTGTGGCTTTTTAGGGATATGTTCAATACAGGATGTTGTATGAAATATCCATGCTGTGCGGAGTTCATCATTTTAAGAGACAAGGAGAAGTCATATATGCGATCTCGTACTTATCAGATGCGCGGACTGTTATCTATCTTTCCAGGTCTTTTTTGCGCATTTGCTTTGTTACTCTCAGCGTGCGGCGGAGGTGGAAACCAGCAGGCTTCGAGTGCTACGACAAAGGCACCAGACGATCAGCAAATTTATATCTCGCCGATCAACGGCAAATCGGATGTGAAAACGCTGGATCCTGCTCTGGCCTATGATATCGTCTCCATCAATAGCACACAGATGCTCTTCACTGGGCTGGTGCAGTTTGACGATAATTTGAAGGTGAAGGATCAGCTGGCGGCCTCTCATCAGGTGGCCGACGATGGCACAACCTGGACGTTCAAGCTGAAAGATAACCTCAAGTTCAGCGACGGCTCGCCTATTACCGCAACCGATGTGGCCTACAGCATCGATCGCGCCTTGAAGCCTGAGACCAAATCTGGCTCGGCCCCCTTTTATCTGAGCCTGATTAAGGACTCGGACAAGCTGAACGCGGGCAAGATCAAAACGCTTATTGGTAGCAGCTTGCTCACACCTGATGACAAGACAGTGGTGATTAAAACCAGCCAGAAATCGGCCTATTTCCTTGATTCGCTGGCCTATGTCAGCTCTTATGTCGTTCCGAAAAGCGTGCTGGATAAGTATGGCAATCAGTTTGTGGACCATCTGACTGAAGGGATCGGCGTCTCTGGCCCCTGGATGCTGACCAAGCATGAGCGCGGCAAAGATCTTGAGTTTGCGCCAAATCCGAATTACTATGGAGCCAAACCGCAGTTGAAGAAGGTCATTATGCCCTTCTATCCGCAGGAAGATACCGTCTACAAAGCGTATCAGGCCAATCAGGTTCACTCAGCCAGCATTCCCTCTCCTCAACTGGATTCCGCAAAGGGATTGCCCGATAAGCAGTTCCGCCAATCGCCGCAATTGTGGGAATACTACTATTCGATGAATATGCTGGTGAAGCCGTTTGACAATACGAAGGTCCGTCAGGCGTTCGCGCTGGCGATTAACAAGGATGTCATCGCGCATAACATCTATAAAGATACCGTCATTGCCACCAATCATCTCATTCCTAGCGGCATGCCTGGCTATAACGACAATATCACCGGTCCCGGGGGCGTGAAGGATACCAAAGGCGATGCGGTCATGGCGAAGAAGCTCTTTGACGAAGGATTGAAAGAGGACGGCCTGACCCTCGCAACCCTGCCGAAGATTACGATCACCTATGCCAGTGGTGGCGATACCGACTCGCGTAACGCGATGTCTACGGTGCAGCAGATGTGGAAATCGGTGCTGGGTGTGGATGTGATCATCAATGATGAGGAGTCTTCCAAGTACTTTGATGATGTTTCGAATACCGGTGGCAATGCTAAAGGGTTACAGATGTGGCTCTGGGACTGGATTGGCGACTATCCCGATCCCCAGGACTGGACCACGTTGCTCTATAACAAGGGCGCGGCCAAGAACAATATGAACTACGGCCAGAACAGCTCGAAGGATGCCAGCGAACAGCAGGCCGTTCAGCAATTGCTGGCCCAGGCTGATGCCAATCCGAACCAGGATGAGCGCTTGCAGCAGTACAATCAGGCGGAGCAGAAGTTGCTCAATGACGTGGTGGTGATCCCCATATATCAGGAAACCAGCACCTATGTCTTGAAGCCCTGCGTTGTCGGAGTGGTGGACAATGCCCAGCAATTCACTCCGCCCGATGATTGGGGCAATATCTACATCTCAACAGCGAAAAACTGCGCGGATGTCAACAAATATAAGTAGAAGATAGCTTGCGAAAGAAGGTGTGGTGCTCTGCTGCACCTTCTTTTTGTTTGGGAAAAATCGTGTCTCCTGTGAGAATGGTTATGCGGGGTTTGCGTCTTAACATGGGACTCTGTGGGACAGGGATGCGCACAGGAGACACACTCTAATCTTTATATGATTTGCCCCACAGCCTCAACATTTCCTCAAGCAACGGGACTAATGGTTTGATGTTTATGATGCTGTTGCCGTCAAGCCCATTCCTCATGATTCATCCGATTCTCTAAGAGCAAGGACAATGCTCTCTTCCATTGTCAGTGCTACCCCTTGCTGCCATTCTGCCGCAAACAGATGTTCAGAGAGACAGGAGCGGGCCAGAGTGATGACCCTCTCGAAAACTTGCTGTTCATCAGATGGCAATGGTGTGTGAGCTCTCGCCCGCAGGACGCTTGCCTGCGCACACAGGCGGATGGCTTGTTTATGGTTCCCCTCAGCACTACAGAGAGTGGCAATGCCCTCCAGACACGAAGCAATCGAGGTGAGGTTGCCGATGGTGCGAAACAGGTGCAGGCTTTCTCGATAGTGAGTCCGGGCCAGAGCATACTGCTGCTGGTCACGAGCGATATGCCCAAGCATGACCGAGACAAAGGCCACACCCCAGGTAAAATGCTCACTCCGACAGTGGGCCAGCGACTCCTCAAGCATCTGGCGGGCAAGTGCAAGCTTTCCTTGTGCTCGTGCAATTCTCGCCAGATTATCTCGTGCACGACCCAGCGATCCGCCATCGTCTCCTGCCCCTCCAAGGCGAGCATGCTGATAACTCCGCTCGAAATAGGATACAGCTTCTTCGAGATGACCGCGAGCCTGCGCCAGATGTCCTAATAACGCCAGCGCATTACTTATCCCCACCTGTTCACCAGTCCGTTCACCCAGCGCGAGCGCGGCTTTCGCAATAGCTACCGAACGCTCAGGCTGTCCTAGATGTCTGGCTATCCCTCCAGCGCAGTAGAGAGCAGCGAGCCGCACCGAAGCTGGTGCCCTGTCCTCTTCAGCTACCTGGCTATCCAGTTCGAGCATCTTTGAGAGCCACAGATCCCCCTCGCGCATCTGCCCTCTTCTGATCCAGTAGGCTCCGCAGGCCGCGATCAGTCGCAGTCCTGCTCTTGCCTGCCGCTGCTCATAGGCCCGGTGTAATGCTGCTCGCAGATTAGCCTGCTCAGGTTCAATCCACTCCTGGCAGCTACCGGGTGTAATAGCCCTCTCCACCAGTCGTGTAAAATAGTCGATATGCCGCCACTGGTAGGTCGCCTCCCTGCTTGTTCTACGCAACTCTTCCTGCGCATACTCCTGGACGAGTTTGAGCAAGTGAAAACGCATCGTTCCATCTTCCACCACCTCACTCTGCATCAAGCTTGCATCGACTAGCTCTCTGAGATGAGTCAACAGATCAGTGGCAACCAGTGCGTCTTCTGCACAGAGAAAAGCCAACGCCTCTTCGCTCCAGCCCCCCTCACAGACACTGGCGATGCGCAAGACCTGCCGAGCAGATGCTGAGAGCAGATCATCACTCCATGCAATCGCTGCTTGCATCGTTTGCTGGCGCTTCGGTACATCCCTGGCTCCACCTTGCAGAAGAGGCAAACTGCGCTCCAGGCGGCTCAGGAGCTGGGGCATCGAGAGGACTTTCATATGAGCAGCCGCCAGTTCAACCGCCAGCGGCAAGCAGTCCAGACGTTCACAGATAGCGGTCATGGTTGGATCATCACCCGCTATATCAGGTCGTATGGCCTGCGCTCGCTGAAGAAAAAGCGTCACAGCGGATTCGACGGGTAACGGCGAAATCAGCAATTCCTGTTCTCCCCGGAGTCGTAGCGGGGTACGACTGGTCACAAGGACGCGTAAGTGCGGACAGCTTTGTAAGAGATCAGCAATACCAGGAGCAGCATCAATAACCTGCTCAAAATTATCGAGGACAAGCAAAAGATGTTTGGCTTCCAGAAAGTCCGCGATCTGTTGAGAGGGCGAGGAGCCAGCTGACTCACGCAACTTCAACATCTGAGCCACCAGGGAAGGCACCAGGGAAGCGTCGGAAGTAGCAGCCAGTGAAACAAAGAGCACACCATCTTTATAGTCGAGACATCGCCGATGAGCAATCTCTAGCGCAAGATGTGTTTTGCCGACGCCAGCAGGTCCCACCAGAGTCAGCAGCCGCGCTCTATCCCCCCGTAACAGCGTCGTGACACGGACCATTTCTTGTTCTCGACCAACCAGTTGCGTCGGAGGAACAGGCAGCACATACAGTGGAGCGAGAGAAAAAGCGTCTGTCACCGCAACGGATCGGGCAGAAGCAATCAATGCCTGTCGTCGCTCTTCTGAAAGGACGAGAGCCTGCAAAAGAGCATCGAGCGTATCGGAGCGGGGTGCCCGATTGATCCCACGTTCCAGATCGCTAATAGCGCGGGTACTGATATTGGCACGCTCAGCCAACGCTTCTTGCGAAAGCCCTGCGGCAAGACGGTACTGTTTGAGGAGAGTCCCAAAGGAAGGTGTTTTCATAGTTCTCCAACGAAGTGATCACAGTTTCTCCTTCTAAAAGGATAAACGATGTACCGTTCAGGTTTTTGCCGTCTTTTTGTCAGGCCACCAGCTCCCTTTCTCGCGTTGCTTATCACTTTACTCGCCACTCAACTGGTAGGCGGTGTCCTTCTTGGCATCGCAACCATCCGCGCTCGCATCTTCCAGTCCTGGATTGGCTGGTTGCTTATCGTCTCATCAGTGATAGCAGCGGCATCATTCCCGCTGGAGGGCATAGCAAGTACCCTGGTCACTGCCGGATCTGATCTTCTGCTCATGGCTGTGCTTGCCTGGAGCGGCTACCATCTGACAAAAACATCAGAACCTCCTGTGCAGGAAGCTCTGACAGCCACGCAAACTGCTAGCGCTTAGTGTTGGGAGCACTCCTTGTTGCTGGGTCCAGGCGAGTTACTGAGAATCACCTTCGGCGGTGCGCTCCGTGAGCAGCGACTCTAACAACTCTGCAATGTGGGGAAAGGTGGCTTGAAAGCGGCGCAGACGTGCTATTTGCAACTGATCGACGCGGCGCGCACCCTCCTCAGTGGGAATGAGCAGACTGGCTCTGGAATCGTTGGGATCGCTCTGGCGCTCGATCAGTTTGAGGTCCAGCAGCAAGCGGACCTGGCGACTAATCGCGCTTTTATCGATATTAATAAGCTCTACAAGCTGGACGGCACGAATGGGGCCGCGATGGCGAATTTGCACAAGTAGCACGTAGCCCGCGCTATCCAGATCGGGGTGGATGTCGTGAGCATATTCGCTAATCAGGTTGCGCAGGCGGCTATAGAGCGCGGGAAACGCCTGCTCTAGAGCACTAAACCATCGCAGCTCTTCTGCCTCCCCCGCGCTGCGTTGTTGATGCTGTTCTTGCTCGCCACCGTGGACAGCTGGTTGTTCCGGCTCCATATCAGCCTCCTTCCCGCGTAGGAACCCAATTATAGAAAGCAAAGGTGAACGATGAATCATCCCTTGAAGCTCTGGTACGGCTCTCTCAATACTTTCGTGTACAGGGAGAAAAAGCAGGTTTTTTGCCTCTTCCTGGTTTTATCTTCAGCCCCTCTAATCCTTCTTGTTCATAGCGATCAATCCACTCCGAAATCATCTTACGTCGGACCTTTTTGAACAATCCATGTGCTGCTACTTGTCTCACAGATGTTGCTTCTGTTACCTTTATAATTGCTGCTGCACACTCACGTAGATACGGCAGCGACGCATAATCACGGATTTTGACCAATTCTGCATACCGATGTTCTTCCAACGTGACTTTCCGCTTTCATGCCATCAGGCCCTTACCGGCGGGGAGGTTACTGGCATATTTTGTTAAACAGGTAACTGGGTCCCTACAGAATTCATGCTTCCCTCTTTGCAACACTTTGAATAACATCCAGCTTAACACATCAGGTTGACATAAGCAACTACATAGTGATATAGTTGATCACATCAACTTTATATACGTAAAAGCTGGTTGAATGTTTTGTGAGAAGGACGAATCTGCAAAAGGAGTGTGTAATGCGAATAGTGGTTTCAACCGATAAATGTGTTGCCAGTGGAAGCTGTGCATTGGCAAGTCCGCAGATTTTTACGCAGCGAGAGAGCGATGGCGTGGTACACGTGCTGAATATGCATCTCTCGCAGAATATACTGCAAAAGATGCGTGAAGTGGTGGATGCCTGTCCCGCGCAGGCTTTTACCATTGAGGACGAGGAGAACACAGCCGAAATCACGTTGGTCGAAGAGGGCGAAGCGTAGAGACCCTGTCTCTATAATGTTGAGCGGTTTTAAGGATGATCCTGCTCATTCGTATGAATTGTCATACGTACGGCATATTGTACTGTATTAGTCATTTATGGCAAGAAAGATCAGGAATTACGGATGAATCAGGAACAACAAGGTAAAACAGGAGCCGTGTCGCAGAAGCAAAGCATGGCAACCGGAACACAAAGGGAAGATATACCCGCTTTCCCATTTCCATTTGCGGATCACAGCCTGGAATGTCCTGCCGAGTATGAGCGGATGCGGCAGGAGTGTCCGGTAGCGCAGGTGCATATGCCACGTGGAGGTGATGCCTATCTGTTGACTCGTTATGAAGATGTTTTCAAGACCTTTGCCGATCCCAATTGTCGAATGATTCGGCCTGAAGATGGGAATGTGCCGCGACGAGAGGAGGGAGTGACTGAAAGTTTTCTCAGTATGGAGTCCGACACGCGGCATAACAAGATACGGCGTCTGGTAACGCAAGTCTTCTCGGTTCGGCATGCCAATACATTGCGCCCAGGGGTGGTGGAACTGACCAATGTGCTTATTGATAAAATAGAGCGCTCAGGACCTCTGGCCGATCTGTTTGAAGACTACGCAGTTAAGACGCCGATGGCGGTGATCTGTCGCCTACTGGGGATTCCTGCTGAGGACGAATACCTCTTCCGGGCGTGGGGAAGGAACAGGCTCTCCTTAAATGCTACAGCAGAGGAGAAGCGAGAGACGGAACGTAAGATGACGGAATATCTCACGCCGATTATCGAGCGCGAGCGCGAGCAGCCTGGAGACACGGTCATCGGCCTGCTAGTTAAGGCATGGGGCCAGGGAGAGGAGGTGTTGACGCTGAAGGAACTGCATCTGTTGGCTCGCACGTTGATCGTTGCTGGCTTCGAGACCGTCAGCACGACCTTCACCAACTCCGCCTTTATCCTCTTGCAACGTCGGGAACTGATCGCGCAGTTGCGAGAGCGGCTGGATGACCCGGAGCGCATGGCATCGGCGATCGAGGAGATCCTGCGGATAACGCCAATACTGCTGGGCCGAGCGAGAATTACCCGCAAAGAGATGAGCGTGAGCGATATGACGGTTCCGAGTGGGGAAGTTGTCTTTTTATCGACGCTTTCCGCGAATCGAGACGAGGCGGTCTTTCCCTATCCCGACGAGATAGATCTTGACCGATCCATGAAGCGTCCCATCATGACGTTTGGACGGGGCATTCATGTCTGTATTGGGCAGCAGATCGCACGTATGGAGCTTCAGGTGCTATGGACAACGCTGCTCAAGCGCTTGCCAGAGGTGCGACTGGCGGTGCCACCCTCCGAGATACCCTGGCGATCGAATGAGACCTCAACGTTCGGACCGGCACATCTGCCCGTGACGTGGTAGTTGCCAGTAATCCGACAGCAGAAGGGCCATTTGACCACCCTTCTGCTGTCGGATACAACCCTGTCAAACAGGACGAGGAATGTCCTCTTTTTATGGTATACTCCAAGCATTGTGGGCACACTGGAGGACACGAACTGATGCTGACCCTTTCGCACGCCGAAGCCCGGCGCTTTCTGATCACTTATCACTTTACCCCAACTGATGTACCTGGCGTTTTTGAGCGGCTAGGGACGGTGCAATATGACCCCCTCAACCCGGTGGGACGTAACCCTGATCTCGTCTTGCAGGCGCGTGTGCCGGGCTATCAGGTCGATGACTGGCAAACAACAGCCTACACTGACCGAATCGTTTACGATGCATGGGATAAGATGGCCTGTCTGGTCCCAGTGGGCGACTGGCCCATGCGTGCGGCGATCCGTGCCATGTATCGTCCCTATCATGATCGCGAAATCATGGAGACCGCACCCGATGCCGCAGCGAAAATTCTAGCCGCCATTGATGCTCAGGGGCCAATGTCATCATTAGAGTTTGAGGATCGCGAACGCTACGGTGAAAAAGGCTCGTGGTATGGACAGACGCGCACCAAACGGCTCCTACGCGCCATGTGGGTCTGCGGCGAACTGGTCACACACCATCGCAAAAACGGTCGCCATTACTATGATCGTCCCGAACGCGTCATTCCAACACAACACTACAGTATCCCATTTTTAGAAGATCAAGAGGCATATCATCGCTGGATCATTGCGCGCCGCTTCCAGGCCGTTGGACTGCTGCGGCCACAGGCCGAAGCCGCCATCTGGAGCGCCTGCGGTGATAGTGCTGTTCGCAAGCTTGCCATCGCTCAGCTTGTAGAAGAGGGCACGCTCACGCCCGTTACCATCGGCGAACGTCACTGGACCTACTACATGCCTACCAATCTGCTGCCCTTGCTCGATGCCGCCCCGTCAGGACCGCGTGCCATCTTCCTGGCCCCCCTCGATAGCTTCCTCTGGGATCGTAAGGGGGTGCAGTACCTCTTCAACTTCGATTATACCTGGGAAGTCTACAAGCCGGCAGCACAACGGCGCTGGGGCTACTATGTGCTGCCGGTCCTCTACGGGGACCGCTTCGTTGCACGCCTGGATTCACGCCTGGAAAATGGGATCTGGACCATTACTCGCTGGTGGTGGGAGCCAGAGGTGATGCCCACTGCTGATTTGCTGGATGCGCTGCGGGGAGCCGCCAGCAATTTCGCCCGCTATCTACGTGCCAGCAGCGTGCGTGTGGAAGCGGGGGTCGCGCAAGAAGTCCGTCAGGCGATGGCCATCTAGGAGCGTGGCTCAATCGAGAGCTATTCGTCCTGCCCAGAGCCTGCTTTGGTGGAAGCGACACGCCTCCCTTCCAGCATCAGAAGATCCTATGAGCATATTTTCACAGAGAACAGATGTGCTGCTCTCTGTGAAAATATGCAACTCCTCAACGGGAGTCTCTCTCGAACCGCTCCCGTTGGGGGTGCTTTTCCCCTTTCTCTTCACGGTTCTGCATGGCAAGAGAGGTGATAACATACTTTTGCAGCTTCTCCAACTCATCTGGCCTGAGCAAAGATAGAGAGAGCGAGATCCAAAGGAACCTTTCCTGCCTCCTTTGGCATACGTCCTCTCGTAGTGCTAGCAGGACGTTCTCTAGACCAGCGGAATCACGGCGGCTGGTTCCCATTTCTGGGAAGGTCTAGATCGTCCAAAACACCGAGAAACGTTTCTCAATTTTTGAGAAGGGGCAAACAGATTGACCAGGAAACGACACGCCTGCTCTTGCGAAATGTGTACTGTCATATTGTTTGTCTTGATGTTAATACTTATTATTTCGATTGCTGAGCAAGCCAGTGCTGGATAATCTCTGTATGCTCTTCGTAGTGTTCGTAGCTATCACCTGCGACGTAGGGAGCGAGCGAGCGTCCATTCAGCCAATCAATCGGGCTGTTCAGTTGCTCGTCCGTCAGGCTCTCAACGCTCTCTTGAATGGCGCGTGCGGTCTCATCAAACTCGTCCAGCACATCGGCGAGGGAGCGATCTTTGTTTTGCTTATAGTACAATTCGTTGATCTCTTCTATGCTCATTCCAGGCGTTGGGTCAGGTATTTCAACGCCCTGACGTACCGCCTCGTTGCGCGCAATCTGTCGTCGGTGCCAGGCGCTCAGATGGGCGATATTGTCTTTGATCGACCAGCCACCATTTACACCGGGTGTAGTCAATTGAGCTTCGCTGAGCGGGGAGAGCAACGCAGTGAAGATTGCATAGCTGCTTTGCATTTTCTCTAGCAGTTGCTCTTTTGCAATATGTTCTGCCATAGTCTTGCACCTTTCCTTCCGTCGTCTTTTTCTCTTGAGTGTATCATATATTGTGGTTATTCTACGACCTGATTTGCCTCTCACGATCAGAATAGAAAGGATATTAGTTGGTGCGCCCGGTGGAAACTGCATGCAGCGTTCTCGTCACCATTCTTTTCCTGTCCGATGATTACGGTTATAATAGGAGGTGCAAAACGTCTGACATGGACGATCAACGAAAAGAGACGCTTGCCTGTAAGAGAGGATAGGAGCTTCTATGAGAAAGAGAGTCATGCTTGAAGAGAAAGAGGTGGCAAAAGAGCGCAGGGGTATTTTTATCTGTACTGGTTTGATCGTACTAAGCATTATCATCTTGCATGCGCTTCTAACATTGACGAGTATTGATCTGCCGGCGTTTGTGGCGATTCTGGCATTCGCATTCGCTATCCCGGTGTTGTGTGGCTGCTTGCTTATCATTCAGATTGAGTTGAGCAATGGCTATTATCTGGTGTCAAAATGGGTGGATGTCTCAGCCTATTGCTTCTTTCTTGGCATCTGCGGTGCGCTTGTCGGGGCTGTGGCCACCTTCTGGCACATTTCCTGGATTGCTGGCGTTGTATTTCTGGTGGCCACCTCGTTGATGTTTATCATCGTCTTATTTTATTTTGATGAGGATGGCGGTAGGGGCGAGGCGCGGAGATAGTTCGTGCTATAATGCGGTGCGAGGCGTAAATATATTTGGTGATTTCGTGAGGGAAAAATCGTATGTATTTTCCAACGACGCGTGTATTAACGGTGCTGGAACTGTTGCAATCGCGTGCGAAGATCAGCGGCCCTGAGCTGGCCGAGCGCCTTGAAGTCGATACGCGCACCGTGCGGCGATATATCACCATGTTGCAAGATCTGGGCATTCCAGTCGAGGCTGAGCGCGGGCGCTACGGTTCCTATCGTTTGCGACCGGGCTTTAAGCTTCCACCGCTGATGTTTACCGACGATGAAGCGCTGGCGCTCTCGCTTGGCCTGCTCGCGGCCCGTAAGATCGGATTGAGCGGCGCGGCTCCGGCTGTCGAAGGCGCGCTGGCGAAGGTCGAACGTGTGTTACCCAATGCTTTGCGCGAACGGGTTCAGGCGGTGCAGGAGACGCTGATCTTTGATATGACCCCTTCCAGCACGCCACCACGCAGCGAGATTGTCAGCACGCTCTCCACTGCCGCCCGCCAGGAGCGCACTGTTGAAATCTTTTATCGCGCCTATACTGGTGATATCACCGAGCGCGCCTTCGATCCCTATGGACTGGTCTATCGCTCTGGTTTCTGGTACACCGTTGGCTATTGCCATCTGCGCTCTGATCTGCGGACGTTTCGACTGGACCGCATTCAGGATATTGAGATGGGCGACGACACATTTATACGCCCCGCCGATTTCGATTGTCTGGATCAGGTTTTGCGTTCCATTCCAAGAACCCCGGCCTCGTGGTTTGTCGATGTGCTGCTCAAAACGACGTTGGAGGTGGCTCAGCAGCGGGTGCCACCGGCAATGGCGCTGCTGGAGCAGGAGCCGGAGGGTGTTAGTTTTCGCTGTTACGTCGATAGCCTGGATTGGGTCGCCTACGTGCTTGGTGGCGTGCGCTGTCCCCTGGTGATTCGTCAACCCCTCGAATTGCGCGATGCAATGCGCCAGCTCGCGCAGGATCTCCTCGCGAACGCCGAGAGAACTGAATGATCTCATGATGTTTTCTTCCCCAATAACCCCTTTGTCTCGCGTGTAACATTTTAACCTCTAGCGCGATTAGAGATTGAGATCTCGAAAACATGCAATTGCAGAGGAACGGAATGCGACCGTATAGAAGTGAATCGTCTCAAAGTGGATTATCTGGCAGGGCAAAACCGGAATCCACCGCTATTGCCGACCTTTACGAAAAATACTGGCTCACGCTGCTTGTATATATACGTCCGATGCTGCCATCATTGGAGGATGCAGAGGATGTTCTGGTAGAGGTATTTTTAGCCGCTCTGGAAAGTGATATTCTGGCTGTGCTGGCCGAGAGGCAGCAAATAGCCTGGTTGCGGCGCGTTGCCCATAATAAGGCCATTGATTACCATCGTCTCTCTGCGCGTCGTCCGGTGACACATCTGGAAGACGTGGCGGAACACCTGTTTGACGATGATGAGCTTGGGCCTGAACGGGTCGTGCTGCGTCACGAAGAAGTCAAGCTATTGAAGTTGCGGGTCGCGGAACTGCCCGGACCCCAACAGGAGGTTTTGCAACTGCGCTTTGGCTATGGCCTGCGTTGTGCAGAAATAGCCCGGCGCATGAATCGCAGCGAGGGGGCTGTGCGCACCCTGCTTTCGCGCACGCTCAACCTCTTGCGCGGCGTCTATGTAAGATAGAAGGGGGGAAGTATCTCATGAATAATCACGAACAGAACCGGGCACAATTTCCACCACTGATTGTGGATGCACAAATAGATGAGCTATTACGGTCGTGTCGTCAACGAAAAGGGTTGCCAGCAGCAGATGAACAGCTTGCTAGTGATCTGCATGTATTGTATGAAGCAGCCAATGCAGGCACACGAGATCGCGTCTGGCAACGCTTGGTAGGCCACATTGCTAGCAATGATGCCACACCCGCGCCCCATGAACAGGGAGTGCAGGAAAGAAATGTTTCAAATGAAAGGCATCACCATATGAGAAACGAGACTCTTTCTCCATTCGCGAGAAAACAGATACATGTGCGTCGTTCAGGTCTGTGGGGTATTGTAGCAGCTGTCATCCTGGCGACGTTGCTGGTAGGCAGCATGGCCTGGGTTATTGCGCTGGAACACTATCACAATACCGGATCTGATATGGGATCGGCCAACGGAGCCAACCAGCAACAACAAACATCAGTTCAGGAAAGCTATACAGGCGTCTATGTGCAGACAGCGAATAATGTGCAACGGGTTGACGCGAAGACGGGTAAGATGATCTGGCGCTATGAGATACCGTTTATCCCGGCGTCATATGATAAGAAGAAGAACGTGGTCTCCATCGTGCAATTTATTGTTGAGGGAGATACGGTCTATACGCTGATAGCAGGTCCGGGTGGTGAAAATCCATCAGCCCTGGTTGCGCTGAAGGCAGATACTGGTAAAGAGCGCTGGTCGCAGCCGTTGACCAATAGGCCTTTTGTTGCTCCCACGTATATGTCTCTCGACGATGGAGTAATCTATGTTGAGGTGCAGACAGCGCAGTCGTCCGAAAGCCGTAATGTGGACTATACCATCTATTCTTTCTCGGCAAAAGATGGGAAACAGGATTCGACCTATGCTGTTCCAGAGAATGGCTACCCAGGGGCTATGAAAGTGCAGAAGGGCATTCTCTATCTCTCTACAGACAAGGGGGGGCTGTATGCAATGGATGCCAGGAGCAAGAAACAGCTCTGGCAGTGGAAAGGTACACAGCCAACAGGGCTAGGCCAGGGGCTGGCGATCAGGGTGCCATATATCCTTAATGGTGTACTGTATACAGCAATCGTAAACACGAGTGAAGTAGGAGACGGGCAGAGCAAAGTTGCAGCCTTCAGTGCTGAAAATGGAAAACTGCTCTGGCAGTCCGATGCGTTCGCGGGCGAAGCTGCCACTCCAACGGTTGTGAACGGAGTCATGTATGTTGGTTCAACGATTCCAAAGACGGGACCATTTGAGGGCGCGTTGTATGCCTTCGATGCTACAAATGGTCGGCAGATCTGGAAAGTGATGACCAATGCCGTGCAATCAACCCCCTCGATCAGCAATGGCATAGTCTATGCGTCGGCGTATGCAGGGATAGATCTGAAAGCGAGGGTTCTGGCCGTTGATCTGAAAACTGGTCGGCAGAAATGGCAGCACCAGATCGAGCAGGGATGGACCACGACTCCTTATCGGCAAGATGGGGTTGTGTATGAGGCTGCCGGTTTCGATAAAGGGACACTCTATGCGTTAAATGCCAGTGATGGCTCGCAGAAGTGGACGCTGGATGTCGGTGATAGCCCGAACGACTTGACTATCGTGGCATAACGGAGACAAAGAAAGAGGAACCTCTCTATGCAGGGGTTCCTTCTTGTTCTACGGCAATGTACATATAATGTCTTTTCTACTACTGATCCTAGTAATGCTCACGTCGTACCCATTCAAGGCTATCGATACCATCGCGGCTGTCATGTCCCCAGTGATTGGCTGCGAAGCTAACGGCGATAAAAACCAGGAGTAAGATAACTAGCAGTTCCACGAGTATTTCCTTTCTGGCACCATATATGCCATGTGTACTGTCTATCTATGGGTTATTGCAGAACTTCTCCTTGACAACCAACAATCTAACCAGCTAAAATCCATTTGATGGTTAGAGTATAGCATGGAATATCTAACCTGTCAAGCGTGTTTTGATGGTTAGTATTGCGTGTGATAGAGTAATCGGAGGAGGAGGGAGAAGAGAACAATGGACGAAGCTGTACGTACCTTCAATTTGTTGGGCAATCGGCTCTGCCTGGATTTTACGAACACCGTTGATGATCGCTTTCGTGAGAATAAAGATGAATTGCTCATCGACTACCGCGATCTGGTGGCCTGGAGCCGGCAAACAGGGATTACCACCGACGAGGAGGCAAGCCATTTATTGGCCGAAGCAAAGAGGCGTCCGGAAGAGGCGGAGGCCGTGCGTAAGAGAGCAGTGACGTGGCGCGAAGCGCTCTTTCGCGTCTTCCAGGCGTATGTGGACGAGACCAACCCCCACGAAGAAGACTTGCGCCAGTTCAATACTGTTCTGGCCGAAGCAATGAGTAAGACGCGTCTTGTGAGTGACCCGGAGCATTATCGCTGGGATTGGGCGGAAAAAGAAACGGCCCTTGATTGGGTATTGTGGCCGGTGCTGCGTTCGGCAGCTGATCTGCTCACCTCAGAAGAGTTGCATCTGATGAGGCAATGCGCCTCCGAAGAGTGTAGCTGGCTGTTTCTCGATACCAGTAAGAATCACAGCCGCCGCTGGTGCAACATGCAAAACTGTGGCAACCGGGCCAAAGTCAATCGACACTATGGACGTAAGAAACAGGCGGCGGGGAAATAACCAAACACGTCGTAGTTGCGCGATTTATCGCGCGTGGGCTTAATTACAGGCAAGAGTAACCACACGCAATAAATCGCGCAACTACGACATATTATTGTTAATCGGACAATGCTTCGAGCAGTTCGCGTAGGAATAGCTCGGCATCGGTGACGAGACCAGCAGCCTGGAAACTGCCACGATCCGCCAGTTTGGTCACAACCGCAGGATTAATATCGACAACAACCGTACGAACGCTGGAATGCAGCAGGTTGCCGGTCGCGATAGCGTGCAGCATAGAAGCAACCATAATCGCCATCTCAACGCCTTGCACTTCCTCGCGCATGCGGCGCTGGGCCTCTGCCATATCGGTAATTACACCGGGCATTGGGCCGTCGTCGCGGATGGAGCCAGCCAGCACCATCGGGACGTTGTGTTTGATGGCCTCGTAGGTGATCCCACTTTTGAGCAACCCGACCTCGATAGCCTTTTCTAGCGAACCAGCACTGCGCATCGCATTGATAGCTCGCAGATGGTTGCGGTGTCCTCCCTCGACTTGCTCACCCGTCTGAAGATCGACACCAAGCGATGTGCCATAGAGCGAGGATTCAATATCGTGGGTAATAATGGCGTTACCACCAAATATGACCTGCACATAGCCACGCCGCAATAGCTCTGCCACATAACGACCCGCGCCGGTGTGGATTACGGCGGGACCAAGCACAAAGAGGATCTTGCCGTTGCGGGCGCGCGTCTCCTTCATCTGTCGAGCGATATCGTGAATCGCCAGCACTTTGACCTTTTCTGATGAGACATTGCTCTGCATAAAAGCAAAGACCTCGCGGTCGCGGTCGCGCTCGAAAGGCTGGACACGAATGCCGGTATGTCCGATCACGACGCGGTCATTGATCTTCACCTCATGCATCGGCTTACAGTAAGCTTGCCGCTGGGGACGATCAATTACGATTGCGACATCCATTTCGATATTTTCTACGTTGACCCATTGGCCACCCAGACGAACCTGTGTGGGGAGATTAGTCGTCGAGTAGAAGGCGGCAGGAAGGACACCATCCTGCTCCACAGGCTCAGTCTTCACATCGTCACCATCAACCAGCACCACACCAAGCTGCTGCAATTCTGAAAGAATAAGCTCAAGCACTTCAGAACTGGGTGCCTGAACCTTCATCCGCGCATAGCTGGTTTCGGTTTTTCTGACGCCGACGCGCATCTCCTCAACCTCAAAATTGCCGCCACGATCCATGATAATGTCCCAGGCGCGAGGCAGGGTCCAGGAGTCGATAATATGTCCACTTAATTCGATAACTTCGTGCACTGTACTCATATATTTGCTCACATGGAAAAATATGCACCTCTTCTGAAGGGTGCATATAAGACGAACGAGGATTACTTCACTGTGCTGTTAGTGTAGCTTTCTTCTTGTCGGATGTCAAATCGGGAGCATCTTGTTCCTCTTCCTTTAAAGTTTTGCCAGACAGCACAGCTATAAGCAGCATACTATTTTGCTTTCAAAGCGCGTATCACCTCAGTAGCTTTCTGCTGGACCCGCTTATCTGAATCAGCCAGCAATGGTGAGAGAAGGGTAGTATGGGCAGGATTTTGTAACTTGCCTATTGCCTCGACCGCATGGTGCCGTATTCCCCAATCGGGATCGGTTAGGAGCGATGAGAGCAGCTCGATGTGTTGAGGATCTTTCAATTCGCCCATCGCTTCCACCACAGCCCGGCGTGCCGCCCAATGGGAGTCGTTCAAATGCGGCCGGAGCAGAGAGAGATGCTGTGGATCTTTCAATCGCCCTATCGCTTCCACGGCCTGAGATCGTATACTTCCACTCTGATCGGTCAGGAATGGTAAGAGCGAGGGGAGGTAATGCGGATCTTGCAACTTGCCTAGTAATTGTTTGACTGCCGCGCGCCGCACCTTCACCTGGGGATTTGAGAGGTCGGCCACAAGGTCTGTGAAAGGAGGGGGAGATGTGGTCATTGGTCTTTTTTCCTGCTTTCAAATAGATAATCTCACTGTAGCTTTTCTTTTTGAGGATACAAAAAGCGGTCAGGTACATGTTTCAGGCACTTCTGTTCAAGAAGCATGATTGAGGTACTTTTTCAACCGTGTTAGTTCTTCTGTCCAACGGGGCAAATTGGCTGAAACAGACAGGCGCGGCACTTGGCGGCCCGTTGGCGGTTCAGCGCTGGAGGATGGTCTTCGGAGCAGTTATCCATCTCTTTGAGGAGGCGCAGCACTTTTTTGCGCAGAGCTGGCGTATAATCGACGACAAACTCGCGGTCAGCATAGCGCAGAACGCCATGTGTTGGTAGTTCGTCAAAATAGTCTTCCAGAATTAAACAATGCGCGCCAATCTGGACGATATGGTTGCTCTCCGGCTGCTTGAGGTTCTGTACGCCTGGCTTGACCTCAATCGGAACAGGGCGACCATCTTGCAACTGTATGATGTATGTGGGTTTCCCTGCCAGGGGAGTCTCTCTAGAGGAAAGCGGTTCGCCTTCTCCATCGGCATCTTCGTAGACAAGCTCGCCTGAAGGTAGCCCCAGATCGTGGCGGCGCTGGTTTTCCAGACGATCCTGTTGAAAGTGGCGTTCGTTCAGGAGCAGAAGCAGCAGGATCAGCGCAATGACCAGCAGAACCAGACCCATAGGCAGCACAGCCATTGGAAAGATGTTTCCACCAGATTTCGTCAGCAAGAAAGACACACCGATCAGGAGTAGTGCCAGAGCCAGCAGGACCAGAGCGATTAGCGCCAGAGTGCGAGTATAGCTGCTGCGATGGACCGGCTCAATCAGCTCTTCCTCTCGTTCGCTGAGTACTTCATCATCGTCGGTATGGTCCTGCTGGTCGGGGTCAAAGGCACCACGACGCAAGAGCAACTGCTCGATAACCTGATAATCGGGCAGAGTAGTTGCTGGTTGGCCGTGATCGTGTTCTAATTCAACCATGCGTGCAAACAACTCTTCAGTATCAGATTGCGCCAGCGGATCAAATTGTTCGTGCCACCAGAGCAACGGGCAATACTCAAATTGAGCAAGCTCGCTTACCGTGAAGAATTGCTGCGATGGTCGGTGTTGTTGGTGGTGCCGTTGCATGATCATCTACAAGAAACACGTCGTATGAGGAGAAATCGCCTCAATTAGTGGGATGCTGCCTCCTGAACGCCTGCCAGCCCCAATGTATCTGCAATGCTCGACATCGCCTCGATCACGAAGGCGATATGCTCATTGAGATCGACTCCTAGCTCTTCAGCCCCGCGCACAAGGTCTTCGCGATGGACGCCCGCAGCGAAACCCTTCGTCTTCATTTTCTTGCGCACCGAAGAGACCTGTAGCCCCAGGATACTTTTGTCGGGACGAACAAGGGCTGTGGCTGTAATCATTCCTGTAATCTCGTCGCACGCGGAGAGCGCACGCGAGAGGAGATCAGTGCGTGGGTGCGTAGCCTGATTGAGATCGTTATGAGCCAGAATTGCATAAATAATGCGTTCATCATAGACACCTTCGCGCAACCAGCCGGCTGCCACTTGAGTATGCTCATTGAGATCAGGGTATTCTTCATAATCGCAATCATGCAATAGCCCGGTCATAGCCCAGAGTTCCTCGTCCTCACCGTATTTGCGGGCATAGAAACGCATAGCTACCTCAACCGAAAGCATATGTTTTTGCAGGTTTTCATTCTTCACATGGCTTGTCATCAACGTATACGCGTCATTTCGTGTGGGCATGCTTATCCTCTCTATTGCTACAGTTTTAGCAAAATGAACTGCTTATCGTTCGTATTATAGCACAGGTGAGGACGGGGAAAAACGGCTCAGATTGCAGTACTATCGGGTGGTCAACGAAAGAAAGAATCAGAAAATAGTGGTTTTGGTGGCACAAGTATGATATACTCAGAGACGTTGTATAGTGCTTTGTTGCGTTCGGAGGTAATGGCCTGGTATTGCAACCACGCAAGTTCGCGCCGTACACGTGAACAAGAGACATTTGAACTGTAGAATCGAGAAAACAATGGCATTAAGTGATCAAACACTGGTTTGTCGCGATTGCAACGAAGAATTTGTCTTCACTATCGGAGAGCAAGAGTTTTACGCAAGTCGTGGTCTGACCAATACTCCCCAACGCTGTCCTTCCTGTCGTGCGGCCCGTAAAGCAAATGGTGGTTACAACAATAATCGTGGTGGTGGCGCACGTCGCGAGAGCCGCCAGATGTATGAGGCCACTTGCTCCAGTTGCGGCAACGTGGCGCAGGTTCCTTTCATGCCTCGCGGTGACAAACCAGTCTATTGCAGCGATTGCTATCAGGGACAGAGCGCAGGTCGCTCTGGCGGCAATCGTAATAGCAGATCGCGCTGGTGATCGCTGTGAGTGAAGTAAAGATCAATCCGGGCGATACATTTGAAATTGCGCTGAAGAAATTTAATCGTAAAGTCCAACAGGCTGGCATTCTGGCCGAGGCTCGCCGACGTTCTCATTATGAGAGCCCTCAGGCACGACGCAAACGCAAAGCAGCTGCGCATCAGCGTAAAATGCGCCGCTTCCAACGTGCAAGCTAGTATTCATCTTTTTATCGATAAACCGTCTCTCGTCTCTTGCAAATCGGGGGACGGTTTGTTGTTTTTATTGATAATTATCGTCCCATTTCTCCCTCTGTAACCCTCTCTCGTATGAGTAGTTGGTGATGGAATGATCCTGCTCACTTCGCTCACAAGCCGGAAAGAGTGGCTGTGTCGTAATCCGTGAATGTACGTCAGCGCCCACTCCCGCGCGAGCTGCTCCATGAAGTGAAAGGCATTGCATCTATTTAGAGAACTCATACGGTTGTGTGTAAGAGATGTCGTATTGTATTATGTATGACAGTCCGTCTTTCCTGCTAGTAAGCCAGATCGTATCCTGAGAACGATACTGGGTGCCTCGCCGTTCAAGAGGATTGGGCGAGTGCCACAAGGAGGGTTTGCCAATGGGGACGTTAAAGCGTGCCGGAATTTTGTTCGTTTTTGTCATGGTCATCATGGTTATCAGTAGTTGTGGTGGAGGAACAGGGAATACAGGATCTTCGACGAGTGCGGCTGCCAGTACCCCAACAAGCGCGCCGACTACTGCCGCAACGACCGCGCCTGCCAGCACACCAACAAGCGCGACGAGCAGTACGGGCAATGTGGTGGTAAAAACAGCTTCAGCCACCGTTGGTGGGAAGTCAGAGACGATTCTCACTGATGCTAAAGGGATGACGCTCTATTACTATGATCCCGATACTGCCTCGAAGACTGCCTGCACAGGCGGTTGTGCGCAGAACTGGCCGCCACTGTTGTTTGCCGCGACCGGAAATCCTGCCGCCACACCGAAGTTGCCGGGCGAATTGGAGATCTATCCCAACGCCAATGGCAAACAGGTAATCTATAACGACCATCCGCTCTATACCTACGTTGGTGATACCGCAGCGGGCCAGACTACTGGCGAGGGTCTTGGTGGCAAATGGCATGTTGCCACGCCCGATATTCCCAAGAACGCTCCATAATCCCCTTGATGATTGGTCTGCGTTAAGGAGGCGACACGGAAATCCAGGGGGATTCCGCGTCGCCTCTTCATTTGTGTGTTGATTATGCTTTTTCAATGACGCCGAGGCCGGGCCGCTCCGGTAGAATAAGCTTACCGTTTTCCACTTTCACGCCATCATAGATATCGTCGTCAATCAACAGATGTCCGTCCAGATCGGCATAGTCCACCAGCGGGGTTAGATGGGTCGCAGCTGTGATTGCCAGCGAGCTTTCGATCATACAGCCAAGCATGATGCGGAGATGATGTGCACGCGCCACATGGATCATCTTGAGCGCGGGCAAAATGCCGCCACATTTCATTAGCTTTATGTTGATCCCATCCACACAATCGGCAACGCGGGGAATATCTTCGACCGTGATGCAACTCTCGTCGGCAATGATTGGCAGAGGCGAGTTCTCGCGCACCATCTTCAATCCCTTGAGATCATGGGAGGCGACAGGCTGCTCCACAAATTCGATATTGTATGGGAGCAGCGCTTCGATATTTTTGATGGCCTCTTTGGGTGTCCAACCAGCGTTGGCATCGACGCGCAATACAGCATTGGTCACGTCGCGAATAGCTTTAATGATGTCGAGATCGTGACGCGTCCCCACCTTGATTTTAAGGATAGGATAATCCTTCGCCAGCAACGCCTTCTTTGCCATCTGCGCAGGCGTATCGAGGCCGATAGTGAACGAGGTATGCGGGGTTCGTTTGGCGGTGGCCCCCAGCAGCTTGTAGACCGGCACACCCAGCATTTTCCCCATAATATCGTAGACCGCCATATCCACCGCAGCTTTCGCTGAGGGATGGAGGCGAATAATCTTGTCGAGGCGCTGATGAAGTTCTTCGATCTCGAATGGATCGTTACCAAGATTACCGGCAAATAGTGCGATACAGGCCAGCACCGTTTCCTGGCTCTCGCCGTAGTATTCAGAAGGGGAGGCTTCGCCGTAACCTGTGTAGTCGTTATGTGTCACCTGAATAATCGCGTTGGGCGATGTATACTGCACGCCACGCGAGATACGAAACGGCGTGGAGAGCGTAAAGTCAACCGGTTTGGCGTCGATATGCATGGGTCACTCCTTTAAGAAATAGTTATATGTCAACAGGGGATGCTGGCTTGTTCGCTCTCTATCATACGCCTGTTTTGCAAGAGGGAGCAATGATGAGAAGACACGGATCAGCTGACCTATGTATAAGCCTACGGTGATAGATAGGTGAAAAATCTTTTATAGAATAGTATTGCTGTATTGACATACCAGTTATTACAATAATCATGCTGGCAATTTTTCGTATCCAAAAATTTCGTAAGCTAGTGTATTATCATGCGTAAGAGCAAGGGTTATGGAGAAAAAAGCGTGAACATTATTCTCATCGGCGCACAGGGATCGGGCAAAGGTACGCAGGCGGCGAAGCTTTCATCAGCTCTCGGTGTGTGCCATATTGCAAGCGGTGATCTATTTCGCAAAGCCTTACAAGAGCAAACGGCCTCCGGTCTGCGAGCAAAAGTCTTTTTAGATAGGGGGGAACTGGTTCCTGATGAGTTGACGGTGGCAATGGTGTTAGAACGTCTCGCCCAGCCAGATTGTCTCCCTGGCATTCTGCTCGATGGCTTCCCACGTACGATTGCTCAGGCGCAGGTATTGGATAGCAATCTGCAACAGATGAGAAAGCGTATTGATCGAGCTGTCTATCTGGAGGTTCCTCACGATGAACTGCTGAGGCGGCTCTCCGGTCGGTGGATCTGCCGCGCACATCAGCACGTCTACAATTCTTTAACTCGTCCTCCCAAAGTCTCTGGTGTCTGCGATATTGACGGGAGTGAGCTCTATCAACGTTCCGACGACAAAGGGGAAGCAGTGCAGAAGCGGTTGAATATCTTCTTCAACGAGACCTTTTGCTTGCTCGATTATTACAGAAAGCAGCAGAAGCTCGTCACAGTCAATGGCAACCAGAGCATTGATCAGGTTCACGCCGACATCTTGCGAGTACTTACCAGCACCCCCACAATCAAGGTCGGCAAAGAAATTCTGAGCTGGCAACTACCAGTTCCACCCTCCTGTCTGCCATCACAATCAGCATAAATACTGTATCCACATCAATAACATAATAGAAGCCTGAAAATAATGATCGCTTGCCGCTATTAACGGGGAAATATCAGTTAGTAGCGGCAAGTATTTTGTATATCAAAGAATTGTGATTCAAACATACAATAGTTCTACCTTCCTATGTTGAAATGCCTTCTTTGAAAAATGCTGCGTCAATACGTTTTTGTTATAGATATATGTTCTTTAATGTTAATGTTATATCTGGGTGCATACATGGCAAGGAGGCAAATTATGGATATCGATCCCAATACTCTCTCCGTTCTGCTTGGCGTCCTCACTAATGCTCTCACCTCATTGATCGCCATAACTGGCAAAGAAGCAGGAAAACAGCTTATCGGGAAAGATTTTCTTCAAAAATGGGAGCAGGAAAAGACTGCTCTGGAGCCAATTCTTCGCAATGCCGTTTGCACAGTCGCAAACGACGTAAGTTGGGAGGACGAAGGAGAGGAGATTATTGCATTATTTTTACGTTCGCCCGAAGTAGAGGAGATCGTTCGCCAGATATATGCTACCTATGTGCTATTTAGTAACAACGAATATCAGGAAAGCCAGCAAACGCTCCAACAGATATTTGCGATACTATTCACTCGCTTTATTACTGACTATCCTGCTAGTATAGCGCTCACTCCTGAAAAGACTACCGAGGCTGCCAATTACCTCTTTGAAGCGCTGCTCAAAAGTTGCAATGTTGCGCTGCGGGTTGCGACTGAACAGGGCATTCTTGCCGCCCACGAAGCGTTATCTGTCTTTCGCCATAATGTTCTTCATAGCGAGGTAGCGAGCATCCAGAAGAAACTCGACTTTTTCATCTCACAACAATCGTTAGATATGCCAGCTATCTATGATTTTGAGAAACGATATCGTATGCAGGTGAGCCAGCGGCACGGATATATCAAGCCCCCGAACTTTGATTCTGCCCGCCAGTTGCCTATTGACGATCTGTATGTCAGTCCAAATTTTGCAGTAGTCTCTAGTAAGAGGCAAGATGTAGAAAATGAAAGGCTTACTTTTCAGGCATTCCTTACTGGTATCTATCGTGCCGTGCTGCTAGGCAATCCAGGTGGCGGAAAGTCAACGTTCACGCTAAAAGTTTGTCATGATATCGCGGCGTATTATTCTGAACGCCTCTTTGCTGGTCGAGAGCAGCTAACGCCTATTCTTGTCGTGTTGCGTAATTATGGAGCGGAGAAGAAAGAGCATCGGTGTTCTATTCGAGAATATATTGAGACCGAGGTAGAGGCAACTTATCAGCTTCCTCCTGCCCCTGATGGAGCGTTGGAATATCTCCTGGTGAATGGGAGTGCTCTCGTTATTTTCGATGGATTGGATGAATTGCTAGAAACCAGCTATCGACAGGAGATTCGTGACGACGTGCAATCTTTCTGTAATCTCTACCCAGCTGTGCCTGTGCTGGTCACGTCCAGAGAGGTTGGTTATGAACAGGCTCCACTGGATGAGCATCTATTCGAGGTGTTTCGCCTGGATTCATTTAATAACGAGCAGGTGAATGAGTATGTACAGAAGTGGTTCGCTGCGGCTGACGTGGGAGTGACGCAGAAGGAACAGCAACAGAAAATTGACGCCTTCCTTGAGGAAAGCGAGAATCTTACAGATTTGCGCTCCAATCCTTTGATGCTTGCCTTGATGTGTAATATTTATCGTGGCGAGAACTATCTGCCTAGAAACCGTCCTGATGTGTACGATAAGTGCGCGACAATGTTGTTTGAACGTTGGGATAAGAGCCGTAATATTCGGGTCGCCCTCCCGTTTGAGACACATATACGCCCAACGATGATGTACTTGGCGAGTTGGATTTACGCCGATGAAGGACTACGGAGCGGCGTGTCAGAAAGAAGGCTCATAGCGAAGGCTGCGGAGTATCTTCAGAGAAAGCGCTTTGACGATCCTGATGAAGCTGAGAGGGCGGCGCGAGAGTTTATCGAGTTCTGTCGGGGCCGCGCCTGGGTCTTTACTGATACTGGCACAGAAAAAGATGGTGAAAGCCTTTATCAATTTACACACCAGACATTTCTCGAATATTTCACGGCCTGGTATCTGGTGCGCAATCATTCTACTCCTGCGGCTTTGCTTACTGTTCTAGCCCCCAGAATTGCTAAAAGAGAGTGGGATGTAGTATCTCAGCTTGCTTTTCAGATATTAAATAGAAATTCGGAAAATGCAGGAGATAAGCTGCTATCTGCCCTTATAAAACGTGCTGGCAAGGCGAAGGGGAATGCATATTGGAATTTGTTGTCTTTTGCAATCCGATGTCTTGGCTTTATGGTTCCTGCTCCTGAAGTAACGAGAGAGATTATTACTGCTTGTATGAGATCTGTTGTGGTGGAGGGTACTTTACAGATGGAGAATGATAGGGAATCTAAAAGAAGATTTGTTGGGAATGATATATTAAGAGAAGTAAGATTGATTGCTTATGAAAACCAGACAATAGTTATAAATGCTATATATAGGCTATTTATGCAGGTTTTAGAGGGGAAAGATCAGATTAAAATGTGTGTGATTCTAGAAATATGCCAATCGTTAGAACAGGGAGCACCGGAGGAATGGGGAAAACTAGTTGAAAATATCCTCGATCTGTGTTCGGATAAGCTTGAATTAGTACTTTCCCATTCTCTTTTCCTCTGTTACTACATGCTTTGGAACGAAAAGATCAACATCGACAAATTGATACAATTGCATGGTATCAATAGCCTTTTTACTAAGACGATTACCGGTGTATATGGAATGATTATTTATATTTCTATTATGGATGCTGTAATGAACTACATTCTTTATACAATATATGATGAATTTGATGTGGAAGGAAAACGTATAGCTACTGATATATTGAAACGTTTGGGGTCTGTGTTTATATCTTCTTTGCCCATCAATTTTATGAATTTATATCATGCTGTGCAAGATCAAGCTCGGAAATGGGTTAACTTAAGTCCTCTTGAGAACGATAATGTCATGTGGATTGTAGACGCTGATGCTCTTTGGGGATTATTTACTACTTTTGCTCTCTTATTAGAATTGTGTAATTCATCTGATTTACCACCAATTCTGAATGTGATCAAACAAGCACCACATCCCTTCTACAACCTAATCCACTACATATTCCTCGCTCGTTTTGAATCTATTCCAGCTGAAGAAGTGCAAGCTGAAATGGATGCACGAGGTTTCTCATCTGAGCAGCAACAATTTATCAGGCAATGGGTCAGGCATGAGAAGAATTTTATTGAGTGGCAACAAGAAGAGCAGGATGTAAGCGAGGGGTGATATGTCGTAGTTGCGTGTTAACACGCAACTACGAATTGAATAAGTAATACGAAATTGTGGATACGTATTACTCGGCGAAGTGTCTCTCAAGCGCATCCATCAGATTGGCGACGCCGAAGCGCATGGGGTCGTTTGTGGGGAGGCCCGTCTCTTCTTCGACACGCTTGATTTCGGCCAGCGCTTCCTCCTCACTCAAACGATGGGTAATGAGCGCGATGCCAACAGCTTTGCTGGGTGGCTCCGGGCGAATCCAGCTAATAGCCTCTTCGTTCATCTGGATCAGCCGTTTGAGCGATGGCAACGGGGCGTTCTCATAGCCATCAACGGTGGTGAGGCCCGCGATGTGGCTGAAGATCATAGCATCTGGATTTGAGCCGTGAATCAGGCCCAGCGTCACCGGGGCATAGCCAGGATGATTGAGCGCTCCCTGGCCCTCCACAAACACCCACTCGTGCTTGTCGGCAAAGTCGAGAACCATCTCTTCGACCATGCCTGCAATAAAATCGCAGATGATATGGTCAACCGGGAGGCCGTTGCCAGAGATCATGATGCCGGTCTGTCCAGTGGCGACGAAGGCACTGTCGAGATTACGGCGGCGAGCTTCGATATCCAGCTCCAGTGCAGTTGACATCTTGCCGGTGGCACAATCCGATCCCACCATCAGAATCGTCTTGCTTCCAGTGCGATGCGGCACCAGCTGTGCCACACGCTTCTTGTCGGGAACGCGGCGCACATCCCAGATAGTCACTCCATATTTGTTTGCGGCCTCGCTCAGTTCTGCGTCATCCGCCAGAAAGAAATGCAGCCCGCTCACAATGTTCAGTCCTGCCTCGATTGCGGCCAGGATTTGCGAGCGCCAGATCGGGTCCAGGTCTCCTCCGGTTGGAGCCACGCCGATCAAGAGTGTATCTGGTTCGAGTTTCAACGCCTCATAAATATCGCGTACCACAGGGATGCCTTGTCCGAAGGGAGCATTGAGCGCCTGTGCCACATCTTTTCCCACATTCGCACGATCGATCACCGCAACGATGGGATCTTGTCCATACTTGATAACTCCCGTCGCCGTTTTTCCATGATGCCACTCAAAGGCACCTTCTGCCAGTATCGCTATTCGTCGCATAAAATTTCGCTTCCTCAGTTCGTGTAACTAGAATAGTATGCCAGATTATCAGCTCCCATTATACTACGTAGGTTCGGTTGCTTAGCGTCCCTGTTTCTGACCAATAACAGTGAGCGAGAAGCTCAGCGCAAAAAAGTCCTCGCGTTGCATATCGGCCAGTGCTTGCTGTTGCAGTCGATCAAAAGCAAAGTCGGCGATGAGCCCCATCTTGACGATCAATGGCTTCAACTGATAATAAAGCACTTCGATATTATGATACTGGTTTGCCCAGGGATCTGCGTGCGCTGAAAAGTCTAAGGGGTGCGCCTGTTTGTGGATGTGTTGATAGCCTTGCTCCTGAAGCCAGTGCGCCATCAGGTGCGCAACGCCGAAGAATGTCCCGTCGGGAGCAAAGCCATAGCCATTCTGTGAGATCGCCTGTGTGCAGAGCGCTCCAAGCCGGTTGACGGCGGCGCTGCTGGTATGACCAACATCGAGCGGTTCCGTCAGGCGTAAAAAACCACCCGGGCGCAGCATCCGCCAGCACTCTTTGAGAAACGATGGCCAAATTTCGCGCTTGAGAACCGCAAAAAGCGCGCGCGCATTGACCAGATCGAATCCGGCATCGGGGAAATCGAGAGGACCGCTGATATCCATGATGCTGAACGAGGCGTTAGAGAGTTGCTGTGTTTGTGCGCGTGCGTTGGCATAATCAACCATAATGTGGCTGATATCGACGCCTTTCACTTTGGCTTGAGGCAGCGCAAGGGCGGCATCCAGCACCCAGCCACCAGAACCACAGCCCAGATCGAGGATATTATGCAACGAAAAGGTATCAGGGAGGCCCGAAAAGGGACCACCCATCGATTGAGTCAACATTTGGTCTTGATTGATCAAGCGGGCCAATTCGGTTGGGCTTTCGGGGTTGAAGACGTATGTATGTGAAGATGATGACTCCATTGTTTCAGCACCTCCTGGCTTTTGCAATAGGATGAGATAACAGGCTTTTGCGATAATTGAAGAAATGAAGCAAAATCCTGAGTTTAGTATAAACGTTGTGTCCGTTTTTTGTCTAGCAAAAGCGTAGGAGGAGCTGTAAGATAGCCTAATTGCCGTTCCAGTCTTGCAACACCTGCATCATTGTCTCCAGCCCTTCCGTGAATCGTTCTGTGCTGCATCCAAAGCCAATGCGCATAAATCGTTCGTAGGCTTTGCCGTAGACATATCCCGGAAGCAGCAGGAAACGCTTCTCTTCTGCCAGGTAGCGGCAAAACGGTTCAGTCGAGAAGGGCAGTTGAAGTAACGCTGTATATCCGGCCTGGGGTGAGAGCCAGTGGATAGGCTTCTGGCTATTTGCTATGGCATCTGTCAGGCGTTGGCGATTGCTCCGAGCAGCTGCCAGACGTGGAGCCATAATCTGTTGTGTATGACGCAGCGTGACCTCCGCTAAAAACTCGCCCGGAGCACTGCCACACATGGTTGAATAGTCGCGTGCCGCGCTCACCCGTTTGAGTATCTCAGCATTGCGGCTGGCGATCCAACCAACGCGCAGCCCGCCCAATCCCCAGGGCTTGGTCATATCGCCGATCACTACCGACTGCTCGATTACGTCGATGACCGATGGGGCTGGCGTGCCGTCCAGTGCGATCAAACGAAAGACTTCATCGCTCACAAAAATAGCTCCAGCCCGTTCCGCAACTTTGGCGATGGCCTGCATCTCCTCCACCGTGCGCACTGAACCGGTGGGATGATGGGAATGCGTCATATAGATCAGGCGCGTCTTGTGATCGACAAGCTGAGCGAGCTGCTCAATGTCCGGCTTCCAGTTCTGTTCCAGACGCAGAGGCAGTCGTCGCACCTCTGCTCCTTGAGACTGTGCCACTCCTGCGATGTTGCCATATGTGGGATCTTCCACAATGATATTATCGCCCGGTCGCACCGTCGTCAGGATCAGCAAAAAGAGGCTCTCGCTGGCCCCTGATGTCACGCGAATATTTCCCGATTCAAGCGTCGTATAGAGGTTCGCGATGCCCTGGCGCAGGCGCTCATTTCCGGGATTTTCCACGTAGTCCAGGCCAAGCCGCAAATAGCGAGCGGTCGTTTCCGCATCTTCCAGTTCGAGCAATTCTTGCGTCGTTGCGGAGAAAGGACAACTGGCCGCCAGATTGCGTATGCCCGGTACAAATTCAAATTCGGCAAACCAGCGCTCAAGCGTGAACTCTGGCAATGTGTAAGCAGACATGAAGGAACCCTTTCCTGATGAAAAACTGCAGGTGTTACTTCAGCATAGATGGTCTTCCCTTCATCTTACAACAGCCATTTCAGGTTGACTGATCCGCAACAGATCAGCCAACCTCTTTTCTTTTTATCAGTCTACCCACTCAGGCGCGTGGTGGACCCTGCTTGATCCGGGTGAGTGCCTGCTCTGTTCGTCCCGGTTCCGGCAGCGCAAATTCGCACCACCATGTTGCCCCGGCCTCGATCAGCGGCTCGATCTGGGCATATGCGTCGCGTGGATTGTTGCCGGGCGTGTTGCCACCTACGCCGATATCGAAGGGCGTTGTGCTGGTGTGGTGTTCAGCAATAAAGGCTTTAATCGTTTGTATGTCAGCTGGTTTGGGGAAACTGCTGCCATTTTCATCCGGCCCACTGGCGGGAAGAAAGCCATCCCAACGTGCCGCTCGAAGCGCTGGAGCCTTGTGCGGCCAGAAGCCTCCGATCCAGATAGGAATGCGCGGCTGTTGCACTGGTCGCGGCAAAAATGTCACGTTGTCCACTTTGTAGTGCTTGCCTGTGTAGCTGAAGGATTTTCCGCTCATAAGCCCGGCAAGAATGTCCAGTCCCTCATCGAGCATCTCGGCGCGTTGTTTGCGGTCGGCAACATCGCCAAAGTTGGTAAAACCCTTATCCTGGTCATCACCCAGGCCAAAACCCAGGATCAGGCGGCCATTCGAGATATGATCTAGCGTAATCGCCTCACGCGCCAGCTTCCAGGGACGACGCCGTGACAGCGGCGTGACGCTGAGGCCAAGCCGTATGCGTTTTGTGCGCGTCGCTATGGCCGCCAGCACCAGCCAGGGATCGTATGTGATCCCCTGAGCACTCCAATAGACGATATAATCCTCCAGAAAGACGCCATCCCAACCTTCCTCTTCAGCAATATGTGCGGCCTCAATGAGCTGTTGCACATCGCCATCGAAGCCAGAAAGCGGCAGCGTGACCCCGTATTGCATCATGTACCCTCATTTCTTTCTTGCAAAAACGTTCACTTTTTGTTAATCAATAAAACAAGTATATGTTGGTGACACGACATCTGTTGTCATATTTCATGGCGGAGCCTGCCCGTTGTATCTATCGCTCTGCTTTCTGACGTATCATATATATACAACTTGACTGCATGTATTACTGCTAATATATAGCGTGGGAAATGGCCCGTTGCATATAAAGAGATTTTGGAGGAAGATTGTGCGCAGAAAAATGATTGGCTGGTTCTGCCTGTTCCTGTTGCTGACCGGTTGTGGCACCGCGACAACCTATGCAGCTTCAGTATCACCTGTAAATGGGCAGGCTCTCACCGGCACACCAGAAGTCGTGAGCGTGGCATCGGCGGAGAGTGGGGCCGTGACACCGACCGTTAGTGTGACAGCTACGCCGGATGCAAGCGTGACGCCCGGGGCAACCGGCACGGCAACTCCACCGACCACAACCTCTGGTTGCAATAGCGCTGCAACCGTTGCGACCGGCTCCACTACAGATATGATGGTGGATGTTGACCCGCAAACGGCGAAGGGCGTGACAACCCGCACCTATCGCCTGCATGCCCCGGCAGATTATCAGTTACAACAGCCGCTTCCTCTCCTTCTGGCTTTTCATGGGCTTGGTAGCAACGCGCAGGAGATCGAGGGCTATAGCAATTTCTCTCAACTGGCCGACAAAGAGCATTTCATCGTGGCCTATCCGCAGGGCTTGCACGATATGAACGGAAACACGTTCTGGGATAGCTATTCTCCCACAACCGAGGGCGTCGATGAGATTGCTTTTGTCAACAAAGTGATCGATGACGTGGAACAGAAGTTGTGCGTGGACAGCAACCGCATCTATGCAACGGGTTTCTCCAATGGCGCGCTGATGACTGGCATGCTGGCATGTCGGCTGGCGAATCGCATCGCCGCGATTGCAACGCTGGCGGGAAATTTCTTCGATAACGAAGGCCCATGCAATCCTGGTCGTCCGGTGGCAATTTTGAATGAGCATGGTAGCGCCGACAACGTGATCCCCTACGATGCCCAGGATCAGACGACGCAACTACCGGGCGTGCAGGACTGGCTACAACAATGGGCAAAACTGGATAAGTGCGCTCCTCAGGCCGTAACACTTCCCCAGAGCGACACGGAGACAGCGCTGGAATGGAAGGACTGTGATGGTGGTGTTACTATCGTCCATTATCGAATCGAGGGCGAAAAGCACGTCTGGCCAAAGGATCTGAGCAAAGATCAGGCCGATGCAACCATCTGGCATTTTCTGATGCATTACACACTTCCTACATCGGCGGCATAAAAGGCTTTTTTCTTTATTAAATGCTTTGGCGGATTTGCACGAGACTTGTATAAATCCGCCAAAGCATTTAATATTTGTAAGTGATGTTTATGAAATCTGCTCCAACGTGGGTAACAGAATATCGTGCTGATGTGCTATAAGCAGGGGGCGCAGGCGTTCGTTAACGAGGACGCGGATACGCCGTTGATGTTGTTCGTAAAGGGCGAGGCTATCGGATTGCAAACCTGTCACCTCTACCCAGTTCATAAGCGGCTCCATCCCAACTGGTGGGTGAGCAAAGGAGATCCACACGTCCATCTCCCATTTCTCCGGGCGTGGAATATCGAGCAGAATCTCGTAATCGGCAATCTCCGTTTCCAGAGCCGTTGCTAGCTCGCTTGCCAACGCCTGCTCGATGCGACGGCGGCGCTCCTGATCCCAGAAGAGGGCATCCAAGCGATTGAAGAGGCGCCCGGCCAGCCTGCTGATCTCCAGCACAACTTTGTAAGGGTGGCGCAGCGTGAGTTGTTCTGCTAGCGCACGCGTACTCGTGGGCATCACATCGCTTTCCAGCAATGCCAGCAGTGAGGCGTCATGCAGCCCGACCAGCTGCGGTGCCTGCATCGCTCCCGCAAGCAGCGCATCCTGTACGGCGCGCACTAGCATGGCCTGAAGCGAGCGGCTGGTATGGTGCCAGTAAATGTTATCGAACATCTCCTGACGCGCATGCAGCAGCGAGTGCAGGGGGCTGATCCCCTTGTGGGTAACGACGATACGCGGCTGTCCATGCACATTGGGGTGGATGCGCAATGATCCTAGCAATCGCGAGACATCAACGCCACCATAGGGAACATTGCAGGCGCGAGCATCACGTGGCAGATAATCAAGCTTATCCACATCCAGCGCGCCGCTCAACAATTGGCTCAAGAGCTGATCGCCGGAGTGCATCGCTCGATGACGCGGTGGATCGATAATGTCTGCCACGCGTTCTGGTGAGAGGTGGTAATCGCGTTCCAGGATAGTTGCTATCTCGCTTTGTTCGATAATCGTGCGACCGATTTTTTCGTGGTGCGGGATGGGATGGCCGAGTTCTTCGATAGTATGTGAATAGGGATAGTGGCCGATGTCGTGGAGCAGGGACGCGACCACTAGCGCCTGTACGCTGCTGATAGGGATGCCATCCAGTCCCCCATCAGCGCCGCGTTGAAGCAACGCACGTAGCGCTCTTACCGTCAGATGATAGCAGCCCAGACTATGTTCATAGCGCGTGTGAGTCGCTCCGGGCCAGATGCGATAGACGAAACCAAGCTGCCGGACTTGCTGAAGACGCAAAAACTCACGTGTGCCGATTAGCTTCTCTTCGCGCGGCCCCAGAGGGATCAGATCGTACAGACTATCGCGTACCGTGCTGATCGGCTGTTGATCTGGCAACAACGGCAGGTTATCAGCATCCGTCCAACTCGGGCGTGTGCTGGCATCGATCACCTGTTCCGTCTCGCGCAACTGGTCGCCACCGAGTCCATTATTCGCTTCTTTTGTATGTATCGTTTGTTGATCTTGTATGTTCATGACGAATTTATTGTAGCAGAGGTGATAGGACGTTGTCTAACTACTTATTCTTGCGGCGGCGACGGAAAGTGGTCGATGAGGTTTAATTTGTAGGTTGGCAACAACGATAAAAGATGGGATAGACGGTGAGGAAGCGCCTATCCTCTGGTCAGCGGTCATTAAGTCGAGTATAATAAAAAACATATACTTAATATGCAAGTTGCAATGGCGCAAAGATTGCCGGCCGTTGCAATTTTTTATAAGAAATCTGGTTTTATGGAAAAAACAAATATGCCTCCACAAGACATTCGGCTCCTGGCGATAGATATCGATGGCACTCTGCTCAATCCACAAAAACACGTTACGCCATGTACCCGTACTGCCATTCAAGCAGCCCAACAGCAGGGCATCATTGTGACGTTGGCGACGGCGCGGCGCTATATCAATACCGCTCCCATCGCACAAGAATTGGGCATTACCATTCCTGTGATCCTTTGCGATGGCGCATTGATCATCGAACACCCCGATGGGGGCGTGCTGCATCGGCAGGTGATCGAGGCAGCCGTTGCTCAGCAGGCGGTAGAGATCCTGGTGCGGCATGGAGTGCAGCCCGTTGTACACCATATCAACGGCATGATCGAGGAGACCTGGACCGGGCTGAGCGAATATGACAATGAGTGGGTGACAGAGTACTTCGCAACCTTCCCCGACCATATGCAACGCCTGCCCTACATTGCGTGCTGTACAGGGCAGCCGGACCCGTTGCGCGTTGTCGCCTTCACTTCAGAAGAGATCGTCCACAGGCTCATTCCTGAGATTTCGCTGCTCGATTGTGCCTGGAATATGACGCGTCGTGGCAGCTATGGCACAGCAGAATTGACGATTATGCATACGGCCTGCTCCAAAGCCAGTGGCGTACAGGCATTGGCACGACAGCTGGCGATTCCGTTGGAGCAGGTTATGGCAATTGGCGATAACAACAACGATATCGAAATGTTGCAGTCCGTTGGCTGGGGCGTTGCTATGGGTCAGGCACCCGATAACGTCAAAGCCATCGCAGATGTCGTGACGACCAGCAACGCGGAAGATGGTGTCGCTCTGGCAATTGAGCGCTACGCCTTGCGCGCTTCCAGCCATGCTCCTTCAAACTCTTTCAATCGCGCCACTTGTCTGTGATTGGGTGCGGCCTGCCAGCGTTTTTGCTGTACCAGTTGCAGAGCATCGTGGGCGTGCATCCCGCCAGCGATCAGTACCGCGCAGGTGAGCAGAACGCTACGGCCAACTCCATGCTCGCAGTGAATTAGCACGCGCCCACCTTGCTGCATGCGCTCCTGTACCCAGGCGGCACCCTGATTGAGTTGCTCGACCGTCAATGGGTACGTGTCGGGCGTTGGCAAATAGAGTAGCCCGATCCCCTCGGCCTGTAGCGCCTGCTCATCATCGCAGTACTCAGAACGCGTATCGACAACATGTGTGACGCCAACCAGGCTGAGCGCTTTGATATCTTCGGGGCGGATGCGACCGCCCACAGCCAGATGCTTCGTCACCCAGCTCATGTTGAGTTTATCGGGAAGGGGCAGATGGATCGATTGCGCAAAGTGCTCTCCTGCCGAATCCTCTGGAAAGAGCGCCACCGCCACACGCGTCCAGGCTCGATAGAGGACGCGTATCACTCCAGTTGTACTCCAGCGCCAGAACGAGAAACGCACATGTGGCGGCTCAGGTGCTTCAGGCGTGGATGGAGGGACAGGAGTAACACTACTCTGATTTTCTTCTGACGGTCCAAGAGGTGGAGTAACTGGTTCCAACGACATAATAAAAGATAATCCCCTTTTTAAGCAATATATTGGTGAACTGCAACGTGGTATTTCTAGTATATTTGATTGTTGAAGAATGATTACGAAGCCACAAGAGGCTCAGCTTTGTCTTCAGGCTCGTTATTGGTGGGCTGGGTCTGATCGCGTGAGAGAACCCGCTGCAATGCGGCAATCGCGCACTCGATCATGCTGTCGTCTGGCTCGCGCGTTGTCATTCCCTGCAATGCCAGTCCGGGAGCCAGCAGCCAACGTACCACACGGAAACGATAATTGGCAGCACCTAACCGCATCAATTCGTAGGCAATGCCGGCCACGATCGGCACCAGCACGATGCGCGATAGAATTTTAATGGGTAGCGATGGCGAACCAACGAGGGCAAAGACAAAGATGGAGATCACCATCACCAGTAGCAGAAAGCCTGTTCCGCAGCGGGTATGGACGCGCGAGGCCCGGCGCACATGTGGCACATCGAGTGGATCTCCCTGCTCCATTGCATTAATCGCTTTGTGTTCGGCCCCATGATATCCGAAGACGCGCTGAATGTCGGGAACACGCCCGATCAGGTAGAGATAGCCGAGCAGAAGCGCAAGGCGAATAACCCCTTCAATTATGATGTTGAGCCAACCCTCGCCAATCTGGTGGCGCAGCAGGTTGGTGATAATCAGTGGTCCCACAAAAAAGATCGCCACGCCGAGCGTTAACGAAACTGCCAGCGAACCAGCCAGGGCAGCACCACCAATGGCTGGTGCTGCTTCTTCCTGGCTTTCGCTCTTATTCGCTGTGCTATCCGTTTGCTCAGTTGTTGCCGGGGCAGCAGTCAGACGTTCGGGATCGACCGCGCCAGATGAGATATTTGCCGAAAGGGTCATCAGGCGGGTGCCGAGGACCAGCGTTTCCCAGAGGAGCAGCATGCCGCGCAAAAAGGGGAGGCGAAAGATCGGGTTTTGATAGAGTCGAGGCGCCAGCGGCTCTTCATACACATAGACGCTATTGTCCGTGCGGCGAATAGCAACGGCTGCCGTTGTGCGACCGCGCATCATCACGCCCTCGATCATTGCCTGACCGCCGTAATAAAACTTCGCCATGCTTTGCTCCTTTAATATTCTCTACAAATTGCGATCTGCGGGATGGGTAAGGTCGCCGCTTTTATTGGAGATATCGCGCGTTCGTGAACTGGTGAGACGCCGCACGAGAGGCCCGCGCAACAATGGCTTGGGCAGTGTTGTACGCAGTCGGCGAATCCGTATCGCCGAGCGCAACCGGCCCGACATCATGCGCTGACGACGCCTGCCCCATGTGGTCTGCCAGACGGTTTGCGCGTCGGGCGTTGGCAGATAACTGAGAATGCACTGTGCAATATCAAACGAAGCTCCTGGCCGACTCAGCCGTTTCGCGTTCGCCAGTTGGCGGCGCAGATCAGGCGATCCCGGCTTGGTTAAGCGCCGTAATGCATCGATCAACGTCGGTGGGTCCATCGCCAGCACGCCCACATCGTTTTCGGTGACAAACGTCACATTGCCCTCTTCCTGTCCCGGCACATAGCCACTAAGGATCACGGGCAGGTCGCAAGACAGTGCCTCGCTGATCGTGCCAGGACCGGCCTTTGTAACGATGACATCGGCGGCATGCATTAATTCAGGCATATTTTGTACAAAACCGAAAATGGTGATAGGGACATTTAAATGTGACTTTGTTCGCTGTAAATGAGCATACAGCCGTTTGTTGCGCCCAGTGACAACCATCAATTGAACGGGCAGGCGTGCATGCGAGATGGCGCGTACAGCTGCCTGGAGGCCACCGGCACCATCGCCGCCGCCAACCAGCAAGACGACGGGCAAGCCCGGTCGCAAGCCGAATTTTCTCTGAAGCTCTTCTTTACTTGCTATCGGAAGTGTAAATTTGGGATCAATAGGCATACCAAGCAGATGTACTTTTTGGGGATCGAGTCCGCGCTTTAAATACAGTTCTTGAGCCTGTTTTGTTGGAATGATATACCCGTCAACACCTTCCGCAAACCAGGAATAATGCACTGTTACCAGATCGGTAACGACGGTGAGAAAAGGAATACGCAGATGGAACTCGCGAAGGGCGCGCACAGTAACATGGTTCAGTAAGGGATGAATAGAAACGATGATATCGGGCTGAACAGTTGTAAAGAGGCGCAAGAGTCCGTTAAGAATGAGAGGGGTCGTCAACAATTGCCCAGCCATGACCGGACCTTCGCGGTTGCTGATATGAAAAACCTCACCGAAGAGGCGCGGATTGTAGCGAATGGTGGGTCCGTATAGTTTGACAGCTTCGCGGAGAGGAAAACGGCTATATTCTTCAAAGACATCGACGATCTCGATGCGATATGTGGGTGGAGGCGCGACTGCTTCCTGTACAGTCGTCCCGGCTGTATTCCCTGGACTGACAGTGCTTTCCCTCTGTTGAGCGGCAGTTCGGGTCAACCATTCTTCCTGTTCTTTTTGTGAAATGATGCGGATTGCGTTTGTGATTGCGTTTGCGGCGCTACGGTGTCCAGCTCCGGTATCAGCAATCAGAAACAAGATGGTGCGCTGTTTGGCATTCACCAGGTAAAATCACCTCCCTGTAGAATAGCACCAGATTGAAAAAAGGGATAAAGGACTCCCATAGAAGATCCTTTATCCCTCTCATAATATATCGAAAAAGCCTTACTCATCTTCTTTCAAGTTGAAGCGTCTGCGGAAACGCTCCACACGACCGGCTGAGTCGAGGATACGCTGCTGGCCGGTAAAGAATGGGTGGCAATTGGAGCATACGTCAACTTTCAGAACGGGTTTGACGCTGAGCGTCTTAAAGCTGTTGCCACAGGCACAGCTTACTGTGGACTCAATATAGTTTGGATGGATTCCCTTTTTCATGGTCTTTAGATAACTCCCAATTCTCTAGCGAGATCGCGTAATTGATCTCTCAAATTGATCTTTTCGGTTGGCCTTTTCAGCGGTAAGTGCACCTGGGAGGGTTAGCTCCCTGTGCTCCACTACTCTTCAGTCGTCGGCGCAATACATGCGAACATGACGGTAAGATTGTACATGCATCCTATTATGGCGTCAAGACGTTGCAAGTCCTGTCAGGAGTTCTGCTATCCAGTGTGGGAGGATAAGAGTTGACAGCCCTCCAGGGTCTCTGTGAGTGAGTGACCGTTTTGATTTCCAACCATTCTATCATAGAAAACACAGAATGACACGATTTTATGCCCACAAAAATTTCCTGGCAGTTTCCCGAACTCGGTTATGTATCGCTGGCAGGATGCGTTACTCCGCTTACTCCACGTCTGCAAGTTGTTTCTGGCGACTCTCATAGAGAGTATGGACGATTCTTCTTATCACTGGAGACAGCAATAAAAAGTAAAAGATACGTTGTGGATGGTCAGGGAAAAGTGGGATGAACAGCAGAGCAGCACATGCGACAGCAGGTGTAATCAGACCGAACAAGATCCTTTCATTGATTGCTGCCTCATCACGATCAGTATCGATCAGGCGATGCTGGCCGCAGGCATACCACCAGAGCAGGGAAATTGAGAGGCCACACCCGGCCATTACCAGTGTATAGATGCTGATGACCTGCGCATAATGCCCGGCATCCATAACCATGCTGAAAGCAATGGGAAAGAACGTGACAAATGCCAGGAATATAAATGTGAACCTGATAAATGGAGCGTTCATACGCCTGACCATTTTCATTAACTGGCGATGTTCGTTCCAATATCCAGCAATGACAAAAAAAGAGATGATGTAAATGATGATTTTATCAGAAAATGCCCCTAATGCCGCGTTGATATCGCTGCCTTGCAAATCAAGCTTGATATCGAGCACGAGGAGTGTCATAGCGATAGCAAAGACGCCATCACAGAGCATATTCAGACGCTCATCGAGCTTTTCCAGCCCCTTTTTCATAGGTACTTCACGTGGTTTCTCTGAAACTTCCATGTCTATAATCCCTTTATACTAACAGGCTAATTGTCGCGATTCTAACACAGATGTACATAGAACACGAGTTTTCTCACGTCGAACAGTGGCATGTGGCCTATAGTTCCCTGTTGTAGTGTGATGTTGCCTGCCCGCGCATATGGAAGGGCATATGGTTCTCTGCTGCGTTGTGATAAACTATGTCTGGACATCATTCCTTGTAAGTACGAAAAACAAATCTAGAGGTTTTGCATTCAACCATGATCGAACGTTACACACTACCAGAGATGGCGGCCGTCTGGTCCGCTGACCATAAAACTGATAAATGGCTACAGGTGGAGTTGCTCGTCTGTGAAGGCTGGGCGCGTGAGGGGGTCATTCCTGCCGACGCTCTCGAAAAGATACGGAAAGCGAGCTATAATGCTGAGCGCATGCAGGAAATCGAGAAGGAGACGCACCACGATGTTATTTCTTTCCTGCGCTCCATTCAAGAACAACTCGGTCCCGAGGGCCGCTTTATTCACCTGGGCCTGACCTCTTCCGATGTTGTCGATACCGGGCTGGCAGCTCAGATTAAAGAGGCCGGTCAGTTGCTTACCGTTGCGCTGGCAAAGCTGGTTGATGCGCTTGGTGAGGCGGCTCGCAAATACAAATATACGTTGCAGGCCGGACGTTCGCATGGTATTCATGCCGAGCCTATCACCTTTGGCCTCAAACTGGCCCTCTGGATGAACGAGTTGCAGCGCCACCAGAAGCGCCTCGCCGACGCGTTGGAGCAAGTGACTGTGGGCAAGATTTCGGGCGCGGTGGGAACGCACGCGACGATGCCCCCACATATCGAGGAGTTCGTCTGTCAGCAGATGGGCCTCAGTGTCGAACCGATTTCCAGCCAGGTTGTCCAGCGCGACCGCCATGCTCACTTTATGAGTGAACTGGCGCTGATTGGTTCTTCGCTGGAAAAGATGGCGCAGGAGATTCGCCATTTGCAGCGTACCGAGCTGAGCGAAGCGTTTGAACCATTTGGCTCTGGCCAGCAGGGATCGTCGGCCATGCCCCATAAGCGCAATCCCGAACTGTGCGAGCGTATTTGTGGTCTGGCGCGCGTCCTGCGTGGCTTCGCGGTGACGGCAATGGAAAATGTGGCCCTCTGGCACGAGCGCGATATCAGCCACTCATCAACCGAGCGCATCATCATTCCTGATGGCTGTACATTGCTGCACTATATGTTGCATGTCTTTACCCAGGTTATTGAGGGGCTTCAGGTCGATGAAGAGCGCATGAAGGCCAACCTCAATATGACCGGTGGCCTGGTCTTTTCACAGCGCATCCTCCTGGCGCTGATCGATAAAGGCGTGGGGCGTCAGGAAGCCTACAAGATGGTGCAGCGCAACGCCAAAAAGGTCTGGGCCTTAGCCAGCCAGGGACCAGTTCAGGGACCAGCTCTGCTCGATGCCCTCAGCAGCGATCCCGAAGTAACGACTCATCTTTCACGCTCCGAACTGGAGGAACTGACCAGCACCGATTTCTACACCAAATACATCGACACCTCGTTCAAACGTGTTGGTCTGGATTAAGCATATTGTTGGTGAACGAAATGCATCTGTATCAATCTCACAAATGCATTTCGTTCGGTTCTGAGCAGTCCTTATCTCTACCTTTTCGCCTGCCGCCTTATCATCGCTCTATCAATTTTGATAACAACACCTTAACATTCGATGGCTTTCAATCCTGAAGAAAGAAGCGGCACGGACCCCTCGTTGCCCTCCACTGCTGTATTGATGCTGAGGTCTGTTTGCAGGGCGTGCCGTCAATTTTCGTTGGTTCGTTTTGTATGCTATATAATGACAGAGAATTTACCATTTTTAATGGAGATTCGCAAGATTGCAGAGAAGTAGAAGGTTGCTTCATAATTTGTTTGAATAAAGGATAGGTATTTATTTGACGATTTACCAGAAAACAAGCGTAGAGCCATTACATAAACAGAAGGGGCAGCAGTCGAGCTTTCTTCTGTTACTGGTGCTTGCCTGTTTATTAGAGGTGCTCTGCCTGGGAATTGTGGCCCTGTCGCCGTTGCCTGCGCTGCACTTGAGCGAGACTCCGTTGGAGCTTTTCTGGACTTGGACGCTGGCACCTGCTCACCTGTTGCTGGTGGTTTTGCCAGTGCTACTCGATAGTTCCAGCCTATTGCCCGCACTCCTGCTTGGTCTCATGTTCGTCGGCATGATTACCATCTATGGCCTGATTGTTGCTCTGGTCATTCGACGCGCCGCCCCTGGGAGTTGGAAATGGTTCTGGTTTTTTCTGGGTGGCACACTCCTCTTTGGTGTCACCTTGCTCTTTTTGCCGCGCCTCTTTTCCGATGACATATTTACCTACATGTTCTCTGGTCGTATCCTTGCCATTTACAAAGCTGATCCCATGAATACGATCCCGCTGCAATTTCCCGAAGATCCCTATCTTGTCTGGGTGATTAACGGACCGGAAACAACCAATATTTTTGGACCCCTCTGGCTGAGCATAGCGGCTCTGCTGGCGAGTGTGAGCAACAGCCCGGTAATTTCTCTGCTGCTTTTTAAGGGGTTGGCCTTGTTTTCACACCTGCTCAACTGCTTACTTGTTTGGGCTATTCTGGGCAGGCTTTCTCCCGGACGGCAGGTGCTGGGAACGTTGCTCTATGCCTGGAATCCTCTGGTACTCATTGAACTGGCTGGCAGTGGGCATAGCGAGGGCGTTCTACTCACTCTGCTATTGCTGGTGGTCTGGTTGCATTTGCAAAAGGACGGACCGCTCTCTCATATCGGTAGCCTGGTTGTTTTTGGCCTGGCGGTGAGCGTCAATCTGATCGCCCTGCTGCTGGCTCCCCTGTATCTCTGGTTTGTTGTACGCTCACAACGTCTGATATCACGGGCGTTGCTGGCCTTTGTCTGGCGTTTCCTGGTTCTGCTCATTCCCTTCATCGCAATTATGCTCCCGTACTGGCGCGGCCCCTCAACGTTCTTTGCGATCACTTCGGCTATCGATATGGAGCATTTTGTTCACTCTCCTGCTGGCTTGCTCGCGCTTGCGATGCGCTGGTTCTTTCAAGCTGTGGCGCTCTGGTGGAACTTTCCGTCTTTTTTGCAACCGATTACCGCTGCCGATATGACGCTGCGTTCGTCGGCAACATTTATTTTCATCCTGATTTATCTTCACACCTTCAGCCTCGTGAGGAGCGCACCGTTGTCGCTTGCCAGTCCACAAAGCGACCCGGAGGAGAGAGTTCCCGGTTTTGATGCGCTGTTGCGTGCCTGGGCCGGGGCGATCTTCTGGTATCTGATCCTGGTATCTGGCTGGTTCTGGCCCTGGTATGTCCTCTGGATGTTCTGGATCATCGTCCTCCGGCGGCTTGATACGTTCTCAATCACGATTCTGCTGCTATCGGGTACTGCGCTCTTTATCTATCCCTTCGTGGGATTCAGTCGGGCACCGTTGGCAACTTATCAGACGGCGCTCATCTTTGGTATTCCCCTCGTCTATCTGATTGTCGCCCACATAAAACAGCGATCTGTAGAAAGGATTCCCACCTCATGACCGATGAAGTCGTCAAACAGCGCAAAATAGAGCATGTGAAGCTTGCTCTTGAGCAAGATGTTTCCGCTCCCCAGCAGGCGAGTTGGAGCGATATCCGGCTGGTGCATCAGGCGTTGCCAGAGGTGGATCTGGACGATATCGATATCTCGACCTCTTTCCTCGGTCATCGTCTGCGCTATCCACTCTTTATTTCCTCGCTCACTGGAGGTCATCCTGATATAACGCACATCAACCGCAATCTGGCACGCGCAGCTGAAGAGTATGGCCTGGCTCTGGGTGTTGGGAGCCAGCGAGCCGCCATTGTCAATCCCGATGTGGCGGGCAGCTTTGCTGTAACTCGCGAGATGGCTCCCTCGGCTTTTCTGCTGGCAAATGTTGGCGCGCCCCAGCTCATTCCACAGGAGCGCCATGCCCCTTTTACCCTGGAACAGGTGGAGCGAGCAGTGCAGATGATCGGGGCTAACGCGCTTGCCGTGCATTTGAATAGCCTGCAAGAGGCCGCTCAGCCTGAAGGAGATCGTCGGGCGCTGGGTGAGCAGAAGGCGCTCGCAGCACTGGTTAGTCAATTGCATGTGCCTGTTGTCGCCAAAGAGACTGGAGCTGGCATCTGTCGCGAACAGGCTCTCCTGTTGCGCTCGTGCGGCGTGGCGGCAATTGACGTTGGAGGAGCCGGTGGTAGTAGCATGTCGGCATTAGAGGCTGCCCGTTCACAGTTGCGTGGCGATCAGCAAACACAGGCCATCGGACAACTGTATCGCGACTGGGGTATTCCCACGCCGATTGCCGTTGTCGAGGCTCACGTGGCTGATCTGCCTCTGATCGCAACGGGCGGAGTGCGTACCGGCCTGGATGTGGCGCGCGCGCTGGCCCTGGGCGCAACGCTTGTGGGGCTCGGCTTCCCCTTTCTCAAGGCGGCGAGCGAGAGCTACGAGAAGGTTTGCGAGCTATTGGAGCGCATCACAAGAGAACTGAAAGTGGCAATGCAGCTCAGTGGTGCGGCAACCAGCGCTCAGATGCGTTCTGTGGATGTCGTGGTGCTGGGAGAGACGCGTGAATGGCTCATGTTGCGCGGCTTTGAAGAGGATTTGAAGGCAATGGCGCGCCGTCGCTGGCAACGGATGCATGGCTAGGGATGCCTCCCTTTTCATTTCAGGTTTGCAAACTCTTCGGGTGTGTTGATATTCACAAACGAGCGCAATTGGGGATCAACTGCGCGCAATTGCGCCTCGTCTATGCTACGAACGCGTGCCACCTCTAAGAGTGAGCGCGGATCGCGTCGTCCTGCTCGTAATCGCTCTTCAACGGCTGGCAGTATGCTACGGGGATACACGGCTAGTAACACCTGATGGAAGCCGTTGACAACTGGAACGAGCAGGGCATCATCCAGGGGTTGACTCAGCAACAATCTCACTACAGCTGGTTGCACAAACGGCATATCTACCGCTATAACCAGCGCGTGCGAAGCGGTAATTGCTTGCAGGCCGCTGTAGAGGCCCATCAGCGGTCCAATATCGGGAGCTTCATCGGTAATCGTATGGATACCCGCGAATGTATATTCTGCCGCCTGTTCTGCATCTCGCGCGACCAGCACTACCTCTGAACAACAAGTGGTGAGCATTGCGTTGAGATGTTCTACAAACGTCAGGCGTTCGGAGCCGGGCAGCGGCAGTAACGCTTTATCTTTTCCCATACGCCGACTGCGCCCGCCAGCAAGCAAAATTCCCGCAATTGTCAATGATAGATCCTTCGCAGGTACGATCAGCGAGAAGCAGCTTTGGCCTTACGCTTATTACCTTTGGGTATATATTGCTGTCGCTTTTCGTATGCCTGATAGCTGGCGCGTTCTTGCGGATACTTCTTGACCAGATAGACGATCCAGAGAACGGCCCAGACCACAAGTCCGACAAGCCAGAGGTAGCGCCAGAAGCGCCAGGCGAAGAAGTAGCCATCCAGGTAGACGCGCGAAAAAATCAGCGGCAGGCCAATGAAACAGATCACCGCGAACCAGCCCAGATAGCGGTCCAGCATGCGCTTGACGAGTGGTTTGGATTTGACGAAGCGCTTGCGACCCTCGACAGAATAGTAGAAAGTAATCAGCAGGCCAGCACAGCAGAAGATGAGAAACGGCCAGAGAAGACGGAAGGGTTCCGGTCCAGACATGCCTGCGTTGGAACCGGCTGTGATCGGGTCATCAAATAACCAGTGATATAGATCGAAGTGCATGAGGGTTCAACTCCTTATATGATGCATCCGCACGTTCGTAATTGCAACGAATATCATAGCATGGATAGATTGACGCGTCTAGTCATATGCCAGGGCGATAACTAAGCACTGGCTGAACATTCTCTATACAATAGATGCGCTTTACTAGCGATTGGATGACCCGGAATTACCAGTCCGTCACTGCATAATCTTTGAAAAACTTGCCATATTCGTTGCGCCCGGTCGCAAGGCCGGTGAAAATGGGATCGCAAATACGCGCCGCCGCGTCCTCTTCATCCAGTGGTACAACCCCTTCTGATACCAGACGATCTGCCGGGTTTTGCAGTGAGACCCAGCCAGGGTCAACACTATTCATATAAACGTTTTCACGGGCAAAATCGGGCGCAGAGGTATAGGTGAGCATATTGAGCGCGGCCTTCGCCATATTAGTATGAGGGTGATAGGTTATTTTTGTGCCAGCAAAGCGCCCCTCAATGGCCGAAACGTTGATGATATAGCCGCTGCGAGTACGATTGCGCGTCATCAGCGGCTTGAGCTGCCCGATCAAGATTGTGGGCGCAATGGCGTTGATCAGTTGCACCTCTAAAAGCTCGGGAACGGCAATATCTTCCAGTTTTGCCACCCAGCTATTGTGCGAGCGCAGATCGATTTGTTGGCCGTGACGATCATAGCGGTCGGGAGGAAAAGAGGTTGCATCGTGCCGCTCATCGCTTGGCTGCATCGGCACCTGCGAGAGCGCCACCGAAAGCGGCAGAGCCTCGACCATACGCGGCATCAGCACTTCACTGCCATCATCAAATGCGGGAAGCGCTGGTAGCACTGGAGACGCAACTGTTACAGAGGTCGTCGTCGCCGACTCTGCAATTAAAATCGCTTGTAGAGTGTTCGGCAACTCCTCGCGCGGCAGTGATTCAAACGGAAGTAGATGAGCGTAAAAAGCCGGTGGTCGCCGCACCGTTTGTGCCGCGTTATTGATAAGAATATCCAGTCGGGGATAGGTAGTAAAGAGATACTGGATGAAGCGCTCGATGCTGGGAAGGTGGCGCAGATCGAGACTATGGATGCGCAAACGGCCACTCCACTCCGCAAAATCGGCCTCCTGAGCATAACGTCGCGCTGCATCATGGGGGAAGCGCGTGGTGACAATCACGGTTGCCCCGGCACGCAACAATTTGAGGCTCGTCGTATATCCAATCTTGATGCGCCCGCCCGTTACCAGCGCGATCATGCCGCCCAGGTCGGTACTCTGCAAGCGTTTCAGATAGCTAAGATCGCCACAGCGAGGGCAGTGCGAATGATAAAAGAAGTGGCGACGAAAGAAGTACTCTTTGCAGATATAGCAGCAGATGTATTTCTCGTGATCCGGCTCACGGAAAAGGCCAGATTCGCCCATCACGCGGGTATGAGCATCAAACGCCGGATTGCGGTAATAGACCTGGCTTGCAGGCACAAAGAGGTAATCTGGCCGCTGCTCTGGCGTATAGCGAGTGAGCAGCTTTTGTAAGAAGAGAGCGAGCTGTTCTGTTGTAGAGGGCGTATCGGCAATCTCACGCGCAAAGATGATACCCAGCGGCAGCAGTTGTTTAGGAAGACGCTCGATACGTGTTCCCAAATCCGGCTCAGCTTCAGGCTTCACAGGAATTGGCCGCGTTGTTTTGAGAGCTTTTATGCTTTGTATCGTGTCCAGCGCTGCAGAGAGCGTGGTGGTATTTGCTGGTTGGATATCGGTAAAATGGATGGCGACCAGCACAAATTGGAGCGGATAAACGGCATCGAACGCCTGTCCACCAGTTTTGCGGCGATGATAGATTATCAGGTCAACCTGTTGGGAGATGTGACTAGCAGTATTGAAGACGGTGCCAGAACCGATGCCATAGCCGGCAGGTAGCAGGCGCGAGAGCTTTGCTTGTAGGGGAGCGATCAGGGTCGTGTGCCGTTGAACTGGATCGGAGAGAGAAGAGAGAGATTGGCAATGTGTGCGCACGACCTGAAGAATCTTCGGGAGATGTTTCTGAATATCCGTCATAACCAACCTTCTTTGGAAAAGAGGCACACAGTGTTTGTTGCCTCTTTTCAGAGAGAGTGTGGAGATGAGGGGCTTCGCACCCCTGCCTCTGTCTTGCAGAAACAGCGCTCTGATCTTTTCTGAGCTACATCCCCATATGTTATTTGTCTTGTACCCCCTGGAAAGGGGGTGTAGGGATGGGAGGAGTTGCACCTCCGACCTCTGCCGTGTCAAAGCAGCACTCTTCTATGCTGAGCTACATCCCCGTGTGAAGAGAGTGGCCGGTGGCGGGCATTCGGAGTCGAACCAAATACCTTCTCCTTGGCATGGAGATGCTCTACCCTTGAGCTATACCCGCCGTAATATTGTGAACCGGTAGCGGATGCCCGGAGTCGAACCGAGATCCTACCCCTGGCAAGAGCAGATTCGTCCGTTAAACTACATCCGCATTGCACATAGTACCGGCATGGGATGCCCCGGAATTGAACCGGGGACTGGCTTCTTGAGAGGAAGCAGTGCAAACGTTACACTTCATCCCGTACACATCATGAAACTGATATGATACCTTGTTAATAACATATACATTGCTGTTTGTCAACGTCGCTGAGACGAAAATCTGTTACCGAGGAAGGAAAGAGGCTCATTTTGCAACAGTGGCTTTGTATTGCATTTCCTATTGAAAGGATTATCTATTCTGAGCAATGCGATTATCTAAGCAATCGATAGGGTTGTATTAGATTGGGCTTAGAGATTTAATTGTTGACTTGAAAACAGTAAGATTTGAATATATGCTGAATCTGAGTTGACAGAATTAATGTAATACGGATGTGCTATCACCGGAAAGGAGTAACCAATGACTAGAATTGCAGATTGGGGAACCGCGCTCTGGAACTCGTTTATCGCCGCGATTGCCGCGATACTTGGCTTTATCCCTAAGCTGATCGGCTTTATCGTCGTGTTTATCATCGGGTTGATAGTAGCGAAAGCGGTTGAGCGGGGCGTGACCTGGCTATTGCATCGTGCCCACTTTGATGCTGTCAGTGACCGTATCGGGTTGAGGCGTATGGAGCAACGTTTCAATATGCATATGGACGTGACCAATATACTCGGCAAGGTCGTCTTCTGGTTCGTCTTCTTGATCTTCCTGGTGCCAGCCGTCGATTCTCTCGGCCTGGCGAGCGTCAGCGCTCTGCTGGGAATGATCGTGGGCTACCTGCCGAATGTGTTTGTCGCAGTCCTGGTGCTGTTTCTGGGCATGTTGCTGGCGACCTTTGTGGCAGACATCGTACGTGGCTTGATCTCCGGCACCAGCTTTGGTAATCCCAACGTGTATGCGAACATCGCTCGTTATGCAATCCTGGGGTTTGCTGCATTGATTGCGCTCTATCAGTTGAATATTGCTCCTGCCATTGTGGAGACACTGTTTACTGCCGTTATCGGTGCTCTGGCCCTGGCGTTTGGTCTTGCCTTTGGTCTGGGTGGGCGTGAGTCCGCGCAACGCCTGTTGAATCGTGGCGAAAACCGCATCAAAGAGTCCGGCCCGGAGATTGCCGAGCAGCGCAATATCGGAATGGGGCGCACGGCAGCTGAGCAGGCCCGCATGGGCCAGACCGCGGCTGCCATGCCCACCGACGAGCAATTGCGCAATCGCACCTTCTCGCAGCAACCGTATAGTGATCAGACTCGGGGCAATCAACCCTATAATCCGTAGTATTCAGAACATGTACACACATAGATAGTGTAGGATGCAGGCAGGCTGACGAAATTTCGCCAGTCAGCCTGCTTTTTTGCTGTTATTTCTGATGTGCAAGTTCGTGGCATTCAGGACACAGCACGACAAAATGTTTGGGATTGTAGCGGTCGAGCAGGTTATTGGTGACGGTGTGTGTGTGGAGTTGCAGTTCATCCACAAAACGGTTGCATTCCCCACAAACGCTGGCTGCCTCCTCGCTCAGTGTGCGCTTCAAACGGCTCATCTGAGTAATGTGGATGGCGTCCAGACTGACGTGAAAGAGCAGCCCTGCCAGAATGAGAAAGAGCAGGCGGGAGCGAAACCGGGCCGCCAGAAATAGCAACAATCCGAGAAATAATGGCTGATGCATAAATTTCATGCTCGCCGTCTGCGGAGGATCGGCCTGATTGAAAAAGGTGAGGGCATCGCGCAAACTCAACGTGCGATGCGAGATCACATACCAGAGATAATGGTCTACATCGATCAAGATACTGGAAGCAAAGGGAATCCAGGTATCTTTTTTCAGCCAGGGAGCAGCGACAGCTGCCGCCGCTGTTGAGAGCAGAAGATGTTCTCGTACACGCATAGAAGTACCATATCCTTTTTGTGTTACATTTTCATACCATCGTTTGCCTATACTTCCCCATTTACCCACATTTGAATGCTGCCGATGTGAGCATTTAAGAGCTACATAAGCTTATGAGCATTTGTTAATTGTGCAGCAAGCATGGCCGTTGCCATTGACGAGTATAAGCATCCCTTCCGGCACTGTCAATGGATATGAGAGAAGAGTCGTTCCTCAGCGATAAAATTCAGGATCATTGAGATTTGCATACGGAATTTATCTATTTGCAACCATGCCTCAACCCGATCCCCCTTATCTTCTCCTAAGTACTAGTGTAGGTTACATACGTTACTTATGCTAGTTCAGGGAGTTTCTCAGTATAGAAGAGAGACAGGCTGAGTAGTATGCACATGCCGGTGTCAGGATACCGCTGTGGCTTGTAAAACGCTCAGATTATTCTCCTATGGTATGCTGAAATAAAAGATGTGGGGAAAACCCGGGAGCCAAAAGGGATCACATCGCACTCCATCAATCACCCAGGGAAGGAGAGCCTTTCATGGCAACGAAGGTTGAAAACGGTTCACAGTCTATGCCGGTGGACGATCAGTTAGAGGAGGATGTCAAACGTGTTGGGTGCAGTATAGGCATTATGGCCTATAATGAAGAGGCCAACATCGCACGTACTGTCCATGCCGTACTCGCGCAGCAGGGGCCATCTATTCTCATTGAAGAGGTTGTTGTCGTTGCCAGCGGCTGCACTGACCGTACTGTTCCTATTGTAAGTGAAATCGCTGAAAAAGAACCTCGTGTACATCTGTATGTACAGGAGAAACGCGAAGGAAAAGCGTCTGCTATTAATCTCTTTTTGAAAAAGGCCACTAGCGAGGTTGCGGTGCTGATTGGCGCGGACGTTATTCCTGAAGAATATGCTATCGAGAATCTCTGTTCACCGTTCTTAAATCCTGAAATTGGTATGACCGGCGGGCGTCCGGTGCCGGTGAATAATCCGAATACATTGATGGGCCATGCAGTGCATCTGCTCTGGCGTTTGCATGATCGCGTCGCTCGTGCGCATGCCAAGCTGGGTGAAGTCATCGCCTTCCGCAATGTGATATCGGGTATCCCAACAAACAGCGCAGTTGATGAGATTTCTATACAAGCACTGATTTCACAGCTTGGCTATAAACTTGAATATCGCCCTGAGAGTGTCGTCTATAATAAGGGACCGCTGACTGTGCGCGATTTTCTCAAGCAGCGCCGCCGTATCTATGCCGGACATCTTAAAGTGCGGGCGCAGCAGAACTATGAGGCCTCGACGATGAAGATCGGTCCCATTGTGGAGCAGGTCATCGCGACCCGCGACTTTACACTGGGATCGCCAAAGCAGGCGTTGTGGACGGCGGGCGCAATTGCGATGGAAGGCATTGCGCGTTTGCAGGGCTATTATGATTTCAGGCGCAATCGCGACCATCATATCTGGCAAATGGTGGATACGACGAAAGATCTGGAGGCCGGACAGCACAAAGTACGTCGCATCTGCAATGCTCAGAGCGTGATTGTCTTCCGCGTGATCCTGGAAGGGGCCGAAGGCAGCGATGTTAATCGCGAGCGTGAGGATCGCGAGGCGACCGAAGTCGCGCGTAAGCTCCTGCCAACGCTGAAGGCAAAGATTCGCAAAGAGGATAAGCTCTCGGTCAACGGCCCAGGGATTATGACCGCCGTTATTCGCGCCGAACAGAGCGGCGCAGAGATCGTCGCTGAGCGCATCAAGAAGCTGGTTGAAGGTGCCACTGTCCATGTTGGTCTGCGCAATCGCCAGGTCAGGGCGACTGTCGCCTATAGCTCGCTCACATTTGCATCGAAAGCACCGAATGGTCAGATGGTTGTGAGCGGTCCGCTATATGATGAAGCAATGGCGCAGGCGCTCGCCGAAGAGAGCGGCAACTAATAGAGATTTGACAGCTATCTGCTTTCGCAACCGTGTTTACCATCATCGTAAACACGGTTGTTGCTTATCTGGCTGCAATTCTTGTAACTACTGACAAAGTTTGTATCAGCTGTTTCATTTGTTTTCGCGTAGACGTTCCGCAAGCCAGTCCATCATACTGTCATAATCGGTGAAAATGGGCGCACTGGGGAAACGCTCATGCAAATCTTTGACGGACTTGCTAATTGCCTTTGCCGTATGCCGAGCCATTCCAGTCGTATCAAAAAGGGCAACAGCCCGATCAGGTGAATCATAGAGCGACATCGTTAATTCTACAAGACTGTACGCGCTCACGTTAGCCGTGCCCCCAAGTGGATCGGGACTGGCAACCACATAGAGCAGGTAGCGTACAGCGCGTTTCACCATATCTTCGTATTGCTGTGCCTGTTGTGTCCAATGTTGTACTACCGGATTGAACAGGGCATTGGCAGCAACGCCACGCGCTAAAAGACCAGGAATGACAATAGTTTCGCGCCAGCGATTCGCCCCAACCGTCCCTCCTAAAAACACTTGCGGCGGCGTGTTATCCATAGAGTCTCTCTCCTTTGCAAAAAGTATGCTCCTCATACACAAGGTAGTATTGACCCTTGAAAAACTTGCAATAACAGTGGTTTGCATAGGCTTCTGAGGCCAATACAGAGAGAAACGAGCTTGGGAGTAGATCGCAGATGATAGTTGTGGTACTGATTTTGCTGTCAAATCCCGAAACATTGACAGCAAAGTTGCAGCAAAAGTACTACGTAATACTCTACAAGATGAACACATCGTTCTTGTGAAAATATAGCATTACATATCTGTGATGCCACATGGACAGACTTGCTAGAACACATATCCCTATGGTACAATACGATTCGGGCGAGGACGAATGGTCCCCGCCCGAACTTATGTCAGAGAAGAGAAAACACAGCAGCTATGGAAATATCTTGGCTGGGCCACTCTTGTTTTCAGCTACGTGGCAAAAATGTTACGCTTGTGACCGACCCTTTCTCTCCTCAGCAAGGCTCCTCTCAAGGGGAAACCTCCCAGCTGGGTAAGATTTCTGCCTCAATTGTTACAGTCAGCCATAATCATGCAGGTCATAATAATGTGGTGGCCGTGAGTGGGAATCCTCATGTTGTGAAGGGACCGGGAGAATATGAAATTAGCGATGTGCTGATTACAGGGGTCGCCTCTTATCATGATGATAAAAAGGGGCAAGAATACGGTCGGAACACCATTTACGTGATTCATATAGATGACCTGGTGATCTGCCATTTAGGTGATCTTGGTCATATTTTGCAAGAAGAGCAGTTGGAAGAGGTCGCGGATGCCGATATACTCCTGGTCCCTATCGGCGGCGAACATACTATTAATGCGACTCAGGCGGCAGAGATCATCAGCCAGGTGGAACCTCGGGTCGTCATTCCCATGCATTATCATGCTGACGGTGCTGAGATCCCGGCTCCCCTCGGCAAGTTTTGTCGAGAAATGGGTGTCGAGAATATCACCGCTCAACCCAGGCTCGTCGTAACTCGTTCTAATGTGCCTGCTGAAACGCAAGTTGTGGTTCTCTCACCACGTATTGCGTGATTGACGTGTTAGACAGCGTTTCATTATAAGATTAGTCCTTATGCATAACGGCAAGGCTCCGTATAAGGAGGTTTCATTATGTCAAAATTTATCTTTGTGACAGGCGGTGTGGCGTCGTCGGTAGGGAAGGGGATTAGCGTTGCCTCACTGGGGCGTCTCCTCAAAAATCGCGGAGTCTCCGTCTCGCTCATGAAGCTGGACCCGTATATCAATGTTGATCCCGGTACGATGTCGCCATATCAACATGGAGAAGTTTTTGTGACCGACGATGGTGCGGAGACTGATCTGGACCTGGGACATTACGAGCGCTTCACCGACGAACCCGCTTACCAGGCCAATAACGTGACAACGGGGCAGGTCTATGCCTCGGTCATCGGCAAGGAGCGACGCGGAGAATATCTCGGCGGCACTATTCAGGTCATCCCTCACATCACAAATGAAATTAAAGATCGCATCCATGCTGTTGCTCGCCGCTCCGATGCCGATGTGGTCATTGTCGAAGTTGGGGGCACCGTGGGCGATATCGAAGGCGAACCATTTTTGGAGGCAATTCGCCAGATGCGCAAAGATGTTGGGCGGCGTGATGTTCTCTATCTGCATGTCACCCTCTTACCCTATCTCGGCGCAACCAGGGAATTGAAAACCAAGCCCACCCAGCATAGCGTCAAAGAACTGCTCCGGGTCGGCATCCAGCCCGATGTCATTGTCTGCCGCTCGGATTATCCGGTCAGTGACGAATTGCGCGAGAAGATCGCGCTTTTTTGTAATATCGAGGCACGCGCCGTCATTCCTCTGTTGACCGCCGATACCATTTATGAAGTGCCTCTGGTCCTGGAAGAGGCTGGTCTGGGCGAATATCTGGTGCAGGAGCTTGGCTTGAAGAAGCAGGCAGTGCAGATGCAGGAGTGGAGCAATCTCGTTACAAAGATCAAGCATCCTCGCCCCGAGTTGACCGTTGGACTGGTCGGCAAATATGTCGAACTGCACGATGCGTATCTCTCCGTCTCCGAAGCGCTGGCCCACGCTGGCTGGTATCACAACGTAGATGTTCGCATCAAGTGGATCAACTCTGAAGCCCTTGAAAAGATGGGGGAGACTGAGGTGCTGGAAGATGTGGCCGGTGTGGTGGTGCCGGGTGGCTTTGGACATCGCGGTATCGAGGGCAAGATCAAGGCCGCCAGCTTCGCGCGCCGCAACAACGTTCCCTATCTGGGCCTCTGTCTTGGCATGCAAGTGGCCGTCGTCGAATTTGCCCGCAATGTCCTGGGCCTGCCCGAAGCCAATAGCACCGAATTTGATCCGCAAACACCATATCCCGTCATCGATTTGATGCTCACCCAGCGACAGATCTCCGATAAAGGTGGTACGATGCGCCTGGGCAACTGGGTCTGCTGCCTAACATCCGATACCAAAGCATACAAAGCTTATAATGAGCCGATTGTCTTTGAGCGTCATCGCCATCGCTATGAGTTCAACAATGAATATCGCAAGCGTATGGAATCGCACGGCCTGGTTGTCAGTGGTCGTTCAGCCGATAACAGCCTGGTTGAAGTGATTGAGTTGAGCGGGCATCCCTGGTTTGTAGCATCTCAGTTTCATCCTGAGTTCAAGAGCCGCCCGACGCGCCCTCATCCGTTGTTCCGTGATTTTGTGGGCGCATGCGTGCAGCAGGTGCAATTGCAGCAGGAGAATGCTGCATTGAATTTAGAGCCGAGCAAAGTATTGCCCGATTCTCGGATAGAACTGTAGTCGGCTCGCTTTGCGAATGTTATAATAAGAATATTATGTTGTACTTGAGCCAATTGCTTGGCGCTGCTGTGGAAGATCAACAGCAAACGCGAGCAGGTAAAGTCATTGATGTATTGACTCCGGCAGCGCAGGTAGGGCAGAACGCCGCGTCCTACCCTGATGCGCTGCTGATTGAGGGAGAAGAGGAGCAGCCTTTGCGTGTTCCTCTTGCGTCCCTGGAACGCCACGAGCATCTGATCCGTCTGCGTGTGCCGATTGAGCAACTGCAACCCATCAATTTGGATGAGTCAGAAGAGGTACATCTGGCGCAGGATGTTCTCGATAAGCAGGTCATTGATATCGAACACAAAAAAGCTGTGCGCGTGAACGATATTTGCTTTGCTGACGACTGGCGTATCCTCGGCGTCGATCATAGTACTCTGGGCCTGATCCGTCGCCTTACCCCTTCCTGGTTATTTGGAGCCAGAAATAATTCTTCCACCTCTTCATTGATCCCCTGGAACCGCATAGAATTGATTGGCACTCAGCAGCATCCAGAAGAGCAAGAAGAGAAGTTCCTCACAGAAACCCCATCGGGATCATATCGGGCGCTGAGCGGTCAGCTTGCCGATATGCACCCCGCCGATATCGCTGAAATTGTCCATCAACTTACTCCTGGACAGGGAGCGAGTATTATCGAGCGTCTGGATGACGAAACGGCTGCCGATACGATGGAGGAGATCGATACCGAACGTCAGCGTCATATTCTAGAAAATATTCAGCCTGATCGGGCCGCCGATATCTTGCAAGCAATGGGACCGGACGAAGCTGCGGACCTGCTGGCACAATTGCCAGAAGAACGAACGCAAGAGCTGTTGCGCCTCATGAATCCCGAAGAATCCGAGGATGTGCAGGATTTATTGGAATACGAGGCTGATACTGCTGGCGGCTTGATGACGACCGATTATATTGTACTCAATGTAGATCGTACAGTGTCGGATGCATTGAATGTCGTGCGAACCAACATTCAAGAAAATGATGTGCGAATTGCTTATATCTACTGCGTTGATGATGAGACGCAGGATGAAAGCCGTTTGCTAGGCGCTGTCTCGCTCTGGGATCTGTTGATCGCCGGTCCAACGCAACTCTTGCAAGATCTCATGGAGACCGATCTGGTAACGGTCAAGCCGGATGATGATGCGCATACCGTCGCTGAAATTATTGCAAAGTATAATTTGCTGGCTGTTCCGGTCGTCAATGACGAGCAGTTGCTCATGGGAGTTGTTACAGTAGATGATGCGCTGGATGTCCTGTTACCAGCGGAAAGAAGGCGTAAGCCTAAAAGAATGTACTAAAAGCATCTCTATGATTTCTACGCTTTCTACAACAATTCCAATCGATCGGCGCATGCATTCTTTCTCTATTGTTGTGTGATTCTGGGGCGGACTTTCCTTGTTGTGAGATAGTCTGCTCTTCTATAATGAAAACATATCCATAGAGCCGGGTTGATATCGTTGTCATCCTGGCTGCAGGGGCTTTGTTGGATTTGTAAAAGGCAATAACCCTGATCTAGCAATGTTGCAGGGTCTTTTGCTTTAGAAAAGCGCCATCTGTAGAACGCGCTATGTTGTTTTTTGTGATAGAAGGGGTTGTTCTTCTCAATGACTGAAACAAGAGAAAATGTTGGCGATCAATTGACAAAAATTCGTGTCGGGGTGATTGGTCTGGGATTTGGTGGGGAGAGCGCTTTAAAGAGCTTCAGGCAGATTCCTAACGTGGAGATAGTTGCACTGGCAGGTCTGGAAGAGGATAGACTAGCATACCTGGGCAAGACGTATGAGGTGCCGCATCTCTATCGTGAATATCAGGATCTACTGGCGCGCGACGATCTTGACGCCGTCAGTATCGGCGTTCCCAATCATCTGCACGCAACCATTGCTATCGCTGCTTTGCAACGAGGCTTGCATGTGTTGTGTGAGAAACCATTGGCGCGCACTGCTGAGGAGGCAGAAACGATTGTTCAGGCGGCAGTCGAAGCAAAGCGTGTTTTGCAGGTAGTCTTTAATCATCGGGAGCGCGGCGATGTGCAGACTTTGAAGCGTTATATCGATGAAGGCAAACTGGGGCGCATTTATTACGCGAAGGCCTACTGGATGCGGCGCAACGGTATTCCCGGAGCTGGGAGCTGGTTCGTCAGCAAAGCGAAATCCGGTGGCGGCCCCTTGATCGATCTCGGCGTCCATGTGCTGGATATGGTTCTCTATCTGCTTGGTGAGCCGGAAGTGGTCACGGTCAGCGCCAGTACATATGATGAACTGATTCAGAGAGGGCGCGGCTTCGATAAAGAGGCCACAAAGTCAGGCGCAAACCATTCCCAGGACGTGGAAGATCTGGCAACGGCCTTTATACGGCTTGCCAACGGTACTACGCTGTCGCTGGAGACAAGCTGGGCCACAAATAGCAGCTATGGAGACGATTACGGCGTGATCCTCTATGGCTCCGAGGGGGGGCAGAGATCAAGGTGAAATATTACTCAACCAGGGATACGTTGCGCATCTATACAGATGTGGCGGGCGCTCCCTCCGAGATTGCGGTCCAGAATCCAAAGAGCGAGTTCCATCTGGCCGTTATTCGTCAATTTGTTGAGCATATTCGTAGCGGCAACTGGTCTTTGTATACTGGCAACGAGGGATTGCGTCGGGCGCGTATTATTGATGCTTGTTATGCTTCTGCACAGCAGGGACGAGAAGTTGTGTTTGCACCTTCATCTGAAAGGGAATAGTTCATGGAGCCTTCCCATCGTATCGCCTTAATCACAGGTGGGTCACGCGGGATAGGTGCTGCAACAACAATTGCGCTGGCCGAGCGGGGATTTGATGTTGTGCTCACCTATCGCAATAAAGTGGCACGTGCAGAGGAGGTTATTGCAGAGGCCACTTTGCGCGATGTACGTACCCTGGCCATACGTAGCGATATTACGCGCCAAAACGAACGCGACCAGCTCTTTGCCATGGTTCGTGCATGGGGAGGCAGGCTGGATGTGCTGGTTCTCAATGCTTCCGGGGGATTAGAGCGGGATCTGCTGGCAGTTGATCCCGCCTATCCCATGCATATCAATCGTGATGCACAGGTAGAGCTGCTCAATGCAGCTCTACCTCTCATGCACCCCGGTAGCGTGGTGGCGTTCATCACCAGCCATTGGGCGCACCTCTACGGCCAGGTTGATCAGATCCCAACCTACGCGCCAGTTGCCGAATCAAAATATGCCGGTGAGCAAGCGTTACGTGCGCGATTGCCAGAATTAGACAAGCGTGGCATTCGTCTGGTCGTCATTACCGGTGATTTGATTGAGGGAACCATTACCCCCAAATTGCTAGAGCGAGCCGAGCCGGGTTTGACCGGGCAACGGCAGGCCTCTGTTGGAAAATTGCCCACAGCCGAGGAGATGGGCGAGGCCATTGCTGCTGCTGCTGTCGATAATACGCTCCCGAGTGGTCACACAGTTGTCATTGGAGCAAGTCTGGATCAAATGCTGCATAATAAGTCCTAGCAAAGAAGGCAGTATGCCAGAATGTGGAAGCATCGTTGCTGGCATACTGCATAACTCTCAGTTCTATTTCAGCCTCTTCACAAACCTATCTCATCTTGCTATGCCATACTATCTTGTGACATCTGTCAGTTACTCTCATCATAGGGTATGAGCCTCTTATTATCCCACGTCAGGACGATGAGCCGCGCTTCCTGGAATACTGTGGAACTATCCATTATGGATGCTGATGAGAGCACGCCTGGTAGTCAGTTTGGATCGTAAATTCCAGCGGTACGAGTGAAAGGAGATAGGAAATGGATATGCAGTTTCTCACCAATGAAGGTCAGCAACGCGCACTCAGCCAGTTGGAGTTTCTACGTACGGTGAAACGCGCCGAGATCGCACAATACTTGCGTGAAGCGGTGGAGGCGGGTGATGTTACGAGAAACGCCGCGTTTGACGATGCGAAATTTGAGCAGGCACAACTCGAAAAGCGCATCGCGGAACTGGAACAGTTGCTAGCCAATGCTCAGATTGTTGATGTTGAACAAGTAGCGACTGAGGTGGTCTCAGTTGGCTCTGTCGTGCACCTTGCGGCAGAGAACGGCAGCACACGTCAATATACTATCGTCGGGTCATATGAAGCGGACCCGGGCGCGGGGCGCATCTCGCATGAATCCCCGGTTGGTAAAGCGTTGTTGGGTCGCCGTGCAAGCGATTACATCATCATTTCCACCCCTGGCGGGGTGAAAACGTATACCATCATTCGGGTTGAGTAATGAAAAGGCTACTGAACAATGATGTTAATACATGTTCAGTAGCCTTTTTGATCAGGGGAAGGCACAACGCTTAGACGGTACGTGGGCGTACTCCTTCTCCAGTCACATAAAGTATGGTTGACCTGCTCCCTCAGATCATGAACCGGCGTCTGCTCGTATCGGTGGGATTCGTGTTTCTCCTCCACTCGATTGATTGTAGGGGTTTTTGTTAGTATCTATCTCATCCTTTCGGATACATGTGGGGGAATAACCGTGAGTCCCTCCCTGTCAACCACAACATTAATGAGAAGGGTAACATATACGCCATTGTATGTGTCACCCCTTCTCTGCAAAAAAGTATAGCACCATTCTATGAATCTGCCCTGTGAATATACTGAAATATAACTGAGAATACTGTACTATTTGCATTGAGTAAAAAAATTATCAAAACTCACTATAGTGAGAAATATATCTGTAAATGAATGTTTCCTTCACTCTCAGGTTCAATTCGCTTATTTCTTACGATATATTCATGTTGGCCTGTTATGCTAGTGTTTGAAGAAACCAGGGATGTGAGATTGGCGTGTGACTTAGAGAGTTTTATGTGTTGGAGAGAAAGGAGTAATTCATGCAACAGGTGCGAGATCTTTTGCGACAACTGGCGAAGTTTGATCCGGGCGATGCTCTGATCTTGAGCGTGTATCTGGATATGCAGCCACATGGCGGGACTCCTGCTGTGCGCCCGGCCCAGCTTATGCTGACAGATCGCTTCCGTCAGATCGAGAAAACCCTGCTGCCACGTGGGGCCGCGCTGGATAACTTCCGTATTGACGCCAATCGTGTGCAGCGCTTTCTGGATGAGCATGCCGGTCCCTGGCTTCAGGGCGTTGCGATCTTTGCATGCAACAGCCATAATTTGTTCGAGGTGATCGAAACGGGTGTACCCTTTGAGAATCAGGTTTCTCTGGAGCCAGTGCCCGATCTGTTTCAACTGGCACGCCTGCTCGATGAGCAGGAGACGGTTGTGGCGGCTCTGGTAGATACCAATACGACGCGGTTATTCGTGACGCGTCGTGGCTTTTTAGAAGAGGTGGCGGGGCCAGACAATGATCCATTTGCCTATAGCAAACGCAACACTGGAGGGCTGAACCACAAACAATACCAGCGCCGCGTGACGAATCAGCGCGAGGAGTTCGCAAAGGAAGCGGCTGCGGCCCTTGATGAATTGGTGACGCAGGAGGGTGCTAAGCGCGTAATCCTGGCCGGAGATGCTGTGGCAATTCCTCTCTTACATCAGGCATTGCCCGCACGCCTCGAACCGCTGGTGCATGAAGAGGTATTACGCCTGGATATCAAAACGCCCCGTCATAAGGTCATGGATGAGTTAGTGCCGATTCTGGCGCTGGTGGAGGAGGAAGAGTCTCACGCACGAGCGGACCAATTGATGGAGGCCGTGCGCGAGCAAGGGCTTGGCGTGGTTGGATTGCAGGAAGCGCGAGATGCGTTTGAACATGGGCAAGGCGATGTGCTGGTGATAGCCGAAGAAGCACCGCTCAATGAGCAGGAGCGCAACGATCTTGTCCGTTTGGCGACGCTGTCCGGTGCTGAGGTAGATCTGGTTGCAGGGCATGAAGCCCTTCAGCAAGTGGGCGGCGTGGGAGCGCTGTTGCGCTATCGCCCACATTGGGTGTAGCTCACTTTCTGCTACACAAAACTATTGACAAATCCTCCTACGTAGATCATAATCTAATTAGATTATGATCTACGTAGGAGGAGAACATGTCACAGGAAGAATTTCAGTCATTGCTTCAGTTCTTCAAAGTGCTGGCGGATGAGAACCGGTTGAAATTGCTGGGCTTGCTTGCCAATGGTGAGAAGAGCGTGGAGGAACTGGCGGCGCTCCTCCAACTGAGAGCGCCGACCGTCTCGCATCATCTTGCCCGGCTCAAAGAACTGGATCTGGTGGGGATGCGCAGCGATGGTAATACACACTACTACTGGCTTGATGCGGAGGCGTTGCGCCGTACGAACAAACACCTGCTCACACCTGAGAAGATGGCGTCGCTGGTTCACGATGTTGAGGGTGATGCCTGGGAACGCAAGGTGCTGAGAGATTTCTTTGAGGGGACGCGCCTCAAAGAGATTCCCGCCAGCGTCAAAAAGCGAGGAGTTGTGCTGAAATGGCTGGCCCGTCAATTTGAGTATGGAGTGGTCTATACGGAAGCGCAGGTCAACGAGATACTGCAACGCTATCATCCAGACTCGGCCTCACTGCGCAGAGAGCTGATCAGTGCCAGATCTGCTCTTATGCAGCGGGAAGATGGACTATACTGGCGCATTCCAACCGGCGAACACTGATGTGTGCTGGTGGGCACGCCCACCAGCATATGATTATGGAACTACTGGTCGCTTAGCAACGAACCATGCTGGATGTTGTCCGGCAGATGATCAGGCAACCCAGTGATGGTTGAGAAAGAGGACAATGTTGAGCGCAAACATCGGCAGAGCCAGCACCTGGAAGGCGCGGTCAAAGCGCGGATTTTTGGCCCACTGTGCGCAAATGATCGTGATAGGGAAAATCACCAGCATGTAGCGCGGCGTGCCGATCAGCGGTTCAGAGGAACCGTGTGGATAACTCAGCAGGAAGAGGACCATCACCAGAGCGAAGAGGCTATAATGGAGCGGCAAACATTTCCAGCCCATGACGAGTATTACAAGTGGTAGAATGGTAAAGAGCAGATCAGGTATATTCGCCTCGATCAATTCTGGGTGGATAAACAGATGGTAGAACGCGGAGCAGATGCCGTTGAGCGGAAAGCTAAGGGAGCGATGCCAGTAGAGCGCTTCCTGCTGACTGAAGGCCAGCGGCGAGTAGTGTTGTAAGCCGAGATACAGCATAAATGTCGCAACACCCAACGGTATCAGCAGTATGGGAAACGCTTGAGCAAACACGGCAGGCGAGAGGAGCACTTTGATCTTCCCCCGCCTGCTTGTTATTATTGGTTGGTCGAACCAGAGGCGTTGCAGAAAAGTAATGGCGAAGGGGATGGTCAACAAAATGCCGGGCGAACGCGTCAGGGCGGCGAAGAAGCCTGCAATGCCAGCCAGCAACCATTTTTCTCGTTGCAGACACAGGAACACAACCAGGCTTAAAAGTAAAAAGAGCGCTTCGGAATAGCCAGCGAAAAAGAAGAGCGCATAGGGGCTGAAGGCGAGGTAGAACAACGCATTGCGTGCCGTTGTGCCATCGAAATCACAGCCAAGCAACCAGTAAAGAACAACGAGTGCCAGATAAAAGAGCAGATTGGCTAGTACAAGTCCAACAATATAATAGGTAGCGGCGGAGTCGCCGAGCATCGAGGCGATGCTGTGGATCAACAGGGGCCAGAGTGGGAAAAAAACTGTATGATACGTGATGGCATAGCCGTGCCGGGCGATCTCAACATAGACAATAGCATCCCAGCGCCACCAGGAAAATAGACAAGCCTGGGGAGCTGTGACACACAAATGTCCCTTATTTTGCCCCATCAATGGCAGGGCGATGGTACTGATCAAGCTGATAAACACAATTGCCAGACGACTGAGCAGAAAAATCCAGGCCGCTTCCCTCCATGCGGTTCTTTGCGTCGTCATTTTGTCCATCCTTTCAATTCTTTTCTGTTATTTCTTACGGCTAATGCACTTGAAGAATAACAACATATTGCTCTTTTTAGATGTTGCCTGTCTCTTTTTCTTGCAAGCCTGCGTACCATGATATATGGGGAGCGTTGAAATTGCCTGGCTTTAGAATGACTCTTGTGTAGACATCATTAGGAGAGGCATATGCTAACGACTGATAGGAATAGCGTAAATGATGCGATAAGGCGGGTGCTGCCGATCAGTTCTATTATGGGCGAAATCGAGCGTACGGAAGCCCCGCTCAAACGGACGCTTAATGTGGTGAGCATTACAGCAATGGGTATTGGAGCTATTGTAGGGACAGGTATTTTTGTATTGACTGGAGTTGCGGCGGCTCGCTATGCCGGCCCAGGTCTGATCCTCTCGTTTATCGTGGCCGGGATCGTGAGCGGGCTGGCGGCGCTGTGTTATGCTGAGTTCGCCAGCATCGTGCCGATTGCCGGGAGCGCCTATACCTATTCTTATGCGACGCTGGGAGAACTGATTGCATGGATTATCGGCTGGGATTTGATCCTGGAATATGCGGTGGGAGCGGCGGCAGTCAGTATTGGCTGGTCGGGTTATTTTACGGATCTGCTTCACACAATAGGCATTATCCTGCCAAAGGCGCTGACCATCTCGCCGTTTTCTGGGGGCGTCGTCAACCTGCCAGCGGTGATCATTATTCTCTTGATTACCGGGCTGTTAATTCGGGGAACCTCCGAGAGCAGCACTGTGAATACGGTTATCGTGGCGATTAAGATCGCGGTCATTCTGTTCTTTCTGGTGGTTGGCTTCGGACACATTAACCCAGCGAACTGGTCGCCATTTCTCCCCTTTGGGCCGGGGGTATCTTGCGTGGGGCCAGCATTATCTTCTTCGCGTATATCGGCTTTGACCAGATTTCCACTGCTGCGGAGGAGGCCAAAAATCCGTCGCGCGATCTGCCACTGGGGATTATCTTTAGCCTGGTTATCTGTACCATTCTCTACATTCTGGTAACGGCTGTCCTTACCGGGCTTGTGTCCTATAAGCAGCTCGATGTTGCCTCGCCTGTGTCGCATGCGTTGATTTTGCTGGGCATGAATGCTGCCGGTTCGATTATCTCAGTAGGAGCCATCTGTGGCTTGACGACGGTTCTGCTGGTGTTGCTCTTTGGGCAGAGCCGTATCTTCTTCTCGATGTCGCGCGATGGGTTGCTACCTGCCTTCTTCTCACATGTGCATCCCCGCTTTCGCACACCGTATATCTCTACGCTGCTCGTTGGAGTTGTTGTGGCCCTGGTTGCAGGCTTCACGCCGATTGATGTGGTGGCGGAACTGACCAATATTGGCACGCTGGCGGCATTTGTGCTGGTCTCGCTGGCGGTGTTGATCCTCCGTCGAACTCAGCCAAATCTGCATCGCGCATTTCGTGTGCCCTGGGTACCGGTTATTCCATTGCTCTCGGTCATTGCCTCGCTGGTGTTAATTATCAGTTTGCCCTGGATCACGATGCTGCGTTTCCTGGTCTGGCTGGCCATCGGCATCGTCATCTACTTTGCGTATAGCATTTCTCATAGTCGTCTTGCGCATCATCGAGTGGAATGAATGGTGGCGTTCATCTCACTCGATTGGGCGTTAGCCCTGTTGCATAGACTCGATCTCGTTTTTGAGCGCGAGAAGGTCGTGGTGAAGGTGTTGGAGTTGCTCCTGGGTTGTCGCCGTTTTCTTCTGTTCGGCACGCACGAAGCGGGTGTAGGGAGCGATGGCTTCCTGAACACGCAGGATCGAATTGTTGAGTTCTTTCTGAAATTGTTCTGACATTGAACGGCGCAGGCGCGTACGTAGCTCTTCCATCTTGTTTTCAAAGTCCTGCTTTGCGCGTTTGCGTCGAGCTGGGATGATATAGAGGCCGAGGCCGAGAATTGCCATGCCCGCCAACACGCCGCTGACATCAGCTGCGGCGGTGCCCAGAAAGGCAACCAGGGCGGCTCCCAGACCGATGCCGCCAGCACCTGCGATGGCTGTCTGCGTGACAGCACCGCGCAGGTTCTCAGAGAGTTCCTGTGCCTCGGCCTGACGATCATAACTATTGACCACAGTGTTTGCGACGCGGGCAACTGATTGCAGCAGTGTGCGGCGGTTGTAATCAAACTGCCGGCTGAGCGTACCCAGCATCTCACCATGCTGGCGTATGCTCACCTGGCGGCGGCGGTCCAGATATTCCATCACATCCTGCCAGAGGCGGTGTTCGTGTTCTACCAGCCAATCGATAAGTTCCTGTACGGCCTGATCGATCCTCGTCGCGCTATCTCCAAGCACCTCTTGCTCAAATTCTGACCGGATGCGCTCGCTGTGCAGCAAATCGAGAATGCGCGTCAGACGAATCGTATCGTCAAAGAAGTGGTCGCCACGCGCTCGCATCTCCAGCACGATATTCTCGATCTGGCTGAGCCGGTGCGAGAAGTTCTTCTCCATGTCTTCTCGATATAGTTGGAGTTGTTCGTCGATGGTGCCAACCGTGCGGGCATCTTCTGCCAGCAAGCGAGTGCGCTGCTCCAGAGCGGAGCGAGTTTGATCAAGCAAGCGCTGCATGACGCCGAGCGGACTGAGGAATTTGAGTCGCACACGCTCAATTTTGTCTAGCGTCTGGAACAGATATTTTTCGAGTGTCCCGAAGTTGCTCTGCTCCCATAGCTCGATCGCGTCGTGCCCGATGGCCGTGCGTGATTTCTGAGCCAGTAGGATCGAGATGGGGATAATTTCTGGCTCGAAGCCCAGCAGATGTTTGCAGTTCTCGGCAACGAAGTGCTGTACCCTGCGCAAATCAGCTTTGTTGCGCAACAGATCGGTCTTGTTGAGGATAATGACGACCTTTTTGCCCCAGGCGCGGATATGTTCTAGAAAGAGCCGTTCACTCTGCGTAAAGGGGCGATCAACCGAGGTAACGAAGAGGATCAGGTCGCTGCGTGGCACAAAATCTCTGGTCAGTTGTTCATGTTCCTGCAACACAGCGTTCATACCAGGAGTATCAACGATACTGATGTCGCGCAAGAAGTCCGCCGGGTGGTAGTATTCCAGCAGACCTTGCTCTGGTTGCTGCTTTGCGTGCTGCTCGCCATAGCGGATGATTGTCACCTGATTCGTTGTGGGGACAACTCCTTCTTCCAACACGTCCTGACGCAAGAGTGTATTGATGAATGCTGATTTGCCGGCGTTAAATTCGCCCACGACCACCAGCAGGAAGAGATCGTCGAGAGACGCCACGACCTGTTGTAACATGGTTGTATTGGCATTCGTCTCTTCAAAGCCAGTGAAACACGCCTGTAACTCTTGAGCCAGCCGCCGCTCTCGTTGGAGCAGTTGATGTTGCCGTTCCTGCAAGACCACTTTAGCCATACTATAATATACCTCTATAAATGTGAGGATGAAGTAATATATAAACGCATAAATAGAACAGAATTGTGTTGTTATTTCTAATACGCAGGATACAAAAGGTTGGCGACAGCGTGCTATGAACCATCTAACAATTCTGGGTGCTCAGGCATCTGGCGCGGGTTGAGCGAAGAGACCCTCCGGCGGTTTCTGCGGCACAAGGACTTTGAGCGCGCCCGGAACAATATTGACACTGGTTGGTGGATAGCCCTGTGAGGTGTAGCCCATCGGGTCGCCGTCAATCTGGATAGCAACAGGATGGCGGGTACGGATATTCACACGCGTACATTTTTCGTAACGGACCCATTGGCGGCGCTGCTCACGGTGGAACAGGAAATCGAGGAGAACCAGGGGACGTCGCAGCATGCTCTGTCGCCGTACAATGCAGATATCGAGTAGTCCATCATCGCACTGTGCCTGCCAGGTATATTTGATTGCTCCGCCGTAAAGCTGGGTATTGCCGATAATAACCTGCAATGCGTGCGTTTTTATTCTGCGCCCGTTCATGTGCATGGTGATATGGAAGCCACCATACCCCATACCGAGCCATGCTCCGACCAGCCAGTAGCCGATGACACCGAGGCGCTTGGCCGGTTTTTTCTCGATAAACTGTGTGACTTCACCATCGAGGCCAATTCCGGTCATTAAGAGAAAATAGCGATTGTTGACCTTGCCGAGATCGACGTGTCTCGTCTGCCCATGCAACAACACGTCGCGTGCTCCGTTGTTATCCAGGGGAATACCAACTTCACGTGCCCAGACGTTGACTGTTCCGCTTGGCAGCACAGCCAGAGCTGTCTCGCTCCCGGCCAATTCCTGGATAATCTCGTTGATGGTGCCATCGCCTCCTACCGCTACCACAACATTCACCTTTTGTTCCACTGCTGCACGCGCCAGACGACCCGCGTCGCCCGCCGCAGTCGTTAACTGTAGTTCGGCCTGCCAGCCATGTTCACGCAGAAACGTAATGGTATCTTTGATCTGCTGAGCATGGAAAATATAACTACCCGATGTTGGATTAGCTATCAATATCGCAGTGGTCTGTACGGCTGCTAGTGTGTGCGAGGCTTCAAGCACATGTTCTTGCATAGTTGTTCTCCCGGTTTGCATCGCTGGCGTCGTAGGAGCGGAATCGATAAATGATGCAGCGAGGCTCCCACGACTATTGCTGAGTATCTGCTTCTAAGAGAGCTGCGATGAAATACTCTCTATTATCAGGTACGTTGCAGCGGCAACAATAGTTGTATCTCAGCCATTACAGCTTTAATTCACGCGAGGAACGCGCGCCAGAATTTCCGATGTCACTTCGCAGTGGAGCGATCCCAGCCGTTCGGCGATCTGTTCAGCTGTAAGTGAGGCATTACCCTGCCGACCGATCAAAACCACTTCATCGCCCATACGTGCTTCTGGAATGTGCGTGACATCAACGACGCACTGATCCATACAGACGCGACCTAGAATAGGAGCCTCTTGACCGCGAATCAGCACAGATCCCCAGTTGCGCGGGGAGCGGCGGAAGCCATCAGCATAGCCTACTGGTAGCACAGCGGTCTTTGTTGGGCGTTCAGTGATATAGGTGCAGCCATAGCTGATGCACTCTCCAGCGGGTATCCATTTGACCTGTGATATCTGTGTCTTAAAAGAGAGCGCGGCGCGAAAGCCTTCTGGCAGGCGAACTAATGGCGAGGGATGAAGCCCATAGACAGCGATACCCGGTCTGATCATGTCGAAATGTGCTTCTGGCAGAGCCACTGTCGCGGCGCTATTGGCTGCATGGATGAGCGGAGGACGTAGCCCCTGCGTCGTCAATACTGAGAGCACATGTTGGAAGCGGGCGAGTTGCATGCGAGCATGGGTTTGATCCTCGGCATCTGCGCTGGCGAAGTGGGTATAGATCCCCTCCAATTCAATACCAGGCAGTTCTGCGATCTCGCGTACCAGCGCAACAATCTCGTCGATCTGTTCGTGGCGAATACCCAGGCGTCCCATGCCCGTATCTACTTTGATATGCACTTTTACTGTCTTGTCCAACGCCTGTGCCGCACGCGATAGAGCTTTAGCCGACTCGCTGGAATACAAGGTTGCAGTAACGCCCAGACGAACTGCCTCGCGCATCTGCCAGTGGGGAATATAGCCGTAGACCAGGATGGGGGCATCGATTCCTGCATCATGCAGTGGAATTGCTTCGGTGACGGTTGCTACGCCAAGCATAGTGGCTCCGTTGTGCAAAACAGTTCGAGCCACTTTTAGCGCTCCATGTCCGTAGGCGTCAGCCTTTAAGCTGACCATGATCTGTACCTGTGGCCCGATCAGCTGCTTGAGGAGGCGTGTATTGTTGCCGATGGCGCTGAGATCGATCTCCAGCCAGGTAGGACGTTGTGGGCGCGTCACCACAATCTGCTTCCATCCAGGCGTTTGCCGGACCAGCAGTTCGGGCGCGTTCGCTGGTTGGTCCATCAGCATTTCAGAGACGCGCTCCATGCGGGCAACCTCTGAGCCTTTAATAAGGACGACATCGTGATGTTGCCTGTCTGCATCCTCAAGCAACATACGGGCTGTCTGGGCCGCGTCTTCGTGGGTATAGGTAACGTTGATGCGGTCGGCAGGAAAACCAGCCTGACGAGCGGCTTCAGCGATTAACGCTGCTTGTTCGCCACGTGTAATGAGGTAATCGGCATAGCGGGGGATGAGCGATCCGATGGCACGATGGGCCTCAGCTTCATAATCGCCAAGATTGAGCATGTCGCCGAGGATAGCGATGCGGCGACCGTTTGCCGGTGTCAACATGGCGAGTGTTGCCAATCCCGCCTCCATAGAAGCTGGACTGGCATTGTGGGTGTCGTCGAGGAGGCGGGCGTGCGACACCCCTGCAAGCGGATACAACCTGCCCGCCATAGGCTCAACGGTGCTGAGCGCTTGTACTGTTTCTGCGGCAGGAATACCCTGTTGTACTCCTATATGATAGGCAATGAGCATAGTATTGAGATGATGTGTTCCTAGTAAGTGGGACGAAAAGGGCAGTTTGTGCGCATGTGTTGCGGATGGTATTAGCTCCGTTGCCAGGCCGCTCCAGGTCGTTTGCAACTGCGAGAGATTGAGTTCCTGCCTGCTAAACGTGGCAATAGTTGGGCCGGAAAGTTGTAATGTCTCTATAAGTGCGCGAATAGCGGCATTTTCATCTTCAAAAAGAAAATAGCCATCTGCGGGCAGGCTTTGAGGAAGTGCGCCCAATTCGGCAGCTAAACGATCAAACGTCCCGAAGTATTGCAGTTCGATAGGAGTGATGTTGGTAATCACTCCTATCTGCGGGGAGACGATCCGGCACAGCTCGGCAATTTCGCCGGGATGATCGCAGCCCAATTCCAGCACCGCATATTCGTGATGCGGCTCAAGGCGACCAAGTGAAAGAGGAATGCCCAGCAGATCATTATAATTTTGCCAGCTTCTAAAGGTTGAGAAACTATTAGAGAGGACGGTGGCGATGGCTTCTTTGGTGCTGGTTTTGCCTACACTGCCTGTGACAGCAATCACCTTTGGGTGCCAGATCTGCAAAATGGCCTGCGCGTATTGCTGAAGGGCGAGGCGTGTATCTTCCACCACGATAGTTGCGATGTGAGCCATTGCTGTGAGTAGCTCGTCTGGAAAGGTATTGAGGGTGCGTGCTTCCACAAGCAGTCCGGTTGCCCCGCGCCGAATAGCGTCAAGAATGTAGTTATGCCCGTCGTCACGTTCTCCACGTACCGCAACAAACATCTCTCCTGGAATAAGTTGTCGCGTGTCGTGGCTGAAGGCGTCGAAGCGGGTCTGTTTGCCCTGGTAACGTAGCTGGCCATGTGTTGCTTTCAGCAGGTGTTCAAGATAGATCAAGCTCGTTCGTCTCCCCTAACAGGTATCTACTGGTATGAAACGATGATGGTAGTCTGTATGCTTCAATATTACTCTTCTTATGATAACCATATCTTTGTTTCTATGCTGTTGTCAATGCAGGTCTTCAGAGTGGCATAAATGAATTTATCTCTAGTAGACTTGTAGCGGTATCCATTTACCTGCTTTTGAAAAATAGTTGGCACCGTATATATTTATCCGCAGCATGGTTGAGAAACCTCAACCGTTATAAAAAATCTCAACCATATTTTCATCTCTCTTTTGCTTGTGATGTTGTGTGTTTATGCTATATAGTGTGCTGCGCATGTCGAGACGTATATGCCTCCTGTGATATACATGTGTGTTTTATTCCTATTGAGAGGATGAAGTTTTGAAAAAGGATTTTCGTTTGCCTTTTGGTATTGTACTGGAGACGTTAACTTATCGTAATACTTGTTGTAACGATCTCGTTATTTTGTACAGTACAGTCTCCTATTATTCATGCTGCAAGTGCCGTACCAACCATCACCCCATCTCAGAAAATCGTTCATTCTGGGATGACCATCCTGATTACAGCGCAGGGATTTGCTGCGAATGATAAGGTTGCGCTGTCTTTTGATAATGTTTCGTACGTCTTTGCGACCCTGCCATGTGACAGCCAGGGCAAATGTGCGGGCAAGGCCGAGATGCCAACCCCAGGTGTGCAGGGAGAGCATACATTGCATGGGGTGGGTACTCGGCCTAATGAGAGTGCTCAGGCGACCATGATATTTATGCCATTCGTTCCTCCTTTGCAAGGGGCACCGGGTGGCCGTCTCACCTATTATGGATCATCGTTTGCGGCGAACGAAACGGTCAGCATTTATTGGGGAACGGAGAAAGGCACCGCTGAAGGGAGTGCTACTGCAAACTCAAGCGGGGGCATTTCTTTTCAGATCACGGCTCCGGTCAATGCCGCTGTGGGGAATTACCCTTTGACCATTGTGCGATCACAGCAAAAGCCAACGACGATAAAAACCTATTATCGCGTACCTCCTTCTGACGTGACGCTGAGCACGGGAGGTATTCTTAGCGGACAATCGGTAACAATCACCGCAGAATACTTTCGAGCGGGTGAACAGGTAGCGTTTAGCTGGAATGCGAATGGAGGACAGACGCTTGCCACTGTCACAGCTAATAGTGCTGGTCGGATAAGGTATACTCTTGCACCTCCATCAGCGCCTAAAGGGTCTTACACGATCACTGCCGCTGGTGCTGCAAGCGGGTTAAAGGCTAAAACCTCATTGAACATTGGGCCGGGATTGAGGTTTGAGCCTGATGCGGGCGTGAATCCTGGTGGAAGTTTCACTGTAAATGGTGGTGGTTTCTCCTCCAATGAGAGCCTTCAGGTCTACTTCCAGGACCCAGCAAATGGGAGTATAACGGTAACAACCGATGGGAACGGTGCGTTTTCTGCCAAGTTGACAGCACCAAAGCAATATGATGCGACCACGTCCTATTATGTATATGCTGTCAACGCTACGAAGACTGAAGAGACGAATGTTCAGGTTCGCTTTGTCCCACCCGGCATTAGCAGGACAGATATCTATGGCGGAGGGGAGTATTTTCCCTACGGTTCTCCCGTCATTATCAGCGGTCAGGGATTTCTGAGCGGCGAATCTGTTGATATTTACTGGAATTATCAACAGGCCAGCCAGATAAAGGTAATTGTTGTACAAGCTGCCAGTGATGGTACGTTTGGTATTACCATTACTCCACCAAGCGCGCCTGGCTCTGTTTCAAACGATACCTACACCACTATTGCTGCTGTTGGCGAAACAAGTCAGTTGCAGGCTGTTAACTCGCAAACCTATGTTTCGACTGGAATGAGCCTGTCACCCGATCATGGGCCAGTCGGCACATCTGTTACCGTTACAGGTGGTAATTTTGCCGCCAATGCTCAGATTACGATTGTGCTGTATACTGGTACAATGACTCCTGGCGGTCCTGGTGGTAACGCTCCTTCCCCTTCTGATGGGACCGTTCCTGTTACGACCACAACGGATAGTACAGGTGCATTCAGCGTCACATTTGCGATGCCAGCTTTAACAACCACTACTGGGTTGGTCTCTGTATATGCGGAGGGAGCAGGTAGCTCCTTTGCCTCGGGCGGATTTACGTATACGACTGCTTAATAATCCAGATCACATTCTTTCCTGAGAATGGATGTGAGTAGGAAGAGTCAGTGGTTGAGCGAACATTGCTCACCGCTGGCTTTTCTTATGTCAGAGAGTTCTTAGTGAGTAAGCACATATTGCATTCCTCCAACCTGTTTGATCATCCCTTTGAGTTCCATCACTGTCAACGTTGAACTTACTTCATGGGCGGGGAGAGACGAAGCGCGAATCAGTTCATCGATGTGGCATGCTTCATGGCTGAGCAGGTTCAACAGGGTGCGTTCTTCCTGGGTGTCGGGCTGGATAGCCTGGAACTCGCTTTGTTGAGGGATCATATGGAGATTCAGGCTGGCTAGGATATCGTTGACGTTGGTTACTGGATGAGCTCCATCCTGGATCAGCTTATTTACCCCGGCTCCTCCTGGGGAGAAGATCCCGCCTGGAATAGCAAAAACCTCGCGTCCTTGATTGAGGGCGGCGCTGGCTGAAATAAGTGCCCCACTTTTTTCTGGCGCCTCAGTTACCAGGATGCCGAGCGAGAGGCCGGATATAATGTGATTGCGAGCAGGGAAGTTGCCTGCTTCTGGCCGCACGCCAAGCGGATAGGCGCTGATCAAGGCTCCCTGACCCGATTCAACGATGCGGCGCGCGAGAGCATTGTTGCCAGGAGGATAGATTTGATCCAGCCCACTCGCCAACACTGCCAATGTGCGTCCTCCCACATCCAAAGCGGTTGTGTGGGCAATGGTATCGACTCCCTGTGCCAGCCCACTTACTATGGTCATGTTTCCTCTGGCCAACTCCGCAGAGAAATGTTCAGTTACCTGCCGACCATACGTACTCATTTTGCGCGTGCCCACAATGCCCAGGCTGTAGCGCCGATCATCGTCTGTGAAGCTGCCACAGACATAGAGGACGGGCGGTGCATAATCGATCTTTCTCAACAGCGGAGGATATGCAGTATCTTTCCAGGTAATGATCCGAACGCGCAGGCGTTCCAGGCGTTCTAGCTCGTATGCGGGGTTCATCAAAGCCCGCTGACGAATAAATTTTTCGGCGGTGCGCGATTCGATTCCGGCGGCTAGCAGCGTCTTGTGGTCAGCTTTCCAGGCGGCGGCGACATCATCGTGGAAAAAGTTGAGCAAGAGTTGAAAGCGTACCGGACCAATCCCAACGACGCGGCTGAAGGCGATCCAGTATTGGAGTTCGTCTAAGGTGAGTGCATTAGATGGATAGTAGCGGGCGGTTCCCTCATGCACTACCATCACCCTCTTCGTACGTTTGCCCATTGTGTATTACTCCTGTGGCACCTGCCTATCAGGTTGCCGATTGATATATCGTTGTTCTGGGCGCTGCCAGGTGTTTCCAGATGGCGGAGTTCGGCTTGCATTGCCGCTAGTTTGTTGAGATGGCGGCGGATATGCCGGTCGGTGATACCCGGGACCGGTGTATGGTGTTTGCAAAGATGCATAATAGGAGGATGGCGGAAAAGGCACAACCTGTTGCGCCTGCCGTGCCAGAGCCGCTTTTGCCCGGCTGCGGCGCTGATAGATGACGAGACCGCCGATGCCCAGCGAAGGCAGGACGATTAAGAGTAGTCCCAGGCTGAGGAGCAGCGGAGTGTTGGGATCGGATTGCAGCAGTGGTTGCGGCTTTTGGACCGAGAGAGGCGTTGGTTTTGCAGTGGCCTCATTGAGCGTTGCAGGTTGATTGAGTGCAAGGTGCCACTGGTTTTCTAAATGTGCCTGATCGACGCCTAGCGCCTTGAGAAGATCCTGGTTAAAGTTGCTCTTTGGTGTATTAATGTTCTGGATCAGAGCCGCCATCTTCTGTTTGCCAAAGGTGGTGTACATATAATCTATGAGATTCCAGCTTTGAGCGTAGGCGAGATAAGCTTTATTGGCATCCGCCGGGAACTGGAAGGTAAGATCATTCAGGGGGAGCAAACTATGGCTCTTGAGTGCCTGTTTCAGGCTTAGGGTCATCATCGGCTCGTGATAGACCTGATTGTAGACTGCCAGCCCTTCATCAAACCAGATCGGGGCGTAGATGCCCTTTTCGGTCAATTGGTGGAAAACCAGATGCGTCATTTCGTGAGGCATATCGCGGTTGATTGTATCGCTATTCATGCTTTCGACCACCAGCGACGCTTGACTTAATGAAGGGAACGCGATACCGCCAACCCACTCGCGCGTATTGGGCGGCAGCGAACTGTGAAAATCATCGGTGTTCTGGTAAATCCAGAGATTGATCGGACGTCGCAGCTTTCCACCAAGATTCGCGCTGATGGAGGTAAGATCTTTACTGGCCTCCTGGAGCATGTCCTGTCCAAAGCTCTGGGGCTGGTTATACCAGTGTATCTGTAGATTATCCTGAGAGAGTTGCTGCCAGTTGAAACGCGTATCGACCATTGAGAGCGTCTGGCGGGTGCCTATATGCATGTTTCCGATCTGGTCCCGTAACACCCAGTAATAGGTGATCGATGTACCCACTGGCTCGAACTGATCACCTGTTGTATCTTTGCTCCAGTTGAGCGTAATAGACGTTGCAGGAGCACTTACCGTCACCGCCTGTTGCTGCTGGTTGTCACCTTCTACGATCAGCACAATGCTTGCCTGCACGATAGGACTGCTGTTATCTCTGGCGCTGACTTGAAAATCAATGATTTTTGGGAAGGTAATTGTGCTGGTCTGAGATGTGATGGTAATAGGGTCGCTGGCGGCCTGTGCTGGGAGGGAGAATGTGAGGGACGCGAAGAAGGAAATGAGGCATAGGCTGAAGCATATAAGCAAGATGCGACAACCATGGTTGCACCGAGACACCATAAGAAGCGTTTCCTCCCTGCTAGATGGACGGCAATGAATGAGACGGGTACATTCAGATGTATTAGTGCAAATGTATTAGCAATGCCCCATGCTCGTATGTATCAGGCATCCTACTTATATTACTATGCTGTACGGGTTTTTGCACGAGTTTAGCCAGAACTCCCATGTCGTATTGATAATATTGGGCGATCTCCATATGCCGTGATCGCCAGTGGCCTAAATAGGTGATAGTGTTAACGTGTACCATCTGTATCCGTTGAGGTACTTGTAGCCTGGAGGGTCCGCTCAGGCTGGATAGAGTGTATGAAAGTGGTTGTAAGTGGGGAGGGGAGGTTAAGATTCTCCGAAAAATCGGTCTTTTATCACCGTTCTTTCTCATCAGGGCGGGAAAATATAGAGCAATCAGGTATATTTAGGGAGTAACAGAATATTGTGCCAGAGGATATGCGAAGGCAAGGGCGCAGGTCTCTGGGTGAAAATGAGGATATGGATCTATGAGTAATAACTGGCAGCAACGACCTTTTGAAAAGCCGAAAGGAGAGAATAACACTCCTCCTGTTCGTCGTTCAAGCAGTCTCTTGCGCGATTATGCTCCACAGCAATCACAGCCATCAACGCAGAAGTCGCCGCCATCACAACCGTTGCGACTGCCATCGCAACCATTGCCGCCGCCATCGCAACCATTGCCATCGCAGCCGCAGCAATATTCACCGATGCCGATGCAGCCGCAACAGGGGACGCAAGCGCCAAATCCCTATTCTCCTATGCCGCCGGGACCATCTACGCCCGCAGGCCCAGCCAATGTGCCCACTCAATTTTCAGCACTGATGAAACAGCCCTGGGTCGCCAATACGGTTGCGAATACTGTTGATATGATGCGTCGCTTCTCAGGCAAGATGGCCGCGATTAATCACCAGCAGCAGGAACTACCGCCACCACCGATGGTGTTGTACCATCCGCCCCAGGTCAGTGGTGATCTGGCAGCGCCAAAGTCGAAGCAGTGGAAGCGTTCGCGAGCTGTGCGCATTGCCATGAGGCGGCGAGATCGGGGCGCACGCAATCAGCCCCAGACACAAAAAATTGTCATCAGCGTTCTTGTTGCGATAATGCTCGTGTTGGTTATCTCCACGTCGTCGGCCAGCGCTTACGGGTATGGATATTACGAGAGCAAGTTGCCGAGGCTGCAAGAGATTGCCAATCTGCGCATCTCGCAGACCACGCGTATTTATGATCGCAACGGCGTTCTACTCACCGAGGCATATGATCCCAATGAAGGTGGACGCCGTATCCCGGTGGCCTATAAAGATGTTCCCAAAGTCATGCAAGACGCGATGACTTCGGCGGAAGACCCCTCCTTCTGGACAAATTCGGGGGTTGATCCGCAAGGTATCACCCGTGCCGCGACCAGTTATATTTCCCATCAGGGAGTCGCTGGCGGTGGTAGTACGCTCACTCAGCAGGTTATCAAAAACATGACGGGAGATGATCAACAGACGCTTGATCGTAAAGTTACTGAAGCCGCGCTCTCAATTGGTCTGACCCAGCAATATCCCAAGTGGAAGGTGCTGGAGATGTATTTCAACGTGGCCGGTTTTGCTTCGCAGGACATGGGGGTCGAGGCAGCGGTTGAAGAGTTTTTTGGCCTCCAGCCGATCTGTGACATCAAGTTTAATTGTAAGCCCGGCATTTCGCAGCTAAACTATAATGCCAAGACCAAGAAGCAAGATCCATTGCTTGGACTGGCACGTGCCTCGTTGCTGGCTGGCATGCCTCAGAACCCGAATTCCTACGATCCTACGTTGGGTGAATCTCATAAGAAACTGGCCTTGGCTCGTCAAGATTACGTCCTCAATCAGATGATGCGCTCGAACGTATCGGTTGAGGGTCTGGGGCCAGTCACACCGAAAGTGATCCAGGATGCGGAAGCGCTGACCGCTAAGATGACGTTCAAGCGCTATCAAGCCTTTAAGAAAGCTCCCCACTTTACCGATTGGATCATCAATCAGGTTGCTCTGATTCTTGGGAATGGCAACTATACAACCGGGTTGGGATTGTTTAAGACGGGTGGCTTCAATATCCGTACCTCCATTGACTCAAACCTGGAGACGTATGTAGAAAACGCTGTGAAGCGCCACCTGACCCAGTATGAGCTTCAAGCGTTTTACGGTATCACTGTGATTCCGAAAAGTTATTATAATCTCAATGATGCAGCGGTTGTCGTCATGAACGCAAAGACAGGCGAAGTTCTGGCGATGGATGGCAGCCTGGATTATTATGACAATGCAGCGGTAACGAGCGGGCAGATTAATATGGCAACCACACGCCGCCAGCCTGGATCGACGTTTAAACCGATTGTCTATGCCACAGCTTTTGAGATGGGACTGAACCCTGGAACGGTCCTGCCAGACTTTCAGACCTTCTTCCCCAATGGCGGCGGCGCGGGGATGAGTTCAGAGGCTGCCTATCATCCCACCGACTATGGCAACACATACAATAATCAGAACTCGACTATTCGCATGGCAACCGCCAACTCGTTCAACGTGCCAGCGATTAAAGCCATCTCATTTGCTGGGGTGGATAACGTCGTGAATACGGCCCGGCGCATGGGTATCACGGACCTTGATGCCTCGGCCAAGGATTTGAAAGCCAACGGCCAGTGTAAGCAGGATTCAAGCGTTGCTGATTGTGTCCACCTGACGCTGGCCCTCGGTTCTGTTGAGGTATCGCCCTTGCAGATGGTCAGCGCATATCAAACATTTGCCGATCAGGGCAAGCATGTTCCTCCGCAAGGTATCCTCGATATCTGGGACAACTATGGACACAACCTGTACCATTTTGATGCAGCTCATCCCCAGGAGTCTCAGGTCTTCACGCCACAGGTCTCATATATGATGACCTCTGTATTGACCGATCAGAAAGCACGCTCCTTTGAATTCCAGAATGTGCATACTCTGTCGTTCTGGGATTGGGATGGAACATGCAGCACGCTGCCCTGGAGTGGTCTGCCGCGTTGTATACATGATGTGGCTGCCAAAACCGGAACGACCGATGACTTCAAAGATAACTGGACGATAGGCTATACGCCGAATGTTGTTGTGGGAGTGTGGACTGGTAATGCGAATAACGTAGCAATGGTCAATAAGCCGACCGGTATCACAGGTGCAGGCCCGATCTGGCAAAGTGTGATTTCCTATATGACAGGTCGCCCCTGTGCTCAGATTGACCCCAACATTGCCTGTCCCTCTAAACCGTTAGATCGTAAAGCGTTGAACCTGACGCAACCCGATACCTTTGCTCAGCCAAGCGGTCTGGAAAAGGCTTGCTCCAACTTCACCTCTACAACGCAGGTGAAGGATAAGCATGGCAAGACAAAGGATAAGACGACCACCACCACGAATTGTGACTGGGTGTTGCAAGGTCAGGCTCCTGTGCAAACAGGGAACAACAACGGAGACAATAATAATAACGGAGATAACAACAACGGGGACAACAACAACAACGGGGACAACAACAACAACGGGGACAACAATAATAATAACAACGACAACGGGAACAACAATAATGGAAATCATAATGGGAATAACGACAACAACAATTAACGGAAATTAGCGATGTTCTGTAAGTATTGTTGCAAACCCATTTGTATTGCCAGCCAGCTTATAGAGCAGGACGTGGACGCGCCATATCCTGCTCTATTTTTCTCCCTTTTCTGCCGCTATCTTCCGTGATTCCCCTCTTCTGCTCTTGACAATCTCCCTGTCAGAGTGCTATTCTATCTTTGCACTCTCAGGGTGAGAGTGCTAGCAATCGTAGTTGACAGATGTTGTATCATCCTAACATAGCAGTCCTGGAAGTGTATTGGGAGCGATAAGCCAGGAAGATTGGGGGGCGGCAAGCACATGATACCATTGAGTCCACGCAAACAGCAAGTATTGCGGGCATTGGTTGAAGAATATATACATACCGCCACGCCGGTTGCGTCGGAGGCTCTTGTACGCAAGTATGGGCTACGTTTCAGTTCCGCAACGGTGCGGCATGAGCTGGCGGGTCTGGAGGAGGCAAGCCTTATCCTTCAGCCTCATACTTCTGCCGGGCGTGTGCCTACGGACCTGGGCTATCGTTACTTTGTTGAACATCTCATGCGGGAGTCGGCGTTATCCCTTGATGAGCAGCGGCTTATCCGTCATCAGTTTTATCAGGTGCAGGATCAGTTGGATCAGTGGGTACGACTCACGGCCTCGGTCATGGCCCGTTTGCTGCACAGCGCGGCGATCATGACCCCGCCACGATCGAACGAGGGCCGCCTCAAGCATTTTGAGGTGCTTTCCGTCACTGATCTCTCTGCGCATATGGTGCTGGTACTCACAGATGGTACGGTGAAGCAGCAGCGGCTCCTGCTGGATTCTCCCATTCAGCAGGAAGAGTTGAGCCTCGTGGCCGTGAAGCTCAACCAGCTTTTCCAGGAAAAAAACAGCGCAGAGATCAATGCAATCGCCAGCAAGCAGGATCTCTCGCCTATCGAGTCGCTCATTATCAATACGATTACACGCATTCTGGAACAGCATGAAGATTTGATAGGCGATATCTTTTACCGCGAAGGGGTGGCAAATATTCTGGAGCAACCAGAATATAGTCGTCTTGGATCGGAAGAGGTGAGAAGCGAACGGGTGCGCAACGTCATTGAGGTATTGGAACAGAATCGACTCTTACCCGCGCTGGCGTCGCATTTGCAGTCTTCGGATGGTGTACAGGTGATTATTGGTGGCGAGAATCAGTGGGATGAGATGAAAGATGTGAGCCTGGTGGTGGCCCGTTATGGGCAGGAGGGGAAGGTTGGGGGTCTGCTGGGCGTCATTGGCCCAACGCGCATGCAATATGATCGCGCTATTGCTGTTGTGCGCTACATGGCAAATGTGATGAATGAGTTGCTGGCAGAGATGTACGGCTACGAATAGGAACAAACCAGATCACTTGAGTAAAATAGCTTGAGTAACAATATACAGTAGAAATAGAGATTAAGTAGGAGGCAACAGTGCCAAAGGTTATCGGAATCGATCTAGGAACCACAAACTCTTGTGTTGCAGTGATGGAGGGCGGAGAGCCGGTCGTTATCCCCAACGCAGAAGGCGCGCGTACCACGCCATCTATCGTTGCCATCAATAAAAATGGTGAACGCCTTGTTGGTGAAGTCGCAAAACGTCAGGCTATTACCAACCCGGAGAATACGGTTTTCTCAATCAAGCGTTTCATGGGACGCAAGTTCGATGATCCCGAAGTTGATCGCGACAAACGCCTGGTTCCTTACAAGGTTGTGCGCGCCAGCAATGGTGATGCCTGGGTAGAGGTGCAGGGTAAACAGTATAGCCCACCTGAAATCTCTGCTATGATCTTGCAGAAGCTCAAGACCGATGCAGAATCCTATCTCGGCGAGCGAGTTACGCAGGCTGTTATCACCGTTCCGGCGTACTTTAACGATGCACAGCGTCAGGCGACCAAAGATGCTGGCCGCATTGCTGGTCTGGAGGTCTTGCGTATCATCAACGAGCCTACCGCTGCATCGCTGGCCTACGGACTTGATAAGAAAAAAGATGAGCGTATCGCCGTGTATGACCTGGGTGGAGGTACGTTTGATATCTCGATCCTGGAGTTGGGCGATGGCGTTTTTGAAGTAAAAAGCACCAATGGTGACACGCACCTGGGCGGTGACGACTTCGACCAGCGCATTATCAACTGGCTGGCCGATGAGTTCCGCCGCGAGCAGGGCATTGATCTGCGCCAAGATCGCATGGCCCTCCAGCGCTTGAAAGAGGCAGCAGAGAAGGCGAAAAAAGAGCTGTCCAGCTCGATGCAGACGGAGGTCAACCTGCCGTTCATTACGGCGGATGCCAGCGGTCCTAAGCATTTGACCATGACGCTTTCCCGCTCAAAATTGGAGCAACTGGTGGAGGATCTGGTCGAGAATTCGCGCATCCCTGTCACCAAAGCCCTGACCGACGCTGATGTGCGTCCCGGCGGCATCGACGAGGTCGTGCTGGTTGGTGGTCAGACGCGTATGCCAGCTGTGCAGACGCTCGTTCGTCGCATCTTTGATCGCGAGCCACATCGCGGCGTCAATCCTGACGAGGTTGTAGCTATTGGTGCCGCGATCCAGGCAGGTGTCTTGACAGGCGATGTCAAAGATGTACTGCTGCTCGACGTGACCCCGCTTTCGCTGGGTATCGAGACTCTGGGTGGCGTCTTTACCCGCTTGATCGAGCGCAACACCACGATTCCGACTCAGAAGGGCCAGGTCTTCTCGACCGCCAGCGATAACCAGCCCAGCGTGGAGATCAACATCCTCCAGGGTGAGCGCGAATTTGCAAAAGATAACCGTTCGCTTGGTAGCTTCATTCTGGATGGTATTCCCCCGGCTCCTCGTGGGGTGCCACAGATCGAAGTGACGTTTGATATCGATGCCAATGGTATCGTGAACGTGTCGGCCCGCGATAAGGGGACCGGACGCGAGCAGAAGATCACCATTCATCCTTCCAGTGGTCTCTCGAAAGATCAGATCGACAAGATGGTGCATGAGGCAGAGTCGCATGCAGCCGATGACAAGCGGCGCAAAGAAGAGGTGGAGGAGCGCAACCTGGCCGATAGCGCGGCTTACCGCTCCGAGAAGAGCCTCTCCGAACTGGGTGATAAGCTCTCCTCTGAGCAGAAGGGCGAACTGGAGACCAAGATTGCCGATGTTCGTGCGGCCCTTGCCACCGACGATATCAGCCGCATCAAATCGGCACGTGAGGCGTTGGAGCAGGCTTTCTATCGCGTGAGCGAATCAATGTATCAGCAGCAGGGCGCAGCTCCTGGTGGCGACTACGCCGGAGGACCACAGCCAGAGGGTGAAGCTGGTGCCGGTTCTCGCGACGACACCATTGAGGGTGAATACAAAGAAATGTAACAACTCAGGTAAGGGTGCCAGTGCTGGCACCCTTACACCCGTTTCCTGAATACGCAATCGGCGGTCCTGGCGCATATTATCCTATCGCACCATTTTGGCTACCCCCATTGCGTATGTTTATAAGAGCGTTGTACACTGAATGGTTGTAAGTTAATAAAATTGAAGCAGAAAGCTGCATTTGTAAATGGGTAGGAAATACCTGGTATAAACGATGATGCCCGGTATATAGTTTAGTTTAACCAGTAGCGCGGATAATATCGCGCCCTGTTTCTGACGGTAAAGGACCGGTAGATGGCCGCAAACAAACGAGATTTTTATGAGGTGCTGGGGGTAGCGCGTACGGCTACGGAAGACGAGATTAAAAAGGCCTTCCGGCGTATGGCGAAGCAATATCACCCGGATGCGAACAAAGAGCAGGGAGCGGAGGCCCGCTTTATCGAGATCAACGAGGCATACGAAGTATTGAGCGATCCGCAGAAGCGCGCCGCCTATGATCGTTATGGTCATGCGGGGCTGGGCAACGGTGCGGGCGCTGGAGCTGGTTTTGCCACTGATTTTGGCTCATTCAGTACTATTAACGATCTCTTCGAGACTTTCTTCGCAGGAACGGCTGGTGGAACATCGCGCCGAACGGGACCGCAGCGTGGAGCAGACCTGCGCTATGAGCTGACGATCACGTTTGAAGAGGCGGTGTTTGGTTGCCAGAAAGAGATCGAACTTCCTCGTTGGGAGACCTGTTCTCATTGTCGTGGTAATGGAGCGCAGCCGGGTACATCAACGTCGCGTTGTTCCGCCTGTCAGGGAACGGGCGAAATTCGCCGCGTGCAGCAGTCGATCTTTGGTCAGTTCGTCAATGTGACGATGTGTGAACGCTGCCGAGGAGAGGGCCGTGTCATTACGACCCCCTGTGAGAAATGTCGTGGACAGGGGCGCGTGCGCAACAATCGACGCGTGGTAGTCAACATTCCCGCCGGTGTCGATGATGGCATTAACGTGCGCGTGACTGGCGAAGGAGAAGTGAGTGCGCGTGGTGGCACGCCTGGTAACCTCTATGTTGTGCTAACAGTGAAGCCGCACCAGTTCTTCAAGCGTCAGGGCAACGATATCATTTATGAATTGCCTATCAGCTTTACACAGGCCGCGCTTGGCGATGAGGTTGACGTGCCGACCGTCGATGAGAAGAAGACGACTCTGAGAATTCCCGCTGGCACGCAGAGCGGTCGCTCGTTTCGCCTCAAAGGAATGGGTGTTCCTGTTGTCCACAGCAGCGCGCGTGGCGATCAACATGTCATCGTCAAAGTCGTGACGCCTACCAGCCTGACCGCTGAACAGAAGCACCTGCTTGAAGAATTTGCTCGCCTCGAACAAGAACAAAACGAACAGAACGATAAAAACATCTTCCGCAACCTGTTTGAGAAAACAAAAGATGTGTTCCAATAGAACGCTCAATTCAATCAAAACGATAAAGGATGTGGCTATTCGCGAAGATGGCCACATCCTTTTGTGTTTGTAGGCGATTTTTCTACAACATCGCCGTTAACAATCACGTAGATAAGAGTGTTCGGAATTATAGACAGATTATTTCTTTGAAGGAAGGAACTGAAGAAGTATGCAACAGATGCATCCTGAAGAGCAGCGGCATTACCAAGGCTATGAGGGGAACCAGTCATATGAGCAACCGCATGCTGGCGAGCCATATGGTCCCAGTGCAATGTATGATGATGAGTTTATGGATGCTTTCGCGCAACGTTTGTCGCAGCGGATGGCTCAGGGACCAGCCGGTAAAATCCAGCCACCGAATCGTCATGGCGCATCGTCGGGACAACGGTTGGCGTTAGCCATCGTTTCCATCTCCCTGCTTGCTTTTATTACCCTCATCCTGTTTACAAACTCTTCTATTAGCAGCCTGGTTGCCCTGGCTGTGCTGGGTGGTATGACGGTTGCGTTTATCATTATCAATGGAATATTTAACGCGATGAAATGAGAAAAGGTGGCAGGGAGCGCCCCGAAAATGGCAGGGGCGATGGCTTGTCCTCGCCCGGTGTTCTCCCCTCATCGCGCCTGGGAAGGGCGAGGACAAGCCATCGCCCCTGCCATTTTCGGGTGGTATTCCCACGTTGTTTGTCTGGTTTAGTGCGTCATCGCGCTATCCAGTTCTTCTTGTTGTGGATGGTTTTGCACGCGCAGACCAAACTCGGCTGTGACCGGGAGATGATCGCTGGCCTCGCTCCCCTGCACACCCTCACCACTGGTGAGTACGTCGCATTGTTCGAGGCGCTCGATGAGATCGGGGCTGGAGAAGATGTAGTCGATGCGCCCGGCAGGTGCGGCGGCTGGGCAGCTAAAGCCCCACTCGTTGGAGTGGGCACGACGGAAGCTGTCAATGTAACCAGCTTCTTGCAGGATGCGAATGCAGCCACGTGGCGCATAGAAGGTGGCGGCAGCATCGAAGAGCGAACAGAGCAGTTGGCTACGTGGGATTGTGCGGAGCAGCGGCTTCAGGAAGCGTAGTTTTGGCGGTACGACGAAGTCAAGATGAGGATGTCCATCGGTCATCTTGCTCCCTTGCTTGTCTCGATCCAGGCCCACGACGTAGCGCACCAGGAAACTGGCCTTGAATGCATCGCCGGGAGCCAGCGAGTTGAAGTCGCCCATTAGCATGTGCGGCCTGCCCTCTTCACGCAATGGGGCCATGATGCGCAGGATTTCGCGCGCCTCGCGTTCTCGCAAATGGTTGCCAGCCCAGCCACGATAGAAAGCTGCGTGGAAGTGGGTCACAAAGATTGTGAGCTGTTGCCCGTTGCTTTCCTCGACGCACACTTCCAACAGCGGCTTGTTCAGAACGCCGGGACGCGGATGTATCTTCGTGTAGACAACGGGTAAGCGGGTTAATAATGCTAACTGATAATCGGAGCTATGAGCGGGATCGCCACCCATGATAAGCTGCATATTGAGGGCTTCCGCGATCTCTTCGATTACCAGGGGTTTTTGTAACAGGAGAGGGTGTGTTGCCTCTACCAGCCCCACCACATCCGGGTCCACCGATTGAATCATTTTCGTCAACTGCGCAGTACGTCTTGCACCATTTTCACGTAAACTATAGCCACCAGCCAGAATATTATATGAAACAATACGGGTCATATTTTCTTGTATCCTTTTGTATCATCGATCTGGATTCGATTCCACTATATCAAACGCGCCAAACCCTGTAAAAGATACGGTACCAATTGGTTGATCTTATAGAAAAACGAGAGCAAGCATGGTTTTTTCTCCATGCCTGCCCTCGTTCGCGGGCAAGAAACCGCACGGGAATGTTGCTATTTCCAGGTGACGCGTTCGAGCAGATAGGGCATCAGTTCGTCGATGTGGATGCGAATCTGGCTCATTGCGTCGCGCTCACGAACGGTAACAGTCTGGTCGTCGAGCGTCTGGAAGTCGATGGTGACGCAGTAGGGCGTCCCGATCTCGTCCTGACGGCGATAGCGGCGACCAATGTTCTGAATATCATCATACTGGCTGACCATGAAACGCTTCAAGTTGTTGTGAATGCCCTTCGCGGTTTTGACCAGTTCCTCTTTGTTCTTTTGTAGCGGTAGGACCGCAACTTTGACGGGAGCAAGCCAGGGATGCAGATGCAGCACGGTGCGGGGATTGTCTTTCCCGGTTGGGTCTGGCTGCACTTCATAGGCGTCAAGTAGCAGGTTGAGGAAGGTGCGATCCACGCCGCCGGATGTCTCCACGATCCAGGGGATATAGCGCTCTTTGGTCAGCGGATCGGTGTAGCTCAAATCCTCGCCGCTATATTCGCTGTGGCGCGAGAGATCCCAGTCTTGCCGCCAGTGAATGCCTTCCCATTCCTGCCAGCCCAGAATGGTGCGATACTCGATATCGAACGCTTTTTTTGCGTAGTGGGCCAGTTCATCGGGGCCGTGTTCGCGCAAGCGCATGCGATCTTTGTGCGTGATGATGCCCTGATACCAGTTAAAGCGGAACTCTTTCCAGTAGTCGAACCACTTCTCCATCTCGCTCGGATGGACGAAGAATTGCAAATCCCACTGCTCAAACTCGCGCTGGCGGAACAGGAAGTTTCTAGGCGTGACCTCGTTACGGAATGCTTTCCCGATTTGACAGATCCCAAACGGCACCTGCATGCGCGAGGACTTCTGCACGTTGTCGTAGTCCAGGTAGATGTTCTGGCAGGCTTCACCGCGCAGATAGGTCTTCATGCGCTCGCCCTCGATGACGCCAAGATAGGTCTCCATCAAGAGGTTGAACGTGCGTGGTTCCAGCAGTTCGCCGCCGCAGTTGGGGCATTTGTTCTGCTCAAGATTTTCTGGGGGCAGGTGATCGATGCGGAAGCGCTGCTTGCACTTTTTGCATTCGACCAGGCGATCCACGAAGTTCTCGACGTGGCCGCTGGCCTCCCAGACGCGCGGATGAGTGATGATGGAGCCTTCGATGCCGACGACGTTATCGTGCAACTGGACCATCGACCACCACCAGTAGCGACGGATGTTATTGCGTAGCTCGACCCCCAGCGGGCCGAAGTCGAAAATGCCCGCTACGCCACCGTAGATTTCGGAATTGGGGTAGACGAAGCCACGCCGTTTACAGAGGGAAACAATGTCTTCAATTGGCACCAGTGGCGTATCCTGCACGGCTGGTGTGTTCTCGGTTTGTGTCATGAGTGGTCTCCTCCACAAAAAAAGCCCCAGGCGTAATCCGCCCAGGGACGAATGTGTCGCGTAGAAGCCTGGGGCAGCTACATCGATGGACACATGCGCGGTTCCACCCTGCTTCTTCACCGATATATGGTAAGGCATATCCAGGAATGTGCCATTGAACGGTGAAGCCACTCATTTATGCAATGAATCCAACTCCGAAGCGCCCTTCACTCAGTTTGGATTGCCGACCTTGCACCATCTATCGGCTCGCTGTTATCCTCCGCGAGTTACTCCTCTTCATCAACGTTGAAAAATCTATCATCTTGTACCACGCTATTATAGCAAAGATGACGCGAAGATACAATTAGATATCTATCGGACGCCAACCGAAGCGCTGTTTCTCCTGCGTGTGTAGCGGGCTGCTAGCGTTTCTCCTTGCGCGCGATTTTCTCCATGAGGATAGGTACGATAATCGAGATTGCGGTGACGGCTGTAACGGCGGCATAGGCCCATGTTAATGTTTTACCAACCGGAGGCTTTTTGTTCATCATGCGATCTGCTCCTTTTATGTCGGTGGTTGTCCTTCTCTCTTTATTACGAACGGACCGGCAAAAAGGAGCAGCATGGGCAATGGTGTTAGTGCGTGTGAGCTTTTATGAAGTCAAGAACGCGCTTCCAGGCGTCAGTAGAGGCTTCGGCGTACTGGTCGGCGCGACGATCAAAGAAGCTATGCGGTGCGCCAGGATAGACGATGATCTCGTGTTCGACGCCTGCACTGGTGAGCTTCTCGTCAAAGCTTTGGACATCGCTGGGCGGGATGCCCTGATCGGCACCACCGAAGAGGCCAAGCGCCGGATAGTGGATCTTCGCGGCCTGATCGAGCAGGGTTCCAGCACCGCCAAAGTTGCGACTCATGCCAGCATAAAAGCCGATCACGCCAGCCAGATCAAATTCGGCTGTGCCGGTCATAAATGAAAGCGAGCCACCCATACAGAAGCCGACAGTAAACGTGGAGCGGCCCTGTCCACCATTGGTTTGTAGATAGGCGAGGGCAGCTGCAACGTCTGAAAAGATAGTGGGAAGTTGAAGCTTCTGCACATGTGGCATGAACTCAAACGGTTCATCGCGCGAGGTGAGACCTGCTGTGCGCCCAAAATAGTCAAAAGCGATAGCGGTGATACCTGCTTCTGCGAAGCGTAGCGCCAGATCTTTGTAGAACTGATGCAGGCCGCGAACATCGGGGTAAATGATTATCTGTGCATTGGTGGGCTGATCGGGTCGAGCGAGATAGGCGGCAAAACGGTTGCCGTCAGTGGCGGTCAGAACCAGATCTTCACCGTGCGCTGTGCCATTAGCTCCGGGTGGCATAGGAGGCCGCGCATTATCGTCATAACACATCTTGTTACTCCTTAATAACTCTACGAATGTGAATACGATCTCTTTTAGTATAGCCTCTAAAAGATGAAACTGCACGCTCAGCAGCGCATTTTACTGATCTCAAGTCCGAAAAGGAGTAATAAACTCTTGTATTACTGCTATCGTACCGCTTGTGTGTATTGTTGGAACGTGTTACAATGTGAGAGGATGTAAATATAGTTTAATGTACGATAGAGAAAGTATGGACGAACACGTGGAGGCCGGGCAAGAGAACCTGGCGGGCATTGAGGCATTTGTCGCGCGTTACCCCTTCCCTATTGACGCGTTTCAACTAGAGGCGATGGGACACCTGTTGCGAGGGCAATCTGTGCTGGTGGCGGCTCCTACCGGTACAGGCAAGACGCTTGTCGCCGAGTTCGCCATCTGGCAAGCGCAACAACACCAGCAGCGCGTCATTTATACCACTCCATTGAAGGCGCTCTCCAATCAGAAATATCGCGATTTGCGTGACCTTTATGGGTACGATAATGTTGGGCTGGTGACGGGCGATATCGTCGAGCATAGCCAGGCTTCGATTGTCGTTATGACCACAGAAGTCTATCGCAATATGCTTCTGGAAGAGGGAGGAGATCGCCTCGCCCCTGATGTTGACTTTGTGCCATCCTCGCTGGCCGATGTGGGTTTCGTCGTTTTTGATGAACTGCATTATCTGAGCGATGTTGGACGTGGTCCCGTGTGGGAAGAAGCCATCATCTGCTCGCCACCGCATATTCAGCTGGTCGGGCTTTCCGCCACCGTAAGTAATGCCGAAGATCTGGCAAGCTGGATCAGCCGCGTGCATCGACCTATCGAACTGGTTGTGCATGAAGAACGTGCCGTCCCTCTAGAAGATTATTACTTTTTAGATAACAAATTGCATCTGGTGCAGGATGCGAATGGTAATCGAGTTGAGCGTTTCCCACGTATAGGGGGCGAGGCGAAACTGGCCCAGGCGATGGCGCGCAACCGTGCTTTTGTGTATGAGGATGAGGAAGACGAGGATCTGGACGAAGATATCTGGTTGGAGCGTCGCAAACGAGGGAAGGCGTATCAGCGTTCGGCAAAACGCGCTGCACGTGGAGAGATCGAGGAAACGGGCGCTACGCAGGAGATCGCTGAGCGGCGGGAGGATGGGCAGACGCCGGAGGGAGAGAAGAAGCCGAAGCGTCCCCAACGACGAGCACCTACTCCGGGCGAGATATTAACTGTGCTGCGTGATGCTGATATGCTCCCCTGCCTCTACTTCTTGCCGGGACGCCGTGTCGTGGAAGAGGCCGCAATGGGCGCGGCACTGCATAGCTTCACCTCTCCCGAAGAGGAGGCGCGTATTCGTGACGAAGTGGGCATCTGGCTGGATCGTTTGCCAAAAGAGGATCGGAACCTTCAGCAGGTGCATGCGCTGGTTGGATTGTTGCCACGTGGATTAGCCTTTCATCACGCCGGGTTGTTGCCGGGCTTGAAGGTGCTGGTGGAAACGCTGTTTGCTAGAGGCTATTTGCGAGCGGTTTTTGCGACTGATACGCTGGCTCTTGGTGTGAACATGCCTGCACGTTCGGTGGTGGTTGGTAGCCTGAGTAAATTTGATGGGCAGGAGATGCGTCTGCTGACCCCGAATGAGTATCGCCAGCTCACAGGACGTGCCGGACGACGCGGTATGGATGTGCATGGCTCGGCGATTATTCCCTATTCGCCCTGGGAGCCGTTTGAAGAGGCATTCCAGCGTATTACCGGCGAGCTATTGCCCGTGACCAGCTCTTTTATCGTGCGCTATAACTCTATCTTGAACCTCTGGCGACCGGGCGATGTGCAGCATTTGCGTCGCATCTGTGCTTCCAGCTTGCGCGAGTATCAGCGCTATCTGCTCTGGGAGATTAACGAACTGCATCGCCTTGAGAAGCGCTATCAAAAGGCGAAAAAGTCGGGACGGAAAAAGGGAGCAGCGTCGCAGGGAGCTTTACAGGCATTGGAGAAGCGGCGGCAGAAAATCGGCGACTATCCGTTGAGTCGGGCCGGTGCCGCTGAATTGGATGGCACCATCTTTGCGTTGCGTGCGCTTGGCTATATCGGTCAGAACGATCAACTGACGCTCAAAGGGCGGCTCTTACGCAGCATTTTTCATCCTGCCGGAGTTATTCTGGTGGAGTTAATGACCAGCGGTGTGCTGAGCGAACTATCGGCCCACGAGTTGGCGGAGGTCTGTAGCTGGTTTACTTTTGATAATGATCGTCGTCTGAACAATCGCAACGTCGTGCATGCCAAATTGACGCAGGTACGGCGTGAACTGTGGCAGATCATTCAGCGGGTACATGGCATCGAAGAGCGCGCAACGATCCCTTATTCGCCGGGCATCGTCGCTGAATTTCATGGTGTGGCACTGGCCTGGTCGCGTGGCATGTCTTTGAGCGGCCTCTTGCGGCGGATTGAACTGGCGGAGGGTGATATCCTGATGATCCTCAACCAGACGATCGATCTGGTGCAGCAGTTGCAGGCAGCAGTGGGACAGGTGTTGGATGCGCGCGATATCTGGGAGCAGGTAACGCCAGTCATGACTGATGGTGTAATGAATGAGCGAGTGGCAGGCAGACGAACCGAACAGCTTCAGCAACAACGTGAGCGTCTGGAGAGTCTGCGGCCGCTGCTGGGGCAGGCCTCCTCTTCGCTGTTTCGTGGGATCATCATTCAGAGCCGCACTGTTCCCTCGATGGTGGCGCGTGTCGGCGACGAAGAGGTGCCACTCGATGCCGAAGAGGATAGAGATACTCAAGGATTGAACGATCCGCAGGCGTTTGTTGGCGAGATCTAACCTCTGAAGTGTTCTTTATACGCGTTGTTGAGCGATATGCCCCTCTAACGATTGCTCAACAACATAAAACATAATGGCAATCTTCTCCACTACGAAGTGGGGATATTGCCCCTCTTCTAGCTGAGATGCTCTCATATCTTTGCGCTCTCCGTTGAAATCCATCTTCTGTTGTGTTTTCATGCCAGAGCAGGCAAGCCTCTTTTGTGTTGAAAGTTGAGCTACAGAAAAACATTACTTTGGTCATGCTTTCAAGGCTAATACATTGTCAGAACAATGCAAGTTGACTAATATGTACAAGGGTACAAGTGTAGATTACAAAGGCTGAAGGGAGATGATGCGGCGGGGAAAGAGGGTGACAGCTATTGGATGTCAGCAGTAAAAAGGGGTAGAGTTTTCATGAACGCAGAAGCATTGATAGGAACAGTATTAGGAACCTGTACGCTGCAAAAACTGGTGGGACAGGGAGGTATGGGTGCAGTCTATCTCGCGCAGCAATCGCGTCCCCGGCGTCAGGTTGCCGTGAAAGTCTTGTTGCCTATGACTCCTTTGAGTCCCCATCAGCTTGTCGCATTTCTTGAGCGTTTCAGGCGCGAGACTGACGCGGCAGCATCGCTGGAGCATCCGAATATCACACCTGTACACGAATATGGCGAGCAAGATGGCCTGGCATATCTGGTGATGCCCTATGTCAGTGGCGGCACTTTGCGCGATGAATTGGAGCGCGAGGGACCGTTGCCGCTGAGTGAGGTGGCGAATTATTTAGAGCAGGTGGCCGCAGCGCTCGATTTTGCGCATGAGCATGGTGTGATTCACCGCGATATTAAACCAGCCAATATCTTGAAGACACATGAAGGCCGTTTGTTGCTGACTGATTTTGGTCTGGTGAAGATTGTAGCGGCAGACGCTTCTCCCCAGGTACGATTGACCGGGGCCGGAGCACCTGTTGGCACGCCTGATTATATGGCACCAGAGCAGGTGATTGGTGAAGAGGTTGATACACGCGCCGATCTCTACTCCCTCGGCGTGATCCTCTATCAGATGGTTACTGGCACCACGCCTTTCCAGGGCGAGACTCCCATGCAGATAGCCGCGCAGCATTTGCAAATTCCGCCTCCCTCCCCTCAAATGCTCCGTCCAGACCTACCAATAGCTGCCGAACAGGTGATCCTGCGCGCGCTGGCGAAACGCCCGTCTGATCGCTATTCCAGGGCTGAGGATCTCTCGAATGCTTTCCGTTCCGCGCTACTGAGTGCTGGTATTCAGGTGGAGGCCAATATTATCCAGGGAACGGCGAAGTTCAAGGCCGCAACCGGTCGCTTTATGACACCAAAGAGCCTTTTTGATCCGAACTGGCAGACAACGGGTGCCTCTACTCAATCGGCCCAGATGCCAGCGGCACACTTGAACGATGGAGCACTGCCTGGCATGACTGGTGGAATGATGCTTGGTAATCAAGGGCAGAGCAGAAAATTGCCGACAGCTGAAAGAGGTAGTGGACTCTTGAGCCGCTCAACAAGCGCGATGCAGTCGGTTACAGGGACTGCTTCGGCGTTGACTGGTAGCTCTATTCCCACTCCTGGTTCTGATGGGCCACGTACCGTTGGTGGAGGTCTTCTCTCACGAACTGGTAAGTTCCCACTGGTTGGCACTGGTAGTACAGGCCAGATGCCAGTAATGCCTGCGAATAGCACGGAAGCACCAGCCGCCCCCGACGCTTTCTCTCCCTTCTCGACCGCTCAGCCTGCCTCCGAGGTCGGGTCGCTGGGTATATTCAATACGACCGGGGAAATGACCGCGCAGGCAGGATCGAATTCAGCGAAATTGACTGGTCCGGTGAAGGTCGTTCAAATGCCGGTTCCTGGGCAACCTGGACGTTTTATGACTGGTATCCTGCCTGTAGTTCCACAGGAAGAGGCGCTGGGGATAGGCGAAGAGGTGTCGCTCAAGCCGGAGAAAACAAAGTCTACAAAGAAGGGTCTCAGGCCCTGGGCCGTCGTGTCTCTGGTTCTGGTGGTGGTGTTGATCATAGCTGCCAGTGGCGGTATTTTCTGGTTTGTACGAGGTCGTGGACAAACACCCACGACGGCGGGACAACAACAGCAGCAGCAAGCAACTACAAAGCCAGCAGGGACGCCAGACGCAAATGCGCGAGCGACGGCAACGGCTCAGGCCAATATAATTCTCTCTGATCCACTGGACCAGAATATGCATAACTGGCTCACCAGCCCTGCCGATGTCTATGCATTCAAGAATGGAGCTTATCACATCACTGATCGTGGTGATAATGGTCGAGCCACAGTCTTGCAGGCCAATCCCGTTGATGGTCAACTTGGCTATACTTTGACGATGCAGGAGGTGCAGGGTAAGGCCACCGATACCAATTCCTTTGGGATGCTATTCCGCTTTAGTCAGAAGACGCAGAACGGGAAGACAGTCACAACGTTCTATAGTTTTGAAGTGGTGAACACGAAGGGCGGGCAGTATCAGTTCTGGCTTTATAACGATGCCGATGCGAAAGCTCCCTGGAAGAAGCTATGGTCGCAAAACTTTGGCGCGGAATTTCATCAGGGACAGGGCGACAAAGCCAGCAATACCTTCAAGGTTTTGATGAACGGCAATAAGTTTACCTTTACAGTGAATGGCAAAGAGCTTAAAACGGTACAGGACGATGCGCTGAAAAGCGGCCAGGTGGGAATGATTGTGAATCAGAACGGGACAGAGGTGGCCTTCAAAAACCTGTTGCTGACCCGTAGTTGATCTATGTCAACGCTATGAAAAATACTACCAGGAGCGATCCCGGTTGTGATATATCCTCTAAGATATGAGGGAGAGGAGTGGTTGCGGCTCTGGCGGGAAGGGTCACGCCAATAATGTAGAATCTTAGCGGCAAAAGAGGGAAAATGCGATGAACGCAGAAGCATTGATAGGAATGGTGCTAGGCACCTGTACTCTACAAAAGCTCATCGGGCAAGGAGGAATGGGTGCAGTATTCCTGGCTCAGCAATCACGGCCCCGGCGTCAGGTGGCGGTCAAGGTCTTATTGCCTATGTCGCCGTTGGCCCCTAATCAACAGGCAGCATTCCTGGAGCGCTTCCGGCGAGAAACTGATGCGGCAGCTTCGTTGGTACACCCGAACATTATGCCTGTGCATGAGTATGGTGAGCGTGATGGTCTGGCGTATCTGGTGATGCCTTATATCAGTGGCGGTACCTTGCGTGACGAGCTGGAGCGTGAGGGATCGATGCCGCTGGCGAAGGTGGTGAATTATTTAGAGCAGATGGCGGCCGCTCTGTCTGTCGCGCATGATTGTGGTGTTATTCACCGGGATGTGAAGCCTGCCAATATCCTTGAAACCCCTGAAGGTCGTCTGGTCTTGAGCGATTTTGGTTTGGTGAAGATCGTCGCCGAAGGACAGATCCAGCAAAATCGCCTGACTGGTGCGGGTGTGCCGCTGGGGACGCCAGACTATATGGCACCAGAGCAGGTGTTGGGCGGCGCAGAAGTGGATGCAAGAGCCGATATTTATTCGCTGGGCTGTATTCTGTATCACATGATTACCGGAGTAACGCCGTTTAGCGGCGATATGCCAATGCAGGTCGCGATGCAACACCTGCATACTCCCCCTCCTTCTCCCCGCTCTTTACGACCGGATTTGCCCCCTGCTGCTGAACAGGTGATGCTGCGTGTACTGGCGAAACAGCCGACAGACCGTTATGTGCGGGCGGTGGATTTTGCCAGTGCTTTTCGTGCAGCTTTAACTGCCGCCGGGGTGCGCCTGAACGATATGCCTGTCGATAATGGTGCGGCGGATAGTCGTATGTTTAAGCCACGCAGTCTGTTTGACCCGATGTGGCAAAAGAACGCGCCTGCCGTTGCTACGAATGAACTGGGAGCGGGTGCCGCAATGCCTCCTGTTCAACCAGCTGCTAACGCTGAACCTGTGATGGGACAGGGCGGCGTGAGACATGATATTGTGGGGCAGACGAGCATGACGTTGCCCTCGTTTTCTGGTATTTTGCCGCCGTTAGATGCAGCCGCTACTCCTATTCCACCAGATGCAACGGCGATACAAACTCCAGGGGGAGCACGTTTCGGCCAGAGGAAGATGAGCTTGTTACGTACAATGGATGGCTTGAGCGCCTTTGCACAGCAGCCTTCCGCGCCGGAACAGTTGGAGTTTTCACCTGCGCCAGTATACGAACCGGCTGGAGTAGCGGAACTGGAATCAACTGAGCTCTATACCCCCCCGGCTAATATGCCAATAAATGTGCCGAACGCAGCACCTGCTCCCAGCACCTTTGGTGAGTGGAAGAAGCGCAACAGTGATTCTGGTCTCATGGGTGGCTCCTCGCCGGAAGCGGGTTCTGAGGGAAATGCTTTCGCGGCAGCGAGTACTGACTTCCAGCCAGCAAATGCAAATTATATGATGCCGCCACAGAACGATCCGAGCAAGACGCGCGTTCTGCCCGATCTGAACAACGAACAAAATAAACCTGCGACCACGACGGGAGCGTTGACGAACGCACAGGGGACGGCGGCCCTGATGATCCCTGTGACGAATGAAAAAAACGGTCAGACAACTACGATGAAGCTGACGCAATCGGTCAAGGTGATTAAGGTGCCAGTTGCTGGTCAGCCAGGTCAATATATGACCGGTTTGTTGCCAGTCCTCTCCCAGCCGCTCGATTCGGCCTCTGCAACGCCCCCGACGGAAGAGGAGGTCTATGATCCCTCGTTCAAGGGTAAGCTAAAGCGAAACATGATGGCGATTGTCCTGGTCGCGGCGGCAGTTATTTTAATCTTTGCAACCAGCGCCTTCTGGATCGTTGGCGCTCGATCTAGAATGCAAAATGCACAGACGGCTGCTGGCCTGAGCGCAACTGATGCAACTGCGACAACCGTTGCTCAGGCAACGACTGTTGCGCAATCGGCGAATATTATTCTGGCGGACTCGCTCAGCACGAATAATCATAACTGGCCAGTTGCTACAAAGGGTGCTCAGTTATATCAGTTTAAAGACGGTGCCTATCACATCGCGAATAATGATAGCAATCAGCATTCGGCTTTTGCTCTCCTGCCCGATGAGACGTTCTCCTCGCCGTTTGTGTATAGCCTGACGATGCAGGAGGCGAAGGGTGATGATGGTACGTTTGATAATCAATTTGGGATAGTCTTTCATTACAATGCGCCTAAAAAGGGCCACTCGACGTTCTATTTCTTTGGCGTGGCGAGTGCGAAAGATAATGGAGAGTATATTTTTGCCAAGTATGACGATGGCTTTGGCGCGGATGTAACGCCCTGGTCCACCTTATGGCATCAAAAATTGGGGAAGGAGTATCATCTGGGACATGGTGCAAAGTTCACAAATACGTTGAAAATTGTGGTCAATGGCAAAAATTTCACGTTGTATATGAATGGCAAGAAGTTAGCATCAGCCCAGGACACATCTTTCTCGAACGGCCAGATAGGAATGCTGGTGAATCTCAAGGGAACTGAGATCGCTTTCTCTAATCTGATGCTGACAAAGAATTGAGGCAGGTACGGGCCAGCGTCAACTGGCCTGTTAGTATGTAGTTGAGTGTAGTGAACACGATGCAAAACAATTTTGTCTTAATCACCTTATGGATCACCGGTTTCCTGTTTGTTTTGAACGTTATTCTCGCCATTGTTTTTCGCGCGCAGAAGAAACTTGAGATACTCTCTTATTGTGTTGCATGCGTCCTTGAACTGATCATTTTTGCATTTGATTTTTCGTATCAGACGGGGGCGATTGCGCTGGTGCCATTTCATCTTCCTCCAGGGCTTCCCTTTAACGGCCCTCAAATCGGGGCAGCTCTGGCAATCGGGCTGGGACTCTTTCCCGCTGCTTACTGGCATCGTACCAATTTCTCCGATCTGTCCAAGCGAATTGCTGAGGATGCCAAAACGATGAAGGAGAGCGAGGCTGGCGTGCGCATCCGTAAACCCGGAGAGTGGATAAACTAGGTCAGCACTGCATATAGTTCATTTTAAAAAGCATGGGAAACCTTCGCAAAAGTTTCCCATGCTTTTTATCTGCCCTGCTTTTTATCCTTGCTGCCAATAACAAAATAATGTTCTGCGAACTCATTTTCTTCAAAATTCATTCACGATGAGTTGATAAAAATGTGATAATTTGTATGTCTTCACGTCTTTCTTAACAGAGCGTTTTGCGTGCTAGTACTGTGATGAGCCCCTTGACAAGAGAATAGCTGTAAGCTATATTTGTTATAGCTAAATGCTATATATGTGTGTGAAAAGGAAAGAGAAAAAATGACAACATTTCCTGAGCCGAATGCGCCATATCAGTATGGCTCGGTTGCGCCATATTCATCATCTCAATCTCGTTTAGAAAGCAGTGAAAGCAATATACCCTATGCGGTGGTGGCCCATGATCTTGTACGGACGTTTGGGCAAAAGGTAGCGGTGAATCATCTTAATCTTGCGGTCCGTCAGGGCGAGTTCTTCGGCTTTCTTGGTCCGAACGGGGCCGGTAAATCGACGACAATCAAAATGCTGGTGGGATTGTTGCGTCCGACGGCTGGATCGGCTCTGGTCGCTGGCGTGGATGTCTGGAAAGAACCGCTGCGGGCGCGTGCATTGATGGGAGTGCTGCCTGAGTATCTAAATCTTTATGAACGGCTGAGCGGCAGAGAATTTATCACTTTCGCCGGTCATATGTATGGGGTTCCAGATGTAGATGTGCGCCGCCGCACCGAAGAGCTGTTGCAGGTGCTTGATCTCGCTAACGATGCCGATAAATTGATCGTCGACTATTCAGTGGGTATGCGCAAGAAAGTGGCGCTGGCAGCGGCTATCCTGCATCGACCACAGGTGCTCTTTCTCGATGAGCCTTTTGAGGGAATCGATCCGGTGAGTTCGCGGGTGATTCGCGACATTCTGCGAGAATTGACCCAGCGCGGCACGACCATCTTTTTCTCGTCACACATCATGGAGGTAGTGGAGCGCCTGTGTACGCGGGTTGGCATTATCAATCAGGGCGTGCTGGTGGCTGAAGGAACCTTGCAGGAGTTGCGCGAACGGGCCAGCGGAGACGATAAAGACGCCACGCTGGAAGACATTTTCCTCAACGTCGTCGGTGTGCAAAATGGTAGCCATAATCTGAGCTGGCTGGAATAAGAGGAGCAAACAGGTGGTTATTCATCGCGATAAACTGCGCTGGTTATTCTGGCTGCGCTGGAAGATGTTTCTCCGGGCCTTTACACGTGGATCAGGCCGCATCATGGTGATTATCGGTCGTGTCCTGGCGTTGCTGGCTGGTCTCAGCATTGGCGGGACTATTGCCGTTCTCTCGTTTCTGGCCTATCGCTTTTTTCCCACGCCCGCCAATACCGAAGTGACATTTCTTGTATTGACAGGAATATATGTTGTCTGGGCAGTTTTGCCCTTATTAGAGTTCAACGTCAACGAAGGGTTGGACCCTTCAAAATTGTCTCTCTTTCCCCTGACACGCGCCGAGTTGATGGTGAGCATGGTCCTTTCGACTGTGTTGGATCTGCCAATGATCGGCGTGTTCCTTGTGCTGGTGGCGCTGGTAGCTGGCTGGGCCACTTCGTTTCCGCTGGCACTGATCGCATTGCTGGGTGCGCTCGTCTTCTATGTGCAACTGGTAGGGATCAGTCAGCTTGTGCTGGCCCTGCTCATGCGGACGTTGCAGAGCCGCCGCTTCCGCGATGTGATGACGGTTGTACTGATTATTCTGCTCTCTTCCTCTGGTATTCTCTGGCAATTCCTGGCTCGTGGCGTGGCTTCGGACAGTTTTATTGCATCCCTGCAACATGCGAGCATCTCGTCGTATCTGCAATGGTTGCCTCCTGGTATGGTAGCCCGCAGTATTCAGCAGGCGGTTGCTGGCAATTGGAGCATGAGCCTGCTCTGGCTGGTGATCTCGCTCCTGATGGGCGTTCTTGTTCTCTACCTCTGGCAACTGGTCGTGGAGCGCTCCCTGATTGCGTCTGAGAGCGATGGAGCGGCCAAAACGGTAAGACAGCGGAAGAGTGTGGTTACTGTGGGCCAGAGTTGGCAGGTGCAATCGCGTAATCCGCTGGCACGTCTGCTTCCGGGGCCGGTGGTTGCCATTATGGTGAAGGATTTCAAATACTTCCGTCGCGATCCACAGCTTCAGGCGACGCTGGTTCAGTCGGTGGTGACGATTCTGCTCACCGGAGCCTATATCATTTTTACTGGTGTCCAATCGGGTGGAGATAGCAGGGGCTTTTTTCACTTTATCGGTCCCTGGGCGGTGATGGTTGCGCCGCTCTTGATGATGCTCTCGCTGTATTCGCTGTCGTATAATGTGCTGGGCGTCGAGCGGCAGAGCTTGACGGCACTCTTCCTGTTCCCGGTTGAGCCGAAATATATTCTCTGGGGAAAAAATCTGACGGTGTTTATTGTCGGTGGGGTAGAGATGGTCCTGCTGGTGCTAGTAGCTGCATTCCTGACGCAAGCGTGGGAGTTCGTGTTGCCAGCCCTGGCGATTGGGTTGGCCGCGATTGCAACGATTCTCGGCTGTGGTAACTTCACTTCGGTTTTCTTTCCACAACGGATGAAGGTGGCATTTCGTGGCTTCCAGTCTTCGGCCAACCTGTCTGCTGAGGGCGGTTGTTTACGCGCGTTGATGTCGATGGTGGCGTTCTACACCATGCTGATTGTGCTGGCCCCGGTCGAAGCTGGCTTGATTTTGCCGGTCATTTTCCATGCTCAATGGTGGTGGCTCATCTCTATTCCCCTCTCACTTGTCTACGCAGGAGCGATCTATTACGGCGTTACAGCCCTGGTTGCTCCTCGTATTCTGGCGAAAGCGCCCGAAATTCTGGCTGCGACAACGCGAGAATAAACCTGCTCATTGTGTCAGTTGCTTTAAAAAATAGGGATCTTTCTCCTGGTTGATAGTAAAAGCTGTATTAAGTATGATAAAGGCGACAACTTCACCGTCGTCGCCTTTATCTATGGGAGTCATATTCCTTCCCTCTTATCTACATCTTCCTTCTGCGGCTCTTCTTCCTGCCCTGTTTGCGTTGCTCCCTGTGTCTGCCGCTGGTTGCGGCTGTATCTTCTAAAGAGAAGTACAGGCACGACCAGGAGCGCGATCACAAAGACGTAGGCGACTACATTCACAACTGTACCCCAGATATTGGCTTGTTGGGGTGTTGTGCCAACGGCGGGAGGATACATGCCAGTGATGATGAAGTAGGGGTTGCCACCTACATGGATGGTGTTGATGACCTGACGAGCCGGAACATCGAGCATCGCCACATTGCCGCTGGCTAGTGCGACAAAGCCAAGCTGTCCATCACTCGTAATCGCAACCGATCTAGGTTGTACGCCAAGATCAATGGTGCGGTTGGGCTGATGCGGTGGCGTTGAGCCGGCGTTGACCGGGGCCAGCACGTCCAGACGATTGTGCTGTTCGTCTGGCACATAGACCTCGCCCGTCATTTCGTCGTAGTCCATCGGGCCATATTGCCCACCCTGAATGAGCGGGATCACTTTGAGTCTGTTGAGATCAACGGCGATCACGCCTCCCTTTCTGGTGGTGGCATATACTGTTGCTCCGGGCGGGATCGAGACATATTGGGGTCCATCGGCTACGGCGACGTTATTGATCGTGGTGCCTTTGAGCGTATCAAAAACGGTAAGTTCGTCGGTAGTTGCCACCCAGAGCTGGTTCCCGCTATCTTTCGAGAGCGAGGAGGCAACGACCGCCACTGCCAGCCCGTAGACTGGCCCTTTGGTCTTAAATGTATGGGTGATGGCGCAGTTGGTCGGATCGATGGCGCTCACCTCGGATGCTCCATTCCCCGCGACGTAGAGCTTGCCAGTCCCTTTATCGAGGGCGAGCAGCGAGGGTTGGCCAGGAATAGAGGCCGTGCAGACAGTCTCGCCCGTTTTCGCGGCAAGGATGGCGAGCCGACCTGCCTGTGGCTCAGTCACGTACAGAAAGCGCGCATCCAGGCTTAAAAGGATGGTATGTGGATCACCTGTCGCAGGAATAGTACTGGTAATTTTCTGCTGCCCTACATCAAGCACGCTCACCCCTTTCTCCGTGCCAGCGACATAGGCCAGATTGGGCGCGCCTCCATCGGCGCGTGCTATGGGTGTGACAAGTGGCGAAAATAGCACGAGAAACATAAGCATCAGTGCGATGAGAAAAACTGGAATATATTTGGGAAAATGCATGTCTTTATCAAAACCCGTCCTTCTATGGTTTTGGTGTCAGCGATGTCCAGCCTTGATTGCCCTGATCGAAACGATATACTTCGGTTGGATACGAGAGCGAGAGATAGACCTGTGCTGGATTGGCAGGGTCGGCAGCCAGGCTGTACATGTTGCCCTTTACGCGCGGGAGTGTGTTCCAGGTGCGCCCGCCGTCAGCGCTGCGATAGATGGCTGTCCCTGTTTTGGCATAGAGAACCTGAGGTTGTGACGGAGCAACCACGATTTCACCAAGCGAAGATTTGTTATAGACCTGGCTAAATGTCGCGCCGCCATCATGCGAGACGTAAATGCCAGCATCCCCTGATGCATAGATTGGACCCTTTGGCCCTGGCATGGTGAGGCTGAGAATGGCTCCCGTGATGTTTTTGATGACCTCCCAATGCTGTCCACCATCAGTGCTGCGGGCCAGCCCATCGCTGCTGCCAACCAGCAGGTGTCCAGGCGCGCCGGGAACGACAAGCAGCTTGGTGAAACTGCTGAAAGGCAATTTGCCCGTGTCGGTGAAGTGCCGCCCACCATCCATGCTAACCTTCAATCCGAGCGGGCCAAGATCGTTGAGATAGATATATACCTGGTCGGCTGTATCGTTGCCGCCAGCGGCCATGAAGATATTGCCAAGCGCGGCTGTAGTATTGCTTAGTTTCCAGGTGCGGCCCTGATCTGTGCTGGTATAGAGTCCGAGCGTGCCCTTGAGCGTGGGCGATACCTGCTGTGTGAGGACATAGAGGTGCTGGTCGTTGAGGGTGTTATTTGTGAGAGAATAGGTCATCATGCCGTCCATCAACTGACCCTCGCCTCCCGCCACAACTTTCCAGGAAGCTCCGTTATCTTCAGAGCGAAATAAGCCGTAGTGGGTTGCGAGCAGCAGCACCTTATTGGGTAGGGCCAGCAAGGAATGTGGATGGTTGGCAGCTGTTCCAAAGCCATTCACGCGTGCCGGAACTGGGGTCGCCGTTTCAGCAGCGCCCGTATTGCTTCCACCACAGGCAGCCAGCGTCAATAGCACGCTCACCATGAGTATTGCCACAAAATAGCGGATGGATTGTGTACTGTTGCCTGTCTGTGGAGGCGGAGCGCTATTTTTCCTTCCCATTAAATGTTTATGCATGCGTTTATGTTCCCTATGCCGTTGAGTGGTTTCTTGATGGTCAAGAAACCACTCAACGTGTCTATGATTAATAAGGCGTTACCATTTTCACTTTGACTTCGTGCAGCTTGAAATCTGGCGTACGGATCTGAATGCGTATTTGCCAGTCTCCGCTCATATCCAGGAAGCCATTTGCGTTAAAGCCGCCCTGATTGTCGGGCTGGAGATTGACGGTCTGGGTTCCCATGTCCATATCAAGCATAGTGGTATAGATGGAGACGCCAACATTTGTATCTGGCTTGCCGTTCTTATCCAGCACCTTGACAGTAAAGGTGTTAGGTCCAAAGCGGTTAGGCGATACTTTGAGCTGGATTGTGAACTGATTGTCAGTCGTTTTCACGGTTGTCGTAAATGGTTTGGTCGCTTGCGTTTGTTGGGCAGGGGGTGGTGCGGGTGGCGGTGTAGCGGGTAGCAGCGTACCCGCAAAGACGTTCATCAATCCGGTACAGAGCAACACACCAATACCCAGCAACGGCTCCCAGCGCAACGTTTTTGTCAGGCGTGTTGCCTGCCTGCTCACTTCGCGCTCCAACTGCTCCACCTGCTCTGCGGGAGCACTGACCTTTTCTTCTTTCTCTACGTCTACTGTTGTGTCCTCGTCAATCTTTGCAGTTGTCTCTCCACCTTCGGTCATTTCTGTACTGGTAGCCTCTGTGCTGGCTACTTCCGTCGATGCTTCCACTGAGGCGGCATATTTCGCATAGTCTTTTGCGAGTCGAGGACGGAAAATTCTCAAGTGAATGGTGCTGGTAATCAGCAGTGCGCCAACGAGCAGGACTTTGACAACCAGAGCGCGCCCGTAAGCGGTGGAGAACAGCTGCTCCCACGAACTCATATGGATGGTTGCGTTGAATGGGCCGCTTACTGCCATGATAATCACCCCGGTAATTGCCAGCGGCGAGTAGCGGGGAAGGACGCTGAGAAGCGAGGCGGTGCGCTCCTGTAAAGAACGTCCTCGTAGTGTGGGCAGATACGTTGTGGCGATGTACATCATGCCACCAACCCAGAGCGAGGCAGCCAGAAGATGCAGCCAATCGACCAGAACGGCGAAGACCAGGATATTGTTGCTTGTAGCGGCAGCATGCCCTGATAAGGTCATAGCGATCAGCAGCCCCAGCGCCAGAAGCAGATTGATCCAGGCGATAGCTGAGTTGATGATTGCGGAGCGTCTCTTTGTCAGGAAGGTGTAGATGGCAACGAGCAGCGCCAGAACAATGATGATTTCGCGCACTGTCCAGTAGGTGCCGAAGCGACCATTGCTGGCAAGGCCGAGCAACATTGACAATGAGAGCGCCTGCCCACTGGCGATGACCAGTCCCTGGCCGATCAGCACCCCCAGGTTGGCAAGGAAAGTTATCACCAGGACAGGAATAGCAAAGCTTCGCTCGAAACGCCGCTCCTCTTGCTGACGTAGCTCTTTGAATATATTGCTTTCATCTTGTTCGACTGGTGGAACGAACATGCGCCAGAGCTGTGCGCCAATCCAGAAGATGGTCCCGAGTTCGACCAGCGTTACCATGATAAAGCTGAAGAAGGTTGGCCCGTCAAGCTGACCGTTCGCGCCACCGGTATTGCCGGCTCCCAGTGTATTTGGGATCGATGCTGCACCGCTCGATTGCGGGACCGTGCCATCGGCAGCTGCGACGCTGAAGAGGAATGAGCCGCTCAGCACGTGCCCGTCGTCGGCGGATTGTGTTCGCCATATAACGATGTAGGTGCCTGGCGCTAAGTTGGCGGAGAGTGAAAGATCCATCTCACGCGAATTGTTTGAGGGAACGTGAGCATCTTGCGTATCCACACGCTGTCTGTCGGCCCCACTGATGACCTGAGCCGTGCTAAATGTCGGGTTGAGATCCTCGCTGAACCACATGCGAACCTGTGATGGAGGACTTTTCAAGATAGCGCTGTTCGCGGGATCGGATTGTAATAAAATGGCATGGGCCTCACTGGTAGCTGGTAACAACAGCACCAGGCAACAGGCAAGCGGCAGAGCCAGTCCGAGGAGCCGCTGCCATACCTTATTTGTGAATACATATCTCATGAGGACATATCCGGTCTTCTTTTTATACATGCATATTGGTGCATGAATTATTTTATGATGTGTGTTCCCAGTACGTTGATACGTGTGCTTTCTACTGGCTATTCTTCCATAAAGTATAACGTAAATTGGCAAATTTTGGCTCGCCTGCCTTAGTAAATAAATTATGAAAATATATTGGAATGAAGTGTGTTCATCCGGCCTGCTGCCATAGACGGAGCATATGCCGGATGAATAGAACGAGAGAACGTGTAGCTCTTATTCTGCTTGTTCTGCTCTGACGGGAATGGGGTTGGGGACAATCAGGTAGCTCATGAGCAGACCAATAACGCCACCCATGACGCAAACGCCCAGCCAGAGATGAATCGACCAGGAGGTTCCCCAGATGGCAATGATGGTCAGGAGCAGGCTCAACATATGCACGATTGGTACGATAAACGCGAACATGCGCACCGTATCGGGCCGCTTCACTGAAGGTTGGATGCGAGCATAGAGGATATCCGCGATAATGCCCGAGAGCAGCGCCGGCAAGATCAGCACGTACAGATCTCTGAATACACTCATCAGGGCCGCATTGATGGTAAACATAAGGGTAAAGGTGCCAAAGGGAAGATGCCAGCGCCGTAGCGCGAACAATACAATACCCATGAGCAGGGCGCTCTGGAGCAAGATGCCGGTTGCGCCCCATGAGCCGAACGTTCCCTGGTAGGGCTGTGCTGTAATGGTTCGAAGATTTCCCAACGGATGGGCGTAATCGGTGAAAAAGGTGAAAAGTGAGAAAATGGTTATCAGCGAGATGATGGGGGGAAGCAGAATGGACCAGTTCTGTTCTTTGCGATTCTCTGTACGAATCCAGGCAGCACGAATAGGACCGCTCATAATGAAGAAGCCGCTCAGGGCCAGTAGTAGATGGGTCGGACTGAGCAGCGGCTCAATGCCCACCTCAAAGCCGAAAAGGGTATGCCAGATCAGATCGCCGACGCCGCCGACAAGAAATAGCGGTGTGCCAATGAAAGAGAGTATGTATCCTTCTGGTAAAGCCGTCGTCCACGAACGGCCGCGATTGTGGTTGACAAGCAGGACGATGCCAAGCACGATGGCATTAAGAAACAGCGCTCCATAAAGTACGCCATGCCAGGGCGTGAAGAAGGTCTTGTCAACGCGACCATGACTGTGCGCCCAACCATCTAGATAGAGACCGCCAATCACAGCTGCCGCCAGACCTGCCATCAGATAGTCAAAGCGAATACCGCCAATGGGAGTACTACTGGCCTTGCCCATTGCTTTAAACGTTGTTGTCGTCGATGATACTGTCACCTGTGTTATCCTTCCTTTTCCTGAGTATCGTTGCTGAAAGTGTACCAGGATGAGTCACTGATGATATAGGTATTCTTCCCTATCTTTGGCATTCACAAGTCATTAATACGGTCGCCAATGGGTTACAAATTAGCCAGAAGTCATATGACTATCAGCCAGAAAAGGGCTTTGCCACGCGGCCAGGGAATGTGCTGAAGGCTCATCATTGTTCCCATGATCACCGAGGCTATCGTAAAACACGAGTCGAAACAGGCGACCTGTTTGTGATACAAGAAAATCTTTCGCAATCCCCTGTTCAATGCAACCAATTGATGTGCATCTCGCAAAATGGGTCTTCCCCGTTGTTAGCGTCAGATGTATACTGAGACGGGAAGGCGCGAGCAATCAGAAAATGTGTCCAGAAGAGGAAGGGCGAGAAGTTGGTCACTCCTTCGCTAGAAGGCTTGACAGAGGACGACGAACAGGAAAGATTCAGCTTTAAAAGTGAAAGGACATGTATTGCTTTGCCACTCTGTGAGCCGCCTCATAGCGCTGTAGTAGCACATTCGTCTAAACTTTTATTTTGAATTGATATTGCGTTGAGGAATGGATTATGGCATTTGAAGCAGGACAGCAGCTTGGCAATTATCGAGTGGTGCGCTTGCTTGGGCAGGGAGGCTTTGCCGAGGTTTACCTGGGTGAGCATATACGCCTGAAGATGAAGGCCGCCATCAAGGTGTTGCATACCCATCTGAGCGGGGAGGCCATTGACGCCTTCCAACACGAGGCCCAGGTGATCGCGGAGCTGACGCATCCTAATATTGTGCGTGTGCTGGATTTCGATCTCCAGGACGGTAGCCCCTTCCTGGTGCTGGATTATGCCCCCAACCACTCTCTACGAGAGAAACATCCCCGTGGCTCCTGCGTTCCCCTGGCTCAGGTTGTCTCCTATGTCCAGCAGATAGCCAGTGCTTTGCAGTATGCTCATGAGCGCAAGCTCATTCACCGCGATGTCAAGCCGGAAAATATGCTGGTGGGCAAGCAGGGTGAGATTCTGCTCAGTGATTTCGGCATTGTGACGATGGCCCATTCCACCTCCTCGATGAATACACAGGCATCAATGGGAACCCTGGCCTACATGGCACCAGAACAGATTCAGGGCAAGCCGCGCCCGGCCAGCGATCAGTATGCCCTGGCAATAGCTGTCTATCAATGGCTCAGCGGTGCCATGCCGTTCCAGGGTTCCTCGACGGAGATCATTGCTCAACACCTGGCCGTGACGCCTCCACCATTGAGTGAGAGAGTTCCCGACATTCCTCCTGGCGTGGAATGGGTGGTGATGAGGGCACTCTCAAAAGATCCCAAAGAACGCTTCGGAAGCGTGCAGGCGTTTGCCAGGGCGCTAGAACAAGCTGCTGAGGGGTTGTTGGAGCAGCAAACGGCGGCCGCCAATCCACCTGCTCTGAGCCAGACTGAGGCTGCAAGCAGTCCTCGATCCAAGACCCCACCAGCGCCTAATAAGACCGTTCCGGCCAGACAAACGAAACTACCTCTTGTGGGTACTACGCTCTCCACGTATCGAGGGCATACTGATATCGTAGAAGCTCTTGTATGGTCTCCTGATGGAACAGCCATTGCATCTGCGGGCGGTGATAGGACAGTCCACATATGGAATGCCCTGACAGGACAGCTTCTTCTGACATATAGAGGTCACTCCCAGAACATAACTGCTGTAGCCTGGTCTCCTGATGGGCGCTATATTGCCTCCGGCTCTACAGATAATACCGTGCACGTGTGGCAGGCAGCTACAGGGCAAGTAATCCTGGTCTATCGTGGTCATTCCAATAGTATATGGACGTTAGCGTGGTCTCCTGAAAGCGATGGTATCGCCTCCGGCAGTGATGATCAAACTGTTCGCGTATGGTATCCTCTTACAGGAGAAGAGCTTTTTGCGATAAAGAGTTCCTCTATCTGGGCGCTGGCCTGGTCTCCTGATGATACGTACGTTGCTTTTGTGGATGATGGTCAGAACGTGCAGGTATGTAATAGCGCTGATGGAGAGAAGATCTGCACATACAGAGGCCATAGAGATCTGGTATTTGCCCTGTCATGCTCTCCTGACGGCTCACAGATCGCCTCTGGAGGTGATGATGGTATCGTTCATGTCTGGCATGCAACAACGGGGCGCTCTCTACAAACTTTCCGAGGACACACGGGAACTATTTGTGATATCGCCTGGTCGCAAAGCGGGAAATACCTTGCAACCGCTAGTGAGGATCAGACGGTCCAAATATGGGCCACTTCTACAGCGCGCAAAATTTTAACGTATAGCGGTCATAAGAATTATGTGAATGCTGTAGCGTGGTCTCCTGATAATCGATATGTTGCATCTGCAAGCACAGATGCAACTGTACAAGTATGGGGTGCGCCTGACAGTAGGGTTCAAAAAGAGTGAACTCATGGGAAAAATGGAACGTCGATCACATACTGTCTTTAGCCCTTTCCAGCCTGTCGGTTTTTGGATACAGTCCAGATGATGGTGGTTGCCCAGAAGATGATCGCCGAGAGAGGCGTGCGGGACCAGCAGCGATGACCACCACCAATGCCACAAGGCATTGTGCTGCCACCCCTTGCCACTGGTCCCAAAGCGAAAGAGGGAGATAGAGGGCAGTGATGTTGAGTGCATTGTGGAACAAAAACGTCATCAAGACACTCCCTCGTGTGTGATTGTAAACCCAGGTAAACAGAATGCTGTTTGCAAGAGTGCCGAGAGCGAAGACGAAGAAAGGAGTAGTGGATTGAGACGTTCCTGGTATGAAGTAGAATGGAAGGTGCCACACCGTCCACAAAACACCAAGGATAAGGTTTGCTCCCAAGGCACTGTACCGATCCTGGAGCTTCGGCAGCGCAAATCCGCGCCATCCTGGTTCCTTCCCTGCTGGGCCACCAAAATGCAATCTCTCTAGACAAAGAAGAAAAGAAAGAATAGTATAAAGAGCGTGAACGATAGAAGGAGAAAAGAAGACGAACCTTGCAGGCGCAGTTTCCTCGCTAGACTGAGTAGTACAGCAAAGAAACTTATCATACATACTCTCATCTGAAAGCACCCATATTATGAGGATGAATGAAAGACTGGAGCATCTCGCTCTCATAGCAGTGGCATCGAGATGGGAGAGAACAGTAGCTCGCTTGTAGTGAGGTGTGAGACCAGGTATAGTAATGAGGGGAGTTAGCCAGTTGTGATAAAATAAATACATCATGGAAGACATTGGCTCTGACGAGACCCTTGCAGCGCTAGAAAGATTGCTCGGAGTAACATTTCAGGATCGTTCGATATTGCAACGTGCGGTTACTCATCATTCCTGTTGCTCCGAAACTGCTGTGCGCGATTCATATGATACGCTGGAATTTCTAGGCGATGCCATTATTGGGGCACACGTGGTAGAGTACATTTTTCGTGCTTATCCCGATGCTTCCGAGGGCCAGATGACGGCTCTCAAGTCCGAGGTGGTCAGTCGTCGGGTTTTTGCGCGTATTGGTCAGCAGTTGGGCTTATTCTCTTTTATTCGCGTCGATATCGCCAATCTACGCACGTTTAACGAGCGCTCGCGCGACTCGCTCTGTGCGGATGTGTTGGAAGCAATTGTGGGCGCGATTCATATCGATCAGGGGCCGGATGTCGCACGCGATTTCGTGGCTCGCACAATTTTTCCGGTGATTGAACAGGTCAATCAGCAAACATTGGACAATAATCCCAAAGGACGTTTACAGAAGATCATTTTGCAGCGTTCGGGCACATTGCCACGCTATCGAGTACTGGAACAGAGTGGTCGCAACAATGATCGCGTCTTTCTAGTTGGCGTCTTTGAACAGGATTATCTGCTAGGAACGGGGAAAGCTTCCAGCATTAAAGAGGCTGGACGATTGGCGGCTCGTGAGGCTCTGGAACAGTTGCGTAACAAGCATGTTTTGTAGTCTGTAGATGGTCGATATAGATGACAGCAAATGAAACCGTCAGTTGGTACGAGTCTGGCCTGCCGACGCGTGAGCGCAAGACGCGCGGCCATTTCTCGACGCCTCCAGCGCTGGTGGAACAGATATTAGATGCCTGCAACTATACACCTGCTTGCGACCTTTCGCAGATCCGTGTGCTTGACCCGGCCTGTGGCGGCGGAAACTTGCTAGCAGGCGCAGCGCAGCGGCTTCTGGCTTTCTCAAAAGAGGCCAATCTACCGCAAAAAAAGCGCCTTTCCCTCATTCAACACAACCTGTGGGGCTTTGATCCCGATCCCATCTCATGCTTCCTCGCCGAGATGCAATTGCGTACCCTGCTCTCTATGGATGACTCTCTAAACGAACGGCGTCCTCCTTCTCCCTTACATATTCATCAGGCCGATGGTCTGGCGTTTCCCTGGGAACAATCTCAACCCGTCGATCTCTTTCTGGCAAATCCTCCCTATCTTGCCGCGAAAAACAATGATTTGAGCTGTTACCGCTCTAGCTGGCAACATGGGCAGGTTGATAGCTATCTGCTCTTTCTCGATCTGGCGCTGCGTATTGTACGTCCGGGGGGATGGATCGCGCTGATACTGCCTGATCCGGTGCTGGCTCGCGCCAATGCTACTCATGAGCGGCGCACGCTGTTGCGCGAGACCACCATCCGCTATCTCTGGCATCTCTCCGGCGTCTTTCCTGCCTACGTTGGCGCTGTGGTACTAATTGCACAAAAGCTCCCCCCACCCGCTATGCATCAGATTGCATGGAGGCGTGGGCGCTGGCAACGCGATGCGACGGTTGAAGCGGTGCCAGATGCAATTATTCCTGTCCATGCAAGTGCTATTACGCAAGCATCATTGTATCGTCAACCTGGCGCTGAAATGCGCTATCTTCTCAGCGATGCCTGTTCTCCTCAGCATCTTCTGGCTCGTCGGCTCCATGAGTTTTTATGTGAAGTGCCGATCAAAGAAAATCCCGTCTTTGCACCTTTGAACTCTCTGGCACTGATTCGGCGCGGCGAGGAACTGAGCAAGGATAACGCTCTCTTGCTACCCGAAGCAACAGGCGATAGGGAAGAGTGCTATCCCGTTTTGCGTGGGGGAGTTGATCTGCGCCCCTATGAAAAACCGACTGGTCGCTATTGGATCAAGCGAGAAGCGATCAAGAAGAACCTGGAACGATATTGCAAGCCAAAATTGCTGGTGGTGAAGAGTACAGGCGTGTTGCAGGCAGCCCTTGATCTGGATGGGCATGTAGTGCTGCAAACACTTTATATGTTGCTATTGCGTAATGAGAAAGCACAGGGAGATGATCTCTACTTTTTGCTGGCATTGCTCAACTCACGCCTATTGCGTACGTATATCTACATGGTGCAGACCGCTTACAAATGGGTGCAACCACAGATAGAGCAGCATGTATTGGGTCATTTACCGATTCCAACTGCTGCAACACCGGAAAAAGAGAAAATCGTTGCTTATGCCCGTAAGTTGCTGGCTGTTTGCGGCGACTTATCCCCTGTAGTAAAATTGGAAGTAGAGTCGAAAGAGGGGGGGTCGAAAGCGGAGCTAGAGTGGCAAGCGATCTATGAGGAGCAGGAGCGTGCGATTTGCGCGCTTTATCAGGCGGCGCTCACTGAGGGGCGACTCATTCCAGAATTTCCAGACAAAGGAGTCTCGTATGGCTGAAACGAGCCGACCGATTCGCGTTCTGGTTGCCAAGCCAGGACTCGATGGGCATGATCGTGGTGCAAAGGTGATCGCCCGTGCCTTGCGCGATGCAGGCATGGAGGTCATCTATACTGGCATTCGGCAAACCCCCGAAATGATTGTGGAGGCAGCGATTCAGGAAGATGTGGACGCGATACTAATGAGCATTCTGTCGGGGGCACATATGGCGATTTTTCCACGTGTGATGGAGTTGCTCAAGCAGAACGGCGTCGATGATGTGCTGGTTGCTGCTGGTGGCATTTTGCCCGACGAAGATCTCCCGGCCATCCGAGCGCTAGGGATTCAGGGATGCTATGGGCCTGGAACGCCGACAGAAGAGATTATTGCTTTTGTGCGCGACAATGTACGGGCGGATCGCCTGACCGTTGAGGTATAGGTGCTGCCTTGCAAAATATTATAGAGCGTCTTTTACAGGGCGATCGTCGCGCACTGGCTCGCATGGTGACGCTGATTGAAAACGAAATCCCCCAGGCCCGGCAATATCTGGCGGAACTGCATCAACATACCGGGAACGCGCATATCCTCGGCGTCACCGGGGCACCCGGAGCTGGCAAAAGCACACTTGTCACGCGGCTGGTACGTGAGTTGCGTAATCGTGAGCGCAAGGTCGGCGTGGTGGCGGTTGATCCGACCAGCCCTTTCACGGGCGGTGCGATCCTCGGCGACCGTATTCGCATGATGGAACTGGCTGGCGATCCCAACATTTTCATTCGCAGCATGGCGAGTCGTGGCAATCTGGGTGGGCTGGCAGCCTCAACTCGTGATGTGGTGCGCGCGATGGACGCGGCTGGCTATGATCCGATCATTATTGAGACGGTTGGCACAGGACAGGCCGAAGTGGAGGTTATGCGGACGGCGCAGACCGTGCTGGTCGTGGTGGCTCCTGGCATGGGCGATGATATTCAGGCCATCAAAGCGGGTATTCTTGAGATTGCCGACCTGTTTATTGTTAGCAAGATGGATAGGCCCGGAGCCAACCAGACCGTTGCGGAACTGGCAATGCTTCTGAGTCTCGATCCGAAGCGCAAGCAAGTGGCATGGCGCGTACCAATTCTCAAGACCTCAGCGTTGAAGGGGCAGGGCATTGCGGAGGTGGTTGATGCTATTCAACAGCATCGCGCCTCCTTAGAGGAGAGCGGGACGTGGCTTCTGCGAGCACAACGGCAGGTGCGCAGCGAACTGCAAACACTTGTTATCCAGGCAGTTATGAAATCTCTGAGTGCTAGCGTGACTCAGGAAGAGTGGGATACCTTCATAGAAGATATCACCCGCCGCGAGCGTGACCCCTATACCGTTGCGCAAGAATTGGAGCGGCGTATAGGCTTAAAGCGCGAATAACTGGTGTGCGGCAAACCATCTCCTTGCCGCATGCCATTCTTCTCCTCAACACAATTTTCCTGGATCAAACATTGTCATCTATTTCACAACTTTTCTGTCTTGCCCTTCATAGTGATTTCTTCCTGCTTCTGTTATGCTACCTGTAATAAATGATAAAGCTTATGGCCCGTCATAGGGGCAAGAATAAAGAGATATGCTATGTTCAATATTGGAATGTTGCTAAGTTGTCTGCCTGTTATCGCAGTTGGCATATTGATCATAGGGTACGGGATGCGCCGCTTTGCCGCCCTGAAGCGGTTGGAAGTGGTTGGAGTGACTGTTCTTGGCAATGTGTTAGAGATGCAAACGGCCCGCAATGCCGATGGAACCAGCGCGACCGTGACCGCCGTTCGCTTCAGGACGCAAACGGGTGCGCTGAAACAGGCGGTAGTAAGAACGTTTGCCAGCGTGAGGATAGGGACGCAGATTCCGGTGATCTATGATCCGGCTGCCCCTGAGCTGGCAGAGGTATTGCCTCTCCGTCCCGGCGTATTCTGTGCTTCTATCGTTGGCCTGGGAGTCTCTTTTCTCGGCACCGCCGTTTTTATGTTGGGCCTGTTTGCAGGGTTTATTCCGATGATACCGCATGCCTGAAATATCCTGTTGTTTTTGCCATTACTGGAAGAGTAGAATAGATCAGCGCATTAACGCGCTGATCTATTTTTATTTGAGTATGGAGAGCAGTGTATATGGATATCCACGAATTTCATGAATATCAACGCGAGTCTCGCAAGACATGGGGAGAGGTTGCAACAAACAGTCCGATTGTGTATCCAACGCTTGGGCTGGTCAATGAAGCTGGAGAGGTGGCGGGAAAGATCAAAAAGATTTTTCGCGATAAGGGCGGGAAGATCTCTGATGCGGATCGCGAGGCGCTGAAATACGAACTGGGCGATGTTCTCTGGTATCTTACGCAGATCTGCACCGAACTGGACCTTACCCTGGAAGAGGTGGCAGCCTCCAATCTTGAGAAGCTCTTTTCCCGTCTTGAGCGTGGCACTATTCACGGAGATGGGGATAACAGATAGTATTTCATAACTAGAAAGGATAGTGCTGTGAGTGACAGTGAAGCCGAACATAAAGCGCGGAAAGAGCGCATTGCAGATCTATATCATCGGGTCGCTTCAGTCTATGGACAGGTCGGGCCGAACTATTTTGCGTATGCAGGACGGCATCTCGTAGAGCATACTGGCGTGACGGAAAGTGCACAGGTGCTTGATGTTGCAACTGGCAGAGGAGCCAATCTGTTTGCAGCAGCGGAAGTCGTTGGGCCTCAAGGTATGGCGATGGGCGTTGACCTGGCTCTGGGGATGGTGAGGGAGACTGCCGTAGAGATCGAGCGCCGCAAGCTGTCGCAAGCCGCTATTCGCCAGATGGATGCTGAACATCTGGTCTTTTCCGATGCCTCATTTGATTATGTGCTGTGTGGATTTGCAATCTTCTTTTTCCCTCATCTGGAACGGGCATTAGCTGAATTCCTGCGCGTATTGCGCCCTGGCGGGAGGTTGGGAATTACTGTGGCGCAAGATCTTGCTTCGTTCTCTCGCTGGTATGGTGAGCATCTTACCGCCTATCACCAGCGCTATCACATTCCTCTGGGGGTTGGTGTGGGCAAGGGCGGCGACTATGCAGCTCTTCCCGAATATCTCACTCTGGCTGGTTTTGTCGGTGTGCAAGTGATACAGGAGCAGGCAGAATTTATCTATGCGGATGCCCAGGAGTGGTGGGATTCGCGCTGGACGCATGGGCCACGCTATTCGCTCGAACAGATGACTCCCCAGGTGTTAGCGCAATTTAAAGCAGAAGTTTTGGCTCGACTGTCGCAAGATGCACGGCCAGATGGCATTCACGAAACGATGCGCTTTCAATATATAATCGCCGGTAAGAAAGGCTAATGCTAACAAAGGAGCATGTATGGACAGAATGTTCTGGCAGAGCATAGCGGATAATGATTATGCTGTACCTACTGGATATTCGCTTGCAGTGCTGACCTCAGAACTACTTATACAGTTAGGATCGATAGAGCGGGCGTTCAGAGAGGAGCTTGTGTATCCTATCCTTGATGCCTGGATCAGTCGTGGCTACTATGCTAGCAATGACCTCAGCAATATGGCGATGCAGTTATCACACAATCTCACAAAAGGTCTGGGTGAGCAGGGAACGGATACAGTGTTGCTACGGTCTTACTCACTGTTGACGCTCACGTCTATTATCTACGAAGATGGCAGGCAGCGTTGGCTTGAGAAAAGTTTGGTGAAGCAGCTATTGGGGGGTGCATTGGCGCATCTTGCGCTTGAGAAGGATCTGCGCGGCTACGATAACGAAAAGGGATGGCTGCATACAATTGCCCATAGTGCAGATTACCTCTTCGCGTTTGCCCTGCATCCCTTGATAGAGGCTCATGATCTGGAACGCATAATGGATGCGGTTGCTGCTAAGATCAGCGAACCGGTTGCACATGTCTATCTCTATAGTGAAGAAGAGCGGCTCACGCGGACCGTGATAGGGGTATTGCAGCGCGATATCCTGCCCCTCGCATTTTTTGTTGAGTGGCTACAGCAATTGATCCATCCTCAAGGGAGAACGGCGTTGAATGCAGATTTTGAGAGCGGCGAGCTAATGAAGATTGTTCGCAGCGAGACGGAGACATGTGCGCGCCACAACACCAAGCAATTGCTGTGCAGCCTGTATTTCCAATTGCTTGCTCCTGGTTTTGCTCAGTTGTCGTTTGTCCATGAGTCACCATCTCTGGCACCACAATTGTTGCCACATGTACAGGCAACGTTGAATGAGATTCTCGTCTGGTGCTAGCAGAAAAGCCTGCAACAAATCATTGCTGGTCCTATTTGGTCCAGCAATGATTTGTTGTTAGTGACGAGAGGAGAGGACTAAAGGGAATAAATCTGCTTGGTAACCTCTATCTAAAAACACTTCTTATTGCCTTGAAATATCTTTATAAAGTATAACATATTTTATATTAGGAACTAATTAAAATATTGTGTATTTTTATAAAAATATCATTATTACATAAATGTATAAGTTGAAATATATTGATCTTTAAATCGCATAGCACCTGACTTGAAAAATGGGAAGATAAGTTGGGAAGAAGTGGCAAAATCTGCTTTACTTGTGTAAAAAATAATATATTACAATTTTGTAATGAAAAATGAAAAATGGTAATAAACGATTGACATGTATTCTATAGGATAGATACAATCTCGAATTGAAGGATGGTAAGCGTAAGGATAGAAGTATTGCATGTTTGGAGGATGTTTTGGAGATGGTATTTGAGTGGCAGCAATACCCGCCGGAAAAGCTATTAGTAGAGCGTTTTCGTATCTCAGGCGGATTTCATAATGATCAACGCACTATTATTGAGCAACTCGTGCAGGGCAAGCGTGTCCTTGCTATTCAACGGACAGGTTGGGGAAAATCGCTCTGTTATCAGATGGCGAGCCTGTATTATCCGCATCTCACAATTATCTTCTCTCCTTTGAAAGCACTTATGCGCGATCAATGCGAACGGTGCAATACGGCCTATGGCATCCCCTCTGCTATTGTTAGCTCAGAGTTTAGCCAGGGCGAAAATGAAGTGACATTAGAGCGAGCGGCTTCTGGGAAGTTGAAGCTGTTATTTATTGCACCAGAGCGGTTGAGTAATATGCTCTGGCAACAGTATATTCCCCGTATGCTGGTCAGCATGATAGTCATCGATGAAGCGCATTGTATTTCAACCTGGGGACATGATTTTCGCCCCGATTATCGTCGTATTGTGACGCTTCTCAACGCGATACCTCGCCAGACACCTGTATTAGCGCTGACTGCCACCGCCAATCGACGGGTAGAGCAAGATATTCTTCAGCAAATGGGAGCAGGTGTTGTCGTGGTGCGTGGGACCATGTTGCGCTCAAATCTCTATTTGAATGTTGTTTATGTGCAGGGAGAGGAAGAGAAGCTGGCCTATTTAGGTGAGACTCTTCCTCATGCTCTAGGTTCCGGCATCGTTTATACCGCCACTAAGAGGGATGCGGAGATGGTCTCTGCATTTTTACAACATCTGGGTTTTGTTGCTGAGTATTATCATGCGGGTCGTGATGAGCCTACGCGGTTGGATATCGAACAAAAATTTATGCAAGATCAGTATAAGGTGATATGTTCTACCAATGCGCTTGGGATGGGTATTGATAAGAGTAATATCCGCTTTGTGATTCACTATCAGATGCCTTCCTCCCCTATTCACTATTATCAAGAGATGGGGAGAGCCGGACGCGACGGCAAGGTTTCCTGGTGTATTCTTTTGTATGATCCGGCTGACATAGCGATACAGGAACATTTTATTCGCGCCGCGAAACCAGAATATAGCCAGTATGAGCATGTCTTATCCCTTTTACAGACAACATCTGAAGGATTACATGAACCGGAGATTATGGGACGTACGGGATGCTCTCGAAAAGTGGTACGAAATATCCTGGCAGCTTTGATCGAGCAGCGTTTTGTAGTGAGAGGGATTGAACGGCGCTATATTGCTCTCAATCGGCCAGGATCTCCTTCGTTTACTGAATATGATATTCTTTATGAAAAGAAATTATATGAGCTAAATGCAATCCAGGAATATGCTTCTTGTGATGGTTGCTTTATGGAGTATTTGACAACGTTTCTCGGTGATCAGCCTGGGTATCGTTGTGATGAGTGTGGACGTTGCCGTCCAGAGCATTTTCCATCTGTGATGGTATCAAAAAGAATGCAAGAGCAGGTAATCTATTTTCGAGATAAACATCTCTTGCCACATTAACCATACTATGTGAGTAGTGAGTGATCTATGTCTGATACGACGCTGGAACTGCGTGGGCGCGACTTGATTATCGTGCCATCAACCGAATATGAGTCCCTTGCCTTTCCTGCAATGCTCAACCAGCTTTTCGGTAACCATCTGCCTACGTCGATTCGTTCAAGCATCGCAGTAGATCGGCGGCAACGCTTTTTGCGTACACAGCCAATCCACTTCAGCACTATTAAGCGAGCATTACGTCTGCAAGAGACGCCCTTCACTGTTGCGTTTGATGAGCGGCCAGCACTGCCATTTCCTACTGCGCTGGCGATGGAGGCGCGGCCATATCAACAGGAGGCGCTGGGGAGCTGGCTGGCTGAAGGGAGCGCCGGGGTTGTCGTGCTACCAACAGGTGCAGGGAAGACCTTTACGGCGGCAATGGCGATTCATGAGACAGGACTGTGGACGCTGGCGGTGGTGCCGACGATTGATCTTTTGCAGCAGTGGCGAGTTGCTTTGTCAGCTGCCCTGTCTCTCGACGCCGAGCAGATTGGTCTGTTTGGTGGTGGCGAGAAGGACTTGAAGCCGATTACGATTATCACTTATGACTCGGCAGCACTGTATCCGCGCGAGTTGCGCAACTTTGGGCTGCTGATTTTCGACGAATGCCATCATCTCCCAGCTCCGACCTATCGGCTGATAGCGGAAAGCGCCTTTACACCATTGCGGCTGGGCTTGAGTGCGACGCCTGAGCGCAGCGATATGGCACATGCCGACCTGGATGAGTTGATCGGCCTGGAGGTTTATCGACGCTCTCCCGCAGAACTGACCGAGGGGCGTTATCTGGCACAATATCAGGAGGTACGCGTTGATGTGGCGCTGGCAAGTGAGGACGAGGAGCGCTATGCTGAGCAGCGGCGTATCTATCGCTCATTTTTGCAGCGGCGTCGTATCGTCATTCGCAGCCCGGAAGATTTTCAGCAAAAAGTGATCTATATGAGCGCGCGCGATCCAGATGCACGCGCCGCTATGCTCGCCTGGAGAGAGGCCCGCAATATTGCCATGAATGCGCCCGGCAAATATGCTGAAATTGAGCAGATTTTGCGCCGTCACGCCGCCGATCAGGTGATCCTTTTCTCTGAGTATAACTATGTCGTGGATGAGATCAGCCGCCGCTTTTGCCTGCCAAGTATCACCTATAAAACGCCAGCTGAAGAGCGACGCATCATTCTGGATCGCTTTCGCATGGGCCAGTATAGTAAGCTGGTAACTGGTCGCGTGCTGAATGAGGGCGTGGATGTGCCAGACTGTCGGGTGGCGATTATCGTGAGCGGCAACAGCACAAAGCGTGAATATATTCAGCGCCTGGGCCGCGTCCTGCGCCCAAAGGAGGGCCAGGCTACGCTGTATGAACTAGTCACGAGTGGCACTACTGAAGAGAACGTGGCGCAGCGCCGTAAGTAGTAGTTTATGAGACATACATTCTTGGCTTATTTCGTCACCCCACGCAGGCTTGAGACGATGGGTCTTCAGGGCATTTCTGAACTGTGAAGGTTTGAGTGCTCGTTGATGTGATTCGAGTATAGAAAAAGCGCTGATCATGCCCGGTATAAGCCACGATGGGCGGCGTTCTGCTATCTTCAGCCGTTACGATGAACAGGGCATTGGCAATAAGCAGATTTTTCGGATAAGTTACTGTTTGTTGAATGTTGCCATTTTGCACGTTAAGCTTCCAGTGAGGAGCCTCTGTTTCGTTCGCAGGTGCCTGTATCCAGGCGTAGTATGTGCGCCCGGCTGGCGGATCTGGAATGTTCTGTAATGTAATTTGCAACTGATCGTACGCGTTATTGGTGGCTTGCGGGCTATGCGAGAACTGCAATTGTCCCACTGCCGCTGGTCCGCCGCCTGTTGACGAGCCATTTTGTGAGGGCAAGACAAAGGCCCAGAAGCCGGCACCAACCAGTCCTAAGAGTAGCATAAGGGCAAAGGTGAGCAGCAGCCAGCGGTTTTTGCCTGGTTGCTTTGATTGTGTTTGCACCGACTGTTGCGGGAACTGCCAGCCTTGCATATAGGTTGATTCATATCTATATTCCTGACCAGATGACGCTGATGGGGGGGCAAGCGATGTATTGGTGAGCAAGTCAGGCGGCGTCATCGGGTTAGCTTGAAAGTTGCTCACAGGCGATTGGATTGGGTCGCGTACGGGTGTGGGCGGATTGGGTGTATATGAGCCAGATTGACGCGATGGCGACGAGTACGGCTGGCCCTGAGACGAAGAAGGTGGCAGGCGTTCTGAGGATGGTAAGAGCTTGGCCGGAACTGGTACATGGAGCGCCTGGGCCAGGGCAATCGTCATCGCCGACGCGCTGGGAAAACGATCATCAGCTTTCTTTGCAATCGTCTTGAGAATGATCGCAGAGAGTTCGGGCGAGATAGAGGGATTGATAAATTCAGGTGGTGTTGGTGCATCATTTAAATGCTGTACCAGGATTGCCATTGTCGTATCACCACGAAACGGCGTAACACCTGTCATCATCTCGTAGAGGATAATGCCCAGCGAATAAAGATCGCTGCGATGGTCTCCATGCAATCCCTGAGCCTGTTCCGGTGAGATGTAGAGCGGCGTGCCGAGCAGCGAACCAACAGCGGTGCCGCTGGCGACACCCTGTAAACGGGCGATCCCAAAATCGATCAAGGTTGGTTCACCCATCGCGCGAGCGCTAGGGAGGCGCTGATCGAGCAGGATATTGGCAGGTTTGATGTCCCGGTGAATCTTGCCCTCGCGATGAGCGTAATCCAGGGCGCTGCTGATGGCGGTAAAGATGTAGATGAGATCGGAGGCGGGCGGGAAGTTGCCTTTCTTCGAGGTGCTGCGAATATAATCGGCTAAGGTTTGCCCCTCGACAAAATCCATGACGATGTAGGCCGTGGGGATTTCGGACTCGGGCGGCTCTGAGATGCTGAAATCGTGAATTTGCACAATATTTGGATGGCGCAGGGCAGCAATGAAACGCGCCTCTTGCTCGAAGCGCGTTGCAAACTCTGGATTATCCTGTACATCTGTCCGCAGCAGCTTAATCGCTACATAGCGGTCAAGTTGCGTATCATGGGCCTTCCAGACCTCGCCCATACCTCCATGCGCCAGGCGTTTTTGCAACTCATATTTTCCCAGGCGTCGTGGTCCAGTACTCATGCCTTCTCCGGTCTTTGCTATGTGATTGGCTACAAGCTCTTTGGCAGGTTGGTTGTAACGGTATACGCTGCCAATTGCTGGATAGCGTAGTGGGCTTGTAGAACGCCCCCCTGGATCTGATTGGTCACAGGATCTAGTTTCCCGATGTAGGCGTAGGTTGCCAGCGTCACCATATCATCCAGCATTGCGCCTACGGCAGGATCTTTCATCGCATTTGGATTGTTCATGATCTTAATCAAGGCCAGATCAATCTTACGCATATCGAGCAGCCATGTTTTTGCATTCGTCATCGCGTCAATGATGCGTGCACCTGTATCGCGCATCTGCGGAGTGGCATCGGGAGCTTTGGCCGCTTGTCCGACGTGTAGTTGGATGTGATCGACGTAGCCGGGCGGGTCGGTATCCAGATGGTTGTTCTGGTAGTTTAAATCGACCGTAATTAATCCGATCCTGGCATCGGTACCGACGAGGACAGGAGTGCCGGGCGGGACATCATTGCTCAGATTGGTTGTGCCATCGAGGTAATCGATGATGCGGATAAACAGATCGCGCATCAGGCCTACGTCGCTGGCGGTGGTTGCCTGCCCGTGCCAGTCGTCGCGCGCACTGACAGAGAGTTCCAATAACTTCTCAGAATTTTTGAAGATCCAGTGATCGAGTCCTCCGGGGAGGCCAAGCGCACGAATATTGGTTTCATTATAAAACAAGTGGCGAATATGAACCAGGGCGCTGAAGCCAGGGCCAGCTGGAGGCGGGAGTTGTTCCTGTGGAATCTCCGCGTAGTAGCGCCACTTACTGCGGTCGGTTGGTGGTTGGCTTGGTGTCTCTCCGCTCGGCCCCTCTGTGATGAGCAGGCGGCTGGTAGCGGAAATCAAATTGTTATGCTGGGCATCGCCACTGTAATGGTAATGGATCGTGCCGTTGACGAGCGGCAGGTTGTTGGTGAGTAAGATCGGTGGTTTGACAGGTCGTGTGCTGATGCCACCAAGCAGGTCCGCACCCGGCTCCGGCACCCTGTCCCCAAGCAGCCAGAGCGAATAGCTGTTCCCAGCAGCGGGAGCCGGGATGTTTTCCAGGTCCATCTGGAATTGGTCGGCGATACCTTGAGCGCTGGTAGGAGTGATCTGACCGCTGCTGAGGTAGAAGGCACGCCCTGCCACTGGATTTGGTGCCGCTCCCTGTTTTTGAAATCCTGGCAGATAGAGAATGGCACCTATGCCAGCACCAATTACTGCTACCAACACCACGCCGACCAGAACGAGATACGGCCAGAGTGGGCGCGTCTTTTTCGGTGGTGGTGCCGCCGGCAGCGGCGGGGCAGCGGTAGGGGTGGGATGTATCATGATCGGTGTGAACCCCGATTGGCTGGGCGTTGAGAGACCCGGCTGACTCACAGGCCCGGAGAGACCAGGTTGGCTGATAGGACCAGAGAAACCGGGCTGGCTGGGATTGGCGATACCAGGTTGGCTGATAGGTCTGGAAAAACCAGGCTGGCTGGATGGCCCGGAGAGACCAGGTTGGCTGATAGGTCTGGAAAAGCCGGGCTGACTGGATGGATTTGAGAAACCAGGCTGGCTGGGGGTGCCAGAAAAGCCGGGCTGACTGATAGGGCGAGAGATGCCGGGCTGACTGGATGGGCCAGCCTGGATCGGCGTGTTGTTGGCAGGAAGCTCCTGAAACAGCGTCGGAGTCTCATTCATATCAGATGAAGAGGCAGCGTGTGCGAGACCCTCTGGCACTGGCAATTGAAATGCATCTGTAATACCCACCGTCAATGCCGCCGCGCTGGGAAAGCGGGCTGAGGGATCTTTTGCCAGACTGCGTTGCAGCACAGCGGAGAGCGCAGGCGGGATGGCCGGATTGATCAGGGCCGGTGCGGTAGGTGTGGCGTGGACATGTTGACTGATCACTTCCAGAGCAGTATCGCCCCGAAAAGGCGGTGTTCCTGTGACCATTTCGTAGAGAATGACGCCCAGCGAATAGAGGTCGCTGCGTTCGTTGCCTGGATAGCCTTTTGCCTGCTCCGGGGAGATATAGAGAGGTGTGCCAAGCAGCGTACCACTTAATGTATTGCTGGTAGCGCTAAGCATGCGAGCCACACCGAAATCGGTTAAAATCGGTTCGCCCATCGGATTGTGGCTCGTGTTGCGCTGATCGAGCAGGATATTGGCAGGTTTAATGTCCCGGTGAATCATCCCCTTTTTATGTGCGTAATCGATAGCAAGGCTGATAGACGTGAAGAGATTGACGATCTGTTCAGGCGAGGGAAAAGTACCCTTGCTAGAGGTATTATGGATATAGTTCGCCAGGGTTTGCCCTTCGACATAATCCATCACCATATAGGCGATAGGAGTTTCTTCTTCCTTTTGCTCCTCATCGGGTTGATAGAGCTGAAAATCGTGGATCTGTACAATATTGGGATGATGCAGTGAGGCGATCAACTGAGCTTCACGCCTGAAGCGTTCAACGAAGTTGGGGTCATCGCGCAAATCGGGATGCAGCAGTTTAATTGCTACAAAGCGCTGGAGCTGTGTATCAAAAGCTTTCCAGACCTCTGCAACGCCGCCATGCCCTAAGCGTTCGAGCAGTTCATATTTTCCCAGACGTTTTGGCGTAGTACTCATAGTAGCGTTTCTCTTTTCTTTGAAACATCAGGAAGCTCAGGAGGAGAAGCCTGCTGTCGGGCCTCTCTCCAGCAACATGATCTGCGTATTACGATGCTGAGTATGGTTGAACGTCGAACGTTGCCAATCCCTGGACGCTGTAGTGGATTTGCACCACTCCCTCTTTTACCTGATCGGTATTGGGATCAGTCTGGCCGACAAAGGCGTTGTTAGCCTGGGTAAACAGATCGTCAAGTAGCCTGGTGGTTTCGGGGGCGAGCAACTGCTGTGGCGTCATTTGGATTAATTGTGCCGCGTCGCTATGCACCTTCTCCAGCCATGCCTGGACATTGTTGAGCGCTTTATTGATGCGGATTGCCAGCGCCTTCTGTTCCGGGGTGACGCCGGGCGAAACAACAATTTCGCGTAAGTGGTTGCCGATATGCGTCAGATAGCCCGGAGGATTCTGGCTCTGCGGGTCGAACTCTAGCAGAGCTACCCGTGCCTGATTCTTATCGATCATGATCGGTGGAAGATCGGGCGGCAGTTTCTCTGTCTGTACGTATTGCGATCCATCCAGGTAATCGAGCATGCGTATGAGCTGGCGGCGCATGAATTGAGTATTTTTTCGCGCCCTGAGCGTCGCGAATACTGCCAGCCTCTTCGAGAACTTTCTGAGTATTATGGAAGAGCCACATATCGAGGCCGCCAGTCAGACCTACCGCCTTCAGCTTGGGATCTTGTGCCATCAGGTGACGCAAATGATCAAGCAGAGACGCAGGTGGATTGCCCGTTTTCACTTGTGAGAATGCAGCCGAATATTTCCAGGTCTGGGTATCCAGCGATGGATTATTCGGAGGATTCTGCGCATCCTCTTCCGTGACGAGGATACGGCTGTAGTTTTCCAACAGGTTGGTGTGAGCGGCATCGCCTGGATAGAAAGCGTTGATACGGCCACCATGCGTTGATGCACCAAGCAAGATTGGCGAGATATCAGTTCTGCTATCGGAGTCGTTTAGCAGCCAGATGTAATATTGTTTGTTGGGTTGCGGCTCGGGGATATTGTTCAAGACCACCTGCAAGCGATCTGTGATCCCTTTTGTTGTATTTTCGTGGAGCTGACCGCTATTGACAAAGTAAACGTGTCCAACAACAGGTACGCCGGCTGCCAATGGGCCATGCATATTCAGGTAGAGGTAGGCCAGGGTAGAGCCAACGACGAGCAGCAGCAAGAGCGCGCTGGCGATGATAAGCCACGTTTTGTTGGATTTGCGTGCAGGTGGTGGTGCTACCTGCTGCATAGGCGCTGAAGCCTGTTGCTGCTGTGGTATTGGACCCGACAGGCCTGAATAGCTGATGGGGCCAGTTGGGACAGCGGGATAGGGCTGCGACCACTGAGGTTGCTGGAACCCTTGTGTGCCAGCCGTGATGGTTGGTATGCCGCCAGTGTTGATGGGCGGATATGGTGTTGCCGGGTTCGGGACGCGCGATGGCGGCGTCTGTGCGATTGCCTGCTGATTTGTGAGAGCTGGGAGTATTCCGCTGCCCTGTAGCGCCTGTGGCAAAGGGCTGAGATAGGTTGGACTGTTCATCGGGTCCAGAGACGCGGCGGTAGCGTTCAGCATGGCGATATTGAGCGTGGTCCCCATCAACGTGCCAGATTGACTGAGAAGATCCTGTGCCGGGATGTTGAATGCTTTGGTAACTGCTATGAGCAGCGCGGACGCTGAAGGGTGACGAGCGGTTGGATCTTTGGACAGGCTGCGCATAATCACTGCGGTAAGCGCTGGCAAGATGTGAGGATTGATTAGCGCCGGAGAGGTAGGTGTGGCATGTATATGCTGCATCATCACTTCAGTTGGCGTCTCGCCTTCAAAGGGACGGGTGCCAGTACACATCTCATAGAGAATAACGCCCAGAGAATAGATATCGCTGCGGGCGTTTTCTGTATGACCCTGAGCGCGTTCGGGAGAAATATAGTATACGTCCTTTAAAGGAAGTGTCAGTGGGGATTGAACGGTGTTCGTACCGAAGCCGACGAGCTTTGCCTCGCCCAGTGGTAACGATGGGTTGCGTTTGTCGAGCAGGATAGAGGATGGGCGTAACGCTCCATGAATCACTCCTTGCTGATGCGCATAATCAATTGCAGTGGCGATGGGGGCCAGAATACGGATGATATCTTGAGGGGGAACGATTTTTCCGGCATGTGAGGTCGCTTGCAGGTAGTCCGCCAGCGATTGGCCCTCGATATATTCCATCACGACGCGTGCGGTATGGGTGACCCCATCTGGACCCTGAAAGACCTGAACATCAAGGATTGGAGCGATACTGGGATGGCGCAATGATGTCAGATTGTGAGCCTCCTGCAAGAAACGCGGAAAGATGTCGGGAATAGTCTGGGTTTGCTGTGTATTCAGGTACAAGATTTTGACAGCGACGTAACGGCGCTGTTGAGTGTCAAAAGCTTTCCAGACCTCGCTGATGGGATCACGGGTCAGGCATTCTTGCAACTCGTATTGCCCCGGATTACTTTGACTTGCGCTCATCGGCTCCTCGTTTCTCTGCTCAAACCTCTCGAATGTAAGAAGATGCAGATATTTTCATGGTACTTTGCAATGATGAGAAAGATATGCCTGATTGGGTCAGAACACATGCAAAGTACACAGCATACTATACTATGATACACCCTGGCGATGTGCGTTCTGTACAAATTGTTTCTGAAAATGGCCCTCGTGTCAATGAGCTAGATCACAAATCGCTTCACGAGAAAAAGCGACATGGAAACGCTGCCTTTAGCAATGACGCGCTTCCATGCCTTATTTTGACCCGTTACTTCTCCATACGTTGACTGGTTACTGGTAGATCAGACCTTTTCTAATGTGAGCGCTGCCATATACTGACATTCAATATATGCCTGATATGCACCAGCAGATCCAAGAATCGGCTGTGGTCCATTATTGGGCGGTATTGTGCGTCCGGTATAAGAATCGGCTGCCGCTTTTTTGAGTTGGAGAGCTACACCGATAATCGCTGGATCAGTCAAGGCAGCAGCCTTCACTATATAGACGGCGTAGGTCCGCATTTTTTGGACCCAATCCTTGAGGTCGGTAATCGCATTTTCTACATTTTGTACATGTTGAAGTAATGCTGCGTCTTTCCCGGCGTTCTGTTTCACCTGTGCGACGTGGAGCGATAAAATATCGATATAGCCGCGCTGATTTGGAGAGGAGAGCAGACCTATATGGGTGTTAAGTAAGCTCTGTTCTTTAGCCGGGAGGTCGCCGTTACTACGGGCATAGGTTGTGCCATCAACAGTCTCGATAATGCGTACAGCCTGCCGCCGTGCCAGATTGTAATCGTGGGTGCCTTGCAGGGAATCGACGATACTATTGGCCTTATCGTTGATGGATTTGATAGACTCAAACAGCGTTACGATTACGCTCTGATTATTGGGTAATTCGGGCGTGGCGGCGAGGATATTCTTGACTTCGGGGAACGATGGGGTGTCGAGCGTGGCCTGATATACTTTGTCGCCTACAGGGGCCGTTGGATTGCTGTCTGTGTTTTCCTGCGTGAGAAAGATGCTCTGAGTATCGAGGAGCAGGTTGGTATGTTTCGCGTCGCCAGGATAGGAGAAGGAGAGTGTGCCGTTCTGGGGAGGTGGCAGTTGTCCCAACGCGATTGTGTGGTTTTGCGCATCTTGCATCCAGGCGAAATAGCTTTTGCCCTGAGCCAGAGCGGGTACATTTTGCATCTGGATACGCAACGTATTATTGTGTCCAAGCGCATCATCCTGGAAGTACACATTGCCGATGAGCGGTTTGGTGGTCGCTTGAGATGGTGCGCCTGATTTGAGCGCGAGCAGCGTACCGATGGCACTGCCGAGGACGATGAGCACAAGGACTAGCGCGGCGGTCACGACATAGACCGGGGCATCGATGAAGCGTGTCCGTCTGCGCACCTCTGGTTGTGGCGCTGTTAGTTGAGGTGGAGGGGTCGAAGGAATCACCGCAGGGAGCGGTCGGCTAAAAGATGGCGATACCTGGTGGATTGTGAGCGGCTGCGATGGGATAGGGGCCGGCAATGATCCCGATGGGATAGACATCTTTCCTGTCTGGGAGATCGCTGGCATTTTGTTGGTGGGCAAAGGTGTCGCGGGTATTGGTACGGTGACGCGTGGCAGCTGACCGGAGACGATGGAGATAGACGAGGAGGTGTTTGGGCGTATCTTCTGAGATGCTGCGGGTGGGTTCTGGACATCCGGGTGGACCACTGGCAATTTTGCGGTGCGAGGCTGCGGCACCGGGCCGGCGACGCCCAGTATCGAACTTTGCAGGGGGCCAGATGTTGGAGCCGAACTTTCGTCCTCAAATGCGCCGGCCTGACCCAGTGCGATATGGGTGTTTGGCTGGATCGAGCAAGCGTCGGCGATAGCTGTTGCCAGCAGTGATGCCATTGGGAAGCGGGTGGCCGTGTCTTTTGCCATTGCTCTTAAAATAACCTCGGAGAGTGCTGGCGGGATATTGGGATTGATCAAAATAGGGGGCGTAGGCAGCGTGTTGATATGCTGCATCATGACGGCAACAGAACTCTCGTCGCGGAAGGGCAGCACGCCTGTACAAATCTCATAGAGCATGACGCCGAGGGCATAAATATCGCTGCGATTGTTTGGTGCCTCACCGCGCGCCTGTTCTGGTGACATGTAATGTGGCGAAATAACTGTATTATTGTTGTTACCCAGGAAGCGTGTAAAGCCGCAATCTGTCAGCATCGGCTCACCTGCCGTAAACTGAGAGGTGTTATGTTTGTTCAGGAGAATGTTGCCCGGCTTGATATTGCCGTGCACAATTCCTTTCTGATGAGCATAATCAATCGCGACACCTATACTGGTGAAAAGATAGATGATCTGTGCGATGGAAGGAAATGCTCCTTTGTGTGAAGTCCGTTGCAAATAATCATGCAGCGTGCGACCTTCGATATAATCCATGACCAGATAGGCAAGGATTTCATTCGATTGAGAGGCACGGGAGACATTGACTTCGTGGACCTGGACGATATTTGAGTGTTGTAACGAGGTCATTTCCTGACCATCGGTGGTGAAGCGGGTCAGAAAATGAGGATCGGACTGTAGATCAGTATGGAGTATTTTGATGGCTACATCACGGTGAAGCTGGGTATCGTATCCCTTCCAGACCTCGCCAACGTTCCCCTTCCCCAGCAATTGTTGCAACTCATATTTTCCCAGGTGTTTGAGGGACGTACTCATTCATTGTCCTCCTAAAGGCACTGGACGACATCGGTGGGATTCTCTATTATAGATTGGATAGATAATATCTTCCCACCGCTACCATATCAGATGAAACGACAGTATTCAATTTGGTAGGACGCATCTCCTATTTTTTGCTGTTACATGTACTATTACAAGGCTACAGAATGTATCTCTTCTTCTATTCCAGATCCGGCAGTAAGAAAAGGAATTCTCCTGTAGAATACTGTATTGTAACGCCTCTGTATAGTCTGTTTGCGATCCGCGCCTTTTCAATTATAATACGGGAATACGATCTCTCTGTGTTGGCTGGCTGGCTGGTTAGCTCAGCAACGGCACCTATTATTGTATCATGTGTATAGCCTCTGCTGGTAAGGAGTGCATTGTGCGCTTTAGTTTGCAAGATGTGAAGAAATCGGTACAACGACGTGGGGGTGAGTTAAGCGTCTCCCTGCATTTTTTACGTCCCGGCGATATGCAACAGGAGATCGCTCAATTGATTGCGTATCACGAGAGCCTGTTGAGGAGGCCGCAACGTCTGTTTTCGCTTGATGATGCACGCGCCTGTATTGGTGATTATCGTCTTGCACACTGCTTGATTGCGACGTTGAGCTACTGGTATAGCTGGCGACAACGTGGCTGGCTTGAGGTGCTTCAGGAGATTCCCTCAATTGGAGAGAGCCAGGAACTGATGGCTCTTGCCTCGCCTGTGCAGTTGCGACTGGCCCTCTATGATTATGTCAATGAACACTATCAAGGGTTTCTGGATGCGCAAACGCGTCAGGAGGCGCTCAAGGCGCTTGCCAGCAGCTATCAGGTGGATGTGGCTGATCTGGAATATCTGCTTGCGCTGGATAGCGAAGAGGAGGCGTTGTTGCAGCGCGATGCCGAACAGCCACCGACGCCGCAGGAGGTTGCCACGCTCTATAATCAGTGGGTCTTTGAGGCTGCGCTCTTCAATGCCTCAAATGTCCATTTCACGCTTGATTGTCGCGCCTTTGCTGCTTTGCCGCCTGATGATTCACAGACTATTCTGCCTTCTCAAGTTGGCACGGGTGTGGGAGCCGTCATCAAGCGTCTCTGCTATCTGGCTCGCAAACTGGGCGTTTATTATGATCTGGCCTATGATGCCGCCTATGAAACAACGCTGCTTGAGGGCGCGGCTCCCCTATTGCTGCACCTGGCGCTGTATGGTCCACAGGAAGTGACGGGCGCGGCACAGCAGTATGGATTGCGCCTGGCTCGCCTCTGCCGCATGTTGCTGGGCTATGGCGTCTCTAGAAGCGGGAAGGGACCGAAGAAGCAGAAGATCCACGCCTCTGCCGTTGTTGAAGCAGAGGCAACGGTCCACTTTTTACAGCGCTCCTATACGTTCGTCATGGATACGGAACTGTTACAACTCCTGCCGCCGCCTGCTACAACCATCCAAAGTGGACAGGGCAGCGCTGAAAGTGCAGGGATCTTTGATAGCAGCATTGAACAGAGCTTTGCGGAGGCGTTCGAGGCGCTGGCCCGTCGTCAGGGCGTGGATGGCTGGCAGTTGGAACGCGAACCGGAGCCGCTGCTGCTTGATTCGGGCATCTTCATTCCCGATTTTGCCTTTACACGTGGGCAGCATCGGGTTTATGTTGAGATTCTCGGCTTCTGGACGCCGGCGTATCGGGAGCGGAAAATACAAAAGCTGCATGCGCTTCAGGGGCGCGGCGATCTTTTGCTGGCGATCCCGGTCGAATCGAAAGAGGCATTTGCCAGCATCCTGCCGCTATTTCCGATAGTCATTTATGCTGGGCAACTTTCGGCAACGGAGGTGTTGCAGGTATTGCGCAAACGCTACGACGATTTCGCCGAACGATTGGCACTGATTGATCGTGAGCAGGTGCAGCAACGTGTGCGCGAGGATGGATTGCTGACGGAGCAGGCATGTTTCGAGGCGCTGCACTGTTATCGGCGCTCAGAGATCGCGCTGGCGGCAGAGCACGTCATCGATGAAAAGATTCGCTTTTTGCCGGGTGTGGGTTTGTATCACGATGCCTGGATGGAGCGCTTGCGGAGTGAGTGTATTGTGTGGCTGAAGGGGCAGCACGCAAGGGGATTGCGCGATGTTTTGAGTGGAATGCGCGAGCGCTGGTCTGAGTTGAGCGCATGTGACGATGCCACGATAGAAGCGCTGCTGGATCTGTGGCCGGAAGTCTCGATTCGCCGCGATTCGATCTTTGATGCGGTTGTGGAGATTAGCACTGATGAGCCTGTCCCGGTAGTGAAGGAGGAAGAAGTTGCGCTGGATGAGGGTGAGAAGGCGGTGAAAAAGCCTGCTAGAGAGAGGCGCATTAACACGAAGAAACGGGTAGTCAGGGAGCGAGAGATGGTGCAGGGCGATTTGTGGGGATAAGATCATTGGTGCCCTCGCCTCCCTTTCCAGGGCGTGATCGAATAGGGCAGGGGCGATGGCTTGTCCTTGCCTGGCTTCCCAGGCAGCATGATGAGTTCACGGGCGAGGACAAGCCATCGCCCCTGCCCTATTCGGGTGGTGTTCCCAATACATCTGTATCGAAACAAATATATCGTTTGTGTAAGCCACATCTTTTCTCATCAGAGATCTGTTACGCTGTAATTGCCAGCACGCGCAAGGGGCTGCCAGAGCCATCAACGATCTTGAGCGGCGCGGCGATGATGATTGCCCCCGTTGGCGGGAGCAACTCTAGATTGAGCAGGCTGGTAAGGCCAAATTTGCCGGAGCCGTGCAAGAACGTATGCGAGGGAAATGGCGGCTCGAAGCCACCAGCCTGTCCCGCGTCGGTGCCGACCGTTTCTACGCCCAGACCCAGAATATCGCGCTCCTGAATGAGAAATTGCATGCAGGATTGATGGACGCCCGGCGAGTGCGCGCCATCGGCCTGCACGTTCAAAAATGCCTCGCGTCCCTTGCGTTTGCCCCAACCGGTCTGGAACAGTACCCAGGCTCCGGCAGGAATGCGTCCATGTTGCGCCTCCCATTGCTGCACATGCTCGATGGTCAGCAAGAAATCCGGTGATTGCTCGACCTGGGCGGTGGCATCGATCACGCACGCGGGGCCGATAAATTTGCGCGGAGGGATGGTATCGGTTGTGTTGTTGGGGAGATCCTTGCCGGTGATCCAGTGGACGGGTGCATCGAAGTGCGTTCCGGTATGCTCGCCTAGATTGAGCACGTTCCAGTACCAGGCGGGACCACGACTATCATAGCGAGAAATCTCTGTCAGCGTCAGCCCTGGCGAGGGCGCAAACATCTCTGGTAGATCGATCACCGGCGTCTCCGGCTCTAAGGGTGTGGTGAGATCAATGATCTTGAGTTGCCCGGAGTCGAGCGCCGCAAGCACCTGGGCAAGCAGGCCGAGTGGGTTATCAGCCATAGAAAATACCTCCTGAAATAAATAAGGATTAGTTATATGCATACTTAGATTTATCGGGTAAAAGACGTGAATAGATAAACCATACGCATGCGAATAACATTGTTAAAAACATCTATGTTTTGTTGCGCATCTCTTGCAAGCTACGCTTGAAGGCGAAACGATTCTCTAGTAAGGAAAGATCCATATGGAAGGACTTTGGCACCAGCGCCTCGACCTTTGAGACAATGGTGGTCAACGTGTGGCTTGCCAGTGCGTCCTCGACGCAGCGCTTGAGATCGGCAGGGGTTTGTGCCTCCTTGACGGCGGGAATGCCAGAGGCACGAGCGATGCCGGCAAGGTCAGTGCCAGTTGCAGTGGCGGTGGGAAAGCCGCCGACCGAGACCAGACTTTCGTTGTCGAAGACGATATGGAGCAGGTTGTTCGGCTTGTAGCGAGCCATCGTGCTCAGTGTTCCCAGGTTCATGAGCAGCGAGCCATCGCCATCGATGACGATGACCTGTTGTTCGGGCAGCGAGAGAGCAATGCCCAGGCCCATCGATGAGGCCAGCCCCATTGCATGTTCGAGGTAGAAAAAGTTATCGCGATGGCCAAGTGAATACAACTCAACGGCGACCGCGCCCATAATGGTAACGACGATATGATCTTGCAGGTCGGGATAGATAGCTTGAAGTGCGTCTATGCGTAACATGATCAATCCTCCCACATCAGTTCACGTGACAGCAAGACGGCAACCGGGTGCAATGATGCGAGAGCAAGCGTCTGAGCATCTTTAATGCGCCTGGTCACGTCGGTTGGATTGTTGAGGTGCCAGATTGGGATATTGAGCGAGCGCAGCAATGATTCGGTATGCAGGCCGCCCTGTGTTTGCCAGGGATCTTTTTCGCCAAAGTGACCGCGATAGCTAATAAACATCAGCAGCGGGATTTTGTACAGGAACGCGAGCGAAATAATAGGGTTGATAGCGGCAAAGAAGCCGTGATTTTGCATCAGTAGTGCGGAATTGACGCCAGCCAGATGCGCGCCAGCCGAAATGCCAATCGCTTCCTCTTCCTTTGCGATGCGCACCAGCGTCATTTCCGGGTCATCATCTGCCATGCGAATCAGGTGAACAAGCCAGGTCTCAGGGAGCGCGGAGATAATCTTCACGTCGCATGCTTTGAGAGCATCATAGATCAAGCGTGAGTTGTTGGCCGAGACGGGCATTGGGAACCTCCTCGGATGCAATAAAAAAGAACAACACTGGTCTACGTTCAGTATAGCACAGAGGTCCGGCAGTTTTTGCGCGATCTGGCGTAACTAGCGAATTTGTTCTAGAATATGGTTGACAGAACGCTTGTTCTGATGTACTATTTAATTGCATTGATTAGAACAAGAGTTCTATTCCGCAAAACTGATAGAGAGGACGGTCACAACGTGGAAAGAAGTTCCAGGCAGTACGGCCAATATACGGCATCTGTTCCTTCCGCGTCCTATGGAAGAGCCGCCAGAGTAAACAGGAGCGATAGCCTCGATGATGTGTATGATGATGAGCTACCCACACGGATGCCCAGCAGCGTCAGGCGCTATCGCAGTGATGTGCAGGTTGAGACCGACTATACACATGCTGATGTGCAGTCGCTTGCACAAAATGACTACGCCTCTTCGTTTCAACCACCAGTTAAGGGGGTGCCTGCTCGTCGGACTGCGATGCAGGCAAGGCAGCGGCGCGACACCAATACTGAGGATATCGTGACGCATAGACTTACCCCGACGATAGAGCGTGGCAGATATCGACCAACTCACTGGCTGGTGTATGTGGGTGTGGGCGTGTTGATCATGACGCTGGGTTGGATTGTGCTGAGTATGGTAACGAACTGGTGGCAGGTGACACAAGATGATTGGCATTATGGGCGTCCTCGTACTGCTCAATATGATGTAGTGGTTGGGCATAACGACTCGGAGGCCAATCCCAGCCATTTTGTTGCCTTAAACCTGCGGCGGCGCATCGAAATTATCGAATGCCCTGGTGGAGATTGCTCCAAAGCAAAAATCTATGTTGGTCCTGTATTGATCGGGCAGGGACAGGATCTCGCACCCGTTACGTTGAGCTTTAAAGATGTTAACGGCGATGGAAAAGTAGATATGATCGTGAGTGTACAGGATAGTCGTCTTGTATTTATCAATGAAAATGGAGCGTTTCGCCCACAACGAACCGGTGAGAATATTCAACTGAATTGAAGAAAATGCCACTTTATGCAATGAAGCAGCGAGAATTTCGAGAAGCAACAACTGAGGATGGTCATTACACATATGCAGCGAGTTAAGTTGTAATGCTCATCCTCAGTTGTTGCTTCCCTGTTGCGAATTACTGGGATTGTTCCAGAACCACCGATGTTTCAGTATTGATAGAGTTTACCGTTGCAGGGAGATACGTACCCGGCTGAGTCGTTGCCATCTGTAACATCTTTGGTGCAGGGGTAGCGACTGGCTGAGTAGGTGTGTACACTGGTACATCTTCTAACTCAACCCGTTTCTTTGTGTCAGGGCGCACTGCCAGCAGCGTGAATAGTAACATCCAGGCCAATAAAAAGCCGAGCAGTGTCCAGAGTATAAGCGATTGCGTTGGTGTCATTGGTGTGATCGCGGTTTGTGCATCCACGAGTGCGTCCTCTTTCAGGCTGGGTATTTGAGAGCCAGCATAAAATTGCCGTACTGTAATAGACGAAGCGCATAGTTGAAATTAACATGAGTACGCCTATCCGGGCTGTTGGATGGCTCAAACTGTACATAGAGCCTGCCCGATGAGCAGTACTGTCCCCACATGAGATGACGAAGAACCGGGGAAGAAAGTTTCACTCAGCAATAATGTTGCTGCTTGTTGAGGTGGAAGATATTTGCCCCGCATCTCTATCTAAAAAGCTAATCTTGCTGCGTTGTATTAGAGACAAGCTTGCTTGTAAACATACAATTTGAGGGTTGTTCTTTTACAAGAAACCTGTCACAATAGGGTGCGAGTATGTCAATAAAGAAATAAGCAAGGCTCTCTCTAAATACACCCGCAAGAGGATAGTAACATGAATCAAATAAACTGGCCCCGGACGCGCGATGTATTGATTTGTATTATTTGTATTGGCATCATTTTTTGGGCTTCATGGACAATTTTAGGACAATTTGTTGAGGCTATCGTAATTTTGATGCTCTCAATGGCTGTGGCATTTTTACTTTCTCCGCTCGTTGACTTCGTAACGAAATATAAGGTGCCGCGTGTGCTGGCGACATTGGTCGTTTATATTGTGGTGCTTGGGGCGTTGGGCGGCCTCTTCTATGAACTGGTATTTACACTTATTCAGCAGGCAGTTGCTTTTTCGGATACGATTATTACTTTTGCCTCTGCCTTGCCAAAGACGTTTCAGGATACGATTGACTTTTTGAAGACGGCGGGACATATCCCACCGGAGCGCATCGATGCAACGATTTCGCAGATTCAGGATCAGGCGTATAGTTTCGCGCAAGATACGGCCAGCAATGCCGTCGGGTTTGTCTTTCTGCTCACGAACGCCTTTATCAATATTTTGCTGGTACTGGTGCTGAGCTTTTATTTGACGTTGGATGGCAAGCGCATTCGTGATAGCCTGGTTAGCATCGCTCCCAAGCGTTTTTTGCCTAACGTCTTCCTGTTTGAAGATGCCTTAAATCGCGTGGTTGGCAACTATATTCGTGGGCAGCTGACGCTGGCATTGATCGTGGGCGTATTTACGAGTCTGGCATGCATAACAACTGGTCTGGGCGATTACGCATTGATCTGTGGGGTGCTGGCCTTCATGTTTGAAACGATCCCAATGGTGGGACCAGCTTTGGCTTCGATCACGCCGATACTGCTCTCGCTCCTATTGCCGGGTGCCTTCCCACGAACCTTTGAGATTATTGCCTGGTTTATTGTGTTACAGATGGTTGAGAGTAATGTGTTGGGGCCGCGCATTGTTGGGCATGCAGTGGGGCTACATCCAGTCGCAGCTATTCTCTCATTGCTGGTTGGTGCCAAGCTCTTTGGCGTCTTTGGAGCATTGCTGGCAACTCCGGTGGTCGCGGCCCTCTGGGTGGTTGTCGCCAGCATTTATCGCTCTGCACGCGGCGAGAGCGCGGATCAAATTCTGGCGCGTAAACGGGCACCCTGGACGCTGCCGCGTCCACGAGGACGTATGCCGAGAGGTGATGGTAGAACGGTATCGCAACCGCTGGAAGGCGATGAGTTTGACAACAGTGAGGGAATGCAGCCTGTGACCCAGGGTGGGAGGAGGCCGACGCGAGAGTTAGAGACAGAGGAACCCGACAATAAAAGCGGCGGGGAGTGACGAGCAAGTAAGCAGCAAAAAGAGGCGTTGGAAGATAGTTTCCACGCCTCTTTTTCGTTGTTGGAAAGTGGATTTAAGCGGTGCCAAAGGTGCGTCGCAGCTCCTCTTCGCCGTCGTGGTTGACGAGCGCATAGACATCATCATCAGCCTCAAGTACGGTTTCGGCGGTTGGGAAGATCTGTTCTTGCCCACGAATAATCAGGGCGAGCGTACATTTGCGTGGGAGATTGACCTGATTCAATTGTTTGCCCACTACGGGAGAGATATCCGGGATCTTCATCTCGACAATTTCCAGACCGGCTTTCTTCAAGGTCATGAGGAGAACGAAATGAGGTCCGGGCAACTCTGATTCGATCAGAGAGAGAATAGCTTTGGTCGGACTGACTGTGACATCGATGCCAAGTTTCTGAAAGAGCAATTCGTGTTTGGGATTGTTCAGTCGGGCTATAGTGCGCGCAACGTTGAAGCGCTTTTTTGCCATCTGGCAGATAACCAGATTGTCTTCATCCTCTCCGGTGACTGCAATTACTACGTCGGCACGACGTACGCCCGCCTCTTCCATCGTTCGAGCCTCGCAAGCGTCGCCTTTGAGGACGGCCTGATCCAGTTCCTCGGATAGTGCCTGAGCGCGCACCGCGCTTTTTTCTAGCAGGAGTACTTCATGTCCCTGGCTGAGTAAGTTCTGAGTGAGGTAGTAGCCAACGTCGCCACCGCCCCCAACAATAATATACATCTGAGTACCTCTATTCTTCTTCTAGTTACTTGTTGGTGTCCTGCTATCTATGGTCGTGTTTCTGAGATAGCTTGAAAGATGAGGTTGGTTCCGATGACTGTGGGACAGATGGTTTCGATACCAAGACCTTTGTAGGTACTCTCACGAATGGGATCGTAGATGCGGCAAACAACCTTTTGTACGTGGAAAATCTCTTTGGCGATCTGGCTCGCCATGATGTTGCGATTATCGCCGTTGGTCACGGCTGCAAATGCATCGGCATTTTCGATACCAGCACGTCGTAAGACGCTTTCATCGACGCCATTGCCTGTAATTCTCTCGCCCTGAAATTCAGAGCTGAGGCGTTGAAAGGCCTCGGTGTTGTTATCGATGACCGTTACAGTGTGCCCAGCTTGCTCTAACTGTGTGGCTAATGTTGCGCCAACACGCCCACAGCCGAGGATGACAACTTTCACAAAAAGCCTCCTGTCGGTCCAGAGACCGAATTTAGGATAGGTGATAGGGTGATAAACCTTCTGTATTATATGTCAATCCCCGGCGAGTTGGGTAGGCCTACTATCCGGTCTTCTTTTTCTCATTGTTTCACATCCCAGCAGGTCAGGAAATAGGAGATAGTTCGGAAATCTGGTGAGGTCATCTCTTCGTACGTGAAGTGTCCAGTCTACACTTATATCTGCATTGCATGTAGTATTGCCGGTATATAGCAGTGCTTTTCGAAAATATCAGAGCTGTATGCAGACAAGACTGTTACTTTTATAACAAAGTATTGACAAAAGTTGCTCCTCCATGCTACCCTCGAAAATAAGGAACGTATTATTTCGTATCGTTATTCGCCTTGCCGAAAAAGGGTGAAGTGGACAGTGTAGACCGCCGTTGTAAAGCCTTTTCACAGGTAAGCTCAAGCGAACCTATCTCTACCGATTAGAAGAGAAAGGAAGCGGTCATATGACCTGGCAGCGTGCTCAATCAGGTGTGGAGAGAACCTGTATCAGTCGCGAGATCTTTCAGAGCATTATTGTGGGGGATTTCATCACGTATCTGCTGGCCCCGGACCTGTTGCCCAGCAATCCACTACGAGAGTGGCATGGACGCGTCGAGCAGGTCAATGTTGAAGAGGTGCGTGTATCTCTTCTGGACGAGGGATATATTGGCCTGACAGAGCAGGTGAACTGGCAAGAAATCATCTCGGTAAGCAAAGGCCGCTGAAGCGGCTACAATTAACTGCATGCCGGAAGCTCGCTCTCCTTGTGTGCTATGAATGCATAGGAGTTACTTTGTTGTCTCTTTTTGATTTTCTCCTTCTTGAATGAAACCACCGCACTCATCTTTGCGTGCTAAGAGCAAGCAGCACATGAGAGCCAGTTCAGGAGATGTCAAATGGGAACACGTATCCTCGTGATCAACGATACTCAAGAAATCTTGGAGATGTTTCGGATGCTGTTAGAAGATGAAGGATATGAAGTGATCCTCTCATCGTTTCCTATGCAGAAGATTCAGGAAGTCGAACAGATTAACCCTCAATTGATTATTCTTGATTTTATCTTTGGAGAGCGGAAATTGGGCTGGCAAATGCTGCAATTGCTGAAGATGCAGCGCTCTACCGCAAGCATTCCGATCATTATCTGCACTGCTGCTGAAAGTGCGGTGAGGGATCAAGAAGGATATCTGGTCTCGCAGGGCATTCAGATTGTGTATAAGCCGTTCGATATTGATGTGCTGCTTCTCGCTATCAGACGAGCATTGGAAACAAGTGGCAAAACCTTCTAGCCAGATAGCCCAACCTACTTTTTTATAAAGAGCACCCCTGACTTCTGTTCCACCTCCCTATTTTCGATAGAATTCTATAATTTCGTTGCTCGTATTGCCTGGTCTATGATAGAGTAGCCACATTGAAGAGCAGTTTTGATCGTATATAGAGTATGAAATAGATGTATGAGAAGACTTTATGACATTATTATCTGTAAAGCGTTATCAACTCCGGGCCGTACAAGCTGAGCAACAATCGTTATGGGATCGTTTTGTCTCTGAGCATCCGCAGGGACATTTTTTACAGAGCTGGGCCTGGGGTGAGCTGAAAGCGTCGGCTGGCTGGTTCCCTTTGCGGCTGGCCCTGTGGGATGTGGAGTCGCAAGAGATTGTTGCAGCCGCTCAGGTCTTGCGTCGAACCGCTCCGCGCATCCCCATAGAACTGGGTTATCTGGCGTATATTCCCAAAGGGCCAGTACTTGACTGGTCGCAGGGAGACATCTGCCGCGCCTTTTTTATGCAATTGCATCAGATGTTGCGCAAACAGGGGGCGGTGGCGCTGCGTATGGAGCCTGGGCTGGAGATGGGAACGGCGGAGAGCGAGGTGTTTTTGAATCAACTGGCGGTTTTGCGCTCCGAAGCGATCTTGCAAGCTGCCTCCGTCCCTTCGGTGCAACCGCTCCGAACGATTATGCTGGATCTGACGTCGGACGAAAAGGTGCTGCTGGCCCAGATGAAGGAGAAGTGGCGCTATAATGTGCGGCTGGCGTCCCGCCGGGGAGTAACGGTGCGCGAGGCGGATTCGCAAGCAGATGTGCAGCGATGGTATCAATTGTTGCAGACGACCGGTGAGCGAGACCAGTTTGGCATTCATAGCTGTGAGTATTATATGCGCGTCTGGGAACTCTTTCGTCCGCGCAACGAGGTTCAACTACTGCTGGCCGAGCATGACGGGCAATTGCTGGCCGGGATCTTTGCTGGCATCTTTGGGTGTCAGGCACTCTATCTCTATGGTGCATCCAGCAATGAGCAGCGGCATCTCATGCCCAACTATTTATTGCAGTGGGAGGCGATACGTCGGGCCAGGCAGCAGGGGGCGTTGCTCTACGACTTCTGCGGCATTCCCGAAACCGATGCGGAGACGGAGGCAATGGCTGGCGTGTATCGCTTTAAACGTGGATGGGGAGGACGTGTTGTGCAGTTTCCCGGTGGCTATCAGCAGGTATATCGCCCTTTGCTGATGAATATTGCTAATCGCTTTTTATCTGTATAAAACATTTTAAAAAGAAAGCATGTGATAAATAAAATACTTCTATCGCGTGCTTTCTTTTTATATGCTGCTTTTATTTGAAATATTGACATTTGGTAGAGCTTTTTATACTGAAATCGAACCTCTGGTTTGAGTGTCATGTTTGATCTATGTTGAAATCAATGCTTGAAAATACACATTTCTGATACTTGCTCACAAAACTTGTGTGCAACTTTGCACAGTTATGCAATGATGTTTGATAGGAGAGAGTTTGCAGGGATGTTCTGGAAAGAAGCTTCATTCCGATGAAATCGCAACATAAGCTCTACTTTTGTCTGATAGGAGGCGCGAGCGCATTTCTTGTCAGTGCTGTCAGTATGATCCTGCTGCTCATCAATCCCGGTTGGCAGGGGCAGGCGGCGCGATTGACAATATATGCAATGAGTGCTACCAAGACAGCTGCTCCCTCTTTAACCCCCTCAGTTGATGAGGGTCAGAGTCTAGATCCAATGGGAGACGGTCATCTTGTCAACCTCTCGTCTTCTGGCGCGCCATCCATGCAAGATCTGACAGTGGCGGCCACAGGAGCTTCTCGGCAATATTATTTTGCCGAGGGGTACACAGGCAAGGGAACGGTAGAGCAACTTGCGCTGACGAACCTGGCGGCGGCACACGCGACTATTACAGTCACTTACTATTATCCAAACGCGCTTGCTCGTGTTCGTACCTATCCGCTTGCGGCCCTGACGCACAAAACGTTAAACATCAATCAGGAAGCGGGCGCAAACCAGAGCGTGAGCATGTTTGTGCAGAGCGATCAGCTTTTTATTGCCGAACGCATCATGAGTACACAGAAGAACGGTTTTGAGGCCGTAACGCGCAGTCAGGGCGTAGCTGCACCTGCTAACTCCTGGTACTTCGCGGAAGGCAATACAACCGCTGGCTGGAATACGCTGCTCTCTGTGCTTAATCCAGGGCAGCAACAGGCGACATTGACGGTCCATTACTTGCCGGGGCCGGGCAACACATCGACGCCAGCTGCACGAGACACAAACGTTTATACTTTGCCTTCAGCATCTCGTTCGACGATTGTCCTCAACGATGATAGGCCGAACCAGCAGTTTGGGATGGCGATTACTGCCAGCGCTAATGTCGTCGTAGAGCGAGCTGAGTATCTGGTGCATAGCCCATGGAGCGGAGGAAGTGCTTTTCCTGGTATTACAGCTCTGCAAAAAACGTGGTATTTCGCGACGGGAAAGACGGCAGATGATAGTACAGAAATACTCGTCTTATCTAATCCTGCTCCCAAAGCTGCGCACGCACATATTCGCTATCTGGTGACAGATGGAAGCACTCTCACCCAGGACGTAAGTGTGCCGGAAAAGAGCCGGATCGAGGTGCGCGTCAATGATCTGGTTAAGGATGCCGTTCATGCAACGGAGATTACAGCTGATAGAGCAATCGTGGCGGAGCGGCAGGATTTTTTCATGAAAGAGATGTTCGAGCCGCAGGGAACAAGTAGCACGATTATGGGCAGCAGCGAGGCCGAAACAGCCTGGTATGCTCCCCAGGTATGTTCGGATAAAGATATGCTGGCCGGGCTGGTGCTGGCAAACATGAGTGCCGCTGCTGTGCAGGTGCATATTATCCTGTATCACGCGACGGGCGCACCGCTGGCCGCGAACTATAATCTTGCCCCACATCAGTATGTGATGGTGACAGAGGCGAGCATAATTACGGCGAATGAAGAGGTTGGACTGGTCATTACAGCCAGTTCTCCGATTATTGTAGAGCATCACTGGCAGTAAGAAGAAATAATCAACCGATCTAGTGTGACGCTTGTATATATAGAGAGTATCTGGCAGCAGGATGGTGAAATATTATGAAGAGAGATGGCGACCGGCAATTGGAGATCATGCGCAAGAGAAAAGGAGCTGGCGGCCTCGTCAAGCATGCTATCTCAGTTATTTTAGCTGAAGTTGCAGAGAATAAGTCCCCGGCCGAACAATATGATACAGCGAAGGGAGAGGTGGAGCGTGTCCATGAAATATTGGAAACGATGCTGGCTATGACCGAGGCGTTTTGTTCTTTACAGCAAGAAATTAAAGCGTTTGTGCCCGAAGATGAAGTGTTTCAGGGGAGGTGTGCATCAGATGGAGAACAGGAAGATGTCGCCCGGCTCTCTCATTATCTTATCCATTGTCAGTACTTCAGCGTGGTGCGCCTGGAACGTGAGACGGCGACCATGCATCCATTACTGGTGATAGGGCCATCGGCGGAGGATAAAGAGCAGTGGCATCAACGGCTGGAAGGTGAAAGCTTGCTGGCTCTTCTGGGCGATGATGTGGCACTGTTGGAGCATCTTTCGGCTGGCAATATGCTTTCGCTCGATGTGCCTGCGCCCCAGGAAGACACACGCTATGATCGCTGCCTGATAGTGCCTGTGCGCGCGGAGCAGCGGCTAGAGGGATTGCTGCTGCTATTACCCTCTTTTCGAGAAGAGGCAGAGGGAGAAGAACTGCATCCCTATTTGCTCCAGGTCGTTACCAGGATGGCCTCGTTGATGATTGCTTTTCAGCAGGCGATTCATGAACGCGATCAGGTGTTGGTGATGCTCAATGATGTGTACGCTGAACTGGAACGGCTCAATACCATCAAGAGCGATTTTGTGGCGATGATGAATAACGAATTTCGTTCAACTGTTCTCTCTATTCAGGAAGCGAGCAAGGCTATTAGCGATCAAGACGTGGGCCTTACCGATGCCAGAGAGTTTGCCCTTGATATTTATACAGATGCGCAGCGTTTGCTGCATTTGATTGCGGACCAGCTTGAATTTAGCTGGCTGGCGACTGGACGCAAGCGGCTACAACAGAACTGGTTGGACCTGAACGCGATCATTGTCGATGTGGTCAATCGTCTCCGTTTGACGACGCGTCACCTGATTCGCCTGCAACTGGCCCGCGCTCTGCCAGTGTTGATGGGAGACCAGAAGAAATTAGCCGGCGTCATCGCGCATTTACTCAAGGATGCCATGCAATACTCTCCTGACGGCGGTGAGATCTATGTAAGCAGCGTTGTTGAGGGCCATTTTGTCCATATTTGTATACGCGATCAGGGGGCTGGCGTTTCTTCAGACGAGTTGGAGCAGTTGTTTGCGGATCATCCACGCTCGGATGGAGAGGCCGTGATGCAACCGTTGCAGAGCTTACTAACAATGCGTGAAATTGTGCAGATGCATGGTGGTATGATCTGGGCCGAAAGCAGCCCAGGCATGGGATCAGCCTTCCACTTTACCATTCCTTTCATAGAGCGGAACTGGCGCGAAAACAGGTGATGCGCATTTGATCCTGAACCTCTCTTTGCGTTCAAACAGAATAGAGAGGCGGGAGAGCGAGACATTTCTCAGCTACCAGCCGCTCAGAGTACACAGAGCATATGCAACAAAAATGTTCTCTCGTACGTATTATAGAGGACAATAGATGAAGTTCTAAGATGCTGCAAGAAGCTTTTGTAGTGCTTGCTAATAATGATAAATTCTTTGATCGATTAATAGTCATAAAGATGACTTTGCTATAAGGAGAGCTGAAATGACAGGTAATAGAGGATGTTTCTTTAATACAATATTGTTTCTTGTTGTCGTCTTCTTCCCGCTTTTAGGACATATTATCGCAACGCTTATGGTGCTTGACGACGATCATTCGGCCGCAGGTAAGCTTCTCTGGCTGTTGATCATCTGGTTGATGCCGCCCTTTGTCATTCTTGGGCCGCTGCTGTACCTGCTCTTTGGGCAGCGCCCGCGCCGCTGGGGACGCGTCATGTTTGGTCAGTCCTCAACCACTTATCCGTATCAGCAGCAAATGTAGTATTAAATAGAACAGAGAGAATAAAAGGGCATCCCTGCAACGGGGATGCCTCTTTTGTTTGCTTAGCCCTTGACTGCCGAGCTGGTTGCGCCCTCGATAAAGTAGCGCTGGAAGATGAAGAACAGGACTAGCATGGGAATAGTGTTGAACATTGAGCCTGTGATGAGCAGATTGTATTCGGTATAGTGCGCGTTCTGGAAGTAGAACATGCCCAGCGGCAAGGTGTACATATTGCTGGTATCCAGCACGAGCAGGGGCCAGAGAAAATCGTTCCACGCTGCCTGGAAGCTCAGGATCGCCACAGCCGTAAGAGCTGGCTTGACCAGGGGCAGGATTACCTGGCTAAAAATGGTCCAGCGCGAGGCTCCATCGATCATCGCCGCCTCTTCCAGTTCTTTTGGCAAGCCCTTCATGAATTGCACCATCAGGAAGACCGAGAAGGGCTGGGCCATGACCGGCAGGAACAGCGCGAAGAAGGTGTTGATCAGATGCAGATCGTTCATTACCAGGAAGCGAGGAATGACGGTGACGGGAACGGGGATCATCATCACAGCCAGGGTCGCCACGAAGATGACCTCGCGGCCCCGGAAGTGCAGCCGTGAGAGCGCATAGCCAGCCATTGCAGAGAACAGCACGTTGAGGACAGCTGCCCCCGCGCCATAGATGAACGAATTGAGTAGCCAGCGTAAGAAGTCCGATTCTTTCAACAATGCCTGATAGTTGGCCCATGTCCAGGGCTGCGGGAAGAGCGTCGGCGGGAAGTCCAGGATGTGCGCGAACGTTTTAAACGACGAGAGGAAAGAGAAGATGAACGGCCCCAGCGAACTGATTGTAAAGAGGGCCAGCATGATATAGATGAAGATGTTGAACCAGCGGAAAGAGCGCCGAGGCTGGCCCCGATCTGGAATTTCAACGCGCCGTATATTGGCCTGCGTTGGTGCCTGTACCTGTGCCATGCGAGACCTCCTTTTAGTAATTCACATCGATCACGCGACGTTGGGCAATGGTGACGAAAAAGATCAGGATGAAGAGCAGCACCGACATGGCAGCTGCCAAGCCGAAGTGATTATCGCGGAAGGCGGCGTTATAGATCTCCAAGAGTGGCGTGAGTGTGCTTCTGAGTGGACCACCATTGGTCATAAATTTGGCCTGGTCAAACATCTGGAAGGCACCAATCGTGCCCAACGCTACCACTAGAAAGATCGATGGACGCAGCAACGGGATCGTGATGTTGGTGAAGAGATGCCAGCGGTTCGCGCCATCGACCTCGGCTGCCTCGTAGAGATCTTTGGGGAGATCTTGAATGGCAGCCAGGAAGTAGAGCATGAAGGTGGCGGCTGTTGTCCAGATGTTGAGCAGCATCAGGGCGGGTAGCGCAAAATTGGGATCTTCCAGCCAGTGAGGGCCAGGGATACCGACCAGGGAGAGCAGATAGTTAATCACGCCCTGAGGATTATAGAACCAGAGAAAGATGAGCGCGACGGCGACAGAAGAGGTCACAGCGGGCAGATAGAGGATGGTGCGGAAGATGCCTCGCGCCTTGAGGTTAATCGCCTGAAGCAATAGCGCCATCAACAGAGCGATAATCGTCTCGCCGATCACGACCGCGACAGTAAATTTAAGGATATTGACGATGGAGATCCAGAAGTCGCTCTCGCTGGCATATGACAACTGATTGAAAATGGCCTGATAGTTGCGGAGGCCGATGAATTGTGGAGCGGTGAAGCCGATATCGATTTTGAAGAAGCTCAGACCAACGCCATAGAACGCCACAAAGACCGTGAACACTCCAAGCACAATCAGATATGGTGCCAGGAAGAGGTATGCAGCCAGCGTTTCGCCGCGCTGAGCACTCACTGGACGCGGACGGTGTGATGTACTCCTCGTTTGTTTGATGGCTGACGATGCCATAGCGGCCCTCCTTATTAAGTGAGCAGTTCGTTATTGATCTGTTGGGCGGCGATGTCCAGTGCACTTTTCGCATCAGCTCTGCCGAGCAACACCTTTTCAACAGCTTGATCGAGCTTATCGTGGATCACGCCGGTATGTGGGCCGAAGTTGTCGGCATAACCATACGTTGCGGCCTCGAAGAGCGTTTTGAAGCCTGGCTGCTTTTGAAAGTAGGGATCATCTGCCAGACTCTTGAGCGATGGCAGTGCGAAGCCTGCGTGCAACTGACTGCCCTGCACGTCTTTGCCCGTCATGTACTTGATCAGCTCCCAGGCAGCTTCGGGATATCTGGTCTGGGAATAGGCGGACCAGGAGTTGGTGAAGATCAGATCGGCACGCTTGCCATTGGGGGCGATGGGCACAGGCGCAATGCCGTATTGCACGCTTGAGAACTGGCCCGACATGTAGGGAATCAGCCAGGGGCCTTCTAGCGCCATCGCTGCACGCTGCTTGCCGAAGGCATCGCCAGCCCAGGGAGCAGCAACATCAGCAGGGCGTACCGCCGAGTGGTCTTCTCGTTGAAATGCTGAGTAGAAATTGAGTGACTCAACGCCTGCCTGGCTGTTGATGATGGCCTGGGTTCCATCTGAGTTCAATACGGAACCACCAGATGCAAAGAGGAAAGCCAGCCAGCGCTGCGATTGAGCATCAAGGGTAATGCCATAGACGGAGGTGGCGGCGTTGCCCGGTTTGGTCAGCTTTTTGGCAACGGAGCGCATGTCGTTCCAGGTCCAGTTGTCGGAGGGGAAGGGAACGCCAGCTGCCTGGAACATCTGCTTGTTGTAAAAGACGCCCAGTGTGCCCCAGTCTTTGGGCAGGCCATAGACGAGGCCGTTTTTGCAGCTGAAAGGCGTGATGAGTGATGGGTAATAGTCGTCGGCCTTCACACCATCTCTGACCATATAGGGCGACAGGTCGAGCAGTTTACCAGCAGTGATATATTCTGGGGCCATGTCGGTTGAAAGATAAAAGACATCAGGTACGTTGCCACTGGCGACATTAGCGCGCATTTTTGTGGGATAATCGCCGGTGATGGGCGACCATTTCAGGGTAATGTTGGGGTGCGCCTGATGGAACTTATTCAGATTGGCCTGAACCAGCGCATCTTCAGCTGGCGATGAGGTCCAGCCGGAAACGGTCAGCGTGACATTACTGTTTCCCGGTGGCTCAGCGCTGATATTGGTTGTATCAGGGCAATCGATGAGGCTGTTTCCTCCGGTTAATCCCGATCGCGCAATATTCGCGGTGCTACTGCTCCCTCCAGGACTGGCCTCGCTGCCACTACAGGCTGAGAGCAATACGAGGAAGAGGATCAGCAGCGCAGCACTCAAACGTTTCACGCTTTTCATAAACGCTCCCTTTTCTGGTACAAGATAAGTTTAGCTGCACGCATTGCTTGAGCTTCTAATTGAACAAAAAACTGTATAACCGCATATTGTTATTACTTGTAAAAGCGCGAAAAGGTCTCAGAGCATTGCCGCATTGTTCTTCATCGGACTTTCTCGTAACGTTTTACAGACGGCCCCGCCCTATACTTCCCTTTGAAAATATCAAATAGTGTTTGCTTGCTCTGGGAAGGATCTGTTTGCATGTCTGACCTCTTAGCAGCACGTGCCCAGATGGGCCTGTCGCTTGCTTTTCATATCATCTTTTCCGCGATCAGTATTGGCCTGCCGCTCTTTATGTGCCTAGCGGAAGCGCTGGCGTTGCGCACGAAAGACGAAACGTGGTTGAGGCTGGCTCGCAATATGGCGCGTCCGGTGACGATCCTGGTTGCTATCGGGGCTGTCTCTGGCACGGTGGTCTCGTTTGAGATGGGGCTGTTGTGGCCGACCTACATGAAATATACCGGTGCTATTATTGGCCTGCCCTTTACGCTGGAGGGGCTTGCGTTCTTCGTTGAGGCGATTTTTCTTGGCCTCTATCTCTATGGGTGGCGGCGTCTCTCGCCTCGCGTCCACTGGCTTTGCTCGATCCCGATCTGTCTTGGCGGCGTGCTTTCGTCCTGGTTTATCGTCAGCGTCAACTCCTGGATGAACACGCCAGCTGGTTTTGTGATTAAGAACGGGCGAGTGACGGATATCAATCCCTTGCAGGCCATCTTCAATCCCAGCACGCCTTACGAGACGTTGCATACCATTCTGGCTGTCTATGTCGCATCGAGCCTGGGCATTGCGGCGATCTTTGCTCTGGGAATGCTGCGTGGGAAGCGTGATAGGTATCATCGCTATGGTCTGACGCTGGCGATGGCGATGGCGGTTGTGGTGACACCGTTACAGTTGTTTGCGGGCGATCTCAGCGCAAAGTTTCTGGTCCACGCGCAACCAACCAAGTTTGCGGCTATCGAAGGCGTCTTTCAGACAGAGACAGGTGGCCCGATGCGGCTCGGCGGCTGGGCTGATCCGGCAACGGGCAAGGTCTATTATGCGATTGAGGTTCCCTATGCACTGGGCATTCTGGCGAAGGGTGATCCCAATGCGACTATTCAAGGGTTGGAGAGTTTTGCGCCCCAGGATCGGCCCGAAGCGGTTCCCTTCATCCATCTGGCCTTTGATGGTATGGTTGGTGGCGGTATGTTTGCGCTGATGATCTGCGTGGCGTTCTGGGGACTGTTCTTCTTACGCAAGCGGCGCATCTGCGAACATCGTCTGTTGCTGTTGGGCGTTGTGCTGGCTGGACCGCTGGCGTTTATGGCGCTAGAACTGGGTTGGATGGTGACGGAGCTTGGCAGGCAACCCTGGGCCATCTATGGCGTGTTGCGCACACGCGATGCCGTCACAACCATTCCGACGCCGCTCTCGCTTACCCTGATCATCTTCTCGCTGATCTATCTCTTGCTGGCGAGCGTCTCGGTTTACCTGTTGCTGCATAATGGGCGGGTGCAACGTCCAGATATGACGGTTCGGCCTCCATCGTCTCAGCGGCAGAGAGAAAAGGCGGGTGTGTAGATGCAGGTAGCTGTTATTGCGCTCTGTGTACTCTGGGCTGGCATGATGATGTATGCGCTCACTGGAGGTGCTGACTTTGGCTCTGGCATCTGGGATTTTCTCGCGATTGTCAGCCGCAAAGCTGAGAAGCAACAGGCATTTATTACGCACTCTCTCAGCCCGATCTGGGAAGCCAATCACGTCTGGCTGATTTTCCTGATTATTGGCCTGTTCAGCACCTTTCCAGGCGCTTTTTTCATCCTCTCCATCGCCCTGTTTACGCCGTTGCTGCTGGTGTTATTGGGGATTGTGATACGTGGCTCGATGTTTGTCTTCCGCTCTTACAGCGTGAATGCATCTGGCTGGTTAACCAGGGTGTGGAGTTGGCTCTTTGGCCTTTCTAGTATGATGACACCCTTCTTTTTCGGCCTTGCTGCGGCTCTGGTAGCGGGTGGCAATATTCGAGCCGATGGCAGATATGCGATGGTGACGTTGAGCGGCGACTGGGCATCGCCTTTTGTACTAACCATCGGTGTGGCAGGCGTGGTATTGTGTGCGACCATTGCCGCCGTCTATCTGATGGTTGAGGCCAGTAATCGGTTTGATGGCGGGCTGATCAATTCATATCGCAAACGGGCGCTGATAGCTGGTGGCCTCTTGTTTGTATGTTTGGTGACGGGGTTGGTTCTGGCCTCCTCTGAAGCGACGTTTCTATGGCAAGGGATGGTACAACGAACGCTGCCGTTGACGCTGGGGACGCTATGCGCCGGAGTGCTGCTGTTGGTTGCCCTATGGATGCGCCAGTATCGCCTGTCCCGTCTTTTCGTGATCTTGCAAACGCTCTGCCTCTTTGTGAACTGGGGATTGGCGCAGGTTCCATATATCGTCCCGCCTCATCTGACCATTGCCAATACCGCCAACGATCCGGGAGTAATTCGCCTGTTGTTGATGAGTATGGGAATCTTGCTGGCAATCGTGTTGCCGTCGTTGTATTGCCTCTATGCTGTTTTTAAGAGACACGCTCGTATGAAGAGCGGCAAATTATATTCGTAAAAGCTATGAGTAATGAAAAATATACAAATATTGATCGGAAATCTGTGATGATAGAGCGAGCAAACCAGCGCTGTGTGCAATGTGGAGCCTCTTTCCCTGTCTATGGAACATTTTGTCCGACTTGTGGACAGGCAGTGTACAGGCCTATCAAGCCGCTCACCTTGTCAAAATCGACCGTTTTGAAGCCAGTGCGTTTGCGCGCCGTATCTTCTCCGGGCATTGCAGAAATGCAGCCCACGCAAACGCCATTACAGCCCGTTCTCCCTCCTGCCCCTCAATCTGCAAGCACATCGTTGCGGACCAGGATGATGGAAATAACTACGTTGCGCCTGCCTGCTATGCGTGTGCCTGGTTCTCAGGAGCGTTCTGTTGCATCGAGTATATCGGGTCTGCTTTCCGGTCCGCTGGCCTCGCAACCCTTGTTGACGCCTGAAAAGTGGACGCGAGGCTCATCTGTGTTAAGCGTGCTTGCTCTGATGATTGCGCTGATCTTATGCGGCACTGCTATCTCTACGTTTATTCGTGGAGGTTCACTGAATACTGGGGAGGCGTCCCGGCAAGGCCCGGCATATAAGGGGCATACGCAGAGCGTCTATCAGGCTTGCTGGTCGCCGGATGGGAAATATATTGCTTCGGCTGGCGGGTTAGGTGATGGAACTGTGCAGGTGTGGGAGGCTGCGACGGAACGTATGGTGATTACCTATCATGAGCATGCAACGGCTGCTCTGGCGCTTGCATGGTCGCCGGACGGGAAATATATCGCTTCAGCCGGCTATGGCGATATGGTCAGAGTGTGGGAGGCTCTAAGCGGTCGAACTGTGTTTATCTATGAGGGACACCACAATGCCAGTGTGCTTGCTGTGGCGTGGTCGCCCGATGGCAACCGGATTGCGACGGGTGGAGTAGACAACACGGTACAGGTGTGGGATGCTTTGACTGGCAATCATGTTGTGACGTATCGCGAGTTCCAGGACGACGTGACCGCTCTCGACTGGTCGTCGGATGGCCGCATCGCAGTTGGCAGCGTTGATGGGGCGGTGCAAGTGTGGGAGGCAAGCGCAGCAAAACATCTGTTGACCTATACAGGCCATAGTGGAGCTGTCTATGCGCTTGCATGGTCACCCGATAACAGGTTGATTGCCTCTGGAGGGGAAGATAAGATGGTGCAGGTATGGGATGTGGCAACGAAGAAGGTGTTTTCTGTCTATAAAGGGCATACTGCTAAAGTCAATGCGCTCGCATGGTCCACGAATGAGATGCAGATTGTTTCTGGGGGAGAGGATAAGACGGTGCAGGTATGGGATGCGTTAACCGGAAAGCACATAGCAACCTATCGCGGTCATGCTGGGAGCGTTAATGCGGTGGCGTGGTCGCCCGATGGTAAGAAGATTGTTTCGGGCAGTGCCGATAAAACGGTGTTGATCTGGTGATCTTTTGACAAAACATATGCCAGTCGAACGATCGCCGTTGACCGTTCGACTGGCATATGTAAGAGAGGGATGGTTGTCTTACTGCTGTTCTGGATATTGCGTCTGGGGCCGGGCCTGTTGAGACGGCTGGTAGTAGGGAGTCTCGGCAGGCTGCTGTGGCTGGGAAGGCTGATAGTAGGGAGTCTCAGACTGATAACCTGTATTGTATGACTGTTGTTGGGCCTGTTGAGACGGCTGATAATAGGATGGCTCAGCAGGTTGCTGCGATGGCTGAGACGGTTGATAGTAAGGCGTTTGTGGCTGGGACGGCTGATAATAAGTCTGCTGCTGGTTGGTGAAGCGCTGCTGCCACTGCATACCGCTCCCCTTGATCGAACTCCAGGCTGCATCGGCGCTGCCCAATGTAATCAGGCGATAGACGAACAGACCAGCAAGGGCCAGCAGCAATATCAGTATGACCGGGAAGAGCAGGTGAAACAGCCCTCCGAGCAAACCAATGCCGATAGGGAAGATCAGCGGGAATGCGATAGGAATAATATGCGGGAATAGTTTTATTTTGCTCCAGAATGATGGAGTGTTGTTTAACATGGGAAAGTGCTCCTTTGTCTCTTAAAGACAACACACATAGGCTCAATTTTTTTGATTTAGTAATGTTAACGAATCAAGAGGGTTGCTCTCAAATGTATGCGTTCTGTAATTGGTACGAACGATGTGAACCGGGGTTGCATAGAAATAGTGGCGAGCAATATCACTGATCATAGGGTATTTTGTTGGTAGACAGAACGTGCGCGATGTGGCTTACTATAGCTAAGAGAAGGGCTTGTAGTAATGATGCACAGGCGTTGCTTTCCAGGAGGAACAACATGGCGACAACGAGGCCACAACGAGAAGCAGTTATTGTAGAAGCGATTCGCACCCCTATTGGACGCCGCAACGGGAAGCTGAAAGATTGGCATCCCGTCGATTTAATGGCCGAAGTTTTGACAGGCTTGATTGAACGCACAAAATTGGACCCGAGACTTGTGGACGACGTGATTGTAGGTTGTGTCAGCCAGGTTGGTGAGCAGGGGTTGAATGTGGCACGCAACGCAGTGCTGGCCGCCTGTTATCCTGAATCCGTTCCCGGCACCACTGTCGATCGACAATGTGGATCGAGCCAGCAGGCGATTCACTTTGCGGCTCAGGGTGTCATCAGCGGTGCATACGATATCGCGATTGCAGGTGGCGTCGAGTCGATGACCCGCGTTCCGATGGGATCGAACTCGCAGGGGCCAGGCAAGCCGTTTGGACCTCGAATGGAGGCTCGTTACGATCATGGTCTGGTGCATCAGGGCATCAGTGCTGATTTGATCGCGCAGAAGTGGGAGTTTTCGCGAACAGACCTGGATGCTTTTAGCCTGGAGAGCCATCGCCGGGCCGCACAAGCTACCGCAGAGGGACGTTTCAAAACGCAGATACACCCGGTCCAGATACAGAACGAGGACGGCAGTACAGCACTCTTCGAGGTAGATGAGGGCATTCGCTCTGATACTAACATGGAGAAGCTAGCCTCCCTAAAACCAGCATTCAAGCCAGATGGCCTGATTACTGCTGGCAACTCTTCGCAGATCAGTGATGGAGCCTCTGCTGTGTTAATTATGGAGCGCGAGACCGCCGAGAGGCTGGGTTTGAAGCCGCGTGCTCGCTTTATCTCCTTTGCCGTTTCCGGATCAGACCCCATTTTTATGCTCACCGGCCCGATTCCCGCCACTCAGAAAGTACTCAGCAAAGCCGGGTTGACTCTTGACCAGATGGATCGTGTCGAGATCAACGAGGCGTTTGCTAGCGTGGTGCTGGCCTGGCAGCGTGAGACCAGCGCGGATCTGAGCAAAGTCAACGTCAATGGCGGCGCGATTGCCGTTGGTCATCCGCTGGGTGCATCAGGTGCTCGCCTGACGACAGTGCTTCTTCACGAACTGGAGCGTATAGGTGGGCGCTATGGCCTGCAAACGATATGCGAAGGCGGCGGCATGGCAAATGCGCTGATCATGGAGCGGTTGGATTAACACGGGTTGCAGTCGCACAATTGATCGCGATTTTCTCGAATGCACTGTAATATCGAGAAAATCGCGATCAATTGTGCGACTGCAACCTACGATTCTCTGTATCACACATGATAGAAGCATTGTGTAGGTGTCGAGCTTCCAAAGGGAGTGGGATATTTATAGCGAATCGTCCAGTTCCACGTCTGCCAGATCGTCAACGCTCACTCCAAGTGCTTTGGCCAGCTTGAGTAATGTGCTGTAGGCGACATCGCGGTGAGGATCATGAAAAATAGCCTGTACTGTCTTGTAGTTTACATCTGCGATGCGCGATAAACGCGTCATACTGATATGCTTCTGCTCAGCAATTTCCCTGACCTTTAAACGTATCATACACCCTCCTGAAATGAATGAATGCAATGCAAATAGCCTGGCTCTTGCACGTATCAATGCAAGCTACCCCCAGGGAACTAGAAATATGGTAGCGCTAGCTGGTTCCAGGTATAGGTAGCATACAAGCTAAGAGGTAGTAGCGTCAAGATTGCTGCATCTCAATATGTTCCGGCAATTTGGTCCCAGCGTGGTGAAAGGGTGGCGTAGAGGAGGAGACAGCGAAAAAGACGGTCCCTCTGAGGCAGGTGTGGATGATTTGCACATACAAAAGAGGGATGGCAAGGCTTGACATTGTTTCTTCTCGTTAGGTATACTTAGTGAAAACACGACACTGAATTCTGAACAAGAACAATTAAATACCTTGCAGTAGCAATTAACTGCTCTCATCCAGAGAGGTGGAGGGAAACGGCCCTGTGAAGCCCGGCAACCCGCGTGCAATGTAGCATGAAGGGTGCCAATTCCGGCGGATTAGACATGATATCCGCAAGATGAGGGGAATGAGCGAAGACGCGAAGCCCCTGAGATCAGGGGTTTTTTTATTGGTCTTGAATACCAACTTCTGATGCAGAGGGCACGCAAACAGACAGGAGCGCGATTGATAAGCTCCTGAGGCTTAACAAGAGAAGAGAAGAACGTTGAAGAGGACGAGTAAATGCAATGGGTGGCTACAGCGAGTTGACGAAGATGAGAAGGTCAGCGCCATTCCAGCATTGAAAATGACCTCGGAGTTGCAGGTTGAAAGCCCGGAGGGTAAGTAGACTGAGCCGTCTAGCCGCGTTACAGGCTGGAGTGTTGTCATTGGCATATGGTCGGGCAGCACTTATAAGGCTGGCATTGTGAGATGCCAGCAAACCAGGGTGGTACCGCGAAGACGTTTTACCCCTCGCCCCTGTATGGGTGAGGGTTTTTTTATACCTTTTTCGACAAAATAAAATTAAGTATTGAGAAACAAGACAGGGATCTGGCCTGGATAGAGGCCAGGAGCCACAGAACAATATCGCAGGGGTGATTGGCTGTGCCTCGCCCGCCACTTTATGAAGGAGAGTGCTATGGTGGTACAACTGGAGCGACCCGTTGAGGTGTATACGACGAATCTGGTTTCCGACACTATGATGTACACCTACACGTTCGATTCACTGCCATTGCAGCGCGGCGGCCTCTTTGGTCCCGTGACGCTGGCATATGAGACGTGGGGAACTCTCAATGCTGAGGGTGATAACGCCATCCTGATTACGCACGCCCTGACAGGCAGCTCGCATGCTCATGATGTTGAGCGCCCCGATGATCCTAAGGTCGCGTGGTGGAATCCTCTGATCGGTCCCGGTCGCCCATTTGATACCTCCCGCTACTTTGTAATCTGCTCAAATATTCTCGGTGGTTGTGCAGGCAGCACTGGACCGGCTTCCATTGATCCACACACCGGACGACCCTATGCTATGGACTTTCCTGTTATTACGATCCGTGATATGGTACATGCACAACGCCGCCTGGTTGAACACCTGGGCGTCAGGAAACTGGCGATGGTGGCCGGCGGTTCGATTGGTGGGCAGCAGGCGTTGGAGTGGGCTGTAACCTATCCCGAATTAGTGGGAAAAGTCGTAGTGATGGCGGCAACGGCGGCGCTGACTGCTCAAGCTGTGGCTTTTAGCGAGGTGGAGCGGCAGACGATTATGGCCGATCCGCGCTGGCAGAATGGCAACTACGCTCCAGGAGAAGGTCCAACAACAGGTCTTGCCATCGCGCGCATGCTGGCGATGATCACCTATCAAAGTGAAGAGACGATGGAGATGCGTTTTGGGCGCAATCTGCCCGATCCCTGTCGCAGCGATGGCGTCTCCTCGCCCAGCCACTATCCTGATCTGGGGACGCGCTTCGATGTCGAGAACTATCTGTATTACCAGGGGGCGTCGCTGGTGCGTCGTTTTGACGCCAATAGTTATCTCTACATCAGCCGCGCGATGGATCTCTATGATGTCAGTGAGGGTTATCCCTCGCTGGAAGCAGCGTTGCGGCGGCTCACTAGCAAGACGCTGTTTGTTGGTATTCGCTCAGATTTCCTCTTCCCGGCGGCACATGTGCGTTGGTTGGCCGAGAGAGTGCGTGCGGTGGGTGGAGACGCACAGTATATCGAATTAGATTCACCTCATGGTCATGATGCCTTCTTGAAAGAATGGGATCAGATGACCGCTGCACTTATAGATTTTAATCGTCAACCGTAGTTTTGTTTGCTTTATCTCTCGATTCAGGGCGCGGGTTCGTTTTAAAGGGAGGCGTGCCCAGGCGTCGTATTGGAGGAGCAGGTTCTTATATGGCACTTAATAGTAATCGCAGTTATGGCTTTGAAACGTTATCGTTGCATGCAGGACAGGAGACGGCGGATAGCGCCACCAATGCTCGTGCCGTTCCCATCTATCAGACCTCTTCCTATGTGTTTGATAGCCCGGAACATGCCGCCAACCTTTTCGGACTCAAGCAGTTTGGCAATATTTACACGCGCATTATGAATCCGACCCAGGATGCATTTGAGCGACGTGTAGCAGCTCTGGAAGGTGGCGTGGGCGCTCTGGCTGTTGCTTCTGGTCAAGCAGCTGAGACGCTGGCGCTGCTGAATATTGCCGGCGCAGGCGACGAAGTTGTTGCTTCAGCCAGTCTCTACGGCGGCACCTACAACCTGTTCCACTATACGTTGCCCAAATTTGGTATCAAGGTGCATTTTGTGGATAGTCGGGAACCGGAGAACTTCCGCGCCGCTATCAATGAGCGCACGAAGGCCTTGTACGCCGAAACGCTGGGAAATCCTCGCCTGGACACCCTGGATATTCGCACGGTTGCCGATATTGCGCATGAGCATGGGCTGCCTCTGGTTGTTGACAATACGCTGGCGACCCCCTATCTGGTACAGCCATTGAAGCACGGCGCTGATATCGTCGTTCACTCGGCTACCAAATTTATCGGTGGGCATGGAACCTCTATCGGTGGCGTGATTGTCGATAGCGGCAAGTTCGATTGGGCGGCCAGCGGACGTTTCCCCGATTTGACTGAGCCTGATCCCTCGTATCATGGAGTGCGCTATGTCGAGGCGCTTGGTCCTCTCGCCTATATCATCAAGGCGCGTGTTCAGTTGTTGCGCGATCTGGGACCAGCGGTTGCTCCTCTGAACTCCTGGTTGTTCTTGCAGGGGTTGGAGACGTTGCCATTGCGCATGGAGCGGCATAGCCAGAACGCCCAGCGCATCGCCGAGTTCCTGGAACAGCACCCCTCGGTTGATTGGGTCAGCTATCCTGGTCTGGAGAACCATCCCCAGCACGAACTGGCGAAGAAATACTTTACGCATGGCTATGGTGCTATCCTGGGTTTTGGTATCAAGGGTGGCCTGGAAGCTGGCAAGCAGCTGATCCGCCATATCGAACTCTTCTCTCACCTGGCGAACGTTGGCGATGCAAAGTCGCTGATTATCCATCCAGCCAGCACGACGCATTCGCAGTTGTCAGAGGCCGAGCAGTTGGAGACCGGCGTGTCGCCTGACTTTATCCGCCTCTCAGTTGGCCTGGAGACGGTCGAGGATCTGATTGAGGATCTGGATCAGGCTTTGAGGGCTGCCACCGCCGAGGCAGGCGCTCAGTAGGAACGACGGCTTGTCCTCGCCCGGTAGAGGATTATTGTAGGGGTTATAATAAGGGCTATACTAAGGGTAATGGCTTGCCCTGGCCCTGTAGAGACTTCGGCCTCGTCAGTTAGGGAAGAAGATTGATAACGGAGGGTTCCATGTGGCGCACCCTCCTGCTCGCCATCGTAGACAGATCAATCTCCATTGATGATAGAAATACTTGTAGGCGCGTGGTTGTCGAACACGCGAACCATGCTATAGAGCATAGTATGAGCGGATGGAACATGGAACAGACGGTCAGTGTATTAAAATTTGGAGGAACATCTGTCGGCAGTGGCGAACGAATTCGTAATGTTGCTAAAATCGTTGCCAGTGCTTTGAAAGAGGAAGATAGCTTTCCCGTTGTGGTGGTCTCGGCGATGTCAGGCGTCACCGATCAGCTTTTACGCATAGCGCGCTATGTCTGTGCTGCTGAAGATGATGCCTGTGTGCAGGAATTGGTAGCTTTGAGGAAAAAGCACCTGGAGGCTGCTGAGCATATTCTTCAGGGCAGCGAAAGTACCAATCTGCCGACGCTGATTGAGGCGCTGGAGGAATGTCTGGTAGAGTTGGGCAGAGATGTGGAGGTGCTGCGTGAAGTGGCAAAGCAAGGGCAAGATGTGGCATTGCCAACGGCAGCCGTTGCATCCTGGGGCGAGCGGCTCTCTATTCGTTTAGTTGCGGCGGCTATTTGCGACCGAGGTATGCAAGCACAGGCGGTCACGCAGGAGATTATTGCGACCACACATCCCCAATCAGATCCTACTCAGCCATTTGGCGTCGTTGTGGGTGCCGATCCTCTGCCTGAGCAGACGCGTGCCAATGCGCAGAGATTGATTCACCCTCTGGTGGAACGAAACATAGTGCCGGTCGCGCCAGGCTTTATCGGACGTACTATTACTGGGTATATCACGACACTGGGACGTAACGGCTCAGATTATTCCGCAACTGTGCTGGGTGCTGCGCTCAATTGTGTTGAAGTCTCCGTTTTTACTGATGTTGATGGCGTGCTGACGGCTGATCCCCGGCTGGTGAAGAATGCGCGCCTGTTGCCCAGGCTCTCTTATGCGGAGGCGGCTCGTCTGTCCTGGTTTGGTGCTAAAGTTCTTCATCCACGTACCCTGATCCCTATTGCTCATCTGAACATTCCCGTTCGTGTACGCAACACCTTCCGTCCATATAATCGCGGCACCGTCGTCGGGCCAGTTGAGGGTACTCCAAGTGGGGCTGGTGCGATTACCACGCGGCGTAATCTGGCGTTGATTACGGTAGAGAGTACCGATCTGTTTGGTGCACCAGAGAATGCTGGACAGGTCTTTGCGCTGGCTGCTCGTGCGGGAGCCGCGCCTGTTGCCATCTGTTCGTCTTCCGGGCATCACCTCTCGTTTATGGTTGAGGAGAAGTCTGCCAGTTCAGTTGTTGCGCTGTTGCAGCATGATATGGATACATCTGCGTGGACGGTGCGCAGTCGTGGCGGTCTGGCCGCCTGCGCTTGCATTGGCTCTGGCTTTACCGCTGATCGTATGAGTCCCGCACGCGCCGTTACCGCACTGGCAAGCGAGCGCATTCCTATCGTGACTCAGGGATCGTCTGAGCTTGGCATCACGCTTATTGTAGAAGATAGCGATAGCGAGCGAGCCTTGCGTTGCCTCCATCGCGATCTGATAGCCCCTGTTATTCCGCTGGTGCGGCATGGAGCAGCACAGGAGAAGAGGCGCGAAGCTCGTTAGCAAGGTATAATGTACAGGGTAGAAATACGGGAATCCTGGCTCTGATAGGTCTGGATAGTTGGGACGATTTGAACAAATAGGGAAATACTATGTCTGCACAACTTTCATCACGCATTCCTGTGGCCGTACTTGGGGCAACGGGCATGGTTGGTCAACGTTTTATAGAATTGCTTCAAGGGCATCCCTGGTTTGAACTGGTTGCTCTGGCAGCCTCAGATCAGCATGGCGGGCGACCATATGCCGAGGCGACCCGCTGGCGCTTGCCAAATAGCGAGATGCCTGCAGAGGTAGCGAAGTTGCCGGTGTTGCCATGCCGACCTGATGCGCTGCCAGATGTGAAGATTGCCTTCTCTGCGCTGCCGGGCGAGATTGCAGGCGAGATCGAGCTGGCGTTTGCTCAGGCAGGTGTTGCTGTTTTTAGCAATGCGAAGAACTATCGCATGACCCCGGATGTTCCCCTGCTGATACCTGAAGTCAATTCCGATCATATTGCCGCCATTGTGCAGCAGCGCAAGCAACGCGGTTGGTCTGGTTGTATCGTTACCAACGCCAATTGTTGTGCCACACCGCTTGTAATGGCGCTCAAACCGCTGCAATTGAAGTTTGGCGTTGAGAAGGTGCTAGTCTCGACCATGCAGTCTATTTCGGGCGCAGGCTATCCTGGCGTCTCCGCGTATGATATCGTCGATAATGTGATCCCATATATCGGTGGCGAAGAGGAGAAGTTGGAGATCGAGACGCGGAAGATGTTGGGCGAGTGGGAAGAGGGACGAGGCTTCGTCTATGCGCCGATGGTTGTGAGCGCGCACTGTAATCGTGTACCGACGCGTGAGGGCCATCTGGAGTGTGTCAGCGTGTCGCTGGGACGCGATGTCAGCCCTGAAGAGGTCATCGAGGCGTGGGAGAGCTATGTGCCTGAACCACAGCAACTCGGGCTACCCAGTGCGCCGGAACAAGCTTTGCTTTACCGCTACGAACAGGATCGCCCTCAAACGTTGCGCGACCGCGATGCTGGCAAGGGGATGACTACAACGCTCGGTCGTTTGCGCCCCTGCCCTTTGCTGGGCTATAAATTCGTCGTACTGGCGCATAACACGATTCGTGGAGCTGCTGGTGGTTCTGTACTCAATGCTGAATTGTGTGTGAGTAAGGGGCTGGTATCTTAAATTATTGCGAGAACTTTCCGGTACGAGCCTTAAGGCATGGGCGAGTTGCTCAAAATGAGAACCGCCACATGCCTCTTCTGCTAGATCTGACCTTCGAGGACGAATGGATCGCTTCCGGTTGTAGATGGACGAACATTTTCCTTACGCCGTGTGCCGTATCTCCGACGCGTTAGGCACCATAGGAGTCGTGGAGGCAGAGCCAGCCCATAGCTGAGCTATTACTGCGACCGGACGGCTCTTCCCAGTCTTCTTGCCGACCGAGCGGTGTCAGATCGAGGTAGTTGTACGTTCCGTGGAGCAGATCGTTCCCACGCGCGGTCGTCGAGTAGGTGTGAAAGATGTTCTCACCTTTGCGTAGAAAGACACTCACCCCACCATTCTCGCCGTCGTCCGTGGTGAAATGGAAGTCGTAGTTGAAGTCGCTGTCATATGAGGAGAACCACGGAACAGTCCAGCCCATACGCATCTTGAATGGCAGGCTCTTCGTCAATGGCGCACGTGAAATAACAGCTAATGATGTATCACGAGCATACAGGTGGGCCGGATGACCCATGTTATCAACAACGAACGAGCAGCCCGGACAGCCCTCATCCCAGCTCGGATCAAACATGAAATGATAGACAATGAGCTGATTACGCCCCTCGAAGAGATCGAACAGAGAAGTCTTGCCGTCTGGACCCTCGAAAAGGTACTCCTTGTCAATATTTACCATCGGCAACCTGCGCCGCTCAGCATTGAGTTTATCTCGCGCGTGGGTAGCTTCCTTTTCCTTATTGAGCAGCGCCTCACGCGCAACGAGCCATTCTTCTCGTGAGACGATTTGCGGATAATTCATGCTCTTCTCCTTTGATATAATTATTAGATTGCTTTACTACTTTTCAATGCCCTGTTTTCCCTGAATCTGCGCGTTCTCTCCGCTTCTGAAGGAAGCGTGCGACGGCGGTGCAACTCACTTGCGGATGCCAATGAGTGCAATCAGTACTCCAAAAGCGGCTCCCACTGCTGCCGTCAGAAGTCCCGCGTGAAGGCCACCAAGTTGTGCTGCCACCACTGGCCCAGCATTTGTTGTATGCAAGGAGGTGGCGGTCACAGCTGCGACTACTGTCGAGACGATGGCGAGTCCCAAACCGCCGCCAGCCGCTCCTACTGCACCCTGTAAACCGGCTGCCAGACCCTGCTCCGTCGCCTCAACTCCTCTGACGCCTGCAAGAGAGAACGCAGTATTTCCAATACTCATACCGACCTGCGTGAGGATAACCGTCGGTAAGATGACCCCAATATAATCACTACTGGCACCAATCTGCACAAAGAGCGCGATCCCGCTCATCATACAGAGCAGGCCCAGGCAGCAACTCAGCTTCATTCCGACCCGATTCAACAGCCAGGGCGCGGCATATCGCGAGGCCAGGATAGAGACAAGACTTCCCGGCAGCAGGGCCAGGCTTGCTTGTATTGGAGAGTAGTGGAGCACATCTTGTAGGTAGAGTGTGAAGATGAACAGGAAACCGAAAAACGAGCCGAGCAAGGTGAGAAAACCCACATTCGCCGAGCGAAGCGCGCTCGATCGGAAAATGTGCAGCGGCATCAAGGGTGCCCTGGAGCGTAGTTCTATCAGAATGAAAACGGTCAGGAGAACGAGCGCGACGAAAAAAAGCACCGCCGTCTTGAGAAGGGTCGCACCCTCATTGCTCGCCTGCGTGATCGCGTAGACCAGCAACAGTAATCCTGCTGTGACCGTAACTGCACCTGCCAGATCATAAGATTGCCTGCTAGAGGCCGATCGACTCTCTGGCACGAGCAGGAGGCTTAGCACCACAATTATTACCACAATAGGAACATTAACGAAAAATACCCAGTGCCAACCGATAAAACTGGTCAACAGCCCCCCCACGACTAGCCCCAGAGAGAACCCCGCACCAGCCACCGCAGTAAAGATGCCCAGCGCTTTGTTACGCTCCGGTCCCTCATCAAAGGTCGTGGTGAGAATCGAAACCGCCGAAGGGAACATCAAGGCTGCTCCGATGCCCTGAATTCCACGTGCCAGGATCAACAGCCAGCCGCTATATGCCAGCCCACAGATTAAGGAGGCCAGCCCGAAGAGACAAGTTCCTATCAAGAAGATACGACGACGACCAAACAGGTCAGCCGCACGTCCTCCTAACAATTGAAGGCCAGCGTTGGTCAGGACGTAGGCTCCTTGCACCCATTGCAGATCAGTCGTGGTCAATTTGAGATCTTGCTGGAGATGGGGCAGCGCTACATTGATAATGGACACATCCACAGTATCCAGAAAGACGGCCATGCTGACGAGAACCGCCACCGCCCATTGCCATGAAATCACTCGCTCCCCTATCTTATCTGGATGTTTATTTGCTACTGATACTGTTTTCATCGTATTTTTCCTTTTTCTTGCTTCGATGCCCCATGCTAGCCACGTTCAGAGAGGCGCTGGCGGAGGAGAGATTGCTCAGCCTGGTTGCCTGTCAGCGTGAGCGCTCGCATCTCGGCTGCTCGTGCTTGCTCACGGCGGCCTAGTTCCAGCAGGAATGCTCCCCGGATGGCGTGAAAGAGATGATATGCTGCAAGATCGTTCGCCAGAGCTTCGACCTCGCTCAAGGCCACCTCTAGTCCGGCCACATACCGCAACGCCACAGCCCGATTTAGACGAATGACTGGCGAGGGGGTCATGGAAAGCAGCAGGTCATAGAGTGCCAGGATCTGCGGCCAGTCCGTAGCTTCCCATGATTCGGCTTCCGCATGGCAAGCCACCAGCGCAGCCTGGATCTGATAGGGACCGGGACGACCCAGCACCGCCGCCTGTTCGATCAGTTTGACAGCGTTGGCAATCATCTCTCGATCCCAACGAGAACGATCCTGGTCGCTGAGCAGGATCAACTTCCCCTTAGCATCGAAGCGTGTATCTGCCCGCGCCAGGTGCAGCCGCATCAAAGCGAGTAGCCCCAACGCCTCCGGTTCTCCTGGATACAATCGCCTAACAAAGGCAGCAAGCCAGGCCGCATCTTCAGCCAGGTCGCGATGCATGGGCGCACTGCCAGCGCTGGCGAGATAGCCCTCGTTGAACATCAGGTAGAGCACCGTCAGAACCTCGCCCAACCGCTCATCTAGCTCCTCCGCACGAGGCACACGATAGGGAATGCCCGCCTGCACAATCTTCTGTCGCGCTCGTACCAGCCGTTTCGCAATCGCCGACTCCGAGGCCAAGAACGTGTGCGCGATCTGAGCGGTGGTGAAGCCGCAGACGGCATGTAGCGTCAAGATAACTTGCGTCTCACGCGAAATCGCTGGATGGCAGCAGGTGAACATCAATCGGAGGCGGTCATCTGACTCTGGCACCACTGTACGTTCCAACAGACTGATTTTGTCGCGGTAACGTGCATCGCGCCGGAGCTGGTCAATAGCACGACGCCGGGCTACCGTCAGCAGCCACGCGCCGGGACGTTCTGGAATGCCTTCGACAGGCCAGCGCTCAAGTGCAATGAGTAGAGCATCCTGAACGATCTCCTCAGCCACCTCGAAGTTGTCCAGGAGACGCACAAGTGCCCCCACTAATTTACCTGCCTCTTCACGGAATACAGTGCTGAGCGTGGCCTGGATCTCGCCATTTGCACCGGGAGGCTGCATGCCCTGTTGGTCATCAGACATCGGATGTTACTTCCCCACCACAACAGGCCAAATCTCGACCACACGGTGGCAGGGCGCGTGATCAGCCCACGTTTTGGCAAGTTGCAACGCCTCGTCCAGATCAGCCACCTCGATCTCCGCATATCCTCCAATCACTTCCGTCCCCTCAAGAAACGGCCCATCGGTCACGAGAGGTTTGCCACCTGTGCCAACATGAACGCTGGTGACAGTATGAGGCAAATGAAGTCCATTGTCGCTCAGGATCTGAGCACGATGCTCGGCCATCCACTGAGCAGACCTCGCTCGGGTCTTGGCGCGCTCCTCTTCAGGCAGTGCCTGCCATGCTGCAAGCTCCTCTGGAGTTGCACAAAACAACAGGAGATATTTCATCAGATGTTTTTTCCTTTCTTCCTCTACGCCAGAAGGGTCTCATCGCTGGAGCATTTCCCTCATGCGCTCTTTACCTATACGACGAATAAGCCTGATCCGAAAAGGACATCTTGCGTTTCTCCTCTGTTCCTCTTCCAATTTTCTGTTCAAACTGTGGGCAAACCCCTTTCCCGTTCGTGCTGCGCCGCTACGAACGGGAAAACTATGTCTATTTTTGGCTCTTTTGATGCCTGCCAGAGGACGCGCGTTGTATCAGGCGCATTGGAAGAAGTATCTGCTCAGCTTCTCTCTGTTGGTTATCAATCACTTCGAGCAGTAAGCTCATGGCCCGTTTGCCCCATCCATAGAACGGGAGATGGATTGTTGTCAGGGAAGGAAATGTATGGGCGGCCATAGGGATATCATCGCAACCTACAACGGCACAGTCCTCTGGAATACGTAAACCTTTCTCTTGCAATGCACGCAGCACACCTATTGCCATAATGTCATTATGGGCAAAAATAGCGGTGATATCAGGTGTACGCTCTAACAGCCGCAGCGTTGCTGCATAGCCTCCCATTACTTTCCAGTCTCCCTCTTCGACAAGCTCAGGTATATAGCTGATATCTGCTGCGGCAAGCGCTTGCTGATAGCCCAGGAGACGCTCTTGTGTGACGAAGCGGCTCATGGGGCCTGCAATGACACCAATTCGTCGGTGTCCCAGTTGCAGAAGGTGCTCTGTTGCCAACCATCCTGCCTGAATCTGTTGAGAACCTACGAGAAATTTATCTAGATTTGGTACAGCATGGATACTGACTATTGGCAATTGATCGTGTAAGAGATTGCTGACCTGAGTATTATGTTCCAATTGTTGAGGGGCAGCAAGCACAAGACCATCAATGCGCCGTTCCATGAGCAAACGAAGAGGTGATTCATAATCGTTTGTCTGTTGATCGATGTAGCTAATCATTATTCCCTGGTCACGACGACGCCCCTCTTGTTCGACTCCCATCAAAAATTGCACAACATACTCTGTTGCTTCGTCAACAATTACGCCAATTGTCGAGCTTCGCTGCATCACGAGGCTGCGAGCAAGTGTATTTGGGATGTAACCAAGCTGTTGTGCTGTCTCTAAAATAGAAGCTCTAGTTTGGGTAGAAACATTGCCACCTCCTTTGAGTACCTTGCTCACCGTTTGAAAGCTGACTCCTGTTTGTGCCGCAATGTCTTTGATGGAAGCGCGTGGCATGTTTCATTCTCCTAGCACTATTGTTTTTGATTTGACCGCTATGCATGGTTGTTTCATTATAAAATATGTGTGGCAACCAATTAGAATGTTTTTGTCTTGTATTTGTTTATAGAGACATCCGATGGTTACAATAGATCAGTTATGTTACTACGATTTTCCAGTTAGATTTGATCTATTTAGCTTACTATACAGAAGAGCCTGGGAGGTCTATCTTCCAGGCTCTTCTGTATAGTAAGCTAAGTTAACTTTTCATTGCTGCGATTAGATCAGGGACGAGTTTCTCGGCGTTGGGGCTGCCCAGGCCAGTTGAGGCATCCCAGCCTTTGGTGGCACTATAGCCAGTGACTTTGGACAGCTTGTTGCCATTGTTGCCGATGGTAATATCGCGAAAATCTTGATTGTAGGTGCTGGAATTTGCCAGTTTGTAGAGGGCTGGATTGATGAAGCCCAGGGAGTGTCCTGCCTTCTGGTTTGCGATGGCCATGATACCAGCCCAGAGTGGAGCACTGGCACTGGTTCCTCCCGCAAGCGACCATTCGCCGTCCAGATAGAAAGCCATGCCTGTATAGGGATCGGCAACGGCGGAGACATCGGGAATGCCTCGACGGTTCTGAAATTGCTGTTGTGTCGAAGCTGGCAGCGTTTTCTGATAGTCTGGCATGTTATAGAACTTGCTGAAGCCTCCACCTGTGGCACCTCCAGCATCATCGTTCCAGACCCGCTCGCTAAATGTTGTGCCGTTACGTTTCAATGTTGTACCACCAACGCTGGTGATCCAGGGAGAATCGGCGGCGAAACTAACAGTTGGTATCTTGGCTAGCTTATGGCCGGCCATATCGGTCACATCGGTAGCCCCGTGATCGCCCGATGAAGAGAAGTAAGTGATACCCTGCTGCGTTGTGCTTTTCTGAAGCAAATCATTCCACTGTTGCCGTTCCTGTTGTCCCTGAGCATCCTCAAGCGTCAATTCTGAGGCACCCCAGCTTTGAGAAATGATGCTTCCCAGCTTATGGTCGAGAGTGTATTGGATCAATTGGCGAAATTCGGGGAGGCCAACCGTTCCTTCGGTTTCTGCTACCGGACTCACCAGCACAACGATTTTGGCATCGGGTGCGATGGCATGAATAATCTGTACATCGAGCGTTGTTTCACCTGCCCAGCCCTCCTTATCGCTGTTGGGATCGCGCTCAGGGACTTTGAGCGGCGAGATAATCTCAAGGTTGGCGGGCGGCAGACCAAATTGCTGGTCGAAAACTTCCATATCGTGCTGAAGCGTCGGGCTACCAAAAGAAACGATATCGATAACGGTCTGTCCCTTTCCAGTAAAACCTTTATCGATGAGGGGCTGAACGCCATACGCGAGGCGTAAAGATTGTGGTGTCTGGCACCCTTTCACTTTAATGAGTGGTTTAGGGCAGGCATCTATGGTAGTGCCTGATGTCGAACTGGTTGTTGTGGGTGACCCTGTGATGGTCTCAGACTTACCTTGAGATGTGTTTGGTGAACTGGTAGTAGGAGAGGTACAGGCTGCGAGCAGCAAACAAAGCAAGACCAGGAGCGGTAGCAAACGTCGCAATGCATGTGTCATAGTCAGGAACTCCTATGTATTCGAGAGTAGTAAGCAGATCTGGTCTGAAATGGCGCTAATTTGCCATTCAGAGCGGTATGCTACTGACGCTGATACCGTCTCCGCAATGGCATCTCTTTGTATAGATAGAGATAGCTTTCATTATATCTTAACGTTGCATCGAAAGGAATTGATCCAGAGTGGGAGGCAGGGCTTTCCAGTTCTCCGCTCAAAGGGGTGCAGGGTCTCCCTGCCGGGGTCTGGGGTGTCCCCAGTTTCCTTCCCTCCTTCGCGCGCCGCCTGCGACGGCGCGCAAAAGAGAAGAAAAAAGGTTTTTGCGGGGACACCCCGCACCCCGGCAGAGGGCTGCCGCCCTCTGCACTCCCGCTAGATGGGAGAATTGGAAAGCCCTGGAGTGGGAGGTAGGAGCTTTGGCGTCAGTGTTGTTTTTGCGCAAATTGGTGAGCGAAATGCAAATTAATCCTAGTCCTATAGTCCTACACAAGCAGGCCCAACTTGACCGATGGGACGAGCTTGGGTAAATTTGCTGTTAGGTGCTGAATGTGCTGAATGCGAACGCTATTGTTGTTGTTTATGTGACACTATTGGATTGAAGGAACGTTGTATGTCGTCAATGGATCATCGTCAAAGTGGTACTGATGAAGGGCAAGTTGGCTTCAGGCCAGAACAAACGCCGGGTCTGGGTGTCCAACAGATGCCGTTTTCTGAGAACACCCCTGCGCCTGTTGGTTCACTGCAAGGTCAGTCAAATCAACCATATTCAGCGCCTCCAGGTGGAATGAGACCGTTTGTTGGTCCAGATTCCACGCCTGGAACCAGTAATGCACTCATTGATCCCGCCACGCTTGGCAACCGTCAGTTGCAAGAGGTGGATACGGGAGCAATTCCGATTGTGCCGAAGAATACGACCAGCTTGCGTGAGCCAGTGGTAATCGGGCGTACCTGGGATAAGCGTACCGGGTCGATTCGTCCTCCCAAAGCCCGTCGCCTGGTTGTGCATATTGCAGTTACCTCCCTCCTCGTGGTCATTATGGCGGGAACGCTGCTGGCTACATTGTCCACTGCCAGTGGTGCGCATGGTGTGTTGAGTATATTTAAGCCTGATTCCGGCACTGTGAATACCAAATCGAACAACACAGCCTTGATCGAATCGCAGGCGGCCACTGCAACGGCAGTGACACAGGATGGTTTTGATCCAGGTGTCAACACGGGCCAATACGTGGGTATTCCAGGAGCTCCAGCTGGCTATGATAATGCGAGCAATCACTTCTACTATGGACAGTGTACCTACTGGGCTGCAATGCATTATCACGATCTGACCGGGATCTGGGTTCCCTGGTTTGGCAATGCCAATCAGTGGGTATCCGGTGCTCTGTCGAACGGCTGGGTCGTCTCGAATACGCCCACGATCCATTCCATCATTGTGATGCAGGCGGGTATTCAGGGGGCTGGCTGGTATGGACACGTTGCTGTTGTCGAAAAGATCAACCCGGATGGTAGCGTCGTCACCAGCAATTGGAACTGGGCAGGTAGTTGGGGAGCAACTACGATGGTCACGTTCCGGCCAGGTTATGGTATTAACTTCGTCTCCGCACCAGGAAAATAGTTGCATCTGTTCTGACGGACAAAGACTATATATATTTTCAAGAGAGATGAAAAGAGGATAGGTGAGTCAATCTCCTATCTTCTTTTTTTATTATCTGCGCCAATGCTCTAGCAATCGGTGATAGTGAGCGATCATGGTGCGATGATATTCTTTCTCTGTTCCTGAACATTCAGCAAGCTGAGATTCATGTGCCTGTAACATGGCTGTTGCGCCACCAATAGTTCTGGGGGAGACGCGGGTTCGGCGCACACATTCTGGCGGGACAGGTCGCCAGGCGGGATCAGCACGCCAGTTGATATAGGGACAGTTGCGGCAACGGTTGGCACAGCAATACCCACGACGGATCAAGAAGCCACGAGTGGCAATATGGAGACCCTCTGATGTAACCTCCCAATCCCCCTCATCCTGATAAGCAACCATAGAAGTCAATCCTCTGATGTCAGGTAAATTGTCATTGCTCTATGCAATGCGTACACCCATTGATTGTAATCATAATGATACATTGAGAAATGGGATGGCGCAATGGTGAAAATATTCAGATGTGCGTTAATTCCTATGGAAGTAAAGAAATGCTATGAATCAGGAAGAAATGCTATGCATCTGCTATATCTATGATCCCCCTAAATACAACATTGTCTATAGTAATTGTTGAATAGAAAAGTAATCTTAACAATTGTATAAATAAATATTGACTTTTGTTTTTCATTTTAGGAGAAATTTCCTAGCATATGTCATTAAATGGAAAATGATATGTATAATGATAGGTACTGACTTGTTGCTTGCAATGTCAATAATTTGCAACATTCATATCTGTGTATTTAGGAGTGTTGACGTATGGACGGATTAACGGGTAGATTGATGAAGAATTATGAAAGAGATGAAAGAGGAATGCATGCGGGATTTTTTAGACAAAGTGTAGCCTTTCATATTCAAAATGATTACATAGATAAATGTCAACCTATTGATATTAAAGGTGAGTACGTTGTTGAAGGACAAAGAAACACTGATTCTGCATTGATCTATGATGCGAAAGATAAAAAGACTGGTGAACGGTTCTGTTTCAAAGTATTGAAGCCATTGGATGGAGTTCGCAATACAAAAAGGAAGAAAGATCAGGGAGATAATGAAGATGAGAAAGAACGACTTAAGTGTTTAATTCGTGGATTAGATGCTAACAGAATGCATGCGCCAGGTGTAGTATTGGGAATTTCTTGTTTGAAGGAGCATATTGAGGGGAAATCATTTTTTTGCGAGAAATTTTACAGGGAGTTGAAGCTAGAGGATGTGAAGCGAGAGCTAAGGGAGGTGTTGGCATATGGGAAACAGTATGCATTGGTGATGAGGTATCTTGCTGATGAATGTCGTCTAGAAGTTCTGTTAGAAAGTGGAAGTTTGGATTCACAAACAGCCATGAATATGCTTGCACAACAAGTCGCCGATAAGCATAAATTATTGAAAGAAGCTCCACTGAATAAAAGAGATGAATTTATATTTTTAAGTAAAAAGCTGAGAGATAACGGCGATCTACTTAATAAAATAGATTGTATTCGGGTTAAGGATGAGAGTATTAAAAACGTTATTAGAAAGTTGGAAATTTGCCTAAAGGCTAAAAAAGAGATTTTTAAGGAGAGAAGGGATAATAAATGTATTAAACGTTGTCATGGCGATTTAAAACCAGGCAATCTCTGGTTATCTCCTGCGCTGCCATTGCAGTCTGCAAAGCTCCTGGCTCTTGATTGTATTGATTTTAACCGTCCAGATTTCTATTATATCGACACCTTATGTGATGTTGCTATGCTGGCAATTACGCTGGAGCATTCATTTACATTGCGTTTAGGGAAGGAGAAAGCCAGGGGACTGGTAGAGGTATTCTTGGATGATTATCTAGAGTATATGGAGGAAGAGAAAGAGAAGGTATTATTTTTATTGGACTATTATATGGCGGAGAAAGCTATTGTTTGTGCATATACGAGTTACAACGATGGTCAGACTTTTTATGTGGTGGAGCAGTACCTGGAACTGGCTTCTATGCATGCAGAAAGATTGACTGAATATCTGCCAGTGTTTGCACAGATCAGGTAGTCACAAGAGAATATATTATTAAGAAGCGACAACTATGCGGTTGTTGCTATTCCAGGTGTAGCCATTCAGCATGTTTAAGAGAGTATTGCCCACCATACTGATTTATGATCAGTTCATTGTTTTGACTATGCTCTTTTAGCTTTTTTCTGAGTTGATGTAGGCGTTGAGTGAATCTGGCTTTCTCAATCGTTTCTCCCCAGGCAGCTTTCATCAGTTCTTCTTCACTGCACTTGTCGGGATACTGTAAAAGAACTTTGATGAGCTGGTATTCTAATTCTGAAAGCTTAAGGCGTTCGCGGGGTTGTTCGGGGAGTTGAATGGTAAGCCAGTAGCCATGTGGTATTGATGCCACAGCTTTATGAGGTTGTGAGATCGGTTGTGCTCGTTGTAACAAATAATTACGGAGAATGGCTCCTGGGTAGTGTATGGGGCGTAATGGATCATAGCGGAGTAGACCTTCATTTGCGAGAATATAGCGTAACTCTTTACCAGTCCCGTCCCAGTTGCCCTCACTGATTGTTTCTTCTGCCTGTTTCTGTTTGAAAGATGTAATGAAGCTATGAAAGATGTTGTTTGTATCAGGGCTGCTTTTGTCCAGCACGTTTTGCAGGCGGTTCCAATGGAGCGAAAGAAACGGCGTAATGCGTTCGTTGACCGACTCGATCAATTCTTTTTGTAGATTTTCTGTAGATTCGCACCATTGCAGGTGATGAGAAGTAGAGATTTGTTTAAAGTGGAACATGCGCCAGCAGAGCTGGTGGAGGATATAAGGGTGAGTTCCTGCCTGTTCGCGTATCCATTCCTGCTCACGTGCTGTAAAGATCTCGCCTCCTCCCAGGTTTCTAAACACCTGAGACCAGTCTTCGCCGAAATCTTCCGGTTTTTGGGCGAGAAAGGCTGCTGTATCGTTCCAGGTAAAGCATTGTAAGGTAGTGGTGGTGAAACGAGCCAGATCTGCTGAAACATGGACAAATTGATCGACCATGCTTGGACGAGGAAGACTTGCAATGGAAAGGATAACTCCAAAGTTGACAAACTCGTCCAGTAGATCAACCAGGGTACGAATGATGTTGCTATGGTTAAGAATGGAAAGCGCATATTCCTGTGGTGCCTGCTCTGAGCTTTTAGCAGCATCAGAGAATTGGATCTCTTTTGGTGAGAAGCGCTCTATAGCATCTAGCATGACAAAGTAGCGAGCTTCTGGATAGCGTTGCGTCATGGTACGAAGGAGTTCACGCAATCCTTTGAGGCCAGTAAGATTGGTTACATGTTCTAGCTGATGAATTTGCCGGAGTGCGTCTATGCATTTTGTGATGAATGCTTGATAGATATCGTTCAATTGGGAGAAGTGCGAGAGCGATGTCAGATCGATTTGCACAAAATACCGGTGATTCAGGTCGATCGTTTGACGTAGGATTGCCAGATCGCTTTCATCACGCCAGGACCATGTGGATGCTGTGGAATGTTCTTGAAATGCTTCATTTAAATAGCGAACGAGGGTTGTTTTGCCAATCAAGGGCGCTCCCGTTAAGATAATTGCGCTCTGGCTGCTGGTGATGATATTTCTGATGTCTGTATTTCTTCCCGAAACACGACCGGTGATGGCTCTACTGGTATCAGTAATGCGAAAGGGATTGGGAAGAGTTTCCCAACTTACCGAAGATGCGGGCATCATTTGTCTCCTCCTTATGCTCTACGTTCCTGCACAGTAAAAAACCAGCGATTGTGTGCCATCCATCGCTGCACCAGCTCGATTTTGAGGGCATAATAGAGGGTAGAGGGAGCACGTTCTTGCCTGTATTCGTTCAGGATCAGCCCATTGCGCAGACGTTCAAGCTGTGGTCTGATCTCATTGGATGGTCTATCTAACCACTCGGCAATCTTCTTGAGCGAGATGCTTGGCTGGCCTGTACGACCGGTGATATCCACGATAGCCTCGACTATGTGTAATTCTTCATCGTTTTGTAGTTCATCGTGGTAAAACAAAAAGTTATGCATTGCACCAGCATCAATAATGCTCTCCACTGCCGTTTTGATGTCTTCTTCGCTGATTAATTGTTGTTCCGTATTTTCGTTCAGGCGAGATATGAGTTGTTGGCCGATGAGAACAAGATAGTAAGGATTGCCTCCGGTGAGCTTGATACTGTAAGCTACAGCTTTCTGATGCATTTCAATGTGCTGTTCTCGTAGTGGATCCGCTAATAACTGTTCTGCGCTATTTCTATCCAGATACATGAGCGGCAGTGATTCGGCAAAGTTAAAAGCATCGGCGAAGAGATAAGACGTTAAGAGGCCGTGTGAGCGTGTAGGCAACACAAAGAGCAGACTCAATTGTGGAATTTCGTCGATCAGTTCGCGCCAATATGTAAAGAAGCGTGGTTCTAGAAAACGTTGTTCATACGAGCTTAACGCACCACCAAACTCGTCAAGGACCAGAATAAGGCGGGATTCGGGTATTTGAGACAGGCACTCTTGTATCAGGAGTTTAAAGCGTGCTTGTACATTGCTATCGTGATAATTTGACCAGAAAGGTGCAGCTTGATGGAGTTGCTCATGAAAGCTCTGACAAACTGCTTCAGCGATGTGTTGAAAGATACCTTCTTCGTTTAGTTGTGTACATCCTTGTAAGGAGACGAATGTATGCCAGTGAGGAGGCATGATATAGCGCTCTAGAAAGTTTTTACAGAGCGATGATTTGCCTGAGCGTCGTGGTCCATACAGCACAAGTGCCTTGCCCTGTGTTCCCTCACATAAGGATCGGTAGAGTTTTTGCATTTCGGCACCCCTGCCAAAGAACCTTCTTTTTGTGGCCGGACGTGAGATATCATAGGGACTGTTCAAAATAACAGGCCGCTTTCCCTGAACAAGAAATGGAGGTTCCTGGGATAACGATACAGGAATATTGTCTATGTGACGCTGATGATAGAGATGATGTAGACGTTCATATATGTGAGGAAGGGTAGCGGATGAATCGATCTCGACATCCAGAATATTTTTAACATTGCTCAGTTCATTCCATATGTTGAGCACTTCACTGTCATTATACGTTTCTATCGTCAAATATATTGTGGCGTTTTTTAATCTGGTGCTGGCATAAGCATGGAAGGAGAGGAGGATGGGTTGATGGTAGAGCAGTCGTTTAGTGATATCATGAACCAGTCCCCGACGATCCAGGGCTGTGATCGTGAATGCGACTTTAAATGAGGCGGGAGGGCTTTGCCACGTCATCGGCAAGAGTTCTGACGATTGATTGGCTCGACGATGAGTGAGACGAGGACAATCGACGCTATGAACAACAATGGCCTTTCGCTTTTGATGGGTGCATCCTACGATATTTGGTGTACGTGGATAGGCCGGTTGGCATACGCCGCAGAGTTGAGGCGGCGAAGAATGTTCTGCTGTACTATTCAATGGCTCAGGTATCCAATGACTCTCTTTCACATCCTGAGCATCAATATGTTCTGCGTTACGGCGCATGATCTGTTGAGCCGCCCATTCAGGCGTCCAGGGAGCTTCTCCTTGGTTATTAAGTTTATCAAGGTATGAGGATGGTTTGCCTAACTGGTGCCGGGCAACGAGAAGACGTAATTCCTCATCAAGTTGCTCTGTCGTTAAGAGATAATGGTAGCGTTCCAGAATATCGCGAATAAGTTGATAGCTACGATGTGCATATGTCTGTGACCGTAACTGTGCTTTCAGGAGGTTTTTCGCCTTTGGCGTAGTGACGTAACTGTCTATGAGCCAGACTTCTTTGACCTGCGTCTCCTCGGCTGTGTGAATCTCGACAATATCGCCAGCGTCGAGCTCTCGAAACAGAGGCGCTTTGCGATTATTGATAATCGCCTCAACAGCCCTTGCCCCAAGAGAGGTATCAATTGCATAGGAGAAATCTAAGGCCGTGGCATGGAAAGGGAGCGCCACCGGGTTACGGTTGATATCATAAACGATCATTGGTCCGTGCATATTAGGTTGTTCAGTAGCACTTTCTGTAGCTTTTTTGTAATGTACATCGAAGATGGCTTTTTGAATTGCGTAATATACTTTCCCTTCGCTACTGTGCCAGAACGATTCTTGGTGAGGGAGCGACAAATGTTCTTTGGAGAGAAGAGTGGTTGTATAAAGCTCATAACAATTTGGATAGAGACATCCATAATACATTATCGCGTGTAGAGGTTGTGTTGCAATTTGTAGGGTACAGATATAAGATGTTTCAATAAGCCCGGGAGGAGTATGCAAGGCTGGATTATTGGGTTGTAAGATTAATCTGAAAGAGATATGACTGTAGCCATTTGATTTCGGATGTGCGATATAATCGCTCATTCGGTCCTGAATGGTTCCTAATTGACTGAGCACGCCAAAGGCAGCATAACAGTCTTCAATAGTAGGGACAATAACATTAAATATCACAAGATCAAAGCCTGTAAAGCGAGTTTTCTCTGTTGTCATGGTGGTATGTGTTTCTTGCACGCGGCGCTTCATTCCGGCAGTGCCACAGGGGACATAGCTCACTGTAATTGGACGCCCTATCATCTCCTGATAATATGTTTGGAATCTTTGTCGGATTTTCTCCAATTGAGAAGTATAATTCTTTAACGTGGCTTCAAGCTTCTGGTGATCTTCATTAAATCTGGTTGGATAACACAATTCTTCTGTGATGTCTTCAATTGCTCGTTTAAAGTGCCACATGCCGAGATATTTTGTGACATGGAGCAGGGTTCGGCGAACATTTTCAATATGAAATAAATCTTTGCCCTGGGGTACTTTGCCTTCACTCTGCTGCTGCCAAACCTTTAAAGCCTGATAATAGGCCGCAAGAGCGATGAGAAGTGCTCCAAGATCGCTATAAGGAGGAGTAATCAGGGGGGAGAGATTTTCTTCTTCAATATCGTTTGCGTAACGAATAGATTCGTTGATATGTTGCAAAACAAGTTCGCCCTCTGGTAGCCGTCTCCAGGGGATAGAAGCTTTGTCGTATTCACGGATATATCCTGCTACCACTACATGCCAGGGCAGACCCCATGAGTGCAAGAGATCTCCAACTTTTTGTGAGTCATAACGAACATTGAGTACATATGCTAAAGAAGAGCGAAGCATTCCTTGTGACTGCTGTACAAGATCGTTGATACATCTTTCCCAGGCTTCTGGTATTGTCTTAGGAGTAGGTTTCCAGGGTGTAAGATCGGTATTTGAAAGTGCATCAGTCATTGTATCTGCTCTCTTTTCGCTCTAAAAGACAACAAAGAATTATTACGATGCTCACGTTACTTGTAGCATAGTACGTAAAAGAGTGGAAGTCAAGTAATATGTCTCTTGACAATCCAAAGAATTTTATCGTGTTTTCTTTTACAAAGTTATGTGCTGATTCAAAAATGTTAATACAAATCTTCCTTCTCGTAGAAATTTCTTATTATGTTCATTAAAAGGTAGAAGGAGTACTTTTGTGGGATTATTATAGAATTATAAGGCCGAAAATGGTAGATTTTTACGGCAATTTTGACTATGATTGTTACATAGAAACTTACGTACACATAAAAGTCAAGGCAGAGCCTGAGAGGAACATATGGTCACGATGCAGTCTGACAGAACTCAAGATGAGAACCGTAATGTAGATGCCATCCTCTTGCAGATCGAACCCAGTATTGTTGCTTTGACCAGGCGTATTGCGTATGCGGACCTTTCTGATTGGGATTGTGACGAAATAGCTCAACTGGTGCGAATAAAACTTGCGCCCATATTGGCTGAAAAACGTATCGTCAATCTCCCTGCTTACCTCAACATTACTGTTCGCCATGAAGTCTATAGTTATCTTCGTGGGCGTAAGACTTTTCTCCCGCTGTTTATGGATGAGGACGAAGATGCTTGCTTTCCACCTTTCCCTGGCATTACAACTCAGGGTATGGATGATCCACAGATGGAAATTGAGCAGCAAGAAGCACTTTTAGAACTGCTTGATCGCGTAGTCGCAGCCGTTTTAGAATTACCAGCCATGCAAAGAAAGGCCACCATTTGTTTTTTGTGGGATCGGATAGACGACCCGGTACTCCTGCAAGCAGCTTTTTTGAAGTATCGTATAGACATTACGAAGACGGTATGGCCTGACAACATATATGCAAAACAAAAATTGCAGGCCTCGCGCTCGGTTGCACGCCGAAGCCTGGCCAGGAAATTGAATATTGATTTGAGCCTGTATGAAAAACGTCGTAAGGTCAGCATTGGTAAAGTACGTAAACGTAAGGCAAGGGAAAGCGAAGAGATGCTTTCCCTTGTTGTATAGCTGCTCTAGAGATAGGAGGGGCGGCCTGTTTGTGTTGAAAAGATTGTTGGTTGTTCAAACCATCGGGATACGCTCATGGAGAGTATCCCGATCTTCACGTGGAGAGCGGCGGTTCTGGATGCGTTTCATGGTCTCGCCAATGCGCTGGATGCCTTCTTCGATATGTTCCTCCTCAGCTGCGGCGAAACTGAGACGAATATGGTGTTGTCCGCCGCCGTCGCTGTGAAATGGTTCGCCAATCACAAAGGCAACCCGTTCCTGTGCAGCCTCTCGTAAAAGCGTGCGGGCGCGCATCTCTCCCGGCAAGCGACACCAGAGATGGAACCCTCCTTCCGGACTGTTGACCCGCGTGCCCTTCGGCCAGTACTGTTCGATGGCCTGTAACGTCAGGTCGCGCTTATGTCTATATTGCTCTCTTAACCGGGCCAGATGACCGTCAAGCAGGTCTCGTCTGATGATCTCAGATACGATCCATTGGCCCAGCGCGTTTGTATTGAGGTCGAAGACCTGTTTGTGCAATGAGAGGCGCGAGATGATCGGTTCCGGCGCTGCGACCCAGGCGACGCGCACCCCAGGAGCGAGAATCTTTGAGCAGGTGCTCAGGTAGATCACATGTCCGCGCGTGTCCAGCGCTTTGAGTGGTTGCGGTTCCTTATCGCCAAAATAAATCTCGCCATAGGGATCATCTTCCAGGATGGGAACCTGATAGCGTCTTGAGAGCAATAGCAAGCGGCGGCGGCGCTCCTGCGACATGACAGCTCCCGTAGGATTATGAAATGTGGGAAGCGTGTAAATAAAACGCGGACTGCGGCGGGCGAGAATAGATTCGAGGAGATCGACTCTCATACCATCGCTATCGGTTGGGACGCCAATGATCCTGGCTCCCAGCGCCCGAAACGTTTGCACAGCTCCCAGATAAGTTGGCGTCTCAACGATCACTTCATCGCCCGGATGGAGCAGGAGGCGCGCAAGCAGGCCAAGCCCCTGCGTCGAGCCTGAGAGAACCATAATCTGCTGAAAATCAACCGAGACTCCGCGCCGCCGTAGGCGCGCAGCAATGCCGCGTCGCAGGCTTTGCAACCCTTCAACCGGGCAATAATCGAGCGCATGTCGCGTGTCTGTGAGCAGCCCGTCGGAGACCACCGACCGTATTATCTCTGCTGGTAACAGTTGTTGAGCAGGGGTGCCTGCCGCAAAAGAGATCACTTCCTGTCGTTCACCCGTTGAGGCCAGTTCGCTCAAAACGCGTGCATCAGGTCCAAGCGCGAAATCTTCATCGCCTGTTAATCCCAGGAGCCACGAGGGATAATCGCGCCCGAACTCCTCATCTTCCTGCTCAAAATGGCTGCGCTTCACCAGCGTTCCCCGGCCCACGTGACCTTCGATCAAGCCCTCGCTGGCAAGTTCGTTATAGGCGTTCATCACCGTTGTACGGTTCACGCTTAATTCGTTTGCCAGAGCACGTTCGGTCGGGAGTCGGGTGCCTTCAGCTAATTGGCCGGAGAGAATGGCATCTCGTAGTCCCTGGCAGATTTGTCGATACAGGGGGATATTGCTAGAACGATCAAGACAAATTAAGGCACGGATGGACGCTGTAAAAAGTGGTAACGGCTGATGGATTGACTGGTTGAACATACTTTGTCTCATTAGTTCTTGCTCCTCCTGATATGACTGTTCACAGATAGTAGTGTAGCTTCCTCATTGGCTGGTGACAAGTGCCAATTGGGAGGGAACCATAGGAGCCAATTAAGAAAAAGGCAGAGTTAAAAATATTATTGAGAGGGTGCTTCTGAGTTTACGTAGCTATGCTACACTGGATTGTGTAATCTCGTGACACAGACTTTCGGGTGAGCAAGGAGCAAGCACATGAGAGATGATCTCCAACAACGTATCGCGCAGGTGCGTAATGATCGCGAGCATGGGTCGCGCTGGCTTGTCCACGAAGCGCTTCTGATCGTGCGCGATCTTGCCCGGACAAAGATAGCTTCGTCCGATGAACATATGCGTCAACTCTTTGTGACTGCCAGGGAATTGGCCGGTTCGCGTCCGGCAATGGCAGCCCTCTCCAGTGCCGTTAGCCGTGTACTCAACGTAACAGGAGGGCCGGAGGCAGTCGCTCGCGCGGCAGATCATTTGCTGGAGGAGTATGAAGAGGCTCCAGCACGCATTGCCAGATATGCAACGCCCTATCTCAAAGGTCGCTTGATGACATGTAGCCTTTCTGGGACCGTTCTGGACGTGCTGGCGGCCTGTCAATCGCAAATTGAGCATATCATCGTGCTGGAAGGGAGGCCGCGTTACGAGGGGCGGGTGATGGCGCAGGAATTGCAGCAGCGTGGCTTCGCCGTGACGGTAATTACAGATGCTCAGGCTGATATCTTCTTGCCACAATGTCAGGCGGTCGTTGTGGGAGCTGATAGCGTGCTGGCAAATGGCGATGTGTTGAATAAGGCCGGAACTGCTTTGCTTGGCTGGGCGGCGCGAGGACACCAGCTCCCTTTTTATGTCCTGTGTGAGACGCTCAAGATTTCTCCCCGGCGCTGGCTCGCTAATCCTGCACATCGACAGGAAAACCTGCATATGTTGGAAGAGAAAGAGGGGGCAGAGGTCTGGGATCAGGCAAAACCGGGAATAACTGTGCGCAACTTTTATTTTGATCGTACCTCCTTTGCCCTGGTTGCGGCCTGGGTGACAGAGCGGGGCATCCTCGATCAATCAATGATAGTAGATATTGCGGCACAGGTAGAGAAGGATGAACGGCATCTTGCCAGTGGATAGGAAGGAACTCCCGATTTTCCTATGTATTTGGTAAAAACGCGTGATGCCAGTATCATGACAGATAGAAGCTGTTGTTCTAAGACAAAAGTATGTATGTGGGGTTGAAAGAAGGAGCGTGTAGTGGAAATGAGTAAAAAACAGCGGTATCCGTCAGATGGCGGACGTAAAGAAGCAACAGCAGCAAGGCACCTGGACAACGAGGTGGGAGAGGTTGCTCCAGGGATTACAGTTGTTCGTAGCAGTACCCCAAGACCTATGACATTGGGGCCAATGTTAGCAGCACTCTCCAGTGGAAAAATGTCTGCACAGGAGGATTATACCTCCACCAACGAACGGACGGAGCGACGTGGTAGCACGGCAAACAGCGAGCATACCGCATCGGTTGTGGGTTCATTTGATGAAGCACAACACGATAAAACGGTTCTCGATGATATAAATTTTGATGGCATCTCATTGCCAGGTTTTCCCAGCAAGGCACCCTCGGCTCCTCCTGTCCCCGAGGAATTGAGCGATGAGGAAGAAGACACACTAGCTGAAAATAGCGCGCCGGTATCCCAGGTTGATAAGGAATCTTTACAAGCCGAAGAGTCACAGGAGTTTGATTGGCTTTTTGAGTATGGATTGGAGATGGACTCAACCATCTTAAATAGCCCTGAACGGCTGGATGGTGCTGCTTTGCTCTATGGGCCAGCGGTGCTGAAGGGATATCGTATTCTCTTTGGCTCCGTGGAGAAGCCAGGGGGAAAAGAGGGCAAGAGAAAAACGATTGCCACCATTATGTCTGGGTCCGATGCTGCTGCTGAAGTATGGGGCGTTCTCTATCGCATTCCTTGCCGTGTGCGAATGCGTCAGGGGGGAGAGCCGGCATTACTGGATACCTTGCATGATGCGACCTCGCCAGGGCGTCTTTTTCGACCAGTGCAGGCGGTGGTGCGCGAAACGTATCGCAATCGGGATATCGAATGTGTGACCTATGTTGCCACCGATAGCGTCCAGCAGCACATCAAGCCATATAGGCCGGAACAGGGCAGCACCGATATGTTGTATGTGCAACGCGTGAGTACTCTCGCCAGGAAACTGGGTTTGCCAGAGACATATCTTGCCCAATATATGCGGCCCGCACAAACTGCTCAGTCTGAGCCTGTTGTTGCGCCACGGGCTGAGCGTCATACCGAGCGTGTTCCTATCACGACAATGGTACGCGTCGAGCAAGATACGGAGCCGCTACCCGCCTTTCGTGAGGTTGGTGGCGTGAGCGAAATGGGGGAGGTTGGCAAAACGCCGTTGCTTGTTCGGTTGGAAGATACGGCGAAGTCTGGGGAACCTGAACTATTTGCAAGCCCCTGGTTGATTGTCTTCTCTGTCTATCTCGTGGTTGAGTTATTGGTCGTTCTGACCTTTGCAGTCATGCAAGCGATGGGTTTTGGCAATACAATCATCACCAGCAACTTTACCCTCTTGGGGGTGCCCTGGATGGTTCTAGTATACGGATTATTGGGTGGCTGTATCAGCAGCCTTGTTTCTCTGGGACGTTTACGAATGGCTCATCCGCCCGCATTCGTTGTCATCACCTGGTTTACCCGGCCCTATGTCGGAGTTGCTCTGGCCCTGCTCTCCTATCTATTTCTTACCAGTGGTTTCTTTCTTTTTGATAGAAGCGCGGGGAGGCATGATGCATTTTTTCTTCTGGTGGGTGCATTGGCCGGTTTATGCGAGAGCCGCATCTTTTTATCACAAAGCAAGCACTGAGCGGGTAGTTTATGATAAGATGAGCTAAACGGATAATTGTGTGTAATGAGGCATACTTGTATGTGTGCCTGGAAACCGTGTACAATGGTACAGAGACAAAAAAACGTACGTTGTTGCCTGTTTCTTCGTCGGTTGTTGTAAGATGTTCGCTATCACTCGGAGGAGACACTATGCCAACCTATATTAGCCTGGTGAACCTCACGGAGCAAGGAGTGAGGGAGGCGAAAAACGCGCCAGAGCGTCTCCAGGCATTTGATAAGGCCGTGCGCGAGGCGGGAGGAAAGCTGATCGGTTTCTATCTCGTCATGGGACAGTATGACTACATCGTCATTACTGATGCGCCCGACGATCAGATTGCCGCGCGTCTCATACTCGGTACGATTGCTCAAGGCAGTATGCGAACTCAGACGATGCGTGCCTTCCCACGAGAAGAGTTTGAGCAGATTGCCAGGGGATTACGCTAGTCTCGCCTGTATTTCTCGTGAATATTAGAGAGGGGACAATGGACAAACACACGCCTGTCCATTGTCCCCTCTCTTCGCTTATCTGATGCGTCTGGTTTTACTGGTTCCAGGTGTCAGCGTGAGGCGGCTCCGAATGGAAGATAGCCCGGACGACTCGTTCCGGGTCGTGGCGAGCCAGCGAATCACCCTCCAGATTTAAATACTCGATTTCGATATGTGGGACCTGGCGGTTGAGATGCGAACGATCTACCACTACCGGCTCGCTTTGCTTTTCAGCGTACATCTTGAGTACGTCAGGTCGGAATGGACCATCATTAACGAGCACGCGATCTACCCGCGCTCCCAGATAGCGATGGATTTCATTGACAAAATCAGAAGCCTTATATGCATCGGTTTCGCCATGTTTGGTCATCAGGTTACAGACATACACCTTCTCCGCTTCCGACTCGCGGATCGCGCGAGCAATATCGCTGACCAGCAGACAGGGGAGGAGGCTGGTGTAAAGGTCTCCGGGGCCGATAATGATGGTGTCTGCACGGCGAATGGCGCGTACGGCCTGCGCACAAGCAGAAACATCTTCGGGAACCAGACGCAAGCGTTTGATTGGTGAGAGATCGCCAGGATGATTTTCTCCGCGCGTATCGATCTCGGTCTCTCCACAGATAGTGGTGCCATCTTCCAGATCTGCGCAGATCGACGTTTGGGCCAGCGTAACCGGCAGGACGTTGCCAGCTGTGTCCAACAATTCCTGAGCATCTTCAATCGCCAGCAGGAGATCACCATCATTGGCATCTTGTAGACCTTTCAAGATGAGATTGCCCAGGCTATGTCCGGTGACGCCGCCAGTCAATTGATCATTCTGATCCTCTTCCTTCTGTTCAAAACGATGCATGAAGACATCACGCCACAAGGCTCCATTACGAGCGAGCGCTACTAGTGATTGACGCAGATCTCCTAGAGGAACCTGACGACGAAATTCATCCATCAGTTTCCTTGAACTGCCTCCACTATCTGCCATATTCACAACGGCGCTGATATTGAATGGGTATTTCTTGAGATGCGAAAGCAGCGAAAAGGTTCCAGTTCCTCCACCAATCGTCACTACCCTGCGGCCTGCGAAGCGATCTCCCAGGTAATGATGTCCTTGCACAGTGTGTCTCCTACGACTAGTTCCAACTTCATTATCCACAATACGATCCTTATAGCATACAGATTGGTCATTTTTAATACGACTGTTAATAAGCATGATGAGCCATCAATTTCTCAGTCAAGCTTCTCTCAGCATATCATATTGTGAGTAAAGCGGCGACATGTGCTTATTTCCAGCTTCATTTTTTTGACCCCCCGGATAAGTCTATCACGCCATTTTACCTCAAGCAAGATGAGATTCGTACTGTAAGTCCTGTCTTCTTGTGTAAAAACGTCGATTACGCTATACTATGTGTGTCGGGAATCTCTCTGCCACTTTGTGGGCGCGGTGGTAGAGGTGCAAGATTTCCCGTCTTATTTTTTTAGTGCTATAGTATGTATTTGTTTTCCTTGCTGTAAACGGGTTATTATTGGCATTTATCTCTGTATTTGTTATAATTGCTTATATTTTAGTAGGGAGGAATGCACTGTGATTCAAAATACAGAGATACAGAAATTGCTCTATCGCGCTCGCTTGCAACTGGAAGAGGGACAGCATGAAGTGGCTCTCTCATCTCTGCGTGTTCTTCCTGCAGAAGATGAAAAACAGCAGCGTGAAGTTGCTTATTTATCGGGCTGGTGTTACATCCAGAGTAAGCAGTGGGCAGAGGCGAAAAAGGTATTATCCCCATTTTTAGAGCGGCAGAGTAAGCTTCTGGAGGAAGAGCCATTTCTGAAGCAGCCCGGTGAGATTCTGGAAAAGGAGCCGCTGTTAGAGCGTGAGCATCTGGTACTTTCCTGGCTTCATCTGGGTATTGCAGCGGTGAATCTGTCGCATTATGAAGATGCCTCCCTCCATTTTTCGAGGTGCCTCAAGATCCTGCATGATCGGCGTATCCACCTCCCTGTTGTGCGTATCAAGGCACGCTACTCGCTGGGCATGACCTGTTTGATGAAGGGATCATATAGCGCAGCGATTCAGCATTATGAGGATGCCTTGCGTCTTTGTCGCCTTTCGCACGTGGAAGAAGAGGTGTCACATATTTATTACGGACTGTGCCATGCCTATCGCAGCATTGGCGATTATGTAAAGGCGATGGTTGCCGGGCAGGAAGCTTTGCAGCGTTATCAACAGAGAGAGGATCGTCCGTTAGAGGCACGGATGCATCATGAGTTGGGGCGCGTCAGCTTCCTGTTGGGCGATTTTCGGGCGGCATCCGACTATTATACGGAATCGCTGGCCCTTGCTACCAGCTACAACAGCCCGACCATGATTATGTTGAACTGTGCGATGCTGGCAGATTTGCGTCTCGCCGAGCAGCGTTTGCCCGAAGCCCGACGCTATTGTCGGTTGGCCCTGGAAATGATGGAACGAGTGGAGAGTGCGCATATGAAGGGAAAGACCTATTATGCTATTGGCAAAGTCACATATGCAGAGGCACGAGAGGCTGAGGGAGAGAAGCGGCAGCTCCTTCTGTGGGAAACGATGGACTGGTTCCAACGTGCAAAAACACAACTTGAACAAACGCAGGCATACGCTGATATGGCTGAGATGTACGGCATGTGGGGACAGGTGTTAGAGGATGTTGGTAATATGGAGGAGGCCATTGCGTTGTGGCGTCAGGGCTACGAAATATTGTCGGAGCGTAAAGATACCAAGTAGCCCTGGTGCGTCACAACAAGCAACCTCACGAGAGCGGTTTAGTTCCCACCGCTGTCATATAGTGCCACATGCCGGTGATCCATAGGAATGATGCAGCGAAAACCAATGTGGCAGGTGGCTGTATCGATAGCTTCGGGAATGCGCGCTGCCGGGCGGTAACGTAGACAGTAGTTGGGCGCACAGAGAAATGAACCGCCTTTCAGCACTTTGCGCGGGATATGTATTTGTGGCATCATCGGATCAAAGCTTCGCTCCTGTGATCCTCCCTGAGGATTGATCGGGATGCAACATGCTTGCTGCGCCGGGCGAGGATGGCGTGGTCGATACCAATCTGAGGTCCATTCCCACACGTTTCCAGCCATATCATAGAGGCCATAACCATTCGGTGCGAACGATCCCACCGTCATTGGCCCCACTTTTCCATCGGCCCGGAGATTTTGCCAGGGAAACTCGCCCTGCCAGGTATTTGCCATCAGCGTTCCAACAGGCGCAAATTCATTGCCCCAGGTATAGACCATTTCTTCCAGGCCACCACGCGCTGCCCGTTCCCACTGCGCCTCGGTGGGTAAGCTTTTGTTGGCCCAGCGTGCATATGCTTCGGCATCTTCGTATGAGATGTGAACTACCGGAAAATTGTCTCGTCCCTCGATAGTGCTGCCCGGGCCTTCCGGGTGACGCCAGTTGGCTCCAGGGATATATGCCCACCAGTTGCCCACATTGCGCAGATCAACGGGATGCGAGGGTTGTTGAAAAACCAGCGATCCCGGCACAAGTTGTGTGGGATCGGCACCCGGGTAATCTTGCGGATTGAGTGGACGTTCCGCAACAGTAACATAGCCAGTGGCAGCGACGAAGCGCTCGAACTGCTTATTTGTCACGGTGTATTGATCCATCCAGAAGCCATCAACCGTAACGGGATGTACCGGAGCCTCATCAGGATAGTGCTGATTTGATCCCATCAAGAATGTGCCGCCTGGAATCCAGACCATATTTTGAGCAGGAGGCGATGTAGGGATATGTTCGTGTTGCTGGCTGATATATTCTGTCATAAAAACCTCCTCCTGCTTTGTGGGCGAGTGCTGATAGTTGTTTCCTTTAGTTTTATCTTACCACCGCAGGCAATTATGAAAGAGCATTATTCGGGCTGGAGACGTACAAGCATGATGCCGAACCAGAGTACCCAGAGCGCGAAGAGCAACATGGCTGGAGTTGTGAGCGTGGCCTGTCCCGTTGCAGGGGAACTGGCAACCCCGACGGCGCTGCCACTGAAGAGGGCGGCGACGGCCAGCGCAGCATAGCCGAAGGCCACCCAGATGCCCGGCCAGATGTAGCGTCCACGTCGGGCGATCATGGCACCAAAGAAGAGGGTTGAGAGAGCGAGCAGGCCAATGCCAATGCTGTTTGGGACAAGAGAGAACAGGCTAGAGATCAGCGTGAAATTGGCGGGCATCGTCGCGCTGCTGGCGCTGACAAGATAGATTGTGCCTCCGATGGTTCCCAGGATGTAGAGGAGCAGGCCGCTGAGTCCAGCCCAGAGTGCAATAATGACGAAGCCCTTACCGCGCCAGGGATGAGCGGGTGAGCCATCTTCCGTTTCTTCGTCTTCCTCCACTTCTCCTTGCTCCACCTGTGCCACCAGTTCTTGCGCAACAATAATGCGGAACAGCACGAAGGGCAGCGTCAGGAGCAGGACGAACGTGAGCGTCAGCAGAAGGCGGTGGATAATAAATTGGAGCTGGTGCGCGCCGATCCAGTGAAGATAGGCAGTTGCCAGGGCCGGACCGTTGTTGCCTGCCAGGATCGTGCCATATCCGGTGGGATTGAGCACCAATAGTTGATAGAGTGGGATTCCCACTAAGAGCAGGAGCGCACTGAGCAGGTAAGAGATGCCATTGATGCGTAGTTGTGAGAGCATAGAACGTTTTTGCATGAGTTATAGTCCTCTGAATAATTACCTGGTCATAGTATCTCAAAAAGATGGGCGACTCACAAGGGGAGGTGGCACGCGTTTAATGGGTGAGCAATATCCCATATCGGTTGGAGATAACGAGTTTTCATACGTTAATAATAGAGATATCTCGCGCTGTCATCGGATAGCCCGGTGGGGCCGTACTGATAGCAGGGCGTGAAAACTCATTACTTTTGATCATGGAGGAGGGTGTATGCCGCGCTGGTTGTATTTCCTTTTGATTTTTGCTGTATTAGCGCCGATATTAGACTTTTTGCATGCTCCACAGGCGGTCCTTTTTATTGTGGCCGCGCTGGGTATTATTCCTCTGGCCGCGTTGATCGGGAAGGCGGTCGAAGAAGTGGCGGAACATACGGGTGAGCGTATTGGTGGTTTGCTTTTTGCGACGTTTGGCAACGCGACGGAACTGATTATCAGTATCTTCGCCTTAGCAGAGGGGCTGGTGGATGTCGTGCGGGCCTCTCTGATTGGTACGATTCTTGGCAACGCGCTGTTGGTGTTGGGCGTCTCGGTCTGTGTGGGCTGCTTTAAGCATGGGCGACTGAAATTTGAGACCAGACCTGCCAGTCAGTACGCCTCGCTCTTTGCGCTCTGTATTGGTGGTCTGGTCCTGCCCACGATTGCAGAATTGCATGTTACCAATATGCCGCAAGTTGCGGTGGCCGAGCATAATCTCTCAGATTTTATTGCTGTGCTGCTCTTATGTGGCTATCTGGCATCGATCCTCTTTAGTGTCTTTCGTATTGGTGACAAAGGAGATACAGAGGAAGAGTTTGTTGAACCACTGGTTGGTATTCGTTCGGTAGCGGCCATTGATCGCTTGCTAGCCTATCGTCACCATCTGGTCCAGAACAATGTCCCGGGCAAGAGCAGTATTCTGCCCCATATCGATCATACTGTTCACGCAATTATGAGCCATGAGGCGGTTCAACTGGGTGATGCGGCGCAAGATGCAGCACCAGTTGAGACCTCAACAAAAGCCGAGACGCAGGAAGCAAAGGTAAGCGAGCATAATCCTATTGTGGCTTCATTAACTCCTGCCGCGCAGCATGCGCAGAAGCACGACCATAAGCCTCCTCTCTGGCGAGGTCTGCTGTTGCTAACAGTTGCGACCGTTGGGGTTGCCATTCTTTCGGAGATTCTGGTCGGCTCGATTGAGCCGATGGCGAAGACGCTGGGCTGGAACGAGGCGTTTGTCGGCCTGATCTTTGTGCCGCTGATTGGTGGCCTGCCAGAATACTTCAATACGATTTCGATGGCCCTGGATAAGCGCATAGGTATGGTGCTGGCGGCATCTGCTGGATCATCAATTCAGATCGCGCTGCTGGTTGCGCCAATCCTGGTGCTGGTCAGCCTGTTCACTCCCGAGCGGCTCGATCTGGTCTTCAGCATTGTGGAGCTTGCCGTGCTAGGCATTGCCACATTCCTGTTTAGCGAAATCACTAAAGATGGCGAGCTGGTCTGGTTGGAGGGACTCTTACTGATCCTGCTCTACGGCATGATGGGGAGCACCGTTTTCCTGTTTGGTGCTTGATGAAGTGAGTTTTGTAGGATAAAGATGTAGCACGAAATAAGCTATTGCTAGCTTCAGCTTATTTCATGCTACGTTTGATATTGCATCAATAGTGCCTACTACTTTTCTCTCCTCTGAATGATCTCTCTAGCAGTACGAAGGAATCTGTCCAGGACAGGTGATGTGGCCTCTTTGCTCCAGGCCAGCGCCATCTCTACATACGCAGTTGAGGCTTGCAACTCACGATACATCAATCCGGTACTCCTCAAATGTTGAGTGGAGGCAGGAACGAGTGATATGCCCAGTCCAGCTGCAACAAGTCCTAAGATTGTCTGCATCTGAATGGCCTCTTGCATTATCTGTGGACTGAAGCCTGCTCTCTGGCATAAGCTAATGATTTGGTCGTAGAGTCCAGATCCTTGCTGACGAGGGAACAGAATAAAATGTTCACGTGCTAATGCGTCTATTGGTACTTGTACTTGACTTGACAAGGGATGCCTCTCAGGAAGGGCTACTATGAGAGGTTCTTTGAAAACAGTCTCAATGCGTAATGTATCATCGTGTATTGGTGGACGTAAAATGCCAACGTGGATGCGTCCATCGCGGAATGCACGTACCTGTTGAGCTGTTGTCAGTTCGCGCAGGTGCAGTTCTACTTCCGGGTAGCGTTCATGAAAAGCTCGTATCAGTGTGGGCAGAATATCAGAGGTTGCAGACCCAACGAAACCTATCACGAGCCTGCCTAGCTCGCCGCGACTGGCCTTTTGTGCTGCGACTATAGCCTGCTCCGCTTGTGTAAGCGTCTGCCGTGCCTCCTGTAAAAATACGTATCCAGCCTCAGTAATCTGAACATGTCGCTTTGTGCGATAAAAAAGCTGTACCCCTAGCTCATCTTCTAATTGACGGATCTGCTGGCTTAATGGGGGCTGAGCCATGTGTAGTCGCTCCGCTGCTCTCCCAAAATGCAACTCCTCAGCAACCGCCACAAAGTAATGCAGGTGTCGTAATTCCATATCATTAATACTTTCTGTATATTAGTTTATTACGAATAATATATTGGACATCTCTGTATTTGTCTACTACTCTATAAGAATGAAAGGAGATAAGAATGGATACTACAAAAAGACGTAATATTATCATCACTGGCGGCAATAGTGGAATGGGACGAGCCATTGCTGAAGCGTTTGTTCGTGGTCATGGTCACGTTGCTATTATTGGGCGCGATCAGGGGAAGCTCCAGTCCACTGCTCAGTCTCTTGGCTCGAATGTTAGCTGGTATCAAGCAGATGTAAGCCAGCGTGAGCAGGTTGCCTCCACGATTGAAAGCATTGTTGAACAATGGGATCATATCGATGTTCTTGTCAATGCGGCTGGCTTTGGGGGCAGTGTTACTACCAATATGCCGCTAGAGGAAGCTGAACGGGAGTGGGATGCCCTCTACGGCACAAACTTGAAAGGCAGCTTTCTCATGATAATGGCCGTCGCTCCCCATCTTGTGCGTCCTGGTGGTCGCATCATTAATATCAGTTCGATAGCAGCCTTTACAGGTGGAAGCCGTGCCGGGTCGGTAGCCTATGCTGCCTCCAAGTCAGGGTTGCTTGGTTTGACCTATGGTTTTGCACGCGAACTCAGTCCGCAGGGAATTACAGTAAACGCAATTGCTCCAGGCTTCATTGCAAATACAGGTTTTACGGGGGCATGGTCGGAAGAACGAGTGCAGGGCATCATCTCTGAAACTCCTATTGGACGTGCTGGACATGTCGATGACATCGCGGCTGCTACGCTGTATCTGGCATCACCTGAGGCATCGTTTGTTACTGGCGAAGTATTCAACGTCAATGGTGGCTGGTTGTTTGGGCGCTGAGTATTCTGCGAACGTTTGGATCAGGTGATTGATAATGCGTTGGTAACGATGGCGGCGGTCTTTTCCGCCGCCATCGTCGTTTCTTGAGAATGATGAGGTAATGGATTACAAAGGGATCGTCAAGACATTATGGCCTTCGCGCCCGGCCTGGACGTGTGATGAGACGAATAGCTCGATGACAAAAGGTTTTTCGTAGAGCGGCTGCTTTGCCTCATCGGTAAAGTTGATATGCAGCCGTTCGCGACGCGTACCCGAACCATCGGAAATTGCCTGTAAGGGGATCGTCACCTCCGCTGCGTAGCCTTTGGAGGGGATCTCTACATCGGCCTGTTGAAGAATATAGGCGTAGTTTTGTATCAGCGAGGTGTGGACCTCGATATGGACGCGGTCACCGTGAGCGAGCGCGCTAAGGCCGGATAGTTCCATGTCTGGCGGCGCGGCAGGCGGCAATCCAGGTTCATTTCTTCCCATCACGCTGATACGCATATGATAATTTTGATGGGGCTGGACACGTAAAGGGGTCTCAATAAGAACAACGGCTGTTGTGTTATGTTGTTGCTCGCCGATGAAGATGCGCTGCAACCTCTGCAAGAGTGGCTGGTCCTGTGCTGGCGCGGCAGCGGTTGGGGTCAATAATTGTAGGGCCGTGCTGGTCTCTCGCAGTCGTGCTGGCAGCGACGCAAGCGTGGTCAGCGCGGAGATGGCGGGCAGGACATCGGAGAAACGCTGCAAGAAATGGTGTTTGCGCTGGCGTTCGTCTGTCCGTTTTTGCGGTGCCAGCTCTGGTTTTACTTGAGTAGTGAGCGCTTTAGAGGTCTGCTCTTCTGGCGGCGTATGCTCTCCTTTTGCCGCTTTTTGTTGTTCGCTCTTTTGGGCAATGGCCTGTTCGATGCCTGCCAGCACTTCCTTTTTCGAGATGGTCACGGTAGATTGATCTTCTATCGGTATCTCTTTGCTGGTTGTACTTGCTGGTATCTGTGGTATATCAAAGAATGCGGTTTGCTCTTTGATCGGTTCCTTATGGTTGCTTTGCTCATGTCGCTCCGTCTGTTTCTCCTGCGATTTTGACCTGTTAGCGGCTAACCGCTCCAGATGTTCGCGCGCCTGAGCAACGTCTTTTGATCGAATAACAACCGTTTCGACATCTTCTGGATTAGCCGGTTCAGCTTCTTGCTCCTGCGTTTTCTGGCTGATAACCTGCTTGATAGCTTTATGAACGGATGATTTTTGATTGAGGCGCAGCGTTTTTGTATTCGAGGAGAGCTGTTGCAATGCTTCGGCGAACTCCTCGACTGTGGAGAAGCGCCGGGCGTTGTCGATTTCCAGCGCTCGCATCACGACTGCTTCAACGCCGCTGCTGATCTTCCCATTGAGTTCTCTCGGCGCTCGAATCTCCTCCCCGGTTTCCTCAAGGGTTCTGGTGGGTGCTATACCTGTGAGCAGAAGATAGAGAATCGCTCCCAGGCTGTAGATGTCGGAGCCGGGATCGATATTGCCCTCTTGCGTTTCGGGAGCATTGAAACTGGTCGGATTGTTAATACATGCCGCGTCTGGCAACAATTTGCGCAAGGTGGCTGGGAGCCACGAGACCATCAGGGCAAGCTGTCCCGCATAGTCTTTTTTGCTCACAGCAATAACGTGGGGATCGAGATCTCCGATAATGATCTGCTGGCTGTGCAGCCGTTGTACCGCGCTACAGAGCCGATAAGTCCAGTTGATGGCCGTTTCTTCGTCGGGCAGGCCGATGCCGCTTTGTATCAGGTCATGTAGTGTCAGCGCGTCCCGTGTGCTGTTGTCGTTTTGTAAAGGGAAGGGCCAATCTTGAATAATCAGAAGATGATCCTGCGAATAGTGCAAATTGCTGGCCGCGAGTACATCGGGGATGCGCAAACGATGTAACAGATCGTATTCTCCCTGAACGATATCAAGCGCCTGTGTATAAATCTCATCATCGACATTGCTGATATCAATATCGCGGATAACGACAGGATGCTGATGAGAAGTATCGATAGCCAGGAAAAGTTGAATATACGGGCTTCGGCGCACAAGTGAGGTAATACGATAACGGTCAGTAATCTCGGTACTTGTGGCTATCACTTTTGCATTTTTACTCATGCGCTCCCCACAAGTACTGCAAAATGCTGCCTGTGGCGGTACTGGAGAATTGCAGCGATTGCACAGGAAACCGTCGGGTGTACTGTTGGTTGGTGTTATCTCTGTTACGCTCATACTGCCTCTACTACGCCTTTTACTGTAAAGATTCTGTACCTACAATATTATAACATACCGGTGGATATTTTCTACACCAGATTCCATATAAATAGTACGTATAGAGGCGGCTTGTGGTACCAGGCAAACTATTTCTAAATTGCATAGCGGGGAGGAATAGGAAAATTTGAAAAGATGCCTGAAGTGTGTGGGATAAAAAGAGCGTTATCGAGGGTAGTTTGGTATTTATTGCCCTTGTCACTTTTCACTGGTTTTGCTAGAATCCGCAAGGAGACTACATATGCATCTCGACAAACGGTTCTGGTTCAGCCGCGCCGCAGCATGAGGATGATACAATAAATATAGCGGAAGAAAACAAGGTTGTGCTAGTTTCTCCTCTAACAATTTAAATCCTGCCTGAACTGGAATAACGATCCGATATAACCCGGAGGTATGTTTTTTATGGATTTAGCCACCCTCATTTTTTGGATCTTTGCAGTGATCCTGGTGGTGGCGGCGTTGCTGGTTGTTGGCCTGCGCAATATCGTGCATAGCGCCCTCGCGCTGATTGTGGTATTTGCGATGGCGGCTGCTATCTATATATTGCTGAACGCCGAATTCATCGCTATCGTGCAGATCCTTATCTATGTTGGTGCGGTAACTATCCTGGTGCTATTCGCGCTGATGTTAACCCGACTGAGCGGGTTACAGATTACCAACCCGTCGAACAAGTTATGGTGGGTTGCGGTCATCATTTGTGCCCTGGTGGGTGCCATTATCATTTACGCACTGACGACAAGCAAGCACCTGGTCGCCGCGACCAGTAACGGCGCAAGCCAGCTGCCACCTGGTATCAACAATGTTGTGCGCATTGGCCAATTGCTCTACAGCCCCGATGCCTATAGCTATGTACTCCCATTTGAAATAGCTTCACTGGTGTTGCTGGTAGCAATCGTTGGTGCGATTGTGATTGGCAGGGAGGAGTAATCGAACGTATGGGACTGACCCTGTATCATTTCCTGGTGCTTGGTGCGGTGCTTTTCTGCATCGGCCTTTATGGTGCCATTACGAAGCGTAACGCTATTGCCGTATTGATGGGCATCGAGATTATGCTCAATGCCGTCAATATTACGATGGTGGGTTTCTCGTTTTTTAATTCGGTTCCGCGCTATAGTACATACTTGACCGGTCAAATCTTCGCTATTTTCATTATCACAGTGGCGGCGGCGGAGGCGGCAGTTGCTCTCGCAATGATTATTGCCATTTACCGCAAACGCAATACCGTCGATGTTGGTGAAATTAATGTGTTGAAGTTTTGATCTGTCGGTATTCTGTATGACTATGCAGCCAGGGCCAATTAAGAGCCGCTGGTTGTTTCTCTGATTGTCAAAAATGAGATGTGCGTCTCCTCGTTTCCTGATGGGGTGACGGTTCACACAGAGAGTGTTTATATGGATGATCCGTTATATCAATATTCCTGGCTGATCCTGTTTGCGCCGCTGCTCGCTTTTGTGGTCATCGTCTTTGGCACGCGCGTCTGGGATTTACTCAGCCGCCCGCGTGTTGCAGCAACGACAACACATGCAGAACATCATGCAGTAGAAGCGCATGGGGCCGAGGGCGAGGACCACAACGAGCATGAGCAAGAGTTCGACGATGATCCCAAAGTGCCTCGTCTGACCGCCGGTGCTAAATTTAGCGGCTATCTCGGCATTTTAATCATGGCCGCTGCCTGTGTCTATTCCTGGATACTACTGTTTCATTCGTTTGCTGCGCCATTGTATGAGAGCGTTCCGGTCTTTTCCTATCAGTGGCTCTCCATTGGCAATGCCACCTACGAGGTTGCGTTCCAGATTGATAATCTGGCGATTGCGATGATGGTCGTGGTGACGACGGTCTCGCTGCTGGTGCAGTTCTATTCGCAGGGCTACATGGAAAACTCGGCAGGCTATGCCCGTTTCTTTGCCTATCTGTCGATCTTCGCCTTTTCCATGCTGGTCATCGTCTTTGCCCAGAACTTTCTGGTTATCTTCGTTGGTTGGGAACTGGTCGGTCTTAGCTCTTATCTGCTGATCGGTTTCTGGATCAATAAGCGTGCCAAGCCTCTAGAACAGCGTCCTTCTCCTGCAAGCGCATCGTTACAGGCGTTTGTCGCGAACCGTGTTGGTGATGTCGGCTTCATTATCGGTATCATGATCCTCTTCACCACTCTGGGAACCTTCGACTTTCACCAACTGGCGCTGCGTGCCCCTCATATGGATAAAACGCTGCTGACCATCGCGATGATTCTGGTCTTCTGTGGCGCGATTGGTAAATCGGCCCAGTTGCCGCTGCATGTCTGGCTCCCCTCCGCTATGGAAGGTCCAACACCTGTCAGCGCGCTCATCCATGCGGCCACAATGGTTGCCGCCGGTGTCTATATGGTTGCGCGCACCTTCCCATTGTTCGCGGCAGCCGATCCCGCAGCTTTTGAAGTGGTAGCCTGGGTTGGTGGCATTACAGCCTTCTTTGCCGCAACGATTGCCCTTGTACAGAGTGACTTCAAGCGCGTGCTGGCCTTCTCGACGATTAGCCAGCTGGGATATATGTTTGTTGGTCTGGGTGTGGCAGGTCCCGAACTGGGCGCTGGCCCTGGCATGTTCCACCTCTTTACGCATGCTTTCTTCAAAGCGCTGCTCTTCCTGGGTGCTGGTAGCGTGATCCACTCGCTGCACCATGCGACCCATAAAGAGGTGCAGGATATGCGCCTGATGGGTGGTCTGGGACCAAAGATGCCAATTACCGCGATCACATGGTTGATTGCAACCCTTGCCATTTCTGGTTTCCCCGGCTTCTCTGGCTTCTTCAGTAAGGAAGAGATTATCGGCCTGACGCTGGAACATGGCGATTGGGGATTGTATGCCCTGACGCTGGTGACGGCTGGCCTGACTGCATTCTATATGCTGCGCGCCTTTATCCTGGCCTTTGGCGGCAAAGGCGGCAAGCTCGGTGGTTTGTGGGGTGGCACGTATCGCGGCGTTGGTACTCCTCATGAGTCGCCGCTGACGGTCACGATTCCTTTGATGCTGCTGGCGATTCCAGCGGTGATCGCGGGCTATTGGACTGGTTTCTTCCAGTATGTCAATAAAGAGGCACAACCGCTGAATATTGGTGTGCTGCTGTCCACCCCTGATACCTGGATTGGTGTTCTTGTTTCGCTGATCGGCCTTGCGTGGGCCTTTATTCTGTACTGTCGTGTGGAACCAGCAAAAGTGCATGCCTTTGTGGAGGGAAACGCTACTCTACGCGGGTTGCATCGCTTTCTTTACAATAGATACTACATCGACACCCTCTATGATCTGCTGATCCGTTATGTTGTGCTGGGTATCTCGTATATCGAACAAGCCTTCGATACCTATGTTATTGATGGTATTGTCAACGGTATTGCTCGTCTGATCACCGGTATTGGTGGTGGCGTGCGTCGTGTGGAGACCGGGCGTGTGCAGACATATATGATTGGCTTTTTCGGTGGAGTGGCAATTTTAGCTGTCCTTGTCTTTGTGCTGGTCACGTTTCGCTAAAGGATAAGAGGATCATGACAATATTCCAAAGTGATCTTACCTGGATTATCCTGCTGCCGGTGATTGGTGCATTGGCAGCATTGGCTACACCTGTAAAAACGGCGCGGTGGCTGGCCCTGATCTTCTCGGCCCTTACCTTTGCGCTCTCTCTTTACATCTTTTTCAATATTCTTGGCGCGGGCCAGGGCTTCGGTGATCTGGGCCACCTGCGCGATTCAATAAACCTGCCCTGGGTTGATCTCAAAGCTGGCGGTATTGAACTCAAAATCAACTACTTCCTGGGCGTCGATGGTCTCAACCTGCCACTCGTCATTCTGAACGCTTTGCTGACGATGCTGGCTGTAATCGGCGGTTGGGAGAAGACACGCGTCAAAGAGTATCTCGCCCTGCTGCTCCTGCTGGAAGCTGGCGTGATGGGCGTCTTCCTGTCGATGGACCTGTTGCTCTTCTTCCTCTTCTGGGAAGTCGAACTGGCCCCGATGTTTCTGCTTATCGGTATCTGGGGTAGTGAGACCATCAAGCATGGCATGCCCGGACGCATCTATTCGGCCTGGAAGTTCCTGCTTTACACGTTCTTCGGTAGCGTCTTTATGCTCGCGGGCATTCTGTTACTCTACTTTACGAACGTTGGTCACGGTGGTGATGCAACCGCCAGCATGGTCTACTATTCCACGCATATCCTGAATACGCCAGTGACGATCCCTATCCTGGGCGTGACGGCTGGTCTGCAATTGATCGTGTTCCTGCTGATCTTTGCAGCTTTTGCGGTCAAGATGCCGATGTTCCCCTTCCATACATGGCTCCCAGATGCCCATACGGACGCGCCAACTGAGGTGAGCGTGATCCTGGCGGGTGTGTTGCTGAAAATGGGATCGTATGGACTGGTGCGCATCTGCTTTACACTGTTCCCGGAAGGTCTGCACGAGTTCGCGGGCGTGATGGCCGTTATCGCCATCATCAATATCATCTATGGCGCTGGCATCTGTCTGGTCCAGAAGGACATGAAGAAGTTGATCGCGTACTCCAGCGTCAGCCACATGGGTATTATCCTGCTTGGCGTAGCGGCGGCAGCTGGCACTGGCGATCTGGCGCTGCGAACAGCTGCTCTCACAGGGGCGACAGTGCAGATGGTCAGTCATGGCCTGATCACCGGAATGCTCTTCTTCTGCGTCGGCGTGATCTATGATCATGCGCATACGCGTGAGATTGCGATCTTTGGTGGCGTGGCCAAGAAGATGCCGATGCTGGGCACACTCTTCACCTTCGCGGGTATGGCCTCGTTGGGCCTGCCTGGATTGGCCGGTTTCGTTGCTGAATATATGGTCTTTACCAGCAGCTATGGGGTGAGCACAACACAGATAGCGACAACGATCTCCGTCTTCACCATGATCCTGACGGCTGGCTACCTGCTCTGGATGTTGAAGCGCGTCTTCTTCGGACCGTTCAATCCCAAATGGGAGCATTTGCCAGATGCCTCTTTGCGCGAAGTGATCCCGCTGATTGTGCTGGCGGCGTTGATCCTGTATGTGGGTCTCTATCCGAAACCGTTGATCGATGTGATTTTTCCCAGCCTGACCCATATCATGCAGACGGCTGTTGCCGTGATAAAGTAAGGTTCACCCCAACCAGGGGAGCCGCTCTTTTCGCTTGTGAATAGGGCTGCTCCTGACTGGTGGGTAAGGAGTTTCCTATGATTAATCTCTACCTGCTGGCACCAGAGCTTTCACTTGCGCTTCTGGCACTGGTGGTGATGGCGGTGGATCTGTTCGTCAAACGCCGTGCCGTTATCGCAGGTATCTCGCTGGTCGGGCTGATTGTGCCAGCAGCTTTTCTCATCTCGCATGCCGCGACCGTGACCCAACCTCAGACGGCGTTCTGGGGAATGCTGGTCGTGGATCAATTTGCGATCTTTTTCAATTTCATTTTCCTGATCATCGCGGCCGTCATGATCCTGGTTTCCTATAACTATGTCGGAAAGTACGTGAAGGCGGACGGCGAGTTCTATTCGCTGCTATTGTTCTCCGTCACGGGCATGATGTTGATGGCAAGCACCGGCGAACTGATTACGATCTACATTGCGCTGGAGCTGACCAGCATTCCTCTTTATGTCATGGCGGGTATGATCCGTACCAGCGAGCGCTCGGCGGAAGCGGCTGTGAAGTATGTACTGTTGGGCGCGATGTCTTCGGCTATTCTGCTGTACGGCTTTGCCTTGCTCTATGGTTTGACTGGCACGACCGATCTGAAAGGGATCGCCGATGCCTTTGCCAGCAGCCTTAATCAGGGCAACCTGCTGGTGCTGGTTGCGAACGTGTTGATCCTGGCAGGCTTCGGCTTCAAGATCTCGGCGGTTCCTTTCCATATGTGGGCACCTGATATTTACGAGGGCGCTCCCACTCCGGCAACCGCCTTCTTCTCGGTTGGCTCGAAGGCGGCGGGTTTTGCGGCAATGATTCGCGTTTTCATGTATGGTGGCCTGGGCGCTATTAATCGCACTGAGATGGTGTTGATCTTTGGCATCGTGGCGGTGCTGACGATGACGCTGGGCAATCTGGTTGCTGCTGTACAGTCGAACGTGAAGCGCATGATGGCCTATTCCAGCATTGCGCAGGCTGGCTATATCCTGGTCGGTTTTATCGCCAGTTTTGCCACCAATCGTTCGGAAGGCAATGCCGCCTTGCTCTTCTTCATCCTGGTTTACGTGATTACCAATCTGGGAGCCTTCTCCGGCATTGTTGCTCTGGCAGATCTCACAGGAGGCGAGAAGATCGAGGATTTTCGGGGATTGTTCCGGCGCGCGCCTCTCTTGAGTACTGGCACGGCGCTCTGTTTGCTCTCGCTGGCTGGTATCCCACCGGCGGCTGGTTTTATGAGCAAGCTGTTCCTCTTTACCACCGCGTGGGGACTGGGGCAGGCCCCACTGGTCATCATAGCGTTGCTTAATACGATCGTCTCGCTGGTCTACTACGGCCGCCTGGTAAAGGCGATGTTCTTTGATGCTCCAGTCAAAGCTGATCGCCTGGTAACACCACCTTCTTTGAGCACTGCTGTTGCGCTGACAAGTGCCGCATTGCTAGTGCTGTTCTTTGTTGCACAGATCTTCCTCGACCTGGCAACCCCTGCCGCTATTCTGGCGGGACGATAATGTTCGATACAATATCATAGGGGAAAGTGAGGCTTTTGCCTTTGCTTACCTGCTCAGAAGAAAAAACGAGGCACGCATTCGTGTGCCTCGTTTTTTCTATAAACTCCATATACGGACGTTTCTGTATGTAACTTTTGCTGAAGTATCTTCGCTTAGATTTAACTTCCTGACTGCCGAAAAACCTATATTTCCATGATCTAATGTGGTATCTGTGGTGCTATTAACAAGCTGGTGATTGATGTATAGATATATGGCTGATCTATCTGCTTTTACTGCAATGGTATTGAGCTTATCTGGTCCCTTTTGTATAAAAGCAGAGGTGTCTTCAAGCAATGTTATGGGATGTGTACTGCCCGAATACAGGAAATTTGAAGGTTTAACATCCTGGTGGACGATCTGGTGATCGTGTGCATGTTGCAGAGCACTGGCAGCTTGAGCAAGAATGTGGGCAACCTCCTGGGGGGCAAGCGGTTCACTCATGTCGCGTTTATGTAGCCAGTCGGTAAGTGATCCTTCTGATCTGTATGGCATGACCATATAGGTGAGTTTCGCGCCTTGAACTTCTTCCTCGCCAAAATCATAGAGAGGCAAAATGTGTGGATGGTCTAAAAGTGCGATGGCATGCATTTCACGCTGGAAGAGGCGTTCTGCTTCTTGCTTTGCTTGTTCACTGGCAGGCATCGCTGTTTCTGTGCGGATGACTTTGATGGCTACCTGCCGCGCAATACGAATATCTTCTCCCTGGTAGACTTCGCCCATGCCGCCACTCCCAATCAGGCGGAGAAGCCGGTAGTGGCCTAACAGTATACCATCGAGTGGCATCTCTTCTTCTCCAATTTTAGATCAAAGAATTGCTATTGTATTAGATATGTGTCGATAGTATAACATGGATCTAGAGGAAATACATATATTTAGTGAGCGAATAGAGGGGCAATAAATCTTCAGCTCATTAGGGCGGAAATGGATGATGTGTAAGTGAGGCGCAGGTAGAGGAGAGAAAAAATGACTTTCTTCTCTCTTCTGCCTGCTGCAAAAAGCTATGTCCAGATACGCGCGTTGCTGTAGGTAACCTCTGTTGTACCATTGAGGCTGTTGGCAACGACGCCGAACAGCCCTTGTTTATAGGTTGTATCCGTGAGGCTATCAATTTTTTGCTTGTTGGCGTAGAGGTCGATCTGGTTGCCGTTCGTCACGACCGCCAGCAGATTAGCCTGGTTGACGCCTTTTTGGATGGCTGGCGAGGACGATTTGAGCAGAGTACGGGCCGTATCGCCGGAGCTATCGACGTACAGGTAGAGGTCGTAGGCTCCATCGACGCATACACGATAAAAGTAGAGTTTATTGGCCGTTGAGGAGGCACGGAAAGTGATGCCTCCACAATCGCCCTGAAGAATCGTCATCTGCACTTCAAAGGTGGCATCTGTATATTCTTCTGTCGAAGCTGTGCAATAGAAATAGTTCGGCGATTTGCTCTGGGTAACATGCAGGCTGTTGGCCTTGAACTGGCAACTTCCCCCGAACTTGCTATCCGTGTAGCTTTGCCAGAGATAGGGCTGGCTCATTGGATCGAGCAGGGCTAGCGTTCTACTCGATGGCGGATAGGGATCAGGATTGGCGGCAACGACGGTCGCGGTGGCTCTGCTCTGCACGGTGGCGGTCGCGTTGGCCTGAACGGTTGCGGTGGCAGCGTTCGCCGTTGCTTGTGAGTTTGCAGAAGCAGTCTGATTGACGATAGTTGCCGTTTCCTGTCCCTGAGCAGTGGCTGTTGCATTGGCTGCGGTGGTAGTGGCATTGCGATGGGTTGCTGTATCGTAGAGAAAGTAGCCGCCAGTGCCGAAAAGGACGAGTGCCACGGCTCCCAGTAACACAATTGCCCACGTGGAGAGGCTTTTGTGTTCTGGCAGTGGTTGGTACTGCGGAACCGGCGCTTGTTGAATAATAGGTGGTGGTGGTAGTGGTGTTGCTGGCGTCATATCATAGTCTGATTGCTGGAAGCCACTCCATGATGGCTGTTGTGGCTGCGATGGATAGTGCGATAGCGGTTGCTGTGATAGGTAAGGCGATGGCGACTCGACTGTGCGTGCAGCGTGGGCTGGAGGAAATCCTGGATGTGAGGGCGACGAGCTGGATGATGCGACCGTCATCTCATCATTGGCTAAAGGAGGTGTGATCGCCTCTTCGTTCGTAGGCAGATTGATAGTAAGGATCAGCGGTCCACGCGGTCCTCCCTCGTAATATGGCTCACCTTGCCCCTCAATGCGTAGCTCTTCGCCGTTTTTCGCTCCAGGTGGGATATAGGCCGTCACCTGCCGCTTGCCTGGCAAGGTCAGGGTACGCTGTGTTCCCGTCGCCGCCTCGTTTGCGCGAATAGCCAGCGTTGCCCGCAGATCCCCTCCATAGAGCAACGACTGTTGAAGCGCTTCCGCGAATTTGACGATGGATGGGAAGCGACTGTTCGGATCTTTGGCCAGCGCGCGCAGAATAACGGTGTCCATCGCATGTGAGATGCGAGGGTTATGTGTGCTGGGGGCTGGCGGCGGAGCTGAGAAGTGCTGACGCATCATCTGACCTGGACCACCCTGGAATGGAAACTGGCCGGTCAGCAGATGATAAGCCATGATTGCCAGAGCATATTGATCGCTGGCCGGAACCGGATGCCCATCCCACTGTTCCGGCGGCATGTAGGCAGGTGTTCCACGCACGTTCTGACTCGCCATTGAGGTTGCGGTGGTAAATTTGGCGATACCGAAATCAGCCAGCAGAATGTCTGGTTGCGAAGGGTGTGCGGGACGACTGCGGATCAGAAAGTTGGATGGTTTGATGTCCTGATGAACGAGATGCTGATCGTGGGCGTGTTGCAGTGCGTCGGCAGCCTGTGTGACAAAATGAGCGACATCCTGAAACGAGAGAAGCGCGTTGCCTGGGCGGTTGCGGAGCCAGTCGGAGAGCGCGCCCTCGGCCCGGTACGGCATGACCATATATGTATAGGTCATCCCCTGCACTTTTTCTTCGCCGAAATCGTAGAGCGGTAAAACGTAGGGATGATCAAGCTTACTGATCACCTGCATCTCGCGCTGGAAGAGACGCTCCAGCTCTTTTGACGTTTCAGAATGAGGATAGGAGGGAGCCTCAGAACGAACAATCTTGACGGCAACCTGTCGAATAATGCGTGTGTCTTCGGCCAGGTAGACCTCACCCATTGCGCCACTTCCTATCTGACGTATAAGCTTATAATGTCCAAGTTGCAGTCCGGCAAGAGACATTTTCCCCCTCCTTGTGCATAGCGATAAAAAATTGAAGATTAGCTATACATATATAAGTACGCGTAGTATAACACGGGCTTTGACGTTATTAAAGTAGGCAGGTGGGTGTTCTGGCACGTTCTAAGGGTTCATAGCCTCATGTGACTAAGCGCGCATATTTCTGCATACACACACTGCAACAATAGGTCATTTTGTTTATTGATCGGCGCGCGTAAATACTATAACATAAAGAGAACAGGAGAATGAATAGAATAATTGTGAACCTTTTCACAGAATGACGGAAAAGTATAGTGCTTGAGGATCTGGATAGGAGATTTCGCATGAGTACAACCAATACTACTGAGACAACTGCGGTTAAACGCTCGAACCCATTTCTTACACAATTGATCGACCGCATAACACTTGGCACCAATGCCAGAATGATCTATGGCGACCCGATTGAGCGCGATGGCGTGACGGTGATTCCGGTGGGCAAGGTGAGTTGGGGACTTGGTGGGGGAGAAGGAGGAGATGTGGAGGGCAATGGAGGGTCAGGTGGTGGCGGAGGCATTACGGTTTCGCCAATTGGCTTTATCGAGATCAAGGATGGTCTGGCACGTTTCAGGCCAATCTTCGACCCGGCACTGATTGTACAGATTATTTCCGCTTCGGCCTTTGCCTCGCTGCTGCTTCTGGCGGGCGCACGTAAAATCATCGAGGTAGCGAAAAAAAAGCGGTAGTATGAGACTCTTTGCTGTATAACAGCCAATGCAGAAGTAAGATTGAGGCAATAGAGATGTTCCCAATCACGGGAGTCTTTATTGCCTCAAATCCATGTAAAAAGAAAAGATTCTGGCACCGTACCATCTGGTCAGGTGAAGGAAATAATATTGACATATATACATTTGACGCTATAATCTCTTCTATAAGATGAAGAAGTATTTGGAGGGATCGTCAAGAATAATCTGTATTTTTGAGATGTAAACTACTCGTTATATATTGTTATTTGTATAGTTGATCTTTGGGCGAAATTTTTTGTGTATCGTTATTTGTATAGTCGTATAAATACGGATAAGGAAAACAGGATATGGGTTTGGTAGAGCAGGTCCAGGAGAGTAATCGTATCGTTCAGCATTTTAAACCAGGTGGTTCGACGGCTGTACCCTCAAATGTGGCCTACCGTCTGAAAAAAATCCAGAAACTCGGTATTTTAAAGGGGAAGTGGCTCGATTGTGGCTGCGCTGATGGAGGATATACAGTTGCTCTTGTTGATGCTGGCGCTGAGAGCGCGGTTGGCGTCGATGTGGTCGAGGAGCGTATCCAGCAGGCGAAAGAGCGCGAAAAAGATCACCCCGCTGTCAAGTTTTTTCACCTTACGAATGACGATTTGCCGTTTCCCGACGCTTCTTTTGACGGAGTGATGATGAACGAAGTGCTGGAGCATGTGACGGACGAGGTTCACACGCTGCGAGAGATATTGCGAGTGCTGCGACCGGGTGGGCATCTCGTCATTATGAGTCCCAATCGCTGGTTTCCGTTTGAAGGGCACGGTATGCATATTGGGGAGCGCGTCTTTGAATTTCCTATTCCTATTTTGCCCTGGTTGCCCAGCAAAATTGGGCAGCAATTTATGTTTGCTCGTAACTACTGGCCCTCAGAGATGCGAGACCTCGTTAATCGGGTGGGATTTTCCGTGTGGAAGGTCGATTTTGTCTGGCCGATATTTGAGGTATGGCCCTGGTTGCCACAGCCTGTTATTCACCAGTATCGTAAGATACTACCAGTGATTGAGCGCACCCCTTTTGTCCGTCGCTTCGGCGTTTCGGTCTTTCTTGTGGCTCAGAAGCGCTAAGGGAGCCGTGTTGTTAACAGATCTGCGTAGATTTCTTCGATTCTGTTCGCAACAGTGCCAACAGTGAACAGATGCGCTCGTTTCTTTCCAACCAGCCCCATTTGCTCTCTTTTATCGGGGTGAAGAAGGAGGTCGCGTATTGCATCCTTTAATGCGTTTGCGTTACCAGGTTCAACAAGCAATCCTGATTCACCATCTACAACGACGTCGCGTAGTCCTCCGATGGCAGAAGCGATGACTGGTTTGCCACACATCATCGCTTCTACTGCTACCTGACCAAAGGGTTCGGGCCATATTGACGGAACTACGCCGATTGCACAATGCATCCAGGCCGCCATCACCTGGGCATGAGGAGCGTTGTGTATGACTGTCACTCCAGCGGGAAACTGTTTAGAACTGTCATCTGATCCAGCAATCAACAAAACGAGCGGTACTGTGGGCGATAAATCTGTGTAGGCGTTGAGCAGTACATCCAGGCCCTTATGGCTATCCTGTCGGCCTACAAAGAGAATGTAGTTATCTGTAGGCGGCAGAAAGTCGGGGCGTCCAATGCTCAGTGCTTCATCAACAACTGTATCCGGGATGAATGTTGGTACTACCTCGATTGGCTTCGGTGGACGACCGGTTGCATACATGCTAGCATCACGGACTGCTGCGCTGACCGCTATGTATTTATCAACAGAGCTATGGAGATGGCTGCTCAATTTCAAGCCACTTGTTACCAGTGCGCCTTTCACCGTTCCATACCCTTGACCAGCACAGCGCAGGCACTTTCTATAGGCCGGACCTGTACATACCTGACCATTATGAAGGTATCCTGTAGTAGGGCAACAGAGGTTATAATCATGCAAGGTTACAACCAGCCTGGCTCTACTCCAGGATTTGAGGCCCACGAAGGAATAGAGCATCCATCTGCGTGCATGTACGATCTCTGGACGCTCCAATGAGATCACTCTCCGTAATCCGGCCATCACACCTGGATCGGGTATCGGGGGATGATATTGACGGCTCTGATTTTGATAAAATCGGGTCAAAGTCCGGCTCCAACCTGTGAGACGATGAATATGGACTCCGTCATCGTCTTCAAAGTCCGGTGAATTGCCCGTTTGTAACGTCGCCACCGCCACCTGATGTCCCCGCCGCACCAGTTCACGTGATAGCGTCTGTACATGTCGTTCTGTGCCGCCGATGAGCGGTGGGTAAAATTCGGACAGCATAAGTATGCGCATAAAATATATTTCCCTCTCCTACATAGCTACAAAATGGTTTTTACCAAATAATCCGGTAAAGCTCCCCCCACTTCGTAGTCGCGCGATTTATCGCGCGACTACGAAGTGGGGGGATAGCATTTACTACGAACTACTGGCTTTCGTGCCGCCGTTTAAACTACATGTTATAGTACGGTTTTCTCCCGATCCTGAACTACTGAGAGTGATATGAGTTTCGCGATACACGGCATCAGGCTTATCTGCTCTATATAACTGTACTGCGATATTCATAGTATCTATGGTAGCTGGTTGGAGAGGGACGAGTTGATTCCAGTCCTGTTGAGGCATGAGCGCGACAGACGGCCAGTTCTCTGTTTGCGTGTTATTGATTGTCATCACTATTCGATAGGTGGTCGGGCCAGTTTCGCTACTGTGGACGCCTACCAGCATGGAGCAACTATTGTTGGTCTGGGGAGTTGGCAGCATCCATAGTTGCGTAAAGCCAGGACGTGGTTGATTTAGCGCGATATATGCTGCATAGTTGAAAGAGCCTAGTGTGACTATGATGGCTAAACCAAGTAAAAGATAGTCCGAGAGGCCGACCTTAAAGCGTCGGGATGTTCTCACCTCAGATGCAGGTGTGGAGCGTCTTCGGTATGCTGCTATGAGCGAAAATACCATCGTTTGTAATGCCAGGCATACCACCCATGAGAAAGCCTGTAGCCCCGTTGAAAACATATTGAGAATGAAGCCGCTCAGAATGACAAGAGCCAGGCTCAAGCCCAGACCTATGATAATACGATCCGACGTTTTAAATGGTCGCTCTAATTTTAAAGCGGGTTGGCGAATAAGGTCTTCAGATGAATTGCCTGAACGTTTAAATAATGCCTCAGTTAGTGTATAGCCAGGCAAGACAAAGACTAAAGGCAATGCCAGTATGATGCCGATTATCGTAAGATACGAGGAATGATCGGGTAGTAAGGTCCATCCTACATTGATTGCTGTAACAATTAAACCTATAATCAGATCAAGATTTTTTAGACGCATTGACAAGCGCTCCTACGTCATATATCACAATGTCGCCACTATCAAATACACGATTAATATGTGGTACTGTATTAAATTTTGTCAGAGCTTGTTGGCTAATCGGTGTAGAAAGATTTTCAGCTTCAGGTTCTCCCTGATCAAAATAATAGCTTTGTAGAGGGAGGCTAGTGCTGAGACGTTGGTCCACTACAAGATACCGTATCTGCGCACTCTGCAAAATAGATACTTGCCAGTCTTCAAACTTCTGAGAATAGAAAACGGGTGAAATATAAATCTTATCATCCGGGGCCGTCACGATACGCTGCTGACCATAGGTTCCCATTATTAACCGATTCGTACGATCCGTTGCTACTCGGTTATTAGGACCAAGACGAGCGAGCGTCCATGTTGCCGCCTGGATGCTTTCTGGATCAATTGTGCGGGGAGCATCACCTCCTACGACATAATTTCCTGGCATCAGGGTCCAGCTGGGGCCAGATCCTAACATATTGCCGCCGAGAAAAATGATGGATGCAGCGACCGTGATAGTAAGCGCTTGCGTCCACTTGAGACCTCGAATCGGCCACATCTGACTGATAAATGTTGCTAGAGCAAAGCCTACTGCAATGTATATATAAGGCGTGAAACGGTCCGATATGCCCGCCGGATCATTCACTACTCGAAACGCCTGGGTCAAAGGATAGGCCAGTGCCATAAGACCAAACATCAATGGTAACGCCTTATACCTATAGCGGTGCCATACGCACAGCGCACCAAATGGAATACTTAATACGGTCAGCGCCATTGAAAAAAGCATCATGAGCCGTAACCAGAGCGGAGTGGGATGTCCTCCCGTTGCATCGGCAAAGAGATGCCGAGCCGTGCCTATGCCTGATAGGACGCTGCCCAGCCCGGAGATTGCATCGTTCATTGGAGCAACAAGATACACGACAACTGGTTGTGCCACAAGAGCAACCCAGCCAATGGATAGGATGATCCCAACGAGCGCCGTACCTGCCGCGCCCGACCGCAACAGAGGTTGACGTAGCCATTTATGTATGATGGCCCAGAGGATAAGAAATCCAAGAAAGAAAAAATCTGATACATGGTGTGTGATAACTAGTGCACCTGTTGTGACCCATGAGGCAAATAAAAGCCAGCGTCCTCCCTTATCTACGGTTTCCGTACGTGCCAGGATAAAAAATATGACCGCTCCAAATGCCAGCCCAAGTGTTTCATAGACAAAAAGAGCATTGAAGAGAAAGAAACCTAAATTGGTCATATAGAGTATGGTCGCTATTCCGGCAATTCTTGCGGATTTTGTAATTTGCTCATAGAGAAGAAATAGTGATAAAAGCATGACGATGCGAGAAAAGCCGGCGACAATCAATCCCGCTGTCGTTGCATCGGTGCCGCTCAATGTTTGTAGTGCGTTCGTAACAATTTCGAGTCCGGGGTAGAGAGGACTGACAACCAGCATAGAGTTTTCGCTGAAAAGGTGGCCCGTTCTCTGTATATCATCGATAGTACGCAAGTGAAAATATTCATCTATAAAGATAAAGTGGAGCGGGCTAAGAATAATTTTTGTAAAATACGTGAACAGACCGACCGAACAGAGGATGCCGACTCGCTCGAAGCGTGATGCTATAGGCGAAAGGAGTCGGAAAAATGATGGTCCGAAGATCACCGCTAAACCGAGCCAGAGAAAAAATTGTCCATCCGAGGATGTATTAATTGAGTATGCACAGCCAAAGACTGCTATCAATAATCCCAACGCATCCAGTAACGCCAGCAAAGGAAGCCACCCCATGACATGCGTTTGTGTTGCCACCGCTTTCAGTCGGAGTGTGTTTGACCATTGCTCTGGTTCAGGTGCTTGCGCTCTGGTAACGACTACGCCAAATAAACGCTGCAAGAAGCCAGGGAGAAGTTTTTGGAGGGGAGAAACTTCATCCATAGATGCTTCTCCTGCAAATTGTGGCGTAAGATTTGATGCAGGATTCGGTATGATGGGCGGCGAGTAAGGCATCGAGGCATTGTTCATGGTTGCCATCTGATTCGTCGGGAGCTGCGATTGCGCGTATGGCATGTCTGTGTAATTGGGCTGCGGTGCTTGCTCTATCGGTGCGGGCTGTAGCGGATTACCCGGCAAGGAATGCGGACCTGCTGGTCGATGCTGCATATATCCATTAACATATGGCGGAAACTGTTGCTCCGCTGATTTGGGTGCAGGTGGATTACCTGGCAAAGAATGCGGGCCGGTTGGCATAAAAGTATTGCCAGGCGAAGAAATAGAACCTGATGGCAAGGGAGCATTCCCAGGCAAGGAATGCGGACCAACAGGCATAAAAGTATTGCCAGGGGATGAGAACTGTCTTGGCGGCGAGAATGTATTGTTGGGTGAGGAAACAGGACCGGATGGCAGAGGGGCATTTCCAGGCAAGGAATGCGGTTCTGCTGACATGATACCAGGCAAAGAGAACTGTTGTCGTGGTGGTGGCGTGAATGTATTATCGGGTGAAGAGGGGATAGGTTCTACTGGCATGATACCAGGCAAAGAGAACTGTCGTCGTGACGTGACAGTATTACCGGGCAAGGAAGCAGGGTTTGATGGCATAGGTCTGTTATCAGGCGAAGAAACCGGCCTTGCTGGTGGATGTGGTACAGGTGTATCAGTGGACAGAACTTCATACTGTTCGTCTTGAGATACATCTTTCTTTTTAAATTGTTTGTTTTCCATGTCCTTCTCTTGCTTCCACTGTCACTAACAATGCTACTGTCTCTTACTTGCTGAGGCTACTACATCACGATAGACTTGCTCAATCTGTGGTACTACTGTCTCGGTCTGGAAGCTTTGCACTCTTTGTCTCCCCATTTCCCCCATGTGTTTCCGTTGTTCAGGGTTATCTAGCAAGTATTGGATCGCCTCCTGTAGAGCCTGATCTTCCCCTGGAGGGAGAAGGAAACCTGTTTCTTTATCAACAACAATGTCTGAAAGGCCACCAATGCGTGATGCAATAATGGGCTTGCCCATGCTCATTGCCTCCAGAGCGACGATGCCAAAGGGTTCTGACCAGATAGACGGAATGAGGGCCATAGAGCAGCGCTTCCATGCTTCCATAACGGCGCTATGCGGCCAGTCTTTAAATACAAGGATTTTATGCGTGTTATCATTATCTATAATTGGTACTTGTGGTACTTGCCAACCTGCTGTTTGATAGCCGATAAGGACCAATGGTGGTATCTTTCTCGCGTCCTGATCTGTTGTAGTACAGATGTGATCTATCATCCTGGTGTAGGCGTTTAATACTACTTCTACCCCTTTTTCCTGCAAGAATGCACCAACGTACAGGAGATAGCCCTCATCTGGTAGTTGAGCAAGATAAGCAGACATGTCTTCTTGTGACCTCTGAGTATCGTCGCCGATGTTTCTATCAATGAAGTTTGGGATGACCTGAAATGGTTGATTGCTACCAACCAGCCCGTTGTTTTCTGCCACAGCCTGACTCACCGCCAGAAACATATCAGCCGCCCCTCTTTCGATCCGTCCCATGACCTGGTTGCTTAACGCTGTAGGTATACCTCTGATTGGGCCATAATGTGAGGTAGCGCAACCAAGACATTTCGTGATGCCTGGACCGCTACAAGGCATATCGTAGTACATTAATGCTTGCTTGGCACATACTAAACTGTAATCGTGCAAACTGATAATGAGGCGAGTCCTGTTCCACACCTTCAGTGGAAGAAATGACCGTACAAGCCAGTTGTGTGCGTGGACAATAGCTGGCTGCTCTTTTTGCATCACACGTTGTAGTTCCAGCGTTAGCTCTGGATCGGGAAAAGGTGGAGCATGCCGTCTTTCGTCGCCAAATAACCAGGGGATGCGGTGCATAGACGAACGGATGCGATGGATACGTACGCCCTCGTCTATCTCGAAATGGGCCAGACCCTCGTGCCATATCGTAGCTACAGCCACATCGTAACCACGAGCGACAAGCTCAATACTCAGCGCCCGAACATATTGTTCTGTTCCTCCTAGAATAGGAGGGTAGAATTGTGCTAGCATTAAGATGCGCATGCTTCCCTCGCGATTGACCGCTGATAAACGGCCTCTAGCTGGTTGACGCAATCATCCCAACTGGCTAAGCTCAGACGCTCGGGAGGCACAATTGGCTCTTCAATCTGCTGTTGTACTGCCTGCGCAACTTCTTCTGGCGAACTGTTCAGCGGTATCGCCCGGACCAGTCCCTGCTCTGCCAACTCACGCAAGCCCGAGGTATCTGCTACCAGAACCGGACGGCGCAGAGCCAGCGACTCCATCACAGCTATTGGATGGGCTTCGTACTCGCTTAACAGGGCGACACATGCGGCCTGCGAAAGCAGCCGCGCCATCTCTTTCCGATCATCTGCTGGTACAGACCGAAATTCAACGCGATCAGTAACTCCCATACTATGGGCCAACTCTCGCAGCGTGGCTTCGTATGGACCTTTTCCGATGACTAAGAGATGCATATCAGGATAGCGCTTTAGTAGCTCTGGCAGAGCTGTAATCAAACGTTGATGCCCTTTGTATTTCTCTAATCGTCCAACTGAGATCAGCAACGTGTGTTCGTGCTTCTCTGTGACCGATGGCAGTTCTATATCGGGAACCACGGCTCCGTTTGGAATGACGGTAAACTGAGTCGCTGGCAGGTGGAGCAGATCACAAAAATAGTCAGCCTCAAAGCGCGAAACGCCGATGAGCTTCGTGGCATCGGCCAGCAGTGGACGCAACATTTTCCATTGGATGCTTCTAATGCTGTTTCTGAAGCCTGATGAGTGACCGCCGGTATGGAAGGTGAGCAGATAGGGAATTTTTGCTTCTTTTGCGGCTAGCATTGCCATCGGAGGTACAAAGGTATGGCAGCCCTGACAATGGACAAGATCCCATGTCCCATGTTTGATGAGGGCGAAGATCTTCGGGGCAATGTAATAATCGCGCTCAGGAGGCCAGGCAGGGACGCGAATAACACGCATGCCTTCGACCTCTTCTTCTCCTGGTAACGGAGCGGGTGAGCTATGCGGCGCAGTTGTGAGTACAGTGATATTGACTCCTCTTTCTGCCAGGCGACGTCCCACCTCATGGACGTGTGTTTCAATACCTCCCATATACGGGAAATAGCGAGCCGTCACCATAAGCACATTCAATGGATGTATATTTCCTGGCATCTGCTATGACCTTTCTTCTATTTATCCTGCGTCGCGACTATCTCTATCCGGTCCTGTTGTAAGTACCCGATCAGATTGGGGCGTAGGCAATGTGTACGGTTGCAGCGCGGGCGGTTTTAACCTGACGCGGTTGCCTGTTTTGCTCACCAGTTGATCCTGAGCTATTTTGACCCTGACTAACTCCTGCGTGATCCCTTTTCCTGTTAACCCGCCAGATGTGCGTATACTGGCTAACTCCTCTGTAGTTTTGCGGATGGCCGGAAGATGAAAGGTTTCCATCAGCCAGATAGCTTCCTGCGTTCCCATGAAGTTCTGACCTATGCTGGGTAGAGGGGTTGTTTCGATCAGTGCAATGTTGATGAGGTTTTCTTCTACAACTGCATCTTCAGGCTGCTTGCCCCAGACTGTTTTGTAGACTGTGGGAAGCATAGTCAGCGCTTCAACGTAGAGCGCCGCTACCCAGCCTATGCATAATCCCGTTACGCCGCCAAAGTGTCCCGCCACTGCTGCTGTCCCCAGTTCCAAAATGCAACCAGGAACAATCAGCCCCATTGCGCTTTTGAGCCGATCAAAGATGCGACTGATAGATATGTAGTGATCTCTGATCACAAGCGCGAAGGCGGCCAGCATCAGGATATGCATAATCGTTGTTGATTGTTCCGCATAGGTGCTGCCGAAGATGCTTAGTACCTCTCTCGCTGCAACCAGCAGGAAGAGCGCCACTGCTGCATTTACACCAGCGGCAACGCTGATGGTCATACGCGCCTTACGTGCCAGAGTGCTTCTTTGGGCGGAGTTGACGGCGTGCAGAACGGTTGTGAGTGCGACAGGCACATAAAAAGCAAAGCTAACAATCATCCAGGAAACATAGAACCAGGCATTAACTCGGGCCGAGAACAGGGCCGTCACGAGCACAGGCAGGACAGAGGTTGGTAATTGCAGGGTGATATTGAGCAGGTGGTGCTGGATCGCACTTCCCCCTAATTTGTGCAAAAGATCCCATTTGGGGAAATACTTCTTGCCCAATCCGCCTTTTTTAAACACAAAAAAGATCGCCAGTGCTAGCAGCGAGAAGACGTTTCCCAGCGCCCAGATTGCGTAAATGGTGATGCCGCCTTTGCCAGCAAAGAAAAAGCCAACGATAAACAGGACTGCAAATTTTGTGGCCGCGAAGATCGTGTTGCGCCAGAGCTGCATATTGCCGTATAGCAGGCCAATCAAGGCCTGATCTAGTACCGTTGTTGTTGAGGTAAGGGCTACCCCTACAGCGAACGTAAGAATATGCAGGATGCTAGCATTCAGGGGTTTGAAGCCGGGCGAGACGTATGATGAGACGATAGCAAACAGTATCCCGATGCATAGGCTCACTCCTCCCACAACGATCAGCGCTGTACTGATCAGTTCGCCTTCGTGTCCGGGCTGGCGAGGAAGCTCTGTGATGAGGAGCGTTCCTAATCCCAATACGCAAAAACTTCCCAGCAGATTCATTGCTGAGACTGAGGCCGATGCAATACCCACCGCTTCAGGCTGAAATTGGCGCGCGGCTATCCACCAGAAAGCAAAGCCAAGCCCTGATGTCATTACATTGGTTGCAATGAGCGACCCGGCATTCGTTAATATAACGCTATTCGCTTTCAGCCATTGTATGAGTAGTTTCACCGCGATACATTTCCTTTTCCTACACCCAGCGATGGCTTGTCCTGATTGGCGGCAGGAGACGCTGTGGGCAATGGCTGCCGCTTCAGGCTACCTTTCACATAGCCAGCTGTCGTCGTCACGAGGCCCGCGATGATGGCTCCAGCGCGCAGGAAACCGCTGGGATCGCGACGAAGCAAGGCGTCTGTAATGCCTTTGCAGACACCTCGTGGCAACATTTGCGTTGTATAAGCTCGTTCGGAGGAGAGGCTATCCTTTGCGCCCACAAATTTTGTAATCGTGGCCTTCGAGATCCCTTCGGCATAGCAGCGCGAGAGAAAGTAGTGCCAGCGGGCGCGTTGAGCCGGGATGCGATGATAGATGAGTGCGCGAGGCTCGTAAAGAAAGACTTTTTCGGGCCAGTGCTGCGTGGCGCGAATGCTTAACTCTGTCTCTTCGCCCCCCATTGGAACCGTGCCGATTCGTCCAATTCCCTCGCGAAAACCGCCGATGGTTTGAAAGACTTCCTGCTTAATACAGGTACAGCCGCCGTAAGGATTGCGTACCACGATTGGCTGATCGGGGATGTGTTGATAGGTGCAGCCTACCACCCAGTAGAATTCGCTGGGAAACCAGTTCGGCCGCTTCCCCAGCCAGCGCGGGACAACCGTGCCGCCAACACCAAGCACCTTTGGATCTGTACTACAGTCACACAGGCGTTCTAACCAATCCGGGGCCGCTTCTGCATCGTCGTCGAGAAAGGCGATCAAGTCACCACGTGCTATCTCCAGTCCGGTGTTGCGCGCCCCCGATAGACCACGAGCCGCTTTATTCTCTACAACGGTAGCGTCAGCAAATTGAGCGCGTGCACGTTCAAAGAGCTGTTTGTTGTGATCAATGACGATAATGATTTCAGACGGGAGAAGGGTTTGCCGCCGTAAAGATGCCACCGCCGCTACCAGATCGTCCCAACGTTCTTCTGTATATGCGCAGATAATTACTGCGATCAGCATCGTTGTGATTATCATCTTGCCACAGTCTTTCCAGGTAGAGAGTTTGCCATATAGGTTGAACTACGACGGATAGTTTGCCATACCAGCGTTCGCGTGCTGAGATATAGTTCCGCTGCTCGCGAGACCCCGATACCTGTCAGGAGGCGAGCAAACGTCTGGATATCCGTGTTGGCAGCTACCATAAAGCGCGTCAGAGTCAGCGCGTCGGTTGTGTCCGAACTCATCGCGTGCTTTACTGCACAGGCCGAACTGTACCCGGCCTTGGCCACCAATTGTCGAACTAGAGCCGTGTAGTAGCCAAACGGATAGGCAAAACTATTGATCTCATGTCCTAGATGCTGCTCCAGCACTTTTTTGCAATGAGTGATCTCGTGTTGGGCAGCGGCTTTCGACAACGTATCGAGTTGTGGGTGGGTATGGGTATGCCCACCGCACTCTATTCCGGCTTGCACCACTTCTGCGAGCTGTTGCCAGGTCAACATCGGGCGTGTGGCTTCCCCTTCTTTGCGCAGCCAGCGGCTCGTTTCGCCCACAAATGCAGTTGTCACATAGAGTGTGGCGGTGAAACCATATTGTTGTAGCACTGGAAGCGCATCGGTATAAAAATCCGCGAAACCGTCGTCAAAGGTGATCACGACTGGACGCTCTGGCAGCTTTGTTCCGCCAACTGTTCGTGCTTCTATATAATGCGTGGCCGTCACGGGAGTATATCCCTGCTCATGCAGATAGGACATCTGCTCTGCAAACGCTGTGGGCGATACCGCAAACGGACGAAATTTTGCAGCGGCAAACTGAGAAATACTATGATACATTAAAATTGGCACTATTGTTGATTGCGCTTGTTTTTGCATAAAAGATTCTTTCAATATGCAATACAAAAAACAGGTAACAATCGGGGTAGAATATCAGAGAAGATATCCTACTATGTATCCGATAGTTGTTAAGCTAAAGCCCATGATAATGGCGCTGGCACGTGCCATGCCCGCGAAATCCCGTCGAAGGAGCGTATCTTTCAGGCCACGCATGATCCCTTTTGGTAGTGTCTTGAGTGTATAGGTGCGTTCGGAGGCGAGACCATCCTGACTGCCGATACGCTTGCTGATCAGCGCTTTGGAGTATCCTTCTGCATAGCAACGCTCGCAGAAGTAACGCCAGGTGGTACGCTGAGCCGGAACGCGATGAGAGACGCTGGCACCCGGTTCATAGAGAAAGCGACCCTGCGGCCAGTGTTGCCTGGCACGAATACACAGCTCTGTTTCTTCGCACCCAACAGGCAGTGTTCCCACGCGCCCGATGTCGTTGTGAAAGCCTCCGACATGCTCGAATATCTCTCGTCGCAGGAGCATATTTGCCCCGATGGGATTGCGTATCGTGTGATTGTGTTGCGGCATTCCCGCATAGGTACAGCCGACCACCCAGAGAAATTCTTTTGGGAACCAGGAGGCAGGCTGCTTTAACCACAGAGGAATAACGATTCCTCCTACTCCCAGCACCAGCGTATCATCTAATCCCTCTTGTATCCGTTGCAACCAATCAGGGGCGGCAACGGCGTCATCGTCAAGAAAGGCGATAAATGGAGACCGCGCCTGTTTGATGCCGCAGTTTCGCGCTCCAGACAGGCCACGCATTTCCTTATTCTCAACTATGATGATATTAGTGATATGCGATAAGGCGTTGTGTATATGCTGCAACAATGCAGGGTTATGATCGATGACGACGATGATCTCCTGAGCTGGTGTTGTCTGTTGGCAGACCGAATCTACCGCTGCCAGCAGATCATCCCAACGTTTCTCCGTATAGGCACAGATAACGACCGAAATAGCCTTGCCTGCATGCATTGCTTTATATCGCTTTTTTTCTGACGGAAATTTGAATGTTGATGTCAAAATTAAAAAAACTGTAGGAAAGATTGGTCGCGTTCTGCATGTCCTTTTGATAGGTCTGCATCACGACTGGTTTTGTAGATGTTGTTTTGCGTTTTTGAGACCATTCTCGCAAAATAGTTTGTAATACCCGCCATCCATCGCGAGCTGCATGCAGGTTGCTCTCTCCATGAATGCGGGCATGCTCAAAGCTGGGAACCTCGACGATCTTCATTTTTGTTTCGTGCATGCGCAAGTTCAATTGTGTTTCTACCTCGAAACCTTCACAATCCACTATGACCCGATTTAAACAATATTTCCAGAATGCATTGTAGCCGTAACAAAGATCACTGAATTCAGTACCGAAAAGAACATTGACAAACGTACTCAGTAAGGCATTTCCCCAGCGGCGAAGATGTGTTATATCTACGCTGCCACCTCCAGCGAGGAAACGTGAGCCTTTCGCAAAATCGTAGCCTTGCTCCAGCGCCTTGACAAATTGCGGGATCTCAGCTGGATCAGCCGATCCATCGGCGTCAAGCATGACGATGATATCGCCAGTACAGGCGGCAAAACCTGCCCGTAACGCATCCCCTTTCCCTTTGCCACTTTGCTTGATAACACGGATCGAAGGCATCAACCGGAGTGCTTCTTCGATTGTATCGTCAGACGAATGACCGTCTACCAAAATGACCTCGCTGACTGAGGTTGGTATTAATGGCAAGACGTGGCGTAAATTTTGTGCTTCGTTCCGGGCTGGAATGACAACGCTGATCGTAGGGGATCGTGGAATATCAAGGATGTCAACCGGTACTTGAGAGACAAACTGTTGCTCTTCCATGAGGAAAATATTCCTACTACTAAAATAATCTAAAAAATATACTACTGCTTTCCTACCTACTAATGACAAACCTAAAAAGCCGATAACCTTTTTAATAAAGGCCCGTGACCATCGACTCTGGCGGCAAATCCTCTACTTGCAACATCTTATTACATGTACTGGCAAATATAAACCCGTAAAATTGTGAAAACATAGAACAATACGGGTGTCGAATATAGGTCTCTGGCTCGATTAAAAATCTCTGCCATTTATGATGACAGGATACTATAAGCATTTTGTAAAGTCAATATTCATATATGGAAATAAATTGTTAAAATTAATATTATGACAGAATTGTCATCTATATCTGGCTAACAAGCAGAGATAAGGTGACTGTGATGTGTCTTAAATGCTATAATGTTTGTATTTCTCTCAATAGAAAATGAATCCCGGGTACTAGAAAGACAGTAATAATAGCTGGTATAGTAAATATGTAATAGCCTGTTAGTACAAAAACATTTAGAGAGTGTATTTTTTGATAGATGCTAGCAGAGGTAGCCTGAAGAGATAATAAACAGCGGGGTTTGATGTTTAAAGCAACGCGAAATGTATCAAGTCGGAGTGTCTTACCGATAAGTAAGTTCGCTGTACAATAGATGCTTTTCCTTGAGTGGGCATGTAAGAAGAAACCCTACCGCTCAAGGAAGATAGTGGTGAATATCATCCTTTTGAGGCTCACATCTCTTTGTGTTTCGCCGCCAGAGGGAAAATATGCCTATTATAGCTGATTTGCTTATTTTTATCTTTAGTTGCAATATTGATTGTTTTACTGCTTAATCTTCTATGTTGTCTGTTCGCTCTATAAGTGGAGACAGGAAGTATGTAACTCAATTGTTGACCTTCTTCTGTGCCAAGCCATCTGCAACATTTGCATGTCCAGGTAAAGGTCGTATTATCCTTTTCTGCATGCGTGACACGCACGAGATTGAGATACCACGCTTTCACATATGGAGTGTTGAGATCAAAGGGGATCAGCTTGATCTGTACTTGCGTTAATTTCCCTAGATCCGGGATATCCTGGAGCCTGAAGCTATCTGTTTGCCCCTGTGCAAAGCCATCGTGATACGACTTTCTCAATTCTAGCTCTTCGCTCTGTCCTTTTGTTCCTATGAGTACAATATGGACCTGTTCGCATGTATCGGCGTACGGCATATCACCTGTAACAATATCTATCGTGTAATCTGCCATCTTGTTTCTCCCCTCTATCGTGAAGGCATCTTGCATGGAAAATGCACCGGCCATTAGTCGGGCGAAAAAGGCTAGAAATTATACTTTGCTGTTGACCGAAATATAGTAGGCATAGATTTTACGGCACGTTGTATTTATAACATGGATGGTGAAAAAGATCAACGTCTTGTAAATTGCTGAAGTATCTTTTATTGAAAAGCTTGATAATTGCTGTTTGAGAGATATCGTGAGAAGTCATTGTGCGAGGGGCGTTCTTCCATTGACCTCTATGGATCGAATAAATATTGTCGAATTTCTATTTTAGAGCAAAAAACGAATGTTATCGATGTGTCATCTGTGGCTTTGATGTACCATAGCATGAAAGAGGTGAAAAATGGAGGCGAGTGTTGTTGTACCCACCTGGAACAAAGCTGCCTATCTTGAACTTACCCTCGCGTCATTATTGCATCAATCTTTTGATCGATCTCGCTATGAAGTGATTGTGGTTGATGATGGGAGCAACGATACAACGAATACGATTTTAGAGTACTTTGCTGCTCAAGCATGGAATTTTCGCGCGATCAGGCAGGCCAATGCGGGCCGCAGTGCCGCCCGTAATGCAGGCGTGCGAGCGGCGAAGGGGAGAATCACGATTTTTATCGATGATGATTGTCTCTGTGACCATCACCTGGTTGCCGCCCATGTTGCGTGTCATGCGGGAGTCAGTAATAAGGCTGTGATGGGCTTATGTTCGAGCATGATTACCCACATCCCTCTCAATCGCGAACAGTATAGACAGGGTCTCAAAGAGATGGCTGGTCATGACCATCCTGTTCCAGAGCATCCATCGGTTCTTCAGGCCATTGAAAATGCTCTGGCGGCTTTACCTGATGCATTCAATCTCATCTCAATTGAGGATATCAGCCAGCAGCCGGAGAAAGTTCGGGCGCTGTCGATCCCAAACTCTAACCCCAATGATTATTATGCCTTTGAGCATATCGCAACGGTAAGCCAATCCTGTCCCTGGAACTGGTTTATCACGAGAAACGCCTCGGTTGATACAGATACCCTGCTCCGAGTTGGGTTGTTTGATGAGGACTTTCAAGGCTGGGGAGGAGAGGATATTGAGCTTGGCTATCGACTCTGCCGCGCTGGTGTACAATTTGATGCCACGCTCGATGCCGTTATTTATCATCAGGCTCATCCACGCAGTATGAAGGCGGCGCGGCTAGAGTGGGTGTATAACTATGTGAAATTCTGCAAGAAATATGAGCAGCCTGAAGTGTATCTGATGTGGCAACTCTTTGAGCAGATGATCTCGCCGCACGAGTATGAGCAGATTATTATACAACTACGGGCTGGCTGTTTGAGCGAGGCTGAGATCGACGCCATTAAAAAACGCTACGATGAGTACATTGCAGAGAGTATGCAAACAGATTTAGAGACTGTGTAGGCTCTGTTAAGCAAGGAGCCGGGTTGTACGCATGGTTCGGAAGGCAACTTGTATGATATACTATGCACAACAAAATCTGCACATCCATCATTATGAATAGGGCATCATGCTGCTAGGGGGGCCATCTGGCTGAGAGGCGACATGCTTAACAAGCATGTATTACGTCGCCGACCCTTATAAGAACCTGATCTGGGTAATTCCAGCGGAGGGAAGCGGCGACGGTTTTTCAGAACTCTTTTTATGTTGACTGGCCGTATTCCCTCCAATGTCGGGAATGCGGCTTTTTGTATGCCCTGTACTCTTATCTGTATGGAGGGGAGGGGCATGGATTCATCATATAAGCTTTTGCTTGAGGGCGTTACAAAGGTGTATCGCGATGGGAAACGCCGTGTTGAGGCGCTGCAACCCATCGATATGCAGGTTGCTGAGGGCGAATTTGTTACCCTGATCGGGCCGAGCGGTTGTGGCAAAAGCACGCTCTTCAATATCATTGCCGGCGTCGACGAGCCGAGCGTGGGCCGCGTTGTGCTTGATGGCGAGACCAATGCTTTGCGCACTGGCAAGACCGGGTATATGCCGCAACAGCCATTATTACTGCCCTGGCGCACCGTTGAAGAGAATGTGTTGCTTGGCCTGGATGTACGTCGAGTGCCACGCAAGCAGGCACAACAACAGGCCCACGAGCTGCTCAAACGCTTCGGCCTGATTGAGTTCGCTCAGCAGTATCCCACCACGCTCTCTGGTGGGATGAAGCAGCGCATAGCCCTTTTGCGTACTGTTCTGTTCAATCAGACATTTTTATTGCTCGATGAGCCGTTCGGGGCGCTTGATGCTTTGACCCGTCTCTCGCTTCAGGTATGGTTGCTCGATCTCTGGCAAAACTTGCATTCCAGCGTGCTATTTATCACCCATGATGTGCGTGAGGCCATTCTGTTATCTGACCGCATCTATGTATTGAGTGCACGCCCTGCTCATGTTCTGCGCGTTGTGGAGGTCGATCTGCCGCGTCCTCGTCGTCAAGAGCAACTGGCGTTGGAGTCATCACTGCGATTGGAGCAAGAATTGCTGGGTTTATTAATGAAGGAGCAGCTATGAAGCTCCAACGCCTTGCTAGCTATGGCCCCGCATTCGTGTTGATCGTGGTGTTGCTTGCCTTATGGGAACTCTATGTGCGTTCTGGTCAGATCGCTCTGACCATCCTGCCTACGCCCTCTGCCGTCGTGGTGGCGCTCTTTGAGAACTGGGACGTGATCTATCCACATATGGTGCAGACGATGATGGAGACAGTGCTTGGACTGCTCATTGCAACGCTGCTGGGACTCTTGCTGGCTATTCTGCTCGATCTTTCAATGTGGGCGCGGCAGTCCATCTATCCTGTTCTCATCACCTCTCAGACCATCCCGATGATCGCGCTGGCTCCGCTGTTGCTGATCTGGTTCGGCTATGACCTGGGACCGAAAGTGATTATCGTTACGCTCTATTGTTTCTTTCCTATTGCTGTTGCCTGTGCCGATGGGCTGCTCGGATCTGATCCCGATCTGATGCGCCTGATGGTGAGCATGCGAGCGTCGCGCTGGCAAATTCTGCGGCTGGTGCGCCTGCCTGGAGCTATGCCCGCTTTTTTCTCTGGCCTGCGCATTGCGGCAACGTATAGCGTGACCGGGGCGATTGTGGGCGAGTATGTTGGCGGCTATCAAGGGCTGGGCATTTATATGCAATCGTCGGCCAACGCTCATGCCATCGTCCTCGTTTTCGCCGCTATTGTCGTGACAGCCATATTGAGCCTGCTGCTCTTTGGCCTTGTTTCGCTGATCGAGCGCATCGCCCTCCCCTGGTATCAGGGATCACGTCAGCGCTCTTTCGCAGCAAAAAGGATGGGGTAAACCCTGTTTTTTTGTATGATTATCTGTCTTTTTTCAAGGAGGAACTCATGAACTCTCGTGTGCGTCTGCTTCTAAGTATCGGTTTGCCGGTACTGCTGGTAATTGTGGTGGCAGGCGCTTTTCTGCTTCAGCAGCAACGAGCTGGTAGCGGCAATGTGGGCGCGACGGGGACCGCTTCGTCGCAACAGGCTCCACAAAAGCTGACCCAGATGTCGCTGGCCCTGGATTGGACGCCCAACACCAATCATACAGGCATTTATGTGGCTCTCAAACAGGGCTGGTATCGTCAGCAGGGGATTGATTTAAAGATTCTGCCCTATTCATCGAATGTCTCGCCCGATACGCTGGTCAGCACAGGGAAAGCGGATGTTGGTATTAGCTCTACTGAAAGTATTGTGGCAGACAAGGCGACCGGGCAACCCGTCGTCTCTATTGCAGCTATTCTCCAACACAACACGTCCGCTCTGGTCTCGCTGGCTAGCTCCAATATCAAGCGACCTCGCGATCTGGATGGCAAAATCTATGGCGGCTTTGGTGCCCCCTATGAGCAGGCGGTAGTGAGCGCCATTATCAAAAAAGATGGTGGCAAAGGAACCTTTAAAAATGTCACGCTGGATGTCAATGCGATGGATGCGTTGAAGTCGCACCGCATCGATTTTGTCTGGATCTTTGAGGGCGTCGAAGGCGTGGAGGCGCAGCGTGAAGGGGTCAAACTTAACACCTTCCCCATCACCGATTATGGTATCCCTGACTACTACACACCGACGATTATTACCGGCCCCAACCAGATCAAGAACGAACCTGATCTCTTGAAAAAGTTTATGGCGGCGACCGCTCAAGGATATGAATATGCCCGTACTCATGTGAACGAGTCAGCGCAAATGTTGATCGATGCGGCGGGCAAAAGTGTTTTTCCTGATCCGGGCTTTGTGATGGCGAGCCAGGAGTTTAACAGTAAACACTATGCCGATCCTGGACGCAAATGGGGGTTACAGGATGCCGTCGCCTGGCATGGCTACCCCAAATTTATGCTTGATGCCGGAGCCATCACCGATACAGCAGGCAAACCGATCAAAAGCATAGATTTCGATTCGCTCTATACTGACCAGTTTTTACCACAGTAGTATTATTGCGAGTGAGGGACGGCAGTTTCTATCCTTCACTCGCAGCCTTTTCTGACGCATAAGCAGTGGTCGTCTGCTCTATTTGCACCAGTTGAAACTCCTGGCGCGTCAATTTCCCCGTATTATCACAACGATATGCTTCCGCATGGTTTGTCTCACGTTCCGTGTGTCTTATAGTCATGAGGTTGATGATACCTGAAGATGTTGATTGGAAGCGGACGGTTGTGTTTCCGTTATCTTCATCGGTCGTGTCGAGCCAGCGGAAGGCGTTCAGATCATAGATGCCTGTTTGTTTGCGCAGATAGTATTCGGCGGCCTGAACGCTGGGAGGATAGCAGCTTCTACCGCGGCATTTCTCAAGATAAAGTTGCTCCTGACGATCAGCCTCGATAATCGTGGCAACTTCGGGAACGGTGACGCGGCTGTAGTAGATGCCGTGCGGAAAGCAGAGCAGGTTGGCCGCGAATTGATCGCCTCCGCAGTGGCTACAGTGCCAGACCTGCTCACCAGCCAGCCTCGAAGCCTCTTTATGGATCGGCATGCCAAATTTCGCACAGCACATATCATGCTTGCCATTGGTACAGACCAGATAGAGCGGTTCGGTAGTCAGGTAGCTATTGTAAGCGGGTGAGCCAGCCTCTAATGCCGCCAGATCCAGTCCCATTACCTCTTTATAGCTGTTGAAGCGAAAACGATAGAGCGCTTCTCGATCCGGGCGGGTAATGCCGACGAAGCAGTTGATCGTCGGCAATGGACGAATATGCTGTCTGATGAAAAGCGTGATGGCTTGCGACGTGGCGTAGCTGTTCGCGAGAGCGATCAACCACGTTTTGGTGGGTTCCGGCAATTGATTATTGTAAATGGCGATCCATTCCCAGGGGTCAGTGTATTCGAGCATCACCCAGACTTTCGCATGGGCTGCCAGGCCGATATAAGGATCTTGCCGTTCTCGCGATATATGAGCGCAGAAGTGTTTGTTCTCCACAGCAAAAGCGTCCCATCTATACTTTTTGTAGCAGTGAAAGTGGCCCAAGCAGGCCCATGCGCCAGAAGGTCACGATGATCAAGATATTGAGCAGCCAGAAGCTCGCGATGAACAGATAGTCGGGCAGAGCGAAGCGGAACTGTTTGTAGTAAGTGCGTGTGGAAAAGACGCCAAACGCTCGCCCATCCATTGCCAGCGCGGTTCGCTCTGCGCGCCGAATTGCCGTTGCCAAAAGTGGGATTGCATAGCGCCGCAGGCGATCATAATGAACGCGAATGCCCCCCGATCCGCGATGCCGCGTACTTTATGAGCGGCCTGGATCAGCTGCATCTCTGCCTGCAACATTGGCAAAAAGCGAAACGCCGCCAGCGCACCGTAGCCAAGCTTGTAGGGAAGCTTCCATTGCTGCACCATTGCGCGGATAAAGTCGCTTGTATCAGTTGTCAGAGTAAAAAGCAGCGAGAGCGAGAGCAGGGCGCAGGTGCGCAGAATCACAATCAGGCCATTGATGACTCCCGCCTGATAGACAGTGAGCGGACCGAGATGGAGCAGCACCGGCGAGTTGCTTACCAGATCAGCCCGCGCTGCAAAGGGATAGATCAGCCCGAAACTGATCATCATCAGGAGAATTGGCCCGGCGATACGCGCGAGGCGGATCAGTGGCACTTTCCCAATGGTCAGGAGCAATATGGCGATAAAACCGATAAACGCAACTGGTGTCCAGGGATCGGTTGTGAGCGCCACAAAAATCAGCGCAGGCATCAAGGCCAGGACCTTGCTGAGTGGATTGAGCCGATGGAGCAGCGAGTCCGTTTCGTAATAAAAGGTCTGCATTATAGCGTATCTTTCGAGTTCCATGACGAAGAGGCCAGATGAGTATGCCCATTCATTCCTTCACGTTTGCCCTGCGGTTCGTTGCCAGCCAGAAGCACCTGCGTACACTTTGAGGCTACTGCTTCCAGCGTGAGTAGACCGGGCCAGCCCATCCGATCCGCCAGTGCTGTCAGCGGCGGCATGGTGAGATGAGCTTCGGCGAGTAGATCGGGCCTGGTAAACAGCGTTGCCGGGGTATCGTGAAAGAGCAGTCGCCCATCTTTCATCACTGCAACATGGCGAGCATATTTTGCTACCAGCGACATATCGTGAGTAATCATGATAATCGTGCGTCTTTCTGCATGGAGCGAACAGAGCAGGTCAAGCAGCGCATCAGCATTGCGTTGATCCTGTCCAAAGGTCGGTTCGTCGAGGATGAGTATTTGCTGTCCAACAGCGAGCATGGTTGCCACGCTCAGGCGGCGCTTCTCGCCATGACTAAGCGTGAAGGGGTTGGCGCGTGCAAAGCGGAGCAGCCCAAAGCGATCGAGCAGCGCCGTCGTTCTGGCTGAGATCTCTTCTGGTGGTAGTCCCATGACGCGCAGCCCATAGTTGATCTCGTCGGCTACCGAATCTGTAATAAACTGATGTTCAGGGTTTTGAAAGACGTATCCGACCTGGTGGACCAGATCGCGCGCAGCTACCCTGGTAACATCCTTTCCATGCAGCATGATGGTTGCAGGCGGGGGATGAAGGATATCGACCAGATGCCGGGCCAGCGTCGTCTTGCCGGCACCGTTCGCGCCCACGATTGCCAGAAAGTCTCCCTGTGGCACGTTGAGCGAAACATGATCGAGGATCGTCTGTTTGTCGACCTGGAAGGAGAGATCGCGTATCTCTATCGCCAATTGCTTTGATTCCGACACGCTATTGGTGTTGATCGGCTCTGTCTCTCTGGTTTCGGGGGCATCATGTGCAATGCCAGTTCGCCTGAGCATATCCTCCGCTTCGGCGAGCGTAACGGGGAAGGAAGCCGTATGAGAGGCAAACGTGATTCCCTGTTCGTGCAGGCGATGGGTCAGGAGTGCTACCTGGGGAATCCAGACGCCGTGTTCCTGGAGCGTCGAGAGATCATCGTAGAACACTTTCTGCGGAGAGCCATCGGCCAGAATGGAGCCACCAGCACCGAGGACAACCACGCGATCCACCAGTTCCATCAGGTCGTCGAGTTTATGCTCGATCAGCACAATTGTATGCGTTCCCAGCTCTTTGCAGCGCCGGATCAGCTCGAAAACCTCCTGCGTTCCCACTGGATCGAGATTGGCTGTTGGCTCATCAAAGATTAGTATAGACGGCTCCATCGCCAGCAGGCTTGCCAGCGCAACTCGCTGCTTCTCTCCACCCGAAAGCTGCTCAACCCGACGATGGCGATAGTGGGGCAGCCCTACCTGTTCCAGCGCCTTGACAACCTGTTGATCCATCTTGGCTGGCGGCATACAGAGGTTTTCCAGCCCGAAGACTATCTCATCTTCCACGATCAGCGTTGCGAATTGCGCGTCAGGATCTTGAAAGACGATCCCCACATGCCGGGCCAGTTCCGCCACCGTCGTCTGTTGCGTATCTATACCATCGACGCGAACATGTCCGTGCAGGATTGAGCCAGCCTCGTGAGGGATCAGGCCATTGAAGGTCAGCACTAATGTGCTTTTCCCACTGCCCGAGGCACCGAGCAGCAGCACCGTCTCGCCTTGATGGAGCTGGAGATCGAGGTGTTGCAGCACAGGTTGTTTGCGTCCAGGATATTTGATCATCAACTCATCTATTTCAATCAATGCCATCGCTTATACCTCTTGCGCATCCTCACGCTTGAGCGCCGTTCCAGAGAGCGCACCAGTTCGTGCAACAGCATCGGCCACCAGCTTTGCGATGATCGCCACCAGCGTACAACTGAGCGTCGTGACCACCACAATGCCAATCACAATAGGTTGGGCGAGCCGCAATGCTTCGGGGTAAAAGATGTTATAGATAAAGACTTCCAGTACCCCGCTGATCGCACCAGCCAGGGCCATCCAACCGATACCGAAAGTACGATAGCGCGTGGCTATGGCTATGCCTGCCTCGACATTGAAACCATGCATCACGGCTCCAATCATCAATATGAAGCCAAATGGTGAGAATGGGAGCATGACCAGATTGTAGAGGAGAGCGATAAGGAAGGCGGCTCCGGGCCTGCGGAGTACATAGGCGATAAAAAAAGATGGGAGGAGATAGAGGCCAATCAAGCCCCATGTGACAATCGGACCCAGTGCCAGCAGTGCCAGATAGGGGTAAAGTCCAATACCCAGAATAAGACCGAAGACCAGAGCTATAGCGGCTAACAACAAAATATCGCGCGTACTCCAGAAGAGCCAGCTATACTTTTTCCCCTGTCGTCCGGATTGCTCGTACACCCTTTGTTCGCTCATCAGCGATTCCTTTCAAAATGAGATTGTATCCAGTTCGTATTCAGATCATATTCTGAATTTTCGCCGTTCGTAGCTGCACAGATGGATAGTGCCTGTATCTCTCGGCGTAGGCGGCAAGAGAAGCGAACACAATCCAGCATGCAACTACGAATGTAGGAGGATTTTTGCCGATCCAGATATCCGACGAATTCACTAAGATATTAGGGTATGCTAATATGTTTTGTCAAGGGGATTGATGGGAAATATTAGGGCATGCTAATATCTGACTGAAATACTAAGATATCGAAGGAGGAACTGATGCCCTCATTCGTCCAGTTCTTGCTTTGAGGTATGAATGACCAGCAATAGCCCTTGCTCGACTGAAGCCTGGGCCTGTGTGGTTGTTAACACGTTGCTGATGCCGCGCGGCCTGCCGAAGCGCAATGTCTCTCCTCGCAAGGGATAGTACAAATTGCTGGTACGAACGCCATATGCATCGGTGGTGAGAGGGAAGAGCGAGAGCAGGTCGCCGGGTTGCCCGGTAATAGTTGTGCTGCCCGGCCCACGTAGCAGCCAGCAAGTAGAGGGTCCATCGGTGATACGGATGGGGAGAGCGTAGTCTGCCATTAGCAAGATATTGGCGATGCTATGTTCAAAGCGCTGTCCACCGAGGCCGCCGAGAATCGTAATCTCGCTGGCCCCTTGTTGTACTGCTGTGTTTATTGCCAGTTCGGTATCGGTCTCGTCTTTCTCTGCCGACACCTCTATCAACTGGCACCCCAGCGCTTTTAGCATGTCAGGGGAGAGCGAGAGCGAATCGAAATCGCCAACCACAATAGCGGGCGTGAGGCCGCGTTGCAGCGCTGTTTGCGCCCCGCTATCGGCGGCAATCACAAAATCGGCCTCGCTGATTGCTGCATCTACCGCCTTGCCCGGTATGAGGGGGCCGCCAGCGAAAATGATAATATGCATTTCTTCCTGAGCCATTTCGTATAGAATTTTGTCATTATCATATCATTCCAGGACCGAGGCTCGCTCTCCGTTTCCCTTTGATATTCCCTGCTCTACTTTTTCTCAGAGCCGAGAGTCGCTGTGGTTATTCCAAGTATGATATAGATGCCGCCCGTTACATAGCGTTGCACCCGGCGGAGCAGGACACTTCTGCGGAGAAGCCCGCCTATCATTGAGCCAAGCAAGGCGTAGAGGCTATCGGTGCAGAAGGCCAGCAGCACAAAGAGCGTGCCAAACAGCAGGATTTGCTCGATAACCGCGCCCCTTGCGGGATTAACAAATTGTGGCAGAAAGGCATAGAAGAAGAGGGCTGTCTTGGGGTTCAACAGGTTGACGAAAAAGCCCTGAGCAAACAGTCGAGGGGCGCTCTTTGGCAGGTCGGTGTGGACCTCTACGGTCTTTTCCCGTGCGAGTAGTGTACGAACGCCAAGATAAATGAGATAAGCAGCTCCCAGATATTTCACGATGCTAAAAGCGAGGGCTGAAGCCAGTAGCAGAGCTGACAGGCCGAGTGCTGCGGCAACGGTATGCATGAGACCGGCCAGCTCGACTCCCAGCACGGATGCGAAGCCCGCTCGTCTTCCTTGCTCGACGCTACGCGTGATAATATATAAGACCGCCGGGCCGGGAACTATCAGCAATCCCAGAGCTGCGAGAAGAAAGAGCGCTAGAGTTAGCAAGGTGGGCATAGAGTTTTCCCTTTCGTTATGACATGTTGGTTTATCTATCTCTTATTCAGAGTAGCAGGGGAGAGGCTGGAAAGCAAGGATTCTGGTTGCAGCAATCAAGAACTGAATTATTCTCTCTAACTCATGATAAGCGGTACTATCTGGTCGGCGGTGTCCGCCACTTCTCAAAAAACGTTTTGTAAGATAATATAAGCTTGTCGAATAGAAAGAATAAATTTTGCAAAGGCATGATAAGTTTATGGGCGCTGATACAAAAAACATACCTCAATCATGGGGGCGCTATCCTGTAGTCGAGCCAGATCAAGTGATCCCTATTTACTGGCGTGACGAGTTGCCAGATTTTACAAGCTTGCGGCAATCGATATTACCCTATGCCTATGGACGCAGCTATGGCGATAGTTGTTTGAATGAGGGCGGCATCATTTTTGACGTAAGCAAGCTTAATCGTTTTATCTCCTTTGACGAGCAGGAAGGGTTGTTGTGTTGCGAGGCAGGTGTCTCGTTTGCGCAAGTTCTCGATCTTGTTGTGCCGCGCGGCTGGTTTTTGCCCGTCACGCCTGGTACCAAATTTGTCTCGGTTGGCGGCGCAATTGCCAACGATATACACGGAAAAAATCATCATAAGGTTGGCACATTTGGCTGTCATGTCACCCGCTTTGAGTTGCTGCGCTCGAATGGTGATCGCTTGCTCTGTTCGCCGACCGAGAATCGCGATCTCTTTCAGGCCACGATAGGCGGCTTAGGGCTGACCGGCCTGATTCTCTGGGCAGAATTTCGCCTCAAGCCCATCGCCAATCCCTATATCGATATGGATTCGATTCGCTTTGATTCGCTGGACGAATTCTTTGAGATTTCGCAGGAGTCGGATGCTGATTATGAGTATACGGTGGCATGGGTGGATCTGCTGGTAGGAGGCGAGAAGCTGTGTCGGGGCAAGTTTTTGCGTGGCAACAATAACCGTTCGCCAGAGCTGGCGCGCAAACCACTCAAGAAACGTTTCCCACTGGTTGTGCCGCTCAATTTGCCCTCGTTTGCGTTGAACACCATGACTGTCAAAGCTTTTAACGAAGCGTATTATCACGTACAGGTGCCAAAACGCGTCCACAAAACGATCTCGTACGATCCATTTTTCTATCCACTCGATTCTATCCACGACTGGTATCGTCTCTATGGGAAACGGGGCTTTTTGCAGTACCAGTTTCTTGTGCCGTTTGACAATGCACACGAAGCCATGCGCGATATCTTGAGGCGCATCGTGCGTTCGGGCGAAGGCTCGTTTCTGACCGTGTTGAAAAAGTATGGCGATATCCCGTCGCCTGGCATGCTCTCTTTCCCACGTCCGGGTCTCAATCTGGCGCTCGATTTCTCCTATCGAGGCCGCAAGACGCTGGCGTTGCTGGATGATCTGGATCGTATGGTACTGGAAGCTGGCGGCTCCGTCTATCCTGCGAAAGACGCTCATATGTCTGCTGAGAGCTTTCAGACGTTTTTCCCACAATGGAAAGAGTTCGAGCAGTTTATTGACCCGAAGTTTTCGTCGAGCTTCTGGCGACGTGTTGTGCCACAGCCTGTTTCTTTAGAGACGGATAGCGGCCCGTTGCCGGTGCCTGGCTTGTAAAAAAAAGATACGAAAAGAGATGAAGATAGCAATTATCGGGGCAACCTCTGCGATTGCCCATGAAACGGCCCGCTGCTTTGCCAGCGATGGAGCGGAACTTTTTCTGGTGGCCCGCTCCGAAGAGAGGCTGAAGGCTGTGTCCGATGATCTGACTGTGCATGGAGCAAAGCAGGTAGAGACCTTCCTGCTCGATCTCAGCGATTTGAGCCGCCACCAGGAGCTATTTGACAAAGCCATTATCACGCTCAATGGTCTGGATATGCTGCTCATCGCACACGGTACGCTGGGCAATCAGCGGAAATGCGAGGTGAGCGTGGAAGAGACGTTGAAAGAGCTGACCAACAATTTTACGAGCGTGGTCTCGCTGCTCACCATTGCCGGGAACTATTTTGAGCAGCAGAAGCGCGGCTGTATCGCCGTCATTTCTTCGGTGGCCGGAGATCGTGGGCGTCAGAGCAATTACGTGTATGGCACCGCCAAAGGTGGTGTGAGCGTTTTCCTGCAAGGTTTGCGCAATCGGCTTGCAAAGTCCGGCGTCAAAGTCGTCACGATCAAGCCCGGCTTTGTTGATACGCCGATGACAGCAGCAGTGAAGAAGGGACCGCTCTTCGCGAAGCCCGCAGTCGTTGGGCGCGGCGTCTACGAAGCGATGAAGCAGGGGAAAGATGTCGTCTATTTGCCCTTCTTCTGGCGTCCCATCATGCTGGTCGTCAAAAGCATACCTGAAAGTATCTTTAAACGCCTTTCAATGTAAATAAAAAAGCTCATTATACATAATTTATCGTCAAAAACGATAAATTATGTATAATGAGCTTTTTTATTTAAGAGCGAGAATAGGCCGCGAACATTACAACACCTACGATGACCAGCATTACTCCTATGCCTCCAAGGGCGTATATTAGCATGGTGAGGGCGTTGCCGCCGCCAGTATTGCCTGTAGTGGCAGTAGGTGTCGGCGTTGGGCCAACCGTTGGGGTGGGCGCTGTTGTTGATTGCGGCGTGGGCGTGGCCTGTGTGATCGTCAGAGCATTAGCTTTGGTGGCTTTTAATGTGGCATCTCCGGTGGCAATCACAAAGATGTTATATGTTCCTGGTTGAGCTGTATCGGGAATGGTCAGTTGCGTAGAGAAGTTGCCATCAGCACCGGGTGTGACGGTCTGGCTCACGATGGGAGTAGTGTTGTTGTCGGTGCCGATGGAGACGGTCAGAGTTTGAGGAGGGAGCCATTTTGTGCCTGTAACCGTTACCTGACCGCCCGGTGCAAGCGTGTTTGGGCTAAAAACGAAGGTGGCATCGCTCTGCATAATAGTGAAAGAGTTGGTGGTGAGGGCGTGAACGTTATCGCTCAGAGCGCAAACATAATACTGTGTGTTTGGTGTATTGGCGGCATCCGGCCAGGTAACATCCTGCGTAAACGTGCCATCATCCTGAGCATTGATTGTTGTGTTGGTGGTAAATGGTTGGAGTCCGTGATCTCCTGGATTGCCATTATTGGTGCATTGCCCCGAATCTCCATTGGTCGTGTAGTAGAGATGGATGGTATCGTTAGAGTCGAAATTGTTGCCTTTCAGGGTAATAGTTGTGCCTGTTCGCCCCTGAGCGTTCCCGTTGACGAGCGGATTGGTGATCTCTAGATGTCCTTTGCGCAAAGCTTGAGCTTGAGCGGTGGGTGATGAGATAGAAAATGTGAGCAACAGTGCGCCGACGCCCAGGCACCAGAGCAAGGGGATCAGGCGGCGATAGCGTTTGTCTCTAATCTGCATGGCGATAAGCTCCCGATAACGCAACAATGATATAAGAATAAACGGTTTGGCAAAGCAACTTGTAACAGCATGTTGGGTTTTATGCGGAGAGCGGTCAATAGCAACATTATTGTTTGCGAGCGGAGCGCTGTCTCAAGGCTTCGTAGAGAGCAATACTCCCGGCGATGGCAGCATTCAGCGAATTGATCGAGCCGTGCATCGGGAGCTTGATGAGCAGGTCGCAATGTTCGCGTACCAGACGACTGATGCCCTTGCCTTCGTTGCCCACCACCAGTGCCAGTGGTCCGGTCAAATCGGCCTGCGTATAGAGCGTCTGTGCCTCTCCAACCAGTCCGATCACCCAGACCTGTTGTTTTTTCAGATAGTCGATGGCGCGGGTGAGATTGGTCTCGCGGGCAATCAATAGATGTTCGCTGGCTCCAGCTGATGTTTTGACAACGGTTGCATTGACCTCTGCGGCGCGATGCTCTGGAATGATGATGCCATGTGTGCCTGCCGCTTCTGCGGTGCGGAGCAGGGAGCCGAGGTTGTTGACATCCTGAATCGCGTCAAGGATCACCAGGAACGGCGGTTCGTTTTTGCTGGCGGCATGGGCGAGAATACCGTCGATAGAGGCATAAGTGCGCTCGGCAACCTGAGCCACGCAACCCTGATGGACAGCTCCCTTGCTGAGTTGGTCGAGACGGTTGCGTGGCACCACCTCAATCGGGATATGGCGACGTTCGGCTTCCTCTATTATCGTTGCAATGGCGGGAGCTTCGCGCACCCCTTCCGCCAGAAGAATGCGCCTGACCCGCCGGGCAGAATGTAGTGTTTCCAGAATGGGATTGCGTCCCCAGATGTATTCCGACATGTTTCCTCTCGGATCGTGTTTTTCTGGAACGAGTATAGCACACATAGCCAACCATAGCCCGGATGTTCTGTCGTAAAAGGATGTGGTTGCCCTGTTCAGACCTCAGAAGTTTTCCACTTCCAGATAGTAGAGAAGGCTTCCTGAGGAGGCGGCGTGTCGCGCGTATAGAAAGCCTGATCTCGATATGTTTTCTGGGTCTCCTGCGGCGGGAAAATCTCCATTGCAATGGTATCGATCATCGTACCTTTGTAGACATAGTTGGGTGTGGGTTGCCCATGTTTGCGCGTGCGAATGATTGCCGCCAGATGTGCCGCGCTGGTCCTGGCCTGTTCCAGCTCTGCCTCGGTTGCACGCGCACGTTGCAGGCGCGCAATGAGATTGTTCAAGGTGCCTGCAACCGACCAGAGGACGTTATCGGCGGTCAGAGGCACACGGGCGTTCAGATTGCCATTAGCGACGGTTGCCTGCGTTTGTACAATCACGTCAATGCTGTGTTCTAACTGTTCTTTTTGTTGGATCATTTGCTCCGACTTCTCGGCCAGATCGCGCTCAAGCCGCACCACCTCTTCGGCTCGATCTCTCTCCCGCAGCGCACGTTCCAGGTTGCTTGCCCATAAGAATGAGATCCCGGCTACGGTACACTGTAAAATGCCAGGGAGCAACACCGCATTGGAGAAGATGATGTTCAGGTTGGTTTCTGCCCCGGCTGCTCGTGGCATAAACAGGAAAGCCAGAACGCTGAATGCGATATAAATGGGTGCAAATGCGAATGCCATACCCGGAGAGAGCAGGGCCGCCACCAGAATCTCAGGAATAATCAGGAGCGTGAACCAGGGAGCTAACTCCAGGCTTAAGCCGCCCGCAGCAGTCGCAATATTGGTCATCATGCCAGCGCTGTAGGCCACCACGATAATCAATCCAGTGAGATTGACCAGGCCGCGACGATTGCAACAGGTTGCGATGATCGTTGCGAAAAACATACCCGCCAGCAACGGGATCATTTGATAATTTTTCCCCAGGAAGGACGCCACAACTGCTGGAACGGTGAGAATGTACAGGATGAGCATAATGGTGCTGGCAAGTTTTGCTCGACGACTGCTTTCACGTTCTTCGATGGAAGCGTTGATCGTTGGTTCCGCTGGAGCGGTGAGATTATACCACCATCCCAACAGTCCCTTATGTCGCGTGGTTCTATTGTCTGTGAAATGTTCCTGTGTCTCCAGGCCCATGATTTCTCCTGTCTTGTGAGATGCAAATTGTCTATAGGTTCCTTTTATATTTCAGATTTATATGTGTAGCTTCCTTTTTGTTGTACTGCCTATTATTACTACCTTCTACACCTGTTTGATTTGTAAAGGGCTAAAGAAGTGTAACATGTAAACAGGAATAGGAATACCCAACTTATTTCAGATTAGCACTCTGCTGGTCATGCTGTCAAAAGTGGCTGTGACTAATGGGCCATGTGTTCGTTGTATCGTTTTCAGGGGTGGGCTTATCAGTATATCAGGGTGGGCGAGAAAATACATCGTCCCGAGGAACGGTGTATTTTCTCGTTGCGTACGGTATGATCGGTGTGGCGAAGAATGAAAGGATGGGAAAACAGATGCTTCGTGTTGGACTTATTGGCGATTATGATCCGCAGGTTAAGGCGCATACAGTGACGCTGAAAGCGATTGCTCTGGTGGCGGAAGACCTTGGCTATGATGTGGAACTATGCTGGTTGCAAACTCCATCGCTTGCAGATGGTGACGAGAGGCGGCTCGCGGAGTGTCAGGCACTCTGGGTGGTGCCAAATACGCCCTATAAGAGTATGGAGGGTGCGCTCAATGGAGTTCGTTTTGCGCGCAAGCATGACGTTCCCTTGCTGGGAACCTGTGGCGGCTTTCAACATATGCTGATCGAGTATGCTCGTGCCGTACTCGGGCTGGCCGATGCAGATCATGCCGAGTCGAATCCGACCGCAACTACGCTGGCCGTGACGCCGTTAGCCTGTTCGGTAAACGAGCTGTCTGAAACATTCTACCTGACTCCTGGTTCACGTGTGGCAAATATCTACGGTAAGACTGAGGTTGTCGAGCAGTATGGAATCTGCAACTATGGCTTGAACGTTGTGCTGCGGTCAGAGTTTGAGCAGCATGGCCTGCGTGTGAGCGGCGTTGATGGGAACGGTGAGGTGCGCATTGTTGAGCTTGAGAACCATCCATTCTTCATTGGCACGCTCTTTCAGCCTCAACGAGCCGCTTATAAAGAGATTGTGCATCCGTTAATTCGGGCGTGGCTTCAGGCAGCATTGTAATGAAAGTTGGCGGAAGAGGAACCCTTTCAGCAGGTCTCTTTCGCCAATATCTGGTTGATTGCTGACGCGCTAAAAAGCAAGCTTTGAGCTATGAGCGCGATACCAATCGATTTCGTCGCGCAAGGTTTCTTCTACGGGACGAAAAATGATCCCTAATTCGTGCAGCGCTTTTTGCGAGCTGACGCGGCGTTTGAGGTGGCTGGTACGTACACTGTCACGGGTCATCAGCGTTGTTTGATGGGTGATGCGTGCAATAGTCTCTGAGAGCCAGGCGATAATCAGGGTAACGGAGTAGGGAAGCGTGCGCCTGGGCGATGGCACGCCGGAAGCCTGCTCCAACTTTTGGAAAATCTCTGCCATATCAAGGTAGCGACCACCGACGATATAGCGCTCTCCACTCTTGCCTTTTTCCACAGCTGCCAGCATTGCCTGAGCCACATCGCGTGCATCGACGACAGAGAAGCCCGCGTCGATAATCCCCGGTATCTTACGTGCTATGAAGTTTTGCACCATCAGACCTGTGCTGGTAGGGCCAATATCGCCGGGACCGAACATGAGAGCAGGAAGGATCAGCACGACCGGTAAACTATGATTTTGCAAGAATTGATAGACAGCTTTCTCGGCCAGAAGCTTACTCTTCGCATAGAGATTCCACTGCGTCTCCTGCCCGGAAGGAGTTGATTCATCGGCATCCTGTCCTGATGGTTGTGCACCAATAACAGTTGACGAACTGGTGTAGATCACCCGCTGGATGCCGTGCCGTTCGGCCTCTATCAACAATGTGTGGGTTCCCTGAATGTTGATTGCATCAAGCAATTTCCAGTGATCGCCCGGCTGATAGTAGTCGCGAAAGTAGGCGGCCGCGTGAAATAGCACTTCACATCCCTCCATTGCAGCGGCGAAGCCGGGAATGTCCAGCATATCTCCTTCTACAATGTCCACATCCAGTCCCGCGAACAATAGCTCTGCCTTCTTGCGAGAGCGGGCCAGCGCCTTTACTTCGTGTCCCTGCTCGACCAGCAAACGCACAAGATTGTTGCCAAGTAAACCAGTGCTTCCTGTTACAAACGCTTTCATCTATAGCTCCTCTTCTGTGAATGAACTTCATTCATATTACAATAAAAATTTTTATCATGCATCGTCTAGCAGTATTGGGAAAATCCTAAGATAGATTAAAACTTTTCAGGTAGGACAACGATCTCTGTGCCACAAAATGAATGAACCTCATTCATTTTGTACCATAAAAAAAGGTGGAAGTCAAGATTGGGAGAAGAGGCCGTAAAGAAGTTCGCGGATGGGGGAGAAGCTGCGGCGATGGTGGGGGGTGACGCCGTGTTGATGGATGGCGGCGATATGCGCTTCGGTGCCATAGCCTTTATGCTGGTTAAAGCCGTAGGCGGGAAATTCTTGATGCAGCTGGACCATTAAGCGATCCCGTGTGACTTTGGCGACAATCGAGGCAGCAGCGATAGAGAGGCAGCGAGCGTCGCCTTTGATGATGGAGCGTTGGGGAAGCTTGATCGTAGGGAGGTGAATGGCATCGAGCAGAAGCGCCTGGGGATATGGATCAAGCTGTGTTAATGCCTCACACATGGCATATTTGGTGGCCTGTAAGATATTGCGCTCTTCGATAACCTCGACTGAACCGATGCCCACACTGACGGCCAGAGCATGTTGCATTACCACATCGTAGAGGCGTTCGCGTGCTGGTAGCGTGAGTTGTTTAGAGTCGTTGACGCCGGAAAAGCGTTCTAGAATGCTGGCGGGATCATCGGAGAGCGGTAAGATAACGGCAGCCGCTACCACCGGACCCGCCAGGCAACCCCGTCCTGCCTCATCGAGTCCGGCGACAAAGCAATAGCCCTGTTCTAACAGGGCCATTTCTTCAATCAGTGTCGGTGCTTGCTTTTTACTCGTTTGCACTTTTGGCTGTTTGAGCGGCAGCACGCGCAGCTTCTTTCGCGGCAATCTGTTTGCTGCTAAGTGGGCGAATTTCCTTCAGGCGAGCAGCTTTGCCGGTGAGACCACGCAGATAGTAAAGCTGTTTGCGGCGTACACGAGCATGGCGAAGTACTTCAATCTTCTCAATACGGGGAGAATGGAGCAAGAAAGTACGTTCAACGCCAACGCCATTCGTGATACGGCGAACGGTGAAATTGGCATTGACGCCACCGCTGCGAAGACGGATCACGACGCCTTCAAAAGGCTGGAGACGTTCGCGAGTTCCCTCAACGACTTTGACTTGCAGGCGAACCGTATCGCCGGAGCGAATCTCAGGTATATCTTTGCGTAACTGAGCATTCTCGACAGCGGCCAGTAACGCTCGCCCTGCTGGTTTCGTTACGACTTGTTTGTCGGCCATCCCATCTTTAGACATATAAGCCTCCTCATGCGCTCAGTGCTCGGCGATAGTGAACAGATAGACGGCAGAGCAATGGGCGCGGGTAACTACTTTGTGTTGAGCTGCTTCATCAAGCGTGACTTGCGGCGAGCAGCATTCTTCTTGTGAAGAACTCCCTTTTTGGCGGCGCGGTCCAGTTCGCTGACTGCCACGCGGACAGCGGCCTGTGCATCTTCAGCGCTAGCAGCTGTGTTACCGATGGCCTGACGTGCTTTCGTGACCTGAGTTCTTACCAGTGATTTAACGCTGCGGTTGTGTGCGCGGCGCTTCTGTTCCTGGCGCATGCGCTTTTCCGCAGATGCATTATTTGGCATATTTAGTACGGTTCCTCCCCGAATGTCTGCCTTTATTCACGTTACATCAAAAAACTATGACATGCAAAAATGCCGACACATGTGTCGGACTGAACGCCCGTAGATTATAGCAGAAGAACCTTGAAGCTGTCAAACGACTCACGGACCTTTGGCTCTGCTCCTGGCGTTTAATAGATGATAACCGGAGTGCTGTAGCCTGTGTGAGCGTACATCCATGCGGCCTGATCTTTCTGCATATTGATGCAGCCATGACTGCCATTACCCGCAAATGACTGGTCGCCGCCGCTATCGGCATGCGGGAAATTCGTCTTCGGGCCGTAGTCTAACCGCCACCAGCTATCATGGATGTAGTAGCCTCCATCGCGGTACTCCATCGCGTAATTGATATTGGTATCGGGATACCAGAAGGCCGATCCCTTTGGCTCGCTTGATTTGAACTTGGTGGGTGACTCGCGCACGAAGATGTGCCAGTAGCCAGGAGGGGTGGGCTTCTGATACTGTCCGCTGGTAATCAAGAAGGACTGCACCAGCTTGCCATCCTGATAGAGGCGCAAGCTCTGCTCGATCAGCGATACCACGATGACCTGTCCCGAGTTCAACTTGTAGTGCTGCATCAACTGCATATCGCTGGCATGCGCCTTATTCCAGGCTGTGGAATCGTCGTAATCGGCCTCCATTGCCTTGAGGTGTTGCATATCATTGTTAATCATATCGATGGCGGCCTGATAATCGTCCTTCGTCTGGGCCGCCTGGACGACATAATCGAGATCTGAGCCGATCCCTTGCTGATCGTATTCATAGTCGAGCCGGTAAGAGGTGTTGTCGTAGGCATTGTGGTACTGATGAGAGTTCCCCCAGCTGTTGACCTCTTGATGGAATTGTTGCAACAGATAGTTGGCCTGACCCTGTAGCATTGGGATCTGGATGGCGTTCATATGGCTATCGATCTGCGAAGAGACTTTCAGGAAATCGCGCAGGGTTGTGGCCTTGTCGAGCGCGGCCTGATCTGTGTACAGTTGTTGCTGATATGTCCCGGTATCCTGCCCATAAAGTTTCATCTGGTCGATATCGGCTCTGAATTGTTTGAGTTTGGAGGCTCCAACGTAGGGAATGGCCTGGGTTGAGAGGACCGTCGATGTCTGTACCTGGCTGTTGATCTGATCGGTCAGGTGCATGAAGTCGTTGGAGCTGCTCGCTTTGCGGAATTGTTCAACGTCATACTGCTCTTGCAGTTTGAGCGCGGTGACATCAATCTTCGATGCGTTGAGTTGTTGAATAAGGGTGCGCAATGAAGTGAGTGCGTCGTAGGTTGGCCCCATCAGGCGCAAGGCTTGCGTGGCGTTTTTGGCATCTGCGCTAATCTGCATATAGTGTTTAGGATATTGAGCCTGAGCCATGAGATCCTGATCTTGTGTTAGCTGATTGGTGAAGTTTTTAGTTGCGACAAAGCCTTGGGCCTGTCGTTGTGCGAGGATGCTCGCAAAGTTTTGCAGGTCTGTATTGGCCTGAAAGTCAAGCTGCTGTGTCACCTTTGTCTCTAAACCACGCAACTGTATTCTCAGCATGGTGTAGCGCTGGGACATATTAGAGTAATACGTCGTGACTGGCTCGCTGCTAAAAAGTGTCAGAGGAGCGCTGGTCTGATTCAGTTGTTGTGCCTGTTTAATAATTGGTTGCAACTGCGCTTCAGGCGTACCAATCATACGAGCATGAGCGAGTTCTTGCTCGAAGCTCTTGCGGCTTTGTGTCGCCTGCTGCTGCGTTTGTGGATTGTCCCCACATGCATTTAAGAGAAGCGCTGCAAGCAGTAAAACAGTTGTGAGAATCACAATCCCTTTTGTGGTATGTTTTGTTGCAGATGCCATCGCCAATGAGCCTCCTGGTCTTATTATGCAGAGCGAGAAAAAGATTATGTATAGCCATATATACAGATTTGGACGTACGGGTGTCTCTATATTTAAAATCGTTTATTCTGGCTCTAATATAACAACGAATCATTACCAGTTTATGGGCACAAAACTCCCTGTTTATGATCAATTAAAAATGTCTACGTCAGGGAGAACGCAAACAGGCGAATAAAAATCGTAGTATTGAGATAGAAAAATACAGATTAGTGAATGGAAATGGGGAGCGGAGGAAGTGGATTTTGAAGAATAAGGGAGACTCTCTGTGGGACGGTCAGGTCTGCTCCTCTCAATTCGCTTGAGCAGACCTGGTTTGATGCTGTATATACACGATGAAGATGTTAAGCCAGGGCTTGCTCAAGGTCGGCCAGCAGATCTTCTATATCCTCGATACCGATGGAGAGGCGCAGCAGCGTATCGTTTACGCCTCGTGCTTCGCGGATTTCCTTTGGAATAGAGCCATGCGTCATGCTGGCGGGATGGCAGACCAGCGATTCCACTCCACCAAGACTTTCCGCAAAGGTGAAGACCTTGAGGCGGCGGACCACCTGATCAACGTCAGCCAGCTTGCCTCTGAACTGGAAGGAGACCATACCGCCGAAGCCGCTCATCTGTCGCTTTGCCAGCTCATGATCGGGATGTGAGGCCAGGCCAGGATAGTAGAGCTTCTCCACACGTGGATGTTCCTGCAAGAAGCGAGCAACTCCCCGTGCGTTCTCTTCGTGCTGGCGCATGCGCACTGCTAACGTTTTGATGCCGCGCAACGTGAGCCAGGAGTCGAAGGGGCCGGGGACTCCTCCTGCCGCGTTCTGGTGGAACTTGAGAGCTTCATATACTTTCTGATCGTTCATTACAAGGGCACCACCAATCACATCGCTATGCCCGTTAATATACTTGGTTGTACTATGCAGCACGATATCGGCTCCCAGATCGAGAGGCTTCTGGAAGTAGGGGCTTGAGAACGTATTGTCCACCACGAGCAAGATATTGTGGCGATGGGCAATTTCCGCGACGGCGCGAATATCAACCAGTCTCAGCAGGGGATTGGTTGGCGTCTCCAGCCAGATCAGCTTTGTGTTGGGACGGATCGCTTTCTCGTATTCTTCGATGTTGCCAGCAGTGACATAGCTGGTCTGGATCTGATAGCGGCTCATGATCCGTTCAAAGATGCGATAGGTGCCTCCATACAGGTCATCGCAGGAGACCATATGATCGCCGGAACTGAGCAGATTGAGGACGGCGCTTTCAGCGGCAAGGCCGGAGGCAAAGGCCAGGCCGTATTGTCCATTTTCCAGGGCGGCAAGACACTGTTCCAGCGCTGTGCGGGTGGGATTCCCTGTGCGCGCGTATTCGTACCCTTTATGTTCACCCATGCCAGCCTGGGCAAAGGTTGATGTCTGATAAATTGGCGTCATGATGGCACCCGTTGCCGGGTCCGGCTCCTGTCCAGCATGAATCGCTTTCGTAGAAAATTTCACGGAGCGCTCCTTAATAAGTAATGATCCCACCCCAGCAAGGGATGGGTTTTTCATAGGGCGAATATAACACTATTATTATAGAAGAACAAGAAACATGGCATATATTCTTCCATCGTGACTATCTGGCTAAAATGAGAACAGATGAAGAGCTAATTCGTGATACAGTCATCGGTTTTTTGCACAACTGGGCTATCTCACTAGACGTTTTATCGTATATTGGTATATTCTAACCTATATTGAAAAACGCTGTAAAGCAGGAACCTATCATGAATCAATCACAACCTCCTTCGGATAATACGCGTAAATTTGCGAAACCGACAAAACGCTATACTGCCGGTGTCTTACTAGTGCATGGGCTGAACGGTGGCCGCCATGACATGGTAGAGCTGGCCGATCTATTAACCGCACGCGGGATGCTTGTTGAAAATATGCTGCTCCCGGGTCATGGCACGAGCGTCGATGACATGTTCCCTATTGGCTGGTCTGAATGGGAGCAGGCCGTGCGTAAAGCTGTGCAAGCGCTCAAGCGGCGTTGCGATATGGTCTTTTTGATCGGCCATTCTCTGGGCGGCGCGCTCTGCCTGCATACTGCTGCCAATGAGCCGGTAGCGGGTGTGATTTCAATGTGCGCGCCTCTTCAGATGCGGCCCTGGCTCCTGCCTGCTGTGCGTCTGGTGCAGTATCTCACTCCGATGGTGCCGACTATTCGAGAGGATATTCATGATGCTGCCGCTCGTAAGCGTTATTCACTCAGCGGTTATGGTTGGACGCCGATGGCTCCTGTCGAAAGTATGCTGCGTTCCCTCCCTCAATTGCGCCAGGAATTGCCGCGCATCACTGCGCCTGCGCTGATAATGACCGCCGTGCATGATCATGTGGTTCCGATGCGCGATGGGCGAGAAATTTATCGTCTGCTTGGTTCAAAGGAGAAGCATTTGCTCATCCTTCGTCGCTCCTATCATGTGATTATGAAGGATCACGACCGCGAGGAGGTTTATGCTCGCTCACTCGCTTTTGTCGAACGTCATATCGCCCGCGCGAAGCCTCGTCGCACAGGTGGAACATATATGAGAGATGCGATTGCGCGACAGCGGGGGATGTCGCAATATGATGGTGGTTTTCGCTAATAATAGAGAGCGCTTTCTTTCGGAGCATCTTTCGTGTATACTATATGGCTGTTGTTACGATTCTATTTGGGAGTTAAGAATTCACTTTGACACAGCAGATAAGCCGTCCGCCGGTACAGACAGAAGAGCAGAGCGATTCAGCAAAGCTCAGTACGCAATCGCCCCTTTCGCATAGGAGTCTGCTCGCTCTATTAGCGATTATAGGGCTGGTTCTTCTGACCTTTACGGGGTTGTTTGTGAAGAACACGCCAGAACTGCTCCATCCGCCTGCTGATCCGGTGGCCTTGACTGCTACTGCCGCACAGCAGAATGCGCTGCCCGTGCAGTTGCCGGGGGCCGCAACTCCTGCTCAATTACAGCTTTCTGGTTCGCATACCATCGTCTATGCTCAGCAGAACGCCCTCTATCGTGTTTCGGTTCCGAATGGAACGCCCCAGGCTATCGCGGCTCCAGGCTATCGCTATAATCGCGCCGTGCCTCCTATTTTGCTTGCCAACGATCAATTATTGTATAGCGGCAATGGTTTGTGGATCACCAGCATTTTACAAAACGGTCAGGGCGGTGCTGCCCATCAGATTGCGAGCATCGCTGACGATCGGGTCATTACCTCCCTGGTTCTTGCTCCAAATGGCCGTGATATTGCATGGAGCACTGCCCCTGCCAATGGGAAGGGCACAATTCGTATCTATGCAGGCTCTCTTACCTCATCTTCGCAGGTTTATCAGCAAGAGGCCACGAAATGCCCGTGTTTCCGTGTGTTCTCTCTGACGACGCCTGCTTCCGGGCAGATGATGCTCTTGTTGAGCAACGATTATGGCGACCATCAAGCGGCCGCGTATAATCTCTGGTCGCTCGTGGTGACAGCCGGGAAAGGGAGCGAGCCGCAGCCCTTGCTCACCGATAGTCCGCCTCAGATCCCGCTGATCCAGGCTGGCAATACCGTGTTGTACTCAACCTCTAACGGCATTGTGCCGCAACCGACTGATAACAGCACTCCAGATGATATCGCTGCTCTTAACTACGCAAATGGACTGGCACTATCGGCATTGGAGGTGACGCCATCTACGGCCTTGAGTCCGGCCCAGGTTGTGCTGCCGATGCAGCGGGACTTCGCCAACTTCTCTGCGTATCACTGGGTGATGTCGCCCAGCTTTGCTCCTGATGGGCAGACGCTTGTGTATGTGTTGTTTTCGGGCGACGATCAGGCACCTTTTGCGCGCCACAGTTCCCTCTATACGGTGCATATCAATGGGACCGGGGCGACGATGCAGGCTGGTAAACCCCAGGTTTTAGCGACCACTTCCGCTCGCTATATCGAGGTCGGACCCTGGCTCAACAGTGATACATTGACCTTTTATGCCGATAATGCGCTGTATGCTATGGATGCCCATACAGGCGCAACAACGCTGCTGACCCGCTTGAACATGTATGGTCAGATAGTGGCAGCTACAGGATCATAACCTCTACAAAAGCAGTCTCGCCGCCCTCTTGAGAGTATTAATGTTGTGGTTCTGCATATTTCCACTCAATCCAGCGGCCATGACTCTCACAATAGGCTAGCAGGCTTCTTTGCATTGTTCCCCGACGATAGGTGAAGAGTTCTAGCTCCGGTTTACCCAGGAGGCTCCATCCCTCTTGAGATATGCGGTATAGATCACGCTGCCGCGAGAAATCAGCTATATGTTGCAAGATCTGTTCACGAGTGGTCTTCGGCATTTGGTTGAGAGTATAGCTGTGATAGAGGCAGAGAATAGCATTCTGGGGTACTTGAGAGAGCAATCGGGGTAACATGACAGCGGCATTACCCTTAACAATTTTTGGCGGCTGATATCGTGCCAGTTGCAATACATTATCCAATTGCTGCGTACGGTCTTTATGCTCTGGCCAGATGAGTGCTTTCAACCAGCGTACAGCCTGCTCGTCATGTATATCAATTGGATGTAAATCCAGGCCTATGCGATATGTAATGGTGGGCAATGTGGTAGGAATGGGTGGATAGAGTGTACCCTGTGGAATTGCCGAGATTGTTACTGGAGAGGTGGGGTTTCCAGAGCATCCAGCGGGACCATAATTATAATTGTAGCGATCCCATAAAAGATGGAGGCCAGCGCTTGCGCCAATTTCAACCAGCGCAAGCGGCTGATCTGCTAATTGTTGATTGAGAAAGCTGAAAGCCGGTAGTAAACCACTGCAACGTCCCACTTCATTAGTTTGCACTCGTTGTGTCGTAATAAGATGATGAATTTCGTCGGCGTGAGCCAGGCAAAACTGACGAAAGTGAGGATAAACATCTTTTAAGGGGCGTGGATTGGGCGTGAGATCGGGATAAAACTCTGCCAGCGGATGCCGCGAACCGTTGAGTAGCAGGAAATGTACAGCGCCAAAGAGGAGATTGGTAATGGTGGTGGTGCGGTCAGCTTCGGCTACCAGCAGAAGTATCGCAGGATCTGTTGCGATATGCAGGCTCAGATGGGCATAAAGAGGTGATGAATTGAGAGATGCTGAACTGCCATAGATGTTTTTTCCATGCTGCTCAAAGTACGAGGCAAGAGTCTCTATTAAGTGAGTATCCATGTCATTTCAGGCCTTTCTTCTTGCTCATAGAGCCGATTTATCGCAGGATTTGCAAAAAATTAACTTTCCATGTTATCAGATTGCTCTCGCAATATCGCTCGTACCTCCACCAGAATTTGACCGAGCATATTTTTGCCGCTGCCGTCCTGTCCGCAGCCCCAGTAGTAATCGTGCCTGGTATTTTCAACTATCTCTTCTTCACCAGTGGCAAGTAAAATCTCGCGAAGCTGAGTATGAGTCTCAAATTTGCGCAGGACTGCACAGCGCATCACATCATCCTTCACCCGTTCCCAATCAGAACGCAGTGGCAGGCGGTGATCTCGCCCGATCTCAGCGGCCTGTTTGGGAGTTGCAGCGAGGCGCACTTTTTCTGTATAGGGAGTGCCAGCAAATTTTTGCGCTTGAAAGTAATGCTCAGTCGTCGGCCACCATTGACCATCCATTTCGATTCCATGCGACGAAAAATTGGAGAAGCAACCATATGGAACCTCGCGAGTGCTGTAAAAGTAGATTGTCATAGAATTCTCTTTCTCTTCTATCTATATCATATTTTTGCTTTTCTATTATGCCAGAGAATATGTATGATTACAAGCTTTTATTGATTGTACTGCCTGAAAACGATTGATGCTTCTTCTCACTTATAAAAAGTGAGAAACAGTGGAAAACAGGTAATTGATAATGCTTGATTTCAACGAAGTGGGTAGAGTAATGATAGCAAAAGTGGTTGTTCCTGTTGCCGCATCGTCAGTCGCCACTTTGGAGGAGCAATGGCATAGACCTGAGAGAGTAGCGACGAGAATGTGGGTGCAGCCGCCTCCCAGAAATCTGGTTGCGGCTTTTCCACTTCTTGATGCTGATATTGCTTCTGCAAGCGCCGGATTAAGCGAGCGATTCGCTTTTTCGTGGCTTCCTCGCTTTTGCCGATGATGAGCGCGATTTCTCCAATAGAGAGTCGTGCTGCAAAGCGCAGGACCAGGAGTTCTCGCTCAAAGCAGGAAAGTGCGTCTAACAACTTCCTCACCTGCGCGATGGCTTCTCGTGAGAGGATGATGTCTTCAGGGCCGATGTCGGTAATGGTGATTTCGTAGAGTCTTTCCCATGATACTGAAGAGCGAATAGCGCGCAAAAAATCGATCAGGCGATGGTGGGCAATGCTGAATAACCAGGTCGCGAAGGAGCCTCTGGCCGGTTGATAGGTAGACAGGTGCAGCCAGACCTGGAAGAAGACCTGTTGAGTAAGATCGGCTGCATCATCATCGTTTTTGAGATGGGCATAGAAATAGCGGTACACGCGTCTGTGATATTGCTGATAAAGCAGCTCAAAAGGGAGTCGATGCTCCAATACCTGTTGTTTGTCGTCAGGCGGACAATTGAGTACAGTCATGATGTTCTTCTCTCTGGCTTTTCTTATTTTACTCGATTCGTTGATTTTTTAATCATTGTTACTTCTAGGAACAGCGGAGGTTGCAACCAACGAAAAAGAGGAGGAATAACGTCTATCTATGTGTACGAAGATCTTTCGCAAAAGGGACATCAATAAGTATGAATTATAGTGGGCGGACGGAAGGCGGGGCAAGTCACACTGACCTAAAGGCATGTCGCTCAGTATCTCACACAACCAGCCATTTTGCGTGACCCCAAGGTACGAGTACTTCTCAAAGAAGTGTGTTACGAAGTGGAGTTCAATCTGAAAGATTTATTGAAGTAAGGAGAAAAAGGCGATGACTGAGATAAAAGTGATATTTGTCAATGCTGACGACAATTCCGAATTGGATGTGGAAATCGACAATACCATGACAACAGAGCAGGTTATTAAGGCCCTTATTGAAGAAAATTTTATTTCTCCATCCACTGATCCCACTCGAAGCTATATGCTGACTATCTATGGTCGCAACACTATCGCAGAAAGTCAGACGTTTGCCCAGGCTGGAGTGGTCACAGGCGATCGCATAAGGGTAAGTATTACGCAACGTGGTGGCGGTCCTGGTTGGATTGAGATTTTGGCTGTGGCAGCGAGTGTTGGATCAATTGCACAAGTGGCTCTTATGATTGCTGATATGTGGTCAAGGAGGCAAAAAAAACAATTATCTACTAAAACCAGTCAGAATGTCAGCAAGCAGAATGCTAGTAAAGATTGGGATCATATCACGAAGATTTATGCAGAGATGACAGATGGCACGCGGATTTCTTTCGCTTCGTGGCATGATAACCCAGAGAAGATAAAGAGCTTTGTTCAAACATTTAATCTTCCATCAACTTCATCAAAACCTGTACGGATAGTATTTGTTTTGAAGGATAATACAGCTATCCGAGTGGATGCCTCAGAGAGTGCTGCTAACAAACAGCAACTGGAGCAACTGATAAATTACTTAAATTTATAGAAATATCGCACTGCGATGGCGAAGTGGTGCCCTTATCCTACCAGAAACGAATGCCACGATTATTCACTATGAAACCCGTCGTGGAAATTTCCAAAAACGCCATATCATGGCCACCCCGGCCAACTTATGCTTTCTGTCACAAGAAGAAAGTAGAGGGAGCCGAGCAGGGGGGTAAAGGGCATGGATAGGATCATTGTGTGACTCAGCCGGGTCACAGCGAGATTGCAAGCCCGGCTCCCTATATCCAATATACAGAGGACTCCAACAAGCAAAGGGTAAAACAATTACGGGTAGTATCTGTTTTACCCTTGATCTTTTAGATGTATCTTCTGCGGCGTTGTCTGGGGATTAGCAGAAATGCGACAACCATACCAACGACCAGCCCTCCAATGTGGGCCAGCATATTGATGTTGGCACCGCCCGTGAAGCCAAGCACCAGGTTCAGAGTGAGCCAGAGCAGCCAGTTCGAGAGCATACCGGGTCCCATCGCCCGACGGTTGAGCAGATAGAAGACACCCAGAGCGCCAAAGACGCCAAAGATAGCTCCAGAAGCCCCCAATGAGGGTGGCCCCGAAGGAGCAAGGACGAGATAGAGGATATTGCCACCGAGTCCAGCCAGAAAGTAGATCAGCAGATAGCGCCACTTGCCGAACAAAATCTCAACAAAACGGCCTACAAAGAACAGCGAGAGCATATTTAATGCTATATGCAGGACATTGGTAGGATCGTGCAGAAACATTGAAGTGAAAAGACGCCAGTACTGTCCCTGTAGAATGGCCGGATTGTATTGTATCAACAGAACAAGCAAATCTTCATTGAATGTGGTGAGGAGATAGACAATCACGTTGAGCACGATGAGAATATAGGTAAACAGACTGGGATACTGGCTCAAAGTGAAGCGTGTGCGCACGATCTGGCGTTGCATGCGGTTGGGAGGAGACCAGCTCGGGACCGGTTCGCGCTCAATCCTTTCGCGCTCAATCCTCTGGCTCTCGATACCATTATCAGGCGTTGGCGAGGCAGCGTATCCCCTATCTGCGGCAGTTGTGTTTTTTTCAAGTGCTGGAAAACAATTGTTAAAGCGACCTCCATAGGAGAGGCGGGCGGCACGCGCATTGGCGAGATTTGCATCATAATCCTGTCCGGTTGCTTGTAGCAGGTAGGCTCGCAGTGCGTGGGCATAGGCGATGCCAGGGTCTTCACTAATCACGGCATCGACGTTCTGTAGCGCTCGCTCGTAGCGGCGATCAAGCAGATCGATGAGTGCTTGAGCAATCTGTGATTCGAGACCGCCCATCGGTTGCAATTCATGGACGCGTCGGCAAGCCATATGGACAACGCCATAGTTGCCGAGGGCAAGATTTGCTTCGGCCAGCCCCAGGTGTACTGCGGGGTTGTCCGATTCCAACTGTGCCCCGTGAGCATAGGCTATCGCAGCCTCACGCGCTTTTCCCTGCGCTAGCGCTTGCTTACCCTGTTCTAGATAAGTCTGTATATCAGTCTGTGCTTCCACAAGTTATCCTCCAGTAGAGCCATAGGGACGCCTCCCGCTGCAATGTGACACAATCGTATGCTGAGCCGTCCGTTGAAGTGGTTTGAGCAACACTCAAACCACTATGCATCTCTCGTCTTGTCTGCCTATAGGGAAAATCTGGCCCCCATAAGATAGAGCGCAATAAGTGCCAGTACCAGTGTACCTAAGATTGTCAATAGGGCCAGCGGCCAGCTTTGTGAGAGACGATGAATGTCCCTTAACGTCTGGTCGGGAGATAGCCGATAGAGCGGAGTGAACCACCAGCCAAGCCAGCAACCGCTGACCAATCCGCCAACATGGGCGTAGTTATCAACATTTTGAATAAACAGACCAACGCTGAGATTTGCGCCGATGACAAGCATCAGCCACAACAGCGACGGTATGCCGCCATAGAGAAAGGCGCGTCGATGGACGAGAACAAAAATGCTGTATGCTCCAACCAGGCCAAAGATCGCTCCCGATGCTCCAACGCTGATCTCCTGTGGAGCAAAATAGAAGCTGGCGATGACGCTAATAACGCCCGTGACCAGATAGATGAGCAGGAAGCGGAGATGTCCCAGGATGCGTTCCAGAAAAACCCCCAACAGCAGAAGATTGAGCATATTCATTCCCACATGCAATGCATTGACATGCAGAAAGATCGGAGTCACAAATCGCCAGTATTGTCCCTGCAAGATCAGGGCATTATCTTTCGCTCCGTACATGGTCAGAACGGTTGTCAGAGCATCATTATCTTTATCCTGTACGTTGATCGCGTTATTTGCAATGTCAGACAGGATAGCGGAGAGCGTGTGTGCGCCATTGAACTGGGCCACGCAATATGCTGTGAAACACCAGAGCAGCACCGTCCCCAGCACAATTATCCAGGTTATCCATGCCTTCGATTGACGACTATGCAAAGCCGCCTGATAGCTGCGCCGCGTACGTGAGACAGTATCTTCTTTCGGGTAGGTCTTTTCCACCACCACCTCGTTCAAGGCGATCTCTTGACGAACAGATTTGCTTATCCTTATTACGATTGAACGCGTCGCAAGTCGCAGGAGATACATCTATTTGCTATGCTACAAGGATTGCTGCTCCATTGTCGCACATTTCAGCGGCTCACTTCAGAAAACCACTCACATGTGCGAATGTTGCCAGACCGTTAAACACAAATTGAACCGCCAGAGCTGCTAAGAGAATGCCCAGGATACGTGAAAGCACGAGAATGCCGGTGCGCCCGATGTGTTCGACGATCCAAACGCTACTACGCATCACGATCCAGGCGATGAGCAGGGTGACGATAATTGCACTCGCTACAGAGAGTAATTCTAATGGTTCCGGGGTTGCCAGATCAACGTAGAGAATGGTGGTGGCTATTGTGCCGGGACCGGCGATGAGTGGGATCGCAATCGGAAAAACGCTGATATCCTCGCGGGTCAGCGCTTCATTCTCTTCCGTTTTGGTCTCGCGTGTGCCCGAGGGACGGCCAAACAGCATGTCCACAGCGACCAGAAAGAGCAGGATACCTCCAGCAATATTAAACGAATAGAGCTGAATTCCCAATCGATCCAGCAGCAAGCGTCCCACCAGAGCAAAAAAGGCGATAATTCCGGCGCTGATAAAGACAGCTCGTGTCACGATGACGTTGCGCTGCTCATTGGAAAGGTGAGTTGTAAGGCCCACAACAATTGGTGCAAGTCCGACCGGATCAATAATAGTGAAGAATGTAACAAATGCGCTGATTGTAAAAGTAATAGTTGCATTCATAGCCAGAAACCTATAAATTATTTTTTGCTGCCATTATATCACGCGCTCTGCTCTACCATATGAGCACGGATGAGGAGGGAGATGGTGGCAGAATGTACCTTTCGTGGTACGCTGCGCGTATAAAAAAGAGGGGAATTACTGGTGCTTGCTTGAGAACTGGTAAGATGGGAAATACCGATCTCTGAGTTTCATGCTTACAGGTCTTCACGCTACTGCGTTATAATGAAGCAGAATTACTTTTTATATCGGGAGGCACATTATGCGAGGTGCAATGAAAAATGTGATGATTGGGACAGGGGTGCTGGTGGTAGTGTTGATTGTGGGAATTATTGTAGCAGGAATCTTTGGGGTGTTATTGGATGTTCTGTATATTTTCCTGATGCTGCTGGCCGTATTGATGGTGGCGGCGACGGTATTGCAGGTTTATTGGGTAGTGATGCTCATTCGCACTGTGACGACAGTACGCGATGAGGTCAAACCTTTGTTGGCATCTGTTCAGGAAACCGCAGGCATTGTGAAAGATACCGCGAAAACAGCAGGGAATGCCGTTTCTAGAGTGAATGTAATTTCACAACTGGCCTCCGAATTTGCTCTGGGACCGGGCGTACGTGTCGTAGCTGCTCTGGCGTCTGTCCAGCAAATAATGCGCATCCTTCTGGGCAAAGGGTATGTTGCCACTCGCTATGAAGAGCGCCGTAAGCAGCAGATGGAAGCCGGAGCTGGAGGGCAATAATTATGAGCATTGCTGTAGTGGCAGTCAATCCTGTGATAGAGACAGGCGGTCAGATTGCCGCGATTGTCATCTGCCTGTTTACCTTGCTGCTGGTGGTGGTTTCACTGGCGTTGCACTTCGCATTAGCGTTCGCATTTACCTGGGTTCGTGATAAATCTGAACTGATAAAAAAGCCACGTCCCGGGCTGGAGAGTATGAATAAGGCAACAGAAGCCGCTTTAGAGGGTGTCGAGCCGACTGCAATTGAGAATCCTGTCGTGCGCACGGTCGCAACGGTGCCGGTGAAGGTACACGCAGTTGAACAGAAAGTTGATCAGGTGAGTGATCGTGTAGCAGGTGCTCTGATTGAGCTACGCGCGCGTACGTTCCAGGCTCAGGCTATTGCCAGGGCGTTTCTAGCTCCCGGGTTGATACGTCGTAAATCTGCTTCATCGCTGGTCGATAAAGAGGGGCTGGAGTTCAATAGTCCCGGCTATCGTCGCTTGATGGAAGAGCAAGCGCCTGAAATTCCGGTTGCTCCTGAAAGCGGCGAGGGTTATGCGAAGACGGTAACGGCGGCGCAACTGAAAAATGTTCCTTCTCGTTGAGTATGTTCGGGAGTTTGGTCGGTTTCAACGCAATGCCCGGTTATATCTGATCAGCAATGCGTTGAGCGGCGTGACGCTCGGTATCATTCTGGTTCTCTACAATCTCTACCTGACAGCGCTAGGATACAGGCCGGATTTCATCGGTCTGGTACTGTTTATCCTGACGCTTGGCGTTGGGATCGCCATCTTTCCAGCAGGAGTCTGCGTTGATCGCTTTGGGGGCAAGGCGATCTTGATCTGGTCGAGCGTCGCCATTGGTATCTGTGGCACGGGGCAGATGCTCTTTCGTCAGCCTGGACCCTTGCTTGTCAGCAGCTTTCTCGTTGGGGTTGCCAGCGCCTTTGTCTATGTGGTCAACGCTCCCTTCTTAACTACAAATAGCACGCCTGCTGAGCGTGCTCATCTCTTCAGCCTGAATATCGTTTTGACGCTGGCAACTACCGTGCTTGGCGAACTGCTGGGAGGTGTTTTGCCGCTCTGGTTTCGTACGGTATCCTGGCTGATGGCCCCTTTTCCTGCCTGGTTCTCCTGGGCGCTGGCGAGCGAGCCGGAACCACGTTCCTATCAGCTGGCTTTATTGTTGGCCGGGATCATTGCTGCGCCAAGCTTTCTCCCGCTATTTCTTATGAGCAATGATCGACCATCTCCTCCAACCTTGACCGCTCCAGAGCGCGTGCGTGACCGTATGCCGTTACAACAACGAGTTCGCCTCACGCTGACACAGTGGAGGGGTGAGACTTCGCTGCCGGCGCTGCTTGTGAGTCCCATTGTGGTGCTGACGGTGGTACAGGTTTTAGTTGGTCTGGGGGCGGGACTGTTTATTCCATACTTTAACCTTTATTTTGTGCATTATTTGGGCGCTACCTCGGCGCTCTTCGGTGTGATCGATGGCGGCGCGAACGCTTTCAATGCGCTGCTGACCTTGCTAGCCCCTTTGCTGGCAGCGCGTATGGGAAAGATCAATACGATTACGTTCACCCGTATGATAAGCGTCCCTCTATTATTGATCATTGGCTTTTCGCATTTCTTACCGTTGGTGATTGTGCTGTATTTTTTGCGGCAGGGAACGATGGATATGGCAGTCGGACTGTTCCAGGTGTTTTCTATGGAGGCGATATCTAAGCAACATCGTGGTCTGGCAAATAGTGTCTATCAGGTGGCTGGTCAATCGGCCTCGGCTATCAGTACTCCTCTCGGTGGGCTAATCATTGCCCGTATTGGCTATCCCCCTGTGTTTGTTGCCGCAGCAATCCTCTATGTTATTGCGATTAGCCTGCTCTATTTCCGATTCCGCCATGATGAGAAACGAGACGAGCCGGGTGTGGAGCAAGTGGAGTCGGCTGATTCTATCAATCATTCCGATATCTCTTCTCCTATTTAAAGGATTGCAGAGTTCCATTGCGTTCTATCTGGACAATGATGTATGCTTTTTATGGTACTGATAATAGTGAAGCATGTCTATGTAAACTGGAGGTTGTTATGGCGCAGGGCGCGATTCTGGTTGTTGGTAGCTTAAATATGGATCAGGTAGTACGTGTGACGCGTATGCCTGTTGTGGGTGAGACGCTACTGGGGGCCGGTTCTCTCAAGCTGGTGCCAGGAGGGAAGGGCGCGAATCAGGCGGTTGCGATGGCGCGTCTGGGTGGGCAGGTTGCGATGGCCGGGCGTGTGGGTCGTGATCCCTTTGGAGAGCGCTTACTTGATGCGCTTGAGACTGAGCGGATTGATGCAAGCCTGATTGTGGCCGATCAGGACGAGGCCAGCGGCGTTGCATTTATTTTTCTTTCGCCGGACGGTGATAATTCGATTATTGTTGCGGCTGGTGCAAATATGCAGGTGGGAGAGGATGAAGAGCAATTTGCACGTATTCTGGCCGTTCTGCGTCAGGCGAGCGCGCTTGTGCTGCAATTGGAGATCCCGATTGAAACGGTCAAACGGTTGACGAAAGCAGCGGCGGAGATAGGGATACCGGTGATTTTGAATCTTGCACCAGCGCAGTCATTGCCACGCGCGACGTTAAGCGAGGTTTCTGTGCTGATCCTCAATGAGACTGAGGCGAGTATTTTGAGTGGGCAGCGGGTTGAGAGCGTGGAAGATGCGCGTATTGTGGCGGCCGTGCTGCAAGGATATGGGATTAAGACGGTGGTAATAACTCTGGGTGCGCATGGAGCTTTGTTAGTGACCATCGATGATGCTGGCAAGATGCACAATATTTATCAGGCGGCCCCTAGAGTATCGGTTGTGGATACGACGGCAGCTGGCGATTGTTTCGTTGGCGCGCTTACGGTTGCACTGACTGAGGGGCAGCCGCCCGAAGATGCGCTGCGCTTTGCTGTCCATGCCAGCGCCCTGAAAGTCACAAAGTTTGGCGCACAGTCTGGTTTACCGATGAGGGAGGAAGTTCTTGCTTCGTATCATTCTTGACACAGACCCCGGGATCGATGACGCCCTGGCATTTTTTCTGGCATTAGCTTCACCAGAAGTGCAAATTGAGGCGATTACCACTGTCAGCGGCAACGTTCATGTCGATCACACTACTCGCAATGCTCTTGCCCTGCTGACTCTGGCCGGACGCACGGATATTCCGGTTGCGCGCGGATGTGCTGATGCGCTGGTGATCCCACAGGTGCATGCGGCAGAAGTGCATGGCGATAATGGCGTAGGTGGCGTGGTACTGCCAGCACCTGCCGTACAACCTGTCGCCCAGCACGCGGTAGATCTGATTATCGAGCGTGTGCTAGCAGCTCCGGGCGAGATTACACTGGTAACGATTGGCCCTCTCACCAATATTGCGCTCGCGCTGCGGCGCGAGTCGAGTGTTGCACAGAAGGTGCGCGAAGTTGTGATGATGGGTGGCGCGGTACGGGTTCCGGGCAATGTCACTCCTTCCGCAGAGTTTAATATTTATGCCGATCCGCATGCGGCTCATGCCGTTTTCCATGCCGGCTGGCCGATGCGCCTTGTGAGTCTGGATGTTACAACGCGAGTACTGCTAGCTCGCGATCAGGTAATGACGTGGACGCAGGGAGCTGGCAAAGTGAAGACGGCAATGCGGGAGATGATGGCCTATTACTTTGATGTCTTCGCTCCTACATCTGATACTCCCCAGTTTCAGATGCATGATCCGCTCTGCCTCGCCTCAGCCTTCTGCCCTGATCTGATTACCTGGGAGCCTGCTTACGTCGATGTGGAACTGGCTGGTTCGCTGACTCTGGGCGAGACGGTTGGCTATTTCAAACCTTCTGCTCACAGGCCACCGAATATGCAGGTCTCCGCTGCTGCCGATGCCGAACGCTTTATTCGCCTGTTTCTAGAGCGCATCGATCAAACATTTCCGTAAACTGACCGATGGACTTTGACAAACCCTCGCTTATGCGCTATAGTAACGGGAGAATGTATTCCGACTTATTTACTCGGATTAACAGGAACATAAAGGAGCCGCTCGATGGCAGAGATAAATGAAGCGGAAGTGATGGATGCACTTCACGAATGTTATGATCCAGAAATTCCCGTCAATATCGTCGATCTGGGACTGGTATATGGTATAGACATAAACAATGATGAGGGGAAGGTCCATGTCACGATGACGCTTACTGCGATGGGTTGCCCGGTCGCGGGTGATGTCATGGCAGAGGTTGAAATGCGCGTGCGCGAGGTTGAGAACGTCAAGGATTGTAAGGTTGAACTAACTTTCGATCCTCCCTGGAGTCCTGAGCGCATGACTGAGGATGCCAAGTGGGAACTCGGCATGGTCTAAAGTGGAAAACTGGCACGATCTAGCAAAAAACGCGTCCAGGCGGGAAGCAAGCATTGCTATCATTCCTGCCTGGATATTTTATGTATTTTTTCTTTTCCATGGTTTTTACCCAGGAGTGGTATTTTTTGCCGTTTATTTGAGTGGTAGTCATAGATATTTATGGATATTGTGACTATGTACCTATGATTCTGGCATAAACCGATGAAGAATGTTATGCTAATGCCCAGTTACACACCATAAGATGTCTTTACGGAGATCATAATGCTGCACTGTCAAAATTGTAGAACACCATTAGTACCGGGAACAACGCAGTGTCCTGGATGTGGAAAGCCTGTCTCGCAACCATTGCCACCACCAGGTAACCAGAGCAGCTATAATCCGCCGTCCTGGGTGGGTCAGGCGCCGCCAGGGAGATCTAATAATCCACCATCGATGGCAGGTCAGGCACCACCAGGAGGATATAATCCGCCATCCTGGGCGGGTCAAGCACCGCCGGGAGAAAATAGTCCATCATTATGGGAAGATCAGACCAGGGTTGAAAGCGGAGTTGGTTCATTTGGCGCGTTTGGTTCTTCCAGGGAAGCTATACCTGCTCCATCGCCCAATGCCTTTGAGTCATCGTGGAATGCTCAGCCTCAGCAACCGCCGCCCTATGCCCATGCTTCTGCGCCTTTGCCTCCGCCTGCTTCATCATTTCCTCCACCGTCACCACCACCTCCGGGGATGTCGAAGAGGATGTTTCTTACGCTCATTGTGCTGGCTGTGCTAGTTATTCTCAGTGGCATCATGCTGGTCTTTTATACTGAAGTGGCGCGTCCTGCACAGTTGCGAGCTAATGCCACCGCTACGATGCAGTCCTTCACCGCTTCTACCGCGACTGCGAACGTCTATGCTACGGGAACGGCACATGTCACCGCAACGGCGCATGCAAAGGCCACAACACAAGCGAAAGCAACAGCTACTGCTATTCAGAGTGTCTATGCGAATGCGACCTCTGGCTCTCCGGCCTTTGGCTCTTCGCTAGCTTATCAGGATGATGGAAACTGGGATACCTACGATGCGGTTGGTGGTGGCGGTTGCGCTTTCAGGGATGGAGCGCTGCACTCTACTATCATGAAGAAAAGCTTCTACGTGCCTTGCTTTGCTAAAGCCACTGATTTCGACAATTTCGCGCTTGAGACCGAGGTGACGATTGTGAAGGGCGATGAAGGAGGAGTGATTTTTAGGGGGAACGATAAGACCTCGAAGTTCTATTATTTTCGCATCGGACGTGATGGCTTCTACAGTCTCAATGTGTCAAAAGACGATAAAAATAGCACTCCCTTGCTCTATGATACCAGTTCTGCTATCAAGAAAAAGGCGGGCGATATGAATCTGTTGACAGTCATAGCGCGTGGCAAGCAGATCTATTTATTTATCAACAAGCAATTTGTGGCAGGCACTACTGATGGCAGTTACAGTGCAGGCGAAATCGGTGTATTTGCCGGTAATAATGGTAATGAAACCGATGTTGCTTTTAGCAATGTTCACGTCTGGAGCCTCTAGTCTGGTGGTTGACAAATCGCATGCAGACTGGTATGCTCTCTGCAAAGAACTATAGAACAAAAGGCGATGAACGGGATAAGTACCTTTTGCTGCATGACAGAGAACTGCGGGTTGGTGTGACGCAGTAGCAAGCAGAAGCGAAATCCACCTGTGAGCCTTACGCGATGAGCGTTTACGGTTGCCCCCGTTAGCAGGCAGGAATGAGTTTCATTCGATTGAGTGAAAGAATCAAGGTGGCACCACGATTGCGCCTTTCAGCGTCGTCGTCCTTCAGGACGAGGCGCTTTTTTATTGCTGTTTTTTCTACTCATACAGATGTTCAACAGGACTGGTTGTATGGTAGAGATACAAAGAGGAGTAGGATATGCTTGACTTGAGCTTTATTCGTAATCATCCCGATGCCGTCAAAGAGGCGGCGCGCTTGAAAAACAATCCCATTGATATTGACGCTTTGCTGGCACTCGATCAGGCTGTGTTGACGTTGCAGCGCGAAGTGGAAGAGGCGCGCGCTCAACAAAACCAGCTCTCGAAGCGCATTCAACAGGCGAGCAAAGAGAAGAATGTCGAACTGCGCACAACGCTACTGGCCGAAGCGAAGGGGCTGGCAGAGTTGATTAAAGAGAAAGAGCCGCAACTGACAAAGCTCCAGGAGGATCGCCATCAGTTTCTCTTGCTTGTGCCAAATATCCCTGATCCCAGCGCACCCATTGGCAAAGATGAGAACGATAATGTGCCCTTCAAATACTGGGGAGAGAAGCCCTCGTTCGATTTTGAGCCGCTAGATCATTACGATCTGATGCAAAAGCTGAATATGGTGGATATCGAGCGAGCGGTCAAAGTAGCGGGGAGCCGCAGCTATGTTCTCAAAGGCGATGCGGCCCGCCTGGAACTGGCGCTGATGAACTTCGCGCTTGATCGTATCGCCAGCAAGGGATTCACCCCACTGATTGTGCCTGCGATGGCACGCGAGGATTGCTTCATTGGCAACGGGCAATTTCCAAAGGGGCGCGATCAGGTCTATGAGCTTGAGGGAGAGGATTTGTATCTGGTTGGCACCGCCGAGGTTCCAATTACGGGCATGTATAAAGATGAGATTATCAAGGGCGAAGAGCTGCCTATGACGTTTGTTGGCTTCTGTCCCTGCTTCCGCAAAGAGGCCGGCACCTATGGCAAGGATACGCGCGGCGTCTTTCGCATTCACCAGTTTAACAAGGTAGAGCAGTATGTCATCTGTGAGGCCGATCATAATGAGTCGGTGAAATGGCATGAGCAGTTGTTGAAGAACTCGGAGGAGTTGATTCAGGCGCTTGGTCTGCCGTATCGCGTGGTCAATGTCTGTACTGGCGATATGGGCGATGGCAAAGTTGGTATGTATGATCTGGAATGCTGGGTTCCCAGCGAAGGACGCTATCGTGAGACTCATTCGTGTTCGTACTTCCACGATTGGCAGGCGCGGCGCGTCAATATGCGCTATCGTGACGCAGAGGGCAAGGTCAAATTTGTCCATACGCTCAACAACACCGCCATCGCCTCGCCGCGTATTCTGATCCCACTGCTTGAGATCCATCAGCAGGCCGATGGCAGTGTTCGTATTCCAGATGCGTTGCGTCCCTATATGGGTGGTCAGGAGTATATCAGACCGCGCTAGAACGATGTCTCTGTGAGCAGATAAGATGGAGAGCTCATTTCTATCTTATCTGCTCAATTGTTTGGCTGAAAGAGCTTCCAGGCGGCGGTGAAATCATAGGCATGTTGAGCCATCTGTTCATAGGTTCCCTGAGTGTGTAGTTCTTGGGCAATATCGCGCATCAGACCCATTGTTGCAAGCATGGCCGCACCTCCAATACTGACACGAGCGACTCCCAACTGAAAGAGTTGTGGGGCAGAGGGTGCCCCAGGCCCGGCCATGATATTGAGGGGTCCGGGGATCTCACGCACCAACACTTGTATAAGCGCTGGATCGATGACGCCGGGGACAAAGATGCTGTTTGCACCTGCCTCAAGATATGCTCTAGCCCGGCGAAGAGTGTCTTCCAGACGTGTGGCCTCCTGTCCAATCTGAAAAAGATAGGTGTCGATACGCGCGTTGATGACCAGTAGCAGATCCGCATTGCTGGCAGCTTCACGGGCTGCTCTGATGCGTTCGACCTGTTCTTCAAGCGTGTATAGTGGTTTGAGTATGCCAGTGTTATCTTCCAGGTTGACTCCTACGGCTCCTGCTGCAATCACTCCCTCGATAGTTTTTGCCACCTCTTCGGGGCTATGACCATAGCCAGCTTCAATATCCGCTGTGACAGGAACTCGCACGGCTGCGGCAATACGAGCAATGATGCTTAACATTTCGTCGCGACTGATCTGTTGTCCGTCTGTATAACCCTGTGCAAAAGCAATACCCGCGCTGGTTGTGCCGATTGCCGCAAAGCCTGCCTCTTCAAACAGACGTGCGCTGACAACATCCCAGGCATTGGGGAGCAATAACGAGGAATGGGGTTGTTGTAAGCGTAAGAGCTGGTCTGCCTTGTCTCGCTGTGTCATTCTTTTTCTTTCCTTTCTCGATAGTACAGCTTTTGTGATTCTACATGAGAGTTCAGTTGACTACTAACGCTTTTCGGACATGATCATCTGATGGCTTGTTGGTCTTATGAGTCCTACAAATGCAATCAGGCACGTTCAAAATTTCACCAGTCGTTGCGACCTGTTTGTTCAAGATATGACAAACGAAAAATATTATCTTGCCTATTCGTGCGAATTTGTCAAAAACATGCCCAGATGGGGTTTGTCTTGCTGCATCGTTTCCGTCGAGTTTATACTCTTGTTAGATCGCGTATAAATAGAAGGAGCTTATGTGTGGAACCCATCAATCTGCTTGACTATGAAGTGCTTGCTCAGCAACGGCTACAGCCTGCGATCTGGGATTATTTCCAGGGTGGCAGCGAGGATGAGGTAACGATGCGGGCCAACCGTGCCGCCTTTGCCCGTCTCTATTTGCGTCCGCGTGTGCTGGTTGATGTCAACACAATTGATATGCATACAACAGTGCTGGGGATGCCGGTCTCTATGCCCGTACTGGTTGCCCCGACCGCTTCCCATAAGCTGGCTCATCCCGATGGAGAATGTGCGACTGCACGCGGCGCAGGGGAGGCTGGCACAATTATGATTGTTAGCACGTCGGCAACCTGTAGTGCAGCAGAGGTTGCGGAGGCGGCAACAGCACCCCTCTGGTTTCAACTCTATAGCCATCACACATTGGAGACGACAGGAAAGCTGGTAAAACACGTGGAGGCAGTTGGGTATCGCGCTATCGTGCTGACCGTCGATTCGCCGTATCTGGGCCGACGTGAGCGCGATCTGCACAATCAATTTATCTTGGGACAACACGTCAGTATGGCTAATTTTAGCAATAAAAATGCCTCTGCTTCGCCAAGCGCCCGCCATCTTGTGGATACCTGGGAAACAGTAGATTGGTTGCGCTCTATGACAACGCTGCCGATCCTGCTCAAAGGTATTCTGACGGCAGAAGATGCACGGTTGGCGGCGAAGCGCGGGATTGATGGTATCGTTGTTTCCAATCATGGTGGCCGTCAGCTTGACGGAGCTATAGCCAGCCTCGATGCTCTGCCAGAGATTGTGGAGGCAGTTGCCGGGCGATGCGAAGTTTATGTTGATGGTGGGATTCGGCGAGGAACGGATGTCTTGAAGGCGCTGGCATTGGGCGCACGAGCCGTCCTGCTCGGTCGCTCCATTCTATGGGGGCTGGCTGTGAATGGGCAGGAGGGCGTACGCCACGTGCTGGAATTGTTGCGTGCCGAACTGGAACTGGCGATGGCGCTCTCAGGCCGTCCCACGCTGGCAAGCATTGATCGCTCGCTCCTCAAAGTAGCCAGATAGCAATTCATGCAGGCCAATATTCATTAGATGGGAATGATCTCTCCGCGCACGTTGCCGCTTTCATCGTCAATAAAAAGCTTGCCGATGCTGCATGTGGGCTGACGGCGGCGATCATTGGCGCTACCGGGATTGAAGAGCAGTTGTCCCTCATGTTCTTGATTGTAGGGATTATGGCTATGACCAAATATGACGACGCGCGCGTTGGGAAATTCCTGGCGCGCGGTTCGCGCATAGTATTGTGCATTTCCTAAAATATGGACAACGCCGATACGACAATTGCCAGCAAGAATTTCACGTTTAATGGGAAGCTTTTGTATCACATCATCCAGTTCGATATTACCTTGAACGGCTTCAACAGGCGCAATCGTTGCTAATTGCTCAATAACTGCTAGCGTTGAAAGATCTCCTGCATGAATAATCAATTCGACATCGGCGAAATGCTTCCAGACCGCCTCGGGTATCCGCTTAAAATGCGGGATGTGGGTATCTGAAATGATACCTAGCTGATGTTGCATATCGCCTCCAATAAATAAACAAAAATAGCGTCAACAGTTGTTTATTGCTATTATATCTTATCTCACTGCTCTCCTAACTGATCAAAATCGGTCATAGCATGGATAACTGGTTGCTAGCAAAAATAGTTAACCACTATATCTGATTGACGTGATATTATTGGTAATTGGAAATATTTTGTAGGATGTATTGGTCAGGATGCTCGTTAATGAGCATTCTGATTTTGTCTCTTTCAAGCTGTCGGGAGCAGCGAGTACAAATTATGCGTGTTGCAGTTATTGCAGATATACATGGAAATCAGATAGCGCTGGAGGCAGTTTTGCACGATATGGCACAGCAGCCGCCGATCGATCAAACTGTGATTGCAGGAGATCTCTGCTTGAATGGACCTCGACCAAAGGAGGTTCTCAAGAATGTGTATAAATTGCAGTGTCCGGTGATTCGGGGCAATGTTGATGTGGAAGTCGTGTCTCAGGCACCTAAAAAGGGATCAAAGAAGCACGATGTGATAGGTTGGACGCGTGAGCAGATTGGCCGGAAAGGAATTGATTATCTGGCATCGTTGCCTTTTTCTCATCGAGTGCAGAACCCGGAGGGGAGCGATTTGCTGGTAGTGCACGCCAATCCAATGAATATGGAGCAGGCCATTTTCCCTACGGCATCAGATATAGAGCTTGAGCAACTGCTAGGAGGGTTGGAGCCAACGATTGGAGCGCTGGCCTTTGGTCATGTTCATATCGCTTATACTCGACACTGGCATCATCTTTTACTTTGCGATGCGGGTAGCTGTGGGTTGCCGCGCGATGAGGATGTACGTGCATCATATGCTATTTTAACCTGGCAGGAGAATCGCTGGCAGGCAGAAATTCGCCGCGTTGAATATGATCTTGCGGCAGTTGTGAAGCAGTTGCAGGAATGCGGCATACCTCATGTAGAGAAACGTATTAAGATCTTGACAGAGGCCAAATATTAATACTTTCATTGGAATATAACAGAAAAGTAGAGACCGGGCCATGTTAGAATCGTGGCCCGGTCTCTACTTGTATCTATAGAACGCTTTTCAATAAGTTCAATGCTTAACAGGGACAAGAAGTACAATTGCTTGTTGCAAGATCAGCAGTATCATGAATAGGTACTAATGCCGTTTGCTCAAATGCCTGTGTATCATTTTCTAGAACCTGTTCGCCTAGATAGTTGGCAGCGTCTCCAATGTCAACCAGTTCCAGGTCTTCGATAATGGCGCGTAACTCACCGGTTGTTGCCATTGCGTATACCCCCGTTTCAATATGTTTCTGACAATCTATACCTCTTCCAACCTCCATACATCGTGCCACCCTATACATCCTGGGCTACTACCCATAGTGTTATAGATAATGTATACAAAAAAACAGCATAGTTAGAAGAGAGAGCCACAGTACTCCTTCTATAAGGACGTTTGAAGGGGCAAGAAGTGAGACTATGGGATAGGTGATTAGTCCAAAAAGGCCATAGTTGAGATATACTCTGCCTCTTTTTACGAGGATACTGCACTCATGAAAACGTGATATACTGAAGGAAAATCACGAATAAAAGGGGTATCAGCACCGGACGTGAAAGCCGTAGTCTACCACTCTCACGATAACATTCGCGTGGAACAATGCTCACTTCCTACCATCTCAGATCATGAACTGCTTATGCGTGTGCATGGCTGCGGTTTGTGCGGCTCAGATATTCTCAAGATCGTACAGCGAGCCGCTCCCCCTGTAATTCTGGGGCATGAGTTGACCGGTACGATAGTTGAGCGTGGTAGCGCTGTTGAGCAGCTTGCGGTTGGTCAGCGCGTAGTCGTGGCTCATCACGTTCCGTGTGGAGAGTGTCACTATTGTCGGCATCACAACTACTCTATGTGTCCCTCTTTCAAGGCATCGAATATTGATCCCTGCGGACTGGCAGAATATATCCGCGTGCCTGCGGAGCATGTGAGACATACAACATTGCCGCTCCCTGAGACGCTCAGCGCAGAAGAGGCATCCTTTACGGAGCCGCTGGCCTGCTGTGTCCGTGCTGTACGCAGGACGCCGCTATTACAGGGGGATACAGTTGTGATTGTGGGATTGGGATCGATTGGCCTTCTTATGTTGCAGGCGGTGAAGGCGTTGGGGAAGCGTGCAGGGCAAATGATACGTATCTATGGTGTGGACCTTGTACCGGAGCGTCTTCAACTTGCACGCGAGCTTGGGGCTGACGATGCATTGCCAGCTCCCGCACATGAGCAGGGGTTGCGCGAACTGTTCCTGCCCATCACTGAGGGTCGTGGAGCGGATTGCGCCTTTATCACAACGGCAGGAGAGCGCCCATTTTTGCAAGCGCTCGCCAGTCTGCGCAAGGGCGGCGTCGTGCAGATTTTTGCGGCTCACACAGGCATGGTGCCGATGAATATAGAACAGGTATATCAGCAAGAGCAGAGTATTCTCAGTACCTACTCATCTTCACCAGAAGATTTGCGTATCGCGCTGGACCTGCTCACGCAAGGCGAGGTTCGCGTTGCGCGCTTAATCAGTCATCGCCTCCCATTGGAGCAATTTCATGAGGGTGTACAACTGATGCGCGAACGGGCGGCCTTAAAGGTGTATTTTCAAATAGAGCCTTCAATGTGAAGGAGCTTTCCAGGCAAAATTTCAAATAAAACTTGCAGATTGCAGGAGAATAGTATGGCTAGTAATCATTATGATGTAGCAGTCATTGGTTCGGGACCAGGGGGCTACGTGGCGGCTATTCGAGCCGCTCAACTTGGTGCGAAAACTGCTATCGTGGAAAAACAATATCTTGGCGGTACCTGTCTGAATGTAGGATGCATTCCCTCAAAGGCTATGTTGCATATTGCTGAAGTGTTCCATTCGATGAATACATTAAGCGATCTGGGTATTCATCTCCCACAGCAACCAACCCTCGATATGGCTGGCGCGGTGGCCTTTAAAGATAAAGTTGTGAAGCGTATGACCAGCGGCGTTGGCACCTTGATGAAGGGGAATAATGTCGACGTGTTTGATGGGCTGGGCACCGTTGATGCCTCGCGCACCGTCACGGTCAAGGCAAGTGATGGCTCGCAGCAGCAGTTTAGCGCCGATAAAATCATTCTTGCCACTGGTTCAGTGCCGTTTATTCCGCCAATGCCGGGCGTTGATGGTCGCAACGTCATCAATAGCGATACCTGCTGGAATCTGCCAGCGGTGCCGGAGAGTGTGATCTGTGTTGGTGGTGGCGTCATTGGCGTTGAACTGGCTTGTATGTTTAGCGCGATTGGCAGCAAAGTCACCATTCTAGAGATGCTGCCCAATATTCTTGCGCCGGTTGACGATGAGGTGCGCCGCCTGATGGTGCGCATTTTGACCAAGCGCGGCATCAATATTGTTACAGGGGCCAAAGTGGAGGCCGTTGAAGACGAGAATGGGCAGAAAAAGGTCATTGCAACCACCGACAAGGGACAGCAGAGCTTTACAGGCGAGTATGTCTTGATGGCTGTGAGTCGGCGCGCCAATACCAGCGGGTTGGAGCATTTGATCGAGCAAGGGCTGGATACCGACCGGGGGCGGGTGCGCGTCAACGAAAAAATGGAGACGAATCTTCCAGGCATCTATGCGATTGGCGATCTCGTGCGTGGCGCTGGGCTGGCTCATGTTGCCTCAGCTGAGGGAGAAGTTGCTGCCGATAATGCAACGGGCCACGAGGCAAAGATGGATTATAGCGTTGTTCCTAATCCCATCTACACCTTCCCTGAGATGGCTTCGGTGGGTTTGACGGAAGCCGAAGCGAAGCAAAAGTATCCCGAGGCACGCGTGGATCGTTTCCCCTGGTCTGCTATTGGCAAAGCCGTAGCGATAGCCGAGACGGAGGGCTTCACGAAGGTTATTATCGGGAAATATGGCGAAATTCTGGGCGCTCATATTATCGGTCCCGATGCAACCAACCTGATTACCGAATATTCAGTAGCGATGCGCGGCGAACTGACCGTTGACGAGATCAGCGAGACAATCCACCCACATCCAACCCTCAGCGAAGGGCTGCGTGAAGCGATCCTGGCAGCTGAAGGGCGACCAATCCATATTCCTCCGAAAAAGCAGGTGGCACGAGCGCGCTAATGAGCTTGAGCTAAATAACCGTGAACTCATCTATCGTATATGCGTTTTACACGCATATACGACATTCGGGACCATTCACATTCCAGGTGGCAGATTACTGATGGATGTGAATGGTTTTTCTTTTATCGCGGAGAAATGCTAGGCAGCAGGACCATCATCACCTGTGATTGTAGGAGTAAGCCTGTTCTGTTGAGTTGGTTGGATAGCGCTTTCATGGGAGGGTGCGAGGCGAGGAATGAGCAGTAATGGGAGTAGCCAGCGGTCCAATCCGTAGTAGCCAGAGATGCGCCAGGCCAGAACAAGTAGGATACCCAATAGTACCAGTACGGGATTGCTACTGAGGCTTCCTGCCAGCATATAGTTCATATTCAGGAAAACGCCGAAGATAGCTGCTGCTCCGGTAAAAGCACCCAGGACTAATCCTATTCCTACAAGAAATTCGCCCAGGCTAACGAGGTAAGCAAAGACGGTTGCATTGGGCAAGACAACGTGTTGGAGAAAGGCCGCGTACCATGTTTGAACAGCTGGGTGTGCTCCACCTGCATGAGCCAGTGCGTTGTTCACAAAGCTGTGGATAGATTTGCCATCATGTCCGGTCAGGAGCCAGGGACCGCCATCAGCCACCTTGCCAAACGCCTCGAAGGTGATGGAGCGTCCCGTCAGTTTTTCCCAGCCAGAGGTGAGCCACTGGTAGCTCACATAGAGGCGGACAAGCAGCCAGAGCCAGGACATTCGGGTATCGGTGAACAGGAAGCGAACTAATGGAAATGGCGGAATATAAGAGACGGTTCGAGGTTCGAGGGTTCTCAACACGTTCATTATCGATAATCCTTTCGTTGCCAATACAATCGTTTTCAAGCCAGTTTGCATTGTCGTGAGCATGCCTGCCCATGAGATGCAAGCTGGCTATGAACGTCGTGCAATCAGTGATCAGACGACGCTACACGCGGCACCGTTGAGCGTAAATGCGGTCGGTGCTGAATTGGAGCCACTCCAGGAGCCGTTAAAGCCGGGTTGCGCACCAGGCGAGCCACCAGCCGGGATTGAGCCGTTATAGGAAGCGTTCGTAACCGTGACTGCGCTTCCATTTTGCGTCACGCTTCCGTTCCAGAGCTGCGTAATGGTTTGCCCATTGGGGAAGGTGAATTGCAAATTCCAGCCGTTGATTGCTGTTGATCCTGTATTAGTAATGGTGATAGTTGCGCCAAAGCCAGTGTTCCACTGATTGGTGATCGCGTAATGCACGCTGCAACTCGCGCCACCTGTTGATGTTGGCGTTGGCGTTATGGCACTCGTTGGGGTCGGCGTTGGATTGGATGACGTTGGGGTCGGCGTAATACCTGTTCCGCTGCCGAGAGCCTGGATGACAGCATTATAGGCTGGTTTCTTATTGTAATTATCGTCGAACAAGAGGGCTGCACCCTGACCGGAAAAAGTATTTGGCACCCAGGAGTACTTATCAGTAATGCCCCATACGGTGATGTCATTGCAGCGAGAGACCGCAACACATGCCGATACGACTTTACTGTAATCGGTAGCCTGTTGCTGAAGATTGGCGCTGCTGGCAGGTGTTGGCATACGAATATCCAGTTCGGTGATCTGGACATCAACACCAGCGTTAGCAAAGCGCTGTAAATTTGCCTGATAGTCTGATGGAACCTGACCGACAATCAGGTGGGATTGGAAGCCAACGCAATCGATAGGAATACCGCGCGATTTGAAGTCCTGGACCATTGCAAGGATCGCGTTGCTCTTCGCGTTAATGCCATCAGTATTGTAATCGTTGTAGCACAATTTAGCATTGGGATCGGCGGCATGTGCAGTAATAAACGCCTGCTCTATATAGCTATTGCCGATCTTCTGTTGGAAGACGTTGTTGGTACTGCGGCGGGAACCATCATCGTTAAATGCTTCGTTAACCACATCCCAGTACCAGATCTTGCCCTTGAAGTGGTTCATCTCAGTTGTGATGTGGTTATTCATCACTTGCAGCAATGTGCTGCTCGATGAAATGTTACTGACCCAGCTGGGAAGCTGACTGTACCAGACCAGCGTGTGGCCTCGAATCTTCATGTTGTGGCTTTGAGCATGACTGACGATTGCATCGGCAGATGAGAAGTTAAACGAACCCTGAGATGATTCGGTCGTGTCCCACTTCATTTCGTTTTCAGGGGTGACGCCAGTAAACTCGGTGTCGAGCGTGGAGGCGTATTGCGACTCGCTGAGATGGTTGTTCGCAACAGCTGTGCCAAAGACGCGTCCCTTCGCTGCCGCCGCTGAGCCGAGCGTGGTGTCGGCCGATGCCTTCGTAAGAAACATGCTACTAACCGCGATCATGAGCAGTAGAGTCAGTGTAAGAGCGAAAAACCCTTTTCGAGTAAGGCGATAAAACATCCTTGTTTTCCTTCCTGTCCTTATCTATTCACAAGCAATCCATGCCCTGGACGATCTGATGCTAGAAATACCTCCTTCCTGTAAGAATATTGAGAAGATATTTTGCAAGCCCTTGCAGTAACTAAAAAAAGATATACATTATTCCATAGCGCTTTGTCAATCCTGTTGCCTGTAAATACGGTTGTTTCTTGCATACTAATCCTAAAATACACTTTCTACTTGAAAAGTTTCGGTGCATCTTTTGCGCTTTGGAACCGTAGCTGTAGAGCGATGTGCAAGCGCTTGCAAGTTTTTGGTCAGTTTCTGCCAGCTCACTATCCGCTGATAACAGATTGATGAGCTTGCTCGCAATGAACGATTGATCCTTTTGATCTGCTATCCCCCATTTTTCCTATTTTGGATCGCCCCTCTAATAGTTGCCTTTGTAATTGCGATATTTATATGTATAGATATATTGGTGTGATCGTCCATGTGACAGGCGATCAGAAAGATTAGTAGAATGCAAGCAGTCAGAGACGATAGTGCATCGCGCACTGTTTTGGCCTGGGTACTGGTTGTTATCTCGATCCTTATGGCAACAGGATCGATAGGGCTATGGGTCTACAGCGCCTTCTCTACCGGGGCAGTTTCAACGCAGTCAACCCACAAGAAGACTGTTCAGGTTGCTCCAACTCCGACTCGGAGCCAGCAAGCCAGTGCCATCACCAACAAGTATATGCAGGCATTTTTGACGCGCAATTATGCCACAATGTGGACAATGCTCCATCCCCAGATGCAAGCCATGTGGCCCAATCAAGCTAGTTTCGAGACATACTGGCAACACCGTTTTCAGGACTATACGCTGCAAAAATTTACATTGGGAAGCCCCAGCCGGCTTGAGTACTGGATAAACCCTGAAACAATGATGCGATATGACAAGGTGATGCAGATACCTGTTTCCCTCACATTGGTATCAAAACAGGGTCAGGGGCCGCCACAGGGTTTTCAGCCAGATCAGTTATTTCAACATCTTCCCTTTATTGTGCAGTACGCTACGGATGGAGCGGACAAAGGGAAGTGGCTGGTGCTGGCTGGTGGTCCGGTCGATGTTGAGGCTCCTATTCTTCCCCCGTTAACAGTCGCTCAGAAAACGATTCAAGTACCTATTTTAATGTACCACCATGTTTCTATGCCAGAGACTCAGAGCGCCCTGGATGTCAGTCTGGCCGTCGAGCCGGAGTTGTTTAAGCAACAACTGACGTACCTCAAAAAGCAGGGCTATCATTCGATTACCTTCAATCAATTGTTCAGTGCTTTGTATTATGATGGTCCCCTACCAACGAAGCCAATTATTTTGTCGTTTGACGATGGCTATGATGATGCATATAAAAATGTCTATCCAATGCTCAAGGAGCAGGGATTTAGTGGGATGTTCTATATCATCACAGGAAAAGTGGGCTGGAAGGGGCAGGCAACGTGGCCTCAACTACGTGAAATGATGCGCAATGGCATGCAGATGGGATCGCATACGATTAATCATAGTGATCTGGGGCAAGTTTTGCAGGTTTCTCAGGCTCAGGCGCAGCAGGAGCTGCATGTTTCGCAAAGCACATTGCAAGAACATCTGGGAGTCCCTATCCAGCAATTTTGTTATCCTGCGGGCGAACCATTTCGCAACTATAGCGTCACATTGCAGCAGGAAATAATCAAGCTCTTGACCGCGGATGGCTATATAGGTGCCACAACTGATCCAGGGGGGCATATGCCAGCGGGGACCACTCAGAATAGCGAGGCACCTTTTAAACTGCAACGTCTCAGGATAGATGGGCGTGCCACGCTGCAAGAATTTATGGATACCTTCTCAGCATAGCTATTTGCTCATCATAGAGAGCGATAGGGACATCGTATGCATTAGCACGTAGGAGTATTACTATGCATACGATGTCTTTTTGTTTTTATATATGTATGAATAGATAAATCTCACGGCACGAGTTCGCCGCTACGCACTTTGACCATCAGTTTTGTCCAGGCGAGCAACTGAGACAGGTTCGTGGGGAGGGTGAATTCGTAGGGAACGTCATGGTCGCTCGCTGTCGATAGCTCCAACTCCAGACGCGTAACCTCTGGAGTATTGACGCGATAACCGGTTAAGAATTGATCAGCAGTGAGCGAGCTAGTAATCTGCCCTTCGTTCTCCTTCACGAGCATCTCTTCCATCCCTTTCTCTGACGATGAGAAGAAGATGCGGATGCGATCGCAGGGGATACCATGATAGGCTCTTAGGAGCGTAAACAGGGTTGGTAGCGATGTCAGAGAGGATGAACGCCATTGCCAACTTTGTGTGTGGGCGACTTTAAATGCAACACGATAGTAAATCAACACTATACCTCTTCAACCAGTCCTCCATGCTGCGTATTGTGGTAAGCGTTGATACACAAGCAGTATTCAGTTGCCCTCACCACGCGTTTTCTTCAGCATTGGAGTTATACAGGTGTACGATATTCTTTTACTCTATAGACGAGCCAACGTAGAGTTTTTGACCCGCAATTTTTGAGTGAATTTGGTAGAGACTCGCGATCTTGCTCAAAAGGGGGTTTACAATTTTGACGGGGTGTGTTATTATCTAATCCGCCAGGGGATGTAGCTCAGCTGGGAGAGCGCAACAATCGCACTGTTGAGGTCAGGGGTTCGAGCCCCCTCATCTCCACCGGAAAGTACCATCAAAGTCTTGCCAATCGCGAGCGTTTGTGATATAGTAGCGATGCTGAAACGCACGCGATGAGCAGGAGTAGTAGGTCTCTTCAACAGAGAGTAGCCGGATGGTGCAAGGCTGCAAAGCCAGACCGAACTCGCCTGTGAGCAGCGAGAGTGAGCTTCAAAAGGCTGGATACTGAAAAGTATTGAGTTCTGAATGTGAAGTTAGCACTTGCCGGGACGCCCGTTATAGCGTACAATGAGAGTAGATCTCAGAGACAAGTACCAGTTTAAGCCATTTTCTATGGGCCTGTAGCGCAGCTGGGAGAGCGTCTCTATGGCATGGAGAAGGTCAGGGGTTCGAGTCCCCTCAGGTCCACCGCTTGTATCCTGAGATCGAAAATCAGGGTGGTACCACGGAAAAACCTTTCGTCCCTTATGGATGAAAGGTTTTTTATTATCTGTTATCATATCTGTAATCTTTGTATCCATGTCTATATTCATATCGTTTTTTTTAAAGATTGATACTGTATCAACGTTGATACACGGGGAGGGCCAATTTGATTACTCGCACGAAATATAACCCGAAAGAGGTTGAGAGTAAGTGGCAGACTCAATGGGAGGCGGATCAGTTATATCATGCTTCCGATGATTCTCCGAAACCGAAATTCTATCACCTGGTGATGTTCCCTTATCCATCCGGTGATCTCCATATGGGCCATTGGTATAACTATTCGCCCTTTGATGCCTATGGTCGCTTTAAACGTATGCAGGGCTATAATGTGATGCAGCCAATCGGCTTCGATGCCTTTGGGCTGCCCGCCGAAAACGCCGCCATCAAACGTGGCATTCAGGCGCGCACCTGGACGCTGGCGAATATCGAGAATATGCGCAAACAACTGCGAGCAATGGGTGCGCAGTGGGATTGGCAGCGCGAGGTCGTGACCTGTCTGCCGGACTACTATAAATGGACGCAATGGCTGTTCCTGCAATTTTATAAGCATGGGCTGGCCTATCGCACCAAGGCACCAGCCAACTGGTGTCCTGGTTGTAATACCACGCTGGCAAACGAGCAAGTGCTGGCTGATGGCACCTGTGAGCGTTGTGGCAGCATCGTGGAGCGTCGCGAGATCGATCAATGGCTACTGAAGATTTCGGCCTATGCCGAGCAATTGCTGGACTTCCCCGATGTCGAGTGGCCGGAGAAGACGATCACGATGCAGCGCAACTGGATCGGGCGCAGCGAGGGCGCGGAGATTCGCTTCTACACTGAGTTGAACGGTCAGCGCGAAGAGATCCCCGTTTTTACCACGCGTCCCGACACCATCTATGGTGTGACCTTTTTTGTGCTGGCTCCCGAGCATCCCTGGGTCGAGAAATTGACGACTCCCGAGCGCCAGGAGGAGGTCACGGCCTATGTAGAGCAGGCGCGGCGCATGACTGAGATCGAGCGTATGAGCGCCGATAAAGAGAAGAGCGGCGTGTTTACCGGCGGGTATGTCACTAATCCGGTGAATGGTGAGAAGGTTCCTGTCTGGATTGCCGATTATGTGTTGATGGGTTATGGCGCTGGGGCGATTATGGGCGTGCCCGCCCACGATCAGCGCGACTTCGAGTTTGCCCGCAAGTTTGGCTTACCTATCGTTGAGGTAATTCGGGGAGAGGGCGAGGAGTCGAGCGATCCCGCAACCTGGACGGAGGCGAAGGCAGCTCTGGGCGCGATGGTCAATTCTGGTTCTTTCGATGGTACTCCCGGCGATGAGGGGATTGCGAAGGTCACGCGCTTTATCGAGGAACAGGGCATTGGCAAATATATGGTCACGTATCGCCTGCGCGATTGGTTGATCAGTCGCCAGCGCTACTGGGGTGCGCCTATTCCCATCGTCTATTGTCCAGAGCATGGGACGGTGCCGGTGCCGGAGGATCAGTTACCGGTCTGGCTGCCAGAAAATGTGCAGTTCAAGTCTACCGGCGAGTCACCCCTGCGCTATGAGGCCGATTTCTTGAATACGACCTGTCCCGTGTGTGGCGGTCCGGCCACGCGTGAGGCGGATACGATGGATACCTTCATCTGCTCGTCGTGGTACTATCTGCGCTATGCTGATCCCCACAACAGCGAGCAGGCGTGGAGTCCGGAACGGTTGAAACAGTGGTTGCCGGTCGATCAATATGTCGGCGGTGTCGAGCATGCCATTCTACACCTGTTGTACTCGCGCTTCTTTGTGAAGGCGCTGCGTGATATGGGGCATCTGGATTTTGATGAGCCGTTCAAGCGTCTGTTCCATCAGGGCATGGTGCTTGGCTCAGATGGGCAGAAGATGTCCAAGTCGCGTGGCAATGTTGAAGCTCCCGACAAGTATGTCGAGAAATATGGGGCCGATACGGTGCGCTGTTACATGATGTTCATCGGTCCATTTGATGCGGGTGGCTCCTTCAAGGCTGAGAATCTGGAGGGCATTTGGCGCTTCTTGAACCGCGTCTGGAGCCTGATGAACGATGCCTGGGTGGAGAATCCAGGTCAGGAAGAGACCGACGAGACGAAGGGTATCGAGCGGCTGCGCAATAAGACCATCAAGCGTGTCACTGAAGATCTGAGCAATTTCCGCTTCAATACGGCGCTGGCGGCGTTGATGGAATATAACAATGTTCTGATCAAGCAGCAGAATGAGCTGGTGGCGCGGACGGCGACCTATCAGCGTGCTCTGGAAACGTTGATGCAATTGCTGGCTCCGCTGGCACCTCACATTGCTGAGGAGTTGTGGCATTTGACGGGGCACACGGCCAGCATTCACACATCGGAGTGGCCTGGTTATGATGAAGCGTTAACGAAGGATGAGACCTTTACGCTGGTTGTGCAGGTTAACGGCAAAGTGCGCGAACGCATCGAGACGGCAACTGATATCAGCGAGAGCGAGATACGCAAGATGGTCCTGACTAATCCTCGCGTCCTCTCGTTTATCGGTGATGCGACGGTACAGAAGGTCATCTACGTTCCTGGTCGTCTGGCGAACGTGGTTGTACGAAATAAGTAGATGTAACAAAGATATCGTGTTTCGATTCTGAGCTATGCCAGGGGAAGATGGTCATCATCATGTTCCTCTGGCATGTTTATTGTGTTATTATCTCCTTGAGGCATGTTGGAACACGTTTTTCCTTTTCCATTTTTCGGACCTTCTAGCGTTTGTACAGTAGTGGTCAGAATTACCTCAACTCATCCATTTGGTGAAAAATACGTAACGTCGTTGATGACATAGCATAATTGGCGTTGGTCATGGAACCTTTTACCCGGTTCAAACGTATATAGGTCAGATAACTCGTGCGAATTGCTTTCCTGGCGCAGGCGGGAACAGCATGGGAAGGTCATTTGTGCAGTGAGGTATTTCACAGTGTAGGTGTCGTTTATTAAATAGGTGCTACGTCCTTTTCCGCTTATACTTTGTAGGTAGAGAATAGGTTAGTAGGAGGGAACGGACGAACGGTGAGTGCAATTTGATATTTGAAAAAGTGGGAAGCCAGGCGTCTACTTGAATAGTGGAGAGGGTGCATCTCTTCGGGAAGCCGAGAATAGCTATTGAAAAAGCGGAAGATTACAGTGGTGGGTCGCCCACTCTAGGCGTAGGTGGAAGGATACAAGCATGAATACACAACCTTTAGAGAGGTTACCAGAAGTTAATAGCGTCGTTACGGAGACGGAAGCTCTAGAGCAGTGTGGGTTTGCTCAGGATGAAGTTATTTCTTTGCTCTGGCTTCGCCAGTGGTATCAACATGGCGGCAGTGATCGCGTAGAAATTGTACGCCGTCTCGAATTTTTGAAGTTGCTCGTCGTTCACGGTAAAGTCGATCTGTAGCTGCACTTTGTTTGTTTGATAATTGTTGGTTGATTAATTCTGGCATATCTGTAAAACCTGATGAGGTATTATAAAATATCTACCTTATCAGGTTTTTATTATGTAGGATGACTTTATTTATGATCGTCTATATATAGTAAAAACGAGGGATGTTGCAGGTAGAGGGCAGGAAAAAGTGCTACAATCAAACCTAAACGGGGCAGTTTGCGTACATATTGATGATGAACTGAAGATGCAGCGGGTGGAGTGCTGGATATTACTATCTGGCGTTACCCCCCAGAGGTTCAGCGTCATAGATTACGCGAAGAGTAAGGAATTTTATGCGAATTATTCTCTACCTGGGTAAAGGTGGCGTTGGCAAAACCACCGTTTCTGCTGCTACGGCTGTTCGGTCGGCAGCACTGGGGAAACGCACTTTAGTAGTCAGCACCGATCTGGCTCATAGCCTTGCCGATTGCTTGCAAGCGCCACTGACCTCTGAACCACAAGAACTGGCTCCCAACCTCTGGGCGCAGGAGGTCAATGTACTGGATGAGATGCGTCGTGGTTGGGGCAAGTTACAGGAATCGATGACGAAGGCTCTGCGCAAACAGGGCATCGATCCGGCGATGGCGGGCGAACTGGCCCTCGTTCCTGGTATGGACGAGATTGTCAGCCTGATCAACATTTATCGTAATGCGAAAGAGGGCAGTTTCGAGGTGGTGGTCATCGATGCCGCTCCCACCGGAGAGACCGTCCGCCTGCTAAGTATGCCCGATACCTTCCAGTGGTATGCCAGCCGTGTCTCTCGCCTTCAGAGCACCACCCTCAATCTAGCACGTCCCCTTTTGAAGGCTGTGCTACCTACGACAGAGATTCTCGATGCGGTGCAGGCGTTGAGCGAGCGCGTGAAAACCCTGCGCGTAGTTCTTAGCGATCCTGACACCAGTTCTTATCGTCCGGTCGTCAATCCTGAGCGTATGGTCATTAAAGAAGCCCTGCGCGCCGAAACCTACCTTTCCCTCTTTGGCTACCCTATCGATAGTGTCATGTGTAATCGCGTCATCCAGGCTGGCGACTACCAGGACACCTTTATGCAAGAGTTGTATCAAAATCAGGAAAAGCTACGAAAACAGATCCATCAAACGTTTGCGCCTCTACCTATTTGGGAGGCTCCCTATTATTCGCGCGATATCCTGGGTGTGGAGCAATTGGGCGAACTGGCTCACACCATCTTTGGCGAGCAAGATCCCACGCAGGTTTTCTATAAAGGGGCCGTACAGGAGGTCACACGCGAGGGCGATGCTTATGTGCTGCGTCTGCCGTTGCCACATGTGGAGATGAACAAGGTGTTGATGACGAAGAGGGGCGACGAGATGACGATTGAGATCGGCAATTTTAAACGCGAGCTTACGCTTCCTGCTATTCTAGTCAATCAAGAGGCCACCGTTGCACGTCTGGTCAATAAGGCTCTGGAAATACATTTTGTGGCACCAGCCGAACCCAAAGATAAATCAGCATAGTCACTATTGAAAACCGATATGCGCAGGGCAGGCTCTTACAAGAGAGCCTGCCCTCTTTGTTTAGCGGACCTGTGAGCGGTTCGCTGTGAGCAGGCCATTTTCGGCCAGTGCTGCGTCGAGGTTGCGCTTGACACGGGTTGGGTGTGGTCCGATCAGGCGACCAATCTCCTGGCCTTTGTGGAAGAGCAGCAGCGTTGGCATGCCTTGAATGCCGTAGTGCATCGCAATGTCCTGGCTCTCATCAACGTCGGTTTTGACAAAGCGTGCCACTCCCTGATACTCTTCCCGACCCAACTTTGCCAGCACTGGTTCCAACGCGTGGCAATGAGGACACCAGCTGGCACTGAACTCCACGATTACCGGAAGATCGGCCTGTAGCACTTTCGACGCGAAATCTAAATCGCCCACTTCCAATAGCATATTCTGTCCTGTCATAATTGTTTCTCTCTTTCGTTTTGCTCATGTATCTTACAGGCTGGTGTTTTTGGCTCACATCAGCTTATAATGAGGGTACAACTTAAAGTTGACTTGAAGTCAAGAGGAATATGCGAGAATGACAAAAGATCTGACGATCAGTGAGGTGGCGCAACGGGCGGGCTTGCGCGCCTCTGCTATACGCTATTATGAGAGCGTGAATCTTCTGCCTGCTCCGAAACGTGTGAGTGGACAGAGGCGCTATAACCCCGATGTGTTGCGTCGTTTGTCGTTTATTCAAGTAGCGCAGGCCGCAGGATTTACCCTGGCCGAGATGCAGACCCTCTTCAATGGATTGGATGGGGGAGAACCGCTCTCGGAGCGCTGGCGAACGCTGGCCCGCCAAAAAATGGGCGAGGTCGATGCGCTGATCTTGCGGGCGTATGGCATGAAAACGATGCTGGAGAATGGCCTGAACTGTGGTTGCCTGAGCCTGGACGAATGTATCGATTGCGTGCTGATCAATTGTCAGCCACCACAACTACATAACCCGATCAAAATGAGCGAGAAATGAGTTGACTTTTGTTCTAGAAAACCTCTATCATAGAGGACGTTCTGACTGTGAGTGAGTAGTAGAGAGTGAATTGTAGAGAGTAGAGCATAGTAGCGTAACGAAGTATAGCGTATGTCAAGGCAAAATAGCAGTCCGCTTGCTTCTCATGTTGAGCGAGCGCGTAAAGTATTACAGCACGAACAACGGTTGCATTATCAGGATAAAGCCATTCTTTCGGGTGGCCTGGAGGTATTTGCCTCGCGCTGGACGGATGAGATCAGCACAGTATGCCAGCAGGAGGGGCTAGATCTAGCCCCTGTCCATCATTTTATGGAATATCTAGTGGGATATCGCCAACAAGACCCCATGCAGCGTGCCGCCAGCTTACGAGCTGCCCTCTCCGTCCTTGATGATCTCGATGGCGACCATCCAGCGCCACCTGCATTGCAAGCGAAAAACGTTTCCACAACTACCAGCCCTTCACGTCCAAAGGCGAAGGCGGCGCAAAAAGATCAGGAGGCACCTGTACAGAAGCCAGTAACGCGGAACAAAGCGGAGGTTGCGCAACTTGACGGAAAGAAAGAGATGCCTGCAAAAGCGGCTCCTGTTCGCACGCCTCAGCTTCACAACAGCGTGCATCTGGAAGCAGGGATGTCGCAGGGGCATGTGGCGCTGACCATGTTGAGTGCGGATATCTCGGCTCTGCAAGGAGTGGGACCGACGATGGCGGGGAAATTGCATCATCTGGGCATTCGTACCGTGCGTGATCTGCTCTTTTATTTCCCGCGCGAACATCGTGATTATAGCCAGTTGGTGAAGATTGCCGACATTCCATTTAATGAGCTAACAACGACAAAAGGTATTATCTGGGAAGTTGAAACCAAGCGTACAGGCGGTGGAAGGACGCGTACGATTGCAACAATCTCCGATGAAACTGCGAAGTTATACGTCTCCTGGTTTAATCAATCGTATCTACAAAAACAGTTGAACGCTTCTAAAGGCGATTATCTGGTTGTCACGGGGATCAAACAGCGCTTTGGCAATAAGATCGAATTTTCTGTGCGCAGCCATGAATTTCCTGAGCAGAACGATCTGTTGAATACGGGGCGGCTGGTTCCAATCTATGCGCTGACCGAGGGACTGCACGCCAAAACATTGCGGAAGCTGACCAAGCAGGCGGTTGATCGCTATGTGGGGTATGTTAACGAGCATCTCCCACCATCTGTGCGCTCGGCGGGAGAACTGGTGCCGCTGCCACAGGCGATTGAGCAGATCCACTATCCTGAGAGCCATGAACTGCTGGATTCCGCGCGTCGTCGTCTGGCCTTTGATGAGTTGTTTTTGATTCAGCTTGGCATGCAGGAGCGAAGGAGTCGCTGGCAATATGAGGGACCGAAGGGGCAGAGCTTTGCAATAGATGCTTCCCGAGTGTTTATGCAGCCGCCCGACGATCTGTTGCCCGCCTCCTCAAAGCAGATGACGGGGGAGAGCGCGGGATCAACGCTCTGGTCGGTCGCAGCGACGGAACAGCCGCTTGAGGCCACGCTACCGTTTGCGTTCACTGATGCACAGCGGCGTGTGATTTGTGAAATCTTTGCTGATCTGGCGCTGAATAAGCCAATGTGCCGTCTCTTACAGGGTGATGTCGGGGCCGGTAAAACCGTTGTGGCGGCGGCGGCCCTCTTTATGGCGGTCTTGAACGGTTATCAGGGCGCGATTATGGCACCGACCGAACTGCTGGCCGAGCAGCACGCCCGGAGCATCGGGAAAATGCTGGAGCCATTTGGTATCCATACTATCTTGCTTACTGGCAGCCAGCGTTCACGTGAGCGTGCATTGGGACGGGCTGCGCTGGAGAGTGGTGAGGCCGCGGTGGCGATTGGCACGCACGCACTGATTCAGGATGATGTGAATTTTCGCAGCCTGGGTTTGGTGATTGTCGATGAACAGCATCGTTTTGGCGTGGAGCAGCGTGATGCCCTGAGACAAAAGGGCTACCATCCTCACATGCTGGTGATGACTGCGACCCCTATTCCGCGCACTCTGTCTTTAACTCTCTATGGCGATCTGGATGTTTCGGTCATCGATCAATTGCCGCCGGGACGCCAGAAAATCATTACGCGCTGGCGTTCGGGGGCGCGTCGGCGCGAAGCCAACGAACTGATCAGACAGCAGGTGAGCGAGGGAAGGCAGGCGTTTATTATCTGTCCCTTGATCGAGGAGTCCGAGTCGCTTTCCGTCAAGGCGGCAACGACCGAATATGAACGCTTGCAAAAAGAAGTGTTTCCTGAATTGCGTCTGGGCCTGTTGCATGGAGCCATGAAGCCTGCGGAGAAGGATCAGGTGATGCACCGCTTCCGCGATCACGCGCTTGACATTCTGGTGGCAACTTCTGTCATCGAGGTTGGCATCGATATCCCCAACGCAACGGTGATGGTGATTGAAGATGCAGACCGCTTTGGCCTCTCGCAATTGCATCAGTTTCGTGGACGCGTTGGGCGTGGCAAGCATCAATCATATTGCTTTGTTCTTAGTGCTGAAGCCAGCTTGCAGGCTCAGGAACGGCTGGGAGTGTTTCAGGAGATCGACGATGGCTTTCGTCTGGCCGAGGAAGACCTGCGCTTGCGTGGTCCGGGCGATTTTATCGGCGTGCGTCAGAGCGGAATGCCAGAATTGCGCATTGCTGACCTCAACGATACCCCATTGATCCATCTGTCTCGCACCATTGCGGCGAAGCTGTGGGAGAGCGATCCCTATCTACGCAAATCAGAACATGCCACCCTGCGCGAGAAGATGCGCCTCTTCTGGCAAAATTTCATGGCGCACTGAAAATACACTCAATGCACGCTGAAACGTGTCGTAGTCGCGCGATTTATCGCGTATGTGCGGGATTGCGCGATAAATCGCGCGACTACGACACGTTTCAGCGTTATTTCGTTAAATTTAATTATAGTGTGCCATGACTCCTTCCTCCCTTTCTAGGAGAGGAAAATACTGTTTTTCATGCCTCTTTTCAAGATTTCCCTTATAATTATTGCTCATCTTATATTTTGACCTACACTTACATAAAGTAAGAAATCACCTGAGATATAGAAAATTTGCTTGTTGTCTCTATATATAGTGCTGAGATTTTTCAGGCCGTTTATAGAGTGCATTGAACTTAATATCTTTTCTTCTGGGACAAATAATGAGAGTAGAGCGGTGGGCTTGAGCCGCCTTCTTTAGCCGGAACAGGCGTGAACATTGAAAAATGATCGAGGCGTTTCTGAGAAATATTATAGATTTGATGGAAGCTTTGACGCTATATCGTTAAGCCGGATAGTAAATATTTTCTTCCGGTAGCAAATATGCTTGACAGACAGATAAGCTTCTATGTATTCTATGCTTATACCCTGGCTGCTTGATCAAAAAGTGTAGTTTGTGGACGGTGTTGTCCACCGATGTAGGAGCAACTCCGTTCACTTTTGAAGCTCTCTACGAGGAGAGGAGCCTGAAATGGAATCAGTAAGCCGACGCGCGGTTTTAAAGGCGGCAGGAGGATTGGCTGCCGCGAGCACAGGCGCCTGGTGGCTAAGTGGGTGTGCGCCCGCTTTTAATACCGGTGCCAAGAAAACGATCAACTTCTGGGCATTTTCAGACACTCGCATTTTCTGGCAGAAGAAAGCGTGGGATCTGTATAAGCAACTGAAAAAACCAGATTTCGAGATGAACTGGCTTATTTTCCCCTATCAACAGATGCACGACAAGATCCTTATCACCTCGCAGGCTGGTTCTGGTGGTCCAGATATCGCCGATATTGAGATTGGTCAATTTTCGCGTTACATCAAAGGCGATACTATTTTTGTAGATCTGAAGCCGAAATTAGAAGCAATGGGGGTACTCGACAAGCTCTTTAAGCCCTCCGCAACCGATCCCTGGACCTGGAAAGGCAAGATCTATGGGATGGGTAACGAGCTAAACACATGTCTGATGGCTTATCGTTTCGATCTTTTGGAGAAGGCCAATATCAAAGTTCCTTTTGAGACATGGGATGACTTCATTGAGGCCGGGAAGAAGTATCATCAGGATACGGGAAAGTACTTGATAGAGCAACCATACAGCGATGCGGGTTACTGGTGGGTGATGACCTTACAGCAGGGCGGAGGCTACTTTGGTCAGAGTGGGCAACCTACAGTGAATGCTGCCCCCGCGATCAAGACGGCAACGTATATGCAGCAGGCGATTAAAGATGGATGGTCAACGCCTCGACCTCTTTCGGCCTCATACAATGCCCAGGTCGATTCGGGTGTTTTTGCAACAATCCTGGGGCCATCGTGGAACTTCAGCGGTTTTACACAAGAGAATGCGCCGCACACGAAAGGGAAATGGCATTTGCAGCCTCTCCCATATTGGACACCTGGTAGTGGTTCTCGCACAGCCACCTGGGGTGGAACCGGCGTCTCTGTTTTGAAAACATCACAAAGTGTTGAAGAGGCGATGGATTTTGTCACTTTTGAACATACCACTCCTCAAGCTCTGTTGTACGACTTTGACGAGCGCCAGGTCTGGCCGACATTTAAACCTGCTCTCGATGACCCTCGTCTGAGTCAGCCTCTTGAATTCTTTGATAACCAAAAGGTTGGAGAGCTGATTAAAGAAGTCTCCCCCGAGATCAATACCTGGTACAATTCTCCCTACTGGCCTGAAACTGTCGATGCAACCATTCGTGTGGGCCTTTCTCCGACCATTCTGCAACCCGGCACTGTAACGGCAGAGCAGGCGATGAACAATGCTCAACACGAAGCGCTGAGTATCATCAGCTTTGAGACTGCCTAGTCCAGACTCTATCTGTGAGAAGGAGAAACTTACATGGCAACGGCTCAAGTTACCGCGCCGCAGCGTAACACCTCTGGCCTCTATAACTGGTGGCGACGCAATCAACGTCAGATTTCGCCTTATCTGTTTGTCGCGCCATTTTTTATCATTTTCCTGGTCTTCGGCCTCTACCCCATCGTCTATTCGTTCGTGCTCAGCTTCTATAAAGGATTTGGCTTTGAGCAAAAGGCGTTTTTCGGCCTCGGCAACTATATTCACCTTTTTCAAGACCCACGCTACGGCAAGGCTGTACTCAATACCACCAAATATGCGGCAGGGAGTGTTTTTATCCTCGCGCCTCTCGCCCTGCTCGTTGCGCTTGCTATCAACTCCGCCTATGTTCGTTGGAAGGGATTTTATCGAACAGGCCTGTTTTTCCCGGTGATTACCTCCAGCGTTGTGATTGCCATCATCTTTGCCCGGGTGTTTGATCAACAGTATGGCCTCTTGAATGTGGCTCTTGGCTGGTTTGGCATTCCGCAGACAGGCTGGTTGACAGATACAAATGTTGTGATGAATTCCTTCATCCTGATGGGTATCTGGACATGGCTTGGCATCAATACGCTCTACTGGCTTGCGGGCTTAAATGGCATCAATAAAGAGTTCTATGAGGCGGCTGCTATTGATGGAGCCAATAAATGGGATTCATTTGTGCATATTACCTTGCCAATGTTGCGGCCCATTATGCTCTTTGTCGTTATTCAGGCCATTGTCGGCTCATACAACCTGTTTGAAGGTCCATTCCTGCTCACCAGCGGCGGCCCTGCTGACGGATCGTTAACGATGACGCTTTACATCTACACTCAGGGTTTCCAGAACTTCAATGTAGGGTATGCCAGCGCCATCGCTTACTCGATGACCGTGATCTTGCTCATCCTGTCCATCGTAAATATTCGTCTGTTTGGATGGCAGGCTGCTGGCGAGTAGCCAGCTGAGAGAGCAATGTTGCAGACGTTGTATTTGCCAGTCGTGCAACTGTAGACTCTGCAACAGGCAAGAAGGTCTTTTGTTGGTGACATACATAACTGAGAGGATACAATAATGGCGAACGCAAATATTGTTGTACAGGAGACGGCCAGACCTGTTGTGCGTGCTTCTAGAGCGGCCCCTTCCAAAAAGGTTCGTTTCACCGTTGGCACGGTGCTTGTGAACGCGATCTTGATTTTGCTGGTAGTGCTGACCATTGTTCCATTTCTCTATATGATGTTCAGCGCCTTCAAACCAAATACGGAAATTTTTGGGACGCCGATCACCTTTTTCCCACAAAATCCCACGTTCGAGAATGTGCAATCGCTGATTGCTAACTTCCCGTTTGCTCGCTGGGCGTTTAATACCGTCATTGTGGCAGTTGTTGGATCGCTGCTTTCCGTCTTACTGAGTTCGCTTGCTGGTTTTGCCTTTGCGAAGTATGAATTTCGCTACAAAAATGTGCTGTTTATGCTCATGCTGGCGACGCTGCTCATTCCGAACCAGGTATTGTTGGTGCCTCAGTTCGAGGTCGTTCGCACACTGGGTTGGTTCAATACCTATGAGGGTCTGATTATTCCCCGCGCAGTCGGAGCCTTTGGTATTTTCCTGATGCGCCAGTATACCGTCAGCTTGCCAAGCGAGTTGCTCGATGCTGCGCGTATTGATGGCGCAACCGAATTTGGTATCTGGTGGCGAATCGTGCTGCCGCTGGTGCGCCCCGGATTGGCTGTGCTGGGCATTCTCTCCTTTACCGGCCTGTGGAACGATTTCTTCTGGCCTCTGATCATCACGACTGATCCCAGCATGTTCGTCGTGAACCTGGGCATCTCTTCCCTGGTCGGACCATATGATTACCAGTATGGTATTCTGCTTTCTGGCACATTGCTGGCCTGCCTGCCAGTGATCATCATCTTCCTGTTCTTCCAGCGTCAGTTTATCGCAGGCTTCACAGAAGGAGCTTTCAAGGGATAGGTCCACGTTGAGAAGATAAGCTATCCACGGTTTTTCGTGCCAGATGCTCGACTGTTGCGAGCATCTGGCATTTTTATCTGGATGATTTGAATGTTTCTGTGTAGCGACAAATCCTTGCGGTTGTCGCGGGCAAATGAGCCGTATTCGTGTATAGACCGCGACAACCGCAAGGATTTGTCGCTACTTGACGAAAAATATGCTCTGCGTTACAATAAGTCAAAGTTGACTAAAGGGCAAAGCATGTATAAACAGGTAATGTTGCTCGGCTTGCTGCTCGAAAAGCCGATGTATGGACAGCAAATCCGGGAAGTCATAGAGAATCATCATGATTTCCTGGCAAATTTCATGAAGAAGCCAACGATCTATTATCAATTGGAGCAGCTGGCGAAGGATGGCTATCTGGAGATCCGCCGCGAGACGGTGGAGGCTCCCGGTCCTGGTTCTGCCCATGATTCGCTGGCCCTCCGTGAGCGCGATGTCTACTACATTACCGAGCAGGGACGACGCTATTTCCATACATTGTTGCGAAATATGCTCAGTACCTATCGGCCCGGTCTGAGCGAGGTCGATGTCTGCTTTTTCTTTTTGCATCATCTGAGCAAGCAAGAGGCAATTGCTCTGTTAGCTGAGCGTCATGTCCTCGTTACCAGCTATCGTGCCAGCGTCGTTCGCCAATATGAGGGAACACAGGACGAGGCGCACCGGCTGGTGTACGATCATGATGTGATGTTGCTGGATGCCGAACTCAACTGGTTGCAGCGGACGATCAATCATCTCCGTTCCAGCCACGAGCAATCCTCTCAAGTTACGGCATAAGTATAGAAGTGGTATTTTGCCGTTTTTTCTATCGTTCAGGTCAAATCTGACTTAACGGTATTGTTATGAGGAGCATAGAATGGAGAAGAAAAAAAGGTCTCCATTGTTCTTGATGGCCCTGACCATCCTGATAGATTTTACGGGCTTTGGCCTGGTTATTCCTCTCCTTCCTTTCTGGGCTGAGCGCCTGGGAGCGAATGCATTTGAGGTTGGCCTGATTATCACGGTCTATGCCCTGGCCCAATTGCTGTTTACCCCTGTTCTGGGAACGCTTTCTGATCGCTATGGACGCAAGCCAATAATTGTCGCCTCGCTCTTTATCGAGGCGGTTGCACTGGTGATGACGGCCCTTGCCAATACGCTACCCTTGCTGCTGTTGGCTCGCTTTATTGGCGGGTTGGGAGCCTCGAATATTGGTTCTGCGCAGGCGGTGGTTGCGGATGTCACCGAGAAGCAGGATCGTGCAAAGGGCATGGGCTTGATAGGTGCCGCTATCGGTTTGGGATTTGTGATCGGTCCCGCGGCTGGTGGCGTGCTGGCACCAACCGGGCAGACGCTCCCTTTCTGGGTGGCGGCAGGTGTTGCACTGGTCAATGCTGTGCTGGTCTTCCTCTTCCTGCCAGAAACGCATAAGCGAGCGAGTGGAGAGACGGAGCAGACGCATCACGGGAACCGGGGATTGGGCATTCTCTTCTCTGGTTGGCGCAACGCTGCGCGCTATCCATCAGTGCTGAGCATGGTGCTGGTCAATTTATTGTACACCATCGCCTTTACGGGGATGGAGGCGATTTTTGCGCTGTTCACCCAGCATACCTTCGGGTGGGGAGCGTCTCAGAACGGCTACATTTTCACTTATATCGGGATTATCGTGGTCATCATGCAGGGAGGGTTGGTAGGCAGGCTGGTGAAGCGCTGGCGAGAGCCGGGCGTGCTGTTAGCCGGGTTGGTGTTGATGGCGGTTGGCCTGATTTCTCTGGCATTCAGTACCCGATTTGCGCTATTGTTAGTAACGTTGGGTATTCTTAGCGTGGGTGATGGTGCTGTCACCCCGACCGTCTCGACGTTGCTCTCGTTTGCCAGTCCGGTTGAGATGCAGGGAGAGATGCTAGGCTTATCGCAAGGAGTGGGGGGATTGGGCCGTATCGTCGGTCCTCTTATTGCGGGGAGCCTCTATACCTTTGGCAGCGCGCTTCCGTTCGTTGTCGGTGGTATACTGGTGATACTGGCTGCTATCGTGGCTTTACCGGCGCTTTCTGCTGTTCGCCGCCACACACGATTATCCTTAGAGGTTGTCGAAGCACAAGATGTAGCCGAAGTATCGTCTTCGTCGCAACCGCGTTCGTAAGCGTTCTTCTGGCGCATTTACGGCTTAAAATACTATTTCAAGTACTATTTCAAGGAGATATTCATGGCTGTACGTATCACCCTCATGGTATTGCGTGTCGTTGTTTTGCTGGCTCTCATTCTTGGCCTCCTGATGTGGTTTGGCGTTGGAGGCGCGCTGGTGCCTGTTCACATGTTGCTGGGTATTCTTGTTGTCCTTTCCCTCTGGGTACTGGGTGGTTTCGCCTTTACCATCAAGGGTGGCGTTGGAATCGGGATTGGCGCGATTGTGCTGGGTCTGATCGTCTTGCTGTTTGGCCTCAACCAGCGTACCATTCTAGTTGGCGATCTGCACTGGCTTATTCAGGTGATTCATCTGTTGTTGGGCCTCTCTGCGGCAGGAATGGGTGAAGCGATTGCTGGTCGCTATAAGCGGCTGAATGTCGCAACGCAGTCAGCACAACAACAATAACGCGACAGACGTTTCTTAATACAGAAGAACCTGATTCAGAAAACTATTTCTGGACCAGGTTTTTTAGTGACGAGGCTGTTCAACAGTGATGAGGCTATTGCCGAATGCTTCATGATATGGTTTAATGAAGGGTAGCCTTTTTATTGTATGGTAGGAGGCGGTGGCCGCGCTATCCCTGAAAAGGGGATTGTTCAGGCTAAATCTACCAGAGGGAGTATGATGTGAGTACCGGGGAGAAGCGACAGCATATTGCTGTGTATCCAGGGAGTTTTGATCCCGCGACCAACGGGCACCTCGATATTGCGCGAAGAGCAGCGAGGCTTTTCGATACGCTCGTCATTGGCGTCTATGCTTTTCCTGCCAAGAATCTTCTCTTTTCTGTAGAAGAACGCGTGGCCCTCTGGCAAGAAGTGATAGCTGCCGAGGCTTTAGAGAACGTGCGCGTCGAGCAGTTCTCTTCGCTGCTGGTGGAATTTGTCCGTTCGGTTGATGGAGATGTGATCATCAAAGGTCTGCGCTCGCCGAACGACTTTGATGCGGAATTTCGTCAGGGATTGATGAATCGCAAGCTGGTCCCTGAAATTGAGACTGTATGTCTGCTAACAAACCTCGATCATCTATTTGTGAGTTCATCCTTGCTCAAGGAGGTTGCGAACCTGGGCGGTGATGTGACGGATATGTTGCCCGGGCCGGTGGTGCAAGCGCTACAACGCAAGTTTGATCTCAGGAAATAGATAGCTGCGTCAACGTGTTGTAATACTATGAAGCAATAGAGAACAGCAATAGTGCATGTCGCCGCGTCTGGGGGAAGAACGCATGGCGGGGAAGGAGGAGAGGCAACAAATGGATATTTTATATCTGGTGGATCGCCTGGAAAACCTCATTGCCGGTAGCCGCAAGATGCCCCTGATGAATCAGATCATCATTAAAGAGAGCGATATCTTTAATATCATTGAACAGATGCGCACCTCTATTCCTGATGAGATTAAGCAGGCCAGGCGTATTATTCAGGAGAAAGAGCGAATTCTTGCTCAGGCGCAGGCCGATGCCTCCAACCTGCTGGCGCGAGCGCGCGAGGAAACGGAGCGCGTGATGCAGCGTGAAGGGCTGCTGCGAGCAGCTGAGGAGCGTTCTCAGGAGCTTGTGCATCGGGCAGAGAATCAGACGCAAAACATGATTCAACTGGCCGAGCAGCAGGCGGAACAGCTCAAAAATGACGCCGATGCTTATGTGACGGAGACATTGCGTAATCTCCGCGAGCATCTGGTCAGTGTCGAAACTGACGTGAGCCGTACGATTCTTAGTATCGAGCGCGGGCTGGATAGCCTGGAAGAGCAGCAGAGGACACAGGAGGAAGAAGAGGAGCCGGAGGAGGAGATCTATGAGAAAGCGCCTCCAATGCAACCACTGCCGCGCCGTGCCTCGCTTGCAGCCGATACGATGGGTGGACCAAATTATCAGTAAGCATGTCGGATAGGCAGATATCCCTCTTCGGGTCTTGACACCCTATTGTGGCTTGTCTATAATGAGCAAGCGCCAGCATGACGAGGGATGTTTTACCTTGCGCCATAGCATATTTTATCAGCAAACGCTTGAAAATTTCGTTATGGAAGGGGAAATTCCATGATTTTTAATGTGGCGCAGCTTTTGAAGTCCCCTGTTGGAACTTCATTAGTTTCAGAGATACAAGAAGAAGAAATTCAGCTCGACGAAGACCTCAAGGTCATTGGCCCTCTTACTGGTCATGTGCGCATGCGTCACATCAACCAGGGATTGTTAGTCGATGGATGGGTTGATCTGGTCCTTGAGCTTACCTGTACGCGCTGTTTGAAAGAGTTTCAGCAGCCGTTGCATGTGACATTTGAAGAGCGTTTTTATCCAACAGTGGATGTTGTGACCGGAGTTCCGGTTCAGGCCGACGATGTAGAAGATGCCTTCCCCATCGATGAACATCATCTGGTGGATCTGACCGAGGCGGTACGACAGCAGGTACTCCTCGATATTCCTATGGTAACACTGTGTCAGGAAGATTGTGCTGGATTGTGTGCACAGTGTGGCAAAGACCTCAACCTCGGTCCCTGTTCATGTGAACCGGAGGTTGATACACGATTTAATGTACTGAAAACGTTGCTGGTCAACGACGATGGGCAGCGTCTCAAGTAACACACATGCATCGGTTATCGCCTGAGTCAGACTCGCGTGATTGTACCGGTATGAAGAGGAGTTCAATAACCTATGGGTGCATTACCAAAGCAGCGTGTCTCGCGCTCCCGACAGGGTGAACGTCGAGCGCATCATCATCTGAAATTACCACAACTGGTTGCTTGTCCGCAGTGTCGAAGGCCGCGCCTGTCGCATCATGCCTGTCCGAATTGTGGTACCTATCGTGGGCAGCAGGTGTTTTTGCCAAAGACACATCACAACCACGAGCATTAATATTGCTGGGCGGCCATGCTGTCTATACCGTTGAAAGCGATAAGGTAGAGAGAGGCGAGCCGCCCACAGTTTTTAAAGAGTGAACTAAGCATGACGAGACGAGTTGCCTTTCTCTTTCCGGGGCAAGGTAGCCAGGCTGTAGGCATGGGTGCGGATATCTATGCGGCATCGGCGGCGGCACGGCGTATTTTTGCGACGGCTGATGATGCCCTGGGCTTCTCGCTCAGCGATCTCTGTTTTTCTGGCCCCGAAGAGACCTTGCGTGAAACGATCAATGCACAACCGGCTATTGTCACTGTGAGCCTTGCCTTCCTTGCCGCGTTTCAAGAAGCCCTCTCTGCTGATTCATCTTCCCTTTCTTCTCCACTCGCTCCGGCCTACGTTGCCGGTCATAGCGTCGGCGAATGGACCGCGCTGACCGTTGCTGGTGTGCTGGATGTGCCACAAACGATCCGTGCGGTACGTGAGCGTGGACGCTTGATGGATCATGAGGGAACAGTCTGTCCCGGCGGTATGGCCGCGATTATTGGAATGGATGCGGAGTCGTTGCAAGCAGTTTGCCAGGAAGCCTCCCGTCAGGCCTCAGAGGGCGCAGAACGCACGCATCCAGGGATGGGGCAGGTGGTGATAGCCAACTACAATGCTCCCGGCCAGATTGTGATTTCTGGCGAGAAGCGTGCGCTGGCCCTCGCTTCTGAGCTGGCCCGTACGCGTGGAGCGAAGCGCGTTATCCCGCTGGCAGTCAGTGGTGCCTTCCATTCGCCTGTAATGCAACCGGCGGCAGAGCATCTGGCGCAGGTGCTTGCAGATTTACCTTTACATGATGCCTTGATTCCTCTGATCAGCAACATAAGCGCAGCACCTCTCGCAACTGCTGATGTGCTGCGAGACGAACTGGCTCAGCAGGTTGCTGCTTCGGTGCAATGGACGCGAACCATCGAATATCTTGCGAGCGAAGGAGTCACGACGTTTATCGAGATTGGTCCTGGGCAGGCGTTAACCGGTATGATCAAGCGTATTGTGAAGGGTGTCACCACTGCGAATATTGGCAACGTGGCAGATATAGCAAAAGTTGTTGCCCTTGTACGTGAGATTAGTGCGCTCTCGTAACGTATAATCGTGAGGGAACAAATTGCACGAGTTGAGTGCATCCTCAGCGGTAATCGAAGAAGATTGCCATTGCTGAAGAAAAGACCGATTGGTATAATGCACTTGACATGCATCAGAAAACCGCCTATCTTTGCAATAAGATCGCGTACGTTTCTGACGGCGTTTTCTTCGCCTTCTTTTCGCGAAGAAGGCAGGTGGTAGGCATGATGCATAGGAGGAGAGGTATGGCAGTAGAGCAGCAAGCACCCGGAGTGGTGCGTGTTGTCCGACAGGTACTTTCAACGATTGTCATTCATACAGCAGTGCGCATACCTGGAGTTGCACGGATGGCACAGGTGAACGATCAATGGTCGCGTTTCCTGGGTCGCGAGATGCCAGGTCAGGGGGTAGCATTGACGGTAAAGGATAATACCGTTTCTGCTGACCTGTATATTGTTGTAGATTCAGGCGTTGATATTGTAGAAGTGGGAACTGCTGTACAGGAAGAGGTAGCATCCGCTATCGAAATGATGGTGGGGATGCAGGTACAAGAGGTCAATGTATACATCCAGGATGTTGCATAGGATCTCTCTCTGTACCTCTGATCACAGTGGCGTGATCGCGGGTTAGGGGGAGTCGTAAGATAGGTAGTGTACAGATTGTATAGTACATATCTCCTATGTGGCAGCGTGGAAACTCTTAGGAACTATTCGAGGAAACCATGCCAGGGATACGCAGACAAGCGCGAATGATTGCGTTGCAAACACTTTATGAATATGATATTGCTCATCATGATCCGATGGAGGTATTGCCGCGCCATGCTGAGGAGCGCCATCTGCATCCAAAGGTGGTAGAATATGCCAATGAATTAGTTCTGGGCGTTCGCGATCACCTGGTGGATATTGATGCTCATATTCAAAGCGCGGCGCGTGAGTGGCCGCTTCAACAGATGGCTCGCATTGATAAGAATATCTTGAGGCTTGCAATCTACGAAATTCTGTTTAATAATACGGTACCAGCAAAGGCCGCTATAAACGAGGCGGTGGAACTTGCCAAGACTTTTGGCAGCGATACCTCCAGTCGTTTTATCAACGGCGTCCTGGGTACAATATTTAATCGGGCGCAACAACAGCCCATCCCTAAAGCGGAAAGTGAGGTGAAATAATGGCAACTATACATGATCGGTTGCAAAAGATTATTGTTGATCAACTCGGTGTTGAAGAGAGCGAGGTTGTTCCCAGCGCTTCCTTCGTTGAGGATCTCAATGCAGACTCACTCGATCTAGTCGAACTCATCATGTCTCTTGAGGAAGAGTTTAAATTACAAATTTCTGATGAGGATGCAGAGAAAATCACAACGGTTCAGGAAGCCGAGGATTACATCGAAGAGCATTTGCGGTAATCGCTTGCACCATAACTAGGGCGGTTTCTGGTTTGCTCGCCAAAGCTTCCAGAGCGGCCGCCCTGGAACTTTTCCCCCTTTCAAGTATTTTTCCCTATCTTTTTTGTTTTCGTTGTCACACTTCCCCTGGTTCATGCATCTTCATTAGTAAGAAGATATCTTACAGGAGATATCCTCCATCGAACACGAATAGAGTGGTGTGTTGGAAAAGCTATCGGCGGCACGCGTCGTAGAGGCGCTCATTCATGAATATGGAAAACTGGTCTTTCATACCATCTATGGTCTGACCGGGGATTGGGAAGAGAGCCAGGATCTTACTCAGGATACCTTCCATCAGGCTTTGAAAGGTATTGATGCCGCTCGCACCGCGAGTGGAGAGCATTTTCATGCCAAAGCCTGGTTGCTGCGTATCGCTCTCAATACCGTTCGCATGCAGCGGCGCAGGCGCAATATTCTGCGCTTTATCCCTTTCTCGCATATGCAGCACGAGAGGTCTGACGCCGAGCCGCGCGAGGGAGAGCATGAGACGTTGAATGAGCAGGCCGCACCGGTTCAACCATCTGGATTTGGCGCGGTCGAGGCCGACGATCCCGAAGAATTGATCGCGGAACAGGATGCCGTTCGGCGTACAATGGCGAAACTTCCTGAGCCTTTGCGCGTCGTTCTCCTGCTCTCGATTGTGAGTGGGCTCTCGACTGGCGAGATCGCTGATATGCTGGAGCTAAAAGAGGCAGCTGTTCGTCAGCGTCTCTCGCGTGCTCGCAAGCAGTTTCAGCAGGTCTATGCTCAGGAGAGTGGTGAAACGGTCTTTGATGGTGCCGCGCAAGAACCTGCACACCCAACGAATGAAGATCGTGTTGAGCAACAAACGTTGAATGATAAATCCCGGCGTTTCAGCTTTACAACGCGCTCTTCAACGACCTGGAGAAGCTATGCATAACGACTCTATTGAGACTCTGCTGCTACGCCACTATGGACGTACTGCATCATCTCCTGCTGGTCTGGAACAGCAACTTGTCGCTTCTCTACACCACCAGGAGGCGGATCTGCGCTGGCAGCAAGGTGTGACGAACCGCTTGCGGACCCATCGCATCAGCCGCCGCCGTGCTGTGCGCTTTGTGGCGCTGACTTCAGCTGGTGCCGGCTTATTAAGCGTTGGCATCGAGAGCATGCGCATGGTTGAATCCGCGCTGGTTGGTCAGCGGCAAGACGCTGTGCATGCGCCGTAATCGACACACGAAAAACACGCTGCTTATAACATAGAGTAGGGAGAAACTATGGCGACTGGTGATCTCGACCAGCTTACCTACAACTATAGCGCTGAGGAAGATGAAGAAGAGAACGAAGATTTCTCCATGACGTTGATCGAACATCTGGAGGAGTTGCGCTGGCGCATTCTCAAGTCTTTGATTGCCGTCACGATCTTTTCTATCGTCGCCTTTGTTTTCAGGGATCAGCTGATAGCGCTCTTAATGGGACCGTTCCCCAAAATGGCTGCTTCTGTCACGCATGGCAAACTTGTGGTGACAGGGATTGCGGAAGGCTTTACGGTCTACCTCCTGATCTCTGTTGTTGCCGGGTTGATTGTCTCGCTGCCCGTCATTCTGTATCAGATCTGGGCCTTTATTGCTCCGGGTTTGCGTCAGGGCGAGAAGAAATATGCTGTGCCATTTATCGTGCTAGGCGTGGTTCTCTTTGCGGCGGGGGCAAGCCTGGGCTATATCGTTTTGAACTATCCCCTGGAGTGGTTGTTGTCGTTTGGCGCGAACAGCTTTACCGAATTGATTTCGGCCAATAGCTATTTTAGCTTTGTGGCATTCTTCCTGCTGGCCTTTGGCCTGGCGTTTGAATTGCCGCTGGTGCTGACCTTTATGGCGAAGGTCGGTTGGGTGAATACTGAGATGCTGAAGAATAAGCGCAAAGTGGCCCACGTCGGTATCTGGATTGCATCCTGTTTCATTACGCCTGGTGCTGATCTATACAGCCCGATCTTTATCGGGGTGTCGCTATCATTATTGTATGAACTAAGTATTCTGTTTATTCATCTGGTGGTGGGTAAACAAGCAGCTGAAGCTGTTTCATAATACAGGGAGGTATATGCACAATAGTCGCGGCTTGCTGTTATGATTGGGCTAGCAAACGAGCGTTTTTGCCTGTATTCATGCTATACTGCATGATGAAGCTGTGAAGTAGCGCCATGTGATTGTTGTGCATATGCGTGTAGGATACAGAGAAGTATTGTCTGAAAAGACGCGTCAAGCTGAACAAGCGAGCAAGAAAGGATACACACAATGCCATTTCATGGTCCAGAACTCATTATCATCGTGGTTATCGCCCTGCTGATCTTTGGCCCCAAGCGCCTGCCAGAAATGGGTTCTTCCATCGGCAAGAGTATCAAAGAGTTTAAGAAGGGCATGAACGAACTAACCAATCCGAAAGAAGAGAAAGAGGAGACACCTGCTCCGAATCTGGAAGCCATTGAGCGCGAAATAGCAGCGAAGAAGGCAGCCGCCAATGCACGCGAGGCCAGCGAGCCAGAGGTCGAGGTCGGCAGCAAAGAAAAGAGCGTTGACTAGGCTGTAGATAAGGCAGTCGCAAAGGTCAACCGATAAGTAGGGAGAAACTATGGCGACCGGCGATTATGAAATGAATCAGTATGAGGAAGAAGAGGATGAAGTCTCCTCAATGACGCTGGTTGAACATCTGGAGGAGTTGCGCTGGCGTATCTTCAAGTGTTTGATCGCGGTCGCGGTCTTCACCGTCATTGCCTTCATCTTCAGAGAACAGCTGATGGCGTTCTTGACGGCCCCTTTGCCAAAGGAAGCTGACCCTCTTACAAAGGGACATCTGGTGGTAACAGGGATCGCGGAAGGATTTACGGTCTTCTTCTTGATTTCTCTTGCCGCCGGAGTGGTTCTCTCCATTCCCGTGCTTCTCTATCAGACCTGGGCCTTTATTGCTCCTGGCCTGTATGAGCGAGAGAAGAAATATGCTGTACCGTTTATCTTTATAGGCGTCGTGTTGTTTCTTATAGGCGTGAGCCTCGGCTATATTGTTCTGCGCTACCCGCTTGAGTGGTTAGTGACGTTTGCCGCCAACAGCTTTGTCGAGTTGGTTTCGGCCAATAGCTACTTTAGCTTTGTGGCGTTCTTTATCCTGGTCTTTGGCCTGGTCTTTGAGCTGCCGCTGGTGCTGACCTTTATGGCAAAGGTTGGCTGGGTCACATCGGATATGTTGCGCAAGAAACGCGCCGCAGCCCATGTTGGCATGTGGATTGCTTCCTGTTTCGCCACGCCCGGCGCAGATCTGTACAGCCCCATTTTTATTGGTGTTTCGCTCTCATGCCTGTACGAACTGACCATCCTGTTTATCCGCTTTACCGTCGATAAACAACAAGATGCTGCAATTGAATAACCTTTAAACCCGTAGCGATAATCCCTTGTGGTTGTCGTGGGGAAAAATGTAATATAAACATTTCCCGCGACAACCACAAGGGATTATCGCTACGGGTTTGGTAAGGGTGACGAGGTGATAATCGTCTTCATGCTGTTGCAGTAGGTGATCAGCCGGTCGAAAATCGGCAGGTTTTTGAGGGCCGACGTGCTGCCAACCAGGATCAGTTTGCGTTGGGCACGTGTCAGGGCAACGTTGAGGCGGTTGGGATTGACCAGGAATTCGCGCCTGGGACTGGCAGCAGCAGGTTCGTAGCTGGTGGCAAACGACATGATGATCACCATGCGCTCTCCCCCCTGGAAACGGTCTACGGTATCGACGCTGAGAGGCGAATTTGAGGCGAGACCCTGCCATCCCTCTTCAATAGCGCTACTGAGCAGATGACGCCGTATATTGGCCACCTGAGCGCGATATGGAGCGATAATACCGATATCTTGCTCTGCAATTCCCCGTGTTAGCAGTTCTCCAACGATTGCGCGGACCGCCCGGGCCTCTACGTCGCTCGTTTTGGCCTCTGGATTACCTTCCATTTGTGCCTCTGACCCGACATCGACAAACACGAGGGGGCGTGTCGGATCGAGTACTTTATCCAAGAGAGTATAGTTTTCCCTGTTTTTTGACTGTGCTGATCGTGGGAATGTCAGATAGCGGCGCGCAACTGATGTGTGCGCGACGAGTTGCCGGTTATAAAAGATGGTCGAAGAAAAATTTGAGATCCATTGATTCATGCGGTACTGGGTGCGCAAAGGGACGCATGCGCTCATTGCCATTGGATGTTCTTGCAAATACTCTTCATCGTAGCGTTTGAGGATGCTGAAGAGCGATTCGCTGAGCTTCCATTTCACTGGCTCCTCTGCTGCTTCTCGTTCTTCTGGCGGCTCCTGAGCAGTGGTTTTGCTCAGGACGAGCGGCGGGAGTTGTTGCTCGTCGCCTACTAGAATAAAACGCCTAACAAAGCGCAGAGCACCCAGGATAGCTGGAACAGTAAGTTGTCCCGCCTCATCGATAATTGCCACGTCGAAAAGGAGGCCGGTATCTTCTACAACCTCATCATTTGCCGCTGGCGATGGTGGCGTATATTTGTCTGATGACCATGTGGCGGTTGTGGAGGCCACAACCGCACTGTTGCGCAGCAGTTCGCGCACCTGTTCCGGCTCTGGCGTCTCTCCTACCAGCGTTTTTAACAGGTGTGGCTGAATGCTCTCCTCAACGCTGCGTTCGTGCCCCAGGCGTACATAGTGATGAAAGCCCTCGCGGTTGAGCCGCTTGAGCATGTTATCAACGGCCTGATTGGTGAAGGCGGCCAGGAGTATGCGCTGACCCTGTGCGGCAAGCTGCTTGACAATCTCCGCAATCACGCTTGTTTTGCCTGTTCCTGGGGGACCGTGAATAAGCAGATAGTCCTGCATCTGGATGGCACGCTCAACGGCCAGATTTTGTTCGCGGTTAAAGTCTATACGTCTCGGCAGGTGTTGTTCGATGAAGCGTGGCCGTACCTTGCGCGCCACCAGATCGTGTATATGGGTTTCTGCCTGGAGCCACCAGCGCAGGAGATTTTGTTGCGTGCGTATGTGGACAAGATCGTTGTCGTAGCGATCGATCAGATCAGGATGCGCAATCTTTTCGCGTGTCCAGACCGTCACCGCCTCCGAACTGACCTTGAGCAATGTGCCAGTAACGACCTCGCCAGTGATTGGGTTGCCGTTACTTAGCAGTATTTCGTCGCCTTCTCGTAGCTCTGATGCATTGCTACAGCGGAATGTTTGCGCCCAGCCATCTTTTTCTATCATCGGTGGACTCGTTGGCTCCAGACCTTGAATAGCAGTGCCGGCTTCGATACGCTCTGCAACAGATTTTTTCCAGAGAAGGGCTTGCTGCGCCTCGCCCGCCTTCCCCTCTTCCTGTAATTGCATATAGTATTCGGCGAAGAATTGGCGATCTTCCTCTGTATCGAAAGCACGCAATGCGCGAGTCGTGGAGGTGGCAGTTTCGCCGTTGCTCGCAGGCTCCGTGCTGGTGATGTCCGGTTCTGGCGGTTGCCATGACAGCAACGATGAGACGTGCTGGCAGGTGGCAAGGAGCGAGCAGCGGGTACAGCGCGAGGGTCCAGGGGGAGCGGGTGGCTTGCCGGTGATGTGACTGAGAATCAAGATGTTGCGCGTCTCATTCACACGTTGGAGTTCGCGAATGGTGAAGGGAATGCCCAACGCCTGCGCCTTGCCGGGTGTGCTGCTATAGAGCAGGGTTGCCAGTGCTTTTTTCATGCGAGCATCGCGACGCACCGTGAGCAACGCCTGATAGCCGTTGACCTGCCAGCGATGCTCCGTTCTGGGGAGATCTTTGTCTGCTTTACCTGTTTTGAGTTCCAGCAATCGCTGTCTGCCTGCCTGTCGCCAGAAGAGATCGAGGCGTCCACGCAGGCCAATTTCAGGAGCCAGCAGAAAGGTTTCCGCCCGCACCTGATTGCCTTCCCCATCTGGTGAGTCAACATAGGCAGTTGGCATGTCCCAGAGGGTGGCGCGCTCGGTTTCGTACCAGTAAGCGAGGCTGGCAAGATGAGATGCAACCTCTGAGCGCATCGTATCAGCTGCAACGTTTGCCAGAGCCATATCGATGCTGTGAATGCGCAACGCCTCTTCCAGATGACGATGAAGTACTTCTAACGGTGTTTCTTGCTCTGCATCGTCTGTTTGTGCGCCAAATTTTCCTCTATCGTGTTCCTTGAGCAGCTCTTTGAAACAGTGATGAATAAGATTACCGCGAATGGTTGCCGCCGATGCCGTCGATGGGCTGAGGCGCTGCAAAAGATGTTGACGCGAGCAATACGCCGCCTGATTGAGATCGGTAATATTCAAAAGAATGTCGGGTTCCAGCACCGCCAGCGTATATTTGTTTCCTTGATAGCGGTGTCGTGTACGGCCTTTATACTCAACGATGCTGGGAGCGGCGGGCAGATGGTAAATGCGCAACCGGGGAGGAGGTGGTGAATGCCCACCTTTGGGCTTGAGATCGTGCCAGGCTTTGAGTTCGTGGATCAACTTCTGATAATACTGATGATCGAGATGCACCTCAACGCGCGCCGTCCCTGTATCGAGAATGATACTGGCTGTGCGTTCTCCATCAAGCATTCCTTCACGGGCAGCGATGAAGCGTCCTTCCAGTTGTGGCGTGTGGCATTGGTGCCGATCCAACGCACAGAGAAAGCAATCCTGTTGGGCTTCATCGGTTCGATAGATATCGTGAATTGCCATACACATCTCCCCATTATTACGCTGTTGCAGAAAGTGTACGAGAAGAACACATTTTCGTCAAGGTGAGAGGGAGACCTGGCAGGGCTTTTCAGTTCTCCGCTCAAAGGGGGGCAGGGGTCTCCCTGCCGGGGTCTGGGGTGTCCCCAGTTTCCTTCCCTCCTTCGCGCGCCGCCGCAGGCGGCGCGCAAAAGAGAAGAAAAAAGGTTTTTGCGGGGACACCCCGCACCCTGGCAAAGGGCTGCCGCCCTCTGCACTCCTGCTAGATGGGAGAATTGGAAAGCCCTGGGAGACCTGGCTTGTCCGACACAAACAGGTTTGTAGCACAATGGCTCGTGCATGATGGCTGTGAAAGGTGTATGATCGAATGGGTACAATAGAGTTGTATACATTGCAGCGTAAACAAAGAAATGAGGTAGCATAGTTATGCCAACGCCACCAGTCCGCACAATCACGCTTGGTCTGGCTGATCCCCATCCTCTTTCGGCAGGCACCGTTCAGCGTGCGCAAGAGGTGCTGTCACGGGCAAGTACTCGCTATCAAGAGGCGGGCTACGAAATCCAGACAGTACGCCTCTCAACGCGCCCTCTCTTTGATGATCTGGCAGATTGGCCTGCCGCCGCCCTCGGTCACTATACACGCGAATTGCAGAAGATGCTCGATGATGTACAGCTTGACTTCTGTTCGCTCGGGACGGTAGCAGCGGCCAATCCAGCCTTTGACCTTGACCGTCTGGATTGTATTGCGGACCTTGTGGGGCCATCCCCGGCTTTGAACGCGACCGTGCTGCTTGCAACGTCTGAACACGGGGTCAGGACAGAGGCGGCTTTACCGACTGCACAGATCATGCAACGTCTGGCTGTGGAGACAGAGGAAGGATTCGGCAATTTCCGCTTTGCGATGCTGGCCTGCATGCCGCCTGGCTCGCCCTTCTTTCCAGCTGCATATCATGCCGGCCCCTCCAACCTGTCTATTGGCGTACAGGGAGCAGGGATCGTCGCCGCAGCGCTCCGAACGCAGCATGCGGATGGAGCACACCCGCAAAATCTGGGACTGGTGACGCAATGGATACGAGAAGCCTTACAACAGCAGGCCGCACCTATCGTAGAGCTGGGGCAGCAAGTTGCACGCGATGCTGGCCTTGCTTTTGGTGGCATCGACGTGTCACCAGCTCCGCTTGGTGAGGATAGCATTGTCGCGGCGATGGAGCTATGCGGGTATGGACCGCTGGGAAGTTCTGGCACGCTGGCAGTGGCGGCTGCGATTACGGCGGCATTGAAAAGCAGCGGTCTCCCCACCTGCGGGTATTGTGGCTTGATGTTGCCAGTTTTAGAGGATGTGGTGTTGGGGCAGCGCTGGACGGAGGGACGCGTCGATGCACATCGCCTGCTGCTGTACTCGTCTGTCTGCGGGACTGGACTGGACGCAGTTCCGCTGCCCGGCGATAGCTCTGCTGCTTCTATTGCTCATCTCCTGCTGGACGTTGCTACGCTTGCCCACCGCCTGAATAAGCCGCTTTCTGCTCGTCTCTTTCCAGTACCAGGCAAGCAAGCAGGCGAATATACCTCGTTCACCTCGCCATATCTGACCAATACACGTATCTAATGAGAGGCTTAACTGCTTGTAATGAAATATTGAACAAAATTCGTAGTGGCACGATTTATCGCGCTTGTGGCACTTAATTCAAAAATGTCCACAAGCGCGATAAATCGTGCCACTACGAATTTTGTTTGTGAGATTGTCTAGGGATTCATGTGCGTTCCCCAGAGGGCGCTCATCACCCCGTTGTAGGAACTTCTGATGTTCTCATAGAGGCGTGCATTATCGATTGCCAATGCTGCGAGGCTGGCAAGAACCGAAAGAAACTGGATGTCATCTTCGTGAAAGGTCGTTGGCTCGCTGGTATAAACGCGCATCACGCCAATGGCCTCTCCATGTACTTCCAGAGGCACACAGAGTACAGATACGATTCCCTCTTCTTTTGCGGCTCCCTTGTATTGAAAGCGCTGATCATCCCTGGCATCAGGAATGAAGACGGGAGAGCCGCGTAGCGCTTCGCTATCGATAGCGCTATGTACAACATCAACCGGTCCTTTTGCCAGGTAACTGCCACTCAAGCCATACACTGCGCTCAGGCGTAGCTGGCCTGTATCTGGATCGAGTAGGCGTAGTCCGCACGCTTTCACCTGCATTGCCTCAGTTGTACTCGTCACGACGCTTTGCAACACCTGATCGAGTTCAAGGCTGGATGAGATGGTAAGTGCAGCCTGATAGAGGGCTGTATAGTAATCTCTGTGAGAACGAGGTGAAGAGTTTGTCACATTAGAGTTCGTTGTCATCTTCGTCTGTCTCCCCGAATACAGTGGTCGTGTACACTGGCTAGAAAAGCAAGGGTCACTAACTATTACGTTTCAATTGTAACATATGTATTCAGGTTCAGGTCGAGGAGCATATCATATCTCTCAACAAACCATATGTGCTTGACAGGTGGTTGTCTTCATGACAGCGAACGCTTATGTGTATCTGTGCGTTATTTTCTTTATCTTGTTCCCTGGACTAATGCGTCAACGCGTGCTGCGGTCGTGGCGCAGGATCTTGCACAAGCCAGACGCGGCAGGGAGCATTTGCCAGAACATATTGGACAGTTTTGCCAAGCTCCTGCACGGGTTTGTTGCCATTGCGTACCAGGCCAATCAGGATCAAAGCGCAGTGATGATCTTTGGCTTCGTCAACGATAGCAGGTCCGGCATCGCGCGCCTGGACCACCTCGGCGACGGCTTCGCACCCAACTTTCTCTGCAATTTCCATTGCAGCATTGAGCAACTTATCTGCACGATCAGATTCCTGAGTTAAGACAGCTTTGAGTGGTAATGCGCGCGGAACTTCAATTACGTGAACGAGGTGTACTTTTCGTTTGGCACCTTTTGCCATTTGGCATCCCAGGTATACAAGGTTGGCATCCAGTTTATCGCCACATAGGACAACTGCGATATCCCCGGTGGCCCCCTCTCCAAGGGCAGATTTGCTTATCTCTGTTTCTTCCCTGGCTCTGGAACCCCATAAGTGAACCATGATTTGTCTCCTCCTGATGGAGTATGATAAAACAGCATCAAACACCTTTAAGTCGTACCGACATCGTTAGTCAACGTCTTTCAGGTTTCCATCTCTCTGAATTCTACTCTCCAGTTCTCCTTCCGTCAATGGCAGAATTGTATACACAAAACCGTCCTTTGTGTCAGGCAACTATCATATCGCGCTACTATGATATACGGTTGCGATCAATCCTGTGTTGTTCTTTCATATCCTACCGCTACAACGTGCTGTTCCTGCCTCAGTTTTCCAAAATAGGATCGAGCCGTAAAAGAGAGAGGCGACCACCAGGGCCGCCTCAGCGTGTACCGAATTACTCTGGTTCAATCGTTGCTGTTAATCCATAACTGAGCAAGCGTTCTTGATAATACTCGGCCAGTTCTCTCGGACAAACAACGACAATTGCACTTCCTGTCAGATGTGCTGAAAGCATGATAGATTCAGCTTCCTGTGCCGAAAGATTGTTGACGGAGTGCAGAAGCGCGAAAATGACATAATTCATCTCATTGACATCATCGTCGAAAAGGATGACTTTATACGGAGGAAGCAGCTTTGTATGTTGACGGATGATCTTCTCCGGTTTGATTTGCAGCCGGGGAAACGCCAACTGATCTTGAAACACCACTGATATTCTCCGAATAGTGAACTAAGACAGGAATGTGTTTTTTCAACAAAGTCTATTGTAACGAAGTATACTGTATTTTGCCAGTCTCCTAACAAATATCCTACGCCTGGTTGCTTATTACCCCACCAATGTCGGACAAAAAAGGATGCCTCTCAATCATGAGAGGCATCCAGTTATTTATCGGTCTATTCTCGTCTTCCCACGCTCCTATCGATCCTTCCCCCGTTGTTGAGCAGGATGGCGCGGGCGCGGGACTTTCTGGCTGGATTGTCTGTATCGGGAAAGCGTAAGGCAACCACCGTTTTTGCGCCGTTTCCCCGCTCTTTTGGCGGCGCGGCGCTCCCTTTGGCAGGGTCTTGTCCGATGTTGCCACGCACCCGGGTCATTGGGACAATGCCGATAATCGCGCCAATAATCAGGCCGAGGATAACGCCGATAATCAGCGTGGTTGGTTCCGAGAGATTCGGGAGGGCAAAGCTTGCCAGATAGCTCAGTCCACCCACCACGAGGCCAAAGATAATCGCCAGGGCGACCACCAGCAATGGGTTAGGGCCGCTGCGTTTCGTTTGCAAAAAGTACTCGCTGCGGCTGTTGTTTGAGCGATGATCGCGGAACTCGCCTTTGCCAGCTGCTCCCGATGCTAGCTGATAGACTTCCTCCTCATTGAACCCCTCTTTACGGAGTTTGGTAACGGCTGCATCTGCTTTTGCCTCCTCTGCGAAAACTGCCAACAGATCATAGTCGGCATGTTGTTGTTGCTGCATATGGTGTCTCCTAATAGAACAGGATAGATTGCACAGAATGGCTAACATTCGATCTGGAATGTCCAACCTGGCAATTTTTCGCTATATTATATCTTCTCTCTCTCCCTATTGCCGAGAGTTTGTATCTTACTGGTTGGATCTTCTATTAGAGAGTACGAAGTGAAGTACACAGGCGTTGCGAGTGATCATTTACGCGGATGAGGAATCCATGTGCGCGTTTGTCCTCTCTTCCAATTGTCGAATGCGCTCCATCTGCTGGTGGTTCCAGGCATCATCGGAATAGGGCGTGGCAAACCAGGCATCCAGGATCTCTTTTGCAATGCCTTCCGTCGTTGCCCGCAAACTCAGTGCAAGAACGTTGGCATGGTTCCAGGTACGCGCTCCCTGAGCTGTCTCTGCATCATGGCAGAGTGCGGCACGAACACCGGATACTTTGTTGGCGGCTATGGAGGCTCCAGTTCCCGTCCAGCAAAAAACGATCCCCTCGTCTGCCTGGCTGGTGGCGACGGCTGTAGCGACGTTGCTGCTGGTCTGCGGCCAGTCTTTTTCGGGATCATTTTCTGCGAGGGGACCAAAGGGTAGGGGATCATGACCGCGCCTCTTGAGTTCTTCGATGACGAAATCGGTCAGGTGCGTGCGCTCATCGCTGCCAATGGCTATTTTCATGAAAAGGGCCTGCTTTCTTTTGATTGCGAAATATATCGTCTCTATGGAGATTATAATACAGAGCAGGCCTGTAGGGTGCGGTTAGATCTGTCCGCGCTGCAATGACTCCAGCACAGCGGCGATTTCGTGGCGCACACGGTCGCTGTGGGCCATCTCCGCATGCACTTTCTCCCACCCATGTATGACGGTGGTATGGTCGCGTCCGCCCAGTTCTGTGCCGATCTGTAACCAGGAGGCGCTGGTCTCTTCGCGCATCAAGTACATGGCAACCTGACGAGGCCAGACGATATCGCGGTCTCGTTGTTTGCCGCGCAGGAGGTCGGCATCGACGTTATAGTAGCGAGAAACGCCAACCAGTACCTCGGAGACGGTTAGCGCTGTATGTTGCTTTTTCTCAGAGTAAATGTGTTCGAGTGCTTGCGAGGCCAGCTTAACCGTAATTGGTGCATCTTGCAGCGTCGCGTATGCAATCACGCGATTGAGTGAGCCTTCAAGCTCTCGTACGCTGTGGGATTCGGCGCGGGCGATATAATCGATAACTGAGCTGGGAATCGCAAAGTGCAACGAATCGGCCTTTGAGCGGAGAATTGCCAGTCGATGCTCGTATTCGGGAGCCTGTACGTCTGCTAGCAGCCCCCACTCGAAGCGAGAGCGCAAACGATCCTGCAAACTGGGGATCGCCTTTGGTGGGCGGTCGCTGGTGACGACGATCTGCTTATTGGCGATATGCAGAGAGTTGAAGGTATGAAAAAACTCTTCTTCTGTTGACTCTTTCCCGGCGATGAACTGGATATCATCGACCAGCAAGATATCGATCTGGCGATATTTCTCGCGAAACTCTTCCGTTTTCTGAAAACGGATGGCGTTGATGATCTCGTTGGTGAACTTTTCCGAGGTTACATAGAGTACGGTCAATCCCGCTGCCTCGCCAACGTGCCCGACTGCGTGCAGTAGATGCGTCTTGCCCAATCCGACTCCTCCGTAGAGGAAGAGGGGATTGTAGATACGGCCCGGGTTTTCTGAGACGGCAAGCGAAGCAGCATGGGCCAGCTGGTTTGACTTGCCGACAATGAAGGCGTCAAATGTATAGCGCGGGTTGAGCAGACCGCCTTCGTTGAAGAATGTAGGAGGCTTTGCCGTGACGGTACTATTATATTCCTGGACACCGCTGATTTCAGCTACACCTGTTGTTTCGTTGGCGGTCTGCTCAACCTGTTCGTCTTCCACGATGCGTGGTGTGCGTGGAGGTGAGAGCCTGGATGTGACCGATTGCATGGCGTTGGCGGCGGCATCGGCGATGCGTTTTTCGCGCTGTGCCGAGAAACGGCTGCGCCCAAGACGATGGGGGCGTTTAGGAGGTGTGAACATATTGCCTCTTGTCATTTCGCCTGCCTGCTCAGAATTTTCCTTTGCCACCACAAACTGGACCTCAACTGCGCCTCCCGTGACCTCTGAAAGGATGGAGCGGATTGGTTCTATAAAGCGGTGTTCAAGATGCGATTTGGCAAACGTTGAGGGAACACGTACAGTAAAGACGCCATCCTGAAAAGAGAGCGCCGAAGTTCCTTGAAACCAGGTTGTGAACGCCGCAGGAGCTATTCGTGCCTGTAATCTTTCTATTGTTGTTTGCCAAATTTGTCTTGCATTCACACGTTTATTACCCCTTCAGGGCTAGTAGTATTCTATTAGCAATGTATTGAATTCTCTTTCCGCTTTAACACAAGATGCGACTGGCATCGAGGAAAGCGAAACACCAGCTTCCTGATTCAATTGTAATGGCGGTGGAATGTAATGGTAGCATTAAATCTGAAGGCTGTAAAGCCCTCTTATCCCCTCTTTTTCTTTCTCTTTGCAATGCTCATAGAATTTAGTTTACCGGCATTGTGTTCTTTTGAAGAAATGTATACTGGACTCTCAGGTTCTATGGAGATATCTGGTGTGTCTGATCGTTTATACATTGCATGGCTTTTTATTGCAGTAATTTGTAAGGAGTAGCTGGATGGGTACGCTGTGTTTTGCCGCTCGTTTCAGACAATGGTTGTATCCGCAATGGAAAAAAACAACGCCGTTTTTTGTGGATGTAAAATGGAGATGGATACAGCTTGTTGGATATATGCTCGTATCAGGGGTGATGTTGATGGCCTGTTCTGGCCCCGCTTTCGGTGGCAGCGCGACGCCTCAGGGAACTGCTGCTGTAAAGCAGATCGCGCTCTCGCAATTTCATTGGTGTGGCAAGCCATTGATGGTGTTTCGCGATGAGGGCGCTACTACGGGCTCTGGTGGTGCGCCAAAAACGGTGGCTGATTGGGTCCAGGTCAAGGCGGACCTCGGTTTTACCGTTTTTCTCCCAGCAGCATTGCCGGCTGGTGCCTGCCTGATGAGTGCCTCGGCCACAATTCATGATCCTATCTTTGGCGGGAATTTTACGATAGGATACCTTTTGCCCGATCATAGCTCTATCAGCTTTTCAGAGGCTCCTTTGCGTGCACAAAACACGGCCTTTCAATGCAGTCCCTCTCCGGCGGGAAATAGTACTAAACCGGTTGCGACAACAAAAACTGGCGCAAAGACGCAAAGTAGTATGCAACTATGCTCAGGGGCGCGCGATACAACACATATCGTCTTCTCCGCGCAGGGAGCCACACCAGTTTTAGCGCAATTTTTTCAACACTTGCAGCCGAATATCGCATGGATTCCGGCATAAATGGTGAAAAGGCATATTGGTATATCCTGCAATGGGTCGAGATGCGCTCCAAAAAAACTGCTGTGTGAATATTCGTATGGTCATTCGTCCCTACTATAGTACTGTTGGAGTACTGTAAATAAGCATCGTTCGTAGCTTTGGAGAGGCTGTTTTGCGAACAGACCCTCGACGCTCAACTTTCACTTCTGATATAATGTCAGAAGTTTCGCGCTTGCACACTCTCTTGCCTATGCGCGTACAAATGGGAGGAACTTTTATTATGGGTAACTGTCCCTTTTGTGGGGCCGAGACACGGCCAGGGGATAATTTCTGCTTGAATTGTGGCAATCGCCTGCTTTCGGCTACTCCCTCAGCATCACCTCAACAGCAGGCGCAGCCTATCGTCGGTGATGCGACGCTGGCGGCTCCTGATAACTGGGGGGCAGCGGTTTCTCAGGAGGGAGGAACGACTCCTGCCAGCGGATGGGGATCGGACGACTCTGCTACCGTTGCTGCGGGCAACGACCAGGCTACCCGTCGCCCTGATTCTGCGGGAGCAGCTCCGGCATCTGGTGACAACATTGAGCAGCCAGCACGTTTTATATTGCGTTCGGAAAGCGGCGAGGTGTTGCAGGAGTACCCGCTCGATAAGTCAGAGGTGGTCGTGGGCCGCGCTCCTAGCAGCGATATATTGTTATCGAAAGATAAGTTGACTTCACGCCGCCATGCAACCATTCGCTATGAAAATGGTCAATACCTGTTGCGCGATGAGCGCAGTGCGAATGGTACTTTTGTCAATGGGCAACAGATTGAGGAAGGTGTTCCGCGCATCTTGCAGGATGGCGACCATGTGGGCATCGGTGAGCATGAATTGATCTTCCGTGCTTTTGAGTCTCCTGCCACCAGTCTGGAAGAGTTGCAAACTGTTATGGTTCCCTTCGATCACGAGGAGAAGACGTTCCGTACGCAGCCCGATGATCTGGCGACGGTTCCCTCCAGCGATGATTTTGGCACACGCCCGGTTGACGTGCCGGAAGAAGAGCAGCCAGCTCCCGCTCCGATTGCGTTTCCGCCTGTGCCAGCAACACCCCTGGCAGTAGAGCCTGCTGTTGCTTCTCTGGGAAATGGGTTTTTGGCTGCGAGTGCTCCTGTAAGCTCTTCATATGAAGATGTTCCCAGCACACCCGCTCCACCTCCTGTCGTTCCTGTCAGCGTACCAGTCAACACACCCGTTGCTTCCAGCGCGCCTTTGACACCACCACCGCCACCACCACCTACTCCTGTCGTGGAACCGGTCAGTCCGCCACCACCTGTCTATCAGGAGTATACGCCAGAGCGCAGTAGTTCGGCGTCTAGCTCGTCCGACGTGACCTTCAATCGCCTGACCAGTCTGTCTCAGCCTTCATTGCCCGATCTCACGAACTTGATCGCGGCCCTCTCTTCTCTGGATGGACAGATTACGACCCTTCAGCAACAGTTTAACGCAACGCAAGATGCTATGCGCAATCATGAGGCCGAATTGAACCAGACGGCCAGTCAGTTGCGTTCTGGTATCCGGCGCGTCTCCGAACGGATGGATAACACGATTGCTGATGTGGCACGAAGTCGCGAGGCGTTGGCCTGGGCGGACCTGCTTCAGTTAATGGAAGATGTTATGAATAATCCTCGCGATATCGAGTATGTCACGAAACTGGCACGCAAGGCACGCGAGTTGAATAAGGTCTTCCAGATTCATCAGAATGTCCTCAATGCTATGGCTGAATGCAACAGCTTGTTGCGCAGCATGATTGGCGAGGATAAATAAGTGCTGTTGGGGACACGTACGCACGCTCGTACAATTGTGTCCCCCGAAATTTGTGTGGGCTGATTGATGGGCTGCTTCCTGCGTTTCCTACCATCCCTGACAGGTTTTTTCGGGAGCATCGGCCTGCATAGTCAGATTGGACACCGGGCTTTTGCATGCATGAACCTGAACTTCCTACCAGCGATGGAAAGGAGGCCGTAGACACGGCCTCTCCATCTGAGACGACTCAACATTTTGATGCTATTGTGATTGGTGCGGGTCTGGGTGGTCTACTGAGCAGCGCTCAGTTACTCGCACGGGGAAAACGTGTTGTTGTGCTGGAACGCTTGCCTCATTGTGGAGGGCGTTTTACAGCGAAAACATTTCAGGGCGTTCAGGTCAGCACCGGTGCTGTCCATATGGTTCCCTTCGGCAGCAGTGGCGTCCTCGCGCAGATGTTGCGCGCCTTGCGCATACCACACCATTTCTTCGACGCTGATGTCTTCGGCTCTTTTCATGTGCATGGTAAGTCTTATCGTGCGCGTGGATTGTTGGGCGTCTATCAATTCCTGGGGCCGCGTCAGTTTTTCTGGTTTACTCGTATCGGTTATTTAATGTTCTTCAAACCTCTTCCTCGCAACGAGCGTGTTCTGCCTTTTGACCTATGGCTGGAGCGGCATATCAATGTCAGGCGGAATCCGCAGCTTGTGGCATTTTTCGAGCGTATCTCGCGCTTTGCCCTTAGCCTTGAATTGCATCAGGTCAGTACTGAAGAGGTGGTCAGGACGACAAAAAATATGTTGCGCTTCGGTGCCCCTGCCATTGTGGAGGGCGGCTGTGGCGAGATAACGCGCCAGTTGCAGCGCCATATTGTCCAGCAACAGGGCGAGATACGGCTCTCCTGCGATGTGGTTGAGATTCTGCAAGAGCAGGAGAGCGTTACTGGCGTGCGCGTTCGTCAGAAAGCAAATGGGGCAGAGGCAGTTTTATATGCTCCGCTGGTGGTCAGCGATATCGGGCCTCGTGCTACGAATGCGTTGCTGCATAGGCATCGCGTGACCCAGGCAGAGGTCTTGAAGAAAGGCAGCTTTGCGCGGCAAGCGGCAGTGGCCGATCGGGAAGACTCTGTAGAAGAAGAGATGGCATTGCACGAGGCGGTGGGCTTGAAGGTCCATGTGCTGAGCGATGTGTCGCTGATCCCGCATCGAGGCATCATGTATTGCCTGGATACGCAACGAATTGCCGGGATTGTGCAGCCAACAAACAGTGATCCGGCTCTCGCGCCTGCTGGCAAACATCTGTTGATTAGCCACCAGGTTATTCAGAGTAACAATGTGGAGGAAGAGCGAGCGCTTGCTCTGGCCGATCTACGCATGCTCTTTGGTGAAGCCTTTGATACCCACTGTCGCGTATTGACAATGGGAACCTATCGTGGGGAGTGGCCGGTCAATCGAATTGCTCAGGGTGAAGATACGCAGCCAGAGACAGCTGTACGAGGGCTGTATCTGGTTGGCGATGCAGTCAAACCATCGGGCTATTTAATGGTCGAGGGGGTCGCACAGAGCGTCAATCGCTTTGCGGCATTGCTTGATGAACTGGATCAGGGGAAGACCACCCGACGACAAATGAAGCATATGGCTTCTCCCCCATCTCGCCTCAATCCTTTGAGGTGGTTGTGGAAGGCTCCGGGGAATGGGGATAAAAAGATGAGGAGTGTTCGTTGAGATGGATCTTGTTGATATGCCTGTTTCTACCGCTCCATACTACCTGATAACTGGTGGTATGCCGTTGCGGGGAGAGGTCTCTATTAGCGGTGCGAAGAATGCTGTGACAAAAATGGTGATCGCGTCGCTACTCACCGCTGAGCAATGCACATTGCGCAATGTGCCGCTGCTCGGCGATCTCGATCTGACCATCAAGCTCTGCCAGGGTCTTGGCTCCCAGGTGCAGCTTGAAGATCATACGTTGACGATCCACACGCCAGAGGTCGGCGAAACCAGGATTTCCACCACCGTTGGCGGTCTGAATCGCATTGCGGTAATGACGATCGGGCCGTTGTTGCATCGTTGTGGTGAGGTCTCGATCCCACGTCCGGGCGGCGATCGTATCGGACCTCGCCCGATTGACTTTCATATTCAGGGCTTGCAACAGATGGGGGCTAAGATCGTTGAGCGCGATGGCCTGTATTATTGTTCGAGCGCGAAACGGCTGCACGGTGCAACGATCAAACTACCCTTTCCCAGCGTCATGGCGACGGAGAACTTTCTGATCACGGCTTCTCTGGCGAAGGGTGTGACGATCATTGAGAATGCCGCAAACGAGCCGGAAATTATCGATCTGATCAAGTTGCTGCAAAAGATGGGAGCGATCATTGAGCTAAAGGTGGATCGGCGTATCGTTGTGGAGGGCGTGGATCGCTTACGGGGAGCTGGTCACACGCTGTTGAGCGACCGCAACGAGGCCGTTTCGCTGGCGATTGCAACCTATCTCACAAGGGGCGATGTCTATCTGCGACGTGCGCAACAGGATACGCTGCTCACCTTTTTGAATACTCTGTCAAAAATGAAGTTGCGCTTTGAGGTAGATGACGAGGGCATTCGCTTCTGTGCTACCGATAGCCCTCCCCCAGCTATCGCGTTAGAGACTGATGTCCATCCAGGGTTTATGACCGATTGGCAACAGCCATTTACGGTCTTGTTAACTCAGGCCGAGGGCATCTCTGTGGTGCATGAGACGATTTATGAGGATCGTTTTGGTTATACCAGTGCCCTGAGAGGGATGGGCGCTCATATTGGCCTTTATACCAAGTGCCTCGGCGAAGTTCCCTGCCGTTTCCGGGAAAAAGAGCATATGCATAGCTGCGTTGTGCGGGGTCCAACGCCTCTCAGGGGAACGAAGCTCTTTATTCCCGATATCCGTGCTGGTTGCTCATATATTCTAGCTGCCTTGTGCGCTGAAGGCACTTCTGAAGTCTATGGTATCGAGCATATCGAGCGCGGGTATGAGGAACTTGATGCCAAGCTGCGCGCGCTGGGAGCGAAGATCGAGAAGGTGGAAAACGCTTAGCGCTGGAAACAAAGAGAGCAGGTCGGAACGCTCCGATCTGCTCTCTTTGTTCTATTTATCCTTGCCAGCTTGAGCGAACCTCCCGTAATTGCTCTGGGGTTAAAATCCTGAAGAGAATGACTAGATTTTCCAGGTCATATTCAAGTCCTATCGCATGTAGTTCCTGGCGAATACGACCGAGTGCACTGATTTGTGCCGTTGTAATCATGCCATAGCTGACCAGGCTGGCCGCCAGGAGTTGATCGGGAGTGAGTAACTTAAACATAAGCAAAATTTCACCGAGTTGATAGTTCAAATCCACACCACGTAACATACGCTGTATTCGTTGAGCCACTTCCAGCCGATTCTGGGGAACGAGATGTCCTTCTAGCAGCACGCTGTTGAGTGTGCGGGTTGCCCTGCCGTTGAGTACCTGCGGTTGCACCTGTGATGGCTGTGGTGGGGCAGGTGGCATAGGTGGCAGGCTTTGCATAATGTCGAGCAGCAAAGCGTTATTGGGAGACAACCCCAGATCTACTTCTGCTCCCAGTTCTGAAATCAGGAGCGCCTCTTCAGAGATGGTTGTTTCTGGAACGCTGGCCTTGTTTTTCACCTTTTCATTGCTGACGAGTTCGCCTGAAATTTGATGCAGCGTCTCCTCTTCAGGCTCTTCGGTAATATATGCTTGCCCTTCTTCTACCAGCGGCGGTTCCGACACTGGTGGAGTTTTCATCGGCTGTGGTGCTGGTTGTGCTGCAATAGAAGCCAGCGGTTGTATAGCTGCGGGAGTTTGCGGTGGTTGCCCATAGGCAGCACGTGCAATCGCTTCAGTACGCCTGGCTCCCTCTGTGTTGGAATGACCACTGTCAGGACGCTCAGCCGGTATATCCTGAATGGGAGAGGCGCGTAATGGCTGTGCGCTGATGATTGTATGCTCAGGAGCCTGGGTTGGCCGAACTGGTGCAGGGGGCGTTGTATGGGTAATAAAGCCAGTTGTGCCTGTCGTCATATCTGGACTATATGCCGGGCGCACGGGAGCAGGCGAGGCGTAACCTGTAGGCGTTGCCGGAGGTTCTGGAGCTTGCGCAGGCCGAGTTGGTGCGGGTGCGGCATAGCTCACGGGTTCTACCGGGTTCTCAGGAGTGGGCATCGGACGAACCGGAGCCTGAGCTGCGTAGTTCATCGTTGCTGCACTGGTTGTGCTCTGCGGAATATTGGGAGCGGGAAAAGATGGTTCCTCGGTCTGCCGTGGCTCAGTAGCCTGGTAAGAATACGTATTTCTTATCGGGTAGTCTGTCACCTGTTGTTGCGACGACTGACGCTCTTGAAGCATGCGCGAAAGTTGCGCTAACCCCGATTCCTGTTGTCCCTCTGTGCCGATTTGTCCGTTTGCCAGCCGTTGCAATGTTGTAGCCTCGACCGGTGCTGAGGGCATAGGTGGCGGCGAGGGAGCGTAAGAGGATGATTCGTAAGTCGCTCTGTTTTCAGGTGGCGTCGAGACGGTACCATTTCCCTGTGGCGTCCAGACGCGTTGATTGGGATAAAGCACAGCACGTATTTTATCCGTATAGGTTGATGTGCCACTACCCATTGCTTCAGATGGCGTGTCTGCTAAGGGAGATGTTGGTATGGTCGAAGCTATGTGCGTAGCGGCAGCTGGAGTGCTGGGCGGCGATTGGACCGGAGAGGGCGGCCTGGGCAGCTGTGATGATAATGTATCATTGGCAGAAGGTCGGGCTATAGTACTGCTGGTATTAAATAGAGCATTTAAGGATGGTGAGTATTGAGGGGCCGTCGTTCTTGAAATAGTTGAAGGCGAGGGAGGCATCTGGGCTGGAGGTGCTGGTGTTACCATCCTGGGCATTCGTGGCATTGTGCCTGTGTTAGCTTTGACACCATTCCCGGGTATTCGTGCTCGTACTGTATCAATGAGATTGACAATGCCGAGCATGCCATCAATTTCAACGTCTACCATAGCCTGCGAGCGGTCTTCCGAGTCGTGCGGCCCATAACCTGCGATATTCGTACAACGGAGAGTCAATACCTGGACGCCGCGCCCTCGCCGCTGCGAATCCAGAGCTACCCAGAACTCTCGTCGCGCTGCCGCTGCCTGCGCTACATTGACAAGCACAATTTTAATGGGATAACGAGCGATTGCATCAAATACTTCCACGGCTGTCCGAGCCGTATGGCATTCATAGCCAGCAAGCTGGAACTCGCTGGTAAGTAATACTGCTAATTGTTGATCTCGCTCAAAAAGTAGAATATGAGGTCCACCAGTACTGATGTTCATATCCGCATCACTCCGGTTACTGTACGCACGTTGATTGAGTGTACAGGGCGGCAGCATCGTCGCTGGCTGCCTGACCCATGATCTATCTGCGTATCTTTATAATTTTTCACGGTACCTTTTTCGTATAGCTAAGTCTTATCTATTGGCGCTAGTATAGCATACATCTCCCGCAATGTCATAATGGGTGCGACAGAAGTAACCCGTGATGCGCGCAATTCTGTCAATTGTTCAGATAAGTGAGCAGAAGAGCCGTCGTACGGAAGCCACAATGACATCACTGCTTGATTGTGTGCATAATAATAGACACACCATCGACGTGTGTTATTGATGACCCGATGATGTAAGAAGATTCAGAGAAGCAGGAGTAGTGTTGAGCATGAGTCAATCATCAATTCGTCCCGTTGTTGCTTTTATGACAGATTTTGGGCTTGGCGATGGCGATGTGGGAGTGATGAAGGGCGTGGCGCTGGGGATTACGCCGGAGGCCCAGATTGTGGATATTACGCACGATGTTGCCCCACAAAATGTGTCTTCGGGAGCCTGGATACTCGCCGCCAGCTATCGCTATTTTCCGAAAGGCACCGTCTTTGTCTGCGTGGTTGATCCGGGCGTGGGTAGTACGCGTCGCCCTATTGCTGTCAGGGCGGGTGACTGGATCTTTGTGGGGCCTGATAACGGGTTATTTGACCGCGTGCTGGCCGAGCAGACGTTCCATGAGGCAGTTACGCTTGCCAATCCCGCTTATCGCTTGCAGCAGGTGAGTTCGACCTTTCACGGGCGCGATATCTTTGCTCCAGCGGGAGCACACCTCGCTGGTGGCGTCGCTCTTGCAGAACTGGGGGAACGGCTGGAACTGGCAGATCTGGTACATATTGACCCCTCTCTGGCCGCGCGGCAGGGAGAGCGCATAGAGGCCGAGGTGTTGCATATCGATAATTTTGGCAATATCATTACCAATATTCCGTTGAGCCTGGTCCCTGATCTGTTCTCCAGCCACGCCATACAGCTTGGCTTCCCAGCTCTCAATCAGGCCGTGGCGGAGCGCCGTCGCTTCTTTGCCGATGTGCCTGGGGGTGATGGACAGGAAGCGCGTCCATTTATCTACGGCGATAGTTCGGGCTATGTGGGTATTGCCATACGAAATGGGAACGCAGCGCGTACGTTGCACGTGAGCTATGGGGAGAAGATAATTGGAACGATAAATGCATAGGCCGGAAAGGGCATTTTTGCCTGATCCTATTGGCATGGTTGGATGTAACTTTTCATGGATGATCTGCGTTCTTAGTAATAGATGACTATGGCAGTTATCTTCCAGGAGGAAAAGATGCTCTGTCAATCGACTTCTAGCAAGCGAGCAATTGCTATCTCACTCGTTCTTGAGATTGAAAGCTTGAGATTATAATTCTTAGAGAAGGAAGATTGAGGGGGCATAGACTTAACTTCCTGGCAGAAATATGCTATAATGAGCTTATACCCTTTTAGATGGGCAAGGGTGATTGGCAGTGTTTTGATGGTGGGGGGCGGCGACGTAGCCGTATCAGTGGTTCATTTTTATGACCAGTGGTAGCGTTAAGAAAGGATAGATTGAAACATTGCAGGAGCATCAGCATGATGCGTCTTACGACACTATCCCATCGTACCCGATCATGGGTGTGGGCAAAAAATGCAATCGGTCACAAGAAGAATATCCTCCGATATGTAGATAAGGGCTGGTTCTCTCGCGTTGAGGTCGCGGAAGAAACTGGCCCTTTCGGTCTTATTGCACCTGGATGTTTGGGTGGTTCTGGATGGCAGTGGACATTGTAGGCAAACCGGGAGGTGCATAATCCATCCCTCCCACTTTTAATGTCGCTTAATGTCGCCCCTGTCTTCTCGTTCCATTCGCGCAAGGAGTGTGTTTCCCTGGCTGTCACTTGTAGCATTGTCTAAAGGAATGGTGTAGGATTTTTTCCCTGGCATTCTTGAGGTCAAGAGGCTTTCTTACACCATAGTCTTACAACAGAGAGAGGGTGAACCATGGATCTGGTGAAGCGGTTGGAGGAATATAGAGATCGTGAGCGAGAACTCATGTGGGAAGGGAACTTCGCACAGTACTTCGAGTTTGCAGGCAAAAAACCTGAAGTCACGCAACTTTCCCATGAGCGCATTTATCATATGATTATGGATGCTGGGGTCGAAACGACTCGGACTGGTGATCAGCGTTATAAATTCTTCAGCCAGGAGATCTTCGGTATTGAAAAGCCTCTCCAGCAAATTGTTGACTACTTCCACTCTGCCGCTCAGCGTTTGGAAGTACGTAAACGCGTGCTGCTGCTAATGGGACCGGTTGGCGGCGGTAAGTCTACAATTGTTTACCTGCTGAAACGAGGATTAGAGGCATATAGCCGCACTCCTGCCGGGGCGATCTATGCGATTAAGGGTTGCCCGATGCATGAAGAACCCCTCCACTTGATCCCACATGAGCTGCGTGCTGATGTTGAAAAAGAGTTTGGCCTTTACATTGAAGGTGATCTTTGTCCCCACTGCCGCTACATGGTCGATAATGAGTATAAGGGGCGTATTGAAGATGTCCCGGTGAAGCGCATCTCCTTCAGCGAAAAATATCGTATCGGCGTCGGTACCTTTACCCCCTCTGATCCTAAGTCTCAGGATATCAGTGAGCTGGTGGGTGGCATTGACCTCTCTACCATCGGCGAGGTTGGCGTCGAGAGCGATCCCCGCGCGTATCGTTTCGATGGCGAACTGAATATTGCCAATCGCGGTATCATGGAATTTGTTGAGATGTTGAAGACGGATGAGAAGTTCCTCTACGTCCTTCTGACGCTCAGCCAGGAGCAGAACATCAAGACCGGGCGCTTCAGCATGATCTACGCCGATGAGGTGGTAGTCAGCCATACCAATGAGCATGAATATCAGTCATTCGTTGGCAATAAGAAGTCGGAAGCGCTGCAAGACCGCATCATTCTGGTAAAGGTTCCGTATAATCTGCGCGTCTCCGATGAGGTGAAAATCTACGAGAAACTGCTCAAGCAAAGCTCTCTGCAAAACGTCCATATTGCTCCGTATACCCTGCGCATCGCCAGTATCTTTGCCATTCTGACCCGTCTGGAAGCGTCCAAGAAAGCGGGTATGAGCTTGATGAAGAAGCTCAAACTTTATGATGGCGAGGATATGGAGGATTTCAAGCAGAAGGATGTGCGCGAGCTACAGGATGAGGCACAGCGCGAGGGCATGGATGGCATCTCGCCTCGCTACGTCATCAACCGTCTTTCCAACGCACTCATCAAGCCAAATGTTACCTGCATTAATCCTATTGATGCGTTACGTGCGCTGCGCGATGGCCTGGATCAGCATACCAGCATCACCCGCGAGGAGCGCGAGCGTTATCTGAACTTTGTCAGTGAAGCGCGTAAAGAATACGATGAACTGGCACGGAAAGAAGTGCAGCGCGCCTTCGTCTACTCCTATGAGGAGTCGGCTCGCACGTTGTTGAACAACTACCTCGATAACGTGGAGGCGTATTGCAATAAAACCAAGTTGCGTGATCCGATCACCGACGAGGAAGTGGAGCCAGATGAGCATCTGATGCGCTCCATTGAAGAACAGATTGGCGTCTCTGAGAATGCCAAGCGTTCCTTCCGCGAGGAGATTCTGATCCGTATCTCGTCGCTGGCTCGTAAGGGACAGACCTTCGATTACACCAGCCACGAGCGCCTCAAAGAAGCGATTGAAAAGAAGCTGTTTGCTGATCTGCGCGATGTGGTGAAGATTACAACATCAGCGCGTACTCCTGATAAAGAGCAACTGCGCAAGATCAATGAAGTCGTTGATCGTTTGATGACAGAGCATGGCTACTGTCATGTGTGCGCGAACGAAATTCTCCGCTACACGGGCAGCCTCTTGAACCGTTAGTTGTTGGCAGATACCAGATTCAGGTTTGCTCCACCGGGGTTTCCCTCACGGGAACCTCGGTGAAGTATCCTGAGATCGATCAACGTCCTTCCAACGAGGATGGCTGCACAGGTATCCACATCCCCGTTTTGGCATATATGAAGGAGAAGTGTTATGTCTGTCTCACAGCACGATTGGTCGTTGCACCGCAAGGGGCAGGTTGACCAGGAGCGCCACAAAGAGAAGATCCGCGAGGCAGTCAAGAAGAACCTGGGTGAGATTGTCAGCGAGGAAAGCATTATTCTCTCCGATGGCAAAAAGATGGTCCGCGTTCCCATTCGCTCCCTCGAAGAGTATCGCTTCCGCTACGATCCGGGCCGCCAGACGCACGCCGGACAGGGCAATGGTAAGAGCAAGGTTGGTGATGTCGTGGCCCAGGAACCCCGACAGGGCAAAGGGAAAAAGGGCGATGCCGGCAAAGAAGCTGGCTATGATTATTATGAGGCCGAGATCACGATGGAAGAGCTGGCCGCGATGATCTTCGAGGATCTCTCCCTACCTAACCTCGAACAGAAGCGCCAGCAGGAGATGGAGACCGAGGCGGTGCGCTTTACCGATGTGCGCAAAAAGGGGCCGATGACCAACCTCGATAAAAAGCGCACGATCATGGAAAATATGAAGCGCAACGCGGCTAGAGGTGAGGCTCGCTTCAAAGATATCAAAAATGAGGATTTGCGCTTCAAGGTCTGGGAGCCAACCATCAAGTATCAGTCCAATGCGGTTGTAATTGCTATGATGGATGTTTCGGGCAGTATGGGTGAATTCGAGAAGTACATTGCAAGAAGCTTCTACTTCTGGATGGTGCGCTTCTTGCGTACGAAATATAACAATGTGCATATCGTGTTCATCAGCCATCATACCGAAGCGAAAGAAGTGACTGAAGAGGAATTCTTCCATAAGGGCGAGAGCGGTGGTACACAGGTATCGTCTGCGTACGAACTGGCCTTGCAGGTCATTCAGGAGCGCTACAATCCGTATGACTGGAACATCTATCCCTTTCACTTCTCCGATGGAGATAACCTGCCCTGGGACAATGATCGCTGCGTGCAGCTTGTGAATAAGCTGATGGAGCTATGTAACATCTTTGGCTATGGCGAGATCCGTGAGGGCCATTATCGCTCGCCCAGCACGCTGATGTCGGCGTATAACAAGATTACCGACAAGAAGTTTATTGCAGTGACCATTTCCGATAAGAAAGAGGTGTATCCAGCTCTGCGCAAATTCTTTGCTCAACGTGGCGATGCTGTTCCGGTTAGATAGTCAGGAGCTTCCTATATGACAACACTTGATGGTTCTAATCCCGATATTGAGCGGTTGCGTGACGGCATCGATGCGGCCTGGGAGGAAGCCCGCAAGTTCGGCCTCGATCCATTCCCCACTCATTTTGAGCTGGTGCCCGCGTCCATCATGTATGAGTTTGCCTCCTATGGTCTGCCTGGCCGTTTCAGCCATTGGACTTTCGGCAAGGCATACTATCGGCAGAAGATGCAGTATGACTTCGGATTGAGCAAGATTTATGAGATGGTGGTAAACACCAATCCCAGCTATGCCTTCCTGATGGAGATGAACAACCTGCTGCAAAATACCTTTGTGGCAGCGCATGTTTTTGGTCATACCGATTTCTTCAAGAACAACGCCTACTTTCAGCATACCTCGCGCCGCATGATCGATAAGGTCAGCGTGCATGCGGACCGTATCGCCAAATACGAGTTCGATCATGGCAAGGATGCGGTAGAGCATTTCCTCGATGCGGCCCTTTCCATTCAGGAACACGTGGACTACAACCTGTTGCTACGTGAGGATGAGCCGCAGAAAGAGGAGAAGTTCAAGGAGCGAGCCACCGAATATGACGATCTGTGGAACCTGGATCAGCGCCAGCAAAGGGCCGAGGAGGAGCGCGATCTACACCATATCAGGCCGCCTAAGTTCCCGGAAAAACCTGAGAAAGATATTCTGCTCTTCTTGATGCATCACGCCCCGCATCTGCAAGACTGGCAACGTGACATCCTCGAAATCGTACGGTCCGAAATGCTGTACTTTGTGCCACAGATGCAAACTAAGACTATGAACGAGGGTTGGGCATCTCTTTGGCACTCGCGTATAATGCGAGAATTGGCGGAACGAGGCGTAATTACGGACGCTGAAATGCTTGAGTTTGCCCAATTGCATTCAGGTGTTCTCTCCCCATCGCGTACCTCGCTCAATCCCTATTACATCGGCTTCAAGATGCTGGAAGATATTGAGCGCCGTTGGGATAGTCCCACGACGGAGGAGCGGGAGCGGCTTGGGCGTAAGCCAGGGCGTGGGCGCGAGAAGCTCTTCGAGATTCGTGAGATGGAGAATGATGTCTCATTCTTGCGGAACTACCTGACCGAAGATCTGATCAAGGATCTCGACCTCTATCTCTACAAGAAAGAGGGCGACGAGTGGGTGATTGTCGAGAAAGATTGGCGTAAAGTGCGCGATATGATCGTCGGCAATATGACCAACTTTGGGTATCCCTATCTCGTTGTGGAGAATGGCGACTATCGAGGGAACCGCGAACTCTATATCAAACACTTGTATGAGGGGCAGGAGCTTGATCTGGCCTATGCCGAGAAGACGCTGCAACATGTCTATCTGATCTGGGGACGCCCCGTTCACCTTGAGACTATGTTCGATAACAAGCGTATCTTGCTCACCTACGATGGAGAGCGCAACTCGAAGAGTACGCTGGAAAAATAGCGTCTCTGTAGCAGAAAGAATGGAGATCGATCACGTGCGGTCTCCATTCTTTTTTGTTGCCCACATAGTGAGTAAATAGCCAGAGGCGAGTAGTTAAAAAGGATGAGTCTGTGATGCATTTGTGATGTAAAAGATAGTAATTTATAGGAATTGACGCAAATGTTCTTATTCGATATACTAGGGTCAATCAATCACAGCTTTTGTGCTGTATAGGACAATGCATATATATTGCATGCTTGTCCTTTGGAGAGTTCTATGAAGCATGTTCCTATCTACACGATTGGTTATGGTAATCGTTCAGTTGATGAATTTATTGCTCTATTACTGCGCTATCACATCGAATATATTATCGATGTCCGTTCTCAACCCTACTCTCGTTACAGCCCAGACTTTGCGAAGAAAACGCTTGAAGCGCGCTTAGAGCAACAAAATATCGGTTACGTTTTTATGGGCAATCTACTGGGTGGGCGACCAGAAGATAAAACGTGTTATGTGGATGGGCGGGTAGATTACGCTATAGTCGGGACGAAGGCATTCTATCTGCAAGGCATTCAGCGTCTCCGTACCGCCTGGGAGAAGCAGTTGTGTGTCGCTCTCCTGTGTGCCGAAGCGAAGCCGCAGGAGTGTCATCGCAGCAAGCTGATCGGCAATACGCTATTTGAGCAGGGCATCACAGTAGCCCATATCGATGAAACGGGAGAATGCAAAACGCAAAAGGCGATCAATATGTTGGTTTTGTCGAGCCGATTGCAACGATTCCTGCTCAAACGCTGGTACGTGTCTCTCTGGCTCGCTGGTGGCGCTTGCGTGCGCAGGACGAGGAGCGCTGCTATCTCCAACTCTCAGGTTGGTTTCTCTGACTTCGTATAGTCTTGAAATTGATAAACTTTTGTTGATGATTGTTTTGTTTACTGGTTCCTCTGTACTTTTTTTATGCTGCAATGCTGTTTAGGAGTAATCAAATGCAAATAACGACATTAGGTGAACTCGGTGATACAATCGTCTTGACATTGCCTGCTTCTGTGATTAAGGCGTTACATCTGCATGCGGGCGAGGAGCTGGCTATTGAGGTAGAGGGCGAGCGGATTGTGCTGACCAGAGTTCCAGCCAGTTTTTGTCATGTGCGGGTCGTATATCAAACGCTTGCTCAGTATTGTCAAAATGTAGCTCATGTCCCCAGTTAAAAGGCAGCGGGAGCGCGTTACATTCTCTGGAAAGCGTGCGACGCGCTCCAACCACACCTACCAGTAACGTTCCTCTTTCCAGGGATTGGCGCTATTGCTATAGCCGCGCTGTTCCCAGAAGCCGGGACGATCATTGGCCATAAATTCTAAGCCGTAAAGCCATTTTGCGCTCTTATAGAAGTAGAGCTTCGGAATCAACAGACGTACGGGGCCGCCATGCTCCAGTTCGAGATCCTGTCCGTCGTGTTTAATAACAATCATTACATCGTCGTCGTCAAGATTTTCGAGCGGGATGTTGGTTGTATAGCCCGTCCACGAGTGGGCCATGACGAACTTTGCTGTTGAGAGTGGCTTTGCGCGTTGTAAGATCTCGCGGATATGGACACCTTCCCAGATGTTGTCGTAGCGGCTCCACGTCGTCACACAATGAATATCGGCCTTCAATGTGGTACGTGGAAGTTGCAAAAACTCTTCCCACGTCAACTCAAACGGATTCTCTACCTGTCCCTTGATCTTGAGCTTCCAGTCCGGCGGCAGCTCTTTCGGCGTTCGCTCATAGCTCAATACGGGCCATTTGGCCGTCAGGTATTGGCCGGGCGGGAGGCGATCCAGTCCATCCGCACGTTTCTCATCATGATTGGCTGATTTTTTCCCGAATAAATGCATTGCGCGCTCCTTTATTAAGAGAGAGTCTCATGTATGTTTGTCTGCGTCGTAAGGTGACAATAGGCTGTGAAGGTATATGCTGAAGAGTTGCTTTTTATTCTACTGTGAAAATTACTCACCAGATACCTTCCTAAACGCATAGATAGAGGAGAGATATTCCCATATCTCTCCTTACTGGGAATATCGCAATGTGAGTTGTGGAATAGGCGATCTTCTATACCCTGATGCCTATTTTTAGCGTATATTGTATATGACTCACTCTAAGATCATTATGTTACACCTTTAATGGGAGTTATTGTCATGGTTATCTTTCTGCTGGCTCTGATCGGTGCTGTTGCCGTGATGATTGTGCTTGCCATTGGACGGCTCGCCTTTGGCCGCCGCGAAAAATTTGATCGGCGGAAGTTTTTCCCCTGGCTGCTCCGTTACTTCATCTTTAACTACCTCTTCTGTCTGCTCATCCTGTATCTCTCTCTGCCAGCTTTAACCGGACCGTTCTGGGGATGGCAATGGCTGGTCTGGCCCCTCATCATTAGCTGCATTGCGAATCTGTTTGCCTTTGCTCGTCCTGCGGTGGGGATGTTGGAGGATGTTTCGGCGGCAGCACAGAGCGGACGCTTTCGCACTGTTGGCGGTTCTGAGCAGAGTATGCCGCGTGATTTCTCACGTGGGGCCGTCGCCGCAGCCATCTTTGGCCTGATTATTGCTGGTCTGGTGGGTATTGTCGCTCCGTTGTTGATCACCATTTTTTCCACATGGTTTGATATCAATGCAAAGGCACTGGCGGCTATTCCCAATGTCAGGATACAGAAATCTGCGGTGCTGCCGCCAACCGACGCCAATCATATTGTGCTTGTCAGCAAGGGTGTGGCGGCCTATAAGGGACAGCAAGTGCTTGGCTCCAATGGACAAAACCTCGGCTCTGCTTACGGGCTTGACCCTGATAGCTACACGTTGCAGTCGATCAAAGGTCATCTCTATTATGTTGCTCCGCTTTCATATAACAATATCTTTGTGAATCTCTCCAATCCTACGACGCCCGGGTTTGTCGTGGTGGATGCTGAGAATCCCCAGGCGGTGCCACAGTTGCGCACCGAAGACACACAGGCGGGAACCTCGCTGCGTTTTCTGCCAGGCGCGCTGCTCAATCAAGATCTCTTGCGTCATGTCTACCTGAGCGGATATACCAATGGTCGCCTGCTTGATCCTACGCTGGAGGTGGACGATAACTACCATCCATATTGGACGGTTTCCTTGATGCAGCCTATTCGCGGCTATGTTGGTGATGTGCTGAGCGATGTGTTGATTGTTGATGCACATACCGGCGTCATTACAAAATACGCGCCACAGGGCGTGCCAAAGTGGGTTGATCGCGTGATGCCCGCCTCGACCGTCTCGCAATACCTGCAATGGTGGGGTCTCTATCATGCCGCCCCCTGGTTCAATCCTTCTGGTCTGGGACAGGAGACACCGGCTAGCGATCCCGAATTGCTCTATAATCGCGTCGATCAGCCGGTGTGGTTGATTCCCATGACCTCCTCTTCGTCCAACAATAACTCAAGTACAGGCGTGTTCCTCTTCAACACCTACAAGAACGAGGCTGATTTCTATCCGCTGGCTGGCATCGGTATTGGCGATAATGTTGTCAGCACCTTCAAATCAACGCGCTCCAACATCCGCAACTACGATGTTTCCAGCGTGCAGCTCTACCAGATCTATAATACGCCGACCTGGGTTGCCATTTATGTGCAGAGTACCGGCTCTCCCAGCGATAGCGGAAGCAGAACCAGCGAGACCGTGAGCGGTATCTTCCAGGCGGTGGGCTTGGTGGACGCCAGGAACTTGAATGGGAGCAATGTGCAGTTTGATACCTCGCTAACTCAGGCTTTGCAGGATTATCAGCAGTGGTTAACGCAACAAGGCACAGGTGGGGGAGTGACCAGTGGCGGGCAGCAGACCGTTACCGGGAAGGTCTTGCGCATCTCCTCGGTTCAGCAGGGAGGGAGCACCGTCTATTACCTGCAAATCGAGGGGCAGAAGAACATCTTTACCGCCAATCTTTCGCTCTCACCAAAACTTCCATTGGTGCAGTCCGGCGATACGGTGACAGGAACATTCCAGACTTCCAGTAACTCGGTCGTCAATTTCCAGTCTTTTGATGATACGAGCATCAATCTTGGTGGTACAACACCTGTGCCTTCAGGCACGCCGACGCCTGGTGCTACACCTGCCATCACGCCAACGGCAACGACAAAGCCGAAGCCTTAATGTAAGGTGATCCAGAAAGAGTATATTAAAAAGTAAGTATTCTGAACGCTTGTTTACTCACCGGGTACATAACGTTCCTGGTGAGTATGCTCTCTTTCCTCTCTATGAAAGCTCTACAGGTAGAGCTTCCCCTCTCTATCAACAATGTTTTCGTCTTGCTCGAATGTGGTGTATAATGACCGGGAACAGTGTTGTGCAACTCTCTTTTATACAGTTGATTTGTGGCATAAGATGAGATTGGCGCAAGCTGGCTGTTACAGACAATAGCGCTAGATAGGTGTACGGCTATGGAGGCTGACAGGGAGATGGCTCACTATTTTACGCGAGAAGAGGCAGAAGCTCTTTTACCGGAAATTACCGTCGTGTTGTATAAAATTCAGGAGAGCCATAGAAACGTGCTGGCGCTGAAAACTGAGTTGGAGGAAATTCAGGCGCAAGCGATGGGTAATGGACACCATTTATATGAGCGAATCTTGCGCTTGCAACAAGATGTCGCTGCCTCAATGCAGCAATTGCGCGACGCCTTGGAGGAGCTAGAACCTTTTGGGTGCGAGTTGAAAGATCCCGCGATTGGGCTGATTGATTTTCTCAGCCTGCGCGATGGGGAAGAGGTCTATTTGTGCTGGAAGCTTGGTGAGCAGAGCGTCGCGTTCTGGCATTATCTGCATACGGGCTTTGCTGGTCGCCAGCCATTAGATTGAGGCGTTGATGACCGCTACAACTATTCAAGGTGCACTGGAGCAGGCAACGCGGCAACTGACACAGGCTGGCCTCTCAGGGGCACGGCTCGATGCCCAGGTCTTATTAGCACATCTTTTGAGCGTTGAGCGCAGTGTTTTGTATGCCTATCCCGAACGCGAGATACCTCCCACACTTGCAACGCAGTTCTTTGGGCTTATCGAGCGTCGGAGCAAGGGGGAGCCTGTGGCTTATCTGTTGGGGCATAAAGAGTTTTATGGTCTCGATTTCATAGTTGATCCGCGTGTACTGATTCCCCGGCCCGAAACCGAATTACTGGTTGAAACTGCCCTGGCTCAAATTCATCAGAAAATAACCGCTGAAGCGTTTCCGATTGTGGCCGATATCGGGACAGGGAGCGGCGTTATCCCCATTACGCTTGCAGTTGAAGAGCCGCGCCTGCCCTATCTCTATGCCTGCGATATCTCTGATGATGCCCTGGCAGTGGCTCAACTCAATTGTCAGCGTCATCATGTTACGAATCGTGTGCGTCTGTTGCAGGGCGATCTTCTGGCACCGTTGCCTGAGCCGGTGGATATTCTTACCGCCAACCTGCCCTATGTTGGCACCGAAGAAATGCACGCCATGCCGCGCGACGTGTACGCTTATGAACCTCAACTGGCTCTCTTCAGCGGCCCGGAAGGTCTCGATCTGTTGGAGCGTTTCTGCCGAGAGCTACACCAATCTGATCTGCTCAAGCCTGCCGCTGTTATGCTCCTGGAGATTGGGTATCAGCAGCAAGAATCATTGAAATGTCTGATTCTTGAATTATGGCCGCAATCTGCTGTAACATCTCTAAAAGATTATGCTGGATGGGATCGCATATTACAGATAGTCGTACACGGACGAAAGTAATAGGGACTCGAAAGATCGTCTATCTGCGCGTTTTCTTAGTAGGATGGTTTTCTATAGCGGCAGAGAGGTAGGAGCTCGTTTGTATCTTGCCTGGATTGCACGAAAATACTTCTCCCATAAGGGGGTATCTCGATGGCTTTAGCAGGATCGGCTGAACTATTTTCTCAGCTATTTTTTATCGTGGGTGGTGGGGTTTGTGCCTGTCTCCTCTCATATGGACTCACATTTGGTATTATCAGGATTAGTCGCAAGCTGGGTTGGTTGGATCGCTCGACGGTAGAGCGCCGCAGAATACATAAGGTGCCGGTCCCACGCCTGGGGGGTGTGGCGATATTTCTGGGTTTTGTTATCGCTTCGTTGATTTTCTACAAGCTTGATACAGAGGTGCCAGCCGACGAAATGGTGCGCTACTGGCTCTTGCTGGTGGCCTCTACGCTCATTGTGCTGGTGCATATTTACGATGATATCAAAGGTCTCAAGCCACTGCCGAAGCTGATTGCACAGACAATCGCGGTCGTTATTATTCTTGGACCGTTCGGCTCACAATTTCATGGTGTGCTGCTGTTTGGCTTTAGCAATCCGTTCGGAATGGGTCATACGACTCCGAGCGAGGCACTGTTCCTGCCCTGGTATCTCAGGCCGGAGATTACGATCTTTATTGACTCTGCTGATATTACCTGGATGGCGATCCCGGCGGTGTTGTGTACCTGGTTCTGGATGGTCTGGATGATGAATACCGTCAATTTCATTGATGGGGTGGATGGATTGGCAACTGGAGTGGTGGCCATTGCGGGACTGTTTATCACTATTATCAGTTGCACGTTGGAGCAATACAGTATCGCTGTCCTGGCGGCGACATTTACCGGCGCTGTGGTGGGTTTCCTTCCTCATAATTGGAACCCGGCAAAAATCTTTATGGGCGATACAGGTTCGCAATTTCTCGGCCTCTGTCTGGCGGTACTCTCGGTCATAGGTGGGGCAAAGGTTGCTCTGGCACTGATGTTGCTTGGCATTCCAATCCTTGATGTCGTTGTCGTTGTAATTAGCCGTCTCAGGCGAGGGCGCTCCGTTGCTCAGCATGATACCTCGTCGCACCTGCATTATCGCTTGCTGGCAGCGGGCTTAACAGCACGTCAGATCTGCTATATCTTCTATGGCCTCACTCTGATCTTTGGTGTTCTGGCACTTGAATTTGAACGTGTCTATAAGCTGATCGGTATTGCCCTGGTGGTGCTGACGATGGCGGCGTTGATTATCTGGATCGATTACCGGCAAAGAAAACGGGGCGTTCCAGTTCAGTCCACTACGCAGGAGCTTACGGGGGGAAAAGTTGGAGAGCAATCGTCAGATCGCTCTCGCAAAGATAAAGCCGAGGCAGGGCAAGGGAGCTAGCTGCTACCTTGCGACCGCCTCATTGATTTGTTGCCTACGCGCGAACTCTGCCTCTTCTAGAAACATGCGTTTGAGGAAGTGCCCAGTGTAGGATTGTGGGTTTTCCGCGACATCCTCGGGTGTGCCTTCGGCGATGACGCGACCGCCGTTGTCGCCACCCTCCGGTCCAAGATCGATCAAACAGTCCGCACTTTTGATAACATCCAGGTTATGCTCAATCACGACAATCGTGTTGCCAGTATCGACGAGGCGTTGTAAGACATCAAGTAAGCGATCAACGTCGGCGAAGTGCAGACCCGTCGTGGGTTCGTCCAGAATATACATCGTGCGGCCAGTGGCACGGCGTGACAACTCTGTTGCCAGCTTGACGCGTTGTGCTTCACCGCCCGAAAGTGTGGTGGCGGGTTGACCCAGCTTCATGTAGCCTAGACCCACATCGTTGAGCGTCTTCATCTTGTTGTAGATTGAGGGAACGTTGGCGAAGAACTCCGTTGCTTCCTCAACTGTCATATCCAGCACGTCAGAGATTGATTTGCCCTTGTAATGGATCTCCAACGCTTCACGATTGTAGCGCTTGCCGTGACAGACTTCGCAGGGAACATAGACATCGGGCAAGAAGTTCATCTCGATCTTCACGATGCCCTCGCCTTTGCAGGCCTCACAGCGTCCACCCTTCACGTTGAAGGAGAAGCGCCCTGGCATGTAGCCTCGGATACGCGACTCCGGTACCTGTGCGAACAACTCACGTATGCCTGTGAAGGCGTTCGTATAGGTTGCGGGGTTCGAGCGCGGTGTGCGACCAATCGGCGACTGATCGATATCAATCACTTTGTCCAGGTGTTCCAGCCCTTCGATGCTCTCATGCTCACCCGGCTTCTCGTGGGCGCGATGCAGAGCATGAGCCAGTTTGCGATAGAGAATATCGGTCACGAGTGTACTCTTGCCCGAACCGGAGACGCCTGTCACCGCAACGAACTTGCCGAGCGGGATCTCAACGTCGATATCTTTCAGATTGTTCTCACGCGCCCCGTGAATGGTCAATGTGTTGCCGTTGCCGGGTCGCCGCTCTGCTGGAACGGCAATCCGTTTACGGTGCGAGAGATAATCGCCGGTCAACGAGTGTTCGTTGGCAACGATCTCATCAAACGTGCCCTGTGCTACGATATGTCCGCCGTGTTCGCCCGCGCCGGGACCGATATCGATGATATAGTCTGCTGTGCGCATCGTATCTTCGTCATGCTCGACAACCAGCAGCGTATTGCCCAGGTTGCGCAAACGGGTGAGCGTCTTGATCAGGCGCTCGTTATCGCGCTGATGCAGGCCGATACTCGGCTCGTCCAGAATGTATAGGACGCCCATCAACCCTGAGCCGATCTGAGTTGCCAGACGAATGCGCTGTGCCTCGCCTCCTGATAAGCTCATGGCCGCTCGATCCAGCGTGAGGTAATCGAGGCCCACGTCGATCAGGAATTGCAAGCGGGCGCGAATCTCCTTCAACACCTGTCGGGCGATGAAGCGTTCTCGTTCGCTCAACGTTCCCTGTACCAGCGGTTCGCGGGGGTTGATCTTTGCCAGTGGATCACCCAGCCCATTGGCTTTGCCGTTGCCATTTTTCTTTTTGCTTACTCCAACAGCCTGTGCTGGAGCACTGGCCGTGCCATTTTCGGCCTCCAGCTCCTGGAAGAAGCGTTGGGCCAGGGTAATCGAGAGGCGGGTGACCTGAACGATATTGCGCGCTCCCACCGTGACTGCGAGTGCCTCTGGCTTCAAGCGAGCGCCGCGACAATCGGGGCAGAGGCGAGACGACATATAGCCCTCGATCTCCTCGCGCACGCCCTCGCTATCGGTTTCTCTATAGCGGTCGTTGAGCGTCGTAATCACGCCCTTAAAATGCACGATATGCGTGCGAGTGTTGCCCATCTGATTGGTATAGCGAATGGTCAAAGGTTCGGGTGAGCCGTTGAGCAGCATTGCCCGGACCTCCTCGCTTAACTCCCGCCAGGGCGTTTCCAGGCTGAAGTCGTAGCGATGGGCCACCGCCTCTAGGATCGTGCGATACCACGTACTGCCATTGACAACTTTGCTCCAGGGGGCGATAGCACCCTCCAGGATGCTCAGCTCAGGGTGCGTTACGACCAGTTCAGGATCGATCACCTGTTGCATGCCCAGACCCGTGCAGGTTGGACAGGCACCGTGCGGGCTGTTGAAGCTGAACGTACGCGGCGCGATTTCTGGCAGGCTGATGCCACAGTAGACGCAGGCCGCCTTCTCTGAGAACAGGATCTCTTCGCCGTCCACGACCGAGACCAGCACTACGCCGTTGCCAAGCTTGAGCGTCGTCTCTAACGAATCGCTGAGGCGCTGTCGGAAGGCCGGGTCAACATCGTCGTGGAACGTTGGGAGTGGCTCGGCATCGTCTGGCTCGCTCTGTCGCAGTTCGCTGCCAGCGTTTACATCGTAGAGCGAGGGTCGTTCTGCCACGCGCTTGAGTTGAGGTCGCGACGAACTGCCATCAGAGGTATCGGTTGCGTGTTCCTTTTTGCCCTTGCGGATAATCAGGCGATCAACGACGACCTCGATCGTGTGCTTTTTCTGTTTGTCCAGTTCAATCTCTTCGCTCAGATCGAGGATCTTACCATCGACGCGCACGCGGACATAGCCCGAACGTCGCATTTCTTCAAAGATGTTTTTATACTCGCCCTTGCGTCCCTGCACCAGAGGAGCGAGCAGGAGAATACGTGTACCCTCGCCCAGGCTCAATACTGCATCGACGATCTGTTGCAGTGTTTGCTGGCTCACCTCGCGTCCGCATTGAGGACAATGCTGATGTCCGATGCGAGCGTAGAGGAGACGCAGGTAGTCGTAAATCTCAGTGACGGTCCCTACAGTCGAGCGTGGGTTGTGTGTCGCGCCCTTCTGGTCGATCGAGATGGCTGGTGAGAGGCCATCAATATGATCCACGTCCGGCTTCTCCATCTTGTCCAGAAATTGCCGGGCATAGGCCGAGAGCGACTCGACATAGCGGCGCTGCCCTTCGGCGAAGATCGTATCGAAGGCCAGGCTGCTTTTACCAGAACCGGAGAGGCCGGTAATCACCACCAGCTTATCGCGGGGAATGGTCACATCAATATTTTTTAGATTATGCTCGCGGGCACCACGAATTACAATTTTATCTTGGGACATAAAATCCAACCATCCGTCACTGTCAATCGTTACAATATGTATGAGATACTTGCGAGTTACCAGCGAGATTTCATAGCTTCACCTGAAAATGCCGCCAGTGCTGGTTGCTTGCGGCAAGAGTCGAAAAATAAACAACATACAGAAAATAGTATGATGCAAACAAACGTTCCACCTAACACTACTATACTGCGGCCTTTCCGTCAAGTGGTAATGGGAGCGTGCAGATGGTTACAGAGTAATTGTATCTTTATGAGAGAGTGCAAAAGCATGCTCAATAGAGTGCCGTAACGAAATTGTGTATTCCCACTATATAACAGCAAAGAGATAGCAAATAATTCCTAAAAATAAGTATGAATTTACGAATTATAGCCTATAAATAGATGAGCCATTTGTTAGGATGGTCTACAATAGAATAGGTTGGACGGGCAGCAATCAGATTTATTGTCCTACCTCCTACATTGAGTAGCAAGCAGAACATTATGTAGGGAAAAAGCATGGATGCTGACACGGTCTATATCGACCCTCATCTGTCAGAAGCAGCGTTCTCTGTGCAACCCGGAGTGCGCGCCTCACCAGGCGATCATGAAGTGCGTCGAATATTGCCTTTGATGCTGTTGATCCTTTAGGAAACGTGCATAGTTGCATTTAAGGAGCGCAGGTGGATTCAGAGTTTGATTTTGAGAAACGCTATCGACTCTTTCGAGAGATTATCGAAACGATTGTCCTGACCGTTTTGATGTTTCTCATTATTCGTTTAGCGGTTCAGAACTTTAACATTGACGGTATGAGCATGGAGCCGAGCCTCCATAACCAGGAATTGATCCTGGTGGATAAGTGGTCCTATCTGTTTCATGCGCCAGCACGTGGTGATGTCATTGTTTTTGTTGCTCCACCGAATCCTGCTCAGGATTATATCAAGCGGGTTGTGGGCTTGCCGGGTGATGTGATTACCGTCCAGAATACGGATGTGTATGTCAATGGCAAGAAGTTGACCGAAGCCTATGTTGAGCCACATCATCAGGGCAATCCTTACCCGTCCTTTACCAATCGCGTCGTGCCGCCCGGTGCGTACTTTGTCATGGGCGATAATCGCGGAGGCAGCTCTGATTCGCGCGACTGGGGGTGCGTGCCGCAGAAAAATCTGATCGGACGGGCCGCCGTCGTCTACTGGCCACTTGCGCAGGACAATAATGGCTTGCTCCCCAATTTCTCCAGTGTGTTTACCAGCGTGCCCTCTTCTGCTGGTGTGACGACCAAAGATGTCTGCCCAATCATTCATAATCCCCAGGTTGGTACAACGTCGCCCGGTGATACCACGCCGTTTAATACGATGGCCCTGCTGGTGGTGGTGTTGCCTGGTATGTTTGTTGGTTGGCGACGCAGACATGAGTGGAAGCGCTCTTAATAAGACAAAACGCATAAAAAAACACTTTGCCCGGACAAAGTGTTTTTTTATGGATAATAATTTTTGCGGTCATAATGGCTAGCTAAGGACCAGATCCATTTCATGATCTTTCAATTGGACCGATTTGATTTGATGTTGTATGCGCGTTTGTGCTTCTGCAAAATGTTTGTTTAATAAGGTCGTGAAATCGGCGGAGGACATGACCAGTCCGACTGGCCCTTCTACCGTGACATTGCTCATTTGCAGCTGACCATTGACCGTTTTAGGAACGCCTGTGATGGCGTTTGACATCGTGCCAATTGGCGTCTCTACCTGGAAATCCAGCCGTACACCCTGCGGTGTAATGCTTACCGCAGGTTGCTTGATGGGGTCTGATGGAGCCAGGTTGAGTACGATCATATTTGTCAATGCACTCTCCTGTACTGGAATGGTGCTACCAGATGGTAATTGCGCGGCCTGGGGTGGAATCTGCTGTACGGACCGCTCCATTGCGTTATCGATCTGTGTTTGTGCCATTGTATGTAGATATGGCTGCATTCCGAATATCCAACCTGCCCCCACTACAACCAGCAGAAGGACAATTACTGTCAGACATCCTATACAACCCGCGGCCCGTCCAGGTCGCCTTGCCGGTCCAGACGCTGCTCTGGGATTTGCATTCATTGTCGCCGGAAACATGTTTGCTCCTGATTGAGTTTGATTTGCCTGATAATATGATAACGGAGCAGGTGGACCTGATGGAGACATAGTATTCTGTGGGTATGACGGATTGGCTGTTGACGGCCTCATGAATGGCGGCTGGGTTCTCGCTGATGCAGGAGGCGTTATTGGAAGGCCGGGAGATACTGGCGGCGGTTGGTGATGAGGAGGTAATGGGTAGACGCGCTGCGTCTCATCCAACGCGATCTCTGATGGTGCGGGAGCGATGGACATACCACAGTTGCCGCAAAAGTGGGAATTTGGGGCTAGAGGTTGGTTGCACTGGCTACAATTCATATGATCACCTGCCACTCTGTCTGTCTGCTACTCTCTACGCAAAATTTCGTTCATGGAAGCGATGATTTGCCGTCTCATTGTAGCATCGCTCTGTATTACCTGGACCACCTGAGCAATAAGCTGTTCCTCTTGTGTGGCAGGCAGATGGTATCCATATTGTTGATGAACAGCCGCCGCTGCCGCTCTGTGTATCTTTTCGTCGTCGCTCATCGGTGGCGGTGGTTGTTGCTGAGAACTGTGCTCGCTGGTTGTGCCAGGAGGACTCTCTCCCTGTAAGGGTTTGATGCCATTCGCTGCAAAAGGCACGTTTGAGCCGATCAAATGGGCCGAATGTGGCGTGGCTCGCTCAACGTGAACTGTGACCGTCTGCTTCTCTTCATCGAACGCAGTGATCGTTCCTTCCAGATAGATAACCTCTGGCGTTCCCCAATAGACGCGCTCTCCCTTGTGAAGCATCATGATCTGTGGCTCCAATCCTTGTCTATATCTCGCCTAATACATATATACGTTGAGATACCAGAGAAGTTCCACCTGAAAATTTGTGGAGTGATGACCATGCAGAGTGCGCCATGAAAAAACGGTGATCTGAGTACGGAGAAGGGAGGCTCTCTGTGCTCAGATCACCGTTTGCTGCCATATCAGGTGTTAGCATTCGCCCAATGCGTGCCAGGTTATGGGATCGACTATACCGGTAACGGGCAGAGCATGTTTGCTCTGGAAATCTCGTACAGCCGCATCGGTTCGTGTGTCGAAACGCCCATCAGCCCGGACGTTGTAGCCAAAAATCCAGCTTAACTCAACCTGGAGCGTAACCACTGCCTCTCCCGTTGATCCTTCTCGTACCGTCTGTGGACAAGCATGATTGGCGGCCATGAGAGGGCTTGCCGCTGCGACGTTTCTTGTTGCGGCAAATGTGTGCGTAGAAGTGATTGCTGCAAATAAGAGAGCACAAAGGACAAACGCGCCGATTGTGAGCGTTCGTACCAGTTTATTGTTCATTGATATATTCTCCTTCGTTGTAGTTAATATAGGAAGCGTAATCCTATTTTTATTGTAAATACTCGCCAAAACTCTATTGTTGGTGTGTGGCCATTTTCTCACGTGATGGGAACTGAAGAGATAATTTGTGATGAAGGCTCGATTATGGCGGAACGAGGCCTCTTCTATTTGCGAGCAAGAGCATAGTATCTCTGTTCTCACTGCCATAAAATTATGTTAAGCTGATGATGAGGATTTGATCCCCGTCAGGTGTTGTCGTCCATTCTCATGTATAGTTGCGAAGCGAAGAGGCACAATCAATGCTGGTCAAACAAACACAAGAGACATCTTCTTACGTGTCAGAGGCCGCTCCATCAGATCGGCTTCTCGTCTGTGTGCGTATTCTATGGTCTCTTTTGATTCCGTCGTTGGTTGCTCTTTCCTGTTTCTTCTTTCCCCGCTACCTTGAGCTGATGAGTACGATATGCCATGGGAGCGCTGCTACCTGCTCAGCTTTCCAGCCCAATATGCATACATTGCAGGCGTTACATGCAATAGGTCTCACCCTTGATAGGTATGTGTGGATTTCTGCCGTACTGATGGTGGCTTCGGCGCTGGTCTGGTGGCTGGTAGCTGCAATTATCGCCTGGAAGAATTTCAATCACTGGTTTGCCCTTAGCGTCTCTCTGCTGGCCGCTTTACAGGCAACGATGGATACGCGCCCACCAGATTTTTTATCTCCCTTGCCCATGCTCTGGCAATGGGTATTGATGGGCTTTATTGGCCTCGTTGAGACGATGTATCCCTTGCTAGGTGTGTTTTTTCCAGACGGAAAGCTGGCTCCTCGTTGGACCCGCTGGATTTTGATCGTCTGGTTTAGCATCGGGCTGCCCTGCAATTTGCTGGCTGATATGCCTTCCGTCTCTCCTGAGTGGCAGGAGTGGTGCGGGCTGGTGTTTAGCTATTGCTGGTACGGTTGTATGGCGGCTGTTCTTGTCGCTCAAGTCTATCGCTATCGACATGTCTATGGGCCTGTAGAGCGCCAGCAAACCAAATGGGTTCTCTTCTGCGGCGTGCTGGTGGTGCTTCAGCAGACCATTCAGTACTCGTTGCAATGGATATTTCCTGTGCTGAACGAACCAGGCTCACTTTTTAATATGTTTTATTATGTAGCGATACGCACGTTTCTCTCTTTGCTCTCACTTTCGATTTTGATGGCGATGTTGCGTTATCGCCTCTGGGATGTCGATGTCTTCATTAATCGGGCGCTCGTCTATGGCACGCTGACGATCATCCTGGTTCTTGTTTACGTTGGACTTGTGCTGGCACTCGGCACTTTATCGCGTCATCTGATCGGCCAGTCCGATGCGCCCGCGATGATTATTTCTACCTTGATTGTGGTAGCGCTCTTGCAGCCGTTGCGCAGGCGTTTGCAGGAGAGCATTGACCGTCGTTTTTATCGCAGTAAATATAATGCAGCGCAGGTGATTGCAGCTTTCAGCGCGACATCGCATAATAGAGCCGACCCAATGGAGTTGAGTACCCATCTTTTAAAAGTCGTTGAAGATGCTATGCGCCCGACGCATGTTTCGCTCTGGATGCGAAAGTCAAAACAACGTAAAGAGCAATAGCAGGTGAGCGGGAATAAAAAGCTGGGAATATTTGTAATATAGAGAGGAAATATCAATACGCGTACGCTATTCACTATTCTGTGTTATTGCTTTGATCCCCCTTGGTGGTCTGTTACTCCCGCTTGATGAACGATCAGTAGATGATAATCTGTGGATAATCACCAGAACATCGCTTTTCCTCTTCCATCGGACTGTGAGATGTGATATCTTACAGGAGTTATTTTTTGTAAATCGGGTAGAATTGAGCGCTCTGCGGGGCGCGTCTTGTATGTTAAGGACACTTTGACACGACTATGCACGAGAAAAGTTTACAAACTCTAGAATATCCCAAAATTCTGGCGAAGATTGCGGGGGAGGCCGCTTTCTCTGCCAGCAAAGATCTGGTCATGGCATTGGAGCCAACTCCCGATTTGGAGGAGGCGCGGCGTCGTCTTGCCTATACCACTGAAGCCTCCCGTTTGATCGATCTGTCTGCTGATGCTGGAGTGCGCGGCGCTCATGACGTGCGTTCGCTGCTGGCTCGTGCCGCTCGTGATGGTGTCCTGCTGCCTTCCGACCTGGTAGAAGTATTGGAGACAGTTCGTAGCTCGCTCTACGTCGCTCAATTGCTGACAAAGCTTGATGCCGAGACCTTCCCGTTGCTGCACAGTCTGGGTAGCGATATGCCACAGCGACCCCGCATTGCGCATCGCATCGAGGAGACGGTGAGCGAAGATGGCGAGATTCTGGATACCGCCAGTCCGACTTTGCGCAAACTACGTTTCGATATTCGCGGTGCCAATCAGCGCTTGCAGGAGCGCTTACGAACGCTGGTCAACGAGTTCGGCAACGCTTTGCAGGAGCCGATCATCACGATTCGCAATGATCGTTATGTTATTCCTGTGAAAGCGGAGAGTCGCGGCCACGTGCGCGGCATTGTTCATGATCAATCCTCCAGCGGTGCGACAGTGTTTATTGAGCCGATGGTGGTTGTAGAACTCAATAACCGAGTGCGCGAACTGCAAATCGAGGAGAGGCAGGAGATTGAGCGTATTCTGCGCGTCCTTTCGGGCGAGATCGGGCAGGAGGCAGAGTCGCTCAAGGTTGCCGTTGAACTGCTGGCTGAGTTTGACTTCCATCTGGCAAAGGCCCGCTATGCTCGCTTGACGCACGCCAACGCGCCGCGCCTCAACGATCAGGGACGCATCGATTTGCGCAATGCTCGCCACCCGTTGTTGACCGGGAAAGTGGTTCCGACTAATTTCCATCTTGGGCGCGACTTCTTTATGGTTGTGATTACTGGTCCAAACACTGGCGGTAAAACGGTGGCGCTGAAGACGGTCGGTTTGCTTACGTTGATGGCGCAATCGGGTTTGCATATTCCGGCTGATTTCGGTTCGGAGATCGCCGTTTTCAACGATGTGTTTGCCGATATTGGAGACGAACAGAGTATTGAGCAGAGCCTGAGTACCTTCTCGTCTCACCTGAGCCGCATCATCGAAATCTTGCGGCGCGTGGATGAGGAGCAGAAGCGGCTTGAGCCTGATATTCGCGGCAGATTGTCAGAAACATTGGTGAAGAAGCGGGATCAGTTGCCGGTTCTCATACTGCTTGATGAACTGGGAGCTGGTACCGATCCGAGCGAGGGGTCGGCGCTGGCACGTGCTATCCTGACCTATCTGTTGGAGCGCCACGTAACGACAGTGGCGACCACGCACTACTCGGAATTGAAGGCGTTCGCTCATGAGCAGGCAGGGGTGGTCAATGCCTCGGTCGAGTTCAATATCGAGACGCTGTCACCAACGTATAAGTTGAGCATTGGTCTGCCTGGACGCAGTAATGCGCTGGCAATTGCAAATCGGCTGGGCCTGGAGCCAGATATTATCGAGCGGGCGCGCGAGTTCCTGGGCAGCGCTGGCGTGCGGATGGAAAATCTGCTTGAAGGGCTGCAAACGGAGCGCAAGGCCGTTGAGGATGAGCTGTTCCATCTCAACATGGAGCGAGCCGAAGCGGAGTATCAGCGCAAACAGCTTGAAGAGGAGCGCCATACCCTGGAAGAGCAGCGTGTGAGAGTTCTCAACGAGGCACGTGCTCAGGCACGACGCGAACTGGAAGAGGTGCAGACGCAACTGGCAAAGATCAAAATCGATGTCAGCCGTGTCAATATGACGCGTGAGCGCCTGGGTGAAGCGCGTCAAGTGGCGCGTCAGCTTGAGGAGAAAGTACGCTCCGTTCCAGAGCCAGTTCGCACACGGAAGAGGGAGCCAGAACCAGAGCGACTTGCAGGGCCGTTGCAAATTGGCGATACGGTGCGTGTACTCAGCTTTGGTCAGAATGCGGAACTGGTTGGACTCTCCGCTGATCGAAGTGAGGCCGAGGTGCAGATGGGTGCGTTACGTTTCCGCGTCAATGTGGATAATATCGAGCGGCTCAGCAAGCGCAAAGCGGCGAAAGAGGAATATGCAACGGTTAACGTTGTGCTCCCGCGTAATGACGATCGTCCCATTGTTTCCACCCAGCTCGATATGCGCGGTTGGCGCGTCGAGCAGGCGTTGGAAGAGCTGGAGACGTATCTCAACGACGCGGCGCTTTCGGGCATGTCGTCGGTCCGTATCGTTCACGGCAAGGGAACGGGGGCGCTCCGTGCCGCTGTTCGTGAGCAACTTGCGCGTCATCCTCTGGCAAAATCATACGCCTCCGCACCTCCACAGGAAGGCGGCGATGGCGTAACGGTCGTCAAATTAAGTGGCTAAATTGAGTGCGGCGGAGTCATCCCAAATTTTTCTTCTACTAGACCCAATACCTTCTTCAGAAAAATTTAGGATGACTCCTCTCTCTTCTCCTTATCAAAAAAGCTCTGGATCTCCATCTACAGAGAGTGGTTGATCCCAATATCGATCGATTTCGGCATGCACTTCCGTGACACTCATCCCCAATTGGTAGGCAGTGACACGCAGATGGTGTAGAGCGCTGGCAAGTTGCTTACGACGCTCCTGCTCTGAGAACTGCGGCGATCGATCTGCTACCCTGACCCCTTTTCGCGCCGACGTGACGATCCACCCCTCGCGTTCCAATTCATTATATGCCCGGACGACGGTGTTAGGTGCGACACCAAGATCGTTGGCAAACTGGCGTACTGAGGGCAAGCGTTGACCTGGTGGCAAGCTTGCCGAGGCAATGAGTGTACGTAGTTGTAAGCGAATCTGTTCATATGGTGGCACTGAACTGTTGTGATTGAGAAGGATTAAAAGGTCAGGCACGTACTACAAGGCTCCTTTTTCTCCAGGGCCATCCTGTCTTTCTGCCACCCAGATAGATAGCGCTCATCATTTGCCCCGGCCACACTGTAGGTAGCCAGCACAGTAGCCAGAGGAACGTTACGAACAACTGGCCTGCGAGCAGGGAAGGCGACGAGAGAAGCCAGGGCAGGAAAAAGAACCATTGGAGGGTAATATAATTGCGTACGTTGTTCACAATTCCTCGATACATAAAGTTGATAACCAGCACGCGCAAGAGTTCGTCTGCATGTCTGGAAACGGCTGGATCGGTTGTGACGATCAGGCGAGGCAGTGTGACAACACGACGTTGACAAATTTCTCCAACAAGCATGATAAGGAGCATACCCAGGCAGATCACAAGACGCACCCAGAGAGCTGGTACAGACTGTTCTGTCTGGCCCAACAATCGAGGCAGGACAAGGAGAAGTGAACAGTTAGCAGCGAACAGCAATGCAAAGAGCCAGGGAAATACCCCTGAACGGTAATCAGAGAGGTGGCGTTCACTGACATCAGCATAAGCAACGTGAGATTGCATGGTTTGCCTGACCACTATATAGGTACTTCCTTCTGAATAGTTTTTGCAGAAAAAAACTTGTTATCTGTATCACCCATATGATACAGATAATCAGAGACTGTGTCAAGAGGTTGATACAGTTGATCAGGGTTATTGGGTTGTTGTCCTCCAACTGGCACAAAGATGGCACACGCTGGTCATTGATTTGGCAGGGATAGAGACGTATAACTTTGATTGAATAAACCCTGTGTGCCAAGCGTCTTTATTACTACAGAAGCTATCTGCGTTTTTGCCAGAGAGGACAACACCTATGAATCTTGATTGGGGGATCATCATCTGCATGCTCGTCTCCTTCATTGCTGGATTGTCAGTAGGAGTCGTGCTGGCCCGTCCCAGAGTTATGTGCTAAAAATACTGTTTAAGAGGATGAAACGTACAGGTTTCATCCTCTTTTTTTCTCCCTGCCTGAGTATCTGGTAGACCTTCGATAACGACCTGGGAAGTGAATACAAATATAGCGGAATTTGGTGGTATTTCGTGGTATATTTGTGAGTGGATGCCCGATACATCCACTCGGTTCCATCAAATACATGAAGGAGTTGTATTGTAAACTATGGACAGGGACAGTGCTTTTGAGACGGTGAGAAACGTTGGTTCGCGCGGTTGGCGGATCGGCGTAGATGAGTTAGGTGGCTTCAGAAAGTTTATTTTGCGCGGCAACGTTGTAGATCTTGCCGTTGGTATCGTGATCGGCGCAGCTTTTACCAGCGTCGTCACTGCTTTTGTCAAAGATATCATCACTCCGCTTATTCCCGTGACTGGCAATCAAAACCTGGCAACCTTGTTTATCCCGCTCTATGGAGGAGGGAAACTGCTGGTTGGCGACTTCATTAACGCTATCATTAGCTTTTTAATTGTGGCGGCCATTATCTATTTCTTCGTTGTGCGTCCCGTCACCGCTTTACAGGATCGTTTTCTCCCTAAGAAGGAGCCTGAAACTCCCCACACGAAGGATTGTCCGTTCTGTCTGAGTACCGTGCCATTGAAGGCGACCCGTTGTGCCTATTGTACTGCCCAATTGCCTCCCGCCGAGGAGTCGTAAGGGTTAACTGTGCTGCTGCTCTGCACATGCCTTTAGTGGATAGCGGCAGCACATGATACTGACGATAAAAATTGTGCTGCTTGCACAGAGCGCGTAGGCTAGAGTATACTTTGCGGTGGACAACTGATGATGCTGTAATGTGGCTGATGTCGCCTGCTGATGAAAACCGGGGTGCGTGAGATATTTGCTGACACCCCTTTTTATTCTGAGATTTTGTAAGGACAGAGGAGAACACTGCTCATGTCGTCAACATCCGAGCCAATACGCCTGGAAGATCGGATTCGTGATATTCCCGACTTTCCACAAAAAGGGGTCTTGTTTAAGGATATCACTCCTATGTTACAGGATGGTCCATCGTTTCATGCCGCTCTGGATCGTCTCGCCGCCCATTATGCCGGTGCCGGTATTCAAACCGTCGTTGGCGTGGAATCGCGCGGCTTTATCCTGGGAGCGCCACTGGCGTATCTGCTCAACTGCGGTTTTGTGCCTGTGCGCAAATTCGGCAAGCTCCCTTCCCAGACCGTTAGCGTCGAATACGCTCTGGAATATGGCACAAATGTCGTCGAGGTTCATAAGGATGCGATTCAGCCTGGAGAGCGCGTCCTGATCGTCGATGATCTGTTGGCGACTGGAGGAACCGTCTCGGCGGCGATGGAACTGGTGGAGAAGCTGGGAGGCCATATCGCAGGCATTGCTTTCCTGGTGGAATTGACTTTCCTCAAGGGCCGCGAGCAGTTGAAGGGGCACGACGTTTTTGCCCTCATCAAATACTGATCGATGCATGCGGATGAGGGGAGCAACTCCCATCCGCATACACGTGCTACTCCCAACCAAGCCAGGTTGTTTTCTGAGCGACTGGCGTTGGATGGCGCTCCTCACGCGTGATCGCAGGGAAACCAACATAGAGAAACGCAACGATGTGATCTTCGTGGCTCACTCCTAACCAGCGCTTGACCAGGGGATCATAGGCAGCATCTCCCGTACGCCACTTAGCAGCCAGCCCCATCTCTTCTGCAACCAGCAACATATTTTGTACTGCTGCCGCTGTTGCCTCGATATTCTCGATATCCATCACTTTGGCTTGTTGGGCATGGTCTGCTACAACCGCTATCACAACCGGCGACTCTAACGGCTTGTTGCGCTCTTTGTGCAATAATGCCTGAGCCTTTTCGCTGGTTTTGTCTTCCATACGCGCTAGCAGCGATTCTTGCAGCACCTCGCCGAACTCTTCACGTGCCCGGCCTGCGAACACAAAAAAGCGCCAGGGTTCGACGCGATGGTGATTGGGTGCGTGCGTTGCCGCCTCCAGCAGTTGTTGGATCTGCTCACGAGAAGGACATTGTTCCGTCATCTTGCCAATACTGCGTCTTTGTTGAATAGTTTCACGTACCGTAGTCGTAATCTTTTTCTGAAATGTATCCATTCTTCTCATGTCTATTACTGATATATCTGTTGAGTTTATTATGTATCTCAGCAGAAATGTAAACTATATGTTCTATTATAGATCGGTTTTGTTATTCGACAAGTGGGTTATGCAGAGGATTGTTTTGTCATCGCATTTAACTCATCTCTATTGCCGTAGAATACATTGAAGTCTACGAACTCGGTTATACCAGAAACGCGGCCACGGCTACAGTATTGCCAGAACGTCCAGGTGTTGACGCCACTCCATTGGATGGGGAGCAGTGACGAATTCATCCAGACCTGATACTCGTCAAAGTTGCCTTTGACGTATTCGATATACCTATCACTATCCGTATAGATAATTGGTTTCATCCCATAGTGCTGTTCGAGCCGATCAAGAAATGCCTTGATTTCACGGATCATCGCCATGCGATCCTTCCCTGTCACTTCCAGATCCAACACAGGCGGGAGCATTCCGGGTTCTTTCGGAACCACGCTGATGAAGTTGTGAGCCTGTTCCGCGCCGCTGAGATACTCAATATAGAAATGATATGCGCCTCGGAGCAGTCCATAGGTTTTTGCCCCACGCCAGTTTGCCTGAAAATAGGCATCTTTGTATGCTGTACCCTCGGTTGCTTTGATAAACACAAAGGTATACTCGCCAGTTTGGGCCACGCTGCGCCAATCGATCTGCTTTTGATGATTCGACACGTCGAGGCCGCGCATCCTGTAATTGGAGACAAATAGATTGTTAGGCCAGACGATCCCCGCGTACATAAGGGCACTGAGTAGAAAGAAACAGAGGAGTAAGAATAGAAGCGAGAAGAAGCCTCTTTTGAAAATTTTTCGCGTCATGCTCAATGATACCAACCTTCCACTGATATGACTTTATGTCGATGATAACATATTCGCCTCCTGGTCACATTCTCTCGATCTGGCGTGTCAGAAAAATGACAGAGCAATCTGATCGCAATAAAAATCTGACCGGGTAAAACTGAAAGAAATGCCTGGATGTGTTTAATCAGGAGAGGAAAAGAAGTATGTCAACGATAACTGGAAGAGAAGAGCGCGTGAGAAAATTGAAGGTAATTGGCTATTGGACAGCTACGGCAATCGTGGCCTTCGAGCTTTTATTAGGCGGCGTGATGGCCCTGGTACATGGGCGAAACATGCTCATCGGCGAGCCTCTTGTCACCATCTTTGACCACTTAGGCTACCCTGTATATTTGCTCACAATCCTCGGAATATGCAAGCCGCTTGCAGGCGTTGTTTTGCTGATACCAGGTTGGCCCCGGCTCAAAGAATGGGCATATGCTGGCTCCTTTATCAGCTTGCTAGGCGCACTGGTCTCGGATGCACTGTGTGGCTATGCTGTGTATGCTCTCTTCGCCCTCGGCTTCGCCGTTCTGACGCTCGTTTCCTGGGCGCTGCGACCACAAAGCCGTACTCTCGGAGTTCTTTCTTCCGTCAAGTTCTGATGGGAGGCTGTCCCAAAAAGGAGACTACAACCCTCTTTCTAGATAACAACCATGCGATGGTTATTCGGATGCTTAACGATAGAAAAGAGGAACATATTATGATTCTGGTTACTGGAGCGACGGGAAACGTCGGACGTGAGGTTGTGAACCTGCTACTCGCTAGCGGCGAGAAAGTCGTGGCTGTCACTCGCCATCCTGCTACTGCTGTGTTACCTGAGGGCACGCACGTGGTAGGCGGCGATCCCACCCGCCCACATACCCTGGTAGAGGTACTGCGTGGCATTGAGACGATCTTTATTAGCCCACGCGCTCTGGGGGATGCCACAGCTGGGGCCGCGACCGCAGAACTGCTCAAGCTTGCGGCTGAGCAGGGAGTACAGCGAGTGGTTGCGCTGTCGGCTGTTACCGTAGAGTATGGCGGTGGATATCAGCGCTTTGCCGATGCTTTCAGGGCCGTCGAGGATGCGGTTCGTGCCTCTGGTTTGCAGTGGACCATTCTGCGCTGCGCTGATTTCGCGTCGAATGCTCTGGCCTGGGCACCACAAATCCGCCACGCGAGTGTCGTGCGCGGAGTCTACGGTGATGGAGCGACGGCGACCATCCATGAACGAGATATTGCCGCCGTCAGCGCCCGTGTACTGGTGAACGCTGAGTATGCGGGGCGCTCCTATGCGCTGACTGGCCCACAGTCACTCACCCAACGCGCTAAACTCCACATAATCAGCGAGGCCATTGGCAAAGATGTGCCCTGGGTGGAAGTTGCTCCTGAGCAATTCCGCCAGGCGATGCTTGCTCAGGGCCTTCCCGAAGATGTCCCCGACAGGGTGATTGGCTACTGGGTCGATCGCGTCCAGCAGCCGGGACCGTCTACGGATACCGTAGAGCAGATTCTTGGCCGTCCTGCGCTCACCTTCGCTCAATGGGCAGCCGAGCATGCTGTAGCTTTTCGGAGTTGAAAAAGCGAGACTTTTCACATCCACGCGGATGTGAAAAGTCTCGCTTGATAAAAATTGCTATCTGTCATCATTAGAAACAAGAGTATCGGCCTGTACACCTTCACTATGCGGTTATACTGAGACTGAAAAAGGCTCCATCGGGCAGCTCCTCCCAGCCATGTTTGGCGTAAAAGCTGCGCTGGTACGATTCGCGGATACGGCGGTTCATCAGCATCAGTCGTGTGCATCCTCGCTTGAGGGCATAGGAGTGAACGGTCTCTAAGAGATGGCTCCCGGTGCCTTTGCCCGTCTCGTCTGGATGGACAAACAGCTCTGAAACATAGCCATCGATGCCGCGCATCAGGTTGGGGAACCAGTGTACTGCGAGATACCCAACCACTGTTCCCTGTTCACGCTCGGCCACCAGTACCGTATTGCAGCCAGAGCGCTCTTCCTGTTCCAGCAGATGAGCCACACGCTGCTCTGTTGAAGCTGGAGCCTCGTTTTTCATATGTTCAATCCAACATAAAGAGCGCAATATAGCCGCAATAGCCGCCGCATCTTCCCGCCGTGCCTCACGAATAAGAATATCTGATTCCGCCATACGTTTTTCTCGCTCTCATTTATACTTTCGTCCATGTATTTGCAAGCCATTCAGCATGAGAGATACCGCTGCTCTGTATTGCTTGAAGCAAGAGGGTTGTGTCAAAAGGAGTACGTCGTAACTCCACATTTAATGCATCACCTTCTATACTGAGAATTGCGTATTCCGCCCAGGCTGGATGGCGCACCTCTGCAAGCGGAGAGACGCGATCCATTCCAAATCCCACGCTACCAGGATTTAAAACGAGCATGTCTTTATGACGACGAAACATCTGCATATGGGTATGCCCTCCTACCATGATGTGAGCGTTATAGCCGGCGAAGGCCTGCTCCAGATCTTCCTCAGATGTTGTGGGGCGCAAGAGTTCACTAAACGAACGCGGGGAGCCGTGATAAGCCAGCAGCGTTTTCCCATTGAGAAAAGGATAGCTGATGGTGGGTTGGAAACTGCTGATATAGGCTTTATCCGCCTCCGTTAGTTGCTGCGCGCACCAGCGTCCGATATCTTCCCAGCGGTTGCCAGGCTCGTTGGCAGGTTGTAGCAATGATGGATTCAACAGCTCTGCATCGGTATTGCCCATCACTACGGGGCAACCGATGCTCTGGAGCCGGGCGAGGACTTGTAGCGGCTGAGGCCCAAACGCCGCTACATCACCCAGGCAAAGTATATGTTGAGAATCATGCGCGATATTCTGTTGTGCAATCTCTGCTAGAACGGCCTCTAATGCGACGAGATTTCCGTGAATATCGGAGATAAGAGCCAGGCGCATCCCTGCTCATCCTTTCTGTTGCCTGTTTATTGTCCCTTTTTCTACGCTCTACGACTGGCTTTCGCTCTTCTCTGCGATCTGGACTTTCGTGCCGTTGCTGTTGAGTAGATTGCCCTCAAGTCCGATGGATGGCAGAAGTTGCGCCTGTGCCTGTGTACTCAGCGGCAAGGCCCACAGCTTGATGAAGCCTAGCGCCGCATTGTGATCGAACTGATCTCCGGTCTCATAGGTTGCCAGGCCGAGGCTGTAGAGCGAGTGATCTGATTTGCGACCAACCACCGCGCAGCGTCCGCGTGAGAGCTTCATACGGACCGTGCCGCTGACGAAGCGCTGCGTGCTCTGTACATACGCTGCCAGATCTTGATGCAGGGCGCTGTACCACTGTCCATTGTAGATCAGGCGGGCGTACTCTCCGGCGATAATCTCTTTGAAGCGGATCTGGTCGCGGCTCAACGTCAGGCTCTCCAACGCTTTGTGCGCAGCGAGTAGCACCACACCAGCCGGAGCCTCATAGATTTCGCGTGACTTGATGCCCACAAGACGGTTCTCGATATGATCGACACGCCCGATGCCATATTCGCCAGCCTGCTTGTTGAGCGTCTCGATGATGGTGACGCCATCCAGTTCTTCGCCGTTCAGCGCTACAGGAACGCCATTCTGGAAGGTGATCTCCACATAGCTTGGCTCTTTCGCTGCTGCGGTGTCGGGATCGACGGTCCAGGCGTAGACATCGGCGGGAGGCTCGGCCCAGGGATCTTCCAGAATGCCACATTCGATGCTGCGACCCCACAGATTTTGATCGGTGGAGTAAGGGCTGGCGTTGGTAACAGGAATGGGGATGCCACGCTCGGCGGCGTAGGCGATCTCGTTGTCGCGCGTCATGCTCCACTCGCGAACGGGCGCGATAATCTTGATCTCGGGCGCGAGCGTATTGATGGAGACATCGAAGCGAACCTGATCGTTGCCTTTACCGGTACAGCCATGCGCAACGGCAACCGCACCCTCTTGTTTGGCGACCTCAACCATCAGGCGCGCGATCAGCGGACGAGCCAGGGCTGTTGCCAGAGGATATTCTCCCTCGTACACCGCCCCTGCTTGTAGCGCGGGCCACACAAAGTATTTCACAAAATCCGCACGCGCATCAACAATCAACGATTTAACCGCGCCGATTTTGTTGGCACGCTCGGCGATGGCCGGGAGATCGCGATCGTTGCCAACGTCGATAGTCAGGGCAATGACATCCAGATCGTATTTTTCTTTAATCCAACGAATCGCGATTGAAGTATCCAGGCCGCCCGAATAGGCAAGAACAACTGTTGCCATGAATTTATGCATCCTCCAAGATAAGAAACGGCAGAAACGACTTTTGCCGTAGATTATAATTCTTCGAAAATTTTAACGTCATAAGGACCGACCAGTTGTTGAATTGCCTCTTTAAATTTGATGGCGCGGCCTGTCCATGTCTTTTGCGCCTCTTCCAGACGCTCTTGATCCAGCGCTAATCCGAGATTGCCCGGACCTCCCAGATGGCTGCGGGCATGCAAGCGTGCGACAAGCTGCTCCTGAGTCTCAACGGGAGATGGAATACCCCGATCAAGCTGAGCTGTTACCTCTGCTCCGACAATTTTATAAGCATCGCGGAAGGGTATGCCTGAAGTCGCGGCCATATCATAAGCACGATCAGCGGCGAACAGCTCAAAAGTGCACGCTGCAACGGTGCGCTCGGTGTTGACCGTCAATTTGCTCACCACCAGCGAAGAGATGTCTAGGCACTCCTGTACGAGATCGAGCGCCTCCATAAAGGGTCGCTTGGTCTCCTGATAGTCCATGTTGTAACCGGAGGGGAGGCCCGACACGATGCCGAGAATCTGCTGTTGCCAGGCCAGCATCGTCTGGGTGCGAGCGCGGATCAGTTCCATCATGCCGAGATTGCGCTTCTGTGGCATAATACTGCTGCCCTCGCACAGATCTTGCGGAACCTGAAAGAAGCCGTACTCAACAGTGGTGAAGAGCAAGATATCCTGAGCCAGCTTGCTGAGGTCGAGCATGATCTGTGATAACGACTGTACGATGGCCGCTTCGACCTTGCCGCGACTGTTTTGAGCATAGAGGACATTGTTTTGCACACGTGCAAAGCCGAGCTTATCAGCTACAAGCTGGCGGTCAATGGCAATTGGTACACCATAGCTGGCGGCAGAACCAAGTGGGCATTGATCGGCAATAGCATAGGCACCGGAGAGCAGTTGCTCATCGTCCAGCAGCGCCTCAGCGAAGTTGGTGGCCCACAGGCCAACCGAGGAGAGCATGGCGCGCTGCATATGGGTATAGCCGGGCATTGGCACGTCGGCATGCTCTTGCGCAAAGTGCAGGAGCGTGGCGCACAGAGTCATTAATTTCTGACTGACGTACTGCAACTGCTCTTTGCTATAGAGCCGCATATCCACCTGGACCTGATCGTTGCGCGAACGGGCCGTATGAATCTTCTTTCCTGCCGCGCCAGTGTGGACCGATAGATAGTTCTCGACGCTCGTATGGACATCTTCATCTGACGGCTGGATCGTGAAGGCGTTGTCGGCCTCCAATTCAAGAATACTACACAGGGCTTTGTGCAGGGCTTCGTGCTCTCCCGTGTTGAGAATGCCGATGTGTTGCAACATGGCGGCGTGAGCGAGCGATCCCCACACATCGTGACGAATCAGTCGAGCGTCGAGGACGCTGTTCTGGGCGGCCTCGAAGCGCTCGATTTGCTCGTTCAAACTATAGCCCTTCTGCCATAGTTTGGTCATCTGTTATACCTCTTCCACTGCGATTCCTGCCAGTTGGTTGCGGCGGGCAATCAGTTCATATGGGATGCCTCGCAGATGAGCTGCGGGGGCACATTCTTTCTGGTTGAAGCTGGCGCTGTTGATAGAGCGAACATCGGGGAAAAAGAGGCCGCTCGTGGATGCGCGCGCGCGAATATCGATGTTGCCTTTGTACAGATCAACCACATATTCGCCGTTGACCACCTTCTGCGTATTGGCGATGAAGGCGTCGATGGCGCTTTTCAAGGGGTGGAACCACTCACCATGATAGACCAGTTGCGCCCAGCGTGCATCAAGCTGTTGCTTCAACTGCACCTCTTCTTTGGTCAGGGTGTAAAACTCCAGGTCGTGATGGAGCTTGAGCAGGATGGTGGCAGCGGGAGCCTCATAGATCTCGCGCGATTTCAGGCCCATGATGCCGTCCTCGAAGATGTCGATCTTGCCGATGCCGTTCGCGCCACCAATCACGTTAAGCTGCTTGATGATCTCATCAAGCGGCAACTGTTCGCCGTTGAGCGCGACGGGCAGGCCATTCTGCCAGGTGATTTTGAGGGTGGTTGGCTTGTCTGGAGCCTTCGTTGGTGGCACGAGCCAGAGCCAGATCGAATTGGGCAGTTTCGTATCCAGGCCAATACCTCCACTGGCAATCGAGCGGCACCACATGGTTTTGTCATCTCCACCTGCGATCAACTCGTCAATAGGCATACCAAAATGCTCCATCAAGAGCTGCTCTTCGCCACGAGTCAGGTCGAAGTCACGGACAGGAACAAAGATCGAGAGGCCAGGAGCGAAGAGGCTAAAGACGTTGTGCATACGATACTGATCGTTGCCTTTGCCGCTGGAACCCTCCATCAAGGCATTACAACCAAGCTCGACAGCCTTCTGCGCCACTTTTGCTGCGATCAACTGACGGGTCATCGAGGTCGAGACAGGGTAGCCATTGTAGTTGGAGTTGGCCTGAATCGCTTTCGTCAGCCAGTGATTGGTAAATTCTTCTTTGATGTCGATGACGATAGGGGTGATGCCCAGCTTCTCAGCATTCTCCCGGCTCATCTTGAGTTCGTCTTCACCCTGCCCAACATCGGCGTTGATGGCGAATAGCTTTGCGGCGTGATATTTGCTCTCTGCGAGCTTGACGCATAAAGTGGAGTCAAGGCCGCCTGAGTAGGCGAGGGCAATCGTTTTGCCCTGGGGGACATCAACGACATCCACTTTCTGAAGCGCCACTTCGAGGGCGCTGCTCTTGGTGTTGACCTGTGCGTTACCTTCCTGATTGATTGTTGACATGGTGCGATACTCCTTCAAAATGATGTAGTCTGGAAGGAGCAGGACATAAAAAAATCCCCCGCCCCTTCCGCGAACTCTTGAAGGGACGAGAGTGTATTCGCTACACACCCCGTGGTGCCACCCTACTTGTCTTTCCTCTTTTGTGGGAGAACCATTACCTGACTCTCCTGTCCTATCGCACTGGGACCAGATGGAAAGACCTCTTTACGGTTATATGCTGCGTGGGAACCGCCCACCTGACCTACTTATTTGCTGCTCTACATGCAAGCTGCAAATTTTCTTCGGTCAGCCGCTCACGAAGGCGTTCTGAAGAGTACGTATCCGTTCCGAACTTCCACTCTGCTTCGGATCGCTGTTGGCCGCCGCTCTCATACTGTTTCGATCAACGCGGGTCAGTCTCGTGTCGTATGTAATTGTATGTTCACAAGCATACCAGCAAATTTTTAAAAAGTCAAATTGAGTGGCATGGATGTTCTGTCCACGAATTTTGCCTGTCTATAGACTTTCTCGTATAGTTGTTTCCTCTGCTCATTCTTTCCCATGTATGCTTTTATCTATGCTTTGCACCAATTTTCAGCGTTGTTGCTGACTTTTCAAACCTTCACTGCGGCCCGCCGTATAGTAATAGACGATCAAGCGAACGCAATCGCTTGATCTGTGAGATGGACTTTACGTGAGAGCAAATGAAAGGGTAATACATGCAAATATCCACATATAAAGATCAACTACTGGCTCCGTATGAATGGTATCGTACGATGCGTGAGACGCAGCCAGTGTATCACGATGAAGAGCATGGTGTCTGGCACCTGTTTCGTTATGCCGATGTCTTGCGTGGATTGAGCGACTATGCAGTGTTCTCGTCAGATCCAAGATCGGCGATGGAGTGGGAGCCGGAGGGACCGGAGCCTATTCTAGAAAGCATTCTGCGTATGGACCCGCCGCGCCATCGCCAACTGCGCAGTCTGGCAACCCAGGCATTCACGCCGCGTGTTGTGGCACAGCTTGCTCCGCGTATTGAAGCCATTACAAACGATCTGCTGGATAAGATACCCATGACTGGCGAGCTGGATGTGGTGCGAGATCTGGCCTATCCGCTCCCTGTTACCGTTATTGCCGAACTGCTCGGCATTCCGTCCGAGATGCGCGCCGATTTCAAACGCTGGTCCGACGCCCTGGTCTCTGATGAGGGCGAGGAAGCCAGAGATACGCTCTTTGCGGAGATCAAGAGCATGTATGCGTATTTTACTCAGGTGCTTGAGGAGCGTAGACAACATCCCCAGAAGGATCTGATCAGCGATCTGCTGGTTGCTGAGGTTGATGGGCAGCATCTCAGCGACGTTGAACTGCTTGGTTTCTGTGCTCTCTTGCTGGTCGCTGGCAACGAGACCACCACCAACCTGATCGCCAATAGCATTCTCAGCTTTGATCGCAATCCAGAGGTCGTCGAGCGGCTGCGTAACGATCCAGCGCTGATCCCGGGCGCAATTGAGGAGGCGTTGCGCTACATCTCTCCCGTCAAGGCGATGGCTCGCTTTACAAAGGCTGAAGCGGTGTTGGGCGATCAGCGCATCCCTGAGAAGCAGGTGGTAATTGCCTGGATGGCCTCTGCCAATCGTGATGAGAACCAGTTCCCAGATGCTGATCGCTTCGATATCCAGCGCGAACCCAACCGACACCTCGCCTTTGGGCATGGCATTCATTTCTGTCTGGGTGCTCCCCTGGCTCGTCTGGAGGCAAAGATCGCATTGACCGCCATGTTGAAACGTTTCCCCGGACAGTGGCGCGTGCCGGATGTTCCGCTGCAACCGATCAAAAGCGAGATCGTCTTTGGTGTGAAGAATCTGCCGATGAACTGGGGCTAGAGCAGTGTTCCTGCAATCTCATGCCTGTAATCTTATAAAAACATGAGATTGCAGGAAACAAAGAGATTAACCGGTATTTCTCAACCCTGCTGCAATGCCGTTAATAGTGAGCAGGACCGCGTAGGTTAAGCGGGTGCGCTCCAGATCTTCCTCGCTGGCCTCCAGTTCGGCCTCTTTATCCAGCATGAGGGGGCCACCCAGCGCCCGCAGGCGACGCAGTAGCACCATCTGGAAGTAGCTCAGCGGGTCAACATAGGGGTTGCGCCGCCGTATCGACTGTTGCAACACAGGCGATGTATCTAGCAGCTCCTTGCCGCCAACGATTGCCGTGACCATGCGATGGGTGCGCTCGTACTCCTCCTGAATCGCCTGTGAGATGCGTTGTCGCAAGGCTTCGTCGTCAACCAGACTTGCATAATGATTGGCGATGAGCATATCGGCCTTTGAGAGCGTCATCTGTAAGTTATCCAGGAAGGCGCGCAGGAACGGCCATTGACGATACATCTGTTGCAGCTGGGTGAGCCGCTCTGGATGCTCGTTGACAAATGCTTCCAGTGCTCCTCCTACGCCGTACCAGCTTGGTAGCACGTAGCGGCTCTGCATCCATGAGAAAACCCAGGGGATGGCGCGTAGATCTTCGATGCTACGGCCCCTGGTTCGGCGCGCCGGGCGCGAACCAATGTTGAGCCAGCCGATTTCGAGAATAGGGGTTGCCTGCTCGAAGAAATTGATGAAGGTCGGATCATTGTAGATCAGGGCACGATAGCGGGCATGGGCACTGGCCGAAAGCTGCTCCATGATCTGTACCCACTCTTCGGATGCATAGGGATGGACTCTGGTTTCGATGATGTGTTGATCTGGTACGCTCGCCTGCACAACGCCCGTGACGACCAGCTCCATATTGCGGATCGCGATTTCGTGCAGCCCATATTTGAATGAAAGCATCTCGCCCTGCTCTGTAATGCGCAGATGTCCATTGACCGTATTGGGCGGCTGTCCAAGAATGGCTTCGTAGATGGGACCGCCGCCGCGTCCTATCGCGCCGCCGCGACCATGAAACATGGTGATGCCCACGTTATACTTTCGCCCCAGTTCTGCCAGCCTGAGCTGAGCCTTGTAGAGTTCCCAGCCGGAGGTCAGGATACCACCATCCTTGCTGCTATCAGAATATCCAAGCATCACTTGCTGTTGCTGGCAACAGTTGGCAAGATAGAGATGATAGTCTGGATGGGTGAAAGCCTGTTCCAGAATCTTTGTGCAATCATTGAGATCATCAATCGTTTCAAATAGCGGCACAATCGGGAGGTCATCGATACCCGCCTCTTTGCAAAAGAACTGCACTTCAAGCAGATCGCTCAAGGTGTGAGACATACTGATGATGTAGCAGGTAACGGCGCGCGGCCCGAACTCTTCTCTGGCGCGTTTGACCGCGTGAAAGGTGTTTAAGATATGCCAGGTATCGGCGCTAAGAGGCAGACCTGGACGGGTCAGAATGCGTGGGTCGCGCAACAGGTTTTCGAGAATATGCAGCCGCTCCTCTTCGTTCAGCGTCATATAGTCATCAGAACGCAGGCCAGTTACGCGTAATAGCTCGGCCAGGGCTGCAGCGTGGCGTTCGCTATGTTGCCGCACGTCGAGGCCAACGAAATAGAAACCAAACACCTCAACCTGTCGGATCAGGCGAGTCAGTGCCCCTTCCGCCAGAGCAATCTCTCCATCTTCGAGCAGGCTGTGATAGACGAGCCGGAGATCGTGTAGCAATTCGTCCGCGCTATGATAGGCTGCTATCGAGGTTCCCTGTGCCTCTCTGTTCGCGGCTAATAGCGGAGATCCAGCATACATGTCGGCTGGTTGCGTGTAGGTGAGCGTTCCTTCCAGGCGCTTCCACATAAACGAGAGCTTGCGACGGTAAGGTTCCAGGGCTGTCTGCGCACCAAGCTCCCGATCATATTCTGGCATGCTGGCCGCGTCGTGTTCAATCGAGGTTCGCAAAGCCGGAGAGATGTGAGCGTGATTGAGCGACTGAGAATATTCCTGAGCCAGCGCTTCAATAGAGTCGCGGTAGTGCTTGATGGCATGTTCGCGCTGCAAACGCAGGGCAGTAAACATGGTGTCGGGACCGACAAAGGGGTTGCCGTCCTGGTCGCCGCCAATCCAGGAACCCAGGCGCAAGAATGGCGGAATTGTCAGGCCCGGATAGGCTTCATGCAGCAACTCGTCGAACTCTTGATAGAGATCAGGGATGGCATCAAAGAGGATATCATCGAGATAGTAGATGCCCATCTTGATCTCGTCGATTGGCTGTGGGCGCACGCGGCGGACTGCATCGGTTCTCCAGAGCAGATCAATCGTGCCCTCTAATTGGTGCTGCCAGTGGAGCTGTTCCCGGGCCGTCATCTGCTCTTTGTGGTCGTATGCCTCCAGCAATTCGGCAACCCGATTGGATTTGGTGATCAGGCTGCGTCTCGTGGCTTCGGTCGGATGGGCCGTAAAGACCAGCTCTATAGACAATTCATCCAATAGCTGCTGTAAGGTATCAGTGGTTAGATTGTTTTTTTTGAAGAATTCGATCAGCGAGGCAAGGGAACCTCGCTGCGGTCCTCCTTCATGTGCGCGACGGCGACGAATACGGTGATATTGCTCAGCCGTATTCACAAGATGGAAATACATAGTAAAGGCGCGTATAACGTCAATAGCTGTAGCGAGATCGCAACCTTCTACGATCTGTACGATCTCTTGATCCAGCGCCTCTATCTCATTGTGGATCTGGACGGCTTCTGCGGGGGGGGCTTCAGATAATCGTTCTGCGCAGTCCCGCAAGCGTTTGCTATTTGTGCGCAATCGCTCGACCGTCTCAAATACGCTGTGTCCACCATGTCGTTGAATGGCCTGACCCAGAGCATTCCCCAGTGTACGGATATCATGGCGGAGCGGCGCATCTTTTTCGCGGCGGATATCTTGTTCTGGCATGTGTAAGTTCTTCCTACTATGTCATGAAAAAGACAGCTTACATTGCCGTAATTGCTGGCTCATCTTTGCGCCTGGCGGCATCTTTTTGTTCGTAACTTTCAGTGTACTCAAGTTGACTGAATAATCACTTCTCTGTCTTTATAATTTTATCATAGCCATGAAAGAAGCAATGCTCATCATCTGTTTGCCCATCATCTTCCGAAAGTGTAGTGGCCAGTTGCTTTCCTCTCAGTATTACGAATTTGTGTGAAATGTACAATAATATTGAAAGAATGATGGTATTATTGATAGGTATTTGATTTTTATCTCCGGTGGCGAAAGGGAAAACACATGGTATTTGTGCAAATATAACAAATTACTGGGATCTTCTTCTCGCAAATTGTCTATTTGTTGAGCATGGGTTACTCCTGTATAATAGGAGAAGATAAGAGACCGCCGTCGAATAAATACCTCTATTTTGTTTTTGTCTTGTGTTACATGAAAAAGACAGATAATTTGCACGGGTATCCTGGATAGAATCACCAGCGGCATGTGCAAAGTATACAAATGGAGGGAATAGCAAAAAAAGTGTAAGCGCGGCCCTCTCTTTTATCACGTTAGAATGGGCTGGCTCAACTATTGCTATGGCTCATGCTTCAAATGAAATTATTATAGTGCATGTTTCTCAACAGTCTTGCAACCTGTGTAGATGCCGTTGCGATTCTATCGACAAACGTGCGCTTCTCCTCCCTTTTTGAACTTTGGAGGCATCTGTGTTACACTGTAGTAGCAGAGATGTCTCCAAAGTTTCTTCGTCTAGAATTCCACTCCTTCTCAGGAAAAGATAGAAAAGAGAACTATCTTTCGATGGCGAGTATGGATAGTTTTTACATATGGAAAGCTTGCCCGGTCGCTTTAGCGTATGTTATACTCTCGTAAATAGGTGATGGTGCCTCTCCGCTGAGCTAAGGTGCTCTCTCTTTCCAATGATGTAACATGCTCAAGGTCTGCTCTTATACCTGACGCCCACCAGATCAGAATCAGAATGATGTGAAAGACTCGGACCTTTTTCTTGTGTACTGTCGTAATGAACTCGATGAACGGTGCTTGATCGTCGAATCCCCCAAGGCTCCAATGTTGGTGCCTCTAGCATTGAGTAATTAGTTTTACTGGGAGAGCAATGCATGAAGCACAATCACCATGCCCCTAAGTTTGCTTATCCACTTTACGATAACCGTTGGGAACACGACGCTTGCGGAACTGGCTTTATCGCCCAGGTTTCCGGCGAAGCTAGTCATTTCCTTGTTCAGTCCGCTCTTGACGCCCTGGCTCGTTTGACCCATCGTGGCGCACAAGGTGCTGATGCTGAAACGAGTGATGGTGCTGGCATCCTGACGCAAATCCCAAGATCCCTTCTTCGCGAAGAGCTTGAAAAGCAGCACATCTCGTTAGCTAATCCTGATGACCTGTCTGTTGGTATGCTTTTCCTGCCCTCGCCGGAGCGCACTGCGGAGGCGTACGCCCAGAGTTGTCAGATTATCGAGCAAACGCTCGCCGAAGTTGGTCTGGCAATCCTTTCCTGGCGCACACCGCCAATCGATTACTCTGTTCTGGGAACCCGTGCTAGAGCAATTGCTCCCTGTATAAAACAGGTACTTGTAACGCGTCCTGCTCAAATTTCCCTGCCAGAATATGATCGCGCTCTCTATCGTGCTCGTCGTCTGGTAGAGCAGCGATTCTCTGAAGCTCAGATCGCTGATGGCTATGTCGTTTCCTTCTCTCGCACAACACTGATTTATAAGGGGCTGTTGGCTCCTGCTGAATTGGCACGTTTTTATCTTGACCTGGCTGATCCTCGCTATACCAGTGCTCTTGCTGTTTTCCATCAACGCTATAGCACCAATACTTTTCCTGCCTGGCCTCTCGCTCAGCCGATGCGTATGCTGGCCCATAATGGCGAGATCAATACCATTCAGGGCAATCGCAACTGGATGGAGGCACGTGAGCGTTCTCTGACCTCCCCTGTCTGGGGAGACACTATTCAGGATCTCTTGCCTGTTGTACAACCTGGTGCGAGCGACTCTTCCCAACTGGACAATGCGCTGGAACTGCTGTCATACTCTGGTCGCAGCCTTTTGCATAGCATGCAGATGTTGATTCCTCCCGCCTGGGAGCAAGATCCTGAATTGGATGTGGCCCAGCGTGCATGGTGTGAATACCATGCAGGTTTGATCGAACCCTGGGATGGTCCCGCCGCTCTTGTCTTCACGGATGGCCTCACGGTCGGCGCTGCTCTTGACCGTAATGGTTTGCGCCCAGCTCGCTACATGATCACTTCTCAAGGATTTGTCGTCGTTGCTTCGGAAGCTGGCGTTTTCTCTTGCGAGCCTCATGAGATTCTGGAAAAAGGGCGACTTGGTCCTGGCGAGATGATTGCTGTTAATCTGGAGCAGAAGGCTGTCCTGCGCGATCAAGAGATCAAAGAGACCCTGGCTCAGAGTCAGCCGTACCAGCAATGGTTGGAGCAGCATCTCCTTCATTCCGCTTCGCTTCCCTCTGGAGAGAGCGAAGTTGAGCAATTGGATGCGAGCCGCCTCTTTGCCCGTCAGCAGCTCTTTGGATATACGCATGAAGATGTTGAGATGGTGTTGCGCCCGATCCTGGCTGAGAGCAAGGAGCCTACCTGGAGCATGGGCGACGATGCGCCACTGGCAGCCTTCTCCACTATCTCCCGTTCGTTCTCGGATTACTTCCGCCAGCGTTTCGCTCAGGTGACGAACCCTCCGATTGACCCGTTGCGCGAACGTATCGTGATGTCGCTGGATTGTTATCTTGGGCCGCGCGAAAGTCTTTTGAACGAGACGCCAGAGCAGGCTCATCTGCTTCATCTGCCGACGCCGCTGCTGACCGAAGAACAATTGGAGGCGCTGCGTCAACTCGAAGACGCACGTTTCCGAGCCAGAACCATCAGCACCACATTTGAGGTAGCGGCTGGACCGAGTGCGCTGGAGAAAGCGCTGGATCGCCTGGAGCAAGAGGCGGCGGAGGCCGTATCATCTGGTGCTACGCTCCTGATCTTGAGCGATAATGATGCGACGCTGGACCGCGCACCTGTGCCGATGGTCATTGCGATTGGCGCTGTGCATCGCGCTTTGATTAAACGCGGCCTGCGTATGAAGACCTCGCTCATCTGCGAGACCGGCACTGTCTGCGATATCCACCAGATCGGCCTGCTGCTTGGCTTTGGTGCAGAGGCTGTTGTGCCTACGCTGGCCCTACAAAGCGTGCGCGCTCTGACCACTGATCGCCGCCTTGAGCATCTGACGCACGAGCAGGCTGTCGAACACTATCTGCACGCGGTTGAAGAGGGCCTGCGTAAAGTCATGGCCCGCATGGGTATATCGACGATTCGCAATGTCGTTGGTGGTAGCCAGTACGAGGTGCTGGGCCTCCATCCTGACTTCATCGAGCGTTGCTTCGCTGGGGCGGCTGTAGTTCCTGGCAAAGTCACGTTTACCCGCATTGCTGAAGAGGTAATCAAGCATTTTGAGTCGCTGCGACAGGCACAGGAAGGGGCCGAGACAAACGTCAAGCGCCGCAAGCTGAACGATCTGGGCCGTTACCGCTTCCGCCGTGACGCTGAGTACCATGCGTACAATCCGCTGATCATCCGGGCGTTGCAGAAAGCGGCACAAACCGGCGAGCCTGATGACTATCGCCAGTATACTTCGCTGGTCTATCATCGGCCTCCTACAGCTTTGCGCGATCAGTTCTCCTTCGCTCCCGCCAATCCTATTCCGTTGGAGCAGGTGGAGTCGATGGAGTCGATTCGTGCGCGCTTCGTGATTTCGGCCATGTCGGTTGGTGCTTTGAGCGCGGAGACGCATCGCACGATTGCCGCCGCGATGAACAGCATTGGTGGGCGCAATAATACCGGTGAAGGTGGTGAAGATCCCGCATGGTATCATGAGACCCTTGAGGGTTATCCTGTCAGCAGTAAGATCAAGCAGGTGGCGTCGGCGCGCTTTGGTGTAACCGCTGAATACCTGGTGCGTGGCGAAGAGATCGAGATCAAGATGGCACAGGGTTCCAAGCCTGGCGAAGGTGGTCAGCTCCCACCCTCAAAAGTCTCGCCGTTTATCGCCCGCCTGCGTCATACCGCGCCTGGTGTGGCCCTGATCTCGCCTCCACCACATCACGACATTTATAGTATCGAAGATATTGCTCAACTCATCTACGATCTGCATCAGATCAACCCTACAGCGCGTGTTGGCGTGAAGCTGGTCTCCAGCGTGGGCGTTGGCACGATTGCTGCTGGTGTGGCAAAAGCGCATGCAGATTATGTGTTGATTAGCGGTCATGACGGCGGTACTGGCGCTTCGCCGTTGCAATCCATCAAACATGCTGGTATGCCTTGGGAGCTTGGTCTGGCCGAGACTCAGCAGGTATTGGTACGCAACGGACTGCGAAAACGGGTCCGCGTGCGTGTCGATGGTGGTTTCAAGACTGGCCGCGACGTGATCGTCGGTGCGATGCTGGGCGCTGAAGAGTTCGGCTTTGGTACAGCCGCGCTCGTCTCGCTGGGCTGCGATATGGCGCGTCAGTGTCATCTCAACACCTGCCCGGCTGGTATCGCCACGCAGCGCGAAGATCTCAAGGCCAAATTTACGGGTCGCCCGCAGTTCTTGATCAACTTCCTGACGCTCGTTGCCGAAGAGGTGCGCGGATGGATGGCCGAGCTTGGTGTAGCTCGCTTTGAAGATCTGATCGGGCGTGCTGATCTGCTTCAGGCTTCTGAGGAGAGTCCAATCGATCTTGAGGCTCTGCGCGTCTCTATTCCCGTCATGTCGTCGCCAGAGGCCCGATCCAGCGTTGAGGCTTCTCCGGTCTCCAAGCAGTTGCTTTCAGAGGTTGAGGAGGCGCTGGCGGGCGAGCGGAGCGTGTTGACTCAGCATACCATTCACAATTATGATCGTTCGATTGGTGCGGGTCTGGCTGGTGAGATTGCTCGCCGCTATGGGAACAAGGGTCTTCCCGGTGTCAGTATCACCTGCTCCTTCCAGGGATCAGCAGGTCAGAGCTTTGGCGCTTTCAGCGTTCCGGGCATGCGCCTCATTCTCAGTGGCGAAGCCAACGACTATGTTGGGAAGTGTATGACTGGTGGGCAGATTGTGATCGCGCCCCCCACGAATGCAGGCTTTGCTTCACACGAGAATACGATCCTGGGCAACACTGTTCTCTATGGCGCGACGGGTGGATATCTCTTCGCAGCCGGGCGTGCTGGTGAGCGCTTCGCCGTTCGTAACAGTGGTGCGCTGGCGGTTGTCGAGGGCGTTGGCGATCATGGCTGTGAATATATGACTGGTGGCATGGTCGTTGTGCTTGGCGAGGCCGGGCAGAACTTCGCCGCTGGCATGTCTTCTGGTGTCGCATACGTGTTGGATACCGAAAACCTGTTCTCCACACGTTGCAATACTGAACTGGCAGATTTGAGTCGCATCGATGACGCTAATGAACTTGAAGCGTTGCGGACGGTGATCGAGTGGCACGCCCGCAAGACGCGTAGTAAGCATGCTGAGCATATTCTGGAGCAGTGGGATACGATCCAGGGTCAGTTCTGGCGTGTCCTGCCACGCGGCACCAGCACGTCAGCCTGCGATTTCGTCGATACTGGTGAGTACGATCATTCTCTGATGAGCGCTTCTCACTAGGAACAATGACGCCGCAAAAAATTGTGCTGTTTATTATAGACTGACTGGACTGCAACAGGCCCGTTACCACTTTCAATGATGGTGACGGGCCTGTTGTCTTATCTTGGCGCGATTGAGCGCTGTGCCTCTTGCATATGGTGAGCAGTCAGTTTATGTGGATCTTTGCCGTCGTGACTGTGAGGATCGGTATGAATGATGACCTCTGAGACGCCCTCAAGATTGTGGAACAGGCGATGGCGGACCTCCTCTGCAATTTCGTGGGCCTTTCTCAGGGTGAGTTCGGCGTCAACTTCGATATTCATGGCGATATGGAGCGTATGACCAACCCAGCGTGCGCGCACCTCGTCGGTGCCCTCAACGCCTGGTACAGCGCTGGCCTCACGGATAATCGTTGGCACAACCCGCGCATCAACCGAATCGAGCAGCCGCTGCAACACACTTTTGGCGGTCGAGTAGACGACGGTGAGGATGACGACGGTAATCACCAGACCGGCGATAGGGTCCGCGATGGGGAAGCCGAGTGCGGCACCAATCAGACCAATAAATGCGGCAAGCGAGGTTAGCCCATCGATCCGTGAGTGCTGCCCATCAGCAATGAGTGGCACGCTGTTGATGCGCTTGCCAACGCTAATTTTATACTGTGCCAGCACTTCGTTGCCCACGATGCCAACCACCGCCGCTGTCATACTGAGGTACAATTGCGTGGGTGGCGTGCCACTGGTGAGCTTGTTGATGGACTCAATGGCGCTGGCAACGGCGCTGGCGATGATGACCAGCACAATAAACACACCCGCTAGATCTTCAGCGCGATAGTAGCCGTAGGTGTAGCGCTGGTTCGCGGCTCTGCGGGAGAGCGCAAAGGCGATCCAGAGCGCTATTGTGGTCAGCACATCACCCGTATTGTGCAGCGCATCGGCAAACAGGCCGGCGCTATTGCCGACGATGGCGATCACAAATTGAATGATCGAGACGAGTAGCATTCCCGCGGTGGATATCTGGACGGCTCGTAGCCCGGCTTTGTTGCCATAGAGATCCGGGTTGACCGTGCCGTGTGTGTGTCCGTGTCCGCCATGCTCATCTTCTGTATGCTCGTGTTCGTCATGCTGATGAGTATGTTCATGTTCGTCGTGAACATGTTCGTGTGTGTTGTGCTGGTGATCGTGTTCAGCCATCGCCGACTCCTTTTTACTTGATGTCCATGTCGCGTATGTTGTTGACAATCATGAGGGGTCTTCTTCTCCAGCGATGAGACCTGTTGCTCTCTTCCATGATATCATCTCAGGTCCACGTGCTTCATCCTTGAAACGATAATCGTGTTTACGTATCATCTCTCCTAATTGTTCATCTAAGCGTTGTAGACAGCTTAATTGGATTTTACGTAGTAACGATTGCCAGTCCCCACCCGGCGTATCGGGCAGCTTCAGTTCACAGGCCAGCCGATAATGTTCCAGGCAGAGGCCGTCCGAGTTTTGCATATGCTGGTAAAATTCCTCATCGGACAGCGATTTGCGTAATGTGTGAATAAGATGTCCCTCTGCTTTTGCCTGTTGTGTGCAGGCCGGGCAAGCCGGTTGCTCCCTGTGGGTATCGAAAAAGCGACGAAAGAGGCTGCCAGACGCTGGCGATGCGATATCGTTCCCTCGCTTGAGCTGGTCAATGGTATCGGTCACAATGTCGCGATATGCCTGGGCCAGTGGCAGATGCGCGCCCATATTTGCCAGTTGCCAGGTATGTCGATGACAAAAGCCTTGTGTACGTCTCAGTTCAGCGCGTATACTGACATCGGTAAACATTTCATATTTCCATGCTTCCAGGTAGCGGCGCGTTCCTTCCAGGGCCAGCCGACAGATCGGGCAACCCTCTTGTGAACATGCTTCAAATAGAGCCTGATACTCTCGTGTCTTGCGCATTCAGTACAACCTTTTCGTTCGTTATTCGTCTTATGAAATAGAAGATAGATGTTTTTGACCAGAATTGCCAGTTTGTTGCATGGCTCATTGGCTATTGTATCCTAGTTCCGTTGTGGGTTGCAGATGGATTCGTTTACTGACTATTACACTCTTTTAGGCGTTCGCAAGGATGCACCTCCCGGGGAAATTAAGGCAGCATTTAAAAAGCTCGCTTTGCAGTATCATCCCGATGTTTATAAAGGCAATGATGCCCATGAGCGCATGCGTCTGCTGCTGGCGGCCTATCAGACCTTGAATGATCCAGAGGAACGCAAGCGTTACGATGCTCGCTATACGGAATTTGCAGACGTTTCCATCTCGCAGACCGTGCGTACGCGTTCTGATGAGGCAACACCTCGTTCGCCGCGTGGCGCTTCTCACAATTCCAGTCGCCAGAAGCCATCATCAGCGCGGAGAGATCGTGAACGCCACTATGACTTTCCCAGCATCCGCGAGGGGCGAGCAGCACGCGTCGCACTGGGCGAGATGGCCTATGCACTCTCTCCCAGAGAGGCACAAACGCTCTTGCAGCAGGGCATGTTGCGTGGCATTGCTCCTGAAACGCCAACCCATCGTTACTACTGCCACCGCTGTTATCATCGCTGGCAGGATCGAAACGCAGCTGGTCAGTTACCGCATAATTGCCCGAATTGTCTCGCGACAGATTGGGCCGAGTATCTGCTGTTGCGCTGCGTCCATTGTAGCGCCGCGTTTGAGAGCGAGCAGATTCGTTACGAAATTGGCACGTATGCCTATGGCGATGGGAGTCGCAAAGGCAAGGGCGCGCTCTGTCCTCCCTATGAGCTGTTTCCTCTGTGTCCCTATTGTAGCACTGCTCACTGGTGTCCCGCCGAAGACGTGCGCGTCCACGAACTACGTCAGCGTGCAGCACAAAACGATTCACGGATGCGTGTTTTATGGATCGGGGTTGCAGTGGTTGCCCTCGTGGTGCTCAGTATGATGGCACTAGGCATGCTGCATGGATAGCTATTACACGATATCTCTCCTAATTTCGTAGTTGCGCGATTTATCGCGCAACTACGAAATTAGGAGAATTTAACTTTAAGATATGAAAAGAGAGCCAGGGCAGAACCGGTGCTCTGGCTCTCTTTTCAGAGAGGGGCGAATGTGAGAGGGATCGATGGTTTCTCTGTTAGTTGTTATTGTTTTCAACTTGTGTTACGGTGCCATTTGAGCCATTGAAGCGTATTTCGACATCGACTGGTGTATTGGCAACGATAGACTGTGGATTCATGAAGTGTTTGAGCCTGGTAGAAGTATTCATAGCGTAGCTGTAGCTTTTGTTACCGACGTTGAAGTGTAGAACGTTGTCGGTACCGACAGCACTCGTGGTGACGCCTTCAAAGTCCACGCTATTGATTTTGAAGGTGTTGTTCTGATCTTCAAGGCTAATGCTGCCGAGCTTCTTGGCAGTGAATGAACCATCAAGATTGGTGTAAGTTTCCACTTTAATCATCTGACCAACGTTTGGCTGTCCATTCATAAAATCGTCGTCTCGATGGGTAGAGGTGTTGAGAGCCATTGGCAGCGCATCGCCATTGGGCATAGTGACGGTGATACTGTTTGCGTTGATGCTCTGTACCTTGCCGATAAAATCAATCGTACCGGGGTAAGAGGTCGTCGTAGTTGTTGGTTGCCCATTGGTGGAGGCGGTTGTTGAGGTTGCTACGGGATTCGCGCCTTCTTGAATGTTGGTGCCAACGTTAATCGTGTATGTTGTATCGCCCGTTTTTGTGACCTGCAATGTGAAGGTTTTGCCAATTTGCGATTGTAATGTTGCAACCTGCTGATCTGTCAACTGGCTAACCGTCACGGTCTGGCCCTGAGCGAGAAAAACCGCGCTATGAGCCGATGGATTGACTGATTGTACCTCGCCCTGCAATGTGACAGATTGGTTGCCATTGGCGTTGGTTGTGGTGGTGGCGACCCCAGAACAGGCAGCAAAAAAGATCATAATACAGAGACCTGCAATACATATGAGCAATGAACGCATTTGATTTAATAAAGATTTTTTCATTGTCTTGCTCCCTCGTTGTGACCCTATTTTCGCATCAACCTTATTTATTGACGACTATACCATCCTTTTTTGGGAGGCGCTATGCTTTATGGCACACTGTGCCTGTGAGATAATTCACTTCATAGTGCCAGAAGCAAGCGCTCTCATATCGTACATGATTTTGCAGATAAAGACAAAAGAAATATGTTACTGTAACTTTTATCGATGTGTTTCTGCCATCACCTGTTGACCTCATCTCGCCTATGATGAGCCATGCTATAATGCCAGAGTATAGAAACTACAAGTATTACTGGTTGGGAGCTAGAACGTGCAAAGTATTTTACCAAGTGGAGTTTATCCACCTCTGCCGACATTTTTTGATGACCAGGAAGAGCTTGATCTTGCGACGTTGCGGCGTCATATGCGTCGTCTGGAAGATAGTGGAATTGCTGGCTATGTATTGATGGGATCGAATGGAGAGGCCGTTCATCTGACGGATGATGAGCGAATACAGCTCATTACGACGGCAAAAGAGGTGGTTAAGAGCGGTGAGCATGGAGTACCGATTGTGGTTGGTTGTGGCGCTCAATCGACGCGTGTCACTATTACCCATTGTCAGCAGGCTGCTCAGCATGGGGCTGATGTGGCGCTTGTTTTGCCTCCATCGTACTATCGAGGACAGATGAATAGTCAGGCGCTTATTACTCACTATCGGGCCGTTGCCGATCAGAGTAGCATCCCCATCTTGTTATACAATATGCCTGCCAGTGCCGCCGGGATTGATCTGGATGTTGCCACTATCGCTGCTCTGGCGGAGCATCCCAATATTATTGGATTGAAAGATAGCGCTGGCAACATCGTGAAGATAGCGCAAATTGTTGACAGCGTTCCAGCATCGTTTCGTGTTTTTGCAGGGAGCGCGAGCTTTTTCCTGCCAGCCCTTGTCGCTGGTTCCGTTGGCACGATTGCTGCCCTTGCCAATATCTTTCCGCACGAAGTGTGCTTGCTACAGGCCTTGTTTGAAGCTGGAGAATTTGAGGAGGCACGAGAGCTTCAGGCGCGGATTATTCCTGCCAATGCTGCTGTTACTACAACCTATGGCGTGTCAGGTTTGAAAGCGGCTCTTGCGCTGACCGCTGGCTATGGCGGGAAACCACGTTTGCCGCTGCTCCCTCTTGCTGCTCAGGAGTGCGAGACGCTGGCGCAGATTCTGGCTGCAACGCTGGTTGATGTGGAATGATCTAAAGAAGACACTGAGGTTCACAACTTATACTGGAACCTCAGTGAAATGTATTATGCAGTAACGGTAAAGTTGACCTGTTGGGCCAGAGTTTTGTCTGAGCAATCGGATTTTGTTGCCCAATAGATCTGGACGTAACCTGTACCCGGAGTGCTGGCGGTTGTGTATGAGTAGGCAGATGTGGAGACACCGCTCATCGCAAAATTGTAGCTGTCAAATTGCTTTTCGTTTAAAAACCACATCAAGCAAACCGTACCGCTCTGGCTCGCATGGACCGCGAACGTGACGTAGATTTGCTGGTTGACTTTGAAGCTACTGGTGACTTGTGTTGCCGTTGCTGTGTTGGTATTCACCGCGCTGGCTGTTTGTCCATTGTCAATGAATTGTTGCCCCGGAAAAGCGCCAGCCGTTGGACTGATGGTGGCTTCAGGCGAGGCCGTCTCGCTCGCCGTCGGCTTATCCTTCGCTTTTGTGGTGATGGTTGGTGCCGCTTTTTGAAATGATGAAATAGATGATACAGGAAGGCTTAAAGAAATAAGGAAGACAAAGATCAGGAGCAGTGTTCCTGTGAGAATAAATGCACCGGATATGGTAAAACCAAAGCGTGGTGTCAGCTTGCTTGCCAGAAATGAGCTATGCGATCCATATGGCTTTGGGCTGGTGGTGTACGTTGCAGCGTGACCAGCGAGCATGTCTGGTGCCCAGTTTGACGCAGGGAGCGGCGTGTTTGTCGGCGGTGGTGGTGAGTTTGGTGGCGGCGCTGACAGCCTGATCGGTTGCTGGGCCGCTGGTGCTGGATTCACGCTTGCCGGAAATGGCGCTTCTGGTTCTGGAAACGAAAGCTGTTCCGCAAATGTGGCCGTGCTGGTAAATGGCAGTTGCTCGTGCTGCGATGCTTGATTTCCTTGATAAAGAGATGGCGTTGCCGATTCGCCATTTCCCACTGGCCCGTTTATATCCCAGGTAGCTGAAACTGCCGCCTGTCCCCACTGTTGCTGGTGTAGACCTCCTTCCTGGATACCGGAGCCACCCTGTAAGGCTGTTGACAGTTCCTCGGCTTCATTGTTGCGCTTTTCAACTTTGCCAGCCACCTCTGCCCCACAGCGAGAACAGCGTTTGCGGGATGGCGAGAGCGGAAATCCGCAATTTGAGCATCTCATGGATGAAAACCCCCTTGTAAAACATTCCCTTTGATCGTATTTATCCGGGGATGTCATTTCATATAACGAAGTATTGCCACTTTGGTAAATGGAACCTTCCTCTCTATAGGAGATTCGTCTTTTATTATCACTCACGATATGCTCAAAAGTGCAGACCAATAAATTATTGGCATCTCATTAATTCAAACTCATAAAGAAGAGTGCAGGTGATTAGCCTGGATACACTGGGCGGCCTTTTCCCCACTTTACCTCCCATTTTGCCATTTCCTTCACCGAGAGATGGAAATCTTTGCCTTTCTCCGTTAGCGAATATTCCACTGTAATCGGGACGGTCGGAATCACCTTGCGTTTGACGACGCCGATCTGTTCCAGATGTCGGAGCGAGTTTGTCAATGATTGGGTGGTGATGATCGCTGCTTTCCGCTGCAATTGCCTGAAGCGGAGAGGACGCTCATCCAGGAAAGTGATGATGAGGAAGGCCCACTTGGAGCTGAGAATTTGCATCACTTCGCAAGAGATAGTGTTAGCCGCTGGTTCTTGGGGAGAAGACGTCATCTATTGTGCTCCTTATAAAAAATAAGTAAGTCAAGTTTAGAGGATAATATCCAAAGTGTTTGCCTTCTTACATTTTGTAACTGCGCTTGCTACAATGTCAACGTACCTGAAAAATATTGACTCAACGGAGGTAAATGATGATCACAAACATCTTGCGGTTTCAATTCAGGAATGAAGTCAATGAGGCAGAAAGGCAACGGGCGCTGAAAGTAATCACGCGTACTGCATCGACGAAGTCGGTCGCCTTTTCCTCCATCGGTCGTTATTTCGGCGCTGATAGCTACACACACGCTTATTGCGTCGGCATCCCTAACCTCGCCGCTCTTGATCGCTATCTGCGTGAGCCGGTTCACCGTGAGGGAGATTTCCAGTTTATACCCTTGCTTGCCAGGCTTTCTCAGATGATGGTGTCGGATGATCCCGATCCCGATCTTGCTGCAAAGATCAAGCAATGTTTGGATGCTGCAGTTGATCCCGAATGGAAGGAGCTGTTTGATCGATTAGGTAAAGTGAACTAGGATGGCAGGGCGAGCACAGTGAGCGGTATGACCACTGTGCTTGCTCGCTTTTGGTAAAAGATCAGCCTCACGGCCGCTCCGCTCCTGCCGTTGCCAGTACTGCTGCCCAGATTGCGTTGTCTGTTTCAATAAAGAGAATGTTGCGATGCGACCCACCAAAAACGAAATTGGTCGTCCCGGCCAGGATGATTTCCCCGATAGAGATAGACAGGCCCCTCGTGCGCATCAGTTGCTATCACCTTGACGAGTTGTGGATCTTTGCCGATTACGGCCTGAAATTCAGCACTATATACGATGAAGGTAGAACTGTCGCCAACTCCACTTGCCATGTTGGTAAAATGATGCATACTTTCTGAGACCTCCCGATCTAGACTGTATTCATGACAGGACAAAAAAACGAAAGGCAGAGTTAGCGTCACTCACATCTGCCTGCGAAAAGAGTATTCAATCTTCCTGAAAGCAGTATATCGGAGCTAAAAACAGTATCCTCTCAGGATACAAGCGATTTCGCCTTCACGCCGAGGGCCGGGAGGCAAATAATAGTCGGTTGGCGTCCAACGCGTACAAATGGATTCGGAGGAGATGACGTAAGAGCCAGGAATCAAGCCAAACGAGAGCTATTTTTCATGCTTATATATACTGGACACAGAATATGAATCGAGAGAAAGATATTGAGTGCCTGAAAAGAGTGTAGAAAGTTGAGGACCATATGTCTTTCAAATATCGACTGGAACAAGCCACGCCAGATTCCTTTGCAGGAGGTACAAACAGAATTGCTAGCCGGCAAAATATCTCTGATCTCAGGGATATTGCCATGTACTCGATGCGCATAGAACCTGGGGGGTTGCGCGAACTGCACTGGCATCCCAACGCGGGCGAATTGAATTATTGCTTGCAAGGTCAGGGTATCATAGGGCTGCTCACACCAGAAGGAGAGGCCGATTTCTTTCACATTCAACCGGGGAGCGTCTCCTTTATTCCTACCGGTTATGCTCACTTCATCTTCAACGAGAGCAGGGAAACGCTTCACCTGGTCACTGTTTTTAGTTCTGCAAAACCAGAACACATTGACATCTCCAGCACGCTTGGAAACATTTCGCGAACCCTATGGGCACAGACGTTTAACATTCCCAATGCCTGGTTTCCAGATCTGCCTCAACAGGGCGACCAGTTCCTCATCAAGAGTGAACAAGCAGTCAACAGCATACGAGGGGGAATAAAAACGAGTCTCTCCAATCCCTTCACGTTCAATATGAATATGATCTCCCCTCATATCTTTGCGGGAGGAACGACCCATGAGTTGACCACTTCGCAGATACCTTCTCTCGATGGCCTCACCTTGTTCCTCCTGACCGCTTATCCAGAAGCGCTACGGGAACCTCACTGGCACCCGAATGCTGGCGAGCTGGACTATTGTGTGAGCGGCACAGCCCGGATGGAAATTCAGGGGCCGAATGGACAACGGGAGAGCTTTGTCATTAAGCCTGGAGATGTAGCCTACATTCCGCAAAATTACTTGCACTACATTGACAATGCAAGTAATGACCCATTACAGTTCTTAGTATTCTTTTCCAACAGCGCTCCAACAAATATAGACTTTTCACAGGTGTTCACCTCTTTCTCGCACGAACTCCTGGCAGCCAGTTTTGGGTCAGATTTGAGCATCTTCAACAAGGTTCCCACACCAGGTAATGTCTTTCTCGCGGCAAAAAGACAACAACCTGACGCCTGATCAATTCCTTCAGGCTTGTCAGTGCTAACAAGAAGGATTTCCACATTGCTACTCTTACAGAAAAACCTTGATAATCTTATTTGAAGAAAGAAGGGACAAAAGCGATGACTCAGGTGATCACACCCCCAGTACAGTTACGCGCCAGCGCACCATTTGCCACGCTCCTTGCAAAACTAGGCCCTCTGGCCGAATTGCCAGGAACCTGGATGGGCAGAGGGTTCAATCTGATTTCCTTGCCAGATTTTCAGAAACAACACTCCTTTCGCCTGAAGCTGAATGCCACACAGGAAGCATTGACGTTTACCTCCATAGGTGCGCCAATCCCAAATCGCGGTTTTTTTCAAAACGATATTTTCTTTGTAGGGCTTCACTATTTCCAGCAAATCAGCGATGCCTTCACCAGTGGAGGATTGCACGTTGAAACGGGTATGTGGCTTCATGTGCCGGAGACGACCGCTCCTGCACAAAAAAACAGTATCGTTCGTCTGAGTACTATTCCTCATGGTGACTCTCTGTTAGCACAAGGCCATGCCACCTCTAACAGAGGTTTCTCTCCGCCATTTGCATCAACCGACGCGCTTCCATTTACCCTTGATCCAAAGACTGGTGCCAGGGTTGATGTGACCGATCAACAGTTTCTTGCTCCCTTTGACAATGCTCAGTTGCCCTCAGGCATTCCTGCCAGATCCCAATTTGATCCAGGTCTTGTTCTCACCGAAGTGCTGCGCAACGAATTCAATGCAGGGCAAACGATGGACCATGCGCATATCATCCAGGTAGATGCGAGGCCGGTCGGTGGCATTAACGATACTCCAGTGCAGCCCCAACCGGAAGAGGTTGGCGGCATCGTGAATATGCCGTTCGTTCGCGTCAATGCCAATGTGAGCAGTTTTTCAGCGCGGTTTTTTATCGAAACGATGCAGGACACAGATGGCCGCCAGTATTTGCAACTCCAATACATACAGACAGTTATTCTTGAGTTTGAAAACTTGCTCTGGCCGCATATTTCGGTAGGAACACTGGTGAAACAATAAAGAATATTGTCTGCTCTATTCGGGAGAACAGCAATGGAGGCAGAAACCTCAACCAGGAAGGGAGCGGCGCAGAGCGAAGGCGACAGTACGCTTCTCTCTGCGCGAAGCTTGTATCAACATGATCCTCTGCTCGTACTACTCAAAGATAAACTGCATCTAGCTACGGTTTGGATCGTCGTGGGGGGATTCGTTGTGGTAGGTTTCTGCTTTTTTCTCCTCGCTCCTCTTTTTCAGAGCCGCTTCCAGCCGTCTGTTTCTCCAGGCGACATGTTCGAGGTACTCTTGTTTACGCTCGGTACGACCTTGAGCCTGCTCATCTACCTGCTGCTCCCTTCCTGGATGGCTTCGATTTTTAACAGTTTGAAGACCAATGGAGTCATTGGCCCATCTCGGAGGGAGCCAGCAAATGCGATGTCCTATGCACGCTTTTTGGAACACATGATCTCTCGAATGGATAGCTGGTGGTGGAGCCTTGCCATTGGCGTACTCGCGCTCTTCTATTTCCTGTATGGCATTTTCATTCTTGCTCCGCAATCACTTACAGTGTCGCCCTGGTTATTGCTCGTGAGTTTTCTCACTATCACGTTTCCAGCCTTCTATACCTTCGTGTTCGGATTGCTGCGCATGATTCTGCTTCTGAGCTTTCTCAATCAATTGTTTGCTTTGTTCAGCATTCGCGTCAGGCCACTCTCTCCCGATAGTTCTGGTGGTTTGGCGGCTCTAGGACAGCTTGGGTGGATGGGTGCAGCCATCATGGTTGCGAGTACTCTGTTTTTATTGGCATTTCACGAATTCCCTCCAATCTCTTTATCCCCATATGATATCGCTGGCGCAACAATCAGCTACCTGACTCTGCTCATAGTACTCGCCATCGGATGGTTAGCGCTGCCTCATCAGGTCATGGTTCGAGCGCGTAATCAACAGCTACAGCCGCTCACCGAGGAGTACGAACGAATGCTTGTAGAGACAAGGCCAACAGCCGATGAAGAGGCAGCGCAGATTGTAGCAGGCACAGAGCGCCTAGCTGCTCTCAAACAGCGCTATGAATTAGTACAAGAGACCTTTCCCATCTGGCCCGTCCAGGTTGTAGAGATGCGTCGATTAGCGGTGGCCTGGCTCTTACCAGCTCTCATGGCATTGCTTCCATCAATTTTTGATGTCTTCACCAGAAAGTGACAAGGCAGACATGAGGGTATTGTGTATATGTTATAATCGTTCAGGAAGAGCATTTGAGGTACGTTCTTTTGACAGTAGATTGACAGTAACGGTACTTTATTCTGAGCAATGGTGTGCAACTCTGCTATGCTCAAAGAACATGCGCGCAAGCCTTGCAATCGTGCTTTTCGTATGGAGTGCTTGACACTGCTAGATCGCCCATTTACAATACACTATATGATCGTAAGGTGATCAATATATAACCGTTGAGGTTTGGAGGTGAGGCGTGGAGCGTCTGGCTCTCCACAAATCATGACCGGCGGGTAGCTGTAAGGTAGGAAGCGAAATCGTGACACAAGGCTTAGATATAGAGCAGATGTTGGCGCAACATATAGCCCGGCTAAAAGCAAGCTTGCAGCAGGCTTCAGGCGAAGGCTCAGGACCGGAGGAGGGCAGCGATGCGTGGTTGTTGCTCAATGCCTTCGTTGAAAACGACCCACAAAACTGGCACACCCTGCTCGCGAATTTTGAACAGTCGGGACACTGGCTTGCTGAGCAGGGAGGGAAGCTGGATGTACGTATTGTCGCTTTACAGCGCTATATCGACGCTCTTGTCGCCGAACTGAAACAGATCTTATCCGAACAACCTCTCTTGCTCGTTGAAACTGTTGAGCGTCTTCATCTGTTGCAGTCTGAGTCTATTCAGGCACTTACTCGTGGCTATCAGAGTGTGACAGATCAATGCCTGCGGGACAAAGATATGTTTTCTCAACAGTTAGAGCATCGTCTGCTGGCATTGCAGCGCATTAATGGCGTCAGTAATTCGGCAATGGACCTGGATCAGACGTTGGAGATCACGGCCCAGGCCATCGCGGAAGAATTACAGGTCGATCTCTGCTCAATCTTTTTCTATGATGATATGCAGCGCGTTCTGACTTTGCGTGCCACCAATGGTCCACGTCCATTGGGAGGGATGCATTTTACCCAGCGCATAGGTGAGGGATATAGTGGTTGGGTTGCCGAAAAAGGCCAATCATTACTGGTGCATGATGTCATGGCTTCGCCAAATTTTGCTTCCGAAGTGCAGGCATATAGTAGCGATTATCATGGCTTGATGTCCTTGCCGATCATCTTTTTCGGCGATGCTGAGCGCTTGATCGGCGTGATTAGCGTCCTCTCGCAAGAGCCGCGAGATTTTACGCGAGAGGAGATCAGCTTTGTCGAAATAGTGGCGGGCATTATTGCCATCAACGTTGAAAATGGACGCCTGTATGAGCAAACGGATGAGCAATTGCGCCGCAAAGTTCACGAGCTTGCCACTATTCATCGCGTCTCTTCAGTCATTGCCTCTACGTTGAATCTGGACGAAGTGTTGCAAATGATTACAACACAGGCCGTCCATCTTTCCGGGGCCGAGCGCTCGTGCATTTTTGAACTCGATCCTGATCGTCGGCGCTTGCATGTGCTTGCTCACTATGGCCTCAATGCCAATCTAGTTGGTCAGTTATATATTAACGTTGGACAGTGTTGTGCGGGCCGTACAGTGCAAACTGGCAGGCCGAGTATGGCCGTTGATTGTTTCCATACTGATGAACACTGTTTTATTCGTAGCGATCCGTTTATCTCCTCCGAAATACACTCGGTTCTCTGTGTCCCTCTCAAAGTGAAGGACAAAATCCTTGGCTGCCTGTGTGTTTATAGTAGCCATCGACATTTGTTGAGTGCAGAGCAGATGCAGTTGGTGAACCTGTTTGCCAACGAATCCGCCATAGCTATTGAAAATGCCCGTTTGTATGAGGAGACGAGGCGCGGCCTGGAACTGAAATCGGTCCTTTTACGTGAACTTCATCATCGGGTGAAGAATAATCTGGCGAACGTTGCGGGTATTCTCTCGTTGCAGAGAAGGCGCTCGAAATCTTCAGATGTGCGCCACATTCTGGCTGAAAGCGTCAATCGTGTGCAAGGGTTGGCGGCAACGCATGATTTGCTGGCTCACGAAGATGTCAGCGAGGCTCGCGTTGATGAGGTCGCGCGTAAAATTGTGGGCGTTGCCAGTACTAATCTTGTTCCTCCTGAGAAGCATATTACTTTTAAAGTTGAACCCTGTGGTATTGTTATTCCTTCACGAGCAGTCACTATATTAGCTTTGATCATTAATGAGATGGTTTCTAATGCGATTAAACACGGGCTGGCAGGCCAATCTGTCGGTCGTGTTATTGTGCGTGGGCGCGAAGAGGATGGCTGGGTCTATGTCCAGGTGAGTGATAATGGCACGGGGCCAGCGTTTAATCTGCAATTTGGCGAAAATAGCGAGAGCAGTTCTGAGGGACTGGGCCTTTCGCTGATCAAAAACCTGGCAGGAGATCTTGAGGGTCAATTCTCGCTGCGCCGCGAACATGATCTGACGTCTCAAAATGGAACAAACACTACTGGTGATGGCCCGGCGGAATATACTGTTGCTGAAGTACGTTTCCCACTTGTGAGGCGTAGCCGTACGCGAGAATAGTAACATTGCATGATGTAACTGTTTCTCCTTACTTTCTGGTGGATTAGTAGAGGTGACATATGGGTGAGGTTCCCGAACAAAAGCGGATTTTGATTGTTGAAGATGAAGCTGCTATTCAGCAGGTACTCTCCTTCTTCCTTGAGCACAATGGTTTTAATACCCTCGCGGTTTCTAACGGACAGGAGGCTATTCGTGTCGTTCCTGAGTTTCAGCCCCATTTAATTATTCTCGACCTTATTATGCGTCCTGTCTCTGGCTGGGAGGTCTTGCAGTGGTTGCGCGATCATCAGATTACACCGCCGCTGCCTGTCCTTGTGTTGAGCGCGCTGGTCAACCTGACGGAACAGGTGCAGGGGTTTGAGGAAGGTGCCATTGAATATATCACCAAGCCAACTCAGCCCAGCATCATCGTTGAGCGTGTGCGTACTATCCTTTCGATGAATAGTGAGCAGCGTCTTATGTTGCAACATAAGCGTATCGACGAGCGGCGCAAGGTGTTGGAGCGTATTCATGCGGCGCAAATGGACGAGTTTGTGTATTAAATCGACCAGACAGAGCTGTGATGATTCGTCTAGACCTCACAGCTCTGTTTGTTTATAACTCATGCTAATGGTTTTCCGCAACTGGTACAGAAGCGATTGTTCGCGGCGTTAAACTTACCACATATTCTGCATTGGTTCATTGGATTGCCACAATATGTACAAAAACGCTGCTGGGGTTTATTGGGGCGTTGACAATACTGGCAGGGGTACATGGCAAGCTGGCGTGGATCGATTGCCGCTCCCTGGCCTGTAAAGGGTGTATTACCTCCCACTTGCATGGGAGGGGTGGCATAATTATTGCTGTTTACTAGCGTTCGTTGCAAAGCGTCCGCTAGATCGGTGGCATGTTGGAAGCGCTGCTGAGGATTTTTCATCAGCGCGGTTAAGATAATATGCTCAACGGTAGGGGAGATAGCAGGGTTTAACAGACTCGGGCGAGGTGGCATTTCATAAATATGGCTATGAGCCAGCGCGGGGTAGTTGTTTCCTTGAAAAGGAGGTTTTCCTACAAGAGCCTCAAAGAGCATAACCCCCAGTGCATAAATATCGGCTCTACCATCGATGGCCCCTCCCTGGCATTGTTCCGGGGACATGTATTCAGGGGTGCCAACGCCCGCCCCTGGTCGCGTCAGATTGGACTCTGTACTGGCGAGGACTTTAGCAATGCCAAAATCTGAAAGGATTGGACGCCCTGAGCGATCCATCAAGACGTTGACGGGTTTGATATCGCGGTGAATTACCCCCTGTTCATGGGCATAGTTCAGCGCGCTGGCCAGTTGTGTGAAGATTGGTACTGCTTCAGCAAAGTCCATTGCCTTGCCGCTGCGATAGTGCTGATCGAGGCGATTTTTGAGTGTTCCTCCGTCCACCAGTTGCATAACGATATAGAGATGCCCATTGATCTCGTTGGCATCGTGGACGGTAACAATATTAGGATGTGAGAGGCGCGCCACCAGTTTGGCTTCGAGGTTGAAGCGTTCAACGAAACTGCGGTCGGCTGCATACCAGGGGGGTAGTACTTTGATTGCCACTTCTCGGTCGAGATTTTCCTGGTACGCCTTGTAAACTTTCGCCATTCCTCCCTGTCCCAATACAGCGGTAATGCGGTAGTTACCCAGCACTGTTCCTATAAGATCATCTTGCTGCTGCATGCTGCTCTCAGGCCACGTCAGGAACACTAGCGCCTATTATACTTGTCTACATATGCACAACAAATATAATAGGCGCAGTATGTCCATTCACGTAGTTTTCCCGCTTCCCTTCTCTAAATGGTGCAGTGGATGCTGCTCTGCTGATGGCATTAGTGTCTGGCAAAGACGAGTACGGTCTGACCCAGCTGAATGCGATCACCTTCCTGGAGTGGATAGGTCTGGTATTTGTTCACCAGTTGCCCATTCACTTTGGTCCCGTTGGCGCTACCTTCATCTTTAAGTGCATAGTTGCCATTGCCCATGTTCAGGATTGAAGCGTGCAGGCGCGAAACTGCCAGATCTTCCAGGAAGATATCGCTCTCGCGGCTTCTTCCGATGCTCAATGACTCTTTGCGTACTTCATAGATGCGGCCCGGTTCTTTGCCTTCTTCGACACGTACAAGGCCAATGCCCGTTTGTGGACCACTGGTGCGCAACATCGTGCGGTCTCCATCGTTTGCTCCGAACATTGCGCCAGCTTCTTGAGGTGCAGCGCCGCCCTGCTGCTGTTGTTGCCAGGAAGGTGCCGCCGCTGCTCCAGCCTGCGCTCCCTGATTCCCCCAACCGCTCTGCTGTTGTTGTTGCCCTGCTGCCCAGGGATCAGGCGTGGCCTGAGCGCCGCCCATTGAAGGTTGGCTCCACGCTCCTGCTTGATTGCCACCGTAGGCCGTTGGTGCTTGCTGACCCGGCTGAGATTGGCCGCCAGCGCCCCACTGTGGTCCGCTGGCTTGCTGCTGCTGTTGCTGCTGACCCCAGGGATCTTGCGCGCCAGATCCTCCATCCCAGGATGCCTGCGCCTGAGCGGGTTGTTGACCCCAATTGCCCTGTTGCTGTGCTTGAGCGGGCTGACCCCAGGCACCCTGCTGATCGGGAGAGCTGGGAGAAGCACCCCAGGCACCTTGCTGCTGTTGAGCCTGAGCAGGTTGGCCCCAGGCACCCTGCTGATCGGGAGAGCTGGGAGAAGCACCCCAGGCACCTTGCTGACCCTGCTGTTGTTGGCCCCAGGCAGCTTGCTGGTCAGGTTGCTGACCCCAGGCACCCTGTTGTCCTTGCGGTTGTTGGCCCCAGGCAGCTTGCTGGTCGGGTTGCTGACCCCAGGCGCCCTGTTGTCCTTGCGGTTGTTGACCCCAGGCACCCTGTTGATCGGGTTGCTGACCCCAACCACCTTGCTGGCCCTGTTGTTGACCCCAGGCACCCTGTTGATCAGGTTGCTGGCCCCAGGCACCCTGCTGCGGCGGTTGTTGACCCCAGGCACCCTGTTGTCCTTGCGGTTGCCAACCACTGGCACCACTACCGGCTGACGCATCGGCTTTTTTCTTGCCACTGCTACGAAAGAGCAATAGCGCTGCAACAAGGATGATAATTGCCAGTACCAAGCCTGCGCCAATCAATATTGGTGTACTGATAGGAGCAGCCAGTAAAACTATTGACATTCCTTCACTCATGTAGTTCACCCCTCTGATCGTAGGGGCAGCAAGCCTTCTTCGTTCCCTCTGCGACAGATCTCACGAAATCAACTTCGCCACCCGATCATAAATCGGGCATCCCATCTGGATACCCCTACTAGTGCGACTCAGTGCGTATCTAACACCACCTTTTAGCGATACTCAAAACGTACCTCGACACTACCAAAACGAAGCACATCTCCATCTTTGAGGGAGCGCTCTTCGTGTGGCGTCAAGATCACTCCATTCAGGCGAGTCTTGTTCAGGGCATTGAGATCTTCGACGGTGTACGTCCCCTGCTGGTTACGCAGATACGCATGTCGTCGCCCGACCGTCTTATCCGCCAGGTTGATCTCCGGGAAGATCCCCAGGGTTGGGTCTTGGCGGCCCACTACCATCAACTCCCCCTTGAGAGGAATGGTTTGTCCACTGGAGAGAACTATAATGCATGCGTCTTTTTGCGGAGGTACAGACGGTTTCTGCGGACCTGTATTCCCTGGCTTCTGTTCATTCCCTCCAGGCCGTTCGACTCGCGGTATTGGTGGCATGGCCTGGATGCGTTCCTGTAATTGTTCGAGGGCCACCATGAACTCTTGTGGAGTAGGATAACGATCAGCTGGCGCTTTGGCTAAGGCCTTCTGCATAAAAAGGTCCATTTCCATCGGTAGTCCTGGACGCAGACGGCAGATCGATGGTACCTTTTCGTTCATGTGCTTGATAACGATGTCTACAGCGGTCTCTCCGCGAAATGGTGGGTGTCCTGTTAGCATTTCAAACAGAACTGTGGCGACCGAGTAAAGATCAGAGCGCGTATCCGCTGAACGCCCACTTTCTGCCTGCTCAGGCGAGATATAGTAGGCTGTACCCATAAAAACGTTCGATTGCGTCAGCGTTACCGTTTCCCGGCTGCGCGCCAGGCCAAAGTCGGTGATTTTCACCATATCATTACTGTTGATGAGTATGTTTTGTGGCTTGATATCGCGATGTACGACTCCCTGCTTGTTAGCTGTGCTTAGCCCTTCTGCTATTTGATGGGTGTAATTAAGGGAGCGCAGAGGGTCCATTGGACCATCATTAATCATATAGTATTTCAAACTTTGTCCGTCGATATAGTCCATCACGATATAATGCATATTGTTATCGTTCCCATAATCCATTATGCGCACAATATGCGAATCGCTCAGATTGAGTAGAATATGGGCCTCGCGCTGGAAACGCGCCAATAACTCTCCATCATTGGAAAGTTCTAAATGCATGACTTTCACGGCGTATATATGATTATTTTCCAGGTCACGCGCAACATATACGGTGGCAAAGCTGCCTCGTCCACGTTCGTCGATGAGTTTGTAGCGGCCTTTGATGACGCGACCAATCATGTCGCCGTTCATTGGTGTGAACTCCTCATTCGTTATGCTACTTTCAGCGGCTTCATTATACACCATCCGTGCTGTTGTGTCATGAGAGGATGTTTCATCTTCTCTTTCGCGCACCTCTGGATTTTAAGAACGGATAGAGTTAAGCATGCTCACTATATAGCTATAATGTACTAGAAAAAAATGATACCTACCACTCTTTAAGAAAAATGTTTTTATGGCTTCCTTTTATGGACGCCGATTTCATGCCATTTTTCCCTATCTCTTCTCTCAACCCTTGTTCTCCAGCCACTTCGGTAGATCTGCTATCGATGCGAGAATAGCCTCTGGCCGGGTCTGTTGCAGTTGGGGAGAATGTGCATTATGCTTCCCTGTAGATACTAGAACGCCGCGCATGCCTGCTTTTTGTGCTCCTCGAATGTCGTTATCAATGTCATCCCCTACCATGATGCTTTCATGTGCTGCGACATTAATAGCGTTGAGAGCTTGAGCAAAGAATGCCTGATCAGGTTTGCCAAGCACCACCGCTTTTTTGTCGCTCGCCAGTTCCAGCGCTCGCACAAATGGTCCACTATCTAGCTGTAATCCTTCTTTTGTGCGCCAGTAAAGATTGGTATGCATTGCTAGCAGTGCTGCACCCTCCATGAGCATACGAAAGGCGCGATTCATGGTCTCATACGTGAGTAGCTCTTCGGCTCCCCCAATCACGACAACATCTGCCCGATCCTCTACCAGTTCGATGCCCTTAAAGTCGGAGGTGGTATCTCCTTTGCTCAATACCCAGCAGCGTTTCCCGGAAAAGTGTTGGCGAATGTAGTTTGCTGTGGCAACTGGTGCTGTGATCAAACGCTGTTCTTCAACGGGCAGACCGATCTGTTGTAGGCGCTGGCACAACGTCTGGCGCGCCAGCGTAGTTGTATTGGTGACAAAGCAGGTCTCATAGCCGTGTTTCGCCAGCCAGTAGAGCGTTTCTGTTGCCCCGTTGATCGGTTGCATGCTCACGTGTAGCACACCATCGATATCAAGAAGCACACCACGTATCGGCTCCATCTTCCCTCTCTCTGCTTGTTCAGTTTTTGTTGATACGCGAGGAGTCTATTGTTGATCCAATATCAGTAGTATATATATCCTATTTACGAGAATGCAAGAGGTATATGCCCCCGTTTCCGGGTGAAATTCTGGGAGATCAAGAAATGGCGAAACGTTGTGTAGAAATTCTCCATATCTATTCATCTCTTTATGGATATTCAAGGGCAATCGCGTATCGATAACATATAATAATCCTTAGCAAGCATCTGCCACTTCATATGATGATGAGGGAGTTGCGCTGACCAGTGAAACAGAGACGGCGAGGGTTCATGCTGTTTTCTAGCACTGGCCGATCACGCGATGTGGCGTGTGCAATACCGCTATGTAGACTGTAGCCAGGAGGAACCGTTATTATGCTTTCACCGATTGCGCTCCAACTGTACACTGTTCGTAATGCGATGAGCCAGGATGCCGAGGGCGTACTCAGGCGGGTGGCCGAAATGGGGTATATAGGTGCAGAGACGGGTTTGACCGATCAAACGGGTGAACCAACAGTGGCTCGCTTGTGTAAGCATCTGGGCTTGCAGGTGCCCAGCGTTCTGACCGGATTTCCCTTTGATGATAGCAAGCGCGCAGCCCTCGATGAAGTGGTCGCCCTCGGTTGCCGCTATGTGGGTATTTCCTGGTATCCGCCTGAGAAATTGAAGACCGTCGATGATGTGAAACAGCTTTGCGATCTGCTCAACGCTGCCGATGATATCGCACAACAGCATGGCCTCACGATGATTTATCACAATCACTGGGCAGAGGCGGAGCCGATGGCCGATGGGCGTACCGCTCTGCAACTATTGTTTGAATATACACGTCCTTCAGTGCAGTTTGAAATCGATGTGTATTGGGCGCAGACTGGCGGCTCTGATCCCGTTGCTATCGTTAAGCAGGGAGATGCGCGCATTCCAATCCTGCATATTAAGGATGGGCCAGCTGTACATGGCAAGCCGATGGTTGCAGTCGGTGAAGGTTCTGTGGATATCGCGGGAGTTGTGCAGGCAGGTGAAGGGCATACTCAGTGGTTGATTGTGGAACTGGATGAGTGTGCGACCGATATGCTGGAAGCAGTCGAGAAGAGTTATCGTTATCTTGTCGAGAAGGGACTCGGACGTGGCAACAAAGGTTAAAGTTGGTCTGATCGGGACCGGGACGATCAGTAAGGCGTATATTAATGGCTGTCGCTACTTTGATATTCTGGAAGTGGCAGCGTGTGCGGATCTTTTCCTGGACCGCGCTCAGGCAGTAGCCGAGCAGTTCAATATTCCAAAGATCTGCACTGTGGAAGAATTACTGGCCGACCCTGAAATTCAGATTGTAATCAACCTGACCGTGCCTCTGGCGCATGCTGAGGTCAGTCTGGCAGCAATCAATGCTGGGAAGCATGTCTATTCAGAAAAGCCGCTGGCCGCAACGCTGGAAGATGCTCAACGTCTGCTCGAAGCTGCCAGGGAGAAGGGCGTGTTGCTTGGTTGCGCACCCGATACGTTTCTGGGTGGAGGTCTGCAAACCGCGCGCAAGGCTATTGATGATGGTTTGATCGGCGAACCAACGGCTGCGGTTGCCTTCTGGGGTGTCTATGCTCAGGGCGGTGATCCGCGTCACGACTTCTTCTTTCAAAAAGGGGCGGGTACAATGCTCGATATGGGGCCGTATTACGTCACCGCTCTGATCAATCTGCTCGGACCGATCAGGCGCGTCACCGGCTCGACCCGTATTTCTACGCCTGAGCGCGAGGTGCAGCACGGCGAGTTCAAGGGCCGTCGTGTGCCGATGACCGTTCCTACACATGCAACGGGCACAATGGACTTCGCAAGCGGACCTATCGGCACCATCATGATCAGCAATGATGTGTACTGGGGCAGCAATCTGCCAAGAATCGAAGTCTATGGAAGCAAGGGGCTGCTCAGCGTGCCGGACCCGAATTTTCACGTGGGACCAGTGAAGCTGCTGACCCCTGGTGAGGTGCAGTGGCGAGATGTGGTGTGGAAGGAGCTTCCTTTGACACACAGCGATAAAGTGACCAGAGGGGTGGGCGTTGCTGATATGGCCTATGCCTTCACCTATCATCGTCCACACCGAGCGAGCGGCGAACTGGCCTATCATGCCCTTGAGGTGATGACCGCCTTTGACCGCGCCTCGGATAGCGGCCAGCATATCCTGATCGAGAGCCAGGTGGAGCGGCCAGCACCTTTGCCGGTTGGTTTGCCTGAAGGTCAACTGGATACATAGATACAGATGTATGTTAAGAGATGGGAGCAACGAGCTTGCTCCCTATTTTTCTGCTTATCTGTACATCTATGCTGTTGTTATCGAAGTGAATATGGATCTTTCAGGCTTTTTGTCTAGCGCAATTTGTTTTACTATTACAGGGAAGTTTTTTTGACCTCTTTTTCTATACCTTTCGCGTAGGAAGAGAATACATAGAAATGAAGGAACCCGTGAATTTGGAACAGAACAAGAATGAGTTGGAGTTGCGGTATGGGTGTAATCCACATCAGAAACCGGCTCGCGTTTTTGTCAAAGATGGAACATTGCCCTTTACCGTGCTCAACGGAGCACCTGGCTATATTAATTTACTCGATGCGCTCAACTCCTGGCAGTTGGTGAAAGAACTCCGGCAGATTTTGCAATTGCCAGCTGCTGCCTCCTTTAAACATGTCAGTCCTGCCGGGGCAGCGGTTGGTCTGCCTTTGAATGAGACGCTCCGGCAATCATATGGAGTCGAGAATCTGGAGCTATCGCCGCTTGCCAGCGCCTATGCACGCGCCAGGGGCGCTGACCGTCTGGCCTCTTTTGGCGATTGGGCTGCTCTCAGCGATGTGGTGGATCTGCCAACGGCGCGCCTGTTGCAGCGTGAAGTCTCTGATGGCGTGATCGCCCCTGGTTATGAGCCGGAGGCATTGGCATTGTTGCGCCAGAAGCAGGGCGGCAAGTACGTTATTCTAGAGATCGATCCTGGTTATGAGCCACAGGAGATGGAGACGCGCGAGGTCTTTGGCATCACCTTTGAGCAGAAGCGCAATACGGTACTTGCCAACGCTTCAATGCTTGAGCAGATCCCGACTCGTAATCGCTCGCTTCCCGAATCTGCGAAGCGCGACTTGCTGCTTTCGCTTGTTGCCCTCAAATATACGCAATCAAATTCTATTTGTTTTGCTTTTGATGGGCAGTGCGTTGGTGTGGGAGCCGGGCAGCAATCGCGCGTTCACTGTACGCGGCTGGCTGCTCAGAAAACGGCGCTCTGGTATTTGCGGCAGCATCCCGCGACCCTGAGTTTGCGCTGGAAAAAGGGTGTGAAGCGCCAGGAGAAGGTCAATGCAATTGATCTGTATTTGCGCGACGACATCACGCCTGCCGAACTGGAACCCTGGAAGGAGCTGTTTGAGGAGGTGCCGCAGAAGTTGACGCAGGAAGAAAAGCAGATGTGGTTGGCGAATCTGCATGGCGTGGCGCTTGGCTCCGACGCCTATATCCCCTTCCGTGATACGATCGATTGCGCCGCACTACATGGTGTCTCGTATGTCGTGCAGCCGGGCGGATCTCTTAGGGATCAGGATGTCATCGATGCCTGCGATACCTATGGCATGGCGATGGCCTTTTCGGGCGTCAGGCTCTTTCACCACTAGGAGCGCTCCCCTCCGATCTTATATGCAGACGATAGCCGCAAGACAGGCGATTCGTCTGCTTTTTTGTATGCTGCACACTCACACCTTTTCGTGGACCATTTTATCGCTGTGCATACGTTTCGTTTGTGATGGTATGTGTACGTTGATACACTGGGGCCAAATTGCGAGTATATACTACAGGCAATGGAGATGCTATTTCTTTAATAATAGAGAACAGGAAGGAGCGGACCGATGTCGGGAGAATTAGACCGCCCGTTGCAGGTAGAGATGCTGGCGGCCTCATTGCGAGCCGATAGCGTGGATGTAAAGGGGTTTTTAGAAGCTCTGGCAAACAAATTGCAGGGCGCGCTCCCCAATCAGACGAGCGTGACGCGTCATAGCAGCCTCTTTTCGCGTGAGCATCCCGTGAGGGAGATTGTGATCGCGCTGGGAGACAATCAGTATCGCATTGCGCGAGAGCGCCAGGGACCGTTGATGGCGTCACGCGCAAAAGTGGTGCGTGGTATTGTCTTGAAGACGGATCAGATCCCGATGGAACAATGGATCGAGGAGCTTGCCGAGGGGTTAGCTTTGGAGGCTGCACGCAGCTCACAGGCATTAGCAGCCCTTGAAAAATTTCTGCTTTAATACGCTTTATGTGGAATAAACTTGTGAAACGTCGTGTGATAAAAACGAATAAAGATCTTCTAGTACTATTGTCAGGAAGGGGAAGCGTATGCCTCTCTGGAAACAACCTTCGCCAGAGGACAAACAGCGGCAACAGGAGGCTGAAGCGAGCCGACGCTCTCTAGAAGCTGGTGGCTTGCCTCTCAAAGCTACCCAGCGCTTGAGCGAAGAGATGGTAGCTGGTCATCCTCTCTTTACCAGCGATCTGAGCGTCAATGAACTCCTGCTCACCCGGCAGCGCGGGTATCAGCCGTTGAGTCAGGTGATGGGTAGCTCGATCTATCATGTTGGCTGGCAGTACACACGTCAATATGGCTGGGGGACAAGCTCCCAGGAATTAACCACGCTCTCACAGGCCCATCAGCACGCGGCCATGCTTGCGCTCGCTCGATTAGAGCAGGAGGCGGCATTGTTGAGGGCGCATGGGGTGGTCGGTGTACGGTTCACGCGGCGCAGCTATGAGTGGGGCAGCGATCTGCTAGAGTATACCGCGATTGGAACGGCAATCCGGTTGCCGAACATACCATTGGGCCAGCGTCCATTTCTCAGCGATCTTTCGGGTCAGGAGTTCTGGACGCTGTTGCAGGCAGGGTATTATCCAGCCGGTGTGGTGACTGGCTACTGCTCGTATTATGTTGCGCTGGGAAGCCAGATGACACGACAACTGCAAGGCTGGTGGGGAATGGGTGGCAACAATCAGGAGATAGCACCTTTTGCGCAGGCGATCTATACAGCCCGGCATCTTGCGATGACCAGAGCGGAAGAGATGGCGCGTAATATGCGATCGTTGGGCATTGTTGGCATGCATATTGAGAATGATCGTCGCATCATAGAATACGAGACGGATAATCCACAGGCAAAATACCTGGACCTGAGTACCCATTTTGCGGTCATTGGGACGGCAATTGTGACAGCGGAAAAGGACCACGAGACCGCCGCAGTTATGCCACGATCCGCTCTCACGTTTACCGATCTACGCCCTGGTCGCTATGGACAGAATCGGGAATTGACTTTTCGCGAATAGCATCAATGGTGCGCTGATCTATCATCATTGATTTCTATGAGACTCATTATAAGGAGTATATTCATCATGTCGCAGCAGATGCCTCCACAGGGAAATGATTTACCAGTTCATGCTCGTGAACGTCTCACCAGCATGCGCGGCGATGCCAAACACCATGCGCTTTTTACCAGCGACCTGAGCGTGAATGAATTTTTGCTGGTTCGTGAGGCGGGATTCGATCCGGTTGGTCTGGTGGTTGGAAGCTCAATCTATCATATCGGGTATCAGCGTGCAAATTGGAGCCAGAATCAGGAGATGGAGGTACTCACTCAGGCGATGTATCATGCTCGCGAGTTGGCGATGACGCGTATGGAGGAGGAGGCCGATGCTCTGGGGGCCGATGGTATAGTCGGGGTGCGACTTGAAGTCACACGTCATGAATGGGGCGAAGCACTGGCCGAGTTTGTGGCCATTGGGACCGCGATTCGTTCCCGCAACGGACAGCATTTTCGCAATACGCATGGCAAGCCGTTCACCTCAGATCTATCGGGCCAGGATTTCTGGACGTTGCTTCGTGCTGGCTATCGGCCCGTTGGGATGGTGATGGGAAATTGTGTGTATCATGTGGCTCACCAGGGCATTGGACAGTGGTTCAGCCAGGTTGGACGAAATGTGGAAATGACAAATTACACCCAGGCTTTGTACGATGCGCGCGAACTGGCGATGGAGCGCATGCAGAGCGAGGCGATGAGCTTGAACGCTCAGGGCGTGGTAGGGGCGCAGATTATTGAGCGCAGTCATGGCTGGGGATCGCACGTGATCGAGTTTTTTGCGGTCGGCACCGCTGTTATCAGCGTTGCGGATCGCCACGAAATTCCCGCTCCCTCGCTTTCGTTGCTCTTGAACGATTAAGAGCGTATGGCAATCGGGCAAACGCTCGATTGCCGCCTGACATCTCAGGGCTTTCCAGTTCTCCGCTCAAAGGGGTGCAGGGTCTCCCTGCCGGGGTCTGGGGTGTCCCCAGTTTCCTTCCCTCCTTCGCGCGCCGCCTGCGGCGGCGCGCAAAAGAGAAGAAAAAAGTTTTTTGCGGGGACACCCCGCACCCCGGCAAAGGGCTGCCGCCCTCTGCACTCCCGCTAGATGGGAGAATTGGAAAGCCCTGCCTGACATCTCGTACTACTTGACTCTTATGTGGGCACATGGTATTATCGCTCTATGAACTATCAATATATCGGCCATATGGATTACTTGATGGCCGTTGACCACCCCAATAAACACATGTCGCATGACATGGCCGCATAAGTCTGGCGCTTCTGCTTATGCGGCGGAAAAGTAGCGCCAAACCGAATCTATAGGCTTACTCGCAAGCGTGAGTAACTATAGATGATGTTCGTTTGTGCTGCTCTTTCCTCCTCTTTTTTCTCTGGTTCTCGCAAATATACAGACTTGTGCGCTCCTCTTCTGTGCATAGGACATTTAGCTCCAGGCTACACCTCTTTTCACCGCCTTTCTATTGTTTTATGCCCTGTTTTATGAGTAAGGAGACACATACCTATGTTGCTTGTGACGTTTGCGAAAGTCAACAAAGATTTTGGTGGCAACCCTGTTTTTCATGATGTGAGCCTGGAGATTCTTGAAGGTGAGCGTATCGGTCTGGTCGGCGAGAATGGCAGTGGCAAATCGACCCTGTTCAAGCTGTTGGCCGGGTTGGAGACGCCGACCAGCGGCGTGATCTCGCGCAAGCGCAACCTGACGATAGGCTATCTAACACAGGAGATTGATGCTGCTCAGTATCATAAAACCATCTTTGAGGTTGTCTCGGCCACCTCGCCCGAATTGATCGAGCTTCCCCAACTAATGAGCAGGCTCGAAGCGCAGATGGCCGACCCCGAATTAGCCAGCGATCCCGATGCGCTAACTACTGTGCTTGAACAATATAGTCGCGCGCAAGAGCGTTATGATGCTCTGGGTGGATATACACAGGAACATCAGGTAGAGAGTGTGCTGAATGGGCTGGGATTTTCACCGCACGAGTATCATCTGGAACTTGGTTCGTTGAGCGGCGGCGAGAAGAAGCTGGTCAATCTGGCGCGCATTCTCTTACAGAAGCCTGATCTCTTGCTGCTCGATGAGCCTGATAACCATCTCGATTTGCGTGCCAAAGCGTGGCTAGAACAATATATCCGTGATTATGCCGGCTCCGTCCTGATCATCTCTCATGATCGCCATTTACTGGACCACATGGTCAAGAAGATTTTCGAGCTTGAGGACGGCGAAATCTCGGTCTATGCCGGCAACTATAGCTATTATGCGGAGGAGCGAGAACGGCGCTTGCTGAAACAATACGAGGTCTATAGCGCGCAACAGGATGAGATCAAGCGCTTAGAAGTAAGTATGCGACGTTTGAAGGGTTGGGCGAAGATGAACTCTAAATTTGCTGGCAAGGCAGAGTATATGGCGAAACGCGTCGAGAAGGCAAGGCAGGACGCTATCGATAAGCCCGTGCTGGTACGAGATCGTATGCAGATGGATCTGGATGCAAATCGCAGCGGCAAAAAGGTTGTTGAGATCAAAAATCTCAGCAAAACTATCGATGGCTACCAGCTTTTTGCGCCTTTTGATCTGACCATCCTCTATGGCGAGCGCGTGGGTATCGTTGGCAGTAACGGGAGCGGCAAAACCACACTCTTGCGCACCATGATGGATCTGTTGCCCGCGACAACCGGCAGCGCCAAGATCGGGGCGAGTGTGGTGCTTGGCTATTATGCTCAGGAGCAGGAGACGCTCCCATTTGAGAGTACGCCGCTGGAGTTTGTGCGTCGGCTGAAAAAGCTCACAGAGGGGCAGGCTATAGCCTTCCTGAGCAGGTTGCTCTTTACGATGGCCGACGTTCACACTCCTATTGCTCAGTTGAGCGGAGGAGAAAAGAGTCGTTTGCAGCTTGCTCGCCTGATGTTGACCGAGGCCAACTTTTTACTACTGGATGAGCCGACGAATAACCTGGATATCGCCTCAACTGAAGTGTTGGAGGAGGCGCTGCTAGACTTTGAAGGAACGATCCTGATGGTTTCGCATGATCGTTACTTTCTGGACAAGATAGCGACCCGAATTGTCGAGATCGGTCCTGATCAACAGGTGCGCGTTTATCCGGGCAATTACTCATATTATGAGGAGAAGAAGTACGCATGAACGAGCTAGCTTCGTATATTCAGGCTGTTCATGATGTTTATCCTTCCCTGTTGATTGAGACATGCAATCTCAATCGACAGGGACAGTTTAACGATGTACTCGTCATCAATGGCGAGTACATCTTTCGTTTCCCAAAGACGCAGCGGGAAGTTCTCAAGCTGGATAGAGAAACCAGACTTTTGCAGCATCTTCAGAGCCGTGTCACACTGTCGATCCCCAATCCAATCTATCGGAGCAAAGATGTTGCGCCTCCTGGTAGGGCATTTATGGGCTATCGTCTGTTGCCAGGAGAACCGTTCTGGCCTGGGACGTTCTCATCGCTCAAGGACGAGGGCCAACTGCAACATCTGGCAACTCAACTGGCGCTGTTCCTGCGACAATTGCATTGTATATCTGCTGAGGAACTCGGGGTGAAATTGCCAGAGTTTCAGGGGTGTGCGGAGTGGAGAGAGATGTATGAGCGTTTTCGCAGCAAGTTGTTCCCTTTTATGCGGCCAGATGCATGTGTATGGGTAACGAAGCATTTTGAAGATTTCTTGAGCGATGAACGTAATTGTAGCTATGTTCCGGCGCTGATTCATGGTGATTTTGGTCCGAGCAATATCCTCTATGATGCTCAAACAGGAAGTATTAGCGGCATTCTCGATTTCAGTTCTGCCGGATGGGGAGATCCTGCACTCGATTTTGCAGCTCTCAGTGGTCCAGTCTCTTACCCGGAATCATTCCTTGAGCGCTTCTCAGGTATCTATCCCGGGATTGATACCCTCCTCTCAAGATCACGATTTTATACAGGAACGTTTGCTTTACAGGAGGCTCTTTACGGTATTGAAGATAACGATCAAAAAGCGTTTGAAAGCGGAATTGCGTCCTATCGATAATACCCTTTCTCAAGCTATTTGAGGTATAATGGCATGTGATATCAACGGTGATTGAAGAAAGGAAGTCGCGATGCAATACGAACTGGTGAATGTTACCTATGAGGGCGATTACGCCACGATTACGATGAATAACCCGAAGCGCCGCAACGCCCTTTCGTTGAAACATATGGAGGAGTTGACCGCAGCATTGCGCGAGGTGGGCGAGAGTACAGCGCTCGGCGTGATTCTGGCGGGCAATGGACCGGCGTTTTGTGCTGGTCACGATTTCGCGGATGTTGTGGATAATAATCTGGTGATGGTTCGTAAATTGCTCAAAGTCTGCACAACGATGATGGATACTATCCAGGAAATTCCACAGCCTGTGCTGGCACGCGTGCATGCCGTAGCCACGGCCGCTGGTTGCCAACTGGTTGCTACATGCGATCTGGCGGTTGCCTCGACTGAGGCGACATTTGCCACTCCCGGAGGGAAAGGTGGTTGGTTTTGCACAACTCCAATGGTGGCAGTGAGTCGTAACATCGGGCGCAAACGAGCGCTGGAGATGCTGCTCACTGGTGATCCGATAGATGCACAGACAGCGGCAGATTGGGGGCTGATCAATCGCGTGGTCGAGCCTGATCGCTTGATGGAAGAGGCCCAACGTCTCTTAGAGGCCGCCTGTCGAGGTAGCTATATCTCGAAGGGCATTGGCAAGCAGGCGTATTATGCGCAGATGGATCTGCCTCAACAACTGGCCTACGCCTATGCGCAGGAAGTGATGGCCTCGACCTCTCAGCTGCCCGATGCTCAGGAAGGGATGCACTCGTTTCTTGAGAAACGCAGACCAAATTTTAAACGACCGTAGTAGAGAGAAAATATGAAAATAACTCGTCGTCAACGTCCCTCCGGTATTACCACTCTGTCAATCTTTGAATTGATGGGAGCCATAGGCTGTCTCGGCTTGCTTCCCTTCACGTCTGCTGGCTCTCGTGATTTTATTGCTTTGATTATCGGAGCCGTGTTTGGCTTTGTGGTTGTCTATGGGCTATGGACGCTGCAATTCTGGGCTTTTTGGCTTACAGCTATATATGAATCAACAGAAATTGCCTACGAGCTTTTTTTGCTGACACAGCCTGAATATAGAAACATTCATCTAGTAGGACCGCTATTCGGAATCGTCCTGAGTGCCGTTACGCTTGGCTACATCTTTCTGGATCGTTCCGTAAAGCCTGTCTTTGCCAGAAGTGTCTCATCGTAGACCTTTCCTATCCTATGAATATGCAAGAAGATATATGGAACAATCCGCCTGCTCAGATAGCGCTGAAGGGTGATGAGGTGCATGTCTGGCGGGTTTCGTTGGATCGGCCTCAGACGACGATTGAGCGTTTGAGCCGGTTGCTCGTTGCTGATGAACTGGCGAAGGCCGGGCGCTTTCGTTTTGCGAAAGATCGCAACCAGTTTATCATCGGACGTGGATTGCTGCGAGTGCTGCTCGGTCGCTATTTTGCCTGCGAGCCAGCACAGATACGTTTTTGCTATAGCTCTTATGGCAAACCTTCACTGGAGGATGGCACGCAGGCTGGATTGCAATTCAACCTCTCCCATTCGCATCAAATGGCCTTGTTAGCCTTTACCCGTGACAGAAACGTCGGCGTTGACATCGAGTATATGCGCCCCGACGTTGAGTTTGAGCAGCTTGCACAGCATTTCTTTTCCCCGACTGAATGTGCTGTATTGCTGGATGTGGTTCCCGTATTGCGTAAGGAGACGTTTTATAACTGCTGGACGCGTAAAGAAGCCTATATTAAGGCGCGTGGCGAGGGTCTCTCCATGCCGCTGGACCTGTTTGATGTCTCGTTGAGGCCGGGAGAACCAGCCGCATTGTTGCAGTGTCGTGAGAATCCGGCAGAGGTTGCGCGCTGGTCGCTGCATGCTTTGATGCCAGGCGAGCAGTATGCGGCGGCTCTGGCTGTTGAGAAGACGTGTAAGTATACAGAACAACGTATCCTCTGCTGGGACTGGTCAGAGGAGGCAAAGCTATGGTAGTAGCCAACGCTCAGGCTGGTTAATCCAGCTTGAGCGTTGGTTTGCGAAAGAACACTTTGCCTGTGTACCCGCTCTGAGGCATCAGGTACATCAAGACCTGACCGCTAGAACTGGCGTAGGTTGTGACATCTGTTGTCATAAAGGTGTCCGGTTGCAATGTGATGGTATCCCACTTGCCGCTGTGCCAGTTGTAGAGCTGGCCGGTCAGATGGCTGCTGCTGAGATTATCTGGGGACCCCATTCTGCTGGATGATGAGGTGAGATCTGGCACGTTAATTGTCAGGCTGTGCTCCTGGAAATTGAGCTTGTTGGGCAGGGTAAACTCAAAAGTAATGCCGCCCTCAACCGCGCTTTGCGAGATGCTATACAGCCCTGGTAATGTTACTTCGGCGCTATAGCTTTGAATATCCACCACTTGCCCTGTGATAAAGTCGTTGGGAACTTGTTGTGAGTTGGCGAAATCTACTGTGAGTGGCATTTGCACAAAGCTTTCGTGCGTGCCTGTCGGTATTTGATTATTGATGGTGACTTTATCCATTCCTCCGAGATCCTGATCTGTCCAGCCAATCAGGGTTGCCGAGGCGTCTGCGACCAGCAGCGAATCGCGGATGCTGCTCAGTGAGGTGGCCTGCGTGTTGACCAGCGGGACATAGAGAGCGTCTCCATTGATGACGACGTGGTTGTTGCAAGGGCCGTTGCATGGAAGATAGGTAAAGCCGCTTCCATTCAAGGCGGAGAGCAGGGCCATGTGGCGCTCGAAATCGTTGCGTGGATATTGATGTTGCTGATAGGGAAAATAGGGAGACGATAAACCGCTGCTCTCGATAATCCCATCCGTGATGGTCTGCCAGGGGGCAACCGCGTGAAGTTGCAGGTCCACTCGTTGCGTTTCTCCGGCAGCGATGGAGCCGATGCGCACAAAGTTATGTGGCAACAGAATATAAGCATCATTCAGCGCAGTTGCCATTGTATTTTTAATCGTTCCCACCAATCGATTATTGCGAATCGTCAACTGAGTTGTCAGGTTGCCATGAAGCTGGCGATCCTGTTCTAGAATGGTTGGATGGAAGGTCCAGGGACCCGGATCGATTATTTTCATGGTGGTGCTATTGGCACTATAGGTGAAGTCTGCGCGCCTATCGCCGCCGGGAGTGTTCAAGGGACTGCTGAGCAGCAATGAGTTTGGCACCGGCTCGACAAGGCTGGCATCGGGTGTGCGCAGGGTGTAGTCTCCCTGGTAGGGAACGTAGATGCCCATATAGGTGGTGATATGCGCTGAAGCTGCTCCCTGATTGAGTTGTACCAGTGAGATGCTCGAATCGGTGAGTGCGGCCCCTTTCTGATAATAGGCAAGGCCGAAGGAGAGCAGGGAGAAGACAAGCGCGCTTACTGTGAAGATGCGCCAGCCCCAGAGCTGGGGACGTTTCAGGCGACGCATAACAAGTAAGCGGACGGGACCGAGTACGATAACATACCCCAATAACAGCACAATGATGATCCAGGGACCGAGCGAGCTTTCTGGCTGGAGCATAGTCAGGATGCCTCCGCGCGTCAAGATCTGCCCCGGCCCGCTATAATAAGTTGCAACGGTGCTGGGAATGAGAAATTTATCGCCCATAGCGGAAAGCAGCAGCGAGCGCCAGAGCGCCTGGGTGCCGCTCCATGTTGCCAGGGGAGCTGTGCTGGGATCGACCGCGAGATAGAGAATAGTGCCGCGCCCCTGCCGTGCCTTCACCATCAGCGGGATAGAGGTGGCGTCGGTGGACGTAGAAGACCACATGATTTCATTGCTGGAAAAAGCAGGATTTGTTGATAGCGTCGCTGTACTTGCTACTGCTGGTGCGGGAAGCGTGACGGGAAGCTGTTCATCGCCGGTATATTGTGGTGGCAGTGTGTAAGGCGTGGTCATAGGAACCATCCGTGTGCCTTGTGGCAGCATGGAGGTGCTACCAACGTTTACAGGACGCAGGCTTGCAGGTAGTGGTGCCAGCGTACGTTGCCAATCTGTTCCACCAGCCTCGATTAACGTTCCACCCTGGTTGACCCACGATTGTAGCACGATCAATTGTTGAGGATCGAGGGAGCGTGTATCAAAATCGGCGAGGATCATGACATCGAAGTTCTTGAGAATGGCTGTGTTGGTTGGCAATGTTGAGGCGTTGAATGAAATAAGATCAAACGAGCTTTGCTGGTTGGGCATAGGAAGGCTTTTGAGCAACCCGAAACCGGCATTTGGATCTTGATCAGATAAGGCACCGATGAGCAACTGGCCGATCTGTACCGTGTAGAGCTTATTGGCATTGGGCACCATTTGTGTTGCAATGGCTTGTCCGCTGCTGTTAAGCAGCGTTACCACGACGCCCTGTGGAGGCAGATTGCCAAGATAAAATGGCACATACAGGGTCAGATGTTGTTGGGAACCCTTTGGCAGGGCGACGGAGCGCTGAAAGCTCCAGGGAGAGGAGAAGTTGATATTGGCTGTTCTTATTTGTCCAGTAAAAACGTTGGCCGTAAGCTTGCCTTGAAAATTCGGGCCGTTGTTGTTGAGGGTGACATACACTGGTTCCCAGTAGCCTTCTCGATAGTCCTGATCGAAGCCCACCGCCACTTGCATTGTCGGTCCTGGTGAAGAAGCGTGGACGGCAGCCTGTGCGCTGTCTGATGGCTGCAAGAAGATGGCTATGATAAGCAAGCTACAGACGATCAGTAGTTTCAGGATGAGAGTATCCGAATGTTGGCTCTGATAATGAAAGCTCATATGCACGTGCTTCTCCTGCTTTAAGCAATAGAGATACGTTGATGGATGGCCTGTTGCTTCTAAACTATTCTATGAATACACAAAACTCTTTTCTCTGCACAACGCTATTGTCAATATGTAGGAGAATGCATCCCTGTGTTTCTATCTTATCATCCCTACAGGGAAAATCGTAAGGGGAGCAGAAAATGTCTTATATCGCATTGAATACAGGTATCACAAGCTTTGGGGAGAATGATCATTACGTGAGGGGATGAATGAGATAGGCCAAAAACGACCAGAGCGGTGCGATCCTGCTCCGCTCTTAAATGCCACTCTATTATGCGTCTTGTATATGTCTTGCTGGTAGCTAATCATCGTAATGCGACATGGTGCCCCATTCCTTTCTGCTGGTTGCGCGAATGTGATCGCTTGTGGTAATGCTACAGATAACATGTCCTCCTGACATCATGGCAGACGCCTTACGGTTTTCATGGCGTAACAGTTCTTCTTTGCATCTTTTCTTGATACCGCACCATAGCCATCTCTCTCTGTTTTTCTCTCGTTGCTTTCTCTAAGTAAACTATACAGAAAAGATCTATTTTATGGCGCTTTTTCTGACGGATATTTCGTATGCGTTCTAGGGTGAAGGTATACGCGCTCCATCTTCTATTGAGACTGACCGCGCACAAATCTACGTCATGACATCGCATAATTTATGGATGTGTTGGCTATAAAGGGAAGAAGGAAGTGCTGTATTTCTGCGAAAAAAGAGCTGCTATTGTCTTCAGGGCTGTTTACATGAGACGCTGTAACTTGATTGTATTGGCGTATCCATGCTATACTTTCTCTTGAGCCTCAAATATAATCTATTTTGCGTTGAACGTTTTTCAGCAAAGAATGCTGTCTCCTCTCTATATTGTTTAGCTACCTGTTTGGAGGTGCTGCTTATGGCAACAACAGAGAGTCGAATCACTGTCGCTTCACGTATTGACCGCCTGCCCTTATCCTCTATTCATCGGAAACTGGCCTTTGTCTTAGGTGTTGGAACCTTTTTCGATCTGTATGATATCTTCCTCGGCGGCCTGCTGGGTGCCGTGCTGGTGGAACCGTTCCATCTCACGACCTTGGAGACGGCGCTGATTATCAGCTCTGGCTTTATGGGTATGTTTGTGGGTGCGGTCGTCCTGGGTGTGGTTTCGGATTATATCGGTCGGCGCGCGATGTATATGATCAATTTGCTGATTTATTCGCTCTTTTCTCTCGCTGCTGCCTTTGCTCCCGGTTTCCTCTGGATCGTGATATTTCGTTTCCTGGCCGGATTTGGTTTAGGGGCCGAGCCTCCTCTGACCGATATTTATCTGGGGGAGATGATACCCAGGCAGGCGCGTGGTCGCTATACCGCCTGGTCTTATACGTTGGGGTTCCTGGGCGTGCCGCTGGCGGGATTTGTGGGCCGCTATTTTGTTGCTCAAACCAGCATCCTTTCATTATCTGGCTGGCGCTGGTTGCTGATCATCGGAGCGTTAGGAGCGCTCATTGTCTGGTTTCTGCGCCGCAATTTGCCCGAATCTCCTCGCTGGCATGAAATCCGCAACAACGATGTCGCCGCCGACGCTACTTTATCTACGATTGAGCAACAGGTAATGCGAGAGCATCGTCTGGAGTCGCTGCCAGAGCCGCAACCGGTCGTGGTTGAGCCACAAAAGCAGGCGACGATTGCCGAAATTTTTAGCGGTATCTATGCCCGGCGTACAACGATGCTCTGGATCTTCCAGATTCTACAAACTGTTGGCTATTATGGCTTTGGTTCGCTGGCCCCGGTGGTGCTGGTCTCAAAGGGCTTTAGCGTCGTCTCCTCCCTCAACTATGCAGCGCTTTCGTTTCTGGGCTATCCATTAGGCTCGTTGCTATCAATCCCTCTGGTGGAGCGTTTCGAGCGCAAGTGGTTGATTGTCGGCTCGGCCATTCTGATTGCCCTCTTTGGCCTGAGCTTTGGCTTTGCAACGTTTGTGCCGCTGATCGTCGCATCCGGTTTTCTTTTAACCACTGTTAGCAACATCTTCTCGAACTCGTTTCACATCTATCAGGCCGAGATCTTTCCCACCCGTATGCGGGGAACTGCTGTTGGGATTGCCTATAGCCTGAGCCGCGTGACCAGTGCCGTCCTGCCTTTTGTGGCCTTACCTGTATTGAAATCGTCTGGACCCGTCGCGGTTTTTGTTGGAACCGCTATCATTCTTGTAGTGTTGTGCGTGGATGTGGCCTGGCTGGGACCGAAAAGTACCGGGCGCGTTCTGGAGACCATTTCTCACTGATAAGCGAGCCTGCCTGCCACTTTGTTCCTACGTAGAAGTATGATATGCTCGTATGCATGGATAAGAAGAATTGGTTTCATCTGGTACGCGATTATACGGAACGATTGGTGGCGATTCGCAGTGTCAGCCCCGGCCAGGGCGAGATTCAGGTGGCTCAGGCTGTACTGGATCTGCTTTGTGCTGATGACTTGAGCGCCATCTATACGGCGTCTGGCCTTGATCCTATAGAGAATGATCCGTATCAGAGACAAAATGCATTTGTATTTCTACGGGGCAAGCTGCCTGTAACACTGGTGTTGCTCGGACACATCGATACCGTCGATACCATAGATTATGGTTCGTTAGAGCGTTGGGCGTTCGCCCCTGATGAACTTGCTAAACGGGCAGAGCAGCTGCTTGCATCAGAGCAAGCTGTGAGCAATGATGTTAGCGACTGGATGTTTGGGCGTGGTGCTGCCGACATGAAGAGCGGCGTTGCGGTCAATATCGCTTTAATGCGACAACTGGCGATGCAGGCGCGCGAAGAGCCGTTGCCGTTCTCTGTGGTGTTGCTGGCAACTCCTGATGAGGAGAATGAATCGGCGGGCGTTCTTCAGGGAGTTCGCTTTTTGCTGCGTCTCGGCGAGCAATATGGGTTGAACTATGTTGGCGTAATCAATACCGATTATGCAACGGCGCTCTATCCGGGTGATCCTCATCATTATATTTATGCTGGCACCGTTGGGAAATTATTGCCCAGCTTCCTGTGTATAGGGCGCGAATCGCATGTTGGCACACCTTTTCAGGGGTTGGATGCCAACTTAATAGCTGCTGAGCTTATTCGCGACCTTTCTATGAACGATGCACTGTGTGATGCGGCTGGCGGGCTGGTCACGGCTCCCCCTGTTACGTTGCACGCAACCGATCTCAAAACGCATTATGATGTGCAGCTTCCGTTTATGGCCTATTTCTATCTCAACATTTTGACGCTGACCACCGAACCCGGAGAACTGCTGGAAACTCTACGTCAGCGTTGTCAGACTGTGCTGGGGCAGATGTTGCAGCGTATCGATGCGACCGAGCGGCGTTGGCAACAGGCGAGCGGGCAGGAGGTCGCCATGCAGGAAGCACGCTCTATATCCATTCTCACCTATGCAGAAGTATATGCCGAGACGGTGCAGGCGTTAGGCGAAGAGCGTGTGCGAGCTGCTTTGTCGGATGAGTGGGAGCGCTGGCCAGGAACGCTGGATAAGCGAGAACGCAGCCTGCATCTGGTGCATCGGCTCTGGGCCTTGAGTGGTAGGCAGGGACCGACTGTAGTGATCTATTATTCTCCTCCCTATTATCCGCATGTAGCTGCCACCCCTGGTCTGCTTCAGGACGCGATTACAGCGGTGATTTCGACTCATCCTGAACAAAAATTGATACAGCGAGAGTATTTCCCACTCCTTTCTGATATGAGCTATTTACAACTGGCAGATGATGCCGATTTGACCGCGCTGACAGCCAATATGCCGGTCTGGGATGATGCTGCAACAGCGCCTCGCCCTGGTTCGTACCGCTTGCCATTAGAGGCAATGCAAAAGCTAGGTGCGCCTGTTTTCAACTGGGGCGTGCATGGTCGAGGAGCACATCAGCGCGATGAGAGTGTGCAGATGCCCTATTCTTTTGAGGCTTTGCCCCAGTTGTTATATGAGACAATAGAGCAACTCGCTCTTCTGCTAGATGAAACAAGAGAGGCTTAGTGTGCCTCTCTTCCATTCCTCTCTATATGGAAACCTCTTCCTGGTCCTATAGCGCTTGCTTTGCAGTCCGCTGTACAGTATAGTTACGACAGGGGGTTCAAGTACAAATCCATTATGTATTTGTGTGGGGCAAGGGAGCAAACGAGCATTGTCAGGAGGAGCGTTGTATGAAGCAGGTCCGTCCGCATCTCATGCGGTGGAAATATGTGGCAGGATCGTTAGCGCTACTCATGATAGTTGTGACATCGTATGCCTTTTTTGCCAATATTTCGACACATATGAAGAATACCAATCCCTCTGATGCCCATGTTGTGAAGGGAAGCCCAACGACGCTATCTTCGCCGATGTCAGGGGCAGGTGTGACTCTTCCGGCGAAACCAGCAAGCAATATGCCGACATCCACGCCCGAAAAGGAACTCACTGCGAACCCTGCCATAAGCATTACATCCACTCCAACGCCAACTCCAACTGTAAAAACAAGTTCAATGGCGACCTCAACAGATACTGCTGCGACGCCTGGCATCGCGCCCACCCCTACGAGCAGCGTCTCAACGTATCCTGGTATGCACCTGCTCTGGGATGAGGAATTTGATGAAGCTTCGCTCGATGCCAGCAAATGGAATGTGCAAGATAATGGCAGCGGCTATCAGGCGTGTTGCCTCTATGACGGGCAGCAGTATTATACGCCAGACAATATTACTGTACAGAACGGGCTATTGCGCATTCTCAGCCAGAAACGAGATCTTGGCGGCAAGCACTACACTTCCGGTGCGGTCACGACTGAGAAGAAGTTTTCTTTTTTGTATGGGCGTATCGACGTGCGAGCGCGGCTCCCCATCTCCAAAGGCTACTGGCCTGCCATCTGGCTGTTGTCAGAGGGGAATGAACAGAACGAAATTGACATGATGGAGCTGCTCGGAAAAGACCCGGCTCTCGTGTATCTGACGACGCATCAGGACCAGCAACAGATCGATCAATATCTGCATAGTTTGCAGGGGACCGACTACTCGCAGGGGTTTCATACCTTCTCTCTGCTCTGGACCGCTTCGTCGCTGACGTTCTACATCGATGGGCAACATGTCGGGACGACGACGCGAGCAGTGCCTCATCAGCGCATGTATCTGTTGATCTGCACTGCCATTGGAGATGCCTCGGATTGGCCCGGTGCGCCCGATGCGAGTAGCCTTTTTCCACAATATAACGACACTGACTACGTGCGTGTGTATCAATAGAAATGGCTCTACGCCGGAAGAGCCACACTGTGACGTTGTATTATAATAGAATGAAGAGTATTAATAAGGTGGAGCTTCTATTCTTAATAATATTTTAATACAGAATAGAAGCTGCTCTCCGGTTCTTTTCAGGATTGACATATGCTCGTACTACTGTTATGCTATTCTACATAGAAAGATGAGGTTAAGCAAAACCATATTGATGAGGGTTAAAATGCAATGCAAAAGCCGCGAACATGGCGCGAATTGCTGGGATCGGTCATTGCTGATGCCCAGGAGCGCCAACGTTTAGCCAGAGAATTGGGGGTCAGCATGGTGACTCTCCTCCGCTGGGTCAGTGGTGAATCGAAGCCGCGAGCGCATAATCTGCGTGGTTTGCTGGCGGCGTTGCCTCAGCAACGGAGCTTGTTGTTACCGCTGTTGGAAGAAGAGTTTGAGGGGTTTCTTGTGGGGGCGAAAGAAGAGCCGCAGGTGGTTGCAGATGCAATCCCGGCAGAGTTTTATCGACAGATTCATCATACATTGCCATATCTCCCCGTGATGCTACGTTTTTCCTCGTTGAGTAATTTGATTTTACAGCAGGCGTTGGAACAGCTTGACCCCAGCCAGTTGGGAATAGCGATTATTGTGACGAGCTGTATGCCTCCCTCTCTTGATCAGAGGATACGGAGCTTACGAGTGCGTGCGGGCAAGGGAACGTCGCCCTGGCCGCGTGACCTGGCGCAGCAGGCTATCTTGCTGGGAGCGGAATCGTTGACCGGGCATGTGGTCAGTTCCGGGCACATGGAGATGAATCAACGTCTGAGCGAGGCTGTGAACGCTGCACCGGGCTATCAGGATGCCTGGGAGGAGAGCGCCGTTGCGGTTCCTATCATGCTTTGTGGCAAAATAGCTGGTAGTTTGCTTGTTTCCAGTACCCAGCCCGATTATTTTCATTCCGCACGTTATGCACTGGTTGAGAGTTATGCCGAGCTGCTGGCTCTAGCGTTTGATCCCGAAGATTTCTATGATTCACAGCTAATCGCGCTCTGGCCGGTGCCACCTCGTGAGGTACAAATACAGTATTTTTCCGATTTTCAACAACGTGTGGCACGCGTCATGTTACAGTTTAATTTAACCATTGTGCAGGCAGAGTTACAGGTTTGGCAGCAAATTGAACAGGAGCTTTTCCACTGGCATACGGAAAGTAGCCAGCCAGGATAGTCTAACTATTTTTCGCCTTTCTCCCCTTCCATAGGGATCATCTTATCGCGGTGGTCCCGCACATCCTCATATTAGTAGTGCATTCTCCCTGGATCTACATTTATCGAAATGATTATTGTTGCCTCTGCGATTTGTTCTGGTGGTGATATAATGCCTATACTGTCATAATAGCCAATTTCTATCAGGACTTCCGTTCATAAAAAAGAGCCTTTAATTACGAATAGTAAGTGCATCTCTCTTGAAGTATCAAAAGATGTGATTGCATCAAAAGGAGAAAATATGCCATCACAAGGATATGTGCGTTTTCCTCATGTATTTCAGGATCGTATTGTGTTTGTGGCTGAGGATGATCTCTGGCTGGTATCGGCTTCGGGAGGGCGTGCTGAGCGCCTGACGGCGGGAGTGGGTGAGGTGAGTTCTCCCCGCTTTTCTCCCGATGGACAATGGTTGGCCTTTGTGGGAAGAGAAGAGGGGCCAAGTGAAGTCTATGTGATGCCTGCAAATGGCGAGCCTGCCCGCCGTTTGACCTATGACGCCGGTGATTGTCGTGTGCTGGGCTGGTCACAGTCGGGCGATGAAGTCTTGTATGCCAGCAATGCGCATCAATTTTCCCCACGCTACTACACCATTTCTGCTGTTGCTCTGGGCGGAGGCATGCCGCGTGAGCTTCCTCTTGGACAGGCCAACGCGATTGCCTATGGGCCACAGGGAGGGATTGTGCTTGGCCGCAATATCAGGGATATGGCGCGGTGGAAGCGCTATCGTGGGGGAACTGTTGGACACTTGTGGTGTGATGCGCGGGGGAGCGGCACCTTTCAGCGGTTACTGCATGTCAATGGGAATGTGGCTGATCCCTGTTGGGTGGGCGAGCGCATCTACTTCCTCTCTGATTATGAAGGGGTTGGGAACCTCTATTCCTGTACTCCGGCGGGGGAAGACGTGCAGCGACATACGAACCACGAGGATTTTTATGCACGCAGCCTTGCCAGCGATGGAGAGCGCCTGGTCTATCACGCGGGAGCTGAACTCTACCTCTATGATCCGGCGGTTGGCGAGACGCGTCAGCTCTCTGTAGAACTGCCAAGCATTCGGACGCAGCGCAACCGCAAATTTGTGTCTGCCCGACGCTACCTGGATACCTATGCCTTGCATCCCCAGGGCCATAAGCTGGCGCTGACCACACGCGGGAAGGCCTTCTCGTTGGGCAACTGGGAGGGACCCGTCTTGCAGCACGGGGAACTGGATGGGGTGCGCTATCGGTTCCTGGAGTGGTTGAACGATGGCAAGCGCTACGTCGCGGTCTGTGACGCGCCCGGACAAGAGGCGCTGATCATCTTTGACCCGGAAGAGGCGGGTGAGCCGAAAATATTGAGCGATATTGAATTTGGGCGCGTATCAAGTTTGTATGTCTCTCCCACTGATGATGTCGTTGCGCTGACCAATCATCGCAATGAACTGGTCGTGGTCGATCTGGAGAACGCTACAACTCGGGTGTTGGACCGTAGCGAGGCCGAACCGATCAGAGGTGTGTCCTGGTCGCCGGATGGACGCTGGTTGGCCTATGGCTTTGGTCTGCCTTCGCGCAAAGCGGCGATCAAGCTCTGTGAGGTCGAGAGTGGCCAGACGCATCAGATCACCGAGCCGATTTTGTATGATGTCAAACCATCATTCGATCCCGAGGGCAAGTACCTCTACTTCCTGGGCTATCGCATCTTCAAACCCACCTACGACAACTTGCAGTTTGAGTTGGGCTTCCCGCGTGGGGCCAAACCATATGCGATTATGTTGCAGCGCGATACTCGCTCCCCGTTTGTGCCGGAGCCAAAATCCGCTGAGGAGAAGGAAAAAGAGAAGCAGGAGAAGGAGAAAGGGGAGGAGGCAAAGAAGGAAGAGGGGAGCGAGGAGGAGAAAAAGGGTGAGGCTCAGGAGAACGGCGAGAAAAAGAATGGCGAAGCGAAGAAGCCAGTGGTGATCGATCTGGAGGGGATCGCCGAACGTGTAGTGCCATTTCCTGTTGGCGAGGGACGCTTTCTGAGCGTTCAAGGCATCAAAGGCAAAGCGCTCTATCTCTCGGTTCCGGTAGAAAGTCCGGCCAACAGCACTCCTGGGAGCAGACCAGAACCCAGAGGAATTATCGATGCCTATGATTTTGAAAACTATAAGAGCGAGCAAGTGCTGACCGGAGTGAGCAGTTTTACCATCTCGCGCGATTATAAAACGCTGGCCTATCGCTCGCATGAGCGTTTGCGTGTGCTCAAAGCGGGTGAGAAGCCGAAGGCGGACAATGGCGGGCATACCAAAGAGACTGGCTGGGTGGATCTGGGACGCGTCAAGGTGTCGGTTTCCCCGCCGTCTGAATGGCGGCAGATGTTTGCGGAAGCCTGGCGATTGCAACGAGAGCAGTTCTGGGTGGAAAATATGTCGGGTATCGATTGGGATGCGGTCTACAAGCAATATGCGCCGCTGGTGGAGCGGGTGGCGTCTCGCTCGGAACTCTCCGATCTCTTCTGGGAGGTGCAGGGCGAGTTGGGAACCTCTCATGCCTATGAAATGGGCGGTGAGTATCGCGTGCGGCCACATTATCATCAAGGCTTCCTCGGTGTGGACTGGTCCTACGATGCCGAACACGATCGTTATCGCATTACCCATCTGGTCAAGGGCGACCCCTCCGAAAACGAGACCACTTCTCCATTGCTCGCGCCAGGACTCAATGTGGCTGTTGGGGATGCTGTACTCTCCATCAACGGGCAGCGCGTGAGCCGTGAGCGCACCCCACAGGAATTGCTGGTCAATCAGAGCGGTAATGAGGTGCAGTTGACGATTGAAAAGGCGGACACGCAAGAGATACGGACCATTGTGGTGAAGGCGGTAGGAGGCGAGTGGCGTGCGCGCTATCGTGAGTGGGTGGAGCGCCAGCGTCAGTATGTGCATACGGTCTCTGATGGACGTGTGGGGTATGTGCATATTCCCGATATGGGTGTCAGAGGTTTTGGGGAATTTCACCGGAGCTACCTGACGGAGTATGACTATCCCGCGCTGCTCGTCGATGTGCGCTGGAACAGTGGTGGTCATGTGTCGAGCCTGTTACTGGAGAAGCTGGCGCGCCGTCGTATCGGCTATGACTTCCCGCGCTGGGGATTGCCCTCTCCCTATCCTCAGGAGTCGCCACGAGGCCCGATGGTGGCACTGACCAACGAGCAGGCAGGTTCAGATGGTGACATCTTCAGTCACGGTTTTAAGTTGTTGGGATTGGGTCCGCTGATTGGCAAGCGCACCTGGGGAGGCGTCATTGGCATCTCTCCGCGTCACCGGCTGGTCGATGGCACCGTCACCACGCAACCGGAATACTCGTTCTGGTTCAAAGATGTAGGCTGGAACATCGAGAACTATGGCACCGATCCCGATATCGAGGTCGATGTTGCGCCGCAGGATTACGCCAACAATATTGATCCTCAACTGGACCGCGCCATTGCCGAAGCGCTCAAGATGATCGAAGAGCGACCCGCGCTGGAACCAAAGCCCGGTGAGCGGCCATATCTGGGGCGTAGCAAAAAAGAAGAATAAAAGACAAGCGAGCTAAGAAAATAAAATGCTATAAAGCCACACAAGTGCAGTTTTATAGCATTTTATTTATTGTATCTAACGAAAAGACTCTAGCCTGCGAACTGAACCTCTCGCGCTTTAGCCAGTTGAGCCAGCTTTTGCTCTGTATTTGCCTCTGGTAAAGCGGTGTAAATTACCATACGTAAATCAGGTGCATCCATGACCTGGAACGAGCTTGATTGCAGTGCTAATTTTCCCACGAGGGGATGGTTCAGTTCTTTGGAACTGGCGTGAGCTGCTTGAATATCATGGCGCGGCCACCATGCCTGGAATTCGGGACTGCTTTGCTGAAGATCGGCCACCAGCGCTTTGAACCATGACTCTCCGACATAGCGCTCGGTGCTGGCGCGAAACACGGCGAGCAGACCTTGCGCCTCTTTTTCCCAATCAACCAGCAAAGAGCGCTGTTTGGGATTGGTGAACATGAATCTGAGAATATTGCGTTCGTGGATGGGAAGTATGCTAAAATCTGTGTAGACGCGGCACATAGCCTGATTCCAGGCGACAATATCCCAGCTCGGATTCGCTATATAGGCCGGATAAACGCCCATCGTGTCCAGAATGCGCTGAAGCGCGGGGCTGATAATATCCGTGAGAGGATGAGGGTCGGCTGGCACCTGTTCGCGTGCCAGCACAAAGAGATGATTGCGTTCGGCAGCGTTCAGGTCGAATACTTTTGCCAGGCTTTCCAGAATTTGTGGAGAAACAGTGATATCGCGCCCCTGCTCCAGTCTCGTATACCATGTTACCCCGATCCCTGCTACAAATGCCAGTTCCTCTCTGCGCAGCCCTGGCGTGCGGCGGCGTCCTCCCGTTGGCAGTCCCACCGCTTCTGGCGAGAGCCGCTCTCGTCGTGTTCGTAAGAAATGTGCCAGCTCCTGGCGTCGTTCCTGATCGTTCATCACAGCAAAATCTTCCTGGGGTATCCTGGCACTTTTTATGCCAGGATATTTTCAGTTCTGGTTCCAGATGGAAAGTGATTGCATAATTCTATCACAGAAAGATGAGATAACGAAGTTCATCCATTTTAGATAGCAGAGAAAAGAGGATTTTTGTGATGGCCGATTTGAATAATCCGAAAGTTCAGAAGATCTTACAATCAAAGACATTTGCCCATCTTGCGACAATTGGCCCTAATGGAGAGCCGCAATCGTCTCCCATGTGGTTCTTATGGGATGGAGAATATATCAAATTCACTCACGCCACCGACCGCAAAAAATATCGAAATATCCAGCGCGACCCGCGCGTCTCGATTTCGATTACGGACCTTGAAGCGCCCTATACCTATGCCGAGTTTCGTGGCGTGGTTGAACGGATTGAAGAAGATGCTGATGCGACCTTTTTCAATACGCTAGCAGAACACTATGGAACGCCCTGGCGCAACCCCGGCGATCCACGCGTGGTCCTATATGTCAAGGTGCAGCGTATCGTTGGGCAGAATCTTTAAGAAGGATAAATTGAACGATGAATAGAGATACGCTTGACCTCACCCTTACATTCAGCGATGTTTGAGTTATTGCGAAAGCGCTTGATGAATCGATTGGTAGCATTGGCGGAGATACACCTCTAATTGTCGCCAATCTTCCTCGCGATTCGTGGATTGGCCGCTGGTAATGCGATCTACGGTATCAGCGGCCAGCACGCGCAAACGGGCCGATTCGTGTACCTGTTCTGGCGTCAGATCGAAGAGCGCGCTGTGGAGATGGACCAGCGCCTCCACAAATTCGCTCTTGTCGGCGGCACCCACCAGCCGCCGATGCACTTCAAAGTAGCGCAGTTCCAGTCCTGCCACTTTTGCCGGAGAGAACGGGAGATGCGAATAGCGTCGTGCAATGCGATAGAACTCCTCCAGGTAGCGCTGTACTTTCTGCTCGTTATGTTGTTTGGGCATCCAAGCAATGGCGGCGCGAATGGAATAGTAGGCGGCGAGCAGCGATTGGGGAAAAGGGATACGGAACTGCTCCTGGCACAACTCGACGATCAGGCGTAACATAGCGAACCAGCGGCGATCATAATATGCACGCCACCCGGCTGCTTCAAAATAGGCGACTCTCTCTGGCTCAAAGTGGAACGATGTTGCCATGTTTCTTTCTCCTTTTACCCCTCATAGAAGTAATAATCAACTGTATATTCTAATGATAGAATACCATCAAATGTCTTTCTTTTATTTACGGATTGAAGCGCCAGGCGGATCATACCGATAGAGGGATAGGAGGGGGGTCATAATGGATGCTATGGCGTGTATCTGATTGATGACCATCTCGTCAAAATTGGTACAGGGTGAAGTATATTGACCATTGCCTGTACTTTCGGCTGAGGTGTAGTGGGAGATATAATATATATAATCTGTAAGCGGGGAACACACATTGCGGTTGACACGTCAAAATATCGAATGTATAATCAAGCCGAACATTAAATGTGCTACCCCACTCTAGTTCCTAAGTATAGTAGCAAGGAGGCTTTATCGCCTCTTTACCAGGACGCATTTGACCTTGAGTAAACGTATTTCGGCCTCCTCTTCCGCGCTTTCCTCCTGGGTTGATCTTCTTCGCTGGAGAGTAACTCAGCAGCCGGAACAGAGAGCCTATACCTTCTTGTCTGATGGAGAAATAGAGAGGGATCGCCTGACGTATGCGGATCTGGACCTTCAGGCCCGTATGATCGGTGCTTCGCTTCAGAGGGAGATACAAAGCGGGGAACGTGCTCTGCTGGTCTATCCTTCTGGACTCGAATTTATTGCTGCATTTTTTGGCTGCTTATATAGTGGAATTATTGCCGTCCCTGTCTATCCTCCTTCTGCTGCACGATCAGACCGAACGTTAGCCAAGTTTCGCGCGATTGCCAACGATGCTCAACCTGCGGTTATTCTGACCACTTCATCTCTTGCTTCCCGCGTTGATAGCCTTCTAGCGCTCTCGCCTGAATTACAGGCTACCCCTGTCGTCGTGACAGATACATTACCGACCAACCTGGCTGAGGAATGGCAGGTTCCGACGGTACATGCTGACACACTGGCCTTTTTCCAGTATACCTCCGGTTCGACCGGGCTGCCTAAAGGCGTGATGGTCAATCACGGTAACCTCTTACATAACTCTTCGCTTGTGGAGCGCTATTGCCTGCATCCCGAAGACGCACATGGAGTAACATGGTTGCCGCTCTACCATGATCTGGGCTTGATTGGTGGTGTGCTTCAGCCGCTCTATGCTGGCTACGAGTCCACCATTATGTCTCCCGCCTCTTTCTTACAGCGTCCCATTCGCTGGTTACAAGCTATTTCGCGCACAAAGGCAACAATCAGCGGCGCTCCAAATTTTGCGTATGACCTTTGTGCGCGTAAGGTGACGGATAAACAGAAGAAGACGCTGGATCTGAGCCATTGGGAGATTGTCGCAAATGGTGCGGAGCCGGTGCGTGCGGAGACGTTGGAGCGCTTCTCTGAAGCCTTTGCCTCCTGTGGTTTCCGTCGCAACTACTTCTATCCCTGTTATGGGCTGGCAGAGGCGACGCTGGTAGTTTCGGCTGGCACAAAGGGCGTCTTCCCAACCGTAAAGACATTCCAGGGTAAGGAACTTGAGCAGAATCAGGCTGTGCCGGTGGCTGAGGGCGACGAGAGCAAGGACACTCGCACGCTGGTTAGCATCGGAGCCAGCCATGCCGATCAGCGCGTGGAGATCGTGGACCCTGAGACGCGCCTGCTCTGTTCTCCGGGGCGCGTGGGCGAAATCTGGGTTGCTGGTCCTAGCGTGGCTCAAGGCTATTGGCGACGCGACGAGGAGAGCAAGCATACCTTCCGCGCGTATCTGGCTGAGAGCAATGAAGGGCCATTCCTGCGTACCGGCGATCTTGGCTTTATGCTGGACGGCGAACTCTTTATTACTGGTCGTTTGAAAGACCTGATCATCATTCGTGGTAGCAATCATTATCCCCAGGACATCGAGCTGACAGTTGAGAAGGCTCATCCAGCTTTGCGCCCGGCCTGTGGAGTTGCCTGTTCGATTGATGTCGATGGCGAAGAGCAGCTGGTGCTCATTCAGGAAGTGGAGCGCCAGTATCTCAAGTACGATTTCGGCGAGGTATTTCGCGCTATTCGTCAGGCGGTGGCCGAACTGCACGAGCTACAGACCTATGCGATTGTGCTGATCAAAACTGGCAGCATTCCAAAGACTTCCAGCGGCAAAGTGCAGCGACGTACCACACGAGAGGCTCTTCTTGAAGGGAGCCTGGAAATTGTGGGTACGTGGCCGCAAGATCTCTCCGCACTGCAAGTTACGAAGCACCAGGAGAGCACCGAGGCGGTCGAATCGCCAGTTGAGGAAGTGAGCAAGGCTGATGCGGATGTGCAAGCCGAGATCAAACCAGCCCAACCGCCAGTTGTGAAAAAGAGTGCGGCTGATATTCGATCCTGGCTGTTAACGCATGTGGCGGAGGCGTTGAAGATCAAGCCGCAAGAGGTAGACGTGCAGACGCCGTTTGCCCACTATGGCATGGACTCTCTGCAAGCCGTCAGCCTCTCCTCTGATTTGGAGGAATGGTTAGAGCGCGATCTGCCGCCTACGCTGGTCTATGATTATCCCAATATCGATATATTGGCGCGTCATCTGTCCGACGAAGACAGTAGCGAGGAGCCAGCGCAGAAAGATCGAACGGCGGCAAACGAGCCGATTGCTGTGATTGGCGTTGGTTGTCGCTTCCCTGGTGCGCCAAACTCTGAAGCGTTCTGGCAGATGTTGCGCGATGGGGTGGATGGCATTACCGAGGTTCCGGCCAATCGCTGGGATTTGCAGAAGTTCTATGAGCCTGAGCGAGCGATGCCCGGCAAGATGAACACGCGCTGGGGCGGTTTCGTCGAGAATGTGGATCAGTTTGATCCGTATTTCTTCGGCATCTCGCCACGTGAGGCCGCGCGTATGGACCCCCAGCAGCGGCTTCTGTTAGAGGTGGCGTGGGAGACCCTGGAGAACGCCGGGATTGCCGTTGAGAAGCTGGCAGGCAGCCAAACGGGTGTCTTTGTTGGCGTGAGTGGCATTGATTATGCACATCTGCAATTTCGAGGGCAGAATCCAGCGGCTATCGATGCCTACACAGGAACTGGCAACGCCCATAGCATCGTGGCGAACCGCGTCTCCTATCTCTTCGATCTGCGCGGACCAAGCATGGCGGTAGATACGGCCTGTTCGTCGTCGCTGCTCTCGGTGCATCTGGCCTGTCAGAGCTTGCGTAGCGGTGAGTGTGATCTGGCGCTGGCGGGAGGCGTCAACCTGATTTTGACGCCTGAATTGACCATTGCCTTCTCGCAGGCGCGCATGATGTCGGAGGATGGACATTGCAAGACTTTCGACGATGCAGCCGATGGCTATGTACGCTCTGAAGGTTGCGGACTGGTGGTGTTGAAGCCCCTCTCAGCTGCTCTGCGCGATGGTGATAGGGTGCTGGGACTGATTCGCGGGTCGGCTGTAAATCAGGATGGACGCAGCAACGGTCTCACCGCTCCCAATGGGCCGTCGCAGGAGGCGGTGATTCAGCAAGCGCTGCGTAATGCAGGGGTCACGGCTGATCAGATCAGTTATGTTGAAACGCATGGTTCCAGCACGCCGCTTGGTGATCCCATCGAGTACGATGCGCTGAAGGCCGTCTTGATGCGCAATCGCAGGCCGGATCAGTCTTGCCTGATCGGTTCTGTCAAGACGAATATTGGACATCTGGAAGCGGCGGCAGGAATTGCCGGGCTGATCAAGGCTGTATTGAGTCTGTATTATGGCGAGATACCGCCTCACCTGCATCTCAAGAAGCTGAACCAGCATATCTCGCTGGAAGGAACGACGTTCAGCATCCCAACAGAGCGGCGTCCCTGGCCGACAAGTGGGCGTCGCCTGGCCGGAGTGAGCGCTTTTGGCTTTGGTGGCACCAACGTTCACGTCGTTCTGGAAGAAGCGCCGCAGGTGCAGCCAGCGGCAAGCGAACTGGAACGGCAGAGTCAGGTGCTGGCGCTCTCTGCACAGAGCGAAACGGCGCTGCAAACGCTGGCCCGTCGCTACGAAGAGGCGCTGGCATCTAGCCCTGCTCTTTCGATTGCCAATATTGCTTATACGGCCAATACCGGACGTTCGCATTTTGCCCATCGATTGGCGGTAGTGGCCGATTCTGCTGAGCAGTTGCACGAGCGCTTATCGGCATTCGTGGCCGGCAAGCCCACAAAAGGTGTGCTGAGTGGGCGTGTTGCTGCAACTGGACGTCCACGTGTGGCATTCCTGTTTACTGGGCAGGGATCGCAGTATTATGATATGGCTCGTCAATTGTACGAGACGCAGCCAACCTTCCGTCAGGCTCTTGACAGGTGCGATCAGATACTTCGTGAATATCTGGATCAATCGCTCTTATCCATCATTTATCCAGAAGGAACCTCGTCTTTGCACGAAACTGCGTATACGCAGCCTGCTTTGTTCGCACTTGAATATGCGTTGGCGGAAATGTGGCGCTCGTGGGGCATCGAGCCTGATATCGTGATGGGCCATAGCGTGGGCGAGTATGTCGCGGCCTGTGTCGCTGGTATGTTTAGCCTGGAAGATGGGTTGAAGTTGATCGCAGCGCGTGGGCGGCTCATGCAAGAGCTACCGGAGCGTGGCGAGATGGCGGTTATCTTCGCCGATCAGTCGCGCGTCGTCAATGCTCTGGGAGGGTTCAGCGAGCAGGTATCGCTTGCGGCGGTGAATGGTCCACAGAACACTGTGATCTCTGGGAAGAGCGAGGCCGTCAAAGCGATTGTCCAACATCTGGAGGCCGATGGGGTCATCACCCATTCGATGGTCGTTTCGCACGCCTTCCACTCGCCATTGATGGAGCCGATGTTGGAAGCTTTTGAGCAAACGGCGCGGCAGATCAACTATGCTCCTCTGCGCATTCCGCTAGTGAGCAATCTGACCGGTCGCGTAGTGGAGGCAGGGGAGACGCTCAACGCAACCTACTGGCGTCAACATACGCGAGGTGCTGTGCAGTTTGCTGCCGGGATGCAGTCGTTGGCGGCACTGGGGTATGATCTGTTTATCGAGATTGGGCCACAGGCGGTGCTGTCGAATATGGGGAGGCGTTGTTTGCCTGATGCCTCATATACCTGGCTCCCATCTCTGCGGCAAGATCAAGATAACTGGCAGGTGTTGCTGGAGAGCGTGGCGGCGTTGTATGTCCGAGGGGTAAAAGTGGACTGGGCCGGATTTGATAGCGATTATGTGCGTCATCGTGTAGCGTTGCCAACGTATCCTTTTGAGCGCGAGTATTGTTGGTTTGAGACCAACGTGGAGACAACCCCCACCGAGGTCGCAAGTGAGAGTAACAACGGTGTATCCCGGGAAACCAGCACCGAGATTGCGCAGGGGACGCAGAGACATCCTTTGCTGGCTTCACATGTTGAGCTTGTGGTCCCGTCCAATGTCCACGTGTGGGAAACCGCACTGGACAAGCAACGTCTTCCCTACCTGAACGATCATCGCATTCAAGGAGCTATGGCGGTGCCGGTCTCGCTCTATATCGAGATGGCTCAAGCCGCTACTGTGGAAGTCTTTGGACCGGGGGCGCACAGGCTAACAGAGATTGAACTGAAGAAGCTCCTTCTCCTGCCAGAACGTGGGCCTCAAAAGGTCCAGGTCGTTTTTTCCTCTGATGCGAATGAGCATGTATCATTCCATGTCTACAGTCATTCTGTGGGTGTGCCGGATCAACCTCGCAATCTCTGGTCGCTGCATGCCAGCGGGAAGGTCCGTCATAGCTAGGGAAGTAGAGACTCTTTTGCCGCTTGCGTTTCTTCATTTTTGCAGGCGGCAAGGATGTTCTTCTGGAGGATATCGTGACATCGAACTCATTATATGAAATACACAAGAATGACAGAAGGATTACGTTCGGCCTGATTTTCTTTGCGAGTAGTGAGGCTCCTCAAAGTGGAGACAAGTATCGTCTGGTGATGGAGAGCGCGAAGTTCGCAGATCAGCATGATTTTTCTTCAATCTGGATTCCTGAGCGCCACTTTACGAAGGAGGGCTGGCTCTATCCCAACCCGGCGGTCCTTCAAGCGGCTATTGCGCGTGAAACGAAACAGATTGGCCTGCGAGCGGGAAGCGTTGTGTTGCCATTGCATAATCCAATTCGTGTCGCTGAAGAGTGGGCGATGGTGGATAATCTGTCGGGCGGGCGTGTTGGACTCTCCTTTGCTTCCGGCTGGCACCCCAACGACTTTGCCCTGGCCCCTGACAATTATGCTAACCGCAACGAAATTATGTATCAGGGGATCGAGACGGTGCGGAAGATCTGGCGCGGAGAGACGGTTCAGGCGACAGGAGGCGACGGCAAGCAGGTTGAACTGCATGTTTATCCCAGGCCGATTCAGTCGGAATTACCTATCTGGGTGACGGCAGCTGGCAACCCCAAAACGTTTGCCGGAGCCGGTGAGATCGGGGCCAATCTGCTCACGCACATGTACAATCAGAGCGTCGAGGAACTGGCAGAGAAGATTCGTATTTACCGCGATGCCAGGGCGAAGCATGGCTATGATCCAGCAACGGGCCAGGTTTCGGTCATGCTGCACACCTTCATTGGTGCGGACCTGCAAACTGTTCGCGAGCAGGTGCATGAGCCTTTTGTCAACTATCTGAAGGGAGCCTCGCATCTCTTTGGAGCGATTGCTTATAGTCGTGGACAGAAGGTTGATCTTGCCTCGTTGTCCGAACAGGATTTCAACGAATATCTGGAATTTGTGCTGGATCGTTTGATTTCGGCGCAACGCGTCCTCTTTGGAACGCCGGAGAGCTGTTTAAATCTGGTGGCGCAACTGCAAGAGGCCGGTGTGAACGAGGTCGCCTGTCAGCTTGATTTCGGGCTAGACGTGGATGTGGCCTTGAATAGCATGGTCTATCTCGATCAATTGAGGCAGCGGAGCGAGGCAGAATTAGTGGGGAAGCAGCCTGTATCGCCCTGGGTTGTGATGCATGAGCAGACAGATCCAGCGACGAAGCCGACCAACGGAAATGGCGCACAGCAGCCCGTTGAAGACCAGCAGAACGATACGTTGGAAGCTGTGCAGCAGCGGTGTCGAGAAGAGGTTGCGGTGCCAGCCTTTTATGATCGCTTATCCGAGCGAGGCATTCAGCTTGCAGACAGTTTTCAGGGGATTGAACGGTTGTGGCGACGCGATGGTGAGGCGCTGGGTAGAGTACGCATCCCTGCTGTTTTTGAGCAGGACGCCGACCTCTATCAGATTCATCCAACCTTGCTGGATGCCAGCCTTCAAGTTTTAATTGCGGCATTGCCAGACGCTCTATTTGCAGATGATGGAGCCTTGTATTTGCCAACAGGATTAGGGAGCTTCCAGCTTCATCAGCGACCCGGCAAGCAAGTATGGAGTCACGCGCTGCTGAAAACGAAGCAGGCTGATGATCTGTTCGAGGGTGATGTGCGTATTCTGGACGAACATGGGCAGGTGTTGATTGAAGTGGAGGGGATGCAGCTTCAGCGCTCTGTCCCGGCTGGTGCTACTACATCCACGAAACAGAGTGTGGAACAGTCAAAAGAGTTGGCCGATTGGCTGTATGAACTGCGTTGGGAGCCAGCAACAATTGAAGCATCGCAGCGCCTCTCACGGGAGCGTGTGGGCAAATGGCTGCTCTTTATGGATAACGCCGGGGTTGGTTATCGGCTGGCAGAAATATTGATGAACCAGGGCGCGAGCTGCTTTGAAGTGGTATCGGGGAAGAACTTCCAGGTTTTGGGGAACAGACAATATCAGGTTAACCCGGCTCGCCCGGAAGATCTTCAGCGCGTCGTCAAACTAGTACAGGAGGCTGATAGGACGCCATTGCGCGGAGTCGTGCATTTATGGAGCCTTGATACGACGCCCGTTGAGCAGACCGGAGCCGCGTCGCTGGTGGAAGATCAGGAGTTAAGCACAGGCAGCGCGCTATCGACGTTGCAGGCGGTTATTCATCATGCTAATACTGCTGAGCCGCCACGCGTCTGGTTAGTGAGCCAGGGCGCTCAGGCTGTTAGCGAGGATGCTGCGTCGCTAGCGGTCGTGCAATCTCCTCTCTGGGGGCTGGGCCGAACCAGCGCAATGGAGCATCCCGAACTATGGGGCGGGCTGGTTGATCTCGATCCAAAGGCAGCCGTCGATGACTCGGCTGCGCAATTGCTCAGCGTGGTTGCCGATCAGAGCGGCGAAGATCAGGTGGCATTCCGTCAGGGTGAGCGCTACGTCGCCCGGATGGTTCGTAGCCAGAACTGGACCCAGCAACATGTGACGCTTCGCCCGGACGCCAGCTATCTCATCACAGGAGGCTTCTGGGGACTTGGTTTCGAGATCGCGCGCTGGCTGGGACAAAAGGGCGCTCGCCATCTTGTGCTGATGGGGCGTACAGAGGTGCCGCCACGTAGCGAGTGGGATCGCGTCGAGTCGGGAAGTCGTCTGGCTCGCCTGATCGCTGGGATACGCGAACTGGAACGAACGGGTATTCAGGTCTATTGTGCCACTGTCGATGTCACTGATGAGCGTGACTTGCGGGCCTTCATCCAGAACTTTGCTCGCCAGGGTCATCCTCCGATTCGTGGGGTGATGCATGCCGCCTCTGTCTGGCAGGATGCGCAGAGACAATCGCTGGTGCGTCCTCTGGCGAACCTGGATGCGACAGCGCTGGAAGAGGTATTCCGCCCAAAGGTTGTGGGAAGCTGGTTGCTGCACAAACTGCTGGATAAGAGCAAGCTCGACTTCTTTGTCTCCTTCTCGTCGGGTGCCTCGCTCTTTGGCTCAGCAGCTCAGGGCAACTATGCCGCAGCCGGTGCATTTCTCGATGCGCTGGCACACTATCAGCGAGCGCAGGGCGTGCCAGCGATCAGTATCGACTGGGGAGCTATCTCGGAGATCGGCTTTGGCGGGACACCTGAAGGGCAGCGCGTTCACGAGTATTGGGAATCGCATGGCATTCAGCGCATTACCCCGCGCCATGTGCTGGCGGCGCTCAATCTTCTGATTCCACAACAGATCGCGCAGATCGGCGTCATCAAGCTTGATTGGCATCTGTTGCAGGAGTTCTTCCCGCAGATTGCCCATCTGCCGCTGGTGAGTCATCTGGTCGCTGTGTCTGGCAGCGATAATGTGCAGGCAACTGTAACAACTCACGCGGGAAGCGCCATCGTTCCCGAAATCCTGGCAGCGGAGACCTCATCGCGCCTGTCGTTATTGGAGACATATCTCTGTGAGCAGGTGGGAAATGTATTGCGCGTTCCTGCCTCGCGGCTCGATATCGAGCAGCCTTTGACGACGCTGGGCCTCGATTCGCTGATGGCGATTGAGTTGAAGAACCGCATAGAGCTTGATTTAAAAGTACGCATTCCGATTGTGACGTTTTTGCAAGGGCCAAGCATCGCTCAGTTTGCCGGGCAGGTGCTTGAGCAGATAGTGGCAACAGCGGCACCTGTTCCGGCGACCAGTGAGGCTCCTGTGAGCGTGCAGAGCCGACAGCATGATGGCGGCGTTGCGCTGATCAGCCGCGAAAAAGCCGAACAGTTATTGACTCAGGTTGATGAACTTACGGATGAGGAGGTCAACGCGCTCCTCGGACAAATAATGCAAGAGGAACATCAGCATAGTGGCAATGGCAAGGAGATTGTGGGCGATGGCGGACAGGCTGTGGGGAAGTCTGGCGGTATCGATTCACAGGAGGCCGCACGATTGCTAGGGCAACTGGATCAGCTATCGGATGAGCATATAGACAGCTTGCTTAGCCAGATCGTACAGGAAGAGGAATAATATCAATGAACGAAGCCTCAAAGAATTTCGCGCATCTCTCTCCTGATGAGAAGAGAGCCTTGCTTGCACGTTTACTCAGGGAGAAGGCGAAAAACGCCCAGCCTCCAGCGGGTAACGGCGCTCATACATCTTCTCATGGCGTGGATGTATCGCCACCCAACGGGAAGACAGGCGAGGTAAAACAATGGGGAGCGCTCTCTCAGGGGCAGCGGGCGTTGTGGTTTCTCTACCGACTGGCACCCAACAGCGCGGCATACAATCTCCTGTATTCGGCTCGCGTCAGTTCCGCTCTCGATATCCCGACTTTGCAGCGATCCTTGCAAGCGCTCGTGCGGCGCTACTCTATTCTGACGGCAACCTATACCATGCAGGATGGGGAGCCGGTTCAGCGCTTCCATCCAGACCAGGAGGTGTGGGCCGAAGTGATCGATGCCTCCACCTGGAGCAAAGAAGAACTGGATCAGCGGCTCTATAAAGAAGGAAATCGTCCCTTTGATCTGGAAAAAGGCCCGATTCTGCGCATCCAGCTGTTCCAGCGCTCTGCACAAGAAGCGATTCTTGTACTGACCGTGCATCATATCGCGCTGGATTTCTGGTCGCTGGACATTCTGATGGATGAGTTGTATCTGCTGTACGCAGCAGAGCGAGCAGGAACGCAGGCTCCATTGCCACCACCAGGACCGCCCTTTACCGAATATGTGAAGTGGCAAGGGGAGATGCTGGCGGGACGCGAAGGAGAGCAGCACTGGGCCTACTGGCAAGAGAAACTGGCCGGTGATCTGCCGATGTTAAGCCTGCCTACCGATAGGCCGCGCCCTCCTGTACAGACCTATGGCGGTGCCTCACACAGTTTCCCACTCAGCGATACCCTGACGAAGCAACTTCGTGCGCTGGCGAGCACCGAGAAGGTCACGCTCTATATGATCGTGCTGGCAGCTTTTAAGACGCTGCTCTATCGTTACACGCATCAAGAAGATATTCTGGTGGGCACACCGATGCTGGGCCGCAGCCGGGCCGATCTGGAAAGGATCGTTGGCTACCTCGTCAATCCAACTGTGTTGCGTACCGATCTTGCTGGTAATCCAACGTTCAGAACGCTGTTGAGTCGCGTGCGGCAGACCGTTGTTGGGGCGCTGGATCATCAGGATTTTCCCTTTGCGCTGCTGGTTGAGCGCTTACAGCCAAAGCGCGATCCCAGCTATTCGCCGCTCTTTCAATCGCTCTTTATCTGGGACAAGCCGCGCTCTCGCAACGAGCAGACGCTTGCCCTGCCCGGCATCCCGACGCAGTTGACACAGCAACTCAAGCTGGAACCGTATTTGATGGGTCAACAGGGAGCGCCGTTTGATATCACCCTCACAATCTTTGAGGTAGACGGTTCACTCTCAGCCGATTTCCGCTACAACGTCGATCTGTTTGATGCCGCGACGATTGCGCGTATGGAACAGCATTTTGTCACGCTGCTAGAAGGAGCGGTGGCGCAACCCGATCAACCAATCCTGAACCTGTCGCTCCTCAGCGAGGGCGAGCGTCAGCAGATCCTTGTCGAATGGAACCGGACAGAGCGTGCCTATCCTGAGCAGGCCACCATTCATCAATTGATTGAGGAGCAGGTCGAGAGGACGCCGGACGCGGAGGCCGTCACTTTTGAGGGCACAGCGCTTTCATATAGTGAGTTGAATCGACGCGCAAATCTTCTGGCACGAGACCTGCAAGAGCTTGGCGTGGGACCGGATGTGCTGGTCGGCGTTTGCATGGAGCGTTCGCTTGAGATGGTCGTGGCGCTGCTGGGCATCCTCAAGGCTGGTGGCGCATATGTGCCGCTTGATCCTGCTTATCCGCAGGAGCGCCTCGTGTATATGATCGAGGATTCGAGCGTGCCTGTGTTGCTGACCCAATCGACCATCGCAGAGCAGTTGCCGCGTATCGATGCCCATCTCTTGCGCCTCGATGCGAATTGGGGCGCTGCCAGCACCGAGCAGCTCGCCAATTCAGCAAGCGCGGTGCAGCCCGATCACCTGATGTACATGATCTATACCTCTGGTTCAACGGGCAAGCCGAAGGGCGTGATGAACAACCATCGCGGCCTCGTCAATCGTCTTTACTGGATGCAGCAGGAGTATCAACTCACGGGTGCGGATCGCGTCATGCAGAAGACGCCCTTTAGCTTTGATGTGTCGGGCTGGGAGTTCTTCTGGCCGTTGCTGACGGGAGCCTGTCTGGTGGTGGCGCGTCCGGGCGGCCAACAAGATCCGGCGTATCTGGCCTCGCTGATTGCCGAACAACGCGTTACAACCATACACTTCGTTCCCTCCATGCTCCATGCGTTCTTACAGGAGCCGCATATAGAGCGCTGTAATAGTTTGAAGCGCGTCATTTGTAGCGGCGAGGCGCTCCCATTCGACCTTCAAGAACGTTTCTTTGCGCTGCTCGATGCGGAACTGCATAATCTCTATGGGCCAACAGAGGCCGCTATCGACGTGACGTACTGGGCCTGTCAGCGTGAGAGCCGCGATCTGGTAGTTCCTATCGGGCGTCCCATCGCCAACACGCAGATCTATATTCTCGACGAGGCGATGCAGCCAGTCGCTGTTGGCATTCCTGGCGAACTGTATATTGGCGGGATCGGTGTAGCGCGCGGTTATCATAACCGCCCTGAACTGACGGCGGAGAAGTTTATTCGTGATCCGTTCAGCCAGAAAGAGGGTGCGCGGCTCTTTAAAACCGGCGATCTGGTGCGCTATCGTGTCGATGGGGCCGTCGAGTTTCTGGGACGTATCGACTATCAGGTCAAGATTCGCGGCTTCCGCATCGAGCTAGGTGAGATCGAGGCGGTTTTGAGCCAGCATGCAGCCGTGAAAGAGGTCGTAGTGGTGGCGCGCGAGGATACGCCCGGCAATAAGCGCCTGATTGCCTATCTGGTGCCCACTCAGGCCACAGCCGTCTCAAAGGATGGGGACGCGCCCGTAGTTCTTGCGCCGCACGAGGCTGGTCTTTCAATTGAAGAGTTACGAGGCTTCCTGAAGGATAAGCTGCCCTTCTATATGGTTCCGGCTGCCTTCATCTTCCTGGATGCGATGCCACTCCTGCCAAATGGCAAGGTCAACCGCAAAGCGCTGCCGACACCTGACATGTCGCGCCCTGAGCTGGAAGAGGCGTATCTGGCACCGCGCACACCAACGGAAGAGAAACTGACACGCATCTGGTCCGAAGTGTTGGGCCTGGAGAAGATAGGTATTCGCGATAACTACTTTGATCTGGGCGGCGCGTCTATTCAAAGCCTCGATATTATCGCAAAAGCTGGTGAGGCGGGCTTGCAGGTCGCGCTGGAATCGCTCTTCGAGTTCCAGACGATTGAGGAATTGGCAGCCGCTATTGATGATGGCAATGCAGCTCCATCTGAGCCTGCCAACGTAACAACTGGTAGCGAGACTGCTCCTGAAGCACCAGTGCAGGTTGCTCCAACAAAAACTGTGGAACCTACGATTCAGCCAGATCAGAATACCATTATCGAGAGCCTGGGCGTCTATCTGCCGCCAAAGGTTGTCACGACCGATGAATTGCTTCAGGGTTGTGTTAAGCCGATTCGCTTTCCACTGGCCAGACTGAGCGGTATTAAGAGCAGACGTATGGCTGGCGAGACCGAGTTTTCTATTGATTTGGCGAAAAAAGCTATTGCTGATTGTCTTGAGAAGTCGAAATACAATCCTGAAGATATCGACATGCTCATTTGCGGCAATATCTCGCGCTATAATCGTCCGAACATCTCTATCTCGTTTGAGCCAAGCAACGCTATTCAGTTGCAGCGCTACTTCGGCTTCACGAACGCCATTGTCTTCGATGTCGATAACGCCTGTACCGGTCTGTTTACGGCGATGGAGATCATCGATGCCTTCCTCAAAGCCGGCCTGATTCGGCGCGGTATAGCGGTGAGCGGCGAGTACATCTCCCATATCGCGCTGACGGCCCAGAAAGAGCTGGAAGGCTTTATGGACTCTCGCTTGGCCTGTCTGACTGTTGGCGATGCCGGAGCCGCCGTTATTCTGGAACGCACGCCGGATACGCGGGTTGGCTTCCATGACTTCGAGCTGTTTACGCTTGGTAGCTATAGCCGCGACTGTATCGGAAAAGCGACAGATCAACCACATGGGGGCGGCATCATGTATACCGATGCGGTGCGCGTCTCGGCGGTCAATATGAAATACGCGGTTGCGCACGCCGCTCAGGTGATTGCTCGCTCTGGCTGGTCTCACGATGCCTTTCAGCACATCATCATTCACCAGACATCGAGTACCACTATTCGTGACGCTGCCCGCGAGATCAACAGCTACTTTGGCAAAGAGGTCTGCACGCAGGAAAACGTCATCAACAATATCGCCGAGCGCGGCAATACGGCGACGACAACGCAGATGGTCGCGATTATGGATCACATTCATTCCAATCGCATTCAATCGGGCGATAACGTCGTGTTGGGTATCACTGGCTCAGGAGCGACTATTGGCTCGGCCATCTACACCTTTGATGATCTGCCAGATCGCATTCGTCGCATTGAGGCAGGCGAGTATGTGCCGGAAAAGGTTGTCTCATCCGAGCCGCATGTGCGACCGTTGCTGCCTGCAACACAACGTATTCGCGTTGAGAGCATCGGCACCGTGCCGCTGGGTGCGGAGGTAAAGAAAGAGGTCTTTGAACTTGGGCGCGTAGCTGGCGAGAACTGTCTGGCAGCTTCGTCGTATGAGCGCAACGACATCGATCTTGTCCTCTATGCTGGTGTGTATCGCGACGAATTGACGTGCGAACCAGCCATCGCATCGATCCTTGAAGGGGATCTCAAGATCAACGATGCTATCGAGACGCCAGAGGAGAAAAAAACCTTTGCCCTGGATGTCTTTAACGGCGCGGTTGGCTTCCTCAACGCCTGCTACGCCGCTATCGGCATGATTCGTGGCGAGCGGGCGAACAATGCGCTGGTGCTGGCAGCGGAGATTGAGAACAATCGCGAGATCTACCCATCCGAATTGCTTGGCGTTGAGGAGACCGGCTCGGCCCTGATCCTCGATAAGAGTCCTGATGGCACAACGGGCTTTGGCAACTTTGTCTTCAAATACTTTACGGACTATATCGAGGCGTTCGATGCTCACAGCGAACTGCGCAACGGTCGGATGACGATGCGCTATGTGCAAGATCCGCGCCTGGAGGAGTACTATCTCCAGTGTATTCAGGAGACGGTGGGCGAACTGCTCGCTATCGAGGAGCTGGACCTGTCGCAGATCAAGGTTGTGCTGCCGCCGCAGATATCGACCGGTTTCATCGATGCTCTGAGCGCTGCTATGCACGTGGAACGCGAGAAGTTTGTCGATGTGCAGAGCCAGCACAATCTGCTCACCTCCTCGCTGCCATACGCTCTGCAATATGCACGTGAGCACCATCTGGTGCAGCACGGTGATATTGCTCTGCTGATCAGCGTCGGCTCAGGCCTCCAAGTTGGTTGTGCGACGTATTACTTTTAAGAGAAGATATGCGATAAGATGATAGGTACATCCGACAAATGAAGCGAGGATAGCCTCCCGAATATGGTAGGGGCGATGGCTTGTCCTCGCCCTGCCTCGCCACGCGTAATATAAGCAACACGGGCGAGGACAAGCCATCGCCTCTACCATATTCGACCTCATCCCGAAGATTTAGTGGATGTACCTATCATCTTTGTGAAAGGTGTAGTATGGTGCAGAAGGAAAGTAATCGCTGGATCGTGCGCTCCAAACCCCATCCACAACTCAGGCTGTTCTGTTTCCCTTATGCAGGTGGGAGCGCATCCATTTTTCGGCGCTGGTCCGAGGGGCTGCCTGCCGAGGTCGAGGTGTGCCCTATCTATTTGCCAGGCAGAGAGGGCCGCTTTAGTGAGTCGGGGTTTACCGATATTCATGCGCTGGCTGAGGCGTTGACCGATGAGTTGTTGCTATATACCAATATCCCTTTTGCGCTGTGCGGATATAGCATGGGGGCCGAGATCTGCTATGTCTGGGCCTGTCATTTGCGCAAACAGCATGGGAAAACGCCGGAGCATATGATCATAGCGGCCCAACGAGCACCGCAGTTGCCACCGCGCAATGCGCCCATTCATCATCTGCCGGATAAGGAGTTTCTTGATGGCGTGTTTCGTCTCGGCGGCACTCCCGCAGCGGTGATGCAAAACAAAGAACTGATGGAGTTAATGCTCCCCATGTTGCGCGCCGATTTCACGCTGTATGAGACCTATACCTACGTTCCTGATGAACCGCTTACATGCTCTATGAGTGCCTTCTATGGCGAGCAGGATCATCTTGTCAGCGCGGCCGAGCTTGTATCGTGGCGTGAGCAGACACGCGGCCCCTTTACTTTGACCGGCATTCCGGGCGACCACTTTTTTCTCCACAGCGCGCAGGATCTTTTTTTACAGGCGCTGAGTCGAGAACTACGAAATGTCCTCAACAAATAGTATTGCCCCGCCTTATTCGTTGGTAGTGCGAATGTCACCGGGCTGACCGGGATAGCGTGGCATGCCGGTTGCTGGCCCCAGCTTGCTCGTTGGCACAGTCAGGCGTTGCGCTTTGTGCTGAAATGCGTCGTAGAGGAGATCAACAGTGCTATCAAGATCGAGGATATTGGTATTGATGATGATATCATAGAGGTGGGCATCGTCCGGGCGGCGATGATACTGGGCCTGCAAATAGCGTGCGCGATCATGTTCTTTCAGTTGAATGCGCATCTGGGCATTGGTTCTGCTTAACCCTTCGCGTCTCATCACATACTCGATGCGCTTTTCTAATGGGGCGACGATACGGGCGTGGAGGACATCGCGCCGCTGTGCCAGCACCACCTGTGCGCCCCGCCCGACGATAACGACGTGTCCCCGTGTGACGGCAGCTTCGATCACCTGATTGAGCGCTTCACGATAGGTTCTCGGATCAGTGTAGACCGTTGGCATGGGGGTAACGAATATTGCAGGGTGGACCGTACTTATGCCCGTAAGCAGGCTGTTGATGGCGCTTTCAACATGCTCATCGTGAACCTGTGCCTCTTCCTCGCTGATCTCCAGAGCTTGAGCCACACTCGCCACAATTTCGTGATCGATCAACTGCCAGTCCAGGCGTTGAGCCAGGCGCGCGGCAATTTCGCCACCGCCGCTGCCATACTCGCGTGAGATGGTCACTGCTTGCATCTGAGACATCAACCTCTGCTCATTCATCAATGTTTCCTTTCGGGGATAGCACCGGCACCGACCTGTTTGATGATAGGTAAACTGTACAATAAAAGTATTTGAGGAAGTTCTATGTATATTTTAGCATAAAGGTGGAATGGAAGTGGAGAGAGAGCTTGAGTGTCAAACAATGTGTTGTAGAAAAGGTGAAAGAGGTATACAGGTTTTTGTAGCGGGGAATGTCCCCGCCACAAAAAAGAGCAGCTAGTTATCCTTTGAGGCCTCCACTGATGCCCTTGACGAAGAAGCGCGAGACCAGTGTATAGAGGGCAACGGCAGGCAGGGCATAGAGCATTGCATATGCCGCCAGTTGTCCATAGTTGACCTGTCCATAGGCACCGAAGAAGGTGTAGATGTTGACAGAGGCGGGCTGTAGTTCCGGGGTTTGCAGGATAATCAGCGGGACAAAGAAGTTGGTCCAGGCACCCAGGAAGCTCCAGACGCCCACAACCGAGATGCCCGGTGCAGCCATCGGCAACATGATATACCAGAACGATTGCAGAATATTCGCGCCATCGATCCATGCCGCCTCTTCCATCTCAACCGGCACCGAATCGAGGAAGTTCTTCATCAGCCAGATACTAAAGGGCAACGCACTGGCTGTGAAGAAGAGAATACAGCCCTGCAAAGTGTCGGTCAGGTTGAGCGAGACGTACATGGCGTAGAGCGGCGTCACCAGAGCCAGAATTGGCAGGGCGCTGGCAAAGAGGATCAGGTACATCACCGTTGCTTTGAGGGGGAAGTTGTAGCGTGAGAGGGGGTACGCTGCCAGCCCGGAAAGCACAACCACCAGTACCATCGTGCTGACCGCCATAATCAGGCTATTGGTGAAAGGCTGAACGACCAGGCCATTTGTAATGATTGTAATGTAATTATCAAGGCTGGGAACCGCAGGCCATTGCAAAGCAAGCGTTGCGCTCGTATTAATGCTGGCAAAGATGGGCCAGAGCAAGGGAATAAGAAAGTATAACCCTATGAGCGTCAGAAAGATATAGACAAACGTTGGAATAACAATGCGGCGAATAGCCATAGATATTCTCCTTCTAGCGTATTTAGATCTCTACACGTAGGATGCGGATATAGATCAAAGAGAGAATGGCACCTACCGCAATAATCAAGAGGGCAATGGCGCTACCATAGCCAATTTGATAGAATTGGAACGCCTGACGATATTGATAAATGGTCAAAAGCTCTGTATTGAGGTTGCTGCCAGCTGTCAGCACATAGACAAGCGTGAAGTCGGAGAGTGTCGCCAGCGTAATCAATAGCAGATCGGTGGCAATTGAGCCTTTAATGAGCGGGAGGATGATGCTGCGGACGCGTTGCCAGAGATTCGCGCCATCGATAGCTGCCGCTTCGAGTAGCTCATCGGGAATGCCTTCCAGGGCCGATGCGTAGAGCAGCATGGAGAAAGCTGTGCCGCGCCAGATGTTGGCGATGATGATCATCTGCATCGGATATTCCTGTACCCAGGCGTGTTGGGGGAGCGTGAGGGCCGTCATAATTGAGTTGAGCAGGCCAGGAGAGAGAACGCTTTGTGGGCCGCCAGCTAAGAACGAATTCCAGAGGAAGCCAGCCACGACATCGGGGATAACCCATGCACTGATGATAATTGCTCCCAGCACGCTTTTAAAGACCTTTTGACGGTTGCGCATCAGCAGGGCCAGCAAGAGACCCATTCCGGCCTGCCCGATTAGTGCCGAGAAAACAAGATAGGTGAGGGAGACACGGAAGGCATTGAGAAACTCGCCATCGCGCACAATCTGAACAAAGTTTTGCAGGCCGACCCATTGCGGAGTCGCGGCACCTGCGCCAGTCAGGGACATATTGGTGAATGAGATGTAAAAGGCCCAGAACGCCGGACCAAGCATGAAAATGGCAATGACGATGAATGCCGGGGCCATGAATAGAAGGCTAATGCGCAAGCGCTTACGTCTCTGGCTCTGAGGAGTGACGCCGACGAGCTTGATCGCCTCAGCCTGAGTCTTCACCTGCATAGTTGAACTCCTTTGAATAGACGAAGCACAACGTGGATAGTAATGGTCTTGAAGTAATTAATCTATAGAGCTATGGGCAAGCTGTCCAGATTAATTGCTTTAACTATACATTACTAGATGCCCGTCGTGCTTCATCTCCTGTGCCGACAATACAAACCCGCATATCATCGGCAAACATTCACGCTGATTATTTCGTTTCTACGTTATCGGCTCCTGCGATATTGGTTGCCGCCTGTTGGTAGGCTTTCATCGCATCGGTTGATGACTGCCCCTGCATCACCTGTTGCATGGCGCGGTCGATCTCAACCGAGAGCTTGGGATAGGCCGGGAAACCCGGTCGGAACTGTGTGAAGCCAACCAGTTCGGTGAAGAATGAGGACAATGGCACGTTTTTGTACTCTGCCACGTCAACGATGTCTTTGCGAGGAGTGATCTGCGCTGCCGCGACATCATAGCTTGCCAACATGTCTTTGCTGTAAGCGACCTTGAGTACGTCAAAGGCCTCTTTTTTGTGTTGAGAGCGAGCTGTGATGGAGTCGGCCCAGCCACCGGAAAGGGTTACGTACTTGGGATCATCGCCGAACTGGGTAGGCATCTTGGCAATTCCCATTGTCTGCTGCCACTGATCCCAGGGAGCCGCGCCACCTTTGACCCAGTTGCCAGGGAGCCAGGAGCCGTCGATGTCGATAGCCAGTTTGCCCTGTGGCAACAACTGCTGAGAAACGGTGTTGCCAGCGGTCGTGCTGAGCGCGATATCATTGGTGGGGCCAAGCAGGTTTTTCTGATCATAAACCTGTTTGACGAAATCCAGAGAGTCCTGGAAGCCTTTGCTCGATACAACCCACTTTTTGCTATCGTAGTTGTAGAGGGTGTGCTTGGTGCCGTAGAGCAACATCTCGAAGCCCTGCATGGTCGATGCCTCGTCCATCGGGATGCCCGAGTAGAGGTTCATCGGAATGACGTTGGGAACCTTCGCTTTGATAGTGCGAGCGGCTGTCAGGATGTCGGCCCAGTTCTTAGGTTGCCACTCGGTCGGCAGTCCGGCCTTTTTGAAAATATCCTTGTTATACCAGACGGCACGGACATCGGTGCCATTCATGATGCCGTAGTTGTGGCCGTTGAACGTGGTGATCTTCTGCATGCTGTCAAACCACTGCTCTTTGTACTCCGGCCACGAGTTGAGATAGTCGTCAAGCGGAGCCAGGTAGCCAGCGGTGACATCGGAGCCAACCAGGAAGCTGTCCTCACGCACAATATCAGGTGCGTTATTGGAGCGCATCATCAGATCGAGTTTGGTGTAATATGCACCTTCGTCGGCAACGATGGGGAGCAGCTTGATTTTGATGTTGGGGTTGGATGCTTCGACCTGTTGCTTGACTTTGGTCCACCAGATCTGATCCTGGTAGGGGGGAGATCCGAATTGCTGATAGGCGACGGTGAGTGTGATTGGACCGCTGCCGCCGGACGTACTGCCGGTAGAAGGTGATCCTCCGCATGCCTGGAGAACAAGCATCGCCAGCAGTGCCAGGCTGCTGATGAGAGATAAGGACGCTGGTTTTTTCAACCGATTACTCATGAAGCCTCTCCTTCATTGGATGGGACAAACAATGTATACATGTAACCAATTGTGGCAGGTCTTTTAGAGCTACTTTGCCTCTAAGAAGAATGCTTGAATAAAGCGAAAATAAAAGAAGTGCCTGTCTGTCTTATCCTCCTTTCAGATAATAGTTATATATGCATCAACAAATATAAAGCATCTTTAAGTGGTATTTTCCCTTTGAGTTGCTCCATCGTTCATGTTGATGCAATAAAAAAAGCTTATACATATAGCCAGGCAGGTACACCAACACAAAAATGTGGGCAAGGGAAAACGTTTTTTCAAGATGATTATACGGTAGTAATAGTAACCCGATGAAAAGTAGATGTCAAGTGTTTCCATAAACATTTCTCAATCAGAGGTGGGAATGATGGCAAATCTACTTCACAGGACGAAAATAATCTGATAAAATGCATGAAGAAATCTGGTAATGTATGAAATAGTCTGTAAAAACTCTTTTAAAAGATTGCCGGAAATGGACAAAAACTATAATAAAGCAGGAGTTTCTTGACAGTAAATGTGGGTCGGATTATACTTGGGTAGTAGGTAATCGGTTACTCAGAGTTTACTCAGCAATTACTTAGATATTACGCCATGATTCGGGCTATTTGGCCAATGTTTGGCCCCACGCGTTCACGTTTTTATTTTTTATCAGAAGGATTGAATGCATGTCGAAGGTGACTATTTACGATGTAGCAAAGCGAGCAGGAGTTTCTACGGCCACTGTCTCGAAAGTTTTGAATGGCACTGGGCGTGTGGGCAAGGAGACGATCGCGCGCGTCGAGCGCGCTGTCGAAGAACTGCAATATCGTCCCAACTTGCTTGCCAGTGCTCTCAAGAAGAAGCGCACGTTTACGCTGGGATTGCTGGTGCCCGATGTTGTAAATCCTTTTGCCAGTCTGCTGATACGCGCTATAGAGGAAGTGGCGCTATCGTACAATTATTCAGTGCTTGCTTGCAGTACGGACAATAAACAGGAGCGTGAGGAAAAACTGGTTGATACCTTGCTCAGTAAGCGATTTGATGGAATTATCATTGCTTCGTCCGAATTTTCCAGCGAGAGTGCAATTCAGCAACTCCAGAGGCAAGACGTACGTGCAGTCTTTGTGGATCGCGTTGTGACCGATTCCCCTTATCCCGTCTTTGCCACCGATCATTATCTGGGGAGCTATCTGGTCACTGAGCATCTGATTCAGCTTGGGCATCGCAAGCTGGCGGTTTTTCTGGAGCCGCTCTATTTGCGCTCTTCGCTGGAGCGGTTGCGCGGCTTTTCGGCAGCCCTGGAAGCGTACGGGATCGCTCAAAACAGCTTTCAGGTCTACAGTGGTGGTTTTGGCGCTGATGCAGGATATGCACTGGCCCAGCAGATTCTTCAGCGGGAAGATTTGCCAACGGCCATTGTTGCTACCACCGATCTGATTGCTGTGGGAGTCCTTCAGAAGTTGCACGAGGTTGGTATCGTGGTGCCGCGCGATATGTCGCTGGTTGGCTATGACGATATCCCTCTGGCGGGCATGGCCGCGCCTCCTCTAACCACCGTTGCGCAGCCCGTTATTGAGATGAGCAAGCTGGTTGTTGCCGCTTTGTTGAGTGAGGAAGCACAGGAAATTACGACAACCCTGCTGCCCCCGAAACTGGTTGTGCGTAATTCGACTGCTGCACCGGAGAGTTATGTTGTAGCGGAGCGCGAATAGGCAGGATTGTGTTCAACTTTCCACGATGATAAACAGGTCGAAATGGCCCTCGCTGACTGTGATTGAGCGATGTTGTGCGGCGGGATTGATGGAGATCAGGCGTGGGCAGGTAAAGCTGCCTTTCATTCTGTCTAAGCCGGTATAGGGTGTTGGCAGATCGCTCTCAATATTGACCGTACACGCGATGCCGGGGGTCATGGGCAGATCCCAGGCAGAGGCATTTTTCCCAAAGTCAATCCGCACATCCCCTCCGTTGTTGTGCCCCTCTAACGTATAGGTGCGCGGCCCCTCGTAGCCATAGAACGCCATGATGACCGATTGCCCTGCGTTCGCCACCTCAATCGTGAACTCTTTATGTCCATGACGCAATTTCGACGTATGCACCTGTGAAGTAATTGTATGCGAGCCGCTGACCTGACCGGTTGTGGTGAAGCTAATCGTATTGGTCAGTGTCGGGGGAGGCGTCGAAATGGATGTTGCTGGTGTGCTTGCGAGATCGGTTTGAGCCTGATTGCCTGTAGCATCACCGCATGCGGCAAGAGCGCAGAGCAGAGCGAGCAGCAGAAGCGTTTGCAAAGGTTGTTGTTTTCGCATGGGACACATTCCTCGTGTGGATCTTGCCCTAAGCTTAACTGAAAATGCGCACTTTTGGCAAGCCTCTCACTGTGGCAGCAAATCCGGCAATGTCATTCGTAGTGTAGCGATATATCGCTACACTACGAATGACATTGCCACTTTTGAGAGGAAGATTTCATAAATAGCTGCTCCTGAAGAACCCGGTACATCAGGCTATTTTAGCATGGCTGATAAGTAAATTGAGCAGAAAGCAAGCCTGTCAAGCGGCAATATGCTATACTGTAAGCGACTTTTTCGGTCAACAGAACAGGAAACAATGGAGAGTCTTTCATGGCACAGAACGTACCCATTACAGTAGCTTATGGCGATGGCATCGGTCCTGAGATTATGGATGCCACCCTGAAGATTATCCAGGCGGCAGGCGCTCGAATAGATATTGAAGAGATCGAAGTAGGGGAAAAGGTCTATCTTCGTGGAGTGAGTGCTGGTATCGAGCCGAGTGCGTGGGAGTCGCTCCGGCGCACGAAAGTATTTCTCAAGGCTCCGATTACCACTCCTCAGGGCGGCGGTTACAAGAGCCTCAATGTTACCGTGCGCACCGTTTTTGGCCTCTATGCCAATGTGCGCCCCTCAGTCGCCTATTACCCCTTTGTAGATACCAAGCATCCGAATATGGATGTGGTGATTATTCGTGAGAATGAAGAGGATCTCTATTCTGGTATCGAGTATCGGCAGACGCACGATATGATGGAGAGCCTCAAGCTGATCAGCCGTCCCGGTAGTGAAAAGATTATCCGCTATGCTTTCGAGTATGCTCGCACCAATAACCGTAAAAAAGTGACCTGCTTTGTGAAAGACAATATCATGAAACAGAGCGATGGCCTCTTCCACGCGGTTTTTGATGAGATTGCTGCCGAGTATCCCGATATTGTTAATGAAGCCTGGATCGTCGATATCGGTGCGGCCAAGCTTGCCGATACACCGGAAGCGTTCGATGTGATCGTCATGCCCAACCTGTATGGCGATATTCTCTCCGATGTGGCCGCGCAGATTGCCGGTTCGGTTGGCCTTGCCGGTGCTGCCAACATTGGCGATGCTTGCGCCATGTTTGAGGCTATTCACGGCTCGGCCCCCCGTCGTGCCGGTCAAAATCTTGCCAATCCCTCCGGCCTCTTGCTTGGTGCCGTGCTGATGCTGGTCCATATCGGTCAGCCAGAGATTGCGACGCTGGTGCATAATGCCTGGTTGCGCACGCTGGAAGATGGTGTTCACACATATGATATCTACGAAGAAGGTGTGAGCAAGCAGAAGGTGGGTACTAAAGAGTTTGCTGATGCTGTCGTCGCTCGCATTGGTCAGAAGCCTGAGAAGCTCAAAGCGGCCAGCTACTCCTCAACCGCTGGCGAGGTGAGCGGGAACGGGAAAGCTCATGTGCAGTCGCTAGAGAAAAAAGAGCTGGTGGGCGTTGATGTCTATCTGGAATGGCGCGAGGGTACAGCCGATGAGCTGGGTGCAGCAGTACAGAAAGTCAACGGCGCTGGCCTTGAGTTGAAGCGCATCACCAATCGTGGCGCGAAAGTGTGGCCAGAGGGATTGCCGGAGACCTTCTGCACTGACCATTGGCGCTGCCGTTTCCAGCCTGCACAAGCCAACGCACAGGTTTCTTATTCCCAGGTTGTTGGACTGCTTCAGCGCTTTGCTGATGCTGATTTTGACGTGATTAAGACCGAAAATCTCTATACCTTCGATGGTAAGCCCGCTTATTCTTCGATTCAGGGGGAGTAGCTCCTTGCTTCTCGTGGCAAACAAAGATGTGACCAGGCCACATTTTTGTTTGCTCTGTCTGATTCTCGTAACGATTTTGCGACGCTCATTCATTACGATGTGAATATAACGCTATTGCAGGATGCTCGAAACCGTGCTCGAAGCCTGTCAGTATCGTTCTATAGAGAGATGCGCAGGAAACCTCCCTGCCATCTCTATTTTCCTCGCTATTTCCCTTTCGATCTGTCGGTTTGCTCTACGCTGGCGCTGAGAAAAAAAGCGCACCTGTAACTGAATAGGAGAATACTGTGTTTTGATAGATGGAAGGAAAATTTATGATGAGATAATAGTCTCTTTATCATTGGATGATGAATAGACGCACGAGCGTTCCATTGACCGGACCAGGTAGTGTTTATAAAGGATGCATTGATGCAAAACGTAAATTTATCATCATTTTCCACAAAACTTGTGCCTGATAGCGCTGTCATCTCAGCACTGGCCCTGCGCTGCCAGGAGGAAATGGATCGTCTCCAGCGTGGAGAAGACAGCGAGGGTGTGTCAGGTCTGCAATTGCTTTCGTTAGCCATATTACATAATGATGAACAGCTCTGGTCTGCTCTAGAACGCTGTTTTACCCCTGTGGTTCGTGCCTGGCTGCGTCGTCACTCACGCTATGAGGAGGCCTGTCGTGTCAAGGCGGAGCGGCGCTATGTTGTCCTCGCCCTGGCAAAATTTCGCCAGGAAGTGGTTGCGCAAGCGATGGTTTTCCCAACGCTCTCTGCTGGATTGCGCTATTTGCTAGTGTGCGTGAATGGCGTCTTGCTCGATACGCTGCGCAGTGTTGCCTGGTTTGAGAAGATCAAGCGCCACGAACTGCTTATCTCCGATGACTCTATTGCATCGATGGACCCTGCATTATTGCAACAGCAGCTTTCCACCAATGAGCGGGAACAGCGGTTGGCCTATCTGCTTTTCTATTGCGGTCTCACGCCTCACGAAATTATTGATCTCTGTCCATCCGAATTTGCTCATCTCCAGGAAATTTATCAATTGCTCTCTTCTCTCTTAAAACAATTCCACGAATATGAGAAGTAAAAAGCGAAGCGTGATTGTATACAAGGCGCGCTGTTCTGTTGTAGGAAAGGAGAATAGCCTTTCTCACAACAGAGCAGCGCGATTGCATACATGGAGCTTCGAGAAATCGCCTTATGCTTTCAAACCCGTCGTGGCAATACCCTGAATAATCTGGCGCTGGAAGATGATGTAGACGATCAAGACCGGTATCACGGCGATGACCGAGCCAGCCATCACCATTGTCCACTCGGTTGCATATTGTCCACGAAACTGATTGAGCATCAGGGGGACGGTGAAGTTGTTGGGGGAGTTGAGCATAATCAGTGGTCGGAAGAAATCGTTCCACATGCCCAGAAACGAGAAGATGCCCAGCGCGGCCAGCGGTGCTTTGAGCAGGGGAAGCAGGATGTTCCAGTAGATGGTCCAGCGGTTCGCTCCATCAACAATCGCAGCTTCTTCCAACTCAATAGGAATACTCATAATGAACTGGCGCATCAAGAAGACGCCAAAGGCGCTGAAAAGAGATGGCGGCACGATTAGTGAGAGATGGGTATCGAGCCAGCCAAGTTCTTTCATCGTCAGGAACACCGGAATGATGGTGAGCTGGAACGGGATCATCAGCGTTGCCAGGAAGAGGATAAAGATGATATCCCGCCCTGGAAACTTGATGCGCGCAAAGGCATAGCCTGCCATTGAGCAGGTGAGGAGCTGACAGAAAACGACGACCACCGCGATATAGGTGCTGTTAAAGTAGGCCAGCCCAAAGGGGAGCGCGTTGAGCGAATCCGGGAAGTTGCTCCAGACAAACGGATTGGGAATCCAGGTTGGAGGATCGCTAAAGGCCTGGCTGGTATCTTTCAACGAGGTGAGCAACATCCAGAAAAACGGTGCGGCCATAACCAGTGCGCCGATCGCCAATAGCAGGTGGATCAGAATTCTGCCCAGTATATGGGGAGCGTTGCTTTTTCGTTGTGCGGGAACACTGGTCTGTTTTGCCCCGCTCGCTTCGCCCTTACTGATCGTTTCTTGCAACATAGCATTCACTTCTCTTTCTCTTGCAAATTTACGCATCACACATCGTAGTTGACCCAGCGTCTCTGGAACTGGAATTGGAAGATCGTCAGAGCGAGCAAGATCGCAAAGAGGATCACTGCTACAGCGCTGGCGGGGCCGAAGTTTGAGACTTCAAAAGCCAGATGGTAGATGTGATAGACGAGGGTGTAACTATCCTTGCCGGGACCACCGCCGGTCAATACGAAGATGAGATCGAAGCCCTGGAAGGAGTTGATAATCGAAATCACGCTCGTAAAGAAGATGGTGGGAGTGAGCAGGGGCAGCGTGACGTTCCTGAATAGTTGGAACTTATTTGCTCCGTCGATGCGTGCTGCTTCAGCATAGGTAGCGGGTATGCCCTGTAAACCGGCGAGGAAGATGATCATGTTGAAGCCCAGGCCGCCCCAGATGCTGACCATTGCAATTGATGGGATGACCACATGCGAATCGGTGAGCCAGCCCGGACCTTGAATGTGGAACGCATTGCGCAAGAGGCTGTTGATCAGGCCATAATCGCTGTTTAAGAGCCAGGCCCACATCACGGCGATGGCAACCGGACCCGTCACGACTGGCATGAAGTAGAGCACCCGATAGATATCTTTGCCGCCAACCCTATGCAGGCCGAGGGCGACTAAGAGGGCGAGGACAAGGCCGCCGGGTACAACGATAAGCGTGTAGAGCAATGTGTTGAAGAAGGCGATGCGCAGATCGTCGCCTTGAAACTGGTCGATAAAGTTCTGGAAGCCGACGAATTGAATTGGTCCCAACCCATCCCAGGTCGTTAAGCTCAGGTAGAAGACGACGATGAGGGGGATGAGGGCGAAGGCCAGGACACCAACCAGCTGCGGGAGAATAAAGAAGTAGCCCCAGAGGGCTTCTTTGATCCGTCTTTTTCGTAGATTCTCATTGGCTGGAAGGTGCCGAGGATCTCCTAACGATTGTACTTGATACTCCATGTCTGCCAACCTTATCTTCTAGTGATAGAAACCGCAAGGAAAAGAGCTGGATCTTCTTCAGGCGTCTTTTCCTTGCAATTTCAGAGTGGCTACGTCACCTATTTATTTGAGGGTGTCTTGAGCTTTCTTGATACGAGGATTTGCCATTGTAGCAACTTGCCCAAGTACGGTGGTGACATCTTTGCCCTGCAACCAGACAGGTTCGAGCGCCGTCTTAATGTCGTCGCTCAGGGCTGGTGTGCTACCCTCAGCTGGGAGGAGGCCATAGCCAGCGTTACGGGCGTCGAGCAGATATTGCGCGTGAGCCGGATCGTTGCCTTCGAGGACCACTTTCTCAGCATCCGCCGATTTGATTGAAGGCACCGCGTTACCGCCACCATGCAGCCTGAAGGTCTGTCCTTCGCCAGAGACAAAGTTGGTCAGGAAATCAAACGCCTGATCGGTGAGCTTGGTCTTTTTATTGATGACCATGTATGCAAGCGCAACCGGGGCGGGCGCGATTTTGCCAGTAGAAGAGGGGAATGGTACGATGTCGTACTGCAATCCGCCAGCTTTTTTGAAGGAGGGGAGATCCCAGCGGCCAACGGAGAGGAAACCAACCTGATTACCGATAAATGCCAGATCAGATCCCTGGCCCTTTGGCAGCGTACCGGCATAGGTGAAGGTCTTATTGCGCATCTGTTCCGCCATCCATTTGAAGGCGTCGAGCGATTTGGGATCTTGATGCGCGATAAAGTCGCCATAGCCGTTATCGGCGTAGATCTGACCGCCGTTCGTGGTACACCAGGCATAAAATTGTAATGACCAGGCATCCAGAATGAAGCCCATCTTGCCTTTTGCACGAATCTTCGTGATCATGTCTGTAAAGGCGTCCCTGGTCCACTTGCCCTGCTCGTAGAGGTCGTAGGGCATGGTTGTAATGCCTGCATCGGCGAGGACTTTTTTGTTGAACCAGAGCACCAGCGGGTTACAGTCAACGGGTACGCCAAAGATTTTGCCGCTTTTGGTTTTTGCGGCCCCCCACAGATCCGAGACGTAATCATCGGCCTTTTCTTTACTCTTGGAGCTGTCGAGCAGGTCGTTCAGTTGCATGATTGTCTGGTTGGCAACCAGTTTGGCAATGTCGCCGTCGCCGACATAGAAGACATCGGGTGCAGTGCCGCCGTTCAATTGCGTCAAAATCTTGGTGAAATAGTTGTTGTCGGCTGAGGGGATGAAGGTATACTGTACGTTGGTCTTGTGCTTTGTGTTGTAATCAGCGGTGAAATCCTTAAAGCGTTGAATTTCTCCCGTGTTGGCCCAGTTTGACCATTTGATGGAGGCTCCGCTGCCACCGCTGCCGCCGCTGCTTCCACCGCCACAGGCTTCAAGCATGGCAATAATGCCGCTGAACGAAACTCCTAATGCCATCGCGCGACCGATGAACTCCCGACGATGAATGCGGCCAGACTGCAAATCTTGAAGTAACGTTTGTGTATCGCTCACGGGTTCTATTCTCCTGATGTAGAACTTGCTGGTTCAACTATGAGACCAGTAATAACATTATGAACGTCAGGTATAGAAGCTCACTGTTTGAGCATCTGCGATAATGCTCAATACGTGCTGTTTCTACTCTGAAAAGTGAACAAATGTAAATCACAAATAATTCATGCTGCATTAACATAGGACGTATAAATGGTGAAATGCAGCTCCTTTGGGCTATGCAGTTTTTCCTGTGTTACTCCTTTCTGTGGTGTGACGGCCAGGTAAGCGGATTTCAATATGTGGCCTTGCTATAATCAATAACACTGTCTGCTGCTAAAGTGTAACATCTGGACGGTTGCTCTCCAAATGAGATGCGATGAGATGGAAAACAATTTCGTATGCTACGATTGGCAGAAAGCCGGGGTGCCCAGTACTACAGTGAATAAGCGAGCCTATTATTATTGCACTGTGGATGCATTACATTTAGAGAGGGTACATGCAAATACAACGTACACCTGTTGTATAAGAGGAGGAAATTCCTGTGCAAAGGAAGAACATGTTTCAAGTTTGCCAGAGGATTGACAAACTTTTGATTGTCTGATGTCTCCATTATTTGACTCCATGCATCCTGATGTGATTTAGCAGCAAGGCGAGAGAAACTTCATTGCCTCCCTCTGCATCTCAGGAAACGCTTTCTCAAAACGTATAACAAAATTAACATAAATGAATTCTCTTTGTCAATATGTAGAGATCGTAGAAAGATTATGTTTCGATGGTGCTATTGTTGTTTTGATGTATTTGTAATGGCTGCTGATATTTTTACAATAAGTGCTTGTATGAAAATCTATACGGTTGCGATTTATTTTCATTATCTATCTGATTGCGATTCATCTAAAAATAGAGGCGTGATCGAGGAGCACGCCTGGCTCTTTTGTTCCAGTAAAATTGAGAATATTTTGATAATATCTTCATTCATTATTTACCCTTCACGAATTTATTTCTTCTATAACATATATGGTTTGGTTGCACTTGCCCCCTCCCAATGGATATAATGGGCGTAATTATACACATGGTTTGTGAAGGCTTTTTGGACCGTTTGCCGTACACATCCTCTTGCGGGCTGTCCTGTGGAGGGACGGGTGCGGATTCATATGTTAGGGAGTCAGATTGCATGCCCACTTATGCCCATCGCGTGGATACTTTTGGAACCACTATTTTTACCGAAATTAATGTGCTTGCACAGCAATATAATGCCATCAATCTGGGACAGGGCAAGCCTGATTTTGATGCCCCGGCCGATGTGGTGGCGCAGGTTGTTCAGGCTCTACAGTCCGGCTATCAAAATCAATATGCGCCGGGGCCGGGCGTTCCCTCTTTACGCAAAGCGGTTGCTGATCATGTCGCTCGCTTTTACCAGCTCGATATCGATCCGGCTCGCGGCGTAATCGTCACTTCGGGTGCCACTGAAGGAATTCTCGCCTCTGTGCTGGGGCTGGTCGATCCAGGCGATGAGGTGATCGTCATCGAGCCTTGCTACGATTCGTATGTGCCGAGCATTATTATGGCTCATGCCGTCCCTGTGTATGTGCCGCTCCATCCCCCAACGTGGAACTTTGATCCCGATGAGTTGCGCGCTGCTTTTAGCAAAAAGACCCGTGCGCTGATCTTGAATACGCCGCAAAATCCTACCGGACGTATCTATACGCGCGAAGAACTGATGCTGATTGCTGAGCTGTGTATTGAGCATGATGTGACCGTGATCTGCGACGAAGTCTATGAGCATCTCACGTTTGCTGGAGCGCAGCACATCCCTCTCGCCACCTTGCCTGGCATGTTTGAGCGCACGGTAACAATTAGCAGTTCGGGCAAAACCTTTAATGCCACCGGTTGGAAAATTGGCTGGGTCTATGGACATCCTGATCTTGTGGAAGGGGTGGCGCGTGCTCATCAGTTTATTACGTTTGCAGTGCATCATCCCACTCAGGAAGCCATTGCCTATGCTCTTGCCCTTCCCGATACCTACTTTCAAGATTTCCGCGCCATGTACGAGGGCAAGCTTGCGCTATTGAGGTCGGCGTTGGACGGCTGCGGGTTGAAATATGTTGCTCCCCAGGGTACTTATTTTGTTATGACCGACTACTCTGATCTCTTTGACGGCACCCCCACCGAGTTTGCCTATTATCTGACAAAAGAGATTGGTGTTGCCTGTATTCCTCCTGAAACCTTTTATTCCGCCGAGCATCTGCATATCGGAAGCAATTATGTGCGTTTCTCTTTCTGCAAGAGTGATGAGATGTTGCTTGGGGCGAAGGAACGTCTGGCAAAGCTACGCAAATAGACATGGTGAGATGGCTCACCAGTTGCTAAAAGGAGAGACTACAAAACCGGGCTATCATTATTCTGAGGGCCAGAGTGATAGCTCGGTTTTGGGATCGAACAGATAGATCTGCTCGCGATGGATGCCGATATTGATGATTTGACCGACCTGGAGGTAGACATCTTTCTGGGTCTCGAAGACCGCGAGAATCTCAGACATTGTGCCAATCTTGAGCCAGACAGAGGTTTCCCCTACCCGTGCTTCGAGGCGTATGATCTGCCCGCAAGTGAGAAAGTACTCGCTGTGATCCAGTTCGCTGAATGCCCATTCGGGAATGATGGCATCGGGCCGAATGCCCAGTTTCACTCGCGTCAGCTTGCGGTCCTTCAGCGTTTTCGTCCAGCGGCTCGGCAAGGTGAAATAAATGCCCTCTCCTATGAGGCTGTAGCGGGGATCGGAGTGGACGATATCGACATCGAGAATGTTCATGCGGGGCGTGCCGATGAACTGTGCGACGAACAGGCTTACAGGTTTCCGAAATAGCTCGGTTGGTGTACCCGTCTGGAGTATTTTCCCTTTGACGATCACAGCCATCCGATGGGCGATGGCAAACGCCTCTGCCTGGTCGTGAGTCACATACACGGTCGGCTTCTTCTTGAGGTTGTGGACCATGACCATTTCCTGGCGTGCCTGCAAACGAAGAGGGGGATCGAGGTTAGAAAGCGGCTCGTCGAAGAGGTAAACATCAGCGCTTTTTACGAGTGCCCTCGCCAGCGCTACACGCTGCCGTTCCCCTCCCGATAAGTCTTCTATTGAGCGGTTTAAAATAGGTTTCAACTCCAGCTTATTGGCTGCTTCAGTAATGCGCTTACCAATCTCCTCCTTGCTTACTTTGCGCACTTCCAGCCCATAAGCAATGTTGTTGTAGACATCCATGTGAGGATAGAGGCCGAGATCCTGGAAAACGACACCGACATTGCGTATGTGTGGAGGCTGTTTGGTGATGTCCTGATGGTCAATCCAGACAGTGCCACGCGTTGGTGGCTCTAATCCACTGATCATGCGCAAAATCGTTGTTTTTCCTCCGCCCGACGGCCCCAGCAATACGAAGAACTCGCCATCTTTGACCTGAAAACTTACGTCTTCTACGACGATGTTACGGCCAAATCGTTTCGCCAAACCTTTTACTTCTACTTCACTCATTCCTACGAGATCTCCTCTGGCGTCTACTACGCCTGTATACGGTTCTTTCTCAGTTGCTCTCATCGGAGAGCGACCCGTATGGAGACAGCGGAAAGACCCTGGTAACGTGATACGTCGTTGATATCCATCTAGTACACCTAGATAACAACACTGTTATCTACCGCTCATCTACGGCAAGGGGAGTAAAGCGCTCGGCAAGGGTTATTGATCTGTAGGGTATGAAGTGCAGTTATCTCTCTTCGACCAATAAACACCCGGCCTTACTTACTATAACGATTTTTATCAATCTATTTTTCAGAATCCTGCTCCGCCATGCCTTCTGGGAGAACTTTCCCAGCAATGTGCTCTGCGTACTTCTCAGGATTCCTGCCTATAGCCTCGTAGCAGTATAACAAAAAAGCTCTAAGTATACAACAACCAGGGGGAGAATCCTGTATTATTTAGTTACAAATACAGGCCAGATCTCTGTTTAGCTCATCATGACAAAGGTACTGTGTACCTTCTTTTTACTGTATTATTTTATGTCTTTTTGTGTAAATATACCTCTTCTTGAAGAAATATTCACTGCCCACTTTCTCCTGGCTGCTTCGCTACCTTATGTATCAGACATGAGCACTCTTTTGGTTCTATTACAGCTATGATCTCGCGACATTTGACGAGGTTGACGAGCCATAACCCTACAGTGAGCAGGTTAGATATGATATAAAATTGATGTAGTTGTATGTCCTGCCATCTGTTCATGGATGGCGTTTGAGATAGGAAAGGGTGCTATGGCTCGTATTAAATTGGCTTATATTGGGGGAGGGAGTACGCGCGGCGCAGGTACAATGGCGTCGTTCATTCATCAAGGCGAGAACTTTAATGGCTCCGAAGTTGTGCTGATTGATCTCAATGAGGAGCGCCTGAAGCTTGTTCAGACACTTGCGCAGAAGATGACGCGTGCGCGAGGTCTCGACCTCACCTTTTCTATTACTACTGATCGTCGCGCCGGTTTGCAGGGCTGCGATGCCGTCCTGACCAGCTATCGTCCCGGAGGGTTTGAGGCTCGTTATCTTGACGAAAGTGTCCCGCTCAAGCATGGGGTGATTGGTCAGGAGACGCAGGGACCAGGAGGCTTCTTCATGGCCTTACGTACCATCTCGGTTATGAAGGGCATCATTGAAGATATGGAAGCGATCTGTCCCAACGCGCGCCTCTTCAATTACACGAACCCCATTAATCTTGTTTCCGAGGCGGTCACGCATCATACGTCTATCTCCGCAGTCTCTTTCTGTGAGGGGCCAATCTCGGATGCGCATCATTATGCAACTCTGGCCGATCTTGATCCTGCGAAACTTGATACAACCTTTATTGGCCTCAATCATGGCTCCTGGTCGATCCGCCATCTCTATGAGGGCAAGGATTTCATTCCTTTGTTGCAAGAAGCTTACGAACGCAAGCTGCGCGACAACTCACTTTCCCGCTACGAGGCACGGCTGCTTGAACTTGCCTGTACGATGGAGACGCTGCCAAACTCCTATTTTCAATATTACTACTTTAAAGAGGAGATCCTGGCTGAGCTACAGGCCAAGCCCACGACGCGCGCCCAGGATATTATGTCGCAAGTTGGAGAGTATTGGGCGCATTACACGGAGCAGGCCCAGAGCGACAATCCTGTGCTTGATCCCTCTCTTTCACGTGGTGGTATCCATGAACTGGAGCTAGCTATCGATGCAATGGATGCCATCTACAATGATCGTAAAGAGGTTCTCTACGTCAATATGCCTAATAACGGCTCTATTCCCGACTTCCCAGCTGATCGCGTGGTTGAAATGACTGGCTATCTGGATCGCAACGGCGTCACACCGCTGATGCAGGGACCACTACCGCGTCAAGTGAGCGGTCTGGTGAAGATGCTTGGCGAATATCAAGCACTGGCGGCTGAAGCGGCCTGGTCGGGTACGCGTAAGGATGCAGTGAGAGCGCTTGCCAGTCATCCGCTCGTCTTCTCACTACATAAAGCTGAGGCCATTTATGACGAACTGGCTGCGGCCCATCGAGCCTACTTACCAGAACGCCTCCTCCAATAATGTCAGACAGGAGAAGGTATATGCAGGAATGTGTGCTGGCTGTTGATGGCGGCAATACAAAGACGATTGCGCTGGTGGCAGCACTGGATGGAACTATCCTAGGTACGGGACGTGCCGGATGTGGCGATATCTATAATGCAGATAGAAGAGACCGGGCAAAAGCTATAGATGTCGCTTTTAGCAATATTGAGCATGCGGTGATGACGGCGCTGATGGCCTCTCATGCTGTTCCTACCGATCTGGTGGCTGGCGTGTTTGGGATGGCGGGCGCAGATTGGCCAGAAGATTTTACAGTGCTGCATGCTGGTATGAGTGCACGTGGTTTTGGGCGCACTATTCTTATTCAGAACGATGCATTGGGCGTTCTCCATGCTGGCACGACGCGCAACGTAGGGGTCTCGCTTGTGTGTGGTACCGGGTCCGCTACGGGCGCACGTGGACCAGATGGACAGGTGTGGCATAGTAGCTTCTGGCAGTTTGGGGCCGAGGGCGGTATTCAACTGGCCGATAAGATGTTAGAGGCGGTCTTCTGTGCGGATCTGGGCATTGCTCCCACCACAACACTGACGAACTGTGTTCTCAAGTATTTTGGCTTGAACACCGTTGAGGAGGTGTTGCATTATCTAACGGCCCGCGAGCAGACCATTCTCAAACATCATGTGATTGGTGGTCTGACGCCGATGTTGCTCGACGAAGCGAAGGTGGGCGATGGCGTTGCGCTCAATATTGTACAGGGGCACGGGCGCGCGTTGGGCCGGATAGCTCAGGTGGCGGCCCGACGTGTGGGCATCGAGGGAACAGCCTTTCCCCTGGTGCTGGCAGGCGGTGTCTTGCGCCATCCTTCGTCGTTGTTGCCCGATGCCATCACGGAACAGTTGCGTACAACGTCGCCAGAGGTACAGCCCGTTCGTTCGCGCTTTGAACCAGTTATTGGTGTCCTCTTCTCGGCTCTGGAAGAGGCTGGTGTGACCATCAATGATACGGTTATAGAGCGCGTGACCTCTACGATTCCTGATGCTGCGCTCTTTGAATCGATCCCCATTCGTGACTGATAGTTGTTTTCAATAATCAAGAGGGAGCGAATTTCAGATCTTCGCTCCCTCTTTCTTTGTTGCCTCTATTCCTTCACATCGCGTTTCCATGTCAGGACAATGGCGACGGTTGCAAAAACGAGAGCATATGCCAATGTGAGCCATAATGTGTGCGGTCCGTTGATGGGGGCAAGCGGTGGGATACCAATCGAATTGGCTTTGAGCTGGGCCGGTAAAAGCACTATGGGCATGGCGTTGAGATTTGGCCCTAGAAAGTAGGCGGTGATCTGGTTCCAGAAGTCGTTATGGGTCAACTGTGCAGCCATATTCATAAAAAGCAGGCCCATGTTGTCAACTGGAAACCATGTTAATGCAGCACTCACGCCAAATGAGAGCGAACGCCCTATTGCGCTCATTGTAGCGGACATCAATATACTCGTTCCCAGGCTGATCAGCACCGTCAGCAGGTAAAGTCCGGTGTTTGACCAGAACTCCGGCGTGATGGCGTTGAGTGGCTGCAAATTGCCAACGATAAAACTGATGACGAGACAAATCATTAGCGCATTGAGTAGAAGCAGGCCGCCAACCAGAGCCAGTGCGATAAGAACCAGCGTTAATAGCTTGGCAAAGAGCAATTGGAGGCGTCCCACGCCACGAGCCAGCACAATGCGGATGGTGCCATACTGATACTCTATACCGATGAGATAGGCCGTTATGATAATGATGAAAATGCCGCCGAATATACGCAGGATAGAAAGACTGATTTCCATCTCATTGTAGAGAAAATGTAAAGGAGCTTCACTTATTTTCTCGTTTGTATTGTTGGAGCTGAGTGTGAGCAAATGTGCAAAGATGGTCACTCCAACTAGCAGAACCAGCATGACCCAGGTCAGCCATTGCCGCGAGGTTTTGAGCAGTTCGCCACGTACGAGACCTGGAAAGCTCGGCTTTGTGGTGCGGAGCCGGTTGCTATCTAGATGGGCAGTTGTGATTACTGTACTCATTTGCTATCTCCTGAACCGCCATTGGTGAGTTGTAAAAAGATCTGTTCTAGATCCTGTGTCGCAAGCATCAAAGTGTCAGGGGCAAAACCCGCATTGACCAGGAAGAGATTGAGGTCTTTGCCCCGACCTTCCGGTGCAGGAGTAATCAAGGCTCCATCGGTGGCGATATGCGCGTTATGGCCCCAGGGTTGTGCTCTCACCACAGCTAGCGCCTCCTGAGCCTGTTCCAATTGCACGCTATATTCGCCATGTCCACGCGTCAAAGCCTCAACCGATGTTTCTGTCACCAACTTGCCTAGATTGATAATGGCGACGCGTGTACAAATCTGCTGTACTTCAGAGAGCAGGTGGCTTGAGATCAGCACTGTTTTGCCGCTGGCTGAAAGGCGATGCATGAGATCGCGCATTTCGACGATCCCGGCAGGATCGAGGCCATTAGCTGGTTCGTCGAGGATCAAGATTTCGGGATCTTGCAGAAGCGCCATCGCTACCCCTAAACGCTGTTTCATCCCCAGCGAATAGGTGCGCACACGGTCGCGCTGGCGATCGCGCAGTCCCACCAGATCCAGCACCTCATCGATACGTTTCGCGGAAACACCGCCCAGGATAGCTCCAACGGCCCGCAGATTGTCGCAGCCCGACATATAGAGGTACAGAGCTGGTGTTTCGATGAGCGCTCCAACGCGTGGCAGGAGATGAGCGCGTTGGGTTGCCAGATTGTGCCCTAGTATTTCGATGCTACCCGTTGTTGGCGTAATCAGCCCCAGCAGCATGCGAATCGTGGTCGTTTTTCCTGCTCCATTAGGACCAAGAAAGCCCAGGATATCTTGTCGTCGTATCTCCAAGTTAAGCGTATCGACCGCGAGCCGCTGCCCATAGCGTTTTGATAAGCCATGCGTTCGTAGTACAACCTCGGCAGAGCGAGCCGTTGCATCGATTGGCATTTCTGGCTCTGTCATAAGCCTGTCTGACATGCTTCAATTATCCTTTCATCGTCGTTATACATCAGCATGATGTATTGGCTTGTATGATAGAGAGAGCCTGTCGCATGTCTATCGCATAGGTGTCGCAAATTTGTCTCTAAAAGAGAAAAAGAGCGGGAGAGACATATATGAGATAGCTTGACCCATATATGTCTCTCCCGCTCTTTTATGAAAATAGATTTATTCGCTATAATCAGGTTCGATCCAGCTTCCGCTGCCGGATGAGCGCTCCACTGCCTCAACAACTGCCTGAGCGCGCAGGCCATCTACAAAGGTTGCGGCTGGTGTTGTGCCGCTGCCGATGCCGTTCAAGAGATCGTAGATGCCATGCGTAAAGGTGTGTTCCCAGCCGATAATATGTCCGGCTGGCCACCACGCACTGACGTATTTATGCGAGCGATCCGTTACCAGGATGTTGCGGAACCCGCGAATCTCAGGTGGATCATCAGCGAAAACGACGTTCAATTCGTTGAGTCGTTCCAGGTTGAAAACAATGCTCCCTTTTGAGCCGTTGATCTCAAAAGAATTGTAGTTGCGGCGTCCTCTGGCGAGCTTGGTGACTTCAAAGCTCCCAATCGCGCCATTGGCGAAACGGGCCAGCCAGAGTGCTGCGTCATCGACATCGACGGTGCCTGTTTGATCTTCCGCACCGGCGATAGGGCGCTGTTTGATAAATGTCGTGGTCAGGCCAGTGACGGCTGTAATGTCGCCAATCAGGAAGCGGGCGAGATCGATGACGTGAACGCCAAGATCACCAACGGCACCACTGCCAGCATGTTCTTTCTGTTGTCGCCATGTTATGGGCCGCTGCGGGTCGGCCCCACCCTCCTGTAAATACGCGCAGCGCCAGTGGTAGATTTGCCCAATGCGCCCCTCGTCGATCAACTGTTTTGCCAACTGTACCGCAGGCACGCGCCGGTAATTAAAGTTGACCATTGCGATTACACCAGCCTGTCGCACAACTGCCAGCATACGACGAGCCTCGCTCATATCTCTTGCCAGCGGCTTCTCGCAGAAAATATGCTTGCCATGTTCGGCGGCAGCAACCGCAACAGGGTTATGGGTATCGCTGGGAGTTGAAATATCGATCAGGTCGATATCGTCGCGCGCCACCAGTTTGCGCCAGTCCGTCTCGTAGCCTTCCCATCCAAGCTGTGTCGCAGCAGCGCGCACTGCCTCCTCATCGCGTCCACATATCGCTTTCATGACGGGATGAAAAGCGACATCAGGGAAAAATGCTGCCACCTGGCGATAGGCATTGGAGTGCGCTCTCCCCATGAATTTGTAGCCAACAATGCCAACGTTCAGCGTCTTTTGCATCCAGTATCTCCTCATGCGTACTACTCCATATCCTCTTCTCTCCAAAGAGGATACATCTTGTATGTAGCCCGTTGAAGGAGAGAATGTCAAGCCATTGACATTGCTTGCTGGCGCGGGAAACAATAGGGATAGAGAAGCAAGCACTGTAGAATTAGAAAGATGAGGAGAAGCACTTGGAACAATCAGTGAAAGATCAGGTGGCGATAGTGACTGGTTCGGCCCAGGGGATCGGGCGCGCCATCGCCCTGCGTCTGGCTCAGGATGGTATGGATGTGGTTGTGGCCGATTATCGGGAGGAGGGAGCAAAGCGTGTGGCGGAAGAGATACAGGCATTGGGGAGGCGTTCGCTGGCGTTGGCCGTCGATGTCACCAGAGCAGAGGATCGGCAACGCCTGTTTGAGACAACTCTGACTACGCTTGGCAGGTTCGATGCCCTGGTTAATAATGCGGCGATCCAGCGGGTGGCGATGCCGCTGGATGTGACTGAAGAACATTGGGACGCCGTGATGAATGTCAATGCCAAAGCCGTCTATTTTTGTTGCGAACTCGCGCTACGGCACATGCTATCTCAGCACAGCGGGCGTATCGTCAATATGGCCTCGCTCGCAGGGAAGGCAGCCAGCACTCCACAGCATCCCGTGTATAACGTCAGCAAGGCTGCTGTGATTGCGATGACCAAGACCTTTGCGCTGACCTATGCTGCTGAAGGGGTGCGTGTCAATGCCGTCTGTCCGGGCATCATTGAGACGCCGATGCAGGATGTGGTAGATCGAGAGTTCGCCAGCGTTACAGGGAAAACGCCGCTCCAGATCAGAAATGAACGGGTGGGCCGCGTGCCGATGGGCCGTATTGGTGAAGCGGATGATGTAGCCTCCGTGGTCTCATTTCTTATTGGCCCCGATTCGCGCTATATGACCGGCCAATCTATTAACGTAACTGGCGGTATGATTACGTATTGATTAGCACTTTACACACCGGGAGGGTATATGGGCGTCTTTGATGGCAAAGTTGCCATTGTTACCGGGGCCGCTCGTGGCCTGGGGCGGGACTATACGCGCTTTTTCTTGCAGGATGGCGCTAACGTTGTTCTGGCTGATATTCAAGGCGAGGCTGTAGAAGCAAATGCACGCGAGTTGCAGGCTACTGATCGGGTGCTGGCCGTCTCCGTTGATGTAACCAGTCCAACCAGTGCAAACACGATGGCAGAACAGGCTATGAAGGCTTTTGGGCATATTGATATCCTCGTCAACAACGCCGCTATCTGGGGAGATTTGCGGTCGGTCTCTCTGCTAGAGATTGATACCGCGTATTGGGATACCGTGCTGGATGTGAATCTGAAAGGAGCGCTTTTGTGCAGCCAGGCCGTGATCCCCTTTATGAGCCAGCAAAAGTGGGGCCGCATTGTCAATATTTCTTCTGGTGGAGCATATAAGCCGGGCAGCGTCTACTCGGTTAGCAAGTTGGCGTTGAACCAGTTGACCTACAGCCTTGCTCAACAGGTCGCCGATGCTGGTATTACCTGCAATGCCATCGCCCCTGGCCCGATCTATAACGAGGCGGTTCAACGTCAATATACCCCTGAAGCTTTTGAGCGTATCGTCCAACAAGGGATGATCAAGCGTGCGGGGACCAGTAAAGATATTTACGGGTGTCTGCGCTATCTCTGTAGCGACGATGCGGAATGGGTGACGGCACAAATCTTGCATGTCAATGGTGGCGCGATGAGCCGTCTCTAGCTTAAATGAGGGCGTGAGACTACGGGCTATTGAGCAGCGATGTGGCGAGCATAGGCCATAGCTCGCCCGGCTCCTGAGTGCTGCGATACCAGACCGCGATCTGAGGAACGGCTGTGCCAAATTCCGACGTCTCTTCCAATGTCCGGCTGAATGCGGTAATAATCGTGTACAGGTTGCGCGCAGTATGATACCAGAGCGCGTGTTTGACTCCCGCCTCATCGCTATAGATCAGATAAGTATCTGTGGCACCATCCAGATTGCTTGCGCTCGTATCAATGCGCGTCTCGTCTACCTGCGAGTGGATATGTTGGGCTTCCTGATAATTGATGAGACCATCGAAGACCCACGCCTCGTTTGCTTGATGCCAGCTATTGCCATAGAGTGGCAGTTCCCAGATTATATCAGGCAGCATATCAGGCATGGTTTGTTGGGCATAGGCAAGGATCTGTTTTAGCCAGGGAAGGCTCACAGATGGGCCGGGCGTTGCATATGATTGATCTAAGGCCATAATCACCATGAAATCGGCACTATGGGCCAACAGACGCCAATCCTGAAAGCCATTGAGGATATAGTAGCTGTCGTGGTTGCTCACTTTATGGACCAGGGCAATACCGTAGAGCTTGTGATGCGCTTTGAGCGTAGCCCATAGATGCTGGTTGTAGAGCGCAAACGATTGCTGAATGGCGGGATAATCGGGTGGAGTCGATTCCAGGTCCATAATCACGCCGTCGTAATTGGCGCGTAATACCTCATGCACAATTATATCGATATAACTCTGTGTTGTTGTGGCTTTCGTAATATATTCGGCTTGCTGTTGAGATGTCCAGGCATCTGTTGTCCCGTCTGTCATCATCGTGAGCGTTAAATAGGCCATGCCGCCATGACTGTGAATAAGTCGTACCACTGCATCCATACTCGCGCTTTTGGCAACGCAGTTATTGCTCTTTCCAGTAATCAGCTTTCCGTTGGTTGGATGGAGCCAGCCCGTGCCGACCAGCGCCGCATCAGGAAGCAGGTCGGCGGTATGGAGATACGCTTGCAGACCTCGCTGACAATCCTGACCGACGATCCAGCTCAGGGAGGCTATTTTGCCATGCAGGAGGTGCGGCGTGTCATCACTGTTGTCAGCACTAACGGGTAATTGGAGTTGAGGATGAAATGTTTCAGGTGCATATCTGGATGCCATCAATAGCCCTATTGTTCCTCCCAGGAGCACTCCTAATAATACAGCTAGCAGTGTCAGATTGTTTTTGCATAGACGCTCGATCAGGGACATCGTAACACCTTTCGGGCAAGATATATACTGATAGCATTTTTCGCACTCCCTTCAAGTATACTACATTGGTGTTTGAAAACGGAAATTGCAAGCACTCGTAGCGGCAAGAATATCATCAGCAGATTTGCACCCATCAGTATCATATAGGTAGAGTAGACTCACCCATGAGGGAGAAGCTTTCATGAAACCTCTCTCAGCAGAAAGAGAGCAGCCCTATGCGCTTGGTAGAAAGGCATCTCATTCTGCGGAAAAGTAACTCCGACCTTTTGTAATTGGGGCGAGAAGTTAGCGGGCGTGGCAGTTCGCTCTAGACAGCTGGCCGTCTGAACGGATGACCGGTAGGCACATTTGTCATCATTTTAAGATACTGTAGATGTTTACCCCTTCCATCCCGTATTCATTAGTAGATGGAAATTAAAAAGGGAGTAACAGATGCAAGAAGGAGACGTACAGGAGCAGCGTTCTCTTGAAGTACCACAAAAGATCAGTGCGATCGTTATCGCTAATCCTACTGCTGGGAGCTATACGCAGAATGCCATGCAAATAGAGGAGACGATCATCCGCTTGCGCGAGCATGGTTGGGATGTTGCTTTGAAGCTTACGGAGGCTCAGGGCGATGCTGGCAGGCTGGCTCGCGAGGCGGTTGAACAGCAACTGGATGTGGTTGTCGCAGTTGGCGGCGACGGCACGATTAATGAGGTGATTCAAGAACTGGCAGGCAGCGAGACGGCTCTGGGCGTGTTGCCTGGCGGCACCGTCAACGTCTGGGCGCGTGAGACTGGCATTCCGCTGGATATCGTGCAGGCGCGCGAGGTGCTGATGCACGGGCAAATGCGACGTGTTGACCTTGGGAAAGTCAATGATCGCTATTTTCTCTTAATGGCGACAATTGGCTTCGATGCTGAGGTCACGCATGCCGTTGAGCGCAAGCCAATCAAACGCTTTGGCGTACTGGGCTATATTCTGATGGGCACCTGGCTGGGTCTTGGCTATCCCAATTTCCAGGCGTTTTTACAGCAGGGAGGACGCGCAAAACGTGTTCGCACCCTTCAGATCATCTTTGGCAACACGCAGTTGTATGCCGGAGCGATCAAGTTTACCTGGCAGGCGAGATGCGACGATGGGCTGCTCGATGTCTGTGTGGTGCGTAGCCAGAATATCTTCGGGCGTATTTTTGTCTTTGCCGATTTCTTATTTGGCCGGAAGAAGCGGCAACAATGGGTACGATACGAATCCTCGCGAGAGATTAAGGTCCATACCTCTGTGCCAGTCGCGATTCAGGTCGATGGCGATCCCACCGGCTATACCGCACTACGCGGTTTCCCTCCCACCATCTTCTCCGTTGCACCGGGTGCATTAAAGGTCATTGTGCCCAACGACATTCCTGAGCCTCTCTTTACGAGGGAATAATGATCTGTAAAAAAGAAGAGCATACCATTCAGCACGAATAGTATGCTCTCTTGTGCGCTAACCATTCTTATGTACATAGCTGGTTAGCCACGTTTGAAACGAACAGAACATTTTCGTATAATATATGATACAGTGTTATCGCGATATCGTATTCTTATGCCTGGATATTACTCCTAGCCTCTCTTTCAATACATCATTGGCGGTGGTGCCATTCCCTCTCTACCGGAGAAGCGCAGTGTAATTGCGCATACCAGACTACATCCACAACATGTTGGATAAATACCCCTGTCGCCAGTACGATATCAGTTATTGATAATCATCTATATATTATGCCGAAATGGAGTTATTCTGCCGTTTGTTGTTGCAGCAGGCTGCTGTCCCCAAGCACCCGGTCTAGCGTCTCGCGTTTGATGCGATAAGCCTGCCTTGCATTCACGTGTGGTAGCACAACGGCTTCCAACGCTCCCTGTTTTACCCAACGGCGAACGGTTGTGTCGTCCACGCGCAAAATCCGAGCCACTTCTGATACTGTTAGTAGATCACTCATTTCTACTTCACTCCATTCTTAAAATTCATCGCATGTAAGCAAGGCAAGAGCCGCACAAAAGAATACACAAGAAAACATTGTGTGTGCATTGTACAACAATGTAAGATATTAGTAAAGGCAATGGTGGGGTGATGAGGGGTTGACAGCGTAAAAATGTCCCTGAAAGCCCCACCTGTATAGCCCTCACATCGCACTAGACGCGACTTGACAGAGTATTGATTGTTTACAAATTTTTACAATAGGAGATTATGACTTTTTTACTAGTCGCTTGCTAGTCCACCTATAGACAAAAATGAAGAGGAACAGACACAGCAGACCAGTCAGGTAAGCTCCTGTAACATCGAGCAACCAATGTTCGCCAGCATACAGGCGGGATAAGCCTATCAGGAGAATATCCACGATAGCAAGCCCTTGAAGCGGGAACAGTAGCCAGCGGTAGCGCCACGTGCTGACGGGGGGAATAATGCTAATGTAGAATAAAAAGCCAGCAAAAACGACATCATGAATAACATGACCAGAGGGGAAACTATGAAACGGGATGAGATCATGCACGCAGATGCCATATTTCACATCGGGTCGTGGACGGCCAACGATATCACCCAGGAGCGTAAACAGTCCTGTTCCTGCCCCAACAATGACGACGAGAAAGATAGCCTGTCGCCATAAGCGAAAGATGAGTAAGATGATAGCTGCGATGGCGAGTGAAACAATAGAAAGAATCGGGTTGTTTAAGCTACTGACAAAATCGATCAGGTTATTGATCGGCATGTGTGGTAGTTGAGCGTAGACGCAGGGATTGGGATGAGATCCCTGAAGCATTTTTGTTACCCCTAATTCCAGGGGTAATGGGGCAGGATGTCCATGTATGAAAACGGCCAGGGCGATGAATAGAACCAGACCGACAACCCATACCGCTATTTCCCAGGGGCGCGGAGGATGGATGAGTTGCCTGCTTTCCTCTGATGCAGATGTATTATCCCCTTCATTTTGTTTGCTATTGAATGTTGTTGATGGATGCATTCATTTTCCTCACTTATTTGAAACCTCTTGTTGCAACCTGAGTTATCAACATTGTTAAGGTAAATACGTGGCGTAGATGAAACAGGATGCAAAGAAGCCATGTCTTGACTGATCGGGTTCAGCGGAACATGACTTCTCTCGTGAAGAAAATGTTGGGAGTTGTTTCGCAGGATATTATTCGGCGATGGTGACAACGGTTTTGATGCCACCATATTTCCCAAGTAGTGCGTCCTGGGCATTTTCCATTGAAACGCGCTGGCTAATCAGCGAACGCACGGCGGCGGGCCAGCGCTGTGTAAATATATGCAGATCGCGAATAGCAGCTGCGAAGGCATCATTGCCAGCGTTGACCGTCCCAAAAACAACCTGATTCTTGCCCACCAGCCGTGACATAAGCTGATCGGTTGCCTGTGTCGATGTTGTGAAGGTCGGCACGCCGGTAAAGGCGAAGATCGCGTTTCTTCCCAGGTGATTCATGACCTCAAAAGGCAGCGTCGATCCTCCCAATCCTTCGTAGACCAGGTCGATATTGCCGACCTGTTTGACCATATCTTCAACGGATGTGGTCTTGCTCGAAATATACGTGGCTCCAATAGATTGGACGAGTTCCGCTTTGGGGTGAGGTGGCACCGAGCGCGAATAGACGTAAGTGTCAAAGCCTGCCACGATCAATGCCATACTGCCGAGCAAACTGATGGGTCCAGCACCTAACACAACCGCTTTCAAGCCCTTGCCTGGCTGGTCTGCTGGAGCATCTGGCATTTGCCAGGGGAGGCGCTGCTGCATAGCCCAGACCTGCAAAAGCGCTTTCTCCGCGATTGTTAGCGGTTCGGTCAGTACTGCCACATTGCGTAGTTCCTGTGGAACCGGATGCATAAATTGCTCATCATCGACCACAAATTCCGTCATATAGCCATGCTGAGATTTGATACCATACTCGGTGTATTCGCCAGTAAAGCAAAAATCCTGTCTGGCGACGGCACAGGCGCGGCAGTTAGAGTCACTACAAGGGCGGCGCACCGTTGGTATCACAAGATCGCCGGGTTTCAACCTCTGGACGCCGGTTCCAACCTCGACAACCTCTCCCAGTGCTTCATGTCCCAGCACGAGATAGTTATATCCAGGTGGTGGCGCACCAAATCTGAAGGTGCAGATCTCCTTATCTGTACCGCAAACACCGACCTCCAGCATGCGTAGTTTTACTTGCGTGGGCGATGTAATGTGGGGCGCTTCATGCTCGATCAACTTGATGGATTTCTCTTTGGGGAAGATAGCGATAGCCCGCATCCGGTTCTCCTTAGTCTACTGTGAATAAAGAGCCAATGTCTCTCTAACGATTTGTACCACATTTCGAGAACCACTCGCCAGATGTAAAGATTGCTTTATCTCAGACAGGCCACGCTTCTAGCTTCCAGGCCATCTCCCAGAAGAGCCACTCGTACCGTGTGCTGGTCAGAAAAATATCATATAGACGCGCTTCCTCGTTGGGGCTAATGTGGGCGGCGTAGGCGTCAAGGCGCTCACGTAGCCAGATGCCGACCGCATCAAAATCGGGCGAGGCATAGGTAGAGAGCCAATCGGCGTAGGGATGGTCAGGAACGAGAGGCAAATTCTGGCTCGTGAAATGATTGCCAACGTTGGCGTAGATCCAGGCACAGGGAAGAATGGCCGTGAGTAGCTCTGGCAATGTGCCGGTGGCGGCGATGAAGAGCAGATGCCGTGTGTAGGCGTAATTGGTAGGAGCCATTCGGGTAGCGGCCATCTCATCTGGGGTCAGCCCGAAGCGTTTTCCATATTGTTGATGCAGCGATAACTCTACCTGGATCGTGTTCAAGAGTAACTTGCCAAATTGCTCCATTTCGGTGCGGTCTCTGCTCTTGGTCGCTGCATAGCCAAATGTTTTGGTCAGTTCGTCGAGGAAGAGGGCATCCTGGCGAATATAAAACTCGAATTTCTCCTGTGGCAGCGTACCATCTCCCAGCGCAACCACAAATGGATGCTCCAGATGACGGTTCCAGAAGGGAAGAATGCTTGCACGCAAACGCTCGCTCAAGAGTGGTAGTTGATTTTGCGTAGTAGTATTCTGCTCTGCGGACATAGTGAAAACCTCCTGTATACAATGCTTATTCAGCACCTCTATTATATACAGTTGTGAGCATGAAAATAGAGAGCATTGCCTGTTTGGATCAGTCACTATACTGGATAGAGATACTTCACTTCCTTAGAAATCCAGTTACTCCCAACAGTTCCCTTGTGAAGTATCTTTTTTATTGTCGATCGGGAGGTTTATGGGCTGCCCGGCTGGTGGCGTGCTGTGGCCTGATCGTATACTTCCAATGAGATTTGCAACGCTTGCTGATAGCCGACAAACCGTTCTAGCTGTCCCTGATAGTTATCCAGTATTCTATGCCTGTGGGAGATAATATCATGTCTGGCTACAATCGCTGTACCCCTTAACGCTAAATGCATCGCTTCGCATTCTCGTTCCATTTGCTGGCGTAGTTGTGCAACCTCGCTCGTGCAATGTATGTGCTTCGCCATATCTTCTCCTCTCGTTGGCATGATATTGGCCTGACTAAGCAAACCAGGATGAATCACAGATAAGGGCGCGGATTATAAGCATTTGTTACTGCTAATCGTGCTTCTACTTGCAATATCTAGTGTTAATCTTTGTATTATAGGAGATATATTTTATGAAAATGTTAAGGCATTTACTTGTATGATAGATGTAAGCAATGAGAGGAGAATTAAAATAGAAGCGAAAAAATTCTATACAGGTCGTTATTCCACCAGGGCTTTCCAAATCTCCCATCTAGCAGGAGTGCAGAGGGCGGCAGCCCTTTGCCGGGGTGCGGGGTGTCCCCGCAAAAACCTTTTTTCTTCTCTTTTGCGCGCCGCCGCAGGCGGCGCGCGAAGGAGGGAAGGAAACTGGGGACGCCCCAGGCCCCGGCAGGGAGACCCCTGCCCCCCTTTGAGCGGAGAACTGGAAAGCCCTGGTTATTCCACTGTGTTGCTTGCATTTGCCTGTAAAAACTCGTAATCTAGATGAAGAGAAGCCGCTTGTTGTTCTCATCTCCTGTATCAAGGTGTGTATATGGCGTATTTGTTGGCGAAAGTGTGGCGCACGATGCGCGGTCGATGGCAATGGTATGTTTTGTGGCTCTTTCACCACAAATTTATTGTTGGGGTCAACGGAGTTATTTTTAACGATCAAGGCCAGATCTTGTTGTTGAGGCATCGCTTTTGGCGCGAGGGATCGTGGGGCTTACCCGGCGGCTATGCTAATAGCGGCGAGACGTTGGAGGACACATTGCGCCGGGAGGTACGAGAAGAGACAGGCTATGCAGTTGAAACCGGGGCGCTGCTGCAAATGGTGAGCGGCTATAAATTGCGTATTGAGGCGAGCTTTCTTGGGCAGTTGCTTGGTGGCGAGCTGAAGCTTGACCCGAAAGAAGTGATCGAGGCCAGATTTTTTCCACCAGATCAGCTACCAGACGGCCTGCTCTCTTCTCATCGGCAACTTGTCGCCCTCGCACAGGTATATCAGAGCCAGCAGCGAGATCGTCTTCAGAGCTGATACGTTTCTTTTATGCACGAAAAATGGGTCAGTTGACCCTCATTCTCTCTCTCGAACTGGCATATACTTGCCTCAAAGAATACAAGCAAGCTATGTTTCGAGGCTTTGGGAGGATCGATATGCTTCACGACGAACCGGAAGAGCCGTCATCGATAATCTCTGCACGACCTGTGGTAAAAAGCGATGCAACATCGACAATAAAAAGTGATACGGCACAACCTACCGCCGCTTCACGCCAATATACAAAACGCAAGCACAGAGCCATAACATTCGCCGCCCGTTGTGTGCTGGTTGTACTGTTGCTCTTCGGGTTTGCCTGTTCAGTGCTCCCCTGGGGACGTGCCTTTGTGCGCACAACGCTTCTGTTGCCTTCACTGATCACTGGCTCCGAACCTGAGCCGTTAAAAGTGATGGGCGATCCTGTACAGCATACGCAAATGACCATTCCTTCGCAGAATGGCACTGTTTACCTGGATATCTATGCCCCCACGACGCCCGTTCCCTGGCTGCCTCATGCTCGCAGCGGTGTTCTCATTCTGCCCGGTGTGGGCGATCAACGCGGGGAAGCACAACTTATTAACCTTGCTCAGTCTTTAGCGCAGTCAGGTATTATAGCAATCTATATGACAACCGATACCTTGCTCAGTAATGAGGTTTCGGCAGCTGATAGCGATGGGGTTGTGCAGGCTTTTCAGATGCTTGCGCACCAGCCCGGTCTGGCAGGGCAACATCTGGGCATGATGGCTTTTAGTGCTGGTGTACCGCTGGCTTGCCTTGCCGCTGCCGACCCTCGTATTCGCGATAATGTTGCGTATATAGCGGCCTTTGGTGGCTATTTCAATACTGAGAGTGCCATCAAAGCCGTTGGCCGTCGTGCTGTGCTGGTTGATGGCAAGTTGGAACCCTGGCATCCGGTAGCGTACTCTGTTGAAGTGCTGGCTAATGTGATAACAGGTCTGCTGCCCTTTGATGAGCAGATCCGCATCCGTGCGGTGTTCGCGCCTGGTGGCACTCCGCTCTCGCCCCAGGAAATTGCTCACCTTTCGCCGGGAGCGCGCGCTGCCTACGAATTACTCACTGGCAACGAGCCGGATAAAGTGGATGCAAATATGGCCGCGCTCCCTCCTGCTGTCCGTGCAGAGCTTGCCTCGCTCTCTCCCAGTCGGGTAATTGGCGAAATTCGCGCTCCCATCTTTCTGCTGCATGATCGCAACGATGCCTTTCTGCCCTTCACCGAGTCGCGCGACTTTGCGGCTGCCCTGATGCAGCTCCATCACGAACACGATTATGTAGAGTTTCACATCTTCGAGCATGTCGAGGTGAAGTCGCATCTGGATCTGGCTCAGATTCTCGGCGACGGCTCTCGTCTCTTTAGCGTAACATATCGCGTTTTGCAACTGGCCTCATAAGCCGGGAAAGGTGGTAGTATGTTGTTTCTCTCCTTGCTTTGGCTGACAATCGGCCTGCTCATAGGTGGCCTGGCCTGGCTTGCGCGATGTGCTCCCTCTTCATGGCAACGTCTGGCCTGGATTTGGCTGCCTGTGCTTGGCGCGGTGGTCGCGTGCGCTGCGGGATGGCTCGGTGCGCTGCTGCTCGGAAATTTGCTCTCAACGGCGCTGACTTTGTGGATAACGGTTCTGAGTATACTTGTCTTGCCACGAGTCGTCGATGGGATACGCGGGTTCTATACACGCTTCTCGATCAAAAGAGTCTAAAAAGCTATAAGGGTAGTAGGAGTAGCGGAATTTCCATCTCTTCCGGGGTCAGTCCACCGTGATGACCCTGGAAGTGCATTTCAAACCTATCCTCTTCATACCACCATACTGTCTCATATTTGTGAGGAAGGATGACCACATTGCCCACTCTGGCTAAAAAGGTGGGCGATGGTGCCTGTAAACCAAAGAAGTTTCGGGCCAGCAACTCTTGCGTCGTATACACTTCAGCGCGTCCGACAAGGCACTGTCGCAATTTGCCGATCACTTCGTCTATACATTCTTCTTTGATGTGTAGGAACATATCGCGTGGTGAGCCAGCCGGGACAAGAGGGGTGCCACGCTGATTGGTTTTCATATAGCGCACAATTTCGGGTATTTGTTGGTTGAGGTAGTAGGTGGTGCGGGGATTGACCGCGACCTGGCCGTGATCGGCGCTCATCATAAATAGCGTGTTGGGCGCTTTCCCACGAACATTGCGTAAAAATTGCTCCATCATTGACGAAAAATAATTGAGAATCTCGACCGACTGACGCGCATAAGGGCCGTGATTGTGACATTCTCGATCGATGCGATCAAAATAAAGAAAATAGTAGCTCGGGGTTGTTGCCGGGGTGCGCACAAGCTCGGCCAGTTGTGTGAAGGCGTCGGACAGGGTTCTGTAAGGGTGAACGGTTGCTCCTCGGAAAACGATATCTGAATAGGTGGATGAGGAGTACGCCTGATACTGAAAAATATGCGAGCTAACGCCATGTGTCTGTAACGTGTGATAGAAGGTCTGTTGCGGGAAAAAATCTGTCGGGGGAACAGATGAACGTTTGAGCGTATCTCTGCTAATTTTATCTCCAGCATAAGAGAAGAGCAGAGGCGAGATCATCTCGTCTACCAGCGGCTCGTAATAATTCCACTCGTAGACTCCGGCCTGCCCGACGTTGAGACCAGTATGAATGCAGGTGACATGGGCAGCGGTGGTTGAGGGAAATTGAGAGGTCATCTTGGAAATCATGCCATGTGTGAGGATGGTTTTCAAAAAGTTGTATTTGCTGGCGTAACGGTCATAAAAATTCCAGCCAAAGGCATCGATAAAGAAGAAAATAACTTTGTTGTAGCGGGTGGGTAGGTTGCCGAAAACATCGCGAGGAAGGGCTAAGTCTTGCTTTTGTCCCGTAAAGAGAGAAGTAATAGTTGCGGGGAGATTGGCAAAGCAGTAGGAATCGTAACGCGGTTTGATGAAATTTTGCGTGAACTTTGAATTATTAATCACATTCAGTGAAACTGCATTGAGCATTGTATACCTGCTTCCTTAGTTGATGGGGCTGTACAAATATTGCCTTTCATTCGATGCCTGCTTGTTTGCTTTCAAAGCTGCAAAAGGCCCAGGTATTATCCCAGAAAATACGCTTTTGAATGTTGGGTAAAGATAGTAACTCGTTTTGCTGCCTGTTTAACAGTATATCACGAAAATCTCTACCATCAGAGATACTTCTCAAAAGTAGACGTTTGCTCTGTGCTTATTTTGTGATACTGCATTGTGTCTACGTGATCGGGTTGAGACGAGTTACAGATATTCTCTTTTTAACGATATTTTTATCTTGAAACAATCCTGCATTCGTAACATAAGGAGGCCAGTTTATGACCCAGGTGAGGAAGCGTCCCACAGGGGATCAACAGGCTACTATCCAATCTGACGAGGCCGTTTTGCGCGAGAAGCAGTCAGCCATCAGAACTGAAGAGGTCACGGCTTCAACGAAAGTTTCTACTGAGATACCTTTGCCTGCTACCAATGGCTACAGGGTAAGGCCGCAGCGTCGTTCTCGCGGCAATGGCTGGTTCATAACATGTGTCTCGATTACCATCGTATCACTCCTGGTTATGTTGGGTGTTGTTTTAGCCAATTTGCGTCCGGCGACCAATTCCTCATCCGCTTCGCAGGCAACTAGTTCAAGTACTACCAATACATCCAGTTCAAGTGTAGGCATGGGGAATATGGACATGTCTGGCACCAGCAGTTCCTCTGTCTCTACCGCTAATGTCAAGCATCAGACCTATAACGCGGTGCCTCCTGCTGCCCCATCTGGGAACGAGGTGAATATCAAGCTTACTATGAAGGATGATCTGATCACTATTGCTCCTGGAATTGTTTACCATGCCTGGACATTTAATGGTACGGTGCCAGGGCCAGTGCTGCGGGTTCGCCAGGGCCAGATGGTGCATACGACAATTGTCAACGAAGGGACGATGGCGCACTCCATTGATTTCCACGCCGCGCAGACCCCCTGGAACGTGAACTATCAATCGATTGGCGTTGGTAAATCGTTCACATTTACCTGGAAGGCAAACTATCCTGGCGTCTTCATGTACCACTGCGGCACTCCAACTGTGATCTATCATATGGCCAATGGTATGTATGGAACGATCATTGTCGATCCTGCCAATGGTTGGACACCTGCTCAAGAGTATTCACTGACGCAGAGTGAATTTTACACAACAAAGGGACAGGATGGCACCTATAGCGTTGATCCTACCAAGATGATGAATGGCATTCCTGACTATGTTGTCTTTAACGGCTATGCCGAACAGTATCACGATGCACCTTTGAAGGCGAAGGTCGGTCAGCGTATTCGCCTCTTCCTGATGAATGCAGGACCGACGCAGTTCTCGGCTTTCCATGTCATCGGGGCAATTTTTAGCGATGTCTATGTTGATGGCAACCCGGCAAATCATATGGTTGGCAATCAGACGGTGACGGTTCCTCCTGGGGGTGGTGCGGTTGTTGAGTTGACGATCCCGGAAGTTGGCTCGTACCCGTTCGTGACGCACTCTTTTGCCAATGCCAGCAAGGGAGCAGTTGGAGTTATCAAAGTAGAACGTTAGCCTCCTTCAGTCCTGCTCCAGTTGCTTGAAACAAGATCGCTGGTTGCACTTCTACGGCAACCAGCGATCTTGTCTATTCCTGCTTCCTGCACCACTACTGTCCCTTCTTGTGATGTTTTTCTTTGTGCTGTTTCATCACAGTACGAGCAGCCACTTCCTCTGCCCGGTCTCCGTAGCGACCGCTTTTCTCAGCAGATTCTTTGATATGCTCGTACTGACGCTCTTCTTTATCACTGACGCCTTTCAACGGCTTCTTCTGTGGCAAAACGGATACCTCCTTTTTATACAGTAGCGCGATAGCGATGGCGCGTTAACCCATAGGTCAGGAGATGCCAGAGAGCTGTAAAGAGAATGGCCCCGATCAGCGCTCGAACGACGGGAACGCCAAACAAGACCCAATCGCCTATGCCAGTAATGACGATCACCTGTGTCATCAACCAGATCCCGACCAGTGCAGCAACAATCGCGCCGATAATGCCTAGCGGGAGACGCCAACCTACGATATATTCGGCTATCAAGCCAACAACGGCAGCAATGACCAGGTAGAGAATGAAATTGAGACCAAAAGTCCACACGTTATCACCAAACTTAATGGTGACACCATCTGCTAATACGAAGAGAGAGGCTAGCATATGACCCTCCTTTGTCGAATGCTTCTATTTGCAATTCTCATGAATATACTTAACTTTAATACGGGAAGGGTTAGAAAGCAGTTTCACGTACGCAAAATTCAATGCATACATGGCAAGCATGTCTCGGATGAGTACTTGCAGCAACAGGCATACTAATTGTGCAGGGAACTGCTCGCAAGTCGGATGGATAGGGTTTCTAGTGCAGCTTCAGGAGAACTGGATTTCCGTTTTTTGCAAACCCGAAAAGAACGAGCTTTCGTATGAGAAACAGGCGGATTTCCGTCGTGAGACTCCGGTACATTCTGTCTGTTTCCCTCTATTCTTGCATCAGGGAAGGGAGAATGGCGTATGCCTGTTACGATTTTCATTGCTAACGCTTTGCGCAAGAAGACAGATAATCGTGCGACTGTGACGGCAAGCGGTCAGACTGTGCGCGAGGTCATTGATCAGCTCGATGAGAGCTATCCAGGTCTGCTCTTTCATCTCTGTTACGAAACGGGCGAGTTGCGCCCCTACGTGAATATCTTTCTCAATAGTGAAGATGTGCGCCGTTATCAGGGACTCGATACGCCTGTTCCTCCTGATTCCACGATGTACATCTTACAGTCCGTCGCTGGTGGCTGATGCCTTCATTCAACTTCAATAAAGGAGAAAAACGTCATGTCTATCAGTACATACCCCAAAGGCACCGTCGTATTAGCGGTAAGTACCGCTTCAGGCCTCTTTCTGGTCACGTCTCAAGATCGCGTCACGTGGCGTATCGAAGAGACCGCGCTCCAAAACACCTCTGTCTACTACTCTGCATTTGATCCGCGCAACAACTATCGCCTCTTTGCCTCCGATAAGGATGCTTCCGGTCCCGTGTTGCGCTATAGCGACGACTTTGGACAAAGCTGGCAGGAGCCGAAGCAGGGTATCCGTTTCTCGCCAGAAAGTGGCCTGAAGCTGGCAAACATCTGGATGGTTGAGCCGGGACGAGCCAATGAGCCTGAGACTCTCTATGCTGGAACAGATCATGCGAGCCTCTGGACCAGTCATGATGCCGGTGAGACCTGGGAAATAAACCAGGGTTTGCTCTCTCACCCAACCTTTTCCAATTGGATGCCCGGCGCTGGTGGAATGTGCTTGCATTCGATTGTACCAGATCACAGTAACGCATCCAGAATGTGGGTTGCTATTTCTTCTGTAGGCTGTTTGCGCACCGACGATGGCGGCGAGACCTGGGCGTTTGCCAACAAAAATCTGTGCGCCGATTATTTGCCCGCCCCTCTGCCTGAATACGGTTTTTGTGTCCACCGCTTGATCCAACATCCCACGAAAGCAGATGTCCTCTATCAGCAGAACCACCAGGGGGAATATAAAAGCTTGAATGGTGGGGATGATTGGATCGATATGCGCAATAATCTCCCCTCCGAGTTCGGCTTCCCTATCGCGATGGATATCAACCATCCCGACACGCTGTATACTGCCGTGATGAATGGCGAGGGACGCTATAATATCAACAATCAGTTTACCATTTATCGTAGCGATAATGCTGGCGATCATTGGGTAGAGTTGACCGAAGGGCTGCCAGGAGGCGAGGGTGTGCGTATCGGCGTGCTACGTCACGGTCTGGCTACTGATAGCTACGATCCTTGCGGCGTCTATGCAGGCACCAATACAGGACAACTCTTCGCCAGCAATAATCGCGGTGATAGCTGGCAACAGATCGCCACCTTCCTGCCACGCATTCACTCTGTTACGGCTACCGTGCTTGCTTAGTGCTATGGTAGAGTGTGAAACAATCGTCACACTCTACCATTTTTATTTTACTCAGGGAGAAAGGGGCATTATGGTACCTCACAAAAGGTTCCCGGTTGGAACGATCATGCTGGTGGTTGGGACACGGCGTGGCCTGTTTCTCGTCACATCTCAGGATCGGCAGCGCTGGCAAATCGAGGCCACAAAGCTAGAGACGTTGCCCTCGCGCATTTATCACGCCACGTTTGATGCTCGCAACGACTACCGGCTCTTTGTAGCCGATAACGGCGATTTTTTCGGCTCGTTTGTGCGCTATAGCGACGATTTTGGACAAAGCTGGTACGAGCCGCGCCAGGGCATTCAGTTTCCACAGGGCGGGACGCACAAGCTCAACGATATCTGGGTCATTGAGCCGGGTCGCCCAGATGAACCCGGTGTCCTCTATGCCGGAACCGATCCGGCCTCGCTCTGGATCAGCACGGATCATGGTGAGACCTGGGAGGTCAATGAGGCACTGCTGTCTCACCCAGATTATGCGCGCTGGTCGCCCGGATTGGCCGGAACCAGCCTGCATAGCATTATCGCCGATCCCACCAACCGCTCTCGCATGTGGGTTGCTATCTCTGGTGGTGGTTGCTTGCGCACCGACGACGGCGGGCAAAGCTGGCTCACGCTCAATCTCGATCAAGAGCAGCAAGAGATTGGCCTGGGGAGCCATCGCCTGATCCAGCATCCGACGCAGCCTGATACTCTCTATCGTCAGGATCGTCGTAGCATTTTTAAAAGCGTCAATGCAGGCGAGACCTGGATTGACATTCGCGGCAATCTCCCCTCTGGCTTTGGCTTCCCACTTGCCCTGGATCAACATCACCCGGAGACGCTATTTGCGGTCGTCACCGATCCCAAAATCCGTCGTAATATCGGCAATCAATTCACAGTCTATCGCACGTGCAATGCAGGCGAGACCTGGGAAACGCTTACTAATGGTCTCCCTGGTGGGCCGGGCGTTCGCCTCAAAGTGTTGCGCCACGCGTTATGCACGGATATGTTGAATCCGTGTGGCGTCTATGTAGGCACCGATACGGGACAATTGTTCGTCAGTAGCGATAGTGGCGAGAGCTGGAAGATAATTGCCGACTATCTTCCCTCTATCTTTTCAGTTACAGCCACTCTTTTCGTTTAAAAGCAATTTCAGTATGTCTGTCGAGATGATTTCTATAGCCGGGCGAAAATCTTCTCGCCCGGATTTTGTTGCTTTTGGTGTAGAATACTATAGCCTGATTTCTGTAACTGTGTTGCTATCTTTGCTTGTAACAAAAAATAGCGGTATACTCTTGAGCAGGAAAATGTATCAGTTAAAATTGTGGTCGTTTTTGATCATCTGAGGATCAGTATGGATACAGATGCGAAGCAAGGGCTGGTGAAAAGCCTGGGCCTGTCACAGACAGAACTCGCCGAGATTGAGCAACTCGCTAATATATGTAACAAGCATGATAAGTCGGATCTGAAATTGAACTGGACGACGTTACGTGTGCGGCCTCAAAACGAGACGAACGATTTCCTGTACTATGAAAATGGTGTACTCGTTGGCTATCTTGCCTTGTTTAGTTTTAATTCCAGAGAGGCTGAAAGTAGCGGTATGGTGCATCCACGCTACCGCCGCAAAGGGATTTTTACCACACTCTTTAAGGCAGCTGAGGAGGAGTGTCGCAAGAGGGAGCTGCCGCAGATTCTCTTTATCATCGGCCATGCCTATAAAGCCGGTCTAGCGTTTGCTAAAGCCTATGGCATGCGTTATCATCACTCTGAGTATAAAATGGTTTTGAAAGAAGCTCGGATACCTGGCAAATTTGACGAGCGCTTGCAGTTCCGGTTGGCAAAACCAGAGGATGGTCCTGTGCTGGCACATATCACGGCTGTTGGCTTCGATATGTCTGAGGCTGAGGTGGACTGGTATTCAGAGCAAAAATTGCAGGATACCTCTCGTCGTTACTACGTTGCGCTTCTTGATGACGTATATATAGGGAAGCTTGATGTTTCGCTTGATAAAGATGAGGCATTTATTTACGGGTTTGCTGTGCTTCCCGGATATCGTGGTCGTGGTTATGGTCGTCAAATCCTGGCAAAAACGCTTCAGGAGATTCTGGCGACGGGGCGCAAGCGCGTCTCGCTTGAGGTAGCGACCGATAACAAAAATGCCCTCTCACTCTATCAATCATGCGGCTTCAAAGAGACGGGAAGCTACGAATATTACACCTATGACGTGCGGAGAGCGTAACGAAACATATGCCAGCGCAGCCTGTTTGCAAAGGGTGCGGACAACCGATTTCAGGTAACTATCTCACTGCAATGGATGCTTGCTGGCATCCTGAGCATTTTGTCTGTGCCGCCTGTGGTCGTCCCATCAATGGAATACATTTTCAGTTGTATCAGGGCCAACCATATCACGTCGAGTGCTATAACCAGGCCATCGCGCCCCGTTGTGCCTATTGTGGGCGGCCCCTGGTGGAAGAATATCTGATTGACCATTGGGGAACGCGTTTTTGTAAAGAGCATCAGCATCAGTTTCCTCACTGTTCCTATTGTGGGAGGCTGGTTCCTCCCCAGGAGCAGGAAACTGGCAGGAGTGGCGAGGAGATACGTTGTGCGGTTTGTCGCGGCACCGCTATTGAATCCGCAGAGGAGGCTCGCCCGATCTTCAAGAAGCTGATCCAGTGGGTTGGCAGTCAGGGATTGCGCTATAATAGCCTCCCTTTGACGTTGGAGCTATGTGGCCGAGAGAAATTGGCGTACTATCTGAGCGAGCGCGGCCAGAACCATTCCCTCGGGGCGACGATGAGCAAGACCTATTCGCTCGATGGGCGCGTGGTACGTTCTGAAGTAACTGGCGTGGCGGTTTTGCTGGGGTTGCCCGCAACGCTCTTCCAGGGTGTGACCGTTCATGAACTGGGTCACGTCTGGCTAATTGTGCAGGGCATTCAAGATCTCCCATCCTGGGCCGAAGAGGGCTTCTGCGAACTGCTCTCCTACCGTTACTACAGCGGGTTGAATACGCCAGAAGGTCGTCATCACGCCGCCAGCATCGAACGCAACAGCGATCCTGTGTACGGTGAGGGTTTTCGGCGCATTCGTGCGCGCGCCGATGCAATGGGCTTTCAGCGCTTTGTCGAGGCGCTCCAATCCACAAAGCGCCTGCCCTGACAACTGGCGTATCCACAATTTTATTAACCTCTTTCACGCAAAATTCTAATAGTTGTTTCTTTTGCTTGATAGAGAAATATCTACGGTTGAGTCACCATCTGATTGCTTGCTCCGTATATATAGGGAGTCCACAAACGAGATATGGAACGGAAAGTTTCATTAGCCTTCCTTTCGTTCTGAAGTCTCAGATGAGAGGGAGAGAGACGTGGCGAGGTTGTCCTGTGTGTGTTTTTGATTTTGAACATAACAGGAAGACATCATCTCAACACGACCTGTAGGAAGGAGTCTCTCTAATGACTATGAACCCACGTTCAACCGTTGTTGGCGTTTTTGCTGATCGTGTGCAGGCTGAGCAGGCCGTAACCGAATTACGCCGTCTTGGATTTACCGACGATCAGATTGGCTATGTGGTACGCGATGCACGTGGAACTTCTGGTACGGTCACACCAGGCGAAACAGCTGAACGTGCGGCTGTTGGTGCTGCCAGCGGTGGTGTTGCTGGTGGGATTATCGGTGCTGCCGCGTCCTTGCTCATTCCTGGTGTTGGTCCGGCGATAGCTGGCGGTATTCTGGCGGCCACGCTTGGCGGCGTAGTGGTTGGGGCCGCGACCGGCGGTATCGTTGGAGCCTTAACCAGCATGGGCGTTTCTGAAGAGGAAGCCCGGTACTACCAAGGTGAGTTCGAGGCGGGACGTACTATCGTTACAGTCAACGCATCTGGACAGGAGCAAGCTGTCAAAGATGTCTTGCGCCGCTTTGGAGCCTATGACGCAACCACACGCCCTGGCTCATATGCACAGACCAACTATCCCAATTGGTAAGGTTGGTCTGACAGCATAGAAATTTCTGGGGGCCGCTGGTTGCCCCCAGAAGCATGCAAAGGATGTACTCAATTCATGGGTGCATCCTTTTATTTTTAAACATCCTGCTCTACCCACTCAACACTATGCGCCTCTGTCACATCAGGCACTTCCAGTTTGCTTGCCAGCTTGTGAATGACTGTTTCAGGTAGGCTGGCCTGGCGCTCTTGATTTCTCTTCAAGAGGGTAGCAAATGGCACATCAAGGTAGACGAGCCGTACACGCGCTCCGTAGCCGACAAAAAAATCGATCAGTTGTTGCCGCAACATTTTCGTGATATTGGTTGCGTTCCAGGCAAACGAGCGCTGCTGGCGCATCAATTCTCTGGCCCGTTCCCTGGCTACCTGGATGACGCGTCCCTGATTTTCTTCGGGACCGATCTTCAATTCGGCGCGTATCTGGTCCAATGCAATGATCGGCCACCCTGGTAGATGTTCGTGGAGCCAGGTATCTTTGCCCGCTCCGGGCAGACCCGATAGCATGACGACTTCAAAGCTGGTATCGTCATAGGCGGCGTAATCGGGATAGCCCTGCTCGCTATGAAAGTAGACGAAGCGACTGTGATTGTCCGGGAAGGCGCGGGGAGCATCATAACAGGCCAACTCCTGACAAAATTCTCGAAATAGCGTCACGCGCGCCAGCAACTCTTCCTGATCTGCACATATCCTGCCGCGCACATCGGCCTCAGCTAATAATGCGAGATGATCCATGCGCACGTTCTGGCTGGCGGCAATTACCATACGCTCAGGTTCAGGCTTATCGAGAAATTGCAGCGGCAGGCCATGCCAGCGCACTAACCGGGCGATATACTCTCGCATTTGTAAAGGGGCCGGGTCTAGCTCCAGTCCCTTCCAGAGCAGGTGGCGGGCCTGTAGCTCTCCCTTGCGTGCATGCCCTCTTGAGCTGATATGCCCATCGGCTTCAGTAGTTGTGCATTGCGGCTTGGCGACATCGTGCAGTAGCGCGGAGGCGAAGAGATGCATCCGTTGCTCTTTTGCTAACCCGCGCCACTCTGCCAGTTCGACCATTGCCTGCGCCACCATACGCGTGTGAATCAAGACGTTGCCCTCTGCGTGGTAGATGGGACTTTGTGGAACGCCATCCATCGCGCGTATCCATGAGAATTGCGCCTCGATATCATCCCAACGCATCGTCCACTGCGGGGGCGTGGGGCAAAAGGGAAAAGACCATATTGCTTTGATATTTGGTTCTTTCATGGCTATTTCGCTTTGTTAAAACAGTGTGACGCCAGCTTTTAGACAGTTTGGCACAAGGGGACGATCCATCCAGTGGCTTTCGGAACTAATAATAGCCTGGAGGAAGCCCGGGCGCACGTATTTGTAGCGCTCCTTGACGACTCCTTCTTCCTCAACTTTGATATACAGTCCTTCCATCAGCGTCTCGGGCGCTGTCTCTCTCAGCACTTGCGCGGCATCCAACCCCTTCTGCTGACAGAGCGTGCGCAGACGCTCTAGATGATCGTCGCTGATGAAGTACGAATAGCTGAGCAGCGCTCTCAATTCTTGAAGGGAGTGTATTGTACCCTCATGGAGTACTTTGACCGAAACGACGAAGGGAACCCGTGCAAGCAGTTCGCCTCTTCTAGCCGTGCTGAGAAATTCGCCGCTGGTTTTGTCGAGGATATCGAACTCCATGAAGTAGTGCGGCAGGTCGGTATAGAACACGGTGTGTTTGGCGTACAGCCACTCGCCATACATGATATAGCGATCTGTCAGCGTCTCCCATAGCTCCAGCGTATATCTGCTGGCCCAGGTTTTGAAGAGATGAAACTGCTTTTCGCGTGGACCGCCCGTGAGATAGTGGCCTCGACTCTGCAAGAGCAGCTGCCCGTTGCTATCGAAGCTCACCGCACAGTTGGCTCCATCCATCTTCTCTTCTACGACTAGATGCCTACCTGCAAATTCGCGCAACGGGATGACGGCGAGATCTTCATCTCCCCGTTGTATACCCGATCCTTCAATATGATAGGTGCGTGGATATTTATAGATGCTGTTCATGATTCATTTAATATTGTGAATAACGATGCTTCTCTACGTAGTTCTCCATTGCAGAGATAAGCATAACATATGCTTGAGGGACCGTATAGCCCTTATCCAGTCAAATCTGCGAACTTCCTTTGTATTGGCTGTGGTGAAATCGGCACACATTGGGTACTATTTCTCGTATATGTGATTGTTCCTTTCCAGAAATGAGGCAACTATGTACGTTCCGAAGGCTTTCCGCGAAGATGATATTGTCCAATTGCAGACGTTTATGCAAGCTAATAATTTTGGTATCCTGGTTTCTCAACAGGATGGCGTTCCTGTTGCCGCGCATCTCCCCTTTATCCTCGACACAACCAGAGGCAGCTATGGCACCTTGCTAGCACATATGGCGCGAGCCAATACGCAGTGGCGCTTGTTTGCCGATGCTCCCGAAACGCTGGTGATTTTTCAGGGGCCACATACCTACATCACGCCCTCCTGGTACGATGAGCCGCTGAGTGTCCCCACCTGGAACTATACAGCGGTTCATGTCTATGGCAGGCCACGTATCATAGAAGATGTCGCGGAAATGCTCGCATTGATGGAGACGCTGACTCAGCAATCGGAGTCGCGTTTCGAGCGGCCCTGGCAATTTGCGGGTTTGCCACAGGATTTTGTCGAGAAGAAGTTGCGTGGCACCGTCTGTTTTGAGATGGAGATTATGAGCCTGGATGGGAAATTTAAATTGAGCCAGAACCGGCCCAAAGACGATCAAAAGCGGGTCGCTGCCACATTGCAGGCCTCCTCTGATCCTCTCGATCAAGAAGTGGCGGCGCTGATGAAGGTACGGCAAAAGAAGTAGTGGAGGGCGGTAAGATCAGCTTACCGCCCTTTCTTTCAGTTTTTACCTACCAGCGCGATTAATCCATCGGCTAATGAGCCTCGCCAGCAGATGTAATCATGTCCACCGTTGAACTCAGAATAGTGTACCTCGTAGCCCTTGAGGATTAATACATCGCGCAGGTGCCGGTTGCTGGAAATCATTTCAACTGCTACTCCCTTTTCCTGCAATCCGACCTCCAGGTAGAAACGAAGTGGTAAACGAGGGCTGGCTACATAGTGCTGAATGAGCTGTTGCTGTGAGATATCCAGTTCTGGATCTCTATCCCACCAGAAGGAGCCGGACTGTGATAGAACGTTGCCGAAGACTTCTGAGGCCCGCAAGCCAACAAATGCTGCGGCCAATCCACCGTAGCTTGAACCTCCAACAATCGTTTGCTTTGGATTACTGGTGACGTGATAATGTTTATGAGCCCAGGGCATAAGTTCGCGGGTCAGGAATTCAACAAAGGGTTCGTGGCATGGCAATTCCCGGTTGCGTGTATCCTGGTCCATACTATCAGGCAAAACAGCTACCATTGGAGGAATCTTGCCTGCATTGATCAGGTTATCGAGTATGGTTGGAGTGGGAACGGCATCCTGGTATGAGAGGCCGTCAAATACGAGGAAAAGACTGTATGGTTCGTCGATCGGTGAGTATCCAGGTGGTGTGTAGATCCAGACACGCCGCTCATTGTTGAGAATATCACTATGCAGGCGATGTATCTCAACATGCCCTCTGGCTACATCTGGTTGAGGTGTGATCCAGGGCTGTGCAGGAGCGTTAGGAAGTTCCAGGATTGACACCGCAATATCTCGATCATCGGGAAGCTCTTCGTCTTTGCTATAGATGAACTGGCGAGGATTGAGCGGGTCAGACAACATACGTGTCCCATAATCTCCTGCCCCATTGTTCAGTTCGGTTAAAGGATCGTTTGGCGACAGCAAATAAGTCGTACGTAAATCGTTGCGCAGGCGGTACGTCCTGTACCAGAGATCGCTATCTAGCAGGCGCGTCAACTGGTTCTTCTCCGGGTGGCCCCAGCCAACGGTGCCTCCGAAGAGTACCACGTTATGTATATCTTCTTTGCCGCGCCAGAGAAAGGTTACCAGATGATGCGTATCGTCATTTTCAATTGGCTCAATCAGAGGTGTACCTTTTTCTGTAATTTCTTGCCAGAATGGTGCCAGTGCAGCTGCATCGTTAGATATGAGTGCCTGTTGCAATAAGGCTATGCGTGGACTGTCGGGCGTTTTCTTTGCTTCCATACAAGGAACCTTTCATCGCGCATAAAATGATCTATTATCATTATGACATAGAAATTTTGCTGCCTCAACCTATAGAAAATGTACCATCGGATTTGTTATGATAAGCGCGATCCGTGGAAAGAAATGAGTATGTAAGAAAAGAGGGCGTTGTGCCAAGAAAAATATTGGATCAGGTGTTGATTGTGGATGTCGAGGCAACCTGCTGGGAAGGACCGGCACCGGAGGATCAGGAAAGCGAGATCATTGAGATTGGACTCTGTACGCTTGATGTGGCTTCAGGCGAGCGTGTAGAGAAGCGTAGTTTGCTGGTGAAGCCGCAACGATCGCGCGTCAGCCCCTTTTGTACGCAGCTCACCAGCATAACGCAGCAGATGGTAGATCATGGAATGTCCTTTACAAAAGCCTGTACGATTCTCAGACAAGAATATGCCTCAAAAGAGCGCGTCTGGGCCAGCTATGGCGATTATGATCGGCGCGTCTTCGAGCGGCAGTGTCGCGAGTCCCAGATCGAATATCCTTTTGGCGTCAGGCATTTGAATGTCAAGACGCTCTTTGCCCTGGTGCATGCCACACGCTATGAACCCGGAATGGCGGAGGCGCTGCGGATCATGCAACTGCCTCTAGAGGGGACGCATCATCGAGGGGGAGATGATGCCTGGAATATCGCGGGTATTCTGTCCGAGTTGCTGAAACATTTCAGAACTTCTTTCAGTAGCGAGACATCAGCTAACCAGCCGTGATCGCCGGTCCCCAGGAGGCTATGCTTTCGGGCGTGATCATAATCACCGGCAGTTGTTCCAGCGCCATTGTGTGATACTGGATATAGCGCGCTCGCAGCAGGACCAGCGCCCCGGCGTGTGAGTGATGCTCCGGCTCGATCAGTTCCGCTCTCCCCTGCACAAGCACATATCCTAAGCGCGACCAATCATCGTCATACTGATCGATCAGCAGAGCGGCCTCGTGGCGAGCTTCGATATTGCGAACGCGGCGCAGGCGTGTTCCTGTGACACGTTTGGGTTTCTCGTCGAGCGGTGTGTAGAAATAGGTGCCATCGAAGGCGTAGCAGACGGGAATGAGATGCGGACTCCCATTCTCGTCTGCCGTTGCGAGCCGTGCGACCCGTTGCTTGTGTACAAATGCACCCTCAGCCTCGCTTAGAGCCGTACGTTTGCTCATCTCTATTGCTGCTTTCTCTACTCACGACCAGCGACCGGGATCTTTTCGACCTCTGGCATAATCTGTGCCAGCACATCAAAGAATTCCAGGTTTGTGACATCGGGCGAATTGAAGATGGCCTGATCGATGCCTATCGCCGCCTGTTCCGCGAAGTGATCGATTGCCGCCGAGGGGCTGAGCGTGCCGTTGCGACCATCGCGCGAAAGGCGGATTGTGTCGAGGGTGGTCTTCTCGATCTGCTCATAGGGGCGACCCAGCTTATCGCAGTGTTCGCGCAACACATCCAGCTTGCGTTTCACCTCGTCTTTGCCCAGGCGCAGGAAGATGTTGCAGGCATCGCCATATTGTGCCACCAGCCGCAGCGTTTTGCGCTCGCCAGTTCCACCAATCAGAATGGGTGGGTGCGGCTTCTGGATGGATTGTGGTGAGTTGAGCGGGCGAGCAAGTTGATAGTGTTTGCCCTCGTAGGCTTTCTCATCTCCCGACCACATTTGCAGGGCGATTTGCAGCATCTCTTCCAATCGCTCGAAGCGCTCGCCCAGCGGTGGAAATGGCACGCCAAGACCGGCATGCTCCTGTTCGTTCCAGGCGGCACCGACGCCAAAATAGGCGCGTCCGTGTGAGAGGACATCGAGCGTGGTTGCCGTTTTGACCAGCAGACCTGGATACCGATAGGTCACGCCTGTTACCATCGTGCCAAGCTTGATGTGATTGGTGTGACCAGCGGCAAAGGCCAGCGCGCTCCACCCTTCGAGCATCTCGTTTTCAGCGGGACCAACATTTTGGATTTGAAAGAAGTGGTCCATGACCCACAGGCTGTAGAGGCCAGCATGTTCGGCCCGTTGCGCAATCAAACCAAAGGTCTCACCAAGCTCTCCCTGACCGTTGGGCCAGGTAAAGTTGGGGACTTGTAATCCTAATCGCATGTATAAACTACTCCTGCACTACTGCCTTCGTTGTATATCTATCAACAAAAAAACAGCCTTGATTGGCTTTCTTCGATCAATATACAAAACAACATGTTTGTCCCGCAAGCTCAACAAATGGGTTTGATTGGACTTGCGGGACGTGTGACAAAGCGTTGGAAGCCTGATCGAGCTTCTGGTATGTATTTTTAGGTATGCTGTGCTTTGTCGTAAAGGGCGTACCAGGTATCGTCGTAGTAGGGCGAGAACATGTGTCCAGGCTGAATACTACTAGTGAAATCGTTATGGCCGTTGAGGTACAGTTTGCCGTTGATCTGCACAAACCAGGGGCCACCACTGGAGCCACCAGTCATATTGCATGGAATGGAGATCACCAGGCCACCTGCATGCTGCCAGCTTCTACTGCTACGATTTTCGCAGGATTGGCGAGTCTGCCCGTCGAAGGGATACGCAGCGGGATAACCATAGGCGTAGAAGTTCTGGTTGACCGAGAGGTTATAGGCCCAGCCAGAGCCTCCAACTACATCGGTTAACTTGCCCTGATCGTTAGGGGCTACGATAGCCATACCAAAATCGCGGTGCAGATCATTGGGACCGGCATCGATCCACTCCGAAGGAACTAGCAGGTCACGAGCTGCCCAGCAGCCATAGGGCGTGTTGCCGTTCTTGTAAAGTGGACAGAAAATCACGTTTCGTACCCACGCACTGTTCCAATAGAGGCAGTGACCAGCCGTATCTACAACGCTCTGATTGGCGCTCGTAACGGCGGTGCCGGAGCAGACCATATTTTGTCCGGAGGCGTTGCTAAAAAAGAGCTTGCCAACGGTCGAGAGAGGATCGGCGGAGTTTCCGTTCTGAGGGGGGTGGCCCTCCTGCTGGGCGGCCTGACCCTGAGCTGTATCGGCGTTGGTTTGCGCAAGATTGACGCTGTTGTCAACTAGTTGATCGGCATCAATAGCACTACGCATATTTTCCGCCGTCCAGTGCTTGAGGACGATGTTTGGGCTGGCCTCGACATCATGCTCACTGATGCTGGCCCTGGAAGTGAAGACGGAAGGGAAGAGCGTTTTCCCAAATGTAACCAGGTAGACGATGTAGACACCAGCCAGCGCGACAAGAAAGATCTTGCCTGCCAGGGGAAGCTGAATTAACCTGGGCTTTTGTGGCATTGTTCCCCTCTCTTTCACTCTGCCTGATGCGCTTGCGCCGTGTGTGGAGGCTGCTGCTTACGCTTTTTGCCTCGCTTCAACTTATCTGTTTTGGGCATTTCAGCGGGTTGGGCATTGCGCATTTTATCCGCCGTCCAGTATTTAAGTGCATCTTCGGGGTTTGTTTCTACAGAATGTTTTGCGATACTACTCGCGTTATTTGTATCTTCCTGTGCATTATTCAAGGTGCGCCTCCATATCATGTATAGACCAATAAGCAGACAGAGCAGGATTGCGCCAACCAGAGGCAGTGAGATGGATCTTTCTTGCCGTGACATCATGCCTCCTCTTCATTTAGCAGCGAACAAAAAACATGGTACTTGATAGAACGCGTATACAGGGTATCATACATGTCAATTTCTCTTCCTATTCTACCACCTGGTTCAAGAGTTCATCGCATAATATACGATTGGATGGCACATTCGTTTCCTTCCATATCGTCTATAGTGTTGAAAATAACACCATCTGATAGGTCTGGATACAAGGGGATAGAATGACAGCTTTAGGGACAACGATATTCACATATAAAGGCCATGAGTTTGAGGTAAATGATCTGGCCTGGTCGCCTGATGGCGCGGCTGTGATTTCTGTTAGCCACGTTGAAGTCGTGAAAAAGCAATGGTTTCGTACAACCAGAGAAGCCGTTGGAATTGTTCGGTCCTGGAATGCATCGAATGGCGATGAAAAGATGACGTATCGTGGGCACGGGATCGAGGTCGTTTCAGTTAGCTGGTCGCCAGATGGGAAATATATTGCCTCTGGTGGCGACAATTCGGTTGTTGTCGTGCTGGATGCTGCAACTGGTGACGAGATCTGCACCTATGATGAACATATCTCCTCCATAGAGGGTCTCGCGTGGTCGCCCGATGGCAGATATATTGCCTCCGCTGACTCGTCTGTGCATATCTGGCGTTTCGATTCTCAGGAGATGATATGTGAATATAGCGAGCATGAGGATGAGGTATCGGACGTGAAATGGTCTCCAGATGGCAGGCTGGTGGCCTCGGTGGATAGCGAAGGGATGATGTGTGTCTGGGAGGCGCTGACTGGCGAGACGCAGATGTCGTATCAGCATGAGAAATGGGCCTGGTCGCTGGCGTGGTCGCCCGATGGCACAAAAATTGCTACTGCAAACGAAGATCAGCGGGTGCATATATGGGATGCTACAACTGGCGAACATCTCGCATCCTATAAGGGTCACACTGCCAGAGTTCTTAGCGTCTCCTGGTCGCCTGATGGCTGTTCACTTGCTTCGGGGAGTGAGGATAGAACTGTACGCATCTGGAATGTTGAACGCGGCACCGCTCAGTTTACCTATCGTGAGCATAACGGGAGCGTGAACGTGGTGGCGTGGTCGCCCTATGGCACAGAGATTGCCTCTGCTGGCACCGACGCTATCGTCAAAATCTGGGTTGCTGGCTGACCTGAATATGGTAGGGGCGATGGCTGGTTCTCTCCTGGCTTCCCAGGCCGTATGATGCGCTTACAGGAGAGGACCAGCCATCGCCCCTACCATATTCGAGATGCTCTGCTCCTGAGATCTTCTGAAAATCTTCCCCTCGCTGCTTGCAAAAGAGCACCTCGTTGCTACGTGTAATAGATATGATCCTTGCCCTACTATTTTTCTCTAGGAAAGTAACGAGTATATGTCGATTACACAGGTATTGCGCCCCTCATCGGAGCTGACCGTTTCAGCCACTCCTAAGCGCCAGTGGTGGCGTTTTGTTGCTTTGAGTGTTTGCCTTGCTGTAGCTATTTACTTTAATGTCGTGCTGGTCAATATCGAGCTTCCTCCCAGCAATACTTTGAACGTCCTTTATTCGTTTGTGACGCCCTGGCTTTTCAGCTACCTTCCCTATCTGGTCGCCAGCCTGCTTGTGCTGGCAACGCCTGCACCGACGCGGCGCTGGCGCTGGCTCGAACTGACCTTAATCATTGCAGGTGCGTTGATCTTGCGTGTGATTTTGCTTTCTGCGCTTCCCCATCTCTCCCGTGATTCCTGGCGCTATCTATGGGATGCTCGCGTCACGCTCTACGGCTACAGTCCATACGTCTATCCTCCAAACAGCCCGGTATTTGACTCGTTACGAGATGTGATTTATAACAACAGCCGCTTTCACGAGGTGCCAACGATCTACCCTCCTGCTGCTCAGGCCATTTACTTGCTCAGCTATCTCATCGCGCCGAGTAACCTGCTGGTCCTCAAAGGTATTTTCATTGTATTTGACCTTGTTACCTGTGCTGGCCTGGCCTGGCTGCTTCATAGGCGTGGACTCGACCTGAGCCGCTGCGTGCTTTACGCGTGGTGTCCTCTGCCCATCGTTGAGTTCGCCATGCAGGGCCATCTCGATGTCATCACGCTGACCTTTTCTGTGCTGGCCGTTGCCTGTTCGTTTGCTAACTGGCGTGGGAACCGCGTTATGACAGGCTTTTTGATCGCGCTGGCAACACTGACCAAGTTCTATCCCATTTTGTTGCTATTGGTGATTGTGCGCCGTCGCGATTGGGCTATGCTCATCACCTGCTTTGCAACTATTGTGCTGGCATATGTTCCCTATCTGATCCTGGGGCATGGCAGTATTTTTGGTTTCTTTGCCACCTATGCCAGCGAGCAGACGCCTGATGCTGGTATCGTGCCGCTGCTTGTGAGTTGGCTCTGTAACGCTCTAGGAAGCGATAAAAGTCTGACACAGATTCTCATTTATCTTGTTGATCTCGTTGTCCTGGGTGGCGTCTCGCTTGTTATTATCTGGCGGCGGTGGCGCAGGCAGCTCGGCGTGGAGGCGGGAGCGCTTGTCCTGACTGCCGCTATCTTTTCCATTTCCACCCATATCTTCCCCTGGTATACGACGGCTCTACTCCCCTGGATTGTCCTGCTGATAGGGCCGTTCTGGACACGTCTGCATGGGCTGAAGAGCGCCGGTGTCGCAATCGGTATTGCCTGGTATTTTGTCTGTATTGCCCCTGTGCGCTACCTCTTCGACTATCTCCACAACTGGCCCCTCTACTATCAACTCGTCTATGCAGGACCGCTGATTGCCCTGGCGCTCGTGGCGGGTGTCGTCCTGCTGCGTGGACGCGCCAGATTCAGGTGGTTGGTGCGCTGATCTATTCGCCATTTTTCGGCGTACCACTATGAGGTGAAAAGAGGTCAAGATCGCTGAAAAATATCACGGTGTAGAACGTGACATGAGTATAAGCAAAAAGTACTATGTATAGCCTCTTGTATTGCTCGCTCTATCAACACATCAAAATGAGATTATTCAGGTTGCAATTATCAAGGTAAAGGTCAATTATGCAAAATACCGATCAACAATCTACGAAGCAGCAGAACAAGGCTGCTTCTGCTGCACCAGTGACTTTCCCGACGTGGCGCACGTTGCTGCTTTCGGCTCTCCTGGCTCCGGGTGCTGGTCTGGCGGCCAGCCTGTTAACAACCGCCTTGATGGGCATCTTACGATTGGTGGCTGGGATACCTACCCCGGTCGAGTTGTTTGGCGATTATGTCCTCAAACATATCAACGTTGGCACCTTTTTTCGTCTTCTCGTTGTGTTTGGTGCGAACTCTAAAACCTATCCGCTTGGTCTTGCGCTGCTGGGGATGGTCCTCGTTGGCACCGTTGCCAGCTTCCTGTATGCTGCCCTGGTGCGTTTGCCTCTCCCGGTGCAGGGCTATCGTCCCACGCGGCGTGAGTGGCTGGTTGCGCTGGCATTTAGCGTGGTGATGACCGTGATTGGCGTGGTATTGTTCTGGAACGAGTTGCGGCAGAACTTCTATGGCCTGCCTGTTGGTTGGTCTACATTTGTCTCAGCGCTGGCTCTGCTGGCCGATTTTGCCCTCTATGGGATTGTGCTATGTCTGGCATATCGTGCCCTATTGCCCAAACAGCTTGTCGTCTCGGGGCAAAAATCAACGGTGCTGGCGAGGAGGTTGCTACTGTCTCGTGCAGGTGTGGCTGCGTTGAGTGTTGGTGGAGCGGGCGCGACGGTAGGCCTGATTCGCGGGTATCTCAATAACTACGCCTCCTATGATGGACAGAAGACCTTCCCACATCAAAACGTGACCTCGCCGATTACGCCCAACGATGAACACTATACAGTCACGCAGAACCCTGTTGATCCGAAGCCGCAGCCTGCTCTCTGGCGTTTAGAAGTGGTGGGGCTGGTAAAAAATCCGGGCAGCTACACTTATGAAGAGGTCCAGCAGTTGCCCTCAACATCGCGCCCGATTACGCTGGAATGCATCGCCAATTATACAGGGGATCATCTTATCAGTACGGCTATTTGGCAGGGGGTCACTTTGCGTAGCCTGCTGGAGCGGCATGGCGGCGCGCTCTCCAACGCTACTCACGTGGCTTTCTATAGCGTTGATGGGTATAATGTCAGCTTGCCCCTGAACGAACTGCTCGCCGTTGATCCGCTCCTGGCGTGGCGTATGAATGGTGCAGAGTTGCCGCAGAAGCATGGTTTCCCGATGCGTGTGTTGATTCCTGGTCGCTATGGCGAGGAGAATCCCAAATGGTTGACGCGTATCGAACTGGTCGATCACTTTGTTGGTGGCCTTTATTCAGACCAGGGCTGGTACAACGGGCCGCTCCATACTATCAGCCGGATAGATCGGCCGGCAGGACACGTGCCTTTCGCCAAAAATATTGAAGTTGGAGGGATTGCTTTCGCGGGCAATCGCGGCATTCAGCGGGTCGAGATCAGCGACGATGGTGGCACCACCTGGCACAATGCGACCTTGCAAGCCCCTTTATCGCAGGATGCATGGCGGCTCTGGACGTGGCAGTGGTCTCCTGCACAACCTGGAACCTATATGCTGGTCAGTCGTGCAACCGATGGCACTGGCGAGGTGCAGACCAGTCATGACCAATTTACCGTTCCCAACGGAGCGACGGGCTATCATAAAGTGAAGGTGGAGGTTGTTTCCTCTTAGCACCGTTTGATGTATGTTGCGAAAAGGGTTCCTCTTGCTTTTTCAACAGGTGACGTGGAAGAGGCCGATGACTGCGCCGCTGCTAGTATTCCATGTGCGGATTGCTGCCGGAGTAGGGAGTAGATCGACATGGCAATGCTTTTGCTGAAGATAATCAGCGGCCTCTGCTGAGAGACGAACATTATCGTGCTGTCCTGTGCCAATAATGAGCCGTTGCGTCCCTTTTTCGTAGACATATTTGGCTTCATCCAGTGAAAGAGTATGCGATGTGCCGTAAAGCGCTTTGGAGAGCCTTTTTTTACGTTTTTTGATCTGACCATCCTGTCGGATCAGCACATCGTGATTGAACATCGTTCCTTCGATAGTAATGGAGCCAAAAGCCGTTTGATCAATAGTTGGTTTCATCGCTCTTCCTCAGTTGTATGCACATGTGCATCAGGATGATGTGGATTGTGATAGAAGGTGATGCTATGGGTAAAACTAAGTTCTCCTGTTACACGTCCTCAAAGTCTGGTTGTAGTACACTGAGAGGAAAGTTCAGCTTCTGGGCTTTATGGATGAAGTAGTGTCGCAGATTTGATGCTCAAAAATTTATAAAATCGAAGTAAAATGTATTCCCTCAGCGCGTTTTTAGTAGTGAGGGAATCAGGAGAAGAAAGAAGGCAGAATCATGGCTGACGAGAATATAACACTCTACGGAACCGATTGGTGTAGCGATTGTAAACGCAGCAAGAAGTTTCTTGGTGAACAGCGTGTCCAGTACAAATATATCAATATTGAGGACAATCAAGAGGGTCAGGCATTCGTGCAAAAGGTGCAAAACGGGGGATTGACGATCCCGACGATTGTATTCGATGATGGCTCCCTGCTGATTGAACCGACAAACGCTGAGTTGGCGGCAAAACTGGGACTGAACACGCAGGCGCAATGTGAGTTTTACGATCTGATCGTGGTCGGTGGCGGTCCAACCGGTTTGACAGCTGCTATTTATGCGGCACGCGATGGCTATGATGTGCTGGTCATTGAGCGTAGTGGACTTGGTGGGCAGGCAGGCATTACTGAGCGGCTCGATAACTATCCCGGCTTTCCCGAAGGCGTTACCGGTGCCGAGTTTGCTCAACGCGTCATCGAACAATCGAAGCGCTTTGGCGTGGAACTGCTCTCAGCGCAGAATGTGGTTCGTGTGGGCAATGATAGGGGAGCGCATTTTGTCGAGACCGAAGATGGACATACCTATCGCGCTAACGCGGTCTTGATCGCTACCGGCTCAACATATAAACGGCTGGGCGTGCCGGGAGAGGAGGATTTTATTGGTGCTGGCGTCCATTTTTGTGCGACCTGTGATGGTCCCTTCTATCGTGGGCGCGAAGTGGCTGTGATTGGTTCCGGCAACAGTGCAGTGGAAGAGGCGGCGTTCCTGACGCGCTTCTGTCCGAAAGTTACTATTCTGGCGCGTGGTTCCCAACTCTCCGCAAGCAAGCTAGCTATCGATAAGGCTACATCGACTCCCGCTATTGAGATTCGCTATAATACGCAGGTTGTGGAGTTTAAGGGTAACAATCACCATCTGGATACCGTCGTGACGAAAAATACGCAGACTGGCGAGACTGAAGAACTACATCCAGCGGGTGTGTTTGTCTTCATCGGCCTTGCACCCAACAGCCAGGCGTTTGCTGATAGTGCCAAGCTCGATGACCAGGGCTTTATCATGACTGGTATTGATTTCCAGACCAGCACGGAGGGGATCTTTGCTGCTGGCGATGTACGCAAAGGTAGCACGAAGCAACTGGTCAGCGCAGCTGGTGAGGGAGCCGCAGCCGCTATCGCCATTCGTGAACATTTGCGTGGACATGACGCCCATACAATGGAGAACGCGCTGGCAGCTAACGTTTCTCGCTAAGGTACATTCATTTCGTAGTTGCGCGATTTATCGCGCTGCGTCGGAAACGCGCGATAAATCGCGCAACTACGAAACTGTGCACTACCATCGTAAATTGTTGCGGTTCATATTTTTATAGATTCTGCCCAACAATATGCTGAGGTTTCACATAAAGAATGACGCGTGGGTCGCCTGGATAGCCCCAGGGTGTATCGTAATGTTTTGCCAGCGTATTGTAGAAAGCTCCATTGGGGTCTTTCTCGATCTTTTCAACCACGCCACGAAACTCGGCATAGGTATATGGGTTATCAACATCGGTAATCGAGATGGAGACGCGAGGGTCATGCTGAATATTGTAATATTTTTGGCGGTTAGTCGCATGGGTGAACTTGATGTACTCGCCATCCCAGATGAACCACATAGGCGACGATTGCGGCGCTCCGTCTGGTCTGATCGTGGCTAGATGAGCAAATGTCTTCGATTGTAAGATCTTCTGAACCTTTGGATTATTCAGGTCTGCCATGAAACGTATCTTTCCTTTCTTTGCCTTCTTCGGAAGAAGATAGGTTGTCATCTATGTAATAAAAGCTTCTCTATTAAACATATGCTGAATGAGCAAGCTCAGGGAATGATTTTGCGCTGACGGAAATCGTTGAAAATGTTGAGAAACATGGCTTCGGTATCGACATACTCATGAAAGCCGAAGCGACGGGCCTTCGATCCATCGGCGAACATATCGTAGTCCCAGGAGAAGACAAAATCGCCGAAGCGCCAGGACGACACATCTTTGTAAGGATGAGGTTCGAGTCCATATTTCTCGACCATCGCGTTCCAGAGCGGCTCTTTGTCTGCCATAACAACATCGAGCGACATCGGTAGTGGCGGCGCTACCTCAAGGTCGAAGAAGCGGGCGAGTTTGGGCCACATCTCGTTCCAGCGAAAAAGGTCGCCGTTGTTGATGTTGAATGCCTGATTAGCGCACCGCTGATCGGTTGCTGCCCAAACTGTTGCGTGTGCTAGCAAACCCGCATCGGTCATTTCGAGCAGTTTATCATATGCTCCCGGTTTGCCTGGGAAGCGTAAGGGTAGCCCCAGCTCTTTAGTAATTGCCGCATAGACGGCAATCACCATCGCCAGATTCATCGGGTTGCCGAGCGCAAAACCACTGACCACCGCCGGACGAATTGCCGACCAGGTCCAGTTTTTTCCTTGCTGCCGATTTTCAAGAAAAACCTGCTGATCAACCATAAATTCGGGTGGCATATGGCCCGCATCGGTCTCGCGGGCAGGCGTCTTGAACGGGCCGAGATGACCTCCATAGACCTTGTACCCTTGCATCAGGCTAACATGTTGTAAATTGGGAGCGATTGGCTCGACCGCCTCGATGACATTCATCAACATGGCAAGGTTGGGAGGCACTAGCTCGGCCCAGGTTGGTCGATCCTGGTAGGCGGCGTAGAAGATGTGCGTTACCTGTGTGAGATCTCCAAGCTTCTTGCGGGTATCGTCCCGATCAAGCAGATCAACCGCCACATATCGAACGCGACTTGTAGACGCTCCACCGCGCCTCGATAGACCTATAATATCCCAATCAAGCAGTGTTGTGAGATGATCGACAAGATTGCGACCAATAACCCCTTGCGCTCCGACGATGAGAGCAATCTTGTGAGGTTGTTCTCCTGCTCTAATGATACCTTTATTGAGTTGATTCATTTCTTATCTCCACATTTGTTTGTTATGTAGATATTTATTTGCTTTTGTTATCTATACTATAAATGCTAATGCGAAACCCTACAAGTACGCACTTTAAAGTAACCGGGGCTGATGTGGAGAGATACAAAGGAGCGGCGATATATGCTATAGTTATAGCTATGGAAAGGACGCTGCAAACATCTTCATCGAACCAGCTCTCGCCTCATAGTGTGTTGATGGCGCATTGCCCTTCACGGCAGGTGCTTGAGCTGATTGCCGACAAGTGGACGGCCCTCATCTTTGCGTTGCTGGAAAGACAGCCCACGCGCTTTAATGAACTACAGCGTGCGATCGATGGCATTTCGCATAAGGTGCTGACGCAAACCTTGCGCAATCTGGAGCAGCGCGGCATCGTGCAGCGCAAGATCACGCCAACAAATCCACCTGCTGTCGAATATTCCCTCTCTCCTTTGGGAATCACCTTGATTCCGCTGATGGCTATGCTGAGGCAGTGGGCAGAGGAGCATATGGAGGAGGTTGAACAGGCTCGCCTGGTATATGGAGAGAAGGAAGAAAAAATATACGGCTGAGTCTGGATCGAGCAATTAAAACAAAAAGGAAGCGGATATCAAATGATACCCGCTTCCAGTTTTTTTGTGCGTTAGAGCTAGAGCAGCCCTTTGCTCGTTAAGAAGTCCGTAGCAACTTTGGTGATTGCCTGGGAGACGGATGTACCTGACTGCTTCATATCCGCCACCTGCTTCTGAAGCTGGATGCTCACATCTGTCGTCAGATCGGGAGCCAGCGGGTTCAGCGTTGTCGCGATGTCGGGATACTTCTGGGCCACCGAGTTGCGCACCAGCGGAGCTGGGTTGAATTCGGGGAAGCCGTGCTTGTCGTCGTTCAGGAAGACGAAGCCATTCTGTGTGATGGAGCCATCGGTGGTGTAGCAGACCGTGACCTGGGCCTGATTGCTTTTGACCGCCTGGAAACCGAGCGCATAGTCAACCGTCTTGGTCTGCTTGAAGCTCTTGGTGGTCAATCCATAGGCCGACTTCAGGCCATCCACAAAGGAAACGCCATCGCTGGGCGAGGTCAGCACCAGTCCTGAAGCTTTGGAGGTCAGCTGCGAGATGCTCGTGAAGCCGCCCTTTTGCGATTGCTCTTTGCTGGTGCAGAGGGCATAACCATCATTCAAAGGAGAAGCGTCGAGCCAGGTGAGCTGGTACTTCTGATTGTACTGTTCTTTGACCGTCTCGTAATCCTTCTTGGGATCATTGGCCGAGGGCAACCCCAGTTTGTTCAATGCGGTTGCGGTGAACTCTGGATAGAGATCGATCTGGTTACTGCTGATGGCCTGGAAGATGATCGTGTTGTTGCCCAGCGCGGGTTTCTCATTAATGGTGAAACCTGCCTTGCGCAATAACAGGGTGTACATCTTCGCTATCAACTGACTTTCGGTATCGAGTTTACTGGCAACCGTGATTGGCCCTTTGGATGTCCCCGAAGTGCTACCACCACCTGTACCTGTTGTTGTCCCACCAGAATTGCCAGAGGTTCCACAGGCTGACAGAATAAGCAATGCGACGAGTGCGAAGCAGACCAGAAATTTGGTCTGAAGCGAACGAAGGGAAGTCATCTCTTCCTCCTTAACAGAATAAAAACGAAATACACGTATAACCCTCTGCATGATAACAGCGAATTATATTATTTATAACACATATTATTGCTGTGTTATTTCCACCACGCCCTGTCCCTGTGGACGCAGCCCAACAGGTGTCAGCACGCGTTGTAACCACCCTAACACTAATTCTACCAGCATTGCTAGAATGGCAACAGGTATAGCCCCCGCCAGAATCTCGGTGCTGTTTAGCTTATAGAGGCCATCTACGATATAGTCTCCATAGCCGCCAGCGCCGATAAAAGCGGCCAGTGTTGCCGTTGCGATAATCTGTACTGCCGAAGTGCGGATACCGGCTGCGACGACGGATTGCACGAGCGGCGTCTGAACCCGCGTGATAATTTGCCAGCGCGTCATGCCCATCCCTTTCGCGGCATCAATCATCGCTGGATCGATGCCCCGGATGCCTGTATAGGTATTAAGCAATATCGGTGGGATGCCCAGAATGACCAGGGAAACGAAGGCGGGCAGAAATCCCAACCCAAGATATGGCAGAGCCGCGATAAGAAAGGCGATCACTGGAATTGCACGCATCAATCCACTGACGTTCACGGCGATGAAGCCGAGTATCGCGCTGCGTGATACGGCAATGCCCAGCACAACTCCAATAATAATCGCAACCACAATGGAGAGCAGGCAGAGTTGGATATAGACGTTTGTCTGCCCTGGGAAATCGTTACGCGGATCGAGAATAAAATCGAGAATGCTATTCATACGCTATGCCCTCCCTGCTTATGCTATCGAGACAGCGCCGCGCCCGCGATTGAGCAGGGTTTGTACGCCTAACAAAACGATATCAGTAATGATGGCGAAGAGGGCCATTAAGATGCCACCAGCCGCTACCGCATCGAGATCCTGCGTCGTGATATTTTTGAAGATCAGGTCTCCCAACCCTCCCTGGCCTACCAATGAGGCCAGCGACGCAATGCCGATGGTGGTGACGGTTGCGACGCGAATACCGGCAACGATGACCGGCAAGGCCAGTGGCAACGTGACGCGAAAAAGCACCTGGCTCGGACTCATTCCCATTGCCCGTGCCGTTTCGAGCAACAAGGGATCGATGTTATTGATACCAGCGGCGGTATTGCGGATCAGGACCAATTGTGTGTACAGAATAAGCGGAATGATTGCTGTCAGGAAGCTCAAGCCAAGCCCGGGTATCGTAATCAAGACGCCAATCAGTGCGACACCGGGAATGGTGTAGAGCAGGTCGGTAATGGTAATCACTGGTAGATACAGCCTGCGACGGCGTGCAACCACAATGCCCAGCGGGATCGCGATAATGAGCGAGATGAGCATGCTGATCCCAACCAGAAAGGCGTGTTGCCAGATCAGGTTGGGAATGCTTGCCGGGTCGGATAGATCGTAATTGTATGGACTCAGTAGATATCTCATGAGATTCCTCTCGGCCTTTTATTTTTGTTGTCTATGTGTCAATAAAAGCATGTGTCTATGCAGACTGCACACTTAAATGTGGGTCCCTTCGGGCACGTTCTGGTTGCCACGTACGCGGGTAATTGCGTGATTGATGCTGGTAAGGGTTACATAGCCGAGAAGATTGTCTGTGTCTTTGCGTTGGACGGCGAGGGCGGGCGCGTTGGTTTCGAGGAGTTGGAGCATGGCCTGGAGGAGCGTTTCATCTTCAGAACATGTTGGTACATCTCCCCAATGTGCTGATGAAACTGCCTCTGGCCGATTATCCAGCGCATCAGCAACGGGCAAATATTGAAGCTGGCGTAGAATATTGTCGCCACCCACCAGTCGGCGCACAAAGTCGTTGACTGGTTGGGCCAGCAGTTCGACCGGCGAGCCAATCTGTATGAGTTTGCCCTCTGACATCACCGCCACCTGATTTCCAAGTTTGAAGGCTTCTTCGATATCGTGCGAGACGAAGAGAATGGTTTTGCGCACATTGCGTTGAATGCGGAGCAGTTCGTCCTGCATACGCGCTCGTGTAATGGCGTCCAGTGCTCCAAATGGTTCGTCCATGAGCAGAATCGCTGGATCTGTGGCGAGCGCACGTGCCAGCCCCACGCGTTGCTGCTGTCCACCAGAGAGTTGCCGGGGGAAGCGCTGCCGATACTCTTTTGCTGGCAGTCCGACCAGTTCCAGCAGTTCGTCAACCCGGCTGGCAAGCTTTTCTTTGCTCCAGCCACCCGCAATCTCAGCCGTCACGCGGACGTTTTCGGCAATCGTCATATGAGGGAAGAGTCCAACCTGCTGGATCACGTATCCGATGCGGCGACGCAGCTGAATGGGGTTTTCCTGCAAGATGTTTTTCCCATCGATGATAATTTCGCCCGATGTCGGCTCTATCAAGCGGTTGACCATGCGCAGCAGCGTGGTTTTGCCTGAACCAGAGGTTCCCACTAGCATACATGTGCTGCCCTCTGGTACATCAAACGTGACTGCATTTACGGCTGGTGTACTGGTTCCGGGATATTTTTTCGTAATCTCGTGAAAGCGAATCTGTGCCATGCCGTCTGGCTTCCTCTCGTCAAACTAGTATTCTCTGTAGCGATGAAGGAAATAAACTTGCACTGACAAATATGATGTCGCTCTATATACTCATCGTTACATAATCACAATCTTAATATTATACGCGATAGTGCAGAGAAATGTCTCTGCATTAATCTGGTTTTTTCCGCACATGCAAGCCACATCTATAGCTACTTTGTTGTATTCTTTTTGCAGGAATTGCTTTCGGAATACCTATTTCACCTCCCTCGCGCTGAAAGAAGTGACTGTATACACCTTTCATTCACCTGTTATAGCTGTACAAGCGATGATAACGCGTTTCATGCTGCCCACAACTATAGACAGTATAACCACAAATTGGGCCATTCGAAAGAACCTGCGATGATGATTGCCTGTTCGTTACCCATAACCCCCGGAAAAGCCGTCTGGTTACAGCTATCTGACCCATATGGGTGATGCTCTGCCCAAAAAGAGCCACTCTCCGCAAAGTATTTCTAAGTTTGCGTTTATCTCTTATGTATCGATGGGGTATGCGCTCTCTGCCCCGATCGCTCGCTAGCTTTGTCTTAGTGCGTTTTGTAGCGTGTTCTTCTCATATTCTTATTCTGGTAGGAGAAATGAATACCGTATGCAACGTCATTTTGTACTCAAAGGCGTATTTGTCATCAGTGCAGTGCTTATCTGTGGCATCAGTCTATTTGGCATCAGCCTTATGGCGCACGCAACGCCTCAGTCGCGGGTTCCTGTCAACGGCCAGGTGCCGCCGCTTGTCAGTCACTCCCGTCTGGTGGGTGCGGCCAGTTCGCAGCAACAGCTTCAACTTTCGATAGGCCTGAAGATGCGCAATGAGCAGCAGTTTGCGGCACTCTTGCATGATCTTTATACTCCTGGTTCGTCTCGCTATCATCAATTTCTGACCCCTCAGCAATTTGCTGCCGAGTTTGGTCCGACGCAGGCGCAACAACAGCAGATCATAGATTATCTACGCAGCCAGGGTTTGACGGTGACGCAGATTGCCCCTAATGGCCTCTTGATCGACGCTACAGGCAGCATCGCCACCGTCGAGAATGCGTTTCAGGTCAAGATCAATACCTATCAGTCCGGTGCCCGTTCTTTTTATGCAAATGCCAGTTTGCCCACGATTCCTGATACCCTTTCTTCTCTCGTCCTTTCTATCGGTGGTATGGACAACAGCGTGCGTCTGCGCCCTTTGAATCGTCAGGGACAGGCAAAAGCGGCGGCAGGCGGCAATGGTTATGGGCCAACCGAACTGCGTGGTGCATATGATGCTCTGCCACTAATTCAGACAGGTGTCCAGGGGAATAATCAGACGGTCGCGGTGTTTGAACTGGATGGGTACAAGAGCAGCGATATCAATCAGTACTTCAAAAACAACGCACTGGGCACGCCCAACATCTCGAATGTGCTGGTTGATGGCTACGATGGCTCTGCCAATGAGGGAGCTATCGAGGTGGAGCTTGATATCGAGGTCGTGGGAGCAATGGCTCCGAAGGCATCTCAGATTGTGTATGAGGGGCCGAACACCACACAAGGGGTCAACGATACATACAGCAGAATTGTTACCGATGGCAAAGCGCAGATTGTGACGATTAGCTGGGGCGAGTGCGAGGCGCAATCCGGCAATGCTGAACTACAAACGCTGGATGGCATCTTCAAGCAGGCAGCGGCGCAGGGCATGACGCTTTTTGCGGCTGCTGGCGACTCCGGGGCGTATGATTGCAATGATGAGAATCTCGCGGTTGATTCGCCTGCTGACGATCCCTATGTGACCGGCGTAGGCGGCACCAACTTGCAGCTTTCCGGTGGCAACTATGGTAGTGAGTCGATCTGGAGCAATAGCAGCGACACACAGCGTAGCCCCAAAGGTTCTGGTGGTGGTGGTGGTGTCAGTAGCTTCTTTGCGCAACCATCCTGGCAGGTGGGACCAGGTGTGAACAATCAGTATAGCACCGGCAAGCGTGAAGTGCCTGATATCGCTGCCGATGCCGATCCGCAAACGGGCTATGCCGTCTATTGTACGGTCTCGGCGGCTGGCTGTTCGACGAGTGGCAATGTTGTGGTTGGTGGAACGAGTGCCGCCGCGCCTTTGTGGGCTGGCAGTCTGGCGCTGGTGAACGAATATCTGCAAAAGCAGGGCAAAGCAGGCGCTGGTTTTATCAATCCTGCGCTCTATAAGCTGGCGAGTACGCAACAGCCATATCCAGCTTTCCATGATGTTACGCAGGGCAACAACCTGTTCTATCCGGCAACAGCGAACTACGATCTGGCGAGCGGTTTAGGCTCGCCAGATATCTACAATATTGCTCGTGACCTTGCGAACGGTGGCTCACCGGGACCGGCTCCAACGCCAACTCCGGGCAGTTCTCCGACACCGACGCCAACGCCAATTTCGTCGCCAACCGCTGTCCTGTCGCCGACGCCTCCACCTGCTTCCGGTCCCTTCGTGAAAAACGGTGGTTTTGAGAGCGGCTCTGCTTCCTGGCAGGAGTATTCGGCGGCTGGCTATGAACTGGTTGATCCAGCGCATCCACACACCGGACGTTATGGCGCGTATCTCTGTGGTTATAGCGCCTGCAACGATGTGTTGTCGCAAGATTTCACGGTGCCAGCAAAGACGACGAAGATCACGCTGAGCTACTGGTGGGCCGGACGTACGAATCGGACCGCTCAATCGTGCGTTGATAGCTTCTCCGTCCTTTTGCTTGATAACAACGGCAAAGTGATTGCCACGCCGCAACGCGCGTGTAACAATAATCTGCCAGCAGGCTGGCAACAGCGCACCTTTGACGTGACGAAGGCTTTATCGTCTTATGCCGGTCGCACCGTATCGGTAGTCTTTGCGGCGCGCACGACGGCAACACAGGTGACTACAGCCTTCTTTGTGGATGATGTAAGCGGCACTATTCAATAGCGGTGTTGTTAGAGAGAGGGGTGCGCTTCCTGCGCGCCTCTCTTTTGTTTATTGCACCGTGACGGTTAAATTCATATTGGGGTGGATGGTGCAATAGAGGTGGAAAACGCCAGTAGTGTTAAACGGTCCGATAATTTTCGTCTCTTTCCCTTGAAGCGTTAGTCCGGCTGGTGCGCCCCGTTCTTTGAGCGCTTCCTGTATGCCATCTTTCCATGTTCCATTTGCGATAACATGTAGCACCGCTGAGTCGTTAATAACTGTAATACTCTCACCTTTTTTGATGATGATCTGATCCTTCAAAAAGATCAGGTCGTTGGTATGAACCGTATTGGCACTGTCCGAACCGCTGCCCACGCTATCACCTTCACAGGCCACGATAAGTATTGATAACAGGCTCAACAGTACTAAAATGACACATAGCTTTTTCATTGGTTCTCCTTTAGCAGCTCTGCTAATCAAAGGCCCGTCCATCCAGCAAATAATAGCTCCGTGTTGCTGATGTTGGCAAATTGGGTAGGCGTGCCGCCATTGAGAGAGCCGTAGTACATACTATAGGTGTTGGTCTTTGCATCGTGTTCCTGTAACGCATAGAAGCTTCCGTCGCGCGAGACGTTCGACCAGACATATTGTGTAAAAGGACATAACGACTGTCGGTTCTGGGTGTCAGTGGTGAGGCGCGTCAGGCCAGAGCCATCAACCTGTATCTTCCACAGCCCGTTTTTGCTGGTATCGCCGCTATAGTTCTCGATCAGTAAAAGTTGTGTTGTAGTGCTGATCGTGCGGAGCATGGTGATTGCCTGATCAATTTGCTTCGTGGTTTTTGCCTGTCCTCCTTGCGCTGGCTGCACGGTGATCGTGCTGGGTCCGAGCGGCGCATCGATCCCTGATCCCGTTTCGGGAGCGAGGGTACACTTGCTAATAAACAACTGCTTCGAGTCATAGCTGCTATCGAAGCTACCACAAGGCCCGGTAGTGATTTTCTGCAAATCGCCATCGTGTTGTTGCGCTCCCTTTTGTGTGTCCAGCACGTAGATGTTTTGTGGAGGAGCATCGGTATTGGGTGCTGAGGCGGTCAGGTAGATATGGGTTGTGTCCAGCCAGGTCACGGGAAAATAGGTCAGACCGGCCTGGGGGATTAGCTCTTCCTGGAGCTGTCCCGTCGTTATATCTAGCAGATAGGTTGTTGGCTTTGTGGGACCGCCTGTGGAAGAGAGATTAAAGATGATATCTTGCTGGTGGAAGGACCATTGGCTGTTGGAGATGCTGGTATGAGCGGGTGCGCAATAGAGCGTTTGCAGCCCCTGTCCATCGACGCGTATCATACGCATCTGAGCTTGTCCCGCGACTATGGCGGTGAACAGCACCCATTGTCCATCCTGCGATACCTGAGCCTCGCTGATATAGCTATTGTGCAATGTGTTGATCTCTACACCTTTGGCCATTGTCACAGCCTCACGGCGTTTGATGATGCCTGTGATGGGGTGATCGCGGGTGCCTTCATTCACAATGTAGAGCATGTTTGGATGGATGCCCAGCACCAGCGGAGCCGTAATCGCGGCGCGTGCCGTGTTTGCCGCTGGACAGGAAGTTGTCGTTGGAGGGACGGCCTCCGAGGTTGGCGTCGTTCCGGGTATGGCGGTCGAGCCTCCTTTGGAGGGCATAGAGGCAACTGCCTGTAACGTTGCCGTTCCTGCCGGAATTGGTGGCCGGTTGTTTTGCTGGCTCTGGACATAGAAGAACCCGCTCAGGCTCGCAGTTCCAACCAGCGCAAGCAGCAGCAACGTGGTGAGCAGCGGAGGCCGTCGCCTGGGTGTACTCTGTTGTTGTGGCGGGTGGGAAGGTGTATGTGGTTCCCCTGGTATATTGATGTTGGCGGGTGTGCTTGATGGCGGGCTATATCCAGATGAAGGGATGGTAGCGGAAAGATTGACTGGTTGCGTGAAGCCTTCTTGCCCTGCTATTAAACCTGGTTTGTTGCCAGCTGTAACGCCAGGAAGCGGTGATGGTGGTACCTGCACGGTGGGCGTGGTTGCATACAGATCCCGTTTCTCCAGTGGTGGCTGTCCGTCTGCGATGGCCCATTCTAGCGCTTGTTGCAGGTCGTTCGACTTGTGATAGCGTTTCTCCTGCTCTTTCTCCATAGCCCGCAGCACAACGGCCTCCAGTGCGGGAGAGATACGTGGATTCAGTACGCGCAAAGACCCTGGCTGCACGTGGAGATGTTGCATGAGCACGCCCATAGAGCTATCTGCATGAAATGGACGTATTCCGGCCAGCATTTCATAGAGAACTACGCCCATTGAATAGATATCGCTGGCTTGCGTCGCTTTGCCTAGAATTTGCTCCGGGGCCATATAGTCTGGTGTGCCATTGATCGTAGGTGTACTTTGACGGGTGAGATCGGCCGCCAACGGGGTATTCTGAGCGGTAGAGAGGACTTTGACCAGCCCGAAATCCGAGAGCAGGAGTTGCTCCTGCCTGCCACTACCTCCCGAAGCCTTAAAGAGCATGTTGCCTGGTTTGATATCGCGATGAATCAGGCCACGATCATGAGCGTATTGGAGGGCGTCGAGTACCTGCGAGATCAGGCGAACCGTTTCTGCGGGAGGGACTATGCGTTGTTTGCGCAGGCGGTCTTTGAGCGAGCCTCCGGTCATGCACGGCATGACGAGATAGGCGATGTCCTGTTGTTCACCATAGTCATAGACAGGAAGAATGTTCGGATGATCCAGTTGCGCCAGCACCCGTGCCTCGCGCTCGAAACGGAACAAGAATTCTTCGGCCTTCCCGCTCTCCGGTTGAAAGACTTTCAGGGCAACTTCTCGTTGTAGGTTGATATCTTCAGCCAGAAAAACGGTAGCAGTTCCTCCGTAGCCAAGTTCCTTGCTGATACGATAATGGCCCAGAACGCGTCCGACCATCTCTTCCGGTCTCATCGCAATCCAGCCTCCTATGCTTGACGTGATCTCTGTAGATGTTGTCTCCTCTACGTTGTACAGAATAGCATAGTAGCCTCTAGAATGCTAGAACTTGTGGGTAGCGTCATTCGCCCGTTGTTGATCTTTATCCATTGGTTCGAGATTGACCACAATCGGCTCCTGAGAGTTGCGCACAATCACCCATTGCGATGGCTCATCCCCTGGATTGATCTCCTGATGTGGCACAAATGGCGGCACATAGATGAAGTCGCCGGGATCGACATTCTGCTCAAATTGCAGCTCTTCTCCCCAGCGAATTTTGCCATGTCCGGACACCACATAGATAACCGTTTCCAACTCTCCGTGATGATGTTTGCCGCTCGCCACGTGAGGAGAGACGACTGTAACGCCGGCCCAGATGCCCCGCGAGCCTGCCAATTCGCGCGAAACGGCAGAGACACGTTGCATTCCCGGCGTCTGTGGCGTGTTTGAATCAAACTGATGGGGTTTGATGACCCGTACCGCCTGCTCCCATTGTGCAGACGCCTGATTTTCGTTGCTGCTCACCCTAAAATCTCCTTATTGCTGTAGTCGATAGACCTCGTGAGCCGTATCATGCAAAATCCAGCGGGCCAGTTGGTATGCCTGTTCTTCGTCGATCTCGTCGGCATCGATCATTTCTTGCAACACCTGCCCAAGCACGCTGCGTACACGCAATGCTCCAGCCCAGTACATCTCAGGAATGTAAATTCCATCCGTGCTATACATAAGCTTGCTGGCCGGTGCCACGCTCACAGCCTGGCGCGTAAAGGCCAGCATTTCCAGCTTATCAACAAAGGGGATGGTATATGAAAGATCGAAATAGACCTGTGGATAGATAGCGGCCAGATATGCACCGAACTGGCTATAGGGATAGCTTTCGTGCAGCAGCACAATCGGCATGTTTTGATAGGCTGGCTCTGCCATGACATCGCGCAGGTGCAGTGGATTGCCCAGACGCAGATCGGTATCGCTATCGCCATAGCCCGTGTGAAACTGGATGGGCAGTTGTTGTTCTGCCGCTTGCTGGAAAGCGACATGCAACAGATAATCCAGGAGTGGCTTATGTGCAATACGTAGTTTTCCCTGGCTAGCGGCCTGTGAGCGCGCTTCAGCGAAAGATTTGACAGCATCGTCCTTTCTCCATCGCACGACCTGGAGGCCCGTGCGATAGGCCACAATACTTTTTAAGCCGCTATAGCCCTGTTCGCGTGCGCTGCGTACCGCCGTTGCAAAGCGGTCAACGATCTCATCGAAATCGGCATGAGCCACGATGAGATCTTGCATGAGCGTTTCGAGGCGCAGCAATTTGACGGTGTGGCAATTTCCTAGCTGGCTCATTTGCTCTGGCGTGTAGCTCTCCTCCGGGGGTGGATAACCGGTATCAATGACCAGCGTTCCGATGTTTGCCGCTTGAACCAGATCAGCCAGGAGTGTCTCAGGTGTGCGGCTATTGTGGGCAGCGACGACCTCCTGTTCCGTGGCCGAGCAGCCATAGAAATGGGCCATTTGACGTATAGCCCAGAGATAATGGACCGAGTTGGGAATGTGCTTGTTGGCAAAATCTGTGCTGGTCGCTTCCGTGAAGAGGCGGCGCAGGCGCGGCACATCTAATTGCTGATTGCGGTACATAGGATGGCAATGATTATCGACGACAGGAATAGGTGTAAGATCCAGCATAGAGCGACTCCTTACCGGGACCGTATATGTTGTAGTTCAGAGTGTCTCGTCTCATACTAGTATGACACAAAACCATTTTCGCTACTGTGGGCAGAAATGATGTGACCCGGCACCTCTTCTCGCAATGGGAGAGATAATGCCGGGCCACGAGCTATGCGTGATTATGTGTTGAATACGTTATTCCGTTGTTTTAGAAGCGATTTCTTCATCGGTACTTTCGGCAACCTCAACAGAATCAGGCGCTTCAACAGTGTCGGAGATCTCGGTATTATCGGTCGTCATCTCAACACTTTCGGCGGTGCCATTAACTTCTTCAGGAGCCGCACTAATCGGGAGTGCTTCAGCCTCGATAGCAGCTTCGGCGGCTGCGACGCGTGCGGAAGCCTGACCGATAAAGTAGACGATAACGCCAATCACCAGCGAGAGTAAGGCAATGCCGATAACCCATGTGTTCCAGCCAGTGAGATCGATCAGCGTAGGAACCCAGGGAGCCGTGATGGTGGCATAGAAGCCAACGCCGCTGGATACCAGCCCTAATGCCGCGCAGAGATAGAACACCCAGTCAGGCGCGAGCCGAATACGCGTGAATGCCTCGTGATACTTGCGACGAATGATGATCACATCAACGAACAGAATGCACATCGAGAGCGTCCAGATGAGCGTCACTGCTGCCAGGATGATGTAATACATCAGCGTTGCGAGATCGCCTGGCTTGATCCCGGTGGGCAAAAGTGGAGCTATGATAAAGATAGCGACAGAAAAGAGGCCAGCGATAATGGTCTGGACCACAACTGCCACCCAGGGAACTTTCTGGGAGTTCACTTTGCTCATCGCGGCAGGCAGACGGCGATCAAGGCCGGAGATGAAGAGCAGGCGACCAAACGAGTAGTTGAAGACGCTTGCGTTAAACAGGAATGCACCGATAATGATGATATCGAAAATCACTGCCAGAATAGTGCCAGCGCTCCCAAAGCCAATCTGTACTGCTTCCGCAATCGCCGTTGTGTTTGGCTGATCCTTTACGGGAACGACCATCATCACACCAAAGGTTGCGATGAGATAGGCGAGCATGACGACGACGGAACCCCAAAGCAGGTAACGTGTAATCGCGCGTACGTCGTTAATCTCAACGCCCATGTTAAGCGGCACTTCAATACCAAGTAGAGCCAGGATGACGAAGCCAAAGGTCGTAAAGTTTCCGCTGCTGCCGAAGGTGATGTTCCATGTACCACCGATATCACTGGTGGGATGATTCCCGCTGATCAACCAGAGGACGGCCGAGAGACCAATCAACAGGATGGCCGCTGCGTATGCGACAAAAACGGTGCTGATGATGTTCTGCGTGACGCGGAAGCGAATGAGCGAGAGAACCAGCGAGACGCCCAGCACTGCCAGAATAACCAGCCCCTCTTCCCAGGGCTGATCCAGCAAGGTGGCATTGAAAAGGCTGCCCAGGTGTTGGATGAAGGTAACAACGACGACGCCAGGAACGATAATCGAAAGAATACCAGGCCACCAGGCGCAGAAACCAGCAAAAAAGCCCATAAATGAGCCGAATGCTTTGTGCGTCCAGAGGTAAATGGAACCTTCACCGGGGAACATCAGGCCCAGTTGTCCGGTAACGATGGCCCCAGGAACCAGGAAGGCGAGAAATCCAAGTATCCAGTAAATATACCCCACGCTTCCTGCGGCTGCGACGCCAGGGGCATTGGTGATGAAGAGAACGATAGCGACAAAGATAGCGACCATGTCGAATGAATTAAGAACCTTTGGGAGAATACCTCCCGCAATACGCTCCGAAGGAAGGACATCTGCACTGTGTACAGATGTTTCTGTTGTTTCCATACGTACTCCTTTTTTTATAAAACAATTGTAGCTCTACATGAGCTACAGAAGGCGACGAAGCATGGAAAGTGGCGATGTAAATGAGGTTATTTATGAAATTTTCAGTATATATCCTTGTATGCCCTCTTGATTTCTTCTTTTTATTCCACAAGGTATGAAATAAGTATTAGACGATATGTATGAATCACTAAATATACCTTCTGGAATCTGGTCTGCCGCCGTTATTTGTTCTTCTGGTGATGAAATAACTACCTGTTTGGCTATCATAGCATATACTTATGCAGTATACAAGAGATTTATTTCTCTCACTTCTACTCACCTTAGCTAACATATGTGTCTTTACTGAAAGAACTACTAGCAAACAAGCTGTTTATTGTTACTTATATAAGTATCGCAAGTAGCTTGCTTTGTAATTACATTAATGTGCTGTTTGCTAAGAATATTTTGTCTGTTTTTTTATGAATTTTTAATAATATTCCTGTTATAATCTTGCCAAACGATCGGAGTTATTTTTCTGAAAGTGTTGAACGTTTTGTCGAGTCTAACCAGGTGAAGGATACTATATATCGGATAATTTTAATATTTTTTGATGGAGAAATGGGAAATGATAACAACTAACGTATCCCCGCTGGGAAGGAGTCCTGAAAAGAGAAAAAGTGATCAGCCGTTAGCATCTGAAGAATATGTGGCAAAGGCGCTACCCCCTATCTTGCGCACAAGAGATATGGTTGCTATTTTTCTAATAGCCATAGTTTTTATTACGAACGCCGCTACCGCAGCCTCGGGGGGGGCCGCGTCTTATATTTATTGGATTCTTGGAGGCATTACTTTTTTTATTCCCAGCGTGATTGCGACTGCCCAACTGGGAGTGCTGTTCCCCTATGAAGGATCTATCTATAACTGGACCTATAGAACGCTCGGCTCCTACTGGGCGTTCTTTGTTGGACTGTGCTGGTGGTTTCCTGTGGTGCTGATTCTGATCAGTGCCTCCGACACCATTGTTACTTATATTCAAGGCTTGAATCCGACATGGTTGACGGAACCCTGGCAGCAGGGCTTGACTATCATGGTCATCTTGATTGTGACTGCATTTCTGGCGACCCGACCAACTCGTGTGGCGCAAAATCTGGTCAATTTTGGAGCCGGTTTGATTCTATGTGCGGTGACTCTGATTGCGGTGGCAGGTATTCGCTGGCTGCTCAGCGGTCATCCATCTGCAACGAGCTTTAACCATCCCGCCGATTGGAGCATTAACGCAGGTAATTTCGCTCTGCTGGGGCTGATTACGTTGGCTTATCTTGGCTCGCAGGTGCCATTGAATATGGGCGGCGAGATGGTCAGGAATGGTGAGGGGGAGAGGCGGAAAAGTATTATCCAGCATTTACAGCTGGGAACGCTACTTGTCTTTGTCTGCTATTTCCTGGCGACGTTTGCCCTGCTCGTGGTAGAAGGCTCGACCAATGGTGCGACCCCGTTCGCGTTGATCGATACAGTGGATAAATCGCTTGGCAAAATCTGGGGCAATATCACGGTGATATGCATTATGGGCGCGTTTTTCTGTGCAGTGGTGATGTACAACGCCTCGTTTACGCGCATTTTGTTTGTGGGGAGCGTCGATAAAAGAGTTCCCACCAATGTGGGAAAGCTCAATAAATATCGTGTGCCCGCTAATGGCGTTATTGTGCAGACTGTCCTGGCGATTGTCTTTACTGCCTTTGCTTTTCTAGTGGTGCCATACACCATCAAGATAAACTCGCCAGCGAACCTTGCCACCATCATCTACAACGTCAGTCTGGCGGTTGTTTCGCTGGTCTGGGCGTTAATAACAAACTTTTTCTATATCGCCCTGTTTAAATTGTTCCTGCGTAACCGGGCGATATTGCGTGAGAAGGCCATTCTTCCCATCCCTGTCTTGTTAACAATCAGCGTTGTTGGTCCAATTAGCTGTGTTGCCACTATCGTTGATTCAGTACTCTATTCCTGGATTCCCAGCCTTGTCCCTAATAGTACATGGACGCTGGTTGTCAGTGGTGTTGTGCTCATTTGCTTTACGCTGGTTGCTGTCGGAAGCATGTTTGCTACTACAGAAGCAGCGTGGCAAAGCTGGACAACATAGCAATTATCGTGGATAATGATACTCGCGTGTATTTCTGAATGATACAGGTTCTTGAAAGTTCTTGAAGGGAGAACATTGAAACGTTTATGAATACTCAAGATGTGATTACATCAGCGCAGCAAGCGAAACTTCGTCTTGTCCGCTTTCAGTATTGCGATAATGGCGGTATTATTCGTGGTAAAGCTACACATATCAGCGGGCTACCCACGCGCATTCACGAGGGAATTGGTCATTGTGTCGTGCTGGCGGCCTGGTCTGGTGTAGAGACAGTGGGAGCGGTAGAAGGAATGGGTCCGGTAGGAGAATACCGTCTCGTGCCTGATCCAGAGACGTTTACTATCCTGCCCTATGTGCCGAATAGTGGTGCAATGTTCTGTGACTGGATTCAACTGGATGGCACGCCCTGGGATGCCGATCCGCGCTATTTCCTTAGACGTATGATTGCCCGTCTCGACAGCGAAGGGATGCGCGCAGAGGCAGCAGCAGAACATGAGTTTTATTTTGCCCGTGAAGAGATGGGCGAATATGTTCCAGCAGATCGTAGCCTCTGTTATAGTACAACTGGCCTGGACGAGCAGGGCGAGGTTATCGACGCCATTCTAGCGGCTCTGGAGGCTCAGGGCGTTGGTATCGAACTGTATCATACAGAGGGTGGACCTTCTCAGCAGGAGCTTTCTTTGCGCCATACCCATGCGTTACGTGCTGCCGATAACATCTGTCGTGCGCGTGAGACGATTCGTGGTGTGGCTCGTAACTTCAATTTGCTGGCGACGGTTGCTCCTAAGCCATTTCTGGATCAGTTTGGCAGCGGTTCCCATATGCACCTGAGCCTCTGGGGAACTGAGAAGAGCGAGCATCCAGGCCGCAATCTGTTCTTTGACCCCAGCCAACGTGGGCATCTGAGCCAGTTGGGTCTCTACTTTATTGGTGGCATTTTGCGCCACGTGCGCGGTCTCGTCGCTCTGACCAATGGTAGCGTCAATTCTTATAGTCGTTTGCAGCCACATTATTGGAGTTCGGCTTATAGTGCCTGGGGCTTCGATAATCGCGAAGGAGCGGTGCGCGTGCCTTCAACCTTCTGGGGTCGGGAGTCAACATCGATCAATCTCGAATGCAAGTTCCCTGACCATAGTGGCAATCCCTATCTGGCGTTGGGCGGCATCATTGCAGCTGGTCTGGATGGTATCAAGAACCGCATCGATCCAGGCGATCCCGTCCAGACTGATCCGGGCGCATTGAGCGAAGAGGAGCGAGAGCGGCGCGGCATTCAGCGCTTCCCAACGTCATTGGAGGAATCCCTTGATGAATTGGAGCGCGATACTGTATTGATGGAGGCGCTCGGCTCAACGCTCTCAACCGCATACATCGCTGTCAAACGCAGCGAGATCGACTTCTTCAAAGACAAAACGCCGCAGGAGGTCGTCAAGCAGCACTTCTATAAGTTCTAAGCGCTGCCTGGACAAGAGGGGATGGTCTCCGTTGAGAGATCTCTCCCCTATGAGCCATCCCGGATATGTTCCCTGTGGCTCTCGCACGCCTCAGCGCCTTCGGCCCTTCGTCCTGGTTGAGGATGATGGTGGCTAGAGGCTGGCCGTGCCAGCCTCTAGCCACCATCATCCTCAACCAGCGAGCCGCTACGCGGCGAGCAATGCAGGCAGAGGTCGCCACAAAACCATCCGGGATGACTCATAGACAAAGTACCTTGCATGAAATGCTTGACACCTTTTGCGTGATAGTGTATTCTTGGGGCAACGAATAGAATACAGCAAACGCGCTGATCAGGATTAGTAAATGTTGGCGGAATCGAGTAGCGAGCCGAGAGAGTGCAAGTCGGCAGATGGAGCCGCATTGAACCCACCTGAGAGCGTCAGTGAGAAACTGACCGGAGAATCCTCACCGTTACCTGGAGGTGCGGTTCATTTGTGACCGCGTGAGTGGAAGTATGTCGTGAGGCGTACTTCAAATAAGGTGGTACCACGAGTAATGATCTCGTCCTTGTAGAAGGGCGAGTTTTTTTATGCTTGCGAAAAGAGGATGTCATGGACAACGAGGAAAAGTACGTCGAGGAAATAGCGGATCAGGAAGATAATTTTTCAAAGTGGTACAACCAGGTGGTGCGCAAGGCGGAGTTAGCTGATTATGCGCCGGTACGTGGCTGTATGATTATTCGACCCTACGGCTATGCCATCTGGGAAAATTTGCAGCGTCTTCTGGATGCACGATTTAAAGAGACCGATGTGGTGAATGCCTACTTCCCTCTGCTTATCCCGCGCAGCTTTTTAGAGCGCGAGGCCGAACATGTGGAGGGGTTCGCGCCGGAGGTTGCCTGGGTGACGCGTGGCGGTGGTGAAGAGCTTGAAGAGCCGCTTGCTATTCGTCCGACCAGCGAGACGATCATCGGCCACACCTACGCCAAATGGATACAGAGCTATCGCGATCTGCCAGTTCTTATCAACCAGTGGAACAATGTGATGCGTTGGGAGAAACGCACAACGCTTTTCTTGCGCACCTCCGAGTTTCTGTGGCAGGAGGGTCATACAGCTCACCGCACGCTCGATGAGGCCGAAGAGCGCACAAAGCAGATGCTAGAGGTCTATCGTGCCTTTGCTGAAGAAGATGCCGCTATTCCAGTGATCGCTGGGCGCAAGAGCGAGAACGAGAAATTTGCTGGCGCGCTGCGCACCTATTCTATCGAGGCGATGATGGGCGATGGCAAGGCGCTCCAGGCTGGCACCAGCCATAATCTCGGCAACAACTTTGCGAAGAGCTTTGATATTCAGTATCTCGATTCCGATGGGCAGCGCAAATACTGTGCAACCACGAGTTGGGGCATGAGCACGCGTATGATCGGTGGTCTCATCATGGTGCATGGCGATAGTTCCGGCCTTATTCTGCCGCCTCGTCTCGCGCCGTATCAGGTCGTCATTGTTCCGATCTGGCGCAAAGAGGCTGAGAAATCAGCGGTGCTTGAGCAGGTGGCGCGAGTTGAGAAGATGCTCAAGGGCAAGGTACGCGTGAAGGTTGATATGAGTGAGAATACTCCGGGCTGGAAATATAACGAATGGGAGATGCGTGGCGTACCTGTGCGCATGGAGATCGGGCCGCGCGACGTGAAGAACAACAGCGTGATGCTGGTGCGCCGCGATAATCGAGCGAAGACGCCGATCTCTGTAGATGCACTCGAAACACATTTGCCAGAATTGTTAGAAGAGGTGCAGCAGGCGCTCTTCCAGCGTGCGGTCGAATTCCGCAAGCAGAATACCTATGCCACTGATAGCTATGATGAGTTCAAGGAGATAATCGCGGAGAAGCGCGGCTTTGTGCGCGTGAAATGGGCCGAAGATAGCGCGGCAGAGCTAGCTATCAAGGAAGAGACGAAAGCAACTCTGCGCGTTATTCCGTTCGATCAGCCAGAGGGCGGCGTGCAAGGGAAGTGTATCTACACCGGAAAACCGGCAACCTGTGAGGCGATCTTCGCGCGAGCCTATTAGAATCTTGTTTGTTGAATAAATGCCGCCTTTTCTCCTCTCTATGTTTAAGGAGGAGAAAAGGCCAGTCAAGAGAGTGCAACCAGAGCAAGCCTGTCCCTGCTTGTATCTTATAGGGTGTTGTAGTCAACAGGCTATGCGTACATGAGAGCGACTTGTCGGATCAACACATATTAAGGAGGGTTCTATCTGTGCGAGTCTCACAATTGCTGACAACGACGCTGCGTGAAGCGCCACGAGATGCCGAGGGAAGCAGCCACGAACTGCTACTACGAGCTGGTTTTATTCGTCAGCTTACCTCTGGCGTCTATAGCTATCTGCCGCTGGGCAATCAGGTGCTGCGTAATATTATGCAGATCGTTCGTGAAGAGATGGATCGTATCGGTGGACAAGAGGTCATACTTCCTGTTCTTCAACCGGAGGAGATCTGGGATCAGCATCCTGCATTTGGTGGGCCTTCGCGCCTGGAACTGTATGGCCCGGTGCTGTTTCGTTTGCGAGATCGCAAGGAGCGTGCAATGGTGATTGCACCAACTCACGAAGAGGCGTCGGCTCTGCTAGCAAAAGAATTTCTACGCAGTTATCGTGATCTGCCCCAGTTGCTGTATCAGTTTCAGGTCAAACTGCGAGACGAGCCACGCCCACGCGGTGGGCTGCTACGTGTGCGCGAGTTTCTGATGAAAGATCTCTATAGCTTTGATGCCGATCAAGCGGGATTGGATCGCAGCTTTGAGCGGGTGAAAGCTGCTTATCAAGCCATCTTCTTGCGTTGTGAACTGGCTTTTCTGGGCGTGCAGGCCGATAGTGGCGCGATTGGCGGAAAGGAGTCGCTGGAGTTTGTGGCCCTCACCGAGGCAGGCGAAGATACGATATTAAAGTGCGTCAATTGCGATTACGCGGCCAATCAAGAGAAAGCGGAGTTTGTGCGCACGGCTCTGCCAGCAGAGCCGAAACAGCCGTTAGAAGAGGTCTACACGCCCGGCTGCATGGCGATCAGCGATCTGGCAGCATACCTCAACATTTCAGCAGCGAAGACGATGAAGGCAGTTTGTTACGTGGCGGGTGACAGAATGGTCCTGGTTGTGGTGCGAGGTGATCTGGAGGTTAACGAGGTGAAGCTGTCCAATACGCTCAATCGTGCAGGCGTCAATTCCACCGATTTGCATCTCGCAACGCCGGAAGAACTGACGCGAGAGGGCATCGTGGCAGGCTATACCTCACCCTTGCAGAAGGATGAGCATATTCTGATTATCGCCGATACCTCGCTTCAGCAGGGAAACAACTTTGTTGCTGGAGCGAATCGAGTCGATTATCACGTGCAGCATGTCAACTATCCCCGCGATTTCAGGGTGGATCTCTGGGCAGATATCGCCTCTGCCTATGACCATGCAACCTGCGTGTATTGTGGTGGGACGCTGCACGCTTTTCGTGGCTGCGAGCTGGGCCACATCTTCAAGATTGGCACGCGCTACGCTGACTTGTTCGATGTCACCTACCTCGATGCTGAGGGGAATGCTCACCCGGTCCAGATGGGCAGCTATGGTATTGGTATTGGACGCCTGATGGCGCTCATTGTGGAGCAGTGGCACGACGACAAGGGGATTATCTGGCCGCTTCAGATTGCGCCGTATCAAATTGCGCTGCTAGGACTTGATCTGGATAAGACCAGCAGCGTTGCCGAACAGCTCTATACAGATTTAACGGTGGCGGGTCTCAGCGTGTTGTTTGATGATCGTGCGGAGACGGCGGGTGTCAAGTTCAATGATGCTGATCTTATCGGTCTGCCGCTACGTGTGGTGGTGAGCAAGCGTTCATTGAAAAATGGCGGTGTCGAATTGAAGTGGCGGGCGCGTAGAGAGAGTCGTATTGTGCCTGTGGAGGATGCTGTACAGGCCATTCAAGCTGAAATACGTAATGGGTTGTAAGAAAAGGGGTCTTTGATCCCATCTTTTAAGGAGAATACCATGTCACTCTTGATTGAAGATGGAGCCACTGTTCTGTTTCAGGGGGATAGTATCACGGATGCTGGACGTGATCGACAGGAGCATCATCACCTGGGCTATGGCTATGCTATGCTGGCGGCATCCTGGTTCCAGGCGCTTTATCCCGAGAAGGACGTACATTTTCTCAACCGGGGAATTGGTGGCGACAGAACGAGCGATTTGCGGCGTCGCTGGCAGGCTGATTGTCTGGAGTTGCAACCCGCCTGGGTCTCGATCATGATCGGCATTAACGATACCTGGAGGCGCTATGACCGGGGTGATGCAACATCTGTGGAGAGCTTCGAGGAGAACTATCGCGCCATTCTGGAGGATGTGACAACGAAGCTGGGAGCCAGGTTGATTTTGTTAGAGCCGTTTGTGGTGCCGGTGCCGGCAGATCGAGTGCAATGGCGCGAAGATCTTGATCCTAAGATTGCCGTTGTGAGACAACTGGCACGCGAGTTTCGCGCTATTCTGGTTCCGTTGGATGGCATCTTTGCGCAGGCCAGCGCCCAGCGCGAGTCGGCATTCTGGGCGGGAGACGGCGTACACCCGTCGAACGCTGGTCATGCTTTGATTGCTCAATCCTGGTTGCGAGCAGTGAAAGCGCTATAACCAATTCTATAATGACAACCTGTTCAATGCTTAAAATTCTGGGGAGGGAATGACGATATGGAGTTAAATATTCTTATTCGTGAAGCACGGCGAGAAGACGCAGGAGCGATTGCCACGATACTGCGCCGGTTGGGTTGGATAGAGCGTATGAATAATGAGGCACTCACCACGACGGAACAGCATGTGGCTCGTATGCTGGATCTGGAGGTGCGTGATGGTTGCAATACTGTATTGGTGGCAGAACGTGAGAATGGAGCGGTGGTCGGGTATCTGGCGGTACACTGGCTCCCCAACCTGATGCGTGGGATCGATGGCTACGTCTCAGAACTGTTTGTCCATCCCGACGAGACCGGCAAAGGGACCGGGAGCCGTCTCCTTGAGACTGTGCGTACCTATGCGGTTCAGCGAGGATGTACCCGCATGTTGTTGATGAACCGTCGTATTCGCGAATCGTATCAGCGCAGCTTTTACGCCAAACATGGTTGGGAGGAGCTGCCCGATGGGGCTTTTTTCAGCCTCAGCGTGGCGGCACAATAGTTGTAAGCAGCGGGCAGGTCGAGTACATCATGGGAATTGGTAGCGTACTCGATCTACTCGACTTTTTGGGCCGTAACGTGTTGATAGGGAAGAGAAGTGCACGTGGGAATTTTTTCTTACCAAAGGACTCTGATTGCTTCTGCTGAAATGCAGCTATTCTCTTGTTTCAGGGACGTAGAGAGACCAGGAATCTTGAAAGAAACGAAAATCGTATCGAGTAGAAAGTAGAAACGATTGACAACAGGCTATTTTCCAGGCATGCTATATAGACAAAGTACAATTTAAAGGTGCGATTTGACCGTACAATTTAGCTAGTTTAGCGTTCAACAAACAACGGCTCTTTCTGTCCAATGTAGGTATGAATGTTCCATTTAGGCTCCATCGTGGGAGCAGTAGAAGGGACGAGCCATGACAGAGACACACGAATCACGTGAGCCGCACTCACGCGGGTCCACCGTGATTGTAGGGGAGGCGGTCGCAACTTCCCAGAAGACAAACTCTTCCCTACGCACCCTCGCTCATACCATTGCCTCGCAGGATTATATTGGTGTACTCATCGCGACAGTAATTCTTACGTTAGGTATAGGGATAGCACATCCGAACTTCCTGGCCTTCAGCCAACTCTTAGATATTCTCAATCAGGCCACATTTGTTGCAATTCTGGCCTGTGGCATGGCGTTTCTCCTGGCAATGCGTGAGTTGGATCTTTCAGTGGGATCGATTTATGGGCTGACCTCGCTGTGTTCCGCGATGCTCATGCATGCAGGTGTTCCTTCGTGGCTGGGCGCGCTTACGGGGCTGGTGCTTGGTGCCGTGCTGGGATTGGTCAATGGGCTGCTGATTCAGTTATTTCGCCTGCCCTCGATTGTTGCGACCCTGGCAACCATGTCTATTTTCCGAGGACTTATTTTTGCATTAAGTAATGGCAACCAGGTCATCGGCCTCTCTCTGAGTGATCCCTTCGCTAACCTGGTGGGTGGCCATTTGCTGGGGATTCCCACCAACGTCTGGGTCATGATTCTCATCGTTGTGATCTTCACTATCGTCCTCCACTCTACCCCTTTCGGTTATCGCATTCGTTCTATCGGCTCGAATCCTGAAGCGGCGGTCTTTAGCGGCCTGCCAACAGTTTCTGTCCGCTTGTGGGCTTTTGTCGTGATGGGAGCGTTAGGCGGATTGGCCGGTATGTTATCGCTGGGCTATTTTGGCTCATCCGATCCAAACCTGGGCACTGGCTACGAACTGCTGGCAATTGCCGCTGCCGTGATTGGTGGCACTCCGTTGCGAGGCGGCAAGGCAACAATTGTCGGGGCAGCCCTCGGCTCCATTCTTCTTGGAGTTGTGAGCAGCGGTCTGGCATATTTTAATGTTCCAATTAATTGGACCGCCTTTGCCACTGGCGCGGTGATCTTGCTTGCGGTCTCCCTGGATAGCCTGTTGCGTCGTAGCCGGACGAAGGACCATTCCTTTTTGTAATTGCTTTTAGTAGGGCGTCTCTTGCCGAGAGCATTGTGTAGCAAGGAGAGAATGCAGCACTGCCGCGTGGCTGGTGTCATAGATGCATTCCGCAAACATATTTCTCTGAGGAGGAACCTATGCGACACGTAAAAATGTTTTCCATCCTCGGTAGCGTCTCTGTTGTAATGGCCCTGCTATTTCTGGCCGCTTGCGGTGGTAGCTCAACGCCGGCATCGAATGCTGGCACGACGGGCGGCCAGAAGAGTCCTTCTGATATCCATGTTGGCTTTGTGAGCGAGACCAGCAGCTTGAACTTTGCCTCTGAGATGGCGGCTGGTGCGCAATATGCTGCGAATCAGTATCATGTCAACGCGCAAATCGTCGCGCCGCCGAACATTGACGACCAGGCTGCGGTCAAGCTCTTTCAAGATCTGACAAGAAATGCTCGTGACGGTATCGCTGTCGAAACGCTTGCGCCGAATCTCTTTGCCCGTCCAGAGGCTGACGCTGTGAAAGCAGGCATCCCAATTATCGCCATTGATACGACGCTATCGCCGGGGACGAACATCATGACATATGTTGGCAACGACAACATAGCTGCCGGGGCAATGCTGGCTCAGGCTGCTATCGAACGCTTACCGAAGACAGCGAAGGGCAACGTGGTTGTTGGCATCGATACGCCGGGCGTCCCAGTGCTTGTGTATCGCTTCCAGGGGATTCAGGAGGAGTTCAAACGCTTACGCCCTGATCTTCAGGTGCTTGGCCCGTTTGATTCAAAGCAGGAGCCACAGCAAAACTTCGATGCCTGGAATAATCTCATCAAAGCACATCCTGAAGGCGTGGCCTATCTTGGTGTGGGCGATGCAGATAATGCCTCACTTGCCAGGCTCAGACAGGCCAACCACGGAACTTACCTGACTGCCGCCTTTGATCTCAACCCGGTCGGGCTGCAAGCCGTCGTCGATGGCACTAATTTTGCCATTGTTGATCCCGAACACTTTTTGAAAGGCTATACGGCGATGCGACTACTGATTGAGCACGCAATGAACGGGAAAGCGATTCCGACGGGGTGGTGGAATACGGGAGCGCTACTCATCACCCAGGTTAACGTGCAGGATATCATTGCCCGTCAGAAGAGCCTGGAGACCAAAGGTAAGTTCTATCAGCCGATTATCGACAAGCAGTTTGCCAATCCAACGGCTCAGATCAAACCTCTAGAGCAGGCAAAATAAAATGTTGCCCTGCTATCAGGGATAGTGGGACGACCCAACGTAGTGATTTCCGAAAAGCGGCTATAGAATCATTCTTTAGCGTAGAAGAGGTGTTTCATGAGTGCTTCTAAGGATGTGCTTGAAGCTGAGAGGCTCTTTAAGTCCTACGGGGGCATTGCGGCGCTCAAGGGGTGAGCTTCCGTGCGCGTGCTGGCACCGTTCACGCTCTGCTGGGCGAGAATGGCGCAGGCAAATCAACGCTCGTCAAAATGCTGGCGGGTGCTACCTCACCCGATGTGGGTAGCATACGCCTGGATGGGCGAGAGGTTCACTTTTCCAATACGGCAACTGCGGCGGCACAAGGAGTCGCAGTTGTCTCGCAGGAGTTGAGCCTCTTTTCTGATCTTGATGTGCTGGCGAATCTATTTCCAATGCGCGAGCCGCGCCGGGGGCCGTTTGTGGCGCGTGGACGAATGTTGGAGCAGGCGGCACCAGTTCTGGCTGAGCTTGCCCTGGATGTCGATCCACACATGCCCGTCTCCCAACTCTCTTTGGAACAGCGCCAGTTGCTTGAAATCGCCCGCGCTCTCATGGTACATCCACGTGTGTTGATCCTCGATGAACCAACATCGGCCCTGCATGTGCGCGAGACGGAGCGGTTGCATATGGTATTACGCACGCTCCGTCAGCTTGAGGTGGCAGTTGTGTATGTCTCCCACATTTTGGAGGATGTGTTGAACCTGTGCGATGAAGTGACGGTATTGCGCGATGGGGAAAAGGTACTGGATGCCGTTCCCGTCTCGCAGCTTACAATTGATGAGATTGTACGAGCTATGCTAGGCGACAAAGCAGGCTCGCAAATGGTGCCGCATGCTCAGGCCAGTAAGTCGCGTGTCACAGATCGGGGAGCATTGCGTTTTGAGGATGTGTCTGTGCCAGGGTGTCTGGAAGAGGTTACGTTTAAGGCTCCGGGTGGTGAGATCGTTGGCGTGACCGGGCTATCTGGCTCTGGTCATCGGGATGTGCTGGCTGTTGCAATGGGGCTACGGCGTCCCCAGCGTGGGCGAGTTCTGTTGCCTGATGGCACGGAGGTTCGGCATGATTTGCGAGCAGCGGTGCGGCAAGGGGTCGCGCTCGTCCCAGGAGATAGGCGGCGCGTCGGCCTTATGCTGGACAAGCCCATCTGGGACAATATCGCGCAAGTGCGCTCCGTTGCTCTGGGTCGCGATGGGATATTTCTTCAGGCAAGCCAGTTACGCACACGCGCGCAGGAATACATGGCGCGCCTGGGCATCGGCACGCGTTCGGTAGATCAGGAGGCGGGGGAATTGTCGGGCGGCAATCAGCAGAAGGTTGTTTTTGCCAGATGGCTTGAGGCTGAACCGTCCGTCCTGCTGCTCGATGATCCGACACGCGGTATTGATGTGGGAGCCAAAGCGGAGATTTACCGGTTGATGCGCGGATTGGCTGAGCGGGGGATCGTGCAGGTGCTGGCCTCTACCGATCCCTGGGAACTGGCAACGATCTGTGATCGGGTCTATGTATTTCATAGTGGGCGCATCTGTGCAATGCTCGAAGCATCGCATCTGAATGCACATACAATTCTTGAGGTGATGAACACCGGAGAACTGCCCTCAGCACTGAACGAGGAGGGGCTATGAAGGCTGTACGCTTGCACCGCTATAACGAGCATCCGGTGATTGAGGAGGTGGCTGAGCCAAAGATTACCAGTCCACATGATGTTATTGTGCGGGTTGGTGGCGCTGGCCTTTGTCGTACTGATTTGCACATTATTGAGGGACAATTCAGGGAGAAATCTGGTGTGACGTTGCCCTATACGCTTGGTCACGAGAACGCCGGTTGGGTGCATGAGGTTGGATCGGCGGTTAGCAACGTTGCGGTGGGTGATACGGTGATTGTGCATCCACAAATCTCCTGTGGTTTCTGTCGCGCCTGTCGTGCTGGCGATGATATGCATTGCGCCAATGCAGGTTTTCCAGGGATGGATCTTGATGGCGGCATGACTGATTTGCTCAAGACTGATGCCCGTACTATTGTCAAACTGGACCCTGGTTTCGCTCCTGAAGATATCGCAGCCCTGGCCGATGCAGGTTTAACAGCCTATTATGCCATCAAAAAGGCCGTTTGTTTACTCTATCCAGGTACAAAGGCTGTTGTGATTGGTGCTGGTGGGCTGGGGCATATCGGCATTCAGTGCCTCAAGGCGCTGACCCCGGCGGAGATTATCGTTGTGGACCGCTCACGTGAGGCGCTTGAACTGGCCCAAACATTCGGAGTGGATTATGCAGTGCTGGCAGATGGGAAGCAGGTGGAGACGGTGAAAGAAATTACCAACGGGCGAAATGCTGAGGCAATTATCGATTTTGTGGGCGAAGGCAGTGCCGTTGATGATGGCATAGCGATGTTGCAGCGTGCAGGGAGCTATTATGTCATTGGCTATGGTGGCAAACTCAGCATCCCAACTATCGATATTATCTCAACCGAGATCAATTTTATCGGCAATCTGGTTGGTACATACAACGATCTAGTGGAACTGATGACTCTGACTGCGCAGGGAAAGATCGCGCTGCATACAACGGTCTATCCGCTCGATGCAGCGCTTGAGGCGATCCAGGCGCTAGAAACGGGGAACATACGCGGTCGCGCGATTCTCGTTCCTTGATAGAGAAAAACGACCATTGCCTGGATCACCATGCGGCTCTAATAGGTTGTGCGCAGGCGTTGTCGCTGCTGGTGGCGTTCTAATGCAAGCTCTATCAGCCGATCAAGCAGTTGGGGATATGGCAGGTTAGCAGTTGCCCAGAGGCTTGCATATACGCTTGATGAGGTGAAGCCAGGCATGGTATTGGCTTCGTTAATATAGACGCGCTGGTCGTTGCGATCAACGAAAAAGTCAACACGTGCAAGACCGCTCAGCTCCAGGGCCAGAAATGCCTGCTTTGCCATGCGTAAGATGTCTTCGGTCATCTGTGGCGAGATACCAGCCGGAGGGATATCCAGGCGGAACGTCGGATGGACATATTTGAGATCGTAATCGTTGACAACATTTTCCTCATTAACGATCTCCCCCAATGGCGAAGTAATAGGCTCTTCGTTGCCCAGGACGGAACAGGAGATTTCGCGAATATTTAAGCAGCGCTCAACAATGATTTTATTGTCATATTCCGCAGCCTGCGCGATTGATCGCCGCAATGCTTCACGATCATCGGCCCTGGTCACGCCAACGCTTGATCCCATATTGACCGGCTTCACAATGCAGGGATAGCCAAGCTTCTGTTCTACCTCAGTCAGCACCGCTTCTGGTTCGCGTGCCCATCGGGTGTAGCGATACGTCAGGTAATCGATCACGGGGAGATTGATCGATTGGAAGATGATCTTCATCTTTTCCTTGTCCATGCCGATTGCCGAACCAAGCACTCCACCGCCAACATAGGGAATGCCTGCCATCTCCAATAGCCCCTGAATGGTTCCGTCCTCCCCATAGGGTCCATGAATGACCGGAAAGACGACATCGAGGGGCGCAACCTTCTTGCCATTTCTCACAGACAACAAATCGCGCACGGTAGGATCGCCAGCCAGCACGACGGCTTTTTCCTGCTGTATATGTTCTTTCTCGTCTGGTTTCTCTTCAAGCGCATGAAGTTCCTCTGGCGTGACGTTCAGTAACCATGCACCTTCTTTTGTGATGGCGAGAGGAACCACATCGTATTTGTTTGTATCTAGATTGGCCAGGACTGCCTCTGCTGAATGGAGCGAAACATCATATTCACACGAGCGGCTCCCGAAAACAACGCCGACCCGAAGCTTCTTTTGTGTCATGTATGTCCTCTTTCTAGAAATGTTCAAGTATTGTATGCAGATGGAGTGGATTGGACGCTTTGACGAAGAGCAGGTCGTTGCTCTGAACTCTGCTGAGGAGGAATGAGGCAACGGACTGTTTGGCGGCCTCAAATTGCACCGAGTTGGTGGGATCAACTTCAAAATAATAGATCTGGCTTGCTGGTAAACCCGCTGCCTGTGCCCCTTCTACGTAGAAACGAGCCTCATCGCCAATCGCAACGAGATAATCGACCTTGTTTGCGAGTCCCTGGCCGATTGCATAGTGCTCATCGCGGGAATATTCACCGAAATCAACCATATCGCCCAGAACAGCCCAGCGCTTGCCTCCACTGGAAGAGTTGGCTTCGTTCATGATATCAATGCCGGTGAGCATCGACTCTCTATTGGCTTTGTAAGTGTCATCGATAAGTGTGCTGCCATTTGGACCACGCTTGATCTCTCCTCGCCCTTTTACTGCGGTAATAGAACTGAGCGCCGAACAGATGGCATCGGGAGCTATCCCGGCCAGAAAACCAGTAGCAGCAGCCGCCAGCGCCGTACTGATACCATGCTTGCCGGGTATCTGGAGTTGTACTGGTAGATGGACATCGTGGTAGCGAAGCGTGAAGGCGTATCCTTTGAGAACATTGCCTGTAATATCGGTGGCACGAACCTCAGCACGTTCATCGAAGCCGTAGTAAATGACGCGTGCCTGTGTTTTCTGGCTCATCGCACGCACTTGTGGGTCGTCGTAGTTAAGAATCGCAATACCATCTTCTGGGAGCGCCTGAACCAGCTCGCTTTTCGCAATCGCGATACGCTCTAGAGATCCAAAGGTTCTGAGGTGAGCAGTGCCAACACTGGTGACAATCGCCCAGTTGGGACGCACGATGCTGCAAAGCCAGGCGATCTCTCCCACTCGCTCCGCGCCCATTTCCAGAACGGCGTAACGATGCTGAGGTTCCAGACGCAATACCGTTAAGGGGAGGCCCACTTCATTATTATAGGAAGCGTGCGTTTTGAGCGTGGGGAATTGCTGGCTGAGAACTGCTGCAACCGCTTCCTTCGTCGTGGTCTTGCCATTACTACCGGTGATGCCGATCATTGTTGTTTGTTGCTGGCGGCTTGCTCGGACGCGTGCGGTGGCGATGAGAGCCTCTACCACATCGGGTACAACAAATTGTAGAAAGTGAGGTGGCACATCAATGGCGGGTTCGGTGCAGAGAGCGCCCAGTGCACCAGTCTGGGCGACAGTGGGAATATATGTATGACCATCGACCCTTGCACCTTTGATAGCAACGAAGAGATCGCCGGGGCCGACCTGACGGCTGTCATGTTGTGCCGACTGGAAAAGCAGTGCTGGATCGGCGGGAACAGCACTCTGGACTTGGACTTTGCCATCATTGCCTTGCAAGATATCGTTGTAAGAAAACATATAGGTTGCTCCATCCTCTAAGATGCAGTTTTTTCACGGAAAATTGCTTCGTGGTTGGGTAAGGATCTATACATACTAACGAATGAGAAGCTATGAAGCCAGGGCGCTTTCCCGTGAAAAGAGCAGGGCGATGCTTTTTGCATCGAAGCACCCGCCATAGCAGATGATCTCATGGCGGGTGCATTGATACCCACCCTATTATAGCTTATCCGATGGCGGCTGGTTTGTAAAACGTTGCTGACAACATCTCGAAAGCCCTTTTGTCGATGCCAACAACAAGTTGTGGCTTCTTTTCCGTTCATCGTACAATACAGGGAAAGCGGACAATGAGGATCTTTCTGCAAGGGAGCAAGCAATATGGAGTATCACGCTACACATACGGTCTGGAATCAGCCTCCGCCTCTGGTCAATTACAATGCGTTTACGCAAGATACTGCTCTGATTGAAAGCGTTGTGCGCGAAGAGGCAGGCTGGGCACAGGAGCGTTTGAGCGAGATTGGAGCATTTGCCGGGAGCAAAGAAGCGATAGCATGGGGCTGCGATGCCAATACATACGAGCCGGTTTTGCACACACATGATCGTTATGGTCAGCGCCTCGATGAAGTGAGCTATCACCCCGCGTATCATCAGCTGTTGCAGCGTGCGGTTGCCTGGGGTATGCATGCCTCTTCCTGGCGTGAAGGCAGATCTGGAAGCCACGTGGCGCGGGCCGCCGCCTTCTATCTCTTTGCTCAGGTTGAGGCCGGGCATGGCTGCCCGGTTTCTATGACACATGCTGCTATTCCTGTCTTACGCAAACAGTCAGCGCTTATGGAGGACTTGTTGCCCGGATTGCTCTCGCTTGAGTATGATCCTGGTTTGCGTCCTGCTCGTGAGAAGAAGGGAATGTTATGTGGTATGGGTATGACCGAGAAGCAGGGAGGATCAGATGTGAGGAGCAATACGACCACCGCTGTTTCTGATGGCAACGGAGCCTATCTGTTGACGGGCCACAAATGGTTCTGCTCTGCCCCGATGAGTGATTTCTTCCTGGTGTTGGCTCAAGCTCCCGGTGGGTTATCCTGTTTTTTGCTTCCTCGTGTATTGCCTGATGGCACCAAAAACCGTTTCTTGCTGCAACGGCTCAAGGACAAACTGGGGAACCGCTCAAATGCTTCGAGCGAGGTTGAGTTCGATCAGACCTGGGCTATCCTGATAGGCGAAGAGGGAAAGGGAGTGCGCAGCATCGTGGAGATGGTCAATTTTACCCGCTTGGATTGTGTGTTGGGAACGGCCGCGCTCATGCGTCAGGCAACGGCCCAGGCCGCGCATCATGCCGCCTATCGCAGCGCATTTGGTCGTCGTTTGTTGGATCAGCCGTTGATGCGGAATGTGCTGGCCGACCTTGCCATCGAGTCTGAAGCTGCAACCATGTTGGCGATGCGACTGGCGCGTGCTTGCGATCAGGCCGAGAGCAGCGAGCATGAACAACTGATCAAACGGCTCGGAACAGCCATTGGTAAATATTGGGTGACGAAGCGTGGGCCAGCTCATGTGGCGGAAGCGCTGGAGTGTCTGGGAGGCAATGGGTATGTTGAGGAGAGCATGATGCCCAGGTTCTATCGAGAAGCTCCGCTCAATTCTATCTGGGAGGGATCGGGCAACGTGAATGCGCTGGATGTCCTGCGCGTCTTCGTAAAAGAGCCACAAGCGCTCGAACGCTTTTTTGAGGAGGTTACACCTGCCTGCAAAGTGGATGCGCGCCTCGCAGCTGCGTGCAAACAACTACAGCGTCAACTCGCTGATCCTCAGATGCTAGAATGGCGCGCGCGATATCTGGTGGAACAGATGGCGCTCGTGTTTCAGGGGGTCTTGCTGGTACAATACAGTCCTGCGGTTGTTGCCGATGCTTTCTGCGCAACGCGTCTGGCGGGCGATTGGGGCAGAGCCTTTGGCACGCTTCCCCGAGGCGTGGATGCAGTGGCTATCCTTGAGCGAGCCAGGCCAAAACGCGAATATGAATTATGATAAATCTGTCAGACAAATATGAGGGAAAAGTGACGATTGTATGCTTAATGTAGCTAATCGTCACTTGCTGCTAACGGTCTGTAATCTCGAAATTAATCTCAGCCAATGCCTTTTGTGGCAAGGGTCAAGCTCAGGCAATGTTACGCCTGCGATCAATCAAAGTGATTTCCCCGTTTGCGATTCCCCATTTGACAATGAGCTGGTGATAAGTGCCAGCGGTCTTCAACTGATTGTAGGCTGTTTGGATCGCCTTGAGCATCTCCGAATCGCCCTTACGTACAGCAATTCCTTCAGTATCTTCGCCAAAGGCAGAGCTGGCTGCTTCAAATTGATCAGGATGCTGTTTGACATAGTAGTCTGTCACAGGGGAGTCCTGATAAGTTGCGACAGCACCTTGAGTCGTTAGGAGCTGTACCACCGCCGCCTGATCTTCGAGCGCGATTATTTTGATCTCCGGCTTCTCCTGCTCCAGACAATTATCGCTAGAACTCTGTAAAACACCCTGTTCTACGGTGCCTTTCTGCACGCCCACAGCGAGGCCGCACAGATCATCAGTACTGGTGATGTGTTTAGGGTTGCCTTTCTGCACCAGCAGAGATTCGCCAGCCTTCAAGTACGGGATGAAATCGGCCTTCTCCTGCCGCTCAGGGGTGATATTAACTGCTGAGATAACGACATCGAAGTGTTTGGCCGCCAGATCATCAATGATGGTTGTAAATGCGGTAGGCACAATCTTCACTTGCAAACCCATCTTTTTTGCAATTTCGGTGATTAGATCAATGTCAAACCCGACAGCTTTGTGCGTTGTAGGATCAATAAACTCTTGTGGAGGATAAGTGGTATCGCTGCCAACGGTTAAGATGCCAGATGTGATCAGGTCGGTGGGAGGAGTGATAGAGGAATTATTGCCAGATGTTGTGGGGCCGCCATTACTGCATGCAGCAAGGAGCAGAGAAAATAGCGTAATACTGCTCAGTAGCCATATGGCCAGTGAGGTACGATGGCTTTGCTGCTTGAAATATACAGGGATCATACAGTGATTCTCCTCTCAAATCGCTAAAGGTGAGCGCGGTTAGCATCAGTGTAGCATAGCTGTTGAAAGGATGACAAGAAATATGGGCGCTGCAAGAGGAGTTGTTCCCTTCTTCGATTGCATCGTACAATACGGAGAGAAACAACAAACGCGCTCCTGGTCTTTCAGCTTTTAGGATCAAGAGAAGGAGAGATCCAGGGGCGCTTCCTTTGTTTTTAGCTAGATAAGGTTGAGGCGACGTGTAGATGCATGTTTTGTCTCAACGTGGCAGTGCAGTAGCAATGAGGAAGCGAGGAATTGCATGCAAGCTTTACCCTTTTATCCAAAGGGGTTTCGTTCTTGTGCCAAAAATATAGGCATTAGAGATGCCACGCTTGATTTTACAGTTATTGCGTCAGATGTGCCAGCTTCCGCAGCGGCTATGTTTACGCAGAGCCGTTTTTGTGGAGCCGCTATCGTTGTGGGGAGAGAGTACGTTGCTGATGGACGCTTGCAGGCGTTTGTCATCAATAGCAAAAATGCGAACGTTGCCACTGGAGAGCAGGGACTTGCGAATATTCGCGAGGTGGTTCGTCTTGTCGCGGAAGAGGTTGGATGTCTACCCGAGGACGTGTTGCCATCTTCTACGGGGGTAATTGGACGACAATTGCCAATGGAGAAGATGCGCCAGGGCATCGTGGGCATTCGCGATGAGTTGCGTGCTGGACAACTTGAGCGCTCAGCCCAGGCGATCATGACGACCGATACGCGCCCAAAAATTCGTGCTGCGCAGGTGGGCAATGCCGTGCTGGTTGGTATGGCAAAAGGCGTGGGCATGATTGAGCCAAATATGGCAACGATGCTGAGCTATTTCGTCACCGATGCACAGATTGCCCCGGACGTATTGAAGCATTGTTTGCAACAGGCGGTGCAGGTCTCTTTCAATATGATTTCCGTCGATACCGATACCAGCACAAGCGATACGGTGGCGATCATGGCAAACGGCCAGGCTGGAGAGGTAGATCTGGCAGAATTTCAGCAGGCGTTGCAAGCAATGGCTATTGAACTGGCGAAAGAGTTAGCCAGGGACGGCGAGGGCGCGACGAAACTGCTGGAAATTACTGTCGATGGTGCCTCGTCCTTTGCTCAGGCGAAACGCGTTGCCAAGTCTATTGTGAACTCCCCCCTGGTCAAAACCGCTATTTTTGGGGCTGATCCCAACTGGGGGCGTGTCGCTATGGCGATTGGCAAATGTGAAGAGCAGGTCGAGATTGTCCCGGAGAAAGTGGCGATTGCCTTTGGAGATCTGACGGTCTATCAAGGGCATCCGCTGCCAGAAGATCATCTTGATAAGCTCACGGAATATCTGAAAAATTCAGAGGTGGTCGTTCGAGTCTCTCTTGGATTGGGCGATGCCAGCGCAACTGTGTGGGGTTGTGATCTCACACACGGCTATATCGACATCAACGCCTCCTATTCGACCTAAGAAGCGCTCTTTGTCCAGGCACGAACGCCTGAAGTCTCTCCACTTGACTTTCTCATCTCCCTGTACTATTATAGACTCAATTAGTCTGTAATAGTACAGGGAGATGAAGTACTCATAAGCAGTTGATGATGCATTCTCCTCTGTGATATATTGTGTAGCCTCCTTTTCGGAGCAGCCGAAAGGAGAGCACTTTTTTTTGTTACAATTATGGACTTAATAGACTCATAAAATCTGTAATTGGAAAGGAGTGGCGTACATATATTGATTGCGAACCTGCGAGATCATTTTAACGAGATGATGAGATAAGTGTTTGGATACCTTATTCAAAAGGAGGCATTGATGCGACTACAAGGAAAAAAAGCTCTGATCACTGGAGCCACATCGGGAATTGGACAGGCTATTGCTGAAGCTTTTGCTCGTGAAGGAGCTTATGTTGCTGTCGTCGGGCGTAATGAGCAACGAGGAAAGCAAGTCGTCGAGACGATTAAAATAGTGGGTGGATCTGCCGTATTTTTTGCTGCTGAGCTAACTGCAAAAACGGATATAGACCGTCTGATGAAGGCAGTTGACGAGACGTTTGGTCCGGTTGATATCTTAGTAAACAATGCAGGAATCTTTCCCAGCGGTCTCACCACCCAGATCGACGAGGCGACCTTTGATGCGGTTATTGCGACCAATCTGAAAGCCCCTTTTTTTCTCTCTGCCATCCTGCTTCCTCAGATGGCAAAGCGGGGATCAGGGAAGGTGATTAACATTACATCAGGGGCAGCTTTTGTTGGATCACCTCCAATGGCTCTCTATGGCTCATCGAAAGCGGCTTTGACGTTGCTGACGAAAGCCTGGGCAGCGGAATTTGGCCCAAACGGGGTTAATGTCAATGCTATTTCGCCAGGCCCAACGAGTACTCCAGGGACGATGGATGGGAAAGAAAGTTTGGAGCAAGTAGTGCAAACGCTGCCAGCAAGAAGAATAGCGCAGGCAACGGAGATAGCTGGTGCTGCTGTCTACCTTGCCAGTGACGAAGCAAGCTATGTTCATGGTACAACAATTGCTGTTGATGGAGGAGGTCTCGCTGTCGTCGTCTAAGTCAATAAGAGGAGGGATGTAGATTTCCCTTCTCTTATCGGTATGTGTTGAATTAAGCTTTGCTTTGCGAGAAAAGCCAGGGATAGAAGTCGTCAACGCGACCAGTCGTATCAAAGCCGTAGACGCGGCCCCAGATGCCGTGTCCCGCGCCCACGAATTCAGTGTAGCGGGGTTTTCCTCCCTTTGCTCTTATGGCGTTGATCATATCGCGCGAGCCAGAAACGGGTACGCGTGGATCTTTCGATCCATGAAAGGCCCAGATGGGTGTGCTCGTCAACAGAGCTGCTCGCGTTGGATCGCCTGCGCCTGAGACGGGGGCGGCTGCCGCGAAATAGTTGGGCCAGCGCTCGATAGCCTCCCACGTGCCATAACCACCAAGCGAGAGGCCAGTGATATAAAGGCGGTTCGCATCAATCCCTGTATATTCCTGTTGGAGCGAATCTAGCAGCTCTTTTGTCAACAGAAGAGAGTTATCGGGTTGCGCTGCCAGTCTGTAAGAACCCTTGCCAGGATTGGTATTCACCCAGCTTTGCGGAGTGGTGAGTTGAGGCACGACCACGAAACAGGGCCAGCGTTGTTGAATGTTTGGATTGTAGGGGCTGGAATATTGGGTACTCCATATCTGGACATACTGCGCGTGCATGAGCACTTGTCTGTTTTGCTCAGGTGTTCGCTGGAGATTGTTGCGCTCTCCACTGCCTTCAAGCATCAAAACAAGTGGATATTTTTGTTGAGGGTCATAGTGTGCAGGAATATAGAGATAATATGGTAAAGAGCGGCTCTTTGCATCAGTAAATGTACGAGCGATATACCCAAAGTTAGAAACAGGGGTCGCAGTGGGCGTGGGTATTGGATGCGCCGTAATGGTAGGGGGTATCTTCCTGGTAAATGAGGTCAGATAGGTTTTGATTGCCGGGAAGGTGATCGCGAATACAAGCGCTATCGCCAGAGTTATTACGAAAACATAGCTCAATTTTTTTTGTTGTAGCATGCTTATTCTCTCATATCAATCTTGCTGTCTACTATAATAGTTGCTCACATTATTTGCAATAAGCAATTTGGAGGCTGTGCCTGTCGAGCATTTCTTTAACGAGAACAACCCGCCAACCATTATTACGGGCTGGCGGGTCGTTTGTTGGGTGAGCAATAATTTTGATGAGAGTAGAGCTGCTTAATCTGTTGAGGTGGTGAGCATGGCAGGTAAAGGAAGTTTGGCCATCCAATAATCTTCGCTCATATATTTCCAGCCGCCATCTGCCAGGATAATTACGATCTTGCCGCTCTTCATGGTTTCCGCTACACGCAGCGCTACATCGAGAACCGCACCGCTGGATGGTCCTGCGAAGATGCCCTCCCTTGCCTTCAACTGAAGTGTGCGCATCCAGGCATCACGGCTTGAGACGAGCATTCTGGTGTCAATAACGGATTGATCAAGGACGGGAGGGACAAAACCATCGGCGAGATTGCGCAATCCCTGAATGCTATCGCCCTGGACCGGCTCTGCTGCTACAATGCAGGTGGAGCGATTGTGTCTTTTTAAGCGACGAGCTACCCCTGTTAGTGTTCCACCTGTGCCCAGGCCACCAACAAAGACATCGACATCGGGCATGTCGTTAATAATTTCAACAGCTGTGGTTTCATAATGCGCCAGAGCGTTTGCTTCGTTGCCATACTGATAGAGCATAACATAACGCGAGTCCTGCGTCGCCAGGTCTTGCGCCAGCTTGACGGCCCCGTTGCTGCCAGCCTGTCCTGGAGAGGTAATAATATCGGCTCCATACAACTCCAGCAGCCTGCGCTTATCTTGCGTCCCTTTCTCAGAAACGACAGCAGTAAAGGGATAGCCTTTGAGATTTGCCACCAGCGCTAGCGCCACGCCGGTATTGCCGCTGGTTGGCTCTAATAGTATCGAGCCAGCTTTGAGCAACTGTTGCTTTTCTGCTTCCTCAACCATCTTGCGCGCGATTCGATCTTTGATGCTACCAGAGGGATTGTTGCCCTCTAATTTCGCAAAGATATGCACGTCTGGTCGTGGATTAAAACTACTTAGCTCAACCAGAGGGGTATTGCCAATCGTTTCCAGAATGTTTGCATAGCGCATGAGTGGTTCCCTTTCTCTCTTGCATATCAAGCAATACTATCTTGACCTGCATATATCGTTTCATCAATAATGGTCTGTATATCTGCTTCTGTGGTCTGATAGTTGACGAGGCAGGCACGCAATGCCTCTTTTCCCTGGAAGCGGGTGCTGGTCAGAAATGCCCGTCCACGCTGTTGCATCGTTCGTGCGAGCGTTTTCTGTAGCTGATCAAGTTGTGCGGGTTGCTGATGTAGCCTTGCGGGGACATAGCGGAAACGCACAATGCTGAGTGGACCAGATGAGAGTAGTTCTAGATCGGGGAGTGCCTCGATCTTGGCGGTGAGCAGGCGTGCCATTTTGTTGTTGTGTGCAATGGCGGTGGCGAGACCGCTGCGACCTGCCGTGTGGATGATGGCCCACACATCCAGAGCACGGAAGCGGCGCGTACGTTGCAGGGTGTATTCTGAGAGCCAGGGTTCGTGTTCGTCCTGCTCTGGTGGCGTCACGCTAAAGGCATTGCGTAAGGCTGCTTTATCTCTTACTAGCGCACACCCGCAATCAATCGGGACCGAGAGCCACTTGTGCTGATCGGTTGCCAGCGAATGGACCCGCTCTATGCCTTTGTAGAGAGGCGCGACCTGCTCGTCTAAAATGCCAAACGCGCCGTATGCTCCGTCAACGTGAAGCCAGAGTCCCTCTTCTGCACAAAGATCGGCTAGCTCGTCAAATGGATCGATTGCGCCGCTTTCCACTGTTCCCGCCGTTGCCGCAACACAGAAAGGTCTCATGCCTGCCGCGCGATCTTCCTGTATGCGCAGGCGCAATTGCTGCACGTCCATCTGGAATGATGGCGTTGAGGGGATGATATGGATAGCGTTGCGTCCCAGGCCCATCGCCTCGACCGATTTACGCAGGCTGAAATGGCCTTGGTCGGACATGTACAGGACAAAGGGACGTTTCATGCCCTGCATCCCCTCCGCGCGTACATCCCAGCCGTCGATCTGGGCTGCCCATTGTCGCGCTGCCTGTAAGCAGGTGAAATTGGCCTCGGAGCCTCCGCTCACAAAGACTCCGGCGCTACCATCTGTGGGGAAGCCACATAGCTCCATAATCCATTGTACTGTTCGCCGCTCTAGCTCCTGTCCGGCGTGATCGCCAATACCGCAGTTCGGATTCATTGCAGCTGCCAGTGGTTTGACCAGTACGCTGGCATGAGCGGGGGCCGAGTTTATCCATCCGGCAAAGCAAGGGTGTCCATTTCCTTGTGGAAAGGGAAGGATCATGCGTTGAATGAATGCCAGCGTTTGCTCGAATGGTTGCCCTTCTGCCGGTAGCTCTTGTTCTTGAATGGTTCTATGGATGTCGTCAGGAAGCGGTTGCCAGAGTGGGCGTTCTCGTATGCCGCTCAGATATGAGGAGGCTTCATCGATGATCTGATAGCCAAATTGTTTAAATGTTGCCTCGTCAAATGCGAGTCCTGATTGGTTACTTGTTGTTGTGGATGGAGTATATATATCGGTCATGGAACAGATCCTTTAGTTGCATTGTTGATAAAGACAGCCGTGTTTTAACCCAGTTACCGCTCTGCTATGTTGTTGAGACGCGCAGGTCGTCTTGTTGAGTGCGCTCCGTTGGTTTGTCTCCAGTGCCCTTTTGTGGTGGAGACTGCGTTCTCAACTTCAAATGGGCGCGTCCAAAGAGACGGCTCACAATGGGAATATGCAGGGCAATCGCGGTTACGAGAATGGTTGCACCAACCGTCAAGAACCAGGCAAGGAAGACTCTGGGCGCTACATGCCATGCTGTCGGCATTGCCGGGAGTATGTGGTGCAGGACGATATCCATAAAGAATGGATGAATGAGATAGATGCCAAACGCGGCATCAGAGAGCACATGAGCGACGGGATAGCCGCGAGGATGCCCTTCCTGCCTGGCCCACTGGCAGGCGAGCCAGAGCATAAAGAAGATGACCGCCGTGCTATAGAACACCGTCGCTGGTTGCAAGACCGATCCTGCATAGTCTAGTGAGAGGTGGTAGACGCGTATCTGAATGACATAGTGCAGCCAGGTTCCCGCCAACACTGCCAGAAAGCCGCCGATCACGAGCCAGTTGTGCCGCAACAAGAATGCCTTCACTTGCTGGAAATAGAGTCCCGTGAAAGCTCCGAGCAAGAAGTAGAACTGGTAGGTCAGTAAAAAACGATCCTGATACATGCCAACATTCCCCCAGAACTTTGAGGTTTTTGTTAACGTGGTCTGTTGGAGGTAGTGATAGTCAGCGTAGAACAGAACAAGCTGGACCACAAAACTGATTGTTAGAACTTTCCAGGGATGCGGCGCGATACGTTTCAAGAAAAGCAAGAATAGCGGTAAGATGATATAGAACTGGAGCGAGAGCAGAATATAGTATAGCTGGAATGATGCTCCTCCCGTGAGTATATCGAAAATGGCTGTCTGAATAAACGTGCTCGGAGACAGGCCCGGCTTGTAGTACGGAATATATATGAGGCTCCAGATGATGTAGGGTAGCAAGAAGCTGATGCCGCGCTTGCTCCAGAAGCGCTTGAATGAAAAGGGCTTCCCGTAATAGACGTACACCAGAGCGAAGGCTGTGACAAACATAAATACCGCCCTGGTGAAGTGGAGCGCGATCACGATAGCGTTCTGGAACTGCAGTCCCGGAGTGGAATGATTGAGTCCGTTGGTCAGAGCAACTATATGGACGGCAACAACGCTCAAGGCAGTGAGTATGCGTAGGAGGTCCAGCTCGAAAACGTGTGGACGGCGTGCCGTTTGTTCTTTCACTCCACAACCTCAGTTCTGTTGCCTATTTTTGCTGTAACATAAGCCTGTTCGCGCGCTCGCAAGAGACGCCGTTCGATTTTCCCGGTGGGCGTGCGTGGCAGCGCATCGATAGCAATAAAATCTACTGGCACCTTATGTGGACTCAAGCATTGTTTGGCATACTGATGGAGATCCTGAACCACCTCTTCGTTCCAGGGAGTTTGCGTCACAACATAGGCAACAACCACTTCTCCATAGATGGGATCAGGACGGCCAACCGCCGCAATTTCATGGATCGCTGGATGGTGGATCAGTGCTTCCTCGACTTCTCGTGGCGCAATGTTTTCTCCGCCGCGATTGATGACCTCGCGCAAACGACCTTTGATGAAGAGATAACCGTCCTCGTCCATGTATCCGAGATCGCCTGTGCGAAACCAGCCGTCTTGAAATGCTGCTGCTCCGCTGTTATTTTGATAGCCATCGATAACGCATGGACCGGTAACACAAATTTCGCCAGTCTCGCCCGGGGCAACATCGCGCAGACTCTTTCCTCGCCCCTCGCTTTGAGGGATGCAGATGCGCAACGCGACACCAACAGGTCGTCCGGCAGAACCTGGCTTATGAATGCCAGGCGGAACGGGATTCGCTACGATCTGGCTTGCAGCCTCCGATAATCCATAGGTTTCGATGGCTGGAATACCAAACTTTGCTTCAAAAGCGAGCAGATCAGCGGCGGGCAGTGAGGCCGAACCTGTTCGTACAAAGCGCAAAGATCCGGGGAGAAATGCAGGTTTTTCGGTCTCTAAGAGAATAGCAACGATTGTGGGGACGATGCTGGCCCAGGTGATTTGATATTGCTCAACCCATGACCAGAAGCGTCGGCGGCTAAATCGTTGAGCAATGATTACCATGCTGCCAGCCAGCAAAGATGCACATAGACTGACTACGGGCGCGTTGACATGATAGAAAGGCAAGACAGTCAGGCCACGATCTTGCATAGTAAGCTGATGACTACTACGTATATGATCGGCAGTCCAGGCAATCTGGCGCTCGTGCAGGATAACACCCTTTGGTTCGCCCGTCGTTCCCGATGTCGTCAAGCAAACACTTCCCTCTATTGGCTCAATCGGGGCGTGGGATGATGCCTGTTCAATCAGCGTTTCACAGTCCAGGCGGGTAACAACCGTCGCATCAGGTGTGGCGAAACCCTGAGCATCCTCTGCGTGCTCTACAATCAGCAGATCGACATCATTTTTGCGGGCAATTCTGGCTTTTTCCTCGTTCGTTGCGTTTGGGGAAAGAGGATGCAGGCGATGACCGCCACTCAATACGCTGAGCCATGTAACCGCGCTGATAATGCCTCCTGGAAGCACGATTGCTATGCTGCGAGGAGACGTGCCGAGCAGCTTGCGCATCTCATTAACGGCGGCGAGCGTTTGAGCATAGCTGAGTGTGCGACCCGTTTCTGCTTCTACTAAATAATGGGCATCAGGTCGCCCTGATGCCCACTCAACGAGCCTTTTATATAACGACCCATGTGTTGCCAGCTTCATGCTCTTTATGTCTTCCCGTATGTTTAGCATCTTGATCTCTCCTGTATAAGATGGCTGTGTCTATGGGGGGATAATTGCATCGGCATGGGGGCAATCTGTGTCACTCATTCCTCTGCTAGCGTGATCATGTCACTGTTTGCTGAAAAAAAGTTGACGTTAGCTGAAATTTTGCTGAATATGCTGCAATGCAATTGATTTTGAAGAGGTAGATCGTCGAAATTATGGTGTAATGATAGTGAAAAAAAGGCAAAACGAGTTTATAATCTCCACTATTTAAGCGAGTAAACTCATAGTACTTTGGTTTAGTATTGATTACGACTGGAAATTTCTGAAAGAAGTCATATAATGAGGAGTTAGTAGATAGAAATTCAGCGAAATTTCAGCTACTTTTGCGATACTGATAGTCATGAACACAGCCTCTTCCATTCCAAAAGAAATACATGCCATGTCACTATATAACGAAAGCAGCAGCACAGAGAGACAACCCACTGTCTTGATTGTCGATGATGAGCCACATATCGTGGACTTTTTAGAGATAGGATTTTCCTACGAAGGTTTTCACGTCCTGATGGCGGCCAGCGGTCCCGAAGCGCTTGAAATTTCCAGGCTCCATCCGCTTGATGTAATTATTTTAGATATTATGTTGCCGGGACTGGATGGCCTGGAGGTTACGCGTCGTATCCGTAAAGTTAACGATGTCGCGATTATTATGCTGACGGCGAAAGGTGGGATCGATGATTGTGTGGTCGGATTAAACGTCGGGGCCGACGATTATGTTACAAAACCATTTGCCTTTAAAGAGTTGCTGGCACGGGTACGCGCGGTGTTGCGCAGGCACGGCAGGAACTTTGCGGAGGTGCTGACATTTCAAGGCATCACCCTTGATCATGGCACGCGCATTGTGACTTGCGACGGACAACTTATCCCATTAACGCCACGAGAATTTGATCTCCTGGAACTCTTCCTGATGCATCCACGTCAGGTTCTTACACGGGAAGTGATTTTATCACGCGTCTGGGGCTATGACTATGAGGGCGATGACAATATTATTGAAGTCTATGTGCGTCATTTGCGTGAGAAATTGAACGATCAACCTCCCCGCTTGTTGCAGACGGTGCGTGGCATCGGCTATACATTGCGGGGGTAAGGGGGCCATATGCGGCGCATGAAGCAGAAATTGAATAAATGGACAACACATATCCCTATTCGCTGGCGTTTGACATTGATCTCTCTCGGATTGTTCACCGTTCTGCTGAGTGGGCTGGGTACGATTATTTTGCTAATGTCGGAGCAGGCGCTCTTAAACAATCAAATTGATGCCTTGCATAATGAGGCGCTATTGGCGGTTAAGGGATTGCGCAACCACCCTTTTGTGCTTTCCAAACCGCCCGGTCCGCCAGAGGGTCAACTCTCACCAGCGCTGCTGAGCAGTCTTATTGTGCTGGGCGAACGACTGACGAGCAGCAATTCCGACGCGATCATTCTGTCTCCCAGCGGAACGGTAATGGTGCCGAGCAATGATTTTCCGCTGGCACCAATGCCAATTAGACTCTCACCAGCAGAGATACATCAGGCCATGACTGACGATTCTGAAGGGAGCAAACTGGTGCGCGATGCCCATAAACTGCGCCAGCTTGTTGTGCTGATACCGCTGGTCAATGATCATCAGACGGTTGCAATTCTCCAGATCAGCACGCCTACCTCTACAATTGATGAATTTATCACAACACTCCGTTTCATCTTATTGCTCGGCGTTGGTGGCGCGCTCAGCATCGCTATTGCCCTCACGTTTCCTCTGATTGGGACAGCTCTGCGCCCACTGGTGGAGATAGAACGAACGAGTCGCTATATTGCGGAAGAACGTGCGCTCTCTATGCGGCTCTGTGCTCCTGCCACAAACGATGAGATTGGACGCCTGACGCTCTCGTTTAACCAGATGGTCGAGCAGCTTGAAACGGCGTTTAAGCGTCAGAAACAATTTGTCTCGGATGCCTCCCATGAGTTGCGCACTCCGCTCACCGTGCTACGTGGGAGCCTGGAGATGCTTTTGATTGGCGTCGATAGGGGAGATATCGAGACTTCTCGTAGGCTAGCACGCAGCATGTCTTCTGAGGTGTTGCGTATGCAGCGATTGGTGGAAGATCTGCTGGCTCTGACACGGTTGGATGAGGGCAGGAGGGCGGCGCGAGAGGATATTGTGAATGTGCGTACCATCATTGATAAAGTGTACGATCAGGCACAGCAGCTCGCTCGCGGCCAGGATATTCGCAGCGATGTTGCAGCGAATATCTTCTCTGTTCGTGCTGACCCTGACAGGTTGCAACAGATCTTGCTTAACATTGTTGAGAATGCCGTGAAATATACGGCGACCGATGGTTGTGTGAAGCTTGTCGCCTGTAATGGTGTTGATAATACAGTTGTCATCGAGGTTCGTGATAATGGCAAAGGCATTCCCGCCGAGGCGCTACCTCACGTTTTTGATCGCTTCTATCGAGTGGATAGCGCACGCAGCCGGATAGCGCCGCAGCGGATTGGTGGTAGCGGCCTGGGCCTCGCAATTGCGAAAGAACTCATTGAGGCCCAGGGAGGAACAATCACCATTGATAGCATCTTTGGTCAAGGTACTACCGTCACGATTCGGCTGCACGCTGTTACGAATGATGTTGAGGTAACTCCACAATCCCTGTAATCTCATTTGATGATGATAACAATGGGCAACGTTGTCACGGAGTCGATAGTGACGTTTTGATTGCCAGCTCGCAAGTACATGCCAGTAGAGGCTCCTCCATCAAGATTGAGCGCTGTCTGAATCGAGAGATCAGATGAGATGAGCAGGTCTGCCAGTTCGTCAAGCGAAAATGCCTCTTTGGGGCTGACGATCAGCAAAAGGCGACCCTGTTTATCTTGCGCGGCTACGGTCCTGCGTTCGCTGGCTGCGTTGGCGTTGAAGCTGGTCCGTTGCCCATTGAGTACAAGCATCGGCGAGGACTGTGTTGCTTGCTGAATTTGCTCATTATCAGGATTATAGGGCTGGTCATGTAAAGAACGTAGCTCCAGGTGCCCCTGTGCGTTCACTGCGAGCATGCCACCAAAGCCCTGATATGATGAGCCGTGAGCCTGCCCATTGGCAATCAGTAGACCGGTTGGCTGGTTTTTATCATCGAAATAGCCGCCGTTGATAACAGCCAGTGCATGGGTCTGCTTCATCCATTCATTGAGCGAGACTGGAAATTGTGGCTGATAGCCGATGCTGAGATGGATATGTTGTGGATCAAGGCGTAGGATAGTGACACGATCTTCGTTATTCCCTGGACTCTTCCAATCTTCGGTGCGAATCTCAATGCCGTTAGCTGCTTTTGTCCAGACATTCAAAGGCGTTTCTGATGACGTTGGGGTCGCTGTGCCTGTGTTGAGAGCCGCAGGAAGGGCGTCGCAACTGCTCAGCGACAAGAGGAAAAGCAAGCAACTGAGGAAATATGAGAAGAAGCGTGTGTTTCTGGTGGGCATGAAGATATCGTCCTTATTTCTAGCATACTCACTACCGCAATTACTACCTATTGTTTGTATAATACACTTTTAAACTTGATATAGATAGCGATATGGCGTATGGTCTCATAGCCTTTTGAGTATAACAAAGACCATCCCAAAAGTATAGGTGTTGAGGAAAATAGAGGATTTCTGTATCTAAGCTGTACCGCATTGTCCGGTCTGTATATCGCATTGGATAGAGGCATGCTCGAATTGTTGCTTGACGGATGTATCCGTAATAACTTTTGTGATTCCCGTTGGATAGCCAAATTTCTTCAGACCGCCTGATTTATCGAAATAAGTGAGGATCGGGTTGGAGATACTATATCCCGTGAAAATATAATAGCGCCCTTTGTTTGCCATTGGGATTGTATTCTCTTTTTTGTCGCGCGCGAAGAACTGCCAGTCGGCATCATAAGGGATGGGGCTTTTCATATCGATCTCTGCCGGTGAGATCCATTGGAAGGTGTTGAAACCCCAATTCATCAAATCGCGCATGTCGGTCCACCAATCTTTGGTGTGCATAACGACGCCGATCAGGTGATGCTTATTACGAACGGAGGAGATGACCTGGTTAAAGTTGTTGGCTCCATCCCAGCCCGGCTTGCCGCCGTCAACACCTGGATACCACCAGAGAAATTGGTTTCCGTTGACAAAGATGTGTTCAGGATGAGCCGCGTTTTTGGGAAGGCGATATTCGCGCGTGCTACTGATCTGGCGGATTAATGGATTGCTCAGGCTATATTTCCCTAAAAATGCCAGATCGTGGGCGCTTGAATAGTGCCCTTGCACCAAGAGTCCATGAGGATTCATATAGTGCGTGTCGTGCAAGCCTAGTTGTTGCGCGCGTTGATTCATTTTAGCGACGAACGTTGGTAGATTCCCATCAAGGTCATCTGCGATAGCGATGGCTGCATCGTTGCCTGAGACGAGCATGAGACCGTAGAGTAGTTCGCGCAGGGTATACGTTTCGCCCTTTTTGATGCCCATGAGTGAGCTATCGGCGGAGAGTCCATTAATATCGCGTGCAATTGGATCGGTAATCTTGATTTGTTGATCCGGGTTGCCCGTTTCAGCTGCGATCAGTGCCGTCATCAACTTGGTAGTGCTGAGCATTGGCAGGTGCATAAATGGATTGCTGGCATATAAAGTGGCACCTGTATCTGCGTCAAGTAAATAAGCCGAGGTCGCATAGACTGGCGGCGCTGGATGGTCATTATTGGCAGGAGGAACGATCACTAGTTGATGCGGGTTCGCCGGCGAGTTTGGAGTATTCGCGCTGGTCTCCCCAGCCTGTTTTTGTGCGGCTGTGTTGCTCGCAATATTTTTCGCTGCCTGAAAAGTTGTGCGAACATTATGAAAGGCACCAGGAGCGATAAACGATGCAATCACCACCAGGAGTGCCATTCCTGCCAGTACCAACAGCATGGGGCGTATTCGAGCTATGCCTTGCCGACGCGTTGTTGGATAGCGTTTGAGTGCTTTGCTGCCTCGTCCTCTAGTGGTGCGAGATGGTGCAGGTGGCGTATAGATTTGTGTGTGACGGCTCCGTGTTACGCTCATTTTATCTGTCGAAGGTGCCGCTGTTGGCATTTCTTCATCATCAAATTCGTCAAATCTATGTTTTTCTGCCTCAATCGATATTTTGCGCGTGGATGGATTTGTCTCTGCTGGTATTTTGCGCGTGGATGGACGCGAGGGCGAGTCGTTATATGTCAGCTTTTTGGCGCGAGGAAGTTTGCTGGTGGATGGGGGAGGAAGTGTTTCCTGGTCCTCATCTACTAGAAAAGATATTGAAGGCGCAAGGGCTGGTGTGCTGGGTGGGTTGTAAGGACGCCTTGAGCGAGTTGCTGATGAGTGTGTTGGCGAGACTCGATCCAGGTGCAAGGAAGCCCGTTTGACTTTCGGAACTTCAGGATGTTCGTCGCTGTAAAAATCCTTGCGAGGTTGCTTTGATATCTTTGAACTATAGCGTCGTCGTGGAAGATCGATGATCTGGTTCGGGTCATAATTATGTTCGTATGCCTCTTCTCGCGGCGTCCTACCCATGCGCCGGTTACTCCCTTTTCTCACCTTGAACGTGCAGAGCAAAATATTGCACCAGAAGCGTTACCTGATTTGTACGGATTTGATTACATCTATCTTACCCGCCATTGTGGTTGCTGTCAACTGTCAGTTTCTCAAAGATCGATAATTGTAGTAATAGACTTTGTTGCCTGCCTGATGATGGACACGAAAATGGAGACACAGAAAAAACTATCTCAAGATTGTGTGCGAAATTTTACAATTTTCTGTATCTTTATTGAATTTTCTCTGGTAAAGTTGGGTTTGTGATTACAAAAGCATACACAATGATACAGCTATAAGGATGTACCCTATGTATATACAAGAATGTGTATATGAGTGCCATGATCTACATGCTCGTAGTGAGGAATCGGCAGAATGCTCTGATCGCCAGTTGGTAGGGAGCGTTGTAGCGGGTGATCACGAGGCTTTTGACATCCTGGTGCGTCGCTATAGTTCGCCCCTCTTTACGTTTATTCGTCGCCACCTGACGGATAATGAACTGGCGCGTGATGTTTTGCAGTTTGTTTTCCTCAAACTCTACATGTTTATTCCCAAGCTTCATGCAAACTGGTCCACGTTGCACACAAATACACCTTTGAAGGCGTGGCTGTTCCAAGTGGCCTGGAACCGTTGCATGGATGAAAGGCGACGACGGCAACCTCTCCTCTTTTCTGAGCTGGAGCCAGCGCGCGATGATGAGGACGCCGCCTATCCCACGACGATACCCGATACCTACCCTCTGCCGGAAGAGGTGGCTGAATATCATGATTTACAGAAATCTCTGCAACGAGCGATTCAATCTTTGCCTCCCAAGTTCCGCTCCGTTGTGCAGTTGCGTTATACCAAAGAATTGAGCTTTGGCGAGATTGGACGTTTGCTCAATATGCCTGAAAATACTGCGAAGACTTATTTTCAACGCGCTCGTCCACTCTTACGCGCCGCGCTGGTGTCGTAGCTATGATTCATATAGCAGAGTGGCATCGAATAAAGAGCCTGAGAAGCGATTTCTCAGGCTCTTTTGATTATATTATATATCTTAAATTTTGCGATCTTCCCGTAATTCGTCAAGCACAATGGCGGTCGCGAGGATCAGCAAATCGTTGACGCCGGGTGCAACATCGACGGTATAGCTATCGCCGATAATGGAGAACTCTTTGCTGATATGCGCGAAGAGCCGCCCATAATGATCGACGATATTGAGATCCCATTCCTCGAAGCTTCCCTGTGCGTACAGGACCGTTCCATCGCTGTTGGCGACCTCGACATGCGGGTGTGGCTCGTCTCGCTTGTGGAGGCTGGCAATTTCTGCACCATGCATAAAAATGTCGTACTGGGCCGTGTGAGAGAAGATACGTTGTTTGATATGAAGAACTTCCTCACCTGTATTTCTGTCGCGGATAGAAAAGGTGTCGCCGATGTGGAAAAGGTCGCCGCTCACTTCAAAAACGACGTTATTGTTCTCATCGCGAATCACAAAATCATCTGTTGAAAGGCTGATGGCGCGCTCTTTGAGCCGATAACGCATAATTTACCTCCGTCTAGATTGGTCTCTCTTTGGCAAAAAGAAACAGTAGTGTATGATTGGCAGTATTCTCTCTTCTCTACGAGATGAAAGAGTACGAGTTGCAGTGGTTGAGTATACTCCTTGCTTGCTAGCAAAATAAAGGTTCTAATGGGGTAACGTGGGGAGGATGGAGGAGTAACTGGTGTAGGAGGCCAGGGAGAGAGGCTTCCCTTTCCCTGGCTACCAATGATCGCTTATTCGAAGAGACTATTGTTTGGGACCGACCCAGACTGTTTGCACGTTGACAAATTCCTGGATGCCGAACGTGGAGAGTTCTCGTCCATAGCCGCTGCGCTTGACGCCTCCAAAGGGTAGGCGCGGATCTGACGCGGTCATGCCATTTATAAAGACGCCCCCAGCTTCGATGCGAGCGGCTAGTTCACGGGCTCGTGTGATATCGCTGGTCCACAGATTGCTGCTCAACCCAAACTGCGAGTCGTTTGCCAGCTCTATCGCATGCTCGGCATCACGCGCATGAATGATGGCGGCTGCCGGACCAAACGTTTCCTCACGAAACATGGGCATATCTGGTGTAACGTTTGTGACAATCGTTGGGGTGTAAAAATAGCCTTTCCTCTCCAACGGTTTGCCCCCAAGCAGAACGCGGGCACCCATCTTGACGGTTTTTTGCACCTGTTTATCCAGGGCGTCACGTAGATCGGCGCGGGCAACGGGGCCAATCTGCGTCTGATAGTCCAGGGGATCTCCTACTCGTAACCTGGACGCAACCTCCACAAACTTTTGCTCGAATGCTTCGGCCACCGCATCAACGACAATAAAACGTTTGGCAGCAATACAACTCTGGCCGTTATTCTGGAAGCGGGCCGTTACTCCTATTTGCGCTGCTTGATCCAGATCCGCATCTGCCAGCACAATAAACGCATCTGAGCCGCCCAGTTCCAGAACGGTCTTTTTGAGGACATGTCCACTGGTGGCGGCTACCCTGGTGCCGGCCTCCTCGCTGCCTGTCAGTGTAACGGCGGCGATGCGCGGGTCTTCGATCAGGTGATCGGTTGTCGAGCCAGGTATCAGCACGGTTTTAAATATGCCATCGGGTAGCCCTGCCTCTTGAAAAATACGCTCGATTTCCAGAGCAGAGCGCGAGACGTTCGAGGCATGTTTGAGGATCGCCGTGTTGCCAGCCATTAACGCTGGTGCCGCGAAACGAAACACCTGCCAGTAGGGGAAGTTCCAGGGCATAATCGCGAGTACAACGCCCAGTGGACGAAATGCGACGTAGCTTTGTGTGGCATTGGTGGCGATGTTCTCATCTGCCAGGAATTGTTGCGCATGTTCGGCAAAGTAGTCACAGTTCCATGCGCACTTCTCTACTTCAGCCTCGGCTTCCGTGATCGATTTTCCCATTTCAAGCACAGCGATACGTGCCAGCTCTGTTTTGCGTTCGCGCAAATGGCGGGCCACATTCTGTAAATGGTGTGTTCGCTCGGCGAAAGAGGTTGCACGCCAACTGAGAAATGTCTGATGTGCTGAGGCCAGAGCTTCCTCGATTTTTCCCTGACTATATGGCTCAAATGTTTCCAGTACTTCTCCAGTCGTTGGATTAATGCTTTGAATGCTCATGGTTGTGCTCCCATCTTTTTAAGAACAGGTGACTTGACCTTTATTATATCCCATCTGAAATTCAGTGTGCAGGGAAGTTATAGAGGTCTCTTTTTTGAAAAATCTCTCTACAATCGTCATCTTGAATAGATAGTATTTTTTGAAGATACTGTGTGCTTGTAGGGAAACTGTTGACATATAGGCAAGAAGTGCGTAATCTGTGAGAGGACACTCCAGGAGAGAGGATAGAGCAACTCCATGATATCTTCTTGTGCCAGAAGGAATAGAGTATGGCGGATAATGATGATAAACGCCCTTTGATCTCTCGTGCAGGTGATATTCACTCTATCATTCGCACTGTGCAGACCGGGAAATCATGTATTCTTGTGGGTGTTGCCGGCATCGGGAAAACGACGCTGATGCGAGAACTGTTATCTGCCACCGTACGTGAACAGTATCTTGCCTCGGAAAAGGATCGCTTCATTTTTCTGCTTCTTGACGCGAATGAACTATCAAAACCTTCTGCTCTGGCCTACTATCGCCAGATGGCTCTGCTGCTTGAGCCGGTATTAGCCAGATATCACCTGCCCTTTTCGTCTAATGAGAATATACTGGCAGTTGATAATGAAGAAATCGTCAGAAAACTCCTGTTTGATCGGGTCGAGGCGATTGTCACTCATTGCGAACAGTGCAGGCTGGTTTTTCTGCTGGACAGGTTTGAGGTTGCCTTCACTGAAACTGAGCCACAGTTCTTTCGCGTTTTGCAAAGCCTGCGTAGTCGATCCAATGGACAGGTCTGTTATGTGGCTGCCAGCACAAATGTTCCCATGCTGATTTGTGATGAGCAGCACCAGAGAGTAGTACGCGAAATGTTTCCTGAACTGTTCAACGGCAATATCTACGGGATCAAGCCGCCGAGTGGACAGGACATGCAAGCTCTGCTTGACCAGGGATTGTTGTATCATCAGGCTTCTCTCCGCCTTCAGTTGTTGGAGATCACGGGGGGGCACCCTGGTTTGCTTAAAGCCGTGATGACTGTATGGAACGGTGCAGATAGCGCGCTGACAGGGCATGATCCTCAGGAACAGATCATCCACAAGCTGTTGCAGGAAACAACGATTGTAAGTCAGTGTGAGCAAATCTGGTACAGCTTGAGCGAGACAGAACAGTATTGTCTGAAACAGATCCGGCGCGGCCTTTTCTCTCAGCATGGTGACGCACCGCCTTTCAGTATGCGTCAGATACAATATGCGTTGCATATGTTGGCGCTGAAGGGGATCATACGCGAAGAACATCGCAGCAATAAATCCTATCAACCTTTCTCCTCACTGTTCGCATCTTATGTGGCCCAACAGTTTTCTGCGGGATTACCTGGTTTGCAACTGGATCTTCTTCAACAGCAGGTGTGGATTGATGGAACGCTGCGTGCGAGCCATTTAACGAATAAAGAGTTCCGGCTGTTGCGTTTTTTAGCCGAACATTCTGGCCGGGTCTGTTCGCGGGAAGAGACGACCCGGGCTGTCTATGGCGATATGTATAATCCAAAACGAGATGATGCTCGTCTCGATGCGCTGGTTGAGCGAACCCGCAAGAGTATTGGCGATGATGCCCGTCCACCACGTTTTATAGAAACTGTGCGTGGGGCAGGGCATCGTCTTCATGAATACCTGGGAGAACATTTTTAGTCTTCAGTCTTGCAACTGGCTCGCCTGTTGCCTGCCATCGGATAGAAACCGAACAATAAGCTGTTTCCTCTTGCTAGATGTTTGCTATCATGCTCCCGTGTGGATAATAAAGACCCGTAGCGTTTTGATCAGAATCGTCAGATCGTACAAGATCGAACGATGGTCTATATAGTACATATCAAGGGCAACACGTTCATCATAAGAGATATGTTGCCGTCCGCTGATCTGCCATAAGCCTGAAATGCCGGGTTTCACCTGTAGACGTTTATTGGCGTAGTGACCATAGCGCGGCAGTTCGCTGGGGTGAATGATGCGTGGTCCGATCAACGACATCTCTCCTATCAGGACGTTGAAAAGTTGAGGTAACTCATCCAGGCTGGTTGTACGCAACTGCCGACCAATACGTGTAATCCGAGGATCATCGGCAAGTTTCATGTTTTGTTGATATTTACGTAGTAGCTCTGGATGTTTTGTCAGATAATCGTCTGCATCAGGTATCATGGTGCGAAATTTCAAGGCATAGAAGTGGCGGCCGTGCATACCGATGATTTCCCGGAAATGGAGGATTGTGCCTCCATCATCCAGTTTGATGCGGATTGCTATCAGCAAGAAAATTGGTGAGAGTGCCACTATGCCGATAAGAGCAAGGACAATATCCAGTAACCGTTTGATGAAGGAGTATCCCGGCTTTGGTCGGTGAATAATTGCCACGTCTGTTCTGTAAGGTATTGTTATCCGAGACATTTTCTGATGACTGTTATATTCTACTTTCGATCCTTTGACTTGTGTGACTTGCATGCGCTCCATTCGCACCTCCACGTAAAACTATTTCATGCTATTTTCTCCTGCTGCTAGTCTATCAGCGTTGATATGCTCTTTATGGTAATAAAATCGTTGAGATACGATTGCGAATATATAAATTCGGTTAATTTTTCGTTTCTTATATATAAACATTATGTCTGCTGATTTTAACACTCTAGGTGTCAAGATTTATTAACCATTATCTGGAAATATTTCTCTATTCATAACTTTATGTCAACGCTAATGCCTCTCTCGCACATGTATATTGATGATGGCTATTGAAAAAGAATTTATATGTTGTTATGTGAGGTGCCTGTTTTTAAAGAGGTTGCAGTGCGTATTCTGTTTGTTGTTCCTTATGTACCTTCGCTCATTCGTGTGCGACCGTACCAGTTGATAAAAGCGCTCTCTCTAGATCATGAGATTTCGTTAGTAGCGCTTCTGTGTAATGAGTATGAGCAAGATATGGCTAAGGATGTGGCAAGATATTGTACGAGTATCGATCTTGTCCCTCTGTCTGAGTGGCGTGCATATCTCTATTGTCTAGGTGCGTTGCCAACAATGATGCCTTTACGCGTGGCCTATTATCAGTCATCTTACTTTGTGCAGCGTCTTGTAGATGTGGTTCATACGCACAAAATCGAAATAGTGCATGGTGAGTTGATCAAGGTTGTTCCAGCTTTAAAGGTACTGCAAGCACGGGTAAAGTTGCCGGTCATCTATGATTCTGTTGACTGCATATCGTCTTATTTGCAGCAGCAACATCGCTTTGCATCTAACCTTTTGCAGCGCCTTTTTATTAGGGCTGAGCTAAGAAAGATGCGAGGTTATGAGGCATGCGCCTTGCAGGCATTTGATCGCGTGATCATCACTTCAAAACATGATCAAGCGTTGTTGAGTGCTTTAATTGCAACTCAAGAAGGGGATGGCGGTTCCAACCATGTTCAGGTGGTGCCAAATGGAGTTGATACCAACTATTTTCAGCCTGTTTTAGAGGCAAGAGAGACAGACTCTCTCGTCTTTTGCGCTAAGATGGACTATTACCCTAATGCCCAGGCCATGCTGCTGTTTTGTCGGGATGTGTTGCCGCTGGTATGGGCGCAGCGGCCACTGGTACGCCTGACGATAGTTGGCAATAATCCGTCACCAGCGATAAGAGCATTAGCTGAAGATAGTAGAATTACTGTAACTGGCTATGTTCATGATATTCGGCCATACCTGAGCCGTGCTGCCGTTGCTCTGGCACCTTTACTGGTGGCCGCAGGTATGCAGAATAAAGTGCTGGAAGCTCTGGCGATGGCAACTCCTGTTGTCGCTACCCCCACGTCTTGTCGGGCTTTGCAGGTAAAAGATGGCGTCCACCTGCTGATTGCTGAAGAGGCACCGCTCTTTGCGAGGGCTATCTTGCGCTTGCTTGAAGATCGGTCGCTGGCAGAACGATTACAGATAGCTGGACGCGCCTATGTTGAAGCGCATCATTGCTGGCAGCATAGCGCTGATCTATTGTGTTCTATATATCACGCTATGCGATAAAGGATAGGGTCATGAGAGTAGTGGTGAGATCTCTGATAAGATGGGTTTGGATACTGGTATTGTGTGTCATCGCAGGGTTTTTTGGAGGAAAACAGATAGAAAGAGCGCTCCCTCCTACATATCAGGCCGTTGCTATTGTGCATTTGGATGTTCAGGCGCGCTCCGGGAGCGGCAACGGAATTCCGGTTGTGCAGTCTGTTGCCGCTTATGCTACGATGGCAATGGCTGATTCCATTATCAATGTTGTGCTGGTACATTATCCAGATCTCAATCGTCAGGCAATCTCCAGGGAGATTGTCACCACGCCTGATTTGAATGGACAAAATATTCTGTTCACTGTAACGCTTTCTCATGCCAGGGAAGCTGCCAGCCTCGCAAATGATCTGGCAAATGTATTTGTGGCTCAACAAAACGCTGCCATCAAGCAAGGGTATGAGAAGCAAATCAAGCTGCTCAATGATACAATCGCTAGCGAGCAAACGCAGATAGATGAGTTCAATCAGAAAATTGTGCAGACTCCTGCCACGAATACAATCGTCATTCAGCAGTATCAGGATCAGAGAAATCAGGTGCAAAATCTGCAAAATCAGAATGTGGCGGCGAGAGATAATCTCATCACACAACAGGCTCTCTATAGCGCACCTCTTTCGGTAATTCAAACGGCGACTCCTCCTCGTAAACCATCGATGGTATTAGGAACGCTGCCACTTGTACCTGTAACGATGCTGGCATTGCTCATGCTGGGCGGCGTCCTGATTTTCTGCCTCGAACGCTGGTCCAACCACATCAATAGCGCATATGTGTTGCAGAAAGAGGTGGCCTTGCCGGTGTTCGGCACATTGCGCTGGTGTGTGCCTACTCCTCACGAGATTCCGCTTCTGGCTTTCAGCGAGTTGAAACATCCTTATATAGAAGAGTGTCGAGTGATGATGGCTGATATTCTTTTGCAGGCTGAGAAGGCGCAGGCACGTGTGCTGGCGATTACTGCTCTCAAGTCGCATGCTGGCACCAGTACCGTTGCCGCTCAATTAGCCACGCTTTTGGCTCTCAGTAAGCGTCGGGTGCTGTTGATCGATGCGAATCTGCATCAACCATCCCTGCATGAGCGTTTAGATGCTCTCAACAATGTTGGGCTTGCACGTTTATTGGAAGAAGCCCGCATGATGAAGGGAAGCGTTTTTGCTTCGGGTGCTGTCAGCGTTATTGATCGTCTGGCCATCGATAATTTTATTGTGCCCACTGCCTTGCCCAATCTTTTCCTTTTATCATCTGGTATGCCATCCACGAATCCCGCCAACCTGTTAAGCATGCCAGAGATGGAGCAGTTTCTCAAATGGACGGCAACCCGTGCCGATTACGTTGTGATCGATTGCCCTGCTCTCGCATTTTCCGAGGCGCATATCTTAGGGGTGTTGAGCGACCAGACATTTGTGGTGATTGATGCTACCAGAGATCGTCTCAAACAGGTGGCGGCGATGAAAGATGAATTGACGGGAGGCCGTGTCACGCTGGCCGGGTTGATTGTGAATAAATTGAATCGCTGGATATAAACGTTTCTCCTGCCTCCTGGCAGAACTATTTCCAGCCGAAGTCTCTTCCCAATAACGTGTAAAGTCGCTCATTGTCTGGCTGAAATCGTTCTGCTAGGAGTTGTCGGGTAGCAGGCAGCATTTTTTTGTGCAGGGAGGATTTCTGACCATTATATGGTTTGAATTCTGGTTTGAAATTGCCGACCTCAATCGTTGAACTAGAAATGTGTAAGAAATCCAGCGTTTGTGTGAAGATGGCGGCTGGATTATTGTACATATCTTCACTTTTGATAATCAATATCTGTTCTCGTGGAAAGCATACAAACCATCTCTCCAGTTGTTCTGCATATTGCCCCCTAGAGATATAAGAGAAATGCAGGTGGGGAAAGCTTTTGCCGTATGCAAGTGTTTGTATCACCCCCTGCATTCTTTCTTCCTCCTGCTCAAGAGCATCTTCAAACGAGAGATGTTCATTTCTCCAATCTACTTCCCAGCAATAGTGTGAAAACGCCCTTTCAATTGGATTGCGTAATAATGCAATCAGTTTTATCTCTGGCAAAAACTGTGCAACTCTTTGTGGCACATATGGATGGAAGAGATAATAGGGGCTAGCTTCACCTGTAATGATTATTTGCCTGCGGATAGTTTGTATGTAATACATATGAGGGAGCGCGGGAAATTGACCTCGATACCAGGAAAAGCCACGCTGATAGTTATAATCGAAAAAGTGGACCTCTTTGTGGAGCGCGGGCGCGATCCCAGGATGCTGAATAAGATAATTATACAAAGAAGTAGTCCCACTTCTGGCCGAACCAATAATAATAAAATTCGGGAGCAGGCGCAGGCGGCTGGTAACGGTGCGATATGCTGTCAAAGCGCTCTTTGCCGTTTCCTTCAATAGATTCATAGATGCATTCTCCTTATTTTGTGCTGTTCAGTATTCTCTGTGTATTGGTGGTAAGCCTATTTATAACCTCTGCGCGATAAGACTCGATCATGCCTGTATTGCAGCATCTTGCCAGTTCAACGTCGAACGGGATTTGTATGAGCAACGGAACATCAAGGAGATCGTGAAAACGATCCAGCGTAGCGGGCATAGGATGCACCATATTTTCGACCATGCCGATGATTTGACACTTGTACTGTCGAATCATATTCACACACCTGTTCGTTACTGTTTGTACCAGTTGTTGTGGCGGTGAGACAATGATGATGCCATCGAGTGAAGAACTGTTATCGGCACGTCAGATGTGCCAGTCGGAACATCAACAATGAGGTAATCGAGATCTCCCCAACTGGTATCGTTGTAAAGCTGCTTGAAGGCACTGGAGACCATCGGGCCGCGCCAGACGAGAGGCTCGCTTTCACGTTCCTGGAAGATGTCGAAGGCCATACATTTGATCCCAAGCCGGCTGAGCAGGGGTTCTACCTGGTCTTGTTCATTGAATGCAAGCTGTTTTTCCAGGCCAAACAGGTGGAGGAGAGCAGGGCCGATCAGGTCGCCATCGAGCAGGCCAACCACATTATGTTCACGTTGCAAGCAGGCAGCCAGTAAGCCAGCTATTGTTGACTTGCCAGCTCCACCTTTCCCGCCCATAATCGCAATGGTTTTCCTTGCTTTGCGTGGCAATTTCATCAATAAATTCCCTTTCAGCTTTTTAATCGAAAATAACCTGTAAGATTGTGTTTACAATCTTATGCGAAGCTGCCTCTGCGCTCTGCCAGAAGCTCTGTACGGCGCTGAAGTCGTGTTTTCTTTCCAGTGCGTTTAGGATATGTTGTGTCAATACATGGGGATCTGCCGTACTGATCGTAATGTTGGGGAAGGTTTGCGCATATTCTCCCATGCCTCCTGCTCCCACCTGATCCTCTGCATCCAGAGCCGGGATGCAGACAGCCGGTACTCCTGACCCAGCGATTTCGTTGACGGTGCTATAGCCAGCCATCATGACGACAGCAGAGGCGATATCAATATAGTCATTGAGCAATGGCTCAAAACGGCTGACGTAGCATACAAAGTCATCCACAGTAGGCAGGTCGCCGCTGAAATGAGGCCCGGGGATAGCAATAAGCCTGGTTTGAGGATGTTTGGAGAGGATTTGCTCTCTAGCACCCAGGATGATATTGAGTAAGCCTCTGGCGATATCCCAGCCGCCACCGCCAAAAGTAACCAGTAGAATCTTCTGTTCGGTGCTGAGACCGAGCTTCTCTTGTAGCATTCCGTTGTCAGGCAGTTTTTTGTAGCGTACCAATGGGCCTGCATAAAGTGTTGGGCCGCGATAATGAGCGATCAAATCCTGGTCTGCTGGCAGCACCTCTGCCTGTTGTTGTAGCACGATGAGTTGATGCACTTCGTTAAGGAGGGGAAGGTGATGGCGAAATTGATCGCGCAAAGCTTCTCCCAGCGAACCCATGACGATCTGTTTGATCCCTGCGTCCTGGGCCGCGCGATGAAGCGGCGGACGAAGGAGCGTTTCATGAATCATCACATCGGGCTGGAAAACCTCAATGGTTTTACGAGCAATTTGTTCGATATGTTCATTTTCGCTGGCCTGCCCTGGAATAAGTATCCAGGGATAGCCTGTTGGATCAATAAAATCTTCCCCTCCTTCGATGAGAAAAAGAACCTGTAGGTCAGGCATGGTAGCTTGTAACCATTGCGCTACTGCTATTGCACGATTGATATGTCCCAGCCCTACATGATTGATGGCGTGAAACAGGACGCGTCGGGATCTCGGAGCATTGAGTCGTTGCGGAAGAAACCATAAGTTATTATTCATGAGTTATCTGTATTCCCTTTTGTTTGTTCTTCGTCTCTCTGGTTGTAGTGAGGTGAAGGAGCCGTTCTTGCCTTTGCCCTGTTGTCGCTTGCCTGGATGGTTTGCTCCTTGCTGCGATATGAATAGTGTCGAGTTTGAGCTTTTGCTTTAATCGATGTAATACATGATTATCTTCAGGGCTGGTGCCAAATAATCGTAATATCCAGGCATAGAGCGTGAGAAACACGGGGATCAGGCTGATTTCGACGGGAATATGGACATGTCCAATATGCATTGTCCATTTGGTGAAGGAGATGAGATAAAGCATCTCGCCTGTTACTAGCGAACTGATGAGGCCCGCACCCAACGGCTTGAGCGTCTCTTTTTGATATGGTTGTACATGCAACAGAAAACGTACCTGAAGGAGCCGCATAATATTGACGATTGCAGTTGCCAGTCCGGTGCTGATCGCGGTTCCCATTGCGCCATAGCGTGGCGTGAGGAGAATACCGAGCGTTATGTTGATGACAACGGCCACCAGAGAGTTGATGAAGGATAATTTCTGGTGCCCCGTCATCAGGAGCATGATGCCAACAGAGCCAGTGCCTGCATTTGCCATTCCTCCGAGGCCAAAGGCGATCAGCAGCGGCCAGGCTGCGATAAAATCTTTCCCGGACAGAATTTCAAGAAGAGCCGTTGAGAAGAGGGCGGAGATGCAGAAGAGAGGGAGGCTGAACGTGATGGCCCATTGCGTGACCACCTGAAACATCGCCTCCAATTTCTGTTTTTCCCCCTGGCTGTGCAATTCTGCAATTGTGGGGCTAAACATGGCATTGAGCGAGGTCAGGGGCATAGCAATAAAGCCGCTAATTTTGATGGCCGCGCTGTATTGCCCAATCCCAATTTTAGGAATGCCGAAATATCCTAGAAGAAGCGTATCGATGGCATCGAGGATGATATCAACGATGTTGGTTAAGAAGTTGGGGGCTGAAAACCCAAGCCATTCGCGGACATCATAATCGCTTTTTGCAACCTCCATTCGGGCAACTCGTCCAAAGAGAAAGTAGAAGCTGGAGAGCGTACTGAGTAATGTGCTGATGCTGGTAACGATGGTGATTGCAAGCAAACTCTTAGGGAAAAAGGCGCATGTTGCGAGCAGAAGTAGCAGCACGATCGCAGGAATAGCGATTCGTTGAGCAAGAACGCGCTTTTTGAAGTCTTTAAACCCCTGTAATCCGGCGATCCAGATCATTTGCATAGAGGTGAGAGGGATGATTGGAGCCATAAGTTGTAACAATGGGGCTGTTTCTGCATGGTGAGTTAGCTGTGTTGCCAGCAATGGGGCAAAGTAAAGGATGCCCAGCCCGCCAAGCAAACCGGCGATGCCAGCGAGAGCAGTACAGAAAATGATCAGGTTCCGAACCAACCCTCCCTGCTGCTTGCTCCGATAGATAGCGATATAGCGCACCATTGCATCATCGAGGCCGAAGGTGAAGAGAGAAGCTATAAAGGATATAACTGAGAAACTGAGAGCATACAATCCAAATGAGGCAGCACCTAGCCCATGTTGCATCAGGAAGGTGCTGCCAGTTTTGAGTATATAGCCCACAATATTGCCGATGCCTGAGATAGTAGCACTGCTTGCGGCTCCCGAAATTTCCGATTGCATTGTTGGAGCAGATTGTTTTTGTTGCCGCGAAATGCTTGTCAGGATCATCATCGGGATAGTTGCTTGATAATAGAAAGGATTATCCGGTTCAATTTCTGCTGCATTGCATGCTGGCACCTTCGTTGTTGGTATCTCCTGGATGTCCTTTTCTTGTCGCAGAGAGACGAAGGCAAGGCGGCGATAGCGTCTCGCTGACTGATGTGGTTTTGGAGGAGTCTGCACCTTTACCTGCTCTCCTTTGCTACGCTTCCAGCAGTTTTTTTAATTTCGTCAATGTCACGCTATTATTTTCGCTATGGATAGAATCGCTTTCTTGCAGTTTTTTCTGATCTATAAAAAGTTCTTCCAGAATACGTCCATCGCAGGGAGTGGGAAGCGGCAGGTTCATGCTCTGTAATATGGTCGGCACAAGATCATAAACCTCGGCTGGAGGAGCCTTGAAACCCTGTTTAAATGCTCCTCCATAGGCATAAAGCACACCATCTTTTTGATGAACGCCGCTACGTCTTCCTGGATCATGTGTCATCGTGGCGTCGTCCCAGAAGCGAGGATTACCCAGACCTCGACGAAAGGTAATCCCTTCCTGGGGCAGCAAGAGGAGATGAGGTTCTCCAGGGGCATAGGGACCGATGCCGAACACTTCGGTTGTATATGCAGCTTCGAGTAGCATTTTCCCTGTTGCTGGATCGGTCTCATGTAAGAGTGCGGTACGTAAAGCTACAATCTCTTCTACCGCCATTGCCGGACTGAGAAAGATATCAGCGTAACCAGAACCGAAGCCAGATGAAGAGGGCACGAAAGCGAGCGTTTTTTCCCAGGCAATATTGGATATTTTCAGGATATGTGGATCATATGCTTCTATATTATCCTGTTGTTCAGATTTGAGAGCATTACGTGTTCTCCAGGCGCGCTTTGCCAGGCCCAACAGCCCTATTTGTTTCAGTGTATGCTTGAGAACATTTTTGCGGCGATCACGCTCTCGTCTTGCTTGAGAATGATTGGTGAGCGCCACGAGACCTTTACTATAGAGATATTCGTTGATCTCGAAAGAGCGGCTTGCGCCCTGGAAACCATGATCGGAGACGACGAAAAGACTGTCATCTGGGCCGAGTCGATCCATGATGCGACCGAGTTCATCATCCAACAGCTGGTAATATTCGCAGGTTCTAGGATCTAATGCGATGATTTCATCCCACAGGCGGTGCTGGATACGATCCGCACCAACAAAGCCCAGGAAGCAGAAATCCCAGGGCTTTTCCTGCAACATATACTCGATCAGTTCGATACGCCGTTCGGTCATACGCAAAGTGGCATCCAGTACGCGCCACTTTCTCTTTCCCGCCACTATAGTTTTATCCTCCAGAGGCAGGTCAATTTCGTAATTGGGGACAGTTCGTAACAAATCTGCCTGGAAGGAATGTGGATAGGTGAATTGAGTGTTGATGCCAGGTGTCATATAGCCACTGACCATGAAGCCATTTACAGGTTCGGGAGGATAGGTCATAGGGATGTTGACGATTAAAACCTGTTTGCCAAACTCGCTCAGAATATTCCAGATAGCTTTTCCTCCCTTGCGTCGTGTTAATAGTTTGGGAGGACGAGGAGGGGCCGCCCCTTGCTGTTCTCCAAAATCCCAGAAATCGTAGACACCATGATTGGCCGGTTTTAGCCCGGTGGATAGCGAGATCCACGCGGGCGGCGTAATGGGAGGGTACTTCGATTCGAGGATTGCCTCACAACCCTGTTGTTGCAGCAGGCGAAAATGTGGGAGCTTCTCCTGTTGCATAAGGGGATGCAGCACACGGAATGTTAAGCCATCTACGCCAAAGACGACAACGCGAGCAGACATAAAACACCTCAGCAATGTAACTACGTGTATTTCATAGATAGAGATTGTGATTTAGATATATCCCAGATCTCGCAAGCGACTAAGGATTAGCTCTTCCTCTTCTCCTGAAAGTTCCTGGGACCGCGTTGTTGTATGCAGTGGATGGGTATAGAGATATCGCGGATCGAAGCACTCCTGTTGAGGATCACTATCCATAAGTGCGTGCTTTACTTGTAATGCATGCAATAAGGTTGGTGCTATAGCGGTAAGGGGCATAGACGCTGTAAAAGTTACTCCTCTCTTGAATGCCGGGGTAGAAGCGATCAGGAAACCGTTGATGCTATCAGGATGCGCACCATTGATCGCTGCGGTGCCTGTTGGTGGAGTTGTAAAGATTGTTTCATCAAAGTCCAGGTAGATGCTGCGAGGGGAAGGAATATAGCCGGGATGGAATGTGACGACCAGATCGGGAGCGCAGAACAGGTAATCACTGCTGTAGAAATCTTCTTTGCGTGAGACGTTGGCAATAACGGGCTGATCTGTTTGGGGGTCACGCAATTTTCGTGGCAGAACTTCAACCAGAATATTACACACCTCATCATATTCCTGCTGGCGTTTGATAATACCCTTTGCATCGCGGCCAAGTAGATTGACGTAGAGTTGACCGTGCCCCATGTAGTATGCCAGTGAATTTGACCAATCAATGCTATTGCCCGGTCCGTTACGATCAATGATACCTGTACTGGCAAGAAAATTATTGAGGTTGACAAACTGTTTCACCAGGATTGGTTGGGCGTCTGAGAAAATCGCAAACAATCCATGTTCTCCAACAACTGTTCTGGCGATGCGAATGGCCTGTGCAAGATCAGTTGTCATATTGCCAATGAGAGGCTCGGTGTATGCGCATTTGACGATGAGACAGGAGAACGCTGAAGCAGTTTTAGCCCAGGCACATATGCTTGATTCCAGATTGGCAGGAGCTATCTCGTTATAGTTCACGTTCCAGCCAGCAGAACTCAGGAGTGTTATCAATGTTTCAGGAGGCCTATCGCGCCCACCTGGCTTTTCCTCAACGCTATATTCATGTGGCATGAGCGTATCGAAAAAGCCGAAGCACTCGGGACGCCGACCTGTCATCACCTGATAATAATGAGACTGGTTACCTGTAATGGGAGTTGAAGCGAGTTCAGCTGTGAAGCCTTGCCGCATCAGGGTTTCCACCTCCATAATAGGATGGATAGAGGAGAGACCTATGCCACTTAACCAGAATAAAACCGCTTTGTTTTCTGTTTCAACCATTGTTTTTTCCTTCTCTCAATGAATAAGAAATTTATATGTAGCAAGCAGCATCTTCCGTGCCGTTGCCGCGACGGGAGCGACCTGGAGTTGTGTCAGACAATCTCGAGTTGCACATCCTTCGGGCGTGCCTATATTCTTGTCTCGAAAGTAGCAGGGCATGCAGGGAAGATCTAAACGCACAACGGCCGTTTTGCCTGGAATGCCTCCTGTATATGGTCCCCAGGCGTTATGGTTCGTCAGTCCGAAGATCGCCACAGTTGGCGTATCAACAGCAGTTGCTACATGCATTAACCCGGAGTCGTTGCCGATAAAAAGGTCGCATTGCGCGATGATTGCAGCCGTTATCCTGATACTTTCTTGCCCGGAAAGACTTCTCACGGCCATAGCAAAGTTCATGAGACGTATGACTTCTTCTCGCAGAGGCGCTTCGTCGGGACCGCCAAGCAGTAACAACTGACCGCCAAACTCGCGGTAAAGCGTGTCTGCCAGTTGCGCGAAGCGTTCTGGTGGCCAGCGTCGCGCAGTGCTGAGGATACTACAGCCGGGATGCATTGCGATAATTGGCCCTGGTATGGCATCGGGCTTTTGTAGACCATGTACGATTGTGTATGCTCGCCGACGTTCTTCATCCGTGAGCGATATCTGTAAACGTTTATCCCGCGTTGTTGCGCTGACAGCAGCAGCCACCGCCAGATAATGCTCTGCTTCGTGCCTGGCTCCAAAACCATTGTCCTGCACCTTCACATTGAGGAACCAGCCGTAACCATTATCCAGGCCGATGCGCCAGTGAGCGCCAATGACCAGCAACAATATTTGGAAGATCAGGCGGCGATGGAGCGGTAGCAGGTGGTGAAAAAGAAGGACGGCATCATAACGTTCAGCCCGCAATCTTTTTAACAGCTTGTTGAGAAGGATCAGGCGTTGCATGGGCGTAAATGCGCGATCAAGTTTTATATCTTTGGGGCGAGGGTTAATAACGATAAGGTCGTTGAGGTCATTCCCGCCCTGGAATATTTGTGCTGGAATATGGCGGGTGAGGAGATCAATCCTGGCATTAGGATAGGTCTCTCGCAGTGCTCGAATTGCAGGCATAATGAGAAGTCCGTCGCCGATACCAGCCAGTTTAATCACAAGAATATGGGCATTTGCTGGCAGCGTAATAGGTGCCGTTGTATTTGCCATATATCCACCTCCCTGGAACCACGTTACCAATAATCATTTATGCTTGTAAGATGTCAGCGTATGCCTGTTGTACCAACCTGCCATTATCATTGACCGTTAATGCATTCGAGTTGCGGTTTACCAGCACATTTCCCGCCTCAAAGTAGACCAGACCAATACCCTGTGTTTTAGCATAAGAGGTGATGAGTTGATGATATTCGGGTGCATCGTAACATCCTCCCCATTCGTTAATAATAAATGCATGGCCATGATTGTGAGCGAATTGTACCAGCGTATCGAGGTTTGAATTTTGGGGTGTCCAACCTGATTTTCCCGGTGAGTGGCAGCTCTGGCCTGTTGCCGGAGATGTGCCGTTAAAATTTGGATAGATGTGTGTATCAATAACGAGATTTGGCTGCGTATAGTCATGATACTCCCCGCTCACAATTTCACGATATCCCCGTTGGTAGACGATAATCAACGATGCGGGGTTCTGACGACGAACGGTGTTGATGAGTGTATTCATATCCTGATAAAAGATTGGTAAATTTTTTAGGGTTGGCTCATTCCAGACATCGTAGAGAATAGCCGGATCGTTGGCGTACAGCTTCGCTAGATCGCTGAGGGCAGGAATATCGTAGCCTATGTAGTCTTCAAGTCCTTGGGCCGTCTCAGCATTGGGATTGGCTTTGTAGTCTCGCATTCCCTGGTCTTGATTAGGGCAAATTTTGATATTGTTGCCGTCGCAGGGAGGCTCCGCAAAATGTGGTCCTTTATCGAGCATGACGTAGTTGCCGACCTGTTTTTGCCAGCCAACATATTTTTGTAGCCAGGTACGATAATGCATCCCAGCACTCGGAACATACACATCATCATCCCACCAGCGCGAGTTGAAATTGACGCGTGCAATATTCATGGGAAAGTTTTGTTTATACCACTGAATTTTACTCAACGTTGCCTTGCCGCCAGCATCCTTTATGAAGAGTCCGCCCATATTAAATCCGACCAGTGGAACGTGGCAGTTTTTCTCGTCAACAATTTGCCCGTCTGCTGAGACGTGGAGCCAGGAGAAGGTATATGTTCCGTCGCTATTCTGTTTCACTCCACAGCCTTTTCCTGGCGTACTCTGTCCTCCCTGAGTTGCTGTTCCCCTGTCGTTATGAAAAGGGAGAGTTGTAGCTAGCATGAGTAGATAGTAGGTTGTAGTGCCTGCCGCGCCAACAAGTACTATGAGCACGATTCCTAGCAGGACGGTGAGCCTCCTGTTATTCACGTATTTCCTCCGCCGCGTTCCTGACGCACTCTTTTAATTTTCTGCGACGCCTACTTCTGTTTTTCCCAACTCAGCCATGTAGGAAGTCAAACTTTTCAGCTTTTGCATGACGATGCTATCTTGAGCTGTTGTGGAGTGCGAGACAAGTTGTTCAAAGGCATCTGCCATCACTTTTCCCTCCAGATCGTCTGGGAGAGAGACTCTCAGATGTGCAAGAATAGTTGGTACAACATCATACACATGTGTTGGTGCAATGCTGGCACCATGTTTGACTCCAGCTCCATAGAGGTAAAGGACGCCCTCTGGATGATGGACCCCGGAAGAGACCCCACGCCCGTTCACTCCCCGTGTTTCCCATAATGATCTTCTCCCTAACTCTGTTGGTAATGTTGTATTTTCGCCTGTTTGCACTATTAGATGCCGCTCTTGGGGAGCGAATGAACCACGACCATAGGCGTCTTCGCGATGCGCTTCTGTGACGAGGAGTTGCCCATTGTCGGGATCGCTCAGTGAGCAGAGATCATCATGTAGTTGCTGGATTTCTTCTTCTGAGACAGTTGCGTCAAAAAAGATATCAGCATAGCCAGCAAGCGCCCCCGATGATGATGGAATCCATGCGCGAGTCCTTGTCCAATCAAGATCGGGGAGTCGTGCTGGATGGTGCTCTTTTTCCATCTCCATAATCCCTTTGCGGCGCAGTTGTCGGAAGACGCGGCGAGCAAGTTTCTGTAATTTCAATGCGCGGATAACGGCCCTGATGGAGCCAATCATTTCGGCACGCTGACGGGCGCTTTCATCTTTCATGCGTAGCCAGCCGTGCCGATAGAGATATTCCTGAATGTAAAATTTGCGACGTGCTCCTTGAAATCCGTGATCCGAGACCACCATGAGGAGGTCATCGGGTGCCAGAGCAGCCAGCGCCATACCCAATGACTCATCAAGCAATTGATAATATTCGGCTTCTTGTGTGTTGAACGTCATCAATTCATCCCAGCGCATATGCTGAATACGATCCGCACCCATATGCGCGAGAAAGAAGAAATCCCAATCTTCTTTGAGCAGTAAGCGCTGCATTGCAATGCGCTGCTTCGTCATATGAATTACTTCTGACGTAAGGTCACCTGTTTGTCCACACGACACGGCTGGATGTAGATCGATCTGATATTCAGGCACAGCCTCTAATAACACTTCCTGGAAGCTGGCTGGGTAAGTAACATGAGCGCTCATGTTAGGTGCCATATAGCCGCTGAGCATAATGCCATTGACTGGCTCCGGTGGATAGGTCATTGGGACGTTGGCAACAATGACGCGTTTTCCCCAATCGCTCAAGATGTTCCAGATGGCTTTACCGCCCCGGCGGTGAGTCATGATCTTTGCATGTGGACCCTGCTCGCTCTGTTCATATTCCCAGAAATCATATACTCCATGCCTGGCTGGAGAGAGACCTGTGGAGATTGATGTCCAGGCGGGAGGCGTAACAGGCGGAGTTGTTGATTTGAGGATTCCCTCGACGCCCTCGCTCTGTAAGCGCTGAAAATTGGGTAGGAGTCCGTGCTCCATTAATGGATGGAGCACGCGGAACGTCAGGCCATCAACGCCAAATAGAAATACTCTCATCTAGATCCCTCTCTTTGTTGCGTATTTTGTTAGCAACCCGTTTGAATGTTCGCCTCTTAGTGAGTGGGGCGCTGTGATAGTGAATTTGTTGGCTGCGCTGAATGCTGGTGGACGAACTGGTATTCGGGGTGCTGCTGCTGCTCTGCGCTTCTTACTGAGCATCCAGACTATACCTGCTCCCATACCGGCAACTCGTCCCGCTAACTGAGCTGTAATACCTAAGATGAATAATCCAGAGAGGAAGAGCGCCCGCTGGATGGATTTGCAGATCTCAGCGCTGAGACCAAGACATGTGCGCGGGTGTAATCCGAAATGTTTGATGGCAAAGTACGTGCTGTTACGGCCATTAGAATATTGAACGGTGGGAAAGTCGCCAAAGAAAGGCTTTGCTCGTGCTGAGACATGCAGGACGGCAATGGATGGATCATAGATCACGCGCCAGCCAGCTTTTTTCACACGGATGCAAAGATCTGTTTCCTCGCGCAAATTGGTCAGTGTGTAGTTTGCGTCAAATCCTCCGACCTGTTCCAATGCTTGACGGCGAAACGACATGTTACAACCAATGAGATGATCGACCTCTATTTTGTTCGTACTCGGTAAATCGACATCTTTCGCTATCACTACACCTGATGGATGGACGCGTAATTGCGGATTGCCTTTTTGTTGATTGCAATACGGTTCTGGTCGGCGGATAACACGTCCGCCAGCCGCTCCAACGCGTGGATCATGATATGCTGCAAGCAGTGCTGGCAACCATTCAGGTTGTATCATCGAGTCGTCGTCAAGAAAAGCGATAATATTTCCGTTTGAGATCATGATGCCTTTATTGCGTGCCTGGGGCATATTATTGTGCTGTCCTGAGAGTCGTACATACAAAATTGTTGAGAACTGTGCTACGACTGGCTGGCTTTCGTTGTTTGTTGAGCTATCCACGACAATAATTTCTTTGTATGGATAAGGAAGGGCGGTTACACGCTGGAGGCAGTGGCGCAACAGAAAAGGGCGGTTGCATGTAATAATGATAATACTGATCACTGGCTCTTCTACCACGTTCACAACTCCTCAAGATTTTAAATGGTTTGATGTAAATCAACGCTACTATTTAGTATAAGGACGTTTTGTGCATGATTTGTAAAGATATGGTCAAGATCTGGTTGATGAACTGCCTGTTGATATTGAGAAATCTTTATAGGACTACCATTGAGAATGTCGCATTTGCTTGCTCACCGCTGCCGGTTGTAATTGTGACAATGAGCGGATATGTGCCTGGATTGGTGCTGCCCTCAACACGCCATGTCCAGCGGATTGTTCCGTGAGCATCTGTTGTGCCTTTGAACGTTTTTGGGTGAGTGGGATAGCTCATCGTCATGATGCAGTCAGTTGAGGGTGCTGTGACTATAGCCAGTGTTGCGACGGCTTTAGATGTCACATTGAGAATGCTTTTTGTTGTATCCAGGCGAAGTGGAGGCAAGTTTACCGTGACACTGATGCTGCGCTTTGTTTGAGTCCCGTTTATTGGCGTTGCTGTCACCTGCAACGGCCATATGCCCGTTAGAGCTTTGCTCTCTACCTGCCATTGCCAGTTGGCAAGACCGTGAGCATCGGCTGTTACTGGTCTGATACCGAAAGCTTTGCTTGGTGTGTTCATGCCATAACTGACGATAAAGTTGCAGATAGCATATGGGCTGGTGATGATAGTCAAACTCATCTTGCCATTGGCATATGAGGAGACATGTGACTGGTCAGCAACTATTTCTATCGGTTGTACTGCTTTACTTTGCGCTGTTACTACTGTACCAGGTGTTGCGGAACCACTTATCATGCCATTACGAGTGAGTGGCTGATCTGGAGATGGTTGATTGTTGCAGGCTGTCAGTATACTGGCAAATACCATCAGTAGAGATGGCAACAGAATAGAAAAGAAGCTGTGTTGATACGACTTGATATCAGGAAACATAGCACTTACCACCTCCATCGTCTATCTGAGGGCGCAGAACACTCTCTTTATGTGTCTCCAGGAAACATAAACGATAAAGATATATGTACGCAAGAGAATGAGGTGAATTAGTACTTTCTTCACGTTAAAATGAGTTGTGATTGAAATAATCTCCTCTCATTTTTAGCGTTATCTAATCAAAAAATTTATATTTGATATGATCAATAATATTTATGGAAGAGAATAATTTATTCAAAATATTGCTTGATTGCCAATTCATCCTGGTTATTATTTTACAACTCTCAATGCATAATAATTACCATTTTGTTACTACATCTCCATGCTTGCACATCATCGCGCTGATTATACTGTAGAAACGGCGTTGGGGCGATTTGCTGATCGATATTTTTAGGAAAATTGATTGCAATAAGGCTATAACAAGTGGAAGTGAGATGTTATGCACACTGATAACCAGAGCAAGAGGATTGCTTTCCTGACCTCGCTTGATCCTCTGGATAAGCGTTCCTGGTCGGGCATCTTTTATCAAATGGCTCGCTCGTTGCAAAAGCATTGCGGTGAAGTCGTCTATGTTGGGCCTGCTACCGTTGTAGGAGGAGGGCTGAAAGGGAGGATGATTGGATGGACGAAAGGGTTTTTGAAGAAGGTTGCTCGGCGCTATTTTGTCTATGATCATCATATCCGCATGGCGAAAAATCTTGCTAGTGCTGCGAATCGGCGTTTGCTCAAGACGCGATTTGATGTGATTGTCGCACCTGCAAGTCTAGCACAGGTGGCTTTTTTGGAGACAGATATTCCGGTGATAATTGTTGAGGATGCGACCTTTGCTTTGTTGCTAGATTATTATCCGCAGTACAGCGATATGCTTTCGCACTCTATTGAGCAGATGCAAGCTGTAACAGTAAGGGGAATGAGGAAGGCCAGTGCTCTAGTTTATTCTTCGGCATGGGCAGCGCAGTCAGCAATCAATGAGTATCATATAAATTCCCGGAAAGTGTATGTAGTGCCGATGGGAGCCAATTTTGATGATCCTCCTGATGAGGAGATTATTGAGCGGAAAAAGCGTTCGGGGATCTGTAAATTGCTTTTTGTTGGTGTTGACTGGCAGCGCAAAGGCGGTGAGATCGCTTTTGAAACGCTACTCGCGCTTGCTCAGATCGGCGTTCCGGCAGAACTGACTGTTTGTGGTTGCACGCCCCCGAAAAACCGATCTCATCCAGCTATGAAAATTATCCCATATCTCGATAAAAACGAACCTTTGCACTACGAAAAGTTGGCACAGCTCTATCAGGAGGCAAATTTTCTCTTGTTGCCCACGCGAAACGAGTGTTTTGGTATCGTGTTTTGCGAGGCGAACGCCTTTGGTTTGCCTGTGATCACTGCCTGTACTGGAGGCGTGCCAGAGATAGTCAGAAATGGTAAAAATGGTTTTGTCTTGCCTCTGGATGCTCGCGGCGATGCTTACGCGCTGTTGATTGCATCCCTGTATCGTGATGAAGCACTGTATGCTCAACTGGTGTTGTCCAGCCGTGCAGCCTACGATGAACGCTTAAACTGGGATAATTGGGGGATAGCGATGAACGATATTATTACAAATGTACTGTGTCGTCGTGTTGTCCGGCATGAGGTAAGCCGTCAGGTTGTAGGTTGAGAAGAGGTCGCTGATGAAATTACTTCAGGTTGTATGGAATTTTCCTGAAACGGTGAAGCAGCCTTTTGATATGTATTACTTCTACTGGCCTTTGCATGAAGCAATGTTGCGGGGTTGGGAGGTGGTCGTTCTCACGTTCCAGATCGATGAGCAGCAGTGCCGTGAAGAAGTGATCGATGGCATTCGCGTGCAACGCTGTCCTGCTGGTGTTCGTAGGGGGAAGCCGTTTTCCTGGCCGTTTCTTGTTGCCTTGCTCACGGCCGATGCTGATATCATCATCTGTCATGGCTATGGTGAGGGACGAAGCGAACTGGCTGTTCTTCTGGGCCGCTTACGTGGTCGTAGTGTTGTGTTTGTGCCACATTTTCATCTCTATCCATATAGAAGAGTCTGGCGCGAATGGTATGACAAAACAATTGGGAGGCTTTTCTTCAATTGCAGCAGTCGGGTTGTTGTGTTTACTGAATATACTCATCAGCAGTTGTTGCAACTGGGGGTGAAGCCGGAGAAGCTGTGCGTCGTTCCTCATGTGGCCCGCCCTGATATTTTTGCCTGTGCCCCCGCCCGGCAGTCAGGGAGCTTGCTTCGGAGGGCAGGAATAACAGGAGATCCGCTGCTGCTGGGTGTGGGGCAACTGCTTGAGCGGAAAGGCTGGGAGTATACTGTTCGCTGTCTTCCCGCTATTGTGGCTCGTTTTCCCAATGCGCAATTACTGATAGCTGGACCCTCTCAGCCTGCGGAACCCGATTTTCACCGCTTCCTCCTGCGGCTGGCAAAAGACCTCAAGGTTGCCGACCACCTGCATATTATGCAGGATAATACACCTGAATTTATTCTCGACGCCTATCTCTCTGCTACCATCCTAACCCATCCATCCTTTGTTGAAAGCTTTGGACTGGTGTTGCTAGAGGCGATGACCGCTGGTTTGCCAGTGATAGCTCACAATGGGACTGGTATTCCCTGTATTGTTGAAGATGGCGTCACTGGATATGTACTAAATGTTCGTGATGTGCTGCAATATACTGTACTGCTGCTCACTCTACTTGAAGACCCCCTGCTGAGACAGCGTATGGGTGAGGCAGGGAAGAGGAGGGCAGAGACGTATTTTAGTCAGGCCAGGAGCGCGGAAACATTATTTAAGATCTTCGCTGAATTGACGCCAGCTCGTTCGTCAGCTAGCAACTCTATTGAAGTATAACGAGAGAAACAGGATCTATCTGATGAGTTGAGGGAGAAGAAGGTATATGGAACTGAGGGCATATGCTGAGGGATATGTGCGATTGCTGTGGTTATTGTTATTGGTTATCCCTGTCTCTCTGGAGGCTGGTTGGCTCTATGTGCAGGGCGAGACCGCAACCTATACAGCTTCGACTTCTATTCTTCTCAATGCCTCAATGCTTGTTGATACCGCTGTTCCTTCTACTATCGTCAAGCTCAGTGTGCCAACATCTTATGCTGCTCAGGTGGCGACGCCTCCCGTTCTCATAGCGATCAATAAGCGCTATCCTCGCCTCTCGATTGCCAGACTAAAGACGGCAATCAATGTTACTGCCGATTCTTCTAACCATATTTTGTTGATCCGTGTGACCGACAGCAAACCTGAAGCTGCGGCAGATATCGCTAATTACCTTGCCTTGCAGTTCGTCGAAAAACAAAGTGCCGGTTTGCAGCACGAACTGACGTACTATCAGCAGTGGCTACAACAGGAGATTACTCGCCTGACCAGCGAGATTAATGCTTTGAACGAGCAGATACAGGCCTTGCAGCCGCCAAAAACAAAGCCATCAGATCATCCTGTGCTACCCACGCAGCAGAGAATTATCCTCAACAACGATCAATACAGAGTGAATAATGATATTCGTAGCCTGTATCTGTATAATCAAGCATTAAGCGATATTCAGAGCGTGCAACCGCTGTTTCAAAAGGCATATATTATTCAACACGAGGCGAAGGCGTCTGATATCCCTGTCGTTCCTCCTCCATCAGTGAGCAGTGTTCTAGCTGTAGCGGTTACTCTTGGAGTATTGCTGCACATTGCTGTAGTAATTTTTATGGAGTACTTTTCGCCTTTTATACGGCATAAGGGAGAAATAGAACGCTTGAGCGGACTTTCAGCCTTGAATGGTGCATTGAATATCTTTGGCTTTGAATATAAGCGCTTACTGGCCGGGCATCCATTGCTTTGTTGTTGGCGGTTGGATGCTTTCCGTTTCCTATGTGAATCTTTGAGTATACAGGCACTGAAGAAGGGCAACCATACGATATTGCTGACAAGTTTGCGTCAAAAACGTAATTGTGCTGTTCTGTTTGCCACATTTTTTGTGCATTCTGGTTATCGCACACTGATTATTGAGGCCAGTCAGGAGCGCCCTTCTTTGAGTCAACATCTGCAAATCCTGGGACCGGGTAATCTTAAAACCGATGCAGGGATGTTGCTGTCATGTATTGGGCGAACCAGCTCTCCATCGCTATTTGTGCTGCCAGCCAATGCAACGCTAACGCAAAACGAGCCGTTGACAGCCGTTAGCTTGCGTGCTCTTTTACCAGAGCTACAGAAGCTTTTTCAGATAATTATTATTGATGGGCCTGTGTTCGATCGAGCGGATACGCGTTTGTTGGCGGCAGAAGTTCATCAGACGATCTTGTTGCTGCAAAAGCGCCGCGATCGTGTAAAAGTGCTTAAAGAGACTGCTATACGGTGCCAGGATATAGGGTTACGGGTGCAATGTTTACTTGTGTCATGAGAGCTTGGGTGAGTTAGTTTGTTTCTGCTCGCACACTTGCAGATAGAGATCTCTGGCCATGCTTGCCGTCGCTTCCCACGAAAAGCGTGCAGCTTGCTGGTGTCCATCCTGTATGAGACGCAGGCGCAGGGCATCATTGTCAAGGAGTGTGTAGATCGCCCGTGCAATGTCAGCGGGATTCAGTGGATCAACCAGAAGTCCGGCGTTGCCAGCGACCTCCGGTAGCGAGGAGGTATTGGAGGTAATCACTGGACAACCAGCGCTCATGGCTTCAAGTACGGGCAGCCCGAAACCTTCGTATAGCGAGGGAAAGACAAGGCAGGTTGCCATCTGGTAGAGCGCGATCAGTTCTGCATCTGCCACATGGCCCGGAAAGTATACGTGATATTTCAACTCTGCCATATGGCTCAAGATATCGTTATGGTTCCAACCTCTGCGCCCCACAATGAACAGTAGAGGGCAGGCGCTTCTCAGCTGCTTTTTTAAGAGTTGATAAGCATGTAAAAGCGTTTTGAGATTCTTACGCGGTTCAACAGTGGATACCGTGAGAAGGTAGCGTGCTGGTAACTGATAGCGCTCTCGCACCTCTTGTTTGAACATATCAGTGCAGGCGATGGCACATTCGGGACGTGCTGCTTCTGGGATAACGGCTATTTTTGAGAGGTGATGCTCTCCCAGAAAATGCTTGATTTCTGATCGTGCGTGCTCCGAAACTGTAATGATACGTGTGCAATGTTGTATTCCTCGCGTCAATAATGTGCGGAAATAGACCCTGCCGTGCAACGTGAGCGTGTGCGGATAGCGCCAGGGACCGGCATCATGCAGGGTCATAATTTCTGGCGTGTCTGCGCATTGGAAATAGGGTGGAGGAAATGAAGGGTAGTGTATTGCGTCTAGCTTGAGACGCGGAATTATAGCAGGAAACCAGCATTGCTTGATGAACAGCTCGCTTGTGGTTGGACAGATGATAGCCTCAAATGTATCCTGCAAAGGGAGAAAATCTGGATGTATTTCTTTCGCAAAAAAGAGGACGTATTGTATGGATGGGGCGCTTTTCTCAAGGAGAAGCAAATGCTTTGCTAACTCTGTAGCATAGCGAAAAATGCCTGTAGAACGTCGCCAGATTGTCGTTAGATCATATCCGACACGTATCAATGCTGTGCCCATGAAACAGCTCCTTACATAAAGAATGAGAAATTATGAGTATCATTTTCTTTCTTTTATCGTAACGTAAAAGTCAATAAAGGTCCATATTAGAAGTGTCAGGTTGAGGAAATGAAAGAATGAATAAAGAATGTTAACCTGCTCTTAACCATATGGCAGGTTCAAAAATGATATTCAGCAGGTACTATATGGGAGAAGGTAGGACGGCGAATCGAGGTCATGGACCCTGGCGCATGAATGACCGGGCTTCCAGAAAGGAATTTGTGTGAGGGTATGGGATGGAGCAGAAAATAGGCTCTAGAGGAAGGAACGTCGATGGGTTTTTAACGGGGTTGGTTGGCATCCGGTTTATACGGCGTTGGGGTTGGTTTGTATTCCTGTCAATACTTCTCAACACCGTTTGTTCTTACTATATCCCCGATCTCGTTTCGTCTACAACCTATCGGGCAACATTACAGGTGCAGGTGCATGCGGTAGCTGGCACCTCTGTTCAGGGCAAAGCAACGACAGCATTTTTTGCCAGCCTGTTACAGAGTCCAGGTGTGCTGGATCTTGCCCTGACCCGTTTGCATGCTTATCCTCAATTTAAGGCATATGTACTGGCGGATCTGCAAAATGGGCGTGTGACGGCTACGGTCGTAAAAAATACGAACATCGTTCAGCTTGTGGGTTATGCTGGCAGTTCTAGAGATGCCGCGCTGATTGTCAGTACCGTCTACAATGCGCTGGTCCAGAATATTCAGAAGGATCGCGCTCAAGTCATTGAGGCTATCAATGCACATTTGAATGCTGAATTAGAGCAGGTGCAGGCGGCTATGCTGCAAACGGCAACGACGCTGGAGCAATTAAAAGCCGTTAAACAAACAACTTCGTCGCAATATAGCCTGCTTGCCAACCAATATGGAGCACAAAAGCAGCGCTTGCTGGAAATCAATACTGGATTGGCAACATTGAAGCATGAAGGGTATGATAATTTGTTGGGGGTGATTAGTCCGACGCCAGCTGTTGCGACGTTACCAGCTGCCCATGCGACGAAAGATGAGCGCCTGGCATTATCTCCATTGGTTGGTTTGATAATGGGTCTGGGCGGCGTGTTTGTTGCCAGCCGTTTTTCGGCGAGCAGATTGGAGGAAGGGAGGAAGCGTACATTAGTTTTTTCGTTCCCGCCAGTGGTAGTGATTGTGGCACTGGGCAGTTATCTTGTGTTGAATGCTGGCTGTGCTTTGCTTATGCCAATTTTTCCTCTGCTTGGGCTGATTGGTGCTATTGCAATCAATCTTGTGGCGTTGTTATTCTGGCGCATCAGCTTTGCCTTGCCTCTCTATGTGCTGGTTGCCAGTCCCAGCATTGCTCTATCGCTGAGTTCTGGGATTCTGTCCAGACTTTACATCGGCAATATGCTTTTTGCCCTGATAATCTGCATCTGGCTACTGAGAATCGTTCTGCCTCAGCGCAAGTCCAGGCAGATATTGTTGGATCGCAGTCTCTTTGTGCCTCTCCTTTGTTTGATGCTGGTAGGATTGTCTTCAATCATCTATTCGCATATTTTTCCCGATCCGAATGTCTCTTATCAATATCCTCATTCTACTGTGTCTATTATGCTGGTCAATGTTTCTGAGATGATGATTCTGGTTGGCTTGCCTATGTTTCTGGCGATTGTTCCGGGGCTGATTCGCTCATCTCGTGACGCCTATTTACTGCTCCTGTCTTTTGTGGGGGTTGGTATGCTATACGCGCTGGGCTGCATCTTTGCGGTTCCACTTGGCCTGCATTCTAAAGAGGTCATTCTCGGTGTGCTGCGCCCGGAGGTTTTTGGGGCTGAATCGAGCGCACTAGGTTCTCTCATTCTCCTTTTTGGTAGCCTTGCGATAACACAAACGCTCTATGCCTCTCATTGGAGAGGTCAGTTGATCTGGGGAGTGCTTTCGCTGCTCTTTTGCCTGGGCGTAATTATGTCCTTTGGTCGCGAGGCATGGATCGGCCTGTTTCTGGCGATATTCGTCATGATCGCTTTGCGGACAAGAAACTGGTTCGTCTTGCTTGTTGTGCTTGTCCCTTTTGTACTTCTTCTCATTCCAGGCGTTTCTGACTTTTTTAATCCTGAGAGAACCTATGGCTCTGATCGCGTGAAGATCTGGCAGGATGCGATTACGATCTGGCTGAAGAGTCCCTATATGGGGGTTGGAGCAGGCAATTTTCAGTTCTTTGATCGCATCTATGGCAGCGATAAGGTTGGTGTGGCTCATAATCAGTATTTGCAAATGCTTGCAGAAACAGGTATTCAGGGGTTGTTCTGCCTGATCTGGATTCTGGTCGCAGTTGGAGTGAAGGCGCTGAAGGGCTTCAATGCTGCTCGATCCCCTTTAGGAAAATCCATTGCGCTGGCGTATATCGGGTATTATGTCTCGATTCTCTTTGGCGGCTTTTTTACTGGTATTTTTATTCCCTCAGCGGCGGCAGGAGGCGGTACAGGACCGTTTGTTGTTGCCTCCTGCCGCTGGCTGCTTCTGGGGCTGGTCTTGAGCATTCCTATCTGGGAGCAGCAGGGGAAAGAGCAACCAGCCGCAATGACGCCTGAAGAGAAGATGGAGCCACCGGGTGTAGCGCCATTACATTCCTAGCAGGTCGGCCTTTTGTAGTGTGGTTCTGAGGCTGCGAATGATTGCCACATCGACCATTTTCCCATCGACGGCAATCGCTCCCACACCTCTCTCTAAAGCTTCCTGATAGGCAGCATCCAACTTGCGCGCCTGTTCAACTTCCTCTTGTGAAGGTGAATATATCTGGTTGGCAATATCGAGCTGGCTGGGATGAATCGCCCACTTGCCAACAAAGCCCAGGATACGTGAGCGCGTGCATTCGCGGCGGTATCCTTCCGCATTGTTGAAATCAGGATAGGTGCCATCTATGGCATCGATGCCAGCAGCACGAGCCGCAATAACAATTTTGTTGCGCGCGTAGTGCCAGGGATCGCCAGGATAGGCATCAAGGCTCCCTTCGATGACCCTGCTATCCATTCCCAGAGAGGCGCTATAATCGGCGGGACCAAAGATCAGCGCCTCTAGCCGTGAGCTAGAACGTGCAATCTCTTCCACATGGAGCATAGCCTCTACATCCTCAATCAGCACCTCCAACCCTATCCGCTTAGTTCGTTTCAAGCGTTTTTCGATTTGCGTGAGCAGTAGATCGACCCACCAGACATCTTTGTCCGATTTCACTTTGGGGACAATTAGTATATCGAGATGTTCGCCCGTCTCTTCCACGACAGTAATAATATCCTGATAGGCGTATTCGCTCTCTAGATCGTTGATGCGAACTGCGCGTGTTTTCTTGTCCCAATCCATTGTAGTCAGCGCTTGAATGGCTTTTGTACGTGCTGCTGCCTTTTCTTCGGGAGCGACAGAATCTTCAAGGTCAAGCAGAACGAGGTCGGCCTGGCTGGTAGCTGCCTTTTTCATCATTCGCTCATTGCTGGCTGGCGTCGAGAGTTCTGATCGTCGTAAACGCATACTACGCTCGCTTTCATTTCGTGATGCTCATGACAATCATTATAGCAGACGCGCCACCACAACTTTCCTCGCCCTGACCTTATCCGATAACCTGCTCATAGAGATCACAAATCGTATGTGTTGCCTCCTGTTCGCCTATCTGTTTGATGAGTTGTTCGTGATAATAATCGACACGTTTCATGCGTGCATCGATAAAAGCATGCTTAGCTGATCCCCAGGCAAAACCGGTTAGGCCGCGTTTCATCGCTTCGTATTCTTCCAGGATGCTTTGTCGTAGTTGCGCCACTTCGCTTTGGGACATATGAGGCACCTCTTTGATTTCAAAATCCACTACACCCGTTGAACGCTCTCCCGATGCCTGCCTACAATTTTCTGCCTTTGACCAATTAAACGAGGATTGGCGAGCTTTTATCCTATTGCGACAAAGTTGTTGCAGTCGCCGTTTGCCGTAACAATTTTGTCATAATTTCGTCTCTCTTTCTTCAACCTTCCGCCATAATACTTTGACACATGTTCACTATACTCTCCCTAGATAAGCGGGACAGAGAGATCTGGCTGAGCGTCGCTGTCCCGCTATTTTATATGACTCCATTTGAAGAGGTATACTGCGATGTTGTTTACTACGAAAAAATCAGAAAGCTTTTCTTTTCTAATATTGTTGCGTCAAGGGTTTGTCCTGAACTCGTGGCTGATGATTATAGGTCTGTTGATGATAATAACTCTTCTGGCTACTGGCGTTGGACTGATTGTTGATCATCACGTGATTACTGGCGCTCCAGCATGGGTCAAACCGGCCAAATTTGCACTCTCACTCAGCATTTACTGCTTTACTTTTATCTGGCTCCTCAAGTTTGTGCAGCGTTGGCGATTCTTTGCTGGTATCATTGGCGCTCTGACCTCGCTGGGCGTACTGGGTGAAATGGTTCTGATCGTCTTGCAGGTAATACGCGGAGTTGGTAGCCATTTCAATGTAGCAACCTCTTTTGATAAGGCCGTTTACAATACAATGGGGACTTTTGCTGTGATGATTTGTGTGGCGGCGTTCGTCGTGGCGATCCTTCTCCTGTTTGAGCGTCGCACAGACAAAGCGCTAATCTGGTCGTTACGTCTGGGACTGATGATCGCCCTCTTTGGCATGTATGTTGGGGTAATAATGACCCAGCCCACGACGGCCCAACTGGTTGCCAGACACGCAGGACATATGTTGACGAGTGGAGCGCATAGCGTTGGCGTGCTTGATGGCGGGCCGGGTCTACCGTTTCTGGGATGGAGCACTGTCGGTGGTGATTTACGTATCGCTCACTTTGTTGGGCTGCATGCTTTGCAAGTGCTACCTTTTATTGGTTGGCTCCTTTCGGCACAACGTTTTCCACATCTGGGAACAAGACGGCGGGTTGCTCTGGTCTGGGTTATCTGCCTGGGCTATCTTGGGCTGACTGGCTCGTTGCTCTGGCAAGCTCTGAGGGGCCAGTCGTTGATTGCTCCCGATGCGCTTACATTGTTGAGCTGGTGTGGCGTTTTCGGCCTCACACTGGTTGCTTGTGTGGGAATTGTGCTCTCCGCTCGCTCAAACGCTATTCCTGATACACAATCTATTGCATGAACAGCTGATAGCATCAATTATTCACTTCTTTCTCATGCTTGACAATGACGCTTATTATAGTTATATTGAAAGAAAGTAGTTTATACACAGCTATAGTAACTATCTCTTCCTTACTCATGTGAGGGGAGATCGCGATACACACAATAAAGGGTGGATCATGACAGACCAGAGACAGGCATTTCCCATGTTTATGGTGCTTGCTCTTATGTGCAGCGTGCATATGCCTATGACTATGCGCTCTGAATGTGTGTCGTGGTCCTCTTCCCGGTTGCAAGGAAGGCTTACTGAGTAGCTAGAAGATATTGCAAGCAGAAAGCACAGAAGGGGCGCAGGCGACACACCTGCGCCCCTCTTCTTTTTTTATTGAAGAAAGAGATGAGGTGAAAGTATGTCTGTTGAGCGCGGGGAGTTGGATGGCACTCCCGAACAACAACGTTTTTATGTGACAACTGCGATTGACTATCCCAATGCTCCTCCCCATATTGGGCATGCATTGGAGAAGGTGGCAGCTGATGTTGCAGCACGCTATCACCGCTTACGAGGGCATGATACCTTCTTCTGTATGGGCATTGATGAGAATAGCCAGCATGTGTTGAAGGCAGCCAATAGTCGGGGCATGGATACGTACACCTGGGTCAATGAGATGGATGTGGCATTTCGTCTGGCCTGGACAAAACTTGAGATCTCGAATGATTACTGGATTCGTACGACAGAGGAGCGGCATGCACGCGCTTCAGTAGAGATGTTCCGTCGCGCTCAAGAACATGGTGATATCTACAAATCGACCTACTCTGGCTGGTATTGCAGCTCGGACAATACCTTTTATACAGACGATGAACTGGTCGATGGCAGATGCCCTTATCATCCTTCGCTGATCCCCGAATGGCTGGAAGAGGAGAACTACTTTTTTGCTCTCTCAAAATATAGCGAACGCTTACTTGCACATATTGAGGAACATCCTGAGTTTATTGTGCCAGCCTCGCGTCGTGCTGAAGTGATTGGGTTTATTCGCCAGGGATTACGCGATTTTTCCGTTTCGCGCCAGCTTCGTCCAGGGTTGGAAAATTGGGGTATTCCAGTACCAGGTGATCCCAAACAGGTGATCTATGTCTGGTTTGATGCCCTCACCAACTACCTGACCGCTGTAGGCTTTCCCGACGATGCTGAGCAGTTTGCCCACTACTGGCCTGCTGATGCTCATGTGATCGGGAAAGATATTACACGTTTCCATTGTCTCTACTGGCCTGCCATGCTGATGTCGGCGGAATTGCCGCTGCCGAAGCAGGTATCAGTGCATGGCTTTATTACGTTGGAGGGGCAACGCATTTCAAAGACCGCTGGCAATATCATTGATCCGGTTGATCTGGTCAATCGAGTTGGCGCTGATGCGGTGCGCTACTATCTGTTGCGCAATTTATCGTTTGCCTCAGATGGAGATTTTTCGCGTGCAGGTCTGGTTCGGGCATATAACGACGAATTGGGCAATGACCTGGGCAACTTGCTCAACCGTGTGGTCTCGATGGTGAAGCGCTATCGTAAAGGGGCGATACCAGCGCCAGGCCCAACGGGTGAATTGGAGGCCGATTTACAGCGGGTCGCGGCAGCAGCAAGGCTGCGAGCTGCGACGGCGTTAGAGTCCTGGGAGATTGGCAATGCTATTGGTATTACCTGGGAATTTGTGCGCCGCGCCAATCAGTATATAGAGCAATGCGAGCCGTGGAAGCTGGCCCGTTCGCCGGGGCAGGCGGAACGGTTGGATACTGTGCTCTACTCGGCGGCGGAAGCCACGCGCTTGCTTGCTATTTTGCTGGCTCCCTATATTCCCTCCTCATGCAATCGCATCATGGCGCAACTGGGGTTAGAACCGATCAGCAATGGAGCATGGGATCGAGACGGGCAGTGGGGGGGGCAGGCATTAACCAGTATAGTACCGGGAGCAGTCATCTTTCCGCGTTTGGAGTTGGACGCGGTATTACAACCATAGAGAGCATATTCTCTCTATGTAAACAGAAGGGGAAAAGAGCATGTCGATCATTCAGGTGGATGGATTAGCCAAGACGTTTCGATCTCGCGAGCGCGCCTCCGGGCTAGCTGGCAGTTTGCGTTCCTTTGTCGCTCCCCGTTATCGTGAGCGTGAAGCCGTCAAGCAAATCAGCTTTATGCTTGAACGTGGCGAGGTACTCGCGTTTATCGGACCAAATGGTGCTGGTAAATCTACCACTATAAAGATGTTGACTGGTATTCTTTATCCTTCTGATGGTATGGTGCAGGTACTTGGGCTGATCCCCTGGAAGCAGCGTCACACGCTCTCGTATCGCATTTCCAGCGTCTTTGGACAAAAATCGCAGCTCTGGTATCACCTCCCTCCACAGGATACGTTTGATCTGCTGGCTCGCATTTATGAACTGGATATGATGGCCTATCGCAAGCGGCGCGACTTTCTCATTGAGGTCTTCGATATTGCCGATCATATGCGCACGCCCGCGCGTAAGCTGAGCCTGGGAGAACGTATGCGCTGTGAACTGGCGGCGGCGCTGTTGCATCGCCCCGAGATTATCTTTCTCGATGAGCCAACTATTGGCCTGGATGTCATCGCCAAGCAACGCATCCGTGATTTGATCGGGCAACTCAATGCCGAAGAGGGAACAACCGTCTTCCTCACATCACATGATGCAGGTGATGTGGAGCAGGTTTGCCGTCGCGCCATTGTGATCAATCATGGTGAGATTATTCTGGATGAGCCAGTTGCGAAGATGAAAAGCGACTATCTCCGGGCAAAAACGGTAGATCTGTTGCTGGATGAGCCTGCTGAAACCCTATTGACCATAGATCCTGCCAGCGGCCGGCGACATTTGGGCGGCATGCATGAAGGGCTGCGGAATAAGACGGGAATCCAGGTGTTGAAAGCGCAAGGAAGAAGCTTGAAATTGGAAGTTGACACATCAGAATGCCCTCTGGAACCTGTAATTGCCGCCATTATGCAGCGTTGCCATATTCTCGATATGACCATTGCTGACCCTCCAATGGAGGAGATTATCGCGGCCATTTATGGCGAGAAGAGCAAGGTGGAGCATGAAGACGAGGCGGACTTTGATACGACTGTGGCAGCCAACTGAGGGAGGTAATTCGTATGGAGGTAGGTGTACGACGAGATCGAGGGGTTATGCGACGCTTGCGCCTGGACTTCTTAAAATATACGACAGTGTTGCAGGTGAGCGTTGCAAATAATCTGGCCTATATGCTGGAGATCTTTTTTCGCTCGCTGATGGTTGTTGTGCTGGTCTTTATTCTTAGCCAGCTCTGGAAAGTGACGTTTGCATTACACAGGGAAAAGATCCTGAGCGGTTTCAGCATCAATACGATGATCTGGTATTTGATTGCTGGAGAGTCGATTGCACTTTCGCTGCCTGCATTGACGCAGCGCATCGACCAGGAGGTACGCTCTGGGCAACTGGCGTATCTGTTAGTGCGGCCTTGCAGCTATGTGCTGTACAACTTTGCTCAATACCTGGGCGAGCGGCTGGTGCGTTGGAGTATGAATTGTCTGGTGGGAGCTGGTCTGGCGTTGCTGGTAGCTGGTTGGCCTCCCTTTGGTTGGCAGGGATTGCTGGCCTGGCCGTTAGTGAGCTTGCTGGCGATGAGCATCGATTTTGTCGCCTACTTTTCTATCGGGCTGCTGGCGTTTTGGATTGAGGAAACACAGCCGTTTTCATTTATGTTTAGCCGCCTGACGCTGGTTCTAGGAGGAGTGCTCGCTCCCCTGGAGATTTTTCCAGAGCCGGTGCGGAGTATCGCACTGGCTCTGCCTTTCGGGGCCATTTTGTATGGTCCAGCTCGTACCCTGGTACATTTTGAGCTGGATCGTTTCTGTCAACTGTTGCTGCAACAGGTGTCGATGCTTGTTGTGGGGTGTGCGATCCTGTTTATGATTTATCAGGTGGCGCTGCGTCGCGTCAATATCAATGGAGGGTAGGGCGATGCTGTTCATAAAAAAACTGGTCAGTATGTTGCGTTTCATCGGCAGTTATACGGTGGCAAACACGCAGGCTGCGATGGAGTATCGGACGGCGTTTGTTGTACAGGTGTTGACGCTGCTAGCTAGCGATAGCCTCTGGCTGTTTTTCTGGTGGACCTACTTTCATCAGTTCCCGCTCACAAATGGCTGGCAGATCACGGATGTTGTGATTCTCTGGGCGGTTTCAGCCTGTGGGTTTGGAATCAGCGCGACAGTCTTCGGGAATGCGCGGCAACTGGCAAGCCTGATCATGAATGGTGGCCTGGATGCCTATCTTGGCATGCCTCGCTATGCCTTGCTGCATGTCTGTGTTGCCGCCACCAATCCGACTGCCTGGGGCGATATTCTCTTTGCCATCGGAGCTTATATCTTGCTCGTTCATCCCAGTATAATTCATATAGCCGTATTCATTATACTGGTGATAATGGTCTCGTTCATTTTTACTGCGTTCCTGGTAATTCTCTGCTCGTTGGCGTTCTTTCTGGGCAATACTGAGGGAATGGCTCAGCAGATGTTTAATGCGCTCATCTCGTTCAGCACCTATCCTATGGATATCTTTCATGGGGCGGTGCGTTTGTTACTCTTTACATTGGTGCCAGCTGGTTTCATTTCATTTATACCGCTCCAACTGCTCCGCCACTTTACCTGGCCGCTGTTTGGCGCGATGATTGGAGGGACAGTGCTGATTGTATTAACGGCAGTAGGGATATTCGAGCTAGGTTTGCGGCGCTACGAAAGCGGGAACTTGCTGGGGATGCAACAATAATGACCATCTTGAATGGATTGGGAGAACCATAGTACGATGCCTGACATTCCAGATATATCGTCCTATCTCAGCCAGCGTTATAACCTGCAAAATATTGCCATTGAGCTTTTGAACATGGTGCCAGGGAAGTATGTGTATCAGATAACGCTAGCTACAGGAGTGTGCTGGATATTGCGGATGTATCAGGTTGAGAATGATCAGAGCGCGGTCTTCTCTCCTTTGGCCTTAGCTTATGTTCTGGCCTTTTTAGAAGAGCAGCAATATTCGGCAGTGAGAATTGTCCGCTCGCTTGATGGCGAGACTGTAGTGATGCATGAAGGTTGGTATTATCTGATAACAACCTTCATCGACGGTATTCCGTTCGATTGGTCGCTTACTGCTTTTTACAATCTTGGAGCAGCATTGGGCAAATTACATGCCTTGCGTCTGGGCGCTGCTGCATCTACCTTGCCACGTGCAGGGATGCTTCCTAGTGGAGAACTTGCCTATGCACAGAAGCAACTGGAGAGCGTTGAATCTCTGGTGCCTGCAAATCTCCAGGAGCGTTATGAAGAGTTGTTGCAAGCTACAGCGCTGCTGGATCGCCGGGAAGATCTGCCTCTCGTGTGCATTCATAACGATTGCCATCCTGCCAATAGCATCTGTACTGCAGGCGGACAGATACAGCTTATCGATTGGGAGGGTGCTGGTTCTGGGCCAGCTGTCATCGACGTTGGCTTTTTGCTGGCGTCCAGCGATGATGCCCTCCCCTGGGCGCCGCTTGCATCCTTAGATACCTATCACCTATATGAGGAACGCATCGCCGCCATTATTGAGGGGTATTGCTGTTATCATACTCTTACTACTATCGAGCTAGAACGGCTGCCAGATGCTCTTCGCTTTCGTAGTCTGGTTTACGGTGCGTGTCATTTCGCCTCTACGATTGCTGAACGTCGGCAAGAAGATCCTCAATGGTGGTGGCTTCGTTATACAGCAGCAGAGGAGATAGCCATGCTTGCAAAAGAATACTTTTTGCAAGCAAAGAGTACGAAAACTATTGCTATGCGTTTAGAAGATCTGCCCTTTTGAAGCAGGCCAATAGCTTTCGTATTCTTTAGAAGAATACTTGGGAAAACTGTTGGTCTGCTTGTGTTTTTTCTGGATGTACAGCTATTTTATTGTATCGGCACGACAGGCAATACGATATAAGATGGATGATCAACATCATGCAGGATCGTTTGATGAGCTACCACCATCTCGCTAGAACTGCCGAACTCCTGTCCGGTATTGAGATTGCGGTTCCAGCGTGGGAAACAACTGCTGGTGATATCCACCCGGATCTGGTGTCCTTTTTTGAAGAGGTTGCTGGTTGTCCACAGATCTATCTCATATTCGTATGCTTTGTCTGGCTCGATGAGCGATGGTTGCCCTCCATGCACAAAATCGCGGTAGCGTGCGCGAATGATGCCATCCGTGAGGTTTTGCGCGTATCCGTTGGGATGTACATCAACCAGACGGGCTACGAAATCAGTATCAGGTGCGCTGGATGTTGCCCAGAGATGGACGGAGATGGGGCCAGTTACTTCTACATCTTGCTCCAGCACAGGCGTTGTGTAGACCAGCACGTCGTCGCGGTTCTCAATCGGGGTCTGATCGAAGGGTCCAGCACGGAACTCGGGTGTCATCAATAGGGCACCGCCACGCGTCAGGACGGGGTTTGCAGGATCGTAATCGTAGTGATCAGCAGTTTCGGTTTCGGGAAGCGTGGTGCTGAGCGAACCATCGCCTTTTAAAGAGTTTGCATGTCCGTTGCTATGCAAATAGTAACGGGTTTCGACTGCTCGTGCCAGCGGCCACTCTTGCTCGTCGCGCCAGACATTGGCTCCCATGACAAAGAGCTTGATCGGCGCTTCACTGGTGATGCCGGTATCCACGCCTTGTAAGAAATGATCGAACCAGCGCAATTGCAGGCTCATCAGATCGACCTGTAAGTCGATCATAGCCGCCGTTGCTCCCATGCCAAAGTTCAGTTCTCCAACAGGGTTCGTGAAGCCGCCATGTATCCAGGGGCCAATCAGCAGTTTGCTCTGACGCGCTTCGGGCGTGCTGCCCTGAGTGCGCATAATCCTGAAGTTTTCGATGGTATCCTGCAAGAAGATGTCGTACCAGCCACCGATATTGAATGTGGGGGCAGTTACCTGCTCATGTTTGCCCACAATAGTCATAGGATCAACCTGCTTACGGTCCATCGGAGAGGTGATGCTCAGGAAAAAGTCCGGGGCCACATCGTTGCGCACAAGTGGCTCAAACTCTTTGAGCGGCAACGAGTGATATCCCTGCGTTCCCAGCGCGTCGATGTCCTGAACAAGCTGGTACATAGCAGCTCCGAGGGCGCGTGGATCTGTACTATGGCGACGCATGAGGACGTTCATGCCCATTGAGAGTTGCCAGTTGGCAAGAGTTCCCAGTTCTAGTGCGCCTCCGCGAAATTGAACACCGTTGAAGGGGTTATTCCACGTCATAATCGGGATGGCCGCTTTAAGTGATGATGGCCCCTGAATTAAGGTCGCCCATTGCGTAAAGCCGAAATAGGATACGCCGTACATGCCGATGGAGCCGTTGCTATAATGCAGTTTTGCGGCCCATTCGACGGTATCGTAACCGTCCTCGGCTTCGTTGCGCATTGGCTCCCATTTTCCTTCGGAAGTGAAACGGCCCCGTGTATCCTGTACAATCACGACGTAGCCCCGGCGTGCCACCTGAGCTGGATCGAGCGCTGAACTGCCGAGGGGAAAATCTTTGCCGTAGGGGAGCCGCGTCAGTAGAACCGGCCACTTGCCCTCCCCTACCGGTCGATAGACGTTAGCGCGTAAGATGACGCCATCGCGCATTTTGGCTGGAACGTCAAAATCGACGGCGATCTGATGACCTGTTTGCGTTGTCATGGATGGATATCTCCTCTTCCATTCAAGATCATGCTATTTTTGTACGCAAGATCATCATACAACGCTGGGATGAGAAGCTGCTAGCAGCAAGCCGTCGTGCCGATGGGTGAATTTAACCTTGACACCGTTCAATCCTATTTGTTATAGCGACTAAAAATGAGGTAGAAAAGTCTATATTTGGCTACACTTGTCTATAAAAACATGTTATACTCAGTCCCATAGTAGATAGTAGTAGAATTTGTTGCTATCCAGAAGCCTAAAGTGCTGCGTTCTGGCTGAGGTTGAGTGGTATCGTATGAAACAGGATTATTCTTCGGGTGCCTACCTTGTCATTCAGAAGGGTTCTCTTCTGGGCAAGCGTGTTGAACTGTGGAAAGAGTGTACAACTATTGGCCGGAGCCGCGATTGTGACATCTTTCTTGAAGATATTGCCGTTCATCGTAAGCAGGCCAGTATCCTGCTGAGTCCGGGGGGCTACGTGTTGCGCGATGATCATGGCAGCGGTGATAGTTTTGTCAATGGGCGCTCTATCAAAGAGCAGCTTCTCAACAATGGCGATCAACTCCTGTTTGGCAATACGCAATTGACCTTCTACGCTAGCGAAGGCACCAGACCGTTTCAGCTTCCCTCCTCGCGTGGGCGTGAGTTGCATGTTGGCAAAGCACCAGATCCACATCCCACCATGATTGCTCGCCTGTTCCCCCTCAGTTCGCAGAGTGGCCTCATTCAGGGCATCGAAGTGCTACCCGAGATGACGATTGGCCGGAGCCGCGAATGTGATATCTTTCTTGAAGACCTGGCGGTGAGCCGATTGCATGCCACGATTCGCGAACTGCCAGCAGGTGACTATGAGATTGTTGATAATCGATCCGCTACAGGAACATTTGTCAATGGTCGTGCGGTGGCGCGTTGTCAATTAAGCAATGGCGATCAATTGCAAATAGGAGTGAGCCGGTTTGTTTTTCGCCTGTCACCTTCTTGATGCTGGCTGCCTGTGCATGAGCGCAGCCAGGCTTTTCATGCGCTCTCCGTAGTAATCGGTCTCGCTGCCGTCTGCCTGTCTGAGTGGAGGCTCGTATGCACGTGTGATGCGCATGAAGCGTTGTACCTCCTGTGGCACCTCGTGTTGGTATCTGTTTGCTCGTTGTCGTACCTGTGAGGACGATATATCGCGATAGGCGCGATTCAGCGGCAATGGATGAATATATCTCGCAAACTGTCTGTTCTGCGGTTGTTGTATCAATTCCTCTAACTCTTGCTCTCCATCGTTCCCACGCGGCGCAACGAGCAACTCTGCTTGCTGGAAGAGATCGCGCAAAGCTGCGTCGCGGTCTTGATAGTAATGAGGATCGAGTATTTGCACGATTTTGTCAAAGCCAATCAAAAAGAAGATACGCTTGACTTCTGGAAATGACCTTTGTACGGCCTCAGCTTGATCGACATATAAACCACGATTAAAGAGGAGAATTCCTGTGTCTGGCACGCGCCTACGTAGTAGTTTTTGCAGCAGCACAATGCGATCAAGCAGCAGTGGTCGTTCGACGCTCTCTTTGTCAACTGTATGTTTGCTCATAGCAGCATACAGATGCATTGGCTCGTGTTGCCGTGCGTAGCGTCTAGCCTCCTGGAGCATTGCGATATGAGCGGTCGTTGGCGGGTTGAATGAGCCGGTGAAAACGATCACTGCATCGTGAGGCCGGGCTGATCCAGGCACAGTAAGCGCTTCTGGCTCTCCTTCAGGATCAAGCTGGTCGATAAGCGCCTGCACACGCTTGAAATGTTGTAACATTCGTTCTGAAAAGTGGACAACTCCCTGCATTTGCACACCATCTTTTACAATCTTTGGCCTGTATAAGCAATAATATCTTCTTTATCTTAGAACGTTTTTGGGGAAGAGGGCAACTATTCATAGGAAAATAACCAGAGGACGCTGTATAAAGCTGTACAGCGTCCTCTGGTTGTTGGTGAGAAGGGGATTCCGTAATTATCTGCCTTGTCGGGATTATTTCTTTCATCTCTGCATAGAGAGCATACCATTTTAGAATTAAGATAATTTTAATGGATTTCTGATTTTACGTTAATGCTATGTAAATGTTGCCCTCTATTGTTAAAAAATATTTCTGTATATGTTAAATGTATTGCTATATGCGAGCTTGATACTGTATACTTTTGTTGAGATTGCGATAGCTCGTCATCGTTGCCAAACATATCGCAGATCCTCTCTCTGCCTTGTCCGCGTAAATTCAGATTTATCGTGCGAAAACCTGAAGATTATTCCTAATTCATGCATCTGTGGCGTGATTTTACCCATATAGCAATGCTTGGAAAGGCATGGAGGTGTTTTGGCTATGGATCGCAATCAGGAATTATTTCATTTTTTATCTTCGTCCCAGACTCGCCGCAGTCGCCGTCATTTTATGCAACAGGCGGGCGCATTAGGCGTCTCTTCCTTTGCGCTTGCATCTTTACTGGAGGCGTGTGGAGGTCAGGCTTCCACAACGGCGGCTTCTGCAACTCCCGCAGCTAATCTCACCGGCCCCATTGACATGCAGACGTTGATTACGAATGCGAAAAAAGAGGGGAAATTGGAGGCAATTGGTTTCCCGCCAGAGTGGGCCAATTATAAGGAGATTCTGGGGAGTTATACGACGAAATATGTTACCGTTGATTATAAAGCTGAAGCAGAATATAGCTCGGCACAGGAGTTGGAGGCGTTCAAGAAATCGCAGTTGCATCCTCATGGTGATGTTGGCGACGTTGGCTTTAAATTTGGCCCTTTAGCCGTGACGCAAGGTTTGATTACTCCCTACAAGCATGCGACGTGGGACGATATCCCGGCTGAGCTAAAAGATCCCGATGGCAATTGGTGTACAGAATATTGGGGCACGCAAGCTTTTGTAGTGAATACAGATATCGTAAAAAATCCTCCAACCTCGTTCAAAGAGCTACTCAGCGGGAATTACAAGAATATGGTTGGTATTGACGGTGATCCGCGCCAGGCAAACGACGCATTTATTGCCGTTTATTCAGCCGCACTTGCAACTTCTGGCAGCCTGGATGACATTCAGCCTGGCATCGATTTTTTCGCGCAACTCAAAAAGAAGAGCAATTTCACTCCCGCCCGTTCCAGTGTTGCTAATATCACGAAGGGCGAGGTAGCAATTGCTGTGATGTGGGATTATCTGGGATTGGGATTTCGCGATCAATTGCAGGGCAAGCCTAACCTGAAAGTATTGATCCCTACTGATGGTTCTATTGCTGGACCATATGTGTCCATTGTCAATAAAACCGCTCCTCACCCGTATGCCGCTCGCTTGTGGATCGAGCACATATTTTCTGATGAAGGGCAGCTGGACTATTTAAAAGGCTATGCCCATCCAGCCCGCTATCAAAAGCTGGTCGCCGCGGGGAAAGTGCCTGCTGAACTGTCTGCGAAATTGCCAGCAGCTGAACAGTATGCCAACGTCAAATTCGTTACCGATACGAAGAAGCTGGATGCAGCTGCCGATGTACTGAACAAAAACTGGCAATCGCAGGTGTTGGGCCAGTAGTCAATATATGTTGTTAGAGTGGCAATGGTTGTACCATTGCCACTCTAACTTGGATGGAGGAGGTGTTTTCGTGCCAGGATCGGTGAAATCCATCGAGGCAACTCCCGCAACTTCGCTGGCTCAGACGAAGCGTTCACGGGGCAGGCAGTGGCGCTTTTCCTTTCTGAACTGGTTGGGGCTGGTGCCTTTTCTCTTATTTTGCCTGCTTTTTGAGATATTGCCTGCTCTGGTCATCATTCAAGACAGCTTTGCCGATGATCGAGGAGAGGCCACGATTGATAATTATCAGCGCATGCTTTCTCAGGCCAGCACCTTGCGGGCATTCCAGACCAGTATTTTTCTTTCGCTGGTGACGGCCTTTCTGGGAGCACTGTTTGGCTTTTTAGCCGCTTATGGTGTCTACAAGCTCAAAACTGGCTGGTTGCGCAATTTTCTCATCGGCTTTTCGAGCCTTGCCGCCAACTTTGCTGGCGTCCCTCTGGCATATGCTTTTATCTCGACGCTGGGCGTGACCGGTTTTGTAACGATACTGCTCCATAACTGGCTACATATCAACCTGTACGATCTTGGCTTCAGTCTCTATACGTTCTGGGGACTCGTGCTTGTCTATACCTATTTTCAGTTACCCCTGATGGTGCTGGTGACAATCCCAGCTTTAAATGCATTGAAACCGGAGTGGCGCGAGGCTGCGACGAATCTAGGCGCATCCACCTTTCTCTACTGGTGGCGAATCGCTTTGCCTGTGTTGCTGCCCTCTTTAATTGCCGGGGTGATGCTGCTCTTTGCCAACTCTTTTGGAGCCTACGCCTCCGCCTATGCGTTGGCACAGGGCAACATTAATCTCGTCACAATCCTGATTAGTTTTGTGGTGGCGGGCAATGTCGATATGGATACAGGCCTGGGAAATGCGCTCTCGGTTGGCATGATGCTTGTCTTATTAGCGACCGTGATTGTGTATTTTACAATGCTCCGGCGCGTAAGTCTCTGGCAGGGAAGGTAAGTGTGTATGAGTAGCGAAATTGTTGTGCCTGCACAACAGACAGAGGCGCAAAAGAAACGGCGCTCCTCTTCAAGTGCTGTGGCTCTTGATATGATTGCCCTGTTGCTTGTGATGCTCTATTTACTGATCCCGCTAGCTGCAACGCTGGTATTTGGCCTCTCTGGTCCGAATGGCTTTGATCTGAGCATTTATAGTAGCGTGTTGAGCGATGCTGATTTCTCTAAAACATTATTTTTCTCACTGGGATTGGCACTGACGGCAATGATGCTTGCCATTGTGCTTGTTACGCCTACGGCCTACTGGGTGCAGCTCCGTATCCCGCAAGCGCGTCCTTTGCTCGACTTTCTCTCGCTGGTCCCCTTTGCCGTTCCCGCAATTTTGATGTCGCTTGGTTTGTTGGAAGTATATAACAGTCCGAATTTGTTGGTTAGTATCCTTTCCTTTGGCCTGGTGCCTCTGCTCAGTGGCCCTCCGTTTGTGCTGGCAAATTCACCGCAATTGCTAGTTTGTGCCTATGTCGTCATCTCTTTACCATTTGTGTATCGTCCCATTGAGAATAACTTGCGAGCCATCAATGCACGCGTGCTGACAGAGGCGGCGTCGAGCCTGGGGAGCAGTTGGTGGAGAACCTTTTTGACGGTGATTCTGCCCAATATCTGGCCTGGCGTGATAAGTGCCGCACTGCTGACCTTCTCAACCGCAATGGGTGAGTTTACTCTGGCGCAGCTTTTCGGTATCTACACCTTCCCGATTTACCTGAACCAGATCGGCCAGAGTGATGCTCATAAGGCCGCCTTGCTGACCATTCTGAGCTTTGCTTTTACGCTTGTATGTGTGCTCGGCATTATTCTGCTCGCGCGACGACAACCGGGCGGCCAGCGTGCCGATGTTGAAATTGCGGCGGCAAAATAGCTGCAATATGGCTTGAGAGAATTCTTGCATGAGGGAAACAACTATGGCCTTTCTTGAACTGAATGGCATTACAAAATATTTTGGACGACAGGCCGCCGTGAACGCGGTCAATCTTTCGATTCAGCAGGGCGAGTTTCTCACGCTACTTGGTCCCAGTGGGTGTGGTAAAACGACGATTTTGCGCATGGTTGCAGGTTTTGAGCATCCGAGCGAGGGATCTATTCTGCTTGAAGGCGATGACATCACCGACCGTCCCGCCAATAAGCGTCCGATGGGGATGGTTTTTCAGTCGTACGCGCTTTTCCCACATATGACGGTCGAGCAGAATATTGCCTTTGGGATGCATATTCAACGTGTGCCGCGTAAGCGGATTGAACAGCGCTGTGCAGAGTTGCTCGAACTGGTTGGTCTGGGTGAGATGGGGAAACGCTATCCTCATCAACTGTCGGGAGGCCAGCAACAGCGTATTGCCCTGGCGCGTGCGCTGGCTATCGAACCTAAAGTATTGTTGTTAGATGAGCCGCTTTCGGCCCTGGATGCTCGTGTGCGCGTGACGTTGCGAACTGAGATTCGGCGCATCCAGCAACAATTAAAGATGACGGCGATTTATGTTACTCATGACCAGGAGGAGGCGCTGGCTATCTCTGATCGTATCGCTGTGATGGCAAAAGGGAAAATTGAGCAACTTGACCATCCCGAAGAGATTTACAGCAACCCGCAAACTGTCTTTGCCGCCACGTTTGTAGGAACAAGCAATCAATTTAGCGGTGTGGTCGAATCCGCTGAGAAGGGGCTATGTCAGGCTAATGGATATACGCTCCATGTTGCTCCTCTCTCTTCCTCGTTCGATGGGAAGCGCGTCTTGCTTGTAGTGCGCCCAGAAGAAATAACTTTGCACGCCAGCGAAGGGGAGAGCCTGGGAAATGGCACGGGTAATCATATTTCGGGGGTGATTGAGTTGCGCACTTTCCTGGGGCCGTTTACGCGTTTTCATGTACGCATCGACGACAAAATGCTGTTAACGGCTGATATTCCCAGTCAGCAGGCACGGGGCTATGATGCGGGGCAACGGGTGTTGTTGACGTTCCTGCCATCAGCCTGTCAGGTGCTACCAGTCGATTCGGGTGTCGAGAGCTTGACCACAATACCCGCAAAATGATGTGTTTGCTTATCCACGCGCTGCCGACGCAGCGCTTTTTTTGTGCTGACTGGCATAGTACCCCAGTTGCCGGGCGCGCTGACGAGCCTGTTCTGCCTGCTCAGGCTTTCCTAGGTAGCGCAGTGCTTCCCCTTTGTTGTAATGAAAGATAGCATCGTTGGGGTCAAGCTCAATGGCTTGTTCATAGGCATTGAGCGCCTCCTGATAGCGCTTTAAGGCAAAGAGCGTCATCCCTTTCCCATTACAGGCTCTCGCGTCGGCGGGATTTAAATGGATCGCCGTTTCATAGGTTTCGAGCGCTTCTGGGATGCGCTTGAGATACATTAATGCCAGCCCCTTGTTTGTATGAAATGTAGAGTTGCCAGGATCTCTCTGAATGGCCTCTTCATAGGCCGCCAGCGCTTCTTCATTGCGGTTCATATCTCTCAGCACATTGCCTTTGCCGTTGTACGCTGTGGCATAACAGGGATTGAGATGGAGCGCTTGTTCGTAAGCTTTTAAGGCCTCAGCATTGCGGTCGAGTTGCCAGAGAGCATCGCCCTTGGCTTTATAGACCTGTGCATAACTCGTATCCAGGGCGAGCGAGCGCTCAAAAGCTGCAAGTGCCTGCTCGTTGCGATGTAGTTCTAGCATAACCGCTCCCTCGTTATAGTGGAAAAGTGGATCGGAGTCATCAAGTGCAATGGCCGCTTGATAGGCGGTGAGTGCCTCCTCGATGTGGTTGAGAACGTGTAAGGTGTTGCCCAACCCATTATAAGAGGGCGCGTAGTCGGCATCGATTCTGGCGGCATGCTCATAGGCTGTGAATGCCTCTTCATAGCGCTGGAGCTGGAAGAGTGTGTCCCCTTCTCCTGCATAGGTGATCGCCGATATAGGAGGTAGCAACAGAGCTTGTTTGTAGGCCGCCAGCGCTTCTTCATAGCGATGCAACATGTACAATGCGTGCCCTTGACCAGTATACGCCTCAGCATCAGGTTGCAATTGGAGCGCGTGCTCGTAGGCGGTGAGTGCCTCTTCGTAGCGCTTCAGCCTGGTGAGGACATTGCCTTTCCCCGTATAGTCGGCCGCATAGTTATCGTTGAGTTTGATGGCTTTCTCATAGGCTTCCAGCGCTTCTTCATTATGGTTGAGCCGCCAGAGCATACGACCCTTATGACCATAGAGACTGGCATCATCTGCGTTCAGCTGGAGGGCTTCATCGAAAGATTCGAGTGCGTCGTCGTAGCGTTTGAGCTTCTCTTGAATGATACCGCGATTTTTATGGAGGTGTACATCATCGGGGTTGAGTTGCATGGCCTGTTCATAGGCGGTGAGTGCCTCTTTGTAGCGCTTGAGCATATAGAGAGCATCGCCTTTACCACTATAGGCATCGGCATATTGTGGCTTCAACTGTATTGCCTGCTCATAAGCAGCTAGAGCATCTTCGGCCTTGCCCAGATTGTTCAGCGCGCGGCCTTTGCCGTTGTGTGCGGCAGCTGATGTGGGATTGAGGTCGATTGCCTGTTCATAGGCAGTGAGCGCCTCCTGATCGTTCTCCAGATGATAGAGCGTGTGGCTTTTACCAATGTGGGCGAGAAACAGGGTGCGGTCAAGTTGGATCGCACATTCATAGGAGATGAGCGCTTCTCGATAATGGTGCAGGCAATAGAGGGCGAAGCCCTTGCCACAGTAGGCTGTTGCAGCGCCAGGGTCTAATAAGATAGCCTGATCGAAGGTTTTGAGTGCCTCTTCATAGCGACCGAGGTTCCATAACGCATTGCCTTTTTCGGTGTGTACCAGAGCATCATCAAAGTTGAGTTGGAGAGCGATCTCGTAAGCCTCCAGCGCCTCTTCATTGTGATTGAGCGCGTGCAGAGCATTGCCTTTATGATAATAATGGGCTACCTCATCAGGCTTCAGATTGATGGCCTGATCGTAGGCTTTGAGTGCTTCAGTGTAACATTTCAGTTGATAGAGCGCGAGGCCTTTATTGTAGTAGAATTCGGCTTGTTGAGAATCAAGTCTCATGGCGCTATCGTAGGCGGCAAGAGCATCTTCGCTCTTGCCCAACTCGCGCAGTGCATTACCTTTGCCATCATATGCTGCCGCGAAGTTTGTATCCAGTTGAATGGCGCGATTGTAGGCTTCCAGTGCTGCTTCAAGCTGATGAAGCTTCAAGAGCGTGTTACCTTTGCCAAAAAAGCCAATGGCAGAGCTAGGCGAGAGGCGAATCACGCAATCATAAGCGCTCTCAGCTTCCTGATAGCGTTTGAGCATAAAGAGCGCATGCCCTTTATTGTACCAGGCATCCTTATAATGAGGCTCGCACACAATCGCTAGTTCGTAGGCGGCGAGAGCTTCCTGGTACAACTCAAGACGCGCCAGAACCATACCTTTTTTGTTGTGAGCAGTTGAGGAACGAGAATCGAGCTGGATGGCGCATTCGTAGGCGGCGATGGCTTCCTGATAGCGTCCCGCATCATAATGAGCCTGTCCTTCGTGTAGCCATTGCAGTTTCGTCTGGCGTGATGCATCGCGGCGAGGGAGGGACATGCTACGATGGGCCGCTTTTGCCGCTACAATGGTTTTGTTGGCGGCCGGAGAACGCGTGGGCAGACCAGGAGGCGTGGACAGCGCTTTGATAAAGGCGGCAACATCTGCGTGTCGTTCTCGACGCTCTTTCGCCATTGCTTTGAAGATGGCCTGTTCCATATAATCGGGGATCTGGGGGTTATAGTGCGATGGGGGTGTTGGTGTCACGTTGGCGTGTTGATACCACATAGCATAGACGTTAGGAGCCACAAATGGTCTGCGACCTGCAAACAGTTCGTAAGCGATGCAACCAAGCGCGTATTGATCGCATTCTTTGCTGATTTTGCTCTCGAATTGTTCAGGGGCCATGTATGCGGGCGTCCCGCTGGTATCCACATTTTTCATACTCATCGTATTGAGTACAGTAGCGATGCCAAAGTCGCAAAGCATTGCTTCACCGCGTGTATTAAACAAAATGTTCTCTGGCTTCAGATCGCGGTGGATGATACTGCGTCGATGGGCATGTTGCAGCGCTTTGCCGATTTGCGAGATGATCTTGAGCGCCTCTTCAACGGGTAACGGATGTGGTGCTTGATGGATTAAACGATCACGCAGGGAGCCATGAGCTGCGTATTCGGCGATGAGATAGGGAATATCCTGTTCCACTCCTATATCGATAATGGGTAGAATATGTTTATGTTTCAGCTGCTCCAACAAACGCGCCTCTTTCAAAAAAATGCTGCTGCCTTCTTGCGATTGTAGATTAGCGGTATGCATCAGTTTGATGGCGACGATGCGGTCAGTCAGGATAATATGTTGTGCTTTGTAGACGCAACCAAAAGAGCCGCACGCAAGCTTTTCGATAATGCGATAATTGTAAAATTGCCTGCCAATATAATCATGCGCTGTTGTCAACGTCGTTTCCTCTCACCACAAAATTTCCCCGCTTGCAGCATACAGGTAAGTTACCTGTTTGTGAGTGGAGTTTACGTAGAAAATACTATAAATAAGCTACGGGTTTATGTCAATAAAAATTATCCTGTATAAACCTTCAGGCTATATCGCAGTGAATATCGTTTTTTGAGAGTAACTGCTAAACGTATGTTTCGCCGTCTGCTTCTTTCAAAAGAAGTTGTTCGGCATATAATTGGTACTATATAGTATTCATGTTTTATAGATGAATGAAAAAAGAAAGGCACCATGTATGTATAACATGATGCCTTATTGGTTGTTGATACGGCTTATGCTTCCATCAATCTGCGCAGAACGGTAGGCAGGATACCACCATTCTTATAGTAAACCACGTCGATGGCGCTATCCAGGCGTGCAATCGTCTGGAAGGTGAAGCTCGAACCATCCTCTCGCGTAACTTTGACCGTGATCTCCTGGCGGGGCTTCAGACCCTGTGCGATGCCAAGAATATCATAGGTTTCGTGTCCGGTGAGTCCCAGGCTCTCTTTGTTTTCACCGGGGCGGAATTGCAGCGGCAGGATACCCATGCCAACAAGGTTGCTGCGGTGAATACGCTCAAAACTCTCGGCAATCGCAGCACGGATACCCAGCAGGAGCGGGCCTTTCGCAGCCCAGTCGCGTGAGCTGCCAGAGCCATATTCTTTGCCTGCCAGAACTAGCAGCGGCACTCCTTCCTGCTGATAGCGGACTGAGGCATCGTAGATTGTGGTTTGTTCGCCGTCCGGCAGGTGGAGCGTGTAGTAGCCTTCTTTATCGGGCGTGAGGCGGTTGCGCAGGCGGATATTGCCAAACGTGCCGCGTACCATCACCTCATGATTGCCGCGACGAGCGCCATAGGTGTTGAAGTCGCGCCTCTCGACTCCGTGCTCGATCAGATATTGTCCCGCCGGGCTATTGGCTGCAAAGCTGCCAGCCGGAGAGATATGGTCGGTGGTGATAGAATCATCGACCATCACCAGCACTCGCGCGTTCTGGATATCTTTGATCGGTGCAGGCTCGCCTGACATGCCCTGGAAGAAGGGCGGTTCCTGGATATATGTCGAATTGGTGTCCCACTCAAAGAGTTCGCCGGTCGAGTTGGAGAGTGCCTGCCAATGCTCATCCCCTTCAAAGACGCGGCTATAGTTTTCCTTGAAGATCTCCGGGGTGACGGTCTTTGTTACAACCCGACGCACCTCTTCCTGTGTCGGCCAGATATCGCGTAGATACACCTTGTCCCCGTTGATATCGGTGCCGATAGCCTCTTCCGTTAGATCGATATCGACGGTGCCTGCTAGCGCGTATGCCACGACGAGCGGAGGCGATGCCAGGAAACTCGCGCGGACCTGTGGGTGGATACGTCCTTCAAAGTTGCGGTTTCCACTTAGTACTGCGGCGACAACAAGATCGTTCTCCTGAACGGCCTCTGCAACTGGTTCAGACAAGGGACCGCTGTTTCCAATACAAGTTGTGCAACCAAAGCCGACGAGATGGAAGCGGAGCGCTTCGAGATAGGGCAACAGATCGGCGTTGTTCAGATAATCGATGACGGCGCGTGATCCAGGCGCGAGGCTCGTTTTCACCGTTGGATTGACCGAGAGGCCGCGCTCGACGGCATGTTTTGCAACCAATCCTGCGGCAATCATGACCGCCGGGTTCGAGGTATTCGTGCAGCTGGTAATGGCGGCGATAGCGACCGAGCCATGTTTGAGGTGCGTCTGGATGCCAGCAATTTCGACGGGCACGTCGCCTTTCTTTTGCTCTGCATGTCCGTTGCTCTCTGAAGCTTTCAGGCGATCAGCATAGGCCGTGCGGAACGTCTGGCCAAGATCGTGCATCGCGACTCGATCCTGTGGGCGGCGTGGACCAGCAAGGCTTGGCTCGATGCTGCCAAGATCCAGCTCGATCAGATCGTCAAACAGCGGCTCCGGCGACTCATCAGTGCGGAATAGCCCTTGCGCCTTCGTGTAATGCTCGATCAGTTCTACTAGCTTGGGATCGCGGCCCGTATCGCGCAGGTAGCGCAGCGTTTCGGCATCCACCGGGAAGAGGGTTGCGGTCGCGCCAAATTCGGGCGACATGTTGGCTATAGTGGCGCGATCTGCCAGGGGAAGCTGGCTGAGGCCGGGGCCGGTGAACTCAACAAATTTGGCAACCACGCCGCGTTTGCGTAGGATCTGCGTAACTGTCAGGACAAGATCGGTTGCCGTTGCGCCTTCTGGCAGGTTGCCAGTGAGGCGCATGCCGATCACTTCTGGAGTGAGCAAATAGAGTGGTTGTCCCAGCAGGACCGCTTCTGCTTCGATGCCACCAACGCCCCAGCCAAGCACCCCCAGACCATTGACCATCGTTGTGTGAGAGTCGGTGCCGACCAGTGTATCGGGGAAGGCAACCGTTGTACCATCTTCTTGTTTTGTCATGACGACCGAGGCCAGATATTCCAGGTTGACCTGATGGACGATGCCTGTTCCGGGTGGCACGACGCGGAAGTTATCAAATGCCTGTTGCGCCCAACGGAGCAATGCATAGCGCTCGCTATTGCGTTCGTATTCGCGCTCGACGTTGCGACCAAAGGCCAGTGTTGAGCCAAAGGTGTCTACCTGGACCGAGTGGTCGATGACAAGATCGGCAGGTACAAGGGGATTTATTTTCTTGGGATCGCCGTTCATACGAGAAACGGCCGAACGCATGGCAGCGAGGTCTGCGACTGCTGGGACGCCTGTAAAATCTTGTAAAAGGACGCGGCCAGGCAACATGGGATATTCTGCTTCGCTAGTGGTTGCGTTCCCAGGCGTCCAGTTTGCCAGCGAGAGAATATCATCTTCAGTGATGATATCACCATCGGCGTGGCGCAACAGATTCTCAAGCACGATTTTCACGGTGAATGGGAGTCGTTCCAGTCCAGACACACCGCGCTGCGCCAATGTGCCTAAGCGATAGTAGTGGACGGTGCCAAAAGTGCCTTGCAGGGTTGCACGGGCACCAAACACATCTTTGTATGCAGTCATGTGGCATTTCCTTTGGTGGAATGATTATTTTGTAGGGGATGAGAAATGGCTCAACTGAGCATGCGAACCGACCCTACTACGTTCTCTAATGTAGCATCTCTATGCTCTATTATATAACAGAAGGGCCGGTGCGGTGCACCTGTAGGATGTCCATTTAAATGTTGCTCGTTCTTTGTTCCGCTACTTTTTCTGCACACCATCTTTGAGCGAGAGAGAATGTTTGGGAACGCCACTGGAATCGCGGACAACCAGGGTGCAGTGCTGATAAAGCGCTCCTTGTGGCGTCTCTCGACCTTCAATCATCGCAAGCAGATGTTGTCCAGCTCTGCGCCCAAGCTCTGGTAGGCCCATATCGATAGTTGTGATGTGAGGGCGGACGCGATAGACCATTGACGACCAGTTATCGAAACCTATCACTGAAACATCTTCAGGCACTCGTCGCCCGGACGCTTGCAAGGCTTCGATGACTCCACAGGCGATCTCGTCGCTACCGCAGAAAATTGCATCGACGGCTGGATCGCGTTCAAGAAGCTGTTGAGCAGCTTTATAGCCCCATTCTATCGACCAGGGACCAGTCAGGATACGCGTCTCAGAAAAGGGAATGTCGTGCTCTAAAAGTACCTGACGCATCCCACGCGCTCGTAGATGTACTGCCTCAAAATAAAGTGGGCCGGTAATTGTGGCTATCTCACGTCGTCCCTGGCTGAGCAAGTGTTCGGTGGCGAGGCGTCCTCCCTGCTCATCGTCTGGCAATAAGCAGAGTTCTCTATGGTCAGTGATGCGACCGTAGACATAAAGGTGAGGTATTTGCTGATGTTCTGGTGGTAAAGGGACGGGTGGGTGCAAGTTTGTGTCGTCGGCCATAAAAATGATGCCATCAACAGGCCTGGTGAGCAAGCCTTCCAGGTGTTGGCGCTGATGTTCCTGGTTAAAGGCACGCCACATTAAGACGCTGACCGGCCTTTCGTATTGGGCTACTTCTTGTTCCAGCCCGGTAAGCAAAGGAATGCTGAAGCGTGTATGGATGACGGAAGTCAGCAACAAGATCGTGATGTGATCGGTTGCTGGGAGTCCACGTGTACGGAAACCCAGTTGTCGGGCTGCGGTGAGAACACGTTCGCGCGTCTCCTGCCGCAATTTCCCCTGCCCGTTCAATGCCTTAGATGCTGTGCCAACTGTGACTCCAGCAGCAGTTGCTACATCCTGTAATGTTATGGTTTTTGACGCCGATTCTTCATCATACACTGACATCGCCTTATCTGGTCCCTTTGCCTACCTGTTGTAAGTTGAGTATTGCTTATAAGGAAAAATTTTCCTTTGTCTCGCCATCATACCCGTCGCTTTGTCGAAAGTCAAGAGTGATATGCGTAAGCACGCTATATCATATGCACCACCCTGGATTTTTCCTGATTTTCTCTTGACAAAGACAATAATAGTTAGGTATTCTTGCTCATATCGAGAAATTATTTTCCTTAATTAAGGAAAATAGGAAATGTTATTGCATCAAAAATTGTGAATTATTTTCCTGATGCGAGAAAAATAGGAGGGTACATTTTTCGTTCTTGCCCACAGATTCGGCATTATTTCTGTGTCTATGAAAGGATTATTCAATGAAGATGCGACCATTATTTCGAGCATTGGTGCTTCTCCTGCTGACTCTTGCTCCTGCTGCATTGGCAAGTTGCGGCTCTTCAACAACCGCGAGTGGAGAAACGGAACTCTCTTTCTGGATTCGCAGTAGTGGCAGTAGTTATACGAAACCGCTAGTTGACGCCTACAATAAGACGCACAAGGCAAAGATTAAATTGACGCTGATCCCCGACGCAAATTTTGTGCAAAAGTTTGGGACCGCCGTTGCTGGTGGCAATGCCCCTGATATTGTCGCCGTCGATCTCATCTATTTACCTGCTTTCAGCCAGTCTAACCAGATGACCGATATTACGGACATGGCTCATCAATTGTCTTTTTTCGACCAACTCAGCCCTTCTCATGTACGCCTGGCAACCTTCAATAATCGTATTTATGGTTTGCCATATAGCGCGGAAGGCTCGATCTTGCTCTACAATAAAACGCTGTTCAAACAGGCCGGACTTGATCCAGAGAAGCCGCCTACGAACTGGGCTGAGATCGAAGCCTATGCGAAAAAGATCACTGCACTTGGCAATAATACCTATGGCTACTATTTCTCCGGTCGTTGCGCCGGGTGTAATGCCTTCACCTTTTTGCCGCTGATCTGGGCCAGCGGTGGCGATGTGCTGAGCGATGATGGTAAAACGCCGAAAATGGACTCGCCTGCTGTGAAAGATGCCTTCTCTTTCTATAAAAAACTGTGGGATGAGCAGCTTGTTCCTAAAGGGGCGAAAGTCGATAACGGGAGCGAGGGTCTGAACGCTTTTACGACGGGGAAAATCGGTATGGTTGGCAGTGGTGCCTTTTCAATTGGTTCGTTGAAGAAAGAGCATCCAAATATTGATTTTGGTGTCTCTTATCTACCGGGTAAAGATGGCGGCACCTCTTCATTCGCAGGTGGCGATTCCATCGGCATTCCGCGTGGCTCGAAGCACAGTGCAGAGGCGTTTGATTTCATCAAGTGGTGCCTCTCTGACGACGTACAGATCGAGCAGTTTGCGAAAAATGGGAGCATTCCGGTGCGCACTGATCTTGCCACCAATAAATATAGCCAGCTTGATCCTCGCTATGTTGTCACCTCGAAGGCGATGGCCCAGGGGCACACACCCTATAGCGTTCACTACAACCAGCTTTTCAACGATGCAAATGGTCCCTGGATCGGTGCTATCCAACATGCAGTCTTTGATGGGAAGGTCGATGAGGCTCTGAACACTGCGCAGGGGCATTTTACTCAGATTCTCGCTGAGAAATAAACCACCTGAAAAGGGGATGTTCATGGCTTACGTTCAGGCGCATAACACTGATATCCAGCTTGCGCGTCAGGAGAAGCCGCACTCTATGAAGCGGCGCAGGCAGTGGCTCGGCTTTCTCTTTGTCCTGCCTGCCCTGTTGCTGGTTGTCACGCTGTTTCTTGTTCCGCTGGTGATGTCTTTCTGGATATCGCTGCATAACTGGCCACTGCTCGGCGACCACACCTTTATCGGTGTCCAGAACTACTTTGATATTGTTCACGACAGTATGTTCTGGCAAAGCCTCTGGTTTACCACACGCTATACATTGGTGGTGACGCCAATTATCATGGTAGTGGCCTTTGGCCTGGCCCTGCTGGTAAAGCAGCCTATACCCGGAGCTGGCGTGTTCCGTACGATCTTTTTCACGCCTGTTGTGATTGGCCTGGGCGTGATCTCTCTGCTTTTCGTCTGGATGTTCAACGATCAGAATGGCATATTTGATGCCATTCTGCTGCAATTGCACCTGATCCGGGAACCGATTATCTGGCTCGCTGATCCAACCATCGCTATTCTTGCTATCGGTGTGATGGTGGTCTGGAAAACGGTGGGTAGCTCGATGCTTTTCTTTATGATCGGCATGAACACTATTCCCGACGAACTCTATGAAGCGGCCCGTGTTGATGGTGCTGGCTGGTGGCAACGCCTGTTTTTCCTGACGTTGCCACTGCTGCGGCGCACGTTTGCCCTGGCCCTGGTACTCTCTGTGATTGGCTCGTATCTGGCGTTCGATCAGTTCTTTATCATGACTCAGGGAGGACCGCAAAACCAGACGATCACTCTGGTCTACTGGATCTTCAATCAATCCTTTGTGTATTACAAGATGGGTTACGGTTCGGCTCTATCGATTGTGTTGCTTGGTATTCTCATGATCTTTACTGCCGTTCAACTGTATCTCTTACGTGATGATACACGCGCGTAGCATGAGATGTATTCACAACGAAAAGGAGGTCTCGAAAAGGTTCATGCTCATGTCATCAATGCGGCCTCGCCGTTCCTCACTCACGTTGCCGCGTGTGTGTTATTACGTGGCCTGCGTTATTCTGGCCCTGATTTTTCTCTTTCCGCTGTTCTGGACCGTAATCTCAACGTTTAAATCGCCGGAAGAGATTTCTGCGGTGCCACCGACGTTTTTCCCGCAACAGTTCACCTTTCAGGGTTATCTCGATCTCTTTCAGGCCGGGGCAGGTATTATCCAATATCTGGGCAATAGTATTCTCGTCACCTTCCTGACTATCGCGTTGACTATTCTTCTCAGCACGCTGGCGGCCTTTGGGTTCGCACGCTTTCCTTTTCCTGGCCTGAATGTCGTCTTTGTCCTGATTCTTGCAGGATTGATGATCCCGTTTACATCGATCGTCACTCCACTTTTTGTGTTGTTGCGTGTGCTTGATCTGCAAAATTCGCTGTTCGGTCTTGTGCTGATCTATACCACGTTTCAACTTCCGTTCTCCATTTTTATGATGCGCAACTCGTTCGAGAGTATTCCTCGTGAGTTGCAGGAAGCGGCAGAGATCGATGGCTGCTCATGGTTCAGCATGCTTTTTCGCGTCATGATCCCGGTGGCCTATCCCGGCGTGATTACTGTAGGATTGTTTACGTTCTTTGCCGCCTGGAATGAGTTTTTAGCTGCCCTGATCTTTCTGTCTGATAGCGACCGCTACACGTTTCCGATCTATCTGGTCATGGCGCAGCAGGGACAATATGGAACGGTGAATTGGAACTCTGTACAGGCAGGCGTGGTTATTAGCGCTCTACCCTGCATTCTGGTTTTCCTGTTATTGCAGCGTTTCTACCTGAAGGGCTTGATGTCAGGCGCGGTAAAAGCATAATCATCAGAGAGGGTTGTATGACGAACGGCCCTTTTGCCATATTTACAAATACAGCATAACTAAGGAGCTTTCAACACTCTATGTCTTCTCACCCGTTACCACAATATGCTCGGTCTCAACAGACAGCAATAGTTCGTCCAACTACCAGTTCACGGGCGCTGCTCGCCCCTTTGGGGATGCAGGCGGTTCGTCTGACCGATCATTTCTGGGAGCCGCGCCGTATGAGCAACCACAAAATGGGATTGCAGGCACAACTTCAACAATCGGAGCAGACCGGACGTATTGATAATTTTCGTCGCGCCGCAGGTTTGATCCAGGCACCCTTTCAGGGAATATATTTCAACGACTCGGATGTCTACAAGTGGGTGGAGGCTTGTGCGTGGGTGCTGGCAACCGAGGATGACTCACAGTTAGCGGCCCAGGTTGATGAAGTTATCGCGCTCATCGCCGCTGCGCAGGATGAGGATGGGTATCTCAATACCTATTTTACCTTCGAGCGCAAGGCCGAGCGTTGGACCAATCTCAAGGACATGCATGAGTTGTATTGTGCTGGACATTTAATCCAGGCGGCAATTGCGTATCATCGCGCAACGGGTAAAACAACTCTGCTGGATGTCGCGGTGCGTTTCGCCGATAATATCGCCCAGGTTTTCGGCCCACAGGGACGCCCTGGTGCCTGTGGGCATCCTGAAATTGAAATGGCTCTTGTTGAGCTTGCCCGCGAAACAGGAAACGAGCGTTATCTGCAACAGGCCGAGTTCTTTGTGGATCAACATGGTCGCAAGCCGCCAGTTATCAGTGGTAGCTATTATATGCAGGATCATCTGCCAGTGCGGGAACAGACCGAAGTGGTCGGCCATGCCGTGCGCGCACTCTATCTCTATGCTGGTATGACTGATATTCTCACCGAGACCGGTGAGCAGGCATTGGACAGCGCACTCGAAACGCTCTGGCATAATTTGGTCGAGGAGAAAACGTATATCACTGGTGGCGTGGGCGCGCGCTGGGAGGGAGAGGCGTTTGGGTCCAATTATGAGTTACCCAATGATCGCGCTTATACTGAGACCTGCGCGGCAATTGCCAGCGTGATGTGGAACTGGCGTCTCCTGTTGCTCAAGAGCGAGGCCCGTTTCGCTGACACTATTGAGCAGGCGCTCTATAATGGTGTCATCTCTGGCAGCTCTCTTGATGGTACACTGTTCTTCTATCAAAACCCGCTTGCTGATCGAGGCCAGCACCGCCGTCAGCCCTGGTTTCCCACTGCCTGCTGCCCTCCCAATATCGCACGCCTGTTAGCGTCGCTGCCAGGCTACTTCTACAGTACCTCTGAAGAGGGACTCTGGGTGCATTTCTATGCTAACAATACGGCGACTGCGACTCTTGCCAGCGGTCATACCGTAATGCTTGAGCAGGAGACGAGCTATCCCTGGGATGGGGAGGTGATGCTGCGCGTACAGACTGAAACAACTGAGGAATTCACACTTTTTGTGCGTATTCCTGGATGGGCAGAGGGAGCACGCGCCTGGGTCAATCAGGAGGAGGTTGCTGACGTTCAGTCAGGCAGCTATCTTGCTTTGACTCGTGTATGGTCGCAGAGCGATGAAATTCGTTTGAGCTTTCCAATGGATGTGAAGCTAGTAGAGAGCCATCCTTTTGTGGCAGGCAACCATGATTGTGTGGCGATCATGCGTGGTCCCCTGGTGTATTGTGTTGAACAGGCCGATCATGGGAATATCGATGTGTGGAACCTGGTTTTGCCTGTTCAGCCGGTATGGGAGATTGAGCGGCGTGATGATCTGCTTGGTGGCGTTGTAACCCTTCAGGCGCAGGCTTATGAGCGCGTTTTGACGGATTGGGGGGGACAGCTTTATCGAACCTATCGCGGCCAAAGCACGCACTATAGATCTGCGCGACTCACTGCAATTCCGTATTATGCGTGGGCCAATCGTGAGACCGGTCCCATGCAGGTCTGGTTGCCTGTTGTTGATCATGCTCTTCTGGTTGACTAAAGCTTATCTTTGCAATTGGTGCAACTGATAAAAACCGATCATGACAAGAGTATTTCTATATCTATAGTAAATGCTCTTGTCATGATCGGTTTTTTTATCTGTTCACAGTAAAATATGCTATAACATTTATCAAATTGATGAGTTTGAGGCATGCTATATTGACAAAGTAGTGGCTCTTTCGCTACAGTAGTGACAACAAAAGCTTATGTGTCAAATCATTCTATTGTGTAGGACAGGGAGGACGTACATGGGGATGTGTTTAGATGTGGAGGGCTGTGGCTTTGAAAATCGTGCTAATGCTCGCTTCTGCGCACGCTGTGGCATACCTCTCCATGCTTCGGTGCTGCAAGGGCGTTATGAAATAGTAGATTTTATTGGAAAAGATCGCGGTACTGCCACTCTCAAAGCGATTGATCGCTCTGAGTCATTGTTGGTAACGATTCGCGCGCTCATCCCCAGGGGGGTTAGTGCGGAAGAACAGGAGAGCTTTTTACAGGATGCAGAGCTAGCGGTGGCTCTTTCGGCGCGCGTGGACGATCCTGGTAGTATCAGGGTTATTGATTATGGGAAGGATGGTCCGCTCGTTTTCCTGGTGAAATCCGACCCATCTTCGACTGCGGCGCGTGTAGAAAGCAACCCTATTTTTCGCTCTCCGCTCCCTTTGCCTGGCGAGGGCGTTGATGAGGAGGAGGCCGCTGCCACGCAGCTCAGGATTATGGTTCCCTCTCATGCTGAGGGCCCTCAGCATGCACCTGTGCAGAAAAATACGGGTCAACCAGCGCAACACGACTGGTTGGTGCAAGGCAATATTGCTTATGAGCGTGGCGACTATGAAGAGGCGCTCCGGGCCTATGAGGAGGCAACAGCGGTAGACGTTGTCTCGGTAGAGGCATGGAGGAGCAAAGGCGCGACTCTGCTCTGCCTGGGGCGTGCTGAGGAGGCGCTACTGGCTTACGATCATGCCATCTCGCTCTATCCTAAAGACCCGGAGCTGTGGACGGCGCGTGCCAATGTCCTGCGCGAACTGCGCCGCCCCGACGAGGAGATGTATTGCTACGATCAGGCGCTGGCTTATGATCCCGATTATGTGTATGCCTGGAGTGGACGCGGGATGGCTCTGGCCGAACAGAATAAGCCAGAAGAGGCGCTGCTGGCTTTTGATCGTGCCCTCCTGATCGATGCGAGACAGAGCATCGTCTGGCAGGCAATGGGCGATACGTTGTATAGTTTACACCGCTACGATGAAGCTCTTATCGCCGTTGATCGCGCCCTCAGTCTGGATCAGTCACGTGCGTCTCTTTGGGATACGAAGGGCAACATCTTGCGACGGTTGGGCCAGGCAGAGCAGGCATTTGCTTTGCATGAGCGCGCCATTCAGATGGATGAGCAGAACGCCACGCTGTGGTTTGATAAGGGCAATGATTTGCGCGAGCTTCGCCGTTATGGAGAAGCTCTCAACGATTATGATCATGCTCTTGCTCTTGACCCAACATTGGCGGGCGCGTGGTATAATCGAGGAAATGTGCTTGCTGCGTTACATATGTATGAAGATGCTCTGGCTTCGTATGATCAGGCGCTTACTTATGACGACGGGCTAACTTCTGCCTGGTATAATAAAGGTAGCCTGTTACACGAGTTGCAGCGTCATGAAGAGGCGTTGGTTGCTTTTGATCGCGCTCTGGCAGGAGATGTTCATTATATCCCGGCATGGAATAATAAAGGTTTATCTCTGTTTGCCCTCGGACGGATGGATGAGGCGCTGGCTGCGTTGGATCAGGCCACGTCTTTTGCTCCTGAAGAGCCTGATGCCTGGTATAATAAGGCTGTCGTGCTGGAGAAACTGGGACGGAAGCAGGAAGCTGTTTCATGCCAGGAGTGGGCAAGCTCTCTTGAACAACGGGCCAGATCTGCCAGGAGTTCACAATAATACCGTCTTTTGCCTATCGCCTGGGCTTATGCTCAGGCAGCAGGCGTATTTTGATTAATCCATGCCTGTTGCAGGCTGGGCTATAGCTCGGAGGAGGGAATGCGACGCTGCGCCGATCTCGTTGACTGTGGATATGATAATCGGGACAGCGATTTGTTCTGTCGAGCATGTGCTTTGCCCTTGCTCGACACTGCGCTGGCCGGGCGCTATGTCGTGGAGGCTTTACTCAATAAAGGTGGATATGCAGCAGTTTTTCGCGGGATAGATAGAAATCTTTCTCGCTACATTGCTATCAAAGTGCTGCTGCCCAGCAAGACCACACCTCATGAACACGACCATTTTCTGCGTGAAGCTCGTATCGCGGCCACGTTGGATCATACCAACATTGCTCCTATACTTGATTACGGAAGAGATGGTCCCAGTGTCTTTCTAGTAATGCCTCTCTACACGGCTGGTTCTTTGCGTACAAGACTGGCTCAGGCCGATGGACCTCTTCCTCCTCAAGAGACGATAACGAGTTTTCATCAGCTAGCCAATGCACTGTATTATGCCCATACTCGTCCTCGTCCTGTGATTCACCGAGATATTAAACCGGAAAATATTCTGATTCACCAGGAAGATCGCCGCCTGGTGATTACGGATTTTGGGATTGCTCGTTCGCTTGAACCAGGCGCACGGGTTGGCAAGACCGTCACCGTGCGCGGAACCGTTGGCTATATGGCTCCCGAGCAGACAAGCGGTATTGTTGATCCGCGCAGCGATCAATATGGGTGCGCCGTTGTTCTGTACGAAATGCTCACTGGTTATCATCCGCTTGATCCACGTGGCGGCCCCATTCCTCCTGTATCGTCCTTGAATAGCGAAATTCCTCCTGCGATGGATCGTGTCATGGTGCAGGCATTGGCGGCACGACCGGAAGAACGTTTTGCAGACATGATGGAGTTTTTGCAGGCATTTGATTTTGCCTGCCGCCCGGCCGTTGTCATGCCTTCTCATACGGCCCCTGATGTGCGGGTGGTTTCTGGCAATGTTCGTTCTATGCCGAGCACGCCCGTTGTCAGTAGTGTGCCGACCAACAGCGGGAAAATGAATGCCGTCAATAGTGCGTATCCTGTATATGCCGCTCCTCCAAGCACCAGCAGCGTGCAGGAAAAGTGTCGTGAGGGCGATCAGTTTCGCAATCAACAGCATTATTCACAGGCATTGCAGGCATATGAAGAGGCACTACATATGGACCCGCTCAACTTCTATGCCTGGAATGGCAAGGGAACGACGCTCTACAACCAGGGCAATTATCGCAAGGCGCTGGAGTCCTATCTGCGTGCAGCGGAAATCGAGCCAGATAATGCCGTTGTTTGGGTCAGCGCTGGCCTTGTCTTGATTCGTCTTCAGCGCTATCAGCAAGCGCTGGTGCATTTTGAGCGTGCGCTCTCTATCGATCCTCAATACGTCGCCGCCTGGAATGGGAAAGCTGATGCGCAACTGGACCTGAATATGCCACAGGAAGCGTTAGCATCTTATGAACACGCCTTGAGCCTCGATCAGAGAAGCTTTCAGGCCTGGAATGGCCTGGGCAATGCTCGTTCATGTTTGCGCGATTTTGCCGGTGCTGTAGACGCCTATACGCGTGCCTTACTGGTGAACTCCCGTAGCGCTGTTGCCTGGTGTAACAAGGCTGAAGCGTTGATGCGTCTGGGCCATAACAGAGCAGCGCTTGATGCCCTCAATGAGGCTACCGAGATGGATAAAGGCTATGCTCGCGCCTGGACATTGAAGGCTGAGGTCTATGATGCTCTTGGTAACTCACAGGAGGCGCAAAAGGCTCGGAAGCGTGCTCGCCCCTGGGGTCTCAAAAATTGACCTGTTGAAATTATTGCCTTTGTTATTGTTCAATCTTTGCCGCTATACAATAAAATTCTTCTCAAGAGGTAATTCGCGCAGCGGTAAGATTGAACAATGCATCTTTTCTCCTTTAATGGATATGTCCGAGTAAAAGGACAGTGACAAGCATTCCCACCAGTAACAGGAAAATGAGACTGACCAGCACGATGTTGAGGTTGGATGATCGATGCAAGAAGCTGAAAGGAATGCTTCTGGTTGGAAAGTGGGCAGGCATCAGCGACGAAAGCGAGATGATACGATTGTGTGCCAGCCTCTTCTCGCTGGCTAGTGCTGTTGTTGGTGTGCGCTGTTGGGCCTGTGTTTCTTCCATCGTTGCGACCTGAGCCGCTGCTGTAGAGAGTGTTGGCAGCGAACCAGGACCATAGGTTGGCTCAATCTCTTTTTCTACGGTAGAGAGGGGGAGCGTGGTGGCTTCGCGCTGTTTGTACATCACAAAGTTTTTCGTCTCACGCTGTTTTTCGCCTCGCCCCGATTGAGATTGGCGGGAACGCTGTAAAACAGCATCATAGGCCTGTGCAAATCCCATAATGTTTGGATAGCGTTGTTCCGGTTTTTTTGCTAATGCTTTTAAGAATACATCATCCAGTTCTATAGGCAGTGAAGAATTATGGATGCTTGGTGGCATGGGTTGAGTATGGTGGTGATGATGCAGGAGCTGGGCAGCTGTTCCCTCAAAAACGGCGTTTCCGGTCATAAGTTGATACATCATAACGGCAAGTGCGTACTGGTCTGCTGCGGGTCCTACATGGACGGAGGTTGCCAATGATGGGTCATCAAATTGTTCTGGAGCCATATAAAGTGGCGTTCCCACCGAACGGTGGAGCGAACGGCCGTGACGATAAAACGCGGCCAGACCAAAATCGGCCAGCAGTAGTCGTGGTCGTCCATGTGGAAAAATGCTGGTTAAGTGGCTGTATTGTCCACCCTTCAAATTCGCACGTTCAACGCGAATTAAGAAGTTCGTTGGTTTGATATCGCGATGGATGATACCGTGATCGTGAGCATATTGTAGTGCAGAGGCCGCTTGCATAAGATAGTAACCAGCTTCTTCGCCAGCGATGGGCCAGCCAAAGCCGAACTGTTGTGTGCGACGTTGGAGCCAGTTCCACAGCGAACCTTCCGCGATATAGGGCATGACGAGGTAAGTAATAGGTGCTCCATCAGGCTCAATGGTTTCTTCGCCGAAGTGATAGAGCGGCAAAATATTTTCATGTTCCAATTCGGCAACAGCCCGTGCTTCTCGCTCAAAACGGAGTGCTGCCTGCTTTCCTTCGGGGTATTGGGTATGGCACGTAAATCTCCACAGACAACTTTAATAGCTACTCTTCTTCCGATGCGTGCGTGTTGCGCTAGATAAATATCTCCCATTCCACCACTCTCGATGAGTCGCACCAGCCGGTATCCACCAAGAGTTTTCCCCACCAACATATTCATTGTAAGTTTCCCTCATAACATACAGCGTGAGAGCCAGAGAATAGGCAAAAAATATGCTCTCGTCTGTTTCAGTAATATTCTTTCTACACACAGTATACAGGGAAGCGTGAAACTTCTCGTAGTTGGATAAGAAAAACGTGCTAGAAGGCATGGAAGGTGAGCAATTATATGCGAAGGTGGCAGAGAAGCAATGGGTGGCTTATTCACCAGATGTTTCACATATCCAGCGAATAAGCCACTGATGGTATTGTGATGAACCTGTTGCGCTACTTAGCCGAGATGACGTAGTGTTTCATATGCCAGGCCTGAGAGCGTCGGACGTGTCTCGATCAGTTGTTGGAGTATGGATCGTGCTTCGTTGTCGCGGTATTGCTGCACCAGTTGAGCTGCCACGCGAATATTGTTTTCTCGTGGATCGTTCAATGCCTCGCGTGCAACCTGTCGACTGCGTGGATCTTCTCCGTTTGGATCAAGGCGTTTGATCGCTTCCAATGCCTGGATACGCACATAAGGATCGAAATCGTTCACTGCACGCAACGCATCATTTAATGCGCTTTGGTCCCCTAACAGCCCGAGCGCTCGTAATGCTGAAGCATAAACGATGCTGCCAGGAATTTCTGGATCTCCGGTGGGAAGATTATCTGCTCGCCTTGGAAGGTTGCTGCGCCGGTCGATCGCCACGACTCGCTGCAAGAACTGTTGCAAGACTGGTGCTGCACGCCGGTCTGCGAACTGTCCTAGCGCATCGCACATGGCCCCTAATGTGAGTGCCTGAACGTGTCCTGTGACGGTTGTGGTCGTTTCGAGGTGACGCAGCAAGGGAGAGATGGCGCGTGGCTCTCGCAATTCTCCAAGTACACGCACTGTTGGCGTGAGTGTCTCTTCTCCTGGTTTTGCCTGTACCGTCGTGAGCAAAACATCGCGTCCAGGGCCAGCCATCCACCGCTCCACCTCGGGCATCATTGGCACAGTTTGGTAGATTGGATCAACGATGGCAGGATCACGCAGTTCTCCGCGCGAGATTGCAGTCCAGTAACGGCCCAGCAATGTGCCCAGGCGATGGACGGCGACCGTATTTTGCCATATGGGATTGCTGCGTGTGCTTTCAAAAAGAGCCTGCGCGAGTTCAGGAAACGGGCGTTGGAGAATGCTCGGTTGCGGTTTCCCCTCACCAATCGGTGGATTGATACTGTCTTGTAGCACATGATGGACGATCAGGGCTGCCTGTTGTGTTTGCACCAAGCTAACCTTGCCCTCGCCGCGCAGATATCGTTCGAGCGGTACTTTGCGATAGAGCGGGATCGCCACATAGCTTTCCAGTCCGTTCACCCGTTCAAGTGCGCCTGCTAGCAGAATATCGTAAAAGTCTTCCTGCTTCAATTCCAGGCAGCTTTCAACAATATCGACTTTGGCCCAACCTTCAGCCTCTTTAAGCGCACTGATCAATGCTTGCATCGCAGATGTCGTCTCGTGCTGCACTAGCGCCTGCGCTGCATACATCGAGAGGTTGGGGTCAAGAACCAGCTTGCCCAGGACGCGTGCGAGGTCCGCAGATTTCGCGTTGTTCTGATTTGCGATTTGTCTGGCAAATCCGATTGCTTTTGGCTGCTCTGTGGTAATTGTTTTGTGGTAGCCCAACATGAGAACGGCAAAACGTCTGGCTCGTCCCTCTACCGTATCGGCAGGATTGGTTTGCGGCGAAAGGTCTTTCGGATCTCCCTGGTCGATGATATACAGCCAGACTGGTATGAAGTTGCCTGCTCGATCTATTTCATGTAAAAATGGGAGCAGAATTGGTTTCCACTGTTGGATGGAGCCAACATTCAGCAGAGGGATTAACTGTTTCGCAGTCTCTTCAACAGAGGCTCCCTCCCAGCGTAAACTAGTCAACAATCGGGTAATTTCGGTACGCAGACGAGCCAGTTGTTGCTTGATTTCTGGCGTGTTTGCGTCGATTTCAGGGGGGAGACGGCGTGCAGCTAGATGTTCAATTGTTCCTGGTCGCTCCATAATACGAGGCGAAGGCGAGGTCATAGGACTGGCTTCTGCCGGTGGACGCGATGTCACAGGTTGCGCCGGTTCTTCAGGCTTTTCGGCGATGCGCAGGAGTGCAGGTTCCGTCTTCTCATTATCGGATGAGTCTGGTAACTCTGTCTGCTGTGGATGTGTATCAGGCATGCGCACCCTCTCTATCCTTATTTTATAGATCGTGAATAGTAGCCTCGACATCTGCCGGGCTGCTAACAACAGTATATTGACAATACCGGTCCATTGTAACCCTTCTCAACTCATATGGTCAAGTTTTATGATACTGGTTTCTGCTTATATTTCCGCTCGCTTGTTGTGAGAGAGCCTATACTAAAAAAGAACTTTTCACATGGTGTGGTTGGGAGGACGAGCATGTCTGCTGAAACGTATTTACACAGGCTGGTGCAACAAGTTTGCCATCTCTTAGAATGCCGAGCTGCTATCTTGCTGCTTGAGTGTCCCGACCCTCTCTTGTGTCATCCTCTTTTGCGCCATTTTCCGTTAGAGCCAATGATTTACACTACTGACGATATTTGTGAACAGAGTTTGCTTGATAATCCTCGCATTGGTGCCCTATGCGATATTGCTATGCAGACGGGGGCAGTATGGTGCCTGGATGATAGTAGCCTGTCGCTGCCTATGGCTTCTAGCTTGCTAATTGTTCCCCTTGAGAGTACACATGGCATGCTTGGAGTACTTCTTTGTGTCAATGGCCAGAGCGAGCTGTTTCTAGAAGGAGAATACACGCTGCTATTTCAGTATTTGCCGACGTTGATTCATAATGTTGAACATATCTTGCATAAAATATGTTATTCAACATGTTCTATTGCTAACACTGTGTCTGCAACAATGCGCGAACAGAATACATATATCTCTATGGTGAGTCATGAATTGAGATCCCCTCTTACAGCTATCAAGGGGTATGCCGGGCTGCTTCATGCGTATGGAGTTGCTGATGTTCAGGAAGGATATGCGGCGAGAGAGATGACAACTGTTCGTCAGCGTCGCTATCTGACGGCGATTATGGAACAGGTGGAGCATCTGGAAGTATTGATCGCCGATCTTTTAGATATATCGCGACTTCAAGCAGGGCGTCTTTCGCTACATTGTAGTGAGATGAATGTTTCTCAACTCTGTCAACGTGTTGTAGCCAGTATACAGGAGCGTGTAGAGAGGCAATCACCGGGACACTATCATTTTCACAGTACTATTGAGCCAAACTTGCCTCTTGCCTGGGCTGATCCCGACCGTTTACGACAAATATTGGTGAATCTCCTGGAGAATGCCGTAAAATATTCTCCAGATGGTGGGGCCATTGAGCTATTTGCTTATACCCTGCAACAGGCGCGTCATCCATTATTTTGCTCTGCTGGTAAACAGACGCAAACATGCGAGGCAGAAGTTCCTTCACTAGTCAGTTCTCCCTCTTGCATGATCGGGATCACTATCTGTGATCGAGGAATCGGCATTCCTCACCCTCAACAGGATGCGCTTTTTCAGCCTTTCACCCGCTTGCGGCATTCCGCCTCCGAACAAATTGCTGGTATCGGTCTTGGCCTCTACATTGCCCGTTGTCTGGTAGAAGCGATGAATGGCCAGATTTTCCTGCACAGTCACCAGGGAGAAGGGACGCGGGTAACGTTCACTATACATGCTGTGTGATAAAAATGATCGCTTTAGTTATAAATTATATGAATCGTAGAGATAATGGATTATGCGTGGTAATCTGATATTACTGCAATGTATGTGCATAGTATTTCTGAAGGAACATCGAAATATTTCCCTCCAGGTCTTACATTTTGCACGTGAGGTGATTGCTCTTCAGGCAAGATGGATAGCCCATTTCTACTACCTCCGATAGTGCTGGCAATGACGAAACAGCCGCTAACTCAGCATTTCCTTAAAAACAGATGAGATTGATTAAGGTTTGTGTATCAAAAGTGAGCTTAAAGCCTTCTTTTAACTCAGCATTTCCTTAAAAATGGTTGAGTCAACCTTAGAGAACGCTGAAACTTTTTATTGATGACTTGTACCACTGAATTCTAGCTGTTATGCTTACCAGGTGAGAGTCACCAACATCTGTTTGCACTGAAACTGATGGAAGTTTTGTCAAAAACAGTGACTTTCGTAACCTGAACCTTTCAAAAAGGTATTTGACTTTTGATACATTTCTACATCGTGGGAGTTGAGGTTGGGTATTTCGTTGAGGGTGTCATACTTAATGATGAACTACAACGAAATGGGATGATATACCTACCCTCATCTGTATCCAAACTCCCAGATGAGCCGTGATAACTATTATGAGGTACAGCATAGCTTTGCTTCATCTAGCATTCGGCAGAAATGAAGTGTATCTGCGTGAAGTAGCGCGGTAGTCAAGCATCTACTTCTGTACTCGAACATTAGTAGGCAGTCAAGAGACAAGTCTGTAGTTTTCTAAGAGGAGAAGGATCAATGCAGCAAACACAAAAAGGTCGTGGCCGAGGTTTCGCTTCGATGAGTCCTGAGAAGAAGCGCGAAATTGCTAGCAAGGGTGGCAAAGCTGCTCATGCCCTGGGTACTGCGCACAAGTGGACCAGTGAAGAGGCTCAGGCTGCCGGACGCAAGGGTGGTTCGATCAGCCGCCGCCGCTCCAAATATAACGTCCAGGCATAACATGATACACTCGCAACATGGAAGCGGGACTGCCGAACGTAACGGCAGTCCCGCTTCCATGTTATTTCTGCTCAGGGTAGAGCAATGTAGGTTGCCGGGTCTATCCAGTAATTATTCACCACTACCATAAAATGCAGGTGCGGGCCAGTTGAGGCTCCTGTACTCCCTTCATAAGCGATGACCTCCCCTTTGGTTACATTTTGTCCCACCTTGACAATAAAACGCGAGAGATGCCCATACACAGTGGCAATGTAGCGCCCGTGATTGATTTTCACTGCCCAGCCTAGTCCTGACCAATCCCATCCTGTCCAGATCACCTGTCCATCATCGGCGGCCATGATCGGCGTGCCATCTGGTGCGGCCAGATCGATCCCTGTGTGTGGCCGCACGCAGGTACACCAGCTTTGATATTCCGGGTTGCCAAATACCTGTGAAATCGTCGATCCTGCAATTGGCTTCTGCATAGCCTGCGTTCCCATGACGCCGCTTTCAGTAACCGCTGTTGCGCATGTTCCCCATAGCCCCATGCTTGGCTGATTACATGAGCCTTCGTTGGTAAGAAGTGCAGGCGTAGGGGTTGGGGTCACTGGATGTTGCGTCGGATTGAATGAGCCGAACGGTCCTTGCGCAAGAATTTGCTGAATCGTGCGGGTGACTTCCTGATGTTGACCGATGCCAAGAGGAGTGACGAAAAGCACCGGCACGAGCACTACAATCAGACAGAGAAACAGGACTTTGATGGTGCGTTGACGCTGCGTTAGAGGGATGCGTTGTTGCCGTTTTTCTGTCGCTGGAATCAGAGTGAGCGGCCTGGTCGATCTTTCATCTGGCAAGGGTCTGGTTGTACGTGGCTGCTCAATCAACAACAATCTGGTGGGCGGCGTTTTGCCATTTTGCACAACAAGTTTGCGCGTGATTCTGGCTGTGTTTGCTGGTAGGTGCCCCGTTGTAGGTGACGCATTGTTCGGGAGCTGGTCTGTCGTGGGCGTTTTCTGGGGATTCCTGTATGCAACCAGGGGGGCCGTTGGTGTATCGCTAACAGTGTCCCACTGGTCCTGGGATGGCTGCTCGGAGTCATCGGAAGATAGTCGCATAGATCGGTCCTCGCTTGTTCGCCTTTGAAGCGATTCTATAATTTCTATAAGTTCTAATGTATATGAGAATGAACTTGATAGCTAGCAACAATGCTAGAAAATAGGGCAAAAAGGCTATTCCCTTCCTCCATATCTTTACCAACAGCTTGCTTTATGAGCCGCCAGAAGCGCATTCGTTATCGTCGGATGGCTTTCAGTACCAGCGCATTGAACCGACATCTTTTTCATGCTATAGTGAGGAAGCTCTAGCAGCTAGCAATTGTTGATGTTGACCTATGTACCCGTCAGTAAATGATATTTCTTGACAAAAGAGGTGTTTTCATGAAGAATGTGCAAATAAATGTTGAAGGGAAAAAGCTTGTCATTGTTGTTGATCTGGATCAAGAGTTTGGGCCATCTTCTAGCGGCAAATCGATTACCGTTGCCAGTACCGAGGGGAACGTAGCTGTACCCGGGTATCAAGAAATTAAGATCGGCTTGAATGTCTATAAACCTCGTGCCAAAGGTGGACGTGACTCCTAAAGAGGAGTTTTCTGCCGTATATTATAGTGGTGGAAGAATGCGATGAGGATACAGGAGAGCGTGGTGCAGAAATAGCCGCTCGATGCTCACAACAGTACTTTGTGAGGGTTTGTTGGTAAGTACTGCCTCTGACTGGTATAATGGCGCGGTATCACCTCTGCTGTACTCATCAAATGAAGAGGAGGAAAACGTATCTCGTACACGCGGCCAGACCATTCCGATGTTTCCGATGCTCCGACGACAGGAACACCTAGCGTTGATGCTTGCCCTATGGTATCAGTTCCTTCCAGGAAAAAGCGATTTGCCTTCCTTCCAGAGAAATTTAGGAAAGAGAGAGCCTTTCGTTTCAATCTGAAGAATTTTCGTTTTGGCGCAGGATTTTCCTTACGGCGCTTCAGCATTATGGAGGCCACTCTCCTTTTGATGTTTGGCTTGCTGGCCTCGCGTGGCCTGGGGGTGATTCGTCAAAGTATTTTTAATGCCCTTTTCGGCACAGGCATTGAGGCGAATGCTTATTACGCAGCCTCTCGCCTCCCCGATACGCTCTTCAATCTGATTGCTGGTGGTGCCCTCACTCACGCTTTTCTTCCCGTATTTCTTTCTTATGAGAAGAATAAAGGTGAGTTAGCAGCCTGGCGGCTCACCAGTCTGGTCTTCAATATTTTATTTGTTGCCATCACTATCCTGATCCTGATCGGCGAGTTTCTGGCCCCGACTTTTGTGAATACCATCCTCGTCCCTGGTTATAGTGCTGCGGAAAAATCTCTTACCACCGATTTGACGCGTATTATGCTCCTGCAACCGCTGATTCTGGGCCTGGGAACGCTGGTGACAGGCGTTTTGAACAGCCGCAGACAGTTTTTATTGCCTGCTCTTTCTATTGCTGTCTACAACGTTGGTATTATTCTCGGTTTAGTGGTGACTCTAGCAATGCCTCATATCGGCATTTATGGGCCAACGTACGGAGTATTGCTTGCCGCCGTCTTGCAGGTTGGCGTTCAGATACCGCCCCTCTTAAAACAGGGAGTGCATTACATATTTATCTGGGATATCCACCATCCGGGTTTGCGCGAGGTGATACGGTTGTTGGGGCCAAATACGCTGGGCGTAGGTGTTGCATATGCCGCCCTGATTGTCGAGACCACCTATACCTCGTATCTGCCGGATCAGGCGAGTCTGGCAGCTCTTCACAACGCCTTTATGCTTCAGGGATTGCCCGTAGCCTTGATATCTCAGGCTGTTGGACAGGCTATTTTACCCGATCTGACCGCTCAGGCGGCCGCGAAACGCTATTTTCGCATGCGTCAGACAACGCTCAAGATTATGGGGGCATCTATCGCTTTGCTTGTGCCTGCCGCGATTGTGTTGGCTCTGACCGGAAAACCGTTGATCCATTTGCTCTTTCAGCATGGTGCCTTTGACGCCCACTCTTCGCAACTGACCTATCTTGCTTTAATCGGGTATGCAATTGCTTTGCCCGGTTCGGCGGCGGGAGATTTAATCACGCGGGGGTTTTTTGCGCTGAAAGATGCGCAGACGCCTCTATATACTAATATCTTTGCTCTGCTCTCACGCTGGGGATTGATACTGCTGCTGCTCAATGTCTTACCCGGCGATCTGGTAATCCTCTCGATCCCGCTTGCCCTGGCCTGTTCTGCCACTGCTGAGGCGGTGTTGCTCCTGGCGATTTTACTCTGGCGGTTGCATCTCCATGTGAAGATGGATCAGGGCGTCAAACGTTTGCAACGTCGCCGCCAATATCTCAAAAATTTGCCGTAAATGCGATTCGCGAATCGCATTTACGGCTGTGTGCTGCTAATAGCTCCAATTTAACCCACATTGAGCACAATGTCTGGCTGGATGGTCGCTTTCAAACGCTTGCCGAAATGCCGCATAGCGCTCTCCATGCCAGATTTGTTCGATTGATTCCTCAAAGATGTTGCCCAAAACCCGTTCTTCTCGATACTCTCTGGCACTGCGATGGCCGAAGGGTGCGAAACAGCAGGAGAGGACGTTGCCGCTAGAGGTGATATAGGTCAGGCTATAGGGCCGTTTGCAGCCGGACCAGGGGCGCTCGCCGAAGTCGCGCAGAACACTCTCTAATGGCGTTGCGGAACCCGCCGCGCTGAAGGTGATGCCCAGCTCTTTACACAACTGCTCGCACTCCTGTATCAGCGTGAGTTCGTCGTAGGTCGCGCGACGAAACAGCGATTGTTTGGATGCTGCCAGTCCAACCTCGAAATAGACCAGACGTTGCATATAGACTTCTTTGATACCAACCTCGGCTGCAATGCGAATCAATCCAGGCAAATCTTGAAGGTTCTCGCGCATAGCGGTAAACCAGAGGGAGACAGCGGGCTTCTGCGCGTCCTGTTGCTTTTGCATATCAATAAATGCTCGCATATTGCGCCATATCTTGTCAAATGCATCAACTCCCCGCACTCGCGCATACATTTCGCGGGTGGCACCATCCATCGAGAGCCGATATTCATCCAGACCTGCATCGATCAGCGCTTGACCGCGTTTCTCGTTGAGCAGCGTGCCGTTAGAATTGAAGAGGACATAGGTGCCTCGCCTTTTGAGATAGCGGACCATCTTTGGCAGATCTTTGTTGAGCAGAGGTTCTCCCAGCCCATGCAGCACAACGCGATCCAGTACAGGAAACTGATCGACAATAGCGCGAAATTCATCATAGGTCAGGTCGCGGTCTTCCTCTCGGGAGAGAAAGGTGCGTGGGCATTGCTGGCAAAGCTCGTTACAACGGCTGGTTGGCTCGATGTAGATCGAACGTGGAAGGGCGAGTTGCTGCGACGGTATCATGCGTATCTGCTGCGTTGTGGTCATGTGAACTCCTCATCGTGGTAAGATAAACGGCGGTGGCGGGGGCCAGCATACGGTTGCTTGCCAGTAGCTGTGCCAGACGTTGTAAATCTGGCAACTCGTCTATATCAAAAAGGGAGTCGAGCAAATGCACCTTGAGATTCTGGCGTCGAGCCGCTTCAATGGTCATTTGCGCGACAACAGGCGTACTCATAGGAATGTTGCTGAAGACATCATATGGTTTGCGCATGGCGATCAGGTAGTAGCCGCCATCATCGGCAGGGCCAAGCACAACATCTGAAAACTCCAGGGCCGCTTTTGCATCGTTGATGATGTCCTGGCTGATTTGGGGCGAGTCTGAGCTGATCACGATGGTCCGTTGAAAGCCTTGCTGTTGTGTCCATTGGAAAGCATGGAGCAGCCGCTCGCCAAGATCAGCGCCCTGTTGTGGAAAACTGTGCATCTGTTGGGCGCAATGTGGAACCAGAGTCGCGACGAAGCTCTGATAGTCAACATGGGCAGGCGTATAGGCCCAGTGCAGGCTACAATCTTGATCGGCAAAGCGCGAGGCGATGTCGGTGAGAAATGCCTGATAGAGTTGGGCAGCTTGGCTCTGACCGATGGTGCGTGCCAGGCGCGTTTTTGTCTTCCCAGCTTCAGGGTAGCGTGCCATAACAACCAGTGCTGTATCAGACATGCACGCTACTCCTTCCTCCAGCATAGCGCAGTGTGGTGCTGAGCATGTAATACGCCGCCTTGACGCTGCCAATGACGGTCCCGGCAACTTTTGAGTGACCGTGGCTGCGTTTGCGGTAGTGAATAGGTAGCTCGACGATCTGATATCTGGCTCGTGCGGCCTTAACCAGCATCTCCACCGGCCAACCAAAGGTCATCTCGCTCATTTGTAGTGTGGCAAGAGATGAGCGGCGAATAACGCGAAATGAACCGATATCATGTATATGCACATGATAGAGCATGCTGATCATACGGCTCACCAGCCAGTTACCCAGCCGGGCCTGGGGTGGGATCGCTCCTCTTTCTGAACGCCTGTCCACCCGTGAGCCGATTACAAAGTCTGCTCGTCCTTCTTTGAGTGGCTCTAACATCATTGGCAGGTCAGTCGGGTCATCGCTGCCATCTCCATCCATATAAATCAGGATCTCGGCTCCAAGATCGCTGGCCGTCTGCAATCCCTTGAGGCATGCACGTCCATAGCCGCGCGTTGGCTCGCTGGCGACAATGGCTCCCGCGGATCGTGCAACGGCGGCGGTTCTGTCTGTGCTGCCGTTATCAACAACAATGATCCACTGTGCAAAGTCTCGGGGAAGTTCTGCGAGCAATTGTTGGAGAGCATCCTCTTCATTTAAGGCCGGTATAATAATGGCTATCTTATCGCTTGTCATCAGCCCTCACTCCTCAAACTACACAAAATAGGAGACTCTTTCTGGTCTCTTCTCCTTAGCACGTTTGACGAGGGCATTTATTTACAGGACTTGCTTGCGAGATGTTTTCTGGCTAGAACAATGGAAGAGCGGATAACCTTATGAAAAGGTATCCGCTCTTGAGACGAGGGAAAGATTTGTGTTGATGAGTTATTGGACGGTGACGGTAATAATGGCACCTTTTTCGCTCTTGATGGTAAAAGTCCCGGCAGTCTTGAACGTAGCTGTAGTGGATTGGTTCAGGTTCATCTTAAAGTCTACGCCAGCTTTTTGTGCATCGCCTTGATCGAAATCTTGAATTTCATCGCTCTGATTGGTGAAACTCACAGTATCTCCCACTTTAATACTGATTGTTTGAGGATCACAGCTATACACGTCTTTGCCTGCGGAATCTTTGGTTTCTTTGATATTCACGGTTGCTGCTGGAGCGGGATTACTGCTGTTGGATGAGGTGCCGCTAGAAGCAGTAGTAGAGGCACTCGTAGTATCGCCACCACAGGCAGCCAGTGCAAATACGATGAGCATGAGGCATGCAAAAGCCATCAGATAGGCAGAACGACGCGTTCGAGCGTACAAACGTTTGACCATACGACCAGTCTCGCTTTCTTGCATAAAATGCAGCAATGTTAATTGGTGTGAAATGTGTTGGAAGAGATAATGATGTTGGAAAAACATAATACAGTGTTTTTCCGTATCTCTGTATCAATATTACTATACCTATTTCTCTGTTCAGCGTCAGTTTGGCCTATTTAGGTCGATGGTACTATGGAAGATAGAAAATCTCTACCAGCAGGCATCGATTCATACTTTTTCTGATAAAACTACTTGCGTTGTTTCCTGTTTGTGAGTTTGTCTGTGATGCATTCCCCCTGCCTATAGCAAGTAGCGTGATATCTACGAAAGAAAAGCCGTAATTAGAAAGTAGCATCCTGTAATACAGTCCTCTATGTCAATTGTTGATCTCTTTAAGAGTAGGCAACTTTTCATAGATCGTATCTATAACATGAGATCGGAGAAATCACTGAAAAATAGATCGTTTTATGCTTGACACCTTTTTGATCGATGCATATACTTATTGACAATATTTACAGCACTGTATGCATAGGAGCAATATCTACCACGTTTTTCTATGCATAACCGACAAGCTAAAGGAGCGTCTCATGGACTCCAAAGACAGTGTACAACCCGATCCTGTATCTGCCTCCAGGAATGTGTCGTCTCCACTCGATGAGAATGTGATTATACGAGCCGTCAAGCTCAATAAATATTTTGGCGAAAAACATGTTCTCAAAGATATCGATTTTGAAGTCCGCAAAGCAGAGGTTGTTGCTCTCATTGGTCCGAGTGGCTCAGGGAAGAGTACGCTGATTCGCTGTTTGAATGCGCTGGAACAGGCAACCAGCGGCGAGATCTATATTCATGGAGAGAAGCTTGATCCATTCCTCTCCGTCAAACAACTTAGCCCGATTCGCCGCGAGCTGGGGATGGTCTTCCAGAATTTCAATCTTTTTCCTCACATGACTGTTCTACAGAATGTTATTGAAGCTCCGTTGCTCGTGCGTAAATTGTCGAAGGATCAGGCAGTTGCCCTGGGGGAGCAACTTCTGACCAAAGTGGGTCTGTTTGAGAAACGCGATATCTATCCCAGCCGTCTCTCTGGCGGACAGAAACAACGCGTGGCTATTGCTCGCGCCCTGGCGATGCAGCCTCGTGCGTTGCTCTTCGATGAGCCTACATCAGCTTTAGATCCTGAACTGGTCGGCGAGGTTCTCAAGGTGATGAAAGATCTGGCGTACGAAGGAAGTACGATGGTAGTTGTTACGCACGAGATGCAGTTCGCGCGTGATGTTTCTGACCGCGTTGTATTTATGGACGATGGCTCGATTGTGGAGCAGGGCGATCCCGAAGAGCTGTTCAGAAAGCCTCAGCACCGGCGCACACAGGCGTTTCTAGAACGCGTGCTTTCCGTTTTACCGTAGGCATACTATTTTTTCTGGTTTGCACTAGAAAGGCATGACAATGGATGAACTGAGCAGACGCACATTTTTACAACGTGTTGGGCAGGCCGGTGGACTTGTTACCGCTGCCGGATCATTAGAAGCTATTCTGTCAGCCTGTGGTGGCAACGTCTCTACTACGTCCACCTCGACCGGAGGAGCAACTCCTGGCGCGCAAAAAATTGAGAATAAGGGCTTGAAGGTTCCAGGTCTGTTCCAGTGGGGATCAACTTCTGATGGTGGCGCACCCTATGTCTTTCAAGATCCAAAAGATCCAACCAAATTGGTTGGCTTTGAGGTCGAAATCGCCGATGCTATATCGAAATTGTTGAATGTAAAGGCAAAACAGGTTGAAACCGATTATGCGCAACTGGAGCAGGCGTTACAGGCCGATAAGTTTGATGTGGTCATGAATGGCTGGGAGATTACGGAGGATCGGAAGAAAACCGAGATATTTTCTCAATCCTATTATCGCTATGGCCAGCAGATCGTCATCCGAGGCAACGACTCGCGCTTCTCTAAATTTACTGATAAAGATACGCTCTCTTTGAAAGATCTGGAAGGCTACACGGTTGGTACTGGTGCGAGCTATAAGGCAGCTGAGATCCTCGCGACCGATACGAAGATCAAGCTCAAAACGTATGATCCCGATCTGCCTTTCAACGATCTGGCCCTCGGTCGTATCGATGCCGTGCTCATCGATTTGCCCATTGTGACCTATTATGTGCTTGGTATCGGCTCTGGAGGCCAGGCCAACCCCAAGCTGAAGCCTATTGGCGTTCCTTTCGAGACCAGCGATTATGTGATTGGTTATAATAAGAGTAATTCCAACGCCTCGGTCTTACAGAAAGAGATCGATCAGGCGATTGCTCAGATCAAAAGCGACGGCACCTTGCATCAGATTTTGCAGCGCTGGAGCTTATGGAACGATCAACAAGCTCAGATCGGCACCAAATAACTGTAACCATTTGTGTGCAACATAAGTTGTAGTGTATACGGGCTTTCAACTTATGTTGCATCTTTTACGTGAAAAACAGTAGTTGCTACAGGAGGCGTGTTGCTTTTATGGATTGGAGTATTGTGCAAAGGGTGCTGCCAGCCTTTCTCACTGGTGCTTTAAATACCATTATCTACTGCGTTTCCGCGTTTCCGCTGGCCCTGCTCTTTGGTATGTTGCTCGCTTTGATGTGCAGTTCTCGCTTTGTCTGGCTGCGCGTTCCTGCTCGTACCTACATCGAGGTGATTCGCGGAACCCCCATGATTGCTCAGCTTTTCATTATTTATTACGCCTTTGGTGCCATTTTTGCCAATCTTGGTTTCCCCTCTTTGATTAATTCTTTAACGGCTGGTATTGCTTCCCTCGCCATTAACTATGCCGCATATGAGGCGGAAGTCTTTCGCGCCGGGTTCCTCTCTGTGGATCGTGGACAAACCGAGGCGGCTCTCTCGCTGGGCTTAACGTCGGGGCAAAATTTTTTTCGTATCCTTTTACCGCAGGCGTTTCCTTTTATGATCCCTCCTTTTGTGAACGATTTTATCTATATGCTCAAGGATTCGGCCATTGTCAGCGTCATTGCTGGCACCGAACTCACCTCTGTCCTGACCTACTGGGTCTCTCGCAATGGGAGCAACCCCATTCCGCTGTATGCGATGGCGATAGTACTCTACTTGTTGCTTAGCCTTCCGACCTCTTATGTTGCAAGGACGTTTGAGCGCAGGCTACGAGCCGCCTTATAATAAATCATGTGATCGGTTCTGCTGAATCACGATGTTGGACTGCGAGGTATCAATTTATGGCAGATATATCGAGACGACCTTCTGAGCAAATATTTTCCAGAGGAAGGAGCCGCGCTGCTCGCGGTCCTCGTTCCTGGTTGGTGGGACTGGATTACCTGTTCTACTTTCTAGTTGCTGTAATTATCGTCGGGATTTTCTATTATTTCTACTCCTACAACCATCTGCTATTGCTTTATCTGCCAGTTTTTCTACAGGGAACGCTGGTGACACTGGTCATTTCGATTATCAGTGCTATTTTTGCGATAGTATTCGGCTTCATTGGAGCAATGGGTCGTCTCTCACGTTTTCCCGTTTTGCGCTGGCTGGCAACTGGATATGTTGAGGTTATTCGTGGCACGCCAGTTCTGGTGCAGCTGCTCCTATGGTATTACGGCGTCGGTTTTGTCCTCTCAAACATGGGCTTTGATCCGTACAGTTCGGCCTTTCAGTTTATGACCGCGTTGCAGAACAATAGCCTGGTGCCAGATGCCTTTAACGGCTACTTTTATGGCATTATCGGCCTCAGCTTTAACTATGGTGCGTATTTAACTGAAGTCTTTCGTTCCGGTATCGAGTCAGTGGACAAGGGGCAGACGGAGGCGGCTTTGAGTCTGGGTTTGCATACCCGGCAGATCATGCGCCACATCGTTTTACCCCAGGCCATCCGTATTACGGTGCCGCCGTTTACCAATAACTTTATTACGCTGATACAGGATAGCGCCCTGCTCTCTGTGTTGGCTGTAATTGAGTTGGAGCATGAAACTTACGCGCTGGCCCTGCCGCAGATCGATGCGAACAACAAATTGTTCGTCTTTATCTTCGGTGCCTTATTCTACCTGATCCTCTGTTATCCTCTCTCTCTGCTTGCTCGCTATTTTGAATCTCGGTTCGCGGTTGCATATTGATACTTATTAATATGGATAAAGTTCTATCGTAGCCGAGCGATTTATCTCGGTAGCATGAATTGCATCTCGTACATCACTACCAAGATAAATCGCTCGGCTACGATAGATCGTGCAGGATTATTTGGGTCATTCTCATTATTAATTGCGTTTGTTAGGAAGCAAAGCTTGCTCGATTGGCTGTAGCGGAATACGCTCTATTTGCTGTTGTGTTTCAATATATGTATCTGTTATATTCACTATATCTTTTTTGTGTGGTTGCTGCACGCCTTTATTCAGGCAAAGGAATCATGATTTATGAGTGTCGAGCAGTCCGAGGCTGATCGCGCATGGGCGATTGAATTGCATGGCATCGATCCGATCAAGGATGAGGAGCGGCATGGCTCACCATTTGAGGTGTTCTGGATCTGGTTTGCCGGAAACATTGGTATTCTAGGCGTCGTTTATGGTGGTATCCTGGCTGGTGCTGGCTTGAATCTCTGGCAGAGCATCTTTGTGGCATTGGTTGCTTCCGGCGTCTCGTTTGCGCTGGTTGGTATCTTGAGCATTGCCGGAGTACGAGGTGGCGCGCCGATGTTAACCCTTTCTCGCGTTGCCTTTGGTCCACGCGGAAACATTTTTCCCACGTTGATTAGCTGGATTAGTTTGGTAGGTTGGGAAACAGTGATTGTAGTTACGGCAGCATATGCCTTGCTGGGTCTGTTTCATCTGGCAGGTTTGCCCACGAATGCCTTCTGGACAATTGTGAGCTTGATCGTGGTGGCGGTCCTGGTAGTCTTCTTTGGCCTGCTTGGTCATGCAACGCTCGTCTGGATTCAGCAGGCGGCTACCTGGCTCTTTGGCATTTTAACGCTCGTGATTGTCGTGTTTCTGATCGGTCAAACGGATTGGGCCAAGATTATTGCTGCACCTCCAGGCCCCTGGGATTCCGGTGTGCTGGCGACATTGAGCATTGTTGCGGCGGGGACAGGTATTGGTTGGGTCAATGCAGGAGCCGATTATACCCGCTACTTACCACGCAATAGCTCCTCACGAGCGATTGTGGGATGGACCGTCATTGGTGGTACACTGCCTCTTTTCGTGTTGATGATCGTTGGCGTTCTGCTCTCCAGCCGCGTTGCCAATCTTGCCTCCGCTGCTAATCCTATTGCTGTAATTGGTTCGGCGCTGCCCGGTTGGATGGCCGTTCCATATCTGCTCACTGCTGTTGGTGGGCTGGTGGTTGCCGCCGATCTCGATATCTACTCATCTGGCCTCAACCTGCTCTCTATGGGGATTAAGCTGGAACGCTATAAAACAGTATTGATAGATGGTGTGCTGATGATTCTCGGTGCTATCTACGTCATGCTGATCGCACAAGAATTTCTGGGGCCATTCGAGAGCTTTCTTCAACTGCTTGCCGATGGGTTAACGGCATGGGCTGCCGTTTTTCTGGTAGATATGTTACGACGCAAGCACTATGATCCTGTCGGTCTGGCTGATACTGGTCCCGAGAGTCGCTACTTCTATCATAGTGGCTTCAATTGGGCTGGCCTGCTCTCCTGGCTGATTGGCCTGTTAGCAGGATTAGCGTTTACCGCTTCTCCTTTCTTTAACGGTCCTTTTGCTGTTGGCATCTTTGCGAGTAGCAGCCTGGGCTTTTTAATCGGCTTTATTGTGAGCGCTGGTTTGTATGCAGTTCTTATGCCTTTTGCCTCTCCGTTCAAACAGAAAGCTATCGAGTAGCGGTCTCTGTACATGAGTTGGATTGCCTGTGGGAAGAGGCTTGCGCCTCTTCCCAACTTTTTTCCTGGCTTGCTTTCTTCCCGCTTCATAGAGTATACTCTAAATAGAGAAACAATAACTTATACTGTTTGGTCTATACTCAAAAGTGCGGTGTTCCTATGAAGGATGCGACGAATCCTGCTAAACGAAAAGGACGCTATATCCCGAAATACTACGTGTTTTGCGGCTTCCACCTGTCTACCTGCTACCCCTGAACCTCTTCCTCGTCAGATTCACCTGCTCCTGTGCACAATAACCAGGAGTGAGCATGCTTCTACCTGCTTTTCAGCGGGAATAATTGCTCATTTGTTTTTACCCTGTACATCTGTCTTCATATAACTTGCCACATGTTGGCCGGATTCTCTCTGGTCATAGTGTTACCTTTTGCTAGAACTATCTTCAGGGATAGGTCTGGTATCACTATTCCACAGCTATGAAACACTGATTGCCTGGTGAACCACTGCAAAGCTGCTTCGATGATGCGGATCGAAGGGGAATAGTTGCATATTGGCCGCATACGCAGAAAGGATTTTTATGTGTAGCGCTAGTAGCGCGAGTAACGATGGGTTACTCAAGGCTCTGAACGATTCACAGCGGTATCTTGATATTGTCCATAAAGCTGAGTTGAGCAAGCATGACGCCGAATGGTTGATCGATACCACCGTCAGCAATTTTGCCAACTATTACAACAGCGGTTTTATTGAGTATCGTAAATCGGTTGCCGAAGCAGGCGACTTTGCGGCAGTCGAATGGACCGGTCGGGGCGCAACCTTTAAGGATGTGCTAGGCCGCGAATATATCGATTGTCTGGGTGGCTTTGGATTGTTTAATCTGGGCTGGACACATCCAAAGGTCGTTGGAGCCGTACAAGCACAATTACAAAAAAGCCCTCTCCCTACGCAGGAGCTACTCGATCCTTTGCGTGGGATGCTTGCTCACCTCTTAGCCGAGATTACCCCTGGCGATATTCAGTATAGTTTCTTTGTAGGCAGTGGCACAGAAGCCGTTGAGGGCGCGATGAAGCTGGCAAAGCTCTATACGCGCAAAAGTGGTTTCATTGCTGCCGTGCGTGGTTTTCACGGGAAAACCACCGGGTCGCTGGCTTTAACTGGTAAGGCCATCTTCCGCCGTCCCGCTCTCCCCTTGCATAACAACATCTATCATGTCCCCTATGGCGATGCCGAAGCGGTTGAGCAGCAGTTACAGGTTGCTCGTGAAGTCGGTAACGATATTGCGGCTGTGGTTATGGAGCCGGTGCAGGGCGAGGCTGGCGCTATCGTGCCCCCTGATGATTTCTGGCCGCGCCTCCGCCAGATGTGCGATGAATACGAAGTCCTGCTGATCGCTGATGAGGTACAGACGGGCATAGGGCGTACCGGAAAACTATGGGGCGTTGAGCATTGGAATGTGGCACCTGATATCATTACCTCTGCCAAAGCGTTAGGCGGTGGAGTGATGCCTATTGGAGCCTTTATGTCCACTCCCAAAATCTGGAGCGTGTTAAACAGCAATCCCTTTATTCATACCTCCACGACCGGTGGGAATCCGCTAGCCTGTGCCGCTGCCATTGCTGCTATCAATGTGACGCTGGAGGAAGGGATCGTTGAACAGACTGCTGAGAAGGGCGATTACTTTATCAGCCATCTCAAGGATATTGCTGCACGGTATAGCGACATTTATACGGATATTACTGGTAAAGGACTCTTAATCGGACAACATTTTGTGAATGACGATATCGGTTATGCCGTTGCTTCTGGGCTCTTTAAGCGTGGGGTACTTATCTCTGGTACGCTCAACAATTCGCGTGTGATTCGTGTTGAGCCTCCACTGGTGATCACTTACCAGGAGATCGATACCATCTTGAATCGCCTTGAAGACACGTTGCAAGAACTGCGCACCTCGGCATCGCTCTTTGTCGCTGATCCCGCGATGCCTCAAGCATTGAAGGAAGTGACTCTTGCTGGGGAGAGCGCGATTGGTGGGATTGCGGTTGCTTAACTGCAATCTTGTATGAGGAAGGGCATCGATGCATATTATCGTGTTGGGCGGCGCAGGCGCGATGGGACGAATCGCCGTACGTGCGCTGACCGAATATGATGATGTTGACCAGATCACGCTGGCCGATTATAGCGAGGAACGCGCTCGTGAGGTCGCTTCCTCGCTGGCGAACTGCAAGGTGCAGGTGCAGCAGATCGACGTAACGGATGAAGACCGTTTGCGCCGTCTGCTGCGCGGAGCCGATGTGGTGTTGAATGCCGTTGATTATGCTTTCAACCTCTATGTGCTGCGCGCCTGCATTCAAGAGAAGGTACATTACGCCGATCTTGGCGGTCTTTTCCATATGACGCGCAAGATGCTTGCGTTGAATGCTGAGGCTGTGGCCGTAGGAATTACGGCGATTGCTGGCATTGGTGGTACTCCTGGGATTACCAATTTGCTTGCTCGCCTGGCTGTTGATCGGCTGGATCAGGTGGAGAGTATTCGCGTGCAACTTGGTTGTAACGATGCAACACCCTCGCAGGCACCGCTTGTTGCTCCCTATTCGATTCGTACAATTCTTGATGAGTTCACCCAGCAACCACAGATCTTTCAGGATGGAGCCTGGTATCCGCAATCGCCTCTCTCTGGTCAGGAGGAACTGGTCTTTCCCGAACCGGTCGGTCGTGCCACCGCCATTTATTCGCTACATTCTGAATGTGCCACATTTCCTCTTTCGTTTCAGGAAAAGGGGGTAAGCTATGTCTCCTTCAAAATTGCCTTTCCGGGCGATTTCATGACGAAGCTCAAGTTCTTAGTTGATCTTGGCTTTGGCAGTGCCAGGCCTATTATTGTTCGCGGGGGGAGCGTTGTGCCGCGCGAGGTGCTGGTAAGTCTGCTAGAGAAGTTCCCTGCTGAACAGGTAGAACCGCAGGATTGCGATGTGTTGCGCGTCGTAACTACTGGACTGGCAGATGGAAAACAGCTTGAGATCACAAATCAGGTGGTGGTGTTGCCTTACCAACGCTGGCATGTCAGCGCAGGTGCTCTCGATACCGGCACACCACTTGCGATTGCCGGGTATATGCTGGCAAGTGGTGTGATTACGCGTCGTGGCGTGTGTGGGCCAGAACTGTGCGTGCCAACTGAACTCTTCTTTCGCGAACTGGCTCGTTATATGATGCGCGTCGAAACCTCGATTCGTCCACTACCCGAAACGTAGCGCTGGTCTTGTGATAGAATGTCGATAGAGAGACTCCTTTGGCGATGATTTCGTACTGATTAGCGAAAAATTGTGCGAATGTCGAAGAATATCGTAATGATTGGCACGAAAAAGAACGTTATTTTTGTCACGTGAAAGGGGAGATCTGTATGGCCGAATACAAATTGCTCATTGATGGTGAGCTGGTTGGAAGCAGTACGGGCAAAACTGCTGATGATATCAATCCAGCAACAGGTGGAGTCATCGCTCAGGTGCCCGTCAGTACTTTGGACGACGTGAACCGTGCGGTGGCCGCAGCCGGTGCCGCTTTTGAGGATGGGCGCTGGTCTGGGCTGACGCATGGGACACGGGCCGCTATTTTGGAGAAGCTGGCCTCCCTGGTTGAGCAGCATGCGGGAGAACTGGCAACGCTGGAATCGCAGGATACTGGCAAGCCGATCAAACTGGCACGAGATAGCGATATTCCCTTTGCCGCTGATAATCTGCATTTCTTTGCAGGTGCGGCTCGCCACCTGCCTGGAACTGCTGCCAGTGAATATTCTGGTGGGCATACCAGCATTATTCGCCGCGAACCGGTGGGGGTCGTGGCCTCGGTTGCTCCCTGGAACTATCCTTTTATGATGTTGGCCTGGAAGATCGGACCCGCGCTGGCGGCTGGTAACACCGTTGTCTTTAAACCTTCTCCCGAAACCCCTCTGACCGCCCTCAAGCTGGGCGAGCTGGCGCTTGAGGCTGGTATCCCTGCTGGCGTCCTCAACATCGTGGCTGATGGTCCCGATGTCGCGCCTAGCCTTGCCAGCCATAAAGATGTGGCGATGGTCTCTATTACTGGCAGTACCAGTAGCGGTAAATACGTTATGCGCGCGGCTGCCGATACTATCAAGCGTGTTCATCTCGAACTGGGCGGAAAAGCTCCCTTTATCGTCTATGACGATGCGGATATTGAGGCAGCTGCGAACGGCGCTGTGGTTGGCGGTTATGTCAACTGTGGGCAGGATTGTACGGCGGCAACGCGCGTCTACGTGCAAGATCAAATCTATGATACCTTCATGGATTCGTTCTTGAGCAAGGTCAAACAGATTCGATTCGGCGATCCTTCAAGCGAGAGTACCGATATGGGGCCGCTGATCTCAGCACGGCAACGCGAGCGCGTCGAGGGCTATGTCGAACGGGCGCTGCGTGCTGGGGCTAATATTCTCATAGGTGGCAAACGCGCCACGATCTCTGGTTTCGAGCAAGGCTTTTTCTTTGAGCCAACGGTCATTGCTGAGGATCGCCACGAGGCGGAAATTGTACAGAGCGAGGTCTTTGGCCCTGTGGTGGTTGTCTCTCGTTTCAAGACTGAAGAGGAGGTATTGCAACGCGCAAATGGCGTGGTCTATGGACTTGCTGCCTCCGTTTGGACGCGTGACATCTATAAAGCGATGCGAGCCAGCAGCACGTTGCGCTTCGGGACGGTCTGGGTCAATGATCATCTCCCGCTCACCCCTGAGATGCCACATGGTGGGTACAAAGAGAGTGGCATTGGCAAAGATATGTCCCTTTATTCCTTTGAAGAGTATACGCAGATCAAACACGTGATGATCGAGCTTGGTGGCGAGGCTCGCAAGGATTGGCACTATACGATCTTTGGCGATCCTTCCTAGCTTTGTTGCAACTGCCAACGAGCCAGACATTCTGCGTGAAAGCCTGGCTCGTTTTTGCTTTTCGTCCTCTACGATTGTTCAGTTCCCAACGATGTTCTGATACTGGTTTTGAAAGACGGTTCCCTGAGTGGTCATAGCGTTGTGGCTGTCCACCAGGGGAATCGCGTAGTTGGTGCAGGAATATTGCATGGCAGCAAAAATGTTGTTGGCGGCGAGCGTTTGCAATGCTTTGGTTGTCCAGGTCGTCATGAACGCGGAATCGTTGCTCTTGCCATCGTTGGGCGTCGGATTGGCGGTGTAGTTCCATTCAGAGATCATGATCGGCAGCGTTTTACCAATTGCAGCACGCATGGCATCGCGCGATTTGGCGATATGTGTCGTCCAGTTATCGATATGGGAAATGCAGATGTCGTTTGCCCAGTTTGAGCCGCAGGTGTACTCGTGCCAGCTAACCTCATCTGGAAGTGGTTGCGCGTGTTGCAAGAAGTACTGGAGATAGGCAGGATTGTATTGATAGTTGACTGGTCCAATAAAGTGCCCATTGATGGTTGCTCTCTTCAACTGTGGGATCAGGCGGTTCCAGGAGGCGGTATATTTGTCTGCTGAAAGCTTTAGGAAGAAGTCCTCCTCGTTGCCATATTCATAATAGACGGTATTTTTGCCGAAGATGTTATTCATCATTTTGATAATGCGGAGATCGTTCGCTAAGGCGCTCGAACTCGATTGATCCCCCTGAAGTATGATGAGGGGTGCCGCATTCATATTTTTGACGATCTGTGCTGCCTGTTGGATGAGTTTATCGTCCATTTGATTGCGTGTGGGAATGCGCACCATGCGCATGTGCATTTGCTGGAGCAGCTTGCGTGTCTTGTCAGAAGTTAGCACCTGATCATGGTCATCCTGCAAACTGAAATTGGTGCCCCAGAGCAAGGGCGATGCTTTTTGCTGTTGCGTTGCCAGCGTCATGCCCTGTATATTTGTATTTATCGATATAGAAGCGAGAGAGAGCGTTGAGTTTGAGGCGGTGCGTGCTAGCAGAGCAGTTTGATTCTGAGAAGTGGTGGTGAATGCAAGCGAGAGCAGCCCAGAACCTACCAGGATACCCACCAGTCCGATAATGCTTGCTAAGACGAAAAAACGTTTTTGTGTATCGTTTTCATTGAACATCTGCATATATGTATACTCCGTGCTGACAGCGTCAGATGAATGTATAAAGATGTAAAGGGGAAATTTTTTGTGTTTGTTTGGTCAATGACGCTTTCATTGAATAAACTGGATATTTTTCTGGATTCGTGTTTTTGTGATATAGGTCAATGTATGTATTTATGGGCTGAAATGTATATTGGTTCTGATCTTTCCACTGAAATAAACGTTGAAGTTGTTGAGATTTACAATGGCTTCTTTTGATAAACAAAATCCCCTTCCGAGCCTGTATTGCTTAGCTCAGAAGGGGCTTATTCATGCTGGTATCTATTATTGAATGATAGTTATTGCTACTGGTGAAGCAATATCAACCACCACCATATTTCTGAAACGCGAGTCCTTGCGCCGTCATAGTCCCATCGCTGTCTACCAGTGGCGCGGCATATTCGGTGCAGGAATATTGGGCGGCAGCAAAGATGCCATTAGCGGCAAATGTCTGTAGGGCTTTGGTTGTCCAGGCACTCATAAAGGTATCATTGTCGCTCTTCCCATCGCCGGAAATTGGATTCGCCGTATAGTTCCATTCGGTAATCATGATAGGGAGAGATGTGCCAATAGTTGAATTCATGATACCACGTGCATTGTTGAAGTGAACGGTCCAGTTATCCAGATGGGACATACAGATATCATTGGTCCAGTCAGAGGCGCAAGTATATTCGTGCCAGCTGACTGCATCAGGGCGTGGCTGAGCATTTTGCAGAAAATATTGGAGATAGCTGCCATTATATTGATAGTTTACAGGGCCAATGAAGCGCCCATTGAGAGCCAGCTTTTTCAGTTGTGGGATCAGGCGGTTCCAGGAATCCGTATAATCCTTTGGTTGAAGTTTGTAAAAGAAATCCTGCTCATTGCCGTATTCATAGTAAACGACGCCGCTGCCAAAAATACTATTCATAATTTTTATGATGCGTGTATCGTTGTCTAGAGCGTCTGATGTTGCCTTATCACCTTGCAGGATAACCAGCGGAGCCGCGCCCATACTTTTCGTGATCTGGGCGGCCTGGGTGACGATAGAATCTGATTGCCCATCGCGCGTTGGAATACGAAATAGACCAACATGCATTTTTTGCAATGCTGTTCGGGTTGCTGACGACGTAAGTACCTGATCGCTGCTATCCTGGATATTAAGATTGGTACCCAGCAACATTGTCGAACCTCCACCTGTCATTGGAGCTGCCGGTGCGACCGTAGGCATTACTTTTGATGCAGGCGTTGGTGTGGCGTTCGGATTTACGGTTGCCGTTGCGATTCTTGCCTTTGTAGAGGCGGTCGGTGTTGTCCCTGCTGTGGCTGTAAGTGCCGCAGATGAGAGCTTCCCCGGCGTTGGGGTAAGCATTGTCTTGTCGGTACTGGAGGCTGAAGCTAAAAGGGTTTGTACAAATCCCGCGAGTATGATCACCAATACTACGCAGAGAACCAGCCCCACTACCTTTTTACGATTTAGCTGCTTGTTCTCAGTTCCCATGCATGAGACTCCTGTTTCCCTTTTCTTATTTTACTATCTTGCACTCTTAAATATAATGAGCATGCAAGCAACCCTCAAAAAGACTATAGCCACTTCTACCACCTCCCCCATATTTATTGAATAATGTAAAACATGTTCATTAGAAAGAAATGAGAAGATAATGAAATATATTATCCATATTTATTTGGCTTTGATTTAAAAAAAGATAAATAATAACATATCTAGATATTAGAAAAACGATTTAATAATGATAGCTGATTGCTGTATCTAGGTATACAGCAATGTTGCATCTATCTATTTTTGTCCCTGCACCTCTTTACTAACGATTCTGAACAATGATAGTAACCAGTTCCGGTTTGCCTATGCGTATGCAATATAGTACTATAAGGTAGCTATTTCCCCTATCATCGCCGTGAGTTCTGCACAAAAGGATGTAATCAATGAAACCGCGTTTTTACTGGATGTATGCAACTCGTTCGCTTTCTCGTGGTGGTCAACGTACCATTCTGGCGATTTTTTGTGTAGCTGTTGGCGTCATGGCGATTGTTGCTCTACAACTGGTTGGACTCAGTGTAGATCGCGCCCTGCTTAGCAATATTGCCGCTGCAAATGGTAGTGATATTCGCTTGAATGCGAGCATTACTCCTTTCCGCCAGCGTGATCTGGCTTTTTTTGATCAGTTGCGACAAAAAGATTTGATTGTTGATTATGCGACGCTCTACGATGCAGGAGGGAGTACTACTGTACCATCAGGAAAGGCCGTAACCTTCAACTTTCTTGCGGTTTCGCATAATTTTCCTCTCCTCGGTCAGCCCAAATTTCTTGTGCCTTCGGGTAATAGAACGTTACAGCAGGTACTATTGGGGAATCATGTCGCGGTCAGTTCACATGTCTTTCAGGAGCTTGATGCACAGATCGGTCGTACATATCATATAAAAACATTTGATGGACGTGTGATACCTGTCGTGATCGCTGCGGAGTTTGAGGAGGAAGGAGCTTTTCGTGAGCCGCAGATGATTATCGCTCAGGAGGCGCTGGCAACTGTTCAGGAGCCAGATGGCTTACAACGGCCCTCCCAATATAGCACCGTCTATATCACAACTTCATCCTTGCATCTTAATCAGGTGAAAGCGGAGATTAGCCAGACGTTCCCCTCTGTGCGTGTAATTACGGCCCAGGATTTATTGCAACAAAGGCAGCAGCAGGTGCAACAAATCCAGCTTTTCTTGCGCATTGTTGGTTTGCTGGCTCTCTTTATCGGTGGAATTGGGATTGTGAATACTATGCAGGTGCTATTACGGCGGCGTCAACTGGAAATTGCGATGCTAAAGGCTGTTGGTTATCGTCGTTTCGATCTCTACGGGTTGTTTGGCGTGGAGGCCGCGCTCCTGGGCCTGCTCGGTGGGAGTATCGGTGCTGTTGCTGGTATTGGGGCAAGCTATCTGGTCACTTCGGTCGTTGAATATGCTTTTTCTTTACAGCTTCCCGTTGTCCTCGATGTTGGAACCGTTCTCTCTGGCTTCGGCATTGGGGTTGCTACGGCACTCATCTTTGGCATCTTGCCTATTGTTCAGGCCGCGCAGATTCGCCCTTTAAGCATCTTACGTGGAGGTGGTGAGTCAATCAGAGTGACTTCTCGCCTGACCATGTTGCTCTTGTTGCTCCTGCTTTCTTTCCTGTTTGTTATCCTGGCAACCTCTATCCTGGGTGATGTGGTAACTGCTCTGCTCGTTGTATATGGAGGCGCTGGCGCGCTACTCGTGCTGGCGTTTGCGCTTGGATTGCTGGTACTGGCGATCTCTCACCTTCCCGTCTATGAACATTCGGGAGCGCGCCCGTTCTTGTGGGTTCTGGCAGCTGTTGGTGCTGTTATGCTTGCCGGCCTTCTCTTCCTGCTGCTGAGCTTTTTTGGACAATCTGCGCGTGTTTTTGCTCTCCATTTTGGTAATGCTGCTATCGGGACTTATTTACTAGCCCTTCTGGGCGGTGCTGGCATTGTGCTGCTTGGTTGCTCTTTTGTTTTCTTGCTGGCAACGCTGCTAAATTGCATTGTGATGTTTCTCCCGCGAGTCTGGAAAACTCCCATTGTCCTTGCCTATCGCAACATCGGACGACAGTGGATACGGACCGCGGCCACTTTAACGGCGCTTTTCGTTGGTGTTTTTGCCATTGGCCTTGTATTGCTGCTTGGTCAGGGTATTAAAGATACGATTACGGCAACGCTTGGGACATTATTTACCCGCAATGTGTTTGTGGTTGTCGCGCCAACACACAAGGAGGAAGTTGTTGCACAACTGCCATCACTAAAAGGTCTCGACGGCTCAAAAACGGTGGTTAGCCCACTTGTGCGTCAATTGTATCCGCTGTTTGTGGGCAAGCAGGATGTGAATACCCTCTTGCGACATTTGAGCAGTAAGAGCAGGCCAGGAAAAGAAGATGTGGTTGGCAGTTTGAATACGATGCAGGGCTTTGACCTCGCCCTGGGAGGAAGCAATATCCCGACGATTGTGCTGAAAACGGGGCGCAATCTGCGCAATACGGATGCGGGCACCCGCAATGTGATCGTCAGTGGCAAGTTACAGGCAGCTCCAATTGGCTTGCAATTGGGAGATACGATTGTTGTGCAGAGTTCGGATGGTGCGGTGACGTTGCCTCTCACTGTGGTTGGTTTCTATGATGATACAGATCCTACCGGGAATCCTAACTTTGCGGCTATTCTGGCCGATGAAAACGTTGCGTCCCAGTTGGGTAGGGCAGCGACTCTAGAGGTCTTCTCGCTAAAAGTTGATCCCGATCAATTGCCAGTATTTAAACAGCAGTTGAGTAAAGCTGTGCCAACTGCTTTTATTATCAGCGTTGTTGATATCGATGCGATTGTCAATCAGGTTTTGGATAAGCTGGTTGTAATGCTGACGACAATTGCTTCTCTGGCAATGATGGCTGGACTCATCATTATCGCTGATGCAGTTGCTCTGGCGATGCTCGAACGGAGACGAGAAATCGGCATTTTGAAGGCGCTTGGTTATACAAGTAGAAGTGTTCTGGCTACTGTTTTGATTGAGAATGTTTTGATTGGTTTGTTAAGCGCCCTGGTCTCTATGTCGCTAGTGGCTGGCGCGATTACGCTGTTAGGCCAGTTTGTTTTTCACATTACTGTAAGAGTAGATCCCCTGCTGCTGGGCATAATGGTTATTGCAACCTCACTTGTAACGATGACGGTCGCATTGTTGGTTGCCTGGGAAGCTGCCTCTGTCCGTCCTCTCGAAGTATTACGGTATGAGTAGCCAAACACATGTTCTTCTTTGCTATATCTTGTGTATATGAATAAAAATGCATTTTTAACGATAAGATGATAAATTTAATGCTTCGTTAATACATTCCAGTTTGAGAAGCAGGTATAGTATAGAGTGTGGAATAGAAGCGATGTTATCAGGTATTGGATAATGTCTTTGCGAAGATGCAAGTATGAACCTCTGAAGGAGGGTTGTGGTGAGTAATGAAGGTTCTTTTGCGGGTCAGGTGCAGCCAACTATCAGTAATCAAGAGTTGGTCGCTATTATGACGGAATTATCGCACTGTGTAGTTTCGGCACATCATGTTGATGACATTTTCTTCTGGTTGGCGCGGATAATTGCACAACATCTCGATGTAGAAGTAGTCGAGTTCTGGACGAAGCAGGTAAGTAGCAGTGGCAGTTCCTCGCTGTATTTGCGGGCGCTTGTGACGCTGGGCGATACAGTTCCTGAACGGCTGGTGAATAATGATGCTGTGCGTATGATTGTTGAGGATATACAACACGAACGCCGGGGTTTCTGGCTAAAATCTGTTGCTGACTTATTCACTCCCTATCAGTCAAACCTGTTGGGGCGCTATGGTCTGAATTATTGCTCAAGTTATCTCTTAAAGAGTACTGCTTTGCTGCCTCCTCCAAAGAAGGACGTGTCCGCGCGAAAAATTGCGACTCCTCTCGTGCTGGGTGTTCTGCTCTTTTTGGAACATCCACCTTCGCAACGTTTACTGCTTGGGATCGGGCATATTCTAGAGCGAGCGCTGATGATGGCGAAAAAGCAAGGATTGCTGTATACAACTGGGAATACCGAACCGCTGGAGATGGAAGATGCATTGGTTCCACAGCGGCACCTCTCTCTCCGCGATCTTATTCCAAGATATGTTCAGGAGAGGAGAGAAACGAAAGCGGGGAATTTTCAGCATGAGCCTATCGAACTACCGAACAGGCAGGTTCGCGAGGTCTACGCTGCTATCGATGGACAGAAGAGCGTGGCAGAGCTGATCGCAGCGACACAGTTAAGCATGGAAGAGATTCGCGCTTCTTTGCGCATTTTATTACTACGTCATAGAGTGAAACTGTATGAACCTGGGGGCAGCAAGTGGATAGTATCAGCTACTTGAGTGGTGCCAGGACATAATGAGAGACCACTTTTCATCAATGGAGCTGAACAGGAGACAGAGAAATAAAGAACTACACCTGTTCAGTTCCGTTGATGAGTAATGGCTGGTCTCATTTTCCCCTCTTATTCTGATTGCTCTTTGGCTGATGATTGTGGTGTGATAGGGCCAAGTCCCTGTGCATAGCGCGCTTTATCATATTCTGATTGTGATTGTGCTTGCTTTGAGATCAGCTCGTCAACCCAGCGCGAGAGCAGTGCTCCTACAACTGCGCCTCCTGCCAGCGCCACGACTTTGAGCAAAATTGTTGTGGGATTGTTCATGTTTATACCTTTCTCTTGAAAAGAACGTCTGCAAACAGCTTACAAATACTATACGATATGCAGGGTGAGACAGTTGGGATAACCATTATGGGTATTCTCATCCAAAGAATTGTAAGAAAACCCCTCTTATGTGCTAGAATCTCCTACTAAGTTCGCTATTTATAACCAGGATCAGGTGTTGTTTTTTGAGACAGAGAGGAGCGGGAAATGATGGATGATTTGTGGCGTCGGATTCAAGTTGCGCGCGGCGAGCAGGTGGCTGATCTTGTTTTGCGTAACGCGACGATTGTAAATGTATGCAGCGGCGAATGTTATCGTGCCGATGTTGCTATTGTTGATGGCGTAATTGCCGGTGTTTCTACTCCTGATCAGAGTTATCAGGGACGAGAAGAGCGCGATTTGCAGGGGCGCTGGTTGTCCCCTGGTCTTATCGATGGTCATATGCATATTGAAAGCACTATGCTGGTGCTTCCTGAATTCGCGCGCCTTGTCGTTCCACGTGGTGTGACGGCGGTGATGCTCGATCCACACGAATTTGCGAATGTTATGGGTATAGAGGGAATTCGCTATGTCCTTGCCAGCGGACAAGGGCTACCCCTTTCTACCTTTGTGACCCTTTCATCCTGTGTTCCTGCCTCCTCATATGAAAGCCCACATCAGGAACTCACCGTTGACGATCTTTTGCCTTTGCTGGAGGAGCAACGCGTGTTGGGCCTGGCCGAAATGATGAATATGCCAGGGGTGTTGCATGGAGATCAACAAGTTCTGGCGAAAATTATTGCCACGCGCCAGAAAGGGCTGGTGGTCGATGGTCATGCGCCCGGATTGAGCGGACACGATTTATCGGCGTATGCGGCTGCCGGGGTCATGTCCGATCACGAATGTACGACGTTGGAGGAGGCCCGACAGCGCATTCGTCTGGGCATGTGGCTGATGATTCGTGAGGGATCAGCGGCCCGCAACCTGGATACGTTGCTCCCCCTGGTGAAGGAACTGCACCCTCCTCGCGTCTTCTTTGTCACCGATGACCGCGACCCGCAGGATTTAACCACGCGTGGTCATATCGATTCAATGGTGAGGCGGGCCATTGAATTGGGGCTGGACCCGATTGAGGCTATTCGGCTGGCTTCTTATAATACTGCTCAGTATTTCCATCTCTATGATCGAGGAGCCATCGCCCCTGGCTTTGTTGCTGATCTAGTGGTTTTAGATGATCTACAGACATTTCATGTCGAGTCTGTCTATAAAGATGGGATATTAGTTGCTCGTGAAGACGCTTTGCTGGTTGATCTCCCATCTGCTGAAATCGGCTATGCTACTGGCACGATCCATCCTGGCGATATCTCTGAAGCCAATCTGGAGATAGCTGGCAAGCCTGGATTGGTTGAAGTCATTGGTATTGAGCCGGGACAGATTACGACAAAACATTTGCGTGAGGTAGCTCCGTTGCGCGATGGGAAAATTGTTGCCGATCCCGAGCGCGACCTGCTCAAACTGGTCGTTATCGAACGTCACCATGCCAGCGGTCGCGTTGGTCTGGGACTGGTGAAGGGCTTTGGCCTGCGCAAAGGCGCTATTGCTTCCAGTGTTGCCCATGATGCCCATAATATTGTCATTGCTGGTGTGAGTGATAGTGATATTCTCCATGCTGCCCGTGTCCTGGAAGAGATTGGTGGAGGATTTGCCTGTGTCGTTGACGGGGTCGTTCAAGCCTGTGTTCCCCTACCTTTAGGGGGGCTGGTTTCCCCTCTACCTGCTGCGGAACTGGTACAACAACTGCATGCGCTTGATACTGCTGCCGCTGCGCTTGGTTGTACGCTAGATCATCCATGCATGACGCTCAGTTTTCTTTCTCTCTCGGTGATACCTTCGCTCAAATTGACAGATCAGGGATTAATTGATGTTGAAGCGTTTTCTCTGCTACCACTACAAAGGTAATGTGCATGCTATTAAAGCTCGTTGAATATCATTGGGCGGAGCATATCGATGATGCGCTCCTCCTTTTAGGGCGTCTTGATACTAAGACGGTCCCATTGGCCGGAGGAACCTATTTACTTGGCTTGAAAGATGATAGTATTCAGGCGGTCGTTGATCTTCGTGACCTTGAATTGGCTTATATTTCAGATGATGCCCGTTACCTGCATATTGGCTCGATGACGACGTTACAGACAATGGCCGAGGCTCCGCTGCTCAAAGAATTTGCCACTGGTTTGCTTGCTCATGCTGCTTTGGCATCTTCGCCTTCTCGCTTGATTCGTAACAGTGCTACCATTGGTGGTACCCTGGCGACTGGTGTTGCTTCTCAGGCTGATTTATGGACGGCGCTGGTTGCCCTCGATGCCGAAGCTGTGGTGCGCTCTGGTTCAAGAACGCAGGTCAATCTCAGCGGTGGAACGAGCGAGCGTCCCGGTCTGGCGCTCTCCGGCGTGGTCTTTAAGGGGAAACAGGAGCGACGCCTGGCCTGCTCTACCTTGAGCCTGGAACGCCGCCCGGCGGAGTTGATCGTTGAGGTGGCGATTCCGCAACCCGCTCCTGGGTGCGGTACATCGTTTATGCGCATCAGTCAGACGCCAACCGATGTTGCTCTGTTAAATGTTGCTGCAATGGTCGAGATCGTGGACGGAAAATATAAACGTGTGCGCCTGGCGTTTGGTGGCGTGAATATGGAGCCTGTACGTGTGCAGCTGATTGAGCAGCAGTTGGAGGGCTATGCTGTGGTCCATCCGATTGATAGTGAGCGGCTCCAGGCATTGCTGCGCGCAGGTCTCTCTACCATGCGTTTTCCTTCTGATATCAGTGTGAGTAGCGCCTATCGTCGTGTCTGTAGCGTTCATCTGGCAGCTCATGCACTCGAAGAAGCGATTAATGTTGCTCACTGGCGTAGCATGGTGTCGTCCGGGGCTGGAAAGGTCGGCTAGTATGGAACTTGAATTACATATCAATGGCGTCGTTGAAAGCATGGAGGTGTCCGTCAACGAGACCTTGCTCTCAATGCTACGTCGAGAAGGCTATTGCAGCGTGAAGCAAGGCTGCGAGACCGGCGAATGTGGAGCCTGTACTGTGCTGGTTGATGGAGTGCCTCGCCCTAGCTGTGTGATGCTGGCAGGACAGGCCGGCGGTTGTACGATAACGACGACTGAATGGCTCGGCTCGGCTCAGAAGCTACATCCTTTACAGCAAGCATTCATCGATGTTGGTGCGGTCAAATGTGGCTTCTGCACGTCAGGTATGCTGCTCTCGGCCCATGCGCTGCTACAGAAAAATGCTCATCCTACTGAGGAAGAGGTAAAGGACGCCCTCTCTGGCAACCTTTGCCGTTGCACCGGGTATGTGAAGCCGGTGCAGGCGGTCATGAGAGCTGCTGCGGTGTTGCGTGGCGAGCGTGTTGAGCCGGTAGAATATACCACATCCAGCTATGATGAGAGTGCGCTCTCGATGGCGGAAAAGTTGCAGATGGGAGCATCTCATGGCTCAGCGGGAGGAGCAACGACAAAAATACCCGTCATCACTACCAGCAGTTCAGGTTTCAAGGGAGCGCGTCTGGATGCAGCGTTGGAGGTGGTAGGCAAGCCAGTCAGCAATATAGATGGAGTGAGATTGACGACCGGGAAGCCATCCTTTACTGCTGATGTGCTGCCGCGTGGCCTGCTCTTCGCTCGCGTCTTGCCTAGCCCTCATGCCCATGCTACTATTCGCTCTATTGATGTTTCCGAGGCGAGTGCGTTGCCGGGTGTTCATGCGGTCCTGACCTATAAGGATGTTCCCCGTACGCCTTTCTCAAGCGTGGAACATGTTCAAGGCGATGAGGGACCGCGCGATCAGTTTAGTCTTGATTACGTCCTGCGCTATGTTGGTGATCGAGTGGCGGTGGTTGCGGCTGAAACGCCCGAAATTGCGGAAGAGGCGCTAAACCTGATCCAGGTAGAATATGATGTGTTGCCAGCAGTTCTCGATCCGCGCAAGGCTCTGGAGGAAGGGGTATCGGTCATCCATCCCGAGTCTGATGTCGTTGGGATCTATGATGCAACGCGGAATATCGCTGCACGTGTGCGAGCCGAAGTTGGTGATGTGGAGCAGGGGTTCGTAGCGGCAGATGTGGTCGTCGAGGCCGAGTATTTTGTGCCCGCAATCCAACCGCTTCCCCTGGAGAATCATACAGTTGTTACCTATTTTGATGATGATGGCTCGCTGGTGGTGCGGACCAGTACGCAGGTTCCGCATCATGTGCATCGTACCCTGGCTCGTATTCTGGATATGCCATCTCGTCAGATCCGCGTGGTGCAACCTGCGGTAGGCGGCAGCTTTGGCCTCAAACAAGAGGTAGTGCTGGAAGATCTGTGTGCCCTGTTAACTGTCGTCACGAATCGGCCCGTGATGCTGGCATATTCGCGAACCGAAGAGTTCAACGCTACCCGTGTACGTCAGCAATATGTTGTGCGCTTAAAGACAGGGGTGAAACAGGATGGGACGATTGTTGCAAATCAGATGATTTTGCTCGCCAGCACAGGCGCGTATGCAACCCATCAACTGCTTGCACCCAGCAGCGGTGCCTCTGAAGCGCTTGCACTCTATCCCGCGCCCAATATGAGCTATGTGGCCGAAATTCTCTATACCAATCAACCACCGGCTGCCTCACTGCGGGGGTATGGCGTGCCTCAGGATTTCTTTGCGCTGGAATGTCATATGGATGAGGTTGCGAAACGGATTCGCCTTGATCCACTGGAGTTCCGGCGGAGAAATTGGTTGAAAGCTGGCGATGCTTATCCCTGGTTGCCTGTTTCGCAGCGGGGGAGAGAGGCCGCTCCTCGCATTGCAAGTAGTGGCTTGCCGGAATGTCTGCGCGTAGTAGAGGAGAAGTTGAGCTGGCATACCAAGCGTGGTCGCGTTGGGAACGGACGTTTTCGACGCGGCGTTGGCCTGGCTCTTTCTCTGCATGGCAATCCGCTTGCTCCTACCGGGACCGGTGGTGCGATGATTAAGCTCAACGAGGATGGGGCATTCGATATCTTTGTAGGCATTGCTGATGGTAGCGGCGATGCGAAGACGCTGCTGGCCCAGATCGCCGCTGAGTCGCTGGGTGTCCCCGTCTCCAGCATTCTCATGCATACGAACGAGACAAGTATTGTGCCTTCTTTGGTCGGTGAGGGTGTCCTCTCTTCGCTCTATCTGAGCGGGGGGGCCGTGAAAAGGGCGGCTGAACAGGTGCGCCGCCAGATCGTGGTTGTCGCCGGGCGCATGCTCAATGCACTGCCCGAATCTTTGAAGATTCATAACGGAACGATCTTTGCCCCTAATGGACAAACGCTGACTATTGAGCAGGTGGTCAGGCATTGTCTCTATGTCGAAAACAGGCATATTATGACCACCGCTTCCTGGAAGCAGCCGCAGATCCCCACTGCCTTTGCCGCGCAGGGTGTGGAGGTCGAAATTGATACGGAGACTGGCAGCCTGCGCGTCATCTCATCAATTACCGCTGTCGATGCTGGGCGGACGATTAACCCGATGATCGCTGAGGGTCAGATTCAGGGGAGCGTTGCGCAAGGTCTGGGGATGGGCCTCTCTGAAGAGATGCTCTACGACCAGAAAGGGCAATTATTAACCACCAATCTCAGCGATTACCACATTTATAGTGCGCCCGACATGCCTGAATTGCAGACATACTTTGTCGAAACAAACGATGCCTCCGGGCCTTTTGGAGCAAAAGAGGTGTCCGAGATACCGCTCAATGGCGTTGCCCCTGCTCTAGCAAATGCTGTGGCGGATGCGCTGGGCATTCGTATTCGGCAGCTTCCTTTGACTCCTGAACGCATTTTACGCGCTATCCATGCGCAAAATAATGCACGCTGATGCTGCTGTTGGTCAATGGGAGCGGTTCATAGATTGTGATGGGCCGCTCTCTTGTATTACTGTAATGTGTATTGCAATAACCTATTGGTTTGTAAGGCTTTGACAAAGAGGAAACCCACAGTTTGCGGCGGGTTTCAACCTCAGCAGAAAGAAGGGTGTGCCAGGACTTCAGCCCTTGCTCTTCGGCCCAGGGCTTTCCAGTTCTCCGCTCAAAGGGGTGCAGGGTCTCCCTGCCGGGGTCTGGGGTGTCCCCAGTTTCCTTCCCTCCTTCGCGCGCCGCCTGCGACGGCGCGCAAAAGAGAAGAAAAAAGGTTTTTGCGGGGACACCCCGCACCCCGGCAGAGGGCTGCCGCCCTCTGCACTCCCGCTAGATGGGAGAATTGGAAAGCCCTGCTCTTCGGCCCCTGCTTGTTGAAAACCTGTTCGCTATTTGCTATACTAGGCAAGAGCCACAACAGCGTGAGGAGGATACAGGGGCAATGGCACAGGCCACGATTACGATCAAGCAGCGCTTGAACTATGCACCAGGGCATGCCGCTGCTTTCACGGCCAATCAAGAGCTTTTTAATCAGGTGGTGGCCTTTTATTTTGACGTGATCCAGGCTCATTCGCAGATCTTAGACCTGGGGAGCCAGGACGCCTTACGCGCTTTAGAGCGGCTCACCCATGCTACCGAGAAGTACCCCAATCCGGTCATGCCCCTTTCTGCTCTCAGGGAGGACATTCCTGCCATGTTCCGCCGTGCCGCCATCAATGCCGCTTTAGGTTTGGCCAAATCCTTTCACGGCAACTTGAAGCGCTGGAGAACCAGACGTGAGAAAGCGCACGCAAAAGGCAAGAAGTTTACGGATCGCCCGCCCGTACCACCACGCAGCTGGAATAAGTCTGTGTCTTTCTATGCAGGGCTCTGGCGCGAGCGTACCGTCAATAGCGTCATGCTCAAAGTGTGGACCGGGGTATGCTGGTCGTGGATCAAGGTGCGCATCAGTGGGCGCGATCTGCCTGCCGGGTATGCAGTGGGCAGCCCTCAGCTCATCTGGCATGGCAACGAGTGGTGGTTACACACGCCTGTTGAGCAAGCGTTCACCGCTCCAGCCAAAGTGGAGGAGCAAGTCAAAGAACAGACCACCATCAAGATCTGTGCCGTCGATTTGAATCTCGGCGAACAGATCGCCGTGTGCAGCGTCCAGAACGCCGAAGGTACGATCCTCGCCACTTGCTTCATAGGCGGTGGTGATGCGATATCCGGCTTTAGGAAGATGGTGCTTGGCCGCATTGCACGCAACCGGAGTAAGACCGGCATCATAGCTGAAGGCGAGCAGGATAACGGGGCCCTCTGGCAGAAGATCCGCCGCCGCGATGATAATGAGGCCCATCGCATCAGCCGCCGCGTTGTGCAGTTTGCTCTTGAGCAAGGGGCAAGCGTCATCGTCTTTGAACATCTGGGGGCGCTCAAACCAGAGAAGGGCAAGTACAGTCGGCGCGGCAACCTGAAACGCGCGTACTGGATGAAGGGGCGCATCTTCCACTACAGCAAATATAAGGCGTGGAATGAGCGCATCATCACCTGTCGGGTCAGTCCGCGTAACACGAGCCGGGACTGCGCCAGCTGTGGTGAAAAAGTCATCCGGTACACTCAGGGATGGCATCCCCAGGAAGGCTATACGCCGGGAGCGCCCCTGGTCCGGTGTCCCGCTTGCCAGATGCGCGGCCATGCCGATAGAAATGCGAGTCTGGTCATCGGGCAGCGGCTCTTTGCCCGCTATCGTCAGGCAGCCAAACAGGAAAAGCCTCAATCTCGCCGGGGACGTTCCGGCAGGGTCGTGAAAGCGACAGGTGTGATCGTCTCCCAGGATGCCCAACGTTGTGAGCAACCATCTATTCTTGCAGCAAGGCATGGAGACCGTCACGAGCATGGCATCGCTCAGGGAGAAGTGTTCTGGATGGATGAGTGCCCTCCATCTTTACCTACTCAACTACGATTGTTCGAGGAGTAGCCGCTATGCGACACATACTCAGATCATCGCGTACAGAGGTGAGGAAGAAGTTGCGAGGCTTTAGCCTCTGCGGAGTGTCACGAGGTAGTATATGAAGCAAAAGCGCGCAGATCGCTATGATTGGCAGCGCATTCTCCAAAAACGTTTTGCCATGATGTATCTTGATACGTATGCATTTAAGGGGCATGTCTCGCTCTTTTGTATCGATGCGGTACGTGAACCTCTATGGATCAAACCAGCCGATGGGCCGGTCTGCCTGGCGGATAAAGGGTATCTGTGGCTTCAGCATTTCCCGGACAACTCGCATTATACTGTAACAACTATTTTTGATGATCAGGGGGAGATTGCGCGCTGGTATATCGATATTTGTAAGCGGCACTACCTCGATGACCAGGGCTTGTTGTGGTATGAAGATCTCTATCTCGATCTGGATGTCTCTCCTGATGGTCAGGCTACGATCTTAGATGCTGATGAGCTTGACGAGGCGCTGGCTCAGGGCATTATTTCGGGGCTGGATTATGAGCTGGCATGGCGTGAAGTAAGCAGTTTGTTGACGGTCATAGAAGAAGATGCGTTGTCCATTTTCTGGCTGTGTGAAGAGCATAAAGATATGTTGCTCAAGTTCGTATAATATGTATGATTGATATGTTGCGTTAGCGACTATGCTTTTATGTTGCTTTAGTAGCTTGTTTGATTGCTTGCTAATATAATACATTTGAATAAAGATATGATAGATCGGAGGAGGCGGCTATGGCGCGTCGCTTTCATCCACGAAGTACTCCAGCAGAAAATCTTCGTGTAGTCATACGTTCTCTGCCCTGGAAAATTCTTTTGTTAGTACCTATTCTGGTTATTGTGGTTGTGCCAACCTTTCTTGTGGGGACGCGGGTGGGCAGTAACGTTTTGCCGTCAATGACCCACTTCTTCTATTCGTGGAGCGCTCCTGCTCCTTCGGCTACTCCCACGCCGCCGCCACCTTTTCCTGCCATTTTGCCCCAGGTTGGCTCTATTTTATATACCGTGCAGGATGGCGATTCCTGTAACACTATTCTGACCTATCAAATGCGTATGGAGGATGCAGGCCAGATCTTCAGCGATGCGAAACCGGAGACAGTGAAGGCTTTAAATACCGCTATTGGTCAGGATTGCCATAAATTGCAGCCCGGAATGGTGTTGCCGCTCTCTCCACATTATCCATTGACCTCCTTTGGAGGGATCATCCGTAAAATCGAGGCCAGCACGCCCCAGCAGGTATTGCCGACGCCCTTAATTAATGTGCCGAACCAGGAACCTGCGACCGCCGATTGTTCCGGTGGATGCCTCTTTACAGTGCAGATTGCGGATCAGGTGACGGTGAAACTTTCGGTACAGACAACGCTTTCGGTTCGCCCTGGTTCCTGGATCTGGACGTTTGCGCAGATGCCGCGTAAGGCGATAAAGGGTTTTGATACTTATCCCTATGTGGATTCCCAATTATCGCTGAATGGGAAGACTTTGCGGGGCTGCAATTTTGAGATTGATAATAAACGCGATCCGCTGGCCGCAGCCTGTAGTGATCTGACTCCCAATTCGATTGTAGACGACGACGGCGCGTGGTTGATCGGCGTGACTGGTACGGGCGCGCTCGATCACTGGCGGTATGCTGTAAAGAAGTTGCCGACAAATACTCGCGTAATGCTCTGGCTCTCCTCGGTCAATGGCAATCTGACATTTCGGCGCGGCAATCCATTCTATGTCTATGATGAAGCAACACATATCTATCAGAAGGCATAGGAGAAGCGACATAAAGATAAAGTGTGTTATGTGAGTAAAAAAAGTGATTATGAGCGCGGGTGATGTTTCGCGATAGCGTGTCCCTCGTTCGGGTTGAGGATATTCTATGTAGTTGGGAGTGGAGATGTTATGAGTGATCTTGAAGGGAGAACCCTTGATCGCTATAAGTTGAAGCAGCTAATCGGCAAGGGTGGAATGGCGGATGTCTATCTGGGATATGATCCGCGCTTTGAGCGCACTGTCGCGGTCAAGGTGTTTCGGCGCGATGATGAGGATTTGCTCCGGCGCTTTATTCGTGAGGCCCGGCTGATGGCTAATCTTCGGCATGCATCTCTTATGCCTATCTATGATGCTGGGGAGAGCGTCCTTGACGGGTTGACACAGTATTATATTGTGATGCCTTTTATGGAAAACGGCACATTGCGGGGGCGCATTCGTCGTCAGCCTCCCCTTTCGTTGCAAGAGATCTCCAACTATCTTACTCATATAGCTGATGCGCTCGACTATATCCATAAACGCGGTATTATTCATCGCGATATTAAATCTTCTAATGTCCTGTTAGATACCGAAGGACGCTGCTATCTCTCAGATTTTGGGATTGCGCGCACTGCAACTGATGCCACGATGACCACGACGGGAGGGGTGCTGGGAACCGTTGATTATGTGGCTCCCGAATTGTTTGAGGAGGGACAGAAAGCCAATGCGTATAGCGATCTCTATTCGCTGGGCATTCTGCTCTTCGAGATGGTGACGAGGCGCTTTCCGTTTGCGGCCGAGAGCCAGATTGCGCTAATCGCCATGCATATAAACAATCCCCCCCCTTCTCCACGCCGCCTGGTTCCTCAAATCTCCGCGCCGACCGAAAAAGTGATACTCAAGGCGCTGGCGAAGAGGCCAGAACTGCGTTATGCTACTGCTACCACCTTCGCCGAGGCGTTTTGCCTTTCTCTTACCCCTCGTTCGGGAGAGAATACCACTTCGGAGGTGACTCCTCGTAGAGAGCCTGTGAGCACCGATCCAGGCGATGCAAAAACGGCGGTGAAGCCTGTTGCTCTATCTACGCTTTCGGTTCGGCCTGCGCCACTTGCAGGCTTAACTGAAAGTCATCTCTTGCCTGCCACTAACGCTCCTTTTGCGCAGCAGCCAGCAGGTGTGATGCAACATTCACCACGCCTTCGTCGCATGACTATGGTTGCGCTGGCATTGGTCATGTTGCTAGCAGTTATGGCTCCAGCACTGTTTTTTGTGCTGGGTCATCACCAACTTCGCCCTGTCACACCCACTCCAGAGGCTCCCCAACCGGTCGTACAGATACATACGGCCGCAACACCGACAGCGAGAGCCACTATGACTCCTACTCCCAATATCACTGCGACCGCACATGTAGCAACGGCAACCGCTGAACAGCAGGTCAAGAGTGCGAAGGCAACTGCGCTGGCGCAGCCGACGGGCAGCACGGCTACTGGCGATGTTCAGACCGCTCCCACCGGCAATGCACTCTATACCGATCCCCTTAACAACTCCGGTGCTCCAGCAACAGCCCAGGCCAATTGGAACGAGAGCAATAGCTGTACTTTTCAGGGCGATGGCTACCATGTAACCTCCAGAAGTGCCCTCGTTACATGTATGGAGAGTAGCCATTCCTACAGGGATGCTACGATTTCGGTAGATATGACGCTCCTCAACGGGCAAATTGGCGGTGTGATTTTCAGGATGTCCTCGGTTCCGTTCGTGGGGAATTATGCTGGATATCTATTTGAGGTGGACAGCCAGGGAAATTACAGCTTCTCTTGCTCTAGCATAACCGCTGGCAACACCGTTTTGAAAGAGGGGTCTATTCCCCACGGCTTTAGAAGCGGATATCACGTAAAAAATACCTTGCAAATCGTGATGAATGGCAGTTCTCTCTCCTTTTACATCAATGGGGTTTTTCTGGATCAAGAGACAGATACAGCGTTTGCCGCAGGCACTATGGGCTTTCTGGCTCTTTCTGCCAGTGCTGTTTATAGCCATTTGCGGATCTATTCTATCGCTTAGTTGTGAGCTAGTGATCGTCGGAAGAGTGTTTTTGTGGAGGCACCAGTTTATGCTCAACCGCGAAAGCAGCCGCTTCGCTGCGGCGCGACAGGCCAAGCTTCTCCAGGATGTGACTGACATGATTGCGCGCCGTTTTTTCGCTAACATACAGAGCTTCGGCGATTTGTTTGTTGGTATAGCCCCGCGCTACTAATGCCAGCACTTCTCGCTCTCGTTCGGTGAGATCTTCGCCCGGTGTGGATATGTTGCCAGCGGTCATGCGCGACATAACCTGTTGAGCCTGTTGTGGGTCAAGCAATGATTGACCGCTTGCTATATGGCGGATGGCCTTCAAGAGTTCGGAGCGACTCACGTTTTTCAACAGATAGCCGCTTGCTCCTGCTACGATAGAGGCCATCACTGCCTCTTCATTGGTGAAGGAGGTAATCATCAAGACCTGAATGTGTGGATAGCGGCTTTTTATTTCTCGACAGGCCTCGATACCATCCATCTTTTCCATCTGCACATCCATCAAGATGACCTGTGGGTCCAGAACGCTGATCTTGGCCACCGCCTCCCCTCCATTGCTGGCTTCCCCAACAATCTGGATATCTGATTCAAGCTCGAAGGCTGCTCGCATGCCCAGGCGGACAACTTCATGGTCATCAACAATCATTAACCGTATCTTTGTCATCGCAATACCTCGCCTCTCAGTTGTTCAAACGGGTATTTTTGCCCATACTTTGACGCCTCCATCAGGAATTGGTATGACTTCCAGCGTCCCTCCTAGTTCTACTGCTCGTTCGCGCATTCCCACTATACCACGTCCTGAATAGAGAGATGGGTGTTTCTCACTTGCTTCTGTGATATTCTCATCGCATGTTGCCGGCAATCCTCGCCCATTATCGCGAATCTCGACCTCTATACTTTCCGGCTGGTAGTGCAGACATATATGGATCGCAGTTGCCAAGGCATGCTTGTAGGCGTTTGTGAGCGCCTCCTGCACGATGCGAAAAATGGCTGTGCCAACCTGAGCTGCCGTTTGTTCATGTTGCCCATTTGCATCTATCGTTTCTTCGTTTCCTATTATTTCCAGGCGTACCGGTAGATCGCTGATGGTTTCAAACTCTCGCACCTGATTGGTCAACATCTGTACCAGCGTGGTTCGTCCGCTCATCAATGGTTTCAGGGAGAACATATAGTTGCGCGTCTCCCACAATGCCTGCTTAGAGATTGTCACCAATTTGTCCAGGCGCGCCGCGAGTGGCTCGACCAGCTCCGCATCTTCATCCGAAGCCTCGACAATGCGATGCGCCTGAGTCGCGCAGGTTTCAGCGTTGAGGCTCAACATATAGACGAGCTGGGCGACGCCATCGTGAATCTCGCGTGCAATGCGACCCCGCTCTGCCGTTGCCGCTAGTTGAATCATTTGTTCTGTCAGACGTATATTCTCCAGTGCAATTAAGAGCTGGGTTCCCGCAATGGTCAAAAAGTTGATCTGTCGGGGATCAAATGGCGTCTTGCGCAGACTTTCGACGCCCAGGATCATGCGCACCTGCCCTTCGCGAATGATTGGCTGGTAGAGCCGGACTATCTTGTAGCCATAATCCACACCAGTATCGGGAGGGAGTAGATCTATATGTCTTTCCCCCGTATGTATCACGTATTCTAAGGGCGCGTTGCTCCTTGTGGGGAGGAGACCCTCTGACTGATCTATTTCGATCAGGTTCTCAAGCAGGGCATCGGTGGGAGCCATATGGAGCTGGTCATCGACCTCTTCATAATGATTGATAATAGGTGCCACAATCAGACGTTGGAAGGGGCCGCCTTTGCAGAGCTGTTCGGCACTCTTTTGCAGGAGCCGTTGCCTATCGCTGGCCTCACGAACAATCGTATCGCCCACATCCAGCAAGACACGCTGCTGGCGAACATCTGCCTGGAGTTGCCGTTTGCTGTGCGTTAAACTTGCCAGCAGGGTAACGACGAATGCGGCGCAGAGTGCAGCTACTGGCGTATCGACCAGCGAGCCAGCGATATCGATCACGTTAGGCGTATAGATCTGGCCAGATGGCGGTAACGATGGAGGATAAAATATGCCCAACAGAATAAAGAGATCATAGCCTATGGCTGCTGCAAAGGCTCCTGGATAGCGGTAGGCAAGTGCTGTTGCGAAGGCTGTTGACATGCCATAACGATAAAAGGGTGAGGATGAGCCAAAGCTTGGGGCCAGCCCGAAGGGGCCAGTAAGATAGGTTGCGAGGCCGCAGATAATCACATCCAGGCCGTACATTGCTATATTCCAGTAAGGATTGCGGACGTGAGTAAGTGGAGTCAGTATCCCAGTATCTTCCTCTTCTGTTTGCAGCGAGAGCCGTTTGCGTGTTTGTAATCGTCGGGTAAATGGGAGAGCGCTCATATGTGGGACAAGAAGCTGCACGACCGGCGCGTACAGTGTTACAATAAGCGTCTGAGCCAGCGTAATAAAGAGGAAAACCACACTGATCCGGTAGGCAGCGGTTTGCGTATATGCTCCACGTGATCCCACGATGAGAACAAGTGCATAGAGCCACATACTCCAACGCCACATGAGAAAGAAGTAGCTTGGAGTGCTGCGAAGTCGGCGCAGAGTCGTATCTGAGAGCATTTTGAACGTTTTCTTTGGTGGTTTCATTGCCTATGCCCTCCTGAGAAAATGAGATGATGAAAGGATGTGCTTTATGCCATTATACCTGAACTATATGCAGTATGCACACTTTTCCGTTTCCTGTCAATGAAATTGCTCGCACCTGATGAAATAGGAGAGAGGGCAATTGTGTTTATATTTATATATATGTGTGTCTATATGTTGTGCTGTTTTACTGTGTACAATGACGTATCTTACTGGCATACAGTATAGATTATGTGGTATTGTATGAAAATAGTACACAATATTTCCGTTTGCAGTGGCCTGAGCAGGAAGAGATCGTTAGAAGCATCTTTGAATGAGCAGAAACCAGGGCAGGTAGAAAAATTGTGGTAGTGTTTTAGTAAAGAAGGGACGGTTTTCATCGTGAAAAAGACCGAACGGAAACGAGAATCATTGTTGGCTGTTCTGGGCGATCTCAACCGACCTTTGCGCGTACGGCCTGTACGCTATATGGGACGTGAATGGTGGGCGATTGATACCGAAGATATCTGGCCGGGTATGGTCATGGATCTTCGCCGCCTGGGTTTCGAGTCAGTGGCAATGGGTGAGGAAGTGCTGGTGCGAGAGGGTGCTCCTGTTGCTTATGAGTCGAAAATGGAGGGGCCAGCTAATCCTGGCGGATTGCGTCCTTTCCCAGTCGTAACACCCACGATTCAGATTCGCAAAGATTCTTACTCAACTGAGTATTCGGATTTCGCATATTTAGATGAGTATAATGATGAAGATGAGGACGAGGGCGACGACGAATTAGAGCCAGAAGATCTGGATGATGATTTGTAGTTAGCCCGTTGCCTCACAATAGATATCTCAGGCTCAAGGATATGCCTGCAACACCTCGCGAAGGGGCATACCTTCGCGAGGTGTTGTTTTATCGATGTGATGCTGCCTTGATTGCCAAAAAGTCCTGTCCAGCAAGGCTATCGGGTGGCCTCGTGAACTGCTTGCCGGATGCACCTCATGTTGCCTGCTCTTTTTCTGCACCTTTCATTGGATTTTCAGCTATCTGTAGAATCAGCTTTGCTGTGAGAGGTGTATGAAATTGCCGTAGAGAAGAACCCCTGTTCTTTTGACTCTCTATACCAGATGGGTTGATTCTGCTATAATGAAAAGCGTAGTGATGTTTGAGTGACATAGATAGCTAAGGAGTGTTACATGCAAAAGGACTCCAGGCAGGAAACGCAGCCAGAACCAGTTCGCACGGAAGACGGTTCCGTTTTGGAATCGGGTCTTTTTGGGGCTTCAACTGTTGTTGCGGAAGTGCATGATGAGGTGGAGACAACGTTGCCTTCGCCAGTATCTACTCACCTGCTCACCGATCAATCCAGTCTGGCCGCCTGTGCTGTACCTTATCGACAGGAGTTGACGTTGAGGGGAAAGTCGAACTATACGATAACCTGTTTTCTTTCCGATCTAAAGATGTTTGGCGATCACGTTGGTCATGACATACCTGTTGGACGGGTCACGAAGGAAACGTTGACGGATTGGCTGATGAAGCTGAAATTCGGTACGGATCATACTCCAGCGCCTAAAACAATGGCGCGTCGGATCACCTTCCTCAAAAACTTCTTCTCCTGGTTAGCCCATGAGGGAGTTATTAGAGAAGATCCCTCCGCGAGTCTTACTTTAGAACGTCCTTTGCCTCCTCTGCCAGAGCTGTTGTCTGAAGATGAAGTACAGCGTCTCATTGCAGCTGCCTCTGGAGATCCACGCTGCCATTCGCTGGTCTACCTTGTTTTGCTGGCTGGCTTGAAAAAAGAGGAAGTGATGGGCTTAAAGGTTCGTCATATTGATCTGACTGATCCGCAGACGCCTTTAATTACCGTGCATTTTCCTGCTACTACCGGAAAGCAGCATCGGGAGCGTCGCCTGGCTCTTCCGTCCGAATTTACAACGATTTTTAAAAAATACCAGGAGACCTATCATCTTACGGATTCTGTGTTTGAATGCACAGATCGCAATCTGAATTATATCCTGGCGCGTGCTGTGAAGGACGCTGATATCAGGAAACGCGTGACACTGCAACTATTGCGCGATATTTTTGCTGTGGAGCAGTTGCGAGCAGGTATTTCGCTGGATGCGTTGCGCGAAAAGCTGGGCCTTTCTGATGAGGCGTGGTTAGAGTCGAAGGAAAAATATCGCCGGCTCGCGTTCCCGAAATAAAGCCCCTTTAGAAAGAAGGAAAGAAGGACGGGACGTCTGGAGTCGGCGTATTTGGATATTTTGGTGTTCATTTAGAAAGGTGGATAATTCCTTGCTGGCGATGGAGGGGGAGCCGCGAATCTGACGGTTTTGCGGCGGAGGGCCATCATCAAGAGTAGTGTATTCAGGATGATTGCTCCTATTGCGATGGGTCCAAGACAGAGCAGACCAATGCCGCGAGTAAGAATCACTCCCCCTATCATCAGTGGCCAGTAGATGAAAACACTACCGATAAGCAGAATGATCCCCGTCGCTGTTGATCCTGCTATGATCCAGCCGACACCGAATAGCCCGAAGAGTGAGAGAATAAACTCTGTCACCATTGCGGTATCTTTTCTAAATGGCGGTGTTGAGTTAGCGGTGAATGGCGGATGATACCCTGGTCCACTGTGCGAACTGGATTGATAATAGAAAGGTGGAGCATTTTGTGCAACCCCCGCTCCCGGTTGTTGAGCGAAATGTGGTGGCGGCGCGATATGGGATGCATCGTGTTGATCTGACGGGCGCATTCCAATGTCGTGTTGTGGGAACTGCCCATACGTGGTCGAGGGCTGTGTGCTTTTCTTCACGCCGCCAAAAACGGTTCCACATGCCGGACAGATCGAGCTATTTTCTGGTACATTATTTCCACAACGTGGGCAGATCATCTGACGAGTCTTTCTAACATTCAGTACGATTAATATGTAAATCTTTCACTAGCTCGTAATGATATCACGCTGGTTGTGTAATATCGATTACAATATATTCACATTCCAGCCATCAGCGTTGCTTTCGATTTCCACCGTTCCGGTTTGTGCAGTTTGGATCACCTGGCAGTCTGTTTCTGTTGCTGGCAATGGGTTGGAAGCAACTGGATCACTTCCCTTGCTCTGATTTGCACGGACTGACGGTGGCGTGATGATCAAGGCCGTTGGATGAGCTTTTCGTAAGACCTCCTGTAACGCTGTTGGATAAGTTTTGTTGATCTCCCCTACTATTTGTACTATATCCGCTTCCAGATAACTTGAGGTGAGGTTCATCAATAGTCCTGTAAGCGCATACTGGCTCTGTGCGGCAGCACCTAGCAAAAGTGTATGCATCCCTGGTGCTTGAACACGTACAATCAGGCTATTGTCCCAGACCTCGTTGCTTCCTTTGTGCAAGTGTTGGGGCCACAATATCTGTAATGCAACCCCGGCACCTATTGGAATGGTTGTTCCCTCGGAAACGGATAAGTAGGGCAGGTTGCGTTCATTAATTATACGTCTCCAGAGTGCATAAGTTGTATTAGGATGAAGCATACCTGCATCTATCACTTCTTTAATCTGGAAGCGTTGGATAACATCCAGGAGTCCCGTAATATGCTCTGGCCTGGCCGCGGTAAGAACTACAACGTCAAGCGTGCGCTGCCACGAGGGGAGACGGCTATCCAGAGCCTGCGAGAGCGAGGCCGCATCTAGGCCGCCGTCAATCAATACGGTTTGACCCTGTGCTGTGCGGATAAAAATAGCCTCGCCTTGCGAGACGGATCTTGCTGGCCCAACGTCGAGAAAGCTCACGCTGAACTTGTCGGTGCTCTGAGGCGTCAGAACGCTCACCCCTGTTCCCAGGATGATGAGGGCAGCGACGCCTAGCTGTAGGATGCGCAGTAAGCGTCGTGAGGATGGCGATACTTTTGCGCCTGTGTGCTGTTTTCTTTTTGTTGTGTCGTCTCTTTTGCGCAAAAGGATGATGTACAGGGATGCCAGAGCGATATAGTAGCCCCATGCTACAACGCTACTCATCGTATTGAGAGGGATAGCAGCTCCTGGGGTGGCAGCGCAGATATCTATGACTGTTTTGAGATACCACAGGAAAGGCCATGCCAGCCAGCCGCAGAGCATTCCTAGAGGAATAAAAATGAGGCCGCCAATACCAACCAGTAAGCCCAGCACAAGAAAGGTTCCCAGGAGTGGGACGGTCAGTACGTTCGCAAACAGTGCGATAAATGAAAGCTGTTGAAAGACAATCGTTGTAATGGGAAATGTGGCGATCTGAGCGGCCAGCGTCACGGCAACAATTTCCACCAGGGTATGTCCAAAAAGGAGGCGTTGCATGGGATGGAGCAGGCGCTCAAAAAAAGGCGTCAGCATGACAATACCCAGCGTTCCCAGGAACGAGAGCAGAAAGCTCACACTCCATAACGTCAGGGGATCAATTGCGCTGATGATGATGGCCGCCAGCGACAGGGACGTATAGATGTTATATGTCCGACCTGTACGAGGAGCCACCACCAGCAGCATACCCATGATTCCTGCTCGCAGCGCAGCTGGACCAGCACCGCTCAGGAGAGTATATGCAAGAATGGTTACAATCGTACTTGCCGTTGTGATCCAGCGGAGAGGACTTTTTGCCCTTCCGCGTTTGCTTCCTGAAGCTTTTTCCAGCAATGACATCATGTTGCTGATAATACCAGCCAGGATCGTTACTTTAAAGCCGCTGGGGGCAATGAGATGCGCTGTGCCAGTGGCGTTGAATGCGGGGATCAGCGGGGCGAGTGCCGGGGTATGCAAGCTGAGCAGCAGCGCGATAAGCAGTGCTGCTTCTGGTTGGGGGAGTGCTTGAGTAATGATATTGGCAAGCAGGACGCGCAGATGGTAGAGCCAGACGATGAGGATATTGCCTCCTGTTCCCTGAACAGAGATGCGAGGGAAGGTCATGCTCGCAAAAATGCCTGGGGCGGACTGTGGTTCAGGTGGTTGTAATTTCCCCTGTAGCTTCACGCTATCGCCATAATTGGCACCATAAGGGGTCTCAATGGTGATGCCAGATGAGTAGACTAGAATGGTTCCCGCTGCTTCTTGCCACGATGCGCCGTTGTCATTGCTTACCTGATTCACTGTGATAAGTAACGTGCGGCTCCTACCCTGTAATTTGGGTTCATCGGCGACCACGCCGCGTATTTGCAGGGATGGAGAACCAATGTAGCTGGCAATAGAGTGTGGCGTATTAGCGGGCAAAGCGAGGCTATAGCGCCATGCACCGGCAAGCAGGCAGAAGAGCAGCAGGAGAAGCATTCTCTCCTGTTGATACTGCCAGAGCAGCAGGCAGAGGATCAGTGCCATTGCCGCGCCTATCAGGAAGACGAGCGGAGGCATGGTTAGAAAAGAGCCGAGAAATATCCCGGCCAACCAGAGCAGCCCGATTGCCACCAGCAGTAGTCCTCGCGGAACGAGAACCGCTTTCATGAGACCGCCACCGATCCTTTTATTTTGTCATAGATGGATTTGCTGACGACCCCATCGAGTTGATCAACGGAGGTGAACGGACCATGTTGTGTGCGGTAAGTAATGATTGTTGAGGCTGTCGTGCTGCTAATATGCAGCTTTTGTTGCATCTCCTGTGAGCTTGCGGTATTGATATTCACGAGCGCGGTGGTAGCAGTTGTATCGCTCGTAGAAGAACCGGGAGCGGGTACGCCGCCGGTATAGCTGGGAGGCTTCTCACCTTGCATCGTGACATAGACCTCCTGCCCATCGTTCAATCTGGCTGCAAGGTTGAGCGACACAAGATTGGCATTGGGCAACGGACCACCTGCCGCCTGCAACAATTGATAGACGCGTGCATTGGTGGGCAGCATATAGACGCCGGGCCGCTTGACCGCTCCGACGATATAGACCTGAATGCTGCCAGCGCTTGTAGCTGGATTGCTTGTGGAGGCATCGGTGTTACTACTGGTTGCTCCTGTTGTGGTTGCTGATGGCCCGAAGTTCTGCTGCGTAACTGGCGGAACGGTCGCGGCTGTAGGAGTGGGACTCCAGATAAAATAGAGGCCAATGGCCAGAGCCAGTACGAGGGCAACGGCAAATATGCGTGTGACAGGCAATTTTTTTTGCGCTAGATCAGTTTGGGGTTGTGTTGATTCATCGGTCAGTGTAGGTGTATCGGGACCGACGATCGCTTCCTCATATGCGAGTTGCGTTACATGGCTAGATAGAGGCGTGGTCGGTCGCTGAGATAGATAGCTGCTGATAAGCCCTCGTCGGTTCGGGTGGGATGGTGGTGGTAGTGCCATAGTATAGTAGACCTCCCTTGCAACATTCTCAAGAATCCTACAATACCATTAACAGGCTACATTTGTAAATTCTTAAAAATAATGAATGTCAATAAATGCATAAATCTTATGATGTGAAAAGAATAAATTAGCTAGAAAGGCGTATAAATTTATAGATTGGCGGAAGTTTGCACGCGTATCGTGGCTTTTAGCGGTTGTGCCTGCTAGAAACTTTTCAGCGCAAGGGATCGTGCAAGTAGGAAAGAGACGAGAAAGTGCTGGAAAATGCCGCTGCTAGAGAGAAGGAGTAGCATATGAAATATGAAGAGTTTATTAGCAAAGTGCGCAGTCGTGCTAGCCTTGCAACCCCGGAGCAGGCAGTGCTGGCGGCACGGGCAACGCTTGAGGCATTGGCGGAGCGCATGGAGGGTCACGAGGTAGAACATCTTGCAGCACAACTTCCGCCTGAGCTTGGGTTGTATCTGCAATTGACCAATGAAGAGAGGGGAGAAGGCTTTTCATTGGATGAGTTCTTCTATCGAGTGAGCAGGCGTGAGGGCGTGAACCTTGTTGACGCTGAGTATCATGCACGTGTTGTGCTGGCTTTAGTTGCGGAGACCGTTTCGATGGGCGAGATCGAGGATGTGCGTTCCCAGTTGCCACCGGAGTTTGCCCGCCTCTTTGAGGTGCAAAACGAGGGCGAGATCCCTGAGATCGGCAAGGTTGCGGAGACCGGCGATGAACTCTAAAATGGTGGTGATTCCTGTTGTATCGCAAAAATCAATGGAGAAGTGGCTTGAAAGTCGTTGACGAGTATGCTATTATCTCCATTGAAGTTCCCGTAGCTCAGTGGATAGAGCACCGGTCTCCGGAACCGGGTGCGCAGGTTCGATCCCTGTCGGGAACACTTAACAATACCAAACAGCTCTGGAAGCTAAAAGACCTGAATGAGATTAGCAGAAAAACACTCTCATTCAGGTTTTTTTGTCAAGACTGAATGTGTAGGATGAGTTAGCTGCGCACGAAAAAGTCATAAAGAAAAAGCTGAACGAAAAGAAACTGCATGCAAGCTGGCGAGAGATGCGAGGTGGTTAGGGCTAATCCTCATAGTAATTTGGAACGATGAAAAAGATATGGCATTATGAATGTTCTGCAAAGAAATTGTGTGAGAAATTACCAGGAAGAAGCGTAGTACATATAACGCTAATCAAACTTCAAAGGTGTTGTATCAATATCGATGAATTTGTAGGTCTGGTTGCTTGCCCTGTAACCAGACTGTATCGTGAGAGATGATGAAGTTATACGTTTGGCGTCCGCTCTACATAACCAGGGGAGGAACTGCTACTCCTTACTGGACACATGCTATTCTAAATTTAAGGTAGCCTTTTTTGAAACCGAAGTTATTTTTCGAGGAGGACATGATGCCGAAACATCCTAGACCCCGGCTTCTTGTCTGTGCGTTTTCCTTCTTAGCATTGTTTGTACTGGTGCTAAGTGGTTGTGGCGCACAGGGAACACCGACCAGCAGTACCCAGCAGAGTAATAACTCTCAGCCTGTGAAGGGAGGGACGTGGATCGATGATATTGGCAATGAGCCGGATTCATTGATCCCTAATGGTGGTGCGCAAACATTTAATACCCTCGTTGATCAGGCAATCTATTCGCCTTTGTTTGTTGGCGATAAAGATGGCAAAATTAACCCTTATATCGTGTCAGAGATGCCGACCGCAGCGAACGGCGACATCAGCGCTGATCTGAAAACCTGGACCTTTAAGCTTAAACCCGGCTTGAAATGGTCGGATGGCCAGCCTTTGACCGCTGAGGATGTTGATTTCACCTGGAAACTGTGGAACAACCCTAAGTTTGGTGCCTCAAATACCACCGGCTTCAATCTGATTACCTCGGCTGATGTCTCTTCTGATAAGCTCAGCATTACTTTCCATCTGAAAAGCGCATTTGCACCATTCGTGGCGATCTGGACCGATGGTGGCTTTGCTCCTCTGCCAAAGCATCATTTCGAGAGCATGTCGCCCGACTCCATCTTGAAATCCAAAGATAACCTGAATCCATCCGTCGTGAGCGGTCCTTTCATGATGGCCGAGAGCGTCCCCGGCAACCATTATACGGTGGTGAAAAACCCCAACTACTTCCGCGCCTCTGAAGGTCTGCCTTATCTTGATAAGGTCGTGTTCAAGGTTATTTCCAACCAGGATACGATTTTGAAAGATTTCCAGTCGAATGGTTCTACCTCTGGCTGGTTCCTGGATGTCAGCAAAACCGCATCATACAAGGCTCTGGCGAACTACAATCTGGTAGTGAATCCAAATGCCTCGAACTTCGAGGTTATGATCTTCAACTTCAACAATCCTATCCTGGGTAAAGATCTCGCCGTACGTAAAGCAATGGCGATGGCAATCGATCATGACACTTTGATTAAAACTGCTCGTAAGGGCCAGGCACTCCCGTTGTGTACCGATCATGGTAAGGCATTTAACCCTGGTTATCAGGCCGATGCTCCCTGTCCCAAGTTTGATCCTGCTGGTGCAAACCAACTGCTCGATCAAGACGGTTGGGTCAAAGGTTCTGATGGCTATCGTACAAAGGGTGGCAAGAAGCTCGAATTTAAATATACGACCACTTCTGGTAAACCCTGGCGTGAAGATGACGAGTTGATCCTTCAGTCCAACTTCAAAGATATCGGTGTGAAAATCAATATTGATAATCGTCCCGCCAGCGAATTCTTTGGCCCATTCTTGAATGGCGGCAAGCATGATCTGGCTGAGTTTGAGAATGCCTGGGTTTACGATCCCGATGATGCAACGCTGACTGGCACCGACGCCATCCCTAAGAATGGTGGCCAGGGCCAGAACTGGAGCTTCTACAGCAATCCTAAAGTGGATGCTCTACAAAAACAAGAGCAGACCTCCGCTGATCCCGCTGTGCGCCAGGATGCGTTCAACAAGCTCCATGAGATCTACCTGACCGACTTCCCATTCGCGATTCTTTACAGCCCATCTGATATTGCTGTGGCAAAGAAAACCGTCCATAACTACCTTCCCGGTCCGATGGGTGCATCAGAGACCGTCAACATCTGGGAATGGTGGTGTACTGACGGCAAGTGCTAGCTTCATTGGGCTGATTATGAGTCTTTGACTCATTGTCTTCAATAAACAAGAGAAGGTGTCTCTGGTTGGCGTGGATCTCCAGCCAGAGACATTATTGTTAAAACTGGCATAAACATGGTAGACTACATTTAACAAAAAACTTTACCGTATTTATGGCCGTGTTTTTCTTGTGGAGGTACTCATGGGTCGATATATTATTCGGCGAGTGCTACAGGCCATTCCGTTGCTTTTCCTACTTTCTATTGCTATGTTTCTCTTGATCCATGCATTGCCCGGCGGGGCTGATCAGGTCATCTTCAATCCGCACCTGGATGCTGCCGGTCGTGCCGCTTTGCGTGCTCGCTTTGGTCTGGACCAGCCCTTGCCCGTACAATATATAAAATGGCTAGGAAATTGTTTGATCGGAAACTTTGGCTATTCGTTTGCTACCAATCAGCCTGTTTCAGACATCTTTGCGGAGCGCTTCCCTCCAACAATTGAGCTATTCGCGATTGCCCTCTCCCTGGCTTTAATTCTGGCGATTATCCTGGGTACAATCTCTGCGGTTCGTCAGAATAGTGTCGTTGATTATATACTGACAACCATTTCCTACTTTGGTCTTGCTATGCCTGCTTTTATCCTAGGCATCTTCCTACAAGACATTTTCGGCGTCCAGCTTCACTGGTTGCCCGTCTCCGGTACCGAGACTCTCGGCTATACCTTTGATGCTTTTAATTCCTTTTTTGATCGATTTCTCCATATAGTTCTACCTACGCTCACTCTCGCCACGCTGTTTGTTGCAGGATGGAGCCGCTATATGCGCTCCAGTACGATTGATGTGGTGAAGCAAGATTATATGCGCACAGCACGCGCCAAAGGGGTTAGCCCCTCCTCTGTCTTGTTTCGCCATGCCCTGCGCAACTCGATCATCCCGCTGATCACTGTGGCCGCCATCGATTTTGGCTCGGTTGCCAGTGGAGCGACTATCACAGAAGGCATTTTTCAATGGCCGGGTATGGGGTCGTTGTTCCTCAACTCTCTCGATGTGCGTGACTATCCTGTTCTCTTAGCTATGCTCGTGGTGGGTGCCGTGTTTGTGATTGGTTTTAACCTGATTGCCGATATCCTTTATGGTATCGTGGACCCCCGTATTCGCTACTCGTAGCTTATCAGGAGGAGAGAGGAGTACTTTACATGGATATACCTGGACGGGTCGATAATACTATAGCCTCTATAGAAGACGAGCCTATGCTGGAACTGACGCCTGCATTAACGCAGAAGCGTCGTAGCCAGGGACGTATCATTTTCGACCGGTTTATTCGTAATAAAGCGGCCCTCGTTGGCCTGGCCGCCCTGATTTTGCTGTTTCTGTTCTGCTTTCTCGGTCCCTTTGTCACTGGACATAGCAGGCCGGATGTTCTGCATCCAACCGATGCAGCGCTGGCACCTTCCTGGCAATACCCTTTTGGCACCGATGATGTTGGCCGTGACCAGTTCGCTCGTGCGATGGCAGGCGGGCAAGTTTCGTTGCTGGTCGGGCTTATCTCGATGCTGGTGGCGCTGATTTTCGGTATCGGCATTGGTTCTATTGCTGGCTACTTCGGTGGCATCATCGATAACATCTTGATGCGCCTGACCGATATAATGCTGTCGGTGCCATACCTGTTGCTGCTGTTTGTCCTCTCCGCGTCGTTCTCTGATGGTTCTCCCAGGACGGTTATTCTGCTAATCGCTCTTTTGGGCTGGGCTACTACGTCGCGCCTGGTTCGAGGTGAGTTTATTGCGCTCAAGCAGCGCGAATTTGTGCTTGCCGCCCGTACCATTGGCGCTGGAGATTTCCGCTTGATGTTCCGGCATATTCTGCCGAATGCAGCCGGTCCAATTATCGTGAACGCAACACTGCTCATCGGCATCAATATTATTAGCGAGTCTGTGCTAAGCTACTTCAACTTTGGTCTACATCCTCCCTCTGCAAGCTGGGGCAATATGGTCAGCGGTGGGCAGGCACTCTATGATACCGCCCCCTGGCTCGTGTTTGCTCCAGCGCTGCTCATCTTCGTGACGGTGTTGAGCTGCAATCTGGTGGGTGATGGACTGCGCGATGCCCTCGATCCTCATATGACGGAGCGGTAAACTTGAGCGAAAAGGAGAGACGAACTTGGGAGAAAATCTGCTAGAAGTGCAGGATCTTAAAACATACTTTAAAACGAAGTCGGGGCATGTGCGGGCGGTCGATGGGGTGAGCTTCGCGGTCAAGCCCGGAGAGAAGGTGGCGATTGTGGGCGAGAGTGGCTGTGGGAAAAGCGTCACATCGCTCTCCATCATGCGCCTTGTTGCTCAACCTCCCGGTGAATACGCGGGAGGCAGCATCATGTTCGATGGTCAGGATTTATTGGAACTGCCTGAGAGCGCAATGCGCAAGATTCGCGGCGGCAAAATAGGCATGATTTTTCAAGATCCTATGACTTGTCTCAATCCTACAATGACCGTTGGGCAACAGATAGCGGAAGGGCTACGCATCCATCTCAAGCTCTCAAAGGGCGAGGCTCGCAAACGTGCGCTCTCTTTGTTGGAACAGGTTGGCATTCCTGCTGCTACCGAACGTCTTGACTCGTATCCTCATCAATTTAGTGGCGGTATGCGTCAACGCGTCATGATCGCAATTGCCCTGGCCTGCAATCCCAAATTGTTGATTGCGGACGAACCAACCACCGCGCTGGATGTGACAGTGCAGGCACAGATACTTGAGCTAATCGCGGGCGTCTGTAGCGAGTTTGGCACGTCATTAATCCTGATCACGCACGATCTCGGTGTGGTTGCTGGCGTGGCTGATCGCGTGATTGTGATGTATGCTGGAAAGGTGATTGAAGAAGGTCCGACCGAAGAGCTTTTCGCCAATCCTCGGCATCCCTATACTATTGGTCTGCTTGCATCTGTCCCGCGCCTGGACGAAAAGCGTCACTCAGAACTGAAAACGATTGAGGGTGCCCCGCCTGATCTGCTCAATCCGCCTACGGGCTGCCCCTTTATGCCGCGCTGCTACTTCGCTCGTAACATCTGCCGCACGATGCCCTCTCTTGATCCTGTGGGCGATAATGCCGCTCACCGTAAGGCGTGTTGGGCCGATGTTACTGATCCGCGCGATCAGGCATATGCAGAACGTCGCCGCCAGATCAGAATGGAAGCGCAAAAAGCTGCTATGGAGGCGGCTGCGAGTAAGGCCGCATCGAGTGCATCGTAAGGAGAAATTTAGGAAGATGGCAGATACTCTGGTCGGGAGCAAGACGTTGCTCGATATACGCGACCTCAAGATGCATTTCCCTTTGACGAGAGGGATTGTGATGCAGCGCGTCGTCGGCCATGTACGCGCCGTTGATGGGATCACGTTCTCTATCGAGCGTGGCCAGACGCTTGGTCTGGTTGGTGAGAGTGGCTCTGGGAAGACGACGATTGGCCGTACGATCATACGGCTCTATAAGCCAACCGCTGGGCAGATCCTTTTTGATAATAAAGATCTGGCGACAACTGAGGGCGAGGAACTGCGACAGATGCGTCGTCGCGTGCAGATGGTGTTTCAAGATCCTTACGCCTCGCTCAATCCTCGCTTTACTATTGGTTCATTGATCGCCGAACCTATGCAGGTGTATCGCACCGGGACTCCTGCCGAAATTCGAGAGCGGGTCGTTGAGCTGTTGCAAGTTGTTGGGCTGCGCCCTGAATATGCCGACCGCTATCCACATGAGTTTAGTGGAGGGCAACGCCAGCGTATTGCTGTGGCACGCGCCCTTTCGATCAATCCCGAATTCGTGGTGGCAGATGAGCCAGTCTCGGCTCTGGATGTCTCGGTGCGCGCTCAGGTGCTCAATCTCCTTCAGCGTTTGCAGCGGCAATTTCACCTGACCTATCTCTTTGTCTCACATGACCTCAGCGTGGTGCGCCATGTGGCTGATCGTATTGCGGTGATGTATCTCGGCAAGATCATGGAACTGGCGGATCGCGACGAACTATATGCTGCCCCCAAACATCCTTATACCAAAGCCTTACTCTCAGCGGTGCCGATTCCCGATCCAAAGGTTGAGAAGAAACGACAACGTATTATTCTTTCTGGGGATCTTCCCAGTCCCATCAATATTCCCTCTGGCTGCCGTTTTCATACTCGCTGTCCAATGGCACAACAGATTTGCCGTGAGATCGAGCCAGCTTTTGAGGCCAAAGAAGGTCGCGAACATTACGCTGCCTGCCATTTTGCCGAGCAGGTGACGCCCCCTGTTGTAAAAGAATAGCTTTGCCTTGATGAAGAGTGTGCAGTTATAGAGCACAGCAATCTTCCCGAATTCTTTGCACACTCTTCTACGACCTGCCAGCTTGTCGGCAATAGACTCCCATTGACATCCCCCCTCCTCAGCGCTATGCTAGGTGCTAAACAGTGCTAATAAATAGCGCCTTTTACATCATCAGAATATGATGTAACCTATCAGGCGCTTATGATTGTTTATCGTAATCAAAAGACGAGGAAGGAATTTCTATGACCTTCTTGCAGCGTTCGGGAGGGCAGATTGCCTGGTTGATTCTTTCTCTCCTGGGTATGGCAGTCTCGATCTACTTGACCTTTGTGCATTATCAGGGGGCGCCGCTTGTCTGCTCTACAGGCGGCTTGATTGATTGTGAGAGCGTCCTCTCCAGTGCTTACTCGCTAGTGCCTGGCACCGCTATTCCTATCACTATTCCCGGCCTGCTCTGGTTTATTGTCAGCGGAGGCCTGGCCTTGCTTGGCTGGCAATTCCGCCCGGGTGAGCGACGAGTTCTCCTTGCGGAACTGGTATGGGCGGCGCTTGGTATGTTGTCGGTGTTCTATCTGGTATATGCTGAAGTCGTGGCACTACACAAGATTTGTGCCTGGTGTACTGTTATTCACGTCACAATTCTTGTGATGTTGCTGCTTGCGGTTGTCCAGTGGCAGGGAGCCAGCGACGACGAGGCCGAATTAGAGGAAGAAGAAGAGGAACAGCCTTCCTTGCCAGCCAAGCAGGGATAACGCGCTCTTCTCGTGTAGCAAAATACTGACACGTGCCTATGACTCTCCATATCAGCGCATCTCTGAAAGAACGATGGCTCTACCCCTTTATCGTCCTGAGACCAGAAAGAAGGTAGAGCCATTCAATCAGTAGATACACTATGCTGATTATTCCCACTTGAATGTGCGTATTGCCACCAGAAGAATGAGGATGGCCCACACTGCCAGGACAATGAGCGGTCCGGTTGGGAGGGTGGAACTGTTGCTCATTGTGGCTTGCAATGCCTGTGTTAGCGCTGCGGCAGGTAGGATCTGTGCAAAAGCAGCTAATGGGGCTGGGAGATGGTCGAGCGGGAGAATGCCGCCGCCGATCAGCACAAAAATTAAGAATAGCGCATTGGCCCCCGCCAGTGTCAGTTCTGCACGCAATGCCCCCGCCATTGCCAATCCCAGTCCCGCGAATGTCACCGTTCCCAGCGCAATAGAGAGCAGGGCAAGGAGCGGAGACCCAACCGGATGCCATCCGTAGAGCGTGATTGCAATACCGACCAGCAACAAGACCTGTATCACTTCCAGAATGAGGATCGAGATCACTTTGGCGATGATCAGACCGCTGCGTGGTAGAGGAGAACTCCCCAACCGCTTTAGCACGCCATAGTAGCGCTCATAGGCCGTTGCGATTCCCAGGTTGACCATCCCAGCTGCCATGATTGCCAGCGCGAGAATGCCTGGGAGCAGGAAGTTAATCGAGCTGCCGTTGACAGCGGGTACAATATTGAGCGATGTGAAGAAGATCAACAACAATACCGGAACGATCAATGTGACCAGGACGTTTTCACCTCGTCTGAGGGTGAGCAGAAGTTCAAACTGTGTTTGCGTCGCGATTTGACGCACGAGGGGAGCGGCTGCACTGCTCTCAGGTTGTCGCTGTTCGCCCGTTGCAATCATTCTCGCACCTCCGATCCGGTCAGACGTAAGAAGAGATCTTCCAGCGAGCCATGCCCAACACGCAGTTCTGATAGGGTCACGTGTTGATCTCGTAGCCAGGCCGTCAGATCGGCCAGCAGTGCCGGGATGCTGCCTGCTTCGTTGATTTCTATCAAATAGCTTCCAGGGCGCACCTCTTCCGCTTTCCGAGCTGAGGGCAAGGCCGCCATTTGCTGGCAATCCAGTCCGGCGGGAGCGACGAAGCGTACCATGTTGGCGTTTTGTACCCCTGTCATGTTGGCCGGGGTATCCAGCGCGATCAACTCTCCATGATCGATAATGGCGACGCGATCAGCCAGCCGCTCAGCCTCGTCCATCAGGTGAGTTGTGAGCAGGATCGTTACCCCTTTTTGCTGTAAGTCGCGGATGATTTCCCAGGTGACTAACCGTGCCTGGGGGTCCATCCCGGCGGTTGGTTCGTCCAGAAACACCAGCGCTGGATTGCCCACTAATGCAACTGCCAGTGCCAGACGACGCTTCTGTCCACCAGAGAGGCGACGGCAGCGTGTTTTTGCAGCAGATGTTAGTCCCACTCGTTCAAGCAATGCGTCGATGTTTTGTGGTTGTTTGTAATAACCAGCGAAGAGGTGTAGCACCTCGCGCGCTGTCAGCCCTGGATAGAGGCCGTCCTGTTGTAACATGACACCGATTTGTGGTTTGAGCGTCTGTGCCTCGCGTAACGGGTCCAGGCCAAGCACGCGAATCGTGCCTTCGTCTGGTGTGCGATATCCTTCGAGCGTTTCGACCGTTGTAGTTTTGCCTGCTCCGTTGGGGCCAAGCAGGGCAAAGACCTCCCCTTGCCGCACGCTGAACTGTAAATGATTCACGACTCTATTTGAGCCGTAACTTTTGCTAAAATTGTCAACGACGATAGCTGCCTCTCCTTGCTCTACTGCATCGGATGAAGCCCTTTGCGCCGTTGTCTGCATATGAGCAGACATAGATTTTTCTCCTTTTGCCGTAATGGGAATAGCCTCGTACATACAGTACAGCAAGTTGCTATGAACGACAAGGGCGGATCAAAGAAGATGAGATTTTTGTCGCTGTGAAAGCTTAGAAGATGGTAAGAACCGGGATGATATAAATCTATTTGCATTTCTGGTACGTGTTAGCAGTAACGAGGACTTCTTCTCCCCAGGTTTGACATAAGAGTGTCGTCCAGTGACAAAACAGATATAGCAAGTAAAGAGAGGTAATTCTATGTTTGGTATCCTTTGGGGTGTCGTTGTTGTTTTGTTTGTCTTATGGCTGCTTGGTTTTCTTTTCCATATCGCTGGCGGACTGGTCCATATCCTGCTAGTCATTGCAGCCATCGTCCTGATCTACAATCTGATTGCCGGAGGCCGTTCGCGTCGTACGCTATAAATACACTATCTGCCGATAGGAAGCGATGAGGTAATAACAATTTTATTGTCTCATCGCTTATTTTTTATGAAAAAAAGATGCTGAAGCTTTTCCGATGAATTTAGAGAGAAATTATGTATTGGTGCTTGTAAATTTGACGCTGATGAAGCCAGGTGTTACACTATCAGGAACATTATTGTCATTGTCTGGTATTGACGCTCATTGCTGAACTAGTTGTCACCTTATATATGCCCCCATTGGGTGGACCAGCTCGCGTTTTGACGTGTGCTGGCATTTTTTTAAGGAGGAGTCTGCGATCATGTCTTCGGCGCAAGGCGCATACGATGAAAAATTTGCCAAGGAAGGGCTTACCTTCGATGACGTGTTGATTATTCCTGGTGCTTCTTCTGTTCTCCCTCGCGATGTCTCGACACGAACCCGCCTGACACGGACCATTTCTATCAATATCCCTGTTATCAGTGCCGCTATGGATACGGTGACAGAGGGACGGCTGGCGATTGCTCTGGCGCGAGAGGGAGGCATGGGCATTATCCACCGTAATTTGTCAATTGAGGATCAGGCTCAGGAAGTTGATAAAGTCAAGCGTTCTGAATCTGGTATGATCACTGATCCCATCACCTTAGAGCCAACTGCGTTGTTGCGCGAAGCACTGGAAGCAATGAAGCGTTTCCATATATCGGGTATTCCGATTACAGAGCATGGTCGCCTGGTGGGTATTCTCACCAATCGTGATATTCGTTTTGAGACCAGCGTGGATCGCCCTATCTCCGAATTGATGACCCATGAGCCGTTGGTGACAGTTCCAGTGGGAACCACGCTGGAGCAGGCACGAGAGCAACTCCATCGTCACAAAATTGAAAAATTGCCAGTAGTGGATGAGCATGGGATGTTGAAGGGGCTGATCACCATGAAGGATATTCAGAAGAAGATTCTGTATCCCAATGCCGCAAAGGATGAGTATGGTCGCCTGCGCGTCGGAGCCGCCATAGGTGTTGCCGATGCTGAGGAACGTGCTGGCGCTCTGATCGAAGAGGGGGTCGATGTTCTGGTGATTGATACCTCTCATGCCCACTCGCACATGGTCATCGAGACGGTTGCTCGTGTAAAAGATCTCTTCGGGAAGCGTGTGCAATTGATTGCTGGTAATGTGGTGACAGCTGAGGCGACCGAGGCGCTGATTCAGGCAGGTGTTGATGGCGTCAAAGCAGGCATTGGGGCAGGTGCTATTTGCACTACGCGCATCATCGCCGGGGTCGGTATGCCTCAGATTACCGCCGTTTATGATTGTACCTTAATCGCACATCGCTATGGCGTACCAGTCATCGCCGATGGTGGCATTCAATATTCTGGCGATATTGCGAAAGCTATCGCAGCAGGCGCTGATACGGTGATGCTTGGCAGTCTGTTGGCGGGCGTCGATGAGAGTCCTGGCGAACTGATTATCTCTCATGGAGAGCGTTTCAAAGATTATCGCGGTATGGGCTCTATCGCAGCAATGAAGCAGCGCAGTTATAGCAAAGATCGCTACTTTCAGGATGGCATGGAAGAGTCGCAGGTCATTGCTGAAGGCATTGAGGCACGCGTCCCGTATAAGGGGATGCTTGGCCCTCTGGTCTATCAACTGGTTGGTGGTCTCCGTCAGTCGATGGGCTATGCCGGGGCTGCAACCATTCAGGAGATGCAGGAGAAGACCCGCTTTACTCGCATCACCAATGCTGGCTTGCGCGAAAGTCATCCGCACGATGTCATGATTACCAAAGAGGCCCCCAACTATGGGACGAAGCACCGTTAGTCGCTGGCTCTAGATATGAAGGATGAGAGGTTGGTTGCGAGTAGATTCGGCCTTTCATCCTTTCACCTGCTATCTCACTATTTTTACAGTGGCGATGAGATATAAGCTACTCTGGAGAGAAATATACTGAAGAGATGCGGTGAAGGGATAGAATATGGTGAAGAAATAGAAATGTCTATTAGCCAGATTTTCCCACCGAATTGCACCTCATGATTACGTTGAGTTAGAATAGCAAAGGTCATACTCTATCAACATGTTGCAGAAAGGCAACCAACCTGTGCGGAGGATATAATGGTTGATCTTAAACAAACACTGAGCCGCTTCTTATCGATACCAGGAGTGCGTCAGTCTATCCTTGTCGGAAGAGACGGCTTGATGATCGAGGGGCTGACACGTGAGGGCAAAGAGGATATGGAGGCCGTAGGAGCCATTACAACGACCGGCCTGAGTACTGCTGAGGCGCTTGGTCAGGAGATTGCTCGGGGGGGCGTTGTGGGTCTGGTGATGGAGTATGAACATGGTCTGGTGAGCGTTGATCCTTTAGGTGATTTTGCTTTATTGGTAACTCTTTTTGATAATGCCTCGCATCTTGGTCGCGTACGCCATCTGGTGAAGGCGAGCCGTAATGAAATTCTTGAGGCTCTTGATATAGTATAGTTAAAGTATGTGATATGGGTATTTTATGATGCCAGGCGTGTACACGGAGGGCGGCGCGTCCATGGAACAACTAACGAATCTTATCATTTCGGATCGTGAATTAGCCACAATTTCTGCATTACTAACGAAACTGATGAATGATACCAATGCCACGTCTACCATGCTGCTCGATAAAAGCGGTCAGGTTGTGGCGGTGCAGGGAACCGGTATGCGGCGGAATGCCACCACGCTTGGTGCTTTGCTCGCTGGTGTCTTTTCCTCATCGCGAGAGGTCGCCAGACTGCTCGATGAAAAGGACTTTCGCAGCATCTTTCAGCAAGGTGTGCAGGAAAATATCTACACCTCTATGGTGGAAGAACAATGGCTGCTCGTCATCATATTTGATCGGCTGACTCACATCGGCCTTGTAAAAGTACTCTCAAAAAAAGCTTCAGATGAACTGGGTCGCATTTTGGAACGCGTTCGCAGCGATACCTCGCGCACCAAGTCGTCCGTCATCAATTTGCAGTTTCGTTCTTCGGTCGAGGATACTATCGATCTGCTCTTCCGCGATTAGGAGAACCCATTATTTATGGCTCTCATTAATATTGCGACCCACGAGATCCACTGCAAGATTGTCTATTATGGCATCGGGTACTGTGGTAAAACGACAAACTTGCAACACGTACACCGGAGCATTGATCCGCGTGCCAGAGGCGATATGCTCTCTATTGCTACCGAGACCGAGCGCACCTTATTTTTTGATTTCCTTCCCCTTGATCTCGGTACCGTTCATGGATTTCGTACACGCTTTCATCTCTATACCGTACCCGGCCAGATCCTCTACGAGCGTACCCGCCTGGCTGTCCTCAACGGCGCTGATGGGATCGTTTTCGTGGTCGATTCACAGGCGGAAAAGTTTGAGGAGAACATCCAGAGTATTGCCGAATTAGAGATGAATATGCGGCGTATCGGCAAAGATCTGGGACGTTTCCCCTTCGTCATTCAGTGGAATAAACGCGATATGCCGAATGCTTTGCCCATTCCTGTGCTTGAACGCTATCTCAATCGTCGTCGCGTTCCCAGCTATGAGGCAATAGCTTCAGCTGGCAGAGGCGTCTTTGCCACTCTGCGTGCTATTAGTAAAAACGTCATGGCTCAGTTATAAATACTGCTGGTGTTTTGTCCTTAGCCGCGCAAGGTGGCTATCAGGCGCTTCGGTTTGAGCAGGAGGTCAATCGCATCTATCGGACTGTATACCAGTACGTCGGCCGCCTGCAATGCTCGTATTGCCACCCCTTCGGTTGTTAAGACTGCAATACCGAGCATTGCCAGCCGTAGCATGCCTGTGTCGTTGATGCCGTTGCCAAAGGCGATGACGTGGTCCGATCCTAGCTGCTGCACATAGCGCACTTTTTCGTCTCCCCTATGAATGACATGGAGAGGAAACCCCAGCGCTTTTTCGAGTTCCGGCAGGTTGCCATGTGTTCCTGCTGTGAGTAAATGAACGGTGAGTTGCTCGGCCAAATCTTGTAGCCGCTCAGCCACTTCGGGGTAGACGATGCCATCGATGGCGAGGGTTCCATTAATGTCGAAGACGGCATGCTGCAACTCAATAATGCCTCTTTGGGGAATATCTACTTTGATTGCCAATGTTCTTTTTCTCCCTCTTTGTACGTTTTTAACGCACGTCTTCGGTAACAGCATACATCAGATATCTCTCGTTATGCAAGAGACCTAGATAGCGTTTTCTGATGGTAGCGTTGCACCCATGCCCGCCAGCGCCAGGGATGCCGAGAGACGGATTGCGCGTGTGAGGCGTGGCTGATTTGCTATTTGCTGAAGGAGAGGGATCGTTGCTTTATCGTTGAGCAGCGTCAGAAGCCAGACGATAGCCTGCTGATCCGCCTGGTTGTTGTGTGGTTCTTGTAGAGAGCGTACTAGATGAAGAGAGAAACGGTTGCCAAAGGTGGTCGCACACGCCTGGAGTTGTTGACGGAGTTCACTGGTTGAAACTGTATTGCTATGACAATGCTGTACGATATCCTTGGTTTTACGACGAAGTTCTCGCTGAGACTCAAGCTCCACTACATTCTGGCTAAAAGAAGAAGTTGTGGGTGTTTGCACTGGCAGGTTTTCAACTGCGACATGGGTATGTTTAGCCATTGTCTGGAACAGCCTGGCGTCCCAATTTTCCATCAAGATATGTCCTTTCGGGAATGGATGTGGTCCCTTCCCAGGGATAGCATGTTCTATCTGTCTACTATTTGTTTGTTAAGTTGGTGAATGGTTCCGCACGTGTGGCCAGCAATGCCAGAAGTGCCCGCATTCCCAGCTCAGCTCCTGTGTACTGCTCCTGGCTCAGCGTGGTCTCTGCTGCAAATTCGTCCTCGTCCAGCATGAGCGTCTCTCCCTCGGGAGTAACCCACACATCCAGAATCAGGTCGATCTGCTCTATATGATCGCTGTAAATGTGAGCCGGTTCCGCGATATTGCAGTACCAGCCCTTGCGCGTACCGTCACTGCTAGCAATATCAAAAATATTGAACCAGCACTTCGTCGAATAGTATTCAGTAAAGCGATCCCCTGATTCAAAACGGGTATATCCCAGATCTTTTGCTGGTAGTGTCCAGTACGCTTCAATTACCACTTCATCAGCCGAACGCCGAATAACTTTACCCTCGTAGCGGATTTTTTCCTTACCACGATGGTCTTGCTTGATTACTGTGATCATGGTTGCTGTATTACTCTGTTTTCTATGATCTTATCAAACAGTGTATAGTGTATCCCAGATCTATCTAATGTGCAATGATAGCCAGGAACAGCCAGGGCTTTCCAGTTCTCCGCTCAAAGGGGTGCAGGGGTCTCCCTGCCGGGGCCTGGGGCGTCCCCAGTTTCCTTCCCTCCTTCGCGCGCCGCCGCAGGCGGCGCGCAAAAGAGAAGAAAAAAGGTTTTTGCGGGGACACCCCGCACCCCAGCAAAGGGCTGCCGCCCTCTGCACTCCTGCTAGATGGGAGAATTGGAAAGCCCTGAGGAACAGCAGCGAAACGCGACATTTTTTCGTGCTGGAACGTTCCAGTGAAGTACAATCTGGATCGGAGAAACGTTTTTCGTGCCTGGATTCAAACTATAGAGGCTTGCAGCGAGTTTTCATTGTCATGTATACTAGGCTTGTTATGTTGAGCCTTGATTTTATCTGTCAGAATCCTCATATAGTGCGCGAAGCGTTGCGGCTGCGTGGGGATACACGTAATATCGATGAAATACTGCGCCTTGCTGAGCAGCGGCGTGGGTTGATAACGCGTCAGGATGGGTTGTATGCGTCTCTCAAGCAGCTCAAAGAGGCGGCGCGTACGGCTTCCACCGAACAACGCTCTGCACTGAACCAGCAAATAAAGGTGGTTGGGCAGGATATTCGGCGCATTGAATTGCAAAGCTCGGATGTTGATACTCGCTTGCAATTGTTGATGCTTTCTCTGCCCAACTTGCCTCAGCAGAGTGTACCAAATGCTGATGAGCAGGCTTCCGATCAGGAGCTAGGGCATTGGGGCGAGCGGACGATCTTCCATTTTACGCCGCAAGGTCATTGGGATCTGGGGCAGCGTCTGGATATGATCGATGTTACAGGAGGCTCAAAGATTGCTGGGAGTCGTTTTGTAGCATTAAAGGGTATGGGCGCACGTCTGGAACGTGCCCTGATCTCTTTTATGCTGGATATTCATACGCGTGAGCATGGCTATACTGAAATCATGCCTCCATATCTGGTGAGGCAGGCGGCAATGATTGCCGCTGGACAACTCCCCAGCTTTGAGGATCAGGCCTATATCTGTTCGATTGACGAGGTTTTTCTGAATCCAACAGCGGAGGTTCCACTGGTGGGCCTGCATAGTGACACTATTTTGACGCGTGAAGAGCTTCCCTTGCGCTATGCTGCTTCGGCAACGTCTTTTCGCCGCGATGCTGGTTCTGGTTCTCAGCAGAAACGAGGTCTCTTGAGCCTCCATCAGTTCAACATGGTAGAGCTATTTCAGCTTGTTGTGCCAGAAGAATCTAATGACACGCTTGAGCGTATGGTTTTTCATGTTGAGCGTATATTGCGCCTGCTGGAGTTGCCCTATCGTGTGATGGGCCTGTCTGCCAGTAACCTGCCCTTTGCAGCTGCGAGAACGATTGATTTGGAGGTATGGATGCCTGGCTCTGATTATTATGTGCAGGTATCCTCAGTGAGCAATTGTGAGGCTTTTCAGGCCCGTCGCGCCCATATCAAGTTTCGCCCTAACAATACAGCGCGTGCTGAGTACGTTCATACACTCAGTGCTTCAGGATTGATTGTGGGTCGTACAATGGCTGCGATACTGGAAGTCTATCAACAGGCTGATGGTTCGATAATTGTGCCAAAAGTACTACGTCCATATATGAACACTGCCCTGCTTTCACCTGCGCGAACCGATGTGAAGTAGCCTGGCAAGCCTGTGAAGAGCAGAGTTACATCGAAATTGGCGATGCGGTCCCGAAATTTCCCTCTATCCCCTTCCCAATCTATAACAGATGTGGTACACTATGTCTCGGAAGGATGGCAGAGTGGTCTATTGCGACTGTCTTGAAAACAGTTGGGTGAAAGCCCCGGGGGTTCGAATCCCTCTCCTTCCGTTGCCAGGTAGTGGGACTTCTCTTTCTCAGGTATGACTTTTCTTTCCCTCTCAGATTGCAGAAAGAGGTTCCCTTATAATCACTTTGTCAACGATGATGTTGACGATTTGGCGCTGTATATGAAGCTTTACTTCTGGATAATCATAGAAATACCAATATTATCGTAGTGGACTCCCGGGCTGGTGTATCCTTCTGTGGGGGGATAGAGAATATGCGAGGCCTGGAGCCGTTTCTGGACGGACGGTGAATTACTGTGTCACTCATAGGTACGTTAGAACAGTTTAATCTGTCTAGTGTTTTACAGCGAGTGGAGACACATTCCAAAACGGGGCTGTTGATCATCAAACAGGGCGCTCATTGGGTTGAATTCTATTTCCGTGAAGGACGTATGATTTTTATTGGCCCTGTTCGCACCAATGCAACTTTAGGGGAAAGATTGCTACAAGATGGTGTGATCTCTGCTCAGGCATTACAGCAAGTGTTACTCGCGCTTGGTGCAGACCAAACCAGCGAGACCCGGGTGGCGCTTGCTCTGATGGATCAGGGGTTAGTGGAACATAGCACATTGCGCGCCTGGGCAAGCCAGAAGGCAATGGATGTCTTGCGTGTTTTGCTGGCCTGGACGGATGGCGAAATCTACTTTGAGGATGAAGTGCCGCCTCCTACCGATCGTCTGCTCGTGGCCCTGTCTGTTGTGTCTCTGTTTTCTTCGATGCCTGCGACTGGTCCAACGCCAGTTCCACCATTGACCCATAGTGGCATTTTTCCACAAACTCCTGCACCTGCCAGACCTGTGGAACCAACTCCTCCTCCAGATATTGCCAAACTGCCTACGTTGATGAGTGCTTCTCAGTTTTTCCAGGAAACTCCTCCGCCCATGAATTCGCTTCCAGGGCTGGATGCGTTCGTATCACCACCATCTCTTGCACCCGCGCCGTCTCAGGCGCCCGCGCCAGTTGCACGTGTGGCTCAGCCTTCGCTGGCCCCTGCTGCTATGCCATCGCCATCAACAGATTCTCTTTCCGACTCGTTGCCCGCAACCGGGTCTCTGCCATCTTTTCTCGATTTAGGGCTTGATGAAAGTGCCTCGTCAAATACAACTCTGTCCCGTCCCGAGCGCGTGATGAATCCCGTTCCCCCAAAACGGATTGACACATCATTTATGAAACCTGATATGGTACTGGCTCCCGCCGATCTATCAGCTTTTCGCGAGCAGAACCCTGCAATACAGTTGACACCCGATCAATGGAGACTGTTGACGCGCGTTGATGGCCGTACTTCGTTGCAATCTGCCTGTCGTGATCTGGGTATTCAGCCTCCTCTTGTTTGTCAGATTGCTGGCGAACTGTTGGCTGAGGGGTTGATCCAGTTGATCCCTCCCGGCTCTGCGCCTATTCAAATGAACGAAGTTGCACCGACATCTAATTCTATGACGACCTCTGGCGTTTATAATAGCTATATGACTCCCGGGTATGCGGCGACGACCACTCCTCCCTGGTCTTCAGCAGTGCCAGATATGACTGCTCCAAATACCCCTCCCGTCCCTTTTGAAACACAATCGCAGTGGGGCAACGGTGGAAATGGTGCTACCTTTGTTCCTGGACATGGTTGGATCGCAACTCCACAACCGCTACAGCCTTTGCATTCCAGCGGTTCATTAGTGGCCCATCGTGGCGTCTACGCTCAAGCGGGAGGTGGGCGCTAACTTCTGCGGCGGGCCGGGCGCTCATCATGAATAAAGGGGAACAGGTGTGAAGGGACGTGGCGTATTGCCTGATTGCGAACAGATTGAAGAAGCGTGGGAAGGGGACCGCCTTGCCGGGATGGTTGTTGGCCGCAGCGCTGCTATGCAGAGCGTTGTAGCAATGGTCCGGCAGGTCGCCCGTTATCCCTCGACGACTATTATGTTGCAGGGAGAGAGTGGCACAGGCAAAGAAGTTGTGGCGCGGGCTATCCACGAATTGAGCAATCGCTCGGCTTACCCATTTGTCGCGCTCAATTGTGCAGCTATTCCAGAGACGTTGCTCGAAAGCGAGTTGTTTGGCGTCGAAGTTGGAGCTTTTACAGATGCCAGAAGTACCCGCGAAGGTTATCTCCTGCATGCTGATGGAGGAACCCTCTTCCTTGATGAGATCGGGTCCATGCCCCTTGTCTTGCAGGCCAAGCTGTTACGCTTTCTAGAAACGCGGGGATTTCGGCGCGTTGGCGGCACAAAGGAAATACATGTCAATTTGCGCGTGATCTCCGCGACGAACAGCGATCTTCAGGCTGAGGTCAGACGTAGAACCTTTCGCGACGATCTGTTTTATCGCCTGAAAGTGATCACGATTGATCTTCCTCCGTTGCGGGCTCGTCCCGAAGATGTTGCTTTGCTGATCGATCACTTTTTGCGAGAGCACAACGCCGGGCGTGAAACTCCCATGCGTATGAGTCAGGAGGCAGCGGCTTTATTACAGCGCTATCCCTGGCCGGGCAATGTGCGTGAACTGCGTAACGTCGTGGAACACGGAGTCATTTTATGCGACTATGACGAGATTCGGCCAGAGCATTTGCCAGAGCATGTGCGACTGGCTGGGACGAGCGCCAGCCAGCGTTTACATGAGTTGCAACAATTGATGCACCTGCCCCCGGAAGGCGTCGATTTGCCGGCTTTTCTCGCAGGTATCGAGCAAACATTTCTGCAAGAAGCACTGGAGCGCTGTGAAGGCAATCAGGTGCGAGCTGCTCACCTGCTGCACATTTCTCGCGATCAGTTGCGCTATCGTTTGCTTGGGAAGAGGTCGTCTTCGTTGCGCCCACCTGTATTATAAACTCAGGGTGTGCCTGGTCTAAATCTCAACTTCAGGCCAGTTCAGCATCATTGCTTTTGCTGTATCGCCTGCATTGAACGTGATACCACCTTCTGGCACGATCAGCAGAGCGTTGGCATTGAGCAGGGAGGTCATGATATGTGATCCCTGGTTGCCTGTTGTGCGTGCCACAAAGCGACCATCTCGCCACTCAACATTCGCCCGTACATAGTGTCGCCGCATTGCTCGCTCATGGATGTCATCCTCTACAATGACATCGATCTGAGGCTTGACGAGTCGGCTATGTCCGAGCAATTTGCGTATCAGTGGCAAGCCAAAGAGTTCAAAGGTAACGGCGCTGGAGACCGGGTTTCCAGGCAATCCGAGTAGCGGAACATCGCCTATGCGCCCGAAGGCCACTGGTTTACCTGGACGCATATTGATACGCCAGAAGTTCATCTGTCCCTGTTCCTGCATTACGTCTTTCACATAGTCAAAGTCTCCAACGGAAACGCCGCCAGAAGTTACTATCAAATCATAGCTGATGGCCTCGGTCAATTTCTCGCGCAGGCTTTCGACGCTGTCCCTGGCGACTCCCAGCCGATGTGCTTCTGCGCCCGCTCGTCGTACCGCAGCTTCTAGCAAGTAGCCGTTGCTGTTGCGAATTTTGCCGGGCTGTAGCTGCTCTCCAACATCAACGATCTCGTCACCTGTACTCAAGATCGCAACTCGTGGGCGTTGTATGACAGGAACATTTGCGCGTCCTAGCGTTGCCAGGATGCCAATTTCCCAGGGGCCAATTTCAGTACCACGCTGTAACGCTGTCTGCCCCGTGCGCATATCCTCGCCAGCGGGACGAATATTGTTGCCCGGCGCGACTTCCTGTAAAATTTCTACCCATTCGCTCTCAGGCCCGTCGCTGCGCGTCAGTTCGACTTGAATAACGGTGTCGGCCCCTGGTGGAACGGGAGCGCCAGTCATGATGCGCATTGCGCTGCCCTCTTCCACCGCGTGGTTCGCGATATAGCCAGCTGCGATGCCACCGGTGACGCGCAGACGGGGCGGGTTGCCGTTGCGAGGCCGACTATCTTTACTGAGAAGGGCAAAGCCATCCATCGCCGAATTGTCAAAGGGTGGAATGTCTTCTTCGGCGATTACGTCTTCAGCCAGTATCAGTCCCAGCGCGTCGGCGAGCGGCACATGGGTTATATTCAAGGGGTGTATTTCAGCAAGAATGCGTGCAAGGGCTTCCTCTACGCTAATCATCGCTCTCTACTGCCTTTCCACAAAAATAGATCTCTGGTGGTTGTGTGATCATTGTATCTCATAGTGGTAGGCAAAGTCTCTTTTGGAGGGGAGAGGGCAATAAAAAAGAAAGCCAGATACATCGCAAATAAAAAGATGCATCTGGCTTTCTTTTAAATAGTACCTCGTACGGGATTCGAACCCGTGATCTCCACCTTGAAAGGGTGATGTCCTAGGCCGCTAGACGAACGAGGCAGAGACAACACTTTTGCGTGTCAACGCTAAGGATTGTACCCTATTGTTGGCGTTCTGTCAAGCACTAATATCAGGAAAATTCCTCTTTCGGCCAATGAAGGTCAACTCTATTTATTGCCCGTCGCGATAATCTCCGAGAATAACCGTCAGTTCAACGCGATTGCCGAGCGGATCTTTGGTGAAAAAGCGTGGGCGGTTGTGGATAGCCAGATCTTCGATAATCGGGTAGCCTGCCTCGCTCACTCTCTTCTTATAGGCATCTAGATCTTCAACAACCAGACAAAAATGGCGGGGATCTTCCTCTGCCACCAGCACTGTACTCGGCACAAAGTGCAGCTCTAATTCTCCTTCTCCTACCGCAAACCAGACAAGATTGAGGTGCTTCAATGTCTGGGGAACCTCTTTTTCCTCAAGCCCAAGTACTCCACCATAAAACGAGCGGACTTGTTGCTGTGCTCCTGCGGGGATAGGTGTCGAGACGTGTTGTAGTCGTGGCATGATTGGATTACTCCCATCTTTCAGTTGTGTTCCATTTAAGAAAATAAACGGCTTTGTTCTCATTCATTATGTCACCTCTAAATGTTCTCTGCAATTTCGAGAGCTTCATCATCGCCTCTCTATCTCGTCACAATCTTGAGGCCAGCATTAGGAGTGAGAAGCGCTGCTATACGCTGCTAAGCAATGATATGCTAGAATACGGTAAAGTAATTGCGGATTAGCAACTTATTGAGGTTTGATATATGGCGAAATCAAAGCAACCGGCTTCTGCTGCTCAGCGACGTGAGCAGATGCGGCAGCAAAGACAGCAGCGCATAGATACGGGAAAAAATAAAAAGCGTTCGCGTAAGCGTGCCTCCCGCAATAATCCCTGGCCTCTGCTCATCACTATCCTGGTGCTGGTCGCGGTCATTATCGGTATCTTTTTCGTGATTGATCGTCAGCAGCGTGCAAGTTCTCCAGGTGGTTCCGATAGTGGGGCAGCTAGCACCTTCAAAACGATTACATCGCTGGATCCTACGTTGCTGGCAAATGTGGGAACAGGCAATGCCAGCAATTTAATGCATGCATTACCCGCGAATGCCACTGTACCCAATGGTCCCAATGGGAAGCCGATGGTTCTGTACGAGGGCGCAGACTATTGCCCGTACTGTGCCGCGCAACGCTGGTCGATCATTATCGCGCTGAGCCGTTTCGGCACCTTTAGCCAGCTTGAACCGCTCACCTCGTCTGAAGGCAACTATATTACATATACCTTCCATAAATCGACGTATACTAGCCAGTATATTGATTTCGTTGCTCTTGAGACGACCGATAATCAGGGCAACAAGCTGGATACTCCAACTGCGGAACAGGCCCGGCTGATTACAACCTATAATGCTCCCCCTTATACGAGCAGCGCTGGCAGCATTCCTTTTCTGCTCTTTGGAAACAAACAAACTTCGACCGGAGCCTTTTTTTCTCCCCAGGTGTTAACCGGTCTCTCATATGCGGATGTCGCCAACCAGCTCAAAGATCCTAATTCTGATGTGGCGAAAGGCATGCTGGGGGGCGCGAACTATATGACGGCAGCTATCTGTCAGCTCACGAACAATCAGCCTGCCAATGTATGTACTTCGGGACCGATTCCATCCATTCAGCAGTCGCTCCCCAAGGTCTCTTCTGGCTCAGGCGGTGGCGCACTGGCCGCTCTGGATATGCCTTACGCGGCTACCGGGACACGGAGATATATAGCCTGATTGGTTTGTTGTGAGAGGCTCATCTGCTTTGTTGGGTTGCAGCCCCGGCCTTGACGCTATACAATACTATCAATCAATTAACCCGACGTTGCGATATATGAAAAGACACGGATTTCCTATGGGCCGTGTCTTTTCAAAGGATTGGAGCATGATTGATGCCTGAGAGGATGGATGAATATCGGGGTTACGCTGCTTCACATCATCTGGATTTATCTCTGTGTGGGTATTCGCTTTGCAGGCTGGCGTCTGCAATTGTGGCTTCAACCTTCTCATTTTTTGGAAAGCACCAGTAGGAGTATGAAACGAACACTGCTCATCGTTCGACATGGGCAAACGACCTGGAATGTTGAACATCGGCTCCCTGGACAATTGCCGGGAGTCGCGTTGACGGAGAACGGACGTGAACAGGCTGCTCGCCTTGCCGAATCGCTCTCCGTCCTTCCTATCAGTAGCATTATTAGCAGTCCTCTAGAGCGCGCACGTGATACTGCCGCGTATCTTGCCGAGGGGCGCAATGTAGAGATACAATTTGAGCCAGATCTCATGGATACCAATGTTGGGGAGTGGGCCGGGAAGGTGATTGATGATCTCTCGAAAAACGATCCCGCATGGAAGGCATATGTCAAAGATCCGACCGTTGCCCCGGAGGGAATTGAGACGTTCCCACAGGTGCAGCGCCGTGTTGTTGCGGCTATCGAGCGCTGGCTGACGCATGATGATATCGGAGCCTACCCCGTTTTTGTCGCCCACGCCGATGTGGTAAAGCTTCTGGTCGCTTACTATACAGGTCTGGAGGCCGGGCGAGCTGGTACGTTGATGATCGATAATGCCTCTGTTAGCCTGATTGAACTTGAAGATAGCCAGCGTCCGCGCATGCTTGCCATTGGTTGGAGTCCTCGCCCTGGCTGGCTCAAGCCTCCTCTTCCTGAAGCACAAGCTCAAACGCAAAAGCCTGAAGCGGAAACGCAGGAGCAGGAAGCTGGAGAACAAAAAACATAAGAAACGCTAATTCTCATATTGTACCTCGTTTGCACCGAGAAGGGGAAAGAGCATGTTTGATCCGCGTGATCCCTATGAACGCTACTACTGGCATTATGAGTCCCGTCGCCCTTTGACCGTTGCGCAAATTATCGCCTTGCGCAGCGTAGATGTTGAGACCGCAGCATTGGTCTGGCTCTTGCTGGAAAATGGAGCCTCATTGACTGTTGCTGGCCCAACCGATCCTACGCCGGGTGTAGGGAAAACAACTACTTTAAATGCTCTCCTTCAGTTTTTACCAGAAAATACAGCTCTGGCCTATATGTCCGGGATGTACGAGAATTTTGCCTTTACTCGTTCATCTGATATCGACCCTGCGACGACCTATGCTCTCTGCAATGAAGTGAGCGATCATTTGCCCATCTATATGTGGGGACGCGTTGCTCGCCGTTACCTCTCTCTGCCAGTTCAGGGCTACCATGTTGCAACCAGCGTCCATGCCGATACAATTGATGAGGTTATTTCAATGTACCAGCGCGATCTGCGCCTGGGTGTGGATGATGTGCGTCGGCTGGGACTGGTGATCAATATCGGGTTGGTTGGACGAATCTATCCGCCGCGTCGCCGCTGGTTCACCACACATTTTTTTCAGCCTGACCCTGATCCCAAGAGGCCGAATGCCATTGTGCCCGTGCCTCTTTCGCTCTGGAATAACGTTGATGACACCTTTGAACTGGCGGATCAGGCGATTCTCGATGATCTGGCGAACTGGTTGCAGATCCCTTGCCAGGAATTTCCTCTCGCCCTCAAACGGCGCATCGATTGTTTGAAAGAACTCTCACAGGGAACGGGAGCAGGAGCAGAAGAGATGTATGAAGCGATCGCCGATCTACGCGAACGTGAGCAAAAATCTCAACCATGAAATAGATGTATCCATCTGATTGTTGTCATGAGTAGTAGATACGAAAGGAGGTTGCTCGATGCTGAAGCGTAATGAGCTGTACGTCAGCGAAGGCCGCTGGCCCCGCATTTGCAATGTGTGTCGATAACAAATAAAGAGCAAAGTGCTAAGAGGAGCATATCTGTTATGTCATGTTCTGTTGCTATGCTCAGCGTCCACACGTCGCCTCTAGATAGTCCCGGACGTACAAAGGATGCGGGCGGCATGAATGTCTATATGCGCGAGTTAGCGTGTGCGCTGGCTAAGTATAACGTCAAAGTTGATATCTTTACCCGTTGGACCAACGAAACAGCCCCACAGGTCGTACAACTCAATCCGCAGGTTCGCGTGATCCATATCAAAGCCGGACCGGTTGCCCCGATTCATAAAAACGATCTCTACCAATACCTTCCCATCTTCACACGCAATATTGATGAATTCCGCTGTAGGGAAGCTGGCCAATATGATCTGATTCATAGCCACTATTGGCTTTCTGGCGTGGCCGGAATGCGTCTCGCTCGTCTCTGGGATATCTCTCACGTCACCACGTTTCATACGCTGGCACGTCTCAAACAACTTGCACATCCCAATGAGCCAGAGCCACCTCTGCGCCTCGAAATGGAGCAGCGCTTGATCCAGCATGTAGATCGCATTATTGCTCCAACTGTCGATGAGCGCACCGAGTTAATTCGCTTCTGTGGCGCGACGACGAGCCAGGTTGATGTGATCCCCTGCGGAGTTGATCTTGACCTGTTTGTGCCCCGCGATCAACAGCAGGCGCGTAAGCTGCTGTATCTAGATCCACAGCAGCCAGTTCTCCTCTTTGCGGGCAGGCTTGACCCCTTTAAAGGGCCAGATCTTTTGCTGCGAGCTGCCGCGATGATGGAGGAAGAGGCCCAGATTGTGATTGTGGGCGGTAAGTTGAGCGGCGACAAAGATGTGAAGGGGTTGCAGACGCTGGCAAAAGAATTGAAGATTAGCCAGCGCGTCCATTTCCTGGGGGCACGACCTCGCCAGGAGATGCCGCTCATCTATAGTGCGGCTCATGTAACCGTTGTGCCATCCTATCATGAAAGCTTTGGTCTGGCAGCTGTCGAGTCGCTGGCCTGTGGAACGCCCGTAGTTGCCACGCGTGCAGGTGGCTTGATGACTGTAATCCAGCATGGCGAGACCGGTTATCTTGTGCCGCGCTGTGCCGGTTTCTTCGCCGAGCGGCTTGATACACTTTTGCACACTCCTGATCTCTATGCGCACATGAGTGCCGCTGCTCGCGATTCTGTGCGGCGATTTAGTTGGAGCAGCGTTGCCCGTCAGGTCCACGATGTCTACGATGCGATTATCGATGAGGCTGAATGTCTGGTGGCTCAGTAGTAGTGTGCCAGCACTTCTTTACCACAAACATACAACAATGCTCAGAGCGTCTGTCTCTGAGCATTGTTTTGTCGAGATTCCGATTATTCGGACAGTGCCAACTGGGTGATATCGTTGAAGTTCGGCGCTCCCCAGCCAGTCGAATAGTCCCAGCCCGGAGTTGCCGGATAGAACAGGTTATTACCAACGGTGATATCGGTGTAGGGATGGTAGTTTTTCGCCTGGTTTGCCAGCGTATAGAACGTGGGCACACCTCCAATCGGCGACTTGCCATTTTGTTGCAACGCCTGATTCACCAGCACAGCACCGGCAGCCCAGATCGGAGCGGCCGCGCTGGTGCCTCCAGAAGCATACCAGGAACCATTGTAGTAGATGGCGATGTTGGGATAAGCCGCTGCGGCTACGTCAGGCACCTGCCGCAGCCCGTTAGGAGCCGTAACTGGTGCCGGTGGCAGGGTAGCGGTGAAGACTGCCTGTGATGTGCCATCATAATGCGTTGTTGTGCCTTTTCCGGTTTGCCAGGATGGACGTTTGAAGTCGGGATTCTGGCTGACACCACCTCCGGTTCCCCACTGGTTCTGGCACACAGGCGTACCATCGTCCTCTCCCCATACAGTCTCGCTTGTGCGTACATTGCTATCGTTCACTTGCAGGTGCGTGCCACCAACGGAGATGGCATAGGGGGCGCTGGCCGGGAATGCTACCTCTGCAACCTGGGGCTGGCGGACGCGCAGCGTGTATGCTCCACAGTCGCCACTACTGATGAAGACCGAGATGCCTTCGCTTGCCAGTGTGCGCAAACTGCGGTTGACCGCCGCCATCTCACTTTCGCTAAACGAGCTTTCGGCCGTTCCGTAGCTAATGCTCAAGACCTGGACACGATGATCGGTGGCGACGCGATTCAACAGATCAACCATCGCCTGGGCAAAAGAGGTATTATCTGCATTGGCTTGGTAAACGAGAATATTGGCCTTTGGAGCCAGGGCTGCGACTAGTTCAACATCCATTGCCGCCTCGCCTTCGCCCGGTCCCGATTTCACTTTGCCATCGATCTCAACGGTTTCGACTTTGGGAACTGCGATACCAGCACAGGCTGCGTAATTGGCAAGATCTGAGGCGCTGAACGGCTCGCTAAACTCAGCAATACCAACGCTCATGCCCTGTCCCTGGAAACCCTGTGCATAGAGCTTGTCGAGTTGATAGGCGGCAGCCAATTTCTTTGCTGTAAGCGTCTGTTTGGCCCCATAACCCTTACAATTGGCGCTGTTTGCCTGTTGTGTTTGCTCTTGGAAGCCAACCGGCGGCTTGAATTCGGGTAACGCAAAGTTGTCCAGTCCGACTACTGAATGGACGTAACCTCTGATGGATGCTGGCAGGGTGGGTTCGCCTTCCTGCATGAAGAAGGTGCGGTTCAGCAGGGTGTAGGCTTTTAATTTAATATTAAGTGATTTCTCAATTGTCGATACTTTAGCCCTAGCCTGGATTGATGAGCGCAGACCGTCTACGGCATCGACGGTGTAGCCCTGGCTGGTTAACCAGCTTTTGACCTGCTGGAGCTGCGTATCGGAGAGGGCATATCGTTGGACAAACTGATCGGACGTGAGGAATTGGTGATAGGTGGCAGAGCCAGGAGTGTACATCTGAGCCATGTCACGCTCGATAGCTGCATCATTGTAGGCGAGATTAAATGTCAGTGGTTTTATTTCATTAGCAGGTAGTGGAGTACCGCCGCTCCCCTTCTTTGCTCCAGGTGGGGGATTGGCGATAGGAGTTTTTTGCGCGCCAGGCGTTGGCGTAATGCCACCTGCCTGTGGCGCTGTATTTGCTTTCGTTGTGCCCGTCGTGGCAGCTGTATTGCCGCTATTAGAACAGGCACTCAGGACCAGTCCGAGAATGATCATACTGAGAAGGAGAGAGAAAAGCGGCCGAGTAGCCCTTTTTTTATCTGTTTTCACATAAGCCTCCGTGTCTTTTAAGTTTCTCTGCCATAAGAAATAATATGCTACTTTGCGTTTTCTGTACACCGTTTTCTGGCTACATTCTACCAGTAAAGAGCTTAGATCACAGTTAGTCAATCAATAGCTGCACAGTGAACTATTCAACAGTCTATACGTTAGAGTCATGCGATTTAGGTCACAGATCACTCACGGGGAAAAGATTGCCACCGGCAAGGGTGGACTTTCACCTATCTCTATGGTATAATCAGTCCATCAGTAGGAGACCACTCATTGATCTGGCAGTAAGCCTGTAGGTCCACTCCTGTTTGTCTCAGAATGCATGTGGTGGATACATAGGCGTTCACACTCCGCGCAAGCTGGGTGAGGGTTGGAATGATTATGTGTTCAGTCTCAACAACATCGTCAGTAACTTCACTGCGTATGGCTGCGAAGACGGACACTGATGTGTGAATAATGACACTAGGGATGCGATTTGCCCTGGTGTTTTTTTTATTTTCATTTTCTTATACGCTCTTGCGTGCCTGGCTCATCGATCCATTCTTCTATTCTTTGGGCCTCTACTCTGCAATTGATAGCACACGTCGATTCAGAATAGTATTATTTGATGAGAGAAAGGAGGAACGCTTTCGAGCTATCGGCGCAATGAATCGTAGGCTTACCTGATTGCAACCCCGCTAACGTAAGCTACGCCACTACAGCGTATATCATAGACGGCAAGTGGATAACGGAAGTGGTTGCTAGATTTTAAGGAGAGTGCAGACCATGAACTCAAGTATGATCAACAAAATTGCCAAAGCCAAGCGCTATGCAGCGGAGCCGGAGCGCATTCAATTTACCCGCTTTGAAGCAACGTTCCAGGGTGAGAACGATGTTCATACCACTACTTTCGACAATGGGGAGTGGCAATGCACTTGTCGTTTCTTCCATGACTGGGGGGATTGTAGCCACACGATGGCCATGCAGCGCGTCTTAGGCGTGACTATTCCTGCCGCTCATCGTCATGGTATCCCTTCGGGCATCGGTACTAGCCCCCTCAGACACTAACTCAGGCCGACACATTTTATCTTGTGGCGACTTCACTCTGTTGCCCTGAAACGACAGCCGTGCAACAGAAAAACTAGAGGCACTGATTCATAAAGACATAATAATCGGTGCCTCTTTCGTTTGCAATCGCTATCTGACGGAAAGATTAGTCAGATAGCCTCACATATTATTATAGTGGCGATGTCTCAGGCGCGAACTACCAGGAAATAGTAGCTGCCAATGATGATTGCGATCATGATGACGGCCAGAATAGCGACGGTGATGAGATCTTTTTGGACGTAGGAAAAGTGTTCTGGCGTAATCAAAACCGCCGCGTTGCGCTGAGCTTTATTGGCTGCCGCCTGGCGACGTGCCGCCAGCTTTGCCGCAGCACTGCCTTTGGGTGCAGTACTGACTGTCTTCTCCTGCTCGGTTGATTGCTCCATCACTGCGGTTGCCGCTGTTGTGGTTTTCGCTTCCTCCTCTTCCTCCGACCGCTGCTCATCTATGACCGATGTTGGGCGCACAAGCTCAATACTTTTCTGCGCCTTTGGCTTTCTTTGCGCTCCACTTCGCGCGGACGCTGACTTTTTGGGCATATGCACTCTCCCGCTTCTCTAGCCAATAAGGGATGCTCTGGCTGTTTGATCGACTGAAATGATAACAGTCCTTCTTTTATTACGCGTAATGGCGCGATAAATCTTAATTATGACGCACCTGATGATATTTCGCTGCTATTATACACGAAATATTAATCTTTGGCTATGGGGCTATTGGTTCAGCCAGAGCTTTCCAATTCTCCCATCTAGCGGGAGTGCAGAGGGCGGCAGCCCTTTGCCGGGGTGCGGGGTGTCCCCGCAAAAAACCTTTTTTCTTCTCTTTTGCGCGCCGCCGCAGGCGGCGCGCGAAGGAGGGAAGGAAACTGGGGACACCCCAGACCCCGGCAGGGAGACCCTGCACCCCTTTGAGCGGAGAACTGGAAAGCCCTGTTGGTTCAGCGTTTGACAAGAAGCTGCTACTGTGCTACCCTTATCTTGGCAATAAAGGGCACTATATCCCAGCTACAGTGGGATATCACGATATGTGTAGGCGCGAAACTAAAAACGAAGGCTAGCCCACATCTGGCTAGTCCTTTTTTCTACATTTCACTTTTTCAGAACCATCATAGTTGCTAGCAACAGGCAGGATTTTTACTTATGGCACGAATAGTCGTCGCAATGAGCGGCGGCGTAGATAGCTCAGTCGCCGCCGCGCTTCTCAAAGAACAAGGACATGAAGTTATTGGTATGATGCTGCGCCTCTGGTCGGAACCGGGGGTGATTGAGGAAGAAGACAATGGCGTTGAGCGCGTTGCGCAAAATAAATGTTGCTCGCTCGAAGCGGTCGATGATGCACGGCGTGTGGCTCGAATGCTCGATATCCCATTTTATCTGGTGAATGTTGAGGAAGAGTTTAAAAGTACTATTGTTGATTCTTTCTATGAAGATTATGTTGCGGGCCGTACACCGAATCCTTGCTTAACCTGTAATCGCCATATACGTTTTACGGTATTACTGAAGCGCGCATTGGCTCTCAATGCCGACTATCTGGCGACGGGACATTATGTACGTGTTGACGATCATCCCGTGACTGGCAAGCGCCGTCTCCGACGTGGGGTTGATCCAGAGAAGGATCAGTCCTATGTTTTGCATGTCCTCAATCAAGAGCAGCTTGCCCATGCCTGTTTCCCGCTGGGTGGCTATACCAAGCCGCAGGTACGCGCGCTGGCAGCTGAGCGTGGGATGCGTGTGGCAACTAAAGCGGAGAGCCAGGAGATTTGTTTTGTTGCCAAAAACGATTACCGCGGTTTTATAGATCGCTACGCCGCGAGTCGGGTTGCTGAGCAAGCTGCAACCCCGGAGCTGGTCGCGGTTGGTGCTGGTCGGAGTTCTGCTGCCAGCGCAACGCCGTTGATTGCCATTCCAAAGCCAGGACCGATCTACGATCAGCAGGGCAAGGTGTTGGGACGCCATCGCGGATTGGCATATTACACGATTGGTCAGCGCAAAGGACTGGGCGTTACCTCCCCGGAGCCGCTGCATGTATTGAAAATCGACGCGCAACAGAATGCGTTGATTGTTGGTCCGGCTGCCGCCCTGCAACAGAGCGAGTTTTTTGTACGCAATATGCACTATAGCAGTGGTGACATTCCTGCCGGGCCATTTGAGGCCCGTGTGCGCATTCGCTATAAGGCTCCTGAGCAGCCCGCATTGATTACACCTCTTGCAAACAATCGAGCGCAAGTATCACTTGTACACCCACAGCGGGCTATCACACCAGGACAGGCTGCCGTACTCTACGGTGGTGAGGATGGTGATGAGGTGTTGGGTGGAGGAATCATTGAATGACAGATCAAGCACATATTAGAAATTTTTGTATCATTGCCCACATCGATCACGGGAAGTCAACCCTTGCGGACCGCTTGCTGGAATTTACCGGCACCGTCTCCAAGCGCGAACTGATGGCGCAGACGCTTGACCAGATGGAGCTGGAGCGCGAAAAGGGCATCACCATCAAAGCTCAGGCTGTGCGTATGCGTTATACCGCGCTTGATGGTGAGGAATACGAGCTGAATCTCATTGACACACCCGGACACGTTGATTTCACCTATGAGGTCTCGCGTAGTCTCGCCGCATGCGAGGGTGCTCTCCTGGTGATCGATGCAACACAGGGCATTGAGGCACAAACCCTGGCAAACCTCTACCTGGCGCTGGAGGCCGATCTGAGCATTATTCCGGTGATTAATAAGATCGATCTCCCCAGCGCAGAGCCGGAGAAAGTTCGGCAAGAGGTGGAGGATGTCATTGGCATACCAAAAGAGGAGTGTATTCTGGCCTCGGCAAAAGAGGGGACTGGCACGCAGGATATCCTTGAGGCAATTGTCAAGCTGGTACAGCCTCCTAAAGGTGAGGTTGAGCAACCCTTGCGCGCTCTCGTTTTTGACTCTCACTACGATGCCTATAAGGGTGTGATTGCCTATGTGCGCGTTGTGGATGGGCAGTTGCACCAGGATGAGCGTGTCGTGATGATGGCGACCGGCAGCACTACCGATATCCTTGAAGCTGGTTATTTCCATCCGCGCCTGATCTCTGCTGGCGCGCTGACGACCGGCGAGGTGGGATATATTGCCACCGGCTTTAAAAATGTCAAAGATTGTCGCGTGGGCGATACGGTGACGCTACCTTCGGCGCTTACTCGGGTCGAACCACTCTCTGGTTATCAGCCAGCAAAGCCGATGGTCTTTGCCGGTTTATATCCGGTCGAGGGCAATGATTATCCGTTGTTGCGCGATGCGCTGGACCGTTTGCAGCTCAACGATGCCTCGCTCTTCTATGAGCCGGAAACCTCCGGGGCGCTCGGGTTTGGCTTCCGTTGCGGCTTTCTCGGCCTGCTGCATATGGAGATTATTCAGGAACGCCTGGAGCGCGAATATAATCTCGATATCCTCGCCACCGCTCCCAGCGTAGCCTATCTGGTGACGAAGACGGACGGCACAACTATGGAGGTCGATAACCCATCGGCCATGCCTTCGTTTGGCGATATAGAGAAGATCGAGGAACCCTGGATGGATATCTCGATCTTCACCCCGTCCCGTTATATCGGTACGATTATGGATCTGGTGACGACGCGGCGCGGTACCTATAAAGATCTCAAATATATTGAGGCCGAGCGTGTGCTGTTGACCTATAGCATGCCGTTGGCCGAACTGATCATTGATTTCTACGATCAACTCAAAACGCGCACACAGGGATATGCCTCGCTTGATTATAGCTTTGGCGGCTATCATGAATCGGATCTGGTCAAGCTCGATATCCTGGTGAATGGCGTGGCGGTTGATGCGTTATCTTTGATCGTGCATCGTGAGAAGGCGTATCATCAGGGACGCGCTCTGGTGGAGAAACTGCGCGGCCTCATTCCGCGTCAGTTGTTTGAAGTGCCTATTCAGGCGGCCATCGGCTCTCGTGTGATCTCCCGCGAAACGGTGAAGGCGATGCGTAAAGATGTGCTGGCGAAATGTTATGGCGGTGACATAACGCGTAAACGCAAGCTGTTGGAGAAACAGAAAGAGGGCAAGAAACGCATGAAGATAGTCGGCAATGTGGAGATTCCACAGGAGGCGTTTATGGCTGTCCTCTCTCTCGGTGAGTAACTATCTTATTCTTGATCATCATTTTATAAGTAGGAACGGATGAACGCAATGAAGGGAGACTGGATCACTAGGATCAGTGATCAAATAGAGCAGCGAGTACGCAGGACAAAGGGCGAACAGGCCCATATCATCTGTGAATCGGGCATCAGTCCTTCGGGTCCGATTCACCTGGGAAACCTGCGGGAAATTATGACTGTCCATCTAGTGGTTGAGGAATTGAAGGCGCGAGGCTGGAACGCTGAACACGTCCATATTTGGGATGATTTTGACCGCCTGCGCAAAGTACCAGCTGGCGTGGACCCCTCTTTCGCAACGCATATCGGGCAGCCACTTTCAGATATTCCCGATCCCTTTGGTGAATATGATTCATATGCCCTCCGTTATATGACGCAATTTACGAGAGGATTGGAGGCGCTTCAGGTCTACCCGCGCTATGTCCGTCAATCACAAGCATATCGTGAGGGACGCTATACAGGGAAGGTCAAGCAAGCGCTGGTTCATCGTGGAGAGATCTTTGATATTCTGGCTGAGTATCAAACGGCCATTCAGGAAACGGCGGAGGAGCGTCTCGCACGGCGTGCGGCCTATTATCCATATCGTGTCTATTGTGAACGCTGCCATAAAGATGATACCCAAATTACATCCTATAATGAAGAAACTGCTTTTATCTCCTATACATGTCAATCCTGTCAGTACAGCGGTGGCTTTAGCTTGGATGAGAAAATGGAAGGGAAGCTGGTCTGGAAGGTAGACTGGCCAATGCGCTGGAACTTCTATCAGGTCGATTTTGAGCCTGCGGGCGAGGATCATTCAGCGCCGGGAAGCAGCTTTACCGTAGGGCTGAGAATCTTGCGCGAGATCTATCAATCGCCGCCGATCCAATATGCCACCTACGCTTTTGTGGGCATGGATGGGCGTACGAAGATTTCAAGCTCGGTTGGCACCACAGCCACGCTTGCCTCAGCATTGAATATTATTGAGCCTGCTATTCTACGCTGGTTGTATATTCGTCGCGCTAACAATCAGGCATTCAATATCGATTTTGGGCAGGGGTTGTTGCGCCTCTACGATGAGTGGGATACGCTCTTTAAGCAGATCAACACTGGCAAGGCGAACGAGCAGAACAAGAAAATGTATGAGCGTGCCACCCGCACTTCTCACGGCGAGGTCGCGCATACGCTGAAGCCAGTGCCGTTCTCGCTGCTTACCTCGCTGGTTGATGTGACGCATGGCAATATCAAGCAGGTAACGAGAATTGTTGCGCAGAGCTTGAAAGAGCCAGTGGAGTTCGTTGAGCCAGCAGAGTTGGAGCCGCGCCTGACCTGTGCTCTAGATTGGGTGAATAACTACCTGCCCGATGATGAGCGTACGGCTATCCAGGCAAGCTTTGATGCGGGAGCGTATGAGCGGTTGTCGGAGAGCCAGCGTAAAGAGCTGCAAATGCTGGTGGAGAAGCTGGACAATTATTGGACGCTCGCCGGGTTAACCGAACTCATGTACAATATCCCGAAACTGGCACGAGGGTTGTCTGTCGATACGCCGCCCGACGACGAGTTGAAGCAGGCCCAACGTGCATTCTTTGTGGCCGTCTATACGCTCATCTGTGGCAGCGATACCGGCCCACGCATCCCAACGCTGTTGCTCTCTTTAGGCAAAGAGAAGGTTAGATCCTTGCTCTCGCCTGAGGTAGGTGCAGTTTCTGCTTAAAATAATCGTTAAGGCTCTTCTGAAAGAGGGGTTGGCATCCTTCTGGTGCCAATCCCTCTTCTTTGTTGAAGCAAGATTACTCTATATCTACTTTGCCGACACCAACATCTGCCACCAGAGTTGCTAGGGTCTCCTCTGTATAGCAATAGGGAGTACAATTGTGCCCTTTGCTGAAAAGTGCTATAAACTCCATAACGCCGTGACGAGGCTGCAATGCTAGCTTGATCGTTCCTAGCGGTGTGAATCCTGCACCTGTGCCTGCATCCAGCACACGTTGTAGCGCTGTAATGAGCAGGGTTGGATCATCGATGTGTCCACTTCGGCGAGCCTCTGCACTCTCGACCTCAAACAGCGGTTTGACGAGTGCCAGTATCAACCCTTTTGGGGCAAGCAGTGGCGCAGCAATTGGTAGTGCTTTTGTGAGCGAGAGATACGAGAGATCCAGTGTGATCAGCATTGGCGCGGGATCGAGCATTGCCGGTGTGAGATCGCTTAAATTGGTGCGCTCAAGGTTCTTTACCTGTGGGTGAACACGTAAAGAGCCAGCCAACTGTCCGTAACCAACCTCCACAGCATAAACATATGCCGCGCTATGCTGTAGCAAGCAATCTGTAAAGCCACCTGTAGAGGCTCCACAATCGAGAGCCACCTGACCGCTGACATCAATGGCAAAGTGTTCCAGGGCAGTTTCGAGCTTATAGCCTCCGCGACTCGCATAACGAGATCTTCCCAGAACACGTAGTTTCGCATCCCTTCGCACCTTCATGCTTGGCTTGTCGAACCTCTGATCGTTGACGAGTACTTTGCCTGCCATGATCCAGCGTTTTGCTTCGTCGATATGTTCAAAAAGGCCGACTTCAACCAGCAGATCCGCCAGTGGCACTTTCCGTCCTGGCTGAGTCTGCTTTTTATATTGTGAAGTATCATGAAATTCTGTATGTGTCGATACTTCTGCTTTACCCAGAAATGAGGGCATCTCCTTTTCCCTTTCTTATCCTTTTGTGATGAGCGATAGCGGTAAAAAGCGCATCAGTTGTGATAAGAAAAGGTGGAGCGCGGATTGATGGTAGATGCTGATCGCAGAGACTGGACGCTTTTCTTGCGAGCCAACTCTGCTCAGCGGAAGATGATAGATATCTACAGGAGCTAGCAACCTATGCTAGCTCGTCATAGCTCCCAGCCTGGACTCAATAATGAGGAATGGTATGAAACTGAAGGAGCGTTGGTCGCATACAAAGGATGTGATGCTGTAAAGTCGTTTTCTTGCTGAACAAATCCATCATGCTATCCAATCTAGTTATGTGGAAGAGAGCCGAAAAAGTTACATTTGTTCAGCATAATGGGCGAGAGGGAACATGTCAAGAGAGGGAAAGCGGATCGTTAAAAATAAAACACAACGAGGATCGGGGCAAATCTGTCAACCGATCCTCGCTCGTGTGTCTCTTTTTCTACACAACTCCTGTGTCACTTAACCTAGTCCTAATCCACGTAGGCCAAGAACATTGCTGCCATAGTTAATAGAACTCAATGCCCCCTGCTTACGTTCATCATCCAACAACGAAAGCCGTTGTTAAGACCACGCAAGTTCTGCATGAACTGCTGTCAAGATAGCAGGATAGATCAAACGCTCAGGGGAGTGACATACCCGCATTTACGGGTACTACTAGTCAATCTGGAACACCATCCCCAGTAGGCGAATTGGTTTCTTCATTGGTCTCATAAGACCTCCTCTCGGATTACTTATGCAAGGCCTAAAGCCAAGTGCCAGAGTCTGTTTGTTCTCTGGTGGTGTTCCCTTAGCAGGAACACACGAATCATAACATATGTGTCTGGATATGTCAAGGGATTTCTTTGTTGTTCAAAGAATTACGTGAGATTTTATCTGCTACAAACGTATAAATAAGTTTATACTCATCTTCTCACTTTGTTTAACAAAGTTAAAACGAGGCCAACGCAACGAAATTGTCGCGTTGGCCTCGTTTTAACTTTGCGTTTATCGTTTGCGATTCTGTTGAACGGGGCGATTAGTATCCCTGTTTATCGCGGTTCTGCTCAGGAGGTCTTACCGGAGAGCGGACCTCGCCTGGCTCCACTGGTATTGAACCAACATCCGCATCGCGTGAAGAGCCAAGATTTTGATTGGTGGTGCCTGTAATGTCACGATCTATGATGGGTTCATTCTTTTTGCCAGCATTGGGTTCGTTGTACATCGTCTCGTTTTGGCGACCTGTTGTCGTTCCCTTGCCAGCTGCGCTATCGGTGTGGAACAAGTAGTTGGAAGACGTGGGATCAAGTGCGCCAGCAGGTGCCTGATCGACCATGCGGGCGAAATGATTGAGATCATCGGTCAGGACATCATTGAAGTGTTTGCCAACACCCATCTTCTCGCCAATATCTCCCAGCACACCAGCAGGAGGATTATAATCGATAAAGACATCAACCTTTGTCTGGTTGTTGCCCGTCGATTCAAAGGTCACTTTACCAAAATTTTCCAATCCTTTGGTCGAGTGCCAGCCTACCTGCTTATCGGGAATCCATTCTGAGTTCACCGCATCCCACTCATGCCGACCTGCTACCTCTGCGACCCAGTGGCTATTGTCCTTGTCATGATACGTGACTTCTTTTACAAAACTCATGAATTTCGGAAAGTCATTAAAATGTGTGAACATCGAATACACCTGATGTACTGGTGCATTGACTACTACCGATGCATGATGTTCTTTGTACTGTTGAGCCATGTCTATCTCCTTCCCTATGGATACGCTATGGTAGCGACTAACTTTCTGGGAGGCGTGACGTGTCGAATGTTTGCTACCTTGAGCGCTTTTCCTCGCTTTCATCCATATGCGCAATGCTTCTGGATGCCTCCCTGCAAACACCTTTAGAATCATAGCATATGCTTCTGTGGAAAATCAATAAATAAAGCACTGCTATACACTTCTAAGCGTATTTTTATTTGCTTAGAAATATGTAAGATGAGACTATTTTGCTGGATCTTTTGCAAACAAAAGATCCAGAGCCACCTGCACTGTTGTGAAGCAGGGGAAGAGGGCCATGAAAGGCAGGAGAAGCAACATTATTCCTGCCCTTCACAGGGGTAATACTCAATTATTTAGCGCTTGCTGCCAATATGCACAATGAGAAAAGTGTTAAAATTCCTTCTTGAGATGCTTTTGTGGAGCGAGCAAGATTACCAGCATTGCTCCCAGCAAGCAGCACGCGCCGAGGAGACCAAAGAGGCCAAGCTGTTCACGAAAGAGTATCCATGAGAGTAGCGTAGCCGTCAGCGGTTCGCACATTGTCACAATACTTGCTACAGTTGCAGAGAGTGAGCGCATGCCTGCCTGAAAGAGGGCATAGCCAAGAGCGCCCGGAACCCATCCAATATACAGCAAGATGAGCCATCCCTGGATAGAATAGGTAAGCGCCAATCCAGTGAATGAAGTGCAGAGGAACAGAAGCAGGGCCCCCGTTCCAAATGCCACAAAATTGACCTGTAGCGGGTGATAGCTGCCTGTGAGCTGTCGTCCACAGAGAATAAAGCCGGCATAGGCGCAGGCTGATAGAAAGGCGAGAAACACGCCTATGAAGGCTACGTTTCCCTCGTTGACATGGGGACGTGCGGCGACAAGAAGAATTGTACCGCCAACTGCGCCTGCTAAGGCAAAGAAAGTGAGCGGAGTAAGCCGTTCGCGTGTGACCAGGGCGGAGAAGAGGGCAATGATCACTGGAACGATACAGATAGCGATGAGGGTCGAGATGCTCACGCCAGCTGTGGGGATAGCAGCAATATAACAGGCTTGAGAGATCGCCATCATGCTGCCCATTCCCATCATGACAGCAAGATCGTGACGCTTGATCGCAAAGATCTGGCGACCAAGACGCAGCCAGCAGGTGAGAAAAAGCAGTGGAGTGGCGAGAGCCAGCCGTAAGAAGGTCAACGAGAGAGCATTGGTTGTGCTCGATGCATAGAGCGCCAGGTTTGCAATGCCGATGGTCCCCCAGGAAACGGAGGCACAGACGATGAGCAAGAAGTCGCGACGGAACGCATGGTGAGAGAACATAAAAATCCCTTCCTCAAATGCAAATGAGAATCAAAGGAACAGTGCAAAGAGGGCAGGATGAGGGCATAAACTCAGCACACAAACTTGTTATAGAATGTGTTGGAGTTCTCGTGAAGAAGATGAGGCCGTTCTACCTGCCCTGATGGGAGGCAACGGGTGGTGGAGAACAGAGCGGATTTGAAGCGTAGAACGCAAGATCAACCATTGTGTATGCATCCTCTATAAAAATTAGAAGGCGAAAAATGGGAAGATTATCCTTCTCTGCTTATTCTACCAGGAAGCGAGGCATTGTCAAGGTTGAGGCCGGTGCAACTGATAGGAATGCTCTCCCCATTTTTCCTGTTTTGCTTGTTATTGAACAGCTATTTTGCTAGAATGCGGAAAGAAGATAAATGGCTAAGAAATATCTTACGAGAAGAAAGGATTAAACAGGAAGAAAAGAAATATCATGGCTAAGAGATAGCTTGATATTTAAGGGCAGGTAATCAGTAGAAGGTTTGAGAAAGAGGTGTGGTTCTCGGGAAAAATCAGGTGCTTGCTCACAAAATATCCTGTGGATGCCTTATTCCTATTAGCTTGCATTTACCTCTATGCTATGGATTAGAATAATAGCAGAAGATCTTTATCTTCTACCCTGGTTACTATTTTTCTATGTCGGCTCTTTCTTGACTGGGAATAACGTATCTGTGGTGCTGAAAAGTTCTGATGAGTAGGAATGTTGGGGTCTTTATTTGGGAGTTTTTAGCAACTAGTGTAAGATAGCTGTAGCTACAGCAGACAAAAAGCATAGTAAATCTTTTTCTTGTAACTTATCGCAATCAGTTCACGTAATGAGCAGTAGAAGTAATTAACAGGTGAACTCAGGCTTTCAGGTGGTACACACTTCCCATAGATCGTTGTAGCGTCCCAGTTCTATCATTGTTAGGAGGACTACCCGTTATGCACAATGCGACCCTGGAAAACAACAAGTTACATCGGGCGTTGGAGCTTGTTGGCGGTTCAATTGACCCTGAAATTGCTGAATCTTATCCGTCATTGGAGGCTCGTATTTTAGCACAGGCTTTGGAGAATGTAGAACTGGCAGAACGTCGTTTACGTGAGATTCAAAAGCTGGTTGGTGATATTGATGAGGTGCTTGTATAGTGCCGCATGAGGGGGATTAGGAGCTAAATCTTAGCTTTTTCTATCCCTCGTTGTAGTGGGTGGAGAACTTTGGCTTGATGCGCAGCTACCCCTATAATCATTCATGATGGCACCGTACATCTCCCCTGCATCCTATCTTGTGTATCCAACCTCTTCTGATTTGTTCCTTCTTTATTTCTTGGTATATATGTAAATATATACTGACTACCGGTAGATTCTTTCGGGACAGCAACTATTGTTGTGTGCCTTTAAATCTGTGTTGAGCTTTTTAGAGGGATTTCACTATAAACGGGAGTTGCCCATATGGGCAACTCTTTCGTGTTATTCCTAATGAATAGACAGGGATCGCTCAGCATAATCATGAACAAATGCCGTTACAACCTGCTTTGTCTCTTCAGGATTTTGTGTTTCCATCAGTTGCATACGAAGATCCTGGGCACCGGGGAAACCGCTGGCATAGACTTTAAAGAATTTTCGTAGGATCGGAAAATGCTTTGTCTCTCCCCAGGTCTCGGTCCACATTTGCATGTGCTCAAGAAGGAGTTGCATTTTTTCTTCTGGCGTTTTATCGCTCAGGGTGATGGTTTCTGAAAACAGGTAAGGGTTTTCAAAAATGCCTCTGCCAATCATCGCACCATCAGCTCCGGCCTCGGCAACTTTCTGCCTTGCCTCGCCCAGTGATTTGATATCCCCATTTCCGATAATCAGCGCATTGCTTTGCATCTCATTGCGTATGTCAACCACCGTTTTCAGCTTATCCCAATGTGCTGGGACTTTGGACATTTCCGAAACGGTACGGGCATGAACCGTCAGCACTGCCGGGTCTTGTTCCAGGACAAATCTGATCCAGTCAAAGTCAATAGCGCGGAATCCCAGCCGGGTTTTGACGCTAACGGGAATGATCCCAGCTGCGCCTTCCTTTGTCGCGATAATAATTTCTTTGGCTAGCGGTCGGTTGTTAATCAGGCCAGAGCAGACACCCTTCTGGAGTACGCCAGAGGCGGGGCAGCCCATGTTCAGGTCTATCCCATCAAATCCCATCTCGATGAGTTTTTTTGCGGCTCTATAGAAATTCTCCGGTTTGCTGCCCCAAATCTGAGCAACGAGTGGTCGCTCGATTTCCGTATATTGCAGCCGGGACATCACGGCTCGTTCGCCTTTTGAGAACATCCCTTCCACATTCGTAAATTCGGTGAAAAACACCGCTGGTTTGCCGCAGCGGGCAATCACCTGGCGAAGCACCGTATCTGTGACATCATCCATCGGCGCGAGCACAAAAATTGGTTTTTCTAACCTCTGCCAGAAATTAGAGCGGTCAGAGCGATTTTCCAGTGTATCATTCATTCTCAGTCTGTTTCCTCTGCAACAGCCACGCTTTGAGATCGCCTGGTAGCAAGTACTATGACATAGACGTATGGAGTAGTTTTGTATCAGCAGTGACAGTTGTTTTTGTTACATGGAGCATGCTCGTGGTGGTTTTCCACCGGAGTACCTGTCGCTTTCCTGGTAGTATACCTTATCTCGATGCTGCTCGTCCATACCTTGACGAGAAAGATAAGGCTACACCTCAACAATACCCTGTTGCCATTTGGCGACTGCTCGTTTCACCGATAAGATATAGGCTTGTTCGTCGTTGTGATCCTCAGCAGGAGCGTAGACGGGGACGATCCTGTCAACAGTAGAAAGCTTCCATTTTTGCACATAGGTATTAGCAATCAAGCGATACCAGGCTTCAAAGCCCTCTTCCCAACTGCGATATTTACGATAGCCCTGGTATTCCGGCTCTCCCTCTTTGGCCCTGATATTGCCCAGCGACAGCGTTTTCTTTGCCACTCCCTTTGTACCGAAGGTGCTTTCATGCATAAAGAAAGCTAGCGCGTAGGCAGGGTCGATATGATATTTGACCCCATAATTGTAGAGACTTTGACCTTTCCCCTGTGCTGGTGAGTCATATCGTTCCAACACCTGATTGATAAAGTTGACCTCAATCGAAGGATCTCCCACGACGCTATAGGGGCCCGCTGGCAGGACAAAGGGTTTGTCAGGAGATGATGTAGGGGTGGGAGGACGCGAAAGAAGCCAGGTAAACATACACATACCAAGTGTCAGGAGCAGGATAAAACAGCCCAAGATAAGTAGAATAATCGCTCCAAACACGCGAGATTTCGAGCGAGGTTTGCGGTAGGGGTATCTGTAGTATTGTGGCGGTTGGTAATAATTGGCATGGTAGGCGGGATATTGCTTTGACATCTTGTCCCTTTTTCTTTGCTAACCTGGACTATCTGTACAAAGTATACGCGTGAGAGTGCGAGATGTTACAAGCGCATACGATTAGTCTCGATCTATGCGATATAATAGCGAGAGGGTTGTGTTTGCGCTCAAGGGAGAGCGCGCCCTGGATCGAGTTCATCAGAAAGAGGATGAGATTCTTATGGTACATAAAATAGCCGAACATCAGACACAAGTTCCGCCAGCCACCGACCTCTACCAAATAGATCACCTTCTCAGTGAAGAGGAGCGCATGGTGCGTGATACCGTTCGCAAATTTGTGCAAGAACGCGTATTGCCGATTATTGATCAGCACTTCGAGCAAGGAACATTTCCGCGCCAGCTTATTCCCGAGCTTGCGGAGCTTGGCCTGCTTGGTATGCATCTTGATGGCTATGGATGCGCCGGATTGAGCGCCGTCTGCTACGGATTGGCCTGTCAGGAATTAGAAGCCGGTGATAGCGGCCTCCGCTCGTTTATTTCTGTCCAGGGATCGCTGGCGATGTTTCCTATCTTTGCCTTTGGATCGGACGAACAGAAACAGCGTTGGCTTCCTCCAATGGCGCGTGGGGAGGTGATTGGCTGCTTTGGCCTGACGGAGCCTGACTTTGGCAGCGATGCCGCTCATATGCGTACGTCAGCACGGCGCGATGGCAATGATTATGTACTGAATGGGACAAAGATGTGGATTACCAATGGTAGCATTGCGGACGTGGCAGTTGTGTGGGCGCGCGCTGAGGATGGTATTCGCGGATTTCTAGTGGAGCGTGGGACGCCGGGCTTTACCACCAGCGATATTCATCGCAAATTATCGCTGCGTGCCTCTGTTACTTCTGAACTACATTTTGATGATTGTCGCGTTCCAGTAGAGAATATGTTGCCGAACGTACGTAGTATGCGAGGCCCGCTTTCCTGTCTGGATGAGGCGCGTTATGGCATTGCGTGGGGAACAACTGGCGCAGCGCGGGCGTGCTTTGAGACTGCTCTGGAATATGCAAAGACACGCGTGCAATTTCAACGCCCGATTGGCAGTTTCCAGCTGGTACAGCGGAAGCTCGCGTTAATGGCAACAGAACTGGTCAAGTCACAATTGCTGGCGTTGCAGCTTGGACGCTTGAAGGACGAAGGGTTGCTCCATCCAGTCCAGATATCTGTTGCGAAGAGAAATAATGTGCGTGAGGCGCTGGAGACGGCCCGTGAAGCTCGGACGATTCTTGGGGCAAATGGTATTACGCTCGAATATCCTGCCAGCCGTCATATGAATAATCTGGAGTCGGTTTTCACCTATGAGGGAACTGATGACATCCATACGCTTATCATCGGGCAGGCGCTCACCGGACTTAATGCCTTTTCATGAGTTTACTTGCGTCGTGAAGACAACCAGGCGTTCATCATAGCCCTGTCCGGTCCAGACCCCACTACAGGTAATCAGATTTAGATGATGCCCACTAGTGGGGCCAAAAACAGCGTTTAGAATGGCTTTTCCGGGGGCATTGGCAGGGTACTTGACGACGCGATCTACCGCGAATTTTAACGCTCCTTTGCCTTGCGTCTGTACAATAACCAGATCGTGGGGTTTCATCGTATGCAGGGACCAGAAGATGGCCGGATCGCCACCCACGCGATCTACATGCCCGGCGATAACCGCATTGCCGTTCTGTCCGGGCGCTGTGCCGGGCGCATACCAGAAAACGCTGCTCCAGTATGGGGAATTGACAGCTTGCGAGGTTGGGGCATCCATCTGCCCGTTTGTAGTGGTTCCTACGTTGAGTACAGGAGTATCAATCTGTAGGCTGGGAATGCGTAGGTGAAGCGGTTGCCAGGGAGTAGGCTTTACGGGAAACGAGGTCGCTAGCAATGCAGTGTGCGTCTGGTAGTTGTAGATGAGTATGCCTGTGAGAATGAGTAGAAATACGCAGATGTAAGGCAAAAATTTTCTCATCTATAGTACTCGTTCCACGGCTTCTTGCCGACAGCATGTTTTGCCACTGATAGGATCGAACGCTGGCATGTTTATGATGCCGGGTCTTGATCCTGCTCAGAACGGATCAGGTGCTTATCGAAACGGCGTTTTAGACGCCAGCGAACAATCAGAAAGGCTATAACTACAACCGCAATGATAATGCTTCCTGTGACCCAACCAAGCGTTTGTGCCAGATGTTCTATCTCTGCAAAATTGTCATGAAAGACGCGACCGGCGATATACCCGAGCGTGCCATAAAGCGTTGCCCAGAGAATACCTCCAGCAGCATTATACACCACAAATGAGCGCCAGTGCATATGGTGCATGCCGGCAAGAAAGGCGGCCCAGATACGTAGAATAGCGACGAAGCGGCCGAAGAAGACGGTTTTCCCTCCATGTCGTACAAAGAAACGCTCTGCATAATTCAGGTGGCGTGGCTTGACGAAGAAGTAGCGGCCAAAACGCTCTACGAAGGGGCGTCCCCCAGCTTGTCCTATATAGTAACCAAAATTGTCACCCAGAATAGCTCCCAGTGCAGCGCAGGCGATGACAAGAACGATATTTAAGTGGTGGTCCACTGAGGCATAAAAAGAGGCTAAGAGCAGCATGGTTTCACCGGGAAATGGGATGCCCGTGCTTTCGATCATGACGAAGAGCAAGACAGCTGGATAGCCAAAGTTTGCCAGGGCTTGCTGAAGAATCTGTAACGGGATGAATGAGGCCATAATGTAGCTCAGCTTGCCCAACATCCATAAGCGAGTGCTGGATAGCCAGTTCATGCGTGTTATCCTGATTCTATAACATGAGAACAATTCTATACTTTTTGGTTGTTTATTTTATCTAGTGTCTTTAGATAATACGCAGGGGAGAGCTTCTGTGTTGCTTTCTTATAGTATAGTAAAAAGTGAAACGCAGCTCTTCCTGCGTTTCACTTTTTATATGAGGCTGCTATTTACAGGAGGATGATTGCTGACTGGGTCCGAGATTTTTGCCGTAATCAACGACTTTCCAGGTATTCCCCTCCGTATCCTGTTGCAAGGTCAGACGAATCTGATATGGTTTGGATAGTTTGCTCCTCTTGATCGAGAAGGCATATGACTGGCTGGTATCCTGATGTTGGGCACTATCTGCGACCTCGCTGAAATCGGTGATCTGACCAGAGCACCGATCATCGCTCAGCGCGTGTTTCGTAAAATCATCCTGTGACATTTGTAGGGTGATTGCCGCGCCGAGATCTTTGTATGCCTGGGCGTAATCTTGCTTAGAAAGGGCAGTAAGAAAATTTGTCGCCGTAGTTGCTGCCCCGCTACTGGCATTCATGCTGTTAACCAGATTGGTAGCGAAGAAGCCTCCTGCACAGGCCAGGATAGCACAAATAAGAAAAAGGCTACCAATCCAGAGAAGGCGTTTGCGCAGGCTTTTTGGCTCGACTTCCTCGCGTTTGGGGCGTGCTACACGCGGCGTGGCTGGTGGTGGATTAACGCGTGGCACATTTGGTGGCTGGCTAACGCGTGGCATACCAGGAGGACGTTGCGGAATAGCACGGTGCTTGCTTGTTCCATTAAGTGAGGCGATTGGTTGCGTTCCTGATGGTCTTTCCCAAGATTCACCGCCTGGACCGGGTTGTTCTTGCATTTCTGTCCTCCTCAAAGGTCACAATATGTCCAAATGTGTTTATCGAACTGGTATCCTCCGCATCGTGCTACCCATCCAGCATAACAATGCCGGCGAGCTTTGCATGTGCGAGTTGTAGTTGCTCCTGGGCTTTCTTCGCTTGCGTACGTGTGGTCTGGCCAGCACTGATAAGCAAAAACGTTTGCTCAACGAGAGAACTGATGAGCGGGGCATCAACACCTTCCAGAACGGGTGTGCTGTTGCAAATAATTATACTGGTCCTCTGCTCTGCCTCTACTAAAAACTGGCGTAGGCTAGCAAGTATACCTTGCAACTTCATTGAAAGCAAGCGGCTTATCTCGTGAGATTGCAGAGAAGATGTACCTATGCTTACCAGGCGCAGATCGGGAACAAACGTTTTGCTCAGAAATTGGGAGATGTTTTCTTTGTGTACTGCTTGCTCTGTGAGCCAGTTACTAAGACCGGGAGCATTTTTCGCTCCGAAGCGATGATGGAGATTGGAGGTTCGTAGGTCGCTATCAAACAATATCGTTGGCGTTCCGTTGAGTGCAGTTGCAATTGCAACATTTGCAACAATAGTTGCTTGTTCTGGACAATATGCTGGGGCAGTCAGCAGAACGGTATGCTGTTTTGTTCGTGTGTTCTCCCAGTTAAAGCGAATATTTGCAGATAAAGCATAGTATGCTTTGCTATAAGCTGAATCAGCAACATAGTCGGTGAGCAGCGTCACCTGTTCTTTATCCTGTATACCCACGAAAAGCTCCTCTACTCCTCTCTCATAGCGAAAGAGGTTGGGGCGGTCCGTTAGATGGCCTTACCTCTTGCCAGGACTGCTTGTACTATAATAACTTCACCAATGCCTGTCAACCTGTTTCCCCCAAATGAGTTGTAGGTTTAAGGTGCCGGTACAGAATGCGAGGTATTCTTACCGGGAGTGGGGGCTGGTGGGATCTCTCCTAAGCAGGGCAGTTGCAGCAGTTGCTCAACCTCTTCCTTGCTGCGAATACGATCATCAAGATATTCCACGAAAAACGCCAGGGCTATCGCTATGGTACAGGCAACGAGCAAAAGCGCTAATAACAGGCCGGGCTTGTTTGCAGCTGGCCCTGCTACGAGGACGGGAGCTGATGGGAAGCCTATGATCCGGGCAGAGACCATCGGATAAACAGGATTGGCTGAAACCGATGTGGGAGTTGTACGAATATCATCGTTAAGATAGGTGCCGAGATGTGCCGCGCTGACCTCTCCAATTGCATGGGCAATCGCCCAGGCTCCCGCAGGAGTATTCCAGTTGACTGAGACCGTGACAAGGCTATGGACGCGTGATGTGCTGATAGCGGCGCTGATGGCAGCCGGGTCTTGCCAGTTGCCGAGGTCCGCCTGCGATCCATAGCGTTGGGTAATCTGGTCCATATCAGACCGAATCTGTTGTGAGACTTCAGTTGCAAATGCCTGTGAATTGATGATGGGAGCGCTTACGATGGTATCTGCCAACGTTTCTGAAACGGAGAGGTAATCTGCATAATTCTTGTCGCTGTTGCGAGAGTCAGCCTGCAATCCAACACGTATAGTGATAGCAGATTGATACTCTTTTAGCATACCCGGCGTTTTATAGATGTGATAATATTGATATGCAGCATAAAAGGCAACGATCAGTATTATGGGAAAAATGACCCAGAAACGCCTCTTCATGATGACCCAATAAGCGCGTAGCTCCACGATAGATAACCCCTTTCTGTAGGCGTGTTGTTTTTAGTATAACAAGCCATTCATAGGAGTCGAAGTCTCTTTTGTTTGCTCGGCGTTCATTCGGGCTTCAATGAATTGCATAATACGTCGTTGGAAACGTGGAGTGTCGAATTCAAGTGCGTGGTTACGGATCGCATCAGAATCAAAGTTGCGTTCGTTGAAGGTCGCAAGAACTTCTACCAGACTATCTACCGTTTGCTCACGGAAAAAGAGGCCAGTGACGCCATCAACCACAGAGGCCAGTGCTCCTCCCGCGCCATACGCGACAACGGGGCGTCCGGCTGCCTGGGCTTCTAGTGGCGTGATGCCAAAATCTTCATCGCCGGGGAAAAGAAACGCGCGACAATGTCTGTAGTAGTGGATGACTTCTTCGTCTGAGAGCCGACCGAGAAAGCGGATAGTTGGTCCCGCCATGCGCTTGAGCCGTTCTTCATCGCGCCCTTTGCCAATGACAACTAAAGGCAACTGGAGGCGATTGCAGGCTTCGATGGCCAGATCAAAGCGTTTGTAGGGAATGAAGCGACCGAGCGCCAGGAAATAATCTTCTATTTCGGTGGCTGGGGTAGCCGGGAAGCGACTGGCCTCCACCGGTGGTGGGATCACAACGGCCTCGCGCCGATAATATTTCTTGATGCGCTCGGCGATCACCGGAGAATTGGCGATAAAGTCATCGACGCGCATTGCGCTGGTTTGATCCCAGACGCGCAATCCCGTGATGAGGAATGGCAAGACGCGTCTCGCCACCTTGCCTAATTGTTCTCGCTCAACATATTCCTCGTAGTTCCAGCACCAGCGCATGGGAGTATGACAGTAGCAGATATGGAGCGTGCCTGGTTTGGTGATGACGCCCTTGCCGAAGGCGCTGGAACTGCTTAGCACGAGATCGTAACCGCGCAGGTCGAGCGACTCCATTGCAACTGGATAGAGCGGTAAATAGGGTTGATGATGTTTTGTGACCAGGGGGAGCTTTTGCATAAACGACGTACGAATATCCATTGTGCGGAATGCTGGATCGACGCGCTCCGGGTCATAAATAGAGGTATAGATAGGTGCCTCGGGAAAGATGTCATGAAAGGCCATTACTACCCGCTCTGCACCACCCATTTGATTGAGATAATCGTGAACTATAGCAACCTTCATACCGATTAATACGCTCCTCGCCTGAATAACACTGCCGGAATGGTACGCAAAAGAATCTGGAAATAGAGACGTAAGGACCAGTTTTCGATATAATAGAGATCCATAAGGACGCCTTCGTCAAAGCTCAGATCGCTGCGGCCTCGCACCTGCCACAATCCGGTCAGGCCTGGTTTGATAGCCAGGCGGCCTTTCTGCCATTCTTCATACTGGGCGACCTCGCTGGGCAAAGGTGGACGTGGACCAACCAGACTCATTTCCCCTTTTAACACATTGAAGAGCTGAGGAATTTCATCCAGGCTTGTCTCACGTAAAAACGTCCCGATAGGCGTGCGGCGTGGATCATCCTTCATCTTGAAAAGTGGACCTGACACCTCGTTTTTGCTTCTGAGCTGTACTAGTCGTTTGTCAGCATCCTGATACATCGAGCGGAATTTGTAAGTGATAAAGTGCTGACCGTTCAAGCCAACTCGCGTTTGCCTGTATACGATTGGCCCTGCTGAGGTTACACGGATGGCAATGGCGATAAACAACCAGAGCGGTGAGCCAACCACCAGCCCTAAGATAGATAAGGCAATATCTACCAGTCGAGTAATGACTCGTTGCAGCGTGTTGAGCGAGACCTGCTTGATACCGATTAATGGAATACCCTCCATTGTTTCCATATCGATGCGTGAGAGGCTCAGCTCGTAGAGATCAGGAATCAGCTTGAAGGAGGTACCCAGACGTTCGCACATTTTGACGCTGCGAATAGCATACTGATGCATATTCGAGGGCAGAGCAATGATGACCTCATCCACCTGCATTGAGCGGATAACCGGTCCGATATCTTCCAGCGTACCCAGCATTTTAAAGCGGCCAAAGTCGCTTGGAGCCTCGTTCATATCGTGTAGAAAGCCGATGATCGAATAGCCAAGATTGGGGTTCGCAGCAATATGTTGCATCACCATTTTCCCCAGGCGTCCAGAGCCAACGACCAGTAGACGGGTTTCTCCCAGACCGACCCGGTAGAGCAGCCCCATTGCTCCTGAAACGATCAGGCGAGCGCCACAGAGCAGAACAATTGCAGCCGCCCAGACAAGCAGCACGATCAAACGCGAATTGGCCTGGGGCTGAAATGCGAAATAGTAAGCAATGAGAAAGCCCATGCCAATCGTACAAGAACTGATAATATTCCACGCCTGCCGGAACCAGCTTCCTGTAAGGCGAACTTTATAGAGTCCACGCAGAGCAAAGATCACGAGCAGGCCAACAATGACGCCAACATGCAGGTACAAAAACGGCTGACTATTGATCGGCCCCAACGACGATCCCGTGACGCGTGGATCATTTTCAAGCAGGTTGGAACGAATGATATTGAGCGTTTTGATGAACAGGTTGGGTTGAGAATCGAGATAGATACGAAAATAATAGGCCCATTGAAATGCTGTGCTGATGAGCCACGCATCTAAAATGATCATGGCAATGCACTCGAAGATGCGCCATTGATGACGATGTGAGCGCCGTCGCGAGATCGCCTTCGCGATTGGTCCCGTTCCCCCTATCATTTCGGTCCTGTTCATTCTATCTGTAATTGATGTCTGTGATAATTTACTGCTATTCACGACTCAAGCCACTATTCTTCAACTCTTAGGAAACAAACGCTACACGTTGCATACGTTTTTGTAGGGTATTTGCCGCTTGCTCGTACACCTCTATGGTTTGTTGGGCCATACGTTGTGCAGAGAATGTTTGAGCTACAGACGACGCCTGAATACGACTTCGTTCTTTTAACTCTGTATCGGTCAATGCCCGGTAGAGAGCCTGGCTGACAGCCTCGACGCTTTGTGGATCGACGCATAAGGCAACCTGCGCACCGGCTTCTGGCAAGCTGGATACATTAGAGGTGACAACAGGTATACCACAGGCCAGGGCTTCAGCTACTGGCATCCCAAAACCTTCATAGAGCGAAGGGTAGGCAAAAACTGACGCCGCTTGATACCATTCTACTTGCTCACTATCGGGGACGTAGCCCGGAAATATAACCTCGGCTTCCAGCCCCAGTTCGTGTACTCTGGCAAAGATGGACTCGTAGAGCCAGCCTTTACTTCCTGCCAGCACCAGCTTTTCACGGACCCCATAATCTTGGCGTAATTTATGATAGGCATTGATAAGCGTTGGAATGTTTTTGCGTGGCTCCAGCGTGCTTAGATAGAGGATGTAGCCATCCGTCAATCCATGTTTTTGACGGAACTCCTGTACCTTTGCTACTTCAGAAACGTTTGAGAAGCGCTGGTCGATACAAGGATAGACGGTATGCAGCCTGTCGAGCGGAATATGTACCAGATCATGAGCATCCTGTTTTGTGCTTTCTGATACCGTGATGATTTTTGTTGCGCGGCGAAGGCTGCGAATGGTGAAAAGGTGATGGTAGATGCTTTTGGCTCTAGTAAGAACTTCTGGATAACGCAGAAACGCCAGATCATGTAACGTCACAACTGTCGCACAACGACGTGGTATCCGCACGGGAAGCACATTGACTGGCGAGTGTAGCACATCGATTCGCTGTTTCTGTAAAAGTGAAGGTAAGGTGCCTTGTTCCCACAGCACTCGCTCAATGGGACGCGTCTCGGACCAGGGAGCGGAAATATAGGTAATTTGAGGATGCTGGACTCCTAGATGCTCAATAACATCTGGCCCATTCACATATACTGTATATGTATGTTCCCCAGGGGCTTTTGCCAGCTCTGTCAGCAAATAACGGATATAACGGCTGACGCCACCATTTCTATAATTTTGCCCCAGGGATAACAATTGAGCGTTAATACCTATGTGCATATTGACCGCGTTCTCCTATGGCAATATAACGTCTCTGGAGTTCATGAGGTAACAAATTCGTACTTTTCTTCCTCTTATATGTCAGGTAGTCTCATTAGCAAACATCTTTTCTAGTCTACTCTTCTGAGAGCAAGATCTCAGAACAGATGGCCCGAATTGCCTATATGGGCTGTTTTGTTTATCCATACTATAGAGGTGAACGATGGAAAAGTCAGTTCTTACATTTTTAAAGATGATTTTCCTATATCATATTCCCGAGCTGATGGAGGATGAGGGCTGTCTGCCTCAGTTTGTGTTTTAGAAGCGCTGTTACGGTGGGATGATTCCATTGTGAGGGTGAGGTTCGGGGAATACCTGTTGAAATGGTGAGAATGGGTATGTTCGCCTGCTGCTGCAAAGGAGCGAGTGGATGGCTTGATGGCGTGATGGGAAGCATGAGTGGAGCATGTTTCCAGGCTTGAGTTATGGCACTGGAGACCAGTTGGACAAATGGATGTGAGCGCGGTGTATATGCTGGTGGGCAGCTGGAGCGCTGCTGCACTTGAATATCGGAGAAGCCATGTTCTTGCAGGTGATGCTGTAGCCTGGCAAAAATATCATCTGGTTCCTGTCCAGGCACCAGAGAGAAATCAACCAGCGCTTTGGCCTGTGAAGGGATTTGTGCTGATGTCTCGTTGCCCCCCGTGATAAATTTGATTGTGCAGGATGGCGTCAATAGGTGAGCATAGTGCATTTGTAGTCCACGCACTCCTAGCAGCAGGTCAGGTAATCCCCATTGCTCGACTAATGCGGATGCTGTATCAGGCAAGCTGTACAACGCTGCATCATCTTCAATGGGAGTGATTGCATCATAGAAGCCATCGATCATGATCTCTTCACGTCCATTCTTCAAACTGTTCAAAGCCCAGAGGAGACGCCATGCAGCATCAGGTACAATTGATCCATAGTGAGAGGAGATGGGGGTTGCTGTGACGTGCGAGGCCAGCTCGATATTGAGTAGCCCTTTGCACCCTGAAAAGAGCAATGGCGTATCCTCTGCAATCGAGAATAACATGTTTTCTTCAGATGTACGTATTTCGTCGCAGAGGCAACCATCTGCTTGCAGGGATTGACGACCTTCTTCTAGAAGAGAAGGCAGAGAAGCTGGAGGGGAAGCGCTCGTTGTATCTGACAGGTTGAGGAGCCATTTGATATTGACCGGTATATTGCCTGTCCACTTACGGTAGAGTTCAACAGTCAGTATCTGGCTGGCGATAGCGCACGCATCCCAGATATTGAGAGAGCCGGTTGCATAGCGGTTGTAGAGCAGGATGGTGTGGGCGGCACCTGTGTCCAGTTTGCTAAAGATCCATGCAGGGTCATGGCTGAGCAGTGTTGTGTGAAAGCCATGACGTTTCAGTAGTGGGAATAATTGGTGATAGATAGCTGAAGGGGTTTCTAATTGTCGAGCCTGGTTAAAAAGAGCGTGGAATTGCTTCCATCCTTCAAGGCTGGAGTGATTATACTCGTCAATATGGTGAAGAAGTCTTTCATGATCTAAAGAAACCATATATAATACAAGCCTCGTAATCTGACCGTGCTAGTACCGCTAGCTCAACGTCTTGCATGGATTGCGCCGAAAGAGTATACTCAGGTGCAGTTAGCGGTACAGGTAGTAAGCGAGAAAGAAGACCGCGACTAGCGAAATAGGAGGCACGTTGCGTTTTTCTCTGCATCGGTGTATTATAGCCTAGAGTTTCAGCAACTGCCTAGTGTGCAGGATGCACAAATTGAGAGCTACTGAAATACGGGAGAGAAGCACGTTGTCCAAACAACTTCGGCTCGATGTTGCACAGCTAACAGATGTTGGCCGCAAGCGTCCCCATAATGAAGATAATATGGCCTACGTCATTCCAAAAGATCCACAGGTAATGGCGCGGAAGGGTGCGCTCTTCATTGTGGCTGATGGCATGGGCGGGCATGCTGCGGGAGAAGTTGCCAGTGAAATTGCTGTGGACACAGTAAGCAAAGTGTACTATCAAGATGATAGCGATGATGCTGCTGTCTCACTGCTGCATGCGATTAAACGTGCCAATGCGTTAATACATCAACGAGCGGCAGAAAATATGATGCGTAGCGGTATGGGAACAACCTGTGTCGCTGCTGTTTTTCGTGGTGGGATGGCATATATCGCGAATGTTGGCGATAGTCGTTCTTATCTGGTTCGTCGTGGTGTGATCAAACAGGTCTCGCAAGATCATTCCTGGGTTGAGGAGCAGGTACGAGCCGGTCTATTGACTCGTGAGCAGGCTCGCTCACATGCACAGCGTAATGTCATTACGCGCTGTCTAGGAACTCAGCCAGATGTCGAAATCGATGTCTTCTCCGAACGTCTGGAAGAGGGCGATTCGATGGTTCTTTGCTCTGATGGCCTCTCAGGTCTGGTGCCTGATGAAGAGCTGGGGCAAATTGTCGATCAGTACCTCCCACAGGAGAGCGTCTATCATCTGGTGGAGCGCGCCAACGAGAACGGAGGCTCTGATAATATTACAGCTGTGGTGGTGCGGGTCCAGGAAGTTGGTTGGGAGCCTCCGTCTTCTAGTATGCCTCGTCCTGTTGGCGTTGGTGGACGCGAAGTTGACGAAGATACTGCTGTGATTGGTCAATTTCGTGGCGCTCCGTTAGGTGCTTTGCCAGCCAGACCCGGCGATACCCGTTTGCTTAGCGGGCCTTTGCGTATGGCTAGCGGCCCACTTCCTTCTTCGCCCGAGATCGATACGGCTCCGCAAGCTGCTGTCTCGCGTCTGTCTTCCAGGCGTAATCGTTTGCTCTACCCCACACTCGCAATATTTGTTATTCTTGTTATCTCTCTTGGTGGAGCTGCATATTACTGGATACGCGGGTCTCAGGCTCAAAATATAGACGCTTCCCTGACGCAGACGAGTACGCTGATCAATCAGGCAAAAGGTGAGATGAATACCAATCCTGGCGATGCTTTGCAGAAGTTAAACCAGGCGCAGGGCCGTTTAGCGAAGGTGCAGGAGCAGGGGAACAGTCTGTCTGATACACAGCGAACTCAGGCCTCAACTTTACAGGGAAATTTGACCAATGTAACCAAACAGGCGATTCTCAGCTACGATCAACAATCTCATATTTTACCATTGCCCTGTACCACGACGACCCAGGTAAGTACGCTCAATGAGGGGACTACAAACACGCATGCAAGCAGTCTGGCGGCGGTTCGCAACGGCAATAAAGATGCCTTCTATGTACTTGGAGAAGACCATAATCTGTATCAACTCAACGATCAGATGACCCTGGCAAATAAAATCACGTTACCGGGCAATGCACAACCTCTTATGATTACCAGTAACGATACTCGCTTGCTGGTGCTCGCCTCTTTGCCTGCTCAGGGCAAAGACCCGGCGGGATATGCTCTCTATATCTACCTTCCCAATGGCAAGGGGCAGGCCAGCGACAACATAAGCATTGATGCTGCTCTGACCAAAGATGGAGGAACGCCTTCACTGATCACAACGTCCGGCCCGGAGGTCTATGTCGTGTTGACTCCGCAAGAAGCCTCGACCTCGGCGGTGATCCTGAACTACACGCTCAATGGCGATAAATTTAAAGCGCTGACCCCGCGCCAGGCCAAGATTTCCGTCTCGGCGGCCCTGGTCAGTATCGCGGCGTTAAAGAATACACAATTATTTTTCTTGCTTGCCAATGGCAATGTCCAGAGCCAGCAGTTTGCAGAAGGTAATCTGACGCCTGTGAGCGTGGTGCTTCAGCCGCAACCGCCGCTCGCTCCGGCCCTTGCCGCCAACCCGCAGACGTTCCAGACAACCACTCCGGTTCCTGTACCCACCGAGCAGACGACTTCATCCCTGTCGGTATTGTCAATTCCCAGAGCGACCCAACTGACGGCGGCGCTGGTGGACAATGTGGCGCATCTCTATATCATGGATGATCAGTATGATCGCGTCCTTGATCTGAAAATGGATGATGCAGCTAATCAGCCAGCAACTCCCACTTCCACGCCGACAAAGGGCGGGACGGCCTCTTCGACGAAGATGATCGTGGTTCAGCAGTATGCCTCACCTGTGCTGCTCGCGAAAGTGAAAAGCCTCGTGATCGATCCGGCTGCTCCCCAGCTCTATCTTTTGACGCAAGGTGCTGACAGTAACGGGGCGTTCCAACTGGCGCAGGTCGATACGCGACCCTCAGATGCTAATACCTGTGCTGGTGCTTGATGAGACAGCCAATAGCCGCTAAGATATAAGATGAAAAGTTGCCTGATAGGACTACTTAAATAGTACTACTTCGAGTATACTATCATTTCTTCGTGAGACAGTAAGGAGTTTGTAAACGTGGGTTTTGCGGTGCATTATCGTTCGGTCACTTGTGGCGAACTTACTCTCGATAATGTTGGGCAGCAGGTGCAGCTGGCCGGTTGGGTCAATCGTCGTCGCGATCATGGCGGCCTTATCTTTCTAGATGTACGAGATCGCTATGGCATCACACAGGTCATTTGCGATCCTGAACGTTCTCCCGACGCACACAGAATAGCTGTTGAGTTGCGCTCGGAGTATGTTATTCAAGTTGTTGGTACGGTCAATAGTCGCTTACCAGGAACAGAGAATCCTCATTTGAGCACTGGAGCTGTTGAGGTCATTGCCCAGCAGATAGAGCTGTTGAATCCGTCGCGTACCACGCCATTTCCGATCAGCAACGAGAGCATCCAGGTTGACGAAGCGCTCCGCCTCAAGTATCGGTATCTTGATTTGCGGCGCTCTAAACTGCGCGATAATATGGTGCTACGCCATCGTATTGTGAAAGCCATGCGCGACTATCTCGATGATCGCGACTTTCTGGAGATTGAGACGCCGATCCTGATGAAAAGTACGCCAGAGGGTGCGCGCGATTATCTGGTCCCCAGTCGCCTCTATGAGGGCGAATTCTATGCGTTGCCACAGTCCCCACAGCAGTTGAAACAGCTCTTGATGGTTGGCGGGCTAGACCGCTACTTCCAGATTGCACGCTGTTTCCGCGACGAAGATCAGCGTGCGGACCGTCAGCCGGAGTTTACGCAGCTAGACCTGGAGATGGCCTTTGTTGATGAGGAAGATGTGATGTCCCTCATTGAGGGCTTGCTCGTCTTCTTGATCGAAAAAACGACAAAGAAGCGGATTAAAGAGCGGCCCTTCCCGCGCTTGTCGTATAAGGATGTGATGGATCGCTATGGCACCGATCATCCCGATCTACGCTTTGACCTGCCGTTGGTAGAGATCTCAGATCTGGCTGCTGCCGGGCATTTTGGCGTCTTCAAAAGCGCTCTGGCGGCTCAGGGCATGGTCAAAGGGATACGCGTTCCTGGTGCTGGAGGATATAGTCGTAAAGAGATTGAGGAGATCACAGAGTTTGCGCGTTCTCTGGGGGCGAAAGGATTGGTATCGCTGGCCCTGCATACGAATGGCGAAATCAAGTCTCCCTTAACAAAGTTTATGTCTGCTGATGAGGTGCAGGCGATTGTGCAGCGCCTCGCCGGGCAACCAGGCGATTTATTGCTGTTCGTTGCCGATAGCGCCAAAGTTTGCAATGATGTGCTGTTCCGTTTGCGCGTCAAGCTGGCCGAGCGTCTTGGCCTGATCCCGCCCGATGAACTGGCGCTCTGCTGGGTGGTAGATTTCCCGCTGTTCCATTATGATGAAGAACTGAAGCGCTACGATGCCGAGCATAACCCCTTCTCAGGCATGCAAGAGGAGGATATTCGCTTGCTCGATACCGATCCGCTCAAAGTACGGGCCAAACAGTACGACATTATCTGCAACGGATACGAGATTGGCGGAGGGAGCGTGCGTATCAATATTGCCGCGCTTCAGCACAAGGTCTTTTCCTTGATGGGCATGAATGATGAGCAGATCAAAGAGCAATTTGGGCATATGCTGGAAGCATTTGAGTATGGTGCTCCGCCTCACGGTGGCATTGCGCTTGGTCTGGACCGTCTGGTGATGCTGTTTGCCGATGAGGACAGTATTCGTGAGGTGATTGCGTTTCCAAAAACGCAAAGTGCAATGGATCTGTTGCTGGGTGCTCCCTCTCCAGTTGACGACAAGCAATTGCAGGAGTTACATCTGCAAGTGCGCCCCGAAGCGAAAAAGGGATAATAGCGTACGCAAAGTCGGTAATATCCACGAAAAACTAATACGCGACGTTCAAGAACACTATCAGAGCAGTTCTGGTAGTGTTCTTTTTATAGCGGATAATTACAAGCACAGGTACTTGGTTTTTCCTCTGGCATTAGTTGTCTTTGGGATGAAGGAAATGCTGAGATAGAGATGAAAGCATCGTTTGAGAGGCAAATTTGGATCGAGTTCTATAATTATTATAGGTATCTAGGTTATATGCCCAGACTCAATCATCGGTATACTATCCGGTTGGGAGGATGGAAGGAGAAGACTATGACAACAATGAATCAGGGAAATTCTAATCCTGCGGTTTCGGCAACAACGAGTTCGACAAACCCTATCAGCGGTCCACTAAGTAATCGTCCTGCACCAGTTGGCGGTACAACGGTCGTTGGGATCTCTCCCAAATTTGTACCAACACTGAGCGAGGACGATGCAGTCGTCCAGGCCCGTTTGCTGAAAGCGTTGGCAGATCCCACACGCCTGCGCATTTTAAGTTTACTCAGTCGGCATGAAGGAGAAGTATGTGTGTTTGAGATCGTGGAAAGCTTTACGTTAGAGCAGCCTACTATCTCCCATCACTTACGTATCTTACGTGATGCTGGGCTGGTAGATTGCCGCAAGAAAGGTTTGTGGGCCTATTACTATGTTCGTCGGGAAGCACTAGGCCGGGCGAGGGAAGTGATCGAAAATCTTGCCTGATAGTCAGGTACGCGCGGGATCAGCAGGATGTATTGTTCTACGTCATATGCTCGAACCGTAATATTTTCGTCACCTGCCTCCTGGCGGATTGCCTGGGGCATGTGGGTGTGATGAGACAAACACATCGCTCCAGGCAAATCTCTAGAGGTTTTTTGATGGATTCGGAAATCTGCTCGATTACCCTCTTGACAAATCTCAAAGGTTGCGGTAGTATACTGCATGTAAACGACACGTTGCCGTAGCTCAGTGGATAGAGCGTCTCCCTGCGGAGGAGAAGGTCGGAGGTTCGACCCCTCTCGGCAACGCCTCAGGAGCCAACTCTCAGAGTTGGCTCTTTTTTATTGCCCTCTTCCTGAAACCCTTGTATAGCCTCTATCGTGTTAAGAGCAAACGCGATTTGTACCAGACAATCCGCAAATAAGAAAATGCTCATGGGCATGGGACGTTGATTTGATCTCTTCTGAAAACTTTTCTATAATCAAAAACAAGATCGTCTGGTAGAGCAGGTCTATTTCTGTTTTGTCTGTATGAATCGGGTGCTCTATTGTGTTGAGGAGAGAAGGTGCTGTACGAACGTGTGTGAAAGAAAGCTGATTATGTTGGTAGAAGATGATGAGGAGCATGCCTCTGTACTCTATCAGGTATTGGCACAAGAAGAGAGGTATCGCGTTTATTATACTGCTGATGGCCAAACCGCGTGGAAGTTTCTTCAGTACTTTAAGCCTCATCTTCTTTTGCTGGATTATCGTCTACCACGTATGGATGGGCTAGAACTGTGCGATAGGATTCGCGCAGATAAAGAATTGCATGATTTGCCTGTGCTGATGGTCAGTGCTGCGCTCCCATCTCAAGCAGTTGAACAAAGAGGCATCACAAGCCTGGAAAAGCCCTTTGATGTCGATGAACTCTTATCTACCATTCAAGACCTGATCACCTCTTCATAAGGTATGGTATGAGAGCAAATACCGATACAGGTTTTAAGAGGTCAAGGGGGCAAGGGCGACGTGTTGACCGGCGTTGTACTGTGCTTTTTTCGGCTCCTGAAACACGGTTATGGTGCCATGCCCCTGCACCGTCCATGCATTATTTCCCCAGACCAGGGCCGTTGCCGCATCGATTCCCACAACCGTCTCTTTGACATCAATACGATCAATGGCCTGAGAGAGCGTCGCTGGAAGCTCGTTAAAATGAGGAATGACGGCGATATCAGGAACCAGCCCCAGAGCGGGTTGTGTTTGCCAGAATTGGGGGAAGCGAAAAATCACGCCTCCCATCACCATTGCTCCTGCCGAACAACCAGCGACGACACCACCCCTGCCGAAAATGTTTTTGATCGCTTCCCAGGCCAGTGTATCTTTTAAGGTTTCCAGGAGATAGTGGGGTTTCCCGCCTGAGAAATAGACGAAGTTTGCACCGGCCAGCTTTGTGACTATATGTGTGGAGTTTGCATCTTCTCGTGTTCTTAACATGAGCGGTTCTACGTGGACGCCGAGTTGTGAAAAATGGTCAACTCCCATCTTCGCCCAGCGTTCTGTCGTTGCTGGTCCATCGGGAACTGCGGCGGTTGGTATCACCACAACCTGGGGCGTGTCTTCTAAATCTGCCAGTAGTGCCTTATCCACAACTGCCATGATTGGCAAATATTCGCCTGCACCCACCAGGGCAATTTTTCCACGAGCCGATGTTGTCATAAATCGTTTCCTTTTCTCTTGCACGAAGTACTGTACAATTCTATGCACTACAGCCGCCATGCTGTCAAGTGATATCTCGCGTCACTGTCAGTTTTCGCTGATAGGGGTAGAGAGACTTTTGTCTAGATTTCTTTTTCTACCTATCCCTTCCCTCTCTATAGTTTTCTTGCCTTGCCCGATAACGACTCAGTACGGAGAGAAACGACTCAGTTCGTGAAGGAGAGCAAGGCAATGAATCGACTCAGTAAATTTACTGGGGAAGCGCGTCGTGCTGTGGCGTATGCGCGGGAGGAAGCCAGACGATTACGGCATCGTCTGGTTGGCACCGAGCATCTTTTGTTAGGTTTGCTCAAGGTAAATGATCCTATTATCGATGGTCTGTTTGTTTCGATGCATACCAGTTCGGCGCGTGCGGCTCAAGCTCTGGAATTTGTCGTTGGGCGCGGCAACAAAGCCATTCTCAGTGAGCCTGTGTTGAGCGCCAGCGCCCGCACAACGCTGCTGCGTGCGGAGGAAGAGGCGGAGGCGGCTCATGCAGAACTGGTTGGGATTGAGCATTTGTTTCTGGGGATCTTGACCGAAGAGGATGGCATTGCCGTAGGCGTATTGGAAAGCTTCGGTGTCTCTCCAGAAGTGGCCCATCGCAAGCTGGCTGATCTCTTTAAGAAGGGATATGATGATTTGCAGCTTGCCATTCGCTACCAGGTTCTCTATGATACAACTCCCACGTTAAACCAGGTGAGCCGGGATCTGACCATTGCAGCGTTGATGGGCGAATGTGATCCTGTGATTGGGCGTGATGACGAACTTGAGCGGGTCATGCAGATCCTTTCGCGCCGCTCAAAGAATAATCCCGTCTTGATTGGTCGTGCTGGTGTTGGTAAAACTGCTATTGCTGAAGGGCTGGCCCAACGTATCGTCAAAAAGCGCGTTCCGAATGAATTACAACTCTGCCGCGTCGTGACACTGGATATTGGCATGCTGATGGTCGGAACAAAGTTTCGTGGAGATTTTGAAGAACGATTGAAACAGGTGATGCAGGAGATCGTGGTGACTCCTGGCATTATCACCGTGATTGATGATCTGCATCTGCTTGTCCGCTCAGGCGTTGCTGAAGGCTCGCTCAATGCTTCAAATCTGTTCAAGCCCTTGCTGGCTCGCGGCGAATTTCAGTGTATAGGGGCCACAACTCAGGAAGAGTATCATAAAACAATAGAGTCTGATCCCGCTCTGGAACGTCGTTTTCAGCCTGTGCTCGTGGCTGAGACCAACGCGCAGGAAACGCTCTCCATTTTAGAGGGGGTGCGTACCAACTATGAAGATTTTCATAGCGTCACTATTAGCGATGAGGCGCTCCTGGCAGCTGTTCAGCTCTCTTCCCGCTATTTGCCAGATCGTTATCAGCCTGATAAAGCCCTGGATTTGATTGATGAGGCGGCGGCCCGTATGCGTGTCTATTCCGCTGTGGCACCTGCTCAGGTACTGGTATTGCGCGATGAAATGATGAATATGCAGCGTGAGAAAGATCATGCGATTGCACGCAGAAATTTTCCTCTGGCCGCACATTGCTTCAGGCGCATGCGTCAACTAATGAGAGATTTGTGGGAGGCAGAGCAGGCCTGGCAAGCAGGTGTGCATGAACGTCCCATATTGAGAAAACCGGAGATTGCGGAGGTGGTGGCGATGTGGACAGGGATACCAGCGATGCAGGTCGCGGCAGAAGAAAGCCAGCGTTTATTGCGATTGGAGCAGGATTTACATCGGCGCGTGATTGGTCAGGATGAGGCTGTCCGCTCGGTTGCTAATGCGATTCGCCGCTCACGCACCAATCTGCGAGATACGCACCGCCCTATTGGCTCGTTCGTCTTTGTTGGTCCGACAGGTTCAGGGAAGAGCGAACTGGCCCGTGCGCTAGCAGAGTTGCTCTTAGGAGACGAGCATGCTCTCATCGCTTTTGATATGTCTGAGTTTATGGAAAGCCATACCATCACACGTTTGATCGGCTCCCCTCCTGGCTATGTCGGTTATGATCAGGGAGGACAGTTGACCGAGGCTGTTCGTCGTCGCCCCTATAGCGTGGTTCTTTTTGATGAAATTGAGAAGGCTCATCCTCAACTCTTTGATCTGCTGTTACAAATCCTCGAAGACGGTCGCCTGACTGATTCTCATGGGCAATCCGTTGATTTCAGCAATACCTGCATCATCCTCACCTCGAATGCTGGCACCCCATGTTGTACTCGTGGCGTGATGACGCTGATGCCAGCACAATCTCAAGGGCAAGCAGATCATGCTGAGGTATATCAACGATTGCATGAGCATGCCTTGCAGGAATTGCGCCATCTTTTCAAACCAGAACTGCTCAATCGCATCGATGAGGTTGTGGTGTTTCATCCGTTGCAGCAGGAACACCTTCAAGCTATTCTAGAACTGATGGTTGCACGTGTTCAGCAATCTCTGGCAAAGCAGAACCTTTCTTTGCATGTGACCGATGCTGCTCGTCTGTTTCTGGTGAAATCTGGCTATAATCCGGTGTATGGAGCGCGACATCTACGGCGCGTTGTCCGGCGTATGCTGGAAGATATGCTAGCGGAAGCTATTTTGCAGGGATCGTTGACCGCTGGGAGCTGGGTAACGGTCGATTACCTCAATGGTCAACTGAGCATCCAGGCTGCTGCTAATACTGATGAGATGGAAACGGACAATGGTCAGGAAGCCGCGTAGGTTGGGGGTTGCGAGCTGGATATGGTAGGAGAAGTGCAGGGCTGCTGTACTGAAGTTGTTTGCCAGTTGACGTTTTCACTTTTAGCTGCTACCATAATGCTTAGAATGTAAGTAGATATATTAATTGGTTATTGGAGTAATGGGAGTGCAAGGTAATCAAAAGTGGCGAGAGCTATTAGGAAAAATTATCAAAGATCCACATGAGAAGCAGCGTATTGCTAATGCGTTAGGGGTAAGTATTATCACTCTTTCTCGTTGGGTAAGTGGCGAGTCAACGCCGCGTACCCATAATTTGCGCCTGCTCTTAAAAGCATTGCCGGATCATCGTAAGGCGTTTCTGGATATATTGCCTCATGACGAACTATCGCAGGCTGTGGACGAAAAGATTGAGGACGAGGATACAGCCCAGGAAATCCCTTCAGTTTTCTATGCACGCGTCTTGAACGCTCATTGCAATTTACCGCGCATCCTCCATTTCAGTTCTATTTGTGACGTGATCTTACAGCAAGCGCTCAAGCAGCTTGATCCTAATCGCGAAGGCATGGAGATCACCGTCGTTCAGTGCATGTATCCATCTCCTAACGGGAAGATTCATAGCTTGCGCGAGAGCCTGGGCCGGGGAACGCCTCCCTGGAATCGCGAGTTGGAGCAACGCACGCTGTTTCTCGGTGCCGAATCGCTCTCTGGCTATGTCGTTTCTTCTGGCCGACCTCTGGCGATTCCTAGCCGCATGGAAGGGTTGAATCTGTTCCCTGTCCAGTGGGTGGAATGGGAAGAAAGTGCGATGGCTTATCCAATCATGATGGCCGATCAGATTGCGGGTTGCCTGCTTGTGTCAAGCACACAGCCTGGCTACTTTCTTTCACTGGCACGCCAGAAGCTTGTCCAACAGTACGCCGAGTTGCTGTTAGTTGCCTTTGAGCCTGACAATTTCTATGATCTACGCAGCATTGATCTGGGCCGTATGCCACCCTACGAAAAACAACGCTCCCATCTGGGAAGTTTCCGTCAGCGTGTCGCTGATACGATGATCCGTCATCGTGTGGATGTTGTACAGGCGGAACGCATGATATGGCAGCAGCTAGAAGATGAGCTACTTCAGCTTCAAATGCTACAGGATACGAAATAGCGTATTCTTATCCTGAGTTTGTATTCTTCTTCCATGTGTTCACTTTCTATTCACAGCCGACAGCAGGAAGTAAATGGTCCTGTTCTGTCGGGCTGTCCCCTTGACCTGTCACCGCGCAATCTCTATACTAGACTCAGGCTATCTAAGCCTATTTTCTTTCAGGACGCATGTATTCCATTTTCTTTCAGCAAGGATCATATCAACCATGTTTATGAAGCTTGTTTATGTTTATAAAGCTCGTTGGCGTCCTCTGGTTCTCTTGGGATTATGTGTGCTTGGCCTGGCCTTGCGTCTCTATAACGTCAATTGGGATCAGGGAAATAGTTTTCATCCTGATGAGCGACAAATTCTTTTTCATGTCGTTTCTGTAGGCTGGCCTACCAGCTTTGCTCAGTTTCTTGATCCTGTCAACTCGCCTCTGAATCCTCATTTCTTCGCGTATGGCTCTTTCCCCATTTATGCACTTGCTCTGCTTGGGCACATATTTCTACATGCCTCTGAGATGTCTGCGTTGCCCGCTTTAACGCTGCTTGGGCGTGTGGCCTCTGCAATTCTTGATAGCGGGACTATTGTACTGACTGCCTGGCTCGCTTTGCTGTTGTTGCCGGATACCTCCCCGGGCCGCCGTTATGCATGGAATGGCGCTCTCCTGACGGCAGCTCTGGTGGCCTTTACGCCATTTCAGTTGCAGCTTGCACACTTCTATGCCGTCGATACGATGTTGTTGTTCTTTGTGATGTGTACGCTGGTTGCCAGTGTGAAGTTGATTCAGACCGAGAAAACCGTCTTCTGGGCACTGATGGCGGGCCTCTCGTATGGGTTGGCGATGGCAACCAAGTTTAGCGCGGCACCACTGGCGGTTTCTATTGTTGTGGCTCTGCTGATACGCTGGCTGCAACGGCGTGACATCTGGTTAGTGCTCAATATCTTGCTCCTGACGGCTATGATGACGCTTTTTGTCGCGATTGTGGCCCAACCATACGTGCTGCTTGACTGGCAAAACTTCGTCGCTCAGGTCTCGGAACAGGGAAATCTGGCACGAGGCTCTTTAGACCTCCCTTACGTACGACAATTTGCCGGGACGATCCCGCTGGTGTATCAGGTGCAAAATATCGTGCTGTGGGGGTTGGGTCTTACGCTGGGGTTGGCTGCTCTGATTGGGCTATGCCGCGTTCTCTGGCGCTTCCTTGTGCAGCGAAAGATGGACGGCTGGCTTGTCTTGTTGTCCTGGGTGATTGTGTACGGCGCAGTTAACTGTAGCTTCTACGTAAAATTTATGCGCTATATGTTGCCTGTGTATCCCGCCATCACGCTGATGGCCGCAGCTCTACCTTTCGCCTTTGCGCAAGTTGAGTGGCAGGAGAGCAGGTTTGCTCATGTTCTGACCCCAAAGGTTGTCAATATCACCCGGTACACTATCACCGCGCTGCTGCTGATAGGTACAATCTTTCAAGGCCTGGCGCTATTAAACGTTTATAGCGAGCCGAACACACGCATTCAGGCGTCGCGCTGGATCTTCGATCACGTACAACCAGGAAGCACGCTGACATATGAGCAATGGGATGATCCTTTGCCGGTTGCGGTAGATGGGCGTGATCCTGGTATCTATCGTCAGGCAACGTATACTGATGCGAGCGGCAATGCCGCTACCGGGCTTGCTTTATATGATGATGATACCGATGCGAAAGCTCACCAACTGGCAAATCTCCTGCCAACGGTCAACGCGCTGACAATGGCGACGGATCGATTGGATAAGTCTATTCCTCGCCTGCCCTCTCGCTATCCGCTGACGATCCGTTATTATCAATTGCTCTTTAGTGGACAGCTTGGCTTCCATCTGGTGGCACAATTTGAAAATCATCCTCATTTACTTGGTGTCACGCTCGACGATAGCAACGCCGATGAGAGCTATTCGGTGTTTGATCATCCCACGACCAAGATTTTTGTACGCGATACCCCTTATCCCTATACGCCCGATCAGTTGTATCAAAAGCTCACTCAGGGAATCGAGCTTCCGGCTCCAGCAGCAAACCAACCAGGCAGCCAGCGCTCTCTGCTGCTCACTCCTCAACAAATTCAGGAGTATCAGCAGTCTCCCGCGTTTAGTGTGCAATTTCCTGCTGATAGCTTTGTCAATCAGTTTCCCTTGCTGATCTGGTGGCTAGTGCTGATGCTCTCCGGGCTATTGTTGTTCCCTCTGATCTTTCCGGCATTTCGCGTGCTGGCAGATCGCGGTTATATCTTCGGCAAATTGTTGGGATTATTGGTGCTGGCCTATCTTTCATGGCTGCTTGCCGCCCTGCATATCCTGGCTTTCAGTCGTCTTTCGGTGTTGCTGGTACTGATTGTACTGGTTGGTGCCAGCGTGATCGCTTTTGTCCGTCAACGCTCAACCCTGCTGGAGTGGTTGCGTCAACGCTGGCCCGTCCTGCTACGAGCGGAAATACTGTTTACCCTGGCCTTTCTCTTATTTGTCGGGATACGCGCTCTCAATCCTGATCTATGGAGTCCCTATCGTGGTGGAGAGAAGCCGATGGAACTGGCGTTTCTCAACGCCGTGCTGCGTAGCCCTTATATGCCTCCTCTCGACCCCTGGTTTTCGGGTGGCTACATCAACTATTATTACTATGGCTACGTGATCTTTGCCGCGCTCATCAAGTTGACCGGTATTGTGCCGACCACCGCGTTCAATCTGGCTATTCCCACCCTGTTCGCTCTGACGTTTACCGGAGCGGTTGTAATCGTCTACAGCTTTATACGTAGCATTCCCTTTGCTCTATTGGGAGGCTATTTCGCAGCCATGATCGGTAATTTAAATGGTTTGGGGCAACTGTGTCAACAGGTCGCAGATCTGTTGACGCATAGTCCCTTCCATTCCTTCGATTACTGGCAAAGTAGCCGTATTATCCCCTTTACGATCAACGAGTTTCCCTTCTGGAGCTTCCTCTTTGCCGATTTGCATCCACATGTGATCGCGATGCCACTTGCGATGTGTATGTTGGGAATTCTTGCCGCCCTGTTTCTCTCCATCAAGGAGCCTGGACGCGTTGATGAAGCGCATATGCGGCTCAGAGAGCGTGGGGCGTTGTACCTGATAGCGGCTATTATTTTTGGCACCATTGCCTGTATCAACCCCTGGGATGTGCCTGCTTATCTGCTCCTGTTGGGCGCTACATTGCTGATACGCTGTTTACTGGAAAAGAAGCCAGTAACGCTCGGTGCTCTAGGCTCAGTGCTGGTCCCATGTGCTGGTGTGCTGATCGCTATTGTTGCAGTCGGGTACGGTCTCTATCTGCCCTTCTACGCTTCTTATCAGCAGTTGTATGTGAATGGTATAGGGCTGGTGAAACAGGGAACCTCGCTCAGCGATTTCGTGGTCGTCTTTGGATTCTGGATCTTTCTGGCGCTGAGCTTTTTCTCGCGCGGTCTGTATCATCGCGGTATGCAGCTCTGGGAAGAGGCTGCGAACGTGGAGAGGAGACGCTGGCTCGCCTACGCGCTGATTTTGTGTTGCGCGATCTTTCTTGCTCTGCTGGTGGGATTCGGCTTAAAGGGCTTGCTTGCATCCCTGCTATTTGTCGGTCTTTTTCTCTTGATTTCCACCATAAAAACCAGGATAATGGCTCCTATCGACCAGTTGGTTGCCGAATCGGAGGGAGAGCAAAATGTTCCCTCTTTCTCTGCACCAACTTTGCAGATTCATCGTTATACTCAGTTGTATACCTATCTCCTGTTGATTATGGGCGTGGGTATTGTTCTGGGGATGGAACTGGTCTATGTGCGAGATTTCCTGGATGGCGGCGATTACGCACGTATGAACACCGTCTTTAAGTTCTCTATGCAGGTTTGGCTGTGTATGGCTATTGGTGGTGCGCTGGTTGTGCATCGTTTCTGGCAAGTTCTCAGCGGTTTGGCACGGAGCGTATGGATGGCGATGCTGGCCATGCTGCTATTTGGCTGTTCTCTTTTCCTGCCCTTTGGCACAGAGGCGCGCATTGCAGATCACCAGCTCTGGATACAGGGACAGCCGCCGGCAGTGAGCGCGAACTATGTACCAACGCTTGATGGCTTTGCTTTTGTGCGATCCTGGTATCCCTCGGATGCCGCCGCGATCGAATGGTTGAATAAGCATGTTTCCGGTTCGCCAGTGATACTGGAGGCGATCTTGCACGATTCATATGGCTGGGGCAATCGCGTCTCGGTGTATACGGGACTGCCAGATGTTACGGGATGGTGGGATCACGAGGAAGAGCAGCGTTATATCGATCCGGTGGCAAGTCGTCTGGCTGATGTTGCAACGATTTATACGACCCTGGATACGACGCAAGCGCTGGATCTGCTTCATCATTATCATGTGCGCTATATCTATGTTGGTGCTCTGGAAAGGCAGACCTATACTCCGCAGCAGTGGTCATCCTCGCAGTTGCCGCCGAACCTGGATAAATTTAATCATATGGCAGGCTTACGCGTGGTGTATCAGTCAGGCGATGTGACCATCTATGAAGTTGTGTAGCAGGCTCGATACGATATGTAAAGGGGAAACACTGGGAGGCTGTAGATATTTTCATGTGGTCTACCCAAAAAGAGAGCAGTTGGAACTATTAACGCTCGGAACACGTCAGTATATAACGTACTTGATATATTGTCCTGTATCATATACGGTCCTTTCTTGCGAGCATATTATGTGTCGTGACAGAGCGCTGACCGTTTTGTAATATCTGTTTGACCTGCGAGTTGCTATGATTGAACTGTTTGAGATGTGGGCACTGATTGAGGTGTTGGGTCTGCTGTTACTGCCACTCACAGTAACGGTTTGCCATAACCTCCCGGATAGAGGTTGGGCTTTCAGCAAAACGTTGGGCCTGGCCATCTTCTCTTTTGTCGTCTGGCTGCCCCTGATGTATGTACCGACCCTGCCTTATAGCCAGCCATTTATTCTGGTTATTGCTGTAGTGCTTGCCGTGCTGGGTCTGGTTGGGTTCTGGCGTTTGCGCCTGGAACTGTTCAAGTTCATACGGCTGAATGTAACGTATATTCTTGCCAGCGAGTTAGTCTTTTTAGGTATGGTATTAGTACTCGGCTGGCTACGGTCTTATGGCCCTGAAATTCGTTCCTATGAGATGTTTATGGATGAGGGTTTTATCGCAGCCATTATGCGCAGTCCTCATTTCCCCCCTAATGATATGTGGTTTGCGGGCTATTCTATCAACTATTATTACTATGCTCACTATACGATTGCGACGGCGGCCAAACTGCTTGGGCAAAGCCCCTCTATTGCGTTCAATACGGGAATCTGTATCTTTTTCGGCTTGACGGCTGCAAATCTGTTTGGCGTGACATGTAATATTGTCTCCTGGGCCAGGTATCTCCGCATCTCTGTGCGGCAGGGGGCGGCCATTGAGAGGCCAGACAAGGTTCACCCATCGTTACTACGTAGCATTCCCTTTGGCTTTTTGTCGATGGTTATGGGATTGGTGCTGGGGAACCTTGCTGCAACGCAGCAGTGGTGGCAGAATCACGGCAATGTGGCGGCCTATGACTGGTTTGCACCATCACGTGTGATCGATAAGACCATCAACGAGTTCCCGGCCTTTAGCTTTTTGCTTTCCTGTTTCCATGCGCATGTGCTGGCCCTGGCCTTTACGATCCTGGCGATTGGCCTTGCCTTCAATCTGCTGCTAGAGTTCGACGGAAAAGGGCTATTTGTCTTCGGACAGGGTTTGCGGCTAGGTTGTACGCTGGTTGTAACTGCGCTGGTGATTGGCGGCCTTTTTGTGATGAATGGGTGGGATTATCCAACGTATATGGGCCTCGCCCTGGTCTGCATCGGCCTGCAACAATGGCTGGCATATGGTGCGCGTTTTCACCCGCACCTGCTGCTCGATGTCTTGATGCCCTGTATATCTCTGGTGGCGCTCTCTTTTTTGCTCTATGTGCCGTTCTATCTCCATTTCATTTCGCCCTCACAGGGTATCGGAATTGTGGCTGCGTCGGAGCGCTCACCATTGGCGAACGTGCTGTTAATTTACGGCCTGTTCGCGTTTGTCTTTCTCTCGCTGCTGCTTGCTAGCGTGTTGAAACATCCGCTGTTTTCTTTCTTCCATCTCGTCGGTTTGGCCGAAGATGAGGCCGCCTTTGCTCGCTGGTCGCGCATGGGCTTGATAGCCATAGGCTGTTTTGTGCTGCTCTGTCTGGTGCTGCTGTTTGTTATGCCCAATAGCATCACGTTCCTGCTGGCGACAACGATTGCGCTGGCCGGAGTTGTGTTGCTGATTTACAATATCGGTGATCGTGCGCACGCCTTTACGCTATTGTTAGGGGCGTTGGCTTTTGCTCTGATCGCCGGATGCGAGGTATTTTTCTTGCGTGATGTGTTTGCGGGCAATTATCCTCGCATGAATACCGTCTTTAAGTTTTACTTTCAGGCCTGGGCGCTTCTGGCTATTGCATCAGGGGTGGGAACGTTCTTTATTCTAGAGAGCCTGCGCCCTATGGCGTCCATATCTGCAAATGTGCGCATATGGCAACGCCTTTCAGGTATCGGATGGGGCGTTGTGCTGGTGGCCTTCATAATAGCAGCGTGTGCTTATCCTGTTGCAGCTCCTTACGCCAGATATGCTCATGTTGATCCGCTCACGCAGCGCAGTTATCTTGTACGCACGAATAGTCTGGACGGGTTGACCTATTTGAAGACCGATCCAGCGAATCCTGGCGATTATGATGCTATTCGCTGGCTCAATGCCAATGTCCAGGGCGATCCCGTGATTGTTGAGCCTATTGGTGTGGACAGCAACAACACTGTTGGTGGTGACTATAGCAACTATGGTCGCATTTCCGCGTTTACTGGTTTGCCAACCTTGATGGGTTGGGTCGGGCATGAATACCAATGGCGCGTTCGCTGGCTCGATAACGAGGCGAATAATGCTGAATTTCAACGTCGTATAGGGGATGTCGATACGATTTACACTTCCACTGATTCCAATGCGGTGCTATCTGTCATGGCTCACTATAATGCCCAATACATTTATGTTGGGCCTCTAGAATATGCTCGATATCCAAAAGTGGATTTACATCGCTTTAGTACTTTTATGCGAGTGGTCTATAATGCCGAGGGCGTAACGATATATCAGGTGAAAAAATAGAGAGGAATGGGGATGCTAACGGCAGAACATGGTCCAGGTAAGGAGGAGATTCTTTGAAGCGTTACAAGAATGAAACGGGTGAAGAAGTTACTCAGGTAACACCTGAGCAAGGACAAGAACAGGTTGAGGAGTTGCAACAGGCAGAAGAAGAGCAGCTTGAAGCGTTGCAACAGGCAGAAGAAGAACCCGCAGAGAATGATGTCTCAGAGGTGGTTGATAAAGAGGTCAGTTCAGAAAAGCATGCTGTGTCTGAAGAGATTGTCCCTTCAGAGGAAGCTGAATATCAGGAGGAGCCGCTCGATCAGCCACGCCGGTTGACATGGCCAACACGTGAGCAGTGGATAGGCTGGCTGCCGTTCCTGGCTGTAGTCCTGTTTGGGGCGATCCTGCGCTTCTGGGGGCTGGGAGATAAGCCTTTACATCATGACGAGAGCTTGCACGCCTACTTTTCTTTGCAACTGATGCATAACATGGAGAACTGGATCGGTTGCTTTGCTCCTGGTGCCTCCTGTTATCACTATGATCCCTTGTTGCATGGCCCTTTCCAGTTTCATGCAATTGCGTTTGTGTATAAGATCAGCCAGATCCTGGGGGCACCTGATCATGGTGTGAATACAACCACCGTACGTATTGCAGCGGCAACGCTGGGATCGCTTCTGGTGGGATTACCGTACTTCCTGCGCGATTATCTGGGCAGGATCGGGGCGTGGCTGGCCTGTTTCTTACTTGCCATCTCTCCCAGCATGGTCTATTTCTCACGGTTTGCGCGTGAAGATATCTACATGGCCTTCTTTACCCTCTGGCTGGTCGTCTCTGTTGCTCGCTACATTCGAGACCGACAGATGAAGTGGCTGATTATGGCCGCTGTTGCCTTTGCGCTCTCGTATGCGACGAAAGAGGCGACCTTTTTGACAGTGGCTGTGTTCGGCAGTTTCTTTGCGGCGGTCGCAGTTTGGGAACTGGGCTTGAGATGGCCGCTGCGTGAAAAAGTGACATCGGATGCTGCTTTCGTGCAGTATCTCCCACGCACGTTTGCGCCGGTCGCGTTATTGGGACTCCTTATCGTTGGCGGTCTGTGTGCCAAAGTGTTTTTTGCCTGGTTGCATGATACATCCATCTACATTACGAAAGACGCGGCCAATACTGCTCAGGCCGATGCCTATGTTGCCAATCTCAAAAGCGTAACGGTAGCGATTGTACCCTGGATTGGGATCTTGCTGGGGGCGTTCGTCCTGTTCGTGCTGGTACGCGAGATGATGGGGAAACTTCCTCCTCCCGGGCGGCATGGCCTGTCACTCCGGGTTGATCCAGAGCGTCAACCGTTGCTCGATGCGGTGGTGACGATGCAGTGGACGCACTGGTTTTTCGCGCTGCTGTGTGGCTGGGCCGTCTTCCTGGTGCTCTTTACTGTCCTGTTTACCAATATTCGTGGCGGCATCGGCGATGGCATCTGGCAGGGATTGTATTACTGGCTCCAACAGCAGCAGGTGGCACGCGGTGGGCAACCCTGGTACTATTATCTGCTGTTGATCCCGCTCTATGAGCAGATCGGGTTGGTCTTTGGACTGGTGGGCGTTGTGCGTTGTCTACTGCGACCCACACGTTTCCGTCTCTTCCTGGTCTACTGGTTCGTTGGCAATGTGTTCATCTATTCGTGGGCGGCGGAAAAGATGCCCTGGTTGATGATCCATCTGACTATGCCCATGATGGTGCTTGCCGCCATCGGTCTGGAGCCAGTTGTTGTGCCCCTCTTGCAGTGGTCAAAAGGTTGGTTGAAGCGTGCTCCTGTGACAGATATAGCGCTTCAGACAGCAGCGTATCCAGTGCCTCCTCATGTGAAGAGCGCTGCCGGGGTGACGGCAATTGTGAGCGGTGTGCTGGCGGTTCTCCTGCTGATTCCGACGCTGCAAAATATGTATCAGGTCACGTATGTTCACTATGCTGATGCGCCGCACGAGATGATGATCTATGTGCAGACAACAACCGATGTCAATGCGGTCATGGCAAAGGTGGATGAACTAGATCAGAAACTGTATGGTGGCAGACATGAGCTTCCTATCGGCTTAACCGACGACGCGACCTGGCCCTATGCCTGGTATCTGCGTGACTACACGCACGTTTGTTTCCAGTTCCCGAACGGTTGTGCTGATACGGCCAAGAGCATTCCCATCATTATTACCGGAGGCGATACGCTGGCCTCGTTCCAATCGCAATATTCGGCTGGCTATGCGTTCCATCAATATCATATGCGTACCTGGTGGGATGAGGGCTACAAGCCGCCTCCAGTCCCGCCCAACTGGGGTGGCGTCGGCCCCTGGATCTGGTTGAGCTATGGCGATACTCCGCCGCAAGGGGCTAGCTTTGACCTGGGGAAAGCAGTCAGCAATGTCTGGCAATGGTGGTGGTATCGTAAAGCGATTGGCAGTACTCAGGGATCGTATGATATGGGGTTGTTTATTCGCAAGGATCTTGGCGTTACACCCTGAGCGGGTGAATAAAGAGGGAATGGTTGGTCGAACGTTACCAACTATTCCCTCTTTTTCTTGCAAAATTGATACAATATAGGTATTAATTCTTGCTCAATCAGAGGTTGGTATGAACATACATTTTCTACGACACGCTACATTCATCGTCACTATAGACGATCTCCATTTGCTCGTTGACCCTATGTTGAGTCCCGCGCAAGCAATGGAGCCGATTGCCAATGCCGGGAATCAGTTGCGTATCCCCCTTGTGGAACTGCCGCTGACCGAAACAGAATTGAATGCAACACTGCAAGGGATCGATGCCGTTCTAGTCACGCATACTCATCGTGACCATTGGGATGCTGCAGCCCAGGCCCTTTTGCCAAAACATCTGCCTGTTGTGTGCCAGCCTGAAGATCAGGCGATTATAGGGCAGGAAGGTTTTTCATCTGTGTTGCCAGTCCAGCAAAAGATAGAATGGCGTGGGTTAGACATTTATCGCACGGGAGGGCATCATGGCAGCGGTGAATTGGGGAAAAAGATGGGACCGGTCTCTGGCTTTGTTCTCAGAGGAGAGCATGCCCCATCGCTCTATATTGCAGGCGATACGATCTGGTGCCAGGAGGTTGAGCAGGCACTTGCCCGATTCTCGCCCGACGTAGTTGTTCTATACACGGGAGCCGCCACCTATGCAACTGGCGGCGGCCCTATTACGATGAACGATGATGATGTCTGCCGGGTGTGTCGCGCACTTCCATCAGCGCAGATCATTGCGGTTCACCTGGAAACAGTCAATCATTGCCGCCTGACGCGGGCGGCATTGCGTGAAAGAATAGCAGTAGAGGGACTGACAAAGCAGGTGCTTATCCCCGATGATGGAGAGATACTAACCTTCTAGGCGAGTCTCAGTTGCCTTCTCACAAACCTGATAGAAGGCAACTGAGGCACCTTTGAGCCTATTCCTTCAAAATGGCCTGAAGAGAGGTATAGCGACCAGCCCACTCCTGCAATGACAATCGCTGGTCCCACCAGTCCGTGTTATTCCTCTGAGCAAACTCCCAGATAATCAGGCGATCTAAGAGCATGTAGACCGCAAAACGCTCAGCGAAACCGGGGCGCGGTGGTCTCTGACGAATATACGCCTGGATAAACTCTCGTGCCAGGGATAATGATGCGTCTTTTTCTATATATATAGCTGTAGCACGTGAGAGGTCTGTCTCTCCATCACCGAAGGAGCCTGTCATGAGGTCAAAAAGGCCGCTGACGTGCCACCTGCCCTCTGTTTGCATCACCACCAGATTGCCTAGTTTGTAGTCTTGCATGACAAAACATGGCTGAAAATCATCGTTGAGGGCATCCTCCGCCTGAGCGATCAACATTTCCACCCATACGCAATCGGTGTCAGTTGTACGCTGGTTATGTGTGCGTGACCTTTCCAGGAAGCTTCGTATCAAAGCTAAAGCGTATTCTCTATGGGTGAGCGGCCCCGGTTGTATGTGCATGGCTTCTATTTGAGACGGTGAGATCAATGCGCTAGTACACTCGAATGGTTGCACAGTATTTGTCTCTGCATGGTATTCGCCTGCAAAGGACCATTTCAGCTCTTGCATCTGGACCAGATTTTCTCCCAATACATGAGCAATAGCACGCTTATCTTCCATGCTCAACTGGTTCTCTATCTCCGGGCTTTCCAATTGCAAGCCTTGCATACGTGGCATCAATACGTAGCACCACCCAAAGATATCTTCGGCATCATCAATCTGATACGGCCAGGGAACCGGAACCTGAGTGCGTTCATGCAACAGGCGGGCAAAAAACTGCTCTGTAGGAAACTGCCAGTGGTAGTGTGGAGAGCCACGTAAAACATATGCGCCTTGCGTGCTGGTGAGGAAGATGTTCTGTCCGAAAAGACCAAAGGGAACAGGCTCCGCATGGAGCAACGTGCCGAGGTTGAAGCGAGTAAGAGCCATCTGTAATTGCTCGTCTGAAATTTGCCCAAGTCGTTTGCCATACATTCGTATAGTCATAAAGCAATACTCCTTGTATTGATGGATGAGAAGTGTGGATTGAAAAGCGTTCATATAGCCTGGGAAACACACGAGTCAACGTAGAGATGTGTTATTGTTGGCTATGCTAGAGGTTAGCGAATCGCGATAGGCGCAATCGCACTGGTTGAGAGAGGTGGAGGGGAGGATGTTTTGGTTTTAAACAGGAGAGGATAGCATTGGCAAGCAGGTATGTAGAGATAGAGTGCTTGTAAGCTTTCTTGAGTATGTATCTGTTCAGTGCTACTATATTGTTTCTGCAAAGCTTCTCCCCTTCGGCCTGATAGAATGCCGTTTTCTCTGTTGCCAATCGTACTGCATGAGCAAAATATTGTCAAGCCTTATCCTGCTATTCAGATACTCATCAAATCTTGCTTTGCAATCTTTCAATGATAGTTACCTCCATAACAGTAACGTGCTTTTCAGAATAGCCTGGAGGTGTACGTTACTGTTATGTGGTTTGGTAGCTATATGTTAATGGCTAAGGCACGACGATTACCAGATAGACTCTGCCACTATGGTTGCCCATTTTATCAACGAGATCTACCCCATATTGACCAGACCACTGTACTTTCTGGCTTTTGATATCAAAAGCGATGATCTGGCGACCCACCTGAGTATAGAGTATTCCATCCAGTACGGTGATCGGGCTGGCGTCCACATTTTTCTCCCATGCTTTGTTGCCTGTCGCATCGTAAACGTACAGCGTGTGAGTGAGAATGTGACCGTTTGTGCGATCGTAGGTGTTCATGTTCACACTGACATACCCATCGCCAACGGTCGGTGAACCTGCGATATCAACATTATAGTCTTTGTGCCAGTTTTCATGGCCCTGAAGGTTGAGAGCGTGCAGTGTTGATTGCCCATTGCTAGTATCTGTCATGTCGGGGATGCGCTCGATAAAGTAGACATGCCCATCGCTGATAGATGGCGCATCTGTCACCCATTTCTGCGTGGAATATTTCCAGATCTGGCTGCCATCTTTGGCCCTGAATGCGTAAACATGGCTTTGCAGTGACATACTTGTATTATGTCCGCTGGCTATATAGGATGCTGTATAGATGGTGCCATCAATGACTTGCACGCCGTTGAATATTTGATCTTGCTCTGCTAGATTGAGGGACCAGATCGGCTTTCCTGCCTTTGCGTTGATAGCAAAGTATGTGTTGTGGAGCGCACCATAGAGAATTCCGTTAGTCACAACAGGTGTGCTGCCATCGTAAATCGTTGATCCGGCAAGCTGTTTCTTCCCACTGGTATCTGTATAATATTGCTTCACCAGAGCTGATGCGCCGGTCTCATATGTCCAGTTCGCTTTGCCAGTTGTTGCCTCGAATGAGAATACCGTGCCAGCACGATTCATCACATACACCTGTCCATCGGAAACAACTGGCGCGGTAAGGACACCCATGTTAGAGGGACTGCTCCCATTATCACCTTCTGCGGAAACTGGCTTGAGAACAATATTCCAGATCTCTTTGCCTGTCTGGGCGTTTAGTGCAATCAAGTGGGCCTGATTGGTCTGCTCATCCATCGCGTCGAGATAGATCACATCCCCATAGATAATCGGTGTTCCTATCTCCGATGGGCCGTCCTTATAGACCCACAACGGCTTATGAGTTTGAGTATCTAGCTTGCTTAACACAATATGAGACCAATCAGTTGGATAAGTGATATAGATGCCGGACGAATTAACAACTGGTGTACCTGTTGCCTGTGGCTCGCCAGTTACCGTATTGTTGTGAGCAGTACGGTTCCTGCTCACTGTACTGAAAAGGAGGAGCGCACTACCTGCCAGGAGCGTAACTACGATAACCGCTGCAATCAGGCTTAACGTTCGCTTGAAGCCTTCTTGAGAAGAAGCGCTTGAGGGTAATTCCTGCTGCATTGCCTGTTTCCTTCGCAATGAAACGTTGGAAGCTGTTTTGACTGCGTACATGCGTGGCTGTTGTTTTGCTTGTTCTAGACGGTCCCAAACATGGCGTAATGATTGAGTATTCGCACGCTCGTATGCTTGGTGAGCGTTGCGCAAATCTTCTACCAGTTGTTGATCGCTGGTTGCGAGCCACTCGGCAGGATGTTCAATCTGCTCATCTAATCTTTCAGGGATAAAGCTTGTATCGTCTCTTTTCACAGTGAACCTCCTTCGTCGTTTTTGGTGTAGAGTGTGCGCAGCAACTTGAGTGTGCGGTGGAGTGCCATGCGTACAGCTCCTTCGCTCTTCTTGAACACTGTAGCTATCTCGCCACATGAGAGGCCATGTCCAAAGCGCAGTAGAATGATATCGCGCTGAAACGCTGGCAGTTCTCGTAAGGTTGTGTGTAACCTTTGATATGCTTCATTTTTGAGGGCCATTTGTTCGGGTGCCTGCTCATCATTTTCATAGAGGGTCTCTCTTACTGTTTGCAAATCTCTATGAGTACGATGTTTGCTCCGTCGATGATGGTCCACAACTTTGTTGCGGGCAACGACCCAGATCCAGGTAGCCAATCGTTGCTCATCTACATCGGCGGACTGCCTTTTTTCCAGAACGGCCAGGAATACATCGAGCAGCAAGTCTTCGGCATCTTCCCGCGAGCCGACATTGCGCAGCAAATAAGCAAAAATAGCAGGTGCATATCGTTGATAAAACTCGGCATCCGATGCTTGCATATACACCATATATGGTTGTGGCATGTTTTATCCTCATGCTGTTTGAAATCTTGTCTATATATTCGCAAGAAGAACACAAACATAACACAAGGCCTAAACAATGAAAAAAGCGGCCGGTGATATCACCGGCCGCGATAGAGAGATTGGCTGTATTGATTAGCGCTCGACCAACTGGGCCAGGCGCTTCACACCTTCTTCGATCTGTTCTGGTGTGAGGGCACAGAAGGGAAGGCGCACAAAGCGCTCACCCAGGCTCTTGACATCTTCGTTCTCGTTCAGTGGATCGGCAAAGAAGGCCGTGCCATCGGTAAGCACCAACCCTGCGTCTTTTGCGCGAGAGAGCAGGTTGTGGTAGTTCGACTGTTCTGGGAGGGTCACACTGACAAAGAAGCCGCCCTCTGGCTCGGCGAAGGAGATATCCGACATGTGCGTCTTGAGAGCGCTGATCGTTGCTTGCAAACGTGGAGCATAGAGTTGCTTCAGGCTCTCAAGATTGCTGGTGAAGTACCCTTTTTTGTGGAATTCAAGGACTGCTGCTTGCACCAGCAACACCGGAGCCAGAATCGTATCCTCGGCCAGGCTTGTGAGCCGTTTCACCAGATCGAGGGGACCAATCAGATAACCGACGCGCAGCCCTGGACTGATCAATTTGCTGTACGAACTCACGGTAATCGTGCGAGCCGGATTCAAGTCGCGCAGCAGAGGCAGCGATTCGCCACTATAGCGCAGCGTGCGATAGGGTACATCTTCCACCAGCCAGAAGCCGTAGCGGTCTGCCAGATCTGCCAGCGCCTGCCGCTTTGCCCCAGACATGGTGACGCCGCCGGGATTCTGGAAGTCTGGGATAACATACAAAAAGGACGGGGTTTGCTTGGCCAGCGCTTTTTCCAATTCCGCAATATTGATGCCATCGTGTTCCAGAGGAATACCGATCACCCTGGCCCCGCGTCGCCGGAACGTTTTGATGGCACGGTCGTAGCTGGGCTGCTCGGTCAGGACGACATCTCCGGGCTGAATGGTCAGCGCTGAAAACAGATCTTGCAAGTGCAAAGAGCCATTGCCGACTAATACCTGATCTGGGGGCACGTCATACTGTTCGGCGAGCATACGGCGCAATGGTAAATAGCCTCCATTATGGCCATACTGAAGAACAGTTTTGCCATCTGGCCCCGCTAACACAGCCTGTACACACTCACTGAGCAGCGTGTTGGGCAATGCCTCCATTGCCGGGACGCCTCGCGTAAAAAGAATTTGCTCACTACTAACTTGACTTGTCGGCATGCTATTTTGTCACTCCTCTTAGTAGATATGTTTGTCGCTTGAACGATCCCATCATCATACGAGGAGGGGATCTCTGTGGCTCTGAATAATTCTTTCGCTCTCATTTATTGTACATCATACAATCTCGTGCGTTGAGAGCCAATGTGATCTAATTCCGAAAGTCAAATGGCATTATTACCTCTTGAAATTAGAACAAATGTTTAATATAATGTGCATGTGCCAAAAAGAATAACCCTATAGACGGTCGTTGTAGTTCAAACAAATCAGACTGGATTGTTGGGAGCCATGAAACTGATAACACCTTTAACTGTTGTTTCGATCCTGGTAAAAGATCAGGATGAGGCACTCGCCTTTTACACCGAGAAGTTAGGACTTGAGAAACGCAGCGATACCACCTTTGGTCCAGGCCTGCGCTTCGTGACCGTCGCCCCCAGGGGACAGGAGAAACCAGAGATTGCTTTAGCAAAACCTGATCTTTCATTGCATAGTGAAGAGCGCGTGCAAGAGTTGATGGCGCGCGTTGGTCAGGGTATCCCCTGGATATTTTACACAGATAATTGTCGTAAAACATACGAGAGCTTGCTCGCTCGTGGCGTCCACTTCCTACGTACTCCTGACAAACAGTTGTATGGAATTGAGGCGCTGTTTGAAGACCCGTATGGCAATGCATTTGCCCTGCTAGAAGCAACGCCAGAAGCTCGATCATTGTTCGAGAATCGCTGTATCGGAACGGCTGCATAGAGAAGCTGACCCGGCGTTGTTGCTTTTCAGCATAAGTGCAATAGAATGGTATGATCGCTGCCGTTCTGTGGGTGCATTGCGCCGTCATGGGAAGCGAGCAGACTCGTATGGGGAAGGGAGAGTTCATATGTTGATGGTACAGGCAGAGGACACCCGGACAGCTATTGATGAGATACACAATGACGCTCGTTTCTATCATCAGGAGACAATTGAGCATGTGATTCGGATTATGCGCACACAACTGCACGAGCCTCTCTCATTGGAAGAGATGGCGGAGATCGCCTGTCTCAGTCCCTACTATTTCAACCGCGTATTTCATCAAGTGATAGGCATTCCCCCGGGTGAGTTTCTGGCCACACTGCGCCTCGATGCTGCCAGACATTTGCTTCTTACAACGTCTTTAAGCGTGACTGATATCTGCTTTGAAGTGGGCTATACAGGGCTTGGCTCGTTTACAACACGTTTTACACAGTTGGTAGGTGTGCCACCGCGTCAGTTGCGTCAATTGGTTCGTCAGGAGCCTCTGTCTTTGGCAAAGGTACGGAATACTGCTCCATCGCCTCTCACGCTACGTGGCCTCTCCGGTCATATCCATATCTTTCGTCCGTTCAAAGGCACTATCTTCATCGGTTTGTTTCCCAAGCCTATTCCCCAGGCTCGCCCCGTTTCCTGCACGCGCATCCATGCTCCTGGTCCCTATCATCTCGCTCCTGTTCCCGATGGCACATACTATCTGATGGTGGCCGCTTTTCCGCCATCAGAAGATCCACACACCTACCTGTTGGCTCATGATGTGCTGGTGGGAGTACAGGGGCCGTTGCACATGCAACAGGGAAAGGCGAACGGACCGATCGACGTTGTCTTGCGCGCCCCTCGTTTAACTGATCCGCCTATTCTTTGCGCTCTCCCGTTTCTATGATTTGCGGTGTTTTCTTGTTTGCCAGATCCTTATGATGAGGGATCTGGTTTTTTTGTTCCACTATGCCTAGCCCAACGGTACTCTCACAGGCCGTTCGTTACTTTGTTTGCGAATAGTCCGTTTTGTACTCAGGAATAGAACACGTTTGTAACAACACAGAAATGGAAAACAGTTGGAGAAGTCTATGTCAGAGTGTAACCTGGAGGAAGTCTCTGTAGCGTCGGCCATGCAGGGGGAACAGGTGCCTTCTCGCTTGCCAAGTTACCGCCCCTATCGCTGGGCTTTTGCAAATCAAGTATTAGATGTCGTGGATACTATTACTGGTGGACGTGCGGGAGTATGTCAACGTTTCGTTACCTATGTCATCATTGGCGGCTTCGCGGCGTTGGTGAACCTGGCTGTTTTTTACCTGGTATTCTACTATATCAAATTGCCCATTAGTGATGTTGTACACAATGTCATTGCCTCTGTTTTAGCTGCTGAAATCTCAATCATGGCAAACTTTATCCCCAATGACTTTGTTACCTTCAGGCACCTGCCCGGACGCGCGCGCTCCTGGAAAGCACGCTGCCTCCGCTTTCACATCACTTCAATTGGTGGCAGCGTTCTCACGTTTCTGATCCAGTTTGGCCTGACCCATCTTGGCCACGTTCCTGCTATCGTCGCTGAAGCTGCCGCTTTGATCCTCGTCCTGCTCTATAATTTCTCTTTCCATCATATATTCACTTACAGGCATGTCGGACTCAAACCCGCTAATTCGTAGATGTGCCCTATTATTACTAACAAAGAGCAAGTGAGCTATGCCAGCAGAAAACCAGCATAGCTCACTTGCTCTTTATCTTGCCTATGCCCAGCGAATCAGGCCCAGTTCGTACTTTTCGGTTAACAATGGATGAGATGGCACCACACGAATGTTATACGCAATGCTACCGCTCTCTTCTGGTTGCAGATGGATGTCATATCTGTAAGAGCCATCGAGTTCTCGCTTGGTAAAACTCATAGGACGTGCAAACTGCGGCTGTGCAATTTCGTTCTTGATCTCTCCATAGACAAGTTCGATGCAGATGTCATCGGGACTCAACCCATCTATACGCACCCAGGCGTGTACGTCGATGCCCTCGCCGAGGCTGAGTTGCCCATCGCGGCGGCCATCAACGTAAAGTTCCAGCTTGTTCCAGTTTTCTCGAATGTGTTCTTTCCAATGGGCAAGAATACGTGCGCGTTCGTAATTATTCTCTGCCATCCCCTTGCTTTGCTGAACTTCGGGGACATAATAGCGAGTTGTATACTCTTTCACCATACGGCGCATGCTGAATTGTGGCGTGCAGGTCCGAATGGCCTCTTTCATAAAGCCAACCCAGCGATGCGGAACGTCATCTGATCCCCTCTCGAAGAATGCAGGGATAATTTCCTCTTCAAGCACGCGGTAGAGCGAGAGGCTATCGGCTTCGGCCTGCGCTTCCTGATTGTGATATTCTCGCTCCTCGCCGATGGCCCACCCGTTCTTGCCGTTATAGCCTTCGGCCCACCAGCCATCGAGGATGCTACAGTTCGGCTGGCCGTTGAGCGCTGCTTTCTGTCCACTGGTTCCGCTGGCTTCATAGGGGCGGATAGGATTGTTGAGCCAGACATCGGTGCCAGCAACGAGATAGCGGGCCATATCGATGTCATAATTTTCCAGCAGGATGACTTTCCCTTTGAACTCCTCGCTACGCGAGGCGCGATAAATCTGCTCGATCAGCGCCTTACCGGGTTCGTCGGCGGGGTGTGCTTTGCCAGCGAAGATGATCTGCATCGGTCGCTGGGGATTATTGAGAAGCTTGTGCAGGCGGTTCAGATCGCGGAAGATCAGGGCGGCTCGCTTATATGTTGCAAAACGGCGTGCAAAGCCGATGGTCAATGCCTCGGGATTGAGTATCTGCCCAAACTCGGCTATTTGTGTTGAACCTTCTCCCAGGCGGAGATGCTGCTGGATCAGACGCTTGCGGGAATACTCGATCAGTTTCTCTTTCTGTTGCACATGCACACGCCATAGCTCTTTATCAGGAAGTGCGTCGATGTGTTGATCCCAGAACGCTTGCTCATCGACGTGGCGACCCCAATCGCTGTCCAGGTAGCGACCAAATAGGACATTGATCTCCTGTGCGATCCAGGAGAAGGTGTGGACGCCGTTAGTGATATAGTCGATAGGCACCTCGTCAACATCAATGCCGGGCCACAGGAATTGCCACATCTTGCGCGAGACTTCTCCGTGTAGTTTGCTCACGCCGTTATGATGGTCCGAGAGCTTGAGCGCGAGCACCGTCATGCTGTAGGTGGCACCCCAGCCCTGATCCTCACGTGCAACATCTATAAATTGGTCGCGGTTGAGGCCAAGCTGTCCCCAGTAGCTACTGAAGTACTTGTCGATCAGATCGAAGCTAAAGGCATCGTTTCCAGCCGGGACAGGGGTATGGGTGGTGAAGAGCGAATTGGCGGCGACCACTTCACGCGCTTCGTTGAAATTGAGTCCGGTAGCAACCAGTTCGCGGCAGCGCTCCAGGTTGAGAAAGGCGGCGTGCCCTTCGTTGAGATGCCAGGCGCTAGGGCTGATGCCAAGCGCTCTGAGCGCTCGTACTCCGCCGATGCCAAGCACAATCTCCTGGGAGATGCGCATTTCTCGATCTCCGCCATAGAGACGGGCCGACAGTTCGCGATCAGCTGGTGCGTTAGGAGCCACATCAGTATCCATCAGATACAGAGGCACGCGCCCGATCATCAGTTTCCAGACCTTCGCATAGATGCGGCGACCCGGCAGGTCAACGCTAATCACTACTTCGTTGCCATCTGGTCCGACTGCTGGTATAGCTGGTGTCTCTGAGAAGTGCAACTTATCGTAAATCGCTTCCTGGACTCCATCGCGGGTAATACGCTGGTGAAAATAGCCCTGCGGATAGAGGAAACCGACTCCAACAAACGGCAGACCCAGATCGCTGGCCTCTTTGCAGTGGTCACCAGAGAGAATGCCCAGACCTCCCGAGTAGATGGGAACGGATTCGTGCAGGCCAAATTCGGCAGAAAAGTAGGCAATAGTCGTATTGACCAGCTCCGGGTAGCTGCTTGAGAACCAGGTCTCGTCCGGGCGTGGATGCATGTAGTGGTCAAAATCTTTAATGACACTGTCATACGCTTGTAAGTATTCTGCCTGTTCTGCGGCCTGTTCCAGCTTGTATGGCTCTACTTCGCTGAGGAATCGGACAGGATTATGGCCTACCCGCTCCCAGAGTTCAGCGTCGAGGGTACTATAGAGCGCACGAGCTTCTGGATGCCAACTCCACCACAAATTATATGCCAGCTCATAGAGACGACTGATACGGGCTGGCATGTTAGGAAATACCGTTATACGGCCATAAACTTTCACCGAGTTTGACTTCCTTTCTTCTCCTCCGAGGTCTGGATAGCGATGGACCATCGTTATCCATGTCTGTGTGGTTCCCACTTTGCATAAAAGCCTGTGCAATGAGTTCTGCTCTATCGATGAGTGAGTATGTACAAACGGAGTACAGTGGATGCGCAACGTGAACCCTTACTATCAGTATAGCCTTTTTGCGAAAATCAGGTCAATGTACCGTTGTCTTTCTCCCTCAATTATTCTATACTGATTTTACCGACGCAATACCGGAGTGCTCGGCGCGATTATTTCAGGAAGGCGAACTGTGTATGGCAAAAAAGCGACAATCTTCCCATTTTCGTTCCGGTACGGCTGTTGTTGGTGGCTTGCTCCTATTGATCGGTTTTTTATGGTTGAGTTGGATTTTTCTCTCACATCGTAGTCCTGCTTCTCTCTCTCCTACTCAGCTCCTCCCTGGCTTGATTGCTACTCCTACCCCAAGTCTGCAATTCGCGCCGCTGCTCGCTCAAGGCATTACGCTACGCGCGACGGATCAAAAGCCTGCGCTCAGTCGGCAGCAGGCGGTGGAAATTGCCAATCGGCTCGAACCAGATGCTGCTAGTCGGGCGAAGGGAACCGATACACGTTACGCTTTGTTGAGCTATCCCATGACAAAGACTCCAGTGATACATCCTGATTGGAATAACGTTGCCGTTTGGATGGTGCTATATCAACAAATACCCCAGGAATCGGGAGATACCTCTTTTGATCCAAAATCTCCTTCTCAATCTTATCACGACCTCTATGTCTTTTTAGATGCAAACAGCGGACAAGAACTATTCTCGCTCTGGGCATGATATTGCTTAATGTGTTTTCCTTGATATGTTTATGCATGCAAAAAGAGACGACATCTGTATAGATAGAGAGTGCCGTCTCTCGGATTGTGATGTTTTGCTCGCGCTACTGCTCCTGATGCATTTTGATCCAGCTATGACGGAGCGCATAGACGACTGCAGCGGTACGATCATTAACGGAGAGCTTTTTGAGAATGGATGTGATATGATTTTTCACCGTCTGATCGCTGATTTTGAGCGATTTGGCAATTTCTTTGTTGCTATTACCACGTGCGATGTAATCTAGAATTTCTATCTCGCGGCTGGACAGAGGTGAAAATTGTTCTTTTGTCTCTTCTACCTCTAGCTCTTCTGTTGCCAGCTCTTTGAATGGCTTGAGATCCCGGGTGATGCTCTGGGGCTTAATGAAAACGTCATTATTAATGAGATACTGGCCCTGGCTCACTTTTTGGATCGCCTCCACCAACTGGTCAGGAGTAATATGGCGCGTGTAATAGGCAGCCACTCCTACTTTGATTGATTGAAATAGGCGTTCTTCGTCTTCCGATGGAGCCAGCAGAATGATTGCCGTCTGAGGAGATATCTGGCGTGCCTGCTGAGCTATCTCTAAGGGATCTGACGAGTCCAGACCTGCATTGATCAGAGCAACGTCGGGATGACTTGTGTGTAGCAGCTCAGAGGCTCTTCTTGCATCAGTTGCTTCGCCCACAATCACACAATCCTCCCTGTGTTCGAGGGCAGTACGAATACCCTCACGGTAAAGAGGCTGATCATCAATAATGATGACGCGTATCGTTTCCATAAAAAAACCTTTGTAGAAGAGCTGGTACTATGAATTGCTACATGTCCAGGCTCTTGGTCTGTAATTACTTCTCAATGGCAACGCAGAAACCCCAATACGTAGATGCTTTTTAGTCGATGAAACGTGCAACATTTCTTTGTTTAAAGAGCATGCTATGCATCGGGAGGGCGACCAATCGTGGTCAGGTAGAAAATATGTTGTATGTAATAAGTTCTTTTCTTTCTGAGTGGGTACACAACTATTGCGCATTATTATACACATAAAACAGGTAGCGAGCAATCAGCATTGAAAATAGGATCTCTGATGGTGGTGAGAGAGGGTGTGATGTAGATAAGGTGATGGTTAAGCAGGCCAGAAGCGACGGTGATTGTGGAGGTAGTGACGATGGCTTCTGACCTGCACCAGAATTTGGTGATATTAGATGCGATTTAACCGGCGCAGCGTGCTGTTGACGCCCACGCGCAAAGAGTCGATCACTCCTTGTCCGGTGACAGCAATGGCTTCGTAACTGGGAACACGGTATGGGTTGAGGTATTTTTCTAACACGGAGACGGGCAGGACATCTTGCAAATCGCGCTTATTCCATTGCATGACCAGCGGAAAATCTGCCACATCCTTGTTCATTCTGCGAAGTTGTTCCTGCAATTCGTTCCAACACTCGATATTCTCTTGTAACTTGCTTGCCTGTGAATCTGCCACAAAGACGACGCAATCTGCACCTTTGAGGACCGAGATACGAGTCTGCTGATAGAGGATCTGGCCGGGGACGGTGTAGAGTTGGAAGCGAATATGAAAGCCATGCACTTTCCCCAATTCCAGGGGGAGCAAGTCAAAGTACAACGTACGTTCAGTTTCCGTATCGATAGAGACCATATCGCCTACATCTTGTGGGTTGACCGCCTGATGGATATAGTGGAGGTTAGTTGTCTTTCCACAGAGGCCAATACCGTAATAGACAATTTTACAATTGATCTCTCGTTTTGCCATGTTGATTAGGGACATATCTACTAGCTCTCCTGCCCGCTCGTACGCGCCACTACCTGCACGCTCCGAAATTTCTAGTAGTCACTGACTACCGCCGGGGATAGTATACCTTATTTTGTAACACTTCACACACACACAAAACACGATACCTTCTTGAGATAAGAGAACCCTATCGGTCGTTAGCCACATGGGAGGTTTTTTGCTAGCTTCCCGGTATCCCTATCTTAAAATGGTGATCGTGTTATCCTGCTCATCTTCTATCTGCGCTCTACTGCTCGTGTTGTTCCATCAAACCATATTATGGCACAGGTAAAAGATGGCATGCTCATGTTTGGAGGCAATGGGAAACATAGTTCCATACTCTGTGGCATACCTGGATACCACGATGTTCTGGTTTGTGTGGAAGATCGCCACACAGGATAGACTATGACTACCCGTTACAGGTTATATTATGGCCTGTATATGCAGTCTACCACAACAGATGAGCATTGGCAAGCTCTATATAAACAAGAAAACACTGTAAATGCACTACGTTTCTCTTATCCTTAGATTACCATCGTTTCTGGTTTCGGCAACATCCCTGATACTTATTACCTATCTGCTAAATAAAACTGACTGCCCTGGCAATTTGGGATATCTTGCCCTGTGAGGCGTTGTCCTTTTTGCACGAATGCTATCCCTATCATTGAAATGCCGCATGCATCTTCTACTATGACAAATTTTTGTGGCCTGTTCCCATTGACGAAACACGCGGAAAGGACTAGACTTACAGCAAAACACGGTGACAATCGCGCAATAAGATCGCGTGTGGGTTAGATAAAATAAGACTGTGAGTGAGCATGACAACAACGACATATTCGCCTATTGATACCGATTTCGAGGTGGTAATCGGCCTTGAAGTCCACTCGCAACTCCTTACCAGGAGTAAGATGTTCTGTTCCTGTAGTACTGGCTATGCCAATGCCGCTCCCAACACTCATGTCTGTCCTGTCTGCATGGGTATGCCCGGCGTATTGCCAGTAATTAATCAGAGTGCTGTGATCTATACGATTATGACAGCTCTTGCGCTGAATTGCTCGATCCCCGCATATTCTAAATTTGACCGCAAGAGCTATCCCTATCCCGATCTGATGAAAGGCTATCAAATTTCACAGTACGATATTCCTCTCAGCCGTAACGGATATCTGATGATTGATTTGCATGGTCGCGAGAAACAGATCGGGATTACCCGCGTCCATCTCGAAGAAGATACCGCCCGTCTGTTGCATCATGATGGGTATAGTCTAATTGATGTGAACCGCGCTGGTACGCCGTTGATGGAGATTGTGAGCGAGCCTGATATGCGTAGCCCGGAAGAAGCTCGTCTCTATATGCAAAAGCTGCGTGAGATCCTGATCTATCTGGGAGTGGCCTCTGGCAAGATGGAAGAGGGGAGCCTGCGCTGCGACGCGAATGTGTCTGTACGCCCTCGTGGAGAACAACAACTGGGCGTGAAAACGGAAATCAAAAATATGAACAGTTTCCGTGCGGTCGAGCGCGCACTGGAATACGAAGCACGGCGTCAGATAGCTGTCATCCGCGATGGTGGCAAGATTCGTCAAGAGACGCGTGGCTGGATCGAGAATAAAGGGATCACGGTATTACAGCGTGTGAAGGAGTACGCCGATGACTACCGCTACTTCCCGGAGCCAGATTTACCACCACTGTTGATTAGCCGGGAGCAGGTAGAGGAGATACGTGCCAGCCTGCCAGAGTTGCCCGATGCGCGCCGTGCCCGCTATCAGAGCGAGTATGGTCTCTCTGTCCAGGATGCGAATGTGATGACCGAAGACAAGGCGTTGGGAGATTACTTTGAGCGCGTGATGGTAGCCTCGCAAGCCAAGGATCGCAATGCTCGGGCCAAAGCTGCCAGCAACTGGCTGCTGAGCGAGGTGGTGCGCCTGCTTAAAGCCAACTCTATTGCGATTGAAAATAGCCCGCTTTCGCCTGCGGCTCTGGTAAACTTGCTTGATCTACTGGATAGCGAGCGTATCACCGGCAAGCAAGCGAAGGAGGTGCTGGATGACGCCTTTGCCTCCGGTGAACTGCCCGAAGAGATCGTCAAGAAGAAGGGCATTAAGCCGCCGATTACCGATCGGGCCGTGCTTGGAGGCATCATCGACGAGGTCATTGCCAACAACCCCAAAGTTGTGAGCGTGTACCTCAACGGTAAGACCAGTGTCTTGCAATCTCTGGTTGGTCAGGTGATGAAACAAACGCGCGGACAGGCCAGAGCAGATATCGTGCAAGAGCTGTTGCGTGAAAAGCTGGGAGAACCGCAAGCATAGTACCATCTTTTGACAGCAAAGCGAGTCATCTTTTATAAGATGGCTCGTTTTTTCGTGGCATGGAACTATGGCCATCAATTGATGTGGCGAGGCTACTGTATTGAAAAAATTTGCAAGGTATTCCTGAGTTTGCTGGTATGCAGGTGTTTGCAGTAATTGCAAAAACGATATATGATTGACGATGAGAATATAGCAAGAATGTGTATGCTCTACTTTATATGAAAGGTAGCACGTTGACTATGCACAACGAAGTGAAGTCTACATCCGCCAGCGATGGCAGCGCGTCTCCATTTAATCCTTATAAGATGGCGGTGCAACAGTTTGATATTGCCGCCGAGAAGCTTGGCCTCTCCGAAGATATGCGCGAAATCTTACGCAGGCCCAAGCGTGAGCTAACGGTTCATTTCCCGGTGCGCCTTGATAATGGACGTATCAGAACATTTACAGGCTATCGTGTGCAACATAACGTTAATCGTGGTCCTGCCAAAGGAGGCATCCGTTATGGCCCGGATGTGACGTTGGACGAGGTCAAAGCGCTGGCAATGTGGATGGCGTGGAAATGTGCGGTGGTTGGCATCCCCTTTGGTGGGGCTAAAGGTGGCGTGATTTGTGATCCCAAAGATATGACCCCGGCCGAACTGGAGCGCCTGACCCGCCGTTATGCCACCGAAATAGCGATTATCATCGGTCCGCATAGCGATATTCCTGCGCCAGATGTAAATACCAATCCCCAGGTGATGGCCTGGATTATGGATACCTATTCTATGCACGAGGGCTTCTCTATTCCGGCTGTTGTGACCGGGAAGCCGCTCTCCATTGGCGGCAGTGAGGGACGTAATGAGGCGACAGCGACTGGAGTATTATTTGTGACCAGGCAGGCCGCAAAGCGTATCGGTATGCCCTTGCGTGGTGCCAGGGTGAGCATCCAGGGCTATGGAAATGCCGGGAGCATTGCCGCTCGTCTCTTCCATAATGAGGGTTGTAAGATCGTCGCCGTCAGTGATTCGCGAGGGGCTATTTATAATGAGAATGGCCTTGATCTGGCGGAAGTGTCGCGTCACAAGCAGGAGACCGGTTCGGTTGTTGGCTTTATCCATGCTCAGGCAATACGCGTACAGGATGTGGTTGAGGTTCCTTGTGATATCCTGATCCCCGCAGCTCTGGAGGGCATCATTACTGCTGCCAGTGCGGAGCGTATTCAGGCTCGTATTATTGCTGAAGCTGCCAATGGTCCAACAACTCCCGAGGCAGATCGCATCCTCTACAAACGAGGTGTGATGATCATTCCCGATATCCTAGCGAATGCCGGAGGGGTCACGGTCAGCTACTTTGAGTGGGTGCAGGACTTACAGAGCTTCTTCTGGGGTGTCGAAGAGATTACGCAGCGGCTCGAAATGATTATGAATCGCTCGTTTGCGGCCGTTGCTGAAAAGGCAGATCAGTTTCATTGTGATATGCGCCTGGCAGCCAATATGCTTGCGATTTCTCGTGTTGCTGAGGCTACCCAGATACGCGGCATTTATCCTTGAGTGCTATGGCGAGTCTACTAATAGCAGTGCTTCCTGAAATCGTATAACTTCAGGAAGCACTGCGATGAATGGTATGTGATACGGAAGATTAGTATCCGCGTCGTGTATCGCGTCTGGTTGGTTTCTTTTGTGGACGAGTAGGTCGGGTGGGTTTCGCTTTTTTGCGACTGCCACGACCGCCCCAATCTTCCTCCTCTTCCTCCTCCTCCTCTTCTTCTTCTTCGTCGAAGAAGTCTTCTTCCTCTTCCTCCTCCTCTTCTTCGTCAGATCCCAGATCCATATCGGGTATGTCACTGTCATCGACGTTTTGCATCTCCGAAGCCTCTAAGTCGCCGTTAAATGGCTCCTCTTCTTCTTCAGGTTCGATATATTCTTCAGGGGCCGCAACGGGTTCTGCAACAGGATGAGCAATGTTTTCTGTTCGTCCATCAGAGGCCGCTCGTTCCTGTTCTTCGGATGCACGCCCTGCTTTGCGTGCCGGGGCTGCCTCTACAGGCTCGTTTTCAACCAGCTCATTTTCTTCGTTTGGCTTGGGAGCGCCGATTATCCGGCGGCCGGCAGCAACGTCGAGCCAGAACTGGGAGTAATAATGTGGTCGCTCTGCTTCTTTTTCGCTGTCTTTCCTTGTCATAAGATATGCAGCATATGGCAGGAATAAGTTTACTCTTTCTTCTTGCCATTCTCAGCCCTTTATCGGGCAGAGGCCGCTCCTCCTTCCTTTCTTGTGCGGAGCCTGTTACAGCACCCGCTCATCTACGTCTGTCTATTCCGATTGCTGTGATGTAAGATGTCTGGATTTCAGATCTTATCGGAAGTATTGTTTGGTACAAGCGCAGGTACCAATTAATGTAACAATGGCCCCGCCTGTGTCATAATAAAAAGAATGTCAAATACTGTCAAGGGACTATTTTTATAGCATCAAGCCGCTTCTGGAGCGGAATGAATGCTTGTCAAGACCCTATGTGCATGAATTTCTGAACCGAGGGTTTGCTTGCCCCTGGTAATATCTCTATAATACTAAAAGGTTCTGTCTGGGGAAATGATGCTACGTTCTCTTGATTGATATATTGTATTTGATATGCCGTGTCAGACATCGTTCGAGGTGTCCACTGCTTGTTTCTCGCTCTGGTGTGGGAGGCAGCTAGTGCCAATAGATAAATATGGAGGAAACCTTTGGCAAGGATTCTTGATAGCATTGATGGTCCTGAACAGTTACGTACTCTCTCGATTCCGCAAATGGAGGAGCTAGCAGGCGAGATTCGGAATGAGATTATTGAGAAAGTTTCGGTGAGGGGCGGTCATCTGGCTCCTAATCTCGGTGTGGTGGAATTAACGATGGCCCTCCATTATATCTTCAATACTCCTGATGATTTGCTGGTTTGGGATATTGGGCACCAGGCATATGTGCATAAACTTCTGACAGGACGACGGGAGCGTTTCCATACAATTCGTCAGTTTGGCGGACTTTCAGGGTATCTCCGTCGTGAGGAGAGTTCCTATGATGTCTTTGGTGCCAGTCATGCCAGCACCTCTATTTCGGCAGCTCTCGGCCTCGCAGCTGCTCGCGACTTGCAGGGCAAAGAGCACAAAGTTATCGCAGTCATCGGGGATGGTGCGTTAACTGGTGGTATGGCGCTGGAGGCTTTGAACAACGCGGGTAGTTTAAAAAAGAACCTCATTATTGTCTTGAATGATAATGAAAAATCCATCTCTGATAACGTTGGTGCGCTCTCTCATCATTTGAGCCAGGTGCGCAAGGTGCAAACAACCCCCAGCTATCAGCGCTTGCGTGAGATGGCAAAGGGGTCTATTGAGCGCCTTCCGGTTGTTGGCGATAGAGCGCGCACGGCTGCTGGCCGTGCCGAAACGAGTCTGAAGCAGTTTGTGTTGCACAGCAAAAGCGGTGTCATTTTTGAAGAGCTGGGCATCAAGTTTTTTTGGTCCTTTTGATGGACATGATATTCCTCTGATGCTTGATGTTTTCGAGAATGTGAAAAAGATTGAAGGGCCAGTCATAGTGCAGGTGGTGACGAAAAAAGGGAAAGGGTGGCATGTGGCAGAAGGCGATTCCACCAAATGGCATGGTCCAGGCGCTTACGATTATACAACCGGGACGATTAAGAAAAACCCTGAGGATCCTCCAACCTACACAGAGGTTTTTGCCAACACTCTGGTTGATATCGCCGAGAAGGATCCTTCAGTTGTTGGGATTACCGCCGCGATGGAGGAGGGAACTGGCCTCAAGAAACTGCACCAGCGTTTCCCCGAGCGCTACTTTGACGTTGGTATCGCCGAACAGCATGCTGTAACGTTTGCAGGTGGAATGGCTGTGAGCGGCCTCTGTCCGGTGGTTGCTATCTACTCGACCTTTATGCAGCGCGCTTTTGATCAGGTTGTTCATGATATCTGTGTGCAAAATCTGCATGTCGTCTTTGCTATGGACCGGGCTGGTATCGTTGGTGAAGATGGGCAGACGCAGCATGGCGTGTTCGATATCGCCTTTATGCGTATGTTGCCAAATATGAAGGTCATGGCTCCCAAAGATGAAGAAGAACTGCGTCACATGCTCTATACAGCCATCTATATGGATGGGCCAGTAGCCCTGCGCTATCCACGTGGGAAGGCGCTGGGTGTGCACTTGGGTCAGGAACTTCATGCGCTGGAGGTGGGGAAGGCAGAACTGTTGAGTCCTTCAACGCTTGAGGAGGCAGAGCGCATGGATTGCGCTATTCTCGCTTACGGGTCAACTGTTGCTCAGGCAACGCAGGCGGCTGCGGAACTGGCGGAGGAAGGCCTGCGGGTCGCCGTAGTCAACGCGCGTTGGGCCAAACCTTTAGATGAAGAGATGATCATGAGTCTGGCACAGGGGACGCGTCACATTGTCACAATTGAGGACCATGCGCTGATGGGTGGCTTTGGCAGCGCTGTGCTGGAACTGTTGGAGCGCGAAGGGATGAGAGATATTGATGTCAGGCGCATCGGTTTGCCTGATACTTTTGTCGAGCATGGCGCTCCCACGATCCTCAAGGAACTGTACGGCATTTCTTCTGCCCACCTCAAAGAAGTTATTCGCGATATGCTTGGCTCTCAGCAACGTACCCTGGCCTGATATGGTCAATTGAAGCAAACGAGCAGGCGCGATACCAGGATCTTCTGGTATCGCGCCTTTTTGAAGTGGATGGAGTAGAATAAGAAAGGAATAGTGATTTAGTTTCATTGAAGATTGTCTGAATTCCGCTTGGAGGAGGATAGTGAAGCAAGAAGAGGCAAGCAGATATTTACAGAAACTTGGGTGGCGTTTGCAGAAACAGAAGATCACAGGGGAAATACTGGTTTTGAACGGTATTACCATGTTTCTTGATATCAAAAAGCCACAAATGCACAAAGACATCGATGCATACCTGGCAGGAGATGAAGCTGCTCTGGTGCTTCCTAAAGATATTGCCTCGTATTTTGGAGGCGATGGAGCAGATACTGGTCTATCGCCCTTGATTGTCAGGATTCGGCAACATCGCGCAAAAGCAGGGGCTTATTGATCGTAATGTGTTTGCGCCCTAATTCGATGGCTCCTGCTTCGCGCAGATCACGGAGCGCCATACTGACGGTTTCACGATAGACGCCCAGCCGCTCAGCCAGCTCTTCATGGCTCAGTCCCTCAACAACCAGGATCTCTTGCTCTTTGTGCTGTGCCAGTTGCAGCAACAGCGCCGCTAAACGTGCTGGCATACTTTTGAACGTTGTATTGATGAGCTGAGCTTCTAGTAGAGCAAGACGCTGGCTCATTTTTTTGAGCAGTGCGAGCGTTATCCCCGATTGTTGTAGCAGTAGAGGTTCGATATCCTGTTTATTGATGGCACAAATTGAAGAGGCGACAGTAGCTTCTGCAAAGTCGTTGTGCGTATTTTGTCCCAGCAAAAGCGTCTCACCAAAGCAATCTCCGGCTGCTAATGTTGCGATAATCAGCTTTCTGCCATCCGTTGAGAGATGGTACAGTTGGACACTGCCCGATTGCAGGATGAAAAGAGCATTTCCTCTCTCACCTGGACGGTAAATGATACGTCCAGGTGGGCAGGTAATGACGGTGATAGTGCGTTCCAACTCCACTAGTGCATCTACATCGAGATGTCGGAAGATGTCACTTTGCGTTAGAAACGAAATTGTTTCGTCAGCCTTTTCGGAGGAGGACGATGTTTGTTGATTGCGAGATCGTTTTGCGCGCACGTATCCACTTTGCTTTTCTGCTAGTCTGCTGGCTTGATAACAAGAGTTATTGTACCATTACCTAGAACGAATAATCTGGATAGAGGCCATAGAACTCTTCTGTATTGGTCAGATAAATAGCTTCTGCGCGATTACGCGCCCGCACCTTCTCAAAGATGTTTTGTACATGTTTGTGGACAGTGGACTCTGCAATCTCCAATTCTAGCGCTATTTCACGATTTTTAAGCCCCTGACGCATCAAATGCAGAATTTCTAGTTCTCTCTCCGTAAGAGGGCGTGTGACTAGCGCGGGTGGTTGCTCTATCGTCGTTTCGCTGGCTGGCTCTCTTTCCCTTGGTTCTGGAATGCTGATTTCCGCAGGCTGCTCGGTGATTGTTTTCTCGTCGGCTGACTCAACAACAACTTCAATGGGGGCTGGAAGCGCCCTGGTTGGGCGTGTCCGGGTACGCCGCGAAGTTCTATAGGCATAGGCGGCTGGCCCATAGCGAGTGGAGGGGTAGCTTTGCGTGCGCCAGATGGCCTGTATCTGGGCGATGATTGGACCAGCAAGCGTTCCTGGTATACAAAGATCATTGCGAGCCGCACAATGAATGGCATGCAGGAGGGTTTCCGCGTCTGTATCTTTTGTCAGATAACCAATAGCTCCCCGATGGATAGCTTGAAAAATATGTCGTTCCTCGTGTGAGGCTGTGAAGATCACGACACGAGAGCGTGGCGAGCAGAGCAATACCTGCTCTGTGGCCTCAAATCCATTGCAACCAGGCATGTCCAGGTCCATCAGCACAACATCTGGTAGCGTTTTGGCAGCCTGCTCCACTGCTTCAAAACCATTACACGCTTCTCCTATGACGGTGAAGGTAGATTCTTGTTCCAGCACTTGCTTGATTACGCGCCGCATGAGTAAATGATCGTCAACAATAAGTATTGTTACCATGTGTATGTATCCCTTTCTACTTCTTCTACCCCTGAGAACAGTGAACGCTGATTGGTTATAAATAGGTAGGCTTACACTCTATACTATACGATTGTATTCAAGAAACAGGCGGCGTTTTTCTGTATTTCGTGCTTACTATTTATGGGATGTGTATCAGATGGATCTTACGTGGTAGCCTTTTTTGCTGATAAGGGATAGGGGTAATAGGAATAGGGCTGAGAATGGGAATTCCAGGTGGAAAGCACCAGTAGCAATTTGCAACCACATCATAGGCAATGAGATGTATGCGATAGAAACGCGTTCTGCCGCGCATGTTCTTCCTCCACTCCACTACGTGTCATCTTGTATTCAATCAGTATACTGTATACACCCTTTTTTGTCAGGCGATCCAGGTATTTTCTCTCGTCGTGGTGGTGCTAATTTTCTTGCGTCTCCTCTCACTCTGTGCTATACTTCTCTGGCAGTGAGAGGTTGCTCTCGCTATCAAAGTATGTGATCAATGTGTCACTCAAGTTCACACGCATTCCGATCAGGCACACCCTGGGGTCCATATGGCTGAGCGAAAGCCTCAATTTGTTCATAACCTGGGGCCGGCCCTGCTGCTTTTGTATGATCGGATGCGGAGGATCTAAGGGAGGATCTGTTTTTGGCTAATATCATTTCTATGAAACAGCTCCTGGAGGCCGGTGTTCACTTTGGACACCAGACCCGGCGCTGGAACCCCAAAATGCAGCAGTTCATTTTTATGGATCGCAACGGCATTCATATCATTGATCTGCAACAGACTGTCACCCGCCTCAACGAGGCATATAAGTTTGTCGAGCAACTGGTTGCTGACGGCGGCACGCTGCTCTTTGTCGGCACCAAAAAACAGGCTCAGGAAGCCGTTGCTGAGGAGGCCCGGCGTTGTGGCATGTTCTATGTCAATCAGCGCTGGCTCGGTGGTATGCTCACCAACTTCCAGACAATGCAGTCCCGTATTCGCTATCTGCGTGATCTAGAGGCGCGCCGCGATCGGGGAGATTTCGAGCGCTTGCCGAAAAAAGAAGTGCAGCGCTTGCAGGATGACATGGTTCGTTTGGAGCGCATCCTCGGCGGCATCAAGGATATGAAACGTCTCCCCAGCGCTATCTTTATTATCGATACCCGTAAAGAGCGCACAGCTGTTCTGGAGGCGCGTCGCCTGGAGATTCCTATTATCGCCCTGGCCGATACGAACTGCGATCCCGACGAGATGGATTACCCCATTCCTGCCAACGATGATGCCATTCGCGCAGTTCGTCTCCTCTGCGCCAAGATCGCTGATGCGGCTGTCGAAGGTCGCCGCCAGCTGGAAGCTTTACAGAAAGATACTGAGGCAGTGGAAGGCGAAGAGGCCGCTCCTGTTGAGATTCCCGCCACAACGGAATCAACGGAGGCTGCTCCCGCCCAGGAAACTCCTGCTGCTGAACCTGTGAGCGAGGCCACCCCTGCTCCTGCTGAGCCAGAGCTTGTAGCAAAAGAGTAATACCGACAGACAAATTGTGACAAGCGGGGAGTAAGGGGCTGATCGCCTCCTGCCTCCCGCTTTTTCCTGTGTAATTGGTTGTATACCTCACATCTGAAGAGAAGAAATACATCCAGTTATTTGCGAGCAGGGAATATCTCCACGCTACAGCGTGGCCGAACTGCGGTGTGCCCTATTTGGGAGACACTTTTCTAATAACTGTGATGTTTTCAATACATTTAAGGAAGGCAGAGACAAAACGATGGACTACGCAGCCGTAGACGTAAAGAAGTTGCGTGAAGAGACGGGCGCGACGTTTAATGATTGTAGAAATGCCCTCAATGAGGCGAAGGACTGGGATGACGCGGTCAAGATTATCGAAGCGAGAAGCAGCCGCCGAGCAGAAAAAGCTATTGGCGCTGGCCGTGAGACCAGAGAGGGCGGCGTTTTTGCTTATGTCCACCATAATAACAGCGTAGGTGTGTTGCTCGAACTCAATTGTAGCACAGACTTTGTTGCTCGTAGCGAGAGCTTCCGCCAACTGGCGAATGAATTGACGCTGCAAATCGCCGGTGTCGCACCCACGTATGTCAACTATGAAGATGTACCTGCCGAGATCGTCGATGCGAAGCGCAAAGAAGTTCTAGAAGATCCTTCAATGGCTCGCGTGCCAGAAGCCAAGCGCGAAGAGGTGATTGCTGGTAAGCTCAAAAAAGCTTTCTCCGAGCAGGTGTTGATGATGCAGTCCTGGGTGAAAGATGATGCCGTCACAGTTGGTGAGATGGTGCGTAAGGTGATTGCCGATACCGGAGAAAATATTATCGTTCGACGCTTCAGTCGCTTCAAGTTGGGTGAATAAGGCAGGAATTCTCGTATGGTAGCCGATCTGAAGTATCAGCGTATCCTTTTGAAGCTCAGCGGCGAAGCTCTCGGTCCTCAAGGCTTTGGTATTGATGCTGAAACCGTCAGGAGCATTGCTGGGGAGATCAAGCGCGTTCACAGCCTGGGTGTGGAGATTGCGATGGTCATTGGTGGCGGAAACATGTGGCGGGGTGCTGATGCCGCCGCTACAGGCATTGATCGTGCCACTGCTGACTACGTGGGTATGCTGGCGACAGTAATGAACTCGCTGGTTATGCAAGATGCGATGGAAAAACAGGGCATGGTCACGCGAGTACAGACTGCCATCGAAATGCCTCCTGTTGCTGAGCCTTTTATTCGTCGTCGAGCGGTGCGGCATCTGGAGCTTGGCCGTGTGGTCATTCTTGCAGCAGGCAGTGGTAATCCCTTTTTTACCACTGATACTGCCGCCGCTCTACGTGCGGTCGAACTGAATGCGCAGATCTTGTTGAAAGCAACAAAAGTAGATGGTATTTACGATGATGACCCAATGCGGAACAGCAATGCTCGTAAGTTTGACGAACTCAGCTATATGCGAGCGCTGAATATGGGTTTAAAGGTGATGGACAGTACTGCGCTTTCTCTCTGTAAAGATAATCATATGCCCATTATTGTCTTCGACCTTCATCAGCCCGGCGCTTTAGAGGCCATCATTCGTGGCGAAAAGTGTGGTACACTCGTCAGTAGTAACATCAAAGAGCCTGTCTAATGTTGCCAGGAAGGAACCCTATCCCCTTCATTCAAGGAGATGGGTTGATGATGTAGGTGGGATGAACTTCTAAGATGAAGATATATGTGAAGGCATATGGGTCGCCACAAAGGAGGTTTTTATGACTACAGACTTATTTGGTGATGCAGAAAGACGCATGCAAAAAGCGGTCGAAGCTTTAAAGCATGATCTGGGGAGTATTCGTACGGGACGTGCTAGCTCTTCCCTGCTTGAACGCATTCAAGTCGATTACTACGGCACACCAATGCCCATTAATCAGGTTGCAACTGTGACTGTCCCGGAGGCTCGTCTTCTCGTCATTCAGCCCTGGGAGAAAAAAATGCTGACCGATATTGAGAAGGCGATTCAAAAGTCTGATCTGGGGATTAACCCCAATAATGATGGGCAGGTGATCCGCCTGGCTATTCCTCCTATGAATGAAGAGCGGCGACGTGATCTTGTCAAAACCCTCCACAAGAAACTCGACGAACATAAGGTCGCTGTTCGCAATGTTCGTCGTGATGTGCAGGATAAATTGCGGGATCGCGAAAAGAAAAAAGAGGTTTCTGAAGACGAGCTAAAGCGTAGTACTGATAGGCTACAGAAACTGACGGATCGTTATATCGATGAGATGGAAAAGGTTGGGAAAGCCAAAGAGCAGGAGATCCTGGAAGTCTGATTCTGGCTGTAGCTATTAGATCAGGGAGAGATGCACACAGGGGCATTCGTTCTCTTCGCGTCCATCTCTCCTTTGTCCCTTGACATCGGGTATTTCTCATCGAATTGGGGCCCTACTCAAGCATATATCCTCTTCCTGTCATTTTCTATCAAGCTCTTTTCCCATAGCGTGATTCGTTCAACTTGTCAAGTCCCTGGGGCATCGTAATATCCGCCTGGCTTTGCTACACTTTCATTGGAGTACATGTCAGGTAAATCTACTGCGTATTTATTGCTTTCCGATATGTTGACGCAGATTATATACTACCCTACGAAGAGATCTATCGGATTGTCAGCCCGGCGTTGCCAATTCTGTGTAGAGTGGCCTGACAGATGTTGTTGTTGGATAAAGGATGTCTATAACAGAAGAGAGAGGTCGAACGTTGGCAAAATTGCAAAATCTCCTTTCCTCAGTTAAAAGGAAAGAGGGCGTTGCTACACAGTCGCAACCCGCTATATCTGAGCAGTCCGAGTCTCCAGTCCGCCATCTAGCGATTATTATGGATGGGAATGGTCGTTGGGCCACACAACGGCATTTACCCCGCCTGGCTGGCCACAAAGCGGGAGTTAATGCACTGCGCCGCCTGGTCGAGTGTGCTGCCGATGAACATATTGAGATGCTCAGTGTCTATGCTTTTTCAACCGAAAATTGGGGACGCCCGCGTGCCGAGGTTGAAGGCTTGATGCGCCTCTTCTGGGAGACGATCCGTTCGGATCTAGAGAAATTGCACCGCGATGGTGTGCGTTTACGTCATCTTGGCCGCTTGTACGATCTCTCGCCCGATCTTCAAAAAGCTGTTCGCGATTCTGTGGAATTGACCCGTAATAATACCCGTATCGGCCTCAATGTGTGCTTTAATTATGGTGGTCGGGCCGAACTTGTTGATGCTATTCGCCAGATCATTGCGGATGGTCGCCAGCCCGACACGATTACTGAAGAGTTAATCAGTTCCTATCTATATACCCGCGACCTCCCAGATCCAGATATGGTGATTCGTACCGCTGGAGAGATGCGTGTCAGCAATTTCTTGCTCTGGCAAAGTGCCTATAGCGAGTATTATGCTACGCCCACTCTCTGGCCTGATTTTGGGCGCGAAGATTTGCTTGAGGCGTTAGAAAGTTACCAGCAGCGTCACCGTCGTTTTGGACGCCTGGATGTTTCTTCAACCGGGAATCAAGCGTGATAATAACAGGGCGGCAAAAGGCCGTCCTGCTTAGGACATGTTCCGGGTGGTTTCTCCCTATCTTTGTCGCTCTATAGAGGAAGTGAATTGCTTGCAAGGAGCCAGTGAACAAAATAAAGATTCAGGCCTACCCGATGCAACTTCCAGGGAGACCGATAAAAAACAGCCTTCTGTTGGTCAGCGCTGGCTCACCGCGCTGATAGCTATTCCTATTGTACTCATTTTTGCCGGGATCGGTGGTTGGGCCGCTTTTATTGCCGTGGGCTTTGTAGTAACGATGACAATGCTTGAACTGCTCAGGATGTTGTCCCACGCCGGTTATCGTCCCCTTGTGTGGATGAGCTTTGCCCTCGGCTTCCTCTTCCTGGTGGCAGCTATGTTTCCTCAGCAGCGCCTCATTATCCTCGAAGTCGGTTGGAGTTGTGCGCTGCTTATTTCTCTGCCCAGTTTTTTCATGCGCAAAAATCTTGATGGCGTGGTCGCTGACTGGGCGTTGACGTTGACCATCCCACTTTATCTGGCCTGGTCCATGAGCTTTTTCCTCCTGTTGCGTGGATATGAGCCGACGGTGATCCATTTTTCTGGCCCTGTCTGGCTGACTTTGCCGCGCGGTTGCTGGTGGCTCCTCGTCACTTTTCTTGGCGTCTGGGGCTTTGATAGCGCGGCGTTCTTTACCGGTCGCTATCTGGGACGCCATAAGCTCGCGCCTCATATTAGTCCTGGGAAGACATGGGAGGGAGTTGCTGGTGGCCTGATTGTGTCGATACTTGCTGCTCTCCTGTTTGCCGCCATTCCGCTTGGGGTTCCCTGGTATCTCGCTGTGGTATTGGGGGTGTTGATCGGGATTGCAGCTGTTTTTGGCGATCTGGCCGAATCCTTAATCAAGCGGCAGACCCACTTTAAAGATAGTGGTCAGTTTATGCCCGGTCATGGTGGACTGCTTGATCGCATAGACAGCCTGCTTTTCGCGGTTGTGGTGGTGTATCTCTTTGCTCTTTTTATAGGTATATAGGGAGAGCAACATGCTAGCAGCTTTTTCGTAGAGTACAATAAAGATGACCTTGACAACTCTTTCGTTGGGGATCTGTCAGGGGTGCATCTCTGCTATATAATCTATGTGAATGAGTTTAGACTCTGCTGATCGGCATAGAGTAGCCAGTCAGTATACGGAATGTACGTCGAAGATTGTCTGAATTGTTGGAAGAGAGATGCTGGTACAGATAGTGTACCGTGCTTTGAGTTATGCATGATGACAAAGCCTAAACGTATTGCTTTGCTGGGGAGTACCGGATCGATTGGGCGGCAAACGCTTGACGTAGTACGCCGCTTTCCTGATCACTTTCAGGTTGTTGCCCTGGCTGCACGTAGTAATATTTCACTCCTGGCCGAACAGGTGCGCGAGTTCAATCCCTCAGTTGTTGCCTGTTTCGCTGATACGCCAGAATTGCAGCAGCGGGTGCGCGAGATTTTGCCCGGCGCTATGCTCGGCGAACAGGGATTATTGGCCGTCTCGACCCATGCTGATGTCGATGTGTTGGTGGCGGCAACCTCCGGTTTGATGGGGCTAAGACCCACATTGGCGGCGATTGGCGCTGGCAAGACAATTGCGTTAGCCAATAAAGAGACTCTGGTGATGGCGGGCCATATGGTGATGCAGGCGGCTCACCGTGCCAATGTGCCGGTCCTGCCAATCGATAGTGAACATAGCGCTATCTGGCAATGTTTGCGTGGCGAAAAAAATAGCGATATTCACCGTCTTTTGCTTACTGCTTCGGGGGGACCATTTCGTCATGCCACCCTTGAGCAGCTAGAGAACGTTTCGGTGGAGCAAGCCCTGGCACATCCTACCTGGCGTATGGGAGAGAAGATCACGATCGACTCTGCAACGCTGATGAACAAGGGGCTTGAAGTCCTCGAATCATACTGGCTCTTTGGCGTACCATATGACCAGATTGAGGTCGTGGTGCATCCTGAGAGTATTATCCACTCAATGGTGGAATTTATTGATGGCTCAATTAAGATGCAGGCCAGCTTGCCCAGTATGCATATACCGATCATGAATGCTCTGGCTTATCCTGATCGGCTTGATATTGCTGATACCGGCTTCATTCGCGAGTTGCGTTGGGCTGATGTGGCCAGTTTGCACTTTGAGGCGCTGGACATAGCGCGCTTCCCTTGCTTCCGTCTGGCTATTGAGGCTGGAAAACGTGGTGGCACCTACCCCTGTGCTCTGCTGGGAGCCGATGAGGAGGCGGTGGCACTTTTCCTGGCCGGGAAAATTGGATTTCTCGATATTGCTCGTCTGATAGAGGCTGTGCTGGAGCGTCATCAGTCCGTTGAGCAGCCTGATGTGGCGACAACTCTGGAGGCGTGTGCCTGGGCGCGGAGAACGGCAAGAGAACTGAGCGAGAAGCTTATGTAGTAGTATCAGTAGGCTCTCGATCAGGTCGCAGCCCGTGTCCCGACTTTGTAGGCAGGCATCTTATATATTGATAGATAAAGGATGATGGGATGAATAACTGGTACTTACTGGCGGCTATTCCGGTCTTCGGGCTGCTCGTACTTGTACATGAGTTTGGCCACTTCATCACTGCGAAGTGGGCAGGCATTCGTGTTGAGGAATTTGGCCTCGGCTTCCCTCCTAATATTGTCGGGTTTCGCAAGCGCGATTCTGGTGGTTGGGAGGTCATCTGGTTCGGGCAGCATCGTGACCCGGAAATCAGCGGCAAACAGAATCCTTTTAGCGGGACCAGTGGTGGCGCGAGCAATCCCGATGCGGCTGTATCCAATCATACCCTCTACTCCCTCAATCTTCTTCCTATCGGCGGTTTTGTACGTATGCCTGGTGAAAATGGCGACGTGCTGGATGACGATGGAAACTACGATCCTCAAAGCTTTGCCGCCAAGCCTGCCGGGAAGCGCATTATTGTCCTGTGCGCGGGTGTCGTAATGAATCTGCTGCTGGCTATGGTGCTTTTTACCGTTGCTTACGGATTGGGAGAGCCTACCTACACAAATACCGCGACGCTTGGCACTGTGGTTGCCAATTCTCCGGCAGCTGCCGCTGGCTTGCGCCCTGACGATATCATTATCAGCGTTGATGGTCAGTCCACCCCACAATTTAGCGATATGGCGGCTGCTGTGACAAAGATTACAGATGCTGCAAAGAAGCAAGGTCTGAACACTGTTCCTGTGCATTTGCAAGTGAAACGTACAGGAGCCGCAGCGCCCATCGCTATCACTGTGAATGCTCTGGTGAATCCTCCCGCCGGACAGGGACATCTGGGCGTTGAGCAGAAGATTACTTTTGTCAGCACTCCTCTATGGCTGGCACCTTTCAAGGGCATTCAACATACATTTGAAGTGACCCGTGATTTTCTTGGACAGATTGCTCTGATGATTAGAGGGGCAGTGAAGCCCGAACTGGCCGGGCCAGTCGGTATCGTGAAGATTACCGGTCAGGTTGCTCAGACCGTGCCTGATCTTGGCTGGTGGCCGATTCTTAGCTTAACCTCGATATTGAGCTTGAATCTGGCAATTGTGAATATATTACCGTTCCCTGCTCTGGATGGGGGGCGTATCGTGCTTGTGCTGCTTGAACTTATTCGAGGCGGCAAACGTCTGAAGCCGGAGCGTGAGGGCATTATCAATTTAGTTGGCATGGCAATTTTACTTGCCCTGATGGTCATTATTACGATCAGTGATGTGGCTGGTTGGGGTAGTTAATCGGAGAGTAGTAGACATTATGCGAAGGAAAACGCGACAGATTCATGTCGGTAATGTGGCAATTGGCGGCGATGCACCGATTGCAGTGCAATCTATGACAACAACCTACACGCGTGATGTGGAAAGTACTGTGGCCCAGATTTATCGTCTGGAAGAGGTAGGCTGCGAGATCATTCGTGTTGCTGTTCCTGAGATGGAGGATGCGCTGGTACTTGGCGAGATCAAGAAGCGCATTCATATTCCGCTGGTTGCCGACGTTCATTATAATCCCGAACTTGCTCTCGAAGCTATTCGTCAGGGCATTGATAAGGTGCGCATCAATCCTGGCAATTTGCTCAATGGTCGCAAGTCGTTGGAGCAAATTGTTGTTGCCGCCAAAGAGCGTGGCGTCGCCATGCGCATTGGTGTGAATTCTGGCTCGATCGATGCCCTCGATAAACGCGCTCAGATGCAGCGCATTCAGGTACGTTTGCGCGACGATGGCGTGTTGGAGCGTACCGATCCTGCTGAGGCGCGGCGGAAAGAGCGTGAGCATCTGGCCGAGCGCATGGTCACGAAGGCGTTGGAATATATCAGCTGGTGTGAAGAGCTGGATTATCATGAGATTGCCGTCTCTCTCAAATCTTCCGCCGTGCTGACGGCTGTAGAGGCGTATCGTCGCTTTGCCCAGCGCTCCGATTATCCTCTCCATCTCGGCATTACGGAGGCTGGTACGCTTGTGACCGGGGCCGTGAAATCGTCGGTTGGCCTGGGGCTGTTGCTGGCTGATGGCATCGGCGATACCATTCGTGTGAGCCTGAGCGCTGAGCCAGAGGAGGAAGTACCCGTCGCCTTCGAGATTCTCCGCTCACTGGAACTGCGCAATCGCGGCGTGACGTTTGTTTCCTGCCCCTCCTGCGGACGTGTAGAGATCGATGTGATCAGCGTTGCCAACGAGGTGGAGAAGCGTCTGGCGAAGGTGCAGACCCCCCTGCACGTTGCTGTGATGGGCTGCGTGGTCAATGGTCCAGGCGAATCGCGTGATGCTGATGTTGGTCTGGCCGGTGGCAAAGGGAAAGGTGTGATCTTCCGCAAAGGCGAAGTCATCAAGACCGTGCCCGAAGATCAATTCCTGGATGCCGTCTTGAAAGAGGTGGCAAGTTTGCTCCCGCCGCATGAGGCCCGCGTGGTTTACCCAGAAGGCGGCATTAAAGATGTCGCCGGTACGCACCGCACGCGCGACGAAGGCATGAATTTGCCCATTCTCCCTCGCGCTTAACTGAAATAAATACTCTGCATCAGTTGATGCTGTAAAAAAACAGACAGTAGAAGTTGTATCTTTGGAATATTAGCAACTTCTACTGTCTGTTTTTCTAAAATCAGGCTGGTTTCCCTATGGACTACCAATTGTTTGCTCGACCAACTCTATCAGTTTATCCAGGTCTGCTGGTTTCTGGACGATCTGGACCACACCAGCAGACCGCAAATCCTGTTCTTCCCTGGCTACGTTGGGGTAGGCCGTGACCACGATCACTGGTATCTGGCCCTCACGTCCCGCCAGTTCCATCAGTTTCAATTCATCACGCCCATCCAAGAAGGGCATCATCAGGTCCAGCAGTACTAAGTTTGGTTGATGCTCTTTGAGAGCATCAAAAAAGCGCAGGCTCTGAGTTACCCTGAATGTCTCATAGCCTTCCTCTGCTAGTGCCTCAGTATACAAATCAGCTATCGTTGGCTCATCATCCATAATGACAATCTTTTTCGCCATACTCTTCCTTTCCTCTTCTCTTGAACAACGGTACACAAGACAAGCCTGGCATACAACCTTGTCCGATCCGTTATCGTCACTTGAAGAGTGACACATCGTTCTTCTCTACAACTTCTACGAGGTCGTATCATATCTGGTGAGCAAAAGGATCTGTAGGTAGGTAATCTCTCCTATTATCCGTGGGCAACATTTGGATGGCCGAGCGGTAAAACAGGTAAAAAGAGTGAGATTCTGATGGGGTGGACACGCCGCCCGGATGTGATAGTCAGGGATTATCGTAGCATAGCAAATTGTTGACTTGCTTCTCTGCGTTAGGATATTGGTAAAAGTGCTCGGATGATCAGGAGCCAGGCTCATCAGGAATATAGACAGATGAGGAAAAAACTATGCGCTATGCTCATGTTGCTATTGGTCATCCAGCGCTCCAGTGGGAGCAATTGCGGAAGCCGTTAGGAGGGCAGCTTCATCTTCAGGAGAACAAGGGAAAATTGCATGAGATGCTTGGGTCAGCGACTTCTGCACGGGCAGAATAATGATCACCCGCAAGCTATAGAAAAAGGATGGAGGATGGAATACACATCGTTGGGGCGAACAGCCCTCCACGTTTCCAAAATCAGCTACGGTACCTGGCAGTTCAGTGGTGAATGGGGGCAGATCAAGCAGGAGCAGTGGAACGCAGGAAAAGCAACCATACGCCAGGCGCTCGAACTGGGGATTAACCTGTTCGACACCGCCCAGGCGTATGGTTTTGGTCTGGCCGAGCGCCTGCTTGGTGAAGCACTCCAGCCTGAACTGAAGAGCCAGCGCGATAAGATTGTGCTGGCTACCAAAGGCGGACTACGTATGGAAGGAGACCGGATCGTGCGCGATTCCAGTGTCGGGTGGTTGCGCCAGGGAGTCGAGGAGAGTCTCCGCGCTCTTGGAGTCAGCTCTATCGATCTGTACCAGGTTCATTGGCCTGATCCCAATACCCCCATGGAAGAGACAGCCAGCGCTCTCGACGAACTGGTGCGGGAAGGGAAAATTCGCTATGTGGGCGTCTCGAACTTCAACGTTGAACAGATGCAAGCGTTTGAGCGGACGAGGAAGATAGACACTCTGCAGCCTCCCTATAACCTCTTCCGACGCGAGATCGAGGAAGAGATTCTGCCCTATTGCGAGGCCGCTGACATTGGAGTGCTTGTGTATGGTGCACTGGCTCATGGGTTGCTTGGTGGATCGTTTTCGCTAAAGACAACCTTCCCGCCGGATGACTGGCGGAGCCAGCACGAGTCCTTCAGCGGTGAGGGGTTTAGACGGAATGTCGCAGTAGTCGAGCGCTTGAAGCGCGTGGCACAAGAGCAGGGAATGACCATCGCGCAACTTGCCGTGGCCTGGGTACTGGCCCAGCCTGCTGTTGATGTGGCTATTGTCGGCGCGCGCATGCCCGAACAACTCGCCCAAACTGCTGCGGCGAGCGAGGGACATCTCACGCCGGAAACCCTGCAGGAGATCGAGAGTATCATGCGCGGTGCCGTTCCCATCGGAAGTTCTGCGCCTGAATAGGAGGATCAGCTTGCTCTTTCCCCCTAGCGGTGCACGCGCCCATTGATATCAAAGAGGCGCTCGAACTGTGGCGATTTCAGGCGCAGCAGGATTTTGCCCAGGGTCACAACTCTCGTCATCGCTGTTCCTCTCCTTCTCCGCGCACTTGGCGAACAATCGCTCGTGCTTCAGCGGCCAGGCGCGCGATGTCATCAAATTTGTGCTCGGAGATCATGCGCTCCGTTGCCATCCAACTCCCGCCGCACGCGACGACGTTTGGCTGGGTGAGATACTGAGCGAGATTGTGCGGCGTGATGCCACCTGTAGGAAGAAATTACACTCTTAATGCCTGTCGGTCGTCCAGGAAGGCACTCTATGAAAATGGAAGTCAAGCGGGACCGCTCCCCATCTACTACTAGCCATCTTTCCTATTTCAGGAGGCTTACAAACCTATAAGGTTGCTCGCTACGTGAGGGATCACACTTCATCCTCTTCACAAAATGATGAAAATGCTCCAAGCAGTCGAGTGATTAAATCTTGTATTTCTATTTATCTTTATGGTAAACTTAACTGCATAATTCTGTGTCGAGCAGAAATTTCTCTACTTTCATGATGAGATCGTCAATGTACGATGCTTTGACATTTCATCATAAACTCATGTTTTGCTCAAAAGTGCCACGTTATTCTTTACTTTGTTTGAAGGAAAGGGATGTCCTATGCCTGTGACAGCAGCTCCTCCTCTTTCTCGGAAGTCTATTCTGTTCTGGCTCTTTATTGCTCTACTTTGTATTGCGTCTCTCTTGTTAGGCGCTGCAAACATTGCTCCCAGCACCCCAAAGGGTATAGGTGCGCTGGCGGTAACTGGACACTGGAAGCACTGGAACAATGGGCAAGCTCCCAGTGATACGGCCTGTCGCTCGGCTATCCAGGTGCCATGCTATAGTCCGCAGGAGATGCGCCAGGCCTATGATCTGGCCTCGCTTGTGAATCAGGGATATGATGGAAAAGGGCAGACTATTGTGATCATCGATTCCTTTGGTAGCCCGACAGCCGAAGCCGATCTCAAAAAGTTTGACGCGGATTATGGCCTGCCCGATCCCCCTTCGTTCCAGCAACTTGCCCCGATTGGATCGGTTCCATTCGATCCAAACAATGACGATCATATTGGCTGGGCAGAAGAGACCTCGCTGGATATTCAATGGGCGCATGCTATGGCTCCAGCAGCTAACATTGTCGTTTTAACCAGCCCAGTCTCTGAGACGCAGGGTGTTCAAGGGATGCCAGAGTTTCTTCAGTTGGAGCAATATGCCCTCTCGCATCACCTCGGCCAGATTATCTCACAAAGCTGGGGGACGACCGAGAATACGCTCTTTACTCCTGAAGGGCAGACCGTTTTCAACAACTTTGAGCGCTTCTATCAACTGGCGGCTCTTAACCACATTTCTATTTTCGCTTCCACTGGCGATGCTGGATCGGCAAATCCCGATGTAAATGGCAATATCTATCCATTTCCTACTGTCGGGTATCCTTCCTCGTCTCCCTGGGTGACGGCGGTTGGTGGAACCAGCCTCTATGCTGATACCAGCGGGAACTATCAGAAGGAGACGGTCTGGAACGATGGTGTTGGGAGCGCAACCGGTGGCGGTGTGAGCCAGCACTTTGCTGAGCCTGTCTATCAAAAGCTCCTGCCAGCGCAGACGCAAAAGCTGTTGAAGGGGCATCGTGGCTTGCCTGATATTGCTATGAATGCAGACCCAGAGACGCCCATTCCCGTTTATCTGGGCTTCTTAGGGTCAGAGTCTGACTACTATCTCTTTGGCGGCACAAGCGAGAGCGCTCCACTATGGGCGGGCCTGACTGCTGATGCCAATCAGTATGCGGGTCACTCGCTGGGTTTCTTAAACCCCGAACTCTATCTGCTGGGCCTCAATAAGAAAGCAGCCTCTGAGGTGTTCCATGATATCACAGTGGGTAATAACGCTCAGGGAAGCATTTCTGGTTATTCGGCAACTACCGGCTGGGATGCAACTACTGGTTGGGGTTCACCAATTGGACAACCTCTTTTTAAGGCAATCAGGTATTACTCGTATTAAGTAATAGCAAGTCTGGGTGAATTGCAGTTCCCCTCTCGCTTGTTTGTGTATCTGTTAGATACGAGACGCTCTTTTTCAAGAGTAAAGAGCGTCTCGTATCTAACAGATACACAAACAAGTATTTTATTTTTCACCATTCGTCTAGAAATCTTTTGGTTTCATTTCATGGAGAATCTCCACAACTTTGTTCCACACTTCATCTGCCTCATGCTTGTTCATTTTACTTAAAGGTATAGAGGGATTGTTCACTGCCTGAAAGCGAGCAAGTTCTGTGTACTTAAAGTTGCAAGGTCCAAGTATGACCGGTAGGATAATGACTCCATCATCTTCTGCTGCGGTTAATAAGGAAGGTAGCTCGTGTTTTAATATAAACTCTGAGGCAAGGTAATCTATACTAACAAGTAATATTGCTACGTAAGCTGAAGCCATCGCTTTTTTGATTTCTTCGTCCCACAGTGCACCGGGTTTTATTTGTGTATCATCCCACCACTTTACTGTGTTATTATTCAGTTTAGTGGCTCTTAAATGTAGAAGTAAGCGATTCAGCTCTTCCTGGTTCTCATGGCTGTAGCTAATGAAAACGGTCGTACGATTATTATTGGAAGAATCAACTGGATCAATTTGCTTTTGCTGATGTATTGATTTGGGTGGTGCGCTTCCTTTCTTCGGTGGCATACATTCATAAAGAAATATCATCATTTGTAAGGTGTCGAAACCATCGAACTGAGGAAGCGACTGTAAGTGAGCCAATAATTGGCGATTCAGTTCCAGAAGATCACCTTTCGGTTTTTCTCCAAACAGACCTAAAAAATATCTCAGGTGTTCTGGATTTGATATGGGTAAAAAGTATTCTGGGAAGTAGAGGTAGAGTGGTTTGCCACGTAAAGAGTAGCGATTATAACCGAGTAAATCTGCGCCAATTTTGTCAAGCTTATCAAACTGTAAGTTTCTAGTTGCGGCTATGAGTTCCAGTAGTCCCCGTTTCATGGATGCTAGAGCATTTTCCGCATTTTGATAGCTGCTATTCCAGCGCCAGCGATCCTCGCTTTTGCTCCACCAGACCCCAAACTTGGCAGCGTTTCCCCCTCGAATTCCTCCTAACTCGTTTGTCTTAAACTCCAGCCAATAACAGAAACTATCTGGTTTTCCAATTGCATATTGATCTAGTGTCATTGTTGACAGGCTTTCAATTGGGAAGTGCCGAACGAAATCTTCTCGCAACTTTTGTTGATGGCTCGTTGCAGTTTTTGGATGCTGTCGCAACCAGATGTGCAGAGCTTCTTGCCAGGGTTTTGTTGCTGAATTCATAAGTATCACCTCAAAAAATTTATTATGTACTGGCTGTTCTCCACCATTAACCTTTGGGGAAGATATAATGCAGATTGCAGTTTTATATCTTAATGGATCGAAAAGTTTATTGCAATCATATATTGGAGATAAGTAGTTATCATGGTGGTAAAAACTAATAGAAGATGATGTTTAAATTGCTGTAGAAGTTGGTAGGCGATGGTAAGGCGTAAAGCGGAGGAGGGTAAATAATCGTTAAAATAGAAAAAACGCAACTCCATTTGAAGTCGCGTTTTTGTGTAATGGGCGATACAGAACTCGAATCTGTGACCTCCACGATGTCAACGTGGCGCTCTAACCAACTGAGCTAATCGCCCTGGGACGTGCATAATAATAACATTGCTCACTCTCGTTGTCAATAGGTTTCTAGAGGAAATTTTTTAGTTCCTCGGCTTTCCTTACGGCCCTGCGCATTTACAGGTCAGCATAGGTCGCGATGAAGTTGACTCGCGTTCTATGGTGGTGGCAGAGAAGATATCTGAAACACCTGTACGTCAGTTAGATAAAAAAATTCAGGAAAATCAGAACGAGGCGACAAAATCCTGTGAGAAGCTGGTAATGGCTTCTTGTATAGAAATATATACAATGATATACTAGAATTCGTTCATACAATCTCGGCCATATTTCGCTATTCGTGCCATATTTGTTTCTTTGCTTTCTTGCGTTTCAACTAAAGGTTGGGAAGGTGCCGTTGCTATGCTTCCTGCATCTCATAGGATTACGCAACGATGGAAGGCTCGCTATAAGCGTTGTACTGCGGTATGTAGGCGTCGACGTCGTACTATATTTCATATTGCTGGTGTGCTACTGTTAGTGACTATTTTGCTTTTGGAGATTGCACCATTTCAATCTCCATCTGCCAGTGCCAAAGATCATACCAATCCATCAGTTGATGAAACCTGTCTCCACGTCGGATTTTCGTCCGATGGGAATCCCTTTCCTGTTTGCCCCGGACCTTTTCCTGTTGGTGGCAATTGCGTCTGGTGGACGTGGGAACAGTGGCACCTTCTCGGCTATGACTTGCCGCTCAATTGGGGCAATGCTGCTGACTGGATTATTGATGCGCAGTTATCTGGCCTTTCTGTGGGAACAACTCCACGCGTTGGCGCTATTGCCGTCTTTCCGCGCGCAGATGGTGTCTGGGCCTTTGGTCTCCCCGGTCACGTTGCCTTTGTGACTGCCGTGAGCGCGAATGGCATGAGCTTTGATGTCACCTATCAAAATTATGGTGATCCCACTCCCATCTATTTTGGCAAGGGATATAACGTGAACGTGATTAACCAGCTTCAATATCAGGCTGGTCAGTTACGCTTCATTTATTTTCCACAACAGCTCGATCTTCAACGCTTTGCTCGTCTCCCTGGTATTCAGACGGTCGATTCTGGTGCTATTGCCTGGACCAATACATTGTTAGGGCGCGTTTCTGGAGGAACTCCAACGAGCAGCCCTGCTCGTCCGGTTGCTACCATGACTCCCACGCCTACGGGGGCTTCTCTCAAGATTGCCCACACATCTTCCGAGCAAGAGTTTAATGCCGATTTCAGCGGCGAGGGCTTGAGCGATCTCTTGCTCTATAACCGGCAACAGGGGAGCCTCAAAGTACTACAATTGCAGCGAGCGTCAAGTGGCCCGGTGCTGGTCAATTTAGGTGATTCTTTAATAGCCGCCGGTCATTGGGGATCATCTCTAGAGGTTCATATTGGCGATTTCTCCGGCTCCGGCAAGTCTGAGATCCTGCTCTATGATCGCGCAAAAGGGCAGATCCACCTGATCAGTCTCACTCCCCAACTTACTATTCAGCGGCATACTGTCTTTAATGGGCCTGGTACAGGTTGGGAGGTTTATGCTGGACGATTTGATGGGCAACGTTCCAGCCTCTTTATGTACAATCCTTCGGCCAGAACCACCGCTACCAGTCCAATCACGGTGCCTGAATGGGAGAAGCAAGGTCGTCTGCAAAATATTGTGCTGCTCAACTTCAATCGCGATTTGAGCGTTCACACACAGCAACACTATACGCTCTGGCCTGCTAGCTGGGAAATCTATATTGGGGCGTTTGCCAGCCCTCATCAGGACAGCGTTTTTCTCTACGACCGCACCAGGGGCGAAGGACGTTTGCTAGATTTTGATGCCGCTCTGAATATGATGCATTATCAACAGATGCATCACTTGAACGGCGGTTGGCAGGTCTATAGTGGCGACTTTGCTGCGAGCGGGCGAGCGCAGTTGTTGCTCTATGATCCGGGCAATGGACATGCTCAACTATTCAAACTTGCCAGCGATCTCACGGTAGCCAGCCAGAAGAGCTACACCGATTGGGGAGCGAAGAAAGTGCTTTATGTTGGTCATTTTGGCCTCCCTTCTCTCAGTGTTATGCTCTACGATGCACAGATGGCACGCAGCACCTTTCTGGCCTTTGATGGCTCTTTACAGGTGGCCCATCAGTATGCCGCGCAGACGTGGGATCAGCACTGGCAAATTCTGGTTGGCGCGTTCCTTGATCGGTCGCGCTGTGTGAAGAGCGGAAATTGCGCAACAGGCGATGATATTCTGTTGCTCAATCGTCAAACAGGGCAGCTGGAACAATATATTTTCTCCTTTGGCCGGACATTCAAAGTGTATGATAATCGCATGCAATCGTTTGTACGCCAGGGCGTGGCCGCGCAGCAACATCTCGCCGCCGTTGATACTACAACCTTTAGCCTGATCGATATCTTGAACACCAGTATACGCAACGAGGAACTCTACTAACTGGCCTGTGCATGGTACAATAAGCGCTGTGTAGCATGTATTTTTGATCGGGCCTTCCGGTCGCGGAAAAGGACGGAAGAGCGCCGAACAGGTGGTTCAGGAGAGTATTGCAATGTTGACTGGTTCTGGTGAGCAAGTAGCTCCGATTGTTCGACACGTTCATGCAGGCGAAGGCTATGATGCTGTGGTTGATTGGGGGGGGCTTGGGCACTTGCCTCAATATCTGACACAACTGGGGCTACCGCCGCGTGTTTTCCTCTTCACCGACAGCAATCTCCAGAAGTTGTATGCCTCAACGATTATAGCGAAGCTCACGCAGGCCGGTTTCGAGCCGCAGCTCTATGTGGTTCCGGCAGGCGAGGCAAGCAAATCGCAGCAGCAATTGAGCGCTATCTATGACTGGCTGCTTGAGCAAAAGGCAGAGCGGCGCGAGGCTATTATTGCTTTTGGCGGTGGCGTTGTTGGTGACATGGTTGGCTATGCCGCCGCCACCTATTTGCGCGGAGTGCCGCTGATTCAGGTGCCAACCTCTCTGCTGGCCCAGGTCGATGCGGCGATTGGTGGTAAAACGGGTATTAATCATCCACAGGGCAAGAACTTGATCGGTGCCTTTTATCATCCACGCCTTGTGCTTGCCGATCCTGCAACGTTGCTGACGCTTCCTCCACGCGAACGTACCGAGGGATGGGCAGAAGTTGTAAAGTATGGTATTATATTGGACGCTGAATTGTTCGCATTGCTAGAGGAACATGTCAATGTCCTGTCTACTTTCACTCACCCTCCTGTGGCGCTGCTTTCACAGATTGTTGCCCGCTGTATTGAGTTAAAGGTCCGAGTGATAGAAGAGGATGAGCGCGAACAGGGACGCCGTGCTATTCTTAACTATGGTCATACGATTGGTCATGCGCTTGAGAACGTCTCTGGCTATGGTGAATGGCTGCACGGTGAAGCGGTCTCGCTCGGTATGGTTGCGGCGGCGGCGCTGGCTCAGGCCGCAGGCATGTTTTCTGCCGATGAAGTGCTGAGGCAGAATCGCTTGCTCAAGGCATTTGGTCTGCCGGTGGTGTATCAGGGCGCTGTTCGTGCACAGGATATTCTCGCAAAGATACAGTTGGATAAGAAAGTGGTTGGTAAACGCGTGCGCTGGGTGATGCCGAAACGGATCGGTGAGGTCGTTGTGACTCCTATGACCGATGAACTCGTCTCGCTGGTTGTCACTGGATTTTTTGCGGAAAAGAGGCCATAAGGTATGCACACGTTTCTGGTACTGAATGGGCCAAATCTCAACACGCTTGGAACCCGTGAACCCTCGATTTACGGCAATATCACACTCGAGCAGATTTATGAAAAGCTGCGTCAGCAGGCCGCTGAATTGGGGGCGACGGTACAGTGTTTTCAGTCCAACCACGAAGGGGCGCTGATAGATTATATCCAGCAGCACTCGGAAAGCGCGTCGGGAATCATCATTAATCCAGGCGCGTTGACGCATTACTCGATTGCGTTGCGCGATGCCCTGGCCTCGGTCAAAATCCCCACCATTGAGGTTCACTTGAGCAATATTTATGCTCGTGAGTCGTTCAGACATCATTCGGTAATTGCTCCTATCAGTCGGGGACAGATTGCTGGCCTGGGCTGGCACGGCTACCTGCTTGCTTTACGCGCCCTGGTGGATCTGGTGCAGGAGCAAGTTTCGCAAGCTCGTTAAGAGATATAGCAGACGGGAGAGAAAAGCATATGGTTCAGGAGAGTATCAATAAACTTAGGGTCTGGATTGGTGAACAGGGGCTTGATGCATTCCTTGTCGCGCAGCCCCAGAACCGCTCGTATCTCAGTGGATGGTTCAATGAGGATACAGAAGGTTCCGGCCTTTTGCTGGTGGGACAACAGCAGCAGTTGCTCTTGACCAATCCTCTCTATGCAGAGGTTGCAGGACGCGAAGCCGTTGGTTGGGAAGTCATCGTCCCGGAGTCGCGCCAGTACGCCCCCGAGATTGCTGAGCAGGCGAAGAAATATGGCTGGAGTAAAATTGGCTTTGAAGCGCAGGACATCAGTTTCAGCGAGTACGAAAAGATTCGTGCAGCTGGCGATGGCGTCTATACACTTCAGCCGTTTGAGCGCAGTTGCATAGAAGAGATGCGTCAGATCAAGCAATCTTATGAGCTTGACTTGCTGAAAAAAGCAATCGCTATTACCGATGAGACGTTTGCGCATATTTGTCAGTGGATACAGCCTGGCATGACCGAGAAAGAGATCCAGTGGGAGATTTTGCGTAAGATGGTCGAGCTGGGTGCTGATGGTCTGGCCTTTGAAACGATCGTGGCCTCTGGCCCCCACGCCTCTATGCCTCACGCTCATGCAAGCGAGCGCCGTGTTCAATTGGGCGAGTTGATTACGATTGATATGGGCGCTCGCTATCACGGGTATTGTGCCGATATGACACGCACGATCTGCCTGGGTGAGCCTGCTGAGGAGCGAATGCGCGAAATTTATAATGCTGCGCTGCATGCGATGAAAACGTGTGAAGCTGGTTTGCATGCAGGGCTATCGGGCGTTGCAGGCGATGCTCTGGCGCGTCAGGCATTGGAGCAGGCTGGTCTGGCACAATATTATGTGCATAGCACGGGGCATGGCGTTGGTTTGCAGATTCACGAAGGTCCGAATCTTTCCCAACGCGCACCAGAGGATGTACCCTTACCTGCTGGCAGCGTCGTCACTGTGGAACCGGGCGTCTATATTCCTGGTTGGAGCGGTGTACGCGTTGAAGATTGTGTGGTGGTACATGAGAATGGTGTTGAAGTATTAACGCAATCACCAACAGAACTGGTGATTCCACGCTAAAGGAGCCTTTACATGATTTCTACTGGCGACCTGAAAAAGGGTCTGGCTATTGAATTTGAGGGGCAGCCCTGCAATATTATAGAATGGCAACACGTCAAAATTGGACGCGGCGGTGCGATTGTGCGTATGAAATTGCGCAATCTGCGGAGCGGAGCAATTTTTGAGCGCACCTGTGACGCAGGCGATAAATTTAAGCGCCTGTATCTGGATCATTCAAACGTCACCTATCAGTATCAGGACGGTGATCATTATCATTTTATGGATATGAACACCTATGATGATATCATTCTGACTGAGGCGCAACTGGGTGATGCCAAAAATTACCTGATCGATAACCTGGAGCTGGGCATTGTTCGTTATAATGACGAGCCTATCTCCGTAGAGCTGCCGGAGAAGCTGGTGTTACGTGTAACCTACACCGAGCCAGGCTTTAAAGGTGATACCGCTACGGGAGGAAACAAGCCTGCAACAACCGAAACCGGGCTGGTCGTGCAGGTTCCACTCTTTATTGCGACCGACGATCTCATTCGCGTCAATACCTCTACTGGCGCGTATGTGGAGCGTGCATAAATGGAGCAGGCATAGGCAGAGCTATGTGCTGCTGCCTCTTTATTTTAAATATTATGGGGTCAAATCTATATGGACGGCAACAGGCATTCTTATAAAGAGTCGCTCTCAGTGGAAGAACAGCCATCTTCCGATGAAATCAGCGTTGAGCAGTTAGAGCGACTCGTACATTTGCTGGACGAAAGCGATGTTTCAGAGATAGAGGTGAAGCGTGTCTCTTTGGGGACGCGTCTGATGTTACGCAAAGCAACGGTCTCCGATGGTAGTAACGTGGCAGCGGCTGTATCTCATATGCCAGTTGTGGAAGAAGCAGCGCCACCCGTGGACACGAAACATACTGTTGTCGCACCGCTTGTTGGGATTTTTCATGTCTGGGCCAAGCCGAAAGGCTCTCCGCTAGTTGCAGCGGGAGATGTGGTCAAAGTTGGTCAGCGTGTGGGAACGATTCAGTCGTTGAATGTGCTGAATGAAGTAGAGACGCAGGTTGCCGGACGTATCGTTGAAATCTTTGTGCGGGACGGACAACCTGTAGAATATGGGCAGCCGCTCATGACCATTGATAGTGCAGAGGAGGCGTAGGGGGCATGGACGACATGCATCCAACATATCTGCCTGGCTACCTGGAGACGTCCTCAGTTGTGAGCGTCTCTGAGCTGGCTCTCTATCTGAAAGAGCTAATGGAGGCCAACGATATCCTGCAAAATATCTGGGTGCATGGTGAGGTTTCTAATTGCAAAATCTATGCGTCCGGGCATTGTTATTTCACTCTCAAAGAGGGCGAGGCGCAGTTGCCCTGTGTCTTTTTCAAATACTCACGTTTGCGTTCAGATGCGCCTGAGTTGCGTAATGGTATGGCGCTGGCTGTCAATGGTCGTGTTGCATTTTACGAACGGGACGGCAAATTGCAGTTCTATGTTGATGCTGTCAAACCTCTGGGTGAAGGTGTGCTTTTTCAGCGCTTCGAGCAGCTCAAGGCACGTCTGGCAGCCGAGGGACTTTTTGATGCCGAACGCAAACGACCTCTTCCACCACAACCCGCCATTATTGGGATCGTTACCTCTTTACAAGCAGCAGCCTTGCGCGATATGTTGCGCGTACTGCGAACTCGCTATCCGCTGGCACAGGTGCTTATTGCTCCCTCGCTTGTGCAGGGGACCGAAGCCCCAGCCTCTATCGCGACCGCCCTCGATCTGCTGAACGAACATGGAGAGGCGGATGTCATTATCGTTGGGCGCGGTGGCGGCTCAATAGAGGAGCTATGGGCCTTTAATGAAGAGGTGGTGGCTCGTGCCATTGCGCGCTCGCGTATCCCTGTGATTAGCGCCGTTGGGCACGAAACTGATTTTACTATTGCCGATTTTGTGGCTGACTATCGTGCCTCAACGCCCACTGCTGCCGCGACCGCCGCCGTTCCTAATATCGATGATTGGCGGGTTGAGGTGCAGGATAAGGCTCACGATTTGACGCTCTTAATGCAGGATCGGATCGAGGATTTGCGAACGCAGCTGGAGCATGCTCAGCGTGATCTGCAACGTGTGAGTCCTCTGAAACTGGTGGATCAGCGCAGGCAGCAACTCGATGATACGATGGAACGCCTGCAAACGCAGATGGAGCATCTGATTTCTCTCAAGCAGGAACGTTTGCGTGGCGTGAGTTTGCAACTGCACTCACTTAGCCCTCTCTTGACGATTGCGCGTGGGTACGCTATCGTACGGCGTGATGAAACTCAGGAGGTTGTGACCAGTATCCAGCAGGTGCAACCAGAGGACACTCTCACCATTCAGGTTCAGGATGGTCATATTCCTGTTCGGGTTCGTTCTTCACAACAATAAAAGGATGTGTTGGTATGGAGTCCCTGTCTTTTGAGGAAGCTTTTGCTCAGCTTGAAGCTGCTGTCGCGGCATTGCAAGATGGGCATATGCCGCTTGAACGTGCGCTACAGCACTATCAGGAGGGTGTGCAATTAGCTCAGCGCTGTAATGAGTTATTGCAGCAGGCAGAGTTGTCGGTGCAGCAACTTACAGCCAATAGCGATGGTACGCTATCGATTCAGCCCCTTGATCTTTAACAGGGGAAAGGTTTTTACAATGCTATGATGCAAAACTCACTTCTCGATAATCGCGCTTTAATTGCCGCGTTCCTCGCCTGGGCTATTGCTCAGGTGAGTAAAACGGTCTACGAGATCTTTCGTGAGCGCAGGCTAGTTTTGAGCCGTCTTGTCTCTTCTGGTGGGATGCCCAGCTCCCATTCTGCACTCGTTACAGGTCTCGCCACTGCTACTGGACGCACGCTGGGTGTCGGTTCGACAGAATTCGCTATCTCGGTAGTGCTGGCCAGTATTGTGATGTATGATGCCGCTGGCGTTCGTCGTGCCGTCAGTATTCAAGCGCGCATCCTCAATCAGATGATTGATGAGGCCTTCCAGGGACATCCCATTGCTGAGAAACGGTTGCGTGAGCTGATAGGGCATACACCTATTCAAGTGTTTGTTGGGGGCGTACTTGGCGTGTGTGTCGGCTTTCTTATTACTGCTGTATCCTGATATTCCATACCCGCCTTTTTATTGATATGGCTGGAAATGTCATTCTTCTATAAAAAGAAATTCCCTCTCTTTTGCTCAGGATATTTTTCTGGTTCTATGCGACAGGTAAATAGAATGCGTTGTTTGGCCGAATATAGTTATGTATAAGGGCGTAGCTGTATTCGGCTCTTTTTATCTGTGCAATCTGCCTGTGCTGAGGAAAGAGGAATGTCTATTGCGCCAGGATGCAAGCTGTGTCATGAATTGCAATAATTTGCAATTCACCTATCCCTAAGATATATTACTTCTTAGGAAGAGAAAGCATTGCTGTATCAATAATAATGTAATGTTTTCTATACACAAAGAGAAGGTCGTAGTATAAATTTTCTCTATTACTATTGTTAAGGTGTAATTTTTATCGTTAAGGATAAGTAACCAGTTTCTTGTTAAACATTAGTAATGGTATCTACAACCTCTGCGATTGTTTGCCGTATAATAAGGGGAAAGTAAAGGATTGCAACGATTAATGCTGGTTGGACGTTGTATATAAGTGTGACCAGGGGCTACCAGGGCATGCTATCGCTTATGATACGGTCTATACAGATGTCATAACGCTTGACGCTATCTGGAAGTATTGTTGCTATCATTCTGTATGAGGTGTACTGTTTTCAGTACAGGGTGTAAGGCTCTCTAGTTTTTTTCATGGTCATCTGTCGAGAAAGAAGCTGGGAAGAGCGTGTTATAGAAAATGGTCGATATGAATATTTCCAGTTGTTCTACTGTTATCCTTTATGGGATATGGAAACAGTTTGTAAGCGTTCAAAACCTCTCTTTGTGGTGACGCAATAGAAAGCCTGCTCATAAAATGTTGCTGTGCTGTCAATTTGTACTGCTGGCACTTGCCAGGCTTGTAATGAAGCATGCTGTAATGCATCAATGTAGAGAGGAGATGCGATGAAGTTACTGGTCATTGATAGCGATCGGGATCTGGTCGAAATGCTTACCAGTTGGCTCAAGACGCTTGGATATGAGGTGTACCGGGCGTATAATGCCGAGCGAGCCAGGACGGAATGGTTGGAGCAACAACCTGATCTCGTCATTTTAGATACAGCTCTCAAAGATGTGGACATGCTTGGATTATGTCGTGAGCTACGGACCAAGCATGATGCCCTGGTGCTGGTGGTCACGGACGGCAAAGACGTTCAGGATGAGGTGCGTTGCCTGGAATCTGGTGCCGATGATTACTTGCGCAAACCATTTTTCCCTTCTCAATTACTTGCACGTATACGCGCGGTCAGCCGTCGTGCGCGCTCCAGTCTGGAGCGGCGTCCATCATCAATTGTTACGGTTGGCCCGATTCATGTTGATTCTCTGCATAATGAAGTAACTATACATGGGAAAACTGCTAGATTGACACCAACGGAAAGCAAACTGCTGCATCTGTTGGCTATTAGTGCCAACGATGTGTGTACCGCGAACCAGATTGTGACGCATGTCTGGGGTTACGATGGCGAGGGAGATGCTGGTTTAATCAAAGCTCATATTCGTCATTTACGTCAAAAAATCGAGCCAGATCCGAGTAATCCGTATTATATCCTGACCGTTCCCGGCGTGGGATATACGATGATTCGACGGAACGAAGATCAGGAAACGAAGGAGCATCCACGCCCATTGCGCGCTATTTCCGTGTAAAAATATGCTGTTTTGACGCTTTCACATAATAGAGAGGTGCAGTAACCTACTGTACCTTTTTTTTATTGAGGAGTGTTTAAGTCTCAACATGTATGTGTGTTTGAACACCTCATTTTCGCACGTATAGCTATCGCATCTGCACATAACTACTCTATCCTATGAAATATATATTAAGCAAACCTTCTAGAGAAACGAATGGAAATGAGACAAGTAATGGTGCATGATGTACTAAACGTGGTTCCAAGATTACAGATATTGAGACGCGTGCCGAGACAATACTGGCACTATTTGCCGTTGCAGGTGATGAGGCGCCATCAATGTATTGTTATTGGTGGAGAAGCAGGCTGCTTGACCGTTGCGATTGCTGATTGTCGCCGTTCCCATGTTGTTGCTTATCTCCGTTTGTTAACTGGATGCGCTATTTTTCCTGTTCAGGTTGATCCCATTCGTATCCGCTTACTTATTAAGCGTGTAGAACGTATTCGCCCGGCCCGTTACAGGCTGCTAAGGCAGTCCGCCCTCTATCGCCCTCTGGCGTTACATGCGATGGTCGCGTTTTTTCATGCCTATTCTGATTCTTAATAGGAGAGCTATTCAATCTCCTCTCTTGACTTCGAGCGCGCTCTAAGATGTAAGCTTCTGTCAGGAATAGCATATACATGTTTGAATGATAAGAGGAGAATATATACTATGCGCGTTGGATTGCAAATCCCCCGTTTTACATGGCCTGGTGGTCAGGAAGCCCTTGGTGAAACCTTTGGGGTGATTGCCCAGAGAGCGGAGCGAGCAGGCTTTTTCAGTTTGTGGGTGATGGACCATTTCTTCCAGATTGCTGTGATGGGACCGACTGAGCATGAGATGCTGGAAGGCTACAGTGCGTTGGCCTTTGCAGCAGCGCGGACCAACCGGATCAAGCTGGGGACGATGGTTACAGGTGTCACCTATCGGTATCCAGGTCTGTTGGTCAAGACCGTGACGACACTGGATGTCCTCTCTCATGGCCGTGCCTATTTCGGCATCGGTGCTGCCTGGAATGAAGAGGAGCATAGCGGTCTGGGTGTGCCGTTTCCTCCCACCGCCGAACGGTTTGAACGCCTGGAGGAGACCTTGCAGATTGCGCACCAGATGTGGGCAGGGGACGAGAAGCCCTATCAGGGCAAGCACTACCAACTGGGACGCCCGTTGAATGTGCCATCATCGATTCAGAAGCCGCACCCGCCGATCTTGATTGGTGGACAGGGAGAACGCAAGACACTCCGTTTGGTCGCACAGTATGGCGATGCCTGCAATTTCTCTTTGTTGCGTGTGAGCAAGGACGAAATGAAGCACAAACTGGAGGTGTTGCGCGAACACTGCCAGACCGTAGGCCGTCCTTATGCAGATATTGAGAAAACCACGCTCGGTACGATCCGCCTCACCAGAGATGGTCGAGAGAACAGTCTCACGCCAGACGCCGCCATTGCATCCTTCCGCGAATTGGCGGCAATGGGAATTGATCAGGCTATTATCAATATGCCAGATGTGACGGACCCGGAGCCGTTCGATCTCCTGGCGACTGAGATCATTCCTGCCGTCGAACAGATTGAGGTTGCTGGCCGCTAAGAACTGTCCCAAACAAAAGTCTTCATACCACATCAGTATGAAGACTTTTGTTTACATTTGTCTACCCGGAGAATTATGCTCCTCCACGTCCAAAAATCATGACTGGTATCGTCAGCATAACAAGCTTTAGATCATACCAGAGCGATTGCTCTTTCAAATAGGTGATGTCCATATTCACCATATTGTGAAAAGTGACACGAGAACGCCCATAGACCTGCCAGGGACCGGTGAGACCGGGTTTGCCGGTGAGACGCAAGCAATCATGTGGGCTATAGCATTCAACCTCATAGGGGAGAGGGGGGCGCGGCCCAACCAGGCTCATCTGTCCACACAGTACATTCCAGAACTGGGGCAGCTCATCAATGCTGGTCTTCCGGATGAATCGTCCTACGCTTGTAATACGCGGATCATGCAGATGCTTGTAGGCCATAGCATCGTTGCCATCCTCGTTGAGCTTCTCCCCATTCATGTATTTGATGATTTTCTCGCGATGTACGTTACTGTCGTTGTTGATGTACATCGAGCGGAATTTCAGCATTTCAAACTCAATTCCATCTTGCCCTATGCGCTTTTGACGATAGAAAATAGGGCCGGGGGAGTTAAGCTTGATGCAGATGGCGACAATACCCCCTACAAAAAGCACGAATGGAGCGATGAGAATGGTAAAAGTGACATCAAGAATGCGTTTAGCTTTTGAGTAGTTCGTGTTGATCGGAATACTCTCGATTGATGTTGATTGAACAAGCATGGTTCCCTTCCCTAATTTCTCAATGTATAGAGTATATCTAACACAGCAACTCACTTCGTAGAGCGAAGTTCTCTTTAGAATCTTATTCGATCCCGGTGTATAACTGGTGAGTGATCAGATGGAGATACGGTTATGGAGTATTTCTGGAGGCCGATGGTCGGGTCTTTTCTCTCACTCTTTTCTGCTCTAAGCCAAATGAGGTATTCCCGGTTGTGTCTTCTCAACTGAGAGAGTAGAGTTCAACCTATCTTTCACTTTGCTAGCCATCTGACTGGCACCTTTGTATGATACGATTGTGATAAATCTAATATGTGTCATTCTGCTTGAGTATCGATCAGCAGTACAAAGGAGTAGAACGTTGTGCATGCTTTAAAGGTACCTCTTGTTGACCTGCGTACACAGTATCTTGCTCTCAAACCGGAGATTATGAGCGCGATTGAGGGTGTGCTTGATGAAATGCACCTCTTTCTTGGACCTGAGCTACAGAAGTTTGAGCGTTCATTTGCTGCCTATTGTGAATGCCTCTATGGAGTTGGCACCTCTTCTGGCACGGATGCGCTGGCCCTGGCGCTGCGTGCTTGTAATATTGGCCCTGGCGATGAAGTGATTACCGTGTCCAATACCTTTATTGCCACCGTTGAGGCAATAGCGCTGGTTGGTGCCACGCCGGTTTTCGTTGATATTGATCCCGATACCTATTTGATGCAATGGCAACAATTGGATCAGGTTTATACTTCTCGCACAAAAGCTCTTCTTCCCGTGCATCTCTACGGCCATCCCGCAGAGATGGAGCCGATCCTCGATTTCGCGCGCTCGCACAACCTTTATGTGATTGAAGATGCTTCTCAGGCGCATGGCGGAACCTATCAGGGGAGGCGTGTTGGGAGCTTCGGCGATATTGCCTGCTTTAGCCTCTATTATAGTAAAAATCTCGGTGCATTCGGAGAAGCTGGCGTCTGTACAACCAGCGATCCAGTCCTCAGGGAGAAGATGTGTATGATTCGCGATCATGGGTCGCGAGTTCGCTACTGCCATGAATTGATGGGGGTGAATGCCCGCCTTGACGAGATCCAGGCAGCACTATTGCAGGTGAAATTGCCTCATCTTGAAAGCTGGAATGCTGCTCGCCAGTCGCACGCCGCGTTTTACAGCGAGCATCTCCTCGATGTTGTTGAGGCGGTGCCTATTGTTCGCTCCTGGGCCAGCCATGTCTATTGTTACTATGTGGTGCAGGTTCCAGAGCGAGATCAATTTCGTCTGGCATTGGAGAAGGAGGGTATTGGAACGAACATTCACTATCCTACTCCTATTCATCTTCAACCTGCCTGTGCTGCGTATGGATATACACGCGGTATGCTTCCTGTGACAGAGGCGGTAGCCGAGCGCATTGTTTCGCTACCGATGTATCCTGAATTGACTCCTGAGCAGCTAGAGTTGGTGGTTGCGGCTGTGAAGAAGCATATAGTGGGTAATGTCTCCGCTGTGTAAGATCATCTTGAAAAGGTAGTGCTATAGCATTAGTTATAGAGTAAAGGAACTGACACTGTATGGCTGATCTACGTTTTGGCATTGTTGGTTGGGGCTATTGGGGACCAAAGATTGCTCGCAATTTAGACAGTCTATCTCATGCCTCGGTGGGGATGGTTGCTGATCTAGATACGCATCGTCTGGCCTCGATAGTAGTGAATCAACCCTGGATACAGACGACTACTCAGGTGGAAGATCTTCTCAATTCTGATCTGGATGGTATTGTGATTGCGACCCCTGTGCAAACCCATTATCGCCTGGCCAAAGCTGCTCTCCTGGCTGGGAAGCATGTGCTGGTGGAGAAACCTCTTACTGCCAGCGTTGAGGAAGCTGAAGAACTGGTAGCTCTGGCAAAAGAGATGCGGCGCGTGTTGATGGTCGGCCATACGTTTGAGTATAGCCCGGCTGTGAATGAACTGCGCAAACTGGTGCAGAGCGGCGATCTGGGGAAGATTTACTGTGTGGAGGCTGAGCGCGTCAACCTGGGGCTATTCCGTCGCGATATCAACGTGATATGGGATCTTGCCCCGCACGATGTCTCGATCCTGCTATACTTGTTTGGCAAAATGCCTGAGCAGGTCAAAGTGCAGGCTCATGCTCATCTCCAGGCGAGTATTCACGATATCGCTCATCTCGATCTCGAATTTGCCGATGGGATGACCGCCCATGTTCATGTAAGCTGGTTGCACCCCTGTAAAATTCGGCGCGTGACCGTGATTGGTGATGCTCGTATGGTGGTCTATGATGACACGAATCCGGCCGAGATGGTCAAGGTTTACAATAAAGGGGCCGATGTACATGCTGATCCGGTGGTCTCTTATCGTTTTGGAGCAATTACCATTCCTCATATCGACTGGATCGAGCCGTTGCGCCTGGAATGTGAAGATTTCGTTAGCTCCATTCTCAATGAACGGCAGCCGCGCGCTCATGCAGGAGTGGGGTTGGCTGTTGTCAAAGTGCTGGCCGCGGCTCAGAAAGCTCTGGAAGAGCAACAACGTTCGGAGACAGAGATGGCAACTGTTGCTCTGTAGTGATGGTAAAATAATTCAACGGAGAGCTAAGAAAATCCCTGAATGATGCAACATCACTCAGGGATTTTCTTAGTCTTGATGCTATCAGGCAACGCTGACGTGGAGCGCGGCCACTGTGCGTGTAAGCCCTTCCTGAAAGCTGATTGCAGGCTCGTATCCTAACAGGCTCCGTGCTCGTTGAATATCGGCCAGACTATCATGGACATCTCCCGGGCGCGGTTCCTGGTATTCTGCCTCGGTATGAGTGCCAAGCAACTGTTCCATCTGGTGTAAGATCGTGTTCAGCGAAACGCTTTGTGTGCAACCGATATTGATTGCCATGCCGACCGCCGCCGGAGCAACAGCGGCTTGAAGGTTGGCTTGCACGACGTTGTCAATATAGGTGAAATCGCGCGTCTGTTCTCCGTCTCCGAAAATGATTGGCCGCCGCCCTTCTATTAATGCTTGTAAAAAGATCGGTATCACGGCAGCGTAGGCGGAATACGGATCTTGGCGTGGGCCAAAGACATTGAAGTAACGCAATGCAACGGTTTCCAGGCCGTAGACCTGCGTAAACACCTGGCAGAGCAACTCGCCGGAGAGCTTGTGGGCTGCGTATGGTGACATCGGAGCAGGAGGCATATCTTCATGTTTTGGCAGTGTTGGCGTGTTACCATAGACGGAGGACGAGCTGGCATAAACGACGCGGCGCACGCCGGCATCGCGAGCCGCGAGCAAGACGTGGTGGGTTCCATTGATGTTGGTTTCTAATGAGGCCACCGGATCGGCGATAGAGCGGGGCACTGATGCCAGCGCGCCCTGGTGAAACACAACCTCAATGTCATCCATTGCCGCTCTCACCGCCCCTTTGTCTCGCAAATCGCCATAGAGCAGCTCCAATTTGCCAGATGGGCATTCCATTAATGGCTCAAGATTACTTTTACGCCCTGTTGCCAGGTTATCAAAAATGCGTACAGTATGGCCCTGTTTGAGTAGAGCTTCAGCGATATGTGAACCAATAAAGCCAGCACCCCCTGTCACAAGGTAGGTTGTCGTAGTCATTATATATATGTATGCAGACGGTGAAGTCTGCGTCTCCTTTCGTGATCGCTACTTATAGATGGATGTAGGAAGGGATGGGAGATCTTTCGTGATATCTAGAACCGGTGAGCTATCGGAGGAGAGTTGCTTGTACGCTCGCAAGAGCTTTTTTTGTTGCCGTTCCCAGCACAGCACCTCTTCCACGCGCTTTCTCCCTTGTGCTCCCAGCCTATAGCGCAACTCTGGTCTATCTAGTAGGACAGCGATATGCGACGCGAATTCGGCGACGTTATTTGGCGTGGCGTAGAGAGCGCTCTCTTGCGCTGAATAGCGCGTCTCTGGCAAATCAAAGGCGACCACCGGCTTCCCCATCGCCATATACTCCATCGTTTTGATCATCGTGCTGTGATTGTTGAGTTCATTGCTCGGATCAGGCGAGAGACCGATATCTGCCGTTGCCAGATACCGTAGCATATCTGCCTGCGCGATCCAGCCAGTAAAGTACACATACTCATCAATGCCCAGACAACGAACGAGCGTTTTGAGCAATGGCAAGCGGTCTCCATCGCCGATGATTGCCAGCATAAGGTCGTGGCGACCATGATGACGGACAAGATCGTTGATTGCATATAAGAGGTATTCAACGCCGTCCTGTGCTCCTATAACCCCCACATAGACTAGTAAGTGGGACTTGCCGCGTTTCAACGATATGTCGGGGCGGGTGGAGGTGAAGCGATTGAGGTCCGGTCCATTGCGCACAACAACGACTTTGTGCCGCTGACAGCTTCCTCGTTGGAGAGCACAGCGCCGCTGGGATTCGTTTGTTGTAATCACAACCTGTGCTGTATGATAAGAACAGCGTTCCAACCACAACAGTAGGGTGTGTAGCGGTTTCATTCGTCGGCGAAATTTCACCTGAAAAAGCTCTGGGGCCAGATCATGCTGATCGAAGACGTAGATTTTTCCAAAAAGTCGGTAGAACAGTCCCAGCGCAAAGAAGATGTCCGGTGGATTGGCGGCATGAATGATGTCGAAATCGTGCAGTCGCCAGATTTTCAAGCTCAACCAGAAGGTTTTGAGCATCGCCGTGCTGAATTCTGTAAGGTAATTCAACGGGCTGGCTGTTCTTGTTGGCAACGAATAGCGGTAGATGTGGATACCATTGAGACAGGTGTAGGCTTCACGATCTTTTGTCGTTCCCATCGGACTGATGATGCTCACCTGGAAGCCATTTTCGCGTAATGTACATGCCTCGTGCCAGACGCGCGGGTCGCCTGGCACCGAGAGATTTTCCACCAGCATTAACACTTTTTTTGCCTGTGTCATTAGCGTCCCTCCACTATAGTTGGCGATTGTCTGGCCTGCAAGAAGCGGGTTGCACAGTTATCGGCCTTTCTCTGGATTGCCTGTTCATAGAGCGCCACGACCTGCTCTACGATATGCATCATGTCAAGGTGGCGTATGTCTTCTCGTCCTGTAGTCCGCCCTTGAAAGGCCAGCGCTTTTTCTAGCCCCGTTGCTAGAGCATCGGCATCATGAGGGCATACGCTGCAACCGGCGGTGTGAGCTAATAACTCAGCCACATCTCCTACATCTGTTGCCACGACCGGTATATTGCACGCCATCGCTTCCTTCACCACATTCGGCGATCCCTCGGCAACGGAAGGCAGGATCAGAGCGTTACTGGCATTGATGTATTGCACAACTTGTTCCTGGGCCAGCCCGCTTGCAACAACCAGTTCTGCGGCGATTCCTCGCTCTTGTAGCCGTGCTATCGCGGCCTGGGCCAGCGCAAAGTTTTTAACAGGGATTGCCGGATTGTTGGCAAAGACGACATAGTTGCGTTTCTGGTCCCAGCCCAACATGGTTCGCGCCTCTTCGCGTGGGATTGGGTGGAAGCGAGTAAAGTCGATGCCATCCGGGATCACAACCGCATTTTCCCATAAGGACATCTTTTTCATTTGCTCAGATTTGACGGTGACAGCTTCGACATGGCGACAGAGCCAGCGGCTGATACGGGCGACGAGGAGGCTTTTGCGTGTGTGTTCTCCATCAAACGTCACGGTTCCCAGCAGATCGTCGCCCAGATAGGCTGCGACAACCGGTGTGGTCCATTGTAAGCGTGCCAGGAGGCACCAGAGGCCATAATGCCCATGTACAATATCGAAGCGACCAGTGAGCGTCTTCCAGAAAACTTGCCAGGCGGTAGACAGATAACGATCAATCACTGGTCCCTGTTTCGGATGGATCACCTCTACCTCATGTCCCCGCGCCACTAACGAATCGACCAGCGTTTTGACGAATGTGCCTTTATGGGGCGATGCCTGTGTCGGATAAATGCCTGTCACCATTAAGACACGATATCTTTTATTGCCTGTATCTAGTTTATCACTGTTCATATTGATATATCCTTTATAATTGAGAGATACGAGCTTCTAATGATTTCTCTTCGTTGAGCAGGTCTTCTACAGATCCGTTCGGTATTGTGAGATCAGGACTATCGATGAATACGCGGAACCAGAGTTCCAGGCTGGCAAGGGTAAAGAGTTGCGCTTGATAGTTGGTTCTCCCTTCTAGATGGTCTCGTACCATACTGGCAATGAAGCGGTTATTGAAATAGCCGCGCTGACGTAATCGCTCCGACAACAGGAGGCGTGTGATGATTCCGCGCTGCCCTTCGCGAAACCAGATGCCTGTCGGGACGTTGAAGCCCATCTTTTTGCGCGTCAGAATCGGCGCTGGCAGAAAGTCGGCAAAGGTCTGTTTGAGCAGATATTTGGCCTGGAATGGTCGAATCTTGCTCTGAGAAGGGATGGTAGCCGCGTATTCAATCAACTGATGGTCGAGCAAGGGTACACGGAGTTCCAATGATGCCGCCATCGTCATTTTGTCCCCTTTCATCAACAGGTTGTCAGGGAGCCAGATTTTTGTATCCAGATAGAGCATCGCTGAGAGGTCGTCGCACTGTGGATTGGCTGCCAGCCAGCTTTTAAATTGGCGGCTGGCATCAAGATCAATACATTGTTTCACCTCGTTGGCGAGCAAGCTCTCTTTAAAGTGGCCGTTAAAGATGCCGAACCAGCTCATCCAGCGTTCGGGAGCTGGTTCAGAGAGGTTACGTGCCGCCTGTTTGAGCTTGCGCATACTATAGGGGAGGTGTTCCAGCAAGGGCATAATCATAGAGTTGCGTATAGTCATAGGAAGCAGTTGATAGTATCGGGCCATCCAATCAACGATGTATTTGGGGTAGCCAGCGAATAGCTCATCGCCGCCCTCTCCCGAAAGCACAACCTTGACATATTGCCGGGCCAGCTTAGAGACGAGATAGATCCCCAGATCCGATGGCTCGCTCACCGGCTCGTCACGGTGCCACGTTAGTTGCGGCCAGTACCGGGTGAGGTCGGAGGATTGCACGAGCAGTTCGTGATGATTGGTGCCGAAGTGATCAGCGACCAGTCGAGCATAGGGAAGCTCACTGTAGTCGGGATGGTCGAAGCCAACGGCAAAGGTTTCCACTTTATGGCGGCTCAAGCGGCTCATAACGCCTGAGATAATACTCGAATCGACCCCGCCACTCAGCAATGCTCCAACAGGCACATCGGCGATCATACGTTCTTCGACGGCACGATAGATATGCTGTTTGATGTTTTGGATGTATTCCTCTATAGAGCGCTGTTCTGTTCGGCTAAAAGTATAATCCCAATAACAGGTTTCGCGTATTGTTCCATGCTCATAGAGCAGCCAGTGGCCGGGACGAATCTTGTAGATGTTGGCAAAGAGCGTGGCAGGAGCGGGAACATAACGGATGCTGAGAAAGTCCGCCAACGCCTGTACGTCTGGTTCGCGTCGCACGTGGGGATGGCCCAGTAAGGCTTTAATCTCAGAGGCAAAGATGAAATTTCCATCAACACAGGTATAGTATAGTGGCTTCTTTCCGGCACGATCACGAGCCAGGAAGAGGCGCTGACGGCAGCTGTCCCAGATGGCAAAGCCGAACATACCATGTAAATGCGCGACACAATCTGTGCCATATTCTTCATAGGCATGGAGGATCGTTTCACTGTCCCCTTTTGTGCGGAAGCGATGCCCCTTTTTTTCTAGCTCCCGCCGCAGCGCTTGATAATTCCAGATCTCGCCATTGAACACTAACCAGATCTCGCCAGTTTCATTGCACATTGGCTGATGGCTGCCATCCAGATCAATGATGCTCAGGCGGGCAAAGCCAAGACCAAGCGGACCATCCAAATGGAGGCCGTTATCGTCCGGTCCGCGATGTGTCATCAGTCGCGTCATCCGTTCAATGATGGCACGTGATGCTGTCTCTTTGCTGCTGGCGTTGTAGATGCCACAAATTCCGCACATAGTTTCCCCCTATTGCTGGCTGGTACGTTGTACCTCACGATAGCCTTGATTACGCTTTTGTACGGGCTGATCAATATAGGTCTGAAACCATAGCTCCAAACAGAGCAGTGTCCAGATTGCGCTGCTATGATTGACCAGCGTTGTCTGAGCGTGCGTGGAGAGGAGCGTATCGATAAACTTCGGATTGAAGATACCGCGCTGCCGGGCAGTTGGCGAGCGCAGGATTTCACGAGCATAGGCCGTCAAATCTCCTCGGAACCAGTGCTTGATCGGGACGGCAAAGCCCTGCTTGGGGCGTGCGAGGATCTCCGGCGGCAGGAAGTCTTTTGCCACCTGCTTCAAGAGATACTTCAATTTGCCGTCGCGAATGCGCAATCCTGGTTGCAGGGAAGCGATGTATTCCACCAGATGATGATCCAGCAGTGGAGCGCGCGCCTCCAATGAATTGAGCATGGTTGCCTTATCAACTTTGACCAGGATATCGTCGGGAAGGTACGCGTGAGTATCCACATATTGCATCCGGGTCAGAATATCCAGATCGGAAACCTGACGATAGAGGCGCTTCTGGCCTTCAAAGGGATCGTGTTGCTGGACTGTGGCGAAGTGGTCCCGGGTGTACAGTGCAGGGCGTGTTCCACGTGGAAAACGGGCCAGAATCTCGATGCAGCGAGTCGCGAGATCTTGATGCATTGTGCCCAAGCGTTTTTTGCCGCGCATGCCATCGGGAATGAGTAGGCTTGCGTAGGCCAGCAGAGAGCGGAGTGAAGGGGGAATGCGACTAGTGATATATTCGCGTTCGTAATGATCGTAGCCGCCGAATATCTCGTCCCCGCCATCACCGGTCAGAACGACCGTGACGTGTTCGCGGGCCAGTTTCGAGACGTAATAGGTCGGGAGCATGGAGGAGTCGCCAAAGGGTTCGTCATAGGCCCAGACAAGTTGCGGCAACACTGAGACAAGGTCAGAGCGAACACAAAACTCGTGATGATCAGTGCCAAAGTGTTGTGCCACTTTGCGCGCGTAGGACAGTTCGCTAAAGTCATCCTCATCAAAGCCAATGGAGAATGTTTTTACGGGCTGCTCCATCATCTGACTCATCAAGCCAACCACTACACTCGAATCCAGGCCGCCGCTCAAGAAGGCCCCCAGTGGCACTTCGCTCATCAAACGTACTCTGACGGCATCTTCTAGAAGATTACGAGTGCGCTCGATAGCCGTCGCCTCGTCGTCGGTGCATGTTGGGGCGAAGGAAACATCCCAGTAGCGTTGCAGTTTGATCTGTCCATGCTCATAGATCAGAGTATGAGCTGCCGGCAACTTCTGCACATCTCGAAACAGCGTATGTGGCGTCGGAACGTAGGCATACACCAGGTACTCGTCGAGGGCGATAGGGTTGATGGCACGTGGTATACCTGCGGCAAGCAGCGATTTGATCTCTGAGCCGAAGATCAGGCGTTGACCATCCCAATAGTAATTGAGCGGCTTTTTACCAAAGCGGTCTCGCGCTATCAGCAGGCGCTGGCGCTTTTTATCCCAGAGCGCAAAGGCGAACATGCCCCGTAGCTGTTTGGGGCAATCGTCGCCAAATTCCTCGTAGGCATGCACGATGACCTCTGTATCGCTCTGCGTCTGGAAGGAATGACCGCGCTCCTGCAATGTCTGCTTTAAGCTCTGATGATTATAAATTTCGCCATTGAAGACCACCAGAATGCTTTTATCTTCGTTAAAAATGGGCTGATGACCGCCTGCAACATCAATAATAGAGAGGCGACGCATGCCTAACGCTACTCCATTGCCTATCCACACTCCCTGCTCGTCGGGACCGCGATGGCGAATGAGATTGCACATCACACGTATACGCTCTTCGGCGTTCTCATAAGCACACTCTGTATCGATAAAGCCAGCTATTCCACACATAATGTATTCCTTCAGCTTTCGCTTGTATCAAGCATATGGAGAGAAGAAAATGAAGAGTCCAGCTGTGTCTTTTCAGGTCGTTGGCATTGTTTGACCATGCTCTGATAGAGGTCGAGGTAAAAATCGGTAATATGATCGAGCGAATAGCGCTGCTCGATGGTTGCGAGCGCGGCATGCCCATACTGCCTGGTTAATGCGGGATTATGGAGTAGGGCGAGAAGCGCATCCGCCAGTGCGTGATAATCCTCAACATCGACCAGAAGGCCGTTGACGCCGTGTTCGATAATATCCTCGCTGCCACTAACGCGAGTTGCGACACAGGGAAGGCCACAGGCCATGGCTTCGAGCAGGGCATTGGGCATGCCCTCCCAACGTGACGGCAGCACGGCCAATCCGCCACGCCGCAGTTGTCCCGCCACATCGTTCTGTACCCCGGCAAATTCAATGCTGTCACCGATATCCAGCGCCTCGGTCATGCTGAGAAACTGCTGCGCGAGCGGTCCGCCGCCAACGATAATCAGCCGAGCCAGAGGATCTTGTTGCTGCACCAGACGCCATGCCTGTAACAGTACATCGATTCCCTTCTCATAGCGCAGGCGTGAGACGCAGATAACAGTGTGTTCACGCGCCTTGTCTGGTTGATAAGCTTGGGGAGGATAATATATTTTCATATCCACTCCATTTGGAATGAAACGAATGTTTGGGAAAAGAAAGTTTTTACTGGATAAGTACTGTTTCATGCGTGAACTGAGAATAATGATCTGCGAGCTGCTATTTTTGAGCAGCGAACGAGTCAGCCATACGGCAGGTTTGCCCAGGCGGATAAGGCTTTCCATATCGCCATCTATCCAGGTCAGGCCATTGACCTGAAGCCAGGGCGTTGCAGGGTCTAGAGGCCCGGCGAGCAGAGAGGCAGTGGCGTTGCGTCCAGAGCGCGGCTTTTCCAGGCCGGTGCTGCGCAATGAGACCAGCATTGGTTTTCCTGTGAGACGGCAGGCCAGCGCTGTGGGGAGCGTAAGCGAACTGAGCTGGTAGACGTGGAGGATGTCGTAACGGTGTCGGTCGCACCAGAGCCTCCAGATCAGAACGAGCATAGCAAAGAGATAGAGGATTTGTTGAATGACTCTTGGGTATCTGTCGCGACCATCGAGCAGCGTACCCGCAATACGTACGACCGGTACACCTTCTACCTGATCTCGCTTCGGCCAGCGCTTATGATGTTGGAACGTGACGATAGTTGCCTCATAGCCCCTTTCTCTTAAGCTTTTGCCCTGGATATGCGCTTGCGATTCCGCACCCCCGATCAATGGATGAAAGGTGCCAATCACGATGTAGATACGTGGGCGACGTTGCATGTTTTCTATTCCCTCGTTTCTTGTAAGGCCAATGGTACAACAGGTGTCTGCTGTGAAAGCAGGTGATAATACAGGTGTAGACAGCGCTCTGCGACCGCTTCGATGCGATATTCGGAGACGATTGTGTGTCTGGCTGCCTGTCCCAACCTGAGCCTAAGGGCACGATCTTCGAGGATGCGACGCAATGCGTGAGCCATTTCTGCCGGTTGTTCGGGTTCGACCAGCAGACCATTGAGTTCGTGCTGAATAATATCCTCGCTGCCACTGACGCGGGTTGCGACACAGGGAAGGCCACAGGCCATGGCTTCGAGCAGGGCATTGGGCATGCCTTCCCAGCGCGACGGCAGCACAAAGCCCCACGATTGTTGTAGCAACTCGACGATATCGAGCCGCCTTCCTGGAAGCTCGACGCTCTCCTGGATATGCAGTTCCGCGATGATACGCTCCAGATGCGGCCTGAAGATACCCTCGCCCACAATCCGCAAGCGCGGTTGCAGCTGCTCAGGCCAGATTGGTGTCTCATGCATCATGCGTCCCCAGGCATGAAGAAGCACATCGACGCCTTTCGGGTATTCCAGACGGGCGACACAGGTAATGATGCGTTCAGGCCGATCTAGTAGCCTGGATGCTGGTCGAAACTGCTCTGTGTCTACGCCATTGGGGATGCGCACGATTTGCTCAGATTTGAAACCATTATTAATGAGATAACCATAACAGCGATTGCTCAGTACTTGATAAAAAGCGTTTGATTGCTTGTAGAATTGCAACCACAACTTGCCAATAAAGGGAAAGCTCTGCACAAGCAGCTCTATATCACCAGGCGTCCAATCTCTGGTTGCAACCCTCAGAAAATGGTCGTCGAATCTACCGACCAGCGTATCGGCCATCAGCATGGCTCCCTCTGTATTCAGCAAATGCTCTTGCTGTTGATCCGGGCCGGCGCTCTGGATGCTGAGGATGACCGGTTTTCCTGTAATCTGGCCGACGAGAGCTGCGATGGCACCCATTGAGGATAATTGCATGCTATGGATGACATCATAGTGCTGCCGAAGCTGCCAGAGCTTCCAGAACACTGCCAGGTCGAGTAGCAAACGTCCTGATCGACCAATGTTGAGACGCCCGTTCCGGCGATACAGTCCACCAACTCTGACTACTGGTAGTCCATTATGCATCTCCAGGTGCTTCCAGTGCCGATAATGGCGCAGCGTAACGAGCACTACATCGTGTCCAAGTGCCAGCATTTGCCGGGCGTGCTTCTCCGCTTGAATCTCGGCACCTCCTACAAATGGTGCGAACATAAAAGCAAGGACGCAGATGCGTAGATGTTGTCTGTCTGGTTTAGACATGGCTGAGTTGCTCCTATCTGTTAGATGGCCTCTCTTCTAGATCGACAGTAAGTGTTGTGTTGTGCAGCGCGCTGGTGGCACTCTCCTCATGTTGCTTCCAGTATAGGACAAATGGGAGCGTGAGGATCATCCAGACGTACACGCTGGCTTCCTGGCTCCAGAGAACTGTGACGAGCATCGATTGTACGACGACATTGATATACACTGCCAGAGCCATTCCCAGCATCATACGATGTTCCGGCGTGGTTTTGCGCATCTTTGTGATGAGGCTGCAGGGCAAGATGATGAGGAGCAGTAGCAGCAGGCACAAACCGATGATGCCATGATCGTAGAGCGCTTGCAGCAAGATATTGTGCGGCGCAGTGCCGATGACTCCCTGTCCGTTCCCGACCTGGAGCTGTTCCAGTAGAATATCCGAGGCGTTCAGACCGTAGCCTGCCAGATGTGCGGGATCGAAATGAGCAAGTAATGCGCCCCAGAGAAAGGTACGGCCGTTGAGCGTCTCGACATCCGGGTTCAAAAAGCGGCTGAGGAGTGGGATATCGATCAAGTTGGCGAGCAGTAAACTGAGACTGCCCAATGTTACGGTGCTAGCCAGTAACCAGCTTTTGAGCTTGCGCGAAGGGATAAAGCAGATCATCACGATCAGGCTGAGTGGGACGCTCAAATCGGCAGCGCGCGTAAAGGTCAACGCCATTGCGGTCAGTAGAATGAGCATGCAGAGCAGGCCAATGCACACACGCCAACCGTTAAGCGTCAAAGTGCGATACAGTGCAAGCGGGATCAGCAACGAGAGCAGAAAGGCCAGTGTGGGTGGTGCGGCAAAGACCGAACCAATTCTATAGAGTCCAGTAATATTGGTGTCGTAAAAGCCGTTTTGATGCGTGAAATATCCATAAATTCCATAAAATGCTAGAAACAACCCTTGCGCCAGCAGAGCATCAATAACTCCCATCAATAATTTGCGCGTGGTGAGCAGATGAATCATAAGCACGGCAATAGCAATACAGGTGATATAGCCAGTCCAGTAGATCAGGAATTGGCCGACACCGATAGCGGAAAAACTTATGCTCAGGAAGATCCATAAGAGATAGGCAAACAGAAATGGGAGCACTGGCATACGCTGAAAGGCCGATTTGATAGGAACAACCAGCAGCAATAAAAGCGTCGGTATGGTTAAACCTGATAGGAAGTTGTTGCCATTGAAAAATGAGATGCTGCCTCCAATCAAGGCGTCAAGCGCGATCCAGACGAGCAACAGCGCATAACGATAGCGCAGAAGGAGCAGGAGAGGAATAGCGCCGATAGCGATGCGGAGGGCATGTAGCGAGTTGTAGAGCGTGCCAGCGATTCCAGCCCCGAACGTACCTGCAATGATCGCTATACGTATGATATGGCGAATCATCTTGTGGGAAATCTTCCAACTATGCATAGAGCGTTCCTTCCAGGCAGCCAGTTTACTATAGCCAGGGTGCTGCTGCACCTGTTTACAAAGCTCAAGCAGTTCAGGTGGCGGAGTGAGCAAATGTAACGGACCGAGTTCGCGATGCAGGAGAACGAAGAGAATGATCAGGTTACAGAGATACACCGCAGATGTCGCCAGGGCAATGCCAAAGCTTTGCCAGAGGCGACCAAAGATGGCGTCAAAAATTGCATTGGCAACAACGGCGAATGTGCTGATTCCCATCAGCGTGCGAGCTTTTTTCAAGGCAGTAAAGGCGCGGGAGGTGAAGAAGCCCAGTGCCATTGGTAACAGGCCGATGCAAAAACCAACCAGCGTCGTTGCAGTACGTTGTGTGTCTATCGCTGTAAATTTGCCGTGCTGGAAAAGCAGGCGAATGGCCGGATAAGCCAGCAGGATCATCGCAGCCATGAGTAGCAGCGTTCCGATGCTGATGATCCACAGATACAGGCGATAGGTACTTTTGAAAGCCGACATATCGTTTGCAAATGCTTGAGCGGACAGATAGGGCAGCGCCGCTCGACCAAGCGAGGTGAAGATCACTCCTACCGGGACCATCAGCAGTTTGTTGGCGTTATTGATGACAGCGATACTGCCAGGGGAAAGGTAGGAGGCGAAGATCTGATCGATGAGCGGCGATGCCTGGCTGACCAGAGCCCCCAGGATGCCTGGCCAGAGCAAGCGCCAGAACTCTGCCATCTCTTCAGTATGAAGATCCAACACAAGGAGATAGGTCAGGTGAGCGCGACGAGCGCGTACTACGATAATGGCAAGCTGGATGATTTGTCCGACAAGCGAACCGATACAGAGCATCAGCACTCCATATGAATTGCCGCCCACCAGTACAAGCCCTGCTATAGTCAGCGGCACCATCATTCCAGCATACGCAGGCCAGCCGAACTGACCCTCGCTATTCAACAGGCATTCCAGAAAGCTGTTTATGACCATGAAGAGCAATACTGGAAAGATGAAAGGTGTGAGATCAAGGGTCAGATGGCGGGTGGTCAGATCCGTGATGCCTGGTGCCAGCCAGCCGATCATTTCCTGTCGTAAGAGCAGCATAAAGAGCGTAAAAACTGTGATGCCCAGCAACAGGATATTGAAGAGAGTGCTAAAGAGCCGTGAGACCTCTTCACCGCTTCCTTGCGTTCTGATCTTCATATAGACAGGTATAACAGCCGATTCGATGGCCCCTGAAAGCATTGGTGCCAGCAAAACAGGGATGGAGGCCGCGACATAATACGCGTCCATATCTGCCGTTTGCCCGAACTGGCGCGTGATGATGATCTGTTGTACCAGTCCGATAACGCGAATGAGTAGCGTGGCCGATGCCAGACTGAGCAGGGCGCGAAAGATGTGTTTGTTGGCCGATTTGACGCGTACCGCCATCAGCGCGGCGCTGGTTGTTCTCTGTGTGCTACAGGTGTCTATTGGTTGAGACATATGCACCATCCTATGAGCGCTCAGAGCCGGAATATCTTTTCATCGTCGAAGCCTCGTGTCATATTGCGAGTGTCAACAATGCAGCGAGCCTCGTGTATTATCCAGGCTATGTCGTAATATTGATGATCGGTAACAATGACGACGCAATCAGCTGCTTGCAGGAGGCCGCTGCTAAGTGTTTGTGAATGCAACGTATGGTTGTGTAAAGTCAATGTGGGCACATATTCATCGTTGTAGAGAACTACCGCCTTGCGCTCTAAAAGCGCTTGCATGATATCCAGAGCTGGCGACTCGCGTACATCGCCGACGTTTGCTTTGTAAGCTACGCCAAGCACCAGGATCGTTGCATGGTGGAAGCAGCGCCGTTGTTCGTTGAGTGCGGCACTGATTTTGTCCACCACATAACGCGGCATGCTGCTGTTTACCTCTGCCGCCAGCTCGATAAAGCGCGCGGTATATGATAGCGTCTTGAGCTTCCATGAGAGGTAGTGAGGGTCGACCGGGATGCAGTGTCCTCCCAGGCCGGGGCCGGGCATGAAACGCATAAAGCCAAAGGGTTTTGTCGCAGCAGCCTCGATCACCTCCCACACGTTGATGTTGAGTTTTTCACACATAATAGCGATCTCGTTCACCAGCCCGATATTGACGGCCCGGAACGTATTCTCTAATAACTTCGTCATTTCAGCCGCCCGTGCTGAAGATACTGCATGCACATCCTGTATGGCCGCTCCATAAAATGCCAGGGCCAGTTCTGTACAGGCAGGTGTAACGCCGCCAACCACTTTGGGCGTATTGCGTGTGTCGTAGTCCGGGTCGCCCGGATTGATGCGTTCGGGCGAAAAGGCCAGGAAAAAGTCTTCTCCAACTGCTAAGCCGGTAGCCACGAGTTCTGGCAATAGCACTTCATCAGTTGTGCCGGGATAAGTCGTGCTTTCTAAAATGATGAGCTGTCCGATGTGTAGGTACTCACAGATATGCTGTGTAGCTGAGATGATATAAGAGATGTCGGGATCGCGTGTCTTGCGCAGAGGCGTTGGCACACAAATGCTGACGACATCGCATTGTGCCAACTCTGCCCAATCAGTGGTAACATGCAACCGCCCATCTTCTTGCAGTTCCTGGAGCAAAATGTCGGAAATATCAGAAATATAGCTTTTCCCACGTTTGATCATATCAATTTTTCTGGCATCAACATCGATGCCAGAGACATGAAAGCCAGCGGTAGCCAGGGTAGTTGCTAATGGTAGCCCCACATAGCCAAGCCCGATGACACCTGCTCGTAACGTTCGTGAGGAAATTTTTTCTTGTAATATTTGCCTCGTCATAGCATGGTCCTCTCACTAAACAAAAGATGCTCTCGCCGCCTCAGTTGTCGTCGTGTGGTTGATGAGGTATGGGCATAATAAGCGTGTTCACGTCGAGAGACTTGTCATTGCCGTTTGTGGCTGGTCTGATGACTTCATTGGCAGGTAATATGGGAAGATGCGCCTTTGGACGTTCTTGTTGGAGATTGTTCAGGTAGTCACGAATATCGCCATAGTTCGACCACTGGCTTTTGTTGAGGACCATGCCCACAACGTTGGTGCCTCTCTTACGCAAGATGTGGATTGCCTGTGCAAACAGCTTGCGAGGCGTTTTTGAGATATCGCCAACGAGTATGGTGGCATCAATGTACGAAGCGAGAATTTGCGCGTCAGCTACTGGCAAAATAGGCGGTGTGTCGAAAATGATATGGTCGAAGTCTGATATGTCGCGGAAGTGTTGCAAAAGTCTCTGAGCTAACGGCGATTGCAATAATTCAGCTGGATTTGCTGGCAGCATACCGGCTGGCAGGACGCGCAAAGAAGCGATCTCGGTTGCTTGACCATCCAGTTCGACCTGCGTCCATGTTTCAAAAAAGATGTTTGCAAACCCCTTGCGATTATCTACTTGAAAATGGCGATCCAGGGCTGGATGGCGTAGATCTGCGTCCACCAATAAGACACGTTTGCCGGATTGTGCCAGGAAAGATGCCAGATTAGCGGCCATCGTGCTTTTGCCCTCTTTTGCTAATGCGCTCGTCACCATAATCAGTTTGCAAGGATGCTGTCTGTGTTGTGCGCTGACTGTTGCACTGAGAATGCGACATCCTTCTGCTAAAGCTGGTGTCTCTTCAACGTCTTTTGTCTGCTGATCTGACGAGAGCGCTGGAATAATCGCCAACGTCTCTACTCCCAACAAGCGTTGCACATCTTCCGGGGTATTGATGCGATCATCTAGCCATTCAAAGACAATAATGAGAGCCAGCGTCAGGCCAAGACCAACCAGTGCGCCAAGCAAAGAATCGATGAGCGGCTTTGGTCGAATCGGGATGGTTGGTACTATTGCTGGCAAGATGTTGATCTGCACAATGCCGTTGAGTCGTGTAATAGAGAATTGAGTGAGGCTCTGCGCAATATCATTAGCAATCTGCATTGCCAGTTGTGGATCACTATGGGTCACATTAACTTCGATGATTTGCGAATTGGATTGCGGTTTTACCGCAACCATTGCTGTCAATTGTTCAAGCGTGAAGTGATATTTGCTGGCAACCGGCTCCAACACCTCTGGTTTGGTGATGAGCTGGCTGTATGTTGATTGCAGTTCCAGTGCGGCGGTCGCATTGTCGTAGGCCGATTGCGAGGTGCCAACTGTGAGTATCAGGTAGGTTGCGGCCTGGTAGGTAGGGCGCATAAGTTTGGTCGCAACATATGTGCTGCTGCCACACACCACTATGCCAAGCACGAGCAACCATAACCAACGTTTCCCAATAAGCAGATAACGACTGAGCGAATTTTGCATGTATTCCCATCCTTATCAGATACAATCGTTTCAAGCCTTTGAGGAAGCTGACAATAAACGCTACTGTCAACTCTTCTATAAGTGGCAATAATTGCTATGATGATCGAGTCAATATCGCATAATACTTTCTAAGTATACACCCTCACCATAAGCATATGGTGCTAACATATGTTGAGATGTTGTGAATAAGGCTTCGATATGGTGTACATATATGACCTTGTAGTTATCAGATATAAGGCTGTTCTATTTAAGAAATAGATTGTGTTATATCAATATTTTGTGGATTGGCAATGAAAATCTCTACATGGATAAGAGGAGTTCTACTGATTTTACACCTGTATGGGCATCACTTGATCACTCTATATATGCTATGTTCTCTGATGATATGTGATCCTGATGGGTTGGTGATATTCACTTTTGAGAAGTGCAATGTACTGTAGCTGCTTCATGTGAGGAGAGAGGAGGTGTCCGATGCGTAAACAGATGGGCGTTCTCATTGCTGCACTGCTCTATTATTCCGGTCTGGTAAAATTTGCGCGCTGGTGTATGCGATCTTCGGGAAGGCACTTGATCATTCTGAACTATCATCAGGCGAGCGGTGGCGATTTATTACGCCATATGCTCTATTTGAAGCGACATTATCGCCTCCTTCATTTGGAGGATGCACTAAATGAACTCTATGCACCGCCCGATGAACAAAAAACTTCCGCCGATCGTCGTACTCCTCTGGTATTGACCTTCGATGATGGCTATCACGATAACTATACTCACGCTTTTGCGCTGGCGCGTAAGCTCCAGATCCCTATCACCATCTTTTTGATCCCTGGCTATATTGAGAGTAGAGATTATTTCTGGTGGGGAGAGGGAAAACGTCTGGTGAGTCGTGCCGGGGTAAGTACGGTGACGATCGGAGACATCCAGTACCGTTTACAGGAGCCAGAGGAGCGTGCTCAGCTTTCACAGGTTATTGATCTCTATCTGCGCTATGCCTCCTCAGTTTCAGAGCGAGATGCAAGCCTTGCCCTGTTTCGCAATCTGCTTGCTGTTCCTGAGACTGTAACGCCGGAAGAGCAATGTCGGAGACCATTAACCTGGGACGAAGTGCGGGAAATGCAAGCAAGCAACTGGGTCTCATTTGGGGCGCATACGCTTCATCATCCTATTTTAGCCTATCTTTTCAATCGTGCTGAACTGCAATACGAAGTGTCGGAGTGCCGTTCCATGTTGGAGGCTCATCTCAAGCACTCGGTGCACACGTTCGCATATCCTGTTGGGCGGCAGAAACATATTGGTGCTGAGGCAGTCAAAGCGGTGAAGGAGGCGGGTTATACCTGGGCGGTTACGACTGAACACGGAGTAAATACTCCTGGATCTGATCCCCTCAAGCTTGGGCGTGTGCTGGGAGATGTCAGCCGCCACTGGCTGGTAATGGCGGCCGAGACCTCCGGCATCTGGCACGTTTTCGCCCCGATCTGGAAAGCCATAATTGGCGTTGGAGAAAGTGCATAGTTGTTCCGATTTGAGAAAGACATGTATGAAATGAGTAGTGCATCGAAAGTCAAAGCGACGAATAGTCGCGACTCGCAACAACATGCTGGTGTCTATGATGCCCTGATACTTGATGCCCGGTTGCGACAGGCGTTGGTATCGTTGCGCTCGCTTGGTCAGCGAGGGCTGACGGTGGCGGCTCTGGAAACCTGCGACGGGGTGCCAGCGTTCTTTTCGCGCTGGTGTCGCCAGGGATATGTTTGTTCGGCAGGAGAAGGCACGGCAGGGTATCTGGCCTACCTGAAGGACTGGCTGCAACAGATTGGGGCACACGTTTTGATCCCGACTTCTGACGGTACCATTGCTTTGTTGCAGCAACATCGAGCTGCCCTTGAGCATCACACGCGCATTGCTCTGGCGACAGATAGTGCGCTCGCGATTGCGGTGAATAAAGAGCGAACGCTGGCAATGGCGCAAGAATTGGGGTTGCATGTCCCGCGTGGAGTGACGGTTTCGTCAGTGAGCGATGTGTACTCGGCTGTACATGAGATTGGTCTCCCAGCAGTAGTTAAGCCGGTGGAGTCGTGGGTGAGTTGTGAGCAGCAGCGTGTTGCTTCTCAACTGGTCGTTTCGCTTGACGAGGCGCAGCGCGTCGTAGAAGCATTGACATGTTCGGGCAGTGCTGTGCTTTTTCAACAATTTCTCACTGGCAGGCGTGAGGCGATCAGCTTTCTCTGTGCCGATGGTGAAATCTATGCTCGTTTTGCGCAATGGGCGAAGCGCACTGAACCTCCGCTGGGCGGTCAGTCGGTCTTGCGCCAGAGTATCGCTGTCCCATCAGATAGTGGCGAGCAGGCCGAGCGCTTGATTCGTGCAATCGGATTGGATGGGTACTCTGAAGTGGAGTTTCGCCGCGACTCCTCCGGTCAGCCCTTCCTGATGGAGATTAATCCCCGGCTCTCTGCTTCCGTCGAGATTGCTGTTCGTTCAGGCGTGGACTTTCCTTTATTGCTCTATCAATGGGCAGGCGGCGGACCGATTCAGAAGATAAGGCGCTATCGTGTGGGCAACTGGATGCGCTACTTAAAGGGGGATCTGATGACGACTCTTGAAACGTTTCAGCAGCGCGGTCGGCCCGGCGTTTCATCCCCTGGTCGCGCAGCAATGGATTTTTGTCTTTCGTTTATGCGGCCAATGGATTACGATTACGTCGATTGGCATGATCCACTGCCAGCTCTCCACGCTACTACTGACTTTACTGCTCGTTGGGTTGGAGGGGCTATTCAAAAAAGATTTGTGCGTATCAGGAGGAAATATGAGTTTAATGGCTAAGGAAAAAATCGTCCAACGGAACAGTATTGATGCACAATATGATGTGGTTGTCGTGGGAGCAGGACCGTATGGTCTCTCAGTGGCAGCTCATTTGCTCGCATATGGTTTGAACATTGCGGTTTTTGGCAAGACGCTAGAACTGTGGCGAAATCATATGCCCGATGGCATGTTTTTGCGCTCCCACTGGTGGGCCTCGCATCTTTCTGATCCTCACAATCTCTGGAGCTTTGAGCGTTTCTTCCAGGAAGCATCTCATCAGGCATGTTATCCCGTGCCAATAAACACGTTCATAGATTATGCTCTCTGGTTTCAACAACAGGCAGTGAGCAATGTGGACGAAACCTACGTCTCTACAGTTGAACGTCATGACGAGCGCTTTGTTGTGAGGCTAGTTGATGGGCGGCACGTGTATAGTTCAGCTATAGTGATGGCCCCGGGCCTTTCTTATTATGCACATCGCCCCGCTGAGTATGCTCATCTCCCGCCAGAACTGCTTTCACACTCGGTCGATCACGGCGATCTACATCGTTTTCAGGGGAAACATGTTGTGGTCGTTGGTGGAGGACAGGGAGCTATTGAGTATGCCGCCTTATTGCATGAGGCCGGAGCAAGTGTGCATGTGGTGGCGCGTCATCCGATCTTCTGGCTGGCACCTGATCGTAGTAGCGAACGGAGCCTGTTTGAGCAGATACTAGCACCTAACGCCGGTATCGCTCCAGGCTGGAAAAACTGGGCGCTCGAATATCTGCCCTACCTGTTCTATCGTTTCCCTCAACATACAAAAAATAAATTTATTCGTAATCATTATGTTCCTGCCGCTTCTGATTGGTTACGCGAACGTATTATTGGCAGAGTCAATTTGTATGAGAGTCATCTTATTAGCAAGGTGGATGAAGCTGGTGGCAGGGCGCAGGTTGTGCTTTCTGATGGATCGAAGATAACAGCCGATCATGTCATGCTGGCGACTGGGTATCATGCCGATATCAGCCGCTTGCCTATGCTGCATCCATCTTTACTAAGGCAAATTCAGACCAATCAAGGAAGTCCTCTATTGAGTCCCTGGTTTGAGAGCAGCGTGCCAGGATTGTACTTTGTGGGCTTTACAGCGCTTCGTGCCTTTGGTCCTTTGTATCGTTTTGTTGTCGGCTGCAAGGCGGCAGCTCCGAGAGTCACCAGAGCCATTATGCGTCAGACGGGAGCCGGTAAATAATCGCAGGCACAAGGGGGCATGATGATGCGTGAGCGTATACGTCTCTTTCTAGCCGCTTGTTTTTATTATTGCGGACTGGTACACCTGGTTCTCTGGTGGCAGCAGCGCTTCGGTCGATGCCTAATCATTTTGAACTATCATCGCGCTATCGGTATGAACCTGCTCCCTCAACTGCTCTATCTGCGTCGCCATTATCGCGTGATGCACCTGGAGGATGCGCTGAGAGAGTTCTATACATCTTCGTCGATCCCTGACCGCCGTATCCCGCTGGTGCTGACGTTTGATGATGGCTACCTGGACAATTATACCTATGGGTGGCGGCTGGCACAAATGTTGCAGATTCCTTTCACTGTTTTTCTCATCCCTGGATATAGTGAAAGTGGGAATTGTTTCTGGTGGCTGGCCGGAACCTATCTGGTGGAACATACCACTGTAGACAAGGTAACAGTTGGGGGCCACACTTATCAGTTGGCTGATCCGACGCAACGGCATGATCTGGTGAAAACAATAGATATACATCTGCGTTATGCTCCATCGGTGGCTGAGCGAGAAGCTTTTCTTGGGGATATGCAGTGCGCGCTTGAGGTCTCGTTGCCCTGTCGTGCGACTCATGGAGATAGGGATACTGCTTTGCCCTTAACCTGGTCGGAAATCCGCAAGATGGAGGAGAGCGGTTGGGTCTCGTTTGGCGCGCATACCATGCATCACCCTGTGCTGGGTTATCTGACCGACACGGAAGAGATCCGGCGTGAGATTGAGGTATCACGCCACGTGCTGGAAGAGCAGTTAGGGCACTCTGTTCGCCTGTTTGCATATCCAATTGGTAAGAGCGAGCATATCGGGAAGGCAGGCCTGCGCCTCGTGCAATCTGCTGGCTATGATTGGGCGGTCACAACCTGTGAAGATGTCAACACTGCACGTACCAATCCCTATCTGCTCAATCGTCTGCCCGGCGATATCGAGCAGCACTGGTTAATCATGGCCTCGGAGCTTGTTGGTTTGCTAGGGGTCGTCTCTAGACTCAGGAAGAAACGATGAACATTGATTCCATAAATAAAGATAGCATTGCATCTTCGCGCCTGGATGTCAGACAATCAGCTCGTGAAACTGAGACTTATGATGCACTGGTGCTTGATGCAGCGCTGCGTCAATCGCTAGCAACGGTGCGCTCACTGGGGCGTCAGGGATTGCGCGTGGCGGTCGCTGAGGTCGCAAACGTGCTTGATGAGAGTCCCTATGTGCCTGCATTCTCTTCGCGCTGGTGTCACCATGCTCATATCATGCCAGCGTTCAAACAGGATGCCGACCAATTTTCTACTCATCTCAAGCGCTTCCTTCTGTCCACAGATATCCGCGTCCTTATGATAGCATCAGACGGGACGCTGGCAGTTTTACGTCAGCATCGAGAAGAGCTTGAGCGCTGTACACGTGTGGCTCTGGCGAAAGAGGAAGCTCTGGCCGTTGCCGTTGATAAAGAACAAACACTGGCAATAGCGGAACGTTTGGGGATCGCGGTGCCGCGCGGGGTCACGCTCTCTACGGCAGATGAGGTTGGCGAGGCCATTCGCGATATCGGCTTGCCAGCGGTGGTGAAGCCTGTTGAATCGTGGCAATTGGGACAGGGCGTGCGGTTGATCTGCCACCTGGTGACAAATCAAGAGGAGGCTCGTCGGGTGGTGGAGGAATTGACACGTTGTAGTGGTTCGGTGCTGTTCCAACAGTTTTTGTCTGGCAGACGAGAAGCCGTCAATTTCCTCTATGCTAACGGTGAGATGTATGCGCGTTTTGCTCAGTGGGCGAAGCGTACCCAGCCGCCGCTAGGGGGTACGTCGGTATATCGACAAAGTATTGCGCTACCTCAGGATATTGGGGAGCAGGCAGAGCGTCTTGTGCGCGAGATAGAGTTGGAGGGCTATTCGGAGGTGGAGTTTCGGCGCGATGCTCACGGCAAACCGTATCTCATGGAGATTAACCCCCGCCTCTCTGCCTCAATTGAGATTGCTATTCGCGCTGGCGTTGATTTCCCCTGTCTCCTATATCAATGGGCTTGTGGAGAGCGTTTGCAGCCTGTTGAGGGATATCGTACTGGTCGCTGGATGCGCTTTCTGGAAGGCGATCTCAGGGCAACGATACAATCTATCAAACAGCGTGGCAGACCAGGTATAATCTCACCGTTACAAGCCATTGCTGAATTTGCCGCCGCTTTTTGTGTTCCTGCCAGTTATGACTATGTGGATTGGAAAGATCCGCAACCTCTGTGGACGGCTGCTCTGGACTATTATCATCGTACGTTTCGTTCTCATGAGCAATAGCCGCATATGAGAAGGATATGTCTATGCGTAAGCGCCTGTTGATCTTTATTGCGGGTTGCCTGTATTATAGTGGAGCTGTTGCTGTGGCCCGCTGTCTGGCTCGTTTGGGAGAGCGGCGTCTGGTGATTTTAAATTATCATCAGGCGACAGGGGGGGATTTGTGTCGCCATTTGCTCTATCTGCGGCAACATTATCGTATAATGCATATAGAGGCAGCCCTCGAAGAATTGTATGCACCAGAGATATACAGCCATGATCGGCGCACGCCGCTGGTGTTGACCTTTGACGACGGGTATCGCGACAATTATACCCATGCCTTTGCTCTCGCGCGTCAATGGCAGATACCCATTGTGGTTTATCTGGTGCCAGGCTATATAGAGAGCGGCGCGCATTTCTGGTGGTTGGAGGGCAAGCATCTGGTGCAACATGCGCGAGTGCCGGTCGCCGTTATCGAGGGGCGCACGTATCAGCTTACGGTTGCGCGGGAGAGAGCTGCGCTGGCTGATTTCATCGATACACGTGTCCGTTATGCCAGTTCGGTGGCGGAACGAGAGCGCTTTCTCGCATCCATCTATACGGAACTGGCGGTCTCTTCAGATGGTTTGAGCCTGGAAGAGGAGGCGGCGCTCCCTCTCTCCTGGGAGCAGGTCGTGGAGATGGAGCAAAGTGGCTGGGTCTCCTTTGGAGCGCATACGATGCATCATCCGATCCTGGCATACCTCACCGATGAGCAGGAAGTGCAACAGGAAGTTGAGGCATGCCGGGGCGTAGTAGAACGTCATCTTGGGCATCCAGTACGCTCTTTTGCCTATCCTGTAGGCCAGATGCAGCATATTGGAGAAGGGGCCATGGAAGCGGTGAAACGGACGGGTTATTGTTGGGCTGTAACCACCAGATATGGCTTCAATACGCCCCGTAGCCACCCTCACCTGTTACATCGTATAGAGGTTGATGTGAGTCAGCACTGGCTGGTTGTAGCGGCGGAGGCGGCGGGTCTGTGGGGCTTGTTCGCTCGTGTGCGCTGGTTGCCTCCGGTACGTCGATATCTGACAAATGCAGGGAAGAAGCAAGCTTCCACTGTGCGATAAAAAATAGACAGGGAAAGAGAATATATATGCTTGATCGTTCGTTTTATGTTCATCCAACAGCCGAGGTAGAGGATGGTGCGCAGATCGGCGCTGGTACGCGTATCTGGCGTCAGGCCCAGGTGAGGGCGCACGCTTCAGTTGGTGAGTCGTGTAATATTGGCAAAGGTGTATATATTGATGCGCATGTGCAAATTGGATCACGCGTCAAAATTCAGAATCACGTTTCCGTTTTTGAGGGGGTAACAATCGAGGATGGTGTCTTCGTTGGTCCTCATGTCTGCTTTACCAACGATCTATTTCCGCGCGCCATCACGCCTGATGGGAAGTTGAAGAGCGCCGACGATTGGGTCGTCACTCCAACATATATTCGCTATGGTGCGTCTATTGGGGCAAATACCGTGATCGTCTGTGGGGTGACGGTTGGCGAGTTTGCCCTTATTGGTGCCGGTTCGGTCGTTACGCGTGATGTGCCACCTCATGCGCTTGTTTTTGGCAATCCAGCGCATCCGCATGGTTATGTCTGTCGTTGCGCTCGCCGTTTATCTAATGTGCATGAGGTCCAGGGGGGAGCATTGGAGGGCTGGTGTGAGTTCTGCCAGCAGGTTTGTCATATTCCTCCTGCTGTGAAGCCATAAGCACCTCTATTTACATAAGAGAAATTCCTATAGAATAAAGTATCAATCGCTTGACATATGCTTGTGCTTCTCTGTATCATTTGTCAATGCAAGCGATTGAGTGAATAGCTGTAGCATTCTTCTTCAAAGGCGGTAATGGGTTGTGTCTGAGACGAGTCTGGGCGGCGTTACCTGGCAGGGATCGCTGCGTGATCTGGCGAATATGGTCTATCAGGTCAAGCGCATGCGAGCGTTTGGTCGCCTTTCCTTGCGCAATACGGAACGGCGTAGTGTTGCCCATTTGTACTTTCGCGCCGGCAAGTTAGTACATATGGTGGTGAATCGGGGCGATATTCGTACATTTCTGGCGGAGTTGGAAGGATGGAGGCGGGCGTTGCTGCGCTTTGAACGAGGTGCCACAACCAATGATGTGACGCTAAATGATGAACATGAGCAGCTCCTCGATGAGACGCTGATGAAGATGTGCCAGAGCGGGGTGGTTGCCGTGCCGCAGCTACCCCGCGTGGTCGATAGTAAACTGGTGGAGGCACGCGACGCTCAACAATTGATTACTCCCTGGGAGTGGCAGATTCTTGTGGAGGCAACGCGCCGCGTCTCGTTCGCTGTTGCGCATCTCGTTGGATCTGAAGAAGCTGTGCATGTGTTGCAAGATATCCTCGATGATTGTGCTGATGCTTTCCCTGCTTTTGCTAGCTTGAAAATTGATCCCGCTGGCTATCTTCAGGTCGTTGATCGCTCCCATCTTGATCGTCTCTCGCGCGAAAATTTGCTGGAAGGTTTCGCAGCTTTAATTACTATCTGTCAATACTTCTGTTCTCCCATTATTGGCGAGAGGGAGGCCCATCGGCTGATCATGCGCACACTACGGGATGTTGGCCCGGCGTTGATTAACCTCGGTGTGTTTCAAGTAAATAATTATCTTCTCTCCAGCGGCAACCTATAGTACTATCTAATAATATGAAGTACCATTTCAGTTGGCTCTTTCTTCTCAAATATGGCGTAATATCGTAACATATGAAAATTATATATTGACTTCATGTCATAAATAGAGTATATGATTATAAGGTCGTTGTGAGCGAAACAATCTTTGATGGTATAGGTGCTGGTAGTAGTTGGTAGGGGTGGAAAATTGAAATTAGGTTCTTCTAAGTCTCTCCCACGTGTTGCTCGTCTGAATTATTTCTCTACAGTGACTCTTGCTCTTCTAGAGATCCATGAGCGTGTCTATACTGGTCGCCTCTCTATTCGCAATAATGAACGAGTGGGCCTGGTTCATCTTTATTTCAAAGAGAGGCGTCTTGTACATGTTGCTGGCTATAAGCGTGATGCCGAGGCTGTTCTTCACGATCTGCTTACGTGGACGAAAGGGAGAGTGCGCTTTGATCCTGCGGTAACGGTAGATTATGAGGATGTTTCCTGGCAACAGGCGGAGATTTTCACGCGTTGGGTCACTTTACTGGAGATGCACAGTCTTGCTTATGGTATCTCTCGTAACCAACTGTGTATTCTGACACAACATCTGGCGATGTATCTTCCTCAAAAACCGATTGCCTTACCTCCAGCTGTTGAGCCGCATGAAAAGCTATCAGTGTCGGGTGAGGAGGCGCAGGGGTCAGAGGAACACGCCTCTCCCATACAGCAGGTTGGCGAAGCGATCCTCTATGTGAGTCGTTTGACGCAAGAGTTGACAAGGCGGGCTGCGAAGGTGACGCATCAAAGGGCACGTCAGGCTGTTGAGTTTATGCATGATACCGCCAGATATGCGGCTGTGCGTACGGAAGGGAACAGTGCTGAGACGCCCACAAAAGAGCAACCTCCACAATCTCTACCACCATGTGTGTTCCCAGAACAATCAACGGAAACCATTGTGGAGCAGACAACGCAAAACATGACAGCCCTACCATTACCGACCACATCACTTTCGTCGTTGCCTGAAAGCGGCGAGGAGTCAGAATAGTACAGGTAAATGGACTATAGGGAGAGTCGGGGACTCACTTTATAGCCTGTTGTAAATCAGTTATGCATCTTACCCCTTATTGGGTTCAGTTTCTGTTTCCCAGGAAGCGACTGCAAATGATCCTTGATTTTCTGTATACGTTGCTTGGCCGTCAGCTTTCTGTGGTTCTGTCAGGTTCTCTCGGTGTGTGTATTTGTAGATCGTATCGCGGCGCATATATAAAGCTCGAAACAATTCATAGCATTCGGTATAGGAGAGCTTTGTGGCGGTATCCTGATGTGCTGTGTTGAATTCTACGCCGTCAGGAGTAAATGTAATGGCGAAAGGCCCGATAGTTACATCATGCATATCTCTTATCCTTCATGATAGTTTGGGCATATTTCCTATTATAACGAATAGTGTGAACAAACATCAATCCTCTATTGGTCTATAGCGCAATTTTATAAGCGTAATTGAGATAAAACATCACCTACTTATTGTTATAACCGCTATCTCAATGCTAAGATTATTCCCCATCACTATGTTTTTGCTGTTAATTGATAAATTCAATTTTTGTGGTAATACATGTTGTTCGTCGCCTATATTTGTGCATTTTCCGCTGCTCGCCAACTGAGCGAATATTCGCGCCACTTTATATAGCCGACCTTGCCATAGAAATCTGTCAATTCAACCCAGTCGATGTAGCAATTGCGCACACCTTGCTCTTTGAGCAGCTCTGAAGCTCGTGCGACCATTCCCAGACCAATCCCTCGTCCGCGCTCAGATGCCGCAACACCAACTGATCCCATTGCTCCCGCGTCGTGTCCTAATAGGCGTTGCCAGATCAGGTCCGTTCGGCTTGGATTCGAGGTCGGCGTATACATGAGAAGCGCCCCAACGATATTCTGTGAAGTATCGCGAGCAATGAGGAGATCCTGATAGTCGTTCAGGTTGGCGCAGAGTTCGTAGTGAGCCTTCCAGTTAGTGAATTCTCGCTCCTCAAAGGCCAGCAATTCGTCAATACTTTGACTGGTTGCCGTCTCAAAACGAATCTGTTCCTTTTCCATGCGTGCATGCAAGTAGAGCGGTGTTTCGTAGTTGCTAAGATCTTGCACCAGATCGAAGACGTTGTTGGAAAATTCCCAGCCACGTTGCATAAAAAATGGTCTGGCAGCTGAAAGATTGGTAGGTAGGCCACACCAGAAGCGAGGAATGATACCGCCCAGCTGAAGAGAACTCACCTGCAAACCGCGCAGGTGGTGTAGAGCCGCTTCATGCAGTGCGGAGCCTATGCCCTGCCTTTGTTTATCGGGAGCAACCAGTAGCGCGAGCAGATGACCGACGCGGCTCGCTCCCCGCCAGCTCATTTGCGTGGCCGCAAAACCAATCAGCCGATTTTCCTCTCTCACTATAAAATGTTGTGCCTCCGGGCCGTTCAGCACTTGCTGAAAACGTGTGAATTCAAGCGGCCACGTTTCTGCCAGCGTCGTTTGCCACAGGCCGTAGGCTGCTGTAATGTCCCTGCTTTCGTCATATGATTGAACGAGTATTGCTCTTTCTGACATCGGATGCCCTTCTTCTATGAATTCTGCTGTTTCAGCGCTGCTAATGTGGCACGCAAACTATTTCTATGTTTTGCCAGTTGCCTGCGGGCCTCTTCTGGCGTAACCCGAGTTTGAGCGATGATGATTGCGGTTTTCGTCTCTCCTCCTGTCTGCTGTAATAACGCTACGGCCTGCTCTTTCTGGACCCCGGCCAGCTGTTGCACTATCTTTGTCGCTCGTTGACGCAATTTGTTGTTTGTTGCCTGCACATCAACCATCAAATTTCCATACGTTTTTCCCAACCCGATCATCACCCCAGTACTGAGCATGTTCAGGACCATTTTCTGGGCCGTTCCTGCTTTGAGGCGCGTGGAGCCTGAAATTATTTCAGGTCCGACAACAGGCGCAATCATAATATCGACCTCATGCTCAAGGGGTGTATCGGGGTTGCAGGCAATGCCTATGGCGAGGATATGCTGACTTTTTGCATATGCGATGGCACCAAGCACATATGGTGTGCGCCCGCTGGCAGCTATCCCGACGACTGTATCTTTTGCCGTAACGTCGAGAGCCATAATATCGTTTTGTCCCGCCTCCAGACTGTCTTCAGCGCCCTCAATGGCTGTTGTGAGTGCTGAGAGACCTCCTGCGATTCTGCCAACGACCAGATCTTGCGATACTCCAAACGTGGGCGGACACTCTGAGGCGTCGAGGACACCTAGCCGACCAGACGTACCAGCGCCAATATAGATAAGCCGTCCACCCTGGCGCATACGTTCTGTGATCTGTTCAATCGCGCTGGCAATATCGGGCAGCGCAAGTTCGATGGCCCGAGCTACCTTCGCATCCTCCTCGTTCATGAGGCGCACTATCTCTAATGGACTCATCTGATCTATTTCTGCACTGGCCGGGTTCCCCTGCTCAGTTGTTAGTGTATTTAGTGACGATTCGTGAGTTGCCTCTTTATCTGTCATTCTGTCATTCTATCCTTCTATTTACATAACGTGATGAATTATCCAGATTGACGAAGAAACTTGAGTTTCTGAATTTTGCGCGTCTCTCCTGAAAAAGTGTTACATAGATGCTGAAAGAGCTGTCGGTAATTGGCACCTGGAATGATTTTCCCTAACACGACCGCTTGAACTGCACCTGTACAGCGGGGCAGATTAGCGGGTCTACCGTGAAGCGTTTCGTGCCCTAGCAGGGCGAACGTTACTGCTTCTTTGGCTTCAGAAGGCAAGCCTGAGATGTCCACTGGCATCACGTTCGTTTCGGGTAGGGCCGCTTGTAAGCTCTCCATCAAAAAGCTATTATGGCTTCCACCTCCGCTGACGAGTACTTCGTCGACCCTGGCAGGCCCGAAGGCTCGATAGGCGGAGGCAATGCTTTCAACCGTGATAGCAGTCAGTGTTGCTATGATGTCTTCTGGCGTCAATCCCCGCTTCGTGCCTTCAACAATGAGCATGTTTGCAAAGGCATCCCCGAATAGTTCGCGACCGGTCGTTTTTGGAGGATGGCGCATAAAATAGGGGTGAGAGAGCGCCTCGACCAGCAATGCCGTATCTATATGCCCTTTGCGGGCCATTGCGCCGTCGCGATCGAAACGTGCTGCACCCTGCGAAAAGTGGCGGGCTGCATAGTCGATCAAAACGTTGCCTGGCCCTGTATCAAAGGCGTAAGCGCTCTTCGGATCATCTCCGACAGATAAGAACGTGACGTTGCCGATTCCCCCGATGTTCTGAAGTGCTCGTGTTTTTGCTGCATCTTTAAACATCAATGCATCTAAAAACGAGGCAAGAGGCGCTCCCTGACCACCCGCCGCCATGTCAGCCACACGAAAATCGGCTGCAACGGTAATCCCAGTTCGGTTGGCAATCACTGCCGGCTCACCGAGTTGCAGCGTAGAGAGTGTACGACCTGGTTCGACAAGGTGATAGAGTGTCTGGCCATGCGAGGCGATCAGATCGATGCTGGTTGGATCGATGTGCTCTGCCTCAAGAAAGGATGTTGCCGCCTTGCCAAAGGCTGCACCAATGGCGAAGTTGATCTCCGTTAGCTCTGCGAGGTGGCATACCTGTTCCTGACAGATGGCAAGGATACGCTTGCGGAGAGCTTCATCGTATGGCAGTTCTTGATAGGCCAGCAAACGCATCGTCAGTGTTCCTTCATCTGCGGGTGTGAATTCGCATAGCGTAATATCGATCCCATCGACAGACGTGCCTGAGTTCATTCCAATGATGCGCATATATTATCCCTTGATTGCACCCATGCGCACTCCGCTGAGGAAGTAGCGCTGGAAAAAGAGGAAGAAGAGAATCATCGGTAGCGCTGCGAGAGCGGCTCCGGCGAAGATAATGCCATAATCGGTCGTGAACTCTCCCTGTAAACCGGCGACCCCCACCGGCAGCGTATATTGACTGCTGGATTGTAAGGCAATCAACGGCCAGAAAAAATCGTTCCAATGGCGCACAAAGGTAAAGATTGCCAGAGCGCCAATCGCGGGCTTAGAGAGCGGGAGAATGACGTGCCAGAAGACGCGCAACTCGCCGCAGCCATCGATACGTGCCGCTTCCATAAGCTCTGATGGCAGCGTTTGAATGTACTGGCGCATCAGAAAAATGCCGAAGACGCTGGCGAAACCTGGCAGAATAACGGCCCAGAGAGTATTAAGGAGATGCAACTTTTGCGTCACGATGTAGGTTGGAATGAGTGTGACGTAGGCCGGGATCATCATGGTGCTGATAATGATCCAGAAGAAGATTTCGCGTCCAGGAAATTTCTTTTTGGCGAACGCATAGCCAGCCAGCGTATCAAAGAAGATGTGGAAAAGGGTGATGGCGATGGCAACGGTCAGGCTATTTGTTGCCCAGTTCCAGTAGTCGCTGGCCTGGGTCAAGAGCCGCTGAAAGTTTGAGAGGCTGGCGTGGAAAGGAATGAGATCTGGTGGCGTTTTGAGCGTAAACGTTGTTGGTGTCACCGAAGTAACAAACAACCAGTACATCGGCCAGAGCGAGATCACAGCCGCAATCACCAGAACTGCCCAGGGAATCAGCCTTTTCCACTTGATGCTCCCCTGCCTTACACCTATGTTTTGTGCTGCAACTTTTATTGCCATATTAATACTCCACATCGCTTCTCAAAAATCGAAACTGGACGATGGATACTGATGCAATCATCAGGAATAGGACGAACGCTTGTGCTGAAGCGACTCCATAGCGAAACTGTTGAAAGCCATTTTGAAAGATTTGCGTGACAATAACGGCTGTGTTATCGCCCACACCGCTTGGCACCATCACGAAGAACTTTTCAAAGACTTCAAAGCTGGCAATAGTATAGAGCACCACAAGATAGAGCGTGGTAGATTTGATGAGAGGGAGCGTGATGTGCCACCAGCGGTGAATAGCGTTCGCTCCATCGATGCGGGCCGCTTCGTAGTACTCCGGTGGAATGCTGCCCATCGCCGCGTTGAAGAGAACCACGCCAGTTGCCGGAACGGTGAGTATAGTGGACAGGGTGATGCTGTTGAAGACCAGATTGGGATCAGAGAGCCAGCGCACAGGGGCAATATGGACAACACTGAGCAGGTAATTGAGAAAGCCATATTCAGAATTATAGATCCATCTCCAGGTCATAGCGATAATCACGGCGCTGGTGACAGCAGGTAGGTAGAATGCTGCAAGAAAGAAGGTTTTCGCGTATTTGTTGCGCCCCTGAATTAAGGCAGCCAGGATCAGCGCGATAAAGATGTTGGCCGTGACCGTCAGCACCGTATAGTAGAGGGTGTTGCCGATGGCTCGCAAGAAGACGCCGTTTTCGGTGGTAAAGGCCAGGACGTAGTTTCTAAAGCCCACCCATAACAGGGGCGAAGTCACGTCGTCGTTCTGAAAGGAGATTACCAGAGCCCAGAGGACTGGGATAAGGATAAAGATGGTAAATGTAATCATGCCTGGAAGAATGAAGGTATAGCTCCATCCATGATTTTTGAGGAAGCGTTTGACAGACGCAAATGGGCCGCTGGCAGCATGTTGCGCCGATCTCGATAATGGAATGTCTGCCATAACGGTTCTCCTGTCTATGATGAGATCTTTTTCATCAGAGCAAAGCAGGACGGCAGCATTACCTGTCCTGCTTCAGTATAAAGGTTACGGCAATCAGTCTGCGCCTGCCAGAATCGAATCAATTTCCTTTGCGGGAGCGTTGAGCGCCTGAGATGGCGAAGCCTTGCCAAAGATGGCATTTTGTATCTGTGTATGGAGCAGTTTGCGAATCTGTTCCCACTCAGGGATGATCGGCATCAGTTGCGTATAGCTGACGAAAGGCGAAAATAGGCTGATTGGGTCGTCAACCTTGACGGATTTACGCGCGCCTGGAGCCAGATAGTAGCCCGGAACATCAGTCCCGACCTGTGTGCCAGTAAGATAGCGGGCCAGATCCATTGCAGCCTTCACTTTCCCCTCATCGTCAAGCTTGGCAACCGCGATCAAGCCAATACCACCAGTTGTTAGTGGCTTACCAAGCCCCCCAATAGGCATCGCTTTGACCGTGAAGTTCATACCCATCTGTTTGTAACTGCTAGAGGAACCGCTTGGCTCGCTGTACATTGCGTAGTTTTTCTTCCCGCCAAAGCCTGTCATGATGTCGGTCGGCGACTGAGTGCCAAAATCGGGCGGCGTCACTTTATACTTCAATGCCAGATCGACCAGCTTTTGCAGGCCACTAATGCTCTCTGGAGAATTGAAGGTGTATTTCTTGTGGTCGGTGCTCAAAGGCACGCCACCATCGCCCATGATGAACGGCCAGGTGTTTACGATGTCCGGGTCTACCGCACCTGTGTAGCCGTAGACTTTTGTGCCGTTTGAACGTGTGAAGGTCAGTTTTTTTGCTATCTCGACAAACTGATCATACGTCCAGTCATCTTTAGGAACTTCAACCCCTCGCTCTTTGAAAATATCCAGATTGAGATACATGCCAACGGGCGGCACCCAGAGCGGCCAGGCGTACATTTTGCCGTTAAACGTGACCGCTTCTAGCAGATTGGGGTAAATGTCTGCCTTATCATCAGCTGTGAGGTAGCTATCGATAGGTGTGACCAGCCCTTGCTTCACGAGGAGAGGGAGCGTATCGGAGGGAATACGGAAGAGATCGACTGAATTACCTCCTCGCACAGCCTGTGTCACCTTTGTAAAACCTGCGCTGTCACCCGTATAGCCGGTAATCTCAACGGTCGTGCCTGCATGCGCTTTCTGATAGGCAGTGACGGCTCCATCGGTCAATTTCCCGGTCTGGTTCGCCCCCTTTGGCTGATAGTTTAATGCCCAATACTGCAACTTCTGTGTTGTAGATCCTTCTCCTGACGAACTGCCTCCACAAGCCGCAAGTACGCTACTGAGCAAACTTGCGCCTGCTATGGTTTTACATCCATTAAGGAGAAGCACGCGACGTGTAATCGAGGTATCCATGATTCCTATAACTCCTATGGTTGATATGTTGTATAGACCAATATGAGTGATCCAATTATGGCATATGCCTGCTTTATATGTCAAGCAAACGGCGTTTCTTTGCAGTGGAGCCGTCAGAAGTGAAGAAGCGAAAACGCGTGAGGTACTGTGAAGTGAGGGGAGAAAATGCACTATCTCTGCGTTGCTACTGAAACTGATAGAATATCGATAGCAACACAGAGAAGTATACTATAGGAGAAATATATAAGCAATAGTAATTACAGCCGCTCAGGATGTTTCTTTTTCCAGTAGCGCATGTAACCTTGAACGGTCATTGCGTAGTTTGTGGCGATTTCGTAGCGGTGGAGCGAACGAGGATCGGCTGTTATTCGCTGCAATTGGGGGTCCATCTGAGCGACCAACAAATCGATAATTTCCGACTCGCTTTTCTCTTGACGCATCGCTCCCAGCACAAAATCCCCCCATGCGGAGAGCTGCTCTCGCAGGCGGCTCAGATGGATGGCTGGATTACTGGTCGGGCCAAAATGACTCAGGTAGAGGACATCGGGCCGCAAACGTTTCAAGGTATCGATGCTATTAGACCAGGCTTCCAGATCGAGATCCGGTGGTGGTGTCGGTGGACGGACATAATCAATCCCCTGCAAGCGCACTCCCGCCACATCGCCAGCGAATAATTCGCCCGAATGCACGTCGAAGAAAATCACGTGATGGATGGCATGGCCGGGAGTATAATGGACCTCCAGACGGCGCCCGGCAACCCGCAGTACGTCTTCATCTTCTATGACATGCACGCGCTCCTGTGGCACCGGCTCTATCGCTCCCCACAACGTTTGCATGCGCTCTCCATAGATTCTTGTTGCGCTGGCAACGACTTTCGAGGGATCAATGAGATGTGGCGCTCCGTTGCTATGGACAAGCACTTTGGCGCGAGGCATCTGTTGTATCAATGAACCCATTGCTCCTGCATGATCCAGATGGATATGTGTGGCGATCAGATGGGTGACATCTTGCGGATTGTATCCCGCCTCACGCAGGCCGCTCAATAAAGCTTCAGCTGTGCTACCTGGGCCGGGATCAATAATGGCAATCTCGTTTTCTCCCACCAGCAGGTAGGAGCCGACGATATCATACTCGCCCTGGAATGGCAACGAGATTTGCCAGGTGCCAGGGCGAAGTTGTGTAATCACAGTCAAGGAAACTACTCCTTTGCTTACGTGTTGACGTGATAACAATAATGTTCTTCCATTCTACTATAGCGGAGAGGGTGCTGGCTATCTTTTGAAAAACAAACGAGCAGTATCTCATGTTTCTGGCATGAGGTACTGCTCTCGTGGGTAAAGCTTATTGCTTACACGGCATTATTTTTTCTCAGCGATGGCCTTTGCTTGCGTGAACAGCAGGAGGTAGTCTCGGCCTCCGGCCTTCGAGTCGGTTCCAGACATATTGAAGCCGCCAAAGGGATGAACACCGACCAGCGCTCCTGTGCATTTACGATTAAAGTACAGGTTGCCCACGTGATACTCTTCTTCCGCACGTTTGATGCGCTCCGGGTCTTGCGAATAGAGGGCACCGGTCAGCCCGTATTCGGTATCGTTGGCGATATGAAGTGCGTCGTCGAAGTCCCTGGCTTTAATGAAGGCCAGCACAGGTCCAAAGATTTCTTCCTGGGCAATTCGGGCCTGGGGATCAACGTCGGCAAAGACGGTTGGTTCGATGAAGTAGCCCGGCCCTTGATGTCCGCCACCAGCTACCAGGCGTCCCTCACCCTTGCCAACCTCGATGTAATCAAGGATCTTCTTCATGGCGTTCTCATCCACTACCGGTCCCATATATGTGGAGGGCTGCGTCACATCCCCCATTGTCAGGTGTTTTGTCTGCTCGATGACCTTCTGTAACACCTGACCGTAGACCTGCTCAACGACGATGGCACGCGACCCTGCGGAACACTTCTGCCCCTGGAAACCGAACGCAGAAGAGACAATGCCATTAGCAGCAGCATCCAGATCGGCCGTTTCATCCACCACGACCGCATCCTTGCCTCCCATCTCCAGAATCGAGCGCTTCAACCAGCGTTGCCCTTTCTGGTGTTTGGAGGCCCGTTCATAGATGCGCAAACCTACCTCGCGTGAACCCGTGAAGGCGATGAAGCGGAGTTGAGGATGGTCCACCAGCGCGTCTCCAATAACGGAGCCGGAGCCAGTCAGGAAGTTCACCACGCCTGCTGGCAGCCCGATATCTTCCAGAATACGGATGAACTGATAGGCGATGGCCGGAGCTGTGCTGGCAGGCTTGAGGATGACAGTATTACCAGCGGCGAAGGAGGCGCTGGTCATGCCGATCATAATGGCGCAAGGGAAGTTCCAGGGCGGAATGACTGCCCCTACTCCTAGAGGAATATAGACGAGTTTATTTTTCTCTCCCTCGATACGCGTAATGGGTTGCTCTTCGGCCAGTCGGAGCGTTTCACGGGCATAGAACTCCAGAAAGTCGATAGCCTCAGCCGTATCTGCATCGGCCTCCACCCAGCTTTTCCCGACTTCGTAGATCATCCAGGCATTCATTTGAAAGCGAAACCAGCGCAATCTGTCGGCGGCGGCGAAAAGATAGGCCGCACGCTCTTGTGCCGGTACACGCTTCCAACTATCGAACGCCTCCGTTGCAGCCTTGATAGCCTCGTCTACCTGTTCGGTTGTGGCTTTGGCAAAATAGCCGATCACCTGATCTGGTTGAGATGGGTTTACTGAGGCGAACGTCTCGGCGCTAGTAATTTTCTTGCCGCCGATAATTAAGGGGTAGGTCTGCCCAAGTTCGCTTTTCACTTGCGCGAGGGCGTCTATTTGCGCATGTTTATGTTCTTCTTTGCTGAAATCGGTCAACGGTTCGTTGGTAAACGGCTGTTGTGCTCGTGCCGCAATGGTGGTAGAAATGGTTGTCATCAGGATATACTCCTTATGAAGAACGAGAAGAAACACGTCGTTGTGTAGTCAAGAGGCTGTCATCTGGCAAAGACAGCGCTCTTTCCTTGATGCTGCCCTCATTGTATCATTTTTATAGAGGGTAATCGCAGCTTGCACTATGATACAATTGGCTCGTTTTGTCCCGATAGCGCATCAGCAATGCGTTGGCGATGATGCTCCATCACGTCCATTTCTTCAATCTCAGCTGGAGTAAAATATCCTACATCTGTTGTTTCATCGCTCAGTGTCAGGGTGCCATCCTCTATGTCAGCTTCAAAGCTGAGGGCGACTATCTGATACTGATTGCCGTCTGCATAGGTGAGGAGCATATGCGGGCTGGAATAGACGCCAAGTAGCCGACGTATCCGTACTTGCAAGCCAGTTTCTTCCTCGACCTCGCGTATACATGCCTCGGCAGCGCTCTCTCCCGCTTCCATGTGTCCACCAGGGAGGCACCAGCGTCCGTTATCGCTCCTGCGTGTCAGCAAGATTTTCTGTCGTGTGTCGTCGAAGATGATAGCAGAGCAGCCAATTGATAGTTTCCCCCGTTTCGCTATTCGTTGTCCATAGAGAATCTTTGCCATATTTATAGCTCCATTTTTAGTATTCAATCTATAATCAATTCGCATGGGTTCAGATGGGAAAGGGAAAAAGTGTTCCATCAGGAGGTAGTACTTGTGGTTGTTGTTGTTAAGAAGCACACTAGATGGAACACCCATCTATTACTTAGTATATTAATTCATCCAAATATCAGGGAGTATAACTCATACTATTTCCTGCATTTGTTCCCACTCTGGCCGCAGGATCGACATCACAATAACGTCGTGATACCTTCCCTCTCGATAGTTTGCCTGCCGCATAACGCCCTCTTCTGTGAAGCCCGCTTTTGTATATACCCTGATCGCAGCGCTATTGCCGGCAAACACAGTGAGCATAATTCTATGGAGATTCAGGCTCCGAAAGCCGTAATTAACTATCAATCTTGTTACCTCTGTCCCATATCCTTTGCCCCAACTGCCTTTGTTGCCGATAAAGATATAATATTCGCCAGAACGATTGATATTGCTGATCGATGTGACGCCTGCATAGCCGAGAAGCTGGTCACTGGTTTTTTCCACGATACCTAGCGACAATACCTGTTTATCGTGAAGCGTTCGTTCAAGCCATTCCTGAGTTTCGGCTTTAGAAAAGGGAAAAATCAACATACCCATTGAATATCTTGTGATTTCTCTATCCGCGAACCATTGCCAGAACAGATCCAAATCGTCGCGTTCTAGTGTTCGTAGATAAATGTTATCGCTGTCAAGAAATATATTCATGTCTCTTGCTCCTTAAATGCTTCTCAATGAGTAATAAACAAGTTATGGATGATATTCGTGTTTATTCTCAGCTATATCATACCTCATACTCGATCCTATTGGCCTCCTGGTTTTGTGACGATTGGAGATGTAAGATCGCGAAACTTGCATCTACCAATGGAGGTACGATTATGTCGAGTAAAGAACTACGATCAACAACTGTGGTGCGGCCTCGCCAGATGTCGGTCTACTTTGTGGCGGTTGTGGCGGCAATTGGAGGACTGCTCTTTGGCTATGATACCGGGGTGATATCTGGGGCGCTGCTCTTCCTCAAGGGGAGTTTTGCGCTCAACGATACGACGCAGGAGATTGCTGTCAGTGTTGTACTGGCTGGTGCTATCGTCGGGGCGCTCGGTGCAGGTCGCGTCAATGATGCACTCGGCCGCAAAATCACGTTGCTCCTCCTGGCTGTCATTTTCACCATTGGCGCGATATTGACAGCAGTTGCTCCCAATCTGCTGTTCTTTACTGCTTGTCGCATTCTGGTTGGCGTGGGAATTGGGGCCGCTGCTAGCGTTGTGCCCGTCTACATTTCGGAGATGTCTCCTCCGCATCTGCGAGGAACGCTGGTCACGTTCAATCAGCTTGCGATTACTGTTGGTATTGCGATCTCCTATTGGGTTGATCTGGCCTTTGCTCATGCTGGAATGGGATGGCCTCCCATGTTCGCAACAGCAGCAATTCCCGGTGTCATTTTGTTTCTGGGCATGCTGGCGAGTCCTGAGACTCCGCGCTGGTTGGCGAGCAAAGGACGCTGGAATGATGCGAAACGGGTGCTTGAGCAGATGAAGGGCTTAGATCCTGAGAATGAGCTTATCGATATTCGCAGTTCGCTTTTGCTTGAGCAGAGGAGAGGAGGCATGCGCGAGCTTTTCCAGCCCGGCTTGCGTACCGCTTTGATGGTCGGCGTGGGTCTGGCTATCTTTCAACAACTGGTTGGCATCAACACCGTCATCTATTATGCGCCGATCATTTTCCAAAAGGCCGGATTTGCCAGCGCCAATAATGCTATCCTGGCAACCAGCGTTGTTGGCGTCGTGAACGTGTTTTCAACGGTGGTGGCGACATTTCTGCTCGATAAGCTTGGCCGCCGTACGCTGTTGCTCACTGGTACAGGTATCATAATCGTGGCGCTGGTGGCGCTCGGCATCGTCTTTGCTAGCGGCTCAAACCAGACCAGTACGCTGACCTTGATAACGCTCATGGTTTACATCTTCGCCTTCGCTATTAGTATGGGGCCGATCTTCTGGCTTATGAGCGCCGAAATCTTTCCCACGCGTTTGCGTGCAGCTGGATCGAGCATCTGCTCCTTCTCCAACTGGGTGGCGAACTTCCTGGTGAGCCTGACCTTTCTTTCGCTGATTCATCTGCTCGGTTCATCGTTTACCTTTGGTCTCTATGCGTTTATGGGGTTGCTGGCTCTTGTCTTCTGCTGGAAGTTCGTTCCTGAGACTAATGGTAGAACACTGGAGCAGATTGAACAGTATTGGAATAAAAAACAGAAAATGGCGTGATCTGCTACTTGGCGGGAGGAACAGAGATGTTTCTCCCTTTTTTCTGGAATAATCCATTGCAAAACGTTGGATCAAACGCGGAGCAAAGTATCGCCCATTGCCTGCCAGACAAGATGAAACCATCGTTGATCGCTAAACGTGTCCTTAGAGGAAGATCGATGTATAGGAGAACTTCCCCCTAAGCAGATCGCCTAAGCCGGCTAGAGATCTCGATTCGGGGCAGTAGAGATGGGTCTCTTTTTGTGCGTTTGAGCATCTATAATGTCTAAAGCTCTAAAGTGGTTTCCTCTAAGGAGAATCACTATGTTTGCCCTTGCGTCGATGCAAGCGCCTGTAACCGCTAACGTTGGCTGGGTAGATTACCTCTTTATTGCGATCTATTTTGCCGTGACGCTAGGGATTGGCTTTGCGCTAAGAACCAGTATGCGCTCCTCTGAAGATTTTTTTCTTTTGGGACGTTCACTTTCAGGTTGGGTGACTGGATTAGCCTTTGTCGGTGCCAATCTTGGGGTACTTGAAATTCTGAGAATTGGAGCCAATGCCGCTCAATATGGTATCTTACAGGCCCATTTCTGCTGGATTGGTGCGATCCCAGTTATGATTTTCGTGGCTATCTTCATGATGCCGTTCTACTATGGCAGTAAGACGCACTCCGGCCCCGGCTTCCTGAAACTACGCTATAACGAGGCGACACGCAGCTTTAATGCCATCTCTTTTGGCGTTCTCACCGTTTTAATCACGATGCCTGGACAAGCCTTCGGAGTACACCAACTGTCGCCCATTAGTGAGAGGAGTAGGTTATGCTTCTGGCAGTGCTTGCAGCCAACCCATTGCGGTTGAACCTCAATGTCCTGGACTTCGCAATCCTGATCGTCTACTTCGCCCTGGTTATTGCCATCGGTATCCTCGCCCGGCGTGCCATCGCCACCAGTGAGGACTTTCTGCTGGCCGGACGCTCCTTACCCGCCTGGATCACCGGACTCGCCTTCATCTCCGCCAACCTCGGTGCCATTGAGATCCTCGGCATGGCTGCCAACGGTGCCCAGTACGGCTGGTCTACCGTCCACTTCTACTGGATCGGTGCCGTTCCAGCTATGGTTTTCCTTGGTCTGGTGATGATGCCCTTCTACTACGGCTCTCGGGTACGTAGCGTACCCGAGTATCTGCGCCGTCGTTTCAATGCGTCGACCCACCTCTTCAATGCGCTCACCTTCGCCGTCTCCACTGTACTCATTGCTGGGGTCAACCTCTATGCCCTGGCGATTATCCTGGAGGCGTTGCTAGGCTGGCCGTTGTGGGTTTCCATCATCGTCGCAGCCGGTTTTGTGCTGGCCTACATCACGCTCGGCGGTCTCTCCGGCGCGATCTACAACGAGGTTCTACAGTTCTTCGTGATTCTGGCCGGGCTAATTCCTATTGTGATCATCGGACTGGCGCACGTTGGCGGCTGGGCAGGCTTACAGGCCGCAGTACTCCACACGCCCCTGGGCCAGAACGCCTTTCACTCGTGGAAGGGTACCGGTATCCCCTGGTCTAACCCGCTGGGCGATTGGATCGGCATCGTCTTTGGGCTTGGCTTCGTGCTCTCGTTTGGCTACTGGACGACTAACTTTGCCGAGGTACAGCGTGCCCTCTCAGCAAAGGATCTCTCTGCCGGACGGCGCACCCCGCTCATTGGTGCCTACCCCAAGATTTTCATTCCCTTCCTGACTATCATCCCCGGCCTGATCGCCCTGGTCGTGGTGCCGAATCTGGGCGGCACCGAGGGTCTGCCCTACAATGACGCGATCCCGCTACTGATGAACCAGTTCCTGCCCAACGGAGTACTCGGCGTGGCGATGGCCGGCCTGATAGCTGCTTTCATGGCTGGAATGGCGGCCAACGTCTCCGCATTCAACACTGTATTCACCTATGACATCTGGCAGGCCTACATCCGCCGTGGGCGCTCCGACCTCTACTATCTACGGGTCGGCCAGATAGTGACCATCGCCGGGGTGCTGGTCGGAATCCTGACCGCCTTCATTGCGGCGGGCTACAGCAACATTATGAACTATATCCAGTTGTTGTTCTCGTTCTTCAACGCCCCGCTGTTTGCGACGTTCATCCTTGCAATGTTCTGGAAGCGGGTCTCGCCGATGGCGGGCATCTTCGGGCTGGCTGCGGGTACAATTGCCGCAGGAGTCTTCCACTACGTAGCGTTCAACCTGCCGTACTTCTATCCCGGCGGCCACATCGATCTTGCGCACGCCACCATCAACGCCCAGATGCAGAACTTCTACGGGGCCATCGCCGCTTTCGTGGCCGATCTGGTGGTTACCGTAATTGTAACCTTCCTGGGTAAGCCAAAGCCGCTGTCTGAGCTAGCTGGTCTGGTCTGGGGTGTCCCGGACCCCAACGCACCTGACCCATCGAAGGCACCCAAACTGCCGTGGTGGGAGTCGCCATCTCTGCTTGGGTGGGGAGCGCTCGGCATTACGCTCCTGCTCTCTCTGATCTTCCTTTAGCCACCGCATACGAAAGGAGTACACTATGAGCCAGCAAACGGCCCAGCCGAGTACGCCGCAGTCAGCGGCGGCCAAGTTGTTCGACCTGCGGGTGCTGATTGGCGGCCTGTTCACTTTCTACGGGGTAGTGCTGATTATTGCCGGGATCTTTGCCAGTGCAGCAGAGATACAGAAGGCATCTGGTATCAACATCAACCTGTGGATGGGGATCGGCATGCTGATTATCGGCCTACTGTTCCTGCTGTGGTGGCGACTAAATCCGATGCGGCCCCCTGTACCACCGGCACACGATGTCGAACCCAACACACAATAGACTGCTGAAACCGGGTCGGGCAAGGACACGAATGCACTTGAGGGAGAGCATCGTGGGTGATGCCAGCCTCTTATGCTGGGCCCTACCGCCAGTGGAATCCGCTTACCTGCGAGTGGCCGCTAATCTCAACGCAGCGCATGGGGTGCCTCTGGTAGAACCAGGTGGAGATAGCCCCCGTTGAGGAACGCCCGACCTACAATATGGCGATCCCGTTCGCTATGGTGCAATGTTCTCCCTGATTGAGCATTGCACCATCTCTGTTTTTTCTCCTATCTCTTGCTCTGCTTTGTACCTTCTCTCGATTCAAAAAAACATGTATTTATATATATCGGTATATAAAGTGTGATATGTATACTGTAATATATATGGTTTGATGGTTCGGTAAAGCTGATAAATTGCTCCGCAAAGAAATATTGTCCTGCATTGCATGGGCAACCAAAAAGTTTCAGGTGTGAAGGGTTCTGGTGCCTTTTTGCGCCTGACGTGACTATTGCTGTCTAGAGGAAATGGTGATAAGGATGGATTGTCGGAAAGAACCTCGTCTTGTGATAACCAGGTCGGTCTCTACACTTATTGTCGCTGTTGTGGTTATGGCCGTGTTCGTTGCCAGTAGCGCTTCTCCCAGCCTTGCTGCGCAAGCCTCCGGTACACCCGGGTCTCGCTATCTCATACCAGGCTTGCTGATTCCTGCGCTCAAACATAGCATACCGTTGCATGCTACACCACATGCGGTGCAACAGAATATGCAGCTTGACCTTTCTATTGCGCTCAAATTGCGTCACCCCACTGAATTAGATGCGTTGATTGCCGCGCAAAATAATCCTCGTTCGTCGCTCTATCATCGCTATATTACGCCATCGGAGTTTACTGCTCTCTTTGCTCCTGATCAGGCGATGGTGGATGTTGTAGCCGCCTATTTGCGGAGTCAGAATATCCATGTGCGTTCTGTTTCACCCAATAAATTGCTTATTCGTGCCTCCGGCTCGATTAGTAGTGTTGAGCACGCTTTCAATACGACGCTGGCAGACTATGTTGTTGCTGGTCAGACCGTCTACGCGCCAGCGACAACACCATCGGTTCCTGCGACCCTCTCAGGCATGATTCTCAATATCTCTGGTCTGGATAACGTCACACATTATCACCGATTGGGTAAGCTAGCTGTGAAAAAAGAAAAACAGGCAGACCCGTATCATGGGCCGGGAGGCGGGTACACCCCCGATGCAATGCACGCTGCTTATAATGTCAAGCCACTGCTAACTTCTGGCGTTAACGGTTCGGGTCAGACTATCGCGCTTTTTGAGCTGGATGGATACAATCCTGCTGACATTCAGACATATTTCAATTATTACCACCTTGGCTCGCCTAAATATTCTGATGTGCTGGTTGGCGCGGCAACGAATACGCCCGGTTCCTCTGCTGCTGAAGTAGAATTGGACATGGAGCAGATAGCAGCTATTGCGCCAGGCGCGCAACAAAAAGTGTATATCGGCATGAACCGTATAAGCGATGTAAATGATATATACAATCAGATTGTGAACGATAATAGTGCGAAGCTGGTCAGCATCAGTTGGGGATTGTGCGAAGCCTCTATTGGAAATGCTGAGCTGCAAACGCTGAACAACATTTTTAAGCAGGGCGTGGCGCAGGGGCAGGCTTTCTTCGCTGCTTCGGGCGATTCAGGCGCTTATGATTGTGGTACTCCGGCCCTTGCCGTCGATTCTCCCGCCGATGATCCCAATGTGGTTGCAGTCGGCGGTACAACCCTTCAAATTGGCAACGATGGCAACTACCTCAGCGAAACGGCTTGGTCGTGTGCATTCTGCACTCAGCGGAGTCAGCAGGGGGCCGGTAGTGGTGGTGGCGTAAGCGGCTATTTTGCGCGTCCTGCCTACCAGAGCGGTCCTGGCCTGAACAACGCTCATCGCATGGTGCCAGATGTCTCTGCCAATGCTGATCCTGTAACAGGCTATTCGGTTTACTGTTCCGTTGCGGCTGCGGGCTGCCCCGATAGTGGCTGGGTAACGGTTGGGGGCACCAGTGCTGCGACGCCTTTATGGGTAGCGCTTGCCGCTCTGATGAATCAGTATCTGACCAATGCCCATAGACCGACACTGGGAAGTGCCAATGCCGCTTTATATCATCTGTATAATACAACACAAACCTATACACCATATCATGATGTGACCACCGGCAAAAACCTGTATTACGAGGCGACAACGGGCTATGATCTCGCTACAGGTATGGGAACGCCCGATGCCTGGAATATTGCTCGCGATCTGATAGCAAGCTCAGGGAAAGACACTCAGGGGCGCAAATAAGAACTCTTTTGAGGGTTCCGCTCTTATAGCACAAATGCTGGATGGGATGATACTCATCCAGCATTTGTGCTTGTATCGCTGGTGATTTTTCTTGCCCATCGTAGTATACTGAACGCTGGGTATTATTCATCAATTGAGGAGTTTGGAGCTTATGGCACGTCAGGATTTCCCTTTAGAGCAGCAATTGCGCAAGGATATTATAGAGGCGCAGAAAGCCCGCGATCAGGTTCGCCTTGACACGCTGCGCATGGCCTTGGGCGCGATTCACAATCTGGAGGTCGCTCGTACTGATCGCAAGCACCCGGAATATGGTCAGCCGTTGACCGAGCCTGATACGGTGCGTGTGCTGGAACAGGAAGCTAAAAAGCGCAACCAGGCCATTCCTTTATATAAGCAGGGGGGCAGAAACGATCTCGCCGAAAAAGAGCAGCGCGAACTGGACATTCTTCAGAGCTACCTGCAATCCTCTCAGATCAGCGACGAGGAGATACGCGCTGTCGTTGCGCGCTTAATCGAGCAAAACGGGAAAGAGTTTCGCAAAGTGATGCCGCAGGCGGCGAAAGAGACCAAAGGGCGTGCAGATGGCGCTCGTGTTCAGCGTATTGTGAGAGAGATGATCCAGTAGGGCGTTGCGTATCATCATTCTTCTCACCCTTCTCTATCTGGTTGAATGCCTTGACAGCATTTTCTCTCGTCTCTTATAATGTAAACAAAAAGAATAGACAAACAAAAAGCGTTCGTATCACGGAAGAGTAGGCAGGATGTGTTAGTATCCAGAGAGCCGGGCGAGGTGTAAGCCGGTTATTGACTGCCAGCCAAACACACCGTGAAAGCTGCGTGTGAGAAAGCATTTTGCACAAGCACGACGGTTCTGTTCCCCCGTCAGTTGGAACAGCCGATCCCCTTTTGACCGCCAGGTGCAGAGGGTGTCGGATTGAGTGCCTGCTTGTTATAAGCAGGAATGAGGATGGGACCGCGAAGAAATGATCACCTTCGTTCCTCGATGCGAGGAGCGGAGGTTTTTTTGTGTCTATAAAAAAGGGAGTGATGTTGAATGACACCTGTAAATGTATTGCAACTTGATGGCGAGCAAATCAAACTGGCCATTCAGAAGGATGGACGTTTGACGGAGGCGACTCTTCAGCTTCTCCGCACTGCCGGACTTCAGTTTGAGTCTGCCAAACAGCGCTTATTTAGCGTGTGCCGCAATTTTCCCCTCGCTATTCTCTATGTGAGGGATGACGACATTCCAGAGTATGTGGCCGATGGTGTCGCTGATCTGGGTATTGTGGGACAGAATCTCGTGCGGGAGGCCGAGCGGCCCGTTGAAGAATTGTTGCCGCTCAATTATGGGCATTGTACGCTGATGGTAGCGGTGCCGCGCGAGAGCCACATTCAGGCTGTTGAGCAACTGGCAGGCTGTAAAATTGCCACCTCGTATCCCGTGACCACGCGCCAATTTTTCCAGGAGCGCGGCATCAATGTGGATATCACGACGATCAGTGGCAGCGTCGAACTGGCCCCCACGCTTGGCGTCTCTACCGCGATTGTTGATCTGGTGAGTAGCGGCAGCAGCCTCAAGCTCAACGATCTGGTGCCTTTAGAGTCGGTTCTCCAATCGCAGGCGGCCCTGATTGCCAATCCGACAACGTTCAAAGATGAGCAAAAATCGATAAAATCTATAATTCTGAACCGGCTGCTTATGCGCTTGAATGGTGTGATTAACGCCCGCTCTTATAAATATATTATGATGAATGCGCCACGAGAAGCGTTACCCTCAATCGTCGAGCTTGCTGCTGGTATGCATTCGCCAACCGTTCTGCCCACAGCTGATCCTGATTGGATTTCCGTACATATTGCCGTTGCTGAAGATGTGTTCTGGGAGAGCATTGAGCAGTTGCGCTCTCTTGGTGCCCAAGGCATTTTGGTGTCCCCAATCGAGAAACTGTTTCTATAGTTGGTCGCTTGAAGACTGTTCTCATCTATCTTGATATATATCAGATGTAGGGCAACGTTGCCCTACATCTGATATATATTGAGCAGGTCTTATTTTATATTCCTCCATAAAAGTTCCATCTTTCTCCACAAGAAATGGTGTTTCCTTACGCCTTCTTCCGAAAAAAATACCTGGCGTGAGAATAGAACCCGAAGAAGGATAAGATAGCATGGGAAGCAATAGATAGTCTTGACATGAGCATTTGTTTGTTCGTACCATATATAAGCACATTTTTTCTAGAGCGTAGCCCTTGCTAAAGTTCCCTCCCTGGAGGCATTGATCCTGCTATGAAGATCTATAACACGTTAACGAAGCGTATTGAAGAGATTATTCCAATGCACGCTGGAAAGCTTGGCATGTATTCATGTGGCCCTACTGTCTATCGCTACATTCATATTGGCAATTTGCGCACCTTTACGATGGCGGACTGGCTGCGGCGGGCCTTTGAATATCGCGGGTTTGAAGTGCTGCATATCAAAAATATTACCGATGTGGGACATATGCGGCAGGAGATGCTGGATCGTGGCGAGGATAAAATGGTTGCCCAGGCCCGTAAGGAGGGCAAATCGTCGGCACAGATTGCGCAGTTCTATACTGAGGCATTTCATCAGGATGAGGATGCGCTCAATATTCTTCCTGCCAATGTATTTCCGCGCGCCACGCAGCATATTCCTGAGATGATCGCCATTATTGAGGGGCTGTTGAACAATGATATTGCATATCATGTCAATGGTTATGTGTACTATGATGTTAAGCGCTTTCCTGGCTATGGCAAACTATCGGGCAATTTTTTAGAGAGTATGCTTGCCGGAGTGCGCGAAGGGGTTCATACTGATCGACACAATCCCGAAGATTTCCCTCTCTGGAAGCCAGCTGAACCGGGACGCGAGATGGCCTGGGAGAGTCCCTGGGGGCGTGGCTTTCCGGGCTGGCATATCGAATGTTCTGCGATGGCGATGAAGTATCTCGGCACACACTTCGATTTGCATACAGGTGGGGTTGATAATATCTTCCCCCATCATGAAGATGAGATCGCTCAAAGTGAAGGCTGTACGGGTCAGCAATACGTCAATTACTGGCTTCACGCTCAACACCTATTGGCCGATGGACAGAAGATGGCAAAGTCCACTGGCAATGCCTACACACGAGCTGAGATCGAGGCGCGCGGCTTTGATCCGATGTCTCTCCGCTATTTCTATACCACCGCCCTCTATCGCAGCCGCTTGAACTTTACCTTCCGTGCATTACAGGCTGCTCAGACCGCTCTCGAACGGCTACGCGACCACGCATACGATCTTTTCACGCGTTCAGATAGGGCGCAGGTTCTTTCAGAGGAGCCACTGGAGGCCAATCGCTGGCAGACGGCGTTTCTGGCTGAGGTCGAGAACGATCTGAACATGCCGCGTGCGATGGCTGTCGTCTGGGCGATGTTGCGCTCTCAAGAAGACGATCCCGCTACGCGTGTGCGCTTGCTACTCGATTTTGACCGTATACTTGGCTTTGATCTCAAAAGTTATCTTTTGAGTGAGCGACCCCTCAAGAAACGCGATCCACAAGTCTATCTGGAAGCTGTCCCAGCTGAGGTCGCCCGGCAGGTGCGCGAGCGCGAGGGATTGCGCCATGCCTCACACTACGAGCAGGCAGATCGCGTACGTGACGATCTCAAGCTGGAGGGTTTTGCCGTCAGAGATACAGCGCAGGGCACGCTCGTCTTGCCCAGGCGCTCGGAAGAGGAGTTTACAGTACTTTCTAGCTCCACCGACGCACCTGACCATACCCGTACCCCGGATCAATTTGAGTTCTCAGTCAATTTGCTGGCGCATAATAGCCGCGAAGATCTGGAGCGCTGCATTCAAAGCATCTGTCGCCACACCGCTCAGCATGCAATCGAGCTGGTCATCATCGATAATGGCTCGACTGATGAGACACTTGCGTATCTGGAGCATCTGGCTCGTCAGGGCAATCTTACTTCAGAGCGGGGCGAGACCATTGTGGTGCAGGTGATTTTCGCCGACCATAACATGGGATTTGCCGCCGGGCGTAATGCCACTATGCGGGCCAGTCGTGGTCGCTATATTGTACTGATGGACACATCGATTGAGCTGATCGGTGATATCTGGCAGCCTTTGCTGGCAACGCTTAGTGATCCACATATCGGTGTAGCCGGTCCCTATGGCCTTGTGACCGACGATTTGCGCGAATTTCGCGAGGCAGATGGACCCGATGTCGATGCAATCGAGGGCTATCTCATGGCTTTTCGCCGCGAGCTGTTGCCGGAGGTTGGCTGGATTGACGAGAAGTTTCGCTTCTATCGCCTGATGGATATTCATTGTAGCTTTTTCTTCAAAACTTCGGGTTATCGCATTATTACAACGCCTTTGGTGGCCGAACGGGTGCAGAAACATCCTCATCGCGAATGGTATAGCCTGAGCGAAGATGAGCGAGCTACGAAGAGCAAGAAGAATTATGATATCTTCCGTGATCGTTGGCATCATGGACAGAGCTTGCTTGTTGCGAACTTTGATCCTCAACACTGGTGGTATGGTCACGATCACCCGCAGCATTTAGAGGGCACACATATCCATCCAGCTGAGGAACTGCCTCCACCAGGTGTGATGCATTCGCATACCCATCAACATTGGCCCGATCACTCGCATGAGCATCCGCATTACCACACGCTTAGTGAGTAGCGGGCCGAGAACATCCCTCTCTTCCTGATGAGTGGGGAGGGATGTTTTTTGCTGTTCTGTATAGTTTTTATCGAGCGAGATCTCTATTTAAGGAGCCTGTTATGCATGATGCCGATACTGTTCTTGTAATCTCTTCTCCTGATCAGTTATATTCATTGGATAGTTTGCAGGTTGTCGTATTTACTCATGCCGTTGGACCTCTTAATAAAGAGCAAGAACTCGCTCTCGGTGCCTTTGTCGAGCGCGGTGGAGGACTGGTTTGTAGTGGAGATACGATAGAGGCGTATCATGACTATGCTATGTTCGGCGATTTGCTTGGTGGAGTCTACGGTGCCTGCATTCCCCATTGCGAACTGATAGCACACGTTGCCACGGAGGATCACTATATCACGCGCCGCGCTGATTCGTCGTTTGCAGTTGTGGAGGAGATATATCTGCTCGATCATATTCCTGCTGATGCTGAGGTGCTCTGGCGTCTCTCCTGGCGTTATACCTCGCGTGTGCTGGCCTATACCCGCGCGTATGGTAAGGGGCGTGTCTTCTGTACGACGCTGGGAAGTGCTGAAGAGACGAGCAAGCATCCCGTGTTTGCTCAGATGTTGGAGCGAGCGATTCGATACGTTGCGGGAGCGAAGACGGAGGAACAGCCTGTCCGTGTGGCACTGCTGGGGTATGGTGTGATCGGTCTGGAGCATGCTACCGCCATTACCAGCACGCCCGGCCTGACACTCTCCCTGGTTTGTGATCGCGATGAGCGACGGTTGCGGCGTGTTGGAGAGACGTTTCCAGATGTCTCTACCTGCACTGATATGGCTCAAATACTGGATGATCCTGCCATTGACGCCGTCATTATTTCAACTCCCCCAAACACTCATGCCCCCTTGCTATGCAGATGTTGCAGGCCGGCAAACATGTCGTGACGGAGAAACCCTTCTGTCTGACCACCGCTGAAGCAGATGCGATGATTGAGCTTGCCGCCGAGAGGCAGCGTACGCTGACCATCTATCAATGTCGCCGCTGGGACTCGGATTACCTGGCTATTCAGCGCGTGTTGCAACAGGGTTTGCTTGGCCCTGCTTTTCATATCGAGACGTTTATCGGCAGTTACTCGCATCCGTGCGATTACTGGCATTCCCATGAGCCGATTTCAGGTGGTGTCTTTTACGATTGGGGTGCGCACTATCTGGATTGGATTCTCAATCTAGTGCCCGACCCTGTGGTGAGTGTGCGCGGCGTCGAGCATAAACGTGTCTGGCATGATGTGACGAATGCTGATCAGTCCTGTGTCTCTCTGCGGTTTGCTGGTGGGCAGGAGGCGTCGTTCATCCATTCTGATATTGCAGCGGCCCTCAAGCCAAAGTGGTATATCCTGTGTGAGCGGGGAGCCATTGTTGGACAGTGGCGCTATGAGAGCGTCAAGTCGCGCCGCTGGTCCGGCGATCTGATCGAGGATCGGCTGGCACCCTCCGAAGCCTTGCCCACGCTGACAGCCTTCATTCGTGATGCTGGTGATCGCATTCATGAGCAACAGCTTGCACTTCCTCCTATGCCTCAGCATGCCTTTCATCGCAATCTGGCAAATCATCTGCATCAAGGAGAGGCTCTCGCTATCCCTCCAGAAGCTGCTCGGCGCAATATCGTGGTCATGGAAGCAGCAAAACGCTCGGCGGAACGTGGCGGTGAGACAATGAGTGTGCATTGCTGATTGAGATGCACACTCATTGTCTTGCTATATCGTACAATAACTCATGTCCTCTCTATGAGCATGTTGCGATGATGCTGCTCGTAACGCTTCGGGCTTGAAAAGTTGCCCTGGATAACGCATAATAGTTGTTGTAAGGCCGGTTGCTCATTGTTGAGTAACCAACGCCAGCTGCTAGTATGCTGTCTTTTTCTCTTATTGTTCTGTTTATTCTACCCCGATCTTTCCTCAGGCCCGGCTCTATTGTTTTTGTAGTGCAACAATTGTAGTGTACGCTGATGTACATTATCTGCGAGTTCTGGAGGAATCTCATGGCTTCTATTCCCGAACAGATGGCGGAGCGGCGGATGCTCCCGGTCATTGTCGCAAGTACGCTAGGAACAACGATTGAGTGGTATGACTTTTTCCTGTATGGCACCGTTGCCGCGCTCGTATTTCCCTCCCTCTATTTCCCTCAGTCCGATGCGTTTGTTGGCACCCTGCTCTCATTAACAACCTTCTTAATTGGCTTTATTGCTCGTCCTATTGGTGGCATCGTTTTTGGACATCTCGGTGATCGCATTGGGCGTAAATCGACGTTGATTGCAACCCTGCTGTTGATGGGCATCTCAACGGTCTTGATCGGTTGTATCCCTGGCTATAATGTGATCGGTGTGACTGCTCCAATCCTGGTTTCAGTACTGCGCTTTTGTCAGGGTTTGGGCGTTGGCGGTGAATGGGGTGGCTCCGTCTTGCTGGCTCTAGAGCATGGGCATGAGCGCAATCGTGGTTTCTGGGCGAGTTGGCCCCAGGCGGGAGTTCCTATTGGTCTGGTGCTATCGGCTGGCCTGGTGGCGATCTTTGCTGGCATCTCTGGCGATCAGTTTAGTAACTGGGGATGGCGCGTGCCTTTCCTCCTGAGCGCTTTGTTGATCGCTGTTGGCCTGTATATCCGTCTGCGCATTATGGAAACTCCCCTCTTTACAAAGGTGCAGGAGGCCAAACAGGAAGCTCGCCTCCCTGTCTGGGATGTGTTGCGCTCGAATTGGGAAGAGGTCATCCTGTCGGCGGCTGTCCGCTTTGTTGAGCAGGCACCGTTCTACCTGTTCTCTGTCTTTGTTCTCGTCTATGGAGCGCAATATTTACATGCGGATAGGCAGTTGATCCTGGCTGGCATCTATATCGCGGCGATTATCGAGTTTTTTCACGATCCCCTACTTCGGTCTACTCTCGGATCGCTATGGGAGGCGGAAATGGTATATGCTCGGCTGCTTGTTAATGCTGCTGTTTGCCTTCCCCTACTTCCTCCTGTTGAATACTGGGAACCCTGTGTTGATTATTCTCGGGATTGTGCTTTCGCTGGCCGTTTTCCACTCTTTTGTCTATGGACCCCAGGCCGCGCTGATCTCCGAGCGTTTCAGCACTCGGTTGCGTTACAGTGGCGCGTCCATTGGCTATCAGCTTGCCGCCCCCTTCGCTGGTGGTTTAGCTCCGCTCATTGCGGCTGTCCTGCTTGAGACGTTTAAAGGCTCCTATGTGCCTGTCGCCTTATATATCATCATTCTTGCGGCCTTTTCGTTCATTGCTACGCTGGGCCTCAAAGAGATGGCTCACGTTGACATTTCGGATTAAGTATCGAGCCTTTCATTAAGAGGAAGAAGATGTGATGCCAGACATTACATCTTCTTTTTTTATTAGAATAGCTAAGGAGCAAATGTAAGGGTATTTAAAGCGAAGATGAGTTAGCCGCTTGTTTTGTGTCTTTGTGTTTCACCTGTCACAAAAGTACTAGAAGTAGATAGAAAGCGAGCTTCTTTGTTCGTTCTATCCTGTATACTGTCAAAAACTGACAGTGAAAAATGTATACTTTTTGATGCAAGGACTGTATGTAGGTATGTATTCCTCGGCCTTTTTATTTTCGCAGCACTGGATTATTGTAATTGGTGGCGTCGTTGCCTTCCTCCTGACATACGGGCTGACCTTTGGCATTATTGCTCTATGCCGTAAAGTTGCTTTATTTAATCGACGCGAGGAGGGCAAGCTTTTTACCGGCTCTATTCCTCGCCTCGGCGGTATCGGCATCTTCCTGACATTTTTGGTCGTCTCCCTCTGCCTGTATCCTCCATCGCTCAATGCTCACGACAATCAGGAGATCATTTTCGGGCATACTTACCCCAAAGACCTTGTGATGTACGCACTGTTTATTATTGCTTCGCTGGTAGTCGTTGCCGTCTATGCCTACGACGATATTAAAGGTCTCAAGCCACTGCCAAAGCTGTTGGGGCAAACTGTTGCTGTGATCATCTTGCTCGGTCCCGGCCTGCATATCTTTCATGGTGTCCTCTTCTTCGGCGTCAATAATCCGTTTGCCTCGGATGGAACGTTGACCCTCTTTATCCGCGAACCTGTCGTCTCCTGGTTGGCAATTCCTGCGATCCTCTTTACCTGGTTCTGGGTCGCTGGCATGATGAATGCGATCAATTTTATTGATGGTCTCGATGGGTTGGCTGGCGGGATCGTGGCGATTGTGGGCCTGTTTATTACCATTATCAGCTGGAGGATGGAACAATACAGCCTTGCTATCCTGTCGGCAATTTTTACCGGCGCTGTTGCAGGCTTTCTGCCGCATAACTGGAATCCGGCAAAAATTATTATGGGCGATTCGGGAGCGCAATTTCTTGGTATGGCGCTGGCTGTTCTCTCCGTTATCAGTGGTGCCAAGTTTGCGCTTATTTTGATGATTCTGGGTATTCCGATTCTTGATATTGCTCTGGTGATGGTGAACAGGATACGGCGTGGGCAGAACCCGATGAAGTCTGATATCTTACAGCTCCATTATCGCAAAACTCATCTGCATTATCGCTTCCTGTTTGGCGGTTTAAATCCTCGCCAGATCTGTTATATCCTCTATAGCGTTACATTTGCCTTTGGCTTGCTGGCATTGCAGTTGCAGCGCATCTACAAATTTCTCGGCTTTGGGCTGGTTGGCATCGTTATGATCTCCTTGCTGATCTGGAGTTCGCGCCTGCAAAATAAAAGAGAAGCTGAGAAACAGCGAGCAATGGCTGAAGAACAGCCACAGGTGGAAGGCTAAGCGTTTCGCGTATTAACTCTTTGCCCCTTGTGATTATGCAGCATTTTCGTTACTCTATGTGTATGTTGTTAGACTTCACTCTATTGCTGAGAACAGTTGTATGTTGATGATTGTTATGCCTGAATAAGCAGATGTTGTGATGTTCCCTTCCAGCCGGTGAAACTCAGGATATAGACAGATCGAGACATCTGGCAGAGGTTTGCTACTGGAAGCGGTGGATTTGTACACAAGGAGATCGCAGATGTCAGCAGCAGCGATTGAATTACCGTTATTTCCGCTGGATGTTGTACTCTTTCCTGGTACGGCGTTACCGTTACATATTTTTGAAACGCGCTATCGTCAAATGATTGTTGATTGTGTCGATAAAGAGATACCCATCGGGATTGTGCTGGCGAGGCCGGGAAGCGAGTATCTCCAGGAGGTTCCTTATACAGTCGGCACTATGGCCGAGATCCGCAATCTGGATCAGCTCCCTGATGGGCGTTACACGCTGGTCGCTGTCGGGATGAGCCGTTTTCGTATTGTCAGCCAGCACCGCGAGAAGCCCTATCTTTCTGGTTGGGTGGAACCATTTGAAGATACCGTTGAGCCTCTCTCCACACTTTATTCTGAGATGGAGCAGGCGAGTATGCTCTTTAGCGAGTATCTGAATATGTTGCTGGAGGCGGCCAATGAAAATGATCTACAAATGACCTTGCCTGATGAGCCGGAGAGTCTCTCATACAGCGTGGCCTACTTTCTGGATATTCATAATTCTATCAAACAACATCTTCTAGAAATGGACTCCACGAGCGAGCGACTGCATGAGGAGATTGCGCTTTTGCGTCGTGAAGTTCCTTTTATGCGCCAGATTCTCTCCAGGGATTTGCCGGAAGAGCGAAGTATGTTAAATTAGCTTTTAGAGCGAAGCCAGGCTGGTAGGAGGGCTTTCGACCAGTCTTTTTTGTTTGTGTAGCCATAATTTGTAGTCGAGCTATTTATCCGCGTAGACGGAATTGTGCGATAAATAGCTCGACTACAAATTATGGCAGTGATTCGTTTAAAAGAGGTATCAATTTGTGAAGGAGTATGATTTATGACTGAGCCGATGAGCTTTCGACAACGATTAGATACGGTGTTACGCACACGAGATGTGAAGAAGGTGCAGGATTTTCTTATAGCTGAGGATCAGTGGAGCGCCGATACGCCTGAAGATCCAGAATTGGCTATGTGGATGATGATTGCTGGCAGCGCCACGCTCAAAGATTTGCATGCACAGGCGCGTGAATGGCTGGTGGCTCATGAGCGTCAAGAGGAGGCCGATGCTATCCTGGGAAGAGGCCAGAAACAGCGTCCATCATCAGGCAAAGGAGCAGCTCAAAAGAAGGGAAGTAAGCCGCAAAGCGCCAATCCTAACAGGAAGTATAGGAAGTAAAAGAGTAGAAAAGCGGCGAAAATATAGCTCCCAAAAATTAGTTTATCGATAAATTGACGAATCTGTTGATGGGGTGGTATAACCTTAGAAAACGTTGTATGTATTCGTCGATTTCAATGTCAGGGCGTCCAGCGATGGATACTGCTACTTTGGAGGGAATGCTACTTCTACGTTTTTTTGTCATCCTGGCATATCTACAACATGAAGACCAGAGCTGGATGGGCCGCTCTGCATATTTTTTATGTCGGGAGCAATGTTACTGAGTCGTAACTGTATCACGCTGTTCAGGAGGAACTCGATGAGTAAAACCCTTACCTGGGGCATTATTGGGACGGGGCATATTGCCAGCGTCTTTGCGAGAGGGTTGGCCGAATCACAGACTGGCACCTTGCTGGCTGTTGGGAGCCGGTCGCAGGAAACCGCCTATACGTTTGGCGAGACCTGGAAGGCACCTCGTCGCTATAGCAGCTATGAAGAGTTGCTGGCCGATAAAGATGTGCAGGCCGTCTATATTTCGGTGCCTCATCCCTTGCATGCTGAGTGGGCGATTAAAGCGGCGGAGGCTGGCAAGCACGTGCTGTGTGAGAAGCCAATTGCACTCAACCATGCCGAGGCGATGGCGATTATTGAAGCTGCTCACCACAACAATGTGTTCCTGATGGAAGCGTTTATGTATCGCTGCCATCCGCAGACGGCGAAACTGGTTGAGTTGGTGCGCTCTGGTGCCATTGGTCAGGTGCGCGTCATTCAGGCTACGTTCTCGTTTCAGACGCGCTTTAACCCGGAGAGCCGACTCCTCAAAAACGAGTTAGGTGGTGGTGGCATCCTCGATGTTGGCTGCTATTGTGCTTCTCTGGCGCGTTTGATTGCGGGGGCGGCAACTGGAAAAGATTTCGCCGAACCGACAAAGGTGACAGGTGTTGCGCATCTCGGAGAGATCACTCATGTCGATGAATACGCTATTGCCTCTTTGGAGTTCCCCGGCGGCATCCTTGCTCAGCTCTTTACTGGCGTGCAGGCCAATGGCGAGAATACGGTGCGTATCGTTGGCTCTGAAGGCTCCATTTTTGTGCCGACTCCCTGGGTTCCACAGACTGGCGAGAAAATCAGCATCTTCCTGAAGAAAAATGGTGAGGAAGAACAGGAGATTGTGATCGAGAGCGACCGGGGGCTGTACGCGCTGGAGGCCGATACGGTCGCTGAATACCTCGATGCGCGGCAATCTCCTACTATGAGCTGGGATGATACGCTGGGCAATATCAAGACTCTGGACCGCTGGCGTGAGGCGATTGGGCTGGTTTACGAGGCTGAGCGACCAGAGGGCAAAACGTTGACAGTTAGTAAACGGCCACTTGCTGTACGTGATGGTAGCATTATGAAGTATGGTCGTTTGCCCGGAGTGGACAAGCCAGTCTCGCGCCTGATTATGGGCGTCGATAATCAAGTGACCTGGCCTCATACCGCAGCTATGCTGGATGATTTCTTTGAGCGCGGCGGAAATTGCTTCGATTCTGCCTATATCTACGGCGGTGGTGCCTGTGAGAAGCTGCTGGGCCAGTGGATCAAGAATCGCGGCGTACGTGAGCAGGTGGTTATTCTAGACAAGGGTGCGCATTCGCCATACTGCACGCCAGAGTGGTTGGAGAAGCAGTTTAGAATCAGCCTTGATCGCCTGCAAACGGACTATGTGGATATGTATATGATGCACCGCGACAACCCGGAGATCCCGGTTGGCGAGTTTATTACGGTGTTGAATGAACTCAAGAACGAGGGACGCATGCGGGCATTTGGTGGTTCAAACTGGTCCATCGAACGTATTGCAGAGGCCAATGCATGGGCGGCGGAGCATGGCATGAGTGGTTTCTCGGCGATCAGCAACAACTTCAGCCTTGCTCGTATGGTCGATCCCGTCTGGGCCGGTTGTATCTCGGCCTCGGATAAGCGCTCGCGTGACTGGTTGACGGAGCATAATATGGCGCTCATGCCCTGGTCGAGTCAGGCGCGTGGCTTCTTCCTTCCAGGCCGTGCCAATCCGAATGATCTTTCGGATGCGGAATTGGTGCGCTGCTGGTATAGCGACGACAACTTCCAGCGTCTTGAGCGCGTCAATCAGATGGCGAAAGAGCGTGGCGTGTTGCCAATCAATATTGCGCTCGCTTACGTACTCTGCCAACCGTTCCCGACCTTCCCGTTGATCGGTCCTCGCCAGATCTCGGAGACGCGAACTTCGTTCCCAGCTCTGGAGATCGAGTTGACGCCTGAAGAGCTGCGCTGGCTGAATCTGGAAGACTAATATATATTCTTCGTAGCCGAGCGATTTATCGCGCATTGTTCAATTTGTACATTTTGCGCGATAAATCGCTCGGCTACGAACTGGTTATCTTCTCTCTTTTCGGGGCAACGATGCTACTGTCTGTTTGTTAAGACAATTTGTTGAAATATTTTACCCCCTGGTTTGTGTTCTCATAATCGGATGGTTCAATGTATGACCCACAAATGCTAGGAGGCACGCTGCTCGCCGCGTGCCTCCTGTTTAGTTATGTGGAAGGAAATCTCTTTTGAGTCGTAACCTTACAAAAGATGTCACCTCTTCGTCTGCTGCTGGCATAGCGACCGGAGCGGCGGCAAGCAGAATGGATCGCCGTCTGGTCTGGTTGCTGGCCATTGCGTGTTGTATTTCAGTCGCGAATCTCTATTATAGTCAACCTATTCTCGCTGATATTGGGCGCAATTTTCATATGTCCGTAAGCGAAACTGGATTTATTGCTACGTTGGGGCAGCTTGGCTATGCTTCGGGCCTTTTATTTATTGTGCCATTAGGCGACCGCTATAATCGACGTACATTAATTGTGTGTATGCTTGTTGCCGTGACGCTGGCCTTGATTGCAATGGCGATTGCCCCCAATGCAGTTTTTCTGGCAATTGCAAGCTATGCTGTTGGTGTGACAACCGTTGTGCCACAGTTGATCATCCCGTTTGCCGCGAGCATGGCGGGAGACCATGAGCGAGGCCAGGTGATTGGCACGGTGATGAGCGGGTTGTTAATTGGTATCTTGCTCGCGCGTACAGCAAGCGGCTTTATCAGTGCTCATCTTGGCTGGCAGGCGGTCTACTGGATTGCGGCAGCAATGATGGTTGCGCTTGCAGTTGTGATGCGCTTTGCTCTCCCAGCCGACCGACCACGTTCAAGCATGAGCTATCCTCGTTTGCTACATTCGCTCTGGCAGCTGGCTCGTCGAGAACCGGTCTTGCGGGAAACAAGCGTGATTGGTGGTCTGGTCTTTGGGGCGTTTAGTGCGTTCTGGGTGGTGCTGGCCTTCTTCCTGGAGACGCCGCCCTATCATTATGGGAGCGATGTTGCAGGGCTGTTTGGACTGGTTGGGGTTGCTGGAGCGTTGGCTGCCTCGTTTGTTGGCAGGCTTGCCGATAAAATGGATTCGCGCCGCACGACTGGTATTGCGGTCGGAGTGGTCGTTGTGTCATTTGCCCTGTTCTGGCTGACGGGTCACTATCTCTGGGGTTTGATCATCGGCGTAATTCTGCTGGACCTTGGCATGCAGTCGATTCAGGTCTCTAATCAGACGCGAGTTTACAGCCTGAATCCTCACGAGCGTAACCGCCTTAACTCGGTCTACATGGTCTCATACTTTATTGGTGGATCGCTTGGCTCGCTGCTTGGCTCCTATGGGTGGAGCATTGCAGGATGGACCGGCGTATGTGCTGTAGGTGGTATCTTGTTGGTGGCGGCTCTCGGCATCTATGCTGTGAATAGCAGGCGTAAAGCTATTGCGAACGTCTAAAGAAAAGACGCCTCCTTTTGATAGGAGGCGTCCTTCTTTTTTTGGAAAGGGAAAGGCTATTTCTCGCTTTCGGCCTTCTTGTGTTGTGCGACCAGTTCTTGCTGGATATTGCTCGGTACCTCTTCATATTGCGCAAATTCTGATGTAAAGGAGCCGCGCCCTTGCGTGATCGAGCGCAGATCGGTGGCATAGTGGAGCATTTCGGCCTGGGGGATACTGGCCGTGATGACCTGCATACCGTTGCCAGGCGAATCCATGCCCATGACGCGTCCACGCTTGGTGTTAATGTCGCTCATTACGTCGCCCATGTTACTTTCTGGGACGGTAATGGTCACATTCATGATCGGTTCCAGGATAACCGGGTTTGCCTGTGGCACTGCCTCTTGCATACCGAGCGAGGCAGCAATTTCAAACGATTGGGCCGAGGAGTCCACTGGATGATACTTGCCGTCGTAGAGGGCGACTTTCACATAGAGCATGGGATTGCCCGAAACGAAGCCGCGTTTGAGTGAATCGCGCACCCCCTTTTCGACGCCAGGGATAAATTGTCCTGGGACGACGCCGCCGACGATCCGATTCTCAAAGACGAAAGTTTGCTCGCTATCGCGTGTAAGCGGCTCGATCTCCAGCCAGACATCGCCAAATTGTCCATGTCCGCCGCTCTGTCGTTTATGGCGACCGTTGGCCTTCGCTTTTTTGCGGATCGTTTCGCGATAAGATATACGAGGTTCGCGGATCTCCAGATCGACGCCGTGTTTACGCTTGATGGCCTCCACAACGATTTGCAGATGTGCTTCGCCCATGCCAGAAACGAGAGTGTCGCTTGTTTCGGGATCACGTGCAACATGTAACGTACGATCTTCTTCGAGAATACGTGTCAGGACGTTGCTCATCTTGTCGAGGTCGGCCTGACTTCTGGGGAAGACAGCAACCGTATAGCACGGCCTGGGGAAGTCGATAGGGTCGAGCGGCGTCGTGATATCCTTGCTTCCTGCTAACGTATCGCCTGTGTGTGTATTGGAGAGCTTGGCGACAGCTCCAAAGTCACCGGCTGAAATCTCTGCCGCTGTCTCCTGCGCTTTGCCACGTGGGATAGAGATCTGCCCGACGCGCTCATCTGTTTTTGTCTGAATGTTATAGACGTGGCTATCCGATTTGAGCGTTCCGGTGTAGACGCGGAAGAGCGACGTTGTGCCGACCTGAGCTACGATGGTCTTAAAGACGAGCGCCGACATAGTATCACCAAACGCTTGCGCGTCTTCGGGTAGACTGTCCGCCGGGTTGGGAAGATAATCTGTAATGGCGTTGAGTAGCGTCTGGACGCCAATATTTTTGCTTGCCGAACCACATAAAACGGGGATGAGTTGTCCGCTGATGGTGCCTGTCTTGACAAGAGCGAGTACTTCGGTGTCACTCAGCTCTTCGCCTTCCAGGAACTTCTCCATCAGTTCGTCATCGCTTTCGACCGCCGATTCGATAAGTTGTTCGCGATAACTGCTGATCTTGTCCTGAAGATCGGCTGGTACTGCGATCTCCTGTATTTTGTTGCCACCTTCAAAGGTGTAGCCCTTTTGCGTGACGAGATCGACCACGCCTTTGAAGCCTGCCTGCTCGCCTATTGGTATCTGAAGTGGGACGACCTTGACGCCAAACTGTTGACGGAGGGACTCAAGTGCTGTATCGAACGAGGTATTTTCGCGATCCAGTTTGTTGACCAGCACGATACGAGGTAAATTGCGCTCATCAGCGTATTGCCAGGTAAGTTCTGTACCAACTTCTACACCCTTTTCGGCTGTGACGACGACCAGAGCCGCATCAGCCACCCGCAGGCCTGCTTTGACCTCACCCACGAAGTCGGCGTAACCGGGGGTATCAATAAAGTTGACCTTGCAGTCGTTCCATTCGACAGGTAGCACTTTGGTATTGAGTGTCATACGGCGCTTGATTTCGTCGGGATCATAGTCGGCGAGTGAGTTACCCTCGTCTACTCTGCCCTGTCGGTTTGCCGCGCCGCTATCGTAGAGTGCTGCATCAACCAGGGAAGTTTTACCTGCTCCAACATGAGAGATTAATGCCACATTGCGAATCTGTTCCGCCCTATAAACCTTCATAAAACCCGTATTCCTCCTGATTTTCTATGCAAGAGGTGGCCTGCCCAGACCATGAGGGGGTCTGATAGACCGCCTATGCTACGTGGACCGCACGAATGGCTGGTTCGGTACAGAATTTAAACTGTGCAGTACGCCCTTCCAGTTTAGTAGGTCCAGTATAACACACATTCGTTTTTCTGTGTCAACGATAATTAAAGGGTTTCTCAATTGACCAGAGAGGGCTGAGGATTTGTGATGGAGATGTGAGTGTAGCCCTCTAAAAGATCTAGAGGGCCAACGATTAATGACTTTGCCGGATTTGAAAAGCAGGGCGAAAAGCAATAGGTTAAGCCGGTTCGCTGCCGCTAATCAGTTTACCTTGCTCATATACCCCTATTTTCTGGGTGGTGCTATAATTGCTGGCTCCGGCTACAAATGAGTAGTCGTTGCTCTGATTGTAGTTGGACCAATCGCTTTTATGGACCCGAAGCTTGACCTCTGAATTGGCACCAGCTGCCAGCGTGCCTCCCGTAAAGCTGACCTCCAGGTACGTGTCGGCTCCTGTTCGCGCTGGACTCATCTTCACGAGCTTGTATGAGACGTTTTTGCAATCAACTTTTGCGTAATCACACGCAATTTCCTGTGCCTGCTGCGAATCGGCCGTGTACCAGTAGCGGATTGTTATGTCTTTGAGCGAGATCGGACTGCTGCCAGTGTTGGTCAACTGCAAGGCGGGCTGAAGCTGGTTCACTGACATATTTTGATTGCCGTTTTGATAGCTGATCGTCACGACACCTTTGGCCGATGCAGTCGTTGGCGTTATCGCAGGAGTAGCGACCGGTGTTGTGTTCGTCTGCGTGGCGCTGCCGAGCGCGAATTGGATCGCTTTCAACTGATCCTGTTTATCCTGGTTGATTGTTTGCCAGTCGTCTTTCAAAAGCCCGCCCGTATCGCTTGAGTCTGGAGTCCAGCCCCAATACGTCCAGTTGAAGCCGCTGGCACCCGTTCCCAGGTAGTTGATCATGCTGCTGAACCACTGTTTATCGCTTGCTGTTGCTAGCTTGCTACCAAACTCACCGACCAGGACGGGCGCGATTCCCTCTTTTTTCACATAGCCCCAGTATTTGTCCCAGACCGCTGGCAAATTCTGCGGATAGTCTGCTGCTTTGAACCAGGGATGCTCAGTGAGGGATGCAGGATAGTCATGTATCGAATATACCAGTTTGTTTGCTACATTCAGTTGTACCGGTGCGCTCTTGACGCCCTGAAGGTTGCCTCCCCACCAGTAGCAATCGTTCTCCTGTGTCGTGCCATAGCAATCGACGCCCTCAACAAAGATGAGCCAGTTAGGATTGGTGGCGAGGATGGCATTGCCGCCACGTTCCGCCGCCGATTTCCAGTCTACATCTTGTTTGCCGCAGCCCCAGCAGGCAGGCGAGCGTGGCTCATTGTGGAGGTCGGCTCCAATAATCATCGTGTTATCTTTATAGTGGCTTGCTAGCATTTGCCAGTCGGAGATCCAGCGTTCCTCAGGGTAAGCACCGGTATACCAGAGCGCCGATTGTCCATTGGCGTCGGGTCTATGCTGATCGAGAATAATATGCAGGCCATTGCTGGTGGCATAATCGACGATCTTATCCATCAACTGCAAGCCTTGAAGCCCTTGTAGATCCGGGTTTTTGCTGTAGTCGATGCCGTTCGGTACACTATTTTTATCAAACAACTGATTGGAGTAGGGCAGGCGAATGGTGTTGTAGCCCATACTCTTGATCTGGTTGATCATGTCTTTGTAATTGCGGTTCTGCAATCCATGCACAACAAATGAGGTTGTCTCAAAGCCAAACCAATTGACCCCAGCTATGCGCACCGGCTGGTTATTCGCGTCGAGGATTTGCGCTTTGTCTGTGTGCCAGGGGCCTTGCCCTAGTTTGCTGGTGGCAGGTGTTGGATTAACTGTTTTGCCCCACAGAGCGGCAGCAACTCCGATGATCGTTCCCAAGATCACTATGAGCAGTCCTGCCAGCAATATATAGCGCGACCTTCTCGAACCTGGCTTTGGCGGTTGAGAGCCTCCTGGATGTGCCGTGAGTGTTTTTGTCGGAGGTGTCAGCGGTTCGGTTGGTTGGTTATGTGGTGGTAACATGGAAACCTCTTTCCCTGGAAACGCCTTTTTATCATCAGGTACTATTTGTCATAGTTTTTTCACTTAATGACGATTGCGTGTCATCAGCTTATTTGCATTGCTGTTTGTATCTGGAGCAGTAGCGCTTATCAGCCATAGTATAATCACATCTATAAGCTTTTACAGCCCACATGGATAGAGCATGCGTCTCTGCCGTCAGGCAACTACTGATGAATTACCTGGTAGATTTGGATCTGTGTCCCATCCTTACTGGAGCCGAATTGCGCCCTTACAATGCCATGATGGAGCGCCTGATTCAGTAGCGCATATTGTTGGCTGGCTCTGATTTCGTCGAGCATACTGGAATCGACAACAAGGAAGTTGATGCTTTGCCAATCCCCTTTTAATTCCGTGTTGTACACTGCGGGATCTTGAGCAGCGTTGACGTAAATGTGAGCATGTGCGAAGGGCTTCCCGTTGCCTACACCCATTCCACCGGGTTCATGTAGATCGCTGTACATGTAGCTGTTAGTAATCACGACCGCATCATGTGGCACATTGCTGCGTAGCCAGAGCATTGCCTGTCGCTGTGGCTCGGCTGTATTTTTCGTCAGCAATGGGCTTGCTGCCTGGAGGCTGGCGGGAATGAGTATGCCGATTAGCATAAACAGCAGCAGCGCGCGGCCCAGATCAAAGCCGACTTTGCGCGTTAGCCAGCGTAGCGGCGTATTGAGTGCCATGACGATATTGATTGCCAGGAAGGGAAGGAGTGGCACGATATAGAAGGGATAGACAACATTGTTCAGCAGCAAAAATGCCCAGTATGTGGCAACGAAGAGTGCTGCGAGCAGTTGAAAGCGATTGACGGTGCCGCCAAGAATGTTGATGAACATGGCAATCGTGCCAGTTATGAGTAAGACCCGATCAAGCTGCGTCCAGTTGTTCCAACTATCGACGAACTGGCCACCCACCGCTGGTAGCTGCTCTTTTTGGAGCAATGCCGCAATCAAGCTGGGGTGTGGTCCTTTATCTCCTGGGAGAACCCCCGGCGGGAAAAGCTCACCTTTGAGCATAGCCATCAAGACGTATGCCGATGCGACCGCCAGTGTGACATAGATGACCGTCACCAGCGAGAACTTGCGCTGGAAAGGTGTTGCGTATAGCCATACTGCGTATAATGTTGCCGGGACGAAGAAGACAAAGATCTCTTTGGTCAGAATTGCCATACCAAGTGACACGGCCGCAAACAGAAAGGTTGGCATCTTGCTTTTGCCGGTGGTAATCATGCAGAGCGCCAGCAGGAGCCAGAACATGCCAATATTGTCAAGCAGGATCTCACGTCGATAGAGGAGGCTTAGCGGCGAGAGGGCATAGATCAACGTTGCCAGCAATGCCGCGCTGCGACTGCCACTCAAGCGGCTCGTGATCAGGTAGACCAGCAGAGAACTTGCCCCGGCCAGCACCAGCATAAAGACACGACCACTGTTGATGGCGTTGCTAAAGCTCGCCAGCCCTCCCGTCAGTTGCACCCATCCTGCGATCTGTATCCAGCCCAACGGGGGATGGTCATACAGGTACGTGTATGGCTCGATCTGGCCGTGAAGAATTGCCCAGGCATTGGACATATAGTTTCCCTCGTCTATCGAATAGGCGGGGTAGTTGAACATGTTGACACCCTGGATGGCAAGCGGAATACACAGCACGAGCAGCACCACCAGCATCTCTATCCAGGTGGGGATGCTGATTTCGTGCAAGAGCGATGATGTATATGTCTCGGCCTGTGGTAGCAGGCGCGTCTGGGCCGCTACCAATCGTTGTTTTTCAGCCGATACCCAGCGAATGCGCTCGATGATGGTTGTACTGCCATCGCCTCGTAGCAGCGCCCCCGTTTTCTTTAATGGTTGAATTGCATGGACAAAAAAGTTACCGGTACGAAACAGCGTTACGTTCCCCGGATCTCTGTCCGGGTCCGGCTTTCTTTGCGGCGGAGGTGGCGTTGGTGGTGTCCAGGGCGCGCCTGGTCCCTGGTAGCCCGGAGGGGGCTGCATATTTCCTGGTTGTTGTTGCAGCGGCCCCTGATTGGGCTGGTTTGGTCTGCCTGATGCGTTCATATCGCTCATTCCTTTCTCAGCCAGGATACTAGTTGCCTCTATGTTGTCCAATATGTGCCGTTTTTTCCCAGTTCGATGCCCCTACAATGTGTCGCCATACGGCGCGTACCGCCCCAATACCCAGCAACAACTGATAAGGAATGAAGGCGATCAAGAGCGTGAAAGCCTCGCTCCACTTCCATTTACGATGGTGGACTTTGACGAATTCATGCAGCCCCGCCAGATCGATAAACATGGCAAAGATGAAGCAGTAGAATGGCATAAAGGTGATAATTGCCATCCATACTGGCATCTTGACGAAGAAGAACATGAGGACCGAGATGGGTAGCATCAGCGTGAAGAACGCCTGCACCTCCGATGAGATCAGCACGTACAGTGCCAGCATGCGCTGCGAGAACTTCTCCAGTTGTTTCCAACGCCCGGCCAGGAGGATTTGAATAAAGCCCTGATTCCAGCGTGTACGCTGCTTGATGAATTGCTCAATAGTATGTGGAGTCTCTTCTCTGGTCACAAACTCATCATCGTACAAAATGCGCACTCTGGCTTTCGCGATACAGAGACGAATGCCCAGATCGGCGTCTTCGGTCAAGGTTGTATGGTCCCAGCCGCCCAGACGTTCCATCAGGTCGCGCTTTACGAAGACCGTATTGCCTCCCAGCGGCGTCATTCCGCATTTGGCGAAGAAGTGGAGCGATGATTTAAACCAGAAGAAGTATTCCAGGACGTTCAGGAAGCAGAACCATTTTGTGTTGTGATTCATCAACTGCACGCCGCTCTGAACCACATCCACCGGCTCATTGAGGAAGGTAGTGTTGATGACCTGCAAAATGTCGGGATGCGGCTCATCCTCTGCATCGAAGATGGTGACAAGATCGCCTTTCGCCATCTTCAAGCCAAGATTAAGCTGATGCGGTTTACCACCGTGCTTGTCGTTGGTAATAAGCAGTTGCACGTTGGGTGCCCGCAGCTCGGCGAGCTTTTTGCGTGCAACTTTGATAGTCTCTGTATCATTCTCGCGTAACAGTGCGATTACCTGCACCAACTTCTTAGGATAGTTCAGATTGTAGACGTTCTGGATTGTGTAATTGTAGATTGCCTCTTCGTGATAGCCCGGTAAAAGGATCGTAAAGGAAAGCTGCGGCTCACGGTAGATCGTCGGTGCGCTGTTCTTCCAGGCTTGCTTGGGATCTTCCCAGATGTAGAGCCGCAACCTGATATTAAAGATGGCCTGGGCGGTCATCAGAATAATAATTGCTATGTAGATGTATTGTAGAGCTGAGATGATAATGCTCATGCTTGCCTCCTCTAACACACAGATGCGCTATCCGTATTGCTGCCACAATTGGCGTGCTGTACATCCGGTGCGGCCTGTTGTGCATTTTCTTTGTTGCTGAAGCTGAACGCCTCGTTGCTATTGTTGCGATGGAGCGTCAGCACTGCCATACTGTATCCTGGAATGGTCATGTTGCTGCTGCTCCATGTGCTGAACGGGAGCAAGCTATCAGGTCGTATGCTGATATGTTTGCTCTCGTTGGTTTTGTTAATGAGAAGGAGGCTGACGGTTTTGTGTCCGCTGTCCTGTGTCGCATAGATGCTCACCGGTCCCTGCGCTCCCTGTACCGGGATCAGATTGTTTTGCAGTTGCGCGAACAGTTGTGTCGTGCGCAGGAGCGCCGTTTCTTTGAGACCTCTGGTAAAGAATGGGTAGGGAGTATCAACGCCTTCAGTCGAGAAAAAGGCGACATACTCAACCTGATTGCTCATGAGCTTGCCGAGCGTCTCACCCCACCAGAGCGCAGCCAACTCCTGCGGCGGCACATTCCTGCCCGGGTTGGTGTTGATCTCAGTGATGGCGATGGGGAGATCTTCGCCGAATTGCTGTCGAATGAATTGACGCAGTGCTGGCAAGGTGCTATCCCATTCTGCTGGATTGTTTAACAGTTTGTTCGAGTCTTTCTGAGCATTATCAAATGGATAACGATGAAAGGAGACCCCATCGAGCAGGCGAAACGACAACGAGTGAGTGCGTTCATAGGTGTTGACGCCTCGCAAAAAGTCTTCCATCCACTGTTTGCCCGTCGTGTCCTTTGGCCCCTTCGTTCCCATGTACTGGCTGATCTCTGGCCCGAAAACCTTGATATTTGGATCTTTCTGATGCATGGCAAGCGAGAAGGCGATAAATGCCTGAGTATATTCTGCTACCGTGAACTTTCGATTCGTCTCCGGGTTGGTCAGCAGGTCTGGTTCGTTCCCAATAGACCAGTATTTGATAGGATGGAAGGGAGCTTTTGCATTTGCTCCTGTCCGTTGGATGCTCTGGTTGTTATTCATGTAGTCTACAAGCAATGCAGCGCGGCTGGCCCTGGTTTCCAGCGGAACTGGCGTGATGTCATTGGGGTCCGATAACTGGGCCTGCATAAAGCCCTCGGCTCCGACCTGATTGAGCAGATCGCTGAAGGCATTAAGTTGCTCTGTTGAGAGCGTATGTTCCTCGCCCCAGTTGCCACCGGGGAAGCGCAACAGCTTGACTTTAGACGAGCGCAACCCTTGCACTACCTGCTGATCGTAGCTCATAAATCCGCTTTTCGCCTGATCCTGAGAGTTGGTGCCCGCTTTGGGGAAGACGTTACTGCCCAGCAGGTATGGGCTGATGGGAAGACTCTGATTCAGGTCTATCGGGACCGCTTGCTGATCTCCGACCTGTACCGCAAGCGCTGAGTTCGCGCGCTGGTAGTCAGATGTTACCAGGACGGTTGCGATGATGAGTGCGCCTACCAGCAAGATGAACGGAAGCACCCGACGCGGTTTCTTCTGTTCCGGTCCCTTTCTCGCCGGCTGGATGGCCGTCCAACTGCCTTGCCCGCCTGGTGTCATTGGCGTTCTGGCTCCCATATTCTGCATGCTGTACCGTCTGGCATCGTTATATGAATGCATTATCTCTATCCCTTTGTCGCTTATCGAGGCTGCCACACATGTACAGTATTATCCGCGCTGGCTGAGGCTATTTTCTTGCCATCAGGCGACCATGCCAGGGAGTTGACGGCTTTCTTATGTCCGCGATAGATGAAGGTGGTCTTTCTTCCGGCGACTGCCCAGACATAGACGTTGCCGTCTGTATCCCCTGAAGCGATGAAATCGCCACCTGGCGACCACGCAACTGAGCGTACCGGGTTGACGTGCTGTTTGCTCTGGTGGTCGGTAAAGAATGGCGGGCGGGGCTTGCCATCGATGCTGTTCGAGATTTGCACCGTCTGATCGGCTCCTGCTGAGGCGATGAAGCCTCCATCAGGCGACCATGCTAATCCGTACACCTCGCCTTTTCCGTGTCCACCATAGCTAAAAATTTGCTCTCCGGCGTCAAAGTGGTTGCCGTGCTGGATAATTGCCCAATCGCGCAGGGTGCCATCCCAGGAACCAGAGGCCACGCTGCTGTTGTCCGGTTGCCAGCCAACGCAAAGCACACCAGCTGTATGCTGGTGGAAGTTGAAGATCACAGTGCCATTGACTGCGCTCCATACTTGTACCGTCTTATCCTCGCTGCCTGAGACGATGCGCTGACTATTTTTCGACCACGCTACCGCGTTGACGCGATCTTTATGACCTCTATAGGTGAACAGGATCTTACCAGTTTTGGCATTCCATATCTGCACCGTCCCATCCTGGCCGCCGGACGACATAATTTCCCCGTTTGGCGACCATGCTACGGTTGCCACTTCCTTTGTATGTCCTGAGTAGATGACCGAGCGCTTGCCGGTTGTTGCGTCAAAGATCTGGACAAATTTGTCGTCGCTGGCCGAGGCGATTTGTTTGCCATCAGGAGACCAGACAACCGAGTTTACACCTGCCAGATGGCCGGCGAAGATCAGGGCGTTCTGATTATTGACGCTAGTCGGCGTGGCCGGCGGCGTATCATCCGATGTCGTTGTAGTGGGAGGTGCCGCTTTCGTCAATCTCTTCGAGAGCAGATACCAGCCTCCAGCGCCTCCCACTGCTGCCAACCCAACCAAGCCAGCGGCGAATACCCGGCGTGACATTGTCGTGCCCCCGCGTCGTGGGGCCGGTGGACTATCTACTGGTATAGGTGTTGAGATGATTGGCGGTATTGGCGTCTGCGGCATGGGAGTCTGTGCTGCCATCATCACCGGTGTTGATGGTGGTGTGTTAGCCCGGATGACAGGAGGTGGTGGCTGTTGCGCTACCGGTTGGATGACTGGTGGTTTATTTGAGTATACTGGCGCTGGCACTGGCGAGGGCGCAACCTCTGTAGGGGCCACCGAAGATCGGGCGACCTGTTGCTTTACGTCCGCTGGCGCAATCACTCCCGTTGGCTGCGCGGGAGGAGTTCTGCGAGTCGTTGCAACTTTGGGTTTTGCCTGTTGTTGTTCCTGCTCTAAGGCTTCGATGAATTCCTGAATTGTGGAGAAGCGCGCACCCGGCTCCTTCTCCAGCGCTTTCTGCACAATCTGCTCTATTTTAGGCGAGATGTGCGGATCTTTCTGGCGTAGAGAGGGAGGTGGAGTTCGCATGTGTTGGTTAGCGATCTCGATGTATGATCCTGTGAACGGCAGGACGCCACAGAGTAGTTCGTAGATGATGATGGCGAGCGAGTACTGATCGCTTTCCGGCACTGTTTGCCCTTGAATGCGCTCGGGTGCGGTATAAGTGATGCTATCGCGCTTATCGCCTGACTTTTGATAGTGCAGGTGCTCTCTGTTCTGTGTAATCGCCTCAATAAGAAAGCCCCAGAGGAGAATCTGATTGCTCCTGTTGAGCAAGATGTTCTCCAGGCGTACATCTCCATGCACGATGTTTCGCTCATGCGCGTACTGTAATGCTGAAGCGACCTGTTTGATATAAGGTAAAACACGATTTAATGTGTAGGTTTTTCCGTGTGGATAGACCTCGCGCAGCGTAAGATGTGGTAGGTAGTCAGTGACCAGGAAGGGATAATGATTCTCCACATTTGCATCGCGCAATCGTAAGATGTGAGGGTGTTCCAGCATCATTAACATTTTTGTCTGCGTGTGAAAGCTCTCCTGCAAATCACTCATTAATGGTGGTCGGAGTACTTCGACTGTGACCTTGTTCTGCTGGATGTCCTGACAGAGATATGCACCCGAGAATCTTCCCTGGTCCAGCGTCCCGACGACTCGATATTGTCCGATCTGCTGCCCCTTCTGAAAGACAATATCGGGCTTTTTATTCTCGCTGCCCATCGTTTTTCTCCCACTGATTATTTATAGTAACGAACATATCGCAAAAGAAACCGCTTTTAAAACTCATGTTACTCGAAACAAAACATGTGATGTAGAAGGATGAAAAGTTTGGTTGTACAAGCGAACGTTATACTTGTTAAACGTAGTATGACTGAAAATTTTGTTACTGACAATTTGGCTGTTCACACTATTTTTGTGAAAGCTGTCACTGTGGTATGAAGATACGTTAAAAGAGGGCAAGGCAGTATATGGCCTTTTCTTCCAGCTGATAGTATTGTCGTGTTTTAGGCGGAAACAGTGACCGAGCCAAGGACATAACTTCTATCTTTTTGCATGCCTGTAATTGCCAGTTCCAGTGGTTGATAATACCGCTGTGGATCGGATATTTGCAGGGTGAGAATATAGGTTCCGGCTGGCAGAGTGGCGGGAAGGGAGAAGTTATCGGTGTTTGCCTTCGCTACTCCTGGCAAGAGCGTTTGCAGGTCGAATGCGGATTTTCCCTGCCACAGCACATGATTTGTTGAATCACGCAACTGAAGCATGATGTTCCAGGGGTGGTATGCAGGAGCTACATTGCTATTAGACCAGCTTGTCGTAGCGGTGAAGGTTCCGCCTGGAACCAGCTTTCTGGGCAGGCTGATAGCGTTCAATACGAAACGATACCCCGATAGCTGATAGTTTTGCTTCATAAAAGCCTGCTGTTGACGGTTATAGTTTTCATAAGGATTGATATTGCCATCTCCGTCTCCGATGGCGCTGGCATGATAAGCTTGAATATCCTTCGATGCCTGCTGAAAGTCTGCCTGCCCGCAATACTCAAAATAGATCGGAGCTTTCATCCATCTTTGTGACAACATATCGAGATGTGCCTGTGCTCCTCCAATTCCCTGGCGGCCCAGACAGTCTGCACGAATGCCTGTTGGATATGTGCGTGGTGCGGCGAGAGCGTATTCTAACGAATCATCATGATCGGTGAGCATTAAGAAGCGCTTATCGGGAAATGCCTGATATTGAATGTCGATCAACTGTTGCCTGAAATTGGAGGACATCTCCTCTTCTCCGCACGATTCGTTCCACTCACCCCAGCACCCGTACAAACTCATATCTAGCCACCCCAGGCGCGGATCATGGTCGTAGCGCTGGCCAAGAGCAGTAAAGAGCGCTTGGGCTGCATCTAGATAACGTTGGGAATTGTAGCTGACAGAGGCGAGATAGCTGGGAAGGCAGGTTGCACGTGAGCGATTGCCGGGATTACTGGGCATGATGCGGAAACCAAAGGTATAGCCAGCTTTCTTTGCTGCCTCAAGCTCTCTGTCAATTAAGGAAAAGTTGTATTGTTCCTGTCGTGGCTCAAGATCTCCCCAGCACCAGCGCTTATAGCGATCAGTGAGCGGCCAGTTTGGGGGCGGCGTTTCATCTCCGGCGTATTGTGGCCCGCGTTGTGGGTTATCTAGCTCAACGTTTTTATCAAACGATCGAGGGGTAAATGTGATATCGTTGTCGCTTAAAGCGGGAAGCGGCTTCAGATTACCCTGTTGAAATGGCTTTTTAGATGTAATATATATTTTTTGATGTGAAAAAATAGAAAAGGTAAGGAGAAATAGACTACCAATACATAGAATGCTAACCATCGTTAAAAAGAGTGGCTTCGTTCGCCATTTATTCCATCTTTGCCAGAACACTTCCATCAAAACCTCGTCTTTCTTAGCTTCAATAGAGGAAATGCTGTGCTTATATTATTAAGAACTGCTATAAGTATTTTACGCTTTGCTACCTAGCGTTAAAAAAGAGCAGTGTGGTTGGATAGCTCTGATTGTTGAGAAAAGATCCCTCCCAGTTCGGAAATATGTTGTTTCCAGAACCAGGAGGGATCATGTTATGATAGGCAAAGAAGGTGTGGTCTATTGAGCTGCCGAGAGAATGCCGATGAGTTCAGTATTCTGGGAGCAATGTTTGAACTGGAAGGATTGCATTAACGTGTCGATATCTTGCTCGCTCAGACCCTCGAAAAGCGCTGCAAAATCTTCCAGGATTGGTTCTGCCAGCAGGATATTTCGTACTACGCGATTGATCTGCCAGTGAATGCCAAACGGGAAGGGATCATAGTCGGGAAACTCTTTCGCAAACGTCTCCTCGATTGGCTGCATGATGTGGCGAATCTGTGTATCAACGCCTCCCCACTCATCGACACCTAGCCGTGCCTTTTTTTCAAGTACTGGTTGCAGCAGCCTGCGCCAGGGTGAGTCAGGCGCTGTGTAGACAAGACCCTGCAAGCCGATATCCTTGTAGGTCCAGATGGCCCAGTTTGCATGATGGCGCTGGTAGATCTCTAACTGGTCGCGCAACACTTGATAGCGCATGGCGTCGGCGGTCGGTTCGCCCACATAGACAGGCCCGAACTCTCCTACCCAGATCGGCGTTTCCGTCTGCCGCATGTATTCCGTACGCTTCAAAAAGGTTTCCTCTAACACAGCCTTATCGACATACTCTCCACGTGAAATACCGGGATAGGGGCCGCCATCGATAAAGCCGGGAAGGGCGTAGTCGTGGACAGTATAGATGGTATCGGGCCATGTTTCGGTAAACATATGGAATTCGGTCGAGTAGCGGTTGCCCTCCAGGAAGAGGATATGATCGGGATCGATGGCTCGGATTGCTTGATAGAGTCGCTGATAGAAGGGGATGATCATTTCCGCGTTGACATCGCCCGGCTCGTTGATGGGATTGTAGCCCGCGATCCAGGGATTGTCCTTGTAGCGCCGGGCGATGGCCTCCCAGAGATGAACCACTCGATCCTGAAAATGCTTATGTTGCCAGAAGAAGGCTTTATGGGTTGGATTATCACTATGCCAGTCCTGGTTCTGGTAGCCGGGTAGCGCGTGCAGGTCGATGATGGTATAAATGTGTTGTTCCGCGCATAGCTCAATCACGCGATCCAGATGCTTGAAGCCCTCTTCTTTCAGCACAAATGGCTCCATGTCGGACTCGAAATGGCGATAGTTAATAGGGAGCCGCAGCAGGTTGAAGCCAATGGAGGCCAGGAAGTGGGCGTCATCGGGTCCGAAAAAGTATTCCAGGAAGCGATCAAAGAAGAGTTTGTACTTCTCGTTGCCAAGCACGCGACGAATGGCCTCGCGTTGGGCCTCTTCGTTAGCGGGATAGCCTGTGATAAAGTTTTCCATATTCATCCAACCGCCCAGGCCACATCCGTGCAACGTGACCGTCTGGCCCTGTCCGTCCACAATCTGTGTCCCGCGTGTTTTCAATATGTTATTCGACATAGATAGCCTTTCTATTTACTAAAGCCCGCAATCAAGCCGCCGAGTAACTGGCGTCTGCCAAAGATGTAGAGCAGAATAATGGGTGTTGCTGAAAGAATGACCGCAGCCATAATTGCGGGTACGTTGGTCGTAAACTGACCCTGGAAGTTCCATAGGGCCAGCGGGAGGAGACGAATATTGGGACTTTGCGTCAGCACCAGTGGGAACAGGAAGCCGTTCCAGACCTGGATTGTCTGGTAAATGACCACCGTAATTAAAGCGGGCCGTGATAATGGTAGCACCAGACTGCGCAAAATTTGGAAATGCCCAGCACCATCCAGGATCATCGATTCATGCAGCTCTTTCGGAATATCCCGGATATACGTTACCAGCACGAGCACGGAGAGCGGAATGCCAAAGGCCACATATGGTAGAATCAGCGCAAAGAGCGTGTCGTACAGGTGCAAGTTGGTGATCATTGCGTAGATGGGAATGATGGTTGCCTGAAGGGGAATCGCCAATCCCAGTAGAAACAGGCTGAACACACCCTGCGTAAAGCGATTGCGAATTTTTGAAATTGAATATGCGGCGAATAGAGAAACGGCGACAATCAGCAGGACGCTAATAACCGTCACAAAGAGAGTGTTAACGAAGTAGAGACCAAAATCATTATCCAGTACGTTCTGATAGTTTGTCAGCGAGGGATGTGTAGGTGGTAGCCAGGGGCTTTCCGCGAAAAATCCTGTTTGCGAGCGGAGGCTGGTCATAACCATATAGAGGATTGGATAGAACGCGATCACGAGCCAGATAATGCCGAGCAGTGCTGGAATGATCTCTCCCCATCCTCGCCAGCGAGGTGTATGTTTCACAATATGTTGTCGATCAGTAGCATTTACAGACATACTTGCACGCATCTCTATACCCTCCCTATATTTCGGTGTTGTCATACTCTATAGTCCTTCGAGTTGGCTTGACATTTTGGTGAAGCCGGTAAAACGCAGCAGGAGTAGCGAGAGGATAATGCCGAAGACTGCCAGGAGGACGGCCAGTGTGCTGCCATAACCTACTGATTGATTGGGGAAGGCGGTAATATACATCTGGAGGGGGAGTACGCGCGTAGCATAGCCCGGACCGCCCTGCGTCGTCACCCAGATGAGGTCGAAGTATGTGAGAGATCCGGTCAGGATCAGAGTTGTCGAGGTGATGATGGTATATTTGAGTTGAGGGAGCGTCACCGAGAAAAACTGCTGGACGCGTCCTGCACCATCAAGCTTTGCCGCCTCATAGATTTCCTTTGGAATCTGGCGCGCACCTCCAAGATAGAGCAGTGCGTGAAACGGAATAAATTGCCAGGAGATCAGAGCCAGGATGACGTAGAAAGCTAGATTTGGATCACCCAGCCAGCCTTTTGCCAGGCTAGAAAGGCCAACAGTTTTTAACAAAATGTCGAGCAAGCCAAAGTTTGGATCAAGAATCGACTGCCACGTCAATCCGATGGCAACCGTTGAGAAAAGCAGTGGGATAAAGTAGAAGACGCTCAAGACTGCACGGTAGCGCTGGATACCAGCCATAAAAACGCCGAGAAGCAAGCTGAGAGGCGTCTGTATCACCCAACTGAGAATCATCATCTCAATCGTCAGGAGGAGGGCATGTCCGGTAACGCCATCGGAAAGCAGAGTGATCCAATTTTTCAGGCCGACCCATGTTTCCGGTGAGAGACCATTCCATTCTGTAAAGCTCAGGTAAAGCGCTATGAGCATAGGGACCAGCGCGAAGATGACGTAAAAGACCAGCGCTGGGGTTGTCCAGAGTACCGCCACCCAGTTTGCTCGTTGTGCTGCTTTTGATGCCTGCGATGCCTGTATTGAAGCGCTCATTGCACTCTCCTATCTAATGAATTGCTAGCAATGAGACGTTTCGCCGTTGCGGAAAAGGCAACGGCGAAACGTCCCCAGCATGTGAAAGGGATACTAGGAGGCGGTAATGGTCTTGTTCATGTTGTCTGAGAACTGTTGTGGCGTGATTTGTTTCAGGAACAACTGATCCAGATTGGTGAGCAAAGCCTGAGCCGCTTGAGGCGCTAGCGCCTGATCCCATGACAGTTGGAAGTGAGGTGCCTTCTGTACCATCTGGTAGTTGAAGAGCAGCCACTCGCTGTTTTTCGAGCTGGAGAGCTGCGATTCGATCCCCTGTACCGCTGGAATGCTACCAACCGCAATAAAATCCTTGACCTCCTGGTCGTCCAGTACGGCGTCTTTGAGGAATGTGACGCAGTTCTGAGAGGACTTGGCGGTTTTTGAGATGGAGTAGAAATTGCAGGGGTTGCCAGCAATATTGCCCGGATCGCCTTTGCCACCTTCGACAGTGGGGAAGGGGAACCAGCCCAGCTTGCCGCTTTGAATGAATTCAGGACTGTTTGTCTGAATAACTGGGAAGTTCCAGTTTCCCTGTAACATCATCGCAGCCTTCCCGGTATACAGCAGTGCTGCATCCTGGTTGGTATCAGCGACGACCGACGAGAAAGAACTGCCAAATGCGCCTGCATTCACAAGCTGCTGAATAGCTGTATTGGCCTTAATAAATGCGTCTTGCGACCATGCGTCTTTCTGATTTGTGATAACGTTGTTAAATGCATCTGGACCACCATAGCGATCGACAAGATACTGCTCATACATCAGATACGGCCATTTGCTACTGCCTGCGAGCGCAATAGGAATGACATTATGTTGTTTCAATGTATTGATGACATTCAGCAATTCATTCCAGGTCTTAGGGACCGACAGGTGATATTGATTGAACAGATCTTTATTATAGTAGAACATTGTTGGCTGTACTCCACTGTTTGGTACGCCATAGAGTTTGCCATCGAAGGTTGCAGCGGTCAGAACCGAAGGCAGGAATCTGTTCTTCCAGGTGCTATCGGCGTTGATATCAGGCGTCAGATCATATACATCATTGGCATCGATGTATGATTTGAGGACGCCACCACCCCAGCCAATGAAGATATCAGGTGGATTGTGCGCTCCCATTGCCACCTGGATCTTTTGCTTGTAGGGATCATTCTGGAAGAAGTTGATGGTTGCATGGATATCTGTATGCTTGGAGTTGAATCTGCTGGCGGTGGCTTGCACGACTTTTTGCTGAGCACCAGTACGGATATCCCAGATGGTGACAGCTGAGCCACTGCTATTGCCACCTCCAGTTGAAGTTTGCTGGCTGCCACCAACGCCAAAACAACCAGCAAGTGAGGTGGTTAACGCGGTTGCTCCTGCGATTTCTAGAAAGGCACGGCGCGATACTTTTGCTTGCATAGCATTGTCTCCCTGGCATCTCTGCCTGACCAGATCGAACGGAAAAGTCTGGCACATTTTAACACATCAAAATCAAACAAAAAAAACCGATATAGCTGCTATCCTACGACTGCTTACCTTGCAGTGTTTTGAAGCGCATGTGTGGACTTGTTTTTCTCATCTCCTTTCGCTCGGAATGATATTGTTTAGATGTAGGAGCTTACCCTTTGGCGTTGAGAGGACAGAAAGGGGCGCATGAGTCGCGCTCCACTAAAGTTGTTGTTAACTCAACGCGCATGCTATCGAGTGGTTCTTCTGCGATCAAGCGTAGCAACATAGTAGTCGCGACGCGCCCCATTTCGACAAGTGGCTGGCGAATGGTAGTCAGGGCGGGCGTGACAATTGATGCGATAGGAACATCGTCGAAGCCGATCACACTCATGTCGTTGGGGACGCTGAGTCCGCGCTCTCGTAATGCCCCATAAACACCTACTACCTGGATATCGCAACCTGCGACTATGGCTGTTGGAGGGTTTGGTAGATCGAGTAAGGCGCAGGTTTGTTCGTAGCCAGTTTGTTGCGAAAATTCGCCGCGACGTACTAATTCTGGTTCAACAGGTATGCCCGCGTCTTCTAATGCTGCCCGATAGCCCGCGACACGATCGCGGCTACAGCGAAGATCGGCATGCCCTCTAATAACTGCGATGCGGCGGTGTCCAAGCGAGAGGAGATGCTCTGTTGCCATGCGTCCACCAAGCCAGTTGGTTGCTCCGACGGAGGGAACATCGGGGCCTAGCTCTCCGCGATGATCCACAACGACGAATGGAATTTTGTGCTGGCGTAAGGTGTCAAGATCTTGCGACTGGCCGCGCGCCAGCACAAGGATTGCGCCATCGGTGGTTCCGTTGAGGACTTTATTGAGCCAGCGCTGTTCAAGCTGTGATGAGGAACGTGTAACCGAAAGGGCCAGACGCAGCTCTGTGCGCTCAAGAGCCTCCTCAACTCCACGTATAATTTCGACGGAATACATATTGGCAAGATCCGTCACCCGCATATCAACGATGCCGCTACTTTCTTTCCGTGAGGAAGGCGTTGCGCGGTTACGAGTAAACCCGCATTCTTCGATGACCTGCTCCACCCGTTTTCGTGTCCCAGGCGCTACATCAGGCCGATTGTTCAAGACGCGCGAGACAGTGGGGATAGAAACTCCCGCTTTTGCAGCAATCTCGGCGATAGTGTTACGTTTGGATGAAGGTTGCCTCATGTTCTGAAACTCACCCCCTCTTTTTTCGGAATATTCTATAGTATTCCCGAAAATAAATGCTTTGTCAAGAGAAATTTTCGTTGTTTATTCCCGGAAATATTTCCGGGAATAAACAACGTTGTCTGTATGAAGCTGGGGCGAGAGTAGCCAAAAGTTGCCTTTCACGTTATACTGAATGACGTATTTGCTTTTCTTTGTTAGATCATGAGGGAGCGGAAGCTATGACTGTAGATACACATGATATTGAAAACATTGTGGCGCAGCAAGAGACGTGGCGTCAGACACAGACGATAAACCTGATTGCCAGTGAGAACACACCGAGCGATGCTGTGCGGAAGGTGCAGTGCTCAGACTTTATGGGCCGCTATGCTGAGGGGCATCCTAACGAGCCGGGCAAGGTCAATCGCTATTATCAGGGCACAAAGTATATTGACCAGATCGAGCGCATGGCGCATGATGAGATCTGCGAACTGTTTTTGGCCCAGCAAGCGGATGTACGTCCCATCAGCGGAAATGCGGCGAATACTGCCATCGCGCTGGGATATTTGCGTGGTGGCGATACCGTTGTGTGCAACTCGACCGATGCTGGTGGACATATCAGTCATGGTCCGGTAGGTGTTATTGGCCGGCGCATTCAAAATCGAGGGCAGGTCTTGAAGCTGGGTACGGACAAATCCGTTCACCTCCACTATCTGCCTTTGACCGAGGATCACTATCATGTGGATGCGCAGAAAACGATTGAGTTGATCGATCAGATCTCGCCTCAGCTTGTGATTATGGGCAAGAGCCTCTTTCTCTTCCCGGAGCCTGTGACGGAGGTTGCGGCCTTCTGTAAAAGCAAAGGTATTCCCCTGTTGTATGATGGCGCGCATGTGCTGGGGCTGATCGCAGGTGGACAGTTTCAAGATCCATTGCATGAAGGGGCTACCTGGCTGACCGGGAGTACTCACAAAACGTTTCCTGGCCCTCAGCGTGGGGTGATTCTGGGCAATCTGGATGCTGAAGGCGAGAAAAAATACTGGCCTGCCGCTGATCGAGGCGTTTTCCCAGGCTCGTCCAGCAATCATCATCTGCATACTCTACCTGCTCTGCTGGTGGCTATTCGCGAAATGAAGCAATATGGACGTGACTATGCCGCTCAAATCGTGCGCAATGCTCAGGCGCTTGGTCATGCCCTTGATGAGCTGGGTACACAGGTCGAGGCGCGCGAATTTGGCTATACACGTAGCCATATGATCGCGGTGAATGTCGCAGGATGGGGCGGTGGCGTTGAGGTCGCCAAGCGCCTTGAGGAGAGCGATATTATCCTCAACTACAATATGTTGCCTGGCGATAGCGATCCACGCAATCCATCCGGTCTGCGCATCGGCGTTTCTGAGATGACGCGCTTTGGCATGGATGAGCAGGCGATGGGCGAGCTAGCTCAACTATTGCACGAAGCAGTGCGCGGCAAGAGCGTAAAAGAGCAGGTCAATGCTCTGCGTGGCCGTTTTACCGAAATGAAGTATGTGTAGTTGTTGAGCAGAGAGGAAGACAGATAGATGTCTTCCTCCCTCTAACGTGTGGCTTTCGAGGCGATTGATTTCGCCATGAGTATATCTGGCTTTCCAGGCCCGTTGGCATCTGGTATCACCCCTATGATAACGTAGCCAAGTTTCTGATAGAATTCATAGGGATGACGCCTGATATTCTTTATGCTGGTAATATGCTCCCAAATGTTGGGATAGAGATCGACTCCTGAGAGCGTTGTTCGATAGTCCTCATCATCTGTCCCCAGCGTAATTGTCAGAGCACCTCGTTCTTTCACTCGCTCCTCAAAATCCAGGACCAGTTTGCGCCCGATGCCTTGCCCTTGGTGAGCAATACTCACTACCAGGGGATGCAGTTCCCAGACATTACCATCGTAGGCGCTGTATCCAGCTATCCATCCCAACGCCTGCTGTTGCTCATTAATGGCAATACGGCTGATATTGTTGGGGCCAAATGACTCATGCACTTCTGCTAGAGCTGTTTCCATATCTTTCCAGGCACCCGGCGAGTGTATGAAGCCGTCTATGAGCAATTGTGCCACTTGTTGGATAGCGGCTTCGTTATCTGGAAATAGATCGGTGATGGTTAATGCGTGCTGCTTGCTTTCCATTGTTCTAGTGTGTTTGTAATCAAACCTTTCACTTCCTCAGTCATTGCTGGCTCTGGCGTTTCCGCGTTGAGAAATTCGCAAAGGTTGAGGAGATCGAGGAGCTTGATGATCTTTTTCCAGTTGGTGGGAAGAACGCCCCCATGATCGAGAAAGCCACGAACGAACTCGGCCTCGAAAGCCGGTGGATAGAGATTTTCATAGCGCAACATATTGCCGATATCGAACAGCGGTGTACCAGCAAATGCGAATTCCCAATCCAGCACAGCGGCCACCTTCCAGCATTGAGCGCGTTGATGCATCAGAATGTTGATCCCCTTAAAGTCCGCATGAACCAGCATAGGAGTAGAGTTCAGTTCGGTGAGATATTCGGCATTGTCGCTGACAAACTGCTCCAGTTGTCCGGTCTCCTCCTCGCCAAGCCGTTGACGCACACGGCCATGTTGTAAATATTGCTTGATGCCGCTGAGATAGGACGCAGGACCATCGCCGAGCGATTCGGCAATGGTCAATCCTGGTCCAAAGAAGCCTGTTTGAGAGAAAGTGTACGTTCCGATACGAGCCAGCACTGCTCCGAGGTCGTAGGCACATGCGACGATATCTTCAGTGTTGCCCGTTTCCATCACCTCGCTCAACAGTGGACCCTCCACCCATTTCATGATCGCGTACGGCTTATCGTAATGGGTGCTGTGGAGATCGGCGTAAAGCAGTTCTGGAATGGGCACGTTTTCATGGATCAGGTTGAAGATATCCCAATCCTTTTGCAGTGCTTCGTTGTTACGGACATAGATGCGCAGGACAAAGGCGTCATTGAAATCAGAGACGCGAATTTTGTAATTTGTATTACAATGTCCCTCAGTCAGCAACTCCGCAGAAACGACCTTTCTTCCTGGAAAGGCCGGTTGTAGCAGAGAGGTGAGTACTTTCTCTTCTATCGCTACAAAATCGTGCCGTCTACCCCAATATTTCTCCATGTATCCTTCCTTTGGATAGTTTTGTCATTTTACCCCCACATGGCAGCAGCTATTGTTTATGCTCCTCCAGCAAATCAACAAGCCATTGCTCATCATGTACTGGTACTCCTGACTTTTGCGCCTTTGCCAGCTTGGAACCGGCATCCTCTCCTACGATGAGGTGGCTGAGCGATTTACTCACGCCCGACGCAATCGTGCCTCCCAGGTTGACGATAGCCTCTTCTGCTGCTGAACGGGTCATATTGTTGAGGCGGCCCGTGAGCAAGAAGGTCTGGCCGGAGAGAGGGCCATCTTTCTTTTGCTTCTGCTCCTCCTCCATCGTCACTCCCGCCTCACGCAATTGCTCGATCAGCGCACGGTTTGCTGGCTCCTGCAACCAGAGGTAGGTGCTATGGCCGATCTTAGGACCGATGCCAGGTATTTTGATAATCTCTTCCTCGCTGGCCTCCAACAGGCGATCCATTGTGAGAAAATGCCCGGCCAGGATTTGCGCCGTTTTTTCGCCAACATAACGGATATTGAGGCCAAAGAGGAGTCGCGATAGGGAACGATGTTTGCTGGCTTCAATGGCTTTGAGCATATTGTCGGCGCTTTTTTCTTTCACGCCCTCCATCGCCAGCAATTGATCGCGCGTCAAACGATAGAAATCGGCGACATTCTGAATATATCCAGCCTCTAGCAGTTGTTCGCAGGTTTTTTCGCCAATCGTATCGATGTCCATTGCACCCTTTGAGACAAAATGCGTGATACTTTCAAAGTTGCGAGCAGGACACTGTGTATTGGGGCAGTAAGCCATTGCCTGATCGGGAATGCGAATGATCGATGTGCCACAGCGCGGGCAATTTTCCGGCAGATGATAGACCTCTTCTTTCCCAGTGCGCCGCTCCTCAATGGGTTTGACAACCTGAGGGATCACCTCGCCTGCTCGCTGGACCAGCACCCAATCGCCGATGCGTAGATCTTTGCGCTGGATGTCTTCTTCGTTGTGCAGGGCAGAGCGCGAAACGGTGACGCCGCGAATGTTGATCGGTTCGAGCAAGGCCCAGGGGTTGACAGAACCGGTACGACCAATATTGACGCGAATATCGAGCAATTGTGTTGCAACCTGGATGGGAGGATATTTGAACGCGATGGCCCAGCGAGGATCCCGCGCGACAACTCCTAGTTCCTCTTGCTGCGCCAGATCGTTGATTTTGATGACGACACCATCAATTTCATAGGGCAGGTTGAAGCGCTCGTGCTCCCATTTTTTGCAGAAATCCATCACTTCGTCGAGGCTGTGTGCCAGCTGAATATGAGGGTTGACGGGGAAGCCCCAGCCGCGAATCAGTTCCAGCGCTTCCCACTGTGTATTGATGCGCATCCCCTGGATATAGCCAAGCTGATAGCCAAAGAAATCAAGATTGCGCGAAGAGGTGATGCGGGAATCTTTTTGCCGCAGCGAGCCAGCGGCAGCATTACGCGGATTGGCAAAGAGGCGATTGTCAGTCATTTCCTCGTTAAGCTTTTCAAAGCTTTTGGTTGACATATAGATTTCGCCGCGCACCTCAACTTTATCAGGAATAAGATCGCCACGCAGTCTTTGAGGAATCGTGCGGATCGTGCGCACGTTTTGCGTCCAATCCTCGCCGATCATACCATCCCCGCGCGAGGCTCCGATGGTCAAACGCCCCTTTTCATAGGTCAGTGCCATTGCCAGGCCGTCGATCTTCAGTTCGCAGACGTAGCTAAATTGCGCATTGGGTAAAATATTCTGTGCGCGCCTGTGCCAGTCGAGCAACTCTTTCTCGTTGCGGGCGTTTGCCAGGCTCAGCATTGGTTGCGGGTGACGACGTTGTGGTACATCCTGGATGGGAGCTGCGCCAACGCGCTGAGTGGGAGAGTCGGGCGTTTGTAGCTCCGGGTGTTCTCGCTCGATGCGCAAAAGCTCTATCATCAGTTGATCGTACTCAGCGTCGGTCAGTATTGGATTATCCTGGACGTGGTAATGGTAATTGGCCTCTTCAATCTGGTGACGTAGCGTTGCCACGTGAGCAGCGAGCTGTTCCTCTTCGCTTTTGCCTGCTTGCTCTAATAATGAAGTTTCTTCTTCTTTCGTATAGTTCTGCTCAGGTGTCGTATCGTTATTTGTAGACATAAAACGCTTCTCCTCCCCGGCTTCTTTCTTTTTTTGCAGATACTATAGAGTTCTTTTTAGAAGGCTTGATAGTGGAATACTTCTGCTGTTCCTGTAAATAAACCGTTGATATGACTGCGCCATTGCGCAAAGAGGGGACCGCCGCGAAAATCGACGGTATGTGCTTCCAGAGAGGTCCAGACATTTGTGACCATATAGCGTTCCGGGTGCTCGATGCAGCGGGTGACATTTGCTGAAATACATTCCGGGTGCTGACGTATTACGTCCAGCCCCTTGAGAATAGCCTGACCTAGCTCTTCTTCCTTCCCGGCTAGCGCAGTGAAGATAGCGATTTCTGTTACCATTTTTGCCTCCATTTCTAGCCACTATCCTATCATGGAATGCCCTTTTTAGCAATTACAGAAGGAATTGGCAAAGCTGGAGATCAGCGTGACCCCACCATCAGGGAAGATCACGCTGAATGATGCGAAACGATATGCCAACCTGGGTGTTGACCGGTTGATTCTCTTGCTGCGCAGACGGTTTGGTGAAGCCGATCTAAAAGAGTTTGTCTCGCAGCCAGGCGAGACAGTGCTTCGCCATTTCTAACAGATGGTCGGCAGCAACTTCCTAAGAAGGAAGCGTGCCAAGTTGTTGAGACGCGCCGAGGAAATCCGCTTCGGCCCAATGCTCCACGATTTTGCCCTGTGCGAGGCGGTAGATACTGATACCTGTTACTGAAAAGCTTCTTCCGTTAGCGGGGGTTCCCTGGTACGGAGCGCCAGTGAAGGTGGCAGTGCAGGACCAGCGTTCTACAACCTTATCGTTTTCAGCAACCAGTTCGCCTTCAGTTGTGGTCATGTAGTCCGGGAACGATGCCAGGACCGTCTGGTGAGCCAGCTTAGCACCTTCTAAACCAGAAGGCAGACCAGGCAAAAGGTTATGGGGAATGAGATCTTCCGCAATGATGTCGTCTAACTCATCCAGATTATTCGTAGTATGGGCCTGTCGATAACGACGAACGATTTCCTTGTTGTTTTCTGTTGACATTATGAATGCTCCTTTTTCTCTATAGAGTTGAATGTTTCTGAGACCCTACCTCTCAGGGTAGAGTGATAACAACTTTGCCAAATGGTTGAGATTGTTGGTAATACTGGTAGGCAGCTTTTGCCTCCTCGAAGGGAAACACGCGGTCAATGACGGGTCTGAGCTTGCTTGTGGCGATTGCCTGGCTCACGGCGCGAAATTGGCTGCAACTGCCTGCGGCAATGGTTCGTAGTCTGGCGACGTTGATAATGGCTGCATTATAAAGTGCGGGGATGTTATTGTTATTTGCTGGAGTATCTCTGGCAACAGCACCGATCAGGGCGATCTCTCCCTCGAAGCGGATGGACTTGATCGACTGCACAATCGTATTGGGACCACCAACCTCGACCACATAATCGACGCCTCGCCCGTCGGTTAATGCGCGCACTGCCAGATGCCAATCGGGAGTCGTGCGATAATTGATCACCTCATCTGCTCCCAACGCTTTGAGTCGCTCTGCTTTCTCTGCGCTTGATGTCGTGACAATGACACGCGCCCCCAGCACTTTAGCGAGTTGAAGGGCGAAGAGCGAAACTCCTCCCGATCCCAGCGTGAGCAATGTGTCTCCTGCCAGGACTGGTTGGCCTCCTGTGAGCGCATTCCAGGCAGTGACGGCAGCACAGGGGAGAGTGGCCGCCTCCTCGAAGGAGAGATGATCCGGGATGTGGACTATTCCTTCTTCTGGCAAAAGAGCATATTCTGTCAACATCCCATCGAGCGAGCCACCAAGCTGGTCTGACGTGTGCTGCTCGAATGGACCATTATTCCAGTGTGGAAAGATCGCTCCTGCCACCCGATCTCCTACTTGGGCGCGGGTGACTCCCTCGCCTATTGCCGCCACCTCACCAGCCCCATCGGAGACGGGAACAACGTCTGGTCGGATAGGCAAAGGATAGTAGCCCAGGGCCAGGATCATCAGCTCCCGAAAATTGAGCGAGCAGGCCCGTACGCGCACCAGCACCTCGCCTGGCCCTGGTATCGGTACATCGTGTTCTTTTATGAGCAATCCATCAAGACCTGCTCCCATGTTGACGTGATAACTTTTCAAGGCGAACCCCTCTCTTCTTCAGGCTATTTGGTTGGTTCAGCAGGATCGGGCGTGCCCAGATGATTTTAGCGTCTATCGTGGGAGTGCTGGATCACTGCTGCAACGTTCTTGATTGTACCCTGATAAGCTGAGAGAATCGCTCCTAATTAAAATTACCTTTGAAGAATCTGATCAATTGCTATGGACGCAGCACGATTTTACCAACTATAGATCGTGACTCAAGCTGGCGATGTGCTTCGGCTATCTCTTCCAGCGTGAAGGTATGAGTGATGCGAGGACGAACCTTGCCCTGCTCAACATACGAGTACAGTTTTTGCCTTCCCTGTACAACGAGGTCGCTATGCTGCTGCATCAATGTAAGGACAGAAAAACCTTCGAGGCGTTTCATGCCCAGCATAAGATCCATAAGACTTTCCGGGGGAGCGCGGGAAGATTTCCGCTTACTGCACCATAAGAAATGAGGCGACCGGAGGGGGCAAGCAATGGAATGTTTTCGATCAAGGTCTGACCACCAGCTACGTCGAGAATGATATCGACGCCCTTTCCTTCTGTTGCCTGTTTAACCTGCTTTGTCCAATCGGCGTCTGTATAATTGATCAGCGTGTCGGCTCCCAGCGTTTGGGCAAATGCGAGTTTGGCAGCGGAACTGGCGGTAGCGATGATCTGTCCTGCCCCCATCGCCCGCGCGAGCTGAACGGCGACATGGGGTACACCACCGGCGGCTGCATGGATCAGAACACGTTCGCCGGGGCGCATCTGTGCAGATGTTGCCAGTAGATGGTACGCTGTTTCGCCCGAAACCGGGAGCGTCACCAGTTCTTCGGGCGAGATGCCGGCATCTGGCAACGGAAGTACTCGAAGTGCAAGAGGGAGCAGCGCGTACTCGGCGTATGCTCCCGAAGGGGCGAATCCTAAGATACGCTCTCCTTTGTGAACATCGCTTACATCGGGTCCAATTTGCACGATCGTACCATAGACATAGCCACCTGGAGTGACTGGGAACGAGGGCGTACCCCATAGGGTTGAACGCCGTACCTGCGTGTCAATCGCGCCGATGTCAATCGCCTCCACTTTGAGTAGTACCTGTCCCGCCTCTGGCTGAGGAATGGCCGCATCTTCGATCCGCAACACTTCCGGTCCACCAAGCTCGTAATATCGAACAATTTTCATGTGTTGTGCCTTCTTTCATTATGTTCAATGTAAAAAGATCATGTCTCTTTCAGGGGAGAGTATGAGGCATTAGCTCGGCCGTAACCAGGAGTGTGTTGTATCATATGTCTGGAAAGTCATAGCTTCAGAAATCAGGCTGAAAACATTGTCCAGCAAACAGCAGTCTTGAGCAAGCTTCCCTCTATTTCTCTCAAAGCAATCTGTTTTATCTGTTATGTTTTCCTCGCAAGGTGTAGATACAAGCTACGTCAGGCCTTTGCCAAACTTTAAAGGTACTTTTATTGCGTGCATGCGCATCGCCCAGCGATAAAAAGTATTTGTCTTCTGCAATTGTCGGTTTGTCCAGTTGCAACCATTCATAAGAGAGAAGAGGCCTATGCACTCCCTGAAGAAAAACAGGGTCAAGATGATCTACTTTATTTTTATCCTGGTCCTCCTGACAGGAACGATGACCACTTTTGCCTATGCTGATTCTGCCCATGCCGATTCATCTCCAGTTATCCCTCTGAATCATGGGGGAACCAAATTGACGGCACGCATAACAAACTATAGCGGTGATGATACCAATCCTCCCAGTGATTTGATAGATTGGCCCGCGAATGCTGGATATCCCACAGTCCACAATAAGGTTGGGGGATCTGGCACCTTTGCTGACCCGATTACGGTAGCGATCAACTCAAAGAACGGCCCTAATGGTGATGTGCCTCATGGTCCTTTCACTATCGGCGAGAAGTTTTATCTACCCGTTTTACATCTCTATTTTGTAGCCGAGGATAGTTGCAACATTGATATCGCCTACAATGTTTGCACGGATAATGGTCGCGATAAAGATGACGACACGCAACTGCATATGGATCTCTTCAATGGGGATTCGGATAATCGTTCTGGCCTCCTTGCCTGTGAGTTGAGTTACGGTGGGGAAACGGATGTGATCGCTAATGCCGGTGCTGGCTATCCCACGCCTGAAGGATATCCGAACGGAACCTCACTTTTCGATTCGGCACCTGGCACGTGTGTTGGTGCTGCCCTCTGGCACAAATATCAAAATTGGACTGTAGACACAAGCACCAATTCGCCTCTCCCAACAGCTCTTATGAACGAAGGAAGCGGCATGCTGACGGTGGATGATAGTGTGACAGGGACAGAACCCGCTCGGTTTGACTATCATGGTGATGGTTGGCATCACTGCCAGAACTGTGATTACGATAATGTGGGTTTTTATAATGAAAGTAATGGCTGGGATAGTACGCCCGGTGATTATGTGCAGATCACCTTTATGGGGACCCAAATCAAGTTTTATGGGGTGAAAGGTACTCATCATGGTATTGCGAGCTTCTCCCTGGATGCTGGCGCGGAGGTCCAAAGAGACTTTTATGCTTCTACTGAAGCTGGGAGCCAGCTGATGTATACTAGCCCTACGCTCGATCCAGATCAACAACATACGCTCAAGGTAACGGTGACAGGGCAGCAGAACGCCGATGCTGCTACCAGCCATATCAATCCTGATTATGTGGAGATCATCTCAGGCGTAGCCTTAAACACGACTCCAGGTACGAACACTGGGACGCTGCCGACAGGTGGCAGTAGCGTTGGTAGCACACCCCGAACGTACAATACTGGTTTGACAGGGAAAGACGCCTTTGATCTCACGGCGAGCGATTCTAACTGGAGGAGTGTCTGGGAGGATGACTTCGACTCCAGCGTGGTCGATACGAGCAAGTGGACGGTGCGTAACTATCCTGCTGGCTTTGTGAATAATGAGCTGGAGTGCTACAGGACGGATAGCAGGCATGTGTCTATCAATGGTAGTGGTGCAGACAGCCACCTGGTATTGAAAGCGGATCAGTCCAACGAGGGCGGCTGTTCTTATATATCGGGCCGCCTGGACACGCAGGGCAAATATGAAGTTCCCGCGCCGAAGAGCGGGAAGCCGATGCGGATTGAAGCGAGCATACAGTTGCCAGCGGGAGGGAATGGTATCTGGCCAGCTTTCTGGATGCTGGGCCATAACATCGATAGAGTGGGTTGGCCGAACTGTGGAGAGATCGATATTATGGAGAACAGCGGGCTGAGAAACATGTCGGCGGCCACCATCCAGGCTACGGTGCATGGTCTAAATAACTACTCGGGCAGTGGGCACGAGACGCTGGAAAGCGGAACCTTCTCCAATGGGTATCATCTGATTGGTATGGACTGGTATACAGATCACATTGATTTCTTTGTAGATGGGCACATGTATAAGACGGTCTCTACTTCTTCGCTTGGTGGTGATACTGTATTTAACCAGCCGTTCTTCATCATTCTGAACTTTGCTGTAGGTGGCGACTGGCCGGGTAATCCTGATGGCACAATCTTCCCGCAGCAAATGAATGTCAAATTTGTTCGTGTCTATCAGCATAATTAAATAGCAAGATGAGCCGCTCTGAGATGTTCGCCACTCATAGCAGCCCGCCCACGATCCAGCCGATCGTGGGCGGGCTGCTATGAGTGGCGAACAGACTTTTCACATTGTTATGCTTTGTTCGACCAGACCCAGTTTTGAATTTCAGGCATGTCTTGCAGATTGGCTTGCACGTATGACTCATGTTTGTTGAGCATATCCTCGCACTCCTGTCTGAGTGGAGGGGTGAGCTTCTGAACGCGTGGGGCGAACTCCATTGCCAGCATCGCGAGATGATAGCGACTGACACCGTTCAGCACAACCATATCAAATGGGGTTGTCGTCGTACCCTGCTCATTGAAGCCGCGTACATGGAAGCGCTCGGCGTTGGGACGCCCATGCACGATCTGATGGATTGCGCGCTGATAACCATGAAAGGCGAAGATGACTGGCTTATCTTCCGTGAAATGTTCGACGAAAGTTGCCTCATCAAGGCCATGTGGATGCAGGTTGGGTGGATTGAGCGTCATAAGATCGACGACGTTTACCACGCGAACCTTCAACTCTGGCAGATGTTGGCGCAACCACCAGGCTGCGGCGATGGTCTCCATCGTTACGATATCACCGGCACATGCCAGCACGATATCCGGTTCCACCTTTTCATCGTTGCTGGCCCATTGCCAGGTAGACAGCCCTCGCGTGCAGTGTTCGACTGCTTCCTCCATCGTCAACCACTGAAGCTGCGGCTGCTTGTCGATAACGATCAGGTTGACATAGTTGCGGCTGCGGAAACAGTGATCTGCGACCGAGAGCAGGCAGTTGGCATCGGGCGGCAAGTAGATGCGCGAGACCTCGCCTTTGCGAGACAGGATGGTATCGATGAGTCCCGGTCCCTGGTGGCTGAAGCCGTTATGGTCGTTGCGCCAGCAGGTCGAGGTCAGCAGGATATTTAAGGAAGAGATGGGTCTGCGCCAGGGCAGCTTGAGCGACTCTTGTAGCCACTTGCCATGCTGGATCATCATCGAATCGGCCACCATTGCGAACGACTCGTAGGTTGCGAAGAGGCCGTGGCGTCCTGTGAGCAGATAGCCCTCCAGCCATCCCTCGCACAGATGCTCGCTTAATACCTCCATGACGCGTCCATTTGGCGAGACGTGATCATCGTTTGGCAGAATAGGTTCAACCAGGCAGCGGTTTTCTACTTCAAAAACATTGCCAAGCCGATTGGAATTGGTTTCATCAGGACAAAACAGGCGGAAATTCTCGTGCTGAGTATTGCGTACAAAGATGTCGCGCATGAATTTACCGAGCTGGCGCGTCGATTCGTGGCGCTCCGTTCCCGGTTCCTTCACATCAATGCCGTATTGTGTAAAATCGGGCAATACGAGGTTGGTCAGAAGCTTTCCGCCATTGGCGTGCGGGTTTGCTCCCATGCGCCGATTGCCACGAGGAGCCAGCGCCGCCAGCTCTGGAACGAGGTGTCCACGCTCGTCAAAGTTTTCTTCTGGATGGTAGCTTCTGAGCCAGTTTTCTAGAATGGCGAGGTGCTCTGCATTAGTTTTGACTTCGGATACTGGCACCTGGTGTGCGCGGAATGTGCCCTCGATCTGGACATTATCGACCTCATGAGGGCCAGTCCAGCCTTTAGGTGTGCGCAGGACGATCGCAGGCCAGCGTGGGCGACCATGAAAGCCGTTTTTACGCGCATCTTCCTGATAGGCGCGGATTTTCTCATAACAGGTTTCCAATGTTTCGGCAAAAGCTTGATGCATCATCATGGGATCGTCGCCCTCTACGAAGAAGACCTCGTAGCCAATGCCCGAGAGAAATGATTGGACCTCTTCATTGCTGGATCGTCCCCAGACGGTGGGACCGGAGATTTTATAGCCATTGAGGTGCAGGATGGGGAGGACTGCTCCATCGCGTTCTGGATTGAGGAAGCGAATGCTTTTCCATGCCCCTTCCAGCGGCCCCGTTTCAGCCTCGCCATCTCCCACAACTGCCGTGACGATCAGATTCGGATTATCGAAGGCTGCACCAAAAGCATGGCTCAATACATAGCCCAGCTCGCCGCCTTCGTGGATGGAGCCTGGGGTAGGTACGCTCACATGGCTTGGTACGCCGCCGGGCGTCGAGAATTGGCGGAATAAATGGTACATACCCGCTTCATCCTGCGTAACGCGTGGGTATATCTCGCTGTAGGTGCCTTCGAGATAGACGTTTGCCAGCAAAGCAGGTCCGCCATGACCCGGGCCTGCCAGATAGATCATATCGACGTTGTGATCTTGAATCAGCCTATTAAGGTGAATGTAAATGAAACTTAAACCAGGAGAGGTTCCCCAGTGGCCGAGCAAGCGCGGTTTAATATGTTCGGGACGTAGTGGCTCTTTGAGTAATGGATTGCTTTGCAGGTAGATCTGACCAACGGTAAGGTAATTTGCCGCCTTCCAATAGCGGTCCATTAATTGTAAGCGCGTTTGATCAATTTTTGACATCATCTACTCCTGACTCGGACTATGTTTGCCTCGCTCGTGCAGGGTTTCGTAAAAAGCGTATCAACGAGTGAGCATGAGTTTTCTTCTATCCTGCATTATCATACAGAGACCATCTCACTGTTATATCACAGGAAGATCACACTATCTCACAAATGTATCACAGCGTTGCTCGACGTGCGGTTACAGCCTCTTTGAGAGTATCGCAAATCAAACATTTGCTTGTGTCAATGCGTAAGGGTCTTAGTTTTGATAAATCGATATATTATGATGATACGGTCGTCTGAAGTTCAGAGACGATTTGCTCAGAAACGTTAGACGTTGTTGCGTACTCCGCATGATGTTCAATGGGATGCACAATCAGTACTGGCATGATCGTCCTGTCCAGGAGGCGCTCAGCAACGCTACCAAGTAGCCAACGCTTGAGGCCGTTGCGCCCATGTGTGGCAAGAGCAATCGCATCGTAGCCTGCGCTCAAGCGCATATCGCCCAGACGCTCACCCAACTCGGCATCTCGTATCAGTGTACGAGCAATATTTGTCTCTTCTGCTAATGATGAGGTAATCTGAAGGTTGTAACGTGCCAGATCGCCATGCTGGATGCACCATTCCACCTCATCCAGATAGTCTTTTGCCTGTATGATTGCCTGTTTGTTGAGCTTGCTGAATTGAACCTCAGCAGCTTCACTGTAGGCAACCTGGGGCTGAATAATGCGAACTAAATGCAGCAAGCCCTGGAATGGCGATGAGAGCGTTGTACTCAACTGTGCGGCAGCATGTAGCGCTGTTTCGGCCCGTTTGCTGCCATCTAGCGCCACCATGATGCTGAACGGTTGTGGCAGGATGTTCTGTTCATGAGAAGAGGTCATCGGGCCATCTTCGTGCAGGGCAAGAATGGGGATGGTGCTTTGGCGGGCAAGATGGCGAGCTGTGTGATTTGATGCCCAGCGCTTGAGGCCGTTATGTTCGTGGCGGCACATGACGATCAGGTCAACTTGCTGTTCTCTGGCAAACCGAAGTAGTACTTCAACTGGTTGCCCCTCCAGAAGCTTTGTGCGAAGCCCTACACCATCCAGGCAGTCTGTTGTGATGATGTGCCTCAAGTATTCTTTGGCTTCAGCTCGTTCGCGCTCGGCTTCTTTAATCTTTGCTAGCATAAGGCCACCATCTAATAGATAGGTAGACTCAGGTAGTGATTGCTGAATGCGTAGTAGGGTCAGGGTTGCTCCGGCTGCTCTGGCAATATGAGCGGCCAGAGGAAGAGCCTGTTCTGCGCCCGCTGTACCATCTAATGGGACAAGAATATGTTGCCACATCGCGTGACTCCTTTCATAAGTCGAACGCTCGACCGTTCAACCTCTCGTTGTAAACTGACTCCTTCAGCTCCAACCTTTCACAGTTATGCTAATGTTTATGTTAGCGTTTCACAAGATTAGAGGGATGTCCCTGTAAAAACGCCTGAACGTTCTCGATAGTGGTATCTAGAATACGCCTGAGAGCCTCTTCAGTATTAAAAGCAATATGCGGTGTAATGACCACATTGTCTCGGCGTTGCAGCAATCTGTTATGTGCCAGAATTTTCAATTTGTCCTCTGTATCAGGTGTATTCAGCAGTTCCTCTTCATGCTGCAAGAACTCCTCACCTTCGAGCGCATCCAATCCGGCTCCGGCGAGGATACCAGTATCCAACGCCCAGACGAGCGCTTGCGTGTCGATCAACGAGCCGCGAGCCGTATTGATCAGGAGTGCGCCATGCTTCATCGTAGAGAGCGTCTCACGGTTAATCATATGTTGCGTTGATGGAAGTGCAGGTGCGTGCAGTGTGATGATATCCGAAATGGTGAACAGCTCGTCCAGTTTTACATAGCGAAACCCCAGAACTTCAGCTAACAGGCGGTTCTGGTTCACATCATAGGCAACCACGTTCATGCCGAAGCCCTTAGCAATGCGAATGACATGCAAGCCAATTGCGCCAGCGCCGACGACGCCAAGCGTTTTGCCATAGAGATCGAAGCCTCGCAGCCCCTCTATGCTATAGTCGCCTTGCTGTGTGCGAGTATAAGCGAGATGCATTTTGCGTGAAAGCGTTAACACCAGGGCGAATGTCTGTTCTGCGACGGCAGTTTCGCCATAGCCTGGAACGTTGGCAACGGCAATGCCATGTTGAGCAGCTGCGGCAAGGTCGATATGATCGTAGCCTGTCGAGCGCGTGGCGATAAGTTTGAGTTGCGGCATTTTCTCTATTTCGGCATGCCCAATACGCTCATGAATAAAGGGCATGAGAACTACAATCTCAGCCAGATCGTGTGGGTCAACATCGTTCAGCGAGCCAGAGATCTGTTGTAATTCCACGATCCCCTGTAATGCTTGAGCAAGATAGTGGCCTTCTTCATCGTTAACAGCGGTTGCCAGTGCTTTTACCAATGTCTTCTCCATATTTTTTACACCTGCTAGTTATTCTGTAACATAGGAGCTTTTTTATATTTGTCGTTACAGAAAGTGTAGCAAGCAAGAGTCACAGATGCATCACTGTATTGGGAGGTGCATCTCACAGGTGACTCACAACTCGTCTTCTGTATCTTCCACGATGGAAGGTAAGGAAAGGTAGAAGGTTGTACCCTTTCCCTCTGTGGACTCGAACCAGATGCGTCCGCCCTGCTGTTCAACCAGTTCACGACAGAGATACAGGCCCAGCCCGGTTCCCTTGATGCCGTGCATACGGGCGTTTTCTGCACGGGCAAAGCGGCCAAAGATGTACACCTGTTGTTCCTGGGGAATGCCGATGCCGTTATCCTGGATACTGAGGATTGTGTTTGCATCATCACAGGTCAGCCGAAGTTGGACGGGGCCACCATTCGGGCTATATTTGATGGCGTTGGAAAGTAAATTGGAGAGAACCTGTTCCATGCGCACCTGATCGGCGTGGGCAACAAGATGTTCAGCATCGGTCTGGAGCGCAAGATGATGGTGTGCGGTCGTCGTCTGGAAGCGCGTCAATACTCGTTGTGTTAGTGACACCAGATCGAAGTAGGTGGGATGGAGGGTTAAGCGTCCCGCTTGCAGGCGGCTAACATCGAGCAGATCATCGGTCAGTTCAACCAGGCGTATTGTTGCCTGATCAATGCTCATCAGCGCTTCCATTTGCCAATCAGCCAGTTCTGGCCCCTGTTGTCGCGCCGTTTGCACAATGAGCGTCTGGGCAAATCCTTTCAGCACTGCCAGAGGTGTTCGCAACTCGTGTGCGGCTATACCGATAAAGTCATCTTTGAGCTGTTCAGCCTCTTTTAATGCGGATACATCTTGATGCACAACCAGCGCTGCCCAGGAAGGTTGATCGGAGGTGTGCAGAGAGCCGCTGGGAACGGTGATATCCAGGCTGTGTAGATCCAGGGCTACCGCATTGACCAGTACGGGGAGGTTGGAGCCATCGGGCTGGCGAATCACCTGTTGATGATGATAGACTGTTTCGCCATGTTGTACTGCCCGCATGGTTGCCATGCGCTCGAATGGCAGCGGATTGCCGTCAGGAGCGAAAATACGGATATGCTGCTGCTCTAAGAAATCTTGCAGAGGTTGTCCCGGTCGCCATTGTGCACCCCAGATCCCTGTTGTGGCACGGTTAGCCAGCACTAAGCGCGCATCGGGTCCACGCACCAGATAGACGCTGCTCGGTAGCTCATCCAGGATTAATTGGAGCTGGGCGAGGCGTCCTTCCGTTTCTGCCTGTTTCCTTTGGATCGAAAGCAGGCGGCGTATTTCTGTAACTTCGTGCCAGGCAACGACTGCGCCCGTGATATTCTTGGGAGCGGCCTGTTTGCCCAGTTGGAGCGTTCCCGCATCTGGTGGGGGACGCAATGGTGAGGCTGTAACCAGATAGTCGTGCGTTTCGCCGTCTTGTTGAAAACTGACCGAATACTGTTGTTCCGTTTGTGCTTGCAGAGCGAGACGTGCAGGAGCAAAGAGCAGTTGTTCGAATGTGTTGGCTCCATCCGCTTCTTGCTGTAATTGTTGATGCAGACGCTGGGCAGCCCGATTCTCGCGCACGATCTGTCCAGCGCTATCCACAAGCGTAATGCCATCGGCGCTGCTATCAAAAATGACCTGAAGCTCCTGCGCCTGGATCTGAGCGGCGCGATAGAGCCGTCCATTCTCCAGGGCAACTGCCGCCTGCGATGCCAGACCGGTGAGCAACAGTTCATCTTCTGCCGTAAATTGACCTGCTAATGCATGTCCCAATAGTAATCCGCCACGCACCTGTCGATCACGATCCAGGAGGGGGGCACCCAGGAAACTGCGCATGATGGGATGACCATGTGGCACTCCCATTGAATGAAGCTGGGAAGCGGGAAGCTTGCCCTGCGCATAGGCCGAGGCGAGACCTTGCGCGGTGATTCGCTCCTGTCCTTTTGCCTGCTTGTGGTGGTTGGGATCTTGATGGTCGTGTACATCATCGACACGTACAGAGACGCCGTGACGGAAAATGGGAGCCAGCAGCCCTTCACCCCCTAGCGACATATGGCGAAAGAAGGTCTCTTGCTCTTTGGTGACGCCGACGATGGCCGCGAGATAGAAAAAACTGCCCTCTGAGGGGACAAGGGGCTGTCCGGTTTCGCTGACCGGGCGCAAAGTAAAGGCAGCAAAGGTTGCCCCTGTTATTTCACATGCGGCTTCGGCAATCAAGTGTAAAAGTCGCTCTTCATTGAGTTCGCTAAGCAGCGCGACTCCTACGCGACTGAGTGCAGCAAACCGTTCAGGCGTTGGGAGCTTTTTGCTCGCCTCTTGCGATGGCATAGTTTCTCTTTCTGGCTGTTTTGATGCAACACTCTTGTTCATGTTGAGCATGTACCCCTGTCATCATAGCTGTTCCGGCTTGCAACTGTCAATAAGCATATGATGGCTCCCGTTATATGCAATTTCATCCTTCAATAAACGTCTCTTGATGAGATTTTTTGTCGATAGCTGATTATTTTTAATCGATGTTTTGTATATATCAGCAAGGTGACATGTGATCAAACACAATCCATATCTATATATGATTGGTGACTTTTCCAGATATATGCTGATCATAATCATATATATCATGTATTACTCCGTCATCTATCTTGCTGATGACATTTACATGGTAGAGCTTTTTATTTTGTTCTCTCAGTTTTGTGATTCTCATGAATCATATCTAATTCTCTCTTGTCAGTTCGTCCATCTATATGTTACACTATACTTCGACTTAGATGCTCCTCGTAGGTGGAAATGGATAGATATGGGTAGAGATAACGCTCTTGTTATGCTCTACAATGGTTTCGTCACGATGTAGTTGGGTGGTCAGCGTTGACTACCAGTATCTTCTTCCGCAAAGGAGGGTATTTCCAGTCGTGAGTTACTATATCTGGGTTCCAATTGTGGTAGGACTTCTTGCAGTCCTGTTTGCCGCCTATCTCGCAAACTTTGTTCTTCGTAAGGACACAGGGACGCCCGCCATGCAGAAAGTAGCAGGTGCTATTTTCAAAGGCGCTATGGCGTTCCTCAATCGTCAGTATCGTACCATCGCCATCCTTGCCGTCTTCGCTGCTATCATTGTTGCTGCCGTACTTTATTTCCTCAGTCAGGGAACGCCGGAAGCCAGATTTAACCTTGCATGGCATACCGCGATTGCTTTCTTGATCGGTGCGCTCTGCTCGGGTATCTCTGGTTATATCGGTATGTACGTCGCAGTCCAATCCAACAGTCGCACAGCCAGTGCAGCGAGGCGCAGTCTGGGTGAAGCATTGATGGTTTCGCTACGAGGAGGAGCTGTCTCAGGCTTCCTGGTTGTTGCGCTCTCTCTGCTGGGAGTATCGCTGGTCTTTACAGCCTATGGTGGGCTGACAAGTCCCGATGTAGCCCCCAGTTTGATTGTCGGATTTGGCTTTGGGGCCAGTTTTGTCGCTCTTTTTGCTCAGCTTGGTGGTGGTATCTACACCAAGGCTGCCGACGTGGGAGCCGATCTGGTGGGCAAGGTGGAGGCCAACATTCCAGAGGATGATCCGCGCAACCCAGCTGTTATTGCCGATCTGGTGGGCGATAACGTTGGTGACTGTGCTGGTCGTGGCGCTGATCTCTTTGAATCGACAGCCGCAGAGAACATTGGTGCGATGATTCTTGGCGTCGGTCTCTATCTGGCAACCCGTAACATCGGCTGGATTCTCTTCCCTCTGGTGGTACGCGCCTTCGGCCTGATCGCTTCGGCCCTCGGCCTGCTCTGGGTTCGCCCATCCGTCGTCGTCGAGCCTGATAAAGCTGCCGGACGCGATCCCGGCGAAATCGCCATGCAGCAATTGAACATCGGCTACTGGATTACCTGCGTGCTGTCTGTGATCGGTGTCTTCCTGGGCAGCTATCTTTTGCTGAACAACGATAACGTGACCGGCAACGCGGGGATTGCGGCCTGGGTCTGGTTCGGCCTGGCCGGGACTGTTGGTATCCTGCTCAGCGTGGCGTTTGTCTATATCACGCAGTACTACACTGCCGGTACATGGCGTCCCGTTCGCCAGATTGTGGCATCTACGCTGACCGGACCCGCTACAACCATTATCACCGGTATTGCTATCGCCTTTGAATGTGTGGCGCTGCCAGTGCTGGCGATCTGTGTTGCGCTCGGTCTCTCGTTCTTCCTGGGCAGCCAGGTACACATTCCCCTTGTCGCGGGAACTCCCAACGTGATCAATGTTGGTGGCATCTTCGGAACCGCTGTTGCAACGATGGGCATGTTGATGAGTTGTGCTTATATCCTTGCGATGGATACATTCGGTCCTATCACCGATAATGCTGGTGGCATTACGGAAATGGGCGGCGAGGCAGAATCAGTGCGCGATATCACCGATGCTCTGGATAGTGCTGGCAATACGACTAAGGCGCTCACGAAAGGCTACGGCATCGGCTCTGCTGCGTTGGCGGCCTTCCTGCTCTTCAGCGCATATCTGGATGTGCTGTATAGCTTTAAGCATACCCCGGATGTTTATCGCGTTGATCTGGCCGATATCACAGTCTTTATCGCTGCACTGCTTGGTCTGACCCTCATCTTTTTCTTCAGCGCGCTGGCTATTCAAGCGGTTGGTGCCGCCGCCAAGCGGATGATTGAAGAGGTGCGTCGCCAGTTCCGCGATAATCCGAAAATTATGGCGGAGAACCCGGCGGACCGTGTTGATCCCGATTATGCCCGCTGCGTCGATATCAGCACGCGTGGCGCGTTACGTGCGATGGTCTGGCCCGGTATTGTCGCCGTCCTGACGCCAATTGCTGTCGGCGTGATCCTGGGGCCACAGGCGGAAGCTGGTATGCTGATGGTTGGCACGATGGGTGGTATCGTCGTTGCCCTCTTCCTCAACAATGGCGGTGGAGCATGGGATAACGCGAAAAAGTATATCGAGGCCGGTTACTTACGCGTGGATAGCGAGGGGGAGATGCTTGATCGCCTTGATACAACGGGAACTGTGCTTGGTAAAAAGAGCGAACCCCACAAAGCGGGTGTTGTTGGCGATACCGTTGGCGATCCCTTCAAGGATACCGCCGGCCCATCACTGCATGTCGTTATCAAACTGCTTAGTACTATTACGTTAGTTCTTGCTCCTCTCTATGTGTTTCTCCATCCGTAAATTAACTCATGCATGAATAAGAAGTACCGGTTTCGATACACGCGAAGCCGGTACTTCTTTCACGAATCTCTCTTTTGTATCCGTTTATGCCCTCTGAAACCGTATTAAAAATAAGGCAGGCATTTCCTGCTGATGTGTTTTGCTTTGCAGCTAATCGCATATGTTGATATATGATCTGTAGGGAACAGCTTTCGTATGAAGTAAACGTAGAAGGGCAGGCAGCAATACCCATGCATAGCTCATCATCACCCATTCATGATAAACGACAGCCTTTCTATCTCTTTCTGGTCATCGCGATTTTGTATGTGTTGCTGGCAGGGTGTAACGTTAGCATCACACAGGACGGTGCTAGCACAGGAGCGATGAATAGCACGACGACTTCGGGAGCCATAGGTTCTGGCGCGGAGGGGGTGAAGGTCTTTGTGGAGCCGGATGCTGGCTATCGTGTGATTACCGACGCGCTGAGCAGTGCAACGAAATCAATCTGGCTAGAGATGTACCTTTTGACGGAGAAACACGTCATCCAGAGCCTGGAAGAGGCGGCTCATCGTGGGGTGGACGTACGCGTCATGCTGGAAGGGCATCCTTATGGTGGAGGGAACATCTCTCCAACACAGACGCTTGACCGTTTAAACGCCGCGGGCGTGAAGGCAAAGACGACCAATCCCAGCTTTGCCCTGACTCACGAGAAGGGGATGGTGATTGATGGACAGACCGCCTATATCATGACCGCCAATCTCACCGCAGCGGCGCTGGGCAGCAGTAATAGTACGACTAATCGTGAATATGGCATCATCGATACCAATTCCCAGGATGTTAAGGCTGTGTCCGACATTTTCAATGCCGATTGGAACCGTAGTACGGCCCAGTTTAACGATGCGAATCTGGTCGTCAGCCCCGTCAACTCGCGCAACGTCTTCAACTCGCTGATCAAAAATGCCCATAATACGCTCTTGATCGAAGCGGAGGAGATGCAGGATAACGCGATTGAACAGGCCATTGTCGATGCGGCCAAACGAGGTGTACATGTGCAGGTTATTCTGCCTGCTCCCAGCGGCTCATCAAAAGATAGCAACAGCCAGGGGATACAGACGATTCAGCAGGGTGGTGCGCAGGTGAAAGAGGACGCACACCTCTATATGCACGCAAAAATCATTGTTGCCGATGGACAAAAGGCCTTTGTGGGATCAGAAAACATCTCGACGGCATCGTTGGAGCGCAACCGCGAACTGGGCCTCATCGTCTCCGATCAGAACGTACTCACAACTTTGCAGCAGACGTTCCAACAGGATTGGAGCGATTCGCAAAGCGCCGAGTAGTAATTTGAACGTTCCATAGAAAAAGGGCCAGATACACTAGCAATGCATCTGACCCTTTTTTAGCTTCTCCTGTTTAGAATGAGTAGAGAGGCGGGAGTATCTTATTCTTTCAAGCCACCCGCCAATCCCTGGACAATCTGGCGCTGGAAGAAGGCAAACACGATGACGGCGGGCAGGCCACCTAGAACGGCTGAGGCCATGATCTGAGCATAGCGAATGCCAAACGAGGATTGCACCGTTGCCAGACCAACCGGGATCGTCATCATATCGGTGCTGGTGATGACGATAAAGGGCCAGATAAAGTTGTTCCACGAGCCAACAAAGGCAAAGATGGCGACCGTTGCAATGATCGGTTTCGACAGCGGCATCCAGATCTGCCAGTAAATGCGCCAGCGGCTACAGCCATCAACACGGGCCGCTTCATCGTACTCGAAGGGGATACCGTCGAAGTATTGTTTAAAGATGAACATAGCGAACGGCGAGGCGATTTGGGGCAGGATAATACCCCAGTAGGTGTCCACCATTTTGAAGGCTTGCATGATCGAGAAGAGCGGCACGATAAGCACCTGTCCGGGAACCATCAAGCCTGCCAGGATCACCCAGAAAACGATCCCACGGCCACGAAATGGGACGCGCGAGAAGGCGAATGCGGCCATGCTAGCCAGCAAGACGCTCGCCGCAGAGATAAACACAGAGGTAAAAATGCTATTGAAGTACCAGCGTGGCAGATCACCTGCCTGGAATACCTTCACATATGCTTCAGCAGTAAACGCCGATGCCAGCCAGCTCAAAGGCAGCGCTGTAGTTTCGCCTTCGGGTTTGAAAGACGTATCGATGGCCCATGCTGCCGGGAGCATCCATAGGATGGCCAGCACGAGAAGGATGGCAAACGCGCTCCAACTGGAAAGCTTGCGCTTGATTGTGTCCTGGTTCGTTGGCCCGTGTACAATTTCGGTCTGCTTTACATTCTGTATCGTCTGTGTCGCCATTACGCTCTGCTCCTCTGTTGTTGGAATAGTCTAAACTGAACGATGGTCACGATGAGGATAAGGACGAACAGGACGTAGGAGCCTGCCGATGCATATCCCATGCGGAAGGACGAGAAGCCTGTTTCGTAAATGTATTGAATGACCGGGCGTGTCGAGTAATTCGGACCACCAGACGTGAGTAAGAAGATCTGAGTGAAGACCTGCAACGAAGCAATGACCTGTAAGATGACGATCAAAGTGCTGATTCTATTGAGTTGCGGGATCGTGATCCAGCGGAACTTCGCCCACGTCCCGGCACCATCAATGCTTGCCGCTTCATAGAGATCCTGGGGAATTTGTTGCAGACCAGCGAGGTAAAGCAGGAAGTTATTGCCTAATGTCCACCAGACGGTCAGAATGACGACCGAGATCATAGCAACGTTGGGATCGTTCAGCCAGTCGGGTTGGGGCAAGCCCAGCGATGCGAGCGTATTGTTAATTAGACCAAAGCCCGGCTGATACATCCAACTCCAGATCATAACGACGACGGTAACAGGGAGCGCAACCGGAATAAAAAAGACGAGACGGAAGAGCCAGCGAGCGGGAATCTTGCGATTGGCAAGCAGCGCCAGGACCAGTGCCAGGATCACAAGGATCGGCGTGCTGATAATGGTAAACGCGATAGTGTGCCAGAGTGAACGCCAGAAGTCCAGATCGCCGAGAAGCTCTCCGTAGTTACCAAGACCGAGAAATGTTGCTGATCCTGCCAGCGTCCAGTTATAGAAGCTCATCAACAGCCCCAGAATGACGGGCCAGACGAGAAAGAGCAGGTAAATGATCAGAAAAGGAGCGACAAAGCTCAATCCCACCAGATCGGTGCGCCATCTGCTCGCTCTGGTTTGTTGCGAACTGAGCGTGCCAACTTGCGCCGATGATTTTTGCACGAGTATGTCAGACATTGAACGAACACCTTTCGTTGACAACTATGTCATTTCGTGTCGCATGTATACGCCTTAAATGACGGGAGACGGCGTATCTAACAGTTTTTGCAGCGCTTTTTTGAACTGTTGCAGCCCTTCTTTCCCCGTCATCTGACCGGACATCACTGCCAGAAATGCGGCTTCACCCTGCGATTCAAACTGGGAGCCGGAGCCGCTGAACCAGGCTGGGGGATCAAGCACAACTTCTTTCGCCACGCCTGCATAATTGGATTGTGGTTTGAGCTGCTTATATTGTTCGCTTTCGGTGACGGGCAGATATGCTGGAATGTGTCCTCCCTGCGCCCAGACGTAGCTATCTTTGAGCAGGCTGGAAATAAACAGATAGGTGGCATCGCGATTCTGAGGGTTGTCCTGATGAGGAAGAATAAATGAGTGTAGATCGGCATGCGTACCCAGACTGCCAAAGAAATTAGGGAATGGAACCATCGAAAAGGGCGTTTTCTGAGTGATGAACGTCGATACTTCCCATTCGCCGTTCCAGTAAAAGCCAGAGCGCCCACTACCAAACGTAGCAACAGAGTCGCCGATAGGAGGGCAGACCTTGCTCTTGAGTGTAAGATCGGCCATCAGGTCTAACGCTTTTAATGCTTTATCGTCATCGATGTTTATCTCTTTAGAGTCTGGTGTGAGATATGTTCCTTTCAATTGTCCTGCATAGAGGGCATTGAAAAGACGCCATGTGCTGAGAAATACCAGTCCCCAGTAGCCCGTCACCTTTTGGGCTGCTTTGAACGCTGCAATGAGTTCGTCTGGCCCTTGCATGGGTTTGAGATTGCCATCGGCATCGAGCAGATCGGCTTTTTTGCAAACATCGGTGTTGTAATACATCACAAAGGGGTGAGTATCGAGCGGAATGGCATAGAGCTTGTTGTTGTATAGCCCCTTTTGCCAGAGTTCGGGGAGAAATTTATCCTCGGTGATGCCAACTTTTGCCAGTTCGTTGAGATCAAACGCGTCCAGGAAGCCTATCTGGGCATACGTAGCCACGCGGGAGATATGCGAGATGCCAACATCGGGTGCGCGCCCGCCAGCAGCCGACATTGCCACCTTCGTATAGTATGGCTGGCCCCATGCTAAAGTGACAGCTTTTAAGTTGATGTTAGGATACTGTTTGGTGAAATCGTCCTGCATTTGTACCATGCGGACGCCATCGCCGCCACCGAAGAGGTTCCAATATGTCACGCTCCCGCTCGGTCCTGATGCAGAGGGGGAGCCTCCGCACCCTTCGAGAAAAGCCAGAGCTGCTCCTGCGCTCAGTCCCAGAGCTGTGGCACGTGCCATAAAAGACCGGCGCGTAATGCGTCCCGTCCTCATCTGGTTTTCCAGTTGCCCCAGCGCCTCTTGTCGTTGAGAGATCATGGGTAAATCTCCTCCTGAATAATTGCAACCAATGCTATAACAGTACTACAATGAACTGTAAATAAAAGAGGTGATTGCCATTGATAGCTGCTCAGCGGAAACTGAGCAATTATCTATTGTAAACGTCCTGGGTACAACAGATGCATAGCTTTATGCATCTGTTGTACCTGCGTTTTATGCGAGTTGGAGCTTCAAAACTGTAAGCGAATGAGCTGGGAAGGTGTAGGTAACGTCCTGACCGGCAAGGTTGAGCTGATGTTCCTGTACTCCGACAGCCTGGGGCTGCTCGAAGGAGTTGACGAGATCAGGACTGGCCCCATTCACTTCATAAGCCACACCGCTTGCAACGGCGGCGTTGTCGGCCAGCTGGATTGTCGTCGTATGCTCCTTCTCCAGATCACGATTGACGACAGAGACCATCAATTCTTTTCCAGAGGCATCACATGTAACAGCGACATCTAAGAGATTGAATGGTCCCATATCGGCCACGCGATGAGGCCATTGTGAGGTCTCCTGGTCTGCTTGCGGCGCATAGGTTTCGCAATCGACAAAGGCATCGAGGGCGATATCCTGCATATGTTCGGCGTACAGGCGTAACGGATGATAGATAGTCTGGAGGAAAAGACCCTCTTTATTGGTAAAGATCGGCGCAATCACGTTTACAAGCTGAGCCAGGTTCGCGATCTTGACTGTCTGACAATAGCGGATAAAAATATTGAGGTATGTTGCCACCGCCAGCGAATCCGCCAAGCTGTAACGCTCTTCCAGCTTGCTTTCAGGGGTACGCTCGCGGAACCAGACGTTCCACTCGTCATACGCCACGTGAATAGGATGAGAAATATTCTGATTGTAGCGAACGAGATCGATCATTGCGCGGCAATTGCGCAGGGCGCGTTCGGCCTGATGGGGGGCCAGGACGTTGCTGTAGTAATCGGAACTACCGGTATAGATATGAATGCTGTGGTAGTTCACGTATGGGGCGAGGCCTTCGAGTACAATGCGATCCCAATCGGTCCAACCTGTCTGCCCGCAACTGACCAACTCGATACTTGGGTCGATCCACTTCATCACTTTGGCAAATTCGCGCGCCTTTTTCACATAGTCTTCTGCGCTTAACATGCCAATCTGCCAGCGACCATACATTTCGTTGCCCAGACCCCAGTACTTGACGCGGTATGGCTCCTCGTGTCCATTCTTGCGGCGCAGATTAGCCCAGTAGGTATTGCTGGTTCCATTGCAATACTCAACCCACGCTTGAGCCTCATCCATCGTGCCCGTCCCCATATTGACGCAGATGTATGGTTCCGTTCCCAGTACCGAGCAATAATGCATAAACTCATCAGTGCCGAAGCGGTTGGATTCCTCAGAGAGCCAGGCCAGCTCAATGCGGCGTGGGCGATCTTCTCTTGGACCGATACCGTCAACCCAGTGATAGCCACTGACGAAGTTGCCGCCAGGCCAGCGCAGTAAAGGCATGTGAAGCGGACGTGCGGCCTCCAGCACATCCTTACGGAAATTGTTGCTATCGCTCAGCGGGGAATCTTCCTCATAGATGCCACCGTAAATACAGCGTCCCAGATGTTCAATGAAGCCGCCATAAATTCTACGATCTACATTGCCAATTTTACGATCCAGATCAATTTTGATCTTTGCCACAAATAGTCTCCTTCTTCATCGAGGGTAAGACGATGGTTGAACTGTTGTCAAGTCTACCGCTTGACGCTCGCTCCACCAGATGAACTGGTAGTATGATGCGTTGTGGCTCTACAATTCGCTGCGTAATGATATCAAGGAGCAAACGAACGGCAGTTCCACCTGTTTCATACATGGGAATATGCACAGTTGTCAGGGGAGGAATGGTGTGGGCGGCAATCGCAATATCGTCGCATCCCACAATGGAGTAATCCTCCGGCACCCGACATCCTCGCTGCTGTAGCGCGCTGAGGACGCCAATTGCCATCGTATCGTTCTGTACAAAAACAGCGGTAAAATGAGCATTGCTGGTCGCCGTTCGGTCCAGCAGTCGGAGTATGGCCTCGTAGCCGCTCTCTACCTGCCAGGTGCCCTCTTCAACCAGCTCGGGATCATACGCTATACCAGCGCTTTCAAGGGCTTGCTGATAACCACGTAAGCGCAACTGTGTTACGCGGCGGTCGCGCGGTCCTATAATAGTGGCGATCTGGCGATGCCCAAGCTCTAGTATATGGCGTGTCGCCATGTAGCCCGTCTGGAGCTGATCCTGTCCGACGCGCGAGACTTGCAGACCGGGGACGTGATGCAGGCTTACCACCGGCAACTGATCGTGCAACATCTTGCCCACCTGTTGATTCTGCTCCAATTGGGGAGCAGCCAGGACGATGCCATCAACCCGGCGTTCGATCAAAAGGCGGATATAGCGCTCACTATCAGACCCCGCCAGATCAATATTGCCAATAATGATGCATTGATCCTGACGGCGCGCTTCCTGTTCGGCGCCTACTACAAATTGAGCAAGCACATAATCGCTGAAATCGCTGGCAACAATGCCAATTGTGGATGTATGCTGACTGACGAGGCCCCGTGCCAGTGCATTAGGCACATAGCCTAACTCATCGGCTACCTGCAAAATCCAGGCTCGCGTCTCAGGGGAAACATTGCCCTTTCCCTTAAGCACTTTACTGACCGTCTGGAAACTGACCCCGGCCTGAGCAGCAATATCCTTGAGAGAGACGTGGGACACAATAACAACTCCCTCTAGACGAACGTTCGCCTAGAAGAGTTGTAACATATTGACTGAACGGCTGTCAAGAGAGAAATGCACGAGTTTGGCGTCGTTTGCAATGAGCGCGAGAGGGGTATTCATAAGGGAGTAGGGAAGTGAGGAAGCTCCCCAACAAGGCAGACAAGAAGCACCTTTGGGGATTTGATTCCCACGATATCAGAGACATCATTGTCTCGTGCTTCAGGTGTCCTGAATGGGGAGCAGCTGTCAAGCGACAACATTCCTCTTTTGTTCGCGGCCTTTCAACCATCGCTACATTTCCTTAACCACACTACAATCATACTTCTGCACTATCACAACCAGCTCTCAAACAAAATGAGAAACGTCACGAACAGGTCTCAAACTAGAGCAGACCTACCCAGGATGGTAACTCTTGCTCATCTGCCATTGGGTCAGCAGCTTCGCTGTGTTCCACTATCGGCTCCTGGGGCCGTACTATGAACAATGGTAGCCTTGTGTACCCAAGAATACGCTCTGTCACGCTACCCATAAGCATGCGCATCAGGCCGCCACGCCCATGTGTTGCGATGGCGATCATATCGCACTGGCTTTCTTCTGCTCGCCTAATAATGGTTCCAGCAACATCGGGACTAACGGTAATCGAGGTGGTAATCTCTAGTTGTGTTTTTCCCTGCGCTTCTTCTTGCAGACGTTTTACGATTGTATCCAGGTATGCCTTCGCCCGTGTGCATGCTTTCTCACGAATGATGGGATCAAGTTGTGCATGACCCCTCATACTGCCATTCACAACGGGAATATCGACCACACGTAGCAGATGGAGCCTGTTCTGTCCTGTTGGTTTCAAGGCGGTCATCAATTGCATAACAGAAGTCAGGACGGTCTCTGCCAATGTTGAGCCATCCAGTGGCACCATGATGTTTAGCGGATGCGTCAGATTTTCTAAAGGATGGGCCTCACCATGCTCATTGACGATCAGGACTGGCATGGGACTCTTGCGAGCAGTCTGGAGCGCAATGCTATTGAAGAGCCAGCGCTTCAAACCTGTATCGCCATGACTGCATAATACGATCAGGTCTCCATGCTCCCAACGAGCAGCGGACAGGATAGTAGATGCTGCCGCGCCGGTCTCCACTTCAGTTTCTATCTGAATGTCTTTGAGATAGTCGCGGAAAATGGTTGCAACCGAAGTGAGATAGCCATCTGCTTCTGCAATATTTGTTTCAAGTGTCGTTGGTACGATTCCAACCGCTGGCTCAGCACCGTAAAATCCTATGCTATGTGCAGGAATAACAACTCGAAGAAAAACAATCGATCCTTGTGAAGCACGCGCTAGATTGGCGGCCACCGGAATGGCACGCTCGGCACGGCTTGATCCGTCTAGAGGAACAATAATACGCTGAAACATGGTTTCCCTCCTCCCGTCTTTGCGAGAAAAAGTGCGCTTCTTTAATAGTGCTTTTCTATTCTGTTCTTTCTACTGATATGAGTATATTTCTGCTTGATATCAGCATTGTCACAGAACGATCTTCCAATCTCACATTTCGATCACAATGTAGATAGGAGGGGGATAGTGAAGAAAGAGCCACCTTGCACCAGGGGATTCCCCGTGCTATGCTCTCCAATGAGAATAGCCGATCCTGCTCTAGAGAAGATACGTCTGGCATAAAAACGGAAATACAAGCATGAGTACCTGGTTCAAATCTCCCTTCATTGCTCGTTGTCGAGCGATCATCAAACAATGGCAAGACACTCCCTATTCGGGGGTTGCTACATTGTCAGGCGGTATTGTACTGGCAACGCTCTGTATCTGGATCTTCGACCATACCGTTGTGACCCTGCCCAATCCTGGATTGATTTATCTGCCACTGGTGGCAATGCTGGCTTATCACTGGGGAGCATGGCATGCTATCATCGCCGCACTATTGCAATTGCTCTGCGTGTATCTCTTCTTTCTTGCTCCTCGCGGGGCATTGAAAGTTCCAACTGCACTGGATATAGTGCAATTGCTCATTCTAGCCGGAGTAACTGGTTTTGTGCTGGCTCTGGTGCAACTTGCTCGCGAGCGGCGAGCGGCAGCCGAGCATGAGACTGAGCGGATGGCCGCGCTTCATTCTGTGGGGGCTGCGTTGAGTAGTGAGCTGAATGAAGAACGCCTGCTCAATTTGATTGCTCGCACTGCTCGTGATCTCACGGGGGCCTCTATTGCCGCGTTTACGTTGCGGCCGACTGATGAGTTAGGACAGTTGCTGGGGCCAGCGGAGGGCAACCTATTTCATCTGGCGGCAGTGGTTGGCGTGACACCGGAGCAAGAACAGATATTACGCAGGATGCCGTTAGGTGGCAAGGGTTTGCTTGCCCCGATCTTTCGGCAAGGGATGCCGGTGCGTATCCCGGATATTCTCGCTGTTTCCCAGACGAGCTTCGATAAGGTTCATAAACATCTGGTGAAAGAGAGGTCGCGCTCCACACATCTCCCCAAAAGCCATCCAGGGATGCGTAGCTTTCTTGGTGCGCCTCTCTTGAATCGTGAGCGAGAGGTTTGTGGTGGACTGCTCCTGGGCCATGATGAGCCGGACCACTTTACGCCGGAGGACGAGGCGCTGCTAGTTGGCTTGACTGCTCAGGCGTCGATTGCCCTGGAAAACGCCCGGCTCTATCGCGTCGAGCAACTGCATGCTCAGGAACTCGATGCGATCTTTGAAAGCATCGCTGATGGCGTCATTCTGGTTGATGCGGAAGGACATATCCTGCGCGAGAATGGTGCTGCTCATCGGTTGCGCAAACAACTTGAAAGCACAACAGCAGGCAAGCAAGCGCTGAAGGCTCTTTTTCATATGCCCGTTCGCAATGCGCTCAGTGGGGTCGTAGAACCGGATATAGCGGTGAGTGTCGCCGATGAAATACAGGAGACCCGTGATTACATTGTCAATGTGGCACCGTTGCGCTTACCAACTACGCTTACAATCCGCCTGTTCACACGCGAAAAAAGTAAATCTTATAATCCAGAGAGCGCGTCAGGGGCCGTTATTGTCTGGCACGATGTCACGGAAGCACGGCATTTGCTGAAAGAGCGCTCGATCCATGCTGAGACTGAGGCTCGGCGTGCTCTGTTGCAATTGATCCTCAATGAGCTTCCCAGCAGCGTCTATCTGGTGCATGGGCCTGAAGCTCGCCTGGTGCTGGCGAATCGGGCCGCTGCCACATTATGGGGTGCGGTCTGGCCAACACACCAGCCTATGTGCGAATTTCTTCAGGAGAACAATATTCGCATCTCAAGTGTTGATGGGGGAGAACATCCTCTTCCGCAACTGGCGACCCTGCGAGCCGTTCAGCGGGGTGAAACCATCTATCACCATCAGGAAAGTATTCGCCACGCCGATGGAACCACGTTGCCCGTCCTTGTGAATGCTGTGCCGCTACGAATGAAGCATTTCAAGCTGTCGCCGCTCTCCAATGCAACCGAAACAAGCGAGGGCTCGGAACTGGCAGCACTGGTAGTGCATCAGGATGTGACGGCTTTGAAAGAGGCTGAGCGGCTCAAGGATGAATTTATTGGTATTGCTGCTCATGAGCTACGAACACCTGTCGCGGTCCTCAAAGGCTATGCCCAGATGTTGATTCGACAGACGACACGTGGCAGAGGTCCAGAACTGGCTGATTGGCAGATGGAGGCGCTGCAAAATATCGATCAGGCGACGGTGCGCCTCGTCGCCCTGACCGAGGATCTCCTCGATGTGACGCGTTTACAGGCTGGTCGCCTGCATCTCTTGTGCGAGCCGGGCGATCTGATTGCTCTGGTGCGCCGCGTTGTCACACGCCTACAAATGACCACCGAACAGCACACGCTTTCGTTGCATACCAGTTTGTCCCATCTTATCGTAGAGGCCGATGCTCAACGCCTGGAGCAGGTGTTAACGAACGTGATTACGAACGCTGTGAAATATAGTCCGCAAGGGGGGCCAGTTGAAATCGCCATCGAGGAAGACAGCGAGAAGAAAATTGCTCAGATCAGCGTCCGCGATCATGGCATCGGTATTCCCCAGGAGCAGCAGCCGCGTATCTTTGGACGTTTTGTACGGGCCGAAAACGCCAACGCCTATGGTATTACCGGGACCGGATTGGGGTTATACCTCTGTCGCGAAATCATCGAGCGGCTTGGCGGCCATATCTGGTTTGAGTCAGTAGAGAATGAGGGATCGACCTTTTTCCTGACGCTCCCTCTGGCAGAGCCAATCGAAACAGATGCAATTGAGCAACAAAAAGAGGCCAATGCCTGATGGCATGGCCCCTCGCAGGAAGGAGGCGTGCGTATTACTCGTGTGCGTGAGCGGTTTGCCTGTGGTGATGGGGAACCAGCACTGTCCAGGCGACCAGCAGGCAGCCCAGGGTCGCAGCAGAGAGCAGGACGTATCCAGGTGCATAGCTGCCGATCGTTGATTTGCAGAACCCCATCACGATTGGTGGGAAAAATCCACCCAGGCCACCAGCGGCTCCAACCAGACCGGTCACAGTGCCTGCCTCTTTCTGAAAGTGCTGAGGCACCAGTTTGAAGACGGCTCCACTTCCGACTCCGAACAGCATCGCCATCAGCAGGAAGCAGGCGGTGAGGACGATCATATTGGGTGAAAACGAGAGGATCAGCGCCAACAGTGGAATACCGATGAAGGCTCCAAGCAAGACATTGACCGCGCCCAGGCGATCTGAGAGCCAGCCGCCGAAGGGACGCGCCAGAGTCGCCATGATAACGAAGATTGCAACGCGATTTCCGGCATCCAACTTATCCAGGCCAAACTGGTCAACCAGCAATTTCGGTAGGTAGAGGCTAAAGGAAACAAAGCCGCCAAAGGTGACGAAGTAGAAGAGGCTGAAGACCCAGGCCAGCTTTTCGCGCTTTAAAATTGCTAGCTGTTGCCCGAACGATTTTGGCGCGGCCACCCTTGTTTCGTCTCCAGCTAGGAAGTAGAAAGCGATGGCCATAACCAGCACCAGGGCTGCACAGAGCAAGAAGACCATCTGCCATCCGTTGGCCTGGGCGATCTGTGGCGCAAAGCGTGCGCTGATGGCCGTACCGATGTTGCCCATGCCAAAGATACCCACGATCAGACCTTGCCGTTCGGCACTAAACCAGCGGCTCACAAAAGGTACTCCAACCGCAAAGCTGCTCCCGGCCATGCCAAGCAAGAAGCCCCAGAACAAGAAACCTGTAAGGCTGGTGGCCGTTGTCATGCCAAGTAAAGGGATAATTGCAAAGAGCAGGAGAGCAGTCATCACTTTACGACCACCGAAGCGATCTGTTAACAGTCCCATTGGAATGCGAGCCAGCGATCCGAGAATAACCGGGATTGCAATCAGAATACTAATGTTCAGGTCGCTGATGTGGTACTGTTGTTGCAACTGAGGAGCAAGCGGTGATAGCAACGACCAGGCGGCAAACGAAACCGTGAATGCCAGCGTTGCCATCAGCAGGGCAAGGGACGCTTTGCGCGTATTCATGAAATGATATCCTTCCGTAGAGCGCTATCCCGTTGGAACGGGAGGTAATCTTCATCGTTGTTTGGTTAACGCTATTACACCCGAAAAAAGTTACAGCGCAATCACAGCAAGTTATCCTCTCCTCACAAAACCATCACAGTGCAATGAAAAGCCCTGCAAATATATTGACATGCTTATGCTCCCCTAGCATACTTAACTTCTAGTAGTGGTAGAAACACCCATAGAGCGAATCGAGAATGGCACGATAAAAAATACAATTTAGGGGGGAGAATAGAATGAATGATAATGTGCAACCGGATCGCCGTCCGCCGCGCTTTCCAGCGTTTGGTATTGCCTTGTTGGTGACGCTCCTCTTGCTGATTTTGATTGTGATTGGATCACGCGGCCTACGCGATTTTGATTCGGCCCTGATCGGCTATGCAGTGGCAACAGTCTTTACCGTCGCGGCGCTGGCCTATCGTTACACGCTCTGGATCAGCCGCCCTCCGACCTGGCGCTATTTTCGTGCAGGTTGGGCCAATTTCTTCTCTTTACGGAATTTTAGCCGCTATAGCCTGCTCATCCCCAAAGCCTGGTGGACCGACATTCTGGCCCAGACGTTTATCCTCAAGCGTGGCCTGTGGCGCTGGATTATGCATATGTCCATTTTCTGGGGCGTGATTCTGTCGCTGGCGATCACGTTGCCATTGACGTTCGGCTGGTTGCGTTTCACCTTGATACCTCCTGACCAATATCTGGCCTGGTTCTTTGGCCTGCCTATGTTGCGCTTTCCCATCGAGGCTGGCACCGGTTTTGCCATTTATCATGCTTTAGATTTTACTGCTGCTCTGCTGATTATTGGTGTGGTGATTGCCCTCTGGAGGCGCATTACCGATGCTGGTTTGTTGATTGTGCAACGCTTTAGCTTCGATCTGGTGCCGTTGGTGTTGTTGATTGCAATTGCTGTCACCGGATTAGCTCTGACGGCATCTTCGATGTGGTGGGAAGGGAAGTTCTACTGGTTTATCTCCCTGACGCATCAGATCACGGTGGTTCTCTGGCTGCTCTCCATCCCATTTGGCAAGTTTTTCCATATCATCCAGCGTCCCGCCAGTATCGGCGTGACTCTATATCAAACGATCAATCAAGATATTGAGCATTATGGAGAGCATACTCATAACAATGCAACAACTGAAGGCGGTCAATGTGAGCGCTGTGGTCAGGAGTTGCCCTCTGAGCAGTTTATTCATGACCTCAAAGGTGTGCTCAATGATCTGGGCCAGCAGTATCAGCTGGGCGAGGGATTGGGATCGCTGCATGATTATTGTCCTACATGCAAACGGGTGTTGCGCGGCAGCGCTTATTATCATTTGATGGGCAAGCGCTTTCTCTAGCAAGGAGCATTTCTCGTGTCAGTCAATAAAGATATCTTTCGACAACGTGATGCAAACTATGACCTGCAACTGGCAGGCAGACCTCGCACTGTCTGGGAGCATGCGACTCGTATCAGTGAAGAACTGGTGCCGACCCATTGCAGTTTTTGTGGCGTGCAATGTGGCATGAATTTGAAGGTCAAGGATGGGCAGGTGATCGGCGTGGAGCCGCGCAATTATCCTCACAATCGCGGTTCCCTTTGCCCGAAAGGGATCGTTGCTTATCAACAGGCGAGCCATCCCGACCGCTTGCTCTATCCCATGATTCGACGTGGTGGCAAAGGTGGCAAACTGGAACGGGCAAGCTGGGATGAGGCACTCAACTATATCGTCGAACGCTGGCAACGCATTCAAGCTGAATATGGCAAAGATGCCGTCTCTATCTATAGTGGCTCTTCCATGACTAATGAGAAGTGTTACGCGATGGGCAAGTTCGCGCGGGCTGTGCTGGGAACACGCCACATCGATTACAATGGACGCCTCTGTATGTCGTCTGCCGCTGTTGCCTATGCCAAAGCCTTTGGCGTTGATCGTGCTCCCTTGCCGCTGACCGATATTCCAGAGGCTAATTGTATTCTGACCGTTGGCGTCAATCTGGCCGAATGTTTCCCCATCGCCATGCAATGGGTCTGGAAGGCTCGCGATAAGGGTGCGCATTTGATTGTGCTTGATCCGCGTGAGACGCCGCTTGCGCGCACTGCCGACCTCTGGCTGCCTGTGCGTCCCGGCACCGATATTGTGGTGCTCAACGCCATATTGCGACAGATGATCCATGATGGTCTGATCGACGAGGCGTATCTGCGGGAGCGCACCAACGGTTGGGAGCAGGTACGCGAGGAGGTCGAGTCGTACACGCCAGAATATGCGCAAAAGATCTCCGGTGTGCCTGCCGCACGCATTGTGGCCGCCGCACGCCTCTATGGACGCGCCGCAACCTCGCTGATTATGCATGCACGCGGCATCGAGCATAGCACACATGGCGTCGATACATGTCTGGCATGTGTCAATCTTGCTTTAGCACGCGGACAGCTTGGCAAGCCTGGCGGCGGCTCGATGATGGTGACGGGCCAGGGCAACGGTCAGGGTGGGCGTGAAATGGGGCAGAAGGCCAACCAGTTGCCGGGATATCGCCATATCGATGTGCCGGAAGAGCGCCAGTATATCGCCGATGTCTGGGGCATTCCCGTTGATGAGTTGCCCTGGGAGGGCGCGGCAGCAACGGAGATGGTTCATCTGATGGCCGATGGTGAGATTAAAAGCACTATGATCGCCTGCTCCAATTTGATGGTCTCGCTCCCTGATAACAAGGTGGTTCAGAAAGCGTTGCATAACCTCGATCCGTTGATCGTCGTTGACTTTTTCATGTCGGAGACGGCTGAACTGGCGGATGTGGTGCTGCCCACAACGGTCTGGTGCGAGGATGAAGGCACAACAACGAATCTGGAAGGGCGCGTCATCAAGATCAATCGAGCTGTGGACCCGCCCGGAGAGGCAATGCCAGATTGGGAGATCCTGCGGGAGTTGGCGCGAAGGATGGGCAAGGGAGCGCTTATTCCCTATCAGACATCGCGTGAAATTTGGGAAGAGGTGCGCGTTGCCTCAAAGGGAGGCGTCTCGGACTATTACGGGATCACCTGGGAGAAGATTGACGAGCAGAGCGGCGTGTTCTGGCCCTGCCCCTCGGAAGATCATCCTGGCACACCTCGCCTGTTCACTGAACGGTTTGGGCACCCCGATGGCAAGGCAAAAATGTTTCCAATCACCTATCGACCTGCCGCTGAAGAGCCGGGAGCAGATTTCCCGTTCCGTTTGACGACCGGGCGCGTAGTCTATCAGTATCTCTCCGGCAATCAGACGCGTCGTCTGGGGTTTCTCAACTCGCAAGCGCCAGAGCCCTGGGTGGAAATACATCCGCACGCCGCCAATCAGCTTGGCATCAGCAACGACGAGATCGTGCGGTTGCGTACTCCACGTGGCTCCATGCAACTCAAAGCGCTGGTTGTACCCTCGATTCGCCCGGATACGCTCTTTGTGCCCTATCACTACGGCCACGCTCAGGCCATCAATCAACTGACAAATGCTGCGGTTGACCCGACCGTCAAGATTCCAGAATACAAGGTCTGTGCCGCAACAATTGAGAAGCTCTCAACTGCCGAGCCACTCCCGAACACGGGCAGCTATACCACTAACTTTACGGCAGAGAATGCACCAAAGATGTTCCCTTATGTTGTGGGTGAGACAAAAGGGAAGTAGGAGCAATCGAGCAAAACAATGATTATAGAGCAGAGAGGATTATTGAGAGTGGCAATAAAAACGATGTTTATCGATCCGTCGCGTTGCATTGGGTGCCGATCATGTGAGGCTGCCTGCCGCGAATGCGACTCCCACAAGGGGGAGAGCATGGTGATGGTCGATTTTATTGACCGGGGTATGAGCGTGGCAACGCAGCCAACGGTCTGTATGCACTGCGAAGACCCGGTGGCTCCCTGTGCGCAGGTCTGTCCTGTGATGGCAATTCAAATTACGCCCGATGGGGTGGTACAGATGGCCGAGCCGTCGCGCTGCATCGGGTGTCGCAACTGTGTCTATGCCTGTCCCTTTGGTGTGCCGAAATTCGACATCAAGGCTCGTTTGATGAAAAAATGTAATCTCTGTTATGATCGCACGAGTCAGGATCTCAAGCCCTGGTGTGCCCAGGCTTGCCCAACGCAAGCGCTCTGGTACGGCGACTATGAGGAGTTTATGAATCAGCGCGAGGGGCAACCGATCAATGTGACGAGCTATGGCACGCAGTCGGTGCGTACGCGGGTGTACTGGGTATTGCCAGAAGAGATGCCGCGCTTGAATATTGCTGACCTGTTGCAAGAGGCGCGTGCTGAAGTGGGAGGAGAACAGCAAGAGGAGGCATGGGTGCTGTCATGAACAATCATATCTCCGCACGTCGTTCCCTTTTGCACCGACGTACCACGCGCTGGCAAACCATTTTCCCCTATCACTGGGATGCCGATGAGTTCGTCTCGCGCCGCGAACTGCTCAAACTGGCGGTAATGGCTTCGGGAGCGCTTTTCGCTGCCACTGCTGGAGTTGTTGGCCTGGATTATGTAAGTCCGCGTAAAGATGAGGGGAGTCTGCATGCGGTTGTGCAGGCTTCGGAGGTGCCAGAGGGCGGCGTTCACTACTTCCAGTATCCTACGACGGAAGAGCAGGCCATATTGCTGCACTTGCCCGATGGAACCTTTGCGGCCTATAGCGGACGTTGCACCCATCTCTCCTGTGCCGTCTATTATCATCAGGAGCGCGAAGAGCTGGTTTGTCCCTGTCACGAGGGGGCTTTTAATCCGCAAACGGGCGAGCCTACAGCTGGACCACCACAGCGCCCACTGCCAAAGATCGCGATTCGCCAGGACGGTGAGATGTTGTATGCAGTAGAGGAGCACCCACAGTGAGTGAGCAGAACAACACCATTTTGAGCGAGACGACTGGAGATGTTGAGCGACATCCTCCTGCCGGGCGTGTGGCGGTCGTTATGGCAGGTCTGGCCATCGGCGTTCTGTTGATGGGGTTGCAACTCTGGCTGTTAACGATCGCACTTGATTTATACCTGTCGGGCCGCAACGAGGGCGTCTGGCAGCTTGCACTGACCTCCGGCCTGATCTTTCTCGGAGGCATATTCGTCTGGCGCATTGCCCTGCCACGACGAATATAAGTTTATCAAGTATATAATTGGTGCATCCAAACAATGGATGCACCAATTTGCGTATTCCAATCTCTTTATTTGTCCAATATCTGTTTATAGACCGCCACCTGCATCTGAGAAGGCGGCGTGGATACGTGGCAAGAGTGGTACCAGTTGCTTTTTTCGTGAGACCAGACCTTCTACAAACGCCGAATGTCCATTTTCCTCTAAAGGCACGCCCAACGCCTCTGAAACTGCGTGTTCGCCACCGTAGATTAAGAGATGGCAGCGCAGATTGATGATATCAACGATCATGAAAAGAAATGATGTATAGCCTCGATTTTGCGCGATATGCTGCATTGCAGAAAGCAGTTCTGGGATGCGTTTCTCGATGGTCGCGGGGCTGGCCGTTTCGACGGTGCCAATGGCAAAGGTTGTATTATGGACGGCGAATTCTTTGAAATCGGAGGTGATCAGTGCCTCGGCAGGTTTCTCGTTCAGATCGCTGGCGGCGGCGGCAAAAATGCTCTGTCCAAACTCCTCGATATCCTCGCCGGCGATGTCGGCCAACTCTGCGGCGATGCGCTCATCTTTGGATGTGCAGGTAGGAGAGCGCAGGATCAACGTATCATAGAGCAGACCGGCCAGGAGCAAGCCTGCGACCTCGCGAGGAATAGGGATATTGGCTTCGTGATACAGCCCGGCGATAATCGTCCCGGTGCAGCCGACAGGTTCGGCGCGGAACATAATGGGCCGGGTTGTGTGGACATCGGCGATGCGGTGGTGATCGATGATACCTAATAAATCGGCCTCCTCGATGCCATCAACTGCCTGAGAGCGTTCGTTATGATCGACCAGCACGACGCGTTTAGGGCGAGCTTTAATCAGGTCGGTACGCGAGAGGAAGCCAACCAGCCGGCCTTCGCCATCTACGACTGGCATCGAGCGCATACGAGCAAGCGTTGGCTGTATCTCGCTCATGAGATCTTCGGGATGGCAATAGCTCACCTCGCGGGTCATAAATTCTTGCGTTTTGATGCTGAGGTTTATCAGACGAACGGCGGTAAACGTGTGGTGTCCGGTGCTGATCACCATGACGCCCTGTTTGCGTGCGGCCGCGAGGGTTTTTCCTGAGACGAGCAGGTCGCCGGTAATAACCAGGGCTGCGGCTCCCCGTTCAATGGCTTTGAGCTGTGCGTCTTCTCGGTCGCCTGTCACGACAAGGCATCCTGGCTCGATGTAGTCCGCCATCGTTTCCGCCTCCATCGCAGCCACTAAGACGCGATTACCGAGCTTGCGGCGACCCTCAACCAGCACACTACCCTTGAGGACGCGTACCAGATTGTCGCGATCAAGTGGAATGCGGTTGACCGCTCGGGGATCAAGATCATTAAAGAAGAGTTTGGCAAAATCTTCGTTCGCTATAATTCCATGTACTTTATTATCATTATCTACAACGGGCATAGAACGTCGATTGTGTTCTTGCAACAGCTGCCCGGCTTCCAGTAATGGCTGATCGAGACGTGCGGAGGTCACTCCCCGGCGCATGACATCCCGTACCTGTAAGTAGACATCATCGAGCGCTTCGGGTGGCTCGACCTGATAGCGGTCGAGAATAAATTGTACTTCGGGCTTTAACTCGCCGTTGCGTGCAGGAATGGCTTCCTCTTCACCTTGCAATTGGAGGAGTTTTGCATAGGCATAGGCAGAAGCAACGGAGTCCATATCAGAATTTTTATGACCGATTACATAGATGGGTCGCATCATAGTTTGTCTCCATGCAAGAGTGATCTCCGGTAACGCAACATCTATCTCTTCTACGTCATCCATGTCACTCATTGAGTCTATTATGAAGGTGTCGTCAAGCTTTGCGTTGTCTATAATATTTACTTTCATTCTTTGCTCTGGCTCTTCGTCTTTGAAGGACGCTAGAACGGCTCCTCTTATCAATGTTTATATAAGTACAACGAAGCTCGTCACAATAAATAGAGGTCGATAGCCTCTTCCTCATCTTTTTTACTTCCCTACTAGTATCATAACGGCATTAGCATCTTGTGGCTAGCCTTTTTGGTTCGTTCGGAGGAATTGAAAAGATCTAAGGTAAACTACGTGTAATATTTTAAGACAGAAAAATTAAGCTCGGAGACAGAGTGAAAACGTATGCAAAAGCTAGAGGTTTTGATAGAAGAGAACGCGTTTGGTGCCGTTCGTCCGATGGAGGTTGTGGCTGATGCGCCTGTATCCGCGCTGGTGCCTGCTCTGGTAGAGGAATTGAAGCTCCCTAAAACGGATCTGTTTGGGAAGCAACTGGTCTACATGTTGCGTCAGTCTCTAGGAGGGCGCATCCTTCCAGAAAATGGCACGCTTCTTGATGCCGGCATTACCACCGGTATGCGTCTAGCCCTGGACTCTTATGTGGTAGATGGAACGATCGCAACGCTTGTCAAGTCAGTTGAGGAGCCGCCGCCTCCCGATCCCGGCCTGTACTCTTCGCAGACAATTGCAGATTTTAGCAATTTACCATCATCCGGGGAAAGACACACCTCCGACGATTTGTCGCCGGTCAAAAGAAAATCTCGGCCCACGCGTCGTGGGTTCCTGCTCTTGAGCGGCGTTGTCCTGGGGGTTGTTGGTAGTGGCGTTGGTTATACCGCCTATCAAGCCGGAGCTTTTAAGACGCTAGGAAACATAGTGCAGGCGACGACGCAAAGTATGATACAACAGAAGGCCACTAACTCCGCTCCTCCAGCTGTGACCGCTCAACCAACGCTTCCAACGAAGCTGACCTCTGTCTTTACTTTCACACGTCATCAAGGGGCCGTGCGCGCCATCACCTGGTCGCCCGATGGTGCTCTGCTCGCCAGTGGTGCCGATGATACAAAGGTATTTATCTGGAACATGAATGGGGCTGTTCAGCAGACGCTAGCGCATCCGGCCTCTGTGCGTGCTCTGGCCTGGTCTGCCGATGGAAAGCGCCTGGTGACAGGGGCAAACACACAAGTCACGTTTTTTCGTGCCCAAGATGGGAAGGTACTTGCGCGACCAAATCAGCGGCATACCGGGCAAATTACGGGTCTATCCTGGGCCGCGCATGAGCCGATGCAGGTCGTTTCCGGCGGCATGGATAGGCGCGCGATTGTGTGGAACACGACGAACTATCGTGCGCAAACGATCTTTACTGGTCATACAACTGCTCTCGATGCCGTTACCTGGTCGGGCGATGGAACAACGGTGGCCTCCGCTTCTCAGGGGGGCGTCGTGCGCGTCTGGCGTGCTGCTACCGGCAAAGAAGTGCATGGATTGTATCTGGATGGTCAGGTGTCGCTCAATGCGATTGCGTTTGCTCCAACGGGTATGATGCTGGCGGCTGGTGGCGCAGATGGGAAGGTTCGTCTTTGGGACGGATTGACCTGTCAGCAACAGGGTAATGGTCTCTTTGGGCCGCAATGTATGGATGTGCCGCAGCGTCTCTCCGTCTCCAAGAGCGCGGTGCGTTCGCTCGCCTGGTCGCCCGATGGCCGCCTCCTTGCTGTTGGCACTACGGATGGTATGCTTTCGCTCTGGGACTCTACGCAGAATCAGCAACCATTGTTAACCGTAGCCGTAAAGCAGATTGTACGTGGCCTGTCCTGGTCGCCGGATGGCAAGCATCTGGCAGCGGCAGTTGGCAACGCCGTCAACATCTGGGCGTTGATGTAGGTGCCATGCCGTTTCTACATCAACGCTGATGTTGATCGTGTCCGTTCTAATGAGCGGCCTCTTCAATAAAACGCACTATAATCTCTAGATCATGATACGCACGCCTGGAGAGAGGGTTCGTAAGGTATGGAACCTTCTTGAGCACTTCGTAGGCTTGCTGGCATTGCTCCAGCAGAAATTGACGACAAAACGCCTGCGTCTGTGTGTGCTCCATGATCTCCAACACCACTTCTGCCTGATTGAAGGTGATCGGATCGCTTTGTTGATAGATTTCCAGCAAGATCTGGCGATCCTGGTCGTTCGCATGCGTGAGAGCATGGATGATGGGGAGGCTCTTTTTGCGCCGGTGAATATCGCCGGCAGGGGTTTTGCCTGATTCGGCGCTGGTAGCCCATATACCAAGCAGATCGTCGCGGATCTGAAAGGCAACACCGCTGGCCTCGCCAAAGTTGCGCAGATGGTGAATGATTTCCTGATTGGCAGTACCCAGACAGGCCCCCATCTCGGTTGAACAGGCGATTAATGCTGCTGTTTTGCGACGAATCATATCCAGGTACATTGGAATAGAAATATCGAGTCGTGCTTCAAAATTGATGTCTAGGTATTGTCCCTCCATTACGGTCAGGCTTGCACGATCAAGGAGGTCGGCAAGGTGGATGGCGGTATGTCCATCGACACCGTGATCGAGGACACCCCATAAGACTATACGCGCTAACGAATGTATTCCATCTCCTGTATTGATAGCCTGTGGTACTCCCCAGATCGTCCACAAGGTCGGGCGATGGCGACGCTCTATATCTCCATCCTCGATATCATCATGAACGAGTGTGAAGTTATGTGTAAGCTCAACTGCTACAGCGGCAGGGAGTGCGCATTCTAAGTACGCACTTCCTGGCTGTTCGGTCTTTGCTCGCCCCCCGGCTCCTGCTGTCTCGTAGGCAAGAAGCACGAGGGTCGGACGTAGCAGTTTGCCCATATTGTGTTTCGCTGGTACAAGATTTGCATCTACCCACCCTAAATGATACTGAATTTGTCCATAAAAAGGATCAGTTTCCTGTGTACCTGTACGTATCGCCACGTTTGCGATAGCTGTATGCAGCGCTGTCTCGATCTCGTGGTGATGGCGTAGCAGTGTGGATTGGATCGTAGATGACAGGGCCATAGATTTGCTCGTTTTCCTCTTCTATTGATAGATGGGAACGCGATCAGGGACGAAGGAAAAATAAGATTGTAGCGGCTATTGTTCCCGCAACGGCGATAAAGCGGGCCAGTCCCTTAATACCTCCAACAGAAGCAAGTGGCGCGCATAGATCGCAATACCGATTGACATACTGGTAACGATGGCCGCGCATACCTTCTCGAACGATCATCACATCCTCTGTTTTACGCTTGGTGTGCAATGCATCACAGATATGCCTACCACATCCTCGGCAAGTGAATTGATCGACAAAGTGTAAGGTTTTTGAAAGCGACCATTGATCGGGGTAGACCTGAACGCCGCAGACATAGCATACTTGCGTCTGAGCCAGCTTCATCTGCTTCTCCGCGCAAGGAGCATGCTGCTGCTTGGGGAAATGATCCTGACAAAAACTAAATCCGCAATCTGGACAACGGCCCAGAGCCTCTTCGCTGCACTCGTGGCACCGACGAGAGGCGGTCACGGGACGATGAATATGTTTGATTTCACCTGTATTGTGCATCGTATTCCCTCATTCGTCTATTCGGATGATCCCAAATGACGATCAAACTTTTGTAATCGTATTTTATTATCGAACGGTCTTAAAACTCTATTTATAGCCGGTATGCCAAGTATAACATCGTGATTTGCCATTCAGCAATGCGAAAAGATATGATGATAACTAACGTTACTATCATAATCACAAACGAAACAAGGATTGACTGGCTATGTCTGTATCTTTTCCTCCTACTGTCTGGTCTGATCACCATATAGAATGGGGCGCACAAACCTATGTGATGGGCATTGTCAATGTGACGCCCGACTCGTTTTCGGGCGATGGCCTCGCTATTGATACGCTTTCTGAAGAGGCTTGGGTTCAGCAGGCAGTGGCACAGGCCCGAAAGTTTGTCGATGAGGGAGCAGCTTTTATCGATGTTGGCGGCGAGTCAACCCGACCAGGGGCTGCGACCGTTTCGGCACAGGAGGAGCAAGCTCGTGTCATCCCGGTCATTAAGGCGTTGCGCGAAGCCTTGCCTGCTGAAGTAATAATATCAATCGATACCTATAAGGCTGAAGTGGCGGAGCAGGCACTACTGGCAGGAGCCAGTATTATTAATGATATCTGGGCGTTGCGCGGCGATTCTGAAATGGCACCAGTTGCTGCTAAATACGAGGTTCCAGTGATATTGATGGCTAATATGCGTGGATATCAAAAACGCGAAATTGTGAGCGATGTGGTGCGCTTCCTCGCTGGCAGCATCGATATGGCGCTGGCGGCTGGCGTGGCCTGGGAGCGCATTATCGTTGATCCAGGCATTGGCTTTGGTACGACTCCTGAAGAGAGCCTGACCCTGCTGCGTCGGCTGGGGGAATTGCGTGTCCTGGGACGGCCTGTACTGGTAGGAACATCACGTAAATCATCTATTGGACGTATATTGGGAGGATTACCAGCATCCGAGCGCCTGGAAGGAACCGCCGCAACGGTGGCTTTGAGTGTTGCTCAGAGAGCCGATATCGTACGCGTACATGATGTTCATGAGATGATGCGAGTTGTAAAAATGAGCGATGCTATTGTACGTGGCACGTTTGCATTATCATAAATAAGAGATATTTATTAAGGGGATACATAGTATTGTGATGAATTATCAAGAAGCTCTGGCTTATATTTACAGCTTTATAGATTATGAACGTTCTGGCAAATATACGCGAGATCGCAACGAAAATTTGGAGCGCGAAAAGGCTCTGCTCGATCAGCTTGGTAATCCGCAGCAAAAATATAGCAATACGCTCATTGCGGGAACAAAAGGCAAAGGATCGACAGCGGCCTTGATTGAGCGTGTCTTGCGCGAGGCGGGTATCTCTACTGGCCTCTACACTCAGCCTGACCTGCATACGTTTCGCGAGCGTGCGCAGGTGAACGGGAGAATGATCAGCGAGGAAGAAGTAGCGGAGTTAGTGCCGGATCTGCGTGCCGCCGTTGAGCAGATTCAATCCTGGCACAAGTTTGAGCCATTCATTACCTATGAAGTTGGTACTGCCCTTGCCTTGCTTTACTTTGCTCGGCAACAGGTGCAACACGCGGTTGTTGAGGTTGGTCTGGGCGGGCGACTGGACGCGACGAACGTAACGCACCCGCTGGTCTCCGTGATTGCTTCGATCAGCTATGATCATATGAGCATTCTTGGGAATACATTGGATAAGATTGCGACGGAAAAGGCCGGGATTATCAAACAAAACGGCCCGGTTGTGACCTCTGCTCGTCCTCCAGAGGCATTGCTTGCCATCGCCCGTGTTGCCCAGCAGCGCGCAGCCAGGATGGTACGTGTTGGCCCATCTGATGATGATCCTGCTCAAGCGGAGGTTGATGCTGGTAAGCTTCCCCCGCTAAGTTATCGTTATCGCTTGGAGGAGCGGCACGGACAGCAGCAGCGTTTTACGGTCTGGACGCCTGAGCGGGTGTATAATGGGCTGGAGATACCCCTGGCAGGTGAGCATCAGATTGAGAATGCGACGTTGGCTCTGGCAACGCTTGATATGCTGCGTGAGCGTGGAATTTCCTGGGATGAGCAGGCGTTGCGACGTGGTCTCGCGCTGGTTCACTGGCCTGCTCGTATAGAAGTTGTTGGGCAGAACCCGACAATTGTTGTCGATGGGGCGCACAATGCCGACTCGATGCAAAAATTGGTGCAGGCGCTCCGCTCCTCTTTTGACATGCATCGTCTAATCGTTGTGCTGGGGACAAATAAGGATAAAGATCAGGGTGGCATTGCTCGTGAACTGGCGGAGGCTGATGCGGTGGTGCTGACAAAGATTCATAATCCCCGGACGACTGCTATCGAGACGCTGGAATCTGCCTTTGTCGAACACGCGCCAGATGTGATTCGTTATATGGCGAGCGATCTTGAGGAGGCGATGGCATTGGCCCTTGATCTGGCCGATAACAATGATCTTATCTGTGTAACTGGTTCGGTCTATCTGGCGGGGGAGGCATTGCGCTGGGCCGCCGCGCATGGAAGTGCTACTGCTGCCGCTGAAATAGGAGGTGTTGATCACTAAATCTCTTGTACGTGCAAGCCTGCAATGGAGCAGGTTGGCACTTATTGTTTGCATTGTAATGCGTTAGATGCTTGAGGCGTTGTATCTTTCAGGATCTTTCGGGCGCTGTACTTCATTGTGGAGGTAATATATGCAATCTCTGATGATGGATTATCCTCTTACCTTGCAACATGCTTTTCACCGCGCCGTCCATATTTTTCCTCGTAAAGAAATTGTCACGCAGACCGATGGTGAGCCATATCGTTACACCTATGGCGCCTGGGGAGAGCGTGTGGCACAACTCGCAGGAGCTTTGAAGCAGGCTGGTGTGGTGGAGGGAGATAGGGTAGCCACGTTTGGCTGGAATACCTATCGTCATTTTGAACTCTACTACGCTGTCCCCTGTATGGGTGCTATCCTGCATACGCTCAATATTCGCCTCTTTGCCGAGCAGCTCGTTTATATCGTCAACGATGCTCAGGATAAGGTGATCTTTGTCGATGGCGATCTGGTGCCGTTGTTGGAGGAGCATGCCGATCAATTTCCATCGGTGCAGTTGTATGTCATTATGGGAGAGGCGGCTCACGCGACGGGCAAGTTGCAGCCCTCGGTCGATTACGAAACGTTTATCGGTAGCCATCCCACTACCTATGATTGGCCGCGCCTGAATGAGAACAGCGCCGCTGCAATGTGTTATACCTCTGGCACGACGGGCAATCCAAAGGGGGTTGTCTATAGTCATCGTTCTATTTATCTGCATTCGATGGGAGTGTGTCTGGCTGATGGGGCGGCGGTGGCCGAACGCGATGTGATCCTGCCGATTGTTCCGATGTTTCATGCAAACGCCTGGGGTTTTCCTCATGCTGCCGCTTTTGTAGGTGCCAAGCTCGTTTTCCCTGGTCGTTTTATGGACCCGATGCGCATCGCCCGAATGATCGAGCGAGAGCGTGTGACGGTCTCAGCGGCAGTTCCGACAATCTGGATTGGGATCTTGAACCTGCTTGGCAAAGAGCAGATAGATCTCTCCTCGTTGCGAGCTATTTATTGTGGTGGCTCTGCCGTCCCGCAGGCATTGATAGAGGGGCTATATCAGAAGCATATCAATATTGTGCATGCCTGGGGTATGACCGAAACCTCACCGCTGGCCTCGCTTTCCAAACTCCGCAGCTATCAGGAAGATCTCCCTTCAGAAGAGCAGTTTCGTATCAAAGCTCGGCAGGGAACGGTGCTGCCGGGCGTAGATTTCCGCGTGGTGGATATGGAAACGGGCCAGGAGGTGCCCTGGGACAATCAAACGTTTGGAGAGTTGCAGGTGCGTGGCCCCTGGATCGCGCGAGCATATTACAACGATAGCGAATCGGCGGCAAAATTTGCTGAGGGTTGGCTGCGTACCGGTGATGTGGCGGTCGTGGATGAGGATGGCACGCTTCAGCTTGTGGATCGCACAAAGGATCTGGTGAAGTCTGGTGGTGAGTGGATCTCTTCGGTTGAGTTAGAGGGTTTGATTATGGGGCATCCAAAGGTGTTAGAAGCCTGTGTTGTTGGCATACCTCATCCCAAGTGGGCGGAGAGGCCGCTAGCCTGCGTCGTACCGAAACCCGAATTTGCTGATCAAATCAGCGCAGAGGAGATATTGGACTATTTGCGTCCCCACGTCGCCAAATGGTGGCTACCTGATGACGTGATCTTTATCGAAGCCATCCCCAAAACGAGTGTTGGAAAATTCGATAAGAAGGTACTCAGGAAACAATACGAGATGTACAGTATGTCCCAGGATTAGGGGAAAGGGAAAGAATATGCGAATTGCAAAATTGCGCATATTCTTTCTTCTTTTGTACAATTATTTACTTTGCTTCTTCTAGCTCCTTAGCTATCTGCTGCAAAAGGTTCCATGCATTGATCGCTGTCGGGAAGCCTGCATAGGGAATAGTTTGTAGAATAACCTCTTGCATATCTTCTTTCGACATGCCGATATGGAATCCGGCATGGAGATGGACGCGTAGTTGTGGTTCGCGGCCACCCAGGACTGTAAGCATAGCGATGGTGGCAGGAATATTTGTTATCTGAGATGGGTTTTATAAGCTCAACCCAAAAATCTGGCACAGTAATTGCGTCGTAAATACCAGCAACAACTTGCGGCGATTAGTGTCTGTGAGCTTCTCTTTCAGCAAGCTATCCACGAGTTGAGGGTTGAAAATCCCTGTTGCCCCTATAGCCTCAGCCGAAAGCGTTTGTTGGAGCAGTTCTGAGTCGGCTATGTGTTGTAGCGATGCCATCGGGCCGCTTAATGGGAGCGGAGATCCTGCACTCTCTGGTATATATCTTTGTAGCAAATTCTTCAGTAAACCGGCCTTCATCTCATCACCTCCATCATTGGAAGGGAGCCGTGTCAGCGCATCCATCACATCTGTATTGAGATATGGTGTGCGTATCGCCATGCGCTCTTGAATAGCGAGTTGCTGCGTCGGGCCGACAAGCAGGTCGGGCAAGCGGAGATGAAGATTAAGATAATGCCAGCCGAGGAGCTGATTGGCGAACTTTGCTGCCTGCCGCGCTAGCTTACGCGCGTGAAGTGTCTCTTCCCAGGTCTCTTCCTGCGATAACCTGGCTGCAACATCAGATGACCAGAGAGGAATAGTATCTTGCCGTAAGGTGGTTTGCTGGCAATATCTTTGTAGGATATCTTGCGATGCTTGCGTCTGAAGAAATGCTTGTGGGGGGGAACCAAATAATGTTTGTGCTCCTAGACCGCTGATGGCGACACTCGCTTCAGTTTCGTTCGTAGTTGTATGTAACAGCTGGTGGAGTGTGACTGGTCGCGTATCGACAGCGGGAGACTCCAGAGCAGTAAGCGTCGTGATCCAGAACTCAGGCCGATCAATGCCCGTAATTGCCAGAAATGGATGCTGACACTGCTTTGCGATATGTTCAGCTTCTCGCCACGCCTTTGCTGCAAGAGATTTCTTGTAGCCTATGGATACAACGTTGAATGGTGCCTGTATATGACGAGATGCCAGAAGGATAGAGAGGGCCGATGCGCTGCCACCACCAGTTAACGCAACGAGCTGTTCGTGGGGAGGGAGCATGTTCGCTGTGGCTTGATCAAGCAGCGCGTGGAACTGGTCTACGAGGCCGTCAGATGGGGCGAGTGGTTCGCCGAGACGATAATCGGTTGCATGGTTGACAACAGTTTTCGCTCGCTGCCAGCGCAATATTGAACCTGCTGGCACCACGTAGATGTCTTTAAATATCGTCCAGGGAGCAGGGATGAAGCCATAGCGGAATAGCGCATCCAGAGCGGCAAGATGTAAACGACGGGGGACACCCAGAGTGAGTAGCGCTTTGATCTCGCTGGCGAAGAGCAGGTTTCCCTCGGCAGGCCAGTTTTCAATATAATACAGAGGGTGTTGCCCGGAGAGTGGGCGACGGTAGACCAGGGTACGACGATCTGGAACCCAATCGAGGACCGCTGGTTCGTCGTTGTGCTGCATTGCATAGGCGGGATCAGAGTAGGCCACAAGACCCGCGCCGGGTTGCGTCGTGCGCGCTGGCGTTCCTCCATGCGCACCAAGCACCTCTTCCATCGTGAGCAGCGTTTGTTGAATGATATCTTGTGGCACCTGCTCGCCTGTAAGCCATCCTGCAAGTATGGGCATCTCTATTTCCTATGGCATCTAGTTGTTTCTATCCTTGCGCCAGGGGGCATCTGAACGGCGCATCCAGCGGTTGTTGAAGTAAATATAGCTATCCTCGCGGTCGAAGAAGGAATCGGTCAGATCGCAATCGTCCCATTCTGCGACGGTTCCTTCTGTACGCAGATTTTGAACGATCTGTTGAATAGTGGCCGGGCCATCGTTCAGATTAACGTCGGGAAATAGCTCTTCGCTTAGATCCCCCTCGTACTCAACCGGTTTTTCGTTGCTGGTTCCCCGCAGCACATAATAAATATACATAACATAGATCCTCTCAAACCCGATTGTATGGTGGTGGTTTGTCGTTTCTGTATGATATACTAAAATCCTCACGTTGTCAGCAGGTAGGAATGGAGAAGCAGGGCTTTCCAATTCTCCATCTAGCAGGAGTGCAGAGGGCGGCAGCCCTTTGCCAGGGTGCGGGGTGTCCCCGCAAAAACCTTTTTTCTTCTCTTTTGCGCGCCGCCGCAGGCGGGAAGGAAACTGGGGACACCCCAGACCCCGGCAGGGAGACCCCTGCCCCCCTTTGAGCGGAGAACTGAAAAGCCCTGAATGGAGAAGCAAATGCAGCCGGTACTTTTGGAAGATAAGGTGATGCATATTGCTCAATGGTGGAACGTAATGGTATATTCTGAAATGGTACTCAGGTGAATCAGTTGCCCATATCGAAGGCCAGAGTACCTCGTAACGTGTATTTTTCGAATGGGTCTGTAAATGACTTGGGATAGGAGTCATGGATGATCATCTTCCTGCTCACGCTCCTCGCTGTGGCACTTGCGGTAATTTTTGTTGGGTTTCTTCTCTCTGCCAAATCCGTCGATACACCCGAACAACCTGGTATTTCTTATGCTGGACGCGCTGAACGTGCTGGACGGTATACAAAATCACGTCGGGCGTATGGTGGCTATGGTTATGGAACAACTGGGCGGGCTGTGCGAGCTTCTCGTGGGTTAGAAAAACGTTCTGGTAGTAATGTGGCTGCTCTAGTGGATGTGCGAGGTCTCTTCTCCCCGCATGTTCGTCAAACGCCCTGGTTGGGCCTGGCGCTCGTTTTAGGTGTATTGTGCCTGAGTGGAGTTCTGTTATTTAGAATATTGTTACCTGGATCGCCCGTCTTGATTGATGCCTGGCCCGATGTCGCAGCTTCCACACCGCCTCCAACCTCTGCGACGACCAAGCCCGCTACTTTCGCCGGCACCATTGGCGTTACGAAAGTCATGGCCCGTGTCAATCAGTTAGATCCTCAGCAATATAACTCTTCACAGGAATTTGATACCTGGGCATATTCTGCTTGCTCTGCCGCCTCCATGACGGAGATCATCAACGCTTACAACAAGTATTACAATACCGGGAAGCAATATAGGATCACGGACATTTTGAAAGTGGAGTCCGGTTTACATGAGATCTCCCCTGAATTGGGATTGCTGAGAAGTACCGGCTTAGATCATACCCTGGCACAATTTAATTTTCAGGTGCAATGGCTCAATAAGCCTTCGGTTGATGATCTTGTCAAAGTTGGCAACGATGGCCGACCCATCATCATTAATTTCCCTCCCGATAGATGGGCTGGAGGTCATCTGCTCGTCTTGCGTGGCGGGAACAGTTCTTCTGTCTATCTCACCGATTCGTCTCGCTTAAATATGCAAGTCATGCCGCGACAGACGTTCTTGAAATATTGGGCTGGTTTTGCAGCGGTGGTGACGCCCAAAAAGTAGTTGAAATAGGCACAAAAAAACAGGATACCTATGTCACGGTATCCTGTTTTTTGCAACCTATTTGACTTCGGTTGGGGCTTCTTCCTTTGGTTCCGGTGGGATATGGAGCTTGATGCGACGGAACGCTTCGGCATATTGCATATCCAACCCCTGTTTCTTTTTGGCCTCTTTTGCAACGTCAGCCGAACGCTCGCGAACTCGCACCGATATATCAGAGTCTGAATCGAACTGCGATGCATGGCATTTGAGCGCCTGGCCTTTCAGTTCAATGGTCTCTGTGACATCAATGTAGGTATTGACCTCTCTGGTGCCAAAGAGGTAGAGTTCATGCACTCGATATGGTAACAGACCTTCAGCCAGCAATTCGCGATAAGCGCGAGGGTTGCCGATAGATGGGAAGAGCGCGTCAACAACAATATTGCCTGTGGCGCGGTGGTCTGGATTATTCAAATATCCCGTAGCGTTCGGCTCCTCATTGGGGTCAGGCGCGAAGAAAAGCTGCGTTGGATCATGTGTAATCACGACGCGAGGGCGATATTTGCGGATCAGCCTCACAACAGCTTTACGGGTCGCCTCGCTATTGACAAGGTGTCCATCTGGGAAGCGTAGAAATTCGACTGCCTGAACGCCGATCATTTCTGCGGCCATACGCTGTTCCTGTTCGCGTAAGAGCATGAATTCCGCGTCGGGTGTACTGGGAACCTCACCACCCTCGGTTCCGTCAGTCATAATGACCCATACGACCTTTTTGCCTTGTTTGGCCCAGAGTGCGCTGGTTGCCGATGCTGCAAAATCATCATCGTCTGGATGAGCGCCAATAACCATCACTTCGTAGTCAGGAGTTGTGACTACCTGGATTGCTCCTGGCGCATTCCGATCTCCCATTGGTGATACCCTTTCCGTGGTCTTTTTCAAGTTTGCTCAATAGAGAAGGTGTGTCAAGCTCATTGAGCTAAAGATACAATCGTATGTTCAAACGCTGCTATGACTTCGTTTATTCCTACAGAACGCCCCGCCAGCGTATCCAGCCCGATGGCTCGCTCATACAGCCCTGTTCGCAGCAGTTCCTGCTCCTCAACAGTATGGCCAAGCAACTGCGCAAGCTGCTCTGTATCCCAGTGGAGGAGAACACCCGCTTGCAGCAGGCTTCCCGCGCGCCGACGAATCATATCCATGCCCACGACTTTGCGCTGTCCCACAACCACCTCGTATGGTGAAAGCGTGCCATAGCAGGCGCGGTTCATCAACAGCTCGTAAGAGCTGGTTTCCGGCTGTTTGCGTAGCGCGCGTTGAGCGTGAGCCTCTTCTGGAGGTACGGCGCGGGTTTCTATGCCCAACTGTCGCAACGCAGCAACCCAGGTCTCGCCCAACCAGCGATACGACTCGACGATATCATTGAGGATCAGTGGATGCCCGGCGGGTAAGACGACATCCAGAGCCAGCAGATGCGAACCTACCAGTACCGCCGTTCCTCCCGCTCGCCGATGGTAAATGGGCAGCTCCAATTCCGCCAGCGCTGTTTGATTGAGGAATGTATGCCTTTGGGAATATCCCAGCACCAGGCCATCCGACTCTGCCATTGACCAGTAAAGCACCGCTGGATCTCCTGGTTGCACGTTGCTAAGCAACCGCTCACTTTGCTCGATATGGCGTTGTTGATCGGCAAGAGTGAGCGGGTAGATGTGCCATTTATTCTTGTACGTACGTATATTCTGCAACAGCTTTCTCCGCTGGAGCGCGTAAGATCCATCCGGCGACGGCAGCGATCAAGCTTAATCCACCTCCAGCGAGTAATGCAACAGTGGGATTAAACTGGCTAGCCAGACCACCCGTGAAGAGGTTGCCGAGGGGAACGCTTCCAGCAAACACCAACATATATACGCTCATTATTCTACCACGCAGATGATCGGGCGAGATAGTCTGAATGGTGGTGTTCGCCGTAGCTGAAAAAGCAATCTGCGCAAAGCCTACTGCCGCGATGAGTCCCAGCGAGAGGACATACCAGTGTGAAAGGGCAAAGAGCATTTCCAGGACACAGAAGATGATGGTTGCCAGCAACATGTGCGAAATTGTTGGTCTGTTACTACGCCACGCCAGCCAGAGGGCTGAGAGCAGCGAGCCAAACCCGAATGCTGATGAGATAAACCCAAAGCCCGCTGGTCCGGCGTGCAGGACATCAGTGGCAAACAGGGGCAACACAACGTTAAAGTTGATGCCAAACAGCGAGACTGTGCCAATGACGACAATGATCAGCAGCACCGCTGGTGCCTGGCGAATGTAGCTCAGACCTTCGCGGAGGCTCTGGAATGTACCCTGTTGCAGTTCCCGACGTTTATGGTTGACCTGGGAATGCAACTGTTTGAGATCGATTAATGCCAATCCTGCGATGACAGGAATAAAGCTAATAGCATTGAGCAAAAAGAGGGAAGCCTCTCCTTGCCAGGCGATAATAAGACCACCGAGGCCGGGGCCGACGATACGTGCCATATTGAACAGCGATGAGTTCAGCGCGATGGCATTAGGCAAATCTTCACGTCCTACCATTTCCACAACAAATGCCTGACGTGTTGGCATATCAAACGCATTGGTTAAGCCTAGCAAGAAGGCCAGAATATACACATGCCAGAGTTGCACCGTGTTAGTAGCCACCAGAACCCAGAGGATAGTGGCTTGTATGGCAGCGAACGATTGCGTGAAAAGTAGCATTCTGCGCTTGGGCAAGCGGTCGGCTAACACGCCACCAAAGAGCGATAGGAGCATTACTGGCAGAAATTGTAGCGCTCCAACAATACCAAGCGCCCAGGCATCTTTCGTGAGTTGCAGGACAAGCCACGATTGTCCTGTCGTTTGCATCCATGTTCCGATCAACGAAATAAGTTGACCACACCAGAAGAGACGAAAATTACGATGACGTAGCGCGGCAAATGTGCGCCCGATGCCGCTCGCTTTTTTTTCTATGACCTGTTCGGCAGCTAAAGATCCCTCATCCTTCTCGGATATTTGCATGAAGACTCCATTCTAGAATGCCGTAACTTTTCAGGAAATGATAGCAAACTTGCCAGTCCTCTATCAGCTCTTGAAAAGCTACAGTACGTTATATATACACAATATTATTCTCTATTTTTTAATACATTTCTTTTCTGCTGATGTCTCTCTAATTTTATTAAAAGTGATGATCGCATTTGTTCCAGCCCACTGATCTTTTGCTCTATAAGATGAAGCTGTTCGCGAATTAACTCGTCAGCCCGATCCAGCTGAGCTATCTTGCCATCAACGTCAGTTTCCTGCTGGTAGGCTAGCTTGATCAATCCGCGCTCCTCTTCAGCTTGAAGTAACTGGCGGATATCGGCTAACGAGAAACCTAATAAATCGCGTAATTCCTTGATGCGTTTGATGTGTTCTATATCTTCCTCGCTATAACGACGGTAGTTTCCTTCGGTGCGGCCTGTGGGGGGCAGCAAACCAACTTCTTCATAATAGCGTAACGTGCGTTTGGTTAAACCTGTACTCGTTGCTACCTGCTCTATCGTATAGGTTTGTATTTCCTCTGTATTTTGTAGTTCTTGCTGATCTTCTCCGTTGGCCGCGACCATAGTACACCTGCCCTTTCACTGTTGTGGAAGAGATGAATAAGTTAGTGGGTGGAAATATATCACTAGTATATCACAAGATTAACGTTTACGGCAAGGTTAGAGTGTGTCAAAACAGGGCTTTCCAATTCTCCCATCTAGCAGGAGTGCAGAGGGCGGCAGCCCTTTGCCGGGGTGCGGGGTGTCCCCGCAAAAAACTTTTTTCTTCTCTTTTGCGCGCCGCCGCAGGCGGCGCGCGAAGGAGGGAAGGAAACTGGGGACGCCCCAGGCCCCGGCAGGGAGACCCCTGCACCCCTTTGAGCGGAGAACTGGAAAGCCCTGTGTGTCAAAAGAGGTTTATACAGGTCAGCAATTACCAATCTGGTAGCTTTTGGTAGAAGATGTGGTACAATTGACTACATGTATTCTGACGACCTCAGAGAAGCATTACCTGAGTAGGCGTTGTTTCAATACAGTCTGGATGATGCGAGGATGTGTCACTATGCATGATACACTATTTTCTCTGGTTGAGCGTGCGCTTACAGGCAATCAGCGCCCTCTGGAATTTTATCTGCGTGACCAGAGCCGCTTACCAGGACCGCGACCAAATATGGAACTGGCCAATGATGTCAGTAATCTTCTGGCCGTCTCAGTTTCTAGATGTCCCGAGAACGTACATTCGCTCCTCACTTATTTCGTCAATGGTGATCGTAAGATGATCTCCAGCAACACACCTTCAGAGTTTGTGATGCTTTGCGGCATTATCGCCTTTGGCTCCTGTGCCGCCGTCTATTCGTTATGGTTGCCAGAAACTTTGGACTTGCTGGATCACTACGCATGTAGCCCTTACGGTCGCATTCGAGAGGGGGTAGAGATCGCCTTCCGTTGTTTGTTAGAGGTCGGTCCACAGGATATTCTCCCTCATTTGATGGAACTGGCTACTGGTGGAAACTATCTCCAGCAACGTGTCGCGGTTGCAACAGTTTCCGAACCAGTTGTTCTCTATACGCCGGATATATTGAAAGCCGCTTTAGAGATGCAACGTGTGGTGCTGGAACGGTTGCATCAAGCATCGGCTGATAGTAAAAAGGAAGCATTTCGCCAGCTTCGCCGAACGCTGGGATATACGCTAAGCGTGATTACAGCCGCCTCGCCCGATGAAGGCTTTGCTCTGATGAAACAATGTGCTGGTTGGAATGATCCTAATATTACCTGGATTTTGCGCGAAAATTTGAAAAAGAAGCGACTGGCAAAGTTTGCGAGCCATACGGAGGAAGTGACAAGACTGTTAACCTGATCTGAAGTGAGTAAGCAAGTAGATGGGGGCGTTGCCAGTTCAGACGGTATGTGATATCATGGCACGCCGGTAGATTGTAAGTCGTCGTTATGGACCCCGGCAACGGGAGGCACACAAGAGCAAATAAAGAGGCGCGGCATTCCTCCCTGGCTTCAATGACCAGGATTTCTTGCTGCGCTTTTCTGTGATAGCCCGTCGCAGATATCCGATCAAGTACATTACAGAAGAAATAGCAGGTAGATGTCGCAGCTTTTTTATGCCATGACTATGCCAGGATTGGAGACGCTGGCCTTCAGTGAAGTTCGTGCTTCCATGCCAGATGCCGAACTGGTCAAATTCGCACGTGGTATTGCCCTTTTTCGTACCACATCAACTCCCGAAAAACTACTCTCGTTGCGAACTGTCGAAGATGTTTTTTGTACGTTGGCACATATAACAAGTCTGGGACATGAGCACAATGCATTACGTGTGCTTCACAGCGCAACACTACATGCTGATATCCGTCAGGCTGTAGCAATGTGGCAACGCGCCCATTCTGGAAAACGTCCGAAAACCTGGCGTGTGGTGAGTCAGAAGGCGGGATCTCATCAGTTTCGTCGCATCGATGCTGGACAGGCTGTCACGGATGCTTTGCAGCGTGTCTTGCCACGTGCGATGCACCTTGCAAAAGATGAGGCGGATGTCGAATTCTGGCTCTGGTTATATGGGAGCGAGGCACTCATTGGGATGAGGTTGAGCGATGCCACAATGCGGCATCGTCGCTACAAGCAGGAGCATTTACCAGCTTCGTTGCGTCCAACCGTCGCAGCTGCTATGGGCTTGCTGGCTCGTCCAACTCCGCAGGATATTGTCCTTGATCCGCTCTGTGGCGCTGGTACTATCGTGATTGAGCGCTGCCTGCTTGCTCCTGTCGAGCGCGCTTTGGGCGGCGATATTCGCGAAGAAGCGGTCGCGATGGCTCGTCGCAATGCTCGCTCTGCCAGTGTGCGCGCTTCGTGGGAGGAGTGGGATGCACGTGCTTTGCCCATAGAGGATGCCAGCGTGACGCGCATCATTACCAATCTACCCTTTGGCAAGCAAATTGGTTCGCATGCCACTAATGTTGATCTCTACAACGCGCTCATTCAGGAGTTTGGCCGCGTCCTGGCTGCTGACGGTCTGCTCGTTGCGCTTACAAGCGAGGATCGACTTTGGGAGATGATGCTGCGAGATCATGGGTGGCGCGTGGTGAAGAAAATTGTACTTGTTGTGTTGGGACAACCTGCCAGTATCTTTGTCGCCGAACACGTGTAATATCTAGTTCAACTATTGAGAGGAGACTACTCCATTGGCTAATGCAACAACTGCCGACTTTCGTAACGGTATGGTAATACGCTATAACAATGATTTGTGGACGATCACAGAATTCCATCATGTCAGCCCTGGAAACTGGCGCGCGTTCGTGCGTACACGCTTGAAGAACTTAAAAAATGGACGCGTGATTGAGCAGCGCTTCAACGCGGGTGAAGCCATTGATGAGGTGCGCGTGGAGCATCAAAACTGGCAGTTTTTGTATGTTGATGGCGATGATTATGTTTTTATGAATACGGACACCTTTGATCAGCAGCCTATTCGTAGAGAGATGCTTGGCGACGGCATAAAGTTCCTCAAAGAAGGTGATGTTGTCGAAATGCTGGTCGATGGTGAGACTATTGTGGCTGTTGAACTGCCCAACTTTGTAGAATTGACGGTTGAGAGTGCTGAACCGGGCGTACGCGGCGATACCGCCAATAATGTGACCAAGCCCGCCACTCTGGAGACAGGCTCCACCGTGAACGTTCCCCTGTTTGTCAATCCAGGCGATAAAATTCGGATTGATACACGCACCGGCCAGTACGTTTCGCGCGTAAAGTAAGAATAATCGATAAAAAAAGAAAAGAGCAGGATATGTAGTTTGATCCTGCTCTCTAATGTTTTGGGAAGATTGGCTCGCGGTCTGAAAGAGGGAAGGGTTGATTGCTATCGATGTGAAATGAAGAGCCAGAGGTGTGGTCCAAAGATAAAGAGGCCAATTACGATTGCAAGCATGGCACTCACAAGTACTGCGCCAGCAGCTACGTCTTTGGCAATCTTTGCCAGAGGATGGTATTCGGGCGATGTCAGGTCAACGCATAGCTCGAATACTGTATTGAACATCTCTGCAACAAAAACGCCTGCAATAGCGATAAAGATGATAGCAAACTCAACTGCTGATATGCGCAAAACAATTCCAAGAACAGTAGCCAGCGTCGCAATGACGGCATGGACGCGCGCGTTACGTTGTGTACTGAGGGCATACCAGAGTCCTTGAAAGGCGTAGCCAAAGCTGGCGATAAATTTTGCCCAGGCACTTTTCGGCGGCGATGGTGGTGATATACGAGGCTCGGCGGGCTTGGATGGAGAAGATGGTTGACTCATGCGTTTATGCCTTTGTGATGCCGCTCTCTTGCAAAATACGGTTTTGCAGGCCAACCATTGCCTGATACCCTGCCTCAGTGTGGTCATCGTAGCCAACAAGATGGAGGACACCATGACAGAGCAGATAGAGCAACTCATACTGTCCGCTATGCCCTGCATCGCGAGCTTGCTGAAGCAATGTGGGCCAGGACATCACGATATCGCCTAAATTGAGTATGGCTCCGGGAGGGTTGATGAATGCTGGCGTATTTGCAGGGGGTGTCTCGGCGTTTTCCTGGGGTTGCCAGAGTTGCTCCTCTGGAGCTTCCACCAGTGGTTGCTCCAGTAGTGGGAAAGACAGAACATCGGTCGGTTTATCTTGCTCTCGATACTGCTTGTTCATGTCGCGGATGCCAGCCTCGTCGGTAACAAGGAGCGTCAGCATCACTTTTTGTGTAATACCTATCTGAAGTAATGTGCGTTGAACAAATGCATCAAGATTGACAGACGAAAGCAGTTGTTCAATTTGCTTATTTTGTTGATCATTTCCAACTGTAACATAGAGTTCTATCAGAGGGTGTTCTTGCATGTTCCCCACCTTTTAGAGCGTAATATGTATAAAAAGAGGCCTCCATCGCCATCAGGAAAAGCTCCATTCGGGATGGAGGTAGCTCTTTATCAAGCTTTGCGCGCTGTCTTGCGTCGTCGAGCAGCCTCTTTTCTTTTACGCTTCATGCTCGGCTTCTCGTAATGCTCCCTGCGACGTGCTTCTGCGAGGATGCCGTCCTGTTGAATTTTGCGATTAAAACGCTTCAACGCGGTCTCAAACGACTCATTCTCGCCGATTTTGACTTCCGACAACCAGAATCCCCCCTCTCATGGCCTGTTTTCGAGGCAGAAAGTTGTTTCTCTGGATGGTAGAAGCATCCTTTCTACCCTCGCGGACCTGCCCAAAAATTATAGTGTAGACATATCTCCGTGTCAAGGTTTTTTGGACGGATGTTGTTTTGCCGCCTTACGACTGAAGGCCAATAGGAAAACGATCAAGCCAATTGCAAGGATACTGAACAAGCTAATTGTGCGGTCTAAGAGAATTGCGGCGGCCGTAAGATTGACAGCATTTGGGCCTTGATAGAACAGCGAGATCATTGCTACCATGCCGCCCTCTACCAATCCAACGCCTCCACCAGTTGTCGGAATTGCGGTGAGAAGCGCTTCGCCCAGCCCAATGAAAATAGCCGCTGCAACAATATGCAAAAAGCTACCATCAATGAGGTGAAGGGAAACGGCAACGAAGAAAAAGCGTAATGCTTCGCAGATCCAGACGCCAACGGTCAGAAGGGTCAGCGAGGGTAAACGGCGAAAAGAACCAAGCGTGCCTTCCTGAAAGTGGTAGTAATGAGCGCGAAAGCGAGCAGGGACCAGCCGGGCGATTGGTTCGCGTGCAATACGTAAGACAATCAAGCCAACTATGCCGATAATGACCACTGCTAGCATCACTTGCAGACTCAGGCGTAATTGGGGAGGCATATTTTCGTGCAGGCTGATGATGATTGCCGGTATGAACAGAAGTAATAGGATGATGAGATCAAGCAGGCGTTCGGCGAGTACGGTGCCAAAACTACGTGTTGTAGAGACCCCTATCTCCTGTCGCAACAGGTAAGCGCGATAAAGGTCGCCCAGTTTTGCCGGAACAACGACATTGGCGAAAAATGATATGTAAATGATTTCAACCAGTTTCCAGAATTTTGGTAGGTGAACGCCATTTTCTTTGGTGAAACCAACATTTTCCAGTAAGAGTCGCCAGCGTAATGCTCGCAGGCCAAACGAAAGGTAGTAAATGACGAAAGCAAAGCAGAAAAAAAGCAGGTTGGCATTTTTGACGGCCTGCCATGTTTTTTGGGGATTAATATTGGCTTTTTGCGCAAAAATGACAAGCGCGATAACGACGATAATGAGAGGAAGCAGCGTTCGCCAATTGAAGAAACGTTTCCCTAGCGCTAACTGGTCTTGTGTGATTTCAGGTTGAGCCTCTTTACCCTTTGCTTCCAGTATATCGCTCTCTATTTCGAGAGGTTGTGATGGAGTCTTATCTGTCGGCACGACGCCAGGATCTTGAGGATTCTCTGTAATCAAAATGTCCTCCGTTACTTCCTACAATTGGCATTACTCCCTCTAGACGGATAAGTGCCACGAGGAGTAACGCGAAGAGATTGGTCATGCTGTGGACATATAAGTTATCGAACAGGTTATGTACACAGATGGAGACGAGCGCTGCCAACAATCCTATTGCCAGTGCCCGGTCATTAACAAGCATGCTTACATAAATACTTACGTGTTCTTGCCCTGTTGCGATGACAGTCTGTTGTTGTGGTTGGATCTGTTTGAGGCGGGCGTAAATGGTCTGTACCGTGCGACTACCCGCTAGAAATATCGCCATCAACAAAAGCATAAAACCCGCCAGTCCAAATATGCCTGTTTCCGCTGCCATATTAATATAATAGTTGTGCGCATGTCCCAGGGGAAGGGCAAAGATGGTAATGAAATATTTTGAATAGACGGCTGGATAATTCCCAATACCCACGCCGAAAAATGGATGGTCTAGAAACATGTTCACGCCAGCGATCCAGTGTGCCAGCCGCTCGGCTGTGGAGTAATCGGCCTCGCTTGGCGCGATAAAAGAAATGCTGGCCAGTCCCAGCTGTTTGAGAAGGGGTAGTAGAAAACGTTGAGGAACTATACCAGCAAAGTAGGCTCCTAGAATGGTGAGTACTGCAATTCCTCCGGCTTTGATCAGGAGATGCAAACGTGGCATACCAACGCTGATAATAAAGAGAAATGCGGCTGCTACGGCGATATCTGCGCCGCGTGATTGTGAAAGATAGAGAGCGAGAGCGAGCAGAATTGCGGTTATCCCGGACAGTATCCGTATCAATAAGTTGCGTCCTAGTAAGGCGAGAGCCAGGGTGAGGGCCAAGGTTATATTGATGTAGCCAGCATAAGGATTGGGCTGGTTGAAACTACCATAGACGCGGAGGAGCTTGCTGCCTCCACGGGTAAACGCTGCTGGTCCCAGGTTGAAATACGCTTGAATATAGCCTAGAAACGCCTGTGAAAGTGCTGCAAGGCAAATGAGAACAATCAGGGTCCAGATCTGTTGGCGTGTCCGAATATATTGAGTGCCTATCAGAAGGAGCAGAGCAAACTCGACCCATTTGAAAATCTCTTTCAGACTTAAACTGATGCTGGCGGCTCCAACGATAGAGAGACACATGGTGCCTAGCAATATCGCTGTTGCCAGGATAAGATAACGAGGGGAAGTTGCAGCATGCTCTTTGTCAAGCGGACCAATAGCTGTTGAGAGCGCAACATGTGGGGAAGCGCTTGCGGCAAACTTGCGTAATGGAAAGCTCATGAGCCAGTTTGCCGCAAGTAAGAAGACGAGAATATCAGCACTGGTGAGATTCATACCGCTCAGTGTAATCGGATCGAGCGATCCCCAGGCAACGGCGAGGGGCAGGAGATACAGCACCATTCGTGGACGTAGTAGCGTCCAGATAGCAGCCGCCAGATAGAGCAGCAGGCGAAAACTGACTTGCATTGGTAGAAGTAGTAAACAGGCCAGGACGAAAATGCCGCCAAGCAAGCCAACAATATTAGCAAGTGTTGCACGTGTATGTAGATTTTCCAATGGATTTATTACTATTCTTTGCAACACAGAGCCGCAAAAACGCAGGCCAGATCTATCGATGCCTGGATGATACATATCTCGCCTTTACTCTACTTGAAGGTTCAAAGTAGCTGCTACGAAACCGTTGATAGCGTTTGACTTCTAAACCATTCAATCGTCCTTTTCAAGCCATCCTCGATACCAATTGCGGGTTCCCAGCCCAGAACTTTGCGAGCCTTTGTGATATTGGGACGGCGTCTCTCCGGGTCATCAATGCGGTCAGGCTCAAAGATGATGGGAGAGGAAGAATTGCACAGTTTAGTAATGGTTTGCGCATATTCGAGGACTGTGTGTTCTTCAGGGTTGCCCAGATTGAATACTTCGCCCATTGTGCCAGCATGGAACATTGCTTGTAGCAGCCCCTCAACCAGATCACTGACATAGCAGATGCTTCGTGTTTTGGTGCCATCGCCATAGATTGTGAGTGGTTCATTTTTCAATGCTTGCGTGATGAAGTTTGGAATCATGCGCCCATCATGGATCTGACTGTTGGGACCATACGTATTGAAGATGCGAACAATACGGACGTTGGTGCGATACTGGCGATAATATTCCATCGTGAGCGTTTCGCCGAGACGTTTGCTTTCATCGTAGCAGGCGCGTGGTCCAATAGGGTTGACATTGCCCCAGTAATCTTCTGTTTGAGGATGAACGAGCGGATCACCATAGATTTCAGAGGTTGAAGAGATCAGGAACATTGCTCCCTGCCTGCGGGCCTGCTCCAACATTTGATAGGTTCCTATGCTGTTCACCATAATCGTTTCAATGGGATGCTCCATATAACCGACAGGGCTAGCCGGGCTTGCCATATGGAAGATTGCATCTGCTTCAAACTCGAATGGTTTAGTGACATCCTGTTCCTGATAACGAAATTGGGGATGAGTCAATAAAGGCTCTATATTTCGAGTAGAACCGGTAATATGATTATCTACACATAAAACGCTGTGTCCTTCTTCAAGCAGACGTTTACAAAGATTGGAGCCAACAAAACCTGCTCCACCTGTTACCACGACTTTCAAAGAATTGACCTCCAAAAATAGATAGATAGCTTGCTAGATATCTCTCTTTAGTATATCTTACCTATTGGCTAGACGAATCGGACTCTGGAAGGTAACGAGGTAGCACTCTTATAGGAACCTCATCCTCTCTATAGATGTAAGGAGTATCGGCAATGGCCCTCATTCTCTCACGCTCGGATATCCAACAATGTTTCACTATGACAGATGCTATTGCGGCTATGCGGGTCGCTTTTCAAGCGTTAAGCGCCGACCAGGTTCAGATGCCGCAACGTTTAGCTGTGGAACTGCAAGATCAGGGCGCTGTTTTGCTCATGCCTTCTGTATTACATACGAATGAAGGGCATGCTTTTGGCGTAAAACTCGTCACGCAGATGCCGCACAATCCTGAGCGCAACTTGCCACGTAGCTACGCGACGATCCTCTTGCTTGATGCGATCACCGGGAAAACGCTGGCTGTGTTAGAGGGGGGATGGTTGACCGCTATGCGTACCGGCGCTGCGTCTGGTCTGGCGACGGATCTCCTTGCTCATCCCGATGCAGATGTGCTTGCTCTTTTCGGAGCTGGAGCGCAGGCTGTTACACAGGTGTTGGCAATGTATACAGTGCGTCCTTTACGTGAGGTGAGGGTGCTCAATCGCAGCGACGAGCATTATCAAACGTTGGTGATGACGTTGCAACAGTTGTTAGGAGAGCATTGTCCAACGATCTCTCGCGTTCATTCGGCAAATGATGCATTGGCTGGAGCGTCACTGGTAGTTTGTGCTACATCTGCAACTGAACCGCTTTTTGACGGAAGAGATGTTGAGGTTGGCACACACATCAATGCAATTGGAGCTTTTACCCCTGCAATGTGCGAGCTGGATGGTGAAACGCTGGCTCGTGCGCAGATTATTGTGGACCAGCGGGAGGCAGCGCTGATAGAAGCTGGGGATCTGTTGCGCTCTCTTGCTCAAGGAGTGATAGCCGGACCTGAATCATGGCTTGAACTGGGAGATCTGGTCACAGGCAAACAGCCTGCGCGTCAGGATGGACATGAGATTACTGTCTTTAAGTCGGTTGGCCTGGGGATGCAGGATTTGGCCGCAGCCTTGCAACTTTACCAACGAGCACGTTCAATAGGTATAGGTGTTGAGGTGGATCTATAATGATTCCTCCTGTCTTGAGTGTGTAAAGAATCTCTCAAATAGAAACATGGAGAGGGTGGTAGCAAGTGGTGGTGCTACAGGCAAATCTTTTTGAAGAGAGTTGCATAGCTCCTATATAAAAAGCAAGGAGCTATGCAACATCAAAATGGATAATAACGTTTCTGAGAAGTTAGCGTTCTGCTCGAAATGTTTTTCCCAACGCTGTTCCAAGACCAAAATAATGACGGAAATTATAGATGAGTGGGTGCCACGCCTCCGGGTTAATGTAGTGTTTGTCCTCAATCAAGTTCTGATGTACATGTACACGAAGCACTTCCGTTTCAACAATGAATGCTGAATCTGCCTTATGAAAAGGACGAATTGTTTGAACTCTTGCCTCAAACTGCAATAGACACTCTGCAACTCGCGGAGGTGCAACACATTCAGAGGCGAGAGGTGTGAGACCTGCTGCGGTAAATTTCTCCTGCTCATAGCGGAATTGTGCCGCCTTCGAGACCGGAACAGGATTTTTCCCCGTGAGAGGAGCCAGGCGCTCTACAGCTTGCCACAGGTTGTCGGAAGGAAGATTCAAGACACATTCCTGCGTGCGCTTGAGATTTTCTATGGTTTTGCTTGCGGCACCTAAACCCAGAACCACGGTATAGCCCAAAGCCCAGGCTGATGACATGGGCGCGAGATTCACACTGCCATTATCGTTGAGTGTACTGATGAGAACAACAGGAGTCCCAAAGTACAGAATAGATGGTGTGAGAGAACGAAAACTGTCAAAACTTGGAGAAACGTTTTGCTTAGAAGAGACATACTGGTTCGTCATTCTATCCTCCAGATAGCAAAAAGAGAGTTTGAGCCAGGAGAAGGAAGTGTTGTTTCTATCCTTCAAACAGAGGTCATGTGGCATGAGCGCCTTATCCTCCTATCAGAACAGCTTCCTTTCTGCCTTGTCGGTTCCCGCCTATTGTAATGCAGAAATATATCGTGTACCATCGATATATGGATACACAACCCGATATCGCTGCAATTGCTTTTCTGATTGGAGAACCAACGCGTGCTACTATCCTCACCGCGCTTCTTGGCGGTGTAGCTCTGCCAGTTAGCGAATTGGTTTTTCGCTGTCAACTAACACAGCAAACTGTGAGTGCGCATCTGGCGAAACTGGTTGCCGGAGGGCTTCTTGTGGTAGAACCGCGTGGGCGGCATCGCTATTATCGGCTTGCCAGTGCTGAAGTCGGGCATGCGCTTGAAGCTTTTCAGGTAATTGCTCCTCGTCCTCCAGTTCGTTCTTTGCGACAATCTGAAGAGACCAAAGCACTCTGCTTTGCTCGCACCTGTTATGACCATCTCGCAGGAAAACTTGGTGTGAGTATTGCGCAAGCGATGTGCCAGCATGGTTATCTCACAGAAGCCGAGAAAAACTATCGGCTGACTACTGAAGGGGAAGTATGGTTCTCACATATGAGAATTGATGTAGCAGAGGTCAGATGTAAGCGGAGAGTATTTGCATCCTCTTGTCTTGATTGGAGTGAAAGACGCCCTCATCTTGCGGGCGCACTGGGCGCAAGCCTCGCCTCTCAGTTTTTGAAGCAAGGATGGATCATGCGATCACCAACTAGCCGTGCGATCCGCCTTTCCGATGCAGGGCAAAGAGGACTCTTACAAGAGCTTGGTCTAAGCTTTTAGGAGGAGAGGGGATGCAGGAGCCTGGACGGAGAAGCCTCATACGGGCTTCTCTTCTCCTACTTTTGCCAGCGCTTGAAGTTGTTTGCGTTTCCAGCGTCGATATAGCACTTCATCCCCCCAACTGAGGAACCCGCTGGTCGTAAAGCCATGAACGATCGTGACCGCCAGCAGGGTATGTGGACCCGGGAATAAAAGATAAACCAGGCTAAATACAATTCCGGCCAGTCCAACACCTGCCACACTACGCCAGTTCCATTTGCCCAGCCGATGATAGAGGGTGTAGGCGGCTGTGCTAACCAGCCAGCCCCAGCCGAGCCAGCCAGTCCAATGCGTGACCACTTCTAAAAGAAAGCCGCGAAAGAATAGTTCTTCGACAGGAGCGTTAATGAAGAGATAGAATGCTCCCTGGAAAAAGTGATCGCCCGTTGTGGGCCAGCGAAACCAGGGACCGACGAACCTCATGCGATAAAATGCGGCGAAGGCTGCCATCGCGATACCTACCAGCAGGCCAAGTATCACCTGTTGTGGAACATTATGGAGGGTGATGCCCAAAAACGAGAGCGGAAGGTGGAAGATGGCGATGTAGATAAATGGCACTGCCGTCATTGGCAGAATGCGCATGAGTAGATCCGGCCACATCCAGCGCCAGGAGCCGCGCACTGTAGAGCGCACCACCTGGGATGATTGTACTGATGACACGCGTGAACCTCTTCTGGGTAGAAAGACCTCTTTTGTTGGAGTCGCAGCCATTCTTGATTACACAAACTTTCCGTTAAGTGGCTATTAATAGCATGTTAATCCAGTGTAATCAATTCGCCGCCACTTGTCCAGCGTTTTTGGCTGCTGGAAGAGAAATGTAATGCAACCCTTTCTCTTTTCCCTTCGAGAGAAAGGTGCATACAATAGATGCTGTTCTATAAAAAGTGGTTATTGTCTTTTCTTCAATTGTGCGATCCCTTCGTGAACCTCTTCCCTTGATAGATTGCCAGCCGCAAGATCGGCATTGCTTTTCAAAAGCAAGCGCTGGTAAAATGCCTCGCCAAGTTGGATAAGTGTGAGGTTACGTTCATCATCTTCTAGTGCATCGAAGAGCGTATCTTCCGCCTTTGCATAATTTCCTAGCTGTTCGTAGTAGGCGAAGAGTTGTTGTTTAAGCAGTAACGGCAGTTCATACTCTTCCAGTTTGCTCAACAGTTCATCAACGTTGATGTAGAGATCTGTTTCGGCAATGGTTGGGTCGTGCAGCAGGGCGGCCAGTAGTAGAGAGAGTGCTTTACGGTAGCGGTAGTAGCTCTCTGTACTGTTTTCCTGGGCTTCGTAGATGTCGCCTTCGCCTTTCAGCAGAACGGCAGCCCAGAGGCAGGCATGGATATTGACGACGCCCATCGGGGAGAGCGTTTGCAGGAGCTTTTCTTCTGACAAGGAGTTGATGAGACGAGAAGTAAGGCCAAGATACTTCAGGAAGAGATCGTCGATATAGATAAGGGCTTCTTCGTGCTGGTTGCGCTCGCGCAATCGCAACAGGATTGCCAACGTTCTGCCAAACTGCTCGGCCAGACGCAGGATGTAATCTTTATTAATCATAGAAGCCCCTGTCTGATGTATTGGATGGCCGGGTACTCAGTGCTGCAAACGGAGTATCCAGCCATAAAGGAGAGCATATTTTTAGGAGGGGGAGAGCAGATCGATGGCTTGCTGAATTCTCTTCAGCGTCACTTCACGGCCCAGTACCTCCATCATCTGGAAGAGAGGAGGCGTTGCATTGCTGCCACTCACTGCAACACGAGTTGCGCCAAAGAGCTGGCCGGGTTTCAATGCGAGCGTTTTTGCCAGTTCGCGCATTGGCGGCTCCATGATCTCGTGCTTCCACTCTTCAAGTCCCGTCAGCAGATCACGTACCTGGATGAGGGCATCGCGCGTGCGTGGCTCGTCCATACCTTTCTGAATGAGCATGGCTTTATCATAGGTCAGGTCGCGCACATAGAAGAAGGCAACAGCAGGCGCGGCAGCTCCCAACGTCTTTAAGCGCTCCTGCTCAAGTTCGAGGACGCGTTTTGTGTAATCCCGATCCAGTGGACGCTGCACGCTATCTGGCAATCCTCCCTCTGCCGCCGGGCGCTCCATATAAGGTAAGGTGCGTGTGACCAGTTCATCGAGCGGCAACTGACGAATGTAGACCCCATTCATCCAGAGGAGTTTATCAGGATCGTAGATGCCAGACGAAATGCCGATGCGATCCAGCGTGAAGACGCGTATCAACTCATCGCGGGTGAAGAGTTCTGTCTTATCGTCATACGACCAGCCAACCAGGGCCAGGAAATTGAAGACAGCCTCGGGTAGATACCCCTCTCGCTGGAAGTCAGACCAGGAGGGAGCGTTGCGCCGTTTACTCAACTTCTTCTTGTCTTTGCCCAGGATGTTTGGCACATGATACATCAGTGGCGGTTCCCAGCCGAGAGCTTTGTATATCTGGATATGTCGGGGAGCGCTTGGTATCCAGTCCTCGCCGCGTATGACATGGGTAATGCCCATCAGATGGTCATCAACCAGATGCGCGAGATGGTATGGCGCTAATCCGTTGCCTTTGAGGATGATCATATCGTCCAGATCGGCATTTTTGAAAACCATATCGTCGTGCAGTTGATCGTGAACAACCGTCTCACCCTCTAAAGGCATCGCAAAGCGGACCGTCCAAGGGATACCAGCGGCCTCATTTGCAGCGCGCTCCTCCGGGGTCAGGTAACGACAACGCCGGTCATAGCGAGGAGGCAATTTTTTCGCCTCTTGCTCTTTGCGCATCTGGTCGAGCCGCTCTGGTGTGCAATAGCAGCGGTATGCGTGTCCCGTTTCTATCAGCTGGCTGGCGTACTGCTGATAAAGAGCTTTGCGCTGTACCTGATAATAAGGGCCATAGGCTCCTCCAATCACCGGACCCTCATCGATATCCAGTCCAAGCCATGCCATACCTTTGAGCAGATCTTCAACCGCACCTTCAACTGTGCGTGCAGTGTCGGTATCTTCAATGCGCAGGATAAATTGTCCTCCTGTATGGCGTGCATACAGCCAGCTAAAGAGAGCAGTACGGAACCCGCCGATGTGTTGGAAGCCGGTCGGACTGGGGGCGAAACGCAGACGAGGTTTACGATCTGCGCCCCATGTGTGCGGCTCCTGAATACGGTTGTCGATCTGGGTCATGATTCTGAAAAATCTCCTAATCTACATCATAACTACTTTTTCCGGTCTATTTTAACATATTGTGCTACCGACTGGGTAGTACTTTGTGGCTTATCTCTGGTTTGACAGAATAAGCATGAGGTGTAGAATAATGTATGTTTGGATGATTCCCAATAAGAAGTCGAGAAGAGGAAGTCAATCGTAATGCTCACACCAACTCAATTGTCGGCCGCCCGTTTGTTGCCTGATACCACAACCGTATCTCAGTATGGAGTAATGCGGATCGCTGGATATTTGTTAAGCGAACTGGCGCAACGCTACGGCACGCCGCTCTATATTTTTGACCGGGCTACCATTATCAATGCGTGCCAACACTACCAGGAGGCTTTTCGTCAATACTATCATGCCTCGTCAGTACGCATTATCTACGCTGCGAAAGCATATCTTTCTCCTCTGATTGCGCGAACGATGGCTGAGCAGGGAATGGGTTTGGATGTGGTATCAGGTGGCGAGCTATCGGTAGCTCATCATGCCGGGTTTCCTATGGAAAACGTCTCGTTTCACGGCAACAACAAACGTGAGGACGAGCTATATCTAGCTTTGCAGTTGGGTGTGGGACGTATTGTGCTGGATAACTGGAGCGAGCTGGAACGTCTGACGAGGATTGCTCAGGAGACAAAAAAGACGCCGCACGTTTTATTGCGCATTGCTCCTGATGTTGAAACAGATACACATCGCTATTTGCAAACAGGACATGCCGCTTCTAAATTTGGTTTCCCGTTGAACAATGGCGAGGCAAAGGCAGCTATCCATGCAGTTTTACAGGAGGGGCGACTCCATCTGGCAGGTCTGCATGCTCATACAGGAACAATGCTGCGAGAAACGCGGCCATATGAGGAATGCCTTGAGCGCCTGTTGGATCTGGCCACTGAAGTATATGAAGAGACTGGCTGGTGGCCTGAAGAGGTCAGTCCTGGCGGTGGCTGGGGAATTGAAACTGCTGATGGCGTCGAGGTTCCAGGTGTATATATGCTTGCTCAGGCGCTACAACAGACGATGGAGCGGAGATTAGCAGATAATGCGGCGTTGCCGGTTCCAACGCTTATTATTGAGCCTGGACGTTCAATTATTGCCAGAGCCGGTGTGACACTTTATCGAGTTGGAGCGCGAAAGCCCACGCCCGGCGGGATCACTTACCTTTTTGTTGATGGTGGGATGGCCGATAATATCCGTCCAGCACTCTATGGCGCTCACTATACAGCGCTGCCTGTTGAGCAACTGGCGACGCCCGGAGAAGAGGTCTGTATCTCCGGGCGCTACTGTGAGTCAGGCGACATGTTGATTGAGCGCGTCGTTTTGCCTCAGATGCGAGAGGGCGACCTTTTGTTGTTGCCAACGACGGGTGCATATTGTCTTCCAATGGCGAGTAATTACAACCTCGTTCCTCGTCCAGCCGTAATTCTGATAGACGAACAGCAGGTATGGCAGATGGAACGCCGAGAAACATATACTGATCTCTTGATGCGTTATACCGAATGAGGATCTGGCGGCGGTCCCGTTGGGGCGTGATGATTGTTTTGTTGTGGGAGGAGTTTTATGATGCAATGGCAAATACCGCAAAATAATAGTGCTGAAGAGATAGATGAACACGATATGCCAACCGAGCCGATCTCCTATGAGGCTGTATCGCCATCCGCGCCGACCGTTTCTCAGGAAGCGAATCCATCTTATAGTGAGATGGTTCCCACTCCCCAGCCTTTGGAACAGCCTTTTCCCCGGCAATATATCCCATTCATGCCCGCTCAAATAGCAACTCCACCAGCACCAGGAGGCGCGTATCCAGTTTTCCCACCATCAGGAGTAGCACCAGGACAAAAGAAAGGGAAGCGACCAGGTGGTGAAACTCCTGATGGTGAAATGGGTCTGCCACCAAAGAATGCTCATTCAGCCCCTACAACTCGTCGTAGTTCTGCTCCAGCACTTGTAAGATTGTTTTTCATAGCTGTTCGGCTATTATTGCTTGTGCAGTTTGTGCTGTCAATTTTACATTCACTACTACATTGGCAAGATAATGCGCTCTGGGTGAGTGTTGTATATATACTCAGTCCGGTGTTTATCTGGCCTGTACGTATACTTATTCAACAGATACCCTTGCCCTTTTCCCTCTGGCCGGAACTCTATACCTTGCTGGCTATTGTCTTCTACAGTGTCCTCTCGCGCATTCTGGTTCGTCTTGCAAGATGGATCACGCGTTACCGTTAATATTGGTAATTGCATCTTTCCCAGGAGTACTATCGTGCTTTGAGAGGCTGGATGTGTTAGTCTTTGCCAAACTCGTCTAACACATCCAGGCTGTTGATAAAATCGCGGTACGCATCCAGATTGTCTTGTTCCTGGTCTCGCTCTCGCTTTGGCTCAGGTTTTGCTCTAGGTGACTGTTGTTGTTCTTCGCCTTGTTCTAGAGTCACTCCCGCACGTTCTAGAACGCTTTCTTCAACAAAGATAGGCGTTTTGGCGCGTACGGCAAGGGCAATTGCATCGCTTGGGCGAGAGTCAATTTCAACATGCCTACCATCCACATCCAGGATGAGACGTGCATAGAAAATTTCATCGATGAGGTCTGAGATCACAATGCTGACCAGCTTTGCCCCCAGTTCGCCGATGACATTTTTGAGCAGGTCGTGCGTGAGTGGTCGGGGAGAAGTTGTCCCTTGAAGTTCGACGGCAATAGCATATGCCTCTGCATGCGCTATCCATATAAACAGATAGCGCTCTTGCTTCGTAGCTTTCAAGATGACCACCCGCTGCTGCGTAGCCAGGTTTATTCGCACGCTTTCAACCGTCATCTCTACCATAGTTTTTCTGACTCTCTCTTTCGTGCCGGTGTCCGTCGAAAATCTTATGCCACTATTGTACACCTATCCGAGTACCCGGCGCAAATCTCAAATGGATTTTTTGTCCTGACTCAGCATACTTCCTACGTCTGTTTCTCGACTTTCAAGAGTATAACAAAATGAATTTGTGATTCCAAGACTGTCTATTTTATACCAATATGAAGAAAAAATATTCGGAAAATTCGTTCAATAAAAGACTTGTGTTGGCTGTGCTAGTATGGTATGATTGCCTTGAATAGCCGTTCTAGTAATGGGTGGTGTGGATTTGTATGTAACCGTCTTGAGAAAGGCAGGGAAACGTTTTATGTCATTAGAGCAAGCCAGCGATATACAACGCCGGATGTACGATTTTATCGTCAGCTATATGAGAAGCGAAGGCATGCCCCCCACAAACCGTGAGATTGGGCGCGAGATGCAAATCGCCAGTACAGGACATGTCGATTATCATCTGACGATGCTAGAGAAAAAAGGGCTAATTGCTCGCCAACCCAAAAAGAGTCGCGGGATTAAACTGACCAAACCTGTTACCCGCTCTGGTATTCCTGTCATGGGTGCTATTGCCGCCGGCGAGCCTCTCGATATCTTCCCCGATACAACTCAAACCATCGAGTTGGGAAGCGATCTGGTGGAGAGCGAGAATACATATGCTCTTATCGTTAAGGGCCGTTCCATGATCGATGATCATATCTGCGATGGCGATTATGTGGTCATTAAGCCACAATCCACCTGTCAGAATGGCGATATCGTCGTTGCGGTTCATATGCAGGATGGCGTAAATGGTAGCGCTACTTTAAAGCGTTTCTTCCAGGAAAAGGATCACGACCGGGTTCGTCTCCAGCCTGCAAACTCTGAATTGGAACCCATTTTGATCCCCAAGAGCGTCTGGGATCGTGAGTGGCAGGTGCAGGGGAAAGTCGTAGCTATTTTCCGTCAGTGTGGTTCGGCCGCCTAGCAATCAGGTTTCTCACTCAGGTCGCTGGCTCAGGCTGTTCAACTTGCTCGATTGCTTCTGGTTGATGACACTGATGGTAGGAAAATAGTACCAGGGTGTTTCATGTTGATTTATGCTGATCCACGTATGATGGCAGCGGTGTGCAGGCAGTGGCAATTTGCTTACTGCCTCTATTTATCCATTTTTGCTGTTGCCTCTATTTTGTGTTTATAGCCTTCATCTCTAACTCTTCCTCTTGTTCTCTCGTTTAAAGTCTGGTATACTCTAGCAAGAGTACTTCATGACAGTGAGGTACTATTGATCTTTGGTGCCATGGATGGTCGTGGAAGTTCAGAAAGGACGCCCGGTTCTATGAAGGCTGTTGCCGCAGCACTGGTTCTCATTGCAGGTGCAGCAGTGGTTCTTTGGTATGGTAATACCCTCAATTCGTGGGTGCTCGGTGGATTGATCGGTGGGTTGGCCGCTTTGCTTCTTAGTATTCCCATTTCCTTGACGCTGTTTTCATACCTTTCTCGTCGCCATGATGAGCGGCTCAAAGCTGAAGCAGAAGAGGTCAGTCGCAGATCTGTGTACGACACTCCAACAAGATCTTCAAGGATGGTGAGGCGAATATATGAGGCGCAAGGGTATGCTCTTGCAGAAGGTCAATCCTTGAGCGATGAGGAATATGAGGCGTATTATCAGCAGCATGATTATCGTCATGTGCCAACTGCTCATCATCTTCCTGCCCCTTCGTCTCAACGTCTTCCTGTACAAAGTCACTATGCCAACCACTTGCCGATGGCGCAGCGCAGCATACACGCACCAATCGCAAGGCCATCCACGCGGCAAATATCCGATGATGTTCCTGAAATGGAACAAAAGGAACCGGTGAACAAGCGAGCGACCACACGCCGCATGTATTATCCAGGTGTTCCTGGGTACGTTCCTGGACATAATAAACACCGTTCGCAGGCTCTACGGACTGCGCGCTTGGAAGCTGCCCAGCATCAAGATGATGATGTCGATGTTGTACCTTCTCATTTCTCGCGACCATTATCTTCCTCTCGACGGGCGAGTCGTCCCCTTGCTAGTCAGACGGATCGTTTGCAGCCGCAGCGGGTAGATGAGGAAGCTCGATTGCGACCTCGTTCCCGGCGCACTGTCGATTCTGTACCGCCACAAGGTGCTTCGCCTCGTTCTCTGCCTCCAGCTGGGGGAAGTGCCGCTCATTATGGGTCATCGCTATCAGCGGAACCTCATACTGATCATTTACTAGCACATTATTATCAACAAACCGATCTGATCGCACAGGAGCTTGAAGAGCAGGATTTGCCGATAGGAGGAGATTCCTCCCTCAGCGTGACAACCGGCAATTTCACCCATCCTCTCGTGCGTCGTGCCCCTTACTTATATGATGATGATGACTTGCGCCAGGAATTGGCGCAACAGATCGATGGTCCCGTAGTTCGCCGTTCCTCACGTTTTGAAACCCATGAGCAGGGCGACGACCATGATGTCTACAAATAGGAAAGAAGAGCCTGATAAGCTGCGCTTAATGTACTAGTGATTATAGCCTCTTTTCGCAAAGTGTGTTAGTATTGGACAAACATGTCAGTATGCGAAGGAGGCTTTCTTTGTTAGGACAGATAACTACAATCTTAGAACATCTTATTACAAACCTGTATGTTTCTACTGGACTATTAGGCATTGTGTTGGCAATGGCGATAGAAAGCTGTTGCATTCCTCTCCCCAGTGAAATTGTGATGCCTCTGGCTGGCATTATGCTCTATCAAAACAAAATTTTACCTGGTACGAATCCGATTTTAGGTTTGATTCTGGTGGCGCTGGCGGGTGCTGCGGGATGTCTGGTCGGTTCAACGGCCGCTTATTGGATCGGTTATAAAGGTGGGCGACCATTGATGCTTAAATACGGTCGCTACGTACTGATCTCTCAGCACGATGCTGACCTTGCTGATAAGTTCTTTCAGCGTTGGGGAAGTGCAACTGCTTTCTTTTCTCGCCTCCTTCCGGTTGTACGCACTTACATCTCCATCCCTGCTGGCATTTCAAAAATGCCTTTTGTCAAATTTTGCATTTATACCTTTCTTGGCTCTTTTCCTTTCTGTCTGCTTTTAGCTTATGTTGGAACAGTTCTTGGTAATAACCTCGATAAACTTGGGAATGTATTTCATGGTTTAGATGTTGTCGTTGTTATTGGTCTGGTGGTTTTGATTGCTCTCTACATCTGGCATCATGTACGCAGCGACCGCAAGGCGCGTGCAGCGCATGCAACGCAGAATGGGAAAGAGGGACAGTCAGCTCAGAATTCTGCACCTGCTTCTCCGTCGCAGCAGCAGTGGGGACAGCAACAGTTCTCACAGTTTAATGCTCAGCAGACCACTCAATCGCAGCAACCAATGGGGCAGCCTCAGCCGCAACAGCAGTGGGGACAGCAAGCGCCACAATGGGGACAGCCACCTCAGCAGCAACCATCCCAACTTCAGCAAATGCAGCAGGGTTGGGGGCAGCAGCCGTCACAGCAACAATGGCAACAGCCGCAACAGCAACCATCTCAGTTTCAACCGAGGCAGAATTGGAACCAGCAACCAGCGCAGCAGCAGTGGCCGCAACAACAGCCGCAGCCATCGCCGTTTCCGCCCGGTCAGCAAGGCCAACAGCAACAATGGGGCCAGCAGCCACCTCAGTCGCCACCATTTCAGCAGGGTTGGGGACAACAGTAGAAAAATTCGCAAAAAGAGTATTGCTCAACTTTAGTTGTCTGGCTAGATGGAAGAGCCTCGCTGAATATTGAGTAGGTGAATAGTGCTGTCATATGCATTATTCACCTACTTTTTGTTTTTAAATAAAACTATCGGACCGAGCTTATACTAAGCAGGGATCACTGTACAAAGTAGATATTTCCCCACTCATCAGGAGGAATGATGCTGATGGGATAGATTAGGTAGTCCTGGAGTTTTGGATTCACCACAAAGTTCTGCTCTACCTGAAACAGAGGAATCCAGCTCACGTCGTTCACCAGCTTTACTTCAGCATCGTTGTATTGCTGAATGCGTTGTTGCGGATTGAGATTCGAGTCCGCCGTCGCCAGCTCAGCCTGCACAGCTTGTTGTTCAGTAGCATTACCACTATTGTTCTGCCCGTAGTTCATATTGTTGAATGTGGCACCTTTGCCGAAGATAATACTTAGCCATTGCTCTGGGTCGGCCGTGCCACCATAGCTGAGGAACCACATTTGCAGCGGCCCTGGGTGCCCTGTACTATCTGTCATCTGTTGTATCAGGGTATTTACCTCCATCACACTAGAGTGTACTGTGATACCTAGCATCGTTTGCCAGCGCTGAGCAAGCACACTTATGAGATTGGTCGTATCGCTATCGAGCATAAAGTAGCTCAGGGTGATCGGGGGTATCTGGCTAATGCTACTGTAGCCGTCTTCTTGCATGCCCTCTTGCAGCAGTTGTTTTGCCTTTGTCGCGTCACCCTGCGTACTGGAGACTCCAGCAGGCCCGGTCAACGCTTCATTGAAGCCTGGCATCCCGTCCGGCATATTGCCATCCTGCTTGATGGTGAAAGTGCCATAACCGGGGTGTTTGTACTCGCCTGTGTAGGCACCCAACGCATGTGAGAGCGGCGCATCAGGCACACATTTCACCTCGTTTTCCTGATTCATCTTCTCCAACTGCTCCTTGAGTTCGGTATCTCTGGTCTGAAAACGTTTAGACCAGTCTACCTCGCTCAAACCAAGCAGGCGATCACAAACATTGAACAGCACAACCTCAGCGGCAAAGTTGCCATCCAGATTTGTAAGCACGACGATACCGATATGATCATCGGGCAGGAAACCAACCAGTGCGCTGAACCCATCAATATTGCCTCCATGTTGCACCATCGTATGGCCGCGATAGGAAGAGACAAACCAGCCCATTCCGTAGGTCCAATGGAAGGTCTCCTCGTATTTGGTATAGAGTGTTGGTAGGGCGGGACACACACTCTGAGGTGTGATAAGCTGGTCGAACTGTACTTCCGAGACAAGGCGCTGCTCGTCATCCTCACTTTTGCTATTCTTGCCCTTATTCAAGAGGCAGCATAACCACTTCGCCATATCGTCTACGCTGGAATTAATCGACCCGGCAGGTCCAACTGCCTGAAAACGGTCATAAAAGGCTATTTGGCGTACCTGGTCATTGATTTTGCGGTAGGGGAGAGCGAAATCGGCTGTTTGCTGAGAGTCTAGCACAGAGAAATTCGTGTTCGTCATGCCCAACGGCATTAGAAAACGCTGATACACAAATTCTTCCCATGTCTGATCAGTAATCACCTCGATAAGATAACCTGCTGCCATATACATCATGTTTTGATACTGCCAGGTTGTGCGCAAATCGCATGTTGGCTCGAAATGTCGCAAACGGTCAAACAGGTCTTTCCGTGAGATTGTCGAGTGATACCACGCTGTATCATGGCGTGGCAACCCGGAACTATGGATGAGTAAGTCCTTCGGCGTTAGATGCTCGGTTGCTACTGCATCGTAGAGCTTAAAAGTAGGTATATAGTGTTTGACGGGGGTGTTCCAATCCAGTTTCCCCTCATCCACCAGCGCAGCCAGGGCCATCGCCGTGAACGCCTTAGAGGAAGAACCAATAGCAAACAGCGTTTGAGAGGTCACACCCCGGTCCTCTGCTACATTGCGCCTGCCAAAGCCCTGCGATAGCAGCACCTCGCTATCCTTCACAATGGCCAATGCCAGACCAGGTACGTTGGTATCGTGCATCACTGCTTGAATAAATTCGTTCAACCCATCTAATTGTCTATTGTTGTTCTTTTGCACCATCATGCTCCTTCATAAGAGGGGAAGTATCCTTTATGTGCAGTGTACCTTTTAGCTTAGGGGAGAGCATCTATCAAAAGTTACAGCGGGAGGTATAATTCTGAAGAGGTCTCTAGAGGAGATGCAATGCTCTGGCTCGTGCTACAGCTTGCATGCGGTTATTGACCGACAATTTGCGGTAGATGCTATTGATATGAGCTTTGACGGTGCCTGTAACGACCACCAACTCTTTTGCAATCTCCCGATTCTTACGTCCAGCGGCCACCAACCGCAAGACCTCGCGCTCGCGGTTGCTCAGAGGTTCGAGAAGCGTATATGCTTCTCGGTCGGTCATCGGCTTGATGCGAGAGGTAGATTGTGGGAAAGTAGCCAGCAGCTTGCGCACATAGGTAAGATTGATAGGGCATTCGTGGGATTTGCAAGCTTTGTAGCGGTCCCGTACTCGTCGCAGCAGTTTGAGCATTGGGTCGCCTTTGACCACGAAGACGCGGATATAGCGTCCCGGCTCGGCCAGTAAAAGCGCACGTTCCAGTACAGCCAGCGCACCTTCCAGATCCTCCAGGAAATAATATACAAGTGCCTGGTAGATCAGCGTTCCTATCAGCGTCTTTGTCCTGCCACTGCTTTCGGCGACCTGCCGAAGATGTTCTAATAAGATCATTGCCTGCTGCATATACAACTTATCAGCATAGGTTCTGCCAGCATCGATGAGCGTTCGCACCTGCACAAAATATTCGATCTCATTACGAGGCACTATGTCGTTCTCGGGGGAAGGCATATGATTCTGCATCCACACGAGCGCATCGTCCAGGCGTCCCTGCTCTAGAGAAATCTGCGCACGCAGTGCCGCCACGATACTGATTCCTCCTGTGGAGTCCTGAGATTTATCCCTGGATCTCCTTCTAAAAGTCACAAAAAACTTTTTTTATATCGTTCGCGTTGTATATATTGTTAAGTGTGTATGGAAGATTCGTTGATAGAGGTAATAGCTGAGGAAGGAGCCAGTATTATGATCGAACTGTTGGTTGAGAGTGTACGTATCAACTTGAAGACGCAGCAACGTGTGGTCGTTCTCAAGGCGCTTGATCAAGAGCGCTACATCTTCATATGGATAGCACATGCCGAAGCCTATGCCATCGCCGTCCACTTACAAAAAACAAGCTCGCCTCGTCCTCTGACACATGATGTGATGAAAAATCTCATTGAGAGTATGGGGGGCAGAGTGCTACGAGTAACGATTTCAGACCTTGTTGATGAGATCTTCTATAGTCAGATTGCTCTGGATGTAGAGGGCAAGGAAATAGAGGTTGACGCACGTCCCAGCGATGCTATAGCACTTGCCGTACGTGTAAATTCCCCCATCTTTGTAGCAGAGCAGGTGATGGAGCGATGCGGCATAGATCCGAAAAATACTACTTCTGCATCTTCAGCGGAGTCGGAGAAAGCGGAGCAGAGGCAAGCAGATGTGGATACTGATGTAGTAGGCGCAGAAGCAACAGATGTGACAATGTTGAAAGAGCGATTGTCTCAGGTGGAAGATGAGTTGAGGAAGGCGCAGGCACGCCTTGCAGAGTTGGAGAGTCAATAAAAAATTATCATGAATGGGATAGTTGCATGATACGACCCAAGATCGAGGTAAGTACAAAAAGAGGGTTTAGGAAAGCTAGGATAGAGGTTTTATAGATGTCATGCTGTTTTGAATGTCAAAATGGATGTCAATAGTTCAGCTTGGTTGGTTGTGGATAAAAAGGTGAGTGACATAAACAAAGGCGAGAAGCGAAGGTCACAAACCCGCTTCTCGCCTTTGTGATGGTGGAGATGAGGGAGAGTTGAACTCCCTCAATGCACTTTTTATTGCTTTCTGCGTTCGCTTCTCATCTTTTTCGATGTGCCCCACAAGCCCCACGAGGAATATCGAGAACTATATTTTTGTTCGTAGCCGTTCTTATGCAACCGTCGAAAATCGCGGGTACTGCTGCCTCCGTTGCTGCCCAAAAAAGGGAAAAAAGTGCAGATCTTTTTCGCTTCTTTGGAAAATTATAAACAAATGCCTCCCTATTCCGTGGTGTGAGAAATCACTCTACTTCTATAGAGATATAGATTGAAGTTGTTCTCTACATGTGAAAAGTGCCTGAAGGCGAGCAAGGTTCTGTTGAGTGACCACCTTGAGGGAGTGTTTGCCTTGTGAGGGTGAATTATTTCGCAGAGTTCATATCGTTTTACAGACCCAGCTATGGAACCTCACTAGGTTGATCGGGATTGAATTGAAGATGGTCGTCGATGATTGCCCCTCTCGCTTGATATACTTTCAGTTGTGTTGCAGTTAAGCCCTTCACGCCCTTCAAATTAGCATTTTGTAACTCCTTTGCCCTATGAAGATGAGTACCATGAAGATCTGCGTCACAAAAGACTGTACCACTAAGATCTGTCCTCCAGATGTTTACTTCGCTGAGATCTGCTTCGCTGAGATCTGCTTCGCTGAGATCCGCCATTCTGAGATTTGCTCTGGTCAGGTCAGCATAAAAAAGTTTAGCCCCGTTGAGATTAGCGCTGCTGAGATTAGCGCTGCTGAGATTAGCATGACTAAGTGTAGCCCCGCAGAGATTGGCATGACTAAGATCCGCCCCGATGAGATTAGCATGACTAAGATTGGTGTAACTAAGATCAGCTCCACAGAGAAGTGCGCCTTCGAGACTGGTGTCAATAAGATCTGCACCTCTCAGGCTTGCACGGATGAGATTTACTTCATGAAGATCCGCTTCAGTAAGGTTTGCCAACCTTAAATATGCAGATGGCATCCATGCTTTATGTAAATCTGCCTTTACAAGGTATGCTGCATCTAGCTGAATTCGGGTTGCGTCTAAAGCTTGAGAAGCCTGATTCAGCCAATCATGGGCGAGAGGGTATGACTTTTTAAAGGCAGTAATCAATGCCAAGCTCAGCGGTGTAAGGGGTTCTGGGACATGAGGATCGGCGTGCCGAAGCCGTAAATGAGCAACAGTGAGGTCGAATGCTTGGGTATAAAACCGTTCATTGCCTTCATCTTTACGGAGAAATGTGTGAAGCAAGATGGCAGATCCAACTTGTGTTGCCTCATTGTCACTCCCTAACCCCTCAACAACTTTTTGGAAGCGAGCTTCTGCTTGTTTTTCTCGTTCAGTTTTACGATCCTCTAACCAGCGTTGTTGTTCCTCATCTCTCTTCTCTCTTTCGGCCTTGCGATCCTCCAGCCAGCGTTGTTGTTCTTCTTCCTGTTTTTCTCTTTCAGACTGTTTATCAACTAAACGTTGGTTCTCTAATTCCCTTTGCTTCTCGTGTTCAACGCGCTGACCAATAATGTAACGCCACGTACCTCCAATGAGAGTGAGAACACCTATTAAGACAGTAAGTGGTGTTGCCAGACTCGTCCAAGTAGACCACGTATTCTGAATACGCACTTGCTCAACCTGCGCTGCTAATTGCTCTTTCTGCAAGGATACCATTGTTGCGTCAGCAGTTGGTGTATCTTGAACCATTCCTGTTCTTGCAAGATGAGATGAGTTTGCAGAGGCTATTTCATGGGCAGAAGCTCTAATGGTGGGTAGCCAGATTATGAGGAACGCTAGGGGAATAAAACAGACACACACAATCATTGCTCGCTTTGTCAGGGTTTGCCAATCCATAGTTCTCTTCACCACTTTCTCTATGGTAACATGCATACAGTCTCGATCCGAGCAAAAATCAGTAATCCTCTCACCACTATAAACGTGTTCATTTCAACAAATTTAAAAAAGGCATGTCAAGCGAGATGGTCTTGAGTAGGGCAATTCGAGTCTGGTTTCCTGATAGCGACTTAGGTGGTAAGAGCCACACGTCAAAGGTGTGTGGCTCTTACCACGACTTTTACAAAAAACGCTGCTTCTATGCTTCTGATAAAGATATGTTGAGAAAATGATAAGTTCTTGATAAGTTCATCCTTATTGCTTGCTAACCTTCTCATGTGTGCTGTAAGGCCGTTCTATGTCTATCTGTTCACTTGATGCCTTGTTATTTCGCTTCTTTTCCAGTTCAGCTATACTATCGTTCACATATTTCTTAACTCAACGTGCTTCTCTTGTTGTGCCGGGAGAGGTTCATAAGCTCCTAGAGATTGAAGAATATTCTAGAGTAGAACGAATGATGGTGATGGACATGGATTTTATCGAAGTACTACAAAATATTTCATCGAAGATTAGCAAGCAGAAAGATCTCATTCAGACGGAAGAAGCTACCAAGAACGCCTTTGTTATGCCGTTTATAGCAGCACTAGGATATGATGTTTTCGACCCGACAGAGGTGATCCCCGAATTTACTGCGGATGTTGGCATTAAAAAGGGTGAAAAAGTGGATTATGCCATCAAACAGAATGGAAAAATCATCATGCTGTTTGAGTGTAAATGCTGTAATGGCTCATTGGATGAGAGTCATGCCTCACAGCTGTACAGATATTTTTCTGTCACCGAAGCACGTATTGCAGTGCTGACGGATGGCATCATCTATCGGTTCTATACGGATATCGAGCAACCAAATAAAATGGACCCGAAGCCTTTCATGGAATTCAATATGCTCGATATTCAGGAATCTCTGGTCATCGAACTGAAACGATTGACAAAACAGGCGTTCAATCTTGAAGCAATTCTGACTGTCGCCAGCGAACTAAAATATACACGGGAAATCAAACATATCCTCAATGAGCAACTTAATGCCCCTTCAGAAGAGTTTGTCAAGTTTTTAGCGGCTCAAGTTTATTCTGGCAAGTTAACTAGTGCAGTTCGGGAACAGTTTACGGGTATCACGAAAAGAGCCTTTGCTCAATTTATTAATGAACGGATCACTGAGCGCTTGCGCTCTGTTATGGACGAGCCAGCTTCCTCAACAGAAACAACTGATGATAATCACCTGGACGGTAATCAAAATGGAATGATATCCCCTGCGAACGAAAGCAGGATCGTGACGACTGAGGAGGAACTTCAGGGCTACCATATCGTGAAGGCTATCGTCTGTGCCGTGGTCGATGCAGAAAGAATCAGTTATCGCGATACTCAGAGCTATTTTGGGATTTTATGTGACGATAACAATCGAAAACCTATCTGTCGTTTGCACTTCAATGGCAAGCAGAAATATATAGGTCTCATGAATACCGAGAAAAATGAAGAACGTATTCCTCTTGCCAATCTGAACGATATCTACAGGCTGGCTGATCGGCTCAAAGCAACTGCTGGAGCGTATAGTAAATAATAGAGTCTTGTAGTGACTCTCTGATGAAAGATGTATTACAGAACGAAACAAGCTCATATTAGCGTAAGTGTTGCTGATCTAGAGCTTGTTTCGGTCAATTTTAGGATGTAGTAAAGGCCTTTCTCGTTAGGAGATCAAGAACACAGCCTCCAGGCTCCAAACTAATAGTTGTGTAACGGTGAGCCAGTGTAATCAAAATGATACTATTTTTGTCTGCTTCAAGACAGACGAGAGGCGAGCTTGCGCCTCTCTAAGGAGGGGTGGATACTTTATTTGACACCTTACTTACGTGTCGAATTTGAGCAAAAATCCGCTCTTCGTCACCTTCCCACATAGACTTTCCCATCCGTTTTTTGCGAAATGAGTACGAGAAAAACGAGCCCTTACACCCCATCACAAGCCAACTGAGATAATGTCGCTCTGCTACTCAAAAGCACATATCCAGCCCCATTTCAGAAATTGCATTTTGCTACAATGCAAGCAAGCTAAGAAGACGTCTTTATTTGAATTGCGAGACGTCCTAAAATTGTAGGGAAGACGTCTTGACAACAAGGAAAAGATGTCTTATATTTTGAAAAAGCGTTCTTGTAGTATGTTTTGTGCATTCTTATGAAAGAAATGAGATTTCCATGAAAGTACAATTTCCAGCTATGCGAGGTGTCATTGGAAAACAAGAATATTACTCGACCCTAATGGCGCTCTCGGAGATTCCACGTTTTTTCAAGTTCAACGATTGGGACCAGGTTGATCCAGCTGCGCGTGCTCAGCGCGTGCTTAATGTCGCACGCATCCCAGAGATTACACGGTATATCCTTGATAATGACGAGGGCTATATCTTCTCCTCCATTACAGTCTCCTACTCCTGCCCGGCCACCTTCATTCCAAGTGAGCAGAACGAGCAGATGGGCCTGCTTGAAATGGATCTGGAGGATATGCAGTTCATTATTAATGATGGACAACATCGCTCTGCTGCCATTACTCAAGCACTCAAGCAAAAACCAGAACTGGGCAAAGAACGCATTAGTGTCTTGCTATTCCCGACTGGAGATCTTGATCGTCTCCAACAGATGTTCTTGGATCTCAACCGCTTCGTGAATAAGACCTCAAAACCTATGAACGTGTTGTATGATCATCGTGATCCTCTTTCAGCCCTCAACATCCAGGTCGCTAATCAGGTTCCGGTGTTTCAGGAGATGGTCGATATGGAAAAGGCCTCCATTCCCTTGCGTTCTCCCCAACTCCTGACTCTCTCGGCCCTTTACGATGCCAATAGCGAACTGTTGGGATCGCCCATTGAACATCCAGATTCCAAATTGTTTAAAGACAAGGTAAGCAGGGCTATTGCCTACTGGACGGAAGTGGCGAAGGCCATCCCCGATTGGCAGAAGGTCAAAGATGGAGAGCTTGCCGCTCCAGCGCTGCGCCAGGAGAAGATCTGTACGCATGCTATCATTTTGCGTGCTCTTGGAGGAGTTGGCAACACGCTGTTTGCGCGTCATCCCAATGACTGGGACAGAAAGATCCAGGCGCTCTCTAATCTGGATTGGCGAAAATCAATTGATGGGCAGGTCAATCCTCTGTGGGATAATGTGTGCATCGTCGCTGGTTCTGTGGTTTCCCATCGCCAAGCCCGCGTTGCCACCCTGGCCGTTTTGAAAAATGCTCTTGACCTTCCTTTGGGCAATCAAGAGAGGGTGATCTTTTCTAATCTTCCCAAAAGGTCTGGGAGCAATGGAACTCGTCCAGCCAAAGCATCCGCTACTATCGATCCCGTATCATGATCCTCTACAGTGGGAATTAACCTGATAACGCAAGGAGCATATCGCGTGACTGACTACCTGGACCTTTTTAAGCAGCTGATGTTTGCTGAGACTGAAGATGGTGTTGAAGACATTCTTCGAGAATGTGGTTACCTCACTGACAATTTAGACGTTTGGCTTCCCTTTGGTGGCACGGAGAACAATTTTGCTACCATTGGAAACCAGCAGAGCGATGCGACGGGAGCACTCGTCGAAAAAATGATTAATTCCATTGATGCTATGTTGATGGCAGCTTGCTATCAGCGAGGAATTGACCCGAAGGGACCAGAGGCTCCCCAATCAATGGCTGAGGCGACCGCTCGCTTCTTCCGTGTGCGCGATGGACACCTGGGTCGCCTCAGTCGTGAGGAGCTGCGAGCGCTTGCCGAGGAGATCCAAATCGTTGCTGTTGGTGGCAAAAAGAATCCCTGTTACCTCATTGTTGATAAGGGCGAAGGACAAACCCCTGCGATGTTTCCGCAAACGTTTCTTTCCTTGATGCGAACAAATAAAATTGATATCCCTTTTGTCCAGGGCAAATTTAATGCTGGCGGAACAGGGGTACTGCAATTCTGTGGTCAAAAGAATTACCAACTTATTGTCTCCCGCAGACATCCTGGCTGCCCTACTCACCAGGACGATCAGACGCGCGATCTCTGGGGTTTTACCCTTGTCCGGCGCTTACTGCCATCGGGAGGACGCCGTAGTTCGATGTATGTCTACCTTGCTCCAGGCGGTCGGGTTCCCTCTTTTAGGGCAGATACCATCAGTGTATTGCCGGGGAAATCGGCAGGAATCAATAAGCCAGATGCCTCCTATGTGGCTGACCTGCCGTACGGAACTTGCATTAAGCTCTATAACTATCGTTGGAGAGGCTCTGGCATGGCAACTCTGGATGGGCGCTATGATTTGGAGCAATTTCTCCTCTCTTGCTGTCTTCCCTTTCGCATCACAGAGACACGTGAATATCGTGCCAATTACTATAGTGCAACCGTTACAGGAGGGTGGAATCGTGCCACTGCGGAGACGGACGAAGGCGAAAGCAGGCATCTAGAAGATGGATTTCCCGCTTATGGGGAATTGAACTTGGGAGAAATTGGGGTGCTTCCCTATCAGATGGCTGTCTTCACCAAACCAATCAAAAAAGAGCGTTTCCCCCACGGCATCTGCTTCGTCATTAATGGGCAGGTGCATGGAAGCTTCTCTCCAGAGTTTGTCAAAAGCCGTCTCAAGTTTGACTACTTGACAGACAAATATGGTGCACTGCTAGTTCTAGTTGATTGCACTGCCATGAATGAAAAGGTCCGTGAAGATTTCTTCATGGCCTCACGCGACCGCTTTCGACGTAATGAAGTGTATCGTGAGATCGAACACACGCTAATAGATGAACTTCAAAATCATCCTGGCCTACAGACGCTGAATCAGCAGCGGCGCAAAGCAGAAGTGGAACAGCAACAAAGCGAAGAAGGACCTGCGGAGGTGTTCCAGCAGTTGCTCAAAGCTGATCCTACACTTGCTGCTGTGTTTTCGCCTGGTGATCGTCTCTCGACGACGACCGGTCCAAATCCCTCTCCAACTCCTTTCGTTGGGCGCAAGTTCCCCAATTTTTTCCGTCTGAAGAGTCCAAAAGAAGGAGGGACGAAAGGGTGCCCGCTCAACCGCACCTGTCGGGTCGAATTTGAGACTGATGTGGTGAATGACTACTTCAAGCGTGCTGATAGCCCAGGGAACATTGTAATAGATCCACCGAACTTGATAGAGGGGGGAAGTCACCTGTGGAACGGTCGCTTTGAGGCACACTTCCGTGTTCCTTGGGACGCAGAGGTTGGGACGCTCATACCTGTCACAGTCAGCGTCAGCGATGTGATGCATCCCAATCCCTTTGTTTGTCACTTTCAACTGCGTGCAGATCCTGAAGTCATGGAAGACCAGCCCTCAGGTTCCTCTTCCCGTAGCGCACAGAGACCATCACCTAATGGTCGTACTAGCCGGGTGGTCCTCTCTACTCCTAAATTTAGAGAGGTACGGAAGTCCGAATGGGAAAAGTACAGTCCTCCTTTTACCCCCTACGAATCGATTCGTATCAAGAACGATGGACAAGGAGGCTACGACTATCTAGTCAATATCGATAGTGCCTTTCTAGTGAGAGAACTTAAGCAGCCGAAAGAGAATGAAGGGCAACCGGTCAAACTATGGTTCATTTGGGGGCTGATCCTAGCTGCTATGGGCATGCTCAACCACGATCAGCGTCTTGTGCGTGAACGAGCCAAATTGGGCAAGCAGGACGACGACCTAACTCCTTCAGAAGAGGGAGATCGCGATCTTTTAGAACAGGTCAATCTCGCCTGTAATGGCTTGGCTGAAACGCTCATTCCAGTGACCAGGCTGTATCGCAATTTGCGAGAAAACAGCGAGTAGAGAAGTGGGCGTTGACGGTCTCGGCTGACTCCTCTACTCGTGCTCGGCAACTCAACGACGCCGATGAAGTAGCAACACTTCGTGAGAGGAAGGCGTGTTTCCTTGATACGTAGCATACCAGCGGCGGAGCGGAACTCTCCGCCATATCCGTCCAGTGTGTTCATCTTCGATCAGATGAGCACACTCTTCAAAACCTGCTCGTTCCATAGCAACAAGATAGCGTGGAAGCTGCGTATCGATGTGGGAAAAGGCCAGTAATTGCACTACGAACGCTTCTTCTGCAACTACCTGATATAAACGGGCAAAAGAGGCTTCAATAGTTCTGAAATAGTTATCGAGTCCTGTGGGAGTTCGACTCCCCATCATGTAATATGCCTCTCCGTGTCCATCGAGTTGATCAGTGATCCAGTAAGGCGTTGTGATCTCTCTGCGGCTCTTGATTTGCCATCGGTGGTACAGCACGTGTACACTCGGATAGGGAGGGGAAGTGACAATCAGAGTAGGTTTTTGCTTAATACTGAGTTCCCAGAGTGCCGGTTGAAGATTCTGCGCCGGAACATTCAAGCATATTATCTGCGGACGGACACCGTGAGAAGTAGTGTCAAGCATCGATCGCAATTCCTCTAGCCCCTTGAGCATGAGATTGACAGTCTCGACGAATTGCTCACGAAATAGTGGTGCTGATGGAAAGGTGGTGGTACAATCAAGTGCTGATTGACTCGTTCGCAGCAAGGCACATCGGGCTAATTGACGTTGTCCAGATGTCGAGAGGTGACTTATCTCCGCACGAATCGCGGCGATGATCTGCCGAAGTGACCTGGGAATGCCACGTTGTGAAGGGTCGTCGGCTGGAGGAAGAGGCGGGATTACAGATCGTTGTGGCCCAGAAAGCCGAAGATACGTGCCAATAGAGGCGGCCCAGTGAGCAACCTCGTCACATTCAAGAGAACTGAGGGGAGTGGTTTTCACCTGAGCAAGGAAGTGAGCCAGCGTATTGATATCCGATCCAATCGCATGACGGTCTGAGATGAGTGCTTCTACCAAGCTTGTCCCACTTCCCATAAAGGGATCAAGAATGACATCTCCAGGTTGAGAAAACTCAGTAATAGCGGCGCGTACAAATGCAGGCGAGAAGCGCGCAGGATATTTGTAAAACGTATGGGTAAGACCCTGGGTCGGTGCAGTATTTCGCATAGCATCGACTAAGGCTTCTGCCCTTGGTCGCGCATTAGTGTCCCCCATAGTTCCTCCAGGTAAGTGTTGAAAGGCGATTAAATGTATAAGTCCGATACTGGAAGAAAGCAAAGGCGTGTAGAAGCATGGTGTTTGTTGCAAACATTGATCTCTACACCAATCTGCATTTAGGGAGGGCGGAAGCGCAAGTGCTCAAGCAACGCGGGATTTTGCTTGAGTTGTTTAACTCGCTCTAGCTCTTCTCGCGAGATATAGAGGCTACGATCTCGGATGTGAAAGGATCGCGTTTCAACGCCGAGATGCTTGAGGTAGCGACGAAGCGTGACGCGAGTAATGCCAAGCTCAGTTTCGGCAAACTTGAGTGTTACAAATTCAGGTGGACCAGGGGAGGTATTTGGTTCCTGCTCCATAACATCTCCTCGACCTGCACTTCTGATGAACAATAGTTGACACAGAGCACATTATACGAATACGAGGAAATATTGTTGAATCGATTATAGCGTACCAGAAAAATAACAATAAATCAATATTCTGATACGGATCTGATAGCTGTATGATAGTTCTCATAGATCTTTTACAACAAGACCTCACAGAACAGAAATAAGTATCGATTTTGTGTCCTGAAAACTAGGAGATACCGAATTAAGTACCTTAATGGCTTTCCCATTAGCTTGTGGAGTTGCTTTACGGATTCTGCCAAATCTTGCTAGAAATGCCAAGTAACCTTCTAATTTACAGCTGATCTGGTTCATCGTCATCCAGGTCCGGCGTAGGTGGCATGGTTGATGTAGATGTGGTCAATAGCGTTGGTTTTGGCAGTGGCAAAGCTAATGAAGAAGTGGGGATGTTCTCTTGCTCAGGCTTCTGCTTCTTGTTGGGAAGAGTCTTGCTCCCATTTCGTGATTTTTGCGTATTGCCAGATGGGGTGTTTTGTTGGGGGTTAGATGCAGCATCGTTCAACGACTTCTTATCTGCATTCGTCGTGTTTCTCTTCTTTTGAGTCTGTTGTTCCCGTCGGCGCTGCAACTCTTCTTGGCGGCGAATCTCGCCCCATCCTTCACGGACCTGTTCAGTATCGAGCGGAACTTGGATAGTTTGAACCTGTTGCGTATGCCCTCTATAGCTCCAGAAGGCTTGTCCGGTTTCCTGCTGAATCACTGCGTCGGATGGGATTTTCCAGTCGCGCGTGGTGCGAAGATGTTTGCGAGGAAACCCTTCTTCATCCTCTGACCAGGATGTTTCCAGTCGAAACTTTTTTCCTACCCGTTCGATAATGGACATAGGATTGGTGCAGGCATGCAGAATGTAAGTACTACAGGAGTCTAAAATACGGCTGGCATATTCCTCTGGACCAAGTGCTGAGTAACCTTGTGCCGCAATGACTAGGCTCCCACCAAAGGAGCGAGCTTGCTCAAAGAGGAGACTGGTCTCTTCTCGCAGGTGCAGCGCCCCAAATTCGTCGATCACAAACAGCGTCTTTGTGCCAGGATGACGACGTTCAGCCACATAATGCATGAAATCAGCAACCAGAAATCTACCCAGACGTGGTGCTTCATCACGCAGGACGAAGCCACGCACACGCAAGTACGCTGCATCGACATTGCAATAGTCCAGGGTTCCATCGAGCTGTCCCTGCATAGCTCGGAAGAACACCTGATAGCGCATCTCGACTTGCTGCAATAGTTTTTTGTCTAGGTTTAGGACTCGCTGATACTGGCGTGGATCGTTCTGGTAGATTGCTTTGAGCCTCTCAAATTGCAAGTTTGCCAGGAAATGGCGGCTCGTGCGCGGTGTGGTTGGTGCAGAAAGTGCCAGATCCACTACATTAGCGGCTACGTCGCCGTAGTAGGCACTTTCACTCAGGTCGATGACCGAAAGAAGTCGGTTCTTTAGGGCCACGACATCGCCTTTCCATCCGTCGAGATGGAGCGACGGAAAGACTTTCACATTGTGTGCGCCAGCGGCTGTCATGGCGGCGACAAATCGTGCGGCATTATCCTCTGCCTGTTCTTCTTCTCGTTTCGTTTCACCTTTGGCGTCCAGATAGATCACCTGGAGCTTGTACGCTTTTCGTGCCCCGTAACAGATGCGGAAGACGGTTTCAGTTTTTCCACTCCCAGAGGTGCCCAAGATGGTGCTGTGAAGCCGAAGGGCTGAGAGTGGAAAGGTGAATCGCTTATGGCGTGTCCAAAAGGGATCTCTCATTGGGATTGACCCTTGTTCTACGTCTTTGATAGGTATTCCAACCACCATTGCATCACCCACAACATCAGCAACCTGTTCTGGCTGGCGTGTGCGTTTTCTTGCCTGCTGTTGCGCTCTGGCGATGGCATGTTCTCGACGGTGCTCTTGCTGAACCAGCTGCTTGGTCGTATTGCTCGTCATGTGCGAGGTGATCTCGAACCAGAAACCTACGAAAGGAGTACCAATCAGGGTATGGAGCCAAAGCGGCCATGTCTCGGCCCATAACAACGCTATGGGCCAATGTGCCAGGTCCTCTTGATGGTGCTCTACTGCCAGGATATAGTCTGTGAACACTTTTGTGAGCATGCCTTGTAAACCGTGTTGGTAGTGCTGGTACAACAGAAAAGCACTTGGCAAGAGCAGCAGAAACCAGAGAAAAAAGCTCAAGCGCCAGTGCAGGCGCGATGAGATAGTACGTTGTGCCACGAAACCGATGAGGAGTGCTGGGAGACCAGTGAGACACAGTGCCACGACGAACAATGCACACAGCACTACCCACCATGAATCATGGCCCCCTGCGTTGTGATTTTTACGATGTTCTGTACTCATGTCCATAGTCCTCCAGGTCATAAAGCACAAAAGGCTTCCGCATCTCAGGGGTGAAGTCTTTCTCTAGCATGTTTTTGATTTGACGCCTAGTGCTACTGGTTGTGAAGTACCAGACAGAGCGGTAGGTTACGGCCAGCTCACGCAGGTCATCGGCCAGTTCGTCGTCCGTTTTCGCATGGCACTCTACTTCTATAGCTGTCACCTTGCCGTTCATGGCGTTGGTCAGTAGTGCATCTGGTGTATGTGGTTGGCTCGTCCCTTTGACGCTAGCGGGCGTGTCCTTACGGATCTGGCGCTCCGATTTCCAATGATCATTGGGCCGTTTAGCTTCAATCGCTAGGCGTACCTGGTTGATGTAGTAGAGATGTGGCAATCGGATCGAGGAGGGTTTCCCGCTGAAGTTGAAGGAAAGCTCGATTTCCCGCATTCCAGCACGTGAGGCCCAGATCCAGAGTTTATCTCGGTGCAGGATAGCATCTTTCTCGATCAGTCCAAGAGTAAGCCATTTGTTGATGATCTCATAGGTTCGATCCAATGAAAGGTAGTCAACGCCGGGTTTGAGCTTATAGCGGTCCTCTTCTGGTGTGTGACGGAAGAGTAATCGCTGCAACTGATCCAGGCGAATCGCATATTGTAGCGTGATCCACGTTAAACATACATGATCACGTGGCATGAGTCGATGGGTTGGCGTTTTTATCTCAGATGACATCGAGTCGATACCTCCATAATAGAGCGAGGAAACATATTCTCTAAGAGCGACACACTATGATGAAACTTTCAGCCCGGCACTCCAAGTAATGTCAGTCTTTCATCTCGTAAGAAGCGAGTTGGCATAATTCTTCTGCCCTTCTTGAGTACTTGGCATGTTTACCGAAGAGAAAGAATAGCAGTAAGCGCCGATATAGAGCCAAAGAAATGGGCTTAGGGTATCGAATACAGTACCGAAAAGGAAACGGGACCATTTTATTCAATCTATGTGGACCTCAATCTCTTCCAGGCCCTTTTCCACGACTCCACAACTATATGTAAGGTTTGATTATTGTGAGCGGGCAAGCTGTATCCTGATGTCATATGTTCTGGTCTGCCCGCTCGCCACATGCAGAGTGAAAGCGGAACCGCCTACCTTGCAACTCTAGCAGACAAGTCACTAACAAAACCAGTAACAAATCGCATAAAAATGCCATTTTTGAAAAAGAAGAATGACTTTTCATTGCATCATGTTTATTGCCGTCTTGAATAGTCTGTGCCTGTGTCACTGCGTAAAAATACGCGTTCTTCTTCGTTTTTCTAATGGGTCTTGCAATAGAATATGTTCGTTATCAGGAGGAAAGGCTATGAGTTTGATGGCCGCGTTGTGGATACTTGCAGCATTCATTGTTGTTATTGCTGTGGTGGCGCTCGGTGTTTGGATGGTTCGCTCTAACTTGCAAGCGACGATCAAGGCCTGCACGAAGGCCCGAGATGATTTCAATGAAGCAGATATCAAAGATATCAAGAAAACATTGTTGATTGAGATGGAACTGACTGGAGACTACTACAAATGCGTCTTGCGACAGGCTAATCTCAGCTTCATCTTTGCGCTTGTTTTTGCAGGTATTGGTATCTTGATCTTCTTCAGTATTATCATCTTCATGGTTGTCGGCTTCTCCGCTGACCTGGCTACTACGGTTATCAGCGGGGTGGGAGGTGCGCTCGTCCAAGTTCTCTCAGCCATCAATTTCTACCTCTACCGCCGCGCATCTGATCAGCTCCAGACCTTTCACAAGAGCCTGGACCGATTGCAGAACTACATGCTTGCGAACAGTATCTGTCAAGGATTGGAGGATGTCCCGAGATCCCTTACTTGTGCACAGCTCTCGCTCATTATTGCCAGCTCTTCAGTTTCAGAGAACGAGGAGCGTGTGATCGGCGAAATTATCAAGCATCGGGCCATACTCTCTACTGAGCAGACACATCTGTATGCTCATAATGGGCATAACTCTCTTACTGGCAATGCGACCGTTGCCCCATGATCCATAGGCCAAAAGACTAAATTGGCCTATGGATCGCCTCACCGTGTTTTGTGAGATCGCAAGGGTTTGCTAGGTGAGGCTAACACTTCATCGGCACGCTTTTTCAGTGCTTCGCCTGGTTCATAGGTAGGATCGATACGTGATCGTAGTTCACAATAGCGATGATAGATGGCTCGTGCTGCGGACCTTTTTTTCACATTTCCATAGTAGGCCAAGCAGCGTTCCATATCGCGTTCACTGTAAACACCTTTGTCTTTGAGGTCCAATCCGGTGGAGACTAATGCCTGCCACCCATAGAGCTGGGCAATATGCTCGATGACTTCATATTTTTCCTTGGCGGTCTCACAGGTTTTGAGATACTCCTGTTCTCGTTGGTTGGCATAGGCTAGAATAGCGAGGCATTGTTCACGATAGTGCTTATAGAAGGGAAGCGCCCAGGACCAGACGTAGCCTTTTTTCATATGAAAAGCTAAAAAGCCTTCACCATATTCTTTCATGACATGATGGCATCCTTGACGTAGTTGCTCTAGCGTAAGCAGGACAGGAGCATCCGCCAGCGGGAGTGCTTGGGCCTGAGCCACTTGCTTATAGAAGTTTGCCATGATGGGAAACACCTCGACACTGCAGGTACTCAGGAGTCGCCAGAAGGAGTCTTGTCCCTCTATCCGATTCTCGAAGAGATTGAATCCCTTCTCGCTGAGCATCAGTTGCTGAGGAGATGGGGTTTGCTCTGTGCCTTTTTCGTCTTCGTGAGAGAAAGGAACTACTGGTTCCGTCCCAGGGTCAGATCCTGCTTCTCCAGGCTTCACTGAGGCAGGAAGCAGGTCAGCAGTTCGCATTCTGGCAATAATCTGGTCATTGGCGCGTTGGCGATGAACGGCGAATGCAGTGTCTTTCCCTAGATCGTAGACCTCTTTCTCCACATCACCTTTGAGCGTCCATGTCCCTTTTTCGCACGTCGCAAAGAAGCCGACCGATGGTGCCACCGCATCACTGAGTACCATCGTCATCTGTTTGCCTTCAGGCCCAAGTGCGGAGAACGTGAGGCGATCTGTGACGGACAGGAGCGTGCTGATTGATGGTTGTTCCTCTTCTTCCTCTTGAGTTTCACTGCCTTCATTGCTCTCCAGGGCATCGACAATCGCCTGCGTCTGGCCTTCTGTAACCTGTTCCCGTTCACGAATTACCGCAAGCAGTTCCTCTGGCGTTGGCTCATAGTTGACCGAAGAATACAACCAAGTTGGCAGGGAGACACGCAGGTACTTCTCAAGCGCAAAGTTTGAGCGTTGTTGTGGGGTCATCTGGTGGATCTCCCGTAAGCCACGAAAGTCCCGAATAGCACGCCTAGTTTGTGCCACAAGGACTGCCGCGCCTGCGAGCACGAAGATCCCAACCCAGATATACAAAAAGTCTTTTAGATGTTCAGGTGGAATGGTGGCCATGCCTCCTTGAAGGCCATATGCCACGAAAAGCCAGCCACTTCGTTGGACGACCGTTAGGAGAACAGGAAATGGTATCTTCAGCACAACAGGGAATACGATAAGAAACAAGATCAGGCAATAAGAGAGAAAGATGAGGAGATACAGCACGGTTTGAGCATAGTTGAGAAGAGTAATTTTGGGTGTCACTCGTACCATGACCACAAAATCGTCGATCTTTTTGAGATCTTCGGTCAAGAACTTTGGCGCAGGAAGAGTAAATAGTGGAAATCTTTTGTGTTTCTGGTTCATAGATCCTCGTAGCTGAGCATATGCTGGGTAGACAGTAATAGGTTCAACAAGGTTCGAGCATCTCACGGTCATCTGATATTGTCGGGAGACATGAGACGTATTCACGTGTATGGAAGAACCGCCTGTCAGGGAGAAAGTCTAGAGGAAGTGTGATATACCCTCAGGATCGTATCCTATGACATTTCCTCTCTCGTGACCACAGGGGTTTTTGCCCGCTTTTCCGCTGAACTAATAAATACTTACAGACTATAACAAAACCGCTAACAAATCAATCAGTTTCACGGTGGTCGAAATGTTACTGGAGTTGTTAGCGCTTCTCCTGCTATTTTGCCCTCAAGACATGCAGCGCGGTCCAGGGCAAAGGATCTGGTGTAACTGTGTGGGTCAGGAATATTCCTTGTTGTGCCCATGTCTACCAGGTCTCCGCATGTGGCTCGCTCACCAGCATGGGCGGTCGACGTTCATCTGATGCCTTATTGAGACATAGGGAATGAGCCGTCATGCGCCTGAACAAAGAGACTCACTATTGAGCGTTGGAGGCTGACTGGCGAAGGCGAAGTAACCCGGCCAGCGTTCAAAAGCAATAGCAGCAGTAGCATACCTGACAACCGAACCAGGAACGCAATGCCTAGATTTCTTCTTAGTCAGTATGGGTCCATTCCTACTGATGCGACACCCGAAGAGATTACCGAGAAGATTTCCTCGCCACAGGCGATGGGGTAGATCAGATCAACAGAGTGCAATGGCTTGCGTGTGGGAGGAAGTCGGGACAAAGAAAGGATGCTTCGAGGGATAGGCAATGAGCAGAAGGGACACAACCCCGCCCGAGTAGGAGACTGCGCAAGGGATGTTCTGCGTTTCCCCGCTCCGCAAAGGTCGATGCGGAGAGAGCATGAATGCATAGAAGGTCAAGCCTTGTATCTGTTGACGTGTCCAGCTCTGCAAGAGACGATCGTCGTTGTGTGGATGTGTTTTTATCGCTCTTATTTTTTCTTGTGGCTAGCACTTGTCATAGAAGCGCTCTTCTCTCGTCATTTTTAGATACTGAGTACACTTTATCATGTGGATCAGCTCACATTGAGCAGGACGTTTGGCACACGATTATAGTGGAGTAAGGGAATGATTGGCTACTGTCTTACGATGAGGTTTTCGTCTTTTCCCTTTTTGATGTCATGTTTTCTTTATACATTATCTACAAAAATTGCTTGTTTACACGTTTATAAAATAGCAGAATTGAATGATATTCGGCGTATATCTCGACTTCAAAAGAGAGAAATGTCAACTCATAAATCAGTACTGATCTCGGTGTACCTATTTAACGGTACTGGGATTTATGATATGAAGTAGTTCTTGTGGAAAGAGAAGGAATACCTCAATGGAGCCAACAACTATAGCGCTACTTATCAGCCGTCTAGCCATTCAAATGATTCCAGGTAGTGATGTACTATTAACTGCCGGTGAGCTAGTAAAAAGCCTTGCCAACGCTCGGAAGGAATATCAAGAGGCACCAAAGGATTTGACCTCGTCTATAGAACAGCGGCGAGAGAAAATTTTAGGGACTTTAAATGAAGTTCAGACAAAAATCATGTTATATATGTCAAACCAGCCAGATCTATTAAGGCTTCTACCTATACTGTTAGATCAAACAATAACGGTTTATAAAGCTCAAACAGAGCAAGATCTTAAACTAGCTGAATTAAGCCTTGAACAAATCAAAGGGGCTATAAAGCAATATCAAGATATCGAAAGCCAACGCAAATTAGCTCGCTGGCTAGCTGTCGTTGTCTCTATTGCCGCTTTAGCTGGTTTAGGTGCTTTAATATTTTGGGGAAGTTCTGGTGGGCCAAACGTTAATACTGTGCTGCCTATCATACAAGTACCGCTTCCTATCTTATTGTGGAGTACAATAGGAAGCTTTACTGCAATACTTTACAGGTTTAATAGTTCAGGTGACATTGAGTTACAAGATCCTCTACGATGGCTCTTCACGAGGCCGCTTACAGGAATTGTAATGGGAACTATTGCCTATTTTGCTGTTTTAATAGGTTTAATCTCCATTGTTAAAGATCCAACTGCGGTTTCTAAAACCCTCTCTTCTGCAGGAGCAACGGAAATACTTTGGCTTGTTGCTTTTATTAGCGGTTTTAGCGATCGTTTTGCTGATGGACTTCTTAAAGCACTTGTGGGACGTTTTGGAGGGAACGCAGAGGCAGGATTAGTTACTTTAGATGGAATATCTAACTCTGCTAAACCTTCATTATCTGAAGCTCTACCAGTATTCAAATCATGGATAGAGCAGCAAAAAGCTATGATACCAAAAAACATTGTACTAGGTGCAGATAACCCAGGCCATCCTAGTAAAGAAGCCTCTTCGCAAAACGAAGCTCAAAAAGAGGATGTTGCTGATTTAGAGAAAGAGCAAGTGATACCTAATCCATCTTCGTAGCTTCACCTATGCAATCTACTACATTGTTATCTACGATTTAACGCCCACTCCTTTTAATCCTAAGAAAGAAGCATGTCCCGAAGAGCCACTAGGTTATCAAACATTTTTGCAGAACACGAAATCCCTGTGTATATTATACGTGTGAGGCCAATCTCTTCTCTCCTTCTCCCTCTTCTCCAACACTAGTTCGTACATTTTCGTGAAATTCTTCATGCCACAAGCTGTCAATCTGTTCGAGGAGAGTGTGTGGGAGCGGATCTTGTTCAAGGACGGCCAAATTGCAATGTACCTGGTCCACATTCCGTACCCCAGGGATAACAGCGGTCACAGCTGGATGACTCAAACAAAATCGCAAGGCTATTTGCGCAAGAGGAAATGATGGATCAACAAGTGATCGTATTTTAGCGACTCTTTGGAGCGTTTGTTGAAGGAGGTCGTTGCGAAAGACTCGACGCCTCCAATCATCACGGGGAAATTTCATGCCGTTGTACCAATCACCCGCTAATGATCCAGAGGCTAAAGGGGTTCGGGCAATGATGCTGACATGGTGCTGTTGGGCAACTGGGAAAAGCCGCGCAGCTGCACGTTGATCCAGAATACTATACGGAACTTCGACAATATCAACCAATCCCGCTTCTATGATGCCGATAACTTCTTCGGGTCGGTGATCGCTCACGGAAATGCCAAATGTGCGTATTTTTCCTTGCTGTCGCAGATGCAACATAGTTTCAGACCATGAACGTTCCTCAGACCAGGAAGGGCACCAGGTTTGGAAGAGGAGGCAGTCAAGGCAGTCAATTCCTAATCTCTGTAAGCTACCTTCTGCCTGAGCAAGAATATGTTCAGGGGGATAAATGTCTTGAAGAGGCGTACCAGGGGCAGGTGCCCATTGGTAGTCAAGGGGATACACTTTTGTACACGTAGTAACACGTGATCCTCGCTCCTTGAAGACGCGCGCGATAAGGCGTTCTGCATGTCCATTGCCATAAAGCGGTGCTGTGTCAATAAGCTGGCATCCAAGATCGAGTGCAGCATGTATTGCTTTTAGTGAGTCTTCATCTGATTGCGATCCCCAGCCACCTCCGATGGCCCATGTACCAATTCCTACGCAGCTGCCGCTTAGTTTTTCCTGTCCTAAAGAAATCCTGGTTGATTTGGATTGTGACATGTTAGCGTGCCTCTCTAGATGTCTTCTTTACAGAGCGCTTGCTAAATGCTCTACAACAGGCTCACCCTTCCATTGAGAGTTGAGCAGTTTCGCATAGATTTCGCGGGACCAATTGATGCTGCTTGCACTTTCAAGTATACGTGCTACCTGTAGTCCTTTCAAGGCAAACTCTACGCAGTCATCAGGTTGACCCGCAACAAGAAATGCTTCTGATTGTTGCATGAGCAGTCGGCAGTGGCTTCGGCTCAATTTATGATCAAGTTGCTTCTCGGCTTTCTGAAGATATTCTAGCCCCTTATATGGTTCTCCCAACAGCACATGACACTCACCACGAGAGTCCTGTAGGGATTGCATTGTTAAACGAACAAAGGCAAAATCTTCTTCTGGAGGAACATTGTGAGCGCGGTCTAGAAGTAACTCTGCCTGATCAAGAGCATGATAACATTCATCTCGATACTGTTCCCCGTTTCTAGCGAGAGCTTCCGCTAAACCAGAGAAAACATAAGCTCTTGTAAGAGGTTCGGCATGTACAGAGGCGTCCACTGCATGTCGATAGATGTGCAATGCTTCCTCGACACGCTCTTGACGCAATAGAGCCAGCCCACGACGAGCTGTTGCGGTAGCTAACATATCTGCTGGTAATTCGCTTTCATTGGCAGCTTGTTCTGCTTTATGAAAGTAGTCCTTAGCCTTACTATACTGAAATCTATCGCGGGCCAGGCTCCCAGCGAGCTGATAGTTTTGCGCGAGTATACGGCAGATTCTCGCGTGTTCGCTGCCACCTTCATCTGCAATCTGCTCCAGCCTTGTTATCTGGCTACGTAACCCATTTTCAGTAAGTGAATTAGTTGCTGTATAGTACAGTTGCCATCGTATTAGCGTTCCATCCTCCAGGCTATCAATAAACCAGGATTGAAGGCGCGCAACTTTACGAACAAGAAGATTTTCGATTTCTGAATTGCCTGTAATGAGAGATGTGCCTGTTAGACCAAGAACTTGCAGAGTTAGCCGTTTGCTTTTATCCATTGTACTGCTCTCTGTATCTTGTTCCGCATCAGATCGTAGAAGTGTAAGATCTAAGCTATGAGAGCCTGGAACATCTATGAAGCCTAATTCTTTAGCATCTTTTTTAAAGAGAGTACATAATTTCTTTTGCCAGAAATGACCAGGGGTATTCTCGCCGCGCTCCCACTTAGAAACCATGTTCTTATCAAGAACGCCGTGATCGTTTAATTCTGTCTCATCGCACAGCTTATATAGTTCATCAGCTAACTGTGTTTGTGTCCAATGTTGCAATTTTCGGTAATAAGTTAGGCGCTCATTTGGTTGCTTCTTTGATGCATGAGAGGCCATTCTTATTCATCCTTTCAGCCTTATAAGCCTATGATGCAACATACGTAAATTACTTATTTATGACTGATCTGTATGATCCGATTAAAAGCCATTAACTTTTATCTGTTTGACTCTTCCTCTAAAGAAGTTATTGACGAGGTATCTGACATTCCTTGAACATCCTGTAGAGACGATTGTTTGCGCGGCCCCTTTGGTCCAGGCTTGCGGGGTTGGTCAAGAAAAGCTCGAAGAGAATCTTCATACACAAACCAATCGCGCCCCAGCTTCTCTCCTTCAATGCTTTTACTTTTTAAGAGGCGTTGCATATGTTGTCTACTGAACCCAGCAATCTTGCGAGCATCTACAGCCTTCAGTAGAACGCGATCATTGCTTTTAAGGTGCTGCGTCATATGTTTTCACCAACTAATTGTGTTTCCTATGTAACATGACTTTTCTCAAGTATAACACATGATTAGGAAAATAGGTCAGTAATGCCCTTGACAATCATGTGTCCTATGTCACATAATTATTTACAGTGGTTATGTGACGTAGGACACATGATTTGGGAGTAGTTACGAAGTAGTTATAAAATGCCTCATTTGTTCGAGAAACCAAGACTATTTCGTGATGTTCCAGATCTATTTAAAATCATGCATAATCATAAACAGAAAGACACCTGCGGCTGCAACCGTAAGTGTCTTCCAGAACCTAGTACAGCATCGGCACTGACAGTTTTCGAGGCTAGGCAGCGTCGATGCTCGCAACACCAGGTCTATGAGCATTATACTCGGTCAGGCCTGATGGCGCACTTTCACATCAATATCGGTCCACACCACAGGTGAGCAGACACGGCTGATTGAGGTCACTCCGACTGTTTTCATGGATCGATGAACGAGCAGCACTTTAACAAATAGACAAGGTTCTCCCGTGTGAATGCTTCTGGTGAAGGCGAAGTAAGCCAGCGAGGTCATACAGAGAGGATGCGCGGTCTCAAAAGGTCTCGTGGCAGCATTAGCTGCTAGTTGTAGTGGCGAAGGAAGTAACGTTCACTAAGCACGACACAAGCGAGGCTGAAGCGCTCCGGGCGGCGCGATACGAAGTGGCCCCGTGCCTGGGATCGGTGGCACGTTACGAAATAAACCGCTCGCCTGTTGCGTGGCGAGTCACAAATAACGCTTCAGAGGGAGCGATAGCGTCAGATGTTCGGAAAGGAAGGGTAGCAAGAGAGCATCCCTGTCGTAAGCCCTCACTGTCTGACCATCAAGCGGTATGCCGGAGTGCAATTCTCCGGCCAGACAGTAGCCAGTCCTTATGGCTGGTAAAGAGTAACCATATTTTACATGGAAAGGAAAACGACGTGTCTCTCACACCAGAACAAATAGCGGCGATTGAAGCTAGAGCGCGGGCTGATGCTGATGTGCAACGCCTGGCGGCAGCAGGGTATTTGCCGGAGCAAATCAAAGCGATGGCGAGCGAATTAGCCTATGAGAGAGCGATACAAAGCTGGAATACTCACGCCCACGAGTACACCTCGGAGACGCAGGAGCAATCACCAGTGGAGCCATCTCCTGCCGCGAAACCCTGGTGGAAATTCTGATAGCCCGTTTTCTCAATACCTGGTCCGTTCAAGCAGGAACTGAGGTGCAATCCCTCAGCTGGGTCTTTCGGATTCGTAGTGCGTTCTGTGAACAAGTATCGCCCAGCAAGCCCCTATCAAGACTTCTGCTGGGCAACGTCAGTGCAGCATAGGAGGCCGCAAGTGACACTCTATTCTACTCCATCTTTTTCAGAGGATGAAGAAGAGAATGAAGACTTCGTTTTTCCGGTGCCCGAAGAGAGCGATGAGGATGACGAAGATACGGAATTGGTTATCACGATTGTCCCGTATGAGGAAGGGCTTGCCATCCTCAATGCAAATGCGTAGTGCTTGCTTGTTGAACTTTTCCGGTGCCTGATCCGTCAAAGCGGGAGCTGAGGTGCAACTCCTCAGCCAGGTCTTGTGCTTGTGGGTTGTAGTGCGTTTCTGTGGCTTCCCTAATAATCTCATCATAAAGGAATACGGTGATGCAACACCTTTCTGATGCTCCACCGCGCTGTCTGGTCTATCATGCCAAAGATCTCCAGATGAGGCACACTTCCTGTGCAGAGTACTGGTTGACAGACCGTATCCAACACTATCAGTTGGTGGCAGAAGTGGCAGCGCGAGTGGAATATGTGCGCGCCTTCACGACGCATACGCGTCTTTCCTGGATGTCGCGCCAGGAAATTGTCTGGTTTCTTCCTGATGAACCCCTGCGCTCCACTGCTATCGGCGATGTGATCTTTGTGTGTGAAACCGGGACGGCCTGGCTTGTCCAGCATCGTGAACTGCACCATATCCCCGCCGGGTGGTATGGGGGCAGCAATATGGATATTCTCAACGCTTTAACGCTTGCCCGCCGCATGCATCACGGCACGATCTACTACCGGGATCAGGTGGGCAATAAGGCAGTCGTGGAACTGACGAAAGATGAGGGAAACGTCAGCACGGTTCTCGTCAATGGTCGGTATGGTTCCAATCTCAGCGTCTTGCACCACTATTCCCTGGATCTGGATCATTCTTGGTCTCTTTGAGCTTGACCCCGTTTCGTAGAGTCGAGGAGTGTGGAGAACGTCTGAGCGTTCCACGTCTCATGAGTTTGCTTTCGATGAAGAAAACGTAGAGAACGTTACGTTAAACGTTTAAGATACTTTTACTCTATCAGAAAAAATACGTTACGTCAACGTTTTAAACAGTTGTTTCAAGCTCCTTTCTATTTAGCTGCTCATAGGCTACAGGGCTGAGATAGCCGAGTGCCGAATGCCGACGTTTGCGGTTGTAGAACGTTTCGATGTCGTCAAAAATGGACTGCCTGGCTTGGGTCTGAGTTTGGTAGTGGTGTCGATGAGTCCATTCTCGTTTGAGTGTGCCAAAGAAACTCTCCGTAGGGGCGTTATCCCAACAGTTGCCTTTTCGACTCATACTACAGGTGATTCCTGCACTAGCTAAAAGACCTTGATATGCTTGGCTAGTATATTGACTCCCTCGATCTGTATGATGCATCAATCCTGATTTGGGGCATCTTTGGATCAGTGCCATCTTCAAGGCTTTTTCGACCAGCTCCTCATCACGATGCAAGGACATGGACCATCCAACCACTTTCCGCGAATACAGATCCAGGATGATCGCCAGATAGAGCCAGCCTTGCCCCGTCTCAATGCCGGTAATGTCGCCTGTCCATCTGGTGTTTGGGGCAAAAGCATTGAACTCTCGATTCAAGCGATTGTCCGCTACTGGATTCTTATGTGAGCTATCGGTGGTCCGAACCCGGCGACGTTTCTGTCCTGCACTTATGCCTGCCGCTCTCATGAGACGAGCCACATGCTTACGCGAACATTTCACCCCCAGATCGTTCAGTTCCACATGAATGCGCGGACTCCCATAGATCTGCCGATTGTGCTCAAAAATTTGCTGAATGTGTTGCGTGAGTTCTTCGTTCTTCTGCTCACGCTCGCTCTTTGGTCGTTTGCGCCAAGCATAATAGCCACATTCTGAGACGGAAAGTGTTCGGCACATCGTCTTTACCGCATATTCTTGCCGGTGATCTTCGATAAACTGAAACTTCACCGCTATTGTCGTGAAAATATATGAAGCGCTTTTTTTAAAATGTCTCGTTCTTGTTTCACGACTTCCAGTTCGCGTTTGAGGTGGCGCAGTTCTTCGGCCTCGGGTGTTTGATGCCCGCTGCCTGGAAATGCCTGCTCGCCGTGCTCGGAAAACTGCTTACGCCAGTTATGAATGGTGCTGTCGCTTATCCCTAAATCACGAGCGATCTCGGTGATAGGTTTGCCACTGGTCTCGGCCAAGCGTACAGCTTCGATTTTGAACTCTTTCGTGTAGGCTTTTTGTTCTTTGGTCATCTTTCTTCCCTCGTTTGATTGAGTCTAGTATATTCCACATTTCCCGACTCTTTCAAACGGGGGGAAGCTCACTTCGTTGTCCTCTCTAATGCGGAAAAGAGCAAGCGCTTGTCTCCTTGCAGGGATACTCGCCCCCAAGTGGCCGCGATCTCCTCACACACCTGGTACTCTCTTCGAGCATACCGATGGCGAGTACTGGTGTCAAGCACACACAACAAGAGTGAAAGGAAAATATTCATGTCAGCGCAACAACTGCCCTCCATACGTACGTTGGGCAAGGCCTTCGCCAATCCAGAGCGCGCCTTTACGCATGCTGATCTGGCCGCATTCTTTCAGACTTCCTTTGGCAATTATCAAGATCCATCCTACGAGCTTCTGAAAGTTTCTCTTGTCCCGGAAATCGCCGTTCCAGCGACCTGGCAGGTGGATTATCGTGCGACCTATCAAGGCCTCCAGCATGTGCAACCACGCGATTTCAGTATGCTCATCATCCAAAAAGAGGGCTATGATGGCAAGCCGTATCTGAATATCACCATTCCAGAGGAAGTCCCCTCGAGTTTTTCTACGCCCCAGGAGGAAGATGCTGAAATGGAGCGGCGAGAGGCAGATGTGCTGAAAAAATGGGAAGAAAAGCGTGCGCGAAAGCAGGAAGAGTGCGCAGCTTCTTTCCCCGATCAGGGTGCGGAGTGAACTTTTTTCTCAATGCGTAGCGCGTTGAAGAGTCCTGAGCCGGCGTTTCCAGCACCGGCCAGGGTGACAGTATCGCAGTGAACGATCTTATCGAAAGGAGTATAGCACATGGACGAAGAGTACGAAGTCATGCCTACATACGGTCTCAACGAAGATGGTGATCTGGATGTTCACAGTGGCACAGGCTTCTGCCCATTTGGATGCCCTTGCCATGAAGATTCAGACCTCATAAACGGTGTGAACGATCTGTACCAGGAGGGGTTGCTGACCACTTCGGAGGCGACAGATATGGTGAACGGAAAAACCATTTAGCGCGTTTCTCAAGGCGGCCTGATCCGTCAAAGCGGGTGCCGAGGTGCGATCCCTCGGCCTGGCAATTCGCGATGTGTTTATAGTGCATTTCTTTAGTAGACCATGCAATCCTTCCCACCGCACAAGTGGGCATTATCCCTGCTGAATGGAGATGTGACACGTATGGACCTATTACGCAAATCAATTTCTTGTTCTGTCTCATTTGAACCTCGTGACATTTGGATCGGGGTGTATTGGCATCGGATTGTTGATGATGGCTGGAATGCATTGTTTGTGTATGTTTGCATTGTGCCGATGCTGCCCATTCGCATTGTATTGGGCAATTAGGAGGTTGAATCCATAGTAAGGAGAGCCACATGCCTCAGATTATCCCTGAAGGGTTCCAGCGCGACACCTTACCGCCCTCGTCAAGTGCAGATCTGCCTGGTCAGGCGCAAGGCGTCTTTTTCACGTTAGAGTTGGAGATCCACGAGGCACTTCTCAAGAAGATCGAAGGCTGGTTCGAGGGACGCAACGAAGTCGTGCTGGTGGACTACGGCACCACCGACAAAGAGGGTTTCGGCTACATCATTCTGGAATGGGAAGAATGCGAAGTCGATTCGCTGTTGCTCGCGATCCTGCGAGACGAGCCAATGGTGATTGATTTCACCACCTACACACGCGATATCAGCGATGAGGAAGAGGAGAATGAACCATGACCACTACCAGACGGTCACGTACGACGCGCGGGCCAGCAACGAGCGTGACGGCTAGCTCGGTTGTTGCCCCAGTTTCAACGATGAGCTATGCCCCGTCCACGCATCCACCGAAGTTTATCACTGCTGTCGGCGTTGGCTTCCTCATTCTGTGGGTAGTCGCGCTTATGACGCAGATTCAAACCAATGAGGCATTCATCACGAATGCAGGTCAAATTAATGTCTACCATCCAAACTGGGCCATTTTGTGGCAACCTATCGCGCTGATTGCGGGTCAGCAGTCGCCGCAAGAAGCCATCGCCACGATCTTTGGGTGGGGCATTGAACTGGTGTACTTGGGCTTCGTTGTTGGCTATGAACTGATGCAGCACAGTGTCGCGCGTTCTGGAGCGCTTATGGGCCGCATCTTCAAGACCGGCTCGTGGATTATCGTCGGCTTCAATTTCTGGACCGACTACAACTACGGTACGCTCTCAACAGCGGCCTGGGGGCATATCGCCTTCGCGTTTATCACCGGCTTTATCGTCGGCTTTTTCGGAACCATCGGCCTCGCGCTGATCGAGCATGGGTGGTCGAGAGCCTAGCGCACAAGGAATACGAGCATGGAAGATCAACGCCATTTCCCAACAACAACCGCATCGCCTGACCAGATCGGGGAGTCAGCACTCCCTATCTGGCAGCGTATCACCAAAGGTCAGACCATTGTGACTGGCACGGCGCTCGTTGCCTCCGGTATCGCCGACGTAGCAATGCATTTTGACAAAACAGGCATGTTCTTCAGCCTGCTGGCCGTTGGAGCTATCGCCAGACATAGCGACGAGATCGCGAAATGGTTGGTTCCGGGCAGCGGCGCTGAAACTCATGCTCGTCTTGTTGAAGCAACACAGCACGTCGTGGACACTGTTTCGCCAGCGACTCCGATGGTATATGTTGACCAGTCAGCACAAGCCAAGCTCAAACGGCTTTTCGGCTTGCGTTCAGAGAAAACCCCTGGTCTCTATCTGCAAGTTCCGGTCGCCGCGCCATCTCCAACTGTGCAGTCACAACAGATTGAGCCTACAGCCAGTACCTCGCCAGCGACCAGCAAAGACCAGACACGATCATGGAGAAAAGGCACGCTCAAGTGGGGCGTGTCGGTACGATTTGGGCGGCGCTTCGATCCACTCTTCGATAATGTGTTCGGGCGAGGTGTTCTTCTCACTGGCACGCAAGGTGCAGGCAAAAGCAACCTGATCGGTTCGACCATCTTGAGTGCGGCGCGCAACAACGTTCCCTGTTTCCTGGTGGACTACAAAAACGAGTTCTACCCATTGCGGGAGATGCATCAGACAATCATCTCCTGTGGGCATCCTGACTATAAAGAACAGGCTGGAGCGCCATACTACAGCGTGACGCCTGACAATGCCGCCGAGTTCGCCCACGACATGATGGAATGGGGTGCTCAGGCCGTCTTTAACGTCCAGTCGTATCGCGGCGATTTCGATGAGATGGCTGAAACCCTCGCGACCATCTTACATGAGTTGGTTGAATGGGCGTTTGACCTGGAGAGTGAAGAGGACCGGCCTCCGTGTCTTGTCGTCACCGACGAGGCCCACAATCTTGTTCCTGAGCAACCGACTCTCTCTGCACTTCCGCTCGATCCAAAGAGCTTCAAGCGGCTCAAGAAAGCGTATGTGGAAGTCGCGAATGCTGGCCGCTCATTCGGCTATACCCTCATTATGGCAACGCAGCGACTCGCCAACATTGCGAACTGGTCCGTTGCGAACCTCAACATCCAGGTTGTCATGAAACAGGATTTAAATAACGATATCGAGCGCTGCGAAAAATACATCGACAAAGAACTGTGTAAGCAGTTGCGCAATTTACCAGCGGGGCAGGGATTTGTACGAGGTTTATCAAAAACACCGATGCTAGTGCAGTTTGATCAGCAAGAAGCGCGGCACGTGTCAAAAACACCAAATCTAGCACGAGCGCAAAAAAGATATAAAGATAACGAGGGTCGCTTGCCTACGCGTCTGCGCGTAGAGGTTACGCCGGGAAAAAAGCACGTACGCTCTGACCAGACGCCAGCTGAGAGGGAAATTTCTCGACGTTACGCGCGTAACACAACCAGCGGCAATCTTGACCATTCTGAGCTTGAAAACACCGATGTTACGCGCGTAAGTTACGCGCGTAAAAATGAGCTTCTATCGGCTTCAGAACAGGGCGTACGTGGGCAAAACGACGACGTAACTGGCGTCATTGATTTGCCGACCGGCTGGGATGAAGAAAAGCTCAAAATGTTGCCGTTTGTGTACCGTGCAGTTGGCAATATCGACCGTACACTTACTGGTTTAGAACTCACGACCAGCCAGAAAAACCGCGAATTTGCTCGTACCATTTTGAAGCAGCAAGGATTATGGAAGGAGTCGAAATAATGGCGGCAGCACAACAACAACCAGCAAAGCGGCGTTTCTGGCGTGGCGTCGTCTCGCTCAAGCCGCTGAAAAAGCATATTGATTGGTGGTTGCGGATCATGGCGATATTAGCCGTGCCGCTCATCATCGGATGTACTATCGTCATTGGCGCGGAACTGGCCGCCCCTGACTGGTTCGAGAAGGAAACGCTCGGCAAGCAACTCGCGACACTCACTGAAGACTTGTTGAACGCCGCGATAGAAGGGTCGATGCTTGGCTGTATCGCGTTGGCGAAGCAGGCACGGCGCGATGGGAAAACGAGTCAGGCAAACATGATGCGGAACCTGGGCTGGCTCTTTGCCGTTCTCACAGTCGTCACAGTTGGCTTTCGTGTCTTTCATGTGCCGAAAGAAGCTGGGGAAGTGCTCTTGTGGGTTCGATGCGCCGCCGGTATCGTTTTCTGCTATCTTTCCCACATGAACGACGACGAGGAAGATGGCGAGGAGATCACGCCGCAGCAACATCGCTCACAGATGGAAGAATTGGCGGCAACCTTCTCGAAGCAGCTGCAAGAGATGACACAGGCATTGCATCAAAAAGCAGACACGCTCACGAAAGCGCTCGAAGAAATTCAGCAATTGAAAGCGGCCATGTCCTCTCGCATCAGGACAGCGACCAACAACGAGGCCATGACCGATAGGACAGCGGACATCAAATCTGTAGGACAGACCAGCGCGCCAGAGAGGACAGCAACCACATCAGCAATAGGACAGGAAAGCGAGCAGGCACAGGGCAACGAAAGCGCCAACAATAGGACAGCGACCACAAAAGCGGAGAGGACACCAGATAAGCTTGAATTGACACTTAACTTCCTGCGCGAGAATCTACAACGTGCCAGCTCGCCTGATATCGACACACTCCTCGCTGCTCACCTGGGCCTTAATCGGCCAGCGAGCGCACGTTTCTGGCGCTTGAAGGCTCAAGAATTGCTCGACGCGACCAGCGATAAGAATAATGGCGAGCATGGGGCGTTTGCTGGCGTGCTGGCCTACGTTCAGACACACGAGCCGATCACACAAAAGGCGGTCGCTGTTCATCTGGGGATCACTGAGCGAACAGTGAGGCGCCACTTTGCAGCCTTACGCGCAAGCGGACAATTGCCACTCACCTGGACACACGATGAGGAGGACAACAACCAAAGAGGAGGACAGGAGAGGACAGCGCAACCAATAGGACAACCAACACCGGAAAGTGTCCTATCGAACGAGCGGACAGAGGACAACGAAGAACAGGACAGTGAAGCACCGATCAATAATGTTGTCCTCTTCCGGCACGCTGCTCAATAGGACAACGAAAGAGCCTCATTCGTCAAAGCGAGGGCCAGGTGCAAATCCTGGCGAGGCATTTCAAGTCTGGGTTGTAGTGTGTTACGACGAACAAGCTTCTCCGCATGATCCGTGCGGGAGAGCAGAAAGAAAGCGAGGAACAATGACGAACAACTTTTTGAAAGGACCGGAACACAAACAGCGATGTATTGAGGCGATGCAACGCATAGGAGGGAAAGTATACCACAGCACGTTTGATCCAATTTGAGGAGCTGGACTACCAGACAAGGAGGTGAGTCTAGTGTCATCATCAGGAGAGATGGGTTGGTGGGAGTTCCGTTCCAGAAAGAGCCTGGAACGGAACTCCGTCACTCACTTGGCTCACCCACCGTTACAGTGATGGGTGTAGCAGACGGCCCTCGCTTCGCAGGCAGCGCAACCAGCGTGCCCGCAACCGGGAGGATTGTCTGCCATGGGCGTGATCACCAGGACCAGACCAGGAAACATGTTCGTTCACCTCCTCTCGTTCCTCTACAGGGCAGGGGTTCGGGAAACGACACATGCTGTTCCTCGTGTGGTGGGAGGTTCCGCCCCGAAACGACGATGTTCAGGGGCGGAACCTCATCACTCACTCAGGTCACCCACCGTTGCAGTGGTGGTTGACGCAAGCCAGCCCCATGCAGCAGGTCACGCACTGGTTGTGCCCGCAAGCGGGCGGAGGGCTAGCCATCGGGATCGGGTGCACAGGCACCGGGATCAGACCAGGAAACATGTTCGTTCACCTCCTCTCGTTCCTCTACAGGGATTCGGGAAACGACACATGCTGTTCCCCGAAGACTTGTCTGACGCACACCTACATGTGGGTCAGCCAACTCTACGAGGCCGACTCCCAATATATCTGCTCAGGGATCCTTTGATCCCTCTTGTGCTTGGCACTCCGTTCGGATCGGTTCTTTCCAACCAAGCCCCAGCGCAAGCGCAGGAATGTGGCTTCTACCGAGGAAGGCGAACCGTGCCTTGAGAGGCGCCTTAAGGTAGTTCTATACAACACCTTTGTTATATCCTAGAAAAGGAGAAAATACAGTAGAAAAGAGATAGAAAAGAAGTTGAAGCTGAGTTGGAAATGGATTTGATAGAGAACAAACAAGAGATTTAGTAGAATATATACTATTTTTATATAAAATAAAATTTAATGGATGAATTTAAATATTGCATATTTTATCGATGTAAAATATGTAGAAAGAATTTTAGAGAGGAGCAAGAGAAGTTTTTCCTTCATGTACGAATCACTCACAAAGTAGCTTCTTCATTCGTCAAAGCGAGGATCAGACAGAGTACGATCCTCTGACGCAATAGTGATCTGATACTCTGTAGTGTATTTCTTTTATGCTACTTCCTTTTCTCCACCAACTTTTCACTTTTCTTCAAAGGAGGTTCCAGTTTGAACCATTTTCTTCCTGTCACCTATTGTTTAAGCGATCAGGATGTCGAAGCCTATCTCGCTTCCAAACGAGATGAAGAGGTCATCGGCATTTGTACCGTTCCCTCCTGTTGTTTGATTGCCCGTGCGGTGAAAACGAAATACCCTGATGTCGCGGTTGACGTGTACAACAACACCATTTTCATCTCGACTGCCACTCAAGGGGTTCAGTTAGCACTTACCCCTCAACAGCAGCACATGGTGGAGTGCTTCGATTATGGGACCAAAGCTCACTTTCAGGAGCCAGTTACCAAAGCTGACTTTCTCGCCGCCTGGCAACGTTTCCCCAATAAAAATGCTAGCCCATGTGCGCCAACACCTGAACTAGCAGAGTAACTCGTGCAACCGTTTGTCCCAACAGTTTTCCATACCAGGTTCCTAATGAATGTAGGAACCTGGTGAGTAAGGAGTTACCGCTCCATGATAACACACCCCCTACAGACGGCTGTGTCCTCCCAAACCACTGCTGCACCGCTCTCATGTTCACCGCTCAAGTATCAGCGGCTATTGCGCGGATGGTCGCAGCAAGATGTGGCCGACGAGCTATACAAACGCTGTGCAGCGGAAGGCAAAGCTGACGTTGCCATTTGTGCCAAACTAGTTGGGCGCTGGGAACGTGGCGAAAGCAAACCGCGCCCCATCTATTGCAAACATCTCTGTACTCTCTATGGCCTCACCGCAGCAGATTTGGGCTTGCTTCCTGGTTTGGAGGTGCGGCCATGAACCGCAACAAGCGCACTGGACAGCAGGTGCGAGGTTCCCTGACTTATCAGAAATTGCTGGACACAATGACGCTCGAAGAAGGCCTCGACTGGCTCATCGGAATGAAAGAGCGCCTCGTCGCCAAGCAACAGCGGGAACGGCGCTATCTGGATCGGCGAGCATCGCGTGGAACGCATACCCCAACGGATGATGCGTACGAGCAGGATCAGGCATTAGAGTCAGAATTGTTGGCACTGCTGGATGGTCTTATCGAGCAACTCCAGTGCGATCTGATGGGAGGGCAAGCATGACCACCCTAGAAGATTTCCTTCTCCGCAAAGCGAATACGCCAGCCCCCACGATTGTCTGCTTATGCGGTTCTACCCGTTTTTCACAGGCATTTCAAGAGGCCAATCTGCGTGAGACCCTGGCCGGGCGTATAGTGCTTTCTATTGGCTGTGATACGAAATCGGATCACGATTTGACGCTTGGGCCAGTCGATAAGGATAAACTGGACTTGCTCCACTTCTTCAAAATCGACCTGGCGCACGAGATTCTGGTTCTCAACGTCGGGGGATATGTTGGAGCGTCCACACAACGAGAGATCGCCTACGCAAAGCACATGGGTAAGAAGATCCGCTGGTTAGAACCAGTGACCCAGCAGGAGGTACGGCTATGAATGCCTCCACAATCGACACCTATCACGCCTTTTTACAACACAAGCGAATCATCGCTTCTCCTGCCGGAATAGATATTACCCTGTCTGATATCCACCCGCGCCTCTTCCCTTTTCAGAAGATGCTGGTGCAATGGGCGTTACGCAAAGGTCGAGCCGCGTTGTTTGCCGATACGGGATTGGGGAAATCTGGCATGCAGCTTGAATTTGCGCGTTTGACAGGCCAACGGACGCTGATCCTTGCCCCGCTTTCTGTGGCGCGGCAAACCGTCAGCGAGGCACGCAAGCTCGGGATCGAGGCCCACTATACTAGATCAGGCAAGGATCTAGTAGATGGGATTAACATCACCAACTATGAATTGCTCTCCCATTTCACCCCGGCGGACTTTGGGGCGGTCATTCTCGATGAGTCTTCTATCCTCAAGTCGCTTGATGGGGAGTTGAGAAATCGGCTCATCTCTCTGTTCGCCAGTATTCCCTACCGACTCTGTTGTACCGCAACTCCGGCTCCTAACGATATTATTGAGATTGCCAATCACGCCGAGTTTTTAGGGGTGATGCGTCGAGCGGATCTGCTCGCGTTGTTCTTCACCCACGACTCTGACGTGAGTGCGCATGGCGGGTGGCGGTTGAAGAAACATGCTGAGGAGCCATTTTACCGCTGGATGGCATCCTGGTCCATGAGTGTGAAAACTCCCGCCGATCTGGGCTATGCCCAGCAGGGGTACATCTTGCCTCCTCTGTCTGTGACTCCTCTGTTCGTCGAAACGACCTACCTTCCGTAAGGGGCGCTCTTTGCGACGGGAATAGGGGGGATCACGGACCGCTCTCAGGTTCGCAAGAACACCCTGGAGGAACGTGTGAAGCGGGCCGTTGCGCTGGTCCAGGCCGACAGCGAACAGTGGATACTCTGGTGTGGCCGGAATGATGAAAGCGAGGCACTGACCCGCGCACTCCCCGATGCGATAGAAATCAAAGGCGCAGACTCCCCAGATGCCAAGATGCACGCGATTGAAGCCTTTCAAGCAGGTGCCAAGCGCATCTTCATCACCAAACCTCGTATTGCAGGCTTTGGGATCAATCTCCAGGATTGCCACAAGATGGCCTTTGTGGGTCTCTCCGATAGTTTTGAGGAGTACTACCAATGCATCCGGCGCTGTTGGCGCTTTGGGCAGCAGTATCCAGTACAGGTGTTTGTCGTGCTGTCACAGGTGGAGCAGGGCATTTATACCAACGTATTACGAAAGGAGCGAGAGGCAACCATTATGAATGAACGTCTGGTTGCACAGGTGCAAGCCTACGCACGTGATGAGCTGGAGCAGATCCCTCAACACGATGAGTATCGCACACGCACGATCACAACGGACCAGTATACACTGATGCTTGGCGATAGTTGTGAGCGCTTAGGGGAGCTAGAGGAGGCCTCCGTTGATCTCTCGATCTTCTCGCCACCCTTCCAGAGCCTCTATACCTACAGCCCCAGTGAACGCGATTTGGGCAATAGCCGCAGCATCGACGAATTCTATCACCACTTCAGCTATATTATTGATCACCTGTTGCGTGTGACCAAGACTGGCCGCAACTGCTGTGTGCATGTCCAACAACTGGCCGCAACGCTCATCAGTGATGGCTTCATCGGGTTGAAAGATTTTCGTGGTGAGATCATCGCTGCGTTTCTCAAACGGGGATGGATCTATCATGGCGAGATCTGCATCGACAAGAACCCCCAGGTCCAGGCCATTCGCACGAAATCCAAAGGACTCCTGTTTGTCCAATTGCGCAAAGATGCTTCCTGGATGCGTCCAGGCTTGGCAGACTACATCTTGCTTTTTAGGAAGCCTGGTGAGAATGCCGTTCCGATCATCCCGCAGATTACCAATGAGGAGTGGATACAATGGGCGCACCCGGTCTGGTATCACATCAAAGAGTCGAAAACCTTGAACGCGGCAGAGGGGCGCGATGCCAACGATGAGCGGCATATCTGCCCATTACAACTGGAAACGATTGAGCGGTGTGTGCGCCTATGGAGCAATCCGGGCGAAACCATCTTATCTCCCTTTTGCGGAATCGGGAGTGAAGGGTATGAGGCACTCCGACATGGACGGAAATTTATCGGCATTGAACTGAAGCCATCCTACTTTCAGACGGCCCACAAAAATCTGGAGCGCATCCTTCAGAAAAACACGCAGGCTACTCTGTTTGATTGTGTGAGTGAGAGTGAGGTGACGGCATGATCTATGTCGATACCGTTCGGCACTATCCTTCCTGCAAACTGCTGTACAAATACTGGTGTCATCTGGCAACCGATGGCGATCTGGAAGAATTGCACACCTTCGCTGCCCAGCTGGGCCTCAAACGATCCTGGTTTCAACCGAGTCACTCTGGGCGCTTCCCCCATTATGATCTGGTTCCCTCCAAACGTGAGCTAGCTCTTCAGTTAGGGGCTGTGGCTGTGGACCCCGTTGAGTTGATGCGGGTATGCTATCCCGATACCTGGAAGGTGGTCACTGCTGGCAGCGAAAGGAGCGCGGCTCGTGAATAGTGAGGCCATTCGGTTTTATTGCGGGGTGGGAGAACGCGCCTACAACTATCACTCCGTCTATACTGGTGCCTATGCTTGTGTGTCTCCGGTTTGTGGCACGACGAGGAAAAAAGTGAATCAGGTTGCCATCCCTCCAGGAGTTCGTGTGCTTCAGGATAGCGGTGCTTTTAACGATGCCTGTCTCCTCTTTCGGGGGCAGGCTCGACACCTCTCCCTGCTGACCGAGCAGCGCCTCTCCCTCAAAGATGCCTTGAAGCGACAGGAAGAGCATGCAGAACACTTTGGATATGCCGAACAACTAGAGGCGCGAGCAAGCTATGACGTTCTCATTGACGAAACCTGGATGGAAGGGGAGGCTGGAGAACTGGTACGCACGAAACGACGCTGGAGCGAGGCAGATGCGGCATGGGCCGTCGAGCAAACCGTTGCCGCAGCCGCTTATCTCAATGCCCACCGTAATGGCATCTCTTGTGTGATGAGTGCGCAAGGGGTGAGCGTCGAACAGTATCTCCGCTGTGCTGAGCGCATTCTTCCTTTCATGCGTGAGGACGACATCTTTGGACTCGGTGGCTTCTGCATTTTAGGGCGGATGCCCTCGTTGTTGCCAGCCTATTATGCTATCCTTGCGCGTCTCATTCCCTTTTTGAGCGCTGAGGGAGTCAAGCGCATCCACATCTGGGGCGTCTGTTATGCGCCAGCATTGGGACCGCTCCTCTACCTCTGTGATGCTTATGGCATCCAGGTGTCAACGGATAGTATAGGGCCATCCACCCGCCCGGTGAAGCGCGATCCAAAGACTGGCTATGCTGAATGGGGGTATGCCTCCTGGCACTCTTCCCGCTATGAAGCGCCGCCTGTGCTGGAGAGTTGTAAGATGACGGACCAGCGCGGGGAGAAGGCTCCGATCTGTCCACCAGGAACGCGGTGTCGCGGATTGGAGCGAGCACGGCACATTGCCCTGACCAGCGACTGGCTCGCGCATTTTCGAGAACGAGAGGTCCGTTGGTACACCCCGATCTATCACCAGCATTCCTGGTTAGCCCTTCTGGAAGGGAGCGATGTGGCATGAGCCTCGTGCTACGCCCCTTTCAGAGACGGTTGATCCCCAACGGAAGTGTTCTCATACAGAGCGTTGTGGTCTGGCAGGGGGCGATCACAACGCAGGCTTGCTTCACAACGAGGAAACTTCCTCTAGAACGAAAGGACGCTCACCATGACCACCACATCACTGGCGACTGTATGGAGCGAGCAGACACCATACCATACAGCACTTGAGGCGCTCCAACGATTGCATTGGTCGGTCTTTCCGCTCGATGAGGAGAAGCGGCCACCAGCCTTGCAAGAGTACCACTCAGATGGAACTCCTAAACGGCTAGCCTGGAAGTCATTGCAAAGTCGTCACGTTACGCCTGATGAGCTTCGTCACTGGGATCGTCTCTACGCTCCAAGTGCATGGGCAGTTGTCACAGGGGCGATCAGTGGCGTACTTATTCTCGACTTTGACATCCCTGATGGACAACGGACGAGGGAACGCCTGGGCCTGCAACCTCATGTGCTGACTGGCTCCGGTGGGGCACATGTCTACTTCCGTCATCCTGGTTGGCCTGTGGCGACCTTGAATCATAAAGCGAACCGGCAATTAGGCACACACTGGCCGGGCTTAGATATTCGCGCGGATGGCGGGTATGGTGCATTTTGTGGACGCAACCGCAGTGGTCCCTACATCTGGGTACGAGATCCCATTCCTGATGAAGTAGACCTCTTACCAGAAGACTTACGCGCCTTTCTTGGGTTGCTCCATCCCCCCGAGAGCAAACGGAGGCGTTCTCGCAACACAGCTCCACAGGAAGAACCTGTGCCTCCATCGCCCTCTCCTGCCTCTACATCCCTGGCGCGCACCCTGCTCAAACGTGCCTTACAGCTGGTCAATGACCACGAGGGGCGCAATAATGCAGGTTTCTGGCTCGCCTGCCAGTTGCGCGACAATCACGTGTCGCGTGCGGACGCAGAGAAGGTGATGCGGGCCTATGCCGGTCGTGTTCCTTCCACCAATAGCAAAGGGTTGGAGGAACTCTATCAGGTAGAGGAGGCGCTTGCCAGTCTGGAGAGTGCCTATCGTGAGGAGGCACGCGAGGCCTGGAGCGAGCTTGCAACTCCATCTCCTGACTCTCAAGGCAATGGCGGTGGCGCTGGCCGTCACGATGGCATCCAGACAGCAACCCCAGATGGGCCAGATGGTGGTGATGCGCTTCCTGAAATCATCGTTGGGGTGGCGCAGTTACGTGAGCTGACGGATCTGGCGCTGAATTCTGTGATGCGCAAAGAATATGTCGCTCCATCGCTGTTTCTTCAATCCTCTCGCCTCGTGCGGGTTGGACACAACGAAATGAAGCATCCCATCGTCGCATCGATGGCGACGACCGAAGTGAAGGAAGTCCTCACTCATGCGGCCAACTACTATCGGCTCAAGAAACTACCTGGAACTGACGAGGAGGAATATCGCAAGGTGCCTGTTCCTCCCCCGAAAGACGTGGCAGAGCAAATCCTGGCACGTCAGACGCAATATCCATACTTACCATTTCCTCCCTTGCAAGCCATTGTAGAGACGCCTGTGATCCGGCCTGATGGCTCGATTCTGGACACTCCTGGCTACGATTCAGCAACACGTCTCTACTATGCCCCTCATCCTGAATTGTCTGTGCGCTCGGTGCCTGTTGCCCCAACGAAGGAAGAACAGGAAGCGGCGCTCGCGCTCATCTGGGAGACCATTGGCGAGTTCCCCTATGTTGGTGAGGCAGACCGGGCCAACGCGTTGGGACTGCTGTTGACGCCGATGTTGCGTCCTACCATTCAGCGGCATGTCCCACTAGCCTTATTGGACGCTCCCAAGCCAGGGACCGGGAAAGGGCTGTTCGCGGATGTGGTGTCGATTATCGCCACCGGCGACTGTGCTGCCATTTTAACAGCACCAGACAATGAGGAGGAATGGGATAAGCGTATCACTGCCATGCTCATGCAGGGCCGGACCATCATCTGTATTGATAACCTTGCAGGCCAGCTCCAATCGGCCAAACTGGATGCGGTGCTGACAGCGACGCTCCACGAGGGCCGTATTCTGGGGCAATCGACAATGGTGAAAGTCCCCAATCGGGCGACCTGGATGGCAACAGGCAACAATGTGAAGATCGGCGGCGATCTGGCGCGGCGCTGCTATCGCATTCGTTTCGATCCGCATGTCTCTCGCCCCTGGATGCGGCAAGGCTTCAAGCACGAGGATCTGGCAACCTGGGTAACTGAGCAACGAGGAGCCTTAATCGGTGCGCTCCTGACGCTCGCACGCGCCTGGTATGCCGCCGGTCAACCTGTGGCTGAAGGCCTCCCGGCGTTGGGAACGTTCACCGGCTGGGTCAAAACGGTTGGCTCGATTGTCTCGCATGCAGGGGTCCAGGGCTTCCTCTCGAATTTAGAGCAATTGTATGAAGAAGCTGATGAAGAGTCTGTCCAGTGGGAACAGTTTCTCTCGGGTTGGCGCGATCTGTTTCGTGAGGAATGGATGACGACGCAGCACATTATCGCCCAGCTAGAGCAAGAAGGTGCGGGTAGTGTGTTGGTAGATGCACTTCCTGAAGGACTGGCACTGGCGAGGAAAGACAAACCGCTCAGCTTTGCTATCTGCCTTGGGAAAGCGCTTGAGAGGCAGATTGGCACCTGCTATGGATCGGAGAATATCCACCTGGAACGCAAACTCGATACCCATAAAAAACGCAAAGTGTGGCGAGTTGTTGCGGGTAGTGCGGGTAGTAATACCCCCGCGCACGGAAAAAATTCTGAAATTTTTTCTGACCAAAATAAAAATAATAATAGTAATGATAGGGACCACTACCCGCACTACCCGCAACCCTCCAATACCACTTTTACCTCAAATGGCTCTACAGGCCAATCGAAGCTCGATGGAGGATGCGATGAATCGTCACAAGCACTACCCGCAACGGACCAACTACCCGCACATGAAAATGAAAGTGAGGAATTTACCCTATGATCTCCCCTGAAACCACTAACCCTGATCTGGCTGAGACACTTGCGCTCTTAGAGGGGATTGGGGCCAGCTGTACACCTGATCCTGATGGCAAACAGTTGCATGTCAAAGCACCACGAGGGGCGATGACAGCAGAACTCCAGGAGCGCATTCGCCAGTGCAAGCCAGCGCTGCTCGCTCATTTTGCGAGCCAGACGAGCGAACGCTGCTGTCAGTGTGAGGCGCTTGTTGAATACTACGATAGTCGCGGCCAGCCGTTTTGTAAGGCGCACCGCTATCAATCCGCGCAGCAACACTGTGCGGCAACCCCAGGACTGGTCAGAATTACCCAGTCCTCTTTTTTTACTCAGGATGTGGCCGAGGTGAGGGAGGCGCTGAGAGCTGAGGGCGGTCCCGCAGCCCTGGACCTGGAGACGACCGGACTGCATCCAAAGAGGGATCGTGTGGTTGCCATCCTCCTGGGAGTTCCAGGGAAGGTCTCGATCCTGGACCTGCGTCCGTATTATAGCTTGCCTGAAGAGGTGCAGGTTGCATGGCGTGAGAGCCTTGTTGCACTCCTCATGTCCTCAAACGTCGTATGGATCGGCCATAATCTCAAATTTGATTGGCAGTTTTTAGCGGCCCATTTCGGCGTGAAGCTCTCCCGCGTCTATGACACTATGCTGGCGGAGCAGCTGGTACATGGTGTCGGCTTGCATGATCCTGCACTCTCCGTGAGTTTGCAAAAGACAGCGGCACGCTATGAGATTGCCGTGACGAAAGAGCAGCGAGCCTGGTTTCCCGGCCTGGAGAAGCGGCCCCAGGAATGGCAAGCTCCCTTTCCCCCAGAGCAATTGACGTATATGGTGCAGGATGTAGAAGTGGCCTATCGCCTCTATACGTTGCAACAGGCAAAACTGCGCGCGCACCATCTAGAGACTGTGGCAGCTCTGGAAAACGAGGCGCTCCCGGCACTGGCCGCGATGGAACTGCAAGGCGTTTGCATTGATACCACCCGTTGGCGTGAGATCCTCAAACGGAAGCAGCTGCGGCAAGAAGGGTTTGGGCAACATGTACGAGCATTCTTAGGCCAGGCACTTCAGACGGCCTATGATGCCTATCAAGGGGCGCAACGTGCGGAAGAAAAACGCTTGATGCAGGCTTATCAGAGCGCTGCGGGCAAGCAGACGTGGCAGGCATTTAGAAAAGCGGGTCTCTCGAGATGGCAGAAGACGCACCCGCCAGTGCCAGCGCCGCCGAAAGCAGGGATCAATCTTGCCTCGTCTGCCCAGCTACAAGCCGCCCTGGTTGCGGCAGGTATTCAGGTCTCCTCGACCCGCGAGGCTGAATTGGAATGCTACGTGCAGGCCCATCCCATTATCGCCAAGCTGATGGAGTGGCGCAAGTTAGAGAAGTTCAGAAGCGCGTTCGGGGAAAACATCCTCACGAAAGTCGAAGCAGACGGCAGATTGCGAACTGAGTATGCACAGATTGGCGCGGTCTCTGGCCGCATCATTTGCAGCCACCCCAACTTGCAGCAGATTCCTGCCAAAGAAACGAACGAGGAAGAGAACCTGCGCAGTTGTTTTGTGGCCCCGGAAGGCTCGCTCATCCTCAAGGCGGACTTGAGTAACATCGAGTTACGTATCCTGGCGGAGGTGGCCCATGATCCAGTGATGCTGCGCCTGTTTGCAGAAGGGCGCGATCTGCATGCAGAGACCGCGAAGATGATGTTTGACTTGCCGCCGGAAACGGACACCAAGAAACATCTCTACAAAGGGGGCATCTCCGCACGAGCCGTTGCCAAGACGATTAACTTTGGCCTCGCCTATGGCATGGGGGCGCAGGGGCTTGCTAATCGTATCGGATGCTCTGTTGAGGATGCGAAAGAGTTGGTCAAAGCCTACTTTGCCACCTATGCAGGCATTGCCACCTGGCTTCGTCAGGCGGGGCAACAGGCCAAGCAACATGGCTATGCGGTGACGATGGCCGGGCGAAGGCGCTGGTTCGATTTTGATCTCGATGAATACGGCAATATGGAGCGATCCGCGAAAAATCACCCGATTCAGGGCACGAACGCCGATATTCTCAAATGTGCATTAGCCCTGCTCTATGAGGAGTTGCCAGAGGGAGCCTCGCTCATCCTGGCCGTGCATGATGAACTGGTCATTGAATGCCCAGAGGCGTTGGTTCCCCAGGTAGAAGCATTGATGAAAGAAAAAATGGTGCAGGCTTGCCGCCAGTTCCTCAAGATCGTACATATTCCCGCTCCTGATGTGATTGTCGCCCCGTACTGGAAAAAAGACGATTAAGATCCTCGCTTGTCACGCTCCTATCGGTTCATCCCCTCAGAAGATGAACCGGGTTGCTTCAAAGGGAAACCAATGAACACGTTACGGTTGCTATCCATTTGTTCTGGGATTGGCGGTGCAGATTTAGCTGCTGAGTGGACTGGAGGCATAGAGGTTGTTGGTCAGGTCGAGATCGATCCCTTTTGTCGAGCGGTCCTTTCAAAGCATTGGCCGCACGTGAAGCGTCTACATGATATCAAGGAAGTCCAGGGTGATGAATTTGGAAACATTGACCTTGTGGTCGCAGGAATCCCTTGCCAACCTTTCAGCAATGCCGGGAAGCAGCGCGGCACGGCTGATGACCGTTACCTCTGGCCGGAGCTGTTCCGCATTGTACGACGATGCCAGCCCCGTTGGGTGGTTATCGAGAACGTTGATGACTTTACCTATCTGGCGCTCGACATCGTACAGGCTGATCTGGAAAGTGAAAGTTACGCCGTGCAAGCGTTTGTACTTCCGGCTTGCGCCGTCGATGCCCCGCACATCCGAGAGCGCTGCTTTGTTGTGGCGCACTCCGACCGGTTCAGAGAGTGCAGGCAGACAAGCAACAGCACCAACCGGCAGCGCAGTGCGCTTGAGCCAGCAAGTGTTTGCCAATGGGAAGATAGAGCGGCGCATGTGGCCGACGCCAGTTGCCAGAGATCATCATCCAAGTGGAACGGGGGGAATGCCAGGACATACGACGCAGCTTGCGCATGCAGTGAAGATGTGGCCGACTCCGAATACGGGAGACGCCAAAGGGGGAGCGAGTACGAAGAACCATCAGGTACAGTTGTGCTATGTGGCAGCTCCACAACCGGGATCTCACCTCAATCCCGAATGGGTCGAGTGTTTGATGGGGGTTCTGCCCGGTTGGACAGCATGTGCTGGCCTTCCCCACCTGGACAGGGCCAGCAGGAGTGGGAACCCTCCCGCACCATCACTGGACGATACCGCGCCCGAAGTCAACGTCTAAGAGCACTGGGCAACGCCATTGTCCCACAGCAGATTTATCCCATCTTTCAAGGCATTGTGGAATGGGAAAGGGCGTGAGTATGGGATCATTTTATTGGGATCAAGATCTGACCGCAACTGATAGTTTTGCGGGAGCTGGAGGCCTCTCCTGTGGGCTGGAGCGCGCAGGAGCCTCGCTTCAGTTTGCTGTCAACCACGACGAACGTAGTATCGCCACCTATCGTCGCAATTTCCCCCACGCGGATGTGCGGTGCGCCTGGTTAGAAACGATTGATTGGAAAACGACGCCAGATACTCTCATCAAGGTCGGAGGACCAGAGTGTACTAATCATTCACGAGCGAAAGGAGAAAAGAGAAGAGATCGGAGGCAGTTGCGTTTACCAGGATGGACTGATCACGATAGCAAACCTGAAGCTGAGAAATCCAGGGCTTCTATGTGGCAAGTCTATCGGGCGGCAAAAGCGAAGGCTGACAAGCATATGCCTTATCACAGCATGATTTTTGAGAATGTGCCAGAGGTTGCGGAGTGGAGCGGATACCTCGACTGGTTACAGCACATGCTCACGCTTAGCGATGAAGAACCCGCGCATCGCCACTATGAACATCAGATCCTCTCTGTCAATGCTATGCATTTTGGCGTTCCTCAGTGCCGCGATAGGTGGATCGCCGTGTTCTGGCCGAAGGGCGCTAGGAAACCTGACTTGAACTTCCGTCCACCAGCTTTCTGTTGGTCTTGCAAGCAGGACATTGCAGCCGTGCAATGCTGGAAGAACCCGACAAAAAAGACCGGGCGATATGACTATCGATTGCGAGGGCAGTATACCTACAATTGCCCTCGCTGCTCCAGGCGCGTGCAACCCTACTACCGTTGTGCAGCCGAGGTGATTGATTTCTCGGATCGTGGCATCCCGATTGGGGAGCGCCTCGCAAGTCGGCTCCCCACGTTGAAACCAGCGACAATGCAACGCATTGCCGACGGCATCAATCAATTTTTTCGACGTCCTTCCCTACCTCCATCAGAGGCACGGGAAGTGCCACGCATCGACGGAATAGCTCCCTTCTGGATCACCTACTACTCCAACGGCAAGCCCTATTCCATCTACGAACCATTTTGTACGTTTTCAACCCGTGAGCGTTGCGGCCTCGTTTTCCCTCCTGATGACGGCTCGCTCGATATTCACAAGTGTTCGTTCAGAATGCTCAACGAGCGCGAGATCAAAGCCGGGAGTGGATTGCCGCCACAGTATGAAATTGTTGCGGACTCCAAAGATGAAGTTACGAGGCAATGTGGCCATATGGTCCCACCTCCGCTGGCGCAATGGGTAGCGAGTCGGGTGATTGCCGCTATGTGAAGGGAATGCAGATCATGAAAGCACTGGTCGTCAATTGTTCTGCTCGAAGTACTTCAGGAGAGCGACTGTATAATCTTGGGGCGCAGAAGTTGAAAGACTGGCTCTGGTGTCAAGGCTATTGCGTTACGTATGTTGATGGAGATCCTGGGATGTGGGAACTGGATGCGGATCTGGTCGCCCTCTCAGTGATTTTCAGTTGGCATGCTCCTCTTGCACGAGAAATTGCGCTACGTATGAAGAATCGAGCAGAGGTATGGTGTGGTGGCCCTGGCATGTTTGCTTTGGCCTCCTGGTGGCGCAAAGAAACCTGCCTGGAAACAGTGCGGGGGCTTGATGACCGCTTCGATAAGCAGCGCGGTCGTTATGATATGACGTTTGCCTCTCGTGGGTGTCCTGTCAATTGTAGCTTTTGTATTGTTCCACGTCTTGAAGGGACGCATTTCACCTTTGATCCAGATTTTATCCCGGCTCCCAAATTATGTGACAACAACTTGAGTGCGTTACCGGCTGATTATCAGGACCACATTATAGAGCGGTATCGGGCGTATCATCAACCGTTGGTGGATGCGAATAGTGGATTTGAACCTCGCTACTTCACTGAAGAAACCTACCAACGCTGGAAACCGCTCCTCGACGAGACTCGCGCGTATTGGCGTTTTGCGCTCGATGAAACGCGAGAGCTTGAGGATGTTCGTTGCATGATGACCATCCTCAAAGAAGTTTCCCCATCACGAAAACGTGTTTATTGTTTGGTCGGCAATGAACCCATCCAGGCGTGCTATGAGCGCGCCATGAAGATCATTGAATGGGGAGGCGAACCCTTCTGTCAATTTCTTCTCCCACTCAACTGGCTGGGAGATGCTAAGAAAGTGAAATCGCGTTATGACTGGACTTCATACCAGCAAGGACGCGACTTCTGCCGCTACTTTAACCGCTATGGCTGGCGGTCTTATCCGATCTGGCACTACCAAAATCGCAAAAACGAGCCGCCTCCATTCGCCTTTCTCTGCCCGAAAACATGGCAGGGGTGATATTGTCACTTCCTCTCATTGCGCATTCACTTCATCTTTCCGTTCGTCAAGGAGAATCCTGTGTGATGAATCAAAGCAACCAGATGAAAATATACCCCTGTGGCTACAGTAGCGATGCTGCTCTGATTATGCATTTGATGCAGAGCCATCCCCGAATGTTACTGATCGATACACGCCATACGCCATTCTCACGGATAACTGCCTGGAACGAGCCAACGCTGAGGGCCACCTATGGAGAACGTTACCGCTGGGCGGGCAAGTTTCTGGGCAACCAGAATCACACGACTGGAGGCCCGATCAGTCTGGTGGATGCGGATACCGGAATCCGAGGGCTGGTCCGCTATCTGCAAGAAGGCCACCCGCTCATACTGCTTTGTGGGTGCCGTGAATATGGCATGTGCCATCGAAGCGCGATCGTCGCTCTCTTGCAAAAAACGCTTCCAATGGTGCAAGTGATCATGCCAGATGCGCTGCCACAACTGGAGTGTGTACAGTGCATCAGCATTCGGCAACCCTGGGCCTGGATACTTACTCATCCAGAGGTGGTGCAGGCCTGTGGTATTCCTCCCAAAGAGGTAGAAAATCGTGAGTGGTTCACCCGCTATCGTGGTCCGCTCTATCTGCATGCTGGCTCGCAGGTCGATGACAGTCTCTTTGATACAGCGGGGCAGCTCGATCACTGGTACTGGCAACGGTGCTTTGGCGCACGTGGGGGACAACTGGCCCGCCAGATGCCACAAACGAGCGCAGAGTACTCACGCAAGGCCATTGTGGGCAAGGCGGAACTGGTCAATGTCGTCAAGGCGCACAATAGTCCCTGGTTTGTGGGGCGCTATGGGTTGGCGCTTGAGCAGATTCAGCCCTTTGGTCCCGTTCTAAACTATCCCGGAGCGCAGAAACTGTTTGCGATACCAAAGATGGTCATAGAACAGTAACAATCTCACTCGCACGAGGAAAAGGGCGCAGGACTGAAACAATCTCACCTGGTCAACTCCCTGCCTGCAATCCTCATCCCTCTCACTTGCCATCTCACCCCCTCTTTGAGAGATCTCCTTTTTAGATTGTATTCCATGTTCACTTGTTATTGTCGTGGATTGCGTCTTGTGATCCATAAAGAAAGGATAATCCTATGAATTTTTCTACCGTTGAGACGCATCTTCAGCAAGAGGAACAGGCTGGCCCTGTGATGACACGAGCGGAGGTGGCCCAGCGACATGCCACCCGCGCGGCGCTCGGTGAAGAACTGAACGCTCTGCACAAAGCGGTGAACGCGCTCTCTAGCCGTTATTATCACCTGGTGAAACTTCCAGATCCGCGCCATGTCGAGTGGGCGCATGCGCTCCTCCAATTTTCCAATCTGGTGTTCTTCGTGATTGACAGTACCGGCTTACATGACGAGAGCGACATCATCCGGGTCCATCTCTCCGATGCGGCAGGCGCTCCAGTGTTTGATCGTCTTCTTCAGCCGCAACGTCAACGAGGGCACGCCAATACCTTCTACACTGGCATCACGGACGCTCAGATCCGCAATGCCCCCACGCTGGCCGACATCTGGGGTGAGCTACAAGCTGCGCTGGTAGGCCGGTACGTCCTGGCGTATAACTGGGAGTTTCTGGCTGAAAGATTGCGGGAGAATGCGCAGTATTATCACCTCTCGCCCTTGTATCCTGTTGGAGAATGCCTGATGAACCGGGCCTCCAGCTACTATAACACAGCGATAGCGCTCAAGCTGGCTGATGTGTGCCGCCGTATTGAGCATCCTCTCCCACAACCTGCGACAGCGCAAGATCGCGTTGCCGGACAATTGGCCTTCTTGCAAGCGATGGCTCAAGGCATGACCGATGTCCGCACCACACAGTCACCATCTCGTGCAGAAGATGACGATTTGGGCGAGCTGGATGATGAGCATCCCTTTTAGAGATGCACTCATGCCTGAACACTTTTCCCCTTCAGCCCTTCTCATGGTTGTGAGAAGGGCTGTTGGTTGGATTGAATGCTTAACTTTGGAAAATGATGAAAGGGAACCACCTATGAAAAATCATCTGATACCAGGGCACATCAAAACCCTGCGAGAGTCCCTCAAAGGCCATCCTCGCGAGGCGCTCTTCACTGTCGCTCTGGTCACAGGATTGCGTCCAGGGGAGTTGTTACGGTTGGTTTGGCAGGATCTGGACCTGGAGCAACGTCAACTCCAGGCCCAGAACACGAAGGCGAAGAGTGGTCCACGCCGGATCTCTCTCCCAGAGGATGTGGTTGAACTCCTCAAGTATCAGCAGAGCCAACAAGTGAAGCTGCAATCGAAGGCTGGGGATGCCTGGCAGGATCAGGGCTTGATCTTTACCGACGATGGAGGGGGAGCGCTCCAACTGGCGCATCTGTTCAAGGATTGGCACGCGCTTCTTAAACAAGCTGCCTTGCCTCAGTTCCCGTTTCATGAGGTGCGGGCAGCTGTGAGACGAGCGCTTCTAGCATCGATGGTGCCAGAGTTGTCGGGTCACGAAGCGAGCGCAACCACGCTAGAGACCTATTCTCATGGAGAAGAGGGGTAGGATGAAAGCGTGCAATTTCAATCAACCTGCATTCATGCAACGTTCGTGAGAATGCGAGGTATCTGATGGCATGGAATGTTAGCGGCCCCCTCGTCGGTCCCACGCGCTTTCCTCCTATTGAGACCACTCCTTTGATCGACGAATTGATTGTGGCTCACGTACCAGTGGCGATTGGAGTTTCTGGTGGCAAAGACAGCGACGTTGCCGCCTTCGAGACACTAGCAGCACTTGAACGCGCCGGGCATAAGGGCCCGAGAGTGTTGATCCATAGTGATTTAGGGCGTGTGGAGCATACAGATTCTCGGCCTGCTTGTGAGCGCCTTGCCACACGTCTCGACCTCGAATTGATCGTGGTCAAACGAAAAGCAGGAGACCTGATGGATCGCTGGCTGGTGCGCTGGCAGCACAATCTGGAGCGTTACTGCCAACTGCAATGTGTCAAGATGATTTTGCCTTGGTCTACGCCCGCTATGCGCTTTTGTATCAGCGAATTGAAAACAGCAATCATCTGCCGCGATCTCGTAGAGCGTTTTCAGCACTCTATCATCCTGTCGGTCGTGGGCCTCCGGCGTCAAGAAAGCGCAACCCGCGCGCAAGCGCCTGTGTGCGTGCCACAAGTAAAGTTACAGAATGCCACCTTTGGTACAACAGGATATACCTGGCATCCTATCCTGGCGTGGTCACGGGAGGATGTTCTCGCCTACCATCGCTATCGAGACTTCCCACTCCACGAAGCCTATACCACCTACAGTCTGGGTCGAGTGAGTTGCGCCTTTTGTATCCTGGCAGGAATAGATGACCTCGCGGCATCTGCGACTGATCCGCGCAATCATGATATCTATCGAGAGATGGTTGAGCTAGAGATCATTTCCACATTCAGCTTTCAGAGCGGACGGTGGTTGGGAGACGTGGCCCCCCACCTTCTCTCAGGCTCTATGCTCGCAAGGTTGAAGGAGGCCAAGCAGCAAGCGGCACTGAGAGAGCGAATGGAGGCGCGCATCCCGAAGCACCTGCACTACGTCAAGGGATGGCCGACCGCGATGCCTACCAGGGCAGAGGCAGTCCTGTTGAGTGAGGTACGCAGGGGTATTGCCGAGATCATGCACCTGACCATCCAGTACAGCGAGCCGGACGCTATTGTTGATCGCTATGCGGAACTGATGGCCGTGAACGCTGCACGTCGCAAAGGGCAGAAGCAGGCATCTCTTCCCATCAGGCTTATACAGCAAGAGTTGTGGAGCTGAATGTTCTGAAGCTGTGAGGAAGATCATCATATTCAGAAAACGAGAGGAAACCTATGCTCTCTGTGGTCTTAGCGGATAAGTGTGGTCTCTCCTGGGCGCAAGAGCAAGTGGAACGATATCACTACCTCCACACACCAGTTGATCCCCGCTGTAACCCTGTAGCGTTGTTAGTCACGCTCTTCGAGGAGAGAGTGGGCTGTTTCATCTTTGGGAGACCAGAAGCAACGCGTGTGAACGGTTGGTATGTTATGTGTAATCAAAAGTCAATACCTCTAGCTGCTTTTCTAAGCAACTAAGATTGCGCCTTGAGATCACGCAGCAAACGTTCAAATGCCTGCTGATATACCTGTGGGTCCGTCCAGCGAGTAAAGTCGCCAATATGCCGCGTGCGATGCAACTTCGCCGCCCATGCTGTGCCCGTCTGCATCACATGCTCATCGAGACGCACAGGGAAGAGTACTTCACGTTGTTGTCGTTGCTCCTTCTCCAGCGCTGCTTCCACCTCATCTTCGACCCAGGAGCTTGCAAGGGCATGCTTGGAGAGCAAGAGCAGCAACTTGTCCTGCAAATGAATGGCTTCATCAATGCGGGCGCGAATCTTGTCGCCAATTTTCATATCTTCGGGAGCGAACCAGCAGCGTACTCCCTGATCTTGCAGATCAGCATGTAAGCGTTTGGCTAGCACCTCGTCTTTGCTGGAGTAGCTGATAAAGCATGAATAATACTGAATTGGTGACATCATCTGTGCACGGTAAAAGTCGATCCACTCGTCAGAGATACCCACACCTCTCAAAAAGTGGAGAGCGCTGCCATCTTGGGGAAGTTTCGCAGTATACAATTCGACATGAGATGGACCTTGGTAATTAACCTCGACTAATCCTTTCGTTCTCTGAAGATCCACTTGGATAAAATATGTCTGACTTACTGTTGCTCCGCTCAAGTTGGTTTCGCTCAAGTTAGGATTGTACAGGTTAGCACGGCTTAAGTTGGCCCCACGCAGGTCAGCATAGTGCAAGTTAGCCTCACGCAGGTCAGCATAGTGCAAGTTGGCCCTGCGCAGATCAGCTCCCATTAGGTTGGCGTAGATCAAATCGGTGTTACTCAGATTGACACAAAACATGTGGGCATGTCGCAGATCGGCAAAGCTCAAATCGGCAAAGCTCAGGTCGGCCTTAATCAGACGAACATCTCTCAGATCAGTATTGCGCAGATTGGCGCGGCTCAAAGTGGCATTGTGCAGGTTGGTATCACTCAAGTTAGCATGGCTTAGATTTGCCCCATCTAGGTTAGCATCAGTTAGGTTAGCACCTGTCAGACTAGCATAGCTCAGCTGAGCATAGCTCAACTGAGGCCGTATTCCCAAATGTTCTTGTCTCCACTGATTCCACACTTGTACCCCTTGTTTGAGAACATCAAAATGTTCCTGCTTTGCCATACATACTCCTCTTGCTTCATATGTGTAAATCACGCCAGAGTCGCTGCAATGCGTTCTGATACTCAGTATCATCTTTCCACTGACGGAAATCACCAATAAAGCGTATCCGGCGAATATCTCCTGCCCATGCTGTGTTAGTGTACATCACTGCATCATCAAGCCGGATGGGAAAGAGGACGAGGGTTTCTGGTGGCTGACGTTCCCGCTCGAAGGCTAGTTCCACTTCTCGCTCCACCCAATCACTTGTGACAGCATGTTCGGAGAGGATCAGCAACAGCTTGTCGTTCTTCTGGATGGCTTCGTAGATCTGGGTGCGCAATTTATCACCTGTTTTCAGATCGTGTGGAGCGAACCAGCACGAGACACCCTTACTTTGCAGATCAGCATGCAATTTCTTGGCAAATGCCTGATCTTCTGTGGCATAGCTCAAGACACAGGAGTGGTAGTCAGAAGATGGCTTCTGTGGCTGCGTGGTCGTTGGGGCAGGCGATGACACAGCAATCTTCTGTCGCGCAGGAGGCGATGGTGAAGATGAGAGAGCCTCGCGACGAACCTGCCATACCGAGACGCCAATGCCAAGCAGCATCACGACGCCAAGAGCAGGCCAGGCAAAGCGTAAACACGGGGTGATAGCAGGTGGTATGGTGCTGGTGGCAAGATTGCCGAGAATACCCACCAGGGCAGCAAAGACACCTGCGAGGACGGTCAGCAGAATGGTTACAGATAGTCGTGGCGACGGGCGCGTGGACATCTGAGCTCTCTCCTCTCATAACACAGCAAGGTGTGAATATATGGGCTTCAGTATGATAAACGATGCAGACCACTGGAAGTACAAGAGATTAGTCCTTTGGCTTTTGTTCAGCCTTGAGATCACGTAAGAGGCGCTCAAGTGCCTGTTGATAGGTATTGTGGTGTTTCCACTGAGTAAAATCGCCGATGTGCCAGCGACGGCGCACATCGGCGGCCCAGGCTTTACTAGTTTGCATCACGGCGTCGTCTAGGCGGATCGGAAGGAGGACCTCATGTCTAAGCTGATCTTCTTTTTCACGGGCAGCTACGACTTCGCGTTCCACCCAGGCGCTCTGAACTGCATGTTCTGAAAGAATGAGTACAAGCTTGTCGTAGAGGTGAATGGATTCATCAATGCGCTGGTGATAGTGGTCGCCGATTTTGAGATCTTCTGGGGCAAACCAACAACGAACATTGTTGCTCTGTAAGTCTGCATAAAGTCGCTTCACAAATATCTCATCGCGACTGGAGTGGCTGATGAAGCAAGTGTAGTAGCCAATGGGTTTTCCAACAAGAGAACGAGCGTAGTCGATGAAGGAGTCGGGAACACCTGCTCCTTTGAGAAAAATTTCTGGAATGTTTCCTCGCGAACGATACACAGTCTGAATATCGAGGATTGATGAGCTTGCATGTTTTACCCTCTCAAGACCTTTGACGCCTTGGAGATCGACATTCCCAAAGATGGTCAGGGAGAGGACAGCATCGCTCAAATCAGCTTCTGTGAGGTTAGCCTCGCTGAGATTAGTCACGTTAAGTCTGGTTCCATGCAAGGTAGCCCTACACAGATTGGCTCCCATGAGGTAACTTCCCATCAGATTAGCTCCGTTGAGATTTGCCCCACTAAGATTGTCGTGCGTCATGCTACAAAAGCTGAGATTGGTTGCGCTCAGGTTCATATTACTGAGATCAATACTACGCTTGCCAAAGCGAGCGTGACTCAAGTTCGGATGGATAAGAGGATTCCCTGCCCTCCATTTGTTCCAAACCTCTACACCTTGCTTGAACAGGTCAAGATGCTCCTGGCTCGCCATCCTGGTTGCCTCCTCACTGGTAGCCATATGGCATTCCTACATAGCTGCTGTCTTCTGGTTCTAAGTAGCTCACACAACACCGTTGCTCCACATGTAGATCCTCTCAACCCATCACAGCCAACGGTTTCTCACAATATCCCGAGGTGGTTTCTCTCCATGATGCACTTCCACACGCACGGCGTCAGGCTTGAGTTTGAGGATGTTGCAAGCCGTATGCATGGCACCAACGAGACCGCGATGATGCGCGTCGCGATCTGCCGGTTGCATCCCGTGCAATCACCCAGACCATGAGAACATGGCCAGATGTTACTGTCCTTCTGGCGCATCACCAAGCTCCCACTTGTTCTGTAAACGTGGCACGTGCCGCTTTTTCACTCTCTGAGAGGATGGACTGGTACTCTGTTCAGTGGGTGTCGTGGCTCGTCCAATGCTCCCCAGGGGGAGGATCTTCGTCTCACCTTGCCTGCTCGCGGTGAGTTCTCGTGGGGTTGGCCCAGCAGGCGTTGGTGTGTCGGCCAATTGCTCAATGAGTGTCTGGTGGAGGTCAATCCCCTCTGTCACGAGTAGTTTTTCGTCTTCCGTTAACTTGACGAACTCTAGCATGCGTACTAGGTTGGCCTGACCCTCTACCAATTGCTCTTTGAGTGAGTCTTTGGGCCGATAGAAGGGGCAGCGAGCACAGGCCATGCGGTGCTTGCAGTCGGCCCAAAAATCGTTGGTGCAGTAGCCATGTCCCAAGTCGTAGTACTTCCATACAGCACCGTGAGCTGCTGCCCCACTGTGCACCACATCCTGATCAAGGAGAACTTCTATCGTTGCCATGTTTTGCTCTAAGTATCCGGCTTTTGCTACGCGACTGGCAAGCTTGGTAGGATCGACTTTGATGTAATGCTGCGTCGATGCGAGATGCTGATGCCCCAGATACTCCTTGAGTTCATAAATTGAGAGGGGTTCCTTGGCGTTGTAGAGCATAGAAGCAATGGTGGCACGTGCGCGATGACTGGTGATGTTTCCACGGCTATCTTGTTTGGGAATGCCAGCCTTGCGACATAAGAGAGGAATTATTCCGAATAGACTAAATCTCCCACTGACATGTTCATTCACCCATAGAGCGGTTTTCTTTTGACGGGGACATATAGAGATTCCTTAGCTCAAATCGGTCACGAGATACCGCTTCAAGGTACGATAGCCAAGCGACTCATAAAAAACCAATGGTCCCGTTTCAAACTCCCACGTATCCAGTTGCATCTCCGTTGCATCCCGCTCCTTCGCCCACTGTTGTGCCGCTGTCACAAGCTGTTTTCCCAAACCTTTCTTTCGATGAGAAGCTGAGATGATGAGGCTTTGCAGGTATCCGTACCGGTGAGCCACCGTGAGCGAGTGAGGCTCATCCTGGCGGAGATAGACCTCGGCCAGGCCAAGAAGTTCTTCTCCAGAATCAACGACAAAGAGAGCCGCGTCATCATTAGACAAGATGGTATGTAACGCGTCACGTAACCATGCCTCGTCATAGATATCTGGTCTGCGCAACCGGTCAGGAACACCAAGAACGTGAAACTCATGGAACTCGGTGTACAAAGGGATAAGTTGATCAATATCTTGTTCTGCTGCTAACCTAATAAAAGGTGTATCCATAGCTTGTCTCCTGATACAAGAGCTAGAGAGAAATAGTCCCTTGATCTTCTCCCTGCTTCTGAAATGTGTTCAAAACAGTGAGTGGAATTCCTCGACCTTTTTCTCCTTTCGCCCGTCTTCGTAAGAGTGTTGGAGCAGAGAGAATCTGCGTTCGCTTGACTGCTGCTTCCAATTTGTCATGGTCCTCTTGTACGGCAGCCAGTTCCTCATCGGTCAGTTCGACAATCTCCATGAAACGTTTGACAGAGGTGTAGGCCGCGATCAGTTGTGCCTGGTCTTTGGGAACGAAGAACGGACACTTCAAACAAGCCATCCGATAGAGACAGGTGGCCCAGTCCGGGTTGCCACAAAGTCCATGGTCCCCCAGGACGTAATAGACCTTCACCTCACCATTGGCATCAGCTTTGGTATCCACCAGCACTTCGACTAATCGACTGTTACGGTCAGCCTTGGAGTAGGCTGCCGCTAATTTCGTCGGCTTGACCCGCGCGTAGTGTTGGGTGGTTTTGGGATCTTTGTGCCCCAACCATTGCATCAGTTCAAAGATGGTCAGGCCCTCTGGAGCGTTGTAGAGCAATGTTGCAGTAGTTGCGCGGGCACGATGACTGGTAATAGTCCCGCGCTCATCCGCAGAGGGGATGCCTGCCTTCGCACAAAGCATCGGTATTAGGCTATGATTCAAGTAGCTGGTGCCGATGGTGTATCCTCGATGAGCGAACAGATAGTGGACAGTGGCCCCTGTCTTCCGATCCGTCTGTGGTGGTTGCCCCGCAGAACGAACCTGCTCCCATTCATTAATGCGCTTGCCCACTAGAGGATTCACTGGCTTTTGAAAACTCCCCGTCGTTTTGTTCACCGGAACCGTGAGAAAGCAGGTTGCTTCTTTGGGGAGGATTTCCCCGGTTTCGGGAAGCGTGACATCCTCTTGTTGCCACCTGATACATCCGAGCGGGAGGCGCACGATTTCGTCACACCGCAACCCTGAGTAGACCCAGACAGCGGCGACGGCACGCACGAGAGCGAGCGGATAGCGCAGCCCTCGATTGGCTTCTTTGCCTCCAATACGTGGAAGATCCTCTTCGGTCAAATTGAGCGCTGCATGTACCAGTTTGGCCCACAACAGCGGATTAAGATCCCGAGGATTTGGGCTAATCTGATTTCTGATAGCGCGTGGGGTGCGAAAGAGCCGTACCGGATCAAATCGTCGAGGAATCAGGTGCGGTTCATCATGGAGGTCCTTGAAGAAAGCCCTCATGATCGCGAAATGACGATCTTTACTTCGTGCGGAAAGCGGCTTGCCAAAGGCGCTCGGAAGAATGGTCTTGGTATGTTGGGCATCCACGAAATCGCCCACGCGGATCTCTTCGAGCGAGGCGATATATTCGGCGGCCAGTTTTGAGGTCCATTGGTGGGGCGTGGTAACCTCCGGATGGACGAGAGCAAGCCAGCGTCCCGTTCTCAGAAGCACATGCAGATAGTTATTCTTGGTCCGCGTTGCTAGTCCTGAAAAGCGATACCAACGAACGCACCACTCGGCCCACTCAGCAGCAACGTCGTTGGTGTCGATCCGCCCAGTGATATCCGGTTGGAGCCCGGTGCGAGGTAGTGACCCATCAATGAGTCCCAGATGTTCAAGGGCACGAGAGAGACGCCCCAGGCTGTGGCGTAGATGCCAGCGCGTTTTTTCGGCAAGTTCTGCAAGCAGAGAGAACGTGAGATCCTCCAGGTAAGGGCTTCGATTGGCAATGAAAGCTTCTGCGATGGCCTGCGTGAGTTCTGCTTTGTGGTTACCAGTGTTGTATCCCCAGGACATGATTACCTGATAAATGCGCTCGACTGCCTGCTCAAGCATATCGCTCCCGAAGAGTCGCCGGGCCAGAGGAACAGGCTGAACACTTCGTAAAAGCGAACTGGAAAGGTCGGTGAGTGGACACAGAAAGTAGCCAATAGCGAGGAGTTCAAGCCGAACCGTCTGGTCAGTGAAGTTTGGATAGCGCTGCTGAAAAGCTTTAAAATTGGGCTGAAGAATCTCTTGCCAATGCTCCTCGGACCAAGCCCAGTAGGCAACGCCTCGCTCGTGCATTTCTTGCAAGATCACCGCAAGAGGTGTCGCACGATATTTCGCTACAATGTGCAGAACATCCAGAACATCTTGAAGAGGCTGGACGAACCGATGAAGAGTGGCTTTCGTCTCCTCTGGCCAGGAACGCATTCGTCCCGTGAAGTGTGTCACAAAGCACGCCAGTGCTTCTTTCTCCGGCTCGGTCAGTTTGGGATGGCGATCATACCGCTCAACATCGATGGGTGACTTCCATCGTTTTGAGGAAGAGATGGCCGGGGCAAGCTGCTGCTCCATCATTGCTCCTCCTTGCGCAAGCGTTCCAGACGCTTATCAAGATCCTGCATGCAGAGACGAACCCGCTCGGCTGTTTCGCGTCCACTGAGCTTGATATAGATCTTGGTGGTCTCCAGTGATCGATGCCCTGCGTACTGCGCAATGGCATTGAGATCCATGCCGGTTCTCGCTAAATCCGTGAGGCGAAGATGGCGGAGTGTATGGGTCGTAAAGTGGTGGTGCAGCCCCGCCCGCTTGGCGATCCGCTCAACGATTTTGTCCCAGGTGTCAGCTGTCACCCCTTGTGTGCGATTCCGATCAGATTGGGATCGAAAAAGGAAGCCTCCGGCAATATCTGCTTCTGCGCGCTCCTCTTGATACTCCTGCAAGAGGAGGTGAGCCACGTCACCGTACATTACCACTCGGCCACGGCCATTTTTGGTAATCTCCGGACGCACGGTAATTTGTTGATGAGGAAAGGAAATATCACGTACCTGCAATGCTACCAGTTCGCTCCGCCGTAAGGCTCCATCGTAGGCAAGAAGGAGCATGAGTTGATTCCGGATTGGCTCCCGTCGTGTGGCATCAAGAATGGCATCCCACTCTGAGTCGCCCGGTATCCATGGGAGCAGTTCGTAGTGAGGCAGAATCCCTCTTTCGCGTTTCCCAGCAAAGGCGCGGCCAGGAGTAAATTTCCCCTTTCCCACCGGGTTACGGTGATTGCATCGAATCTGCTCATCGATCAGATAGTCATACAGCAATCTCACGACGGTTAAACGCTGCTGCAACGTGCTGTTTGCAAGGCCAGTGCCGGTATGAAGGTATCGAATATGGTTTCCTCTAGGGTTAGGGCGATGAGTCATATCGTCGATGTAGGCGACGATATCGGCCTTGGTAGCCTCAACGAAAGAGCGGCTTGTCCGCTCACAAAAAGCCAGGTAGTCGTTGGCACCGCGCCCATATGCTTGGATCGTGTTTTTAGCCAGACCCAGCATTACTTGTGTTTCTAGCCAGTTGCGTGCATGAGCATTTTCTGCTACATGAGGGTAAAATTCCCAACAGATTGTCTGCATCGCTACCACCTCTTCTTCTTTCCGATGTTATTATCCATAACGGGAGAGGTGTATTCGGAATAACATACATGAGCGTTTCGTTAATATATGTTTTTGAGACACGCATACCTCGATAGGCAAACAAAAATTGTACCTGTTCGCCTGTTTTGTGATCGATAGCATGTGGCTGTTCTTGTGGGCGGACCTGTTCCCACTCGTTGATTCTTCTCCCAACCAATGTATGAACCGCTTTTGTGTAGGCTCTCGATGTCTTGTTTACGGGTACATCTAAGAAGCACACGGCGTCTTTGGGAAGCATTTCGCCTGTTTCAGGGATCATCACGTCCTCATATTGCCAGCGAATGCACCCTACCCGTAACCGCCAAATCTCATCAGAGCGGAGAGCGGCAAAGCACCATACAGTAGCAAGGGCACGAACCATTTCAAAAGGATACAAAAGATAGTCACGTGCATTGCGCGGGAGATCCTCTTCTTGCAAATTCATGGCAGCCCATAAGATTTTTGCCCATAACTCCTTGTCGATTACCCGAGGATTGGTTCCTATCTGACGTTGAATAGCTAAAGGTGTACGAAAGGCCCGATGAGGGTTAATGGTCACTGGAATCCAATGCCACTCCTGGCAATCATGCAGAAAGACTCGCATTGCCTTGAGCATAGCATTTTTGCCTACTGGACCAAGTGGTTGTCCAAATTGCTTTTTACGTAACTGTGATTGTGAGCGGGGAGATGGATCTGACCATTCACCAACCTTCATCGTATTCAGGGCAGCGACTAACTCTGCCGCCAACTCATAGCTCCAATCAGCGGGGCCTTTGACTGCTGGATGATTCACCTGGAGCCAGCGCCCGACTTTGAGCAGCGCATAGTAATGCTTTTGGGGCTGTTGAAGGATACTCGTCTTACGCCATCGCTGGCACCAGGAAAGCCATTCATCACTGACGCTTCCATCAGTACCAGAGGCTGGCAACAAAGGTTTTCCTTGTATTGCAAGAGGATAGGTGAGAATATCCAATGCCCACAACGAACGGGAAATCTGGACAAGTAAGTTATGGATAGATGGATGAGTGCAGCTTTCATAAAGGGTTTCAAGGAGTTCAATGGGGATATCTTCCAGATATGGGCTGCCATTTCGGAGCAAAAGATATCCGACAGCAGCATCGAGCCGATGCTCCAGGCGAGTTCCTTGTAAATTTCGATAGCCCCACTTTTGAAGGGGAACTCTAAGGCGCTGAATATTCTGGCTTACCAACTCTTCCCCAAAGATCCTTCGTGCATAATTGCCCCAATAGGTCATCACATCAAAAAGAAGGGCGGCATGTGGATGGACCTGAAGGAGATACGCCACCACTGGTAACCATCTCCGAGCTGGGTTTCTGTCCGCGCCTTCATGCCATCCATACCGGGTAGTAAAGATAGTATCATTTGGCGCAAGAATTTCCTTCCATTCTTCTAGCGACCAGGACCAAAAGGAAGAGTCGCGCCAGTGCATTTCAATACAGAGAACTCGCATGACCTTTAGACGTTTGTCAGGGGCAAGCTTGATATATGCTAGCGCATCGTCAATGGGCTGTAGCAAACGGAAGAGACGTACTTTGGTTGATGGACAAATACGGTTAGTGCTTGTGGACGCTCCATCAAATCGACAAGCTAATTCTGCACGTTCATCCTGACTCAGTTCAAATCCCTGGTCATAGACAGTGGGATTAAGCGGCCATTGCCAGGAGGGGCTTTGAGGTGAAAGTGGTTGTTGATTGTTCACGAGCGTTGATCTCCTAACATCAAATCCATCCACTGTTCAAAGCCTGCCAGGCTTCGGCTCACCGCTATGGTGAGCTCTACCCCGCTCAAGTGAATATAGCGCATCGTTGTTTGCAATGAACGATGACCAGCGTAAAGCGCGATCTGGTGGAGTTCCAGATGAGCACGCGCCAGGTGGGTGAGGCGGAGATGTCGCGGTGTATGGGTAGTAAACTGAGGAATCTGTGAACGGTTGGCGATAGCCTGGACTGCCTTTGACCACATAACGAGCGAAAGGGGATGTCCACGGTTGCGACGAGACTCTGAGAGGAAAAGGGGACCACGCTTCGTCGAAAGAGTGCGCCGCTGTTGTAAATAAGCCTCAAGTAGCTTCTCCGTAATTTTTCCATACCCGACTACACGTTCCGCTCCATTCTTTGCATGCTCGGCGCGAACGCGCATCTGACGATAAGCGAAATCAAAATCGCCGATTGCAAGCGTGACCAGTTCTTCTCGCCGGAGAGCTCCCTCGTAAGCGAGCAAAAGCATCACCTGATTACGCAGGAGATCTGTTTTGAGGGTTTTCAGGAGAGTTTGCCACTCCTCATCGCTTGGAAGCCAGGGTAGCTTCTGATAATGAGGGATGAGTCCTCTATCACGAGTGCCACCAAACCCTTTTCCTGCGACATAGTGTCCCCGACCAACGGGATTGTCCTGGCGAAGCTGCTCTTCTACCAGCGCATCGCAGAACAAGCGCAGAACAGTAATACGTAATTGCATCGTCGAGTTGGACAAGCCTCGGCCACTTTCAATGGAGAGAATCTTGGCCCCTTTGGGGTTTGGGCGTGTAGCAAGATCCTGAACGTAGAGCGCCACCTGCTCGCGTGTGACCTCTTCCGGTTGTATCCCTCGCTCAATACAAAAGTGGATAAAGTCATTGAGCGAACGCCCATATGCATCAATCGTCGTTGGTGCAAGCTGTAGATTAGCCTGGATCTGCAACCACTTCCGTGCTCGTTCATGCTCTGCCACTAGAGGATAGTATTCCCATCGAACCTCAACCATCTAACTACCTCATTCTACTTACATTATGCAACGCCGACAAAGGAAGGAGAAACTGAACAATGATTTTGCCCTGTTCAGACTTCAGATTATATCTAATATATGGAAGTGTTGAAGATGTTCGCATAGGAAAATGTCGCTTGTCGCGTTGGGAAGTACTCAACCTTGCACGCGTCTGGCTCGATCCAGCGCTCCAGAAGGATGGAGGTAAGTGGTATCACCCGCCGGGGCTGATTGGCCCTAGCGTGCTTCCAGGCTTCTATGATAGAAGGCGTAGCTGGCATTCTAGCGCGGCCAGCTACGTGATGGATCTCGCGTTGGAGCGTGTCGTGTTTGACTTTCTCTATTGCAGGCCTCCAGTGTGGATAGAGGAACCCTATCAGATACGAGAAATATTGAGCTATTGTGACGCCAGAAGGCACAGGGGCACGCTCTATCGTGCGTCACGCTTTACCCTTGTACGCAAGAACGCTGTTGGAATAGAAACCTATGTGCGTCCTGTCCGATGCCTCACTTCTACTGAACAAGCCATTATCGCGAATCGCTCACATCACGATCCGCGCTGTCGGAAGCTCAGAGAGGCACGACGAGCAAATGCTTATACACAATTAACCTGGATACCTTCATGATGCCCATTTTCAGCTACACCTTTGCATGTTCTTTCCGCTCCAGATAAAGAGTATTCCTGCTTCCTATGCGGCTAAGATGTACCTCCGGGAGAGACTTTGTTGAGGGCTGATCGGCCAATTCAGGATGCAAAAGGAAGTGTGTTCAGTATTCCTACCAGTAGTTTTAAACATCCGTAAGCTCAGATGCCTTCTAGAAAGCCTCTCTTTTTCTCTGGACCGGTAAATTACTATCCTCTGCAAAAGAGAGGCTTTCTTGGTGGCACTCGGCATAAAAAAACGGCATTTCCACGAAGGATCACTATCACGATGGGCATACTTCGTTCTGAGTGCGTATCCTGCGGAGAAGTCTTTGTGGGCGTGGACGCATTCGACGCACACCGTACTGGCAGCTTTTCCAAACGAACCCGCCGCTGCATGGCCAAGCGTGAGATGCAAGCGCACGGCATGACGCGCAACGACAAAAGGTGGTGGACTGCACCACTAGCGAATAATGTGGCTCCCTGGTATACCATCGATCAGATTTCATATAGCAGAAAGTGAGTGAGTGAATGCCAAGACGTAAACAAACACCCAAGCCGGTTGAGCAGATCCTTTTGACCGTTCCCCAGGTTGCTCAATCTCTCAGTGTTGGCCGCACAACAGTCTATGAACTGATAAAGTACGAAGGGCTTCCAACGGTAAAGTTTGGGGCAGCTACGCGCGTACGTGCGGAGTCTCTCAAATCCTGGGTAGAAAAGCGCGAGCAACAACAATCGGCATAGATTGACAGTAAAATAACTAACCTCAACAAAGAGCGCTAGATAAGATGTTTTCACAATAAGGTCATGAAGCGATACATCTTATCTAGCGCTCTTTGTTGAGGTTAGTTCCACTTGTGAAGGAGATTTGACTCTATGGGGAAGCCTCGACAAAAAGCCAATGGTGAGGGATCAATCTACTATCGTGAAGAGATAAAGAGATGGGTAGTGAGCTTCTATGGAACCGATGGAAAACGAAAGTATCGGAAGGTCAAGACAAAGCGCGAGGCCCAGGAAGTCCTTCGTCAAGCGCTTCAGCAGCGTGATGAAGGCATGTTGCCTACTGGCCCTCAGCAGACAGTGAAGCAATTTCTTGAGGAATGGTTGGAGACCACGTGCAAACCGCCAGCTCTACGTGCAAGTACATATGTGAAATACCAAAAACTCATTCGCAGCTATATTCTTCCAGCCCTGGGGCGTTATCAGTTGCAGAAACTGACGCCACAACATGTCCAACGATTATACAGGCAAAAGAGTGACGATGGGCTAAAGCCGAAGACGATTCAATCGATACATGGGGTATTGCATAAAGCGCTGGATACGGCTGTGATGTGGAATCTGGTCGCACGTAATGTCTGTGATCGGGTGAAGCCTCCAAAGGTTCCGAAACCTGAGATACAGCCGCTCACCATGATCCAGGCCCAGGAATTGCTCAGCGTTGCAGAAGGACACCGTATTGATGCATTGCTTGTCCTGGCCGTCACGACGGGAATGCGTCGGGGGGAGCTGCTGGGACTCCGCTGGACTGATATCGATTTCCAGAATCGGTGTCTTCATGTTCGTCGTACGCTGGATTATCTCGCGCACTATGGCATTGTTGTGACGGAGCCGAAGACTACAAAAGGGAAACGCAAGATAGAATTGCCTGATTTTGTAGTGGAAAAACTTCAACAGCACCGCGTGCGCCAATTAGAGATGAAACTCAAAGCGGGGGCCGACTGGAAAGAGGAAGGATATGTTTTTACTGGCTTACAGGGAGGTGTCTTGAATCCGCGCTATCTGGTGAAATTGTTTAAGAAGGTACTAAAAGAAGCGTGGTTGCCTGATATCCGCTTTCATGACCTCCGGCACAGTGCTGCAACAATCCTTTTGAGCATGGGTGTTCACCCGAAAATTGTCCAAGAATTGCTGGGCCATGAAGATATCACAACTACACTAGGGATATATTCTCATGTCTTACCTTCGTTGCAAAAAGAAACGATGGAGAAGTGGGATATTGCATTTGGGCATGAGAGTGGAAAGGAAAAGGAGGTAAACTGAGTCAGGCCTTACTTTAAGAGGCTGGTTTCGAGACTAAAATCCTGAAGAACTTTTGCTCTCAATAGATACTTTTGATGCATTGGTATGTACTTGAGGACAAGCTTTTGTAGCCTTGACTGCTAAAAAAAGAATTGCCTGGATTGCCTAAAAGGTATCCAGGCACCTTTGGAAATTAAATCACGGCAAAATATTGCAATATCATCCCGTTTATAATGTTATAGAACATAATTTGGAAGAAAGAGATGGATGTGCATATGACCATTGACCTGACCTTTGATAAGGCATGTCAGAGCCTCAAGGATGAATACCCCGAAATCAGCGATGACATCAACAATTTCTCCAATCTTCTTCTTATACTCGGCGTTGCCGCAACTGGCCCAGCAGTTGCGGTTGCTGTAGGCACTACCGCTACACCACTTGCCGTGGGACTTACCGCAGTAGGCATACTTGCGAATCTCTTCGGTGTCAAAAACGAAATTCCTCGGATTGTTAAGAGCATTATCAATACTGTTACTAGAAGACGAGGTAATGATCCTCTTGATCATTTTCATCGCCTAGAGCGTGCCTACTGTCTTCTGTGCTATGTTGCCTTTTTTGAGGCCCTGGGCCGCGATAAATGTCTGGCATCATTTTTGAAGAAGGCTGGAGTGACACGTGAAGAGAAACTTGCTGTTGCTAACCAGGCCACACGTGAAGTATGGGGTCCCAATATCCAAGCGAGTAGCGACGACAGAACTGGTGGTAAACCTGCTTTTTTAGAATTTAAACCTACATTACCTCATCCTGCTGAAACCTTTGAAGAACAGATTAAGCAACTCCAGCCCCTCTACGGACGCCTAACACTTGGCACTGAACAATTTTTCAAAAAGCTAGCTGTTTGGGAAAAAGCGAGCAGACAAGACCGTAGTTCTGTCAGTGAAGCGCTCAAAAATTTGCCTGTCAGAGCCGCAGAATATTTTAAAGCGCAATACTATGTCCTGGCAGTAAGGTATGAGGAGTTTTATATCTGGTCGAACCTGCAAGAGCAAGAAGAGACGCGTAGGCAATTACAAAATTTATCCGTCCTCACTCAAAAATACGTAGAACTGGCGGATATGAGCAAAAATGTTGTCGATACCGGTTTTAAACAACTTGAAGTGACTATACGCTCATTACCAGATTTGGCAGCGCAAACAGAAGTTGGTTATGTGTTAATGGCGCTAGAGAAAACCTACACACGCGCACTAGAGAAGCCAATTTTCGATATTGAGAGTAAGGAGGGTATTTCGGGGTTAACATACCCTAAACAAGAACAGATTTTTCTTCCTCAGGAGTTTCGGGTTCTCCGTTATACTGGCAAGGAACAATTGGAGCAGGAGATGGTGTGGAAACATGCTGCACCGCGTAACGATCTAGGTATCTTTCTACTCAGTTATTTCCAATCGCCCTACAGCGTACAGACACCACTTATTATCTTGGGTGATCCTGGTTCTGGTAAATCTCTGCTGACCAGTATGATTGCTGCTTGCTGGGCAACGACTGCATATACTCCCATACGAATACCGCTGCGTAACATCAGGGCCGATACAAGAATTCAACGGCAAATCGAGGCGCAGTTAGAACTTGATAGTGGAGGAGAAGTCGTGAGTTGGGGACAATTCGCGCGTCACCTGGAAACACGCTCGGCGCTAGTAATCTTTGATGGCTACGACGAACTGCTCCAAGCGACTGGCAGTGTCTTTTCCGATTATTTACAGACAGTGCGCCGTTTTCAGGAAGAAGAATTGGACTTGGATCGGCCTACACGTACTATTGTGACCAGCCGCAGGACGCTGATCGGCAAGGCGGATATTCCAATAGGTGCGACCATCCTTCGCCTGTGTGAATTCAATGAGACAAAACAACAACGCTGGATCGATATCTGGAATGCTACCAATGCAGACTACTTTCAGCAGCATGGGGTCAGACCTTTCAAGGTGCCGCAGAACAACGAAAAGATCAAAGAATTGGCGCAGCAACCACTCTTACTGCTTATGCTTGCTCTCTATGATTGTGAGGGCAACCGACTCCACAAAGCGCGTGACCTCGACCGCACGCTACTCTATCAACGCTTGCTACACCGCTTTATCGAGCGCGAACTGGCGAAGGAAACGAATTTTACATCACTTCCAGAAAAATCGAGAAAGGAAAAGATCGCCTCGGAAATGGAGCGCCTAGGCGTGGCAGCCGTTGGCATGTTTAATCGCCGCGCTCTCTACATCCGCGAAGACGCTTTAAGCAAAGACTTACATTTCTTCGGCAAAGAAAGAACGTTCCCAGAAGCGAAAGGGCTGAGGCTCCAACAAGGTTCTTCTCTGCTTGGCAGTTTTTTCTTCGTCCAGAAAGCAGAAGCAAGGCAAGGAGACCAGTCAGTGCAAGAAAGCGCACATGAACTGGCGTACGAATTCTTACACGCAACCTTTGGCGAATTTCTCACCGCCGATTTTATCCTGCACCAAGTCCTACGCGAAACTAATGCCCTCTACAGCATGCGTACTGACGAGTACCTCCAGGCCGAGTACTGGCAGAAACTAGCCAATTTTAGTCGCTTTTCACCTTCCTGGTTTACCTGTTTGATGTATGCTCCTCTTTTCTCGCGACCAGTAATTATGAAGATGATGGGTGAATGGTTGCCCCATTGTTTCAAGGAGAGTAAGTGCAAAGAGCCGGATTTTCTACAAGACTTGGAAACCATTGTGTACCATCATATCAAGCTCCTGTTGGAGCAAAATACACTGCCAACTATGATGATAGAGAGAGAAAAATGCCCCTTTGATGCTCTTCCCACCATTGGCTTTTTTGCCATTTACACCCTAAATATGATCTTGCTCAGAGTAATGTTTGGGCGAGATGGTTTTGTGTTCGATGAAGAGAAGTTTGCAAAATCGGCTGATGGCACACGAGCTTGGGATCGTCTCGCCTATCTCTGGCGTTCTTGGTTTTCTCTTGAAACACTCAGTGAACTAGCAACTGTTCTTGATGCAGAACGCGATAATACAAAAATTGTCCTTAAAATGAGAAAAAACCTTCGCCCTCTCGGAGGCATTGGCCGATTCTATCAAGTTATTAGCGCCAGTCAAGCCTTAGCGGACAATATTACAAGTGGGTTGGCTGGCCTCCTTGTAGACAATCCCCTTGACACCGAAGATGAACAGGCAAACCTAAGCAGCATCCGTAGAAAGTTAGAAGCTGAACAGGTTGATGGGCAGTTAAATGCGATTCTTTCCATGAAGATGCTTCAGAGTTTGAGGCGAAAAGGCTCTATTTTTCGACAAGATGCTCTATCAATTTTACAAGCAGAGATTCGTGCGTTTTTTGAGACAGAGACTCGTAAAGATGCCTTTGTAACAACAGGTAAGCGAGAAGCAATTGCATCTTTATTTGCGGAAATGACTAGAATAGCCCAAGAGCTAGCAGATGACCAAGGTGTAGAAGTCGAGGGGGATGATTTTATAAGGGTATTCTTTGGAGATCAATTGATTTCAATAGAAGAGTTTAGGCTATCTATAGCATCCAACGATCAGGATGCTATAGATTGGTATGTTATGAGTTCCCCTATATTTAAGGAAAAAGGTGGAGAGCTGCAATCGCAGAGAATATTAACTGAAGTAATTCGATTTATACAAAAAAGTGGCAGATCTGTTCACCATAATATTAACATAAAACAAATACAAAAAATTATACATAAGCAAGGACACTTATCTATGGAACTTGCGGCAGCGTTGGTTGGACTTGCCCGTGAGACTGGCGACCAAGAAACGATCAACTTTATTTATCATTACTATTCAAAAAATATGACAGATTATGCTGCTCCTATATCCATCAAGTTAGCTACCCAATTGGTCAAATCGGCAAGAGATAAAAGAGATCAGCATATATCTGGTTACTTTGTTGAGTATCTTTTAAGATATCTGCGAAAGCATAAGGATATACCAGTAGAGCTTTCCCTTGAACTATTCAAGTTGATACGTGAAACAAGTGATAAGACAGGCCTGATTAGATTTATCGCATTCTATATATTTGAGGTCACAACAGCCGAGAGACGCCTACCTATAACTCTCATGATTGAGCTGCTCAATACCTTGCAAGAATTTGACCATCAGCAAGAAATCCAAGAGTCAGTGGATCTTTTTTTTGTGCCGTATATAAAACAGCAGATCCTACCAAATGTGCCACAAGAACTGGTTGTCCCTATTATCAAGTTTGGCCGCAAAATCAATGATCTAGAATTTCCTGATCATTTCCGTCATGATTATCTCAAGAAAGCTCTGAATGTTCAAAGCCTGGTGCCTGTTGAGTTAGCTATCGAATTAGTCAAGTTAGCACAAGAGACAAGTATCTATGAGCAAGCTAGCATAGAAACCTTCTACTACAAAAACATTACATCAGATCGCTGCTACATAGGGTTGCTGCCAATCGATACAATTGTCGATTTGCGACGTTTAGCACAGAAATTCGGTGACGGTGAGTTGGTAGAAAAAATCGATGAGAGGTTGAAGATATGAGGGAAAAGGAGGTAAATTGAGTTGTCTTTGGTGCATTCTGAGGGCTATTGCTGCCCGCGTTGCTGCCCGTGCGCCCTATTATAAAAGGAACGGTTTGGTTGCTAGAGAGCATAAACAAAGGCGAGAAGCGGGTTGACACCCATTGCTTCTCGCCTTCTTTGTGGTGGAGATGAGGGAGAGTTGAACTCCCTGTCCACACGGACTTATCGGAGAATGTACTACAGGCTTAGTCGATGCTTTGCTTGTACGCTGGGGACTCCCATCGACAGGATTCCTCTGCGTTGGTCCTCTGGTCTTTGATGACGATTAGAGGACAGTCCTCGTCATCGCATCTCATGTGTATGACGCCCGTGTTCCGACCCCATGAGCTAAAGTCGGGCGGACGGTCGTCTACTGGTTATTAAGCAGCGAGAGCGACAGGTGCAGTTGCTGGTTTGGCAACTATGTTTTGCCGGTTGTTTAACGAGAGTGCATACCGGCACCTCGACCTGCAATTCTTCAATCTGACCGCCTGTCGAAACCCGACATCCCCAGAAGAAGAACTTGTTGTCATTGGTCCGCCTCTTATGAGATCTTTCCAATACGTCAGTATTATATCATAGACCTTGACAAATAGCAAGTGATTTTATCAATACACTGTTTTTAGTTCGTTATTTTCTGCAAAAATCTCTGTAGATGAACGATGAAACGCTCATGCTGCCCTTCGCCGATTTTTTGCTGCTCATCGAATGCTTCCACGCGAAAAGTCAGGCGTCTTCCATCGATAGCGATCAACTCTGCCGTTGCTCGCACCGTCTGGCCTAATGGCGTTGCAGCCAGATGGCTTACGTTGACATGTGTGCCTACTGTTACCTGTCCCTCATCCAATGTATCAGCAACCGCTTGCCAGGCCGCATTTTCCATGAGCGCGATCATCATAGGAGTGCCAAACACTTCAACCCCTCCCGCTCCGACTGCTGCTGCGGTGTTCTCATGGACAACTGTTGCGGTCGCTTCCCCTCTCATTCCAATGGTGAGTGTCATGTCAGGAATATCCTTTCTCATGCTAGATGCACTACATTACAAATAACAACGAAACGCTGCTATTGTAATGATACGAGAGCTTGGAAGCTATTGCAACTCAGTTGAACGTGAGAACACTGGTTCTGTCAGGCATTGCCAAAGATCATTGCGGCAACAAAGACTAAGGCACCTCCACCCACTACCTGAACCATAGAGAGCAGCCAACTCGTCCCGAAATAGCGGTGACGGATAGCGGCAATCAAAACGAGTTCAAATGCAACAACGATATACGCTGTTAGTAAGGCTATTTGGATATGACTGATTAAAAATGGTAAGGTATGGAGCGCACCACCAAAGAAGGTCATGATGCCAGTAATTGCTCCTCGCACGATTGGACTACCTCTCCCAGTCAGCACTCCATCGTCTGAAAGCGCTTCAGAAAAGGCCATACTGATACCTGCACCCGTTGCCGATGCCATACCCACCAGGAAGGCCAACCAGGGTTCGTGAGAGGCAAAGGCTGTTGCGAAAATTGGTGCCAGCGTCGAGACAGATCCGTCCATCAAGCCCGCCAACCCTGGCTGAACAACCCGGAGCAAGAAGTCATGGGATGAAGCGTCATTGCGACCAATCGCTTTGAAGATATCAGCGATTTCCTGACGAACCGTCGTTTTCTGGATGTTTTCGACCTGAGCTAATGCAGACCGTTTTTCCTGTGGCTCTGTACTCAATATATTCGTATTCCCTTCTTGTGCCATACAATCAACTCCTCTTCCATATGAGCAATATTCGTGAGCGCATTATATTTTAGTTACTGGCCTTATGACATGAGGGGCATTGCCCATATAACCTGATCTCATGGGATTTCAACGTAATACCCGCCGCTTGAGCTGCGTTTTGTAATACGTCTTGCGGTAAAACTATCTCTGTTGGTACGTCGAGAAGCGCTCCACACGTTGTACAGACCGCGTGATCGTGGCGCGACGTTTGTCCGTCATAACGACAGCTCTCGTCACTACGCCCAAGCTCGTTAATATATCCTTTTTCAACCAACTGATGGAGAATGCGGTATACACTTGCTAGCCCTATGCGTGGACGTTTCTGCTTGACCGCATCATATATCTCCAAAGCTGTAGGATGATTATGTGTAGCGCGTACAATATCGAGTACGGCCTGTGCGTTCGTATTCAGTTTCTCTTTCATTACTTCAGGTCTTCCTATATTAGGTTTACCTAAGAATGAGAATTATTCTCACTTTTGCATCCTTACTATATCTCTTTTTGACTTTCTTGTCAAGGAACATGTACGCGCCTTATTCCTTACATCGGAACGACTATATATTGAATTTGCTTTGTTCTTTCATTGTTTGCAATGGCATATCCTTTCGGGACAGTTGGTATTGGGCCAAAGGCGTGTTAGGATATAGAGAGTATGTGTGCTCTGATATCACTAAGCATGAAAGGTTGAATTAAGCCTGATGACTACCTCTTTCTTGCGTGTTGCACATCGCGGCGGCGCTCGTCTCGCTCCTGAAAATACACTGGCTGCTTTTCGCAATGCGCTGACGTTGCCTGTAGATGCTATTGAAATGGATGTACATATGAGCCGCGATGGATCTCCTGTTGTCATCCATGATAATACTTTAGAGCGCGTTACAAATGGTGAAGGCAATATCCTCGATTTAGACCTGGCCTCATTGCGCTCTTTAAATGCTGCCGCGCATTTTCCTGGTGGTTGGCCTGCTGCGGAACAGATTCCCATCCTACGTGAAGTGCTGGATCTCTCTCAGAAACGTGTCCAGGTGCTTATCGAAATCAAAACGAGCCGACGCGATGGTACAGAGGGACGCTATCCAAATATTGCCGAGGCCGTTGTTAACGAATTGCGAGCTACAGGCATGTTAGAATTGGCCATCATTATTTCTTTTGATTGGCAGGTGCTTCCCCTCGTGAAATCGCTGGAACCAACACTGACCACTGGCGCTCTTGTTTCCGATAGTTTGTGGAACCCACAAGAGGAACACGCCCTCGACACCCTCACAGAGCAAATAAAGCCGCTTGGCTGCGAATGGATCTCGCTGGATCACAAGCTCTTTACTCCTGATATGCCAGCACTGCTGCATGAGCAGGGATTTCAACTGGGACTCTGGACGGTCAATACACTGGAGCAGTTACAATATTTTGCCGCTGCTGGCGTTAATTCCTTAACAACGGATCGGCCAGATTTCTTCTCGCGGGTCTGGGTGGATTAGCTCTTCCAGATAAGCTCGTATCGTATTTTTGGGAAGATTGTGTCTCTTCCTGATATTTATCCGTTTTAGTAGCATGGTAGGTAAAGGTACCATCCTCTACGGCTTGTCTATAGAGGTGTGTTATAATGAGCGCCAGTCAAGCGACGATTTTGTTAACGACTATATATGACGATGAGATGTTCTATGTAAGGTTGTGAGCGGAGAAGACAAGGTATGCAACAAACAGAAACACCAGCGCGAGTAACGGAAACTGAGTCGCCCTCTTCTGCGACCTTTTCTCAAAAAGTTGCTTTATCAATAGTTGTCCCTGTAATGAATGAAGAGCAGAGCGTTCGCCTCCTCTTCGATAACGTCTCTACACAGATTGAAAAACTCGGGCTAACCTACGAAGTAATATTTGTTGATGACGGTAGTACCGACAATACCTTCAACGAATTGAAAAAATTGTATGAGGAACACACCAATATCGTGCGTGTGATCCGCTTCCGTCGTAATTTTAGCAAAACACCTGCTCTGGTTGCAGGCTTTAGTCGCTGTCGTGGCGATGTGATCTTTACTATTGATGGCGATTTGCAGGATGATCCAGAGGAGATGCCCCGCTTTTTAGAGAAGTTGGACGAGGGGTACGATCTGGTCACAGGCTGGAAATTCCCCCGGCTTGATCCTCTCTCTAAGACGTTCCCATCCCGTATCTTTAACAGGATGGTGAGTGTACTTACCGGTGTACACTTGCACGATATTAATAATGGTTTTAAAGCCTATCGTCGGGAGCTAATCGAAGATCCTCACTTAAAGCTCTATGGCGAATTCCATCGTTTTGTGCCGGTAATGGCCCATTGGCGTGGATTTAAAGTTGCTGAAATCAAAGTGCGTCATCACCCGCGTAAATTTGGGGTCTCGAAGTTTGGTACTCGCCGCTTTGCTCGTGGCTTGATTGACCTGCTCAATGTTCTGTTCCTGACATCATTTTTGCGTACTCCTCTGCGGCTCTTTGGTCCGTTGGGCTTTTTCACATTTTTAGCAGGCGTCCTGGTCGATATCTTTGTTGTTGGTCGCCGCTTTTTCTTTGGACAACCTATTCACGAGCAGCCATTACTCTTTGTTGGTATCTTGCTCATGATCTTCGGCGTCCAGTTCGTGATAACTGGTCTGCAAAGTGAGATGATTCGGCATTATGCATTCCAGCCTGGCGAAGAGTATAGTATCAAGCAGGAACTCGATTCATGCAACGGTCAAAGTTGATAAAAATAGGGAAACGGATCTTACAGATCGGTTTGCCTGTGGTTATTCTCGCTCTTTTTATCATATCGGTACAGCGCAATTGGAACGAATTAACATCATACAAATTTGAATGGAATCCCTGGTTTCTGGCACTGGGTTTTCTAGGCTTTCTCTTACAAGAATTGTCCTATGGCTTGATCTGGCGTAAAGTGCTGATGCGGTTGGGCGCCCAGTTAGATTTGCGCGCTGCCTTGCGCATCTATCTAGCCTCGGAATTTGTACGCTATATTCCGGGCAATGTCTGGCATGTTCTCACCCGCATCTTATGGGTGAAGAAGTATGGTGTTTCACGACCAGTAGCGTTTGCGAGTATGACTATCGAACTCATTACCAAACTGGCGGCAGGTGCCTTAATTTTTGCCTTTAGCCTGCTGTTCTGGTCCGATATTGGTGCAATTCAAATCTTATTGCACGGCACTCCTATTGTGATCGGTCTGGGCGTGGCCCTGGCACTTGGGCTGCTGGTCGGTTTGCATCCGCGTGTGCTGAATGGGGTGATGAGCTTTGGATTGCGTCTCTTAAAACGCGATCCCGTCGTATTAACGTTGCGCTATAGCGATATTTTGTTGATAACGCTATACTGGCTGGTAAGCTGGGCAATTGCCGGGACCGCCTTCTATCTGTTGCTCCTTTCGCTCTTACCTGCGGTTCCTATCAGCGTCTTGCCTATCTGTATTGGCATTTATGCAATTGCCTGGGATATTGGTTTTGTCAGCTTTATTACTCCCAGCGGTTTGGGCTTTCGCGAGGGGGCTATTGTTGGCCTTTTTGCGCTGTCGGTCCCTTTTGTGCCTGGAACCATCGCTGGTATTCTTGCTCTGTTCTCTCGTCTTGTGTCCACCGTCGCTGAACTGGTTTGTGTCAGTATCGCGTATGTGAGTGGCGGCAAACAGGTGCCTGTTGGACCATCGGATGAGGCTGATGTACCGTCTGGTGTCAGTATTCAGGGAGGTGTTGGGGATGATTAGTGCCGTCTGGCGTAAACGGTTCTCTATTTTGTTCAATCGTTTGTATTTGTATCCTGCACCAGAACCGTTGCCACAGACGCGTCTTTTCTGGCTTGCAACGGCTCTGGTGACTGGCGCTGTTATCGTATTTTGCAGCTATTTTATCCTTTACCTGACGACGCGCCATGATGCCCTGCTGACCACTGCTGAAGACCTGGGGATCATGGATCAGGCTCTCTGGAATCTTGTACATGGCAATGGATTGCATCAGACCATTTGCAATATTTTGCATGATACCAACTGTTACAGCGTTGAAGGGGTCAATCGTTTTGCCATCCACTTTGAGCCGACTCTCTTCCCGATCGCTTTGCTCTATCTGATCGTTCCTGGTCCAAAAACATTGTTGACCGTCCAGACGATCATTGTTGCTCTCGGAGCGTATCCTGCATTCTGGTTGGCTCGCCTGCGCTTGCGCAGCGATCTGGCAGGCGTGGCTATTGCTCTCTTGTATTTGCTCTATCCTGGTCAGCAACAGGCCACTACCTATGATTTCCATGCAGTTACGCTCTCAAGTGCTTTGCTTCTCTTTACGCTCTATTTTCTCTACACCCGTCGTACCGTCCTGCTTTTTATCTTTGCTATCCTCTCTATGGGCTGTAAAGAGCAGATGCCGCTGGTAATTGTGATGATTGGCCTCTGGTCAATGCTCTTTCAGCGTCGTTGGTGGACAGGATTGGGACTCGTCCTACTTGGCCTGGCCTGGTGGGGAATTGCGTTCTATCTTGTAATGCCGCATGCCAGTCCTACCGGGAAACCATTGCTGCTTGGCCGCTATGATGGTTTGGGCAAGGGACCGGTCGATGTGATTATGAATATTGTGCGCCATCCACGTAGCTTTTTGATGGATCACTTGATTGAGCATAGCCATAGAATGTATGTGCAGACATTGCTCTCTCCAGCAGGGTATCTTCCACTGCTGGCTCCCTGGATACTTGTTCTGGCCTCTCCCTCCATCGCACTCAATTTGCTGTCCGCATCTCCGGGGCAATATAGCGGTCTTTTTCAGTATAGCGCCGACATTGTGCCCGTACTTATATTTTCCACGATTGAAGCAATGGTCCTCCTTTTGTGGTTGGCTCAGGTATTGCATGGACGAGTGCAGACGAAGCTGGCAAATCGCTCCAGCCAAACAGATGCCTCGCCAGTTCCTATGAAAGTTCGTCTACCTGTTGTTCAGGGCGGCCTGCTGATTGTTTTGTTGGGTCTGGTAGTGTTTATGTCCCTACGTTCTGATTATTATTTTCACGGTCAACTTCCATACTCTCAGGGATTTCGCTGGCCGCGCGTAAATGCTCATACGGCCCTGGCACAACACTTTATGGATATGATCCCTCCAGATGCCTCTGTTTCTGCCCAGGCAACACTGGCACCACATCTTAGTCAGAGGAAACATATCTACCAGTTCCCTTACGCGGTTCCTCTTTCCTATCCCGTAACTCCCCAGCCTGCGACTGTAGCCGATTATGTGTTTCTGGATGTCTCGGCTGATATCTATCCTTACTATACGACTCCTGATTATGTGCGCGATATCAAGAGTTTGTTGGTGAACAAGCAATATGGGATAGTGGCCGCACAAGATGGCTATCTGTTGTTGAAGCATGGCTTACCCGCTCCTGAGCTGTCCTCTGCTTCAGCGGTGAAGCCCGGTCCTGATGTGAGCAATGCCCTGGTATTGCCTGATTTCCCGGCGAATTTCTGCTCATATGTCTATGTTTCTCCCCGGGATGTGCCTCATTCTTTGCAGGCGCAATTTACAGATGCGCAGGGCAGCATGAATCTTGTTGGCTATAGCATCAGTGGCGCGAATCCGTTCAGCCGCAGTGGGGATTATATGGCGGTTACGACCTACTGGCAGGTGACAAAGCCTATGGCCGCTCCTCTGCAACTGTTATTCGTATTGAAAGATAAAGATGGCAAGGAATATTATGCAAACAATGACGTTCCTGCTATCTTCTGGTGCCAGAGTCAGACCTGGGAACCGGGGAAAATCGTGCGGATGACTACCAGGCAATTTAATTTGCGAGAACTGGCTACCCCAAAAGGGCTAGCACAAATGTCAGTAGCCCTTGTGCCTCTGGTACAATCGTCAAGTAAAATAGTGGACATGCAGACACTGATGCAGCAACCGCGACTGTCAGCACATGTCATCAGTGGATCGAATGCAATTTCTGCCACGCAAGATACGAATACAGTACCCTTAATGCCAATGACAATCGTACCCTGAGCGACAAGAGGTATTAAGCGGAGTACATAGTGAACGCGAATAGGACTTATGCAAGCAAGGAAAGAGGATGTTGCGATGGGCATTTATTTAGGTCAACTGCCAGCGGCTGAAATCGCGCGATTTAAAGCTGAGTTGGCTGAGACAATCATTGCCAATTTCTGCTATCCACGATTTTTTGATCCGCGTACCCAGTCGTTGCGTATGCGCCCTGTGGATCGAGCAAAGCGGCAGGAGGTCTGGCTGTATCTTAGCTCTGTTGATTTTACTGCCTGGAGCCGCGTCGATTTGATGTCTCCCGACTTTCAACATCAGATCGAGCGCCTCTTTATTCTGTTTGTACAGCGTAATCGCAGCTTTTTTGGTCAGCAGGGCCGCAAGCGGATGTTCGATATTCGCACGTTGATCAGCGCACAGGCGGGGTCTGTAGCTCAGGGATTGCGCAACCATCTGTCGGGGCAGAAGCAGGGACACCCGCCGTTTGGTAGTCCGCGACCTGTTATTTCCTGGAGCGCTGCGCTTGTGGGAGGGCGTTCTGAGCTAACGTGGGAGCAGATAGCGGCTTCTACAATGATGCTTCAGCAGCAAATGCAAGAGATTCGTGGGGAGGCCAGACCTGCCAATGCTGCGAATGGAGCCTCACGGCGCACACTTCGCCCTCAATCTCCTACTGGCACTGAAAACGAAGCCTCAGCTCAACCTGCATCTGCTGTGCCTTCTTCGTCTCAGCAAATTGTACGCTCCGGACCTCTGCCTGCAACGTCTCCTTCTGGTCCTCTCGTTGGCTCTAGGAATGTTGCCGCCTCTGTACCACCTGCCAGCTTACCAGCAGCCTCGGCGTCGTCATCGGTGCTTTTACGCACTTCTGGACCGCTGGTTCCTCCTGCGTCTGCCCCCACATCGCCCGTTCCTCCCACGCCTCCTGCGCGTAAATCCGAACCGTTAGCGGCACCACCTGCACCGCTGACGCCAACCCCTGCAACTCGTAAATCTGAGCCGCTGGTTGCCCAGGCTGCCTCTACTTTAGATTTGCAGACGACTTCCGAATTGCCCAGGGCAAAATCTGCGGTTGAGGCTGAGAAAACACGTACGCAACCTCCTCCCGCTTCAACTGCACCTGCTGTTCAGCAACCTACAGCACCGCAGCCTGCCCAGGCGCGGACTATGCCATCGCCTGCACCTGCTCCATCGGTTGCCAGCGGACAGCGCGATGGGTCGATCATGAGTGTGGGCGAAGACGACCTTGCGATTTTCGAGCAAATGCGCCACCAACTCGTAGTCTGGCTGCGGGTCGAAGCGATTACAGCCGGTCTGGAAATTGCTGGACAAAGCCCCTCGCAACTCCTTGAGCTATTGCGCCAGCATGGACGGCTGGATGAAACTCGCTTGCAGGTTGTTTCGACCTTGCTTAATCTGTCCAATCAAGTTATCAAGACTGGGCTGGTCAGCCTGATCGATTACAAGCAAGCGTTGATGTTCCACCTGATGCATACCCGTCGTTAGGGAAACGTGAGGATAGCAGACGAGAATGATCTGCTCGTGCTATCCTCTTTATTGGGTATGACTATGCCGTTGATGAGGCTGTGGCCGCAATCGCTGGTAGCAGATCACCCAGTTGCTCCAACCAGTTCTGGCCCAGCAGACGGCGTGGGATGCGGATAATGCCCTGCTGCACTTGAGCCTCATTGCGGAAACGCCGGTAGAGGACGATGCGATTCGGGATGATATTGCGTTTGACAGTTAACACAAAGGCGTTGTCCTTGACCGCGATAGATTCGTATCCCAGGTGAGCTGCCTCGACCTTCAGACGCACGGTTGCCAGGAGATTTTGGACAGGTGGTGGAATCGGGCCGAAGCGATCTCCCAGCTCTGCCGCCATTGCATCCACTTGTTCCGGGTGATTCAGACTCGCCAATCGCTGGTAGAAGTTCACCTTGAGGGTACGATCACCAATAAACTCGTCTGGCAGGTAGGCATCGAGCGGGAGGTCAACAGTGGTGCCAGGCGTTCCTCCCACTTCAGCAGGTTTGCCCTGTAGTTCTTGCACAGCCTCAGCCAGCAATTTACAGTACAGATCGAAGCCGACAGAGTTCATAAACCCCGATTGTTCTGCGCCCAGCAGGTTGCCAGCTCCGCGAATCTCCAGGTCTTTCATTGCGATACGGAAACCGGCCCCTAATTCAGTCGCCTCAAAGATGGCACGCAAACGTTTTTCCTGAATGGGTGTGAGTTTGGCATCCTTGTTATAGAAAAAGTATGCATAGGCTTGATGCGTGCCACGTCCTACACGTCCACGCAACTGATAGAGCTGCGATAAGCCAAAGTAGGCGGCGTTATTGACAATAATGGTGTTGGCGTTCGGGATATCCAGGCCGTTCTCGATAATAGTGGTTGAGATGAGCACGTCAAATTCTCCATTGGAGAAGCCCACCATGACTTTCTCCAATTGTTCCTCGTTCATTTGCCCGTGCCCAACCGTAATACGCGCTTCGGGAACGAGACGCTGGATCTTTTGCGCGATGATCTGGATGCCCTGCACCCGATTGTGGACAAAGAAAACCTGCCCTCCACGATCTATCTCGCGGATGATGGCTTCACGTACCATGTGTTCATCGTATTCGCGAATGGTTGTACGAATTGGGAGGCGTTCTTGCGGTGGCGTCTCGATCACGCTCATATCACGCAAATTGACGAGCGACATATGTAGCGTGCGTGGAATAGGCGTCGCCGTCATCGTGAGCACGTCAATCTCCGCGCGCATTTGCTTGAGACGTTCTTTATGGGTGACGCCAAAGCGCTGCTCTTCGTCAACGATCAGCAATCCCAGGTTAAAGAAAACAACGTCTTTTTGCAGCAAACGATGAGTGCCAATCACGATATCGACTTTGCCAAAGGCCAGGTCTTCAAGAACCTTTTTTTGCTCTTTGTCGGACCGAAAGCGGCTTAATAGCTCAACGCGAACCGGGTAGGCGTTGAGGCGCTCTTTGAAGGTGTTGTAGTGTTGCAACGCCAGAACGGTTGTAGGTACGAGTACAGCAACCTGACGCTGATCCAGCACCGCTTTAAACGCCGCGCGGAGGGCTACTTCCGTCTTGCCATAGCCGACATCACCACACACCAGCCGATCCATTGGTCGTGGTCGCTCCATATCGCTTTTGACCTCTTCGATAGCATGAGCCTGATCTGGCGTCTCTTCGTAGGGGAATGCATCCTCCAATTCTTGTAGCCAGGGTTGCTCTGAGTCTGGTGGATAGGCATGTCCTTTAGCAGCTTCACGGGCGCTATAGAGGCGCAAAAGATCGCGTGCGATGTCCTGCACGTTTTCTTTCACTTTCGATTTTGCGCGGGTCCACTCGGTTGTGCCCAGCTTACTGAGCCCCGGGACGGATTCGCCCATCCCAATGTAGCGGGTCACGCGATCTAGCTGGTCTGTTGGAATATACAGCTTGTCGGTCCCTGCGTAATGGATCAACAGATATTCACGCTCAACGCCAGCCATATTCATTTTGACCAGTCCTTCAAAGCGCCCGATGCCGTGTTCCTGATGGACTACATGGTCGCCAGCCTTGACCTCTGCCAAAAACGAGGCGGGCGTGATTGGTTTCCGACGTTGGACGTTGCGCCGCTTCGACCAGCCGAATATCTCTGTATCGGTATAGACATGCAGCGCCAGCGAGCGAGATTCCCATCCCTCCATCATCTGGCCCTGTATAAGTGTTAACGTACCCGCTTCTGGCAACTGATTAATGTTGGTGCCGGGGCTGACATGGATGGTTGCCTCTTGCAATATGCTCTCGTCGCTGAGGACTTCTGCCATGCGCCGCGCCTGGGCTGTGACAATCACGATACGATCACGATTATCGAGTGTTTTGCGACAATCTAGCACGAAGGCGCGAAGTCTGCCACCATAAGAATTTGCGCTACTAAACGGTGGCATAATCAATTCGGTACCGTCGTGCTGGCGTACATCGAAATCGCCCTCGGCTGTCGAAAGTATGTCGGCGAAACGTACCTGGCGACGCTGTTGTATCTGTAGTTCGACTTGTGACCATCCGATATGAGCATCGCGCAAATGAGTCGGGTTTTCCCGCTCACGTTCCAGGCGCTCTTTCATCTCCTGTGCCTGTGTATCAAGCTCTGCAATGGTGTTCTGGATACTGGCTGGATTGTCAAGAATGAGCAATCCCTGGCGTGGGAGATAATCCAGCGCAGTGGCCTGATCGTGAAGATAAGGCAGGTAGAAGGCGATATCGTCAAAAGAGCGGCCCTGGCGCAGTTCTTCGAGATCGTGCTTCCAGCGGTCTTCGGCGTCGCGGTGCAACAGCTTGCTATCTAGCTCTTCTAACTCTTTGATGATCTGTGGCCCGCGAATTGGTAACGCTTCGCGAGCGGGGCCGACGATGCATTTATGGATGGGATTGAGAGAGCGCTGTGTCTCCTGGTCGAAGGTACGTAATGATTCGATCTCATCGCCAAAAAACTCGATGCGCACTGGGCGTGGCAGCGTTGGAGGGAAGAGATCAACAATGCCACCACGATGGCTGAACTGTCCTGGCTCCTCTACCTCAGCAACTGGTTCATAGCCAAGATTATAGAGATGTTCCAGCATTAAGGTGAGGTCTACTTCTTGCCCCGGCTCCAGTTCATACAGGGCGGCAGATAACTCCTGTGGTGGAATGATAGGCTGCGTGAGTACACGAGCCGAACAGACTACAATGGTTGTACGTTCGCGTTCCACCATAGCGATCAACGCTTGCATACGTTGTTGCGTTGTCTCGGCATCGCCTATGAGCCGCTCATAGGGCAGGGCGTCGCGATCTGGCAGGCAGAAGATATCGCTCGGATTCGGGAGAAACGTCTTGAGTGTCTCCACCATCTGAGTTGCCTGCACCTCATCGGGAACGACGATGAATAGTGGTTGTTTTAGTGTTTGAGCGAGTGTGGCAACGACGTATGGCCGTGCAGCCTCCGTGATTCCGGTCAGGGCTGGCACTCCCTCCGCGTTGCGTAAATGTTCTATCAGGCGGCGATACTCCGGCCTCTGTGCTAACAGAGCAAGTAATCCCTGTAATGTCACAACATCCTCCAACGACACCATGACAATTCCCCCTATGAATAGCTCGATAGGGGGTCATGCCTGCTGATTTATTGTTCTAATCATACCGCACATGACCCATCCTTGCAATGCTCCTATACTATTTTGCCCTTCCAGATGAGTATATTTCCCTTTGAGAATGTACGAAGCCCTTGACAATTTCATCAATTCCCTTTAATATTTCAGTAAATGCTGAAATATTGAAAAGATCTGTGCTAGAGGTGTTCTATGCTGCTTACAAATACAGGTTGGTTAGTTAGTACGATTATGGCCCTTGTCTTTGTGATTCTCTATCCGCTCGTACTGGCGATTGTAGTTCATCGACGCTTGCAGGTCAGTTGGCGCTATTTTGGTTATGGAGCGCTTATCTTCTTATTGTTCCAATTAGTTACGCGCGTCCCTCTTGTATTGTGGTTACAAAATGTACTGGGGCCGCAATTAAAGGCGTCGGTGGCGTTGAGTTTGGTCTGGATCATTGTATTGGCGCTCACAGCTGGTTTGACAGAGGAAATTGGTCGTTATCTCGGCTATCGCTGGTTTATGAAGCGGGAGGAGAAGACCTGGAATAAAGCGGTGATGTATGGGTTGGGGCATGGCGGTTTTGAATCGATGGCGCTGGTCGGTGGGCTGCTGCTGGTGACGGTTATCAATGTGTTGTACCTCTCCAATACGGGGTTAGAGGCCCTGCCTGCCGCTCAACGTGAGGTAGTTGCTCAGCAATTTGCCGCCATCAATGCCGCGCCCTTCTGGACTCCGCTGGTTGCTGCCTGGGAGCGCGTGTGGACGGTTCCGTTTCATATTGGCGCGTCGGTATTGGTGCTCCAGGTATTTCAGCGGCAGCGTTTCTTCTGGCTCTGGCTGGCAGTATTGTTGCATACCGCCGTGGATATTGTTGGGCCTGTCTTGAATTTATGGTTGGGTTCAAATCTCACAGTGACGTTGCTATCGGAGGGGTGGGTAACGCTAGCTGGACTGTTTGGCATATGGCTTATCTGGCGCTTTCGCCGTGTGGAAACGCCAGCGTCGGTTCCTGCTGATGAGAGCGTACCGCCTGCTACTCTCTCGCTTGATGCTACTGAAGCATCTCAGCTAGAACAGGGGGAATGAGGAGCTATCATGCAGGAAGCCTATAAAGCTATTGCCGATCCTACACGACGCCGCATCTTAAAGTACTTGCGAGGGGGAGAACGTACCGCTGGCGAACTGGCTGAGTATACAGGTGCAAAGCCAACAGCGCTCTCTCATCATTTGGTGGTGTTGAAACTGGCAGATCTGGTGCGTGTTGAGCGGCGTGGACAATTTCAAGTGTATTCGTTAAATACAACAGTTTTGCAAGATGTTCTACAAAATATTCTTGATTTTGTTGAGGGACTGAGAGACGAAGAGAGTAGCATACAACAATCTGACTCTCCTGAATTAAAAGCAGAATAGGATAAACCAATGAAATTTCGAGAAGAGAATAACCATACAGGCTCACGAGCAAAGATCTGGCCTTCGACATGGTTTGTGCTTGGTGTCATCTTGGCGCAGATTCTTGTATCTGTGCTTGCTTATCCTTTTATGCCTGCACAGGTGCCTTCGCATTGGAACGCTAGCGGGCAGGTGGATGGATATATGTCCAGGACAGCCAACGCCATTTTTGTACCTGCAATTAGCGCTGGAATATATATACTGCGACGCATCTTGCTTTTTATTGCTCCATCTACTAGTCGTAATACCAATCGGTACGTGTTAGCGAAGCTCTCTGATTACCTGTTGTGTGGTGTTATACTTTTTATGTTTGCAATACAACTGGTTGTAACAGCAGCAGCTCTCGGCTTGCCAGTTGATATAGGTTTTGTCGTTTGTCTCGCCACTGCCCTGCTATTCATCTTTATGGGCAATTATCTTGGCAAGATACAGCGCAATTTCTGGTTTGGCATTCGCACGCCCTGGACATTGGCAGATGATACAGTGTGGGAACGTACGCATCGCCTGGGTGGATGGTTATTGGTTGGTGCAGGAGTGGTCATGCTCGTTATGAGTTTCTTTGCTCCGCTACGACCCCTGGCAATCATTGGGCCAATCCTGCTGGTAGCGATCATTCTAACAGGTTATTCTTTCCTGGTTTATCGACGATTGAGCCAGTCGGGAGGGAAAGCTTAGCGGCTAATCAGATGCACTTTCGGTTTCCAAAAGAGCTTGCTGCTCTTTTTCCTGACGGCGCAGTTCTCTCCGCTCTTGCTGGCGGCGACGTTTCTCTTCTGCTTTGCGCTGGGCTTCAGGATCTGCGTTGATGATATTCATGGCTGTGCCGACATCCTGCTCAATGATGAGCGGGATAGACTCGACCGCCTTCTCTTCGCCAGTTGCTAGCAGGATGCGCTCATCGCCAGGTGGAACGCCCAGCACGTAGTTAATGGTGTCCATGCGGTTGTTTGCTGGCCGTCCAATGCCGACACGCAGGCGAGGAAATTGATTCGTATGCAGATGATGAATGATGCTATCCACACCGTTATGGCCGCCCGCACTACCACTGGCACGCAGGCGTAATTTCCCTACAGCCAGATCGAGATCATCGTACACAACAATTACATCGTCGGGCTGCACTTTATACCAGCGCACAAGCTCTCCTACCGCTTCTCCGCTGTTGTTCATGTAGGTCAGCGGTTTGATAAGGACCACTTTTTCTGTTCCAATTGTGCCGCTGGCTAACACGGCCCTTCCTCGTCGCTCCCATCTCCAACCAAGCTTATCAGCCAGCATATCTACAATGCGAAAACCACTGTTATGTCGAGTCTGCTCATATTGAGAGCCTGGATTCCCCAGGCCGATTACCAGTTTCATGCCAGAACCTTAGCGACCATAAGCCAGGCGTGTGGCCAGGTAAGGTGGCAAGCCCGCTTTAATGATCTTCTCCTGTGTTTTTTCAATTGCATAAGGGATACGATAGAATGTGAAGCCGCTCTCCGTATCGTAAATCATAAATGCCGCGCGTGCATCTCCATCGCGAGGCTGACCCACTCCACCAGGATTGACAATGGCACGAAAGCCTTCGGGTGCCTGCCATTCTCCTTCAGGAGGAATGAGCATTTCATTTGTGACCTGAACCATGCTTTGGCTAAGGCCAAGTAGTCCTAGAAGCTCTTCGATCTCTTGATTCAGGCGTTCCTCAGCATTCACAATGTCTTCTTCGGCAGTCTTACCTTTAGCCTCGTTATCCTCATCAGCCTGTACATCAGCTTCAGAAGGTGATGCTGTCGATGCGCTGCTATCGTCCGGCTCTTCCTGGGTATCATCCTCCTGAGCTTGTTCTGTACTCTCTAGCTCATCAGGTTGAACGGAATTGGTCTCCTCGACGGCAGGTGATTCGGTATCTGCTGGTTGACTTTCTGCCTTGTCATCCGATATGGTAGTTGCTGGTGACTCTTTCGCAACCTGATTGGTTGCTAGACGCAGGAAGGGACGCACTGCTACCATTTCGACTGTCTCGTCATCATCAAAATCGAACTCGTCTGTTCCATTGACAGCCGTTTCCTGACTGGGTGAGGAGAGAGGCGCGGTCTCGATATCCTCTTGCTGCTCGCTATTTCCCAGTGGAGTTGTTGGGAGGCTGGAGATGGTATCAGGCTGCTGGAAAATGATCGGAACATGGGTATGTCCGACGAGGCAATAACGTGTATAGAAGTATTGAAAACTTCTTTCTGCTAATACCTCTGAGGTCAGGTATTCCCACAGGGGGCCATAAGGACTACCGTGAACGAGCGTGCATTCGCCAATTTGAAGGCGTTCTGGTAGATTGGTCAGAAATTGGCGGTGCTCCTCCGTAAGCTGTTTGGCAGTCCATTCTGCGGAGATGCGTGCGGCCTCACTGAAATCTTCTAAATCAATCTTTCCAACGGCTGCCCAATCATGATTTCCAGCGATGATGACATCTGTTCGTTCACGTAGTTTGTCAATACATTCATTAGGGTTGGGACCATAGCCAACGAGATCTCCCAGAAACCAGATCTGGTCAATAGGGTTCTCCTGTGCCAGTTCATCAATTTTGGCCAGCACAGCTTCTAATGCTTCAATATTTGCGTGGATATCAGTAAAAATGGCGTAACGCATCTTGTACACTCTATTCAAACTACATGATATGGGTTAGTGTGACCATTCTATCATGTTTCCTGCAACCTTTCTAGTATCTGGCCACTGAAATATCGGTTGATATTGAGTTGATAGATTTTTAGTGCGTCGTTTTGTGCTTCTCACGTGGCCAGATCGAAATTATGGCGTAGGTGGTAATAGAGGGAGCGCAAAACCCCAGTTGAGGACCGTTATCGCATCTTTATTGCGCTGCGTCTCGCTCGGGCTATTCAGAATAATGCCAAGCAGTGTATGTCCGTTGCGTGTTGCTGCAAATACCAGACAATAGCCCGCTGCGAATGTATGTCCCGTCTTTACTCCGTCTGTACCTGTATAGGTGGTCAGCAAGAGATTGGTGTTGGACCAGTGATAGAGATGATTGTGGTTAGTTGCTGACACGGTATAGGTGGGCGTTTTGACGATTTGCGCGAAAAGTGGCACGCTGAGCGCGTAACGGGTCAGGTGTGCAAGATCAGCGGCGGTTGTGTAGTGAGGGCCATCGCCATCTAGCGTCAGACCATCCGGGTTGCTAAAGTGGGTTTGAAAGAGATGCAGACGATATGCAAACAGATTCATGCGCGTAACAAAGTTTGCGATGGAGCCTCCACCCAGCACACGCGCAATAGTTGTCGCTGCGTCATCGCCTGATGGCAACATCAACGCATAGAGCAAATCTCTTAATGAAAGCTTATCATTGGTTCGCAGCGCTGCATTGCTGCCATCGTTCAGCAGAGCATGGTCAATGTCGCTTTGTTGGATGGTCATCATTTGATCGAGATCGGCTGTTTGAATGGCGATAAGCGCGGTCATGATCTTGGTCGTACTTGCCATTGCCAGAGTCTTTTCACCATCCGTATTAATTAATACATTGCCTGTATCCATATCCATGAGGTAGACGGCTGTGGCCTGGATCTTTGGTGGTGTGCCCTTGACTGTGAGAACTGGCTTCGGAGGTGGCGTGGGTGTGGGAGTATACGGAATGGGTGTGAGGGTCGTTGTTGATAACGTAATGCCTGCCGAACCAAGCAAGCGATTTCCAAAGGGCGTTATAGCAAGTATGAGTGTTGCGCTGGCGATGCAGATTGCCAGCAGCAATAAAATAACTGCAAAGATGCGGCGTCTCATCGAAGCTTATACCTGATCTTACTATTTTTTCTAGCAATATATTTAAAAGCGGAAAAGAGCTTATATTAATATATACGACTGAGGAGGAGCGCTTTTGCGCCCCTGCTCAGAAATGGTTGTGCAAGCGATTAGAGATTGGCGGGCCAGCGGGTGTGATAATCGGTTACACGCTCGAAGGCGTCGGCGATGCGCAAAATCGTACTTTCAGCAAAGGCGTTGCCGAGCAATTGCATGCCGACTGGTAAGCCCTCGCTGAAGCCACCAGGAATTGAGATGCCACAGATGCCAGCCAGATTCGCCGGGATCGTGAATACGTCATTGAGATACATCTGATAGGGATCGGAGATCTCGCCGATTTTAAAGGCCACCGTCGGGGAAGCCGGACTGACCAGCGCATCAACCTGTTCAAACGCCTGCTCGAAATCGCGGGTAATCAGGGACCGCACTTTCTCAGCTTGCTTATAGTAAGCATCGTAGTAGCCAGCTGAGAGTGCATAGGTGCCAAGCATAATGCGGCGTTTGACCTCGGGACCGAAGCCATATTGACGCGTCTTCTCCATTGCCTCCCACATGTCATCGGTGTCGCGGTAGGAATAGCCATATTTGACGCCATCGTAGCGAGCGAGGTTGGCGCTGGCTTCTGCCGGGGCGATGATGTAGTAAGCGGCAACGCCATATTTGGTATGTGGCAGGGAGACATCGACGATCTCTGCTCCCATCTCGCGCAGTTGCTCGATGTTTTTGCGTACCGCGTCCACCACGCCGGGCTGCGTGCCTTCTACCCAGTATTCTTGCGGCACACCAATGCGCATGCCTTTGATATCCTCACTGAGGGCCGCGCTATAATCAGAGACCGGTTCTAGTGAACTGGTGGCGTCGCGGGCATCCTGTCCAGCAATGGCTTGCAGTAGCAATGCGGCGTCGCGGGCATCGCGTGCGAATGGTCCGATTTGATCGAGCGAGGAGGCAAAGGCGACCAGGCCGTAGCGTGAAACCCGACCATAGGTAGGTTTCAATCCCAGCACGTTACAAAGAGAGCCGGGCTGACGGATAGAACCGCCCGTGTCGCTGCCGTAAGAACCCATTGCCATCCCGGCTGCTACCGCGGCCGCTGAGCCGCCGCTGCTCCCTCCCGGAGCACGCTCAAGATCCCAGGGATTGCGTGTGGGGAAGAACGCGGAATGTTCGGTGGATGATCCCATCGCGAACTCGTCCATGTTGGTTTTGCCCACCATGACAATGCCAGCTGCATTGAGACGCTCCATGACGGCGGCATCATAAGGCGGCTTGAAATTTTCCAGCATACGAGAGCCGCAGGTGGTGGTGATGTCTTTGGTGCAAATGACATCTTTAATTGCAATCGGGATACCAGTGAGCGGTGACAGGTTCTCGCCACTCGCGATGCGCCGATCCGCCTCTTTTGCTTGTTGCAGGGCGAGATCGTCAGTGACCAGCGTGAATGCTTTCACCTCGGACTCTACCTTACGGATGCGGTCGAGATGGGCCTGCGTTAATTCGACCGAAGAGATTTTGCGTTGTCGAAGAAGATCTCCCGCTTCGTGAATCGTCAGTTGATAGAGTTCTGTCATGTATTTTTATTCCCCCTCCAATACCGCATTGACCTTCAGACAATTATCTTCCTGATCTGGAGCATTGGCCAGAAGGACTTCAGGTGGGTATGAAGGCTGTGGAATATCCATGCGCATTACATTGGTACGGCGTGAGGCGTGGGCTGTGGGTGAGACTCCGCTCACATCGGCCTCTTGTAGAATTTGAATATGTTCTAGAATTGCGGAAAGCTGGCTGCCAAAAGTCTCGATATCTTCCTCGCTCAAGCCGAGCTTGGCGAGTCTGGCAACGTTCAGCACTGTCTCGCGATCAATCATAGCGATCCTCTTTTTATAACTACCAGCGGACGTGAAAGCCGCTCACATGCTCTGTGGGTTCTCTCCAAATCACCTGTACATCGCTGACATAGGCAGCGGACGGTCCCTGTCGTAAGAGCGAGAGGAGATGTTCGAGGGCTGGTCGAGATCCTTGCGCGAGCACTTCTACATCGCCGTTGCTCTCGTTGCGTGCGTAGCCGCGCAGTCCCAGGCTGGCCGCTTTCTCAACCACAAAATAGCGAAAGCCTACTCCCTGCACCCGTCCGCGTACCACTGCATACAGTTCTTCCGTAGGTGAGTTTTTGCTCTGGCTCATGTCCACCATAATAGCATAATCTTCGTCTTGAGCATAGTCCTGATTATGACCGGGGAAAGCAGATCTGGACCGGGCAGGCAACAAGGGACGACCGCGCTCAAAGGATGGCTGGCGTGAGTGTGGAACAAAAATGCGCGTAGTACGTATGTAGTACGTATCAGGTAGCTAGCATGCATGCTATTCAGTAGCATGTTGGTACCATGCCACGCCTGAGTCTATGCTTCTCCTCTGCTTTTATGTGTGTGTGCGCTTGTGTAGATGTGATAATATAGGAGATACTTATATAGACCGGCCTTGATAAAATCATAGATGCACTGACCTCAATTATACCTCGTTGGGGAGAAAAGTATGCAGTCAGTACAGGACTTAGCCACCGCCGTACAGCGGGTCGTTGCAAATGTTGAACGCGTTATCGTCGGAAAAGCTGAACCCGTTGCTTTTAGTTTGATCGCTGTTATTTGTCGCGGTCACGTGTTGATTGAAGATGTGCCAGGCGTTGGCAAGACGGTGCTGACCAAAGCCATTGCACGATCTATCGGTTGTACGTTTAAGCGCATCCAGTTTACACCCGACCTTTTGCCAAGCGATGTTACGGGCGTTTCCATCTACAATCAGAAAAGCGGGAATTTTGAATATCGTCCTGGACCGGTGATGGCACAGATTGTCCTGGCTGATGAGGTCAATCGCGCCACACCGAAAACGCAATCCGCTCTGTTGGAAGCAATGGAAGAGGCCCAGGTGACAGTTGATGGCGTCACCTATCGTCTGCCCGAGCCGTTTATGGTCATGGCAACTCAGAATCCAATTGAATATGAAGGCACATTTCCGCTGCCCGAGGCCCAGCTTGACCGCTTTATGATGAATATCAAGCTGGGCTATCCGAAAGCAGCTGATGAGGTGAATATTCTCGATAGCCACCAGCATCATCACCCTCTGGAAGATCTCGCCCAGATCATGACGGCTGAAGAACTGGTGCTGATCCAGCGCCAGGTTCGCTCTATACATGTTGATCCATCAATTAGAGAATATATTGTTGCCATTGCCAATGCGACTCGCTCGCACCAGAATATCTATCTGGGGGCCAGTCCGCGTGGATCGCTGGCACTGTTCCGCGCTTCTCAGGCGCTAGCAGCGATGCGAGGGCGCAGCTATGTGATTCCTGACGACATCAAATTGTTGGTGAAGCCAACGCTGGCTCATCGTATTATTGTGACGCCAGCTGCCCGCGTGCGTTCAATTACCTCCACCACTATTCTAGAGGAGCTTTTACAGACCATCCCTGTACCAAGTGCATGGGTTGGTGGTGGAAAGGGGCGCTAGGCTTATGCGTCCCTGGCAGGCAATCTTGCTGATCGTCGTACTGGCTTTTTTTGCGGTGAGCAGCGGTTGGAAAGTACTCTACGTGCTGACCTACGTGCTGCTGACCCTTTTTGTGCTTTCCTGGCTGTGGGCACGTTACAGTCTCCGTCAACTGGTGTTTCGTCGCACAACTGCCAGCGGTCGTGTGCAGGTTGGAGAGGTATTCGACGAACGCTTAATGCTCGATAATTTGAGCGTGATGCCCAAGCTGTGGGTACAGATCACCGATGCCTCGACGCTGCCGAATCATCGTGCTGGCTACGTGGCGAGTATGGGAGGGCGTAAACGCGCTATGTGGCGAGCGAGAACAACCTGCCGTCTGCGCGGGCGCTTCCAGCTTGGTCCCGTCTCCGCTACCAGTGGCGATCCCTTTGGTCTGTTCCGTCGTCGTATCGCCCTTTCTTCGGCACAGGAGTTGTTGGTGCTGCCCCACGTGTTGCCGATTACTAGTTTCGCATTGTTCTCAGGTGGCTTGCCAGGGCGCGGGAGAAGCTCTCGTCGTGCCTTGCAAACAACGACAAATGCTACTACAATTCGTGAATATGCCGATGGCGATTCGCTCAGTCGAATTCACTGGCGTTCTAGCGCACATTATAATAAGCTGATGGTCAAGGAGTTTGACCTCGATCCGGCAGTCGATGTCTGGATTTTTCTCGATCTGCACGAAATGGTGCAGGCTGGTGAGGGAGAACATTCGACGGAAGAATATGGAGTGACGATTGCCGCAACTGTGGCCGTCTATCTGCTACGGCAGGATCTTTCGGTTGGGATGATCGTCAATGGTCAGCGGCGCGAGTTTCTTTCGTTGGATCGCGGGGATCGACAAATAGAGCGCGTGCTGGAAGTATTAGCAGTGGTAACGGCTGGTGCCGGGCCTGACTTGAGAGAAGCCCTGGCCCTCGATGCGTTTCATCTTGGACGTAATACGGCTGCCGTCATCATCACTCCATCCAGTTCTCGCGATTGGCATGAGGGCGCACGTCATTTACAACGTCGTGGAGTGCAGGTTGCTGTTATTGGTCTGGATGCTGCCTCTTTTGTACAGCAACCTTCTGACGAAAATACATTAGCACTACTTGAAGGTGCAGGTATTCCTGTATTGCGTATGAAGTGTAGAGAGCCTCTCGCTCAAATTTTGGAGAGTGGTCCTGATGCACGCTATGCACAACGGAGGTAAGGGCGATGCGCGATGCTGCGGTTGAACGCCTGGTGAAGATTATCTCCGAGAAAAATGACGATAGCTCTGGTGGTAAAGGCACGCGTTCCCGCAGACCATTAGAGGTCCATATCGGGCTGGCTGAAGGCTGGTTTTCGCTGTTCCTGGTAGCAACAGTCGTCTATAGTACCATCTGGTGTGTACAGTCAGCAGGTTGGGTTGAACACCTGAATATCCTCACCCTGACAACCGCGCTGGGCCTGATTGGTGGCGTACTTGCCGCGAAACAGCAACACTTTTCTCGCCTGTTGATCCATTGTCTCGCCATTGTATTTGGGATATTGCTCGCATTCTGGCAAACAGCTGGAGCGTTTTACGAGGGCAGTACCGCTGAATTTGCACATGGCTTGCAGCGCTGGTTTATGACAATTACGCATAATGGCGCGACAGATGATAATTCCATCTTCCTCTTCTTCATCGTGACGCTGGGGTTTATCCTGGCTTATACAAGCGCCTGGCTGGTCTATCGCACCCGTAGCCCCTGGCTGATGATCGTAGCAAATGCTGTTGTGCTTTTAATCAATTTAAGCAATGTTGATGCGGGCTATACAGTGTTTCTGGTCGTCTTTCTGGTTGCTGCTCTGCTCCTCCTATTGCGTTTCAACCTCTACGAATCGGTGAAGCGGTGGCAACGACAGGGGTTGCGCTATGCGGATGATATCGGTTGGGATGTGATGCAGGCCGGTGCGCTTCTCTCGATTGGCATTTTGATCTTCTCCTGGTTGCTCCCAGCAGGTTACTTAGATCCTACGGCCTCTCAGGTCTGGACAATGAACGCGAATCCCTGGGTACAATTCCAGAACACATGGAACCGCGCTTTTGCAGTCGATGGCGGGGCCATTCCTCCGAATCGCGGCAACTTTAGAGATACGCTGGTGCTGGGCGGCAATCCTAACCTCAACAATGAGATCGTGTTTAACGTCAAGAGCGATGATTCATCGCAATACTTGCAGTCCATCAGTTATGACACCTATACCTCTGAACGTGGCTGGATGGTCAGCCCATATTCAGTTCTCAAAGTTGAAGCGAACCAGCAATATTCGTCGGGTGCGCAACTGACGCATCAGATTACGCAGAAGATCACGGTTGTCAATCCCCCTGGTGAGCAGTACGCTTACCTCTTTGGTGCTCCGCAGATCGTCTCGACCAGTCTCAAGCCGAATCTCTGGCAGAGCGAGGCGACCGGCGAGGTGACTGCATGGCTGGGACAGAACAGTTATCTGGCGAATGGCACAACCTACACTGTGGTTTCTAGCGTGTCTTCGGCCGATGAAAAATCTCTCCGTGATATTCTGATGCCTGCCGATGCTCCTAAGACGCTGCCACCGATGTATGGCAATTATGACGAGCCTACTCCGGTAACGTACTTTAACCCCGCTGTTGTTCGGGTCTACACGCAGGTGCCAAATCAACTCGATCCGCGCATTGCTGCCCTGGCGAAAAAGATTACTGCCAGCGCGCCGACAATGTACGATAAGACGGTTGCATTAGAGAAATACTTGCGTGAAAACTATGCGTATGATGTGCGTGTGCAACGTCCTCAGAAAGAGGATGGGGTCGCCTGGTTTTTGTTCGATAACCCCAACAAGAGCGGGTATTGCAACTACTTTGCCTCTGCAATGGCGGTGATGGCTCGTTCATTGGGGATACCCGCTCGTGTGGTAGCTGGTTATACCAACGGGACGCTCGACGCCAAAAGCAACCAGCACGTCATTCGGGGCAAAGATGCTCATGCGTGGACGCAGGTTTACTTTGCGGGTTATGGCTGGATCAATTTTGAGCCGTCACGCAGCTTTGCAACCTTTACGCGTCCCTTGCCCTCTACTTCTGGCACAGATGCAACCGGAGCTGTCGGTGGCACTGCTGGCAGCCTGGGTGATACCGGGCTGAAAGGGAAGAGGCCGCTTGAGCTTGATGAAGGTGATGGTGGGAGCGATGGCAGCGCAGCGGATACGCAGGGTGCAGTGCTGCTACGCCAGCGCATCGGTACGACTCTAGGTGGGCTGGTTCTGCTGCTGCTGTTTGCCAGTATCTTCTTTGGCATCTGGTGGAGTCGCCTGTTCCGTCGTTATAGCCTGGCGTCCCAATTATATGGGCGAGTCTGTGTCCTGGCAAGTTGGGCCGGAATTAAGTTGCGGCCTTCGCAAACGCCATACGAGTACATGCAGGATCTGGCAACAGTAACGCCGAAGGATTCCGAACTGATTGAGCGTCTGGGGGATATCTATGTCCGTGAGCGTTGGGCCGATCCTGAAAGCGAGGAGCATCCGCGCCGCAATGGAGAACTGGCCGAGTTGCCCGGTATGTGGAGCCGTTTGCAGCCTCGTCTCTTCTTCTATGTGCTGCGGCATCCTCATTTCTTGCGTTCGCTCCCTGGCCGGGTGGGAAACTTCTTCTCTGCTTGGCGGGCGCGTTATCGTCGCGAGGATTTCTTCGATGATGAGGATTTCTAGCCTGTTTGCTTGACCAGAAGGATGTGTTTTCGTACACTATAGATAGCGCAGTCTGTGATTCCCACAGACTGCAATGCTATTGTTGTGTCTATTTTATAAATTGGTGTACTCTTCTTTCACGGTGCACACATTTATATACACCCAGGAGAACCAGACTATGCTCAAGAACGAGGCTGTGGAGGACGACCAATCACTTGTAGCGCTCTCGACCGGCCAGAGGCGCGGGATCGAGATTGCCAATGCCCTTCCTGTTCGCCTGCAAACGTTGGATATTGCTCGTCATGTCGCAATTGCCCCCGATGGGAAACGCTATGTCGTAGCAACATTTGATGATATCCGTATGGATCGTGACTACATCACGGCAGTCTATCCTCAACAAAATGGCTACCTCACGCTCTTGCGTCTCGTTATCTATGAATTCAGTAGCGAGACTCCAGAAGAAGCGGCACAAAAACATATTGCCTGCACGCAGGCAATTCAACGGGGTAAATTGCAGGCATTTGCGCAATCTCAGCAAGGTTGAGCAAATTTTTTTTGCGAAAAATCCTGGATATTTTGGCCTTGACAGATCGCTAAAGTATCCGTATACTTGAAACTAACGGGGATTGCTCGGTGCAATCCCCTCAAATTAGCCCTGAAATTAAAGGGTATTTCACTAGTAACCTGAATTAGATTTTAATTAGTAACCAAACTCTCACGAAAGGAGATGGCGAGCATGGCGAAGAATACTCTGCATGTTTGTGTGTTCCATCAGCCCGATAATATGCTTTTTGCTCATGGCCATGCTATGCCCGTTGACTCCTGGCCTATCCGTCTGCATCTCATCACTGGCTTCACGGATGTGGCCCAGAGGATCAGTGCGCCCATTTCCTGGGGAGGTCCACCTGTTTTACCGAGAAGAAACAGGTGATCGAGAAGAAATAAACTTCCTCAACCGTGAGCGCTGGGCATCCGAAAAATCCAGACTCACGGTTTTTTGTTGTTATTTTTCATGTTGTTTCGATAGCAGATTCGTAGTTCGATTGCCCTGATGTACAGGTATCAGACTGTGCATATGCAGGATGCATTGCCCGAAAAAGTGTTTTATGCTGGCAGGGAAAGGTGTGGGTACAGTAGTGTTTCGCTTCATTGGAAGGAGAGAGAACTTGGCTGTCCGTGATGATCTTATGGTTCAGACTCAATTATCTGAAAATGTCTTTATTGATCCAACAAAGGATGCTGTGGTGATTGATGGCGTCTCAAAAGTGTTTAAGAAGCCACGTCCGTTGTTCCGCAGGTTTTTCAATCAAAAAGAAGTAGACGGGAAGAAACTGGAGGTGCGTGCTGTTGATGATGTGAGCTTGACGATCAAACGGCGCGAGATTGTGGGTATTCTGGGTGCAAATGGCTCTGGCAAATCAACGCTCATTCGTATGCTTTCAACCCTGCTGATCCCTGATACCGGCTCGATTAGCATCTTTGGCTATGATGTGGTCAAAGACGAGCGTATGGTGCAGCGGTTGATCAATCGCGTCAGTGTGGAGGCCTCGTTCTTCAAGAAGTTGTCGCCGATGGAGAACCTGTTGTATGCAGCCCGATTGTACAACATGTCCGGCGCAGAGGCCCACAGCAAAATTATAGCAATTCTGACCCGCCTCGGCATTAAGTCAGATCGCATCCATGCTCCATTGGAGAATATGTCGCGTGGTATGCAGCAAAAGGTTGCGATTGCGCGAGCGTTCCTGACCGCGCCGATTGTGTTGTTGCTTGACGAGCCAACAACTGGCCTGGACCCGCGCTCAAAGATCGATGTACAGAATTTTGTCGAGGAACTGCGCGAGCAGCATGATGCAACCATCCTGATTACGACGCATGATATGGATGAAGCCGATGCGCTTTGTGATCGGGTGGCGATTATTGATCAGGGGCGCATGATGGCGCTGGGTGAAACTGGAGAATTGAAACGGGCCGTTGCAGCGCTAATGGGGCGCGAAGATCCAGTAACGATGAATGAAGTGTTTATGCACTATACGGCCTCGCAACTTATTACCGAAGAGGATATCCAGCGCTACGGCAGCTGGGAAAAAGCTTTTGAGGCGTTGGAAGCTGAGCGCGAGGACGAGGAATAGAGCAGAGAGGACGAGGGATAACATCTATGTCTTTTTTAATGCATCAGGGACGTGCAACCTATGCCTTCTTTGAACGCAACTGGAATCTGACCAAGCGTTACTGGGCCTGGGAAGTCGTCTGGCTGGTTTATAACATTGTCAATGCACTTTCTGTGACCTACATTGGCGCGGCTGCTCAACTGTTGCCCGGCGCGCATGGCGCGAAGATTGATACGCAGCCCTTGATACTCTACCTGTTGATCGGTACCTCAGTCTGGTCTTACCTCAGCGTAACCTTTGAGGGCGTCACCGATATGATCACGATTGAGCGCTGGGAGGGAACGATTGAGCATACCTTCATGGCTCCTATTTCACGATTTACCCATCTGGTAGGAAGCTGCTGGTATGCTATCGCGCATGGTTTGCTCTTTACATTTGTGCAGTTGCTCGTGGTGAGCGCTTTTTTCCACCTTGATCTGAGCCATGCCAACTACCTATCGGCAATCTTTATGTTGTTGATCGGCAGCATCTCTTTTATTGGCTTTGGCATCGGGGCATCGGTCCTGCCTCTGCTCTTTACTGAGCGTGGCTCGCAAATGTCATATATCGTGCGTGCGATTCTGCTGCTCATATCGGGCGTGTATTACCCGATATCGGTGTTGCCGGGGTGGATGCAACCGCTGGCGAGCATTTCTCCCGCCACTTACGTCTTGCAGGGCTTGCGCGCATCTCTGTTGGATGGGGCGACGATCTTGTCTGGCGTCATCTGGCAAAATACCTGGCCATTGATTATTACCGGCGTGGTGAGCGTCCCTCTGGGAGTGGTGATCTTTCGATGGGCAGAACGCTACGCCAAGTATACGGGCCGTCTCAAGCGTAACGGCTAGTCGCAAGAACGAATATTCTTATAGGCATTTTCTCTTCGAAAGGAGTCAGCATATATATGATGATAAATGAGTTGTTACCGCGCGGGTTTACCGCGCGGCCTTCCAGCATGGAAGATCTTGAAGCTGTCACCAGATTGATTAATACCTGTGAAATAGCAGTGGACGGCGAGTCTGAGACATCACTGGATGAGGTGTGTACAGCCTGGCAGATGCCTGATTTTCACTTTGAGACCGATACGCGCGTGGTCTTTTCCCCGGAAGGGGAGTGTGTTGGGGCGGTGGATGTGGGCCATCGGCAATATGCGAGGGCACATATGTTTGGCAATGTCCATCCCAACTATCAAGGGCGAGGCATTGGTACGTATCTGCTGCACGTGGCTGAGCAGCGTTCTCAACAGTTTATTCCACATGCTGCTCCCGATGCACGTGTCTCGCTGGGAACAGGTGTCAGCAGCAAAGATCAGGCGACACAGCGCTTGTTGGAAGATAACGGTTTTCAGCCGGTCAGACATTTCTGGCGCATGGGAATTGACCTGGATGGAACCACTCCTGCGGCTCAATGGGCTGAGGGTCTGACGCTTCAGACAATGGCTCCGGGGACGGAGCGAACGCTCTTTGAGGTCGATGAGGAGACGTTTCGGGATCATTGGGGACATATTCCCAGCACGTTTGAGGAATGGGAACGCTGGATGGTCAAACGCGAAAGCTTTGATCCTTCTCTCTATTTTCTGGCGATGGACGGCAATCAGATTGCTGGATTTGCCTTCTGTCACAATGAAAAGGAGCTGGGGGGATGGGTCAATGTATTGGGAGTGCGGCGCGCCTGGCGTCGTAAAGGGATTGGATTGGCCCTGTTGTATCACGCCTTTGCCGAATTTTATCGCCGGGGTGTGCAGAGCGTCTACCTCGGAGTTGATGCACAAAGTTTGACGGGGGCAACACGTTTATATGAGCGTGCAGGCATGCATGTTGTGAAAGACAATATACGATACGAGAAGGAATTGCGAGCGGGGAGAGAGCTAAGTACACAATCTGTAGAAGTATAGAAAAATGGCTTGTCCCTGCCTGTCTCTTTCTCCATACATAGAAGAGGACACTCTGCACTACCCCACAGTGTCCTGGGGAAGAATGGAGAAGACGTTTATGATCGTACGTCTACATAATCTATCGGCACGGTCTCCACATATGGGAGATGTGCAAGCTGTAACAGCATTAATGGTCCAATGCGATGCCGCTGAGTTTGGGATCGCAGATCCAATGGAGGAGGACGTACAAAAAAACTGGCAGGCTTCGGGCTTCGATTTGAAAACGGATGCCTGGGTCATCGTTACGCGTGCTGGACATATCGTTGGCTACGGCGAGGTGCGGCAAAGTGAAGAGGCTCAATTGAGCTTTGCGATTTATGTGCATCCCGACTATCGCGGTCGTGGCATCGGTACACTGCTGATCTGGCTGGTGGAAGAGCGCGCCCGTCAGATGGCACGGCGGCTTCAATTGGAGCAACCTGTCACTCTGAGCATTGCTATCAGCAGCTTCAATCAGGCAGCGCAACGCTTGCTGGAACGCGAGAGATATGCACAGGAGCGTCATTTCTGGCGTTTACTGGTCGATATGGATGAGGCTATCTTACCTGAAGCGAACGATGGCACTGAGAAAGGCAAGGTCAGGGTTGACCTGGTCGTCGATGCCCAGAATTTGATGGGGGCGACGCTATTAGCAAGGCGCACTGGCATGTATGTTGCTCGTCAATATCATGTGTATGAAAAAGTCTTGCATACAGGACATACCTTGATGGAGCAGGAAAAGCAGTGGGCCACTGTTGGATAAAAGGTGCCATTCTTAACAACATGGGGTAGCAATTTGGAGCGCGGCGGGCCTGCTCGCCGTGCTCTCTTTATAGAGGAGAGATGGTGAGAGGGAACAGGTTGTTACTTTTCATTGGACGTGTTAGTTCTACTAAGGTAGTAGCATATTTGTAGAAATAAAACAGAAATGGAGCAACTGGTAGTATGCCAATAATGATGTTGCTATCGTTATATGCGGCCGCTGCTGATGATAAAGGGTTTCGAGGTTGGTTGCTGGTACTGGTGATGCTGGCGGTTATTCTGATACTCGCCGGATGTGTTATCGCTCTGCTGACGTGGTACTATCAACGCAAAGCCCAAAACGAAGCCCGAGAATGAGTATCGATCACTATGTTTCGGCGTTCCATTACTCCTTTGCTAATAGGTACATTTATTCTGCGGGCAAGTTCCGGGGCCAGCACGGTTATTCTGGGCCTCTTCCTGGCCCATTTTGCCACGCCTGCACCCCATATGATTACAAATGTGCAGGTGGGCCTGCTTCCTGTCGCGTTTTATAGCGCCGAACTCTCTCTCGCCCTGTTTATGGGTGGACTGGGGGATCGCTGGGGGCGTCACCGCTTTATGATTGTCGGCCCCGTTTTCGGTTTGGTTCATGCCGCTCTCTTCTTTTTTACTCCCGCCATTAATCCCCTGCCCTATTTACTATCTCTACAGGTATTGGCTGGGATCTCCGGGGCTATGACAACACCTGCTGTACTTGGTTATCTTGCCGACTTCACGATGTACAATCAGGGACAGCGCATGCGTATTATGAGCTTTTACGAACTGGTTACGACGGGAGGTATCGCAGCTGGGACGGTGCTGGGCGGTTTTGCCTGGGATCATTTTAAGCGTTATTCCTTCTTCTTGCTGGCGTTGCTCTATGTCATCGTCAGTGTGTGTATGGCGTTGGCCCCTAGAGTGGCTCAGGTTGTTGATCGCGGTAGTACACGTGTAGTGCTGGCGCGCTATCTGCATATTTTGCGCACGCCGCGTCTCTTTATCTTCATCCCGGCGTGGCTCTGCATCAGCGCTTTGCTTGGCGTCTGGTTCAGTTCACAAATAACATTTATTCTCTCCTCGCCGGTACATCATCCACACCAGTTATTGATGGGGAGCCTGAGCGGAGTGGGTGGGGGTCATCTCCTGAGCCTGATGCTGGGCGGTTTTGTCCTCTTTTTTGGCTTGTGCCTCCTGTTCTGGGCCTTTTTCCTCAATAAAGTACCACGTCTGCGGCTTATGTTGCTCTCGATTGGTGGCGTATACATGGCGTGCGTGGCGCTCTTTGGTATGAATCATGTGAGTGGAATATGGTTGTATGTGTGGGTGCCCCTGCTCTTGCTAGGGACTTTTGCTGAGACGAGCTTTGCACCATCCGCGCTGTCGTATCTGGCGGATATTTCGGAGGATGCGGCTAAAGACCGCGGTCTGTTGATGGGTTTGTACTCGGTTTTTCTTGGCCTGGGGCAGATGTTAGGCAATGGTCTGGGTGGAGTCTTTGCGCGCGATTTTGGCTTTGATGGACTGATCTATCTGACTGCGATTCTCGCTGCCGTTGCGTTGGTTTCGTTGCTCTGGCTTTTCAAACAGGAGCATCCTCGCCTCGCCTGAACACTTTATTCAGCCTGGATAAATTCAATACGATTGCCAAAGGGATCACGAGCCTCAAAGCGGCGGTAGCCAGGGATGGGCACTGAAGTGAGCATCTTGATGCCTTGCGCCTGGAGCTTCTCTTGCCATTCGGTGATATCTGTCACCTGATAGGCAAGATGCGCTTTGCTGGCCTTGCGATCCACACCGTCTTCAGTGCCCACGTGTACCTGGCGATCTCCCACCTGCAACCAGAAGCCGCCCCTGCCCTGTAACGATTCAGGTTTGGCTATCTCTGGTAGTCCCAGGACTTCGCAATAGAAATGGCGGCCCTGTGCTTCGGCCCCTTTGGGGATGGTGATTTGTGCGTGATGTAATCCTATAATGCTCATCGATGAAACTCCTTAGAAAATGTTGTTTATCCGCGCTGACGAACGATGCGCTCAATATCGCGTTTGACATCGCGTTCGATCAATGCCTCGCGTTTGTCGTAAAGCTTTTTACCACGACAGAGACCTAGCTCAATCTTTGCTCTGCCCCCTTTGAGATAGAGCTTGAGAGGAATGAGCGTCAAGCCTTTGGTGGCTATTCTGCCCGCGAGCTGGCTAATCTCACGTTTATGCAGCAAGAGTTTGCGAGGGCGCACTGGCTCGTGATTGAAGCGATTCCCATGCTCATATACGGCAATATGCGCGTTTTCCAGCCATACCTCGCCGTTGCGGATGATGGCATAGGATGAGCGTAAATTGACTTTACCTTCCCGGATAGATTTGATCTCGGTGCCAACCAGCGAGATACCAGCCTCCATTGTGCGCTCAACCGTGTAATCGTGGTACGCTTGCCGATTGACGGTGATGACTTTGAATGGCTCCCGGTTCTGTGCAGCGTCTTTTTTCACTGCTGTCTGTTTCGCCATAAAAAACTCCTTCATGGACGTACATCTGCTCTTCTCTGCTAGAGCAACATTGCCTGCCGGCAGAGCAGGAACTCTGCAAGGATAATACGTACTTGTCTGGCCTTGCAGGAATAGGTAGGCCTCCGCTTTAGATTAAAAGCTGCTCTATCCTTGACAATCTAAGCTGAGACCTGCATACAGTTGGGTGTAACTATTATATTATGCTGGCACAAGACCCACAATAACGAGAATGGTTGCAAAGAATTGCTTGTAGTGAGTCGAAAGAGGGGTAGTTACAACTATCTCTGCGATGAAGCGTATTTTGATGTGAAGTTTCTCTTGAGAATATCATATCGAAAATGTATGGTCTGCAAGCTGTTCTGCTCCTGGTGGGGAGCGAATCTTCCCTCGCAGCCTCTTTTCTCGGTAGAGAGATGTGAATTTTTGGATGATGAGGACTGACAAATTTTATGAGTATAAAACGTCGGACGTTTCTGAAATATGTAGGGGTGGGCAGCGTTGGGGTGACTGTTCTGGGAGGTAGCTCTGTGTGGTATGGTACGATCATTGAACCCGCCGAGCTAGAGGTGGTGACACTTCCTGTCAAGCTTACATATCTGGATGCGCCGTTTCGTGGCTACCGTATCCTCCAACTCAGCGATATTCACGCCGATACAACCTGGATGGACGCTCAACGTCTCGCACATATTGTTCAGATTGCGAATGAGCAACACCCTGATCTCGTGCTGATAACAGGCGATTTTGTGACCTACCAGCACAAGGGCATGGAGAAAACACTTGCCACGTTGAAAGAGCTACAGGCGCGCGATGGGGTCTTTGCAATATTAGGCAATCGCGATTATGTGGGAGATCCCCAGGTGGTGCGCGCACTGCTGCATGCTTATAACATTCAAGAATTGAAGGATCGAGTGCATACCATCTCTCGTGACGGTGGGATGCTGCATCTGATCGGATTAGATGATTTATGGGGGCAGACGGAGCATTATCGCCTTCCGCTTGATGGGCGGAAAGACGTGCTTTTTTCGCTGGTCAAATCGCTTCCGGCGACCGGTGCCGCTATTTTGCTCGTGCATGAACCTGATTTTGCGGATATTGCGAAGACGACGCAGCGTATCGCCCTTCAACTCTCCGGTCACACGCACGGTGGACAGGTTCGTCTCCCGGGATATGGAGCATTGCATTTACCGAGTATGGGCAAGCGCTATCAGGCGGGACTGTATCATCTGGATGGCATGCTGCATTATACAAATCGCGGATTGGGTATGATGTCGCCTCAGATTCGCTTGAATTGTAGTCCAGAAATTACTGTCTTTGTTTGCCAGGATAGCTCCTCGTAATTGCAAAACATGCGAGATGTACAATCCATCTCGATGATTGATAGAGTCGCTCGTACGCCAACTCACTTGCCTTCCTGTCTCTTCTTTCCTGGTATGGAGTGGTCAATCCATGCTATGATTTTTGTTGGGATAACAAACAGGATACTTTGAGAAGAGAAAGGCTTGCGCATGTTCTACCGTCTTGGCAAGATGGCAACGCGGTATCGCTGGTGGATTCTGGCGCTGTGGATGGTTGCTGGAGTCGTTGCCTTGCCTTTTGCGCCCCAGGCGAGTCAGGTGTTGCACTCGGGCGGATTCGTCAGCCCTGATGCCGAGTCGCAACGTGCAATAGATACACTGGTGCAAAAGCTTCATGTAAATCAAACGATTGTTCAGGTTATTTTTACGAGCCAGAAATACACAGTAGATGACCCGCACTTTCAGCAACAGGCGGCACAATCGCTCTCTGGTCTGCATGGCTGGTCGGAGGTTGCCCAGATCGTCACATTCGCGGATAATCCACGCCAGATCTCTCTTGACCGCAAGGCGGCATATGCCAACGTCTTGCTGAAATCTGATTCCGACAGCGCGGCCAAGCTATTGCCGGAAATGGAGCGGCGATTGCAAAAGTCACCCGACCTCCAGTTTCATATCGGTGGTGGCCCCGTCTTTTATGAAGATATTCAGCTGGTGAGCGAACGTGATTTGCGCCGTGCGGAACTGCTGGCCTTCCCATTCGCCGTTGTTGCATTGTTGTTTGTCTTTCGTTCGGTGGTGGCTTCAGTTTTGCCCGCTCTGGTTGGTGGCTGTGCAGTGGTTGTGTCGCTGGCACTGGTGTTCTGGCTTGGTCACTTTACCGACCTGTCCATCTTTGTGCTTAATATCACCACACTCTTTGGACTTGGTCTGGGCGTTGATTATTCGCTGTTTATCGTGAGTCGTTTTCGCGAAGAGATGAGGCATGGGCGGCTTGTTGATGAGGCGGTGGCGCTTACTGTTGCCACTGCCGGACGTGCGGTGGCTTGCTCTGGTCTCACTGTGGCTATCGGGCTTTTTGGTTTGACCTTCTTTCGCATCAATATGCTGCACTCGGTCGGCCTGGGTGGAATGCTGGTGGTCCTGCTTGCGGTACTGGCAGCTCTAACGCTGCTCCCGGCCCTGCTTTCCCTACTTGGACCACGTATCAATGCTTTTCCTGTGAGTATTCCGCGCTTGTGGCCGCGTCAGAACGCGGCCACAACTGAGTTACAGCATGGATTCTGGTATCGCCTCTCTCATATAGTCATGAATTATCCGGTGCGAGTCTTTATCCCGGTCTTTCTGCTCCTGATCGGATTTGGCTTGCCCTTTTTAGGGGTGCGCTTCTCCGCTCCCGACGCCTCGATTTTGCCAAAGGATGTGCCGTCGCGTGAGTCATATGATCTGCTGGCGACACGCTTCAATTTGCGCGAAACCACGCCAGTTCTGTTGGCAGTGCAAACGCGGGGCAGTGTGTTGACGGATGAGAATATTCGCAATCTCTATTATTATGTCAAGCGTATTGAAGCTGATCCACGTGTTGCACGAGTCGATAGCATCGTCAGTGCCGATCCGCGTATGACGCTTGAGCAATATGAACTGCTCTATACCCATCCTGAGCTAATCTCTGATCCATATCTCTCAATTCTGGCGAAATCGTGGGTGGCAGGCGATACGACGATGGTTCAGGTGATTAGTAAATATGATATGGGCGATCCGCGCTCGCAAGAATTGGCCTTGACCATTCGCAATACGCCTCCAGGCAACGGGATAACAGTGCTGGTTGATGGAGGATCGGCTGGCAATATCGATTATGTTGATTCGCTCTATTCCGATTTTCCTGTAGCCGTTTTGGTTGTCGCTCTGGTCACTTATATTGTTCTGCTCATCCTGTTCCGTTCTCTGGTGCTGCCGCTCAAGGCGATTTTGATGAACACGCTTTCGATCCTGGCAAGCTATGGTGCTCTGGTGGTCATCTTCCAGGACGGATTTTTGCATCAAGTGCTTGGCTTTACGCCGCTTGGCTTTGTGGAGGCATCGAGTCCCATTCTGCTGTTCTGTTCGCTCTTTGGCCTCTCGATGGATTACGAGGTGTTCTTGCTCTCGCGCATCCAGGAGGCGTTCTGGCAAACGGGAGATAACACACGCTCCGTTGCGCTTGGCTTACAGCGCAGTGGCGGTATTATCACCAGCGCGGCAGTGATTGTCATTGTGGTGAGCGCCTGTTTTGCGACTGCTGACATGATTCTGGTTAAGGCGCTGGGACTGGGTATGGCACTGGCTGTGGTTATTGATGCAACGCTGGTGCGTGGCCTGTTAGTGCCTGCGACGATGCGTTTGTTGGGCGATTGGAACTGGTGGCTCCCGTTTGTCGGTGTGCAGCGCCACCCTCCAGCCCTGGCAGAATATATGGAGCCGCTGAAGCCAGAACAGGAAATAACAGGCGATGAAGAGGGAACGGATATAAAGATTGGAGGCGAGCGATGAAAGATCACATACAACGTAATACGAGGCGCTTCGCCTTCCTGCTCTCTTTTCTGTCGCTTCTGATATTGCTTTCATCCTGCGGCTTTCCCGGGATCATCTCGGCAGCACAGCAGTTACCGCAGGTGAAACAGTCGCCTCAGCCAACTCCATTACCACCTGTGCGCTTTCCTGAAGACGAAGGTTCGCATCATAACCTGACTGAGTGGTGGTATTACACCGGCCATTTTACGGCCAAAGAAGCATCAGGGAAGGAGCATCGTTACGGTTTTGAACTGGTCATCTTTCAGGTCTTACGCAGCGACTTGCCGCCTGTTTATGCCTCCCATTTTGCCATTAGCGATATTACACGTGGAGAGTTTCATTACGATCAGCGTCAGGTGATGGCCTCGGCTCCCTTGCCTGCACAGCCTGCCACACCAGGTATCAACGTTCGGGCGGGCGATTGGCAGATTCAAGGGGAAAATGGACATGACCATTTGATGGCAGCTATGAATAATTATGCCATAAACTTGAATCTCACGGGCCAGAAAGCTCCGATCCTGCACAACGGCAACGGTTTGATTACGTATGGCCTGGCTGGTTTCTCTTATTATTATTCGCGCACCAATATGGCCGTAGCTGGCACTGTGCAGGATCACGGGCAATCTTTGCAGGTAACTGGTCAGGCGTGGATGGATCACCAGTGGGGCGATTTTCTGACTCTGGCAAACAGCGGCTGGGATTGGTTCAGCATTCAGTTGAACGATACAACCGAACTGATGATTTACTTTATCCGCGATGCCAGCGGCAAAACGATCTCAACCTATGCCGGCTACGTTGATCAACAGGGGCATGATCGTGTGATAGCTGCTGATGCATTGCATATCACAGTACTGGATAAGTGGACGAGTCCGGTAACAGGCATCACCTATCCCTCGGGCTGGAAGCTGGTTGTCGATGATCCCCAGGTGCATACGACGTTAACGATTACGCCGCAATTGAAAGATCAAGAACTGGTGGTCCGTGAATCGACGGGGAATACCTATTGGGAAGGTGCTGTGGATATCCAGGGGCAACATAAAGGAAAAGCTGTCAATGGTATGGGCTATGTGGAACTGACAGGATATCTGAAGTAGCGTTTTTGAGGATAGTGATACTTTGAAATAGTCAGTATCACTATCCTTTTTTCTAGTACATGTGCTAATGTGAACTTTCTGCTGAGAGATGCGTACCTACTGTATAGATGCAATGTGGGTAAAAAGCTTGCGAAAATGAGGAGATAACGCCTGTAATGAAGGACCATTTGCACGCGTCAACCCCAACTCAAAAGAGTCGGGGCACCAGTTTGCTCTGGACGACTCTTTGTCTCCTGGGCATTTTGTTGCTCAATGTGGTCATTCATCCTCTCTTGACCTTCCTCTCTTTTTCAGCGGATCAGCCACTCCCAAATACTCTGCCTGCACAAACAATTGAACGCCCCATTGCGAATGAGCAGCCTTTTACAAGTGCTCCAAATAATCACCAGCAATGGCGAAAGTTATTTGCCAATATACCAGCGGTCAGTAAAGCGCCGACGTTAACGATCGCAAATTATGCGGAAGATCGTGCGATACGAGAAGCAATTTTATCAGATGTTGGGCAATGGGAGGAAGATCCACACTCGCAGCAAAGGTATTTCGTTGCATCAAACAACTTGCGCGTCTATTTCAAAAATCCTGATCGTTTGCAGCCTGTTGAGGCGATGCGAGATAAGCTAGCAGAACAGAGTGAGCGAACGGCCCTTACGGCGCGGATTGTAATGGGTTTGTGGTTCTGCCGCCGCTATGATGCGCGCTTTGCGTCCTGTGGCAGCGTGGTTATGCGTGCCGATGAAATCTTGCAATGGCGCGGCGTTCAGAAGCACCAGCGAAGAGCCTATGCCGGTTCGCAGAAGCGCTTTAGCGATGGCTACCAATGGAAGCATAAGCAACAGGTGATGCAGGATCTACAACTGTTGCAATACTATTATGTGCAGGGTGAGCATACCATCGTCGAGCAAGGTAAGGTGCGGCGCTTGCCTGTTGATAGTCCTTATCTACACCTCACTTCTCTGCAATCCATCACATCTGAGGATGAACCACTGGTCGGCTATCTGGTCAGGCCGGGAGCATGGATGGATGAGTATGCAGCATATAATAATGTGTACGTAACAGAGATGCAGCGGCGCATCTTTCAGCTTCATCCACAAAATGATCGTTTGGCGCTACGTATGTCCCTTTATCTTGTCGAACACTGGCGTTATCTTGCGCGTGGTCAGAAGTACCAAATGCCTCTTGTGATGGCTGACCTGCTTGCTGCAAGTATGATCCCTGTCGATAAAGCCAATCTAACCTCTCGTTTTGCACCACGCGTGGAAGTTGCATTGCAAAAGCTCTATGAACAGGGAATTGTTGGCGAAAAGCCTGTTTGTCTGACGCCGGTAGATCGAACAAAGGCACATTGGGGAGCCGATTGGCTGGCCTCTTCCTGGTGTATCACTCCTCCTCGATAGCTATGATCTTGCTCTGAGACGTTATGTTCTCCGAATATATACTCCCACTACAGTTGGTTGAAATTCCCATGCTCACCCGTTGAAATCCCCACTACGGCAGGTTGAAATTTTACGCTCAATACCATTGTAGCAAGAGAAAAAATGCTGCTGGTTTTCAGAGCAATTGCTTTGTAAGATGTGGATAAAAGCGTACTTAAGGAGTATTTTAGGGAGTATTTTTATGTGGGAAAAAATACAAAATTTCTGGGCCATGCCTGATCTTCGCAACAAATTACTGTTTACGCTGGGAATGCTGTTCATCTTTCGCGTGCTGGCAAATATCCCTGTGCCACTGAGCGCCGAGGGACAGCGGAGACTGATAGATCTTTTTGCCGGTCGAGGCGATGCTGCTTTAGGCCAGTTGTTGGGACTGCTTGATACGTTTTCTGGTGGATCATTGCAACGCTTCTCTATTGTTGCGCTAAGCATCTACCCTTACATTACCGCTACCATTGTCACGCAGTTACTCATCCCGATCATTCCAGCCTGGCGAGAGAGGTTGACCGAGGGAGAGACCGGAAAGCAACTCTTCTCCAGAATTACTCGTCTGATGGCTGTTCCTCTGGCATTTCTCCAGGGTATCGGGCAGCTTTCGATCTTTGTGCAGGCTGGAATAGTCGAGAGCAGCAGCTTCACCTTCGTTGGTCCTGCTTGGCTCGATACGCTGTCAATGCTAGCAACGTTGGTTGCTGGAACGATGATTCTGGTCTGGCTGGGTGAACTGATTACGGAATATGGCGTGGGCAATGGCATTTCTATCATCATCTTCGCCGGTATCGTGAGCACACTGCCCTCTAACATCCAGCAAGACATTGTTACCGCGATCACTTCTGGCGGTGGCGGCAGTGCGATGATCAGTTTGCTGGTTTCCTGCCTGCTTGGCTTGCTCTTGATTGTTGGTATGATCTATCTTTACCTGGGCCAGAAGCGGATTATTGTGCGTTATCCTACTAAGCGCCGTGTGGGAAAAGATCTGTTGGTTGGTGCGGCCAGTACAACCTATATTCCGATGCAGGTGAACAGTGTCGGTATGGTTCCTCTGATCTTTGCCAGTTCGACAGCTATTTTCCCTGCATTGCTTGCTCGCTATTTAACAGCAAGTCCGGTAAAATGGTTGTCCGGTAGCGCGCTATGGATTAGCACCTATCTGGCAAATACCAGATTGTGGTCGTACTGGGTGCTGTACTTTGTTCTGGTAGTTGCTTTTACCTACTTCTATACATTCGTGCAATGGGAGCAACAGCGCCTTCCAGAAATGTTGCAAAAACAGGGTGCAGTGATCCCTGGTCAGCGACCCGGTGTAGGAACTGAGAAGTATCTGCTGGCGATTCTCAAGCGCCTTACGCTTGTTGGTGCGCTCAGCCTGGGCGTTGCTGCTGTCTTGCCGTTGCTAATCCCTGTTGGAGGTCTCGATAGCACCAAACTTTTGATCGTGGTTGGAGTTGTATTGGATACTGTACGTCAAGTGAATGCTCATATGCAAATGCGAACGTATAAAGGGCTGCTCTCGTAGATTTGTTTTTGTTAGGGTGAGTATACTTATTCATATAATGTCCGTCCATATCGATGCAAAGGAGGAGAATATGAATTGCCCAATATGCAATCAGCCGATGGAAATCTGGCAAACGATGATTACACATAGCAAAGAAGGCAAGCAATTTGATCACAAGCGCTTTGTGTGTAAAAAAGATGATGTGTGGGCAAGGCTAGAAATTCCTCTCGAAGCTTCTCCCCAGGCCCAACAACAATCTTCTCAGGCGTAATGGTTACGGCAAAGTGATGCGCGCTATGACCTCCAGGTGTCCATTCACGAGGCCATAGTAGTCCTGCTGAATGGTATAGCACCCCTCGGCATCGGGTTGGAGCGTAATGGATGCCAGCGTGTTCTCAAAGAGCAGATGACGCTGGCTATGCACGTCGGACGCCGTCATCTCAAGGGGTAGGATGCGTGTATCCAGGCCGCCATAGATCATGCGCGGAATGAGCGATTGCCCTTTAATCAAACTCATATCACCATAAGAGAGCGCATTTTCTATAGGAGTAGAAACGAGCTGGTAGAGTCGCTTTTTACGAGCACATGAGGGCGAAAAGAGGACACGTCCTTCGGCTGTGTACGAGAAGTGAACATCGCCTGAAAGCAGTAGCGTCGTTCCAGGGTGAGTTCGCACCGCTTGCAGCAGATCTTTCCAACTGGCACTGTAGATCGGCCAGTGATCGAATTTCAGTCGGCGAGCCAGGCGCAATTGAAGACGTGCCAGTCGTTCTCCCATCCAGCGTAAAGGGGCTATGCTCTTGCTCCAGAGGCGAATCCCCGTCAGATATTCAGCGAGACCGATTACGGGAGGGAGGATAACTGGTACCGAAGAGGCAATGATTGCTGGTTGCTGCTGACGTTCTGCCAGCCAGTTGCGTAAATCCGCCATTTGTTGCTTGCCCATAATATGGAGTGGCTTGAATTGCTCTTGCTGATTATCCGTTACTATTTCTGTGCGATCAGCACGTGCGTTGGTGACAAAAATAGGCGGAGTGGTAGGAATCTGGTAGTGCCAGCGTTGCTCAGTTTGTTCTTCAATGGCCGTGCGAATATATGCACGTAATTCTTCGATGATATCCTGACCGCTTTGTGTTGCCGCCTGCATCATCTGTGCGAGTGGGTGCCGCTGACGTTCCTGCTCTGACAGATTGCCCCATCCTTGATAGACCCAGTATGCTACGAGCCCATCGATAATGATTTGTTCCTTACCCTGTTGCGCCAGTTCTGTATACCATGTAGGCCAGGTATTCCAGCTATTGGTAAGTTCATGATCATCAGGGGTCATATAGGTTGGAATAGCGGCGAGCGCCTGACGTGTCCCTTCGTTGTTCGTCCAGGCATGGCGATAGAAATGAGTGAAATCTTCAAAAGAGGTTGCACCTCGTCTGACCTGTGGTGCTACTGCTACCAGTTCGCGTGCTGGTTGGTCGGCATAAATCTGATCGCCTATGAAGAGTAAAAGATGAGGCCAGAGCGTTTCTCGTTCTTCCACATGCTTTTGCAACCACCTGCCAAAAGCGGTCAGTGTATCTTCCTCTGGACGACTGAGCTTGCGACAGGAGCCGTAGATCAGTCGCAGGGGCTGCTCTTGTGCTAGGGACGGGGTTAGCGTGCGAAAACATTGAAGTACTGAGCTGGCTTGCTCCTGTCCAGCGATGGAGAGGTTATAACTGTACCAGGTTGCCGGTTGCAGGTGCGTAATCTGGGGTGCCGCATAATAATGCCCCCAATAGTAATAGTTGGCGTGTTAATAGTTACGACTTCACTATCGGAAGCATTATAAGGTGTAACCTGTAGCTGGACAATACAGGATTGGGAGAGTTCAAGCCAGATGGTAGCTTCAGCGGTGGTGGTGGCGCGAACAAGTGGTCCAATACGGACATGGCTCATAAAACGTGTTTCCTTTCGCTTCATGCCTGTTGATAGGTTGCCAATCTTCTCTTTTGATTGCTATAGTAGCATGAGACAGTGTAAAACAGAGAGATGGAAAGAGATAGTGTAGCCGATCAAAGAAAAAGGTAAATATTGCGAACGTGTTACAAATAGATAAAATGTAAGGAACATTGTAACAGATTGATAGATTTGTGGTAGTTTTCATCTTTTGTTCATCTAAGACTGTGATCGAGCTGTGAGGATGACAGTCCTTTCATCTCCCACCACAAATTGTGTGCTGATTGTGAGGTAATGTTCATGATTATGCAACGAAAAGCGATGAAACACCGATAAATAATATGTTACATGTTCGTTGCAACTATGAGTGTTGACGGTAGAGCAGTGAGATTATTGACGAGAACATACACTCATATGGTATACTTTGTTGCGGTGTTTAAAGAATTTTCTGGATGTATGTGATGATTCGTAGCAACCTCTGAACAACATTAAGATGCACATTTGTAATACAATGTAATATAATTTAAATTGGATGTTGTGAGGTGAGAGGTATTTCTTCTGGCATATGCATCTGATCAGGAAAAGGATGCTTGCCTGAATGGTAGAAAAAACGACTGGGTGAGGGTGTAGCGAAAAGGTATCGTATTTGTTCCTGTCACCATCCGCCAGTAGGAACTGGCAAGGAAGCAATGGAAACGAGAACACACACTTCCATACAAGAAGAGTCCGCGATTGTAGAGCGTGTTGCACGCATTGTCTCCAGTGTACGCGGAACAAAATCTGATTATACGCGGCTGGCAGCCGAGTTGGAGCAGGCTATTCCCTTTGATATCTTTGGGATTGTTCTGCTACGCCATGATCGTCAGGCTGTGCGTGTTACTGTGTGTCAGCGTGACGAAGCAGATAGGTGGGCCGCCACGTATCATCAACATCCTCTCTCCGGTTCTATGTTAGAGCAAGTGCTGTGTTCTCCCCGGCTCATGGTCAATAATTACCCTGAAGGTCTGGATGGTCCTCCAGCGGTAAGTGGTGATGCCTTAACGGGTTCGCCTCAACTCCATGCAACATTGATTGCGCCTCTGATAGTTGAAGATCGCGTCCTCGGCACTCTGGAACTTGGCAGTTCTGTTCTTGATACCTATACTGATGAAACGCTGCAACGTCTGGTTCGTGCCGTTGTTGGCGTGCTGGCAACAGCGATTGAAAGTGTGCAGTTAGGTGGCAGCGCAGCTATCCAGGATCGGCAGCGACAGGTTCTCAAAGATGTCACCAGCGCTCTCACCTCAAAGATTGATCTCTCAACAATCTTGAAACAGATTGTCGTAGGGATTGCGAACTCCCTCAATGTTGCAGCTGTTATCATGGTGCTGGATCGCGACCAGGAACGCCTCTCTTTACAGGCGCAATTTGGTATGGACTCAGTTGCCTTAGAGAACGTGTTTAGCCATTTGCTCGTTGACGATAATAGCATCATCTGTCAGACGTTGCAGCGTCGCCAACCGCTGGTCACGCAGGACATTGCGACGGATGAGCGCTTCCCTGAGAGCCGCGTGTTTTTTACCGAACTGGGGATTCATTCTATTTTTAGTTATCCGTTAGTGACGGGAACAACCGTTTTTGGCGTCTTGCTCTTCTGCTCGCCGGAGCCGGGCGGATTTACACCGCTCAAAGCAGATATCTTTTCGCTCTTTGCGAGCCAGGCCACCGTTGCCATACATAATGGCATGTTACTTGAATCCGCTCATCGGCGCAGCCGTTTTCAAGAGGCTATTGAACAACTTGAGAAAGCTCACATGCAGAATGTGAGTACTGCGCTGAAGGTTGACGAAGAGACCGCAGACTCTTCAGAGGATACACGTCAGGTACTGGAAAAGCTGCAACAGGATGAATTGGAACTGCTGGCGTATGTACGTGAGGAGACCCGGCGCACCTTTGGCGTGAGCTTTACAAGCCTGTTACGGTTTATTAGTGATCATTTGTTAACGCAGGATGAGCGCAATCTTCAGGCCATGCTTTATAATTATCAGCCCGAAGCCACGCTCGATACCAGTAACCTTTCACCTATCTCTTCTCTCCTGGCGCAACTGCCGCCTGAGCGTTCGCTAACCAGAAGAGCATCTGGGCAGCCTGAAACGTTTGCTGATACCCTCTCGCTCTTAACGCAAATGGCCGAGACCGCGCTAGTGCGTACGGGCATCGTGGGCGAATTGAGCCGCTTGATTATGCAGTTAAAAGCCTCGACAAATGGGGTCAAGGATGCCTGGTTTGTGGTTGATTTAAACGGCGTGTGCGTATATATGAACCCTGCTGCTGAGACGCTCTGTGAGACTCGCCTGGAAGATGTTGCTGTCGCCTATCCTTCTTCGTTGTTAGCCGCTAATCAGGGACAACCAGTGGCTCAAAGAACCGGAATGACCATCGACAAAGTTTTTGCCACGTTATCCTCGCGTATACGCAATGTCGAAGATGTACAGCGCTATCTGCAAGAGTTTGCACAGGATACGTATTATCGTGAAATGCGTTGTGTCCTCGCGGTCGAACCTCTGCCATCTCTTTCTGCTCTACAGGAGACTATGACCAGGGATCGTACGGCCCGTTTGGAGAGCGCTCCTTCCGACTATCATTATCAATTGATCCGTCATCCGTTGTGTAATCAAGATGGTTTTCTCATTGCCAATGCTTTGCAGGTCTGCGATGTGACAGAGCAGGTGCGTGATGAGAAAAACCGATCAGCTTTGCTTTCGTCCGTCTCGCATGATCTGCGTACACCTTTAACCACCATCAAAGCAGCGGTCACAGGTCTCTTGCAAACAGATGTTGCCTGGGATGAAGAGGATCGCCAGGGGATGCTAGAGGATATCGACGCTGAAGCTGATCATCTCACGATTCTGGTGAACGCTCTGGTCGAATTATCGCGAATTGAGATGGGTGCGCTGGTTCTCGAAAAAGAGTGGTGTGATTTAGTAGAGGTAGTGGATGGTACGTTGGAGAAGATGAATCGCATGCTGGCGGACCATCCTGTGCGTATCGTTGCGCCGCCGCCGCTGCCGCTCGTCTATGCCGATCATACACAAATAGAGCGCGTTTTTTATCATTTATTGGTGAATGCAGCCAATCACAGTCCGATGGCAGGCGAAATCCTGGTGAAGTTGGACGCCAGCGATGGAGTGCTGCGCGCCTGTGTGATTGATCGTGGTCGGTCTATTCCCGCTCATGAGCGAGAACGCCTCTTTAAATCGTTTTATAGCCTGCGTTCTTATGGGAATGGGTTGGGGCTGGCAATTTGTAAAGGAATTGTGGAGGCTCATCAAGGGCATATATGGGCTGAGGCAGCAGATAATACTGCATCGCCTGAGCATGCGGGAACATGTTTTGTCTTTACGCTCCCTATTCATCTACGCACCAGCTCAGCGAATGGACAGGAGAGATTCGCGACAGGCAGCAGGGAGGTTTCGGGTGAGAAGGCATATTCGTTGCCGGGGACTCGTGTATCTAATGAGGGGGAGGTGGAATGAAAGCAAGAGGTAAGCGCATTCTGGTCGTTGATGATGAGGCACCGATCCAACGCATTTTGCGACGAAACCTGACCATGAGCGGGTATGAAGTATTTATTGCGGAGAATGGCAAGCAGGCTGTGGAGATGGTTCGTCTGCACCAACCAGATCTGATACTGCTGGATCTATGTATGCCGGGCGAGTTGGATGGGCTTGACGTATGTGCTAAGGTACGACAATCAGTACAAACACCGATTATTGTGCTTTCGGCTGTGACAGAAGAAAAACAGAAGGTCCGCGCGCTGGATCTTGGGGCTGACGACTATTTGACCAAGCCGTTTGGCAACGATGAGTTGCAGGCGCGCGTAAGAGCCTGTTTGCGCCGCGCTCAGACAGCAGAGACACAGGTCGAAAGCGGGCCAGAGATGCTGATCAGCGACGATGGATACCTGACTATGAACGTACCCCGTCGTCAAGTAAAGGCCGGGGAAAATGATGTGCGCCTCACGCCGACCGAGTTTGAATTGCTGCGGCAGTTGATGACATACGCAGGGAAAGTGTTGACTCATCGTTCTTTATTACGTGCAGTATGGGGACCGGAGTATGGAGAGGAGGCAGATTACCTGAGAGTATATATTCGGCAATTGAGGCGTAAGGTCGAGATTGAGCCGTCCAGACCCCGCTACATCTTAACGGAGCCTGGTATTGGCTACGTTTTTCGTTCACAAACCGAGGAAAAGAATATTTAATAAAAATTTAATGGGTTGTGAACGTTTTTTAATAGTTACCTGGCTCATTTTCGTATACACTATTGGCTAGTATGGCTTTTCTCTGGCTCAAGGAGGATGCCGGAAAAGTGACAACTTCAAGAGACGCTCACATGCTAAGCTTGGAAGAAGACGGTGGGGTATCATACTGAATGAAAAGTGGAGAGGAAGAGGGTAGTAAAGAAGGGAATGTTTGGCGATAAGATATGAAAGTGTAATTGTTACTGGAGAGAACGTGTAGTATGGTTGTGGGTGTCTTACCAGGGTCAAAGGTTCCTGATATGCCTGTCGCTGCTATTTACAGAGGTAAAGCGGCTATTTCTACAAGTGAGCGAAATTTCTACTGTGCTTATTCATTGCTGGTTAGCCGGTAGATGGTGCAGTAAACAGTGCAAGATGCCCGAAACTGTTACGAGACCGCTTGCAATCATGTATATGCGACTCGTGGGCTAGTCTGATATTAAGGGAACTGGGATTTAAGAATGGAGCAGCAAGACCGCATCATGGATGGAGATCTGCAAACGCTAGGTCTTCAATCCATACTCAAAATGCTTGCCTTGAGTGGCAAAACTGGCAAATTATTTGTTTCTTCAGGGCCAGAAACACTCTCGATTAGTTTGCGTAAGGGACAAATCGTGGGATTGCATGAGGAGGGGGTGGCGCAACCGGATCTCCTGGGGATGTTATGCCTGATTAATAAATTGGACCCGCCGCGCGCACAGTCGATTCGCGAGCTGGCTCAGGGCAATATGCATGTCGCCCTGGCGATGCTGGTAGAGCGAGGCTGGATGAGCGCAGGTGAAATGCAGCGTCGTCTTGAGTTTTCTGTCACGCAGTCGATTAGCCATGCATTGCGTTGGGTCAATGGCCGTTTTGCCTTTCATCGTCAGGTTGTCTCGATTGAGAGCCGTATGCAGCCTCTCGATGTGGATTCGGTCTTGCTGGAAGCATTGCGACAGGCCGATGAGTGGGAGGAGATTATGGGTGAGGGCGTTACTCATCTAGCACGTACGACGGTCTCTCGCTGGCAGCCAGATGTGCGTCGCGATGTTCGCAGTCTGGGATTGGCCCAGGAAGCCATTGAAGTGCTGTGCCTTTCTAACGGCGAGCTGCCTTTGCAGGCGGTCGCGCTGGTATTAATGATGCCAGAGGCGCGTGTCGCTCGTGTGATGGCTCAACTGTTGCAAATGAACCTGATCGAAGTTGTCGATACTGTGATGGAGACCGAACTCCAACAAGATCTCTCAAATATTATTATTAAATGTCAATATACTCTGGCTCAACAACGTGGCTCTTCCAATCCCGAACAACACCTGCTCGGTCTGATTACAACCATGTCCGAGTGTATTAATCTTCTGCTCATCCATCATGGCAAGTATGCCAGAAGCCTGCGTGGGCGAGGCCACATTCCTCCTATGGAGATTGTGCGCTACCTGGAGCGTCGCTTCGTACAACAATTGCGGTCGCTTTCCAAGCAGCAGTATCCGATTTTAGATACAACCACCTTTGCGAATGGTCAACTTGATTGTAGTGATATACTCACTCTGAACAAATTGGTCAAAGGGGAGCAACTCGAAGAATTCTATTGGGAAGCGGTGCAAGGATTGTCTGCTTTCCTGAGAATGGTTTTTGGCACATTGTTGAATGACGAAGTCGGCAATTCTCATACTGGTCGTCAGCTTGGAGTCGCCTGGAAAATCTTTCTTTCGGAAATTGATCACGAGGTACAACAGTATCAAGTCTATCGCGCCCATCGCAATACACAAACGACTCGTGGGCGAGATGGAATGCAGACGCCACCTCTTGGTCTTGTGCAAAATTGGAATGGTTCCCCCGATAATAATGGCAATAACAATCAGGGGGGATTCTGGTCGCCTGAAGTGCGAAGGAGGTCAATGTAGATGGCTGCTGAACCGACGGTACTGGTAGTGGACGATAGCCCGACTGTGCGTAAAATCGTTCAGATGACATTGCAGCGAGAGCATATCAGGGTGATCACCGCTAGCGATGGGCTGAGCGCTCTTACATCCGTTGCTGATGAAATGCCTGCGGTTATCCTGTTGGATATCCAGTTGCCACGCATGGATGGGTACCATATTTGCCAAATAATACGTAAAAACTTGCAGTTTCGGCAAATTCCCATTATTATGCTGAGTGGGAAGGACGGTTTGTTCGACAAGATGCGGGGGCGGCTTGCTGGTTCGACTGAATACCTGACAAAGCCGTTTGATTCTGTGGAGTTGGTGCAGACCGTAAAAAAGCATCTTGCCAACTGGCAGGAGCGCGTGCCGCCTCAGCATGAAAATATGCGGCCTCGCTTACGCTACCGGGGCTAGGATTTGTCTCTCTTTATCTCAGTGGCGCAACCATGAGGTAAAAAACGTCAGTGGGATAGCCTTTATCTCCCATCGCACTGGTGTGGTATGTTAGGAAAGGGTTATAATTGGATGTCTGGGCAGAAAATACTCGTTGTGGATGATAGCTGGACAGAGTTGACCATGATCGCTGCACCGCTGCGCAATAGCGGTTTTGAGGTAGTAACCGCGGTCGATGGCGATGAGGCGATGGAGAAAGTTTTTAAAGAACGTCCACAGTGTATTGTCCTTGATGTTGTGCTTCCGAAACAAAACGGTTTCCAGTTATGTCGTAAATTTAAAAGCCTTGAGGCGAGCAGGCACATTCCAATCATTTTGTTGACCAGTAAGAACACTCCATTGGATAAAGCCTGGGGGCTGAGACAGGGGGCAGACCTCTACATGACGAAGCCCTTTAGCGAGGATGAATTAGTGGCTAGTGTGCGACGCCTCGTCTGAGGCGTCGTCACGCCGAGTTTTAGCATGGATGACCCTTGATGTGGCATTGATGCTTCTATAGCCTTGCCTGGGGAGTAATTTTTGTGTCCAGCGAAGATCGAAGAATACTACAACGTGATGAATTCGCTGCAATTCAGCAACTAAAAGCACTATCACCCACCGCCGCTTCATTGCAGTCGCAGCTAGCCCTTGCGCAAGCAGGGCGGCTTCAGACAGATAATCTTGCCGCCGGTGAAAATGGTGGCCCTCCCGTCGTTGGAGAGCAATATCTTGTTTTTTCTCTGGCCGATCAAGAGCTGGCTGTCAAGGCGGAAATGGTTCAAGGCGTGGAGCGCCTTATTGATGTGACCCCTGTACCAAACGTGGTCTCCTGGGTGAAAGGGGTCATTAATCTGCGTGGGTCTATTATCTCTGTGGTGGATCTCCGGGCGTTTCTGGATCTAGCGCAATTATCTTTTACCCCGCGTACGCGCTTGTTGTCCTTGCACCACAATGAGATGGTTATTTGTTTCGTGGTCGATGGGGTTAGTGAAATGTTGCCTATTCCTGCGGCCGCTATTGTTCCTGTAAATGCGCGTCAGGCTCGTATTCCACATTGGGCTGTTCCCTATGCTGCCGGGAGCGCATTGCTTGCTAATCGTAATCTGATCTTATTAGATGTAGCCCGTCTTCTTTTCTCTGAGAAAATGCAGCATTATGCGGCACTTGGATAGTATAGAGATAACTTGCTGGTTATCTTTACATATAGATAACTTTAATGATCAACAGGAGGTCGGCGGATGAATCCTGAACGCAATAAAGGTGGTATGACAGTAGATGCTCTTATGCAGACGGGCCTGGTTGTATCCATCGCTATTCCTGTCGTAGCCTTTGCTTTACTTGGTTTTACTTCTCTCTCTTTGGATCACACTACTCTAGTGTTAGTAATTGTTTTTTGTGCTATCATTGTATTGCTTGGTATTCTCATCGTAAATTATTTTGTGCAGCGCAGAATCAAAGAAAGAATACAAGGTCTGGTTGATGTGTGTCGCGATTATGCGGCGGGCGATCGCAGCGTGCGCGTTGGGGTGAATGGAGATGATGATTTTGCGGCACTTTCAATGTCTCTCAATACCCTCTTTGAAAATCAGACAAATTCTCCTGGTGCTACGTTTGCTGCTGCTGGCGGCGATGCTGCGGCTCTACAAGCTCAAATTGAGAAGCTGCTTCAGGAGGTCAGCGCTGTCGGTGATGGCGATCTCCGCGTACAGGCTGAAGTGACACCTGACACCCTCGGCGTTCTCGCTGACTCATTTAACTATATGATTGAAGAGCTGGCGAAGGTCGTGGGTCGCGTGCAGTCAACAGCTGTGCAGGTTACTAATGCTACACGCCGCATCCTTGATCGTTCCGCTGAGCTGGCGCAGGCCTCTGAAACGCAGGTGGCGCAAATCTCTCAAACGACTGAGGCTGTGGAAGCACTGGCAGGCTTTATTCAAAACGTGGCCCGCAACGCACAGCTCTGTGTGGAAGTGGCCCAGGAAGCACTTCGTAGTGCTGCTACCGGTCAACACGCCGTGCGTCAGACGATTGAAGGTATGATGCTTATTCGTGAAAACGTTCAAGAGACCTCGAAAAAGATTAAACGTCTCGGTGAGCGTTCTAACGAAATTGGTGAAATCGTCCGCATCATTGAAGATATCGCTGATCAAACGAACTTGCTCGCTTTGAACGCTGCTATTCAGTCTGCCATGGCCGGTGAACACGGACGCGGTTTCGCTGTCGTTGCTGATGAAATCCGTCTTCTCGCAGAACGTTCAACAGAATCTACAAAACGTATCGCAACCCTGGTCAAGAGTATTCAGGGTGATACATACGAAGCCGTTGTCGCTATGGAAGATAGCACACAAGAAGTGGTCAAGGGATCGCAACTTGCCGACGAAGCAGGACGTTCATTGAACTCTATCTACAGTGCTGTGGAACGACAGGCGCAAATGATTGAAGGCATCGCACGTGCCGCTAACGAACAGACCTCTGTTTCTGAGGCTGTTGCTGTTGCTATGGGTCGAATTTCTGAAATTACCCGTCAGACTGACGCTGGTACGCAGGAAGCCGCTGTAAGCGTGAGTTATCTGGCAGAACTGGCAGAGCAATTGCGTGCTTCTGTTTCGACCTTCCGCTTGCCTGATCGCAACAACGAAATGGGCGGTTCCTTCTCGAACGTGACCTCCGTCACGGAACTTCCTGAGTCGGCAGGCTTTGCTCCTGCTGCTGGGTCCGGTCCAATGATGGACAATGATTGGGGACAGGGATTCTCCGGTAACTTCCCGCCATTGCCCGAGCCTGGGAATACTGGTTCGCTAGTGGCGCTGGCCGCGCGTTCCGGGCAGCCTAATTTCGCCAATCAGCAAGACTTTGGTGGTGCGCAGTCTGGCGGCTTTGGTGCAGGACAGCAGGGATTTGCTCCTTCATCCGGTGGCCTGGGAGGAGGACAGCAACTCTTTGGTGGTGCGCAGTCTGGCAGTTTCGGTCCCTCGTCTGGCGCGCCTCAACCTAACTTTGGTGGAGGACAACAGTTCGGGAGCTTCAATAGTGCTCCACAGGACTTTGGTGATTTCGGGAGTTTTGACAGTCAGCCGACTTCTGGCGGAAATGGTTTTGGATCTTCCCCGCAGTTTGGTTCATTGTCCGGTTTCGGCAATCAGGGCGGGAATCAGGGTCAGCCTTTCTATCCCAATCAGGCTCCTCCAGCTCAGACACCAAATTCAGCCCTTTTGCCCCCTCCTCAGCAGCCAGGGCAGCAGAGTGGCGCTCAGCAGCGTCCTCGCTGGCAGGGAGGTTCTCAGCCGAATCCAGGTCAATCTCCATTCAATCAGGACCAGATGCCTTTCTCGAATAATGGATAATTGGGCTTAGTAGCAAGTGAGTGTCACGTGGCACAGTCTTCCTACAAACAAATAGGAAAATAGTGCCCGTGACATTTAAGATAGTTAAGTGGGTTTGCGCAACATGTCGAATACATCATTTGATAAACTATCAGTTCTCGATTCGTTTATCGAAGAGGTGAATAGTTATTTGCCGGAAATCGAGACGAACCTTGAGCGTCTGGCACAGTCACCTGGCGACATGGATGCCCTTGAAGAAACTTCCCGCCATACTCATACTATTGGTGGGGCAGCTTCCATGATGGACTTTCCTGGTCTGGCGCATGTGGCACATGGGATGGAAGATATCTTGTGTGATGCTTTGGATGGTTTGACGACGCTTGATGAACCCACTCTGGGGCTTTTACAGCGTTCTCTCGGTCGATTGCATCAACTCCTTGAGGGTATTCGTAACGGCATTAATGAAGAAGCTGTGATCGCGGAGGATGATGCTGATTATTCACGCTATCGGGCTTCGATGGAGGCATCTGCGCCTTCAGATGTTCAATCCAATACAACTTATCAGACGATGATGGAAGTACCTCCATCGTATGATACATCTTTTTACCCTGTAGACACACCCCAGGGGCAAGGAATATATACTTCCTCTCCGGTTGTACAACCTTTTGAGTTGTCCGGGCCTCCATCTTCCTCTTCAATACCCACATTTGATGAGGTGCTGGCTTCATTTCGTACTCAGCCAGTGAACCCTTCTGAGGATGTTGCATGGCCTGAAGAGTCTGTTGTTCCTGATCCCTTTGATATCTCGATTCAGGAGCCTACGCAGCCCGAAATGCGTTCTGTACAACCTGAAGCGTCGAACTCTCTCCCTCCTGTGCCGCAGCCGGCGCAGTTTCAGCCACAGGAGAGCTATTCATCCAATACAAGCGCTTTAGAGGCTCTGGCAGCTTCAATACGCAAGCCTGCCCCTGATGTTGTGCCTCCGCCAGCGCCCTCGGTAATGCCTGCCTGGGAAACTTCTCCTACTTTCGTCGAACACTCGCCAGCGGCTTTTGAGAGCACACCGACCATTTACGATAGCAATATTGTTCCTGTCGTTCCCGGACAAACTGGCCCGGAGACGACGGGGGAAGATACTCTACCACAGGTCTATGACGATGCACAGAAAGACGCTCAATCGTTAGAGACTCAGGCAGCCTCGCTCAAAAATATCCTGTTACAGCTTCGTTCTTCCATGTCTGTGATTGAAACGCAGCGTGCCGAGTTTAAAGGCTTCCTCGATGGTTCGAAGGATGCTCTGGATCGCATGGAAGATTGGGCAGGGAAGGCTATGGGGTTAAACCTGCGCAATAGCCCTGAACAGGTGCGTCGCTATCTGCCTCTCTCTGTGATGTGGGTAGCAAATAGCAAACTGAAAAAAGTTCTTGATCTGCTCAACCAGATCACTGGCGGCATCGAGCTGACAGACGAGCAGATTGCCGGGGCGATTCAGCAGTTACATGCCTCTATCGCGGCCTGTGGCGATGCCTTCCGGCAGATGCAGGTCCAGGCCTCTACCCACACTCTGCAAGAGCAGAACGGGTGGACGCCCTGGGATATGCAGCTCTCTCACGATGGTATGCATGAGCGGGTGACGTTTGAGCGACATGGCGATCTACAAGCTCTCCGTGCTGAGATAGAAGCTCAAGTGCGCGAGGAGTTGCGTCGCGAATACGATGCGAATTCTATTCCAGCGATGGCTCGTATAGAGCTTGAACAGCAGATCCGCAACCAGGTACTTCAGGAGTATGAGGCGAAGCAGCGTTTGCAAGGCAGCACGACCAGTAGCATGGAAGTACCCGAGTCATTGCAAGAACTGGAAGCACGTTTGCGCAATGATATTGAGATCCAGGTACGTCAGGAGTTCTTGACGCAGATTATGGGCGAAGGCGGAGATGCAAGCGTTGCCTCACGTCTGACATCAACATCGGGAGACTCACCATCAACAGTTGCAAGCTTTGTTGATCGTACGTATAATGCTTCGACTGCTGCGCCGCCGACTGCTGCGGGTGCTGCTCCTGTCCCGATGGCTCCGCTTCCACCACCTCCCGCGCCAAAAGCTGGCATTTCCTCGACTTCCTCCTTTGCCAGCGATTTTGGTGAGGAGGCAACAGAGATTTTCCGCTTGGAGGCGGAAGAGCATCTGCAAACAATCGGTACGCATGTCGCGGCACTGGAAAAAGCACCTACGAACCGCGAACTCATTCAGGGCATTCGTCGTGCCACCCATACGCTCAAGGGCGCTGCTGGTATGATGGGATTTCGCGCCATTGCCGATCTCAGCCATATATCAGAAGACCTCCTTGACAGTATTATGGAGGGGACGACCGCAATTTCACCAGCCGTGTTGAGTATTATTCTTGATACAGCTGAAACGCTTGATGTGCTTATCACTGGAAAAGAGAACAATCCGCAGACAGAGGGTGCTCGTGTGCAGGCGTTGCGCGTTCGCTATACAGAGCTACTAGGTGAGCAGAACACCTCGTCTCTACCAGAAGACGAGGAGGATATTGATCTAGAAGCCGAGATGCCTGCTACGTCAGGGACGGAGGCCAGTGCCGTTGCCAGTAGTGTGGTTGGTGTTGAAGGGGCGGAGTCGAATGCTCAACGCGGCGCACGCGGCGACCTCAATGTGCGCGTTCGCCTGCAAAAACTTGACGAACTGGTGAACCTGTTCGGTGAGTTGCTGGTTAATCGTAGTGTGTTGGAAGAGCGTGTGCAGCGTCTTGTGCGTTTGGTTTCTGATGTCGGCATCAGTAGTAACAGGTTGCGTGAAGTTGGACAAAAGCTGGAGAGCCGCTTTGAAGCTGCGACATTGCCCAGTGGTCGTTCGATTCAGGTTCCTCCGGGAGAGGGCGATCAGAGCTTGATCGTGGCAAATGGTCATAAAAACGGCCAGGGAACTGCGGAGCCAGCTCACCTCTCCGAATTTGACGAACTGGAGCTTGACCGCTACACCGAGTTCCACCAGTTGACTCGCGGTTTGAGCGAAGGTATCTCAGATATGGCGACGTTGAGTACTGAGATGGAAGCGGTTATCCGCGAATGTGAAAGCGTGTTTGCGCGTGAAAACCGCCTCAGCACAACGTTCCAGGATCGCCTGATGAAGGTGCGTCTGGTGCCGCTCTCGACGATGACTCCGCGCCTGTATCGTGCCGCTCGTGCGGTGGCATTGAAGCAACATAAGGAATTTGAGTTCCTGCTGGAAGGTGTGGAGACTGAGGTTGACCGTACCGTGTATGAAGAGGTTGCCGCTCCTCTGCTACACCTGATGCGTAACGCCGTCAACCATGCTCTTGAGACGCCAGAGGTGCGCATACAGAAGGGCAAACCACCCGCCGGACAGATCAAGCTATCGGCTTCGTATGATGGCAATCAGGTTGTGATTACTGTGCGTGATGATGGCGTCGGTATTGATGCGGAGCATGTGCGCCATGCTGCTATTTCTCGCGGCCTCATTCGCGCGGATCAATCCCTCAGTCAGAGCGATCTCATCGACCTTATCTTCCGCCCGGGATTTTCGACTGCCGCTGTGCTGAGCGAGGAGAGCGGTCGCGGCGTCGGCCTGGATGTGGTGCGTGATAGCGTTTCTCGCCTGCGTGGAACGTTGGAAGTAGAATCAATGCCCGGCCAGGGTACTGCCTTTACGATGAAGTTCCCAACCAGCCTGGCGATCCAGAACGCGATGATGGCGCGTGTGGGTGGACAACAGTTCGCTATTCCTACTGTCAACGTGGAGTCGATTGGTCGCCTGGATAACTTCAAACGCGGATCGCTTGGAGGTCAAGTAACCATTCTGGTCCAGAATGAGCATTATCCTTTGCGTATGCTGGCGCAATATCTGTCGCTGCCAATTGGCTCTCTCGATGAGAAGGCGCAGTTGTTGATTGTCAACGTGAGTGGACAGCGTGTTGCTCTGGTGGTGGATGAGATCAAGGGCCGCTATGATATCGTGATGAAGAGCCTCGGGCCTCATTTGCGACAGGTTCACGGTATTGCTGGTGGTACAGTTCTTGGTAATGGTCAGGTGGTGCTTGTGCTTGAGTTGAGCGACCTGCTGTCTGGCGGTGCTAAGCTGGTGGCGAATGTTGCCGGCAGCGCTCAGATGCTCACGCGCCAGGAAAGTATCGCGGCATCTGTGCCTCAGACGCCGGTGAGACAGAGCGTTGATCTTTCTGGGAATCGTCAGAGTATCGCCCCGGTACGGCCCGGAGCCGCTGCGGTGCCCGAGCGTGGGAAGCATATCCTGGTCGTTGACGATAGCCCCAGCGTGCGGCGAGTTGTGAGTACTATGCTCAAGAGTAACGGCTGGGAAGTGCAGATGGCTCGTGATGGTGTAGAGGCGTTGGAGATGATCTCATACGAGACTCCGGCAGCTGTCTTGCTCGATATCGAGATGCCTCGTATGGATGGGTACGAGCTGATTGCAACAGTGCGTGCGCAGGAACAATATCGTACACTACCTCTCGTTGTGCTGACATCTCGTGCAGCCGCAAAGCACCAGCAACGTGCGATGCAGCTTGGGGCAAGTGCTTACGTGGTCAAGCCATACCAGGATGAGGAACTGTTGGGAACGCTCAGATCTCTGGTCTATGGCGCTGCTGTTCGCTAGTATGTTATAACGGAGGATGCTGGTATGGGCGTTGAACGTGCTGTTACTCGCTGGTATGTCCAGCGTCAGGTGATCCTTGATGAGATTGCTCTGTTAGAGGCATCGTTGCAGACAGAGCATGAGCTTGGGGAGAGCGGAGAGACCAATGTGGTGAGAGCAGACGCGGCCAGCGAGTATACAGCTAGCATGTCGAAATTAGCAATGGCCCAGGAGCGGTTACGCCTCCTGGGTCCATGTCCAAAACCAATGATGGGCTAGATAGTGACGCGTGCAACAGCAGACGCGATCCTTTGGCCCATTGCTTTTGTTCCCAGCACCTCTTTTCCCTCTTCGCGAAGATCCTCTGTACGATAGCCCGCGTTGATACACTGTTCGACGGCTGTTTCAATGGCGTCGGCTTCCTGTGATAGTTCCAGCGAGTAACGTAGCAGCATTGCCGCCGAGAGAATGGTAGCAATCGGGTTTGCCTTATCCTGTCCCGCGATATCCGGAGCTGAACCGTGAATTGGCTCGTAAAGGCCAAAAATGCCATGTTTGGTTCGTCGCGTGCCCAGACTGGCAGAAGGGAGCATGCCCATTGATCCGGCCAGCATCGACGCTTCGTCGGTGAGGATATCTCCAAAGAGATTTTCTGTGACGATCACGTCAAAGCTCGTGGGACGGCGGATCAGATGCATGGCGCAGGCGTCCACCAGCAGGTGCTCGAATGTGACATCCGGGTAATCGGCGGCAACGCGGTTGGCGACGCGCCTCCAGAGTACGGAGGAGCTGAGGACGTTGGCCTTATCAACTGATGTCACTTTTTTATGTCGTCCTTTCGCGATATCAAATGCTACGCGAAGGATACGCTCGATTTCCGCCTCAGTATAGAGCAGCGTATCGATGGCTTCGATACCATTGGCGGTTTGACGGATCTCACTTGGCTTCCCCGGCGTAGAGGGTTCCAGATGCCCATAATAGAGGCCGCCAGTCAACTCACGAACGACGAGCAGATCGGTTCCCTGTAACACTTCTGGCTTAATTGTGGAGGCGTCGAGCAGCGCTTTCTGGGTGCGAACGGGGCGCAGATTGGCGAAAAACTGTAGCCCTTTGCGCAGACGGAAGAGCGCCTGCTCCGGCTTGACTTTTGCGTCTGGTTGAGGAATGCCGCCAACAGCTCCCAATAAAATAGCATCGCTCTGCTGGCACAATTGTATCGTAGCGTCAGAAATAGGCTCTCCCTCTGCTGCGATAGCAGCCAGGCCCACTAATGCCTGATGGAAGGTAAAGGTATGCCCATAGCGCTCTCCTATAACTTTCAACACCTCTATTGCCTGCGTAGTGACTTCAGCGCCAATACCATCTCCGGGTAAAACAGTAATCGTATATGTACCCAAATCGAAACTCCTTTGCTAGAAGGGTCAAATGTTTTTTTATCATACGCCCTTAGCGATATGAAAACAACTCTCTAAATGGCTGTTTGTGGGCAGCTGTCTTGCTTTTATTGGCGCGCTAGAACGTATGGAAGCAAGTATAGTTGACTCCGAGTGATGTGTCCAATGCCTGTTTTTTGTCGAGTTGATCGTGCCAGGGCATCAACCGGGGGAGGCAAGGAGAATGGGTCATCACAGGGCTTCCCCGCTCACTGTTTCTAGCACGGGTGGATTGTGCGTGCTATAATAGTGACGAGATGAAGTAGACAAATCACTCCTGTCTCATTGCGCATTTCTTCATTTATCCAAACTGAGCAATAGGTGCTGCTAAACCTTTGCGTAGGAGAAATATTATGAGCAGCAATAGTAATGAAAATAGTCAAACTGCAAATGGGAAAACGTCGGTTCCTGGTGTTCGACGTAAACCGGTGCCAATTGTTATGGCAACTGGTCCCCAGGAATATATTCCAGGAGATCAAGAGCTTCCAGTTCAATTAACCAGTCTTGCAGATATGTTACAGTGGGCGCAGAACTGGGCACGCTCCAAGTCAGTCTGGCCGCTGGGTTACGGGCTGGCCTGCTGCGCGATTGAGATGATGGCTTCTGCGCAGTCCCACTATGACCTCTCTCGTTTCGGTTCTGAGGTCTTCCGTTCCAGTCCTCGCCAGGCCGATTTGATGATTGTGGCCGGGACTGTCTCCGTGAAAATGGGGCCACGCCTGCGCCTCCTGTGGGAGCAGATGCCCGAACCCAAATGGGTATTGAGCATGGGGCAATGCGCCAACTCAGGTGGCGAGTTCTACGATAGCTACTATACGGTTCAGGGCGTTGATACTATCGTGCCCGTTGATGTCTATGTCCCTGGCTGTCCTCCTCGCCCGGAGGCGTTGATTGAAGGCATTCTGAAACTGCGCGAGAAGATCGCTAAGCAGGGTCTCAAGGTGCGTGGCGAGAAGGAAATAGAGGTGTAATCGATGCGAGGTATCCTTGAAGGTATGGGCCTGACCTTTAGCCATCTCTTTCGGCCAAAGGTCACGAGGCTCTACCCCTATGAGAAACCAAAATTGCCGCCGCGTAGTCGCGGCCTTATTCAATTAATCGCTGAAGAAGGCTTGAAGACAGAGTTCAATTTGAAGTGTGAAGCCTGTTTGCTGTGTGAAAAGGCCTGTCCCCCACGAGCTATTACGATTGAATACGAGCCGATGAACGAGTGGAAAGAGCGCCCCTGGTATAAGTCGTATATTCGCGAAGGGGCCGAAAAGTTCACTCCACGCAAGATTCCCCCAGCTTCAGGCTCACCAAAGGCTGGCTTTTATAAGACGCGCATCTCTGAATATGCCGTTGACTACTCGAATAAGCCGGTCGCTCCCTGTGTGGCAATGCCAGTAAAAGACTACCTGGAGCCTCAGATTGATCTGAGCAAAGTTGATGCTTTACTGGACTCCTGGTCATACGAAGCTGGCACGTTGCCTGATCTGTTGGACGCCATTATGGATATCTATGGCTATTTACCCATGCAGGCGGCCAAACGTGTTGTCCAGGCTCGTGGCGTCGATCTCAGCGATATCTTTGGGATCGCTACGATGAGTCCCAAGTTTAAACCTGCACCTGCCGTTAAAGGGATCACACGTGATGATCAGCCGGAGCGTGGTCTGGCACCGGATAAACGTGGTGTGTGGGGCAATATTAATCATGTGAGGCAGCCATATGCCTGATTTTGCAAAATCTTATCGCTTATTGCGGCGGTCGGGAGAAGCTCCACTTCGCTCCCTCGCTGCCTATCGCGAGACAGGCGGCTATTTGGCTTTAGAGAAGGCGCTGCGTCAGCAAACACCGGAACAGCTCATTCAGCAAGTTACCGATGCGCAACTGCGAGGACGCGGCGGTGCTGGTCGCCTCGCCGGTGAGAAGTGGCGCATCGTTCGCCAGTCTCCCGATGACCAGAAATATGTTATTTGTAATGCCTATGATGCTGATAGCCGCTCCTATGCTGCTCGTACGTTGCTGGCTCAAAATCCTCATCAGGTGATTGAGGGGATCGTACTGGCCGCTTACGCAGTGGGGGCATCGGAAGCATACCTTGTTACTCGCAGCTTCTTCAATGAGGGGATTGAAGCAGTTCAGGCCGCGTTAAAAGAGGCAAGCGAGGCCAATCTGGTTGGGCGTGATATCCTGGGAACAGAGTTCAGTTGTAATATCACCGTGCTGGCTCTGGATATGGGCTTCATGGGCGGTGAAGAGACGGTTCAAATCGCTGTGATTAAGGGGCGTCGTGGTATGCCTGAGCAGCGGCCACCGTTCCCGGCTCAGTACGGCCTGTGGGATAAGCCAACAGCCATCAACTCGCTCGAAACACTGGCAAACGTTCCCGTCATTGTGCGCGATGGGGCGGCAGCTTTCAAGAGCGTTGGTACGGCTACTACCGGTGGCACAAAGCTTGTGACCGTTTATGATCTCGTTCCTGATAGCGCTCCAGTCGTGGTCGAAGTTCCCTTTGGCACTCCTCTCCGCGAGATCCTGGCCTTTGCAGGTGTGAACCGCGCTCCGGATCAGATGCGCGCTGTGGTCGTTGGAGGCGCTGAAGGTGGTGCTCTCCCCCCGCCATTGCTCGATACTCCTTATGATTTTGATCCGGTAGAAGATGCTGGCGCGATTATTGGTTCGAGCATTCTTGAATTGCTCCCAGCGGGCACTTGTATGGTGTCGTGGGCGATGGAGCGCAGTCGTTATCTTAGCAAAGAGACGTGCGGCAAGTGTGTGCCATGTCGCCTGGGAGTGAAGCGCATCACGGGTATTCTTGAGGGTATCATCAGTGACCTCGGTGTGAATGGAGATCTTGAGGTACTGGATGAATTCGCGGCCTATGTTCCCAACGGTTCGATCTGTGGTTTTGGGGTACAGGCAACGAATCCGCTAAAAACTGCTAAACGTTACTGGCCTGAACATTTCATTATGCACATTCAAGAACAGCAATGCCCGACGGGAGCGTGTGTGCCGGTTCGTTCGCATCGCTTTGTCACAAAGCACGTATTGCCTTAGTATCATCAATTCGTTCTTTATCAACGAATTTCATATGCGACATTGAAACTGAATTCCGTCGTTGTTCATTGTCTGAACGTTGTTGCTCGGAAGAGGAAGTTCATTCATGGCTATATCAGTCCGAGATAATTTCTCACTCAGCGCTCAGGAGCCACAAGGCCCACTGGTGCGTAATGAGGTGGGGCATCCCAGCTTTACCATAACCGTTGATGGCAAGGTGATGCAGGCGTACGAGGGACAGACGATCCTGAGCGTTGCCATCGATAACGGCATTCACGATATTCCAAACCTGTGTAATGACGAGAAGCTGGAGCCAACCTCCGCCTGTCGTATGTGTCTGGTTCATATCGAGGGCGCTGATCGGCCGTTGCCCTCGTGTAATACGCCTGCCCAGCCCGGTATGGTAGTGACTACCAACTCCGATGAGTTGTTCCACATCAGGCGCACCAATCTGGAATTGATGCTCTCAGACCACAATGCGTATTGTCAACCTCCCTGCCAGGTGGATTGTCCAACCCATATTGATATCCCTGGTTATCTGGAGTTGATTGCCAAAGGCTCGATGAAAGAGGCCGCTCGTCTGGTCAAAGAGGTCTTGCCTTTCCCCTATATTCTGGGCCTGACCTGTCCTGCTCCCTGTCAGAAAGCCTGCCGCCGTGCGCTGGTGGAAGAAGAGATTGCTATCTGTCGTATGCATGGGCATGCAGCGGAAAGCAGCTTGCTTGAACCGCCCGTACCGTACATTCAAGATCCACCTACAGGGAAGCGTGTGGCGATCGTGGGTGCCGGACCTGCTGGTCTGTCCTGTGCCTACTATCTGGCGCTGCGCGGTCACTATTGTAAGGTCTTTGAGCAGCAGCCGCAGCCCGGTGGCATGTTGCGCTATGGTATTCCTGAGTATCGCTTGCAGAAGGATATGATGGATCGTGAGATCAGCCATGTCTGGCAGCTGGGTGTCGATTTCCAGGCGAACGTTGCGCTGGGCAAAGACTTCACGATTGACGATCTGTTTGCGCAGGGCTTCGATGCCGTTTATCTTGCTATCGGATGCTGGACCAGTAATGATCTGCGCGTTCCTGGTGAAGATGCGGAGGGTGTCGTCAATGCTATTGCCTATCTGGGCGATAAAGTTGAGGGCAAGCCAATTCCAGTGAAAGAAGGCAACGAGGTTGTTGTCATTGGTGGTGGTTTCACCGCTTTCGACTGCACCCGCACCTCATTGCGCCTCGGTGCCAAAGTTCACACTATGTATCGTCGTGGCCGCAACGAGATGGGGGCTACACAGGAAGAGGTTGAGGATGGTGAGGCAGAGGGTACGCATTTGCAACTCTACGTGAGCCAGACGAGGATCATGACTGAGAACGGCAAAGTGACAGGCGTTGAGTTCCAGCGCAACAAACTGGGCGAGCCTGACGCCAGTGGTCGCCGTCGTCCTGTTCCCATTCCCGGCTCCGAGTTTGTGCTGGGATGCGATACCGTAATCCCCGCTATCGGCCAGGCGGTAGATACGAGTGTGCTGGATGAGAAATCAGGAGTGAAGTGGACCAAGTGGAAGACGATCCAGACCAATCCGCACAACTTCATGGCGGATCGCAAGGGTGTTTTCGCTGGTGGCGACTGCCAGATGGGAGCCAAGACGATCATCGAGTGTGTGGCACAGGGCAAACTGGGTGCTCGCTCCATCCATTCCTACCTGAGTGGAGAGGAAATGGACGAGGTGGCGCGGCGGCTGGAACTGGAGGAGCGCAAGCCTGATCTGTTCGATATCGTGCCTTACAAGCCGGTTGAGCCAAAGGTCAAGATGCCGATGCTGCCCTATGAGGAGCGCAAACGCAATTTCCGCATCATTGAGATGGGCTATCTCAAGGAGCAGGCGGAACGAGAAGCGGCCCGCTGCCTGCAATGTGCCTGTCCCGCCGCTGGACAGTGTGACCTGCAAAAGTACAGTATCGAGCATGGACTGGCTGATAACCGCTTCCACGATGGAGAGCCGAGCGACTACCATGATTATGAGACGGATCTCTCCCATAGCTTCATCTTGCGCGATCCCAACAAGTGCATCAACTGTACCCAGTGTGTGCGTGTCTGTCACGATGTGATCGGCCCTGACTGCTACGGCATGTTTGGCAAGGGTTTTGATACCATCGTTTCGACGCCTTTCAACGTGAGCCTGCACGAGACCGATTGTGTCTCCTGTGGCGCCTGTGTCCAGGTCTGCCCGACTGGATCGCTGATGATGGCTGAGCGCTATCTTACGCGCTACTCCTTCGCGCTCGATCGCTGTATCTTCTGCGGCGACTGTGTGGAGGTTTGCCCTCATGGTGCTTTGGGCGAAACCCCGAACTTTGAGTTGTCCTTCTTCAACCGCTTCGGAGAAGATGTCACGCTGGAGAAGGATGATCTGGCCAACGCGCCCACCTATCTGGTGCGTCAGCGTCTCCCACGCAGCAAGAAAGCCTTGCCTGTGATGAGTCCGCTGGTTCGTCCTCTGCCTGCTCGCAATATCCGCGAATAATCAGAAGACGTTTGTTTCAAGAAAATGCCGAACCTTTTTACACGGTTCGGCATTTTCTTTTCCTCAACTCGCATGGGGTATACTATAGATAGAAGTATCCGCAACTGCATCTCTAGATGCGCTTGATCGAGCGTGGTGCAGAGCGGCCTGTTTGCAGCGCAATACATATGGAAAGGCAGTGTGTGTTTTTCTATGGCAAGGCAGCATGTATTACGTTTTCCCCAGGGATTTCTGTGGGGCACTGCATCGGCAGCATATCAATGTGAAGGCGGCAATACCAACAATCAATGGTATCGATGGGAGCAGCAAGGGCACATTCTCAGTGGAGAGCAGTGTGCTCGGGCCGCGAATTGGTGGGAGGGGGCAGAGCAAGACTTTGAGTTGGCTGAACAGATGGAGAACAATGCGTTACGTTTGAGCGTGGAGTGGAGTCGTGTTGAGCCAGAAGAGGGACGCTGGGACGTAGCAGCGGTAGAGCGCTACCGAGCCATGCTCAGCGATCTGCGCCAGCGACATATTCAACCGGTGGTCACACTGCATCACTTTACTGAGCCGCTCTGGTTTGCTGATCGAGGAGGTTTCACACAAGGCGACAATATCCGTTTTTTTACCCGCTACGTTGCTTATATTGTGGAAGCCTTGCACGATCTCTGCGATTTCTGGATCACGATTAACGAGCCAAACGTCTATGCTGTACAGGGGTACGATCTGGGTACATTTCCACCGGGCGAGCAAAGTATCACGCGCACGCTTCAGGTCTTTCACAATCTGGTGCTGGCTCACGTTGCCGCTTTCTATACGATCCGTCGCCTGCAACCAGGCTCACAAATTGGCTATTGCCTGCACTATCGCCTCTTTGATCCGGCCAATCCTCTCTCGCTGCTGGATCGTGCCGTTGCTCATGCGCAGGATACGATCTTTAACTGGTCCATGCTGCGAGCCGCTGAAACTGGTCGCTTCCACTTTCCCGTCAACGCACTGGTTCCTCCGATTGTTGGCGCTTCTGGTGCCAGAGACTATCACGGCATCAATTATTATACGCGTGAGATGGTGCGCTTCGATCCTTCCGTGCCTGCTGAGCTTTTTGGACGACGATTTGTGCGCCCTGGCACGATTCGTAATGACGCAGGATTAGACGAAGATTTTGGCGAGATCTATCCGCAGGGGCTATACCGAGTATTGAAAGATGTCTATAAATATGCGCGGGGCAATAAGCCACTATATATTACCGAAAATGGCTTTTGCGACTCGGTAGATAGTCGGCGTCCACGCGCGATTCTTGAGCATCTGGCAATGGTGCATCGCGCAATAGAAGAGGGTGTTCCGGTACGTGGCTACTTCCATTGGTCGCTGGTGGATAACTTTGAATGGAACAATGGATGGCACGCGCGTTTTGGCTTGATTGAGATCAATCCGCAAACGCAGGAGCGCATCCCTCGCCGCAGCGCCAGTATGTTTGGGGAAATTTGTCGCGCCAATGCCATCACTGAAGATATGGTGGAGCGTTATGCGCCAGAAGCGCTTGAGAGCATTTTTGGGAAGGCCGACACCAGCCAGCAAGAGTTGCCAGTATAGAGAGCATCTGTGCTTATTGGAGAAATGCCAGGGTCATACGTTGATATTACATAGGACATTTGTTTCTGTTTGTCATCATCTGCTTTTATGCTAGAAATTGAGAGGAATAGTGAATTTCGGCACATCCTATGGGCTGGCTTTCTCCTCTGGAATCAATGCGTACTTGCCTTTATTGTCATTTTCCATTGCTGTACGCTGGTTCCATCTCTACCATGTCAACCCTCAGTACGCCTTTATCACCCAGGATTGGTTTATTGCGGGACTGGTGCTGCTCACGATTGCTGATCTGGTAGCAGATAAGATCCCGTACTTTGATCATATCTGGGATATTATTCATACCGTGCTGCGCCCGATTGCTGGCGCGCTTGTCGCCGCAGCGAGCGAGAGTCAGGTGACTGGTGCTGCTCAGGTGGTGCCGCTGGTGGTTGGAGCTGGCCTGGCCGCGATGACCCATACAACGAAGGCTGCTACGCGTGTTGCGTCTACAGCGACCAGTGCAGGCTTGTTAAATACGATCCTGAGTATTGCTGAAGATGTCGTGGTGGTGCTGACCGTGCTATTATCGCTGTTGCTCCCTGTCGTGATGGTCGTTGTGCTGCTGATCTTTGTGGTCATTTTCCTTGTCACCGTGCCGCGTATTATTCGCCGGTTGAGGAGGAAGTCGTCACGAGCGAATCAGAACGCAAATGTGCCTCTTTCCCGGTGACGATGTTTAAGATTACAGTAATCTGCGCATATATGGTGCTGGTTGGTGATAGGCTGGTGATCCTGGCGGAGCAGGTGGAAGGGTTACTTGCTGTGTGAGAGTCTCTTGCAAGAGATCCTGCGCCTGGATGCGGTAAAGCTCTGTCAGCGCCGCACGCTGTATTGCTTTGCTGGCCTGGGGAGCGCGGTCGCTCATCACTCGCGCCCAGGCTTCGCCCAACCATAACCCTGCGCGCACTTTTTCGCGCCTTGCCTCAAGTTGTTCAGCTTCCTGAGGCGCGCTCGTATTCCAGGGACGCCAGATCCGCCATGCTCGCTTGAAATGGACGAGAGCCGCGCCAGGACGTTCTCTCCACAATTGATAGGCGCCCGAGACGAACTCCAGCCAGCCCCATGCTCGCGCCTCCGCGAATGTGCCAGTGAGAAATGGAGCATCTGAGGAGTCGTGCCCAACGATAGGCAAATCACCAGTGAAGCGCTTCAATTCGTTGCGTGTATACATCAAAAGCTCCTGGGCAAGATGTTCATCTTGCTGTAAGCATGCCTGAAATGCCTCTCGTACTCTGTTCAGAGCATGAATATACACATCTGGAGGGATATCTGCCGTCATTGTATTTATCCTATTTCTCTACTGGTTGCCAGATGTATTAATTTTAACGTGTGTTTGCGTGATAGTATATAGCGAATAGCATTCTTAGCTTGTTGATAGAAGATGTTGGGCCTGTTTACCTCCTGTTCTGTGCTTCGTTTTTATAGCAGAATAGGGGGGAGATATGCTTGTTTTTCTGAAATCTGGCGTGCTACACTCTGTAGAAGAGAGGCGTAGCATCTCGTTGTGCTTTATTCGCATTCATACTATTCATAAAAGGCTGGATTGTTAAATGGAAAAAACAACGTCAATTGCCGAAATGCAAAAATTTATTTTTGGCAGCAAGGTCATCTGTTCCGATGGTGAAGATGGTGTTTTGACGCATATTGGTGTTGATGCCTCAACGCGTCGGCTAACACATATCGGAGTCAAACAGGGCCGATTCTTTGGTAAGACGGTCTATATCCCTTTCAATACCGTCACAAATGCATCTGGTAATGGCGTGGATTTGAGTATTACCAGGGATGCTTTAGCCGCTGCCAGTAAGGAAGCACCCGCCCTTACGCTACTGGACGGGAAAAGTGTTGTCCAGCAGGAGGGATCAGCGGCCAGAGGAACCTTATTGTTGGTAGCGGTACAGCCAAAAAGCGGCGAACTGGCTTATATCGTGGCACGCTCTTTACGTCAGGGACAGGATACCCTGTTGCGTGAGGAGTACGTTAAGGAGCTGGACAAAGAATATGTTGAGGTCTCTATTTCTGAGGCCGCTTTGCAAACCCTCCCTCCTTATCGTCCCGATTCCGAACTACAGCGCGAAGTTGAGGATATTTTATTTGACCTCACTCCGTTACATGTTGATTTTAAAGGCATGTCCGTGCGCGTGCTGGATGGAGTGCTTTATCTCAATGGGAATATCTCTAGTGCGCTGCGGGGCGATATTGTGCGCGATCAGGCGCTTGGTGTGCTTGGCCTGCTGGCAATTGAAAATCATCTGATTGGCGATGACCGTCTGGCCGGTGATCTTGCACAAAAGCTGGCCCATGATCCACGTACACATACTCTGCCCATCGGTGTCTATCCGCGCCTGGGAGTTGTGCGCTTGAGCGGCGCGGTACATAATGTGCAGCAGAAAAATGCTGCCGAGGAGATCGCGCGCAAGTTTCCCGGCGTTCAGGGGGTGATCAACGATCTGATTGTGAAGCCAGATGCCGAGATGCTTCGAGTCATGTCTTCATCGGAGGGTGGAGAGGCCATTGATAAAGTGCCGGGTAAATATATCAGGCATACCAAATAACGCTATCTGGCAGGTGGAGCTTGACGGGCTATCGTCACCTGCCAGAGCGAAGTTCCTGTATCAGCCCGAATTGCCTGCATCAAACCATCCTGTGTACTGATATACAGGATGCCGCGTTCCAGAAAAGGCGGTTCTTGAACGGCTTTCTTATAGTTCCAGATAATCGCTCCATCTCGTAGTCGTAATGCAACAAAGGTATTGTCGTGTAAGATGATGTAGACCGCTGGTTCGATCACTGCCTCCGTCTCGTCTCTTCTAGCGGGTAAGATCAATCCTGCGCGATATTGCCAGAGCAGCTCCCCAGTACTCGTCCGAAATGCATAGGTGATGCCATTATTGGTAGCGACGTAAATTTGCTCCGTGCTGTTTGTGTACACCTGTCCACTGATCGGTGGCGCAAAGCTAGTTAACGGATCGTTGATTTTCTGTCTCCAGAGCAGTCTGCCATTGCTAGCATTCAATGCATAGATATTTCCATCAAGAGCATTGAGATAGATGGTCTGTATCGTCACAACCAGCGATCCCCAGATGGGATACATCTCTTTAAACTGCCAGAGCAATGTACCGTCGCGAGCTTTCAGGGCAATGACTGTGCCGGTGCGCGTCGTGAGATAGATGATGTTCTGCTGAAGCGTGAAACTGCCTCCCTGTTCCACGCCTGTATATTGCCAGAGCGTGCTACCATCGCTCGTTTTGATAGCATCGAACGTTGTATTGCTCAGTTGAATATAAGCGACATCGGGGGTCGTTTCCAGTATCCAGATAGCGCCTGATCCTTGCTTGCTCCAGAGGAAGCGTCCTGTGTTGGCCTGTAGCGCGGAAATTGTCATCCTATCAAGGTTGGTGAGGTAAACAATGTCGTGGAGTATTGCGAGCCATGAATGTGAGGACGAGCTTTTCTCCCTGTACCGCCAGAGTAGCTCGCCATTTTTTGCATCCAATGTGTAGATTTCGCCATGCAAGCCCTGAAAATATAATGCGGTCGTTGTGGCGCTGATGAGTGATAGATGGGTGTCGGGCAACTGCCGCTGCCATACTAGCTCGCCGTCGCCTGCATCCAACGCATAAGCCGCACTTTTCTGGTTGTTTTGCGTGGTAAAGTAGACTGTGTTCTGGACGATGCTAAGCGGTCTGCTGGCGGGAGAAGTTGGCTGATAGTGCCAGAGCGCTTTCCCGCTATTTGCCTGCAATGCGTTGACGCTGCCATCAAGTGTGTTGAGATAGATGATTTTATCGGAGAGATAGGAGGTTTCAACAGCGTTCGCTTGAGTCTCAGGTGCTGCTGGATGTACCTTTGGTTGCGATACGGTAGGTTTGGGCAGGAGTGGAAGAAAGACTACAACAAGAAACAGGGCAGTGGCTCCTACGATGGCGATGGTCAGAATTCTTCTTTTGGCCTGAAGGAAGAACTGTAGAGAACGCTGTATAAAAGAGGCAAGTTGACCACGCTTTTTATCGTCTGCATCATTGTTTGTATCTAAATCGGTAATTGAGACTTCGTCGTCGGGTGGCTCTATAGGTGGCGTGTTTTGCATATGCTATCTCTTATTCAAAAAATACATCGTAGCGCACATTTAGGGAAAGCCATATAGAGCATACAAAAATCTTGCTTTTTGTGTCAACGTGTAGTATCGAAAAGCATGCTGTTTTATGGGTTAAGGTAGTGGCAAATTCTCAGGGAGGAAACGTATTTGTGAATTTGCCACTTTATAACGGGTATTAGCTTTTCAATGCTTGATCGAGATCCTGAATGATATCCTCAACGTGTTCGATGCCGACGGACACGCGCACACACCCTTCGGTGATGCCCAGATTTTGTAGCTCTGTGTTTGTGAGCGTACGGTGCGAGGAGATAGGTGGATAGCTGATCAGCGTAAAGACATCGCCCAGGCTGGTTGCAGACAGGCAGAGCTGCAGGTTATCCATAAAGCGGAATACGGCTGCTCGTGAGGCTTCCTTCAGCTCAAAGGCCAGCAGACCGCCATATTGTCCCGGCTTTAGCAGACGGCTGGCGATGTCATGCTGTGGATGATCTGGCAGGCCAGGGTAGTGAACGCGTGCAACAGCCGGATGTTCGTGTAAGAAGCTGGCAACCTGTGCCGCATTACTACAATGGCGTTCCATACGTAACGAGAGGGTGCGCAGGCCACGCAGCATCAGGTGAGTATCAAAAGGACCGAGCATCGAGCCGAGCAGGTGAGAATAGGCGCGTACCTGATCGAGTAACGTATTCTTCGCGCTGATGACGGCTCCGGCGGTGCTGTCTCCATGTCCGCCAATATACTTCGTCGCACTATGGACGACCAGATCGATTCCATGCTCGATAGGCCTGAACAGGCTCGGTGGAGTGAAGGTGCTATCAACAATGGTGACTGCATCTATTTCTTTTGCCGCCGCGCTGATAGCATCGATATCTATCACCTTAACAAGAGGATTGGAGATGGTTTCCACGTAAATAATATCTGGTTGTTCCTGGCGAATGCGTTCAACGGCGGTTGGACAGCAAAGATCGGCCAGAACTACCTCGACGCCAGCAGGAATAAAGAGCTTTTGGAGTAAGCCGATGGATGGACCATAGACATCTTTTGAGGCTACAATTTTTGCGCCAGGAGCAAGTCCGGCTGCGAGCAGAGAGGCGTGAATAGCGGCCATGCCGGAGCTAAAAACAACAGTTCCTACCCCCTTTTCCGCGCTGGTCAGGGTTGTTTCCAGTGCATGCGCGCTGCGATTGGCCTGACGTGCGTAGACAAATGCATCTTCTCCTTCGGGCGTTGTGCCGCTGAAGGCCCGGTCCAGTTCCTCTACGCTGTTGTGAAGATAGGTGGTGCTGGCGTAAATAGGGGGGACAGTCGGTGTGCCACCAGCCTTCTTTGCTTGATGATCGATCCCGCCGTGCACCAGGAGGGTCTCAAAATTCCAGGAATGGTTGTGATCGTGTTGTGCCATGAATCTCCTCTGGTTAGGGTGTACATAATTTGTTGAGATATTGAAGTGACTCTAACCACTCTGTAATAGCGGGCAACTCTGCCTCATTTGCTGCGGTTTCTTGCTGGTAGAGCGCGCCATAGCGATCTGCCAGGACGATGCCAGGGTGCAGTTTGTGTGTTGCACTATCCCAAAAGGTGTAGTGCGCAATGACGTTGCCTTGCGGATCAGAAAGCAGCGGGAAGGGGAGTCGTAGCTCTTCCTGTGCCTGCAAATTCGTGATTACCGGATCGGCTGTAATTGCCAGAATTGCACAAGCTTCTTCGCGAAAATCTGGATAATGTCTGGCAAACGTTTGTAGAAGATCCTGTCCCGCCTTTGCGCTCTGCACAAAGAGCAGGAGCAGATGTTCGCGTTGTTTATAATCCCAGGGACTATGCGGCATGCCATCAGGACCGGGCAGGCTAAATGCCGGTATAATCTGGCCCGTTTCCAGTGTTGGATATGATGTATCGTTATGAGTCATAAATAATTCCTCTAGGAAAGATCGTTCATCGTATACGTACATAGTACGCTATAATCAGTAGTTTTTGCCAGTCGTTCGTTATTGCGAAAACATATTAAGAAGAACATGTCTTTTCGGTTAACGCGGCAGAAAAGGGAGAATCTTTTCCTCAATTGCCAGTGCCACGCCCTCCTCAGCATTACTGGTGGTGACGTGATCTGCCACTGCTTTGACCTCATCGTGAGCATTGCCCATTGCGATGCCTAGACCAGCAAATTGCAACATTCCGATATCGTTGTGATTATCGCCAATTGCTGCCACTTCTTCAGGCCTCACCTTCAGGATACGTACAAGCGTTGCGAGCGCGTGACCCTTTGAGACCTCGGGATGTAAGAACTCCAGCAGGTGGCGCGACGCCTGGGTAACATAGAGTTGTCCTGCCAGCATGCGCTCCAGTTCTTCGCGCTTCTCCCGCAAGGTTGCAGCGTTGCCAACACCGACCAGTTTGATGCAGGGCTGCGGATAGAGGCTCTCTACCTCTGGCACCTCAATGGCTGGTGGAACGGGTGGATGATACCAGTTGCGGGCGTTAGGCGTCCCCTCATCAACGTAGACGCGTTTATGGGTGTGGTAGACTCGGTGCAGATGCATGCGACGTAAGAGCGCGAGTGTTGATAAAATATGCTCGTCTGGAACCAGTTGTTCATATAATGCTGTACCACTCTGAATATCGGCAATGATGGCACCATTATAAATGATTTGCGGCACATTGAGGGGGAGATTGGCGCAGACAGCGCGCAACACATCCAGCGTTTGTCCGCTGGCAATGACTAGCTTTACTCCACCTGCGACCGCCTGACGTAAAGCTGCATAGGTACGAGAGGTAATGATACGCTGAGGTGTTAAGAGGGTTCCATCAAGATCAATGGCAAGTAAGCGATACATGGGGTACTCCTGGTTGATAATATTTATAGGCAGAGTGTGCTGATCGATAGATGTATCTCTAGTATATGGTGAGAGATGGTCGCTGACAAGTGGCGAAAGTGCGACGTGAAATCTTGCCAAATGCATGCAATATACTTATACTACTCTTACCGGAAGGTGCTGAATTCATGTATAAAGGGAGTGGTGTTGTGCAACATATACAGCGAACACGTTTGGAACAGGTTGATACATTGCTGGTGGTTGGTAGCGGGAAAGGTGGTGTGGGCAAATCGACGGTGAGCGTGAATCTGGCTGTTGCCCTGGCGCAGCAGGGGTTGCGCGTTGGCCTCCTCGATGGGGATGCTTACGGCCCCAGTATTCCCATGATGTTAGGTGTACGTAAGCGAGCCGCCAGTAAAGGTTCAGAGGCGGTGTTGCCGCTGGCTGAGCGTAAGGAGCTGCCCCGCGAGAAGAAGCTACAGCCGCTCGTTCGCTATGGGGTGAAAATTATGTCGGTTGGCTTTTTCATTGGTGAGGAGCAGGCTGTTGCGCCCATGCCCGATGTGCTGGGGATGCTGATTCGTCAGTTGCTCTATTCTGTGGATTGGGGCGATCTCGATTATTTGCTGATAGATCTTCCCCCTGGGACAAGCGAGCCACAGGCCACTCTCTGTCGCGAGATACACCTTGATGGAGCTATTCTAGTAACAACTCCGCAGGATATTGCGCGCATCGACACTGCGAAAGCTCTGGCTATGTTCCAGCAGAGCAGTGTGCCTGTCCTGGGGATCATGCAGAATATGGATGGCTTTCTCTGTCCTCATTGTGGGGGGCATGTCGATATATTTCCTCAGAGCCAGGAGGTGCGTTCAGTACTAGATGTTTTGCCTGTGCTGGGACGTATTCCCCTCGATCCAGCGGCGGTTGTTAGTGGAGATAAGGGCCATCCGGTGATTATCAGTCTGCCCGATTCGCCTGTTGCGCAGGCGTTTGTGCTGGCGGGGCAGCAGCTTGCCTCTCTCATACAACAACAGCATCATCAGATCTCGTCCTCGCAAAATCCAGCCGCGGTGTCTGAAGATGCGCTAGAGGGAAAAACGGAACATGATCGAGAAGGTTAAGGGAATACTGGCGGGTCTGGCTTTTCGCCTGATCGCGCTCCTCACTCTGGGCCAGATCTCTCCTATTTTAAGCGCTTGTGTGATTATTGAGCGTGATGGTAAAATTTTGTTGATTGATCGCTCAGATGGCTTAGGCTATACCATTCCGGGAGGAATCGTTCACTATAGTGAAACGGTGGAGCAATGCGTGCTGCGTGAAGCTCGTGAAGAGACAGGCTATGATGTCTTGCTCACCGGATTCGTTGGGGTCTATTCTTCGCTGAAACGCGACCCCCGCTTTCGTGCTGTGGCCCTCGCATATCAGGGCCAGATCGTCGGCGGTACTGAGCATGGCTCGGGTGAAGGAAGTACGTGCTGGCAGGCACCCGGCGATGTCTTTGGGCATATGGCCTTTGATTGCGAGAGTATGCTGAAAGATTATTTGAGCGAGCATCAACGCTTTTCTTGACATCGATGTGCGTCCTCGCTGTGTCTGGGACGCTATAGAGGAGTAGATGTATGCCTATCTGTCCAATCTGCGACGATACCGGGTTGCAAAATTCCGATCCCGCCAACCCTGAGTTTTGTTTTTGTTCCGCTGGCAAACAGGCCAGGAGACAATGGGAAATCATGCGTGCTGCCGAAAAGCAGGGGCAGGCGGCTCCAAAACCAGCCAGCTTCATTGATATTACTCAGCTTGAGGAGGTAAACGCCAGCGTTGATGCTTTACGGGCTTCTCTGCTTGGCTCTGCCTCCACTGAAGCCGCAACGCAAACAAAACATCCCGCCGTACAACTGCTCTATCAGGTGGCTCATCCTGGCCATGAAATTTCTGTTGTGGAGGCAACCCAACTGCACGATCTGGCAAAAACTCTGGAGCTGTTTCTCACAGGGTTGGCCCCCATTGGTCGTAAGACAAAGCGTTAAGTATAAGAGCGCAAATGCAAGCATACACATCAGTAGGAGTATATGGCTAGGAAAACAGAGTGGGATGATTGACACACTGTTTTCCTTCTACTATACTTTATGCGTAACTATCTCTGTAGCTGGTTGCTACCTGGAGGCCACTGATGTCTCTAACTTTTTGTTGCCTGATGATGTGTAATTCGTTGACGCAGGGCAAGGCGCTCTCATATATCTTTCCTGTGGCTGTATGATTATCCTGATGTATTTGATAGTGTCTGTCAGGCATTTCCTTTGTACCTATCTAGTTTTATTTTTGGCCGCTGATTGACTTATCTTGTGGCGATTGCTCCCCAACTTCCTGCCATTATCATGCAATCTCGTCTCTGGTGTATTGGCGAATATCTATCAGATTGCTGCATGGTCCTGGTGGGAGAGGATTATTACTTCTGGCTCATTGCTGAATGGGTGAGGTGAGCAAAGAGGCTGGCAAGAGAGAAAATCCGCGCATATTTGAATGTACTGGTTTATTGGGAGAGACGCATATGTTATGTCCACGTTGTGGCAATGAAGGGGATGTAAGCAAAAATCCTTGTTCTCGTTGTGGCCTTCAGGTGCGCTTACCTCATCAGGTGAGAGGGGCGAATCAGGGGGCACAAATGCCCTTACCAAAGCCATCCGCAACACTACCACCTCTACCTCCGCCGCCGACAAATGGTGTATTAAAGGAGATGAGAGGGGCGAATCAAGGAACACAAACTCCTCCGCTGAGGTCACCGTCAACGTTACCACCGCTACCTCCATTAGATATAGATGATGGATTTCAGTCGAATAGAATGGGTTCAGATCTCTCTGCACCAGGCTTTCAATCGATGCAGGGGGGAAAGGATATCAATTCGTCGTTTTCGCCCCCAATGCAGCCACCTGGTTCCTCTATTAGCTCGCCTAATTTTGATCCATTCTCTTCCTCCAACTTCTCTCGGTCGCCTGAGACTCCTTTCCCCGCCACCCCTAGCTTTTCAGGAACTCAAGGATCGATGAAATTCGATCCACAAACCTTTTCCGGTCAGCTCTCAGGTATGCCTCCTATTGATCGTGCCCCTGCCAGTAATGTGCCATCGCGTCCCCAGGGACCGATATCATCTTCTCCCGTTACGCCTCTCCCCGGAACCGATTTCGGACGTATCTCCGCGCCTCTTCGCCCGAGCCGCCTGATTACTGAGAGGGAAGGAAACGCTGTCAGCACCTCTTCTCCAAATCAGAGCATGCTATCTCAACAATTACCGTTACCGGATACCGGTGATAGTGCTGATCTACTGAAGGATCAGCGCACGCTCGCCCCTGGTACAGTGCTGCGAAATGGACGTTACCGCTTGCGTGAGTTGCATAGTCGCCAGGATTGGCTTTCTGGCGTCTCCGAGGCGATGTGGATAGCACAAGATGCCCAGCGCTCTGGTTCTCAAGTGATGATTTGCGAACTGACAGTGCCCGAAAGTAACTCGATGATGGTGCAGTCCATGTTGCGTGCTGCTACTATGGCTTTAACCTCTGCGGGGCGGCATCCCAGCATTCCTACGCTGTGGGATGCGTTTAGCGATCAGGGACAGAACTTTTTCGTCTTTGAGTCTTTTGAGGGAGAGTCTTTGCTGGCTCGTATGCGTCGGACAGGACGACCGTTAGCGGAGCAAGAAGTCATTGAGTGCTGCTTGCAACTCATTGACCTGCTCGACCTTCTTTCTCAGCAGTCGCCCCCGCTGGTACATGGGTTGATTCGCCCCGAGCATATCGTTATGAGCCTTTCGGGAAATCAGTATCTTCTGACCAATTTTTCGGTCATCATGGCTGGTGGAGCGACACAGTTTGTCTCTGGCATCGATCGTACGCAACTCTCGCCTTTTATGGCTCCCGAGTTGCCTCGTGGCACCATTGATCCCCGCCTTGATCTGTATTCCTTGCTTGCCAGCGCCTATTATGCTGTCACCGGTAGCATTCCTAATGGGCATAGTGGCACGATCATTCCGTCTGCTCAGAATCTCAATCCCAATGTGTCGTCGGCTTTTGACAACATTCTGATGAAGGGATTGCGGCCTCTTGTCAATCAACGGTATCAGCACCCATTAGAGTTGCGGCAGGATCTTCTAGGGCTGAGATCAGTGAGTGGCACAATTACGCCGAAAAATGAAGCGCTGATCAGCGCTTCGGGAGGGCCACGCCCTGCGTTGTCTCAAAGCACGATCTCTGTTTCATCGCAACAGGAGATCCCGGATAGCGTAGCTCAGGTATTGCCTGGTCTCTTAGCAACTGGTATGGTGGATGATGATGATCTGAGCACGATGTTGCCCAGGCCAGAGGATCTACCCCCGATGGAGCCGCGCAATGAACAGTTGCAGTCGATAATCTGGCTGGCTGGTATTCTGGTATGTTTGATCGCGATAGTCATTTTGAGTAGAGGATTGATATAGAAAAGCGATTTGATCTGCTTTTCTAAAGAAAAAGCGCCTGTTTACCATGCTGAATGCATTTGCTGGTAAACAGGCGCTTTTATGCTTTCGTTCCAACGTGAAGTGCGACTATACCTCCACTCAGGCGATAAAAACGGACATCGCTCCATCCAGCCTCTTCCATAATTTTTTGCAATGTTGGTGCATCAGGAAATGTTGTAAGCGAGTTGGGAAGGTAATTGTATTCTTCAAAGGCTTTTCCGATAATTGTGCCGAACAGTGGTGCCAGTTTATAAAAGTAGAAATAAAAAAGCCCACCAAAAATTCTGCCCGGAGGATGGCTGATCTCCAGGCAAACCACGCGTCCTCCAGGTCTGACCACACGGAACATCTCGCGAAAGCCCTGCTTGATATCGGTTAGGTTGCGCACTGTAAAGGCTGAGCAGCACCCATCGACGCTGTTATCTGGCAGATCAATATGTTCGGCATCCCCGGTTCGTAGCTCGATTTGATCCTGTAGGCCCAGGCGAGCAATCTTTTTGCGCCCCTCTTCAAGCATCTCCGGGGTAATATCCATGCCGATCATATGGGTGTTCGGACCAGATTGACGAATAACGGCAATGGAGAGATCAGCGGTTCCAGCTCCAAGATCGAGGCCTGTCTCGCCTGTAGCTAGCGCGAGATAGCGCGCGGCTCTTTTGCGCCAGTAGCGATCCAGACCAAAACTCATCAGTCGATTCATTAAATCGTAAATGCCTGCAATGCGTCCGAAAAGACGTTGTACATAGGAGCGTTTGCCCCCGGTGGCATGAAATTTCTCTTCTAATGACATTCTAGAACTCATATATCGCTGCCTTCTACTGTTTGCGCTCCAGAACAAAATCGATCAACTCATCAAGCACGTCGCGATCTGGCGATGGTGGAAAGTGGTAGAGAGCCTCGCGTGCCTTGTTGCCATATGCATGTGCATCCATAAACGCTCTTTTGATGCCGTTGCCCTGGACAACCCAGTTAACCACTTTTTGAATATCTTCATCCTTCTGGGTGCCGCCAGCGAGTAGATCTTGAACTTGCTGGTGATAGCCGTTTTGCGATGGCTCTTGCAGAGCAAAGATCAAGGGGAGCGTCACCATACCCTGGCGCAAATCGTTGCCGACCGGTTTCCCTATCGTTGATTGATCTTCAGTGTAATCAAGGATATCGTCAATAATCTGAAATGCGATGCCTAGATAGTAGCCATAATCATATAATAACTCGATATCCCGGTCGGAGGCTCCGCTGACAATCGCGCCGCCTTTGCTGCAAGCCGCGATCAAGCAAGCTGTTTTATGTTTGATTTTTTCGTAGTAGGTATCCACCGTCAAGTTGATGCTTCCGGCGGTCATCATTTCAAGAATAGTGCCTTCGCAAACGGTGGCGACGGTATCTGAGAAGAGGTGATCGACGCGGGGATCTTCAATGTCGGCAATCAGTCCGGCAGTTTTTGCGAAATAATAGTCGCCAAGAAGAATGGCAATTTTATCTCCCCAGAGAGCATTGACCGTTGGGTTGCCGCGCCTCGTTTTGGCTTCATCGACGATATCGTCATGGATGAGCGTGGCTAAATGCAACATTTCGTAAGCAACCCCGAGCAGAACGAGCTTGTCGAGGCGATAATCGTTCAATTTGCCTGAGAGGAGGGTGATGGCGGTTCGTAGACGTTTGCCTGGTGAGGCGAGTGCATGCATGGAGGCGGAGTTCAGGAGAGAGATGCTTGATGTGGCTCGCTCCTGAAACGTTTTATCGACCAGGGCGAAATCATCCTGGATACTGGCAAAGAGTTGGCTCAAAGTGGCCGTTCTATTCATGTATGATTCTCCATTTCGTATATCTTCTGGTCCGACGTACGCATCACGAGCATAGGATGGAGCAAGTACACATCGTTGTATGCATTCCTGATAACCTGACTTTTCGGGCAGCTATGGTCCGGCGATTGCGTTCGCTCCCCCTGGAAAGGGCCAGATTCGCGGAAAGATGATCCCCCTACAAGTCTTCGTATGAACGCGTAAGAGTCTTTAATCCATATAGATTATAGCGTGTGTTGTCCAAGACCAGTAGATTACTTATGTGCTTTTCAGGAGGCTCTCTTTCGTCTTTAAAGCTCTGCCGTTGTGTCTACCTCGATAAGATCCTCCTGGACGTATCCTGCTGTGAAATTGAACTCATCAAGTGCATCCAATGCGGTACGATACTCTTTCCAGGAGAGCCGTCGATTCAAGATTGGATCGTTGACAGCTTTCCAGGCCGGAAAATACTGATCCATCAAGCTGATTGGTGTATCTGGACCCAACTCTTCCGCTATCCAGCGTAGAACCTCGCGCGTTCCAGAGATATCCTCTGGCATAACCAGGTGACGAATGAGCAAACCATGTCGGGCAATGCCTTCTTCATCCATCTGGAGCGGCCCCACCTGACGATACATCTCTCGTAACGTCTCGTGATTATGATCGACGTACCGGGGCATTTTTGAGGTTCGGAGCGCGTGTTTGTTATCGGCATATTTGGCATCGGGAAGATAGATATCCACGACTCCATCCAGCAGTTGCAGCGTTGCCAGATTTTCGTATCCCGCACAATTGTATACGAGCGGGAGCCGCAGCCCTTTCTCGCATGCAATCACGAGCGCGGCAAGAATTTGCGGTACGAAATGGGTTGGTGTGACCAGATCCAGATTATGACAGCGTTTTTTCTGGAGGTAGAGCATCATATCCGCCAAACGCTCCGGTCCCACGCGATGCCCCAGACCTCCCTGGCTGAGCGAGAAGTTCTGGCAATAGGTACAACGAGCCTGGCAATAGCCAAAGAAAATGGTACCTGCTCCGCGTGTACCGCTGATGGGAGGCTCTTCGCGGCGATGGATGTTCCACGAGGCCACTATTGCCTCGGTCGCCGAATGGCAAACCCCTGTTTTCCCTGCAATGCGATTGCAGCGACAATTCTGTGGACAGATGGTACAACTGCGCAAGATTTCCCAGGCCTGGGCCGCACGTTGCGCCAGTTCGCCAGTTTCGTAAAGTTGAAGATAACTGGGATAAAGCATCGGACTTCTCCGCTACACGTGTAAATTACTTTGCCTATAACTATATTCTATCAAGTTTTCTGCGCTGATGTCTCTAGTGTGGTGCTGAGGTGCAGCTTAGCGTAGGAGACATCTGCGCTTTCCCTACGCTAAGCCGACAGCAACAAAAGGTGTCCAGTTTCCAAACTGAACACCTTTTGTTGTTACTTGCTGAATTATTTAAGGCGTTGGCCATTTAAAACCACGTTGAGATGGTTTCAAGCCTGAATGATGGCCTGTTGAGGCGCTCTTTTTGTCGCGCACCCCGTCTGGCGTTGTGCGAGGCTTCTTTGCTCGTACTTTTTTCCCCTTCGTTTCATCCGTGCTGTCTGCGTCATGCACAGGCGGTTCGGGAATGTGCTGGATGAGTTCGTCGGTGTCGTTGGCGACCTCCGTCCAGAATTGAGCCTTTTTGCGTTGTGCTGGTCGCGAACCTTTCAGTACACGACCATCTGGCAAACGGGTCACGTGTCGCTCCTGGTTTGGCGTGCGTGACTCGTTGCGATGGTTGTTGCGTTGTGGCCTTTCGTAGGAGCGATTGTTGTGGTTATGAGCCGTCTCGGTGTAATCGTACCGCTCGTAATCACCCTCAAAATGCTCTTCGTAGGCGGGACGATGACCATTTCTCCCCGCTTCTCCTGGCCGACGATTGTCATAAGGCCGGTATTCTCTGCGATTATCAGGCGTGCCACGTTGATTATAGTTGTTCCGCTGGTAGGACGGCCTGTCTCCATTGGTACGATTGCCTGGTGTTCGGCTCTGATACCGATCCTGTTCAAAAGGTTGTTGTGATGTACCCCGATAGCCCTGCGTTGGAGAGCCGCTATTCCGGTAGTTGTCCTGGCGATTCCTGGGGTGATCATATGCAGGCTGCCGGTTGCCATAGGGTCTGTTGCCACCAGAACCCTGTGCAGACTGGCGATTCCCGTAAGGCCTGTTATTGCCAGAACCATTTTGATAGGGGGAGTAGTCTGGCTGATTGCCGCGCCAGTTGTTTTGTCGCCCCTGCCCATTGCGCGGTCGATAATCCGCATGTTGGGTTTGCGCTCCTTGTTCCCAGGCGCGATCTACTATTTCGCGGTTGAGACGAGGGCGACCAGGGCGTGAAGATTGCTCTTCTCCGTATCTGTTTGATGAGGAGTTCTGGCGAAATGGTGGACGCGAGTCATTTCGTCTTGGCTTATTGTATTCTCTGGTCATAATTCCTTTCATGGTAAAACCATATGGGGATTACTGTCTGTGGTGGTCAGATCCGCAAGTCTTCTTGCTTCCTCCCTCTGGTCGTTCCGCACCTATCCCTGATAAGCTTGATATGCAGTCTTCTCTAACATCATTGCTATCCTGACTGCTCATGAACTCACTGTGTTCTACCTGCGATCGGGCCGCCTGCAAGGAAGTGTTTGTTGCAAGGGGGTACGCCTGCTATAGTATACCATATATGCTTCGATGTTTGCGAGACACTTCCCAGCGTAGCTTAAACTCTGCAATTGTTAGAGTCGCCTCATCAACCACCACATGTTCTACAATCAAAAAGAAGGGCCGCCCTGGATATTATGAGGCTGTCTGGCTCGGTATTGGCGGTACCTTACCTGATAACAATGGCACCCCTCGAAATATTTCCTGATCGCTGCCAAACATTGCGAGTTGCTTTCTGGTTACTTCGTCTGGCAGCAGTGGGCGGAGAAACACTGTGTAGTACAAGCCTTGCTCTGTGAAATCTCCTTGCAACCCCGTGAGCATCTCTTTAATGCTCTGCACTTGCGCTCCGTTGAGCAAAATGGCGTGTTCTGGTATGACAAATTTCAGGCAGGCTGTTTCTGCATTCTGACTGGTTTCATCGGGTGGCACTGGTCCACACTCATAGACAGCTGCCTGGGCTAGCGTGAAATCAGTTAAGGGCCAGGATGGAATATGAGCATGCAGATCCGGGCTAAAGGTCTGGCGTACGAGCAATGAAATCGCCGAAGCTTTATAAGGCTGCGTCGGGCCTTTTAGTGCCTCGTTAATGGCTGTCAGTGCCCGACCTAAACGCTGATATTCATCCTGATCGCTGCTCGATGTGCCATAGATCAGTTCTTCCTGTTTCCCATTGAATGCCAGTTCCAGAAATGTTGCGTTTTCGTCCTGAACGTCAGAAAATCGCTGTTGCGAAAAGCTCAACACACCATAGGTGTTGACCAGGGCGTTGAGCAACTGTTGTAGCTCTTCTGTTGTCAACTTGCCCTGGCGATCCAGGCCAAGAATGTAACTGCCATCCCCGTAGATGCTCACCTGTGGACCAAACGAGAATGACCCCTGGAGGCCGCCACCGTAGAACGTACGGATGAGCACGTCGGATGGGTTGCTACTGTATGTAATCGGCTGAGTCGATGAACCTGTAAATGTTCTGTTTTGTGTGTGACTGCTAGATGAAAGCGTTGTTGGATCACAACCGCTTAGAGCCAGGAGCAACAGGGTGAAGCAAACGAGAAGGAGAAATAAATCTCCTTTCTCAGCGCCCTTTTTGTTCATACTGTCTTTTTGCAGATGATCAATTTGCACGATGATTTGACATCCTAAAAGAGTTTACATGCATTACCGCTTTCCTCTTCATAGTATATCATTATCTGCAAATTTGCCTTCATCGTCTCCATGTAGAGACGATAGTACCCCTTTAGCGGTCACACCAGCGATAGCCGATCATTTTGTAGACCAGCTTGGCGGCTAGAAAATCCGCGCGCTCCTGCCCCGGCATCGGGCAAAGCTCAACAACATCCATACCTACAATCATTGTGCGGTGGCAGATCTCGCGGAAGAGGTCGAGAACTTGATACCAGGAAAGACCGCCTGGTTCGGGCGTGCCAACAGCGGGCATCTCACCTGGATCGAAGGCGTCAAGGTCGATGGTGACATAGGTGTGCTTGCCCAGCCGTTCCCAGGGAATGGTTGCTAGCCCCTTTGCCATCTTATAGGCCCAGACGATAGCGACATTAGGCTGTGTCTTCATAAAAGCCGCCTCTTCGGGACTGAAGCTACGAATGCCAATTTCGAGCAGCGGAATACCCATATCCACAACGCGGCGTTCGATGCTGGCATGCGATAGCGGAGTGCCTTCGAACTCGTCGCGTAGATCGCCATGTGCGTCGATATGGACGACGGTGAGATCGGGATACTGTTCATGGACAGCGGCGATGACGGGGGCAGAGAGCGAGTGTTCGCCTCCAAGTATTAGAGGTACCTGACCGCGCTTGAGAACCTCACGTACGGTATCTCCCGTTGCTTTGAGCGCAGCTGCATGGTCCATTCCGTTATAGTCAAGCACAGGACAGGTATAGACGCCTATTTCGATAGGGCAGCAATCAAGCTCCTCATCATACAGCTCCATCTGGCTTGATGCATTGAGGATAGCCTGTGGCCCATGTTCGGTGCCTTTCATATAGCATACGCTGTATTCGAGAGGGGCCGGGATAATAGTAACTTTCGCTGTTTCCTGCTGGCAATAGGGCGCGTCAGGCGCTCCAAACTGTGTGATGGTTAGATCTTCCATTGTATGCGTGTGACCTCGTATGAGAGCGAATAAAGAGCTTTTTAATCGGATACTTCTATTTTTCGACAGAAAAAAAAGGCCGTCAAGACCAGTTGGAGGAGGGGCAAAATACAGAAGTGAGAAGACTTCCGGCGATGCTTGCTGGAAACCTTCTCACCCTCCGTAATCTGTATGGCTTATCGCGAAGGTACTCTTCGCCTTTCTCTTATTGCCTTTAGCCCACCTCCGCAGGGGCCAGGCTTGCGGCGCGATTGCGACGTGCTGCCATTGCTTCAGCGAAACGTACTGGATCAGGCTCTTCAGGCCGAAGAGAGCGCGTGGCACGTACCACGAAATGAGACTCTACATCGTCGGTCTGGAACATCTCTTTCGCAAAGGCAATAGCATCTTCCTGGCTAAATTCTTTGCACGAGCAGATGTCGATGTCAACTTCACCATATTCCGGCCACGCATGGAGACTGATATGGCTCTGCGCGATCACGACGAAACCAGAAAGCCCGGCATCCAGTGGATTCGAGGTCTCTATATCATACAGGTGAACCGGACTCACTTTTTCCATATCCACGCGACCAGGGTACTCATCCAGCACGCGGCGGATCAATGGCTCGTTGCTGAGCAACTCACGGTCGCAGTTGTAAAGCTCTAACATCAAATGAACAAGCATCGCGTTTCCCTCCTCATGGGGTAGGTCCGAGCTGTATTATCCCTCTCTGTAGAGGAGAGCTACAGCCACGTAACAGTATCTCAGGTGGAAAAAACACACCGGATGGTATTATACATTAGGTTGTCAAGCTAATGCAAAGGGAAACGCCGAAATTTGTATCTAATGACAATATCCGTTCTACCTAATTGGCAGTTCCTATCTACCCCAAAATAGGGATAGGCATTGTACCTAATTGTGATCAGGGCATCTACCTAATAGGAAAAGCGAGTTGTCATTAGATGAAATCACTACTTTATGGCCGCACCTTTTTGCCTGCTTCGTATGCCTCTTTCAGGTCGCTTAGCAAGGCCGCACGCTTTGTGTACAGCTCTTTGCGCGGACGTGGCTTTGCCTTGCTTACTGCATACGCGGTAAGTAGAGGTAAAGCTATAGTAGAATCGCCATAGATTACCACCGCATCTCGCAGTTGATCCGGCTTGATTTTTCCCCAGGATACCGCCTCAGAGGGCGTTGCGCCTGAGAGGCCACCCCAGTGTGGTGCATCAGCTGTGATCTGGATGAAGTAGTCGTGACCACCTTTTTGAATGCCCAGAACCTCCCATAATTGAGGCTGTGTTTGCAGATAGAAGTTCTTGGGGCTACCCCCCCCGAGGATCAGCACGCCGTTGCGCTCCGCATGATGGACGATAGCGGTCGTCTCGTTCACGTCTGCCAGTGGATCGAGGGTGAGCTGGTTGCCCTCCAGAGCATGCCGAGCTACGTTCATACCAATCGACGAATCGCCGGGAGAAGAAGTATAAATGGGAACATTCCAGGCAGCCGCCTGCGCCAGCACCGAATATTCAGGTTTTACTCCAGCTTTTAATAACTGTGCTCCTAAATGATAGTGCAATTCTGATGTAGAGATGGGTCGATTGGGAAGACTTTTTAAACTCTCACGTACAAAGGAATCAGTATCAAGTAATACTTTATCTTCAAACAAGATATCATAAATACGAATGACACCTTCTTCCTGGAGTTTTGTATCGTCCAGACGAAAATCTCCACGATGCAATGACATTGCCAGTGCATGATGCATATCATGGTAGAGGTTAGCGCCTGTACTAATAATGAAATCGATAAATCCATATTCCATTAATGTAATCAGGCACCCTCCCAATCCTGCGGGCGTTAAGGCACCTGCCATCGTCAGGCCCACCGTTGTATTTGCTTCGGGAGAGAGCATCTTTTCTGTATAGAGACGAGCCGCTTCATGCAGGCGAGCCGCATTATATGCCTGAAATTGTTGGTCGATCAGGTCGGCGACAGTCATATCTGGCTGCACGCGATGCGGCAGGATTTGTGGACCGCTCAAATACTCCTGCTGCGTTGGTTCGTGGTTATCGTGTGTATCATGATGGTGAGACATTTACTGCTGATCCTTTCATAGAAAGTGAGTGAGAAACACCTTCTATACTATACTCGATTTTTGCATAAAAGTGTCGCCGCCTGTAATTGGCGGCGACCTGGTATTCTCTAGTATCTGGTTGCTTTGAACTATTCGATCATCAGCCGCCTGATCTCTATCACCTGATCGCGTAGTTGGGCCGCTTTCTCGAATTCCAGCTGTTTTGCGGCTGCGCGCATTTGCGATTCCAGATCTTTAATCAAGCGCAGAGCTTCATCTTTAGGAATTCCTGCCAGAGTTGCCGCAACAGTTTTGCCATCCGCTTCCGCGCTCTCTGCACCGCTCATGGCTTTGATGCGCTCAGAAAGCGTCTTGATCTCTTTCTTAATACCTCTGGGGGTGATGTTATGCCTTTCATTATATGTTGTCTGGAGCGTGCGACGGCGATTGGTCTCATCAATGGCTCGCTGCATCGATCTTGTTGTGGTGTCTGCGTACATAATCACGCTTCCCTCAACGTGACGAGCGGCGCGGCCTATCATCTGGATTAGCGACCCTTCAGAGCGCAGGAAACCCTCTTTATCTGCATCCAGAATCGCCACCAACGAGACCTCTGGCAGGTCAAGTCCCTCTCGTAGCAGGTTGATACCTACAACAACATCGTAGACGCCCAGGCGTAAGTCGCGCAGAATCTCAATGCGTTCTATTGTGTCGATCTCAGAATGCAGGTAATGAACCTTAATATTTAGTTCCTGCATATAGTCAGCAAGATCTTCGGCCATCTTCTTGGTCAGGGTCGTGACTAGAACGCGCTGGCTTTTCTCGACACGCTGGCGAATTTCTGCCAGTAGATCGTCGATCTGTCCTTTGGTAGGTCGAACGCTGATCTCAGGATCGATCAAACCTGTCGGGCGGATCAGTTGCTCAACAATTTGCTGGCTATGCTCATATTCAAATGGTCCCGGTGTGGCGGAGACGAAGAGCGCCTGATTGATATGTTGTTCAAACTCGGTGAAGGTCAGTGGGCGGTTATCCATTGCCGATGGCAGGCGAAAACCGTAATCGACCAGCACCTGTTTGCGCGAACGATCACCGGCAAACATACCGCGTACCTGGGGGAGAGCGACGTGCGACTCGTCCACAACGAGCAGGAAATCGTCTGGTAGATAGTCGAGCAGAGTCCAGGGTTGTTCGCCTGGCCCTCGTCCAGCAAGGTGGCGTGAATAGTTCTCGACGCCGGAGCAGAAGCCTGTTTCTCGCAACATTTCAATATCAAAGTTGGTTCGTTGCTTCAACCGAGCCGCTTCCAGCAACTTCCCCTCCGCTTCCAGCTCTTTCAGGCGCTCTTCCAGTTCTTGCTCGATTGCTGTGATCGATTTATTCAGGCGCTCCTGCGTTGTGACCCAGTGTTTGGCGGGATAGATGTCGAGCCGTTGCCGTTTGCCCAGCACCTCCCCGGTCAATGGGTCGATCTCGGTCATGCGCTCGATTTCGTCGCCGAAAAATTCGATCCGCACTGCAACATCTTCGTAGGCCGGGAAGATTTCTAGCACGTCGCCGCGCACACGAAAGCGGCCACGAATAAAGTTTGCGTCGTTGCGTTCGTATTGAATTGAGGTCAGGTGGCGCAGGATTTTATCTCTGCGTCGATCTTCTCCCACTTTCAGGGTCAATACGACATCGCTGTACTCTTCTGGACTGCCTAGACCGTAGATGCAGGAGACAGAGGCCACGATCAGCACGTCACGCCGCTCAAAGAGGCTGCGGGTGGCCGAGAGCCGTAGCTTCTCGATCTCTTCGTTGAGCATGCTCTCTTTCTCAACGTAGGTATCCGTACGCGCGATATATGCTTCTGGTTGGTAGTAGTCGTAGTAAGAGACAAAATACTCAACCGCGTTGTTGGGGAAAAACTCTTTATATTCGCTGTAGAGCTGGGCTGCAAGCGTTTTATTGGGAGCAAGCACCAGCGTTGGCTTTTGCACCTGCTCTACGATCTTGGCAACCGTATAGGTTTTGCCGCTGCCCGTGACTCCTAGCAGCGTTTGAAATTTATGCTCGCTCTCGATGCCCTCTACTAATTGGGCAATGGCATCTGGTTGATCTCCAGTAGGCTCAAATGGTGCCTCTACTTTAAATTTATGTCCATTAGATGGTTGTATGCTCATTTCTGGCATAGTGCTGCCCCTTTTTTGTGCTTCCCTGTGCCTCTGTATAGAATATTTTTTCCAATGGTTCACCTATTATACCACGTCTGGCCGCTGTATGATACCACTTGTACCGGTCGCTTTTATGCCTGTGCTATTGCAGATAGCTATATCTATTGCATTGTCTTTTTCTTCTTCTTTTGTGCCAAATCAAACTGCTGGCAAAAAAAAGCTTATGGTAGCGTTTAGTGACTGGGTAAGCTGATTGGGGTATAGCTATTCACTGATCGGTGAAGGCTTTTTATGGACCAGGGTACTTGCTAAAAATGGCGTCACTCTATGACGGACGCTACTTAATTACTATGTTTGGAGGATGTTCTCTATGCTTGGGGCAAGAAAATCATCTTGCGGCTCGTGGAGGGGAATGCTCAGTGTGCTGGGCCTGTTGCTCTTCCTCTTTCCGCTGGTAACAGCTTGTGGGGGTAACGATTCGGGAAATGCGAAGCCCACACCTACTCCTGCCAATACCAGCACAGCTAATACGTTAACAACCCTTGACCTGGGGCTGCCTCAGAAGGCGCTGAGCGCTCCTGTGGTTGGGAAGTTGTCGGACGATCAAAAAATGCATGTTGGTGTGACGTTTAAGTCGAATCAGGCGGCATTAGATCAAATGGATAAACATAAGGTGAAGGTTGGCGAGAAGCAGTCCTCGGCTGATCTGGCGAAGCAGCTTGGCATTAGCGAAGAGACCTATCAAAAGGTCAAGTCTTACTTCGGGGTAGAGGATGCGACGGTCAATATTGGGAAATTGCGCACAAATATTACGATTGATGCCAAAGCGAAAACATTCGCATCGTTGCTCCATACAAGCTTTGTTCTGCATAAGCTAGATGGGCGCACCTATTATACTCCTGATCCGGCCAATCCGCCCAAAGTGCCAAAGCTTGTTGCCGATAATGTGCTGGCTGTTACCGGGCTGGATAACTACTCGCGTCCTCCGCAGCACACGTTCCATGCCCAGGCGCAGCAGCGAACTGCAACATTGCAGGCGCACGCTTCGGTTGATTGTCAGGCCAGCGGTGATTCGCTCGTTCCTTCTCAGGTCTCACATGCATACGGCTACGATCAGTTCTGGAAGCAGGGGTGGCATGGCGAGAAACTGAACGTGAACTTCGTCGAGATCGATGGCGTCTCTCGCACCGACCTGGAAAACTACTTTGCCTGCGTGGACTACAAGGGCAAGGTGGGTGTGGTCACGATTGGTGATACCATCCCCAATCCGGGCGGCGAGACGCAACTGGACGTTGAAATGGTTGCTGGCCTGGCTCCCGCTGTAAACATGATGGTCTATCAAACTGACATCAGCCAGGAGCAGGATGCAGGCTGGACGAAGATCAATGATGCGCTGACAAAAATTATTGACGACAATGCCGACAACAAAGACTCTGCCAGTGTTGTGAGCATTAGCCTGGGGATGGCAGAGGATTATATGACCATTGGTGATCTACGTGCCGTGCGTCAGAGCCTGGAGATCTTGACGAAGGCCGAACATATGACGGTCTTTGTCTCAAGCGGCGACTGTGGCGCGTTTACCAGTCGGGTCTATGGTAATCTCTCGGTCAGCTATCCTGCCAGCGATCCTTCCGTCGTAGCGGTTGGTGGAACCATTCTGGGCGTTGATAATAAAGGACAGCGCGTTGGCGAGGTGGCCTGGGCTGACGGCACTAATAAGTCCAAATGCGAGAATCAGTGGGGAACGGGAGGCGGTCTCAGCGTCATTTTCAATAAACCCTCCTGGCAGCAGGGAGCCGGCGTGAAAAATCGCTACTCAAATAATATGCGACAGATACCAGATGTCTCGGCTGTTGCATACAACCTGGCTGTGTACTTCGAGGGGCAGTGGATCAGTGTTGGTGGAACGAGTGCTGCCGCACCCATCTGGGCTGCCGGGATGATCTTGATGAACCAGGGATTGATCGAGGATAAACAGGTTTACGTTTATGGCAACGATCTGTTCTACGAGATTCAAAACAACCAGGGATCGATGCATCCCCTCTACGATGTCACAAAGGGCAATAACCTCTACTATCCGACCACCGCTGGTTGGGACTATCCGACAGGCCTCGGCTCCCCCAATTTGCCCAACCTTTTTCTTGCGATTTCTAAAAGTGTATAGCTAAACAATTCACAACGCATGAGTATGCCCACAGAGCATACTCATGCTCCTCCCTGTATTCCCGACACTTTGTTGAACTGATTCTGGCGAGTGGCCCGTGATACAAGAAGGCATAACCTATCATCTGTGCTTTTTCAGGGTCACATCATCTTCAGGCACAAGTGACGTGGGCCTTGTATTGGAGGGAATAAAAATGTCTGCGCTACACACTACGCTTCATAGCATATTTCGCTCGATGTCCGGTCGGGCTGTGATGGCTATGTTTGGTCTTATGCTTTTGCTTTTTCCACTGGCCGCCTGTTCCGGGCCTGCTGATACCGTACAATTTACGACTATCAATCTCGGCATCCCTGCTGACGCCTTAAATTCTCCTGTTGTGGGGCCGTTACCCGATAATACAAAATTGGCCGTGCGGATTACCTTCAAAATTAATTCCAATCTTTTAAAGCAGGCAGAGCAACAGAAGATACAGCCAGGCAAGCCGTCGCACCTGGAGGTGTTTGCAAAGAAGCTTGGCGTCGATGATGCTACGTATCAGAAGATCAAGGATTTCTTCAATATTCAGGGTATATCGCTCAAACTGAGCAAGCTGCGCACTCATCTGGCTATTGATGCCAAAGCCAGCACGTTTGCCAAGCTGCTTCAGACGAAGTTTGTCATTCACAAGTATAATGGTCGCACGTTCTATGCGCCCGCTACCCCACCCAAAGTGCCGCACTTCCTGGCGAATTATATTGATGCGATTACAGGGCTGGATAACTACAGTAGCAAACCCATTCACGCCCTCTCCTCGTTTGTGCCGTTTAATCACCAGCAGCCGACTCAAGATTGTTCTCCACCAGATCAAACCCTGTTTCCACGCGATGTGGCTGGCGCTTACGGCTTTGAGCAGCTCTGGAATCAGGGGCTACACGGCGAGAACATGACGATTAATCTGGTCGAGATTGATGGCTCGTATCGCAGCGATATTCAAAACTACTTTGATTGTATCCAGTTCAAAGGCCGCCTTTCCACGATCAATATTGATGGCAAGCCCAGTGAGGCCGCTGGTGAGTCTACGCTGGATATTCAAATGGCAGCTGGATTGGCACGTTCTGCCAATATCATGGTCTATCAGACAGACGGCAATACAGATGGAGATATCTGGGGGCAGATCAACGATATGTTGCAGCAGATAGCAGATGACAACGTGAATAATGCGAACGCTGGGAGTGTTGTGAGTATTAGTTTGGGGGCGGCCGAGCAGGAAATTACCTCCGAGGATATGCGTGCTATTGATAGCAGTATTCAGCAATTGACACGTGTAGAGCATATGACGGTCTTTATCGCGAGCGGCGATTGTGGAGCATTTACCAGTCGCGTGTATGGCAAACTGGCGGTGAGCTTTCCCGCGAGCGATCCCTGGGCCACTTCTGTTGGCGGCACGATGCTCGCGGTGAATGGCAATCGTCAGCGTACGCAAGAGGTGGTGTGGGCCGATGGTTCGCAGCGCTCTAGCTGTAAGAATCAATGGGGCAGTGGTGGTGGCAATAGCGTTGTCTTCAAGCGCCCGCAGTGGCAGAATGCCGCTGGCGTCAGCAATAAATATACAAGTGGAGCACGGCAACTGCCCGATGTTTCAGCAGCCGCTTATGCTCTGGCTGTCTACTTTAGAGGACAATGGGGAGCCGTTGGAGGAACCAGTGCCGCTGCCCCGATCTGGGCAACAGGTCTTGCGCTGGTCAATCAGGGATTGCTGAAACAGACGCAACAATTCGGATATTCGCCATCTATCTTTTATCAAGTTGCTAATAAAAGTAGTGGGCTGCACCCGTACTTTGATGTGACGAAGGGCAATAACCTCTATTATCCAGCGACTTCAGGCTGGGACTACTCTACAGGTCTGGGAACTCCCAATATTGCCGGCTTCTACCAGGCGATGCTGAAAACGTTTTAAACAGGTATATAATCTCCTGGCGGGCCCGGAAAAGCTTTTCCGGGCCCGCCATATGTCACGGCTCAAAATGCTGCCAGGCAAGCGTTTATTGTAATATCATCAAGATGGTCGGCGCACTTCTCTCTCATAAAAAATTGTTCCATTTCTGGTTATGTCCGAACAATCTTTTTGATCAAGGGGGATATATGTCACAGCACCCTGGAAGCTACTGCCCAAACTGTCGCGCTCATCTCATGCCCGAACAACGCTTTTGTGCCAATTGTGGCACCGTCATTGATGTGGGAGCGCATCAACCCACCGCGCGTCCTCCGTCAATGGAAGGCTGGGCCTCTGCTCATAATGATGGCACTGTACCTGCTACGCCTCCGCCACCTCCTCCATCCTCGTTTCCGCAGCAACCGCCCTCTTATTATACTGGCCCTCCTATAAAGGACTCCAGCAAAAGCGTTATGAGGCAAATTGGTTGTGGCTTGCTCTCTGTTATTCTCGTTGTACTCTTGCTTTGTGGAGGCGTGAGCTATCTCGGTTACAACTGGCTAAGGGGGCTGGCAAATAGTCCCTCTAGCGGAAATACGGGTTCTACTCAAAGCTCCAATAGCGGCAATACTGCTGACAGCACTCCTACTTCCGCTCCCATCAAAACAACATCCTTGAGCGGTTCTCGACCTCTTGCGTTCATTTATTCCGATGTGAAAATTACCCTTCTTGATGTGAAACAAGCGGCCAGTTTTTCTGATGGGGTTACACCGCCAAAGCCTGGAGTTATCAGGATTAGTTTTAAAGAGGAGCAAGATGGTACAAAAGCCGCCTATTATAGCTATAGTGATGTAATGCGCCTGATCCTACCTGATGGGACGATTGTTGCACCCATTACCGCGAAGAACGGCACTGTAACGGATGCCTCGACCAACCGTCAAAACTGGATCGATTTTCCCGCCTCTACAGATTTAAGCGTTTCCAATATGGTGTTGAGGGTTGGAACGGATGCTGAAGCGCAGATGCAGATACCGTTGAAGGCAAATGCTGATGTGAGTAAATATCAGCCAAAGACCGTAACTCTCAACAAGCAGACCACCTATACCGGGTTATCCTGGACCTTAACCAGCGCGTTTGTGCGTTGGAGTGCCAATGGGAAACATGCGGAAAAAGGGATGATCTATGTCATTACCTCTTTAAAGGTTGACAATACTTCCGCGCAGGATTTTTATGGTAGCCCAGTTGATTACCTGCGTTTGAAGGCCGGAGATGTCACCTCTGCACCATCTGGAGATACAACCGTTCCTCTTGTGATCGAAAAAGGAAAAACAGGAGCAACAGGGGAATGTGCCTTTCTAGTTCCGCAAGGTAGTACCGATTTTTCTCTGATCTTTCTCGCGACCCCTTCGATTTCTGGCTCACAGCAGGCTACCATTCCCTTCCAGATCTAACAAGAGGAAGAGGCGCACATCGCGCCTCTTCCTCTTGTTATGGTGTATTGGATCTCATTGAGACTTTTGTAGATATTGTCTTATTCTAGTAAGAAGCTGCCCATTAATTGTTTGCGTAGTGCGGCCTTCTCTTCGTCGTCTGTGATCTCTGGTTGTTTGGCTGGCCCCGTCCATACTGCTGTCTGGCTGGTCATGGCTGCTGAGAATTCGTCAACCATCATCTCTTCCAGGAAGGTAGAGGGAGCTTTCTTCTCGTTCTCCTGTTTGCGTGGGGGGGCCGCAGCCGCCTTCGGAATAACTGGTATGCGTGGATCTGTAGGCTGCGAGAGATCAGCGCTCTCCTCCGTCTGAGGAGCGGGAGTGATTGGCGCTATTGCTTTCGCTGGTTGGGCTGCTGGCGCAGGGCGTGTTACTGGTGTTGCTGGGGCTGCATCCTCTAGAAGGAGGTTGAGTGCTATCCGCTGTCCACCGATTTCCACAAAAATTCCATGTCCGGCACGCAATTGTGCAATTTGACGCCGCAATTCACGATTTTCTTCTAGCAGCTTCTCCATAATATATTTTTGTTTTAATAGCTCGTGCGCGATAAGGTCGAAGCTGGCTCCGTTCATATTGTTCTCCTTATAGAGGGCACTTGTATAGTTGCGCTTTTTCTTATGGAAGGTGATTCCTTGTTATCTTGGTATAGAGACGTGTTAATTTGTGTAAAGTAACAGCATACATCTCTTGATTGCATCTGTACCAGTCTCTATTGCTGGTCTATCGTTTGTTCTGCTCATATTGCGCTTTCCCAGCTCTTCCTGAAGGCTATTCCTTGTGAGAACCTCCCTGCTGTGGTACACTATCAGCGATGAAAAAGGGGCTTCAAGGATCTATCTCTAGCAGGAACACGTTTGATTGTCCTCTTAAAATATAAACTGTGTTGAGTGGCAAAGTTGTATACGTGTTTGTGGTGGCCTCTTATAAGGATCAACGATTCTACGAGCCGTCAACCCGGCGTGCAGCGCAATCTGAAGGAATGCCAACGCGCCTTCGTATCTAATTGCCTGTGGCAGGCGTTTTCTAAATAGATAGTGGCTGCTTATTTCTATCGCCACATAGTCTTATGATGCATAAAGAGGTATCAGGGAAGATGTGGGATAGTGACACTTGACGATGAATGAAAAGGAACGAAAGATGAACGATCGTATTCGAGAAATTCTTAGCTGGTATTCCAGCGAAAACCCTGGTGTACGCACCAATCTTGCTCGCATGCTGAATCATGGTCGCCTGGCTGGTACAGGAAAGATGGTTATTCTGCCTGTTGACCAGGGCTTTGAGCATGGACCTGCACGCAGCTTTGCCCCCAATCCTGCTGGTTACGATCCTCGCTACCATTTCCAACTGGCTATTGAGGCGGGTTGTAACGCCTATGCAGCTCCTCTGGGCTTCCTTGAAGCGGGTGCAGCCGACTTCGCGGGTGAGATTCCTCTGATTCTTAAATGCAATAACCACGATGTTCTGAACGATGAGCGTGATCCGATCTCTGCTGTAACGGCAGGCGTTGAGGATGCGCTGCGTCTGGGTTGTGTCGCAATTGGCTTTACCATCTACCCCGGATCGTCGGAGCGCACCACCATGTATGAGCAGTTGCGTGATCTGATCTTGCAGGCGAAAGAGGCTGGTCTGGCTGTTGTGGTCTGGTCCTATCCTCGTGGTAGCTCGTTGAGCAAAGAGGGCGAGACTGCTGTTGACGTGGTGAGCTATGCAGCACAGATCGCCGCTCAGTTGGGGGCACACATCATTAAGGTGAAACTGCCCAGCGCGAAGGTTGAGCTGGCGGAAGCGCAGAAGGTCTATCAGAAGTACGAGATCCCTGTTTCCACCCTGGCGGATCGTGTTCGCCACGTGGTACAAAGCTCGTTTGATGGCCGCCGCATTGTGATCTTCTCCGGTGGCGCAACCGCTGCCGACGATCAGGTCTTCGATGAGGCTCGTGCGATCCGCGATGGCGGCGGCTTCGGCTCCATTATTGGCCGCAACTCATTCCAGCGCAAAAAAGAAGACGCTCTGAAGTTCCTGGGAACCATCATGGGCGTCTACGAGGGATCGGTTAAATAATGTTGTGTGTTGATTGATATCTTTCCAACATAAAAGATATCAATCAATTAACACGAAAACCATGAAGAAGAGTAAAAAGCGTTCTCGCAAAAAAAACAGCGAGAACGCTTTTTACTAATAATTTACTCGAAAATTTATCTGACCCCTTTCACTTTTGCTATAATGACCGTTCCAGATGTGCAGTAGAAGACGGTCAGCAAGAAGAGGATCGTGTAGCCGAGGTGATGGGGGAGACCTTGTAGGCTCTGAAGCAGAATGCCACCAATAACAATGCCAATAACCTGTGGAAGAATGCCCATCGCGGTCCAGATACCCAGGAATTTGCCGGCCTCATTGGTGGATGGTAGCACATCGGCGGTCAATGCCCAATCAACGCTGCTATATGCTCCATATGCGACCCCAAAAAAGACGCCGCCAATGAGCGCTATATACTGGTTGGGGAAGAGAATAAAAATCAGGCAGACCAGCGCCATCATCGCACCGGATAGATAGACCAGACCCTTGCGTCCCCAGCGATCAGAGGCCCAACCCGCAACCAGCGATGTTGGCAGCGAGGCCAGCAGCAGAACCGGTTGAAACAGCACGCCGTTAAACTCTTCTCCGGTAAACGGCGTGTTCAACACGATCGTTCTCACTCCCGGGCCACCAAGTACGTCCGTAAAGAAGTACACCAGAAAATAGAAAACGCTCCAGATACCCATCATTACTAGAAAGCGAGCGAGGAGAACCCAGGAAAGATCGGGATAGCGAGCGGGATGAAAGAATAATTTTTTGACGAAAGCGCTCAGATGAAATACTTGCTGCTGGCTCGCTGGTAATGGTGTCTCTTTGACCGTTATGACTGTATAGGCTACAAAAACGATTTGTACGATGGCGATGAGCAGAAAGATCTGCACGACGGCGTTGCGGTATGCAGGCATAGATAGCTCACCACCTAATAGCGCTCCCGCGATGATAGAGCCAAGAGCGGTCCCTAACAGGCTGAATAGTCCATTGAAGCCAGAGCAAAGGCCGCGCTGATGAGTTGGAACTTTATCGGCAATGATTGCGCTCCAGGGGGCGTTTGCCACATTGTTTGTGAACTCTAACAGGAGAAAGAGGATGGTGAAGATGAGGAGCAGCAAGCCGGGAGAGAACCATGATGGCGAAAATGCGAAGATGATCAGCACGATAACATTGAAGATTGTGCCAATGATCATAAATGGGCGTCTTCGTCCCATACGAAATGTTGCGTAGTCTGAAATTGCTCCCACCAGCGGATTGACGATGAAGGCAACAATAGTGCCCAGCGTGACAACAGTTGAGAGGTTAATGGCTTTGAAGCGAGGATCAAGGAAATGCGCCACCATACTGGGGATGACAATGGCTTGTAGTGCCTGCCAATGAAACTGGCAGCCCATCCAAAAAATATTGATGTTGATCTGGTCAAAGAGCGTGATTGGCTGCAAACTGCTGCTAGAAAGAGAGACTGAGGTATCTTCTGGCGGTTTACTGATCTCCATTCAGACCCCCCTTTTGCATATAGATAACAACAGTGTTTCCTGAAAAGGAGCAAGCCGCTTTTGGGGTTTATTTCTCTCTAAAGTATACTGATCATTGTTAGCTCTGGCAAGCAAATAGGTGTAGGAGAATCGGCATGGCAGGAAGAACCACAATGTCGTAGTCGCGCGATTTATCGTGCATCGCAAGTAAACAAGTAAGGCGCGATAAATTGCGTGGCTACGAATTGATTATAAGTTGCAAGGAGCATTAAATAATCCGTCTACCGAAAAAAGCGTTCTTTGGTAGACGGATAGCAAAACAAGTTTAATCCCAGTTTTCGACGCCGACATCCTCGCCCTGACTCTCCAGCCAGCGCTCCAGATCAATGGCGGCGCGACAGCCATCGCCGGCGGCGGTGATCGCCTGACGATAACGATGATCAGTGACATCACCAGCAGCGAAGACGCCAGGAATATTCGTCATCGTATTCTCAACGGGAACGATATATCCAACGTCATCCGTATTGATGATTCCTTTAAACAGATCGGTATTTGGTTGGTGCCCAATTGCCAGGAACACGCCCTGAACCGGCACTTCCAGCGTTTCGCCAGTCTTGACATTGCGCACCCGTACACCTGTTACCGCATCATCTCCCAGCACCTCAGTAACTTCAGCATCCATGAGGAAGCTGATTTTGGGATTCTTACTGGCACGATCCTGCATAATCTTGCTGGCTCGGAACGTATCGCGGCGATGAACGAGCGTCACATGATTTGCATAGCGCGTCAGGAAGGTGGCTTCCTCCATCGCTGTATCACCACCGCCAATGACCACGAGATCTTTATTCTTGAAAAAGAAGCCATCACAGGTTGCACAGGCCGAGACGCCGCGCCCCTGCAAACGTTTTTCACTTGGCAGCCCCAGCCATTTGGCACTGGCACCTGTCGCAATAACGACGGCACGCGAACGGTACTCTCCAGAATCGGTCGTGACCACAAAAGGTCTGCTGGTGAAATCGACCGCGATCACATCCTCTGGGATCATCTCCGCGCCAAACCGCTGCGCCTGCTTCTCAAATTTTTCCATCATCTCTGGACCCAGGATGCCCTCTTCAAAGCCGGGATAGTTTTCTACCTCGCTTGTCTGCATCAACTGCCCACCTGTCTGATAGCCCTGAAGTACCAGTACGGAGAGGTTGGAGCGTGCTGCATAGAGTGCGGCTGTATATCCTGCTGGCCCTGAGCCGATGATTATCACACCATAGACCTTTGACATAATCGAAGACTTCCTCACTTACCTGTAAAACTTGTTGTGTTCTGCTTATGATAACAGCATAGTTCGCAATTTTATGCCCATCCCTGACCATACTCCCTTTCACAATTATTATCTTCTACTATTAATAACACGAACCTATTCCCACTGAGGGATATGTGATACAGGTAAGAGGAGTCCTTGCTCTATGGAAAGAGGAAAAAAGGTATACCCTGTGTCTGCAAGGCATGAAGCAGACCGCTGTGGTAGTAGTTACCAGCGATATTCCAGGCGGTAACAATCACAAAGAGAACGACGCTCAGTATGATAATGGCGCGATCTCGTTGTGTGGTATGCAGCTCGATCAGCCATGTACGCTTGCCGACGCCGAAGCAACGTAGTTCCATAGCGCTGATGATATCTTCGGCACCCACAACCGAACCAATCACCACCGGAACAACCATCGGGGCCAGACGTGCAATTTTGCCGAAGATGCCGCCGCGCAACTTATCGATCTCGAAGCCGCGTGCCCGTTGCGCGTCAAGCGTCGTGCCAAAGTCGCGTGAAACCGTTGGCAGGAACCGAAAGGCCAGATCAATGGCGTAGGCAATTTTGTCTGATAAACCCATGCCTTTAAAAGCCGCTCCTATATGGCTGGGATCGGTAGTATAGGGGATTGCAATCGCCAGCAACGCAATGCTGAAATTGCGCATAACCTGCGTCAGCATAAACGTGATGCTTTCCACGCTAAAAATCAGGGGGCCGGACCAATATAGGGTGCAGTTGACTTGAGGCCGAGAAATGGAAGGCTAAAGAGAATATGGGGATTGCTGATATCGACGCCCTTCACGACTGCTCCACCAGAGAGAAAATAGTTAGAAACGATAATCATCAAATTTAAAATAATAATAAATATCCATACCTGCCTGGTTTCTTTCCACTTGAGATGGGCCTGACTGTAATACCAGGCAGCAGCGATCAAACCGGCCAGAATGATCCAGATGTTAGAGGTTTGAGCTGCCGCAAGCCCATATGCAAAAAGGAGGAGGAATTTTGCGCGAGGATCAAGCCGGTGAATCGGCGTATCGCGTTGAATATAGGGAAAATTGATGAGCATAGCAGTAAACCTTTTGTATGAATGCAGGAGCAGAAAAGCGTGCTCTTCTGCTCCTGAACGTAATCTGCGTGTATTATCCTCTGCCTGAGCGTGCTCTTGCCGCGTTATAAGCGATGAGCAATATTGGCAACAGGATCAATCCATTGATGAGATCGGATAAGGCAGCCGGGACGAAATAGCCAACCGTTGCTGAGATAAAAGACAGCTTGGAGAGCCAGATCTCCGTGTAGGAGGCAAAACCAATACCGATGATGATAGCAACGGCCGAAAAAACTTCGGCAATGATGATATTGCGCGTGGAGGTATAGCGTCCTCCGGTACGAAGCAGGGTGAGGCCAGCGATGAAGCCGAGCAACGCGTTACCAACATCCCAGTTCCAGAAGACACCGTAGCCCGAAACATAGTCGCCAAGCAGGTTGCCGATACCTCCTGTAAAGAGACCAACCCAGGGACCGAACACTGTACCGAAGAATAATGGAATGACGATAGCGGGACGCAATGAAACGTTACCAGCACTGGGCAACTGAAGCGCGTTGGTAGCCCAGCTCAGGCCACCATAGAGAGCAGCTCCGAGGGCCATGTAGACGATCTGACGCACACCAACTGCCCAGATGTTCGTACTTAGCAAACCTCTGCCAGTGCTCTTTTCTGATACTGCCATGCGAGTTCTCCTTTCAGGCAATAACATGGATAAAGCAAATGAGAAAATATCAAGATAGGGGAAATCCCCTGTCTTTTCGAGAGAAAGATCAAGCAATGGCATTCTGCGTCGCTAGCAAATAACGTAGCAACGAGGTGGGACGCAGGTTACAGGCGTCCAGCAGCGCAGGGTCAGCAAGCACCTGTAAAGGTGGACCATCCGCAACCAGTTTGCCATCTTTTAAGAGCAGTACGCGTTGTGTGAAACGGAGTGCCAGGTCAAGATCATGGGTAATAAAAAGCAGTGCATCCAGGCCGGGTAAACTACGTAAATACTCCATAAAAGCAATATACGAACGATAGTCCTGCCCTGCTGTTGGCTCATCTAGCAGAAGAATTTTACCCTGCATTGCCAACACCGAAGCAATGGCGACACGTTTTTGTTGTCCAAAACTCAGCGAGAAGGGCGAGCGCTCTGCGAATTGGAGGACGTTGAGAGCCTGAGCCGCTTCCTGTACGACCTCATTTATGCGCTCACGTGGGAAGCGCAGATTATCCGGCCCAAAGCTGATCTCTTTGCGAACTGTTGGCGCAAAAAGCATGGCGCTCGGACTCTGGAAAACATAACCTATGCGAGCGGCCAGTTGTGCAACGCTCAACGTTCGCGTATCTTCTCCATAGAGTCGGACCGTCCCTTTAGATGGTCGAAGCAGACCAAGCGCCTGTTTTACCAGCGTCGTTTTGCCCGCCCCGTTCGGTCCGAGCAGCGCTATCGTTTCACCGCGACGAACGTTGCATGAGATTCCGTGTATAATCTCTTCTGAGAACAGATTATAGCGATAATGAACATCGTCGAAGGTCAGAATGGGAGCATCATCCTGCTGGTCTGGTTGCGACTGGCTATGTTGTCCGGTCACAATCGGGCGAACCAGCACCGTGCTTGCCTGTGAGGAATCGCTCATTCTGTCGAGCGTGGATTGGATGGGAAGTTTGACCTGTTCGGGATCAGCCACTTTGAGAAATGCCTCTGTATCTCCAAAGAAGACTTGACGCCTCTCACGCATTAATAATACTTTGTCTGGTTTGAGTTGCAGCGCCTCTTCCACCCGATGCTCGACAATAATAACGGTGCGTCCTTCTGCACGAAGCGCCGCGATCAGCGTTTCCAGTTCATCAACTGCGCGGGCGTCGAGGTTAGCGAATGGTTCGTCAAACAGGAAAATCGACGGTTGCATGACCAGAATACCAGCTGCTGCTACCTGTTGCCTCTGTCCCCCGAAAGGGCATGTGTAGCTCGCTTCTGATACTTTTCGAGATGCAATCGCTGCAACACTTCCTGTATCTGACGAATCATCTCTTTGCGTGGGACGCATAAGTTTTCCATGCCAAAGGCGATTTCCTGCTCGATAGTGCTGCCCAGGATTTGTTTGTCGGGATCTTGCAGCATCGTGCCTACGTGTTGAGCAAGGTCGCGTAATGTCAGGTTGGTGATGGAGCGCCCCTCCAAATTGATTTCTCCGCTGACTACGCCTGGGTAGCTGCGAGGAATCAGTCCATTGAGGCATTTGAGCAGAGTGCTTTTGCCACAGCCACTCGGCCCGGCTATGAGCATCAGCTCGCCTGCTGGTAGGGAAAATGAAATATCTTCAATTGCTGGAAGGTGTGGACCTGCTTCTTCCGATCCTTTCGGCGACTCTTGTTCCTCATCGGGAACGCCATAACGGAAACTCAGGTTGCGCACCTCAATCGCTGGCGATTGATCTTCAATTGAATGAGATAGGTTGTCAGATGGTGTGGTCATGCCTCAATAGATACCTGTCCTGTCTCAAATTATTAAATGGTTGAAATGAGATAATAACATGTGCTTACATTGTAGTTGCCTGTACGGATAATTGTCAATGATAATTTTGCCCTGCTGCTTAGGCCAGAAGGTGAAAGGCTGGTTAAACTGTACATAAGTGATGAAAACTATTCCTGACAATGAATGGAGGATTGAAGAGGCCGTTTTTGGATGAGAAGATCTTCATACAATGTGAAAATCTATCATCTTCGCTATATAGTTTGTTATAATGGAATATATTTTCTCTAGTGTAGAGGGAGTTTGTCTACTATGTATACTGAGCGTCTCTACAAAACACTTGTAGAACTTCTAGCCATCCCCAGTACATCGGGCCATGAGGAGCAGATCCGCATGCATCTAGAGCCTCATCTTTCCGCGCTTGGCCTCAGCACGTCTATCGATGGATCTGGTAATCTCATCGCCGCGCTCGCCGGGGAAGGGCAGCCGTTGTTGTTGAATGCTCATATGGATCGTGTACCGCCCGGGCTTGGTCATCAACCGATTCTGCGCGATGGGATACTCTATAGCGATGGCTCAACAAATCTTGGCGCGGACGATGCTGCTGGCATGACGATTATTCTGGAAGCGGTCCGGCGCACGATTGAGCAACGTTTGCCACATCCCCCACTTGTCCTTGTGTTTACGGTTCAGGAAGAGGCAGGTTTATGCGGTGCATCAAATTTTGACGCGACAAAGTGGCACGTGAAAGATGGTATTGTGTTCGATAATGCGTTTGAAGCGGGCGTTGTGGTGTCCAAAGGCGCGGCATACGAGGCTTTTGACGTGACAATCACCGGACGTACAGGGCATCCTGGTAAGGATCTGGCTCAGACAGTCGATGCCATTGCGATCTTTCGTGCTGCTAACTATCCATATGGTTCTTTCGCTAACGATCAGACCCGCATTGCTGTTGGACGCATAAGCGGTGGAACCGCCCGTAATGCTATTCCCGATAAGCTCAAGGTCGAAGGGGAAATGCGCAGCTTTGAGCCGGTCGAGGAGCGCCAGCGCTACAAGCAGGCTATTCAAGATGCGTTTGTCCAGGCGGCAGATCAGGCGGGAGGCCACGCTGAAGTCCATTTTCAGACGCATTCTAACGGCTATGCGCTTGATCCAGATGAGCCTCTCTTACAGGCTTATCACCATGTGCTTTTACAGCGTGGGGCAACTCTTCATCTGCAACCAACCTTTATTGGTAGTGACGCTAGCGGTTTGCGCCCTGCCGTCAGAGCCTTTACTGTTTCGACTGGTGTTACCAGTGAGCATTCGGTGGAAGAGTATGTGGCGCTAGCTCCTCTGGAGCAGTTGGTGAGCGATACGATCCAACTCTTTGCGTTATGGAGTGGGCAAGCAGTGTAGCTGTTCTCTGTGCTTTGTCCAATGAAGATGATCCGCGTACGTTATTCCCAGGATGAAAGTGCTGGTGGTGTGCCAGGTGTACATGCTTCTATTGAGCGTGACTCCGATGTAGTAGGCATTTTTGCTGATTGTCTCGCATTGCCTGCTCAGCTATAATAGAATGCCGAGGGGAGGGTACGCTTCATTGAAGCCTCGTTGCGTCCACCCACATGTGCAACACCGCACAAACTTGAACACCACTTTGTGTGGAGGGGGGAATTTTCGTGCATGTCTCGTAGTTCAACTGACTTGATGGGAACGCCAGGTGAACTATTTCACTGGATTCCTGGTGAAATGGTTGTGATTGTCCGTCTACCTCGTCTGCCCGTCGATGATTCTCAAGACCTATTGATTGAGCAGGTTCGCACCCGATTAAATGAATTTCTGGCCCAATATGGCCTCGCTCTTGAAGCATACGGCACTCATGGACGTTGGAGCGAGGTTCCCACGATGCCGCCCGTGCGTCGCCGCTCGTTCGTTTTCGGACTACATCGTAAACAGCCATTGCTTGCTATCTTCTTTCATACGCGCCACATGGATGCCTCAGTGACAGATCCAGTCCCGACGGCTCTTTCTTATTTGCAGGCCCATTTAGAACATCTTGCGCAGCAGGGCTTACATATTGTCTCGGCTATGCCAAACTGGCTGGTGACGGCTGCTGCGCCTCTCTTCTATGGTGATGGTGGGCCAGCGCTCCCTCCTCGACCTTCCCCTTCGCTGGATGTGCCTGCCCCTGGTAATGCTCTGGTTGGCTGGCATGTGCGAGTGCTGGATACCAGCATTCCGCTCGATTCTAAGAGTGCAGAGGATGTGTTAGTTGCTGTACTTGATACGGCGGTACATCCTGATCGTATCCTCGGAGCCTCGACACGTCCAGAATTTCGTCGCAATTGGCTATTACAACGTCTGGCAGCTGATCTGCGCAATGAGGATGGCTCTTTTGTTGTTGAATATGACCGATATCCTCTCACAAATGATGTGCGTACTGGGCGCGATCGTTATTCCGATGCGCGTTATTATATGATGCCCGATCACGGCCTTGCCGTTGCTGGATTAATCCGCGATGTGGCTCCGCGCGCCCGTATTCGGCTCATTCGTGTATTGAATGATTTCGGTGGTGGCGATTTCTATAATCTGGTTGCTGCCCTCTCTGATCTGGAACGGGAACTGGTCGCCGGCTCTATTCGTCGCCTGGTGATTAATCTCAGCCTGACCATCATGCCCGATATTCGCCGCCTTCCCTATATCTGGTTTGACCATCGGCAGTGGCCAACGACCCAATTACATGGCGTCACACGCGTACTCAACCATATTGAAGAGGGGGTACGTTTGTTATTTGAGGGTTTGTATGCGCATGGCGCGCTGGTGGTGGCGGCGTCGGGCAACGATTCTATTCACGCAGCGCAGCAGAGAGCGACACGTCGTCCGCCGCGTGTCCCTGCTCGCTATGAAACGACGTTAAGCGTGACCTCTGTCAATAGCAAATTTGCTCCATCCGGGTTTGCCAATGTTGCCAACGTGCCACCTTTTGAGAGTGGTGTGGCCTCCTTTGGTGGTGATAGCTATGGTGAAACGGATGCGAACGCGTTGCCCGATGCTGTCCGCTGTTTATATATCTCCCCCACTTTTCCTGAAGGAGAGCAGAATACGTCGGGTTGGGCAGATTGGTGCGGATCATCGTTTGCGACTTCGATCGTTTGTGGGCTGGGCGCGCATCTGATAGCCCAGGGCTGGACGGCCTCGAATGCGATTATCAAACTGGCGGGCGCGCAAGAGCCTCGCGGGGATATGCTTTTTGGTGTACCTCCCACAACTCCTGAACTATTGGGGAATATTATCCGGGTGCAACAGCGTTTTGGCTTATGAAGATCGTTTGTCTTGACGCTTCATTTTATGTAGGATATAATACGCTTAAAATGTAGCTGTTGAGAACTTCGGTATCTATCTTTGATTAGTGATGGGTTTGTTAGGCAAATCCTAGTGAGGTGAATACATGATCGAGCAGAACCAGCAAGTGGTGACAGAGACAGATGTAATTTCTGTGACTCCGGTAGCCGCAGAAAAAGTACGTGAACTTATCACGCAGGAGAATGATCCCACTCTTGGTCTCCGCATCTTCGTCGCTGGTGGAGGTTGCTCTGGTCTCCAATATGGTATGACCCTGGACGAAGAGCAAGAGGGTGATACCTCTATCTCTATGGGAGACTTCAAGATTTTCATCGATGAAATGAGTATTCAATATATCAGTGGTAGCGAAGTTGATTATGTTGATAGCTTGATGGGCGCTGGCTTCACCGTCAACAACCCTAACGCTGTCTCGACCTGTGGCTGTGGGCATTCCTTCAAGACTGCCGAAGGCGATGGCGAGGCTCGGAGCTGCGGCTGCGGTCATTAATCGCTTCCTCTGACTATTGCATTTGCCATTAGTCGAATTGTATCGTTCTTGAGAGAAAAAGGTTTCTGTTGACGTATATTCTTAGTCAGAGAAACCTTTTTTGTGTTGGTTGACATCTTCTTGAAAAAGGAGCTTGCATGAGCCGACGTATTGCCCATCGCCCTCGCTATCGTTCTGCACGACAGCTTATCCAGCAGCCCTCACAGTCGTCCTACAAGGCATTTTTTCGCAAGCGCTGGAGCTATCGCCGTCAGGAGGCCATCTATGAGAAGCACCCATTGGGATACGCGCTCTCGTTCATTCCTGTGCCCTATCATCTGATGCCTACGATATTCCTGCCACGCATCTAAGCTATAGAGCATGTAGACACGCAGATTGCGTGTCTACTCTTCATCTGCCTCGTCGCTTGGTGCCGCCCCTACTGGCTCTTGCAGCATGCGCGTTACCAGTCCGGGCATATCACGCGCAAATTTGGAGTTGGCGACAACCTTTTGTGCCCCTGCCTGTAACGCTCGTGCGCGTGCCTCCAGGTCCATGTGAGAGCCAAAGGCCAGGATCGGTAATCCTTGCTCTCCAGCCTGACTGATTGCGCTCTCCCAGTCTATCCCCTTGCTGGCGATATTGATAATCACCAGCGCCGGTTTTTCCTCTGCTGTCAGCTTCTCCGTAAAGGCGGAAAGCGTACGTACCGTTGTAACCTCCATGTCATGATGGCGTAAAGTATCGCGCATCTTGACCGCAAAAAAGAGGTCTTTTTCCAATGCCAGAATAGCAATTGCCACGTTTTAATCCTCTGAACGCTCGTAGACAGGACGGCGGAAGCGCTCTGCCAACTCTGCGTTGATGATATCCAGGTTGGTGTAGAGGTCTGGTGACAGAATATGGTGCGTGCCATTACAATAAGGTTTATCGCACTTTTTGAAGTGGCTGGTTTCAAATACCAGATTGCCGTCCTCCACCGTCATCCAGATATGCTTGCGCGAATATCCATCACCCCATTTTAAGATGAGGCCATCCTGATACTCGTCGAAGCGCCCCTGCCCATAGAGATAATCGCGGTTAAACATATGCAGGATGTCGCGCACTTTGCTCGCCTGGATGACCCGTGCCACTTCTGGCTTCATCCGAGTGGTTGCCTCTTGCGCGAGGTCTTCTTGAGGGATGTAAAGCTGGCGGCTGCTATGTTGCTCCTCGCGAATCATCTGCTGAATCATCTGCCCCTCTTCCTCAGACAAGCTATGACTTTGCCCGAGAATTTTCGCTCTCTCTTCCGGTGTATATTCGACCCTATTCTCAGCGGCTTTATTTGTCTGCTTGTTTCTACCAAACATGATAGCGCTCCTTCTTCTACTCTACAGTAGTTGCTCTTTCTGCCATTCTTTAACTCTATCACGTCGGCATCAATAATGCCAGCGAGGGGTGCAGTTTCCAGGGCTTTCCAGTTCTCCGCTCAAAGGGGTGCAGGGTCTCCCTGCCGGGGTCTGGGGGGTCCCCAGTTTCCTTCCCTCCTTCGCGCGCCGCCACAGGAGGCGCGCAAAAGAGAAGAAAAAAGGTTTTTTGCGGGGACACCCTGCACCCCGGCAAAGGGCTGCCGCCCTCTGCACTCCCGCTAGATGGGAGAATTGGAAATCCCTGTGCAGTTTCCCGGTCGGTTGCTTGTAGTTGAGTCGTTTTATGGTTAACGTTGTTCGTGGTTGGAGTAGGTAGTACGGATATTCGGAACATATGACCTTGACAAATGTTCGATCGACTCTTTATACTTTCTGTAGAAACTACGAGTTCGCTCTCGCATCTATTGCTGTAGACCTGTTGAAATAGGAACGAATGTTCTAGCTAAATACTGGAACGTAGAAATGCGGGTATCGTCCCATGAGTGCAGACAGGCGTGTAGCGGTAGGGATAGAGATTGGGGGTAGTAAGACAACCGTTGCTCTAGTTGATTCCTCTGGACATGTGCATCAGCGCAGCCATGCAAAGACGCTGAGAGGGCGTCCTGCGGCAGCCACTCTTGAGCCGTATTTGCGTGCCGTTGATGCTATGCTAGCTTATGCTCGCTCTTCTGATTGGCAGGTGAGTGGGATTGGAATTAGTATTCCAGGTACACTTGACTATACAAGGCGTCGTCCTTTTCTGATACCTTTGCTCCCATCTCTCAGCAATTTTCCCCTGTGTGATTTTCTGGAAAACCGCTATGAACTGCCTACTCACCTGCAAGTCGATGTCGATGCAGCTTTGTTGGGTGAACATCGTTTTGGGGCTGGTCGTGGCTTCAAGCGGCTGCTCTATCTGGCCGTTGAAGCTGTTGTGGGAGCCTCGCTGGTGATCAATGGACAGGTGGAGCATCCTACTCAGCAGTATATCGGGCATATCTGCCATCTGAACGTTTCGAGTAGCGGTCCTCGTTGTAGCTGTGGCAAACAGGGCTGCATCAATACAATGGTGTCAATGGATGCCATTCAGAAAAGGGTTCAACGTGCGCTGCGGCGTGGCGAAGAGGGGAGCCTGGTTCAGCGCTTGCTTGGGCGCGAGTATTTCAGCCCGCAACTGTTAGCGGAAGAGGCGCTGCGTGGCGATACGCTGGCCCTTCAGGTCTACGGCGAAATAAGCCGTTGCGTCAGTGCAGCTATTGCCAAGTATATTGACCTGTTTGAGCCAAACGTCCTCATTCTCGGCGGCATTCTCGGCGCTCAGTATTGTGCCAGTGATTTGCTGCTCTCGCGTGTGCGTGGCTCGCTGATTGTACGCTCCTCATCGCGGGTATGTAGTATGGTGGAACTGGTGCCAGCTGTTCTCGGGAGTGATGCAGAACTGGCCGGGGCGGTCTTGCCGTTGTTATGAGCATGCTCGCTAGTGATGCGTTTGAGGATGATGCTGTTCAATCGCTGACATTTCCGCTTCTGTATCCTGTGCAGACGTTGCGTTTTTTTCTATCTGTGGCAGCGGGATGCGTAGGGTAATGGTGGTGCCGCGCGATAAGCGGGAACGTGGGCTGGATTGGACTGCCAGCGTGCCACCAATCTCTCGTACCTTGAGCCTGGCTTTAAACAGGCTGGTTTTTTCGGTTGGGATGCGTTCTGGATCAAAGCCGCGCCCATCGTCGCTGATCGTTACCTCAAGTATTCCATCTGTGTAGGATGTGCGGACCGTTGCAAACGTTGCTCCTGCATGGTTGTAGATATTTAGTAACGCCTGGGTCACTGTATAGGAGATGGTCTCGGCGATTGTTGCGCCTTCTTCTGTCTGTTCCAGGTCTCCGGTAAAGGCGTCTAAGGCCCAGAGATCGGCCTGAAGCTTGAGGGGCGATTCGGGATAGCGCATCGGCAGATCTTCACGAATCAGCTTTTCCAGATGTAGTTTGAGGCCAAGACTGCTGCGTTGATAGGCATCTTCTAACAGAAGTTGTAGCCCTCTCAAATCGCTCTCCAACTCCTCGCTGATCTTACGCACTTTCCCCAGAACTTCGATGAGAGGTTGGGCCGCGACTTTGCTCTCCTCGTCCCGTTCTGCCTCGACTTGCAATTTGTGCTGCCAGTGACCAAGCAGCGAGCGGATGCGCAGTGCCTGTTGTCGGGGTTGGTCGTGGATACGTTGTGAGAGCAGAGAACGCAGGTGCGCATCAGCCTTCAAGAGAAGCGATGTTGCCTGCTCAAGTTGTTGATTTGCCCCTTGTAGATCGCTGGAGGCCTGTTGCTGCTCCTGGTGTTCCTCCTCAAGTTGTTCCAGAGAGGTATATAAGTGATCCAGCAGGCGTTGTGAGCGTCTCACAGAGAGGAGAAACAGGGGAAAGACGGCGGCTGCTATGGTGAAGGTTGGGAGAGAGAACAGAGCGTGTCCGGTAAGCAGCATGGGTAAGATTTCCAGGCAGAAACTCAGGACCAGCCCTACAATCCATACCGTCAACAGCTTACCGATGCGCTGGCGAATACGCGCTGGTACAAGCTGCTTGTGGAGCTGCTTTTGTGGAGAAATGAGTCCAATGCGCCACAGAGAGGAGATACTGATGCACAGTCCGCTCACGAGCGCAAATGCTCCATAACCCATGCTAGCCGTGATGTTGATGCCCGTTGGAACCTGCCCTGCGATCAGTAGCGAACTCAACTCATAGGACACAAGCACGATAAGTGGTACATAGGGGATACCATCCACGATGCGTAAGCGGCGCGTATGTAGTAGTATCTCTGGTCGATAGATCAGGCTCAGATGAAGAAATACGGCACCTGTGAGGGCAAAGGCTGGTATCCAGAGCAATTGAAATACGAGGTCGGCTGGATAAGCCTGCTGAACATTTCCCCAATGGCTGTAGAGCAGAAAGAGCAGCGCTGGTGGGAGAAGCGTCAAACCTTCAACTGCTTCTGTCCATTCGCTGGCACCAATCAACAGAATGGCACCGATCACGAGCCAGCACAGTCCGGCTAGTAGTGTCGAGCCGTAGTTTTGCCACCACATATCCCATGTAAACGTGCTAACCGGGCGTACTATTATTGCAGTGTTGTCCTTGTCGCCAGTGGTCACCGTGTAGGTGATAGAGTCTCCCAGTTTGGCATTTTGATAGGCGTGTGTCAATGCTGCTTCGTTCTCTTTGGTGATGGCAGTGGTATTCACGGCGATGATATGGACCTTGTTAAGCAGCGGAGCGGCTGGTGCTTCGAAAGGAGGGAGTTGCGGCGGCGTCGAGGTGAGCACTATCTGTCCATCGGTATCGATGGCCCAGAAAAAGCCCCCAAAGGTCGTGTTGATCTCTTTGAGGAGACGTAGATGCCCGGTTCCGCTGATCAGCAGCACCATACAGGCAATTGTCAGATACAAAACGGTGAGCCATAGATGCAGCCTGGCCCATCGAGCGTCTTTTGTTGTTTGCATGGGTGTATACACGCTTTAGTGTAACATCTCTGGAGAGAACTCTGCAAGTTGCAATGGCTCCAATTTTCTTTAGTATTTTGTATTGCTTTTCCGATCATGAATGTGTGCCAGTTCTTGACAAAGGACTGACCTTGAGGTAGCATTGCGACTGATGAGTCAGGATGATATACAAGGTAGATGAGAGGCGAACGATCAAAAATAATGGGCACCTTCAATTTCTGAAGGAGAAGCAGTAAAAAATGCAAGCAGCACACGGGCATCGTACATTAAAAGAGAAACAGCGCCAGGAGCGCGAACAGCTTATTCTCAAGACCGCTGAGGAGGTCTTTATCGCAAATGGATACTTTGATACATCCATCGATGAGATTGCCGCGCGGGTTGGTATTGGCAAAGGTACAGTCTATTTACACTTTCCTAGTAAAGAAGATCTGGTTGTGGCGATCTTAACGCGTGATATGGAGGTGTTTCTGCAAGCCGTTGATGATGCTGTTTCCGCTCCGCCGTCACTAACAGCAAGTGAGAAGCTGAAATCAATCCTTCATTTTATGTACAGTGGATTTTATAGTAAGCGTGCGCGCTTGCTTTCTTCTATCTATCATAGCCCGGATTTACAACGTTTCTTTATGCAGAAAAAAGAGAGCATGCGAGAGCTTTGGGGGCAACTTGCAACTCGTATTAGAGCGATATTGGAGGAAGGGAAGGCGACTGGCGAGTTTGATAAAGGCATTCCTACATCGGTAATGCTCAATGCTTTTTTCTGTTTGCAGTCTCCCAGAACCTATGAAGCCCTGGTTGTTGGCGAGCAAATGTCGCCAGAGGAACTGGTGACGCACCTCGGAGAAATCTACTTCAAAGGAATTGCCGCAGTTAAATAGGTGCTGAGATAACAGCAAAAGATGCAGCTTATCAATTTTAAATGACATAAACTGCATCTCTCGTTGCTTGTTTCTATCCTCCGCTTGTACGGAGCTTGTAGACTTTAATCGCTACTTGCAGCGTAAGCCAGTTACTTCGTTCCTGTAAATCGATATCACATAACGATTGCAGGCGATCCAGACGTTGGATCAGGGTATTGCGGTGGACGAAGAGCCGCTCTGATGTCTTGGTAAGGTTGCCAGCACATTCGAGATAGGTTTCAAGTGTGTCCAACAAATCTGTGTTTTTGCGCCGGTCATAGCTATCGATGCGAGCCACCTGATCCTGATAGACATCGCGTAGATCATCCATATGAGCGATCTTGTACAGATAGCGGTACACGCCCAGATCATTGAAATGAGTAACAATAGGCTGAAAACGTGCCTCGGCCACCTTATCCTGTGAGAGATTCTGACCCATCTGCAAGGCTTCATTGGCCTCAGCAAAGCCACGTCGGTAATCACTAATATGCAGGCATGCGTTGCCTATCCCGATGGATAGGTAGACATTATACTCGTTACGCATCTGTTGGGCGACATCCTGTAGCCAGCTTTTGAGCCGCATGCCATTTGGATCTTTGTTTAAAGAGGCCAGACAGGTGAGCAGGTTTTCATGGTCATAGAAAATGGAGCCTGGATAAGTGTCTTGAATACGCCTTCTCACCACTCCGCTGATCCGCTTGTATGCAGTTTGTAACGGTGTTCCCTGCGTATAGCTCTCTTCTAGCAATGGAGCGAGATTTTGCAGTGTTGAGGGGGCAACTGCGCGCTCGTTTTTGCCTGCTTTACGTGCTGAATTGCCCTCGTAGCGTCGCTCATCCAGGTGGGCGATCTCGATCATCACCACCGCATGCGATTTGTTGAGATCGCAACCGAGAAAATGCGCTCGTTGCCTGAGCGAATCTTCTGAATCGGTCGTACCATGCATCAAATCGTCGAAGAAGCCCTTGACCAGGTTCTTTTGTGCCAGTTGATTGACCAGATAGCTGTTCTTGATTGCTATTGCTATCTGATTAGCAATTGTGGTGAGCAGCGTTTGATCTTCGGTGCTGAACCGCCGTGCCTTGCTCAGATAACAGTTGATGAGACCAAGTTGTTCCGTTCCGGCAATCAGCGGTGCGGAAATCAGGGTTTTGTACTGAGCATCCCTGATGGGGTTGAGGCGCTCTAACGTCTCCTCACCAATTTCCAGATGTTGCCCATTTTGCAACTGCACACTGCCGGGATGGAGGAGTGCTTCGTTCATCTCCCGTAGCCGTTCCAGGGTCAGGCGGTCTACATCTATCGGCTGGAAATGGGCGCGGTCGTTGAGGTTGGGTGAGGTGGCGTGAACCGTCAGACGGCGTGGTTGCCGTGATAGCTCCCCTTCTCGTTCTCTTGCCTGATCCATCAGCATAATCGCACACAGATCAACCTCCATGATCTGGACGGTCAGTGTTGCCAGAGTGCGTAACATGTCGTCGAGATACAAACCCGAACTGATGGTCTGACTGAGCATGGAGAGCGAGGTAAGAATGCTGAGTTTGCGCTGCGTATTCTCATAGAGTTGGGCATTTTCAATGGCACCTGCCACCAGTGCAGCCGTATTACTGATGAAAGTGCGATGCTGCTCCGTGAATTCGTGCGGTGCAACTGCCTGGAGTGTAATTACACCAACCAGGCGGCGGTCTTTAGCAATGATAGGAAGCGTCATGAAAGATTGAAATTTTTCCTCCTCCAATTCAGGAAAATAGCAAAAACGTGGATCTTCCATCGCTTCTTCTCGTAAAAAGACCGGTTTGCGGTGCAGTGCCACCCATCCTGCAATCCCTTCTCCTAGTGCCATCGAGATGTTGCCTACCAGGTGTTGATACTGTTCTGTCGTACTGGCTAAAACAAGCCGCTCTTTGTCGTTATCATACAAGTAAATAAGGGCAATCTGGCAGGCAGTAGCGCGGACAACAGTGTCCACAAGGTGTCGTAGCACCTCATCAAGCCTCAACGTTGAGCCAACGGTCGAGATTACTTCGTTGAGCAAGGCGTTTTCTTGCGTTCTCATCTCCAACTCCATATGCAAGTCGTGGTTTTCCTGGCGGAGCTGGTCGATGGTCTCGCTTCCCGCATCGGCGGTACCTGGCTGATGATTGATGCTGGCCTTGGAAGACATGCAACCTCCTGATCTAGTTTGAGATAGGTGTGTACCTGTCACCACTGCTGCTGTCATCGGAACGGTGGTACAGGGAGAACCCTTCATCCCTGTGTAGGTGTACTCAAGTGCTATAAGCGACCAACATTGTGAAACACCTGAGCTTCGCAACGCTGGTCGCCCATTTTTCTTTGAGACTTGTGGACACTACGTACATAACTATTATGAGCAATTATATGTCCTAACCACTGGTCTTGTCGAGACCAGTTCATTTTTTCGTGAAGAAATTTACCTGTTATTACTCAATCGGTGGCCTTACAGGGCCGTAAGAGGCTGATTTGCTGTAGCAAAAAACAGGAGGCACTACATTTTGATCTGGTAGGCCTCCTGTCTTTTGCTAAGTGACAGAAATGCTAGCGCAATTGCCAGACTTTTATGTTGTTAAAGCTCACATTCGTTGTGCCATTCCAATCTACTGCCATCAGACCCAGGCGTCCGGCACTAAAACTGGAGTCAGTCACATGTGTTATATACTGTTGGTTAATGAAGAAGTAGAGGTCAGATCCCTCTGCTACGATGGTCAGGATGTTGGTCTGGTTCAGTCCTTTCTTGATCGCGGAACTGCTGCCACTGATGTTGAGTGGTGCACAATCCCAGGTCCCATCCAGATTTACACGGAAGCGATAGCTGCCCTTGCCATTATCGCGGAAGATAATGCCTCCGCCATCGTTTGCAGTGCCGGATGTAATTTTCATCGCAATCTGGATGGTGAAATTCTTATAACTGAGCGATTGGGCCATACACGATGCAAAGTAATTGCGCTGCGGCATATTGACCTGATAGCCAACTGTTGTAAATCCACAACTGCCGCCGCCGGTGAACTTCTTCACATCCCATGAGGCCGCACCTTGTTTGAGCAGTGAAGATGTATAGAGCAGTGGCCCGGAGGTTGCTGCCTGGTAGACCTGCGTCGGCGTCATACTTGCCGTAATCTGCGGAGGGGTAGTTGGCTTGGTTGCCGTAGGTGTGATGCCAGTAGTGGGAGTTCCTGTCACTGTTGAAGTGGGTGTGACTTCGACGATAGGAGTACTCTCCGGGGTAGGAGTTTCATCTGGCGTCGTGGTTGGACTTGCCTCAACAGTGGGCGTCACTTCAGATGTAGAAGTGGGTGTGATCTCTACTGTAGGTGTGCTCCCAACGGTAGATGTGGCTTCAATTGTAGGTGTCATCTCAGGCGTTGGTGTATCTGTAGGTGTGGCTCCCATGGTAGGCGTGACCGTAGGTGTGCCGCCTGGAGTAGGAGTCACTAGAGGCGTGCTACCAACAATGAGTGTGGGAGATGGTGTAGGCGTTGGCTGCGCCATAGGTGTGGGCGTTGGGGTAGGCCAGGGGGTAGGCGTAGGAACGATTTCAGGCGGTGGAGCAACGGTAGGAGTTGGCGTAGGAGATGGTGTAGGAGTAGCCGTAGGCGTGGACGTAGGTGTATCAGTAAGAGTAGCCGTAGGTGTTGCTCCGGGCTTTGTACGGGAGCGGTTGGTAACATAGTTTTCATAGAGATTCATGAAGGCTTCCCCCTGCGGGGTCAACTCGTCATTGGTGATGAGAGGGGTCGTGCCAGTGCAAGAATATTGCATTGAGGCGAAGATCTGGTTGTCGCTCAATATTTGTAATGCTTTCGTCATCCAGCTGACCAGAAATTTGGAGTCGTTAGCTTTCCCATCGTTCGCCTTTGCGTTTGCTGCGTAGTTCCATTCGGAGATGACAATGGGGAGGGATTTGCCGAGAACCTTTGTCATCGTTGTACGCGCATTGCGAATGTCGCTGCTCCAATTGTTGAGGCGCTGTGTGCATATTTGCTGCGATTCTGCTGCGTTGCAGGTATACTCATGCCAGCTTATCTCGTCAGGCAGTGGATTGGCTTGCTTGAGGAATGTTTGGAAGTATTGTTCTGTGTACCGATACGTCGCAGGTCCGATAAAATGCGCGCCTGGGGCCAGTTTCTTCAGGTCTGGAACCGCTTTATTCCACGCCGCTGTATAATCTTCTGCTGAGATGCCGGCGGCGTCGTCTTCATTGCCATATTCGTAATAGACAGTTGTCTGTCCAAAGACCTTGTTCATGATCTTGATGATCTTGCTGTTCTCTTCCTGGCTCTTTGGCGCAAACGGGTCGTACAGGTTCACCAATGGTACTGCGTTGAGTGTTTTTACTCCCTGTGCTGCCTGTGTGATAACTGCATCGGAGAGCGGTTTTTCTAGAGGAATACGTACCATTTGTATATGCATCTCTTGTAAGAGACCTTGTGTTGTTTGCGAGGTGATCGTCTCATATTTGTCATCGCTGGGCGAAAGATTCGTGCCAAAGATGAAGCGTGATGCTGGCAGCTTCGGTGCGGGCGTGGCGGTCTTTGTCTGCGTTTCATTTGTCGCGGCCTCCGTCGGTTGCAGATTCGAGAGAGCAATATACACGCAGCAGAATATTGTAAGAATAATGCCTGCAAGAATACCAATGCGTGCGCGTGCTGAGAGATCGTTATAACGATACCAGAAATCATTCATGGTAGGAAATGCCCTCCATTATAGTTGAAAGATAATGTGCATTTTCGATGAAAGAAGACAAAGATAAAGTGCATCATATTTCTGATAAATACATCTGTTTTTCTATGCCCGCTAGGAACCTGTCACACATGCTTGCGTTCGTTGCATGCCTGTAAGGCTTCCAGAATGCCCCTGATATCATTATGCCTAAGACGTTTTTGCACTGCTAGGGGGGAAATCCCCCAATCTGCGACAGAGTGACACTTGTATACCAAAGTCATATAAGGATGTAGTTTTCTCAACTGTATCTTTAATTGTATTTTCTTTTATCCTTGTTGTGACCGATGAGAGAGAAACAATGTTCTTTTGTGAACAGTATATATTTATTTGTTTGTATGCTATAATGGTTGTATCCCGGTTGATCTGGCATACAGCGCTGTACATTTCCCTAGGAGTGCAGTGCCTTTTTTCGTATGCTTTTGTTTTTCATTTAAGGAGGTATCATCGATGGCCACAGATACCGATACTGTCATTATTTCTGAAGGCGAAAAGGGAATAGAAACACATGGTATCGAACGTGTTTCGCCGGAGAGTCGCACCCATATTCGCATCTTTGACAATTTTACAATGTGGCTCTCCGCCAATCTGGTTATCTCGACTGTTGTGCTTGGCGCAATTGCAGTGCCGGTTTTTAACCTCGGTTTTTGGGATAGTGTGCTGGCTATTATTATTTTCAATGTCCTTGGAGTTCTCCCGGTTGCCTTTTTCTCCACACTTGGTCCGAAACTGGGCTTGCGCCAGATGACCATTTCGCGCTTCTCCTTTGGTTGGGTAGGGGCGATTGTCATGGCTTTGTTTAATATTGCGGCCTGTATTGGTTGGTCTGCCGTAAATGTGATTGTCGGTGGTCAGCTTGTACAGGCATTGAGTAATGGAGCTATTCCCCGTTGGGTTGGTATTCTCATCATTGCCATCCTGACAACCATCGTGAGTATCTATGGATATAAATATGTTCATAGATATGAGCGCTTTGCATGGATACCAATGGCGCTCATTTTTGTGGTGCTTGCTTTTGTGGCCGGCCCCCACATCACCATTATTCCCACGCCGGCGTTGAACATTGCCTGGCTTGCCTCCTTCATTTCCTTTGGCGGAGCTATCTATGGCTTTGCTACCGGATGGAGTTCGTACGCTTCAGACTATAATGTTAATCAGCCGGAGGATACACCTGCCAGTCGCGTTTTCTGGCTGACCTTCCTGGGCGTAACCATTCCCTGCATTGTGCTAGAAATTCTCGGACTCAGCCTCTCAACGGTTGTTGCTTACAAAGGGAAAGGTGGTGGGGATCTCCTCGCAGCTGCACTCCAGCCTCTGGGACCATTCGGCACGTTCCTGCTGGTTCTGCTTGCCCTCAGTGTGATCGCCAACAATATTCCCAATGACTATAGCCTGGGCCTGACTATGCAGGTGCTTGGTAAGCCTTTCCAGCGCGTCCCTCGCGCCGTATGGACGTTAATTGGCGCAGTCGTCTATATTCTCATCGCCTTGCCTGCCGCGCAAAACTTTAATGCAACGCTGGAGAACTTCCTGCTTCTGATTGCCTACTGGTTAGGCCCCTGGGCGGTTATTCTGGTGCTGGAGCATTTTGTGTTCCGTCGCGGAAAATATAACGTCGAGGACTGGAATAACCCTGAAATGTTGCCAGCTGGTTGGGCTGCGTTGGTCTCGATGGCTCTAGGTCTGGTTGGTGTCTACCTCGGTGCGGCTCAGCTGCTCTTCGTCGGCCCCATTGCTTATCTCATTCATCCTCCATTTGGAATGGATGTTGGTTTCGAGTTGGGCGTGATCTTTGCCGCAATCTCTTATCTGATCTTGCGTCCTATAGAATTGCGCTCCAGACCTATTCCGAGCGCGGCTGTGGCCGAGGCAGAGCAATAATCGGCGAGACTTTGGTATAGTAAAAGAGATGGGATAGCTTGCTATTTCATCTCTTTTCTGCTGTTTTAGGAGCCTGGAAGTTCTGCTGTGAGAGGATTTGTCTATGTCTTATGATCTGCTCATTCGTCGCGTGCGGCTTCATCGTCGCCAGCAGCCTGTCGATATCGCCGTCAAAGATGGCCTCTTTGTCAAAATCGCCGCTGATCTGCCCTCTGCGGAGGCGACCCGCGTTGTGGATGCTGATGGACGGCTGGTTGTGCCTCCATTTATTGATGCGCATGTCCATCTAGATGCTGTTCTGACCGTTGGGCAGCCGCGCTATAACTCAAGCGGCACCTTGCTGGAAGGTATTCAGATCTGGAGTGAGCGCAAACCAGATTTGACCCATGAGGATGTTAAGCGGCGTGCGCTTGAAGAGATTCGCTGGGAGGTCGCTCAAGGTACGTTGCATATTCGGAGCCATGTCGATGTCTGCGATCCCAACCTGACCGCATTGCGTGCCCTGCTCGAAGTGCGCGAGGAGGTTCGTGATATTTGTGATCTGCAACTGGTCGCTTTTCCCCAGGATGGTATTCTCTCCTTTCCAGGTGGACGCGAATTGATGCGCAAGGCTTTGGAACTGGGATGCGACCTTGTGGGAGGCATTCCCCACTATGAGTGGACGCGGGATATGGGCGTGGAAGATGTTCACTATGCGTTTGCTCTGGCGAAGGAGTTCAATCGCGATATTGATTGTCATTGCGACGAGACCGATGATCCACAATCACGCTTTACAGAGGTGATGGCGGCGGACACCATTGAGCAGAGCTGGCAGGGACGTGTCACGGCGAGCCATTGTACTGCCATGCACTCGTATGATAACGCCTATGCTTTCAAGCTGCTGCGCTTGCTTGCCCGAGCGCAGGTAAACGTCATCGCCAATCCTTTTGATAACGTGGTGCTTCAGGGTCGTTTTGACACCTATCCTAAACGGCGTGGTATTACCCGCGTCAAAGAACTATTGGCGTCTGGTGTCAATGTTGCACTTGGGCATGATTCCATTATGGACCCCTGGTTTCCGTTGGGACGAGGCGATATGCTGGCAGCAGCGCAACTGGCCCTGTTCCTATGCCATATGAGTGGACACGAAGAGATCGATGCCGTTCTCGACCTTATTACGACGAATGCCGCCAGGGCGTTGCGCATTCAGGATCGCTACGGTATTGAAGAAGGGAAACCAGCAGACTTTCTCATCCTTGATGCTCCCTCTGCCTTTGAAGCATTGCGCCTGTTGCCTGCCCGCCTCTACGTTTTTAAAGGAGGGCGCGAGATCGCTCGCACCACACCTGGTAGGAGTGTAGTGAGACGTGCCGGCGAGAAAGAAGGGCAGGAAGTGACATTTCACGTTTAATGAGAAGAAACTCAATAGTACAATTTAGAGGATATTCACTGCTCGCCCTGCCAGGATAACGATGGTTAGCATGGCAATGATGGCCTCCATCATCATCAACATCTTTGCCCAGCGAGTCAAGGGATAGGTATCAGTCGGGCTAAGGGCAGTGGCGGCAGTAAACGCAACAAACAGGTAGTCGAAGAAGTGTGGCGCCCAGCCTTTTGTATTTCCATCGGCCTGTTGCGGGAACATAAAGTCTGCTGCCTGATGCCCATGCTTGTGGCGCTTGATCGGGCCTCCTCCGTCAATCTCCCAGTACCATAGAGCAAAGACGAGAATATTTGCGATCCAGAGCAGGCCTGCTGTTTGCAGTAACATTCCGGCCTGCGATTGGCTTCTGTTGGGGAGCGTATAAATCATCAAGCAGACTCCAACTGCCAGAGTTAATGTCACAACTCCTAATATGATGAAGCTGAGAACGCGTATGGTGGAAGGTGAGAAGGGACGGCGTACGAAATGAGGCAGAGTAATAATCAGTGTGATGATGACAATGATCGCTAATGGCACCCAACCGAAGCCGAACGTGATCCGTCCTGGCAAAGCTGCGAAAAGCAATCCCAGAATCAATGCTCCCACGAGTGCTGCCCAGCGTGTAATCACAGATTTTGACCGCCAATAGTTTAAATCTGTTTGTTGTTGAGTGATATTCTCCATATTGTTGCGCTCCCAGGTGAGGTATGTTTAAGTGTACGCGTTCATGCTTGCCCTGTCAATTGATATCTTCTGCACTGGATTGATAATAGTAACTGGTAAAATACCATTCTACCTCATCAAATCATATTTTCTTGTATAAAATTACAATGTATTCATAAAATAAGCATTTTGCGTGTCAAAAAAGAAGACTTCTGGTATAGTTTAACAGGAAGCGATAGTACCCTTGTGTCTGTCGTGTTCGTTCTGTTAGAGGCGCTGCTAGAGAGTTCTCAATGGCATGAGCACCTCTGAATGACCTGAATAACTTCCCAAGTCTTCTGAGGGCGTCAGTAAACCGGGATGGGATAAAGATGTTGGTAGATGCAAAATATCGTGATGAACAGATAAACGCAGCAGATATAGTGACTACACTTTTGAGCGAGTTCAGCACTATCACTGAGTATCGCCTATTACAGGATAGCTTGCCCCGGCGTCTCGCTGGTTTGCTGAAATGTCGGTGTGTGCTCTTCTACCAGCAGATCAGCAATACTCTCCAGTTTGTTGCCGGCTCTTTTGATGATACTCCTGGTTGGTCTGCTGCCCTGCTCCGCTTTGCACGCATTAATCCTATTGATCTGCATAGTGATTTGCCAGAAGCTCGGGCATGGCGAGAGCGCACTATCGTTGTTGTTCCTGTTTCATCACCTGCGCCCCATGCCCTTATTGCGGCCCCTTTGCTCTATCGCCAGCGAGCTATAGGGGTGCTGGTGGCTATTCGCCATGATGGGCAGGAACGATTTGATTGGACTCGAGATGAGGTCGTAGTATTTGAAGCTGTGGCAGGCGTTGTTGCTTTGCTATTAGAGAATACGCGTTTACTGGAACGGGACCGTGAACGTATTCACGAGCTTGCTCTGCTCAATAGTATCAGTAGCCAATTGCATTGCTCCATGTACGAGCTACAGCGTTTGCGCACAATTGTAGTGCAGCGTACCCGCGAAATAGCTGCTGTGGATTTATGCGAACTGGTTGAGTTGGAGGAAGGAGTGGATCAGGCATCGTGGATCGCACCTTCACTTTGTGAAAAGCTCTTCTGCTATTTTCGTGGGCAGCGTGCGTTTTCGCCTCTCATTATTGAGCGACCAGGTGATCCTCTTCATCCCTTCGTACAGGAGTGTCTTGCGCAACTCCCGACCAATATAAAAACGTTTTTTGCACTGCCTTTGTTGAATGGAAGGGAGGGCGGGAAGCAGAGTGGATTATTGCGCGATAGTCGTGGATCTGCATATGATTTCTCACAAGAAGAGCCAAAGATTCTGGGTATTGTGATTGGGGGGTATTATCACGCCTGGAAATTGCGTCGCGCGGAAATTGTGCTGTTGCAGGTATTGGCAAGTCAGGCCAGCGCAGTGCTTGAAAATACAGTTCTAATGGCAGAGGTTCTAGAGGCACGCAATGAGGCGCGGAAATTGTTGCGGCAAGTGTTGGATGATGAGCGCTTAAAGGCTCTGATCCTGGAATGCATTCCCAGCGGGTTAGTTGCAGTTGATAGTAGCGGTATAGTGACGATGTTTAATCGAGCGGCATCTACTATATTGGGATATCATCCCGGCGAGGTGATGGGCCAGCCGCTGCACAAATTTCTCGATATCAGATCATTTTCTCGCTCCCATACCCTTCCTGAGAGCGAGCAGGGAACAGATGTGCCTCGAGAGAGCGATACGCCATTTTATATGCAAGGGATACAGGGAGGAACACTGATTACTGTTGATCGTCATGACCGCGAAGTGGTGCTTGATATCGATCTGTTGCCTCTGCGCGATGATTTGAGTGCGCGTGTCGGCGTGTTAGTGACATTTACCGATGTGACATCAGTGCATCAATTGGAAGAGGAGAAACGCCGTCTGGATCGTCTTGCCTCGTTAGGTGAGATGGCGGCAAACGTGGCCCACGAGGTACGCAACCCTCTGGCATCGATTAAAATCTCGATGCAGATGTTGATGGATGATATGGCGGGAGGAATAAAGCCTTCTCCCGCCGATGAGGAGGAAGTATTCGATTGGGCGCAGGAGGCAGTTTCGGTTGTACTCAAGGAGGTTGAGCGCCTTGATAGTATCGTTCGTGACCTGCTGCTCTTTGCGAAGCCTCGCCAGCTGCATCGCGTCAAATGTAGCATCACCGATGTCAGTGATCGAGTACTGCAACTCATTCAATCGCGCTGCGTCGAAGCGAACGTTGATGTCCATCGCGTGTATGATAGCGTTCCTGATATCTACGTTGATGAAGGACAGATAGAGCAGGTGTTGCTGAATATTTATATTAATGCCTTGCAAGCGATGCCTGATGGAGGAATTCTGACCATTACCTGTCACGTTCTCGCCGCTGATCGGGCCATCTCGGATGGTCAGCCCATAGTGTCGTCAGAAAGCAATCAGGAGATCTATTCTACTGCCAGACACCCCTATCGCAGTTCTATTGGAGAGGTTTTCCAATCCTGGTTGGAGGTCTCTGTCAGCGATACTGGCTCTGGCATCCCTCCTGACCAGCTTGAGCGCATTTTTCAACCGTTTTTTACCACCAGAGCGCATGGGATCGGTCTCGGTTTGGCTATTACAAGAAGATTAGTTGAGGATCATGGAGGATATATACGGGCGGAAGGACACTTTGGGTATGGCGCGACTCTATCGGTGCGACTGCCAATTATCACAAATAAGAGCAATCATCGGGATTGAAGGTGGGAGGGACAGCCAATGAGCTTGAGTATTCTGATTATCGATGATGAGCCACATTTACCACATCAAATTGCTCGTTTTTTACGGAAACATGGCTATGAGGTCTATACGGCTGCTGACGGCGATCGGGGTTTGCAGGAATTGCAGAAAAATACTATTGACCTTATATTGCTTGACCTGCGTCTACCTGGATTGAGTGGATTAGAGATCTTGATGAGTGTTCGCAAGAGCGATCCGGAGGTGCCTGTCGTTATGTTGACGGCGTATGGTGACGTACAAACTGCCGTTTCTGCTATGAAGTTAGGGGCTTTTGATTATCTTCTGAAAGGCTTTGACCTTGATGAATTATTACTGGTGGTACAACGTGCGCTGGAGACTGGCGCTATGTCGCGAGAGTTGCGTCAACTTCGCCGGGATCGCAGCGATAATTATCATTTTAGCTATATCGTAGGCCATAGTGAACGCATGAGGGACGTGTTTGATCTGGTAGCCCGCGTCGCTCGCAGCAATGCCTCAGTCCTCATTATGGGAGAAAGCGGCACAGGTAAAGAGGTGGTTGCTCGTGCAATTCATGAGCAGAGCAACCGGGCCAGCGGCCCTTTTCACCCGTTAAACTGCGCTGCTATTGCCAATAATTTGCTAGAGAGCGAACTTTTTGGCTATGAACAGTATGCGTTTACTGATGCTAAAAAGCAGAAACGTGGGCTACTTGAGCTTGCGGAGGGAGGAACGCTTTTTCTTGATGAGATTGGAGAAATGCCCCTGGATATGCAAGCAAAGCTGTTGCGTGTGCTGGAAACGCGCTCATTTTTTCGTCTAGGAGGTAGCAAGGAGGTGAAGATCAACGTTCGTGTTCTTGCGGCGACAAATCGTGATCTGGAGCAAGCCATGAAAGAAGGTCATTTCCGTTCAGACCTGTACTTTCGCCTGGCCGTCCTTAAAATCACGCTTCCGCCACTGCGTGAACGCCCCGGCGATATTTTATTATTTGCCTCGCGCTTCATCGAGGATTTCAACAAATCATTGGGGCGCAATGTGCGGCGGATTGCGCCAGAGGCTCAACATCTGCTGCTGGCCTATCATTGGCCCGGGAATATACGTGAGCTAAAAAATGTGATCGAGCGTGCCATGATTTTGAGCAATCGCGATGAATTATTGCCTATGCACCTGCCGCACGAGATAGCTGGCGAAGGGGATCAGGCAGCTGGAGCTTGTATCGATATCTGGGAACAGTGGCTCAGAACACGTCCTCCTGGCCCGGTTTCGCTCGATGAGGTCAGCGAACGGGTTGAGCAACATTTCATTCGCTGGGCTTTAGAGACTGCGCGGCATAATCGCACGCGTGCGGCCGAACTGCTCGGTTTTGCCAAAGTCGATCAGTTACGTTATCTGATGCGCAAACATAGCATCGAGTAGAGCAACCTTAGAGATAGGAGTCATCCCTGACGGCGAGCAGATCTTCTTCTATCTCCTGCCATGTTTGCAATTCAATTTCCGGATGGCTCAGTTGTTGCCGCTGTTGCATCACTTGCTGGGATTTCATTGTGACCCGTTGTCGGAACTCAGCGATGATAGGGCGTTGCGTCTCGGGTTTGGGCATGACCCGGAGTTCTAAGATCGATGGAGGATAGAACTCATATTTATGGAATGCCAACGCGATGAGATCACTGTATGTCGCCAGCAATGCAAGCCGCTGCAACGAAAAATATCCAGGTTGTGTGCTTGAGGCCAGCAGACAACCCGCGATGCGTCCTTCGAGACGAACTGGATGAGCGGCTGCACTGATTTCATACACATCCGAAAAAGCAGGAATAGTTCCGCTTTTGCGCAGGTCGTCGTTGCTGACAATGTGGCGCACTTCTACGGCATAGCCCGACAATGATTCAAGGCCCAGGAAGAGTACATCATGCTCAAGATCGGCTGTCCAGGGCGGTGTGCCTTTGCCTACACGCTCTCGCAAACTGTGGATTTTCCCGTCACGTGGCGAAGGTGGCATACATTGGATGAGTTTGATCGCCATACCAAGATTGTTGGGATCGAGTTGAGCAAGCGCTTGTTTTAACACCACATCACAGATGCGCCAGAAAAGCAGACTTTCGGTGGTCGTTGTACGAATATTTAACACCTGAGCAAAGAATTCGGCTGGGATTTGATTGGAGGTATCTTCTATGAGCCAGGTATGGATATCCTGGTACTGGCGTTCAAGCGCATCAAGTAATTCCTGGCGATGAGCGGGTTGTACCACCTGGACTAAACGTACCAGATGGTTTTTATGTGGTTTTGACTCCCCACTAGCCCAGCGCGTTAAAGTCATATTCGTCACACCCAGAGCTGCCGCCAGGCGTTGACGTTCGGCCGTTGACTTAATAATCCCCTGCAAAACGTTTGACCATGATGGTAGGGGGGTACCCATAGCATTCGACCTCTTTACTCTGCTAATTTTTGCTCGCTCTGGCTTATGATAGCAGAGGTAACGCTTTGCGTCAACTGCTAACTCGATATTTGATGTATATTCCATGAAATCTTGTCACTATGTGCAAAACTTTCATGAAATCTTTATATCGGCCTTCCTCGAAGCATAGCAGGCGCTCTCTTCTTTCTTTCGGAGCAGGGTTGCCTCGCGCTTTTACCGGGACGGTATGGTAAAATGCAAGCAAGGCGCTCACTCAGGGGACAGGGAGAAGACCGCGAATGTATTTGTACTGCTGGTAAGATCAAATCCAGGTAGAACGTCTGGAGGGTAGTAAATGTGCCGATCAGAAACCGCAGCAAAATTTCCCTTCGCTATCGTGTCTGATGATGGAGTTTTACGCATGCGCGGCCTCGGGCTACTCCTTGCGCGTATAGCTTGGATTGTGGTTGTTGTGCCAATCTATATCCTGTTGATCGTTACTGTTCCGTCCTATTTTGCCTCTCTTCATCAGCTTCATCCCCCTTCTGGTCAGGTATTTACCGTGCAACTTACTGCTGCTGATCTCCCTCTTCTGCAATCGTTAGGGCTTTCTCTTGATATCTATGCCCTGATTATGTTTCTCTCCAGTCTGCTCCTTGAAATTTGCTATGCCGCTGTTGGGATAGTGTTGTTCTGGCGCAGATCAGATGATCGCGCCGCCTTGTTGACTTCTTTTGCCTTGATGATGCTGCCCTTTGGGTTTTCCGATGTGACTCTGCATACTCTACCCCCTGATTGGATATGGCTGATTCCGGTGGTAGGCGCTCTTGGTAATGCCAGCCTCCTGTCTTGTGGATATGTGTTCCCGGATGGACAATTTGTGCCTCGTTGGACCCGCTGGCTGCTCCTGGCTCTCCTGGTATATTGGCTGGTGGTGGCTATCTTTCCTTCCTGGCAAATCGATCAATCCTGGTTTAGCCTGACGCTCTTTCTCGGTTTTGCTGTCAGTACTTTGCTGGCCCAGTTGTACCGCTATCGTTACGTCTCTACTCCGCGTCAACGCCAACAGACTCGCTGGGCGGTGTTTGGCGTCGTGGTCGCTGTTGCTGGCAATATTATCCCTCGCCTGCTCTATTATCTTGTGTTTTCCCCGCTGTCTCATGGCAGCCCTCTGGCCTTTGCGCTCGAAGTGAATCTCATCATGTACTCTATGTTGGGAATCCCTTTTACCGTTGGCATTGCCATTCTCTCTTCTCACTTATGGGACATTGATGTCATCATCAATCGCACGTTGGTCTATGTGGCGTTGACGACAACGCTCGTTCTGGTCTATATCATCATGGTCTTTACGATGCAGCTTCTTTTGCATGATATTATCAGTCAGGCATGGAACTCTGAGGTGACGATTATTGGCTCTACTTTAGCGATTGCAGCGCTTTTTCAGCCTCTTCGTCATCATCTCCAGCAAATAATTGATCGCCATTTTTATCGACAGAAATATAATGCCGCTCGTACCCTGGCAACTCTTAGTGCTACATTACGCGATGAAGTCGATTTGAACCAACTCAGTGAACAATTAAGAGCAGTGGTTGAGGAGACGGTGCAGCCAACGCATGTCTCGCTCTGGTTGCGTGGTTTTGAACAGCCGAAAAAAAGCCAGCCCTTGTTGCAACCTCGCAGCAATGAAGAGGAAGATCTGCCTTGATGGTCATATGCAGGTTGAGCAATCTCCCCTTGAGCGTGGTTAGCAAAAGAGGTACAATGAAGCCAATGCACCGTTTGCAGGTGCTTTTGTTTTGTGCTGCGGAAAGGGGCGTGATTATTACGAGTCAGGAACGAGAAATATCGGCAGAAATAGATGAACAGGAGGCCAGGCGGCTTGCCCAGCGCGAGAATGCCAAGCATGTGTTACGCGAAAGTGGGCTGGCGGATATGTTGCAGGCCGTCAATCGCAACCTGTTAAAGGGGCGCGGCTGGTTTGAAGAATACGATACCCTGGTCCTTTTTAAGTGGGGGACCGGTTATACAAAGCGTCATATCTGGGTTGAAGTCGAGGGCAGCAATATTCGCTTCAGATTGCTTCCTCATCGCAAATGTGCTGCAACGGTTCCCATCTGTGATGGTGAGTACCACACCTTGACCCAGGCGATGTGGTCGAATCATGATCTGCTCCAGGAAGAATTACACAGGCGTTACGATAGGCCGGTCGCGGAGTCTTCGTCCGATTAGATAGGTTCTAGCGGCAGTTGACGCGCTGTGCCCATGTTATTCATAAATCTGGTGAGAGTGCGCGAGTAGGGGTCTGAGTAGAAATCTTCTCGCTCCTCTTCACTTCCCCAACTGAACAGGCTTAAAAAGGTTGTTCCAGATTGAGAAGGAGCGTTGATGCTGCCGGTACGTCTGGCAGCTTTCGTGTCTTCTTCATATGTACTGCGAGCCAGGAATGCGAAAGCCAGCATTGGTCGCATGGCATAGTGGCGCAACCCTTCGACATATTTTTGTTGTAAAAATTCGATCTGGTCGGGATGGGCTGTGCATAAATGGGCGGTAGCCACAATGGGGTTCGCTGCTGGACGGCTATATCCCCAGAGATAGCGCATCTGCCATTGTTGTGGAGGCGCTGTCAGGAGTTCTTTAGCCGATCCAAGCAACAGTTGCTTTGGATTATATCGCTCTTGCGCCCTCTGCCAGTTCTCCTCATCATCCCAGGTGGTCAACATGATATAGTACGAATGAGAGGTTGATTGTGTTGGGGAATGAACTGTGGCATCGTTTCTGCGGCTGCGGTAGAAGCGCGATGAGACCAGCCCTGGAGCGTTGCGCACGGTATCTGAAATAAAGCGGATGCGTGCCAGGACATCTGCATCTCTGCCTGATGTTGTATATGCAACTGTGACGATCAGTAATTCCATGTGTGCTTTCTTAAATATTTTTAGGATAAGAGTGTCTGTATGACGGGCATAGCATAGCATATGGCTGTTGCTGACGCAACAAGTCTAATCGAGTGTCACATTGTTTAACCACATATATAGCTGACCTCTTGTGTGTACTGAGTGCCTCCTGTATACTGCTCTCTAGATAATGATGTACTGCATTCACCAGGAGGTGTTTCAATGCTTGACCCTGATGTGGCCCGTAACGCCGTCGAGTGGAGACAGGCGCGGCCAGAAGATGCTGCTATCTGGGTTTCGGTCACACGACGTAGTGCTGATCAACTTCATTTTGAGCCGGAAGATGCGCAAATAGCTCGCTATAAAGAGGAAGTTCCCGATATGCAAGCTCAGCGTTATCTGCTCTGGCGAGAAGACGCTCCCATAGGACGGCTGCGTTTTTTCTCTCATGAAAGCACTGCTGAATTGGACGGGCTGGTCCTGTTACCAGAGGCTGGCGGCAGCGTTGCTGTACAGGTGGTTGGTGAGGCTCTGGTGCGTGCAGCTGCTTCAGGTGTACGTTACTTAAAAGCAACCTATCCCGCTGCGTATATCGCCTCTTTTGCTTCTGCAGGCTTTCAGGAACTACGCCGCCGCACGGTGATGGTTGCCTCTACTGATCTTTCCATGCCACAACTCCCGTTGCCTGGCTCTCTGCGTGTACGTGAAATGCATCCCGATGAGGGGGAGCAGGTCGGCATCCTATTGCAGCGAGCATATACAGGGGGACCAGACTGCATTCACCCTGATGTGGCTGGTTGGCGTGCTGAAGTGCGTGCTCTTCAGGAGGGGCGCTTTGGTCCGTTTATTCCCGAAAGCTGTTTTGTGGTTGAGCATAGTCTTGATCGTTACCATCTTGCTGGTGCCATTCTCACTCATCTGGAGCGTGGAGTTCCCCGCATACGCCATATGGCTGTAGCTCCCTCGTTCCGTCACGTTGGCCTCGGTCAATTTCTCGCCGTCAGAGCGATGCGACGTTTGCGTGATCTGGGGCACACGACGGTCCTGCTGAATGTGACGTTGGGTATCCCAGCTGTGAATCTCTATCATCGCCTGGGCTTTATTGAAGCCGGTCCCACCTATATTGAAGCGGAACGTATGCTTCCCAGGTAATCCAGCACCCTGGAAGATTGCCAAATGATCTGGTTAAACCTCATGAAAAGGGAGGTTGCTTATGACGAAGCAACCTCCCTCTCTGTAAAAACATCTGCTAGCTGACGATCTGGATACTACTATCTTGCTGAATGCTGAGAATAACTGGTGCGGATTTAGTACCAGTGAGCAGGATGTTGTTCCAATTTTGCAAGGCGATGGGGCCACTGACACCAGCGAACTGTTCCACACTGATGTTTTTGACGAGCGTTGCCGGGGTTGGTATTTTGCTCTCGTCAGTGATAGGGCCAATACCGCGTGCGACGATCTCGATACCATCTGCAAAGAAGAGTGCTCCCTGATCCAGTGCTGCTGTACCGCTACAGGAGCTACCCCGAGTTGCAAAGGACGTGCAGAAGGTCGCGTAAAATTGCTTCTGCCAGCCGCCATCCGTTGGTGGCCGTGCGGCGGAGGAGAGCGCGATATACACGCGGGGCATTGTTAATTGTTGTTGGCGTGCCCACTGCACCAGCCCTTGCAATGCTAATGGTTGCACAAATTCGCCGCCAATCATGAGCGCTGGTTGTTCCTTTTGTGGCAGCCTGGCAATTGCTTGCGCCAATGTGACGGCATCGCTGGTCAGCAGCGGGGCGAAAATCAGGTCGGGTCGTGGCCTGGCCTGCAATGCATCGTTGAGACCGGCAAGTAAGTCATCACGCGATGCCTGGGGGCGTCCATTTGTGTCTGACAGGCCGCTGGCAACCGCCGTTTCTCTGGCAACGATATGTGTGCCGGAGAATTTGCCCAATGTAACGATGAAACTGTCGGCAGAGTCTTTAGATGATGGATTGCCTGGATCATAAAAGACGGCTACATTGCGTGCATGCAATTGTTTATAGGCATAGCTGGCACCCAGCGCGCTTTGTGCTGCATCGTCGGGCGAAAAGCGGATAAAGGCAAAGCCGGGGGCGCAGTGGCGATAGAGCGATGTTTGCGTCAATACATCCGAAATGAATAGCCCTGTTGCCGTTGGTGCGATCAATGGGATTCCTGCCCGGCACAGGACAGGTAAAACAACCTGCGTCAGACTGCTCGGACCAGTTCCCAGCACGGCCAGCACTGAATGATTGTTATCTGCTAACAGGCCAAAGTGCTTGAGATCGGGCGTTGAGAGCATTGATGAGATCGTGTTGGCGACTTCTAACGCGCCCGACTCTATGCCAGTTGTATTGGCCAGAACCAGATAGAGCAGTGGGGCATGATCTGCCGCTTGCATTTGCCGGGCGTTATACTGTTGCTGGCTGATAAAAGCTCCTACCAGTTCCTGAGTGTAGGCGGCGTAAAGCTGATGCCGATCCGTTCCTCCGTGTGGATCAGCCTTTCCAGGTCCGCTATCGAAGCTCACAACGACGATGGAGAATGGCCGTCCCGATTGACGAACATGTAAGTTTTCGCGATAGATAGCCGCTTCCGCGCCATTGCAGCCCGTCGTGTCATTTTGTACCACATTGGTTGCTGTTTGTAGGAGCTTATCCGCTCGCGCAAAATCAGCTTTCTGCATAGCCTGAGCCGCTTCGCGCTTCGCTTGATAGCTCTGAGAGTTACATGCGTCATAGATCTTCAACCCATCACTGATGCCAACTCCATCTGGCGTTGGTATGAGGTGGACCGGTGCAGGTGGCGAATGATAAATAGATTCGTGCCAGTTGATTCCTAGATATGTGCTGAGCGATGCAAATAAAATAATCAGAATGAGCGCACCATATGAAAGCGCCATTGGCGCTATTGGCAGTTGACCACCACGAAAAAAGCCCGTGAGTATCCAATACATGGCTCGGAAGGGATCACGAACGGGTTGGCGGCGATACTTACGTGTGGCTTTTGCTTCTTGCTTGTAAAGATCTAACAGGACGAGACAGCCTGCATCACAGCGTACTAAATGGTCTTGTATTTCTGGATAAAGCTCTGCAACATTCAGGCCACTATCCATTGCCTCTACATACCCTGGCAGCAGTTGCCGACACTGTTGACAGGTTATTGTCCCCTCGGCAATCGGGCCCCGCTCATCAGATGCTGCAACGGGTTCTATTGGTATCGCTGATGCCGGAGATCCTATTTGTGGAACTTTGGCAGGCTGTTCCGATTGTTTCTCGCGCTCGATTGTGAGCGGAGCAGTTTCATGCAGTAAGGTGTTCAGACCGGCAGGGGTTGATTGATAAGACGAGGCGACTTCAGCGACACGGCGCGTCTTTCTCTTCCTGCGTGGCCGTGACGTTGCCTCCTGAGAAGTCGCAGCCTGGATACAACGTGGGCATGACGCGATATGTTGCTGGGCAGCCTCTACAGCTTCCTCGGGCACTGCATCAGGATCTTGATTGCGTTCTGCTAATACAGATACGGCGAATGCGCATGCAGGGGGGAGTCGTTCTTCCGTTGCCATCGCACCCTCATTAATAAAAAGAATAAAATAATCTTATTGGCGCGAAAAGGTACGCAGGGCATAAGTGACCTGTTGTTCCAGCGTCATCGCCTGATCTTGCGGGATTTTTGCCATTGCAGCCTGGGCTTCGCTGTTACTGAAGCCAAGACCGATCAGCGCCTCCAGCACCTCGGCCTGGATCTTTCCTGCTGGTGTTGCCCCTTCGGTGCCAGTTGCAGCAAGAGTGGGCAGCTTTCCTTTCAATGCAAGGATAAGCTGTGCTGCCAGCCGTTTGCCAACTCCGCGAGCCAACCCCAGACGTTGTTGATCTTCGTCCGCAATAGCTTTATAGAGCGTGGGAGCGTCCATAACTGATAATAGGGCCAGGGCAACCTTTGGTCCCACCCCATTGACTGCGATGAGTTGCTCGAAGGCGTCCCGATCTGCCTCTGTCGCAAAGCCATAGAGCGCTATGCCATCTTCCCGCATATGAAAGTGGGTATAGAGACTAACCTCCATACCTGCTTCGTTTAAGCGACTGAGCGTTGTGGATGGAGCGAAAACTAGTAGACTGAAGCCGCCAACGCGGATGATTGCCTGGTCTGCTCGACACGCTTCCAGTGTTCCATGAATGCTTGTGATCATCGCTCCAAACCGTACCTCTTCTATTCACTATAGACTGTAACGCCTTTTTGTCTGTGTCAGTAACTATTGATTGTTGGCGATAGGAGAAAAAGATGCTGATCCTGTTAGCAACGAATAGAGCCGTATCCTTGTGCTGGCTCCTATCATAGCATAGGAGGGTGCGCCTGCAAAGAGTGACCTGAAAAAGGCATCAGGCAATTGTCAGTGCTTGCCCAAACGGGGGGGAGAAATGTCGCCTGCTCGATGACCTTTACCTGCTGGATTCGGTGTAGCTGGCGAAACTTTTCGTGTAGGGGATGGTATTGAGATGACAAATAGCAACGGCGGCAGCATCAGCAGCATCGTCTGGACGTGGAACCGCGCGCAATTTGAGCAGAATGCGCACCATTTCTCCCACCTGCTCTTTGCCAGCTCCTCCGTATCCTGTCACAGCCTGCTTCACCTGTTTGGGGGTATATTCTGCAACGGAGAGGCCACCATTTGCCAGTGCAAGCATTGCCACTCCTCGCGCCTGTCCTACGGTCATGGCCGTGCGTGCATTTTTTGCGAAAAATAGCTCTTCCATTGCAGCTTCATCAGGTTTGAAGGTCGCTATGATGTTGCTCAGACCTTCATAGATGAGCTGTAGACGCTGCGCGAGTGGCATTTTGGCGGGTGTAGTGATGACATCACAGGCCAGCATATTATAGTCGCTGCCCTGTGCCATCACTACCGCGTAGCCAACAATTGCCGTGCCTGGATCGATGCCCAGAGCCACGCGTGGACGAGGAGATGACGCGGTTCCCCGTGAAGTATCCAATCTTTTTACCTTCTTATGTTGATGGATTAGCTGTAAGATGCCGCGAATGCTTCTGGGAAGTCGGCATTTGTATGCACGTTCTGTACGTCGTCCAGGTCTTCGAGTCTTTCAATCAAGCGAATAGCCTGGTGCGCTACCTTCTCATCCGCCAGTTCAACTTTCGTCTTTGGTATCATTGTGCTTTCGGACTTCAGAACTTTATACTTTTGTTCTTCTAATGCTTGACGTACTTGCTCCAGGTTTGACGGGTCGGTATAGATGGTCAGGATTTCGTCGTCGGCGGTAGCAGGCTCTACGTCGTCAGCCCCCATCTCAATTGCTTCAATCGAAAGCTCGTCGGGATCATGTCCCTCCAGCTCTACCTCGATGACCCCTTTTGCCTCAAAGAGCCAGTCCACACAGCCATTTTCACCCATGTTTCCACCATTGCGGTTAAAGGCATTGCGTACCTCGGCTACCGTGCGGTTGCGATTCTCTGTGAGCGTCTGTACAAGGATAGCAGTGCCGCCCGGACCATATCCCTCGTACGTAATCTCGTCGTAATTGCCACCTTCTGTTCCGCCCATCGCTCGTTTGATGGTGCGCTCAATGTTATCCATTGGCATGTTTGCGTCGCGTGCGCGCTGTACTGCCATGCGCAAGCGGAAATTCGCGTTCGTGTCACCACTTCCGCCCTCACGTACGGCGACAACGATTTCACGGCCTAATCGTGTAAAGAGTTGTCCTCTGCGAGCGTCGTTGACACCCTTTGATCGGCGAATTTGCGCCCACTTGGAATGACCTGACATATCGTTGCTCCTCCGACCTTTCTGGTTTTGCTAGTTCGATGATAAATATACCTCAAGCATATGCTTTGTCTCGTGCTTTCAGGACTGATGGCGCTATTGTAACACGAAGAGGCTTGAAGCGTCGAGAGGGACAAGCCTTCCCTTTGTCAAGCGTAACATTTCCAACTGCTATGATGCAAGCTTCTCTATATGTTGTGATGTTAGTGATATGCTGCTGATTGCGCCTCTTCCCATCGTTCAATGGCCTGATTTACTTTTTCAGGTTGTTCGCGCATAACATAGTGACCTGCATCTGGAATAATACAGAGCGTTGAAGCTGTGAGTTGTTGATGCAGGTATTCGCTATATTTGACAGGAGTAAGATGATCTTCTTCTCCACAGATAATTAGGGTAGGTAAGGAGATTTCCTGTAGCCTGCTCATTACATCGAAGCTATTGCAGACTGCGAGATCTCGATACAAAATCGTTGGTCCCGGGGTTGCCTGTTCTGATAGGATTGCAGGCACGATGCTGACTTGCCGGGCAGGTGCAGTGGCTAATTCGACGAGTTGCTGCCGTGCCTCCTGGGGCGTTGTTCTTGCACGTTCAAGAATGGTGGGAAGCACACGGAGGCGCGCTCCGGTTCCAATGAGAATCAGGCCGCTCAATTCTTGACTATACTCCAGTGCAATTGTGAGCGCGATAGCACCGCCCAATGAATGACCAGCGAGAATCGGCTGCTCAACGTGCAATTCGTGCTTGATAATTTCTCGTGCAGCTCTGGCATAATCTTGAATGGTAACATCTGAAGAGAAAATATCTGGTCGTTGACCATGCCCCGGCAGATCGACGGCGAAAACATTATTGCGGCCATGCTGGCTAAAATGCTCCAACTGCAATCGCCAGATGGATGTACTGTCGGCTGAGCCATGCAGGAAGATCAATGGTCGATTCATCGGCAAAGCCCTTTCGTTGCAAAATATGTACCATTTTCCTCCATTATAAACGATGGCAGCCTTTTGCCTCTTGAGTGTGCAGAGATTAGCGATTATGATACACTGAGGCGGCGTTGTGCAAGAGGTCGTCATCTCATGTTAAAATGCTGAGCATTCACAACATTCTGGGCTGGTTCACGTAGTAATTGAAGTAAGGTGTGTGATGGAGAGAAGTAACTCATGGCCAAAGGGAACACGTCAGGGATTAGGTCAAACAGGCGAGCGTCTGGCAGCTGAGCGATTGGTACAGTGTGGGTATCGCATCCTGGAGCGTAACGTCCGCAGCCGTTATGGCGAAATAGATATCGTGGCAGAAGAGGGGGACGATCTGGTTTTTGTCGAGGTGAAGACACGACGTGGAGTAGCATACGGACTTCCTGAAGAGGCGGTCACTGTGCGTAAACAGCAAAAGCTGATAGAGCTTGCATTGTATTATCTCGATGCGCATGCTTGCTCAGAACGGTCATGGCGCATCGATGTGGTCGCGGTGCAGTTGAGCAGTAGTGGGAAATTTGAGGAAATACGTATCTATCAACATGCAGTTAGCGAATAGACAGAGATCCTGCACATACTATAGAATATGGCGAGTGAGCAAATATTCAGATCAAATATTGGAGGCAGATGATGAGCGACTTTATTGAGTCTGCAAAGAATCTCGTAAACTCGGCTGTCAGCCGCACAGGTTGGGAAGCTCAAAAGCAGATGCGGGTGCGTGGCAAACAGGGAGAGATTGATAAGTTGTTGGAACAGCGTCAGAAGTTGTTAGATGACCTTGCGTTGACAGCAATGAATCTCTACCAGCAGGGGGCGCTGACCGACTCACGGCTTTCGCGCCTGTGTGCCAGCGTGCTTGAATTAGATCATGATGTGAAGACGCGTGAGGGGCAGCTCCAGGATATTAAAAATGAGGCGTATTCGCCAGATCAGTATGGCTCAGTACAGACCCCAGACTATACGCCGCCACCTGTGAACCCGACGCCATCTGCGAACGCTGGAACCAGTCAACAGGCTGGTGCATCTGCTGGAGCGCAGTCGCTTTGTCCGAATTGCGGCCAACCTATCCGCGCCAATGCCCTTTATTGTCGCAACTGCGGGGCAAAACTACGCTAGTCAGCAAGGAGCCTGGTAGAGACTATTGAAGAGCGCGGCAGAGAAAGCTAGAAGATAGCTTGTGAAAGGCTCTTATGCTATAATAAGTATCACCGTCTTCAATAAGTGTAGTTGAGAGAGCCAGAAACCTGCTCATGTTTTGGAGGGATGGTCTGGAGATGGGAAGTTTTTATCAGTGTACAGTGGATGTAGGTGACACAAAACGTGCATAAAGATGGTATTGTGAGCGATCAATTGCCGGAAGAGGTTCTTGAGATTATCAGCCAAAGCGCGGCACAAACGCAGCATCTTGGCAAGCTGTTGGGTGAGCTTTTGCGCGGCAAAGAACTGCTTTTACTGGATGGCAATCTTGGGGCGGGCAAAACAACCTTTACGCAGGGATTGGCGCAAGGAATGGGCATTGCAGAGGTGATCAACAGCCCTACTTTTACCCTTCTGAAAGAATATGCCGGTCGATCACTCTCTCCATCGGATGTTTCTGACTCTCCATTAGAGCCGATGTTGCGCAAACGATTTGCAGGCCGGCTCGCTCTCTATCACTTTGATTTATACCGTCTGAATGAACCAGATGAACTATTTGATCTTGGTTTTGATGACTATTTTGCTAGCTCCGGTGTATGTGTTGTCGAATGGGCGGATAAAGCTGATGAGTTTTGGCCTCCCGAACGGCTCTATATCCGCTTGCAATTGATTGATGAAGTGCAGCGCCGTCTGCTTTTCGTAGCGACGGGTTCGCGCTATTGTGAATTGTTGCGCCAGTTTCAGAAGAATATCTATGCTACTACTAGCTCTTGATACCTCTACACGTCAGGCCAGCATTGCTTTGTGTTCAGAGAACGAGCTATATGGCGAATATAGCTGGCACGTGGGGAATAATCACAGCGTGGAACTGTTAGAGAGTATTCGTCATCTGCTGGCTGAATGTCAGGTGACGTTTCAGGATCTCGATGCTATCGCTGTGGCAACTGGGCCTGGATCTTTTAATGGCGTGCGTGTTGCTCTGGCTACCGCGAAGGCTCTTGCTTTTTCATTACAAAAGTCGCTGATTGGTGTTCCCACGTTAGATGTGATTGCTGCTCAACAACAGCAATGGCGTGGTCCCGTCTGTGCTGTGTTGGAAGCGGGGCGCTCGGAATTGTATGCCGCCTGTTATCTGTTTGACGAACAGCTCACAAATACTGGTGATCTCACCTATACGATGAGACGCGAGAGCGATTATCTCTTATTCACCCCTCAACAACTGGCAGCCCATTTGCAGGCACAAGGACAGCTAGATCAGAATGTGCCACTGCTCTTTGCCGGTGAGTTGAGTGTGGCTTCTCGTCAGACATTGTACGCGTCTCTGCAAGAGAAAAGTCGCTTTGTGTATGGTATGCAGGCAAGCAGGCAAGCATCTCTCCTGGCGAGACTTGCAATGCAGCGCTTGTTTGAAGGCAAGGAAGATGATCCGTTAGTTATCGAACCGCTGTATCTGCGGCGTCCTTCTATCACGAAAAGTGTACGAAAACAGCCGCTATTAGGTGGGGGAGAGCAGGCTTCCAGGGATCAAGCTACGACAGAAAGGGAAGAAGGTGCGTTACGTCATTGACCGCATGACGATGTCGGACGTGCCTCGCGTTATAGAGATTGAGCGCCTGGCCTATCCGTCAACCTGGCCTCCCAGCGCGTATCGCAAGGAGTTACAGGATAATCGTTGGGCGCATTATATTGTATTGCGCGACAAGCATATTACAGAGGAACGTCTGGTTGTAGATCAGCAGGAGCAGGAGAGGCCACGCAAGAGCCGCCTTTTCCCTCTCTCTCTCTTACCCAGCCGCCCTGCTGTTACTGTCCCATCGCCAGATCTGGCAGCTATTATCGGTTTTGCTGGTTTGTGGCTTATGGTTGATGAGGCCCATATTACCACGATTGCTATGCATCCTAACTATCGGAGGCAGGGATTAGGCGAGTTTTTATTGGTCAGCCTCATTGATATCGCGTATGATATTGGGGCGAAATGGGTCACTCTTGAGGTGCGTGTTTCTAACTATACTGCGCAAAACCTCTATCGTAAATATGGTTTTCGCGAGGCTGGCTTGCGTCATCGCTACTACAGCGATAACCAGGAAGATGCCTTGATTATGTGGACTGATGAGATCAATTCCCCGGGCTATAAACAAAAATTTCAGGAATTGAAATCAATGTTGCTGCAAAAACTGGAAGCACAGTAAATATCGTTCCAGTTGGATAAATTCTACAAATAGGAACTGGTCGCATGCTCATACTTGGTATTGAAAGCTCCTGTGATGAAACCGGAGCTGCGCTGATGGAAGATGGTCGCTATCTACTTTCAAACGTTGTGGCTTCTCAAATAGAGATTCATAACCGTTATGGGGGAGTAGTGCCCGAAGTTGCCTCGCGCCAACAACTGGCAAGTATTATTCCCGTAGTCGAAACGGCTATGGAGCAGGCAGGCCGTTCCTGGAATGAGATCGATGCCATCGCCGCCACTTATGGGCCAGGGCTGGCTGGATCGTTGCTGGTTGGTTTGACCGTGGGAAAAGCTCTGGCGCTTGCTCACAATTTGCCTTTTATCGGCGTCAATCATCTGGAGGCGCACATTTATGCAAACTGGTTGCGTGGTTCGGGTGATCGACCTGCTTCTGCTCATAATGATTGGCGTTATCATGAAGGTGACCCTGCCTTTCCTTTAATCTGCTTGATTGTTTCCGGCGCTCATAGCGAACTGGTGCTTGTGCGCGATCATGGGGACTACGAACTGCTTGGTTGCACTCGTGACGATGCGGCTGGAGAAGCTTTCGATAAAGTCGCGCGTATCCTGGGCCTCGGCTATCCCGGTGGTCCTGCGATTCAAAAGGCGGCTCAAAAGGCGGAAGAGGAGATGCAACAGCAGCACAAGGCGGTGAGCGCTGCTCGCAAGGCCTATCGCCTCCCTCGTGCCTGGTTGCGTGGAACCTATGATTTCAGCTTCAGCGGGGTGAAAACGGCGATGCTGCATCTGGCGGAAGGGGCAACCGAGCAATCGGTATCTGCACCTGTGGGCGCTGCGAATAAACAGATCAGTCGCTATACACGGATGGGAGCGCAGCAGGGAGCCTCTGACGTGTCCTTGCTTGCTGCCAGCTTTCAGGAAGCGGTTGTCGAGGTGCTGGCCGTAAAAACACGGCAGGCAGCTCAGGAGTATCAGGTGAAGCAGGTCGTGCTGGCCGGTGGGGTGGCTGCTAATCTCAGTTTACGCACCCATTTAGAGCAGGAATTGGCTCCTCTGGGCGTTCGCCTGACGTATCCACCAATCGAATTTTGTACAGATAACGCTGCTATGATTGCTAGCGCTGCTTTCTTTCATCTCTGTCGTGGTGAACGGCATGAGCTTGATCTCGATGTTGAGCCAGGATTAAGTTTGCCATTTAGAAAGTGAGGAAGTACATTATGCCGAAACAAAAAGCGTATGCCCTGGGCATCGATCTGGGGGGAACAAAGACTCTTGCGGCTGTTGTTGACATAATGTCTGGAGAAGTCATCGCCTCGGCGCGCAAGCGTACCCGTGCCGAGCGTGGGCAGGACTTTGTTTCCCAGCGTACGATAGAGCTGGCAACGGCGGCAATTAATGCGGCGAAGCTGCCTGACAACGAAAAACTGGTCGCGATAGGTGTTGGGGCTGCTGGTCAGATAGATCGTCAGGCTGGCGTAATACTGGATGCTCCGAATCTTGGGGTTCATGACATGCCGCTGGGGGATATTCTCAGCAAGCAATTTAACGTACCCGTTACCATTGGCAATGATGTAGAGGTGGCGGCGCAAGGCGAATATTTGTATGGCTCGGGTCGAGGATACAATAACTTCGTCTGCGTGTTTGTTGGAACCGGAATTGGTTCTGGCATTGTGCAGAATGGTCGTCTCTATACCGGCTTGACCGGCACGGCGGGCGAAATAGGGCATGTGGTCATTCAGGCCGGCGGACGTATCTGTGGCTGCGGTGGACGTGGCTGTCTGGAGGCTTACGCATCACGTACGGCTATCACAAAGGCAATTATGGCGGAGATTCATCACGGGCGACCTTCTATTCTGGCTGATGATGCGGTGCGCCAGCTCAAGCAGGGGGAAACGATTATCCGTTCGGGCATCCTTGCCAATGCGATTGAGCAGAAAGACGAACTGACTATTGAGATCGTCACGGAGGCGGCCAATTATCTTGGCTATGGCCTGGCAGCGGTCATGAACTTTTATAATCCAGATTGTATTATTCTAGGCGGAGGTGTGATCGAGGCCATTGATCTGCTCTTTGAGACCGCCGTTCATCGGGCGCGTGTGACGGCCCTTTCTGTGCCTGCTCGAAAAACTCCCATTATTCGTGCAAAACTGGGTGATTTCTCTGGTGTTGTGGGAGCCGCCTGTCTGGGCGCTCAAAGGGCGGGATACCAGTTTCAGGTGAGTAAATAAATCTCTCTATCCCATCACTAATCAAGGATGAGGAAGAAAGGCGGGTTTGTCTATGGACGAGGAAATGCCTCACATTGAAGTGCGTGCTATACATGTCAATGACGCTCCTGCTCTCCATGCGTTGGATTACAATTTTGAGACGGATCGCATCTATACGCTTTGTGTACAGAATCGTTTGATGCAGGATAGTGACGACGCAGGAGGTAATGACCGTCCTGTCTTTGCCTTTGAGCTGCTGGAAAAACAGGTCGATCCTCCCATCTATAAAAACTTGCGCGAAGGGGAGGAGACGCTGGCGGCTATGGAGGAAAAGATACGGGGCGTTGAAGGAGGCTATGTCGCGCTGGCGGATGGCGAGGTTGCTGGTGCCATCTTGCTACGCGTGGAAGAATGGCGCTCGGTAACGCTGATCCAGGATATTATCGTTGGACATCAATATCGCCGTTACGGAGTTGGTTCGCTGCTCTTAAATTGTGCGGCGGATTGGGCACGGAAGTGTGATTGTTGGGCGATCATTCTGGAGACACAGAATATCAACTATCCCGCGATTCAATTTTACCTGCGCAATGGGTTGGAGGTCTGGAGCATTAATCCTCATTTTTACCCGCCTGGTCCCTCGGCCCACGAGGTTGCTATCTCGATGGGGAAACGTCTCTCAACATCCAATGATGGAAATTGATGAATGTATTGTCGGCGAATGAGAGAAGAGACTTGCGCATCCATTTTAACAGGCGCGCAAGTCTCTTCTCTGTTTTGTATTGCGTTATACTGCGGCTGGCTCTTCAATCTTGGGGAAGAGAGGAGCTGGTTTGGGCAGTGTTGCTCCTGCTGATACTTTCTGCAATTGCCAGCCTGCCTTGTTGACATCGCCCTCAAAACCGAGATACTCATGCAGCTTTTGCGATGAGAAGGGCAGATAAGGGCAGAAGAGGATATGCAGGCCGCTGAGTACCTGAAGCATCACATAGATGGTTGTGCCCGCCGCTTCACGATTGACCTTAATTTGTTTCCAGGGTGCCTGCTCATCAAGGTAGCGATTCGCAGCACGCGCAATTGACATCGCCGCATTGAGGCCGTCCTTGATATGCACCTGCTCAATGTTGCGTCCTACCGTTTCAAAGCCCTGTTCCACCTCGGCCAGAATAGCGCGGTCAGCCTCACTGAGTGCCTGTGGGGTTGGCACGGCTCCCCCGAACTTGCTCTGTAAGAAGGTCAGGGTACGATGCACGACGTTGCCATAGGCCGCGACCAGTTCGTCATTGTTGCGGCGAATCAGTTCGTCGAACGTAAAGTCGGTGTCGCGTCCCTCCGGTGCTGTTGCCGAGAGGTAATAGCGTACGGTGTCAACGTTGTAACGATCCAAAACATCACGCGTCCAGATCACGTTTCCACGACTGCTAGATGCCTTGAAGCCGCTCATCGTCATGAACTCGTTGGCTGGCACGTCGTAGGGCAGATTGCGATTGCCATAGCCAATCAGCATAGCGGGCCAGATGATGGCGTGGAACGGGATGTTGTCTTTGCCGATAAAGTAGTAGGGCTTGACCGCAGGATCGGTCTCGCCCGGTATCCACCAGGTCTTCCACGCATCAGGCGTTCCTTGCTTTTCGGCCCATTCTACTGAGGCTGAGAAGTAGCCGATGACGGCATCGAACCAGACATAGATGCGTTTATTCTCATAACCTTCCAGCGGAATAGGCACGCCCCAGTCAAGGTCGCGCGTAATGGCTCGTGCCCGTAGCCCCTCTTTGAGCCAGTTCATAACAAAGCCCATGGTGTTGGGACGCCAGTGTTCTTTCCCTTGCGAGAGCCATTGCTCCAACGGTGCTTGCAGCTTGGGAAGGTCCAGGAAAAAGTGGTCGGTCTGACGCATTTCTAGCTTGCTCGTCTTGCTCCCACAGAGCCGACACTTGGGATCGATCAGATCAATCGGGTCCAGGGTACGACCGCAGTTATCGCACTGGTCGCCACGTGCAGATGGATAAGCACAATGTGGACAGGTGCCTTCGATGTAGCGGTCCGGCAGAAAGCGGCGATCCGTTGGGCAGTACGGCGACTGCATGGTGTCTTTGAAGATGTAGCCCTTTTTATATAATGTCAGGAAGAAATCTTGCGTGATACGGTAATGGTTGTCGGTTCCCGTTTCCGTATAGAGATCCCATGAGATGCCCAGACTCTCCCAGACTTCGCATATCTGACGATGGTAGTCTGCCACAAATTCGCGTGGCGTGATGCCCTGTTTCTCGGCATCGACAAGAATAGGGGTGCCATGTTCGTCGCTGCCAGAAACCATCAGGACATGATTGCCCGCCAGACGGTGATAGCGCGCGAACGTGTCTGCCGGGAGGTATGCGCCGACGATCTGCCCCACATGTGTAGAGCTTTTCGCATACGGCCAGGCAACGCATACGAGAATATGTTCATTCATTTAATACTATAATCTCCCTTAAAAGGTCGTAAGATAAAGTCATGCGTGGGGAGGACTGGAAGATATCAGGCCATTTTGCACACATCTCCAGCGTCAGCAAACACAACTCTGAGGCCAGACAGACATATTATAACAACTGGTCACAATGAGAACAAGCATTTTATCAGTTTTAAGTACCAGTCCGGCTTACATGCCAATATAGCGTGCATAGATGGAGCGAGCAACCTGTAGATCGGCGGTGCCTTTTATAATTGCGCGAGCATCGGGAAAAACCGTTAATTCGTATCCATCGACTATGAAACGCAGAAGAAATTCATTATAGTGTACGGTGCCCACTGGCTGCAAACGTTCTGCTAGCTCCGAGAAGTTCAGCTTCTCTCCACCTTTCCCTGCATGATTGCGTACCTGCACTGCGTTGCGTCCACAAAGCGTTGTGGAAGTGCTTTCGCCAAGCGATTCAAGAAAATCATAGTGGTGCTGCCCACAGGCGGGACAATCAGGTTGTCTCGGCAGCGCAATGCGCTCGGACGTATTTTCCCAGACATCCATCCACACCATGTCATGGCTTGTTTTCTCGCTGTTGAGCAGGATTTTTAGCGCTTCGGTTGAGGCAATGCCTGTGATGGCTCCGACGATCCCGTTCAGCACTCCTGCTGTGTCGCAGGTCGGGGTAGTGCCAGGTAGCGGCATCTCAGGAAAAACACAGCGCAGGCAAGGCGTTACGCCGGGAATAACGTTCATGGTGACGCCGTAGGAGGCAATGACACCGCTATAGATCCAGGGGTGCTGGTATTTGATGCACGCATCATTTAAAAGATAGCGCGTCTCAAAGTTGTCTGTTGCGTCCAGGAGCAGATCAGTCTCCTGCACAAGCGCTTCAATCCCATCTGCATCGATATCTTCCACCAGTGCTTCCACCTCTACATCGCTGTTCACATGCCGCAGTTTCTCCGCCGCCGCCACCGCTTTGGGGATGTGCCTCTTGACATCGTCCTCATCGAATAAAATTTGTCGCTGGAGGTTGTTGAGTTCAATGAAGTCGCGGTCGGCAATACGCAATCGTCCAATGCCTGCGCGACACAGGTTATTTGCCAGGACCGTGCCCAGTGCCCCGCAGCCGATGATTGTGACGGCTGATGAACGGAGACGCTCTTGTCCCTCCTTGCCAATAGGTGCGAACAGTGTTTGTCGTGAATAGCGGTCGAGCATGTTTTTCTTCCTTCATGCGCTATGTGAGGTACGCTTTCTCCTCTATTCTAGCATAAAGGCGCAAAATTGGCAGTCGAAGTGTTTCTGGGTCAATCCAATAAGCTAATTATCACTTATTTCTTATTATACATTTTTTGAATGAGGTTATAGCGACATCGTACTATATTGGATGAATCTTGTGCAATAGCTCACGAACTTATGTTATACTTGGTTACAACCAGCCAGAAATGGTGAGCAGCATCAATATCGGTAATAATGCAAGCGATATGTTTATGAAAGATGTGGCAGGGATTATGGTATCTAGCGGATCTCTGCTCAATTTTAGCGCTGTATGCCTTCTGGATGGGAACGTATATTTTTTTGTATCACTTTCTATCTATGCTATGAATGTATGACAATTGGAGCTAAGTGAATGTCTTTTCAGTATTCCTGTACGGGAACTCAGGTGCCTCTGGTTGATACGAGCAATAACCTGACTGCGCAAGGTTCTGTTTTCAAGCAAATGGAGCATAGTGGGAAGGCGAGCGCCCTCAATTTGAATGATGAGGGTGAAAAATGACAATCTATGTGACATACTAGTACAGTAGTACGGAAAATTGGTGCTGCATTGATTGTGTGTTGGCAGTAGCAGCGAACTGTGTTACAATGCAATGGGTGCAATAGTCTCCCTTACCCTGTAACCAGTACGGTGTATGCAGCGCTTTGCGAGGGGTAGCCATATGAGCAGCGGGAATACAATGAAAAAAGTATTGGTTATCGATGACAATCCAACCATTGTGGAATTAATCAAATATGCCGTCAATTTGCAGGGGGCATATCAGGTGATCGTCGCTTATGATGGCGTGCAAGGGCTGGAGCGTATTTTTGCTGAACAGCCCGATTGTGTTATCATCGATGTTAAAATGCCACGCATGGATGGATATCAGTTAGTGCGTTGTTTACGAGGTGATGCTCGCACCGCGAATACGCCTCTCATCATTTTGAGCGCGATGACGCGTGAGGAGGATCAACTGACGGGCTTACTGTCGGGTGCTGATGAGTATCTGACAAAACCGTTTAAGCCAACCGCCTTAAATGCAGCAATTGAGCGAGTATTACATCTCACTCCAGCCGAGCGTCAGCGTCGGACGGATTATCTGGTGCAGACACAGGCCGAGCGAGAGTAAATCCTCTACAGGATTGGTTTGTGTGGCAGCGATGCCCTGTCCCAAAAATTACTGTCATGTGGGGCGGTGCCGTTCTGGGATGCCGTAAGTGATGAGGCGGTGCCGTGTATTTTCCACATAGTGAAGCATAACGCGTGAGCTACGGTCATTGCGCAGGTTAAATATTCTTTTTGTTGACAGTGACCCGCATACACATGAGAAGATGCAAAGCGTTTTGGGAAGCGGGTTTGTTGTAAAATGCGTAGCATCGGTAACGGAGGCGAAGGAGCTTCTCAACGCCTTTGTGCCGGATATTTTGATTTCTGAAGTCGTAGTTGGTCGGGAGAGTGGTCTGGATTTATGCCACTACGTGCGGAATCAAGCTGGGCTGCGGCATCTTCCTATTATGTTGCTTACCTCCCAGACAACACTGCACGATAAAGTTGCGGGGTTTGATGCTGGTACTGATGACTATGTCGTGAAGCCTTTTGATGGACCCCATTTGCAAGCGCGTATCCGTCTCCTTTCGCGTATCAAAAGGCTTGAGCAGCGTACAAGCGTCTAGTTTTCAAGTGAATGAACTCACTTTTCCCTATCCCATAAATAGAAAACGGTAGATACCCGCTTTTGCAAGAGAGAATATCCACCGTTTTTTGTCGCCGCCCTGGGGCATCCTCAGCCTGGAAAATGACAGGCGGCGTAATGATTGCTCTGCTTCTCTTCCAGCGGAGGTATAACCTCGCGACAAATAGCCTGCGCTTTCCAGCAGCGAGGATGGAAATTACAGCCGCTAGGAGGATTCACCGGGCTTGGTACATCTCCTTCGAGGATAATGCGCTTGCGGCGTGCCTCAATATCTGGATCAGGCACGGGAACTGCCGAAAGGAGCGCCTGCGTGTAAGGGTGTAAAGGCGTTTCGTAGAGTGAAGCGCTCTGCGCCAACTCGACCACGCGTCCCAGATACATAACAGCCACACGTTCGCTGATATGCTTCACGACCGAGAGGTTGTGCGCGACAAACAGATATGTCAGACCAAACTGGCCCTGTAGATCTTGCAGCAGATTGAGTACCTGCGCTTGGATCGAAACATCCAGCGCTGAGACCGGTTCGTCGGCCACGATAAACGATGGATGCAGCGCCAGGGCGCGAGCAATGCCGATGCGTTGACGCTGACCGCCGCTAAACTCATGCGCGAAACGGTTCACATAATATGGATTGATGCCCACCACTTCCAGTAAGTGAGCAACCTCTTCGCGGATCTGCTTCGGCGTCCCGCGCTGAAAATTCTCCAGCGGCTCGGCGACGATTTGCCCAACGGTATAACGAGGATCGAGCGAGCCAAAAGGATCTTGAAAGACCATCTGCATTTCGGCACGCCTTTTGCGGATCTCGTTAGAGGGCAGTGTGGTGAGTTCAACTCCGTTGAGCTTCACACTCCCAGCTGTGGGCTTGATTAATTGGAGGATGGCTCGCCCGGTTGTCGTTTTGCCGCAACCACTTTCTCCCACCAGACCAAGCGTTTCACCGCGCCGCACAAACAGATCTACCCCATCTACCGATTTGACGTTTGCTACGGTGCGGCCCAACAGCCCTCCCTTGATGGGGAAGTGAACTTTTAGCCCTTTTACCTCGACGAGCGTCTGGTCTGTTTTTTTCTCTGCTTCAACTTGTTGCTGTACCATGACTGATTTCTTCCCTTTAGTTTGGATAAAAACACGCTGCAACCTGTTCGCCGCGACCAACTGGCATCAGTCGGGGTTTCTCCTGACGGCAGCGCGATTGTACTTTGGGACAACGGGCGGCGTAAGGACAGCCAACAGGCGGGTTCAGCAGATCGGGGGGCTGCCCTGGAATCGGCGTGAGCCTGGAACCGCGCTGATCGTCGAGGCGTGGAATCGACTGCAACAGACCAACCGTATAGGGGTGAGCAGGAGATTCAAATATCTGCTTCACCGGTGCCGATTCTATAATCCCTCCAGCATACATGACGTTAACCTGCTGGCACGTGCCCGCAACAACGCCCAGGTCATGCGTAATCAGCATCACCGCTGTCCCAAACTCATGCGACAGACCCTTCATCAATTCAAGCACCTGAGCCTGGATAGTGACATCCAGGGCAGTTGTTGGCTCGTCAGCGATGAGTAGCTGGGGATTGCAGGCGAGGGCGATAGCAATCATGACGCGTTGGCGCATACCGCCGCTGAATTCATGGGGATAGCTCTTGGCTCGGCGTCTCGCGTCTGGTATACGCACCAGATCAAGCATCTCAACTGCACGTTTCCAGGCCTGGTCGTTGCTCACATCTTTGCGGTGACGCTTGACTGTTTCGGCGATCTGATAGCCAACGGTAAAGACTGGATTGAGAGAAGTCATTGGATCTTGGAAAATCATCGAGATTTTGCTGCCTCGTAGCTCCGTCATCTCTTCCTGATTCTTTTCCAGAATGTTCTCTCCGTTAAAATTAACCTCTCCCCCCACAATTTTGCCGGGAGGATTTGCAACCAGGCGGATCACCGAGAGGGCTGTGACGCTTTTGCCGCAGCCACTTTCGCCCACTACTCCCAGTGTTTCACCCGGCTTCATCGTGAAGGAGATATCATCAACAGCTTTGACGACACCGCTTCTCGTGAAAAAGTAGGTTTTCAGATTGTTGACTTCCAGCAAATTTGCTGTCATTGCAGTATTACTCCGATTTATTAATCTTTTGCTCTTGGATCAAATGCATCGCGCAAACCATCGCCCAGGAATGAGAAGGCCAGCACGATCAGTGTTAACACAATGGAGGGGAGGAGAATCTCCCAGGGATGTGTATCGATCAGGTTTCTGGCATCGTTAATCATCAAGCCAATACTCGATCCTGGCGATTGTACGCCCAGGCCGAGAAAGCTGAGTCCAGCTTCCCCAATGATCGTGCCAGAGATATCGAGCGTTGCCGCCACAACCACGATGCTGAACAGATTGGGAATGATGTGGCGCATGATGATCTGTCTATTGCTGGTGCCAGACGTGCGGGCCGCTTCGATGAATTGTTGCTCTTTCAGTTGCAGCGTTTGTCCCCGGACAAAACGTGCCATCAGAGGCCACGTGGTCATCGCAAGGGCGAGCGACACGATAATCAAGCGTGCATTGCCGTTGGCACCGATCAGAGGGATGTTGCTAAATGCGGTGTCTGCTGCGGTGCCGAAGATGCCGGTAATCAGGATCGCGAAAAGCAGGCCCGGGAAGGCAAACATCACGTCGGTAAAGCGAGCTAACAACTGATCAATCCAGCCGCCAAAGAAGCCTGCCAGCACGCCGATGCCAATACCCAGGACGACGTTCACGATTTCAACGCTGACTGCAACGATCAGTGAGATCAGCATACCTTGAAGCAGGCGAGCCAGCAGATCACGACCAATCGCATCGGTGCCGAGCCAGTATTGCGCTGATGGCCCTTCATCCTGACGTGTCAGTTCTGTATGGAAGGGGCTATGATAGACTGTTGGACCAATTGAGCCGCTGGTCGGGCTGTTGTAGATGCTGCCGACGTGTTGATAGATAGGGGGGCCAATGATCGGTAATATGATAAAAAGGAGGATGACAACGACGCTTGCCATTGCCCGTTTATCGCGCCGTAGTCTCCTCAGCGAATCCTGGAATGGTGTCGGCGTTTTCTCTAGTTGCCGTTGCTTCTCTTCAAGAGAGCCGGGTGCTGCCAGCGCATTCTCTGATTCGATGACCATGCTCGTCTGAAGCGGAGAAGGAGCGGCGGCCGGTGGCGTAATTTCTGGCGAAGAAATTTCGGGATTTTTGTCTGCTGTGTCCATCCGTCTCTATCCCTTCTATTCCGCCTTAATGCGTGGGTCAACAACGCTATAGAGAATGTCTGCAATCAGGTTACCAAAAACCACTGCGACTGCTCCAAGTACGGTAGTTGCTTGAATAACCGGGTAATCGCGATTGCTAATAGCTTCCAATGCCGTTGTACCAATGCCTGGAATGTTGAAGATCTGCTCAATAAAGAAGACGCCAACGACCAGAAAGCCAATCGAAAGGCCAATAACAGTGACCAATGGAATCAGCGCATTGCGTAATGCGTGGCGGTAGACCACGACTTTTTCCAGTAGCCCCTTTGCGCGTGCTGTACGTACGTAGTCCTGGCGTAGCACCTCCAACATAGTTGTGCGGGCGAGGCGTGCAAAGTAGGCAAAGCTAACGGCTGAATACACGAGAATTGGCCCGAGCTTGTACTGGATATCGGTCCAGGTATATTGCCAGGGATTGCCCCAGTTCGAGACGGGCCACTCTACCCCCGTCCATTTATCGACCCAGACGATCAGCAGTTGTAAAAATACAGCCAGGACAAATGAGGGAAGGGCGTAAAGAATGAGGGCTGTTCCCATGTTGAGCGTATCAACCCAGGTATTGGCTTTCAAGGCTGAAAAAATACCAATGGGGATACCAATGACAACTGTCAGGATCAGTCCCCAGAAGCCTAACTCCGTAGACACTGGAACGCCAGCTTTGAGGATATCCCAGACCGACTCTCCCTGATAATGGATCGAATAGCCAAAATTCAGGCGGAAAAGCCCTGTAATGTAGTTATAGTATTGTTGATACCAGGGGAGATCTAATCCATACTGGTGTTTGAGTTGAGCGTAGGTTTGTGGATCAAAGTGTTGCCCTAAAAGCGCTCTAATTGGATCACCAGGAGCTTTGAACCCAAGAATGAACGTAATGAAGGTCACACAGATGATCACAAAGATAAGCCCTATGAAGCGTTTTACAAGGAACTGAACCATGTTACTGTACCTCTTGCGTTCTCATATGAGGCTATCAATGGTGATAAGCTTCGGCAGAACTCTTTCCGAATAACCAGGAGAGTTCAAACGTCGAAAAAACATAGTATTGGCTGTGTCTGCTTTGTCACGATGAAATGGCACCTGTCAATGGACAAAGTTACTATTGTTGCTTATCTAAGATGTTTAGAAAACTGAAAAATGTTTGTGCGTATTGTATCACAACTGCTTTTCTCGAAGCTAGCGTTTGCCAGCTGGGAGAGTGAAGTAACTCAACCTGGCGGCTTCACTCTCATGTGTAGCCCTTACCTGCAATGGCAAGGGCTACATTGAACGTACTCTACTATTTGTAATTGCTTACGTCGGCACAAGGGGTGGCCGTTGTTTTGTAGATGCTTCCCCAATCGTCAGGGGCCACGATATCTATAGAGTTAGTTGTCGGCCCAACAACACACGGTTTCTCTACGAATGGAGATGCCTGTTGGTACAATGGAATCCAGGCAACATCGTCCACCAGTTGTTGCTCTGCCTGATTGTACTGCTTCATACGTTCGTCGTTATTTGCTGTGTTTGCATCCGCCTGAAGAAGTATCTTCTGTGTCTCCTGTTGTTTCGCGGCATCAGTAGACTGATTCTGTCCATAATTGGCGTTGTTGTTGCCAGCGCCTTCCGCAAACTGTACAGAGGTCCAGTCCTGTGGATCGGGATAATCGGCGATCCAACCGATCCACCAGGCCATCAGGCTCTTGTTGCCAATGGTATTGGTAGTGTCGTCGGACAACTTGTTGAAGTCGACGTCGTTGAGTTTGACATCGATACCCAGGACGCTTTTCCACATCTGCTGTTCTGTTGCGAACTCGTTACGAACATCGGCCTGACCACCGCTTGCGCCTTCAAAGACGATTGGTGGCAGGGCGGCAGCGCTCGCGTAGCCATCTTCTTTCAAGCCTTCCTCGAAAAGCTTTTTGGCGAGAGCTGCATCACCAGCGGGGCTTTTTACACCAGCAGGACCGACCAGACCAGGATTGTAGCCAGGCATGCCTTCAGGAACGATGTGGTTCGTTGCGATAACAGTTCCCTTATAAACGTTGTTGGCGATGACCTCTTTGTTGAGGGCAAGGGCGAATGCCTGGCGAATTTTGATATTATCAAATGGTTTCACCAGATAGTTCATAGCAAAGTAGATGTTACTGAGCAGAGGAACAACATGATATTGATTGTTCGGCAAGGCTTTTGCGTCTGCGATATTGGGGGTTGGGACATTGCCACTGCGATCAACCTGGTTGGCCTGATAAGCGCGCCAGGCAGTATCAGCTTCTTTATAGAAAGGGCGCACAACTTTCTTCAATTGTGGCTTTGCACCATAGTAATATTGATTTGGAGTGAAATCAATTTCCTTGCCGCGTTGATATTTAGAGACGATCCAGGGACCGCTTGCGCCGCCCTCTGAGAGATGGTTGGTAAAATCATTGCCATACTTCTGTACAAAGCTTTTTTCAAGGACAAACGCGGTCTGATAGGAAAGTGTATACAGGAAGTAAGCAGCTTTTTTGCTGGTCTTGATGATAACTGTTTTGGCATCCTGCGCGATGATGCTATCGCCGATCAGGGTTTTGACCTTACCTTTTTGGAGTAGGTCGTTATCTTTGATCAGCCCCATGTAATAGCTCGCATAAGGTGATTTCGTCGCTGGCTGGAGAGCGCGATCAAAGCTATAAACAACATCCTCAGACGTTAATGGATTGCCATCGCTGAATTTGAGATTGTCTTTCAGCGTGAAGGTCCAGGTCAGCCCATCGCTGCTGACTTGATAAGATGCTGCCAGTTGTTTGACGATGTTGCCTTTGCCGTCTAATCCCACCAGACCGGTATAGAGCATTGAGAGAGACTGGGCCGAGTAGAGATCTGTGACAAGCGCCGGATCAAGCGTTTTGATGTCCGATAATCCACTATAAGGACGAATGTAGATTTGCTTGTCATCTGAGGCTTTGCTTGCCTGAGATGATGTGCCATTGGCTTGCCCGGTGCCGCTCCCGCCACCACAGGCTGCGAGCAGCAAAGATAGCAGGCAAAATAAAGGCAACAGGAACCGTAGAGCAGGGTTCTTGCCGGATTGCATTGTCTTCTTCTCCTCGTTTTTTCTTGCTTGTCTACCATTAGATATATCGGTATTTGTTCTGTTCTCTATAGCTGCTGTTGATGCTGCTTCCATCCATTTTGAACAGGGAGTATCTTTTCTCCTTGTCAGGAGGTAGCGCACCGCAAACCTGTATCTGTACCGAACAGGTTGACAGGGCATACTTACATTTGTCATAAGCGGCACCTGCTGTATACAACGGCTACGGACCAGAGTGGCATATCCAATAAGAGGAGCTGTCTCGACGATAGAGCGGGACTATGAAATAGCCCTTGTGTGCGAAGATTCCTTCCTCCCAGTGGCTATGCCATAAATATACCTCTAATTACATATTACGTTCTGCTAGACAAGAATCTCTCACATCGTTCCTCGTTTTCACATGTATTGTACAGCGAAAAACATATGTATTTGCAGTCAGAACGAGTGATTATTGTACCCGATAGATGTTAGCCCAGTCGTCAGGCGGAATGATGCCCTGCCCATTATCAACAATTCCTACAATAGATGGTGTGCGCAGAAACGTAGCTGTCACCTGTTCCATCGGCAACCAGGCAACATCATTAACCAGTTGTTGTTCTGCCTGTTGATAACTTTTCAGGCGGGCTGCTGCATCTGGATTGGCATCCGCGCTCACCAGTGCCTGTTGCACTGCCTGTTGTTGCGCGAGTGTTGTACTGGTGTTCTGCCCGTAGTTCATGTTGTTATTGGGCACTCCCCGCGCAAATTGAAGCGAGAGCCAATCTTGCGGGTCGGGGTATTCTCCAACCCAGGAGAGACCCCAGAATTGCAATCCCTGTGTGTTGAGCGTGGCACCTGTCACCTTGTCCAGCAGGGTGTTGTAATCGACAGGATTGCTGACAATTGCCACATTTAAGACTTTGTGCCAGGTCTGAATAAGGCTTTGTACCTCCTGGTCGAAACTCGACAGCCCCTTTGCATAGGTTAGCGTAATTTTCGGCATCTGGGTCGTGCTGTTCCAGCCTTCTTCGCGCATCCCCTGTTGTAATAGCTCCTGTGCGCGTTGGACATTGCCTGTGAGATTGGTTGTGCCGTCCGGTCCTTTGAGGTTCGCATTATAGCCAGGCATCCCTTGTGGCACGATATGATTGGTGGGAATGACCGTATCCTGCCAGACATTCTTTGCAATGTCGGTTTTGTTGATGGCGAGTGCAAACGCCTGGCGAATCTTCACATTGTCGAAAGGTTTGACAAGATAGTTCATGCTGTAGTAGTTAATCCACAATTGAGGCACCTGGTGAAAATCCTGGCCCTGTCTGGCATTGGCGAGGGTTGAGAGCGGCACTTCGGTCATGTCTACCTGATGGCTAAGATAGGCGTTATATGCTTCATCGGGCGAGTGAAAAAAGACCATTTTGACGTTTTGTAGTTGTGGTTGCTTATTATAGTAGTGCGTATTGGGGACGAAACGAATAACCTGTCCATGTACATATTGTGCGACTTTAAACGGTCCCGCGCCGCCTCCTTCGGTCAGATGATCGGTGAATTTGGCTCCATATTTGCTGATCAGGCTTTTTTCAACCACATATGAACAGGGCGAAGTGAGCATCGCCAGGAAATACGCTGCATTCTTTTTGGTGACGATGACCAGCGTTGTGGGATCTGGCGTCTGTAAGCTACGGCCAAGTAATGTAGGAATTCGGCCAGCTAACAATTGATCCGCGTCTTTAATCAAGCTTAAATATAATGGAGCAGTGGTCGATTGGGTCGTGGGTTGCAGGGCGCGATCAATGCTGTAAGCTATGTCGCTTGAGGTGAGGGGCGATCCATCGTTAAAGGTGAGGTTGGGTTTCAGATGAAACGTCCAGGTGACGCCGTCAGCTTCCTGATGCCAGGATTGAGCAAGTTGTGGCGCGATTTCCAGCTTGTTGTTGTATTGTACCAGCCCAGTAAAGATCATCTGGATCGCGTTCATTGAGGGGGTGTCGCGTGCCAGGGCCGGGTCCAGCGTCTCGAAGTCCGTCACGCTGGTTTCTGGAATAGTGTAAACCTGTTTCTCCTTTGGAGCCTTGACCTGTTGTACTGGTTGAAATGGATTTTGCAGATCGCAAGCGGTGAGCAGAAAAGCTAAGAGGCAGAGCGTCATTGCTAGAAATCGTGCGCTATCCTTATTGGAAGACATGCAGCATTTCTCCTTTAATGCCTTTCACGTTGTTTTGTTCCTTCACGTTATTTTGTAGATGATGAGATAAGCGTTTGTTGAGCCTTTTTATGTAGAATAGCATGAGAAAAACATTCTACAGGGGCATAATTGTCAATAGATTATGCCCCTATTGGATAGTGTTGTTTTATTGAGATGGTGCGAGAAGCCGCTCGTTCACCTTTATAGTTGGGAGACAATGGTGTCGCGCTTGCCAAAGGCGGCAGCTCGCAAGGCGACCAGTAACAAACCTTCGATGTTCGTTTCTGGCAGGCGGTGCTGTGACCAGCTTATATATTCTTCGGCGGCAGCCTGGACGATTTGCAATGTATGCCCCTGATCGTCAACGGAGTCGATAGAAGAGGCAACCAGAGCGATGGTAGCGAACAGAGCGCGTGGATCGTGTCCGAGCCTGAAGTAGCGCTGTGCGGTGGCCAATGCGCCGCCAAGATCCTGTGCCTTCAGTTGTGATGCAACTGTCTCTAATTGTGCAGCAGCGATCAAACCTCCACCTGCGATAGCCGTCGATGAAGCTCCTTTAGAAGCCGGAACTGGCTGTCGCTGTGCGCCATTGCCGATGACCTCTTTGTGCAAGGCATTGACGAAGGCCGCAGAGGTGAAGAGCAGATTGAGTGCTTCGACATCCTGCACACGCTGGAACACCTGACGGACAGCCGCTGAGAAGAGCAGGCCATGCGCAACACGTACGAATAATGCCCGGTCAGTATCGGGAACATACTCTAAGATGTCGGCGGCAGCCAGTGCGATAACGGCACCGACCGCTTGTGGCGAGGCCTCACCCTTGATTAATGCATCGTAGACGCCCTGGCAAACCTTTGTGGTGTCGGCGTCGCTAATAATGAGCTGCCGCAACGAGAGGGCACTGGCGTTTTTCGGTGTGGAGAGGCGTGTACGGATGCTGACAACACTGTGGGCCTGGTCGCCTGTGTATTCGCGGACGCTGCGCACCCAGGCAGGCTCATCGCTGTCGGGACGTAGTGGTAGATGGGGAGCGAGCCAGTGTAAGATGTTCGGTGCGCGATTGCCCCATTCGACCGCGTCCAACAGTTGGAAGCCGCGCACCGCAAGCATCAATGGATGGCCAGCGTTCTGAAAGGTAGTGGCGATCCCTTCATAGGCGCGTACTTCGGTGGTGCGGTAGTCGGCACCAGAGCCATACAATCCAAAGAGGAGGCGTTCGGCCAGCAGCGCATCATTCTTATAGACAGCCTGATGCATCATTTCGTTCACGGTTTTGCCTTCTGGCAGCTCACTGGGGAAAAGAGGATCTGGATACTGCGATTGCGCCTGGTGGCCAGCGCGGATGGCAGGGATAGCGGAGAGGAGTGCCTGTACCAGAAGAGGCAGAGCTAATTCTGCTGAATGCTTGTCCGTGTCGATTGGGGCCGGGATCGTGTGTAGCAAACGGCTTAGCATAGCGGCGGCGGCAAGCGTGATTGATGGATGCCCGTCCGGGTCGCCTTGTACAGCAATCAAGCCGAGGCGCCCGATCAGGACATCTACCTGTTCTTCACGTTGCAAATGTTCGCGCGCGGCGGCGATAATAGCATCTATATTGCCTTCAAGTAAAGCGTTGACAAGGGTTGAGAGGTCAACGCCCATAGTAACCTGTGCCATAAATAAGCTCCTGATAACAATAAATGATAAGAAATGTAAAAATGCTATTCTTGTAATTCGCGAATAGCACGTTCAATACCTGGAATGTCTGCATATTCTTCGTCGAGCAGTTTATAAGCCCGCTTCAGATAAAGCTCAGCTAATTTAGCCCCCTGCTCGTTGGTTGCTGTGGCAGCAGCGACGAGTTCCTGACCGCGATATTTGTCTGCCAGCAGCCGGGCAAAACGTTCCATTTTGCGTTTTGTTTCTTGTAAGAGGGCCGTATCGTGACCTCCAATTGCATAACGAGCGGTTCCTACTAGCTTGCCTAGCTCTGCCAGTTTTTGTCGATCTGGCATCGTTTGCAAGAGCAGCTCTTCTGCATCTACCTCTTCCAACGGGGCTTGCTCGCGGATCTGGGCTGACGTTGGTGTCCGGCCCAACGTTGCGAAGTATGATGCATACAATTGCCCATATTCATGGCTGCTGGTCGTTGCCAGCTGCATGCGTGATACTTCGTCCTTCGAGTTGACAGTACCGATGTCACAGAGATCGTCGTCGCGATGTTCTGCCAGCATCTCCAGGTAGCTGAGATCAAATGCTTCCTCCAGCATCGGAGGAATCGGCATTCCGGTAAGATTCGTCGCATCCTGTAGCTCTTCTGCAGGGATCTGCGCCGCGAATAGCGGTGGGAGATATTTTGCCAGCGACATTGGTATAGGAGGTACCAGGCAATAAGTGCTATAAATCACGCGTGAATCACTCGCGCTCCTGGCGATAAGGATTGCGTGTCCCTTTGGCGCTTGTGAATTTCCACGTAAAAATCGCATTGTCATAAAAAAGCGTCCCTCCGATCAGGGCAATCTGCAATGCGTAAGCATTGGATTTGCCCAGGATATTTCATCATCCAGGTGTATTTCAAGGAAACAGAATGCCCCTTCATTGTCTCATGATCTTCCCTCTTTTTACAATCCCTTTCGCAGCTGTTCTATGTGTCCAATCAGTTCACGATTTGCGTGTGCCTCTTCTTCTGACAGGTCTTCGTCGCTTGTTGGTATATCTGCTTTATAGAGTTCAAGGCGCTGTTGCAATTCTTGAGGGCCAGCGATACGAACGAAGTTCTGTAACAGCGTGCGTGCCTCTTCATTCTGTCCGCGCCGTAGATCCGTGATCGCGGTTTGGGCATAGAGATCCGCGTACTGGCGTAGGAAGAGGCTCCAGGCTTGAGGTGTACTCAATGTCTGAAGAACGTGCTCGACTTGCGTGATGGCTTTGCTCTGCTCGTCTCTTGCCCGCTCCAGATCTCCACGTAAGAAGTAGATGCCAGCTCGTGCCGAACGTGTGTCAACGACGCCGAGTGGTTGTCTGGCTTGATGGTAGTGGCGTAACGCCTGTTCAAAATCCGCGAGAGCTTCATCAAGCTCTTCTTTGCCACGATGGGCCAGTCCTCGTGTTAGCAATGCGTCTGCCTGTCCAGATACATCCTCTGCCTGATTGAAGCGGGTGATAGCCGCATCGCTGTTTTCGATTGCCTCATCCCAATGCTGCTGGCTGATATTTACCCGTGCAACCCCCAGGACTGCGGAACCGTCGCCGTCGATACTCTCCAACAGTTGAAATTGTCGACCGGCTTCGAGAAACGTAGCCAGTGCTGCTTCCAATTCCTGACGTGCCAGTTGTGTCTGTCCAATGCCCAGGATCGCTTCGGCGGCCATGAGTGGCTCTTGATATGTCTGGGCCTGTTGTTGAGCGGTGGTGAAATGCGTTTCTGCCTGAGCAAAATCTCCCTGGGTGAGATACCACTCGCCCCATGCGGTGGAGATCAGTGGCAAAAGCTGCTCTGCCAGAGAATCCTTGCGTATTATCTCTCCAGCCGTTGTTAAATGGCCTTCGGCCTCTTTGAGATCGCCAAGATCGACTGCGAGACGGGCGAGATTCGTTTCTGCTCTGGCTTGGAACTGGGCGGCGAGCGTCTCACTGATGCCCTCGCTCCGCTCTCGTGCATCCTGATAGGCTGTACGGGCCTGGCTGCTGTGTCCCTGTTGATAGTAGACATCGCCTAGCCCCAGCAAGGCTTTGCTTTCGACCTGGATGTTCTGGAGCTTATGCGCCTGGCGGCGTCCCTCGTTGAAGGTCTGAATGGCACGTTCTAGAAAACCACGCTTGAGTTGAATTTCGCCCAACCCGACGGTCGCTTCGGCCTGCCCTATATAAAATGAGATAGCAGTATAAGTGCGAGAGGCGCGCTCCATCATTGAATTAGCGTAGGAGAGTTGCCCACGACGCAGGTTGATCTCCCCCAGCACACGATTCGCATCGGCGGTGCCAAGCGCATTATGTTGATCGGTATAGAGTTGCAATGCCGATTGAGCGCCAATTAATGCCTGATCTATTCTGCTTTGTGAGAACAATGTTTCAGCCAATCCGAGATTTGCATCGGCCTGTCCCAGTTCATATTCGAGCGTTGTTGATACGTTTAACGCATCGGCGAAATAATCGGATGCTTTGTCTGGCTGTGCCTGTTCAAGATAGATGCGTCCAATACCAATTTGTGCATCGATGGCCCCAAAGTTATCTCGTGTCTGTCGATAAATTTCCAACGCACGCTGATAGGCGGTCAGGGCAGCATCGAAGTGGTGCTGCATGCGCTCTATATCGGCAAGGCTACGGCTGGCATCTGCTTCGTTGATGCTATCTTTTGATTCTTTGAAGTGGGTAATGGCTTCCTGATAATGCTCTGCCGCATAGATGATATTGCCGCGTTGTAGCTCGATATGGCCTAATGCCAGCGCTACATTGCCCAGTCCCTGTTCATTCTTCTGTACGCGATAGAGCTGTTGCGCTCCTTGATATGCATCCTGTGCGCGGTCGAGATGGGCGAGCTGTCGTTCGACATGTCCCAACGAGAGCAGCGTATTGGCCTCACCAATGGGACGTTGTGCATCTTTGTAGAGTTTAATGGCCCGCTGGTAGCTTGTAATGGCTTGCTCAAGCGCATTATTCTGGCGCTGTACATCCGCAACCATCGCCCGACTATCGGCAGCTCGTTTGAAGTCGCCGATCAGTCGAAAGCGTATCTCTGCGTCCCCAAAGGCCTCTGCCGCCTTGTCCAGCTTTCCATCGTTATATGCTTCAAATCCAGCCTGCTGACGTTTCTCAGCCAATTGCCGATCTTTTTCCTGCTTTTCATGGTCTATCATAATCTATATTCCTTAAACCCGGCAGTGAATATCTGTAAGATGGCGTAATCACTAATGCAATTGTAGTGCGTGGTCTGTAGAAAGTCAAAAAAACGCTTGTTGGCAGCGTGACCTGGCGGCTTCGTTGTGATAAAATACTTGCGATTATAGCGTAGTATAATCAGGATCTTTCATCAGGAATATTTCAGGGCATGTAGGCGTTTCTTGCCTCTATTTCGAGAAAGGAGATGGCGCTTTCTTCTCAATATGCGCGTTTTTCTATGGAGATTGCGCCAAACCAACCAATGAGCGAAGACACCCTTGCACGTGTAGACCTCTTTTCTACATTGAACAAAAAAGAGCTTCAGGAATTGGCCAAAAGCTGCCAGGAGCGCTCGTATCCGGCTGGAACCACGATCTTGTCGCAAGGCGATACAGGTGTAGGACTCTACGTGCTGAAAAGCGGAAAAGTTCGCGTTATTCAGGCCAATAATCCTGATAGAGCCGAGACAGAACTTGCTGTTGTTGGTCCTGGCGATGTGTTGGGAGAGATGGCTCTCCTTGACGATTTACCTCGTTCGGCTTCAGTTGTGGCAATAGATGATGTGACAGCTCTTCTGCTGCCAATATGGGAGTTCCGTAGCATTTTGCGCGGCCATCCCGATATTGCTCTCAAGCTCCTTGCCGTGCTGAGTCGCCGCTTACGTAAAGTTGAATCTACCATAGTGCAGGACTGAACGGGAAGATGTATGTGATGCCAGCATGAATCATGTGAACTGAGCATGCTGATATGGAGGGCAAAGGTGCAAGGGGAAAAGAGTCCCCCTCTTTCGTTGGGGGAACTCTTTTCCTGGTCTTTGTTTCCTTACTAAATGAGTATGAATGTATAGCTAGGAGTCATTGCCGGGTTCTGGTTTATCACGACTGAGTAACTCTTGTATTTCTTCAAACATCGTTTCGACATCAGCGAATGAGCGATAGACGCTGGCAAAACGAATGTAGGCGATTTTGTCCAGATGGCGTAAGCGCTCTATGACCAGTTCTCCAATGACGCTGCTCGATACTTCCTGCTTGCCCAGACGGTCCAGCTCTTGCTCAATCTCTTCGACTGCCTTTTCGATCTCGACTGCTGGAAGAGGACGTTTCTCGCAGGCTTTACGTATGCCCATAGAAAGCTTTTGCCGATCAAACACCTCGCGCCGTTGGTCTCTTTTGATAACCATCAATGGAGACTTCTCGACACGCTCGTATGTGCTGAAGCGTCCTTTGCACTGCTCGCATTCGCGTCTTCTATGAATAGCGTCGCCGATGTCACGCGAATCTTTGACGCGTGACTCATTGCCACCGCAGAAAGGACATTTCATGTCCACGCTCTCCCCAATGTTGTTGAGTGTGTAATAGAACTATTCTATCACACAAATTCCTTTCTGGAAGCCCCAGCATGAATGGCCGGGGAGGAAAGAACGTTTCCCCTGGTGGGGAGCGTTTTGGATGGGAACGCTCAAACCCCACTGATTTCCCAAGTAAAGGTGGCCTCGACGAAGTTCTTAGGCGGTACTTTCTGCTGAACGCTGAGTATACCCACGCTCTGTTTAATCCAGCAGCTCTAGAGCAGCAGACCGGCCTCGCATCCGCAGGTAAGAACGTGAACACTTCCTGAGAACGTAGCCTCATCAGCCTGGATGCACGCATCCCGCGCTGGTGGCTGGGTCTGGTCATGTTCGGGCTGGCACACTCCCGATGCTGGGCGCCTGCAATCCTCGGCATCCCTGCCGGGGTCCATGACGACGACAATTGCGTACATTCAAGGAGGCTCTAAGTACTAGAAATAAGTACCCGCGTTAAATCAGCGCTGGCGTTGGGACGATATCCTGTAAAACGATATCTGTTGGTGGCGTGTCCCTCTTCTCCACGCGAGGCGGGGAAGATTTTTTGAGACTGGGATGAATCTTTCCTACGTAGCCTGATTTTAGTCGCGGCCCCTCCCTCCAATAGGCATACCAGTAAGGACCGTGCCCCTGTCCATTGCGGCATGTACTACATGATGCTTTTCCACATTTACGATACTGCAACTGATAGGTGATGTGTTGATCAATTGGTATCTCTTTCATGAACCTCTTACCCTTCCACAAATGCTGTAAAACTTAGACGTGTACGCAGTTGCCACTACTATAATACCATCAAATGATGAACATTGTCTGAATTTGTTGTTTGCAAAGATGAAACATCGTTCATAATAATGGCTACAATTTCTAAAAGATTTATATTTATATAACATCTTATTCATATCATCAGCAAATCCATATGTATCTTCTAAATATGCCTGCTTCATATGAAATGTTTCTCCATAAGGCTGAAAAATATGCTTTACCGAAAAATAGCATGATTTAGATGCTTATACAATGTATGACATTTGCATTTTGTGATGTTATTGTGAATGTGGAGGAACGAAAAATTGTTCTGAGATATGGTATAATGACGCCATACACAAAGATGTAAGGTCATCTGTTCCCTTGCTTAAATAAGGCGATGTTGGATTGGAAAGAGAGTGCAAATTATGCAGATCATCATCAAAGGCCGACAGGTACAGATAACCCCTCGTTTGCGTCAGCAGATTGAACGCAAGATTCAGCGCATTGCACGTTTGACTGAGGACGATGCGCGGGTGGAGGTTACGGTGGCTGAGGGACAGACGCGCAGTGCTCAGGATCGCTATTCTGTGCAGGTCGCCCTCTCCGGTAATGCTCATCCAGTGCGCAGTGAGGTGAGTGCCCTCAACGCAAGCACTGCCCTGGATCTGGTTCTCGATAAAGTGGTTGCCCAGCTTGGCCGTCAGAAAAAGCGCAAAATGGTTCGCCGCCAACACACTCCGCCTGTTCGTATGCTGGCCCTTGATCGCTCAGGTCATTTGTCTTCTCTTGATGAGGAGGAAGAGGATGAGGATGTTGAAGCGCTGATTGCTAACCAGAAGGTGGATGTGGAAGAGAATGAGGAGATCTGGTCGCAGGTCAAGGAAATTCGCAGTCTTCCCGCTCAGCCGATGACGGATCAAGAAGTGATTGTGGCGATGGAGAAAAGCGGTGCCACGTATTATCCCTTCTTTAATGAGGAGACGGGCAGTGTGAATGTGATGTATAAGCTGGACAACGGCGGCTATGGCTTGCTGGTCCCGGCTGTCTAACAATAATAGAGAATAGCCAGCATGCTTTGTAGTGGTGCTGGCTATGGAACAGAAATACAACTGGCCCTATCACCTGGAAAAGTGATAGGGCCAGTTGTTGTGTGTTTGACTGTGTGATATGGTTCTCTATCGTCAGGAGCTACAATAACTGAATCTCAAAATTCCAGGGTTGTGGAGCAGGCGACTCAAACTGGCCCAACGGATCAGCCGCACGTATCGTGAGGATATGCGCCTCTGGTGAAGGAAGCGGGCGAAAACGGGCGCTGCCCTGATAGACTGCGTTGTTTGGTCCGCTGGCGAGATCGGGGCGGGCAATGAGGATGCCTCCCCTATCGCCTGTCCACTGTGTCCCTGTATTATCTTTCAGGAAGAAAATGATACGTGGAACAAAGGCGAAACCACTGCTAAAAGGCGGCCTGATCCACATGTAATGCAGCTCAAAGCGCTCCTGATAGTATTGAAGCTGATGCAGTATTAGGGTCATTCCCTGCTGCTTTTGTTCTAACTTCAGCGTCACGCTACGTAACGGTTCATTGCTAGTTGTGAGGTTGCTTCGGTCTGTATCGAACGATTGGGGGGCAGCAATGACCACCGGTGGACGCGAAGCAAGCTCCAGGGCTTTTGTAGAAAATGGCGTTGGATCGCTAATGATTTCATTGCATAATTGCAGACATTCATCGCAGATATATGCTGCCCCCGGCCCTGCTACCATGCGTCGCACCTCCGATGAGTGGCGACCACAAAACGAGCAACGGGCCAATGACCGATCAAAACTCATAACGCCTTCTTCCTTAGTGACTTGAGGCTGGGGATTACCCCTTGAGCGTGCGTAATGCAGCCGAGGCCGCATTATATAATCCGAGACGTTCTAGCATCGAGGCGTGAGCCTCCCATTCTAATGTATCATCTAACGGTTTAAGAATTTCTGACTGATCGGATATAGTGTTCTTTAAGGACAAAAGCTCCTCTGCTGTTGCGGGGAGCGCCTTCTCCGTTTGCTGCTCCTTTGATCCATACCCATTGTGCCTGCTGGCATCGTTATGCGTATCGGTCAGGTGCTTGATACCATATTTACGCTGCAATGCCAGGGCAATTAAGTGGTCGGCGAAGTGTGGATTCTTTGGCAGGAGCGATCCATGCATATAGGTGCCATACGTATTGCGGTACACCGCGCCCTCCATCCGATCTTCGGCGTTGTTGCCATGTCCTTTGAGAACACGTCCCAGCGGTTTGGCCGTTCCCAGGTACGTTCTGCCTCCATGATTCTCGAAACCAACCAGAGTAGTGCCGTTCCAACTGATGGCAACGTTCCCAATGCATCTTGGCACCCCTGCGCCTTTGTGGATAGTCCAGGCGTCGAACACTCCGAGGCCTCGCATATCTGGTCCTTCAGCCGGACGATAATAATGGGCGAGTAGTTGATACCCACCGCAAACGGCCAGCACAGGCATATCATCTTCGATAGCGGCCCACAGTCCTATGCCCTTGATCTCATAAAGATCCTGGGCCACCGGAGCCTGTTCCTTGTCCTGTCCACCACCAATAAACAGCATATCATATTCATCTGGAGCCAGGGCATCGCCTATGCCCAGCCCGATGACGCGCAATTCTATTCCACGCATCTGGCAACGGCGGCGCAACGTCAAGATATTGCCGCGATCACCGTACAAATTCAGTTGGTCTGGATATAAATGCCCTAGCGTCAATGTGAGAGGCTTGACGGTCTCTTGCGTCATGCATCTCTCCCTTTCCAATAGTGTGCGGTCAAACCGCGTTGTTCTAACTCTCGATGTATTTCTAGTAAACCAGTATACGTTGGTACAATAAACAAAGTTTCACCTATTGAGAGACGGTTCAGTGATTGATCAATAGCGTTTTTGAGGCCATAGATGCGATTCTGTTGTGCAACAGTCTCCTGCTCCAGCGTTCCCGTTCCACGTTTGGCTGGTCGGAACCTCGCTTTTTTCCCTGTTGTCTCGTTTTTTCCGGTTCGTAAAGGGAGTGCCGGAACGATTTGCATATCTTCCGGTGCGATACCTGCGTATTTCAAACGCAAGGCCAGATCGCGAGCGCGTGTGCCAGTGACGGTGAGCGTTTTTGTATGTCCGACGGCGCGTTCAAAATCAACATCCCAGATCCAGGAAACATCCTCTCCGTCTGCGATACGATCATTTAAGACAAAAAGTATATGTTTGGCTGCATCATCGTTAAAAAGTGTGCGTAAAACTTCATTGAAACCCGTTGGATTTTTTGCCAGTAGGAGGCGTAGTGCCTTGCCCTCTACTTCGATACTTTCTCCACGCCCAAATACCGGCTGAAATTGTTCAATACCGTTCAGAATGGGTTCCCAACTGATATGTAACGCCTGAGCAGTTGCAATGGCGGCGAGCGCATTATATATATTATAAAGACCCGGCAAAGGGATTACGACTTCTTTTTGTTGGCTTTCTGATGCAATCTGGACACGTAATCGATCAAAACTTTCTGATTGGATATGTTCGGCTCGTACATCTGGTTGTGGACGCTTGAGGCCACAGTTGGGACACTGATAGTGGCCCATATGACTGTAGAAACGAATATCATAGGTGTATTCACTGCCACATCGCGAGCAGGCCCGTGTATCAATTACCTGATGCCACTCGGTCGACTCTTCCAGGGTTAACAGATTCAAAGCAGGATCATCAATGCCATAGTAGACTTTTTTCCCGGCAAAACCTTCCCCTAAGCTAGCAATTGTGGGGTCATCGGCATTGAGTACCAGAATAGTCTCGGCTGGTAACGTTGCAATAACTGTACGCCAGCGCGAAGCAATCGAATCAACCTCGCCATAACGATCAAGCTGGTCGCGAAAAAGATTGTTAAAGACGATCAGGCGTGGCGTGACGGCCTGGAGCGCCTGGGGAAGCGTTGCTTCATCTATCTCAAGGACCGAGATGGCGCGCTGTTTTTTATCCAGCTTCCCAAGAGGTGAGGCGCGGGTCACAAAAGCTGTGGCTATTCCACGCATCATATTCGAGCCTTCTTTGTTGTGCAACACACGCAACCCTGCATTTTGCAAAATCGAGGCGATAAAACTGCTGGTGGTTGTTTTTCCATTGGTGCCAGTGACGATGACGCAGCCTTGTTCTAATTGGGTAGCCAGGTGTTCAATAATATCGGGATAGACACGCTGGGCTACGAGTCCTACAACACTTGTTCCTCCACCCAGATGTAAGCGACGGCTCAGTGCTCCGGCAGTTCTTCCTGCCACTATTGCTAATCCCGCTCTTAATGGGCTACGCCGATGTTTCGGACTGCGCTGACTCTTTCCTGCCTGCTGTTCTGTTGCAAGCAAGACTCGGCCCCTGGTCTCTTCGCTTTGTTCTAGCGGTTGGTTTTCTGTAATGAGCCGAGATGACTTGTTTTTTCGCATGCTACTCCTCCGAATGAATCAGCGCCTTTGGTATGCTCCTCTATAGTAGATGCATGCAGCATAGCATGCATGCATGTTGGGGTCAAGTGATAAGAGCTTTGTCCCTGCAAGTACTAGATCTTCTTTGCACCGTTGGTTGGTCCTGGTTCTCGGCATATTTCCGGCTCTCAATCCCTCTCAGAGAATAACAGATCATGCCGACACCTTGACGCTTGTAGAAGAGTCATGTAATGTACCTGAAGGAAGAATTGCGATTCGGCGATTTTCTCTGGATGGGAGAGAAGTCTGGATGCACCTTTACGATGTAAGAAAACTGCGCAATATGCAGGTGGCATAACCTTTCGCGAAATCAGGTGCCTCTTGCATCTTTGTGATAGAATACGTCCGACCATTCTGATTGTGTAAACAGAACCTTGAAACAAGACTGTAGTTTGGGTGCTGAACGACCATGTATTCTTCCCGTTCAGAACTTGCCGGCTTTTGGCATCGGGAATAATCATTGCGTAGAAGCAGTTCTTATGAGGAAAGAGGATTATTGGGTCAGGTCGATGACAAAGAATTGTGAATGTACTATTGCGAAGTCCTGCTTTAAGCAGGTTCTACTAGAGGTATCTTGTAAAGAATCAAGGTGGGGAGATGGCAAAAAAACTTGTAATTGTGGAATCACCCGCTAAGGCGAAAACAATAGAGAAGTTTCTCGGGCGTGATTTTCATGTGATGGCCTCAATGGGTCATATTGTCGATTTGCCGAAAAAGGGGCTTGGTGTCAATACACGCAAAGATTTTGCTCCTAAGTACGAGGTTATCGAGAAAAAAGATAAATTAATTGATGAACTGAAGGCGGCCTCCCTGCGTGCCGATGAAGTCTTCCTGGCTCCCGACCCGGATCGTGAAGGCGAGTTTATTGCCTGGTCGTTACAAAATGTCCTGGGGTTACAAAATCCACGCCGGGCGGTCTTTCACGAGATTACCAAACGTGCCGTGCAAGATGCAATTAAAAAGCCGCGTCAGATAAACGAAGATCTCTTTAATGCTCAACAGGCGCGGCGTGTTCTGGATCGTCTGGTCGGGTATAAAATCAGCCCCCTTCTCTGGCGGCGTATCCAGTCTGGCACCAGCGCAGGACGTGTCCAGTCAGTGGCGCTACGCGTGATTTGTGATCGTGAAGCCGAGATTCGCGCATTTGTGCCGGAAGAGTATTGGAGCATTACGGCCACATTAAGTAAGCATCAGCAGAAAGAGCGCTTTGAGGCCACATTGATTTCTCGCCTCAAGGATATCAACACCATTGGTGAGGATGCAACCGCTAATGGAGATGAGGCTGCTGCGCCTGCTGAAAAGCAGAATGGAACAGGCAAAGCGCCCAAAAGAGAGAAGGGCCGTATCAAAATCTCTTCTAAAGAGGAGGCCGATACAATTCTGGCCGAACTTCAAGGCGCGACCTACTCCGTACTGAAATATGAGGAGCGCGAACAGCGTCGTCAGCCCTATCTGCCCTATACCACCAGCACCATGCAACAGGATGCGTCAGCGCGGCTCTACTTTAAGCCCAAAAAGACGATGAGCGTGGCGCAGCAGTTGTATGAAGGTATTGCTCTCGGTGAGCGTGGGCAGCAGGGTTTGATCACCTATATGCGTACCGACTCAACGCGCATTTCTGAGGAGGCGCAAACAGCGGTAAAAGCTTTTATTACCGGCGAATATGGTCAGCCCTATGTGGGTGCGGGACGTACCGGGAAAGCAAAGGCCACGACTCAGGATGCGCACGAAGCGATTCGCCCTACCGATGTGACGTTGATCCCTAAAAATGTTAAGCCTTATCTGACACCCGATCAGTTCAAGCTGTATGATTTGATCTGGCGGCGTTTTGTGGCAAGCTTTATGGCTCCAGCTGTCTTTGATACCGTGCGCGTTGATATTGTGGCAAAGCAGTATGTGTTTCGTGCTACCGGCTCTAATCTGAAGTTTCCAGGCTTCTATGCCGTCTGGCCGCGCGAGGAAGATGAGAAGCTCTTGCCAACCATGCAGGTGAACGAGACGCTTGATCTACACGGCCTGAAGCCAGAGCAGCATTTTACGCAACCCCCTCCACGCTATACTGAGGCCAGCTTGATTAAAGAGCTGGAAGAACAGGGCATTGGGCGTCCAAGTACGTATGTAACGATCATTAGCACGATTCAGGATCGCGGCTATGTGGAGCAGGAGCAACGGCGTTTTGTGCCGACCCAGCTGGGGTGGATCGTCAACGAGGTTATGAATAAGCACTTCCCAGATATTGTCGATATTGGCTTCACGGCGGATATGGAACGCAAACTGGACGATATCGAGGAGGGACGCCGCTCCTGGACCGAGTTCCTGCACCATTTCTATGGCGATTTCAAGACAACTCTGGGGAAAGCCGAAGCCGAGATGGAGCGAGTGCAGAAGCCGGTCGAAGAGCTTGATGAACAATGTCCAGAGTGCGGTCGTAATCTGATTATTCGTAGCGGACGCTTTGGGCCTTTCATTTCCTGCTCAGGTTTCCCGGAGTGTCGTTATGGTCGCTCGGTCGTCAATAAGACGGGAGCGTTATGTCCCCTATGTGGCGGCGATATCGTGGAGCGCAAGACGCGTCAGAAAAAGCGTATATTCTACGGCTGCAATAACTACCCAGCCTGCAACTTTGCTATCTGGGAACGGCCCGTCCCTGATCTTTGCCCCAAATGCGGTGGCTTGATGGTAATTGCGAAACCTGGTCAGGAACCAGTCTGTTATCAGGAGGTTGTCGTCCCTCAGCGCTCAGCGGAAGAAGAGCCGCAGGCTGACGGAAAAAAAGCGACCCGCACGACGAAAAAGAATGCAGCTACATCGGCTGCCAGCGATGCTGACACAGGGAAGAAGAAGGCGGCGACTCGCCGTACGACCACCACGCGCAAGAAGGCTACAGCGACAACTGTGCCGGAAGAGACAGTTACTATTGAGCAGCCTGTTGCCAGTAATGGAAAGAAAGCGGCAACAACGACGCGACGCACCAGCAGCCGCTCCACTGCAACAAATGGGACAACAACGAAAAAAGCCGGCTCTACGCGAAAAACGACTTCTGCTGCAAATTCTACCACGAGAAGTAGATCAAAAGCAGTCAAGTGATTGGGAGCGGCAGAAGGATGGGGGCGAAGTGTGATATAATCACAAGCAATAATTTATTGCTCTCCCAATCAAGGTAAGTCTGCATTTATTGGAGGATTACATGCCGCATGCAGTGACTCTGATTCCTGGAGATGGTACAGGGCCAGAGATTACCGAGGCTACGCGTCGCGTCCTTGAAGCTACCGGGGTGAAGTTTGTCTGGGACGTGAGGCGAGCGGGAGCGGAAATGCTGGAGAAGTATGGCACGGTTCTACCCGATGATGTCATTGAATCGATTAAACGGACAAAGGTGGGATTGAAGGGACCAATTACCACGCCAGTTGGTAGAGGCCAACGCAGTGCAAATGTGACGTTACGTAAAAAACTTGATCTCTATGCCAATCTTCGGCCCGCAAAAACGTATCCAGGGTTGCGTTCCCGCTATGAAAATATTGATTTGATTATTGTGCGCGAAAATACGGAAGACCTCTATGCCGGTATTGAATTTCAGCGTGGCACCCGTGAACACGAAGAGATACTTGAAGCGATTTCTCGCTGCTCCGGGCATCAGCTCGACCCTGAATCTGCCCTGAGCGTCAAATATATCTCCGTTGCTGCGACCCGGCGCATTGTCAGGTTTGCTTTCGAGTATGCACGCGCCAATGGGCGTCGTAAGGTGACAGCTGTCCATAAAGCCAATATTATGAGACTCTCTGATGGCCTCTTTCTTGCTACCGCTCATGAAGTTGCGAAAGAATTTTCTGATATCCAGTTTGAAGATCGCATTGTGGATAACATGTGTATGCAACTTGTGCAAAAGCCTGAACTCTATGATGTGTTAGTGTTGCCCAATCTCTATGGCGATATTATTTCGGACTTATCCGCCGGGTTAATAGGAGGGCTTGGTGTGGCTCCGGGCGCGAATATCGGGAGCCAGTGTGCAGTCTTTGAGCCGGTACATGGCAGTGCGCCAAAGTATGCCGGGCAAAATAAGGTGAATCCAATGGCGATGATGTTTTCCGGGGTGATGATGTTACGTCATCTTGGCGAGCGCGAGGCTGCTCATCGCCTCGAAAGAGCTTTGACGCAGATCATTGCGGAAGGCAAATATGTAACCTACGATTTAAAGCCTCGCCCAGACGATCCTACTGCTGTTGGCACCTCGCAGGTGGCCGACGCTGTCATCGAACGGCTTCATAGGTGATCCTCTCTCTAATCAGACAAGCAGAAACGACCTGTCAGGGCCGCTCCTGCTTGTTCTCTGCTGCTCGTGCTTATTCGGCTGCCTCTTGCAGCGGCGGGTGTGGCATGACCTGGCTTTTGCGTCGCCATTGATGGCGGGCCTGGATATAGCGAATCGTCCCCGAGCGTGAGCGCATCATGACTGAGGAGGTGCGAGCACCCCAACCAAAATACTTCACGCCGTCTAATAACTCTCCGCCACTGATGCCGGTAGCAGCAAAAGAGACATCATTGCCTTTCACCAGATCGTCGGTGCGATACACTTGATTGAGATCGATCCCGTCTTGCTTAAAACGCTCTCGTTCTTCGTCATTGCGCGGCCAGATTTTGCATTGGATCTCTCCACCAATACACTTGAGTGCAGCTGCGGCCAGTACCGCTTCTGGCGCTCCTCCAATGCCCATCAAGACATCTACTCCAGTGTAGTCTTCCATCGCGGCCTGGATTGCCGCCGCAACGTCTCCATCGCTGATGAGGCGGATGCGCGCTCCTATTTCTCGAATCTGCCGAATGATCTCCTGGTGGCGGGGGCGATCGAGAATAACGACCGTGAGATCATCGATATGGGCCTCGCGAACACGCGCTATGCGGTCCAGATTGACGGCAACAGGAGCATTAATATCAATCACATGCTTGAGCGCTGGCCCGACAGCGATTTTCTCCATGTAGAAGACACCTGGCGGGGCTGCATACATGCTGCCTCGTTCAGCAATGGCAACTACCGCGAGCGCTCCCGGAACACCTTGCGATAGCGGACGCGTGCCATCAACCGGGTCAACTGCAACATCCACTTCTGGCTGATTTCCATTTCCCACCTGCTCTCCAATGTAGAGCATTGGGGCTTCGTCTTTTTCTCCCTCTCCTATGACAACAACTCCACTCATATCAACACCGTCGAGTGCTTGACGCATGGCATCGACCGCTGCCTGATCGACCATCTCTTTGTTACCCTTGCCCATCCAGCGTCCGGCACTTAACGCGGCGGCTTCGGTGACACGTACTAGCTCCATCGCCAGGTTTCTGTTTGTCACTTGGACTACATCGAATCTTGGTTCCATAGTTGTTAGATCCTTTGCTAGGCTCTCAATTAGAGCCTCTTGAAACGATGCTGGCAATAGCCAGGACGGAACAAGCTCCCCATTTTTCTCCTGTTTCTTTTATAGATTACACGTTGCTTCCCCATGTCATGGGCACGATTCTCTGTCCTGCTACAGGAGCGATTTAGCATGGCTGTTCGCGACTCCACGTGGGGGGTGAAGGGAACTTTTCTTTAATAATATCATTTCCCAGGCATGCCATGCGATTTTATCTCTGCTTTCTCATCTTCATCTCATGGTGAAAGTGGATACTCGCGATGGTACTATTAGCTATGGTACTATCACAAGCGATAATATAGGGAGGTGAAAGCGTGTTTCTTAGTATGTCATTGTCACCTCAACGTTCTCGCAAAAAGTACAATCACGCAGATGAGCAAAAGGAAGTGTGCTTGCGATACAGAATGTAAAAGATAGTTTTCGTGTGTTTGCTAATTTTAATAGCAACAGAATTGAATAGGCACTTATCGTGGAAGGATAGAAATCCTATGCAAGTAGATCAAATATGTGACGAAGCCATAGCACAGCGTTCGGCATTGCGCGTTGTCGAAGTTGATCCGCAGAGCGATGCTCGCTGGGAAGCCTTGATGAATCGTCTCCCTTCTAGCGTCATTTATCAGCATCCAGCCTGGCTAGCGGTCGTGGAAGAAGGCTATGGCTATAAACCGCTTCATCTTGCCTGTGAAGATGCTTCTGGTAATATACACGGTATTCTGCCTCTTTTTTATCGGCGAGGATTACGATCCGGGAAGATTTGCCTCTCACCACCACCAGTAGCTGGCCCGCTGGCTGATAGCGAACAGGCCAGTACGCTGCTGATTCAGGCTGCTATTGAGCGGAGTCGTAATGAACAGGCCGCCAACTTTCAGTTTATGACAAGATCTACAAATTTCGATAATTGTGTGGACAGTGTGGTGGGCGTGCCTGTGCATGAGTCGTATGGACTGAAATTGCCGGAGCGACCTGATCTTTTGCACCTGGATTCGCGGGTCAAGCGCGCGGTTAACAAAGCGACCCGTTCGGGGCTGCATATTCGACCGGCAGAGACGATCAGCGAATTGAAAGCATGGTATCAGCTCTATCTGGAGACCATGCGTAGAGCGCTGGTTATGCCGCATCCATATCGCATTTTCGAGCTATCCTGGCGACATCTGCATCCGCTGGGAGCGTTGCGATTGCTGCTGGCGGAGCATAGCGAAGCCGGACAACGGAAGTTAGTGGCAGGTTTTTTATTTTTTCAATGGAATGGCATTAGCTGGCACCTTTATACAGGATGGAAACGAGAGGATCAGGATTTGCGTCCCAATGATCTGCTTCATTGGCAAGCGATTCAGGATGCTTGCACACAGGGCTTACGCTGGTACGATTTCGGCCATGCCCCAGCAGGAAATCAAGGCATCGCCCAATTCAAATCCAAATGGGCAACTGAAATGACAACGACCTATCGTTACTCCTATCCGCTTGTCTTGCATGGCGAGACGAGTAGCACCACACCTGTACCCGATCAACACACACAATCCACAGTGGCGGCTCCTGGTCGTGCAAGTCAGGTGAAAAGAGCGGTACGAGACCGGCTTGTCACTCCTCTCTGGCAACACTTGCCGCTCAGAGCAACTCAGCTGATTGCGGAATGGAGCCGGGCTGTTCATTATTATTAATGTGAGTTCGGTACTGTTGGCGAACTCTTTTCTATCCTGTTCGCAACTTTGCTGCTCGTTGAGTGGGAGCGCAGTTCTCCAGCAGTATCGAATTTTTCCTGAGTGCCTTCCCTTCTCTTGCCATTAGTGAGCGAAATGCCCACACGGCGAAATTTGTGACGCATTTCATTTCTCCAGTGCTCAACTGCCCTCTATACTATTATCGGTCCTTGATGCTGAAGCTATTCTTTGGCTGAATGTACATCTAAAATAATCTGAACAACATGGGGTTCTGCTGAATGCAATTTTCTATCGGGGGATGAAAATAATGAAAAAAGAACTGCCTCACAAGACTACCCTCGCGCACTCATGTCTTCTGTTCATGGGCATCCTGCTTGTTGTTTCTATGCTGGTTGCCTGTAGTTCCCAGGGAGTTACAACGGCCAGCACACAGATACCGCTACCCAAGATTCTCGGTTCTGGCACCCTCATCTATGATGGGCGATACGTGGTCGGGACAAAGGGGGGCACTTTTGGTATGCACATGGTGAACGCGCAGGTGGGATGGGGATTGCACTCTAATGACAATGGGACACATGTCACCCTCTACCGCACGACTGACGGTGGAAAAAGCTGGAAGCATCTCTCAGCGCCGTCGGGCCTTACATCAACACAGTTCGATTTCTACGGCTTCGACGAAACAATGGCCTTTCTCATCCCGATGGATTCCAGCAGCTATCCTCATCCACTTTCATACTACTATGGTACGACCGATAGTGGCGCGACCTGGCAGAGGCGGGACTGGCCGACCATGCCAGCCCTGAAAGGAGTTGCCGCAACCTTCAAGTGGACCTTCCTCGACCATAACCAGGGATGGGTAACGGCAGTCCCCAATATGACTGGTGGTTGCGGCTGTGGTGATGTAGGGAAACCTAAGAAGCCAGTAGACTTTGAAGTACTCTTCCATACCACCGATGGCGGTCAACATTGGCAGAAAGTGGCCCAACTTCCCTCCAAATATGAGATCGACAGCCTCATCTTTACCGATGCCCATAATGGCTGGCTGTCCGCTAAGATTGATGATCCCAAACACCCTTTTCCCGATCCATATCATTACCCTTCCACGCTCTTTTTAACACATGACGGCGGTCATACGTGGACGCAGCAATCCCTGGCCCTCCCGCCGCAGGAAGTCAATCGGCCCTTGAATATCCAGATAACATTTTCCACCGCGCGGGAAGGCAGCCTCTTCGTAGGCTTTCTTCAAGAGGGCGAATATGCTGATGCTATAAAGACCTATCAGTACCTGCCGCAAGCCGACGGCACGACATGGAAGGTCAATGGCCCCGTCTTGCCAACAGCGTCTGATGGAACATATGTTGACTTCACCCGGCTGGATGACACACATATCGCAGAAAATGGATATGGCTATTCTTCTCTCTTAACGTTGCAAAAGAATTCATGGATGGGTACTCCTTTGCCAAGCACCTATCATGATTTCGTTGTACAAATGTTCTCACTTCAAACCGGTATTGCACTGGCGATGGTTTCAAATAAGGACTCAGTCGTCTTTACGATCAGTAATAGTGGGAAAACGTGGACCAAAGTAGGAGACGTTCCACAGGCGTAGCGGGACTGTCATCTGGCCTCTCGAACCTGCTTGTACGGGAGTTGAATACCGTTGGCGAACCCAAACATCAGGCTCAGATTGAACCTCGTGGTGTTGTTGTGTCGAGCTGAAACAGAGGGTTCGCCAACGGTATCGTATTCTGGATGAGCAGATCCTCCTCCGATGAGATAGAACCAGAACTCACGTACATCAGGATGGTTTGCCTTACTACAAAGAAACGTAGCGAGGATGGAGTCGGCAGTGTTCGGCGATGATGATAGAGCGCACCTTTTCAACCGCTTCTGCCAGATGCCCCTGCCGATTTTCTACCACGTAGTCGTAGTAATCCTGTTGTGCTAGCTCATATTGAGCGTTTTTCAAACGGAGTTGACGTTCGCTGTCTGTCTCGGTATCTCGATTGATCAGGCGGCTCGTCAGCTCCTCTATGGAGCCAGGCACCAGGAAAATAAAGATGGCTCCTGGAACTTTTTGCCGTACTGTTGCCCCTCCCTGAACATCGATTTTCAGCAACACATCGCGTCCCAGTGGCAGGTTCTCCCGAATTTGCTGCATTGGTTGTCCATACCAGTTGTCATGCACCAGAGCATGTTCCAGCAGTTCATTGTTGGCAACCATACGTTCAAATGTCTCCACATCAACGAAGTGATATGGATTCCCTTCGCTTTCACCTGGACGAGGAGCACGCGTCGTAATGGACGAGACCACATGAAAGTCCATGCCCTGCTCTTTGAGGGTGTTTATGACGGTATCCTTCCCGGCTCCTGAAGGGGCTGAAAGCACAAATAGTAATCCCTGCTTCAGTTGTGAATGTGTAGACGACGTAGATACATTGTTACTCTGTTGAGCTACAGTTTGTTCTGTCTCAATTCGCATACTTTCTTTCCTGGCTGTGTGATGATCTAGAGAGGGCTGGTGTACGAACGGACGACTCTTTGCTATACTGTTCAGCGACGAGTTTCCTGATGTTGTTTGATCCATTCCATATGGTTATGTTTGTAAAATGGAATGCTCTTGGGACTTATTGTACAACACGAGTTCCACCTCGCGGAACTCCAAGCGTTGCGAGTTCAACGCGAGTTCGTGATAGAAGATAGTTGTATTGTTTGTTCTTTATCGAAGAAGAGATGGGGGAGATGTTATGCATGTGGATGCAATGACCCTGGCAGCGGTCGCCGATGAGTGGCGTATTTTGCTGGCTGGTGGACGTATTGATACCATTATTCAACCGACCGAACACTCTCTTGCACTTCAATGTTATGTTCCGGGGAGTCAGGGAGAAGGGGGAAAGAATCGCTGGATCTATCTCTCCGCTCATCCTCAACTGGCGCGGGCGCATCTGACCGCCCTCAAACCAGCGAGAATTACCAGCGAGCCTCCGGCGTTTGTGATGCTTTTGCGCAAACATCTGGAGGGGGCGCGTATTGAAGCCGTCGTGCAACCACGTTGGGAACGTGTGATAGAACTGGTTGCTGGCTATCGTAAAGATCCGGAGAGCGATGAACGGACGCGCTTTCGTTTGATTGTTGAGATTATGGGACGCCATAGCAACATTATCCTCTGCAATGAGGATGATATGATTCTGGGTTGTCTGAAACGTGTTGGCGCAGATGTGAACCGGTATCGCGTGATTGCAACCGGAGCGCCATATGTGCCGCCGCCACCTCAACAGCGTATCGTCGCTGGTAAAGCGCTGCCACGCCTTGAGCCAGCGCAACTCACGGCGGCGCAACTCTCGATCAGTGCAGCGGAAGTGCCAGAGGAGGAACCAGAACAGGCTGGTGTAAAGAAACGAAAACGTGCAATCTCACAACCCACTTTGTGGCAATTGCTAACCAGACATGTGCTTGGTTTCAGCCCTCTGCTGGCCCGTGAAGCCGTGTATCGGACCACAGAGGATACCGAAACGGTGATTGCGCAGGCAAACGAGGAGATCTGGGAGGAACTGGCCTGGAATGTGCGCGAACTGGGTAATTTGTATGATCGCAGACAGTGGCATCCTCAACTGGTAGAGCGGCCTCGTATAAATGCTGGAGAGCAGGAAGCGGCTGCCCCCATACCTGTTGCTTTTGCGTCCTACGTGCTGGAACAGTATATGCAAAAGCCGGAGATGCAGGTGCGCGAATCGCCATCGATCAATGTGCTGCTCGATGATTTCTATGCGCGTAGCGAGTGGCGTGATGCGATGGAGGGTGTGCGCGCTCCTATTCGTAAGGTGTTGCAGACGCATCTGGAGCGCTGCAAACGCAAGGCCGATCTTTTGCAGCAGGAACTTGCGGTTTCAGAAGAAGCTGCGCGCTATCGTTTGCAGGCCGAGTTGCTGCTCGCGTATCAGCACGAAATACATCAGGGGCAGCCATCGGTAGAGGTAGAAAATCTCTTTGAGGAGAATGGGAGCGAGGCTCCTCCAACCGTTACGATCCCACTTGATCCACGCTTTGATGCTGTTGGGAATTCTAATCGCCTCTTCCATAAATATCACAAGTTACGGCGGGCATTGACCCTGGTTCCCGATCAGATCGAGCAGAATAACGTTGAACTGGCAACTATTGAACAATTGCAGGCTGATTTGATGCTGGCGGAGACTCCAGCCGACGCTGCTCTCGTCAAGGCCGAGGTGCAGGCAGCTGGATATATGCGAGGCAAACCTGTAGAGAAGAAGGTCCAAAAGGCAGCGAAGAAGGGCAAGGGTAGCAAGCAGGGCAAAGGTAAACCTGCATTACCGGGTGGAGGAGTGCCATTGCATATGCAGAGCAGCGATGGTTTTACCATTTTGATCGGGAAGAATAGCCGCCAGAATGAAGAGGTAACATTTCATCAGTCCAGCGCCCATGATATCTGGCTTCATGCGCGCGGCGTTCCTGGATCGCATGTGATTGTGAAGGCTGCGGGCCGTGAGGTTCCGCATCAGACGGTGGAGCAGGCAGCCAGTCTCGCTGCGTACTACAGCCAGGCCAGGGGCAGCACAAATGTTCCCGTTGATTATACGTTGCAGCGCTACGTACGTCACATGAAAGGTGGTGGTCCTGGCATGGTGATCTACGAGCGAGAACGCACGATCTATTCGCACCCGGAAGCAGCGCGCCAGTTGGTAGAAAAGTAGTAACCAGTTTTTATAGTATATGTGTGGGGTGATTGCTTGGTTAGTCACCCCTTTCTTTATCGTTCTCGCGAAGATCCAATCCCTATTTCTTCCCGATATTTCGTGACCGTGCGGCGTGCCATCGGCGTCCCACGTGCGGTCATAAGCCGTGCAAGCTCTTCATCGCTCAGGCGATGTCTGGGATTTTCGGATTGTATAAGTTCGCGCAAAATATCTTTGATGCCCAGCGAACTATCGAAAAAGTCGGAAAATGGAATCAGGCGTCCATTGGGTAACAGAACGTATTTATTGGCTGTTGCCCGGCTGACCGTTCCCTCGTCCAGGTTCAGGCGTGTCGCGACCTCTGCGCGGGTTAGTGGGCGTAAATAGCGTATTCCCTTGCTTAGAAACTCGCGTTGATAATCCACTACCAGTTCGGCAACTCGCCGCAATGTTTTCCACCGCCGTTCAATGCATTCAACAAAAAATCTTGCTCGATCACTATGATGGTGCATATAGCGCTGGACCTCCTGGCTGGCAAAATTGGCCGTTCTGCCTTCCAGGTCCACTCCCGTATAGTTGGTCTCAACGGTAAAACGGTAGCGTTTCTCCTCAACGAGTTCTATCTCAAAACCGCTCTCTCCTTTGCGGATAATGATGTCGGGGCGAATATAGGTGGCACCACTTTCAAGATGCACGTAATGTGTCCCCGCATCATATGTATGAGCTGGAAAGGGATGCAATGTGCTGCGTATGTAATGAGTTGCCTGCCGAACCTCTTGCTCTGTGACTTTCAATTTGCGAGCAATCTCATGATACTGATTTTTGCCCAATTGATCGAGATATTGATCGATCAACGCGTATGCTAATGGATGCGGAGCGCTCTGCTCGCTCAATGCATGCAGTTGAATAAGCAGGCATTCTCTAGCGTTGCGTGCGCCGATGCCCAACGGCTCCAGCGTTTGGAGTTGGCTCAAGACGTAGTCAACCCGTTGTATTGGCAGCTGAAGGTGATCGGCGATTTCTTCAACCCCTATTTCCAGATAGCCGCGTTCGTTGAGGTTTCCTACCAGTTGCTCAGCTATCAGTGCGTCATCGGGTGGAATGAGCGCCTCCAATTGCTGTAAAAGCGTTTCGACCAGTGTTGCGCCTGTTGGAATATGAGCAAGGAGATCGTAGGCATCATCGTCATCGATCTCGGCAAAGCCGTAGTTGTCGATGTCGTAGTAAGTATTGGCCCCGTGCAGGTCATCGGTCCGGGGTTGTCCATTAGTGTGTTCAAAGCGCACAAGCGGCTCGTTTGGCTCGGCTGCGTGACCACATGCTGTACAGGTTTGCCCATAAATACGCGTACCGCAGAAGAGGCAAACCTTTTGCTCAACAACTTCGAGCGCTGGATTTTCTATCTGTTCCTGATTGACTGCCTGTTCTAATTCATCTGACGATAGATGGAGAATGGTGCTGGATGTAATTAACCTCGCACTTACGCGCAAGGTTTGCTCTGATCTGGGTGTTTGCTCTAATCTCATACTCTTCCCCTGCTTCCCCTCTTTCCCTCTTGCCTGGTTATTTACGAAATGTCTGACTCTTGCTACGTCTAAATCCAGCCTCGGTTGAGTAGAGCAACATGTGCAGCCTCCTGTTCTGCCATTTGCTTATTTCGTCCTTGCCCTTTTCCGGCCACTTTGTCGCCCAACACGACTTCGACGGTGAACTCGCGATTGTGGGATGGTCCTTCCTGGCTGACGAGCCGATACGATGGGGTAATGCCCTCGTGGGCCTGTGCTAGCTCCTGGAAGAGTGATTTATTGTCTTTGAATAGCCGCTTGGAGACGATATTGAGCGCGATGGGTTCAAGGCGTGGAGTAAGAAATTGCTGGACAATCGCTAATCCCTGGTCAAGGTAAATTGCACCCAGCACGGCTTCAAATGCAGAGGCCTGGACGCGTTGCCCGCCGCCTGTATGCTGTTCTCCCCTGCCCATCAGCAGGTATTTTCCCAGGTTTATATCACGGGCAAACTTCGCCAGTGTCTCGGTTCTTACCAGTACTGCCCGCACATCAGTTAGCTCGCCCTCGGTCAGGTTGGGAAAGGTGCGATAGAGAAAGTCAGCGCTGACCAGAGCCAGAATTGAATCTCCCAGAAACTCCAGGCGTTCATTCGAGCTTTGGCCCTCTCCAGCAGCCTCATAGATATATGAACGGTGTGTAAGGGCCAGGCGAAGAAGCCCCGAATCCTGAAAATGTACCCCTAATATCGCTTCTAACTCTTCATTCATTATTACACCTCTAACAACATTTCTGCTTCATTTGGTGAATCCTCAAAAGACCGCCTATTCTCGTATTCTATCGCCATTGTAACGCGTTTTTCTTCAGTTCGCAATGCTCCTTGTTGAAAAGTCTCAGGAAAAAGCTCCGGTTTTTTTGGACTGGACGTGGTGGGCAAGATATGCTACACTTTTGTGGTGGATTTGAGGAAGACAGGCAATCACGGATCATATAGATGACGGTCCGAGGAAAGTCCGAACTCCATAGAGCAGGATGCTGGCTAACGGCCAGTGAGAGTGATCTCAAGGATAGTGCCACAGAAACATACCGCCAGGCCAACGGCCAGGTAAGGGTGAAATGGTGAGGTAAGAGCTCACCAGCAGCCAGGTGACTGGTTGGTTGGGTAAACCCCATCTGGAGCAAGACCAAGCAGAGGGGATAGCCCTTGTGCAATGCATAGGGGTTAGCAGGTTGCTCGCTTGTGAACCTTCGGGTTGGTCGCTTGAGGCGTTAGGTAACTAACGTCCTAGATAGATGGTTGCCCCCCATGTAGTCGAGAGGCGACATGGGGACAGAATTCGGCTTACGGCTCCCTCAACTCCACACCAACAAAAAGAAGGACAGAAGGAAATCTCCTCCTGTCCTTTTTGCCTATAATACCATTAGATGATAGTAATGCCCTGCCCACTACCTACCGGCTAATGCGGTCATGTTCAATAAGCCAGCGCATAAATTTGAGACGACGGCTTTCTTCGAGCATTTCGCGATATTCAATCTGGTCGTTGACATGGCTTTTCATATGTGCAAGCCGAGTGGCTTCGATATCAGAGAATCCAAGAGACAGTAGACGCTGGAAATCTTTGTCTTCAGTTGCATAAAAGTGTTCTTGCATAAGATGATACTCCCTTGTGAGCAAGCAAAAACGGACTACGGGGTAAGAAACGCATCCTGGAACTCGATGGTCTACTCGTTACTTCGTATACGTGCGAGACCTCTCTCTAGATACAACCTTCCGGCCTGCATCAAATTTTTTGATCCGCAATGCCTGTTTATTTTTCCCAGCTATGTTTATCATACTATCCTATTCTGATAAACGTCCTTAACTGTGGAAATTCAAAGGTGGGCCGTGGAACAAAATGAGGGCCGTTTTTCAACTAATCGGTACAGAGGAAACATCGGAAAGGATGACTTCTGTGTGTATAGTAGCACAAAAGTCCTTCACTGTCCACTTAAAGTGAACAGTGCCGACTATCGAAATACCGCATATCTGATATGCTGAGTGAAGATTGAACTTATAGAGATGGCACTATCGATCCCTGATTTCAAGCGATATCCTGCTTCATTCCCTATGTCGTGCAGTCGCTCCCATCTGAAATATTTTCAGGGTACGTTCTGTCGCATTACTGGTTAATGCTACCGCATGTTCCATTGCATATGCTAGAGACATAGGACCATCTGGTAGTACGGCTACGGCATCGACTCCCAGATCATACACTGTCCGATACTGTTCGCCCAGGCCACCAGCAAGGGCCAGCACCGGAAGATGATAGCGTTTTGCCAGTGCTGCCACTGCCCCAACGCTTTTGCCATAGGCCGTTTGTTCGTCGAGCTTCCCCTCAGCGCTAATGACCAGGTCAGCAGTGCGTAGTTTTTCTTCCAACTGTACTGCTTCCAGAACGATCTGCGCACCAGGTTTTAATGTTGCTCCGAGAAATGCAATCAATCCTGCTCCCAATCCACCAGCTGCGCCCGCGCCGGGAATGTGATCGACAGCAAGGTGGAGATCCTGTGCGATAATCCGGGCGTAGTGGGCGAGGGCTGCGTCCAGTTCTTGCACGATCTCTGGTGTTGCCCCTTTTTGTGGTCCATAAACGGCTGATGCTCCCATTGGTCCACAGAGAGGGTTGGTGACATCGCTGGCGACTTGAAACGTGCATTCGCGCAAGCGCGGGTCCATTGTGCTTGTCGAAATATGGGCAAGCGTGGCAAGAGCAGCTCCTCCTCTTTCAATCGGTTCTCCCGACTCAGTTGTGAGCGTGGCTCCTAGCGCCTGAGCCATGCCTGCTCCACCGTCATTGGTTGCACTGCCCCCGATACCGATGATGAAATGGCGACACTGTGCGTCCAGGGCGGCCCGAATCAGTTCACCCACTCCATAGGTTGTTGTAATGCGTGGATTGCGCTGATTTGCCGGAACCAGCGGTAATCCTGCGCATGTGGCCATTTCTATCACCGCTGTTTGGCCATCTCCTAGCAGGCCAAAGAATGCCTGTACCGCCTCCCCCAGTGGTCCAGTGACCTGTTGTGTTATGAGCTGTCCCCCTGTCGCATCTACAAGCGCTTGCGCTGTGCCTTCTCCTCCGTCGGCAATGGGCACGATTGCGATGTCTGCTTCTGGATAGACGCGGCGCACTCCCTGAGCGATAGCCTGGCCTGTTTCAGCTGCCGTAAGACTTCCCTTCAGCGATTGTGGGGCAATAACAATACGCATACCTTCTCCTTCTCAATGGTCGAAACTCTCATTTATTATACTTCAGCCTGCATCTATCGCGGCAAGCTATCCCAGGTTGCCATATTGCTATCCATTTTTTCCCATTGTAATGATAGTATCAGGGTATTGGTGCATCGCTGTTGTATAACAAGAATGTGGCAATATTGTTTGTTGCGTGCTAAAATAACTTAACTTTGTCGAGAAAAACAGGTTTCCGGTTGTGACATCTGCTGTATTGTCATATCTCTCTACCATATTTTTGCAACGTGGATATTGTGTGTGCAGAAGGAGGGTGAATAGCTCCAAGTACCAGGGAGGAAAACAAGGATTGTGCGCTATTTAAATAGCTGGCTTCGTTTTATGCTTACTCTATCGTATACATCTCGTCTGACGATAGCGGTCTTTTCTGGGCTTCTTTGCCTGATACTGTATATATTGACCTATCCTGCGTCATACAGCGGCACCTTTTTGACTATTCCAGTTGCTCTGATCGCTTGGTTATTTAAAAGACGGGGAATGTTCATCTTTCTCTGTATATTGTTCGTTTTTTTGCTCATTTTCTATCTACTTGCCGATATCAATATCTTTCAATCCATGCAGTTCGTTTCTTTTGTCGGGATTGGCAGTTTTGTATTGCTTATCGAAGGGCTGCTTGTTGGCTCTTTGCGCGAGTTGATCGATCTTTCCGATGAGACACGGCAACAGGTGGCATCTCTTTATGAGCAACAGCGTGAGTTGAGCCAGATGAAGGATCAATTCATTTTGAATGTCAATCACGAGTTGCGTACCCCTCTTACCGCTGTTTATGGCTATCTGGAATTGTTGCTGGAGTATAATGAGCAACTTGAACCATCTATGCGAGCGACATTTCTCAAAAATGCTATGTATAGCAGCGAAGAATTACAGTTGTTGGTCAATAATGTGCTTGATACCATTCAGATCGGGAATGAGAAAGAGCATCTGTATGTGGAAGAATTGCCGGTTGCTGATGTGGTATATGAAGTTATTGAGCATTTTGATCCTCGCCGGAAACAGGAATATGCTATTCAGATGGATATTCCCTCTCATTTAGTGGTACGCGCGAATGCTCAGTATTTTCGTCAGGTATTACGCAATCTGCTTTCGAACGCGACGAAATATGCTGCCCATGATACCCCTATTATTGTGAGTGCAGTTCTTCACGGGGCGCTGGTGCAGCGAGATCATCCCTCCCCAGAGATCTGTATTAGCGTGAAAGATTTCGGCCCTGGTATTCCCCCGGAGAATATCTCCAGCTTATTTGGACAATTTGTGCGTTTGCAGCGCGATATTTCTGGCAAGGTGCGCGGAACTGGCCTGGGATTATATGTGAGCAAGCAGCTCATCGAAGCAATGGGAGGAAAGATCTGGGTAGAAAGTACGGGTGTTGCGGGTGAAGGGAGTACGTTTCGTTTCACTCTACCCTGTGTTCCTCACTCCCGAGTCGTTGCAAAAGGTGCTGCCAATCATTTCACCAGGGAGCCATCTGTGGTGCCAGTTAGCAATGAACTGCATGTTTCTGGTGAGTAAGCATCTTTTCTCTGCTCATCTTCTCGCGTTGCATGTGCTCAAAAGTTGCCTTATACTTAGTGCAGGATCTTGCAAAGAATTGATGATGCTTTGTTTGCGAAGAGGAAGAGGAAGTTAGATGTTTTATGATTTATCTTCTACCTGGCCCGTAAATCCAGAGGCAATAATCGTTTTATTGCTACTTGTCGCGGCCTATCTTTTGAGGCTTGGCCGCATGCGTATGCAGCAAAAAACGGTGAGCGTATACAGGATTATAGCGTTTTTCTCCGGCATTATTCTGGCGGCTCTCATGTTATTGACCCCGGTTGATACGATAGGTCGTACTCAGTTATTTACTATTCATATAGCCGCTATAGTCGTTCTGATAACGGTCTGTTCGCCTTTATTGCTTGCTGGTTGTCCCACGATAGTATTGCAACCGCTCATTGAATTGCCTGTTGTTAAACATCTCACGCGTTTGCTGACTCGTCCATTGCTGGTTTCGATTCTGTTTAATGTCAATTTTCTGCTCTGGCACACGCCTCTCATTTATGATGCTGCAATGGCCGATCCAACACTGTATCACATTCAAATGCTCAGTATTTTCCTCCTTTCTCTGCTCAACTGGTGGCCGCTCATCGGGTCAGTGCAGGAATTGCGCAGGATGAGTTATCCTGTGCAGATGTTCTATGCGTTTGTTGATGGGCAACCAGTTGATATTTATGCTTTTGTGTTGGTCTTTTGTGGGGTTCCTCTTTATCCTCATTATGTGATTCCAGAACAATTTGCTATCGCAGCCTGGAACGCTGTACCTGCACAAATGGGCCTTACCCCGTTTGCTGATCAGGCGGCGGCTGGTGCTTTGCTATTGATCCCCGGTCTGGTTGATCTCCTGGTCATGACCCCCCTCTTCTTCCGCTGGCTCAAGCAGATTGAACTGCGCACGGAGGCAGCCGATCGCGAAAGGCAGCGACTCGCTGAAATGGAAGAAGAAGAGGAGGATGAGTGGGAAGAAGAGGATGAGGTTCCGGTAGCAGAAATAAAGCAGCAAAGCTCTTAACCGCATTACCAGTGACAAGGTAGCTGTAGCGCGGACTGGAGCCGACGTTCGTAGACACGGCGTGGGATCTCGGTGACACCCAGGGTTTTCAGATGCGGTGTCGTGAACTGAGTGTCATGCAGCACATAGCCTCGCGCTTTTAAATGTTCAACCAGCGCCACCAGACAGACCTTTGAGGCATCTCTGGCGCGGGAGAACATGCTTTCGCCCATAAATGCCCCGCCAAGCGCTACTCCATATAATCCTCCCACAAGCTGCCCATCTTTCCAGGCCTCTACGCTGTGAGCCAGACCGACGCGATGGAAATACGTATATGTATCGATAAACGTATCGTTAATCCACGTCTCCTCGCGTTCTGCACAGCCAAGTATGACCTGCTCAAATGCCGTGTCCATACGTATCTCGTAGGTGCCTTTGCGCAACGTGGCGCGTAGGGAATGTGAGATATGTAGGTTATCGTGTTCCAGAATCGCTCGTGGATCAGGTGCATACCAGTATATCTTGCCGGATGGATCTGCCATCGGGAAGATCCCCTGCGCATAGGCGTTGATAACTATGCCCGGATCGAGCAATTCTGGAACTTCCTGGCTCATTTGACTCCTGCCGCAGACTTTCTGGCGAACCAGCCTAAGTATTTAGCAATCTTTGGGTTCATGCTTCCCAGCATTTCGATATCTTCTTCATCCAGCGGCTTAATCCAGAACAGGAGGCCGCAACAGAGAATAAGGAACAGGCATCCAGAGATGGTGAGCAAGATGCGATCTGATGGGTGCCAGAGAATCCCGGGCAGCGCAGCCAGCGTTAAAGCGAGCAAGAAGCGCAACGAAAAGCCGAGCGGGTATTTGTGTGGGAGATCTTTCCACAGAAACACCAGCAGCAATATGCCCGTGATACATTTTGCGACACCATCCGCGATAAGAGCACCGGATGGACCCAGCTTGAAGTAGCCAATAAATAGAATGCCCAGCGCGATCACGGCCAGCATACCGACCCATTGACCAAGTACCACCAGACGAGCCTTGCCCACGACGTAGAGCGTTGGCTGGTGAATCAAGGTGCCCAGGACGCGGAAGATAATATTAAAAAAGAGGAAGATCGCCAGCAGTGGCCCTACTGGATCATATTGGCTGCCGTAGAGTGCATGGGTAATGTTAGAGGCGTTGAAGAGACAGAAAACCAGCACAGGAGCTGCCAGCAAAGTCTCCACTTTGATCAGTGCCCGCCATGAGTACGACAAGCGCTCATAGTTTTTGCCAACAAAAGCTGCTGCTAATGCTGAACTGGAGACACCGCCGAAGCCTGCCACCAGCAAGAGATTCGCTGAATCGGCGAGCTGGAAGGAGAGGTTGAAGTAGCCCACATCCACCAGCGAGACCGCAAAAACGCTAAGCAGGATAATCGACGCCTGTTTGAGGAGAGCGCCCGTGACCAGGTTTGTGAGCCATGCTGAGATGCCCAGCTTAATCACTGGTCCTAGCGCCTGTTTATAGCTTGCTCCTCGTGTCAACAGGAATGGAGAGAGCCACAATGCGAATGCGCCAGCGTTGAAAAGCGAGCCAATCGCCAGCAACCACAACAACCCGTTGATGCCTCCTCCCAGTTGCAGCACGCCAAATCCTAACCCTAAGAGGACGCATTGGGTGATGCTGCCGATAAAAAACACGATACGCATACGCATGAGAGCCGCACAGACCGCATTGAGCAAGCTTCCAATGCTGCTGCCGAGAACGTAAATTGTGATGGGAGTGATGTGCGCCAGCAATTCAGGATTGTTCAGGCTCGTGGCCGCTGCTGCTGCTCCTTTGATTGGCAAGTGTGCAATCAACGCTCCAATAACTGGCAGTGCAGAGAGCATGATGCCCACGCTGATAACTAATACGATAAGGCGCGCGAGTAGTAATCGTCTTGTGAGAGAGGCGGCGGCTGCCTGTCCTTGTTCGGCAAAGATGCGCGGGACGTAGGTAGTTAATGCGTCCTCCAGGCCCAGCGCTACAATATACAGGATGGTGTTGTATGCCGTCAACGAAATCGCGAAAACACCATATTGGGCAGCAGAGACTTCGTGCGTAATAATGACAGTAAGAAAGAACCAGGAAATAAAGAACCAGAGACCGTACGCTTGATTGTACAGGTAGCTATTCGGAGTACGTTTTAGCAGGCGTTGGGCCTCGACTTCACCATGAGGCTCCTCAGCCAGCGCATTATCTGCTGTTTCAGTGCTGGCTGCAACAGATAACGTGCTGTCCTCATCAATGGATCTGACTTCTGCTCCTGCTACTTTCATTTTATCGCTATTCTTCATCATTGAAATAAACCATCTTGCTAAAATGTATGAACAATCAATAGGGATACTTTCATTATATTTTTCAACGTAATTTGAACAAATATCGTCCTAGCCAGCCAATCCCTCCCAGAACTGCAAACAGTTCTAGCATACTGACATTTGCCGTGACGTGATCTGCCGAGACGAGATAAAAAATACCGACTTTGAAAGTGGCAGCAACCAGGAAAGCGCCTAAGCCGATCCACGCCGGTAATGTAGCATAAAGTAGCGCTCGTTGCCAACCAGGACACAGAAATCCTATGACAGATGGGGTAACATACAGCAGGATTGTAATGACAGGTGCAATAACTGGTGGAAAGGGACCATCAAGCGCACTGGCCGTAGATTGCGGTAAGAGGCGCGTCCAGAGTTGTGCAGGCACCAGTGCCATCATGACCAGAGCAGTTTCAACTGCAACCAGACTTATGATAGATATATGTCTATAATTTATCGCTTTTTGCCCTGTCGTGCTTGTGCTGAACATGAAAAGGCTTCTCCCAAATGTTGTGATCGATGATTGTTATTTATCGGATGCAGTATTGGGTAGAGACAGCAATCCCATTTCGTATTTCATCATTAGTATACGCTGTACCGATGCATTGATACGTTGTTCGCTCAGCGTGCCAGCATGAAGTGCCTCTTTCATGCCAGCGATCATAGAGGCGACATCTCTTGGCGTCGAGGCTCCCATCAACAGATCTGAGCCTGCTTCTACAGCTAGCGCAGCGGATTGATCTTCTGGCGTGTAGTCGGTAATACCTTGCATGGTCAGGCTGTCGGTCATAATAACCCCCTGATAATGAAGCTCGTCTCGCAATATGCCTGCCACGACCTTTGCCGAAAGCGTTGATGGCCGAGAAGGATCAATGGCTGTGACAATCTCGTGCGTAACCATGATGGCATGGACATTTCCTTGCTGAATCAAAGTGCGATATGGTTGCCAGTCTATTTGCTCCAATTGATCCTTTGGGCGTGGAAGCTGTGCTACTCCCACGTGTGGATCAACCGTGACACTACCTAATCCTGGAAAATGTTTGAGCGTTCCAAGTACCTTGCGGCTTTGTTGCAACCCTTGCAAATAGGCCGCAGCCATCTGTGTAACCCTGGCCGGGGTGTTCCCATAGGTGCGCTGATCTTGATGTAGCTCTGAGCTGCTATTGTTATCTACGTCAATCACAGGTGCCAGGTTGAGATTAATACCATAATAGGCGAGATCCTGCGCGTCCTGGATACCTGCCGCTCGTGCTTTCTGGGGGTCGTTGCTCGCCCCAATGACTGCGGCAGCTGGGCGTGGACCGTTCAACTTCATGAGACGATTCACATAGCCACCCTCCTGATCTATTGCTACTGCCAGAGGAAGCTGACTATTTTGCTGCATTTGCTGAATAAGCCCCTTCAATTGTAGCCTGCTCACGATATTTTGATTGGCCGCAAAGATCAAAACCGCTCCTACATGATATTGAGTGAGCATTGTATCAAGATCAGATGAGTAGTCCGATCCCACAAATTGAACAAGAAACATTTGCCCCAATTTCATATCTAGTGTCATATTTTCAACGATGGTATTGATATATTGTTGCGGGGTGATCCTGGTCTGCGAGTGTTGAAATAAGGTTCCTGGAGTTTTTCGCAACTGTTGATCGACCCTCTTTAATAAATCGGCATTTGCGTTCGTCGAGCTTATATCCAATGTAGATGCCCACCCTTGCGGACCAATAAACTGGATCGCTCCTGCATTGAGCGCATGAGCAAGGATTATACTTGCCAATACGAGCAAGAGGAAAGCTTTCCATCTGTTCATGTTTCCCTCCCTCAGATTCGTAGATGAGGCAGGAGGTGATTTTGCGTGCTGCTGATCGGCAATCTTTTTGTCCGGTGTCGCTTCAGTTGGTTCGGGGCCAGTTGGTGTCACGTGCGCACCCCCCTTTTGAGAGTGGTTATAACGGTTTGTCGTGCGTGATTTGTAGTAGAAAAAAACTCATGCACTTTTACGAACGTGTCATCTACAACAGTTGTAACGCGGAAAATTATAACATACATACCAATAAACTCGGCTAGAAAAAGAAAGTAACAATAGGAGAAATCGTTTGTGAATAAAAAATATTCAGGTCATATGTCCTATTTCTTTGATGATATCCCTTTTACAGCGTCTTACTGTAAAGAGGGGAAGAATATGGCTTTCAGAAAAAAGCCAACGCTCTGACATCACTATGCGTAATCTCATGTGTAACTCACTCTTTTTGTCGATATACTACTAGTGCTTGTCCCGATGAATGATATAAGCTATACTGTTCCTACTACTTTCATCGAGAGGTCTCGAACGAATGATACAGGAGCAAGGACTGACAACCCCAATTAATAAACGGGCAAATGCAACACGAAAGACTCATTCTCGGCGTTTCCTCTATGCATTTCTAATCAGTGCCAGCGTCACTCTCTTTTTGCTCTTATTTGCGATAAGTATACTCTGGTGGTGGAATCCTTTTCATCTGCTGCAAGATCCTGAACAGTTCCTTGCAGATCTGTTAGCTTTTCCTAAACAAACACCTCAATTACTCTTGATCCCATTATTGATTTTCTTGATTCTCTTCTTCCTTGTATTTTTAGCAATACCACCATTGAAACTGGTATCCTATCTGCGCGCTGTTCATAAGGCGCAAGAGGAGCAGCATAAACTCTACACGCCTCTGACCGCTCTGACCAATCTTCGTCAGGCCACCGAGAATTATGGTCAGGAGAGAACCGCTTCTCCTCTCTCTTTACAAGAGAACGTTTCAATTCTTGATCTGGTCCAGCAGCAGGATGCGCATCAGATGATTCTGGGTGTGCCGGGAGCGGGCAAAACGACTGCATTGCGCGTATATCAGTATCTCGCTTCTCAGCGACCCTGGCGACTCGTCTTTCGGCGCGGCAGAATCCCTATTTACGTTCCCATGAAGAATTATAGTCTCTTCCTTAAAAAAGAAATGCAATTTGCAGCCTCTGATGCTGATGCAGCCTCGATGATGGCAAAGATTACGTTGCTTGATTTTCTTGTACAGAGCGATCTTTCTGGAATGCGCCATTTGCGCCCACTTTTGACGCGATTGGCACGGCAGGGGCGTCTCCTGTTATTGTGCGATGGGCTAAATGAGGTGGATAGCAATTATCTATCGCATGTTGGCGAGGAACTGGCACAATTGATGCATGATAGCCGTAATCGATTGGTGATGACATGTCGAGAGGTGGATTATCGCGAGCAGCATGATTTTATCCAACTGGTGAATGAGGGGAGCGCTTCCTGCGCCATCATCTATCCACTCCAGCCGGAGCAGGTACACGAATTCGTTGAGCGCTATGTCGAGCGACAGGATTTGCACTGGCAACATACGGCGGGACAGATTGTGCAGGTGATTGATCGTAGCCGTCTGCGCTATCATTGCACCAATCCTATGATGCTCTTTACTTTGATGGGCATTATTGATCGCATTGGCGTTGAGCGCGGAAAGCAGATTGATACACGAGGCCGTTTGCTGCGCGAATATGTGAAACAATTGATCCTCTATGAACAGCAGCAGCCGAGATGGAGTCGTGGCGCTCCTGCCGAGCGCGAAGTGGTGCGTTTCCTGAGCGAGGTTGCCAGCGCCGCTCGCTGGGCTAATGATCGCAACGCTATTCAGTTACGCGTGACTTCCTTCTCTGAAGGGCGTCGTCGAGTATCCCTTGAAGAGTGGAGCGATGAGTTGCAGTTCTGGCTGGACGAGCACCCGGCGCGTGGACCATTTGCCGACGATGATATGCTTCCTCCATCTCAGCCCTACGATGATTTGATGCAGCTTTTACAGTTTGCGCGCAGTGCTGGTTTGATAGAGATCAGCGATGATGGCGTCTTAAGCTTTCGCCACGAGTTGATTGCTGAATATTTTGTGGCCGAGTATTTTTTCTCTGTGACGCAAAAAAAGGAGCCTTCCTCGCTTGCGGTTCATGAAGATCTGCTAGAGAATGTGGGCCGTTGGAGCGAGCCGATTGCTATCTGGGCTGGTCTGTTGAATAATCCGCTCGTGTTGGCTGAACGCTTCGGCGCTTTAGGGCAAAACAATCCTGCTTATGTCTTGCAGGCGTTGGCGCTGGCTCTTGTGTGTGTCGGTGTATTATGGACTCCTCCCCAGGCAGAAATCCAGCGGACCGTCGTCTTGCCCGCCAGCGTTGAAGATGCGCTCTCTATTGCTGTTCGCAATCGGGCGGCACGGGAGGAACTGGCGCGCATATTCACTCGTTGCGCCGAAGAGGGAGGGCAGGAGGTATACCGTTCTCTCTTGCCGCTTATTATGGCGGACGGTGTCGATGAGTTGCTCACGTTGTTAGATCAGAATATTGTGCCAGAGTTGCTCTTTACTCATCTTCAGGATGCCGTTGACGATATTGCGTATGAGGCACAGGTCAAACGCCTGAATCGCGTGCTGAGTCGCTTTGGGGGGGTCGTGGTCGAGCGTGCGACCTATCTCAGCGAACCTGCATCCACAAGCAGTTTGCGTCTCCAGACGGCGGCGATTAATATTCTCGGTGGGACGCACGATGCCCGCGCTGTGAAGCCTCTGCTGGCCCGCCTTGAGGATACCGAACAGTTTATTGCCGAACGTGCCGCGAGCGCTCTGGTTCGTCTTGGCCCTGAGTTAACGTTGGCGCGTGTACTGCAATTGATTGAGGAGCGTACACCTGGACCCTACCTTGAGCGTACTCACCGTGCGGCACTGCTGATACTGGGACGATTTCTCGATGAGACCGATGCCCGGCGGCAATTGTCGCTGATGCAGTGTCAGCGTGTGTTAGAGACTATTGTTCCTGTACTCACCTCGCAGTATCAGGCTGAACCAGATATACAACTTCTAGCCCGTGAGATTCTGGTACGGCAAGCTCGCAGAACCGAGCGAGGTAGCGTACAGGACCGTCGTTGGGAGAAGGCCATTGAGGTGCTAATGCGTTTTCTGGCCTCTCAAAATGAGATGGTAGCCCACAACGTTGTGCTTGCCTTTCAAGAGATAGGAGCAGTTGCAACACCTCACCTGTTAGAGCAATTGCAGCAACCAGGGGAAGAAGTGCGTCTACGGATCATCGAAATCTTCTATGTCGTGCGCGATAGACGTGCGCTTCCTGCACTGCTCAGCATGCTTGCTGAACAGTCGTCAGCAATCCAGAAGCAGGTGACGAAGACACTGCTGGTCTATGCCCCGGAGTGCATTCCTGGTTTGATTGAGTTGGTACTTTCCGAAAAAGCTGAGGTGGTGGCTGATCAAGCTGCTCAGATCCTTGCCAGCATTGGCGAAATGGTTGTGGTGCCAGTGATGGAGGCTCTCTTTCCCATTGTCCCAGAGCGCACACGGCTGTTGGTGCAGGTGCTTGAGCATGTCCATGACGCTCGTGTCGTCTCTCCGCTCATTACGCTCTTGCAGTCACCAGACCTTGAGACGTTGTTGACCATCGCCTGCATCCGCGCCCTGAGCCGTTTTGCCGAGGAACGTGTTGTTGCCCCTCTGTTAGAGCAACTTTCAGCTGTCAATCCACAAATCTATGAAGAAGCAGTTGATGCGCTTGGAGGGCTGGGTGTTGTCGCCTTGAATGGTTTGGTTGACGCGCTGAATATCGAACTGTCTTCTGTTTTGTCTCCTCGTCTGCAACGTGCTATCCTGATTATGACTCCTTTTCCTGGTGCCGCCTTGATCGTGGCTCTTGAGCATAGTTCAGCGAATCAAGCTGCTCAGATTATTGCCATCTTCAAAAAACAGGGCATTGAAGCAGCTCAAATCCTCGTCAACCATCTGCTGCATCAGGATGAGCGCGTCCGCCACTATATCTATCAGACCTTGCAGGAGATGCCAGGGCCAATAGTGGTGCCACCTCTTTTAGAGATGCTGGATCAATCGGCAATGAGAAGAGCCGTCAATATGCTGCTCTTGCAACATCCAGAATCGGCAGTCTCGCCATTGGTTGATCTGCTTGGCGACCATGAGCGGGGAGATGCCGCCGCCGCCCTGTTGCCTCTGTTTGGATCAGATATACTCGTTCCGCTGGTGTCGGGCCTCGATGACCAGAGAAGTGCTGCTCGGGAGCGTGCGCAACGTATCATTGTGGCTCTGGTGCGACAGAGCGAGCAGCCGGTGGAGGTGGTGCGCGCCGTAATTCATCTCTTTGCGCCTCCTCCTCCCGAGCGTGCGCATAAGATGTTGCTTGACGTGCTGACCAATGAACTCGCTGATGTGAGCTTGCCAGCGCTCTTAGACGGTCTGGAGGATGCTCACCTGATCGATGATGTTTCGGAGGCGCTGGTGCTGTTCTCTCGCAAAACGGCGGCATCTCAAGACGCCGTTCTCGATCATCTGATCGCTGCCCTTTATACCGAGGAGCGGAGACGTGGTGCCGAAGCAGCTCTGGTCAGGATCGGCGCGCCTGCCGTATCGCGTGTTGGAGTATTGATTACCGAGAAGAACGGGAGGGTGGCGAAAGCGGCGAAGAACGTTCTCCGTGATATGGGCGTTCCTGCTCTGTCTTTTATATGGACCGCTCACAGCGATAGCAGTGATATTGCTCGCCGAGACGCTGCACTGGAAGTATACCACAGCATGCGTTCAGAGGACATTAAGGATGAATTGATTGCGCTGCTAGTTGGTAATCAGCCGGAGAAGACGGCTATGGCGGTTGCGTTGTTGCTCGAACGATTGCAGGATGAGGTCAAAATGCATCCTGCCGATCAGGTGCTGATCCCTGAAATGATCGAATATATGCAACAACATGGAATGAATGATGCGAATATACGTGTGTTAGCCCTCTTGCTGCTTTCGGATGAATCTGTTATCATTGAGCATCTGATACAGATTTTAGCTGAGTATCCACAACATCGTAAGCAGTTAAGCTATGTGCTTTTGTTATTTGGCACAAAAACGCAGCAGCAGCTTTTGAGAGATTTTCAGGATGCTGAAACCTCGATTGAATTGCGTGCTGAAATCGCGTCTGTATTGGGCTTGATGTCAGCCCCCGATCTCATTGTGAATTACGCGCAAAATATCAGCGCCTATGGGTTATCTTCTACTAGAACCAGTATGTTGTTCCCGGAGAAATTGACGATTGCGCTACACGCTCTTGGGGGGCTGCTTGCCAGTGGTTATTGGGATGTGGAGAAGCTGCAAGAGCTACGCGATGCCAGCCAGGAGGGAAGCCCTTCCCATGAGTTGTTTAGTGTCCTGTTAGGAACACGCTACACATCACGGATTGCCCAACTGCAAAGTGACCTGAAAGAAGAACAAGAAACGCATAAAAAACAAATTTATGCTCTGACGGCCAAGATTCTTGAAGAACAGAACCGCATTCAGGCGCTTGAGGAAGAATTGGAAAAAGTGCAGCAGGAACATGGCATTAAGGATGAAGAATTAGATCGAGCTGCCCGTGATAGGGAGGCGTTGAATAAAGATATTGATCTGGTATTACAGGAAAGAGATGCTGTCCAGGCTGATCTTGATTTAGTGTTGCGTGAACGTAATGAGTTGGATGCTGAGTTGGACCGCGTAGTCAAGGATAATGCTGCTCTGGAGGCTGAGCTACAGGGTATGCGTGAAGAGAATGAGTCATTGTTTAAGCAAAATCAGGACTTAATCTGGCAACTGAACCATCCAAAAAAGACACGGTGATCAGTCATGAGGAATAATGTTATGACTGTAGAGCGATACGAGCGGCAGAAATTATTGGGAAAAGGGTTGATGAGCCATGTCTGGCTGGCTCGCGATACCTATACGCAGAAACTCGTGGCTCTGAAAATCATGGCCATGATTGCTGAAGATGATCGGCGTACTCACAAAGCTCAGGAGCGTTTTCACCGCGAAATAGAGATTGCTCGCAGCCTACAACATTTGCATGTTTTACCAATTTTGAACTATGGTTACATGCACTACGAGGAAAGTTATGTTCCTTTCTTCGTCTCTCCCCACATGAGCGACGGTTCTCTAGCCGACCTGATCAAGGCGCGTCCCCCCTGGAAGTATTGGTCCTGGCAACATCTGGCGGATGTGATTATGCAGGCAGCTGCCAGCTTGTGGTATTTACATACTCGGCAGCCTCCTATCGTGCATGAGGATGTCAAACCAGCCAATTTCCTGATTCGCCTTGAACAGAGCACCCCACGTATTGCTCATCTTTATTTGTGCGATTTTGGCATCTCGCGCTGGCTACAATCCTCCTTCTCTCTCGCTAGTGAAGTGTTGGGAACGTTTGCGTATATGGCTCCAGAACAGGTTGAGCGCAGGGTTGATCGGGCATCAGATCAGTACTCTCTCGCTATTATGGCCTGTTATCTCCTTACAGGAAAGTTGCCCATTCAGGCTGGCACCAATGAGGAATATGCTCAAGCCCATTTGCATGATCCGCCCGAAGTCCCCAGTCGTTTGAACGCTGAGCGGGGCATTTCTCCTGAAATTGATGAGGTGATTCTGCAAGCTCTTGAGAAAGAGCCGGCTCAACGTTTCCCTTCTATCATGCACTTTGCTCAAGCGCTCCAGCAAGCAATGTTGCGCGTTGAACGAGAGCAAGCAAGTGCTAGAACTGAACGTACCAATCCCACTGCCTCTGGTCCAGTGCTCCCCACCAAGTCGAATCCATCTCCTATACAGTCGCGATACCATGAATTGGCCTTACCTCTCACCCTTGATCCTCCCAATACCGGCAGCGAGCATCTACTGGATGAGCCTCTTCCTGCAAAGCCGCAAAGATTACCAAGCACAGAGCTGCACCATGATGCTTCATACGAAACAATCCATTTAAAGAATAGTATACCTTGCGAATTACCTGCTCGCCCTCGTATGCTCTCCTGGTCGCCTGATGGCAACTATGTTGCTTGCTCTTTGTATGGGCATGCTCCGTTGATTGTTGCCAGGGATGGACGGGTGCAGGAAATACAATTTGCCCGCGCAAGGGAGGCGACAAGCCTGTGCTGGTCTCCAGATAGTCGAGCGCTTGCCGTCAGCGCTTCGGGAGCTGTCTATTTCTGGGATTGCGTGGCCCAATCTTTGCTGCCGCTGGCTCTTCCATACAATGCTCGTGCTCTGGACACGCTGGATTGGTCTATCGATGGCCGTCTGGCTCTGTGGGCAGATAATCAAATCGTCCTCTATCAACTTTCTTCTTCTGTGCTGATGACTCAGCGGATGGCAGCAATGCTGGTCATACCAACAGGAGCGATGCGGAGCGGCAATGTTGGTGTATTGCGCTGGTCGCCGGATGGTTCCTTGCTGGTTGCTGGTGGACACAATGGAGCGATAATGGGTTGGTACGGCAAAGTGCTGGCTTCAGTATGGCGGGTGGCAGAGCCGGGTCAGAAGGTAAATAGCATTGCCTGGTCTCCAAATGGAGGGATGCTAGCGGGGGCGATGCGTGATAATCGTGTGGTTGCCTGGGATGCGCGGACAAGAAAAACGGTTGTAACCTGGGCCAAACTGCCAGCAATGCCTCGCGGCTTGAGTATCTCTCTCGATGAGCATATGACGGTAGCCTCTGCCGAAAAGCGTCTGCTTTCTGGCCACCCTGATGAGGCCTTTCCGTCAGAAACGTTGCCTGGACAACTCCTTGTTGCATGGTCCCCGCGCCGTTCAGAACTGGCCGCGCTGGAAGAAAATAGAGAGACCGCGCTTATGCTCTGGCGCAGTTAGTTGTATCTGGTGGCGAGAAGATCATCTGCTATACTCTATCTTCTGCCTGAATAAGAATTGATCGAGTGTGCTATGATGCATGCGTGAAATTTGTTCAATGGAGAACTAGTTTAGAGAGTAGGTGTTGCAAATGCCCGATACGACGTATAGTAAATATTTGTTGAGCGAGGATGAGATACCGAAGGCCTGGTATAATATTATGGCCGATATGCCCAATCCTCCCGCGCCCGTTTTGCATCCTGGCACCGGGCAACCGGTAACGCCTGATGATCTTGCCCCCTTATTTCCCATGTCGCTTATCTTGCAAGAGGTGAGTACCGAGCGCTACATTGAGATCCCACAGCCTATTCGCCAGATCTACGCGCAGTGGCGGCCCTCTCCCCTCTTCCGGGCGCGTCGGCTGGAGAAGGCTCTGGATACTCCTGCGCGCATTTATTACAAATATGAAGGGGTAAGCCCGGTCGGTAGTCACAAGGCCAATACTGCCGTCGCACAGGTTTTTTATAATAAGGAAGCTGGGATCAAAAAGCTTTCGACTGAGACTGGAGCCGGGCAGTGGGGATCGGCGCTGTCGATGGCGGGAGCGTTTTTCGACGTTGAAGTCGAGGTCTTTATGGTTAAGGTTAGTTATCAGCAGAAACCATACAGGCGCAATCTTATGCAGACATTTGGGGCCACCGTTCATGCCAGCCCAACTAACCTCACCGATGCCGGACGCTCGATTTTAGAGAAAGACCCACAGAATATGGGCAGTCTCGGCATAGCGATCAGCGAGGCGGTGGAAGTTGCGGCAAAGAGCGGCGGCACGACGAAGTATTCGTTGGGAAGCGTGCTGAATCATGTTTTGTTGCATCAGACGGTGATTGGTCAGGAAGCGCTTTTGCAGTTGGAGAAGGCTGATGATTATCCCGATGTGGTCATTGGCTGTGTTGGCGGCGGAAGCAATATGGCCGGTCTTGCCTTCCCTTTTATGGGTGAAGCGTTGAGAAAAGGCTTGCGCACCCGTTTCCTGGCGGCAGAACCCATGTCGTGTCCCAGCTTGACCAAAGGGATTTATGCCTACGACTTCGGCGATACCGTTGGTATGACGCCTCTGGTTAAGATGCATACGCTTGGTCATGATTTTATGCCACCCGGTATTCATGCTGGTGGTCTGCGCTATCATGGGATGTCACCGCTGATCTCGCAACTGCATGAAGAGGGAATTATCGACGCCCGAGCCTATCATCAGAATGCGGTTTTCGCAGCGGCGACGACCTTTACCCGCGCTGAAGGCATCATTCCCGCACCGGAAGCTGCTCATGCTATCCGCGCGGCGATTGATGAAGCGTTGGAGGCGAAGGAGGCTGGAGAAGAGCGCGTGATCCTCTTCAACCTTTCCGGGCATGGCTACTTTGATATGCTGGCGTATGAAAATTACTTCGCTGGCAATTTGCAGGATTACGAGTATCCCGCCGATGCTGTTGCGGCTGCACAGCAACGACTGCCCCAGATTGTCTAGCGAAGAAGACCAGGATATGGGAGAGGATATGGCTTGTGCCGATCCTCTCCTTTTTGCCTTCAATTGTTTGCCTAAAAAAAGAGGAGGCTCTATAAGAGAGCCTCCTGGTAGGTGGGTAGCTTATTGGCGTGGCTGATTGCCGCCGTTTTGATAGCCGTTATTCCAGTTTCCATTCTCGAAAGGCATACCTTGATTACCATTCTGATAGGGAACAGGGGGATAGTAAGCGGTTCCGCTGTTCAGACGAGGAGCTTCGAGCACGACCGCATCGCTGTTGGTTGGTTGAATGGAAGAGGTAATGGTGCGGAACACGCCGCTGAACGACATGTTCCCTTCCTGATCGAGATTGTCAGGAGCGGCGAGATTGAGGCTTTGAGCGAGGGTGTCGCTCTGATCGTCTCGGAGCTTGAAGGCTTCCACTGAGGCCAGTAGTTGCTCAGCCAGGCGTGCCATACGTTCCATCTGTTCCGAAGCGGAACGTGTACTCAAGCTACTTTGCTGTGTTGACTCGGTAACGCTTTGCATGATTTGCGCGACCGAGCGCGATGATTGCGACTGCTGATTCGCCATCTGGTTAATGATTTCAATTTCGCTAGCCTGACGCTCGACGACGGGGAAGATTGCTTCCAGCGCTCTTCCTGCTTCTTGAGCAAGCAACGTTCCTTGAGAGGTTTCATGTTCGGTCTCACTCATAGCGAGCGAGGCAGCACCAATATCTTCGATAACGTTGCGGACAATGCGGGTAATAATACTGGTCTGTTCTTTTGAGCGTTCGGCCAGCCGGCGGATGTCGGCGGCAACTGCTCCAAAGCCTTTACCGTTGTCGCCCGCCATTGCTGCCTGGATTGCGGCGTCCAGGGCGAGACGATTCGTCTGGTGAGCGATACTGCTGATGACTTCGACGATGTTGTTAATTTCGCGTGAGCGATCTCCCAATAACTGCACTTTGCCAGAGGTTGACTGAATATTTTCAAAGATACGGCCCATACCCTCGACCGCCTGTCTCACAGCACCTCGACCATCCTGAGCAGTACGTTGGGCTTCCAATGCAATGCTGTAAAGTGTTTGCGCGCGTTCCGCCACCTGGCGGCTAGAGTTTGCTGTGTTGCCAATTTCTGTTGCCGCTCTGGAGATCTGGCCGATCTGTGTATCTGCGCTTTCGACCAGTTGACCCATACGATCATAGGTCTGCGTTGTGGAGGTCTCAACCTCTTTCGCAAGCAACTTCACGCGTACCACCAGGCTGCTGAGTTCTTCAACCATGTAGTTGAAGGAGTCGGCCAGCACTCCCAGGTCATCGGTCGTGACTTCCGCTTGGATGCGCAGATCACCTTCACCAACGCCGCTCACCTCACTTACCAACTTCTCGATCTGGGCTTGCAGTACTGCGTGGCGTGATTGCGATTCTTGAATAAGTCGTACAATGTTGTCAAGCATGTTGTTCATCGAGGCGGCAACCAGACAAATCTCGTCTCGGCCCCGAATAACAGCGCGAGCACTGGTATCCCCTTTCGAGATGCGCCTCGTGAGCAGTGCCAGATGGCGCAGAGGCTGCGTGATGGTGACGTTCACGATATAACCAGTCGAGATGATTACCAGGATGGTGAAGAGGAAGGCGATGGCTGTGAATGTTAAAATTGGCTGCGTCTGTGATGGTCCTACCTGCGTGACCGCCGTACCAATCGTCACTGCTGAGCCGGCAACGAGTTGCCAGTTATTCTTCAGAGGAAGAAACAGCGTTCTCGACGTATAGAGTGCTTTATAGGCTTGCGCTGCTGTAACCGTTTCGTCTCCCTTCTGAAGCCTATCAAGTAGTTGAATGACCTGGTTCTGCGCGTTTTTGTAGTTTTCCCATTCTTTTTCTGCGATAACATGGTTGAGCGCATTCTGTTGATTATTGATGATGCTGACATTATCAGGATTGTCACTTAACAGGATGTCGTGGATGCTCTTCATATTTGCTGATGTTGCTATCGCAAAGTTCTTCTGATATGTTTGAAGCGATTGATCGAAATCAAGCTCACGCGCTTGAATGTCGTTAGCAATCAGACTTCCTGAAGCCGCCAGCGCGGGATCAGGATTGCCATTATCATCCGTGAATGCTCCTCCCTTCGCCGCGTAAATCTGCGCGAAACGTGTTTCTAGAGAAGCGTTCATGCGTTGCAGGTTGATTTGTTGGGCAGTGGCGAGGCTCTGTGCTTCAAAACTCGTTCTTACTGCCTGGCCTCGTGATTCCAACGTATTCAAATAAAATGTCCCCAGCAAAGCAATAACGATACCTGGAATAACGGCTGTCAAAGTAAACGCAATAAAGAGGCGTCGGAAAATAGGTAAATTACTAACAGCTCTGAACAACATGCCGACTTCAGTCCTTTCTCAAGCAACACTCGACATAAAAAATATGTGTGCGCTCTTCATGGAGTGATTTGTATATGTTTTTACTTAAAAATAATTAGCACAATGTATCTAGATTAGTATACCGTACTGTCTAGAAAATACAAATATTTAGGGGTGAATCTAGCTACTTTTCCTATTTGCTACCCACTTTAAGAGATTTTCTGGATACTTATTTATTAGGTGGTGAATATTATTGTCGCTTTGGGGAAGCTGGCAAAGGTACTGCTACGGATTTAAATAAGTATAGAATGGTAAAGTTGGTGAAAAACTTGCATACGCATAATATTTTTGTTAGAGTGTAGCTGGGATATTGTGGTGTATCCAGTCTGTAATCGTAACAATGCCGGATGCAAGTTCCTATGTTTATGCTATAGCTCTGGAAAATGCACTTTACAGTCTCTTCGCTATAAATCTCTTATTTGTTTTGTTTTACCTCTTTATTTGAATGCTTTAGCATGCTGGCGCGCGTTGAGATACTCTACTCATCCGTTCCGCATTGATTGAAGGAGAAGTAATGTGCGAATGCTTCCTTTTGGAAGGATTGGTAATTTTCTATCTTCCATCCTTGTCGTAAGTATGTTGCTTGCCGGCTTGAGCGCCTGTTCACAAATGGGTGGCAATAATGCCGCAAATATGCAAGATCAAAAGCCAGTAACAATTGGTTATTCTGTCTCTCTTACTGGCGACTTCTCGTCAGATGGCAAGGCCGTTCAGCAAGGCTATGAATTGTGGCGCAATTCAGTCAACCAACGTGGGGGACTGCTAGGACGCCCGGTTGATTTGAAGTTCTATGACGATGGTAGCGACACGGACCGTGCCTCCGCCAATTACAAAAGACTGATTGAGACTGATCATGTTGATCTGCTGCTTGGCCCCTTTTCCACGAAACTAACGGTTCCTTCTATGCATGTCGCGGATCAATATGACTATGCTTTTATCGGTGGTGCGGGCAATGGTAAGAAGGCGTTTCAACAGACGCTCCAGAATAAGAATTTCTTTATGGCTTCCCTTCCCTCTGAGACAGCTTTAGATAGCTTCTCTCAGTTTCTTCTTTCTTTGCCGCTTGATTTGCGCCCTAAGACCGTTGCATACGTCGCTGTTGACGATCCTTTTGCCGTACCACAGGTGAATTATGCCAAAGGGATTTTGAGTAAAGGTGGACTCAAGACGGTCTTTAATGAGCCTGCTTTCTCTAGCGATCTCAAGGATGCGACGCCGATTGCCAAAAAGGTGGCTGCTTCTAATGCTGACGTGGTTGTTTTTGGCACTGTGGGCCTCGACCTTTCCGTTAGCTTTATCAAGACTTTTGCTGAGCAAAACTACAATCCCAAAGCTTTTATTGCTACCTCTGGCCCCGACGAAGGCGCAGCTTTTATGAAAGCTGTTGGCCAAAAGGGGACAGAAGGAACCTTTGTCCCTAACTCTGGTTGGTATCCAGGTATCAATACCTTTCAAAGTACGCAGTTTGTGCAAGAGTACATTGCAAAATATGGTGGCGATGCTGATGATATTAACTCTGGTACCGTCCAGGGATATTCTGCCGGACAGGTATTGGAACAGGCCGTCACCCAGGCAAAGAGTCTGGATAATAAAACGTTGATTAAGACTTTGCATGATGGGACGTTCAACAATCTGTTTGGGCCTGTCAAATTCAACGATCAGGGACAAAACACCCTTGGTGTATCCTACCTGTTCCAGTGGCAGGCAGGTAAATTGATCCCAGTGTATCCAGATAGCCAGGCTCAGGCAAATCCTGAGTATCCGAAAAACTCCTGGTCTTGATCTGGCATATTGCCGCAATATCATTGTAGTTGACGAGATGTTTGCTTCTTATGACCCACAGTGCGAAGGAAGATTGTATGGCGGTACTATCTTCCTTCGTATGAGTTTTTAGGAAGGTTTTATCGTGTCACTTTTTTTCGATGCTTTACTCTCTGGAATACTGGCGGGTGGCGTTTATGCGCTGATGGCATCTGGTTTGACTTTAATCTTTGGTGTGCTTGATATCGTGAATGTCGCACATGGGATTATGGTTGTGCTTGGTGCTTATTTGAGCTATGCTCTGAGCCAGTATTTCCATATCGATATTTTCCTCAGCCTGTTGCTTACCATGCCGTTGATGTTTCTGCTTGGTATTGCTATTGAATGGGCCTTTGTTCGTCGTTTGAAGCATAATCAGAGCCGTGTTATGCTCTCGGTGTTGGTGATGTTTGCAGTAGCGCTCATCATTGAAGGCTTCCTCAACATTGCCTTCACACCCAACCAAATTAGCTTGCACGCGTCCTATGTTGACGCCTCTTTCGCGGTAGCTGGCTTTTATCTCCCCTATGTGCAGGTCTTTGCTTTCCTGCTCTGCTCAGTCCTGTTATTTGCCTTGTATGTGCTAGTGTATCGCACTGAATTTGGCTATAGCCTGCGCGCCTCGATGCAAAACCGTACGGCGGCCGCCCTCATTGGTATTGATGTCGAGAAGGTATCAATGATCACCTTTGGGGTCGGAGTTGCCCTGGCTGCGGCTGGTGGCGTTGCCTATGGTGCAACGACCGTTTTTAACGCTGCCAGCTCGTATAACCTCGTCTCCCAACTGCTCGTGATCATTGTGCTGGGTGGCATGGGCAGTTTGCGCGGAGCCTTCTTCGCCTCATTAATAATGATGATCGTGAGCGATGTGACCGCAGCCTTCTGGGGTGCGCAATGGGCCAATACTGTCTTCTTTGTGTTGCTCGTGGTACTACTGGTATTTCGTCCACAGGGATTGTTTGGACTGTCTGGAGGGAGAAGCCAATGAACAAAATCAAACTTGGCGGTCTACTGGCCTTTCTTGTTCTGCTGCTTATACTGCCTCTTTTTACTGCTGATCCCACTTTCTATTCTATTGCGATATATACGCTGTTATATGCGACGGCGGCTATTGGCTGGAATATCTTCTCGGGCTATTCTGGCTATGTCTCTCTGGGTTATTCAGCGTTCACTGGCATTGGTGCTTACACGATCGCTATTATCTGCGATCGCTTGCAGCTATCAGGTGGATTTCTCGTCTTCTTGCTGGTACCTGTTGCCGGTCTGGTAACTGCTGTGCTGTCGATCCCTATCGGATGGGTGGCCTTGCGCACGCGCCGCGTTACCTTTGTTGTCGTGACTATTGCCATATCGTTTATTCTGCAATCGCTGGCCCTGAATCTCACCTCCATCACTGGCGGAACAAGTGGCATCTTTTTTCCCGCCTCCGAGTGGTCCGGCGATTATTTTAATATGCCATACTATTATGTTGCCATTATTCTGCTTGTCGTAGCTTTTGCTATTGCCTGGTGGATACGTAATTCTAAGTATGGCCTGGGGTTATTGGCAATTCGCGATGATGAAGATCGTGCGTCGGGATTGGGCGTGAAGACCTGGGCATCCAAGCTCTCGGCATATAGCATTTCCGCTTTCTTAGGTGGGATGGTTGGCGCGGTCATCGCTTACTATAATCAGACCCTTTTCCCGGTCGTGGCCTTTGATTCGACGTTAAACGTTGCCGTTGCTTTGATGTCCTTCCTGGGCGGCATTGGAACATTGTTCGGTCCTCTGCTCGGCGCTTTATTGCTGGAACCGTTGCAGGAATACCTGACTATCCAGTATGGCTCATTGAGCCTGAACCTGGTAATTCTGGGCGCGCTTCTGCTGCTGGTCATCCTGGCCCTGCCTGAAGGTATTCTCGTCACCTTCCCCAAATTGTGGCGCAAACGTACAGCAACGCTTGTAGCTTCGTCTGCCCCGCGTCAGCCTGAGCAAAAAGGTGCTGTCCTTGTAGAGAAGTAAGAGACGGAGAAGTAAGGATGACCACATTATTAGAAGCAAAAAATATATCGAAGGCTTATGGTGGTATTCACGCCCTCGATGGTTGTTCGATTACCGTCGAGGAGGGGACAATTGCAGGTTTGATTGGCCCTAATGGTTCTGGTAAGACGACGCTGTTCAATGTGATTACCGGCTATGAGCAGGTTGATGGTGGCGAAGTTCGCTTTGCTGGCTCGCCCATTACCAATCAGTCCCCAGACAAAGTGTTTCAACTAGGCATTGGCCGTACATTTCAGCTTTCGCGTGTTTTCCCCCGGCTGACCGTCATGGAAAATATGCACGTGGCAAAGCAGCGCAAAGGTGCTGCTGGGCTGTTTAGTCGCTGGAGTTCTTCTCATGAGCAGCGTCAGGCACTTGACCTGCTCGATTTTGTGGGGATCACACATTTGAAAGATCTCCCGGCTGGCAATCTCTCATATGGGCAGAAAAAATTGCTTGAGTTTGCCTTCATCCTGATCGCCGAACCGCGCGTGATCCTGTTGGATGAACCTGCTGGTGGTGTGAATCCTACAGTAATTAACTATATGGCCGATCGTATCAAAGTACTCAATAAGCAGGGCATTACGTTCCTGATAGTTGAACATGATATGGAATTTGTGATGGGCATCTGTCAGAACATCACTGTGTTGCATCGCGGAATGACGATTGCCGCCGGGGTGCCGGAGGAAGTGCGTAAGGATGCAACCGTCCTGGAAGCCTATCTGGGAGACTGAAAGCGGGAGACAGTGTGCAATGGTATTACGATTAGAAAATGTTGTTGCTGGCTACGACGAGGGCGGCGACGTACTCAAGGGCGTGAATCTGGAAGTTGAAAAAAACTCCATCACCTGCATCATTGGCCCTAACGGTGCTGGTAAGTCAACCGTGTTGCGCTCGATTAGCGGCCTGTTGAAACCTCGGATTGGCTCGATTACGTTTCAGGATCGGGCTATTGCTGGCATGAAGCCTCGCCAAATCCTGGCCCTCGGTATCGTGCAGGTGCCGCAAAATCATAGCCTGTTTAATGATATGACTGTCAGGGAAAATATCAGGCTGGGCGGCTATTTGCTGCGCGATTCCTCCCTGGTCGCTCGTCGCCTGCAAGAATTGGAAGAGCTATTCCCCTTGATTAAAGAGCGAGCAAATGATCGTGCTGGTGATCTCTCCGGTGGCCAGCAGCGGACGGTGGAGATTGCTCGCGGCCTGATGCTTGATCCCGCGCTGGTCCTGTTGGACGAACCTTCTTTAGGGTTAGCGCCGAAAGTGCTTAAACAGGTGTTGGCGACTGCAACACAATTGCGCGAGATGGGAAAAACGGTGCTGCTAGTTGAGCAAAATGCTCGTTCCGCGCTGCATATTTCAACGCATGGCGTCGTGATGGAGAGCGGACGCGTACGTCTGACCGGTTCGAGCCAGGAGATTTTACATAATCCTGAAATTGGCCATTTATATCTGGGCGGCTCATTGTCCAGCCATACATCGCAGGATGATGCCACGAATTCTGTTGAGCTGCCAGTGCGGACCTCAGATACACAGGAGATGCCATAATTTATAACTGTGCAGTTATTCATTTTGTTGAATGGATGTGATTATTTGTTGGTCGTTAAATTATGCATTTGATGCAGCACACTTTTTACTATAGCCTGTAATCAAGAGCAGAGGAAATAGATATATACCTCTGCTCTCACATTTTTTAATACAAAATTTATGGCCGATATGTCATAAGGGGTTGTGTAAAAGCGACATTTCTGCTAGAGTATGGCGGGGTTCTGTAGAGGTCCAGCCGATTAAAAAAGCGTACAAGCAGCGATGGTGCTCCTGATAAAGCGTGAGATGCAGAGACACTCCTATACGTGTTTCTGTAATCTTTTTTTGTTTTTACGGTAGCTAGATGCAAAAAATGCATCTTTTAGGGTGTGGTGTATAACGATACACCGTTCTTTATTTGGTTAGGAATTATGAACCGGATGTAAGGAGGCGTAGTGTGCTAACACGTCCTGTTGGAAAAATCAGTAATTTTCTATCTTTTGCATTTGTCATTATGGCGGCTCTGATCAGCTTGAGCGCCTGCGCACAAAATGGCACCACTGGAGGAAACTCTCAGGGCCAATCAGGAAGCAACAACCAGAAGCCGGTAACGATAGGTTTTTCAGCGTCCATTACTGGCGACTTCTCTGCCGATGGTAAAGCCCTGCAAAAGGGGTATGAACTCTGGGGCGATTCCGTCAATAAGCGGGGAGGGCTGCTGGGCCGTAAGGTGCAGTTGAAGTTTTATGACGATGGCAGCGAGGCCGATCAAGCTGTCACTAATTATCAGAAGTTGATCGGCACCGATCATGTTGATCTGGTGTTCGGTCCCTTCTCCACCCTCATCAACGCCCCTTCCGTGCGTGTCGCTGATCGCTATGGTTACGCGTTTCTTGAGGGTGCTGGCAATGGGCCAAAGGTATTTCAGCAAGACCTCAAAAATAAGAACCTGTTCGCGGTGACTCTTCCTTCCGAGACGTATCTGGAAGGCTTCGTTCGCTATGTGTTATCTCTACCCCAGGATCAGCGTCCTAAGTCTGTAGCTTATATTACAGTAGATAATCCTTTTGCTGTTCCGCAGGTTGCCTATGCGAAGAAGCTTTTGACCGATGCCGGTGTGAAGTCTGTTTTTGAGTCGCAGCCCTATCCTGAGAATATCAACGACGTTTCGCCTATTGCCAAACAGGTGGTCCATGCTAATCCCGATGTCGTCATCATTGGTACGGTAGGCGTCAACGATTGTGTGAATTTTATTAAATCCTTTAAGCAGCAGCATTTTAATCCGAAAGCCTTCATTGCTACTGCTGGCCCTGATGAGGGTGCAGAGTTTACCAAAGCTGTTGGATCTGACTCGACTGAAGGTATCTTCGTACCGAACTCGGGCTGGTTCCCTGGTGTGAAGAATTATCAGAACGATCAGTTCTCGCAGGAATATACGGCCAAATATGGTGGTACGGCAGAAGATATTAACTCTGCCACCGTTCAGGCTTATGCTGCTGGACAGGTGTTGGAGCAGGCTGTCAATCAGGCGAAAAGCCTGGATAACAAAGTCTTGATCAAGACGCTTCACGAAGGCTCTTTCAAGAGCTTGTTCGGCGATATCAAATTTAACGATAAAGGGCAGAATACAGTCGGCGTTCCTTACCTGTTCCAGTGGCAGGCAGGAAAATTGATCCCTGTTTACCCTGACAATCAGGCTCAAGCCAAACCTCAATACCCGAAAAAGACCTGGGCCTGATGCAATTTTGCCATCCATAGCGGTTGGGCATTGGTTACTAACCCCTGTTTGCTGAACAAGCACGGTGAGGAAAGCAATATAATCATTCTCTCCCTCACCGTGTTTGTCCCTTTCTTCCTCTAAAACTCTTTTCCCCTGTAAATGATAGGATGATAGGACTGAGATCCTTTACAATCCTTGAGGTGCGCGGTAATATATGTGTCAAGTAGAGCCTGGGTCTGTACTTTTTATTGTAAAATCTATTTAAGCTCAACAATAGAAAGAAGCTTTTCTTCTTGCACTTTATAGAAAAATTCTGTTATACTGTCATATATTCGCTCTCTGATCGTAGATAACATAATGCATTTGTGCCCGACCTGGATCGAGCAAGCGTTCGGGTCAAACATCTGTTTTCTGACCTGGTTCTGGCGCGCTAAGGCGCATGCTGTTAGTTAGTCGCGGACTGGAGGTTTTGTTCATGCTTGAGAACGTTGTGCCAACTACTCCTCTTGCTGCACGCGTGAGCACAGATAACAAGTCGCATGGTTCACTGAATTCCCTCGATGCAGATATTATCATTAAGAATGCGCCAGATCCCATTTTTATCTCGGATCTGGAAGGAAAAATCCTTTCGGCCAATGATGCCGTTTATGAAATATTAGGATTCAGGACCGACGAGGTGTTGGAACAATCGTTGTCGCGCTTTATCAGCCCGGAAGAGACGCGAGAATTTACAGCAGCGCTGCGTGAAGTGATCGAGCGTGGCGCGACCCGCAATGCGCGCCTGAATCCCCGTAGCGCATCGGGAGAGGTCATCTCTACAACCCTCAATGCATCGGCGTTGCGCGATACAGATGGGAAGGTGATCGGTGCGATTGGTATCTTGCGCGACATGCGCGAGTTGGACAAAGCCCGTGCCTATTCCGATATTTTGATTAAGAATGCGCCAGACCCGTTGTTCGTCTCGGACCTGGAAGGCAAGATCTTACAGGCCAATGATGCCGTCTACGAACTGTTGGGTTTTCGGACCGACGAGGTGTTGGAACAATCGTTGTCGCGCTTTATCAGTCCAACAGAAACACGCGAATTTACGGCAGCGTTGCGCGAAGTGATCGAGCGTGGTGTGATTCGTAATGCGCGCTTAAACCCTCGTAGTGCGTCGGGAGAGGTGATCCCAACAATCTTAAATGCGTCGGCGTTGCGCGATACAGATGGGAAGGTGATCGGTGCGATTGGTATCTTGCGCGACATGCGCGAGTTGGACAAAGCCCGCGCCTATTCCGATAGCCTGATTAAGAATGCGCCAGACCCATTGTTCGTCTCGGACCTGGAAGGCAAGATCTTACAGGCCAATGATGCCGTCTATGAACTGTTGGGTTTTCGCCCGGATGAGGTATTGGAGCAGTCGTTGTCGCGCTTTATCAGCCCGGAAGAGACGCGAGAGTTCCTGGCCGCCTTACGCGAAGTCATTGAGCGTGGCGTAACTCGTAATGCGCGCTTAAACCCTCGTAGCGCGTCGGGAGAGGTGATCCCGACAACCCTCAATGCGTCGGCCATGCGTGATCCCGATGGGAAGGTGATCGGCGCAATTGGTATCTTGCGCGATATGCGTGCATATGAGAAGGTTGTGCAGGATTTGCAAGAGTCGAAATCGGAATTGCAGGAGAAGATCCTTGACCTGGAGAAGTTTGAAGAAGTGGTGGTTGGGCGTGAGCTAAAAATGATCGCTCTGGAAAAAGAGATTGAGAACCTGAAACGCGAAGTTGAAAAGCTCACGCGGGGACAAAGCAAATGGACGTAGCCCAGCAGTATGTTCCTGCTGCATCTTCTCCTGTCGAGGAAGAACAAAACGCTGTTTCTGATTATAAGAGGATGAATCTGGAGCAGCTCCGGCGGGCGTATGAGGCGTTATTGCAAAATGAACAAGTGCTAGAAATGCGCGTCCAGAAGAGCGAAGAGCGGCGGCGCGCTTTTATGCATATCCTGAGCGATCTCAATACCCTCAATCGCAAGCTGACCGATCAGCGCAAGGCGATGATCCATATTCTTGCAGATTATGAGCAGGAGCGGAGCCGCCTTGCAAAACAGACTGAGCGTTTGTATAATTCTCGTCGCGCTCTCATGCATATTTTGCAGGATTCTCATCAGTCTAATCTCCGCCTGGGTAATAGTCGTAAGGCGATGATCCATATTATGAGCGATCTCAAAGAGACGACTGAGGAGGTCAAACGGCGCGAACTGGAGTTGCGCGAGAAACAGGAGCAACTCGTGCAGGCTGGCAAGTTGGCAACCCTGGGCGAGCTAACGACTGGAGTCGCTCATGAATTGAATAATCCGCTCAACAATATTGGCCTCTTTGTAGGTAATGCCATTGATCTCATTGAGCTTGGCATGGCGGATACAGAGCCAGAGCGTATTCTTCAGGAGTTGCATAATGCCATGCAACAGGTGCGTAAAGCAACAGAAATCATTTCTCACTTGCGCACTTTTGGACGAGCTGCCTCTGTGAGCCGGGAGCCTGTGGGCATCCTTCAGGTGATTGAGCGTTCTCTCTCCTTGATGCGGGAACAGTTGCGCCTGCGTCAGATTGAAGTTGTGTTGCGTTTCCCTGCCGAAGAGATTATTGTTGTTGGAAATGCTATTCAGTTAGAGCAAGTGTTCATTAATTTATTGACTAATGCGCGTGATGCAATGATAAATTCTCCACATAAATTGCTTACAATTGAGTGCAAGGCGCAGGCCGATGCCGTCAGTATCAGCGTTAGTGATACCGGGCCTGGGATTTCGCCGGAATTAGAACAACGTATCTTTGACCCTTTCTTCACGACTAAGGAGGTGGGAACGGGTACGGGGCTTGGATTATCTATCACGTATGGCATTATTAAAGAGCATCAGGGGACGATTACGGTGCAGAGTCGCCAGAATGAAGGTGCCAGTTTCTTAATCCAACTCCCACTACAATTTGAAGAGCTGTAAGGGTAGTAGACCGATGAATCAAGCTTACGTCCTTATTGTTGATGACGACAATGCGCTATTGCAAGCGCTGCCGCAGGCTATCTACCTGCGTATGAACGATGTGAAGGTAGATACATGCGATTCGGCTTTAGATGCGCTTGAACGGATCAAACATCATGAGTATGACGCTATCGTTAGTGATATTAAAATGCCGGGCATGGATGGGTTAGCCCTATTAGGGAAAATTCAAGAGTTGTGCCCGCGAACTCCTACGTTGTTGATTACCGGTCATGGCGATCACAGCCTCGCTATTCAAGCTCTTCGGGGCGGTGCCTACGATTTTATTCAAAAACCTATTGAGCGCGATTATTTTATTGCTGCTCTTCATCGCGCTATTCAGACTCATCAGTTACGCATACAGGTCGCCGAACAACAACAAGCGCTGGAATTACATGCGAAATCTCTTGAGCAAACGGTACAGGAGCGCACACGTGAACTGATTGCTGCGAATGCTGCTAAGGATGAATTTCTCAGTATTGCATCCCATGAGTTAAAAACTCCCTTGTCAAGCCTGAAGGGTATGACGCAATTACTGCGCCGACGCCTGGAGCGAGCAGGATCGAACGAGGCGAGTAGTCTGGTGAATATGGAGAACTCGATCCGCCGCATGGAAGTACTGGTCAATGATCTCCTGAATGTCTCGTTTATCGAAATGGGGATGTTTGTTCTTCATCAGCAGCTATGCGAGATGGGGGAGCTGTGCCAGCGGCTGGTTAATGAATATGTTGCTGGAACGAATCCTCCTCCAGTTGTGCGTGTGGAGATCCTTAACGAGCATTCAATGGTTTCCGTCGATGTTGAACGCATTGAGCAGGTGGTTATTAATTTGCTTTCTAATGCTCGTAAATATTCTGCTGCTGGCTCTCCTATTCGCCTGGTGGTAAGACAGGAGAATGGGGAGTGCATCGTTTCGGTTCACGATTCTGGTGTTGGGATCTCCTCGGAAATGCTGCCTCATATCTTTGAGCGGTTTTATCGTGTGCCAGGGATAGAGGTTCAGACAGGCTCTAGTGTTGGTCTGGGCCTGGGTTTGTATATCTCTAAACAGATTGTGGAGCGACATGGTGGACGAATCGATGTACAAAGTGTCAAGGATCAGGGAAGCGTATTTTCTATCACATTTCCTCTCTCTTCTCCATCTGATGCCGCTATTGATATTACCAACATCGCTCCACGTTCTCAAAAGCGCTAAGGGTTAGTCTTTCTCATGTTGTGTGGCCCCCTGTCAGTTGGTTTGGCGTGAGGTCGTTGGAATATCGTCATGCTTCTCGACATGTCCATGTGATATTTCCCAGATCTCTCCGCCAAAACGCTCGATAAACCAGCGATCATGTGAAATGGCGATAACAGGGCCTGGGAAGTCGATAATGGCCGCCTCAAATGCTTCCAGAACATCCAGGCTTATGTAGTTTGTCGGTTCGTCGAGCAGTAAGATATTTGACTGAGATGCCATCAAACAGGCAATTTCCAGCTTGCGTCTTTGCCCGATGCTCAGTTGTCTTACCGTCTTGTGCATATCCTCTAGCCGAAACAGCCCGTAGCCAAGTAACCGACCTATAAGCTCTCCTTCATAACCAACCTGTCCCTGTTTATAGGTCTCTAGAATGGTCTTGTTCAGATCCAATTGAGAATCCTGTGGGAGATAACCGATATGAGCACTGGTTGTCACGCGTATATCTCCTGCATCGGCCATTTCAAGACCCATGATCAGTTTGAGCAAGGTGGTTTTCCCGGTTCCGTTTGCCCCCGTGAGTGTCATGCGGGTTCGTGCTGAGACCGTGAGATTGACATCATCAAACAAACGACGCTCTCCTATGTTTTTTGTCACATGAGTCAGCTCCAGCACTGTTTGCGATGGCATTGCTATCGCGCGAAACTGCGAGTTTACCCGTAACAATTCCGGTGGTCTCTGTATAGGATCGGCTTCTATACGCTTTAAACGCTCTTCTGCATCTTTCACATTGCGTGAAATGGCGCTATCGACATTTTGCGCAAGGAAGTAACGCACAAATTTATCGTTATCTCTGGTGGGACGAGAACCATGTCCGACTTGATAGGCAGCATTTTTTATGCGCTTGCGTAAATCCTGGATTTCCTCTTGCTGTCGTTCATATTCCTCTTCCCATTTCTTCCGTTCGGCAGCTTTTACCTGAACATAGGCATCGTAATTTCCCTCATATGTTTTGAGGTGATGATCGTGTTCGTCAATCTCGAAGATGGCGTTGACGGCTCGATTGAGAAACTGTCGATCATGGGAAACCATCAGCACCGCGCCATTATAGTTGGCGAGATAGGTTTCCAGCCACGACATGCTGGCGAAATCCAGGTGATTCGTCGGTTCATCTAACAGCAGGATATCAGGAGAACGTAATAAGAGCGCTGCCACCCCGAGACGCGCCTTTTCACCTCCTGAGAGCGTATCGACTGCCTGAGTGCGCGGCAGATAGGAGAGGCGCAGGCCATCCAGAATGCTGTCTATCTTATAGTCAAGATCGTAGCCGCCGCGATCCTGGAAGCGCGTTGAGACGTTGTCATACTCTTCCAGCAGCATAGGAAGATGTTCCGGGTCGGTGGTCGCCATACGAGCTTCGAGATTGTGCATGCGTTCTTCCAGTCGCTTCAGGTTTCCCACCGATTCCAGAATGAGATCTTGCACCGTGTTGCCATAGAAATCGGGCGTGGTTTGGGGAAGGTAACCAAACTCGACCAATGGACCATAGGTAACGCTTCCTGACTCTATCTCTTCCTGTCCTACAAGCAGGCGCAATAAGGTAGATTTGCCAACGCCATTTGGACCGACAAGGCCAATACGACTCGCAGCATTGACCACAAAGGATATGTTGTGCAAGACTGTGATTGCACCATATGATTTTGTCACATTGCGGACGGTTAACAACATAAAAACATACACCTCAACTTCCAGGTTGGATGAGAAACTCATCGTTGTTCTAATTACATAATGTTTGAGGTTGGTATGTTGTGTTCCTATTGCTATGATAAAAGGATCGTGCGAGTAGATCTCAAGCAGATGGGGTCAGGAGTCGTAGGGGAGCAATTTCATGTATGCGACCAGACCTCATGAACACAACATACGGCAGCTAGCGATTTAGGAAATGCGCTGTATCGTTCAGGCTTTACACTTTTATGTCATTCTTCATTGTGTAAAAGAGTATTACCTGACGAGGAACTGCTTGATAGTTATGTTCATGCTACACGTTTTTGTTTCTCCTGACGAGATGAGGAATAATCTTCTGAAGAAAAGTATATAAGGGCGGCTGTAAAAAGTCAATATATGGATGCGCGTAACTGTTGAAATTCACCTCCTGAATGTCTTCTCCTTGTACAAAATAATAGCGTACACCTGGAAGATTCTGTGCTATCAACCTTGTCAAAACATATCTCTCATGTTATTCTCGTACGTATGATCTAGATATATTTTTTTGTTGTAGAGGGAAGCGGCAAGACAATGCAGGAAAGTAATAGCACGCCGCAGCGTGGCACATTATTGCGTCGCGCTCATGAGTTGTTGGCGAGCGCGGGTCAACCTGTCCCTGAAAATCAGCTAGTACGTCATCTCTTCGGAGCCAGTGTTGATAGTAACGGTTCCCAGCTCTGGACCATACTCTTGCGACAGACATTGGAGAGTTCTTCCCTGTTTGAGGTTGCTGCTGAAAATGGGGAAGATGGTTTGCGGCATTGGGGGCTGGTCAGTTGGCACAGCACACAACGCTTATTGCGCGATATCGAGTATGTGGTTGTGGATACGGAGACGACTGGTTTACGTCCTGGCTCTGATCGCGTTATAGAGGTTGCTGGTGTGCGTTTACGCAATGGTGAGATCATCGGTTCTTTCCAGAGCTTGCTCAATCCTGAACGTCGTATCCCTCCCTTCATTATCAAATTCACCGGCATTACACCTGAAATGCTGATTGATGCACCAAAGGCAGCTGAAATCTTACCTGATTTTCTGCATTTTATTGAAGGTGCTGTACTCGTAGGCCACAACCTGAGCTTTGATCTCAACTTTCTGTCTCGCGAAGCGCAATTGCTTGGACAGGTCTTCCCGGATGAAGGTCTGGATACGATCCCACTGGCACGACGCCTGTTGCCGGGGCTGAAGCGCTTCAAGCTTGATATGGTTGCCAACCATTTAAAGATTCCCGCTTCCAATCGTCACCGCGCGATGGGCGATACTCAGGTGACAGCAGCCGTCTTTTTGCGCTTGCTCGAACGGGCTGAACAGGAGGGCATTGCGACACTTGGTCATTTGCGCCTGCGCTTGCAGTTGCCGGTCACCTGGACCGGAGATATTACCCAGGCGGTCGTCACAAAAAAAGGCAAAACCTGGCGTGCTGATAGCCCTATAGCGGCGGCAACAACGCGGCCAAATGGAAGTCTGTTGCTCAATCCGGCCTGGAAGCGCGACTTCCCCACCAAGCCGGGCATCTATATGATGAAGGATGAAAATGGTCAGGTCATCTATGTTGGCAAGGCCAAGAATTTGAAGGCCAGATTGTCGTCGTACTACAGTCAGCCGTTGGGCTATACGCGGAAGATGGATGGGCTGCTTCCGAGCATTAAAGAGATCGAGGTACGCGTTTTAGGTTCTGAATTAGAGGCGCTGCTGGTCGAGTCGCAGCTTATTAAAGAGTTGCAGCCAGCCTATAATGTGCAGTTGCGGAACTATGAACTGTATCCTTTCATTAAAATTGATGTGCAACATCCTTTTCCTCGTGTCTATGCCACCAGGGATGTGGCTGCTGATGGCGCGCGCTACTTTGGCCCTTTTCGCAGTCGGCACGTTGTCGATGCCACGATTGAGTTGATACAGAAGCTCTTCCCTGTTCGCACCTGTACGCGTTCTCTCCCTCCAGAAGCGAAGCCTTCTGATCCGTGTTTGCGCCACCATCTGGGGCGTTGTTCCGCGCCCTGTCGTGGCGATGGTGATTCGGCTGAGTACCATGCAGTTATTGCCCAGGTCTGTGCGTTTCTCGGCGGTGAGCGAGAAGATCTGTTTGAACGTCTGCGCCGCCAGATGCATGAGGCATCTCAACAATTGAACTATGAACGCGCCGCCTGGTTTCGTGATGCGATGCGGAGCGCCGACGAAGTACTCATCGGGCAACGTCTGATTACGGGAGCGGTCGAGGCAAATAATCTGTTGATCCTCTATCCATCTTCTGAAGAGGAGTGCGACGAACTTTTCCTGATTCGGCATGGGAGACTGGCAAAACAGCGGCGCGTCCTTCATGAACAGGTAGCGATGATGCAGGCCGTGCGTGATCTGCTGGTGACTGCGACCACACTTGGGAAACCGCCCGATATGGTGGGTCAGGCTGAGGTGGATCAGATTAATATTATCAGTCGTTGGATACACCGTCACAGCGATGACCGCGCGTTTTTCCCCTTTCAACAGGCGTTGAGCGATGAACAGAGCATTCAGCTTCTCGTCGAACAAATCTGGTCGGGGGCTGAAGCTGCACGGGCCGTTCCTCTTGAGGATGAAGCCGATGAATTGGATGAAGTGATGTGATTTTGTTGAAGGGTGTGCCTCATCGGTGGGTCAGGCGTGGTATTATTCAGAGAAGAAAGTTCAGCCGCGCTTTGTGGGATCGGAACTTCTGTACGTATCAGTTGGAGATTTCATTAATATGCTATTATCGGATAAACGCATTTTGGAGGAAAAGGCGCTCGGCAACATCGTCATCGAGCCATTTGATGCTCGTCAGTTGGGAACTAATTCCTATGATTGCCGTCTTGGTGAGTGGTACTTTCAGGGGGACGCCAATATTGAGGTGATGCACCTGGATAATCCTGAAGAGATTCGTCTGTATTGGGGGGAGCCGCGTCAGGCGAACAGTGGAAAGATTGCCATTCGTCCCGGTACAACGATTCTGGCCCACACACAGGAGATAATCGGTGGGCATAACGGATACCTTGCCAAGATGTATTCGCGTAGTACTGTGGCTCGCTCCGGCCTATCGGTCTGCCGGTGCGCTGGAGTTGGCGATGTTGGCTATATCAGTCGTTGGACAATGGAGATTAGCAATCATACACAGACCACGATCTGGGTTCCTGTTGGCTTCCGCATCTGCCAGCTGACCTTTGAGTATGTTGGCGAGACGCTCAAAGAGTATCGCGGCAAGTATGGGAAGCAGAGCGATGATTGGACACCGCAGGATATGTTGCCCAAGCCTTATTTTGACTGGGACTATGATGTGTATCGGACCGATCGGGTTCGCACGAAGGATGCGTAGATGAGGGAAAAGAAAGGGTATCTCATCTCTTTTGAAGGGCTTGATGGTGCTGGCAAGACGACGCAGGTAGAGTTATTGGCGCGCTGGTTGGATGAAACCGAGCGAGGATATATACAAACGCGTGAGCCTGGGGGCACTGCGCTTGGTGGAGAGATCCGTCAACTCTTATTTCATCGTCCGGACCTGACGATTATGCCATTGGCCGAGGCATTTCTCTTTCAGGCTGATCGCGCCCAACACTTTGCGGCCGTTATCCTCCCCGCGCTCGACGCCGGAAAAGTCGTGATTACCGACCGTTGTTTTGATTCCAGCCTTGCCTATCAGGGAGCCGCTCGTGGTGTTGGTGCAGAGCTGGTTAAGCATCTCTCACTGATTGCAATTCAGGGTCGCGTGCCCGATCTGACGATCTTGCTTGATCTGGATGCAACGAAGGTGCGCGAACGTACCGATCATGTGCAAGATCAAAGCGGCCAGCGTGGGCAACGGAGCCGCTTCGATGCCGAGTCCGAACAATTTCATCAGCGCCTGCGTGACGAGTTTCTCGCGCTTGCTCGCGCCGAGCCGGAACGTATTAAAGTGATTGACGCCACCCAATCGCCAGAGCGGATTCATCGCGAGATCATTACTCTCGTGGAGCAGTTGTTCAGCAGCGAAACATTATAGAGCCTCCAGCCGCTTTTTACGCCTTTGCGCCTCAAAATAATCGGGGTCAAGGCTGAGCGCCATGTTCACAGCTGCCAGCGCCTCAGCTTTCTTGCCCAGGATGCCCAGCACCCATGCTTTGCCGTCCCAGGCGGGCACGTACTGTGTATCGAGGCGCAAAGCATGCTCGAAATCTTCCAGCGCTTCGTTATAGCGTGCTAGCATCGCCAGACATGTTCCCTTGACGTACCACGCCTCTGCGTTGGTGCCGTCTAGCGCTACGGCTCGTTCAGATGCTGCCAGCGCCTCAACATAGCGAATGGCTGTCGATAGCTGTTGACTATAATTTAGCCAGAACGCGGCCTGTTGCTTCACAGAATCTTGCCTCTCTCGATTCATTGCCATATTTCCTTCTTATTGTTGTGTGCGTTGCCACTGTGCAACAACCTGCTGGTAGGCTTCCCAGGTATCGATATCGCTGCTGGCTGTTGCCTCGCTTAACTCAACCGTGGCAATATCCTGCGGGTGTCGCATAATAACGCTTCTGCCCCCTCATCGCCTGTCACTTCCATCAATTCAGGAAAGAGATCGGCGGCGAAGAGGACCGGATTGCCACGCTTGCCGTGATAAAGCGGGACAATAATCGATTTTCCACTTGCCTCTCTTGTGGCGATCAGTCTGTCGATAATCGATGCAGTCATCAAGGGCTGATCGCCAAGCAGGATAACAGTACTGATGGGAAGATCGGCGTTCTGATGATTGTTATCTCTTATGTTTGTAAGAGCTTGCAATCCCATATGCAGAGATGTACTCATCCCTTGCTGATAGTCGGGATTCTCAATAATGGAGATATCGTGCTGCTTGATATGTGCGGCCACCTGTGAGCGTATTTCATCTGCCCGATGGCCCAGAACAAGGATAATTGGCCTGGCCTGAGAAGCGAGAGCTGTTTCAAGAACATGAATCAGCACTGGGCGGCCCCCTAATGGAAGCAGGAGTTTATGATGTCCACCGCTCATGCGACTGGAACTCCCGGCGGCAAGAATGATGACTGCTGTTGTACCCTGTGTTGGCATAGGTTGTGGTGCTCTCCAGAAACGGTATTTGGAACGATGGTTGTTGAGAACGAGATGCCATTCTTGTTATACCACCTGGAACAGAACAAAAGTCGCTTTCTGACTTGATACTGCTTTGTAATATATGCTGATAAGCGTTGTTGTATGCGTTGATGTGAAGGAATATCAATGTATTGTCCCGGGTGCTATAATTACGGCTAAGGTAAGGCTCTTTCATCAGGAAAGCAGGAGCGGAATTATTTCCTTGTTTTGCTGGTGAAAAAGCATTGTAGAGGCGCTGCCGAGTGCTGTATGGGGTGCCTGCTGTTATTACGCCCACCCTTTTAGGAAAGATAGTGAGTACCAATGATCAATTCCTCATCCCCTAATGTCAATGAGCAGAGCGTAACGGTATTGGATGCCGAGACGCAAGCAAAATATGAGCATTTGCAGGCGATACTCCGCGAGATGGAGTCGGTGCTGGTTGCCTATTCAGGTGGCGTTGATAGCGCTCTGTTGCTGAAGGTGGCTCATGATGCACTTGGTGAGAGAGCAATGGGCGTCATCGCATCCTCAGAAGCATATGCTCCTGAAGAGACGCAGGATGCTATCGCCGTCGCGCGACAGTTGGGTTTGCCTCTGCTGACTATAGAGACCCATGAACTTGAGGATGAGCGATATGTCACAAATGATGTGAATCGCTGTTACTTTTGTAAAAATGAACTATTTTCTCATTTAGAACCCCTGGCGAAAGAGCATAATCTGCGCTATATTGCTTATGGGGTGAATAAAGACGATGATGGCGATTTTCGGCCCGGTCAGCGAGCCGCGCGCGAATTTGGCGTGCGAGGGCCGCTTAAAGAGGCTGGTATGGGGAAGCGCGAGATTCGCGCCGTTGCGCATATGCTGGGCGTTCCCGTCTGGGATAAACCGGCAATGGCCTGTTTCTCGTCTCGTATTCCCTATGGCAGCAGAGTAGATGTTGCTTCGTTGCAAATGGTGTATAAAGCGGAAAAGCTGTTACGTGAGCTTGGCTTTAAACAATTGCGCGTGCGCCATCATGATAAGATCGCTCGTATTGAAGTCGAACGTTCGGAGATACCACGTTTGATCGAAGAGAAGATGAGTCGTACCGTGACTGATGGTTTGCGCAAAATAGGCTATACTTATGTAACGGTTGACCTTTTAGGATATCGTACTGGCAGCATGAACGAGAGTTTCTTCAAGAGGAAGAGATCTCAAGAAAATTCTTAAAGAAGTTGGTGTTAACGTATGAGCAAACCAGTAACTAGCAGCACATCGGCGAAGCAAACGAAGCAGGATCGGCGTCGTGATCGGCGCGAAGAGCAGCGCAGGCGTGAGGAAGAGCGTCTCCGCGCAGCTAAACGCAATCGCGTTGTTTTGGGCGTCAGCATTCTCGTTGTTGTCCTTGTTGTGGCGGCTTCTGTTTACTTGTTTTCAAAAGCTCCTGACAATTCGCCTGCAACGACGACCGCTCAGAGTAGCAATCCTGCTTATCCCCAGGTGGATAACATTGTGTGTGAAGCGAATGAACAGGTCGCTTATCACGTCCATGCTCATCTTTCGCTCTATATTGATGGGCAGCAGATGCCTGTTCCTCAGAATATTGGGATTGCCAGCGACCAATCGTGCCTGTACTGGTTGCATACGCATGATACCAGCGGCGTAATCCACGTGGAGGCACCAGGTCAACAGGCCTTTACGCTGGGAACCTTTTTCAAGGAGTGGAGCCAGGTCTTTCCTCAGCAGCAATATCCAGTCCAGCTCTCAAACACTGATGGATGGAAGGTCTATGTGAACGGGAAGCCTTACACTGGCGATTTTCATAAGATCGAACTTTCTGCTCATACGTTAATTACGATGGCCTATCAGTCTCCCAATGTAGTGCCTGATACTGTCTATAACTGGGGTGATTTGTAAGCTATCTGGCGAATCGTTATTGGTATGTCGTTTTTATCTCTATCGTTGATATCATTTACCATTCGATAGTCAGGAATATCACGATGTCAGAGCGTACTGCTACTACTCGCACTATCTATCTTGATCATGCGGCAACCACTGCCCTTGACCGACGTGTACTGGATACTATGATTCCGTACTTTACCACTGAGTATGGGAATGCCAGCAGCATTTATACGTTGGGACGCCATGCTATGCAAGCCATTGACTCTTCTCGTGAGCAGGTCGCTGAGATCCTGCATTGTCGCCCAACGGAGATTGCGTTTGTCGGCTGTGGTTCTGAAAGCGATAATCTTGCGATCAAGGGGATGGCGTTTGCTTCGCAGAAAAAGGGCAACCATATCATCACGTCGCCGATTGAACACCATGCCGTCTTGCACACCTGCCAATATCTGGAACGCTTTGGCTTTAAAACGACATACTTGCCCGTCGATGAATATGCGCGGATCAATCCTGATGATGTGGCCCGTGCAATCACCGATCAAACCGTCCTGGTCTCGGTCATGTACGCCAATAACGAGGTTGGAACGATCGAGCCTATTGCTGAGATTGGCCGCATTTGTCGTGCGCGCAAGATCCCCTTCCACGTTGATGCGGTTCAGGCTGGCGGTGCTTTGCCTATCGATGTCGCCGCTTTGAATGTCGATATGCTTTCCCTGTCCGCGCATAAGTTCTACGGTCCTAAAGGCATGGGGATCTTATATGTGCGACAGGGGATGCGCATTTTGCCACAATTGCAGGGGGGCTCTCAAGAGCGGGGAAGGCGCGCCGGAACCGAGAATGTAGCCGGGATCGTTGGTACCGCTGCGGCCTTACAACTGGCACAGGAGGAGCTGACGGAGGTAACGCCGCGCATTCAAGCGTTGCGTGATCGCCTGATCGCCGGGATATTGCAGATCCCCAACAGCCGCCTTACCGGGCATCCCACTGAGCGCCTGCCCAATAATGCAAGCTTCTGTTTTGAGGGCGTCGAGGGCGAGTCTATTCTGCTCAATCTTGACCTGTTAGGGGTTGCTGCCTCCACTGGGTCCGCCTGCACATCTGGCTCCGTCGATCCTTCCCATGTGTTGATCGCGATGGGGTTTCCACCCGAGTGGTCGCATGGCAGCCTGCGCCTCACGCTGGGGAAAGAGAATACCGAGGAGGATGTGGAAACGATCATTTCAGCCTTGCCTGGTATCATTGAGAAGTTGAGAAACCTGGGCATATAAATTTCCTGTTCGGTTAGCGCAAAACGTATACTACCTGTAGAGACCAAATTTCTGTTGTCAGTTGGGATGGCAATCATTGCCGGTTGCTGCTCGTAGCGCAACCGTGACGGGGAAAAGAGGAAATGAATAGTATGGATACTCTCAAACGTGAAATGCTTTCACAACGCGTTCGGCAGGTGAAAGCTTCGGGCATTCGCAAGTTTTTTGATATTATCAATACGATGCCAGATGTGATCTCGCTTGGTGTTGGTGAACCTGATTTCGTCACGCCAGAGCATATTCGTCAGGCTGGTGTTCGCTCTATTCAAGAAGGGCACACACGCTACACGTCTAACTATGGGTTGCTGGAGCTGCGTGAAGAGATTGCGGCGATGTTGCAGCGCCGCTATGGGTTGGTCTATGATCCGCGCACACAAATCCTGGCAACGGTTGGGGTCAGTGAGGGCGTGGATCTTGCGATGCGTACAATCCTTGATCCTGGCGATGAGGTGATTGCGCCCGATCCTGGCTACGTTGCATATGAAGCCGATATTATTTTTGCTGGCGGCGTTCCTGTACCCGTGCCCACCTATGCTCAATATGACTTTGGCATTCGAGCGGCGGAGATTGCTGCTGCCATTACGCCTCAGACAAAAATGATCCTGCTTGGTAATCCGAATAATCCGACCGGGGCTATTATTCCGCGTGCCGAACTGGAGGGGATTGCACGGCTGGCAGTGGAGCATGATCTGGTCGTGGCGGTTGATGAAGTCTATAGCCGTCTCGTCTATAGCACTGAACATGTCTGCATTGCTGCCCTGCCCGGCATGCAGGAGCGCACGCTATTGCTCGATGGCTTCTCTAAAGCCTATGCGATGACTGGATGGCGCATAGGGTACGTTGCAGCTCCCTCACGTGTGCTTGAGGCCATGCTCAAGGTTCATCAATATACCATCATGTGTGCAGGGACGACAGCGCAAGAGGCGGCGTTGGAAGCGCTGCGTCACGGGGAAGATGATGTCAAGGCAATGCACGATGACTATGAGCGTCGAGGACGTATGTTCGTTGCTGGCTTAAATCGCATCGGTTTGCCTGCCTGCGAACCAAAGGGCGCGTTTTATGCTTTCCCCTATATTGGCGGAACGGGCATGAGCGATGAAGAGTTTGCGGAAAAGCTGCTCTTTGAGGAGAAGGTCGCGGTTGTCCCGGGTAGCTCTTTTGGAGCTGCTGGTCAGGGTTATGTGCGTTGTGCGTATTGTACGGCGTATGATCAATTAGAAGAGGCTCTGGTGCGCATTGAGCGCTTCGTAAAGAAGCACCAATAACACATTATGATCGGCCCCTCTCATTCGCGAGGTGCCACTGCGAAATGGTTGAAGGCCGATGCCGCAATCCTGAAAAGCCCGATCATGCGTCCCTCTCATCGAGTGATCGGGCTTTTTTATCGAGATAAATTTGAGCCAGATTGCTTGCTATGCCTATGGAGAAAAGAAATACGCCCTTTTTGAAGCAGAAAAAAGATCATCAGCAAAATATTCTTCTCGTCTTTTTGTCCGATACATATACCTATCTGCAAGGTCAAGCTCTGTTATTGACACGATTGTTGTCTGCTGGTGTGATCCTCGCCGGGCTTGGTATATTCTTTGCCTCGATGCCCGTTCGATACGCCCAGCTGCTCTTGATTGCTCAGAAAAATCAGAGTAGTTTGCAGCTGCTTGGTTTCTCTCACGCTGCCTTCGCCAATGCTATTACAATAGCTGATGTCCTGAATATTCTCGGGTGTTCGAGCATTGCGGCCATCGTTTTCTGGCGTGTGTCGCGTGAATGGATCGCTATGTTCGTTGCTCTGGTACTTGTCATCTATAGCATATGGGTAACGCGACCGGTCGATTCGCTGGTGACGGCTAGCCCCGCTCTGCATGCCGCTATGGACTATTTCCGCGCCTTTGGACAGATCTTTACGCTGCTCTTTGGCTATCTCTTTCCCAGCGGTCGCTTTGTGCCGCGCTGGACCCGCTGGTTGGCACTGCTCTGGATTATTGCCACGCTGATCTGGCTCTGGTTTCCCGCAGTACCTTTAAATATGATTCATACTCCTCTGCAACTTCCCCTTCCCGTCTTTTTGCTCTTTCTGGCCTGGCTTGGCACCGGCCTCTTCTCTCAGATTTATCGGTATGTCTACATCTCCACTCCTATTCAGCGTCAGCAAACGAAATGGGTGATGTTCGGAGCGACGGCTTCTCTGCTGGGTTATATCGCCTTTTTCTTGCCCGGACTGCTGTTCCGACCATTCTATGAGCCTGGGACTACTCGCATTCTCTATATTTTGATCGGCGTGCCTGTGTACTACGTTTTTGCTCTGTTGTTGCCGTTGTCGATAGGCTTTTCAATCATGCGCTATCGACTCTGGGATATCGATATCCTCATCAACCGCACGCTTGTCTATAGCTTGCTGACCGGCCTGCTTTTCCTGGTCTACCTTGCCCTGGTGATCACGTTACAGCTTCTCTTGAGTGGTGTAACCGCAGGATCAACTGTCGCTGAAGTTGGCTCGACGCTGGTAACGGCGGCTCTTTTCCAGCCTCTACGCCGCGCACTACAATCTCTGATTGATCGGCGCTTCTATCGTCAAAAATATAACGCGACCCGCGCATTGGCTGCGTTTAGTTCAACATTGCGTCAGGAGATCGATCTGGAGCAGTTGCGGGAGAGGTTGGTTGTGGTTGTGGAAGAGACAATGTTGCCAGATCATGTTTCGCTCTGGTTGCGGCGGCCTCGCAGCAAAAATAAGACGATATCAGATGTACATGATACGCTCTGATATCGCTTTGCTTTCTATAAACGGGCAATAAGGCTGTTATGCCGAAACCGGCCCCCATTCGGCCTGGCTTCTATCACGTTTTAGCTCGAATATATTTGGTTGCTGGAGTGCCCAGAGCGTATAGTCCCAGAGATCGGCAGCCTCTTCTCCCTGAGGGACTGTGTTGATGATCGGGCCGTAAAAGCCTACGTTGGAGCCTTCTAGTGCAATAGTTGGCACGCCAAAGGCATGATAGCGTTTTACCGCCTCTTCATGGTCATTGAGCACATCTTGAATGGTGCTTTCATCGTTGAGCGCGGTCTCCACAAAGTCTGCACCAAACCCAGCCTCTTGTGCCACTTTCTCGACCCCTTCACGCTGGCGAATGCTTTCTTTGCGTCCATGAGCCGCGTTTCCCAGGGCAACATAGAGCTTTTCGATGGCCTCATTCCCTTTTTGCCGTCGCGCAAGGGCCAGGGTACGTAGAGCAGCCCAACCGAAGCCATTCACATAATCGGGTTCCACCCCTTCTTTGCGGTTGACGACTTCGAGGCTAAATAAGCGCCATTGGATCGTGACGGGGCGAGTATTACGCGTCTCGCGTACCCATAGAGCTGTTCGCCAGGCCAGCGGACACTGAGGGTCGAAATGAAAATTGATCGTGACAGGCTTTGTTGTGTCTTTTACAGCCATGTATTGCTTTCCTCCCTGGTGCTTTTCACTTGCACATCTCAATCAGGGTGTGCTTCACAAAGTATAGCTTCTAACAAAAATAGGATACGTTGAGGGACAGGAACATGTCAAGTTTGTCCGGGGAACTATCAGGGCAGTGCGTAGTTAAAATGTACATAGTCGATTTATAGAAATTTCGCCATCGTTTTTGAGGATTGTCCATTGTTGTTATATGCTACAGGCGTTGGCTCTCTCACGACGAGAAATGTACCAATGAAAAGGTTGCGCAATGGGCGCGTGTTAATGCATATATTGTTGTTCTCGATGGCCACCATAACCAGGAGGTAGAGCATGTCTAAGAAGTCCTGGGTGCTTGTTTTCGTCTCTGTTCTTGCGCTATCTGTGATCGTTGTATCGTTTCTAGGGTATCGCTTTCGATCTGAGCGTCTGACGGCTGAGGCGCAATCGGGCTGTAAAGGTCAACCTGGCACTGTGCGTGGAAAGGATTGCTCTGTGAGGATACTGGTTTTTTCCAAAACGGGTGCGTTTCGTCATGCGTCTATCCCTGATGGGATTGCAGCATTGCGCAAACTTGCTGCCGAAAAAGCCGTTACTGCTGATTTTAGCGAAGATGCAGCGCTGTTCACCGATGCCAATTTAGCGCGTTACAATGCGGTTGTTTTTCTGCTCACCTCTGGAGAGATCCTCAATGATGAGCAGCAGGCAGCTTTTGAGCGTTATATTCGGGCAGGAGGAGGCTATGCGGGCGTGCATTCAGCCACCGATACAGAGTATAAATGGGCATGGTATGGCAAGCTCGTTGGCGCGTATTTTCGCAATCATCCGCATACTCAATCAGCGACGGTGGATGTGATCGACCATCATCACCCTTCGACCTCTACGCTACCTGAACATTGGACCAGAACCGACGAGTGGTACAATTTTGCTACGAATCCCCGCGATAGCGTTCACGTACTCATGACGGTCGATGAAAAAACGTATCAAGGGGGCAATATGGGAGCGTTTCATCCTATCGCCTGGTATCATCAATATGATGGTGGGCGAGCCTGGTATACAGCGTTGGGGCATACATCAGAGAGCTATAAAGACCCTCTATTTTTGCAACATCTTTGGGGAGGTGTTATGTATGCCGCTGGAGCCGCTGCTTGAGTATGCTGGAGCGTTTGATAGAAGAAGAGAGGGTACATCGTCCGAAAATGTACCCTCTCTTTGTTGGTGTTGTGTTTAGATGCGCCATTTCCCCATATCGAGATGGGTTGTAGAGAATGCTTTCAGGAAAGCGCCAGTTTGTGCTATGACTTTGATGAGCAAGGGGAGCAGCAAATAAGCAAAGGTGAAGGTCCAGTAAACGACATACAGGGCGCGAGATTGATCGAGACGTTGTGGCTGGACAAAGGGATACCACAGCGCACTGAAATCGGGCGTATAGTGGCAGAGCAGTTCCAGGCGTCCACTGTTGACCATACAGAGCGGAATTGCTGTTGCTTGGGCGCTGTAGACGGCCCCATCCAGGCCGATCCAGAAGGAGAGGCAGAGAATTCCCAGCGTCAAGAGATTGATGGGTAGTGATGCACTATCCTTATAGTGCAAACGTAGCGCCAGGGCAAACGAGGCAGGAAGTGAGGCGATGAGGAAAAAGCGTGGCCCCCAGTACAGTCCTCCATACCATGACCACCAGTTGGAGTAGATGAGGATCAGCCCGACCAGGAAGAATATCCACAGCAGATATGCTCGATAGAGTTGTAGCTTCTCTTTCTTTTCAATCTTTAGCAAGGTTTTGCGGACTGGCAGGAGCAGGCCGGGAGCGAAAAAGAAGATACCCTTGCCAAATGAGAACAGGATGGAGAGCAGGCCAAAGAAGAAGGGATAGTGAAAGCCAACCAGACCCGAATAGGGCATGACCGTATGCGCGCCGCTATCATGCTCATAACCGCTGGCAAAAGGGCTGCCACGTCGAATCCATGACTCGGCCATAATCAAACCAGCTGCCCCCACTATAATCAGAATGTAGCGCAGGCGCTTGCTATCGAGCAGTTGTTTCCCAATCATACAGATCAGCCCCACGAGCGCTGCTGGTGTGTTGGCAACACCTATTATGATCGCTCCCCAGCCAACGAGCGAGGTTGAACTGAGCAACAGGGCCAGTATGCCCACGCCAACGAGCAGAGCCGTAAACACTTCTCCATAATACGCTGTGACGTTCATGCTAAACATCGAGGCTGCCAGCAGAATGATGAGAAATTTACGCAACAGGTGGCGATCTATGCGGTTTTTTAATAGCAGATAGATACAGAGCAGACCGCAGGCAAAGACGAACTGATTATATTGTGAGATCATCTGGAGCGGCGTGGAGAGCCACTTGCCCAGATACCAGAAAGGGATGGAGAAAAGCGGGCCGATCAACGAATATTGGGAATAGGGTCCGTCTTTGATGTCGCCATGAGTCAGTAAGGCTGTCAGAGCGAGAAAACGCTTCTTGCCATCCCCATACATGCCATGATTTAAGAGCAACGTCATCGCCACCAATCCGATGACGATCAACGCCGTTTCAATAATTGCCTGTATCCGTTTATATGGTAATGCTTGTTCAGCAGGCATATCCTTTGCTTGCAAGTCTTCCATCAGGGTTTGGTCACTTTCTCGTTGTTTCCAGCGGAAACTGTGGAAATGTTTGTTCCATCGTGTTGTTTTGTGTTATTACTCTTATCTTGTCGTAATGTACGCAATGTTCCTGTGAGCCACCAGATTGCACCCGCAGTAAGGATAACTAATAGTGGCTCAATTGGTGCGCGGAAACGCATACTGCCGTAAAAGGCTATATTTACTCCTATTGTGAGTAAAAGGATCAGGTAGATGACGAGCAGATCTAAACGTTTCTTCCAGGTCGTTGCGAGTCCCAATGTTGCCAGTGCGATGATCACTATCGGCATGTATTGTATGAGATTCCAGGCAATTTTGGACGAGGTGCGGTCAGGAAATTCTCTGAATGGTAGCCCTTCTTCAGAAGTGTAGGGTTTCCAGGTATTGATGAAGTGGAGGCTGAGCAGATAGGGCATAGAGGAGAGGTGCGTGTCTATCCAGTGGAGTGCGTAGCCTCTGTTCTCGTTTTCTCCCATATAGCTTGGGTGTGCTGAGCGCGGAATGGGTGGGCGTATGCGATTGCCCGGCACCCACATGCCCAGTAGTTCAGGATCGGTGAGCGCCGTATCGTTGTAAACTCCCGCGAGAACGACGCCGCTGCCAGTCGCAACGGGAATAAAGATATGGGCAACGCGATAATTGCGTATCGTCCAGGGAGCGAGCAACCCGGCTGTTATCAGGGCAATAATCAGTATAGCTCTGACCACTGTACGCCAGGGGATGATCTTGGCGCGGATGACGATAATACCCCAGACGCAGACCATGCCAAGAGCAAAAAAGCCATTTGGTCGCGTTAACGAGGCCAGAGCGAGGCTGAGACCGCTGTAGACGGCCCAACGGAGGAGACCAGTGCGTTGCAGAAGGTAGAGCGTGTAGGCGAAGGCCATCAGGCAAAAAGTATAGAGCGTTTCTGTATAGAGCCAGCCAGTGTAGATAAAGAGGCCAGCGTATAGCGCCGCCAGTATTCCGGCAATCAGGCCAATCCGTTGGTTAAAAATATCTCTGGCAAGAAGGTAAACGATGACGCATGTTCCAGCATCGATTAAGCAAAAAAAGAGGCGGGCATAGAAATTTATTGGGCCAGTGACGGCGTAAATGATAGCGATAATAAACGACCAGAGCGGTGCGCGATCTGTGGTGGGTGTGTGTCCAACCAGGCAAAAGCAATGTTCGCCCAACAGATTTTTCGCAATCGTGTCGTAATAGCGGGCATCATATGCTGGAAAGTAGCCGCGAGCAACGGTGACGTTATAAACCAGGCGGACCAGCAATGCCAGACAAAAGATAGTTATAATCGGTGCATATGTGCGTAAACGTCTCATGCAGCAAATATCTCTTTTTCGTGTGAAGTGCGGGATAATACCTACCACTTAAACGAGTGGTGTGCTTGTAGGTAACGATTTAGGCACAAGTTTGGCCGAACGGTTGTTAACGATTCCTCTTCCGAATATATGCCCTTATAGTTAATTCCACATGTGTGGGTTGTCATTTAACCAATGGGTTTTGCAAAATCTGTAAGCCTATGCTTCCGTTTTCCTACTGCAAGACCATGCTTCCCAGCATCTCTCCAAAATAATGAGAGAAGTGGGTACTCCATCTTTTGCTTTCATTGCTTATCCACATGGACCATGCATGTTACAATGGGGTCACAAACTAATGCACTATCATTGGAGGGAACTTCATGCTGCTTACTCTCACTACGACACATCAGCCAGCAACTGACCTGGGCTACCTGCTGCACAAAAATCCGGCGCGCGTGCAGTCGTTCCTGCTGGCATACGGCACTGCGCATATCTTCTATCCCGAGGCCAGTGTTCGACGCTGCACGGCGGCGCTGTTGCTCGACATCGATCCCATCCAACTTGTGCGGCGCAAAGGCGAAGCACTCTCGCTTGAGCAATACGTTAATGACCGCCCCTATGCCGCCTCCTCATTCCTCAGCGTCGCCCTGGCGCAGACGATGGGAACAGCCCTCAATGGGCACTGCGCCCAGCGCCCAGAGTTGGTGAATACACCGCTGCCCCTGGAGGCAACAATTTCCGTAGTGAAGTGCCGGGGCGGCGAAGCTTTTCTGCGCCGCCTCTTCGAGCCGTTGGCCTACACCGTGACCATCACACCTCATGTGCTGGATGAGGAGTTTCCTGCGTGGGGTATGAGCCACTACTACACTATCACGCTTACACAGTGCTGCCGGTTAAGCGAACTGCTCAATCACCTCTACGTCCTGATCCCCGTCCTCGACGATGAGAAGCACTATTGGATCGGCGACGATGAGGTAGAGAAGTTGCTGCGGCGCGGCCGCGGCTGGCTGGAGACACATCCTGAGCGCGATCACATCACCTCGCGTTACCTCAAACACCAGCGCAGCCTTGTGCGCGAGGCCATCGCACGTCTCGTTACCGAAGAGGAGAGTGAGTCGGAAGAGAGCGGCGATCCTGAAAGTGACGATGAGGTGCCTACTGCAGCAGGCACCGAGGCCGCACAGGAGCAGCACCAGAGCCTGCACACGCTGCGCCTGCATACGGTGCTCTCTCTCCTGCGCGAGAGTAACGCCAGGAGCGTTCTCGATCTGGGCTGTGGGGAGGGAAAGTTGCTCAAGCTTCTGCTGCAGGAGAAGCAGTTCGAGCGCATCGTTGGCATGGATGTCTCCTATCGCACGCTGGAGATCGCGCAGCGCCGCCTGCGTCTAGAGCGCCTGCCGTCAAAGCAGCGCGAGCGCGTCACTCTCATTCACGGCGCGCTGACCTATCGTGATAAGCGCCTGCAAGGCTTCGATGCTGCTGCCGCGACCGAAGTCATCGAGCATCTTGACCCGCCGCGCCTCTCCGCCTTCGAGCGTGTCATCTTTGAGTGCGCTAGGCCGGGGATGGTCGTCGTCACCACACCCAATGCCGAATACAACGTCAATTATGCCACGCTTCCGGAGGGGAGGCTGCGCCACGCCGATCATCGCTTCGAGTGGTCACGGGCGGAATTTCAGACGTGGGGACAACGCATCGCCAGGCAATACGGCTACAGCGTGCGCTTTTTCCCGATCGGGGCACAAGATGAGACACACGGCTCACCCTCACAAGCGGTAATGTTCTCGAAGGAGCAAGACGCATGAAGATCACGATTCCGGAACTGTCGCTGGTAGTGCTGATCGGCCCCTCTGGTTCCGGCAAGTCTACCTTTGCGCGCACCCACTTCAAGCCGACCGAGGTTTTGTCGTCTGACACTTATCGCGGCCTGGTCTCTGACGACGAAAACGACCAGTCTGCCACAAAGGATGCCTTCGCTGTGCTGCATTTTATTGCCGCCAAACGGCTGGCTGCTGGTAAATTGACGGTGGTGGATGCCACCAATGTCCAGCCGGAGGATCGCAAGCCGCTCATCGCTCTGGCGCGCGAATACCATGCGCTGACGACGGCGATCATCTTTAACTTGCCCGAGGCAATCTGCCATACACGCAACCAGCAACGCCCCGACCGTGATTTCGGTCCACATGTCGTGCGCCGGCAGGCAGCGCAGATGCATCGCTCGCTTGCCGGACTACGCCGAGAGGGATTCCATGCCACGTACGTTCTCACGACTCTGCAGGAGGTCGAGGAAGCCAAAGTCGAGCGCCAGCCGCTGTGGTGCAATCTCAAGCATGAGCACGGCCCTTTCGACATCATCGGTGACGTACATGGCTGCTACGACGAATTGTGTGCGCTGCTGGAGCAGCTTGGCTACGGCATCGAGACGAGAGAGAAGCCGGATGGGCAGGGCAAGGTTTGGCATCCCGAAGGGCGTAAAGTGATCTTTTTGGGCGATCTGGTGGATCGTGGGTCTGACTCACCGGGCGTGCTGCGGCTCGTCATGGATATGGTCGCTGGTGGTCAGGCGCTGTGCGTGCCAGGGAATCATGACATGAAATTGCTCAAGAAATTGCAAGGCAAAAAGGTTTCGATCACGCATGGTCTCGCTGAGACGCTGGCGCAGATGGAGTCACAGCCGCTGGCTTTTCGCTCCCAGGTCGAGCAGTTTCTTGATGCGTTGGTCAGTCATTATGTGTTAGACGACGGCAAGTTGGTCGTGGCTCACGCTGGTATGAAGGAGACGATGCAGGGACGGGGCTCGCGTGCGGTACGCGACTTCGCCCTGTATGGCGAAACGACGGGCGAGACCGACGAATTCGGCCTGCCTGTGCGCTACAACTGGGCGGCAGAATATCGGGGGCGCGCGATGGTCGTCTACGGTCACACCCCCGTTCCTGAACCTGAGTGGCTCAATCGTACGCTCAATATCGATACGGGCTGCGTCTTTGGTGGACAACTCACGGCCCTGCGCTATCCAGAAAAAGAGCTCGTTTCCGTCCCCACCAAGCGTGTCTATTGCGAGCCTGCGCGGCCCCTCACGGTTCCCCAAGAGCAGCGGCCGCGACTCACGGCCCAGCAGCAGCACGACGACCTCCTTGATATTGAGGATGTGACGGGCAAGCGCCTGCTCACCACGCGACTGCAGCGCACGATCACGATCCGCCAGGAGAACGCCAGCGCCGCCCTGGAAGTAATGAGCCGCTTCGCTGCCGATCCTCGCTGGCTCATCTACCTGCCGCCCACGATGTCGCCATGCGAGACGAGCCAGGAGCCAGGGATGCTGGAGCATCCCGCCGAAGCGTTCGCTTATTATCGGCAAGAGGGCATCGCACAGGTGATCTGCGAAGAGAAGCACATGGGTTCGCGTGTCGTAGTGATTGTCTGCCGTAATGAGGATGCCGCGCGGCGGTGTTTTGGCACCATGGGTCAAGGTTGCGGCATCTGCTACACACGTACCGGGCGCCGTTTCTTCGATGATGCCGCCCTCGAAGCTGCGCTGCTGGAAAGAGTGCGCATCGCCTGCGAACGGGCGGGATGGTGGGAGCGATTTGCGACCGACTGGCTCTGCCTGGATGCCGAACTGATGCCCTGGTCGGTCAAGGCGCAATCCCTCCTGCTCCAGCAATACGCTGCTGTCGGCGCCGCCGCGCACACTGTTCTTGATGATGCTGTGGCGGCCTTGACGCAGGCAGCCCAGCACAAAAGCGAGGCCGAGGCGCTGCGAGAGATCTATTGCCAGCGCCAGCAACTGGCGCGCCAGTACGTCACGGCGTATCGTCGCTACTGCTGGCACGTGAGTTCCATCGACGATCTTAGGTTGGCACCATTTCACCTGCTGGCGACGCAGGACGCAGTCCACACAGACAAGCCTCACATCTGGCATATGGAACGGCTTTCGGAACTCTGCCGTGCCGACGAGGCACTGCTCTTGGCAACAGCCTGCAAGGTCATCACGGTCAACGATGACGAGAGCGTGGCCGAGGGGATTGCATGGTGGCGGGAACTGACGGACCACGGCGGCGAAGGCATGGTCGTCAAACCCGCTGACTTTATTGCGCACGGCAAACATGGCCTGCTCCAGCCGGCCGTCAAGTGCCGCGGTCGGGAATACCTACGTATCATCTACGGGCCGACCTATGACCTGCCGGAGAACCTGGCACGGCTGCGCCAGCGCAGTCTGAGCGGAAAACGCAGTCTGGCGCGACGCGAGTTCGCCCTGGGCATCGAAGCGCTGGAACGCTTCGTCGCTGGCGAACCGCTACGCCGTGTGCATGAATGCGTCTTCGGTGTCCTGGCGCTGGAGAGTGAGCCGGTCGATCCTCGGCTGTGAAAATTGACAAGAGTGTAACCGATAGTTCTCTGACCAACCGTGACGTTTTCAGATGAGTGAGATGATGGGGAAGAAGGGAAGATGAGAATTGATTTTTTAAAGCGGGGAAGATATCAATTATCTTTCTCCGCTTTAAAGTCTGTATTATGCTTTTTGAGTTGCCTCGCTTTGTTGGATTGTTTCCGAAGAAGGATGCGCTGATGGGCGAGGTTCAGGGCGGCGCGTTTGACGCCAGAAGAGAACGCCAGCGACGAGCAAGTATATCACATAGCCTCCAACCTGAAGGATGGTTGGATTGTCCGAATAGCCTAGGAAGGTATGCAGGATATAACCCGGGCCGTCCAATTCGCTGAGAATATCGCTTGTACTCCACAATGCTGGCGTGAAGGGAAGCCAGCCGAGACCTTGCAGGCTTTCTATCGCGTTGCTCAACAGACCAGCTGACAGCACGATGAGCAGCAGGCCCATCACACGGAAGAAAATGCGGTAGTTCAATCGATAGCCACCGCCATAGACCAGCACCCCAAGAATAACTGCTGCCAGCGTACCAGCCAGACCGCCGATGATAAACGAGAAGCCGTCGCTCTGGAATATGAAGGCCAGCGAGAAAATCACTGTTTCTACTCCCTCGCGCCCGACTGTGCTGAAGGCGAGCAGACCCAGCGCAAAGCCTGACGTGGCAGTGCTGGCCTTTTCTAGCATCTCTTTCTTCATCGTCCGACTATGTTGTTGCATCCAGAAGGTCATCCAGGTCAGGATGATTACCGCGACGACGAAAGTGATCGCTTTAAAGACCAGCAGAAATTGCTGCATGGCTCCCGCCGTTAGATAAAGGATGACTCCCAGCGCAATCGAGGCCAGGACCGCCAGAAAGACGCCCATCCAGACGGCAAGCATGTGTTTTGTCTGTCCCAGCTGGCGTAATACTGCCATGAGGATGCCGACGATCAGACTGGCTTCCAGTCCTTCGCGCAAGAAGAGGATAAATGCTGCAATCATAGAAACCTCGTAACTAGCGAACAAATAGCGTTTCGCCCACAAAGCTGCCCTGGGCTGCTCCGGGAGGACAGGCAAAGATAGCGCTACTGGTATGTGTAATGTATTCGTTCAGGAGGTCGTTGCGGGCGAGTTGCGTCTGCAACGGCACAAATTGTTTGCGGGGATCGCGCTGGTAGGCAATAAAGAAGAGGCCAGCGTCAAGCTCGCCGGTGATGCTATCCATCCCATCAGTATAGGAGTAGCCCCGGCGCAAGATTTTGATCGTTCCATCGCCGATCGCGAGCCGAACGTGAGCATTGGTGTCGATCAGCAGCTTGCCTTTCCCGTCTTTTGCGTTCAAATCAACGGCATCAAACTCTTCTTTTTTGCCGAACGCAGCTCCGCTGATTTTATGTCGTCCGAACACTTCCTCTTGCCCTTGAAGATGTTCGCGATCCCACGATTCAAGGTGCATGCGGATGCGTCGTGTGACCACGTAGCTGCCTCCACGCATCCATGTTGGCTGGTCGTTCGCGCCTACCCAGATGTGTTGATCCATCAAGCTTGCGTCTTCGCTCTTCAAGTTGTTTGTGCCATCTTTGAAGCCCATCAAGTTGCGTGGCGTCTCCTGTCCTTTGCTGGTGCTGGCTGTGCGATTGAAGCCAAGCTGCGACCAGCGCATCACGGCCAGTCCACGTGCCAGACGCGCGAGATTGCGTACGGCATGGAAGGCAACCTGGGGATTATCGGCGCATGCCTGAACGCAGAGATCTCCATTGCTCCGTTGCGGTTGCAATGCGTCGCCCATCATGGGGGGAATATCGATCAGGGCAGCTGGCCGTTGATTTGTTATGCCGTAACGGTCTTTACCATCCTTGATAAAGAGCGTTGGGCCGAAGCCGATAGTGATGGTGAGGTTTTCGGCTCCATGCCCCAATGCTTCGCCTGTATCTGCAGGAGGTGCCAGGGGAGGTGTTGTATCCTCTCCCAGCGGGTGCCCACTCATCATGGTTGCAGCCGCGTTGGACCAGATCATCAGCAAACTGCGTACCGCTGCACGGTCATTGGTGAGCAGATCAAAGGATGCGAAATGCAGGTGTTCCTGCGATGGTGTGACGATACCTGACTGATGAGCGCCATAAAATGGGATGGCTGTCCCTGTACTCTTCCTGGCAGGAGTTGCCGCCACATCCTGCGCTGTTTTGAGCGCATAACCACCACCAACCAGGGCCACTCCTGCACCGGCGACTCCTGTACTGACGAGCAGAGTGCGCCGCGTGAGCCGTTTACCCATATGCTTCAATCCCTTTTAGCTCTGTGGCAGGTTTACTGCGACTTTTGAAAGCGCTTCCGCTACTGTATTAATGGCATTGGCTATGTTGTGTTTATCCTGAGTGGTCAGCTTGTCGTAAGGGACGAAACCGTCGCCGCTACGGAAGGGCCGCAGTGTGGTTTCTACCTGTTGAAATTTCGCCTGGATATCTTGATATTGCGCCGGGTTTTTCTCGGTTAAGAAGTTCTTGAAGACGATGAACGCCGCCTGCGATCCTTCCACATTGGAGGAGAGGTCATAGAGGTCGGTATGTGAGTAACGATCCTCTTCACCCTGGATTTTGCTATGTGAGGCCTCGTTGAGCAACTCGACGGCTCCATCGATGATATCGATCGGTTTGAGTTCGAGCTTGTCAACGCCCTGGTCAAGCGCCTTCACGTCGCCGAGTAGTTGTTGGGTGTATTTCTCCAGGCCTTTTGTTGTGTTGTCTACCCATAGAGATTTTTCGATACGGTGAAAACCAGTCCACTGTGCGTTGGGTACATCGCCTTCGCGTGCATCCAGGCGTGGGTCCAGGTCTCCTAATGCGCTGGCGATAGGCTCAATGCGCTCGTAGCCTTCGCGCGCTTTGCCGTACATGTCTTTTGCTTTCTGCATATCGCCAGCATTAATGGCATCGACAAATGCCTGAGTATTTGTTAGCAGACGACCAGTCTGAAGCTTGACATAGTCTCGATACGAGGTGACGGCGCTCTGGATGTTTGGCGCGACCGTCGCGGTTGCTTTAGCTTCATTGGTTGCCTGCTGACCGCTGAAGGCTCCTTGCATGCCCTGACTGACATACAACTCATCATACATCTTGTAAGAGCGCTTCTGGGGAGTGATGGTAAATGTTGCCTTGCTTCCCGGCTGGAGCGTTGTTTCAGCCGTTAGCCCGAGAATCTCGACGATATGAACGTTACTGCCTTTGTTCACGAATGTCACTGCGACCGGTTGTTCGGGCGTAACATTAATGTTCTGGGGATCGAAATAATTGTCGTGAACGTTGACTGTGATAGCTGTAGATTTGGATGTGTCGCTTTTTGTGGCCTGGCTGTTCTGGCCGCCACAGGCTGTGAGCAACAATCCAATACATACAAGAAAAAGTACACCCTTGAGTACCCGCATAATTGGTTCTCTCCTCCTCAAAATAATAAGATAAGCGCACTTGACAAACTGGCGTGTAGTCAACAGCACTTGCAGTCATCCACACATGGAGACTCCAAAAGAATGTGCCTAAATATCTATTAGGTGACGCTAAAATCCTATGTGCCTACTCGGATATTAGCATGTGCTAACACGCTTTGTCAAGGTAGAGGTATAGATAATTCTGATTGGTAGATTGTCTCTGCTGATTGGAGCGGCGATGAGGATAAAAATGCGGCGAGTGAAAAAGATCAAATAGTACTTTTTCACTCGCCGCACGAGTAAAACTGATGCTAGAAGTTGGCCGAACCTAACACTCGCTATGTCCGCAGCTATAGCATTTGCGGCAGCCTTCTTCGTAGACCATTGTATTGCAACCACATTGCGGGCAGAGGTTGCCCGTTACAGTTAGATTGCTGAGATTGAGCGCGTTGAAGGATTGCTCCTCTGCGCTATGCCCTTCCTGGTCTGTAGAGTTTCCACCATTGGAGTTGCCATTAGCGTTGCTGGGATCTTCATCTGTTTGTTGGAGCGATTCCAGATGTAGTTCAAGCGCTCGCGCCACGCCATCTGGCAGCGAACGAACCTGTTGCGCGCCGAAGCCAACGGAGCGGCTTCCCCCGATACCACGTAACTGCTCAGCGATAACTTTAGCGCGATCAGTTTGCGAGAGTGGGCTGAGGATCTGCAAATTGAGCGAGATCAGGCGGCCCAGTGCCTCCGAAAGCGCAGCGATATCGCTACCAGCTTTGCCCAGATTGACAAAGACCTCCAGTGGCCCCTGTTCATCGCTGTTGATAGTGATATTGATCTTGCCCTCTGGCGCTCTCACCTGGCGTGTGTAGCCCTGTACGAGATCGGGGCGGCGCTTGATGCCCTGGTGAATCGAGGTTACAGGTTCGATCATGGGAGCCGCCTCAACCGCTTTTTGCTCGGCAGCTTTCTTCTCATCTTCGATGCGCGTGAGGACCGCGTCTCGCGAGCCGTCGCGATAATACGTGACGCCCTTGCACCCCATCTCGTAGGCCAGACGATACAGCGTCTCTACCTGTTCGACGGTATGGTTGTTGGGTGCGTTGACGGTTTTACTGATGCTGGAGTCGGTGTAGCGCTGGATCATTGCCTGAACACGTACATGCTCTTCCGGCGTCAGATCTTTCGATGAGACAAAGTACTGCGGCGTTGGTTCATTGGGATGTTTGTCGCGCCACTCCTGAAGCAGTGGATGATACAAGATATGCTCGCCTGTACGGTCGCGACGGATCATGGCAAAGTCGTAGACCGGTTCGATCCCCGAACTCGCGCCAGCTAGCAGGCTTGTTGTGCCGGTCGGAGCCTGGGTGAGCAGGACGGCGTTGCGCGTGCCATGCTTTTTGATCTTTTCCTGAACCTGTTTGGGCAGGCGTTTGATAAACTTGCCCTGCATGTATTTGTCGCGCTCAAAGTTGGGGAACGCGCCTTTTTCAGCGGCATTGTCGGCTGATGCCTCGTATGCGGCATCGCGAATGGTGCTATAGATGCGCTCGATCACCGGGATCGATTCCTCGCTGCCATAGGCGATCTTCATCTTAATGAGTGCGTCGGCAAGCCCCATTGTGCCGAGTCCGGTGCGCCGCGTCCCCATCTGTGCATCTCTGTTTTCCGGGATGAAGTACTCGTTCGCATCGACGACATTATCGAGGAAGCGCATCGAGATCTTGCTTGTCTCTGCCAATTGCTCATAATCTATCTTGCCATTTTTGACGAAAGATGATAAATTAAGAGCACCAAGATTACAAACTCCAAAAGGCGGCAAACCCTGCTCTCCACAAGGATTCACGCATCTGATGTTTTCGTAGTACCACGTGTTGGACTCTTTATTGTAGCGATCCATGAAGACCACGCCCGGTTCTGCTGATTCCCAGGCCGAGGTGCAGATCAGATCCCACAGCTTGCGGGCGCGAACTGTTTTCTTTACCTCTCCTTGCCAGGTCAGATCCCAGTCAGTATTATCTTTGACCGCTTGCATAAAAGCGTCGGAGACACAGACAGAGAGGTTAGCATGCTCAATTTTACCTGCCTGCTTTTTGACTGTAATGAACTCTTCGATGTCTGGATGCGTGTCATCCAGCATAAGCATTAAAGCACCCCTTCGGGAACCGCCTTGCTGTATTACATCTCCTGTCGCTACTGAATATAATTGCGCCCACGAACAGGGGCCGGATGCAGTGCCATTGACCGTTTTGATATATGAGCCGCGAGGACGCAATGTTGAGAGATTGATACCGACGCCACCACCACGCGCCATGATTTCAGTCATCAGCTTCAAGTTGTCGAGAATACCCTGGCGGCTGTCTTCAGGGCTTGGTATAACGAAGCAATTGTAAAATGTTACCTGATGTCCTGTTCCTGCACCTGCAAGAATGCGCCCACCGGGAACAAACTTAAAATCATTTAGTGCCTCATAAAATTTTTCTTCCCACTCGGCGCGTTTCTCTTCTGTCTGCTCGACAGCCGCTATGCCACGAGCTACACGTGCCCACATCTGTTCGGGGTAGAACTCCAACGCTTGCCCGGATGCATCCTTCAGGGAATACCTGTCCATAAAGACCTTTTGACGGATGCCCTCTAGCTGAGTCGCATTCTGGGAATCGCTGCCCATCTGGTCCTCAGAGGGGCGCTTCTGTTGCTCTAGCATGCTCAAGTAACTCCTTTTAACTACGAAACACATAAATATAGCCTCATGCGAGGCTGAGATCATCATTGCAAAGTGTCTTTTTTGTTTCCGCTTCCCAGTATACCCGGAATGAGCGCCAAAAACAACCCTTTTGACACAAGATATTGATTGAATTTTGGGAATGACACAATATGTTGAGATGTTAATTGGTATGATATGATAAGGATGCGCAAAAAAGGTAGCTCTATGTTACCTTTGCATAAAACTTTTGGGCAAATGCGTCCACGATGGAGGATTCATGCGGGCAGAGATACTTTCATGCGGTACTGAATTATTACTGGGACATATCAGCGACACCAACGCAACTTATCTGGAACAAAGCCTGGCCCCGCTAGGTATTGATCTCTACTTCGTTTCCCATGTTGGCGATAACCTCGAACGTCTGGTTGACACGCTGAGGCGAGCCTGGGACCGTTCCGACCTGATTATCATGACCGGAGGGCTGGGGCCGACAGAGGACGATCTGGCTCGTGAGGCCATCAGCACATTATTGGGAGAGACTATGCAAGTCGATCCCGAGCTAGAGGCGCAATTACGCGCTAGATTTGCTCGTATGGATGCAGTGATGCCAGAGCGTAATCTCAAACAGGCAACACTGATCCCCTCAGCCAGCAGCCTGTCCAACCCTGTTGGCTCCGCACCGGGATGGTGGGTAGAGAAAGATGGGCGAATTCTCGTTGCCATGCCGGGCGTTCCTCGCGAGATGTATCGCATGTGGGAGAACGAAGCCGTACCCAGGCTATCCCCCTACACAGGCGGAAAGATCTTCACGCGCATTCTCCGAGTCTATGGCATGGGTGAATCGACGGTAGAAGAGAAACTGGACCATCTTATTCACAATACAAACCCCACAGTTGCCACGTATGCCAAAATGGATGCCGTCGATGCACGTATCACTGCGAAGGCTGCAACCAGCGAAGAAGCGGAACGTCTGGTTGCTGAGATCGAGGTGTTGGCTCGTCAGGCGCTCGGAGACTATGTATTTGGGACTGACAAAGATACGCTGGCGAGCGTCGTAGGCACACTGCTACAGGCTCGTGGTCAGACGCTGGGTGTGATGGAATCTCTGACTGGTGGCTTCCTTTCAAGTGCCATCACCGATTTCCAGACCAGTTCAAGCCTCTTTATTGGCGGCCTGGTTGCCTATAGTACCGACCTGAAGGCGCAACTGGGAGTGCCGCGTGAAACTCTAGATCGCTATGGTGTGGTGAGCGACGAGACGGCACGGGCGATGGCTCACGCCACGCGCGAGTTTCTGGGAACAGATTTTGGCATTGGGGTGACTGGCGTGGCTGGACCAGATGAGCAGGAGGATAAGCCTGTAGGAACCGTTTATATTGCTATTGAAGGGCCGGAGGGCGTGGTTAGCGGGACAGGACCGGGATGGAGAGCGGGTCGGAGCGAGAACAAGCGCCACGCAGCTCTTACCGCCCTCAATATGCTTCGGCGTTACCTGGAAGGCCAGCTCACTCCAGAATAGAAACGCTTCTATGTGTACTGGCGTATTAGAGAGTGTGCAGGTGAGACGGCCTTGCTGCATTGCCTCTTGTATCCGCTGGAAACGGGTGATATGATTCAAGGCGGAAGATCACTTGAAATAGAAAGTGCGGGTAAGAACATATAGTGTAATTCTTCCCTGCGTCGTGGATAATTTTATGGATACACTACGCCAGAAAGCCAGAAAAGACCGCGCTGGGCGCAAAAAGCAGGCGCGGTCTCGTTTTCGCTTAAACCGTTCATCTCCTATTTTTAAATTGCTGGCTGTGCTAGGGCCAGGATTGATTGCGGCCAACGCTGGGAACGACGCTGGCGGTATTGCAACCTTTTCGACAGCAGGTGCGAGCTATGGTTATAATCTGCTCTGGGCACTAATAATCGCCGGTTTCTGTCTGGCTATTGTGCAAGAAATGTGCGCTCGCATGGGTGTAGTGACCGGCAAAGGGCTGGCCGATCTTATCCGCGAGCAGTTTGGTGTTCGCTGGACCGCCCTGGCAATGCTCGCCCTCCTCATTGCCAATACCGGCGTCACCGTCTCCGAATTTCTCGGCATAGCAGCCAGTGTGCAAGTGCTGGCAGGCGATCCTCATACACCTTTTGTCTATATCGTAGTCCCTTTAAGCGCCGTGATACTCTGGTGGCTGGTGATTAAAGGTTCCTATCGCCGCGTTGAGAAGATCTTCCTCTTTATGTCACTGGGATTCCTTGCCTATATACCTGCTGCTTTTGCGTCTCGTCCCGATTGGGGTGTTGTTTTTCATCAAACGGTGCTACCTACTATAAGTACTCATACTGGTTATTTGCTTGCCGCTGTCGCCCTGATTGGCACAACGATTAGCCCATACATGCAATTCTTTATACAATCATCCGTTGCGGACAAGGGCATTCATGCCGGGGAATACTTTTATGAGAAGCTCGATGTCTATAGTGGTACCGCCTTCGCTGTCATAGTCGCCGCCTTCGTCGTTATCACAACGGGCGCGACCCTCTATCCCAATCATCCGGTTGAAAGTGCGCTCGATGCCGCCTTAGCATTGAAAAGTTTTGCCGGTCCTTTCGCTACTATCCTTTTCGGTGTGGGTCTCTTTGGTGCCTCTTTGTTAGCGGCTGCCGTTCTGCCGCTCTCGACCTCCTATGGCATTTGTGAAGCATTTGGCTTTGAGCGGGGCGTCTCGCGCAGCTTTAGCGAAGCCCCCGTTTTCCAGACGATTTTCACGGGCCTGATTGTACTCGGTGTGATAATAACGCTTATTCCTGGTCTCCCCATCATCCAGGTGCTAGTTATCCTGCAAAACCTTAATGCTGCAATGTTGCCAATTATTCTCGTCTTTATTATCTTGCTGGTCAACAACCGACGTTTGATGGGTCGTCGCGTCAATGGCATTTTCTTTAATATCATATCCTGGGCAACCGTCATCTTGATTACGATTCTTGTGGTTCTGTTGATGGTCAGTACAATCTGGCAAGCTTTTGTAAGCTGATAATCTTTGAGGGAGATCCTGGCTGCTATTGTCTCATGCGAGGAATAAGATGGTATCTTTGTGCGTTCCAGTACGTATATAATAACATGTATAGAATGACATTTTTTACCTTACAGAATTGAGGCGCACAGTGTATCGGGAATTTGATGAAATTACTCCTGATCGCGGATATAAAAACAATCGTCGCGCGAAAGATATAGATTATGCTCACCCGAATATTACCAGGCTGAGGTACGGCCTGTTCCTCCCGCAGAGAGAGACGACCCTTATGACCCATCCAGCAATGCAACACCATATACCGAAGCAGCCCCCTCAGTAAGTACTTCGATGGCATCCTATGAGATGGAGCCGATGAGTGAATATCGCGGGCCAAAGAATATAGAGGGATATACAATGGATGTTGGGACGGAGCAGCGAGATGCTGCGCAGCGTGGCACGATGGAAGGGAAAGGGAAGAAAAAAGGGCTTGCAGGCATTGGCGCTGCTCTGGCAGCACTGGTTGCTGTAGTCTTGAAGGTTCCCTGGTTGCTCACTTTACTGAAATTTGGCTGGTTTGGTTTCAGCGCCTTTCTCTCGGTCGCCCTCTACTCGCTGATCTTTGGTTGGTACTTTGCTATTGGTCTGGTTGTACAACTCTTTATCCATGAGATGGGTCATGCGCTGGTTATGAAGCTAAAAGGTATCCCCATTGCGGCGGTAACGTTTATTCCTTTTTTGGGCGCTGCCGTTACAATGCGTCGCATGCCACAAAATGCGCAGGATGAAGCGGAAGTAGGGATTGCTGGCCCGATTGCTGGAGCGATGGCAGCTGGTGTTTGTCTGCTGGTCGCTGAGCTATCTCCACATCCCATGAACGTCTGGGCATCGCTGGCCTACTTTGGCTTCTTCGTGAACCTGTTCAATCTCATCCCCATCGTACCTTTTGACGGTGGACGAGTGCTGGCCGTCCTTGATCGCCGCATCTGGCTGCTCGGTTTTATTGGCTTGCTCGCATTTGGAGTCTGGCAATGGTTCCAGGGAAATTTCTCGCCCTGGTTCCTGGTCTTCGTCGTCATGGCCGCATCACAACTCAGGTTGCGCGGTTTCACTGCGAGGACGCCAGAAGAGAAAGCGTACTACGATGTCCCGCTTGCTACACGCATCTCGTTGAGCTTGCTGTACTTTGGATTGGTGATCGTCCTCTTGCTGGGCATGTCGCTAGCCCACTCTATGATGCCTATTGCGAATCAGTAGATGTTCATAGCAACAAAGAGGAGGCTGTTATTGTTTTGATGCAGCCTCCTTAGTTGTTATGCAGCCTATTTTTCCGATTTGCTGCGAACCTCTACCCCTACCATCTCTTCGAGCATTTTCATCAACGAAGTATAGTCGTCGCGCCCATAGCCAGCGGCGCGCACCATCTCGTACATCTGACGAGCAAGCGCCGTCATTGCAACCGGCGTCTGATTTTCAGCGGCGAGATCAAGTGCCAGGCCAAGATCTTTGTGCAAGAGATCGACCATAAATCCGGGCTTAAAGCTGCCATTAAAAGCACGTAGAGGGAACTGATTCGAGAGTTGCCAGTTTCCGCCAGTACTGACGCTGATAATCTTTGCCATAGTATCTACATCAGCTCCTGCCTTCGTTCCCAGCACAAAAGCTTCGGCTACCGATGCCGAAATGGTCCCGGTCAGCATATTGTTGATAATCTTGACGATCTCGCCTGTACCCGTTGGTCCAACATAGAAAATATTTTCTTTTTTGCCCATCGCCTCTAGTATGGGCCGCACACGCTCAAGTATTTCTCTGTCGCCGCCAACCATGATGGTTAAGGTGCCGTTGATGGCCCCCTGTGAGCCTCCGCTGACGGGTGCGTCGAGAAAATGTACGCCCTTAGATGCCGCGTTTTCGGCCAGCTTGCGACTCATGGCAGGTGCGATGGTACTCATATCGATAATCACGAGGTCTTTGCGCGATCCTTCGAGAATGCCCTGCGGTCCTGCAACTACCTCTTCAACCTGCATGGAGTTGGGAACCATTGTAATCACCACCTCAGAGGCCATTGCAACGGCTCGTGACGATGGGGCCAGTTTCGCGCCTGCGTTCAGTACTTCCTGTACTTCAGGTTTATCGGGATGACGTGCATAGACCGTCACGTCATGTCCCGCTTTCAAGAGATTGAGCGTCATCGGGCGTCCCATGACACCTATACCAATAAAACCTAACTGCATGGTTCGTATCCTTTCACCTACAGAAAAGGGGGGTTCCTCTAGCGCTGCTGTTCTTCCATTTCTACAATAATAGCTCCTCCAGGTACAACTTCCCTTTCCTGATAATGCACATGGCGTACTCTCCCATCATAGGGAGCGATAATAGCATGTTCCATCTTCATCGCGCTGAGAATGACAAGCACCTGCTGGGCCTCGACAGCTTCGCCGTCATGAACATGTACTTTGACAATTGTACCCGCCATTGGTGCGGTCAACGTTTTCTGGGTGGGAGCGAAGCCGCCACCATGTTTTGTTGTCGCTATGTCTGGTGGCTGTGACCGCTGCAAACGATAGAGCTGTCCATTCAGCGCGACCTGCATTTCTGCTTTGCTCTGCTGGACGTAGAGCCGCGTCAATTGCGCTCCCTTTCTCAACAAAACAAGCACGCCATCCTTAATTGTACACGCTATATCCTCGCTTGTCTCTGTGTTGATCTGAACATGCCAGGCAGATGCTGTATGTGTAGATGGTCTGATAGAGACAGTGTAGGCCTGTTCGTGATATCGATAGGTGATGATCCGATCCGATCCTACCATTCGCCAGGGGCCGAGCCGTTGCCAAGGGTTGTCACTCTCACCGCCCTGCTGTGGTTGAGCTTCATAGAGGGCCGCAGCAATAAGCGCTTCATCTGGTAGCTCCGGTGGGCTGCTGGGATTCAATAAGCCATGTTTCTCCAGAAAGTCGGTGTGGGTATCGCCCTGTTGAAAGTGGGGGTGAGCGCTGACAGCATAGAGGAGAGGAATGTTGGTAGTGACGCCAAAGACAACGCAGTGTTGGAGCGCTCGTTGCAAACGATCAATCGTGGCGGCACGATCCTCGCCATACACGATCAACTTGGCAATCATTGGATCGTAGTATTGCGTAATCTCATCGCCATCAGCAATGCCCCTATCCATCCGAATACCCGGTCCCTCTGGTTTGATGAAGCTGGTGATCCTTCCTGTTGAGGGCAGAAAATGTTGCTCAGGGTTTTCTGCGTAGAGACGTACCTCTATAGCATGGCCACGTTGCACAACGTCTTCTTGCAAGATATCCAGCGGCTCGCCAGCGGCTATGAGTAGTTGCTGACGTACCAGATCAAGGCCCGTAACCAGTTCTGTTACCGGATGTTCAACTTGCAAGCGCGTGTTCATCTCTAGAAAATAGAAGCGCTTGTCAGCATCCAGCAGAAACTCAATCGTGCCAGCGTTGACATATCCGGCTGCCCTGGCGATGCGTACGGCAGCCGTGCCCATCTCCTCGCGCAGCGTTGGAGTTAACGCAACTGAAGGGCTTTCCTCCAGAATCTTCTGGTGCCGACGCTGAATCGAGCATTCGCGCTCGCCCAGATAGATCAGATGCCCATGCATGTCTCCTAGGATTTGTATTTCGACATGGCGTGGCTCCTGAATCAAGCGTTCCAGAAAAATGGTCTCGTCTCCAAAAGCGGCCAGCGCTTCTCGTTGCGCGCCTGCCAGTTGCTCTAAAAAATCATCGTCTCTAGCAACTGTTCGCATGCCCTTGCCACCACCTCCAGCCGAGGCTTTGATGAGCAGTGGGAAGCCGATGCGTTCAGCTTCTCTCAACAACGTGGCGTGACTCTGGCTTGCTCCGTCGTAGCCGGGAACTGTAGGGACTTCCGCCTCCTGCGCCAGTTGTTTCGCAGCAATTTTTGACCCCATCAGACTCATCGCCGCAGCAGATGGCCCGATGAAAACGATGCCCGCTTCGGCACAGGCTTCGGCAAAAGCAGCGTTTTCGGATAAAAAACCGTAGCCGGGATGGATGGCCTCCGCACCACTTTTTTGTGCGGTCGCGATGATCGTATCAATTTTCAGATAGCTTTGTGCCGCTGGAGCTGGTCCGATCTCATACGCTTCATCAGCTTCGATGACGTGGAGAGCATTCCGGTCGGCCTCTGAATAGACAGCGACTGTTTGTATGCCCATTTCGCGACAGGTGGCCATGATACGGACGGCGATTTCGCCACGATTGGCGATAAGAATTTTTCTAAACATCGTTGTTTCTCGCTACTACTTCGTTTGCAGCCATTGTGGTTTGCGCTTCTCTAAAAATGCTTGTAGTCCCTCCTGGCCCTCGTCGCTAACACGTAGCCCTGCTATTGTTTGAGCCGTGTAGTTGCGTGCCTCTTCATAGCTCATCTTTCCCACTGTTAAGGCCAGCGTTTTGCTTGCACGGAGCGCGTGAGGGCCACTACTGAGTAACTCCTGTACAGCTTTATTGACAGCATCATCGAGTTGCTCAGATGCCACAATGTTGTGTACCAGCCCTATCGCCTGGGCGTGGGCGGCCTGGAAGCGCTCACCTGTGGTGAAGAGCGCCCGAGCATTGGTCTCGCCAATTTTGCTGACTACATAGGGCGAAATGACCGCGGGGGCAATCCCTAGCTTGACCTCACTGAACCCAAAACGCGCATGCTCAACCGCTATAGCAATGTCGCACACGGCCACCAGTCCGATGCCTCCTCCCAGCGCGGCTCCATTGATCCGCGCGATAACAGGACATGGACAAGCATTGATTGTATGCAGCATATCCGCTAGCTGGAAGGCATCTGCGAGATTTTGTTCAGTGGTATAGCTCGCCGTTTCTTTCATATGATTGATATCGGCACCAGCACAGAAAGAAGCCCCTTCGCCTGTGAGAATGATGCCATGTAGCTGCTCATCCGCGCTTAACGTCAGAAAAGCTTGTAGAAGATCCTGCATCATTTGCGGATTAAAAGCGTTATGAACTTCAGGGCGGCGCAACGTCACTGTTGCGATCTTATTTGCAAGGCTATACTCGACGGTGATATGCCTGTACGTTTTCATTGTCTCCTCCCAATTTAGAATTAAGAGTTGGAATTAAGAGCAGGAATTAGAGCTAGAGCCACTTCATCCGTTTAAAGCCGAGTGCGAGCGCAATTGAGAGAAGCGCCATTACGATTAAAGCACCAAAGTACCCATATTTTAAATGTAATTCAGGTATATTTTCAAAATTCATGCCGTAAATGCCAGCTATTAATGCATCAGCCATCAGGATAATAGATGCAACCGTCAGTGTTCTCATTACTTTGTTCAGCTCATTTGAGACAATGGATAGATTGGCGTCCATTGCTGTGCTTAGCTGATCGCGATAAAGATCGACGGTATCGGCAAGCCGTGTAATATGATCATACACGTCGCGGAAATAGATTAAGACCCGCTCGTCAAAAAGTGGATTATCACGATTGGTCAGGACGTTGAGAACGTCGCGTTCCGGGGTAGCAATGCGGCGCAGGGCTAAAAAGTGCTTTTTGAGTTCGATGAGTTCGAGGGTAAATGCTGTATTGTCTCGCGCTCCCATAAACATGCGATCTTCCAGGTCTTCGGCCTGGTCGACCAGTGCATCGACGATAGGAAAGTAGCGATCCACAATTGTATCCAGCAGTGAGTAAAGCAGAACGCCAATGCCCCATTCCAGTTGCTTCACGTTGCGCGTCCACCGTTGTTCAACCTCATCTAATTCAGGCATAGGTTTCTCGTGAACTGTGATGAGGTAGTTCTTGCCAAGAAACATGTCCAGTTCGTTAATTGCGAGGTGATTGGTTTTCTCCTGCTGATTTGCTGTATAGAAGACCACAAAGTAGAACTGCTCATATTCCTCCACTTTGGGCCGCTGGTGTTCATGCGAAGCGTCCTCGATTGCCAGCGGGTGGAGCTGGAACTCCTCGCCGATCTTTGCCAGATCGTGTTCCGCTGGATTCTCAAGATCGAGCCAGAAGATGGAGGAGGGATCTTTTTTGATTTGGCGAACCTCTTCTAAGCTCGTGACCCGTTTAAAATTGTGTTCATGAGGGTCGCAGTGAATCGCTTTTAGCATGCTGCATTCCTTTTCTGCTGCTCAACATAGTGTTGATGATCATTGCGTATGTATTATGAGGTGTGTTGGCGAAACACGCCTCATAATACATACGTTTTTTGCTTGCCTCTTTGATGCATGGTTATCACATTCTAAAGACGCCGAACGATGTATCAGGCAGGGGGGCGTTGAGTGAAGCAGAGATGCCTAGAGCCAGAACTGTACGTGTATCGCGTGGATCAATAATTCCATCATCCCAGAGACGTGCAGTACTGTAGTACGGATTGCCTTCTTCTTCATACTTGTCGAGGATAGGTTGCATAAATTCGCTCTCCTCTTCTTGAGACATCGTTTTGCCGCGTGCCGCCAATCCTTCTTTGCGAACGGTTGCCAGGACCGTCGCCGCCTGTAGCCCTCCCATCACTGAAATGCGTGCGTTCGGCCACATCCAGAGCTGGCGCGGCGAATACGCCCTCCCACACATGCCATAGTTTCCCGCTCCAAATGAGCCACCAATAATGACGGTGAAGCGTGGCACTGGCGCATTGGCAACCGCCATCACCATCTTAGCGCCATCCTTTGCGATACCGCCATTTTCGTATTGACGCCCGACCATGAAGCCGGTAATGTTCTGTAAGAAGATGAGGGGCGTTTGACGCTGGCTGCATAATTCGATAAAGTGGGTCGCCTTGAGCGCGCTTTCGGAGAAGAGGATACCATTGTTGGCGATGATACCCACTGGATAGCCCATGAGCCGCGCAAAGCCGCAAACCAGTGTGGGGCCATACAATTCCTTGAACTCGTGAAAATCGCTATCATCGACCAGCCGAGCGATCACCTCACGTACATCGTAACTCTTGCGGCTGTCTTTTGGGATGATACCGGTGAGATCGTTGGGATCATAACGTGGGGGAAGCGCAGGCCGGATATCCCAGGGGACGTATTTGCGGCAATTCAAATGCGAGACGATGCTGCGGCAGATTGCCAGCGCATGTTCATCGTTGACCGCATAATGGTCGGTCACTCCCGAAATGCGGCAGTGAACATCTGCGCCCCCCAGATCTTCGGCGCTGACCTCCTCACCGGTGGCTGCTTTGACCAGCGGTGGCCCTCCTAGAAAGATGGTGCCGTTCCCCTGCACGATCACCGTTTCATCGCTCATTGCTGGCACGTAGGCACCACCAGCTGTACATGATCCCATTACGGCTGCGATCTGAGGGATGCGCTGGCTCGACATACGGGCCTGATTGTAGAAGATGCGCCCGAAATGGTCACGGTCGGGAAAAACGTCGGCCTGGAGCGGTAAGAATGCGCCACCTGAATCGACCAGATAGATGCAGGGGAGATGGTTCTGTTCGGCGATCTCCTGGGCGCGCAGATGCTTTTTGACCGTCATGGGATAATAGGTGCCGCCTTTGACCGTCGCGTCGTTGGCGATGATGATGCACTCTTGCCCTTCGACCAGCCCAACGCCAGTGACAATGCCAGCAGAAGGCGCATCATTATCGTACATATCCCAGGCTGCCAGAGGGCTGAATTCCAAAAAAGGTGTATTGGGATCGCAAAGGAGTTGTATGCGTTCTCTCGCCAGGAGCTTATTGCGTTTGCGGTGTCTGGCGATGGCCGCTGGACCTCCGCCCTGCTGCACCTGCTGTATCAGCTGTTGAAGCTGGTCGAGTTGCTGCTGGAAGTATTGGGTGTTCTCTTGAAAATCGCTGCTCTGTCGATCTACATGTGTTTCGATAATTGCCATTGTATCCAAGTTCCTCTCAACGTCGATGGTAGGGAACACAGTCGTATACTGTTTCGCTTCGTTGCTCTCTTTTGCAGCATAGCACCGCTTATAGAGAGCGTCAAGAGAGCGAGTCGCTCACAAAACTAGTTGTTGACAAATCACACTATTTAGTGTACTATACATCCGTGTGGGATGCAGCTTCATGGCTGGTGTCTATCACAAGTAAAAGAGCGTGCGATTTATGTGCATTGCTTATTCGGGTGTCGCCAAGCGGTAAGGCATCGGTCTTTGGAACCGACATTCCTAGGTTCGAATCCTAGCACCCGAGCCAATATTTCTCTTGATGAAGTAGACATGGGATGTTCTCATGTCTGTTTTTATTCATCCCCTCGGATGTCATAGAGAACAGAAAAGGATTAATACATCCTGCTATGAATACTTATGCGACCGTAGTCCTTGCCGCTGGTAAGGGTACTCGGATGCGTTCAAATTTGCCAAAGGTGCTTCACTTCCTGGCTGGCGCACCTCTACTGGCTCATGTGTTGAAAGCTGTCGAGTCCATCCCTTCAACTTCTTCCTTTGCACCACTTACCAGTTCAGTTTCCACTCATCGTCCCATTGTTGTGCTTGGTCACGAAGCCTCACAGGTAGAAGAAGTCTTCGGTGATCGCTGCCACTATGCGCTGCAACACGAACAATTGGGGACCGGACATGCCGTTCTCTCTGCTCAATCGGCCGTTGATGCGCTCGATCCGCTGCCAGAGACGGTGCTTGTCTGCTATGGTGATACGCCGCTGGTCAGAAGCGAGCTGCTGGCACAACTGCTGGTGGAGCATCTTGCTCATCGGGCGACGGTGACGTTTTTAACTGCGATGGCAGATGAAACCTCCGATTTTGGCCGCATCGTGCGCGATAGTAGCGGGCGGGTGCGCGAGATCGTCGAGGTAAAGCGCGCGACGCCGGAGCAGAAACGCATCAAAGAGGTCAATTCCGGCGTCTATTGCTTCGATCGCGAGTGGCTCTGGTCCGTGTTGAAAGCCTTGCCGCGCAATCCTTCAGGCGAGTACTACCTCACTGATCTGGTTGGAATCGCCAGTGCGCAGGAGCGCGTGATTGAGACTGTTACTGGCACGCTGGATGAGGGCATCGGCATCAATAATCGGGTGCAGTTGGCGGAAGCCGAACAGGTTTTGCGTCGGCGCATTCTGGAACGGCATATGTATGCTGGAGTGACGATTGTTGATCCTGCGACTACCTATATCGATGATGACGTGCAGATTGGGATGGATACGATCATTTTGCCGGGAACCATGCTGTCAGGCAACACCACTATCGGTTCGTCCTGTCGTCTTGGTCCGGGGACGACGATTGATCAATCTATAGTTGGAGATCGTTGTGTCATACGTAACTCGGCTCTGGAAGAGGCTACGCTCGAAGAAGATGTCAGTGTCGGACCATTCAGTCATTGTCGCCCTGGTGCCTATCTTGCACGTGGTGTACATGTGGGGAACTTTGCTGAGGTGAAGAATTCCCGTCTTGGTGAGGGAGCCGCTATGGGCCACTTTAGTTATCTTGGCGATGCTACTGTTGGCGATCATACTAACATTGCTGCGGGTACCATCACCTCCAATTATAATGGATTGACAAAGCAGAAATATCGAACAACTATTGGTTCTAACGCGTTTATTGGGTGTGACACAATTCTCGTGCCGCCTGTTGTCGTGGGTGATGGTGCGATGACTGGAGCCGGTTCTGTCGTCAATAGAGACGTGGCACCGGATACGCTGGTCGTTGGCGTCCCCGCTCGTTTATTACGTCCGCTACATCCTTCAGATGACTCTTCAGGTGAGCATGACGAGAAGGAGAAGGAGTAAAAAATTGCTATGGACGGCCCTGACATAGGAAGTATAGCCGCCGCAATAAGTCCGAACACTTCACAAATTACTGGAGAAGTGTGGTTGCAACTCATCGTTTTGTTTGTTGCCTTAGTCCTTTGTGGATTTGCCTCTGCCGCTGAAACTGCTTTAACCTCTGTGAGCCGCATTAAACTCAAAAATTTGATCGAAGAGGGCGATCAACAGGCTCTAGAGATCGAGAAGCTCCTCGCCGAGCCAAACACCTTCCTCTCAACAATCCTGGTCGTCAATAGTGTTGCGGTCATTGTTGCCTCTAGCATGGCTACCGTGCTGGCGCTTCAGTTCTCCGCAACCTGGGGCGAACTGATCTCTTCCGTTCTTATCTCCGTTGTGGTTTTGATCTTTTGTGAGATTACGCCCAAGACCGCTGCGGTACAAAACCCGCTGCGCTGGGCGAAGGTGCTGGTCGGCCTCGTACGTGGAGCATCATGGATGTTACGCCCCATCGTCTGGCTGTTGGGTATTATCACGACCTCGCTTGTTCGCCTTTTGGGTGGACAGGTCAAGCATAAGGGTCCATTCGTCACTGAGGAGGAACTGCGCCTGCTTGTGACGGTCGGCGAGGAAGAAGGTGTGCTTGAAGAGGAAGAGACGGAGATGATCCATAGCATCTTCGAGTTCGCCGATACCACCGTGCGCGAAGTGATGGTTCCCCGTATCGATATGATCACCCTGTCGAGCGATGCAACGGTGACGGAGGCGGTTGATCTCGCGCTTCAGGGAGGCTTTTCGCGTATCCCCGTCTATGAAGCGGAGATTGGTGTTGATGAGATTATAGGCGTTCTTTATACTAAAGATATGCTCAAGCAGTTGCGTGAGGGCCACCATAGCTATCCCATTCGCGATCTTGTTCGCCCCGCCTACTTTGTACCCGAAACGAAAAAGCTTGACGATTTGCTGCATGAGATTCGCCAGAATCGCGTCCATATCGTGATTGTTGTTGACGAGTATGGCTCTGTGGCTGGCCTGGTGACTATCGAGGATCTCGTGGAGGAGATTGTCGGCGATATTAAGGACGAGTACGACCACGAGGAGAATTTGTACGAGAAGATCAATGAGCATGAGTATGTATTCGATGCCAAAATTAACATCTACGATTTCAATGATCTGATGGATACACATCTGGGCGATGAGGATTATGACACGCTTGGTGGCTTCGTTTATGCTCAACTCGACAAAATCCCTACCGCTGGCGATGTCGTCACTTCTGATGATATGACGTTTGCTGTGTTGGCAACGCGAGGGCGGCGCATCACCAAGATTCGTGTTGAGCGAGCCTCTCAAGAGGATGAGGCCGCGTCACCTCTACGGTTGTTGCCTGCCCCAAAGGATACCGATACGCCACCAGAGGCGCAAGAGTCTACCTCACCGTCTTCTTATCAGGTTCGAGGAACTGCATCATGAGTTCAGCACTGCACTCGCTGCCTACCTCCGTCCGGGTTGTTGAGGTTGGCCCGCGCGATGGTTTACAGAATGAAAAGGTGCAAATTCCAACGGAGCAGAAAATACAGTTTATCAAGTTGTTGACCGAGGCGGGTTTGCCGGTCGTAGAGGCAACCTCGTTTGTCAGTCCTCACGCTATTCCGCAACTCCAGGATGCTGGCGCTGTGATGGCTGCCCTCATTCCTTCTTCCCAAACTCAATATCCTGTACTGGTGCCGAATTTGAAGGGGATGGAACGGGCGCGAGCGGCTGGTGTACGCTCCATCGCAGTATTTACTGCTGCGAGCGAGAGCTTTACACAGCATAATATTCGAGCCACTATTGATGAGAGCCTGGCAAATTTTCGCCCTGTAGTTGCGCTTGCCCGGCAGGAAGGAATAGCGGTGCGAGGCTATATCTCGACCGTCTTTGGCTGTCCCTACGAGGGGAGCATTGATCCTCAGCGCGTGCTTTCCGTCGCGCGTTCTCTTCTCGATATGGGAGTCGATGAGCTTTCGTTAGGCGATACAATTGGTGTGGCTACCCCCAATCAAGTGGTAGATGTGCTTGATCTGCTGGTCTCGCAAGGGGCTGTTCCTCTTGATCGCCTGGCGGTCCATTTTCACGATACACGCGGGACCGCTCTGGCCAACGTTCTCATGGCGTTGCAAATGGGGATACATATCGTTGATGTGGCAGCCGGCGGTCTAGGTGGATGTCCCTATGCGCCGGGGGCCGCTGGCAATCTGGCAACCGAGGATCTGCTCTATATGTTGCATGGTATGGGGATTCAGACCGGCGTAGATCTTGAGAAGGTGGTAGAGGCCACGCGCTTCATTGCGCCTTTCCTGGGACATGCTCCCACGAGCAAGTATTATCAGGCCGCACTTTCAGCCGGCTAGCCACGAGGAACGTTATGGCACTCACAAAACAAGATATTCAGCAGGTGATAAAGACCCTCAATTTGTCTGAATTACCTCTTTGCGTCCACTCATCTCTTCGCTCGTTTGGTCCCATTGAAGGTGGATCAGATACGCTGCTCGATGGCCTGTTGGCAGAGGATACGACCGTGATGGTTCCTACATTTACCGATCAATTTTTTCCAGTTACACCACCTGTCGATCCCAATTTCAGACCTGCTCGCAATGGCCTGGATGACGGTCATGTCTGGCAAGATAGCGGCGCGCAACGTATCTACACACCAGCGACAGGCGAGATCGACGACGATATGGGTATCCTACCAAGAACCGTACTTGCTCGTCCTGAACATGTGCGCGGCAATCATCCCTTAAATTCATTTGCCGCCATTGGTCCACTTGCGGAGGAATTGATCGAGGGACAACAGCCTTTGCAGGTCTACATGCCAATGGATGTGTTAGCTGAACTGCGCGGCTCGATTATTTTGATGGGTGTGGGCTTGGAGCGCATGACATTCCTGCATTTTGCCGAGCAAGAGGCAAACCGAACGCTATTTCGACGTTGGGCGAACGGTCCCGATGGACGACCAATGCTGGTTGCTGTTGGTAGCTGCTCTGAGGGATTCGGCAATTTCGCGCCAGTGCTTGCCTCTTTGAAGCGCGAAGTTCAGGTTGGGCAGAGCGTGTGGCAGATCTTTCCCGCCAGAGAAACCCTCAGTGCAGCAGTAGCGGCCATTCGCGCTAATCCATCAATCACTCACTGCGCAGACCCCGCCTGTAGCCGTTGCAACCATGCTGTGCAGGGGGGACCAATCTTGCCAGAACAATCATAACGCCATCCTCTTGCCTTATTGCCGCCCTGATGACAGTCCGGGGCGGCAACTTGAATTCTTTTCCCTAGGTAGTGTCATTACCAGTATTAGCCCACTCTGGTATAGCTTTCTAGCTTACTACCCAAGCTTGTCATTCGGGTCAATATGTGTTCCCTCGACAGGCACCCTTCTTGCTGGCTGGTTTGCTGCGCGCAGGCCTCCTGCCTCTTGATGCATTCTCAACTCGCACTTTCCCTCTCTCAGAGGTGGAGCAAGCTATTCAATACGCACATGATCGCGGTGGCGCATTTTATTTGACGGCGCTTATTCCTTAGAGTGGTTTTTCCCTCGAACTCTACGAAAAACTGGCTTCTCCGTTGATTGAGAGGGGCCAGTTTTCACCTCCATAAGTGCTAGCTCTTAACTTTTGCACCTTTGCGGCTCGTAGCAGTTGCCGGGGCGACACGCTCTTTCGTCGTGCCGTTTAGTTGCTGCGAGTTATTGCGTAGATCTTGTACAATCAGTCGGGTTGCTGCATTCTGCCAGTTGTAGAGCGTGCGTTCTGGCACATGAACGCGGAACCATTCCAAGGCATTGCGGGTAACGGGATCGCTTGGAATGTGTTGTGTGCGCTGGCTGTATGGTTTCAGTCCGACAACGTAAAGGAAATACAACGCATTGTAATATCTCCATTCATCAGATGTGCCGAAGTCATCGTCCCCGCGCGGTTTGAGCCTTGTAATGCATTCAGTTAGCACCGCTTTGAGTTCCGCTGCCCGTTCAAGCATGTCTATCTGCCTGTTTTGTTGTTGTAAACGAACTTCGATTGTGGGGAGATTGGCTAATGGATTGGTGGAGAGACGGCCAAGATCACCAAAATTGCGCAATGCCTGTCGAGTGAAGCGGATAAACTCGCTCTCGTCGATGGTTGCGAGGTCGATGCCTGGATCTACACGTGGCATCTTGCTGGCCCGTGAGCGTAACTCAGCCCGCACCTGTTGCAGATGAGGGAAAGACGAAAAGGCGATGGTATCGAGCCAGGTGACAAGCTGGTCAGAAAATACTTGCGTCGTGATGGCGGTGGTGAGGATCATCATGAGGAGCAGCAAAGAGAGAAACGTGATACCTAAGCCTAGAAACATGAAAAGGAGTACCTGACCTCCAAATAGCAGTGCAATAAGCAGCGAGTAGTCGAACGAGCGAAACAGATCTGGCAGCAGCGCCTCTCCGCGATTGAAGGCATCTAGAGCTGCTGTGACGAGACCAAATACCAGTAGATCGAGGCCAACACAGAAGAGTATGCCTGCGTGGAGCGGCTCATACAATGGTAGCAGGCTGAGTCCTATTCCAGGCGGGAGTAAGATCAGCGAGGAGAGGTAGCATAGCCTCAGCTTGCGAAATGCTGGATTGGATGAAGTGGTGGTAAAGGTATCGTTGAGTGAGAAGAGTTGGAAAAGCCCTGTTGGGAAGAGTAGAAAGAAGGAGAGCAGGAGCAAGATCAAGTGAGTAATTGTCAGCATAGATGAGGATGCAACGTTATATTTGCTCAGTATGCCGCAGCTTATACCCACCGCGTAGGCTACCTGCCCTCCTCCAATCGACCAGAGGCGGCAATTTTTCAGGTCGCGACCAATCAGATAGAGTCCAAGCCAGAGTACTAATCCAAAGAGTGTTAGCTCTGAGAAGATGAGTCCTGTTGGCATGGACGGTTCCCCCTGTTCTGGCCTTTCATAGTGTTGCTTAATGATTTTGCAAGTACTTGATGGCTGCCGTCAGTTGTGTATCGCCGCCATTCAGAATTTGTTGCAGTGTCATGTTGCCGTTGTTTTCGTCGCCTGGCGTAATTTGGGTGGCATTAGTTGGCAACTTCACAGTGATATCCGGGGCGATTCCGTTCTCGCGAATGAAATGTCCCTTTGGTGTGAGCCATTCCTGGGTGCCCAGCAGCAGTGCAGAGCCATCGGAGAGCGTAAATTGCTGAAGGACTGTTCCCGTTCCAAAGGTCGTTTCTCCGATCAGCGTTGCTCGTTTGTTGTCGTGCAGCGCACCTGAGACGATCTCAGCAGCGCTGGCAGAGTTACCATTGATAAGTACAACCAGCGTGTCAGTTGTATTGACGGCGTTTCCTGTGACAAGAATTGGCGTTTGTTTCCCGGAGCTATCCTGTTCAAGCAAGACGGTGCCATCCTTCATGAATAAGCTGGCGGTGTTGACCGCCTCGTTGAGATAGCCACCAGGGTTATCGCGCAGGTCCAGAATAATCTTTGTGGCCCCCTTGCCTTTCGCTTCGGCCAGCGCGCTTTTGAGCTGGGCAGAGGTGTTATCCGAGAATTGGACGACCTGGATATGCGCAATATGGCTTTCTGCAATATAGTGCATGATGACGTTTGGCACCTGAATCACCGCTCGTTTAAGTGTGACAGTGATAGGCTGTGCTACGCCTGGACGCTGCACCGTCAACGAAACATCGGAGCCTTCTTTCCCCTGAATGAGGCTGCTGACACCATTGACATCCTTGCCTTTTACATCTGTACCGTTGACCGATAGAATCACGTCGCCACGTTTCAAGCTGGCCTTTTCAGCCGGGGATCCAGGGATTGTTCCTGTGATAATCAGTTGCTTGCTATCTGTATCCTGACGCAGATAGATCCCGATACCTGTGAATTTGCCACTTAGTTGCTGATTTTCATTTTTCACCTGTTCTGGAGTGAGAAAACGTGTATGTCCTTTATCTTTAAGTGAATCAACCATAGCCTGAATTGCGGCATAAGACATCGCTTTATAATCAACCTGCTTGCGATCAACATAGTTCTGATCTACTGTTGTCCACGCTTGTTGAAACAATTGAGCATAGCTTTTTGATTGATCATTGGCTTGAAAAGAGTTGCTGAAATACTGGTGACTGAACCAGCCTCCGCAAAACGCAATGATTACAAGTGCAATCAGTGCCAGCAGTTGCCCCACAATGCGAGCGAGACGGCTGTTTCTTGTTGCCTCGTATGGCTCCAACACTCTTCCGTTTTGTTGGTTATCCTCACCACGAGGAGTATTATTGTGTCCATACTGATCGAAATCGTCGTACGCTGGCTGAGGCGAATCTCCAGGATTTACATGTTGCTCTTCATACCAACGAGGGTCATCATATCTACTCACTGATTGCCTCCGTGTTGTATTGCATCCCATTTATTTTTACTGGTTTATCAATTTAATTTGGATTCAGGTTCTATCTTAGGAGGGCATGACGAAAAAGTCAATTGTTAAGTCGTTTTTTTACATAAAAATAAGGGTATAGTCTAGAAAAACTATACCCTTTTGATAACGCGAATTCTTGCTGTCTGGCTGCCGATCTCTTTGACATTTGTAATGCATGGAGTTATCAGCACATGGATACGGCAAGCTACTTCTGTGGAGTATCCGTCTTATCGCTATCCTGATCCTGGGACGTGTTGTTCGCCGCGTTCTGAGAGGACTGAGCTTTGTTTGCTGATGGTGCGGGTTGCTGCTTCTTCGGCGGTTCCCATCCAGGTGCGCGAGAGACGATCATTGACATCATACGGCCCTCCATTATTGGAGAACGTTCAATGGTCACTGTACCCTTCAACACGTCTGCTATCTGGTCCAGTAGCTTGCGGCCAAGATCAGGGTGACGCATTTCTGCCCCTTTAAATTGAACGCTTACCCTGACTTTATCACCTTCAGCCAGAAATTCTTGTATCTTGCGAGTCTTTACTGCTACATCATGCTCGTCTGTACGCGGACGCATACGAATCTCTTTGAGAGTTATCGTCTTCTGATGCTTGCGTGCCTCATTTTCTTTCTTGGCCTGCTCATATTTAAAGCGGCCGTAGTCCATGAGCTTGCACACTGGCGGCATGGCGTTCGGCGATACCTCTACCAGGTCCAGGTTCTTCTCTCTGGCGATATCCAGAGCGCGTCCTGGAGGCATCACTCCCATCATCTCACCATTCTCATCGATTAAGCGTATCTCGCGGGCACGAATGCGCTCATTCACTCGTGTCTCACGCGGACGGTCGTTTCCACGAAAGTCCCTGTTAATAGGCCGATCCTCCTCTTTTGTAATAAAAACTGATCATTTACTCCTGCTTTATGGGTTTCTACTCTGGGTATTCGCTCATGTAATCCTGTTGAAATCAACAACCATACTTGCATGTTGATGGATGTGTATTCCAACTGTTGACGATCAGCAGCGAACGGTACAAGTATACTACGACTGCTTATCGTTTGCAAGGGTGACTTGTATGTATCTACCTTTTTTCATCCGTTGTTAGTATCGCTAGAATCTACACCAGTCCTCATTTGCTTCATGTGGAAAATGCCCAGGTTTCTTCTTCTGGACATATACATTTTTACCAATTCTATGGTATACTTGGAAAGACAGATAATTTTGCAGCATCAGGATTTGTTCTCTTCTTAGCATGCACCCCAAAAAAAACAGGATTGGCGTGAAGGAGGCTTTAGCATGAGCGGCAATGTGGTCGCCGGTCGCACGCAGTCATCTGCATCTATTTCTGAGATATTTCGGTTTTCTCCTCGCCTTAATCAGGCTCACAAGATTCAATGGCGCTCCTGGGGTTTTGATGCATTTCAGGAAGCCTTGCGGCTCGATAAGCCTATCTTCCTTTTGATTACCTCTTCCTGGTGCCAGTGGTGCCATATTATGGATGAGACTACTCTTTCTGAACCCAGCGTGATTGCTATTATTAATCATGATTATATTCCTATTCGTGTTGATAGCGATATTCGTCCCGATGTCAATCAACGCTATAATCAAAATGGCTGGCCTAGCGTGGTCTTGCTTTCTTCTGAAGGGGAGATTCTCTGGGGTGGCGTTTATGTTCCTCCGAAACAAATGCTCTATTATCTTGGTCATGTACGCCGCTACTATGGAGAACACCGACAGGAGATCGCTGAACAGGTGCGTTTCCTGCAAGATCAACGCTTTACCCGTAAGCTCTCTCAAACACTCCCCTCAACGGGCCTGCGCTCGTTGCTGGCTGAAGAGCGAACTGCTCTCGCGGATCTGCCTGTAGAAGCTGGTCGCGTGTTGCAAGATCTCTATGATCCCGACTTTGGTGGCTTTACTATTCACCCTCACCTCAAGTTCCCTCACCCGGAGGCGCTCGAGCTCCTTGTTCTCCTATCTCGTCGCCAGCAACCAGAGATGCTTGATCTGGTCTGCTATTCCCTGGAACAGATGCGCGATGGCGGTTTGTGGGATCAGGAAGAGGGCGGCTTCTTCCGCTACTCCGCCTCTGGCGATTGGAGTATCCCACATACAGAAAAAATGTTGGAGGAGAATGCTGCGTTGTTGCGTCTGGTGCTGCTTGTGGTGCAGGCGACCGGCGACCCACAATGGCAGCAGTTGTCAAAACGTTTGATTCTTTATATCAATAGTAAATTGTGGCAACCACAGGTAGGCATTTTTTCGGGTAGCCAGAGTGCTGATGAAGAATACTACGAGCCTGGCCTCTACTCCCGTGCGTCTCGCACTGCCCCTCTTGTTGATACCACCGTCTATACCGCATGGAACGCTCGCATGATCTCTTCGTATTTTCTGGCCGCTCGTGTGCTGAATTATCCATCCCTCGATGCTATGGCTTGTCGCGCGTTAGATTATTTGTGTGAGCATATGGTGCATCGTGAAGGTTCGATGTATCACTATTCTCTTCATGGATATGCTGATCTTCCCGGTCAGCTGGCTGATCAAGTGTGGATGACCCGCGCTTTACTGGATGCCTATGAACTGCATGGCCGCAAGTACTATCTTGAAACAGCGATTGCTTTAATGCATTTTGCCTGTCAGGAATTGCTCGATAGACAGAGCGGCCTGTTTTATGACTATTCCGAGGATGCTCTTGCCGTTGGGCGCCTGGCCTTACGTGAACAGCCGCTCACCGAGAATGCGATTGCTGCTGAGTGCTTGCTTCGTATGGCTGTCTATAGCAAGCGGCAGAATCTTCACGATACCGCCCTGCTAGTGCTCTCTGGTTGTCTTGAGAAGTATCGCCGCACAGGTATCCAGGGGGCCATCTATGCCTGTGTAGTCGCTCAGGCTATCGAGAACTCCTGGCTATAGCATATCTACAACACTGTATCTATCAGGTACAGTCTAGCCAGTGCGATCTGGTCGCTTCTGTGTGTGCAGGGCTTTTGTTAATTCGCTCACCACATCGTAGCGACCGTACGATGGCATGAGATAGACGCCTTCTACCTGGCCGCTTGCCTCTTCCAGTAGCTCCTGAGCAAGCTTCAAACCTTCTTCGTGTCCATGTTCTCCAGCTGCCTTCATGCGTGCGCGCACATCGTCTGGAATGGTGATTCCTGGCACTTCGTTATGGAGATATTCGGCATGCCGTGAGCTATGAAGTGGGATACAACCGAGCAGCATGGGAATTGGTGGCTTGCCAGCTCGATCCAGAAAGCGTTGCAGGGGAGCAATCTCATAGATAGGTTGTGTCATGATAAAATGTGCGCCCGCATCGAGTTTCTGACGATACTTCTCGATTTCGCGATCTGTTTCCTCATCACTCATATTCAGATTCAGCGCACAGCCTATATGGAACGATGCCCTTGCTCCAATCGATGATCCTGCGGCATCGTGTCCATCGTTCATGTCTCGTATCACACGAATCAGGCCCACCGAGTCCACATCCCAGACGCCAGTTGTGTTGGGATAATCTCCCACCCGTAATGGGTCGCCGGTTAGAGCGAGGATGTTGCGAATACCGAGGGCATGAGCGCCCAGCAGTTCCGATTGGAGAGCCATGAGGTTGCGGTCGCGAGTGGTGAAATGAATAATGGTTTCAATGTCCAGGTGATCTTGTATCAGACGCGCCAGAGCCAGACATCCCATGCGGACACGCGCCATCGGGCTATCGGCGATATTGATAAAATCGACGCCAGCGTTTTGAAGCTGAACTGCACCCTCCAGTATCTTATGCGGGTTCAGTCCTTTGGGTGGATCAAGCTCGACGCTGACGACAAATTCTTTTGCCGCCAGCTTTTCTTGTAGCTGTGTCATGCTGCCCTGTTGAGGAAGGATGATCTGCTCTTCGATCAGTTTGGCGACGATGACCTGACCATTAGAGCTTTGCTTCTGTTCGACTGGCTGTTGCTGTAGCTGGACGGCGGCTGCAAACTGTGTGTGTGTGCCGTACTGTTCATCCAGCACTTTACGCATGGCGGCGATATGGTGAGGTGTGGTGCCGCAACAGCCGCCGATTAAGTGTACCCCAGCCTCGACGAAGTGCAAGGCGTAATCGGCAAAATAATCTGGGGTGGCGACATAAAAGAAGCGATTGCCTATACGTGCGGGGAGACCGGCGTTGGGTTGAGCAGAAAAGAGCGTCGGGCCAGCGCCATCCAGTTGTTGCTTGACGGCGATGATCATCTCCTGTAGCGCGTCCAGAGTTGCCGCCGGCCCGACGCTGCAATTGGCCCCCATCACATCTATGCCCAGATCGCTTAATACGGTGGCAACTCGTGTAGCGGATTGTCCAGAAAGCGTATGTCCATCTTCATAGTAGCTCATTTGTGCGACAATAGGCAGACCTCCCACCTCTTTTGCCGCTAAGACGGCCTGTCGCAATTCTGCCAGATTGGAGAAGGTTTCCAGAATGAGCAGATCAACGCCACCTTCTAATAGTGCTTCGATCTGTTCGCGAAAGATCGTGCGTAGCTCGCTTAATCGTTGTTCATTGGGGGCTTGCAATGGGCGACCGCTGGGTCCGACAGCTCCCGCGATAAAGACGGGTTGCCCCGCAATCTCGCGCGCTTCGCGTGCCAGACGGACGGCGCGGAAGTTGATCTCGCGGACGCGCTCTTCTAGATGATAGGCTTCAAGTTTTGCGCGGTTGGCTCCGAAAGTATTGGTTTCGATGATCTGAGCACCTGCACTGATATATTCGCCGTGAATGCGCTGAATCAGATCTGGTTGTGTCAGATTGAGGGCATCAAAACACTGCTCATAGGTGATTCCCCGAGCGTAGAGCAAAGTACCCATTGCTCCATCGCACAATACTGGACCTTCTTGTAATTGCTCAAGTAATGGATGTGTCATAACACTTCTCTTTCTCAGATGAACGCTCTCTGCACACTATTGTACATGTTTTTTTGCGTTTATGAAATGCGTTGATAGAGGGATCTGCTTATTAAAAATGAGTAATATGAGGCTGAAAGGGAGTAAATGGGAAGGGATGATGATAAGAAATATTTATTGACACGATATGATGAAATATATAAGCTTGAACTAAACAGAATTTGTGTTGGACGGATTATGTGAGTGTACGATGCGAGAGCCTGGGAGAGGAAAGGACGTGAAATATGTCACCATTTTTCGCTCAGAATCTTCTGTTTCGGAATGTCCTCCTTGCCGGGTATGTTATCTGGGCGGTAATGGAAGTGATTCTGGGGATCAGGCAGCTTGTACTCCTTCATGCTGGTATCCAGATCCAGGATAAGGGGTCACGGCTGGTTATCACTGGAACGGTTGGTCTTGGTATCTTGCTCTGCTGGTATTTACCCCGTACTGTTCCTGCTACAGCCATTACGAGCGCGAGCGTTTTTGTCTTCTGGTCAGGCATTACCCTGATCTACGCTGGTCTCGCTTTCCGACTCTATGCCATTATCGTGCTCGGTCGCTATTTTACCCCTAGCGTGACAGTGGCTGCCCATCAGCAAGTGGTAGAAAATGGGCCGTATAAGCTTATTCGTCACCCCGCCTATACTGGCTTACTCATCATGTTTCTGGGATTCGGACTCAGCTCTACCAACTGGTTGAGTCTGTTGGCTCTGATGGGGTGTGCGCTACTTGGACTAGGCTACCGTATCCATGTGGAAGAGCGCGTTCTCCAGGAGCACCTGGGTCAGCGATACAAGGAGTATATGCGGCATACGAAACGCCTTATCCCCTTTGTGCTATAACTACCCCAACATACAATGCAAGGAGTAGGGTGAAGTCTCAACACCCTACCCCTTCTGGTCTCTACTATTGAGCGTTCACCTTAATTGTGCGCGCTTTTGCGTGTTCGGCTTTCGGCAGCGTTAACGAGAGGATGCCATCCCTGTAGCTGGCTTCGGCGCGCTCAGCATTGATAGGGGCCGGAAGCGTGAAGGATTGCTGATACTCGCCAGACTGGAAGCCGCTGAAATGAACAGTGGCACCTTCGGGAACAGTAACTTTTGTCTGCCACTTCAAAGTAACTATATCTTGCTGTACATTGATCTCAACATTGCTTGAATTGACTCCGGGCATTGGGACTTGCAGGATAAAGCCTTCGGAGGTCTCGTAGAGATTGGCGGCGACTCCACGTGTACTAAACGCACTACCGAAGCGAGGAGAGATAACGCTGTCCTCAAACAAACGGTCCATCGCCTCACGTAAAGAAACCACTTCACTAAAAGGATTGTAGCGTGTAATGTTTGCCATTGTTGTATCTCCTTCTTCAAGTTGTGGTGGAATAGAGGCTGCTCAGGTCTCATCCACCGCTCAAAGTTCTTTGTTTTTGTTCTGACCATACTATATATCACCATGTGTTAGAGGAACGTATGCGAAGTGTAAGAATTGTGTTAGAAATCTTGATAGTACATCTATCAAACTCTGTGATCTAAGCATCTCAAACTTGTGACGGCTCTGGTAGTTTTTCTCTCTGGTCCCATCGCTACTTGCTGTTGAGCCGTTGCTGCTGTACACTGGTTTTGCCAGAAAACCCTTGCCGTTTTGATGGTATGCCATGCATCTATTCACTTCGTCACTGGAAGATTGAGTAGAGAGGGCAAGGGGCAAAGTTAGTGATATAATGCGGCAAATAAGTTCTTATAAAGATAAATCCTTTATGTGAGGGGGTATTGATGTGACTGTGAAGCAACAACCATCAATCAAAGACATTGATCATCTATTGAGGCGAGGCGTCGCCCAGGTCGAAAAAGAGCCTGATCTCCGTCGCCTCCTGTTGGAGGGCAATAAGGGCGAGCCTCTGCGGGTCAAACTTGGTGTGGACCCCACTCATTATGATTTGACCATCGGTCACGCAGTTGTCTTTCGTAAACTGCGCCAGTTTCAACGCCTGGGACATAAAGCAGTGGTCGTCATCGGCGACTGGACAGCTAGATTGGGCGATCCTAGCGGTCGCGAGGAAGCTCGTAAGCCTCTAACTGAGGAACAGGTCAACGCCAATGCTAAGACATATCTGGACCAGTTCTTTAGAATTGTTGATCGCGGGCAGACGGAAGTTCGCCGCCAGAGCGAGTGGTTCGACAAGTTTACGCTGGGAGACGCCATCAAGTTGCTAGGCTACAAGACGGTGGCACAGATGTTGGAACGTGACGATTTCTCGAAGCGCTATAAAGGCGGCATCGAAATCTATCTGGCCGAGTTCATGTACCCTCTCTTGCAAGGATACGATTCGGTTGCCCTGCGCGCCGACGTGGAGATTGGCGGAACGGATCAGACCTTCAATCTGCTCGTTGGTCGCGAATTGCAGCCCACCTTTGGACAGCCATCACAGCAAATCTTGACCGTCAATTTGATTGTGGGTCTGGATGGCGTGAAGAAGATGGGAAAATCGCTGGATAACTACATCGCCATCACCGCCCCCGCCAACGATATGTTCGGGAAGTTGATGTCGCTGCCCGATCATGCCATGCGCACCTATTACGAGGCGCTCACTGATGTCGATGAGGCCGAGCTTGACGAGTTTGATCGAAAGATGGTAGAAGGCTCGCTCAATCCACGCGATGTGAAGTTGCGTATGGCCCGTGAGATCGTGACCGAGTTCCATAACGAAGCAGCGGCACAGGAGGCACAGGAATCCTTTATTCGTCAGTTCTCGGAGCGCAAACTACCGACCGACATTCCCGATTATCATCTCAGTGCCGACAAAAATGTTGTTGAGTTGATCGTCGAGGCGAAGCTGGCTGCTAGCAACAACAAAGCACGCGAGCTGATCAAACAGGGCGGCGTTTCCCTCTTTCCGAAGGGCGAGGCCGGCACATCTATTCGTATTGCCGATCCAGAGTTTGTTGTGCCCGCTGAGGATGGCGCTATTCTCAAGGTTGGCAAACGGCAGTACATTAGAATTAAACAAGAGCAATAAAAATGATGGGCGCAGCAATTGCGCCCATTCTCCATTCTATATCCATATTTCAGGTCTCCAGTCAGGAGGATAACAGCTATGCGACGTGCAACAATTGGGATCATTGGCGGTAGCGGACTCTATCGTATGGAGGGGATGACCGATGTTGAGGAGGTCAGGGTAGCAACACCGTTTGGTGATCCCAGCGATGTAATTACGATTGGCAACTTCTCCGGTGTACCGATGGCATTTTTGCCGCGTCATGGACGCGGACACAGCATCAATCCCACCGAGATTCCCGCCCGCGCAAATATCTGGGCGCTTAAAAGTCTCGGTGTGGAATGGGTTATTGCTGTCAGTGCTGTTGGCAGTTTACGTGAAGAGATTGCCCCACGCGATCTAGTCATTCCCGATCAGATTTTTGATCGCACGAAAAGCCGCGTGAACGGCTTCTTTGAGGGTGGTCTGGTCGTGCATTGCACCTTTGCCGATCCTTTCTGCCCTGAACTGAGCAATCTGCTGTTGGACTCAGCACGTGAATTGGGTGATGTCAACGTGCATGCAGGTGGCACCTATGTCTGTATGGAGGGGCCACTCTTTTCTACGCGGGCCGAATCTAATGTCTATCGCAAACTGGGCATGGACATTATCGGGATGACGGCGCTGCCAGAGGCGAAACTGGCTCGCGAGGCCGAACTCTGTTATGCCACTATCGCCTGTGCGACCGATTATGACTGCTGGCATGAGTCTGAGGAATCGGTGACGGTACAGATGGTTGTCAATAATCTCAGCGCGAATGTTGCCAATGCACAACGTATCTTGCAATCGGTGGCCCAGAAGATACCGGCGAATCGCTCTCATCAAACCTGTGGCTGTGCTGACGCTTTGGCTACCTCGATTATGACGGATCGTTTGCAGCTCCCCGCTCCTTTGAAGGAGAAGTATAGCCTGCTAATTGGCAAATACCTTTCTTGACAAATCAGGGACAGAGGAGTATAATAGGGACCGTCTCTTAGAGAAAATGTTCAAGGGACGGGCCGGTTTTCTTCCGGTCCTGTCGGTCGGCGTGATCGGGTCCTGCGCGGCAGATGTTTGCGAACCCCGCCAGATCCGTGAGGAAGCAACGGTAAGTGGACCTCTCTGGGTGCCGCAGGGGTGCCTGGTTGCGCCGACCGGCAGGACCGGGCGAAAATCGGTTTTCTATGTCTTTTCTTGTTGTCGGGGGGTCGGTCGTGGCCCGTCATGAGGATTACAGGCGGGAGTCTTTCTATGGCCTCACAGTCTCTCTATCGTAAGTGGCGCTCTCAGACGTTCTCCGATCTCGTCGGTCAGGAGCCTGTCATTCGCACGCTGCAAAATGCGCTCAAGGATGGCAAGTTAGCTCATGCCTATCTCTTCACTGGTCCCCGAGGAACCGGGAAAACCAGCACCGCTCGTCTTCTTGCAAAAACCATCAACTGTCTACATCCTGTCAATCATGAACCCTGCAACGAATGTCAACAATGTCGGGAGATTACCGCTGGCAATTCGTTTAATGTGATTGAGATTGACGCCGCCTCCAATCGTGGTATTGATAGCATCCGCGAACTCCGCGAAAAGGTGATGGTTCCTCCCTCAACAGGCAGATATAAAGTCTATATCCTCGACGAAGCGCATATGCTGACCGTCGAAGCATTTAATGCCCTGCTCAAAACGTTGGAAGAGCCGCCTCCTCACGCTATCTTTGTCATGGCAACCACTGATGTACATAAAATGTTGCCAACGGTATTGTCTCGCTGTCAGCGCTTCGACTTCAAACGGATCACCACGCGACAGATCGTGGAGCACCTGTGCTTTATTGCGGAACAGGAGCAGGTACAGTTAGAGCGCGTGGCCGCCGAACTGATTGCTCGTGCTGCGGCTGGCGGTATGCGCGATGCTCTTAGCCTGCTGGATCAGGCAATCGCTTATGCGGGACAGAGTATTCAGCTCTCTCAGGTCCAGGCAATGCTGGGCATTGCTGATCCCCGCGCCATCCAGAAATTCATATTACATATCGCCAACCTTGATAGTTCTGCGGGTTTGCATCTGATTCATGAGCTTGCTGAGGCCGGAGCGGATCTGCGCCAGATTAATAATCAGGTTGCGGAGTATTGGCGTGCGATGATGCTTTGCAAAGCAGGGGCAAATATTGCTGAGATCCTGGACACCACCGAAGATGAGGTGCGCGAGATTGCTGAAGCTGCGAAACTGTTTGCGCTGGAAGAGTTAATCGAGTGTGCGCGTATCTTTGCCCAGAACGATCTGATGCAGAAGAATCAGGGCACACCCCAATTGGGATTGGAACTGGCTCTGCTCTCTTGTGTCGGGTTACATAGCCGTGCGCAGACCGGACAACCACTCACCGCCGGCCCTGCTGTTCTGCCTGCTCAACCGATGCCCGCTACCTCACCTCGTACCGTATCTCCTCAACAACAGCCTCAGCGTGAAGCTCCTGCCGGGGTATCGTCTCCACCACGGGAAACGCCCGCGTCACCTCCTGTGCAAACTACTCCAGCGCCAAATAAATTGCCAGATGAGCAAGTGCAAAGACCACAGCGGGAATCTTTTGTTGCTTCTCACGCAAGTTCGCCAACCAGTCTGTCATCGCGCGTTGAAGAATCTGCTTCGGTACAGAGTCAGCCAGTCACACCTCAGCCCGCCGCCTCAGATGGGCAACCTGCTGGCGATCCTCCGTCGCTGACCGTTGCTGAGGTGAAGGAGAAATGGGAGTTTGTGAAGCGGCGCGTGAAGACGAAGAAGGATGGAGCAATTGTTGCCGCGCTGCTCAATGATTTGCCGGTTGTGCTGATAGAAGGAACTGCTGCTCAACCAATTCTTGTTATGAGAGCCTCAGCCGAATTTCACTATAAAGCAATCCATAAAAGTGAAGAACGTCAGCGGCTTATTGAATGGGCGTTGAAGATTGAACTGGGGCAGGAGTGTCGTATTCGTTTGCTTTCACCAGGACAATCTGTGCCGTTGCCGCCACCGCCCGCGCTATCAATACAGACACCGCATAGATCGGATATTGCTAGTGGTTCTATTGCTGTGCCACCGCTTCAGCGCCAGCCTGATGATGGGCGTAACGGCTCATCATCACCTCATGGTTCTGCGGGGAACTCAACAATGTTCACTATGTCCGCTGCACCGGCACAGGCGTCGCCCCATCTGGAACGACCTGGAACGGCCCAATCTACAATGCCGCCGCCTCCACAAAATGTGATGCCATTGGTGGAGATGCAGCAGCCATCTCCTCCTGTTCGCCAGTCTCAAACTCCTGGCCCCGTTTCAACACTTGCCAGGATGGAGAGTGTGAGAGAGAATAGTAAAGCAACATCTCTCGCCACACCTCTTGAAAGTATAAGACGATCCAATGCAGGCCGACAGGAGCAGGTAGAGAAAAAAGCGAAAAATGATCCTGTTGTTCAGGAAGTGATGCGGATGTTTAAAGCAGACATCAAGGACATCCATCTCAAGTGAGGAGTTATAGAACATGAACATGCGAGAACTTCAGCGTATGCAGCAAAAGCTGATGAAGATGCAGGAAGAACTGGAAAACACCAACTTCACTGGCACGGCTGGCGGCGGTGCCGTCACGCTCATGATGAGCGGAAAGTTCGAGATCGTCGATGTCAAAATCGACCCTGAAGCGTTTAACGCCGAAGATATTGCTGAGTTGGAGATTATGGTGAAGGCCGCTGCAAAGGATGCTTTTACAAAAGTGACCGATGCGCAGCAGAAGCTAGTGAGTAATGCCACCGGGGGTATGCGTTTGCCCGGAGGATTGTTCTAAGTCATGAGCGATGTTGCACCACCGGTGGCTGCGTTGATCGAGGAGTTTTCTAAACTGCCCGGCATTGGCGTAAAGACCGCGCAGCGCCTGACTTTTTTCATTTTGCGTAGCCCGACGGATCAGGCGCGTCGTCTGTCAGATGCCATCATACGCGTGAAAGAAAGTATTGTCTATTGTTCGCGCTGTTTTAATATCACGGAGACCGATCCGTGTCCTATCTGTAGCAACTCATCTCGTGAGCAGGATGTCATCTGTGTGGTGGAAGAACCGCTTGATGTGCTGGCTCTGGAAAAGACAGGCGTGTATAAAGGGTTGTATCACGTGCTGCATGGGGCGCTATCGCCGATGAATGGCATCGGGCCAAAGGATATTCGTATCGAAGAGCTGCTCAAGCGCCTGGAGAACGAAACGATCCGCGAGGTGATCCTGGCGACGAATCCAGGTTTTGAGGGCGATTATACTGCCAGTACGATCAAGCGTGATATCCAGAATGAGCTGAATTTACCTGAGTTGAAGATAACAACTTTAGCGCGTGGTCTTCCTCTGGGGAGCGATCTGGAATATGCCGATGAGGGAACCCTTAGCCGTGCTCTGGAGGGCAGGCGCGAGCTATAGCAGTATTCATTTTCTGTTTCTCAGATGGGGTGTCGAGGGATGTGCCAAAGCTTGCGCCTCCCCTGGTTGCCAGCGTGTAGCGTGTATGCGTATTGTTGTTTCGTGAGTACCACAAGCGCAACTTGACAGCTATTTGTACTTATGGTACTCTTGTTCTACCTCTGGGAGATAGACGAAGAGAGCGCCTATTTCCGGTTTTCAATCCTTGCCAGAGAATACGTATATAGAAGCATTGCAACGGGAGATGCAAAGCGACTCTCATTCTCTAGAGAAAGTATAGATCAGCGACAAGCGTCTGCTCGTTTTCGAGGATGAGTTCTTTAAGATTGCAATCCTTGACTGGTTTTGAAGAAAAAGGAGGAAGGCAGGGGGTGGAATGGGACAATCCCATCTTAATGATGTACGCCCCATGCTGAGGAAATGTTAATGAGTAAGAAGGAAAAACCTACCGTAGATCGCAATGGTACTGCTGCTGCTGGCATGAGCGAGCGAGAGAAGGCTATCGACCTGGCGCTTCAACAGATTGAACGCCGCTTTGGTAAGGGCGCGATCATGAAAATGGGCGATGCTGCCAAAATTCAGGTCGATGTGATCCCTACTGGCTCGGTTGCCCTGGATCTGGCCCTCGGTATCGGAGGCCTGCCCAGAGGACGTATTACCGAGATCTACGGCCCTGAATCTTCAGGTAAAACCACCCTCTGCCAACATGTGATCGCCAATGCACAACGCGCTGGTGGGTATGCCGCTTTCATCGATGCCGAACACGCTTTTGATCGTATCTATGCTTCTCGCTGCGGCGTCGATACTGATAAGCTGCTCATTTCACAGCCCGATACCGGTGAGCAGGCGCTCGAAATCGTTGACTCATTGGTACGCAGCAACGCTGTCGATGTAGTGGTGGTAGACTCTGTGGCCGCGTTGGTGCCTCGCGCTGAAATTGAAGGCGAGATGGGCGATTCTCATGTTGGCTTGCAAGCTCGCTTGATGAGCCAGGCACTTCGTAAGCTCACCGGAGCTATCAGCAATTCCAATTGTGCCGTTATCTTTACCAATCAGTTGCGTGAAAAGATTGGCGTTATGTTCGGCAATCCTGAGACGACAGCTGGTGGTAAAGCCCTCAAATTCTATGCTTCGGTTCGCCTGGATATTCGTCGTACCGATTCGATTAAGATAGGTCAGGATGTCGTGGGAAACCGCACGCGCGTTCGTGTTCTGAAAAACAAAGTTGCTCCTCCCTTCAAATCTGCCGAGTTTGACATCATGTATAGCGAAGGCATTTCACGCGAAGGTGGCCTGCTCGATCTCGGTCTGGAGATGGGTCTGGTCAAGAAGAGCGGTGCCTGGTTTAACGTTGGCGATATTCGGCTCGGTCAGGGCCGTGAGAACGCGAAAGATTTTCTGCGCCAGAATACCGACGTTGCTCTGGCTATCGAGGAGCAGATTCGCGGCAACATGAACAACTTTAAAGTTGGTGAGGCTGAGATCGTTGAGGAGGAGGAGGATGAGGTGGAGGAGACGCCATCGTCTGACGAGGAAGCCTAGTTGTTGCCTGCTTCTAAACTCTGCTAAATGTATCGAGAACCTGGCATTCTCCGCGATGCCAGGTTCCTTTTTGTCGTTTATTCTTCATCTCCCTGTGGTTGTTTTCTATTATCCTTGAGGATCCCTGGGAGCTTCTGAGCCAATTCTGGTTGATTCAGCCTGACCAGTGGCCTCTCACTGGTAGAAAGCAGTGGCTCAAGCTCTTCGCTTTCGATCAATGGTGGTTCTAATGCCTGGGCCACAGGTTCACGTTCGCGCCACCAGGTAGCAACCATAGCGGGATCGATTGCACCCAGCTCTCCAGTATCCGCTCGTTGCATCGACCAGTCGAGAATTGCCTCATCCAGTGGTATTTCGTGTCCAGCTTTGACGCTCATATTCCATTTGTGATCCATGATATCGAAGTAGGCTTGCATCGGATCTTGATTGCTGGCGAGGTGTTGACGCAACAGCAAGATCGCTGGTAGATGGTAGTTCGTGTACCAATCTTGCGCGGCCTCCTCAATGCTGACATCGCGCCCAAGTTTTTCGTGCATCAAGTATTGATGACCAAGTATCAGGTTATAAAATCGGCGCGCGTAAAGACGCGGAACCGAGACGTGGATCAGTTCATAGATGCGCCGCTGATACCATCCTGGCAGCACGGTGGTAAAGCCCTGTAATGCGTGCCCGGTCAAACCCAGCAGTGAGTATCCCACACGATTGAGTTTGTGTAAGAATTGCTCGGCCTGAAAGAGATTGCGAAAACTTGATGGATCGGCCAGATGCGTGTGTTGGCGTCGTAGCCAGCGATAGCGCTTCTCAAAATAGCGAAAATCTTTATCGTCCAGGAGCTGCACATCTTCGGGCAAATCTCGCGCCTGGCGTAGATCTTCCGCCTGCCACGCCAGCGATTCGCCAAATAAGGCCAGATCTTGCTCGCGTAGCCCATCGCTGACCGGTCCTGGGAAAAGCTCTGATGTCTCTGCATCTGCCATAATCGCCAGGATGCTCCGACCATCAATGCGGATCAGCACATTAGCCAGAGAGGGATCTCCCCAATAGACGCCATGTTCGTGCAACTCGACCATTAACACTGCTACCGCAGATAATAGATGTTGTTTGGTTCGTTTATTGAGAGGCAGGCGGTACAGCAACACATGGGGGATGACGCGAGGTGCCAATCTGGTAACAGTGTAGCCACGATCCCCGCTGATATATTGAGTTGTTCCTCCCAGTTTAGGCATATCGAGCGCGATCGGAGAGGATGGGACGATGACATAGCCGATCGGACTGAGCGCAGGAACACCACGATTCTCTATCTCATGGAGAATGCGTATTTCTCTCTCAGCCATACGGGGCGTCGTTTCTTTGATGGCATAGCGTGTTCCCTGCCGCTCTACAAAAACGACTGGATGGCGCGACTCTCCGCGCCGCACGACTAACAACTGTACTCCCTGCTCCCCCCATTCCTCTAACCTCGTATTCCAGGGAAGTCCTTTGAGGCGACGCTTATCTTCTGGACGCATTAAGAACTGAGTGGTGGCTTTTTTGGTCACTGTGGCAAATCCCCTCCTTTGCAAAGGTATCAAGCAAACATACACTACTGTAATTGTATCATCTGCTTGCTGACATGTTTGTGTTGTTCTCACTTGCTTTCTATTTATGCATTGGGCCAGCACTTCTGCCTTGCTGATAGCTCTTCTAATCCTTGGTAATTGCTGACCTTGCCCTGGTAGAGTAAAGATGTTAAAGTATTTAGGAAAAATGTATTCTATGAGAAAATAGAGGCCAGAGTGCATGGCAATTATATCTAACGACGATCACATAGGTCCAGAACAGGAGAATGCGTTTCCACTAGATGAACAACAATCTTTTGCCCCCTCAGAAAACAACATGGAGATTGTTGTGCTTGTGGATGCGAAAGGAATAATAACCTATGTCAGCCCTTCTATCTCCTCTCTGCTTGTCTGTGCTTCCGAGGCCATTGTGGGTTGCCATGCACGTGATCTGCTTCACCCTGACGATTTTGAGCCTGCGTTATGGGAGGGAAGCAGTATAGAACAAGCAGTTCCTGAGAGCCAGGAAGGTGAATATCGCCTTCGCCATAAAGATGGTTCGTGGCACTGGTTTGAAGGCAAGAGCACGAATCTTCTCGCAGTGCCAGGTGTAGGAGCTATTGTTTGTACATTTCGCACTATTTCTCAACAAAAGCTGGCCCCTCGCTTGCATTGGAGTGAGATATATACATCAAAGCATTTCGTCCAATTTTATGAAAATGATGCCTTCCTTATAGATTCGGTGAGTAGCTTTCTCGGCACTGGCCTTGAAACAGGCGATGCTTGCGTCGTTATTGCCTCTCAGGAACATCTTCTGATGCTTGAAGAACAGTTACGGGCGAATGGAGTGGATCTGTTGCATGCTGGTGCGCAGGATAAGTATATTGCATGTGAGGTAAATACAGCGCTCGCACTCTTTATGGTTGATGGTCTGCCTGGGCCTGAGCGCTTCTCTAAAGCTATTGGAGGTATGATCGCACGAGCGGTACAGAGGGGACGCCATGTCCGTGTTTTTGGGGAAATGGTCGCGCAACTGTGGGTTGAGGGGAAGCAGGATGCTGCCGTTCGCCTGGAAGAACTCTGGAATAATCTATATCATAATCCCTATACTTTCTCGCTTTTCTGTGCATATCCAATGCACTGCTTCGCCGGAGAAATCTATCAAGAACAGTTCTCCAGGATTTGTCAGCAGCACTCACATGTCATTCCTGATGAAAGCTATACCTCGCTGGCTCAGATTGATGAGCGTCTTCGCGCTATTAGCTTGTTGCAACAAAAGGCAAGTTCGCTAGCAGCCGAGATAGTCGAACGTAAGGAGGCGGAGAGTCAACTGAAGATCTCTGAAGATCGTTATCGCCGTCTCTTTGAAACCTCCAAAGATGGATTGCTGATTGTCGATGCTGACACCCATCTTATTACCGATGTAAATTCTTCTGTCACAGAATTGTTGGGCTATACACGTGAGCAACTGTTGGGCGATGATCTCGGGCACTCAGGCATGTTTCAGAGCCAGGAGATCAGTCAGGCAGCCTGGCTGGAAGCATTGGAGCAGCCTTCTAGCCGTTATGATGCCTTGCCTTTGCAAACCAGAGATGGGCAGATTCGCTATGTTGAGTTTGTGAGCAACCGCTATCGAGCCAATGGGCATGAGGTGATCCAGTGTAGCCTCCGTGATGTCAGCGAGCGCAAAGAACTGGATAAACGTAAAGATGAATTTATCAGCATGGCAAGCCACGAACTCAAAACGCCGGTAACTAGTCTCAAGGGTTTTCTTAATCTTGTACAGCGCCGCTCAATCAAGCAAGGCGATGAAAAAGTGCTGCATTATCTTGCTCGTATGGATATTCAGATCAATAAATTAACGGCATTGATCAATGATCTGCTTGACCTTTCCAGGATGCAGACGGGCAAGCTGATTTATCGAGAAGAAGCTTTTTTGATGGATGAACTGGTGCGAGAAATTGTAGCAAACATTCAGGAAACAACGCAAACGCATCGGCTGGTGCTTGAAGGACAAACGCTGGCGACGGTATTTGGTGATCGAGAGCGCATCGGGCAAGTACTCATCAACCTGCTGAATAACGCGATAAAGTATTCTCCTCAAGCCGATACTGTTCTGATGCGTATGGCAAACGGTCGGCAAAAGATCCTTGTGAGTGTTCAGGATTTTGGTATTGGGATTGCTAAGGATCATCATCTCAGGATCTTTGAACGCTTTTATCAGGTGACGGAACCCGTAGAGAAGACGTATCCAGGATTGGGTATCGGTCTCTATATCTCCAGCGAGATCGTCAGGCGACATGGCGGACTGATGTGGGTGGAGAGTCGGAAGGGCGAAGGTGCAACCTTTCATTTTACCTTGCCCCTTACGGACGAGGGAAAGAGGCTCGCCTCCTTGTAAGTAATGCGAGTATGTAAAGGTGAAAAGTTACTATGCAAAACAAACAGAAGAAAATCCTTGTGGTTGATGATGAGCCTGACATTTTAGAATTTCTGCGAGAGCTATTGGTACAGGAGGGCTACGCTGTCGCCGTTGCAGAGAGGGCCGAGTACGTAGAGACGCTCTGCGATAAGAACCTGCCTGACCTCATCCTCATAGATGTTTTACTATCGGGAAAAGATGGACGCGAGATTGTCAAGTGGCTCAAGAGTCAACCAGAAACAGATCATATTCCAGTAATTATGTTTTCTGCCCATCCTGGTGCCGAGGCGACTGTTCTTGCTGCCGGGGCCGATGATTTTGTGGCGAAACCGTTTGAGATGGATGAGATTCTAACAAAGATAGCAATGCATATTTGAAAACAGGGAGGTTTTACAATGGGTGCTGTTACCTTTGATTTCTCCAATGAAGTGGCTCTTATCACTGGTGGATCACGGGGGCTAGGGCTAGAGATTGCCCAGGCCTTTGGCGCGGCCGGAGCGACGGTCGTTATTACTGCCCGTCGTGAGCAATGGCTTGGTGAAGCGAAACAGATGCTCACCGATCAAGGCGTTACTGTTCATACTTTTGTTTGCGACGTTGCCGATGCTGCATCAGTTGAGCAGGTCGTGCAACAAACGCTTGAGGCGTGTGGCAAGATTGATGTGCTGGTCAACAATGCTGGTTTGACCTGGGGCGCGTCCGCTGAAACCATGCCGCTAGAGAAATGGCATCAGGTGATTGAGGCCAATATTACCGGCACATTTCTCATGTCTCAGCATGTCGGGCGACATATGCTTAAATGTCAAAAGGGAGCAATTGTCAATATTGCCTCGATTGCCGGTCTGGGTGGTGGGCAGCGCAACACGATTGGCTATAATACCAGCAAGGCTGCGATTATTAACCTGACCCGCTCTCTTGCTCTGGAATGGGGAGCGCAAAACGTGCGCGTCAATGCCGTTGCCCCTGCTATGTTCCGAACGCGTATGACAGAAGCGATCCTCCAACGCTCTGAAGCCGCGATTGCCGCTGCCACCCCCATGCAGCGGATCGGGCAGCACGGCGAGCTTGCTCCATCCGTGCTTTTCCTTGCTTCTGAGGCTGCTAGCTATATTACTGGCCAGGTACTCGCGATTGACGGTGGAAAAACTGCCGAGTAATTTTGGGTAACTTTGAACCCAAAAAGATGGAAGTCTTTTTGATCCTCCATTTGGAGGAAGTCTTTTTGGGTTCTATTTTCTATACTATAAGCGATAAAACAAAAGATTACTTTACCGCGTTCACGACAGGAACAATTACGAACATGCTCTTTTTGTATAATTGCTCTCTCTCACTATTGATAGCATAAAATTGAAATGTACAGGCGTATTAAGAAATGATTGGGTGACAGAAGGATGGTGGGTTCGTCCCGAACAGGTGCGCCAGATGAACAAGGAGATGAGTACATGGTTACTCCGGTTGCCACAAAACCAACAAAAATCATTCCACATATTGCAGAACCTCCACTGATAGGCAGTATGTTTACGTTTCAAAAGGATCGTCTCGCCCTTTTCTTGCGTGTTGCTCACGAATGTGGAGATATTGGGCATCTCCATTTTGGGCCTTTCCCTTTTGTGCAGCTCAATGCTCCAGAACTGGTGCAGAGCTTTCTGGTTGAGCATGCTTATGATTTCTATAAGGGCGAGACAATGCACAAAGCTTTTGAGCCGATTATTGGTCATGGCCTGTTTATTAGCGAGGGGAATTTCCATCGGCAGCAGCGCAAACTGATAGCTCCATCGTTTCAGCCGCGCCATATCGTGAGCTATGCCGATGCGATGGTACATTATGGAGAATTGATACAGGTAGGTTGGCAGGATGGAGAAACAGTTGATATCGGGCAAGAAATGACGCATGTGACGATGAGCATTGTTGGGAAGGTGCTTTTCAATGCAGATGTCTTTACTGAGACGGATGAGTTGGGAAACGCTATGACCGTTGTACTTGAACAGGCCAACTATACCCTCTCCCATCTTTTCCCGGTCCCTCCAAACTGGCCGGTTGCACGGAATAAACGGGTCAGGCATGCGCTTGCTGTGCTGGATCAACAAATCCAGAAGATGATCGTTGAGCGACGGGCCAGAGCCGATCAAGGGAATGATTTCCTGTCGATCTTGCTCCATGCGCGCGAAGAGAATGGCGATACCATGAGCGATCAGCAGGTGCGTGATGAGGCGCTGACACTCTTTGGGGCCGGTCATGAGACAACAGCTACAGCTCTCACATGGGCCTGGTATCTACTCACTACCCATCCTGACGCCTATCACAAGTTGCAGCAAGAGGTTGATGCTGTGCTGCAAGGACGGACGCCAACCTATGCCGATCTTGCTCACTTGCCGTATACATTACAAGTATTGAAAGAATCAATGCGCCTGTACCCACCTGCATATGCGGTTTCTCGCGTTGCCCTTCATGATCTGGAACTTGGCGGGTATCCGATTCGTAAAGATGAGAGCGTCATAGCTGTGGTTTATGCCTTACATCGACGGCCTGATTGCTTCCCCGACCCGGAGAAATTTGATCCAGAGCGCTTTACGCCTGAAAATGAAAAGCGTTTACCGCGCTATGCTTATATGCCTTTCGGAGCTGGTCCGCGCATCTGCATCGGCAATCATTTTGCGATGATGGAGGGCCATCTCCTGCTGGCTACGCTTGCCCAACGCGTCTCTTTTGAACTGGTATCAGGCCAGCAGATCGAGCCTGATCCGAGTAAGACTATCACCATTCGTCCAAAGTATGGGATGAAAATGGTGGTTCGGCGGAGAAGCGTACAATGAAATGATGTCTGTTCTTCTGATAAGGAAGTGTTTGTATGTCAATTGTGCTACAGAGGATAGACTTTTCTGCTACAGAGACGCTGGTGTCAATTTTACGAGATGCCGATGAGGATGAGCAGCGGGTTCGTGACACTCTTGCTGATGAGGCGTATACCTCTTATGCGGCCCTTGCCGGTGAGCAATTGGTGGGTGCTGTCACGGTCCGCTGGCAAGAGGATGAAAGCGAAATCGAATATATTGCGGTAGTCCCAGCGCGGCGCGGTAGCGGATATGGTAAGGCGATCATGGCTGTGGTGTTGGAGGAGGCGCGACGGCGTAATGTTCGTTCCCTGCTGGTTGGCACCGGGAATAGTTCTCCCTATCATATCGCCTTCTATCAAAAGTGTGGCTTCCGTATGGATCACGTACGCAAAGATTTTTTTCGCTACATCCAGCCGCCGGTTTTTGAGAATGGCATCCTTTTACAGGATATGCTGGTCTTTCGCTGGGAGAATGAGCAATAATCGTGAGTAAAAAGGAAGCGGGAACCAGCGGCTCCCGCTTTGAATGTTGTAATCAAACAATTGGTGTAACTATCAGTTTGCCAAATTGTTCTCGATTCTCCATGCGCTGGTGCGCCTCGCCAATCTGTGCAAGCGTATAGGTGCTGTCAACTACTGGCTGGAAGCGGTTGGTGGCTACTAGCTTGAGCACATCGGCGAGATCCTGTCGCGTTCCTCCATAGGAGCCGATGAACGATAGCTCTTTTGCGAAAAGATTCCAGAGGTTTGTCTTGCCTTCATTGCCGGTTGTTGCCCCACACGTGACCAGACGCCCACGACGTGTCAGGCTGGCCGTGCTTTTTTCCCAGGTGCTTGCTCCGATATGTTCGACGACAACATCAACTCCGCGTTTGTTGGTGAGACGCCTCACTTCCTGGAAAAAGTCCTGTTCGCGGTAATTAATGACTTCATCTGCTCCCAACTTGCGCGCATGCTCTATTTTTTCAGCCGAGCCAACCGTTGTAATGACGCGTGCGCCGCTCAGTTTCGCAATTTGAATGGCGGCACTGCCAACTCCGCTGCCAGCCGCGTGAACAAGCACATCCTGTCCGGGGGTGAGAGGAGCCTGTTTGATGAGCATATGCCAGGCGGTGATCGCTGCCAGGCCAACAGCGGCAGATGGGACGTAATCAACTTCTGGCGGTAAAGGAACGATGCTGGACGCCGGTACACGGATGTATTCAGCATACCCACCCTGACTGCCCAGACCCACAATGTCGCTCTTCAGACAGATCACTTCTTCTCCTGAACGGCAGAATTCGCACTGTCCGCAAAATAGATATGGTGCGACTGCGACGCGTTGGCCTGTGGTGAGGCCACTTACCGCGTCTCCAATTGCGGCTATTTCACCTGCGACCTCGGAACCAGCAATATGTGGCATGGGAGCAATCTTTGTTCGTCCTGTGCGTGAGTAAATATCCAGACGATTGACTCCACAGGCGTGTACTTTTACCACAACATCTGTCAGGCCCGGCGTCGGTTGAGGCATATCCTCCACTTTGAGAACGTTGATATCACCATGTTCATGGAATACTACAGCTTTCATTGTCCCTCCTGATCAATCTATTTTCTGACGATGTTTCCTCTATCTTACAACTTTCTCGGGTATAGCTGGAATTGATGGCATCATCTGGTCGGCTGCGATGCCTGCTGTTGCAGTTCATGCAGGCAATACAGAATGTGCGCGAGAGAGTCGTGGATAGGATTGGCGGTATTTACGATGCAGCTATTGTCTTCATATTCCTCAAAGCGTGGCTTCCAGCGCTCCCATTCTTCCCATGAAGTAATCTGAAATTGTGAGACCATGCCTTTGCGCCCTTCAAGGCGGCGCTTTTGTAGCTCTGGGGAACACTGGCAGTGAATTACCAGAATCGGGATGTGAAAGGATTGTGCTAGCTCTCTTGCCTGCTCGTATGTTCTGCGGTAGGTGAGGGGAGTGTCGAGAATCACGCTTAAATTGAGTTCGAGCTGCTTGCGTGAAAGCGCGAATAGAAGATCGTATGCGAAACGTCCAATTTCTGGCTGCTCTCCCAGGAGATCAACTGCCATCTGTCGAATAATATCTCTATCGAGAAGTGGTGCCTGTAATGTTCTCGCCAGTGCTCGTGCAATAGTGCTTTTCCCCGTGCCAGGATAGCCACGCATTACAATTAACGTATTTTCGCTCTGTCGTGTCATTGTCTCTCTTCTATTTCGCGCCTGATAGTCTTTCCCACTGCGAGTGCAAAATGAGCATGTGAGTATGCTATCTTTTCTAGAAAAGCAGCTTCCAGCCTGTGTAGGTGATACGATTGCCAGCAAAAAAAAGTCACCATCCGTCTTGACGTTCTCGGTTCAGCGCGCTATTATCCGTATGCAAGAAAATGCTGGATAAAGGTAAACATGTGGGTCTATGAAAAAACAATTTGAGGGACGCAGCCTTGCACATCCTGGCTGCTTGATAGGTATCACTGCTGGTCTGATTGTAGGTATTGTTCTGGCGGGTGTGTTAGCCTCTGCCTTCAATGTGGCATTGAATATAGTGCTGCTCGTCTGGTTAGGGGTGACGCTTGGGCTTGGCCTGATCGGTTGGATCATAGGAGAGCGGCTCTCCATGAAATTCTTTCGTGCAAAAGAGCAGGTTGAAGATACTCCTTCTACTGATTCTTCCCCATCTGCATAAATGATGAAATGCTTTGGCCGCTACTGCAAAAGATCTGTGTGGTGACTGTGAGTTTGTCTCCGCTAAAAAACTCGCACTTTGAAAAAAAGTATGCTATAGTATTTTTACATCAGTAAATCGATCACTATGGGTTATCTCTCTCCTTGATGAGCAACGTGGCTCTCATTGGCGATGACGTGTTTGTTTTATGGATGCCGTATCGCCGGGGCTGCCTGCTTGTTGCCCCATCAGATACGAAAATCCTCTTCTGTGCCGTCTTCTATTTCCTGTTGTAATTGCTACGTGAATGAGCGCAATTTTAACGAATCCGCAGTGGGAGGATATATCTTATGCAATGGAATGAGTTTCGCCGACCTGTCTCCGTCGATTTTGTTCCTCGTGGGAGCCTCTGCGAGTGGTGTGGCAAGCCTGCTGAACGCCAGTTGACGGCGATTGGCGGAGTTTTTCATAACGAAAGCGGGATGTTTTGCCGCCCTTGCGGAGAAAAGTTTTCTCAGTCAGTGATGAACTCGCTTCAAGCGGCTACCGCTGTGCAATTAGATCCACAGCAGAACGCTTGAACTGTCTCAAGTGCGATAGCTTTCGCTTTGCGAGAAAACAAAAAGAAAAGCGGACAGATGTATCTCTCTGGGAGAGATTAGTACACCTGCCCGCTTTTTGTTATGCATACCGTTTCATATACTGCTCTATGTCGAACGGTTTGGCTTTCTGGGCCAGTTGGTATGCTTCCTGATCCATTGTTGGCCTCTCTTCACGATAGAAGAGGCCGATGTATTGTTTCTCTGTCTCCATTGCCAGGGTGACAGCTTTTGCCCGATCGCTGGTGCTATGATCGGCTGGCATCGGGGTCACGGCGGCATCCCATGCGTCAAACGTATGGTAGAACGTTGGGCAAGGGCTGAGCGCGTGAATGAAGGAGAAGCCTTTGTGCTGGACGCCCTGTTCAATTAAGGCAGCCAGATCCTTCGGCTTGGCTGAGTAGCCACGCGCTACAAAGCTCACGTTGAGCGAGAGGGCCGTTGCAATCGGGTTGAACTGCGAGGCCATCAAGCCATAAGGGGTCGATTTGGTGACGTGTCCATGTGGAGACGTTGGGGAGGTCTGTCCCTTCGTCAGGCCATAGATCTCGTTGTCCATGACGACTACTGTGATGTCAATGTTGCGCAATGCTGCATGAACGAGATGACCGGCACCAATACTAAAAAAGTCTCCATCGCCACCAACGGCGATAATGTTCAGGTCGGGACGGGCCATTTTCAATCCCTGAGCCACTGGTAATGCCCGTCCGTGAACGCTGTGAAATCCAAATGTTTTCAGAAAGTGTGGGAAGCGGCTTGAGCAGCCGATACCAGATACCACGACTGTTTGATCGAGAGGCAATTTCAACCCTGCCAGGCTGCGCATTGTCGCGTTGAGTACACCAAAGTCGCCACACCCCGGACACCAGGTTGGTTTGACCTCGCTTTTGTAGTCTTTCGGTGTAGGATTGATGATCGTTTGCGTCATGATTAACTGACCTCCTCAATGGCGCGCAGGATTTCGCCAGCGGTGAACGGGATACCTCCAAATTTATTGACACGAATGGCTTGCAAACCATATTTTGCGCCGAGCAGATTGGCTAACTGTCCCGAGTAGTTGCACTCTGGTACAATTACTTTCTGCACCGAGCGGATGAAGTCGCGAATGGTACGATCTGGCAATGGTGAGAGGATCTTGGGGTGCAGCGAGGCCACTTTGTAGCCTTTCGCGCGTGCCCGATCCACTGCCTCTTGAATCGTTCCTTCTGTCGATCCCCAGCCAATGATACCGATTGTGGCGTCTTCGTCGCCGTAGCGTTCTGGTTTGGGTAGCTCTTCTGCTGCTGTGTCCAGCTTGCGGAAGCGCTTTTCCATCATCGCTGTGTGGTCTTCTGGCTCGTAGTCGGGATGACCATGCTCGTTGTGTTCCAATCCCGTTGCCGAGTATGGAGTTGCGCCAACGCCGGGTGCGGAGATGGGCGAGATGCCACTGGCTGTGTAGGCATAGCGCGCATAGCTGTGGGCCGTACCCGCGCCAACCAGCGCTTTGTTCGCATCGTCGTGGCCATTCGCTTCATGCTGGAGACGCGGCTGGATTTCTGCTGGCTGGAAGACGCTGCTCTCGACGCTTTCCACACGTGCGGTGAGGGACTGGTCCGTGAGGAACAGTACGGGCATCTGGTAGCGTTCAGCCATATTGAAGGCCATGATCATGAGGTTGTAGCAATCGGCAACGTTGGCCGGTGCGACGATCATGCGCGGGGTATCACCATGACCAGCATGCAGAGCAAAGCTCAGGTCGGATTGCTCCATTTTGGTTGGCATTCCCGTGCTGGGGCCAGCACGTTGCGCATCGACGATGACGGCTGGTAGTTCCGCCATTGATGATAGGCCAATGAGTTCTGTCATAAGTGAAAAGCCGGGGCCGGAGGTTGCGGTCATTGCGCGTACGCCGCCATAAGAAGCTCCCAGGACGGCGGCGAGTGCTGCCATTTCATCTTCGGCCTGCAAAAAGGTGCCGCCTACCTGAGGAAGCTCTTTCGCCAGGGCTTCCATGATGTCGCTTGCCGGTGTGATGGGGTAGCCTGCAAAGAAGCGACATTGTGCCGCCAATGCACCAGCCACGACTGCCTGGTTGCCGTTCAATACGACTCGGTCCGCCTTCTCGACAGGACCGAGGACATAAGGATCATGTTTGGATAGTTTTTCGGTGACGTACTTTTTCGCAACATCTAATGCCAGCATATTCTTTTCCATCAATGTGGCATTAGCTTTTCTCGATCTAGAAAGTTTGGACTGCACCACTTGAGTAATCGCCTCTAATGGCGGGCCGAACAATCCCGAGATTGCGCCAAGCATGACCATGTTCTTCGTCTGGAAGAGCTGGATCTCTTTGCGGGCGATCTCGTTAAACGGAATTGCGTAAGTAATACAATCACCTGTCTCAGGGGTGAAGTCGGAGGGATCGTAAATGAGAACTCCTCCATGCCGTAAGTCGCTGATGTTGCGATCATATGCTTCTTTATTTAAGCAGATGAGTACATCGGCGGCATCACCCATTGATTTGACAGGATGGTCGCTAATGCGAACTTGAAACATACAAGGCCCACCGAGAATTTCGGCAGGGAACGTCCTGAAGGTATAAACGTGATACCCCCAGCGTGAGGCGGCCAGTGCCAGGATGTCTCCACCGGAGATCGTTCCTTCTCCCGATTCGCCTCCTATTCTGATCGTTACTTCATTCTCCATTGAATGCTCCCTTGAAAATGTGAGACCGCGCTATGCATTCTCTTCTAGCGCGGTTTTTTATATGTAGCGGGAGTTGCCTGGATTGGAGAGTTTTGTCACAAGAGGCGCCTGTGTATATCTCTTCCGAAGTAGATGAGGAGATATAAGTACTATATGTCTCTATTCTTCTTCCACTCGCCAGGCAGCAGTGAAACATTTTTCGTAAGCCCGCTATTTTGATCTACGAGTTTCCTATCTGCTCTTGTGTACCCTCTAATGGCCTATCAAGCCCGTCATACGCGGTTCAAAACAGAACCGTACATGTGGCTGTTGCTATTATAGCACACTTTACCGACAGTGTGGCCTGATTTATCACATCCTCTAGAAATATGAATAGATTTTCAGAAATTGTGAATACCAAATTTGCCCTTTTCCCCTCTTCACAAGAGAAACGCGATATGGTACAATGCATTCCGCAAGCGGACCCATAGCTCAGCGGTTAGAGCTGCCGGCTCATAACTGGTAGGTCGCTGGTTCGATCCCAGCTGGGTCCATTTTTCATGCGAAAAACCGAATAGCCCGACTCATCCCATTTCGGATAAGTCGGGCTATTCGTCTTATATTTCATAATCCTTCGCCCACCGCACATTCTTTTCCTGATTATTTTTTGCGGCATCTATTCTAAGGTGCGCTCTTGTTGTGCCAACTTGGTCTACAGAGATAAGATAAACCTTATTTAGGGCTTCGCAATATACAGCAAAATAGTCATATTGCCCCCGATAGTGCCGCATTTGTCGATTTTTCCCTGTGACATTATGGTTTGCCGTATCAAACTTGATGAGCGTACCTTCTTTATTGATCCGACCGGTTTTACATTGAATGCGCCACGTTTCCCCTTCGTCGTCTTCGATCATCATATCGTAGCGTTGATTCCCGCCATAAGGCAGGAGCAGCATATAGCCAAGCTGTAGGAAGCGGGTGGCAATGGCTGACTCGCTGATTTCCCCAATCGCGTTGGTATCACGCTTACGTTTTCCAGGTGTTAACATCTGTGTTCCCCTCCAGGCCACATAACAAATTATTGTTTGGAAATACTCTAATATTAATGACTAGATATGACTGCATATGTAACAAAAATATGCTTAAAATGAAAATAGCGTAATTAAAATTACGGATATTTATGAAAAGATTAACGGAATTCGGCGCGAAGAGGATCGATGAGGTTGTGCATGTATGGCTTGTTTAGGGTAAATGAGGTATTCATGGCCTATCCCTAGCCTGATAAATACAGAGGCGTTTTTTTGCAGGGGTGTGTGAAGCGATACAACGAAGCATCGCAGCTCTATGGAGAGCCTGATATTAGTTTCGTGAGAACAGGGGGAGCGTGAACCAGAAGGTGGAGCCTTTGCCGGGTTCGCTTTGTACGCCGACCTGTCCTTTGTGGCGCTCGATAAAAGTACGGCAAATGTGTAAACCCAATCCCAACCCAACTTCGCTGCCATTGAGCACTTTAATCCCCGATACGCGATAGAAGCGTTCCCAGATATGCTCCTGTTCATGCGCCGGAATCCCCAGCCCATAATCTTTGACCGAGACGTAGGCATAATCTTCTTGCTTGCGTAAAAGCACATCGATAGGTTGATCCATTGGCGAGAACTTGTGCGCGTTCGAGAGATAGTGCGTAATGACCTGTTTAATACGGCTAATATCCACCAGGATAGATATCTCTTTATTGTCAGGATGCTCTACACGAATCGTGCGGTTGGTAGAGAACTGCTTTCTATTCTGTATTACCTCATCAAGCACCTGGTTTAACTCGCACTGTTCAAGAAACAGGTCGATGGTGTTATTGCTGATTCTCGTGCTTTCTAGCAATATATTGATGAAACGGGTGAGGCGAGTAAGCTGCTGATCGGTATGCTCAAGAAGCTCCTGTGCCTCTGCCAATCTATTCAAAAGCTCCTGACGTGGAAGGCTGAGCACTTCTACATTGTTGCGTAGCCTCCGACCAATCAGCTGAATATTCCCTTTAATGCTTGTCAATGGTGTTTTGAATTCATGGCTGGCAATACTCAGGAATTCATTCATCTGTTGTTGCGTTTTATAGGAGGCGATCATCCTAGCCCGCACTCTTCTCTGTTTTTGCGCAAATATGATACGCCTGATCAGCGCTATAAAGAGGCGGAAGATAATTTTTGTCAATCTACTGAAAAATCTAAACATTATTCTACTCTACTTTCCATGGAATTCTTATAGCCAGAATTCCATTCAAACACACCCCTGGTATTTGCTATTAGGTGGGGTTTTGCTTGCATTGTCTTCTTCTGATACGTATGATATTGCCTGTGAGAAGACAGGCAGCAGATAGCATAGAACCTCTCTCGTTCTCTAGTATGGGATATGAGACAGGTAAACGAGAGCTTCAACACGCAGGATAGATGTAAGAGGTGAGAGGAGATTGCTTATCGTGTATTGCAGAGTCTCCTGAGATAATCTATTCTACGTAGAATAGTTGATATATACTCTTTTGGCCAGCCGGTATCCTCCAGGAGGTCACCTATGTCAGTTTTACATACAGCGTCTCATCAACAATCTGCAACAGATAGCAAAGATACTCAGGAACCCCTCTCTCCCATTGAATCCGCGAAGGCAGCTGGATTGCGCTACGTCTCTGATGCAAAGGCAGGTATTCACCGTAAACGGGTTGGGAAGCATTTTAGCTATATAGGGTTTGATGGTAAGCCTATTCACGATCAAAAAGTGTTGCACCATATTCGCTCTCTCGCCATCCCACCAGCCTGGACGCAGGTATGGATCTGTCCCAATCCGCGCGGACATCTGCAAGCGACGGGACGCGATACAAAAGGGCGCAAGCAGTATCGCTACCATCCCGAGTGGCGTAAGGTTCGCGACGAGACGAAATATGATCGCATGATAGCCTTTGGTCATGCACTGCCCCACATCCGCGAACATGTTGCTCATGATATGGCCCTCCCCGGGCTACCACGCGAAAAAGTTCTCGCCACGCTGGTTCGCTTGCTGGATGAGACCTCGATTCGCATTGGCAACGAGGAGTATATGCGCGATAACGAATCATTTGGATTGACAACGATGCGTGAAAACCATGTTGATGTTGAGGGGGCTATCATCCATTTCCAGTTTCGTGGCAAAGGAGGGAAAGAGTTCAAGCTAGATATTAAAGATCGCCGCCTGGCCCGAATTGTAAAAAAATGTCAGGATCTACCCGGACAAGAATTGTTTCACTATCTCGATGATGAGAAAGAGGCGCATATCGTCTCCTCCGAGGACGTGAACGAATATCTCAAACAAATGACGGGACAGGAATTTACCGCCAAAGATTTTCGCACCTGGGCTGGAACTATCATTGCAGCCTGCGCTCTGCTCGATTGTGGCGAATGTGAAACAAAGACGGAGGCCAAAAAGAATGTTGCTCAGGCTATTGAAAGCGCTGCCCAGCATCTTGGCAATACACCGGCCATTTGCCGCAAGAGCTACGTCCATCCTGAAATCATAGATGCTTACCTTGCAGGCACACTGCACCATGCTCAGCCTCAGCAGAACGAGAAGTCTGGAGAACAATCGTCCTACGCCCTTCAGCCTGAAGAGCAATCAGTTCTGGCACTTCTGGAGCAAGAGCGATAAAATATCTATAGTCATCAACTTCTTACCTTTTGTGATCCGTGTTTCAGAAGACGACAATACGTCTCTGTCACAAACCTGTTCCCGGATACGTCTAAAAGGTAGAACATCTTTTGATGTGTTGCAATAGTGTGCGCAATCGAGCGTAGCAAGGAAAGAGACCTGCTTTATGAAGAGAGTACTCCAGGAGAGAAAAGATAAAGTTATTGATGAGGAAATCATGCCTCACATCGTCGTTGTTGGTGCAGGTTTCGGTGGGCTACGCGTTGCACGCGCTTTACGTCACGCTCCAGTGCGGGTGACAGTGATTGATCGCAATAACTATCATCTTTTTCAACCGCTATTGTACCAGGTGGCAACAGCTGCCCTCTCTCCCGCCGATATTTCGGCACCCATTCGCCATATTTTGCGCAAACAGAAGAATACAACCGTGTTGATGGCCGAAGTAACTGGCATTGATCTTCAGCGGCAGGAGGTGCTTACTCCTGATCGTTCGATCCACTACGATTACCTTGTTCTTGCAACCGGTGCCAGTCATAGCTACTTTGGTCACAATGAATGGGCGGAATATGCCCCGGGCCTCAAATCGATCATAGATGCCACCTCTTTACGCCGCAAAATCCTGCTGGCATTCGAGGCCGCCGAGATGGAGACCGATCCTGAAAAATTGCGAACACTGCTCACATTCGTCCTGATCGGTGGCGGTCCTACAGGTGTCGAGATGGCGGGAGCAATCGCTGAGCTGGCTCATAAAGCGCTGGCAACCGATTTTCGCCATATTGATCCCGCCTCCGCGCGCATCATCCTAGTGGAGGCATTGCCAAGAATCCTGCCTGCATTCCCAGAATCGCTCTCTGAAAAAGCTAAACAAGGCTTGAATCAGTTGGGAGTAGAGGTAAGGACAAATTCTCCGGTCGAGCAGGTCAATGTTGATGGCCTTGTGATTGCTGGCAAACAACTCGCAACCAGAAATGTGATCTGGACCGCCGGCGTTGCGGCATCTCCTGCTGGTAAGTGGTTGCAGGCTGAGACCGATCGAGCTGGGCGCGTCAAGGTTGACCCCGATCTTTCGCTGCCCGATCATAACAACGTCTTTATAATCGGCGACACCGCCTCAGTCATGCAGGACGATAAACCACTGCCTGGAGTGGCTCCGGTTGCTATGCAAGAAGCGTACTATGTGGCCTCCCGGATCGAACAGAGAGTGGATGGTAAAACAGAGATGCGGCCCTTTCATTACCGCAATAAAGGGAATCTTGCCACAATTGGACGCTCTTATGGCATTGCAGACTTTGGCTGGCTCCGCTTTGGCGGCTTTCTGGGCTGGGTGCTCTGGCTGGCTGTACACATCTTTTTCCTGATCGGCTTTCGCAATCGTGTGATTGTGTTTTTCCAATGGGCCTGGGCGTATTTGACATTTCAGCGTGGCGCCCGCCTGATTACCTTTGATTCACCAACAGCAACGAAAGATAAAGAACTGTTTAAAGAACTTGTCTAGAAGGGTTGCTACCGTCCCTCCTCTTGAATATAATATTGACGTGTGATCAATGTTGGTGAGGTGAAGGGATGCGAGACGTATCGACCAAATACGCAAAAGGCACAGTTGTTGCCAATCGTTATATAATAGATGAGTTGTTGGGCACCGGCGGCTTTGGCGCTGTCTATCGCGTGCGAGATCGGCGGGTGAAGGGCAACGTTTTTGCCCTGAAAGAAGTGGTTGACCCGAATAAGCACGAGCTTGATAGTTTTATGTCCGAGTGTACAATTTTGAAGCGGCTCGATCACTATGCCCTGCCTCATGTCTATCGCGTCTTTGAAGACCACACCCATCATCGCATCTACATGCTGATGGACTACGCTGATGGACCCAATCTGGAGAAATTACGTCAGCAACAGTCTGGCAAACGTTTTTCTCTTTCTCGCGTCATAACCATCATGGCACCAATCGTCGATGCCATCATCTATCTGCATACTCAACAGCCACCGATCATTCATCGCGATATCAAGCCTGCCAACATCATTGTCCCTCGCACCGACGACGATGCGGTGCTCGTTGATTTTGGCATTGCGAAAGAGTATGTGCAGGATTCAACGACAACCGCTGTGCGGCATTGCTCGCCGGGTTATGGCGCGCCAGAGCATTATGCGACAGGAACCAATATCTGTACGGATGTTTACAGTCTCGGTGCAACCTTCTATGCCCTGCTAACTGGTGTGATACCAGTTGATGCTCTGCACCGTATGACCCAGATGAGCAGCAAGGGCGTCGATCCCCTTCAGCGGGTGAATGAGTTGGTTCCCACGCTGTCTGGCGAACTGGCAGAAATTATTGCCCGATCAATGTCTATTAATGGCGATGATCGCTTTGCATCCGTTGAGGAGTTCTGGCAGGCGATCCAGAACTGCAAAATTGATGAAGCCGAGAATGATGTCAGAGTAGATGAGGAGCCTTCTCAGCCGTTAGCAACTCCATCGGTTATAACAATTCCCACACCTCCCGAGTTGGTGACTCCTTCTGTTGCTGTTCGCAGCATGCCCTTATCTTCCCCACGCTCGCGATCACTGATCATGCTCCTTTGTTGTATCGTACTGATCGCTCTGGTGAGTGGTGCAGTTTGGGGCGCGGGCTTGCTTTCTTCAGGGCAACAGGCGAATAAAATTGTGCTAACTGCAACGCTGGCGGCAGTCCACTCGCCACTCGCCACTGCCACCCATACACAGCCATCGGTTAGCGCCACGCCGACAATGCAACCAACGCCATCACCAATTCCCCCTCAATATCCAGCGCTCACCAGGAGTTATAATGGTACGATCAGCAATAAATATACAACGCCCTCGACGAATTCAGACATGGCTCTGTCACAGTTGCAACAGGATGGGATGGTTATTCACGGTTATTTTTCCGTTGGTGCGGGTCTGGTGGGCAACGGAAATTTTGCAGGCACCGTCACCATTGATAGTAAAGTGCGCTTTCTTGTCCCCAGCTACGGCGGCCTCTTACCTCTCTTTTTTGATGGACGGGTTCAGAGAGATGGCAGTATCTCAGGCTCCTATTGCAGTTATCAGAATAATCGCTGCAATTATGCCAGTGGAGGCTATGGAAACTGGTATGTAACCCCCTCATAAATGCGATGGGACTCTTTTTCTCTTTGTTCTGGTTGTGAAACTCCAATGTTTTGCAAGCCGTATTAGCAGCAGGTAGATACTTATTATTCTGGTTCCATTGCATAAAAGATGCTGCGAGGTGCGTGGGTGCAAGATGTACAGATAAATCTTCCCATCGGAAGCATTATTCAAGATCGCTATAGTGTGGAAGAACTGTTGGGAAAAGGGGGCTTCGGTGCCGTCTATCTCGTCAAAGATCTCCGTGTGAAAGGCAATTTGTTTGCCCTGAAAGAGATTGTCGATACCAGCAAGAAAGAGCGAGAACGTTTCAGGTTTGAATGCGAAGTGCTGAAACGATTAGATCATCCCGCCCTTCCTCGTGTCTATAGAACATTTGAAGACACGAAAACAAATCGCGCTTATATGTTGATGGATTATGTGAATGGTTCCAATCTAGAGGTATTGCGACATCAACAGCCGCAAAAACGTTTCTCGCTTGCCCGCGCTATCGGCATTATGTCCCCCATCGTTGATGCAGTAAAGTATATGCATCAGCAGCACCCTCCCCTTATCCATCGCGATATTAAGCCTGCTAATATTATTGTGCCGGATGATGATGGGCAAGCTGTGCTGGTGGACCTGGGTATCGCAAAAGAATATCATCAGGATGCAACAACCACCGCTATTCGACGCTGCTCTCCTGGCTACGGCGCTCCAGAACAGTATGCGAAAGGCACGAATCCTCGTACTGATATTTATGGATTGGGCGCAACATTTTATGTCCTTTTGACCGGCGAAGTACCGACTGATGCTGTCTATCGTATGACACAACTGGGGAGTAAGCATACTGATCCCTTGCCCCCTGTGCATCAATTGGTTCCAGCTATTCCTCCATCCATATCAGCAGCGATCCAGCAGGCAATGGCTATCGATAGCAAAGATCGCTTTGCCTCGGTTGAAGAGTTTTGGCAAGCACTTACTGCTGAACCTGTTCAACAGCCTGCTGATGCTTCCATGATGCATAATGCTCCTACGGTTGTTGTGCGCCAACCATTTGATGATGCTAGAAAGAAGAGAAAGCTTGCACTACTTCTTCTCTTCATTGCTCTGGCCCTGTTCGCTTTGGCTGGTGGTATCGTCTTGGGGAATGGTTTATTGTCCATGCCACAATCTGTACATCATCCCCCTGTCACTGTTGGAGGGAGAGCAACCACGGTGGTAACAGTCACGACCTCTTCGCACAGGGTTGCTTCTCCAGTTGCGTCTTCTCCGGTGCAAACTGCCACCCCCACCCATTCAGCCGTTACTGCCACTGTTCCACCAACACAAATAGCAACACCCAATGTGAACCAGTATCCTACGCTGGCTGATTCCTATACAGGTTCTATCAGCGACCAGGCGTACAATCCTGCTGTTGAAGCGACGATGCAATTGCAGAATGTGCGTCAGAATGGTGCCACGCTGCGTGGTTATTTTTCTGTAAGCTCTGAACTCAATGGGAGTGGGAATCTTCAAGGCAACGTTACAACTGATAACAAGGTTCAGTTTACCGTAAATAGTTATCAAAACAACTCTCCTCTCTTCTTCCAGGGGACAATTCGTAATGATGGCAGTATGTCAGGCACATATTGTAGTTATCAAAATGGTCATTGTAATGATCTAGCTGGTGGACATGGCACATGGCATGTGACGATTAACTCCCAGGAGAGAGGCAGCTAAGTCTAGGATTTGGACATGATTGAGCAATCAGTGTGACTTCGAGGATCAGCAGCCATAATGAACTGAGCGAACACGCTGTTGATCGTGGTTCTTTTGTACACAATATGATATACTGCCTTGTACTGCCCTCAAGATGCATGCTGCGGGTTGGTTTTTTGCATTTTCATTTTCTTGTGAAGCACTCTTCTTTTTTATCATAGATATTGGGGATCGGTCATGTTATTTGATCATACAAAGATTTATATCAAGGCAGGCGATGGTGGCGATGGCTCGATGCATTTTCGGCGTGAAAAGTTCGCTGCGTTCGGTGGGCCGGACGGTGGTGATGGTGGTCGAGGCGGTAGTGTCTACTTTGAGGCCACACATAATCTCAATACTTTAATTGATTATCGCTACAAACATAGCTTTAAGGCTGGTTCTGGTGAAGCAGGGGCGCGACAAAAAATGCATGGCGCGAAGGGGGAAGATCTCGTATTGAGCGTTCCTCCAGGGACCATTATCCGCGATGCTGATACCAATCAAGTACTGGCTGATCTGATCGAAGATGAGCAACGTGTAATGGTCGCGCGTGGCGGACGTGGTGGGTTAGGCAATGTGCATTTTGCGACCTCCACCAATCAGGCACCTAAAGAGTCGCAAAAGGGGGAGCCGGGCGAGGAGCGCTGGGTGACTCTAGAACTCCGTCTGATTGCCGATGTCGGGCTAGTGGGATATCCCAACGCAGGAAAATCGACGCTGCTCTCCGTTGTAACGGCGGCTCATCCTAAAATTGCCGATTATCCGTTCACTACGCTTGCACCTAATCTTGGCGTTGTAGAGGTTGGGCAACCACGACAGGGCGATGGCTTTAGCTTTGTATTGGCTGACATCCCCGGTTTGATCGAAGGAGCTGCACAGGGCGTGGGGCTTGGGCACGAGTTTTTGCGCCATATACGCCGCACACGTCTGCTTATTCATATGTTAGATGGCGCATCATTAGAGCGCGATCCCTGGCAGGATTTGCAAACGATCAATCGTGAGTTGCGCGAATATGATGAACAACTGGCTGGGCGTCCTCAAATCGTTGTGTTCAATAAAATCGACCTTCCCGAAGCTCAAGAGCGCTGGCCCGAACTGAAAGAGAAAGCAGAGGCAGCAGGCTATACCACTTTTGCCATCTCTGCCGCCGCTCATCAAGGGACAGAAGAACTCATGCAACATGCTGCCAAACGCTTGCGAGAGATCCAGCAGGAAGAGGCTGAACGAGCCGCTGCTCAGGCAATAGATATGGAAGGACCGGTCTTGCGGCCCCAGGCGGAAGATGCGTTTACGGTGACGAAAGAGCAAGGCGTATTTATTGTGCGCGGCAAGATGGCTGAACGAGCTGTGAGTATGACCAACCCGGAGAGCGAAGAAGGTATGGCTCGTCTTCAGGTGCGGCTTGCCAGAATGGGAGTGACGAAAGCATTGGAAGCGGCTGGCGTCAAGCCGGGTGACTTCGTGCGTTTTGGAAAAGTAGAATTGTATTGGGGTGAAGAGTAGGTAATGTTGTCAAATGCGTACTCTCAGTATGTTACGATCATTACCTATTTTGTGTTATTCTGGATAACGGGCGCATAGAATAGGAAAAGTGTGTTATACTGGCCTGGATGAGTTGTAGATATGGTGCCGAGTTCTGGTACTACTTGCCGGTACTGCCTGATAGACCGTGTAGCGCCATCGCCGGAATATTTTTAAGAATGCGAGAGATGCCTGGTACATGGGAGAGACACTCAACTTATTGTTTCGGAGCCGCGAGAATGGCACGTATGAGCTACAGGTGAAGGAGAACTGGTCCGGGCGTACAGTATGTGGCAGTTTTGTTCCTCCCTATACAAGCAAGCAGCTAAATGCAGTACTGAAAAAGCTGAACAATCTGGATAGCAGCTACCAGGAGCTACGCGAGATTGGGCAGCGTCTTTTCCTTGCTCTGTGTGGCTCAGAAACTCCGGGCACTAACCGTCCCGAATCTTCCGAACAATCTGTCCAGGCTGTACTGCGTAGCGTTATTCAGCGTACCTTAAAGCGTCGAGGTACGGTGGCTCTCACGTTTTGCTTCAGTCCTGGTTGCGATGAATTTGTGCGTTATCCCTGGGAACTCCTGCATAACGGCGATCACTTTTTGCTGGTCTCCGGTATCTTTACCCTCACACGTGCGTTCCTGCGCCCTGATATGCCTGTTGGATGTGAACTCCCTGTTCACCCACCGATGCGTGTCCTCTATATTGGTGCCTCGCCGGTCAACTGCGCTCCCTTAGAGACGGAGCAAAGTTTTGCTGCTCTTGAGCGTGGGCTAGCTCCGCTGATCGAAACGGGACAGGTCTTTTTGGATCGTCTGGAACCACCAACATTTGATCAGCTTGTGCGCTATCTTAGTTCTTATGGTGGTGCTGGCATGTTGGATGATAGCGATACCACGATTCCCTGCTATGTCGTGCATTTTGATGGACATGGAGCGTATGGTCGTCTCTGTCCTGCCGATGGCTGTGAGACCGTGAACGAAGTTGAGAGCCGCAAATGTGTTGAGTGCGGAACTTCGCTCAGTCGTGTGAAGCCACAGACGTATCTCTGTTTTTGCGATGATGAAGGGTATAACCGTTTCATTGATACACAGTCATTGCGCGACCTGTTTCTCAGCAGCGATGTGCGACTGGCCGTGTTTTCGGCCTGTGAAACCGCGACCCTCTCCGTTGAGGCGACCCGTCAGCAGCGCCAGAAAATCGCTATCGATACCACGCTAGCAACGGCCCTGGTGACTGCTCAGGTGCCAGCAGTGGTGGCGATGCCTTTCTCTTTGCAAGACGATCTTAGCCCGACGTTTATGTATCATTTTTACGAAGCTCTGGCCGATGGACGCATGCTGGAGGAGGCGCTATCCCGCGCTCGTCAGGCGTTATTACCTATGCAACAAAAGAGCTGGTTTATCCCTGTGCTGTATAGACGGGTGGTAGAAGGAGATGAGAGTCCGGTTCCTTTGATTGCCAGCCATGATACACCGGAGGAACATGATCACCCTCTTGCTCATCTTGGGGCTTCGTCTATTTTTGTTGGCCGTGAACAGGAGATACAAGACCTGGATCAGCTTCTCACCGCCGCCGCAACGGGAGAGTCGCGTGGGGAGGTGACAGGTCGCCAACGCTTACGTTCGGGGACGCATCATATTGCGTTAACGGGTGCTGCCGGAATAGGTAAGAGCGCCCTGGCCTTTGAAGTCGTGCGACGCAATCAGGGGAAGTTTCCTGGGGGAATTATTGGCATTTCTTTGCAGGATGGCAAGTCATTCGGCGACGCTTTGATCGAGCTTGTGCATTATTTGCATATCCCCACGCGTATTCTTCCCACGTCAGATATCAATCAGCGCATGCGTCTTGTCACTGGCACCTTGCGCTCGCTCGCTAGCCGTGAGTTGCCCTCTCTCCTGTTGTTGGACGGATTTGAGGAGGTAAAAGATCACGCAGAATTAGAAACGTGGCTGCAATTTCTCTGCTCTTTGCCAGAAGGGGTAGTGGTGCTAGTCTCCTCGCGTTCAAACCCAGAGACGATGATGGTGATGGAAGGGTTGCATTGTCGCTGGTACGAGTATCGTGTAGGCAAAATGATCAATGCCGATCTGCTCAAGCTATTTATCGAGTTAGCAGCGGAAAGTGGCCTCGATCAGCGCATTCATCTGGACGATCCAAAACAAATGGCGATTCTCCACGAAATCTGTACACTGCTGGATGGCTATCCGCTAGGCGCAGAGCTGATCTTTGGGACGGCTCGTACAATAGGTGGTAAGGTGTTTACTCCCGAAGCTGCAACGCGTTCTCTCGAAGAGGTTCGCGACGAGCTACGAAGCTCCCCTCTTGCTGGCATTTTTGCCGTATTGGATGTATCCTATCGACGCTTAACCCCACTTGCTCGTTTATTACTTTCTTATCTTGCAGCCTTTAAGCTACCATTTAGTCGTGAACAGATCATGTTACTGGTAAAACCAGAGACGCTCAAAACGACTGTTCAGATTACACAGACAAGGCAGTTCTCAGAAGATGATGTGATGACCGGTTTGGCTGAAAACTGGCGTGCTGCTCGCGATGAACTGGTGCAGGCGTCATTTATGCAGTTTGATGGGCGTGTCTATACGATTCATCCTCAGATTTGCCATTTTGCCATTACTCATCTGCCGATTGCTGAGCGTTGTCGGGTCCATCGCGTTGTTGCAGCTTATTATAGTAATCTGCCGCAGCCAGCTTTAGAGGAGTGGCTTGCTGCATTTGACCACCTGGAGAGTGCTGGGGAACCGGAAGATTTGCAGGAGGCGGTACAAGTGGCAGTTCGGGCTACCTGGGCATTCAACGGGCGCGGCCACGCTTCTGAGTTGCTGGCAATGTTGCGTCGGGCCGGAGTTCATGCATCTCGTTTGAACGATAAAACTGGCGAGGGGCAGATACAATGCTGCCTGGGAGCCATTTTGCGCGTGCTTGGTCGTGCTATAGAAGCTGAGGCCTGCCTGCGCAGTAGCCTGGAATATCATCGACAGCAGCATGAACACGCGTATGCTGGATGGGCACTGTATGAGCTGGCTATGCTCTTTCGGGAAGAGGGAAATTTTCAGCAGGCAAGCCTCTACGCTCAGGAAGGATTAGCAGCGTTTCGTGAGGCAAATGATAGAAAAGGCGAAGCATGGATGCAGACGGTGGTGGGTGAAGTGAGCCGGGGATGTGGAGCGTATTATGAGGCGCTGGGACATTTTGAACTGGCTCTCACCAGTTTCCGCAATCTGCGAGATCAAGAGGGAATTGCATCCGTTTTACGTGATCGTGGGACAGTCTATGAGGCATTGGGGCAATATAGTAGAGCATCCAACGATTACGAAGCAGCTTTGCGTATCTTTCAAGCATTGAATCTTCAAGCGAGCCAGGCCTGGGTTCTGGCTGATCAGAGCATCGTTTGCACGGATCAGGGGGATCTGGAGAAAGCTGAGCGGCTGTGCAGTTCTGCCATCGCACAGTTCCGCGAGTTGACTATTCCTCGTGGTGAAGGCTGGGCATTACGTGCCATGGGTGATATTTTCCGCGAACGGCATGATTTTATCCAGGCGCATGCCCTCTATGAAGATGCGCTGGGAAAATTTAATGCCGTTGGCGATCGCGTGGATCAGGCGCGGGTACTCAATTCTCTTGGCGCCCTGGTGTTTGATGGGGGAGAGTATCTGGCGGCGAAAGGCTTCTATGAGCAGGCTCAGATGATTGCCCATGAGCAGGGAGCGCGCCAGATTGATGGTCGTGCTTTGCGCGGGTTGGGCGATGTAGCGCGTGTTTTGCGTCGTTTTGTAGAAGCTGAGCGCTGTTATCAAGAAGCGTCCGCAATTGCCTCGGACCTTGATACTCCCGCCGAACTGTGCGCTGTGTTGCGACGACGCGGCATGCTCTATACGCTCCAGGAAAAGTATTGTGAGGCACTTGATTGTTGGGTGCAGGCGCTTGCACTCGATCAACGCCTGGGACATCCTGTGCGGGTCGACCTGCAACAGAGGATTGATCAACTCGTTGCGGAGCAGCACCTTGAAGAGTCATATCGCGAGCTGCGCGTTCGCTATGGTCTGTAATCTGTATTTTTCTTATACGCTTTCTTGAAAGGAGTCTGGTGTGCGTCGTATCTGTGTCTATGCCGGTTCAAATGTTGGAGTACAGCAGGAATATCAGCAGGCCGCACGTGATTTAGGTAATGAACTTGTGGCACGAGGTCTAGGTCTGGTCTATGGGGGAGCGCGTGTGGGCTTGATGGGCATAGTGGCGCAGACAGTGCTGGCAGCAGGTGGAGAGGTCATTGGCGTTATGCCCAAAGCGCTCTTCGCGCGTGAGATCGCGCACAATCACCTCACTCAATTTCACGAAGTTGGGAGCATGCATGAGCGCAAAGCGATGATGGCGGATCTGGCAGATGGCTTTATTGCGCTCCCCGGCGGCTTCGGCACATATGATGAGCTATTCGAGATCATTACCTGGTCCCAAATAGGGTTGCATACCAAACCTGTGGGTCTGCTCGATGTCGCGGGATTCTTTGCCCCATTGTTGGCGCTTATTGCTCATTCTAGCACGGCAGGTTTTATTGCATCCGCTCACGCCCAGAGCATCCTGCATACAGAGAAGCCCGGGGAGTTGCTTGATAGCTTTGCGACCTATCAGCCACTCCCTCGTACATCGAAATGGGCAGATCAGCCGGAACCCTGATCAGAATCTTCACCTTTCAAGTATTTTGCAACGTGCGGACGATTGGGCGTGCGAGTAGCAGGTAAAGTGTGTAGAAGCCGACGATTGCTGCACTGATCAGGACGGTGAAAGGACCACCAATAAAACTCATCAAAGTACTTGCAGGGAAGTCTCCGAGAGGGCGCAGGCCCATGACGAGCAGCGAATTTAAACTCATGACCCTTCCTCGCATTTGTGGCGGCACGCGTGTTTGCATCAGCGTCATAGTGGGAGTACTCACACCGTTTTGAGCGATGCCCAGAAGCAGTAAGGCAAAGATTGAGAGCCAGAGTGTGCGGCTGAGCGCAAAGACTATCAGCGCCCCGACCAGAGCAGGAAAGCTGCCAACAGAAGGACGCCCTTATATTTGATATCCCCTAAAGAGGCGACAATCAATGCTCCCAGGATGATGCCCAGGCCAGAAGCAGAGAAGAGCAGACCAAGCTCAAAGGCCGTCAAATGTAATATCTGTCTGGCAAAAATTGGCAGGATGAGCGAGGTCGATGGACCAAAAAAGAGCAGTGCGCCGTAGCCGGAGAGTACCCAGGGAAGTACGGCGTCGCGTTTCACCACCCCTAAAGAGGAGCGAATGGAGCTAAGGAGCGGTCCCCTCCGCTCTGTGCTGGCCTGTACATCTGCCTCTGGCAAGCGCAACCGATAAAGGACAAAAAGGACGCCAAAGAAACTGATCCCGTTGAGGAAGAAGTTACCCGCATAGCCGAGATGGTTGACGTGTAACCCCGCCTGTTTGCCCAGGAGATCAAAGAGGCCAAGCGATAGGCCTGCCAGTGTTGGCCCAATGAAGGCGGAACCATTAAAGACGATGGCCTGAAGGGAAATAGCGTTCATCAAATCTTCCTGTGGCACAAGAATAGGCACAAGCGATGAACGAGTTGGTTGATCGAAGCTCAAAATGGTGCCAGAGCAAAATGCCAGGACCACAATCATCCACACCTGTATCATTCCTGTAATCGTCAGGATGCCCAGGAGAAAGGCAAGGAGCATTGAGAGGCTTTGCGTGATCAAAAGGAAGCGGCGTTTATCTGTTCTATCTGCGATGCTTCCTCCGATGAGGGCGAAGAGGAAAAAGGAAGCGGCCTGAGCCAGCGAAACAGCTCCCAGCGCAGGGGCAGAATTATGGGTGATATCGAGCACCAGCAAGCTTTGAGCCACGATTTGTATCCATGTGCCGATGGCTGAAACAATCAGACTGATCCAGAGGAGACGATAATTGCGGTGGCGTAGCGCCTTGAACGTTTGCAATTCTCTTTTCCCCGATGCTGAAAGGTCATCGGGCTTTTGCTCCGAGCGTGTTACCGTCATGGGTGTCTATGTCCTATCTGTGTCAAGGTTGATCAATTCTCTATATTTACGCTTATCAACATCATATGTGTCAATATGTAGTGTGCTTTGGATGTCTAAACGTTCACGTCCCTCTCTATATTGGATAAATTCATGGCCTGAATAATGAAGGTTTCAAGCGTTAATTTACTGATAGACTTTGATTATAATGATTAGTGAGGCACATGATAGCAAGTCGCTTTTGTTGGGATATCGGGGAGGAAAGTTTCGATGGCTACGCAACCCATGAGTTCATCTCACCAGCCAACCAGGATAGGGAGCAAGATTGCTGTCTGGTTGAGTAGCATTGTCTGTTGTGGTTCACTTGTATTGTTACTCATACTGGTTACGTTTCAAATATTGAACCCCCCTCCTGTGCAAAGGCTGGTTGTTGAGCATGATTATCCATTGCCAAGTTCGCTTCCATACAAGTATATACCAGATTTACGCTCAACTCCTGCGACCACCGATCCGCTGACACCAGGGGTTGCTGTGCGCTTTGACCATTTTGACTTTCAGGCTCTTGACCCCAAAACGAAGCTCTTGTTTATTGCCCATACCGGTCCCGGTACTGACATCGTAGAGACCTTTGATACGGGGTTTAATGCCGAGAAGAATGGCGATGTTGACGGCAATGTGCTGGTATTCGACACTGTGAAGAAGGAATTAATCAAACGACTCGATATTCCACAGGTAGCCGGTATGGTCGTTGCTTCCGATCTGGGCCATGTTTACGCTGCCGACTCTAACGATAATATTATCTATGATATTGATGAGAAAACACTCGATTTTACGCAGATCCAGGTAGGTGATAACGAAAATCCTGATGCCATTGAGTATGATCAAGATGATCATAAAATCTTCGCCTCCGATGTTGGCGTTCCTGCGCCGGACGCAAAGGATCAGTCTAATGCGTCACCTGATAATCAGAATATTGCGGTAATCGATTTGAAAACGCATAAGGTTACGAAAGTTGCTATTGGGCGTTTGCCAAGATTACCTGCTGAACATGCTGATCTTGTGAAATTTGGCTATGACATCGGCCATAATAAGTACGATCATAGTTTGCATCGTCTCTTTGTGAATATTTCACAGTTAACTGATCAAGGGGTTGCCCCATCTCCAGATGATCCCCCAGCCGGCACAGGCGAACTCGTGGCCATTGATCCGGTGACGTTGAAGATTGTCAACCGCTTGCAATTACCTGATACGTGTGGGACACCGCATGGTCTTGGCATTGATGCCGAAAATAATATCGCCTTTATTGCCTGTGTGGAGATTTCTGAAGAGCAGAATCTTGCCCAGAATCTCATTCGTGTTGATCTGCGTACCATGAAGGTGATCCCTGGTGCTTACGAATCCCTGGCAGCGAAGCCGGATATGATCATACTGGATCACAAGCTCCATGTGCTTTTTGTCGCTTGCTCAGCAGGCATTTCAGTGTTTGATATTCAGGGGGGAACGTTGAAGAAACTGGGCGACTATATTATGGGGAAAGGAACACATACGCTGGCGGTCAACGAAGACACGAACGAAATCTACCTCCCTCAGCCCGATATTGGAGGAAGACCAACCTTGCGCGTCGTCCTCTATCATCCTGATGGCGTGTAAAAGCCTGGAGAAGCAAGGAGAGACCCTCAGACATCTTATGGAGGATCTCTCTTTGCTTCTCGTTATGATAATGGTCAGGTCGTGTGTATTTTGCTTTCCTACCTTTTTAAGCTTGTGAAGGTCCACCAACTTTTGCCGCCTGGAAATGCAAGATAACCGTTGGGGCAATATAAATTCGATCGCCATCTGAGAGGACATGCTGGTCAACCCGTAGTCCCTGATAGACGACTCCATTGACGCTATCGGCATCTTCGATGATCCAGAGGCCATTCTCATATCGAATCTTGGCATGCAGACGTGAGACGCGCTGATTGGGAATCTGTACATCGTTACCGGAAAGACGCCCAACCGTTAATACTGACTTGTTGAGAGGGCGCTCTCCTATAACTTTCCCTTCTAATTCGATAATGACGCGTCCACTACGTAAAGGGGTTGAATGCGGATGAGGTTGTCTTGGCATCATTGCCTGCTTGCCATCCATCATCGGTTCATTGATGACACCTGTGGGGGGCGGCTGATTTGCTGGCATGACGAAGCCTGGCTGTGAGATTGGCGATCCCACTCGCTGCTGGCCTGTCGGCATAGATGATATCTGTCTGGCGGGAATAGCAAACGCTGAGCGGATAATCGACTTCTCGCCAATTTTTTCGATGTTATAGCGATTTTGTTCTTCCAGTAAACCTGCGAACACACCGCCACGATGCCTGAGTTCTTTATACGTTCCCTGCTCAACAATACGTCCCTCTTTTAATACAATAATCTCATCGACATTGCCGAGCGTGCTGAGGCGGTGAGAGATCATGAGTACCGTTCGACCAATGATGAGCTTGTCCAGGGCGTGCATAACTTCGGCTTCGGATTCGACATCGAGTGCGGCAGTTGGCTCATCCAGGATCAGGATAGGGGCATCACGCAGGATGGCACGCGCAATAGCCATACGTTGCCGCTGTCCGCCTGATAAATCTTTGCCTTGCTCCCGTACCAGCCGTTCATAGCCGCCAAGCTCGTTTATAACCGCATCATGAATATTCGCCTTTTTTGCCGCGTCAACAATCTCTTCTATACGCGCTCCCGGACGTCCAATCTCAATGTTTTCGCGGATCGTTCCCTCGAAGAGCACCGAGTCTTGTAATACCATACTGACGTTCTGACGTAGTACGGCGAGAGGGTATCGGCGATTATCAACGCCATCAATTTTTACCGACCCCTGCTGAATTTCATAAAAGCGGGGAATGAGCTTGACAAGCGTTGTTTTTCCGCCTCCTGAGAGGCCGACCAGCGCTACTTTTTTCCCGGGAGTGATATGTAAGTTCATTCCTTGTAATACTGGTCTCTCAGGGGTATATCCGAAAAGGACGTTTTCAAAGGCTATATCTCCGTGTAATTTGGTTGGACCATAATAGGGTTGCTGGCTTTCTATCACTTCTGGGGCTTGATCCAGCACTTCCTGTATGCGCTCTGCTCCTGAGCCAGCAGTGCTGGAAAGATTGGCAAGCTTGGAGAGATCTCGCATGGGCTGGTAGAGCAATTTCAGATAGGTGAGAAAAAGGACCAATGTTCCGATATCAACAGTTCCTGCTGGTATCACAAAAGAAGCGAGTGCGAAGGTATTGCCTGCCGCTACATAGCCTCCAACACCAATGACAATGGTTGTGCCAACAATCACAAGAATGCTCACCAGCGGTGTAAATTGCGCTTGCAGTCCGCTGGCCCGCAAGCCTTCCGCACGATGCTCGCTGACCCTTTTCCCAAAGCGCATGGCCTCGCGCTCTTCGCGTGTGAAGACCTTGATGACCGTGAGAGCATTGATATCTTCGGTGGCAACGTCTGCAACCTGTCCACCGGCTTTCGCAGCCTTTTTTGCCGCCTGTTTGATATTGCGTGTGTAGCCCAGCACGATCAGAAAGAGGGCTGGAGCAATGGATAGGGAGATGACGGTATATTGCCAGCTGATGAAGAGCATAATAGAAGCAACACCCACCAGCGTTAGACAGGCCGCCATGAGATCTACAAGGCCATCAGTGACCAGTTTCTCGATATCGGCGATGTTGCCGGTGATGCGTTGTACCAGATCGCCTTTCTTCTGCTTGCCATGCCAATCCAGCGAGAGGCGTTGCAAATGCTCAAAAAGCTGATTGCGCAACCTTGCTGTCAGATTTTGCGCAATATAGGCTGCCATAAACAGATCGAGATAGGCCAACCCTGCGCTTAATGCTCCAAAAAGAATCAGCATCAGTACTGAAAAGACGACCACGCCGATAATGCTATGGTGAGTGAGCCTGGGGCTGGCCGCAGCTTTGGCATCGGTTGAAGAGACTGGACATTGGGCTACAGGTGGTTCAATGATGGTCCCTGGTGGATCGCTCGGTAGCGGTCTCAGCGAGGGGTCCAGGGCTGGAGTATCAAATTTATCCAGGATCGGGTCCAGAAATGGAAATGTACAAGCCGGGTCCGATCCCGGGTTGCTAATTTTGCTAGGAATAAATTTTAGAGGAAATGCTGTGATAATATCGCAACCAACCTGGCTGACCGTGATGATGATCGCAAGAGCAACCAGGACGCGATATCCTTTCAAGTTGCGATAGAGAAATTGGAATAACATTGCCTTCTCCCCGCTTCTCACGCGAGACAAGTTGTAATTTCCTCAAGCATGGCAGAGAGTTCTTGTGGCCTAGGACTATTGAGACGATTCACACGACGGGTAGCTATTTTGAAGATGAGCGCACCTTCATACAACCGCGAACGCTCCATAATTGCATCCAGCGTTTCGCTTGCTACCCCTTTTTCGTGCATTGCTTCCCGATAGCTGGCTCTAAAAATCTCTGCTGCCTGTTCAAACCATTGACGCATGCCTTGCTGGTGATACCATAAACCACTGGGACGTAGATAGGCCAGGAAATAGCCGACATCAAGGGCTGAATCTGCCAGACAGAAGCCATCAAAATCCACGACGAATACTTGATGGCTGTGAAAGAGAAGCTGGCTGGCCTTAAAGCCTCCATGTGCTGGCCTGTAATTGTCTGGTTGTGAAGCCTCCAGGCGCGTTGCAAGTTGCTGCGAAAGAGTTTGGACCTTTTCCGCCTGTGTCGGATTGCGCGATGCAATCAACGCGGCTCGTTCTTTTGCCCGCTTTGCCTCCTTTGCTCCCGTACGTGGTGCATCTTTGCTCATAACCGTGCTGGAGTGGAGCCGTGCTAACGCCTGACCGGTCAGACGTAATTCCTCCTCGGGTAGGAGAATACGCGTAACACTTCCTCCTCGTCCACGCTCTAGCTGTGGCTGTAAGGCGCGTACACCCGTGCGTAGCGTATCCCATTGATCGTTGGTCACAGGATTGGCTGAGGGCTGAATGGCCTCATTGAAGGTCAAGCCGAGGGAGGGCAAGATCGCTAGTGGGCGAGGGAGCAGGGGAAGTACTCCCATCTGTGTTTGTTCCTCGTGGAGGCGCTGCTGCAATAGCTGCACGCGCTGAGCCTGTTCAGCTGCCGCGTACACCTTCCCAAAGATAGTGAGCGTTTTTTGTTCCCCGGTCATAGGATGTTGTAGCGAGAGGCGATAGCGGATCACACAACGACTGGCGGGTTTGTAGCGGACGGGTTCCGCATCAGCCGATGTGAGTTGCCATGCTTCATCTTGTAATTGAGTCTGTGCGGCGGTTTGTAGCATGGGAAATAACTGGCTCTGAAGCGTCGTATCGCAGCTTGCGGCAAGAGCGGATAAACTGGCGTCTGCCGGAAATTTTTGTACTGCGATTCCCAGATCAGCGATATGGAGCACCCCTGTTGGTTCAACAGCAAGTGAGGCTTGATGTGTTTGTTGAGCAGTAAAAATGATTTGTGCGCCGTGAAGAGCCTGTTCATCCAGGGTTAAGCTCACAGCTCGATTGGGATCGTTCACACGGGCTTTGTGAGCTGTGGTGATTGCATCAACGGTATAGATAACCGCAAGACCTCTGCCGGGCTTGCGTCGTAAATAGCGGACAAAAAGTCCGAGCGGTCCCTGAACATCGGGCAAGAGCGGTTGTTGCGCTCGCTCGAAAAGCTGCGTCAGTATTAGGGGAAGATCCATGATGGACAGGTGCGTTTCAGTGGTTGAGCGATCCATAGAGAGCCTGCCTTTCCCGATCAGATGCATAGCTACGTTTTTAATATGATACGATTTTATGATGCACTTTCTGCACTTGACAACAGATCTTCTACCAGTGCCACCAGCGCATTATCGGCTCCTGGCACACCGCGAAAGCCAGGGAATGAGTTTACATCCACAATTACTGGTCCATGCTCGCTCATAAGGAGATCTACTCCATAGAGCCGCAAATCGAACACATGCCCGATTGCTCGTGTAATATGTACCCATTCCTCTGGAAGTTCCTGGGCGCTCAGAGGAATATCTTCTTTTGAGGCTCCAGGGGTTAATGGAGTACGGCGACGAGCCGCAAAAATCTGTTGATCGATGACCCAGAGCTTGATATCCCATCCATCACTCGCCGCAAATGCCTGTATCACCACCGGCTCGTTATTCCAGCGTGGAGCCAGCGCTTGCAACTCTTCAGCTGAATCGATTTTTCCAACTAGATCTCCGCGATGGCTATAATGACTTTTGATAATCAGTGGGAAGGTCAGGGTAGAGAGAGATTGGGAGAGCAGATGTTCCAGTGAAGGGAAGAAGGTCGTTTGAGGCCAGGGGAGATTTGCCTCTTTCATGCGCTCTGCCATGAGAACGCGATCCTGACAGGCAACCGACGATGCCCAACTATTCACAACTGTTGCTCTCTGTTGTTCCAGGTAATGAGCCACTTCCAATGCCTGCGGCGCATGAGATTTCAACAGGTAGAGATCAGCCAGTGGGAAGGCTTTTTCCTGAGCGATGGCCTGCTCTCCTGTGGAGGAGCGCACATCGAGCAAACGCACAGTGTGAGCCTGGCTCAATTTCTGTAGCGCTACACCGATCACTGGATGGTGAGGTGTCTCAGGGTTATCCATAATAAGACAGATGTTCATCATGTATCTTCTCTCTGTTTGTTGATCGATCTGATAACGTGTATGGGGTCAGCCCCGGGCGCTCTCCAGGAGACGCTGATAGCTCGTTTGCTTCATGTACTGATAGACGGCGACCATGCTTTTTGCTGCGTGCCTGTCTGTTGATTTCCGCTCGTTTTGCTGCGTGCAGAATGTATTCGGCGACACGCCTGACGGCTCCCGGCACACGACCGAAGCTGGGGAAATCATTGATATCAAGCACCGCCAGACCTTGTGGCGTTTCCACAACATCAATGCCATAGATATCCAGGCCAAAAATCTTGCCGATATCCAGAGTTAGCTTGCGGAGCTGTGGGGTCAAAGGAATGAATTCTTCTGCAACCTCGGCGTGGAGCGGTGACTTTTTCGCAATGGCGGCATACACCTCTTGACCAGTAACATAGATCTTGATGTCGAAGCCGGTGTTTTCTGCATATCGCTGTGCCAGGAAGAAACTATCCTCCGGCTCAGCTATCACAAGCGCGTCCAGATCTTCCGGGCGATCCAGCCGATAAATGCCCCGGCAAGAACTACCGTTACTGGGCTTGACGACAATAGGATAGTCCTCTGGTGGAATCTGTTTCAATAGCCGTGGATGGGCAACAAAATAGGTTGGAGGGATAGGAAGACCGTGAGCGTGGGCAAAGGCAGCGGCCACCGCCTTATCTCGTACAAGACGAATGGCGCGTGGGTTGTTAATGGTAGGAATACCTACGGCCTCCGCTGCTTCTAAAATGCTCAGCCCTGGTCCATCCGCAACGGTCTTTAACACATATGCGTCGTAGTTTTGTAGATGCATATCTGATAGACAGGTTACGGTATCCTGGGGCTCAAGCAAATCCACTACATGTCCCCACTGCAATAATTGATCCGCGACGACCATTGGCATTGGATCGTTACGGTATTCTTCTTCAATGATGAAGCAGAAGCGCATGAGAGCTTCTCCCTTGTTGGCTTGCTAATTAACGGGAATATCAGTACGTACCGATAAGTATAGCGAGACCATACAGCAATAACTATCTTTTGATACACAGTCTTTCTGTGTAATGGCTCGCTTAAAGATACGTTAAATATATATTAAGAAAATACCAATGCTAGTGTACCTTTTCCTTCTGGTGTTGTAAAGTGGTGCCAATCTATACAGGATAGACGAGGATAGAGCGGATTAATGGGACAGCAAATTATGTAATGGCGGTGTTAAAAACATATTTGAGATGCTTGAGCCGTTTGGCAGGTAGGCAAAAGAGAAAAGAGAGTATTTTGTCTTGATACCCTCTTTTTTCTTTTGCCATTGCCCTTTTTTTGTAGAGCATTATTTCAGAAATGGACCCAGCAGGCGGGCTAACCATCGTGGCAGAATTGTAGTTCGTTGGGTAGCTTGTAGTGTTTCGAGCGCTAATGCTTCCTGACTGGTATGCCTGGAGGAAGGGGTAGTAGGAGGAGTATTGTTAGCGTGTCCATTAAAGTGAAGAATTGCTGATTTATCGCTACGAAGTGGCGAGGTGATCCGTTGATTCTCCTCATCCTCAGTGATTGTAGCATAGGAAGACGCGGGCCATGAACCGCTATGTCCATCTCCTCCTGTCTCTTCGCTGCGCACCGGCTCATGTGGGTTGGGAAGATCAGCGGGTGGAAGATTGCCAGCCAGAATAGGTTCTTGTTGATGTAATATCTGGTCTCGTCTCATTGGCTGAGTGGCCTGATTCTCCAATGCCAGCCGTGTATCTACCTCTGTCAACAATCGTGCAATTTCTGGACGAAGCGTGCGGTTGCGTTCGGGGATGCGGGTCCATTGGGCCAGGGCCGCCGGATAGTAGCCAGCGCGATAACAGTAGAGGCCCAGCATTGAGCGTGCATCACAGATATTCATTCGTTGCCACAGCGCCAGTTCCTCGGCTGGGGTCTCAATCACGTCTTCGCTGGCCTCGATAATCTCTACTAGATGATATAGTTTGATCCCCATCAGACGGTAGGGATAGCCATAGTAGAGGGCCAGACGGCGGCGGCGTGTTCTTTCCGCTGGATGTTTCCCAACAAAATAACATTTCGTCCAGCTGCCGCTCGACCAGATGATACCTGCCAGCAGCAGCACCAGAATGCGGCCCAGATAACGTTGCCAGGAAACCTCAACGAAGCTGACCATGACGCCGAGTGCAGCGAAGCAGGCACCCAATGCCCAGGCTGCATAGACCAGGCGACGGCGATCAATGCCGAGCAGGTCGAAGTGATGATGGAGCGGCGTTGCCAGAAAAGGGAGCGGAAATTCGGTATGTGGCACAAAATCTTTGCTGTTGGCAAAGCGTAGTATTTGCAACTTGTGACGAAATATACGTGTCATTACTCGGGCAGAGATTACGACCGAGAGACCTTCCAGCACGAATGCGCCGCCAATCATGAGCAAAAGCCACTCATTGCGCGAGAAAATCGCAATCATTGCCAGGATACCACCCAGGCCGAGCGCTCCACTATCTCCCATAATCAGTTTTGCACGGCGTTTTGAGGTTCTATGGCGTGCGGCCCACGATGAAGGCCAGTTCCAGGGAAGATAACCCAGCGCTGCTCCCGCACAAAGGAGCGAGAGGACTTCTAGTACAATACCGCCGCCATCGGGGTGTTTGGGATCAATCAACCCTACAACAACAATACCCAACGCCAGAGCCGCACTAAAGACAAGCCCGCCTGCCAGACCATCAAGTCCATCGCTGAAATCGACTGAGAGGGAGGTCAGGCTGCCGATAATGCCAGTCCAGATCATTAAGAAGATCAGCCAGCCGAAAAAGGGAAGTTCGCCAGCTACCACCTGACAGGCGTTTCCTATTGCTAAGGTATGTTGAGGTGTGCAGATGAGTTTATTTAGGAACGGTATATCAATGTAGGGGCTATAGGATTCGCGCCCTGCTGGGAGCAGAAAAAAGTAGAGGGCCGCCGCCGCTATTGATACGAGAAATACTCCGGCGAATTTTGCTCGTTCTGAAAGACCTTCGTTGCTATAAACTTTGTTCCAGTCATCAATAAAACCAACGATTGCATAGCCCAGCGTTGCGCCGAGGCCGATGAGGAGAAGTGTCCATTGATCGTTATTAAAATTGAGAAGATAGCCTGCGCCAACCCCGGTGCCGATCATTGCTAATGTAAAAGCCGGCCCTCCTACTAGAGGGAGTTCAATCGTTTTAATCTCTCGTCCCCCGGCTGGCAGATCTGGTCGGTGGGTACCTGGTTTGTGTTCACCACTGCGGAATTTTGGGAACAATAGTCCGGCGAGGCCGCATAAAAGAAGACTTGCTGCTGTGCAGGTAATAAAAATCAGTAATAACCATATAGGATTTGTCCAGATAGGATTCATATATACTCCCAACACAAAATGATAACCTCAACGCTCCATTCTTTGGAACGTGGTATCGATAGACAGAGTAACCAGGTGCCCTTTGTTTAGGAGAGAGGTACCCGTTTGTGTTTCCTATAGACTTTCTCGCAAAACTTCCCTTGCTACCCGTCGGTCATCCCAGGGCAGTTTTTCTCTCCCTATAATAATACTTTGTTCGTGTCCTTTACCAGCAAGCAGAACTGTATCTCCTGCCTTTGCACGCTTCAATGCTATTTCAATGGCTTTTCTACGATCCGCAATACAAAGGAAATCCTTTCCCTCTCGCTTTCCCTGTACCTCCGCTCCAGATGCAATCTCGCGCAAGATCTGTTCGCGGTCTTCGTCGCGTGGATCTTCATCTGTAATAACGAAAAAATCTGTCATCTCCGCAGCTATACGACCCATAATTGGACGTTTCTGGATATCTCGCTCACCTGCTGATCCAAAAACAATCAGCAATTTCCCCTGCGTTACCGGGCGCAATGTTCCCAGCACTTTTGTCAGGCTGTCCGGCGTATGAGCGTAATCAACAACGACGCTAAATGATTGTCCTTCATCTATACTTTCCATACGTCCCGCAACGCCTGTTACCGTCGCCAGCCCTTGTGCAATATCAGCGGGAGGAACTCCCTGGCTGTAAGCGGTAGCGATAGCTGCCAGACAATTACTAACATTAAAACGCCCGACGAGTGGAGTTTCTACATGGCATTCGGCGTCTGGAAAAATAACCCGGAAAGAGGTGCTATTTGCACTAAGCTGAAGATCGACCGCACGGACTGAGGCTGGTGTGTCGATGCCATAATCGAGAATTGGCACGCTACAATAGGGCTTTAGGATTTCGTAGCTACTGTCATCGTGGTTGAGAATGGCAGTTGGACGGCTGCCTATCCCTTTGTCGCGCTGTGGATCGAGCATCTCAAAAAGACGGGCTTTTGCTCGTCGATACGCTGCCAGCGTTTTATGAAAATCGAGATGCTCATGAGTTATGTTTGTGACCACGCCGATATCGAAATTACATCCGCGTACTCTCTGTAATTCAAGACCATGTGAGGTGGCTTCAATAACGGCGTGAGTGACCCCTGCATCACAGCATTGACGGAGCATCTGTTGTACCTCCAATGCCTCCAATGTACTCTGGCGGGTGGTGTTTTCCCACTCCTGTCCGCCAAGTTTGAAATTGGCAGTGGTCATCAGCCCGGTGCGATGCCCGGTTGCTTCTAAGAGATGGGAAATCAGATTGGAGGTGGTGGTTTTGCCATCGGTGCCTGTCACACCAATAGTGCAGAGATGTGCTGCTGGATACTCATAAAACGCGCAGGCCAGGTTCGCTAATGCTATACGTACGTCCGCAACTTCTATATATGGAAGGGGGGCGCTTTGCCCTTGAAGAGCATCACCCAGAGCAGCAGTTGCACCCCGACGTACAGCCTCACCTAAAAAGCGTTGTCCATCGGTGTGCGTTCCAGGTACCGCAATAAATAATCCACCCTCGACAACTTTGCGTGAGTCATAGGCTAACGCTGTGATCGAGCTATGCATGTTTAATGCATCAGATGAATAAATGTGTTTCGGTTCTTGTTCTAACGCTGCGAGTAATGTTGCTAATTCCATAAATAATTGCCTATGGTGTAGGATAATGGCTCGATGAATGATTTCGTGCCATTATCGGTCTTTCTTGGCTGTGTATGCCTGACAGGGTTAATAATAGATTGTGCGTGTACGATGATATGGCCGCATATCTGTTGAATGTTGCCCCAGGAGCCACAGTTTTTGATCGATCTCGGCTGCATTCACCATATGGCCTTGAGAAGATAATCTTCTGCGCAACAATTCACAGGCCCAGATGGTGGCGGCGCGAATCTCTATTTCTTCCTCGCTACCAGCCGTGATCAGTTCTTGATTGTCAACCTGTTCCGCCAACGGGGGACAATATTCCAGCACATTGTAGTGACGGAGAACCTGCGGTAATTTATAATCGGCAAACGCTGTAAGTTTATCCAGGTCGGCCAGATTGCCCCATTCTTTCCCGCCAAATGCATGATGCAGATCGGCAGCACAGATTTGCGCACGTTTGAAGAAACGAATTTCGTGCTGACGGTAGGATGCGACATCGTGAAATGATGGGAAGGTATTGGCGAGCAGCAGGGCTAGCTCGACTGCATTATGATTAGCCTGTTCAAGAGCGCGTGTAAATTGCCCATCGAAGCGTTCTAGAAGTATTCTGCCCACCTCACGAGCATTATTGCCTCGTTGTTCGAGTAGAGGGATAGTCTGGGTGCCACGAAAGATTTGCGCAATGGTTTCGTTGCTAATGGTGCTGAGATACTCGGCATCCCAGAGGGGAAGACCTTCTTCGACAGCTCGCTTTAGAGCCGCCGCTTCTGCCCAGTAACCGTTGAGGGTTTCTCCTTGATAGTCAATGGTCCAGCGAGGTTGATCCTTTTCTGCCCAGAAGCAAAAATTTAATGCATCTAGCAGCAGGAGCCAATTGACGGTCCGTTCGCTACCATCATGGAAGTGATACCGGGCATCCCAGAGGGCTTCATTTGATCTATTTTCGGCCTCCTGCTCTTCTTGTAGCCATCGCTGGGCTAACGATTCCACCTGATTCTGATTGATCCAGACATGTTCTCCCAGTTCGAGAACTACCCGCGTGCTACTAAAGATGCCTGCCGGGTCGTAGGCTGGCAATGAGTAGAGGTCTTCATCATCGGCGTCGTAGGAAGTTGCGATGTCTACCATAAAAAACCTTTCTTGCATGGTTCTTTGATTCTACAGGGAATGTATTCATTCGTCAATAGTATCATTGGACACTTGATAGCGCGTTATCCAGTGTTGCTGTTTGCTCATTTTACGCTTATTGCAATATGCCAGTTCGTTTTAGCCAATAAATTTTTGTAGAGGTGGATACAGTAGAGATTGTGTATGTGCGAGGGGATAAAGAAATTCTGTATCGTCCTCGACTCTTTTAGAGAGTTCATCTTTTTGAAAGAAATGGAGCATACCAAGAATATGGATGATATGCTGCAATGATTGGAGATTGTATAGATGGCTATAAACTGAGGAAAAAGAGACAAAAAACGGGTATAAACAAGCTGCTCCGCTATGGTAAGGGAGCCTTGTTTGTGTAATTCCACTTGTTATGTAGCAGAGAGATACTCTTTTTTCTCGCATCAATAGCCCGAATCAGGAGGCTTTGACGTATCCTCGCTCTTTTGCATACTGCCAGAGAGACTTTTGGAGTTGTCTCCGAGCTCGTGAAATGCGACTCATGACCGTCCCGATCGGTATTTGCAGCGCTTCTGCAATTTCTTTGTAGGAAAGCCCTTCAATATCGGCGAGAATGACCGCCATGCGGAAATTAGGTGGAAGATCATTGAGCGCTTTGTAGACATCCTCGTCCAGATATTGGTTGAGTACCTCTTCTTCTGCCCCCTGGCTTAGCTCCTGTCCACTCAGGTCTCTAATCTGATTATAGAGATAAAACTCCTCTCCTTCTGGTAAGGATGTAGGTGTAGGATGAGTAGCCTGCTTACGATAGCGGTTGATCGCTGACGTATTCAGAATTCGGAAGAGCCAGGCGCGCAAATTTGTGCCGGGCTGGTATGTGTGGGCGAAACGAAATGCTTTGAGCATCGTTTCCTGCACGAGATCCTCTGCTTCCTGCGGATTGTTGGTCATACGCAAAGCTGTGCGATACAGGCTATCCAACTGAGCCAGGACACCAGCTTCAAAGTCTTCCGTTGGGGCTTGAGACTGGTCCGGGTTCGCTTGTGTCTGTTCTGGGGTCTCTGTTGTATGTGTGGTCTCTTCAGGCAGTGTCTGCTCCAATTCTACGTCTGTATTTGCTGGTTGTTCGGGTGCATCTTCAAATCTTGACTGTTCCGACATCAACTTCTCCTCTTGTGCGGTCCCATGCCGGGGCCAGTACTTTCCATAAGAAAGTACTATCAGTATATCGCACTGGCTTCGGGAATGAAAGCCCCCCAGATTATGTTAGAATAAACAGATATAACGGCGAGCTAGCGTATGGAGAAGGTTTTATGGATTGTTCAAATTGTGTTGAAGTCACTGCTCGTCTCCATCTTTATATAGATCGGGAACTCAGCGCTGAGGAAGTTTCGATTGTACAACAACATATGGTCGATTGCCCTAGTTGCACCTGCCGCTTCCATTTTGATCAGCAGTTGAAGCGGTTGATCCATGAGCGCTGTACTATTGAACATGCCCCTGCTCACTTGCGCGAGGCGGTAATGCGTATTGCACACATGCCTGTTGGTGAGCGGGTCAAGCTAGATCCCGAGTTGATGATGGAGATTAGGGCAGACCTCGAAAGTCGTGAATAAAGGGCGGAGCGATCAACCCGGGATGCCAAGTGCTTGTAATAGAGTAAATTTGAGTTGAGCCAGTGCGAGCATTTCTCCTATGGCGAGCGCAAAGGCCAGGCCGAAAAATGGCAATAATTGTCGGTAGTATTCAAAGGTTTCGCCGCGCTTGCTGAGCGCGATAATAAAGATCAAATTGATGCTACTGATTGCTGTGAGAATGCCTATCGTACTGAGCAGTGCCAGCGGATAGAGGACGATGCTACTTTGCGATGCAACGGCGAAAAAGCAGAGAATGAGGACCGGGACAAAGAGAAGCAGGCTTTTCCAGGTGGGGATGCTGCTCTGCTGATTGCTTTCCCGCCAGAATAGTTGATTAAGGATCGGCAGGGCTAGTGAAGCCATTGCCAGCCCCGTGATAAGCCCTGTACCCAGTCGTAGCAGGTTATGTGGCTGATAGAGATGAGGGAAACCGAGATCAAGTGCCAGCGAGTTGAAGCCGTCTATCGCCAGCGCAAGTACGCTGGCAGCGAGGACGGCGATAATTGATCGTGGGGGCACTAGTCTGGCGCGTCCTCGTCCTGTGCTATAGAGGAGTATGAGCGTGGTGATAAAGCCGAGGTAGATGCCCGTGTTGCGAGAACACAGGGGGAGGCGCTCGCCACCTGGATAGAATGAGTGGGTAGGCATCTGAGCGCATACTCCACTATCCAGCCAGCGGAGACGATCAAGCAGTGAGGCTCCGGGAAGAAAGATGACCAGCGCCAGAAGTCCGAGGTAAAAGACGGCCAGGAATCCCGTCAGCCAGGGCGATGGACCGGTTATTCCTGTATTTGCTGTTGATTTCTGTCCTATCATCGCGGTTTTTCTTTCTGCTTTTTAGAGAATAAAGCCCACGTTCAGGTAAGAATTGAGCAGGATAAACAGGTTGAAGAAGATCATAAGACCGACGGCGATCAACATGACACCTGTTGCTATCTCGATTTTCCCTAGATAGGGACGAAGTCGCTTGAGCAAGCGGCTGACGCGGTCTAATCCCAGCCCGAGCAACAGGAATGGGATCGCCAGGCCCAGCGAATAGGCTAATAAAAGAAATACGCCACTCTTCAACGTTGCTGCGTTTGCGGCCAGCACAAGGATCGAGCCGAGGATCGGGCCGATGCATGGCGACCACGCGATGGCGAAAATCACTCCCATAATCAACGATGCCAGATAGCCGGGGCGCGCTGGATGATATTCAATGCGCTTTTGCCAGTAGAGAAAAGGCAGTTTGAGGATGCCTGCCAGATGTAATCCGACCATGACCAGAATCACTCCGCCAATTTGACGTACAATGACCTGATGCTCTCGCAAAAAACTCCCCAGCGTACTCGCCGTTGCCCCCAGTGCGACAAATGCCAGTGTAAAACCAAAGACAAATGTTGCCGCATGGAAAAATGTTACCATGCGTGTTGATAGTGCTGGTTGCTTCGTCGTCGATTGATAGATGCTCTGACCAACAAGTTGACCCAGGTAAATTGGGACCAGCGGCAGTACACATGGCGAAAGAAACGATGCCAGCCCCGCTATAAAGGCGATTCCTAGACTTAATTGCGATGAATTCATGCGACTTTTCTCTATCTCCTGAAAATACTCTCTCTTTTTGTTCATAGTATAGGCGCTGGGCTGGAACTGTGCAATGTTGCTGTCTTCTCATCGAGATGGTCGTTTGAAAAAACGCTGGAGCAATTGCCAGAAAGAGCGCTTCTGGAGCGTCTTTTGTGCCTCTCCCTGATAGACAACAAGGCTTTTATTGTTATTAACAGTCGGCGGTATATGGTGCGGTACTTCTCCCTTCTCTGCGTTTGCCGATGTGAGCAGGCTTGTGGAGCCGGGGAGATTTGGAGCAGCGCTGGTTGCATCGTTACCGGGTAGTGATCTGGAAAGCGGTGATGGCTGCGACCGCTCTATGTCAATATCAAAATAGCGTGGCTGTTGCATTGTTGGCCGTTTGGGAGGTTGAACCACCACCCGTTTGCTCCCGGCGTGTGGCGCGAGTGGCGACTGTGGAAGCGCCGAAGGTGGTGACAGCAGTGGCAATTGCGGGAGTTGTGGTGGCTGTAAATTGAGTGCGCGCAGTTGTCGAGCCATGATGCTGGCTTCTCCATAGCGCTGTTCGCGATCCTTTGCCAGTGCTGTCATAATGATGGTCTCTAACTCAGGAAGTATTGAAGGATTATGTACACTAGGAGGTTGCAAGATGCCCTGTGTAATTGTTCTGGTTAATTCTGGCATGGAACGTCCCATAAATGGGCGCTGTCCGCAAACCATCTCGTAAAGTACGACGCCTAGCGCGTAAATATCGCTGCGATTATCCAGCGCATGTCCCCACACCTGTTCAGGCGAGGCATAGTAGATGCTGCCGACGAGCGTTTTGGCTATGGTAATCTGTTGCAGGCCAGGGGCGCGGGCCAGCCCAAAGTCCATGATTTTGATTTTGCCCCAACGATTGAGCATCAAATTTTCTGGCTTGATATCGCGATGGATCACATGGCGCTCTTTATACGCTGCATCCAGAGCGTCAGCGATTTCGGCGGCATATTCGGCGGCCAGATATTCGGGAATGATGCCATCTATGTGGAGCAGGCTGGCGAGCGTTGGCCCTTCGACGTATTCCATCACGAAATAGAGGAGTTTATTTTGTTGGCCAGCATCATAGATATGGACGATGTTGGGATGATTGAGACCCGCAATGATCTGGGCTTCACGAATAAAACGTGCTATATAAGAAGCGTCACGTGCCAGGCTTTGGGGGAGCACTTTGATTGCAACGTCGCGTCCGAGCGCGATTTGCTTTCCTCGGTAGACGACTCCCATTGAGCCTCGGCCGATCTCTTCTTCCAGTTGGTATCCACCAAGATTCTGACCAGCCAGTTCATTCATAGTTTACGGAACCTCATCAGCATGCATGCGCATTAAGAAATAGAAAGCACTCTTTACATGGATGAACGTATGAAGCCTCTGTTGAGGGATAGATCTGTTTCGGAAAGGCTTTTCCCCTTTTTTCTTATAAGATAAAAATGTATCGGTAGTGAACACGAATGCACAGTACTCTGGTAGATGTCTGATACCTATCCTATAGAGTACTGTGCATTCATGCATATGTGAAGGCTATCCTCACCGGCAGAATGACTCTGGTTTTAGTCGAGATAGTCTTTGAGGAGACGACTTGCTTGTGGGTGACGTAACTTGCGAATTGCACGTTCTTCGATCTGACGTACACGTTCGCGTGTGACCTTCAATTTTTTGCCCACTTCTTCCAGGGTATGATCGTGGTCATCCACCAGCCCGAAGCGCAGCTCAATGACCTGTCGCTCGCGTACCGTGAGTTGTCCGAGGACTTTGCGGATCTCCTCGCGCAGCAATTGCTGATCGGTGATCTCCATTGGCCCTCTTTCGCGGATGTCTTCGATAATATCACCAAGCGTATTCTCTTCCTCTTCTGAAAGTGGTGCGTCCAGGGAGAAGACTTTCTCGGCCCAGATTAACAGCTCGCTTACGCGTTCCGGAGTCATGCCCAGCCGTTCTCCGATGCTCTCTGGTGTTGGTTCACGTCCTAATTCCTGGTAGAGTTGACGCGTCGTGCGTTTTACGCGCATCACTTCTTCCATGATGTAGACTGGGAGCCGCACGACACGCGTACCTTCCAGGATCGCTCGTGTAATAGCTTGCTTGATCCACCAGGTAGCATATGTGGAAAAACGGAAGCCTTTTCTGTAATCAAATTTAGTGACCGCACGAATGAGACCGATATTCCCCTCGCCAATCAGGTCTTCCAGGGATAGGCCCTGTCCAACATATTTCTTAGCGATACTCACTACCAGGCGCAGATTCGCCTCGATCAGGTGATTACGTGCCTCTCTGTCGCCCTGCTCTGCACGTTCTGCAAGGCGTGATTCGCTAGCAGCAGAGAGCAGAGGAATACGCGAAATCTCGCGAAGGTAAAGACGCAGACTGTCGCTTTGCGCCAGACTACTTAACTCTGCTTCTTGTATAGTTTCGCGTTCGGTTTCAGCCGGCTTGTTACGGTCGCGTTCACCGTCAAACATTACATTTCGTTCCACGGGCTTGCTCTCTTCTCCTGCAACAATGACGTAGATCAGTTCGGTCATGGCTTATTGTATCATACGTATAGGTTATTGCAAGCAACTTGATCTATTGTTTCATAGATCTGCCGTATTTTCTGGGTTTACTCATCTTGTCGGCGAAACCGGGTTTCTCGACAGGGAGATAGAGACTTCTTCGGGTTTTTCTGCTCGTTCTCTCTATACGTCGCTACTCATTTCTGATACGTCGCTACTTACTTCTGATGGTGGTACTACCACTTCGGGTGATGGTGGTGCTACCACTTCGGGTGATGGTGGTGCTACCGCTGCTGAGAGTGTGTCTTCCTTTCTTACTCTTTGCATCAAATACAAAAACAATCCTGCTACTACAATTACCACCGCCATATATCCTATCTCATACAAAGAGACGATGCCAGTACCTAATGAAACTTTCCAGGCATTCAAAAATGTATCGATTGGCTCAATCACCGGAATCGCTATCGACAGAAGGTAGAAGATTATTTGCGATACGACTGCCCAGAGCCAATATCCAAAGGCTTTGGGCAAATGGCGATGATCGGGATTAAGAACATGATACCACCCCAGAGTGACCAGTGCTGCTCCGGTTCCATTGATAATAATCATCCCAAAACTGGTAAGCAAAACTCCTACCCAATTATGGTAAGCTGTGCCGGACATAAACGCGCCTTCCATGATGCCAAAACCCGTTCCACAGGCCAGGCCGAGCAACAATGCTTCTCCTGCTTTTTGCACTTTACGGATGTAAAATGCGAGCAACAGCGGCGTGATAGTAGCTATAATGATTGGCCCGATGATTGCTATGAGAATAAAAGTGGTTGTCAGTAGTTGATCGCCGTTTGTGCAGTAAGGTGCAGGATTTGCTCCTGTACAGCTATAGAGAGCGTATAAAAGGCCCGTATTGACAATGGAATAGAGGAGGGCGATGAGGAAAAAGGGCGCTGTTGCTCCGCTGACGAGCGAAACCGTCAGGCGTCGCCAGGTGATTGCAGCGGCGTTGGATGGTAATGCTCGAAGGCTGATGGCTAGCAACGTGGCTCCTGCCAGTGGGCTGACAGCTACCAGGAACAAGATGGCTAAGAGAACCAGCGGTATCTCGCCGTTGATAGCCTCAATAGCGAAGAGTCCTCCCAGCACGATCACATACGGGATCAGCAGAACCCAGGCTGGCGGCAGAGCAACGGCTGTAGATGGTCTTTTTAAAACGGAGCGAATGGCGTGAAAGAGGGAAAGTCCTCCACCTGCTAAGCAGACAATGGTTCCTGTGAGGTATAATGCCTGACGACTAAAAAAAGCAGCTGCGTTTGTTTGATCAATGGAGAAGTAGGAGTTGAAAAAATTAAGAAGAGTGATGGGAACTCCCACCAGGCCAACGATGAGTAGTAGTGCAGAACAGATGATAGTGGTGATAGCGAGACCCTGAAGGTAACTATCTTGTTTGGGTGGAGCAATGTGTTGTGGGACCATTGGTGGCGCGTAAGGATAGTGTCCGTACCATTGCTGCGCCTGCGGTACGACTCCGGGCGAGCTCTGTGCGGCTGAAGGTGGAAGCTGAGGCGTAGATGGTGCCGCAGCCTCTTTTCCCTGCTCAGACGTTTTGTTCTCTTCCCAGGAAGCATACGGGATCTGCTGTTCATCCTCATATGGGTTAGATGACGTTTCGTGATGTTCGTTCATCGGTATTACCTCTTTTCGCTTTACCTCTATGTTGTAGATAATTGTTATGGTAACACATTGATATTTGTATGTGGGTGTGTCTATATATGATGTATGCAGGCTTCTAGCGACAAACGGGTGTGTAACTATCCTGCCGATTATAACGTAGATTAGTTTGCACGTCTATCTTATAGAAGATAGCTTTTTGTTGCAGGAACTATGCAAAGAGAAAAGGATTTGACCCTGCTATGAGCTTACCACTATCGCTTGTTCAGGGAACGAGAATCGGTGGACATTATATCGTTGGCCCCGTCATCAATCGAGGCGGATTTGGTGCCATTTATCGTGGCGTTGATACCAGCGAGGGTAATCGTCCCTGTGCGATTAAAGAGACCTATGATGTGACGCCAGCCGCGCGTCGCCAGGCGTTAATGGAGGCGGGGATTCTGTTTACCGTGAAAAGTAAACACTTGCCCGCTGTCTATGATGCGTTTGAGGCGGGAGGACGTTTCTATCTGGTTATGCAATTGATCGAGGGGCAAAACCTGGTACAGTTGTTGCGTAGCCGTGTGCCGGGAGGACTTATTGGAGAGCAGGAGCCTCATCGTCAGTCTCGTGGACCATGCAGCGAGCAAGAAGTGTTATCCTGGCTTTTGCCGATTATGGATGTGCTTCAAGAACTGCATAGCCGCCGTCCTGCCATTATCCATCGCGATATTAAACCTGCCAATATCATTTTGACTCCGCAACAAACAGCGGTGCTGGTCGATTTTGGTCTGACCAAGCTCTACGATCCTGATCGGGACACACAGACAATGGTGCGGGCCGTCTCTGAAGGCTTTAGTCCCCTCGAACAATATCTCGGGAAAACTGGCCCACAGTCGGATATCTATTCGATGGCGGCGACGATGTATCTGCTGCTTACCGACAGGTTGCCACCAGCAGCGATGTCTCGTTCAGTGAAAGATACATTAATTGCCCCTCGCTTGTTGAATCCCGCGCTTTCGCCACAGGTAGAGCGTGCTCTACTCAAAGCGCTGGCTCTATACGCAGATGATCGTTATCAAAGCATGGATGAGTTCGCTCAAGCGTTGCGGACACCTGCTTTTACCGCTCATGCCGACCCTACGATTGCTGTACGGCCAGTGCGCGTCACAGCAAATGTTCCATCCGTAGCATCTGTGCCGTCTGCTGTCCCAACCATGCAGCCACCGCCTCCACGTTCTTATACAGGAGTGGCAGGATCGCCGCTTGGTTCGCCATATATCCCAGCGCCGGTTTCTACTCCTGCTCCCTCGTCTGGCTATGACAAAAGACCTGTTCGTCCGTTGCCGACCTCCTTTGGTCAGGGCTGTTTGTGGGGCATTGTGCAGGGAGCATTGGCCGCTCTGATTGTGCTTTCGTTGAAGCGAACAGAATACTTTTACCTGACGATGTTGATGGGCTTTGTGTTCTATGTGTTTGCGGGCTTCTTGACGACGCGCCAGGGTGGTCCATCTTTGCGCGGAGGCTGGACTGGCATATGGGCTGGGATCAACAGTACTGTGATATTCTGGCTGGTCTTATTGGTTGGCCTGGTGGTGAGCTTTGTGCAGCGCTGGCAAAGGGAGGTCGCGCTGGCTCGTGCTCATGGCGCACGCGCTTTTTCCGATCTGGCTGGCCGCGTCTGGCATTCTGTGCTGCCTGATTTTCTGCTCCCTTCAACGTCGTCTCAACACTCTTCAACAAATCTCCTGTTCTGGCTGGGTGGTGGCCTGCTCGTCGCCTTTACACTGGGATGGATTGGTGGGATATTAGGAAAATCGAGATATAAGAAATCCAGATATAGAGCATCTCAACAAAAAGCTGCTGCCAGTCAGCAACAATATTGATGCTGGCCTGTAACAAAAAACAAGTACAAATGTCCCAATTGTGCTGTCCTGTCTTGACCGCTATGGTACGATTTCCCTTGCAGAATCCTATTAATAGCAAGCTGCTAGGGAAGGTAGGCTACACAGTTTGACTACTCAGGAACAGACGACAACTCTTGATGAAGCTTTATCAATTACAGATATAGCAAAAACGCTAGGGGCTGAATTAAGCCTGAGCGAGGGACAGGTTGCACGTACTATCGGTTTGTTGGATGAGGGAAACACCATTCCTTTCATTGCTCGTTATCGTAAAGAAGTAACTGGCAGTCTAGATGAGGTCCAGATTCAAGCTATTGCTGATAAAACAGCGGCTTTACGGGCATTGCACGAGCGCAAGATGGATGTCCACCGGTTGATCGATACACAAGGAAAGTTGACGCCGGAACTGGCTGCTGTTATTGCAGCTGCGACAACCTTGCAGGAAGTGGAAGATCTCTATTTGCCCTATCGTCCCAAGCGCAAGACGCGTGCCAGCGTTGCCAGGGAGAAGGGATTGGCTCCTCTGGCTGATCTTATTTTGCAACAGCTTGAAGCGACCGGCGATGTCGAGGCTATACTGGAGGAGCATGCTCACCCCTTTTTGGATGCCGAGAAGGACGTTGCTACCAGCCTGGAAGCCTATGCAGGTGCCTGCGATATCGTGGCCGAGGTGATTTCTGAAGATGCCAATGTGCGCGGCAGTGTGCGTACCACCTTCTTCAAACACTCCACTATCAGTGCCAAACCCGTTGATCCTGAGAAACTGGCTGAGAAAGATCCGAATGGAGTGTATCAGCTCTATTACGAGTTCGACGAAACTATCACCAAGCTTGTGCCACATCGCATTCTCGCATTGAACCGGGCTGAGCGCGAAGATGTTTTGCGGGTCAGTGCGACGTTGCCGTATGAACAGGCTCAGGCCAAGATTACCCACCATTATCCCGTCAAAACGACCTCGCCCTTTGCCCATCATCTCTCCGATGCGATGGAAGATGGCTACAAGCGCTTGCTTGCCCCTTCGATGGAGCGCGAGGTGCGCGTGGAGCTGACCCGTCAGGCGGAGGAGCATGCGATCAATATTTTTGCTACCAACTTGCGCAATCTCCTCTTGCAGCCTCCCCTGCGTGGCAAAAAGGTACTTGGCGTTGATCCTGGCTTTCGCACTGGCTGTAAGCTGACCGTCGTTGATGAGACCGGGAAATATATCGTTTCAGATACCATGTATCTGTATCAATCGGAAAAAGCGAACCAGCTGTTGCGCCAGTTGTTGACCAAATACAATATCGGTGTTATCGCTATTGGCAATGGTACTGCCTCGCGTGAGACGGAACAGTTGGTAGCGGGTTTGATCCGCGATCTGGAGCAAGAGAGCGAGAAAAAAGGCGAGATCGGCTATGTCATTGTCAATGAAGCGGGTGCATCGGTCTATTCTGCTTCTGAGGCAGCGCGTGAAGAGTTTCCGACGCTGGATGCAACGCAGCGTGGCACTATCTCGATTGCCCGCCGTTTGCAAGATCCTCTGGCAGAGCTGGTCAAGATCGATCCGAAAGCGGTTGGTGTCGGTCTCTATCAGCATGATGTTGACCAGAAGGAGCTGGCGGCGATGCTGGATCGCGTGGTAGTTTCTTGCGTCAACTTTGCCGGTGTGGAGGTCAATTCAGCTTCTGCTGCGCTTTTGAAGCACGTATCGGGCATCAATACACGTGTTGCCAATGCAATTGTGAAGTACCGGGAGCAGAACGGCCCGTTCAAGACGCGTGAGGAGCTACATAAAGTGTCGGGGCTGGGTCCGGCAACATTTGTACAGGCAGCTGGGTTCCTCAAGATTGCCAATGGCGCTGAACCGCTCGATAATACGTTTATCCATCCCGAAAGCTATGCTGCGACCCGCGCGCTCTTACAACTGCTTCCAACAGGGAACGGTCAATCGGCCAGACCTTCAGAGCGCATCGCACAGTTTCGCCAGTTAATCAAACTGCAAAATAGTCTTGGCCGTAGTAATCGCAATAGGGCCGCCAACGGCGACGGTGAACAGGCGGCATGGGCCGATTTTGCGAAGAAGATTGGCGTTGGTCTGCCCACACTCAACGACATTCTGGAGAACCTGGAAAAGCCAGGCCTTGATCCGCGCGATGCTTTGCCTGCTCCTATCCTGCGCCACGATGTCTTGAAGATGGAGGATTTGCAAACAGGCATGCTCCTCCAGGGAACGGTACGTAACGTTGTGCCTTTTGGTGCCTTCGTTGATATCGGCGTCAAGCAGGATGGTCTGGTGCATGTGTCCGAGATGGCTGATCGCTTTGTCAAAGACCCACTGAGCCTGGTGTCGGTTGGTCAGGTGGTGCAGGTGCGCGTCCTGAAGGTAGATATGCAGCGTGGGCGCGTGCAATTGAGCATGCGCGGCGTTCAGCAATAACCTTATTCGGCCAGAAGGTGAAATCGTGTCTGGCAGAGTTAATGCCGGACACGATTTCACTGCTCGGTTTGATACATGTACGCTTTATTTTAGGAAAAATCCCTGACCCAGCTTATCATCTGGATCGATAAGGAATTCGTGGCGGCCAGTAATGAAGGCCGTCCCGCTCACCTCTGGGATGATGGCCTCATATGGTCCTATTTGCGCCTTGCCTGCCACCCTCCCTCCAAATGTGCTCACATCTCCCAGGATGCTTTCAATGACGATCTGCTGCCCTTCCGCGATTTCGCCCCTTGTATAATGCAACGCGAGCCGTGCCGAAACGCCGGTGCCTGTGGGTGAGCGATCTACCTCTGCATCGGCGAAAATACAGATGTTGCGGCTGTGATGGGCCGGATTTTCAGGTGGACCAGTCAGGATTGTGCCATAGAGAAATCCTAAATCTTCTTCGTATGGATGCTTGATTGCCAGCTTTGCATGAACCGCCTGTTTGATCGCCTCTCCGGCTGCGACCAGTTGTTCTCTCTGTCGCGGTTCGATCTGTAATCCCACTTGCTCGGCCGGAAGAATGGCGTAAAAGGCCCCCCCGAAGGCGATATCGACACACACCTTTCCCAACTCTGGTACTGCTAGTTCAACATCGCGAGCATAGACGAATGAGGGTACGTTCAAAAACGAGACACGTTCGACTGCTCCAGATTGATCGAGATGGGCAGTTGCCCGCACCAATCCGGCGGGCGTATCAAGGTTGACGGCTGTTTGTGACCCCTTCGCCTTTATTGCCCCTGTCTTTAGAAGGGTTGTTACCAGGGCGATAACGCCATGCCCGCACATGGTACTGTAGCCTTCGTTGTGCATGAACAGGACGCCCAGATCGGCCTCCGATGTGACTGGAGGAGTGAGCACACAGCCGTACATGTCGCGATGGCCTCGTGGTTCCCACATCAGCGCTTGCCGGATCGTGTCGAGGTGGGCTTGCAGATAGCGCCGCTTTTCCAGTATGGTTGCACCTGGCAATGGAGGGAGGCCACCAGTAATAATTCTCAATGGCTCACCTGCTGCATGTGCATCGATAGTGGTGATTACCATTCTATTGCCAACCACAGCATCCCATTGCCAATTCAGTTCTATGCTCATCCTCCTGAGCCTCCTTTTGCTCGTCTGCCTCAAGCCTTATCTGGTGCAGCGGCATCTGTCGTGCGTTCCTGTTCCGTAGCCTGTTGGATGTAATCATTGGCGCGCCCCAGGGCTGTAAACGAAAAACATAATGGAATGAGGAACATCACTATACCAATGACAGCATAAACCAGCACGATGTTTTGCGTCCAGCCCACAGCATATCCTCCCAACAGGGAGCCAACGGGAATCGCTGACCACGCCAGGACGCTAGCAATGCTCATGACGCGCCCTAGCATGTGATTGGGGACGATGGCCTGTCGCAAGCTACTAGTGTTGATGTTAAAGAGGATGCCCAGACCCGACGCTATGCCCCAGAGCAAGACGCCTAGCCAGTACCATTGCGTAAAGGCCAGGGCAACCGTCAGGAGACCCTCGATCATCAGCGCGGTCAGGGCCACAGTGCTAAAGGACCAGCGTTTGCGTAACGGTCCCGCTGCCAGCGAGAGCACGACGACGCCGATGCTGCCAGCGGCGTAGAGTATGCTGATCTGTGTATCGGTGGCGTGCAGGCGTTCTTGAGCGAAGAGGACAATCTGCGCGGCAACTGTGACTGCGGTGAAGTTGACCAGCGCCATCATGATTGAAATATTGCGTAATACTGGATGGCCCAGAACATAACGCAACCCCTCACTGACATCGTGCCAGATATGTTTGCGTTCCTGGCTTTGTTGCTGATTGAAACCTGTTGCAATCAGGGAGAGCGAAAGGGCAGAGAGCAGAAATGAAGCAGCATCAAGGAACATCAGCATTTGGAGCGACATAATCGTCACCAGCGCACCAGCTAGCAAGGGACCGAGAATGCTTGCCCCTGAATAGCTGGCCTGGATGCGTCCGTTGGCTGTGACCAGATCATCCTGGTTCACAAGGCTAGGGATAGCGGCGAACTGCCCGGATTCGAAGCAGATCGTCAATATGGAGTGAACGAATCCAACTGCATAAATCCACCAGACATTCAGGCTGCCTGAGAGAGCCAGGATGGGGATCAAGGCGATAACAACAGCACGCGCACCATCGGTGAAGATCATCATACGTTTGCGATCGACCCGATCTGTCCAGGCACCGAGGAGCAGCCCGAAGAGTAGATAAGGGAGAAAGTTAGCGGCGGTGGAGATACCAAGATTGATAGATGAGCCGGTCAGCTTGTAGACCAGCAGCGGCAGCGCAAACAGCGTGATAGAACTGCCCAGGTTTGAGATCGTTTGCCCCGTCCAGTATTTCCAGAAATCGCTGCGTAACTTTCCTGCATGTGTCGCTTCCATAACACTATCTCTCCTTTATGAGCGATCCTCTCTTGTGTTCTGTTCGCTGGATGGTACATCTGCTGGATCCTGTACATGTTGCAGATAGGGCGGTGCTTTGAAGAATGCGGCGCAGAGCGTATAGACTTCCCCGTTAGGATCATAGGGTTCGTGGATAAATTCATCGATCAAGGCTTTGAGCCGCTCGTTAAATGCCTTGATGCGCTCCGGTGAGAGCCGTGTGCGTGGGCTGGCGGCATTGACAACGACGAGATCATTTTCACCTGCGGCAAGGGTTTCTGCAAGATCACTTCTGGCATTTGTCAATATTTGCAAACTTATCGACTCACGATCCACAATTTCGGGCGCGAAGCAATACTCGAAAATGCGGGCCGTTCGTGTGTAGTATTTGGCAACGATGCCACGTATCAGGCGGCGTGCCACGACTTTTGCCAACCCTGCTGCTTCTAAGACCTGTAAGTGGTGGTTAATCGTGCCTGGGGCCATTTTGAGCCTATCCGCAACCTGTTTGGCGGTAGCTGGTTGTTGTTGAATGATGCCAAGAATGCGATCACGTGTGGGATCGGCAACTGCCTTCATTTGCTCCATTGTGGTAATTGCTAACCGCGCGGGTAACTCTGGCATAACCACTGGAACGTGATCTGGCAAGACCGGAACGTCTTCTGTGATGGAGTTGTTGTGTGTGTCCATGTGTAGTTGAATCCATATGTCTGATCAAAAACGAACGTACTATTTACATCGTACGTATGAATAATGTACCATGTGAATCAGGATGTGTCAATGAAAATGAGCGGAGGGCAGCTAGACCTCCTCGTAGAAGCTTCCCCGCTAGTAGCAGCATTTTCTTTGGCATATCTTCACGATTTTTGTGGCTTTGATCTATGGGGTAGGAGTATCGGGGCGTGGACCGCTATAGGTTGCTCGTGGCCGAATCATGTGTCCGCTGTTGTATTGCTCAATGGCGTGTCCTATCCAGCCAACCGTGCGCCCAGTTGCAAAGAGGGCCAGAGCGCTTCCGTCTGGTAGATGTAGTGTTTGCGCCAGCGTCACCAGCGCGAATTCCAGATTTGGTTTCCTGTCTGTAATCTCATCCATGATGGCAACCATCGTTTGTGCCTGTTGAACATCTGGACTGTTCGGGTACATCTGTACAAGCAAAGAGAGCAGGCAGGCTCCTCTAGGATCACCATGTGGATAGAGTTGATGTCCGCCGAAGCCGGGTATCAGTTCCCCACGCCGCAGGCGAGACGCGATCACCTCGCGTACAGAGCCGCGTGACGTTATCTCACGGAAGAGATCCTCAACAAGAATAGTGTTCCCGCCATGCTTGAAGCCCTGGAGGGCAGCCAATCCTGCTATGATCACTTGATAGAGATGTGTCGCAGCTGAGGCAACAACACGCGCCGCGAATGCCGAGGCGTTGAGTTCATGATCGGCGCACAGGATCAGTGCGGCATTAAACAGATGGACGGTTTGTTCGTCGTCTGTGCACCAGTTGCGTTGTAGCGTCCGGGCAATGGGCATCGTTGTATCGTGATTGTGGGCGACTACTGCGGTCATTAGTTTCAGGATGCGTGTACCTGTTTGTCCAGAGTGGTGAAATCCTGTGTGCAGATCGTAGGCGGCCAGATCGTCAGCTGCTGCGAGCGTGAGGGCTATCTGGAGCTGCTGTAGGACTGGGAGATCGGATTGGCGTAGCTGTAAGTTACTCAGTGCATCTAAATAGTTATCAATCTGCGGATACAGCGAAAAGATGCTCGCTTCCTGCGTCGTGTCGCCGGTCCAGAGTAGCGCCGCTACCTGTTCGATAGTGTGCGTCGTGGCGAGTCTGGTGACATCCTGCCCTTTGTAATAAAGGCCCGTTTCATCGATGAGGGTGAGGGCTGATTCGAGGATGGGCGCGCCCCACTGCATAGCTGCATGAGCTGCTTTGGCTGGATCATGCCGATACGCTTTCTGCTCAAGCAATTTCTGTACGTCTTCTGCCACGTAGAGTCGTGCCCGCTGGTTCAGCCCCGCAGGTTCCGAACGGATCAAGCCGCGACTAACATATGCATAAATTGTTGCCACGTTGACATCAAGCGTTTCGGCAGCTTCCTTTGCGGTGAGATAACGTGATTGTTTCACTACTTCCTCCTCTGTATCAATGGCTTGATCGTACAACATATTGATTTTGTAATCAATCTTGACAACACTAATGTCGTTTCATACAGTAGTAACTACTGAGCGTTATAGGTGATAAATTATCAGGTGCCAGGAGGCATGAAATGTATTCCCTTCCAGAACCAGCGGAACCCCAATATTTTGTTGAAAGCTTTCCTCGCGATGCATTCCCCACATACGTCTGGATTGAGCGGCCTGCAAACTTGCCGACTGAGGTCTGGACGACGGAGACCACGCATCGCGACGGACAACAGGGAGGATTGCCGCTTTCTGTTGCGCAAAGCTTGAAAATCTATGATATCCTTTGCAATTTTACAGGCGCTTCGGGAAGCATTCGTCAAGCGGAGTTTTTTGCCTATCGTCCCTCTGATCGCGCAGCTCTTGAGGGAGCGTTGGAGCGGTATCGAGGCGGAGCACCTATCGAGCCGACAACATGGATTCGTGCCGCTGCAAAAGATGTTGCATTGATCCGCAGTCTGGGTGTGCGTGAAACCGGGATGTTGGCCTCAGCTTCGGATTATCACACATTTCATAAGTTCAAGCCGGGCGGAAGGAATCAGGCGGCTCAGACCTATCTCGAAGCTGTGCAGATGACGCTGGACGCTGGCATTCGTCCCAGATTGCACCTCGAAGATGCGACAAGAGCGCCGATGGATTTTATGCGCCCTTTTATTGAAGCGGTGCTTGCCATGAGCGCGGGATATGACCCGGAGTTGCGTCCCAAGTTTCGCATCTGTGACACAATGGGGCTTGGCTTGCCCTACGATGATGTCGCTTTGCCGCGCAGCATTCCTCGACTCTTTCAGGAGATGCGCGCGCTAGGGCTTCAACCAGCGGATCTAGAGTTCCATCCTCACAACGATACCTGGCTGGTTCTCGCAAACTGCCTGGCTGCCATTCGCGCTGGTTGTGGTGTTATTAACGGGACCATGCTGGGGAAAGGAGAGCGAACGGGGAATGCACCATTGGAAGCCGTCTTGATGCATTTGCTTGGTATGGGCTATTTCCCTGAGCAGCGACCAGATTTTACCGCGCTTAATGAGCTGGTCGATCTCTACGCCGAAATGAATGAGCCTGTTCCACCCAAATATCCCTTATATGGTCGCGATGCTCATCGTACGCGTGCTGGCGTGCATGCTGATGGTTTGAATAAATTCTGGTGGATGTACGCACCCTTCAATGTGCCGCAGCTGCTTAACAGGCCGTTGGAGGTCTCTCTCACGAAGGAGAGCGGTATTGCCGGGCTGGTGTTTCTGATTCGCCAGCGTATGGGATTGGATCTCGCCAAAGACGATCCGCGTTTGCTCAAAATTTACGACTGGTTGATGACAGAATTCGATAATGGGCGACAGACGAGCGTCGAATGGGAAGAACTGGCACCAGTAGTTGCACAGCATTTTGAGGCCCGTTAAACGCCCATTATGCCTGCACTATACGCGCTGTTTCTGTTCCTCCAATCCCAGGCCTTGCCGTACCTGCAAAGATCGTATAATAGCATCACGCGTCACAACTCCTACCAGTTTGCCATTGTCCACAACTGGTAATTGATTGACATCTTTGCCGGTCATTAATGGGAGAGCATCGGTAAGCTTTTGCTGTGAGGTGACTGTATGGATGCGGTCAACCGGGATCATTGCGAAGCCCACCGGCGTTTGCGGCCATTCTTCGCGTGCCACATGGCGGATATCGCTCAGCGTGATCAGCCCCGCCAGCTGGTCTCCCTGTAGCACAAGGGCCGAACGTAACCCTTGTGGCAAAAAGTGCTCATCGACAAGCTTTTGCAGCGAGATATTCGCTGGCACCGTCATCGGCTGTGCATTCATTACCTGTGCAACCGTGACGCCTTTAAAGGTTGTTTCCAATGTAGCTTGCGCACGGGCAGACTGGGCAGAGCTTAACAGGAACCAGCCGATGAAGCCGAGCCAGATGCCGTCAAAGGGATCGCGCGAGAAAAAGAAGAGCCAGATCCCGGCAAAAATAAAGAGATACGCGATAACTTGACCGACAATCGTTGCGACCTGTGTAGCGCGATAGGCGTTCCCTGTGATTTTCCAGACGATGGAGCGTAGAACTCGCCCTCCATCCAGTGGGAAGCCGGGCAGTAAATTAAAGATGCCAAGCAAAATATTGGCTGATGCCAGATAAGTGAGGAGATCTTCTGTGGGCGAATGAGTTCCACGTACGAGCGTTAAAAGGCCAAAGCAAACAGCTCCGATGATGAGACTGACGAGTGGACCAACAAAGGCCATAAAAAATTCGGTACCGGGCGAGTGTGGCTCCTGTTCAATATTGCTGACTCCGCCAAAGATGAAGAGGACGATATTTTTAACCGGCAATCCCCGTGAGCGAGCAACGAGCGAGTGTGCAAGCTCGTGTAGCAGGACGGATACAAATAAAAGGATCGCTGCAACGAAACCGAGCAAGAGATAGGTTGATGTTGGATAGCCAGGCGAGAGGGTTGGGAACCAGCCGTTGGCGAGCGAAATGGTCAGAAACACAAGAATAATCAGCCAGCTAATATGCACGTAGATGTCAATACCGGCAATACTGCCGATGCGAAATGAACCGGGCATCTTATGCCCCCTTTCTTCAATGATTATGCCTGTTTTTATGGATCTACTCTCTAGCACGTTAGTCAGAAGACATTTGTGTCAGATCTTGATAGGAAGCGGCAGGATGCCTTTTCTTTGCCTCGCTCAAAGAAAAATGCTGCTATCCAATAAAGTTGAATAACCGCAGAAAAAGTGTGAATTCGTAAAGATAAATGCTTACATGCGAAAGGCGTGGCGAACCTGAGGATAGAGGAGAAAATAGAGGAGGATGATAATGGGAACGATGACCCTGATGATGAAGGAGAAAATATTAGGGTGCGCCTGAAACAGCTCTGGCAGTACAATGACGATATTCAGCGCCGCAATAACTATTGTGGCCCAGAATGCCCATCGCTTCAGCATCCACAGTCCCCACGTGAAAATCAGCGAAAGAATACCTATAATCAGAGGAAAGCCTCCGAGAAATCCACCAACGACATTGACGGCTGTTGCCACAACTGCATGTCCATTGACGGTCACTCTATGGCTGATGAGAAACGAGGTTGTCAGAATCAGTATGCCAAAAATGATCGCCAGTATTCCCTCTATTCCTAGCAGGATTGCGATAATAGTTACTCCTGTTGGACGCTTGCGCGGCGATTCTATTGTTGTGTTTTGCATAGTATGCTCCACAAGTGAAGAAAAATACTATTGTCTTTTAGCATCGTTTGTAGGCAAGTATAAATGGTGGCAGGGGCTAATGCATCACACCAACGGGTGATTTTGGCTTCATTCTTTTTAGGCTGCTTGCCCATAGAAAAGCATGCTATAGCCATTTAGGGGAAATGACTTTTGATCTCTCATAGAATGGCTTGCTTAAAACGTGGCGAATCTTGTATCGGCTGGGTATTGCATCGCGTAATAGGAATAGGGGACAGAGGAGAGCAGTTGGATTGTGATAGCCCATAAACCTGTAATAACTCCGTCATATATTATGATGTCTGGCCCTGTTTTTTTAAAATCGACTGACTATAATGATTACTGTAGATATACGTTGGTATAATATGTGATATGAGAAGAAAGTACTTACCGGGCTGATCTTCCCTTCAATAAGCTGTACACTATCTTCTATTGTCCGTAGAAGATGCGCCTGTTTATTTTATTTATCTTTTGAAGATGGGACACTGGTCTTTTTCCTGTTGTTATTGGCAGGGATGGATGGCTTTTCTTTCGGTGACAGGACGGCGTTTGGACTGTGACAGCGATAGTCATAGCAGCTTGCCAGAGGGGGCAAAGAGCATCGAAAGGAAGGCATTTTTGGGCAGGTTAGCTTATTGCATGCGATTCTTGATGACAAAGTAGGTGGATATCGTCTGGTCTTATGCAGAACATCCTCCTGTGATCTTCGCATGTGTGGACATGAGGGGCCGCAAATTTACTGAGCGCGGCCCTTTCCAGGTGAGGTGAATAAATGGACGACAAGGCTGGTCGCCGCTATAGGGCAGAGGTACAGGGGCGGCGACGCGGACAGGCACGTCATTACGGACGTAAATTCTGGCGATGGACAAAAAAGTATAAAAGTACATTGTTTAATAGCTTTCTACTTCTTCTATCGGTAGCATTGCTATTTGGTGTTTTTAGCCAATTGCAGCCTCCAACCTTTATGAATGCTGCACCTAACGGCGTTACCAGCGTTGACTATAGTACTTTTGTGGCTCAGGTCTCGAATGGGAATGTTTTGGCGGTTATTACTCGCGGTAATGAAGTCAATGCGCTCTTAGCCAGCCCTGCTACTGGGAAGGGGAGCGTCTCTAACGCAGAAAAGCCTACCAGTCAGAGTGCTATGGCTGATTATATTGCCTGGAGTCGCTATATCGGTATGGGTAGTGCACCTTCGGCAAATCCAGCCACCTCGGTTGGTACTTCTACTATAGATCCTTCACGGGCTATCTATACTCTTATGTCGAAAGATGGCGATCCTCAGCTCTTCCCTCTCTTATTGCAGAAGCATGTGATTGTCAATGTCCTTCCGGCGAATCAAACGGCTACCTGGTTGTCTCTGGCGTGGAAGTTTTTGCCCATTGTGTTTCTGATCATCTTCCTGCTGGTCTTTCTGGCTGCTCGTAACGGGACGCGCTCGATGCGTTCAACCGATGATCGTGTTTCGCAAATGGGCAAAAGCCGCGCCCGCCGCTTTGAACGCGTAAGGGAGGCCGGGAGTGCTGCTTCTGATGCAAAGAAGTCGGGGCCAGTTCTGAAGAATACGCCAGTTTCCAAATCGGCCACCGCGCGCGTCAGTACTGAGATCCCTGTGACTTTTGCTGATGTTGCTGGTATCGATGAAGTGCGTGCTGAATTGGAAGAGATCGTGCAATTCTTACGCAGTCCAGAGCGCTATGATCGCCTGGGCGCACGTATTCCGCGCGGCGCGTTGCTGGTTGGCCCTCCCGGGACCGGTAAAACGCTGCTGGCAAAGGCGGTTGCGGGCGAGGCGCATGTGCCATTCTTCAGTATCAGCGCTTCCGAATTTGTCGAGATGTTTGTGGGAATCGGTGCCAGCCGTGTGCGTGACCTCTTCAATCAGGCGCGTCAATCGGCTCCCTGCGTGGTGTTCATTGATGAGATCGATGCTGTCGGGCGCAAGCGTTCAGTACGTTTAACTGGCAATGATGAGCGCGATCAGACCCTCAATCAATTGCTGGTTGAGTTGGATGGCTTCGATGCGCGCAAGGCTGTTGTCGTGCTGGCCGCGACCAATCGTGTTGATATTCTTGATAAAGCATTGTTGCGTCCGGGTCGTTTTGATCGTCGTATCACCGTTTCAGTGCCGGATCGTGTGGGCCGTGAAGCGATTCTCAAGGTGCATACACGTACAACCCCGTTACATGTTGAGGTGAGCTTAGAGCGCCTATCTCGTATGACAACCGGCATGAGCGGGGCTGATCTGGCGAATCTCGTCAATGAGGCGGCCCTGACTGCTGCCCGGCGTGATATGGAGGTCATCACCCACGAATGTTTTGAGGATGCGTTGGCCCGTGTGCAACTCGGTGCGCTGCGTCCGTTGGTGATGAGCGAAAAAGAGCGCCGAATCATTGCTGTGCATGAAGGAGGTCATGCTCTCGTTGCCTATCATTTGCCAGAGGCCGATACTGTCAATCGTGTGACGATCCTTCCTCGTGGGCAAAGCCTGGGCGTCACTCAGTTTACAGCCGAAGAGGACAGATACAACTACAGTCGAGAGACGTTAATGGCGCGTATTGCTGTTGGCCTGGGTGGTCGTGTTGCTGAGGAACTGACGTTTGGGTCAGAACGGATTACAACCGGGGCTGAAAATGATCTCCAGGTGGTGACGGATCTTGCAAGGCGTATGGTCACGCGTTGGGGCATGAGCGAGCAGGTCGGAGTTGTCTTCGCCGACTACCAGCCATCCGAAGGCGACTATGCTCTTAACATGCGACAAATTGATCTTGATGCTTTTCCTGGTCATGCTCGTTCGTTAGCAGCTCATGCCGATGGTCGCTTACAATTGAATGGAGCCTTGCCACAGCGCCAGTACCTTCCTATGTCTACCTATGCGGCTCGAAGTAGCGGAGGTGCAGCGATGAATGCGCTTGTTGATGCAGAGGTGCAGCGGATACTGCATGAGGGTAAGGCGATGGCTTGTCAAATTCTGTGCGAGCATGCCGATCAGTTGATAGGGCTCACTGATGCATTACTAGAACATGAGCATCTTGATCGTCAACAATTTGAGTCGTTGCTCTGTGAAAATGAGTCTCTTTAACTGAAACAATACCCGGTTCTTTCAACTAAAACAAAAGGGAAGTTTATCCAACCTGGATAGGCTTCTTTTTTGTTTGCTCTTCTTATGTTTCGGGTATGCGAGTTATTGCTGTTTCCCTTTCTGTGGGAGCACTGTTTGCTGCGTTTTGCTCTATCTGATCCAGGTGGGCGGCGATCAGGCTCATAGCTTCTTCTCCAACCAGATCATGTACCTGGATGTGTAATTCGTGCATACGCTCCATTCGCTGCGTGATGAAGCGATGCTGGCTGATCCCCTGGGTTAAGCCAGAGAGTCCCTGTTGGGCTGCCTCGTACTCCACGCTGATCTGCCAGAGTAGATGCGCGACTTCCGAGCCGTATTTATTGTCGCTAGACATTCTCTTATTCCTTTCTTCTCGAGATGGTTTAGAGTAGCGCCGTCTTTCCATGCATAAGAGAGGCAAGCTTTCCGCTTCTCTTACCTGTATAGAGAGAGATGTGCTTACCTCCACTTCGTTGAGCCGTTCACCTTACAGCTCTGTATGATTGCTTGATTATTGGTCAGATGACGTTTCAGGGTCCAGCCATCTAATAGTCAAGGCTGGAGAACACAGTTCAGGACGTTGTACAGGTTGCGCCGTTGACCGTAAACGAGATGGGGTTGGGATTGCTGCTGGTAAAAGAGCCGTTGAAGCCAGGGCCGGGACTGACAGCGGCACCAGCGGCCACTTGCCCGTTATAGGTAGCATTGGTGATGGTTACGCTCGATCCACTTTGAGAGACACTACCATTCCAGAGTTGAGTGACCTGCTGGTCGCCGGGGAAAGTAAACTTCAAGGTCCAACTGCTCCAGGCTGTTGAGCCGGTGTTGGTGATTGCAATGTTGGCACCGAAGCCTCCCGACCACTGGTTAGTTACCGTGTAAGACACTTTACAGGAGGCACTACTACCGCTGGTTGGTGTAGGCGTTGGGGTTGTTCCAGTGGTTGGGCTAGGTGATGGGGTTGTTCCCACCGTAGGAGTGCTGCCGACGTTGCTCCCATAGCCTGCCGCGACGATGCTGGTCTGAACAGCGTTTTCGGTTGCGTCCGATGGGTAGCCGGAAGTCATCGCGCCTTCAAAGAATGAACCGGCTGAACTCTTGCTGTTGTCGCCGCCAATGCCCAGGATAATTGCACCCTCCTTGTGCATGGGATTGTAACCCGAGACGTTAGGACGCGGCCCATTGTACATCGTTGTCAGGCCGCCAGATTGCGCGTTGCCAGCCTTGATTGCCCAGAGATTTGGTGCTCCCTTCACTATTGCTGTCACATAGTGGGAAGTGATGCTCTGGTCGCCACTGTTGAAACCTGCGTTGACCCCAGAGAAAAGGCCATTTTCGAGGTCCGCCATGACCCAGGGACCGTTGCCAGAGCCGTAGCCCCACACTTTGATATTTCCAAAATAGATGGCTTCCATGTGGCCGTTGCCAGTATCATTGTTACTTGTCTCAGCGTTGCCGTAGTCGAAGCAGCAGCCGCCGTTGTAGTGTGTGCCGTCGAGGATTGCGTACTCGCCTTCTGGATTGTCACCTGTCGCGATGCCTGATGTATGGTCGTTGCGATAACCGGTGCCAGGGGCTACGTAGACGCCGTAGACGTGGTGCCCGCCAACCGTCAGCGGTAGCGCGCTTGCGTTCGCGAGGTTATCAGGACCGCCGGCGGCCCCACCAGCGGGTGCCTGGGTGAGATTGTTGCCGTGCCCGGACTGGTCGTAGATGATGGTGATGACGCAGGTTGTGCCAGCGCAGAATGAATCTTGCGCGGCTGCATTGGCATAGCCGCCTGCGCTCAGGACGCCGATGTTCAATGTGGCGTTATCCGACGCGCGTCTGACCTGGTACAGGTTCCCATTGTAGGCACTGAGCAGGGCGCGCACCGTGCTATGGGCAGCAACACATGGTGTGCCGCCAGACGCATAAATGTCGCAGGGTAGTGATCCGGCCGCATGCACGGGTGCGCTAGCAAGACCAAGCGCACCTGCGATGATTCCTAATGCAGCAAGGAGTGCCAGGAGGGTTCTCCAACTGCGAACTTGCTGCCGGTGAGTGGATGAGGGAGAGCATTTCACGTCCTTGTGTCCTTTCCAAGAGAGAACAACTTATAGAAAAGAATTTCTATAAGTCTGTCCATTCATCAGTGTTTGTCTGACTCGATTCCTCCGAAGCCAGAGTCGTGAAGTGTGACGAAGACATTGGGAACGATGTTGCGCCAGGGCTATATGGGCCAGGATGCAAGAGAAATGGTTAGCGAAAAGGCATGCAAGTGCTTGAGAACAGCCAGGGGAGGTTGTGACAAGTGCAGTCAAGACGCTTCCCTATGCCTTAGCTGTTTCTTCACGAAAGAAGAGTGGTGCTCCTCCTGCTTCAGGAGGATGATTCTATTATAATGCACGTTTCGTGCAATGTCAATGCGTGGTTAACCATTTTTTTGTGAAAATCTGCACGTTTATGCATTGAGAATGCGTGATTCGAGCGCTTTTAGGAGCTATACTATAGGCTACGAGGACTTGCCGAGGGGGTATTCAGTTTTTGTTCAATAGATTCTAAGTTCTCTTCTCTCTGGAATCTTCTAGTATCGAAGAGAAAAGCACTTTGACTCTTTGCTCACAGCATCATACAATGAGGCCAATTCTCAGCATTCTACCTGAGCCAGAGAGGAGTAACGGACAATGGTTCCGCATGACGATTTTACCCCGCATGGCTATCTGGATAACCCCTACCATAGTTGGAAGCTGAACCCCAGTGGCGTGTTGCGCTCACGTGTTCCACTCGGTATGGGGTGGCATGTCCCCAATCTTGGCAGCTATGCACGCAACCAGTTTCAGTACACGGCTCATCTCATGATTGGACTCAAAATTGGCAAGATGGTTCTGATCACCCCGGAAGACTTCAAACGCCATAACTGTACGATTATCAGTCATCTACATACGAAGAATCGCTTTGAATACACCTGTATCATCCCTAGATACCAGTTGACCCTCACGGTACGCTATTTTCTCGTCAATGAGGACGCGCTTGGCTGTATTCTCGCTTTTGATGCTCAAGTGAAGCAGCCGCTCCCCATTACCTGTTATTTGATTCATGTGCATACACACAATCCCCACACCAGTCGCCTCTGGGAACATGGTCTCTATGCTATCAGGGGGCCGCAGCAAGGAGTTGCAATGCTTGGTCTTGCCAGCGAGGGCGATGTCTTTGTACATGGTATGCGCTCCGCCGATGCTGGTCCACTGACATTTGGCGAAATGGGGCATGTGGTGGCGTTGGAAGATGCTGCTATCTGGGCACATGATATTGCGGTTGCCTCGCCCAATATAACGGAACATGAGGAAAGCACAGGATGGCAGGCCCGAACGGTGATTGTCCCCAGTACGTTGACGCTCGAAGGCGACACAACGGGTTCCGCGCATCGAGTCATCAATGCTGTGCTGGCGCGGGGTGTCTCGCAGGATCAATCATATCAACGCTGGCTCGATAGCATGGAGGAGATTGCGCGTGCGGATGCGGATCATCGCGCCGACGACGAGGATTTCTGGCACCGTGCTCCTCAGCTCTCCGGCGATTGGCCCGCAAGCTGGCGGCGTGGGCTGGTTTACGATCTGGAGACGTTGCGTATGGTTATGCGCCCTTCTGCCGGTATCGTGGGGAGTAGCTATGATGGCATGCAGATACAGGCACCACGCCTGGTACTGGCCGAAGCTGCGATGGATGTCCTCTTTCTGAGCTATGCCGATCCCGCCCTGGCTGCTGAAGTAATCCTGGGCCATTTCGAGTCGGCTCCTCGCCCCAATCTGCCCTGCATGCGTGAGGATGGTAGCTACAATATGGTTGCCGACGACGGAGAGGTCTGTGGTACTGCGCCTGAGTGGGGCTTTCCCATCTGGTGTTGCGATCAGTTGTTCCGTCGAACGGGAGATCTGCATTGGTTGCGTCGTCTCTATCCAGGCGTAGCTGCCTATATTCGCTGGTGGCTGGAACATCGTCGCGATGCTGAGGGATGGCTCGTTTACAATTGCTCCTGGGAGAGCGGGCAGGATGTCTCCAGTCGCTTTGGTCCTCAACAGACTGGCGGCTCTATCATTCAACATGTGCGCCCGGTTGATCTCCAGGCCAGCATGGTACAGAGCGCCGCAATCCTGGCACGTTGGGCTGCATTGCTTGCTGAGGCCTCACCAGACGCTTCGTCCGCTGCACTTACAGGTAGCGAGAGTCTGATCGATTTTGCGGCGGAGGCGGCGCAGTGGAGGTTGATTGCCGATGAATTCACTGTCAAAACGCGGCTGATGTGGCAGGATGGCTGGTTTCGCGATTACGACTCGGTAACAAAGGAATGGTCAACGCAACAGGATACGATGCATCTGGCTCCCATCTTTTGTGGCGCAGCCGGCTGGGGACATATTGAGCAGTTGCGTCCGGCTCTGGTGCAGCCACCCAACCATAGCGGCTGGATGCCTCTTTCGTGGCCTCCCGTTATGATGACGCTGGCAGGATCTATCGCCGCTGCTGCCATGCCCGTCGATGCTGCCGAAGTCGCGGCGCGTTTTATCGATGCTTCCTATCGCAGCACTGATAGCCACGACATAGACGCGCATGGTGGATTGCCTGGCGTAACGCGCGAATATCGGCAACTTGCCACTGTTGGTAAATGGGGCGCTCAGGAGTATGTGAACGCAGGCATTGAGGGTTATGGCTGGGGTGCTTTGAGCGTCTATTTGCTGATGCGTTACATCATAGGGTTGCGTGAGGAGGAAGTTGGCAAAATAACTCTCGCTCCAGCTTTTCCACAAGCGCTCCGTCGCGCAGGTGCTGTTTATCAAGTAGGGCCGCTTCCCTGGGGCAAATACGAGCTTCACACGACATGCACTGTTCAGAATTCACAGCGCTATCACATGCAGGTGAAATGTATTGTGCCTCTCATTGTATCTGATGGGCAACAACTTGATCTGGATGCGCTCTCTCGCGAACCAGTGGAACAGCAATGGGAGTGGGATGGCGCATGGGGCGAGCCACATACCCTTCAGCTTCCTTGAGGCCAGACTAACTAACCATGTCCTCTGTAAACCAGATGTACCCATTGGGATCAACGTAAACGCCGACGCCGACGTGGTTCAACGTCTTGCTAAAGAGATGGATACGATGCCAGCCCGTTGGCGGCTCATCGACCATTGTTTGTTGGATCTTAGCGGTTCCTTCCCAGGCAGTGGGGAAGGGACCGGCGTAGCCAATGTTTTCGCCACAATCCGTATAACCAGCAAACCCTTCTGCTGCGATGCGGTCACACTGTTGCTTCCCATCGGGGCAGGTATGGCTGAAACCGCAATGGTACATATTCCAGCTATGCAGGCGAGCACCTCCTGAGAGCGTCTCGTTCCACTGGAACGGATAGAGACCGCTTACCGCTCGATCGCTGTTAATCTTCGCGAACAACTTCTGCGTTAACTGGATTTCTTCCGCAGTGAGCGGTGGCGGAGATCCATAGGGAGCAACACCAGTTCCGGTGGCGGGAATGTTGGTCGGTGTTGCGCTTGTGGGTGGTGGCGTCCCGGGCGTCGGTTGCATGGTCGGTGCAGGCGTGGTTTGTGGCGTTGGCTCATGGCCCTGGACAACGATAGGGGGCGGTGTAGGCTGTTGCCCTACATGCACATTGTTACCGCTCCCACTATCATTTCCACTGGTGGTTGGTGCGTTGTTTTGTGTGTCTTTATTATGAACTGCATCGCCCAGCAGACGAGGGGATGAGCCTGTCTGAGATGTACATGCGGTGAACAGTACCACGATACTAAGCAATACTAGCAAAATCCAGACAGATCTGCCCAAAACAACCTGACTCCTCCTAGAGCACTTCGTAACAACAATTGATCCTCTAGGGAGAGTAACATATAATATTTTTCTATATGCGGACGTATGGCGTTTTTTGGTACTTTTGGGATTCCTTCTACGACAATGGAGAAAGCAATTTCAGAAGTTTATTCTTCACTGAAATGACAGTTCCTTTTCGGGCCAATACTACCATCTATACGCTGTTTTGCTATTTATGAATGAGAAGTTAGAAACGACACGATAGCACAATAGCGCTCATATCGTCGGGTTTGGCACGTACTGTATTAGTACGATCATGAGAGCGTTCTATAGAACGTTCGACGAGTAAACGAGCGGTTGCTGTGCGTGGCCCCTTTCTCAGAATTTCTTCAATTTCTGCGTCGGTCAGGTTATCATGAATACCATCGGTACAAAGCAAAATGCGATCTCCGGGGCGTATGCTTACCTGATCGATATGAATCGTGGGGGGAAGTGGACCTCCTAACGCCTGAGTGATCCCGCCCCGCAGACGGAAGTAGCTGATCTCAGTATCGGATAATTGTTCGGCGGTCATCGCCTGATCGATACGAAAGGCGTCCGTCTCGTTAATGATCTGGTTTTCTATCAGCTTGGCAAGTAATCCGTCATCGTTGGTGAGTCGTGTAAGCGGCTCATCGTTGCGGAGCAGATAGATGCGACTATCCCCCACATGCGCGAAGACCATCGTGTAGTTTCGCGTCTCCGGGTGGTGGCTGAACGCAGCTAGCGCCACAGTGGTTGCCAGGTCGTCGGTACCAGCTCGTTGCGCCCCAATAGTGCGAACTTGCTCGTCGGCGTCCCGTATAAGTTCTTCGAGAATGGTACAAAGATGCAGCACGTCACAATTTTCAAGCAAGGTAGGGATTTTGCGTTTCTTTTGCAGTTTTTCTAATATTTGTCGCCAGCGTTGATGTGTGGCATGAGCAGCCGTTTGTGAAGCGATTTCACCAGCGGCGCTGCCCCGACGCCATCAAAGACGCCTGCCAGACCTCCTGGCTGGTCGATCAGGATGCTATCCTCGTTACGATCAGGATGACGTTCGCATGCGAGCGTCCGATGCGCAAAGATGAAATGAGGAAGCGTAGTATTATGATTATGTAGAGCGGTATGAATATGTCGGCTCATTCTATGTTGCGGCATCTTCGTCGCATGCTGCCTTTCAAAAGATGTTTGGACATTGCGTGAGCGGGTATTTCATTGCTGAAATCCCGAACACATATACTATAGACGCGTAAATTCTCTTTGCTTAATCTCAACATTTTCTTTAGATTATAGTACTCTGTACATACATGCTGTTTTAATAACCGTCCACTTTCCTGCTATCTGTAGCGTTGCTCTGTGTTGTAGCATGACGAGCGAAGCCCCGCACCCTGGTAGAATAAGCTATGCATGCAAGTATAGCAGATAGAAGGATAAAAAGAAAAGGGTTTTGTCCCATCACTTTAGATCAGTTCGCTTATTCTCAGAAAATTCTCCAGCACAATACGTGTATGTCTCTGATAGATGGTGAACTGAACCAGAAGTTGTTCTGAGAAAGTGTGATACGCCTCGACCCCCAACTTGTCCATTATATCACGTTGTAGCCCACAGTGATAAAGCCAGTTATCGAGCATCGGTGTATCAAGCTCTATATGATATTGTAAACCGTACGTCCGCTTCCCATAACGAAATGCCTGGTTGGTTGTAATTTCATTGCTGGCCAGCAAGATGGCTTCTGCCGGAAGATCAAATGTGTCCTCGTGCCAGTGTATGACTTTTTGGTATCCAGGCAAGCCTTGATAGAGCGGATCTTTTTTTCCCTCCTCGTTCAATGGAATATCGTAAAATCCCAACTCTGATGTGTGATGGCGCTTGACTATGCCACCAAGCGCGCTGGCGACCAATTGCGCGCCCAGACAAATGCCCAGTACTGGTTGTTCGCGCTCGATGCTTGCTCGTAGCAGTGCCTTTTCTGGCCCAAAGTAGGGATAATTTTCTGCTTCGTAAAGATGTTGCGCACCACCAAATGCGATAATCGCGCTGTAGTGATCGGGAGCAGGCAATCTTTCTTGATCGACGCGGATAACATCTGTCGCAATCTGATGTTCCTCAAGCAGCGTTCCTATATACCCTTCCGGGTTATCCTTCTCATGTTCCAGTAGTAGTATCCGTTTCATCCTGTTGTTGGCCCTTTCATGATCGGGAAATGGATGCGCTACCCGTAACGGTCAGTTCTACATCCCATTGCTGCCCGGCCTCTAGTATCAGCGGCCAGACAAGCGTGACACAACTGCCCTGGTGGGTACGCTCGAAGCCAGCTTCTGATCCAGTGACCGTTTCGATGGAGAAGCGCCAGAGCGTGGTCTCCTGGTTCACATGAAACGCGAGATCCTGTTGGAGCCAGGTGTTGCCAATATGAAATGAGCGGACCAGCGGAACTTCTCCTGTACTGTCAAAGTGACTGTTTTCCAGTTTGTGGCCTTCTATGTGATAATAGGCCTGATCGTTTCCCCCGCCTCCTAGCAGGTTAAAGTTCCATTCGCTGGCAAAGTAGGTTTGCAGGCGCGACTGCCCCTTATTTTTGATGTTATAGCGAACGATTAACTTTTCCTCACCAATAGGAAGAAACAGCGTCTTGCGCACTCGTACTGGTAGCGGCGCGAGTGCTCCGGCTCGCTTGATCTGACCATCTCGCGATAATAGAACGCTGATTCCATCACTATTTTGCTCTACAGTTATCTCGTAGGGAGTATCGATAAAATTGCCCTGATCTTCATAGCGCATCTGTTCAAACGATTCGAGCGGCAGGCCCGGCGGCAAGAAGTGGTCGATCAGACCGCTGCGACGATAGCGGTCGAGGATCAGGTATTGATCGAGACCCGGTTCTTTGGTGCGAACGGTGGTGTGTGGCGATCCCGGCTCACCGCCTCCTGTCTGCGTATTGCCTGTTTGCGAGGAGGCGCGTCGCCGCTGCTCATATTCACGCAACGTTTGATGGTAGCTCTCTTCGCGCCTTGTCATAACGCTCGTCAGGTTATGGGCGCTGCGTCGTATATCCCACTCGAAGATGCTCCCGCCTCGTTGTGGATCAATGTAGAGATTCTGTTGATCACTTTCAATGATCAATTCGTTATGGGTGTCGCGATCAAAATCCGTGAATTCGTAGTGCTGCCAGGATTCGGTTCCGTAGCGTGTACGGTCGGCAACGTTTTCTGCTCTGAGCAGGTGATGATAGATGGCCGAGCGTACATGCGTCATATAGATTCCACCAAAAAGGCCATGCCAGTAAGTATCGTTAGCCTGAGCTTTCCATAAGTGGATCAGCCCATGTTCCTCTGTTGCTCCGGCTGCATACACATGGTCATGGACGCGTAGCATCTTTTTGTGTTGATTGTTTACCTCAGCGTAACGCACGAGGAAGTTGCGCCAGAAGCCTCCACGCATAAATTGCAGAAGCTCGTATTGCCTGTCCTGTTCCAATTGATGATAAACTTTGCTAAATGTATAGGCTTTTTGTGGAGGTAGTGACCATTCGGTCATTTCGATGTAAGAGGAGGTGGGAATATAGATGCGTCCCAGTGCGGGATTTGTGCGCGCGTATTCTCCCAGCGGGATCGTATGTATCCAGTCGCTATTCTGCTCAAGCGCCGTGAAAAACGCTTCCACCCAGCCGGATTTGCCATCTGATCCCCAGCAATAAGGTTTGGTCTCAGGCCAACTTCCAAACTTTTCTCCATCGTCGCCCATCACCAAAATGCGCTTCCCGTCAAATGTTGCCAGGTTGCGAAGCGTCTCTATCGTTTCTGCTACTGGACGCCAGGGGATCGTATACCGCAGAGCTTTGCTGGTGGCATAGACTTTCAAGACGCTGCTCTGATCCTCCGTTGCATAATAGCCGTAGAGGTCATTATCTTCCAGTCCGACATTTTTAAAATGCACATCGTCGAGAATGGTCCACTCTATGCTGGCATCGCGTAGCAGGCGCGGCAATCCGGGTTCCCACACGCGTTCTGCAAGCCACATTCCATCAGGCTTGACCCCGAAATCTTTATGAACGCGCTCCGTCAGGCGGCGAATCTGCCCCGTTTTATCTGCATCAGGGATTGATGGCAGGATTGGTTCATAGTACCCTCCACTGACCATCTCCACTTGATGGCGCTGTACCAGGGCGGCCACTCGCTCTAGAAATTCGGGATGCGCCTCTTCTAGCCAGTCAAGCAGCGATCCTGTGTAGTGAAGAGAGAGACGGATTGCAGGATGACGCTCCAGTGCCGCGATCATGGGTAAATAAGCATCTTCATAGACCTGTTGGAATACCCAGGGAAAGTTGCCTACCGGTTGGTGATTGTGCAGTAAGAGGCCCAGATGGATACTGTTCATGCGCCCTGTTGTCATATTCTCCCTCATCTATCTAAAGCAGCAACATATTTAGAGACCAGCATTCGAGGTTTACCGTACCATCTCTCTTCACTATACCATATCGTGTGGTTGGGCTGCTATCTTCATCTCTCGCAATTGCTTATTTGTTCGTTCTTCATCTCCTATTAGCCCGATTTTTCTATTGTCTTATACTGAAAATAGAATATGCTTTTCCATACTTTGCTTTAAATCTATAAATCATATGACCATAACAAAATGTGCAGTTTTGTGGAAATGGGTTTTGTTGGTTGAAGGAGATGGTGATGAGGAATAAATCATTGTTCTGCAAGCGTGGTGGAATTTCATTTCTGCTCGCTTGCCTGTTATTTGTTTGCATTGTAACGAATGTCCATGCTGCTACACATCTGCGATCCTCTCTGCTGGTGGGACCGAAACGCTATTATCTGGCGTTGGGCGATTCTCTGGCCTTTGGCTATCAACCCGATTGGAACTTCGCTCGCGGCTATGCCAGCGATTTCTTTCAGGATTTGAAACAGCATGGGGCGCAAACATACGTGAATCTTGGCTGTCCAGGGGAGACAAGTTCCACGATGATTCATGGCGGTTGCTCTTATGCTGTCCTGCGCAAATATCCCTACCAGGGAGCGCAGTTAGATGCAGCGGTGAACTACCTGCATGCTCATAGCAGGACTGTTAGTCCTGTTACGCTCGATATTGGAGCCAATGATCTTATTACCGGGATCGATTCTCAGAATTGTAGCATTGATACAGAAGTGTTTGATACGGCTCTGGCATCATTTGATATGAATCTCACACAGGTAATTTTGCCTCAACTACATGATGCACTACTGGTTGGTGGCAAGGTGACAGGCGACCTGATCGTCAACAATTACTATGATCCGTTTCAGAATACCTGTCCTCAAACAGTGTCATATGTGCAGCAATTCAATCAACATATTATCAAGGACGTGAGAGGTTATGGGATCGTTGTAGATACCTTTAGCGCCTTCGGTGGGAGCACAACCCCTAACCCCCATATCTGCACCTACACCTGGATGTGCAGCGTCTTTAAGGATATTCATGCTACCAACACAGGTTATGGTGTGATTGCGGCTGCGCTTGAACGTACGGTGGGATATTAGTTCCTGAAATTAAGAAATGGAAAAGCATATATCCTTCCTCTGTGCCTGTCTATGTTATGATGTGTTATAATCCTCGTGAGAAAATTTGCTCTACTCTATCTATTCACAGAGTTAGATCAAATACTATTGATATGGCGAGATAAGCATGTCAAAAATAAAATTATTGCTGGTTGACGATCATGGACCACTCCGCAGGGCGTTACGAGAAGGCCTGGAGGCGACCGGGCAGGTGCAGGTGGTAGGTGAGGCGGCCACTGGAGAGGGAGCGATCGCGCGCGCGCTCGAACTGGATATGGATGTGATCCTGATGGATGTGCAGTTGCAAGATCCGCTTATCGGTCGTAATGCGCGCAGCGGCGTAGGAGCTGCCGTTGCAATTCGCCGCGAACGTCCGCGCATGCCAGTCGTTTTTTACTCGATTCAAGATGATGATGAGTACTATCGCGAGTTTCGTGCTTCTGGTATTTTGACCCACTATGCCTATGTGCGCAAAAGTAACTATTTGTTGCCTGGTATGCTAGTTCCACTATTGCGCGATGCCGTTAATGGGAGGAGCCTGGTTGATCCAGAGATTGAAGATCGAGTGCAGGAGGTGCGCGACCTCGATGAACAGTCGCCTCGCGCACTTTTAGAGCCAAACGAGCTACGTGTGGCCGAACTAATGGCTCAGGGGATGACCAACGAACAAATTGCTGCTCGTCTGAATTTGCATGATAAGCGCGCGGTCAGCCGTACGAACGGGCGCATCTATGCAGCCTGGGGATTGAGCGAGAATGCCGTTGATGATAAAGTCGCACGTGCCAGAGCAACTCTGATTTATCTGCATAATCGTATGATTATGTGGGACGAAAATGGTGTTGCACTGATCCAGGATCGACGCGGCGAATGGGTTCCTTTCTACAAAGAAGAATAATATGTCACTGACTACTTTGCTTGAGCCTGCCTATCTGTTCCAGACGATGGCCGTTGCACTTTCCGTGTTTAATCTGGTTGCGTTTCTCTGGCTGACCTTTACTGTCTGGCTCAATAGTGATCGCCGCAGCATGATTGCGCGTGTCGGGTTTGTCGGGCTTGGGATGGCAGCCCTCTTTTTCTTTATTCACGCCTTGCTTATAGCTAACCCTTTTGCGCATACGCCAGGATTAGTGTCGGCCGATTTTTTGTGGCGGCTCATCTGGCTTCCTGCTTTGGGTGTACCTTACATCTGGTTTGTAATTGGCCTCCATTATGCCTCGCTCATCAGTGAACAATGGAGGCGTCGTCGCCCCTTGCTCTTAATGTGTAGTGGCTTATTAGGGTGTGCTGTGCTGGTTTCGCTGATCTTCAATCGCAGCACGTTTACGTTTGCTGGAACGATACGCCTGTTAGCATTTGGCGATGTGGTCGATGGGGCCAATGTCAATCTGTTCTCGCCGCTTGTTCTCCCTATGCTCTTTTTGTGCTACCTGGCTTTTTGTGCTATCGGACCTTGGTTTACGCCCGGGCGCATGGGCCAGCTCTTAAAGGTGTTCTGGCTGGCCTTGAGTGGGCGCATGGAGAAGAGATCACTACGAGAACGTCTGGTCGATGCCTTCTGGGATGGTCGGCGCAGTCTCGATCTATCGGGCGAGCCTGAGCTTTCCTGGCATCTGGCACGGCCTATCCTGTTGCTGGCGGCTCTGTTAATGGTTGGCCTTGTCGTTTGTCTGGGAACGCTAAGTGTGCGCTCGATGATCCACTGGTTTCAATTACATGATACTGCTTCATCCAATTCGCTGTTGCATCCTCCAGCCACACTCTCTATGATCCCTCCCAACCTTGTGTTGCTCGATATCTTTTCCTCTGGCCTGGTCGCGGTGATCGTCTTGCTTTTTGGCTATTCCATCGTGCGACACGGCATCCTGATCGAGCGCCCTCTGGCAAGGCGTGGTTTCTTTGAGCAATGGCGCGGCATCGTGATCGTTGCCACGACAGTTGCCTTGTTTATTGCTGTTTTTATCAAGTTGACAAGCAGCAGTTTGAGCGGTCTCTTGTTGATTACCTCGCTTGCGACGGGTGCTTATGCACTGTTTACCTGGAGTAGTTATACCGCTCATGATCGCTATATCGCGCTGCTTGGCCCCTTTTTGCGTAGCACGACGCTGCGTTACTGGCTCAACACCGATCTTCAGAAGACTGAGCGGAGCATGGAGGATCTTTTTTTTCACCTCTGTAAGGATGTGTTGGATATCCAATGTGCCCGCCTGATAGTGCTATCTGGGCCTGCCAAGCGCAGTTTTGATTATCGCTGGTCGAGCGATGATCTTATTGATGATGATGAGCCGCCGCTTGTGAAGGGTAAACGACCTGTGCTATCTGCCAATCAGCAGGAGCAACCATCCTATGAAGCGAAGGAGGCAAGTGTACATGCTTATCGAATCAGAATGGTGCGGCAGGGACTCTCTACGATCTGCTGGGTTTTGCCCATCTACGATGATCTTGGGCTGGTAGCAAAGTTATATCTGGGGCCACGTCAGGACGGCGCAGTCTTCACCAATGAGGATATAGAACTGGCTCATGCCTGCGGACAGCGTATTCTGGATACGTTGCGCGATCATGAGGCTGTACTGGCGATTGCCGGTTTACTGCGCCGTCGCACAGTTGATGTGAAATTGTTAGGGGCGCAACAGCGGCGCGTACTTCACGACGAGATTTTACCTCATATGCATCTGGCGCTGCTAAAGCTGGAATCATTGCGTCCTTTTGTTCATGCGAATGAGCAATCGCGCTCTCACGAGCCGAACGAGGCGCTCGACGAGGTGGTTGGAGCAATCAGCGATGCCCATCGTCGTCTTGCCGCCATGATGCGAACCACGACGACTGGAGCGCCTCTGCGTCTGGAACGCGATGGATTGATGCATGCTATTCGGACGATGATTGAGCATGATTTTCAACAGGCTTTTGATGAAGTGCGATGGCAGGTTGCTGAAGAGACGGCGCAGTGCATTGATGAGATAGTGCCTCCCGCCATCGCCGAATTGCTCTTTGCTGCCGTGCAGGAAGCGCTTCGTAACGCGGCACGTCATGGTCGCGGCTCCGATGTACACCGCCGATTGTGCCTGACCTTCTCTGCATCCTGCCAACCCCATCTCGAAGTGATTGTAGCCGATGATGGCGTAGGCATTATGGCTGCAAGCAGCACTACTACAGGCACAGGTGGAGGTTTGCTCACTCATAGTGCTTTGCTGGCAATTGCGGGCGGCAGCTTGGCGGTGAAGAGCTGGCCTGAAGGCGGTGTGACTGTGCGTATTCTCTTGCCTGTTGAGGCGTTGCGATAACACGTTATTATTATTCTGTTTGCCGAAGTATGTTTGCTTTTCGAGTCAGGATAGCACTAAAATCTGTGATAGCTGGAAGTTTTTGAATCGTGACGGCAAGGGGGAATGATTATGAGTTCTATCCTCATCACCGGCGCAACCGGCTATATTGGAAGCCATCTGGTCGCACGCCTTGTGAGCCAGGGAGAGCGACCGCGTTGTCTGGTGCGTAATATCAACCGTGCCACCCGTGTCTTACCTGCTGGCAAACTGGAGTTTGTCGCTGGCGATACAACTCAACCCGCATCGCTAGAAACTGCTGTTCAGGGTGTTGATACCATCGTGCATGCCGCGTTCGTGACGGCTGATCGCAAAGAAAAATCTGGCTCTCACTATGAAGAAACGAACGTTAGTGGAACCGCTAATCTGGTGAAGGCAGCTAAAGCAGCTGGTGTGAAGCGTATTGTAGTGTTGAGCGGGCTTGGCACGAAACCGGGTAAGGCAGGCAGCTATATGCAAGGCCGCTATCTGGCTGAGCAACTGGTGATCGATAGCGGCCTGAATTGGACCATTATTCGGCCCTCTGTGGTGTTTGGCAAAGATGCTCCTTTCATAAAAGGGCTGGTCGATTTGATTCGTTCTGCCCCTGTTTTGCCGTTGATTGGTGGTGGCACAACGCTATTTCAGCCAATCTACGTGGAGGATGTTGCCACGATCATTCTTAAAGTGCTTGCCGAGCCGGAACGTACCGCTAGAAAGGTCTATACGGTCGGTGGGCCTGAGCGCTATTCGTTTCGCGAGATATTTGATGTGCTGCTCAAAGCCACCGGGAAAAAACGCCCCAAAGTGTATGCTCCTACCCCTCTCGTTACTATTGGCGCTGCTGTGATGGAAGCAATGCTGCCGAAGCCGCCTCTGACAAAGGCCGCTATGACGCTCTTTTCTTTCGACAATATTACAGATATCAATAGCGTGGAGCGTGATTTTGGCTTTCAACCTCAGTCGTTTTCACGCTACTTGCACGAACACAAAATTTGATATTCATCATCGCTCATGCTGCCGTGTTATAATGTGAGCAGAAAGTTTCGTTGCTGAACGAGCACTTGCAGCTCTTTTCTCGTATGTTTGCCTGCACTCTTATTAGTAATGGTCTATCTAGATGTGTAAAAGTGGATGGCGTTCTCTCTCTATGCCATGAAAAATTCAGCTCTCCACGTTATACATTATAAGGTATCTGGACATAGACATTGTTCTGATTAAGATGATGCTTGCTTTTGTTGTGTCAATTTTCATGCTGTCAAACAACTCGAATCCTGAAGGACGGATGGAGGGAACCCGGTGACACAGCCTCTTGATTGGGTACTGAAAATGAGCGCCGATCTACGACAGGTTGGCGAGACGCTGAATCGTATCTCCCAAAAGATGCACGAATCTACGCACAGCCTGGAGGTTGCTGTTGAAGGCAGATATGCCAGCGAAATTGGCGATCCACGCGTCCGCTTGCTCAGCGACGCATTACATGTGAGCCGGGTTGCTGATCTAGAACTGGGACGGCTCAATCAGTCGCTTCAGCGTATTTCTCAAGCGTTACAGGGACAAAACAATGGACATCATTCGACGTTTGAGCACCAGGAGTCCCTGGAGGCCAGCATTATCCATCTGAAGCAAGAGCGCGACCAGCAAAGCGTGCTGGCCGATATTGCCCGAACGCTCAATTCGACGTTGGAGTTCGACGAGGTATTGCGTCTCGTCATGGATCAGGTGATCGGTTTTGTCAAAGCTGAGCGCGGCTATCTGATGCTTGTGAACCCGGCAACTGGCGAACCTGAATTTGCGACCGCACGTGATAAAGAATCTCGCTCCATCTCTGAAAGCGCGTTTAGCGAGGCAACGATTAGCCGGGGAACCGTCAAACGCGTTATCAGCACACGCGAGCCGCTGCTGACCAGCGACGCGAAAATCGACAATGCGCTCAAAGCTCAAGAGAGCATTATGGCCTTTGGCATCCGCTCGATTATGTGCGCCCCCCTGATCGTACGCGATACCTGTATTGGTGCTGTCTATGTTGATAGCCGCCTCAGCGCAGGTCTGTTTGGACAGCAGCATCTTGATCTCCTATTAGCATTTTGCAATCAAGCGGCCATTGCGATTGATAACGCGCGTCTCTTTGCTGACCTGAATCGGGCAATGCGGCAGGTTCAGGACGATAAACAATACATGGATAATATCTTTGCATCTATCGCAAATGGCGTAATAACGACGGATGCCAATGGAATTATTACCACGTTTAACTATGGCGCAAGCTTGATCTTACATCTGGATGGCGCGTTGGTGGCCGAGCGGCATTACCATGAGGTTTTTAAAGAGAGACCCCAGGTTGGCCTGGTCGAATTGATTGGAGATGTGCTGGCGCAACGCGATCAGCATTTGCATGGCACCTTTGTTCCCAGCACCGTTGATTGTGAGATCCCTGAGCGTGGGCCAGGTATATTTAACCTCAATATCTATGTGTCGGCCTTGCGCGATACGCAGGGAACCTATATCGGTACTGCTCTGGTAATTGATGATCGTACCGAATTGAAGCGCTCTGAGGCGCAGACCAAGCAGGTTCGGCGCGTGTTTGAGCGCTATGTCCACCCAAACGTGGTGCGGGAGTTGATGAAAGACCCGAAGGCGTTGAAGCTGGGCGGCGAGACGAAAGAGATCTCTGTTGTTTTTGCCGACATTCGTGGCTTTACACGCTTGAGCGAAAGCATGGCCCCTGGCGCGGTCATGGATCTCTTGAATCGCTATCTCAGAATCATGTGTGAGGCTATTTGGGACGAAGAAGGGACGCTGACCGCTTTTCAAGGTGATGCGCTAATGGCAATCTTTAATGCTCCTCTACCGCAAAAGTTGCATGCCCTGCGCGCCGTTCGTGCTGCCTGGAAGATGCGCGTGGCCGTACAGCAGTATCAGCAGTCGGAGAGGGAAGAGAAGCTCTTCTCCTTTGGCATTGGCGTCAATACCGGACTGGCAACCGTTGGCAACCTTGGCTCGCAGAATCGTTTACAAAATTATACTGCGATTGGCGATGCCGTCAATGTTGCCTCTCGCCTTCAGAACAACGTGGCTGATAATAATATCCTGATTAATGATCCCACGTACCTTCAAGTGTATCGTTATGTGCAGACGGGGCAGTCGTTTCCATTGACCGTGAAGAATAAAACAACTCCCCTCATCGTCCGCTACCTGATGGGCGTGCATGGAACGGATACTCCACTCAAAGAGTAGGTGAAGGCAGGTTGCTATGATTGCAGTTCTTTTCGCAGCACAAAGCCCTGTTGTTGTAAACGAATAAAACCGAACCACTCATAGAGGCGATGCGCATGCATGTTGTCTTCTTGCGTGTTGAGCATGATGCGTGTTACATGCTCGCGAGCAAAAAACTGTATTGCTTCCGCCATCAAGCGAGCGCCGATGCCCTGACCACTATATGACGGGTGGACGGCAATACGAATCAAGTAGCCGTGATCGCTGTCCACTGCATTGAATTGATAGCCGACAACTTTTCCATGCAGCTCTGCCACCACAAAGTACGGATGCGTATCGGCAATGTCCATAAATGCGGTCGTATCGTAGCGCCAGAGGCTCTCAAAGCACTTCTCCTCTATGGTAAGCAGAGCCGCCATGTCGCTGTCTGCCGTTCCTGGTTGCAAGGATACAGGGCGAACGATGATCTCCTGATTGCCGCTGGTTGGGATGTTGTAGTCGTATTTATCGTACGCATAGAGTAAACAGTGCGGTTTGAACCCTCGTTTTCGCAGAGGCTCCCTGAGCCAGTCCTGTTGCAGATCGTTGCCGGAATAATGAAGCGCGTGGACTCCCTGCGCGCGGAGATGCGTAGAGAGCGGTTCGAGGAGCATGTCGAGGATGGTAAGATAGGCGTTGCTCTCTGCCCAGCTGACGCCAAACCCGCCTATCCAGCCAATAGGCGGGTTCACCGTCTGGGATAACAGGATGCCATGCAATGAACTCCCGGCGAAGGCTCCCACAGCTGGATAGCGCTGAAGGAGCAGGGGCAATTCTTCTAGAGTAAATCGTTGATAGATGTATTCGGAATTGCGCAGAAGACGTTCAATGAATGGTAAATCATGATACGTCAACAATCGCACGTCATTCACGCTGGATCTCATTGCACCTTCTCAGGCTTTCTCCTCTTCCGAAGCTGGCCCTTTGAATTCCCGGCGTATCCGCTCAATATCTGGCTTCACTGCATTGCGCATACGATAGCCGCTTAATCCATGGATACGGCGCAGTTCGGCGATCAGTACATCCATATTCAGGCGATAATCGCCCTTTGGGGCCGGACCCAGGCTATCTACTGCTGATTCGTCTCCCAACAGCAAATTGATGCAGGTTGCGGCGCACGAGCCTGTCGCCTCCAGATTATAGCCACCTTCCTGTACCATCACCAATCGTCCCTGACACATCTGGCGGGCCAGATCGATAATGATCTGGTTCAGCTTGGCAAAAGCGGCTGTTGAAAGATACATATCGCCAATAGGATCGGTCCAGTGGGCATCAAAGCCAGCCGACACCAGGATCAACTGCGGATCAAAGCGATCCGCCGCCGGGACCATCACCTGTCGGAAAATGGACTCATAGGCATCAAAGCCTGTCTGAGCAGGTAATGGAACATTGATGGTAGTACCATGTCCCGCGCCCTCTCCGCGCTCATCCGCCAGTCCTGTTCCGGGATAAAAAGGAGCCTGATGGACCGAGAAGTACAGAACGCGTGGATCGTCGTAAAACATTTCCTGCGTGCCATTGCCATGATGAACATCATAATCGATAATCATTACGCGTTCGAGGTTATAGTGATCGATGGCATAGCGAGCGGCGACCGCAACATTGTTGAAGAGGCAAAAGCCCATCGCGGATTCTGCAACGGCGTGATGACCAGGAGGACGTACCAGGCAATAAGCATTGTCTACCTCACCCTTCATCACGGCATCGATAGCGACGAGTGGCGCTCCAGCCGCTTTGAGCGCGGCCTCGTAGGATTTTGCAGAAACGTAGGTGTCGGTCGCAAAGAAGAGCGTCTGGCGGCCACTGCGCGCTTCTTCCTGCTCTGCTTGATAGCTTGCCGCCTCAACCTCTTGAATGTATTCGCGTTCATGTACAGCCGCCAGTTCTTCGATTGTCGCGGCACGTGGAGCCAGCTGTACCAGCTCATCACGCTTGAGCCAGTTCAGCGCCTCCAGCATCTCCATCACAACCTTGACGCGTTGCCAGCGTTCGGGATGCTTGTGCGGCGTGATGTGTTCTAAAAAGATCGGATCATAAATGAGGGCGGTGGTCATAACTTGTCCTTGAATGGGTACCTCTTCATCAAAGAGATACCCGGTGATGAAAGAATCGCGCTGATTGACGAATAGAGTACTCTTTCGGAGAGTACCTGGATTTAAAGTACTTTTTTGACCAGTCCTGGAATATCAAAGATGGTATCGGCGACCGGGACATTAGCGGCCTGCAATGCTGCGACCTTGCCCTGAGCGGTGCCAGTATTGCCAGAAATGATCGCGCCAGCATGCCCCATGCGCTTTCCCGGAGGTGCTGTGCGCCCAGAGACAAAAGCGACAACAGGCTTGCTCATGGTTTTGATATATTCGGCTGCATCTTCTTCGTCGCTGCCACCGATCTCGCCGCACATCACTACTGCCTGTGTGTCGGGGTCGTTCTCGAACAGTTTGAGATAATCGACAAAGGTTGAGCCGATGATGGGATCTCCTCCGATACCAATGCAAGTCGATTGGCCGATACCAGCTTCTGTGAGCAGTGAGACCACCTCATAGGTTAGCGTGCCGGAACGTGAGATGAAGCCAACGGGACCGGGGGTAAAGATCTGATAAGGAATGATCCCGATCTTGCCTTTGCCCGGCGCACACATACCAGGGCAGTTTGGTCCAATCAGGCGCGCCCCGTGCTCGCGTACTACAAGCATCGCTCTGGTCATATCTATTACAGGAATGCCTTCGGTGATGCAGACAATCAGCTCGATGCCGTTGGTGGCTGCCTCTGCAATGGCGTCGGCTGCTCCAGCTGGTGGGACAAAGATACAACTTGCATTGGCATCGGTGGCGGCTTTGGCCTGCGAGACGGTATCAAAGACGGGTGCGCCTTCGACGGTCTGACCGCCTTTGCCTGGTGTGGTGCCACCAACAATATTGGTTCCAGCGGCAATCATGTTGCGAGTATGGTACTGTCCTTCACGCCCCGTAATGCCCTGCACAATCACTCGCGTAGTGCTATCTAATAGAATACTCATCCTGATACCCTCTATCCCTTCGCACTCAATGCGGCTACGATTTTTTGTGCTGCGTCGCGCATGTCTTTACCCCAGTCCAGTCCTGCATCTTTCAACATCTCGCGCCCCTTTTCTGCCCCGGTACCGGACAGGCGAACGACGATGGGCATACCAGCGGGAAGGTCGGCCTGGGCCAGAATGACACCCTGAGCCACCTCTTCGCCGCGCGTAATGCCGCCAAAGATGTTGACCAGCACGCCCTTGACCTGAGGATCACGTGCTACAAAGGTAAGCGCTTTACGCATCACTTCGGCCTTCGCACCACCGCCAATGTCGAGGAAATTCGCGGGTTTGCCACCAACGCGAGCAACCATATCAAGCGTTGTCATAACCAGACCAGCACCGTTTCCGATGATGCCCACGTCGCCGTCCAGTTTGACATAGGTCAGCCCTTGCTCCTTGGCCTCGAACTCAATGGGGTTCGATTCTTCTGGCTCGGCCCACGAAGCAATTTCTTTATGTTTAAAGAGAGCGTTATCGTCAATGAGGATCTTTGCGTCGGCGGCCTGGACCTTACCATCGGCTGTCAGGGCCAGCGGGTTGATCTCTGCCAGGCTTGCATCGCTCTCAATAAAGGCTTTCGCAAGCGTTGCAAGGATGGCCCCTGCTTGGCGCAAAATTGCTTTGGGGAACCCTGCGCGCGCAACGATATCGATGGCTTCGAAGGGGCGTAGCCCCCAGTGCATATCGATTGGATACTGGATAATCTTCTCTGGCGTGGTTGCCGCCACTTCTTCAATATCTATACCCCCCTCTTTCGAGACCATGACAACAGGGGCTTGTGTTTTGCGGTCGAGGATAATGCCGAGGTAGTATTCTTCTTTGATGTCTATTTTTGAGACAACCAGAACTTTTTCTACCTTCAATCCTTTGATATCCATGCCCAGCACGCGCGCTGCGGCTGCGCGTGCCTCTTCTGGTGTATCTCCAAACTGGATGCCGCCAGCTTTGCCTCGTCCACCTACGTAAACCTGGGCTTTGATGACAACGGGGCCGCCAAGCTCACGGGCTATCGCTTCGGCCTCTTCTGGCGTATATGCGACACGGCCAGGTTGAACTGGTATGCCGTAACGTGCCAGGACTTCTTTGGCCTGATATTCGTGAATTTTCACCGAAATATTGCTCCTTGTGCTACATCTTTACCTGCTGTATGCCCCTATTGGGCAAGAAGAAGCGTCAAGTTATGGAACCATGCTAGCACTATCTTGCAGGGGTGTCAAGGATTGCCCGCGCCATCCCAGGGCTTTCCAGTTCTCCGCTCAAAGGGGTGCAGGGGTCTCCCTGCCGGGGCCTGGGGCGTCCCCAGTTTCCTTCCCTCCTTCGCGCGCCGCCGCAGGCGGCGCGCAAAAGAGAAGAAAAAAGGTTTTTGCGGGGACACCCCGCACCCCGGCAAAGGGCTGCCGCCCTCTGCACTCCTGCTAGATGGGAGAATTGGAAAGCCCTGCGCGCCATCCTCGCTCGCTACAAACGTGACGGGTAGCGAGCGAGGAGCATCCTTTACCGATACGCTTCTGCTTGCAGATTGAACAGTTCAGCGTAGTGACCATTCAGAGCCAGGAGTTCGTTATGATTGCCATATTCAATCACGCTCCCATTCTCTACCACTATGATGTGATCGGCGAGCCGGACCGTTGAGAAGCGATGGGAGATGAAGATGGCCGTTCGCCCTCTGGTCAGTTCGCGAATCTGGCTAAAGAGTTCGTACTCAGCTTTGGCATCCAGGGAGGCGGTCGGTTCATCCAGGATGAGCAACTGAGAGTTGCGCATAAAGCCGCGTGCTAAGGCGATTTTTTGCCACTCGCCCCCGGATAGCTCATGTCCTTTGCCACCCACCCCTTTAAACCAGTTGCCCAGCATTGAATGGTAGCCATCGGGCAACTTCGCGATAATCTCGTCTGCCCCACTTTTCGCGGCGGCTGTCTCGACGGCGATATGATCTTCGAGATAGGCGAGCTTACCTATCCCGATATTTTCTTGTGCCGTCAGGTAATAGCGCACATAATCCTGAAAGATGACCCCGATTTCTGTGCGCAACTCGCTCAGATCATAGTCGCGGATATCGCGTCCGTTCACGAATATCTGTCCTTCCTGGGGATCATAGAGCCGGGCCAGGAGCTTGACCAGAGTAGTTTTACCGGCTCCGTTGCGTCCAACAACGGCCAGTGTCTCGCCTGGACTGATGACGAAGCTGACATCGCGCAATGCTGGTTGTTCTGCCTCTGGATAGGAGAACGTCACGTGGCGGAACTCGATCCCCTGCTCAAACGGCTGTCGAAGCGGTTCGGGACGCTCCGGGCTGGTGATATCGGGCGTAAAAGCTAGCAGTTCAAAAAGGGTACTTAAATAGAGATTGTTTTCATACATGGAATTGATATCGTTGAGTAAGCTCTGGAAGGTGTTTTGCACCGAATTGGCCGCTTGCGTATAGAGCGTGACATCTCCCAGCGTAATCAAACCATAAAGCGCTCGGATTGCCACATAGAGAAAGGTGCCGCTACTTGCCAGGACGGTGAGCAAACCCCAGAGAAAGCCGCTGAGAGAGCGTCGGGTCAGCAGGTTGCGGTTCTCATTGTAAAAGCGTGTTGCGGTTGTTTGGAAGCGTTCGAGAAAAAAGCCGCCCAGATCGAAGATTTTGATCTCTTTATGGTAGGTGTCTGTGGTCATGAGATGAGTAAGGTAATACATTAATCGCTGGCTTGTTGCCTGTTTCTGCGTGAGCTTAAACCCTTCGCGTCCATATCTGGCATCGGAGATGAAGGCTGGAATGGGGGTCAGCAGCGCGATAACGGCGAGAAACCATTGAAGTTGTACAAGTAGTGCGACCATCGAGAGAAATGTGCAGAGGTTGCGGAGCAGATCAAAAACCCCGTCTACCATAACGACGGGACGAAATCCTGCCTCTTGTTGAGCATTGCGCAGCTTGTCATAGAATTGTGCCTGTTCAAAAAAGGTGAGATCGAGCGTGTTGGCGTGCTCCATAATCATATATTGGATGCGATTGGCGGTAGCAGTTTGCAGCAGTTGCCGATAGGTATTCGAGAGTGTGCTGAAGAGGTTGCTGAGGCCACTGATGATAAGCTGAATAATAGCGAGGAGCAGAATTGTGGGCAGATAGCTTCCTGCTGCTGACCCATGTTGAATGCCTGCTGTAATAGTGTCGATAAGAAGTTTCGTGATATAGATTGATAGAGCAGGTGTGCTTGCCTGTAAAAGAGTAAAGAGGCCGAGGCCGAGCGTTAGCAGCTGGTTGGTTTCCCAGACCAGCTTGAGTACCTGTCCTATGCCAACGATTGAACCACGTATGCTTTGTGCGAGGTTGTGGAGCCTTTCTCGTAGTGGTGGTTTCTTCCGTTCGTCGCGCTGAGCATTGGGATCGAAAGGAGAGATATAAATCATGTACTCCTGCTTTCATTACTATATTGCTCTGTAAAACTGTCGTTCACCCGTAATATAAATCGAAATATACGCGTAAAAGTTGCAACTTCTATCCAAAAGTGCGCCGAAATAGTTTCTTTTGTTGTTGGTACTCTGCTATAATAAGAAAAGTTTGTTTACATCCAATTTGAAGCTAGATGGTACGAGGAAGAAGTATGTACGATCACGTTATTGCGAAGTTAAGAGATTCATATAGCCATAAAAATCGAGTGGAGGAGCGAGACAAAGGCGAGGTGGCCCCCTGGAAAGTGGAAGAGCGGCAGCACTTTCTCTCTTTATTGCAACAGGAGGGCAAACAGCGTTTGCTGGAGGTTGGTTCCGGCCCTGGCAGAGATGGTAAGTTTTTTCAGGATCACGGTCTGGAGGTCATCTGTACCGATCTTTCGCCAGAGATGGTGCGTCTCTGCAAGCAGAAGGGGTTGACCGCCTACGAGATGGATTTTCTCAACCTGGATTTCCCCCTGGCATCTTTTGACGCTATTTATTCGCTGAACTGTTTGTTGCACGTACCGACGAAAACCCTTCCCGATGTATTGACAAAGCTGTATGATTTGCTCCGGCCTGGTGGTCTCTTTTACCTGGGTGTCTATGGTGGCATTGAACGCGAGGGTATTTGGCCTGAAGATAACCATGAACCGCGCCGCTTTTTTGCATACCATACCGATGATTATATGCGTCATATGACGGCGAAGTTCTTCATCCTACGCTCTTTCAAAGTCGTTCCCGTGTCTAAGACAGATGCCTTTCACTTTCAATCTATCGTATTGCAGCGTCCTTGTTGAAAAGGTAATAGCCTATGACGAAAAAAACGTCGGCAGCTTCCATTCCATCTTTTACAAAAAGGGCTGCCACACCTGCTTCTCTGTTTCCCGGCAGATGGACTCCTGTGCAGAGGCTGTGGTTTTCGCTTACGTTCATGATTATTGTTGGCCTGGTGATTTCAGGGGTGATCGCCCTGATTATTAATTATTGGCTCAACAGTACGCGCTTCACTCCCAATTCCACAAATGCTACAACCTCCATCATCGCTACGTTGGATGTGCAGCGTGCCTCCTTGTATGCCGGATTGGAGATGACCATTAAGAACGCCCAATCTGCTCAAACTTTTGTAGATGATACCGTTCCCTCTTCATCTAAAGTTGTGCGGCTGAATATGCATGTAGCTAATCCTACGAACAATCAAATTTCACTATTGTATTACGAGATTGCACGTTTGCTTGCTCCCCATATACAGCCAATTGCCCCTCTCAACGTCCATCTCTCAGCCGCCACACAGCCAGGGAAGGAGGACAGTGGGTGGATTGATTTTCCATTCTCCGATCACCTGCAACTCGATACACTGACATTACAATTAGGTTCCAGCGCCCTGCATGAAACGATGGTTCTTATCCCGTTGAAGGCAAAATTTGACCCCAAACACTTTATTACGAAATCTTCCCCTCAATCTCTTGCTATCTCTTATAATTTTAATGGCAACCTCTTATCCTATTATCTCAAAAGCGTGGATGTTGCGTATGCTTATCAGGGAAGGCAGGCAAGGGCCGGACAACAATTTTATGTGCTGCATTTCCTGGTTGACAATCCAAACGGCGTTGATGCGTCGCCAGGATTGGGCTACGACTATATCCGGCTCGTGGTGCTGGGGTATAGCCAGCCACCCATCGATAGCACGTTGTCCGCGACATTCAAACATGCAACACGTGGGATGAGTGGAAACGTGGTATTTGTGGCTCCTGTGGGGATGAAAACGATAACGGTTGGTTTTCGCTCTCAATTTGGCGGTCCACAGCAGAATTATGTGGTGCGCCTGATGAAATAAGCGGAGGGACAAGGTGCTATTCGTCATATGCGGCACCTTGTCCCGATAGTAGCGTGCGGAGCATTAGCTACGGATAAACGCGAGTACCTCGTCTCGTTTCTGTTCCATCAGTGCTTGATTATTGGCTTCGAGATTCAGGCGCAAAAGTGGCTCTGTGTTGGAGGGACGTACATTGAACCACCAATTGCCGTAGTCGACGGTCAGGCCATCCAGGTGATCCACCGATTGCGCGCCTTTGCCAAACTTCTCCTCTAGCGCCTGCAATTTGCTCTGCGCGTCGCTGACCTTGCTATTGATCTCGCCGCTGCGTATTCCTCGATCGAGCGGCTTGATGATTTCTGAGAGCGGCTTATTCTCTACAGAAATGAGTTCCAGGACGATCAAGAGCGCGATCAGCCCGGAGTCGGCAAACCAGTTGTCGCGGAAGTAGAAATGGCCGGAGTGTTCGCCACCGAAGATGGCATTGAGTTTGCGCATATCAGCTTTGATGAAGGAGTGTCCGACGCGGGTGCGTACGGCTTTACCGCCCAAATCCTCGACCAGCGCGGGCACGCTTTTCGAGACGATCAGATTATAGAGGATGGTCGAACCCGGATATTTATGCAACAGGCTATTCGCCACCATCGCCGTTACCTGTGAGCCATCAATCAGGTCGCCATGCTCATCAACCGGGAACATGCGGTCGGCGTCGCCATCAAAGGCGGCCCCCACATCTGCTCCGGTCTCGCGTACCTTCTTTTGCAGATCGACCTTATTTTCTGGCTCAATCGGGCTGGCCGGGTGGTTGGGGAAGCTGCCGTCTAACTCAAAGTAGAGTGGGATGAGCTGGCATGGTAGATGCTTGAAGACGCGTGGCAACATCAAACCCGCCATACCGTTTCCTGCATCCACCACGACTTTGAGCGGCCTGAGCTTGCTGACATCGATAAAGGAGAGCGCGTGTTGAACATAATCTTCGATGATGTCTCGCTTGCTGACCTGACCTTTGTGGTCCGGCTCGCTAAAGTTGCCGCTAACGGCCAGATCGCGAATATCGGCCAGGCCGGTATCCAGGCTTACAGGTGCAGCCTGCGCCCGACAGAATTTCATGCCGTTGTCTTTCCCCGGATTATGGGAGGCCGTAATCATGACCCCGGCAGGATAGTTGAACTTGCCAACGGCAAAGTAGAGTGCGTCGGTCGTGACCATGCCAAGATCAACGGCATTGACCCCCTGGTCGGTGATGCCACGAATGAGGGCGGTGGCCAACTGCGGCGATGAGAGACGCATATCGCGTCCAACTGCAATCTCTGGCACGTTAAGATATTGCGCGGCGGCTCGCCCAATCTTATAGGCAACGTCGTCTGTGAGGTTTTCTCCGTATACGCCGCGTATATCGTAGGCTTTGAAGAGAGCTGGATCAACGTTTGTGCTGGGTATATTCATCTTACAATCAGGCATTTGCTCTTGCCACATTGTTGTTACCGGAGCAAATGCACGACTCCTTTCTCTATTTACAACGTGATGCTGTGGTCAGGGTTTGTATTGATCGTTTAGATCTCGTCCCGGTTTAGGGAGCCTGAGATTTCCAGATTTCGAGCAGCACCCAGGGATCGCCACCACTACGAGGATCATAAATTTGACCAACTTCAACGAAGTTGGCTTTGGCAAATGCGCGGCGTGATGGATGATTCGCCAGCGCGGTCTCTGCATACACGCGAACAATATTTGGGAAGGTGAAGAGGTGCCGTACGAGCGTGCGAATGGCTTCCGGTCCGTAGCCCTGACCCCAGCGCGGTTTTTCGCCCAGACCCAATCCTAGTTCAACCTGCCCGAGGCGATAGTCGAGGTTAAAATAGGTAATGGTACCAATCGGTGTGTGCTGTTCGTCATCGATAATGAACCAGTATTGCCGGCCATTCCCGCGTATATAGTTGCGCTCAAATATTGGCAGGAACTCTTTCATCGTCCGTGAATATGGTCTATGAGGATCATACCGCCAGACTTCATCATCCCGTTCCCATTTAAAAACATCGGGCGCATCATTCAGGACAGGACGACGCAGGTAGACCCGTTCACCGTGAAGAGGCTCTTGTGTTGTTTGTCGCCCTCGTTTGTCGCGTTGTATTTCTGTCATTATAACCCCGCTTCGTGCGCGAAACTTGTACCTGCCTTGAGAGTGCCCACAGCGAAGGTCTGTGCCAACGTCTGACCGAGATCGGCAAATGTTGAGCGTATTTTCAGATTGACCCCTGGATGTATCGGTTGTCCATAGGCAAGCAGCGGTACATATTCGCGTGTATGGTCCGTTCCGCGATAGGTTGGGTCTACGCCGTGATCGGCGGCGAAAAAGAGTGCATCGGTTGGCTGCATCAGACGTTGCACCTGGGGAACCCAGGCATCGACATCTCGCAACGCCTGAGCATAACCCTCGCTATCGCGGCGATGGCCCCAAAGCATATCGAATTCTACCAGATTCACGAAAAGCAGCCCTTCAAAGTCTCGCTCAAGCCAGCGCAACGTCGCGGCCATCCCCTCGCGATTGGTTTCTGTGTGGTCCCTTTGCGTCAATCCACGACCGGCAAAAAGGTCTTCAATTTTGCCGATGCCAACCACTTCTTTCCCGGCTGCCTTGAGGAGATCCAGCAAGGTTGTTCCCAGCGGAGCCAGGGCAAAGTCTCGGCGATGCTCTGTGCGCTGAAACGCTCCGGGGGTGCCGATAAATGGGCGAGCAATCACGCGCCCAACGGCATGTTCGCCTGTTAACATATCACGTGCAATCTGGCACATACGATACAATTCGGCAAGTGGAATGATGTCCTGGTGAGCGGCGACCTGGAAAACACTGTCGGCTGAGGTATAGAGGATGGGAGAGCCAGTGCGTATATGTGCTTCGCCCAGCTCTTTGATGATCTCGGTGCCAGAAGCCACTTTGTTACCCAGCACACGTCGTCCAATTGCCTGTTCAAATGCCTGCACGATATCTGGTGGGAAGCCATGTGGATAGGTGGGGAGCGGCTTTTGTAGCACAACGCCCATCATTTCCCAATGACCGGCAACGCTATCTTTGCCTGCTGCTATGGCCCTCATTTTGCCATAGGCTCCTGCTGTGTCTGCGCGTGGTGGGGTGCCAGCTATCGGAGTGACGTTCCCTAATCCGAGACTGCCCAGATGAGGAAGTTCCAGCCCTCCAATTGCTTGAGCGCAGTGTTCGAGCGAGCTTGCACCTTTGTCTCCATAGACCTGAGCGTCGGGATTGGCCCCTGCGCCAACACCGTCAAGCACAACAACTATCGCTCTTCTTAATTGTGTCATCGCTTTGTCAACCTCGTTGTTTCTAAGCGTTTATACTGTGGTAACGGTTCTCCAATGAGTGGCAACGCATACTCATAAAAGCTCTGCGTGACCATTGTTTTGCTCTCGTCCAGGTACTCTGCCGGGAGCAAACGTTGCACGTTCGCGATCTCTGTCAGATCAATCAGATCTGTCGTACAGTGGTATGACGGCTGATCGTGACGAACGAGCGTGACCATTTTATCGCTTTCTCCACTGAGCGCAGCCAGCGTTCCCATTTGACCTACCAGATAGGCCTCTTGCTGGTCAGTCACTGAAATACATGTGGAAGCCATGCGCTGTAGATCCCCGGGTTTATCGAAACGTGCACGCAGTTTTAAGTGCTGCTTGACTAACTCTACCAGATTTTGTGCCGCTCCACTGAGCAAAGGGTGTTGAAAAGCGTCGGTGCCAACCTGACCAACAGTGCCGAGCGCCTGTCCCTTTTCGTCGCGAATGGTTTCTGCGGCAACAATAATAACATATCCGATGCGTCGATAAATTTCCTCGACCTGCGTCAGAAAACGATCCGCGCTAAATGGGTGCTCCGGTGTGAGAATGATATGCGGCGGATCTATCTCATCGCGTTTCCCCAGCGCCGAAGCAACGGTGAGCCATCCAGCATCGCGCCCCATTGTTTCGATCACCTTGACCGGGTAATGCCAGGGGATGGAGATCGTATTCATCGTCGAATCCATCGTTGCCAGAGCCAGAAAGCGCGCTGCACTGCCATAACCTGGGCAATGGTCGGTATGCGGGAGGTCGTTATCAATGGTCTTGGGAACGCTAATAATGGAGAGGTCGTAGTTGCTCTGGTGTGCCGCCTTGCTCAGACGATGAGCTGTGTCGGCTGAGTCGTTGCCGCCAATGTAGAGCATGTAGCGGATGTTGTAGCGACGGAATATCTCTATAACATGCTCAAGGTCGTTATCCTGTAATTTATAGCGACAGGAGCCTAGCGCTGCCGATGGTGTATGTCGGAGCTGTGGCCAGAGCGAGGCCGGTTGCTGACGTAAATCTATGATATCTTCTTTAAGCAATCCTTCGATGCCATGCAACATGCCGTAAATGCCATCAACTCGTTTGTCTTCCAGAGCCGCTTCAACGACTCCAACCAGACTTGCGTTGATGACGGCTGTTGCGCCGCCTGACTGCCCGATGATCAGGTTTCCTCTTGGTGTTGGTGTCAATGGATACCCCCAGATTCAAAATAGCCTTTTCAATGCCATTATAGCAAGTGAGAAGATAAGCGTCGAGTGGAAATGCTTCTTCGCTTGTGGTTTTCCTTGCTGACGTGTTAGTATAAATACTACGGGTGCCTTTTACTCAAATATTACATCTATCAACGTGAATAATATGATGAAACACAGAATTATTCTTGACTGTGACCCCGGCCATGATGACGCCATTGCTCTATTGCTTGCCGCGCATCATCCTGCCATTGATCTTCTTGCTATTACTACGGTTGCTGGCAACCAATCAGTTGAAAAAACAGCGCTCAATGCTCTGAAAATCTGTTCTCTTGCCAATATTCGCCATGTACCGATTGCAAAGGGGATGGATCGTCCGTTGCTACGGCCAGCACGTTACGCTGAGAATATTCATGGCGCGTCGGGCCTGGATGGTCCACATATTCCCGATCCTGATCTTGCCTTGACTTCACAACATGCTGTCGATCTGATTATTGATCTCGTGATGGCTTCTGCTGGCGATATAACACTAGTGCCTACAGGTCCGCTTACCAACATTGCCGCTGCTATGCGCCGGGAACCAGAGATCATTCCGCGTATCAAAGCTATTTCATTAATGGGGGGAGCGATTGGCCTGGGGAACACGACTCCCGCAGCCGAGTTTAACATCTGGTGTGACCCGGAGGCGGCGGCTATCGTTTTTGGTTCTGGCTGTCCAATTACGATGGTTCCTCTGGAGGTTACGCATCAAGCCCTCGCTACTGAAGATATTGTGCAGAGGTTACGCGCTTCTGGTCGCACTATCGCCAGCGTCGTTGCCGATTTGCTTGTGTTCTTTGCAGAGACGTATCGCAATGTGTTTGGCTTCTCTTCTCCGCCTGTCCATGATCCATGCGCTGTTGCTGCCGTCATCGATCCTACCATCTTGCGATCACATCAGATGCATGTTGAGATCGAGACCGTGGGGCAATGGACGGCGGGCAGAACGATCTGTGATGTGTATGGGCAACTGGGAATGGCGGCCAATGTGCAGGTTGGCTACGCTCTTGATGTCCCGCGCTTCTGGGAAATGCTTATTACGACATTGTTGACCTATGATTAAATCTGGTAATCCATCTCACCATTCCAACCCTGCGTCAACTCTTCGTGCTTCACGAGCGCTTCGCCACCCTTAACAAGCAATTCGGCAGGCTTGGCGGCAACGACTGAGTTGGGGGCAACCGGCTCAAGCACAAGCGCCATCGCGCCTATCTTGCTGCCCTTACCAATGGTGATCGGTCCCAATATTGCTGCGCCAACGCCAATATGTACGTCGTCTTCGATGGTAGGGTGACGCTTCTGTTTGCTGCCTGGACTGGGACGCCACCAGCCGGTTGCTCCCAGCGTTACCTGGTGGTACAGCATGACATTGTCGCCAATGACCGTTGTCTCGCCAATGACGATGCCCGCGCCGTGATCGATGAAGAAGCGCTTCCCTATTTGCGCACCTGGGTGAATCTCTATACCGCCCGTCATAAAACGAGCAAATTGTGATATCAGGCGTGGTAGAAGTGGAATATGGGCATTGTAGAGGGCATGAGCAATGCGGTGATAAAAAATTGCCCAAAGACCCTGGTAGAGCAGCGCCTCAAAGATATTGTGGCAGGCAGGATCTTTCTCAAAAATAACATCGATAGCATCGGGCCAGCGCGTGCGGCGACGTGGTGTTTCGCCTGGGGCTGGTATAAAGACGCCCGGAGGCAGTTCTGGAAGATGCGAAAGATCCGTTTCCTCTATCTGATTTTCGGTTTCCCCTGAAATGCTTTGTGGTCCCTGCGACATGGGTACTTTTATCCTTTTCAACCGTGAGCTAGTAATGCTTTCATCCACTCTAGTATCGAGTGTATGGCAGGGAGTAATGCTTGTCAAGGGGAATGTTCTGGTTGTGCTGCCTGATCGAGCCGTCACAGTTGCCGATCAAGAGAGGTGATAGGACACATTGTTTAGTACTGTCTCATAAAATATATGTTCTTCAATATATCCGAAAGAGATTTCATTTTGCTCGCTCTGGCTATTGACAAGTTGCTGCTAGTTCGCTATACTGTCGCTGTGCTGAGAGGCGCAGTGTGGTGGCCGTAGCTCAATAGGTGGAGCTCTGGATTGTGGCTCCAGTGGTTGTGGGTTCGAGCCCCATCGGTCACCCCGAAACAAACAAAAACCGGAAGCATTTCGATGCCTCCGGTTTTTTGTGTGCAAAAAGAGGCTACACTGCCGCGTTTTATCAATATATCGACCAACTTTCCCTCTCAGTTCTTTGCGACAAATTTGCGACAATTACGTGATGTGACTGCGACAAGTCTTTGGTACAGTAGTTTCAGGGTCAGTAGTATTTTTTGAGGGGAGGGGTGATCGCTCAAATTGCTTGCGCACGTTGCAAGATATATCAAAAAGGAAAATAAAATGAATTGGAATAACGAACCGCGACAGGATTTCGCTACTCAACGTGAATATTCAGGCTATACAGGTAATTACGAACAATCATCTCAAGTGTTTGAACAGCAGCAATCGCAGCAACAGCAACAGGAAGCCTATCGACCAGAGTTTCAATCCGCGCAGATGAATGGACAGGTGCCGGGTTATCCTCCTCTGTTTGCGTCGGCTCAACCGATGGATGGAGCGCGGCTTGGCGCTGCTTTAAGCTATGGCCTGGGTTGGCTTTCTGGCCTGCTTTTCTTCCTTTTTGCCGGTGAAAATCGCTATATTCGCTTCCATGCATTGCAATCGATAGCGTTTTTTGGAGCTATTAATTTACTTGATATGATAGTTCCTCTGCTCTGGGTAGGAATGAGAGGTTTGCATGCTCCCTGGCTGTTTCTCCTGAGTTTTTTCTTCCTGATGGTGGTGAATCTCATCGGTTTCGTTGGTTGGCTTGTGGGCATTATCCAGGCTGGGAGAGGTACATATTACAAACTGCCTTTTGTTGGCGAATATGTAACAAGGCGCATGAACTGGAATACGATAAAATAATACAAACAGGCTTTTTCACATATGAAAGACAATATATGAAAAAGCAGTGAATAGACCTGACATAGACATGGAGAGTTTGGGTGACAGATGTATTCTATGGTACGATACACTGTAATCCGAACTTTATTGTTTATGTTCGATGCATGTTTCAGGTGAGACCTGGGTATGACAACAATTTTGCTGGTAGAAGATACCTATGATCTGGCACAGGTAATCATACGAGAATTAGAAGCGAGTGGGTATCATGTGTTGCACGCCACTGATGGTGTGACGGCATTGCGGCTCCACTCCAGGGAGCGTCCCGCGCTGGTTATTCTCGATTGGATGATCCCTAAGATGGACGGATTGGAAGTATTGCGTCGTTTACGTCAAACAGCCCCTACTCCAGTTCTGATGATCACGGCTCGTGGCGAGGAGACTGATCGCGTGGTTGGTTTGGAGCTGGGAGCCGATGACTATCTGACCAAGCCGTTCAGCATGCGCGAGTTCATTGCGCGCGTGCGTGCATTGTTGCGTCGAGCCGAACTGGTCCAGCAGATCCTCCATGCTGACCATAGCGGTTCTGTATCGATGTTAACCTATGGTGCTCTGCAACTTGATCCCCAGGCTCATCAGGTCGCACTTGAGGGTATTCAACTGGATCTTAGCCCCACCGAATTTGCATTGTTACACTTACTCTTGCGGAGTCCTGGTCGTGCTTTTAGCCGCTCATATTTGCTCGATACAGTTTGGGGTGAAACGTATGCTGGTGGTGATCGCTCAGTGGATAACACTGTTCTGCGCCTGCGCAAAAAGTTGGGCGCGCTTGGCGATGCAGTAGAGACCGTATGGGGAATAGGTTATCGATTACGCCCTGAAAGGTCATCATGATGCGTCGTTGGTCCTCTTTGTTCTTTCGAGTTGGCCCTATACGAGCGCTACTCGAAGCGCTTGTATTAAGCTTCCTTGTCTGGGGGATCATATCGGTCTTTGCCGGGAGCGGACAGGGGATTGCGCCTTTTATGAACGCTCACGTGCTGGCTGATCCTCTTTTTCTCTTCTGGTTTGCCCTGCGTTTACGACCTTTTAAAGGGCACTGGTGGCGACAGACCATCATCACACTCTTGATAGGTGGTGGTATGAGCCTTGCTCTCGCCGCCGTCTTCAGATTTCTGTTTGATAAAACGTATGCTCGCTTTCCAGGCGAGTATGCTCAATTGGCTTTTCCCGTTACATTTGCTATTATCCTCCTCAATTTTGGAGCCTATTTTGCCGGACGTATTGGGCCGCGCATACTCATGTTCTGGGATCAACTCAGACGTACACGCTTGATCTGGGCCTTGACTCATGCTCAGGTCATGGTAGTGGCGTTTGGCGCTGGTGTGTTGATTATTGCCGCCGACCTGATCCTGATTTTGACGCACAGTGGACCCGGTTTCAGGATCATATCTACGACGGTGGGCCTGTTGATCGTCAGCGTCATCACGATGATTGCCATTGTGCCGCCGTCAGCGCTTTTCTCATACTTCGCGATGCATCGTACCATTAACCGCGTGCAGGCGCTCACTATGGCGACCAGCTCGCTGCGCGATAGCAATTATGCCGTGCGTGTCTCCGTCAAGGGAGAAGACGAAGTGGCACAGTTACAGGCAGATTTCAATACGATGGCCGCCAATCTTGAAAGCGCTATGCATGAATTGCAGGAAGAACGCGACACCGTCTCCTCGCTCTTGCAGTCGCGTCGTGAACTGATTGCCAGCGTCTCCCATGAGTTAAGAACGCCCGTTGCAACTTTACGTGGTTATCTGGAAACAACCTTGATTCATTGGGACGACATTTCTCTTGCGACGTTGCATCATGATTTGCGGGTGATGGAAGATGAAGTGGTACATCTGCAAAAGCTGGTGGAGGATCTCTTCACGCTGGCTCGATCGGAGGTTGGTAGGCTTGCATTACAATGTAAGCCTACCGATGTTGGCAATATGATTCGGCGTATTGTGGATGCCAGCGTCTCCTTAGCCTGGACAAAGAGCAAGATTGATCTGGTGGCTGAAGTGCCAGACGACACTCCCGTTGTTTTCGTTGATCCTGTTCGCGTGGAACAGGCAATACAAAACCTGCTGCATAACGGCTTGCGTCATACGCCTCCTGGCGGCATTATTGCGGTCGTTGTGCTGGTAGAAGCAGAGGTTGTGGTTATTCAGGTGAAGGATACTGGCGAGGGAATTGCTCCACATGATCTTCCTCATGTCTGGGAACGTTTTTATCAGGCCGAAAGTGCGCGAACGGGGATGGGGGGCGGCAGCGGATTAGGATTGGCGCTGGTGAAGGAGTGGGTGGAGGCAATGGGTGGAATGGTCTCGGTTGAAAGCGTCCCCGGCGAAGGCAGTTGTTTTAGCATCCGCTTCCCCGCGATGCAGCAGGTAAAGCTGGTAGAAAGTGAGGCATAGGGGAAAACATGCTTCCCCTATGCTTAAATTCGTCAGAGAGGTCTATGCTAATGATCAGTTCCATTTAAGCGCCTGAGTATAAATCTGCATGCTGGCACTATCGCGTGTGTCAGACCAGATTGCATGAGTAACATCATCAGGCCCGGTGACGAGCTGGTTATAATCGCCGAAGAAGACGCAATTGGGCGTGCCAATGCAGGGATTGAACGGCGTCGCGCTGACAGCTTGCTGTTTTGGGAATGTTTGTCCTCCATCTGTCGATTTGCCCACGAAGTATTCCAGCTTGATGTTAAGCGGATCTTTGCGGCCATCATACCAGCCTACATAGACGTTCCCCCGTGTATCGGTTGAGGCCCAGGGAAAAATGTGGTCTTTCCCGCTATCGAAAGCATCGTTATTGACGCGTGCGATAGTTGCAGCACTATTTGTTGTATTCACGGTAGCCAGATAAACGCTTGGCGCTCCGCTCACCTTGCCCGAACCAACTTGAGTGGCAGAAAAAGCACAATAGGCGGTATTTTTAAAGATGCTGCATCCTGGAGCGATCGTTCCTCGGTCGCGAAACTGCCAGTTAGGATTGCTCAGCCCTGAATACTGGAAGGTGGTTACTGGAGTCGGGTTAACCGTCCAGGTATTTGCGACGAGCGATGACTCGTACATGGCAATGGTGGGATAATTAGTAAAATCCTCAAAGAAAATATGCGCCATTCCGCGACTATCGATGACCATATCGGCAAATTGTGCTTGCGTGAATGGGCCACTCGCCAGTTTAGGGGGAGAAAAGGGCAGATTCACTCCTGCGGCATCAGATTCCAGGATAACCGAAGAGTAAGCTGGAACGGTGATCGTATCATGCTTACATGGTTGTGCCGCGTGACAAAAGTAGGTGTAATAGACATAGATGCTATTCTTTGTCGGACTGCTGTTGACTGTGTCAACTGTAATGAGTGGCTTATCGACTGCGGCAGCGCAATTATCTGTTGTTAGCGCGCCAATGCCATGACAGGGAGCGTAATCGATACTGGTTGGTACGATGCTGGTGTTGTTTCCATTATTGGTTCCCTGTACCACTTCAATTTCACTATCGAAGTTAAAGTATCCTGTTGTGGCGTCAGAGAATGTATTCCCGGATATATTGCTGAAAAAGACATGCCCCTCACGATCAAATGCGCTTCCTGGATTGCTTTGATAGTCGTATGGAGCAAATGTCGCTGTATCTATGCCGGCTGCCATCGTATCGTCGCTCCATGTCCGTCCACCATCGGTTGTGATATGGTAATACACATGGTTAAAATTCTGGCGAAAATCGCTGGTGGCAACTACCATATTGTTGCCATTGATGGGGTCGATGGCAGCGCTTACTCCCGCTTTCGGCCATCCATTATGGTCTTGATTCACTTTGATATTTGTCGTTGCGTTCGTAGCGGGCTTTTTGGCTGGCGTGTGCTGCATCTTCCTGGCAAATGCCTGCATGGTTGCATCTGTCACCAGTTGTTGCGAAAAGAACGGAGCTTTGTGCTGTTTTGCCATCAAAGAGACGTAGTTTTGATAGGTGTTTGTTGATTGCTCAGATCCAGCTGCCTGGACGTTGACAATTGTATGTGGCAGGGCGATGCTGGTGAGAAAACCGAAAAACAGCGCAGGCATCAGCAAAATACCTGTGACGCTTTTCCAATGGATGAGAAGCCGTCTCATGTGTAATAAACCTTTCCTTACTTCCACCTGTCCCTCAAAATACTTGAACGAATAGAAATAGACTAAAAATCTATTCTGTCGGCCTTTAATAAAGATACTCTTGAAACATGAAATTGTCAAATCTTACCGGTATTTGTATGCATATTTCTATAAGTCTGTTTTTAGTGGAGTGAGTGAGGTAAGCCCGGTAAAATGACGTGTGGCGAGTGCTTGATGAGATATTTTCTGAGGGGATTGTGCTATAATGAGAGGCATATTTGAGAGATGAAAGGATGTGTGTAGCATGCAAGGCTCTCAAGCCATTCATCGCAACCCTGTACGTTGGGGCATTTTGAGTGCGGCCAACATTGGCGTCAAAGCTGTGGCACCCGCTATTATAGCCTCCTCTAATGGTCAACTCGTGGCCGTTGCTAGCCGTGATGAGAAACGGGCGGCAGAGGCATATGCTTTTGCACCTGGGGTGCGTATTTATAGTGATTATGAACAAGTCATTCAAGATCCAGAAATAGAAGCTATTTATAATCCTTTACCCAATAGTTTGCATGCCGAATGGACTATCAGGGCATTGCAAGCGGGAAAACATGTCTTATGTGAAAAGCCTCTTGCTGTAACGGCACGGGAGGCCACTTCAATGGTAGAGGCAGCGCATACACATAATGTATTGCTGATGGAAGCGTTTATGTATCGTTTCCATCCGCAAATTGTATGGGCTTTAGAGCAGGCACATAGCGGCGTTGTTGGTCCTATCAGGCTTGTGCGAGCTTCGTTCTCTTTTGATCTGCGCTCACATCCAGAGAATATTCGCATGAATGCGGAATTGGCTGGCGGTTCTCTCATGGATGTTGGTTGTTACCCTGTCAACCTGTGTCGTGCTGTGTATGGGCACCCTCCACAGGCGGTCGCTGCTCGCGTCCATGTCCCCAGAGTTGGTAGCGTCGATATGGCAACAAATGCCGTGTTAGATTTTGGCGATGGTCGCTTTGGTTTGATCGACTCTAGTTTTGAGCTAACAGGTCGGCAATCGGCTGAAATTATCGGTGAACTGGGAACGATCACTATTCCTGTTCCTTTTGTACCAGGTATCCGTGAAACAACTGTCTTCGTGACAAAAAATGGACAAATGAACGAACAAACATTCGCTGTTATCGATCAATATCAACTGGAAGTAGAGCATTTTGCCGATTGCATCCGTTCTCAGGAGGAACCAGCCCGGCGTTTAAGCGAAACGTTGGAAAATATGGCAACTATTGAGGCTATTTATCAGGCGGCTGGTCATGAATGGCCTATTGTTTAGGCAATTTTTTAACCCTTCCATTCAAATTTGCAGGTTTTTTATTGACGATGTCACTGCTTTCATCGTTTAGATAGTAGGGCTTGCAATTTTACGAATATAGCAGGGACGTTCTCTTAGTAGAAAGAGGATTGCCCTGAACAGCTTCTCATTAGTGCAAAGTATGTGTACCAAAGTATCGGCCATAGCGTGTAACCGATGACAAACTTTTACCATATTTTGCGGTCGGGCTTCTCATCACGGCTATTTTCGTTTGTTCGTTGACGTTGGCGCACCTGGCTTCTACTTCTAAAGGAGTGTTGGGTGTACTGTTAGTGTAGAGGTCTTCATTGCCTGGATGGGGCAGTGAAGTATTCCTTGCAGGAGGGCTGTATGATGGATGCAATCATTGGACGGTACAGAGCGCGTATGGAAGAGAGTGGGCTTGTTCTCAGGCATGCATCGGGCATCAATTTTGATTTGACGCCGGAGGAGACATTAGGGCTGCTTGATTTCATTAACGCCTATCGTCAGACGTTGCTCTTTCTTCAGGAGCGCGAGCGCGATATGTTGCAGGACGTATCACGCGATACCGACCCGGAGATAGAGCGTATTATTATCGAGCGGGACGACAAGTAACTATTGAAATAAGGAAGCTTTCTGGTGAACAGCATCGATTTCGGCTTGATGCTCAGACAAAATGATCCTGAGTATTCGTTCAATGAACTGATGGATTTCAACCGGAGCTGTATTGAAGCTCTTACGGCGGGCTTCTCTACGTTGTGGTTGGAGGATCATTTACAGGTGGGAACTACCGATGCTTTGGAGTGTGTTACGACACTTAGCTATCTCGCAGCTCAGTATCCGCGCTTCAAAGTTGGATCTCTCGTGCTTGCACAATCTTATCGTAATCCGGCGTTGCTGGCAAAGATGGTCGCCAATTTATATGCTCTCTCCGGGGGCCGCGTCATTCTTGGATTGGGAGCCGGCTGGAAGGAGGATGAATATCGTGCTTATGACTATCCATTTCCTTCCATTAAGACGCGCATGGAACAGTTGGAGGATACCATCCAGATCATTCGTGCTTTGTGGAGTAGCCAGCCAGCAACGTTTGCAGGACATCACTATCACATTCAGGACGCCTATTGCGCTCCTCAGCCAGCGGCCCCTGTTCCACTGTTGATCGGCGGCGGCGGCGAGCAGCGTACTCTGGCTCTGGTTGCTCGCTATGCAGATTGGTGGAATTTCAATTCCTGTCCACCTGAGCAATATGCTCACAAGCTTTCGATTCTCAAGCAGCATTGTGCGCAGATTGGCCGCGATCCTGCTGAGATCAAGCTCACCTATCTGAGTACGATCAGCGTCTCCGAAGATCCTACGAAAGTGCAACGACATCCACAGAAGCACTATATTGCTGGCAATGCCGCCGAAGTGACGCAGGAGATAGAGCAATTTCGTGCGCTTGGCATTTCTCATTTTATGTTCCGCATTCTGGATATGGAGTCGTTAAAACATTTTGTGGCTCGTGTTGTACCAAACTTTCTCTGAAGCCACTGCATACGGAATAGCAAGTCAGCAATATATAACTGAGTAATATTGTTGGCTCGCTATTCTGCATGAGAGCAAATCTGCATGACTATAATTTGCGCGACAAAATCACCCCGGTATTCAGCCCTACCGTATGCAATCCTCCAAAGAATCGAGCATGCTCCATTTTTATGCATCTATTCTGAACAAAGATCAATCCCGCATCCTGTACCCTTTTTCCGGTTTCATCATTGCGAATACCCAGTTGCAGCCAGACAACCTTTGCACCAATCTTTATGGCTTCTTCTGCAACTGGAAGTGTGTCTTCGGCTTTGCGGAAGACATCGACAATCTCGATCTCTTCCCCGGCAGTTTTTGCCTCGCTCAACGAAGCATATACCTGTTTGCCCAGAATCGTTTGCCCTGCATAGCGTGGGTTGATCAACACGATATTGTAGCCCTCTGCTTGAAGATAGATGGCGACAAAGTGGCTGGGACGATACTGATCCGCAGAGATGCCGACAATGGCAACATGTCGATAGCGTTGTAACAATTTCAGCCGCTCATACATATCAGGCGTGAGCGGAGTTGGCGATGTTTCTATACCCATTCAACTATCCTTCATGTGACTATGCTTTTGAGGCAGCATGCAGCGCTTTATCCAGATCCCACAAAATATCCTCGATATTTTCAATGCCTATCGACAGACGGATAAGATCAGGAGTTACGCCACCCGCTAATTGATCTTCTTCTGACAACTGTTGATGCGTCGTGCTGGCCGGATGGATAATCAGGCTGCGGGCATCGCCGACGTTCGCGAGATGGGAGAAGAGCTGAACGCTATTAATGAGCGCCTTTCCTGCTTCATAGCCTCCCTTGACCCCAAAGGTAAAGATTGAGCCAGCCCCGCGCGGTAGGTAGCGTTTCGCTCGCTCGTGGGAGGGATCATCGGACAAACCAGCATAGCGAACCCAACTGACGGCGGGATGCTCATGGAGAAACTGAGCAACGCGCAGAGCATTTTGACAGTGCCGGTCCATGCGGAGCGAGAGCGTTTCCAGGCCTTGTAGCAGCATGAACGCATTGAAGGGGCTGAGGCAGGCACCTGTATCGCGCACTGTCTCGCACCTGGCCTTCATACAGAAACAGAAATCCCCGAAGGTTTCGTAGAAGCGTACGCCATGATAGCCGGGCGAAGGATCAACGATATGTGGAAACTTGCCATTATCCCAGGGGAACTTGCCCGATTCGATCAAGACGCCCGCTATGGAGTTGCCATGTCCACCAATAAATTTGGTTGCCGAATGCACAATGATGTCTGCCCCGTGTTCAAATGGGCGGCAGAGGTACGGCGTGGCAAAGGTGTTATCGATGATCAAGGGAACCCCGGCTTCATGCGCAATATCGGCGACAGCGCGAATATCGAGGATATCTCCCTGCGGATTGCCAATCGTTTCACCGTAGAGGGCGCGTGTGCGTGACGTGATTGCCTTGCGGTAATTTTCAGGATCGGTGCTGTCAACGAAAATGGTATTGACTCCCCAGGTGCGCAGCGTCAGGTCAAACTGAGTATGGGTGCCACCATAGAGGCTGCTGGAGGAGACGATTTCATCGCCCGGTCGCAGGAGCGTCATCATCGTTGCCATCTGTGCAGCCATACCGGAAGCGGTTGCGAGGGCACCTGTTCCACCTTCCAATGCTGCGACACGCTCTTCAAAAGCAGCCGTTGTGGGGTTCATAATTCGTGTATAGATATTGCCAAAACGTTGTAGTGCAAATAAATGGGCCGCATGTTCCGTATCATCAAAAACAAATGAGGTGGTTTGATAAATTGGCACAGCACGCGCTCCCGTCGTCGGATCTGGTCGCTGCCCAGCATGGACTGAGAGGGTGTCGAAGCCAAAGATATGATCGCTATCGATTTCCGGCATGATCTCTTCTCCCCAAATTGAATATCTTTTCTACTATGGTATCACATCGTTTATCATCTGCTGTGAACTCAACTGAAAGCCGATCAGATCAGTTGATAGTGAGCTTATTCGACTAAAAGAGTGACCGATTCTGTCCTTCTTCAGAAGTATACTTTCTCTGTTGGTGGATATGTGAAATACATCATTAATGAGGAGGACAGTATGGCAGAGCGGATTCTGACGCTGCACGAACTCAACCGCGCCACCCTTGCCCGTCAACTGTTGTTGGAGCGAGCATCATTAACCACTCTAGATGCTATCAAGCAGATTGCTGGCTTGCAAGCTCAGTTAGCCAATCCCCCATATATTGGCCTGTGGAGCCGCTTGCACTCTTTTCAGCGCGACGATCTAACTCGCTTGCTTGAGCAGCGATTGGTGGTAAGAACGTCGATGATGCGTCGAACCCTCCATCTGACGACGGCAGAGGATTACATGCACTTTCGTCCTGCCCTCCAGATAATGTATCACCGCCTTCTGCACACCTACTTTAGCAAGTACCGCATCAATGATTGCGAAAAGGAACATCTGGAGGTCACCATGCGATCGTACCTGCAAGAAAAGCCACGCACAAATGTTGATCTACGCGCAAAACTTGCGGAGATGGCCCCCGGTATGGATGAGCGCCTGCTCTATATAGTGCGTATGAGCATTCCACTGATTCAGGTCTTTCCCGGTGGTGTCTGGGGCGTTGGCGGTAGTCCGGCCTATACGGAAGCCCCGGCCTGGCTCGGGCGCTCGTTTGCCTCCTCAGAGATGGGCCTGCGCTCTCTTATTCTGAGCTATTTGACGGCTTTTGGCCCCGCCAGCGTCAAAGATATCCAGAGCTGGTCGGGATTAACCAGACTTCAGCCAGCCGTCGATGCGCTGAGGGCAGAACTGATGGTCTTGCGCGATGAGCAGGGGCGCGAACTCTTTGACGTGCCAGGCGCTCCGCTGCCCGCGGCCGAGACGCCCGTTCCTGTTCGCTTCATGCCAGATTTTGACAACCTCCTCCTCGCCCATCATGACCGCCGGCGTATTATAGCGGATACATACCGTCCATTTGTCTTTCCTGGCAATTCGATGGTGCTGCCAACCTTTCTCATTGATGGCTTTGTGCGTGGTGTATGGAAAATCGAACGCACCACAACAGGAGCAAAGCTATTGATTCAACCATTTGAGCAGTTGACAAACAGCACTTGTGAGGTGCTACGAGCGGAAGGTGAACATCTGTTGCACTGGGTGGCGGAGAGAACGACAAATTTAGAAGTTGTATTACAGACATATGATGGTACATTGAGCGGACAAAATATGTGGGGACGCATCTAAACGCTGCGCTGCTCAACTGGGGAGCAGAGCAGAGACTTGTGTGGGATCAGTGGACAACGGAAAAGGGCGACGCATTCGGTGCGCGTGTCGAGTCTTTCCTTACCGATCCCGCAGACGAGCCAGATCAGGCAAAATGGGAGACTGAGGTGGCTATTCGGATCAAGGATGAGCCAGCTCAATAGCCCTGAAAGACACTGTGATCGCGCCTTGCATGTCTACGTTTCCCCTCTCTCCACAGTGTAAGTTACTAGACACATACTTTTTGACAAAGAAGAAAAGAGGGGATTGTTATGGATGCCGTGCAAATATTGGAGAGTAGCCATGCAAGAGTACTTGAGACGCTAGATGATCTGTCGGAACCGCTATGGGATGTGCCGGGCGTTTGTGGCGAGTGGTCGGTGAAGGATATCGTAGCTCACCTGGCTTCATATGAGCGCGTGGTCATTGATGTGCTGAAGACGTTCCAGGGCGATGAGCCAACACCTTATCTGCTGCGCTACTTTGCTGATAATGATGAGTTCAACAAAGCTCAGGTGGAGGCGCGCAAATATCTCACGGCGCAACAGATCATGAACGAGTATCACGACGCCGAAGTGCAGAGTGCATCGTTACTGGCGCAAATTCCCGCCGATGTTGTGCAGCAGGTGGGTACATTGCCCTGGTATGGTCCAGAGCATTGCCTGAAGGATTTTATCGGCATACTCTATCAACATACCTGTGAGCATTGCGATCAAATCGTCCAGTTTCGGCAGCAGCAAAGCCTGGGTGTCTGAAAACTAAAAAGAGGTCATGAAAAGCAAGTGATGGCTTTCATGACCTCCTTTTGACTTATGCTTGCGGATGAGGAATGCGTCCTCGATGTGGTCGTTCGCCGGGCTTTGGTTCCAGGGTTGGACACTCATCAGCCAGATGCAGTGCTTCGGCAATGGCGCGCTCTAACTGCGGATCGAACGCATGAATATAATCTTGCGGCGCAATATCAACCTCGATATCTGGCTCGGTGCCGTAGTTCTCGATATCCCAGCCAACATCTTTAAACCAGTTCGCATACTCTGGTTGTGTGGTATAGGTGCCGTCCACCAGACGATGGCGCGGTGATATACCGATCACACCGCCCCATGTGCGCTTGCCAATCAGTGGGCCTAAACCCATTAATTTAAAGCTGTGGCAGAAAATGTCGCCATCGGAGCCTGCGTGTTCGTTGGTTAATGCCACCATCGGGCCGCGTGGTGATTCGCGCGGATAGGGCGTTGGTTGTCCCCAACGCGAGAACTTATAGCCGATACGCTTGCGTGCCAGCTTTTCCAACAACAAACCAGACACACGACCACCGCCATTCCAGCGCACATCCACAATCAGAGCCGGGTAGTCATATTCCGTCAGGTAACTACGGTGAAATTCGGCATAGCCTCTATCTGACATATTGGGGATATGGATATAGCCCACCCGCCCATTTGATTGCGTATGAACTGTGCGGCGGTTGCTTTCCACCCACTCGCGATAGCGTGCGCTGTTCTCATCTGCATAGGAGATAGCGGTTACTATGACAATACGCGTCTCGCCGGTTTTTACCGCTTCGATGGTCAGCTGCACTTCACAATCTACCTGATTGACTAGTAGTTCCTGTGGATTACGCTTGTGTCCCACGCGTTGCCCATTGATCGCGAGAATTGCATCGCCGACTTCGATATTGAGTCCTGGTGAGGTCAGCGGCGAGGTAGCCTCTTTATTGGCCGGATCACCTCGCACGATGCGTGCTATGCGATAGTGTTCTGTCTCGGTATTGTACTCCCAATCAACACCCAGGAAGCCCTGGCGATAGAAGCGTCCCTGGCGAATATCGCCGCCATATTCATAAGCGTGTGAGGTGCCAAGCTCGCCCTGCAATTCATGGATCAGATCGGAAAGCTCTGAACGGGAGCTGACGCGTTCCAGCAGCGGCGCATATTGGGCATAGATGGCATCCCAGTCTACGCCGGACATATCCTCTGCCCAGAACTGTTCTCGCTGCAAACGCCAGGCTTCTGCAAACATCTGTTTCCATTCGCTTGCCGGTTGGACTGAGACCTTCACGCGATGCAGATCTATCCAGCCGGTATCGCGCCAATGGTCGCTATTCTCTGGACGTGGCGGTTTCTCGCCAGCTTTGATGACGCGCAAACGACGACTGGAACGGTATAGTAACATCTTGTTATCGCGCGAGAGGCTCCAGTTATTGACCCCATCAATGATGCGTTCGGTACGTTGCGTATCAAGATCATAGCACTCAACCCAGCCTTGCGATGAACCGCTATGTGAAAGCGTACCGCTGACGGGAAAGATCATGAGCAGAACTTTGCCACGTATCCCATAAATGGCTCCATAGCGTCCCTCGCCTAGTGGGAAGGGGATTGCGCGTTCGGTAATACCTTCTAAATCGATCACAAGTGACCGAGACTTTTTGGAATCATCCTCTTTCTCGGGTTTGTCTTCTCTTGCGCCGTTCGCACTCTTTTCAACAACCGCATCCGATGTCGCAAATTCCTCAGTTGCTGTTTCTTTCTTCCTGACCGAGTTCTCACCTCTATCCGCGAGCAGCTTTGGCTCGACGATAAATGGTGAGCGAATATCGCGTCGTAGCGGGATAGCGTATGGCATCACGCCGCGAGGAAAACTCCATTCAAATTGCATGTTATCTGGAACCGGATTAAAGATGCGGTAGCCCAGGAAGTAGAGATATTTGCCATCGGGATCAAACGAGGGGCAGACATCTTCCAGAATCGGCTCAGTGGCGAAATAGGTCTCGCCATTTTCCAGATCACCAAGCTTGATCGCCCTTTTCTGATCTGTGCAGGCAAAGCTGTAGGCAATCCAGTGTCCATCGGGAGACCAGGCGATATCGTGGATGCGCTCATAATCGCTACGGTCAAGCACGCCTGATTGTCCCGTTGCCAGATCAACGACGATCAGTTCCTGACGATGATTGGCGATCGCAACCACATCATCGGTTGGCGAAACCTCCATCTCCACCGCACGGCCAAATTCCACGTCCGTTAAGATGTGTGGATCATCATCTTTATCGGGATCAAAGATGACCAGCGCCTCCCTGCCGGGCTGATCGCAGATTGCTACCAGTCGTCTCCCATCGTTGAGCCATTCCAGAAAACGATAACGTACTCCGTCCGACTCTCCATGCTGCACAACGGCACCCTCCCAGTTGCTCATCGAGAATGCTTTGCCGCGCGTTGTCAATGCGATGGCGTGTCCCTGGGGATGCAGTGCAACCGTATCGAGATAATAATCAGCAGAGATAAATTTACGATTCAATTGAGTGCGCTGGCTCGGCAGGATCACCTCTATCTGATGCACCTCATCAGTTTGAGGGTCAAAGAGATAGAGATCTGCGCCTGCTTGAAAGACGAGGCGATTTCCATCTGTTGAAAGATGTCTGGCATAAAAATCATTTTGTTGTGTATGACGACGTAAATTTTCTCCATGAGGTGTACAAGAATAAATATTTCCAATACCTTCATGATCGGATACAAAGTAAATACGCTCTCCAACCCAACATGGATCTGCCAGGTTTCCCTGCAAACGCAACAGGCGTTGAAATGTGCCGCTACCATCGCTATCACACCATAAATGCCCGGCTGTCCCGCCACGATAGCGTTTCCAATAAGCTGGCTCCTCGATATTTCTTCCCAGTACCACGCCACCTTGAGGGCCGTACGAGATGGCGTTTGCCATGCCGACTGGGAGCTGTTGAGGCAAGCCTCCCTGTAGACTGATCGTGTAGATCACTTTGTAGTCGTGAGTGAATTGCCCGGCGCTGCTGGCATAGAGGATTGTGGTACTGTCCGGCGACCAACCTAGCACGATGCAGGAAGAATCGCCTTGAAATGTGAGACGTTGCGCAGGACCACCCTGTGCTGGCATAACATAGACCTCACTAGCACCTTCTTCGCGCCCAATAAAGGCCAGGAGTTGACCGTCAGGAGAGAAACGGGGATGGCTGGCCCTACCGACTCCAGCCGTGAGGCGTTCTGCACGTCCACCCTCACACGACACTACCCACAAATCATCTTCTGATACGAATACGATCTGGTCTTGATGAATAGTAGGGAATCGCACATACCCTTGCGATGGCATACTGCCTCCTTGTATATTTGAGGACTCTTTGTGTGTTTACCCTTTGGTACTTATTGTGTAGTACATGGGGCAGGATCACTTATAGGAGAAGATATACAGTATTTGTCGTATCAAGATACTGATACTACCTTAGATATTGGGTAGTATTGTATCACATCCATACAATTATGTCGAGCATAGAAAGAGCACGAACGAATAACATATAATGTGACGCTTGCCACTACGCTGCTAAAACTGTCTTTGAGTCTTACCCCTCTTGCCAGAATATGAATTTGATGGTAACCTCGACCTGCTATAATTTTGCCCGAAATAAATAAATAAGAGGAGAAACATTTTCTATGACACAGACGGTGAATGGTCAAAATAAGACGCCACAGAGACGCAGCCGTCCTGGTCAGCGTCAGCAGGAACGCCTCATGCGTCAGGAACGTCGGAACCGGCGGAGGCGAATATGGATCACCAGCATTGCGGCTGTCGTGTTAATTGCAGCTGGCGTAACCGGGCTTGTGAGCTATGAGCGCTATACAGCTCAACAAACAGAGGCTGCCAACAAGATTCGCGATCAACATGCGACCGCGACGGCAAATGTCCATGCGACGGGAACGGCGATTGTCGATGCTACTGCTACCGGCGCGGCCAATGCGAAAGCGACGGCGGAAGTGCATGCGACGGGGACTGCCGTTGCTAAAGTGATCCTGACGGCGACAAACGGAACCCCGGTTCCTACAGCCGGTCCCGCGACTCCTCCGTCTGTCTCTGGTAGTCCGATCAAAATGGCAGACGGTTTGCAGTATATAGATATTAAACAGGGAACTGGTGCGGAGGCGAAAGAGGGTAGCACAGTTACAGTGGAATATACTGGCTGGTTGCAAAGCGATGGGAAAAAATTTGATAGCTCTTATGATCGGGGCGCGCAACCGTTTGATGTGACTCCTCTTGGACAGGCTCAGGTCATTCCTGGTTGGAATAAAGGTCTGGTGGGCATGAAAGTGGGTGGCACGCGTCGTTTGATTATCGGTCCTGATCTGGCCTACGGTGCTGCTGGATCTCCTCCCGTCATTCCTGCCAACGCCACGCTCATCTTTGATGTGACCGTGATTGCTGTGAAGTAGGCATGATTTTCATCAATCAGCCTTATAACCGGTAAGCTTCTGGGGGGGGCCGTATGGTTCGCCTGGATTTTCCTCTTGTTTGCATGCCAGTACAAAATGGACTGGCATGCTCTTTGTGCTCCTCGCCCTTGATGCTTCTCACAATCACGTGATGGCTTGTAGAATCCTTGACTTTTGCCTGCCCTATTCAGTATACTTTCAACAATTTCAACCGATTCTACGTATGCTTGAGTAAAAAGGAGGTCTCTCCTCATGTATCTCTGTAATTGGATACGAAGAGATGACGGCACGTTGTTTTGTCGTGCTATGTCTATTCCTCCATCTTTGAGAGCGCGCTCCTTATTTTTTCCTCGTTCCAATGCCAGGGAATGAGGCTTTTTTTTGTGCTCTTATCGGTCAACTTCTCAAGAAAGGTATTATTGATGAGCGTAACAAACAACTCTGATGCGCGACAGCCCTTCTTTCAATCCTACTTCCCCCATTGGAAGCTTAAGACTGAAGGGGTGATCGCTCCCGATGAGCGGCTTCCCTGGGGACAGACCATTCTGGTTGGTTTACAGCATGTCGTCGCGATGTTCGGCTCAACGGTGCTGGCTCCCCTGCTGCTTGGGTTCGATCCTAATACTGCCATTTTGTTCTCAGGGATTGGCACCCTGCTCTTCTTTCTTATCGTTGGAGGGCGTGTGCCGAGCTATCTTGGCTCCAGCTTTGCTTTTATCGCGGTCGTCGTGACGGCCACACAGTATGCAGGAAAGGGGCCAAATCCTCATATAGATGTAGCTCTGGGTGGCATTGTTGCCGCTGGTGTCGTCTATGCTATTATCGCCGTGATCGTCATGCTCGTTGGTTATAAGTGGATTGAGGTATTGATGCCACCTGTCGTCACGGGTGCTATTGTGATGGCAATCGGACTGAATCTGGCACCTACGGCAATTGCCGATGCGAGTAGTAGCGCGTTTAACGGCTGGATGGCGCTGATTACGTTGTTGGCTGTTGCTGGTGTAGCGGTCTATTTGCCTGCCACATTGCGTCGTCTTCCGATCTTGCTTGGTGGCATTATTGGCTATATTGTCAGCTGGCTTGGTGGACTGGCTGGCCTAGGCCCACAGATCGATTTTACCCCTGTTGCAAAAGCTGCCTGGGTTGGCCTGCCAACCTTTGCATCTCCGACATTTACAGGGAACGCGGTGAGCCTGATTGCCCCAGTTGCGGTAATTCTTGTCGCCGAAAATACTGGTCATCTCAAAGCGGTTGCCGCCATGACCGGTTCCAATCTGGATCGCTATCTTGGTCGGGCCTTTTTGGGCGATGCCGTTGCTACCATTATCTCTGGGCTGGGGGGCGGTATGGGAGTCACGACCTATGCAGAGAATATTGGCGCTATGGCTGTGAGCCGCATTTACTCCTCGCTGGTCTTTGTCGTGGCAGGTATCGTGGCAATGCTACTGGGCCTCTGTCCGAAATTTGGCGCATTGATCGGAACAATCCCACAGGGCGTGATTGGTGGTCTGGCGATTGTGCTTTTCGGCCTCATTGCCGCTACCGGCGGCCGCATCTGGGTGGAAAATCAGGTCGATTTTTCAAAGAGCCGTAATTTAATTACTGCCGCTGTTTCGTTAACCATCGGTGCTGGCATGGTTGGCAATTTGGGAATAACTATTGGCAATTTGACAGTTGGTGGTATCGGTGTGGTAACGTTTGCCGCCATTATCCTCTATCAGATTCTCCGTGAGCGTTATCCCCAGCCGGAAGAGGCGGTCAGTGCTGATGCAGCTGTCGGTCGCAACCCTGATGAAGAGAGGGTGGTGCAATCGCCTGCATCATCTGAGGAATAGGGATTTGTGATTGTTTGTAGAAAAATAAAGCAGCGTGGCTGTTCTGCGGCGTTTGCACGCTGCTTTATCCCTTTGTATGTGTATTTTGTACTTGACTTTTAAAAAATCTGGGGGTATACTCTTAGCAATTTGAGACAAGTTTCCCGATAATTTTCAGACACTGGAGAAGGTGTAGCATCATCATGGGCTTGACTGTGTGGATTGAGATAATACAAACCTCGTGGGGGTGTTGTCTCTTTCAAATGCAGGATGGGCCTGGTGTTCTCTCGTTAGGAAGAGTGTTTCTTCCTCACCCCATTGATTCGGGGGTGAGGATTTTTTTTAATCTGGTGATTGCGGATTTCGTTCAATAAACGCGTCAAGGGCGGGTCTTCTTGCTGAGCTTCCCATTTGGGACGGTAAAGATGAGAATGATGACCTGTCAACCTATCGTTATCAAACTTGCCGCAGGGCGTGATGAGCAGGTCCATCAGACAATGCTGGAGGTTATATGAGCCAGGTCGCATTTCGCATTCGCAACGAGCTTGCAATGATCAACGGTGATTTTTGTGGCAAAGATATTGTTTCTCTGGACCAGTTTGCTAGACAGGACATAGAATACCTTTTGCCCGTCATCCAGCACATGAAAAATTTGGCGGTGAATCACGAGGTATCCCATCTCCTGGCCGGACATCTGATCTCGTTGCTCTTCTTTGAACCTTCCAGTCGTACTTTCTCCTCTTTCGCAGCTGCCGTGAAACGTCTGGGAGGACAGACTATCGAAATTCAAAACCCGGAGACCGTCTCTTCCGTGAGTAAAGGGGAGTCTTTTGAAGATACGATCCGCGTCTTCGAGGCATACTCTAGCGCGATTGTGCTTCGCCATCCTGTACCCGGTTCGGCACGTGCCGCTGCTCGTGCTGCAAAGGATATTCCAGTCGTCAATGCTGGTGACGGGAATAATGAGCATCCAACTCAAACACTGCTTGACATGTACACGATTTATGAGCAGTTTGGACGGCTCGATCATTTAACTGGCTTGCTGGCAGGCGATGTCTTCAATAGTCGTACCTTGCATTCATTGATGCGAGGTCTCTCACTCTTCAATAATAATATTGTATACTTACTTTCACCACCACAATTGCGCCTGGACCGTTCAGATCTGGCACAATTTGTCAAGAGAGGTCTCAGAATTATTGAGATCGACAGCGAAAAGGATATTCCGCACGACTGTCAGTTCTGGTACTGGACACGCATTCAGAAAGAACGCTTTGCTTCTTTAGATGCTTATGCGGAAATCGTTGCAAAAAATTTTACTGTAACACCTTCTTTGCTCGATACTTATGCGAGCAAAAACACGATCTTGATGGACCCGTTACCCAGAGTTGGCACCATTGATCCGGCAGTCGATGATGATGAGCGGGCGGTGTACTTGCGCTCACAGATCCGCAATGGATTGTATACGCGCATGGCGCTGCTGGCGTTGATTCTAGGGAAGGCTTAAACGTACATTGAAAGGGATGACAATGCAGCATAATACTGTGCATAGTGATCTGCTTATTGCAAACTCTACCGAATCAGCCCCTCAAGCGTTCACTGATCATCGTCCTGCCAGGTCACGGGGAGCGCTCCTGCTGGAAGATGGTACGGTGTTCGAGGGCATTTCGTTTGGGTATGAAGGGCCGATTGCTGGCGAGGTGGTGTTTTGTACGGGTATGGTTGGCTATCCTGAGACCTTGACCGACGCCTCCTATAGAGGGCAGATCTTAGCCATGACCTATCCCCTGGTTGGGAACTATGGGGTGCAGGACCGCTCCACCTGGGAAGATGACCGTATTCATGTGGCCGGGCTGATTGTTTCTGACTATGTTGATACCCCTTCACATGCTCAAAGTACCATGACGCTCGCTACATGGTTGCAGCAGGAAGGGATTCCGGCCCTGGAAATTAAAGATACGCGTCTCCTCACCAAACATATCCGAACGCATGGGACTATGCTGGGCAAAATTGTTTTTGACGATGACATCCCTTTCTACGATCCCGATCTCGATAACCTGGTTGAACAGGTTTCAGTGAAACAAATGTTACGTGAAGGATCTGGTGAGACGACCATCGTGTTGATCGATTGCGGGGCCAAACGCAATATCCGCCGTAGCCTTCTCGCCAGAAATGTGCAGTTGATTACCGTTCCCTGGGACTGGGATCTCTTCTCTCCCACGAATAACTTCGATTTCGATGGCATCTTGATCTCCAACGGGCCGGGCAACCCGCAAATGGTAGACACGACCGTTCAGACGATACGGACGGCACTGGAGCGCAAAATCCCCACGATGGGTATCTGTCTGGGCCATCAACTGCTGGCCCTTGCTGCTGGCGGTGAGACCTATAAGCTGAAGTTTGGGCATAGAAGCCAGAACCAGCCCTGCCTCCTTCCCAATGAGAAACGGTGCTACATCACAACTCAAAATCATAGCTTTGCTGTTGGCACGCTGCCTCCTGAGTTTTCTCCCTGGTTTATCAATGCCAATGACGGCAGTAATGAAGGGATGAAGCACAATACGCTTCCTTTCTTCTCCGTACAGTTCCATCCAGAGGCAACCCCTGGGCCGATGGATACCGAGTGGATTTTTGACTACTTTTTGCAGCGTGTAAATGAGACCAGAGAGGGAAAAAACTAAGGTGAAAACGTTCCGTAAAGTGTTGGTGTTGGGAGCTGGGGCACTGAAAATTGGGCAGGCCGGAGAGTTTGATTACTCCGGCTCACAGGCTCTCAAAGCCTTACGCGAAGAGGGTATCAGCACTATTCTGATCAACCCCAATATTGCAACCATTCAGACCTCAAAACAACTCGCTGACCAGATCTACTTTTTGCCCGTGACGCCTTTCTTTGTCGCCAAAGTCATCGAGAAAGAACGCCCCGACGGTATCTTGCTCTCCTTTGGTGGACAGACGGCGCTTAACTGTGGAATTGCACTCTTCCAGAGCGGAGTTCTGGAGAAGTACGGCGTGGAGATTCTGGGTACACCGATCTCCGCGATTATCTTGACCGAAGACCGCCAGGAGTTTGCTGAACACCTCCATCGTATCAACATTCCTACTCCACAGAGTCGTAGCACTGAAACGTTGGATGAGGCGTTGCAAATCGGCGAAGAGATCGGCTTCCCCGTGATGGTTCGCGCCGGCTATGCGCTGGGCGGACAGGGTTCTGGCATTGCTCAGGATCGCGAGGATCTGAAGCGCATTGTCAGCGGCGCCCTGGCCTTCGCACCACAGGTGCTCATCGAGCAGTACCTGCACCATTATAAAGAAGTAGAGTACGAGGTGGTGCGCGACTCCTATGACAATTGCATCACCGTTTGTAATATGGAAAATATGGACCCGCTGGGTATTCATACCGGCGAGTCCGTCGTCATCGCTCCTAGCCAGACGTTGACGAACCATGAGTATCATATGTTGCGCTCGGCCTCAACCTCGATTGTGCGCAGCCTGGGTATCGTGGGCGAGTGTAATGTGCAGTTTGCTCTTGACCCCCAGACATCGCAGTATTATGTAATCGAGGTCAATGCTCGCCTTTCTCGTAGTTCTGCTCTGGCAAGTAAGGCTACTGGCTATCCTCTGGCCTATGTCGCGGCGAAGCTGGCACTGGGTTACGGACTGACCGAGCTGACCAATAAAGTAACTGGCGTTACTCAGGCCTGTTTTGAACCCAGCCTGGACTATGTGGTGGTAAAAATCCCGCGCTGGGATCTGGAAAAGTTCAAGGGTGTAGACGAGACAATTGGCACTGGCATGAAATCGGTTGGCGAGGTTATGGGCATTGGTCGTACATTTGAGGAAGCTTATCAAAAAGCCATTCGCATGCTCGATCTGGACCTGGAAGGAGTGACCTCTGAAAAGCTCTTTACGCAGGGCGAGTCGCCACTCGATATCATCACGAAATACCTCTATACGCCGACTCCCAAGCGCATGTTTGCTCTGCCATTAGCGATGCGTCAGGGTTTTCCGATTGAAGAAATTTACGATATCACCGGGATCGATCCCTGGTTTTTAAAGCGGATCAAGTATATCGTTGATATGGAGCAAGATCTGCAAGTCAATGGCGATCTTTCGGCTTCCCGACTGCTTGCCCTCAAACAATCGGGTCTGTCCGACAAGCGTATTGGCGAACTGACGGGCCATACCGGGCTGGAAATACGGGCGCTGCGTAAGGCGTTGGAGGTGACTCCCTCCATCTTCCAGATCGATACGCTTGCTGGCGAGTTTCCTTCTAATACCAACTATCTCTACATGACCTATAATGGGCAGCACAACGATGTTGAGCCGTTACATGATGAGGGCGTGGTGATCCTCGGTTCTGGCCCGTATCGCATCGGCTCATCGGTCGAGTTCGACTGGACCTGCGTGAGTACCGTCGAAGCTCTGAAGAAGCATCAGAAGCGCTCTATTGTTGTGAACTGTAACCCTGAAACCGTCTCGACTGACTATGACATTTCAGATAGGCTCTATTTTGAAGAGCTAACCTTTGAGCGTATTGCCGATATCTGTGAATTCGAGTCGCCTCATGGCGTCGTGGTCTCCGTTGGTGGACAGACGCCCAATAACCGGGTCAAGGCGCTGTATAATTATGGGTTTACCATCCTGGGTACGTCGGCGACCGATATCGATGGGGCGGAAGATCGCTATAAATTCTCGCAGTTGCTGGATAAGCTTGGCATTCATCAACCCGCCTGGGCTACCCTTGCCAATATGGAGGAGCTTTCGCGCTTTGTCGAGCGCGTGGGCTATCCTGTGCTGGTGCGTCCGTCCTATGTCCTCTCTGGCAGCGCGATGAACGTCTGTTATACGCGAGAGCAACTGGAACGCTATACCAGAGAGGCTGCAGCTGTCTCGCCAGAGCATCCTATCACGGTCTCCAAGTTCTTTCAGAAAGTCAAGGAGATTGAACTGGATGCGGTGGCGCAACGGGGTGAGGTCAAGGCGTTTGTAATCTCTGAGCATATCGAAAATGCGGGCGTGCATTCTGGCGATGCGACCATTATGTTGCCTCCCCAGACGCTGAATGATGTCACAAAGACGCGGATCGAAGAGGTTGGGCGCGCGGTTGCTAAAGCGTTATCGATCACGGGACCATTCAATATTCAGTTCCTCGCCAAAGATAATCAGGTTTATGTCATCGAGGCCAATCTCAGGGCGTCGCGCACCTTCCCGTTTATCTCGAAGGTGACGGGGGTCAACTTTATCGAGCTGTTTGTTGATGCGCTCTTTGAGGAGGTTCCCACCGTTACTCTGCCGCCGCTTAATTTTACTGCAGTCAAGGCTCCTCAATTCTCGTTCTCCCGCCTGACCGGAGCTGATCCCATTCTGCGGGTCGAGATGGCCTCTACCGGCGAGGTGGCCTGCTTTGGCGAAGATCTAGAAGATGCTTATCTCAAAGCGATTATTGCTACTGGCGGTCGCGTTCCCCAGAAGGGCATCTTTATCAGTCTGGGCGGCGACGATAAAAAGGCTCGCTTCCTTGAAGGCGCGCAGCTGCTGGCAAAGCTTGGCGTGCCGCTCTATGCAACAGAAAAGACTGCGGCGTTCTTGCAAGCTCATGGAATTGATGCTACCATGCTATATAAGTTGCATGAGCACAAAGAGCCAAATATCCTGACCTACTTCCGTGAGAATAAGGTTGATCTGGCAATTAACGTCGTCGATCAACATACAACCAAAGAGGTTGATGACGGCTACCTCATGCGTCGTTATGCTATCGATCACAATATTCACCTCTTCACGAAGATTAAACAGGCGCGTCTGTTTGCGAAAGCTATCGTGGAGAAAGATCTGGAGACGGTTTCCATCAAGGCATGGAGCGAGTATAACTAGTATCATCGGGGGAGGAATACAAATGAAAACGAAGTTGCTAGGGTCTATTGTCTTGCCAGATCGTATCGTGCAGGGAACGCTCTCTCTCTCGGAGGGCAAAATCGAGCGGGTCGAGGAAGGCTTCCCGGCTGATGTATCGCAGTGCTATGATTTTCGTGGTCGCTATCTGCTGCCGGGTTTAATCGAGGTACATGGTCATATGCGTGAGCCGGGTCTGGAATATAAAGAAGATATTCCTCACGGCACGCGTGCTGGCCTGGCTGGAGGCTATACAACGATTCTCGATATGCCCAACGTAAAGCCTCCCACCACGACCGTTGCTCGCCTGGAAGAACAGATCGCCCGGTATAGCGGCAGGGCGTATACCGATTTCGCGATCAATATGGGTGTCGCGCGTGACGATATTGACGAGCTAAACAGGGTGGATGTCGAGAAGATTACCGGGGTCAAGATGTTCGCGGCAGGTCATGGCACCGCGTTGACGACGATTGCGCAACTGAGCGATCAGGCCAGGATTTTTGAGATCCTGGGTCGTCGCGGCATCATGGCAATAGTTCACGCCGAGAATCAGGAATTGGTGGATTATTTTACGCGTACTTATCGCGATGTGCTGCAACGGAGCGATCCCGCTGCCTGGAGCGAGGCCCGCAATCTGGCGGTGGCTCTGACCTCGGTATTGGAGATGATCGCGCTGGCTCGACAGTTTGGCGTCAAGCTCTATCTGCTTCATCTCTCGACGCCGGAAGAGTTTGCGGCCATCGAGTATGGCAGAAAAATAGATGTGGATGTCTATGGCGAGGTGACGACGTTTCACCTCGCGTTTAACACCACTGATTATCAGAAGTATGGGCACATGGTCAATATTGCGCCTCCCATTCGTTCGCCGGAGGTGCAGGATCAGGTGTGGCAGATGTTACGGGACGGGACAATCGATACGGTGGTGACAGATCATGCTCCTCATACTCTTGATGAGAAAGGGCGCGAGAGCGCCTGGGAGGTTTCATCGGGCGTGCCGGGTTTGCAGGAGGCATTGCCTGTACTGATCAGCCATTGGGTCAGGCGTTTCGGTCACGGGACACTTGAAGAAGGGTTGATCCGTATTGCGCAGGTGACTTCGCAAAATATTGCACGTATCTTTGGCTTTGGACAGAAGGGTGGATTAATGGCAGGGAAAGACGCTGACATTGTTGTCGTTGACACCACGCAGCAGTGGAAGGTGAAAAGGAGCGATCTTTTCACAAAGAATCAATGGTCTGCATACGAAGGAATGGAGTTTATTGGACGGCCTGTAGCAACATTCCTGCGAGGAAATCTTGCCTACTGCGACGGCAAGATAATTGGAGATCCACTGGGAAAACGGATTGAGAGGTGTCATTATGAACGATCCAAAGATTATGCAGATATTCTCTGATGTTGGTGCAGTAGTCAGCGATAGTCATTTTGTCTATAGCTCTGGTCGCCATAGTTCGGTCTATATCAATAAGGATGCCTTGTATGTGCATTCCAACGTCATATCGGCGCTCTGTCGTCTGATGGTTCGCTCCTATACTGCCGATCAGATTGATGTGGTGGTTGGCCCGGTTCTGGGAGGCATTGTACTCTCACAATGGGTGGCTTATTATTTGAATCAGAAGCGCTCAAGCGGTGAAACGCTGGCGGTCTTTGCCGAAAAAGAGAGCGATGGCCCCGACAAACATTTTGCCTTTCATCGTGGCTATGATCGCTATCTGGCAGGAAAAAATGTGCTGGTCGTTGAAGATATTCTCACAACTGGTGGCTCGGCGCGTCAGGTGATAGATCTGGTACGGCAACACGGCGGCAACGTGTTGGGATTGACTGCTTTGTGTAATCGCGGCAACGTGCAGCCGGAAGATGTCGGGAACGTGCCAATACAAACGCTGATTACGGTCTCGCTTGAGACGTACACAGAAGAAGATTGTCCTTTCTGCCAGCAAAATGTACCCATCAATATTGAACTGGGTAAAGGTCGAGCGTTCCTGGCGAAGAAAAAGACGGCGTGAGGGATATATCATGAGCTTTGTTGAAAAATTGCTGGCTGCTTCAAGGATGAATGACAGTCTGTTGTGTGTCGGGTTAGATCCCGAACCTTCGCGTTTTTCCGCCCAATATGCAGGTATGTCGCCGGAGCAGGCTGTGCGAGCATTTTGTCTGGCAATTATTGAGGCGACTGCTTCCTATGCCTGCGCCTTCAAACCGAACAGTGCCTTTTTCGAGGTGCTGGGACCAGCGGGACTACAAGTGTTGCAAGAGGTCATCAAGGCTGTACCCGCGCATATCCCCGTGATTCTTGATGCCAAGCGAGGGGATATGGGTAATACGGCTCGTAATTATGCTAAAGCTGTATTTGAAGTGTACCATGCTGATGCTGTTACGGTTAACCCTTATCAGGGGTACGATGCGGTCTTACCTTTTTTAGAGTATTCCGATAAAGGTATCATTTTGCTGTGCCGTACTTCTAATCCTGGCTCTCGTGATTTTCAAGATCTGCGTGTGCAGGGCGATGATGGGAGGGAGCAGCCATTGTATGAAGCTGTTGCCCGACGTATCCAATCCTGGAATAAAGACAATAATTGTGGCCTGGTTGTGGGTGCCACTTATCCAGAAGAGTTACGTGAGTTGCGTGCAATCTGTCCGACGATGCCCATCTTAATTCCTGGTGTGGGAGCGCAAGGAGGAGATCTGAAGGCGTCGGTGCAAGCTGGCGTCGATGCTCAGGGAGAGCTGGCTATTATTTCAGCATCACGTTCTGTCTTGTATGCCTCTGATCCGGCACACGAAGCGCGTGAGTTGCGAGATGCAATCAATGAGGTGAGGCGTGGCGGATGATGGCCTCGTTCGTTTACAGGTCGAACTGGCACCCCGCCATAAAACTGGATTGCTGCTGAAAAATCCGGTGATGACGGCATCTGGCACGTTTGGCTATGGGGTTGAACTGGTCCGTATTGCCGAAGTACAGCGCCTGGGTGCCGTGATCTGCAAAGGAACGACGCTCCATGCTCGCGCCGGGAATGCATCTCCTCGAACGCTAGAAGTTGCTTCGGGTCTCATCAATGCAATTGGTTTGCAAAATCCAGGGGTTCGGGTAGTTGTGGAGAAATATGCACCTGTCTGGGCCTCCTGGGAGACGCCAGTAATTGTGAATGTGGCCGGCACGAGCATTGATGAGTATGTAGAGGTGGCGGAATATCTTGAGGGCGTAGCTGGCATTGCAGCCCTTGAACTGAACGTCTCTTGTCCCAACGTACACCAGGGCGGCATTGTCTTTGGTGCCAGTCCGCAGATTATTGCAGATGTGACGATGGCGGTGCGCAATGCAACCACATTGCCGCTGATTGTCAAGCTTTCACCCAATGCCGGCGAAGTTCGCCCTGCTGCCCTGGCTGCTGCATCAGCAGGAGCAGATGCCGTGTCCCTCATTAATACAATCACCAGCATCAGCATTGATATTCATGCTCGTCGTTTGCGATTGGACAACGGAACTGGTGGTTTTTCTGGTCCAGCCATCAAGCCAATTGCGCTACGAATGGTCTATGAAGTTGCTGGTGAACTGCGTGCATCCCATCCCCATATACCAGTTATCGGCATCGGTGGTATCTCTTCTGCCCAGGATGCCCTGGAGTTCTTGATGGCTGGTGCCTCTGCTATTCAAGTTGGCACCATGAATCTTATCAATCCTCGTGCCTGTATTGAGATTGTTGAGGGCATCGAGGCATTTCTCCGCCAGGAAGAAATAAGCGATATTCACGATATTGTGGGAGCAGCATTGTAGTGCTCTGTATGTAAAGAAATAGTGTGAGAAAGCAGACGGCGGAGATGTCTCTCCTCGCTCATTAAGCATGTGAAGATCATACAAGGTCAAGAGATGAGATATTGATATCTCACCATTAAGAGGAGTAGCTATGTTTGAAAGGAGCCTTCAGGCAATGAACTTGCTGCGCAGTTGGGGTTGGGCGAGGATTTTAGCTCCTGGCTTGTTGAACTGGAAGCAATTGGGTCAGTGACACCGTCCGTCCATCTACCTGATAAGCACCAGGTCAGCGGTTTGTTTACTCGCCTGGGTGTGCAACCTGCGGATGCAGCCGAGATTCTGGATGCATGGCCGGCCCTGGATCAATCTCCTGAGTGGTGGTGGTTGTTGCACCACTGCCATCTGCAACTCGTAGCTCTGATGGATAAACCGTTCACAGCACATCCCCCGCAATGGCGACCACTTCCACAGCATTTGGGGTCTTTAGGAAGGCTGTTTTACGTATATGTGTTCCTTGCAACGCTTCCTGCGATACGGCAATGGCACCACCAGCGCGGCATTCCTGACGATGTGTCCTGGGCCACCCTCGCTGATCTCGGTGAAAACCTTGCCATCCATCGGCGTATGTTTGGAGTGGCGGGCCTTGATGTTCCGCAATGGCTCACGCTCCACTTTGGGGGCAAACTCTATCGGCTTGCTCGATTGCAGTTCGAACGTTGGCGACTCTCTCCTCGATGGGCGATCTACAGCAACGAAGGCAGCGACAATGGAGTCACATTGAGACCTGGTGCTCCAGCGCTTTCTGTCCACATTCCAGAGTCGGGTGGGCCACTCTCGCCAGATATATGCTCCGAGTCGTTTGAGCAGGCACGCTCTTTTTTCGCCCATCACTTCCCAGAGGAAACGTACAACTTTGCGCGGTGTTCGTCCTGGTTGCTCGATCCCCAACTTGCCGACTATTTGCCATCTACCTCCAACATCGTCCGTTTCCAGCGACGATTTCATCTGGTTCCAGGTGGAGTGGATGATGATCTATCTATCATACGCTTTGTCTTTAGACGTGCTGCCTTCTCACTTGATGACCTCCCACAGCGCACCGCGCTCGAACGTGCTGTGGTCGCCCACCTACGAGCGGGGGAGCATTGGCAAGTTCGCTCTGGTTGGCTCACCTTGTAGGCGCTGATTTTCTTTTACAACGGCAGCTCAAAATGCTGCCGTTGTTGAGATGCTCTTTCTATTAAATGACGTGTTGATGGATCTGTTCAGATCGATTCAACGCACATATCACTGCTTTGGCCGCTGCTCCGTTAGCATCAGCATCGAGAGCAGCACCAAATAATGTTTTTCCTGCTGCCGTTTGTACCTGAACATAGGCTGTAGCTTGCTGGTCTGAGCCTTGTGTATATGGATGTGCCTGATATGAAAGAAGCTTGCAATTCGCCAGATCTCCCTGATTTAATGCCCCCACAAAAGCCTGTGCTGGATTATTTCCCATCGCTTGCACCTTGCGCACTACTCCATCAACACGTATCTGGGCCGTGCATGAGACTGTATCGGAGGCATGGTTGCTCTGCTCAATCGAAAGATTCTCCAATTGATATGGTCCTTCGCTCTGGAAATATTCATGCTCGAATGCCTGGAAAATCTGCGCGCTGGAAAGCTCTGCTCCACTGGTGTCTGCCAATGACTGGATGATGCGGCCAAATTCGGCGTGCATTGCCTTTGGTAACTGCAAGCCAAATTCTTGCTCCAGCACATAGGCTATGCCGCCTTTTCCCGATTGCGCATTAATACGAATAATGGCTTCGTAGGTGCGGCCCAGATCTGCCGGATCAATTGGCAGATACGGAACTTCCCAGAGCGCTCCCGGTGTTGTATCCTGAGCTGCCATCCCTTTGCGAATAGCATCTTGATGTGAGCCTGAGAAGGCTGTAAAGACGAGATCGCCAGCATAGGGATGGCGAACCGGCACTTCCATATGTGTGCATTTTTCATGAATAGCTCGTATCCTATCGAGATTGCTGAAATCCAGGCCCGGATCAATCCCTTCCATATACATGTTGAGAGCGAGCGTTACCAGATCAACATTTCCGGTGCGTTCACCGTTGCCAAATAGTGTTCCCTCGATGCGCTCTCCACCTGCCAGCAATCCCAGTTCAGCCGAAGCAACACCTGTTCCCCGGTCGTTATGTGTATGCAAACTGATGATGACCGCTTCTCTATTGCGCAAATGACGACAGATCCATTCGATCTGATCTGCATGCACATTTGGCATGGCAATTTCAACGGTCTTTGGCAAGTTAAGAATCATCTTGTTCTCGGGTGTTGGCTGCCACACATCGATGACGGCCTCGCTGATTTCCAGGGCAAAATCCATTTCAGTGAGGGCAAAACTTTCAGGTGTGTATTCAAAGATGACCTGACTTTCAGAAAGCGTGGGCGCCAGTTCTTTGATCAAACGTGTGGCGCGTATTGCCAGACCGATAATTTCTGGCTTCTCCAGGCCAAAGACAATCTTGCGCTGTTGTGGGGATGTCGAGTTGTAGAGATGCAAAATTACTTTCTTTGCACCCTTGACCGCATCGACGGTACGGCGAATCAAATCCTCGCGGGCCTGCGTCAATACCTGAATGGTCACATCTTCTGGAATAAGTTCTTCCTCGATTAAACGGCGGATGAAGTCGAATTCGATTTGAGATGCTGAAGGAAAACCAACCTCAATTTCTTTGAAGCCAATCTCTACCAGCAGCTTGAACATCTCCATCTTCTCGGCTACGCCCATTGGCGTGGGAAGAGCCTGGTTGCCGTCGCGCAGATCGACGCTACACCATATCGGTGCGGTCGTGAGCACCTGTGACGGCCAGCGTCGTTCTTCTAACTCAATGGGAGGATATGGTCGATATTTCGTAATTCGCCCCTTCTGCATTCCCTTTGCTGCTTCCAATCGATTTTTGACAGGTGTAGTCATAGCCTGTTTTGCTCCTCTCTTCGTAAGGTTATGCTTTTATTTGGAAGAATGTATATCTTTTGATTGCTCATTTTCAACAATTTCCTGAAATCGATCGGTTGATGCACCCAGCATCTTTGCCATGAGATGTTGTGCCCTCTGAGGATCTTGTTGAGCGATTGCTTCCGCTATCTTCTCGTGAAGGATCTGTCCTTGCTCATTCAGACCTGGAACTTTGTTCGCTTGCATCCATGCCTCACGATGTACATCAACGAAGGCGCGATACAGATCTGCCAGCACAGCGTTCTTTGTCGCATCGGCAATCGCGATATGAAATGTGAGATCGGCATCGATAAAAGCTTGCTCGTGTTCGGGAGCCAGAAATGCTCGCCTCTTTTGGAGCGCCTCTTGAAGTCGGGCGAGATCTTGTTCGTCTCGGCGCTGAGCTGCCAGGCGCACACATTCCAGCTCCAATGTATGGCGAACTTCAAAAACCTCAAAGACCTTTGCTCGTTGCAGCCTTTGTCCAAGCGGTTCAGCGCCCGGCGGCGGCGTACAAACATATGTCCCGTCGCCTGCCCGTACATCGACAAGGCCCATATGTGACAGCACGCGCATTGCTTCGCGCAATGTTGAGCGTCCCACCGCAAGTTGAGCCATCAGTTCCGGCTCGGTTGGTAGCTTGCTGCCCACAGGAAAACTTCCATTGGCAATTTGTTGCTGAAGATAACTCAACACCTGATCGACGAGCGGCTGTCGTCGAACCGGCGCCGAGGGAGAATGTTGCGTTGAGTCCATAAACACAATCCTATTATGCTAGAAACATCCGATCATCAGATGTTTCTAGCATAATAGTAAATGTGTCGTTTGTCAACCACACACTAGCATCCTGGATTGCCCCTCAATAGCGCTTACATATGGCGCGAGGATTTGCTAGCAGTAATATGCGGCAAGTGTCCTGGTCGAGCTTCCCTTCCCGGTATTACCTACTGTCCAGAGGCTCGTTGAGCTGGGAACGTGCGCGACGGCCAGAAGGAAGTTATTAGCTGGATCAGGGTTGGGACTGGTAACGATATTCCATTTTGTTCCGTTCCAGTGTTCGATAAGCGTTTGTGAGGACTGATACGTTTTGCTCTGGCTTGCTCCCACAGCCCAGATATCGTTCACTGAGATAGTACTGATATCAGTAAGGGAATCGTTATATCCTGCAACTTCAGCAGCAGGAACGACGCTCCATTGCGTTCCGTTCCAGTGTTCCATTAGTGTTTGGGATGTGGAATTGCTACCAGAGGGCAGGTATTGGCCCACTGCCCAGACGTTGCTTGCTGAGGTCGCAGAAAGAGCAACCAGGCTACCATTAAGCTGTGAGGCGGGATGAGCAATGATGCTCCATTTATGTCCATTCCAGTGCTCAATTAAGGCGCTATGCTCCGTAAAGGCAACATTTGGACCGGTGTAACCGACAGCCCAGATATCGTTTGCCGAAACAGCATGGATATCCGAAAGAGTTGCATCTGTATTATTCACATTCGGGCTGGTGATGATGCTCCATGTGATCCCGTTCCAGTGTTCGATGAGTGTCTGAGTGTGGCCCAGGCCGCCGCTAAAATAGGAGCCGACGGCCCATATATTGTTTTGAGAAATGGCCGTCACCCCTACGAGCGTATTATTCGTATCGCGATTCGGACTGGGAAGGATATTCCATGTGGAGCCATTCCAATGCTCAATCAATGTGCGAGTATTGCCCGTCTGATCATTGCTGCTGCCAACGGCAAACACATTATTTTTAGCGGTGACTACAACACTAAACAGTGCATTGTTATTGGTGCTGCTATTGGGGCTGGGAATAACGCTCCATGTGGAACCATTCCAGTGCTCGGTCAGCGCTGTCGTATGCCCTGTTGTGTCGTCGAAGCCGCTACCAACGGCCCATATATCGTTGGCTGTTACGGCCGCGATTTTGTGGAGAACGCTCTGTGATCCCACATTTGGACTGGATGCGATCGTCCACGCGCAGGTGGCACTCTTTGGCTGGCATTGCGGTACAGGGAATGGTTGCTGTACACCCTTTACCAGACCGTCCAGATAGACGCTTTTGGGATCTCCAGGTTTGTTCTCAAGAACCTGATGACCGCAGAGAGATTGCGCAAGGAACGATACATAAGTTCCTGTGTGTCCGCTGCCATTGATGATGGAGATATGGGTATGCTCAACGTCTGTTTGCTCACCGCATCCCGGGTTGAGCGTATTTGCATAACCCAGCACTGTATTTGCTCTTACAACCTGTCCGGCATGGACCGCAATGTTGGCCAGATGAACGTACACGCTCCACCAGTCATCGCCGTGATCGACCAGGACGACGTGACATGCCTTTTGTACAGCGAGCACTTTGCCTGCTGCTAAAGGCAAAGTTGGTGTCGATGCGGTTCCGCTGGAAACCTCCGGCTCTAAAACGAGGTCAAGCGCATCTGAATCTGTCTGTTTCATCAGTGTGTAGGATGTAGCGCCGGGAGTGTCGTCAGTAATCGCCTGAAAATTGTCGCCATGAAGACCAAATGAGCCGATGCTGATGCGTGTATTTGTTGGATATGGGAGTGCCCATGATGGAGCAGGCCCAATAGCTGCATGTACTGCTTGATGTAATTGTATGGATGCTGATATCAGTAGAGAGCTAACGACGATGAGAATGGGAAGGACACCAGCTCCAATACCTGAGTATCTCTTAGACATAGTTTTCTGCCACCTCTTGCTACAACATCATGAAAAACATTCTGTATTTATAATCTCTCAGAAAGGGGATGATTCTGTTAAATAAAGGTTGATAAGTGGTTGTGAATAAATAAAAGTTATTAACGTTTATCAATAGCACAAGATATTCTGTAAAATTATTTCTGCTTCTTTGCTTAGATGATGTCACAAAGGTAGAAGTCTCTTTCAAGACAATATCAGAAGTAAGAAAAGGAGCAGATAAAAGGGAGACACGATCCCTTTTATCTGCTCCTTCTGTTCTATTGAATGGAGAGATTACGAAGTTTTATCTTTGTGCTCAGGAGAGAAAAGCGATAGCTCTCCCTGGTCCTCCTGTAGCTCCAGCGACCTTGACTGGAAGAAAGAGAAAATAAGCACCCCGCGCCGGTAATTGTGCAAGGCCCGTTAACAACTCCACGTAACGCATACCTCGACTCAATCCCTCATGGTGGGCAGGCGCTCCATCGTGGGTGGCCCCGATACTAGGTGCATCAATCCCCAGGCAGCGTACGCCTCGCTCATACAGATAAAGTACTGCTCCTACATCAGGGGCGGGCCAGCCTGGTCCTTGCTTGAATAATAACGGTCCTTTACAGTAAGCGTCTCCCTGTGGACCAGCTACATAATATTTATCCCAACCTGTATGAAGCAAGACGACTTCGCCAGCTTGTAGGGGACCATGTTCTTGTTCCCACGACTGTATGTGCTCAGCAGTGATCCAGGGACTTTTGCCCGGATCGCCTTGACCGGTGAGGTGAGTAACATTGACAACTGCCGCTGGTCCTCCGAGATCACGCAGGGGAACTTTTTCTCCTGTCTGTAAACCAAGCTCGTTGGCCCAGGGAAGTTGAGAATCAGGGGGAGGGATAAAATGCGTTGGGGCGTCAAAATGCGTGCCGCAATGCTCATCAATGATCCAGAAACGCGTTTGATATGGTCCTGTGCTTGCCACATGGCCCTGGCGCTCATCCAGTGCTGCATAGTAGTTCCAAACTTTCGTGGTATGGGCCATATGTGTGGGCCATGAGCCAGGGAGATCAGGGGAGACTGTGACGGAGAGATCGATGATTTGTAAGTGTTGAAGCTCATCCCAGATAGCCATAAAGTACCTCGTTTCCGCTATTGGATACTATTACGCTATATCGCATTATTGCCACGTTCATTATAATATCAAGCTAATCTAATCACATCGCTGTCTGCTTACTTATATTTCCAGGTGCGATCTAGATTTTTCTCCATCTTTGCCAGATATGCTCGTTGTAAATCAACACCGGTATAATTCGCGAGCTTGAAAATATAGGCGAGACAATCGGCGAGTTCCTGTCCAATATCGTCCCGATGTGCGGCCAGCGCCTCTTCGAGCGTTTGTGCCTCGCCTTCGGTGCGTCGTGGATCTTGCATGTGGTGGACTTTTTTGAGAACCTGTGCCACCTCTCCAACCTCGCCGCTAAGCAGCATCATGTTGAGAAAGACATCATCGCTGAAGCCTTTTTGTTCATCCAGCCAGCGATGAAATTCCTGAAAATCTTGCAAGGTGCGCATCTCATTTGGAAACATAGTTTGTCCTCCTTCAACATAACACTGCTCTCAACCTGCTTATCCTTCGTACTGCGCTTTAAGCGGTTCGGCCACTTCTTTCGCCAGACGTTGGACAATATGCTGTGGATAGGGCGCTCTAAGGTTCAAGATTAGATGGGTTGCTCCCGCTTCGATAAAGTCCTGTACCCTCTTGCGGTTCCCCTCCATATCATCCGGGTTCATCACCAGTTGTACCGAGCGCTGGATTGTTGCCGGATCTCGTTGAATGGCCGCGCAATGACCATCCAGCACCTCATTTTTGTGTCGAAACTCCTCTACGGATTGCCCCACATAGTTCCAGATGCTGGCGTACTCGGCGGTGATACGCAAGGTGAGCTTCTCTCCGCTGCCCCCAATGACGATGGGTGGATACGGCTTTTGCACGGGCTTGGGTTCGCAATAGGCATCTTTCAACTGGTAATATTTCCCCTCGAAAGATGGTGTCGTTTCCGTCCATAGGAGACGAATGACTTCGCAGGCTTCACGCAAGCGCTTGAGACGTTCGCCTGGAGCATAGAGGGGAATGCCATAGGCGTTATGTTCCAGCTCGTTCCAGCCAGCTCCAATGCCGAAATCCAGCCGACCGTGTGAAATAACATCGACCGTCGTTGCGATATTGGCAAGCACTGCCGGATGGCGATACGTATTGCCTGTAACCATAAGGCCAAGACGCAGGCGGCTGGTTTGTGCCGCGAACGCTCCTAAAAGCGTCCAGCCCTCAAGACACGGACCGGTCGGATCGTTGCCCAGCGGCATAAAATGATCGAACAGCCATGCATGTTCGATCACTGGTATCTCGTCCGCTTCCTTCCAGACGCGGAGCATATCTTCATAGGTCGTGTTCTGTGGTGCCGTCTTGATACCAAAGTTCAATGTCTTCCTGGTTGCCATAGTCTGTTACCTCTCTTCATCTCTCTCAGACCAGACTCTCCTCCAAAGATCAGGATAGTCCAGGATCAGTCCATCGTGATCGGTCTGTAGTTCTGCTGTGAAACCACTCTCCAATCCTTCATATTTATACATGTTACCACGTGCGCTTGTACTCAAGCAGGTGTAACGCTGTCTGACCGGTTGAAACTGAAGTTCGGGCAAGCTGAAATAGACAACCGTGATTTCTGTTGCTTGACCCGGCATGAGATGAAGGCGGCGGATTGGTAGGGTATTGGTGAAAGGTGTCACGGTAATATCAACGTCGATACAACCTGAAAGAGAGGGTAGAGGTGTGCCATTAGCAGTGTGCCATTGCCCGGTACCATCTGCCAGCAAATGGAGTTGACGGGCTGGATGGTCGAGTAGCTCAAGCGATACGGCACGAACATACCATGTCGCATCACAGCGAATTGTATAATGGGCGCGAAACGCTGTATCCTCCTCGATGGCGATGAGCAAGCTATCAGCGATGATCTCCCCATTTTGCTCAAAGAGACGCAGATGTTCTAGCCCAGGCCCGTCACAACGGGAGAATAGAACGTTTCGCTTCATATGTGTTCTTCTCTACTGCTAAATGCGCTCCAGCGGTTCAAATCCGAGCGTGCGAAGTACGTTGTTCATGGTTTGAACTGTCGCTCTGACCAGCCATGTGCGGAATGCCTTGATTTGCTCATCAGTTTCGCGCACAATAGGCGGGGTATGCTCGAAAAAGTCGCTGAAGTGTGCGGCCAGATCGTAGGCATAGGATGCGAGCGTCGGCGGTGCGAGTTGCTCGGTTGCTTCTGCCAGGCGGCGTGGATAGGCATCGATGTGGCGCAGCAGCTCCCATTCGCTCTGGTCGAGTTGGTCTGGTAATTGTGCCAGGCCGGTTGGTATCTCGTAGCCCGTTTCTTGTAGACGACGCAGGATGCTGTTGGCCCGCGCATAGGCGTATTGGAGATAGACGCCTGTGTCGCCTTTTGAGCGCAATACCTCATCCATGTCGAGAGCAATGATTTGTTGCAGATTAAAGCGAATCATGAAGTAGCGAATCGCGGACGCTGCAAGGACAGCAGCCGTCGTTTCATTCGTTTCAGGTTTATCATCCTGTCGGCGCACTTCGAGCATACGCTTGATTGCTGCATTGATCAGGTCATCGGCTTTAATTTCGATGCCTTTGCGACCAGACATAGCGTAAGACTCGCGCCCATCAGAGGTATCAATGCCCAGTTGCGCGGCGGTAGCGGCTGAGAGCGTGACCACTTCATAGGCGAGGTGCCGCGAGTTGTCGGCCTGCTCTGCAAATCCCAGGCGACGCACGCTTTCGTACACGACCTGTTGCAAATACGACTGGCGCACATCGATCACGTTGATGGCGCGTTTTGCATGCCCAAAGCGTTTGGGATCGGCCTCTTCCGCATTTTGCGATGCATCTGTCGCTGCTCGCATGCTCCACAATTTACGTCCATCATGTTGAATGCCCCAGGGGACAAATGTAAACTGAACATCGATGCCCAGTTCGTCAGTAATACCGAGCTTCCAGAGTTGATAGGCGATGTCTTTTGCCGTATAGGTCGCCGTACCATCGCTGCGGACCAGAATCTTATCGCTGGTGCGATCTCCTTCGTTGGTCTGAGACTCGCCATCGCCAAATGGGAGAATCCAGCAGCCTGCCGCCGGACCCGTTTCAGGTTTTTCCAACAGGTTGCGTTTCTGAAGTACTTCAAAGGTGCGCTTCCAAAGTCCTGCCTTGAGAATAACAGACTCCCAGGGGAGCAGATCGTAGGAGATGTTGAGGCGCGACATCGTTTTGAGATGCGCCTGGACGATCTGTTGTGAGAGGTCGTGTGCTAGTGTTGGATAATCTGGACCGTTCTCTGGCTCACCACCATGTTCAATTGCTCGCATCACTTCCCGGCGCAAGGTTGTGGCCGCCTGACTTTGCTCTGAGCCTTCTTCATAGACTTTTTGTACCGCCACGTACACGCGCGAACAATAGTAGTCGAAAGACTCTCCAGGCAGTTGTTCGTTCCCCTCAGCCAGTTGGAGTTGCCCTCTCTGGAGCAACGTAAATCCTACAACGACATCTGCCACCTGGACGCCAGAATCGTCAATGTAGTTATCGGCTTCAACTTGATAGCCCTGTGAGCGCAGCATGCGTACAACAGTATCTCCAATGCAAGCGTTGCGCAGGTGTCCAACGTGGGCGGCTTTGTTGCTGTTGATGTTGGTATGTTCTACGATAACTCTGGTTCCCGTCCCCATATCGCTCTGCCCAAAATCAGGTCCAGCCTCCAGCACCCGCTCCATAATCTCTTTGCCAACTTCAGGGCGATTCAGGCGAAAATTAATATATCCTGGTCGGGTGGGAGTGATTTCCTGAATAATAGGAATATGCATATCTCGTAGGATGCTGACGAGAGCTTCTGCTATTGGGAGCGCTGGTCGCCCTAATCTGTTCTTCCCCTGCCATGACATCACGGGCATTGAATAGTCGCCAAAGCTGGATTGAGCCGAGAAACGCAGGTCCAGCGGAAGCTGTTCTATATCAAATTGGATATTTTCTTGTGCAAGGTAGGTGGCTACTGCCTGCTTTATAACAGCAGTAAGATACTCATAAAGATCTTTTGCTGTATTCTCTGCCATATCATATGCCTCACTGGTTACGTTCATTTATATTCCTCTCTGCAATCCAATTAGTGCAATCTACTATAACGTAGCTTTGGTATACGGTCAAGTATCGGAGAGGACGACACATTTCACCATGACTCGACAAATCACGTCCTCTCTATTATACTGCGTCCAGACCATGTTTATGATGTATCTCCTACTGGCTTGCGCAAGATGCAGCTATGGAGACGCTCTATCATTTATAGTAAAGTGGATGTGTGGAGATATTTCTGCTGTCTGTGAAATATATTCTCATGATAGACTGAAATAGGACAAATTGGTTATGAAGGAGTGAATACAGGATGTTGTTGCGAAAGGGGGGCATAGTCGCTTTCCCTGGCTAAATAGCTCTATCATCTGGGCTGCGGCGCTTGTTTTGCTGGCTATCGCGCTACGTGCCATCCTTGCGGCAAAGGGATGGCCTCTCCTCGATAGCGACGAGGGGACGATGGGGCTGATGGGTATGCATATTGCCTTTCGTGGCGAGCGTCCTATCTTTTTTTATGCTCAGGGCTACATGGGCGCAACCGAAGCCTATCTAGCTGCCATCATGTTTCGTCTATTTGGCGTCTCTTCCTTTACATTACGTCTCGGTTTAATTCTTATTTTTGCGCTCTTCCTGTTGGGAATGTACCTCCTGACCAGTTTGCTCTATAACAGGAAAGTCGCTTTACTGACCTTGGCCCTGCTAGCTTTAGGCTCAAATCCTATGCTCATGCGTGAGCTAATCGCGGTTGGAGGTGTGCCCGAAACATGGTTAGCTGGCACCTGTCTGTTGCTCTTGACCGCATGGCTCGCTCTCTCTTCCAGCGCCGATGGTTCTATGCGCAATCACTGGCCGCGCCTGGCTGCATATTTTGTCTGGGGAGGAGCTGCTGGCTTCGGCCTCTGGAGCCACATGCTTATCCTCCCCTTTATTCTGGTAAGCGGGATCGTTCTGCTGGTTTTCTGCTGGCGTGAACTACTCAGCTTTGCCCCTCTTTGCTTGTTACTGGGCCTGCTGATTGGCTCCTTTCCACTGATTTATTACAACCTGACTGCCCCCCCTGGCAAGGATACGCTGTTTTATGCGGTTCACGCTATGGAGGCCGGTGATAGTCCGCAATTGCCGTTGCAGGTGTTATTGCCCATGCAGTTGAAAGGTGTTTTGTTCATTAGCTTACCAACAGTGACGGGCGCAAATCCTCTCTGTTACGGATCAGTGTATACGTTACCTCTCCTGCACATGGGAAACATTCATGATGTTCGCTGTACTCTCGTGCATACTGTCTGGCCTCTAGGCGTGATCCTACTCTGGCTCTTTGCTTTTGGATTGACCCTGCGTACCCTCTGGGCTTTGCGCTCACAATTCGTCAATAAAGGATGGTCTGTTGCCGAGCGCCGAGAAGCTATCCGTTCTAGTCTCCATCTTGCCCTTCTCATTAGTGGCGCGCTCCCTGTGCTTCTCTATATGTTGAGTCCTAACTCTGCGTTTTATCCCGTTGCTACTTCGCGCTATCTGACGGGATGCCTGGTTTCAACACCCGCTCTGCTGGCACCGCTTGTGAGTGGGAGCAATGTGGTGAAGCCGCTGGCTTTGCGCCTCACCTCTCGCGTTACTCTCGCTCTCAGATTGGCTCGATTGAGCGTTGTGCTGAGGAGAGGCGTACTAATCGTTGTTGGTCTGGTGTTTGTGCTGGGCGTTTTCAGCACGTTTACTGGCCTTCTCACTCCTCCGGCGGTTGACCGCCATGAAGATGTCTACTATACTCAGGTCAGTACACAACATCTCGACGTTCCCGCTGTGCAAGCTCTGAATCGGCAAGAGGCAGCCCTGATTCGCGATCTCTTGCAGCTCGGAGCCAGGCATGTTTATTCCGATTACTGGACCTGTGATCGCCTGATCTTTCAGAGCAAGGAACGGATTGTTTGTAGCGTTGTACAGGATACATTGGCACCGGGTCATAATCGTTATGCGCCGTATAGTTCTATTGTCAAGGCTGATCCTGCTGCGGCGTATGTCTTTCACGCAGGATCTCAGCCAGACACAACCTTTGCTCAACGTATGGCGTCTTCTGATGAGAAGTTTCACACATTTAAACGATACCATCGTTTGGCTTTAGATGGATATGCGGTGTATAGTATCAACAAGATATGAGTGGAGTAATGCGTATGTTACGCTGGGGTGAGATACGTGCTAAGTATCTCCATGCTAACTCTTATGGGCTGTGGGCGGGAGCCTTGATCGTTCTGGCAGTGGCTCTGCGTGTCGCTCTGATTGCTTTGGGATGGCCGCAGCTGGATAGCGACGAAGGCACGATGGGCATTATGGGGATGCATATTCTTTCTCAGGGAGAACATCCCGTTTTTTTCTACGCTCAAGGCTATATGGGAGCGCTCGAAGCATATGTCGCTGCCGCTTTCTTTGCTCTCTTTGGCGTTTCGACCTTTACGCTCAGAATCGGCCTTGTCGTCTTCTTTGCTCTTTTTCTTGTTGGTATGTATCTGCTCACAAGCCGTTTATATACCCGACCCTGGGCGCTGGTGACGCTAGCGTTTCTATCGCTTGGGTCGGCTCCCATCTTAGCCAGACAACTGGTAGCTATCGGAGGGTATGCCGAAACCTTGCTCTTTGGTGTCTGCCTGCTTGTTTTATCTGTCTGGCTGGCCTTCTCTTCAACTCCTGACTTCTCAAATCGTCATCATTGGAAGCGCTTGACAGGCTATGCCGCTTGGGGAGTGATCGCCGGCGTCGCTCTCTGGACTGATGTGCTTATCTTGCCTTTTATTATCACAGGCGGTTTGCTCCTGCTGGTATTTTGCTGGCGCGATTTACTGGGCTGGGCTTCCCTCTTTCTTGTGCTTGGCACATTGATTGGGGTCTCGCCTATGATCGCTTACAATCTGACGGCTCCTCCTGGGCAGGATACACTGACATATATTAGAAATATCCAGGCTGCTGAAGGGATCAAACATCTCTCTTTTGCGGAACTATTCCCGCTCCAGTTGCAAGGGGCATTATTCATTAGTTTGCCCGGTGCAACAGGGGCAACTCCTCTTTGTTACAATTATGTTGGAGATATTCAGATAGTACAATTGGGAGGCGTGCATCAAATTCGTTGCACACTGATGCACACTGGTTGGTCTATTGGGATTGTCCTTTTGTGGATCGTAGCCGTCTTTTTCGCAGCGAGTGCCATCTGGCGTCTTTTTCGTTCATCAGCCCCTTTTGCCTCTCTTGAACTACGGCAGAAGCTTGTTCGTTATGCTGGTCGTTTGGCTCTGCTTCTGAACGCGATATTTGTTTTGCTGCCCTTCCTTTTTAGCCCGGCTGCGGCCTATTTCCCGGTTCCTGATATGCGTTATCTGGTGGGGATGCTCGTCACGACCCCTGCTCTGCTCTGGCCTCTGTGGGTTGGCTCAAGTCATATGAAGCCCCTGCTGATGAAGCTTTCCAGTGCTGTGATAGCGATCAATTTTACCCTGGTCAAGCGCGTTATTCTTATGGTTGTGGGTCTTGTGTTTCTTATAGGCACACTCAATGTGTTTTTTGGTGCGCCTGCTACCTCTCCTATTCCTCCACGCCAGGATATGTTTGCAATAGTGGGTGTCTATAAATATCTGGGCGTTCCTCAGACGAGAGCATACAATCAAGAGGAGCATGATCTCATTCAAAATCTGTTGCGCCTGGGAACGACGCATATCTATTCCGATTATTGGACCTGCGATCGTGTCATGTTCCGTAGCCAGGAGCAGATTATCTGTAGTGCAGCACGTTATCTCAAAAGCAAATTACGTACAGGTCAGAATCGTTATCCGCCTTACTGTGATATCGTCAAAAAAGATCTGCGAGCGGCCTATGTCTTTTCTGTCGGTTCCCCGGAAGCTGCATATATGGAGCGAAGATTCCGAGCTGCCACCAATCTCTATGATCGCTATTCTTTCAATGGCTACGTCGTTATTCGACCCAAGCAGGCGCTCTCCAACGATTGGCATTGTTCATCTTGATGGCTCTGCAAGCTTTTCATATAGTTGAGAAAAAGCGCAATCGGAGACAATGAACTCTACTTGCTGCAAATACTGTGCATATCATATAATTAGATAGTGAAAGTGTTAGGGAGGGGTCACACCTCGACAACGTTTGGCGGATAATGAAGTCCTCACACCAGCGTTGCTTGCTATCGGTCCCAACTTTTGCATCGCTTCTAGAGCGGTGTGCCTCGTGCTGTGTATTGTAACGTGTGAATTTATCCATTGAGAAGGGTTGCCATGCGTTCATCTCGTTCATCCTCTTCTGGTGATCTGTTTGCCGAAAATGTTGCTTCAGACCAGGCTATTGAGCAATCACAGGATAAGCCGCAAGGGAATTATCAATGGGTTGCTCTCTCTGTCACGACCGTAGGTGCTTTGCTTGCCTCTATGCAGGGATCGGCCTTGCTTATCGCGCTTCCCGATATTATGGCGGAGTTGCATGCATCGTTTTTCACAATCATGTGGGTGCTGATGGGTTACCTGTTAGTATTAACGGTCCTGACTCCTGTGATCGGGCGTCTGGCCGATATATGGGGGCGAAAGCGACTCTACAACAGCGGCTTTGTCATCTTTACCATTGGTTCACTGCTTGCAGGTATTGCTCAACCATCGTTTCATGGTGCTGATATGATTATCGGGCGCTTGATTCAAGGGTTGGGGGCAGCTCTTCTGGTGACAAATAGCACCGTCATTGTCACAGATGCCTTTCGGAAAGGACAGATTGGCCTGGGATTGGGTATTAATCAGATTGCGGGTGCCGCTGGTTTTCTGCTTGGTCCCATTGTGGGCGGCCTGTTGACAGAGGTATCCTGGCGCTGGGTATTTCTGTTTAACGTGCCAATTGGTGTCTTTGGTGCAATCTGGGCTATCAAACGGCTGCGGGAACCTGTTGGGGGGATGGCACATAGTCATATCGATTGGTTGGGTAGCGTGACGCTGATGATCGGACTAACCGGTGTGCTGCTGGCATTAACGATGCTAGCTTTTCCGATGCTGCCTGAGCCGGTTATCATCGCTATTCTTGGGGTTGGGATCATTGGATTGGTGTTGTTCGGCATCTTTGAGCCACGTATCGCTGAACCCATTGTGCAGCTACGGCTCTTTACGAACCGCCTCTTTACGCTGGCGAATTTAAGCGGTTTGCTCAACGGCATTGCTCGTGGTGCTGTCCTGTTCCTGCTGATCTTCTTCTTGCAAGGTCCATATGGGCAAGATCCCCTCACCGCTGGCTTGATGCTGACCCCCTTTGGAGCCGCTTTTCTGGTGATCGGCCCTCTCAGTGGCCGTCTTTCGGATCGCGTTGGCTCTCGGCTGCTTGCCCCCATCGGGCTGGCTATTTCGGCTGTGGGACTGCTTGCGCTCTCGACTGTTACTGCTTCTACACCGTTCTGGTTACTTGCTGTCTATATGGCGTTAATGGGTGGTGGCTCTGGTTTCTTTGTCTCTCCTAATACGAATGCTATTATGGGTTCGGTTGAGCCTCATACGCGTGGTGCAGCTGCTGGCATTTTGAATATGCTCAACAATACTGGTCAGATGCTCAGTATTGCGATTGTCTTTCCATTGGCGCTCAAAGATGTTCCCCAGGATGCTATGATGCAGGTCTTTATATATGGCGGTGGTATGAGTAAATTCCCCAGCGCCTTGAACCTGTTTATGAATGGTTTACATACTGCTCTCCTCGCATCTTTTGCGCTGAGTATAGTTGCTATGATCGTCGCTGCTCTTCGTCCTGCTCACTGATGAGTTGATTTTTTATGCCCGGATGGTTGGTTTCTTCCTATATTCTCGCCATCCGGGTTTTCGCTGCTCTTCTCCGATGGTTTTTCGCTTGCAAATATTTTATTCCTGTGGTATCGTGATTTTGGCTTGGTAAAAAATGATCGATTTCACGGGAGGGAAGCAGTGCATAAGCCTATCCAGGAGTTAGCACCCCGCATCAGCGATTGTCTTAAACTTATCTATTCTATGCAGGAGCAAGGTCAGAAAGTCTCCACTTCGGCAGTGCGTGAACAACTGGGCGTGAGCGATGCTACTGTGACCATGATGTTTAAAGATTTTGCTGCGGCTGGTTGGGTTGAGCACGTTCCCTATCGTGGTGTGCGACTCACTGCTCTGGGTGAGCAGAAGGCGGTGGAAGTGATACGGCATCATCGCCTCTTAGAACTCTACCTCGCTCGTGAATTAGGCTATACCTGGGATAAGGTGCATGAGGAGGCTGATCGCCTGGAGCATGTGATCTCCGAAGAGTTTGAAGATCGGCTTGATGCCCTTCTTGGCTACCCCACAGTTGATCCTCACGGTGATCCTATCCCCAGCAAAGATGGCGTTGTGACGGCGCGCAAAGGGCTGCTGCTTTCTCAACTACAGGAGGGGCAATCCGCACAGGTTTTGCGTGTCAGTGACCAGGACCCCGAAAAATTGTGCTATCTGGGGGAGTTGGGGCTCTATCCAGAGGCGCATGTTCAGCTAGTGAGCCGGGCCCCCTTTGGTGGTCCTCTGCTTGTTCGCGTCGGTGAGGCACCAAACCAGGTGGAGCATATGTTGGGTGCTGAATTAGCCAGTCAAATCCAGGTGACTGTCCCCCGTGAGGCCACGCAAGAGAAACAATCTGTATAACCCGTTTGATTGATTATCTCTCCTGTTGAGGTGTAGCGTTCTACGTCAAACTATGCTAAGATTCTTTCAAATCTGGACCTATTCTATGCACCTGATGGTCCAGGAGGATAAATCCGCGAACAAGGAGAGAGTACTTGGCAACACACGAGAAACGATACGTTATCATTGGTAATGGTGTCGCAGGGACAACCGCCGCCGAAACGCTGCGCAAAAACGACCCGAATTGCAGCATTCATCTGATTACCAATGAACCATATCCTTTGTATAACCGCGTTTCGCTACCACGATTCTTACAAGGTGTCATAGTCGAAAAGAAGGTGATGATACGCGACTTTGCCTGGCATGAGCAAAGAAATATTCAATTTTTGACCGAGACCCTGGTGACAAGCGTTCATACTGATGCGCGTGTTGTCGTGACCGATAAGGGCCAGCATTTACCTTATGATGCCTTGTTGGTGGCAAGCGGTGGTTGGGCAAACCCGCTGTGTGTGCCAGGAGCAGATGGTACCAGACATATTTATAATTTTGTGACGCTGGATGACACAAAAACGATTATCGCCAGAATGCTAGAGTCAAAGACGGCTCTTGCATATGGTGGTAGCTTTATCGCCTATGAGCTGTGCGATGGCTTTGCGATTCGTAAGCTCAATACGACCTGGTTGATGCGTGGCCCTTATTGGCTGCGTACGGCTCTTGATCCCGAAGGTGGAGAGGTTGTTGACAATATCGCTAAAAAATTTGGCGTAGAGGTCATTCATGGCGATGAGATCGAATCGGTTGTCCCGAAAAATGGTGTACCAAGTTATGTAAAAACGAAGAAGGGACGCGAGATTCAGGCCGATATGATCGGTATCGGTCTTGGTATTAAGCTCAATACAAGCTATCTGGCCGGTACTCCTGTGGAGGTTCGTTCCGGTGTGGTGGTCAATGAGTTTTTAGAGACGAACGTTCCTGGCGTCTATGCAGCTGGCGATGTGGCCGAATTCTATGATCCTATTATTAGCCGCCACCATACAATGGGAACCTGGGATAACGCGCTGGGTCATGGTCGCATTGCTGGGGTGAATATGGCTGGTGGTCATCAAGCCTACGTCGATGTGCCCACTTATACCAGTCCGCTCTTTGATGTCAATATCGCCGTCGTTGGTACCGCCGAGTCCAATAATCCTGAGTTGGAGGTTGCTACTCTGCGTGAACCGGGCGAAAAGGGCAATGAGAATTATCGCAAACTCTTCTTCCGCGATAATAAGCTGGTCGGAGTATTGATGATCGGAAGCCCCAAAGGTCGCAAGAAGCTGGTGGAACTCGTGAAAAATCAGCAGATTTTTGCGACAACTGCTGAACGTGAGGCCGTTCTAACGCTCAAATAAGCTTTTATGGCTCATTCTACTGCCTGGCACATAAAGAGTGCCAGGCGTTCGTTGTTACTATGTATAATATAGCTCTATGGTTTGCTGGAATCTCACTGCTTGACGGACAAGAATTTTATAAGATAATGGAAATATTATTATAAGCTCTCTGTGAGCTAGATGTAGGAGACGTTTTGTGGCTATGCAGTGTCCCCATTGTGGAGCAATGTTGCCGAGAGATGATGCTCGGTTCTGTAATCATTGCGGCTCTTCTATTTCTATCCAGCAACAAAGGTCGTCATTCAGTATAATATCTGACAATGGCTCTTCTTCTCAGGAAGCGTCTTCTACACCACGTCAGGAAGAGCAAAAACCTGTGTTGCGCGAACAGGTTGCTCAGCAGCCTCCTGCGTCTGATGAGACACCTTCCTGGCTCAGAAAATTAGATCGCAACGATCCAAAAAAGTCTTTGCCTGGTATAAGTAGTGGCACAAATGCCAGTAATCAAACGTTATTATCTGGTGGGTGGCAAGCGAGGGAAGCAGAGACTATTTCTGCTCATGGACTGGAAGAGGAACCACTTCCTCTGGTAGAACCGCAGCCTGATGAGATAACTGATCCCGCGCCCACTCCACTGGAAAAAGCAGCGCTTGCTCAACAGCCAACTGTTTCAGAGGGGCCAATGGCTGTCATAGCTGCGGAGCCTGAAAATTTCACCGCTGAGACAGACGAGCAGGCAAAAAACGTGCCGGAGACTGCTCAATCCTCCCCTTCCTTAGAGGAGCGGCCTCAAGAGGATATTTCCCCGCCTTCCCCTCAGTTTGCGGGGCGCGAGTTGCGTGTGAAAGTGTGGGAGCCGGAAGAAGATGCCTCTGAAACTTCATCCGATGATGTAGAAGATCTGCCCACTCAGATTATAACCACTTCTTCAGTGATTCCTGATCTCCTCAACGCCGCCTCCCAACCAGTTCCTATGCCGGGCAAACTAGCACGTGAGCAAGTAGAGCAGTTGGATACCGTTCAGATGCCCAGTGAGCCAGTCCGTGAGCAAATAGAAGAGGTTGATACTGTTCAGGTTACGGCATATCCAAAGCCCGGTCCTGCTACCGCTAACCCTCCCTCCCTTACAGGTCAGACGCAGAATAATGTGGCTCAACCAGCAAATCAACAAGCGTCAATGCCAGGGATCACTGCGCGACCAGCACAGCGTCCGCCATCGCTACCAGGAATTACTCCATTACCATCAGTCCAACGTCCACTTTCGCAACCGGGGATTACCCCTCTGCCGGCGCATCAACAAATTTCGATGCCAGGAATTACTCCTCTACCAGCACAGCATGATATCTCCTCGCCGGGTCTTTCCCCACAGGAGCCTCGCCCCAATGTGCAACAAAATGTGTCCGCAGCGCCTCTACCTGGTAGACAGCAAGCGGTTCCTATGGCATTGTCTCGTCGCAGCAGGCCCCGTCTCCCTATTATCGCTGCTATCATTCTGATCCCTATAGTGCTCCTGGGTGGCCTGGCATTTGGGATTGTACAGACGCAGCGCATGAACGATCTGGCCGTGACTCAGCCCTGGCAGCAGCTTCACGACGAAAAGCTTGGTATCGCTTTTGCTTATCCTAGCGGATGGCAGACCCAGGCAGACTATGCTAAATCAACCTTGCATGTACACGATAGTAGCAATACCGCTCAGGTCAATATAATAGTTGCTAAAGCTCCTGGTGGCGATGTTGCCCAATATCTCTCCCAGCAGGCCAAGCAAATGCAGATTGCCGATGCTAAATCAGGCACTCCCGTTTCTTTTGCCCATGCCTCCTGGACTCAGATACAGGGATCTACTCTGCAAGGTGGTGCCAACTACACGACGACCCTGCTTGCTACTGTTCATAATTCTCGTTTGTTTACCATTGGGTTTCTTGCTCCCACCAGCAATTATGCCGATCAGGAGAAAGTGAATTTCTCACATCTGCGCGCTTCGTGGAGCTTTCTGTGAAGCACCCCATGCAGGAATGCAGGGGCTTCTACAGGATGGGTTCCTCTTGACGCAAGGAGACCAGTTCCTGTGGGACACTTCCTGCCCCGATTGGTTTGTTCTGCTGATAGCAATGCAGGATATTGCGGGCGGCGTTGTGATCTCGATCTAGCTCCGCTCCGCAGTCCAGGCAGCATGGAATACCTCAAGAGCATCGAGTGCGTTTCCAGAAAGGTCAGGAAACTCGCTTGTGTTTTCGCGGGACTGCTCGTGGCTTTATGTTCTCTCCAGTATATGTGTTGTATGAAGCATAGCTTCAGTTTCTAAAATTTGCTTGCTATTTTTTGATGTTCTATTGAGAGATGTTAGCTGCTGTGCAGGAACCCCAGCCCGTTTTTGAGCAAAGAGGTATGATATAATGTGCTGGAATCTTGTATGAAAACGAGATGCTATTCGTATTGTGCAATGCTATGTCTCACCGCTGTATCATTGCCCAGTACGCTAAATATACTGCTCTGTAACTTGTTAGGCTGGTCGCTATTAGGTGTTTTTGAGCGCAAGGTCAGCTCCATTGATTGTAGAGGCTGATCAGGTTCGGGTTAGAGAGAAAGAAGTATGGCAGCAAAGGCTGGCTGCATATTATTTGACTTCTTTATATTAAAGTAGGAGGCTTATGGACGATATTCATTTTGACCGACATTTTCGTACCCCCTATTCAGAGGGCTATTACATCATGCAGGGCAATGGTCCGCAAAGCAATAATCGCCTCGGCACCATCGATATCCATTTCACTACCACTGCCGTACATGGCACACTTATTCTCGAACGAGAACTGGAAGAGGCGGACCTTACCAAACTTATCGAGCAGATTGATGAAGATCTGGTTCTTTCCGCCGATATGCCGCGTGATGATTTCCTGGTCAGCGTCTATGTCGGGAGAGATTTCGGATTTTACAGTGACGAGTATTTTGCTGAAGAGGGGAACAGCAGCGCCGATTTTGACGATGATGAGGATGAGCGTTAGCCATCTGTTTCCTTGCCTTCTCTGTCCTAATCTTCGAGCAGGCCGCGTCGCATCGCATATTTTACCAGTTCGGCGCGGCTATGTAGATTAAGCTTATCCATGATATGCGTGCGATGGGTATCCACCGTTTTTGGACTGATAACCAGCTGTTCTGCGATTTGATTGTTGGTATAGCCCTCTGCGACTAACTTCAAAATCTCTCGTTCTCTTTCCGTGAGTGTGCTATAACTATCCTTTTCCTCTCCAGTACGAACACGTTGCAGATAATCTCCCACGACAATCGATTGGGCCGTTGGCGATAGATAAAATTGTCCGCTTTGTATCACGTGCAGAGCCGTAATCAAATCTGTATCGGCGGCCTCTTTAAGCATATAGCCCGATGCACCGGCTCGTAAAGCCTGAAACACGTATTCATCATGCTCGTGCATAGTGAGCATGAGAACCTTGACCTCGGGCATCAGTTTTTTGATCTGTCGTGTGGCTTCGATTCCATTCATATCGGGCATAGTGATATCCATCAAAATGATATCTGGTTGCAACCTCTGGGCTTCCTGGATCGATTGGCGTCCATCCTGTGCTTCTCCGATGACCTCCATATCAGGCTGGGCGTTTAACATCATTTTTAATCCTGCTCTGAGTATGGTATGGTCGTCTGCCAGTAAGATGCGTATAGTTTTCATCGTTTTATGGTTGTGCCTCTCTTTGATCGCAATCTCTTTCTCTGCTTTATTCATACCGAAACTTCCGATTGTATTGCTTTATCAGATGATGCCGTTTCCTGAAGTGGCAGACACGCCCGCACTGTGGTTCCTTTGCCAGGGCTGGAATCGATCGTCAAATCTCCATCAAGGAGATGCGCTCGCTCATTCATGCCCATCAGTCCCCAGCCGCGCTCTTGTCCTGAACTGGGAAGTTTTTGTACCTGTTCCAGGTCGAAACCACGACCATCATCAGTAATAGTGGCATAGACAGCGTCAGTGTCTTCTTTCAGGGCAATGTTGACGTGGTGGGCTTGCGCATGCCTGGCAACATTGGTTAAAGATTCCTGAATGATTCTATAAAGTGCAGTTTCCATCTCCGTTGAGAGACGTTCCTTGAAGCCCTCTGCCTGAAAATCTACCACTATTGTAAACTTCTGTTGATATTCTTTTATATACCAGCGTAAGGCGGGCAATAATCCCAGATCGTCAAGGGCGCTTGGTCGCAGGTCTATGCTCAAGTTACGGATTGCGCGCAGGGTCCTATGGGCAAGCGTGCGCGTTTCTGCGATGCGATCCCTTGCTTCCTGCGTGGTAATTGATTCTTCTAAAATTGCCAGGCTGATGAGCAGAGAAGTGAGCACCTGAGAGGTTTCATCGTGTAACTCGCGAGCAATACGTTTGCGTTCTTCTTCCATTGCATTCATGATCTGCGTTGCCCGCTGGCGGTTCGCTTCATTTATCGCCTCCAGCATCATGTTAAAGGTCAGGGCAAGCTGATCTGCGTCTCGATCATATCCCGTCAATGGAGCGCGCTGAGAACGTTCTCCTGCCTGGACGCGGCTCATCACTTTGCCCAGATCCATTAAAGGACGGAAGGCGAATTGCAGCAGTACAAAGTTCAGGGCTACACTCACGAGCCAGCCGACGGCCACAAAAACGACTAGGGCCGTGGGATAGAGGCTGTTGGTATTGAGTTGTGAGGCCAGCCACGTTCCTCCAGTTGCGCCTGCAAAGATGATCAGGCTGTTGGCTATCAACACTCTATAAAAAATGGGAAGGCTCAGTAATGGCCGCAGCAGCCGATTATTGCGTACCATTTCCCCAAATTTTGTACTGGCATCTGTCATTTTGCGTTCTCTTCATCAGTAGAGTGATATTTTATTTCTGCTATGATAATTGTATCGGTTATCCATCTAACCTGTCAAACAATGACAAATTGGGGGTGATGACTAAGGGTAGAATCAGGTGTCCTGTAGAGAAAAATCAGGCAATTACCTGATGCCTCCTCATGAAGGCCGCTGTAAGCTAAATTTTAAAGGGTCATTTTACCAGTACAAGCCAAGTACAAGTTTTGGTTGGCTGATTCCCTGGAAGATTTCTTACTCTTTCTCTTTGCCAGCACATTTCATTATAATCAAAAAGAGGCGAAAGTTCTCGATGTTTAGATCTCTTACATCGGTGGGGTCATGTGCTTTAGGTAGGAGGGTGTTCGTTGTGGCGTTGGTTATGATATAATCTGCCACACAGTTCCCAGGAACTTTTGCCATGATATCTATGATCAAGTCATGATCCTTTGAGGAGGCACAGTGGGTTCTACTGCTAAGAAAAGCTTGCTCGATTTGGCGACGCAGAAAATGGTCGAGAGTCAGCTTTGGCGTTCGATATTTCGTCACGGCTACCCCGATACCCCATTAAACCAGTCTTTGGTGATGATGGGCAACGTATTTCTGCATCTCCATCCTGTGAAGGTCAGCCGCCAGGCGATGAAGATTACCTATACCTGGTGCATGGGAGGTATCTCTTTCTTCCTTTTCCTGCTGCTGACGATCACCGGTGTCTTTTTGATGTTCTACTACATCCCTGACACCAATGTCGCGTATCAAAACATCAATCAATTGAATAGTGCTGTCTCTTTCGGACACCTGGTGCGCAATATGCATCGCTGGGCCGCTCACTTGATGGTTGTGTCGGTCACGTTGCATATGATTCGCGTCTTTTATCATGGTGCCTATAAGCCACCACGTGAGTTTAACTGGGTGGTTGGCGTACTGTTGTTCTTCGTAACGCTGTTCTTGAGCTTTACTGGCTATCTGCTACCCTGGGACCAGATTGCTATCTGGGCTATCACCGTCGGTACCAACCTGGCTCCGTACACTCCTTTGCTTGGCGATCCCGTGTACAAAGTCCTCGTTGGTGGTGGAGCGGTGGCACAGGCAACGCTGATCCGGTTCTATGTCGGTCACGTAATCTTGCTCCCATTGGCAGGAGCTTTGCTCATGGCAGTTCACTTCTGGCGCATCCGTAAGGATGGTGGCGCAGCTGGTCCTCCGCCTCCTTCCCGTCGTGAGCAGGAAACCAGCGAACCGGCTGCTGTTGGCTCCGCTCGTTAGCCAGGGGCGTCCGTTCCGTATCGTTGCTACGATGCTATTGAGAGGATACCTCTACTATGTCGATTGAACAGAAAGAACCAAAAGTACAAACCCAGTCGGCAGCTACCCAACGACGTTATCGTACCCTGGCTGTCGTCCGGCAGGAAGCTATTACTCGTGTGGAAAAGCCGCTTGAAGATTCCGTCTTTGTCTGGCCTCATCTTCTGGTCCGCGAGTTTTTTGCCGCGATTCTGGTCACGATCATGACCACGTTGCTTGGAGTGGTGATTGATGCTCCTTTGCGCGAGCCTGCCGACCCCAGTGTGACGCCGAACCCTGCAAAGGCTCCCTGGTACTTCCTGGGCTTGCAGGAGTTGTTGCACTACTTTCCGCCCAATGTGGCTGGCGTGTTGGTCCCTGGCCTGACGCTGCTTGGTCTTGCTGTTTTGCCTTATGTGGATCGCAATCCGAGCCGCGCATACGCTGATCGTAAGGTTGCTATTGTTACCTTTACCTTTTTTGTTGTGTTCTGGGCCGTGATTACGCTGGCCGGTAGTTTCTTCCGGGGTCCAGGTTGGTTGTGGGTCTGGCCCTGGCAAGGCTTGTACTTCGATCTCTAAACACCGCGCAAACTGCGAGATGAACCAGGAAGGATTACGAAAAGATTACTATGAGTACTATTGATAGACCACCTATTACTCCGCAACAGTATGAGGTGCTTCATGGTGGCGGTGCAGAGGCGGCTGAGATTGCGCGGCAACGTCTTTCTCGACGCCGCTTCCTCCGCCGTTCTATGCTGGCCATCTGGGGCTTGTCTACCGCCGCTAGCGTTGGTGGAGCTTTGTATATGCTGTATCCCGGTCTCTCTACCGGGTTCGGAGGTCAGCAGACAGTTGGATCGAAAGCCGATTTCCCAGCGGAGATACCCGCTCAGTCCAAGCTGAACGAGAAGGGCGTTTTCCGTGTCCCGGCTGCCAGAGCCTATATCGTTCACCTGTCTAAGGATACGAAGTTCCTGCTTAACGAACAGAATCTCGCCGATCAGTTGGATGCTGAAACGTTTGTGCGTGATAAGGATGGCACCTATTGGGTTGCCCTGTATCAGCGCTGCGTCCACCTGGGTTGTACGGTTCCGTTCCGCGATGACTGTGCGAGCTTTAAATGCCCCTGTCACGGTTCTCACTATAATGTTGATGGAGAGTTCATCGATGGTCCTGCTCCTAGAAGCCTGGACCGTTTCCAGATGTCCTTTAATGGGGATCAGGTGGTGGTGAATACGGGCGCTATTAATGATAAAGTGCCTCATCCTGATGCGACAACGCTTTTGATCCCTGCTCCGACTGTTGCGTGCAGTGCTGGTGGCTAATACTGTCTGATTGATTTCAGGATAATTCTTAGATTGATTATCAATAACGCTTCTTCTTCAATAGGTGCTGTCTCTGAAGATTTTGCTTGCTGCATTTTGAAGAGGCAGCATACTGTTGAGTATGTGCGTCTTTATACACTACACGTCGTGGGTTGATCTAGCCTCTGCTTCCCTTTCTGATATAAGGGGGGAGGAGGCGTCAATCAAAAGGTTGTGTGTTATGGTAAATTTAGGACAAGCCGTTGTTGGCCTTATCCTGCTACTCGTCGTTGTGGGCGGCTTGCTGTACATATTCTATTCTCGTACGAATGCAGTCGAGAAGACGGGCTATGGAGCTCTCATCGGGTTGGCAGTTATCTCACTCTTAATCCCGGTTTTCTGGATTATGGAGAGTGGCGCACAGGCCCAGGCCCAGACTCAACAGCATGCGCTGGCCATCGAGCGAGGTATGCAGCAATATGCTTCGCTGTGTGTCGATAGATGCTATGGCATAGACTCCAAAGGGAATGTTGTCAATCCAACTTATCTGGGCTATTCGTTCACTGATTTAAACAAGATGAGCGATGATGAGTTGAAGAGCATCATCACTGGCGGCTTCTATAATCCCACTCCTGCTGCTGGGGTTCCGGCGAAGCCCTCTAATATCAATTCTATTCCTCGTAGCGATCAGTTTGGTGGTCAGTTGCAATCGAATTACATCGATTACCTGTTTGCCTTTATTCGCTCGACTGATCCCACCTACATCAAGCAGCAAGGCTTTACTGGCGCGGCTGCTGAGAATGGGTTGAAACTGCTGCCGGATTATTTGCAGGCGAATCTGCCCAATCAGTATAAAGCTGCGCAGGTTTTCGCGGCCAGCGGCCAGTTTGGGGCAGCAGTGGATATGACGGGGCAACAGGCGATCACGATTGATATTACCCAGCCTCCTGCTGGTGCAACCTGCACCCCTCAGTGCTTCCAGTACCTCAATGTGAAGGTGAAGGTTGGCACGGAGATTACCTGGGTCAATAAGTCCGATCAGCCTCATACAGTGACTGCGAAGGATAAGTCTGGCGCTGATGCTCCTCAAATCTTTGATTCGGGCGTCAGTACCCCCATTCAGACGAATGGAACCTTTAAGTACACAGTTACCGATGCTGCTTATAATCTTGACCCGGATAAGCATACAGTCGTGTACTACTGTATTATCCATCCGCAAATGTTGGCTCAACTAACTATTGTGAAGTAATCATCCAATCGTGTCTCTCGTGCGAGAGACACGATCAGGTTTCTGTTTTGATCGCTGCTGGTCATGTCGTTATAACGGCTGTGAACGGCATGTTGAAAGGGATTGCGATCCATGCAACAAGTACGACAACGTGAGTTGCCAGAACAGATGTCCTGGGCGAGGGCGTTGATTTTTGCCGTTGGCTTTTTCTTCCTCTCTGCCATTCTCATTGGACAATTGCCTGGTTATATTCACCTACAACTTACTGCCTCCTCCCTTGAAGGTCTGGAGCAGGGCTGTTTTGCTCTGGCTGCGGTTGGTTTAGGCGGCTTCGTCATCGTTCAGGTGATAGTGTTGCTGTTTGATCCCAAGCCAGTGATTCCTCCTGCTATTCTGACCGTGCTGGGGATTCCTTTATCCTTGATCGGCCTGGCTCTGTGCATCTGGGCCACTGCAACTGGCTGTGCTCCAAATCAGACAACGTGCAATCAGTATTTTCCCACCGCTCATTCCAATTGGGCTTCTCTGCTCAATGGCAAGGTTCTCTGGTTTCAGCCCAATGCGCTGGATTTCGTGACCCTGGGTTTGACGATTCTGGCAATTGGTGTGGCTATGATCTTCTATAGCCAGCTGGCGATCCGTGAGCAGCGGAACCCTGATCGCCGTGATCTGGGAACGACCCCTGCCATTCGCTGGATGATTGTGATCGCAGTCTTCCTGCTGATCGTCTTTATGTTGCTTTACACACTGTTCGATCCACAGGGATTGGGTAATGCTATCGCCCCTGGTCATCCCTTTCTGGGCCTGAAAATAGTAAATCTGGTCTGGGGTCTAATACTGGGAGCTTCGGTCTTCCTGACCCTGGGTGCATTTGCCTTGCGCCTCCATTACTTGATGCGCCCCGTACGCAAGCGCACTATGTCGGCTCTCTATGCGATTGGTGCTCTTGGCCTCGCTCAAATCGGTGCTGTTTTCTTGCTCATCTGGGCTTTTGTGTATCCTCTCATCTACTGGATGCATACCTGGACCTTCATTGGCCTGAATGATTATCTGACGGTCTGTGCGAAAAAGTCTGATATTCCTGCAAGCTGCACGTTCTCTCCGCAGGCTGGCTATATCGTTACTGCAATCATTACGATGAACTTCTTTGTTCTTCTAGCTGGTGCTATCTGGGCATGGAAGTCTAATCGTAGTCTGGTGGTAGTCGGTAGCGTCGTTACGACAGCTGCGATAGCTGCTGTCACTTTCCTGGCGCATACCGCTCCTGATAAGATTCTGGTGGCGATGATGCTCTGTGCTGGCATGTTGCTCCTGGCTGTCATCTGGACCAGCGTGTCGCGCCGTGAGTTCGCTGTGGTTGGCGAGAATAATCTTGGTTGCCTCGGTCAATGGCTCGTTCTGGGAACTTGTCTGTTCATTTATCTGGCGGCCTTTGCCTTCTTCTCTTTCCCTGTCTGGCCGCCCGAGACTGAGCAGAACATTCCGTTTGTAGCTGGCCTGGCAATTGGCCCTCCGGCAGCCGGGGCAGAGGCTACCGCGACGCTTCCGCAAGCTGATGCCATGATTATGTTCGTTCTGCTTGGGGTGTTGGCCGCGATACAGTTTTTCTTCTTGACCCGTAACCGCTATAAGGTCTAAGAGGTATTGTCTACCTATGATGAGGGACGAAGAGATGAGACCGGATTGCTCACCTCTTCGTCCCTTTTCTTCATAAGTGGTATGCGATTATATAATCGGTCACTCTCAACTAAAAGATGGGTATCCTGAGCGATAGCCTGTGATAAAATACCTACATCCGTTGTTCTTTGAGAACACGGAACAGAGTCTCAACTTGTGCTATGGCCCTTTTAAGGATACGGAATAGAGTCTTAACTTGTGCTATGGCATAATTTAACAGAACAGAACAGAACAGAAATAAGAGCTATTGTTGTTGAAAGGAGAGGTGGTGTTTCCTCCCCGGCTTGCTGTTGCCGAGGATTTTCCCGCCAGAAATTTTATGCAAAATGAACAACCTCTCAAGATTTTGATTCTTGCGGCAGAAATTGAGCCATTTGCCAAAGTCGGAGGTCTGGCTGAGGTTGTCGGTGCCTTGCCAAAAGCTTTACAGGCTCTTGGTCATGATGTTCGCCTGGTCATGCCTCGTTATCGACAGGTTGATCGCGAACGTTTTCACCTTACCACTGTCTCCGACTCTGTGGCTGTTACTATGGGCGGTTTCAACGTCCAGATCAGCGTGTGCGAGGGGCATATAGGGGAAAATATTCCTGTTTATATGATCGATGCTCCTCGTTTCTTTGATCGCGAAAATATTTATGGCTACACCGATGATGGCGAGCGTTTTATTCTTTTCTGTCGGGCCGCCCTGGAAGCCGTGCGTACTATGCAGTGGTCGCCCGATGTTGTGCATTGCAATGATTGGCACACAGGCATCGTGCCAAACTGGATGCATACAATCTATCAGAATGATCCATTTTTTGCCCACACAACCACTGTGTATACCATCCATAATCTTGCGTATCAGGGCATATTTGGCTATCGCATCCTTGAGGTTGCTGGCGTTGCCGCTAATGGGTTTCTCTATCCTCAGATCGCGGAGCTGGCAAATGTTGTTGATATTATGGGGCGTGGCATTCTGTTTGCCGATTCCATTACAACGGTCAGTGAGCGCTATGCACAGGAGATTCTGACGCCTACCTTTGGTGAGCGCCTTGATCATCTTTTGCGCTCTCGCCGTGATCGTGTGTTTGGAATCCTTAACGGCATCGATTATCAGGAGTATAACCCATCTGCTGATCGCTATATTCATAGTTGCTTCGATACCGAGTCGCTTGAGCAGCGGGTTGCCAACAAAGCTGCTCTGCAAGAGTATGCTCATTTACCTGTCCGTGAGGATATTCCCTTACTGGCGATGATCAGCCGTTTGACCGATCAAAAAGGACTTGATCTCCTGACGCAGATTATTCAGCCTATCCTAGGCCAGGGGGTTCAGTTTATCGTGTTGGGGATCGGCGATCAGCATTATCACGAAATGCTGCAAGGTCTGGCGGCGCGTTATCCTGAGCAGGTTGCGATCTTCCTCACGTTTAATTCTGAGTTGGCCAGGCGCATTTATGCTGGTAGCGATATGTTTCTGATGCCTTCTCGCTTTGAACCCTGTGGCACCAGTCAATTGATAGCAATGCGTTATGGTTGCGTACCCATCGTGCGTAGCGTTGGTGGTTTGGCTGATACCGTACAGAACTACGATTCGCAGACGGGCGAGGGTTACGGCTTCTCTTTTACCAATTATGATCCCTGGGAATTGTTTGCCGCTATTGTTCGTGCCCTGACCGTCTATCGTTTTAAGGATACCTGGCGCACTTTGCAAATTCGTGGTATGACGCTCGATCATTCCTGGCATGCTTCAGCCGCTCGCTATGTCGAGATTTATCGCAATGCTCTGGCGTTCCATCGAGCTGGTAGATGATCGCAGGCACATAATTTCTATACCCTTGATGATGAGTGAAGAAAAGCAGTAAGCCGCATATGCTTCTGCTTTTCTTGCTAGTACAGGGCTGAAATACTAGAAAGTACTTATTTAACGCATAGGAAATTGACGTTTTTCTTCTCCTGGCCTATACTTGAAAGTGGGGGTAATGATGTAGATGTTTGTTCGGAGGTATTGGGCGTCGTGGAAATTGTGGATATTTCCTCTGATAAGGATGACCTGGATGTGGAGGGTAGTGCGCATCATCGGAAGTTGGCTCGTATGTACCGCTCATTGCCAGATAGTGCCTCTCCCATCTTCTGGAATGTTGTGGAAAAAGCTGATATTCCACTCGAAGTACTAGTGATTTGTCTGCGTAATCTTACCAATAATCAACATCGTCAACGTATATTACATATCATTGTCCAGCGTACGCAAATAATGAATGAGTATTGGGCTGGCAATGTTTTGAAATCTGTTGCTCTGCATGCAGATGAACGGGCAACCTTTGTCTGCGATTTATGTGCAGATCTCTATGAACATATGCTTCGCGCTTTGCTTGATCCCAGCAAGCTTTTCTGGGAGGAAAACTTTCTTCATTGTTTGTATTTTGAGCGCAGGCATGTGTATCGTTCTTTTATGACGCGTGAAGGACGCTGGCATGATGCACGTGTTATGAAAAGCGAACGTGTACCGCGTGGACTTTTACAGCGTCTCGATCAACCGATCTCTCAGGCTGAGGGTGAACCTTATTTGTTGGATCTAGAAGATGAGCATGCTCAAGAGATGTTGCAGGCGGTTGATGCTGGCGACTTGCTCAAGTTTGTACTCCTTCTTCCCGAACATTTAAAAGCTGTGGTGCTTTTGTTGTATTGGGAGGAGCGTTCCGAGAAGGATATTGCTCGTGTCCTGAATATTTCTGATCGCACGGTTCGCAATCGGATACAAGCGGCTCTCAAGCTACTGCGTGGTTTTTTTCTAGATCAGATAGAGGGTGGGTAATATTTTATGAACAATGAACAACAGGATGCTATCTTTCGTATTACCGCTCGTTATGTCGCTGAGGTGCAGGCTGGCCACGAGCCAGTTCTTAGCGAGTATATCGCACGTTATCCTCAATATGCCGATTCTATTGCTGATTTTGTTGCTTATTATCATGGCTTTGAAGCTACTATTCCCATTGCATCAAATGTCCACACATTGCTCTCTCCTTTCTCGCAAGTGGACCTGCCATGCTCCGATGCGCAAATGCATGTTGAGCCACTCTCTACTACAACCGTCACAACTTTGCTGGCAACAGAACAGCAGCATTTTACTTTGTCTGAGCTAGCCAGGAAGCTTGATTTGAGCGTGGATATCGTGGCTCTGCTGGAGCAGCGGGCTATTGATCCTGCCACACTCCCGTTTGAGCTGTATCGTCGCATTGCTCTTGCCCTGCATCAGCCTATCAGTAGCATTCAAGCATATCTTTCGCGGACACCACAACGTTCTCGTCCTGCAAGAGAAAAGCAACCTTTGATGAAAGTGGCCGAAAAGCCAGCCTATTATCATGTGTCAGGCGAACAGACCTCTTTAGAACAAAGCTTCCGCCATATTGTTGCAGAAAGCCTGTGGCTCTCTCCTGAGCAGAGAGAAGCCTGGGAAGCTATTCTCACACTGGAAAATTTGTGAGACAATAGATAGGCATAAATGCAATCGGTGGAGTGTTTTGATAGGTAATGGCACAAAAAATAGCATATCTTGATTGTCATGCAGGCATCAGTGGAGAGATGTTTCTGGCCGCTCTCATTGACAGTGGTTTATCATCTGATGCTCTGAAGTTTCCTCTCGCCGCTCTTCCTGTGGAAGGATGGAGTATCAATACTGGCACTTTTGTTGATAAGGGTGTGAGGGGAACGTGTTTTCAGATAGGGCAGAATGAACAAAAGCAGCCAGATCGTCGCTTGTCTGAAATCACAGCCCTGTTGCAGGCATCATCTCTCTCTGCTCAGGTGCGAGAGACATCTCTGGCGATGTTTCGTTGCCTGGCTACGGCTGAGGCACACGTACAGGGAATCAGGCTTGAGGAGGTGCATTTTGACGGCACAGATACCCTGCATATGCTCATCTCTTTCGTTGGTGCCGCTCTAGGTATCGAGGCTCTGGGTATTACTCAATTATATGCTTCTCCTCTTCCGTTGACCGGGGGATATACAGAGGCCGCTCACGAGATGATACCAGCTCCCGTCACATTAGAGATATTGCGTCGGGTCGCAGCTCCCTGGCGCTCCTGTGCCGTGAGCGAGGAATTGGTAACTCCTGTCGGCGCAGCAATCCTGGCGACGCTGGCACACTTCGAGACTCCTCCAATAGTCATTGAGCAGATTGGCTATGGCTTTGGTACAAAACAGTTGCCCTGGTCTGGTTGTGTACGGTTTTGCCTTGGTCAACTTCAGGGAGCCGCCAATACTGCTAGTGCCGAGGCCGATACCGATTGGGTGACGGTGATAGAGTCGCATATTGACAATATGAGTGGTGAGCTATTGGGTGGCTTGATGGAACGGCTTTTCGGTGCTGGCGCTTTAGATGTAAGTTATACCCCTATTCAGATGAAAAAGAATCGTCCAGCAACGCTGATCACAATCATTAGCTCTCCTGAGCAGGGCGATGCGCTGGCGCTGATTTTGCTGCGTGAAACTAGCACGCTGGGCGTGCGCATTCAACAGATGCAACGACTCAAGGCGCAACGATCTCAACAGCGGATAGAGACTGCTCTGGGGCCGATGCTAGTCAAAGTAAAACGTCTGGGTGAGCGTGTGATCAGTGTGTCACCGGAGTATGAGGAATGTCAACGGGTGGCGAAGCAACATGCCCTCCCTCTAGCTGAGGTCTATGAGGTTGCGCGGGATGCGGCCCGTTCCCTTATAATATAACTGAGATCAAAATAGATAGATAGCTAGAAATCGGGGCGTATATGGATTTTATTGATTGGCGCAAATCGCCCGAAACGATACATCTGGAGTCAACTGAGGAGGAGGTCAGGGCGAGAAGACGTCGTGGTCGCAAGTTCCACGATTATATTGAAGAGATTATTCACGAGGCCCAGGAACGCGGGGATTTTGATAATCTGGCTGGCACAGGCAAACCGCTCAATCTGAGTGATGAGTCGCTTGCTGGCGATAACGCGCTTGGCTACCACTTGCTCAAGAATAACGAGTATCTCCCGGCCGAATTGGAGCTTGCGAAAGAGATTCGTGTCGAGCGTGAACGGGCCGAGGCGAAACTTGCCAAAGTTATTCATAAGGGTGAGACGTTACGCTCTCGCCGCGTCTCACCTTTTCCCAGCGAGAGGCGTGCTTTCAATGCTGCTGTGACAAAGACCGCTGCCGAATATGAAAGCACGCTTCGTGAGTTGAACCGCAAAATCCTGACGCTGAATTTGATCGTTCCCACGACAATGCATCAGCCTTTCATCGAAGTGGAGCAGCTGGTTCAAAATTTCCGCGACGCCTGCCCACTTTTTGAGACGAAAGCTTCTCCTTATGGATTAGGCACGACTGGAAGTACGATGTAAGAGGGGTGTTCCTGGTCGTGTAAGATGGTCTGCTTGGCTTCGACCAGTTCAGCATCGTTCCCTAAAGGATGTCCCGTGTTGGGATTGCGGTCCCAGCGCGGGAAATTGCTGCTGGTGATGTCCAGACGAACGCGATGCCCGGCTTTGAAGAGGTTACTGGTGGACCAGAGATCTATCTCGTATTCGTATGCTTTCTCTGGTTCGATCAACGTTGGCGCTTCGCCTCTCTCGATGTTGCGATAGCGAGCGCGAATGATGCCATCTGCCAGGTTGCGCGCGTATCCATCGGGATGTACATCGACCAAGCGTGCCACAAAGTCCGTGTCTGGCGCGCTTGAAATTGCCCATAGATACACGCGGATGCGACCTGTAACCTCTATATCTTGCTCAAGCGGTGGCGTACTGTATACCAACACATCAGTACGACTCTCGGTTGGGCGCTGGTCAAAGGGGCCGCCAGGAAATTCGAGCGCCATGAGTAGATTGCCGCCACGTGTCATCACCGGATGGGCGGGATCATAGATATAGCGGTCCGCTTCTTCCTCTGCGGGCGGTTCGGTGCTGAGCCTACCATCTCCATTCAGGCTGTTCGCCTGTCCATTACTATGCAGATAGAAGCGTGTCTCGACGGTGCGAGCCAGCGGCCATTCGTATTCATCGCGCCAGATGTTGGCTCCCATAATGAATAGTTTGATCGGAGCTTCGCTGGTGATACCTGTGTCAGTGCCTTTGAGCCAGTGATCAAACCAGCGCATCTGCATGCTCGTCAGATCGCTCTGGAGATTGATCAATGCTGCGCTTGCCGCAAAGCCGAAGTTGATTTCACCGATGGGATTGGAGAAGTTGCCGTGTGACCAGGGACCAACCAGCAGGTTGCTCTGGCGGGCTTCGGGTGTACTTCCACGCTGGCGTGCCTGACTGAAGTTGTCAAGCGTGTCTTGCAGAAACACATCATACCAGCCGCTAATGTTGAATGAGGGAACTGTGACGCGCTCCTGTTTGCCTCGCATAGTTATCTCCTCATAAAACTCACGATCCATCGGATGTTCCAGCGCATCGAAAAACGACGGTGCTACATCTAGATTTATCAATGAAGAGAACTGTTTGAGTGGGAGGGACCAGTATCCTTCTGTTCCCAGTTTATCACCTTTTTGGATAAGGGCTGCGATGCTGCGTCCCAGCTCAACAGGATCTCCGTTGTGCCGACGCATCAGGACGCCCATACCCATCATCAGGTTCCATGATGCCATTCTGCCCAGTTCAAATGCTCCTGCGCGGAAATTGCTTCCGTTCAGCGGATTGTTCCAGGCGAGAAGGGGGGCGATGACTTTGAGAGTAGCCGGTTGATGAAGGGCTGTGAGCCACTGATCCGCGCCCATATAGGACATGCCGAACATGCCCACATCACCATTGCTGTAGGGAAGTTGTGCTGCCCAGGTAATGGTGTCAACGCCGTCCAGGGCTTCGTTGCGATAGGGCGACCAATCCCCTTGAGAGGCCATGCGCCCTCGGCAGTCCTGCACAATGACGATGTAGCCGCGGTTTGCGACCTGCACGGGGTCTAGTGGTAGTGCGGCCATAGGTAGATCTTTGCCATAGGGAGTTCGCATAAGCAATACCGGCCATTGGCCCTGTGCTGGTCGATAGATGTTGGCGCGCAAGATTGTGCCATCACGCATGGTTGCCGGCACATTGAGTTCGACGCTAACTGGCACTGTTTCCTGTGTAGTCATAACACTATTCCTTATATCTGATGGGTTTTAAGAATAGAGAGTCGAGACCTTTGAGTAGCTTCTCAATTGTCCCGACCCTCTATTCTTATCACCTCTTATTGAGCAGGGTCAAATAGGATAGCCGCGCGAACCCTGGAGTCCTTTGAGAACTGAGATCTCGCCGCTCATATTGTCGATGTGCCCGAGAACCAGGCGGCTCAACACTGCGCCAACACTCATCTGTCCAAGGCCAAAGTTGCTCAGGTCGAGAATGTGGTTCAACTCTTCTTCTGGCAGATCGGCGAGATAGGCGTCGGTCGCTGCGTGGACCGCTTTAGCGTAACTGCGTGTGGTTGGTACATCGATGCGAACTCGTCGCGCCCATTCCGCTGTTGTCAAGGGCTGGATCTCGCTGATGCCGGTCTTCTCAGCCCATTCAGTAGCATAGAGTGGTGCGCCACCTTTGAGGACCATATTAATAGCAATGTCTTCGCTGGCGATGGTATGGACGTAGGTTGCCGATAGGGGATTTGCGATGCCAGGAGGTGCCCAGTGTGCCTGCTCGTTTGTCACGCCTTCCATTGTTGCCTCTAGAAGTCCATGTGCCTGCTGTATCTGTTCACGAAGGAATTTTGTAATGCTCATATGTAAAGAACCTTTCTTGCTAGCGAACCTCTGAAGCATCTGTATTACTCAATCACTGGTTCGCGTTCATTTGATGCTCTCATCATAGGCGTAGGACGGTGCCATTACCATGAAAAGTGCTGCCAAACACTGCCAGTTTCACCATTTTTTGGAGGATTACAGGAATGTGTTGTTGTGGCTAGTTGCGATGGCATACAATAGTGGTGCATAGTGGGGCTGGCTGTTGATTGGAGACCGTGCGATGACGCAAAGTAAACCAACACCATACGCTGATATAAATAGCTTGCTGACAGAGCTGCTAGCGGGAATGCAGGCGATACTCGGTACGAAGCTGGTGGCTCTTTATCTTTATGGTTCGCTTGTGACTGGCGATTTTGACCATGAGGTGAGCGATATTGATTTGCTGGCGGCTACCGCGTTCGATATCAATGATGATGAATTCGCAGTCTTACAAACAATGCATCACGATTTTGCAGCTAGGCACGGGGCGTGGGATGATCGGATTGAGGTTGCGTATCTCTCCGTTGCTGCGTTAAAGATGTTTCGCACTCAGGTAAGCAAAATTGCTGTTATCAGCCCCGGCGAGCCGCTCCACTTCAAGGAAGCAGGCAAAGATTGGTTGATGAACTGGTATGTGGTGCGTGAGAATGGTGTTGTCCTCTTCGGTCCCTCGACTCATGAACTTATCGAGCCTATTACAAAGGATGAATTGCTGCAAGCTGTACGGGAGCATGTCATAGCGTGGCGCGAATGGGTGCAACGTGCAGGTTCCCGAAAAGTGCAAGCGTATGCCATCTTGACGGCCTGCCGAGCGCTCTACACGTTAAGCAATGGTGAGAGTGTATCCTAAAAAGCGAGCCGCTGTGTGGGCGACACAAGAGCTACCCGAATGGTCTTCTTTCATTCAATCCGCGCTTGTGTGGCGCGCAACCCTCCACGACGAGGATGTCGATCACGCTGCGACCCTTCCAGAAACCCACCTCTTTGCCCATGCCGTCCTCGCTCTCTGCGAGAACATCCCCTGAATTTCTGCACTCGATCCTCTTCTGGAAAAAGGCTTCCATCTAATAAGATGTTTAACTAATTAGGTTCATATCTAATTGGCTCTGGCCCTGATTTCTTGCCCCAAAAAACATTTGTAATTTTACATATAACATGTGCTGGAAATGATAATAGAAACATTCGAAGAAATATGAATTTATATCATGAACGAATAGTAACCTAAAATTGTTGTATTGAAATTTTATTCTGGTATGATAGGATGTGGAAGTAACAAACGATTTTTACTGCTTATGTGATGGGTAAAACTAAATTATGTGGTATGGGTTTGCTGAATTTGCAGATAGAAAGGTGATAGAGGTAGATAATGACTGATGTAAAACTCACTCTTAACATGATAGGGGAGAGAGCGCAAGGGGCAATAGTTGCTGAGGTAGTAAAGTACGGATACACAGTCCTCATTCCTTTTGGGGAAGCACACCGCTATGATATGGTTGTTGAAAAAGGGGGAAAATTCTTGCGGCTGCAATGTAAGGCGGGGCGATACAGTAATGGAGGGATTAATTTTAATACATGCAGTTCTAATTGGTATAACAAAACGAGGAAACGATATACTCGCGAAGAGATAGATTACTTCGCAGTGTATTGTGAGTATACCGAGAAGGTTTATTTGGTGCCTGTGGAGGAGGTAGGCGGCGTTGGTGGAACATTACGAGTTGAACCACCTGCTAATAATCAGACAAAAGGAGTGCGCTGGGCGGAGGATTTTGAGATGAGAAAAGTGATAGAGAGGGAATAATGGCTGTAATGCGTAATGGAGAAAACACTGCATGTCGTGGTCTGGTTGGTCAGACGATGATTCTTGCTAAATTGGTTGAGCTAGGCAAGGAGGTGCTACTTCCCTGGGGCGACCATCTTCGCTATGATCTTGCATATTGTGAAACAAATGATACAACTGGGATAGGTAAATTAATACGTGTTCAGTGCAAGGTTGGGTAGTTTTATGATGATGGAGCCGGTATCGAGTTCAATACGATGAGTGTACTTGTAAAGCCAGGAAGAGGCCATGTTCGTAGGGGATATCGAGGAGATGTAGAATATTTCGCCGTTTATTGTCCTGACAATGGCAAAATCTACTTTGCCCCTATTGATGATGTGCCTGATGGTTCAAAAGCTAAATTACGCCTGCGAATTCCCAAGAATAATCAACAACAGGGTATATTGTGGGCAAAATGTTATGAATTGTGATTAATTACAATAAAGACAAATGAAATGAATGAGGAATGTAGAGGAAAGAGAACATAAAAAAAGCCGGTAATCGGGTTTGAACCGATGGCCTGCTGTTTACGAAACAGCTGCTCTACCACTGAGCTATACCGGCTTGGTTTGTGGCTTTCGTCACATCCCTTAACGACTACGATTATACTTGTTGCGTTGCTTTCTGTCAAGCACTTTTGCGTTGGAATTTGTTCAGTGCCAACGGCGTGAAGACGGGACGGCCTACAACGGGTGGGGAACGTACGTTTGATTGCGAACGGTGTGCAGGAGATGGCGGGTAGTGGTGATAGTGACCAGCGCCCACAGACTCGCTAACAGTAGCAGGAGGGCACCGCCTGCAATCAGGAACAGTTGTGTCGGGACGTGCTGGTGCAGCGAATAGGTGCCGGTCGTCATCACTCCCACCGGATAGATGAACGACCACCAGCCCAGGTTAAACGGCAGGTGCTTGCGCGCGGCACGTAGCGTCACCAGTATCGCCAGGACAAGCCAGTAAATCCCAAATCCCCAGGAGAGCATGCCGTAAGCAATACCAGCTTTGTGCAATACATCGCCTAATAAGAGGAAATGCCCTCTAGCAGCATTGCCAAGAGCGATAGTGGCCGTTGCCGATTGTCCTAATGAGCCGATCACGATCCAGAACGTGGGGACAAACGATCCATGAGGAACGTTATGGTAGGTCAGCCGTGAGTAGAAAAGGACAATCACAATCGCGGCCAGCATCATACCTGTTCCCAGCAGCGCATAATTGAGTACCAGCATCTCTTTATGCAGCGCATCGGGCCAGTACGGGATCAGCAGCGAGCCGGGAACAGCTGCCCCGATCAATGGCGCGACCGGCAAAAGCCAGTTGCCGTAGGTATGCTCCGCGCTCAATTCATAGTGCGTAAACATAAAGTAAGGGATGGCTACGGCTGAGAACAGGCTTCCAGCCACACCACTTAACCAGAGGATGCGCGCGTAGAGCATGCAGAGCGAAGGATCGATCAACTGGGTGCCGATTAGCACAAATCCGCTTGCCACCGTGAAACAGGCCATAGGGGGCGTGCCCCAGTTTTGAGCATGGGAAAAGTGGCGCAGACTATCCTGTATGCGAGCTGGATAACAAACGCTCTGCAAGCCCCAGAGCAACAGCAGGGCGGCCAGCAAAACAACAGCCGTTATCCAGAGGCAGATAGCGAAGTTTTCAAGCCAGGGAAGATCTAAGGGGGAAGACACGATGCAGATTGCCAGAATACCAGTGCCCATCACACACGAAAACCAACTCGGATTCATATTATGTATACTGACACTCAACCAATAGGGGAACCTACGAAGCCGTCTCAATAGCTTTTGCACCAATGGCAAAGTAGAATGATAGTTGCGCCTCTCTCCCATCAAAGCCAGAATCTCCTTTTGTGTTGCCAAAGCATCTGGATAACACATGAGGGCCAAGCATACTATCAATAGTATGCTTGTGATACTACACTATTACCATAAAGTATACTGAGGCATCCAAAAAGCGTGGCATCTGCTTTCGTCTAAGAGCGACACGCTCTAATGAGATTGACCCGTCAGCTAGTAGTAGGCTTGATAGAAAGCTCTGAACGTTCTGAATCTTTGTGCATTTCTTCGAATGGTTGCTTATCTCTGCGAAGCAGTGATAGACTGATTGAAGATTTATGTTGTGTGAGAGAACAGCGGAAGCCGGTTGGGAAGATAGACTCAAATGCGCGTGGGGTGTATTGCGGCTTTTGGATGAGCTGAGCTGTGGAACGAAAGGAATATGTGATGAAGAGCAGAGAAATCGCTTCCCGGAGCTTGTGGCGAGATCGTGCTTTTCTTCTCTTTTGGTGTGGGCGGTCCATTTCCTTGCTAGGTACGGCTATGACGGCGGTCGTCTTTCCTCTGCTTGTTTATCGCATGACACACTCCCCTTTGCTGACGGCGCTCATCTCTGTCTGTGATATTGCTCCTTACCCCGTTTTTGCTCTCTTTGCCGGGACGCTGGCTGACCGGGTGAACCGCCGTCGCCTCATGATTACCTGCGATCTGGTGAATGCACTGTTGCTGGGCAGCATTCCCCTCTCTTCTCTCTTGCATGCCCTGACTCTTGCGCAGATCTATATCGTTGGCTTGCTTTCGGCTACAGCCTTTGTCTGGTTTGATGCCGCTAATTTCGGGGCCGTCCCCGCTCTGGTTGGGCGCAGACGTCTGATTGCCGCGAACAGTGCTCTTTGGACTGCATCAACGATGACCGATATTGTCGGCCCCTCTCTGGCCGGACTGTGCATAGTGTTGGTTGGACCTGCCATCACCATCAGTGCGGATTCTGCAAGTTATCTCCTCTCGGCACTTTCGCTGGCGTTGATCCCGCGTGCCTTTAACCAATTGCGCCACAGGGAGGGAACCAGGTCCTGGCTCAGATCCTCCATGAGTGATATCCGTGAAGGACTTCATTTTCTGTGGCAGCATGCACTGGTACGAACCTTGACCTTGTTGGGGATAGGCTGCGCACTGACCGCAGGGGCAGTCCAGGGCCTGTTGGTCGTGTATGGTATCCACGCGTTAGGTCTTACTACGACCGATCCCCGTATTGGACTCCTCTTTGGGGCTGGGGCGACAGGAGCGTTGGTCTCAAACCTGTTGTTGCCTGTATTGGTTAAGAATGTGGCGGTCGGGCGCATTACGATGGTTGGACTCCTCTTGAACTTGCTGTTGCTTGTTGCGGTGGCGTTGGCTCCCACCTTTCTCACAGGAATGCTCTGCTATGGACTCTGGCTGGGTTGCAATCATCTGGTGAATATCAACGGAATCTCACTGCGCCAGATCGTGACGCCCGATCATTTGCAGAGTAGGGTCAACGCTAGCGCGCGCATGGTGATGGTGGCGGCCAATCCTCTCGGGGCAGCGCTTGGCGGGATACTGGCTGAGCAAACCACAGTGCGCATCTCGCTGCTGATTATGGCTTCTGGCGTGGCATTAAGCCTCTTCTTGAGCTGGTTCTCCCCACTCTGGCTGGTGCAGACGCCGAAAGGGGTAGAGCAAGAGGAAAGAGGAGGCTCACATGCAATGCAGCCATAGATACAAGGATGCTCTTGTTCCGATAGCAGTTACAGGACATATGGTATACTGTCCTGTAACCTGTTTGAGGCTAACAGACTACTAATTGGGAAAGATGCATGAGCAACCAGAAGCAGGCACTGCCAGTAGTCCAAGAAAACATCCTGTTCTCCCAGAAAGATGGGCAAGTCAGTCAACTCACGGTGGGCACCCCTGCTTGGTATACCTGGTTGAACACAGCCCCAGCCTTCGCCTTCCGTAGTACAATAGGCACCTTTACGGCGCGTCGCGAACAGGCTGGACACAAACGTGGAGGTTGGTACTGGCGAGCCTACCGCAAACACAAGGGGAAGCTTTACCAGATCTACATGGGCAAAGCACAGGATCTCACGCTCGAACGGCTCAAGGACAGCGCCGCTCACCTCGCTGCATTGTGCATACCCGATTCAGAGCAGGCTTGCCACTCTGCAACAGGAATCGTGAAGCAGCCGACGAGAGATGTCCTATCCCCGGTGCCCAGCCAGTCTTTTCCCTCCACGCTTCCCTCTCCGCTCACCTCTTTCATTGGTCGAGAGCCTGAGATTGCCGCCGCTTCTGCCCTGCTCACTTACCCTCAGGTGCGACTGCTCACCCTGACCGGCACTGGTGGCGTGGGCAAGACGCGTCTGGCACTTGCTATCGCAGCCAGGATGTACAACGTGTTCCCTGATGGAGTCAGCTTTGTCTCGCTGGCAGATCTTCGCGATGCGAGCCTGGTTCTGCTCACCATTGCGCAAGCCCAGGGGCTGCAATGCACGGGTAGCCAATCTCTGGCCCTCTCGCTACAGGCGACGCTGTGGGAGAAACGCTGCCTGCTCGTGCTTGATAACTTCGAGCATGTGATGGAGGCTGCTCCGAGCCTGGTGCATTTGCTAGAGACCAGCCGGCATCTCAGGCTACTTGTCACGAGCCGGGAGGCGCTGCACGTGCGGGGCGAACACGAGTTTGTTGTGCAGCCACTGGCTTTGCCCGCGTCAGAGTGGTTGTCTGATACTGATGCACTTGTCCACTCCAGCGCGCTCGCGCTCTTCCTGGAGCGGGCGCGGGAGGTCCGGCCCACTATGGAGTTGAACGCGCTCACAATCAAGCAGATGACAGAGATCTGTCGGCACCTGGATGGTATACCTCTGGCGCTGGAATTAGCGGCGGCTCGACTCAAAGTGCTCTCGCTTCAGGCTCTCCTGGAGCGGCTTCCACATCGGCTCCATATCTTAACGGGGGGGCGCGCGATCTCCCTGCTCGCCAGCAGACCCTGCGCCAGACTATCGCCTGGAGCTACGATCCGCTCTCGGATGCGCAGAAGCGCCTCTTTCGCCTGCTGGCCGTCTTTGCGGGCGGCTGTACGCTCGAAGCGTTGGAGGCGATAGATGGCGGGCTAGGAGGCGAGCGCACACAGGTTTTGGACGAAGTAACGTCGCTGCTCGATAAGCACTTGCTCTACCAGAGTGAACAAGGTCATCATCCCCAGCGTTTGTTGTTGCATGAAACAATTCGCGAGTATGCCCTGGAAGCACTCGCCGCCCATCAGGAACTTGAAAGAGCGCGACAGGTCCACGCGGAGTATTATCTGGGACTGACGGAGCTCCACCTGAGAGGAGGAGAACTGTCCGCCTGGCTGAGGCAACTGGAATGCGAGCATGCTAATCTGCGTGCCGCCTTGCAGTGGGCGCGCGAGCAACCTGCAAGCGAGATGGCCCTACGCCTGGAGCGCGCCCTGTTTCGCTTCTGGGAGGGGCGTCACCGCCTTACGCACTCTCGGTTATCTGAGCAAGGTGCCTCGATGGAAAATCCGGTCGAGGCGCGCTTCACCTCTGTAGCCCTGGCACGCGCACAGGGAGATTGTAAGCAAAGCGGCAGAGGAGAGGCCGGTCGCCTCGCCAGATTACTCTATTTGCTTGGGATGATCGCTTGGATTATTGGTGACTTCGCCACAGCTCATATGTACACTGAGGAAGGATTGATGCAGGCGAGGGATGCGGCTGAGCAAATCACTCTTGCCTATCTGACCGATCTTAGCGGACAGATCGCCCTTGATCAGGGTGAGGACATAAGAGCACGGACGCTGCTGGAAGAAGGGCTTCTACTTCACCGTGAGGGGGGTGACAGACTTGGCGCTCTCAATGCTCTCTTCTTCCTGGGGCGGGCGCTCCTGGCTCTGGGCGAACGGGCCGAAGCACAGACATATACCCAGGAGCATCTCGCTCTCTCCAGAGCAATAGGCTACCGGCCTGGTATCATCAGTGCACTTAGCTTTCTCGCCCGCTTCGCCCTTGAAGAGGGGAAATTGGAGCAGGCCCAAAGGTTGTTCACCGAGAGTCTGGCGCTTCTGGACGAGGTGGACGAGAGCTTGCAGCTTGCCGTAGGGACGAACCTCCAGGGGATCGGTGTGACCCTCGCAATGCACGGGCGACTGATAGAAGCTGTTAAGTTGTGGGGGGCAGCCGAGTCCATCTGCCCTCTGCTACCGGAAGAGCGCGCCCTGGTAACGCGCGCGCGTCCAGCCGTGCGTGCCGAACTTGGAGAGGAAATGTTCGCCGCAGCGTGGGCCGAGGGGCAGGCCATGACCCTGGAACAGGCCAGAGCCTCAATGGAACACATAACATCTTCCAGCCAGCCTCAACAGCAGCCTCCCTTGCATGAGCTGACCGCGCGCGAGGAAGACGTGCTGCGGCTGGTCGCACGAGGACTGAGCGATGCCCAGGTAGCAGCAGCACTCGTCATCAGTCCACGCACGGTCAATGCTCATCTGCGTTCCATCTACAGAAAACTACAGATTTCCTCGCGCAACGCTGCAACCTATTTTGCGCTTGAACATGATCTGATCTAGAGGTGTTGCTTTCTCTTTCCCGCCAGACCTCATGGCAACTTCGCTGGATAACTTGTGCCTCCAACATTGCCATAGCTGTCGCAGAATACGTTCGATTGCCGATGTCTCTCCATGCTTATTCTGCTAGATTCTTAGCATCTCTGATGAAGACAAAAGATCGTTTCAAGTGTGCCGTGTGGAACTTCTCAAACTTCTCGGCACCTCTATTCCTGATGTAATGGAAATGGAGCGAAAATAAAGGAGAATAGGATGAGACCTCTTGAAATCCTGTTGACGATATGTGCCAATCTTATCGCATTTCTGGTAGTGGCAGTGCCACGGCTGCGCGCTGCTCGCTGGAGCGGGTATGTAATACTTATCACGTTCGTTCTGGCAGGGGTCCAGGTTCCGTTGGAGGGGCCACGATGGCAGATGGTTCCAGCGTATGTGTTGACGGCTCTCTTCGCGCTTGTGTGGGTAGTGCAGCGCTTTACGTCGCTGGGCAAAGGTGTCAAACAGGAACGAATGTGGAGAATAGTTGCGGGCTTGGTGTCCGTCCTGGCAATCATTGGCATGGCGCTCTCTGTAGCTCTTCCCATACTGCTACCTGTTTATTCTTTTCCTCGCCCCTCCGGCCCATACGGCATCGGGACCGTCACCTACCATTGGACGGACACCAGTCGGCGCGAGGTGTTTAGCTCCGACAAAAACAGGCATCGTGAGTTAATGGTGCAGGTGTGGTATCCAGCCAGGAAAGACGTATCATCCGCGCCTGCACCTTATATGTCAGATGCCGATACTGTGACGACAGCAATCGCGCGGCTGCAACGTTTTCCAGACTTCTTTCTCGACCACCTCAAATATGTGCCCACACATGCCGCTGTGACCGTCCCTGTAGCCGACAATAGCCCCCATTACCCGGTGCTCATCTTCCTTGAGGGACTCACTGGATTTCGCCAGATGAACACTTTTCAGGTTGAGGAACTGGTCTCGCATGGCTACATCGTCGTGGGCCTTGATCAACCAGGGGTAGCTGCATCGGTGGTGTTCCCAGATGGACATCAGGTAGCCGGACTCCCAAAAAAACAGATGCAGCCTCTATACAATCAGAGCCTCGATCCAGCCAAAGATGTCCCGCAATGGGAAGGCCAGACTTTCAAGGACGGAATTATCTCCTACTTTGCCCAGGATGTCAGTTTCACCCTCGATCAGCTTGCTGCTCTCAATAGGAGAGACCCACAGGGTCTACTGACCGGGAAACTGGATCTGGAGCATGCCGGGATCTTTGGCGTTTCATTCGGTGGCATGGTTGCCTCCCAGGCATGTGAAGCAGACTCACGCCTGACAGCTTGCCTGATGATGGATGTTGCGATGCCCGCCAACGTGGTCAAAAATGGCTTACGACAACCCGGCATGTGGATTACCCGCCCGGCCAGCACAATGCTGCTCGAAAGACAAAAAACTGGTGGCTGGCAAGGGCAGGAGATCGAGCAAACCCAGACCACTATGCGTGCAGTGTATAACCAGTTGACAGGCGATGGCTACTTTGTGCAGGTGCCCGGGATGTTTCACATTGATTGCACTGATCTTGACCTACTCTCACCACTATCCCCGGCCGTTGGCTTGGGAGGACCAATTGGGAGCCAGCGGGCACATGAGATCATCAATGCCTATTCGCTTGCGTTCTTTGACAAACATCTCAAGGGGAAATCGGAAGTGCTGCTTGAAGGATCATCGGTACACTATTCTGAAGTCATCTTTGAAAAGCGTAGGCCATAATCTGCTTCCGTCGTTTGTCTTCTTCGTTCTCTCACCGCACATCATAGGTGAGAGAACGAGCATTCTCAGTTGAGATGATCAATGCAATCTTCATGGCGAACTTTCCATTTGAGGCTATTTCTCTTGCATGAAGATTATGGTACGACCTGGAGTGTGCCACGCCCGATGAGAACAACGTCACCGCCGACTTTGACGCTTTGGACGATGTGATGTGTGCCCACTGGCTGCACACGCAAGGTACTCGGGCGACCAGTGAAACGCCCTTGATTTAAGATGAAAAGTTCACTACCTTGCACCAATCCGTGTTTGAGACAATAGGCGCCAATAGTGCCAGCCGCACTGCCGGTCGCTATATCTTCGATAAGACCATCATTGTTCCAATGCCGTATTTCAAGCGTTGCTGCGTCGAACAGGACCGCGAACTGGGCGTTCACCCTGTGCAAGAGGTCGGTGATGTCGTTGCGGATGCGGGCACCTTCAAGCGCGCCTTCCTTGACAGGGAGAATCAGGTAACGCAATCCCGTGCTGACGATCTCAAGTGGGAGATCTGGGTGGAGATCGTCTGAGCGCAGGTCAAACGTACGGGCGAAGAGGTCGCGTTCAGTGACCATGCCCAGGAAGTCAGGTGTGCCTTGATCGAGCCAACCAGTAAATCCGTACTCGGCCTGCTCGGTGGTAACACTCACGACCTTTCCAGGCAGTTCGATCTGCCAGGTCTGTGGTTCCGCACATCCTGAAGTAGCGTGCAGGGTAGCCCCTGCACCAATCACAGGGTGTCCTGCGAATGGTAACTCTTCAAACGCATCGAAAACACGAGCGCGCACCCTGTTCGCTTGATGCGTCGGCTCAAGAAAAATGGCTTCAAAATGGCGCAGCTCTTGGGTCAGACGGAGCATCTGTTCAGCTGTTAATCCGGAAGCATCTGGGAAGACGGGTAGGCTATTGCCACCGTATGGAGTGCGACTAAACACGTCCACGTGAAAGTACTCAAGGCTCATGGGATCTCCTTCAACAGGTGTGATTGGAGTTGCTGCAAGCAGTTCTCAAGAGCTTGCTCGTTGCGGCGATAGAATGTCCAGCCTTTCTTGCGTGTCGCCGAGAGCAGTCCAGCGTCAGTCAAAAGGGTGAGATGGCGTGAAGCGGTAGCCGCGCTAATACTCAGTTTCTCCCGAATGAAATCGGCGCAGACCCCGTCCTGGACAAGATCACCATCGATTTGCGGCGGAAAATGCGCGACGGGGTCTTTGAGCCACTCGAGGATCGTGAGCCGTGTTTCGCTGGCGAGTGTTTTAAGCAGACGCACCTGTTCCCGATTTTTTGTTTCGCTATTTAGCATAATGACTAAATACCATATCTAGATTGCACGTGTCAAGGAAATTCTCCGATGAGCGAACAACTGGACACAGGACAACTATCCCCAGGGGTGAGGGTGATTTGGCGCTTGCTGCGATCAAACAATCGTACCCCCAATTCCTCCTCCAACCTATGAATGATGCGCGTCATCGGAGGGAGTTGCTTATTCAAAACTCATATTAATTGCAACTGACTCATGCACTTTCTTATGAAGAATATCTCTTGTGAAAAAGGAACTCTTGAGATAAACTCGTTTATAATAAGGTAAGAGCTTTAAAGATAAAAAGGTAATTTCAAGTGACGTTTTGAGATAATAAAATGAGGAGAACATCATGCTAGAGAGAGTATTCCATAAGATTCAAGAATGGCGCTATGGTAATCTTGGAATGGCTCTAGCCGCTGGCGCTGCTATTTTTACATTAACATCAACAATACTTCAGGTTGCGGGTGTTTCTGGTAGTCCAATGATCTTTCTTCTTACGCTATATATCAGTTCAGTATTATTCTTTTCTGTTCTTTTCTCCCTTGTCAATTATCAATTCCAGAGAGAATTGCAACTGAGACGTAAAATCCATCAAACCTCTCATGTATTGATGGGTCGCCGCTCTCGTATCATTGGAGTGGTTGCACCAATTTCGTATTGGTCAACAGAATATTATGTCGATATAATAAAAGCTATACGAGATGCGGCTGAACGAGAGCAACAGCACATACGGCGAAAAATAATAATTTTAGATGTACCGCACGAAGAATTTAATGATGTGGAAGAAATTATGACTGATATCCTTATAAAGGATATTAGTGGACTCATCTCGATTAACATGAAAATGAGTCAACCAGTCAAGCAAAGCTTCTGTGATGCGGGGATTCCTATTATCAATATTGCTCATGAAGATAACAAATTGCCATCCGTATGTAGCATTGTGCATGACCCTACAGGACTTGAAGATGTATTCAAACACATCCTTCTAGAGAAGAAGAGTGTTTCTGCAATTTTGATTACAAAGGGGCTAGCGAACCCTTTTAAAGGTGTGAAAGTAGATGCTTATCGCAAAGGAAAACGGGATTTATTTACTCACATAGCGGTAAAAGCAGGATTGACCGTTCAACCGATAGTGAAACTTGATGCGATAGATGAGAAGCTTGATATATGCCCTGGGAATGCTTATATTGTGGAGGTTGACCACTATAGGTCACAAGATGGCTTTCTTCTTTTTGAGAAGTTGCCAGATTTTGTGCCGCCGAACACAGCTTTTATCTTTCTTGCCGATATTACAGCAGTGGGTTTTTTACTCGCGTGTCAAAGAAGTGGATTAAGTGCATTGGAACGCAAGTTTAGAGTTGCCGGTGTTGACAATACTGAGATAGCTGAATGGCTTGACTTAACATCAGTGGAAGCTCAACTTGATATCATCGGTCGATTGGCATACGAAAAGCTTCAGTTGGCGTTGGATCATCCCGATCAAATCTCCTATAGCTCTGAAGTGGTAAAGGGTTTGTGTATCATACGGGGATCGTCCAATTGGTGAGCACATACTCAACCAGTCTGGACCCATTGGAGGAGAGCCAAGAAACACAGGGCATGAATAGAGACGTGGGCGGTGAGTTTGCCCCGGGCACGTAACTCTTTTACCACCTCTCGACGAGAAAACGTGGTGATATGTGTGATCACTGTGCTGAGATTGGTATGGCCCAAAGTAAGTGCGAACCGTGTTCCCTGTCCCACAGCGGAGAAAGTCACATCGTTGCCCATCGAGGAGATCCATGAATGCTGCCTCGTCTTAGGGAACTGCTCGCCGTGTCGTAGAGAGAGGCAGAGGCATCAGGCGATCTTCTGTTCTGTTCGTGCCAGGAGCGTCTTTGCTAAATCCGAGGATCGCCTTCAATGCCTCCGAGTGCCACATAGCGCTTCAAGATATGGTCGGTGCTCTTACATTGGTGAGGTGAAACGTCCTGTTCCAGTTTATGGGCAATATTTCAATGTCGGCGGCGGGTTGTTTGTGGCAGGGTCCAGTTCTTCGGCGAGGTTATCAATGCTTGAGAGAGTATCTCTTCCCCCAAGTGACCCGACTCCAAGCCCGAAAATATGCTCGGCAAACTGGAGAACGCTGGAGAATTCCAATCGCACATGGCTGATGTGGGGATGACCCGTATTATCTGTTGCCTTGGCAAAGGGGGAAATGATGAGGAACGGCACACGAAACCCTTCCCCAAGTTTATCGACTGTGGGTGGTCGAACATGATCATACAATCCGCCAAAATCATCCCATGCGACGACAATGAGTGTCTGCGACCATTGGGTAGGATTGCTTGCTATGGCTTTGATTCTATCCATGGTCCAGTTCTGGCCCTCACAGGAACCATTCCCGCTCTTGCTTCCTGGGTGTTCGGTTTTAGCATTAGGAGGAACCACCCAGGAGAATTGGGGAAGGGTTCCGCTTTTTGCTGTCATATCGAACTGGTTGAAGCTTGTGTCTGCGATAATGTTGGGTGAGAGGTAATCCTTCTTAAACGCGTCTAATGCGTTCAACGTATAGCCCGGATCTCCTTTCGCGGGAGTGAAGTAGTTCCAGGTGATGTGCCGCTCATCCATCCTATCTGCAAGCGTCTTGAACTTAAAGCAAGGAAAGACCGAGGGAGCGTCGAAGAGTTCTACCCTTGTGGCAGGGTCCGCATCGCATCCCCAACTCAGTAACCCTTTCTGGAACTGCGGGTTCGCAATCGCACTATGCTTGATATCTGGCCCTGAAGCCGCTGCGACGGTGTAGAGGTGATTAGGGAAACTTGGCCCCATGAACGATGAGAAACCGTTATCGTTGAGAACAAAGTTCTTTGCGAGTTCCCAATACCCTGGAATCAGCGATGAGCGCGCCGCTATATAACATGGATGGGACGAGCTATCACAGTTTGGGCTTTTTGACCCGATATTGAAAGCGTCCATTTTCCCGTTGTCGTAATCGATGACTGCAGCGTCCCTCTCATGCTTGAAATTGGGAGGGTTGTCAGGAGCCTTGTCCAGGGCAATCGATTTGCTCTTGTTGCACGTGTGGCCCGCGTTGTCGTAATCCGTGCAGATCAATCCCTTCGTGGCTCCATACGGAGAGGGTTCAAACCTCCCAAAATACGAATCAAAGGTATGGTTCTCCTTGATTATAAAGACAATATGCTTGATCTTCGTACTCCAATCAAATAATGGGTTCGCTGGTGCAGAATGTGCTATTGCCTCCCGCTCGGCTCCTATGAGTCCTAGCAGAAGTGAACTCAGAAGCAAACCGTTGCAGAGAGGCTGTATAAGCCTTGTACGTTTGGTAGACATAGTCACGACACCCTTTCTTTGTCCTTTTTTTCAATACTACTATTCGGTCGTTTGCGTCAGCTCCATGAATGGCACTTGTTCAATATTTCCGGCAAGTAGTTGTGGAATGAGTATGACCTGAGCGGCTGTGTGAAGTGCTCTGAGGTAACTGTTGGAGAACAGAAGAAGAGGAGAGAAGGAAATGAGAAATGGTGCCGACTCGCTGGAACGGCCTTGATGCTTATAGAGCATCGCCAGATTGTTGAGGGTGCCCGCTGTATCAGGATGGTTGGCTCCTAACTGCCCATGGGTTGCGCAACGAGATCACCTCATCAAGTAGTAAGCGAAATCATGGGAATATCACCTTACCTAAAAATGACGAATTGTTCATAGGATTAAGAGCATGGAGACCCGGTTCGCCGGATCTCCACATCATTCATCGCTCAATACTTCTGCGTACTACTCTTGTTCGGACTCTCCCTTACCGAACTGGAGACGCTCATCTCTTCTCTGGTGCTTCCCCGGAGGGTAGGCAGGATGAGAGGTGCCACAGAGAGTTGAGATCTGGTTCCCCCGCGCTGCGTGCGGCATCGGTTGGTTACGCCCCGTAGCCACCATCGACGTTCAGTACCGTACCAGTAATGTAGGAGGCAGCCGGACTCGCCAGGAAGATGATCCCAGCCGCGATCTCCTCGGGTCGGCCATAGCGACCGAGAGCCACGCCCGCCGTAGCTGTAGGTGCAAAGTCACTGGTGGCCGGGTTCATGTCGGTGTCGATTGCACCGGCCTGTAGGACGTTAACGGTGATGTTCCTCGGCCCAAGATCCCGCGCTGCTCCTTTGGTATAGCCGACAATGGCTGCTTTGGTTGCAGCGTAGTCGGCCATGCCCACGGTACCAACACGTGTGCCGATCACGGAGCCAACCGTGATGATCCGGCCTCCGTTTTCCATTACCTTCACTGCTGCGCGGATGGCAGCTACCACGCCGCCGAAGTTGATGGCATGTTGCCGCTTGAAATCGTCGATAATGTTCTCTGGATTGTCGATCAGACCAGAGACGGCGATGCCTGCGTTGTTGACCAGAATATCAAGATGGCCGAAGCGTTCAACGACTGCCCTGATCAGGCCCTCAACCTGAGAGGGATCAGCCTGATCAGCCCTGAAAGCCGCTGTGCGGACGCCCTTGCCTTCAAGTTCGCAGACAATCGCTCTAGCCTTCGCGCCCGAGTTCACGTAGCTCATGGCGACATCTGCGCCCTCTTCAGCGAGCGCACGAGCTGTTGCTGCGCCGATGCCGCGTGATCCGCCTGTGACTAACGCAACCTTCCCTGTAAGTGTTTCCATCGTAATACGTCTCTTTATGCTAAAAACGCTTCTTGTCAAAAAATTCGTCTTACTGCACAAACAACAGGAGTTTCCTTGTCGTTTTTTGCACACCAGATGGCCGTGTACCTGATTGGCCTCCTGGGAGTGCTCAACATGATCTCCTGTCCTTTTAGCGGAGCAGAGCGACCGCTGGAATCCGACGAGTCGTCTTCGCCTCATATTCGGCGTACCCAGGGGAGAGCGCTACTTGCCTGGCGTAGAGCTGATCCCTCTCCTCATCCATGATGACGGTGGCGGTCACGTTGAAGGTCTCGGTTCCGACCTCAACGGTTGCTTGTGGGTGAGCCACCAAATTATGATACCAGGCAGGATTGGTTGTAGCGCCCGCGTTAGAAGCGAAGACGATCAGACGATCGCCATCGGACAGGTACGTCAGTGGTGTGGTGTGCCTCTGGCCGCTCTGCGCACCAGTTGTGGTAAGCAGGAGCAGCGGCGCGCCTTCAAACATTCCGCCAACCTTGCCTCCGTTTGTACGAAACTCTTCAATAATGGGTGTGTTCCAATCGCTCATATCTCTGATTGTCCTTTCAAGAAAATGCTGCTATTCTGGCACGACAACAATGGCATGTGCGCGCCCAAAGTGCGTACCAGCAGGCCAGGGGATCGGGAGTGCTTCCCAACTCAAACCACTATCGGTCGAGCGGAAAACACCGTGATTATTGGCCGCGTAAAAAACACCGGGTTCTGCCTCATGTGAGGTCAGGACCGATGCCAGTGATCCACGCGCTGGAGGCAAGCCATCGCTCACCATGTGCCAGGAACTTCCACTAGAACGACGATAAATGACTGCTTCGGGCGTGAAAAGATTATGGGCTTGCTGGGGGCCGTGAGCCGCAGAGATTACCACCGTCTCAGGATTCCCCGGATCAACCGCGATACTCCAGAGATAGTGGTGGGCAAGTCCGCCGTTGGGTCGAAACCAGGTTTCTCCTGCATTATCGCTTTGCACAAAACCAGTCCCAGGCTGGTCAGATCCGTCGCCCGAGGCTGAATACAGACGATTGGGTGCGAGCTGGGGCAGCGCTAGAGTGTGAGTATCAAGCGGCCCGTTCGGCGTGCGATCTTCCCAGGTCTGACCGTAGTCCAGGCTTCGTACCAACGCACCTGCTTCTATCGCAGCGAAGACGCGACCGGCGACCAGCGGATCAGGGGCAATCCAGCGAATATGCGAGATCCAGGGACGTGGAGGGAAGCGCCAGGTGGATGCTGAAGGAAGTGCGAGCAGGGCTGTAAGCTCTTGCCAGGACTTCCCTTGATCCTCAGAACGAAACAGCGTGCTCGGCTCCGTCCCTGCATAGACAATCCCCGAGCCGTTTGCTTGATCGAGTCCACTGACAGCCACAGCGGTCACTTGCCCAGATGGAATGCCTTCACCCGTCTTTTCCCAGGTTGTACCCGCATCAGTGCTTTGCCAGAGCCCCTGATAGGTGGTGCCACAGTAGACATATTGTGGATGCAGCGGATCGACCGCCAGACATTCTGGATAGCTTTTGGTCAGATGAAAGCTTACCTCCCATTCACCGTTGCGCCGGCGCGCAACGGCCAGACCCTTGTCGAAAGCAGTATAAAGGATGGTCACGTGTACCCTTTTCTCCTTCTGAAATTGCGCAGAGGGAAAAATCCCCTCGCGCGAGGAAAGAAACGTTTGAAAGAAATGTTTGTATGTTCATGCCACTAGTTTAGTGTGAGCCTCGATGAACCCGCATCATCCGTGGAGATGATTGGATGCATGATTGCGGAAAGGGGAGCACGTGTGTTGGGGAAGGCAAGCAGACTGAGCTGAACCGCTAAACCAACCGGAGCCGGCGCGCAACCTCGGAAGCCTCCGCGCGGCTATGGACGCCAAGCTTGCGATAGATACTCTGGACCTGAGTCCGCACCGTATTCACAGAGACGACCAGTTCTTGCGCAATATCGGCGTTGGAGCGACGAGAGACAAGTTGGCGGAGGACGCGCAACTCTTGCCGGCTTATCGGCTCAAGGAGGAGAGTGTCAGGCATTCCTGGAGAGTCTGGAAAGGCATGCAGGATGGACTGAAGATCAGCGAGCAAGAGCTTCTCGTGTGCAAAAGGAAGGAGGGAACGCAGAAGGGTCGCCATAGCTTCCCCTTCATCCAAAAAGAGGCGGAGATAGCCCTCGGCACGGGTCTGTGTCAGTAGTTCTTGGAGCACATGTCGAGCCTCCGCACTCTGCTTCCGTTCAGCATAGACCAGCGCGAGGAGTACCTGCGCCTCAAAGATGCTCTGCCGGCGTCCGGCTTCCTCTGCACAGACTCGCACGTGTTGCAGGAGTTGAAGTGCCTCCTCTTCTCTACCCTGGACAAGATGCCAGCGGACCATCATCAGCGCTTCCCGCTCAGACGAGAACGGGAACTGCGACCCTCTGGATGGACCGAGATCAGCGACCCAACGCTGCACAAACGCCTGGTCACCGCTTGCCAGCGCGAGGCGTGCCCGCAAGGTCAAAATATCTCGGGAAAACGGCTGCGCATGATCAGGCAAGGTGGCAGGTATTCTGGCAAGAAGCGTGGTCAAGCGCCGGCAGGCCGTTGCCGTTTCTCCTTGTGCATGTTGCGCCCGCGCCAGCAGGAAAGTAGCGTGGATTTCATGCAACTCATGTCCGAGAGACTGGCCGATCGCCAGCACCTCTTCTGCCTGCTGTTGGGCCGCTTCTAGCTCATTACGTTCATAGGCGATGCGTGCCAAACCAAGCAACGCATATCCCATATCATCACGGTTCATGCGCTCCCTGGCCTCGCCAAGCGCTCTCTGATAATATTCGGCGGCGCGGTACAACTCTCCCTGCTCGAAAAATACTGTAGCCAGCATATTCGTAGTTGCATGTTTAAAATACTGGTTGTGTATCTCCTCGCACAATGCGGCGGCCTCCCCTAGCAGACGGCGAGCTTCATCTACCTGCCCATAATAGAGGAGCTCAGCCTTACCCGCCACGCTCAAACTCAGGCCGCGCCAGGCCTGTTGTTCCGCTGACAGCCAGACAAGCGCTTGTCTGGCAGAGGAGGCTGCCTGCACGGCTTCATCTTGTCTCCAAGAAACCAGGGAGCGGAAGGCGAAGACCTCCCCCAGTCTCGGCAGATTGTGCTCCGCGCGATAGTGCTCTTCCGCCATCTGCAAGAACTTCTCAAGCAGCGTCTGCGTGGTTTGAGGCAGCCGCCAGGTGACAACTACGAACAAGAGCGCTGTTGCATATCCCAGACAGAGGACAGGATGCTGCTGGAGCACACGCTCAGGGATCTGTTCCAACCAGTGATACTGAGTGTGATATTCGTTGGCCTGCGGGTACGTGTGTGGTTCCTCCAGAATGCGTTCAATCAGGGTCGCGGCTCGGTCGTAGTCCTGCGCATGGAGAGCGAACTCGACCGCTTCCGCGTGCAGGCTCTGTACCTCGTACCAGTGGCTGGCGCGGGAGGAGAGGACACGTAACGCATCTTCTCCCAGGCGCCGCCGCGCTTCGGCTCGCATCGCTTCGGCAAAAAGTCCATGGTAGCGATACCATTGTCGCTCCATTCGGAAGGCATGAGCCCCGGCATTATCCAGCGGCTCCAAAAAAAGGTTCGCACGTTCCAACCTTTCAAGAACGTGCTCGCTGTCGTGTGCTCCTGTCACAGCATCGCAAAGTGAACCCGTCAGGCGACCAAGCACACTTGTCTGGAGTAAGAAGCGTTGCACTGGCTCTGGCTGAATGTCGAGCACCTCCGCGAGGAAATATTCTTGCAGGGCACGCTGATTGCCTGCGAATGCTCTGAGAAAAGGCTCAATCTCCGTAGAAGCGGTTCTTCCCTGAAAAGTGAGCAATAGCATGCGCAGTCCGGCTACCCATCCTTCCAGGTGGGTGTTGATCTGTTGGGTGATCTCCGGGACCAACGCAACAGCCATCGTTTGCTGGAGAAAGGCTGCCGTCTCCTCCGGCGAAAAGCGCAATGCAGAGGTACGCACCTCGTAGAGTTCGTTGCGAGCACGCAACCGTGCCAGGGGAAAAGGAGGATCACTGCGCGTGAGAAGTATCACATGGATACCGGCGGGAAGATGACCCAGAAAAAAGGTCATCGTTTCTTGAATCTGTGGGGAAGTGATCATATGGTAATCATCCAAAAGGAGGAGTCCTCCCTCTTCACACTGCGCCAGTGCGTTGAGAAAGGCTGCAAGAGCTGTTTCAGTGAGCGATGACTCAAAAGGCGGTTGTGGGATGGTATGTAGCAAGGCCAGGGCCTCGTGTGCCAGGTTGTCACGGAAAACCTGACAGGCAGTCATCAAATAGCGCCAGAAGCGCACTGGATCGTTATCACGCGCGTCCAGAGAAACCCAGGCAACTGGTGGAACATGCTGCTTGTCTCGCTCAGCCACCCATTGGCGCACCAGTGTGGTTTTCCCAAAACCCGCAGGGGCAGACACGAGCGTGAGTCTGTGCTCTAATCCGCAATCAAGCAGAGCCAGTAATCGTTCCCGCGAGACCAGCGAGGGGTGTAATGTGGGCAATTGGAACTTGGAGGTGAGCAGGGGAGCATGAAGAGGAGATGAGAGATTTTTAGGACTCTGGTGGGATTGGTCTGCCACTTGCCAATCCCTTTGTTCGCTTGCGTGACCGGCCTCTCCATCTGGCACATCATGCCGAACCTGTCTTGTCTGCTCAGGCGTGCGGAGAAGCTCTCTCGCTGTCCACTCCAGACGTGCAAAGGTCAGATCAGCCGGGCGCCCGACATATTTCTTCACCGTGCGTTTTCCCAGGTGTCGATAGGCGTACCAGTACCCGTCTCCTCCACGCGCTCGCGTTTCTTTGAGCAGCGTGAGATGTCCTTCTCTTCCTCGAAAAGAGAAAGATGTGTGCGAAGCCAGCCACTCTCTCCATGTATCAGTCTCCTCACGCAAAATACACAACCTCGTGTGTTTCTCGTCACGCCAGAAATACTTCTGTTCTTCTTGTAACCAGATCAATGCAGTTTGTGTTGTTTTTGCCATCATGTTTCCCTGAAAAGTATAGAGAAAGATACGTTCCCCAACAACGCTTCAGAAAGTATACCCTCTGGCAAGAGCATCATGCAAATATTCCCCAACAGTGACTGACATTGATGCAGGAACAGAATGGGAAAAAGAGATTCATCGCCGTCTCAACACCTCTCACGTCATCCTTTTACTTGTCAGCCCTGACTTTATGGCTTTTGAGTATTGTTATAGTACCGAAATGACGCAGGCAATGAAGCGACACGAGAGTGGTGAGGCACAGGTTATTCCGAACCCCTACAGGCTCACATCTGTAAATTCCAATGTTATCAGGCTCTTATACAAGGTCACTCATTCCTTCTCAGAATCATCGAACTTGCGCACGAGCCTGATAATAGGATACAGAAAGACCAACTAGGAAAATCTTGCGGTTTTGCGATAGGTTCCTGGTGTCACCTGGTAGTGGCGCTTAAACTGCTGAATGAAGTGGGATTGATCAAAAAAGCCCGTTTCACTGGCTACATAAGGAGGAAAGATGTGGGAAAGATGTGGGAGTTATTCATGGTTTCCAGGCAGGCGGGGAACTATACTTGCTTCAGTTTATGCACATGTCTGGCACCTGCCAGGGAGATGGCAGGTGAACCGAGCCTACTTTTCCAATAAAGGAAAGCCAGGCAAGCAAAGAAAGAAAAGGAGAAAATCGATGAAACCAAAGGGTCCTGTCGTTCTCATTGTGGCGGCTGTCCTGCTTGCCACCCTCAGCGTGCTGAGCCTGATCCCCATGCCAGAGGTCCCCGATGGTCCTCCGCCAGTCGTCATCTACGGAACCTATGTGCTGGGAGTAATCGGGCTGATCGCGGTGGTGGGTCTCTGGCTTGCCAAACGCTGGGGCATGATTCTGACCATTATCGTCTCGGCACTCAGTGCTCTTTCGGCAGCTCCCGGTCTCGTGTTTGCGCCGACAATGGAGCTGAAGGTTGCCGCGATGGTAGGAGTCGTTTTAAGTATTGTGCTGATCGTGCTCGTGTTGCTTCCCTCGGCGCGGAAGGCATATCGGCACGATGCTGAACAGGCAAGCATTGCACGCTGAGGAGATAGGTGTTTTAGACCTTCATCAAGACGGACAAGGGATGTTCTCTTGAATTACATCTTTTCCTCGAAATATGGAATATTTCGAGGAAGTCTCACTCCCATCTGAAGTATGAGAAAAGAGGTTTTCCATGCCTATTCCACTGATGCTCATAGAATCTATGGTGCTTGCCAGCGTTCCCATCGTCGTTATGAGTCTTCCCATCATGGCAGTACTTTTTTTGGATTTCCAGGTTGATACAACCCTCCAGACAAGCGACGTGCTTCGTCACTTGTCGTTGCAGTCGTGATGACCATTCTGGCCATTATCGCGATCATTATGAATCTGTTCTCAAGCATCTTTCAGCTAAACCCTTTACTCCTCGGCCTGCCCCTTCGCGGAGATCGTTTGGGGGGAGATTGCTCCTCCTGATTCTGCTGCTTCTCCTGGTCGGTGGAGGTCTGACATACGTGGCTATGTATGGATGACGGGTCGTGCCCAGCGCACCTCATCCACAGACCAGACATCAGGAAACTCGGCGCCATCGCAGGTGACCAGCGCCGTGAGCACTACGACAGCAGCGGCGGACCCGGCGACGACCTCTGCCCTCAACTTGAACGTGACGTACTCAAGCATCGCAATCACCATTACCAGTCTTGAAAAGACGGGCAGTGTGGTGCGGGTGCATCTCAAAGAAACCAACACGACAGGCAAGCATGTGGGCTATATCTACAATGATGTCGCTCGCCTGATCGAACCCGATGGGAGCAGTCTCCCACTAAAAAACTATCAGTTTTTCGGGCCGCCAGGTTTTTATCCAAAGGGAATTCAATCATGACTGATGATCTTCCTCCATCCCACTCGTCTCTGCATGATGCTTTAGAACAGCAGGAAGGGACTGAACCATCACTGCTCATCACGGGTCCATTGTCAGATGCTGGACGCGCCGTGCGCCTGAGAAGGCGGCTCATAGGCAGTGTTTCGCTGACGGCTGGACTCATCCTCTTGCTTGCGTTTTTTCTGTCCTGGTTAGGCGCGAGTACTAGCTGCGAACGAGGCTCATGCGCCGGGGCGTTTCCCCTTTTTCCAGCCAGCGCTTCAGGTTTTGACATTGCAGGGCCAGGGATCACTTCCTCGATGGAGATCTGTCTGCATGAACAGGCTCAGCTGATCTGTTACCCTAAATCCCTCGTCGAAACTTTTCAGGTGCAACTGTTATGGGGAATGCTAGTAGTGAGCGTGGCACTTCTTGTTCTGCCACTGCTTATGCGGCTGGGCGCGAGGGTTGCCAGGCACGCTTGCAGAAGGATTATAGGCAGTTTCTGGCTAGCTCTGTTCATCGAGGTGATCTACCTGCCGCAATGCATCAGAAGTTAACCAATCTTAGTATGTATTCCATATGTAGAATAGATGTATACAACATGTTATAGGCATTTTCCCCTCTTCACAGATATACTTCCCACATGGCGTCATCTCCTGGAAGGTAGGTTTAGAACTTGGTTATTTGCTATATTCTGGCGTTCTGTCGCGTGACGATTGGACTGGTCTTCGCGATTTCGAGTTTCGGCAAAGTGCGCAACATCCAGAAATTCAAACAGGCTATTCTTCATTTTCAACTTCTTCCATCGTACCTGAGCTATCCGTTAGCCGTACTCTTCCTGAGCGGAGAATTAGCTGTGGTTCTCTTCGTCATAATTGGCGACCCTCTCCTCCTCCCTGGTTTTGCCCTGGCTACGCTTCTGCTGCTCATCTTTTGCGGCGCGCTGGTATCTGTATTAGTGAGGAGGATGCAAACCGCCTGTAACTGCTTTGGGTCGAGCGAGAAGAATGTCTCGTATGCAGATCTCTGGCGAAATCTAGGCTTTATTCTCTGTGCATCTCTTGGTTATGAGACATTGATCTGGACGCAAGGCACGCCAGTGAGACTGGGGGGCGTCGAATGGCTACTGGCCTCGCTGGGAGCACTCGTGTTCGTATTGATCTGGATAGAGCTTGGAGAGATTGTCCAACTCTTTCGCCCAAATTGAAATATCGCTTCAGATAGAGAAAAAAGGAGAAACCAGTGGAAACCGTTCTGGTCGTGAGTTCTGTCTTGCTCTGGCTGGTGGTATTGTGCAATCTCTTGCTGACGCTAGTTCTGGTGAGGCGAGTCAATACCAATGGGTCAAAAACAAATGCGCTCGCTACGGGGGGATTGGATCAAAATACCCCGGCCCCCGATTTTAGCGCCGAGACTCTCAATGGTAATAGAGCCAATCTATCAACATTTACTGACGCTGGTAAGCAAGTTGCATTCATCTTTATTTCTACTCACTGTGAACCCTGCCGCGAGGTTCTGGCTATGCTCAAAGAGCAAGACACCAAAGCGGCTGTTCCATCTGGAACCGAACTGGTCTTCGTTAGCGGTGATGAACGAGAGCCTACCGAGGCTATGGTAGAAGAACTTCAGGTCGATTGGCCGGTATTAATTGCACCACGTAACACGAATAGTTTCTTCTCCGATTATAAGATCTCCGCAACGCCTTCCTATTGTCTCATCAATGCTCAAGGGGAGGTTCAGGCTACTGGCATTGCCAGCAATCAGCGCAAAGTATGGAAGGCTGTCGTCAATACCTGGACTAGCGATGATCTTTCTACTATCGGTGAAAGGAGGTAAAGCGTATAGCCCTTTCCCTGAAATGCTCATTTTGAACGAAGCCACGCATTCTACTTCATCCATACATATGTGAAAGGAGCACAAAAAGTGCATACATTTACCGATTCTATCCTGAATACTATTGATCGTGTCTGCAATCGGCTTAGCCCACTGAGTTCTCTTGTTGATGTGGTTACTGAACATTTGCTTCCTCATACTGCTGTGCAGGCATGTAGTGGCTACCTTTGCTACGCCGACTGTACTTCGCTTAAATGCCAACATGTGATGTCTTACAATCAATATTGGTCATCTACAGCGTCTCGATGTGCGGCAGGCGAGATCTCGTGTACATCTATTTCTTGTCTTTGTTGACCATTACTGCTGTACATTTTTCCTGCATTCACATAATGGTACGCTCAGTGGCAGCGAGCTTCTGCCACTGAGCGTACCATTCCGCAGCACTTAAAGAGGGACTGATGGTTATGCTTGCATCTCTGTTGACTCTATGTTGGTTCCTACTCCCTGCCGTCTCTTTACTGACTCTCATGCGCATCTGCTTGCTGGTCGCTACTGTCCAGGGCGATAGCATGGCTCCTACACTATTGTCAGGAGAACGTGTGCTTGCCTGGCGATTCTTGCCCATGCTTCGACTCCGTGAAGGACAAATTGTTCTGGTCGCGCAAGAACGACAGGCTCGAACTGTTCCCTATATCAAGCGCATCATCGCACTTGAGGGCGAGATATGCACCACCAGCCCTTGCGCAGAAAGAGAAACAGATGAACCGACCAATGGAGGTTTCAAGGAAAAAACCTGGCATATTCCTCCAGGCCACGTCTTTGTCTGTGGAGATGACCAGGCAAGCAGCATTGATTCACGTATATGGGGACCACTACCCAGACGGCGTATTCTGGGAATTGTCTTGATGAAACTCCCAGGCCGGACCCTTTCCCCACCCTCAAATCACGTTAAGGCTCTTCCTCAACAGGGGCCACAACGCGGAAAACAGGCACCACCGTTTCAGGCACACACCATGAACGATACCTGTGTCACTCAGCATACGTATCGCGGAGAGGCCATACTGCTGATTTTTATTGGAAGAGATTATGCATCACGCAGGAGTATGCCTACCTATCAAACCTTCTTTAACAACTTGAGTCCTCTGGGTATAAAGGGAGTCTTTGTTTGTAACGCTGATAAAGAAGATATACTACCATTTTCTATCGAAATGCAGGTTACTCGGCCTTTCCTTATCGCTCCTGGCAAGCGGAATCCTTTCTTCAAGGATTACCAGATAGATATTGTGCCCGCGTATTGTCTCATTGATGAGAAGGGGCTTGTGCGTGCTACTGGCCCTGCATCTCTGGCCCTTTTCTCAAATGTTGCGAATGTTGCCCACTATATGGGCTTCACGTCTGAGAGGATATCCAATACTCTCATGTTGGACGGGGCAAAGGAGCAATAATATGTTCCTGCAAGTCAAAAAGAAGGCTAAGATCAGGCGTTGGATAAGCAGTAAGCAAGATACGGTGAAAGCAATGGGACAGATGAGCGTCCTGGCTCTGCGTGCGCAGCCTCTTTGCTTTTTTGCCCTTATGCTACTGCAATGTCTTCAGGGTGTATTTCCACTAGCCACTGCCTGGGTAATGAAGACCTTATTTGATCTACTCGGACAGAGCTTGCAAGGCCATGTTTCCCCTGTCCTTATGCAGCACCTGTGGGTAGTTCTCGCTATTCAGGCCCTGGTTCTTGTCTGTAGCGGGATCATCAGCCCTGCGAGCCAGTATTTTAATGCGGAGTTAACACGCAAACTCACTATGACGATGAAATGTGATATATATCGTAAGATCAACAGTATTGTCGGTCTGGCGTACTTTGAGGACCCTGAATTTCATGATACAATCCAGGCGGCATCCAATAGCGTTCAAATCGGCCCACTTCAGGCACTAGGCACCTTTACCTCATTGGTGCAAGGAACGATTACGCTCCTCTCCTTCCTGGGTGTGCTCATTGCATTCAACCCCTTGTTGACTGGCATTATTATGTTTGCCGTCATTCCTCAGTTGTATGTGCAGTTTAAACTCAGTAATAAACGCTTCGACCTCGTTATGATGAATAGTCCAGAAGAGCGCCGTGCCTCCTATTATAGTCAGATACTTTCCCTTACACAATACATTAAAGAACTGCGTCTCTTCAACGCGGGCGACTATTTTCTGCGCAAGTTTATAGCCACAACCGAAGAAATATATCGGGGACAGCGCAGCGAACAACTGCATGCATTATGCTGGCAACTCTTGCTTGCCCTGCTGGCAGGCGTGGTCTCCACCCTGGCCTTTATCGTCGTGGTCATGCAGACCTTTTCAGGATGGCTTAGCTTGGGCGATGTTGCCCTCTACGCCAGCGCGATTGCCAGCGTTCAAGCCGCTCTGACCAACCTTGTTTTTGCTCTATCTCGTAGTAATGATAGTGTGCTCTTTTTCAGCCAGTACACGAAATTACTCTCCCTGGAGCAGCCCTTTGCTGTGAGCAAGACTCGACGGGCAGTGCGACCACTCACATCCGGTATCACGCTGCGCGACGTTTCCTTTCGCTATAGCAAACAACACTCCTGGGTCTTGCGACATATTAATTTCTTTCTGCCTGCACATCAATGCCTGGCGCTTGTGGGACTTAATGGTTCTGGTAAGACCACACTCGTCAAACTGCTTACCCGTCTTTACGATCCAACCGAGGGGCAGATTCTCTGGGATGGCATCGATATTCGCGAGTTCGATCCTTCGGAGTTACGTCGGCACATGAGCGCAATATTCCAGGACTTCTCGCGTTACGACCTGAGTGTGCAGGAAAATATCGGTCTGGGCGATAGAGAACGGATCGAGGACCTGAACGCTATTCAGAAGGCGGCTATGAAGGCGGGAATCCATGAACGCGTCGAAGCCTTGCCACGAGGCTATCAGAGCATCCTCAGCAAATGGTTGGCCCCCAGGGACGAGGGCATAGATTTTTCAGGGGGCGAATGGCAAAAGCTAGCCGTGGCCCGTATGTTCATGAGGGATGCTGAGATGCTGATTCTCGATGAGCCAACGGCGGCACTGGATGTCGAGTCAGAATATGCCCTCTACCAGCACTTTAAGGGGTTAATGCAAGGTCATACGTGTCTCTTGATCACCCACCGCTTCAGCACAGTCCGCATGGCCGATTGCATCGCTGTCCTGGAGAACGGCTGTATCACAGAAGTTGGCACACACACAGAACTGCTTGCGCACGGGCAAACCTACGCGCAGTTCTACACAATGCAAGCCGAAAGCTATAAGGACGTTTGATGCATACCCTGATGATAAGTAACTTCTTCTCCGTCATGTACAGGATTACGTGGGGATTTTCAGCTCCTTGTGCATGCTTTGTAGAAAAAGCCGTTCTGTTTGCCAATGCCAGCTCTGGTAATAACAGGGGGTTGATTTGTCCAGATCATCCGTGCCATGCTCTACACCCTGGAGATAAATGCGAATAGCCAGAAATTTTTTTAGCAGCCTTTCAGCGAGCCTGGAAGAACCGTATTTCCATGCATAGATCGCTACCCGGAAGAGCAAATGAGCGGCTTCGGGGGAAACGATATTCCATTGCTCAATGTAGACGACACATGTCAGGGCCTGCCGTATGTACCGCTGGCAGCACTGCCAGGTATCAGCATCTTCTGGATTGGGGAAGGCTTGACTGACAAGGCGTACAACTAGTTTAGCAACATGGCGCTGCTCCGTTTGCGAATATCGTTCTCTAAATATTATCTGTATCATCACATGAATATCAAATGACATATTTTCTGCATTACGTCTAATGAGAGAAAGTGAACGAAGAACTCGCAAAGCTTCATCAAGTAAAAGCGCATCTGTTGTCATGGATTGCAGTCTCGGATTCAAATTTCCTCCACCAGTAATAAGCTCTTGAGGAATAGCATGTGGATAGAAAAATACACAGAGGCGCAGCAATTCAGCAGCAAAAGTATGCTGCTGCTCCAGGCGCTCAAATGCCAGAGAAAACATTGCATTCACAGAGTGAGGGTGTTCAAGACCGCTTCCTCCTCGCCTGTCAAGCAATTCCAGGCGTCTCTTCCGGTAATGGTCGAGGTACTCTTCAGTACTACAACCAGTCTCCTCAATATAAGAGCCTGCCTGGTCAAGTGCCAGGGGAAGGCCATCCAGGAGTGAGGCGAGTTCTTGAGCAGCAGGATACCTCGCAAGATCTATCTGTTCCAGAGCCAGGTCCAGCTCAATCTGCTTAGCCCGTCTCAAGAGGAGGAGAGTTCCTTCGGGGCCTTTCATTTTGTCGAGCTGAATACAACGAGCGAAGCCTCCGGTAAACTGGGTACGCGTGGTCAGCAGCGTATGCCCATAGCAATCAACCGGTAGCACAGTGTATAGCAGCGTAAGATCTTCGATATTATCCAGGATCAGAAGCCAGTTTTCATGATTGCTCAGCCAGATCCTGAGGAGATCAATAGCATTCTCCACGTATTCTTCACAACGGGAAAGGTTCAAAAGATCCTTGAGGGCTATACAACTAGAATTGAGATCATCCTGTGTCTGCGCCTGAAGCCACAAAACAGTGCTATAGGTATCACGATAGCGATAAGCGTATTCTATAGCAGTCTGTGTCTTACCAATACCACCCAACCCACTTAGCGCCTGAACCTGCGAGAGTACCGATCTCTTTCCTCCAAAAAAGGTTGTATAGAGATCGTTGAGTATCTCGTCTCGATCCGTGAAGAAAGGATTGCGCCGGTAGGGGACCTGCCAGGGTGGTGCTGACGTTCTCGATGCCAGAGCGAAATCTGCTTGTACCACTGAGGAGAGATCAGACGCAGGCGCGATCAAGAATCCCAATTCAGCCGCATTCTTCTGAAATAAGACGCAGAGCCTCTCACGATAATAAGGGCTAGGGAGGACCAATCCCTTTTCCCATCGATGGATATAGGAGGAGGTAGGAGCGTCAATCTGTTCTGCCACGTAGCACTGTGACCAGCCTCTGAGTTCTCTTTCTCGTCGTAGAAACTGGTTAGCCGTTGCTTTCTCCTTCTTCATGGGCAAAGGTAATATCTCACTTTCCTGTAGTGCTGATGATATGTTTTGCTGGCATGAGGAGGGGTTCTCGGTTGCGTCAGAAAATGGTCAGTGACTACGAGGGAGGGATGAACCGCACTCCATTCATTGCATTGGGGGAAAAGCAAGTTTCTTTTCCTCTCGTACGTATTCCAGGATGGTTGTATTACAGCCCCTCTCTTCTGCATCATAGCAGCCGGAAGTGTCCAACACCAGGACAGGATGCGGCCATCTAGCGGTCACTTTTCCTACCATACCCGATTTCTCGCATGGCAGCGCTGGTTTTCGACCTCTAGAACAAGGAAAGTGGCCGCTTAGTGGTCGTATGTTGTTTTGGTGTTAGGCTCTTCCGGCTGCTATGCTCTCTTTGTTGGAAAAGGAGCGCTCGCATCCGCTCGGTCGCGAAGCCACCCATTGCCACAACAACAGTGGGGGGGGTAGCCACGATCATTTATTTGAGCTGTACAGCCAGCCCACAAAGGTCTCGCTGCTTCTTCTCTCGATATCTCGTTGCACAACCCGTGGGACAATGCCGCTCTCGTCATTCAAGTTTTCTCTTTGGTACAAAATCCATATGCATCTGCCTGAGAAACTTCTCTCTTTCTTTGATAGGCCACTTGACGGGTAGATCCTTCATTGCTATAGTAGTTACTATCAAGAGTAAAGTGTCGATATTTCTCAATGTATCTGTCAAGAGAGGAAATAATACATGAATACTGATCTGCTCACTGTTTCAGAGGTGGCTCGTCTCTTGCGTGTTGATGATACCACGGTGCGCCGTTGGGTGAAGCAAGGAGTGCTTGAGGCGGTGGTGCTTCCCCATGTGAACTCTCGTCAAGCCTATCGCATCAAACGGGCGACCTTGGATCGAGTGCTTGGGCAACCATCCCTTGCAGCGACGGCTCCGTCAGCACAAGACTGAAGCGAACACCAGTTCAGGCCGTTGTGCTCTGAAGGGTTGGTGAGCAGACGGCCAAGCTCAGAGCACAACCACGAGCGCATCAGTCATCGTGGTTGTGCTCTGAGCCTGTCTTACGCACGTATCTCCTCAAATTTCCTGTTGTCTTCTCTCCTCCATCAACATGGAGTCGTTCTCCATCTCTTTTCTTCCAGAGAACCAAACACCTGCGAGGTTGATTTCTCTGAGGTCAGGTGTGTCGAGAGCTGGATGCTGCTCTCTCCAGGCATTCCATGGGATTGTGGTGCGTGTGGGCTGCATCGAAGCCGAATATGACCCCTTGCCAGGCTGTCCCAGTTGCATAGGTCTGTGCCGCTGCTGTAGCAGTTGCGGCTCCAGCTTGAGACGAGGAAAGCGTCGGTGTCCTGGCTTGAACTGGAGAAAGTGGAGTCGCCCTTGCCCTCCAGACGTAAAATACCACAGGCTACTCCCGCTGAGGATGACAAGGAGCACCAGGCCGAAGGTGAAGAGTGGACGCTTGCTCAGTGTTCTGGGTAGGGCAGCGTTCCCCCGAAGGATTGGTAGGCACTGACTGAACTGGAGGAGTGGGCCACCGAAGCAATGCCAAAATCGCTGAGTGACACGGTGCCATCTGGGCGGCAGAGCATATTCTCGGCTTCACGTCGCTATGCACCACATGGCGGTCATGGGCATATTATAAGGCGGAGGCAATCTGGGTGGTCACGTCTACCACCATCTCCAGAGGAACCCGACGGCCTTTAGGATAGCGGTCACGGCTTTGGTGAAACCAGCACATATGCTCTCAATTCTGCACATTGGGACAATGTTTCCTAGAAAATCCGCTTGCCATCTGGTATACTGTTCCTGAGTATTGTAAGTGCTATCTACCCCTCTTGGACTGACTGACCATTGAAACACGTCATTTACCGCTTTGCGAGAGGGAGGAAAACCGATGGTTGCCCCGGCAGTCGAAGGCATCAATCTGTTCAAAGTTGCGGGCCGCTCCATTTCAGGATGGGTCCCCAGCTTCAAGATGGGTGCAACTTCCCCGGTGAAGCCGCCATTTTGTAGCCAGCTCGAAGAGCGCCTCTTGCTCTGGCTTGACTACCACCCCCAGGTTGCCTCCTACGCACGTGGTGATATTGGGCCTCAGTTTGCTGCAACCTATCGACTGTCCATTCCTAAACACGCGCCGTTTGCCATTGGCTACATGTTTGAGAATAAGCCTCACGAGTATCTGCCTGATGTGGTGGGGATGTTGACCAATGGGAAACCGTTCATCGCCGAAGCAGGAATGGAGGATGACAAACGAAGTGATCGCAGCCTTGCTAAGGCAGAGGCTGCCCGAAGGTTCGCACACATCCAGGAAGGCACCTTCTGGATTGAGACTGAGCACACGCTGACCCGTGCCTATCACGACAATCTGGTCTTCTTGCATGCCAGGCGCAAGGTGTTTCCTGCCTATGCAGAAATGGTGATGGCCGTGCAAGAGAGTTGGCCCTGGGGAGAAGTCGCCAGCGTCGAAGAGATTGAAGACCGTCTCGACGGGCGATGGCCTGCTCATCTGATTGAAGCGGCGATCTGGAAACGCGTAGGAGATAGCATGGCCGCAGGGCATTTGCTCGTTGATCTCAAGCAGCACACACTTGACCGCAAGCTGCTTCTCGCCCTGCTCCCACCGGACGCTTCCCCTCGTGTCCCTGACCCTCTTCCTGAGATACTGGAAACCGTACCTGACGCTGCGTCAAGGCTTCCGACCATCTCGCTTGCTCAAAGTTGGCAGGTTCCTGGTTCGACCTTCGATGCTTCTACGCTCGACGAGGAGCAACGAGATCGCTTCCATCGGAATCTGCGAGCTGTGGAGCAGGTGCTGGCCGGGGCACAACAAACGAAGATTGCAAAGGAGTCAGGAATTGACCGCTCGACGCTTTCACGCCTCGTGAAACGGACGCGCGAGGTAGGCCAGATTGGATGTCGGCCTCATGGCAAGTATCGTCGTGCGCCACAACTCCATCCGGCTTTCCAGGAGTGTATCTGCCAATTGTATGCGCTCCTAACGCGCCTGACCATGGCGGCCATCCAGGAACATACCGAGATGCATCAGGTGGCAGCGCGCCTCTCCGCGCAAACAGGCACAACGGTCAAACTTCCCTCCTACAAACAGGTGCGCACGGAGGTCAATCGTCTGAAGATGGAGCCGGAAGTCGTGGTCATACGTGAACAGGCGGATCAGCCTCGATCTAGGGAGGAGGTCGCGATCCCGACCACCGCATCGATCAAATGCACGTTTTTGGGGGTGGTTCCCATTGACATCAAGCCTTTTGCGGAGAGTGGCGTCTCACTGGTGGAATGTCCCGATTGTGGGAGAACCTGGATGCTTTCTCCACGCGGTGGAGTGGTGCGCTTCAAGTCTCACGACAAACGCAAAACGGCGACTTCCCATACCGCAGAGCAGTGGGCCATGCGTGAAACGATCTGGAACGTTGTCGGAGGAGAGAACAAGTGACACCTCTTCTCGCCACGAAACTGTATATGCCTCGGCTTCGGCCAAACATGGTCAGCCGCTCGCGCCTGATCGAGCGGCTGAGCGCGGGGCTGCATCGCAAATTGACTCTCATCTCGGCCCCCGCTGGCTTTGGCAAAACCACGCTGGTGAGTGAATGGGTCCAGGGCATCGAGCGACCGGCTGCCTGGCTGTCCCTGGACGAAGGGGAAAACGATTCCACCCGCTTTCTGACCTACCTCGTCGCAGCTTTGCAGACGATTGCGCCCAAGCTTGGGAAAGGGGTATGGGGAGCACTTCAATCTCCTCAGCCACCGCCACCCGATTCGATTTTGACGACCCTGCTCAATGAGCTGACCACCCTTCCCGATCAGATCGTCCTCGTTCTGGACGATTATCATCTGATTGAGGCGCAGGCAGTTGACCAGGCCCTCACCTTTCTGGTCGAGCACCTGCCGCCACAGATGCACCTGGTTATCGTTACTCGTGAAGACCCACGCCTGCCCCTGGCCCGTCTGCGCGCCCGGGACCACGTGACCGAACTGCGCGCCGCCGACTTGCGTTTTACAGCCTCCGAATCCGCAGCCTTTCTCAACCAGATGATGGGCCTGACCCTCTCAGCCGGAGATATCGCTGCCCTGGAAAGGCGCACCGAAGGCTGGATTGCCGGTCTGCAATTGGCTGCGCTTTCCCTCCAGGGACAGGAAGATACCACCAGGCTCATCGCATCGTTCACCGGCAGCCACCATTTCGTGCTGGACTACTTGATGGCAGAAGTCCTCGGGCAGCAGTCCGAACGCATCCAGACGTTCTTGCTGCACACCTCCATCCTCGACCGGATGTCAGGACCCTTGTGTGATGCCGTGGTGCTCGACTCCACTACTCCAGGGCAAGCCACCCTGCAAGACCTCGAACGCGCCAATCTGTTCCTTATCCCCCTGGACAACGAGCGGCGCTGGTATCGCTATCACCATCTCTTTGCAGAAATGCTCAGGCTGCGCCTCCCCCAGAGCATTTCCTCCTCTCCAGCCATTGCGCAAAGCCAGATACACGAGTTGCACCTGCGGGCAAGTAGCTGGTATGAAGACCAGGGCCTCACGATGGAAGCCTTTCACCATGCGGCGGCCGCTAACGATGTGGAGCGCGCCGAGCGTTTGATTGAAGAAAAGGAGATTCCCCGGCATTTTCCTGGCGCGGTGACCACTGTCCTCTCCTGGTTGGGCTCGCTGCCAAAGACGATCCTGGATGCCAGGCCCTCGCTGTGGGTGAGGTATGCCACGTTGCTGCTGGTGAGTGCCGAGATGAGCAGTGTGGAAGAGAAACTCCAGGCGGCTGAATCCGCACTGCAAGGTGCCAATCTGGATGACAGGACCCGCGACCTGATCGGGCAAATCGCCGCTGTCAGGGCGACGTTGGCTCTCACTCCCTACCAGCCAGAAACGGTGCTTGCCCAGTCACGCCGCGCCTTGGAGTATCTGGACCCCGAGAATCTGTTTTCCCGCGCGACTGCTCACTGGACGCTGGGGGCGGCCTACCAACTCCAGGGAGATCGTGCTGCGGCGAGGGGGCCTATACCGAAGTCGTCGAGAACAGCCAGGCCTCCAAGGATATTTTCACCACCATCCTGGCGACGATGTGCCTGGGCATCCTCCAGGAAGCAGACAACCAGCTCCATCTTTCGGTCCAGACCTACCAGCGCGTTCTGCAATTAGCAGGGGATCAGCCACTTCCTCATTTCTGCGAAGCGCATCTGGGCCTGGCCCGTGTCCTCTACGAATGGAACGATCTGGAGGCCGCCGAGCAGCACAGGCGACAGAGCTTCCACCTGTCGCGGCAGTCTGGTCATGCAGTGGAGTACTCCATTGCCTGTGAGGTCTTTCTGGCCCGCCTCTCTCTTGCCCGGGGAGAGGTGTCCGATGCTGCTGCTTTGCTCGCAGAGGCCAGTCAGTCCGCGCAGCAGCACAACGTTGTGTCTCGCATGCCTGAGATTGCCGCCGCGCAAGTGCTCATCTTCCTTCGCCAGGGGAGTCTTTCAGCGGCAGCCCATCTGGCTCAAGCACACCAACTCCCTCTTAGCCAGGCCCGGGTCCATCTGGCTCAGGGCGACCCATCTACAGCACTGGCGGTGCTCGCTCGCCAGCGAGAGCTGGTGGAGGCGAAGGATTGGAAGGATGAGCAACTCAAGGTGATGGTCCTCCAGGCGGTCGCGGCTCGCGCTCAGGGCGAAAAGGATCAGGCGCTGCACCTGCTCGTTGATGCTCTGGCGATGGCCGAGCCTGCCGGTTTCATCCGTCTCTTTCTCGACGAAGGTCTCCCTATGGCTTCCCTCTTGTCCGAAGCGATGGCTCTTGGGAGCATGCCCGACTATCTCAGGAAGCTGCTCGCTGCATGGGAGGCCGAGAAGCAGCAGAGCGAAAACACCTCGTCTCCGCCCCCTCCTGCCCAGTCCCTTCTCGAGCCACTCTCAGAGCGTGAGTTGGAAGTCCTGCGTCTTGTTGCTACCGGACTCTCCAATCAGGAGATTAGCGAGCGGCTTTTTCTGGCTCTGGGGACCGTGAAAGGCCACAATCTGAAAATCTTTGGCAAGCTAGGAGTCCAGCGGCGCACCGAAGCGATCGCACGAGCCCGTGAGCTGGGGCTGCTCTAAGCCGATCGATTGTCGTTTTCCCCGCATGGAACGGTTCGTCCCCCACCACACTTTCCAAACATGACTTTAGTAGTGCTCTGTTCCTCCTGCAGAGAAGAGAGAACATTACTCCGAACAGCACTTTCGTCTCTCTCTGTTCCTGCTCCCGAGAAGCTATACTCCTTACATGAAGATATATGATGTACGTGGCACATAACAAGAAATAAACACACAAAAGTGATCAACATCAACAAAGAGGAGAAAGAAATGAATTCAAACAGAAATACGGCAAGAATTGCGGGACTCTTGTTTCTCGCCGGGACGGTGACGGCTCTCCCTATGTCTTTCACCGAATCGATTGTGAATGCTCCAAACTATCTCACGGGCATTGCTGCAAACAGTACCCAGGTGCTCATCGGAGCGCTTCTGGGTTTTCTCGCGGCGGTGTTCTCTGGGAGTATTGCCATTTCGTTGTATCCCGTCTTGAAGAAATATAATGAAGCTCTGGCTCTGGGAGCGGTTGGTTTCCGGCTGCTTGAGCCCGTCTTCTATATCGTGAATATCATAGGCATCCTCTCGCTCGTGACGATAAGCCAGGACTTTGTCAGAGCAGGAGCACCAGCCGCTTCTACCTATCAAATCGTCGGCGCGGTCATCCAGGCCGCGCGAGCGTATGCAAGCTATGCGTTTGGGGTCAGCACTTTTAGCCTGGGTGCTCTGATGTATTATGTCGTCTTCTATCAATCACGACTCATTCCTCGCTGGCTCTCAGTGTGGGGTTTGATTGCCGCTACCCTCTCAGGCGCCTCGGCTTTCCTCGTGATGTTCGGCCTCAAGCCTCTTTCGCCCTTCTTCACCGTACTGATTCTTCCCATCTTCTTCCAAGAAATCGTTCTGGAGGGCTGGCTCATTTTCAAGGGCTTCAACCCCTCGGCCATCGCTTCACTGTCGGCAAAATAGCAGTAACAGGATAACATGAGCGTCTTCACGCGAAGAAAGGATCATCACATGAAAGCCGTCATCTGTACCAAATACGGACCACCCGAGGTTCTTCAACTCCAGGAGGTTGCCAAACCTGTCCCCAGCGACAATGAAATATTAGTGAAAGTCTCTGCGACCACCGTCACCGCAGGGGAATCCCTGGTACGACGTTTCGCGGTGCCTCTCTCGTATTGGCTCCTTGCTCGACTCGCGATTGGCTGGAGTAAACCCAGAAAAGCGATCCTGGGGATGGTCGCAGCCGGAGAAGTGGAAGCGGTCGGGAATTCGGTCACGCGCTTTCAACGTGGGGATCAGGTGTTTGCCTATGACATTACCAGATTCAGGACGTATGCCGAATATACCTGTCTGCCAGAAAACAGCGCGATCGCACTCAAACCATCGGCTGTCACCTATGAGGAGGCCGCCGCCATTCCTTATGGAGGCATCACCGCCTTGCACTTCCTCAAACAAGGCAAGATCGAAGCCGGACAACATGTGCTGATCTATGGCGCTTCTGGTAGCGTCGGGACGTTTGCCGTCCAGCTTGCTAAGCACTTTGGTGCTCGTGTTACTGGAGTGTGCAGTACGAGCAATGTCGCCTTGGTGAAATCGTTGGGAGCTGATCAGGTCATCGATTACACACAAGAGGATTGGACCCGCCGCGGTGAGACCTATGATGTGCTGTTTGACGCGGTCGGCAAGACGTCCTTTCCAGACTGTCTGAAAGTGCTGAAGAAAGAAGGAGTCTATCTGCAACCGCTCGCTGCGCCGGCACTCAGTCTGCGCATGCGTCTTGCGGGAGTGACAAGCAGCAAGACGCTCATAGGTGGAGAAGCAACTCCAAAGACGGAGGATCTCATCTTCCTGAAAGAACTGGTTGAAGCAGGCAAGATCAAACCGGTCATTGATCGACGCTATCCCTTGGAGCAGATCGTCGAGGCTCACAGGTATGTTGACCAGGGGCACAAAAAAGGAGATGTCGTCATCACAGTGCAACAGAGCAATCACATTTGACAACACTCTATGGCTCAGGCTGCGAGCGCTGGTCCGCCTTTCCCGTCTCTGCGGTCTCATGGATACCTCCATGCGGATCGCGAGAGAGCGGAGGGCAAACCAGATTCGGTGCTGATTCCCTTTCTCAAAAAAGAGCGCAGCCTGTTGAAAAACCCCGAAGACGGTGGTAGAAAGGAGTATCCCACGCAAGGCGCGAGTGTGCCCGCTCGGCACGAGAGAGGATCGTGTCTGCCGAGCGGGCAAAGTGACGGCGGGAGGTGGTATGCTCACCTCGACACGTTGATGCTGAAGCAGTTGTATGCACGCGCACCGATGCACGCGACGGCTCCAGTCCTGCCAGAAGAGCGGTTCACTCCCGATGCGGAGAGGATGCAGGAGCACACTCACCTGGCGCGGCTTCGCGGTCTGGGTGCCATTCCATTGACACTGGTTGCGGAATGGACAAGGGCGGCAACTGCGAATACTGGCCCCATACACCACACGCAGGCTCCCATCAGCTTCTCGATGCTGCTTATGGGAAAGAAGCGACTGCCCAACTGGACAATCCTACGGGTTGCGCAACGAGGTTGTAAAGCTGAGCAATAATAGAGACACTGGCGAACAGAGAAAAACTGTGCCTCTCTGGAAAGGAAATGGGTTGTTAATCTTATGCCTAATAAACTGGATCGCTCTATGGCCTGACACCCCGAGCCTCATGAAAAGGCCACAGGTCAATGGTCTAGGCTCTCAGATGAGCGCTCCTCTGCTGGATCTTCGGGCTACTCCTCAAGGTTCCGCGCGGAAATGCTCCTCCGATAGGAGAGACCCAGCACGCGATGGACCAGATCTCGGAGGAGCGAGAGCAATTGCTGCATGTTTTCCTCACCATAGATACGCGTCCACTCCTCCTGGACCTGCTGAACAGTGTGTCGCGCGAGCCGATGAATCTCCCATCCTTTTGCTGTTCGGCGCACGATCTGAGCACGGCCATCTGTTGGATCAGGAATGCGTTCTAAATACCCGGACTGCACCAGGGAATCGACAAGATATCCGGCGGCCTGCTTCGTCATGCGTGCCTGACGAGCGAGCTCCGTGACGCGGCATCCCTCTGGTGGCAGGTAGCGAAGGATAGCACTATGCATGAGTCGCACCTCACTATATCCGGCCTTGGCGTACTGTTCAAACACTTCGTGCTCAAGAATATCAGCTGGAATGCTGAGCAGTGAACCAAGGAGAAAATCCTCACCCTGAGTCTGCATCTGATATCTTCCCCTCCCTTGACAAATTAGACAAATTTTTTTACTATATGCATATGAGATGGACAAAATTTTTGTCTATCTTCAGTATAGCATAGAAAGGAAGCTCTTTTCTCGCAGCTCTCGGGCCAGCGCGGGAGGATTTCTTCTGAAAGACGGAGTGACGCGCGACACCAGAGTCAGGCGAAACCGCGCCGACTGCTCAATCCGCGCGAAAAGGACACACAACACGCTATTTTACTACAGATGAAAGGTAGGTTATGACCATGGCTGATGAAAAACTTCTGATGTTGTCAATGGCCGTCACCGAGATGGCGAAGGCCAAAGCGTTCTACGCGGAGCAATTGGGCTGGTCTGTCACCAATGACGTCGGGCAGGGAGATCGGCATTGGGTTGGTCTTGAACTCCCAGGAGGAGGTGCCTCGCTGACTTTGACGACGATGCGTGAAAACATGAAACCGGGGACGATGAAGCTCTATCTCTCGACTTCACATATTGAAGCCGCGTACCAGGAGCTCAAAGCAAAGGGCGTTGCGGTCAACGAAGTGAAGGATGACCTGTATGGCCCAGGCTCTGGCATCAAGTGGTTTGAGATCACAGATCCCGATGGCAACCGGTGGCTGGTGGTTCAGTCCTAGGTGCCTATGCACTGCGAACTGGCGATTATGACACCATCCGCCGTCACCATCCAGATTACTCCCACGTCAGTTCCCTCTATGCCGACCTTTCTGGGAGAAGAGGTGTGCAGTGGGTGGTCATCGACGTGGATAGGACTCGACAAGCGGCTCGCCAACGAGCATTACCGCAAACGGATGCCCTGCCTGCTCTCCATCGCCGGCTTGAGCAGGTCTGCGCGCCGGGCTATCAGGGCCGCAAGCGGGGAGAAGTTGTCCGCACGCACCCGCACTGTGATCCTCCAGGCGCATACGCAACAATTTCTCGGCACGTTTGGAGCGCCTGGCAACGGGGACTACCGCGGCGACTTGCGACGGGCTACCCAGGTGATTACGAGCTATGCTGCCAATCTCAAGCTTCTCCCCGCCTCTGTGCTTCTTCGTTTGGACGGCTTGTATGGCGACGCGGCTCCTCTTCTCGATGTGCTTACGGCTGGCTTGGGCGTGCTTGCCAGAAGTCGTGCCTATCATTTGTTGGATCTGGAGGTGGTCAAACAGGCCCAGGCTCGTGTCCCCGTTCAATTCAGCACCCATCCAGAAAGCGGGATGACACGAGCAATCGTACATACAGTGCTCGTGTCATCCCCTTGACCCCAACCGGACCAGATGTGCGCCTAGTGGTGGCCACCCATCCCGCCACGTCCTCTTCTCCCGCTGTCGGCATAGAGCGGGACGGGACGATCTATGAGTTGTTTGTCAGTACCCTGCCCTCCCCTGCCTTCACCGCCTCGGAGGTCCTTGATCTGTATCTGCATCGCGGCTCGTTTGAAACGGTGTTGGCCGATGAAGATCACGAGCAAGATTCCGACCGATGGTGTTCCCATACTCCCAATGGGCAGGAATTCTGGCAAATACTTTGCCAATGGGTCTGGAACCTCCGTCTGGAACTGGGGCAACATCTCTCTTCGTCCGAGCTGCGCACGATGGAGTTTGCCGGAGCCAGTGTTGTCGAATCTACTCCTGCCGTGGAACCTATGCCTCCTGAGAAACCGACTCCGCAGATTCAATATGGTTCGCCTCAATGGGCGGCCCCTCTTTCACGGGGGCTTTCCAGGCTCTGCTTTTATCCCACAACCGGATGGGATGCTGCGTTGCCCCGCTGATCATCCGCTCTATCCACAAGAACGGCGCTCGGAGCGTGATGGCTCCCTGCGGGTTCTGTATGCTGCTCGCATTGGCCATTGTCGCTCTTGTCCCGTGCGTGCGCAGTGTCAAGAATGCAGTGACACGATCAAACCTCGACGAGTGAGTGCGGTGTTTTGGCCACTCGAATCCTCTCGTTCGGATGGTTCTCCCATGCATACAGATACGCCAGCATCACTGCCTCTTGCCCCGGTGCTGTGGAAAGACTGGCCGCGCTGTTACATCCGCCGGCAGTGGCTGAAAGTCATTCGCCGCGAAACAATTATCTTCACTTCGACGCCACACCAGCATCACCACCTATCCCCCTAGCTGTTGAAGAAATTCTGAGCCGAGCTAGGCGTGCACATTGGCGTCTTTCCTGGGAGCAGCGGCTGGCACACAACGCCCGTTCGTCTGAGGTGCCCAGGTTTTCCGTGAGAGCCTGTAAAAAAGCGAATCTTGAACTCCAGGGTGTGTGAAATGGTGTCTGCCCGCGCCTTCGCCTCGCTTCTCCTCATCCAGATGTTTCCTCAGTTGGAGGTATCCGCCGCTTTGTGCTGGAAAGGATCGCTTGCAAACTTTGTTCAAGAAGGACAAGAATCTGTTCGCGTGGGATATCTCGATGCTCGAGCCATTGGAGACACACCTCTTGAAAAAAGCTGATCCAACTCTGAAGAGCAAGTCGTACCAGAGGATCTGCCTCATTGCTGCCAAGACTCTGGCAGAAGAGCGTAAATTGGCGTTGCCGATAGTCCGTAAGCAGAGCTTCGGCCTCAGCATCCGAGCCGATCCCTCCACGAAAAACCATTCTTGTCAGAGCTGGAGACGCCTCAAAACGAGCCAGGAAGGCATTTAAGCAGGCGTGCAGATCGGGAAAGTCCTCGGGGATTTGGCTCATTGTCGTTAATACACTACGTAAGGTTTCCAGATAAAGATCGCGTTTACTGACAAAATAATGATAGAGTAGCCCCTTGGACATCGACGCCTCCAGCGCAATGTCATCAATCGAAATTTCGTCATAAGGACATCTCGCAAACACTCTCTGGCTGGCCTCCAGAATAGATTGTATCCGAGCATCGCGTGAGAGCACTTCTCGCTTCTTTGGCTTGGCAGAGGACGATGGACGCATAACAGACGCTCCTTTTCCTTTCTGGCAACCTCATGGGTGAGCCAGAGACCCTCTTTTGAGAGAGTATAACGTATGATTGACCTTTATTCAATAGATTGACTTTTATTCAATGCTATGTTACCATCTTGGCATTGAATACTATTCAATGATGACAAAAAGCAGTTGCCTAGCCTTCTCCGTTCAAGGTCAGAGGGCATACTGTCTTTCGAGTAAAAAGGAGGAGAAACCACCATGACCGATACCTATCCCCTCTCACAACTCCATGTTGAGATACAAGGGAGTGGACCACGGGTCGTTTTTGTCCATGGAGGTGAGCAAGCGGGAGGTTCGATTGCTTTCGCCCCTCAGTTTCCGCTCGCGCACACGTTTACGTTGATCTTGCCTGATCTCCCAGGGCATGGCCAATCCCCTGCACAAGGGCCGAAGAATGTCGAGCGCGATGCGGTGCTCATTGCCGAGTTGCTTGGTGATGGGGCATATCTGGTCGGGCATTCCTATGGCGGAGCCGTAGCCTTGACAGCAGCAGCTAGGAGACCCGCAGCCGTTCACTCCCTCACACTCATTGAACCAGCCACGCTCGATATTGCGCAGGATGACCCGGAGGTCCGCAAGATGCTTGCAGAGATGGCCAAAGCCATCTCCATTGCAGATCCACGCGAGAGGCTCGAAGCCTTTGCGACAACCGTGGGTATAAGCAAAACATGGCAGGACCCACTTTCCGAGACATATCGCAGATTGGCTGAAGATCTGCCAAAGCTCTCAACTTCTGGCGCGCCCAGCCTTTCTTCGCGGCAACTGGCCGAACAGATTGTTGCCGCCGGTATCCCTTCTCTGGTTATTTCCGGGGGACATCGTCAAGCTTTTGAGAACCTCTGCGATATCCTGGCAGGGATCCTTGGAGCACAACGAGCGGTCTTTCCAGGATACGGCCATGTTCCCCAGGCCAGTGGGGAACCCTTCAATACCTGCTTAGAACAATTTTGGGCGCAACACTCCTCGTAAGCGAGACGTCCCCTCTCCGCCTCAGGAGAGGGGACATGTTCAATCTGAGCACGCTATTGCCTGAGGCACAGGAGAGCACCGACTTGAGAAGGCGTACTTCTTCTCTTGGGGATCACTTCTTGCAGAAAAAAAAGCAGCAGCATCATATGTTTCCCTATTACTTACTACATCCCCAAAAGATCGCGAGAGAGGGGAAAAGAGTGGCTATGGAGACGAGAAAAGCATACACAACAGATCTGAAAGTGGCGATGAACCAGAAAACCGACTCCATTATAATGAGTCTGCTATTACATTCCTAGATATCAAAAGCGACAATGTATTTTGATTGCAAAAAAGCAAGTAAAAAGAAGTATTTTGTTTCGATTGCAGGTATTCTATTATATGATCGAATGAATTTGAGTAAGCGTGTGCTGTACGATCAGTAAGGAGAACGCAATGGGCCAAAAGATTCCTTGGACGAAGCCATTGTATAGGCAGATCTTTGATGTTCAGTCCTTTTTTTTCTATTTGCTTGTGTTCGCTTGCTTGCTTTCTGCCCTGCTCATTTTCGTCTTCTGGACGGAAGCGTGGGCGATCTGGATTCTGGGATTTCTGATTATTGCAGCCTGGATGCCTCTCGTTATCTCAACGATGAAAGCAATTTATCATCAGCACCGCTGGCTGGCCTTTCTCTACTTGTTGGTAGTAGCTCAGGCAGCACATATGATAGAGCATCTCGCGCAGATGGTCGAACTGCATATATTGGGGTTGCGTGGCCCCCAAGCGAATGGGATCATTGGTTTTCTCAATGTTGAATGGGTACACCTCATCTGGAATTCCTGGGTGCTGGTAGCTGTATTCATGTTGTTGTTTGCGTATCGAAGCAATGTATGGTTGTGGATCCTGTTCATTTTTGCTATCTATCATGAGATAGAGCATATCTATATGGTAGCTATGTATATCAAAACAGGTATGGCAGGCGATCCTGGCTTGCTCGCACACGGAGGGCTGATTGGAGGCGGACTTCCTATTAGTCGCCCGGACCTCCATGCTCTCTATGCTGTCCTAGAAGAGGTAATGCTTCTAATGATCTATTTTATAGAGCGGAGAAAACTCAAGCCAACACAGGAACTGCAAACAAATGCAATTCAATTTACTGTTAGTTAGGATGTGCCTCTTAGTGAGTATTGGTAGTTTTGGATAAGTATTGCTGGCGTTGTCAAGAATGACCTGATTGTGGACATAATTCAAAAAGGCAAAGTGAACGATGAGCGCGCAAGACAATGTTAAGCTTATTGAGGCTATTGTTGACGGTTTCAACACTAGAGATTACGGTCCATTTATTGCTGCCGCAGCAGACAGCATTGAAGTACGGGATTTGCCAAGGAACGTAACCCAGCACGGGCCAGCGGGCTTTAGACAATTCACCGAAGATCTCCATGTAGCCTTCCCTGACAGCAAGATTACAGTGACTAATTTGCAAGCCACAGATCAGCAGGTGACTCTGGAGTTCTCATGTACGGGGACACAGACCGGTGCATTTGGCTTTTTCCCAGCGACAAATAAAAATATTAGCATGCATTTCGTTAATATCTACGAGATTAGTAATGGTAAGATTGTTAAGGTGCGCACCTACTACGACGGACTTACCTTCATTCGACAACTTGGCCTTCGTTTGAGCTAGATCAGAAAGGTTGCTCAAGCTGCTAGAAGAATGGCAGCTTGAGCAACCTTGACGAGTTATCCCACTATGAGCCGAATTATTGTAGGCGTATCGTATATTTACCTGTGCCCGTTAAGCTCCCATCGCTCTTACTGATGCGCCAGTGCCAATCAAATGGATGGAGACTGTTGACAATTTTCAAAGGTATCCATCTTTTAACAGCCGCTCTGCACCTGAGATGAACATTTCAGCAGATGGAATATCTACGTTGAGTGCGTCTGCTATTCTGTTGATACAATGAAAGTACATACAAATATAGAGCGCATCCTCGATAGCCTGATTACTTATCCCTGCAGCATGTAATGGTGCTATATCTTCGACTCCAATTTGCTCTGGCGCCAGCGTCAGCTTTTCTAGAAAACCGAGCATGGCACGTAACTTTTCCGAAATGGGAGCAATTCTCCAGTCTGTCAGCACGCTTTGTACGCATTCGGTAGAAAGTGCTTTCGATGCAACTGCACCGTGAGCACCTATTCAAAATACACATTTGTTCTTGGAAGAGGTGAAGGTGGCGATCAGTTCACGTTCTCCTACAGTCCATTCAGATGATCCTCGCATGACATCTTGCAGACAAATTGAGAATGGTTCTCCAAAGAGTTCTGGTCGATAGGCAAATATACGTCTGATATCCGAGACCTGTTCGTCACGCATCATTTGCTCAATACGTTTGTTGCGCATCGTTCGCTCCTTGTAGTGCGGCGAGACCTCGCTGCAATCGTGCCAGTCCCGCACCTAGCGCAGTACTCAGCGTGATCTCGAGTATAGCGTCTTCCCCGTAGCCGATCTCTTGCAGCCCTTTAACGTCTTCGTCCGTGACGCGATAGGCGTGTAATGCCACCTTAGTTATGTAGCTCTGTATAGCAGAGGGAAGTTCATCCGATAACCCTTGCGGGGCTTCCTGCAATCTCACCGCTTCTAATATAACTCTGTTGCGGAGAGATTCTGGCGTCTCTCCTGGTTGCGTCTCTACCGCTTTCACAAGTTGGTCCATATATTCTGCATGTCGATCATCCATAAACGTTCATGATCCTTTTACCCTTGACATGATCTCTGTAACACTCAGTGATCTGATAAAAGCATAGCATTTTTGCGCTGGTAATCCTTCTTTTATCTTGCTGTATCTTAACCTGATGTATGTAGCATCCAGCCGTATGGAAAAGGGCTAGCCAGAACTGCATTGGCAGATAATTCTGGAACTCTCGATCTGCTTCGACTCGATACTCTTTGGTCGATAAAAAGACGGCGAGACGTGAGATGCACGCCTCGCCGCTTTCGCGCTGTTGATTTGACTCGCTAAAGTGATTCCCCATCAGTATCAAAATTTGGGGATCTTATGTCAAGTTAGTAGGTGAACAAACCAATAAGATTGCCCTGTGGGTCTTTGAAGACAGCAAACCAACCCATATCGGGGATTTCAGTTTTTGGAGTGACTGTTTGGCCGCCGAGTTCTTCGACTTTAGCCAGGGTGCTATCAATATCGTCGGTTAAAACGGAAACCCGCACCTGGTTGATCTTATGACCAGCCTGATCACCCACCGAAACATACCCACCACCGGGACCTTCTTCGGTGTAGAAGCGGTGATAATTAAGATTGCCGTAATATTCATGCTTCCAGCCAAAAAGATTGGAGTAAAAAGCATGAGCTGCTTCGGGGTCTTGCGCTGGAATTTCAACATGTACAATCGAGTGTTGAGACATGAGAGTACTCCTTTTTCCTTGTTATGTTGAGACGTTGACTAGCTCTCCAGCCATGCGCCGATGTGTGTTTTCACCCGATGTAAAATCGCCACCGGATCGCTATCGGGGGCATCTTTACGATACAGCAGAATATCGACGCGCTCTTTCGTCCCACCACCCTGACCAACAGGAGGAATGTGGGTGATATTGTGCTCAAGAGCGATAGGCTCTTTGTTAAATACGGTCATGCCCATGTCCAATAGTTCGAACTGCATGTAACCGTACATCTGGCACAACTTGGGAGAATCAGGAGCATTATAGGTAGTGCCTGTGCGCACCTGACCTCCAGATGGCTTACCAAGATCGGGATTGACGCTGGCATGAACGCGCCCAACATAAGCGCTTACCCCATCAACGCTCAGTTCGCGCATTGTGATGTCAATGGAGGCATCGTGCCAATCGGCGGAAGTAGGGGTCGCGCGCTCAATGGCGTAGTGACCATGAAACTCGATGACTTCTTCGCCCTGGCCGATGATCTCGATAGTATCCCAGGTGATGAAGCTCAGGCGATCTGTGCCGCCCTCAGGCATGGTAAAGAGCTGAAGTTCAGCAAGCGATTTGGGACTGGGGACAAGAGATTTGGTGACCTGTTTCTGTTCGAGCATGGAAACCTCCTTGAGGGTATCGAATACCAAACAAACATAACGATCATGAGAACGTGCCTCGCATTCGCCTTCCTGTGAGAGTTGTCCCGAATCTTGCAGGAAATAACTCAAGTGATGCACGGTAAGCTTCTCTCGTGCCTACATATGATACTATAAGGTATGAGAAGCCCCATGCGCTTCTCATACCTTGCGCCCTTCTTACAATCGCAAAATACCTTTTTTTGAGCGAATACTAGATCAGGCAGCGATGGTCACAGCCGTTAAATTGAGCGGTATTTTTTGAGAGCACGATGAACGAAGTGAGTGAGTGGATGAGAGCAGTCTAGTGATGTTGGATTCGTGCTGCTCCCCGAAAAAAGGGTCGATGCGGTGCTGATGCTGAGATACCTGGAACATGGAACACCCCGCATTTAGTAGCTGAGCTATGAGATGGTTAATTTCTCCATCTCTACCTTTAAAATGGGAGGTGTTCCGTCATTTGGCTCTCCAACCAGCTAAGTGCAGGAAGCTATACCGGAAAAAGTTCTGCCTGAATACATTCTGTGAGCAACTTCATCAGGAATTCCGGGTGATGCAGGCCGAAGAAGTGATCCCCCTCAAAGAGCTGGACGCGAAATGAGTTTGCCGTATAGCCTTGCCAGGCCCAGAGATTCTTAGGGTCCGCAACGAATTGATCATGCTCCGTTCCAAAAACTGTGAGAGGGAATGTAAAGGGCTTCTCCAGCGGAGGCATCTCCTGTTCCAGCATTTCAGCATCATGTTTGACAGCTGGAATGGTTGAGAGGATGTAATTGTACTCGGCTGAGTTGGGCTTAAAGAAGCTCGTCATGATATCTATAAAGGCCGGTGTTTTCATGAATGCTACCTGTGAGGCTCGCTCATGGGGAGCCATACAGCCAGCGATAATAAAATGGTCAGGTTGCACACTGGTCCGCTCGCGCAAATAGAGTGCCACCTCATAGCCCCATAATGCTCCGACACAATATCCGTGAAAAACTAGCTTCTGCCCATCACGTGCATGAGTGAGAAGCGACTGAGCAACTGCTTCGATAATTTGGTCTCGATCCTTGTAATGTAACAGATCTGGTCCTCTATTGGGTAGTTGGATGGCGCATAGCTCAATGCTTTCTGGCAAAAATGTAGAGTAGGAATCCCAAATCCAAGCATCTGCTCCGCCAGGAGGAAAACAGATAAGGCGTACCTGTGCTTCTTCGTTTGGGCGGGGGATACGGAGCAAACCGTCAGGTGAAAGGAACATGAAAAATTCTCCATTCAAAATATTCACAGCACAATTTAAATAGCTAAATGATGTATTACAAGAAAAGCAATTGCCTGATTGGCGAAGACTGCCTTTCAGTCATCTTCTCTTTGCTACTATAATCCACAGATTAGTTTTATTGCTTCTCTTACATTGCTTTATTGGCTGAAATCTTAATGCAGCAATATGTCTTCAAAAGCAGGATGAGAGAATTTGGCAAACTAGAAGAAGCACAGAAACATCCTGGAGCTTATACTCGTTTTAACTGACATCCTCGCGTTTACTAAGGAGGTTTCATGCTTGAATCCACCCTGGACATAACATCCATTCGCCAGGAATTACCGAGCGTTACATCTCATATTTATATGAATGCGGCCTCCTTTGGCCCCCTCCTCCGTTGTGTTCCCCAGGCCATGAATACATGGCTACAGAAAGAGTGCTGTGAGGGACGGCCTGGTATGGCGACATTTGAGACCATTGGAGTGCTATATGCCGAAGCGCGTAATTATCTGGCACGTCTCCTGAATGCCGAAACAGATGAAATCGCACTGACTGGCAATACAGGAGAAGGGATGAATATCGTCTGCCAGGGCCTCAAATGGTTACCAGGAGACGAGGTGATCATTACAGATCATGAACATGTCAGCGTGATTATCCTGCTTCACTATCTTCGAGATCGTTATGGGATCACGATACGTGTCGCTGAGTTGGGGCCGGGAGCAACGGTGCCTGCGGAAGAAGCGATTGCCAGTTTGATTACCCCGCGTACACGTTTGATAGTTCTTTCACATGTTTCCTTCATGACAGGAGTAGTCCTGGATGTACGAGCTGTCGCCGAACTGGCCCATCGATCTGATATTCCAGTCCTGGTGGATGGAGCACAATCAGCAGGAGTTATTCCAATCGATGTCAAAGAACTGGATATCGATTTTTATGCGCTCCCCATGCAAAAATGGCTGTGCGGACCGGATGGTACTGGCGCGCTTTATGTCAGGCGCAAGTTTCTTGAACATCTGCAACTCTCCTATGTGGGAGGATGGTTCTCGCTGCTACGCAAAGAATCGGGAGGATGGGGCTTTCAGAACGCTGCTCGACGCTTTGAACTGGGAGGACGGCACACGGCAGCCGTTGCTGGACAGATCGCAAGTTTGCGCTGGTTAGAAGAAACTGCCACGTATCGCTGGGTTTTTGAACGCATTTCGTATTTAAATAACTATGCCTATGAGGCAATCAAAAATGTTGCAGGTGTCAGCGTGCTCACACCTCATCCTGGGGCAAGTGGATTGCTTACATTCACCCTGGATGCCTCTGACGTGGGTTTTATTGAAGCGTGGCTCCAGCATAATCACAATATCTATGTTCGCGCTATTTTTGAACATAATGCCTTGCGCATCTCGACAGGATTTTATAACACAGAGGAAGAGATAGACTGTCTGGCTCAGGCGTTGTGTGAGTGGAAAAATGCCTGACGGACGGCTTCGTGCCAAAGGAGAATGCTATGAGCCAATCAACTGAACTGAATCTTGCCTCGTCGGTTTTTAAGGCAAATCCCTATCCTGCCTTTGCTCGCTTACGTGCTTATGATCCGATTCACCAGCTTACTTCGTTCGGTCAACAACGTACCTGGCTGATTACTCGCTATGCTGAGGCAGAGTTAGTATTGCGCGATGAACGCTTCGTCAAAGACAGGCAACATGTGTTCTCCTCGGCGAGGCTGCCGCATGTTGCAAGCTCGCCTCCTTCATTTACAGATCTCATGGATATGAGCATCGTCGATTTCGATCCTCCTGATCATACCCGCCTGCGCTCATTGGTCAATCCTTTTTTTACCCCTCGTCAGATGGAACGGTGGCGTAACCGCGCTCAGGAGGTTGTTGATGAGCTGATTGACTCAGTTGAGACAAAGCGTAGTATGGATCTGATCGAAGACTTCGCTGCAATCCTTCCGCTCAGAATCATTCTGGAAATCCTGGGCGTACCGGCTGAAGATGGTCCAATGTTGCATGAGTGGACCAGGGTCGTGGCGGATTCGTTAGGCGATCCCGTTGCCTCCCAGCAAATTGGTGGTGTCCTGCAGGACTTTTACGCATATCTGCTAGCATTGATCGAAGACAAGCGCAAAATGTCCGATGGAACCCTGATAAGCAGGTTGATTCATGCAGAGGCCGAAGATAACCAGATCTCCGCAAGAGAGGTCGTGACTATGACCTTTCTGTTAATTACTGCCGGACATGATACGGCAGACAACCTGATTGGTAACGGCATGCTGGCACTGCTGACACATCCTGAGCAATTGGCGTTGCTCAAGGCAAATCCCGGACTGCTCAAATCTGCTGTGGAGGAGTTGCTACGCTATCGTAGCCCTTTTATGCTCGCTACTATGCGCTGGGCCAGCGAAGATGTAGAGCTTGGCGGCGTGCTGATTCAGCGCGGAGATTCGGTGCTCGTCTCACCCGCCTCGGCGAATCGCGATGGAGAGGTATTTGCCGAACCTGATACCCTCAATATTGCACGCCTGGAAAATGCCCATATTGCCTTTGGCAAAGGCATTCACTATTGTCTGGGAGCGCCGTTAGCGCGCCTGGAGGGGCAGGTGGCGATTAGCACACTACTGCGCCGTCTGCCCAATCTGCGCTTACAGGTCGAGCCGGAGGCTCTGGAATGGAGGCCTGGATCGTTGATCCAGGGTCTGCGCCATCTGCCAGTTGTCTTCTAGCATCTGCTTTCATCGCAATCATCAGAAAAGGGAAGAGGAGTCTACTCATGTCGAGGGATCTGGTTCCAGTCTCTCAAGCAATTCGTTGCTCTGATGTGATTCTGGATCTGTCCACACATACGAAGATTCTGTTAAATTTCCTTGAGGAGACAGCATCAGAAGTGTGGCAACAACGTGGGCGGCATGTGCGCAGAAGCGAGTGGACATTGCATCAAACCGTAGCACACCTGGCCGCAAGCGCTGAATTTTATCGCGCAGCACTCCAGCGAGCAGTATTGCGTGAAAAGATGACTGTGCCTGATTTGCAGCAGCGGAGAGATCTACCTGCATATAATCAGCGCGAGATTCAACTCCGTCATCATCAGCAACCACCAGAGCTTATCGCAGCCTTACAACAAGCACTTGAAGAGACTCTCGCGGTTGCGCAGCAACTTGCTCCAGAACAGTTCGCGTGGCCTGTTGCTGTACCTATCTTTAATCGACCACTCACTGTTATCGAACTCCTGGAGACACAAATAATGCACTCCAGCATGGTTCATGTGGCACAGATTGCCCGTCCAGCTAACAAAGAACCTCTCTGGCGGAGGTATGATCCCCCTGCTCTGCATCGCACGCTGGGACGCTTCTTTCGTTTAATCAGCCTGACCTATTGGCCGGAACGGGGCGGCAACCTGCGCGCGACCTTTCAATTTCTCGTAGCTGGAGATGCCGGCGGTGAGTGGTATGTCAGCGTCTCTCCTGGAGGTGGTCAAGCCGGTGAGGGCAGAGTGCTAAAACCGCAGGTGACCCTTTGGGCCGCGAACGCAGATGCTCTTTGCCTGCTCTTCACTGACCAGATCAGTATTGGGCAGGCCTTGCTGCGCAGGAAACTTGTCGTTAGAGGTAATCTTCTTCTGGCGACAAAACTTTCACAGCTTTTCTCGCCCACTTGAGGCGCTTCCTGCAATGAGTGAAGCGACCAGATCTACCGGACGAGTTCATTACGAATGAAAGTGTAGGCATGCATCACATGGGTAAGAGCGGCTTTCACTGCGCCCATAAAGGTCGGGTTCTGGCCGCTGGCGTTCTGCCATTTCCATGTATACGAACCATCGCTTCTCGCTACAATTGAAAGGGGTATTGGTAGGTCATCCAGCACAGCCATCAGGGTTCTATCTATTTTGTCATTTTCAGGCAGGATAGGCCTGGCGGAAGCGTTTTCTTTAAGCATAATTTCCCAATCAATCACTCCTGATATCTTGCCAATGATATCGAATCCCATAGTTTTACGAATTGTATCTTCATCCTCGTACTGCTTAATGTCAGTGATGATAAAAAAGTAGGTATTGATCATGCCAGTTGAGACAGGAGGTATTTCAACTCGATGTCCAACCGCCCACGAAAGCAAGTCAGCAGTCCGGTATAGGTCTGCTTCTCGACACCAGACTTTAATAGTCACCGGTTGTTTTTGCATAGAGTTCTACCTTTCAAAGTGCTCCGTTATTTGATCAGGTGGGACTGCATCCTCTGAGCATTCATCAATAAAGTATAAAGTGTTTCCTGAGAAAGATCTTCTTCCAGGCTGCTCTTTTCAGTGACTCCTCAGGACACGCATATCTAACGTGGGGAGACGGAGCAAGATAGGAGAAGCATTAAACAGAAAAAACTGTTATCACTATATCAAGTAGCAGGTAGATCTACTGGCACTCCAGCCGGATTAAAGATCGTATTGAGGGAGAGTAGGAATATGTCGCTAAACTTTGATCGTGAGTATTTCCTTGATCACTGTGCTAATCCACGTAACCAGAATATTCTGGAGCATCCTCATGTCCGGGCTGAGGACATCAATCCGCTATGTGGAGATCGAGTAGAAATCGGCCTTCAGATCGATGAGGGAAAGATTGCTACAATTTATTTTCAGGGCAAGGGTTGTGCTGTTAGCCAGGCTTCTGCTTCGATACTGACGGAGATGGTCGAAGGTAGACCTTTGCAAGAAGTGCTTGACCTTAGTGAAGATGATCTTCTTGATGCTCTCGGTATTCCTATTAGCCCTGCTCGCTCCAAATGCGCCTTCCTTTCTTTGCGCGTATTGCACCAATGTCTGGCAGATGTGCAGACGACATCTATAGCGGACATATCTTCCTCAAAGATGCCGGATAGAGCTTCAGCTCATCAGTGAGCATAAACATGGAAGGGAAGATGCCTCATGACACAGAGACAACAGCCATCGCACGATGGTAGCGTTGCCCAGCACATGCATAACGGGCAGGATTCGTGCGGAGAGCGACCCAGTAACGATCAGCCCGCTGCCTGGAAGGCTTATTGGCGCAGTCTGGGATATCCCTGGCGAACCGAGCCTGAGATTGATCGTGCACGCCAGGAACTGCTGGAAGCCCGGCGCGCTCTGCCCCCTGATCCCCAGAAGAGTATCTATCCTTTTAAAGGGATAAAACTTGGTCGCGCCGATGTAGAATGGCTCCTGGCAACACATGAGAATGGCGAAGGGCCGATTGATTGGCGGGATCAGGCTCAGCAGCGGCGGCAAGGACTTGATCTGCGTGGCGCAGTTCTTTCTGGCGACTCAAGTCGGGGAATCAATCTGCGTGGCTTGCCGCTTTCTCGTCTCCAGGGAGGATTGTCCAGGGAGCAGTGGAGTGGGTGGGTAAAGACAAATAAGGAACTGCTCGATCAGGCAGCGGTGGATTTGGAGGAGGCTGACCTTTTTGGTACGCACCTGGAAGGAGCCTGTCTTACAGCAGCACACTTAAATCAGGCAGATTTGCGCCTGGCAGGTTTAGAGGGGGCTAACCTCACCGGAGCTCAATTAGAGGGGGCTAACCTCACCGGAGCTCAATTAGAGGGGGCTAACCTCACCGGAGCTCAGTTAGAGAGAGCCTATCTCACCGGAGCAGAACTGGCAAAGGCCAATTTGCATGGTGCACGTCTTGCTTGCGCCACCCTCTTTGGTACGCAGCTCAAGGATGCCTATCTTGTTGGCGCTCAATTAGAGGAAGCCAACCTTACTGGCGCTCAATTAGGGGGAACTAATCTGCGCCGGGCCATGCTGGGGAGAGCCATCTTGAGCGGTACTTTAGAGGGAAGTGATTTCGCCGAAGCTGTCCTCGTAGATGAGAATGGGATAGGCCCACGCCTGGCAGCTGTGCAATGGGGCAAGATAGATCTTTCGACTGTAGATTGGTCGCAGGTCAAGCAGCTCGATGATGAGCATGTGGCTTACGAGGAAAAGGAAGAGCATGGAGAGCAGAAAGATGCGCTTACACGGCTCAATATGTTCAAGCAAGCTGTCAGAGCATATCGCCAGCTTGCCCTTGCTCTGAAAGAGCAGGGTCTCTACGAAGAGGCCGCGTATTTCTCCTACCGCGCCCATGTTCTGCAATGCGAAGTTCTGCGGCGTCAGATAGGATTAAAACGAGATGCAAAGAAGCGAGGGGACCAATCTGGTAGTTCCTGGTTCTGGCAGCTGAGCAAATATCTCTCTTCGTTATTTCTCCACCTCGCTACTGGCTATGGCTACAAGCCCTGGCGCAGCGTCATTACTTACCTGCTTATCATCATAGTCTTTGCTCTCGCCTATGCTGTTTTCGATCATGTTGCGTTGCTACCAAATGCGCTGGTCTTGAGCCTCGCAGGATTTCACGGACGCGGTTTCTTCGCTGCCGGAGCTGTTGTAGGTGCGTCCGAAATCCTGCTTGTCCTTGAGGCAGTAGTAGGCTTGCTGATCGAAATCTGTTACATCGTCGTTTTCACCAGACGCTTTTTAGAACAGTAAGTGTTTGTTGTTCAGGAGAAAGGAATCAAGTCGGTGACGCAGACAAATGAGTATCAGCTTGGTCAGGAGTATCATCCTCTGCAGGAAGAGCAGCTAGAAAATCCTTATCGGTTGTATGGACAGATGCGCGAAAAAGAACCCATTACCTTCAGCCCTGAACTTGGAGCCTGGCTGATCACGCGCTATAAGGATATGCGCTCTGTACTCTCGCAGCCGGAGATATTTTCGTCACGCGATGTGAAAAACCCTGTGACTGCCTTGTCACCGGCTGCGTTGGCTGTTCTTATGCGGGGATACCCGATGCTTCCCATCTCCATCGATAGTGATGGGCTTAATCACCAGCGCTTTCGTCAACCCCATTTGCAAGGTCTAGCTCCAGCGCGGCTAGCACCATATGAAGATTTTATTCGTGCACTCGTCAATCGCTTGATAGATACCTTTATCGATGACAGGCAGGCGGAACTGCTTGAGCAGTTTGCCTATCCGTTGCCGCTCGAAGTCATGTTTCGTCTGTTTAATATCCCTCAAGAACGCATGGCTGAGACCAAGCAGTGGTGCCTGGATCTGGTCGATCTCCTCTATGGTAATTTAACCGAAGAGCGCCAGGTGGAATGCGCAAAAAGCGTGGTTGCCTTTCAGCACTATATTGCCGAATTTGTCAACGAGCAGCGGAAAAATCCCAAGGAGGACTTGATCGGGTTCCATATTACCCATCAAACTCCGGGAGCTGATCCTCTCTCTCTTGAGGAGCTGATTGCCGTTATTTGTGGCTTCATTATGGCAGGTCATCGCACTACAGTAGATTTAATTGGCAACGGTCTGGTTCTCCTCTTGCAGCCTAATACGCGCTGGCAAAAGTTGAGTGCACATCCTGAACTGATTCGCCCCGCCATCGAGGAAGTGCTGCGCTACGACTCACCTGTACATGCGCTGTTTCGTACCACAACGCGCGAAGTGAAAATAGAAAACGTACTATTGCCCCAGGGGGCAAGGCTCTTGCTCCTTTTTGGTTCGGCAAACCGGGACGAAGAGCAATTTCCCAACGCGCATCTCTTCGAGATGGAACGCCACCCTAATCATCATCTCGGATTCAGCTATGGTCCGCATTTTTGCGCGGGAGCGCCCTTAGCTCGCATGGAAGTGCGCATTGCTTTTGAGGTGCTGAGTCAGCGAATCCCTAATCTGCGGTTGAAATCCGGACAGAAGTTAACCCGCACTCCTGTGCTTGCGTTCCGTGGCTACCAAAAGATTGAAGCAGAGTGGTGAGAAAAAGCAGAAAAATTTGAATGATCGGAGAAAAGCGAGAAAATCAGTATTTGGCACATTATACTGATATTAAAGGAAGGAAAGTAATAATGGTAGATCAGCATGTAACTACAGTCGAACAGCATGCAACAAAGGAAATGCCGCAGGAGGTCCTCTGGCGAATGACCAGCGGATGCTTGCTTTCACAGGCAATTCACGTTGCGACGAAACTAAATATTCCAGGTCTCTTGAAGGATGGGCCAAAGAATTCAACAGAACTGGCCCAGGCCACCGAGACACATGCACCTTCGTTGTATCGGCTACTCCGTGCGCTGGCTGGAGCTGGTTTGTTCGTCGAAGATGAACAAGGCCGTTTTACACTCACTCCCCTGGGTGAGCTATTGCGAAGAGATGTTCCTGGTTCGATGGCGGCTGCGGGGCTGCTTTTTGGCTCAACGCTGCAATGGCCTGCACTGGGAGAACTTCTTTACAGCATTCAGACAGGCAAACCCGCTTTCGATCATCACTTTGGCATGACTCTATGGGAATACTATATGAGTCATCCAGAGGAACATGATATCTTCCAATATGCCATGAGCAGCTTTTCGGCAGCAGAGACGCATGCCATTCTGCAAGCCTATGATTTTTCTGGTCTTCAGAGCGTTGTTGACATTGCTGGCGGGCACGGCCAGTTGCTGGTTGCTATCCTACAAGCCTATCCTGAGATGCGGGGCACCCTCCTGGAACTGCCAGAGGTGGTCAGACAGGCGGAAGGAGTTTTTAAGGCCGCAGGAGTCGCGCAGCGCTGCGAAGTTGTCAGTGGAGATATGTTTGCCTCTATTCCCGCAGGACGCGACGCCTACATTGCCAAGACCGTTATTCACGACTGGCAAGACGAACAGGCGTTAGCGCTATTAAAACAGTGCTACAATGCAATGCCTTCGCATGCCAAACTCCTGTTGATCTCGGAAGTAATAGCTCCTGCTAATGTGCCTGATCCCAGCAAGTTTATGGACCTCAATATGCTGGTATCCTTCGGAGGCTGTGAGCGAACCGCCGCAGAATTTGAGGCATTGTTGGGCGCTGCAAACTTGAAATTGAAGCAGATTATCCCAACACGGAGTCCACTAAGCATTGTCGAGTGCGTCAAAGGTTGAGAGGAGAGAAGCATTTATGCCTTTTGCGTTGTTTATTCTGGCCCTGGGTGCCTTTGCTGTGGGAACTGATGAATATCTTGTTGCTGGACTCTTACCAAATGTAGCCGCTGACATGGGGGTTCCAGTGGGGGTTGCTGGACAACTGGTGACATTGTTTGGTATCACCTACGCGGTAGGTTCACCTGTGCTAGCCCTGACGACGGCTCATGTTGATAGGAAACGCCTTCTGCTGAGTGCTATCGTGATTTTTGCACTGGCAAATCTGGCCGCAGTGTTTGTTCCTACAGCGCGCTGGCTTTTCGTCACTCGCTTCGTAGCTGCATTGGCAGCTTCCATCTATACACCGACAGCGATGGCGACGGCAACGCAACTGCTCGATCCCAAACGGCAAGGACAGGCTATCGCCGCAATTATGGCAGGAATAACAGGTGCCATTGTTCTGGGATTACCTCTTGGGAGTTGGGTTGGTAACCTGTTTGGTTGGCGCACAGCGTTTGCTATGGTTGCCGCTATAGGTGTGATTGTGACACTGTTGATTGCCTTTGTGTTGCCGCGTATTACACCCTCCGACCATGTGATTACGTGGCGAGAACGTGTGAACTTCCTCTCACAGCGGAATGTTTTGCTGGCCCTGGCTATTAGCTTTGTGGCACTGGTCGGCGCAAATAGTGTCCTGACCTATATTATGCCTCTGTTACTGCGACTGACAACATTCACGGCTGTAGCGCTGAGCCTGGTCCTCTTTGCTTCTGGTGTCGCTTCGGTGGCTGGCAATCTCCTTGGGGGTTTGCTGTCTGATCGTTGGGGGACAAGACGCCTTCTCGTGAGAGTTTTTACTTTCATGATGCTCAACGCATTATGCTTCTCCCTCTTGATGCTTGCCACAAAATCTGTTCTGCTCGATATTGTGGTTGTGGTGGCCTTCGTTGTCTGGGGGCTGGTGGGATGGCTGGGTGCTCCTGCACTGAATAGCTACCTCGTTTCGCTCGCGCCACAGTCGGCCACGGTTGCGCTTTCTCTGAATATGACGGCATTGTACCTGGGTATTGCAGGTGGAGGAATTATAGGTGGTCTGGTTTTAACGATAGGAAGTATTGCATATCTGGGTGTAGTTGTCGGCGTGATTGAAGCTCTGGCGCTGGGGCTTGTTCTCGTGAGCGTGTCCAAAGTAGCCAGTGTTAATCAGCAAGCGTCAGATAGGGGTTCTGCGGTTCTGTTACAGGGGAATGAAGATTAATACGGGAAGGAGAAGCGTTTGATGGCTAATCAGGACCAGCTTAGCATACTGAAACTACAGGGATCGAACGCCTGGAACATATGGAGATCCCAGAATCCAGATATTGAGCCTGATCTCGCCGGGGCAGATCTCAGCAAGTGTGATCTTAGCGCTGCTAATCTTTTCCATGCGGATCTCAGTAACGTCAATCTCAGTAGCGCTAAGCTGAGCAAGGCTGATTTTCGCAGGGCATACCTCAACGGTGCTAATCTCAGCAGTGCTGAACTGATGGATGCCAATCTCAGCAGTGCTGAGATGATAGCATCTAATCTGAGCAAGGCTAATCTCCTGCGGGTTGATTTGCGCTGGGCTAATCTTAGTAGAGCCAACCTGGACGAGGCTAATCTTACGGCTGCCGACTTCCGCAGAGCTAATCTGGCGGAGGCGATTATAACTGACGAGCAGCTCAAAGAAGTTCATTCGCTTGCAGGTGCGACCATGCCTGATGGCTCAAAATATGCCTAAAGAAATAGAGGTTCTCTTAATGGACAGGCTTCCTGGCAGACGTATCTACCAGGAAGCCTGTCCATTAAGAGTGTTTTACTGAAGAGGTCGGTTCTGTATCTCGTGGACGTTGCCGATGCCCCAAAACTTTTAGGAGAAAGTTTGGATGCAAAAGAATACCAGGAGGCTGCTTCAGATGGAGTACTTCCATAAAGGCATCATGTACTTCCTTATCGGTGGGCAACATCTCCATAAGACTGTCCATATAACGGTGCTGCAGCCTGGATGCCCAGTTTAACGCTTTTCCCTCGTTACCAGGGACGCGGTAATCTGATCCCGTTGCGAATTGCCAGGCGAGTGCATTGACTCGCGCTAGCTTTTTCTGGAAATCTTGAGATCGTCCACGTTGACTACCGTCAGAATGTTTGTCACCGAGCCATGTATCAAGCGCTACAGTTCCTAACGCCGCCACAGTCATTCCCTGGCCATAAATAGGGTTAAGTGCGCAGCAAGCATCGCCCAGGACTATAAACTTTTCCGGTTGTCGTTTAAGTCGCTCAAAATGCCGCAGACGATTTTCTGTTCGTCGGTAGCTGTAGATCGGCGACAAAGGCTGCGCATCCCGGATGACTTCGTAGAGCAAAGGATCGATTAAGCCTTTGGCAAAGGTGAGGAAGTCAGCTTCCTGTGTAGGAGGATAGTCTTTGCCAGCTCCCACCAGTAGCACCTGCCAGCGGTTGCCTTCAACTGACCAGACAAAGCCAGTCCGCAGGTTTTCAGGCGGATTACTCTGGATAAGCATTCCTTTCCATGTTCGAGAATGATCGGTGGGAGGTGCATAGACGCGAGTTGCGTATCCCAAAAAGGCATTGACTACGGTCTCCAGAGGAGGCTGATACCCAAGTTCTTCCAGCCAGCGGGGCGCATGAGAAAAACGTCCGCTGGCATCTATCACCAGGTCGGCATGAAGCGGTCTGCTCTGGCTCTCTCCTGCTCTCTCCGGCTGACGCTCTCGTAAACGCACTCCTGTAACCGCCTGTCGATTGTTGCTGGAGAGGAGGCCGACGACTTCATGCCCCTCAATGATCTGTACACGCTGGTAGGCTTGCAACTCCTGGCGTATCTGCCATTCCAACAGCAGACGTGTACAGGCATATCCTTGCAATTGAGATGGCGCACGGGGCAGCCAGCCCGACTGAAAGCGGTACAGATAATCGTTAGAGAAATCAGCTTCTATAGCCCCCCGTTTCACTAATTTATCCTTGATTCCTGGAAAAAAATCTTCCAGAATTTGTTGACCTCGCATAAACAGAATATGGACATGTGTTCCTTGAGGGATACCAGAGCGAGCAACTGGCTCTTCTGGATAGTGATCTCGTTCAATCAGAGTCACCTGGTCAAAGTAATTAAGCAGGACGCGGGCTGCAAGCAGCCCGGCGATACCTCCACCTATGACGACGGCGTGATGAGACGGAGAACGACAGGATTGGGAAAAGCTCATTGATTTCTCCTCTTGCCTCTTGAGAGACTATGCCTGTCATTTTAATTTCGTGCTGCGATTGCGGAGGCAATAAACGCGGCGTCTTCTCCAATACCGGATAATAACGCAGATTTCGTCTTATAGAGCCAGTGTAGGCCCAGAAAATACAGTCCAGGTGAGTCAGTAACGCCGCGCCTGTGAACAGGATATCCTGTCTTATCGAAGACCGGTATTTGGACCCAGCCAAAATCGAGCTGATAGCCGGTAGCCCAGATGACTGTTTTAATATTCGCCGAGGGCAGATCCAGCGTTAGAATGGGTTTCGCATTGATTAACACGGTAGGGGTTGGTTCGTCTGTCTCCTTGCGAGCAGTAGCCTCTATGCCAGTCTTCGCGATGTAGCCATCAATCATTTGCATAATTTGTGCCGTAAATGCTTCTGATTTGGCGAGGTTTTCTTTTACATCTGGTGCAATGATGAGCTTTTTGCCCTCAATGGCTTCTAGATGTCCAAGTAGAATCATCCCCTGTCTGGCAAATTGTCGCAAGGTGACATCTCTCTCTCCATGTTTGTTTGAGGCATGCGGACTACACGCGAATTTTGCCATCGGTGAAGGAAGTTGATCGACAGTTCTGTCGAAAAAGCCCATTTTGGTAAGCCACCAGACGACATCCTTACCTCGGTAGTTCAAAGGCGTTTTGCCGCAACTTGAGATGGACAAATAGACTTGTCGTCCACTCTCATGTAACTCCTCGGCGATCTGAAAGCCTGACTGACCTGTGCCCACGACCAGCACTGCTCCAGAAGGCAGTGATTCAGGCTCCTTATATTGGCTAGAATGAATCTGGTAAATATCTGCGGGTAGTGTATCGCTGCCTTTGGGAAGTTTTGGCTTTTGATAAGCACCGGTTGCAAGCACAACATTGTTAGCTTTGAAAGTTGTCTCCTCTGTCTCTACCAGGTATCCATTGCTTCCAGATTGTGGCCGCAGTGCCGTGACCCGAACTCCGCTCTGGAGAGGCGCATTGAAGGACTGAGCATACTGCTCCAGGTACTTTATAATATCCTTACGCGTAAGAAAGCCACCAGGATCGTCTCCTTGATATTCAAAGCCAGGAAGCTGTATCGTCCAGTTCGGTGTGATAAGGGTAAATGAATCCCAGCGTTGACTTCGCCATGTTTCGCCCACCTGCCCGCGTTCAAGCACAATATGTGGCTGTCCCTGTTGGGTTAAGTAGTAGCTAAGAGCAAGTCCTGCTTGTCCGCCTCCGATGATCACAGTTTCAATATGCTTGGTCGTCATATATCTCTCCTTTTCAAAAGATGCGTCAGAAAGCACTGTTACAGTATAAAGTTTTCCATATAAAAAAAGCTTCTTCTACCTTGCTTCCTTATTGTTGCACTCCTGGCTATGATGCAGCGACGAGCAAAAACGTAGTAAATTTTGGCTATTATACTTCACGTGCAAAAGGAACAGCTTGATATACGTGTGATTATCATGTATAATTGTTTTATCGATGTAAAATAGTATATTAATTGCTTTAAGGAAGGAGAAGTTAATGGTTCAGCAAAATGAGCATATTCAGCTGAATCCAGCTGAAGAAACGATTCAGGTTGGTGTGACTCAGCTTCGGTTTCTGGTCACGGGGGCCGAGTCCAATGGCAGCCTGGCCACCTTTGAAATGGTCATCCCAGCTGGAGCAAAAAATCCTGCTCTTCCACATAGCCATGATGCCTATGAAGAGACAATCTACGGAGTGGAGGGCATTTCCACCTGGACAGTCAATGGTGTACCAGTTGAGTTGGGACCAGGACAGGTACTATGTATTGCGCGTGGCGCGGTCCATGGATTTGGTAACCACGGCGATGTCGATGCTAAGGTGCTGACCATTGTGACCCCTGCAAAGATCGGGCCTGAGTTCTTCCACGAGCTAATTGCGGTGATTTCTGCCGCAGCGGGTGGGCCACCCGATGGAGCCAAAATGATGGAGGTCATGAAGCGCTACGGCATCAAACCTGCCCTGCCACCCTCTCCTCCTTCATCTTAGTCGGGTGTTACCGTCTTTGCCAGGTCCAACTATACTTTGACCTGGCAAAATCCTGTCAACTGCTTGTTCCTGCTGCCCAATATAGGACGGCCACTCTGGCTGTTGAAGGCTATAGCCGGTCTCCAATGTTTCGCAGCCCAGGCTGTAGAAGAATGTTCGCGCAGGTTCATTGCGTGGACATTCTTCTACAGTTGCTACAAGTTTTGTTCTGTCTTGCTCGGCTGCAACTGCAAAAAGATCGTTGAGCATAGCCCTTTCAATGCCACGACCCATAACTCTACAACTCATGATAAAAGTATCTAACTCCGCGTATTCCGGATGGAGCCTGGCAATGCAGGCTCCAACAATGCCGTAGTCTCCAAAGCGATCACTGGCGCGTGTCAGGCGCACAATATAGTGTTCATCAGCACAAAGCTGAGATAAATCGGGAGCAGAGCGACGGCGACAATTGAGGTTAAACTGATTTGTCTTTGCAACAAGCTGAGTTAATCGGGGCATATCAGTTACAGTTGGTGAAAACATTGCAACCTCGATATTCAGTTGCCCCAGATAGACTTCTGGTGACGTGATCCCCTTGCCAGAAGCAGCACGCTGCTGCTCTTGCTGATAGTAGACTGCTCGTTCGAGATCTTCAGGAAGCGGTGGCAATCTGTCTAATAGTCCTGCTGATGTAAGTACTGTTAACCAACCAGCCGGATCAGCAGGCATCTGTATACAGGCGATTTGGGGAAATGCGGCCCGTACCTCAGCAATTTCGGCGGCATTATCATCTATAAGCACAAAACTCTCGATCCCAAGCTTGAGATCGTCAGCAAGTTCCCGGATGCTGGCTGGCTTTGGCTGCCAGCCGATTCGCCATGCAGAGAGCATCTCTGGCTTCAAACGCATTTCCGGGCGAGCGAAGACCTCCCAGACATCTGCCTCTTCATTTTTACTACATAATGTGAGAAGTACACCTGCTCGCCGTAGTTCAAGTAAAAAAGACTGAAATTCTCTATAGCTTGCCCCTGGCCCGTTGGCATTTAAATCAACCCCCAATGCTCCATCTTCACCTACAATGCCACCCCACAGTGTATTATCTCCATCAAGTACAATAACCTTCCGGGCTGGCCGTCTGCTTAACAGGATCAGGCGTGCTAGGTGCTCACTCATCAGGTGAAATAGCTCTTCTGTAAAAGGAATGTGAGCCAGAGCAAGCAAACGTTGATTGTAAGAAGATGCACTACCAATCGAGCGGATTACTTCCTCCAAATCGAAGAGTAGCACTTCTGGCTGTCCGGCAAGTCGATGGCGGAGTGCTTCGCGGATCGAGGTAGCGATGGCAAAGACTCCTGTCACATTACATGCATCGCCAATGCCCAGGGGGCGTTCTTCAGGGATAGCAGGCAAGACAAATATGAGTGTTGCCTGCCAGTGGCGCGCTGCGTTCAGGAGAATATCAGCTAGTTCGAGGGCTTCATGAACAAAATTCGTCTCTGGCTCAAGTAAGGGAAGAGGTCGTCCACTCCACAGTTCCTCCAATCGTGCCCAGCCAATAAGGATCGTTGGCTTGAAACCGGCAGTCTCGCTCCTCTCATCCAGACACTGTTGTGCCATCTGATTATACGGCCCTATCCAGACATCTGCAGGCAAGCCTGCGTCATTTAGAGCAAGGCCCAGATATGGAATTATCGGATTCGCGGTGAAAGTACTCAAGACGGCTATGCGTTCTCGAAGCATGCGCTTGGAGTAGGCAAGCGTTTGCCAACGCTGACGTTTCTGCCACAAACTCATGTTTTCCCCTTTTATATAAATAGCATTTGTATTATACACAGCTATTATGTTATCTCAGCTATAATTAAATAATTAAATGCTTATGTGCTTAACGATCTCTGCTGTAATATACGGTGTATGTCGGCCACACAAGTTAGCGTATGCATCTCATGTGTCGTCAATTTAATGCTATAGATCTCTTCAAGAGCCGCTATCAGTTCCAGATGTTTTAGGCTATTCCAGGTCTGCAATGTGGTCGGTCCCGTAGAATCGGTTATCAGCGATAACGGGACGTTCATTACGGTTGCAACCAGCTCTTCTACTTTTATGAGACTTTCCATAAATCACCACTATTCTCAACTGCTTCTAGAGAACGAACAGTATGTTAATCAGAGCATACCGGCTATTTGGCGAGAAAGCTTCTTGCAGATTGCTTTTTTGGGGGAATAAGTTTTCTTCCGCATCTACCCATAGCTGGTTGTGATGGTCAATTGTGAGGAAGGTAACGATTATTAGTGAGAACGCATGATGAGGCATCTGGTGCCAGGAACGCACGGCTTCACGTTGCAAGGTGATTTTGCCGTCTCATAAAGATATACTATCAAATGTGTTTGCTGAAGGATAATACAAATCAAACCCACGAGGTAATCGTTTGATCAGAGCATAAGTTTGCAGAAGCTTGAAGAAGGAAGGATCCTTGATGTGCTTATGTAAAAGCAAGTGTTGTCTGCGGCGAATGCACTCAGGCGAAGTATGTAGGATTCGACCAGATTCGACCAGTGTGTAGCACTTTTCATCTTTTAGGCCGAGACGAAGCGAAAGGATTAACATGTCTCGCTGTTCGATAGAACGAGTTGCTACTTGCTCACCGAGAAAAGAAATTAGCTGTTTTCTAAGATTCTCGATATTTTCTTCTTCTACCTGTGGATTCTCCTGTGACATATTCTATCTTTTCTTTTACTATGATCACAAGCATGATCCAATCATGTCCTTAAATTATGTGTTACGATAGTAACATCATTTTATAAATATTGTCAAGATTTACTGAGACTACCTTTATTCTCTCTAACAGAAATTCAAGATTTAGCAATATCGGAGAAGCATGATTCAGGAAGTGCAGTTTATACTGCTAATTGGTAGATGTGATAATCCAAAAAAGCGAAGACCGTGAAATAGAAAAACTCTGCTATTAACGTCAGAGCTTTTTCTATTCCTGTTCATGTTTGTTTGTAGATGTACCCTTAATGGAGAGCTTTAGATGTAGTGCGATACATAGAAGTATATATAAAGGAAGAAAGCATGTTGTTCTCTACGAAGGGATTACTCGAAAAATTTCTTAAAATACCGCCAGAAGAAACTGATTTCACCAGACGTGGTTTTCACACAGGTGCCTTCTCTACGCAAGAACAACTGGAACGCAGTGCCTCCACATTTATCCTTGGGTATCACACTGCCCTCTCAAGTGACAGCAATAAGATGCTGGCCGTTCAACTTGAGCAAATAGATCGTGAATTGAGGGGCTTCGCCTACGAGGGGGCTGGAATGGGTCTTGCCTTACTCGATTTCCTTTTCCCCTGGAAGAAACGTTTTTTGCCATTTACCCGGCTGGAAGGCAATGCTCACATTTATATGTTGTATGTGGGATGGGGGTGGACTATGGGACGTCTTCCACGGAAACACATAAAAACTACAAAACGAACTCCTTATGACCCTCTTCTCAGCTGGTTAGCCTACGACGGCTACGGCTTTCATGAGGGCTATTTCTCCTGGAAACAGACGCTTCTCCGGCAGCGCTGGCCGTTTACCCTTCCACAAGGATATGCTCGTCGCGCTTTCGATCAAGGACTCGGTCGAAGCTTATGGTTTGTTGGAGGTGGGGATATCTCCTACATTGCCGACTGTATTCGTGCTTTTTCATCTATTCGGCAACCAGATTTATGGAGCGGCGTGGGGCTTGCTTGCACTTATGCAGGGGGAGTCACTGCTGAAAAGATACAGCAACTCTGTGAGGTCTCTGCTTCATTCCACTCACATCTGGCACAAGGAGCTGCTTTCGCGACAAAAGCCCGGCAGCGAGCGGGTAACCTGGGAGCACATACGAGACTCGCGAGCGATATCATCTGTGGACTTCCTACCGAAGAGATCGTTCACCTTGTGGATTCGTCTCTCAATAATCTGCCTCCTGGTCGTCTTGAACCTGCGTTTGAACTGTGGCGTCAGCGCATCCGAGCTTCTTTTGACATTCCAGTGGCCTCTAGGTGACTCCTGGAGCCAACCGGCCACGGGCTTGCTCATCATATCTTTCTGTTTTACAGAAATCATATTCTCCTGAAGAAACATTAGCAGGGAGAGTCTTTCTAAGAAAATACTTTCTTGTTGCAAAAGTGTCTTGCCCGTTCCAAATCCTTTGATAAGCGCGGGCAACGAGAGGGGAAACATTCTTATGCAGGCTATAGCTATTGTTGGAATGGCATGTCGTTATCCTGATGCACGCTCACCGCAAGAACTCTGGGAAAATGCACTCGCACAGCGTAGAGCGTTTCGCAAGATTCCATCAGAACGCCTGAATCTCGATGATTACTATCATCCTGATCGAAATATGCCTGACCGCACTTATTCCTCACAGGGCGCTTTTCTGACTGATTATATTTTTGACCGTGAACATTTCCGCATCGCCGGGAAAACGTATCGCTCAAGTGATCTGACGCACTGGTTAGCTCTCGATATAGCAGAGCAAGCCATTGCCGATGCGGGTTTTTCCAAAGAACGTATGCTTCCGGCTACCTCAACAGGAGTGCTCGTTGGCAATACTCTTACTGGTGAGTTCTCCCGTGCTCAGTTGCTTCGCCTGCGCTGGCCCTATGTTGCACGCGTGGTCACACATGCGCTCCTCAAGCAAGGTTGGCAATCCAATGCTATACAAGACTTTCTCGTCCAGCTTGAGCAGGAGTATAAGAGACCCTTTGCCCCGGTAGGAGAGGAAACGTTGGCGGGCGGCCTCTCCAATACTATTGCGGGAAGAATATGTAACTACTTTAACTTGAAAGGAGGAGGGTATACTGTTGATGGTGCCTGTTCTTCCTCTTTACTTGCTCTCGTCCATGCTTGCAAAGCTCTCGAATCCTTTGATCTCGATGTTGCGCTTGCTGGCGGGGTTGATCTGAGCATTGATCCTTTTGAGATTATTGGTTTTGCCAAAACATCGGCTCTGGCGGCTGAGGAGATGCGTGTCTACGACCTTCATTCCCGTGGATTTCTTCCCGGCGAGGGGTGCGGTTTTATTGTTCTGATGCGCTATGAAGATGCCATAGCCCAGAATTGCCGTATTTATGCGGTGATTCGTGGATGGGGCATATCATCTGATGGAAGTGGTGGTATCACGCGTCCAGAGGTGGGGGGGCAACATCTGGCTCTGAAACGTGCCTATCAGCGCAGCGGATTGAGCATTGATACCGTTCCTTACTTTGAGGGACATGGTACGGGAACCGAGGTTGGTGACGCAACAGAGTTGCAGGCGCTTGCCTTTACCTGGGATCAGGTATCAGATCTCTCTCCGACGAAGAAAGCATATATCAGTTCCATTAAAGCAAACATTGGTCATACAAAAGCCGCAGCGGGGATCGCTGGATTGATCAAAGCGACTATGGCAGTTTCTAATCAGATCATTCCGCCTACAACCGGAATGGTTGAACCTCATCGAGAACTGACTCGCCCTCATGCCAAGCTTCAGGCGCTTCAGCAGGGGAAGCTCTGGCCTGCTGAGGCACCCCTTCGAGCTGGAATCAGTTCAATGGGCTTTGGAGGGATCAATACACATGTTGTTCTGGAAGGTGTTGCTCAGGAGCGACGGCACACACTTACTCCCCCCGAACAGAGACTCCTCACTTCTTTTCAGGATGCGGAACTTCTGCTGCTGCGTGCCCCAGACGCCGAAGCCCTGCAAGAGCAGATTGCTCAACTTTTAGCGCTGGCACCTCGCCTTTCCTATGCGGAATTGACGGATCTCGCAGCATTTCTCGCTAACCACCTCCAACCTGGATCAGTGCGTGCCGCTCTCGTTGTCTCAAAGCCCCGCGAATTCGAGCAACGCCTCAAACAACTTCAAGAGATTATATCCGCAGGTGCTCTTACACATATCGATCCAAAGTCACATGTGTATTTGGGCCATGGAACTGCCACACCCCGCATTACATTTCTCTTTCCAGGTCAGGGCGCTCCATCTTACCTGAGCGGTGGCATCTTACGATCCTGTTTCCGTGAGGTTGATGCCCTCTACCTTCAGGCTGATCTTCCTGAGCATGCCGATGGAAAGCGCACGGAAATTGCACAACCTGCGATCACTACCGCTTCATTAGCCGGTCTCATAGTCCTGGAAAAGCTGGGAGTGCAAGCAGACATCGGACTCGGCCATAGCTTGGGAGAACTCACCGCTTTACAATGGGCAGGGGTCATTGATGCTCCAGCCCTCTTGCGCCTGGCGCGAGCGAGAGGAGCGGCTATGGCACAGGTGAGAACACAAGAGGGAGCGATGCTCAGCGTGCAGGCCGACGCACAGACGGTGAGAGAACTTATACGTAACGCTCCTGTTGTGCTCGCAGGCTTGAATTCGCCTCGCCAGACCGTTGTTGCTGGGGATGTGCTCTCAGTCAATAAAATTGCCGCACGAGCTCATGCCATGGGATTCCCGTGTGTGCGCCTCGCGGTCTCTCACGCTTTTCACTCGCCGCTTGTTGCCCCAGCGGTAGACATGCTAGCAGCCAGCTTGCGGCAGGAATATTTTGCTCCTGCTTGCCGTAGCATTGTCTCAACGGTGACCGGCGATTTTGTGAAAAATGACCGCATTGAAGAGTTGCTCTGCACGCAGGTAACAGCACCAGTACGCTTTCTTGAAGCAGTGGAGCGCATACAGAGCAATACGGATCTCTTCATTGAGGTAGGTCCAGGAAAAGCATTGACTAAACTCCTGCTTGACATTACTCAAAAGCCAGGTGTGGCTACAGATGCTGGTAGTCCGTCAATCAGTGGTATACTTTCAGCGAGTGCGGCAGCTTTTGTCCTCGGAACTCCTATAGATACTTCAGGTCTCTTCGCGCACCGTTTCACCCGTCCAATCGACCTCAACTGGAATCCTTCATTTCTCATCAATCCCTGTGAGCAAGTAGCGCTCTCTGACATCGAACATACTACAAATACTCAAGAGAACACATCCATGCGACAGGAAGTCATGTATTCCTCCACAGGGACAACCCTTGAGCTAGTGCGACAGATTATCGCCACTCGTACAGAGCTTTCATTGGAGCTGCTTGACCTTGAGAGTAGAATGCTCAGTGATTTACATCTCAATTCCATCACTGTTGGGCAAATTCTCGCTGAGGCCAGTCGAGCGCTTGGCATCGCACGTTCAGGTTCCCTCCTGCAGTATGCGGATGCTCGATTAGGTGAAATTGTTCAGCTGCTTGAAGATTTACAACAGCAGTCCATCTCATCAGCAGACGAGCAAGAGCAGAAAAAGGAGCCGGATGGCCTTTCTCCATGGATACGATGTTTCTCTGTCGTCGAGCAAGAGAAAGCGCTTTCAGCCCCTCTGATCGATCAGAAGCCAGGAGACTGGCAGATTTTCGCGCCACGAAACTATCGGTTCACACAGGACTTTACACGCGTCTTTGCATCGCTCAAAGGGGTCGGTTCTGTGGTCTGCCTTCCTGCTGACCTGGAAGTTCATTCTGTGGACCTGCTGTTACAGGGAGCACAAGCTACGATTGCGCGACAGGAGGCAACACATTTTGTTCTTATTCAACATGGGAGCGTCGGCGCGGCCTTCGCCCGGACCCTCTATCTCGAACATCCACGCCTGACGGTTTGCATCATTCATCTGCCCCCGATCTCCCGTCTCTCATTACATATGTTGCCGCCGAAGTGCGAGCAGCCACGAGCTTCGTTGAGGTGAGCTATGACATGCAGGGAAAGCGAACAGAGCCGGTCCTCGTCCCGTGTGCATCAATAGTTAAAAGTGAACCTTTAATGCTTGACTCGAACGATGTTTTGCTCGTTACAGGTGGTGGGAAAGGTATCGCTGCCGAGTGTGCCTTTGCGCTGGCTCAGGAGACTGGTGTTACACTTGCTCTCCTGGGAAGATCGCATCCACAGTACGACCCCATCCTGGCGGAACATCTCACGAAGCTGGAAATCGCTGGCATTCATTACCACTATGTATCTATCGATGTGCAGGACGCGCTCGGAGTTGCGCAGGCGATCCATGAGATTGAGGCGCGTCTTGGTCCAATCACTGCGATCCTCCACGGGGCTGGTGTTAATGATCCCGCCCTCTTAAGTACGCTCAATGAAGAGACGTTTAAGAAGACACTTGCGCCCAAAGTAAGAGGGCTAGAGAATATTCTTTCTGCGATCTCGCCCCAGCGGATCAAATACTTGATTGCTTTCGGCTCTATCATTGCGCGCACTGGTATGCAAGGAGAGGCACACTACGCTCTTGCAAACGAATGGCTGGGACACATCACAGAAGCGTTCCAGCGTGCCTATCCTGCTTGCTTCTGCCTCTGTATTGAATGGTCTGTCTGGTCGGGAGTAGGAATGGGGGAACGCCTTGGCCGCGTTGAAGCTTTACGTGCAGAGGGCATTATGCCCATTCCTGTCGAGGCAGGTATTGCCCTCTTCCGCCAGTTGCTCTCACAACGTCAAACAACAGCCAGGATCGTTGTCAGTGGACGTTTTAGCACCGTTCCTACCTTGAAAATGGCGACCTGGCAGCTTCCTTTCTTACGTTTTCTGGAGAAACCTTTGATCTTTTATCCAGGTGTTGAGCTAGTTGTCGATGTGGAGATGTCCACAACGACAGACCTTTATCTCAATGATCATCAGTTGGAGGATGAACGACTCGTTCCAGCTGTGATTGGTCTGGAAGCGATGGCGCAGATCGCTATGGCTGTGACCGGGAAGCAGGTCAGACCGTCGTTCACCGACGTACGGTTTGTCAGGCCTCTTGTGATTCCAGAGCAAAGATCTGTGACGTTGCGCATGATGGCTCTGGTTCAACACGACGGTTCTGTAGAAGTTGCCATTCGTTGTTCAGAAACGACCTATCAAACCAACCACTTCCAGGCTGTTTGCCACTTCTCGCAGCAATGCGTGGAACAAAGATCCCTCCAATGGCCTGCATCGGGAGAGACTATCGTGCAGTTGCAGCTACCAGATGACCTCTACGGGCAACTTCTCTTTCATCGCGGTCGTTTCCAGAGGATTCTGCGCTATACCTACCTTCATGCCAGGGAATGTATCGCCGAGATTGCCCCATACACGAGTGGAGCCTGGTTTGCACGCTATCTTCCATCAGAGTTCATTCTGGGAGATCCAGCAAGTAGAGATGCCATCATCCATGCCATCCAGGCTTGTATCCCCCAGGCTACTCTTCTGCCTGTGCGCGTGGAGTCTCTTTCCTTTGCGGAACAGCCCTTTGTACCAGGAGAAAAGATAAGAGTTTACGCACGTGAACGCGAAAGACAGGGAGACTCCTTTATCTACGATGTAGAAGCTAGAAATAGCGATGGGCAATTGCTTGAGCAATGGAGTGGTCTACATTTGCAACTTGTAGGTGCGCTCCTCCCTCACAAACGATGGGCTGAGGTTCTGCTTGGACCGTACTTTGAGCGCCGCATACCTGAATTCTACCCTCAGATGCAGCTTTATCTCGCGCTTCACAGGGCTGCAAATGCTTCTCTGACCGTGAATCTGAACAATTCAGATCAGGAGAGTGTTCGCATCGACATAGTCGTGCCACGATCAAAGGATGACTGGAACAATATTCTCAATGCACAGCAGTATGAGCTTGCAGAACAACTTGCAGAGGAAAGTCTAGAAGACTTCGATAGTGCCGCAACGCGCGTTCTAGCGGCGAGCGAAGTTCTGAAAAAAGTTGCGTTACCGCTCGATATTTCACTTGTTCTTGTCAAGACTGAACATGACGGCTGGCAGATTCTAGAAGCAGGACCATATGTGCTTCTGACGTTTGTTACACACGTGCGATCTCAGCTTCAGCCACTTGCTTTCATCTTCTGTCATCAGAGCATGACAGACGTTGAGCGGCTCAACCTTGTCGTTGATGCCCAGAGAGGATAAAGATTTTGAAACGTGTTTATGAGTATCATTACATTGTTTCATTTGAAGACACAAACCTGGTTGGCAACGTCTACTACGCGAACCACATTCGTTGGCAAGGTCGCTGTCGAGAAATGTTCCTTTTAGACCATGCTCCGACAGTTGTTGCTCAGTTCCAGGAGGGACTCGCCCTTGTCACGACTCGCTGTTCATGCGACTACTTCGCTGAGTTATACGCTTTTGATCGACTTATTCTCCGCATGAGTCTGGGAGAGCTTACGCAGAGCCGTATCTCTCTACTCTTTGAGTACTGGCGCAAAACGCTAGAAGGAGAAGAATTGATTGCACGAGGAGAGCAACAGGTTGCCTGTATGAGGCGAAGAAGTGAACGGATGGAACCGGCTCCTGTTCCCCAGGAGTTGCGCGAAGCTTTGAAGCGATATGAATGAGAAAGGATTGTAGTAATGAAACAACTTTTTTATCCATTTACTCGCAGACAATTCCTCTCGCGGGCTGCACAGGCAAGCATCGGTGTTGCAACGGTTGGTGCGCTCTGGGTGGCACGCGAGACAGGGGTCTTCGCCACCTCTACACAATCCGGCGGAAAAAGTAGAAGTAACTACCCAATGTTTCAACTGCGCGATATTTCCAGGCAGGCTGGAGTCCACGTTGTACACCATAAGGTTTTTCTTGATGAGAAGCTGAGCAATATCATGCCGTGGATGGCATCTGTTGGCGCTGCTGCTGCCGCTGCCGACTACAATAATGATGGTTTGATCGACATATTCGTCTCTTCATCAGGCCATAATACCCCCTGTCATCTCTTTCGCAACAACGGTGACGGCACCTTCACTGACGTTGCAGAAGAGGCAGGCATTGCCAATCTGAACGAAAGGGGTGGTGTCATGGATGCAGTATGGGGAGATTTTGACAACGATGGCTGGCCGGACCTCTACATTGTCAAATGGAGTGCACCAAATCGCCTTTTCCGTAATAACCACGATGGGACATTTACGGATGTGACTGTCTCATCGGGAACGGGTGAGGCCTCGAATGGGAATGCGGCCATCTGGCTCGATTACAATGGTGATGGACTCCTGGACCTCTATATAGGAAATTATTTCCGTCCAGAGGATAATCTCTGGGATCTTCATACAACGCTGATTATGCATAATGACTTTGAGAATGCCCGCAATGCCGGGCCGAATGTGCTGTTTCGCAACAATGGTAACGGCACCTTCACCAATGTTGCGCATGAACTGGGGGTCGATGATACTGGCTGGACCCTTGATGTTGGTGCCTGTGATCTTTTCAATACAGGGCACATGGATCTCTATCTTGCCAACGACTTCGGTCAGGATATTATCTACAAAAACAACGGCAATGGCACCTTCACCAATATCACCAAGCAGGCTCTCCCAATTGACACGAGAAAGGGGATGAACGTTGACTTCGCTGATCTGGATGGTGATGGTTATCCTGATATCTACGTAGCGAACGTGACACAGCCTGGCTATCTGGTCGAAGGAAATTTCCTCTGGCATAACAACCGCGATGGAACCTTTACTGATGTTGCTCCTAAACTCGGCGTGGCCGATGGTGGTTGGGGCTGGGGAGCAAAGTTTGTGGATTTAGATAACGATGGAGAGATGGAAATCGTCGCCCTCAATGGCTTCGTTTCGGCTGGCAAAGAAGACTACTGGTACTATCTCGGCACAATGGCGACAACTCCTGGCATTATTGTCGCAGATGCACGCAACTGGCCCCCCATTGGCAATATGAGCATTTCTGGCTACCAACCATCGCGCCTCTTTGTCAAAGACGGTAATCGCTATATCGAGATTGCTCAAGATGCCGGTATAACCGATCTGTACGATGGGCGGGGGGTGTGCGTTGCCGACTTCGATAATGACGGTCTTCCTGAGTTATTTGTCGCCAACCAGGGTGCTCCTTTCCTCCTCTACAAGAATTATCCTGCGCATCGAAACCACTGGATTGGATTGCGACTGATTGGAACAGGAAAGAGCAATCGCGACGCTATTGGTGCTCGTGTGACGCTCACCGCTGGCAGCCGCCGCTTCGTCAAATGGGTTGATCCAGGCAGTGGATTTGCCTCCCAGTCAGATCGTCGTCTTATCTTTGGCCTGGGTCCACTGCGAGCAGTTGAGGCAATAGAGATTCGCTGGCCTGATGGGCGTGTAGAGCATCTCCCATCTCTTCCCATTGACCATTATCACACTATCACCGAAGGAGAATCAGTCGCATGAGCAGCACATCCTCGCCGAGAACTGACACCAGTCTCCCTGTATTGCCCAAAAAGAGTGTGCCAAAGCATAAAAGTCGCAAACGCTGGTTGATTGGAGCCTGTGCAGGCGTCCTCATTATCATTGGAGCCGTCGTTGCTTATGTACTGTTAGGTACTCAGGTTACGCCTTTGAAGCTTCCAATGCTGCCAGCCAACCTATCTGACGATCAAATCGGCCTGGCGCAATGGCAAGAGTATCAACTGCCACTTCCCGCTCATCCTCTGAGTAACCCCTCTCTGCCAGCCAGACCCCAGGTTACGCCAGGATTGGCTTCGCTGGAAGATGCAGCGGGTCAGGCTTTCATAAAGCAAGGAGATCTCACGCGTGGCCTGGCTTACCTGAAAGCTGCTGCTCTGGCAGTGCCTGACAACCTTCGCTATAGTAATGACTACCGCTTAGCTCTCCGTGACCATCAGCTTTATCAGGACGAGCTGGCCTTTTTCATGGCGCTGGCCCGCAAATTGCAGACTCCCAATACGACTATCCAGTATGCATTGGCCTACGTCGATCTCATGCGTTCCTGCCCAAAGCCCCCTGACGGCCTTGTTTGCCAGGCTCAAGATTCGTACAGTTCTATTGGTATCCTCAATGGGCTGCTTGAGAAAAATCCGTACAATATTGTCGCCCGCTATGTTCGTGGATTGAATCACATCTACTGGCCGACCCAAATGAGACATTTGCCAAACGCGCAGGAAGACCTCCAGTATGCCGTCGCGCTGAGTCGCTTCCAGATGAAGATCAGTCCGGGTTTTGCTCCTCAAGCTTATATAGCGCTCGGCGATGTTTTTGGCAAAGCTGGCGACATCAAAGTAGCTCGCAATGTCTGGCTGAACGGCTTAAATGCTGTCTCAACACGAGAACAGACACCATTACAACAGCGACTCGCCATACCGCAAGATCAACTGACCTCGATGGAAAATCAGCAATTGCGCGGCCTTGGTGTGTACGTCAATACCGATCTCTCTCTCTTCTGGATGAAAGGATAGCTTTTATGATTTGGAATTTCCACGGACTGACTATTGTTGGTTTCAAGCTGCGCGATCCACGCGTCTTTATGAGCTGCGTGTTGATTGTGTATACAATCGTCGGGCAAACTATACTGACCTTTGATCATGGATGGTTCCAGATTCTCCTTTCACTGTTCGTTGCTTGTGCAACAGATATGCTTCTGAACTACTGGAAGACGCGGCAGATCATTTTACCAATCAGCGGCGTGATTACTGGACTCGGACTCGGGTTGCTGGTCGAGTCCACATCGCCCACTTTGCTGTGGCCGTATGTCGTAGCACCGATTCTGGCGATTCTCTCCAAACCATTCATTCAAGTAAAAGGGCGACACATTTTTAACCCTTCCAATTTTGGCCTCACTGTTCTCCTATTGCTCTTTCCTACTGAGGTCACGACTACTTCGACACAGTGGACTGGATCGCTTGTAATGGTTGCGATCATCTTCCTGGTCGGAAGCTTCTCAGCGTATCGCGTTTCTCGCCTGGACCTGGTCTTCTCGTTCATTGGAGGATTTTGCGTGATGGCCTTCATCGAAGAGATGATCCGGCACAATGGTTTTGCGCTCGCCTACGGTCCGTTGCTGGGGGCAGGTCTCCAGCTATTCATCTTGAGCATGATCACCGATCCCAAAACAACCCCGGCTACACGAGGCCAACGCATTATTTTTGGCTTAAGTATTGCCGTGATTGATGGTCTGTTGCGCCTGGTAAATAACCAGTATTCGCCGTTTATTGCTCTCTTTATTGTTGCCGCCTGTTTCCCCTTGTATCAGACAGTGTTTGATGCTATACGGGCAAAGAGATATTATACAGGAAAAGTAATTAAAGAAAGTGAGAAAGAACAGATTTTATTGTAAAACGATAGTGAGATTTTGATGATATTGTGTGGGAGAGAAGGTTTCTCATAAGAATAGACCTGTAAGTATAGGTTCTATGTAAATCTTCTCTGGTACATAAACATAGGAATATAGTAAACTTTGTAGGTACATGACTACGTAGAGAGAACTATAGAGAAAGAGAGTGATAACATTGTCAAAAGTTATAACGTCGCTTTCTATCTACGATCAGAGCGTAGAAGTGCCTTCTCATCTTTTTAATAGCGGTAGCCGCAAGATAGGCACAGAGAGATCCCGCCACCATGCTGTAAGACAGGCTATTGCCATGATGCGCTCTCATTTTCAGAATCCACTCACACTACAGGAAATAGCTGATTCAGCACAACTCAGCCCTTTTCACTTTAATCGTGTTTTCCGCAGTATTACAGGCATTCCCCCGAGTGTTTACCTGGCGGCTTTGCGTATTGAACAGGCCAAAAAATTGCTCATGAAGACCGATCTCAGCGTGACCTGCATCTGTTTCGACGTTGGGTATAACAGCCTTGGAACATTTACTACCCGTTTTACTCAGTTTGTTGGAGCAACTCCTACACAATTACGACAGATCAGTCAGGATAAAGGACTGCATTCCTTACTTCAAGATTGGGAGCTACTCAAAGATAGCCTCGCCCTGCTTGGGCAGCGTCTGGAGAAAAGCACGATTGAGGGGAAGATTAGTGTTTCTCAACCCTTCGAGGGCCTGATTTTTATTGGTGTGTTTACCGATCCCATTCCTCAGGGACCTCCTGTCAGTTGCACAGTTTTAACAGAACCTGGAGACTATTATCTTACGTCAATTCCCGAAGGGAAATATTATCTCTTCGCGGCTGCCCTCCCAAGGACAGACGACTTTATTGGAATGCTTGAGGCCAGGTCTTCTTTGCGCTGCACCGCCCAACAACCGCTTTCTCTTCAGCATGAGGGTACGCGAAAGTCTATTGATCTGGTACTCAAACCCATGCACTGGACGGATGCTCCTATCCTTATCGCGTTGCCCTGGCTCCTTATTTCGCGATTCGCGAAGTTTTCTCAGGTGCCTTCGGGTTATCAAGAAGTTGCAGCAGTAGGGAAGAACAGCTATGGTTGGTAGAAACCTTGGTAGGCTTGATTAAAGCGCTCGTGCAAATTAAGGCCGAGGAATAATTCTCCTTCCATTCCTCGGCCTTGCTTATCAACAAACCCGATTACATTCTCTAGCAGCAGCCTCTAGAGACGATTGACGCGTTCGTAGTTGACATCAGTGTTGACACACGTTTTGGCGTCATTCTTTGAATTTTTCCGAACTCCTTTGAACTCTTTTACAAAGGGGGTCAGAAAGGCAACCTTCTTGAGAAGCGCCGGGAGCCGCTGTCGCGCAGGGCTTTCCAATTCTCCCATCTAGCAGGAGTGCAGAGGGCGGCAGCCCTTTGCCGGGGTGCGGGGTGTCCCCGCAAAAACCTTTTTTCTTCTCTTTTGCGCGCCACCGCAGGCGGCGCGCGAAGGAGGGAAGGAAACTGGGGACGCCCCAGGCCCCGGCAGGGAGACCCCTGCACCCCTTTGAGCGGAGAACTGGAAAGCCCTGCGCTGTCGCGCGGACCACTTGCAAGCTTATCTTTTATGGAGTATTATAGGAGACAATATTCTGTGTTTGTCTAGTTGGGAGACCCCTACGCATGCGTGTCCTGTTGCTGGCAACGACGAATCCTCATAAAGTGGATGAGTATCGCGCCATTCTTTCTGATCTACCTTTTACTTTACTTTCCCTGAATGATATCCAACTAGACATGGATGTGGAAGAGACAGGAACCACTTTTCGCGAAAATGCTGAACTGAAAGCCAGAGCTTATGCTCAAGCTTCCGGGCTGCTTTCTCTTGCTGACGACTCCGGCTTAGAAATCGATGCGCTTGATGGCGCTCCTGGCGTATATTCCGCGCGCTTCGCTGGCGTGGACGCCACCTATGAGGAGCGCTTTGATATATTGCTCACGCGACTGCGAGATGTACCTATGGGGCGGCGTACTGCACGTTTCCGGTGTGTCATTTCCCTGGCGGAACCCTCCGGGTATTTGCGTAGTGTGGATGGGACTATTGAAGGCGTGGTTGCGGATGCTCCACGTGGGAAAAATGGCTTCGGCTATGACCCTATTTTTCTGGTGCCTGCCCTGGGAAAAACAACGGCTGAAATAACCGCAGAACAGAAGAATAAAATCAGCCATCGTGGGCGTGCAGCGCAACTGGCCCGTGAACTGCTTGAACACTGGCCTCCATCTTCTGCTCCGCAATGAGATACACCTACTATTGATCTCAGAGGATACACTAGTGAAAGCAGGAGCAACCACAAGAGACATGAGGAACAGGTAAGTTTATGGCAAGAAAGGCGACCATTCGTGTAGCCCTTGACCTGGAAACGACGGGTTTACACGTCGAACAAGATGCTATTCTTGAAGTTGCAGCCATCAAATTTCAGGACACCCAGGTTATTGACAGGTTTGAGACATTTATCTCCCCCGGTCGTTCAATCCCCTATCGCGTTCAACGGCTTACCGGTATTAAACCAGAACAATTGATCGGTGCACCCACCTTTGACACCATTGCAAGACGATTGCAGGCTTTTTTGAGTGATCATCCCATTGTTGGTCATAGCATTCCGTTTGACGTTGGCTTTCTGCGTCGCTGGGGGATCGCCCGAACCAATCCTCTCGTCGATACCTTTGAACTGGCGACCGTCATGCTCCCCTCTTTGACGAGCTACAACCTCGGGCAGGTGGCCGAATCTCTAGGTATCCAGGTTCCGCTCGATAGACATCGTGCTATGGTTGATACCGTGTTGGCAATGGAGGTTTTCTTAGCCCTGCATCAACGATTACAATCGGTTGATCTGGCCCTCCTCAAAGATCTGGCGAGCCTGGATGCACCTCGCAACTGGCCTCTCTTGCATTTTTTTCGCCAGGAATTGCGAGATCGTCAGGAACGTGATGGCGTGCGTGGAGGATTGGTGCGTGGGAGCCTGGGAGATCGTTTTGCTGCTCAGTTAGGCATGGACCCTCGCGTCCTCTCGTTCGCTGTTGCTCGCAATAGCGACACATTGCCAGATACTCAGCTTGCCAGCACGGTTGTCAATACATCTGTGGTCGAGACCGTTGAGCAGATGAAGAGCGGGATTGAGGTTATTCCAGAACATGCTGAACAGCCCGTTGCTCCGGGTTATCCGGCGACCGAGGCTGCTATTCGCGAGGCATTGCAACAGCGAGAGCCTCTTTTAGTTGAAGTCACCGTTGGCAGCAATGATTATAGCTCTGTCCTTTTGCCCGTTCTGGATTGGATCGTAAACACTACCACTGATGATGCGCAACAGCCTGCCCGGTTGGTCGTCGCATGTTCCAGCCAACAAAGCGCTCGTCGTTTTATTGAGATGGTGCTGCCTCGCTTACAAGCACTGCTCAAAAGTCAATTACCAGTTGCCTATTTAGCAGAAAAAGGCGGCTATCTCTGTACTCATCGCTGGTTTGGAGCTGCCTTACGGCGCACAAGCGGAGAATTGACCGCTGAACAAGCTCGTGGACTTGCCAAGCTCGGGCTATGGGCACAGCGCACCCTCACCGGCGAACGGAGCGAGCTAACCATGTTGCCGCAGGAAATAACAGCCTGGGAACGTATCTCTTCTGGCATTGAACATATCCCATCTGCTGATAAGCGCTCCGGTACGATCTATCAGCGCTGCACCTATCGTCGTAAAGGATATTGTTTTGTCAGCCTTGCCGAAGAGCGCGTTAATGCGGCGAACATTGTTGTCACCACGCACGCTGGCCTCTTCGATGATCTCTCTCAATCCCACTCGTTGCTTTCCTCTATCCCTTATCGCGTAATCCTTGATGCTGATCTGCTGGAAGAGGAGAATGCTCGTTGGAGTAGCACAGAACTGGATCAAGTGCGCCTTTTGAGAATGCTGAATACTATCGGTACTGAACTACCAGATGGTCGTTATCAGGGATTATTAGCACTAGCTGCTCCCTTGCTGCGTGAACATGGTCCTGGCGGTCTCTCAACCACGCTGACCGTAGGCAAAGCGGAACTGGATGCACGAATGCTGACCTGGTTTCAGACGTTGCGGCAGGCCAGATCAGCCGTTGAGCACTTATTTAGCAGTTTCACGCACCTGATGGAAGAATTTGCACAGCAGGGATCTCACGGAGGACGCGAAAAGGGTGGCAAAGGAAGTGGACGTGGCGGTGAGCGCATGGATCAACAGCCATTGCGCTTCACCAATAATACTCGCCAGCTTGGTGCCTGGATGGAGGTCGAACGCGCCTGGCAGCAGGCGGCTCAGCGTTTACAGGCTGTCGCTGATCTGGCACATGAGGCCGAAAAAATTATTCTCACCACACAGCGTAGTCGGCACCGGCTCGATATTGGAAGCGGCGAAGATAGCACCGTTGCCTCCGAACTGGCTACCGTTGCTCAACAATTGCTAGAACAGAAGCAATTGGGACAGAATGCAATGATGCTTGGAGAAAATGAGAATGTGTACTGGTTGCGTATGCCTCCCACTCCTCCTCCATCTTCTACGCAAAATGCTCAGCAGCGTTCTTCTGATATATCTACTCAGCCAGCGGCAGAGCATTCTCCTATTCTCTACACACAGTTGGTCCAGACTTCGACGCTGCTCCAACGCCTCTTGCTCACTGAAAAGACATGTACGATTTTTGCTGGTGCATCCCTTTCAGTTGACAATACATTTGCATTTACTCGTGGGCGCTTTGGCCTGGATAACGACGCATGCCAGGCGCTTTCTATCGTCTCCGAACATCATCAACAAACGCTCTTATATATTCCCAATGATGTTCCAGAGCCAAATGCACCTCAATATCAGCGTCACCTGGATGAGGCACTGATTCAAACGGCTACAGCATTAGATGGGCAGCTTGTCGCGCTCTTCACCTCACATGCCGCCTTACGTAGCTCATATGCAACGATTAAACCTTTGCTGGAAACGAGAGGTATTCTTGTTTTGGCGCAGGGACTTGATGGCTCGCCGCGCCAGCTCTGGCAAATATTTCAGAAGCAAGAACGTGTGGTTTTGCTTGGCACCGGGAGCCTCTGGGAAGGGGCCGGAGAGATTACCCGCTCACCCACCTGTCTGTTTATTGCCCGTTTACCTATGCCCGTTCTCAACGATCCACCAGTAGCGGCACGAGCTGAGCGCTATTCTGATCAATTACATCAGCTTACTGTACCAATTGCTGCCTTGCGTATTCGCCGCGCGCTCAATCGATTGATGTGGAATGATGATAGGCGCAATACGGTGGTTCTATTTGATCGCCGCGTCATATCAAAAGAGTATGGTTCAATTATTATGAATAGCCTGCCGCGTTGCTCACAACGACAGGCGGCGGTATCGCATCTGCCTGAGTCCGTGCTTGATTGGCTGACGGGAACCGAGGTATGGGAATGATGCGCTCTGTTCTATTTCAAGGGAAAGGGTGCCATTGAATATGTCTGCATCTGTTGAAAAAGATCGTACATTACGCGTCGTCTATGGATCATGTCCTCACGATTGTCCTGATTGCTGTGCGTTGGAAACGCATGTAGATGAGCAGGGACGAGCTGTTAGTGTGCGTGGTCGCGCGGATCACCCTGTAACGCGTGGCTGGTTGTGTGCTAAAGTCAATCGCTATCTGGAGCGTGTCTATCATCCTGATCGTTTGCTGTATCCTTTGCGCCGCGTCGGACCTAAAGGCAGTGGCGAGTTTCGCCGTATTTCCTGGGAGGAGGCCGTCGCTGAGATTACAGAACGCTGGCAGGATATCATCAGGCGGCATGGGGCCGAATGTATCTTGCCCTATAGCTATGCCGGGACGCTGGGGCTGGTCAATGGAGCTGTAACTGATTCGCGTTTCTGGCATCGTCTTGGTGCCTGTCGGCTTGAGCGTGCAATTTGCGGTCATGCAGCTGAGGAGGCCGTTTTACTGACTGTTGGTGGACGCTTGGCACCTTCACCTGAAATGCTCGTTCATAGCAAGCTCATCCTCATCTGGGGCAGCAATCCGGCCAGCACCGCACCTCATGTCATGCCTTTCTTGCGGCAGGCACAGCAGAGGGGCGCTTGCGTGATCGTGATCGATCCTATTCGCTCATTGACGGCTCGCTCAGCAGATCAACATGTGCAGCCACACCCGGGAACAGATGCCGCGCTTGCACTCTCTATGATGTATGTGATGGTGAGCGAAGGGTTGTACAAACCGGAGTGGATTGCGGAGCATACGCTTGGTTGGGAGCATTTGTTAGAGCGTGTATTGCGATTTCCCCCCGAGCGGGCAGCGGACATTACAGGGGTGCCCGCTGAAACGATCATTCAGTTAGCCCGCACGTATGCCACAACCGCTCCTGCTATGCTTCGTGTCAGTGATGGCATTAATCGTCATACCAATGGCGGTCAAACTATACGTACATTGGCCTGCTTGCCCGCGCTAATCGGACAGTATGGTGTGCTGGGAGGCGGCTTGATGTACAGTACCAGTGATTGGCTACGCTGGAATAAAGCCGCCCTTGCTCATGAGCATGAGGATGTTTGCCCTCCCGCGCCGCGCACCTTGAATATGAATCGTCTGGGTGCAATTCTCACAGGCGAGGCTGATCCACCCGTGTATTCTCTTTATGTTTACGACGCCAATCCGGTTGCTTCGACGCCCAACGCAGGCAAGATCGTTGAAGGCTTGATGCGCGATGATCTCTTTACGGTCGTACATGATCTGTTTGAGACCGATACGGCTCGCTATGCTGATATCATCCTGCCTGCCACCAGCCAGCTTGAACATGTGGATCTGCATAAGCCCTATGGTCATCTCTCGTTGCAATACAATACGCCAGCGATTGCTCCGTTGGGCGAGGCTCGTAGCAACTGGGATGTCATGCGGGCGCTGGCAGTTGGAATGGGCTTTCAAGACTCCTGGTTGCAGGATGATGCCAATGCAGTTATTCGCGAAATCCTGACTGCTTCAGCTTCACAAAATCCAGCACTCGACGGCATCACTTTTGAGCGTTTGCAGGCTGAGGGATCGATTCCCCTGGCTATCCCTGCTGAAGAGCGGATACCTTTTGCTCATGGTATCTTCCGCACACCATCAGGCAAGGTGGAAATGTATTCCGAGCAAGCTGTTGCGAAAGGATATGATCCCGTACCTGGCTGGGTTCCCGAAAACGACTCGTACCAGAAGCAAAAGGAAGGATCTTCTGCAACAACTTTTACGCTGATGTCTCCTGCTGCCCATCATTTTATCAGCTCGACGTTTGGCAATCAGGAGCGCATGAAAACGAAAGAGGGTACACCAACACTGCGTATTCATCCGTGTGATGCAGAGGCGCGAGGGATTCAGAGTGGACAGATGGTGCGGGTGAGCAATGAGCGTGGCTGGTGTCGGCTGGTTGCCGAGGTCACGGAGGATGTGCGACCCGGCGTGCTGGCAACAACGACAGTCTGGTGGCCCAGGTTCAGCCCCGATCAGCGTAATGTGAACTGGACAACTTCTGATCGTCTGGCCGACTTTGGCGGCGGTAGCACATTTCACACCAATCTCGTCACTCTCGAGGTAGTTGACGCGCCTGTGGCATCGCAAAACGGCTGATGTTTCCTCGCGATCACCATAGATCAGCAAACGTAGCAGCATAGGTCACAATAAATTGACGAGACCTATGCTCTATGTTACCATATTTGCTGGTGGCCTTTGATGCCTTCTAAGGAGAAGTAACATGAACTTATACGAGCAATTATTGGTAATACGAGATCGCCTGGAAAACATCGGTGCGCACGATGATAGTATGGATTTAGTTGAGTCATTGTTAGAAAAGGCCGAGCCTGCGAAAAACGACAGAAGCAACATTTCACAGGTACAGGTGTTGCGTCGTATGTTGCGCATGAACGAGGTCTACGATAACTATAATGTCTACAACGACCTGCAAGAGTTGATCAGTGAACGCGATGAGGCAGAAGTTGCGGCGCATGAAGATTCGGCTCCGGCAGCATATGTAGACACCGAACGCCATCCCAGACCGAAATCGTATTACAAAGCGCAGAAGGAAAAGGCGAAGAAGAAGGGCTAGCTACACTATTCGGTAGCTGGCCCTTCTATTTGCCGTTGTTGAGCGTTTGATCCGCCGAGTCGTAGTTGCTGCTTCATCGCCTGCAATTGAGCTTCGACGTTCTGTTGTGCGGCGATCTGCTGCAACTCGCGGTCAAGCGAATCTCCACTACCAGCTCCCAGCAAACCCTGTTCTCCCAACGTCCCCTGCTCGATCATGCTATCCATTGCGTTCGCGCGCGCCTGCATATTCAATACCTTCTCTTGAGCGCGCTGCATCGCCAGATTCATCTCCGACATCTCCTCTGAAATGCCCGTGACCGTTTCGTTGATCTTAACCTGTGCCTGAGCTGCGTTGTATTGGGCCTTAACCATCTCTTTCTGTGTGCGGAACATTTCTATGCGTGCAGAAACATTGCGCTCCATTGTGACAAGGCGCTCTTCCTGCGCATGAAGCTGGGCGATCTGTTGCTCGTAGCCATTCAGTTGTATGACCAGGGTTTCTTTGCGCTGTAGCGCCATGCGCGCCAGATCCTCACGTCCGGCCAGTAATGCCTGTTGTGCTTGCGAGTCGATTTTGTTGGACTTTTCTAAGATCTGCGATTGCTGCAATTCCAGCCGTTTTTCTTGCGTGACGACATCGGCAATGGAGCGGCGTAACTGTTGGAGTTGTTCGAGTTGTTTGTTGTAGGAATAGTCCATAACCTGCCCTGGATCTTCGGCTTTGTCCAGAACCGCGCTCGTGCGAATCCGCAGAAAGTTCATGAAGCGAGAGAAGATTCCCATAGCTATCTCCTAATGAGCAATAGAATAAAAGCAGTTGCTATCAATTATACGCTGCTCAGGGGAGTATGTTGCCGTGTGATCTCCCCCCATATCATATCATACCTTTGTCCCCGACCTCAGCATCCACATATACATAAACGCTGAGGATCTTACAAGCTAAAATGACTGACGATTGAAAATGCTCCATTTGAAAAACGCTCATTCTGTGGGATACTGGCACATTATTTTTGTATATGTGACCTATCGTTTCAATGAGCTGCATGATTGTGATGATGAGCATGAGCATGATGGTGGTGATGGTGATCTTCCTGGCGAGGAGCGGCATGAGAGCCATGAGTTTGTGCATAAGCAGAGCCGATGCAGGCACGGAGGCAATTGGGCCAGATGAGTTTTTTCTTCCCAAAGCCATAGCCAATCTGCTCCATTGTCATTGCAGGCATTTCAAAGCGGGCCAGGGTAGCGAGAATAGCTGCCCCGGTTGGTGTGACCAGTTCTCCCTCAATAGGACTTGGCACCCAGGGAGCCTGCACACGCCGTAAAATCTCAAGCGTTGCTGGTGCTGGCACTGGCATCAGTCCGTGCGCCATTCGTAAATGACCGCGTGTGAATGGGAGCGGTGAGGCGTACAGCTGGGTGATCTCTAATGCCTCGAGAGCAATGGCCGCACCGGTAATATCAACAATAGCATCAACCGCTCCGACCTCATGAAAGTGAATTTCGTCAAGTGTCACTCCATGTACGGTCGCCTCTGCTTCGCCCAATGTGCGAAAAATAGCTATAGCCGTATCGCGCACAAAAGGAGAGAGAGATGATGATTGTAAGAGTGCCGCAATATCGGTAAAGCCGCGCGTAGGCTGTTCCTGTTCTGTGAGAGTCACATCAACATGTGTGCCACGGATGCCCTGATCGATAAAAGCTTCCTGTGTGATCTGGTAGCCGTCAACTGGCAATGATGCCAGGCTGGTGCGCAATACGTCGAAAGGAAGTCCCGCGTCGAGCATGGCACTGAGAAACATATCGCCGCTAATTCCAGAATGGCAATCTAAATAAGCTATTTTGGCCGACATTTTCAAGATCCTTTAATGAGAATGCTGCTGAACATAGCAATTTTTATCGTGATAAAACGTGTCTGAGTGACGCCAGTATACCACACTTCAGTCGCGCTTCCTCTACCATGTTTTCCCTGCAAAACGTAACTCGCTTGTCTTTGCAGTCCGACTAGTAGATTCGTCCTGTGATCGTCAAAATTTGATTGAGACGCAGTATATATAGTTAGCACATCAATTACCTCTCTTTTATTTGGTTAAGATGGAGAAGGGGAAAGCCTTATGCATGTTGAGCCGCATCTCGTTCAGACACAATCTTCTATTGCGTTCAAAGCAAGAACGCCAACCTTCAAGCGCTTCGGGATAGCCACGATTTGCCTCATTCTTATAGCGGTAGTAGCGGGGATAGCGTTGCTTCCTGGAGGTGTGATCACACGCGCCATTGCCGCAGGTACAATACCATCTCAACCAACTTCTATCAATGGTGTAGCTGGTAATCAACAGATCTCGCTCTCCTGGGGAGTTTCTGAAAACGCCACAGGTTATCTTGTCGAGCAGGTTGATCTTGCGACTGGACAGGCGCTACAGCTGCCAACTCTGGTGACAGGAACCTCATCTACTATAGGATCGCTGGCAGCCGGGCGCTGGTATCGTTTTCGCATTATTCCAGTCAATGGAACGATTCAGGGAACGCCTTCGGCTTCTATCGAGATTCGTACTGTTGGTTTCCAGGGAGCGTATGCACATTATTATGTGTTGGGAGACTCGTATTCTTCGGGGGAGGGTGCTCCACCTTATTCAGGTGTGAAGGGATGTTATCGTTCTGTCAACAGTTACGGCAATCGACTTGGTTCGGGCGCACCAACTCCCGTAATCATTGCCTGCTCAGGAGCCGTAGCAGACGATATAGATAAAATAACACAAATGGCCGGCTTATCGGGAACGCAACTTCAGCAATTGCAACGTAACCCCCTTGCCAATTCGCTGATTACCCTGACGATTGGAGGAAATGATGCGAACTTTGCGCAGGAGTTGCAAAATTGTATTTTCGGGTTTCATGCCTGTACGTCTCGACGAGAAGCGATCTCGCAGAGAATTGCTGCTCTAGAACCTCGTCTGGTTCAGGTGTATCGGGAGATCCGCAGTGCGGCTCCTGGGGCCGATATCATGGTACTGGGATACCCCTTGTTAGCAGCCGCACCTGATATTGCATCTTGTCATAACCCAATTATTAAAGCAGGTTTGAGCAAAAGCGAAATGAGCATGATCCGCGATCTCGCAGGTCAATTGAACAGGGTGATTACTCAAGCTGCTGCTCAGGCCGGAGTTATCTCTGCTGCGGGCCGTGTAGAGCAAGCATTCGCAGGGCATGAAGTATGTACAAAAAGTCAGCAGGACGAATGGATTAATGAAATTACCGGCGTCACCAACATGATCCATGGCTCTTTTCATCCCAAGCTAGCAGGCTATATGGCTGATGTACGTGCTGTTAATGCTGGTCGTACGGCCCTTTATCAGGCGGGAATGGTGCGTCGCGTTTAAGCCTATTCTGCCTGCATCTTATTTCTGTTGTCGGTTTTTGAGTATGCGACGAAGAAGGATCACAAAAATAACCGTCAGGGAGAGACAGACAATGAGATAAACGATGAAAATGCTCGTGGAGACCCATGCTGGCAATTGACTCCACCAGGGTTCAGATGTCCCTGCCTCCTGTCCTCGTGCTGGCGGAGTGGGTTTAGCTATGGTGGGAGGGTAAACTCCGGTAATAATGAAATGGGGCAATCCGCCAACTGTGATAGTAGAGACAAATTGTCGGGCGGGGACATCAAGCATTGCTACCGTCCCGTTATGCAATGCGACGAAACCGAGTTGTCCGTCATTAGTGATTGCAACCGATTCGGGGGTAACTGGTGTGTGAATGGTGCGATTAGGCTGTTTGGGTTGCTTTGGGTCTGTTGGATCGACCTTGCTCAGGACGGCGAGTTGACTATTTTTCTGATCTGGGACATAGATCTCGCCCGTGATGGCATCATAGTCCATCGGGCCAAAGGGACCACCTGTGAGCAATTGCCGGGTGATGTGGGTTTTGAGGCCGATAGCATAAATACTTCCCTGACGTGTTGTGGCATAGACAGTGGAACTGGGAGGAGTCGTAAGATATTGTGGTCCGCCAGGGATGGGGATCTGTGCCAGCGATTGACCTGTTTGAGCGTCAAAAACAGCGATTTTGTCGTTCTCTGACACCCAGAGTTGACGTGTATTACTCGGACCGCCGCCCTCAGTCGCAATGGCGAGGCCATAGACCGAACTATCCGTTGCAAATACATGTCGGAGTGCGCAGGTGTGGGCATCAATGGCACTGACTTGTGAGGCTCCGCTTCCGGCTGCGTAGAGTATATTTGTGGAAGAGTCGAGAGCTAACAGTCCAGGCTTTCCCGGGAGATGAGCAGTGCAAATAATACGTTTTGTATAGGTTGCCAGTATTGATACTTGATGAACTTCTGGTTGAGAAATGTAGAGAAAACTGCCGTCAAGACTGAGAAGAATTGTGTCAGGCTTGCCAACCGTTGGAATAGTTGCAATCACTTTGCTCAGTCCGACATCTATGACGCTGATATCCTGTGCGGTTCCTGATACATAAGCAAGATTGGGAGCGCCACCATCGGCATGAGTGTGAGAGGGGAGAAGGGCAAGGAATGTTGTAGCTATCAACAAAGAGAGCATTGTTCTATACCAACGTTTTATACGTGGTTGCATGCTATTGATCCTTTAACATACTCTGTCTGATTGGTTGCCTCAAGTCGTGACCTGTTGAGAGTGTACGGCTTTCTGAAAGCGAATGCAAGTGAGAGGAGGGGAATTGATAAAACTTAATTGAGTATGACAACCTGAAGACTCGTCGTACTGCACCATTTGAGAGAAACAACGAGTCTTCAATAACTATAAAAACAGCGATTTTCCTATAGTCTGATCATGATATCAGCAATCGCGTAACTCAGGGGTTTGATTGAGGATCTGGCTGCGAGGCGAGATGAACTCGTCATAGATCTCGCCTAATTGATCCTGACGAAATAGCGCGACGCGATGGCAATTCTGGAATGCCAGTTTCACGCTGTAGTGCTGCTCAATGGCGTTGCGCATAGCGTCGCTGGAAAGTACCCGGAGTAGTTGTCCGCGTGCTTGCTCGTCAGGTGGGGGAACCTGATTATCGACGAAGACGGTATTGCTTGTGGCAAGTTTGCTCGCCAGGTTTTCAATCAGCTGCCAGGCATATGGCAACGATTCTTTGATGCATTGGAGGAACTTATTAAGGGGAATATCTCCTTCCTTTGCCTGTTCAATCAATGCTGCTGGAACATCTAAAGACATTGCTGACTCCTTTCGTCAGGGGTATAAATACCCATAAAAAACAAACGATTTTATATCATCATGGCAGAAAATAATTCTGTACCTCTTAACGTGAGCACCTCAATTGTTTTCTTACCAGTGATATCCACACTTCAGTTCTATAATGACACACTAGATAGCAACAAATGATGTTTTTACCTTATATCTTCTGATTCAGAACGAAGAGCTAGTTCAAGTATGACATGATTTGCTCAAAAAAGCAATAATATTGAGACTGAATATCAGAAAGATTAATGATATGTAATCTCAATATAGCAAAAGACAGGTGTATTGATCAGATAGGCTTTGTGCATATGTTTCTTTTGGTTGTTGTGAGTACAAATTTCGTATTCAAAGTGAGGCTCAACAAAATTCGTTATATTCTGGTCTGCATAGCGATATCTATAGTGAACACTATGCGGAATGTGGTTGTAACTGATAACGTAGTAAATACCGTCAATGTATTGCGGTTACTTATGCTTATGTGGCATATATATGAATAACTCGATTATAGTCTTTATGTGTCTTCTTAATCAAGTTCTCATATTTACCTAATAATATATATTTATATCAGTAACCCTGGTTATTTCATTACCCTATTTGAAAAGGGGATATTCATGGATTCTCAACCAACAGTTGCGGATGCCCTTCTTGGAAAGAGTGTGGGAGGGTATCAGTTAGTCAAGCGGGTCGGCCAGAGCAACTTGAGTACTGTCTATCTAGCTCAATCGCAAAGGCAAAGTCAGGCAGCCATCTTCACTACATTTACTCTGCCTGAGAAGTTTTCTTTTCATGCACGTGAGCGATTTAATGAACGTTTTGTGCGTGTTGTCTCTACTCTTGCTCGCTTGAGACATTCACATATTGCTTCCGTATATGATTTTGGGATGCAGCCTGAGTATCTTTATATAGTCACGGCCTTAACGCCTTCTGATACCCTTGCTGAATTAGTGCCGCGTCAGCCTCATTTGAGTACGACTTTTGTGCTTGATATGATGAGACAGATTGCTGAGGGCATAGATTATGCGCATCGCTCGGGGGTTATGCATGGATCGCTGAGTAGCAGTAATATCTTGTTGGATGGTAGGCAACAGGTACAAATTGCTGGTTTTGGTCTGGTACAGTTTCTTGCGCTCTCTGATATAGAGCCATTCCAACATCCTTATGCTCACGTATTAAGTGTTGCTATGACTTTTCTTGGCAATCCTTATAGCATTGCTCCTGAAGTGATACAGGGTATGCCTCTTACTCCTGCTGCTGACGTCTATGCACTAGGTATTCTGTTGTTTGAGATGCTCAGCGGTCAACCTCCATTTGTTGGAGCTGATCCACTCAAGACTGCATTGGCTCGTCTCAATATGCCTGTGCCGTCTATTGGAGTATTACGTCCTGATCTACCGCTTTCTCTTAATCGAGTGTTACAGCAAGCGTTAGCCTCTGAGCCTGTGCAGCGTTATGGATCAGCGGGAAATCTGGTGCAGGCTGTTGAGCAAGCTTTGCGGAAAGAGAGCACGGCAAAGCAGGCTGCCGTGACAACAAAGCAGGGTATTGTTTTACCAGCCAAAACTGAAGAAAATCCAGGCAACAATGCGTCAGGAGGTACGCAGGTCAGCACGTTTTATAGTGCGGGAGATATGAATCAGCAAGATAAGCAAGGGATAGATCAGCAACGTACCAGTACTTTTTCGCCGGTAGAGTTAGCGCAACAGCAAGTGGCAGGCGGGAGCGTGGATGTACCAACTGAAGGGGCAATTGATCCGTTTGCGCGGTGGTCTCCCGCTACATTGACTACTGATGAAGAGCAGGCTTTCACCTGGGTAGGAGGAAGTGGCCTGACACCGGAATCGGCCAATCCTGGCCGTCGTCTTACAGTGAACACAAAGCGTCGGCGTCTGGTTGCTGCATTGGCGGTAGGGGGAGTCGTGCTGGGAGGTCTGGGAGCAGGAGGAGCTGTGCTGGCTCATATGGTGCAAGGATCATCTAATGCGCAGGGGCATGCGAAACAGGTAGCAGCCAGTAGTATATCTCAACCAATGCCTTCACCTCAACCGACGAAAACGGTACAACCAAGTCCGACGCCAAAACCGAAGCCAAGCGCAACGCCAAAACCGAAGCCAAGCCCGACGCCAACCCCGAGTCCGGCACCATCCCATACTGGTGTCGTAGTAGGCTCGATGAATCAGGGGAACAATACGTCCACGACGTTTACTAATCCGACTGATGGCAACGACAGCTTGCTTATACGCCTGCCCAATGGTAATTTTGTGGCCTTCGAGTCCGACTGTCCCCACGAGGGCGTCACCTGCCATTACGATGCTGGCATACAAAAGATCGTCTGTCCTCGCCACACCGCCTACTTTGATCCGTTTAACAATGCTGCAGTCTTACAGGGACCACCCAAGCGACCGCTGCCATCTGTCCCGGTTCATATCAATAGCGATGGTACTGTTACTGTTGGTTAACAACTGTTTCCCAATAATGGCTTATAAACATCTTTACCTGTCAGGCGTTTGTATGGCTCAATTCATTGCTATTGTTTGTCAAGAACAAGACGAGTCCCTGGCGTTTGGAAGGAAGGATGCGGTGAACATCACGCCAGGGACTCGTAGGAATGGACCTGTATTGTGGATAGTAGCCATTGTCGTTGAAAGGGATCGAGAGAGCAGAACGCCGTTGTTTAGCTCTCGACGAAACTATGCTACTGGTCTACACTCATTTCTGAATGCAATGATAGTATAGATCGTCTGTATCTCAACCACGTCGCAAATCCCCCTTTTCGCGTCACGGCCAGATCACAAATCAACAAGTTTTTTCTCAACAGTTCATATTTCAAAAAACTCCGGGTGTTAAGGAAGATAGGTGCGGATCGCAGGATGTAAATGAGAAGAGGTAGGCGTAGATGCACGATATATGGCCACATGTCCATCAAAAGTTGCTGGTAATCGCTCCTTTTGCTGAAGGATTATCACTTTGTATGATAGATCGTCAACACGTATATATGTACCGGCTGGTACCAATTCTCCAGCTTTCCACAAAGGGATCTGATGTTCGTCTTGCTGCATAGTGGAAAACCTCCTTTTTCTCTTCCTGGCAGGCGTTCTTCTTCCTTTCTTCTAAAGCGAGCATATCCTTTCGATATCACATAGGCTACACAGAGCATGGTGCAAATATCACAAATACACCACAGTTTGATTTGAGAAAAGGGTGTAGTGAAGTTGATAGGAGCGAAATGCTACCCTTGACGTAGTGGGCGTGCAGGCGTATATACTACCAGCGACGGTGGTGTCCAGCATATTCGATTTTTGCGACGATGAAGAAGGAGTTGAGCAATGAAATATGGAGTTGTTGGGATGTGGGGAAGGCGTGTAAACCCTGTCGAGACGAATGATTTGGCGATTTCTGGCGTGATGATGGCGCGTTACAAAAGAAGTCGTAGGCAGAGGGAGGGCAGGCTGGGATGACAAAACATGAGCAGCCACAGGGAGAGACGCTCGATGTTTTATCCGCGCTTTCACCGACGGATCAGGACGATTTGTATACAATCCCAACCCACGCACCCGGTCCACAGGGATCTTTGCCTCTGACCGCGCAAATGTTGCGTGAATGGGCCAGTGGTGATCTCTTCGGGTTAACGCAAAATGTTGGTATGGGCTGGAATCCCACCAAAGTTCTTGGCAAGCATATTTTGATCCTCAGCACACAAGGAGGCATTCGCGAGCCTGATGGTACTCCCGTAGCGCTTGGTTATCATACCGGACACTGGGAAGTTGGACGCTTGATGCGGGCTGCAGCGTTGGAGATGCAGCAGTTGGGCGCGGTGCCATATGCTTCCTATGTGAGCGATCCCTGTGATGGTCGCTCGCAAGGCACGACGGGCATGTTTGACTCTCTACCATATCGCAATGATGCCGCGCTGGTGATGCGCCGCTTGATGAGATCACTGCCGACGCGTAAAGCTGTGATGGGAGTGGCAACGTGTGATAAGGGATTGCCAGCCACGATGATTGCTCTGGCGAGCCTGGGACGGTTGCCTGGGATTCTGGTTCCCGGCGGCGTGACGCTATCACCCACACATGGCGAAGATGCGGGTAAGGTGCAGACAATTGGCGTGCGCTATGTGCATGGTGAGATCTCGCTGGAAGAGGCTGCGGCAATGGCGTGTCGTGCCTGTGCCTCGCCGGGCGGTGGCTGTCAATTTCTCGGTACAGCCGCTACCGCACAGGTCGTGGCGGAGGCGCTAGGTATGGCTCTACCACATTCGGCACTGGCTCCATCGGGCGAGGCGATCTGGGAACATACCGCTGTCCAGTCCGCCCGCGCTCTCTTGAACCTGATCCAGCTTGGCTGGGGCATGGAAGATATTATGACGGACGCGGCGATACGCAATGCGATGGTTGTACATGCCGCATTTGGTGGCTCAACAAATTTACTGCTACATGTTCCTGCTATTGCACATTCTGCTGGAAGGAATATTCCAACAGTGGCAGAGTGGCAGGAGGTGAATCGAGAAGTGCCACGCCTGGTGAGCGTTCTGCCCAATGGACCAGTCGATCATCCAACTGTACGCGTATTTCTGGCGGGAGGCGTGCCTGAAGTGATGTTGCATCTGCGCCGTAAAGGGTTGTTAGATACGCAGGTTCGGACCGTGAGTGGTCGCACCTTGGGTGAGGTACTCGATTGGTGGGAGCAATCCGAACGGCGAGTGCGCGTGCGAGAACGCTTGCGTGAGGTCGATGGCGTAGATCCCGACGATGTGATTATGGACCCGGTGACAGCACAGGCGCGCGGCCTGACCTCCACCGTCGTCTTCCCCATTGGCAATATTGCCCCGGAAGGATCGGTAATTAAATCGACATCGATTGATCCCGGCGTTGTTGATGCTGACGGTGTGTATCGTCATACCGGACCGGCTAGAGTGTTTACCAGCGAACGTAGCGCAATAGCAGCTATCAAGGAAGGGATAGTGCAGGCTGGAGAGGTCATGGTGCTGATTGGGCGTGGTCCAACGGGAACGGGGATGGAAGAGACCTATCAATTAACCTCGGCCCTGAAACATCTGCCCTTTGGCAAGCAAATTGCGCTGGTGACGGATGCGCGTTTCTCCGGCGTCTCCACGGGAGCCTGTATTGGACACGTCGGCCCTGAAGCGCTGGCGGGTGGTCCAATCAGCAAGGTGCGAGACGGGGATATTATTCAGATCACCGTTGATCGCCTGGGTCTGGAGGGCCGATTGGATTTTGTCGGGTATGGCGACGAGCGTTTTTCACCAGAGGAGGGAACGGCAATCCTCGCGGAGCGGGCACCACATCCCGATCTGGCTCCCGATGAGCATTTGCCCGACGACACGCGCTTATGGGCAGCTCTCCAGGCTGTCAGCGGCGGCCCTTGGCGTGGGGCTGTTTATGATGTTGACCGCATTATTCAAGCGCTTGAAGCTGGCAAAAAAGCGTTGGGGTGGTAAAAAAGTAAGAGGTAACAGTGCTGTTTTCTGTTATACGCTGTAATAAACAGAAAACAGTGCTTTTCTATGGGTTGCCTAAATTTCCTGGATATGCAGGATGCCATAGATAGGTGCTAAATGTACAATACTTTTGAAAGCCGATACGTTGGTAAACGTTGAATCCCATCAGTGAGGCTGTCAACACTGCAATACGATATCCATAATGTCGGGCTTGCTGTAGTGCTGTGAGAGTCATTGCAGCGCCAATGCCTTGACGCCGATATTCGGGAAGGGTGGCTACTGGTCCAATCGAAGCCACGCCACCACCAAAGAACACTCCAGAAGTTGCCACTGGTTTGTCATGAAGAGTTCCAAGATAGAGGTGAAGAGAATTCTCCTGGTATATGTTGAGGTAAAACTTCTGCCACAAACAAATAACCTCTTCAGAGCTTTCGTATTCCCAGACACGTATCCACTGCTCTAGCTGTTCCTTAGTGGTCACGCGCTGTGTTGTTAACAGAGGTGTCGCTGAAAATTGCTCGTTGATATTGTCTAGATCTACGGCCATCCCTGGTTCCGTCTCGTAGTGGATTAGCCCACAGTTTTCTAGAAGTGGCTTTAAATTGATTGGCTGAGAGGATGGTCCTAAGTGCCATAAGAAGGGGATACGGCGCTGCTGAAAATATGTGGATACCTGTTCAATGGAGATGGGAGCTGTGTTCGGATAGAGATTTGTTTGTAAGACGCGATTGAAGATGTCATGGCGAATCCCAGTCTCAAACCAGAGAATTCCTGAATTATCATGGAGTTTTGCCTGGGGAAAACGGCTAAAAAAGAGCCTCCAGAAAGCGATATGATTAGCATCTAGCGCTAATGAGATCTGCACTGGCGAAAAGTCTTGCAGAACAACATTCATAGAGCGCTTCCTTCCGTTTGAGCGAGCGCTACATAGACAGAGAGCGGCACGATTTTGGTAAGCTTTTTCATGAGGTTAATATCTAACGAAGTATTTCTGGGATGTGGGGAGTTTGCAGGCATCTGTGCCGGATAGAGGCGTGTTGAAGGTATCTTCAGGCTGTTCATCGCCTCACGATAGAAATCGTAAATGCTCATGGCCTTTCCCGCAACATGAACGATGCCAACATACTGTGAACATGTCAGCAGTGTTATTGCCTCTGCTGCTTGATTAACCTCCATCGGGCTTTTGATCATATCGGCGAAATACGTAAGCCGTTCCCCGGCGAGTAATCGGGTTTGTGCAGCGGTAAGACGAGGGTCAAGCTGCGAGAGCGAGTATCCATAGAGATAGCTGGGTCGGATAATGCAGTAATTTGAACACAGGCTTTGTACCATCTGCTCAAAATATTGAAGGTTGCGGCCATAGGGCGTTATTGGCGTGGGAATATCACTTTCAATATAGTTGCCTTTCTCCCCTCCAAATATTCCATCACTTGAAATATAGATTACTCGATACTGCTGACATCCTTGAATGAGCTGTTTCACCCGTTGCTGAAAAAGGGCAAAATCACTGGTTGGACTATAGGCCATATTTGCCGCAACCACAATAGTATCGATCTGATATTGTTGAATCAGGGCTTGAACGTCGTCTGTCCAGAAATCGTAGTGTTGCGATCCGTCAAAACGAGCTTTTGTTCGATGGGTTGGGATGACGTGATTTGCGCGTTGCAGATGTTTCGTGAGCGTTCGGCCAAGATATCCTGTCGAACCAATTAGAAGTATACCTTGCTGTTGTTGTTTCATCTTGTTGATCTCCATATGCACTTTTTCCATTATCGCACAGAATGTGATAAGCCAGTTTTTCCTCAATTCTCAGATGACATGACGTTGACGTTAACGTTAATGATATGATATTACTATGGTGAATGGATTTGATGGTGTGAATGTATTGTTGTGACTGCTCCCATCTTCTTCGAGCCACAAACAGAAAGGAATGCTATGACAATGGCCTCCCTGCAAGATCGAAAGCGGCGTCCAGTTGGGCCGGGTTATAAGTGGATCGCGTTATCCAACACGACGCTAGGGGTCTTGATGGCTAGTATTGACACCAGTATTGTCCTGATATCGCTGCCAGCCATTTTTAATGGTATCCATATCAATCCCCTCGCGCCGGGAGAGACCGGATATTTTCTCTGGCTGCTGCTCGGCTATATGGTCGTGACTGCCACGCTGCTTGTCACGTTTGGGCGTATCTCAGATATATTCGGGCGAGTCAGGCTCTACAATCTCGGCTTCCTGATCTTTGCCATTGGCAGTATTCTGTTGTGGCTCACGCCTGGCACTGGCAACACCGGAGCGATTGAGTTGATCGTCTTTCGTCTCATCCAGGGCATTGGCTCTGGTTTTCTTTTCGCCAATAGCACCGCCATCATTACCGATGCATTTCCAGCCAACCAGCGCGGGTTTGCGATGGGCATCAATCAGATCGCGGCTATTCTTGGCTCGGTTATTGGGCTGATTCTCGGTGGCATTCTCTCCTACTTCAGTTGGCGCCTGGTCTTTCTGGTCAGCGTCCCTGTTGGCGTCGTTGGCACCATCTGGGCCTATCTAATGTTGCGCGAGACGGCAACAATTCGCGCCCACCAGAAGATCGATTGGGCTGGCAATATCACGTTTGCGGTTGGCTTGACGATCTTCCTGCTGGGGATTACTTATGGAATCGAGCCATATGGTAGCTCGCCGATGGGTTGGGGCAATCCCCTGGTGATCAGCATGCTGGTTGGAGGGGCCGCACTACTTGCCGCCTTTGTCTGGATCGAGTCTCATGTCGAAGATCCAATGTTTCAACTTCGCCTCTTTACTATTCGAGCCTTTGCAGCCGGGAATGCCAGCAGCTTTCTCGCAAGCATGGCGCGTGGTGGGCTACAGTTTATGCTCATCATCTGGCTACAGGGGATCTGGCTTCCGCTGCATGGCTACGATTATGCGGAGGCTCCGCTCTGGGCTGGTATCTATCTCTTGCCTCTGTTGTTCGGTTTTGTCTTGATGGGGCCGATGAGTGGCTGGCTTTCGGATCGCTTTGGTGCCCGCGTTTTTTCAACAGTCGGTATGGTCATTCAAGCAGTGGGCTTTATCCTGCTCACCATTCTGCCTGCCAACTTCAACTATATCTGGTTCGCGCTGCTGCTCTTTATGATGGGTGTTGGACAGGGCATGTTCTCGGCCCCTAATACATCGTCGATCATGAATAGTTTGCCACCTGATCAGCGCGGTGCTGGTTCAGGGATGCGCTCAACCTTCCAGAATGCAGCCTCGCTTGCTAGCATGGGCATCTTCTTTAGCATCGTCACAGCAGGCCTGGCAGCCGCTTTGCCTACCACACTGTTCAGCGGCCTGACGGGTGCAGGCGTACCAGCAGCCGTCGCGCAGCAGATAGCGCACCTGCCACCGACATCCGCGCTCTTTGCCGCCTTCCTGGGCTACAATCCGATGGGAACTCTACTGCCATCAGCCGTACTACACGCGCTACCCGCTGCAAATCAGACTAATCTGTTGGGCAAGGACTTTTTCCCTGATATGATCTCTCCGCCATTCTTGTTGGGATTGCATATAGCCTTTTACCTCTCTGCCACCATCTGTTTGATCGCAGCTCTGGCTTCGGTCTTACGCGGTAAACGCTATGTGTATGGTGGAAGTCAGCCCGCGAACGCGACGACCGTACAGGACGTGGTGATCGCGCGGGAAGAAGCACCAACCCAGGGTGATTAAGAGAGATAAATTTTTCATAACGCTATTGAGAGATGGGGGGAGATGTTGATTGCCTGACGATCAGCCGGGTCGAAAGCTCTACACGTGTCGCGTCGAGTTTTTGACCGTTCATGAGGCGATGCAGCATATCAACGCCAATGCGTCCCATCTCTTGAAATGGCTGCTGAATAGTTGTCAGTCCAGGGATCGCCATCTGTGCGAACTCCAGGTCATCGAAGCCAACGATCGAGACCTGTTGTGGCACGACCAGCCCTTGATCGTGTGCTGCTTGCAAGACTCCTATCGCCATGACATCGCTCAATGCAAGGATGGCGGTGGGAGCCTCTGCCAGCGAGAAGAGTTGTATGGCGGCTTGATACGCACTCTCTTTCGTGTTGCGTTTGCATTCATAGACGAGATCAGGCGAGGCAGGCAGGCCAGCAGCCAGAAGAGCGGCTTGAAAGCCTGCAATGCTATCGGTATTGTCGAACTTAAATTGGCTGGAATATTGGCTGAAACGAGCGACGATCATATGAATGCGTTGATGACCGAGCGAGAGAAGGTGTTCGGTAGCGCTCTTTGCCGCACTCCATCGTGCTGGTGCCACCACCGGTAGATGCATGTTGACTGAACGGCTGGGATTGATTAGCACAAGTGGGAAGCCGTTCTGGTACACTTCGACAAGTTCTTCATCCTCATCAGTGGTTCCCAGAATAAGCGCTCCATCGGTTGTGTGATACATAACGCGTTCTAGTAGAGGCATTCCACAGTTATGACGATAGGGGATAGGGCAGATGATTGGGCGAATATTGTGAGAATGGAGCGCCTCAACCACGCCAGCAAGAATTTCTGCATACTCGCCACTATGCATAGAGGTTGAAGTCAGTCCTATGAGCCGTGTGGTGCCTGCTTCCTGAAAGGCACTTGGCGGCTTTTCAATATAACCTAGCTCCAGGGCAGCATCGATAACCTTTTTACGGACGGCGGAGGAGACATGAGGTTTGCCATTGAGAACTCGCGAAACCGTTGCGATAGATACACCTGCCAGTTCGGTGATGTCCCACAGCGTTGCGGCACTCCTCCCGGTCTCTGGATCAACTTTTTTTGCTCTCATGAATCTCTTCTTGACCCCTTATTTATACTTACAAATCACAGTGGTAAGTTTTACGCAATATTTGTAAAATTTACAATAATGATTATGTGTACTACAGTTTATATACACGGATAAGCAGATTTTGTCAAATTATTTGGCCGAAATGCCGCATGTCTTATGGAAAAAAGGGAAAAAAGAGAAGATGGGATATTGACATCTCAAGAATTGTATGCTAGTCTCATTACATATTTCTGTAAATATATTTCAGAGAGGATGTATATTTACAATAGCATAGCGTCGCTTTTGTTAGGAAATGGGAAGCCAGCGGACATCAGTAGAGTTTCCACAAAGAAGAGGGGTCGCCATGAGCCGAATGCAACTCTATCCTCGTCGCAGATTTATACAGGACACGGCTGGCGTCGTTACCATGCTCACCGGGATTGAAGTTTTAGCGGGGTGCGGTGGGCTGAGTGCAGGTTCGGATGCGAGCAACGGAGAATTAAGCGCTACTGTTAGCGATATGCCTCCTGATAGCAACAAGACGGGGTTACAACAGTTCAAAGATACAGTGGCACTCTTTGAGAAGCAGCATCCGAAGCAACATATTGTAGGACATACCTATAAATTTGACCCGACAACCTACTATGCGCGTCTGGCAGCTGGACAGGCCGAAGACGCCCTCCTGACCTATTTTACTGAACCTCAATATATGATTGCGCACCACTATGCGAGCGATATTACAAACCTGATGAAAAGCTGGCAATATTTTAGCAGTATTGATCCAAACATTTTGCAAATTGTCACCGGACCAGATCAACATATTTACGGCGTACCAGTGTCAGGCTATGCGCTCTGCATTCTTTACAGCCGCAGCCTCTTTAAGCAGGCCGGGCTGGACCCTGATAAGCCTCCGACGACATGGGACGAGTTTCGCGGCTATGCAAAACAGATCGCGGGCAAGGGCGTTGCGGGCTTTGCCGAGACAAGCACGAAAAATGGTGGTGGCTGGCTTTTTGCTAACTGGATGTATACTGCCGGGGGCGAATTAGAAGTGAAAGATGGAGACAGGTGGAAGGCAGTGTATAATAGCGATAAAGGCGTGGCGGTGCTAAATTTGCTGAAAGCGATGCGTTTCACCGATAAGTCCATGACGCAAGAGCAATTGTTGGATGCTGACACCATTCTGCCATTGATCGCCAATAAGAAAGTCGCGATGATCGTCACCTCTCCGAGTCGTCTTGCGGATTTGAGGGTGCAATATCAGGCTAAGCTGGATGATTTTGGTCTGGCACCGATGCCGCAAAATGGCGGAAACGCAGCTATGAGCGGTGGTAGTATCTGGGTGTTCAATCCAAAGTCGAAGCCCGATGTCATCAAGCTGGCCTATGATTGGACCATCTTTAGCCGTTTTGATCTGAATGTGCTAGATGCCAAATATGCCGCTCAGGCGAAAAGCAATCAGCCGGTTGGTCTACCCACCAACATCATCTTTAAGGGCGCATTTCAGGAGAAACTGGATGCACTCACCAGGAAATACGCCAATGTGCCGCTACAAAACTATCAGCCGTTTGTAAAATCTACCTTGCAGTTGAAAGCTGAACCGCCGAAAGAAACGCAGAAAATGTATGCTGGCCTCGATCCCGTTGTACAGGCTATCCTGACAACGTTCAATGCCGATCCAAAGCCGTTGCTCGATCAGGCTGCGCAGCAGTTCCAGACGCAGGTGCTTGACAAAGTTCAGGCATAAATACTATGAGGAGAAAATGCTAGAAAACGGCATATGGACTATCTAGAGAAACAAAAGGCAAGGTCGGTGTCTCCTGGCGGCTTGTTTGCAAAGAAGAGCGCCATTCGTTGGAGAGCATTTGTCAGACGCAATCTCAGCGCGTACCTCTTTTTGCTGCCGGCCTTGCTGGTCTTCACCTTTTTCGTCTGGTATCCTATTGTTCTGGGTTTTATCGTCAGCTTTCAACGTATTGATCTCATCAACCCGGCTGACTGGGTTGGGTGGGAGAACTTTCGCGAGGTGATGGGCGATCCGCTTTTTGCCGTGGCCTGGCGCAACACGCTTCAGTATACACTGTATACCCTGCTTTTTGGCTATCTGGTGCCAATCGTGCTGGCGCTGGCGGTGAACGAACTACGGAAAAGCGTAAGTTATTTTCGGCTGGCCTTCTATTTGCCAGTGATGTTGCCTCCGGTGGTCTCAGTGTTTCTCTGGAAATGGCTTTACAATCCCGATTCCGGCTTATTGAATGCATTGCTGGAACTGGTACATATTGCGCCCCAACCCTGGCTGCAATCGCCGAACACGGCTATGATCTCTATCGTGATCGTGGCGACCTGGGCCGGAGCTGGCGGTGCAATGCTGATTTATCTGGCAGCCCTACAAGGGGTTCCAGCCCACTTGTATGATGCGGCAGAGGTTGATGGAGCCAGCGTTTTTCGTAAACTCTGGCATGTGACCCTGCCGCAGATACGCGGGGTCATGCTTCTCCTTTTTGTATTGCAGATCATCAGTTCGATGCAGGTCTTTACCGAGCCATTTGCGATGACCAGCGGTGGTCCAGTGCACGCAACAACGACGGTACTGCTGCTGATCTATCAATATGCGTTTCAAGAGGGGAGCTTTGGGAAGGCCAGCGCTGCTGGTGTGCTCCTTTTTATTGCGCTGGTAGTCTTTTCTTTGCTCTATTTCCTAGTGACACGACGGATAAATAAAGGGGTAAACTGATCTATGAGTGTATTCGCGCGCGTGGAGAGGTCACGAAGAAGGGGGAGCCAGAGCGAAGATGCGAACGAGCGAACGTTGTTCACCGCAGCAGCGCGGCGACGGCCACTGGTGCGTCTGGTCTTGATGGCGATGTTCTGTGTACTGTTTCTGTTGTCGCTGACGACGCTGGGACCGCTGTATTGGATGTTCACCGGCGCGCTGAAAACGAGCAATGAGATCTTTCAGATGCCGCCGACATGGTGGCCGCTAGATCCTCAATGGAATAACTATCCGCAAGCCTGGAGCAACCTCAATTATACCTTATATTTCTCGAATACGGTTATCTTAACCGTTGGTTCTGTTATCCTGCAATTGTTCGTATCGACGACCGCGGCTTATGCGCTCTCCAAACTAAAGCCAGTGTTTGGATCGGTGATCTTTTTCCTCTTTCTCTGTACATTGATGGTGCCTGGCATTGCCTATCTGATCCCGCAATATCTCACGGTTGTAGACCTGCCCTTGCTTCATCTCAGGCTTATAGATACCTGGTGGGCTGTGTGGCTTCCGCAATCAGCGCACGCCTTTAACATTATTCTGCTGAAGGGCTTTTTTGATGATATTCCTGACGATCTGGTAGATGCGGCTCGCATAGATGGCGCAAACGCCTGGCAGATCTTTGTGCGTATTATGTTGCCACTGGCGAAACCGGCACTGGCAGTCGTGACGATCTTTACGGTTGTTGCCTCGTGGAAAGATTTTCTCTGGCCCCTGCTCGTGCTGACAAGAGATGAGATTCAGCCTTTAATGGTTGCCATCTATCGTTTCTCCGGGCTGGATTCGATGCAGCCCTTGAATACTATTATTGCTGGACTGGCCCTCGCCAGCATCCCGCCGATCGTTTTGTTTCTGGTCTTCCAGCGCTCGATTGTGCGCGGAATCAGCTTAACCGGCCTTAAAGGATAGTTACGCTCAACAAATGGGACATATTATGAATAATCAGCAGCAACAGTTTCTGCGCGCTCATGCAACGAATATAAAGACTCTAAATGAGATTGTGCAAAAAGCAATGGGCACTAACACCGAGCAGATTACTCGTATCAACAAGGGACAGTCTAACGAAGTGTATTTCATAGATCTGAAGAATGGATCATTTGTCCTTCGCATTGCAAAAGGTGTTGACTACGATATATTTGCCATTGAACGATGGGCAATGCAGGAAGTGAGCCGGCGCGGGGTTCCTGTTGCTGCTATTTTGTCTCAGGACACGGTGATTGATAGGGATGAAGTGATCCACTATCAGATTCAAGAGAAATTGATAGGCGAACCGATGGATGATCTATTGGTACAAGGGAAAATTGGACGTGAGCGATCTGAAAGACTGACTGAGCAGGCGGGCGAACTACTTGCAGCAATTCATTCCATGCCGATATCAGGGTGGGGAAGAATCGCCAAATCAGATCATGGGACATATGAGTCTTTTGAAAAGTGGATACTCGCCCTTCAAGAAGACTCGGAGAGGCTTGACAAAGCCCTCGCTCCATTCAACACTCTTGGAGTCCCTCGATTTGAAGAAGTATGGCAGGAATTGCATCATCTCAAATCATTTATAGTCGCTGAACCTGTGCTGTTGCACTATGACCTGACGCCAGATCATATCTTGATTGATAGCGATGATAGAATTACTGGCATTATTGATTGGGGTGCTGTTCATGGCGGTGATCCAGTACGCGATCTCGTCCGCTGGAATTATTGGGACAACTATGAATTCTCAATAGACTGGCTGGCCTCCACCTATGGTCAAATACTCGCTACCAGTGAAGGTTTTGAAGAACGCATGAAACTGGCAAGAATCATTGATGCATTAGTTTTATTGGACAGCTCTACTTATAAATTTCTGAGTGTTGCCGATGCTCAACATGCCGCGCTGGTTATCAGAGATATTATCAAATGACGTACTGGTGAGTTGTGTTTATGTCTAATAGTCAGTCCAGTTTGAAGAAAGTGGACTGACTATTAGGGTTCTTTTCTTTGATCAGTTGTGTCATCGGTGATGAGGCGCCGTCGCACTGCCAGTCGATATGCGGTCAGGACGGTATCAACGTGGGTTTTCACCAGCTGGGCGGCCTCCTCCGCCTGCCCGTCTTTGATCGCGTTGAAGATTGCCCGATGTTGCTCGACTGATTGCAGCAGGGAACCGGGAGCGCCACCGGTCATAATTTTGATGGCCCAGCGCTGTAAATACAGCACATCGGTAATGGTTTCCACGAAAAAGAGATTATGAGTGGCCTGGGCAATAGAGCGATGAAAGGCGTCATCGCTCTCTATGAAAAGCTCCCAGTTTTCGGCCTCTGCGTAGCGTTGATTGTCGGCAAGGATTTTTTCCAGATCGCGCAATTCTGTCAGCGTGATTTGCTCGGTGGCTAAACGAGCTGTGAGCATCTCTTGTAGCGAACGAAAGTGGAAAAGCGCCTGAATGTGTTCGGGATCAACCGTCATCGATAGGTGAAGGGCTGGCATGGCGACCAGATGTGGTTTGCCTGCAACATATATGCCCACACCCTTGCGTGCCGCCACCAGGCCGGTTGCTGTCAGCGATTTGATCGCTTCTCGGACGATGCCGCGACTCACTCCCAATTGCTCGCCCAGCTTTTGCTCGGTGGGCAGGCGATCTCCTGGTTGGAGGCCAGCGTTGTTAATGAACTCGACAATTTTCTCGGCCACAATTTCGTATTGTGGTCGATAGGTGGAGAATGCTCCATCGTCCTGTGAGGCTTTTGCGCTACTCTTCACAAACGCTCCTGTTCCCCGCAGTTCCTTCCCGGTTGCGGCTGTGTCTTCTTCTGTGAGCTATTCAGTAGATGTGTCCTATACATCTACGTGACTTATTATAACATACATGTGATATTTTACAAGGAAATCGACTGATATTGTATTTACATCGTTCATTTGCTTGACAAGTATGATGGGTAATGCTATAAAACTTGTAGGATTGTTTGCTTTATTCTTCTTTTTCCTTCATCGTTTTAAAATAAGAGAGACGATCACACAATAAAAATGTGTTCAACACATTTTATGAAAAAACACAACAAAAAATAATCGCTCTCTGTCTATCCCTGGCCGAATCTGATGTGCATCCATTTTATGGGTGCCGTTTGCTGATATCTGCTCACAGTCGTTCTCTAGCTATCTCTTTTCTGTAAAAGTGATGACATACAGTCATCATTTTGGCAGGGGTTATCACTATTGTTGTGACGTGTCCAATGAAGTACAGACAACGAAGTACAAATGAGAAGCCGAACCTGGAAGGAGAAAGACATGAAATCGCAGTTCGCAAAGCATTTACACGTGTCAGGCGTACTCTTCATCCTCATCGTATTCCTGGTTGCGTGTGGCGGTACATCGAGTACACCGTCGTCGGGAGCGACATCGGGAGGTGGGTTGGCATCAGGTGCGAACTTCAAGCTCGGGGTATCGCTGACGTTCAACAACACCGATTTCTGGACTAATTACATCTCGTATGAGACGAAGTTCGCGCAGCAGTATAACGCCACGCTGATCGGGCCTCTGGTCGCCACCAATGACGCTGCCAAGCAAATTACCGACATTCACACCTTGATTCAGGAGGGCGCTCAGGCGTTGATTGTCAATCCGGTGGATAGTGCGGCGATAGCTCCAGCACTTGATTTTGCGGCGAGCAAGCATGTACCGGTCGTCAGCGTTGATGTCGCGCCCAGTTCAGGCAAAGTATTTATGATTGTACGTGCCGACAATGTTCTTTATGGTCAAAGCTCCTGTGAGTTTATTGCTAAACACGCAACTGGCAGCGGCCATATCGCGATTCTGGAAGGTGATCTTGCTTCTTTGAATGGCAAGGATCGCACGGATGGTTGCAATCAGGTCATCAAGTCGAAATATCCGAACTTCAAAACCGTCGAATATGCCACGAAATGGGACACGCCAACCGCAGTCAACGATGCAAAAACGGCGCTCAGCACCTATTCAGATCTGAAAGGTATTTATGTCGAGTGGGGTGCGCCAGAAGATGGTATTCTCGCGGCCGAGCAAGCTGCTGGCAAGTTTACCCCGGTTGGTAGTCCATCACACATCGTGCTGGTTGGCAACGATGGCGTGCCACATGAACATGCGCTGATTCGTAGCAATAAGCTTGATGGAACCATTTCGCAGCCAGCCAACTCCTATGCGCAATATGCAGTCTTCTATGCACGAGCCGCATTGGAGGGGAAGACCTATTCGGCTGGTCAGAGTACGGATCACAACAGCAAAATCGTGAGCTTACAAGGCAACCTTGAGGATGCGCTGCTAGCGCCTGTCGTGGATAAGACCAATGTTGATGATCCGAACCTTTGGGGAAACGCGAAATCTAATGCGTGAGATAAGCGTCTCAAACAAGAAAGGGAGGCATAGCAGCGTGCCAGAAGCAATGGAGCAAGGGCCGGCGGTGGACCGGCCCCCTGTTGGAGTGGCACAGGGGATATGGAAAGCCTTTGGAGAAACGCAGGCGCTTCGTGATGTCTCGCTGGATGTGAAGGCTGGTGAATGTCATGCGCTGGTGGGGCGCAATGGAGCTGGCAAGTCCACGCTTGTCGCGGTCTTAACAGGTTTGTTGCGACCAGATCGCGGCACGGTTACGCTGGGAGATGAGGCCGCACCAGGATTGGCTGATCGTGCTAGTTGGCAGCGACAGGTGGCATGTGTGTATCAGAAGTCGATGGTCGTACCTGGACTGACGGTTGCTGAGAATATTTTTCTCAATCGCGCGACCGGGAACGATCATGGTATTGTGAATTGGCGCGTGGTGCGGTCTCGTGCCAGACAGGTTATGCTCGATTGGGGTTTTGATCTGGATGTTGATCGTCTGGCACAGGATCTCAGCGTTGAGCAGCGTCAGGTGGTTGAGATTGCGCGTGCCCTTTCGCTTGGCACGCGCTTTTTGATCCTCGATGAACCAACCGCATCATTAGAGAAGGCAGCCATCGATCGCTTATTTGAGCGGATTCGTCGGCTGAAAGAGAGCGCCGTTGGCATTCTCTATATCTCCCATCATCTAGAAGAGATCTATGAGGTCTGCGATCGTGTGACTGTCTTGCGTGATGGCAGGCGCGTCTTGAGTACAGCGGTAAGCGAGATCAATCAGGATTTCCTGATAGAAGCTATGGTTGGAAGCGCACCACAGAAAGCTGCGGAGGCTGCGGCCCCACTTCAGGAGATCGCATCTGTTCGCCCTCGTCTGGAAGTTTCACATCTGAATATTGCTTCTACGCTGGGTCCGGTGCATGATGTGAGCTTTTTGCTGTGTCCCGGTGAGTGCGTTGGACTCGTCGGATTGCAGGGTTCAGGCACCACGACCGTTGCTGATGCTGTAGTTGGCCTGGTAAAGCCGACAGCAGGCGAAATCAAGCTGGACGACAAACTGCTCTACGCTGGTCGGGTTGATGCCAGTTTGCAACAGGGGATTACCTATGTACCGGAGGATCGACATGCGCGCGGCTTCGTTCCTGAGCTTGGCGTGGGTGAGAATCTAACGCTTTGTATTCTCGACCACTTATCGCGTTGGGGCTTTGTTTCGCGTCCCAGACATGACCGTGTCGCGCGTGGTCTGGTAGACCAGTTGGGAATCGTGACTGGTGGTCTTGATCAGCCAGTTGGACAGTTGAGCGGAGGAAACCAGCAGAAAGTCGTGGTTGGGCGAGCGCTGGCACGAAAACCAGCTGTGCTGGTTGCGGTTTCGCCAACGGTCGGCGTGGATGTTGCCTCCAAAGAGTCGCTGCTCAACGTGATTGGGGCCGCGCGCGCTGAAGGGACGGCGGTTCTGCTGGTCTCAGATGACCTGGAAGATTTGCGCATATGTACGCGGCTTCTGGTGATGGTGAAAGGACGGCTGGTCAAGGAATATCGTCAACCACCCTGGGATCGGCACGAGTTGATTGCAGCTGTCGAGGGTCTTGAGCCGGCCTCTGCACAGGGAGAAGCTGGAATGAGTAAAGGGAAGCGTGATGAGTAAGTCTACAGTAGAGCCTGCGGTTGAGCAGCCTCTGACCGAAGCACAACGGCAACGTAGCCGCCACATAATCACCGCCTGGATTCGGGAACTTGCCCTGCTTCCGGTGATCGTCTTGCTTCTGGTTATTGGCGCTTTTGTGAATCCCGCGTTTATGACGGCAAATAACTTTATTAACGTGGCGCAACAATCGGCGGCGTTGGGAACCGTCGTGGTAGCTGAGACGCTGATTTTGTTGACCGGCAAATTTGATCTCTCGTTGCAATCGACATATGGTCTGGCTCCTATGGTGGGTGCGTGGTTGATCGTCTCAAAAGACGGTCAGGGCCTGGGTACAGAATGGAACCCATTTATCGGGATTGCGATTGTGTTGCTCGTCGGACTTATTGTGGGAACTATTAATGGATTCCTGGTAATTAAGCTGGGTTTTAACGCCTTCATTTTTACCCTGGCAATGCTCATCCTGCTGGCAGGCATTCAAGTGGGCATCGTCAATGGGCGCACAATTTATCATTTGCCCGACGCATACATTTATCTTGGCTCACAATCTTTCCTCGGCGTGCCCGTTTCGGTCTGGGTTACGGGCGTGATCTTCTTATGTGCAGCGCTCTTCCTGCGATATCATCGCGTTGGTCGGGCGATCTATGCCATTGGTGGCAATACAGAGGCAGCACGAGCGGCAGGTATTCAGGTGGATCGAATTCGCATCAGTGTATTTATTGTTGGTGGCCTCCTTGCTGCACTTGCAGGATTGATGGCGGCGGGCCAGGTGGTGGCGGTTACTGCCAATCAGGGTAACAATCTCATTTTTTCCGTCTTCGCCGCCGCAGTTATCGGTGGCATTTCTCTTGATGGTGGGCGTGGGCGTATGGTTGGTGCGTTAACTGGTGTCATTTTGTTGGCGTTGGTGACAAACATCCTGGTGCTTTCGCAGATCCAGACGTTTTGGATCGACGCAGCAACCGGGCTGATTATTCTGATTGCCCTGGCCCTGGCTCGCGTGATTGGTACTGAGCGCGGCTAACGACGTGACCATGTGTGTAGACTTTTGGTCGTGGAGTGTGATCTGGCTTCTGCATATCCTTTAGGATAAGTGGAGGCCAGATTTCTCATATTTGTATCATTTTATTTGCGTAGGCCTGTCTGCTTGCTTATTTTTTCAATTTGTTTATCGAACAGATCGTTTTTGAGCCACGTCCTTTTATTGCGCATCATGTGCATATGTTAATTAAGCATGCGGCGGATGCATCTTTCCCTAGCGATCATAGCGCATGGTCATTTGCGGTTCTCGGCATGTTGCTTTTTTCGCTCCCCAGGGTACTTCTCTCTGCCTGGGATCAGCGTATCGTAACACAGGGTGCGGAAACGCGCCGTGCCTTCTTATTCCCACTTGTGTTGATGAGTATTGCCATAATTATGGCGTGCTGTATCGCTCTTGCGCGTGTCTTTGTAGGGGTCCATTATCCCGGCGATGTGATAGATGGAGCAGTAAGTGGACTGTTCGCGGCCAAAGTTGTGACGCAGGTACGCAGCCTCCTTTCCAAACCGACGCAAGCAGTGATTCAATTTGTGCAACGTTTGCATCTGGCCTGAAGCGAAAACGCCCTTTTGATTTGATCAGATTGACGTATTATAATAGAAGCTCTAGAAAAGTGTTTGCTTTACTTTATCTCCATGTGATTATGTGAACAATAGCACTGTGGTTTCTTTTAAGAAGCAAACGAATCGTTGTCATGTCATCGGAGCTTGCCTATATGCATCGTCCTTACATCAATCCAAAAGTCAGCGTCAGTGTTGTTTTCGTTGCATCCATGTTTATGTCCATTATGGATGGAACGATTGTAACGGTAGCCTTGCCCGCGTTGAGCCGCCAGTTCAACGCGGCAGGAACCTCTATCGATGCAATCGTGGTTGGCTATCTTGTGAGCCTTGCTGTGATCATTCCCGCTTCGGGCTGGCTCGGTGATCGCCTGGGGACTAAGAGAGTGTTTCTGGGAGCGTTGGTGCTTTTTACCGTTGCATCTGCTCTTTGTGGAATTGCAACGAGTTTGCCTATGCTCATCGGGTTCCGCGTCTTGCAAGGTATTGGTGGTGGTGCCTTGACGCCGGTAGGAACTGCTATCCTGTATCGCACCTTTCCACCGGTGGAACGTGTCCAGGTTTCGCGTATCCTGACCATTCCCACTGTGCTTGCGCCAGCGTCGGGGCCGGTCATTGGAGGTTTGCTTGTAGACAAGCTCTCATGGCACTGGGTATTTTATGTCAATGTGCCAATTGGTATCGCCGTTTTTCTGTTTGGCCTTTTCTTCCTGGAGGAACATCACGAGCCTTCGAGCGGCTCTTTCGATCTGGCTGGATTCTTGCTGGCTGGTGTTGGACTTGCCCTGGCTATGTATGCTTTGAGCGAGGGGCCGAGCTACGGCTGGACATCTGTTGGTATTCTCAGCAGTGGGATTATTGGCCTTATCATCATCGTTGTATTTGTGTTTGTCGAATTACGCTCGTCCCATCCAATGCTTGACCTGCGTTTGTATCGTAACCGGGTGTTTCGGACCGGTAATTTGATCTCGCTGTTTTCCGGGGCGGGCTTTCTTGGTTTGCTCTATGCTGCCCCGTTGTTTCTACAAGAGGCGCGCGGTGTTACAGCGCTGACTTCTGGTCTGACAACGTTTCCTGAAGCGGTTGGCGTTCTGATCGGTACTCAGATCGCGGCCCGTCTCTACCCCAATGTGGGTCCACGCCGCCTTATCTTTGGCGGGATGGCTGGTGTTGCCATTGTCATGACACTGATGACCTCAATTGGGCAGGAGACATCGCTCTGGTTGATGCGTTTATTGATGTTGCTTGTTGGAGTAGGAATGGCCTTCTCATTTACCTCTGTGCAGGCAGCTGCGTTTGCAACCATCTCGTCAGCAGAGACCGGTCAGGCGTCGGCACTCTTCAATGCGCAGCGACAGATAGGGGCATCTCTGGGTGTTGCTTTTATTAGCACTGTGATGAGTGGGATAGGGATGACGCAAATCGATGTGGCGGGAACCACCGTACCCAATCTGGCTGCCTATCATTTCGCGTTTGTGTCCTCTGCTATGCTTGTAGCGATCTCTGCCATCTTTGCTCTGACCGTGCGCGATAGCGATGCCGCATCTACTATGCGCCGTAAAATCAAGGCGGTCGAGCCAGAGGCTCTCGCTGAGCAGGTGTTGAGCGTAGACAACAACATATAATACACATAATAACATGTCTCGTGCGGCACCACACGAGACATGTTATTATGTGGCTACTGACGGATCAGGATCGATAGTCAAGCCTGTGCGTTCTCGGCGATTGTGTGAATGGAAAGATGGCGTGTGACCCCGAATATATTGACTGCTGCAAGGATAAAACCTATCCCTAACAATCCGCTTGTGATCTGAGCAGGCAGCATCCAGCCCAAAACAAGCGAGATGAGCGTACATACTAACCCAACATTGATGAGCCACCAGCTTCCCCATGCCCAGCTTTCATGAATCAAGTCGCGCATCAAAGGAACTTTCTGATAGCCCACAAGTGGCCCGTAGCGGGTTTGCCAGATGAGGAACGGAACAATTTTATACAGATATCCTACTGTGCTTTGCCCCAGCCAGCCCACCAGCGCGGCCAATCCCAGTGCCGCGAGTATCGCTGGTGGTTGCCATCCCGTGAGTGCGACAGCTATTCCAACTGGTATCAGCAGGACGAAGTACACGGCTGCGGCAATGCTGTGATATTGGGTTACGTCAAGGATTTTACGACGACGAACACGCAACATGCGCCAGAAATCGTACGCGAAGATCCAGGCGGCTCCTATCAGCGCTATTCCTCCTCCTATGAGCAGAGGGAACCAGGAGACGATAAAGCCGAGCGCCAGTATCCCGATACCTGTATTTAAGAGGATGAAGAGAAAACGACCCAACCAATCGCTATGTCCGTGTACCAGGGCAAACATGCGCACAAGGGTATAGGATATTCCTATCAAGGTATTGCTGAGCCAGCCAACTATACCCAGAACCAGGTGAGCCAGGAATACTTGTTGAAGTGCCGCGCCGAGGAAACCAAACTGCCAGCTGAGCGCCATTGTCAGGCCCAGACTGACGACAAGGCACAATGCTACGACCGACGCTACCAGATAGCGCACGGCTAAAGGACGTGTTTCGGCTTGCGCAAGACTTCTTCCTACTATTATGCTATAGTGAATAACTGCCAGCACCACCAGACTCCCGCCAGCAATCAGCAACCAGGTCTGCATCCACCAGAACCCGCTTATGAGCAAGGTAACGCCGCTGATATAGAGCGGGTATTGCCAGCGTATAAAGCGCGCGCCATGCAACGAGGAGACAGTGATAACAGGGATAAGCTGAAATGATGCCCCCATAATCATCATTGTCAGCCATCCGAGTGTCGCGATATGTACCGTTGCCAGCACATGGGGGAAGCCTGGGGCAATCATCGTTTCTGGTAGAAACAGTGGCAGCAGCAGGCCGAAAAGCGCCGCTGCACATATTCCAGTGAGCAGAAAAGGCAGCGGGATAGAAAGCGGTAGGGCGCGGCTGCTTGCCAGTATGCCCCCTGGCATTCCGGTGGTCGAGATAGGAGGGCCGCTTTTGATTGAGAAAGAACTCATGGGTGGATCAGGCTTTAACATACTCATGATAGTCCAATCTCCTTTCCTGCTGCAAAATCACTGGCGGACAAAACGTACTACCCACTCGTCGTCTGCAACCTTGACTGTTTCGTGTGTGAAGCCTCGTGTTTTCAACACTTCATATAGTGGAACAGGCTCAAATGGCGCAATGATTACCAGCGTCTTGCCGCCTGGAATAGTGGCGGCTGCTTCCATAATGCGTACAAATGGCTCTCCACCGCTTTCCAGCTCTGGTCGTACGTCAAGAACTTGCTCTGCCCCTGTTTGCCAGAGTACTGCTTGTTCTGTCACTGTCTTTCCTCCTTATATAGTTACTATCTGCACTGTTCGTATTGCTATCTCGTTATGTTATTGTCGTAGAGGGCAATTTGTTGATAGTGCAAATATAGATCAGAGAGTGGGAGCATGACAGCGATAAAAGTCGCAATCTCGTTTGCCGTATATGTTTTTTATTCTGGGCCGTTTGCCCTATTGCACATTTTAGTGATAAATGCTGTGAGATTGACGGCGGTGTCCGCGTTTTGCTATGTTCTATCGTATGCAGAAAAGTACAGCCTGGTGGAAAGAAGGAAGTTTATGCCTATAGATGTTGAAGCTCTGCGTCACATTCCACTTTTTAAGCAACTTGGGCAGGAGGATCTGGCGCAGGTTGCATTGATGACACAGGAGAGACGCTATGAGCGTGGAGATATCATTTTACTGGAGGGAGATCTGGGAGGAGCATTGCATTATGTGCATTCAGGATTGGTCAAGATCTTCAAAACTTCTCCGAGCGGCAAAGAGCAGGTGCTCACTCTGATAGTGCCGGGTCGCACCTTCAACGATGTGCCAGCTCTGGATGGTGGCCCAAATCCTGCAAGCGCCGCAGCACTGGAGCCGAGCGTTGTGTATGTGATACGACGTACCGATCTGCGCGATTTGATTATGATGCGGCCAGAGGTAGCTGAAGCTGTGGTACGTACGCTCACAGGTGCCTTGCGCCATCTGGTGGCACTGGTGGAGGATCTTTCTCTGCGTCATGTCACGGCGCGCGTGGCGAAGATTCTCCTTGATCAGGAGAAAGCGGCCTCGCAATCTCGAAATACGTATCATCTCACCCAGCAAGAGATGGCTGCGCTGGCTGGTACTGCCCGTGAGGTGGTAGGACGTTCGCTGAAAGAGTTGGAGGGAACTGGAGCTATTGAGATGCATCAGGGGCGCGCTGTGGTGGTGAATCGCGAGCGTCTTCAGTTGCTCGCTTCAGAATAGGTATATCATCCATCACCGCGCCCTACGCTCTAGAGAATGCAGGGTGAGCGTGCGACTTTTATCACAGCAGAGGAGTAGAGGATCGTTCTATACTCTATCCCAAAAAGGAATAATCAAAGATGCATATGACAATCCTCAAAAGAAGTGGACCTCCAATGCCGCCATCGAATGAGCCACCTAAACAGGAGCCGTTTTCGCATGTTGCTCCGGTGCTGAAGGCCGCATTATTATTGGGCATTTGTGGTGGCTTTCTGCTGGCAACGGTGTTGACTATAACGCGCATTTTGCCTGTGTCATTAGGAACATGGTGGGCAGCGCTAGCACAGGCACATGGGCATCTCCAGCTCTATGGGTGGGCGGGACTGTTTGTGCTGGGAGTGGCGTTGCATTTCCTGCCACGTTTGCGCGGAACGCCTCTCGTAGCTGCGCGCTTGATCCCCTGGATGCTGGTTAGTATAAGCGTGAGCATGATCTTACGTGCCTTCTGTCAGCCTCTGCTCACAGTATATCCGGCAACTATATGGCGTGTAGGGCTGGTCGGTAGCGGCATTTTAGAGATGGGAGCCTTGGCGCTGATCGTGTGGTCGCTGGTACTGACCGCTACGCGTGGACCGCGCCCAACGACGCGTCTCGCCTATTGGAGCGTCTTTCCGTTTCTTGTGGGTGCGTTTTGTGCGCTGGGCCTTGCCAGTATCATCAATCTGGTGAATGTTATACAGGCGGGGAATGGTGGGTTGGTGATGAATACGGGCGATATGCTGAATGTAACACTAGGCTTGTTCGGTTTTCTGGTGCCTGTCGCGCTGGCAATGTCGGCTCGGTCACTCCCGATGTATGCTGGCCTGGATGGTTTCCCGCGTCGCATTCTCTGGCCTCTGGCTGGTGCCTATTTTGCAGGACTGGTGTTGATGGGAACTGGCACGATAGAGAGCTCCTGGGCAAGCATCAGCATGGGAATTGGCTCCATACTGATAGGGGCAGTCGTGATGGTGTTTATTGGCATCTTTCTGGCATTGATGCGCAGGCGTGGACGCATCCCACAGAGAGTAGCGAAACTATCGCCAGAACCAGCAGCGCTGACCCGGAGCTATCAACACCAGATAAAAAAAGAGCAGACAGATTACGGTCCCTTTGTGGGATTGGTGGCAAGCGCCTATCTCTGGGCCTTGCTGGGTGCGCTGCTTTTGCTCATCGATGGGGCGAGTATACTGATAACGGGCAGCGAACTTGTCTCCTTTGATGCTATTCGTCACTGTTTCGCTCTTGGCTTTATCGCGCTTTTGATCTGTGGCATCGCTCCACGTATGCTGCCCAGTTTTTCTGGTGGCAAGATGCTTTCGCCTCGGCTGGTGAGCGCAACGCTCTGGCTTGGCAATATTGCTACATTGTTGCGGGTTGGTTCTCTCCTGCTTGCACCACTGTTTGTTATTACGCAAGGCTTTGCTATTGAGACATTCCTGTTCAGCCTCTCCGGTCCTTGTGGTTTAGCTCTGGCTCTCTGTCTGGCTATTAATCTCTGGCCGGCATTACGCTCTTCTTCAGGTGATATAGCGGGGAAATAGATAGTGGGTAACAATGCCACCATTTGGATACAGGGATACAAACTGATACTTTATTGTTGTCACCGCAACAGGTAGCCGCGAGCAAGGGCCAGTTCGATGAGACGGCTTGCCAGCTCTGTTTCTGCGCATTCTTCGGTGTCGATGTGAATGATGGCCTCTTCGTACCATTGGTGACGTGTGGCGTATAGATTGTGCAAGCGCTGCAATCCGTCCCCCCCGGCAATCAAGGGACGATCAATAGGTGCACTACTTTCTTGCATGCGCTTCCACGAAGCCGCAACACTGGTTTGTAAATACACGGTCAATCCATGTTCGCGCATGAATTTGCGATTGGCTTCAGAGATCACTGTTCCCCCGCCAGTTGAAATAACGACGCGTCCATTGTTCGCCAGCTCGTGGAGGATTTCTGACTCGATGTGCCGAAAGCGTGTTTCCCCATATTCGGTCAATACCTTTCCCGTTGCCATTCCCATGCGTTCTGCAATGATATCATCGGTATCAACAAAGTTCCACCCTAACAGATCAGCGATACGATGACCAATCGTCGTTTTCCCTGAACCGGGCAGGCCCGTTAGGAATATCCTTTGCACATCTACAACTTGAGAGCCAGTGTCTTGCATACCTTGCCTCGCTATTACGAATCTATGCCCTTCATGAAAGAGCGGGGTGCCTAGATTATAGTGATGTCAGATAGATGTGTCAAGAAAGTGACCAGGGTGGTTGCTATTCAGTCAGGGAGCGCTCGTTTTTCTCTGGACGCTTCATTTGAAAGCGTTTCTACTGGCTTTTTCGCGTCGGAAGGGAAAGGCCGAAGGGTGAATAGATGGCCTGTTTTGAGACGATCAGACAACAACCTAAGATGACCTGACATAGATGATCTCTCTGTACAAAGGTATGCTTCGGATAGAAAGAAAATATGTTCTTTCCTGTGAGCACTATTGCTCGAAAAAACAAGTAAAAAGGAAATAACGATGAACACCCTTGATCAGCAATATTACACCGCTTCTTTTCTTGTAGACCAATCTCCCGCAGAAGTTTTTGCAGCTGTGAACAATGTTCGCGGTTGGTGGTCAGGAGAAATAAACGGGAGTACTGACAAACTCGGTGCGGAGTTTACATACCGCTACAAGGATATACATTACAGCACGCAGAAGATCACTGAATTGGTGCCAGAGAAAAAGGTTGCCTGGCACGTCCTGGATAGTCAGCTTAACTTCGTCAAAGATAAAGACGAGTGGACAGATACGCATATTGTCTTTGAGATTACCAGGAAGGACGGCAAAACTGAACTCCTTTTTACGCATGTTGGCCTGGTTCCTACCTTTGCGTGTTACAATAACTGTTCAGGCTCCTGGGACTCTTTGATCGTCGAGAGTTTACACGACCTCATTACCACAGGAAAAGGATACCCCGCACAGGGAAAGGATTTAGGTTAAGACTGATCTGCCAATTTTTCTCCTGGCACCGCAGGTGCTAGGAGAACTCTTGAGAAACCCTGCTGTTGATGTTCTCTCGTGGTTACAGATTGCTCATATTTCGTCATTACAACTATTAATTGCAAGCCTTCTCTCTATTATTTTATATCCGTACAAACTTCTTATGCTGAGCGCAGTGGCACTGTGCAAGAGCATTTCGTCGGGGAGGGCATCGGGACGCAGAAAGGCGAAAAAGCTAAGCAGTTCAAGAGTGTCGGGATTGATCCGAGCAATCTTTTCAAAGGTCAATAGTAATGTGGTCGTGAATGGACTGGTATGATGGTTTATAACTCTTCCTCGAAGGAACGTTGGCTTGAGAATGAAATGAAGTATTCGCCGCTCTTTGATTGTAGCATGGATTGATGCTTATGTATATGATTAGTCGTCTGTAGTGTGTGCCGTTGTGGAGCGACGAATGACGAGTGTTGGTTCGATCAAGCGCGACAACGGAAGATCGGGCGTCTCGTCGATCAGGCCAAATAGGAGTTCGGTTGCTTCTTTTGCTAGCTGGAATTTAGGGACGGCGACGGTAGTGAGTGGAGGGCGAATGTGGGCGGAGATGGCAATATCGTCCAGCCCAATCACAGAAAGGTCCTGTGGAACCTGTAGCCCGGCGTCTAGAGTGGCCTCTATAGTACCCAGAGCCATCCAATCGGTAGTTGCGAAGATAGCGGTAGGGCGTGTCGGCAATGCGAGGAGCCGTTGCGCGGCTGCGTAGCCGCTTTCCAGTGTTGAATGCCCCTGCTCGATCATTTCGGTCGCAAGAGGAAGTCCGGCAGTTTGTAGGGCTGAGCAGAAACCTTCCAGACGGAGCGTCTGTTGGGGTTCGTCAACAATAATCGCGAGATGGTGATGCCCCAGGTCTAGCAGATGTTGTGCTGCTATGCGGCCAGCGGTACGAAAATCGACGCTGACCTGCGGAAAATTGCCTACCACCTCGTCCTCTTGCCAATCACAGAGAACAGTGGGGAGTCCTTGTTGAAAGGGCATAGAGGCGGCGCTGATGTCCATGCTGGACCCCATAATGATGACGCCATCGATCCAACGGCTGATCAGGCGATCAAGGTGTTGCTGTCCAAGCGCGGAATCGTAGAGTGTGTTACAGAGGAGCATCTGGTAGCCGTGCTGGTTGGCCGTGCGCTCAACGGCCTCAGCGATCTCAGGATAAAACGGATTGGCGATGGTAGGGAGAAGAAAGCCGAGTGTATAGGTTTTTCCTTGCGCGAGACTACGCGCCAGCATGTTCGGACGGTATCTCAACTCCTCCGCACATTTGAGGATACGTTGGCGGGTTGCTTCACTCACATTGCCTCGCCCTTTGAGGGCGTTGGCAACAGTTGTGGGAGTGACACCTACTGCCAGAGCAATATCTTGTAATGTTACCATAGAGCCTTCCCTTGCCCATCTGATCTGGTCTGAGCCTCTTGCGTTCTCGCATGAGAGGCTCATTTAGCGCTAAACTCGAAAATAAATATACCTGATTTAGTGTTCAGGGTCAAGAGAATGCATGAGGTAGATGATAATGAATTGATTGAGTCTATTAAGTTACATTTATGCGCTGTTCGCTGTGTCAACTTTATCCTGCTTTATAGAAAAAGAAGAATAGCCGGGTTTAATGTTTATCCTGCTTGTCCCGCTTATCCCATCCTGGCTGAGTAGAAGGGCGCAGATTGACCTCTGGATGTTCCCAATCAATAATATGTTGAGTGAAAAGATTGGATGTGACTATACTGGTCGTCTGCTCTCCGTGAGCGTCTAACCGCTCATGAAATGCCTCCAGATGCTCCATCGAAGTGAGCGCAACTTTGAGCAATGCGCAGTGACTCCCACTGAGTTTGTGCATTTCCAGTATCTCTGGAAACTTCTCGGCACTACTAGTTTTAAACAGGCATTTGCCAGGAGCACAACGCAGTTGAATAAAGACCAGCAAAGGCAAACCAATTTTTGTAGGGTCCACCTGCGCGCCATAACTGGTGATGATGCCCGCGTCTTCCATTTTGCGGACCCGTTCCGCAGCCGCTGGTGCCGATAGACCTACACGTCTTCCCAGCTCATTATAAGAGATGCGAGCCTCTGCTTGCAGTTCGCGCAAAATCTTCCAATCGGTTTGATCGAGGTTTCTCTCTGACTGCAAAGCCATCTCCTGGAAATACCTTCCTTTTTAAAAGCAAGTATAGCATATCTCTTTTCGTTTGCTATTCCTCATGTGTAATTCTCACTGCTATGATCAAACCAGCTTTTACGAGAGGGAAAGAAGTTTTTTCTATGAGACAAATAACTCGAGCTCGTCCAATCGTAGCAGGGCAAGAGCGTATGAATCCGCGCATTATCTTGCTTGCCCTGGGTATGTTTGCGCTGGGAACGGATGCGTTTATTGTAGCGGGAGTTCTTCCGGTGATTGCGCAAGAGACCGGGGTAACTGAGGGACTGGTGGGTCAGTTAGTTACCGTTTTCTCGTTGACGTATGGATTGGGTGCGCCCATTCTTGCTGCCTTGATCGGTCGCTGGCCGCGTCATCGCGTCTTAATGGGAGCGCTTGGCCTGCTATGTCTTGCCAATCTCGCTTCGGCTCTTGCGCCTTCTTTTCCCTTCCTCTTGCTTACCCGTATCCTGGCCGGTTGTTTTGCCGCCATGTATACCCCTCTCGCCTTTGCAATCGGTATTGATCTGGCTCCTCCTACCAAACGGAGCTACGCTCTGGCCCTGGTCGTGAGCGGATTAAATATTGCAACGGTGCTTGGTGCGCCGCTTGGCACCTGGATTGGTGAGCAGTTTGGTTGGCGACTCTCCTTTACCCTGGTTGCGGCACTGGCTGGCATTGCGTGTCTCTTCCTCATGATCGGCAAACTCCCTAAATCTGCCACACCTGTTTCTCTCTCGTTGCGAGAGCGCCTCGGGCCGGTGACTCATCCACGCGTATTGCAGGCCCTCTTGCCGGCTTTTCTGTGGAATGTGGGCGTCTATGTGATGTATCCCTATATCGCTTTGCTGCTACAACAGAAGATCCACATCTCGGATGTGAGCGTTTTGCTTGCCTGCTTCGGTCTGGGAATAGTACTCGCCAACTGGGTGAGCGGTTCGCTAGCATCACGTTTTCGCCCGCATCGACTGGTGGCTACCTTTCTGGTCATATTGATAGGGATACAGTGCGCTCTTCCTCTGGTTGCAACCACGATGATTGGTGGAGTTATCATACTCCTGCTCTGGGGAATGAGTTTTGCCCTGCTTTTTATTCCGCAGCAGCAGCGCTTGTTGAATATCGCGCCAGAACATGCAAATGTGATTCTTGCGCTGAATAACTCGGCCCTTTATCTAGGGATTGCTGGCGGAGCTGCTGTGGGTGGTTTTGCTCTCCGCTTCTTTGCGGTCCCGCAGTTGGCCTGGATAGGAGCGGCAAGTATGCTAGTTGCGTTATGTGTTGTCGCGATTGCGCGGCAGAAGAAGTGAAGATGTTTGTGTGCGGATATTGATTGGTGGCGTGCGCAATGAGTATCTTTCTCTGCTACCTTGACTTTGTAAGGTCATGCGCCATATAATGGCGACACCCACTACCTTATATATTGCGAGAGGGCGCATGACAAACGAAGTGAAGCGAGTTGATAGTGCAAAGCGAGCAGAGTTCATTTTGCAAGAACTTCTGCTGCATGGGCGTGTTGATGCTGAGCAACTGAGTCAACAACTCTACGTGAATGCTTCAACGATACGGCGCGACCTGGAACGACTGGAGCAACAAAACCTGTTACGTCGCGTGCATGGTGGAGCTGTGCCGGTGGATATGCTGGCATATAGCGCCTATGCGTATGGTCTGACGTTTCAAGAAAATATGAGCAAACAGATCGAAGAGAAAACCCAGATCTCGCTGGCGGCGCTGCGCTTCATTCATCCAGGCGATACCATTGCAATCTCACCAGGGACCACCACCACTCACCTTGCGCGTGCGATTCGTCATGCGCAAATCCAGCCCCTGACAGTTGTCACAAATGCCGTGAATATTGCAATGGAATTGACGGGTGTTCAGGGAATAACTCTCACCTTAACCGGTGGCTTGTTGCTGCCCGACTTTTTTGCGCTGGTTGGTCCTCTCGCGGAGCAGAGCCTCAATCAGATGTATGTGGCAAAGGCATTTATTGGCGTCACCGGGTTGAGTCCTGAATATGGGCTGACCGGGCCGAACCAACTTGAGGCATTGACTCACAAGCTCACTATGCAGCGTGCGCAACGCACTATCGCGCTGGTCGATCATACGAAACTGGGACGCGTGGCGCTCCATACCATTGCTCCTATCACCTCACTGCATACTCTCATCACGGACCATGAAGCTCCTCCCGCGATGCTTTCAGGGCTGAAAGAGCTTGGCATCGATGTGTGCCTCGCCTGATGCTTATTTGACTGCGTGCATTCTCCGTCAGTCTATGGAGATCATATCTGAAAACCCAGGGAAGCGCTTATACATTCACTGTTGTATCACACTTTCTACTCTTCTATCATTTTATACCTGTGTTAAACAGTGCATCTCTGCTTGTTTGCGTGTTCGTGCAAAATAAGTGCTCATATGGGCATTGACTTTGAATGATTCGCGCACTATACTTATAATAGGGAACCGAAAAGTGGGAAAGAAATATTGTATTGCAGAGAAGGATTGGCGCTATGAAAGTTCTTGTAACGGGAGGAGCCGGGTATATTGGCTCTCACATGATTCGTGAGCTAACAGGCCGGAACCATGAAGTCGCTGTATTGGATACGCTGGAACGCGGGAATCGGCAAGCTGTGAAGGGGGCAACCTTTTACACCGGAAGTATCACTGATGACGCTTTGTTGGATCGTCTGTTTGAGCAGGAGAAACCAGAAGCAGTCATTCACTTTGCGGCTTACAAAGCACCTGGAGAGTCGATGAGTGAGCCGACCAAGTACTTCCGTACAAATGTTGGTGGGACCGTCTCATTGCTTGATACGATGGCACGTCATAACGTGCGTCACATCGTTTTTTCCTCCAGTTGTTCTATCTTTGGCAATCCTCAACAGCTTCCGGTGACTGAAGATGCTCCGCGTTCGCCCGAGAGCGTGTATGGGGAAACGAAGCTGATAGGAGAGACGTTGCTGAAATGGTACGATAAGACGCTGGGGATCAAATACAGTGCTCTGCGTTATTTTAATGCATCGGGAGCCTCGTTAGATAATACCATTGGAGAAGATTGGACACGTACATATAACCTCATTCCAATTGTGATGAAAGCGGCTCTGGGCAAGGCTCCTTCGATCACCGTCTTTGGCACTGACTATGCAACACCTGATGGCACGGCAGTACGCGACTATATTCATGTGGTAGACCTGGCGGTGGCCCATATCAAGGCACTTGAGCAGATCATCAGTACCAACCAGAGCACCGCTTATAATCTGGGAACGGGCGTTGGTCATTCTGTCCAGGAGGTTATTACCGCAACGAAAGAGATCAGCGGTGTAGATTTTGCTGTTGAATATGGTCCACGTCGTCCGGGCGATCCGGCGGCTGTCTGGGCGGATTGCAGCAAGGCGGAACGTGAGCTTGGGTGGAAGGCACAATACTCATTGGATACCATTCTGCGTACTGCCTGGAAGTGGCATAGCACGCATCCAGACGGTTACAAGACAGAGGGGGAGGCATGAGTAACTCACAACAAGGAATCTGGGAAGAGCGATGGCACCCTTTACGCGAGGAATGGGTGATAGTTGCGGCCCACCGCCAGAATCGCCCCTGGATCGGAGCGACCGTCGAGTCAGCACCCGAGCCTGCTCCGCCCTATGTTGCGGATTGCTACCTGTGTCCGGGCAATCATCGTGTGAGCGGGGCAGTCAATCCGCTCTATGAGCAGACGTATGTATTCGATAACGATCATCCCAGCGTTGGTCAGGATGCGCCAGAGAATCTCAGCATCCCACCAGAGCCGTATCGTCTGCGTGAGGCGAAGGGCTACGCACGCGTCATCTGTTATAGCCCTTTCCATAATCTGACTCTTGCTGAGATGCCGACAGAGGCGATTACTGAGGTGGTACAGGTCTGGCAGCAGCAGACCTATGATCTTGGCAATAAGCCAGGGGTGAAACACGTTTTGTGTTTTGAGAACAAAGGCGATGTCGTGGGGGTCTCTAATCCGCATCCGCACGGCCAGATCTATGCAACAAACTTTGTCTTTAAACTGGTTGAGCAGCAACTTCAGGCGTCGCAGCGCTATCTGGCAAATACAGGAAATTTGCTTTTTGAGGATATTATTAAAGCCGAACAGCAAGATGGACGGCGTATTCTCTATGAAGACGAGTTTGCCATTGCTTTTGTGCCGTATTTTGCGCGCTACGCCTATGAAGTGTATGTGGCTCCCAAGAGACCAGTTGCGCACATTTTTGATCTGCGGGATGAGGAGGCGGCTGCTCTGGCACGTGCGCTGAAAAACGTGACTGTGCGCTTTGATAATCTGTGGCAGATGTCATTTCCTTATGTCATGCCGTTGTATCAAGCACCTACCGATGATGGCGATTATCGCTCTTTCCACTTCTTCATCTCTTTCTACCCACCGTTCCGGCGTCCCAACGTGCTCAAGTATCTGGCCGGTCCCGAAATAGGGGGCGGAAATTTTCTGAGTGATACTGCTCCAGAGGCCAAAGCTGCCGAATTGTTGGCGGTGCCAACGACGCACTATCGAGAATTGAGAGGAGAAAAATGATTTACCAGGCGCAAGAACTGCTGGGACAATTGCGAGCTATTCACGAGGCCATTCGTGCCAGGGTGGTGGCAAGCTGTGAACAGCAGGCTGTTGAGCAGTTGTCGGCTATCGTTGGCGTACAGGCTGGTGATACGATCTTCGCGCTTGATCGTGTCTCGGAAGAGGCGTTGATTGAACAGTTTGAGGTGCTGGGTCGCAGCAGGTCGTTCGTTTTAATCGCCGAGGGATTGGGTGAAGATGGTCAGGTCACATTCCCACGAGGGACCGATCCTGACAAAGCGGAGTTGCGCATCATTATCGATCCGATTGATGGGACCCGTGGGATCATGTATCAGAAACGCTCGGCCTGGATATTGACCGGCGTTGCGCCAAATCTGGGACCAGATACCAGACTCGATGCAATTGAGCTGGCGTTGCAGACGGAAATCCCGGTAGTGAAGCAGGACTTGTGTGATAGTTTCTGGGCTATTCGTGGTCAGGAAGTTGGTGGGGAGCGCGTGAACCGTCATACGGGCGAGCGCCAATCACTCAGTCCGCGCCCTTCGCATGCCAATACCATTGCATATGGCTATGGTGGCATCTCGCGCTTCTTCCCCGGAGGTCGAGCGATGCTGGCTGCTATTGACGATGAGGTGGTGGAGAAGATCCTGGGCAAGAATGAGCCGGGCAAGGCACGCGCTTTCGAGGATCAATATCTGGCAACCGGTGGACAACTCTATGAACTGCTCATGGGCCATGATCGTTGGATCGCCGATTTGCGGCCATTGATCGATAATCAATTGCGCTTACATGGGGAAGAACTCAGCCTGTGCTGTCACCCCTATGATCTGTGTACCGAGCTGATTGCTCGTGAAGCGGGAGTTATTGTAACGGACGAAGCTGGTAAACAGCTTTCGGCACCATTAGATGTCACGACCGGAATGACCTGGATAGGATATGCTAACCAGCAGATTCATGATCAGGTGGCACCAATATTGACGGCAATCATACAGGAGAAAGGTCTGATAGGGCGCCCGGAGCAACAGCAGGGCGTAGAAACAGGAAGAGAGCGCGATGTGGCGTTTTGATGATCCCTCATTGGAGGGACAACCAGATGCAAGGGATTTTCTGGCCGTACTCAACAGTCACGCTCAGTTTTTTGAGGGCGATGCTCCTCTCTGGCTTGCTCGCGCACCTGGCCGACTGGACTTGATGGGCGGCATTGCCGATTATTCTGGGGCGTTGGTGTTAGAGTTACCACTTGGCGTTGCCACCTGGGTAGCAGTGCAGCCGACGCAGGATGCTACTGTAATGCTGCTCAGTCCAGGTATTGATGCCGTGACAGGGGAGCCATTAGTCACAATCCCACTTGCCAGCTTACAGGCTGATAATCGACCGCTAGAATATGCCACTGCGCATGCGTTGCTCACTGCTGATCCCCGGCAGGCATGGGCCGCATATGTTGTGGGTGTTGTGGTCATGTTGCAGCAAGAGTATAATGTCCCTCTAGAGCGGGGACTACGCATCTTTGTCCATTCGGCTGTGCCAGCTGGAAAAGGGGTAAGCTCGTCGGCAGCTCTGGAAGTTGCTACGATGCAGGCGCTCTGTGGTTTGTATGCTTTGCGCCCGGAGGGACGGCAACTGGCGCTGTTGTGTCAGCGAACTGAGAATCTGATAGTTGGTGCTCCCTGTGGCGTGATGGACCAAATGACCTCGGCCTGCGGTGAGCAACAGAGCTTGCTGGCGCTGCTATGCCAACCTGCCGAATTGCAGGAGGCGGTTACTTTGCCAGATGAGGTCGAGGTGTGGGGCATTGATTCCGGTATTCGTCATGCCGTGAGTGGTGCGGATTATGGCTCGGTGCGCGTCGGTGCGTTTATGGGCTATCGCATTCTTGCGGAACTGGCCGGGCTTGATATGCAGCCCTTGCACGATCATAAAGTCAGCATTGTTGATCCTCTCTGGCATGGCTATCTGGCAAATATTGCGCCATCATTGTGGGAGACGGCTTATCGCGAACAGGTGCCGCTAACCATGAGTGGGGCTGCGTTTTTAGAGCGCTATACAGGCTCGACGGATACTGTGACGACGATTGATCCCGAACATATCTATGCGGTTCGTCAGCCCACAGCACACCCTATTTATGAGCATCATCGTGTACAACTATTTCGCGCCCTCTTGCAGCAACAACTTGTCAGTGAGGAGAGCCTTATCCTGCTGGGAGAATTGATGTATCAATCGCATGTCAGCTACAGCGCCTGTGGACTTGGCTCTACAGGGACCGATAGATTGGTGGAACTGGTTCGTCAGTCTGGCCCTGCTGCTGGTTTATATGGGGCTAAGATCACCGGTGGTGGCTGTGGTGGTACGGTGGCGGTGCTGGCCCGACGTGGCTCTCATGAGCAGATTAAAGCGATTGCAGCCAGCTATGAGCAAGAGACCGGGTTAGCGGCAGAGGTTCTGAGCGGTTCTTCGCCTGGTGCTGTGGCATGGGGATATCATCAACTTCTCGCCGAATAGTGAATAATTACGAGGAGCAACAACTGCTATTGCTCCTCATATTATTTGATTTTTATGCTTGTCTCGTTATTGTCTCACCTATACGCCGTATGATCTCGATGAGCGCGGCTATGTCTGCTTCAGTTGTCGCATCGTGCAGGATGCAGGCGCGCAACGCGAATTGATCGCGAAGTTCTGTACCGGTGAGAAACGCTTCTCCGCTTGCTTGAATTGCCGGGACGATGGCGCGATTGAGCTGTTCGATTGCTGGCTCATTGCCGTGCAGTTGGGACGGAACATAACGGAAACAAACAATCGAGAGGGAGACGGGAGCCACACGCTCAAAATCTGGTTCTGTATCGATAAGTGAGGCCAGATGTTGGGCAAGTGTGTTGTGGCGACTAATGCGTTGGGCGAGTCCCTGGCGTCCCATCGATTGCAGAACTATCCAGAGCTTGAGCGCCCGGAAGCCGCGTGTCTGTTGGAAGCCATACTCTGAGAACCAGGGCAGACCGGCAAAGCCTTTGCCTTCTTCCACCTGAAGATAGGCGGGAACCAGACTGAACGTTTCGCGCAATAATTGTTTGTTATAAACGAGAGCGCATCCGCACTCAACCGGAACAGAGAGCCATTTGTGTGGATCAATGGCCAGCGAATGGACACGTTTCAGACCCGCAAATAATGGCGCGGCAGCGGGATCAAGTTTGCCAACAGCTCCATAGGCACCATCAACATGCAGCCAGAGATCCTCTTCAGCGCAGATGTCCGCCAGAGTATTCAGAGGATCAATCGCACCCGTATTCACCGTACCAGCGCTGGCAACAATGCAGAAAGGGCGTCGTCCCGCCTCGCGATCAGCCCGAATAGCTTCTCGTAGTGCCTGGATATTGATCCGAAAATCGTTATCTGTTGGAACGATGTGTATGGCATCGCTGCCCAGCCCAAGCAGTTCCACAGTTTTATGGATGCAGCTGTGACCTTCCTGAGAGGTGTACAACATGAGTTGCGGATGTTGGGGATTTAAACCCTGTTTGCGAATATTCCAGCCCTCTTTTTTAGCAACCCAATAACGTGCAGCGGTCAGGCAGGTTAACGAGGCCATAGAGCCTCCGCTGACAAGTAGCCCGGTGCTGTGTTCGCTTGGAAAGTCGAGTAGCTCCATGAGCCAGCGGACAACGCAATGTTCAAGGTAGATCGCGGCATGATCGCCACCGGCGCAGCTTGGATTGAGCGTCGCTGCCAGCAAATCAGCCAGGATGCCGAGCGATGCGGGGGGAGAGTTTACCCAGCCAAAGAAGCGTGGGTGTCCGTTGCCCATCGGGTGCGTGAAAATGTGATCGCGGATGTCTGCCAGCAACTCTTCCGGGGCTATTCCTTCTTCGGTCAGTTTCTCCTCTAACAACTCCTGACGTTCGGGAGGCGTCATAGGATGAAATACTGGTTGCTTTCTGATGTGAGAGAGATAGTCGGTTGCCAGATCGACGGCGAGGTAGCCCAGGCGTCGAAATCTTTCCGGGTCATCCGAGAAGGTGAGATCAATCTGATGAGACATTGTGGTATACCTCGCTTAGAAATGATGGGGTTGCTGCTCATGTGCGGTCACGTCCATAACCAGGTAAAAAACGCAGGGAGTGTCTCCTGGATTGGTGAAAGCGTGATGACAGTCTCCGGCATAATAAATACTGTCGCCTGAATGGAGTAGATAGATCTCTCCATTCAGTGTGAGTTGCAGCGTTCCCTGCTCGATGGCAACATATTCACGTGAGCCACTAGCATGAGGGCTGAACGTCCCCGCATCCGCCCCTGATGAAATGGTGGTGCGCATAAATTCAAACTCAACTCCTGGCAAGACGGGCGAAAGGATGCGGCGCTCCCAGCCGGAGGCATCTTGAGCGATATCCTGTTCGGCACGGCGTAAGACGATAATATTTGCTGTTTGCTCTTTACCCAGGAGGCGAGCAATGCTTGTGCCTAACGCCGTTGCGATATGGTCGAGAACCAGGACGGAGGGAACTTTGTTGCCAAGTTCGATATCAGAGAGCATGCTGCGACTGACGCCAGATTGGGCCGAAAGCGTATCGAGAGAAAGATGGCGTTGGAGCCGCCGCATGCGAATTTGCTTTCCTAAGCCTGTCATATCGAGGCCATTGGAGAAGCGTGCGGATGTCGGTTGTTGTTCCATTGTTTTATCCTCTATAGAGGATTATATACGCTATAGAGGATAAAGGCAAGGGGCGTAGATCGAAAGTGGCGTGGAGAGACGATGGCAGGTATAATGAAAGCAACTTTTCCCGTGAAGGATGGCATCAGGGTATGCGGATAAGAAACTATCGACCAGAATATCTCCCATCTATCGTACAGATACAGCATGCAGCCGCGAGAGAGGATGGTACGGCGGCGAGAAGTGAAGTTGATATAGCAAACTGGCTCCAGGAGTCGGAGGCGGAAGTTAATGCATTTGTTGTGACCGACGACGATGATGAATTGAATCCCTGGGGGCAGGCAGGCACGCTGGATGGCCTGGAAGGGGAAGTGGCGGGCTATACCGTTGTGCAATTGCAGCGCGATCAGAGCGGCTATCATTTTTTGTGCCAGGGTGCCGTTCATCCCCAGCATCGGCGACAAAATGCAGGTCGTACGTTGCTGGTTGGCGCATTGAATCGAGCACGGCTGCTGGCGTCTGATTTTGAGTTTGAAGCCGAGCAGGAGGGGGTCGCTATCTACTTTGAGACTCTATTTCCCACATCTGATCCTGGTGCGGCTCGGCTGGCTACAAAGTATGAGATGCAGCCAACGGATGAGGTGGTAGGAGAGGGAACGCGGTTGTATCGACGAGAGCTATGATCGAGACGGGCAACTGCTCCTGGGGTCTGTAGATGAGACACCTCCCCAGGAGAAGTATGCAACCGGGAATGCATCATGGAAAAGAAGCCTGTTCATTTTCTTTCATACGACGAAAGAAGCGATAGGAATAGATGACGACGAATGAAGCACCCTGTTGGGATGGCAGATAGCAGTGTTGACACTACTATCAAACAGATTGTGAATCATCTGACAGTCAGCTTACGATCCAACAGGCTCTGGTGACTGAGCCAGTAGCGATTCGAGGGTTGAACGACGGATGCGATAAGCCTGTCGCGTACCGCGATGAGGTAACGTAATGGCTTCAAGTACTCCCAGCTTAATCCAGCGTCGAACCGTCGTATCGTCTACACGCAATCGTCTGGCTACTTCTCGCACTGTAAGTAGATCCGCATCTTCGTGTACCACAGAGTCCTCTTTCTGGTCTGCTGCTACAATAGACCATGTACATGTGTAGCCCTGGGATGATACTACATAGAGTATATCCCTGGCTGCTGATAAAATCTCTACATGATTAGAAGAACGGATATAACGCTTTATCAGTAACATTACTTCCATGCTTCGTTACTACACTGACAATGGAAGTTTCCGTTATTCCTCTGGCTAGCGCCAGTGCTGGCGGCGAGATAAGCTCTATCTAGCCTCCAATTCGGGACATACTACGATTGGCACGTTTGAAGCGCTTGTCTCCAATATAATGTTTCAATTCTTTGTGCCAGACGGCCTGACGAATGACCTGAGCGATCTCTTCGTCGGTTGCTTCTGAGCGGATAACTGAGCGGAGATCGGTTTCTTCCGTTGCGAAAAGACAGGTGCGCAATTGTCCATCTGCCGTGATGCGAATACGATCACATGTAGAACAAAATGGTTCGCTCACAGGATTGATAAAACCGACTTCACCAACACCATCACTAAATGTGTAACGACGGGCAGTTTCGGATGGATCGCCAGTTGTAATCTGTGTCAATGGGCCGTAGTGTGCCTCAATAATCGCTTTGATTTCGCCACCGGTGAGAATATCCTCTTTCCGCCAGATCTGGTCGGCATCAAGGGGCATAAATTCGATCCAACGCACGACATAGGCTTTGTTGCGGGCCAGACGAGCAAAGATCGGCACTTCATCTTCACTGAAGCCACGTATAGCAACGGCGTTGATTTTGATGGGATGGATGGAGGGATGCTTTTCCAGTTCGGCGAGGCCCGCAAGGACGCCATCAAGCTGGTCGCGGCGCGTCAACTGGCGAAATTTTTCGTGGTCAAGGGAATCCAGGCTGACGTTAATACGTGTCAGCCCTGCTTCGGCCAGCGCTTTTGCTTGCTGCTTTAACAGAATACCATTGGTAGTAAGACTCAAACTGCGCAAGCCTTCGATCTGGCGTAGTTGGCAGACAAGCTCAGGTACATCGCGTCGGACTAATGGCTCGCCCCCGGTAAGACGAATTTGCTCGATACCGATATTGACGGCGATGCGACTGATGCGCGTAATCTCCTCATACGTCAAAATTTCAGCCTTTTTGAGCCAGGGAAGTCCCTCCGCTGGCATACAGTACGTACAACGGAAGTTACATTTATCGGTGATAGAGATACGCAAGCTTTTGATGCGTCGCCCATAGCTATCTACAAGTGGTTCCATAGTTGCGCGCTCCGTCTGAATGAATGAGAAAAGACAATGATTGCCAATATGGTTAACTATAGCACATTTCTATAATGCTTGTCTTGTGTTTTGTATACGGATGTTAACACGACATGTTGTTGCAAGTAGCACAGGTTCTTTTCTCAATGGAGATGTATAACGAGATTCTTTTTGGACCAAAAGATTTATCGCTGTTCAACATTTTCATTTTTGCAGGCGACATAAGATAGACGAAGATCAAAAGGGGTGATAAAAAATCCGGCCTCTCTGTTAGAAAACAACGGAGAGGCCGGATTTTCCGTCTGAGCTGTTTGCTTTAGCGATTACGCATCATAGTAGAGGGAGAACTCGATGGGAACGGGGCGCAGGCGAACTACGTCTGACTGCTCACGTTTGAACTCGATGTATTTCTCCAACAGGTCGCTTGTGAAGACGCCACCTTCAAGCAGGAAGGCATGATCGTTCTCCAACGCTTTGAGCGACTCATCGAGGGAGCCAGGGACCGAGCTGATCTCGCTCAACTCTTCTGGGGTCATGCTGTACAGATCGCGGTCCACCGGGCCAAAGCCATAGTCGCCCGGATCGATCTCGCGGCGGATACCATCGAGGCCAGCCATCAAGAGGGCCGAGAAGAGCAGGTATGGGTTGGCGGTAGGATCGGGCGGGCGGAACTCGATACGTTTCGCTTTAGGATTGTCGCTAATCGGAATACGGACGGCGGCACTGCGGTTGCCCTGTGAGAAGACGAGGTTGACAGGAGCCTCGAAGCCAGGCACCAGGCGTTTGTAGCTATTGGTGCTAGGGGCTGCAATTGCCAGGAGAGCCGGGGCGTGGGTCAGAATACCACCAACGTAGTAGCGAGCGGTCTGTGACAGGCCTGCATATCCATCGGCGTCAAAGAAGAGTGGCTTCTCGTCTTTCCACAAGCTCTGGTGTGTGTGCATACCAGAACCGTTGTCGCCAAAGATTGGTTTTGGCATGAATGTGACCGACTTGCCATACTTGCGTGCTGTATTTTTCACGATATACTTGTAGAGCTGGATGGCATCGGCCGTCTTGAGCAAGGTGTTGAAACGGATGTCGATTTCGGCCTGACCGGGAGCACCGACCTCGTGGTGCTGGGTCTCAACCTGAATCCCCAACTCTTCCATCTTCAGAACCATTTCAGTGCGAAGATCCTGATAGGTATCGTTCGGGGCGACAGGGAAGTAGCCGCCTTTGACGTTCATGAGATGGCCGAGGCTGCGAGAACCGTTGTGGTAGGTCGCATTGCCACTATTCCAGTGAGCTTCCTCCGAATCAACTTCAGCATACTGTTTGTTGTCGGTGGAAGCGTAACGCACCTGATCGAAGATGTAGAACTCAGCTTCAGGACCAAAGAAAGCAGTGTCTGCAATGCCGCTGCTGCGCAAGTAGCTTTCAGCCTTCTGAGCGATGTAACGTGGATCGCGGCTATAAGGTTCTTTCGAGCGAGGATGGGCAATGCTACAAACCAGACTGAGGGTAGGAACAGCGGTGAATGGGTCTAGGATGGCTGTTGAAGCATCAGGGATCACCAGCATGTCGCTTTCGTTGATGGCCTGGAAGCCTCGGATGCTGGAACCATCGAATGGCAGACCTTCAACGAAGATATCCTCGCTCAATTCATGGGCAGGAATGCTGAAGTGCTGCCAGCTTCCGGGCAGATCGGTAAACTTCACGTCTACCATCTTGACGCCATTTTCTTTGGCAAACTTAATTACTTCCTCTGGGGTCATGTGCTGTAATTCTCCTCTTAACGTCTTCCTTGCGCCATTGCCGGAATAGTCGGCCTGCATTGCCCAAATCAGTGCAATTAGTGATTGTGCATAATATCTGTGTGTAACTCAGCCTATCGCTGAGTTATTAAATCTTAACTTATGATAAGACTGTCATTGTACAGATGCTACAGATACTTTGTCTGAAAACTCTCGGCTTAATTTTGTGCATATTGCACAAATTGTAATGTAGATACGCATGAATACTTGCGTTCATGTGATTGTGGGGTGTAATATGAAACGAAACTGAGCTAGAGGAGAAGGCATGGATTCACCCAATCAAACATTCCCCAGACAGTGGACACCATCCCCCTCACCCGCTCGATCAGTACGACGCCCCTGGGGTTATATCGGTGCTGCTCTGGTGCTGGGGATTATTGTGGGCGCTGTTCCTTTCCTATTGATTTTCCTGCTCGGCGGAGGAGACAGGCCAACCCTCTCGTCCTCGCCATCATCAGGCAAGGAGGCAGTGGTTGTACAATTGAGCAAAACATTTCTTACTCAGCTTATTCAGAAAAAAGCCGATTTTACTGGTGTCCCCGGTACTGTCAGCAACATTCAAATTACCAAAATGCAGCAGGACTCGATCACCGTGACCGCCGATGATCAGATGAGCGTGCTGGGTATCAGTACTACCAAGCAATTTACGCTGGTACTGCAACCAGTAGTGAGCAATTGTGCAATGCGTATGCATGTCTTACATGCTGATTTGCAGGGTGTTCCCGTCACAAATATTGCTGCTTCGTTCGAGAACCAGATCAATCAGCAATTATCGCAATCAAATAGTGCATTGCCTGCTGGTTTTACCTATTGTGCTATCCGGGTACGCACCGAGGCACAAGCTCTCATTGTTTCCTATTCAGCGACACCACAGTAGATTGCAGGAAGAAAGGGCTGCGCTGTATTTCTCGCGTCAAAGTGGTGGGTGACAGTAAATCTAGAAAGTTGATGAAGCGACCTGATGAAAATTGATCGTATGGAGCTATTTCAGGTGCCCCCCCGCTGGCTTTTTCTCAAGATAACGACCGATAGCGGCATTGTTGGTTGGGGCGAGCCAGTTGTTGAGGGACGCGCCGCGACGGTGCAGACTGCTGTTGAGGAGATGAGCGATTATCTGCTTGGCAAAGATCCTGCGCGCATTGAGGATATCTGGCAGGTTCTCTATCGTGGAGGATTCTATCGGGGTGGCCCTGTTCTTTCAAGCGCAATTTCAGGGATTGATCAGGCGCTTTGGGACATTAAAGGCAAGCATCTGGGAGTTCCTGTGCATGAGTTGTTGGGGGGAGCTGTTCGCGAGAAGGTACGTGTCTACTCCTGGATTGGTGGCGATAAGCCAGAGAATATTGCTGAAGCTGCGAAAGAGCGCGTTGCTGCTGGCTACACCGCTTTGAAAATGAATGCGACGGAAGAGATGGAGTGGATCGATTCGGCTGCGAAGGTGCAACGTGCTGCGGAGAGGCTGGCGGCGGCGCGTGAGGCGGTAGGCTACGATGTTGGCATCGGGATTGATTTTCATGGGCGTGTTCATCGTGCGATGGCAAAAGCACTGATGAAAGAGCTGGAGCCGTTGAAACCCTTATTTATTGAAGAGCCAGTGTTGCCTGAAAATAATGACGCTCTGGTGGAGCTTGCCCGCCATACCACTATCCCAATTGCGACCGGAGAGCGCATGTTCACCCGTTGGGCCTTCAAAGAGGTATTGAAGAATGGCGTTGTGGATATTGTTCAGCCCGACTTGAGCCATACCGGAGGGATCTGGGAGGCACGTAAGATTGCAGCAATGGCCGAAGCATTTGATGTCGCTGTTGCCCCTCACTGTCCGTTGGGTCCGATTACGCTGGCCTCATCCTTGCAGCTAGATTTTTGTACTCCAAACGCCTTTATTCAGGAGCAATCTCTAGAAATACACTATCATCAGGGATCAACTGCATTGCTCGATTATCTCGTTGATCCGGCGGTCTTTCGCTATCAGGATGGGTTTGTTGATCGATTGACCGGTCCAGGATTGGGTATTGAGATTGATGAGGCAAAAGTGCGAGCGGCAGCGCAGATCGGCCATCAGTGGCATAATCCTGTCTGGCGCAATGTTGATGGGTCAGTGGCCGAATGGTGATTCATCGGATAGTGTAGGTTGGTTGACGGTTCGTGTCGTCAATACGTCTCGATATGCGCGTGGACTCATGCCGAAGCGCTGATGAAATTGACGGCTGAAATAAAAAGCCGAGCTAAAACCGACCTGTTCTGCAATATGGTGGACGCTCTCCGTCGTGAATTCCAGCAGGCGGGCAGCGCGTGCCAGACGCATGCTGATCAGCACGTTATTGATGGAATCGCCCACTTCTTGTTTGAAGAGATGGCACAGACGTGAGGATGAAAGAGAGACTGTCTGTGCCAGCGTCTCCAGGCTGTGTTGTGTGGCAAAATCGTGTTGTATGATCTCCAGCACCAGTTGGATACGCTCGTCGATTGGACGGCGATATCCAGGGGCGTATTCGCGGGTGGTTAAGAGAAGAATTTCTTCCAGGCTGTTTAACGCTAGCTCTCTTTGGAGGATGCTGGCCGGTTCTTGTGCTGCTTCGTAGTGGCCGATGGGGGTTGCGCTGGCGTCTGTATGAAGCTGCAAAAAAGCTTTCTGGATACGTTCTTGTATTTGAGCAGTCTGAACGTGAATTTTGAACAACCCCTGTCCGACCGATGGCAATTGCCACCAGGAGAGCCACATTGGGCGAGGCTGAAAATGTGCCCAGAGAAACTCCCAGGTGGTATCAGGGGGAACAGAATAATCGTGCAATGCACCCGGTTGTAACAGCACGAGATCGCCGGGTTGTGCCACTATTTCTATCCCCGGTTGCCGATAGATCCCCTGCCCTGCTAATGTCCAGGTAATCAGCCAGTTGCCGGAGCCACGCACGCGATAGACTGCGTACCCGGGGTGTTCTTTGAAGTGTCCTGTAATGAGAATGTCAGGTGGTGGAATGGAAGTGTCTACCGTCATAGCAAGATTGTACAAATTTCCGACGCTCCTGTCCATTCTTTTTGGTCGAAATTCCATGTACCATGAGAACCAGCACAGAGATGTGTTCGGTGTTGAGCATATTAGAGAAGAAGGAAGGAAACTTGGCAATGACCACAACTGCGCGACACTTGACGAGCGAGCAATTGGCGACATTTCACGAACAGGGCTATCTGGTATTACCAAGTGTATTCGGTCAGGATGAGATACAACTGCTCATCGATACGTTCATGCAGATGCATGCTGGCGGTCCGATTCCTGGTTGCTTTCGTCCTGTATCGGCTGAAGAGGCCAATGGGGATATCTTGAAGCTCTATCCTCGGATGATGCATCCTCATCGCGTCAATGATGTTGCCTTGCGCTATCTGCTTGATCCTCGCCTGGCGGCAGTATTGGAGGATCTTTTTGCTGAAGAGCCATTAGCCGCTCAGAGTATGCTCTACTTTAAGCCTGCGGGAGCGCGCGGTCAGGCGTTGCATCAGGATAACTTCTATCTGCGCGTTGAGCCGGGAACCTGTATCGCGGCCTGGGTTGCCCTTGATCCCGCTGATCGAGAAAATGGTGGCCTGGAAGTTGTTCCCGGCACGCATGCAATGGACATTTTCTGCCCGGAAGAGTCGGACAGAAGCCTCTCTTTCACGCGCGACTATGTTCCCATTCCAGAAGGTTTGCATGCGGTGCCAGTCAATCTTGCTCCTGGCGATGTCCTCTTTTTCAATGGCAGCTTAGTGCATGGTTCGCAACCGAACGCATCAAAGGATCGTTTCCGCCGCTCGTTCATCTGTCATTATATTGGCCGTTCCTCTGAGCGTATGTCGTTGTGGTATCGACCAATCTTGACGATGCAGGGCGAGGTTGTGGAGATCGAGGAGAATGCTGGAGGAGGTCCGTGTGGGACAGAGGAGGCTGCTGGTCCGCATTAATCGCCTGTGAGCAAAAAGCCGAGAGGAGTTGCGCTGGTCCGTAGTATACGCGCAACTCCTTCTTGTGTTATCTCTATGCGGTGGCGATTTCGGAACGGCGAAAGATGTTGACATCTTCAATTGTATCGACATCGAAGCGCGTTCCGGGGCTGATATAGAGTGTACTGCTGAGGAAGCGCTGTTGGATCTCGGCTTGATAGCGTTGCAGACTGCCGGGGCCAAACACATAGGGAACGGCGAGCGGTGGACGCACGAGCAGCGCATTGGTGCCAGTTCCTTCATAGGACGGAGCCAGCACAACCTCGTAGTGCCGCGATTGTTCGATCATCTGCTGGATATCATATGTGCGCAGCAAAGGAAGATCAGCGGAGAGCGTCAAGAGGGCAGTGGCTCCGCTTGCCAGCTCTTGCTGCGCGGCAACTGTCAGTGCAGGATTATGTCCCTGAGCTTTCTCAAGCAGAGCATGAACACCCCATACCTGTACCTGCTGTAACACATTCGGGTCCGGGCTGACAACAGAGATCGTTTCCAGGCTTTTGCTGCCATGTAAAACGTCGATGACGTGTCGTAACATGTCCAGCACCAGCGTTGCCCGTTGGGTCTGGGTTAAGTAGGGCGCGAGACGACTTTTCGCCTCACTTAAAGTTTTTACTGGAATAAGCGCTCGATATGCCATGCTTTGTCCTGCTGAAGCAGTGTTTCTCTGCCTATATAGTTAATCCTGCTGCCTGTAAAGCTGTACGTGCCAGCGCTGCTTTTGTCTCGTCGTCGCGCATGATAGTATCGGTCACAACAACAGGAATGCCCAGATCTTCAATCTCACGAGTAAGGTGCGCGTCTTGCTCATCGATAATCATGACATCCAGAAAATCGCGGTAGCAGCGTGTAACACCAATCGCCGACACCTCAAGTCCTAAGCCTCTCATGATTTTATCGGCTGGTCCTTTGATGGGTGCGCCCCCAACTATTGGACTGATGGCAATAACCATGCCACTTGCTTCATGCAGGGCATCGTGGATGCCGGGGACGGCTAAAATAGTGCCAACGCTGACAATCGGATTGCTGGGAGCAATGAGGATAGCATCAGCCTGTTTGATAGCGTCCAGCACACCTGGAGCGGGTTTGGCTTTGCTGGCTCCCACAAAGACCACATCCTGCACGTCGTCGGCGCTCCGATGTTTGACGAGATATTCCTCGAAATGCAGCAACCCGGCTGGAGTTTGAATGTGGGTAGCAATGGGCTGATCGCTCATGGGCAAGACGCGCAGGTCCAGTCCCAGCTGTATACGTAGATTGTCTGTGACCTCGCTCAACGTTTTCCCTTGCCGCAGCAGATTGGTGCGATGAATATGTGTGGCAAGGTCGCGGTCGCCGAGCAAGAACCAATCTTCATTGCCATAGCGTGTCAATTGTTGCATGGTATTGTAGGTGTCGTCGCGGATGCCCCAGCCATTAGCGGCATCGACGATGCCTGCCAGCGAATAGAGGACAATATCGACATCGGGGGAAACATGCAAGCCATAGAACTCCCGGTCGTCTCCGGTATTGGAGATGACCGTGATTTGTTGTTGGGGAACGACCTGAACGACGCCCTGTAAGAAGCGCGCTCCTCCAACACCTCCAGAAAGAACAACTATCATATCTCTATCCTCAGTCAAAGCGAACAATGAGATCGCTTAATGGGAGGCGTGGACGCCTCTGTGGATCGGCCGCAGCGTATCCAACGGTAATCAATGCCTGGGGAGTGAGCCGTTTGTCCAGATCCAATGCTTCATTAGTAACATCTGGACAGAAGAGAGGCGCACACATCCAACCGGTATCCAGCTCCAACTCATAGGCCATGAGAAGCATATTCTGGACCGCTGCACCGAGGCTCTGAATTGCCATAATCGTTTCGTCGGCCTGGCGTTTCTCGTCTGGATATGTATCTAGATCCTCGACATACAAACAGGGAATGATGATGGCAGGCGCTTGCAGAATGCGCTGATACGATTTTTCCAGGCGCAGATTGACAATTTCTTCCGCCTGCCCATCCATTTGCAGATTGCGTCGCCATTCGTCGCCCATCGCATCGGCGAGCAACTGTTTTGGTTCTTGACGTGTCAGCACGACAAAACGCCAGGGCTGCCTGCCATGTGGGGAAGGTGCCCAGCGTGCCGCCTCCAACATCTGTTCAAGCAATTCACGCGCGACGGGACGATCCTGATATTTCCGCACGCTACGACGACTGCGCAGCAGCGTGGCGAGATCGCCCGCGCGTTGTGATTGCGTTTTCTGTCGAGTTTCGGACTGTGTCGTCACGATAGCTTTTTCCTTATTACATCCAATGGCTAACGGAACATATCGGTCGCACCATCGCGGATGAGGGCGCGTCCACTGCTCGATCCCGATATATACTTGTAGCCTCGAATCAGGGCGACCGGAACCTGATCTATTTTGCCCATGACTAACTCTGCCGCCGCCGCCAACTCGTCTGCTACGGCGATGATGCTGGCGTGTAGTTCGTAGCCATATGAGTCAATCTGGCCGCGATAGTCTGTCAGTGGCTCCAGGCCAGCAACGCCTATAGCCATATTCACCTGTCCGGTGCGCCAGGGACGGCCCCAGGTATCTGAAATAATAACAGCAATTTCAGCGGGAGGGTTTTCCCCAGCGAGTTTTTGTAGGTTGGCTTTCAATGCCAGAGCTGAGAGATCAGAATCGATTGGCAGGAGCGTAAGTAGTTGTGCTCCGTTGACGTTAGACTCGTCAACTCCGGCATTTGCACAGATGAAGCCGTGTTTCGTTTCGCTGATGATAACGCCGTGATCCATGCGCACGATACGTTTACTTTCCTGCAAAACGACTTCAACATGCCGGGCGTCCTTCTGATATTGCTCTGCTATCGCGCTGGCAAAAGCTGATGGCTGCACATCATTGAGGTCAATGGTGCGCCCCTCGGCTTTGGAAACAATTTTTTGTGTCACCACTATGATGTCGCCCTGTTCAATCTGCAAATCTTGTTTGCGCAAGGCTTCATAGATAGTAAGGCCCAGGTCGTCTCCTGGGTGGATATCTCCGATGCCTCGGATTGGTATAATGCGTAATTCGGTACTCATGTCCCTCCTCGTAGATGTCCTATTATATCCCTTGGCTGCCAATACTGTAAAGAATGAAGTATTGGACCTGAACACGACTTAGCGTACCACATCACATTCTCAGCCGTCCCTGGCGAGTTGTGTGATGGCCGCAACGATAGTAATACGAGTCTAAGGAGGAAGATATTTCAGTTGAGAAAGGAGATAGGCATCTGGCCTTTGTTTATGCTGCTGAGGTAGACAATAGGTGCAAAGTTTCCTACCAGGTTGAAGAAACAGAAAAAATATGCCATGTTTACTGGAAGCGGGGTTTTATTTGCGCTTGTTTAGGGAGAGAAACGCATAGCATGTAAATTTATAGAGGGCTGCGAATGGAAAGCAATATGGAACATCATGTGGGGCAACGCCTGGGCAACTATCGGTTGCAGCGCCTGTTGGGACAGGGAGGATTTGCGAAAGTCTATCTGGGAGAACAGATTTATCTGCATACGCAGGCGGCATTGAAAATCTTGCATGTGCAACTGCTTAATGAGCATGTGCAGGCTTTTCTCAAGGAGGCGCGATTGATTGCTCATCTTGAGCATCCCCGTATCGTGCAGGTCCACGATTTCGCGGTACAGGAGGGAACCCCCTTTCTTGTGATGGCATATGCTCCTTATGGCAGCATACGGCGGCTCTATCCAGAGGGAACAGTGCTGGATGTTGGCACCGTCTTATCGTATGTCAAGGATATTGCGGAGGCGCTGCAATTCGCTCATGATCATAGTCTGATTCATCGGGATGTAAAACCTGAAAATATGCTGGTGGGTTTCGATAAAAGGCTCTTGCTGGGCGATTTCGGGCTGGCCGTTGCCGCGTTGGGTTCTCAACAGAAAGGCGCTCAAAACATTGTTGGCACTGTATTCTATATGGCTGCCGAACAACTGGAAGGAAGGCCGTGTGCTGCAAGCGATCAATATGCGCTGGGAGTGGTGGTATATGAATGGTTATGTGGTGCCTTGCCGTTTGTTGGAACGCATAGTGAGGTTGCAGGACAGCACCTAACGACGCCTCCCGTGCCTCTGCGAGAGAAGAACAGCGCTATCTTCCCGGCTATCGAGAAAGTTGTTCTGCGAGCATTGAGCAAAGACCCACGGCAGCGTTTCCCCAGCGTAGCAGCTTTTGCGCAGGCATTGGAGCAGGCAGTACAAACAAGTGAGTTAGAACAAGATGAGTTGTCATCTGCAACAACATATCATTTGTCGTATCCCGTGCGCCAGCAACAGCGTCCTCTGGTTGGGCGAGAGGAGGAACGGACACTGCTGCATCGCCTGATACTTGAGACAGAGCGGCGTGTCGATCTCTCCTCCAGTGACGTTGCTCCTACCAGCTGGACGCGACCAGCTCGCGTGCCATGTGCCTTTTTGTTGGGCGAGGCTGGTATTGGGAAGACGCGCCTTGCTGAAGAGGTAAGTCATGAGGCTCATCAGCGGGGCTGGTCTGTTGTCTGGAGCCGTCTCTATAGTCATGAGTGCCGTGCTCCCTATCAATTGTGGGTGGAGGTGTTGCGCACCATTTTAAGGCAGGGATTATGGGGAAGGGGAGAGGATGGTCAGCGCCCACTCTTTTTCCAGCCGCTCGTTGCGCTCTTGCCAGAACTTGCAGATAGCGCTGCCCCTCTTCGGGAGTCATCAGAGCATGAGCAGTTGCGCCTCTGGGAAGCGGTACTGGCGCTGTTGATAAAAAGTTGCGAGCGCCAACCGATCCTGCTGGTGCTTGACGATGTGCATTGGGCGGATAGTGGGAGTTGCGAACTGCTCGGCTACCTTATACGCCGCCTGATAGATTATCCATTCCTGATAGTTGGTACTTATCGCGAGCATGAGGTATCAGCAGGGCATCCGTTGATGGCGTTGGTGGGGCATTTGCGGCGAGAGCATGCGGTGGCGGTTGCCCATATCACCGGGCTGACTGATGCGCAGATTGGCGAACTGGTTGCAGAGGTGCCAGAGCCGTTCAATAAGTATATCCAGCATCAGGCTGTGGGTAATCCCTTTTTTGCAGAAGAGTTGGCGCGTCTCTCTTATGATGTGCAAGCTCCTCTGGATAAACCTGCGCTTGCGCATTCCCTGCCTGAGACGATTACGGCAGTGTTGCAGCAACGGTTGAATAAGTTAAGCAACACCTGTCGAAACTTTCTTGCACAGGTGGCTGTGCTGGGCAGCTCATTTGCTTTTTCAACCATGCAGTTCATGACAAATAGCGGCAATACGAGTATGGGAGAAGAACAGCTGCTCAATATTATTGATGAAGCATTGCAAGAGCGTGTTTTGATGGAAGAGATGCGTGGTGGCGGCAATATCATGTATCATTTCTGGCATCCTCTCTTGATGAGCCATCTTGATGAGACATTATCGGCCACCCGGCGCGCTTTGCTCCATCGTAAAGCTGCTGAAATACTGAGCCAAATATATGCGAAGCGAGAAATAGAAGGTGCTGCTCTGATTGTGCATCATCTTCTGTATGGAGGTGCTGATGCAAGCTCTATTGCTCGTTATGCTGAACTGGCGGGCCATCATGCGTATGCGCTGGCCGCCTATCCCGAAGCCGAACAATATTATCGCATGGTTTTGAAATATGGATGGGGTTGCGAAGGTGAGGATCTTTGCAGCTGTCAGACGACGCCTGATGATGTTGCTCCACTGGCCTATTTGTTGGAATTGTTGGGCGAGTGTACTCGCTTTCAAGGCAAATATCTGGCATCCCGGCGCTGCTATGAGCGGATACTTGAGTTGCATGATGCGCTGGAGAAGTCTGTAGTGGGCATGGATTTTTTGAAAGAGGTGCAGTTGCAGGCCATGTTTCAGTGTGAAATCGGCGTCACCTGGTATGATGTGGAAGATGGAGCCAACGCACTGCGATGTTATCGACAGAGCGAACAGATATTGGAGGCGGCAGGCATCAGTGATGGTCACGCCCTGGCCCATATTGTTTTGCAGCAAGGCTATGTGTACTGGCGTAATGGCGGTTATGAGCTTGCTCGTGCTTCTGTTCAACGCGCGTTAGAACTATTCCAAAGCGCATTGCAGCAGGAGACGCAGTGGAAGATAGATATGCCAGCGCCGCCAACGCGTTTGCGCCGCACATTGGCTGGCGATCCAGTCAATCTTGGTAGGATCTATGCATTGCAGGGGATAATTGCCAATTCGGTTGGTCAGGTAGATGCATCCTTAGAGCATTTCCAGCAAGCGCTCGCCGTGTATGAGCAATATCATTGCCAGCGCGAGATCGGGTTGATCTGGTGCAATCTGGGGGACGTGTATATCAGGAAAACAGATTATAGGATGGCAGAGATCGTTTCACGGCGCGCTTTGAAGATTGCCGAGCAGGTGGGCGAGATCCCGACGATCTGTATCATCTATATCAATCTTGGGTTGCTGGCAACTCGCTCTGGTAATCTCGTGGAGGCAAGAGCGTTGTATCAACGAGGGCTGCTATTGGCAGAGCAGGGCGATGATCAGGTGCATATCGGCCTGGCTTCTACGTATCTGGCGCTTGTATCGCAAGATTTGGGGGCCGTGCGTCAGGCCAGACAGTACATACGACGAGCTTTGACAGCGAATAAACATCTCACCGTTGCCAGTTGTATTGGGCCCGTCTGGATTGCGTGTGCTGTGATGCGGCTGGCTCGCTTCTCCAGTTCTGCCAATAATCATATGCAACTCTGCAAGGCTGATAGAGGCGTGTTAAGGCGAGCTGGGAAGACGATTGAAAAGGTGTTTGCCCTCGATGGGCTGGATAAAGAGACCCGCATAGAGGGAGAGATAATCTTAGCACGCATCTTATTGTTGCTTGGTAAGGCGACAGATGCCCTGCATTACGCGAGACAGGCATTGGAGAGTGCTCAACGCTGTGGATTGATGGGGAGTGTGGCTCAGGCACAGCGAGTGCTAGGTAGCATTCTGGCGAACCAGGCCCATTATGAGGAAGCCGAGCAGAACTTCAAGCTAGCACTGCAACAGTTTGCTGGTTCTGGGATGCGCCTGGACTATGCCCGTACGCTGTATTGTTATGGCAGGATGTTGATTAGCTTTGGGCCGGAGAGCGAGCAGTATCAGCAGGGAGCGAGCTATCTACGAGAGGCCCGCTCCCTTTGCCTGATGTGCCAGGCTAATCTTGAAATGCAATATATGGATGGCGATCTGTTAATCTTATCAGATACGCAAACTCCGCAACATGCGTAATAAAATTTAGCTTGAAAATCTTTCATTCTATTCCCGTCTGCTCTGTGGATTGGCTTTAGAGGCTAGTTTATGGGGTAGTGATTAGTGGTATTGATCGGGTTTGACATCAGTTGTGACATCAGATAGCCTCATTTTTGCCTTTTTGACTGGCAGTAAAGAGGCTGTTAAGGGTGTTAGCAGACTGATCTTTCATCTTCCTGGTAACATGTCCATAGATGTTCATTGTGAAAGCCACGTCGCTATGCCCTAACCTTTCTGACACCGTTTTGGGATCGGTCCCACTTTCTAGCAGGAGCGTAGCCCCTGTATGTCGTAGGTCGTGAAAGGTGATAGCAAAGTCTCTCTTCCTGGCAAACCTACTAAAAGCACTAGATACACTTGTAGGCCAGTAATGGGAACCTGTATCGGGGCTAGGAAATAGCAGGTTAAGCGGGTTCGGGGTGCCTGCTGCTAGTTGCTGTTTTCGGTGTGACCGTAGAGCAGCAATCGCAAAGTCAGGAAGAGTTAACACACGCTTACTGCTTTCTGATTTCGGGGTAACACTGTTGATGGCTAACTTTTTCTCTCCCTGCTCTTGCTTTTCTGATGTCAGGGTTTTATTGATCGATACTAGCCCCTGCTCTAAATCGATATCAGACCATGTAAGGGCTAGTAATTCGCTCTCCCTGGCTTCTGTAGCGAGTGCCAGGGGAACCAATACGCTAAACAACTTATGATCCTTGCAGGCGTCTAGAAGCTGCAAGGCTTCATCCTGGGAGAGAAAGTTGTTTTTTGACTTGATCTTTTTAGGAAGTTCTACCCGGTCACATGGGTTACTATCGATCTTCCCCTGCTTTACCGCTGATTCCAGACAGGTATGAAGCGTACTGATGTATTCCCGTATCGTGTTAGGGTTTAGCCCCTGGTCTAGCATTTTATTGACTAGCTTCTGAATATGCCCAGGAGCTAATTTGTTAAGGGCTATATGTCCTAATACTGGTACAAAGTATGCATCCATTCGGTACACTGCCTTTGTATACGTATTTGGCTTATACCCGGCTCCCCTGCTGCTCATACGTTTCTTCATTTCTAACCATTCCCTGATGTGTACCTGAAATGGTTGTTTTGACGCGGGTAACTTCCCCTGCTCAACTTCTCCCAGGAGCCGACGCCGTTCTTTTTCTGCCTCTCTCTCACTATCGGCATAAGCATAACGGCGTTTGCCGTCTGCTCCTGGTACAGCGATTTGATATCTTCCGTCCTTCCGCTTTGTGATGGTTCCTTCCCCATAGATTCTCTTTTTTTTAGCCATAATAAAACCCTTTCTTTTCTCTAGACCGACCTTAACTTGTTGTAAGCTACAGCCTATTGACTTACTTCTTAGCTACCCATTTTTGAAGCTGTATAGGATCAATTCTTGTGCATTTACCTATCTTATGATAGGGAAGCGGATTTTTCTTATCTGCCATGCGTCTATACAGAGTTGCTTTACTCACCTGCAAAAAATCGCAAGCCTGGGAAACGGTGAGCAGGTGTGCAGCAGGAGCAGTTTTCATACCGTCTGCTCCTGGTACACTGACTTGATATCTCCCATCTTTGCGCGTCGTGATGGTTTCCTCTCCATAGATTCGTTTCGTTCTAGCCATATGGTTATCCCTTCCTTTCTCGCTTTAGGGTGCCTACTTGCCTCTGCTCTCTACCCATTTTTCTAAGCGCTTAGGGTTTACCCGAACAGCTCGACCTAAACGCACAACGGGTAAACCTTCCTGGGCAATAAGCTCCCAGGTTTTTGTTGTGCCTAAGCTGAGTAATTTTGCTGTTTGCTCAACAGTAATTAAGAGGGGTTGTTCCTGTGGGGTGTCCTGAGTAACTTGTCGTGTCATGGTGCTATTTCCTTATCGTGTCTGTATTCATCAGCTTTCGCTGATGTTCTTATTATAACACAAGAAAGCGTACAACGTAAAGACATGATGTTCGTACGTCGTGCTAAGGGAAGAAAGTACTAGACAGGAAGAGAAAGCTCATAATCGGGGAGGAAAGCCCTATAGGTGAGCAATCTACAGGGCTTTAAGCGGAAGAGGCTAGAATAATTCATGCAGTTTGACTTTGGGATATCTGTAAAAAGGTGGTGAGACAGTACTACTATTAAAGTTCAGATGGTACAACTCGTAAAATACGCTTTGATCGGGCAAGGTGAGCAAGAACGTACGAGCATGGGCTAGTTGTGTCGGGTATTCTTCTCGTTTGCTCCCAGGTGGAAGGATAACCGTTATTTCTACCTTAGAAGCATCTCGTTTAATCTCACATCCACTTGCTTGTAGCAGGGGGATAGTGTACTTATGGTAAAACATTAACTCTATAACGATGGGAGCAGCTTCTATCATGGCTTGCACCCCCACACTTGAGAACCGTAGGAGATGCTAGTAAAGCTTTCTTGCATCATGTCTAGTTGCATCTGAGCTAGACAGGCATCGTACTCAATATCTTCTACTCCTGCCTGCATAAGATATTGCTTTAGTAGGATCATGCTAGTTTGAGTATCCTTGCAGCAAGCGAAATGCAGGGGGAGCCGTAACTAGCATCAATCAGGAAGGGACGGCTTACCACCTCAGTAAATCCCGCGTCTTTCAAGAGACGGGGTAACATATGGCAGATACCTACAGACCGCCTATCTACTGAGTATGTTCTATCCTGGTCTAGCAGCAGCTTATAAAGGCGACTGTAGAGGAATTGTAAAACGGTGCTGTTTGATACTGTTACCTCGTATTCTGCCAACAACACTACTCCCCCTGGCTTTACCACTCTATAGCACTCTGCTAGCAGCTTAGGCCATGATTCCTTATCCATAAAAGCAAACAGGAGCCGCCCGTTTACTATGTCGAATGCGTTATCATCAAAGCTTAAACCTCGCTTAATGTCCATCACTTCATAAACAAGGTTAGCCAGTGTACGCACGTCTGCTAGTGCTTGCGCGTACTTGACGATATCTTTATCTATGTCTACTCCTGTAATGGTCAAGTTGGGATACTGGTATGCTACATTGCTCTCCCACTCCCCAGGACCGCACCCCAGGTTAAGCAGGGATCGGGCTTTCGGGATATCAGGCTCTAAATCTTCAGGGAACAATCCCCCCATTGCAGTTGTAAAAATATGATCCTGATCGATCAGGCGTGCTATCTCTGCTGTATTCGGTTCAATAATGTACTTGTTTTCATTCTTTCCCATAGCTAAGACTCTCCTTATCAATCGTAGTGGGGCACTCTTCAAACCTTCCCCTCATGTCGATATAGAGTGGGGAAATATATTCACCCTGTCAATAAATCCTATGATTACCAGTCCTGTGGTGTCAAGTCCTTTGTCCATTAATCCTGTGTCCATTTTCAATCTTCCTTGAAACAGGTGGAAAAGTTAGACTATGTGGAAACGTGAGGGAGAATGTTATGTATCGTCTGAAGGTAAAAGAGGTAGCAGCAGCTAAGGGATTTTCACAACGGCAATTATTCTTAAAAAGTGGGGTAGATATCCGTACTGTCAGGCGTATTTTTCGGGAGCCTGATACAGTCGTGACTACAGAAACGCTAGACAAGCTGGCTACGACAATGGGGGTGGATATCAGGGATTTAATCGAGACGATACATGAAAAAGAGCAACAAGACCAACAAGGCTCGGAGGAGTGAACCTGATTCTTTACCATTTGGCAATTGTAGGTTGGAGATTGTAGCAGGATGTGAGTAGCAGCAAGGAGCGCAATGGATGGCAACAGAGCCTATGAAACTCTTCTATTCTTACGCACATGAAGATGAAGCACTACGAAACGAATTAGAAAAGCATCTCAAGCTCCTCCAACGGCAAGGTTATATTACACAATGGCATGATAGACAAATTCCCCCTGGAAACTTATGGGCAGAAGAGATTGATGCTCATTTAAAAGTTGCTCGTATAATATTATTATTGGTTAGCCCTGATTTCATCGCCTCTGATTATTGTTATGGTATTGAAATGCAGGAGGCGTTGAAAAGACATGTTGCCAACGAAGCTCGTGTCATTCCTATTATTGTGCGTAGCTGTGATTGGGAGTCGGCCCCCTTTGGTAAGCTGCAAGCCCTCCCAAAAGATGCTAAACCTGTGAAAAAATGGTCAGACCAGGATGAAGCATTTACGGATATTGCAAAAGGTCTTCGTAAGGTTGTTGGAGACCTAGCTGGAAAGCCGACAATAGAAACAAATCAAACTACAGATACGAAAAAAAAGAAAGCAAAAACCGGGGCAGGGGTTGAAGGGAAACGTATGGCACTCACACCCACCACTATTAGCGCTCCTATCGTCAAGAAGGCTGTTGAACGTTACCATAAAGAGCTTAAATATTATAGGGATCAAGCAGACGATGAATTAGGACTCAGAGCGGCTTTTCAAAACTTATTAGCAGATGTCGCTCGTCATGTCAATTGGAAAATATCGCCAGAACGGACAATGGAAGGGAAGATACGGCCTGACGGTATATTGACTGATGAGTTTAATCTGCGACGTGGTTTTTGGGAGGCAAAAGGGCCAAAAGGGAATCTCGAAAAGGAAATTGGAAAGAAGATTGCTGATGGATACCCTCTCACAAATACTGTTTTTGAGAATACAGAGCGGGCCGTACTCTATCAGGACAAAAGACGCGTAGAAGAATATAATCTAACTGATCCAAAGAGTGTAGGTGATTTACTCCAACGCTTCTTGACCTATACAGAACCAGATATTGAGAACTTTGAAACGGCGGTACAGGAGTTTAAGGAGCGTATCCCCGAATTGGCAAAGGCACTACTTGCTATTATCGACAAAGAACATAAGCAGAACAAAAAGTTTATCACAGCTTTTGATACCTTCACCTCTCTCTGTAAAGTTGCTCTCAATCCACAAATTAGCACGGATACTATTAAGGAGATGCTTGTACAACACTTACTTACCGAGCGCCTCTTTCGTACCGTCTTCAATAATCCTGATTTTATCAACCGTAACGTGATTGCTGCTGAAGTCGAAAAGGTAATCCAGGCGCTTGCTAGCCGCTCATTCAATCGCTATGAGTTCCTGAAATCACTTGATCGCTTCTATATTGCCATCGAAGGGGCTGCAAAGGGAATAGAAAACTGGTCTGAACGCCAACACTTCCTCAACACAGTCTATGAACGTTTCTTTCAGGGCTTCTCGGTGAAACAAGCAGATACACATGGTATTGTTTACACGCCTCAAGAGATCGTTGACTTTATGTGTGCGAGCGTGGAAGAAGTGTTACAGAAGGAATTCGGTACATCTATCTCTAAGCCAGGTGTGCAAATACTTGATCCCGCAACAGGCACAGGTAGCTTTATTGTCAACCTTGTCCATCGTATCCCAAGTTATCAGCTCAAACATAAGTATCAACATGATCTCTTCTGCAATGAAATTACGTTGCTTCCCTACTACATCGCCTCACTCAACATTGAACATGAATACTACGAAAGAATGAAGGAGTATGAGCCATTTGAAGGGATATGCTTTGCGGATACATTAGAGCTAGCCGAGGGACAACAACTATCTCTATTTGTTGAAGAGAATACTGAACGGGTCAGGCGCGAAAAAGAAGCACAGATCATGGTGGTGATAGGAAATCCACCTTATAATGTTGGGCAGGTAAATGAAAATGATAATAACAAAAATCGTAAGTATGAAGTAATTGATGCTAACATTAATAAAACTTATGTGAAGGGTTCTAATGCCACCAATAAGAACAAGCTCTATGACGCATATGTCAGGTTCTTTCGCTGGGCAATAGACCGTCTTGGAGGCCGTGACGGAATTGTTTGCTTCGTCAGCAATAACTCATTCATTGACCAAATAGCGTTTGATGGTATGCGTAAGCACCTTATGCAAGATTTCACACAGATATATCACCTTGACTTGCATGGCAATGTGCGCAAAAACCCCAAGCTCTCAGGCACAACACATAATGTTTTTGGTATTCAGGTTGGTGTAGGCATTACTATAGCGATACGAAGTAAGCAGCACACTCAGCGAAAACTTTATTATTACCGTGTGCCTGAAGATTGGACACGAGCAGATAAATTAGCATTGCTAGCAAAGGAAGGCAGCTTAGCAGCTATTGAATGGCAAGAATTGTTACCTGACGCAAAATATACCTGGATTACCGAAGGTTTTAGATCAGAGTTTGAAACATACACACCATTAGGAAGTAAAGAGGCGCGAACCATACGTTATGGATCAATGGAAGAGGAGAGAATCAACACTATCTTCAAGACCTATTCACTAGGAGTACGTACTAACCGTGATGATTGGGTATATGATTTTAGCCGGAATAGCCTAGAGCAAAAGGTATCTCGCTTTATTGGTACGTACAATAGTGAAGTAGATCGTTGGCGGCGGCGTGGTAGTAACCAAGCTGTATCTGTAAATGACTTCGTTATGTATGATGATACCAGAATTAAGTGGAGTGAAGGATTAAAACTGAGCCTACAACGTAATAACTATGCAGAAGACTTTGATAAAACAAAAGTCCGGTTGTCATTGTATCGCCCTTTCTGTAGACAGTGGTTGTACTTAGATCGTAAGCTTATTGAGCGTATCTATCAATTCCCTGGATTTTTTCCAAATTCTCAAACAGAATTAGAAAATCGGTGTATCGGCCTTACTGATTTAGGATCAGAGAAGCCTTTTATGGTTTTGGTGTCCAGTCTTATTCCAGATATGCATTTAGTTGGTGCTGGTTGTGGCACACAATGCTTTCCTTTCTACACCTACTCTGACGACGGCAGCAACCGCCGCGAGAATATTACCGACTGGGCGCTCAAGCAATTTCAGGCTAAATACGGTCCAGAAGTCACCAAATGGGACATCTTCCACTATGTCTACGGCATGTTACATCATCCCCAGTACCGAGAACGTTATGCCGAAAACCTCAAACGCGATCTCCCACATATTTCCCTTCTTTTACGAAAAGACGCTTTCAATACCTGTGTACGAATTGGTAAGCAACTTATGGATATTCATCTGAACTATGAACAGGCTAAAGAGTCTTTGGAACTGATTGAGACTAAAGGCGTACCTTTTTCCTGGCGTGTAGAGAAAATGCGCATGTCTACTGATAGGCGTGTGGTAGTTGTCAATGAGAGCTTGAGATTAGGGCCACTACCGCCAGAATGTTTTGAGTATCGTCTAGGCAATCGCTCGGCTCTCGAATGGGTGATCGATCAGTACCAAGTTAGTGAGGATAAGCGAAGCGGAATTGTCAGTGATCCTAACCAATTAGATGATGAAGAGTATATTGTGCGTCTGGTCAGGAAAGTGGTCACAGTGAGCGTTGAAACGGTGAAATTAGTTAAGGAATTGGAGCAAGCCGTTAAGGTGGAAGACTGGCTAGGTGAAAGTGTAGGAATTACACAGGTATAGGCATTTATTAAAGCCCACAATATAGCCATTCTAAGAGGTACAAAAACAGGCCATGCTACTGTCACACAATGGTCTGTTTTTTATACTCCATCACCCCTGCCTGACCTTATGCGAACCATACTCCTAATCTCCTTCCTGTTATGGCTCCTTAGAAGAGAGGGCACACAATGAGCGTAAAACGGAAATTTATTTTTCCGCTCCCTACTGTGCAAGTGGAAATTTATTTTTCCGTTTTATGCTTGCTAGCCACACAAGGCAAGAGGGAGAGGCTAACACAGTAAGGAAGTATCAGCGTAATAGGGTATCCTGTCCCGTTGAGCAGACATATGCTATTTAGGGGTTGAGAAGGCCATAGAACAGCTTATATTATGAGGGTGGTAAAACTACTAGCCAGAATACAAACAAGCCCTTTCTTGACCTTCTGAGGGGCTAGCCCTGCTTTTGGGAGTGGGATAAACCACACAGGGCTAGCTGTATCTCGATTTTTACAAGCCTAGCTCATGTTTTCTACGTCGTAGCTCACTTAACGCGGTATCACATTCGTTGGGATCATCACTGTCTAGATCATGGGCTAGTTTTTTGAAGTAATCATCATATGTGTAGTAATCCTCTCTATAGAGGATGTTACCCCGTTGCACAAACTCCTGATTCTCCCGTAGCATGCAATACAATTGAAGTGCCTCTTCTTCTGCATCCACAGGTGTATCTATGGATGTAGGGTTGGTGTATGATCCGTAGTAACCATACACCTTATCTGAATCAGCCTGTGAAGGCGGTTCATTAGTAGTCACAGGCTGGGAGGGTGTATAGTGTGTATGGTCCTGACAACTTTTTTCCTCAAAGGGACTATTTGAGGGTGTATTTTTAATAAAAACTTGGTTTAACCCTACACACCCTACACCGCTAACATCATTGATAACGTGTGAACTGGCTTGTGGAGAAGCTTCATAGGTGGTGTAGGGTTCGTTACGACTATACACCAACCCTACACCCTCTTCACCAGGAGCTAATACCCTTATCCCCTGGTAAACATACCCTACTTTGAGACGTTTCTTTTCATGTCGCTTGCTCATATCATCCCCGAATAAACGCCCACTCATAGGTTTTAGCTGATTGTCCTTACACCAGTTGAGATAGGTTTCATACAACCTGCTAGCCGGTATCGTTGCATTAAGTTCTTCCACACAACATTCATCAATGAAGTGTCCCAACGTATCCTCCTCATTCCTGTATTCCTCAGTAGCTACACGGATAAATTCAGGTATGGCAAGCCCGTGTTGTTGCCAGTCCAGACACCCACGTACTAACCACGCGAGAATCCCGCTATGCTCCTCTTTGAGCTTGCTAACCAGGGTGCTATCTTTCTTACGCTCGTTTTTGGCTTTTGGGATATCTACAAACCTCATACCGAACTCAACTAAACAGGCTCGTTCCCAAAATGCTTTATCCCTTGCATCTGCATGCGGCTTGTAGTTTGTCATGAGCAGCAGTTTATGAGAGGGCTTAAAGGTGTACTGCCTGCCGTGTAACTGTCTAGTCGAGATTTCACCCCCACCCGTCAACAATTTAATCTGTGCGACGTTGAGTTTATCACCCTGCTTTGTTTCACTCCCCCACACTAACCGTTTTCCTTGCAAGTCGCACAAGTGAGGGGTTGCTGATCCTCCTGTCCGGTTTCGATCCTGAGCAATAAACACATCATTGCTTACAGCCCCTACCAACGGCCCTAACACGTCTTTCAACACACTCAGAAGGGTATCTTTTCCGTTGCGTCCTTCCTCTCCATAGAAAACAGGGAATATAGCCTCTGTACTTAACCCTGTCATGCCATAGCCCAGAAGCCGTTGTAAAAATGCTATCAAGCTAGCCCGTTCCTGTTGTTTATCCTCAAAAATTTGCTCTAAGAACTGCTCAAAACGAGGGGAAGAGATTTGTAATCCTGTCCACTCAGTAGGGCAAACGGTACGGATGTAATCAGCAGGTCCCCCGTCTCGAAACTCGCCTGTACGTAGATCAATAACCCCATGTAGAGTTGCCAGGAGCCAGGGGTTACTATCCCACATATCAGAAGTAACACCCATTTCTGATTGTATGAATAACTGCACACTCATATTACGGCGTGAAGTTCGCAGTGCATCAGCCCTTGCTTCCAGGTTTTTCATCCATCCCTTAATTTCGCTTTTCCGTTTCCCCAGTTCTTCTAGCTGCTTCTCCTCTTCTTTAGAAAACTTCTTTCCCTCTTCCCTTAGTTCCTTCTCCCTCTTTTCTAGTTGCTTGATTTGTTCCTCACATTCGATTAATTGAGGGTGTAACTCTGCTTTCGCTTTGAGATAGATGGAGCCAAGTACACCAGATACCAGTTGACGGATTTTCCCCGTTTTGTCCAGTTCCCAGTAATGGCCCTGCCACAGATACCACTCTTTCCCTGTGTGGTCATAGCAGATTTGTCCCTTAAACACCTCAGCAAAAAGCAATCCATCCCCATATTCAATCTGGTCTAGGTACTCAAGCACCTTCTCTACAGGGATTGAACGGGGAGCCAGTTTATAGGGTGTCTGCCTATTCTTGCCTAGCTTCTCCTGTATACCTGCCACACGATGTAACACACGGTCTATCTCTTTGACTGTCTGCTCCTGTTTCCGTAGAGGATTATAGGTTTCACGACACTGCTGTATAGCCCGTTCAATCGTTATATCCCCATAGGTTGCCCCTCCTCTGTTTGCGTCCCATTTCTCCCTGTAGAGTGCGCTTTGTCGAAACAATCGATCCATCTGTATAGCGTCCTTGCCAGTCCAGAAAGCCAGCATATTACACAGGGCTTGATCGGCTTCTGAGTGTGAGGGATAGCCAGCTATGGACCCTTGAAAGAAGAGAGCAGAGAATTTATCGCCATTGCTAGCTGTTTCGGCTTTCTGTAGTAGCTCCTGGTCTGACAAGCCTAGTAACGAGGGAGCAGAGGAGAGTAAAGGCATGTGTGCAAGTTGTGGCTTTTGTTGTACAGGCTCCCTCTCTCCAAATTCAGCGTACAGACTATCTAACACACTTTGCCTCTCTTCAATCGTGGTAGGGGTTCCTGTAAGATGCTTCTCTGTGACAGTAAAGTATCTCCCATTACTGTACATCTCAATAGCCGCTTTCTCATGTGATGGGAGATATGGCTGAGGTATACCGCGTTTCAATCCCTTAGCGACATGACCACGTACAAAGATATGAAGCCCTGTCCCACTGGGGGAATATTCTGTATAGCTAGCCAGCTTCTTTACAATCGTGCTAGCCCACTCCTCTATAACTCCCTGCTCGTTCACACAATGATCTAAGTCAATCCCCGTGATACCATCTGCCAGCATAAACCCGATTCCACTGTAAGGGGTAGAGCTAGCTTGCGAGTGTTCATAGGTTGTACGGGCTTGCTCGTATGTTACCCAGGTATCAGGGTCATTAGAACGAGCGCCTTTATGAGTGAGAGCATGAAAAGGGACTTTGGTTTGCTTCCCTTCTCGTTCCTGGTATCTCCATACAACCCACTGCTTTTTTGACTGTAACTCAACTGATGCATTCGTGTTCATGAAATCTCCTAAGAGCTTACGTTAGGAGGATAGTTTGTCAGGCCGTCATGTCAATAGTTTTATAAAGTTTTTAACAAAATTGAAAACTTTTATTGACTTTTGGCTTTATGCTATGGTATGCTATTTTATGTAAAAGTATGTACAATGCAAAACCATAGTAAATAACTATCCTCGATCAAGAGGGACACGGGACTTCAAAATCTGTCTTTGCCGAGACGATTATTGAGAGTCCTTTTGTGTTGCTCATTTACTTACACCTTGCCTTGATATTTCATAACCTCAAAGCCGGGTCTTTACTTGTACTAACGTCCGTACATATTGGTTGGTAACGCGACATGAAGACATGACAGCACGTGTTACCATTTGGCTAGTTGTTCGTTATGGCTATTCCTTTGCAGGATATCTATAACTTACTAGCCCCATCACAGTAGTACAGGCATATGGGAACGGTGTGATTCGCCCTGTCCCGTTGCCTAGTATTACTCTACCATGCTTCTGAGCTTTGTACAATCCCTTTAGCACACCCTTTTCCATACAGGATTGTTACAGGCCGTTTAGCTGCTCATACTTTTATATACTTTTTAATACTTTATCTTATTTTTGTCGGTCAAATTAGTCGATCATAGCAAATTGATGCAATATCTATGATAGGAAAAATGGGGGATATATGGGAGCGTAAAGAAGGTTTTTGTTTTGCATTCTAGTAGAGGGACAAAGCAAAAGTAGGGAGCAGGCTATACTTGCTCTCCTTTTAAATATCCAAAGATGCTACGTCTAGAAATATAGGTGCAATTGTGAGATAATCAGGCCGTTTTATTAATCAGGATATTTAACAGAAATAGTATAGATGGAAGATAGTGAAATGATTATGTTGATACTTTTAGCCACACAACCTCCTGACTTCTGGCATGATCCTTTTAATCAATTTATCATTAATATAATAGTTGCTGTTGTGTTTTCTGGTGTTTTGACAAGTGTTGTAGCTATTTGGATCTTTCGTAGGCAACAACAGAAGAAAGAAATTAGCTATGAAATAATCTCTGATGCATCTGTTATTAGCGTTAAGAAGAACGTTGAGAGTAGAGTAGAGATAAGGCTTGATGGCAATCCAGTAAAAGAGGTCACACTTGCTGTTATTAAAGTTTCAAATACAGGAAACACAGCAGTAAAAAAGGATGATTACGATAAACCCCTCCAATTTTTATTTATGGGAAGGACAGTAATTAGTTCAGAAGTAACCGAAACCGAACCGGAAGACTTGATAGATCAGTCTGATTATAAATCCTTTTTTTTACAACCGACACCAACACAAGATTTTATAGAATTTCCAAAAATAACTCTCAACCGCAAACATACTGTAACTTTTTCTGTTTTGTTGAATGGAGCAAGAAATGAGATTAGCACAAAAGGAATGATTATTGATGGAGATATAGTACAGTTTAAGTCAATAATGAAGCAACGGCGCAATCTAATGATAAGCGGAGTAATGTATAGTATTACATTCTTCATGTGGTCATTTATAATACAAGGCTTAAAGCAGATAATACCAGATGATCCCTCCAATCCGCTTATTTTATTTATAAAATTGATAGTTGTTACAATTATTACTCTTATCCTTTTGATTTTGATGATAATTTGGCTAATTAAATCTTTTAAAACATTTTTCATGATAAACAAATGAAAGGTGCTGTTAATATCATTGTAGCACCTTTCATTTGTTTTGTAGTTTACAAATTGATAGATGGCAAATGTGCTTGTGTATCCTTAGATGCCAGAAAAATCTTGAGTGATAGCCGGTTTTTCTTGGTTTGCGTTACCCGGCTCGACAAACACCACCTCCCGCGACCTCCTGTATAACGTCCCCAATGGCCTGTAGCAGCAGATTGAAATGGCTTTTAATGTACTGTACGATGCCAGTCGTTAGGCTCTCTAGGAGGATCGATAGTTATGATAAAGGTGAGGATTGAAGCGCTTTTTGACATCACTCTTGACATCAAATTTGCTGATTTAGAGCGATTGAAAATGAATCAGGGCGAATCTCAACGAAGGGGAGCTAGCCTGCAATGCGTGCTGAGAGAAGGGGAGCAGACGGGCTAGAAAAGTGCGTTAAATTTAGCTTGAAAATCTGTTACAATCAATGGCAGAGATCAGTGTTCATGTGATCTCTGCCATTGATTGTAATAGTCATGAGAAGAAAGTAGTAGGAAAGATCCTGTGACCGATCAAGAGCAACAGAAAGTGGCGATGGTTGTTGTCGCACATGCTGATGATGCAGAATTTGCTGCGGCCGGGACGGCCGCGCTCTGGGCGCAAGAGGGCTGGGATGTATATTATGTGCTTTGTACTGATGGCGGCAGCGGCGGGCCAGACGAGGCGACAGATGTAAGTCCAACTGCCAGACAACAGATAGTCGAGACGCGCAAGAAGGAGCAGCGGGCGGCAGCACACATACTGGGTGTCAAGGATGTGATATTCCTCGATTATACTGATGGCCAATTAGAGCCGACGCTGCAATTGCGGCGCGACATTGTACGCCTTTTGCGTCGTTATCGGCCATCGCGTCTGGTGTTTCAGACCCCTGAGCGCAGATGGACGCCAGCGCTCAGCATTGGTGCGTATCACCCTGATCATATGGCAGCGGGGCAGGCGACGATGGCTGCTGTGTATCCGGCCTCGCAAAACCCCTGGGATTTTCCCGAGCTGCTAGAGGAAGGGTATCAGCCGCATAAGGTATCGGAGTTGTATATCATGGCGGCACCGGTCGTGAACTATGGCGTAGATATTAGCACAACTCTGGATCGCAAGATACTGGCATTGCGCGCTCATGAAAGCCAGCTTGCCAGCAATATTGATGAAATTGAACAATGGATGCGCGCCTGGGCGAAGGAAGCTGGCGAGCGGCATGGGTATACCTATGCGGAAGAGTTTCACCGCGTAGAAAATCGCTAATGTCCGCCCTTGCCGCATGCTCAAGCTTTGTGGCATAATGATGCATAGAGACCTTCGGGGCAGGGTGCAATTCCCGACCGGCGGTGTGCTTTGCCAGCAGATGCAGCAAAGTAAGCCCGCGAGTCCTTCATCAGCTTCACGTTGACGAGGCGACAGATTCGGTGCGATTCCGAAGCCGACGGTATAGTCCGGATGGGAGAAGGTTTATATGCAGACCACCCAATAGCTGTTCTTTGCAAACAGACGAATAGCTATATAGGATAGGAGCGATGACGCATCCTTGCTTATAGACATACTGCCAGGTATGGTATGAGACCATTCGGTAGTATGGGGCTAGCTATTCTGTATGTGGTCTTCGTTCATCTCCCTCACAAGCCTCCCCGAGTCAGTTGAATTGACGAATCCCTATGTATTGTAGAGTTTTCGTCAGTATAGCTACCGAGGGATGTCATGAGTGTAACAACCTCTACAGAGAACGATGCAATGATGGACGCGCATCAGGCGGGCACGTCTATACGGAAGCGTCCTGCATCATTTGGTGTGAGTGATCTTGCTCACCATTCATCTATTGCCAGAGCAAGAGTCACGATGCGCTTGCTCTCAGTGCTACCTCCTATTGTATTGGCCCTTGTCTTATTGATCGGCTGGTACATGTCTACGGCAGCAGGAGCCGTCAATGCTCTGTTTTTGCCTGCGCCAGTGGATGTGTTTGCCAGTTTATCCGATGGTCTACAATCAGGTTTGTACTTGAGCAGTATCCTGGTAACTGTGCAGGAGAGCGCTCTGGGCTTTTTACTGGCTGTCATTATCGCATTGCCTTTAGGATATGGACTCGTCAAATCGCGGTTACTGGCAACTGCCATGCATCCATATCTCGCGGCTGGTCAGGCGATCCCGGTTATCGTCATCGCTCCTTTGCTTGTCATCTGGTTGGGATCTGGGACGGTCTCAAATGTGATTGTCTGTATGCTGGTCGTCTTCTTCCCGATGGTGGTGAATACGATGCTGGGCGTGCAAACTATTGATAAGACACTGACAGATGCTGCACGTGTTGAGGGTGCCTCGGGCTGGTCCATGCTTGCCAACATTGAATTTCCGCTGGCATTACCGGCGTTGATTGCCGGCGTGCGTACAGGTTTTACCCTCTCCATTACCGGTGCGCTGGTGGGAGAGTTTGTGCAGGGAGGAGATCAGGGGCTAGGCTCTTTGCTATTGATTGCCAAGAATCAATACAACACGCCATTTATGTTTGCGACGTTGATTATTCTGGCGGGGTTAGCTGCGCTCTACTATGGGAGTACCTGGCTCCTGGCGAAAGTCGCTGAAAAAATCTATTAAGTTGAATTGGAAAATGATGCTTGCAAGTACTTGTAAGCATCATTTGTGCTGGTTTTATTATCTATCATAATCAAGAACGGAGCGACATCGATGACAATACGCCATCGTGCATTTATCATCTTCTCTTTGCTTTCCCTGCTGGGAATAGTGGGATTGCTGCTTGCAGCCTGTGGCGGCGCTACAACGTCGGGAGGGAGCACATCGTCCACACCTGCCCCTGCTGGAACGAAAAAGATATCGATAGGGTTGGGGTATGTTCCTGATATTCAATTTTCGCCGTTTTATGTCGCGAAGACAAAGGGCTATTATTCAGCCGCCGGTTTAGATGTAACCTTCAATCATGGCGTTGTGCCTGATCTTGTTGGTTCGATGATTGCGGGTAAAAGCAACTTTGTATTCGCCAGCGGCGACGAACTGCTTGTTGCGCGCGATAAACATCTTAAGGCGATCGATGTGGCGACCATCTTCCAGAAATATCCGGTTAGCCTGATTGTCCCTGCCGATTCTCCTGTCAAGACGCTGGCAGATCTGAAAGGTCATTCGATAGGCGTACCTGGCCCATACGGAGCAACGTATACTGGCCTGCTGGCTCTGCTCTACAAAGCGAATTTGTCGCTCTCCGATGTCAAAGTGCAATCCATCGGGTTCACGCAGGTAGCGGCTTTGATGAGCCACCGCGTCGATGCTGTCATGGGCTATTCCAATAATGAGCCGTTGCGTTTGGAGAGTAATGGCTTCAAAGTGCGGACGTTTGCTGTCTCTGAGTATCAGCCCTTGATCTCCAACGGCATTGTGACAACGGAGGAGACCTATCATAACCAGCCAGAAGTAGTGCGCAGCTTTGTGCAGGCGACGCTGAAAGGGCTGAAAGATGTCATTGCCGATCCTGCTGGAGCAGTTGAAACGAGCAAAGCATATATCCCAGGGATGAGCAACACAACGGAGACGCTGGCGATATTAAAGGCAACAATTCCTCTCTGGCAGAGCAGCAAGCAACTCGGCTATAATGACAGTGCGACCTGGCAGTCGATGGAGCAGTTTATGACCTCCGAGAAATTGATCGCGCCTGTATCGGACCTGACGCAGGCATACACAAATCAAACTGTGGTGTGAGCCGGGTGAAAAATGACGCTTTTCTCGTCTGTTCTTATACATTTGACGTAGCGCCATTTTTGAGTATATAACATATTCGGGCAGCAATTTCGTCTGTATGTTGACGAGGAATGCTGTCCGAAATGCTGTTATGGAGTGGCAGGTTATAAGATAAAAGTGTGGTGTTATCGCTGACTGATTGCACCCTGCACAGTGAGTGGTGTATAACAGCGTTGGATGACCTGTCCTTTAGATAGTGTGCTATTCTGAGTGAGGCAGAAGTATTACAGAGAGAGGAATCTAATGAGTAATACCCCTGATCGATGCAGCCAATTGCGTAAGCTCCACGATCAGCTTACTAATGAAGTGAGGCTCTTACGGGAAAGTGTGCAGCGTGCACAACAGGAAGGAGTCAGTACTTCTATTGAATCGTTGAACACCATCAAAAGTTTGCAATCCACGCTGAATACCATTTCGCTTGAGTTGAAGAAGTGTCCACCTGAGCTAGCGGCGGCAACCCCAGCAGAGGAGGCCAGATCATCTTTATTGCGCCAGGTAAAGTCTTCTTTGCCAGCTCAACGGGTGCGTCAATGGTTTCCCGATTCTGTTCAGAGCGACGAGGAGCCACGTATTACTGATGACATTCAATAAGTTGTCGAGTTGCTGAAAGATTATGGCCAGCTACTTGTAGGCTGATAAGATAGAGATTGCCTTGTCCTGAGCCATCAGGACAAGGCATAAATGGCAACATTTTTGACCGAGACCTGTGAGCCGGATTCAACCCCCAGACCAAAACCTCCACTGGTATAGTTTCCACTTTGTGCTGCACCATCAGCGATTGGCCCGCCGTTCGTATAGAGCTGATAGGTATCTCCCTGGATTTTGAGGTTAATGGTTACGATACCATGAGCCGAACCCTTTTGTAGATTGCTACCATACAGACTGGTTGTGGCCCCATTTTTGTATTCTTCAAAGTGAAAGGTACCTGCTGTTGGATCAATCTGGCAGCGGTCCCAGCCAGCTTGTGATCCAGGTTGATTGAAGAAGTAAATGTTGAATGGGCCGTGTGAAGTAGATGTATCGATCTGGATCTGGACGATGTAGTTTCCTGGCAATGGTTGATTTTGTGGCAGTGTATCCATATAGATGCCAGCAGCATTCGACCCGGTATTGTTGGTTAATACGGTGCTGCTTGCTCCGCAGGTAACAGTGATGCCTCCATTACTTCGCCATTTCCCGCCTCGTGCATCGCATGGCGTTCCTGGCAGGTCTGTACCATAGAGGCGTGGACCGGCAGTGATCTTTGCAGCGGGCAAGTTGAGCGGTTTCGATGCCTGTTGTGTGGATTTCGCCTGGGTGGTTGCCGTTGCAGCCGGAGTTGGCTGTTTTGTATTCGGTTGATTGGACCTGAAATAGGTGAGATATCCGGTAAAGAGGCCAACAACAACCAGAAGCGTTAGCACACTTCCTAGCATCATCATCGAAATCGATTGGCAGCCACGCGCCGGTTGAGCGCGACCCGGCTGTTGAGGCCGCATGCTCGTTGGCTTTATTCGCACCTGCGGCTCTTTAAGGGGAGCTGGTCCATTGGCTGCTTTAGCTTCATCAGCGAGGATCACTGTTGGAATAGCCTCTTCTGATGAATCTGGCGGTATAACACTTGGACCTTTCTCTGTTGGCGACCCGTGAAAATTACGCTTTTTTCCTTTCGTTGGATCGGTAGGAGGGGCTGGTGGTATGAGCTGCGCCGCCTCCGTTGGAGCGTTGTGCATCATCACGTCCGGGGCCGGCTCGTTGCCGGGCCGCGCCAATGGCTCTGAGCGCACGATGGGGGTTTTGACCGATAGGTGGAATGGGGCAGGTGCGTTCGGACCATAGACGGCTTTACGCAGTGCTTCGGCCAACTCTCCGGCGCTGTTGTAACGATCTTCAGGCTCTTTAGCAAGCGCTTTCATTACCACTGCTTCGATTTCAGGTGGTATCATTGGATTCAATTCTGTAAGCGAAGGTGGCTCTTCCAGCGCGTGTTTAATCGCCACTGCAACGGGGGAGGTTCCGGTAAATGGCACATGTCCGCTGAGCATTTGAAAGAGAACGATGCCCAGTGAATAGATATCGCTGCGATGATCAATGGGTCTGCCTGTTCCCTGTTCGGGAGAGAGATATTCTGGTGTGCCAACAATGGTCCCGGTGCTGGTAAGATCTGATGGTCCTGATTGAGCCGGATCTTTAAGATCTCGTAGTACTTTGGCGAGACCAAAATCAGCCAGTAGTAGTCTGCCGTCAGCGTGAAGAAGCATGTTCCCTGGTTTGAGATCACGATGAATAATACCCTGTGCATGAGCGGTATCGAGGGCTGCCGCGGCCTGCTCGATAATTTGAACTACTTCATCCAGGGGAAGCATGCCACGTTGTTCCAGCACTTCACGGAGCGTACCACCATTCACATAGGGCATGACGAGATAGGCTATATCTCCCTGTTCGCCATACTCGTAAATTGGCATGATATTGACATGATCCAGCGCTGCAATTGCGTCTGCCTCGCGTCGAAAGCGAGCCAGAAATTCCGCACGGGACTTTTTTTCCAGCACGTTGCCGGGCATCAATACCTTGACTGCTACTGTTCGTCTGGGTCGTGATTGTTGCGCTAGATACACTGCACCCATACCACCACGTCCTAGAAGACGTTGGAGCGTACATGTTCCGAGCGCTTGACCTAGTAATTCATTGTAATCAGTGATCACGCTCGTTGATCCTCTCGCGAAAAATAAAATTATTGCTATGAGTCATTTTCTCAATCAACCAGTTTACAACTGTCTTTCATTCTTTGTGTTCATGTCAGTCGCTACCATCCCAAACTATAACATGGGGAGGGGCTTCCTGTCTTTATGTGTAGTGCCTATAGTATCTCATACTAGCGCAGCTTTTGTTTGCCAGGAGCAAATCAGCAGTGAGATAGTACTGTAGTATGCTAGAGAAGCAGGCATCTTTGGTGTTTTTCATCCCTTCTGTTAAAAACGTATAGGAATTGGTAGATGTTGCTTTCGTAGCCCCTCTAGTAGTGTACTCATTTTTGGCATTGTCTGTCTACTCCTGTTAAGAATGACTTAGGAATATTTCTACATTTTTCTGGTTTTTCTCGCCATCTCTATCGTACTCTAGCGTTAAATAGGCGATGAATCAAGATTCAGGGGTATAAAGTGCAAAGTTGCTGACAACGACCCTGACCCCCTGATCGACGGCGATGCCAGCGGTGCCGTTGCTGTAACTGGTGTCGCTAATTTTACCCAGCATGGTCCCGTTGGCGTAAAAAGTAAATTGTTGCCCATTAACGATGACAGCCAAAGTTATTGGTGCATATGCATCACCAAAATTTCCACCCGTCAGCTTTGTCGGGTTTCCGGTTGTGTTATCATACACGTTGGCGCTCCAGGTGCGATCAGGATGAATTAAAAATGTGTAGACACCCTGTTGCTTGCCTGGTTGATTGCGAAAATAGATGCCAAAATCGCCCTGTGAGTACTGCTCCTGTTGCAATTGTACCTGAACCACATAGTTCGCAGGATATGCCTGGTCTGGTAGCTGAGTGAAAAATGTTCCCTGGAGGCTAGCCGTTTGTGCCGTGCTGCTGATTCTCGCGGCGTTGCCCAGGCAGCCAATTTGAACTCCATTGTAATCATTCCACATTCCGCCGTGAGTATCGCAGTGTTGTCCGGGGCTGTTTGTGGAGTATAACAGCGTTCCTACTGGAAACGTGGCTGGTGGAGTTGTCGCGGCACTGGTTGGTTGCCCCGTTGTTGTTCCTGTTTTCGCGGTTGGCGTTCCCTTTTTGGCAGTTGTTGCAGAAGGGGTAGGTGTTATGCTGGCTGAGGAACGATTGAGGTGCAAGCCAATGAGTATACCGCCTACAAACAGTACAAGGATAAGGAGTATCCCGATAAAGATCCACCAGGGAGGCCGCTGGCCTGATGTGGGATGAGGCGTAGGCGATGGATAAACGGGCGTTGTATAGGTTTGTGCCTGTGCTGCTTTGTTTCTCATTCCATTATCAGGAAAAGATTGCATGACTGGTGGAGGGGGAGGGATGAGGGCAGCGGGTGTTTCGCCTGCGCGAATGGTGCTATCTACCAGCGGTGCGGAGAGCTGGGTTGGCGGGATGCTCTGTTCCAGGTCTTCCTCTGATTGTTTGACTATTGATGTTGCGGCTGCCTGATGTAAAGCCCGGGCCAACTCTTGAGCAGAAGCATAACGCTTCTCTCGCTGTTTTGCCGTTGCTTTTTGGATGACAGTATCGACCTCTGTTGGAATAGATGGGTTGACCGGATGCAGTAAAGGAAGCGGGTCTTGTAGATGTTTGATGGCAACGGCGTAGGGTGTGTTGCCAGTGAACGGTGCATGTCCGCTGAGCAACTGGAAAAGCACGATACCCAGTTCATAAATATCGGCGCGATAATCAATCACTTCCCCGCGCGCCATCTCCGGGGCCATATATTCCGGGGTGCCGACCATCGAGCCGGTAGCAGTTAATGTCTGGAAGGCATTGATATCATTATCAAGAATGCGTGCGATGCCAAAATCGGCCAGGACCAGTCTACCATCAGCGTGTAAGAGAAAGTTGGCTGGTTTCAAATCGCGGTGAATCACACCGTGTTTATGGGCGTAGTCGAGAGCGGATGCCGCCTGGTCGATATAGGAGATGACCTCTGATAAAGGAAGCCGCCCACGATGAGCAAGGACATCACGTAAACTACCCCCCGTGAGGTAGGGCATCACCAGATATGCCAGTCCATCCTGTTCGCCATATTCGTAGATCGGCATGATATGAATATGTTCAAGACGCGCAATTACGTCTGCTTCACGCCGAAAACGGGCCAGAAATTCCTGATAAATTTCGCTGCTAGGCGCAAACTGTGGCAACATAATCTTGACAGCAACACGCCGCGCTGGACGTGTTTGCTGGGCCAGATAGACAACCCCCATGCCCCCATGCCCTAGCAAGCGTTCGAGGACGCATGTACCTAGCGTTTTTCCTGTCAAATCACCAGTATTGCTCGTCATAATTTCTCTCACTAGCGTTATATTTTAACTCTTCCTTAATAAGGAAAGAGGAGGTAGGGTCTAGATGGCAACAATGAAGAGCGATATACAATTATCCTGTTTCTTCCTTGATAAATTTTGTTTTTTATAGCATTCTGTAATTGCTGCTAAAACTCAAGACGGATTTCTAGTATCTTTGGTTGCTGTTCTATGATTCTGTCATGCTTCCGGCGGTTCTGTATGGATGATGACGGAGCCGAGATCAGGATAGTGCTGGCGGAGCGCACGCTTGATCTCCTCTGCATGAGCATGCACCTGACTGAGAGGCGCATGTGCTGCAAAGGTCGTATGCAACACCAGATCGAGTTCGGGCGCAGTCTTTGTATTGCTGGAGCGATATCCTTTGAGGTCGGGCGTAACAGGTTTGGAGCAATAGAGATGGATTTCGTGAGCGCTATTGCTTCCTGCAATGCTATTGGCGATGTGGCAGATGTTCGCCGCCATTTCTGGATATTGCTGAGTAACATCCTGGCGATGCACAACTCCATTGGTAGGTGCTTCCAGATGTGTTGTGACGCGACGAAGGAGATTGTTGCTCTGGAGAATGGCTTGCTCCAGACGGGTTGCAACCGCATGTGCTTCGTCGAGATCCATGTCGGATTGTACCTCCACATCGAAATCGGCCTCCAATTTGCCATTCACTTCGCGTACATGGATATCGTGGGCATGAATACCCTGTAGCTCTGCCAGGTAATGGATTTGATCCGTCACCGTTTCGGTAGAGGTTGTTGTTGGCTCGACGTGAACCACCACGTCGAAATCTCCCTGTGGCGAAATGGCGCGTCCACCATCTATGGCTGCCTGTTCGACGCGCTCGGTGAGTGTGTGCGTCTGCTCAAATGAGAGTGTACGAGGAGCTGCAATGATGATATCAGCGAAGATTTTATTGCCAGCGCGCCGAGTGCGTACTCGTCGAACCTCGATTACATGTTCGACTTGCTGAACATGTTCCTGGATGTTTTCGGCCAGTTTTTCTGGAGCGCGATCTATCAGTGCATCGATTGTTTCACGCGCCAGACTGATGCTGACCCAGATAACGATGCCAGAAACGCCCAGCGCCGCGACCGCATCTGCCTGTCCCAGCCACGAGGGGAGGTGAAAACGTTCGGTGAGATAGACGACCAGCAGCCCTAGCACGACAACCACAGAACTCCAGATATCGGTGCTGAAGTGAAGGGCGTCCGCCTCTAATGCCTGGCTTCCCAATTTGCGTGCTATCCGCAAAAGCGCACGAGAGCGTGTGTAATCGACACCAATCGAGATCAGCATCACCAGGAATGCCCAGAAGCTAATATCGAGATGGGCCTCATGGTGCAGCAGGCGTTGGACCGCTTCGTAAATGATCCAGATGGCTGTGATCACAAGGAGCGCCGCCTCAAGAAAGGCGGAGAGGTTTTCAATTTTACTGTGACCGTAGTTGTGAGTGGCGTCGGCAGGACGATCAGCGACGCGCACGGCAAGAAATGTCATTAAGGCAGCGACCAGATCCAGCCCTGAATGTGCTGCTTCGGCGAATATTCCCAGGCTGCCCGTGAAAATGGCAACCACAATTTTCAAGGTTGTCAGGCCGATTGCCGCTCCCACTGATGAGAGAGCAACGACCATTTTTTCGCGATGTGCCGCATCTGTTGTGTGTGGCATAGAATGAGATGGCCTCCCGACCCGTCAATACTCTAACTGTGCAGTTCTTTACCTCTATGATAACGGTTCCCATTGTACGCGATGTAGCGATTCAGGACAAGGTGGAAAATCTTCTCGTGTCAATAATTGCCGATGAGCCAGGAATATTTTCGCTGCTAAAACGGCCATATAGTCATTTTCGCTATATTTTTCCGGTGCTAACCCTCAAAGTTCTAATTGACATTGTGCGTATTTGTTGTTATCCTTATAAAAAATGATAGAAGACTGACCCGCGTTGACCGGATATAGTACGGGGTAAGTGTCCAACAGAGATCCGATGGATGGTGAGAGTTCGGAACGGATGCACTGCCTCAGAACCCTTTCGCGAGCGGCTGGCCGAAGAAAGCCTCCCGACCCATGATACGAGAAAACACATGGAGGCAAGTAGGATCAGGTGGGTGGCTCCCATGCAGCAGTATAGCCACTAAAAGTGGTCTTTCCACCTTCGCTACAATGTGGTAGGGTTGTGGGTCGCCAATGGTGCGATCTGTGGGGGAGAGAAAGACAAGCCGGGTGGTACCACGGGAGCAAGAAATTTCCAGGCTCTCGTCCCTTGAAAATGATAAAGAAGAGGGATGAGGGCTTTTTTGTTGTTGTCAAATTGCTATCTGAGGGGGTTGGTTATGATACGTGTCTCGATTATCGGTGTGACAAGTTATACCGGGCTAGAACTGCTGCGCATGCTTGCTCTGCATCCTGAGTTCGTTGTCACTTCTGTCACCGCGCGTAGTGCCGTTGGAAAGCGATTAGACGAAGTGTTTCCACAACTTGCTGCTGTGGGCTATCCAGGGAGACAGGACAGACCGGCTGTAGATCCTGCGCTGATCGTGACTGAGGAGCCGGAACAGAGCGATCTCGCCTTTGTTTGCCTGCCTCATGCCGCAGCCGCGGAGTCGGTGCTCAAACTGCTGGAGCGTGGTGTCAAAGTGGTTGATCTATCGGCGGATTTTCGCCTGCGCGATGTTCATGTCTATGAAGAGTGGTATAAACATACACATCCCGCCCCCGCGCTGCTGGAAACCGCCGTTTATGGCCTGTGCGAACGATATCGCGAACGCCTTCACGACACCTCTCTGGTTGCGAACCCTGGCTGTCATGTTACCGCTGCGGTGCTTGGTTTGATCCCAGCTTTCGCCAACAATCTGATCGAGCCGGACGTAATTGTTGATTCAAAGACGGGCATCAGCGGCGCGGGACGCTCTCTCGCGTTGCAAAATCATTTTGCCGAAGCCAATGAGGGTGCTGACGCGTATGGATTGAGTGGACATCGGCATATGCCTGAGATCAAGCAAGAATTAGAGGCGGCAGCGTCCGATGCAGGGTATCCAATTCCCAACGGATTGCGTATAACATTTGTTCCTCACCGCATTCCTATGACGCGGGGAATTTTGTCAACAAGTTATACCAATTTGCGCATCAATGCTGATGGTCGTGCTCCCACAACTGATGAGGTGCGAGCCATCTATAAACAATATTACGCTGGTGAGCCATTTGTGCATGTGGCCAATCAACCACCGCAGACCAAATGGACCTATGCTAGCAATCACTGTTTTGTTTATCCAATTGTTGATACACGTACAAATCGTCTGATAGTCGTTTCCTGTTTAGATAACCTGGTCAAGGGTGCCGCAGGGCAGGCAATACAATGTGCAAATCTCGTCTATGGATTCCCTGAGACGATGGGAATCGCAGGGGTAGGGGTTAATCCGTAGTCGTTATAGTGTGAAGAACTCTTTCATTGCCCATCCTTTGCGGCAAGAAGTGAGGAGGATTTTTTCAAGAATGGCAATTACTTTTTCGCGGACACCGGAGGGCGACATTATTAGCGATCATCATTTGATTGCCCAGGTATTGAGCGAGGCCCTGACATATATTGATTTTTTGAAGGGCAAGACGCTTGTGATCAAATTGGGTGGCAGCACCCTGGAACATCAACGTGGAGTACTTCAGGATATTGTCTGGTTGCATGCATTGGGAGCGCAACCGGTGCTGGTGCATGGTGGTGGACCATATATTAATGAATGGCTCACAAAGTTAAATTTGCCCACACGTTTTGAGAATGGGTTGCGCGTGACCGATGCCCAGACGTTAGAGGTGGTGCGGATGGTGTTGCTGGGTCAGGTCAATCAGGGGCTGGTCTTGATGGCATCGCAGGTTGGTGGAAAAGCGGTTGGTCTCAGCGGGACCGATGGTGGCATGGTACGAGCGCATATTGCTGATGAGCGGTTGGGTTTTGTGGGTGAGATTGATGAAGTTGATCCTGCACCAGTGCAGGCGATCATCAACGAGGGTTTTATCCCGATTGTTGCTCCGCTCGCTCAGGGTCCAGACGGCACCTGCTTGAATATCAACGCCGATCTGGTGGCCTCGCATCTGTCGGGAGCCTTAAATGCTGAAAAGCTCATCTTCTTGAGCAATGTAGCGGGAATTTGTCGTTCGGATGGTTCGTTGATCTCCGAACTGAGCGAGGTCGATGCCCGTAAATTGATCGAAGAGGGAGTCATCAGCGGCGGTATGATCCCGAAAGTGACGGCCTGCCTTGATGCGTTGGCGGCTGTGTCGCGTGTGCATATTGTGGACGGTCGGGAAGATCATGTGTTGTTGCGCGAGCTATTCACTGATCAGGGCGCAGGCACGATGATTGTGCGTTCGTGATCATCGCGAACAGAAGCTTTTGGTGGAGAACGGTTCGGAGGTTGTTGCCATAACACCGGTTGGCATGGTGACGTGTGGGTGATAGACTATAAATGATATCACCAACGTTGGTGCATGATGAGAAAATATCGCTGTATTGCGTAATGTCGGTGCCACGCGTATGCGTGGCATCGTGCGTGCGTGCCGTTTTGCTGACGAAGCGGCCAGCGATTGAGAATGAATGAAGAGACAACGTTGAGTAATCTGGTTATTTTTGATCTGGATGGTGTTATCACCAGTGAAGAGGCGTATTGGGATACGGCAGGATTGGTGCTGCACGAGTTGTTGTATAGCCCGTTGTACTGGAATGTCGGCGCGGCAAACAGTGCATATCATCCCGTGCAGACCGCCGAAGAGAGCCGCCGGGTGAGTCGTGAGACGCTGCCAGAGCCGTTGATTGTGGGATTGAAGGCGCGCGCTGTCAATTCCAATTGGGATACCTGCTACGCAGGCTTTTGTCTTTACCTCATAGAATTATTGTCCCTCGTACCCGAACCAGCCTCGCTCTTTCCATTGCAGCCGGAAGACAAGGACTGGATTTCTGCATTCCGTCAACAATTGGCTTATATCGATCCTGCCAGGGTAAGTGTTGCTTCCCTCCAACCGCTAGATGCTCCAACATTGCGGGGTTCTCGTGGAATTGAGTTGTTGCATTGCCTCAATGCGCTGGCAAGCGAAGTGTTGGGCAGGCCGGTTGACGACGTTTTCGCCCGCTACAGCCCATCCTGGAAATTTTGTCAGCGGCTCTTTCAAGAGTGGTATCTGGGCGAACAACTCTATACGCAAGAATATGGTCAGCCTCCCGCTCAACCTGGGAAGCCCGGTTGTATCCTCTTTGAACAGCCTTTGTTGCCATTAGAGCAGATTCGGACCTCTTTAGAAGCGTTGCAAGCGCAGGGATACATGCTGGGTGTGGCAACGGGCAGACCGGGGCAGGAAGCCATTCTCCCCCTGAAAAACTACGGCTTGCTACACTATTTCGCCGAACGGCATATCGTCACCGACGCCGAGGTTGCACGGGCCGAGGCCAGGATGCGCGAGCGGGGAATGCCGATGTCGTTGGTCAAGCCGCATCCATTCCCTTTTCTGGCCGCCGCCGATCCAACTTACGAGCCGGACCAGCCTTTGCCACCGCGAGGGAGCTTTGTGGTAGTAGGTGATACGACGAGCGATGTGCAGGGGGCGCACGCAGCCGGGGCGCTGGTGGTTGCCGTGCTCACTGGAGCGCGTACTGCTGAAGCTCGTACTATGTTGGAACAAAGTCAGCCAGACTTTACGATTGCCGATATGACCAGGGTTCCGGCAATCATGGAGCAGATCGATGATCTGGCAACGATTCAGCGCCTCCAATTTACTGAGCGACACAAAGCTGAACTGTTGTTGCAGCGCTGGTTTGCCTTGCATATGAATTTGCAGACAGATAGCGTTACTCTCACGCCCAAGCCGGTCTCTCTCAACTCTTTCAATGGCATCTATCGTCTTGGCACTGAAGAGTATTTCTTCAAAACCCATGTCGAAGAGCAGGGCGTGCTGGAAGAATATTACAATGCCGAACTGTTGCATAAGGCAGGTTATAATGTTGTACTGCCTTTGCGTACGGTGCATGAAAAGGGTCAACAGATGGTCATCTATCCGGTGATTCGCTGGCCGGTGATGTTTGATCTGATGCGCGAAGTCGAAACGGGCAATACCGAGCATGCAACTGTAGAGGTTCTGGCGGCGGCGGAAAAGCGTGAATGTGAGCGGTTGTTACATATCTATCAAACGGGACTGGCAGCCAGTAGTGCCGAGGAGCATGCTCAGGCTCCGATCCACCAGTTGTTCTGGCATCGGCTGACTGGGGGGCGTCTCAACCATTTTTATGAGGGGAAAAGCGTTCTGTTGCCGGGTACAACCGACACGTGGTTTTCGTTTGAGGAGATCAAGCGTTTTCGGTGGCGCATCAACGGTGTTTTGCAGCGCTATACACTCGGCGAATTGATCGAACGGGCAAAGCAGGTGCTTGATCCAGCGCAGGCAACAATGACGATAGTAGGGCATGGCGATGCTCATTTTGGCAACGTTTTTTTAGAGCAACAACAGAACTATCTTTATTTTGATCCAGCGTTTGCTGGTCGTCATTCGCCGCTGCTGGATATCGTGAAGCCGCTCTTTCACAATGTCTTTGCGTCCTGGATGTATTTCCCTTACGCCATTGAACCTGACTGTCTGCTAGAGGTGGCAATACAGCGACAGGAGCAGATCATTGATGTGCGTTACCCATTTCAGTTGCCAGCAGTGCGAGGGGCGATTCTTCAAACAAAGGAGCACTATCTGTTGAAGCCGCTGCTCTCCTGGCTGGATTCGATAGGCGCGCTTCCTGAGAACTGGCTGGACGTGTTACAATCGGCGCTGCTCTGCTGTCCATTGCTGACGGTGAATCTCTTTGATCTTCAGCGTATGCCTGCACTCATTAGCTGGTTGGGCCTGACGTACGCAGTACACATGGGAAATAACGGCGTAACATCCTGGAAAATCGGAGAAAACCTATGATTGCCATTATTGATTACAGGGCCGGAAATATTCGTAGCATTGCCAAAGCACTGGAGCAGGTGGGCGCGCGCGTTCAGGTAACTGATGATCCCGCTGTGGTGGCTGAGTCGCGAGCGGTTGTGTTGCCCGGCGTCGGGTCCGGCGGCTCCGCAATGGCCCGTATTACCGAGTGCGGGTTAGATGATGCCATTCGTGAGGCGACCGATCAGGGGAAGCCGTTTCTGGGGATTTGTCTGGGCATGCAGCTATTAGCCGATCATCATGCGGAGGGAGAGACTGACGGTCTGCATCTTTTCCGGGGAGCAGTGCGGCGCATTCCACATGGTCCCAAGATCCCGCACATGGGTTGGAATCAGGTACAACAGTTGCATTCAGACCTGCCCATCTTTGCAAATATCCCGCAAAATGCCTACTTCTACTTTGCACATTCGTATTATGTAGAACCGCAGGATCAAAGCGGTGTGGCGGCACTGACGGATTATGGGTCTCCTTATTGTAGCGTAATTGCGACGGAACAGGTATGGGGGACGCAGTTCCACCCGGAGAAGAGCGGAGATGTTGGCCTTCAGTTGCTCAAGAATTTCGTTCGCTGGGTCAAGGGGTAAAAAGAGATGATAGTTTTTCCGGCTATTGATATTAAAGATGGTCATTGTGTTCGGCTCTATCAGGGCGATTATGGTAAAGTCACCACGTATGATACCGATCCCGTTCAGGTTGCATTACGCTGGCAGGAGGCGGGCGCGAGCTGGCTGCATATCGTCGATCTGGATGGTGCCGCGCAGGGGAAGCCGGTCAATGTAGAGTTAATTGCACGTATCCGCGCTGCGACCAAAATGCATATCGAGGTGGGAGGCGGGATGCGCTCTCTTGAGCATATTCAGCGCATTCTGGGCCTGGGTATAGATCGCGTCATCCTGGGTACGGTTGCGATTACTGACCGCACATTACTTTCCCAGGCACTAGCTGCGTGGGGCGAGCGCATTGTCGTTGGCATCGATGCTCGCAGTGGCCTGGTCTCCATCTCTGGCTGGCATGAGACATCGCAGGTCAAGGCAACTACGCTGGCCGCTGAACTGGAGCAGGCCGGTGTGCAACGCTTTGTGTACACTGATATTGCCCGCGATGGGGTGCTGATGGGACCGAATCTCGATGCGTTGCGCGAGATGCAACGGGCCACGTCTCGTCCCTTGATTGCAGCTGGTGGAGTGAGTGCATTGCATGATTTGCAGGCTCTTGCCGCATTGGGCGTGGAGGGCGCGATTGTTGGGAAAGCGATTTATACTGGCGATGTAGATCTAGCCGCAGCGATCAGTGCTGTCGAAGCATAAAAGGGGCATGCGACAATGCTAACCAAACGTATTATTCCCTGCCTGGATGTTGCGAAAGGGCGCGTCGTCAAAGGCATAAACTTTCTCAATTTGCGCGATGCAGGCGATCCGGTCGAGCTGGCCTCGTACTACAATACAGAGGGCGCTGACGAGGTTGTCTTTCTTGATATTACAGCTTCCTATGAAAATCGCGCCACGATGCTGGATGTGGTGCGGCGTACGGCAGAGCAGGTCTTTATCCCTGTGACGGTTGGTGGTGGTATTCGCACTGTCGAGGATATTCGGGCGACACTTGGTGCCGGCGCTGATAAAACGTCGCTCAATACCGCTGCGGTACAGAATCCCGATCTGTTGCGAGCAGGAGCCGAACAGTTTGGTGCGCAATGCATTGTGCTGGCAATCGATGCGCGCTCCAACGCAGCGATGCCCAGCGGCTACGAGGTATTTGTACATGGTGGTCGCACGCCGACCGGGATAGATGTGTTAGAATGGGCGCAAAGAGGTGTTGAACTCGGGGCCGGAGAGATTTTGCTCACCAGCATGGATCGCGATGGTACAAAGCAGGGTTATGATCTGACCCTGAATGCAAAGGTTGCGGCGGCTGTTTCTGTTCCGGTAATTGCCTCAGGCGGTGTTGGCACGCTTGAAGATCTCTATGATGGCCTGACCGTTGGGAACGCTGATGCTGTACTGGCAGCCTCTATCTTCCATTTTGGCGAGTTCCGCGTTTGTGATGTGAAGCAATATCTGCACTCTAAGGGAGTGGTGGTGCGCCCTGTTTCGTGATGCATGAAAGGGAGAAAGTTATGGAAGCAACACTGACGTTTGACAGCCAGGGATTGGTGCCTGTGGTGATTCAGGATGATGCAACGGGCGAGGTGTTGATGGTGGCCTTTATGAACGAAGAGGCTTTACGGCTCACCCGCGAAACCGGTCAGACGCACTTTTTCAGTCGGTCCCGTCAATCTATCTGGCATAAGGGCGAGCAATCAGGCAATGTACAGGAGGTGCGCGGTATTTTTGTGAATTGCGAGCAAAATAGCCTGCTGGTGCGGGTTGTGCAGTATGGTGGTGCTGCTTGCCACGATGGATATCGCAGTTGCTACTATCGCAGCCTTCAGCCTGATGATACATTGCAGGTCGTTGCGGAGCGCGTGTTTGATCCGGCGGCCGTCTATGGCACGACAGAGCAGAAGGAGACGAGCAGCGACGATAGCCTCCTGCATATCGATCTGGCCGCTTTGCCAGCCGAGCCTGTGCAGCAGCTAGAGGCGAAGTTACGCCAGCTCTACGGCGTCTACCTCTATTTACGTGACCATGATATGAGTGAGGAATCGAACACATCGCGTCTGTTGCAAGAGCGGAGTCAGGGCTATCTCGCATCACGGCTTGGCGATGAGTTGCAGGAGTTAGCGGACGTACAGAGCGGCGTGCATGTCCACACGGGACGGGCGGCTGATACAGTGCTTGAGGGGAGTCAGGTTGGGTATTGGCTATTATTGCTGGCGGCGACCTGTAATGTTCCCTATAACGAGTTTATTCCTCATGCTGCTCTGCTTAGCGGTTATTACCAACCGTTCAGCGAGGGCAAAGCGATAGAGGCGCGTGAGGAATGCTCGCGCCTGGCATCTGGAGAGCAGCCCGCTCATATTGCACAGGGATTACAATTGGGTTTTGCGTTGATAGGTTGGGCGTGCGCGGAGGCAAAAGTAGATCCTCTAGAACCAGCTGAGTACGATCTAAACCAGATGCGGCGCAAGGGATTGGTGAAATAGTAGTAGGCGAGGTTTTGGCAAGCGTGGACTGAAAGGAATTCAAGCGTGAAGTATGACGCGGTCATTTTTGATCTCTATGGCACGTTAGTTGATAACTTTCCCAGTAAGGCGTTTGAGCAGACGGTGGCGGAGGTGGCTGCTTGTGTAGGCGCTCCGCTACAAGATTTTAAGCGGCTCTGGAATATTGAGACATGGCCTCTGCGCGTCGTAGGTCATTTCCCTACAACAGAGGCAAATATTGAGCATATTTGCCGTGTCCTGGACGTTCCTGTCGAGGATGCACTGTTGCGTAAGGCTGCCGCGATACGCCTGGAGGCTTCACGCCCTCATTTGACCCCGCGAGATGATGCTATTGAGACATTGATGGCGATCAAAGCGGCGGGATATAAGTTGGGGTTGATCAGCGATTGTAGCCTGGAAGTGGCCCATCTCTGGCCTGATCTGCCGTTTGCATCTCTCATCGACGTACCGACCTTTTCTTGTACGGCGAAAATGAGAAAGCCTGATCCACGCCTCTTTCTGCTGGCCTGCGAACGACTGGCGGTTGCTCCTGAACGCTGCCTCTATATAGGTGATGGTGGTGGCAGAGAATTGAGTGGCGCAAGGCAGGTGGGGATGGATGCGATCTTGATTCGCGTTCCCTATGAAGAGGTCGATGAACTGGCCAGGGAAGAGGCGCTGCAATGGAGTGGTCCAAGAATTGCAGCGGTCAAAGATGTATTGGCGTTGCTTGATATGTAGTATAGAGATAGATCCAGGAAGGATTTGTGGTGGTTGCATTACGTGCTGTCATTTTTGATCTGGGGGGAACCCTGATTGATTGGCCTGATTGGGATGAGGATATTCAGCGGCGGTGGGCACTTTCATATGAATATTTAGTGGCGACGGCTCCGTCTCTTACCTGGCCTTCTTGCGATGCATATGTGCAGGCAATGCGTGAGGCGGAAAAAGAGTACTGGCTACAGGTGGCTAAGAATCAGACCAGCCATACTCCGACCAGCTTTTTGCGCGATGGATTTCGTCGGCTGCATCGCGATGTCAACGATCAGGAATTGTTGGTGGCGCTTGATGGCTATGCGCGTGCGGTCAATGGATGGGCGATGATCTTTCCTGATGCGGTGGAGACGCTCTTAGCGCTACGCAAACGAGGCTACAAGCTGGGCTTGCTTTCAAATACCTGGTGGGCGGCAGAATGGCACAACGCCGATCTTGCTCCACATGGTCTGGACGCACTCCTTGATGTGGTTGTGTATACCTCTGATCTACCGTACACCAAACCGCACGCATCGGCATTTTTGACGGTGACGCAACGGTTGGATGTGCCACCAGAGGCGTGTGTGATGGTGGGTGATCGTATGGTGGACGATATTGAGGGGGCGCAAAAAGTTGGTATGCGAGCTATCTGGAAGGAAACGACGTATCCCTGGCCCAGACCTGCGCACATCACTCCCGATGCCGTTATTCACAATCTTGCAGAGCTACCAGCCATATTGAGGAGCTGGAAAAGTTCCTGACGTTTTTTCTTGCGCATGGATCGTTTGGCTTGCATGGTAAATGAAATCTACCCTTCTTCCTTAGTATACTAAATACGTCAAGTGTTACACATCGTCTAAATGTTCGGTGTTTTTGGGGAGATTTCTATGTATGCTTTTCCTATATTAATAATAGTGAGGAGCAATACATGGAAGAAAAGAAGCAGATGTTAAGTCAGTCCGAGATCGCGAAGGCGCTAACGCATGTCTTGTGGGTAGCTGGCTCTCCCTGTTCTGGGAAATCCATGATCAGTCATACGATTACTCGAATCTATGTTTTTCTTGATTACCATCTCGATGCTCTGGCTGAGAACCATTTTGCGCGGCGAGTGGCTGCCGGTGACGCTGAGGCACAAGCGTTTCTCAATATGAGTATGGACCAGCGTTGGGTGGAGCGATCAGTCGAAACGCTTGTGCAAGAAACAGTGGAGTCGTGGACCAGGGATTTTCAGCTGGTCATTGAGGATTTGCTCGCGATGCCGAAAGAGCGTATCATTGTTGCTGAGGGTAATTTCTTCCCTGCGTGTGTCGCGCCCTATCTTTCGAGCAATCATCAAGCAATCTGGCTGACTCCGACAGACACGTTTTGTGAGCAGGCGAGGCGACGGAAAAAAGCTGACCTGACCAGGAGGCAGAAACGACATGGTATGTTCAACGAGGGGAGTGATCCTGAAAAACACCTGCGGAATCTGATTGAGCGTGATCGTCAATTAGCACGTTATGTGAAGCAGCAGGCAGAAGAATTACATCTTCCCCTGCTTGAAGTTGATGGCAGTCGTTCACCTGAAGAGATGACAGAACTGGTGGAAAGACACTTTGACCCCTATCTGATTCAACATTTTCGTAAGAAAAAGCCTGCGTAAAATCCATATCATCATCTGTTACCCTATCGGGCTAGTGGTGCAAATAGAGAGGCATTTAATCGTTCTTCCTGATATGAGGTGGTTCAAATTGTATCAGGGTGTACCTGTTTGAGCATCACCTCCATGCTTAATGAAGGAAAGGAAGAACACATATGCAGCATACATCCTTGTCGCTTTCCCCTTATCAGCAGAGGATTATCTTGCGTCGTATGCTGGGTGAAGCTCGTCAACTTTCTCGCATGGGCCTGCCACGGCCCGAAGTGATGCAACAGATCAGCGCCTTTCGAGACCATCTCGTTGAGGAAGCCTTAACTGATATCTTCGTTCGTCAGCAGAAAGGCCATCTCCGCTAGATCTTGCTAATACAGACGTGTTATAAAGAGTGGCACCAAGAGCGATCAGAAAGGCTCTAGTGCCACTCTCAATCCAGCGACCCCAATGCTCTAGAGTTGACAGCGCAATTTTTTCCGTGTTATCTTTTGTGTAGGAATGCATCATTCTTGAAGAGAAGCCTCAAAAGGGCGTTTCTCTTTTTTCGACATGATCTCCACACGACAGGACAGCGCGAAGAATGCTCATCAACTATTGTGAGAGACGAGATTTGATCGTTGTGTCTATGCTTTTCAGCCAAAAAGAAGGGTCGCTACATGATTCATGCTATTGAGTTGCCACGCAGTACACCAGAAGCGCAGGGAATTGCTTCTTCTGCCATACAATCATTTGTTGATGCTCTTGAGGAGAAGAAGCTGGGTGTTCACAGCTTGATTCTGGTGCGCAATGGGTCTATCGTTGCTGATGGCTGGTGGAAACCGTACGCATCTCATCTTCCCCATATGATGTTTTCCGTCAGCAAGAGCTTTGCTTCAACGGCGATTGGACTTGCCATTGCTGAAGGCCGGCTTTCGTTGGATGACCGGGTGCTCTCGTTCTTTCCTTCGTACGTCACTCCTGAAATCAGTGAAAATATGGACGAGCTTCGGGTTCGTCACTTGCTTTCGATGAGTACGGGGCATGCCGAAGACACCTTCGGGCCAATGGCTACATCGCCTGACGAGGATTGGGTACGTACCTTTCTATCGTTACCTATCACCTATCCTCCCGGCACACATTTTCTCTACAATACTGGTGCCACTTTCATGTTGTCGGCTATCTTGCAATCTCTCACTGGCCAGACGCTTGTAGAGTATCTCCAGCCACGCCTGTTTGAGCCATTGGGTATCGAGACGCCGGTATGGGAGGCCAATCCGAGCGGGATCAGCCTGGGTGGGACCGGATTGCGGTTGAGAACGAGCGATCTGGCGAAATTTGGTCAATTATATCTGCAACGGGGTGTATGGAATGGGCAGAGGATTGTGCCGGAAGAGTGGATAGAAGATGCCACCAGTGTGCATATCTCAAATGCAGGGAATTCCAACCCTGATTGGAGCCAGGGCTATGGCTTCCAATTCTGGCGCTGCCGACACAATTTATATCGTGGAGATGGGGCGTTTGGGCAGTTTTGTATTGTGTTTCCTGAGCAGAATGCTGTTCTGGCAATGACCAGCGGAACATACGATATGCAGGGTATTCTGAACGCTGTGTGGGAACATCTGCTACCAGGCATCAAGACAGAAGCGTTGCCGGAAAATGCACAGGAGACAGAGGCGCTAAAAGAGCGTCTCGCACACCTGATGTTGCCTCTCTTGCCTCAGACGCAAGAGGTTGAGTCATCGATAAGTGCGCGTATTTCAAAGCGAACCATCCAGTTTGAGCCAAATAAGTTGCATATCAGTGAGGCGTCTTTCGCCTTTGAAGCTGATGAATGTATTTTCACTATGCGGGACGACCAGGGAGCGGAACATGTCGTTCGTTGTGGGTATACCGATTGGTTGCCGGGTGAATCTGTGGTGTGGAAACGGCATCCGTCGCCCTCTGAGACATTCCGTGTGGCAGCCTGTGGTGCGTGGGCAGACGATCATACGTTTGTGATGAACTGGCAATACATCGAAACGCCATTTCGTTATACCATTACCACCGATTTTGGCGGCGATGAGGTAGTTCTCTCCGTTCAGGTCGACGTGTCGTTTGGAGACGATCGTGCTGAACAGGTGCATGGGAGATTCGTGTAGGCGCTCATAATAAAGCAAGAGTGCTGGCACGCTAAACTTTCACTTGCCAGCACTCTTGATTGCCTATGAGAACATTATATATTGCCTACATTTTTCCCAGGACAACGAGCACTTCGTAATTTTCCAACTTCTTCGCTGAGGTGGGCGAGATCGTCTCGCGGTACATCTCGGTGAAGGAGGGGCGATCACGTTCGCTGATCGAGACTAGCAGGTTGTCGGCCAGCGTTTCATCTCGGATCTCGGGCATATAGTAGGTGAGCATATTTGCCAGTTCTGCATCGGTATACAGAGCCAGGCCGATGTGATCCTCGATATTCAAACCGGCCTTCTTACGCATATCCTGTACAAAGTGGGTCAGATCGCGAACCAGACCCTCTTCGCGTAGCGCTGGCGTGATGGTCGTTTCCAATGCCACAATGTATCCTCGCTCCTCTGCGGTGACGAAGCCGTGCCGTGCCGTAGCAACAACCTGGATCTCATCAGCCGTTAATGTTAGCTCTTTTTCGCCAACGACCACATCCAGTGTACCTGTTTCACTCAGCGTGCGAGCAGCTATCTGTATCTCCTGGGCGTCGAGCGTCTTGAAGAGAGCCAGGATCTTTTGCACCAACGAGCCATACTTGGGACCAAGCACCTTCGCCTGTGGCTTCAGGGTGTAGGCCAGCATATCGCTGTCTTCACCGATTGGCTCCAGTCGTTTGATGTTCAGTTCCTCAAGCACCTGATTGCTCAGGCGAGTCAGCGCCTCCCTTTCTTCCTCATTGTGGACGCGGACATACAGGGCGTTGAGCGGTTGCCGAACGCGGATCTGGGCCTTCTCGCGGGCCGCACGACCAAGACCAACGATGCGCATCACAAGATGGGTCTCGCGGGTGAGCTGCTCATCGATCAGCTCCTCTTTGACTTGTGGCCAGTCGCACAGGTGAACGCTCAGGGGAGCCTGGGTATCAACGCTGCGTACCAGATTTTGATACAGTTCCTCGGTCATAAATGGCATGAATGGCGCGAGTATGGTGAGCAGCGTCGTCAGGCACTCATAGAGTGTCAGGTATGCTGCTAGCTTATCGTCGTCAAGTTGCGATTTCCAGATGCGTTCACGGCTGCGACGTAGATACCAGTTCGAGAGATCATCCAGAAATTCCTGGATGACCGCCGATGGTTTCACGGTGTCGTAGTTGTTCAGCCCCTCAGTGACCTCGCGAACAGTTTGCTGTAGCTCAGAGAGAATCCAGCGGTCCAGCTCGGTGCGCTGCGAGGCGGGCAGTTGATGCTTGGTTGGATCGAACTGGTCGATGTTGGCATACGTCACAAAGAACCAGTAGACGTTCCAGATCTTGTCCAGCGTACGGCGTACCAGCATCCACTTCTCGCTCAGGCGTACGGGTAGCCCTGTTTGCGCTGACTTCTCCATATCCTCTTCCGTTGGAGTGCGTGGAAAGTTGAGATTTTGCTCCGGGACATGGTTGGTGTAGAGCCAGCGCATCGTATCGGAGCCAACTCTATCAGCTGCTTCATCGAAGACAACTAGATTGCCCTTCGATTTGTGCATGGGCGTGCCATCTTCGCCGTAGAGCAAGGCATAGCCAAAGAGCGTCTTGAATGGTGGCGTATTTTCCAGCACCGTACTCATCACCAGCATCGAATAGAACCAGTTTCTAAACTGGCCCGGGAACGATTCGGTGACGAAGTTGGCCGGGAACCACTGCTGCCAATACTCTCGATCCGTGTTGTAGTGGAGCGTGGAGTAGGGAACGATACCAGCATCGAGCCAGGGATTGCCCACGTCTTTGATGCGCGAAACCACGTTGCCGCAGTTTTTACAGCGAACCTTCACCGCGTCAACAAAGGGGCGATGCGGCGTGTGTCCCTCAAATTCTTCCCAGCCTTCGACCGCTCGCTCTTTCAATTCTTCCTTGCTGCCGATGACCTCGAAGGTGCCACAACTGGCACAATCGAAGATGGGCAGCGCGAGACCCCAGTAGCGCTTTTTCGAGATCATCCAGTCGTCCATGTTGCGCAACCAGTCCATCTCGCGATCAAAGCCGAACCCTGGTATCCACTTGATCTGGCGTACAACTTCCATGATCTCGTAGCGCAGTTGCTCCATCGAGATGAACCATTCGTCAACCAGACGGAAGATCAACTCGGTTTTGCAGCGCCAGCAGGTCGGATAGCGGTGCCGATAGTTCTGTGGTCGATAGAGCAGACCCTTTTTCGTCAGATTTTCGGCTACCTGTTGCCCCACTTCAGAGGCACGTTGTCCAGTGAGCCAGTCGTAACCTTCACGATAGACGCCGAACTCGTCAACAGGCGCAACCACAGCCAGATTGAACTCTTTCGAGAGGCCAAAGTCCTCGCGACCACAGCCAGGAGCGATATGCACGATGCCGGTTCCTTCGGTCGCACTGACCTCTTTCCAGGGCACCACTGTATGCTCGACGCCCTGCTCTGCTGGTAGTTCGTCGAATGGCCCGCGGTATTTCCAGCCGACCATCTCGCTGCCCTTGAGTGTCTCCGTCACGCGATAGTCGCCCTTGTCGCGGCCTTTGAGCGCTTTGAGAACGGACAACAGTTGCTCGGCCAGATAGTAATACTCGCCATCCTGCTCAACGCGAACATAGGAGAGGTCCGGGTGAACGGCGGCGGCGACGTTAGCTGCCAGCGTCCAGGGCGTGGTCGTCCAGGCCAGCAGGTATTCGCCGGGATGATCGACCAGCGGGAAGCGGACATAGAGGCTGAGATGGGTGAGCTCTTTATATCCTTCCGACTCCATCTCCATGTTCGAGATGCCGGTCGCACAGCGCGGACACCAGGGCATCACGTCGCGCCCTTTGTAGATCAGGCCGCGTTCTTTGCACTTCTTCAGAAAGCCCCAGATGGTATAGTTGTTCTCGTCTGAGAGCGTGTAATAGTCGTTGCCCCAATCCATCCAGTAGCCAAGACGGATCGACTGTTCCGTCTGTCGCCGTGCATAGGTGAAGACGCGCTCTTTACAGCGCTGGACAAATTCGGCGATGCCGTATTCTTCTATATCTCGCTTGGTTTGCAAGCCCAACTCTTGCTCGACATTGACCTCAACCCACAAGCCCTGACAGTCGAAGCCGTTTTGGTAGCGCTGCTTGTATCCCTGCATCGTCTTGAAGCGCTGATACAGATCTTTGTAGGTGCGACCCCAGGCATGATGAACACCCATCGGGTTATTCGCGGTGATGGGACCGTCGATGAACGAATATTGTTTATCGCTCTGCTCATTGCGGCGCAGATAGCGCTGTCGAACAGTATTCTCGTCCCACCAGCGCTGAATATTCTGTTCCAGCATCGGGTAGTCTACACGGTCGGCTGCAACCACCGACTTAAAAACACTGGATTTAACTGACACTACAGCCTCCTCTACCCCCAGGACAGACAGCCCTCTGGGTATGGTCGTATTTAGATGATATTAGGTGATGAATGCTTATAAATCTTCCGGGTCTTTTAAAACGATCTCCAGACGTTTATTGATCCGGCCTTTATTCTCTGTTTTGGTGATTTTGATGCCGCCGACCTCTCTAGTGTGGCGAACGTGCGTTCCACCATCTGCCTGAAGGTCCAGCCCGACAATCTCGACGATGCGCACTTCTTCGATTTCGGGAGGCAACAGGTTGATTTTTGTGCGCACCAGATCGGGAATAGCAAACGCCTTTTCGCGGGGCAGGCTATAGACGCGAATGGGATAATCTGCCTTCACCGCCTCGTTGACCTTTTTCTCGATATAGGCGATGCGCTCCCTGTCGAGGTTCTCCATCGCGAAGTCCATGCGCGCGCGGTCCGGGTACATTTGCCCACCTGTGACCTGTACACCAAACTCTTGCCAGATCGTGCCACAAAGGATGTGCAGCGCTGTATGGGTACGCATCATCTGATAGCGGAAATCCCAATCAATCGTGCCGACAACTTCTGTGCCTATTGTTGGCGGTGGACAATCAATGGTGTGCCAGACGATATCGTTGCGTTTATTCATTGCTATAACATTGGCCTGATAGTGCCCACCATTCCATGTAATAACTCCACGATCCGCCATCTGGCCCCCACCGCCTGGATAAAATACGGTTGCATCAAGGGCTATTTCATCACCTTCGACGGCGACAACTGTTGCAGTGCATTCATATGTGAAACTGTTTGTATGGTAGAGCAATTTCGTCTTCATTGTCGCTGGATGCTCCTCAAGAACTAGCTTATGTCAATAAAAAACCCCTCGTCCAATACAGGGACGAGAGGAACTCCCGTGGTACCACCCTCTTTAGCCAGATACGCATCATTTCTAGATGCTGCTCTAGCTCGCTCGGTTCTCCGTATTCCGTCGTCTGTGCTCCATGAAAGCTGGGCACTATACACAACTGGATTACGTCCTTCGTGATAACGGGAAGGTTCCGGCCTGGCCTACTTGTTTTGCTCTCTTCGGCTGGCGGCTCTGGAGTGATTTTCAGCATACCCGCTTGCATCCGGTCTCACCATACCCGGACTCTCTGTATCTTGCCTGGTCGCTTACTCGCTCCGTCGTTGCTGATGCGATCTTGTTTTTGCTTGCTACTCTTTGTTCTGCCGCTTTTGGAAACATTAGCGAGAAAACCCGTGCAGGTCCATCACCTGTTTCCTGCATAGCTGACAGCGGCTATATTGGAATACAGCAAGTTTATATTACCATAATAGGTAACAAAATACAACCATTTTTTCTTCCGTCGCACCCTTCCACCCGATTTCGCTAAGATACAGCATATTGTTGTCGCAGACAAAAGTTTATTGACCTTCCTGTTCCTTGACGTACTGTCGCTTTCAATGGTATTGTGTTGACAACGTTGTCATAGAAGGCAGCGTGATTCAACTGATGACAGTAATAGGCTTCAGCGCGGTGCTGAGTGATACCAGAGGAGGTATGCTTTGAAGCGTAGAACAACAATCAAACTTCTGAGTGGTGTGCTTGGTGGTGCCGTTATTGGCTCTTTCGCCTGGTCTGGTGGCGTGCAGGCGGCGGGAGTGAGCAATCGGGATCGGGCGGTTGCATCCTATAATGCGATGCAAAAATATTTTTACAAGCAGGACGGTTCCCATCTGTATCTAGAGCAATATCCTGCTCAGTCGGGCGATAACACCTATTCTTACGAGTGGCCGTTTTCGCAGGCCCATATTGCAACGATTGACCTTTCCACTGTTCCCGGCCTGGGAGCTGGTTACAAGGCTGCGGTGGCTGATCGTTCAGTCGGTCAGGAACACTACTGGAATACGACCGGAACTACTGGCGTTGCTGGATACGACTCTTATCCTCGCCCTCCGTATGGCAATGGCGGCGATAAATTCTATGATGATAACGAATGGGTTGGGCTGGCGAAGTTGCAGCTCTTCCTGACGACTGGTGATAAGGCAGCTCTGGCGCGCGCCGAAGATATCTTCAAACTGGTTGTCTCCGGGTGGGACACTGATACAAGCCATCCAGCACCAGGCGGCGTGTTCTGGACGCAAGCCACCTGGAGTCACGACCGCAACACCGTCTCCAATATGCCGGGAGCCGAGATGGGCCTGCGTCTCTACCAGATCACCAGAGATAAATCATATCTGGACTGGGCGAGCAAAATGTATGAATGGACCAATAAGTATTTGCTTGCTCCCAACGGACTCTATTGGGATCATATCGATCTGAGCGGCAACATTGAGAAAACTCAATGGAGCTATAATCAGGGCGTTCCCGTTGGTGTGAATACGCTGTTTTATCAGATAACCAGAGATAAGACTTATCTACAGCGAGCTGAAAACATCGCCAGCACCGCTTTAGATTTCTATAACACTGATAATCGTCTGTATTCGCAACCTGCATTTTTTAACTCGATCTTCTTCAAAAATCTGCTCTTGTTGCAATCGGTGAATCATAATCAGCAGTATATCCAGGCAATGCAGGCGTACGCTGATAAGGTCTGGAGCACTTATCGTGATGCCGCGACCGGCCTGTTCCGTTTCGACTCTACCAAACCAACCCAGCTGTTAGAGCAGGCTGCAATGGTGCAGATTTATTCCGTGCTGTCCTGGTCGCCAGCCAGTTATGGTTTCCTTTATTAGTAGCTTCATCCGTCGTATGGCCAGGGAGCGCATCGTTTCCTGGCTGTTTCGTTCAATATTCGAGAGTCCTGCTTTTATCTCCGATCTATTGACCAATCCCCCCATCAGTCGTAAAATGAAGAAAATTCCTGGATTATAAAAAATATCCAGTTTGATAACCAGACGCTAGACTAACAACAGGAATTACGTGCGATCAAGGGTCTCCTTGATCGCACGTAATTCATTTCACATTTGAAGATGTCTTTTGCTATGGTATTGTCGATTCTTTCGGCTCTAGAGATCGTAGGGTATGGCTGCCTGTTGGCGCGGGCGAATAAAACCGCGCCGAGGTGATATACTTAGATTTAGGAAAGATCATAAAACAAATGACTCTTCAGTTTTTTCATGAAAGCATTTGTAGACACTCGATTCGATATCGACCGAACCAAAGGGAACGTGTATGTACAACCTGGAAACATTCTATGGACCGAATGCAGGGTATGTTCTTGAATTGTACGAACGATATAAGCAAAATCCTGCGTTCGTCGATGAGGACACACGAAATTTCTTTGCTTCCTGGTCTCCAGATGGAGTGGCGGCCACACGTGCAGAAGAGGCCGCGCCGCTCCAGGATCAGGAGATTTCACATATTGTTGCTGCTTCTGCTCTGGCTCATGCTATTCGCGAGCGAGGACATCTTGGCGCGCACCTGGACCCACTGGGAAGTGAAGCGCTGGGAGATCCAGCGCTTTTGCTAGAAACCTATGGCTTGCGAGACGAAGACCTGGCGCAATTGCCGCCGACCGTGATTGGTGGTCATGCAGCTGAAGGGGTGAGCAACGCGCTTGAGGCGATTAATGCTTTGCGCGCTATGTATTCTGGCACCATTAGCTATGAGTTTGACCAGGTAAAAAGCCCGGATGAACGTGGTTGGCTACGGGATGCGGTGGGCTGGCACTTATACCATCAGACGCCATCGCCAAATGAGGCGCGCAGATTGTTGAAAAGGTTGACGCAGGTAGAAGTTTTTGAGCGCTATCTGCATCAAACTTTTCCGGGTCAGAAACGTTTTTCGATTGAGGGAACCGACGTGCTGGTTCCGATGCTCGATGAAATCATCTCCGGGGCCATCGATTCGGAGACGCGCGAAGTGATGATCGGCATGGCGCATCGCGGTCGCCTCAATGTCATGGCCCATGTGCTTGAGAAGCCTTATGGTGCTATCCTCTCCGAATTCGCGCATGTCAAACGTGAAGAGGGCGTCCCTTTGAGCGATAGCTTTGGGTATGGCTGGACTGGAGATGTGAAATATCATCTGGGGGCAGAGAACTTGTTGGGAGAGGGAGCCTCTTCTGTCGATTTGAAGGTCGTGCTGGCACCCAATCCCAGCCATCTTGAATTTGTCAATCCTGTGGTCGAAGGCATGACGAGAGCTTCGCAGGAGATTCGCTCTGTGGCTGGCTTTCCCCTCCAGGATGTAGACCACACGTTGCCAATCCTGATTCACGGTGATGCGGCGTTTCCTGGTGAGGGCGTGGTAGCCGAAACCTTGAACCTCTGGCATCTGCATGGCTACTGGGTTGGGGGCACAATTCATATTATCGCCAATAACCAGCTTGGTTTTACCACTGAGCCTATAGATAGCCGTTCGACCCTATTTGCCAGCGATCTGGGTAAAGCGTTTGGCATTCCTATTATTCACGTCAATGCCGATGATCCTTTTGCTTGTCTGACCGCCGTACGGCTCGCGCATGCCTATCGCGATGAGTTCCATAAAGATATCCTCGTTGATCTGGTAGGCTATCGTCGCTGGGGTCACAACGAGGGGGACGAGCCAGCTTTTACGCAACCAGAGATGTATGAAGTGGTGCGGCAGCATCCAACGGTGCGCGAGTTGTTTGCGCGTCGTCTGGAGCAGGATGGGGTTGTGACGCAGGGGGAAGCCGACGAGATGGTGAAGGAGGCGATGGCGAGGCTGGAGGAGGCGAAGAGCGAAGCCGATAGAGGCGTGTATCAGGTCGAGGTGGAGGCAGTGAATGATGAGGAAGGTGCGCTCTCTACCGATGAGCAGGTGCCGTCTGTGTCTGTTGAACGTTTGACGGCGCTAAATGAAGAGCTATTGTCCTGGCCGAAGCATTTTGCGCTGCATCCGAAACTGGCCCGTACGTTGCAACGCCGTGCAAATACGTTGGGGCCGGAGGGGGGGATCGATTGGGGACAGGCGGAGGCGCTGGCATTTGCCTCGATTCTGACTGATGGCACGCCGATTCGTCTTACCGGACAGGATTCGCAGCGTGGCACATTCAGCCATCGCCATGCTGTGCTTCACAGTCAGGACACCAATCAGATCTATATTCCTTTGCAGCATCTCGCCGATGTTCACGCCTCATTCTCGATTTACAATAGTCCACTGACAGAGACGGCCGCGCTGGGCTTTGAATATGGGTATAGCGTGCAGGCACCGGAGTCGCTGGTGCTGTGGGAGGCGCAGTACGGCGATTTTGCGAATGTTGGTCAGGTCGTCATCGATCAATTCATTGCATCTGGGCAGGCAAAATGGCGGCAACCATCCTCGCTGGTTATGCTCTTACCTCATGGTTATGAAGGGCAGGGACCAGATCATTCGAGCGCACGCCTGGAGCGTTACTTGCAACTGGCAGCTGAAGATAACTGGCGTGTGGCGAATTGTTCGACAGCAGCGCAATACTTTCATTTGCTGCGCTTACAGGCGTTCTATCTGAATCGCTATGCGCGCCCGCTGGTGATTATGACGCCCAAGAGCCTGTTGCGCCATCCGTTAGCGACCTCGCGTCTGCAAGATCTGGCCGAGGGATCGTTTTTGCCGGTGATCGATGATGCACGAGCTGGGGAACACACACAAGATATTCGCCGTATTATACTGTGTACAGGGAAAATGGCGATTGATCTCCTGGCCCACGAGAGCCGCACGCAGAGCGGCGACACTGCTATTGTGCGCGTCGAGTTGCTTTATCCTTTCCCACAAGAAGAGTTGAAACGGGTTCTTCAGCGCTATCCAGGTGTGCGTGAGATTGTCTGGGCGCAGGAAGAGCCTCGCAATATGGGGGCCTGGAGCTACATGGCTCCACATTTGACCGATCTGGTCGGTCGCGATATTACTATTAGCGTTGTCTCCCGTCCTGAGCGCTCAAGCCCGGCGGCTGGTTTCTGGGATTTACACGCCGCTGAACAGGAACGGATTCTTGCGGAGGCCATGCGTCTGCCGCTGAGACAACCCGGAGGGGAACATGTCCACTGAAGTTCGCGTACCTACGCTTGGCGAATCCATCGTTGACGCCACTATCGCATCCTGGCAAAAAAAAGAGGGGGACCAGGTGCGGCGAGGGGAGACCCTCGTGGAATTGGAAACCGACAAGGTGAACGTTGAAGTCAGCGCCGAACAAGATGGCGTTTTGCAGAAGATCGTGAAGCAGGAAGGCGAGGTCGTCTCTGTTGATGAGGTGATTGCTGTAATAGGAGAGGAGGCGGCGGCAACTGCGACCAATGGTACTTCCGCTCCCGTTGAAATGGCTAACGCGCAAAAACCGACACCACCACCTGTGCAACGTCAGTCAACGGGCGCTCTGGAAGCGATGCGTCCATCAACAGGATCATTAGAAGCACAACGCCAGCCAACTGGCGCATTGGATGTGCAGCGACCGCCATCTCCGCTTGCTCGACGGATTGCGGCAGAGCATAATCTGGACATTTCGCAAATTCGCGGTTCAAGCCCGCATGGGCGTGTGACCAAAGATGACGTTATTCAATATATGGAGCAGAGCACACAACCAACGGCTCCTATTCCCCGCGTTTCGACGGTTGAGACTCCTACTTCACCGGTTCCGGCTGTACAACCTCAGCAAGTGGGAGGACAGGCAGCGGTTTCTGCTCGTCCCGAAGAGCGTGTGCGGATGTCGCGTCGGCGGCAGACCATTGCCCAACGTCTGGTAGAGGCGCAGCATACGGCAGCGATGCTCACAACTTTTAACGAAGTTGATATGAGCGCGATCATGGAGGTGCGCAGCCGTCGCAAAGAATCGTTTAAAGAGCGTCATAACGTCTCGCTGGGCTTTATGTCGTTCTTTACTAAAGCAGTCGTCGGCGCTCTCAAGGCGTTTCCGCGTCTCAATGCCGAAATTCAGGGCAACGACATGATTCTCAAGCGCTATTATGATATTGGCATTGCGGTTGGCGCAGAAGAGGGGCTTGTGGTGCCGGTGGTACGCGATGCGGATCGTAAAAGCTTTGCTGAAATTGAGCGTGAAATTGCCGATCTTGCAAAGCGTGCGCGGGAGAATAAGCTCTCGCTTGCGGAACTGCTAGGTGGCACGTTTACGATTACCAACGGAGGCGTGTTTGGTTCTCTGCTCTCGACGCCTATCTTGAATGGTCCGCAGGTGGGTATTCTTGGTATGCATAAGATAGAGCAGCGTCCTATCGCTCTGAATGGTCAGGTAGTCATTCGTCCTATGATGTATCTGGCGCTTTCGTACGATCATCGGATCGTTGATGGGAGCGAGGCAGTGCGCTTCCTGGTGCGGATCAAAGAGCTACTGGAAGATCCTGAAGTCTTGTTACTGGAGGGGTAGGAACAGATTTTGATCTCTCTCGACAGTACGCGTTTGTATCTGTATAATCAAGAAGATACAAATGACCACTGTTCATCTACTACGCGGTCTGTTTCTGCCCGGAGAGCGAAAACACAGAAAAGTAAGATTATTGTGTGTGATGAGGCTGTTTGGTTTATCCACTCCCGCCGGGCAGGTTGGGAGTGGGTAACATGAATTTGGCACACGGTCAAATGGCAGAACAGAGGGAGTCGTCAGGGGTATGCAACCAGAAAATATATATCCTCGCCGTGCGGAGAAGAGCGATAATCTCGATGCGTTAGTTGGTAAATCGCTTGGTCAGTTCCGCGTTGTCGAGCGCATTGGTACGGGCGGTATGGCCGCTGTTTTCAAAGCGTATCAACCAACCCTGGATCGCTATGTCGCCATCAAAGTCTTGCCGGCCTATCACGCGCAAGATCCTGTTTTCGTCAAACGTTTCGAGCAAGAGGCTCGCTCTGTTGCGAAGCTCGCCCATCCCAATATCGTTCAGATACATGATTTTGGTGAGCAAGATAATATAACCTATATCGTCATGGAGTACGTGGATGGGGGAACGTTAAAGGATCGCTTAAAGCGGCCGATCTCGGTTCCTGAAGCTGCTGACTGCATCATCCAGGCAGCGGAAGGATTGGATTGTGCGCATCGCAATGGTATTGTCCATCGCGATGTGAAGCCCGCGAATATGCTATTGCGTAAGGACGGACATCTCCTCCTTTCGGATTTTGGGATTGCGAAAATCCTGGAAGGGACCACAAATCTTACCCGGGTTGGCACAGGCATTGGCACGCCTCAGTACATGTCACCAGAGCAGGGCACTGGCCAGGCTGTTGATCGACGCAGCGATATTTATTCGCTCGGAATTGTCTTTTTTCATTGTCTGACGGGGCGCGTTCCTTTCACCGCCGATAGCCCGCTAACTATTACGGTCAAGCATTTGCAAGATCCGCTGCCCGTTGAGCGGCTCACCAGTGAGGGGATACCGGGACCGATCATTCAGGTGATCGTGACGATGACGGCCAAGCAGCCGCATGAGCGTTATCAATCGGCCGATATGCTGATCGGCGCTTTGACCAATGCCCTGGCGGACTCTAACCTTGTGCTGCCGCGCCCCTGGCGCAATCTTCATCCGGCGGCATCGGCAATTGAAATGAGAGGCGCACCTTCTTCAGGGGCGTTGCCAGGAAGCAGTCAACTTGGGAGCAACCCGAATGCGTCGCAAGCGCCGAATGCAGGAATGCAACCTGTTGTGACGCTAACCTGTTTCCGTTGTGGGGCACCCAATCCCAGCACGCGTCTCTACTGCACGACATGTGGTGACGATCTTTCTAATAAGCGGGCCAGTGCGGATCGTTTCCCGGGGCCAAATGGTCGTCCTATCCTGGCGCTGCTGACGATGCAGAATGGACCGACAGCTGGGCGCTCGTATCGATTTCATCAAGATGTGACAACGATTGGTCGCACGAATGGCAACGATCTGGTGATTGCCGGGCGAACGGTTTCGCGTCGCCATGCTCGTCTCTGGTTTCGCGATGGCCGCTGGTTTCTGGAAGATCTACAAAGCGCCAATGGGACACTTGTCAATAACGTCCGAATTCATCAGCCAGTCGTGTTAAATGATGGGGATGTGATCAATTTTGGTGACGAGGTGGTGGTTTTTAATATAACCTACGGGCCGTAATCGGAGTATTACTAGTGTGGGGTAATCGTTTCACCCTGCTGATTTCTGTCGATCTACTTCTGTGTAATGGTCATGTGGCGGGAGGATTATTCTGCCTGTCCACATGCCTCTATAAATGAGAGGTGCATGTATGAGTTCAATTAACCCTGTGGTGCAGGTCGCGCAACAATTGATGTTAGGCAGCGCTGTAAAGCAGAATCATGCCCTGGAGCATGCTACCATTGTTTTGTTGTCAAGAAAATACCCTGAAGTTCGCCTCTCCGGTATCTCTTTTGCCGCTGGCTTCTTTGTCTTTGGTGACTTGCCTACTGAGGCCATCCTTCCGACAGCACAGGAAGCGTTGAATTTGTTGCGTACAACACAGCCTGAACTGGCGATTCACGAGCGCTGCGGTACCAATCTCGCGGTTGCTGGCATGCTGACCGGATTGTCTGCCATGACGATAGCCAGGTTGCGCCGTCCATATAGTACTCCGAATAACGTTATCCTGGCCTCAACTGCAGCGTTGATTCTGGCCCGCCCTCTTGGGCTAACTGTGCAGCGCTACGTAACCACTCAAACGCCGAATGCCTCGATGCGCATTGAGAAGGTCTCACCAATGAATGTGTTTGGTTCGCCTGCTCATTTTGTCAGTACGGATAATCCAGAGGCGGCGGGATTGTTTTCGTAAGGAAGGGTTTTGATATGGCAATTGCACGTGAACGTTTTTTGGTGGATACTGCCTGGCTTGCCGAACACCTGCACGATCCGCTTGTGCGAGTTGTGGATATGAGAGGATATGTTCGCACCGTTGAGCGCGAGGGCGAGCATGGAGAACGCCTCCAGGAAGCGCACTATGTAGGAGCGCCTGAAGACTATGAGCAGGAGCATATCCCCGGCGCTATTTATATCGATTGGAGCCGCGATATCGTTGACCTGGACGAAGCGGTGGAAGCGCAAATCGCTCCCCCTGCGCGTTTTGCTGAGTTGATGAGCCGTCTGGGGATTGGCGATGAACATCTGGTTGTGGCCTATGATTCTCATCCAGCCTCTCAGTTCGCCACCCGCCTCTGGTGGGCACTGAATTACTACGGCCATCGTGAGGTGGTGGTATTAAACGGTGGCTTTCCCAAATGGAAGCGTGAGGGGCGTCCGTTGGATCGGAGCGTTCCCGCGTATCCTGTCGCGACGTTTACCCCCGTTGTGCAGCCGCAGTTACGAGCCACCGCTGAGGAGGTATTAGGGCTGCTGGGTCGAGAAGGCGTGGCGCTGGTTGATGCGCGGGATCAGGGACAGTATAGTGGGAAGATCGTGCGCGGGGAGGGCAGGAGAGGGCATATTCCCGGCGCTCTCAATATTCCTCGTGAGTTGATTATCGAGCCGACGACGGGCGAATTTCGCCCCAACGCAGAGCTACAACAGGTATTTTCTGCTGCTGGAGTGTCGCCTGAACAACATGTTGTAGCCTATTGTAATGGCGGCGTGGCGGCGACCACCGTTCTCTTTAGCCTGGCTATGCTTGGTTATCCCAACCTGACGAATTACGATGGTTCGTGGAACGAGTGGGGATCGCGTCCGGATCTCCCTGTGGAAGTCTGAACAATGCACGAACATGAATCTCATGGTCAGACGCCAGAAGACCTGCTTGATCTTAATGAGGTCATGCAGGCTTTTGGCATCACAAGCTGGAAAAATCTTGGCCCTCTAGAAGACACGCCGAACGCCGCGTTACAAATGCTTGTCGAGGTCCAGGGAGAGCGCTATATACTCAGGGAGCGACCAGAGGGACCGCTGGGCGATGATAATCAGCATCGCTACGCTTTTCAACGCTATTTGCAACAGGCAGGTATTCCTATTCCTCAGCTTTACTTGACCCCGCAAGGCGAACCATTTGTTGCCATCGGCGAAGACTGCTTTGAATTGCAGCAATGGACGAGCGGTGAATTGTTCAGTACGGCAAATCCGCGTTCGCTCGATTGGATCGCTGATGCTGGAACGATGCTGGGTCGTATTCATCGGGCTTCGCGCGAATATAAGGGGCCGCAATATCGCTGGCCTTCAGAGGCCCATATTGGCGGGATGGTGCAGGGTTACTTGAATCTGGCTCGTGGCAAAGCTGAGGCCCGCGATGTGCAGGCGTTGGCGGCAGCGCTCTCGCAGTGGGCTGATCAGTGGGAGGCTGTCTTGCCAGCTGCAATGATGTCCATTGGTGCAGGTCGGGGCATTCCCGAGTTCCATATTCACGGAGATTACCACGCGCTGAATCTGCGCTTTGGATCTTTTGGTGTCACCACTGTAATGGGATTGGAGGCGTCGCGCTGGGAGAGGCGGATTTTTGAGGTCGCCTATGCGCTCTTCTATTTCAGTGCTCTTGCCTGGCAGCCCGGGGAAAGCTTGACGCGCCCGTTGGTGAAACGTGGTCTGGCCCCTGAACGTGCGCGTCAGTTTCTTCAGGCATATGGCGAAGTCTATCCGCCGGAGCGAGGGGAAGCAGCCTTATTGACGGACGCTCTCACGCTCGTTTCGCCTATTGCCTCCGTGAATGGTCCTCTTGAAGACATTTTTTATGCCGAAGAGCTGGATAACACCTTGATCGATGATATTATGGAGCGTCTCTCCTGGGCAACGGCTCTCCCCGCTTGGCTGGGACGCGTTCGCCATTCATTGCAAGAGATGTGGCAATAGCGTCCCATCTTGCTAGATAAGGCGTACTTTTCGCCTGGGATGATATCCCTGTGCGGGCGGTATGATGTGTATGGGATCAATGCCAGCCTGATTGATGGCATGGCGTAGAGCTCGGTCCGTTGCCAGCTCCAGCATCGCTACATCGTCGCTCTGGAAGTCGCTTAATCGGTTTGTGCGCAGATACTTGGCCCCATCTTTTTCTTGTAGCCATGAAATGATTGAGAACAGAAGCAGACTGAATAAAAGAATGAGCGCAGCGCTATAGAGCAATGAGATGCCTGTCGCCAGGAAGGTAGCTGTGCTGGCCCCGAACAGCCCTCCCAGGACTGCACCTCCCAGGACGACGAGCAACAATATTGTGGTGACACCCGCACGTATATAGCTGAGCGTGGGTTGGACTGTTGTTGTCCGTGAGAGGTAGAGGGCATCATCGACGGGTGCTACATAGATGAATTCTGTAACGCTGCCTCGCTGAAGCATCAGAAATTCGCGCTCCATTGGCGTTTTTGTCGCCTCGCCCAGACGGATAACCTGGGGAACAGCGCCAATGTAGTGTTGTTGCTTGAGTTGTTCTTGGACGGTGGATGCCAGCGTTTCTCTCCCCTGCGCCTGTTTCCTCTCCACTAGCCAGCAGTGATGTGTAATTACTGTTCCATAACCAGCAAGGGCACTGCGCACCGTAGCTAATGTTGACGTTCCCATTTGAGAGAAGGATGTAGATGGAGCTGGAGGTGGTGCCCATTGTTGCCCCGGGTGTTGCATAGATGGTGCTGGATATGATGGTGGAGGAGAACCCCATGGTTGTTGCCCCGGTGGGACTGCGGACAGGTCTGGTGGTGGGAGAACATGAGGTGTTGGTACTGGACCCCAGTTCGGCGCTCCCGCAGGTGCGTTGCCCATTGGAGGTGGCGGCGTTGGCGCTTCTCCCCAATGTGGAGTATTGGGTGGAGTGAGAGAAGCTTGATAGGCTGCTCTTTTTGCTGTAGATAGCGTTTTGTCCTGGTCCTCATCAGGTTGTGGTGTGGAGGATGATGTTCCCGCACCATAGGGAGAAGGTGGGGTAGCCTGCTCGTTTGCCCCGGATGTTGCTAGTTTTTTGCCACAATAGACGCAAAACGTGGAGGGATCAATATTTTCATATGAGCAATGAGGACAGATAAAAGACATAATAACCCCCTAAAAGATGAGTGGTATTCGGAATGTAAATGTGCGACGCGCACCTATTTATTTTAGGCAAGATGGGAGGTATCTGTCAATCTTTTATCGCGAAAGTCCTGCTATGGGAGATCGGCTTTTTGCATTGAGATGAGAGCCGTGACGACCTGTTCGTTGTCGTTTTCTGCAATCTCTCACAAAGAAAACACTGCACTTTTCAACGTACTAATGATGCATAAGGCTAAAGATAAAGAGCATAAGGATAACAAGCAGTACGATGAGTACCGCCAGTGCCGAAATCAGCCACTTCATTCCGGGTTGAAAACTGCCAAGAAACGATGATTGTGTATGATCGAGATCTTCTGGTGGCACCTGAGCCTGAGCCTGAGAGGCGCTTTGCTGTGCAGGCGATGAAACGGGTGATATCTGGGTCGCTGTCGAGCCTGCACGTGGTGTCGGGCCAGGGTTGCTTTTCACCTGAGAGGAGATTGGTGGGACTGGTGTTTCAGGAACGGTCGATGATGGCGATGTTGTGGCCGGTGGTTTGGCAGCTGGCGTCGCTTTTGGCCTTTGCCCTGCTATAACCTGTTGAGCCTGCGCCTGTGGCCGCACCAACATCGTTTCTTCAGCAGAGATATCCTTACGGATTTGTGCATAGGAGGTATTATTCTTGCTGGGATTATTGAGAGACGTGCCGCACTGGGGGCAGTATGACGCCGATGATGCCAATGGCGCATTACAGCGTGGACAGGTATCTCCTCCAGCTGGTTGCGTTGCCGGGGCCGCAGGCTCCATCGATGAGGTCGAAGAAGAATCGGCTGTGTTGGCTGTCTTATTTTCTTTGGCTGCTTGCAACGCCTCGTAGAGCATGGGCAGGTCTGGCTGCGTGCTATGTGGATCGATGGGGCGTGGCGGTGGGGGTGGTGCCGGAAGTGCCGCGATAATCTTTTTCAGGTCGTTGGCAAAGTCTGCCACCGTCTGATAACGGTCTTTAGGCCGCATCGCCATTGCTTTCTGAATAATATAATTAAGCTGGTTGAGCAAATTAAGCGGCAGCGTCCCAAGCTGGGCTACATGTCGTGAATGACGTGGAGCCGGCTTGGAGGGCTTGGTAACTCCGAGTCTAAATTGGCGGGCGGCGTTAGCCTCTGGACTTTCTTCGGGTGGATTATTGGCAAGTATTTCCTGCAAAGAGGGGAGATCGGGCCTGCCTTTTTGCATCGACTCATTGCGCACTGAAACGCTGGGTGGCTCGTGGGTTGTCAACGCGAAATAAAGCGTGCCTCCCAATGCGTATACATCAGATCGAGAATCGGTGCCACTACCGCCGGGATATTGCTCTGGGGGCGCATAGCCAGGAGTTCCCTGATGGCGGATAAAAAATAGCGTGCGTGCGCCATCAGCAGATGATTTGGCATTGCCCAGATCGACCAGAACGGCTGTCCCATCGGTCATGATGCGAATATTGTCTGGTTTGATATCGCGGTGAATGACGGGCGGGAGTTGGCTATGGAGGAACATCACTGCATCGCAGATAGCTCGTAACCAATCTGTAATTTTCACGATAGGTATGATCTCGTTGCGCTGCCTTGCGATGCGGATCAGATCGGTGAGATCGCTCCCCTCAATGTAATTAATGACGACATAATAGCGTCCACGCTCTATAAAAGCATCCTGGAAGGCGGGGAGATTGGGATGATGCAGTTGACTGAGGACCGTTGCCTCGTGTTTTAGCTGTTCCTGGCCACTACTTCCCGTCACTAAATATTCTTTTAGTGCATATTGCTGGCTGGTCACAAGGTCTACTGCAAGATAGACATGCCCGAAGCCCCCGCTGCCCAGCACACGCTCGATACGATAGCGTCCATGTAGCACCGTCCCTGAAGGAAGTGTTTCTTCTTGCATGGAGTCTCTCTCCTTAGTAATGTCTGCCGAACAGAGTAAGGATGTTGGGCAGGTTTGGCTTAATTTATGCTCTGCACGCCATCCTGTCCCGGCGTTTTGCATGCCTGCATTCGCATTATACACCAGTTCAGGGAACATGTACACGCCAGAAAGCAATCTTAGGAGATTTTGCGGGGAGATTGCCACTATTACTCGCAGCGTCGCTCTCAACTCCATGATGAAATAGAGAAAACGATGCAAGAAAAGATAGTATGCTAATCTATTCTATATTTGGAGTCGAGGGCGGTGGAGAAGGTGAAAGTCTGGCCTGAGAAAGAAATGCCCAGTCGTTTTGCTTGCAGACGCGCAGGTACATCGATGTCTCCGCTTGTAAAACGCCTGGCACTTTATAAAGTTTCTCTGTCAGAAAATTCAAAAAATGCTCATTATCTCGGCATACGACTTCCGCCATCAGGTCAAAGCGTCCCGCACAGATAATTAAGTAAATCACTTCATCAAAGGCTGCAATTGCCTCTGCGACCTCCAATAATCGCTCACCGGAAACACGAACGCCGATCATGCTTGCTGATGAGAAGCCTAGTTTGACTGGATTTGTGACCGCGACGATTTGCATGACCTGCGTATTGATTAAATGTGAAACCCTTTGTCGAACGCTCGCTTCTGAAATGCCCAGATCGGCGGCTATCTTGGTAAATGGACGCCGCCCATCTTGTTGGAGCGCTTCGATGATCCTTTGGTCGATCTCATCAATTGTACTTTTATTATAGGTATGCTGATCCATGTTGCTAACTATACTATCATGTTGATGTTTGCAATGCAATGCTCTATTGCGCCTCTACAAGACGATTTAAAAATCAGATCGAGAAAGCTGTATGTGTATGATCTTACGATGGATCTATGGAAAACAGAGCAGGGTCGGAGTGTGTGTGATACAGTGAAGGCAGGATGAAGTATTTTTGTGGTGGATGATTCGGACATGGTGGAAACTGAAAGGACGATATCTTCTATGAGTAGAGACCGCACTGGCTTTGTTTTTGATGAGCGATTTCTAGAACATGATGCAGGAGTTGCGACAACCGTCACGATGCGCGCTGGCTCGTTTGAATTATCGCCGGAGCCTCATCCCTCCTCAGTTTTTATTACGCGCCGTACAAAAGAGTTTCTGGACGGTTCAGGGCTGGCATCGCTCATGTTGCCGATAGCGGCTCGTGAAGCTACTGAGGACGAGATCGCGACATATCATACACGTGACTATATTGCCGGGATACGCGCCTTTGCCGAGGCGGGACTGGCAAGCGGACCATTCAAGGCTCCCTGGGGCGAGATTGACGAGGAGACTCCGTTAAGTCCTGGTTCATTGACTGCGGCACTGTATGCGGCAGGAGGAGCGATGAACGCAGTTCGCGCTGTCATGGAGGGACAGGTGCGCAACGCGTTTGCGCTGCTGCGACCGCCTGATCATCATGCCATGAGCAATAAGGCGATGGGATTCTGTATTTTCAACAACACTGCCATTGCAGCTCATTATGCGCGTAATACTTATGGGTTGGAGCGGATCATGGTGGTGGATTGGGATGTACATCACGGTAATGGCACTCAGGACGCTTTCTATGGCGATCCTGGTGTGCTGTTTCTTTCACTGCATCAACAGGACTGGTATCCCAAACTGGCAGGCGAACTTGATCAGGTGGGGCACGGTGCTGGCATCGGTTATACAGTGAATATTCCTCTGCCTGCGGGAACTGGCGATAGGGGGTATAGAGCGGCCTTTGAACAACTGGTACTGCCGATTGGATTGCAATATCGCCCTCAATTGATCATTGTTACGGCCGGGCAGGATGCATCCTGGCTAGACCCGTTGGCGCAGATGATGATGACGATGGATGGATTTCGTCAGATAGCTCAATGTATGGTGGGGCTGGCAGAAGAGGTATGTGATGGACGAATTGTGGTGCTACAGGCAGGCGGCTATAGCCCTGCTTATGTTCCCTATTGCACCGCTGCTATCGTGGAAGCATTAGTTGGGGTTGATCTTGGTATCGTCGATCTGTACGATACGGCCCCAGAATTGAAGCGCTGTCAGGAGATTTTTTCTCAGGAGACCCGCGAGGCTCTGAGAGCGGCACGAGTCTGGCATCAATCGTGGTGGAAGCTATGACTTTCTTCATCTCCTTAGTTTCCTGGCTAGCCGGGTAAAGGATCGGGAACACTGTTAGTCCTACAGTTGTAGTTCCGCATCAGGCCGTATTTCTCTCACAGCCAGTTGAGTTGTGGTGATGTCGTTCCATTTACCAGGAGGAAACAGACACCATTTTCACCGATTTGATCTCATCTCTGATTGTCATTTCCAGGTTCCCACCTCTTTCAGTAGCGAAGACAATAGCCTCGAAGAGCGTAACGCTATTTCTCTGGGCGTCTCTGGTCTGCCCTGCTCAAACCAGCGGATGATGACCTCGATCAACAGCGAGGCGGCAAGCGCGGGCGCGAGTCTGTCGTAGGCGTCGGCGACGTGTTTGCCGTTCTGTATGCACGAGGATGACTGCTGGACACGGACACGCAGCGCTTCTCTCAGGGAGGCACGCATGCTCGCCACCAACCATGAGTTCTTCGAGCTTCCAAGCAGGACGCGATAGAGCCGCTCGTATTCCACGAGATGCTCGAAGAACTTCACCCAGGGTTCCGGTATAGTTTGCGTTTCTTCGGAGTCTCGGACGACCTGAGGATGAGCATTCAGATTGCTCATCATTGTACACACAGCCTCCTCAAAGAGTTGCTCAACCAGTTCATATTTATCCTGATAATAGCGATAGAAGCCGGCTCGACTCACCATAGCGCGTTCAGCAATCTCTCCCACCGTGAGCGCCTCAAAATCACGCTCCTCGATGAGATCCATCAAGGCTGTCCGCAGGAGGGTACGCGTGCGTTTGATGCGTAAATTGTTCGCAGATTGAGCCATTTTCCCTTCCTTGTCTCAACGAAGACATCTGACCCCGATTGTTTCTTGCCTCTCCCCACTGGTCAGGCTACACTGGGAGGACAAAGGATCACTTCCTGTGTATCCTGTCATAGACCCGCTCTTCTTGTCAACGAGCGATCCGCCTTACCTGGAGATGACTAGGCGAAAGCGTTCTCTCAGAGAAAGATCATTGAAACACGTAAATAAGTGAAAAAGAAAGGAATTTGGTGATGACTCAAGAACACGTGCCCGTTTTAATTGTTGGAGCAGGTGGTGCGGGTCTGTCCCTGTCCCTCTTGTTGCACCAGCAGGGTATTTCCTCGTTGTTGATCGAGCGACGGATCGACACCTCGTGGTATCCACGCGCACGTTCCCTCAATTTCCGTACAATCGAAGTGCTGCGAGGGTTGGGACTAGAAGCGGAGGTCCTTGCTGGAGGAGCTAAGCTCTCGCGGATGTTCCGCAAACACAGTCTGGCCGCCAGCGAACAAGAGGAAATCCTCAATCCCATCGCGGAGGTTGAGCATCTGGAAGACATCACCCAGAAGCCCCTCGCATGGTATTATCCCCAGAGTAAGCTCGAACCATTGCTGCTAGCTGAAGCGCGGAGACGCAGCGTGGATGTACGATATGGCACCGAACTTGTTTCCTTCACGCAAGATGAGACGGGGGTGATGGCAGTCATCAAGGATCGCACTACCAGAAAAGAAAGCGAGGTGCGGGCAGATTACCTGATTGCGGCTGATGGTGCGCATAGTCGAATTCGCGAGACCCTTGCCATCCCCACACAAGGACTCGGGGCGCTTCCAGAGTGCCAGATCTTTGCGTACTTTCGCGCAGACTGGGGCGCTTTGGTCGCAGGCTATGAAAATGATGTGTTCCAGATCGTGAACAAGGATGTGCGCGGCCTGTTTATGATTACCGATCAGCAGCGTGGCTTATTTATGATCAGCTATTCCCCTGCCCGAGGGGAAACGGCACAGGATTATCCCGCCGAGCGCTGCCAAAAGCTGATTCGCCTGGCGTTGGGGAAAGCAGATCTGGACGTCTCGGTCGTCGATATCGCCGATTGGAAGCCCATTCAACGAGTGGCTGATCGGTTCCAGCAAGGGCGGATCTTCCTGGTGGGAGATGCGGCCCATACCATGCCGCCCTACCTGGGACTGGGCGTTAATACAGCTATTCAAAGCGCGCAAAACCTGGGCTGGAAACTTGCTGCGGTCCTCAAGGGGCAGGCGACACCAGAGCTGTTGGCGACCTATCAGACGGAGCGGCGCCCCGTCGGCTTGTTGGCGGCTCAGCAGTCGATGGTGGGATCGGGAGCGATCTTGTTTGGGAAAGACATCAGCGAAGCCAGGGGAAGTGCTCTCCCTGATCTTCAGGACCAGCTGTCCATCATGCATCCCATCGTCGGCTATCGCTATTGTTCAGAGGCGATCCTCTCAGAAGATGCGGCCACGCCAGTGCGGGATGGGATCGAGTTGCTCAAACCCCTGGAGTTGAACGGACTGCCTGGGACACGGGTGCCACATCTATGGGTCGAACGAGAGGGGCAACGCATCTCCACGCTAGACCTATTTGATGGTCGTTTCGTTCTGCTCGCCGGCCCTGGTGGTACAGCCTGGGATGCGGCAGCACCAGAGGTGGCCGCATCACTTGGGATCGAACTAGCAGTCTACCGTATTGGCTCGGATGGTGGGTTGCTGGATGGAGAGAATAGCTGGCAAACAAAAATGGGAACCTCAGTTGAGGGAGTGGTGCTGGTGCGGCCTGATGGATTTGTGGCCTGGCGTAGCAGTATACAGCCTAAGAACCCAGTGTTGTTCCTTGAGCAGGTACTTTCGCGCATCCTGTGCCGGTCTACCGCTCCGACCTACCTATAAGTGAAGAGAGCATGAGGAAATGGCGAGGATTTCCCTCGTTTCCTCGCCATTTCCTCATCCGTCACGTGCTCGTGCAGCTAGAATCGGCGTATTGATCCCTCTTCGCCGTATGCACAAACCTTACAAAGATCTTTTTCACGAAAAGTACATGAGAACATCAAAGGAATCTTCATATGCCCTTGCTTTTCCCCATGGCAAGTCCATCTTCTTCCCCTGAAGAGATATGGACCACGGCATTCAACCAGAGGCTTTTGGGGCGCGCTGGACAGTGGAACAGTGTTTTGAGGAAACTAAAGGAGAGGTGGGTCTGGATGAGTACGAAGTGCGTTCCTGGCAGGGATAGTTCCGTCACGTGACTCTCTCCATGCTTGCCATGGCCTATTTAACAGCCCTGTGAGTCAACGGGGAAGAAGACGTGCTTAAAAAAAGTTTGAACAGACACCCGAGTCAGAAGCCTCTAATTCTGTCCAAGCCAACCTGTCTCCTGATCTCCCGGTGATGGTTCCCCTCAGTGTTGCCGAATTTCAGCGGTTGTTCTTTCGTCTTGTTAGCAAACCACTCCTATCTTTTGCCTACCATCTGGCCTGGTCATACTGGCGACGCGCCCATAAGGAGCTTCTGCAATTCGCTGACGCGTTTGGTTCCGCTGAGCAGATGATACCAGATCCAGAACATCCACTTGCCTCCTACCCCGCTCCCCCGATTGGGCACACCATGGTCTTTTTGACACGTGTCATGTTTCTTGACTCCACTTTTCGTCACATAGAATTGCGTACTTGTTCCCATCGCCCTCCTCCTGTACATTCATTGTAGTAAATGCGCGCAGTTCATGACAAAACACATCTCTATGGAGAGCGGGGAAGCGCTTTCCTCTGCTTGAACAGAAAGGAAATGGTTCTATGAAGAAAACGGTACATATTCTGCACTGGGTGGGAGGCATCGCGGGTCTGGGCGTGTTGGCGCTCGGACTCTTCATCTGGATAAGCGGTATGAACCTACCAACTCTGCAAATGGTTCATGCCTCGTTGGGTTTGATCTTTGTTCTCTCTTTGCTGATTATTGGGATCATAGCAGTTCAAAACCGCGGGACAAGACTCCTGGGAGCCGTATGCATCGTGTATGCTCCTTTGGTCCCTGTCTTTGGGATCGTACAGATGATCTTGCTTGTCGGCGATCTCCATTGGATTATCAGGACCGCTCATCTCCTTGTCGGTCTGGTCGCGTTTGTGCTGCTTGGCATGACCGGCATGCGTTATCTGCGTCTCAAACAAAGCGAGCGCGAGGTGAGCAAAGTTCCTCAGCTCGTGCGTTAGTTAGGGAGAGAGCACGTGAAGGTGATGAGACTCCTGGTCGTCCTAGTGCCATGCGGCCTGCTCACCTCCATCCTGAGAGCCTGTGGCGCAGGTGGTGCTTCGAACTCCTCCGCCTCGGGACCAACGGTGCATATGAATAGCACCAAATTTGCCCAGGCAGAAATCACTATTCGGAAAGGGCAAAGCGTGATGCTGATCAACGATGATCTGCTCACGCCCCATATCATTGCAAATGGCACATGGGAAAACGGCACAGCCAAACCAGAAGAGGAGCCGACGTACAACAACCCTCTCTCCCCATGCCACCCCTATCCACCTTGGCGTAGACGATTGGGTATTTCGTCGCAATGTGTCCTACGGCACGATTCTCGTCGATCTGCAAGATCACCAAGTCATTGATCTGCTTCCTGATCGTTCAAAGAGTTATGTTTCCCCTACACGGTTCGGCGCTCCTGGAATTCGGCCCATATTGGTAAATGATCTGAAGCATTGATGGCCTTCAGGGCGGTGACTACATCGCAGGCAGCCAGATGCGATGCGAGGTGGCCCCACTCGCCTGGCGCACGAACAAAGTAGAGATCGTCGCGGATATGCCCGACGAGGTGCCGCTGGTCAGTGTCGATGAGCCACATTTGGAGCAGGCGCTCAAAAATATCGTTCGCAACGCCTTACGCCACACTCCACCTGGCGGCGTCATCATCCTGGTCGTCACGGTTGAGCCGGAGCGCATCGCCATATCCGTTGAAGATACCGGCGAGGGGATCGCACCAGAAGCGCATGCCCATATTAGGAGTCTATGGTTAGATCAGCAATTTTCGATTCACTAAAGTTATGTATGAGCCAAGAGCGGGCCTGACGCACATTTGATGATTCCAGTCTGATTATGCGTCGAGAGATGGACGCTTTACGCTCGGAGGACCACGTCCTCCGAAGGCAACAGGCTCTTTTTCATCAAAACTGTGTCAGACCCGAGTGCATTATAGCGTCAACAGCAGTAGGAAAGGGCATTCAACTGAATGATCTCGGCCAGAAACACGACTCCAACGTGTGGAAACATAGAGTATCGGGCCGTCCAAACCGATCATCCTTTAGAGCCATTTCGCACCAGATATCTGTACTAGACTTTCTGTTCTGGCATTGGTGCATCGAGGAAGGGAGGAATGATTGCCATGAACAGATCGGTTCGCTCAGTAAGCCCCATATGCGTTGTACCTGGCAGGATAGCCATTTGTGAGGCCGGAAGACCCATCAGGTCACCAGGGTGTCCACCGCCCAGCAGGCGAAACATCTCAGCAATATGTTCTGGACATACCAGGTCAGAATCTCCCGCAATGAGCAAAACGGGGGATTTCATCTCCTTGAGATCCGAAGCCGGCCACTCTTGTATTTGCTTATTGAATGCTTTTGCCTTCGCAATCAATTGAGGCCAGTCTTGTGGTCGTGGGGCCGTCTGGAGGTACTCTTGTTCGTAAGGAGAGCCTGCCAAAATTTCAGGAGTCAACTCTTCTATACCCGCTCTCATCTCTGGATAGATCCCACTACTTGTATAGGTGACCGAACAGAGCACCAGTTTTCGGACGAGGCGCGGATAACGTATTGCCACCTGTAGAGCAGCTCCTGCACCAGAGCTATATCCAAGAATATCGGCCTGGTTCATACGAAGATGCTCTAGGAGGGCAGCCGTATCTTCCGCATAGTGTTTGTAGGAAAGGGGCCGGTCAGCGATATCGGCGGTATGTCCATAGCCCTGGAGTTCAACCGCAATGACTTGCCTGGTTCTGGCAAGCAGCGGGATGAGCCTGCCAAACGCTGAGCCTATTCCTGATAATGCTCCGGGGAGCAAAACCAGTGGCTGGCCCGTGCCATGAATTTCATAGTATATGCTCAGGCCGTTGATGTTAGCATAATTCCCGTTCTTGGTGGAGTTCTTCATATTCATTGCCTGCTTCTTCCCTTTCTTCTTGAGAGGTGAGAGATTGCACACAGTCTCACCTCAGCCATCATTGGAGCGCTCAACCGTCTCTGTTGAAAAGTGTTGACCAAACCTCGGAGGTTCGCAATCAGCGCGCTGGTAAAGACGCGTGAACAGTTGACAGAGAGGTATATTTGTGCCACATAATCTCCTAAGTAGTATTCTGTCTCTTCACCAAGTGTAAACCGGCTGTTGGGGAGAGACAAGCACAGATCAGAGGAACTGTCAGATAGGAGACAAAAAGCACAAAATGACTCACAATTCCCGTGATTTGCGGGTGAGGCGGACCCACAAGCTGCTGCGGGAGGCATTGGTGGCCTTGATTGAAGAGCAAGGCTTTGATGCGCTTACCGTGGAAGCGATTGTCCAGCGTGCGATGGTCAGTCGAGCAGCATTTTATCGACACTATCAGGATAAATACGATCTGATTGAACAGCTCTTTTTTGAAGCCATGCAGATGATGTTGCATGACATCGATCTGAGCTGGAACCAGGCTTCGCAGGATCATCAGCCAGACGCCTTTGTGAGGCTCTTCGAGCATTTTACCGCTTATGGGCGGCTCTATCGCGCACTGCTTGGCGAAAAAGGGAGTCCCTGGTTTCAGGCGAAGATGCGCGCGTGTCTGGCCGAGGTGGTAGGTGAACAGACAGCAGGATTCCGCTTCGCTGCGAACCAAAAGGTTCTGCGAGAGCAGCGTGCCTTTGCTTCCGGCTTCGTCCCTACGCTGGTGGCTGGATTGCTGGTCGATGCCATTACCTGGTGGTTTGAGCAGGAGCAGCCTGATCCTCCCCAGCAGATTGCTCTCTCCTGTTACAACCTGGTGCTTTCTACCCTTAAGGAAGCAAATAGGTGGGAGTGATCAGTTGTCGGTTCGCGTTTCGTTGCGCATCGCGTAGATTCTAGATAGAACTGTATTCATGCAAAAACTCATAGGGAGGAGGAGGCCGTTGCCACCTGGGGTGCGATCCCAGGAGCGTGGACACAACGGAGGGAAGAGGCTCCCATATTCGGCGGTTAAGTGAGGTTGATTGGTGAGTATCATATTCTACCGTTTTCTGGCACATATGGTCCAGCTTTCCTGAGGTCGTTTCCCATAGCGTCTATGAGTACGGAAAGTCTGCTTGAGGAATCTCAACACTTTTGGAAGCAGTCCAAAGTGGGACAATATGTGAAAATGAGAGACGATGCGAGACACTCGACAGCAGAAACTAGCCTGTAGTGAGGAGGGAGAGCCGGCTAGAAGTTGATCGGTTTTTCGTGGTAGCATAACAATGGAATATATAACAGTACCATCTTGCCGGGAGAGATGGTATCTACTTATTAGAGAAGGAGGTTTCAATGGCAGAAACACAGATTCGTCAATTGCAAATTACTGATTTGGAACGTATTGCTCGTTTTCGTCATGCTGGCTATGGTGGCAGCGTCTCCGATGCGCTTTCCAGTCTTGGGGTGCGCGATACCGTATTTTCTAGCCAGTTTGTGGCTCTGCGTCAGGGGATGCAACTGGCAGGTCGCGCGCTTCCCATCAAACTGCATTCGCTGGTTGAAGCTACTACACCAGAGGAGCGAGAGGCGCAGCGCAAGAAATGGGAGGCTGAGGGGGCCATCCTCAGAGACGTATGATGGATACCATTGAGGCGCTTGAAGATGGGACGATTCTCTGCTTCGATTGTGGCGGCGATATGCAGCCAGCTCATTTTGGTGAAATGAGCTGTCAACTTGCCTACTCGCATGGATGTCGTGGTATGCTCCTGGCTGGCAACTGCCGCGATACGCAATATGTCCTCAAAATGCCTGATTTCCCGCTCTTCAGCTTCGGGACACGCCCCAATGCCTTCGGTGGCTGGATTATTACCGAGGTCAACAAACCGATTTATCTCCCTGGACACCTCACCCATTATGTCAAAGTGATGCCGGGCGACTTCATTTTTGGCGACAACGACGGCGTGCAACTCATCCCGAAAGATCTGGTTGATGAAGTGTTGTTGCGCGTCGAAGCCATTTTTGAGAAAGAGAACGAGGAGCGCGAGAAAATCGCTGCTGGTATGTCGATTGATGAAGTGTACGGTACGTATGGTGTTCTCTAAATAGAAGAGAAGGTGCGGCGCTAAAACTATCATTGGAGATGTTCGCCTGTTGACAGCATGGAACGCTGTGGTTCCCAACAAAGAGAAAGGTCCGAATGCATGCAACTTGCCTTATTTCTTCCCCCTCAGCCGACTGAAATGTGGACGCTGGCCGCGCAACTTGGAGTAACCGACGCGGTGAGCAGCCTGCCGCGTGGACGTGATGGCACCTCTCCCACCTGGGACTATTTCTCGCTATTGCACATGAGGCAGCGTTTTGCTGATGCTGGCTTACGCCTGTCGGTGATTGAGAGCTGGCCGCCGATGGATCGCGTGCGACTGGGCTTGCCGGGGCGCGAAGAAGAACTGGACCATATCTGTGAGTTGATCACCAATATGGGAGCGCTGGGGATTCGCGTATGGTGCTATAACTTCATGGCAGTTTTTGGCTGGTTGCGTACTTCGACCACCATTCGTACGCGTGGCGGCGCGCTGGTCAGCGGGTACGATCATAGTTTTATGGAGCATGCTCCGTTGACGGAAGCGGGCATCGTTTCTGAAGAGCAACTCTGGGACGGTTTCGCCTATTTTCTAGAGCGCGTTCTTCCTGTCGCTGAGAAAGCTGGCGTTCATCTGGCCTTGCATCCCGATGATCCTCCCCTCTCGCCAATTCGCGGAGTTGCACGCATCTTTAGCAACGTTGATGCCTTCAAACGAGCAGTCGAGATGGCACCAAGCGAATATAATGGCATTACGTTCTGTCAGGGAAATTTTGCTGCGATGGGGGCGAATATTCCAGAGGCTATTCGCTATTTTGGAGAGCGTGGCAAAATTCACTTTGTCCATTTCCGAGATGTGCGTGGCACCGCCGCCCATTTCGCCGAGACATTTCATGATGATGGGCAGACCAATATGGTGGAAGCTATGCGCTGTTATCAGGAAATTGGCTTTCAAGGCCCGATACGCCCAGATCATGTTCCGACGATGGAGGGCGACGCCAATGATACGCCCGGCTATACCACGCGTGGTCGCCTGTACGCCATCGGGTATATGAGAGGGCTGATAGACAGCTTGCGGTAAACTTTTTACGGGAAGAGAGCCTGCCTTTCAAGCAGGCTCTCTTCCATTTTTACTGTAGTTCGTCGGTGAGCGTTGCGTACCGCAAATCTTTATGGATAGTAGCTGCAATCGCTAGGATGAACTGTGGTACAAACAGCACAATCACAGTGAGGATTGGGCCAAGCGTTTGCAGCAACCATCCAGTGAGGGACAGTCCTAGAGGTGTGCTGCCAAGCGTAATCAGTTGGAAGATGCTATTCACTCTCCCGCGTAAGTGGTCTGGGATTGTCGCAAGACGATAGCTGTACTGGGTTACCATATAGATCGGGACGATGGCAAAGCTCAGGCCGTTTAAGATGCCTAGCAAGAGTGGATTGGGGGCAATGGCGAAGAAAAGCCAGGTCAAGGCCCAGATCCAGACGGACCAGCGAATTGTTCTGGCAAAACCGAAGCGTCTCTGTAGTGGACTTGCTACGATAGCCCCAAAACAGCCTCCGACACCGCCAGCGGCAAAGATAAAACCAATAGCGGTAGTTGAGGCGTGTTGCCCCTGCGCGAGCACGATCAGGATTAAGCCATAGCCCGTACAAGGCATGATCAGCCCTCCTGTGAGCAGCGCAAGGAAACGGATTATGGGATGGTGCCAGAGCCAGTGTAGTCCCTCTTTTATTTCCTCTCGCAAATGTTGTGGTTTGTTCGTTCGCTCACGCTGGAACTGGGAACGAACGAAAAGCAGGGAAAGCGCCGAGATCGCATAGGAGATCGCATCGCCCAGAAACGGTATCGTTGTCGAGATGTTATAGAGAAAGCCGCCAATAGATGGCCCAATCATGAGCGAGCTTGAATTGAGCAATTCACTCTGCCCCACCGCCGTTGTGAGTTGCTCTTTTGTGACCACATGGGGGAGCGCTGATGTCTCTGCCACATTGAAGAAAACATACAGTGTTCCCTCTATCAATGCGACAAGGGCAAGCTGTATAGTTGAGAGATTGCCGAGCAGAAAAGCGATAGGAATGCTGGCAAGCGCAATAGCTCTGCCAGTGTCGCAGAGGATCATGACGTGTTTGCGGTTCCAGCGATCCGTCAGTGCCCCGGCTGGCAGGCCAAGCAGTGCGTAAGGGAGGCCGCGCAGAGCTGTAATCAAGCCTGCCTGCGCTGGCGAATGAGTAAGGGCCAGAGCAAGCAGTGGAAATGCAAGCAGCGAGACCTGCGAGCCAATCGATGAAATCCCCTGCCCGCTCATCAGGAGTAAGAAATCACGGTTGCGCCAGAGCGGGATCGAGCGGCTCGATTGCGTCATGTCATGCAGTTGTTCAACGGGATCTTGTTGTGCCATCGACATAGATGTTGCTCCAATACTGAGTGAGAATGAAACAGAATGAATGGTCGAGGCACCGCTGAGAGAGAAGCATGACAGAGTAGCGCTGGCTACGTCCTGGTTGAGGTTGCACGTAACAGCGGTGCCCAGCGACACCGCCGAGAGATGGAAGCAGGAAGAAGGTCATGAAACGCTTGAGTGCAAGAAGAATGGTTGCAAAGCTCTGATTGTTAGGCAGAGGCTATGCAGCAAACGAAGCGCCATTTCCTGCCGTGTAAGCCCGGCGTGGTCGCTTACACGGCAAAATCGCTCATCTGGATAAAAAGTTTCGTCAATATCTCCATAGATCGTATGCTACCATTGAGATGCATGTTTGTCAATTTTTGTATAAAACGTGATGTGAGCGGAAAGCAAATTACTCTCTCAATCCTGTTCTGGAGCATATTTATGATGGCGATACGATGAGGGAGGCACTCCCATGTGTCGTTTGAAGGCGGTGCTGAATGCGTATGGATTATCGTAACCAACGCGTCCTGCCACAGCTTCGACGCTATAGGCATCGTGAGCTAACAGCACGGCGGCGTGGCGCATACGTAGCATCGTCACCTGTTTCATAGGGCTGCACCCCAGGTGGTGCTGGCAGAGGCGGCGCAGATGTTCCGTACTCATGCCCGCTCGTTCTGCCAGCACCATATTGCTCCAGGGATACGCAATATCGGCATTGACGGCATCCCAGATATGTTGCAGCCGCAGTTCGTTGGCGCTCTGACGCACCAGTATGCGCTGGGTATAGCTGTGCAATAGTTGTACCCACAGTTGCATGACGCCTGGTTCGGCCTGACCAATCGATTCGCGATACAGCCCTTCAATGCTCTGTGAGAGGGGATAAGGATCAATCTGGACGAGCAGAGGGTATCTCGTTGCCGCGAAAAATCGCTCTTGCTCTTCCGGGCCATATGTTACCCAGCATATCTCCCAGGGAGCCTCACCGATGGCATAGTAAGCATGCACGGCTCCAGGGGGCGTAATATAGGCCATGCCACCTGTGCAGAGTTTCCACTGCCCATCGATCAGCACGTTGCCCTCACCGGACAGACAGAGCAAAATCTGACTGATCGCTGGCTGAACGCGTACAAAGCGAAAATCGGGGTAAGCGGAAGATAGCCCGGTGAGGTAGATGCCATAGAGAGATAGCGCTTTGCAGACATGGTTGCTCACGATTCGCTCACGCGTTCTCGTACCGATGATGTGTGTTTCACGAAGGTTGATGTTGCTCTCGCTCATGGATTTCTCACGTTTTTCAATGTATGCTATCAGCAAACTCCATCGAATGCAAAGATGAACTCAGAGTGTGAGTGATGTTTTTCCAAAGGAGAGTAGTTGTATGAGTATACCGCGACCGGAGTATCCACGTCCACAGTTTGTCCGTTCAGAATGGCTCTGTCTCAATGGAGAATGGGAGTTTGAGAGTGATCAGGGTGATAGTGGCCTGGAACGGGGACTGTTGCAGCGCGAATTGAAAGATCGGATACAGGTCCCTTTTTGCCCGGAATCGTCGCTTTCCGGTATAGAGCAGACAGATTTTATGCTTGCTGTCTGGTATCGTCGCACTGTGACGATACCTGAGCAGTGGGCGGGTCAGCGTATTTTGCTGCACTTCCAGGCCGTTGATTATGATACCACCGTCTGGGTGAATGGAAATGAGGTGGGACGACATCGCGGCGGCTTTACCCCGTTTACCTGTGATCTGGGCGAGAGCGTCAAAGCTGGTGAGACAGAGACGATTGTGGTACGCGCACGCGATGATTACAGGCCCGCACAACCGCGCGGCAAGCAGTCGCAGCGGTATTATAATTATGCCTGCGTCTATACACGTACGACGGGTATCTGGCAAACGGTGTGGCTGGAGCCGGTGCCGCTCTCTTCTTTGCGCCGCACGCGCATCACGCCTGATGTGGCAAATAGTAAGTTTCGTTTGGAGCAGCCTGTTACCAATATTCAGCCTGGTATGCAACTTTCAGCAACTTTGAGCGATGCTGCCGGAGTTGTGGCAAGCGCTACCTGTGCTGCCGACCTCGATTTTTCGCCACAGCTCGATCTGCCTATCCCTGCCGAGCGCCGCCGCCTCTGGTCGCCAGATGATCCTCATCTGTATAATCTGGAGATTGCGCTACTTGATGCGGAAGGAAAAACAGTTGATCGCGTGAGTAGTTATGCCGGTTTACGTACGGTGACTATTCAGGGGAAAGCAATTAAGATCAACGGCAAGATCATTTTTCAACGCCTCATCCTTGATCAGGGCTACTATCCCGATGGGATTATGACTGCCCCGAGCGATGAGGCGCTCAAACGTGATATTGAGTTGAGCCTGGCGGCAGGTTTTAACGGTGCGCGTCTCCATCAGAAGGTCTTTGAGGAGCGTTTCCTCTATCATGCCGATAAGATGGGTTATCTCGTCTGGGGAGAGTTTGCCGATTGGGGTTTCGAGGGGCGCGTCTCCTGGCTCGATAGCAACATCCCAACCATTACTTATGCCACGCAATGGCTAGAGGCTATCGAGCGCGATTACTCCCATCCGGCCATTATCGGCTGGTGTCCCTTCAACGAGAATATTCAGCATGTGCAGGATAGAATCACCACGCACGACGATGCTTTACGCGCTCTCTTCCTGGCAACGAAGGCGCTGGATACAACGCGTCCGGTACTGGATATTTCCGGGTATTCGCATCGTATCCCCGAAGCCGACGTGTACGACTCGCATGACTATCTCCCCGCAGGCGGGTTCCAGCAGGAGTTGGCGAAATTTAAGGAGCGCCATGCTCATGTGGGCGAAGGGAAGGCATATACCAATCGCGAGCCGAATCACGAGTGGTCGATCCCGTATCGTGGTCAACCCTATTTCGTGAGCGAATTTGGCGGATTGTGGTGGAATCCTGAGCGTGCAAAGCCTGGCGATCAGCAATCCAGCTGGGGCTATGGCACAGCTCCCCAATCTGTTGAAGAGTTTTACGAGCGCTTTGATGCTCTTTGCTCTGTCTTGCTTGATGATCCACAGATGTTTGGATACTGTTATACGCAGTTGACGGATGTCTTTATAGAACAGAATGGCATCTATCTGTTTGATCGTCGTCCGAAATTCGACCTGGAGCGGTTGCGCAAGATCCAGAGCCGCCCCGCAAAGATCGAGCAGCAATAGTTCGTTCGTTTTTCTCTATCTCATAGAACAGTGGTCATGGGAAACTCAACAATTCAGAGTTTCCATGACCGCTGTTTTTTTGCTATGCTTCGGGGTATGATATAGCGTACAGACTGGATTGGACGCCATTCTGATTGTTGGGAACTATCTTCCTTGACAACACATCGAGGGAGATGGTACGTTGTGGTTAAGTCATCTTACCAATTTAGCGCTTACCTGTGACAGGTAGTATGGGTACATACCAATGACGTTTGAGGCCATATCAAAGACAGCTGTTGCTGAAGACATTGTTGCACAATTGCTCCTTCTCATACAAGAAAAAAAGCTTCGCCCTGGTGATAAGTTGCCGCCAGAGCGTGAACTGGCCGTTATGATGGGTGTCAGCCGCCCTTCTTTGCGAGAAGCTTTGCGTTCCCTCTCTATTATGCATGTTGTCGAGCTTCGTCATGGTTCTGGTACATATGTAACATCGCTGGAACCAGAAATTCTTGTAGAGCATCTTGATTTCGTGTTTGCGCTGGATGATTCAACATATCTACAGTTGTTTGAGACGCGTAAGATCTTAGAGCCGGGCCTCTGTGCTCTTGCTGCACAGCGTATTTCTGATGAGGAGCTTGCGCAGCTGGAAACCTGTGTAGCGCATTCGGCCGCCGGTCCACAAGATCCTGAAGCATATTTTCAGGCTGATATTGAGCTACACACAATCATCACGGTCGCCGCTCATAATCCGGTGCTCCATCGTTTTATGGCAAGCATTCATCGTTTGAGCCAGGCCAGCAGAAGGAGAACTGTGGTGCTTCCAGGAATTATGCAGCAGACCTATCAGGATCATCAGGCTATTGTACAGGCTCTTACTGCTCATGATCCAACTGCAGCCTATCAAGCGATGCTGACTCATTTAACGCATATTGAGCAACGCCTGCGAGCGGAGCAGACGCATGAGAAGCATAATGATTTGTCATAACTAAGGTAGCGATTCATAGTGAGGGTGCATGTTGTTGCGAGAGTATCACGCGCACCCTGAGAAGGAGGAGAAATATTTATGCAACTGCTTACTTTTCAATCTGCTCAAGGGCTGAAGCTGGGAATTAAAACCGAGCGGGGAGTGATTGATGTTGCGGCTGCTCGTTCCGCTCTGGGTGGCCACAATCAGGTTGTAGAGACTATCGATGGCCTTTGCACCACTGGTACACGGGCGCTGGCAGCTCTGAGCGAACTGGTCGCGGCAACTCAGGGGCACGATGGAACTGCTTCCTGGCTGTTACGGGAGGAAGATCTACAGGTTGGTCCATCCGTATCGCCGTTGGGCAAAATTATTTGTATCGGTTTGAATTATCGCCGTCATGCCGCCGAATCGGGTATGGCGGTGCCAACCTCACCGGTATTGTTCCCCAAGTATAGCAATACGCTGGCGGCCTCTGGCGAAGCAGTGCCGTTGCAGACCAATGCTGTGCAATATGATTACGAGGCAGAGCTAGCTGTGGTGATTGGTCAGCAGGCGCGTGATGTGAGCGAGGATAGGGCGCTCGACTACGTTCTGGGATATAGTAACGCCAATGATTTGAGCGCGCGTGATTTGCAATTTCGCACTAATCAATGGATGCTTGGCAAAACGCTGGATAAGTTCTTACCCATCGGCCCTTATCTGGTGACTGCCGATGAGGTGAGCGATCCGCAAAATCTGGCGATCCGCTGCTGGCTAAATGGCGAGCTGCGCCAGGATTCGACGACGGGCGATATGGTGTTCTCGGTGGCCTATCTGATCAGCTACCTCAGCCAGTATATGACGCTCGAACCTGGCGATATTATCGTAACTGGTACTCCTGAGGGCGTCATTTTGGGCATGAAAGAGCAGGTATGGGTCAAGCCTGGGGACGAGATTGTAGTAGAGGTCGAGAAGCTGGGGCGTCTGACCAACATCATGAGCGAGCATGTTTCGCCCAGATAAATAACTTTGTGCAGCAGAAGAGAGGAAGGCAAGATACCTCTCTTCTGGGCTCCTTATTTATATTGATGCGTTGTTCTCTGTCACTGGAGATGAAAGGATAGTGAGATGCCTAGTAATAGACAGATGGAGGCGCTGGTCTGGTTGGGGCCACGCTCTATGGAGATGCAGGCGGCATCAACGCCTGAACTTGCTCCTGGCGAGGTGTTGCTTGAAGTGGGCGTTGCCGGTATTTGTGGCTCGGAACTGAGCGGTTATCTGGGCGAGAATAGCTTGCGCAAGCCACCATTAATTATGGGGCATGAGGCTGCTGGTCGTATTATCCAGATAGAAGGGAACTGTACACTGGCGGATGGTTCGCAACCTCAGCAGGGTATGCGCGTGACGTTTAATCCGTTGATGGTCTGTGGTCAGTGTGATCGTTGTCGTGCGGGGTATACCAATCTCTGCCGTACGCGAAACCTCATAGGTGTGCATCGTCCTGGTGCCTTTGCTCGCTTTGTGCCTGTTCCAGCGGTGCAATGTTGGTCTTTGCCCGCTGATCTTTCGTTAGAGACGGGAGCTCTGACAGAGCCGCTGGCCTGTGCTGTGCGAGCTGTCTCTTTATCGCAGGTGCGGCCAGGAAATAGCCTGTTTATTCTTGGAATGGGAGCCATTGGCCTCCTCTGCCTGGCGGTGGCGCGAGCATTGGGCGTTGAGCAAATCTATGTCAGCGATATGGCACCTTCGCGCCTGGCTGTCGCGAAAAGCTGGGGTGCGCAAGAAGCTATCGATGCCAGTAAACAGGATGTTCTGGCGGCGATTCAAGAGTTATCTCCTGGTGGCGTTGATGCAGTGATTGATGCCGTTGGCACCACCACCACGCGTCGGCAAGCGCTGCTCTCGGCCGTCCCAGGGAGTCGGGCCGTATTTATCGGCCTGCATTCGGCTGAATCGGCGTTGGATCTAAGCTATCTGGTTCGTCAGGAAGTGACCATCACCGGCTCATACTCGTATACTCACACCGATTTTGCTCATGCACTCGATCTCTTAAAACAGGGATTGTTACACAGCAGCAGCGATTGGGTGGAAGAGCGCCCTCTGTCAGATGGTGCCTCTGCCTTCGCCGAACTGGTTGCTGGAACGGCTCAGGCAACTAAAATTATGTTGCGGCCTGAATGAGACCGATAATGATTTATGACAATTTATAGCGATATCTCGGGCCATTAGTAGATCGAGGCAGGGAAACGAGAAGTTTCTCTGCCTCGCAGAGTTTGCCGATCGAGCCTTTAGTGTGTCTGCAAAAATGCTAGCGCGTGCTGATTGAACAGTTCTGGTTGCTCCATGCTTACGACATGTGCCGCGTCTGGAAGCGCTACCTGTTGAGCATGTGGAAGCTGCTTTGCTAGCTCCTGAGCAATGAACAGCATATCTGGGAGATCATACTCTCCAGTGATGATCAAGGTTGGCATGTGAAGCTCTGCCAACCTGCTGATAGCTGGTGGCTGCAACTCTATCTCCTCCGCGCCTTCTGGAACTGGAATTGTGAATGCGTGATACTGCATATCGTATACACGCTGGCGGACCATCGACGATACTTGCTTCGGGGTGCGTCGTGGACCGTCAACCCAGGTGCGCAGATTCAATTCAGTAGCGGCTTCCAGATCACCCTTTGCCAGTAATGCTTCTTCCTCTGCAGCAAATTGTTGTATTGCTGGAGAGGGAGTTGTGCCGCTAACGCTCGGGGCAACCAGCGTTAGAGAGGTCACAAGCTCTGGATAGGTGAGGGCAAAATCGATGGCTATCTTGCCGCCAAACGAATTACCAATGACATGTGCTCTCTCGATCTTGAGGAAGCACAACAGGTTTGCGGGATCTGCATGATAAGCAAATGGGCCGGCCGGTATCTGTGAGCGTCCAAAGCCGCGAATATCGTAACGAATGGTTTGATAGTGTTGGGCAAAAATGCTCCATTGCTCGTCCCACATACGACTATCCGCAATGCCAGCGTGGATGAAGAGGATTGCATCGCCCTGCCCAGCGACTTCATAATAGAGAGGCGCGCCCTGAGTGTTCAGGAAGCTTGCCTGATGATGTAATGCTACCACAATGAACTCCTTCTCAAAAGAATGGATTTTCTTACAATTTGAGTTGTTGTCAGATGAGGCAGGCTTACATCATTGGCGTAGGTGATGCATAGCGCGGCCTCACTGAATGCGTCTGTACCATCGCTATGCACCTCCTTCCTGTTTATATTTGAGGATATATACTCGCAGACGAGTATATCATCGTTTATTGTCCTCTGCAAGCACTTTTAAGGGGCTGCTTTGAGCCAGTAATCCAGAAATGCGTACGCTTCTTTTCGCACATCATCGGGAAAGCTATGTCCGGCAGGAAAGGTATTAGCCTGGAAATGGTCTGGCGCTCCTGCCTGCTCATAGGCTTCCTGTGCTTTTGCTGTCAGCGTGCGGACGCCATCGATGGGGAAAATAGGGTCCGTTTCACCAGCTGTCAGCATAAATGGACGTGGGGCAAGGGCCATTACCAGCACATCCATGTCGCCTATTGCAAGCATATCCGGCACATACGCGGCCAGGTTGTGCGTGATTCCGTCACGTAAGATAGCACGTAACAGGCCAAAACCGCAGGAAGAGACGCCCGCAGCAATCCTTGAGTCATACCAGGTCAGCCAGAGTGTTTCTTGACCTCCTAACGAGTGACCAATAGCGCCGATTTTACTGGCGTTCACCGTTGGCAACGAGGCGAGCACATCCAGTCCACAACTGAGATCGTGCAGATATTTGGTTTGTAAGCAAGAGCCGAAGAGAAGCAAGCGCGTCGCCTCAAATCGTTCGTACCCGAAGCCGTCAAGCATTGGATTGGACTCGCGCACTTCCTTTGGAGGGCGTCGATCCTCAAAACACAGTTGATCGGGTGCGAGTACCACATATCCGCGCTGACATAGCTCCAGGCCATAAGCCGATTGAGGATTTCCCATCAGGCCAGCAGGCTCCGATTTGCCCAGGTCGTATTGCCCAGCATGTTGATGAATGGCAAGAATCGCGGGCCATCCCTGAGATGGCGGAGTGCCGTGTGGAGTGAGGAGCCATGCGGTGATCTTTTCGTGCTCTTCAACCACATAGCTCACCAGCGAACGTGTATATCCCGCCTCCTCGGTCGTGTTTTCAACCTTCAGATCTAATGGCACATGCTCAGGGAAGCGCCCCAGGCGATGAATGAGTGCCTGGCGTATGGTATCTTGCTCCATTGCTACTACTCGGCTCCTTTTATTATAAATACTTTGAGACAGCTTATTCATCTCTGCTCTGTCTCGCCATGTTGTAGCATATTGGAGAAACGAAGTGCAAGCGGGCTGCGAATAATGCTCGCACGTGAGAATGAAGCCATAGAGAGAGAAATTTGTACTGATTTTCCTAACTAATGGAATGCTCTAAGCGTAGATAATAACGAAAGGTACCTTGAGGCTCCTCAAACAGAATAGTATAATTGAGGAGGTGCCTTTTGCCCGTAAAATCTACTGATCGAGTATATTAATAATAAATGGCCCGAAGCTATGATGACGCTATTGAAAAACAGCGCATAATCTCTCAGAAGGGTCTAGAAGGAGCCTTATAATGTCTACTGCTCAGCCAAATGCAAGGCGTCGCTTCCCTGGTCTTGATCCGGTCGTCCTGCAACATCCGTTTGATCGGACTGCATTGAGCGCTTTGCAAAGGGTGCCAGGGCTGGATATTGTGGTACGCAAATTCATAGAACTATTTCCTGAACGTGTTGCCTATATCATGAACATTGCGCAAACGGTGCGCGTCTCCCCTCTCCAATGCCCTCAATTATATGCTCAGTTGCTAGAAGCGTGCGAAATTCTCGATGTAAAAGAGCCGGAACTGTACGTGGCTCAGCATCCAGTGCCCAACGCCTATACCAGTGGACACGATCATCCCTATATAGTGGTGACAACTGGTTTGCTGGATCTCATGAACCAGGATGAGGTGCTGGCTGTGATTGCTCATGAACTGGGCCATATTAAATCTGGTCATGTTCTTTACAAAACGATGGCGCGTTGTATTACTTTGTTACTGACCATTATTGGCGATATGACATTGGGGATTGGCAGGCTGATCGGACGTGCGCTGGAAGCCACCTTGCTGGAATGGGATCGGATGTCGGAATTTACCGCAGATCGTTCCGCTTTGATGGTGGTGCAAGATCCGCAGATCATGCTTTCTTTGATGATGAAACTTGCGGGCGGAACGCTCTTTCAGCGCGATCAAATGGATGCCAGCGAATTTTTGAAACAGGCGAACCTCTATGAGAGCGTGGATGCGAACGTATTAGATCGCATGTATAAGCTCTTGTTGATTGCTCCGACCACTCATCCATTGATTATCGTGCGGTCACGCGAAGTGATGAACTGGTCAGAGAGCCGTGAATACAAGGAGACTCTGGAGGGAAGTTACCCACACACACCTGAGTATTATGGGCGCGTGAGCAGCAGCGGCTCGACAGATAGCGCGGCATCTGCTTCATCGGGCACGAACGCCGGGTTGGTCCATTGTCCTCATTGTGGACGAGAGCAGGTGAATCAACGTTTCTGTAGCCTGTGTGGTGGTGCTATATCCTGATAGAGGAATATATCAATGGCATCTATCCTGAAGAGGAAGGCTCGTTCTAGCATAGATGCCATTCGTGATAGGGTTCGTATTAGCAGATAGCTTGAACAAACTATCTGCCTCCTTGATGCTTCCTCTCAACTTGCCTTGCTCAAAGAGTGCCCATTTCAATGGCCTGTCCTGGCTGTGTCGTCGTTGTTGTTCTCTTGAGATCTATCAGTGTTGCGTATCCCAACCAGATCACGCCAAGCGCTCCCCCAGTCTCCGCTATGCGAACAACGAGAACAGGCAAGAAGAAAGACAGGCTGTAGAGCGTAAATCCAAGCATGTAGAGTACTATTGCCAGACGTGGGAAGATTCTTGCACGCCATGAGGCAGCGCTGAAGAGAATCACGCCTACTAGAAAGAAGATGGCGCAGCTTAAAAAGACGAGCCTTGTTGGCCCGGCCAACAATGTCTGGATTTCATTCTGACTCATATAAGGAAGAATATAGAGCTTTGCGTAGTCTACGCCTGAAACAAACGCCAGACCGAACCAATTGACCAGATAGCCAATCAGCCCAAAGGTGCCGCTTGCTTCTCTCTGATATACATAGAGACCAGTCAGGGCAAACAGGCCCAGGAAGAGTCCAAAACTTCCTACCGCATTGGTTATCGGGTTCAGCGGAAGTAGCAACTCGACAATCATTTTTTTGATGATAATCAATAGACCGCTCAATACGGCAGCCCAGGCGCTCAGACGGTACAGTGTTCCAGGAAACATGCTCGTTTTCTCCTTTTGTCTTGACAAGAATGCGTACAAAAAGCGTCCAGAGTGCTTGAATAAAAGAGGTCAATCCTGGCCTTTTCATTCAAGCCCGAAGACAAGCCTGACACTTTTTGAGGATACTTGAATACGCACTTGAGTGCATGTGCCTGGAGAGCTATTTTTCCTATCTGAATGGACATTGTTTCCCGATGTATCCCATAGCCAGAAGTCACGTGACTTCTGGTCAGCCAGATTCGCCAATCGACATATTGTGTCTGGTTCTCCGGCTATGCTATGATTGAGCTTGAAGCGACGCAACATTGAAGAGTCGAAGGAAACAGAACGCCATGAAGCTTGCAGAGCCACCCATCCAACTGAGAACTCTCCCTAGATTGTTTCTCTGGGTTGTTTCGCTTCTCTATCTGGGAGTACTTGTTACTGGTGTCTACTATAGCACAGTCACTTCCGTTGTCTGGTGGCGCACCATTGCCTTTATTGGCTTGATGTTGATCTTACTGGCTCTGGAACAATGGGCTCAACTCTCCCCTGCTGCACAGGCAACTGGCTATGCGGTAATCGGCCTGCTAGCGGCTCGGATCGTGTTGATTGAGGCGGTGGCAGCGGTCGATGCTTCCGGCTTATCCAGAGTACTCTATCCACTTGTGCCGTTCGCAGCCTATTTTTCTTTGAATAAGAGAGTCAGTTACGGTCTGGCGCTCGTGTATATGGGGGCGTTTGTAGCCAAGCTCTGCTTGTCCATTCCGTTCTGGTATACCAATAAAGAGGCTCTCTCTGAGCTATTTATGTTTTTCATGGGACTCATGTTTGCTATTTCAATGGCCAACGTTGCCTGCGAAGCGGAGGCAAATCGTAGGCGAGCGGAACAACTCCTCAGTGATCTGGCGATTTCTCATCAGCAGCTCAAAGCGTACGCCGAACAAGCGGCAGAGTTAGCTACGGCACAAGAGCGCAATCGCCTCGCTCGGGATATCCATGATGGCCTGGGTCATTATTTAGTTGCCATCAACATCCTTCTGGAAAAAATCATTGCCTTCCGCCAGCGTAATCCCCAGGAGGCTGAGGTGGCGGCGCTAGATGCTAGACGCTTAACACGCGAAGCTTTACAGGATGTGCGCCAATCAGTGGGGACATTGCGCCTCTCTGGTGAGGTCTTTTCGCTGGCGGCGGCTCTGAACAATCTGGTCAAAAATGCAGAACAGGAGCGACTTACGATCAGTTTGCAGATGAAAGGCGATGAAACAGGATTCTCAAAAACAGTCCTACTGGTGCTTTATCGTGCCGCACAGGAGGCTCTGACCAACGTCCAGAAGCATGCCAGGGCCAGGAATGTGAGCCTTTGCGTCTTGCTACAAACACATGAAGCGAGCCTCTCAATTTCTGATGATGGAAAGGGGTTTGACACTTCGCTGCTGGATCGACTTCCATCAGACCGCAACGAGCGCTTTGGCATACAGGGGATACGCGAGCGCCTGGAGGTGGTCGGTGGTGCCTTGAAGGTGGAAAGCCACCCTGCTCAGGGCACGCGTTTATTGGTGAGTGTTCCTCGAAGGCTGCCAGAGGTGGATCAAATGGAGAACGCGGGGAGAAGCAATGCAGGACGATAGAGGAGAAATAGGGAAGAAATGCACAGTACATGTACTTGTGGTGGATGATCAACAACTTATTCGTGAGGGAATCGCCTCGCTATTGGGAATTCAAGATGGAGTGCATGTAGTAGGCACTGCTGCTAATGGACAGGAGGCTGTTGAGAAGGCGTTGGCCCTCTCACCTGATGTGGTACTGATGGATGTGCGGATGCCAGTGATGGATGGAGTGCAGGCGACGGCCAGGATTTGTGGCAAGCTGGAAGCTTGCCAGGTACTCATGCTTACCACTTTTGATGACGAGGAATACATTGTGAAAGCCCTTCATGCTGGTGCCAGGGGTTATTTGCTGAAAGATATCCCACCTTTCGATCTGGCCCGGGCCATCCAACTGGCTCATGCGGGAATATATCAACTCGACCCCGCCGTAGGTGGCAAACTGATAGGTACACTGAGCCGTACGGAGAGAATAGTGGCTCATGGCAGAGCAGAGCTAAATGCCACAGCTTCGTCGCCTTCTCCTCTCACCGACCGAGAAGTCGAAGTGTTGCGCTTGATTGCCTCAGGTGCGACCAATCGCGAGATTGCGGCCCAACTGACGGTCAGCGAGGGTACAATTAAGAATCATATCTCCAATATCCTGAACCGTTTAGATTTGCGAGACCGTACCCAGGCCGCTCTCTACGCCCGTGATCATCACCTTATATGAGCAGGTGGCAGCAAATTTGATACTGGTGGCGAAGTTAAATTTCGCGCTTGAGACCTCCCATGTTCAAGCTCAAAATGAGCGCCATTTCTGACTTCGCCACCAGTATCAAATTTGCTGCCATCTTGATCAGGTTACCTGGCGAATAGTCTGTTCAAGCCATTTTCCCCTTTGACGCTGCTTCTCAACCTGCTTCCCACCAGGGTTTACCCTACTGTCAGGTGTGCTAAAGTTCGCTGCTGACAGTACATATGGCAGCAAATCGCCAAATCTTTGCGATCCTCCAATATGAGCCATTTCGATGTGTAGATCGACTGCTCGTTCCCCGAAGCGCTTTCTGGCCTTTTCTGTATTGATGAGGCTGAGCGGGGGTGTGAAAGGGTATGGAGAAGAGAGAGGATGCATAGAGAAACGTTCCTTTCAAAAAGCTTCCTTCGAGTGAGAAGGTCTCCGCCCCTCTCACTCGAAGATTGGCTGGATGATTTTTCATGGTCGGAGCTAGGTGCTCTCATCGAGAGAGCGCCTTAGCGAATCGTTGTTTTGGGTATTGCCGCCTGCTTCTCACTGGCGATGATCTGCTGCGCGACCTGGCGCGCGCTTCCCATGCTGGGGTCGGAGAGGAACCCTGCGCCGATCCAATCACCTGCCAGGTAGAGATTGCGAATGCCCGGTACAACGGGCTTGGGTCGGCCTGCGTAGCCGCCACCACGAGCCGTAGGAAGCATGCCGATGGCCTCGATATGCGGCAGGAAGCAGCGCTTCACCAGCACCTCTCGCCATCCTGGCTGCACGGTGTCAAGCAGATCCTCCAATGCTCGCTCGTCCTGCTTCGGGTCGCTGGGATGGATGGGATCAAGCATTTTAAAGGTGTAGACCATTGCCCCTCCTTCTGGAGCCATCCGCGAATAGACCGATTGAGCCGAGAGGAAGCGCGGAGCAGCTACATCCTGAACCACCGGGTAACGCGGCTCAGGGAGGTGACGCAGCGCCACATCCAGGCAGGCGATTCGGGCTGGAATGAGGGGATCGATGATGTCCCGTAAGGGAGCATAGGCTCCTCCCCCTACCAGTTTTGCTGCGTCATCAGGAGTAGTTGCCAGAATGACGGAGGATGCAGCCACTACCATCTCATCAAAAAGTTGTACTCCCTGGACCTGGCCATGCTGGTGGTGAACCGCAGTCACACGGGTACCACTCCGGATGCTTGCTCCTGCCTGCAGAGCTGCCTGGCGCAGCCCTTCGATCAACATCTGCCATCCACCATCGAGATAGAGGACCGGGTGCTTGAGCGAACGTTGCAGTTTGAAGACAAAGACCTCCGCGCTGACCAGATCGAGATTGGAGCAATAGGTAAAAACACGAGCGGTCGAAGCCAGAATTTGACGATCCACAGGATGCTTGATGGTGCGTTCCAGCCACTCTTGTACGCTCAGATGGGCAAGGCTCTCTGCCTTGATGCGCGGCACGGTGCTCAAGATACGCACCAGCTCCAGCTTATCGCCCAGCTTGAGGAAAGGACTGCCCAGAAGCGCGGAGGCACTGGCTGGAAAGGGGAAGATGTGTCCCTCATGCAGCAGAAAGGTCTCTTTCGGACTCCCATAGCTGTAGGCAATCCCTAAGTCCTTGAGGACCTCCTCAGTCGCACCCCCTGTATAGAGCGCGTGGATTCCTCGATTGAACAGATAGCCTTCATGGTTGGAGGTAGCCGCTCGCCCACCCAGGCTTGCAGCCTTCTCAAAGAGCGCCACCGATTTTCCGGCACGCGCCAGATAAGTGGCGGCGGTAAGTCCGGCCAGGCCGCCGCCTACAATGGCAACATCAACGGTTGCGGGGAACGATTTCATGATAATGAAGCGCGATACCCTTGTGCTTGAGCCAGGGGAGGAAGCGCTCTCTCCTCTCTTGGTTTACTTCTTATATAACATACTGTTTGACAAAAACAGTAAAATCAGATAGACTGGTTCCAGTTTGTCATCTGCGCTATTTGCTTTCAACCAAAAAGATCGGATGGGTGAGTACTGTACGCTCAAATTCTTCTAGTGAAGAGTCTGCCGTGACACCATAGGAGCGAGCGAAAGGGTTGCCGTCCTTGACATCTTCTCGCAACACGAGGGCAGCCTCCTTCTGGGGCAGTTCTCTGACGTTGACGGTCTCAGTACGACGCCCACGGGTGAGGATGGCTTCTTTTGCTGCACGCAGATTGCGGACCCAATCGACGATTCCATACACCGAACCCACATAGCGCTTCCCATCGCGCTCAATAATCGCTAGCGCGACCGTGCGCGGCTGCCCGCTTTTGCGCCCCCGCACTGTGAGCAGATACATGGGGTAGTTCCCAAAGAAAATGAAAGGTCCTACGAGCTTGAAGCCCGCGCGCAGCAGGGTCAATGTCAGCATATTTCCCAAATGGACAAACAGCGGAACCTTATGTGTTTTTGCCATATTTTCCTCTCCTTTCTCTCCCGGAGATATGATTAGTCCAATGTACCTCCTGGATGAAGCACCTTTTTCGCACACTTCTCTTACCCAGCTACCTGAGCAGGGCTGGGCCCGCTTGTGCACCCTCGCTACTCCTGGTTTGCCTGCTACAGCCAATGGCAACCACCAGCAAGCTCAGCGCCAGCACCAGCAGCGTTAACGTCTGCGGTAGCCAGAGGCGAAAGAGCGGCGGGGTACTGACAAAGAACAGGTCATAGACGTGGTTTGTGGTGTGCATCAGGCTGGCAATGGTGCCGATCCAGATATGGGAAACCCTCCTGGTCGGGTCAGGGATCGCCCAGAGCAAGCCAAGGCTTACCGCCAGTTGAAAGATTCCCGCGTCGCCCAGGTAGTGACGATTAAAGGGCACAAACTGGACGATGGATTGGAAAATGTGGGGCGAAAAGAGAATGATTGTCGAGGTCCCCACAAAAAAGAGGACGTTGATGGTGAGAATGAGTTGAGCCAGTCGCGTCCACCAGGTTGTGACTTTCATGAAGTTCCTTCTTTCTTTCTCATAATGAGAGATCAGGACTGGCGAGGAGGGGCGGTCTGCGCCCCTCTCCCTTCGCCGCTCGCGCCCTTCTGCCGGTCAAGCGCCTCAAGCGCCTTCTGGATGCCCTCTCGATAAGTTGGGGCAATCGTTGGTCGCCAACCCAGTTCGCGCACAGCTTTCGCGTTAGAGACCCGCATGGAGGTGGCGAAGAAATCGGTCGCATAGGGTGCCAATGGCCGCATCAGCCAGTTCGGCAGCGTGAAAGGTATCGGTAGGTGAGCTTGCTGGCACAGGAACGCGAAGAACTCCTTATTGCGCACCGGTTCGTCATCGACGATATTGTAAGCCTCTCCTGCCCTGCCTCGTTCGAGGGCGGCGACGGTGGCCGCTGCTGCATCTTCCAGGTAAATCCAGGAGGTGACGGCTCGACCTCCATCAGGCAGCGGGAGGCTTCGGCGGCGCAGCATCGCCAGAATAGGAACCAGAGAGCCTGGCGCATAAAAGGTTCCATAGCGCAGCGAGATCCCTTCAATCCAGCCCGCTCGCGTCGCCTCCCAGAGTTGCCGCTCCAACGAGCGAAACCCGGCCACATGCCGTTCCAGTTGAGAAGAGCTTCCGGGAGGCCCAAACGGATGATCCTCGGTGATGACCTGATCGCCCCAATCGCCATAGCCATAGCCCATCGTCATCGCCTCCGCTACGAACCTGCGTGCGCCCACCGTCTTGGCCGCAGCCAGTAGATTCGTGGTGCCAACATCGTGCAGCGCGTCGGTGGCATACATATCCTGATGGCGCAGAGGCGTCTTCTTGAGTGCGGTCAGCGCATGAATAACTGCGTCGGCTTGCACTTCCTTGAGGGCTTTGAGGAGGTCGTCGCGATCCATCACGTTAGCCAGGATGGGATGAACGCCAAGGCGTGAGAGGTGATCCAGGCTCTCGGGTAAGCGGCTCAGCCCGAGAACCTCGTGTCCTGCCGCGATGAGAGCACGGGTCAAGGGGATACCCAGAGCGCCAGTCGCTCCGGCAACAAGCACTTTCATTGCTGTTCTTTCCTTTCTTTGCTTGACTGTTGGTGTTTCAAAGGGCCGAGGTGCCTTCTCGCCCGATGGGTTCTGACACGCCCGCTTGCAAGAATGCTTGCAGAGCGGAAAAGGCCTCCCAGGCTCTTACCATGCTAAACTCTCCCAGAAAACGGATGACCGCCTTTACCTGGTCAATACTTACTCCCTGTTGCTGCGCCTGCTGAAGATGAAAGCGGAATGGTCCACCCAATGTCTGATAGATGACATCAACCGCCAGCGAGATATAGACCCGTTCCTTCACCGAGAGGATTCCGCGACCCCATACGTAATTCGTCTCACGCATCACGAACCTGCCGAAGTTTTCATCCAGCGCGAACAAGCTGGTCTCTTTCTCTTCATCCCATGATCGGGTCTCTGCTTCTTCGGCGGCCCCCTCATCTCCGTCGCCAAGCTGCAACGTCGCTTGAAGCTCCTTGAGACGAATCAGAGCTTTTAAGACGATAGGATAACCAGCATGTGGTGCCAGGTGCAACAGGATTTCTTTGATCTGACGAAAATGGGCACCATTTGTGATCATTAACTGGACGTGCATTTGAAACGGCAAACCAAGGGTCTGATTACAGACATCGTTCACAATACAGAGCACGGCGCAATCCTGCGGACTCAGTTCCTTGATACTCCAGGTTTCCGTACCCACTCGCGCAGCCATTCCACCAAAATCGGCATCGAGCGCAATAACACCCTGACTCACCTGTGGATCTTTTGGGGTCAACATCGTGAAAACTCCTGACGTTTTTTATTTAACTTTTCGTACTTTCTTTCACTTGAGTTGTGAGCAATAAGGTTATTCCGTAACTTTGCCAAATGGCTGATACACATGGAACATACGTGTACGCAACACATCGAGAACGCCTGCGGGAAGCCAGGTACCCAGGAACGGAAGCAATCTGGCTTTGGGTCCTACGGGATAGCGATTCCTGGGGGTATGCACAGTGAGGGCATGATAGACCGTTTCCGCCATCACTTCAGGGCCAACCCCCTCCTCTTCTTGCTTGAGAAACGACTGTACAAACGCCCGATAGGATGCGGCATACCGTGCTTTTCCCTCTGGGGAAAACGTGTTCACCATCACTTCACTATCCGCCACAAGTTTCTCGACGGCTGGTGTGCGAATGCTGCCAGGAGCCACAAGCACCACATGAATACCCCAGGGGCGCAGCTCCATACGAAGCGCATCATTGATCGACTCAATTGCATATTTTGAGGAACAGAGAGGACCGCCAAAGGGGATGGTGATTTTTCCCCCGACTGAGCCAACGTTGAGAATGCGCCCACGAGCGGCTCGGATCAGAGGGAGAAAGGCCTGGATCACCGCCACCTGGCCGATGACATTAATCTCAAATTGGCCCCGTAGCTCTTGCAACGGCACCAATTCTATCGGAGCAGTGACTCCTACGCCCGCGTTGTTCACAAGGCCAACAAGCCCGTCAGCGCCGACCGTCTCACGAATCACCTCACGGGCAGCGGCAATACTTTGTTCATCTGTCACATCAAGGATGACCGGGATCAGTCGTGATGATCCCTCTTGCTTGAGTAATTGCGCGTCACGCTCCTTGCGAACACCAGCAAAAACACTATATCCTGCCTGAGCTAATCTCAGAGCACAGGCTTTCCCCATCCCAGAGGATGCGCCTGTCACCAATACCGCACCTATTTTCTCTTTCATAGATCTTCTTCCTTATTACTAGACATTATCTCCTGATCTATGGAATTGACTGACAAGAGTGGATAGCCTAGATTGTAGAGATTGGTCAGCACTCCCTGGAGAGCTGCCTGATCAGCCAGCAGGCCGGTCAGCAGCGTTTCACCCTTGGGTGTATGGGTGAGTGTGAGACCAGGCAACCAATCTTGCCACGTTGGATCGATATGACCCTGCACACGGATCTGGTAGCGGGTCAGTTTCATCATCTTGCGTTCCTCTTTTTCTGCCTGCCAGTAGTGTTGTGTCCTTACCTACACAAACTATACAGCCCTGGCGTGGGTGGAAGAGAGGGCTAAAAGATGTAGTGTGGGGTGTATTTTGTGGAGGCGCAGGGTCTACACCCCATTGCTATCGTCGGGTTGAAAGGAGGCTCGTGCGATGGTTCGGCTACGTCTCCGGCTGAGAAGAGAGCCAGCCCTGCTCGCGGGCGCGCGCAACTGCCTGGGTGCGGTTGCTGGTTCCCAGTTTGAGGAGAATATTGCTCACATGGCGTTTGACAGTGGTATAAGCGATGACCAGTTGTTCGGCGATTTCTTCGTTAGTGGCACCATCTGCGATCAATCGCAGGATTTCTCTCTCTCGTGGACTCAGGGGGTCAAGGCAAGTCATTTGAGATAGTGTAAGGGGCATGCTCTTTGATGGCAGGCTCGCGGAAGGTGTGGCTTGAGGGAAAGCCGCGAGCAGTTTCTGAACGTACAGAGACCCTGGACTGCTACGCCTAGACAAAGCAATAAGTACCTCCTGCATGGCCGAGCCTTCATCGAGAAAGAGGCGCATATAGTCACCGCGCTCGGCTTGTTGCACCACCTGTTCCAGGAGAGCGAAGGCCTGAGCCTGCTCTTGCAGAGCCGCGTGAGCCAGAACCTGGACAAGCGAGCATTGCATGACGCGCAGCCCGCGCCCGCTCTCCTGAGCAGTCTGGCACCAGCGGGGCAGGAGAGCCAACACCTGCTTTGCCTGTTGATGGTGAATCAGCCAGCGTGAAAGAAGCAGAAACGTCTCTTCTTGCGCGTAGCTCGGCGAACTTCCACTGCTGATGTTCATCCGTACCCTCCACCGCTCAAACGCTTCCTCGTCTGCCTGGAGCAAGGCCAGACGGCCTTGCTCGATCAGCGCTTCCTGCCATGCTTCCTGGTGCTGATGTTGTTGAGCCATATATGCGGCTTCTTTGAGCGTCGCTTCCGCCCGCGTCATCTCGCCACGAGCCAGATAGAGGCGAGCCTGTTGCGTTGCTCCCAGGCTCAACAAATTGCTGTGCTGCATGCGTCGTGCCTCTTGCAAGGCAAGCTGGAGAAAGGTTTCGGACTCAGCTAACCTGTTCCATTCCAGAAGCACCTTGCTCCAGCGGTATTGTGCCTCGCTGACCGGAAAAGGCAAGACTTTCGCACGCTCCATGACCTGCTGGTAGAGGGGAGCAGCCGCATGGAGCTGGCCTTGCATCCACAAGAGATCAGCGCGGCGCATGATACAGCCCGCAAGAAAGCCTGTGAAGGTGGGAGTCTGCTCATGGACATGTAACCATTGCTCAAACAGTGGTATGGCAGCCTGAACCTGACCCTCTTGCAGCATGGTGAAGCCATGAAGGATCGCTCGTGTGGTGCTGATGCTGCCTTCCTGATCGGTAAGCAGGGGCAGAGCCTGCTTGCACAGGGCAGCAAACGCGGAACTCTTGCCTGTCCAGTAGCTGCGGATCGCGTTGTAGGCCAGCGCCATCCCCTGCTTACTCGTGTTGCCCTGAGCCTCAAAGCCTGCTGCCGCCGTAGTGTGCGCATAGTCAAGCCGCGCTAATTTGCCCAACATCATTAACGCCGAAGCATACCAATTGGCCAGGTCGGGATGCAGGGTAAGAATAGATGCGGGGAAATGTTCGATCCAGGAGATAAAACGGGTATAAGGATAGCCCTGAGCGATAGGGATGCCCTGTCGTTCGAGCAAATCGGCGGCCTGAGCATAATCTTCTGCGAGCACAAGAGCCTCCACGGCATCTAGCAATAGATCGTGTTGCAAATACCAGGCGCAGGCTCGTTGGCAGAGTTGCGCGATGCGCTCTTTGCTCATAGTCTTGTAGAGTCGGTGTCGGAGCACATCCGCGAAAAGGTGATGATAGTGGTACCAGGAGTGCTCCTCGTTGAGGGCAGTAAGAAAGAGATTGGCCTGAGCAAGTGATTCCAGCATTTCCGTCCCATCTCCACGTTCCAGTAGAGCATCACAGAGCGAGCCGGTGAGGCGTGGGAAGAGCGACGTGCAGAGCAGAAATTCCTGTATCTCTGCCGTTTGGTGCACCAAGACCTCTTCACTCAGGTACGTCGTTATATGGTGATGTTGACCGCCCCAGGCGGTGAGCCATTGAATGCCATCAGAACGCTTCTTGAGCGAAAGCGCCAGCAGGTGGAGTCCGGCGGGCCATCCCTCCAGTTTATCCTCGACCACATCAAGCATAGGTTGTACAATCAGGGCCGCTTCCAATTCCTGCTGTAGAAATAGAATCGTCTCCTCCGTTGAAAAGCGCAAGTCAAAAGTACGTAGTTCGTTGAGCATATTACGTGCCCGAAATCGAGCCAGGGGGAACAGCGGATCAACGCGGGTGCTGATAATCAGATGCAGTGCGGCTGGCAGATGTTCGATCAGAAACGTCATCTGTTGATGGATTTCCTGGGTTGTCACCACATGATAGTCATCTAAAATGAGCAATAGAGGAGATGAGGTGTGTGCCAGCGTATTGATCAGTACTGCCAGAAGCGCCTCAACATCAAGGGGACCAGCTTGTTGCAGCACAGGGGCAACCTGACGTTCTAGGTCAGGTTGCCCGCGTTGGCAAGCAGCAGTGAAGTAGGACCAGAAAAGCAATGGGTCGTTTTCTGAGGCATCGAGTGAGATCCAGGCGACATTTTCGTCGCAGGCGGCCCAGGTAGCCAGGAGGGTGGTTTTGCCAAAGCCTGCCGGTGCCGAAATCAATGTGAGGGGTTGCGTGCTGGCTGGCACGAGACGCTGGTAAAGGACTGGTCGCTCCAATGTGTTGGAGCGTCGAGGAGGAATGGTCAACTTCGTGGTCAACAACGGCGGCAAGTTTCTCTGTGCCGAAGGCATGGGACTGGTCAAATCATCTTCCTCGCTTTCTCTCTTTGCAAGGATGAATCATGTACTTTGTGTCATGATACCACAAGGAGAAAATAAACAACAAATTCCGGCAACGCGAGGATGTTTTCCACTTTGGCCGCTATCATATATATAAATCACTTTACTTTGTGGGCCAAAATTGGATAATTAAGTGGCTCACCCTCACTTTCCTTGATGCAGAGAGAACACGCCAGCGGGGGCGAAGACAGGCTGATGTCCAAGGCGTCCCTTGACCCGGTTTGGACACTGCTGGCAAACTCCTTACGCTGCGTTGTAGAGCCTCTCAAGAGCTGAAACGCGGATAGGAGCAGGTGGATTACCATCAAGCCAGTCAACAAGACGAATACATTAAATGATCGCTGTGAATTATTTCACAGCGAAAACATTAGGAGTGGAATGCCCCCCAAAAGTGCAGACCAACAAGCTATTAACGTCTCATCAATTCAAACTCATTAGGAGGTACATAGCCTAAAGAAGAGTGCAAGCGTTTCGCATTGTAGACATCTTCAAGAAATGCCTGGAGATGCGTATGAGCTTCTTCAAACGTTTGGTAGCGATGGATGTTAACTTAAGCGGAGGAGTCACCTCCTCCACTCGGCTTCAGAACCGGACGTGACACGTTAGCGTCAATCCGGCCCCTCAGTGATCTGGCCCTTGTCATGGGCACCTTGGACATGTTGCGCGTGTCGCTGATCATGGCAGTGTCGATGCAGTGCAGGGTGTTCTTGAGTGGGAAGAAGAGAATAGGGGGAGTCTATTGTCGAGGGGGGAAGGCAGGTGGAGTGAATCCATGTCGCCGAATCTGTCTCATTCTTGGTGAAAGCATATCGCGAACAAAGCTTGTTGGTGGAAGGAAGTGCAGAGCAACGGTCGAGTGGCAGAGGCCGTAGGAGGGATGCTGGGGGCCGCGAACATCCCTCGAACAACCCCTAGAGCCCTTTGATTCCTTTCGTGATGGCGTTTATGATGTGGGTTCGAGAGAGATTGGCACCTGTCAGGTCGGCATGTGTAAAGTTGGGAGCGTAGAGGTCGGCATCTGCAAGGTTGGCATGTGTGAGGTTGGCAGAGGTGAAGTCAACAAGTTTGAAGTTGGCCCCTTCGAGGTTGGCAGAGGTGAGGTCGGCATGTGTGAGGACGACAAATTCTCCCATAGCGCCGCTCAGGTTGGCACCTTTGAGGTTGACATGTGAGAGATCGGTATGCTCGAACCTGGTCTCGTGGAGGTCGGCCCCTTCGAGGTTGGCTCCGCTCAGGTTAGCTCTCTTGAGGCTGACACCAGGGAGGTCGGCACCTTCGAGGTGAGCACCTGCGAGCTTGGCGCCTGTGAAGTCAGTTGCTCTGAGCTTGGCACCTGCGAGCCTGGCAGAGGAGAGGTTGGTTCCAGAGAACCAAACGCCTGCGAGGTTGGCATTGGTGAGATCAGCACCTGCGAGGTTGATTTCTCTGAGGTCAGGTGTGTCGAGAGATAGATTCTGCTCTCTCCAGGCATTCCATGCTGGCACTCCCTGTTTGAGAAGATCAACGTGTTCCTGATTTGCCATGCTGTGCATGCTCCTTGTTGCTTTGATGTTTGCAAGACACAAAGATGCGCCTCCATCTCTAGAGGCGTTAACATCCTTTCAGTATACCACAAGCAGGTGGCTCAAAGCCCCATATTGCCCATCCACACTCACGGGAAAAAACAGTTCAGAGAGATCGGAGCAGAGATCATCTGGCTTTTTTGCCCAGGCTTTGATACCGTCAACATACCTCCATGCCCTCCAGCTTGTCAATCACGGAAGCGCGCCTGCGGAAGAGCCAGGAGATGGTTCAAAAACGCGCTGCAGTCCTGTACCCAGAAACACATGAGATGCGTAGATCTCTCCCGATTCACTTTGCATGGCTCAACCATTCAGTGTGGTTTTTCTGGCTGATGGACCACTTTCCAGCGTTGATCCATATCCTAACCACTTGGGACATTTAGCTTGGCAAACCACAGGTGCGTCTATTTGGAGTAGAAACAAAAAGCTAGGTAATTAAAAGAAAAAGGCGCCATGAAATACCTAAAAATTCTCGTTGGCCTGGGACTTATTCCTCTTGGAGCCTTTGCAGGTAGCCATGTCATCATTGCTGATGGGACTGGAGCCGCTCTCGGCGGGCTGCCGGGAGGTATCCTGTATTGCCTTCTCTTCTGGTCAGCGCCCGGCCTAGAGCCGCAGCAGATCCGTCACAACGTGGATAAAAAACGCTCGATCAGGCGGCATATCCCAGTTGAGATAATGTTGCAATGAAGCCAACTTGCTCGATAGAAAGGGCAAAACTCTGGCCTATTTCAGCAAGCAACGGCTGGATATAGTACAGGTTGGCAATCCCTAAACCACATGCAAAAGCAATCAAAAACATGAATCGTTTATTGAGTGATGTTGTTTTGTCCCTCTCTACATTTGTTTTTATGAATTTCACGCTTCTAACTTTCTGTTTTAAAGCTACTCTAAAACGATGTCTTGTTCGTAAATAGCATAACACAACCAGACTGTTTGATGAAAAGGTATTAGGTCAACTCTTCGCTCCTTGTTTGTTGTCCTGTCCGACCGCCTTGGGACTCTGCACCCGGATGGGTCGGGACAATTCTTCCCAGTGCAGTCAGGACGCTGCTCACATCTCAAGGAGCCTTCCTATCGGCTACGCTGTAGGCAGTTAGAAGCCAACACGAGTGATGATCGTTCAAGAGGAACGCATCAAGCAATCTGTTCAAGTATGAACGATCAGAGAAAGGAGTTTGACCACTTATGGAGATCAAAAAGCGTCGTCCAGAACTGGCCGATCTGACCGATCCGGTTCGCCGTCCCAGTCTTCCCACCAGGGAGCCGCTTGGCAAGCTCGTACGTATTGCATTCTTTGGCTATGCCTTCCTAGTATATGTTATATTCTTTTATGCCCTCTTCGTCGCAAAGATCTTCATTCCTCCCATTGTCATTGAGGCATCGCTGATCTTGTTAACTGCCGTTGTGCTGACTACTCGTTGGCGCTATGCCCTCTACCTGGGCGCGATTGTCGCCCTGCTCACCTTGATCGATCCGATCTTTCAGCCGCACAATCTCTATACCTACGCACACCCTGGTCAGTCCAATTATGAATTCGCCCTCCTGGTCCTCATCGTCGCCTTCGGCCTGGTCTCGCTTGCCTCCTGCATTGCCACCATCATAGCGAGGCGTCGGGCGCAGGGAACAGTGCCAGTCTTGCCGCGCTATACTGCTGTCTCGCTGAGCGGATTTGCTGGCCTCACTGTTGGCCTGATCTTGCTCTCGATAGTTGTGACCGTCGTTCCCCAGACGAGCGCAGCAACGACGACTCAAGACGGGCAACCAGTCATTCATATGACAGCGACGACCTTCGCCCAGGATGTCGTACTGGTGCCAAAGGGCAAGAGTCTACTCGTTGTGAATGACAGTTCAGTGGAGCATATTCTCCAAAATGGGGCGTGGGATGCTAGCGGCTCTGCCCATTCACAGGTCGAGTCCGGCGCTCCGACGCTGAACAAAGTCGATATCATTAGTGACCCAAAAACGATTGGCCCATTTACAACAGCTGGCATCTATCACATCTATTGTACAATACACCCTGGAATGAATCTAACAATTGTAGTGCAGTAAGCGGCGCACGCCGTGAGTATGGTTCTGGTGAGGCCAGAGCCATAGGAGCAACATCATGAAAACGCAACGCCCAACACTACTCATCATTACTAGCTTTCTGCTGATCCTTGCTACGCTCTTATTCTGGGGAATCGTCCTGCTGCCCGAGGATGGAGGCGATTCTGTTCCGGCTATCGTGCTCTATGCCAGCGTGATCCTGGGTGTGCTTGGTCTGGTCGCAGCAGCGGGTGTCTTCATCGTCAAACGATGGGGCATGTGGCTGGCTGTCGTCGTCTCGGTCTTCGCCATCTTCTTTGCGATAAGCGGCGTGGTGTTTTCCTATGCGATGCTGATGAAAGGACTCTGCACGGTGCTGACCGCCTTGTATGTGGTGGTGATCGTGCTAGCAGTCCTTCCTTCGGCACGCCAGTCCTCTGTGGCCCGTCCAGCTCTCACAGATGAGAAGGCGAATTGAGAGAGCTGGAGGTGAAAGCAATGCTTGCTGGAAAAGAGGCATCTTTATCCCGCTACCCATTTTGGACTGAGCGCCGCTACACCGGAATCATGCTTATGCTTGGATGCGTCCTGTTTTTGGTAGCTGCCGCTCTCTCTCCTACGGACGAGAAAGGCACCTCTATGTATGACTTGCCCATGCGAGAAGCCCTGATCGCCGTCTTTCATCACTGGTCAAGCTGGCAGTGGGGGCTGCTGCTGTTCTGCATTGCCGTGGTCGTGTCGCTACTGGGCTTTGCGCGCCTCACATCCATCTTGTGGGAGAGAGGCAATCACGTCTTCTCATTCTGGGGCCTGATCGCACTAACGCTGGCTACTGGCTTCTTCCTCCTTGATATGACGTTCAGGCGCAGCATCGAGTACTGGGCCGCGCAAGAAACCGCCAGAACAAACGCGATTCCCGCGCTCTATCAGCAATTGAGTCTCTGGGACAGCACCATCTTTCAGGTCTACACAGTGCTCATCTTTTTTGCAGCAATCATGTATGGCGCAGCGATTGCCTTGACGCGCATTCTCCCACGCTGGCTGGGATGGGTTATCATCGTCTATTCGCTTGCAGGGACAATAGCGTTTGTGATCCTGAACGATATGCCTCCATTTGTCCATTACTTGCTGCCGATAGCGATGGGCGTGCTGCTCTTGCTGCCACGGTATCAACTTCCAGCACTATCAGCTGAAAGCCAGAACGATTAGCCGTCTCGCTCGCAGAACGATTAGCCATGCAATCTGTGCTGGCAGTTCTCAATCTTCGACTACGAGAGGCGAAGACCAGGGTCGTCCTATTCTAAATAAAAAGAGGAAACACAATGGGCTGTTTAAGACTGGGCTATTCCTTTCTTGTTTCGCTGCTTGCAGCCGTCATCTTTACCATAGTTGGCGCATTGGGGGGAGCCATTCTTTCGCTGGTCCTCTCTCATGGATCGGGCAGTGTTGCAAGTATAGTTTCCCCCCTCGATATCCTTACCGCCAATTCCACTGGTGCGTTGATTGGCGCTGGGGCTGGGGCACTCATTGGCCTGTATGGTGTCATACGGGCCACAAAGCGGGCTTCAGATATCAATTGGCTAAAAAGAAATGGCAGATGTATTACTGCCATTGTCGCAGAGATTCAGACAAAACGGGAGAGCAGGCAAGTTCCTTATACAACAGCGAACGGGACATACTATCGGACAGAATCATCTACGTATTATGTGGTCGTCGCACGGTGGGTCAATCCTCAAACGCGACAGACGCATACCTTCCACAGTGAGCGTCGCACTTTCTATCCGAAAAAATATGCTCCAGGTTCCAGCATTTCTGTTCTGATTGACCCTCAGAACCCCCAGCGTTCCTTTGTGGAAGTATAAAGTAGTCTCTTGTTATCACTCACCCCTTGCGTGCCGTATGTTCTCGCCTGCAAGGTGGTACAATACGCTGAGATAGCAGCATATCCCTTACAACTTGTGGAAGGCGTGAGCGTATGACGCAATCGATCCGTACCCATCTTGCCATCATCGTCGCTCTGGGGGCTGTCTTGTTGGGAATCAGTTTCCTCCTGCTCCACTTGGCGACCCCCTCTGATGGCGCGCGCCTCGCTCCAGGCCAATCCGTCTGGCGGCACGATGGAGTCGTCATCACGCCTCTGCAACCAGGCGGATTGCACAAGGGGGATATCGTTGTGGCCGTCGAGGGGAAAAGCCTGGAAGCGTGGGCGCAAGATCTCTTCAGGGTGGGGGTGCAGCGTCCACACTGGCAGAGTGGTCAAACGATCATCTACCACGTTCTGCGCAGCGGGCATGTTCAAGATGTGCCCGTGACGCTTGGGCCATATCCTCTGGCCACTCTTGCAGCGCAAGAGTGGAGCACGATTCTCTATGCCCTGGTCTTTTTCCTGGTAGCTGTGTTTGTTGTGCTGCTGCGTCCTGGGGAGCCTGCTGCCAGAGTGCAATTCCTCGCGGCATCGAGCATGCTAGGCGCTACGACGTGGTCACTCGGCTTGCAGGTCGGCGATCTGATCAATGGCATCGGTTTCTGGCTGTTCAAGGCGACCACTATTGGCTGCTTCCTGCTGTTCTGGACCGCGCTGCTGCACTTTGCGCTGATCTTTCCTCGACCACATGCTCTGATCGTGAAACGGCGCTTTGTGATCCCGCTGCTCTACGTCGTTCCCTACGCCATCGCGCTCATCTCGCTGCTCGTCGCATGGCCGCTGTCCTCAAGCATGCTCTCATGGATTGGGCTGTGGATTCTGGCAGAGGACATCTTTCCACCCATCGCTACCATCCTGGCACTCATGAGCATCATCTGGTCATATAAGACAGAACAGAGCTACGACGAGCGTCAGAAAATTCGTTGGCTCATGTATGCTGCCCTGCTCTCCGGCGGGGGGGGCCTCCTGCTCTGGCAATTGCCCAATCTGCTTGGATATCCCGTCTTGAGCAGTAATGCGCTCGGTCTGCTTGTTTTGCCCTATCCCTTCGCGCTGGCGATTGCCATCTTGCGCCATCGCCTCTTTGATATTACGATCATCATCCACCGCACGCTCGTTTATGGCACACTGACTGGGAGCGTGGTTGGCCTGTATGTGTTGGTCGTCAGTCTGGCGGGTATGCTCTTTCATCCCTCAAGTACATTTCTCCCCTCATTGCTGGCAACAGGTCTTGTAGCAGTATTGTTTCAGCCGCTTCATGTTCGCCTTCAGCGCTTTGTCAATCGCTTGATCTATGGGGAGCGTGACGATCCTTATGCCGTACTTGCGAATTTGGGCGCTCATCTTGAGGCGACGCCGATCCCTGAAGCGGTGCTGCCGACAGTGGTTCAGACGGTGGCTCAAGCCCTCAAGCTACCCTACGTGGCGATCAGCTTGAAGCATGGAGAGACGTTTGCTATCGCTGCGGCCTGTGGCCTGGCTCAACGCGAGCTGTTGACGCTCCCACTACTCCATTCGGGCGAGTTGGTTGGGCAGCTGCAACTGGCTCCCCGAGATGCCAGCGAAACCTTTACAGCCGCTGATCGCAAATTGCTTACGGTTATTGCTTCTCAGGTCAGCGTGGCCGCGCATGCAGTACGTCTGACAGCTGACTTACAGCGGTCCCGCGAACATCTGGTCGCGACGCGCGAAGAGGAGCGCCGCCGCTTGCGTCGCGATCTGCACGATGGGCTTGGTCCCACGCTCGCTAGCATGACGCTCAAGCTGGATGCCGCCCGCAACCTGCTCGCTCAAAACTCGCCCGCGCTGGACCCTCTTCTGCTCGATCTGAAGGCGCAAACCCAGGCCACGATTGTAGATATTCGCCGCCTCGTCTATGATCTGCGCCCGCCGGCACTGGACGAGCTTGGACTGGTTTCGGCACTGCATGAGCAGATTGCCCACTATAGTCAAGTGGGTGGCGCCCAGATGGTGATGGAAGCGCCGTCATCCCTGCCTTCGCTGCCCGCAGCCGTCGAGGTAGCAACCTATCGCATCGTGCTTGAAGCTGTGACCAACGTTGTCCGTCATGCCAATGCGCGGAGGTGCTGGGTTCGTCTTCAGGTGGCTGACGTGCTGACCGTGGAGGTGGTCGATGATGGCGTGGGCCTGCCGCTTCACTATCATGCAGGCGTGGGCTTTGCTTCGATGCGCGAACGTGCCGACGAGTTGGGGGGGACCTGCCAGATCGAATCCAGGGCAACATCGGGAACGCACGTGCTGGTACAGTTCCCACTGGTGAAGGACGAGCCTCCAGAACAGCCTGCCGCCCGCTACGATACCAGCCTACAATCAGGAGAATAAGCCATGGAATCCATTCGCGTGCTGATCGCCGACGACCATCCTATTTTCCGCGACGGTCTACGTACTTTGCTGATCTCAGTGTCAGAAACAGAGATCGTGGGCGAGGTTTCTACAGGCGATGAAGCCATCGCGCAAGCGGCGGCACTTCTGCCGGACGTGATCCTGATGGATCTGCACATGCCCGGACAGAATGGCATCGAGGCCACCCGCGCTATCCTGCGCACCAGTCCGCATATTGGCATCCTTGTGCTGACGATGTTTGAAGACGACGACTCCGTGTTCTCAGCGATGCGAGCGGGTGCGCGTGGCTATCTGCTCAAGGGTGCGGATCAGGCCGAGATTCTGCGAGCCATCACCGCCGTCAGCCGGGGAGAAGCGATTTTCAGCCCCTCGATAGCTAAACGCCTCACTCACTACTTCGCCACCCTGGGCACCATGCAGCTTCCCCAGGCTTTTCCCGAATTGACCCAGCGAGAACGAGAGATCCTCGTCTTCATCGCTCGGGGCTGCAACAATGCAGAGATAGCAGAGCGTTTAGTTTTGAGTCAAAAAACCGTGCGCAACCATGTCTCCAATATCTTCAGCAAGCTCCAGGTGGCAGATCGCGCACAAGCCATTATCCGTGCCAGAGAGGCGGGATTGAAATAGGCACACATCACGATGTCATTCTTGCTCATTAAAGAACGTGCCAGTCCCATGGGATATCGTACCTTTTCGCCAGGATCACACTGACAGGCCATTGGCGAGGGATATATTTCAGCAAGTACCGGCGAAGAAAGGATGACCTATTATGGAAGAGATCATTCAGGTGACAGTGGCGGTCAATTCAGAAGAAGGCGCTCGCCAGATAGCGGATACACTTGTGGCAAATCGTGGAACAACTAAAATCCTCCAGTAAGGAAGAGATACATGACGGAACGAATTGACCTCTTACAATCCCTTGCAGATGCTCATGAGAGACTGATCACACCTGCCATGAAAGCCGCTGCACGAGGAGTGAACGGTTCCCGGGGGCCGCGTGAAGTCCTGGCACATATTGTTGGATGGGAAGTGATTGCTATTGCCTGTCTCCCTGGTCTCCTGCCAGGAGAGGCACCAGCTCCTCTCACCTATGATGCAATGAATCTGGCAATGGTGACGCTCATAGGAGAGCAGCCCATAGAGGTGTTCCGCGATATGCTCTACCAGACACACCAACGTTTTCTCAACATGCCAGAGGTACAGGATGAAGCCTCTTTTGTTCCCGGTCATCCAATCTTCGAGCGCACTCTGGCAGCGATTGGACATTGCGTAGAGCATGTGCGAGAGTTAGATAGGTCGAGTGGTCAAACTGTTTTCCAGTAGTTCAAAGATCAGTAACAGGCCCACTTGATTTTGCACCCTTCACAAACGAAAAGATATGGCGTCGGAAACGTACCAAGCATCAGTACGAAGTTCTGCCAGTTTGACTTGCTACAAATGCGCCATTATACTCTGGGGAGAGAATGCAACAAGGAGAGTCCTTCATGGCAAACCGGAAACTCGTTGTCTGGCTGAGACAAGGAGTAGCGGGGTGGAACCAATGGCGAGAGCAATATCCAGATGTGATGGTCGATCTGAGCGATACTGACCTGAGCGATGTTGATCTGAGTGGAGCCAACCTGAGCAATGCTAAGCTGATGAGAGCGAATCTGAGCGAGGCCAACCTGAGTGGTGCAGACCTGCGCTGGGTCAAGCTGAACCAGGCCAGGCTAACCAGTGCCTCGTTGAGTGGAGCCAGGCTGGCGTACGCCGACCTGAGTGACGCTGACCTCGGCGGTGCGGACTTGAGCGCGGCTCAGTTGTGTGATGCCAAATTGCGTCGAGCCCAGCTGAACCAGGCCCAACTGACCAATGCCTCGCTGAACCGGGCCAGGCTGAACTTGTCCAGGTTGACCCAGGCCAACCTGGACGGAGCAGACTTGGGCGGTGCCGTCTTGAGTGAAGCCGACTTGAGCCAGGCCCGGCTGACCAACGTCGTTCTAAACAGGGCCAGGCTGAACTCTACCCTGCTGAACCAGGCGGACCTGAGCGGTGCGGACCTGAGCAACGCTTCCCTGGACCATGCCAATCTGAGCAGGGCTAACCTCAACGCCGCAAAGCTCACCAAAGCCCTCTTGCAGGGGGCCAATCTGGAACAGGTCACAGTGAGCGGCGCGGACTTCCAGGGAGCCGACCTGCGTGGCATCCCCTGGCTGATCATCAAGAACCTCACCCTGCAACCAGGCACAAACTTCTCTGGTGTTCTCTGGGACTGTCCTCCTGATTAAAAATGGTTTACCAAATGTCACTTAATGTTTGGGCTTGTATTATTCGTTCATAGCTGGCATAACGCGGACCTTGTGGTGCCTTTCTGCTCTTTTTTTCATAGCGAATAGGGTCGATTTGCCTGGCAGGCTCTGCAAAATAGATGACCACTTTTGGCGGTTCGGGAGGCCAGGGTTCAATAGAACCAGTGCCCGACCTTCCAGTTTCTCGTACATTTCTCTATGAGCTAGATGAACTCTACACAAAACGAAGAATCAAAGAAATTACGGAAGAAGAGTTCATTACTCAACGGGATGCATTGATTGCTCAGGAAGCAAAATCGCAAGAAACAATGGGTCCAATGCTCATCGCAAAGCAGCTATAGGTTATCGAAGCTGGTGTTGTAGCCTCTGTGAATCAAAAATTTCAACAAGAAGAGCAAGAAGAAAACGAGCGTGTTACAAGGGAGCGGCTTGCAAGGATAGCCAAACAAAAGAGGATAGAGCGCGAGGAACAGGCTAGGCAAGATGCTATTGAGGCTGAAAACAAGCAGAAAATTGCCGAGCGAAATGCGTTTCGCTCTTCAGTTGATGAGTATGTGAATAAGCGGGAAAAAGATACTGATAGACGGCAGGTATGGTGCAACTGGCTACAAATCATCTTAATTATTCTTACAACTGCGACAGCATCTATTGCTGGATTTGATGGTATCTCTCGTGTATATGTCGCCTTAGTTGGTTTTGCTGCTGCTACTCTTGGAGGAATTCTTTCATATTTGCAATTTCAGGAGAAGATCTAACGGCACCTCTTCCCGATCCTTGTCGTCCTGCTTGTGCTGTATGGACTCGCGTCTCAAAACTACCTGATGCTCTTCTCCATAGGGGTAAGCTTGCTCATCCTCTGGTCGGCAGTGCACCCGGCCTGGATCTATCGTCTTCTTTAGCAGATCCTCGCCTTCTTTGAGAAGCTCACACCAACGTCTCCTGACGTGCAGCCCTCACAAACTGCCCTGGAGCGTTCTCTGCCAGAACAGCCACTTTATGAACAGGGGTATCAGGAACAAGCTCCAGGGCATACCAACAATATGCTGAAAGAGGATCGGCCGCAGGCGCAATATCCAGAGCAGCTGCCGCCAATGAGTTAAATAGTGGTCAGATGAGCTTTGGCAGGTTTACCCTCTTCGTGAAGCCGTCAAGCAGCTTTGCCGGTTTCTTTCAGTGCTGTCTAGTATGAGGGTCTATCAGTGTCTCATCAACTGCTATGGAGCAGGGTTAGTTTGGTTGAGCTTCAGATCATAACACTGCCCCTCTGAATTCAGCACCGCACACCGCTCATCTCTTCCTGGGATGGTTGCCCAGATTCGATCCGGAAAGACATGTCCTGAAGGCAGAATGGTATCTTTGAGAGAGTAGACTTTGGAAAGCTGTTCTGGTCGGACATTCGCATCGGTGAGATCGACGGCTTCCAAGTTCGTCGCCGTCAAATTCGCTGCTCGCAAATCCGTCCCTCTCAGCTGCGCCCCTTGCAAATCTGCTCCCATCAAATCTGCCTCGGTTAAATCTGCTCCTGAGAGATTCGCATCTCGAAGAGACATTCTCACGACATCATAGACCAGACTGCGAGAGAGCATGAAAGAAGACAGATTGGCCCGTGAGAGATCCGCTCCACTCAAACCAATTATGGGATGCTCTTTTTGCAGTAATCCGAGGTTGGAAATGTATTGGATTAATCTGCCTTTACGATCTCCATCCAGTTGTTGCAATGCAGAGAGCGTGAGGGTTCTGGCTATTGTTCTCTCCTGACTCCCCGTTTGAGACGTTTGTAAATGCTTCTCAAGGACCAATTCCTTGATATCATCCATGTACCCTTTCAGGGTGGCCTCTTGCTGTTGATCAAGAGCAATATGGGCGCTCGTTTCGCTCTGTTGGTTACTAAACCAGATGGACCCAGCAGCGATCATAAGGGGAAGAAGCAGAACACTGACCCAATCCCATAGGGTCTTCCCTCGTAACCCGATCCAATCGCTCTTCTCTCTCTGTTTGCCCTGTTGCTGTTGCGGCTTGAAGAATGCAGTCCCTTGTTCCCTCTCATCTGGTCGGATCGTTGCCGGTGATTGTTCATCTGACGCTTGAGCCATGTGACACCTCCTAAAAAAACGACATACTCCTCTTTTACCTCTATAAACGAACAAGAGGAGGAGGTCTCAAAGAGGGGAGGGACAAGAGTTTGTTCGTACTGGTCTCGATGCTCTCCAATCAGTAAATTGCTCCTTTCGAGTGCTGGAGCATTGCCTCAGCTACCGGAGATCTTGCGCCAGATGAACATCTGCATCATTCCCTTGTAGCACTTCTGAACAAACCGGATATCCGAGATGAGATTCACCGTGTTTTGTGGACCATGAGTCGCAGTGCTGGAGTAAGGATTTTACCTAGCGATGATGGAGCAGGAAGGCAGTTCAAGGTCGTAAAATGGGTAGTAATTTCTGCAAAGGATGCAAACAACGTATCCGCGTTACGTTGTAAAACAGCTAAGTGCACGGCTCACCCGCATTTTTGCTGAGCGAGAAGGGATATGAGAAGTGGTTTCAGAGCGTCGGGAAAGAGCTGCCTTGTTCGTCAGGTGAGCCGTCCCACTCGATGCCGGAGAAGTTCACCCCCGGTTGCAGGGGGAGGTCCATGACGAGGAGCCACGGGATGCCGTGCAGGTCCGCTCCCTGGAAATTGGCCCTCTTGACCGTAATTTGTTCGAGATTGGTCCCATGCAGGTTAGCCCCGCTCAGGTCAGCACCACTCAGATCTGCATAGCTTAATTTCGCCCCGCTCAGGTTGGCTATCAACAGTTCAGCTTCACTCAGGTCAGCACCACGTAGATTGGCCCTATGGAGGTTAACTGCGTGGAGATCGGCTCCGCTGAGATCAGGCTGCACAGCGGGATGATGCTCTCGCCAGCGGTTCCACGACGTTGGGGGATGACACTCTTCTTGCCAATAATCAGCAAAAAGGAAACCTTGAAGAGATGAAAGGAGATACCACACTATTGGATGGTGCTTTCCCAAGTAGTGCCACCACGCTTCACTCTTTCTGAAGCGATCAAAGTTCTTTCTCAGTCGAGCCACGTCCTCCTGGTTCGCCATCGGGTCCCTCCTCGGCTTTGTTCTCTCCCAGAGTATACTGTTGCACTCGCCGTCAGTCAAACGGGGAGCACGCAGGACTGCTGCTCGTCTTCCGAAGCATGTCTTGGCGAAATCGAAGAGCGCCTCCTGCCCCTTTTCTGATCAGCAATAATGCAGGTGAGGGCTCATCCTCACTGTTGCTGACCAAGAGGAAAAGAAGAGGCTTTCTTCGATTTCCGTTGAAAAAGGCTTGTCGCCTATCTCGACGACGACAAGCCCTTCTGTTAAAATGAGCATGTTAAGCAATACGACAAATAGTCGTGTTTTTTTGCGCTGATGGGGACCCCTTTGATGTGCGTTCTTCTGGAAAAAGGAGTTGATAGATGCTCTCTCGCAAAGGCGCCCTGCTGATCGTCAGTGGATCGCTTGTTGTTTTACTTGGGGCTGTGGGCAATGTCATCGTCTCCTGGAATGAGGGGAGCGATTCCATTTTTCTGTTTTTCAGCGATTGCCCTGGTTCTAAGTGTGCGAACGCTGAGCGTATCTCCGATTTATACACACTCGGCAACCACCTCTCCGCACTGTTCTCGCTGATCGATAGCAGTTTAGTTCCTCTGGCTGTGGCCACCTTGGGTCTCGGGATCTGGAGCCTGATGCATGTCGAGGGTTCTGGGGACTGGAGATGCTCTCGCTGGCTTGCCATCCTGGGCCTCACGTGTCTGGCCTTGAGTACGATAGAGACGATGGGGCAGATGCTGATCGCTCAGGAACAAATCCGCCTGGGAGTGTCACCTGGACGGGATACCTGGATACTCACCCATTGGCTGCTTCGGCCACTTTTCTGGACAAGTCTGTTCGGCTTCCTGACAATACTCGGGGGCAGCTTCCTGAGACAAAAGCCTGTCAATAGTTCTGAGGGAGAGACGTGACTCGCTGCTTGGGCGTTTTGTATCTGCACAATGTTGTTCGCGAGGTTGTGGCTGGATCTCCCCTTCATCAGCAACAATGCGGGAGAGCCGTCGGGGACTGCAACCCTTGGCAACAACCAAGGGCCACATCAGCCATTGATGCGAATTTATGGGAGTGAGCAATGACAGCAAAATTGACACCAATAGTAGCCGATTCTGTGCCACGTTGTGCAACACAGGGCAAGAGCAAACCCGCCTGACAAGCGGAGCGTCCTTCCTGGTTGCACGCTGGAAAGGGCATCTAGCGAATAGTCTGTTCGCTATAATGCAGCGGATGTTCTCGCTCTAAACGATAGCTCTCCTGATACGCCTCACAAACAATACGGCAAATCTCCTCTGGGTCATCCGAAAGGTGGAGCAGATCCAGATCTTCGGGCGACACTTTCTCTTCGATCAGCATTGTCTGACGTAGCCAGTCGATCAAGCCTTTCCAATATTTAGAATCGTAGAGGATGACCGGAAAATGGCTGACTTTCTTCGTCTGAATGAGCGTCAACGCCTCGAACAGTTCGTCCATCGTGCCAAAGCCACCGGGGAAGATGATAAAGGCATTGGAATATTTGACAAACATCGTTTTGCGTACGAAGAAGTAGCGGAAATCGAGCGCAATATCGAGGTAGGGATTAGATGCTTGTTCAAAGGGAAGCTCGATATTGCAACCAATTGAGCAGTTTTCTCCTTCCTGTGCGCCCTGATTGGCTGCCTCCATGATACCGGGGCCGCCGCCTGTAATGATGCCAAAGCCGGCCTTTGCCAGCAGACGAGCCGTTTCTATCGCTGCGGCATATGATGGATCATCAGGTTTAGTGCGGGCTGAGCCAAAGATCGCCACTGATGGCGGAATGTGGGCCAGCGCATCGAAGCCCTCGACGAACTCGCTCATGATGCGGAAGACGCGCCAGGGGTCGGTAATGGTAAAGTCAAAGTGCATGCCACGTTCAACAGAGTGTTGTTCGATTTTGACCTGCTCGATCGGCGTCGGCTCTGTTGGCTTTACAAGTGGCTGCGTTGGACGATGGAGCAATCGCTCATCCTCTGTGACATGCCCATCTCTTCGTGGACGAATGCGGGTCACTGATTTCTCACTTTTGCGATGATTATGATTACTATTATTACGACTCATACGCTACGGTCTCTTTCCGTTCTTTGGATGTATTATTCATCGCTCGACATTTTAAGATTGTGGTGGCGAGCGGAGGTAATGTCAACAATAGAGAATGCGGGCATGATTGCCAGTAGATGGGTGCGCTTGGCATAGGTTGATCGTTGATGATGCCACTTCCCCCATAACATGTGTGATCGCTATTGAGTATTTCATAGTAGTTTCCCGGGTCTGGTACTCCCACTCGATATCCAAAACGCGGCATGGGCGTAAAATTGCATATAAAGATGAGCGTCTCTTCTGGTTTGGTGCTGCGACGGATAAAAGAGATGACGCTATTATCCGAATCGTGCGGATCGATCCAGGAGAAGCCCTGTGGGTCAGTATCGAGCGCGCTGAGTGCCGGTTCTTGCTGATAGAGCGCGTTGAGATCACGCACGAACTGTTGCAAGTGGGCATGATGCGGATCGCTGGGAGGCTCAAGCAGGTGCCAGTCGAGGCTTTCGGCCTCGTTCCACTCATGCCATTGCCCAAACTCGCCGCCCATGAAGAGGAGCTTCTTTCCTGGATGCCCCCACATATAGCCGAAAAAGGCGCGCAAATTGGCAAAACGCTGCCAGAGATCGCCAGGCATCTTGGTCAATAGTGAGCCTTTGAGGTGGACCACCTCATCATGCGAGAGCGGCAGGATGAAGTTCTCTGAATAGGCATACATCAGCGAGAAGGTGATATTGTTGTGATGGTAGCGCCGATAGATGGGGTCCATGTGCATATATTCCAGCATATCATGCATCCAGCCCATGTTCCATTTGAAACTAAAGCCGAGACCACCTATATACGTGGGGCGCGATACCAGCGGCCAGGATGTCGATTCTTCTGCAACGGTAATGGTGCCAGGAACCTCTGCATACACAGCTTCGTTAAGCTGGCGCAGGAATGTTACTGCTTCCAGGTGCTCGCGTCCTCCATGCTGGTTGCTTACCCATTCGCCATCGGGCCGCATATAGTCGAGATAGAGCATTGAGGCAACGGCGTCTACACGGAACCCATCGATGTGGTATTCGCGCAGCCAGAACAGGGCATTGGCGACAAGAAAATTGCGCACCTCGCTGCGTCCGTAATCGAACACATACGTTCCCCAGTCTTTATGCTCTCCTTTGCGCGAATCAGCGTATTCATAGAGATGTGTGCCATCAAAATAGCTCAAGGCGTGACCATCTTTGGGAAAGTGTGAAGGCACCCAGTCGAGAATGACTCCTATACCCTGCTGATGCATGTAATCGACAAAATATTGGAAATCTTCCGGCGTGCCAAAGCGACTGGTGGGAGCATAGTAGCCTGTGACCTGATAGCCCCATGACGCATCGAGCGGGTGTTCAGTGATTGGCAGCAGTTCCACATGTGTAAATCCCATATCTTTAACGTATGCTGCCAGGGCGTGAGCTAACTCGCGATAGGTCATGAAACGATCTTCTTCGACAGCTCCTTCCAGGTGGCGTTCGGGAACATGACGCCACGACCCGAGATGCACCTCATAAATTGAGATCGGCGAGCTGAATTGTTGGTGCTGGCTGCGCTGCTCAAGCCAGGTGTTGTCTTGCCATTGATGGCGCTGAATGTCAGCCACGATGCTGGCGTTTTGTGGGCGTAGCTCGGCGGCGAAACCATAGGGGTCTGTTTTATCAACCATATAGTTGTGAAAACGCGAGATGATTGCGTATTTGTACACAGCTCCGGCCTCTAATCCTGGCACGAAGCACTCCCAGACACCCAGATCTATATGGCGCAGGTGCATGGGGGTCACGCCTCGTTGCCAGTCGTTGAAATCGCCTATCACGGAGACCGTCTGAGCATTTGGTGCCCAGACAGCAAAGTTGACGCCCGTCACTCCCTCAACCGTGCGCAGATGCGCGCCCATCTTTTCATAGATATGGTAATGTTTGCCCTGTCCGAATAGATAGAGATCAAAATCACTAAAGATAGAAGGTATATCCTGGCTTGAAGACGCGGGTGTACCCTCTTCAGCTTGTTGTGGTACTCGTGGTTCTGTCATAGCTCGCTTCCTTTATCCCGTATTGCCAGCGTTCCATTCGCATCTCTTTTTGTGGTCTTTTCAGCATAGCATATCAGGCAAGAGATGCCCATTTTCAGGGGCCTCAGGCCAGGGCTTTCCAGTTCTCCGCTCAAAGGGGTGCAGGGTCTCCCTGCCGGGGTCTGGGGTGTCCCCAGTTTCCTTCCCTCCTTCGCGCGCCGCCTGCGACGGCGCGCAAAAGAGAAGAAAAAAGGTTTTTGCGGGGACACCCCGCACCCCGGCAGAGGGCTGCCGCCCTCTGCACTCCCGCTAGATGGGAGAATTGGAAAGCCCTGGGCCTCAGGCATTGAGGTTTGCTTCTTGCTACATTGCTCACCCATATATAGTACGATTAATCATGTATTATGGTGGTAAAATAAGAAGCTATGGGACAAATAGTTGTCTGTTTTCTGTCTCCATGAGAGGCCATCCTATCTGATTGAAACGGAAACGACTCTGGTTGCGTATATTTTCTCATAAGGAGAGAAGTGAAAAAAGTGGCTTGAGAGCATGTTTCTTTTCGCTGCTCTTCGTCAATCGCATAGAAAGGATAATGCATCATGACTCTGGATATGCAGCAGATAAAAAAACGTCTGGAAGAGAAGAGAACAGAACTACGAACGCAGATGGGGGATTTGGATCAGGCATATCCCACTCCTGTAGATACAACGGAGATCAGCGAGGGACCGCAGGAATTTGAGGAGACGGCCACAGATTTTCAGGAGATGCAGCAGGAGCAATCGATCCTGGTGAATGAGCAGGCATTACTCATGGAGGTTGAGGCGGCGCTCAAGCGTATCAAAGATGGAACGTATGGCCGCTGTGTGGTATGTGGGCAACCGATTCCTGAGAAAAGGCTGGAAGCTATTCCCTGGGCTGCTCGTTGCATAAAAGATGAGCAAGCATTGGAACAACGCAATCTTAGCAGAGAAGAATTGTACGACGCGGATACGCAATGATTGAGGCTGGCCCTCCCTGCTTTTTTCACGCTTCAGGGAGAGGTACTATCTGCATAGTGCCTTTTCCTGACGATTGTGGTACAATGCTCGTGCCTGATCGATTTTGAGTATAAGGAAGAAGGAAATCATTGTGCTAGCCAGGCGTGCGCGTTTTTATGATGCTTTAGCATTGCTCACTGCGGTTGTGGTCATCTCCTTTGATCAGTGGACAAAAGCCCTTGTCGTAGCCAATCTGAACCCACCAGGAAGTAAACCAGATATTTCTCTGCTCGGCAAGTATCTGGTTATTGCATATATCCAGAATAATGGAGCGGCTTTTAGTCTCTTTAAAAATCAGAATAACTTCCTTGCCGTTTTTATTCTCCTGGCTATTGGCGTGATTGCCTATCTCTATGCTCGGATGATTAACTCGGGACCGCTTTTCTATAAGATCGTCTTTGGCCTGATCGTTGGTGGGGCGATTGGCAATTTGATTGACAGGGCGCGTCATAGTGGCTATGTGGTTGATTTTATCTCCTTCCGCATCCCTGAAATTAATTATTACTTCGCCATTTTTAATATTGCGGATGCCTGTATCTCCGTTGGGGTCTTTCTCCTCTTCGTACTGGTCGCGTTTGGTGGTTTGCATCATAGCGCAAAGAGCGACGAGACGAGCCAAAATACTTCTTCATCGGTGACGAACAGCGGAACACTGCAAGCGAAAGAGCAAGATGCACAATCCTGATGTGGCCCATTCTCATAGCCCCGAACAGTGGACGATTGAAGCCGATCAAGCCGGACAGCGGCTTGATCGTTATCTTGTGTCCCGTTTGGAGGATGTTTCACGTACGCAAGTCCAGCAACTCATCAGCAATGGCCTGATTCTGGTGAATGGGCATGCTGTGAAGCCGGGTTATGCCTTGCGTGCGCAGGATACGCTTCAACTATTGCGTACCACTCCTGTAGCGACGCCAACCACCGTGCAACCACGAGCGCTTCCACTCGATATCGTCTATGAAGATGAGTATGTGCTGGTGATTAACAAGGCTGCTGGCATGGTGGTGCATCCAGCGCCCGGTCATTATGAGGATACGCTGGTCAATGCTTTGCTTGCTCGCTATCCTGAGTTGCGCACAAGTGAGAGTGACCTGCGACCAGGCATCGTGCATCGCCTGGATAGGGATACGACCGGGCTATTGATCGTGGCGAAAGATGTGCGCACGCAAGCGGCTCTGGTGGAGCAGATGAAGCGGCATGAGATAGTGAAGCGTTATCTGGCGCTGGTTGAAGGCACTGTAGCGTTGGAGAAGGGGAGCATCGATGCGCCGATTGGTCGTGATCCTCGCCATCGTCAGCAGATGACGATTACGACAGTGGATAGCCGTGACGCGGTGACTCATTTTCGCGTCTTGAACCGTTATGCTCATCATACTTTGTTACTGTTGCAATTGGAGACAGGGCGCACGCATCAGATCCGCGTCCATTTGCAAGCCATAGGGCATCCCGTTGTTGGTGATCCCATGTACGGTTCAGGGCGGGTGCGCCCAGGGCTTGTCATCCAACGGCAGTTCTTGCATGCGTACCAGTTAGCGTTTGCGCATCCTATAATCGGTCGGGAACTGGAATTGGAAGCGCCATTGCCCCCGGATTTACAGTCTGTTCTCGCGAACGAAACTCTCCTATAGCCCCCTGGAAAATTTGCGGAAGGCCGGGTATACTAATAATATCTCCGTAAATTCACTGAAACTATGTAAAAACGTATCATTGTATATCATCTTGTTTTACCCATTCAATAGCGATCATCTACTACTAACCTATTTTTCCTGATACTCAGTTTTCTCTTGCAATTTCTGGATACTTGCGGTAAAATAGGCCCATCCTTGATACGTATCAGTTGTCACTACAGCAAATTACCTATAGACCTTTTATATTCATGTATGCATCTATATATGAATGGTTGAAGAGGGGATCTCCGACTGTAGGCATATTTCTTCTTTAAATTGAAGAATGCTTTACTTTGTTAAGGAGAGGAGAAATTGAATATGCCGACATTAGACACGGCAGATGATATTACTCCCCGTAGCGTTTTGCGGCACAGGCCAGTAAGTGCGACAACCGCATCCTCTACGGGGAGACGTTTGACCGCTGCACCAGTGATGCAGCGGGCATCTCGCTCTCGCACTACCACGCAAAACACCGAGGAGGTGGATACCGTGTGGGAAGGTGAGATCGATACAAGGCCCGGCACACGGGGGAGTGCCAGGCGAACGACGGTAACGCCAAAGGCTCTGACAAATACGTCTTATCCTAAGACGAAAACGAAGACGACGGCGGCACCGAAAAAGACGCGTCATCAGGCGCATCCGCTCCTTTATCTTGGAGTGGGCATGCTTGTGATGCTTTTCCTCTGGACCGGGTTGAGCGCGGCTTCTGGCTGGTTTAACACGATCCTCGATGATATTCATTATGGGCGTCCACGTACATTTCAAACGGATGCAATGGTCGGTCATGAGTCAGGGAGTACTCCCAGCCATTTTATCGCCATCAATTTGAATCGTCATATCGAAATTATCGAACTTCCTGGCGGGGATGCTGCTCATGCTCGTATCTACATTGGTCCTCAGCTTTTTGGTGAAGGCGATGAGCTGATACCGGTGACATTGAAATTTGTCGATCTCAATGGAGATAAGAAGCCGGATATGCTTGTGGACCTGCGAGGGTCGCGTGTCGTTTTCATCAACGAGAAGGGAACGTTCCGTATGGCTCAGCCCGCTGAGCGTCGCCAGCTCGAACAAACGTTGCAACGTTCGGATGGCTAGCCGCACAAGGTAGGTGTATTCCCAGGAATTATGGATGATCATATACAGAAGGAACTCCCCTGAACTGGCTTTTTGCCAGAGGGGGAGTTCCTTTTGTTTGCCGCTATTGTTCGGAGCCGTTGCGCATCATTTTTGTTTCGCCGTTTGACTTTTTGTCTGTGCGAGGTGCAAATAAGGGAGAACTTCCTAGGGCAGCTTGAGAGAGTACTGCCCCCACCGAAAAGCCAACGCGTTTTCTGGCGGGAATGGTGATCTGATCTCCACCACGGATCGATTTGACACGGCGCGCCGCCACATCGCGGAGGTTCCAGGTGCCAAAGCCCATTAAACGTACTTCGTGGCCGCGTGCAACGTCTTCGCGCACGACTTCTGTAAAGGCATCAATAACTTTACTAGTCTCTTTAAGATTCAAGCCTGCCCTGGCCGCAACCTGATGAATCAATTCATCTTTTCCAATGACAACATGATCTTTTGCGGGTGAACTTGCTTTCATAGAATATCTTACCCTCACGTGTGTAACGCAGAGAAATAGGTCGCCTCTGCTGACGATTTGTATCTGCACTTTCTCGATGTCAACAATCGCATCATCTACAGCGATGAACGATATGTCTACTCTGTGCAATAGAATGGTGTGACCATCCACTTCCACTATACAGAGTCCCACCAAATGCTACGCAATGGCTACACTAAAAGTTTCAGCAAGGCGCAGCGCTCCCTGATTATCCTTTGATGGTTGCTGTCTTGGAAGCGGCCGGTGTTGGGATGCCACCTGGCAGCTCGTCGGGCGCTGGATAGATGGAGAGGCTCGTCACCATCAATTGAACCCCTTCGGAGGTTGTGCCATGTTGAACAAACAATGCAATTTGTCCGTGAGTATAATCTTCGTCGGAAATAGCTTGTACCGCAACACCATTAATGAACAATACTAGCGTTGGCCCTTTCATAATCACTGTGAGCCGGTTGATATGGCCTGACGCCTTGATTTGGGGAGCGTGGGTGGGCTTAACCAACGGTGTGATGATTTGATAGCTGTCTTCGGGATCTAGCGATTCTTTACTGATGCCGTACATGTTATTCCCATAAATATCGATGCGATAATCATGATCAAGGTTGCTATCACCGCGCAGATAGAGGCCCACGCTATCGTTCGCGTCTCCTTGTTTGATCGTGAAATTCATCGATAACGAAAAATCGTCAAATGAGGTACTTGCCGGTATGCTTTCGACAAGAATTTTATGGTTATTTGCTGCAAGAGTTAGAGCGCCTTCATCGAGGGTACGTGTATAGCCTGCCGCATTGCCAGTCAGCCAACCTTTGCTGTTATCAATAAAATAGTCCTGGAATAGTGGCTGAGGCGTTTGTGAGATAGCGGGAGTGAGCGTTGAGGTTGAGGTGGGTGGTGATACGGTTGGCGTGGCGGTGTGAGTGACTGTGCTGGTTTTAGTATGAGTAACGGGAGTTGCGACAACATGGTTTGCACCATCTCGGCTGTTGGCAATGAGAAAAATGCTGCTACCAGCAAGTAAAAGCAGGCAGATGATAACCCATATAGATAATTTCCAGCGTTTGCTGGTGTGCTTCTTCTCTTCGGTCATTCTAGCGAATTGCTCCCTCTTTTGAATACATATTCTATTACGAAGGGGATGAAGTTCTGTTACGCTTCGCTTGTCGATGGTCTAAAAGTCCTGATTGGTTTAACCTCTTTTGGCGTGCTGGAGAGGCAGATTTGTCGTGCTATAATACAGCTAACATTATGCTGAATAAGCTGTCGCCAACACTGGAAAAGAGGTCACGTTCATGCTCGCTGCTATGTTTTATGGTCCAATGGATATACGTCTGGAAGAGCGCTCGATTCCCAGACCAGGACCGGGAGACGTGTTGTTACAGGTTGCGGTTGCCACGACTTGTGGCACGGATCTCAAAACATATCGTCGCGGTCATCCCCGCTTGTTTCGGCAGACGCCCGCTGGCTTCGGCCATGAGGTTTCAGGCCGCGTGGCTGCGGTTGGAGCAGGCGTAACACAATGTCGGGAGGGTGATGCTGTCAGTGTGGCGAATTCCGCACCTTGTTTGCAGTGCTTTTACTGTCGGCGGGGGAAATACAGTTTGTGTGAAGATCTCCTGCTGCTCAACGGAGCCTATGCAGAATATTTGCTTGTACCAGAGCGAATCGTGCGTCAAAATCTGTATGTACTGCCTTCCGGTTCATCGTTTGTGGCAACGGCCTTAACCGAACCGCTGGCGTGCGCGTTGCATGGCGTTGATGCGAGTGGTGTTGCCGAGGGCGATACTGTTGCAGTGCTGGGATCTGGCCCGTTGGGGTTGCTGCTGGTCGCGCTGGCGAAATTGCGTGGCGCCTATGTGATTCTGACTGGTCGGGGCAGCGAGCGCCTGGCTTTAGGCAAATTATTTGGCGCAGATGTTGTTATTGATATTGCTGCGCTCTCTTTTGAAGAACAACGCGAGGCTGTGTTGCGGGAAACAGAGGCGCGGCGCGGCGCAGATGTTGTGATTGAAGCGGTTGGTACGCCGGAGACGTGGAGTCTTGCCGCCACGATGGTACGGCCCGGGGGATTAATCAATTTCTTTGGTGGTTGTCCCTCTGGAACGCAGGTGGCTTTAGAGACACAACCCCTGCACTATAGCGAATTAACCATGATTGGTGTCTTTCATCACACGCCCGCATATTTTTCCCAGGCCCTCGATTTGATTACCAGTCGCCACATTGATGTTGAGGCACTGGTTACGGCTCACGTTCCCCTTGCGTCTGTGCTGGAGGTCTTTCAACGTTTATTGCAGAAGCAGGGCGTGAAATACGCTTTGATTCCTCCCAACGTTCTCTAAATGTGAAAGCTACTATTGCCTGGGCATTCTGTTATAGCCTATTAGCTCAGTCCCCTTTGCTTTAGAGTTGCTTCTTGATCGATTAATAGCCCTTGCATAATCATTTGGCAATGGATGTCTATGACTTGCTGTACCGTCAACCTGCCACCGGAGCGGAACCAGGTGGCCACTTCGGTACACATCGCAATAATGGCGTAAGAGGTGACTTTCACGTCGCTCTGACGGAAGATGCCGCGTTCCATGCCGTCTCGTAGCAGCTCTTGCAGCAGTTCATCATATCTATCGCGGAGTGAGATGATGTTGAGCCGGTTCTCGGCTTCCAGCGACCGGATCTCCGTGTCGATAATGAAGAATTCGGCTTTGTATCTTGTGTGGAGATGGATGTGATTGGTGATTGCTTGTTGGAGGCGCTCGACCGGCTCGTCGTATTCACTCAAAATGTGTTCAATCTGCCTGTTAAGCTGTTGCATATACGTGGTCATAATTTCAACGAGTAGCGATTGTTTGTTTGGATAATGATGGTAGATACTGGCTGCCTGTATTCCAGCGATACGGGCGATATCGCGAAGAGGCGCTGCATGATAGCCATACTCGGCAAAAAGTTGAATTGCTGCTGCTAAAATACTTTCCCGCATAGAGCGGCCTTCTGACCCCATATTCTCTCCTCAGTAATTGAAGTTGATAGTAATTGTAACAGAGCGATCCGACGCTATGCAATGCTTTTATGTAAGCTGAAAAATGTGTATGACTTATTATTTTGTATATGTTGATTACAATGATGATTTTCTCACGGGAAAAGAGGAATAATTTTATCGCAGCTTGCTTAGAATAGCCTTTTTATGTGATGAAAGGTTGTTTTTTTGCCTGTTTCTATGTTAAAATCAAAAAATGAATTGTATTTATTTTTGTATGGAGCGGCGCAATTAGTATGATTGGTCATGGGAAATAGGGAGAGCTGTATGACTATTACTATTACCAACCTGGTGACATATGATGTGCGCTTCCCCACGTCGCGTACATTTGCCGGTTCAGATGCCATGCATCCTGATCCCGATTACTCGGCAGCATATGTGATCTTGCAAACCGACAGCCCTCAAGGGCTTGAGGGTTATGGTTTGACGTTTACGATTGGTCGCGGGACGGAGGTCTGTGTTGCTGCTATTCGGGCACTTGCTCCTCTGCTCATCGGGCGAACGCTGGAATCTATCACAACGAATATGGCGGCTTTCTGGCGATCTCTAACCAGCGAGAGTCAGTTGCGTTGGATTGGCCCTGAAAAGGGAGTTATTCATCTGGCGACTGCGGCCGTGGTGAATGCGCTCTGGGATCTCTATGCGCGCGTCGAGGGCAAGTCTGTCTGGAAATTGCTGGTCGATATGTCTCCTGAGCAACTGGTCGCCTGCATCGATTTTCGCTATATCACCGATGCTCTGACGCCCGAGGAGGCACTGGGTATTTTGCAGCGCAATGTAGCGACAAGAGTGCAACGCGAGGCTGAGATGTTGCAGAAGGGCTATCCTGCCTATACCACCTCTGCCGGTTGGCTGGGCTATAGTGATGAGCGACTGCGCTCTCTTTGCCGCGAAGCTATTGCCAGGGGATGGACGCAGTTTAAATTGAAGGTTGGAGCCAGCTTGCAGGATGATCTTCGGCGCATACAGATCATGCGTGAAGAGATCGGTCCTGATCGCAAATTGATGGTAGATGCAAATCAGGTCTGGGATGTTAACGAGGCAATTGCACATATGCAGGCGCTTGCTCCCTATCATCCCTGGTGGATTGAGGAGCCAACCAGTCCCGATGATGTGCTGGGCCATGCTACTATCGCACGCGCCATCGCCCCGATTAAGGTTGCAACCGGTGAGCATGTCCAGAACCGAGTTATTTTCAAACAGCTTTTCCAGGCCAATGCCATGCACTTTTGCCAGATTGATGCGTGTCGTGTGGGTGGCGTGAACGAGATACTGGCAATTCTGTTGATGGCGGCCAAATTTGGCGTGCCTGTTTGCCCACATGCAGGCGGCGTCGGGCTTTGTGAATACGTCCAACATCTCTCCATTTTTGATTACATTTGCGTGAGTGCCTCGCTTGAAGATCGTATGCTGGAATATTCAGCACATCTTCATGAGCATTTTTTCGATCCAGTTGTCATTGAGGATGGTCACTATAAGGCTCCTCTCGCTCCTGGATATAGCGTGAAGATGCTCCCTGAGACATTGAAAGCGTATGCTTTCCCTGATGGGGAGATCTGGCGTCAGGCGTAAAGTCTCTTGATTGTTGGTTTGTTTATTTTCTGAAAGGCAGTGAAAATGGTACAGGAACAGCGTATACAGGCGGCAGAGCAGCGGCGCGACTGGTTCGTTCATAACCGTTTTGGTCTTTTCATCCATTGGGGTCTCTATGCATTGCCGGCGAGACACGAATGGGTGAAAAATCGAGAAATGCTGACGGATGAACATTACCAGCGCTATTTCAAACATTTTGACCCCGATCTCTATGATCCCAAAGAATGGGCGCGTACGGCGAAACGTGCTGGCATGCGCTATGCGGTGCTGACCACGAAGCATCATGAAGGTTTTTGTCTCTGGGATTCACAACTGACCGATTATAAAGCTCCCAATACGCCTGCTGGCCGTGACCTGCTCCGCCCCTGGGTAGAAGCATTTCGCGCGGAAGGTTTGAAGATCGGCTTTTACCACTCGCTGATTGACTGGCATCACCCTGAATTTCCTGTTGATGGGTTGCATCCGCAACGTGAGGATCTCGCATTTCGTGAGCAGGCACAGGGGCGCGATGTCAGCAAATATGCCGAGTACTTGCGCGGACAGGTGCGTGAGTTATTGACGAATTATGGCACCATCGATATTCTCTGGTTTGACTTCTCTTATTCCCGAATGGATTGGGGCTGGTCGAAGGGGAAAGGGAAAGATGACTGGCAATCGGAGCAGCTTGTGCAGATGGTGCATGAGCTACAGCCTAACATCCTGATCAACAACCGTACGGAGGTGGGAGGCGATTTTCAGACGCCAGAGCAGGTGCAGCCGCGCGGCTGGATACAGGTCGATGGGAAGCCCGTGACATGGGAGGCATGTCAGACGCTCAACGGCAGTTGGGGCTATGATCGCGATAACCTCGATTGGAAGTCGCCTGATCTGCTCGTGCGTATGCTTGTTGACTCTGTTGCTAAAGGTGGTAATTTGCTCTTGAATGTTGGCCCAACCGCACGAGGAGAATTTGATGCAAGAGCGGTGGCAACGCTGGACGCTATCGGTGAGTGGATGCGTTTGCATAATCGCTCTATTTATGGCGCGACTCAGAGCGATTTCACTCCTCCCCCTGATTGTCGCTTGACGCAGCGTGGTAATCGTCTCTACTTGCATGTGTTTGCCTGGCCGATGATCGATATTTATCTAGATGGGCTGGCCGACCGTGTGGAGTACGCGCAACTCCTCAACGATGCCTCCGAAATACGCATGGATGTGGACAAGAGCGATGCGAATACGCTGACCTTGAAGCTGCCAATCCAGCGTCCGGATGTGCTTGTTCCGGTCATCGAACTATTCCTGAAGGAAGACTGAATATGGTGAAGGGACGGTGGAAAGCTGTCCCTTCATTAGTTGTTTTTCGGCTTTTGAAGAGTTGTCCAGGTGGCTCGATAGGCTCCGGGAGCCTGTCCGTAGGCATGTTTAAAAGTTGTGTAGAAGCGACTGACCGAACCAAACCCGGCTTCCAGCGCTATGGCTGAGGCGTTGGTGTTGCTTATAATGAGCAGGCGTTGTGCATGTGCAAGACGGTATTGTGTCATATAGTCAATAATGCTGAGGCCAAGATGCTTGCGAAACAGTGTCATGGCGTAATTCGGGTGTAAATGGACGACCTGGGCAATATCTTCGATATGGAGCGGCTCCGTGTAGTGGTCAGCAATAAAGCAGGCAATCTTTTCTACTTTGTTCAGTTCCTCAACAACACTGCTTCCTGTGATAGCTTCATATGTTATGGGAGCGATGGAGTCGGATAGTGCCAGACGGCGCAGGAGTGCCTCAATTTCCAGTTGCACTATTCTCTGATATTCTGTGGACTCCTTTTGTTGCAGATCGATTTGCCATTGTCTGAAGAGATGGAGAGGAGAAGTGATTTGGGGCTGTGTGGCACACAGGACAAATTGTCCACGAATAACGTGTTGTGCGAACATATCTGGCAAGCGCCATTGCAGAAAGGTAGCAAAAGGGATCGTAATCCAATAGAAAAGAGCGTCTTCTTCGATATGGATCATCTGGTGGGGGATGGCAGCCCAGAAGATCGCGACCTGTCCAGCGTGAATCTCAATACGCTTGCCGCCTGAGAGGTACACTATCGCACCCCTCTCAAGATAGTTGAGTTCCACCTCGTTGTGTCTATGGGGACGTTGCATCAGACCAGGTTGCTGTTTGTTTGTCGCAAAGCCCAGAGTTTCCACATCGATTGTAGGGTTCGCGTGATCAAAAGGTTTCATGATCTTAGGATACAGTAAAAACTGGCACGAAAACAAGAAGATTTTCCTTTATTCTTCTTCTATATTTCGTAGAGATGAAGGTTCATCACGAGAACTTGACCGGCAACTATGTGAGTACGAGGAGGTATTATGACCACTCACAGCACCGAACAGAATCCCCAGACACCGTTACCTGATCACTTTGAGCGTACCCCGTATCATCTAACAGAGGAACAAATTCGTTTCTTTGATGAGAATGGCTATCTCGTGTTGCGGAAAATGATCCCGCAGGAGCTTTTGCAGCGTTTGCAGGAGGCCGGTGATACATGGATTGAGGATGGTTTGCATGCTGCGGAGGATGATCTCCACTATCGAGATTATGTATTCGCACAACGTACGAATGGGCGTGTGATGTTCCGCGTGAATTATCTGCATAACAAGAGACAGGCGGCTTCATTGGAGCTATTGGGATGTCCACAGGTGTTGGCTGTAGCAGAGAGCTTGTGTGGGCCAAATTTTGTGCCAACGTACGAATCTATGGTTTTTAAGCAAGAAGGTGATGGTGAAGCTATCCCCTGGCATCAGGATGCTGTTCATCCGCGCAGATATCGCCTCTTCAATTTTGATCTCTATCTTGATCATTCGAGAGCTGATGCTGGAGCATTACGGGTGTTGCCCGGAAGCCAGCGGCTCAGGCAAGATATTTGTGCTTTAAATCAAGCATGGGGATGGAACCATCCTGATGTTCAGATAGTGGAAATGGAGCCGGGCGATGTCTTGCTGCACGATGTCATGATTGTTCATGGTTCTGAGCAGGTGGAGGGCAAGGATCTGCGTCGTACTATCTATTACGAGTTCCGGGCAGCGGAAGAAGTCCTTGAGGATGGCCCCTGGGATCGTGAATGGATCGATAGGAGATTGCGTCTGATGCCTGTTGGGTTGCGGCATTATCATGAGGCATTTCCAAATAAAGATCAGTTTCAATGGAATGTGACCTCTGAGTTCCGACCTCGGATATCTGCTGATGAAGAACATGAACTCAAAGTGGCGCATGTTGTGCATATGCAGAGTTCGTTTTGCTCTTCTATACCAGAGGGCAATGCATAAGTATGGTTGGCATGACTGAGCGAGCAATACATCGCTTGTTTGCTTGTTGGTCCTGCAAACAGAGAATGTGCTAAACTTATATATACATCACCTCGTATATTCGCTCTAGAAATCGAGGGAGCAAAGCTAAGCTGATTTGCTCATCCATCGGTTTCTGGATTATGGAGGACACCCGCTGAGGGTGTCCTTCGCTCATGATGAGAAAGGGCAAAGACAAAGATGTTCAGGTTGGATAACAAAGTTGCGCTCATCACCGGTGCTGGTTCGGGGATTGGCCGCGAGATAGCGTTGCTCTATGCCAAACAGGGGGCGCGCGTGCTGATCGCAGATATCAATCTTGAGGCAGCCAATCAGGTTGTGAGCGAGATCCAGTCTCAGGAAGGAATTGCGTTTACTGTCAGTCTCAATGTGGCCGACGAGGAGCAGGTACGCAGCACGTTTGAGCAGGTGGTGCAGGATCACGAACGCCTGGATATTCTCGTCAATAACGCGGGGGTCAGTCATGTAGGCAATGTTTTAGAGACGAGCCTGGAAGACTGGCAACGCGTCATGACCGTCAATGCCGGCGGAGTTTTTCTCTGCTCTAAGTATGCGTTGGTCCATATGCTGGCGCAGAAACCGCAGGGCGGTGTTCTGGTGAACATTGCCTCGGTCGCGGGCATGATAGCGGTTGATCGACGTTTTCCCTATGGTGCCAGCAAGGGGGCTGTCATTAGCATGACGCGCTCTATCGCTATTGATTTTGTGGATCGGGGTATCCGCGCCAATGCTATTTGCCCTGGAACGGTGCATACGCCGTTTGTGGAGGGTTTTCTCGCACGCAACTTCCCTGATAACAAAGATGAGATGCGTCAGCAACTCCATGCTCGTCAGCCAATTGGACGGATGGGACGCCCAGATGAGATTGCGTCGGCAGCTCTTTATCTTGCCTCTGATGAGGCCGCATTTGTCACCGGCTCTACACTGGTGATAGATGGTGGCTGGACAGCAAAATAAGTTATTTTCTCTCGTTTCTTTGCATGCTTAGCATGCACGTCACATGTCCTGGAAGGATGCAGAATGCAGCACAATAAGCAAATCCGAGCCGTTATGGTTGGTTGTGGTGGCATGAGCCGCGCCTGGCTTGATGCAGCCAGTCAGACGCCCGATCTGGAAATCGTTGGTCTGGTGGATGTTATTGAGGAGGCAGCCAGGAAGAGGGCTGCCGAATATAATCTGGAGAGCGCCGCCATCGATACTGATCTGGCTTCTGTGCTTGAGAGTACCTCGCCTGATGCCGTCTTTAATTGCACGATCCCCGAAGCGCATACCAGCGTGACGCTGACCGCCTTTGATCATGGCTGTCATGTGCTGGGTGAGAAGCCGCTGGCCGATTCAATGGAGGATGCACGGATGCTGATAGAGGCGGCTCGCAAGGCTGGGAAGCTGTTTGCGGTTATCCAGAATCGCCGTTTTGAGCCGGGCGTGCGTCGTGCCAGAGCATTTCTGCAATCGGGAGCAATTGGGCCTGTTACCACCATCAACAGCGACTTCTACATTGGCGCACATTTCGGCGGATTTCGCGATCATATGGAGCATGTTCTCCTTCTAGATATGGCTATCCACACCTTCGATGCTGCTCGCTTCCTCAGCGGGGCTGATCCGGTTGCAGTCTATTGTAAAGAGTGGAACCCCGCTGGTTCGTGGTACGATCATGGTGCTTCGGCGGTTGCTACGTTTGAGATGAGCAACGGCCTGATCTATACTTACCGGGGAAGCTGGTGTGCTGAAGGGTTTCCAACAACTTGGGAGAGCGATTGGCGCTTCATCGGGCAAAATGGCAGCCTGAAATGGACGAATGGTGCGGATGTTCAGGCGCAGGTTGTAGCCGCCACTGGCGGCTTTCAATCGACCTATCAAGATGTCGCTGTGCCCCTTTATGATGGAGTGGACGATGTTGCCGGACATAAGAGCTTGATACAGGAATTTGTGACCTGTATTCAAACAGGCACTGAGCCGGAAACGATCTGTACAGATAATATTAAAAGCCTTGCGATGGTCTTTGGCGCGATTGAAAGTGCGGAGACTGGCAAGCGGGTGGCAATTAGTTGGTGAGAGATAATCCATACAGGGACTTCTCCTGTATGGACTAACAGCATGGATTCTGTATAAACTGGCAGTGACAAATTTCCTTGTCTCGATCAGAATACAAATGTGCGCATTGTATATTGTTGTATTGAGAACGAACAGGAGATATTTCATGGAGATAGAAAAGAAAACACCAACTTTGTACGAGTGGGCCGGTGGAGAAGAGGTGTTTCAACGCCTGACAGAGACGTTTTACGGTAAAGTGATTAATGATCCACTTTTGGAGCCGCTCTTTGGCTCGATGGCGCAGGAACATCCACAGCGTGTCGCCTGGTGTCTCAGTGAGGTTTTTGGTGGGCCGAAACATTATACAGAGCAGCGCGGTGGGCATCGCCATCTTATTGAAGAGCATCTGCGTCGTCATCTGAGCGAGCAGCAACGTGCTCGCTGGGTGAACCTGCTGATGGAAACGGCTGATGAGATAGGACTTCCCGCCGACCCGGAGTTTCGCGCCGCATTTGTCAGCTATATCGAGTGGGGCAGCCGTATTGCTCTGGCCGTTTCCCAACCAGGCGTTGAGATTACGGAAGATCTGGACCCGATGCCTCATTGGGATTGGATCGTCAAGCCTTTTCAGGATGAGAAGTCATAAGCAAGGCTAGCTACACAGAGCAAATCGGGCAGAGTTTTTATATACTCATGAGTATATAAAAACTCTGCCTGACAATCGCTTTAATAGTGCTGCCGTGAACACGTATGCAGGAAGGGTGAGAAGTCGATGAAATATCGTAGGCTGGGAAGAACGGGACTCAAGGTATCGGCATTGTGCCTGGGAACCATGCAGTGGGGGTATACAGCGAGCAAAGAGGCGGCTTTTACGGTGATGGATGCGTTTGTTGAGCGTGGTGGCAATTTTTTTGATACTGCCGATTTCTATGTGCGCTGGATCGATCAAGAACGCAGCGGTATCTCTGAGACGATCATTGGGCAATGGATACAGACGCGCGGCAATCGCCAGGATGTCATCCTTGCCACAAAAGTCTATCAGCCGATGGGTGAGGCTCCCAATGCGCGTGGACTCTCGCGCAAGCATATCCTTGAGGGGGTAGAGGCTTCGTTGCGCCGCCTGCAAACCGACTATATCGATCTCTATCAGGCCCACGCTTTCGATGCGGAAACGCCGATTGACGAGACCTTGAAAGCATTCGATGATTTGCAACGTGCTGGGAAAGTGCGCTATATCGGTGCCGCCAATTATCCTGCCTGGCGCTTGATGGAGTCGCTGTGGAGCGCGGATGTACGCAATACCGTTCGCTACGATTCGTTGCAGCCGCACTATAATCTGGTGCATCGCGGCGAATTTGAGCGCGATCTAAAAACCATTTGCAAGCAATATCAGATAGGTGTTATTCCATATAGCTCTCTAGCTGGAGGCTTTCTGTCTGGGAAATATAGGCGTGGGCAACAGGTTGATGGTCAACGGGCGTCAAGTGTGTTGAAGCGTTACGATCAGGAGCAAGCCTGGAAGACGATAGAGACGGTACAGCGTATTGCCGACGAAATTGGTAGCACCGCTTCCGCCGTCTCGCTGGCATGGCTACTGGCTCAGCCTGTCATCACCTCACCGATTACGGGGGCGAATTCGGTGGAGCAGTTGCGGCAGAGTTTGCCAGCGCTAGAAATCAATCTCGCGCCATCTCATCTCGCTGAACTCGAAGCCGTCTCAGCCTGGGAGTAGCACGAAACCGGCCCACTATTTTTGAGTGGGCCAGTTCGCTGAGATTATGCGGTATGTAGTGGCAGGAGATAACGAGAATGGCTTCCTTCAGATAAAAGAACATGATAACTCTTTTGCTCTTGTTGAACTTTCCCTTGAGTTCCACTGAGATACTGTGGTTGCCCGGTAGGATCTTCGCCAATCAGTTCCCCAGCCACACCTGTTGGAAAGTTGGTTTCGACCTCTAAGCCTTGTTTGGTTTGCGTCCAGCGCACGTATACATCGCCGCGTGGCGTAGGAACCGTCCCTTCTGCCCAATCAAGCGTGAAACGATGTGGCGCGATCCGTACGCGCGTATAGCCGGGGGCAGTCGGTTGGATGCCGAGTATCTGGGTTGAAAGAAAGTAGGCGGGGGCGGCAGACCAGCCGTGGCAGAGGCTACGGCTCCAGTGGTTTTCACGGAAGCCCGGAAAGGTTTCCCAGAACGTTGTCGCGCCTTTCTCCAGCATCTTTCCCCATTGTTCTCGAATGAGGGTTAGCACCTCATGCACCTTCCCTTGAGCCAGCATAGTTTCCAGCGTAAAGAAGAGGAACCAGGGGCTACCAACTGGAACCACCTGATCGGCAGGCCAGGATCTTGCTCGATCCGGGGAACTGCCCACGAACTTGCCCTCAAGCGCATTCATGACCAGCGGCAAAATACGCTCGGCCCGCTCAGGAGGCGCACAGTGGCATTGTAGCACCAGCGTATTCGTTGGCTCGCTGATCCGGGTGCGTTGTACAAACTCCTGAAATGTCTCCTGCTCAGGTTGTTTGAGGCGTGCTATATGGCGCTGATAGGCCGCTTCATCCCGTACTGTGTCTACGTAAGCGCCGCGCTCCTCTGACCAGCAATACTGATTGATTGCTGTGTAGACACGTTCGGCAACTTCCCGATATGTCGCCGCATCAGCGGCGAGTGATGCTGAGTCTTCAGGCGTGATGGTTGCCAGTTCTTCGGCCATCATTGCGGCCTGGCGCAAACTTTCTACCAGCAGAGCGTTGCTTGATGTCACTTCGCCATCTCTAGTTAGATCCATTGCAGCCCAATCGACCAGATTCCAGAGGTCGGGGAAGTCGAGCAGATCGCGCTCCGTGAGATAGCCAAGGCAACGTTGTAAACATTCGCGTACATCGGGGTAGAGGGCGGCAAGGCTTGCTTTATCGTCGGTGAGCTGATAATGTTCCCAGACATTCCAGATCCAGAGGAATGTCCACATAGGGATCTGACTGAACCAGCCGCTGCCGACGTGATCGGTCGTGAGATGCGGCAAATCCCGCAAATGCGGCGGTTTGATTACATCCAGTTGGCGAGAAAGCGATTGACCGGTGAGTCGTAAGCAGCGATCTGTCAGGTCGTAGGCTCCAAAGGCAACAGCGTTGACGAGCGCTGAGTTGCGGGCGTCGCCAACCCAGAAAGTTTGCTCATAGGCGGGGCAATCAGTGTAGGTGTCTTCCATACAAAGCTGTACAGTATAAGCTCCTACTGCCCATATATTCGTCAGGAGCGGATCGCTACAGGCGAAACGTCCCCGCCGTTCGACTGGATAGGTGCTGAGGAGGTTATGGAGATTGTAGAACTTGACGGGGCGGCTGGCTTTACGCACTGTGAGCGACGCATAGCGGAAGCCGCGCCGTTGATGTGAGCGAAAGATCTGATGCCCTTCACGACAGACGTAGCGTAAGCTGTTACGCAGTAGATCGGTCCAGAAGATCCCGCTATCGTCGATCCCCTCAAAAAAGTTGATATCGACAATCGTACCTTCTGGGGCATCCAGTTCCAGAACCAGGTAGCCGATTAGTTCGCGGTCGAAGTCGATAACAAGATGCACATCACCGTCAGGCTGCGGGTAAAGCGTGGTGTATTGTGCGTTCTGATGGAGCAGGTTTGCCACGTTTTCAGCAAGCGGAGAACGCTCACCCGCAATGCGCTGACGTGGTTGTGGCCGATCAATCGTGATATCGCAGAAGCCATTGGAGGGCAGCAGGAAACGTTGTGTCGAGGTAAGCTGCTGAATATCCACCATGTTTTCAGATGCCGAAATCGATAGCCTGGGAACGAGTGGCCAGTTTGCCGGAGCAGTTGTTGCCAGTTGCTTGATGAGTGCCTCGTCCCGTTCGTCGAATGGACCAATATAAGCCCAGATGCAATCAGCAGAGGCATCAGGTACAATGCTGGTGGCATCAAATGTCAAAGACTCAGTGGTAGAAAATAACAGACTGGGCCATTCTGAGCCTGTGATCATGAAGAGATTCCGTCCGGGATGCAGGTCAACCGTTGTTGGCAGATGGGTCAGCCGTTGCCCATTGCAGAGCATATATCTAGTGTCGTAGTCTGCCTCGGCGTGAATGGTAACAGTGCAGGCTTGTGACGCGATAATTTCGGTTGCGAATGCTCGTCCCCGCTCGCCGATTGGTTCGGCTCGTAGCCCGGTCGAGGGGGTAGCATAACGATGTCGTAGATCGAAGCACCAGCGATAGCCGGGCAGCGGGTGGGCCAATTCAGCGGCGAGGACGCGGGCAGGCATGATAGGATCGCTGGTTAGAAATGGAATGCTGCGTGGGGCCAGCGTATTCCAGGGAGTTGTGCCAACTGGACCTATCACCTGTGGCGCTTCCCAACCATCAGTGGGGAAGCCTGGGAGCATCCATCCCTCTTCCTCGTTACGGGCATCGTACTGCTCCTCAAAAGGTTGCTGAATGGAGATGCGTGGGGTGTTGCGGATAAAGGCGGCGTCGGGCGATATGAGCCAGCTTGCGTCGCTGACGATATGCTCTGTCTGTCCATTTGCCAGTTCCAGTACGATCTCGCATAAGAAGCCGCCGCGCCCGCGAATATATTGGAAGGTATGGTCTCCCCAATGGACGACACGAGCGGCGATGACGTTTTCCTGATCGCTCTGTAGCCAGTCGGTGATATCGTACTGATCATAGCTATAATACCAGGGAAACGAACGCACTGGCCCTGTCCCCAGCCATTCGCTATTGATAAAGATCTCATAACGGCTGTCTGCGCTGACACGTAACGTGGCATGTTGGATGGCTTGAGTAGAGCGAAATGTTCGTCGCAGGCGTAGCCAGAGGTTGCGTGGCGATGCTTCACCCTGTTGCCAGATCCAACGTGCATCCGTCGAAAAATCCATACGAAGCGGCTCCTTTACCGATATCCGAATGATCTACTTGAACGGTTAGTTAGCTTTTGTGACAGTGAGGAAGGTTTTGTAAGCCTGTTCCCAGGCCGCTCTATCCCCAGGCTCATAGGTGACGAGTGGAAATGAGTGGCGCACGATCTGACGTGCCTGTTGAATGTCTTTGATCTTGCCAAGCGCTATCAACTGGACGAGGAGATTGCCTATCGCCGTTGCCTCCTGCGGCCCTGCCCAGACCGGACGACCAAGCGCGTTAGCCGTATACTGGCACAGCGCTGCGTGTTGCGATCCACCCCCGACGATATGCAGGCCGGCGAAACGTTTCTGGATGAGCGACTCTATACGCTCAAGGACAAAACGATAGCGTAGCGCCAGACTCTCCACAATGCAACGCAACAACGCGCCCTCTGATTCCGGGATAGGTTGTCCGGTTTGATGACAATACTGCTGAATTTTTCTGGGCATATGGGCGGGCGCAAGGAACATGGGATCGTCGGGATCAATAAACGCCTGGAATGGAGCAGATTTGGCGATGAGCATACCCTCATCCTCATAGGAGAGCTGTTTGCCCTCGTTGCGCCAGATGCGCCTGCATTCCTGAATGAGCCAGAGGCCCGTCACATTTTTGAGCAAGCGAACGGTGCCATTGATGCCGCCTTCGTTGGTAATGTTCAACTCCAATGCCGCATCATTGAGCATTGGCTCGGCGATTTCTGTACCGATGAGCGACCAGGTGCCACTGCTGAGATAAGCAAATTCGGCATGATCGGCTGGTACTGCGGCGACGGCTGAGGCGGTGTCATGTTCTGCAACGGCAATCACAGGCAATGTATCCAGTCCCACTTCTTCGGCAACCTTTGGCAAGAGCTTGCCCGCGATAGTGCCTGCTGGCACCGGCTGCGAAAAGAGGTGAGATGGGATGCCAAGTTTCTCGATCAATGCAAGATTCCAGGTGCGCATATGAGGATCGCAAAGTTGGGTAGTCGAGGCGATTGTCCATTCGCTCATCCGTTCACCAGTCAGAAAATAACGCAGCAGCTCTGGCATCAACAGCAGCGTTTCGGCTTTTTCGAGCAATGGAGACGCAACTTTTTGCAGTGCGTAAAGCTGATAAAGTGTATTGAAGGACAGAAATTGAATGCCTGTTTGCGCAAAAAGCTCCTGACGCGGTACAAATTGCTCCACCTCTTCCATCGTTGTGCGCGTGTGAGGATCGCGATAATGATATGGATTGCCAAGCAACTCACCATTGGTCCCAAGCAGTCCAAAGTCAACGCCCCAGGTGTCAATCCCGATGCTCTGTATATCGCCATATCCTTTCAAGTGAGCAGTAATTAAGCCTTGCTTGATTTTATGTAAAAGTTGTAAAACATCCCAGTAGAGATGATTGTGTACCCATACTGGCTCGTTGGGAAAGCTGTAAATCGTTTCAATGGCGAGATGGCCGTCGTCGAGATGACCGACGACGGCACGACCACTGCTCGCCCCTAAATCAAAGGCAAGCGTGCTTACCAACTTGCACCACCTTTGCCACGCGGTTTGATGCTGTCTGCATATCCGCTCTCAAGATAAGCTCGCATCGGATTGATAGGAACACCCATCTCCTCGCGAACAACATGTAAGAGCGGTGTGACATCGAACTCGAACGCCTCCCTCACGGCATTCTCGGCCCCCAGCACATCCTGTTTTTCCTGCGCTGCCTTCACCTCGTCAAGATTGATGAGCAGAGCTTTGGCATACTGGGTATGCACGTTGAGGACGGAGCGGATCATGGCCGGGATCTTGGGTTCGATACAATGGCTCTGATCGATCATGTAGGCGATGTTTTCGGCTGTTTGCTGGATGCCCTTGTTCGCGTCTGCATGGGCATCGAGGATCTGGTAAAAGATCAGAAACAGCTCGTAGGGATTGACCGAACCAACAATCAGGTCATCGTCGGCGTATTTGCGGTTGTTGAAGTGGAATCCACCAAGCTTCTGCTCATCAAGCAAATAAGCAACGATCTGCTCTACATTTGTGCCCTGCGCATGATGTCCGGTGTCAACCAGCACTTGAGCCTGATCGCCCAGTTTTAGCGCCATATTGTAAGCCATGCCCCAATCTCCCAGGTCGGTATGATAGAAGGCAGGCTCAAAGAACTTGTACTCGATGAGCAGGCGCATGTTGGGATCGAGCGCCTGATAGACTTCGGTCAGGGTTTCGAGCAGGCGATGTTTGCGTCCGCGAATGCTGTCCTGACCTGGATAGTTCGTGCCATCAGCCAACCAGAGGCTAATGATAGAGGAGTTGACCGTACGGGCGATCTCGATACATTCGAGCATATGCTCAACGGCTCGACGGCGAATGGCTGGATTGGAGTTACAGAGGCTCCCAAAAATATAGTCGTCGTCTTGAAAGAGATTAGGATTGATCGCGCCCAGCGTCAGGTTGAGCGAAGCAGCGTGTTGCTGGAGTTGATCGTAATCATCAACCTTATCCCAGGGAATATGCAGGGCGACGGAGGGACAGATACCGGTCAGGCGGTGGACCTGTGCTGCATCATCAAGCTTTTCAAAAGGGTTGCGCGGCACACCAACCTGTTTGAAGACCTTGAAGCGCGTGCCAGAATCGCCATAGCCCCAGGAAGGAGTTTCCACCTTGAGTTCCTTCAATCTGGCTTTGACCTGCTCGACATCGATGCCACGATCTGTTTGCTGCTGGACAAAAAGAGAATATGCGGAGTCGCTCATTGACATTTGCTCCCTTCTGTGGGAGGCAACCACACGGTGATTGCCCCATTGCGCTTGATGTATATGTTCGTTATGAAGCTGTTTAGCGGGTAAATGCCGCTGGCACGCCACCATCGACGGTAATCATACAGCCTGTGGTTTTGCTGGCTTTCGATGAGGCCAGGAAAGCGATAGCATTCGCAATATCTTCTGGCAAGACGTTGACCAGCAGCGTTGTGCGCTTGCGGTAATAGTCCTCCAACTGATCCGGCTCGATGCCGTAGGCTCTGGCTCGCTCTTCACGCCAGCGCGAGTTCCAGATGGCCGATCCTTGCAAAACTGCGTCAGGCAATACGCTGTTTACCCGGATGCCAAATGATCCACCTTCGGCAGCGATACAGCGCGCAAGATGCGCTTCCGCCGCTTTCGCCACGCTATAGGCGCTGGCGTTTTTGCCGGCATAGATAGAATTTTTTGACGCCACAAATACCATGCTGCCGCCCAACTGCTGTTGTTTCATCACCTTGAACGCCTCACGCGCAACCAGGAAGTAGCCAGTCGATAAGACGTTCATATTCAAGTTCCATTCCTGAAGGGTTGTCTCATCAAATGGACTGGAGGTAGCGAGGCCGGCATTGTTGACGATTACATCGATGCCGCCATATTTGAGGATAGCAGCCTGATAGCTTTCCTTGATAGCCTGTTCTTTCGTCACATCCATCTTCAGCGCAATAGCCCGCCCCTCCCCATATTGTTTGTTGATCTGTTCAGCAACCTGCTGCGCGCCTTCCAGGTTGATATCAGTGACAACAACGTGCATACCTTCAGCCACAAAGCGCTGGCAGGTTGCACTGCCGATGCCTCCAGCTCCGCCTGTGACCAGTCCGATCTGGCGTGAGAACTCTGCTTCGGGCGGCAGCAGGCTTAATTTATACAGTTCAAGCGGCCAGTATTCGACATCGTACGATTCTTTTTTGTTTAATGATGTGAAATTGCCCAGCGCGGTTGTTCCCTGCATGACCGAGATAGCGCGATGATAGAGATCGCCGCTGACCTTTGCCAATGCCCAGGAACGCCCGGTATTGATCATGCCGATGCCTGGAATGAGGATGACGCGAGGTGCGCTATGTGCGATGGTATCGCCTGCATTTTTGTTGCGCTCAAAATACTGCCGATATTCATCTTTAAACGTGGCGACGCCTTCGTTTAGTTTGGTATGTAATTGAGAGACATCGCGGGTAGATGGGTTCCAATCGATGTAAAGAGGCACGCGTTTGGTGTGGACCAGATGATCCGGGCAGGCGGCCCCAACTTGCGAGAGGCTCGGCGCATCATGGCTATCGACAAATGTGAGTACATCATCGGCGTCGTCATAGGTGACGATCATACGCTGTTCTTGGCTGACTGCACCCCGGATCGCAGGGAGAATCTGCGTGAGAATCTCGCGGCGCTCTGCCTCTGGCAGCGCATCATATTTGCTGCCGCCGAAGAGTGGACGCTGACGAGTGCGCGTTTCGATATAGTGTTGTGCTTCGTTAATGATCGCAATGGTTTTCAAATAGGAGGCTTCGGAGGTATCGCCCCAGGTCACGAGACCATGTTTTTCCATCAGCACAAGTTCTGCGTGAGGATTGTTTTTCACTCCCTCAGCAATCATTTTTGAGAGCGTAAAGCCGGGGCGCACATAAGGAACCCAGACGAAACGATCACCATAAATATCCTGTGCAAGCTGGCGGCCATTCTCAGCACAGCAGAGGCTAATGATCGCATCTGGATGCGTATGGTCAACATGAGGAAATGGCAAGAATGCATGCAGAAGAGTTTCAATAGAGGGGCGCGGTTGCTTGCTATCGAGCATACAGTGGGCAAGATAGGCAACCATATCTTCATCAGACATCTCAGGGCGCTCTATCAGCGGTTTGACATCTTCGAGTCGCAAGCCGGTGAAGTGGCGCGCCTGCATGGTTGCCAGGTCGGAGCCGCTCCCTTTGACCCACATCACCTCGATAGGACGGCCCCGAAAATCTGTCTCTATCGTTTTCACGGAGGTATTGCCACCACCCCAGTTGGCTACAGAGCGGTCGCTGCCCAACAGATTGGAACGATAGACAAGCTCACCCAGCCCTTTAGACACCTGACTGGCTTTGTCCTGGTTCCATAAATTTACAACCAAAGTAGAATCTCCTTTTAAGGTGTTGGAAAACAGTACAGTGTGACGCACTCAACATAGATTACACCTGCCACACCTCGATACCTTTGCTGCGTGCCTGTTCCACCAGATTGGCTGGTGCTTTTGTGTCGGTGATAATCAACTTGAGACGCTCAGGCGGACAGAATGTAGCGAAGGCAATCTGATTCCATTTGCTATGGTCAACAACGGCAATAACTTCTTTCGCGATTTCTATCACGCTCCGTTTGAGTTCGACCTCTTCGCCATTGACATCTGTTAACCCTTCGCGCAAAGTGAAGCCACGCGCACCGACAAAGGCTTTGCTGATATGAATCTGCTGCAAAACGGATTTGCCCCAGGTGCCAACAAGAGAGAGAGATTCCTGGCGAAGCATGCCACCGGGTACGAGTACCGAAGCGCTCGTGTTGGTAATCAATTCTATGCCAGCGCGCAAGCCGTTGGTGACGACGGTTAGCTCCCTTTTCTCTTTGAGGAAAGGGGTCATGGCAAGGGCTGTGGTGCTGGCGTCGATGTAGATCGTCTCGCCATTCTGGATATAGTTTGTTGCGGCGGCTCCAATACGCTCTTTTTCGCCTTGTTGAAGCCGCTCTCGCACATCAAAGCCCATTTCAGCGGAGGTGGGAGTAGCAAGGATGGCACCACCATGTGTACGCACAGCCAGTTTGTGTGCTTCGAGCCATGCTAGATCTTTACGGATCGTCACTTCTGAGACGGAGAAGAACTGGCTGAGTTCAGGAACAGTCACTCTTTGTTGCTCTCCCAGGATTTGGGCGATCTGTTGTCGTCGCTCGTGGGTAAAGAGTATTGGTCCATTTTGCGTTTGTGTCGTCGAGATGGCGTTGCTCTCTTCGCTGCTCATAGTGGTTTTCTCTCAAATTTCAGTTTGTTTCGATATATTTCATTCTCTTATATTCACTTGTAACATACTGAGTTCGCTTTGTCAATAGATTCAGGGCTGAACGCTTCTCTTCCTGAAACAAAAAAACTCTCATGACGTGTCTCAGAGAGATAAACCGACCGCTTGCTGAGAAGCAAAGAAAGGAAACGGAAAGATGAGAAACAGTGGAGCTAGTGACTTTTATTGTGTGAGAGCCTGGCTCATACGGGTAAGTATCGCAATTGTTATGTCGTGCTTGCTATTTGCCTTGATGAGTTTACCAATTTTTGCTCATACCCAGAATAAGCAAGATGTCCGTTCTCAGACAATTGCATCGGTTCAGAAAGCTCCTCCTGGAAAGGCGGATTTGAAGTGGGATGCGCGTAAGCAGGAACTTACTGTCATGCTCGATGTGAATGGATTGCAGCCTGGTAGCGATCATACGTCACACATCCATGCTGGAACCTGTTCGTCAATGGGGAAAATTCTTTATCCCTTGCGCGACATTGTTGCAAATAAGGACGGGCATGGAGTTGCAACAACTGTTATTAAGGGTGTAAAAGGTGGCATAGCGGCTACGGGCTGGTCTATTGCCGTTCATAAAGGTGCCGTCACTACAAGCGCTATCCTTTGTGGTAATGGGGCCAACCCCAAGAAGGCAACGTCAGTAACAGTACCATTGAGTGCGCCTCCCATGAAGTAGTAGGAGTAAACACCATCCCTGGTTATTCATCAGGGAAACATCAGGAAAGGTCATCGGTATGGCATGACGACTGGTACTAAGTGTGCTAATGGGGAGATTCTCCCTGTCAGAAAATCCGTGATGTTCAAGCCCGGAGAACAGAGATCTCCGGGCTTGTTTATTTTTATTTATCCTATTTAAATTGCGCCCGATAGGCAGAGGGCGTGAGGTGAAAGATGGTATGAAATGTTCTTGATAGTTGAGCGCTGTCCCGAAAGCCGACTTGATGCGCGATGGTTGTTGTGGAAAGCGCGGTGGTACGTAAAAGTGTCTGCGCTCGCTCCAGACGCAAATGTCGGATATAGGCAGCCGGCGACACTCCTACTTCGCGCGAGAATATCTCGCTAAAACGGCTGGGGGAGAGGAACATCAGCGCTGCGAGTTGAGGAACCGTTAAGGGTTCATGAAACCGCTCCTCACAGATTTGTAAGATGTTGGCGACACTGACTTTATGAGGAGTGATCTGGCTAATAGAGGATGATGTATTGCCCCTATCTCTGCTGTTTGCCTGCCAGCGCGCCAGATGCACGAGCAAGCGAAAAAACAGGTTGTGGGTCAGGATAGATGCCTCGATAGTACTGGCAACGAACTCGTTATGCAACTCTGCAATCATTGCTTCAACCTCATGAAAATGTACTGGCGGCATATGTAAGCGATGGTCGTTGAAACCATTTTCCTGCGTTGTATCATGTTGCTTGATGAAGAGCCTCCATAAGCCAGGAAGAGATTGCAATGCGAGCAATTCTTGATCGGAAAAGAGCGCTGGTGAGAAATAGAAGGCATCGATCACGAGAAGTTGATAGTCGCTATAGGCGTGAGTGCTGCCTGGCGGCAGCATATAGATATCGCCACGTGCAATGCCATAGGGATGATTGTTGATAAGATGGATGCCCTGACCGCCCTGAATGACATAGAGAGCATAGAAGTCTTCATGCTGATGGAGGCCAGTATCGACACCATTATCATAAAACTCTCGACGTGCAACAAGCGGTAATTGAATATGGTGCTGCAAATCATTGAAAGTGGCATGAACGATGGGCCGCAGTGCCGCGTCCTTTTGCCAATGGTAAGAGAGTTCCTGCATTGGAAACGAAACACCTCTAGATAAAATGCGAATTCCACGCCGCAAATTGACAAGCAATAACGCCATTATTTGCGTACTATTAAATCATTATATCGTATCTATTCGGTCAGGAGGGAAACAGTGCAGACAAAAGGCTATGTTCCATTTATTGAGTCAGACCTTCAAAGTGATGCGGCAACGTTGCGGGAAACGATGGACAGATATGGGTATCTCTTCTTCCGAGGTCTCGTGCCTGCTGATGAGGTACTGAGCGTACGCCATGACGTGCTAGAGCTATTAAAAGAAGCAGGTTGGCTTGATCCGGCTCATGAGCTGATGGAGGGTGTTGCTCTGCCAGGGATTGTGCCGAAGACCGAGGGGCAGGCAGAATATACGGCGGTCTATCGTCAGATACTTCGATTGCCTCGTTTCCACAATTTTCCCAGCCATCCCAGCTTGATGAGTGTGGCTCAGCGTTTGATTGATGGCGAGATTCTCGTTCACCCTCGTCGTATCGGGCGTATCACATTTCCCGGTTCTCAAGCTTTTACAACACCTGCTCATCAGGATCATTTCTATATTCGGGGAACTGTCGAGACTTATTCGTGCTGGACTCCACTAGGAGCGTGTCCTATCGAATTGGGAGGATTAGCGGTCTGGCCTGGATCGCAGCATCAAGGGTTTATTGAACATAGCGTCAGTCATGTAGGCGCGGTTGGTGGGCGAGGCGTGCCGGTTGATGAAGCGCAGGCGGAGTGGCACACTACTGATTTCCAGGTTGGTGATGCGCTTTTCTTCCATTCCTACACTATCCACAAGGCGCTACCTAATCTCTCGCCCACGCTTTTGCGACTCTCGACCGATAATCGTTATCAACGCAACAAAGATGAGATTGATCCCGCGGCATTACGTCCTCATTTTGACGAAAAGTAGCAGCCGACAAATGCTGTAATGCGGGCTTTTACTCAATCGCAAGAGTGTTTTCCTACATGGTCAGGAAAACACTCTTTTTCTTATAGCAATATTCGGTCTTTTGAATAGTTTCTACTTAAAATAAGTCGAAATTATTTGAAATAAACATAGAACTTTGCCACTAAATCATGATACTATTAAAGATAATAGTATTTTCTAGCGAGGGAAGGGGGCATGATGATCTCACTGGACCTTTTCACGCGCTTCCAGCAACGCCTGGCCGCTGTTGGAGGGGAATGTTATCTGCTTGAGAATTTGGCTGAAGCAGCAGAAGTGATTGCTGCTCATACTGCACTGCAAGCGAAAAGACTGGTTGTTCCTCCCAAATTTTCTGAGTACGATCCCTGGGGAGAGGCTGTGTCGCTGTTGGAGGCAAAGGGCATTCAGATTGAGGAGGCGCAAAGCCCAGCCAGTGTTGCTGATGCACCTGCTGGCCTTTCACATGCAGAGTTGGCAGTGGCGGAAACGGGATCGATTCTGGTGGCCGAAAATTCGCTTGAGGCACGAGTGGTCAGTATGTTGACATTAACTCATTTTGCGCTTGTACGAGTGGACGACCTGACCTCTATGCTTGATGAAGCTGGAGAGCGCCTGCAACAGTTGACGCAAGTTGGACCGAATCAGCGTCATTATATTTCACTGATCACCGGTCCTAGCCGCACCGCGGATATCGAACGGACGCTGACAATCGGGGTACAGGGTCCGAAAGCATTGTGTGTTCTTATTGTAAAAGATTGGAAAGCACGATCATGACATTGCAAGATAACTCATCTGCTCAATCGGCTGAGAAGCAGATCAAGGGGGCGCAGGTTGCCCTCGTTGGCGCGGAATCGTTGCAACAGCGGCTCAGCGAAGAGACGGCTAATCCAACTCATGAGCACCAGCCTTTCGATGAACGGTTGCATCATGCTCTGGAGGATGAAAACCTGTCGCGAGCTTTAGGTCGTTTTGCTCCTAACTGGCGTGAGTCGCGCAAGAATGTATTTGCTGTTGAAGAGGGCGATTATGGCCCTGAGTATAGCTTTCCATCGTTGCGTTCAAGATTGCGTACGGCGAAGGATTATGCTATTGAACATCAGCCCGAATTGATGGCTCAGTTTAAGCGCCAGGCCGAGGCTGCTGGGGCCATTGTCTACGAAGCGCGCAATGCTGAGGAAGCGAATCGCTATATTTATGAGCTGTGCCATCGAAAAGGCATTGAACTTGTTGTGAAGTCGAAGACAATGGCAAGCGAAGAGACGGAATTGAACGCCTATCTGGAAGAGCGAGGCATTAAGGCCGTTGAAACGGACCTGGGCGAGTGGGTGGCGCAGTTGAATCATGAGCGACCATCGCATATGGTGATGCCGATTATTCACAAGAGTCGGCAGCAGGTGGGGGCTATTCTTTCGCAGGCGACGGGGCGCGAAATTTCGCGTGACGATGTGGCGGAACAGGTTGGAGTGATTCGGGTGGAGCATCGAAAATCATTTCTTAGTGCTGGTATGGGCATTAGTGGGGCGAATGCGCTGATTGCCGAGAGCGGCACTGTCATGATGATGACAAATGAAGGCAATGGGCGTCTGGTAACATCGCTTCCATCAGTGCATGTGGTGATGGCTGGTTACGATAAATTGATCGGGACATTTGCTGATGCGATGACGCAGATTCGTCTGCTGGCCCGGAGCGCCACCGCGCAACATATTACCAGCTATAACACGTTCCTGACTGGCCCGGCGACACCTAACAAAGAGATGCATATCGTGCTGATTGATAACGGTCGCAGCGAGATGCGCGCGGACCCGCGCTTTAAGGATGCCCTACGCTGTATTCGGTGCGCGGCATGCTCCAATATCTGTCCACCCTATCAGCAGGTGGGAGGCCATGCGTTCGGGCATATTTATAGTGGCGCGATTGGCCTTGTGGTCACGCCGTTTCATCATGGGTTGGGGGCCGATGCCGGACCTCAGAGCCTATGTGTGAGTTGCAATGCCTGTGAAACAGTTTGCCCGGTTGAGATCCCGCTGCCAAGCCTGATCCTTGATGTACGGCGGAGGGTAGTGGAGAAGAAGGGGTTACACTGGATTAAGAAGATCGTCTTCTGGATCATGGCTCGTCCTCTCCTGTTTGGCTTGTTTGCACGATTGGCAAGCATTGGGCAGTGGCCGATAACTCGCGGCGGCCAGTATATCAGGACGAGAAATTTTGGCTTGTTGAGTAAACTGCCTTTTGTGAAGCCGCTGGCATCTTTGGCGAGTTGGCGTAGTTTGCCGGCTTTCGCGCCCAGACCGTTGCGTGATCGGGTCAGAACGCGCAAAAACGCCTATAGTCTGGGAAGCAGCCAGCTGCGCGGCTTGAATCTGACTGTGTGTTACTTCGCCGGATGTATGACGGATCGGCTTTATCCAGAGATGGGGGAGGCCGTGATGAAGGTGCTCGAAGCAGCTGGTGTGCGGGTGGTCTTCCCTCAACAGCAGAGTTGTTGCGGCTTAATTGCGCTCAATTCTGGCGACAGGCGCGATGGATTGGCAATGGCAAAGCAGACGATCACGATGCTTGAGAAGGCATTGGAGGAGAACAGGGCCGATTATATCCTTAGTGCCTCCACCAGTTGTGTTGTGACCATCGTGCAGGATTATCTCAAGCTGTTTGAGGATACGCATGAAGAGGCATGGTTGAAGCGAACCCAGGCGCTGGTGGAGAAAGTGGTTGACTTTACCAGCTTTATGCAGCGAGTGGTATTGCCAGGCGAGGTCACACTTGCGATGCGCCGACCTGACCCTGATACGATCATCACCTATCATGATTCCTGTCAATCCTGCAATTGTCTTGGCTTGCATTCTGAGGCTCGCGATATTCTGCGGCAGGCGTTGGATGTGGAGGTACACGAGATGCCGCAATCCGATGTATGTTGTGGTTTTGGTGGCTCGACATCGATTGAACACCAGTCGGTAGCAGAGCGCCTCCTCAAGAACAAGTTGAAGAATGCCGAAAGTACAGGCGCAAATATCCTGGTCTCCGACAATCCAGGTTGCCTCATGCATTTACGGGGAGGCGTTGATGTCAGTGGACGCCGCATCCGAGTGATGCATCTGGCTCAATTATTGGCCGAACATTTGCAGTGAGGAGAAGCCGTCTCGCTCACTAACACGTTAGATAGCCTGGGTGATAAGTGTTACATGTCACTCAGGCTATCTTTTTTTATGAGCGAAAAAATAATAACATGATTACTGGAAATAAGAGTAATACAGACAAGTTGTGAAACATATAGTTGTTAATAGACGTGTTGTGGATAGATGCTTCATCATCCCTGGCCTTGATCTTACAGGGGAGCGTATTTGGGTCTGGGTCTTCTTAAAAACAGGAAGATCCATAACACGGCAAAAGGGAGAATACTATGCAAGAACAGGTAAAACAACAGCATATCCCAGTAAACATGTATGGTACGAATGAGCGTTTAATGGTTGTTACCCCGATGCCTGGTCTGGAGCCGGAGAATATCTCGATTGAAGTAAGCGGAGATGGGCAGCTAGTTTTGCGTGGGGATTTACGAGGTGCGCTCAAAGAACATGATGGCAAGGAGCGCTTTCTGGATGAGTGGCGTGTTGGAGCATATCTGCGTGAGATAACGTTGCCGGTGTCGGTGAATGCGGTCTGTGCCAATGCTTCGTATGGTAATGGTGTGCTTGCGCTGGCATTTCCTTTGAGCGAACAAACGGTTCCCGCACGCCTGACGCTTGAGCGTGTTGCTCCCTCTTCTCATGGACAACGAAAGGGCAACACTGGACATCCACCAATCTGTGTGCATGTTCAGCCGTAAAGCCTGTTTCCTCGTACAGATTGATACCTCATCTTTCGCGTACCAGATACGCAGATTGGTACGCGAAAGATGAGGTATCAATAGCGTTATTGAGGAACAATTTGTACGAAAGGTAAGAGCTGTTCCTGGTAGAAGTCCGGTCTGGTCTGTGCGACCCAACGTAGTGGCGTGAATAGAACAGCTGGTAAAGGAATGTCCGCACTTTTGGCCTGTTCCAATGCAGCCAGAGCAACTGCATCTTGTTCCAGGAACGCACAGGCCAGACCCTTCCAAAATGCTGCTTCGCTGTATGTAGGACTGTGTTGGAGAACCTGCTCGAATACCTCTATGGCTTCCGCGAATTGTTGCTGGCGAATCAGCATAATGCCTCGACAGGTAAGCGCTATATTTTGCTGTGAGCTGTTTGTTGCGAACCTCTCCAACAGAGGGTTGATCTGTTCATCTGACTCATCCAGACACAGGCGCACCCAGGCAAGCAGCATGCCTGTTGTCTCATCCTGACTATCCAGCTCCCAGCTTCGGAGCAGATCTTCCTGAGCCAGTTCCAGGTCTGCTTGCTCTAGATGAATGTGACCCCGCCCGGCATAGATGCGTGGATCTGTTGGATCGAGAGAAAGAGCCTGTTCAAAGGAGGCAAGTGCCTGCTCATATTGTCCGATGGAGGAGTGGGCCATTGCTTGCAACACGTAAGCATCCTTATCGTCAGGATAGAGTTCCAACTGGTAATCGAAATCGCCAAGCCCTCGTCTGGCCTTGTCCATCTCCTCATACATTAGATTACGGCACTGGACCGCTTCTGGCAGGTTAGGAGTCAGGATGAGCACTTGATTGATATCTTCTATTGCCTGCTCATATGCTTTCCGATCTCTGTATATCAGGCTTCGATGAGCATAAGCAAAGATATTGCGAGAATCAAATGAGATGATGTGGTGAAAGTCTGCGTTGGCATTTGTTTGTAGGCCCAGAGCGGCAGATGCTATGCCGCGTAGAAGGTAGCTATCGAGGCGGGTAAGATCAAGTTCCACTGCCAGGATGCTATCGTCCAGCGCTTGCTGAGGTTGTCCCTGAAGCAACCAGGCGGCTGCACGGTTACTGTAAAGATCTGCCAGCAGAGAAGAGGAAATATTTGCCTGTTGCTCAAGTATCTTTATCAGTCCCGTTATCGCAGACTGAAACGCAGGATTTTTAAGATCGGCTTTACAGTAGGTGAGCAAGAGGTTGGCGACGTGCTTACTCTGGTCTGGGAACGACTCCTCGACAACTGCCTGTAATTGATCTATGAGTGTCATATGATCGGGTATTTGTCGAATGAGCGAGAGAAGGAATACAATTGCCTGTTGCAAACCTGTTTCGTCGGCAAGCCAGAGCCATTGTTCAACCAACGCCAGCGTCAGCTCTTGCCTTGCTTCTACAGCCTCGTTCTGATATGCATCTGAGGCAGTCAGGTGAACGTGTGCGAGCTGTTGTTGATAAAAGAGCGCTAAGACCTGACGAGCTTGTTGGTAGGCAGGTCTCGTCTCTTGTGCAAAGGTCCGACAGAGGTGCTGCTGGACAAGTGGATGGTAGGTGTACTCTCCAGTGACGATATCACGCTGCACAAATGGCAAGGCGATCAGACGGCGATACCAACGAACGCAGTCCTGTGCGGAAAATACAGGACAAACGGCGAGATCAGAGGGGCGAAACGACCGGGAAAATAAGGCGGCATAACGAAGAAGATAGCGATAGCCGGAACCTTGTCGCTCGATCCATTGCAATGCAGTTGTCATTGCTTGCTCATCTGTATGAAGCTGTGTGAATGGAACTGGGGCCAGCAATCGAAGCATGAGCGGAAGACCATCTGTTTTTTGCCAGAGCAGTGCGATCTGATCAGCATTTGTAATCCCATATGTTGCAAGGAAGTTGTGCGTTTCGTCTTGTGTGAATGGATGAAGGGGGAGCGAGATGACCGGCGACTCGGTAGAGAGGCTGGCTTGCAAAGAATCCTCACCGCCCAGAACCAGAACTATTTGTTTGCTGATAGATGCTGGCAATACCTGAGTGCGCAACCAGGTAACGACTGAGCTTGTGGGGGCAATTTCATCGAGGAAGAGTATGATACGCTTTCCTCGGTCCACAGTTGATGATGCTGGGGTGGAAGCGAGCCAGTTCAAGTCTTCGATAAAAGTGCGTGTAAGAACCACAAGCCGCTCTAGAAAATTCTGCAAGTCATAGATTTCTAATGCGAGGTGCTGTCGCAGAAACTCAGCTCTGTTCGTTTCACTGACCGTTTCGTACATTCCTCCGATCATCTGAGTTCCCTGTGTCGTTTCTGTTTGTGTGAGATCCTGGACACGTTGGACAAAAAGTGCCCGGGCTACTTGCTGTTCAAGAGAGGGCGGAAGCGCAGGCATTTTTGTCGTATAGTCAAGCAATTGTTCAAAGGTGACAAGGGGAGCGCCCGCAATGCGGAATTGTCTGGCAAGCTCTATCATTATGCGTAGCGGACTTTTCATATGCACATTGACAAATGCTGTCAAACATTGGCCCTGAAAAGGATCTGCGTGTGCCTCTTTGCGGAGTTGAGCAAGCAACGCCGAAGTACCAACTCCGAGCGGTCCCCAGATAGAGAGGAGATGTACTGAAGGCTCATCCAAGCGTAACACCTGTTCTCGGAAAAGCTCCAGTTCTTTTGTGCGTCCTATAAAGGGAGGTCGAACGTCTTCTTGAGAAAGTAACGTATGTGTCACAAATGGCATAGTGCTGATACCTGGCCTTTCTTCTGTATATAACTCTTCCTGATAGGAATAGATTGATCATGCCTGGCTCGAGACGAAGAGAGATGAACATGAAGAAAAGTTCCTTCTGATACACACCACGCTCAACGGGTCAGATAAGATACAGTGTTGTTGAGCATAGTGATATTTTAGCATTTATAGGCCGGGTACATTTTGCCATAATAGTTTGTAGCATGGAAGCGCTCGTGGGTAGATGTTATGTTTACGAGCGCTTGACAGTACATGCTTATAAATGTTCTGAAAATTTCTGGGCTGGTAGAGCCGTGTGGACAACTGGGGGAGGAGACACGGCTTCCCAGTCGCGGCCATTGCGCCAGTAATGTTCGATCTGTTCAAGGCTCTTGCCTTTTGTTTCGGGAACCAGGATGGTACTGAAAATGAAGGCGAGTATGCCTAAAAAAGCATAGAGCCAGAAGGTCAGCGGCTTTCCCAGTAAATGGATCAGAGAGAGGAAGGTGAAGCTGACCAGCAGATTGGCATTCCAGTTAGCAAATGAGGCGATACTTGACCCCATTGCGCGTAAGCGGGTAGGATAAATTTCTGCATTCATGAGTCTAACAACTGGACCCATGCTTAATGCGAAGGAAACGATGTAAATCAACAGAACGGCGAGGGTGAGATAGCCTGTCTGTTGAGGGCCGACAGCAAAAATGGTGCCTAGCGCGCCCAGCGTGATGGCCATGCCAATGCTGCCCCACTGAAGCAACGGACGGCGCCCGATTTTGTCGATCAGGGTACTGGCAACGATTGTCGCCAGGACGTTGACAATGCCAATAACACCTGTAGCGAGAATGGCGCTGGAGGCTGAAGTAAAGCCCGCATAGCCAAAGATCGTGGGTGCATAATAAATGACTGTATTGATACCAACCAGTTGATCGAAGATTGCTAATCCCACACCGACACACAGTGCCGTTCGCAAGCCAGGTTGGAGAAGTTCGCGCATGCTACCCTTTTGTTGATTGGCTAGCGTAACGCGAATATACTCCATTTCTCGTTTTGCCTGCATACCTCTTAATTTCTCTAGAATCTGATACGCTTCATCCCAACGACCTTTACGGGCCAACCAGCGCGGAGTTTCTTCATTAAAGAGCATACCAATGAAGAGAATGGTGCCTGGAATGGCTGTAACCGCATACATAGGAGGCCAGCCCATGTGGGCAGTCGCAAAGGCAAGGTCAACCCAATAAGCAATCGCGATACCAATTGTAATGGCAAGTTGGTTGAAGGTGACCAGCGTCCCACGTACATTGGGAGGAGCCATTTCTGAGATATAAACGGGAACGACGCAGGTAGTTGCACCAATACTTAAACCAACCAGTATGCGTAGCGCAATAAAAAGGGGCAGACTGCGAGCAAGGGAGGTCAGAAGCGCGCCAACAATGAAGGTGATTGCGATGGCAATGAGCGTTTTGCGCCGCCCAATAATGTCGCTCAATTTGCCGCCGGTGAGCGCTCCAATGGTCGCTCCAAGCAGTGCTGCACTCACTGTAATTTCTTCGGTAAAGGGTGTGAGCGTGAAATTTACTCGTAAGAATAAAAGCGCTCCAGATATAACAGCGGTGTCGTAGCCGACAAGCAGACCTCCAATAGCGGCGATAGTGACAACAAAATACAGAGATATGTGGTGGTGATGTGAAGGATCGCTGGTTTCCTGACTCTGTACTCTTTTTGAAAATATGCTGAACGCAGCGTGTTTCTGACTGCGCAGTGTCATAGTAGACCTCCATGTTTCTAGCTGAATGCGCATAACAGGTTTCATTTTTTCAAGAGGCAACAAGCTAAAATTTAAAATGCTTTAATGGCACTACTCTTATAGTATATTCCTATGCAGAAAAAGAATATTTCCAGATAAGAAAATGATGTATTTGTAGCTATGTATAAAATAAATAATTGTTAACATCTAAAGAAAGTAGAAAGCTGACTTTAAAAGATACTTGTAATCTGGTAAAAGACGTGCTGATATGGCCGTGAATTAGAGAGAATAGCAATACGCTATATACTTTATTACGAAAAGTTATTTCTATTGGGAAAAATGTTGATTTTTCTCTATCCTTTTCCTGGGATGTGTGTTATGATAGGCATGGAGCAAATCAAGTCTTCAGGCATGAAGCGCATAATGTTTTACTGCCAGGAGGAATGAGATGATGAATTCGTTTCCTCTGTACAAGTATACGAAGAACAATTATACAAAGAACATCCCCGGCTGGTTGTATATTATTGCAATCGTAGTAGGTTTGCTTGTCCTCACTCAAGACGCTCGCCCTGTGCAGGCGGCGTCGCCTCATGTTGATCTTGTCACACTGAACAGCGAAATTGATTCTGCATCGTTACGTTTGCTGACGCGCGCTATAGATAGTGCAGGACATGATGGTGCTCAATCTCTGGTGGTTGAGGTTAACTCACCAGGTGGAGATCTTGATTCGATGTACGCAATGGTGCAGAGGGAACTCACAAGTAATGTCCCCATCATTGCCTATGTTGCACCTTCCGGGGGTCATGCGGCTTCAGCGGCATCATTTATTACCCTGGCGGCCCACGTCGCGGCGATGGCTCCCACCACGCGTATCGGCGCGGCCAGTCCTGTTGACAGTAGCGGTGGTGATATTGGCAACACGCTCAAATCGAAGATCGAGAATGATCTTGTGGCAGCACTGACCAGCATGCAAAATCGTTATCATCGCAATGTGCCATTGGCTGTGAAGATGGTGACTGAAGCGAAGTCATATGATGACAGCGCGGCAGTACAAAATAAAATCGTTGATCTAGGTGCGCCGACACTCTCCGCCTTGCTACAGGCCATTGATGGTCGGACAATCACCTTGAATTCTGGTCGTCAAGTGACGCTTCAGACTGTATCTGTGCAGGTACAGGAGATCAATGCGACGGTATTAGACTCAATGTATGCCTTTTTGCTCGATCCAAACGTTGTGTTCCTCCTGTTTGTGGTTGCGATGCTTGGCATCTATCTGGAGATCTCTCATCCAGGTGTGATTTTACCCGGCGTCGTTGGGTCAATCTCGCTGTTGTTGTTTCTCTTTGCTGCGGGATCTCTGGCTCCCAATTGGGCTGGATTGGCCTTGATGGTGCTGGCTTTTGCCTTGTTGGTGTTAGATGTACAACTGCCCGCGCATGGTGTGCTGACAATTGGTGGTGTGATCGCGCTGATACTGGGAGCTCTGCTTTTCTTTAATAGTGGCGGCCCTTATGATGGTCCTAAGATCAATCCTATCGTGGTCTATAGTGCTGCTGGAATTGTTGGCCTCATTGGTTTTACACTGGTGACTTTTCTGTTACGAGCGCAGCATCGGCGTGCAGCTACCGGCGCAGAGGGCATGATTGGCGCGAAAGTTATCGCCTTAACACCGCTTGTTCCTGAAGGACGGGTCGGCTATTATGGAGAGGACTGGGCGGCTGTTCTTGATGCCCCAACGACTTCGGTAGACGCTGGTTCTGCATTGATTATAACGGGCGTTAATGGCCTGCGATTGCATGTTCGACCTGTGCGTACTCAATTGATGACTGATACCCATCCACCGTCTTCTTTAAAAGAAGGATAGGATGGTGTGGAAGGGAAAACCCAACCCTATACATAAAAAGAGGAGGTCAATTATGGACCCATTGCTAGGAACGCTTATCGCGTTTGTCGTCCTCATCGTCATTTTCTTTTTGCTTTCCGGCCTACGTATTGTGCAGCAATATGAACGTGGTGTGATCTTTATTCTGGGCAACCTTGCAGGGGCGAAGGGACCAGGCGTGTTCTGGGTGCCACCCATTATTACACGTATGATCAAAGTCGATTTACGTATTGTGACTTTGACCGTCCCACCGCAAGAGGTTATTACGCGTGATAATGTCACCGTCAAAGTAACGGCAGTGATCTACTTCTATGTTGTGGACCCATCGGCCGCCGTTGTGAACGTGATGAACTTCATGCAGGCGACGACTCAAATTGGTCAAACAACGCTGCGTAATGTGCTTGGCCAATCAGAGTTGGATGAACTGCTCTCGCAGCGCAACAAGATCAATCGGGAGTTGCAGAGCATTATTGATGAGCATACAGAGCGCTGGGGCGTGAAGGTGACGGCGGTCGAAATTAAAGATATCGAACTGCCAGTGACCATGCAGCGCGCCATGGCGAAGCAGGCCGAGGCAGAACGTGAGAAGCGTGCGAAAATCATCCATGCGGAGGGAGAGTTTCAGGCGTCCACCCAACTGGCACAGGCGGCCAAGATCATTGGCGAGCAGCCGAGTACACTACAACTGCGCTACTTGCAAACACTAACAGAGATCGCAGTTGAGAAAAACTCGACCATCATCTTTCCATTGCCGCTAGATTTGATCGAGCCGTTGCTGGGAATCGTTAAAAATCGCAATACTGAGGTCGCTCGTGAGCAATTTGATGGTCCGACCGCAGCGTCACCTGCTCCAGCATATCGACCACCATATAGAGAAAACAAATGATGAGGCGTGTGTCTGACCTAAATTAAAGAAGGGCTGTCTTTTTTTGACAGCCCTTGCTTCCTATTACCCTGGTGATAGTGCTACAAAGGGTTGAGCGGTGATGTGTGGGGTTCATCCTGCTTGCCGCGCAGATATTCAGCGCAGGTACGGTAGGTTTCCTCTGAAATGAGTCCTTTAGACATATAATGGTTGAGCATCACATCCAATTTGAGAATACTCATCAGATTGTAACCATGCCGCCTCAAGCGTTCCGCAGCACCATGTTCGCGGTCAACCAGGACGATCACATCTTTCACCTTTAAGCTATTTTCTTCGAGTAAGGCCGCCGTTTCCAGAACGCTACTGCCTCTAGTGATCAGGTCATCAACAATCAGCACAGTATCGCCTTGAGAAAAGCGGCCCTCGATGCCTCGTGTGCCAGTTCCTTCTGGCCGTATCCGTGCATAGATCATGGGTGTATTGGTTTCCAGGGAATAAGCGGTTGCCAGTAGCAAGCCGCCAACCGGAACGCCAGCCACTGTATTGAAGGGATGAACGCGTGGACGGCGCAACGATTGGGCCAGATTGATTTCCTGCTGCATCAATTTACTGGCGACGCTTAATGCGGTTGGATGACTGATCAGAACCTTGGGGTTCACAAAAACAGGTGAGCTAACTGCAGATTCGCTCACCGTAAAATTACCAAATTGGACGCCTCCAAGGTCGAACAATATTTGCGCTAACCAGAGATTGTCCAGGGACTGCTCTTTCGCCACCTCAGCACTACGCGATGCATGAAACTTCTATTTGTACAAAGAAAAAGCCAAATAGAAGGATGCATCGCCTCCTTTCTTTGCTCTGTACTCTCTTCTGAAGGGAGGACAAGAAAACGTGCAGTTTACTTATCCAGGTCTGTGAGGAGCATGCTCTCTGCCCCGCCAGTAAAGAAAGCCTGGCTCTACTAATGATGCCCTATAGATAACTATCGGCATCAGACAGAGCTATTAGACCCATTATAACATTACTTTCGTCGTCTTGTGTGCAACCTCTGGAGAGACAGTCGATATAGAGAGCAGTCTTACTCTACAAGCAAAGTGGCAAGCACTCGGCTCCTTACTTGCATCCAGGTAAGCATTATGATACGCTATGCCCCGTCTATAGTAAAAAGATTGCATTTGATAGGGTAAATTATTCTAGGTGAAGACATATGCCAATTGTGAGTGTTATACAGCTAGGGAAATCTTTTGGTGCTGAGCGAATTTTTGCAGGTCTCAATTTTCAAGTAGATGAGCATGATCGGATTGGATTGGTTGGTCCCAACGGCGCGGGAAAATCAACGCTGCTCAATATTCTGGCGCGGCGTGAGGAGCCAGATGAGGGAACGATAGCCATTGCACGCAATACGCGTATCGGCTATCTTACTCAGGTCGCAGATTTTCACCCTGAGTGGACGTTGCGTGAGGAGATGCGAACGGTATTTGCAGAATTGCAGGACTGGGAGAGGGAGTTGCAAGATCTGGCTCAGGCGATGGCAGCTCCCGATGCTCACAATGATGAGGCGCGTCATCAACGAATGTTGGCTCGCTACGATGAACTGCAAATGCGCTTCGAGCATGCAGGCGGCTATACCTATGAAAATCGTGTCGAGCAGGTGCTTGATGGATTGGGCTTTACACGCGAGCAGCAGGCATTGCCCGCTACTAATTTGAGTGGAGGCCAGCAAACGAGGGCAGCACTGGGCAAGTTGCTGTTGCAGGAACCCGATCTCCTGTTGTTGGACGAGCCGACCAACCACCTCGATCTGACGGCCCTTGAGTGGTTGGAGACCTACCTATCCACCTGGAAGGGCGCAATGGTGATCGTGGCCCATGATCGGTACTTTCTGGATAAGGTCGCGTCCCGTACGATAGAACTGGCCTTTGGACGCATTGAAGAATATCCCGGCAACTATACTAAGTATCTCGATCTGCGCGAGGAGCGCATGGAGCGGCGCTTACGTGAGTATGAGGCGCAGCAGGCGCATATCGCTCATACTGAAGAGTTTATTCGACGCTATAAAGCCGGGCAGCGCAGCCGTGAGGCGAGAGGTCGCCAGAAATTGCTGGATCGTCTCGAACGTATCGAGCGTCCGCAAGATTTTCCTGAGATGCACTTTGAATTTGCGCAAATTACTGATAGCGGTCTGGTCGTTATTGCGACCCAAAAACTGCTGGTGGGATATAAAGGAACCATGCAACGTGACAACGAAGCAAACGTGCTGGTTCGCACTGCTGATGTAGAGTTGTTGCGTGGAGACCGGGTTGGTTTGATCGGGCCAAACGGAGCGGGCAAAACAACGTTGCTGCGTACGTTGATTGGCGAACTGACCCCTATCAGTGGTCAGGTGCAGATTGGGCATAATGTGCGCATCGGCTACTATTCGCAAACACACGCGGGTTTAAATATGGAGCGTAGCATCCTTGACGAAATTCGCCAGGTGAGCGCATTGAGCGAAGAGGGAGCGCGCAGCTTCCTGGGACGCTTTCTCTTTTCCAGGGACGATGTGTTTAAGGTGATTGGCTCTTTGAGTGGTGGCGAGCGTAGCCGTGTTGCGCTTGCGAAGCTCACACTTCAGGGATCAAATCTGATGGTATTGGACGAGCCAACCAACCATCTCGATCTACAATCGCGTCAGTTTCTTGAAGAGGTCTTGCGCGAATTTGAGGGAACGCTGCTTTTTGTGTCGCATGACCGCTACTTCATCGATAGTCTGGCCACAAAAGTCTGGGCCATCGAGGATGGTGTGATGATCCCGTATCTGGGGAACTACACTGAGTACCATACGCGCAAACGGCCTATGACGCTCGATATTCCGTCCGCTCCTGTCGAAAAGAAGGTGACAGAAGAGGCGAAACCTGCTCCCAGGACCAGCAAGGCGCAGACGAAGAAGGCAGGGAAAGTGAAGGTACGGACAGTGGAAGATGTAGAGCGAGATGTTGAGAAGGCCGAGGCGCTCGTAAAAAACCTGGAAGAAGGGCTATCCCAGGCCGCGTTGAACGCGGATGCCGCTCAACTGACGCAGCTATCAGAGGAATATGAACAGGCCAAAGCGCGTGTTGATGAGCTGTTGGAGGAGTGGGAACGTCTGGCTGATGTCGCCAGCTAAGGCCTGGTCTGGCGTCGGTTGTTATCCTCTTTTTGGCCGACGCCAGATTAAGCGGCTGATAAAGCCTATGATCGCTAACAGCAGTGGGATAGTTGCGGCGGCGATGAGCCAACCAGCAAAGAGAATCACGGAGACAATCATTGGTGGATGGGTTGCCACCGCAGTTGGTGCCGTTACCATATCCACCATTGGCGTATAGCCGAACTTATAAGCAACTGCAAGAACGCCACCAGCGATCAGGCAGACGAAAAGGGTGAGCAGAATGCGTGTGAACCCATGACGATACGCACCTCTAAATGAATTGACGCAGAGAACGGCCAATCCAAAGCTTGCCAGCGCAAAGCTTGCAAGAACGGGGATACTCGGTTTCAGGATTGGCAGGGCCATACCAATGGTGCCAACGAGAAATCCACCGATTTGTAAGGCTGCCCCAATAAGGAAAGAGACCGGCCCGCCTTTTTTCTCATTGCCTGACAACAGCTTCGAGGTGGTAAGAGGAGACGATTGACTGCCACCTTGCGGCTCGTTCAGTGCAGCCAAAATGTTTGCTTTAATAGCAAGCGTTTCTGCGTCGTTGGGATTGAGCTGGAGGGAGCGCTCGATGGCCGTCAGTGCTGTCTGGTATTGCCCTGTGTTGCTTAGCAGGACGGCTCGCATGCTCCAGGCTAGCGGGTTGTTGGGGTTAGCCTGCCCAAGCTGATCCACGACCGCCAATGCTTCTTGAAAGCGTCCCATTGAGCCAAGCAGTTGACCTTTCAAGGTTAATGCAGATGTATTATTTGGGGCGATTTGCAGCACTCGTTCTATCTGGTTCATCGCCTCCATATAGTTTTGGGCCAGCATAGACTGCTGTGCTTGCTCTAAGAGCTGTGGAACTTGTTGTTGATATTGCATGCCTGTTACGTTCAGATATAGATCTGAATTTGCAGATGCTGTGGGCTGGGGAGAAAGCTGGACGGTTGCAGCAGGATGCGCGTTTGGGCTGGCCTGTGAACTGGTAGGAGCAAATGGCGACGCAGCGGAAGGTGCGGCATACGCATTATTGCGCGAAAATGTTTGTGACGAGGGTTCGGGTGTAGGAGTAGATGGCGACTGAGGGGCAGGTAAGTCTCCTATTAAAATGCTTGGAGATTGAACGCGACCAAACAGGTGTGGTTGTTGTTGCGGCCCAAGTGAGCTATAGAGATAGGAGTGCAGTTGGTGCAGGGAAATAGAACCAGAATTGTTACCGGCTGGTCCACACAGACCAACAATCATATGATGAGCGAAGAGTCCGAGCTGATGTTCGCCAGCTTCAGAAGCCATTTCATTGCCACGACAGGAACAGAGTAAAAAGCGATTGCCCTGTTGTTGGAGGCTATTCATAAGAGGTTCGCCCATCAGGGGACGGAAATCAAAGGGCGAGATACGCCGTGCTGCCCAGGTGGGGCCAGTCTGAAACGCATCAAGAATAAGCAAGATGTGAGCTGCTCGGCTGCGAGCCATGACTTGCATAATGAAAGAGGGGAGATGCAGGCCGCTGGAGGGTTGTTGGTAGCGGGTATTGGAGAGGGCGAGATAGCCTTCGCCACTTCGCTCATCGACAAAAGCGTGCCCGGCGAAGTAGATCATTACAAGATCGTTGGCTTCGGCAAGTTGCAGGCATGTCTGAGATATGAGAGGTTGTACAAGCTCCTGTGTGGCATGTGGGCCTTGCACAAGCTGAACATCGCCGGGGGACCATTTCCCGCCGCGTGTATTGACGAGCCATTGTGCGAGTGCGCGTGCATCATTCTCTGCATATTGTAGTGGACGGAATGTAGCATCCTGATAATGACTGATGCCTATGATGAGTCCTAGTCGCCTGCTCATCTCATCTGCCTTTCAATAGACGCGCGTATGACAGCACCATCTATCACAGTTCGTCATCTCCTCAACGTCGAATATTTGTCCTTTTGTCTGCTAATTGTACGATACTAGTGGTTAGTAAGGTAAGAAATAGGACCGAACAGGTACTTTTTGGAGGCAGTTAGGGAAATGAGGAGAGAAGGAAGTTTCCGGGAGTAATCAATGCCATGTTGAAGTGCTATTGCAGGCTATTTTGTGGCATACTCTGATGAGAGCGAACAGTATTTTGATCAGGAGCGCCGTAAAATGCCTTACATTATCGGATTAACGGGAAACATCGCCTGTGGAAAGACGGCGGTTGGCCATATATTGTTAGAACTGGGAGCAGAGCGTTATATCGATGCTGATGCTGTGGTGCATCGGCTGTATGAGAGCGCCCAGCCGATTGCGAGAAGGGTAGAGGAGGTTTTTGGAGCAAGCGTGATGGTTGCCGATGGGAGCGTAAATCGGAAAGAACTGGGAAACATTGTGTTTCATGATCCCGAACAGATGAAACGGCTCGAAGGGATTGTTCATCCGGCGGTGGGAGAAGCGCTGGTAAAAGAACTGGCTCCTGTCAGCGAGACGGGAATTGCGATTATTGACGCCGTGAAGTTGCTGGAAGGAGGATCAGGAGCGCTTTGTCAGAGTAAATGGTTGCTCACCTGCCCACAGGAGCAGCAGTTGGCTCGCTTGATGGCAAGAAATGGAATGAGCAAAGAGGATGCGCTGGCCAGGATACATGCGCAAACGCCGAATAGCACGAAGCTGGCGCTGGTAGATGAGGTAATAGATAATGGAGGAACATTAGCGGAGACCCGTCAGCAGGTAGCTGCGGCCTTTCAGCGATTTCGCCAGAAATTTACTGTATAGATTTTTGTCTTGTACTGTTTCTGTTTTCTGGAGCCAACATCGCGTCGATAGCGTAGCAAAATAGCAAGATTTTACAAGTTTGCTGTATGTAGGACTGGTATAACAGTGTGGGTCGTTGAGGCGTGATAACTGATGAGCCAGCTTGAGTGACGCTGGCAAGCGGTTATTATGCATTATCATTATATGTTTAGAACATCTTGAGTTATCGTGTACATCTCATTTCGAGTAGGTAAAGGTTTGCTCATCTTCTTTTGGGCGGAATCTGTATTGACAGTATGAATTACAGTCCGTATAATCTTTTCGACTGTGATAAATTCTCTGATCTTATCGTATTGCGTCGTAGTACAACAGAGCATCAGTTTGTCATATTATTTAGCTTATCAGACGCATATGTGGATAAGCTGAATAATAAAAATACTGGAAACCTGTGAGATTCACGCAGAGATGGACGTATTTATCATTACTGGGACTAAGGGAGCAGTGAAATATAGTTGCTGAGCTTAAAATCCTGGTAGCTCTCAAGATTTTATTAAGTCTTGTTTATTGAGGAGGCTGACTACATCATGCAGAGAAGTTGGTCGCGCATTTTAGCCCTGACAGTGGGTATTCCATTGCTGCTGGCAATGTTGGCTGCCTGTGGCTCTGGTACAACAGGGACTGGAACGACTGGTTCAAATGGTGGGAATGGTACCACGTCTCAGGGATCGAAAACCATCAAGGTCGCAACCGATTTACCGGCATCTGGTAAAGACACCAGTAATGGTAAACCAACGGAAAACGGTGCTCATCTAGCCGTAGATGAGGCGAATCAGAGCAATTTTGTTCCCGGCTACAAGCTTGAATTTGTACCCAAAGATGATGTTGGTCCTAGCGGCGCTCATGATCCTGCGACGGGTGCGCAGAACGTCACAGCGCTGGTTGGCGATGCATTAGTTGCGGGTATTGTTGGTCCATTTAACAGTAACGTGGCAAAGGCAGAGATGCCAATTTCCAATCAGGCACCTATTGCCCAGATTAGCCCGGCAAACACAAACCAGTGTCTTACTCAGTCGAGCGATGCTGTTGGCTGCGGTGGTAAGGATAATCTCATTCCTACCTTGCGCCCAACCGGTAAGGTGACTTATTTCCGTATTGCCACCACTGACGACCATCAGGGGCCGGCCAATGCTGATTATCTCTATAAGCTGGGTAAGTATAAGAAGGCGTATGTGGTAGATGATGCCGAGACTTATGGTATTGGTATCGCGAACACCTTCAGCGACGAATGGAAGAAGTTGGGTGGTACAGTGCTTGGCCGCGCCAGTGAGCCATCCACGACGACCTCGTTCGTTTCCCTGCTGACTCAGATTGCTTCAAAGCAGCCTGATGTGATCTACTTCGGCGGCACCGATTCTACCGGTGGTATCCTGATGCGACAGCAGATGTTGCAGGTTCCCGCCCTGAAGAACACCACGTTTGCTGGCGGTGATGGTATTGTCTCGCAGAGCTTTGCGAAGACCATTGGCTTGACTGGCGGTCCCGTCTATGGTACCGTTGCATCATCCGATGTCACAAAGAACCCGGCGGCAGCCGATTTCGTCAAAAAGTATCAGAGTACGTATGGTGAGCTGGGTGCGTATAGCGCTGCTGGTTATGATTGCATGAAGATTTTGATCACTGGTATCAAGAATGCAATCCAGGGCGGTGCGGCAGTGCCAAAAGATTCGAGCGACGCTGCTGGAGCAAAAACGTTCCGCCAGGCCGTCATTGATGCGATCCAGAAAGTTGATTACACTGGACTCACAGGCCATCACACCTTCGATCAGAATGGCGATACCACCAATAAAGTCATCACCGAGCAGCAGCTTGCTGATGTCAGTGGCAAGCCTGATTGGAAGGTTGTTGACACCATTACCGTGAAATAATCTGGTGGTTTTTACCACTTTTCTAGGGAGAGAAGTCAGAACGTAGTGCTAGCTGGCTTCTTTCTCTAGGGGGAGAGTCAAAGCATGAATCTTCATATGGCTGCTCCCCCGCTCTGCTGTATGGGGTTTTATCGTAGGGCGTTGTTGATACATGGCAGATAGGCCCAATCCTCTAAGGAAGGAGTTGCAGGCTTTAGATTCAAGCCGGAAACTGCTTCGTTTTACCTACTTGCATTGTTGCTTGCCATGAAACTCCTTCTCAAAGGATGGAGAGGATGTACGCTATATCCTGAAAAACCGGAAAGGAGGCAGCGCTTTCTCACTCTTTCTAGACGAGAGCTGACGCGCTGCATGCAAACTTAATGTCACTGTTCTTGCAAGAGCTGATTGTAGGACTGACTACAGGAGCGATTTATGCCCTCATCGCTCTAGGATATACGATGGTCTATGGCATCATTGAGCTGATAAATTTTGCTCATGGCGATATTTTTATGATTGGCTCATTGATTGCGATTGTGTTTTTGAATATGCTGGGTATTACAGGCGCGGTACCTCTAGGTGGTTTTACGTTGGTGTGGGTAATGATTGTCACCTGCCTGATCACAATGCTTCTCTGTGCGGTATTAGGAGTTGTTATTGAGCGAGTTGCCTATCGTCCACTACGAAATGCTCCTCGCCTTGCCCCTCTTATCTCTGCAATTGGCGTCTCGCTCATTCTTGAGGATATTGGCAAACTCTGGAAGGGCGTGACGAATGTCCCTTTCCCTCAGATCTTTCCTCAGATTACCTATAACATTGGGTCTGTCAACATTAGTAGCGTCAATATTCTGGTCATAGTTGTTACTGTCGTTTTGATGATTGCACTGCACTGGTTTGTTTCAAGCACACGAATTGGACGCGCGATGCGTGCGGTGGCGCAGGATCGAGATGCGGCAGCGCTGATGGGCGTGAACGTTGATCGTATTATTTCAATTACCTTCTTCATTGGAGCGGCCCTTGCAGGGGCGGCGGGTTTTATCTACGGGTTGCAGTATGGAAGCACCATTTTCTCGCTTGGTTTCCAGATTGGTTTGATCGCCTTTACTGCAGCGGTTCTGGGTGGAATTGGCAATATTGTTGGTGCTATGCTGGGAGGAGTGCTTATCGGCCTGATCGAGGCGTTTGCTACGCTAATCCCCGATACTGTGTTGCCGCATGGTGGCGCACCCTGGCACAATGCAGTCATTTTTGCCATTCTCATTCTTATTCTGATTTTCCGTCCTTCTGGGCTTCTCGGTCAACAGACACCCGAAAAGGTTTGATGCATGCGAGCAGAGTTTGGTAGAACAAGCATGCATTATCGGAAGCGAGGTAATGTAACGTGGCGTCATTGGTGAGTTCCCGTGTGTTTCGGCCAGCAGGCGATACACGACAACTTTTAATTAAATGGATTGTAGCACTCCTGGTTCCTCTTGCCGTTTTCACTTTTGTATGGAGCGGTGAGGCCATTGTGAATAATGTGTTGCTGGGGCTGCTTGCTCCTGCAAATACATCACTCACTCCTGCTACAACTGTTCTGGCAGGCCTTTTTATCCTGATCTTCTATGCCACCATCCTGTCACTGGCCGGTTATGTTGTTGCCGCCGACAGCGGACGACGGAGCACAGTTGAATTATGGATCGACATTTTTGTCTTTGTCCTGGTCCCCCTCGTTTTTATTATGACGACCGGTCTGGTCATAGGGCTGGCAATCTCTGTCATAGTCTGGGTTGTGTTTTTCTACGTGCGCAACCGTATACGGAAAGCGCGTGGGTATAAACCATTACGCCCGTCGGAAGTGTTGACCGTTGTTGATGCGGAGCAACGAGAAGCCTTTGCGCAGCGAGCTGTGGCGGGTGGCTTCTGGTTTGGAGCAATCTTTGCTCTGCTGTCTCTCGTCGTTGATCTTATCTTCTACTTTAGTGGCCAGCTACCGGATATTTTGCTGATCTGGGTAGTCGTGCGCACCATTCTGCTGCCTATCGCCGGTTATTTTCTTGGCCGGTTAGGTGGCACAATCGCCCTGCGTCATGTCCTCTCTGCGGCAAATGACGCGAATGAGGAAAATGCAGAGAGTGCCATCGAGAAGAAAAAGCAGCTAGAGGTGCTGTCATCTACTCGTGCCAGGGAAGAGGCGAAGGATCTTGTGCCTAACGATCTGCCGCTGAGAAGCTCTGGGGCACAACGTTTTTATCTGACGTTGCTGACGGCGTTTATTCTCTTCTATCCGATCCTTGATCCATTTCTCTTCGGTTCAGGAACCGGTGGACGCCTGGCAGGGTACACGGATGCAGGCTATTATGTTATTCTGGCTCTCGGTCTGAATATTGTGGTCGGTTTTGCTGGCCTGCTCGATCTAGGCTATGTGGCATTTTTCGCCATCGGATCTTATACCTGGTCAATCGTTGGTTCAACGCAGCTCGCGACAGTAACAGGTATCACCCTTAGCCCGGCTGCTGCGTCATGGCTGTTCTGGCCGATGTTACTGGCGACGGCAATGATTGCGGCAGTGTTTGGAGTGCTACTTGGTGCGCCAACCCTGCGCTTGCGTGGCGATTATCTGGCTATTGTGACGCTAGGGTTCGGCGAGATCGTGCCGGTGGTCTTCCTGGAACTGGACAAATATACAAATGGTGCCAATGGTATCGTTGGTGTTCAGTCTCCGGCCCTCAATCTCGATTTCTTGCGCGGGGTGCCTGGTCTGAGCGGATTAGCCTCTCTACATGTAGATTGGTCCAACTTTACCCCCATTCCTTACTATTACCTGATCGTGGCGCTGATCGTACTGGTTATCTTTGCTAATCTGCGTCTGAGAGATTCGCGTATCGGACGTGCCTGGATCGCTATTCGCGAGGATGAGATCGCGGCTGCCTCGTCGGGCGTCAATCTGGTGAATACAAAATTGTTCGCCTTTGCTGCTGGCGCGTTTTTCTCTGGCATTGCCGGCGCATATCATGCGGCAAAGCTTGGTCAGGTCTCTCCTGATGCGTTTAGCTTTGGCGATTCGGTGATTTATCTCGCAATGGTTGTGATTGGTGGCATCGGTAGTATTCCAGGTGTCATTGTCGGGGCCTTTGCCGTCTATGCCATTAATCAGCTTATTCTGGCGCAGCTTGATACGCTGGCTTCCGATCCTAACAATGTCTTAAACCCTATCTTTGTCGCCGTTACGCACGTTGTTCCTGGTTTCACCTTTGGCAATATTCGCAATCTTGTCTTTGGCGCTATTCTGGTGGCCGTGATGATTTTCCGTCCAGAGGGATTTCTGCCTAGCTCGCGCAGGCGCCGTGAGTTACACCACTCTGAAGATCAAGGCGTTGAAGTAAGTTCTCTGGATGTTGTTCCTGGGGCGCCTGGATTTGAAGAGGAGGTGCGTGTTGAATAACAACTGGAGAAGAGGAGCAACGTTATGAGCACAAATCATACTAAGTCGGCTAATAGGGCAGGGGCGGATGAGCCAACGAGTGGCGCTCTGCTTGAATTGAAAAAGGTCTCGAAAATTTTTGGTGGATTGGTTGCCGTGCAAGACGTGGATTTACGGATCAATCCCGGAGAGATTATCAGCGTGATCGGGCCAAACGGTGCTGGCAAGACAACCGTTTTTAACCTCATTACAGGGATCTATCGTCCCACAAGTGGAGAGATTTCTCTTGGGGGAAAATCGGTTGTTGGACTCAACCCGGATCAGGTGCTGGTACGTGGAATCGCTCGTACGTTTCAAAATATTCGCCTGTTTAATAATATGACGGTGATGGAAAACGTCCTGGTCGGTCAGCATACGCAGCTCAAGGCCAGCGTTTTAGGATCGCTGTTTCTGACAAAGGCCGTGAAGCGAGAAGAAGCTGAAGCACGTGAGCGCGCCCTCGAACTACTCAGCTTCTTCGGCCAGGCGCTCGTTGATCGACAGGACGAGTACGTTATTAACCTCTCATATGCAGAGCGAAGACGAGTCGAGATCGCTCGGGCGCTGGCCGCGAAGCCCAGCTTACTGCTGCTGGATGAGCCGACAGCTGGCATGAATGAAGCGGAAACGCTGGATGCAGTGAAGTATGTGCGGCGTTTGCGCGATGAGTTAGGATTGACCATTCTCTTAATTGAGCATAAACTTACAGTGACGATGGGTATCTCTGACCGTATTGCTGTCCTCGATTATGGACGGAAAATTGCTGAGGGTTTACCAGAAGAGGTACGTCGCGACGAGCGAGTCATCGCGGCCTATCTCGGCAAAGCGGCAAAAACGGAACAGGAAGCGGCAGAGTAATGGGCAGGAGACTGATCAAGAGATTCTTTGCTGCGCGAGGGAATATATGACTGAGAACAGTAAATCGACAGCATTGCGGCTCAGCGATGTAAATACATATTATGGACCGAGCCACGTGCTCCAGAATATTTCGCTGGAGGTCAATCAGGGCGAAATAGTTTGCTTGCTGGGAGCAAACGCAGCTGGTAAGACGACGACGATGAAAACAATTTTTGGATTGGTTCGCCCTCAAAGCGGCTCAGTCCAATTTAACGGCCAGCCTATTGAGCGTAAATTGACGGGCGATATTGTACGGATGGGGCTGACGCTGGTTCCTGAAGCCCGCCGTATTTTTCCACGTATGACCGTTCTTGAAAATTTAGAGATGGGTGCATACACACGTCCCAGTGGAGCAGAGTTCAAAGTAGATCTGGAACATATCTGTCAAATCTTTCCGCGCCTCAAGGAGCGTTTGAAACAGGTCGCGGGTACAATGTCGGGCGGTGAGCAACAAATGCTGGCGATGGGACGCGCGTTGATGTCTCACCCGAGTATGGTGTGTATGGATGAGCCATCGATGGGGCTTTCACCGATCATGGTCGAGACCGTTTTTGAGACGATTGTGCGTATTCGCAATGAAGGAGTGACGGTCTTTCTGGTTGAACAAAACGCTTCTATGGCGTTGAGCCTGGCCGATCGCGGCTACGTCTTGCAGACCGGGAAAATTGTTTTGAGCGATACTGCTGCGAATTTGTTGAACAACGATCTTGTGCGTCAGGCCTATCTCGGCGGAGCATAAATACTACTGTGCTGTTCGCGCAATGAAAAAAGAGTCTGTTGGCCCAAATAAGCCTGCAGACTCTTCTTCTTATGCCTGTTCGTCCAGTTTGCGATGGAGGTCTCTGATACGTTGAATGACTTCTGCTAAAGTGGTGACGCCTAAGTCTTCCATGTCCTCCTGAAGCGATTCAAGGCGCTCCAGCAGTTCCATGTCATCGTATTCCTCCATCTCTTCGTCGTCGTCCAGTCTGTGGTTTGGATCTTGTCTATTCATGCTTGACCTCTTCTTTCTATTGTGTTGATGTGGCGGGATAGAGAAAAGATGTATTGGCATCCTGGTAGGTCCAGCCCGCCTGTGTAATATTGCCTGTTGCCGTGCTGACTGGCGCTCCCTGGGGTTGACCATCGTTATTGATAGTCACAGTATACACCTCTTTCCCGGCGTTCAAGCGCTGATGTTGCCAGAAGAGGCGATCATTGCTGAGAAAGAGAAAATGGCGGCTGTCGGCGGCCCAGGGACTGTTGGCGGTTGGCTGCAACATAGTGTGAGATGTGGATAAGGGTGTAGACGATCCTGTAGACGATTGTTGCTGGTCGCTAAGGAGCGTTATTTGTTGATGGGTGCCGACGTTGATGAGTGTGAGCACGTGTTGTCCATCGATCAGTAGAAAGCGGCTGTCAGGAGACCAGTAAGGAATGCTATTCTCTTCACCCTGGATTGAGAAGCTGCTTTTATTGGCGAGCTTGAGAATGGTGTAAGTTGATCCTGTATTATATAGAATCGCATTGCCATCTGGAGACCAGGCAAATTGGGTGCATCGACAGGTGGTAAGCGTCGTTGTCTGGTTGTTGAGCGTGGAGAGGAGAAGTTGGACAGTAGGAGAAGACGATTGTGTGTTTTGTTGATCGGGAGCCGTAATTGCATAGAGAAAGCGGCTATCATCGTGAGCAGGCTGCCAGAGAACGCGCTCAAGTGATGCTGGTAGCGGATGCCCGTCTGGAAGCGTGGGTGTGACGTAATGTTGTTTGGCGCCGGCGATATCTGTTGTGAAGATGCCGTGCTGAGAGATGCCAGCAATGAGAGCGTTTTTGTAAGAAAAAGAAGGAAGGGCATAGGTGCTGGGAAAAGACTTGACCGCGATGCCGCCCGGTTGATCGTTTTGAGAGATCCACCAGTGGGCATCCTCCAAAGAGGATGGATCGGTCTGACCTGTTTGCCGATAGAGTAGCCTATTGCCTGTTGAGTTCCAGAGAGTAGTGCTATATCGTACATCAGGATTAGAAAAGGCAAGTGTGATGGGCGTGCCACCATCAACGCCGACCGTATTCATGGTGCTGGGGATATCTCCGATTTGCCTGAGTACATTGGAAGCAGTCGGGTGTGGAGTCGTTTTGGCGAAGCTCTCATCAAGGCTGCGAAATGCGAGCAACTGATGGGTAGGAGACCAGTTAAAGCCAACAACTGGTGTGGTAGTCGTGATAATAGCAAACGCGTTGGCACCGTCTGGATCACTGGTCCAGACCTGCCCATCGCGTATAAATGCAATCACATTGCTGCCGGTATGACCTGCGCTGCAAGCAGCCAGAAGTTGGCTGAGCAGGAGCAAGCAAGGAAGCAGGCTGTTGACGATACGATACCTTTTCATAGTAATGAGTATAGCGCTGCTTGTATCGGGCGGTCAAGCCTGTTGGTAGAGAAGTTGAGTAGGAAGCAGGCAAGACGTTTTACTTGGTCCAGGTTGTGTGATATGCTTTTGCATGTGACAGGAACCACTAGTTATGAGGGCTGAAACAGCGCAACATCATGAGATCAATCGATCATCTCCTATTCTTAGGGGCGCGAGCAGAGCAGCGTCGGAAACGATATATTATAGATGCCCTCGTTGCCGCAATAAGTTCATTTTTTATTACATTATGTATCTATGTGTTTAAGTTATACCCGAAAATACCGAGCATTTCGTTATTATATATTGTGCTGGTTCTGTTGCTGGCGAGTAGGCGGGGACTGTATGCCGCGATAGTTGCTTCAGTGGTGGCTTTTTTTTCATTTGATTATTATCTGATCACACCTCTATATAATTTCACGATAGGAACACTTGAAGAGTGGCTAGCGTTGTTCGTTTTTTTAATAGTGTCGATTATTACTGGACAACTGGCATCCGCTTTGCGGCAACGCGCAGAAGAGGCGACGCAACGGGAGCAGGAAACGCGCACTCTGTATGAACTGGTCAATGCGACAACGAGCGAGGAGGATCTGGACCGGCAGCTTAGCATTGTGGCCGAGGCGATTGTCGAAGTGTTCTCTGACGCCGGAGTCTATAGTTGTGCAATTTTGCTTTCTGATGATGTCGGTAAGCTGGCGTTGCGGGTGGAGACAGGCCAATCGACCAAATCTTTACAACCGCAACTCACGGCAGATGAGGAAGCGACCGCAATTTTAGCAATGAGGCAAGGTGAAATGATTGATCTTTATCATGATGTCACTGTATCGCAATCCAGTCGGCAAAGCCCTCATTGGATCAGGCGGGCTTTAGGAGCGGAGAAGCGGGATGCATCCTATGCGAGGATGATACCATTGATGATAGGTCAGCGCTGTGTGGGAGTGGTACGGCTGCTCGTTGAGAAGCATGGGCGGTCGTTAGTTGTTGATCGCGAGCAAACGAGCGGAAAAGGACAAATGCATTCACAGGTTGCCTTCTTCTGGACGTTTCTCGATCAGGCGGCTGCGATTATTGAGCGAGCGCGTCTGCATCGAGAGAGCTTACAGGTCGAATTGTTACAACGTACGGATGCTTTGAGATCTGCATTGCTCTCCTCAGTCTCACATGATCTGCGCACTCCGCTCTCGTCAATTAAGGCAGCGGCGAGCAGTCTCCTGCAAGAAGATGTGCAGTGGGATGAGGAGACGAGAAGTAGCTTTGTGCAGGCAATTGAGCGAGAGGCAGATAGATTAAATCGTCTGGTAGGAAACCTGCTTGATATGTCGCGCATCGAGGGCGGCGCTTTACGCTCTGAGAAAGAGTGGTATCCAATAGATGAGCTGATCCATGATGTTCTGGGGCATATGCATCTCTTGCTGCAAGGGCGAGAAATACGCATGATGATACCGGAAGATTTGCCACCTGTGGAACTGGATTACTTGCAGATGGATCAAGTATTGACGAACCTGTTAGAGAATGCTGAACGGTATACGCCCGCTGCTTCGCCGATTGAGATAGCGGTCGAGAGGATCGATGATCACATAGAGGTGCGCATTGGTGATTATGGACCAGGAGTTCCGGCTGAAGATGTAGAACGTATTTTTGATAAGTTCTATCGTGTGCTGAATATCCGGCAGGGAAGAAACAGTGCGATGGGGTCAGGATTGGGGCTGGCTGTGTGTCGTGGCCTGGTAGAGGCGCACGGAGGACGTATCTGGGCGGAGAATCGAGCAGGGGAGAAAGGTGCAGTTTTTCACTTTACGCTCCCATTAGGAAAGGTAAATGGATAGGTATATGCATAAAAGCGGCGCTCGTATTCTTGTAGTTGACGACGAGATTGAAATCATGCGGGCATTGCAGCGCAGCCTGACGGCCCATGACTATGAAGTGTTCACGGCAATGAGCGGCGAAGAGGCGTTGGACGCTATTACGCAGTATCGCCCAGATCTGTTGTTGTTGGACCTTGGGTTGCCAGGTATCAGTGGTCTGGAAGTATGCAGGAGCGTCAGAAAACAGTCAAATTTACCAATCATTGTGCTGTCGGTCAAAGATACCGAGCGAGATAAAGTGCTGGCGCTCGATCTGGGTGCGGATGACTATGTATCCAAACCGTTTGGGATTAATGAAGTGTTGGCGCGAGTGCGTGTGGCACTGCGTCATGCCGCACCGATTCAGGCAGGAACCGAGCCTGTTTTTGCTGCGGGCCCGCTGCGGGTGGATTTTGCAAGAAGATTGGTGCAGGTCAACGATCAAGAAGTGAAACTAACGCCAACGGAGTATGATTTGCTCAAGGCGCTGATTAAAAATGCGGGGAAGATTATGACGCGGCAGATGTTACTAACGCAGGTCTGGGGGACCGGCTATGGATCTGAGGCGCATTACCTGCATGTTTATATAGGACAGTTGCGCCGCAAGATCGAGCCTGATCCCACCCACCCACGTTTCATTCAGACCATTTCTGGGGTCGGATATCGTTTCGCGAGTGATGAATAAACACTACTATTGCCAGCGCTTGAGCAAGTGGGCCACTTTCCCATCTGATGTGAGTTCGTAGCGCACGCGGTCCGGGTTGATATCCTTGAACTGCTGGCTCTCTCCTGCCGCAAGCACAGTGTCGTGGGGATGGACCATTTGCCAGACTTGGGCGACGAGATCAGGATCTCCTTGCAGGTAAACATATTTGCGCGTCGGAATCTTGTTTTTGAGCGCCAGGCTTTCAGCTTTACCAAAGTATTCTTTCGCCTGTGGGTCTTCCAGATATGGATCGACGATTTCCCACATGCGCGGTGCAGTTTCTCTCGCTTTCTCTTCTCCGATGTACAGGAATATAATCGGACGGTTGTGTTCTTCGGCGTTATGCACCGCAGCTTTGATAACTGCAGAATTATGTTCACTTTCCGGCAATAGGACGGCTAGCACCGAATTTGGCAGGCGTTCCTGAATACGTGTGACCACCACAGGAACGGGAACACGTCCAGCCTTTTCCGTACGGATATAGTTGAGATAGGCGATACCCATACCGATAACAGTGACGCCGCCACCAAATGCTGTTGCCAGAGGTTTTGTCGTCATGTTGGTGGTCCATGCGATAGTAACTAGCGCCGTTGTCAGGACGCCCAGGAAGAAATCGATCTTAAACCAGGGTCGCTGTATCTCCTGGATAGAAGATGGCGCGCCTTCGCCCTGCGTCACGCCGTTGGAGGCATCTTTTCCAGGTGCCTCTACATGAGAAAGCTGGAGATCGTGGGATGTGGTGGCTGTTGTCTGTGCTCCATTGGTAGGCTCCGCCGCTTGCTCTTGTTCGGTGGCTTGAGCTTTCAGCGCTGCCAACTTGCGCATCTTGCGGATGGCACGCCGCCAGTCGCGCGCACGTATGATATCCAGCCCCAGACAGGTGAGTGTGAAGGCTCCCAGCAGACCAAAGGCGTACATATCACCGAGAATGGTGATGTTTCCCTTCACTGCGATAAGGACGAGGATAGGAATGCCCGTTGCAAGAGCGATGGCGTAGTGAGGTGTGCCACGAAGCTTATTGCGCTGCAAGATGATGGAAGGCATAAATTCCATCCGTGAGAGCGCCATAAATACGTGATATGCGCCGATGATGGCCGTATTGCTAGCAAACACAAGCAAGGCGCTGGCACTGATGGCAACCTCTGTTTGCAGTATGGGGCCGCCCCATTTGCCCGCGAGCAGAGAGATGATATAGGCGTTTTGTACGGGATCTCTTGCCGCATCGGGCAACAGCAAGGTTGAGAATGTAGTTAGGAGAGGGCTTGTCAGGCCAATCGTGATGACCACAATCACCATAGCTTGCGCGGCGACTTTTTTATGTGGATGCTTCATCACCGGAGAAAGCTGAGAGATACTCTCCAGACCAGAGAAAGCCAGGAATGATCCTGCGAAGCCAGCAAGAAAAGAGAAGGGTGTGAGGCTATGGCCCTGGAACATGAGTGGCAAGAGTGCCATGAATTGGGAGAAAGTGATGTGAGTGAAAACGGTGATCAGAATCGCAATATTGCTAAAGAAGGCGATCAATGCTCCAACCAGACTGACTTTTGCGCTTTCACTGATGCCGATCCAGTTCAAGATACCCAGCAAGACAAGCATGCCAAGAGTCACAAAGAGAATAGGAAGCTGGATTGGTCCGAGACCAGGTATATTTTGTATCACGCCCAGGGGAGGGATGACCACGCTGAGGTATTGCATGCCCGAGAGGGAGCTGATGGCGGCGGTTAGAAAGTAGTCCACCAGAATAAACATACCACCTAAAGCGCCAAACCAGGGATTAAGAGCCTGGGCCGCCACTGTAACAACACCGCCACCTTGCGGAAAGCGGTGCGTGACCTCGACATATTTGAAGGTCAGGAGGATAAAGACGATCAGCGTGAGGGATACAAAAAAACCTGCCATCGTCTGGACAGTGCCGTAGAGGATACCAGGAACGTAGTAGATGGACGTACCGATGTCTGCAAAAACGACTGCCCAGCAAAGTATAGGACCAAGCATTGAACCTTGCGAACCATGCTCGCCACCGTGAGAGTTGCTCTGTGTTGTTGGTGCCACAGATTCCTGCGCCATATGATTGTTTCATCCTTTATGAAGAGAGTCTCTATTTGAATGGGAAGAAAATCTCTATTTGAATGAGATAGGTCGCCCTTTCTATTAAGCACGAAGTACGGGGCCATATCTGGTACATAGTGTAGCACAGGGGTATAGTAAAAGGGCAACGTTTTGAATGCTTCACTGAACCGATATTTAGGGTTCGGCTATGTTTCTTGAGAAAATTTTTAGAGCCTTCCCTTTATTTTGAGAACTTCCTAAGAAAGACCTGAGAGCGCTTTCCCTCTATCTGTCACGATGTCAGGAAGATATTTGTCTGGAGAAGAGGAGAAAATTTCTTGTAGTGGCACCTGTATATTGGGAGTCTCTCAGCGCATTCTCTTGCGTTTTGGGTTGTGAGGCGGTAGAATCAAGGAAGGTTCCACTTGTTTTTTGCTATCGTGGGATCTGTGGATCGTGTATCTTTCCTCAGTTATTACCAGGTGTCTCACGAAGCCAATCCCCAAGAAAGGTAGTATATAATCGAATGTCCATTACTACTCAACCGCGCACAATTGGAGAGTTGCGTGACAGTGGGTATAAGGTGCTTTCCGTAAAAGAAGAGATGCGGAAGAATCTGATTCAGAAAATACGTAAAGGGGAAGAACTGTTTCCAGGGATCATTGGGTATGAAGAGACAGTGATACCGCAGATTGAGAATGCCATTCTTTCCGGTCAAGACATCATCTTTCTTGGCGAGCGTGGTCAGGCAAAGACGCGTATGGCACGTAGCCTTGTAAATTTGCTCGATGAAGTCGTGCCAGTGATTGCTGGTTGCGAGATCAACGATGATCCATTTGATCCAGTCTGTAAGGCATGCCGTGAGAAAGTGGAGGAATTCGGTGATAAGGTGGAGATTGCCTGGCTCCCTCGCGACCGTCGCTACGGTGAAAAGCTGGCGACCCCTGATATCACCATTTCCGATCTTGTGGGAGAAGTAGATCCTGTTCGCGTTGCGGAGGGACGCTATCTTTCCGACGAATTGACGATCCATTATGGTATGATTCCTCGCACAAACCGAGGTATCTTTTGTATTAACGAGCTACCTGACCTGGCTGAGCGTATCCAGGTGGGTCTGCTAAACATTATGGAGGAGCGCGACGTACAGATCCGGGGCTACAAGATTCGCCTGCCGCTGGATGTCTATGTGGTCGCCAGTGCTAACCCGGAAGATTATACCAATCGTGGTCGTATTATTACGCCTCTAAAGGACCGTGTCGGTTCGGAGATTCGCACTCACTATCCATATGGTCTGGAACATGAAATGCAGATCATGGAGGCGGAGAGCGCTCATTTTGTGACCGAGGGGTTGGAGGTCACTGTTCCGAAGTTTATGAAAGAAGTGATCGCGGAAGTTACGCAGTTGGCGCGGCGCAGTAACGATATTAGCCAGCGTTCGGGCGTGAGTGTGCGCGTCTCCGTTTCAAACTTTGAGAATGTGTTGAGCAATGCCAGCCGCCGTGCGCTCAGATTGAAGGAGCGACAGGCTGCACCCCGCGTCAGCGATCTCGCAGCAATCATGGCCTCGACCTGTGGCAAGATCGAACTGGATGCGGTGGGGGATATCAAAGAAGAGCGGGTGGTGCAAAAGCTCATTAATGCCGCCATTGTAAGCGTTTTTAATGAGTACTTCGAGCAACGTGAATTCGATCAGCTTGTGGCGGGATTTGAGCGTGGCTTGAACGTGCAGGTTGGTGATGACCTGTCTTCGATGGAATATGTCAATCAGCTATCTAAAGTTGGTGGTTTAAGCAAGGCGATTGACAAACTGGGTGGACGTGGGAACCCTGCGGCCATTGCCTCTTCCGTCGAATTTATTCTCGAAGGATTGCACCTGAATCGTCGTCTTAATAAGGATGAAGTCAGAGGTAAGATTCGCTATCGACGCTAAAGGACACACGCGATATGTTTCAACGCTTCTATAGAAATCGCTACGGGTATTCGCGCTGGGATGGGACGCAGCGTATCGAAGGATTGGACGCTGATGATATTCTCAAAGCCCTGTCCGACGATTACCTGGAGAATGGCAACTTGCAGCAGGCGATGAAACGCCTGATGCAGGATGGCATTCGTGGCGAGGATGGGCGTCGTGCAATGGGGCTGCGAGAAATGATGCAGCGTTTGCGGAACACTCGCAGCGAGCAACTAAATCGCTACAATATGGCATCGGGCGTGATGGATGATCTGCGCGAGAAGCTTGAGGAGATCAAGCAGATGGAGCGCGAGGGCATTCAGCGCCGTCTGGATAATCAACCGCAGAGTGGTCAGCAGTCTCAGGAGGGCAATCAGCCGCAAGCGGGACAGCAACCAGGGCAGCAGGGCCAGCCATCCTCAGCTGGGAATCAACCTCAGAGTGGACAGCCTGGTCAGGGAGAAGGTCAAAGTGGCGATCTCTCTCCTGAGCAGATGCAGAAGATGCTGGAGATGATTGCCAAACGTAAACAGGATTATCTGGAACAGCTGCCGAAAGATATTCCGGGACAGATCAAGAAGCTCTCGGAGTATGACTTTATGGATGAGCAGGCCCGCGAGAAGTTTCAAGAACTGATGGCGAGTTTGCAGCAACAAATGATGCAGCAATTTTTCCAGGGTATGCAACAATCGCTGCAAAACATGACCCCTGAAGATATTGCGCAGATGCGAGAAATGATTCGCGATCTAAACAAGATGTTGCGTGAGCGGCAGGAGGGGCGAGAGCCTGATTTTGACTCCTTCATGCAAAAGCATGGTCAGTACTTTCCCGACGTGAATTCGCTGGATGATTTGATCGAGCAGATGCAGCAGCAGATGGCCGCCATGCAGGGCATCATGGATAACCTTTCTCCAGAGCAGCGACAGGAATTGCAGAACCTCATGGAGCAACTCATGGGGGATGATCGCATTCGTGTTGATATGATGGAACTGGCGCAGAATCTAGAAGCATTGGCTCCGATGGAGGAGGTACGCACACGGTTCCCATTTCGCGGCAATGAGACCCTGCCACTCAATGAAGCAATGCGCATGATGGGCAGACTTCAACAGATGGAGGGGTTGGAAGATCAGCTTCAAGAGGCCCGTCGCCTGGATAATCTGGAGGCGATAGACAGCGAGAAGGTGAAGGAGTTGCTTGGCGACGAGGAGTATCAATCAGTTGAGCAGCTCAAAGAACTCATGAAGATGCTGGAGGAAGCTGGCTATATTGAGAAGAGAGGGAACCGCTGGGAACTGACGGCGCGCGGCATCCGTAAGATCGGTCAGAAGGCGTTGCAAGATATCTTTAATAAGTTGAAACGCGACGGCTTCGGGCGGCACGTGGCACCCTATCGGGGTATTGGCGGCGAGCGCACGGATGAAAGTAAACCATATCAGTTTGGCGATCCATTTTTGCTGGACCTGGAGAAAACGTTGATGAATGCTATTCATCGGCGTGGAACCGGGACGCCAGTGACCCTGTTGAAAGAGGATTTCGAGGTCTATCGTACCGAGTTTACAACGCAATCTTCGACGGTGCTGATGATCGATATGAGCCTGAGTATGGTCTATAACGGTTGTCAGCCGGCGGCGAAGAAGGTCGCGGTGGCCCTGGAGAGCCTGATTCGTTCGCAGTTCCCGCGCGACAATCTCTATATTGTCGGGTTTTCGTTCATTGCACGTGAATATAAGCCCAACGAGTTGATCGAGATGAGCCGCTATGATAACGATCGTGGCACCAATATGGCGCATGGATTGATGCTGGCGCGGCAATTGCTGGCGCGACATCGCGGCGTCAACAAGCAGATCATCATGATTACTGATGGTGGTCCCACCGTCTGGTATGAAGAGCAAGAGGGCTATCGTGGCTGGCAGTTCGCCTTCCCTAGCCCGTATGCCGAGCAGCAGACGCTGCTTGAGGTGCAGCGCTGTACACGCGATGGGATAACGATCAATACCTTTATGCTATATGATGATGACTGGATGCAGGCCTTCGTCAACCAGATGGCGGAGATCAATCACGGTCGCACGTTCTATGCGGACAAGGATAACCTCGGCGAGTATCTGCTGGTGGATTATCTCAACAGCAAGCGAAAATTGATATCGTAGGAGAGTAGTAAAGCATGTACCATCTCTTGAGAGGGGTGGTACATGCTTTTTGTGGTGAGATATGGCTGATGAGCTAACGAGAGAATTTATTGAAGGGCTGGCAAGGCTGGGTGTGCCAGATCAGTATGCACAACAATTTGAGCGCTATCGAGAGGAACTGCTCGATTGGAATACACGTATCAATTTGACAGCTATTACCGATCCAGAGGAAGTGTTAGTGAAACATTTTCTCGATTCGTTGTCGTTGTTGCTGGCATATGATCAGCCGCGGACGCGCTTGCTTGATATTGGTTCGGGAGCTGGTTTTCCCGGGCTGGCATTGAAGATTGTTCGTCCAGAGTGGCAGGTGACGTTGTTGGAGGCGACTAATAAAAAGGTCTTATTTCTCCGTCATATGGTAGAGGCGTTGCATCTGAAAGATATTGAAGTGATGCATGGACGGGCCGAAGAGCTAGGCCATACACGTGGGTATCGCGCTGCGTTTGATATGGTGACTGCGCGTGCGGTGGCTGCTATTCCTGTACTGCTTGAGTATTGCGCTCCCTATTGTCATGTGCATGGTCGTATTATTTTGCCAAAGAAGGGCGAGCTGACCACTGAACTGGCACAGGGGAAGCGGGCCGCGGCGCAGGTTCGAGCTGTCTTTGAAGCTGATATTCCTGTGGAGTTGCCAGGGCTGGCTGATGGGCGCAGATTGCTGGTATGGAAACAACGCGATCTATGTCCCACGCAGTTTCCACGTAGTGGGGCAGCGATGGCGAAGAAGCCTCTTGGTTGAGCAAAAACATCGAATGAAACGATGTATCTTCAGGAAAGAGCAGATATATAGGTAGGAGAGAAGTTCGTGCTATATATCTGCTTTATTGTGTGAGTTGTTGCATGCTTAATGAATGGGCTGGTTGCGTTTTTGGAATGGATCAAGATCGCGCTGTGACATAGTCAGGATATCTTGAATCTGAATCGTTCTTCCTCTTCTGGGGCTGACTGAGATCATGGCAATGGGTGTTTCAATCAGCTCTTCCAGACGTTTGAGAAAAGCTTTGGCCGCTGAGGGCAGATCCTCGTATGAGGTGATATTACTTGTACTGGTTTGCCAGCCTTCCAGTTCTTCATAGATCGGTTCGCAGGCGGCAAGGTCGCTCAAGGTTGCTGGCAGACTATGGATGATTTTACCATGCAGGTTGTAAGCTGTACAGATTTTGATGGTAGGGAAGGTATCGAGGACATCGAGCTTGGTAATGATGGCTGCGTCCAACCCGTTCCTTTGTGCCACAAAACGAGCCGCGACCGCATCAAACCATCCACAGCGGCGCTCTTTGCCCGTCGTTGTGCTGAATTCGTCGCCGCGATCTCGCATTTCCATCCCGATAGCATTGAAGAGGCCGGTCGGCATGGGCCCGCTACCGATGCGCGTGAGATAGGCTTTATATACGCCAACCACGCGATCAACTGAGCGAGGGGGAAGTCCGGCACCGGCGGCTGCATTGACGGCAATGGTGGAGGATGAAGTAACGAAGCGGTAGGTGCTGAAATCGCTATCCAGAAGAGCGCCTTGAGCACCTTCTAGCAGAATCGTCTTATGATCGAAGAGCGCATCATGGAGCATTTTATTAGTATCAGTAATGTATGAGCGCAGCCGTTGGCCATAGGCGAAATACTCGCCGTGAATTTCTTCTAAAGAGAGAGGTCGTTGTCCATAGATTTGAGTAATCATACGGTTTTTTTGTTGCAGAATAGTGGAAAGTTTAGCGCGGAAGGCATCAACATCGAGTAAATCTGACATCCGAATTCCAGTACGTGCATGTTTATCAACATAAGCTGGATTGATGCCGCGCTGTGAGCTATCAACCTTATCATTGCCCCGTGCTTCTTCTTCCAGGCGATCGAGCAAAAAATGGTAGGGCATAATAACATGGGCGCGTTCGCTAATATAGAGGCGTGAGATATCAATACCTTTACTTTGTAAATCTTCTATTTCGGCAATCAGGCCTTTGGGATCAACGACAACGCCATTGCCGATGATGCATGTCGTGTTGGGAAAAAGGATACCGGAGGGGACGAGGCGAAAGGCAAAATCACCTTTTTCGTGAACAACGCGATGGCCAACGTTACTTCCTCCCTGATAACGGACAACAAAGTCGGCACGCATAGAAAGTTCATCGACGATTTTGCCTTTTCCTTCGCCTCCCCATTGCGCTCCAATTACTGCAACTACCACCATGATGATGTTTCCTCTCGGCTTTCTAGGATCTCCTCTGGGTACTGTAATTTCCCCTTACAAGGATACCATTTATAGCGTGAAAAATATACCCGGGACCAGGATGAATTTCCCTTTTCTATGAGTTTATGTCTATGTGTGACTGTATGTCAATACTGTTGAGCAACAGTATAAGCATAAAACATACAGTGGTAATTGATTGGCAGCAATGCGGCGAAGTACTGCGTAGTACCGGGAGGCGTGTTCGGAGCAGCGTTATGGCTGTTGTATATAGTTTAGTAAAAGTTGATCGGTAATTTGTTCTATCGGTGCGCGATCATCTGTGAAGACTATCCCTCCATCGGGATGCCCTTGCTTTACGACTGGCGAGACTTCGTTGGCGACCTGACCCATCACAGTTGTTGGATCAAGTGTGGAGAGGTTTGTGCGGAAGGTCTCTACTGATGTTGGCCTCATCGTGGCCATGACTTCTGTATTGAACGTTTCAGGTACATCAAAGGTATAGACACTGGGAAAGACCTGGCTCATCGTATTCACAAACGCATGGACGAGTCGATAATCTGTGTTGGTATGGGCCGTATTCAGGGCAACCACCCCATTTGGCGACAGATGATCGTGAATCTGCGTGAAAAACTCGCGTGTTGTGAGCTGGAAAGGAATATAGGGTTGCTGAAACGCGTCAATGACGATGAGATCATATTTTTCGTGGGTCGTCGCCAGGAATGTACGTCCATCCTGTATTGACACGTGCAGATTCGGTTCGTTCATATCGAAATATTTGCGCCCCACATTAACGATAGCGGGATCGATTTCAACACCATCGATAGGCACATCGCCATAGACCTGTGTGATCTCATGTGCGATGGTTCCGCCTGCAAGCCCGATAATGGCGACGCGCTGCAACTTTTTAGGAGTAGGGCCAGGGTTAAAATAAGGAGCGGTCAGGAAATAGTCCCAATACCAGCCGGTCAGAACGCGGTTGGGATCTGAGTAGTGAATTGAGTGTATGGCCTGTCCCTCGTTCAAGATAAGCTGTCGTGTGCCATCGGGCAATTGTGTTACCTGAATATAGTTGTAGAGTGATTCTTGCTCGTATGTGAGATAGGGTATGTTTTTCAACGGCCCCAGCGGTAAAACGAGTGCTACGAGGGCCAGTGCAAAGGCTGGCCGCAGAAGTGGACGCAGACCCCAGAGAGAAGCTGCAAAAAGCAAGGCACCAAAAATCAGGAAGGTGCGACGAACACCAAAGGTTGGGATGAGCCAGAGGACAGGTAGGAACGCTCCTAAGATACTGCCAGCTGTTGAGATGGCATAGAGCGAGCCACTGATACGGCCGCTGCGTCCAACATCTTGAGTGGCGAGACGGACTGCGAACGGTGAGACCAGCCCCAGCAAGGTTACGGGAACAGCGAAAAGTAAAACGGTGCCAAGCAAAGAGGCGAGAAATGCGCTCACTGATACCTGTGAGATAGCGTTGGCGGCCCAGGAAAGAATACCCTGGCTGACGAAAGGGATCAACGATGTGGTCAGGGCTGCTGCGGCAGTAATCGAGCATAACACCTGCGAGGACGGGTGATGATCCGCCAGCCGACCACCCAGAAAGTAGCCAATGGTCAGGTAAATCAGGATCAGGCCGATCAGGACAGCCCAGATGTAGAGCGAAGTGCCGAAATAGGCTCCCAAAAGATGGGATGCACACATTTCGAGTGCAAGGCTGGTCATTCCACTCACAAAGACAAGCAAGGTAAGAGAATACTTCACTGAACCTCCGAGGCCCGATGGCATGGTCTACAAGAATTGGTAACGGCTAAGCATAGGATTGAAAAACTGACCATTGACGGCATCAAATTGACTATCGGGAGCCTGTAGTTCTATAACGTAGGCTTTCCCCTGATGAACAGTGGCGATGACTTCGACGCGCTCTTTCTGTTGCGCGTCGGATAGATAGTAAGCTATCGCTGTTACCCAGGTTTCGCCGCTGATGGTGGTCGCTGAGGTAGCAGTTGGGGCTGTATAGCCGGGTTTTGACGCAAAATTTGTTTGTAAGTCACCAGCAACAAGATCATTTGCCGAACTGGTGGTTGGCCCAGGAGCTTTAAAGGATGCATATTGATCTCCCTGAGCCGGGTTCACAAACTGTACACCGGCAGCATTGACGGCCTGACCCATCGCCCAACCGTTGGGATACTCCACCTGGAAGCCATAGGCGTGGCAAGCATCGGTACACCAGGTAAAGTTGGCGTCGGGCACCGCCGTAGGCGTGACGGCCAGCGTTGGTGATGGTGTAGGTGATGGCGCTTGTGTCGGAGTGGCAGCTTCTGTCGGGCTGGGAGTCGCCTCAACACTCGCTGTTGGCGATGGAGCGGCGGTCGTCGTTGCAGTGGGTTGTGTCGATGCGGGTGCTTGATTTCTCGTCATAAAGAAGCTGGCGGCTCCTATACCCACGACGAGCGCAACAACAAGGCACACGCACACAATAACGACGATGGAACCTCCTGACGATCTGGCCGGGGGCTGCGGCATGCCTCCTCCAAACGTACCGTAGTCGTAGTTTTGTCCGGTAGGAAAGGATTGTGAGGGAGGTATTTGTTGCCCCGGATAGTTTCCGGTCTGAAATGCCTGTTGCGTCTGCGGATTAAACTGGCTGGAGCCTGGATAGTTGCCGGGCATGGATGCGCCAGGGAAGCCCGATTGCTGTGGATAGGCCGTATTATATGTTTGATCGGGCGTTCCTGGAAAGGCAGTCATAGCCTCCGTTGCATCGTGATAAAAACCAGTTTGTTGATTGGGAGCGGCATTTTGTTGCGATATAAAAGAACTGGAAGGCGGAATATTGGTGCGCGACGGTGCCTGCGTCCCTGGATGGAACGTGTGGGGAGGTTGAGCTGACGTAAAAGGGCCAGCAGGGTATTGCGAGCCAAGACGCCCACTGGGTGGAGGCGTGCCGACCATCTCTGTAGCATTGGCTGGTGGTGTTTTAGGGGCACCACATTGGCCACAGAAAGCTTCCTCCTGACTTACCTCATTGCCACACTTGGGACATTTCATTGGCTACTTCCTCGCTCCTGACTGCTTCCGCATACCTGAATCTTTGATACTACTACCATCGCGGTTGGGATCATTATATCTTATTTGCCCAGCTATGACTAGCCTACCCTACAATTCAGTACGGAAGTTCTGTTCAGCTTGTACGGCAATCTGTTGCAACCCTTCCTGTGAATAGTGATGGTACGCGAGAATTGACGCAAGTGGAATTTGTCCGTCGGCTCGTTGCAGAAAGGCTTCGTTAAAAGGACCACAGATAATGAGCCAGACCCAGGGGATTTCTTGTTCCAGGTTGACCCGTTGCATATTCTCACGGTCGGTCGTGCTTGCCGACGCGAAGCCGCCGGGATGACTATGATAGACCCCAATGATTTCTCCCGGGCGGGTCAGTTCAACTTCTAACAAATCTTCGGGCGCAAACTCAAAATATACTGATGAGTTTGCTGTATTTTGTAGTGGTTGGATTTGTTGTACTTGCCAGTTGCCATTAGCATCGATAGTGCCTAAAAGAACCCCACAGGCTTCAATAGAACGTCGTTGGTAAATATCATGTAACAGCGTTTCCTGGGCACTCATGCTGAGGATTACCCGTGCATTCTGGTGTGTTTTCATATACATTAATTACCTGGCGGTTTTAGGATTGAAAAAGTTTCCTGCTGTGTAGTTGCGCAAGTCTCCTATTGCCGGGACGGTAATATCTGGTTGAAAGCCGTCAGGAGATTGTGCCGCAGCATATTTTCCCTGTTGGACGAAGACGGTTGTGAGTTCTTCTCCCAGAATCTTTTTTGCATCGGCGAGGATTTGCGGTTTATCATCAATAAGAACATAACGGTCGGCAGGATAGAGCCGCGTAATTTCTGCCAGATGGTCCTGCTTATGGACATAGAGAAGGACGCGCCCCTCTACAGCATCGGCCAGATTACTGTTGACGATTTTTTCTGCCTGATAGCAGAGATCTCCATCCGAGACAATCACAGTGAGGCCAAGTGTGCGCAAGTAGCGCAGGGTTTCCAGAGCAAAGGGGTAGAGCGCTTTGTAGAATGGGTAATTGTCGAAGAGCGAGTGGATCTGCTGGTAGGTGTGTTCATCCATTTGTGAGAGAGGCGTCTCTTCGCGGAATCGCTTGAGTGCGAGCGGTATATCAATAACCTCTTTCTCGTGGCGAACCTGCTCATAGAAGTCCCAGTAGCGTGCAGTCAGTTCTGGACCTAGCACTGCTTTGAGATGTTGATCGAGATCGGTTTTCACATCATCGTTGGCAAGCAATGTATTATCAACGTCCAGGAAAAAAACGAGTGTTGGCATGATTGTTGTTCTTTCTCTGGTTAGAATTGAAAGAGAGAGATAGAAAATATCCATCTCATTACTAGAACGATTCATATCACAGAGAAGGTGATGCTTGCCAGATAGAAATATCCGCAACGCGCAATCTCATTGATCCCAGGGCTTTCCAATTCTCCCATCTAGCAGGAGTGCAGAGGGCGGCAGCCCTTTGCCGGGGTGCGGGGTGTCCCCGCAAAAAACTTTTTTCTTCTCTTTTGCGCGCCGCCGCAGGCGGCGCGCGAAGGAGGGAAGGAAACTGGGGACGCCCCAGGCCCCGGCAGGGAGACCCCTGCACCCCTTTGAGCGGAGAACTGGAAAGCCCTGTCATTGATCCTAGCATACTTGTCAGAGAGGGAAAAAGAGCGTAGGATAGGATACAAGGTTTGAGCGTGGTGCAGGTGAGAAGCGGCCACGCTTTTTGATGAGGTAGAGATAGATGAAGGTGATCTTTCGGAGTAAAGATTTTGCCAGCGTTGAAGGTTCTGGCTTCGGCTTTAATAATAGAAGATGGCAGCCTCCTGGCATTATCAAGGGAGAATACAGCACCGTGATTGGCAGGGGACGTATGAGTGTTTCTGGGAAAAAACAGGCCGATCAGGTTTACAGGAGCTTGTGTGGACGGCGCACGGGGATGCCAGGTTATTTGGGCTGGCCGCAGCGCTGAAGGCAAAAGGCTTTGTGGTAGATGTTGAACAGGATTAAGTTATGGATATGAGAGAAAGACAAGAGCAGAAACGCGTTTTGTTATTGATGTCGCCTGCGACGTATCGCGGCGGCGCATTTTTAAGTGCAGCGCGGAGCCTGAATATCGAGGTCGTTGTAGGGATAGATTTACCGGAAACACTTGCAGAATACTGGCATGTACCGCTGGGATTGGATTTTAGCGATATTCCCGCTTCATTACAAACAATTTCTGAGTACGTACAACAGCATCATATCGATGCAATTCTATCAGTTGACGATAGTGCTAGCGAATTGGCGGCTCATGCCAGTCAGATGCTTGGGTTGGCGCATAACTCTCCCCATGCAACTGAGGCAGCACGAGACAAATTTCTCATGCGCCAGTTAATGTCAGTTGGCGGCGCGCCCTGTCCCATCTTTCGCAATTTCCCTTTGAATGATGATCCCAGAAGAATTGCGGGGGAAGTGAGCTATCCGTGTGTGCTGAAACCGAGAAGGCTCTCTGGGAGCAGAGGAGTCATACGGGCCAATAATCCAGAGGAATTTGTGGTGGCGTTCCAACGCTTGAAGCGCATCCTTTTGAGCGAGGGGTGTTCGGAACATGAAACCTCGTTTCTGGTAGAGGATTTTATTCCGGGGCGAGAGGTGGCGCTAGAAGGCTTACTGACGGATGGACAGCTTCAGGTATTAGCGCTCTTCGATAAGCCTGATCCGCTGGATGGACCGTTTTTTGAAGAGACCATTTATGTGACGCCTTCTCGTCTGCCTCAGCAAATGCAGCAAGCGATTGCGCAATGTGTTGCAGCGGCGGCCAGCTCTCTCGGCTTGCGCGAGGGTCCGGTGCATGCCGAATTGCGGGTCAATGAGCGCGGTCCCTGGATGTTGGAGATTGCGGGGCGCTCAATCGGCGGATTGTGTTCTACTGTGCTCGAATTTGGCTCTGGCATGTGCCTGGAAGAGCTGATCTTGCGCCATGCGATTGGCGAAGATGTGGTTTCAGTTGAACGCGATTATCACTCGGCCGGGGTGATGATGATCCCGATACCGGCAGCAGGGATGTTGAGAGCTGTGCATGGCGTCGATGAAGCATCAGCAGTTCCGCTGATTACCGGTGTGGAGATTACTGCGCAATTGCATCATCCACTGGTGCCTTTGCCAGAGGGAGCGAGCTATCTCGGCTTCATTTTTGCTCGTGGTGAGACTGCTGCTGAGGTAGAGGAGGCGATCCGTCAGGCTCATCGTTGCTTGCGCTTCAATATCCGGCGAGAGATACCTGTTTTGAGTGTACATAAATAACTTCTTTTTATAGTGGTATGTGTACAAAAATACAATTTATTCATATGTGCGATAATGGCGAAAATATCCTCTCATAATAGATACGTGTGGAATGTATTCGCTATTATCTTCTGCAAAAGTGATTGTAACGATGTATACTGAATAGAGAACACCTGTTGAGAAAAGACGGGAAAAATACGTGTCTAATGGACCCAAACATACTATTAAAGCAAGCATGATTAGACATTTAGCGGATGCTATGCGATACTCAGCAGGAATGAATCTTCGGTCGTTATTGGAGGTTTCTTGATGTCCTCAAGTTATTCACCTCATGGAGGCGTAATGACGCGATCATGTCAGCAATGTAGAATGTCGTTATCTCCAAACGAGGCGCGTTGTGGAAATTGTGGGTTTATGAATACACCAGAGCTGGTAGGGAATGGCCCCAGACGAGGACTCCTCAGCATGGCAGGCGTGGGATTTGGAGCGCCAGTGTCTCCAGTTCAGAACCAGGCTGGAGAAGATGGCCTCTGGGTGCCACCAGAAGACGAGCCTGTTTCTGCTGCACAGTGGGGTAATTCTGCGGGTCAGGTAGCCCCCACCGGACTCTATACTCCTCCATCAATACCACAACCTGTGAATCCTGGAAATAGTGCGAGGCCGCCAATGAGTGGTGGAGCTTTTCATCGTGGGTCGGCAACGATGAACAAACCTCCCGCCAGCCTTTCTAGCCTCATTGGGCGTGATTTTTTTCAACAGCCCGTCTCTAAGATGCGTGTTATGATGGGCGTTATCGTTCTGATTATCATTATTATCAGTGGCAGTGCTATAGGTATCATTTATTTTGCTGCAAAGAGCGCGCCAAAGACGCAGACAACTGTACCCATTCCAACACCAGCGGTTCCAGCAACGTTTGCTGACCCGTTTAACGATAATACATATGGATGGAATTTACAGAGCGTGGCTGGTAAATATGCTGTGCAAGTGGGCGGCGGTAATTTAACACTGGAGGAGAGTAACCACAAATTGCTGTGGGAGCCGCTTCCCGGCCAGCGATCCTATGATGATTTTAAATTATTTGTTGATGCGACTCTGACGAAAGGCGATGCTGGCAACGGCTATGGCGTCTATATTCGCGGGGGATCTGATGCAAATAGCGATCTTGCAACCTATTATCGTTTTGCATTATATGGCGATAGAGGCTATGCCATTTTTAAGGGTGATGCCAATGCCGATGCTCCTACCAAACTGGTTGATTGGACTCCATCGACGGCGATTCAGGGGGCTGGCAAGGTCAATCATATCTTGATTACAGCGAATGGATCCGCTCTCACGCTGACAGTGAATGGACAGGAGCTAAAAACAATTAACGATACAAGCTATACCAAAGGGAGCGTCGCCTTTTTTGTTTCTAATGTGACGGATGCAAAACCAGGGACGCAGGTCCAATTCTCCAACTTCGGTATCTATCCGCTCAAGGCATAGACGACAGAGACGCGAAATTCCTCGCGTCTCTTCATCTTGATCTACTCTTCGCTAATAATCCTTGCGTAGGCAGCCGGGTCAACGTTGCCCCCGCTCACGATGCAGCAGACGCGTTTTCCGACAAATCTTTCTGGTTGCGTCAATAATGCGCCGAGAGCGAGTGCTCCGGTTGGCTCTACTTTAAGATTGATGTAGCGGAAGTAGTTGCGCAGTGCCGTAAGCGTCGTAGCATCGGCGACCTCGATGATATCAGCAAGCCCCGTTTTGAGTATCTCCCAGTTCAGTTGGCCGAGGCTCACTGTGCGTGCGCCATCTGCAATCGTATTCGGCTCCTGCTCGTTGTGGACCAGTTGACCGCTATGCAGCGAGCGGGCGGCATCGTTGCCGGGTAGCGGTTCGGCTCCGATAATCTCAGTCTGGGCCTGTAGATGATTGCGGGCAACAACAATCCCTGAACTGAGTCCACCGCCGCCAACGGGGACGACGATATAATCAAAGTGGTCGGAAGCAAAAATCTCTTTCCCTAGCGTGGAGTTGCCAGTGACGACACGGTAATCATCGTACGCCTGGGCCTGGAAAGCGCCTGGCTGTGCTGCCATCAATTGTGCGACACGTTCGGTGCGGCTCACCTGTTTAACATCGATGAGATCAACCTGACCGCCATAGGATTGAACGGCATCGATCTTTACCCTGGCAGAGGTCGCGGGCATGACGACGGTGCAGGTTTTACCCAGCAGTTTGCAGGCGTAGGCCACCGCTTGCCCAAAGTTGCCAGAGGATGCTGTGATGACGTGCTGGTTTGGGATGCTGGCAAGTGTGTTATAGGCGGCCCGAAATTTGAAGCTGCCCGTATGCTGAAACGTCTCGCTTGCGATAGTGATATCACACTGCAATTGTTGAGAAAGCACGGCGGCAGGGAGAAGTAGGGTCGGGCGAAGATGTTTCGGCAGCGTTTCCCAGACGCTATCGATATACTCAGACGTTAATGCCGGAGCGGTCGTGTAGTTTGGCATCCATGTAACTCCAACTAGTGATGTATTCAAATGATAGGCTATGATTGCATTGTATCACCACTAGAGTTTTTTAGAACAGCGGGAAGAATGAAACGTGGTATCAGAGCTTTGATTATTTGCCAGAGGGCTTATATGCAGATCTTGCTTTTTTCACTGAGGTTTCTCATACTTAATAGAGGGTCTATTCTAACGAACGTTAGTTTGTCTGTGAAAGGGAAGGTTCATGGCGTCTACGAGCGAATATACATCATCGTTGCGCGTGCGTTTGGGGGCTGGCGATGCTCACTATGGCGGACAGCTGGTCAATGGGGCGCGGGTACTGGCTTTGTTCGGCGATGTGGCAACGGAACTGGCGATCATGTGCGATGGAGACGAGGGGTTGTTGGTGGGATATGAGCAGGTGGAACTGTTGGCACCGCTCTATGCCGGGGATTTCATCGAAGTAACGGGCCGTATTGTGCGCGTTGGTCGTACTTCTCGACGGATAGAATTTGCCGCCTATAAAGTCATTGCGAGCCGTCCCGATATAAGTGCTTCAGCAGCGGATGTCCTTGAAACGCCTGTACTGGTTGGAAAAGCTGTAGGGACAACTGTGGTGAAGGCCGAGCGGCAGCGCAAATCTCGGGATATGCAGGATGGTGAGGGGAACATATGAGCAAAGAGTTGAGTACCATGAGCAAGAAGCTCGACCAGAAAAGCATTCTCTCATTTTTGATCCAGCATGGTTATGCTACTATTGTAGAGCAGTTGACAACACCGGGCGGCGAGCATCCCCCCGATTTTTATATTGAACTGGTGAACGGTTTGCTGGAACAGCCTGAGTTCGCTCACCTGCCGGTTATGGTTGATGAGAATGTGCGCTGGTTGCGTTTGAAAGAGTTTGCCACTCGCTGCGCGACCTTTGCTGTGATAGGAGCGGAAAACGGACGGCAGGTCCGGCAGATACAACGACAGGATGGTGAGAAGGTTGCTCTGCATGATTATTATCAGCCAGGGCTACGGGCGGGATGGAGCCTGTTAGATGCGCCAGAGGGCAGGGCCGATTGGGAGATAGTCGCATATCGAGCATGGTATGAGCACGGCTTTGCCCGTGAATGGAATGAGGGAACGACGGCTGACAAGCAGGAAATATATGCAACTGGAGAGATCGATCCAGCGTTTCTGGAAAGGTTGCATGAGGAGCTTGAGAAAAGCATTCGTGATACGTCTTCCAGTTAAGCAGATCAACCAGGGAGCGTACTGGCTCTTCTGATTGACCTGCAACGAGTGATGGGTCAGGGGCTAGGGCATATCTACCCAGGAGACACCCTTCTGAGAGCTTTCGACAGCAGCATAGACGAACTGCATACCGCGTAACCCATCATAGACGGTTGGATAGCCGCCCTCTGGCTTCTGGCCGGACTCCACACGCCGGATATCGGCAATCGCCATCTTGTAGATGTTGGCGAACGCTTCATAGAAGCCCTCTGGATGGCCGGCTGGCGTACGTGTCGCAGCTTTTGCGTCGTCGCTCATATAGCCGAGACCGGTGCGCAAAATCTGTTGAGGTTGTCCGTGTGGCTTGAAGAGCAGCGTATTCGGTTCCATCTGATGCCACTCCAGCCCGGCTTTCGTACCATAGATGCGAATGCTCAGGGCGTTCTCTTCGCCTGCCGCGATCTGCGAGCAGGTCAGAATGCCTTTGCCACCGTTTGCAAGATGGAGTAGCATGTTGGCATCGTCATCGAGCGCTCTGCCCTCGACAAATGTTGTCAGGTCGGCACATAGCGACTTGATTTTGAGGCCAGTAATGAACTCAAGCAGGTTTTCACCGTGTGTGCCGATATCGCCCACGCAGCCAGCGATACCTGATCGGCTCGGATCGGTGCGCCATCCTGCCTGTTTATTGCCGGTTTTCTCCTCGGCAGTCATCAGCCAGTCCTGAATATACTCCACCAGCACTTTGCGTATTTCACCGATCTCCCCCTGACGTACCAGCGCGCGGGCATGGCGTACTGCTGGATAGCCGGTGTAGTTGTGGGTGAGAGCATAGACGAGGTTCTTGCTTTCGACAAGAGAGACCAGTTGTTGGGCCTGTTCGAGATCAAAGGTCATCGGCTTGTCTGATACTACGTGGATACCATGTTCCAGGAACGTTTTTGCAACTGGGAAGTGGACATGGTTGGGAGTAGTGACCATGACGAAATCGATGCCTTCTTCTAATTTCGACTCGGCTTCAGCCATCTCCTCGTAGCTGTCATAGGAACGTTTCAGATACCATGCTTCGGCGGAGGCACGCGCGCGTTGTAGGTCAGTGGACATCGCGCCCGCAATGACTTCCGCCTGCCCATCCAGCTCGACGGCCACGTGATGGACGGCACCGATGAAGGAACCCTGTCCTCCACCCACGATACCTGCGCGTAGCTTCCTCTTTGATACATCTCGGGGCATAGTCTTGTGACTCCTCTCTAAGAAAATATTGTAATCGGGTATTGTGTACTATATTTCCTCACCATTGAGGATAGGAGAGCGTGTAAGCAGCTCCCCTATCGTACAAAATGGGTGCTATTCCAGGCCAAGAATGCGGCGGTTGGTCTGCTCGTCTACGGCACCACCAGCGAAATCATCGAAAGCATGTTTTGGTGTATCGATAAGCATGCTCTGGATGAAGGTTGCGCTTTCACGGGCACCCTGTTCCGCGTCTTTCAGGCAGCATTCCCATTCAAGCACCGCCCAACTTGAGTAGCCATACTGCGTGAGTTTGGAGAAGACTCTCTTGAAATCAACCTGACCATCACCCAGGCTGCGGAAGCGACCGGGACGGTCTACCCAATCCTGATAGCCGCCATAGACGCCGGAGCGAGGGGAAGGATTAAACTCAGCATCTTTGACATGGAAAGCTTTGATATGTTCATGGTAGCAATCAATGTAGCCAACATAATCGAGGCACTGCAAGACGAAGTGCGATGGATCATACAGGATATGGACACGCGGATGATTGCCTGTCGCAGCCAGGAAGCGCTCGAAGGTCACGCCATCGTGCAGATCTTCGGTCGGGTGAATCTCGTAAGCGAGATCAACGCCGTTCTCTTCGGCTGCATTTAAAATAGGCTGCCAGCGTTTTGCCAGGTCATTGAAGCCCAGTTCCACTAATCCAGCCGGGCGTTGTGGGAAGGGATAGAAGGTATGCCAGAGGAGCGCACCAGAGAATGTGGGCAGGGCACTCAAGCCAAGATTGCGCGAAGCTTTAATGGCTTTGATCATTTGATCGACGGCCCACTCTGTACGCGCTTTCGTGTTGTTGTGTACCGCTGCCGGGGCGAACGCATCAAGCAAGATGTCATATGCTGGATGCGTTGCGACAAGCTGCCCGATAAGATGCGTTGAGATCTCGGTAATCTCCAGGCCGTTACATTGCCCTTTTAGATCATCGCAATACTGCTTTGACTCAGCGGCTTTGTCCAGGTCGATAAAACGACCGTCCCACCCGGGAAGCTGCACCCCAATGTAGCCAAGATCTTTGGCCCACTGAGAGATATTGGAGAGGTTGTTGAAGGGTGGTTCATCCTGGGCAAACTGTGCCAGAAATATTGCCGGTCCTTTGATCTGAGACATACATTGTTCTCCTTCGATTTTGTATCTGACAAAAGACGATACTGTATTGTACAACCAGGAGTCAGCGATCTTCATCCCAGGAATGTGTCCCCGGGTTGAGAGGGCGTGGACGCTCACACATGCTGGTTAGCTCGATGTGCTTTCCCTCTCTGGAAGCATCATGGATCGATTCCATGATATCCAGCACGTGATAGGCGAGTGCGCCGCTGGCCCGGTGAGGGCGATTAGCTTGTATGGCGTAAGCCATATCCGCCAGCCCAATCCCACGCAGGTTTTTCGCGTAGCCATGAGTTAAGGGCACTTCCTGCCATTCTTTGTCTTGCGCACGTCGCAGATAGACGGGGCCACCAAATGTGTTGGGATCAGGGACGCTCAGGCTGCCTTCTGATCCGTAGATCTCGATGCGCGGCAGGTGATGCGACCAGACATCGAAGCTGGTGATGATAGTGCCAACAACACCGCTATCGAAATCCATCACGCCAGCAATATGTGTTGGCGTGTTGACGGTGATTTTGGTGCCGTGTTTGGGTTGACTGGTAATGAGGCGCTCAGGAAAAGAAATTCTGGCAGAGCCGGTCACGCGGCGGACAGGGCCAAGCATGGCGATGAGGGCCGTGAGATAGTACGGTCCCATATCAAACATCGGGCCAGCACCGACCTGATAGAAGAAGTCCGGGTCTGGATGCCAGCTCTCGGGTCCATGACCGGCCATAAAAGCGGTCGCGGCAACAGGAGTGCCAATCGCACCATCGTCGATCAGCTTGATACAGGTCTGGATGCCTCCGCCTAGGAAGGTGTCGGGAGCACAGCCAACGCGCAAACCTTTTGCCTGTGCCACATCCAGCAGCGCTTTTCCCTGCTGACGATTGATGGCTAGCGGTTTCTCGCTGTAGGTTGCTTTGCCCACTTCGATTGCTGCTATACCGATCTCAGCATGCACACGGGGGATTGTGAGGTTGAGTACAACGTCTATATCAGGATCGGCCAGCAGCTCTTCTACTGTGCAGGCTTTGGGGACGTTGTAGCGTTCTGCCTGCGCTTTTGCGCGCTCCATGTCGATATCTGCGCAGGCAACTATATTTAAAATATCGAATGTGTGCGGTGCTTCAAGATAGATAGAACTGATAACACCACACCCAATAAGACCAACGTTTACTTTCGTTTTACTTTCCAAAAATTATGCTCTCTCTTTCTTCTGGTTACGGGATAGTGATGATCGATAACGAATGGAACTCATTCGCTGATCTCTGGGTTGCTTACATCATATCATGTGTAACCGCCCTCACTGCAATGTCAATTTCCTCCTGATTGAACGAATGAGGTTGTTGACTATGTCCAGTGAGCCTGGGCACCTGTTGATAGTGGCAGGTTAAAGGAGAAAGAGGGTAAAACAGGTGGAAAGTAGGTTATAGCATCACATTTGGCGACCAAAGTGATGTGAGGTGATATGCATGCGCTGATTCAGGTAGAGACGGTGAGCATCGTGGCGTTGCACGCCGGAGTCAAGATGGACCTGACGACAGCCAAGTTGTCGAGCCTGTTCGTAGATCCATTGCAACAGTCCACCGGCGTGACCTCGCCCACGAAACGCTGCCTGTGTGACCAGATCGTCTACATAGAGAAAATAGCCCCAGGCCAGATTATGACCCGTGCGAAAGCCGGAAACGGCGACCGGTTCGTCTATGCCCTCTTCAAACGACCCGACAAGCCGATATCCTTCGGGACGCTGTTTGAGATTGACCTGCTCCACAAATTCGTCGCGTGATGGAAGATGTGGCCGTAGTTCAAGTAGGCTAGTATAAGCGAGATAGGTTTCGGATGCTGTCAATTCGCGAATGGTTGGCATTATTTTCTAGCTCCATTTCTTTTGTATTGATATAGATGCTGGCTCCAACTGAGTGAAGCACGCCACTGATTATGAAGCTACTTTAAAATACAGCTATGGATATGGAAAGTACCAATTCTTACCATTGATAGGAAACAATGGCTCTCCCGTTCATTCTCTACAATAAATCGCCTATTGCAATCGAAAGGTTCCTGTGGTACATTTACTTCATCATTACATTTAAGGAGGCGCACTATGAAAGTCTTCAAGAACCATCCACTGGTTTGCACTGCATTCATTTGCGAGTATGGATGCTGTTTTTGTGCGCCTGACCGCCTCTGCAAGCGTTAGATACGCTCGACTTTTTCTGCATCGAGCATTTCATCGGACAGGATATCCCGCATAATACAGCTACAGGTGCGAACTGGCTTTGTAGCTTCTCCATGAGAGCCGCTATGGATGGGCTTTACCCCTTTTGCTCTTATTGATATACCGGCTATATGTCTGGTTGTGGTTGATTTTCTTTCTCATGAAGGAGATAGAGCATATGTACCTGTCCGAGCCGTTCGGATCTTTGGATAGAGCAACTCAGGGAGTTGTGTTTAAAAAATCTCAAGGACATTATACCGTTCGTATTGACAAACAGAACAGCATTCTCTGTACCATGTCAAACAAGTTGCGCAAACGCCTGTTGTATCCTATTGCCAACCCCAATTCGATTCGCCCGCATGTTGTGGCAGTCAAGGAAATTGAGGCTGTTGATCCCATTGCGATTGGGGATCAGGTACGCTTTGAAAATGCGCATGATGGTGCAGGTATGATTGTTGAGGTGTTGCCTCGCAAAAACAAACTGGTCCGTTATGCGACTGGACCCAGGCCGTTAGAGCAGGTGATTGTTGCCAATGTGGATCAGGTCGTCGTGGTGTTTGCCGCCGCGCAACCAGCACCCAACTGGAGGATGCTTGACCGCAATCTGGCGATGGCAGAGGCTTCGCACATTCCCGCGCTCATTTGTATTACGAAAGCTGATCTGGTCCAGGATGAAGCTTTTATGGAGATGGTGCGCATTTATCAAAACGTGGGTTATGCTGTTGTATTGACCAGTACTGTTACTGATCAGGGGATTGAAGAGGTGAGAGAGAGGCTTAGAGATCGAACCTCTGTGTTTGTGGGTATGTCAGGAGTAGGCAAAACAAGCCTGCTCAATGCGCTACAACCGGGCCTGGGTCTACGGGTCAAGGAGATCAGCAAGGCAACCGGGAAGGGCAAGCATACTACGACGCACCTGGAAATGTTCGATCTCGTTTTCGGTGGCGGCGTGGTTGATACGCCTGGTATGAAGCTATTCGGTTTGTGGAATGTCAACGAAATTGATGTGGCGAGCCTGTTTATCGAGATGGAGCCGTACATCGGTCAATGTCGCTTTGGTATTGATTGTAGCCATTCTCATGAGCCGGGATGCCAGATAAAGAAAGCTGTTGAAGCGGGTAATGTCTCGCATCAGCGCTATGAAAGTTACTTGCGCTTGCGTGAGTATCTATTCGCTAAGGGTAAATAAATTGCAAATTTGCTGGCCTCCTTTCCGATGAGGGAAAGGAGGCCAGCGTTGTCTCAGGGGGCAAACACTGTGATATGATGCCAGTGAGAGATAACGGCGATGGTTATCTCTCACTGTCTGTATCCAAAGGAAGGAAATGCTATTTCATGTTCATCAGCTTGAATCCAGGTACACTCTCGTTTTCTGTCCCGTTAGATGAAGCGCTCCAACTTGCGAAAGCCAATAAATTTACGGCTCTCGACCTGCCTCTTGCGGAGTTATGGCAACTGGCGCAGGAAAGTTCAGTTCAGAGCGCCAAGGAGCGGTTCGAGGCAGCAGGCATTCGCCCTGGCGGTTGGGGGTTGCCAGTCGATTTTCGTAGGTCGGAGGAGATTTACCAGGAAGGATTGGCAAAATTGCCTGCGTATGCGGCGCTTGCTCAAGCTCTGGGGAGTCCCTGGTGTTCGACCTGGATATTGCCGTTTTCTGATGAGCTGGATTACGACGCCAATATGGAATTTCATGTCCGGCGGTTGCGTCCAATTGCGCAAATATTGGCCGATCATGGGTGTCGTTTTGGCCTGGAGTTTGTTGGCCCTAAGACGATGCGCGGGGGCCACAAATATGCTTTTATTTCTACGATTGATGGCGGTCTGGAGCTTGGACGCCAGATAGGAACCGGGAATACTGGTCTTCTGCTGGATTGCTGGCACTGGTACACCTCGCATGGTACGGTTGCGGATCTGGAACGTTTACCCGTCGATCAGATCGTGTATGTGCATGTCAACGACGCGGTGGCCGGAAAATCCATTGATGAGCAGATTGATAATCAGCGTTTGCTTGCTGGCGCTAGCGGCGTGATCGATATCGCTAGCTTCCTACAAGTGCTGGCTCATAAGGGATATGAAGGGCCGGTGGTTGTGGAGCCGTTTGATGCCAGCCTCAATGTATTGACGCCAGCAGAGCGAGTACGGGTGACGCGGGAAAGTTTAAGTAAGATCTGGGCGCAGGCGGGCTTGAGTGAGTGATACATAGATAGGTACGTTGTATTAAAGATTGAGAATGGAGGTGGCTACGCTGAGGATGTTACAAGGTAATCAATCCCCGGCGTAGTCCCTGGCTGACTGCATCAGTGCGGCTCGATGCACCCAATTTGCCAGTAATTGATGAGATGTGAAATTTGACGGTATGTTCGCTGATATGCAATCGGCGAGCAATCAGTTTATTCGATAAGCCCTGGCTGACGAGTTCGAGGACTTCGCGTTCACGTGGCGTCAAAGACTCATCCGTTGTGCCCTCTAAGATCACTCGCTCGAACGCCGCTCCGCGTCTCTCAGGTGTGAGCGTGGAAGCGAAGGCATGAGGGAGCGCGACAAGCCCCTGAGCAGCACTCACTACAGCCGCCTGTAGTTGTGCTGCCGGTGCATCAAGCGGCACTGTTCCCCAGCCATGAAGCTCTAGCGTTTGCAGCGTTGATACAACCTGTGTTGTGTTGTCAGTGAGGACAACCAGGGCAAGCCTCGGGAAGAGGGCCAGCATATGTCCAACATCCCTCACCTGTCCTGCGTCGGCCATAATGACGACATCGATGTTCTCTGTGCTGGTGGAGAGTGCCTCTGGTGTCTGTGCTGTTCCCACAATTTGCAGATCGGGATGCGTCAGTAATGAGTGCAGCCCGGCCTGCATCATGGGAGTTGGCGCGAGAACAAACGCGCGTATCATGCAGCCTGATCCATGATTTGTGTTCCTACATCCAGGGTTATCACGTTGCCGCCGCGTAAAATACGCATTGGTATTGTATCTCCCTCTCGGTACTGCGTCAGTTGTTGGCGTAGCGTTGTGGTATTTGTGACCGCTATGTTCGCCACATCAAGCACGATATCACCAACCAGAATATCGGTCAAATGCTCCTTCCTGGCCCGCGTGCTGACGATCAGGACGCCTGTAGAGCGCTGAGGTTGTAGCGTTTGCAGCGTGGCCTGCGGGAGTTCGACGGTCTGGATCTCGACGCCAAGCGCAACTCGACGTTTGGGCAACTCGGCCAGCCATTGATTGACGACATTGCTCGGAATCGAGACCGACAGGTCGCCACCAAAGATCATGGCGTTGACGCCAACAACCTCCCCAGCGGCGTTGAGTAGAGGACCGCCAGAGTTGCCGGGAGCGAGTTGCACATCGGATTTGATGTATTGCGTTGTCAGGTTGCGAGCAAGCCGCACGGTGCCAACGGTGCTGACGATGCCAGCGGTGAGCGACCAGCGTTGTCCCCAGGGATGTCCAATGGCAAAGACCAGTTCGCCAACGCGCAGTTTAGACGAGTCGCCAACTGTGAGAGGCTGTACGTTATTGCCCTCCACCTGAATCATTGCCAGATCCAGGCGTGGATTGCGATAGAGGACTTTTGCGGCCAGGGTGCGCCCATCCACGAAATGTACCTGAATTTTGGCGGTATCATTGGGCACGACATGATGGTTGGTAATAATCCGTCCATCGGTGTCCCAGACAATCCCGGTGCCGCCACCTCGTTGCTCCGTCTGAACCTGCACAATCCCTGGTCGCGCCGTATCAAACATTGCAGTGAGCGCAGTAGAGAATGTGTCGGACAGTGGGAACGACGAATGGGTAGAAGAAGCAGTTGTTTGTGTCATAGTTTTTCCACCTGCTATAGTAAATGAGAAGAGAAGACCATCATCTAACTCTTCTCATGACCTGTTTAATTGCGTTGTCCGATAGTGACCTGAAGCGTCTGGAGCGAGTTGCCGCGAATAACCTCGACTGGTATCGTTTTGCCAACCCGATCCCCAGCCAGCAGAAGTTGCAGGTCTTCTGCATCGCTAATGGCGTGACCATCAAGGCCAACCAGAATATCGCCAACCAGGACGCCACCACCCTGAGCAGGGCTATGCTCGTCAACTTTGATGATCAACAATCCAGCCTCCTGAGAACGACCGGCCCGTTGAACTGCGGGTAAATGAACCAGTTGGCTGCTGATGCCGAGATAGCCACGTTTGATATAGCCCTGTTTCGTCAGGGTTTCAGCAATATTTTTGGCAATCGCGAATGGAATTGCCAGCGCTACTCCATTGACAAGGCCGGTGGTCAGAACACCAATAACCGCGCCCTGCGTATCGATCAGGGGGCCACCAGAAAAGCCGGGATATGGGATGGCGTCGGTACGAATATAACGCTCAAGAGCAACGCCGCGCCCTGTGCGTAGTGGACCACCAACGGTGCTGATGATGCCAACACTTGCCATTGGTCCGTCTCCGGGCGCTCGCCCGACTGCCAGCGTGAGTTGCCCGACCCTGGCAGGCTCGTCTGCGGCAACTGCAACAGCATTGCCAAGATCCGCCACACGTAGTACCGCTAAGTCCGTTGCGAGATCGCGCCCAACAAACTGTGCGGGCAGGGTGCGTCCATCATTCGTTTGAATCGTGAGGTCTTCCTCGCGCTCAAGAACATGATCGGCTGTCAATACCAGGTCAGAGGCGTAAATGATGCCGCTGGCGGGTTGTCGCTGCCGTCCGTTCACAAGCACAAGCGCGGAGCCGATGCGTTCAACGGCATCGGCCATCTGGTTAGAAAGCGCTCGTAGCAGTTGCGTTGTATCTGTCTTCTGTTCCATGATGTGGGTATCCTTTACAGGGTTGCTAGAGAGTCAAGTAGCTTGTCCATACTATAAGCTATGGCATCATGGTTCAACATCATCCATTCGGGTAGGCGAGTGCCTGGAAAAATGGCTAGGGGAGAGGGAACAGAACACCTATAGGCTGGAAAGAAAACTCTCAGTTCCAGTTCAGCTTTTCTTCAGGTTCGCTTTACGAAGCAATGATATCCTATGATATAAGATAAGATGACGCGTGAGCTGACGCGAACGGTTGACCCTCTACTGTGATGGGATGATCGTTTTTGGGAGGAAGCTATAATGAAGGCACATTTGCTAGTGGTTGATGACGATCCACGTATTACGGATTTGTTGCGACGCATTTTTGCCTATGAAGGATACAGCGTGGCGATTGCTGCGACGGGCGATGATGCGCTGCGTCGGACGTTGGAGCGTGCCCCGAACCTGATTATATTGGATATAATGCTTCCTGGCATTGATGGCCTGGAAGTAGTGCAGCGGCTGCGCGCAGCAGGCGACAACGTGCCGATCCTCTTGTTAACGGCACGTGATGCTATCGCGGATCGTGTGAAGGGGCTGGAGGTCGGTGCCGATGACTATCTGGTCAAACCTTTTGCGCCGGAAGAATTGCTGGCGCGAGTGAAAGCGATGCTCAGAAGAAGCCAGACGGAGCGCCACGAAGTCTTGCGCTTTGCCGATGTTGAGCTGGATACCGGAACGAGGATTGCTCATCGGGGGCCGCGCGAGATCGAACTCTCTCCTACCGAATATGAGCTGCTGGCCCTCTTCTTACGGCGACCGCGCCAGGTACTCACCCGAGATATCATTATGGATCGTGTCTGGGGATTAGATTTTGAAGGCTCTTCTAACGTGCTGGAGGTCTATATCGGGTATCTGCGCAGCAAGCTCGAAGCCGATGGGGAAGAGCGATTGATACATACCGTTCGTGGTATTGGCTATGTCTTTAAAGAATAATTTGCAGCCTTCACAATCTGAACATACGCCGAAGCCCGAAGGCAAGCAACCAGGATCGCTACGGCTCCAATTGATGATCTGGTATGGCGGTCTGGTTGCCGTGCTATTAACCCTTTTTGCGTTTCTTGTCTTATATCTATCAACGCAAACATTATATGCAAATGCGAATCAAGCGATGAATACGGTTGCGGCTGTGGTAGTGAATAATGTGAGGCATGAACTGGTTCCCCAGGAACCTTACTGGCCGCCTTCTCTTTCGCTCAAAGCGATTGATACATATAATGAACCGGGCATCAGCGTTGCTGTGTTAGATCTGAACGGCAAGTTTCGATACACATCCGATAGCGCTCTTACGCCCATTCCAAAAAACGCCAATGTTATTCGGGAGGCGCAGACAGTGGGCCGGTCGGGAGAATATGTAGGCATAGTTGATGGGGAGCGCGTCAAAGTTGAGGTAATGCCTGTTTCCTCTCCTCATGGCGAGGCGATTATCGGTGTTGTGCTGGTCGCTAAATCGCTCAAAGAGGTGGATGAAACGGTTGTTGGGCTGCATGTGTTGATCATTACGCTTGGTCTCGTCGTGTTCGTGGTAGGACTTGTGGGAGGTTGGGCCATTACCGCCAACGTGTTACGGCCACTGGCAGGGATTACGAAGACCGCGCGTAACATTGTGGCGACGGTACATGGAACTCACGTTGGGAGCCTCAGCCAGCGGGTGCAGCGTCCACGTGGGCATGACGAGATGGTACAGGTGATTGATACGTTTAACGAAATGCTGGACTCATTGGAAAGCGCGACAAAGGCCCAGCGGCGCTTCATCGCGGATGCATCCCATGAATTGCGCGCCCCTCTGACCAGTGTGCAGGGAAATCTGGCCTTTTTACAACGTTATCTCGATGATATGCCCACAGAGGAACGGCGTGCAGTGCTGAATGGAGCATATGAAGATACCTTGCGCCTGGCACGACTGGTTGACGAACTGCTCTTGCTTGCACGGGCTGATGCGAGTAGCGATACCGTTGCTATAGTCGATGCGAACAAAGAGGTGCCGGAGAAGAAGGCTGGCGAGATTATTGAACTGGATCATACATTGTTGCAATTGATACGACAACTACGCGGACGTTTGAGCCTGGATAAATCGCAACTGAAATTGGAGGTAGGGCATATTGAGCCGGTGCGCGTGCGTGGCGACGAAGAGAGTATACGTCGCATCATGTTGATCTTGCTTGATAATGCCATCAAATATACTCAAGGCAAGGGCGAGGTGGGATTGATTACGGTATCGGTAGAACGCAAGCAGAATGAAGGCGTCTTTCACGTGCAGGATACTGGCATTGGCATTGATCCTGGCGATCTCCCTCATATCTTTGAGCGCTTTTATCGTGCTGATCGTGCTCGTTCTCAACATGGTACGGGATTAGGTCTCTCGATTGCTCATACGCTGGCAGAACAGTTGGGAGGGCGGATTACTGCTGAGAGCGTACCAGGGGAGGGCAGTACATTTAGCGTCTGGTTGCCTCTGGCACGCTCTCAGCAGTAATCCGCTATCCATAAGATGGGCTAATCGTATTTCCAGCCTATTTGTTGGAGGAGCTTCTGCAAAGCCTGCGATGCGCTGCGGAACAGATCGGGACCGCTGAAGCCTTGATATTGTCCGGCGGCTGCAAGATGCGGTTCCAGAGCGAAGAAGCCATCGTACCCATCCTGTCGCAATTGTTGGAGAAGTTCCAGCCAGTGAGCCCCGCCCTCTCCTGCGACCACTAACGTTCCGTCTGAACGGACATCCTTCACGTGGACATATTCCAGCCAGGGTTGTAATGCTGTGTAAGCATCAGGATAGGGTGTTTGATTGCATTGCAGAAAATTTGCGGGATCAAATGCAGCACGAAAATACTTATCGTTAATGCTTTGCAAGAGATCAACGCAGTGATCAATGGTATCTCCGTAAATCCCCTTCTCATTCTCATGCAGTAGGACAAGATTAGCTGCTCGTGCATGTGCCGTCATCTCGCGTAGATGTTGTATCACCTGCTCGCGATAAGAGGCAGAATCAACCTCTCCATTTTGTGGCGGATAGAAGGAGAAGAGACGAATATAAGAGGTTCCCAGCATTTTGGCGACAACGAGGGCGCGTTCAAAGCGCTGAAGGTGCTCTTCAAAAGAGCTATCCAGGGGAACCTTGCCAATAGGAGAACCAACGGCCGCCACCTTGATGTTCTGATCTTCCAGCTTTTGTTTGACGGTGATCACTTGCTGGTCACTCAAGTCCAGCACGTTGACTCCCCAGACAGAGCGCAGATCTATATAACGAATGCGTTCGCTTTGTAATACCGCAATTTGCTCATCCAGATCAGAAGAGATCTCATCGGCAAAGGCGGAGAGATGGATCATGAGAGAATTACCTCCTTCTGCGTGCGGGCTGATTCGTAGATGCCCAGAATGATTTCGACGGGATGGCGGGCAGCAGAACCATCGACGAGCGGTGTGCCATCTTCTTTAATCGCGCGGATCATATCGGCGATTTGCATTGCGTGGGTATTGCTCTGAATGGCAGCGGGATCGGCGGCTCCAGCGGCTTTTCCAGCAGCCCCTTTCTTGGTTGCTGCTCCTCCTCCATATGCTCCGATTTCTTCTGCATCGTCACGAGCGAGATGGATATACTCTAGTTGATCATTTTCGATGATAGCTGAGCCTTTGTCACCAAAAATCTCGATTCGAGTTGTCGCACCAGGGTAAGCGCCAGTGGTTGCCGAAATCGTTCCAACTGCACCATTGGCAAAGCGCAGAACGGCGGCGGCAACATCTTCTGTCTCCATGCTATGCACCAGCGTATCGGTGTAGGCGTAGATGCTTTTCACCGGTCCCATAAGCCACTGGAGAACGTCGATGGAGTGAATAGATTGGTTCATCAATACGCCACCGCCGTCCAACGCCCAGGTGCCGCGCCAGGCTCCGCTATCATAGTATTTTTGCGAGCGCCACCAGGGAATGGCCGCATTTCCCAGCACCAGACGACCAAACTCTCCCTCTTGCAAGAGGCGATGCACGGTTGCTGTTCCCTCATCGAAGCGATGCTGGCTGATAACTGCCAGTTTGCGCCCGGTCTCCCGTTGCACTTGTAGCATTTCATCAAGACGCTCGCGGGTTATCTCCATTGGCTTTTCTACGATGGTATGATAACCTGCTCGCATCGCTGCACAGGCATGTTCTCCATGCATACCACTGGGAGTGCAAATATTGATCACATCGAGCTTTTCCGCAGCAAACATATCTTGAAAGCTGCTATACGCTTTGACGTGATATTTTTCCGCCAGCTTCTGCGCTTTTTCCTGATCTACATCAGCCACCGCAACAAGCTCAGCATCGGGTAAACTGGTGATGGCTTCGGCGTGCAGCGGACCGATGACTCCACAGCCAACGATAGCGAAGCGCAGTTTTTCTACCATAATGTACATCTCCTCCACAATCTATGGTTCTTTTCTTTTCACGGTCTTCACTGAATAGCCGTTTCCCATTGCTCCTTGAGGACGCTTACCGCCTGATTCACCTCGGCGGGAAAATCGTGCCAGTTGCACTCGATAGAGATACGCTGGCTGTAGCCTCCCTGCCGCAATACAGTAAAATAGGGGCGCAAATCTTCCCCATGTTGTCCTGGGGCAGCGCGATCTTGCTGTTCTGCCACATGGACGTGAGCAATGAGTGGGAGGTACGGCGAGATGGTCTCAGGGGCTTCTCGATTGCAGGCCATATGATATGTGTCAACTAGTAGTCTGGCCCCTGATTCGCCCAATGAAGCAACGAGAGCACCACTTTCAGCAACGGTATTCAGAATATTCGTTTCTTCATAGCGCAGCGGCTCAAGCACGAATTGCACCCCATGATTGCCTGCCCACTCGCTCCAGATTGCCAGATGCTGACCGATCTGCTGTACCGCGTCCTGGTGGTCGTATCCGTGTGGACAGGCTCTCGCTCCGCCACTGCCGAAGACGATCACACGAATACCGACCTGTTCGGCACGCTGTAGCACGGTCTTGATGTAGCGCTCCAATCGCGCTGTGTCTACCTGCTGCGTGGGAGTGGCAACAAGCGGCAGATTGGAGGGAATCAGCACATTCGCGGTTTCGATGGGAATAGGGAGCGCACGAGCCTCAGCCAGCAATTCTTCAAAATATGGTGCTGGTTGTTCTGGCACCAGGAAGCGTTGGACGTTCTCTTCTAGATAGTCGAAAGCAATGTGGTCCAGCGTCAGTATATCGCGAAACGATGCGCAGATACCAAATTTCATCTTCTACCTTCTTCACTGGTAAATAGAGAAAGAAGTCTCGAAGCTTCTTTCCTGTGAACAGAGAGGCACAAGGAGAGCAATCTTGCCGCTGCTTGCCTTGTGCTACAAGCAGCATACCACATGGCAGAAGCGTGCTGCTAACCACGACGAGCAAGTCAAGTGCAGCTTGCATGCTATAATGACCCCAGATTATGCAAATGAGGAGTATTCATGGCACAGATTCAACTGGGATTGGTCATACCTAATGGTCCGTATCGACGCTTATCGCGTGAGGAATTCACGACTACTGTAGAGAAGAGCCTGGAGATGGCCGCTGGACATTTTGATTCGGTCTGGCTTACGGACCATCTTCAATTTGGAGATAACCCACTCTTTGAAGGATGGACTGCGTTGACCTATCAGGCAGCACTCCATCCTCAATTTAAATTTGGCCATGCCGTGCTTGCCCAATCGTTTCGCAACCCGGCGCTGCTTGCCAAGATGTCGGCAACCTTACAGTATTTGACCAATGGACGCTTTATTCTGGGCATTGGTGCAGGTTGGAAGGAAGATGAATATACGGCGTATGGCTATGATTTTCCTACGGCAGGAAGACGGTTGGGAGAACTGGAAGAGAGCCTGCAAATTATCAATGCCCTCTGGCGCGAGAAGCAGGCAACCGTTGAAGGAAAATATTATCGTGTGGTCAACGCGTATTGCGAACCCAAGCCGGAGCCGTTGCCGCCGATTGTGATTGGGGGAACGAAGCCCCGCATCTTGCGGCTGATCGCTCGCTATGCAGACTGGTGGAATGTTTCTGGTGTTAGCATCGATAACTATAAATTATTCGTACAAGAAAGTGAACGTGCATGCGAGGACGTAGGGCGAGATCCAAAAACGCTGCGCCGCACCTGGTTCGGCCGCTGCCTCTGTGCGCCAACTGAGGAAGCTGTGCAGGCGTTGAATGTAGATCACCTCACTGCTGATCGAGCGTTTGTTGGCACGCCAGAGCAGGTCATAGCACAGATGCGTGCTTTTGTAGACCTGGGAGTTGATTATTTTATGTTTAGTAATGGAGGCTTCCCGCATCTGACAACACTTGAAATGCTGATCAATGATGTATTACCAGCTTTTGAAAGCTGAAAGTGTTGCTCGTTGCGAGAGTAGGGCTGCTAACACCGGGGGAAGGTTATGGTATCAGTTGCGTTTTCTACTATCATGCTGCGGCTTGGTGTCGCGCTGTTGTTAGGGGCGCTGGTTGGCCTGGAGCGAGAAAGCAACGAGCATTCGGCAGGTTTGCGCACTAATGCGCTTGTGTCGCTGGGGTGCGCGATGTTTACCATCATCTCCGCATATGGTTTTAGCGGCTTACTTGGTGAAACCCATGTGCAGGTCGATCCGACACGTATAGCATCCTACGTGGTTGCTGGCATCGGCTTCCTGGGGGCGGGAGCTATTTTTCGCCTTCAGGACAAGGAGAAAGTCAAGGGACTGACGACGGCTGCCGCTATCTGGGTAGTTGCGGCAATTGGCATGGCCTGTGGCGCGGGTATGCTCTGGGAAGCCGTTGCGCTCACTGTGCTGGTTCTGGTGGTGTTGATTGGATTGCGCTATGTAGAGCCATTGATTGTGCTGACGCGTGCATCTTCGATCCATCATATAGAGATAGAGGTCGATGAGACGGAGGCGACACATTTGATGAAGAGGCTCTATGAGCTTTGTGCCCGACAGGAAGCAACTATGGAATCAGTCACCGTGCGCAAGAAGGATGGGATCGAGGCGATTAAATTCATGTGTAAAGTGGAGGATAAAGCCTCTATTCCCCGGCTCCTTGACGATTTGCGAACGCAAGCGGGCGTACAGATGGTTGACGTTGATATAAAGGGAAGCCAGATAGGGGATACATGAGGGAAGCCCAGGCCTCCCTCCATAACAGGTAGAGCTTTACATAAATACTTAGCCTTGCCACAATAGGTCGGGAAAGCGCTCTTCAACAAGTACCTGGAACCTTTTTATCGTCTCGTCTGGTACGGGGAGATAAGGGCGTCGTGTGCGATTGGAACTGACGAGAAACGGCGAGGCTGCCTCCATCGCTTTTCCCACAATCCCATGCAAGTTGCCAGTCTGACAGAGTAACTCTTCTTTAAGAAGTGAGAAGGCGTGCATGCGTTCCTGCCGGTGCCTGGCTTGCTCCCAGCGTCCCTGCTGGATATCTTCATACCACTCGATCATGTAGCGGGCGTTAAAGTTTGCAAACCACGAGTAGATGCCACGAGCACCAAAGAACATGTATGGTGTCATTGCATGTTCCCCGGTGAAGTGACAAAGCTCCGGTGCGTAGTGCATTAATGTCAGGAATTCCGTAACATTTGCACCTACATGTTTCGTGCCTATCAGGTTCGGAATATTTGGCAGGAGCGTTGCGTAATCTGAACCGGATTGGTAGTTGTGGACGCGAGGCGTGTTGTAATGAATAAGTGCAAACCATTCAGGCACCGCTCGCTGTATATCTTGCCAGAATACACGATAGGACTCGGCATTCATTGGCATAAAGAAAGGATGTCCGATGTGCGCACCAAGAATACCAGCTGCCGCAACGTAATGCAGGCGATCTAGCATTCCCTGAGTGTTGCACCAGGTAACACCTACCTGTGTCGGGATGTTGAGCCGTTGAGCCTCATCAGCAAATACATCCACAATCATTTTGAATTCATCCAGCTCAATCGCATAGAACTCGCCGTCGCTATCGGTTGTATAGATACCATGTACACCTGCCGAGTGGAGCCTGCGTATATTTTCACGAAATACTGCTGCATCAAAGCGGTTGTTTTCGTCAAAAGGCGTCGTAATAGCAGCCCAGACACCGTGCAAATTCTGGCGGGTGAGCCGTTGATGCATGAGAAGCTGTTGTTCTTGCATTATTTTTGCTTTCTAGACCGCTGGAACTCAGCAACTAACTTGTAGGATATCCTACAAATTAGTTGTAGTATAACTTGTGGTAATCAAGGAATCAAGCGGTGATGTTAGCGAACGTGTCGGCGAGCAACAAAATCTTTCAATGGTCAGGAAGACTTATGTGCTATTTGCCACAGAAAACCTCTTCTTTCAATTGCTTTCGTTTGCGGAGCTGTAACAGAACATTTCTTATCAGGAATTGAAGAAAACTCATGAGATATTGTGCTGAAGAAGCAATATAGTTGTTATTTACAGTTATATCCAGTTTCGTTTTGTGTTCGATTTAAAATGATAGGATTTCATACGATTTTACCTCTTGACAAATCATCTTTTCCTGTGTAGTCTTAATATCAACATGATGTAAACGTTTTCTTTTAAAGATGTGTGCAAGAATCGTTTTTGTCTTGGTCAATGATGCTTATTTCAGGATTTTGCTGCATGCTTCTCGCTATCTATGGTAAGATAGCTGACAAGAGGAAATAATACACGCAGAGAGTTGCAGTTGTATGATCTGTGTCGAAGAGGACGATCAGCGAGCATTATTTTGCCCTTTTCGCCAGATCTTCGTTTACTAGGTATCTGCATGGTATCGCCCAATCGATCTCTTCTAAATGTAGCGTTTTGAGAACGGAGATAGCTGATATGTCCTTTTATCGCCTGTTTCGTGATCCCCCTATAGAATATCGCCTGCTTCCTTTCTGGTTCTGGAACAGCGATATGGATGCAGAAGAGATTGTGTATCAGATAAAGGAGATGGCGGAAAAGGGGATAGGAGGATTTTTCCTTTGCGCTCGTCAGGGACTCAAAACCCCATATTTATCTGATGAATGGTTTCATTACGTCGCCATCACCATCGAGACCGCGCAAAAATATGGCCTGGAGGTCTGGCTCTATGACGATTACCCCTATCCGAGTGGTATGAGTGGCGGCGAGGTTACGCTTGAGCATCCCGATGCCAGGCATCGCCAGCTATTGCATCATTCGGTTATAGTCACGGGTCCACAAACATTTTCTTACGATCTCCCCTGGGCGCGAGTGTTGTCAGCGCGTGCCGTTCCTCTGGATGAGGCGGATAGGGCGCTCTGGAGCGACGCGATAGATCTTGAGCAAGCCATCGGCAGTGTGCCGAACGAGTCGGTTTTTCAATCGACCGGGCTGACCACATATACAAATAAGCGCTTTTTCACGGCCAAACTCCAGAAGCGGCTTGTGTGGGATGTTCCGGCGGGTCGTTGGATGATAATCATCTTCCTTGAAAAAGAGTTGGAAGACTTCAAGTATTACGGACACTATGTAGATCCGTGTCATCGTGAAGCCATGCAGACCTTTGTACGCACCACCCATGAGCAATACGCGCGTCGTTTCGGCCAGTATTTCGGTCAGACGATCAAAGGGATGTTTACTGATGAGGTTGGCTTTATCGGTCGCATCCCCTGGTCGGCGCGTCTCCCGAGCTTTTTTCGTGAGCAGACGGGCTATGATCTGCTTGAGAACCTTTCGGCCCTGCTCTACCGTCGCGGCGAGCAAACTGCACAGATCAGATATGATTTTTTTCAGAGCATGCATTTGCTGCTTGGAGCCGCCTACTATGAGCCGGTGGGCGATTGGTGTGAGCAGCAACATCTCCAATTTGTTACTGAAGTTCCTTCTATGCGTATGACCACTCAGCGCTATAGTCACGTGCCCGGTGGTGATAGCGCGCATGAGAAGCTGGGACGCTCGCTGAAATGGATATTGGATCGCAACGCGTATAGCCTACGGGCCGATCCGAAAATAGCTAGCTCGCTGGCTCGTCAGTTCGGGCGCGAGCGCGCGATGATCGAATGTTTTCATAGCGTTGGCTGGTCCATGACGCTTCAGGATGCAAAATGGATGTTGGATCGCCTCGCAGCCCTGGGCATTAACCTCTTTATTTTTCATGCCTTTTTCTATTCCATCAGCGGCCTGCGCAAACATGATGCGCCACCATCACAATTTTTGCAGAACCCGTACTGGCAACATTTCCGCGCGCTGGCCGATTATGCAGCGCGGCTTGGTTACGTTATGTGCCAGGGAAGGGCGGATATTCAAATTGCGATGGTCCATCCGGTGACGACGTTCTGGACGCATATGGGCAACCCGTTCCATAGCTTCCAGTATTGTGGCGACGACGACGCCGAAGAGCGGACATTGGAGCGTTTGAAAAAAGATTGGGCGTATCTCTGTAAACAATTGCTGCACCATCAGGTTGATTACGATCATTTGGACCCGGAACTACTGGCGGAAGCGACGATTGAGGATGGGCAGCTTGTGCTTGGGCAGGCGTGTTATCGTGTGCTGATCTTGCCGCCAATGAGCAATCTTGAAGCTGCCGCCTGGTCGCAGGTGAAAGCCTTTCTGCACGCTGGAGGGACCGTGATCAGCGTAGGATTATTGCCCTATGAACGGATTGATCGCAACCAGGATATCGCAGCGGAGTGTCTTGAAGAATTTGGGCTAACCGTTTCCCCATCCAGCGATTACTGGCAGGAACTTCATGTGGATGGGCAAGAGCGCTCCTGGATCAAAGGAACTCACTCGTCCTATTTCATCCCCTGTCCTGGCGGTGCACAACATGCTTATGCGATAGAGCCATTGCTGACACTCTTACAACAGAGCATACAGCCTGTTGTGACTCTAGAGGGAGTGGTTGGTGATACTGCTTCGTTGCTGATGCAGCAGCGAATATTGCCTGACGAGTCGCGGCTGCTCTTCATTACTCATCAGGAAGGGATGGACAAAACGGTGCGTCTGCATCTGGCAGAATGCCCAGCGAGACAGCATGTAGAGCGACTCGATCTGGCGTCGGGAAACGCAACAACAATGGTTGTCGAGAAAGGTGATGATGGTTGGAGTGTCGTTCTACCGTTTGCTCCATATGAATCGTATTTGTTGCGTTTCTCCTCGCGTGAGGCTGGGCGGGAAGTGGAAGGGGAGCAGCTGATTTCCTGGGAACTGGCGGTGAGTGTGCAGGAAGCATGGAAGCTCACTGCTCAGCAAGAGAATGTTGTGCGCTTTGGAGCCTTTCATGTTGCTCTGGATATGGAGCAGACTGGAATGCAGATGAGATGGCATCATGGGGAAAGCGCACAAGCATGGCCTCTGGTGGAAGCCAAACCGTTTATCAATCAGTGTACTGATATCGCTGAGCAGCAGAGCTTCCCCCTCCAATTTCATCAGACCTTTGGTTTACCTGTGGATAGTTCTCTGGTCTATCCTCTTCGTTGCTGGTATCAAACCACATTTCGCGTCGAGACGCTTCCCGCTCTCTGCAAGTTGATGATGGATGAAGATGCGATTGGCGGGATATATATGCTGTACCTGAATGGTAAGCACATAGAGGCTGATAACTTTGTTGCAGATGGGCGCTATGGATATCGGCAACTGGCCTGTGAGATACAGCAATTCCTCAAGTCTGGGATCAATCATCTTGTTGTGGCTGTTGAGGTGCAACGCGGCGAGGATGGCGTGCGTGATCCGCTCTATTTGAGTGGTCCCTTTGGGGTCTCGCTTGATGCGGTGGGAATGGCAACGCTCGTACAAGCGCCAGAGGCAGAAGTGCCTCACAGTGGCGTTATCCAGGGATATCCATACTACGCAGGAACCCTCTGTTTTACCAGAGAAATCTTCATTGAAACATTGCCACAGGAAAAGACGTTCGCGTTGACGTTGCAGGGATGGGATAACCAGATCCATGATTGTATGGAAGTGCTGGTAAATGGTAGCTCGTTGGGAGTGGGCTGCTGGTCCCCTTATCGTTGGGAAGGGGATACAAATATGCTTCGTACAGGAAACAATACGGTTGAGATTCGCATAACAAATACGCTCAATGCCATGTTAGAAGGTACATATTTTGATGCGTTGCAGCATCAGATTGTACCGATACATGGAGAGGCCGAGCGATAATTCAACCCAAACACGTATTTGGTTCATTGACGAACAAACCTCTCGGCGGATCAAGGGATCTGCGCACGATACAACTCAACACAAAGTAGCGTATGAGAGAGCTACTGGCAACATCTCGTTGCTCAAGGAGGCATATGAGTACAAAAGCAATGCCGCTATCACAAACGCGAAGCAAACAGGTAGAGAGCCGCTTCGCGCTCTTGTGGAAACGTATCTGGCGTTATCGGCTCGTATACTTAATCTTGCTGCCCGGTCTGGTCTATTTTGCTGTGTTCCGCTATGGGCCGCTCTACTTATCGCAAATCGCCTTTAAAGACTTCCAGCCCGTTTTGGGCGTTGAAGGAAGTCCCTGGATTGGCTTGAAGAACTTCGATACTTTTTTCAAATCCTACTACTTTACGCAATTGCTCTCAAATACGCTGATCATCAGTGTGGCGAAGCTGATTTTCGGCATTCCACCGGCCATCATTCTTGCCATTGCATTGAGCGAGAGCCGCTTTGTGCGATTGGCCCGGTTTACACAAACGGTGTCGTACCTTCCACACTTCCTCTCGTGGATTGTTGTTTTTGGTGTGCTGTTGGGTCTGCTCTCTCCAAGTCAGGGCTTGATTAATCAGGCGATTACGCGAACGGGTGCGCAATCGATAGACTTTTTAACCAACCCGAACTGGTTTCGTGCCGTTGTGGTCAGCTCAGATGTCTGGAAGGAAACCGGCTGGGGCGCGATTATCTATCTGGCAGCGCTGCTGGCTATTGATCCTGCTCAATATGAGGCGGCAGCCATTGATGGGGCATCGCGTTTACGACGGATCTGGCACGTGTCAATTCCCAATATCAAGGATGTAATCGTGCTGGTGACGCTGCTACGGTTGGGTAATATTCTCGATGCCGGTTTTGCACAAATCTTCGCTCTGTACTCTCTGCCAGTGTATAGCGTTGGCGATGTCATCGATACCTGGGTGTATCGGCAGGGCATCTTAAATTTCCAGTTCGGCCTGGCAACGGCTGTGGGCCTGTTCAAAGGAGTTATTGGTCTGGTGCTGGTCGTCGTCGCTAACAGGGTCGCGAAACGTTTCGCAGGTAGTGGATTATATTAAGGGAGAGGGCGTTATGAAAGCCAATATTGTGAAGCGCAAGAGCATCGATAATATTACCTTCGACTGGGGCGTCAATCTGTTCCTGATCGTAGTGTTATTACTCACGATTATACCGCTCTGGTATGTGGTGGTTGTGTCGTTTACGCCGTTGAAAACGACGCAGCTACAGGGTTTTAGTTTGTGGCTGCCGCCTACCGACTGGTCGTTTGAAGCCTATAAACAGTTGCTCGGCCAGGATTCTTTTGTGAGGGCGATGCTCAACAGCTTTTTGATTACCGGATCGGGCGTTGCCATTAATATGGTTTTGACGACACTGACGGCATATGGTCTGACGTTCAAAGATCTGCCCGGTCGTAATATCTTCCTCTCGCTCATATTGTTCACCTTTTTGTTCAACACCGGACTGATTCCGACCTATCTGATGGTAAAAAATCTGGGGCTGTTGAATACCATTCCGGCGGTGATCCTCCCAGGCGCAATCAGCGTCTACAATCTGTTTGTGATGAAAACCTTTTTCCAGAATTTACCGGCCAGTTTGCGCGAGGCGGCCATTGTGGACGGCGCAAACGAATTGCAGGTGTTGTGGCACGTTATTTTACCGCTCTCCAAGCCGATTCTGCTAACAATCGGGCTGTTTTACGCGGTTGGTCATTGGAACGAATTCTTCCTGCCAATTTTGTATTTCAGTGATAATAACCTGATGCCGCTGCCAGTATTGCTACGCAACATCCTGCTTGCAAGTAGTATGAACGATTACGTTGGACAGGATGCGATCAGTTCTGCTCCCCAGGATGCGCTCAAGATGGCCGCCGTCATCCTCACGACGTTGCCCATGCTGGTCATTTACCCCTGGATTCAGCGCTACTTTACCAAAGGCGTATTGATAGGCGGCGTGAAGGAGTAGGGTCTCCTTCACCATCCGCTTCATCTATATATTTGCGAGGAGAAATCTTATGAAGATTGGTACACAGAAGGGCTTGCCTTTGTTGTTGGGCCTGATCGTACTCATTCTTAGCCAACTGTTGGCTGCCTGCGGTGGCAGTACTCCATCTAACAACCCTAATGCTCCTGTAGATCTGAGCGTCTGGGTCTACCCTGCTATTCCAGAGGTCGCAGCTCCCCCGGCCGATTGGGAGTTGACGAAAGTGGTGCGTCAGAAGTTGAATATTAACCTGAAAGTGACGCTTATTCCTACCGGTGACGACGGCGACGCCAAATTGAATGCGGCGGCAGCTGCCAACGATCTGCCCGACTTATTTCAAATCAATACCAGTTCGAGTAGCAATAGCACGTTTCTCAAGTGGATTGATCTGGGACTGGTATCGCCCGTAGATAAGCTGTTGCCGATGATGCCACAGCGAACGAAGGATCGCTATAGCAACGCCACCCTAAATAAGTTGATGACGGTTAATGGATCGCTGTACGCGTTGCAAGAGGCTACACCTTTAACGAAGCGGCAAGGTCTTTTCATTCGTAAAGACTGGCTGGATAAGTTGGGATTGCAACCACCAAAGACGTTGGACGATCTGTTGAAGGTTGCTGAAGCGTTCACGACTCGCGATCCTGACGGCAACAGGAAGAACGATACGTACGGTTTTGGAGCATATACGCTGAGTAGTGCGCCAACGCTGGGAGGTCAGTTCGATTTCATCTACGGAGCGTACGGTCTGCCGGGAGTCTGGAATACCAGCACACCGGGGAAGATCAGCCTGAATTTGCGCGATCCCAATTATTTGAAGGCGACTGAGTTTATCAAGAAGATGGCGGATGAGAAGGTCATTGACCCGGACTGGACGACGCTCAAATTAGATGATTATCGAGCGCGCTGGAAGCAGGGGAAATACGGCATCTTTGTTGAAGATTTTTGCGCTGCGATCTGTCAGGCCAACTACCAGCCCTTCGATACTAACAATCCCAACGGTCAACTGGTTCCGCTGAATCCTCCGCAGGGACCGGATGGGAAGGCATATATAGGGACATTTTCGCAGCTTGGTTTTCGCATGGGCGTTTCAAAGAAAGCAATGGATGGTGGAAAAGGGCCAGCTATTGCTAAGCTGATGGAATGGCTCAATTCAGGGGAAGGCTACTATCTGGCGGGTTTTGGCAAAGAAGGAGTCAATTATAAGCTGGATTCGCAGGGGAATATCTCTACTGAAGGTCTGGCTGTGCCTTTCACCGCTCATGAGGTTGGGCCATCTATCCAGATTCGCAACATGGTCCTCAATGGCACGACCCCTGAGTTGAAAGTGCGCTATCCGAGCTTCAAGACCAAAAATGGACGTATGATTGATCCTATCAATGTCTACCAGACGTTCGCGGCAATGCCATCGCTGGATGTGACCAGTAATTTTGCCATCAAGACGGCAGCGAACCAGGGAGACGTCAACCGCTATGTTGACGAGGGGCTGATACAGTTTGTCACAGGCCAGAAGCCCTTGAATGATAGCAGCTGGAATACATTCGTTAAGGGGTTGGATGGACTTGGAGTATCTGACTGGGAAAATTCTGCCCAGCAGTCGCTCCAGGAAAAGGGGCTGCTGAATAAATAGTTCATCAGAGTAATAGTGAGATGAGAGAGTCGCTAGATTGGGTGGAGTGAGAGGAGGACCGATCAGGTGGGAACGGAAACTGTCTCCGTTCCCACCTGATCAATTACTTACTGCTGCTCGCGCTCCTTGTCAAGCGACTTCTTAGCAGCGTCGTAATCCTTATCGACCTCGTCCTGGCTGCCCTTTTCCATGAGAACTCACACCTCCTCTCATGCAAAGGAGTTGGCTGTTCCAACTCCCCAAAAGCCCCCTCGCTCTGTTTGATCAGTCGAGGAGAAATTGAGGAACTGGCACCATAACTGAGTCTGGCGACATCTGGGCAGGGAAGTGGAAAGAACATCGCACTACGACATGACGTTCCTTCTACCCACACTAGACCAAAGAAGAGGCGGGTAGAGAGAGGCCGCAGTCCTACGACGTACGGCCCCTCTCACACTCGCCAGAGATCGTCTTTACGGGTCAGCAAGAAGGCTGATGACTACGCGTTTCGGCAGGTTGGAGCGTGCCCGTACGACTTCTCCTTACCACAGCACCAGTAGAAGTCACAGTGCTGCTCGCCTTCGGTATGCCACTCGTCGCATTCTGGACACAGTTTCATCGTTCTGTTCACCTCTTCTTAGGAATATGATGGAACGGACGAGGGATACTACCTCCTCTCGGTGAAGGTCTGGTCATCTGTGGATACCTCTGTACAGCAGGATCTGGAGCCTACGGCAATTGCCTGCGCGCAAAAGGTGGCAGAAAGAACAACAGACCTGGGCTTTTCATCTGCGATTTTACTTCAAAAAGTGATGAGGTGGAATTGGAACTGGGCTGGAGCTGAGTTGGAAAAGGACGAGGGGAGTGAACGATTTGGTGAGTTGATGGGAAGAAGTTTCTCCAATAGATGCCAGATGCGTGCAGAGAGAGGCATTTCATGCATGGTTCATTTGACAACACTGGAGATTTGCGTTTACAATAGCTACAGTTAATCCCGAAATCGGGAAAAACCGGAGTAGCTGATGAGAGGAACGTTATGAAGACCGAAGAATTGATACCGAATGCGCAAGAGGCGAGGGTCTTAAAAATGCTGCGTGCGTTAGCGAATCCTGCACGTTTTCGTATAGTCTTGGTTCTTGCTGAACGGAAAGATTGTACGTCGGGCCAACTCGCCGAATTGTTGCCGCTGGCTCAATCCAGCCTCTTCGACCATCTGGCGGCGTTGCGTGAAGCAGGTGTTGTACAGGTCAGTAGCGATGGACCAAACCCAAATCGTTATTATTGTCTGGACCCATCGGCGATAGACTTTCTTACCGCTTATTTGAGTGGGTTGGGACAGCAAGCTCGCTCATGGAAAGAATTAGTAAAGGTAGCTCAAAAGGAACGCACTATGGAGATTCGAGACGCCACACGTGAGGATGCCGCAGCGATTGCGCATATTTACAATCAAGGGATTGAGGATCGCTCTGCCACATTAGAGACTCAACTGCGCACGGCGGAGGAGCGTGCCGAGTGGTTGGCTGCGCGTAGTTCTCGCCATCCGGTACTTGTTGCTCTGGATCAATCAGGAGCCGTAGTGGGTTGGGCCTCGCTCAATTCTTTCAATCCCAGACCTGCCTATGATTATGTTGTGGATTTCTCCGTATATGTGGCGCGAGAACGGCGCGGACAGGGGATTGGCGATGCTTTGTTGGGGGCATTAGAGGAGCGCGCCCGCCTGCTGGGATATCATAAGATGGTGTTGGCGGCATTTCCAGGCAATGCTCCGGGAATGCGGTTATATGAGCGGCATGAATTTCAGATGGTTGGGATCTATCATGAGCAGGGCATGCTCGATAATAAGTGGGTCGATGTTGTGCTGATGGAGAAGTTGCTGCATTAGTTAGTATCGTGACAAAACACTAATCTAATGTAAGGTAGTGACTTGCAGTTAGGCACAAGATATGACTAAAATATTAAGTGGGCTTTGCGTCGGCCCACATTTTTGTTTATTCAGGTAAAAGGATATTTAATTCATGGGCTGTACATCTCCTACACATCCTATTCGGGTGGGTGTTCAATTGCACCCACAGCACACCAGCTACGAAGACTTCGCACAGGCGGTGCGTACGGCTGAAGAACTGGGCGTTGACACCATCTGGAACTGGGATCATTTCTTCCCGCTGTATGGTGACCCCCAGGGCAATCATTTTGAAGGCTGGACATTGCTGACTGCGATGGCAACGCTGACGAAGCGTGCCAGGATAGGGTGTCTCGTCACCTGCAATACCTATCGCAATCCGGCCCTGATCTCTGATATGGCGAAGACAGTTGACCATATCAGTGGCGGCAGGGTGATTCTCGGTATAGGGGCAGGCTGGTTTGAGCGTGATTACAAAGAATATGGCTACGAGTTCGGCACACCCGGTCGGCGTCTGGCAGCTCTGGAAGAGGCGTTGCCAATTATCAAGCATCGTTGGGAAGTGGATGTGCCGAAACCTGTTCAGAAGCCTATTCCCATCTTGATTGGTGGTGGCGGCGAAAAGAAAACATTGCGTCTTACTGCGAAGTATGCCGATATGTGGCATGGTTTCGGCGATGCGGAGACGCTTGCTCATAAGATGGAAGTTCTCGATGGCTGGTGCAAAGAGGAAGGGCGTGATCCCAAAGAGATCGAGCGCTCTGCTGGCACGAACGCCGATGATTCAAATCAGACTCGTGATGCTATTCTCAGGACTGGAGTCACCCATCTCATTTTGGGTATGGGCGCACCCTGGGACTTTAAGGCTGTGGAGAAACTGGTCAGCTGGCGCGACAGCCGCCGTGGTTAAAAGCATATAAGTGTGGGAAGCCAGCGGTCGTTGGCTTCCCATGTTTATTTTGTGCGTACTGGTAAGCGTGAGGTAAGTAGAGCGTTCAAGATGTGCTCGTGAGAGAAAGGATTTTGAATGAGTAGCAATCAACCTCCTCGTCTCACTGCGCTCGCAGATTGTGCGGGGTGTGCAGCTAAAATTGGGGCTGATCTGCTAGCTGAGGTACTGCGTCCTTTGCGGCAACGTCTGGCACCGTCCCAGTTGCTCGTCGGTCTGGGGGCGATAGATGATGCCGCTGTGTACAGGATCAATGATCAGCAAGCGGTAATCAGCACTGCCGATTTTTTTCCGCCCGTCGTTGACGATCCCTATACCTTTGGTTCTATTGCCGCCGCCAATGCGCTGAGCGATGTCTATGCGATGGGTGGGCAGGTCTTGATGGCGATTAATCTTGTGGCGTGGCCGGAAGATCTGGAGAGTAGCGTCCTCAGCGAAGTACTGCGTGGCGGTATGAACATCGTAGAGCAGGCTGGTAGCGTGATTGCAGGTGGCCACTCGATTTCAGACCGCGAACCGAAATATGGGTTAGCTGTGACCGGCCTTGTCCATCCAGATCATATTCTGACAAAAGGCGGTGCCAGGCCGGGCGATGTGCTGATATTGAGCAAGCCATTGGGAACCGGTTTGCTGACCACTGCGCAGAAGCGGGGCAAGGTGCACGAGGACGATATGGCGGCGGCTGTTCGCTCGATGACCACGCTGAATCGGCGAGCCAGCGAGCTGCTTGTGCAGGCTGGCAGCGCTGTTCATGCGGTGACTGATATCACAGGATTTAGTTTGTTGGGACATGCGTGGGAGATGGCGGCGCAAAGCTTAACGGCTATGCGTTTTGATTATGCATCTTTACCACTATTGCCGAACGTGCGTGTCTATGCAGAAGCCGGATGTGTTCCTGGTGGCACCGGGCGCAATCGACGCTCTCTCAATGGTCGTGTCCAGCTTGGTAGTCATTTAAGCGAGTTAGATCAGGCAGTTCTCTTTGATCCGCAAACCTCAGGTGGACTGTTTGCGGCGATTGACCCTGCCCTATGGTCGACGTTAGAGGCTCAGCAGGAAGTGACGTTCTGGCGTATTGGAGAGGTGGGAGAGAAGGTCAATGATCAGCAACAAGTTATTTTGACTGTCCAATAACGAACGAAAGCCGAGCATATTCAATAGAAAAGAATGTTGAATATGCTCCATCAACATCGTCCTCAGCAATCCTCCATCGTTTTTCTCTTCAGGAAATTAGTACTGCTATGACAAAATAAAAGTACTTCTCTGTAGAAAGTGGCTCCTTGAAGCGTGTCAACAGGTAAAGTCATACATCGATCTGTAAGACAGAGTGCAGGATAGAGAAAAGACAAGCATATCAGGCCATCCTGCTCTGCAAAATAATTTGTTGCACCTGTTCCAGAGAGAACACCAGATCACGGAATGGAGACACGGAATGTATTTGAAGAGAAGTGCTATCCTCATTATATGCGGTCTACTGCTCGTCGTACTGAGTACAGCCTGTAGTGGCACCACTGGCAATACCCCAAATGCAGCTGCGACAACCGCTACAGGTACGCAGCAAGCGAATAACCAGACCAACGGAACCTCACAGCTGGATAACCAGAATACGCGAGCGGACGGTCAGGTGACGCCAACGCCGATTCCAACGAAAGCGAGCAATCAGAACGGCGATAAGGGCCATGATGCAGACGATCAAAATAAGACAAACAACAACCAAAGCGCGGTGCAGCCAACACCAAAGCCTGCCGTGAATACAAAAAAGAGCAGCCAGAGTAGTAATAATAGCACCAATAGTAGCCAGAATAGTAATAGCAACAATAACAGCTACAACAATAAAAATAGTGCTCAGGCAGTCACGCCAACGACTACCAACGGTGGCACGATGTACATCAAGACGCAAATGGTTACGATCAATGGTACATCAATGAATGTACTGACCAATGGGCAGGGAATGACGCTCTACTATCGCTCGTCTGATCCGGCTCCAGCATCAACCTGTACCGGCAATTGTGCAGCCACCTGGCCGCCATTGTTGAACCATAACATGTCTATTATCACCAGCCAGACACTAAACGGAACGGTGACGGTACAGCAGACGGCTAATGGTCCTCAAGTGCTGTATAACAATCATCCACTCTATACTTATGTGGGAGATAATGCCGCCGGGCAAGCGAACGGTCATGGATTGGACGGTGTGTGGTATGTGGTCCAGGTGCAGGCCCAGAAGATGCACTGGTAAGCGCTGGGGTCATCCAGTCCAACAAAAAGGCGACCATCTCAACTGGTCGCCTTTTTGTTATGAACAATTATGCCTTGCCAGCTCGTCGTCGTCTGGCGGCAGCGGCTTTTTTCCGTCGTTCGCGCCGCTTCTCAAGAGTAGCTTCGGAATGGACCTCTTTGTATGTAGAGGGAGTTGTTTGTTGTGCCTCCTGATTTGCCATCTGTGCGCGGCGACGGCGGGCGACCTGCATTGACATGTAGATGATCACGCCTGCCATGATTGCCGAGGTGAACAGAATGAACAGGTACAGCGGATAGATGATCGGATTGAGATCGCTCGGGAACCAGTGCGATGTGATGCCGATATTCAATAGAAACATAAAGGAAAGCAGGATATACTCGATACCTGTGAGTATTCCCGGCTGTTTATACCAGACACTTCGCTGCCCCTGTGCCTGTTCGTTGCGCAGCCGCTTGCGTCCCTGGATGATATTAAAAATGCCGATCCCGATAAAGATGAGACAGAGCAGCGCCACCAGACGCGGATCAAGACCAAGCATAAGCAACTACCTTTCCTGAAAAATCAAGCACAGAGGCATTTCGTTCATCGACTAGTTTGGTCGAACATTGACTTGAACAGAGACTTGCTTACCGTTGAAAAAGACGTTAATGACAGAGAAATTGTCCACTTGCTGGTCAATACCGCCACATGTAATTTGCAGCGTGACCGCATCATTACCACTTCCCGCAGGATCAAGCTGACCATTTTTAGGGGAAAGCTGGATGTTGCCATTTGTTGCACCAGCATTCCAGATGATAGGCTGATCGCTATTATTAATGATCCCCATTGTGGTTGGTTTGCAGGTATGATCTCCGTTGGAGATAACCGTTAAAGGGTTGGGGGTAACGACCAGATCGAGCGATTTGTTCTGCACGGCGAAAGAGACCGGGAGAATGAACTGGCCCCGATCAACGGTGAAGATGACATAACCCTGATATGCCTTTTTCATGAGGCTCGCCAGACCCATTGCGGAGACATTGACGGCAATGGTATCGGTGCCATCGGGTGCAATTTCTCCTCCCACTTTCCCATATTGGGTGCCTGCTGTTTTGCTGGCATTCAGCGTAATCCAGTTCTGTGCGTTTTCTGTCACGATTGAAGCGCTCCAGGTAACTTTGGTGGCACCTGTATTGGTGATCGTGAGTATCTCTGGATTTGGATCATAGCCATTGACGGTGTTGAAAGCAAGCTTTGATACTGTCTGACCTTGATCGTTGGTCAGAGTGAGAGGTGTGTTGTTGGCAGCTCCGGCTGGTAATACATGAACATTCATGCTTGCCTGCTGTCCGGCTCCTTTGGCTATCAGTGTATAACTGCCTGGAAGCTGATTGGATGGGATCGTCACGTTGCTATCAAATGACCCATCTTTATTGGTTTGGGCTGTTACATTAATGGCGGTCGTATCCAGGGTAAAGGTAATTGCGGTGTTGGTTTTGAAACTGTCGCCATGCACGGCGAGTGCCTGGCCCGCTTTGGCAGCCGGTTTGGGGTTTTTAGCATTCAACTGCATGTAGATGGTCGGATAGACGCCATACGCCTTGTTGGTCGCCTTAGCTGCTTCTAACGTGTGTGGGATGAAGGTTGAGATGATGTAGCCAGTGAGACCCAGGATAAGACAGAAAAGCAGAATAGAACTGATTCTATAGAGCTGTTTTTGGACTGGTGAGGCTTCTTTTTCCTGGGTATTGGGCATGATGATCGAACGCATTCGTACCAGACTTTGCTGAATCGCCATTAAGGGTTCTGGTACAACGGCTTGCCCACGCGAAATACCGACCGCTGGTCCCGCCTCAGCGCGTTGGCGGTCACGCCAGCTATTGCGCCAGTGTTCGGCTGCCTGACTGGTGGCGGTCAGGCTCTCAAGGCTGAGATTAGGAGGAGGAGGGTAAGCCATTGGCTGATTCATTCCTTGTGGGCCAAATGGCATAGGAGCCTGCGGTCCAGGGGGCATAGGAGCCTGTGGTCCACCAGGAACTTGTCCTCGGCCTAACAATGTTCTGGGAGGGGGAGGCGTTGAGGCACGCACAACCATATCCGCTTGTGGCATCGATCCGCTGGCTGGACCCTGGGGAGGCATGGCCATATTCTGTTGAATGGGAGGTCCACCCTGTGGCGTGAGGCCGGGTTGATTGCCTGGATACCGTTTGGTCAGCCCAGAATTGCCAGGAGACGGAGGTCTGGCTGCATTTTGCGGACCAGATCCCGCCTGTTGGGGCGATACTGCCTTCATCGCATTCGTATGGTTAAAGCCACATTTATTGCAGAAACGCGCATCGGCGGGAAGCTCGGTATGACATTTAGGACAACGAAACATCTGTGTTACCTTCTCTTACGACTACCCTGATGAATAGCACTGATTGGCTCAGGATTAGCTCTGTATATAGTGTATGTCTTGAAATAAATATTGATACAAACAGCGCTGACGATAGGCTCCAGGTGGTCTGGATGCTTTCTTGCCTTTATCATCATAAACGAGCATATATTTTGAATGTATCAATTTGTCTGGCTCTGTTGTCTTTAGTCCTATCAACGTGGCAGCTACTATGCACTGCACATGCAAGAGATACACCTATTTTATAGGAATTGAGAGAGAATGTATAGAGGGTAAAAGCGGCAGGTGTATGATATGCGCGATGATCCTTTGCATGCCTGGCTTGCTCGTTTTTTGCAGTGTTTTTGCAAGCAATCAGGGACGGGGCAGGGGCTTTTTGCTAAGGAAGAAACTCTTTAGCAAAACGGCGAAGCGCCTCCAGATCCGTTCCATTGATAAAGCGCATCAGTAACTCTTGCACACCAGCTTCCTCGTAAGCTGCCAGACGTTGGCGTATGGTTTCAGGACTACCAATCAGGGTAGTATGTATTCTGTCCCCCAGTGTGGCTTTGCGTTCAACTGGGAGCAGCGCGAGAGCCTCTTCATCGCTGTCAGCTATGAGGCAGAGCGTTGTTGAAGTGCGGTGAATGCTTTCGTAATCGCGCCCCACAGCCGCACAATGTTGCTTGAGTACGTCAAACTTTTGTTTCATGGTGATGGGATTGTCACCAACGTTACAGGCATCGGCGTATTGCGCCACCAATTTGAGCGTTACCTTCTCGCCACTGCCTCCAATCAGGAGCGGAATACGTGGCTTCATGTTTTCATTGATATCACCTGTCTGAGAATGGACGTGACGCGTTTCCTCTTCTTTCCATATCGCTTGTATCAGTTTTACAGCTTCGCGTAACTGACGCAGGCGCTCAGGCGCATCAGGATATGCATAGCCATATGCGCGATATTCGTGCTCATACCAACCAGCACCAATGCCAAAGTTGAGGCGACCATGCGAGAGAGCATTGACTGTACTCGCCATTTTTGCCAGCAATGCTGGGTGACGATAGCTATTGCATGTCACCATCTGGCCAATACGGATATTTCTGGTATCGCGGGCGAGGGCGGCTGTACACGTCCAGCACTCAAAGGTGATTTCTTGTGAAGGATATGGTGTTGTGTGGAAGTGGTCAACGAGCCATGCAGAAGCAAACCCCAGTTCATCAGCCGTTTGCGCAATGGTGGTCATCGTTTCGTATGCCTGGATAGGGTTCTTGATGCGTGCCAGATCCATTGTCCAGCCCTGGGGAAGCAGTACACCAAATTTCAGTGACATGTATTATTTACTCCCTCTCCGTATAGATTTCATGTTCTTCTAGAGTATCAGGGATTTTGATGAAAATACATGGTAACTTGAAGAAGATAGCGATAGCGCTCCTTAAATCTTAAAGAAAATATCTCAGCAAGCTTAAAATAAGGATAGTAGCGGTCAATAGAAAAATGGGAACCTTGTTAAATGGTCTGGCACCTATTACAATTGGGGATATGGTTGGGCAAATAAATTTGAACAGCGTAAAATCAGCTTATCGAAGAATTTTGATGCGATGGGAGAGGAAGATCACCAGTACTTTTTGTTAGTGAGATGCCAGATTTCTTAGGGTAAACACCTTATTTTTGGCATGCATTCATTGTAAGCCCACCAATTGGTCTTGACTAATCGCCAAAAATCGCTAAAATCTCTATAGACCACTGATAATTTTTAAGATTTATGAGGTTTCCATGCATATCGTTGTCGTTGGCGTAGATCACATTTCAGCTCCCATTGCTTTACGAGAGCGCCTTACCTGTTCTGTGCGTCAAATACCCCAGGTGTTGAATGCTACTCAAGCAATCGGCCAGGAGTGCGTCTTACTTTCAACCTGTAACCGTATTGAGTTGTACGCTGTCTGTACTGATGCTGAGCAAGGAGAGGAAGCCTTACTACGTGTATTAAGTGAGACCCGTCAGGTGACGTACGATGAGCTTGCAGACCATTGTTATCATTTTGCCGATGAGCAAGCGGTGACACATCTCTTTGGGGTGGCCAGTGGTCTCTATTCACTCGTTCCGGGCGAGCCACAAATTCAGGGGCAGGTCGTGGAGGCTTTAGAAATCGCTCAAGGCGGTGGTTATGCAGGGCCGGTTTTGTCGGCTCTTTTTCGGGCCGCTGTCAGCACTGGTAAGCGTGCGCGTAGTGAGACGGGCATCAGTCGTAACGCAGCTTCCATCAGCCATGTCGCTGTTCAACTGGCCCGTCATCTGTTCCCACGTTTAGAGCAGGCCAGGATTTTACTGATCGGGTCCGGGCAGATGAGCGAGCTGGCCGCGCGTAACCTGTGTGATAATGGGGCCAGTCAACTTGTGATTATTAATCGTACGCAAGCGCATGCGGTTGATCTGGCGCAGGCGTTAGGGGCGGTGCATCGTTCTTTTAATGAGCTTGCTGATGCGCTGGCAGAGGCAGATGTGGTGATCAGTTCGACAACCGCGCCTCGTGCTATTATTACGCCCGAATTGATGCGGCAGGTGATGGACCGACGTACCTCACGCTCGCTGCTACTGATCGATATAGCTATGCCTCGTGATATTGATCCTGCTGTCTCCGCGCTCTCTGGCGTCCATCTCTATAACCTCGATGATTTGCAAGCCGAAGTCGAGCGTGGTATTCATCTGCGCCGGCAGGAGGCTGAGCATGTGCAAACGATTATTGCTGAGGAGGTGCAGCAATTTGAGCGCTGGCTGGCATCGCTCAGTGTCGTTGATACCATTAGCGATTTGCGCCAGCATGCCGATGCATTGCGCCGCCAGGAACTTGCACGGGCGATACGCCAACTTTCTCCCACCCTTTCTGAGCGCGAGCTGGCTACTGTTCAGGAATTGACAACACGTCTTATGAATAAATTTTTGCATGCGCCAATGTTGCGATTGAAAGATGCGGCGGCTGTTGGCGAGGGGCATATATATGCGCAGGCAATGCGCTATTTGTTTGATTTGGAAGAGCAAGATGAAGAGCATTACGATAGGGACGCGAGCAAGCAAGCTCGCAATGATACAAACAAACTGGGTAGTCGAGCGGCTGCGTCAGCAGTGGCCCGATCTTGAGATCGCAATCGAGCAAATTCGCACCACTGGCGATCAGATTACGCATGTTCCTCTCACGCAGATTGGTGGCGATGGCGTTTTTGTTACGGAGATAGAGCGTGCGCTGCAAGAGCGACGAATCGATCTGGCGGTACATAGCCTGAAGGATCTGCCCACAGCACAGCCAGATGGACTTCAGGTAATTGTGGCGGGGCCGCGCGAAGATGTACGAGACATTTTTGTAAGCAATCAGGCATTTCGTATCGATAATGGGCGCTTGCAGCCAGCTGATGCTGAATCGACGCAAAATCCACGTATTGGCACTGTCAGTTTACGGCGCGGCGCGCAGATCCGCGAGTTTTATCCGGGCGCGCAGATCGTGCCTCTTCGTGGGAATGTTGATACGCGACTGCGTAAGTTAGAGTCTGGCGGGTATGACGGCATTGTGGTGGCGGCGGCTGGTCTTCACCGCATGGAATTGCACCCTCAACTTGCGGAGCGCCTGACCTACTTCCCGATCGAAATGATGATGCCCGCGCCGGGGCAGGGAGCGTTGGGTTTAGAGATACGGAATGAGCCGGAGACGCAAGCGCTGCTAGAACCTTTGCGCGATGTAGTGGTTCAGGCCGCAACGTCGGCGGAGCGCATGTTTATGCGTCGGTTGGGTGCTGGCTGTTACCTGCCCATTGCGGCATATGCTGAGGTGGTTGAGGAAGATCTCGTGCTACGTGGCCTGGTTATTAGCACGGATGGACAGCGCAGTATACGGGTGCGCCAGAGCATACGTTGGAGCACCGAAGATGGAATAGCGCGTGCTGAGCTGCTTGGTATCCAGTTAGCGGAACAGGCATTGGATCAGGGGGCGCAGGAGATTATTCAGGGAAGTAATATGCTGCGTGAGCGGGAGCAACGACGTGTCTGAGCAAAGTGTAACGGCATTGCCGCTTTCAGGGAAGCGTGTTCTGGTCACGCGTACTCGTGAGCAGGCCAGCGTATTGAGCGAGCGCTTGAGAGCGCTGGGTGCTGACCCTGTAGAATTTCCTACCATTCGTATCGTTCCTCCGTCGGATTGGTCTCAATTAGACGCATTGCTCAAGCTGATATGTACAGCAGGTAACACTACGCATAAAGATCTCCAAAACTATTCCTATGATTGGTTGGTGTTTACCAGTGCAAACGGCGTCAATATCTGTCTTGCGCGATTGCGTACATTGGGATATGATCCACATGCATTGCATACTGCACGGATCGCAACAATAGGTCCGGCGACGGCAGCGGCTCTGGCTCACTATGGAGTGGAGGCAGACCTTATTCCCGACGAATATAGGGCGGAAGGGGTCGTAGCCTCTATACTGCAAGATGCGCAGGCGCGTGGCACATCGTTGGCCGGGACACGCATTGCTCTGGCCCGTGCTGCCGAGGCGCGTAAAATTCTGGTGACGGAGCTACAGAAGGTGGGGGCAATAGTTGATGAGGTTGCTGCCTATTATACGGCGACTGCTGCACATGATGACGAGCAGGGGCGCGCAATTCTCAATCTTTTGCGTCATCGCCAGCTTGATATTTTAACGTTTACCAGTTCTTCAACAGTACGCAATTTTATGGAGTGGCTGGGCGACTGCGAGCGACACATGCCAGACCTTCGGCAAGAAGATCTGCTCGCTGCCCTGGCGCAGGTACACATTGCTTGTATTGGTCCAATTACTGCACAAACTGCCCGCGAACTGGGCCTGAACGTAACGATTGAGGCCACAGAGTTCACGATTGACGGTCTGGTGCAGGCAATTGTTCAACAAGAGGGGAAATAGATGACAGAAACAACAATTAAGCAAACGAATGAGACTCAACCCGAGACTTCTCCCGCGCAACCTAAACCGAAGCAGCCGCGTCAGTTGGTGCGCTTTACTTTTTATAAACTCGATCCTCAATGGCTGCGTTTGCCTGCCGATGTCCGAGAGCAGGGGCGACAGGAGTTGCAGCAAATTTTTGAGGAGCATGGGAAAGATGGATTGCTGCGCAGTTTCGGGTTGTACGGCGTGCGCTCCGATTGCGATTTCATGCTCTGGCAGGCAACTTACGACATAGAAGATCTGCGCGCATTAAGCAGTAAGATTCGTCGCAGCGCAATGGGTCCATATCTGACCGAATCACGTGCGTTTCTTTCTATGACCAAGCGCTCTGTATATGTGGGGAAAAATGCTCGTGGCGCGCACGATCCTCGGCTGGTGATTACGCCGGATGACAGAAAATATCTGTTTGTCTACCCATTTGTCAAAACACGTCCCTGGTACGCCTTGCCGCTGGAAGATCGCAAGCGCATGATGAACGAGCATATTCGTGTTGGCTTGAAGTATCCTAGCGTCTCGCTCAATACCACCTACTCCTTTGGGTTGGACGATCAGGAATTTGTAGTTGCTTTCGAGACTGATCAACTGGCAGATTTCCTCGATCTGGTACAAGAGTTACGCGAAACTGAAGCCAGCCAGTACACGCTTCGTGATACACCTATGTTTACCTGCGTTGCTCAGCCTCTTGGTGAGATTCTAGAAGCGATAGGTGCTTAATCAGTAAAAGAGAACTGAGGGAGAGAAAAATGACACAGCAGGCTGATGCAGATAGAACGATCAGGCATCCTCGTTCTCACGCTCTTTTCGAGGAGGCGCAAACGCTGCTTCCTGGTGGCGTGAATAGCCCTGTTCGTGCTTTTCGAGGGGTGGGAGGCGATCCAGTCTTTATTGATCGTGCCGAAGGTGCTTATCTCTACGATGTGGACGGCAATCGGTATCTGGATTACGTGCAGTCGTGGGGACCGATGATCCTGGGGCATGTGTACCCCTCAGTCTTAGCCGCAGTTGAGGAAACTGCCCGACGCGGCTTCAGTTTTGGGGCACCAACGCAGGCTGAGAGCGAACTGGCAAAACTGGTCATAGGGAGCGTCCCCTCGGTGGAAATGATCCGTTTTGTCAATTCGGGTACCGAGGCGACGATGAGTGCTCTGCGCCTGGCGCGAGCCTATACCGGGCGCAGCAAGATCATCAAATTTAGCGGATGCTATCATGGGCATGCTGATATGCTGCTGGTACAGGCCGGTTCGGGCGTGGCAACGCTGGGTTTGCCTGATAGCCCTGGCGTTCCTGCTGAAGCGACGGCGCATACCCTTACCGTGGCGTATAACGATGCCAATGCCGTTGAGCAGCTGTTTCATACCTTCCCCAATGACATCGCGGCTATTATCGTCGAGCCGGTAGCTGCGAATATGGGGCTGGTTTTGCCACAGCCGGGATTTCTGGAGCGATTGCGCGAACTTACCCAGAAGTATCACGCGCTGTTGATCTTTGATGAGGTCATGACCGGGTTTCGGGTCGCTCTGGGAGGGATGCAGCAGAGGATGGGCATTACCCCGGATGTAACCTGTTTTGGCAAAATTATTGGTGGCGGTTTGCCGGTTGGCGCATATGGTGGGCGGCGTGAGGTTATGCAGCAGGTAGCTCCTCTGGGACCGATGTATCAAGCGGGGACGTTATCCGGCAATCCTCTGGCAATGGCGGCTGGCATTGCCACGCTGCAAGAGCTACGCAAACCAGGGCAATATGAGAAGTTAGAGCAGAAGAGCGAGTTGTTAGGAGAAGGTATTACGCGCGTATTGCATGATACGGGAATTAATGCCCAGCTACAGCGTATCGGGGCAATGTTCTGTTTGTATTTTGCGCAAGAGCCTGTGACTGATTATGCCAGCGCCAAACGTTCAGATACGGCGCTCTTCTCTCGCTACTTTTGGGAGATGCTGGCGCGAGGTGTCTATCTGCCACCATCGCAGTTTGAAGCCTGTTTTATCTCCCTGGCTCTTGAAGACGCTATGCTTGAGGAGACCGTTCAATCAGTAGAGTTTGTCTTGCGTCAACTGGCATAGGAGGTCTGATCGTGAGTAATTTCCCAATGGTTCGCATGCGGCGCACGCGTCAAAATGAACGGTTACGTGCGCTGGTGCGAGAGACACATCTGAGTGTTGATCAGTTCATTTATCCGCTGTTTGTTGCAGAAGGAATTCAAGAGCCGCAGCCCATCTCCTCGATGCCTGGGATTGTGCAATGGCCGCTTGAACTGCTAGGGCGCGAGGTTGAGCGTATTGCCAGCCTGGGCATTCCAGCGGTGTTGCTCTTTGGTATTCCGGGCGAAAAAGATGCAGTGGGATCGCAGGCGTATGCATCGGAGGGCATCATTCAGCAGGCTATTCGTTTGTTGAAGGCCCAGGTGCCAGACGTGTTGGTGATGACCGATGTCTGCCTGTGTGAGTATACCGATCATGGGCACTGCGGCGTGATCCATAATGGCACTGTGGAGAACGATGAGTCGCTTTCTCTGCTGGCACAAATGGCGCTGTCGCATGTAGAGGCGGGTGCGGATTTGGTGGCACCATCGGATATGATGGATGGGCGTGTGGGCGCGATCCGTCATCTTCTGGATGAGCATGGTTTTCAGCAAACGCCAATTATGGCATATTCGGCAAAATTCGCGTCGGGTTTCTATGGTCCGTTCCGCGAGGCTGCTGGTTCAACTCCTCAATTTGGAGATCGTCGTTCGTACCAGATGGACCCGGCAAATGTTCGGGAGGCGCTGCGCGAGGTAGATCTTGATATTGCAGAAGGCGCTGACGTGGTGATGGTCAAACCCGCGCTGGCCTATCTCGATGTCATTCGCCAGGTTCGGGAGCATTGCTCGTTGCCAATTGCCGCTTACAATGTGAGCGGAGAGTACTCGATGATTAAGGCTGCTGCTCAACAGGGATGGATTGATGAACAGCGGATTGTGATGGAGGTACTGACCGGTATTCGTCGCGCAGGTGCCGATATGCTCATCACCTACTTTGCGCCAGATGTTGCCCAATGGTTGCGCGAGTAGTTCTGTTATTGGTTGAAGAAAAGATAGAGGATCAGGTTTTATGCTGTTAGTGTGAGACCTGATCCTCATTGCATATAATGTACAATGACTTTTGCAGCGGAGGAGCCGACGGAAATATGCTATAAATAAAGTGTGAGTTATGCTTTATTTTGAAAGGTAGAGGAGATGTCACTGACATCATATGAATTAGATCATCTGCGTTCTCTGGCGGCAACTCAGGCTGATGTTGTAGTGGAGTTGACTCAACGTATTTGTGCGGTGCCTGCGCCAACCGGGGATGAGTGGCAACGGGGAGAACTGGTGGCAGAGCTTTTACGGGAGCGAGGATATACGCCAGAGGCTGACGAAGTTGGGAATGTGTATGTGCGGCGTGGACAGAAGAGTGATAAGCCAGTATTGATGGTGCTGGCTCATCTTGATACGGTCTTCCCACATACGACGCCGTTGAAGATCGTACGCGATGGAGATATTTTGCGCGGTCCAGGGATCGGGGATAATAGTTTGAGCGTGGCGGCCATGCTGGGTATTTTAGATATACTCGATCAACTGGGCCAGCAGACAGTTGTTGATCTGGTGGCGGTTGCGAACGTTGGCGAGGAAGGACTGGGTAATTTGCGCGGTGCACGAGCTGCTGTAGAGCGATATCGCGATCAGTTGGGCGCGGTTATTGCGATTGATGGCAATCTGGGCCACATTACACATGCGGCGGTGGGGTCGCAACGCTGGCGTATTACTGTACGAGGCCCGGGCGGGCATTCATATGGAGCTTTTGGAAGGCCAAGTGCTATTCATGGATTAGCTAGAATTATTGCAGCTATAGCGGATTTGCCTGTACCACAAAGCCCAAAGACGACGTATAATGTAGGTGTTATCGAGGGAGGAACCTCCGTCAACACTATCGCTGCCCAGGCAACGGCGCTGCTCGATTTGCGCTCAACCGATGTCGTAGCCCTGGCACAGTTGGCGGAACAGGTGAGAGCGATCGTTAAACAGTGCGCAGGTGCTGGTTTGCAGGCCGAGATAGAGGTGCTGGGAGAGCGTCCAGCAGGGAGCCGTAGCCAGTCTGATCCACTGGTACAATTGGCGGCTCGAACCCTCACCTGGTTGGGTATAGAGCCTGAATATGGAGCATCGAGTACTGATGCCAATATTCCTATCAGCCTGAATATTCCCGCCATATGTGTGGGAGTGACGCAGGTAAGACAGGTGCATACGCTTGAGGAGTGGCTCTCCATTCCTCCGATTGGTGACGGGCTGGCCCAACTTGTATGGCTTTGTATTGAGGCAGGAACATTGATCGCTGCACAATAGAAGCTGTAATTGGTATCAATACATCAGCAGGTACTACACATGTAACGCCTTGTAGTACCTGCTTTCTATCATGACTGATTATATATGTTTGATCCAGTGTTGACATGCTGGGATGGGTTTCCAGGTGAGGGAAAGAACATATCGCTAAAAGTACTATAGATGTGGGTGAAAAAAAGAGAAGGGCGACATTTCTCTGCCTGGAAGTGCGATGTGGAGTGGTTCTTGAAGAAAGAATTAGAGAGGAGAGAGGCAAATTCCCATCTGATCTGATTCGGTATTATGGTCGTATTGTACATAAGAATTATGCAACGGGTCATTGCAAAAGGGATAGAGAGCGTGTAAATTGGTCTCATAGGATGAATAACAAATAAGGTTGTGCTGTTATAACAAATAGGTAATTTGTAGAGGTGAATGTTGGGGATATGGCAAAAATATTAATAAAAAAAATCATGCTATAAACTGTTACTATCCCCATCGGTTCTGCGTTCTTTTTTGTTATAAGGGACCTCTTATAAAGTTAAGAAAATTCTAAGGGGTCTTAATGGTTTTCTAAGGATGTTGTAAAATTGTTCGTAGTTGAACAGCGATCCTGAATAGAGAGAGTGTTGTGTAAATGGTTGGGATGAACGAACTCAATCGCACTTATATGCCGATTAATTCGTACGGAGTCATTGGCGATTGTCATTCAGCACTGCTAGTCGCACCGGATGGAGCCGTGGATTGGGGCTGTCTACCAGACTTCGATAGCCCGGCTATCTTCTGCCGTCTTCTTGACGCTCAACATGGGGGATACTTCCAGATAGCGCCTGCGGATGGCACGATACCCGGTTCTCAGCGCTACTTGAAGGGTAGCAACGTGTTGCAAACTCGCTTTGCCAGTGTGTCGGGCGAGATTGTACTCACCGATTTTATGCCAGTGGAGACGCTCAGCGCGTGGCCATACAAAGCAATGAATAATAATACCTGGTCGCGCGAAGATGGCTCCTGTCATAGTCTGGTGCGTATTGTCGAATGCACTCATGGTGAGTTGCCGGTGACCATGACGCTGAAAGTCACCCCCGATTACGCCGCCGCGCCGAGCGAAGTCTCTCTTGTGCCAGGAAACAGAGGAGTCCTGATTTCAGGAGGACAACAGCATGTCGGTCTGGCTGTCATTGGTGCTGATTTGTTGCCATCGTTCTCTATGAATGCGGTGCAGGAGCCTGATGAATGGCATCAGTCTGTGTTTGTGCAGGCGACGTTGCGCGAAGGGGAGCGTCTCTTCTTTGTGCTGGGGATGGGACGTACTGCTCAGGCTGCGCAGCGACTTGTTGAAGTAGAACTGCCACAGCGCAACTATGACGCTGAGCTGGCGCATACACTCCACTGCTGGCGTCAATGGATTGCGGGTTGTACCTATCAGGGACCGTACATTGATTGGGTACAGCGAAGCGCTCTTGCGCTGAAGATGATGACCTATGCACCTACCGGGGCAATTGTTGCGGCTCCCACAACTTCTTTACCAGAGGGGGTGGGTGGAATGCGTAACTGGGATTACCGTTTTACGTGGCTGCGCGACGCGACTTTTACATTGTATGCGCTCAATGTGTTAGGTTTTACCGAAGAAGCGCATGCCTTTACCTACTGGTTGCGCAATCTTTCCTATGCCAATGGAGAAGATCTGCAAATTATGTATGGTATTCGCGGCGAGCGGAACCTGCCTGAGCAAGAGCTATCCCATTTGAGCGGGTATTGTGATTCGCGTCCGGTGCGTATTGGGAATGGGGCGGCAGATCAGAAGCAGCTGGATGTCTTTGGCGAGGTACTTGATTGTATCCACCTCTATCGTCGTCAGGGTGGCTTTGAGCGCTATGGCGAGAAGCTCGAAGGGCCGTTGTGGAATATGCTGCGTATGATCGTGGATCATGTCTGTGCACATTGGCAAGAGACTGATAGTGGCATCTGGGAGATACGCGATGAGCCGAGGCATTTCGTCTATTCCAAATTGATGTGCTGGGTCGCGCTCGATCGTGGCATCAAGGCTGCTGAGCCGTTGGGTCTGGAAGCTGATTTACCGCGCTGGCGCATGGTGCGCGATCAGATTCGTGCAGATATCCTTGCCAACGGGTATGATACAAACATGGGTGCCTTTACACAATCATACGGTGATACCGCGTTGGATGCAACGGCTCTGTTGATGCCTCTAGTTGGCTTTATTCCGCCTGATGATCCTCGCATGCGTTCTACCGTTGATCGCATTATGGAGCGTCTGACCGATGACCAGGGATTTGTCTATCGGTATCTTTCAACGGATGGGCTGGAAGGTGAAGAAGGCACATTCATCATGTGTACGTTCTGGCTGGTCGATAATCTGGCGATGCAGGGACGAGTGATGGAGGCGCGTGCGCTGTTTGAGCGAGTGTTAACCTATGCAGGACGGCTGGGTTTATTCTCCGAAGAGATCGATGCAGTCAATAAAACTGCTTTAGGGAATTATCCACAGGCCTTTACTCATATTGCGCTGGTGAATAGCGCTCATAATCTACGCAAAGCTGAGGTTCGTATGGCCGAGCATCATACCGATCCTGTTATCGCGGCCATTCGTTTGCAAAAGCAAGATCAATAAGAAAAAGAAATTATAGGGGAAGGGATAGGAGCGTATTACTGTCAATGCAAGGGCAGAAGTGACGAGTAGCGTTGCTTCTGCCCTGTTTACTCGTTGTGCGATAATGGTCTGGCATAGAAAAATAGGGGTGTGGAATAATGTCATCCGTTCGTTATCCGACGACCAGTTTGAAGCCTCATAGAGAAGAGAGTTTGCTTGGTGGACATCTCTGGATTTTTTCCGGCGCTTTACAGCAAGCTCCGCGCTGGGTTGAGGCTGGTGGCTTGATCGATGTAAAATCGTCTACCGGGCAATTTGTGGCTCGTGGTTATTATAATCCACAGACTGATATTGCGATTCGTATTTTGACGCACGATCCTGAAGAGGAGATTGATGCTGAGTTCTTGCGGCGGCGTATTCGCAGCGCAGTTGCTTTGCGACGGGTATTTGATCCTGATATCACCAATGCCTATCGACTGATTCAATCAGAAGGCGATGGTTTGCCGGGATTGGTAGTGGATCGTTACGCTGATGTTCTTGTTGCCCAGGTGCATACGCTCGGAATGGAGCGGCTCTGGCCGCTGCTGCTTCCCCCATTACTAGAAGAAACTGGGGCAAAGGGCATCGTTTTGCGCAATGATAGTCAGTCGCGTCGTCGAGAGGGGCTGGCCGTTGAAGAACCAGTAGTCGTAGCGGGAGAGGTTCCTGAGAAGGTCTTGGTTCGCGAAAATGGAGTGCAATTCGAGGTTGATCCACGAGAGGGACAAAAAACCGGCTTTTTCCTCGATCAGCGCGATAAACGTGAAGCGCTGCGTAAATATACACACGGGAAGCGAGTGCTGAATTGTTTCAGCTATACAGGAGGTTTTTCGGTCTACGCGGCCCTTGCCGATCCCGAGACGCATACAGCCAGCGTTGATGTTTCTGCCCCGGCGATGGAAGCGGCTCGCCAGCACTTTTTGCTCAATGATTTGGACCCGGGTAAGCACGCGTTTATTGTTGCAGATGTGTTTGATTATCTGGAAGAGGCCCGGCGTCGAGATGAGCAATTTGACGTGGTGATTCTCGATCCGCCTGCCTTTGCGAAAACACAATCCGCGCGTTCACAGGCACTAAAGGCGTATCGTCGCTTAAATACGCTGGGGATGCAGGTTTTGCGAGCCGGCGGGATATTGCTCTCCTGCTCGTGCTCTGGCGTTGTGGGTATGGATGATCTCCTGGGCGCAATTTCTATGAGCGCACAACGCCTGCATCGCTCCGTTCAGTTGTTAGAGTCTTATACCCATAGCCTTGACCATCCCATCAACCTCGCCATGCCCGAGACAGCATATTTGAAGGCCGTGTTTTGCCGTGTAGAGTAGTAGGCTGCAGTGGCACTCGATCCGGCAGAACACAGCCTGAGCAGCCCTAATCGGCGGCTTCAGCCTGGAAAATGGCGGGAACGAGTTGAGCTGCTTCTCCCGTGAGGTGATCGCAGGCTCCCCAACTGCGTAGCGTTCCCTTTATGTCATTGTCGGTGGTGGTCAGTTCAATTTCTGTAATAGAGCAATTATGAATGGTGCTTTGCAGGACAGTTGCCATATCTGCATTAGCGCAGATGGCTCTGACGGTCGCCGTAAATATGCCGCCGTGTCCGACCACGATGATATGCTGATGCATCTTGTTGCGGGTGATAGCGAGCAATCCTGTGCGCATTCGTTCAATGAGCATCGACAAATTTTCGCCGCCGGGAAAGGTTGCTGTCAGGTCTCCTTGATACCAGTCGTTGATAATGCGATTATGGAAGGTCCAATTTTCGGCTGTCGGTGGCTGTCCTTCTAGATTGCCGACGTTGACCTCGCGGAACTCTTCTCTAATGATGACTGGCAAATGATGATGGTATTGAGCAATGATATCAGCGGTCTCCCGAGCGCGTTTGAGGGGAGATGAGTAGATTTCGTCTATATGGATGTTCTTAAAGAACACTGCGGTTTGTTGTGCCTGTAGAACGCCTTTGGGAGTGAGTGGGTAATTGACGAGCTTGTAGGAAAATTCTTTAGTGAGATTGGCGAAGTTCTCGCCATGTCGTACTAGATAAAGGGTATTCGTATAGTGTTTGTCCATTGTCTCCTGTGTTCCTGACGTGAATGTTTCTGCTTTGCTTATACTATATCATTACAGAGCGGTGGGATTGAGGAGCATTAAGCGAAGCTGAGCGAAGGTGGGGCGAAGTAGAGGCTGCCCAGCGAACTATCTTTATTGCTAATTTGAAGCAGAACGCGGCCTCCTGGTCCGATATAGGCTTCCGGGTAGGTGGTGGTAAAGGCGTCTTGCTGGAGGGTAATATTTTCCCATGTCTGTGTATACCAGTTGTATAACTGAGCCTGAAGATGGCTGGGAAGAAAGCCGGTATCGGGACCAAACGGATGTGCCCAGAGATCGGGTTCGGTAATCGTCATTTTGTTCGCATGTAGTCGGGAGAGATCAGGGGAGAGCATTTCAAACGTAATGCTGCCATTATCCATCGCATAAATGCCGGGCAGCCGCAGCTCTGCATCGAAGCTTTCCACGTCGATCATATGTCCGGGAATAACGTCCGGTGGGATGGGCAAGGATTGCGCGAGATCAAGCGAGAGCGGCATTTGCAGAAAGTTTTCCTGATGGCTGATGGGTTGCCAGCCGTTGACGGTAATACCATTGGTCAAAGGTCGGTCTGCCCAACCAATCAGTGTCGCGGTGGCCCCCGGGATCAACAGTGGTTCGTAATCATTCAGGCTGGGATTCGGCACGCGACCGCCGGTAATAAAGAGCGTTCCTTTGTCGGCGATGGCGCGGGTTTTACATGATCCTTTACATTGAGAAAAAGGATAGTCATTGCCGTTCAGCGAGGAGAGTAAGGCCATGTGGCGCTGAAAATCTGTTTGTGGACTCTGGTTATGTGTGTATGGAGAGTAGGGAGCTGTTACTCCGCCACTTTCAGCTATTTGATCTGCAAGCGAATTGCCAGATTGTTGCGAGATGTTGTTGATCGGGACGTTGATCTGGCGCGTTTCTCCTGCTGCGAGGCGTCCAAGGTTGGCAAAACGGTGCGGGAGCAATACATACAGATCACTCAATGTGGTATTGAGTGTATTGCTGATGGTTCCCATCAGTTTGCCGTCGTGCAGGAACAGATGGGTCGTAATTTTTCCTGCCGGGCGAATATCTTGTTCTGTAACAGTATTGTGTAAACTCCAGGCATCAAGCCCCTGTAATGTCACCTGTGTTTCGTTTGTGCTGGCAGTAATCGACGCCGGAATGTCCTTTTTAGCGACCTGAGAGCGGTTCGTAACCAGAAATTGATTTGCTAATGGTTGCGTGAGATTTTCACCCGGTCGGTGCAGATGGAAGTCGCCTGCATTGGGAACAAATATCCCCGAATAGGTCGTGACATGTGCTGATGCGCTATCCTGAGACATCTGAACGATAGAAACGCTCGTGTCGACAATAGATGCATTGCGCTGGTAAAAGGTTAAATTATAGGCGAATAACGAGAAGATAATCACGATACTCATGAAGAGAGGGAGCCGCCATTTTTGCGGCTGTTTCATGCGCCGTAGGATGAGAAGGCGTAATGGCCCTAGAATCAGGGCATACCCACACAGGAAGGCAACGAGAATAGTCGGCCCTGGGAGCATTTCCGGTTTGAGCATATTCAGGATACCAGCACGTGTGAGCAGTTCGCCGGGTCCTGTGTTGTAACCTATAGCTGGTATCGGGATCAGCATTTGATCGCCGAGTGCGTGTGTGAGCAGCATGATCCAGAGTTCCTGTGTGCCAGACCAGTTCATGAGTTGAGGACTGGCAGGATCGATGCCCAGATAGCAGACGATACCCTGTCCTTGATGGGCCTGGACCAGCAAAGGAACAGAATCGACAGAGAGCAGAGTTTCGTTCTCAGAAAATGGGCCCTGTTGGCGAAGGGAGGCGACGCTGACCTCAATTGATTCCGGGAGAGCTGCCGACAAAGGAAGTAAGTTCATGTTTTGTCGGAGAGGATCGTTGGTGGGCACGATGGAGACAGCAGGTGGCAGGATACGGGTGCCATGAATAGTGACAGGGACCAGACTATCGGGGAGCGAACCAAGCGTACGTTTCCATTCTGGCCCTCCAACTTCAATGAGAATACCACCTCGATTGACCCAGGTTTGCAGGGCAAGCAGCTGGTTGGCGTGGAGCGAACTCGTGGTGAAGGCATCAAGGATGAGAATATCGAAGTTTTCCAGCACAGCATCGCTCGTTGGCAGTGTGGAGGCGTCGAGTTGGATAGTGGTCAGGGAACCAATCTGACCGGGAAGGAAGATAGTTTCAAGCGTTTCGAGGTCAACCTGGGGATCTGTAAGTTGACCAACCAGGATTTCGCCCGCCTGTAATGAGACTCCATGTGTTGCGTTTTGTCTGGCGATAACTTTGCCGTGATCGTCGCGCAATGTGGCGATGACGCTTTCCAGATTATTGATACCAGGATACAGGGGAACGTTGAGCGATATCTGTTTGCTGCCCCGCGCTGGAACGACGACCGCTTGCTCAAAGTTCCAGGGTGAGAGCTGCTCCACGCGCGCACGTGGAGCTCTGGTTAATATATTGATGGCGAGCGTGCCACGAAAAAGAGCACCCGAATTTGTCAGTGCCACATGAACGGGCGTCCAATACCCGGTTCTATAGACAAGGTCAAAGCCAGCAGCAACCTGCATTGTTACTGAACTGGCGGGGAGAGATGCCCTGCGCTGCGCTGTCGTGTGCGCCGACGCTTGCGAGGGGGAAAGCCAGCTAGACAGCAGTAGGAGAAGGCAGCAGCATCCAAGCAGGAGGCTGATCAGGTGCCATTGTGGTCGAACAATGACGAATTTGAGCCTGTTCCTATGGTGACTGAGTGCCATAAGCGATCCTGTTCCTCGAAACTGCTACAGAGAAAGATGAGTTCAGGCTACAACAAGTGTTTCTAGCTATTGAGGAAGATATATTTTTATTAGTGTAGCACAGTGCTACCAGAGCGTCTAGCCAACGATAAAATTTGTTCTATTGTTTATTATAACGATGCAAGCTGCTGCTGCGGTGCAAGGGCATTTGAGGATGAGGAAAGTGATCGGCTTACAATGGTTCTGCTGATGACGGTCAATGGAGAGATCAAGAAAAGCTGGCTGTGATATCATACAGGGAGGATTATCTTATGCTACGTGTCAGGGGTTGCCTCATCAGGTATGAGAAATCAGAGTGCCATCTTTGAACTATTTGGATGCCACATGGTTGCATGCAGTGCTGGCGTAAAGAAGCGTATGGAGCCTGGTGAGCAATACCAGAGCCATGTAAGTAGAAAGGTGAAGAATATCATGGATTTTTCTGGTACTCAGACAATTGCGGTGCCTATTGATAAGGTATGGGCATTTCTACTGGATGTGAATAATGTGGCCGCCTGTGCACCCGGCTTTCAAAGCCTGGAAGAGTTAGGAGAGGAGCATTGGAAAGCGCTGGTATCTGTTGGGGTTGGTCCGGTGAAAGCGAAATTCACGATGGATGTCACGCGCCCAGAGTTGCAGGAACCTGATTTTATGGTGGTGAAGGCGCGCGGGAAAGCGCCAGGAAGCGCGGTTGAGCTTTCAGGGAAGATCAATCTGGCAGCTATAGATGAGGAGCAGACACGCATGGATTGGAGCGCTCATGCAGTAGTGAGTGGAACGATTGCCAGTGTGGGAGCGCGGCTCATGAATGGAACAGTAGAGAAGTTGACAGGGCAATTTTTTGATTGTTTGAAGACAAAACTGCAAGCCGGCTAACCAGGAGGGATAGAGGAAAAGAAAGCGGCTACTTCCGTCTATAGAAAATACGAGAGATAGAGGGGAGTAGCCACTTTTGCCTATGAAGGGCGATTAGGAGATAGCTTTATCGAGATTCTTGAAGAATGAGCTGAGCGTATTGTTGGTGATACCGCGCCCGATAGGATTGTCGGCGATTGCGACTGGACCCTCAAGCTCGGCCTGTGCATCGTAGCTCAACAGCGCCCCATCGGCCTCGTCCGTCAGGTTGATCTGGCTGACGGCATTGACGGAGCCGCCGGTCCCTTTGCGCTGTACCTGGAGTTCGAGGTAGCTGGGAGCCTGCTGGCGTGGGATGCTGACGACGATGCCGTACGGCCCTTTCAAGCCTGGCAGGGGAGTCGTGATGTTCACTTTGATACGGCTGGCATCAAGTACCTCAACCGAATTGCAGTTGGGAATGCAAGATTTCAATACATCGGGATTGAGAATCGCGTTAAACACCTGTGAGCTAGGAGCTTTGAACTTGTGTGTTCCGTTGAGTTTCATGAGAAAAAAACACCCTTTCTTACATCGACATCATTTTGTGAAAATATAGAGACGCTATTTTGCTCTATTTCGATGTTTGAGCGCATATGCTCTATTGGCCTGAGACCTGGAACCTATTGTAGCGGTTTCTGACGGGACTTTCAAGTAGTATGGTCCATTTTCTCCAAATTTCCCACCCAAATTTGCGGCAGTTTGTTGGGTTGTAACGGATCGGGCTGCTCCTCTCCCTGGACTATCTATATATTTCTCACTATATCTATATTTGATTGTGTGGTGAGAGAAGTATAGCTGCCAACCAAATGTGCTATTCTGGCTAGATTTTAGGGAGGATGTGTTATACTGCCTCTGTACGTTCCAGGATATGTCTATTTTAGATATCAACGTTTTATTGGGGGCAGCGATGGCTTTGCAAGAAGAACGTAGTGAGCAGAAGCAAAGAAAATGGCTCTCTCGTCTGGCACGTGAGAGGCGTGATCTTTCAGCTTCGGTAGAGGCAACACTGTTAGACAGTGTTACGCAGGAACAAGGAGGGGACGGTGTGGATGGTGAGCAGGAAAGTTCCGCGCATCCTGTACAAGGCACAACGCTCATTCCCCCCCGTTTGAGTTTGCAGTCGAAGGCGATGACTGCGGTTCAATCCGGTAGTTTTGTAGAGGATGCAACTCGTACCCATACAACTGAGGAGCAGTCCACGCCTGTAGCAGTTACGGGACAGAATGCGAATTTGTTGGCGCGTTTTGCTCAGCGGATTACTACATCGCTGGCAGCCTTTGGCACAGCGATGCATCCAGAAGTATTCCCACCGTCTTTGCTTGATGACGAAAAGGAGCAGCCGCACCAGAGCCAGACGAAAGAGTCTTTAACGGTATCACAACAAATGCCGGTTACAGCAATGACACCTCAACCGCAAAAACAGGAGTCTGGATCTGGTGATATATGCTCAATTTCTACCACAAATCCTTCCTCAACAGGGGCGCCGCCTGCTGTTGTGAAGCCTGTACAGGGCCAGCGACGCCTAGCCGGGAGAGCAGGAAAGATTCGGTTGGAGACCGCTGTTTTGCCGACTCCGCAACAGTTGGGGCAGAAGGAAGAGGTGCAGAGGCCTGAGAAAAGTGAGAGGGCATCTGTCGCTGATCTTGTGGCTGTCAATGTTTCAGGGTCAGGAGGCGTGGCGACGAGTTCGCATTTGCCGACTGTGAGCAAGTTGGGAGAAACTGGTGGAGGGACAACCACCAGTACGCATCTGCCAGCTCTGGATAAATATAAGGGGGAAGTAGGAGCGGCTGCACGGGGGGCGCTTTCCGGCTCTGGTGTGGTGGAATGTGGTCAGCAAGAAGTGATTATGACAAATAAATATGTCACCACTTCGAGCATTGTGCTGGTTATGTTGACCAAAGATCCTGGACCTGTGGTTGTGCAATATATATCGTTACAACCACAGGTGGGATTTACCATTCATCTAACTGCGCCGGCAGCTATGAAAGCGTCATTTAACTATGTGGTGTTATTAGGTGAGCTGTTCTAAAGCTCACCTTCCACCTCTTGACGCAAACGCTGGAAGAACTCTTTCATATAGGTGTAACGTTCCAGGGCCAGTTCTTTGCCAGTAGTAGTCGTCATGCGCTCAGGAAGTTCTCCAAAGAGCAGTTGAAACTCGATAGCTGGCGAATAATCTGGGCGGCGTCGCAACTGGCGTACAACCAGCGGATCGACAGGTTCGACAATATCATTGGGGAGTGATGAATAGATCTTCTGGTTGTAGCGACCGGTGATACAGAAGAGTCGCCCGATGCCAATCGCTCCGAGGCAATCGATTTTATCGGCATCATAGAGGACACGTCCCTCTAGCGTGGTAGGTATTTTCCCTCCTGTCATGCGATGTTCGCGGATCGCTTGCTGTACAGCTGGAATGGCCTGTTGTGGGAATACTGTGTGAGAGAGCAGATCGGCGGCCATTTCAGCGCCGATAAGAGCATGATCTCCTCCACGACAGCGTTCCCGTTCCTGTCCAATATCGTGAAAGGCGACGGCGGCCCAGATGGTGGGAAGATCGCCACCTTCGCGGGCTTGAATGGCATCGGCAAGAGCCATAACGCGTACAAGATGGTCGTAATCATGAGATGCATCGCCACTCTCTTCTCGTTTCATTGCTTCATCAGCAAGTTCAAGAAGCCAATTACGCAATTCTATCATATATTTTAGCAGAGTCTTTCTATTGTTTTATTAATGGCAGCGTGAAGATGAAACAACTGCCTTCACCCGGGATTCCAGTGCTTTCGACACGAATGGTTCCACCGTGCAAACGTAAAAACTCAGCCACGACATAGAGGCCCAGTCCAACACCTCTGACATTGCTTCCTTCGGTGTTGGGAGCGCGATAGAAACGTTCAAAGAGGCGGCCCTGCGCGTCGGGGGGAATACCGATACCTGTGTCTTTAACGCGAACCTCGATCATGGGTTTGTCTTCGCTGGGCGTATATTGCGTCAGGATAACGTTGATGGGACCACCGTGCGAACTATATTTTATCGCATTCTGCAATAAGTTGGCAAAGATTTGCAGCAGGCGGGCTTTGTCGCCCATGACGAGATATGGGTGTTCGTATGGTTCAATCGCGTAACTGATCTGGTGAAGTGACGAAGTAGCGGCATGTGTTGCTACCGCCTGTTTGACGATATCTTCTAAATTGATGGCCTCAAGTTTGAGCGCAATCTGTCCACGATTGAGATGAGTTACCTCTAAGAACGTATTGACGATGTTTGTGAGTTGATGGGTTTGTACATCGATGCTTGTAATGCTCTCGTGAAACTTCTCGCGTACGATTGGATCGATTTGTTCTGTGCGACTGAGGATTCGCCCCATCATCTGACTATGAGCGAGGATAACCGTGAGGGGCGTGCGAAATTCATGCGCTGTAATCGCAAGAAATTCATCTTTCAGCGCATTAGATCTGCGCATTGTTTCCGCGTTCATGCGGGCAATTTCGACCTCCTGTTGCCAGCGAGCCTGTTCGATAGCCAGCCCGGCAAATTGAGCGATGCCTTCAGCGACGGCCATATCCCAGATATTAAATGCTGGATTGACCAGCAGGCGGGTGCCACCGGGTTGCTTTTCTTTTCTGAGCCTGGCGGAGCGATCGAGGAGCATCAGACCTTGCAGATTGTGGTTGTGAATGATGGGGGCAGCCAGGATCATCGTTGTCTGGAATGGGTTGGGTTGTTCGAGGCATTGTTCGGCATTGATCAACGTGACGTGACCGCCGAGTAGCTGGTCGCGGAAGCTGGTATACTGGCCTTCGTCTGGAGCTAGCCAGATAGCTTGTTCAGCAAGCCATTGCTCTTTGGTTTCTTCTGTGAAGCCGAGAGAAAGCAATGGTGTGAAGGTCTGCGTGTCCCTATCAAATAACAGGACCATGCCTCGCTCACAGTTCAGCGTCTTGAGAGACATGGTGAGGACATGGTGAGAAATCTCTTTGGTATCGGTGAGGCCGGAGACGGCTTCGGCTGCGTGGAGCATGGTATCTAATGCACCGCGAATCCGTTGATCGACTCGTACTTGCTCTGTAGCATCGCGGAAAGCGCCGACGATGCCGATCTGCCGGGCTTCGCCGTCGAACAATGGCTCAACGTTCACCTCGACCGCACGTTCAGTGCCGTCAGCCCTTCTTGTGACGAAATATTCGCCTCGAACATGTTCACCACGCAGGGCACGGGCCAGGGGAAAATCTGATGGAGGGATACGTTGTCCCCGCAAGGAATGGATCGGCTGGTGTTGCAGAAAAGTGGCGAGCTGTATGGTTGGTGGACGCATATCGGGAGGGAGACCTAGAAAATGAGTGGCTGTGTTATTATTGATGGCGATGCGCCCCTCCATATCAAGCACGATAATCCCTTCCGTCATTGCATTGAAAACGGCGTCGAGCGTATTTGCCCGCTCGGTTGCTAGAGCAACGGCCTGTTCTGCCTCGGCGAGGATGCGCGCCTTTTCAACGGCTAAGGCGCACTGTGTTGCAATATCCTGAGCGAAAGCATAGTGTCCCTGTGAGGGAGAGCGCATTTTTTTGGGATAATCGATAAAAGCAAAGCCGACGCAGTGTATGTGGCCGGCATGTTCAGTTGCAGGTATGTGTTGCCTATGCTGATCGTTGCCATGACGCTTTTCTGCTTCTGTATGTTCGCCGGCCATCAGAGGCATGATCATCACATGGTGAAGCCCTAACGACTCGAACCAGCGCTTTTCTTCTCCTTGTGTTTGTTGTTGTGGAACAAAAAGTGGTGTTCCCTGTATGGCGGCATGCAGGCTGCGAGGAAGATTGGTCAGTGGAGGAGAGAAGTTGCTCTCGGGCGAAATGTGTTGGTTGCTGCTTATGATGGAGAGCTGATCTGCCTCTAACAGCGCAATGCAGGCCTGCTCAACGTTTAAGCCTCGGGCTAAATGCTGTGTGGCAATCTCCAAAATAGAGGGAAGATCCTTGTTGGAATTGACCGCCATTGCAATCGTATAGAGCGATTGCGCTCGTGTGATGAGTCGTCTGGCACGTTCCCGCTCTCTATGAGCCTCTTGAGAGAGGTAGGCATTGTGAATGGCCAGAGTTGCATGTTGAGCGATAGTGCGTGCGAGTTGCTGTTGCTCAGAAGAGAATGAGGCCGCTCGTCCGGGATTATCGAGTGTGAGTATGCCCACAGGACGGCCTTCTCGTATCAGGGCAATAAGCAAAACTGAGCAGACGAAAAATTTTTTTGCTACAGCACGCAAATGCTGGCTGCCAGATGTTTGCAAATCGGCGAGAGAAAGCATGCCTTGCTCATGCTGAAGCAATTGACTGATGATGGGATCATCGAAAGGGAGGGCCGTGCGGTGCCAGATATAGTCTGCGGCCTGGAACTGTTTAGGGCTGAGGTTGCCTTGAGCAAAGTGATAGGTGGAAGGGAGAAAGAGCGCACGCGACTCATCTAGCAACCAGATGGCGCACCGTTCTACATCACATGCTTCAGCTGCATGCCTGACAAATAATTGGAGAATATGAGCAAGATCAGACGAAGAGGTCAATAAATGTGCTAGCTCGTGTAGAAGGTTATTTTCACGTATTGCATTTGTTGCATGTATATGCTTCTGGCCGCTCATGAATAAAGAATGTTCATCAGGCATGCTCTTTGACCTCTCAAGAGAGATGCGACCAACGCCCGGCACGTCTCATCGGGCCACGACATGCTCACTGGTTGGAGGTAGCCTGAATTTTTGTACCGATTGTTATGTCTGGTTGAGTCAAAGTGTAACAGATCAACATGGGCTGCGTCAAGAAACTCACAGCGGAGAGGATTGGCGCGTCTCTTCTTACTTGCGCCGCAATCGAATCCATTCAAGCAGGAAAGCTAGTGATGAACCGATAATAACCTCTATTGTCGTCCATAATTTGGAAGTGCGAGGTTTGCTAGATTTTTTCGATTTGTTCTCCTCAACCTCGTTTTTAGCGATAGCACGAGCCGCAACATCGCGTTGTTTTTCCTGGTTTTCGCGTGTATTTTGTTCCTCTTGCTGGCGAACCTGTGCAATATGACTTTTATCAGCGAGATTAGTTGCCTGGGCATCTTTATGCGGGTCAGCCTCCGCTTCTGGAGTATCGTGATTCAACTTACCACCCATTGTACTTACAAAGGTTGCTAAATCATCGGGAAGGGGGCGTACCCCTTCGCGGAAGAAGGCGTTCACCTCTGCGCCGAGCATCAAGATAACGGCGAAGTAGTAAAAGAAGAGGAGCAGGATAACCGCGAAGCCGATTTGACCGGTGTAATTGCCGAGAGAATATCTCATATAGAGTGGAAAGAGGATGAGAAAAAGCACCAGGGCTATTGCTGCGGCTAGCGCCCCCGGCCAGCTATTGCGCCAGCTAATATGCTGGTTGGGGACGACGAAGTAGATAGCTTCAAACAGAATAAAGCCAACAATGATGCTGCCCACGGTCGCAGCCAGATAGCTGACCGCAGGGCTGCCAGCAACAGTGGAAAAGAAAGGTATGTTTTTTAATGCCGGATTGCTGCTCAAAAAGCCAAGCATGATCGTAGGCAATGCTGAGGTAAAGACCATGATGGGGACAAGCGCTACGAAAAGCAAGAGCATGCCAAAGGCCATGATATTTTGCCTGATCATGGTTCTGGGGCGGACACGATAAACAACATCCAGAAATCCTTCAAGGCTAACGAAGAGGCGAGAGCCACCAAAGACCGCCAGGAGGATCGCTATGAGCAGCAGGAAGCCGGCGTTTTTATTCAGTTGCTGGAGCGCAAGATCGATTGCCTGCTGTGTTGCCGATGTTTGGCCTGGATTTTGTGTGGGAACAATTTGCGCGAGTTGTTGTGTGAGCTCGTGAGTTAGGGTACTATTGTTTCCGAGAATCAGGCCAAGAATGCCGAAGATTGCCACGGCGATAGGGAGCATGGCAGTAAGCAAACTATAGGCGATAGAGCCAGCAAAGGGCATTGCCCAGTCGTTACCAAATTTGGTGAAAAACGCCCGTAAGGGTTTTACATCCTTTTGAACCTTGCCCATAAAGTTTGGTGGGGAAAATGATTTTTTCTGGTGTGCCAGATTTTGTGGTGTTGTACTTGCCATCTTGTCACCTGCCTAACAGCCATTCTTCTATCTTTTGTGTGCGTATTTTTTGTATGATATGCATCGAGATGGACACTTTTCCGATGCGATAAATTGCTACTTGATTCACGGGCAAGCCTGTTTTTACGTTTCATTCTAGAGGAAAGATGGCGTATAGTATATGTAAATTAGAGTGTTATTGGATTGAGATGTTATGAGTTCACGATCACCAAAATCGCTGGCATCCCTATTATGGGATGTGTTCCGTGTTGGAGTGCGTACGCTCTGGCATAGTGGTGCGAATCCAGCTCGGCCCTTGCTTCAGCGCCAGCAAGCGCTGTCGATATTAGGATTGCCGCCGAACGCGACGCCTCAACAGATTAAACGGCGTTATCGCGTGTTGGCCAAACGGTATCATCCTGATCGTGGGGGAGATCAGCAACAGATGCAACGGATCATCGCTGCCTACGAGTTCCTCACAAAAGAGCAGTCGTCTCGCTAGGCGGCTGGCTCACTTACGGTTGCGGCAATTAGACGAGTCGTGCGCCGCAGTTGCCACAGAACTTTTTGCCGGGACGACTGCGCGCGCCACACTGATCGCAGAAGATCGCCTCCATCTGGCTCTGGACGGGCTGAGGTGGGGGCGGTGGCTCTGGACGAGCTGGCTGGGCGGCAGGTTGGGGCGGTTGTTGTGCAGGCTGAGGGACTGGATGTTGCGCTGGTCCCGCATCTGGGGGTGTTGCTGCATCGGTGCTCTGAGTAGATTGCAATGTGTTATGAATCGTTTTGGCCGCCTTGAGCGCGATTCCACCAACGGTTGTCGCAATTTTTATCCCTTTGGCAATGTCATCCATATCTTTTTGCAGGCGGTGAGTGGGAGGAAGGAGTGTTGAGTCTGAAACTTTATTGAAGAAATCCTTTCCCAGTTGGAGACCCTCGCCATTCCAGGATACCTGGCCTTGCTCCTGCGCGCCGTCCTGGAAGTGCAGGACGATGGTGTTGCCTTGCACTGTATAGGTGCCCTCGCGCTTTTTTTCGGGTGCAGCATTGGTGATTTGTTGACCGCTGACGAGCGATTGTGCAGCATTTGATAGGCGGCTGCGCTCCTGAATGGTGAGGGTGAAATGCCCATCTGGTTGGAGTATCAGGCGGTCGATACGAGAGGTAAAGTAATCTAATCCGATACCTGAACTATGCTGGCATTCGTATTGGCCGGTAATTGGTTTTGTCATTGCGGCAACTTCCTTCTCTCGGTCTAGAGGAGGGATGAGAACATTGTTTTCCCTGATATTATAGCACTTTGTTCAGGGAATGTCTTCTCCTGATGAGGCTGGCCCACTAGCGGAAACAAGATCTGAGAGGAAATGTGCCTGTTCTAATTCCCGTTCACCTTCTTTGATTTTGCCAATTCTCAGTAGGTGGCGACCCAGACGGACATGAGCGCCGATACGAGCTGCTATGCGATGCGTGCCAGTCAATTCTTCTGTTGCGGAACGGAAGGCTGCTTCGACCGCCTGATCATAGGGGTTCATCGCTTCCAGGATACGCCCACGCATCATATAAGCATTGGCCCGTTTGAGCTTGTAGCAGCGTTTGCCTGCGGCAAGAGCCTGGTCTGCATACGTACAGGCCAGTTGATAATTGCCAGCTTCTAACTCAATTCCAGCAAGAGAACATGCGGCATCCGAAACGATGCGCGCTTCTTCTTGCTGGCGGTGTTTATCCTGTGCGATAATGGCGGCTGGCTCGTCAAGCACCCGCAACCAGGAGGTGAGCACATCTTTGAGATACATGCGAACCTTTTCGATATCTCCCAATGCCGTCTCTATCTGAGCGATATGACATGTCACAGCGGCAGCACGTAATTGTTCACCCATTGCTCGATAGAGAAAACGAGCATTTTCAGCATGTTCTAGTGCCATATGTAACTTATCGCTTTTATATGTTTCTATACATGGAATGAGAGAGGGATCTTTATCGATTTTGTGAGCCTGCGCGAAAGCGATGAGTGCCAGACCCCAGTGGGCCTCGGCGCCATAGCCAAAGGGTGTGTCGCCATTCATCATCTTGAGGGTGATTGTGTATTGATCGAATGCATCTTCCAGTTGTTGTAATTCGCGATAAGTGCCGGCAAGATGGAGATGAAGTAACATAAGCTCATGGCGTTGGTCAGCTGGAAGTCCTTCAGCTCTCGGTTGTTCGCTGACCGCGTACATAAAATCTTGCTGTGCTTTCAAAAATTTGCGTTGTTTGAAATAACATTGACCGCGCAATGCTGCGATGCGCCAGCGTTGTGAAGCGGATATCTGGGGGAGATAAAGGTCTTGTAAAAGGTCAAGAGCTGTGGTTATATTCTTTTCAGTAAGGAGTTGAGCGGCTTGTAGCCTCAATTCCTCATAGCATTTATGTGGAGGATTTTCGGGGTTGGCAGAGCGATGTTGTTGTGCCAGGATCTCCAGATCATCAAATGATAATTTGAGTCGTGTCGCTAGATAGCGTAAACTTTCTTCCGATGGTTCAATTCGATTACGCTCTATTTGAGAAATTAGACTCGTACTATAGTGGTCGCCAGCGACATCAGCTAAGGAAAGTTGCAAATACTCTCTTGCAGCCCTGATGCGACCTCCCAGGGTATCTGGAGAAACATGTTTAGATGGTCGGGGCATAACCCAATGCCATCCTTCCTAACTGGGAATAAGAATTACCAATGGGACACTATATAATAATTGAAGTAATTATAATCGAGACTGAGAGAAAATACAATCCCATACAGGAAAATGGTATGAACGTATAGCAAGTACAATATTTTTGTAAATTTTCGGTGAATGTGTTTATTAGCATATGTGCTAGTGTTATATGATACACCATGAAAAAGCCAATCAGGTAAGCTTTTATTATTACATCATGTATGCATCTGAAAAAGTAGTGAAAGCGATCTCATATCTATAGAACGCTGAAGCATATGAAATGTTGTACTGTAAAAATCACAGTGAGAATGGAACTTTTCATTGCTTTGAGGGCTGGAGAGGTGGAGTTCGTTACCCAAAAAAGGGATACCAGAAAGAATAAGGAAACAGCTTTTCAAAAACATAGAACTTTTGGTCCATATGATGGTACAATTATTCTTGACTTTCCGTAGGTAAGGCTGTATGCTGAATAAGCAATTAGAGCTTTTGAAGAGAGGTATAGGGATAGATGTCTCGTTCCCCCAAAGCACTTCCTCCTATGCAGGACGAGTCGGACGCCACGCATAATCAGCTTTCGCTCTTTGCAACGCGGAGGACGGATGAGTATACAGAAGGTGCTTCAGTCCAGCCAGAGGCAAAAACAACAACACGAATAAAGAAGCAGGCAGAGTATTCTGCTGCTGATATCCAGGTGCTTGAAGGTCTGGCCGCAATTCGGCACCGCCCTGGTATGTATATTGGTTCAACATCGACTTCCGGCCTGGTGCATCTGATTACGGAGGCATTGGATAATGCAGTCGATGAAGCAGTGGCAGGTTTTGGTAAGCATATCTGGATGCAGATCGATCAAGAGGGTTGGGTGACGGTACGCGATGAAGGGCGTGGTATGCCTTTTGATCCTATGTTGTATCAGGGTGATTATCATCCTGCGGCGACGATTATTCTGACGGTTCCCCACTCCGGCGGCAAATTTGCTGAGGGAGCTTATAAGACAGCTGGCGGTTTGCACGGCGTTGGATCAACCGTCATCAACGCGCTGTCTGAAAAATTGGAATTAACGATCTGGCAGGGTGGGCAGCAGTTCACGCAGAACTTCAGTCGTGGCACGGCTATGCCCCATCAGATTGTGCCATGTGATCCAAAGCTGCATGGTACCCAACTGCGCTGGCTGTATGATCGCTCGATATTTGATCCAGACGCCTATTATTCACTGGAAGCGATTGAGAGCCGTTTAAGGGCAGCGGCGTATCTTAATCGTGGTGTCTCTTTCCATCTAGATGCCTGGGATGATGCAGAGAATCAGCAGATCAGCCGCACGTATTACTCGCGCGATGGGCTGCCCGATTATGTGCGCGATCTGGCAATTTCGACCAGCACTCCGTTGTTTAAACAGGTGATAGGGATTGCAAAAGAGAAGGATGGTGTGCAGGTAGAGGTGGCGCTGCAACCAACCTCCGGCTATAAAATTTCGCTCTACAGCTATGCAAATGCCGTACGGACGCGGGATGGTGGTGTGCATGAAACGGGCTTTAAAGCGGCTTTGACGAAAGTTGTCAATGATTATGCAATCAAATTGGGCGTTATCAAAAATCGTGAAAGAGATGGCTTCAGATCTGAAGTAATTCAGCAGGGTTTGAATATTGTCATTTCGGTCAAATTAACTGATCCTCAGTTTCAAGGACAAACCAAAGATCGTCTAAATAATGGGCCGGTTGAGGGCATTGTGCGCTCAGTGGTGGATGAGGGTTTGAAAGATTGGTTTGAGAATAATACCAGTATTGGCAAAGAATGGCTTAAAAAGATACAGCAAATGCAGAAGGCACGCAACGAAGCTCAACTGGTTGAGGAGCTGGCGCGTACTGGTACGAAAAAGAATGGCGAATTGATTGATACCAGTCTTTCAAAGAAATTTTTACGCTGTAATAGTAACGATGCTTCGCGTGCAGAACTGTTTCTTGTGGAGGGCGATTCTGCTGGTGGTAGTGCTGGGCAGGGACGCTTCTCCGAGTTCCAGGCGGTATTGAAGCTCAAAGGCAAACCATTGAATGTGGCAAAAGCAGATCTCAAAAGCATTGTCGAGAACGAGGAAATTCGCACCATCATCAATGTGTTGGGTACAGGCACGCGCGATGTCTTTGATATCAGCCGTTTGAAATTTCATCGCGTGATCATCGCTACCGATGCCGATGTTGATGGGTTGCATATTCAATGCCTGCTCTTAACGCTCTTCCACCAGGAATTCGGCGCGTTAATTGAGCACGGCCATGTCTATATTGCCTGCCCGCCGCTTTATTCGGTCAAGTATAGAGGGAAAGTCATCTGGTTGCTGGATGATGAGGCGCGCGAACAGTTTGTACGGACGCATGCCGATGCTCAGGGATTAGAGTTCAAACGCTTTAAAGGTCTGGGCGAAATGAACGCGAAAGAGTTGCGTGATACGACATTTGATCCGGCCCGGCGCGTCTTGAAGCGTGTCTCGATAGATGATGCGGTGCTGGCTGCACGGCTTGTTGCCGAGTTGATGGAAGATAAAAACGCCGAGCGGCGGCGCGTCTTCCTGGCGGAACACTCCCGTAAGATCAAAGAATTGGATGTATAAACTATGGCGAGCACAACAGATCCTACGGTCGAACCTGGAATCATTCAAGAAGATTTTTCTGTCATTTTGTCGCAAGCGTTCGCGACATACGGCCTCTCGGTTGTTACCGACCGGGCCTTGCCTGATGCTCGCGACGGTTTAAAGCCAGTACAGCGGCGTATTCTGGCAGGCATGCGCGAGGCGCGCTATCTTGCCAGTCGCCCAACCGTCAAGAGCGCGGAGGTCGTGGGCCTGATCCTGGGCAATTATCACCCGCATGGCGATACGTCTGTCTACGATGCCGCCGTACGTATGGCCCAGCCGTTTACGTTGCGTTATCCTCTCATCGAGGGACAGGGCAATATGGGGAGTGAGGATGGAGATGCTCCAGCTGCATATCGTTACACTGAGATGCGGCTTTCCCCTCTGGCAGAGACGCTTATGGCCGATATGGAACGTGATACGGTGCCGCTGCACCCCACATACAAGCAAGATCCAAAGGTGGTGGAACCTGATTATCTGCCAGGACGCATCCCGCCGGTGGTCAATCCGTCGAGTGGTATTGCGGTCGGCCTCTCGACCAATATTCCGCCTCATAATTTGAATGAGGTGGTGAGGGCGTGTATTGCTCTGCTCGACCACCCAGATATGACCGTTGAGCAATTGATGGGATATATTCCGGGGCCAGATTTTTGTCAGGGTGGACGGATCATTGGTCGGGACGGCATCAGGGATTACTTTACGACCGGCAAGGGACGGATTGTGGTGCGAGCAGAGGTGAGGCTGGAGGAGACGCCGCGTAGCCGTTCGCTGGTAGTGACGCAGATTCCCCCAATTGGGCGCGACAAGGTGAAGGCGTCGATTGTCAAAGCGATCAATGGACGCAAGCTGGAAGGGTTGATGCCCGACGTGCGCGATGAGAGCGATACCGAGAAAGGTATGCGTATCGTGTTGGAACTGCGCAAGGATGCTGATGCGGCTCAGGTGCTTTCACAGCTCTTTAGCGAAACGGATTTGCAGATCTCGCTCTCGTTCCAGATGGTCTTTCTCTTTGGCACACCTATGCAGGCCGCACGCCAGCCCAGGCAGGTTGGTATGCTGGAATTGCTCAACTACTGGAATGCTCACCAGATCGATGTGTTGACACGCAGGGCGCAATTCGAGTTGCGCAAAGCGCAGGAGCGCTTGCATGTTGTGGAGGGGCTGATTATTGGTGCGGCGCACGCTGATGCCATTGTGAAGATATTCCAGCAGGCGGAGGATCGGGCGGCGGCGCGTAAACAGATTGAGGCTGCTTATAACCTCACGCCTATTCAATCAGATGTCATCGCCTCTATGACCCTTGCCCAGGTGACACGGCTGGACGCCAATAAGTATGCGAAAGAAAAGAGTGACCTACAGGCTCGGATCAGCGAGCTGGAGCGGCTCCTGTCTGATCGCAAAGCATTGATCTCGTTGCTCAAGAAAGAGATGCAACAGCTGATTAAGCAGTTTGGCGATGAACGGCGTACGATGATTGATGTGGATGGGCAGGTACATGGTCCAATCACGGTGGTCGAGCGCTTGTATGAGCGCGAACCATTGACGGTTGCTTTTACCAGATTAGGGACGCTCAAGGCTCTACCAACTGATGCCTATAAGCCGAAGGGGAAAAACGAGGATGCACTCTATACGCCGGTGCGGGGCGATGAACAACTACGCCAGGTAATTGCAACGACATCGCAGGATTATTTGCTCTGTGTATGTACGACCGGGCGTGTATTCCAGATCGCTACCCATCGTATCCCTGAAGGGACGCGTTCAGTAAAGGGTGAACCGATACGCAAACTGTTGGAACTGGCTCCGGGAGAAGAGGTGGTGGCAGTTGTGCCGATTGAAGCCTATGAGGAGGATCGCTATCTTGTCACCTTCAGCAAACTCGGGAAGGTCAAGAAGTCGCCACTGAGCGAGTATAAGACGGTGGATGTGGATGGGGTGCAGGATATGAAGCTGGCGGAAGGAGATAGCGTCGTTGCTGCTATGCTTTCAAGCGGCAATGGAGAGTACTTTGTCACGACAGAGAACGCTCAAACGCTCCGTTTCAGCGATGAGATGTTGCGCTCGCAAGGACGTGTTGGACAGGGAGTCGCAGCTCTCGCTCCTGGCAAGTGGACTGAGTTGGTGAGTGCGTCTTATCTTGAGGGCAGCTCGACGGAAGGCGCGTTAGACTTTGTCAGCCTGCTGGTGTTGACGGAACAAGGGATTGCGAAGAAAGTTCCTATCGGGCAATATCCGCAAAAAGGGCGTGCAACCGCCAGCGTTGTGACAACTGAGCTGGATGCCGGAGACCGCATTCTGGCAACGCTTTTGATCAATGAAGAAGACTCACTACTGGCGATCTGGACCGGGAAGAACGGAGAAAAAGGTGAGCAGGTGAGTGCGTTGAGGGCGACAGAATTGAAGGCATTCCCACGAGCCAGAAAAGGTGTCCCTCTCGTTGGTGGACGATTGGTACACATGGTTAAGCTCCCATAAAAAAAGTGCATCAGGGTATTTCCCTGATGCACACTATTGCCTTGTAACCGCTTAGGCGGGGGGATTTCGTCACCCTTGATTTCGGCCTGTCGTGCTGCCTCTTGTGCCTGATCGTGTATGACCTCGGCGGGGCTATCAGAACGGATGACCTCGATGGAGCACTGAGCGAGTAAGGCACCAAGCACGCCAACAGCAACCCAAACGGGGGCGAGCAGCGCGCTGGCAACACCAATAGTAAGCGGAATTTCCAGAATCGTATTGCCTTCGCGCTTAATAATGATGCGGCGGACATTGCCTTCATTCACCAGCTCTTTGACTTTTGCCAGAAGTTGCTCGCCCACTACCTGTAGCTCCTCCACGCCATAGCCTGATTTCTGCTCAACATTTGCATTAGGATCGGTCTGCGTCATAGCTTTTGCTCTCCTTTTTGTGTGTTACTGCTATTCTTACGAATACATCATATGTTACTTTTTACTAGCAGATGCACAACAACAGCGTGTGTATCGCTAAATTTTCTCTACTCGTATGTCCTGTATGTGATATTGTTGTACTCTGTCGTAGTCGCATCTGTTATAATTACGACTACACTCTGTATACGGTGACAGAGGGGATTGGGTTGGAGAAACACGTCACAAAAATGTGACAATAACCCATCTACTTTCTGTTCTCGACAGATACAGTACATATTTTTAATATATGGGATGATTGCGTATGACTTATTTTTTAGCAAAAACTGATCCAGTGAGCTATTCTTTTGGGCAACTGGAACAAGATAAAGAAACGACCTGGGATGGCGTGCGGAACGCTCAAGCGTTGATAGTGATTCGGTCGATGCATACAGGAGATGATCTGTTCATTTATCATAGTCAGGGAGAGGCTGCGATTGTTGGTCTGGCTCGTGTGATTTCTGAGCCGCGCCCCGATCCAAACGATAGCAAGAGCTGGGTGGTGGATGTGGCATTTGTGCGCTACCTGGCGCAGCCTGTGACGTTGCGCGAGATCAAAGAAAGTCATCTGTTTGATGATTGGAGTCTGATTCGCCAGAGCCGTCTTTCTACCATGAGCGTTCCAGAGTCTTTCGTAGAATGGCTCAAGCGGAAACAGATTTTATAGATGTAAAAAGAGAGCGCTGAGGTAAGGAGCAACAAAGACATGGATAAGAACGCCTGGTGGTATGTTGATGGACGCTGGGTACACCCGGACGAAGCCACGCTTTCGATTAATGATGTGGCGGTGTTGCGTGGATATAGCGTTTTTGAGTCTTTACGCACATATAATCGGCAACCTTTTCATCTGGAAGAGCATCTGGAGCGTTTGTATCGCTCTGCCCGTCTGATCGAACTGGATATTCCCTTTACGCGCCATGCGATTGCGGAGATTATGCGTGAGATTATTGCACGCAATCCCTATGTGCACGCCTCGATTCGCATTCTCGTTACAGGCGGAACAAGCGAGGATGGGGTCATGCCATCGGGAAAATCGGTGCTGGCAGTGCTGATTTCTCCCCTTGCAGAGCGAGATATGGAACGTTTCGCCAGGGGCGTGAAGGTGATTACAAGCCATTTGGAACGCGCAACGCCGGGAGCGAAGACAGCTAATTATGTGGCCGCTGTTCGTTCGCTGAAGGAGGCGGCTCGTCAGCATGCCAGTGATGCCCTGTTTGTCAACGAGCAGGGACATATATTGGAGGGGACGCGCAGCAACTTTTTTGTGTTTCGCGGCGACGTGTTAGTCACACCGCGCGAGGGGATCCTGCTAGGTGTGACGCGCAATACGGTGCTGGAACTGGCGCGGAGTCGCTTTGCCATTGAAGAACAGCCTATCCTGCTTGCTGAACTGGCCCAGGTTGACGAGGCGTTTATTACCTCATCCTCTAAAGAAATTACGCCGGTGGTGCAGATTGATGATCTGATGATTGGTGATGGGAAGCCAGGGCCGCGTACATCTGAGCTGGAGCAACGCTTTATTGAGATGGTGGAGCGTGACGAGTTTGCGCGTGAAAAAAATGTGTAAGAAGTGATTGTGAGAGCAGGATAGAAGATAGCTCTATCCTGCTCTCACGGGCTTACTCTAGCTTACGGAAGATGTTGCGGCAGAGATGGCATCAGCAGCCAGTTGCGCCGCTGTATCGATGATGTGTAGCGCCTGTTGCAACTGCTCGTCCGTGACGTTGAGTGGCACCAGGACGCGAATGATATTGTCGTACATGCCAGCTTTGATCAGGATCAGACCGCGTTGATGAGCAGCAGCAAGGATAGTATTGGCCGTTTGGGGATCTGGTTCTTTCGTTGTGCGATCCTTGACCAGTTCCATTGCGACCATGCCACCCAATCCTCGCACCTCGCCTATGAATGGATACTGCTCCTGTAATTTGCTGAAACGGTCGAGAATAATTTGTCCAATTTCGCGTGATCGAGCGGCCAGGTCTTCTCGCTCGTAAATATCGAGTACCGCAAGTGCTGCGGCGCAAGCAACGGGATTGCCGCTATAGGTTCCACCAAGCATGCCAGGGAGGGGAGCATCCATAATATCGGCGCGCCCGATCACACCGCTGATAGGCATACCGGCTCCCATTGATTTCGCAACAATCAACAGATCGGGCGTGACTTCATCGTGTTGGACTGCAAACATCTTGCCGGAGCGACAAAAGCCAGTCTGGATTTCGTCGGCAATGAACAGGATGCCGTGCTTTTCACAGAGCGCTTTGAGGTCGCGTAAGAACCCTGGAGGCGCAATCATAAAGCCTCCCTCTCCCTGAACAGGTTCAATGATAATGGCCGCGACCTGATCGGGGGCCACCTCGCCGATAAACATGCGCTCAATTTCTTGCAGACAGAAGCGGGAAGCCTCTTCAGGGGTCATATTCATGCGATATGAGTAGGGGAATGGGGCGCGATAGACCTCCGGAGCGTAGGGGCCAAAGCGATATTTGTACGGCCTGACTTTGGCGGTCATCGTCATCGTCATGAGCGTACGACCATGATAGGCGTTATCAAAGACGATGATGGCCGGGCGTCCGGTGGCATAGCGGGCAATTTTGACCGCATTTTCTACGGCTTCGGCTCCACTATTGAAGAAAATAGCTTTTTTGGGGAAGTCACCTGGCGTTATTTTGACCAGGCGTTCGGCCAAAGCGACATAGGATTCATACATCATCACGCTGAAGCAGGTATGAGTAAGCTGCTCCGCCTGCTCTATGATGGCTCTGGTTACTTCTGGACGAGTATGTCCAACGTTCATCGTGCCAATGCCACCAGCGAAATCAATGAAACGATTGCCATCCACATCTTCAATGATCGCTCCATCGGCTTTGGCGGCAAATACATTCATGGTAGCTGAAAGGCCGCGTGGGACAAATTCCTGACGTCGAGCTAACAGGGCACGCGATTTTTCACCGGGTATGTTGAGTTGGGGAACGTCATTGGACATGTGCTGCCTCCTGTTTTGAAAAAATAGTGACAACAGTAGATCTATAGAGGGGGAGCATGGCTCTTTTCTTATTCTACCATATGGGAAGAATGAAGAGAGGCAGCCAATGCGGCTTCTATAGATCAGCCAGATTATTCAGGTGCGCATTCGTCGTCTAACAGTTCTTCCTGAGGTTGCGCTTCATCAGTATTCGGTTTCTTTGTCTTATAGTCGTGTAGGGAGATAATATTGATTGGTTCAGCAGTAGGAAATGTTGTAAGTTCCGCTTGATGAAGTGGTGTTGTCAGTAGTTTCTCCTCGAAAGAGAAGGGGAGGAGAGAGGGAACGGGTTCGTTGATCCAATAGTGGGAAGCATTCGATTGCAGAGTAAGTTGGTAGAGAGCAGCGATCCTTTTTCGTGTAGCGGGTGGCAAATGAGATCTGGATGTGTTGAGGCTATGTTGAGTGTGAAGTGCAACCATGAGGGCCAGGGGGTCACTTGTCAGTTCAGCAGCGAATCGATCTGCTTCAAAAGCTGCATGTTGTGTAAGCTTGCGGGTGATAAGGAGAGTTATAGCGTAGGTGAGAATAATAGCAACTAGCGGGGAAATCAGTCCAGGCCACTGTGAGTGATGTGGTGAGAAGGTGATGAGGAGGGCTGCTCCTGCCGCCAGGAAGGTCCAGGAAATCACCGATAGGCTGCTAGTGAGCCAGATATAGGTCGTTGGAAATCTTTTATGTACCAGACGGATCATCCAGGCAAGCAACGCCTCCTGTTGCCTCCAGTCACTATGAGCGAGGACCGTATTGTTCAGCAACAATACTGGATGGAAGAGATCTGAGATTGCACCGTTGCTAGAACCGATACGTATCATTGTCTGGATGCGGATATCCTGGCGTTTGACTCCTGCAAGTCTGATCCACTCATCGATATGAAGAACCAGGGAGGCCCAGGGAGATTGTTCGATAGGAATCGTTCGGGTTGTCCAGGCGATGATGTGCCTGCTGCCGATAGTATAGTAAAAGATGTTTGCGCATGCAGCCAGAAGCGGAATGAGCCAGAGTAAATACGGGAGGCGGAAGCAGTGGAGCAATCCAAGCGCCTCTAGAAGGATCAGCATGAGCAGTGAAGGAGATGGACCAATTTTAAAACGCCGCTCATTGTAGAGGGGGCCAATAATGCAGCTTTTCAGGCCAAGTATCAATGCCTGTTTTGGTTCGATTTCGCTGCCGTTAAAGGTCGCCAGAGCTGGGACATCGACCAGAATGATTCCGAGCAGATCATAGAGGAGGCCAGGCACAACCAGGTTAGGAGCAATAAATATGCAGAAGAGTACACCTATAGTGGAAAGAGGCTTGGGTAGAATGATGTCAGGAAATAGATAGAAGGAGGCGAAGAGAGAGCCTGTAATGCCGATGAGCAATGTGGTGGGTAGGAGAAGGTTGGAGATCCATGCTGATGTGCGACAGAGGTATTGATAGCCATTGATGTGAATATACTTGCGGCCTTCGATGGCCGCGACTGCCTGGAGATAGGTACGCCAACGTAGCATGACAGCTAAAACACTAATACAGCAGGCAAATAAGAGCGTTGCGATTCCTATCCCTATAAGGCCAGACCATTGCATAATGTTTGGTCCTTTCGCGCGTGATAGTTGCTAGATCGCTGCATATGCTATGAACCATACATGAAATGCTGAAGTTAGTCAAGCTGTATAGTTTTTTCGTACATAAAGCAGAAGAAATTGACGGAATACTGCTAGCAAGCGGTAAACGAATAGAGATAGAGGAGCAAAGTAAAAAAAGAATGATCCAGAAGAGAGAAGATTCTGGATCATTTGGTGAATATCTAGAATACATATGATAAAAACGGTCAGGCCGCGCCATGCAGAGGGTGTGGCTGTGTATTTTGTAGCACGTGCCGAACAGCCTCTTTTAAGCGAGCTTCGCTGCGTACCCCAAATCCAGGCAGATGGCGAATGCGCTGCTGTTGTGCTGCCTGCCATAATTTTTCCGCGCTATCGATGCCTAATTCTTCATACAGTCGAATGGCGGTATAAGGCCCGACATGTTCTATTGCCATAAGAGCGCGTACTCCTGTTGGTAACGTTTGCATGCAGAGGCCGTTCTGGAAAGTCATGGAGCCATATTGTACAAGCTCGGCGATACGTCCACGCAGACGATCACCTAAACCCTGAATTGGCAATACTTCTCCACGAGCCAGAATATCGGCGGCAGGCTCAGGTAGATCCAGCACGCCGCGCGCAGCATTGCGATATGCTTGGATACGATAAGGATTGCCGCGCTGTGTGTCAAGCAGATCGGCAATACCTGAAAGCACCTCTGCAATCTGGCGATTCGTGACTTTGGGCGGGATGTTAAGTTCAGGTTCCATACCAGGTAGCGTGGGTTGGTGCGCACGTTTGCCAACCCTGGGCTGTGTTGGCGGCATGATATGGATAGTTTGGGTTAATTGCATGATGCTCATGTACACTACTTCCTTATCATTCACAGATAGATGGCTGAATCTCTATCTGGCTATACATACTTATCAGAAAAACAAGGGCGAAATAGCTGTGAGCGCTGGCGTTAGTGTACAAGGTACATCGAAATCATGTTCTAATTATAGCACAATATGAGCAATAAGTCAAATAATTTGTGGAGAATTCCTGTTTTTTAGCGGTAGCTTGAGAGAATGTTTGAGAAGAAGCAGGTTTACATAATAAAAATGGTAGTAAGTAGTAATAGATATGAAAGAGCCAGCAAGTCAATTCGCTGGCTCTTTCATATCTAATCGGTTGTGTATCTACTATTTCTAGTGCTAAGGACGCTGGTTATATGTTGGAGGCGGTGTGTTGGTTGTGAACCTTTGCACGCGATCAGGCTGAGATGGCACTTCCGGCTCGCGAATTTCGTTGTCAACGGGTCGCTGTACTGGTTCAGTTGTTTCTTCTGGCGTATACGTTGCTGGTTGCTCGTGTGTTACCGAAGGATAAGAATCCGCAGGCTGCTCGGCGGACGTATAGTTATCGTCTACTGTTGTTGCGGTGGTGTCTGTTGTATCCCGGCGAGTTGTGGCATCATAAGCGCCATTGCGCCGTAAGATTGCGAGGGCCTCTTCATAGCGGTCTTTAGCCTGCACCGTGACCAGAGTTCGGCCAGCTCGTAGCTCATCTTGATAGAAGTGAGCTTCATCTTCTGGTACGCCCAGATTGGTCAATGCACCGATCAGGCCACCTGCGACAGCGCCAATAGCGGCACCGCCAAGAACTGCCGTGAGAATACCGCCAGCGATGGCTGGCCCCAGACCGGGAATGAGCAGAGCAGCGGCAGCACCGAGTATTCCGCCAAGCACGCCGCCACCGACGACTCCGGCAGCTGTCGTCTCTGTTTTGCTTTCCTCTGTCGCAGTGACATCATCAGTTGATACAGGAGTGGGAACGCCTGCCACTGGAGCACCACCAGTCGGGGCCGTTCCCGTGCCAGCCTGTGCCGGAATGATCAATTCCTGTTTGTCTCCTGTATAGCCTTCACGCGATACAAAGCCGATTTGATCGTTAGAAAATCCTGCGTTATGAAGCTCTTCAATGGCGTGGTCGGCCAGACGGCGCTCTGTGAAGATGCCTACTGCGGTTGTTCGTGTTGTTGTTGTCATGCGTTTCTACCTCCCGAAAGATCTTGCTGAAGATCCTTGCATATTCCTCAATCCTTCGTTGGTGGATGGTGTATTGATGGAACCCGATAAAGCAGATTCTTTGCGCACAACTAACGAGGAGTGCACATCTCACATTTTCCATTCAACACTGTTGTACACGTTTCATAGAAACAGATAGATGCAAATATAGATGAGATGTGAAATATATAATGCGCATATTTGCCGACTTGTATCTATATAATTGACGAGAATATTGTATGTTATTTTCCTTTTATAGACGATTTTGTTGAATGCAGCCTGCTATGTACTTGCTCATCTATTGGGATGGCTGTTGCGTAAGAAGAGTGGGAGCGTTGATCGGAAGCGATTAAGGGACGCGCTTTGATAAACGAGAGGAGGATAAGATGACATATCGAGCTGTGCGTATCGATGAAAATCCGCTGAAATACTTTTTGCAAGAGCATACGAGTGATAGCCAGTTTCTACAAGTTGCAGATATTGTGTTGCGTGAAAATAAAGATCCACGCGAGATATTTGCTCATATGATTCGGATCGCAACGGGGAGTAAGTGGAGTCATTCGGCGATTATCTCTCTCTTGAGTGATTCCTATAAGGGATTTAATAATACGTTTCTGGTGGAGGCTATGACGAAGGGGATACGTATTGCGAGTTGGCGTAATGAGGTGGTGCCATTTGACCAATTTACGGTGGGGATTAAGCGGCCGCGCCTGGACTGGTATGTTGAAACGGAGTATGAGCGATCGAGGCACGATCCTTCGGACCCGGAGGATACACATGGGGTCGGCTATTTGCGCCATGTACGAGGCATTGCGATAGATCAGCTAAGCGGCCTGTATGATAAAAAGACCGTTTTTGAATTGACCGCGTTATTTGCCAGAAGAGTCGCCAAACGCCACTTGCAGGCTGTTCCCCAGGTCGCCGAGGCCGCCGATGCGCTGGCGAATATGTTCAAGAAAGAGGATGAAGATGAGTATGATATGACGAACATACTTCGCTTTGTGTGTAGCGGGTTGGTGCAATATAGTTTTTTTGAAGCTTTGCGACGGCGTATTATGAACGCCTTTGATATTCCGGCTCATCGGGAGGTAGCTGAACAGAATTTACAAAATATGCATCGTGTGGTGTTTCGAGATGATCCAGAAGGCATTATCGCTGATTATATCCATCAACTGCAAATTGGCAAGCTCGATATTCATGATTCGGCACCTGAAGAGGTGCTTGATCTGTTAAAAACGGCTCTTCCGGCTGATTTCAACGATAGCCCGAATCTGGAATGGCGCTATGTTATCCTCAAAGGCGCAGTCTGGCGGATTGAGGAAACGACAAATGTATATCAGCCGCAAAGCGACGACGAGAAAGAGATCCTGGCGCTGCTCGCTGTGGAAAAATCCTCAGCTCAGTAAGCGTGTGCTTTTATTTCGCCTGACAGCTTCAGAGCAATATCTTCCTGCGACGAGTGGACAGCAGGAAGGCATTCATCTTATACTATCCAAAGCAATACCATACGCAATGTGTTTCTGGTTGTTTGATAGCGGCCAGAAACTATTTTATTATCGATTACTCTTCCAGGTAGAAGGAATCTCATGCCGGACAATTACGATGTACTTATTGTAGGAGGTGGGCCTGCTGGCCTGGCGGCTGCACAGGCTGCTGCGGCTCAAGGGGCGCGGACATTGGTGCTGGAGCGTCAGAATGAGATTGGCTATCCGGTCCATACAAGTGGGGGAAGCTGGATCAGTGACATGAAAGCGCTGTCGATCCCGGACCATCTCTATCATCCGATCTCAAAGGTCGTTTTTGTGTCTCCGCACCGCGAATTTGCCTTGAACTATAACCCTGCTGTAGCCTGCGTGGTAGATGTACGAGGGTTGTATCAATACCTTGCCAGTCGAGCGATTGCTGCCGGAGCCGCTGTACGCGTTCGTCATACCGTTGACCAGGTGTTGATGGAAGAAGGGTGCGTAACGGGTGTGACCGTGAAGAATCATGTCAGCGAGCGGTCGAGTATTCATGCGGCAGTGACGATCGATGCCAGCGGGTTTTCCCGTCATATTGGTGTACGTACTGATATGGGGAAGGCGTTTCGGCGCTATGGGTATGGGGCCGAGTATGATCTGTATGCGCCAAATTATCCGCAAGATGTGGTTTATCTCATCATGGGCAGCGCCTACGCACCACAGGGATATGCCTGGGCTTTTCCGCGAGGCAATGGACGTGTGCGTCTGGGCGTGGGAGTGATTCATCCCGACAGCGAGGACGATGCACGCTCGTATCTCGATCGCATTATGCATGAGTTGCCACAGCTAAGCGATAAATTTAAAGGGGCAAGTCCCGTTGAGTATCATACCGGGTTGTTTCCAGCTGAGAGGCCGGTGGAGCGCTTTTCTCACGCTGGATTGTTGCTGGCGGGAGATGCAGGCGCTCATGGATCAACGCTGGTCGGCGAGGGTATTCGCTTTGCCATCTATTCAGGTTTGATGGCAGGGAATGTTGCTGCTGAAGCGTTGAAAGCTGGCGATACATCCGCATCTTTTCTTGAGCGTTTTGATAAGCAATGGCGTCATCGCTTCGGGCGCGATATGGATATTTCCTATATGATTAATAAACATATCGCCAGCTATAGCGATGAACAATGGGATAGTGCTTTTGACCTGCTCAAACGCCTGACCCCGGCGCAAATGGCTCAGGCGATGCGCGGTGAGTACAGTGCTAGCCTGGTGATGGGGATTATTGCTCGCAACCCATTAATGGTCGCGACCGGCGGGAAACGATTCCTCGATCTGATGCTCGAACGGATCAACAAACCAGCTCTTTTGCCCGCGGAAGGGTAGTTATCGCAGTGCTAGAAATGGAAGAGATTATAGCAAGATCTCTTCCATCGTTGGCGTTATGGCTCTTCTACACGGTCTCTCCAAAGTACAGTGTGCCGGGCATGACGTGCTGGCGGCAAACATCATCGTTTAGCTCAAGTCCCAGTCCGGGTTTATCGTCCAGGGTCAAATAGCCATCTTGAATTAATGGATCATCCTCGCGATCAACCACCGCATCCCACCATGAAATATCCTGTGAATGAAATTCCAGCACGGTGAAGGTGCGGATGGCGGCGCACACATGGGCAGAGGCGATAGTGCCAACTGGACTACAGACGTTATGGGCGGCAAAGGGAATGTAATGGATATCGGCCAGATCAGCGATGCGTTTGCTTTCTAATAAGCCACCACAGCGCGGGATATCTGGCTGGATGATATGGCAGGCACCTTTTTCAATAAAGGGGCGGAAGCCATGCCGTGTATAGAGATTCTCTCCGGTGCAGATAGGCGTGCTGGTGGCGGCACGAACCTGGGCCAGAGCATCGGCGTTCTCCGGCGGCGTTGGATCTTCTAGCCAGAGGAGAGAAAATCGTTCCAGCGCTCGCGCGAGGCGAATAGCATCTGTGACATTGTATGACCAGTGGCAATCGAGGGCGAGTTCCACATCTGGCCCCAATGTTTCGGAGATAGCGGCCACAAATTCGGTCATGTAGTTGACCGCCTTATTGGTCAAAGTGCGATTGAAATGATCGAGTTCCATGTCACGAACGAGGGGGTCCAGGTCAAATTTGATGGCATCGAAGCCTCGTTCTCGTACCTGAAGCGCTCGCTTTTGCCAATTGCTGGGATCATGGAGGTTGGAGGCGTGAGAGTCAGCATAGAGGCGGATACGATCGCGAAATTTGCCGCCTAGCAGTTGGTACACAGGCGTTTTGAGATGCTTGCCGACAAGATCGAGCAGGGCGATTTCGATACCGCTGATGGCGGCAACCGTTGCACCCGCGATTGAGCCGGGGCCGGACATGAGTTGCATCATGTAGGTCCAGAGCTTATCGACCTCCATCGGATCTTTGCCAACGAGTCGAGGCTTCAACTTTTCCACAACATCGACGATCCCAGGTCCCCAGTACGCCTCGCCAAGCCCGATTGGTCCCGTATCGGTGTAGATGCGTATGAGGTTCCAGGGAAAATTTGCGCGAATGATCGCAGTGCGAATATCGGTAATTTTCATATGAAGCTTCTCCTGTTGTGCTATTATTTATCAGGTCTATTCTCTTCGGCTTATCAACTATTGTACCTGGAGAATAGGAAGCAGGGAGCATTTATGGCAATTTTAACCAGCTCGTGCTCGAAATAGCGTTCTTTGTTACCACCTTGTCAGTGCTGCGGCCGTCTGTGATATGGTGAAAATAACTATAGAATGAGCGCATTGAAGAGCGGGGGCATGGTATAATGGGCCAGTAATTCGGCGATGCTGATGGAAAAGCAGCATTACCACCGGTCGCGTTGTATGCACGACGTGTATATGCAGACCTGAATAGGATGTGGCGAGGACATTGAGATTGAGTAGAAGGTAGAAAAGTAAGAAAAAGCGTATCTTCTGCAATTTTCAGTACGTGTTTGAACATGCCATGATCCGCAAAAAGCAGTGAGGTAGAGATTGTGAACGAGAATACGGAGTCTACCCAGGGTGAGATGCGTTATTACAATTCCATTCTGGATGCAATAGGGAATACACCGCTGATACGTCTTCATCGTGTTACCAGCGATGTGCCGCCGCTGGTACTGGCAAAAATGGAGATGTTTAATCCGGGGGGAGCGTAAAGGACCGGATTGGTCCCGCTATGATCGAGTATTGCGAGAAGTTGGGGCTGTTGCGGCCAGGAGGAACAATTGTTGAGCCAACCAGCGGTAATACTGGGCATGGATTGGCAATTGCAGCGGCGATAAAGGGGTATCACTGTATTTTTGTGATGACTGATAAGGCCAGCGAGGAAAAGCGTGGCCTCCTGCGTGCCTATGGAGCCGAGGTGGTGATTTGCCCAAGCAGTGTGACCCATGACTCGCCAGATTACTATAAAAATGTCGCCTATCGTCTGGCGAAGGAGATACCAGGAGCCTGTTGCCCTGATCAATATGCAAATCCAGCCAATCCTGCGGCACATTATGCATCGACAGGCCCTGAGATCTGGAACGATACAGCGGGACGGATTACCGCTTTTGTCGCGGGCATTGGTACTGGTGGCACGATTTCCGGGACGGCGCGTTTCCTGAAGGAGAAAAATCCTGCGATCAAGATCATTGGGGCCGATCCTCCAGGATCTGTCTATTCCGGGGATACGCCGAAGCCGTACAAGGTAGAAGGTATTGGCATGGATATGTTTCCTGGCAATTACGCTGCTGACCTTGTAGATGAGGTGGTTCGCGTTGATGATCGCAGTTCGTTTTATTGGGCGCGGCGGCTGGCTCGTGAAGAAGGGATACTAGTTGGTGGTTCGGCTGGTACTGCGCTTGGGGCAGCTTTAACCTATGCGCGGCAACTGACGCCCGATGATGTGGTGGTTGTGCTGTTGCCGGATACCGGTCGCGGCTACCTGAGCAAACAGTTCAACGATACCTGGATGCGCGAGAATGATCTGGTTATTCAGGCAGAGACGGATCAGCCAACGATCCATGATGTGCTGACTTATCGACGCAACCATATGCGCAGTATGCCGCTGGTGGTGAGTATCAGCGCAACCGATTCTATCGCTGATGTTGTTGAGCTGCTGCGTCGCTATGGAATCAGCCAGACGCCGGTAATGGAAGGCGGGCGTATGGTGGGGAGTTTGACGGAGGATCTGCTTTTGCGTCATCTCGCCAGCGGAGATCCGTTAGATTCCAGCACGGTTGCGCAACTCCAGGGACCGCCATTCCCCACGTTAGAGGCCGGTACATCTGCTCGTGAAGCGTACACGCTCTTTAATGCTGGTCAATCGGCGGTGGCTGTGATGGATAACGAGACGTTGGAAGGTATCGTCACGAAGAGTGATCTGCTGGAATTTTGGGCGCAGCGACGTAATCAGTAAGTAATTGTGCCGGGCCAGGAAGTAATGGTGGTGAGATGCTTATAGCCATTCTATTGCTCCTGGTCTTTTGTTGTGTAACGATGGAGAAACAGGGGTGTCGCTTGTTGCGCTTGGACTGATAATAATCGCCGCTATGATGCATGCTGGTTGGAATCTGGTTGTCAAGCAGGCCACGCGTAAGCAGGTGTTTATGTGGTTAGCTCTGGTGGTGGGCGTTATCTGCTTTCTGGTGGTGCCTCTCACCAGTTCTCCACTTCCGTTGAGCGTGTGGCCTTATATTGTGGGGAGTGCGGTCGCCGAAGCGATTTACTATGTGACCTTGACGTGGGCCTATGATCTTGATGACTTCTCCTTGATTTATCCCCTTGCTCGCGGAGCAGCTCCTGCTCTGCTTTTTGTCTGGGCAGCACTTTTTCTCGGCGAGACTCCGCGTCCTGTTGGTCTGATCGGCATTGTACTGCTGGTTATTGGCTTGATGGTTGTTGGCAGCGGTTCGCTGTGGGGTGCGTTGCAGAAAGTAACGTTGAGTAGAAAAAGCATTGCTGTTGCATTGATGACTGCCTGCTGTGTCTCTATTTATACGGTGATTGACGGAGCGGCTGTACGGTTTGTGGCGGCAGTTCCGTATACTGTGGTGGTGCTTGGCCTGTCTGCCCTGCTTTCTATTCCTGGTGTGGTGGCACGTTATAGGGTATCGGCAATCTGGGAAGAGTGGCAACTACACTGGTGGCATATTATCCTGGTGGGCCTTGCATTGATGATTACATATATTATGGTGGTCTATGCCTACTCAATAACTCGGGTCAGCTATGCGGGAGCGATCCGTGAAGTGAGCGTTGTGTTCGCAGCGCTTGCAGGCTGGCTTTGGTTAAGGGAGCGTTTTGGGATTGCGCGGACCATAGGATCTGTGCTTATTTTTATGGGCATTATTGTTGTTTCTCTGGATACTATAAAATAGCTGCAAGCAAATGAGGAAATTGCCATACAGGGCTTTCCAGTTCTCCGCTCAAAGGGGTGCAGGGGTCTCCCTGCCGGGGTCTGGGGTGTCCCCAGTTTCCTTCCCTCCTTCGCGCGCCGCCGCAGGCGGCGCGCAAAAGAGAAGAAAAAAGGTTTTTGCGGGGACACCCCGCACCCCGGCAAAGGGCTGCCGCCCTCTGCACTCCCGCTAGATGGGAGAATTGGAAAGCCCTGATTGCCATAGTATATAGTTGACAAATAGCAAAGCAACAGGTATTATGTAAGAGCAAATTGCACTTCATAGGGAAAGGACGGGTTATCGAATGAAACAAAGCAAGAACTCCTCCACACAATCTGCCAGGTCCAGGCGGCTGACTTTCTAGTGATGATGTCAGGATTTCCATCGCATGTCTAAATTTTCAAAGCCCTATGAAGTATTCGAGCATACTGCCGATGTTGGCTTGCATGCGTACGGACAGAATTTGACCGAGTTGTTTATCCATGCTGCACAGGGGATGGAAGATCTGATGGTCCCTCTTGAGCAGATAAGGATAGCTACCAATCGCGAGATTACAGTCGAAGGTCATGATGCTGTTTCTCTGCTCATTGCATGGCTCAACGAACTGATCTTTCTGTTCGATACTGAATACCTCCTCTTGCGAGATTTTACGATTGACAGCATCACCGCAACACAACTGGTTGCTCATGCATCGGGCGAGCCGTACGATGCACAACGGCATGAGCTAAGTAGCGCCATCAAAGCCGTCACCTGGCACGAGGCAGCGATTAACTTCACCGATCAGGGATATCAGGCACGCATCATCTTTGACATTTAAGTCTGCCTTCAGCATAGTTCTGTCCACCATCATTTCGGGTCTGTCGTGTGTTTGTCAGACCTGTTATCGCTGTGTGCCGCATCATAGCTGTGTTTCTATTAAAGATATCCCTGAGTAGTTAGTAAAGGGCTATACCTGACATGCAACAACGTTGCATGCTTCCACAATAAACCAGGAGAAATACATGGGCAATAGCAAAGAAAAGATTCCATTGCAGCGCATCGATCCGTTCCTCTGGCGCATTCCTGCCAGTTACCAGGAAGGAATGCGGGTTCCAGGCGTGGTGTATGCAGACGATGAATTAATCCAGCAGATCCTCGATGATAATGCTTTGCAGCAGGTCGCCAACGTCGCAACGCTGCCAGGGATCGTTGGTTACTCACTGGGCATGCCTGACATTCACTGGGGATATGGGTTCCCGGTGGGAGGAGTTGCCGCGACCGACGCAGAGACGGGCGTGGTTTCGCCAGGGGGCATTGGCTTTGATATTAACTGCGGTGTGCGCCTGATGGCGACCGAGCTGGTGCGCGACCAGATTCGCGGACAGGTCGAGAAACTGGCGGATGCGCTGTTCAAGGCCCTGCCCTCTGGTGTGGGCGGTGCGGGCATGCGCGAGCTGACCACCCACGAGATGCGCGATGTCATGGTACAGGGTGCGGCCTGGGCGGTGGAAGATGGCTATGGGTTTGAAGAGGATCTGGAAGTCACCGAGGAGCATGGGTGTCTGGCTGGGGCTGACCCTGACAAAGTGTCGCCAATGGCGATGCAGCGTGGGAGGAAGCAGTTGGGCAGCCTGGGATCGGGTAACCACTTTGCGGAAGTGCAGTATGTCGAGCATATCTATGACCAGGCAGCCGCAGAGGCAATGGGCATCGGCCAGGTCGGGCAGATTGTCGTGACCATCCATTGTGGAAGTCGCGGTTTTGGACACCAGATTGCCGAAGACTACATCAAACTGGCTGAGGTCAAGCAGGCTGGGTATGGGTTCAAGCTGGTGGATCGTCAGCTCGCCTGCTTGCCCTTGCAGTCAGATGAGGGAAAAGCCTACCTTGCTGCAATGGCCTGCGGAGCCAATTTCGCCTGGGCCAACCGTCAATTGTTGATGCATGGAGTGCGGCTGGCGTTTTCCAGTGTGTTTGGACGCAAAGCACGGGCCAAAGAGATGCCGTTGGTCTATGATGTCTGTCACAACATTGCCAAGATCGAGGAATATGAGGTCGATGGGCAGAAACGCTGGGTGTGCGTCCATCGCAAAGGGGCCACGCGGGCGTTTCCTCCGCAACATCCGGCATTGCCAGAGAGGTATCGCTCTATAGGACAGCCTGTGCTTATTCCAGGGGATATGGGACGCTACTCCTTTGTGCTTGCCGGTGCGCAAGGCTCAATGGAGCAGAGTTTCGGCTCCTGTTGCCACGGAGCCGGGCGCAGGCAGAGCCGCACCGCAGCGAAAAAGTCCATCAGCCCTCGTGATCTGCTCGATCAGTTGGCGGCACGCGGCGTGACCATTCGCGTCCATAGCAAGAGTCTACTGACAGAAGAAGCGCCGACTGCTTACAAAGACGCGCAAAAAATAGTGGATGTGGTACACAACGCGGGTCTGGCACAATTGGTTGTACGCCTGAAGCCGGTGATTGTCGTGAAAGGATAGCGCCTGATATCTGGAACGAGTCTGTATCTATTGAAGCAGCACTGAGGCGTGAGAGAGTACCAAGCCACCATGTATGGCAGTCCCAGGTACTCAGATATTCCCAAAGCAATGTAGTGGGAAGCGGAATACTTCCATAGACGGAATATTCCGCTTCTTTCGTTCGCAATGAATGAAATTTCCTTGCCTCTGGGAGGCAGGGGACGCCCATCCGCTGTTGAGAGCCTTGACATGCTGCTCATAGAGTACGGGAAGGGATGCCTACTATTTCTTCATACTTCTCCAGCAATTCCAGGAAACTGATCTGGCCGAGATGGTGTTGGTAGCGCAACATCCACATTTCCTTATAGGTTTCCTCGGTCAAAGGACGCTGAATGGGTGGCAGGATCTGCCCCTTCTCTTCTCGCGCGTCAAAGCAGGTCGAGATCTGGGCGAGAAACTCAAAGAGACGTTCTTCTGGTGGTTCCAGGATTGACTCCATAAATGGATCAAGCAAGGCAAAGAGATCATCACGCATAACCCTTTCTCCTATGAAGTCCCTGTTTTGTATGCAGAGAGGATGTCATCCAGCTTTTGACCAGTGAGAAAACGGAGAGACTCAATGATTGGCACATCGCTGCTCGGTGGAAGAAAAGTCGCTTCATCGAACTCCTGGAGAAATGAGCAGCGTCCGTTCTGCACCGCCAACCTGACCTCTTTAAGATATCTTCCCCTGATTTCAACAGCCAGAAAGCTATATAAGAGCGTCAAAGCCGTGTCCTCATTTGTACGAAACACGGCCCCCAGAAAGAACCGGGATTGTGGAGACTGGGAGGGCTGGGAGACACAACGGAATTCCGTGTACGGACATGGCTTGCCTGCTGTGTCGAATGCCTCGTAGGGGTTCTTCTTTCCATTGTACCTCTCTTGTGTTGCCATTTGAGAAGCACTGAGCAGTATACTTTTTTGAGTATTTCTCCTGTTTCACCAGTCAGCGTACCTATATCTAATACTTTATTTGCCTTTGCAAATTATGTGCGCATATATACCTTCTACATTTCTATAGTAGAGTCATCAAGATGTTTTTGTAACTTGTCACTTGCAAGCCTAATGATAGAGATATTACTTTTCTGTTCTGTTGTCATCTCAGCTAATGTTTGATCATATTCTTCTGGGATAAAAATATTATCCCATCCGAAGCCATTGTAGCCTCTTGGTTCCTTAGCAAGTGTACCTTGCATGATGCCAGAGAATAGATGATGTTCGTATCCATCATAGAAATCAAGAGTACATTTTGCAATCGCATGTCGATTTGTTTCTTCGGATAAGATTCGACAAATACCCTGGCTTCCTACTGAATCCAGAAACCATCTGATTAAAGCACCTGGCAGTCCATTCCACGCGGAAAAAGCTAAACCTGTGTCCTCAACTAGAACCGGGGAACCAACTACTTTATACGCCTGTTCTGCTTTAAATCGTACAATGTCGTCAACTTCAATGCCTTGAAGTTCAAGTAAGTCAAGGGGAAATTGGACAATACCACGTTTAAGAAGTGACTGTAGTTCACGAAATTTTCCGATGTTAGTAGTTGCAAACTTTATAGTCAAAGAGATCTCCTTTTATCACGAGCATTGAATAGTATATTATGGTTGAGTACAGAAAGAGTGGGAACCATGTATTCAGGCAAAGTATCGTTCTAAATAGTTGTATTGAAAAGCCTCCCGGAGAGCTGCAATGAGTATGATACCTCCTTTGATTTTGCTTGATCAGGTTATTGGAGTATTTGATCTGTCCAATTTCGACTGATGCAAGAAGCGCTTCGCTGGCTTCGAGGTTCGCAATGGCCCTGAGATACACCGCGTTCTTATCGAGATTGATACGCGAGTGGCTGATGTGGCGAAGTTGTTCGATATCACTTTTCCTGTGTTCTTACAGTATCCCTAATCCTCTCTGTTTTTCCCCGAGCAGAATATCCCTTTATATATAATCTAGGTATTTGGCTCCTGATGCAACTCATATGCTAAACGATCAATATTCATCTCAAACTCTTCATCGTCAGTCATATCAAGCCAGAGACGGGCACGCATACCCAGGCGAGGTCTACATGCTTCACGCATAACAGCTAAGAGACGCCGCTGACTCTGCTCCAGGCCAAGATGTTCAGCTAGGACGTTCTCCAGGTCTGTAAAGTTACTTTTCAGATAGGCTGGTGATAAAACTGCCAATGTATAACGACTGTGCTCAATGGCTTGTTCCATTTCTTTTATGAGTGGAGCGCCCAGTCGGAAATCTCGATAGTCAATGCAGACATGTAATCCTCTGGCTTCTAAGGCGGGTAGCAGGGTCTTGCGTACCCATGTCTTGTCTGGTTCTCGCTGCCGATAGCTAATGAAAATGTCGTACACAAAATCATCAACAGCGGGAATTGCTGAGATTGATGCTGGAGCTTTGCCTCCCAGGTAAAGCACAACAGGAAAGTTCTCCTCTACCTCTGCCTTAAAAAGGGGATGTTGGTTGGGCTGCTCAGCAGTCACTCTAGGTTGTACATAATGGAAAAGGTCAAATATGCGGATAACACCACCGGGACCAGGCACACCGCCTTGTAAGGCATCTAATAAATGCCGTGTAAAAAGGCTATTAGCCGCACCAGGCAGTATATAAGAGAACTCTGTGCTACGTGAAGAGGCGAGGATGACCCGGCCTCTTCCATGCTGTAAGACTTCATAATAGTGTTCAGACAGACCGGATTTTAGTAATGGTGCAGTCGCAACTTTGGGTTGACCAATTCCACCTGAATGACAACAATCGAATATAATCACAACTTTGCGGGCGGGAATAGCGCGTAAGGCGTTTGTGAACTCCTCACCGGATATAGCTGTCTGGGCGACCGTTTGATCTGAATCATAAATTGTATCCACAGGGAGGAGATACTCGCCCGCATAAGGACTGGACTCAATACGACCACCGTGACTGGAGATGTAGAAAAAGACAGCGGAATCTTGATTGCTGTGCTTAGCTAAGTTAGCTAATGCTTGGCGGATTGCTGCTTGAGTCGCCTGCTTATCGAGGAGTAATTGTACATTGCTAAGTAAGTAGCCACACCTCTGTCGATCAATTAATATATTGTAAATGTCTCTAGCATCCTTAGTGATGGTTTGTGGTAATCTGTTGATATACTGATAATCTGCGATACCAATTATCAATGCATGTGCATTATCCATTATCGACATATGATGACCTCCTTACTTACTGCTACAGTTCTCGCGGTAGTAGGATTATATGACTTTAATAGTTTGTATCATGATTTGCATAGACCATTAAAATTGCATTTGACATGTGAGATTGCCAACTTGTTTAGTTCCTCTCTATTCATTCGTGATGGAGTTCTGCTGCGAATAGCTCTTCTTTTCTAACTCCTCCACAGCACCTAGTGCTTTTAACGTAAGCTTCTGCGCTTGAGTTAATCCAATAGCACCACTAATATTCATACCTTCATAAGGCCTAGCGCTTCTCAACGACGTTAAAATCTCACCTGTCTTCATATCCCAAAGTTTAATAGTTTCGTCTTCGCTACTACTGATCAGTATCTGACCACTGGAATCAAATGTTACACACCTTACTGAGTTCGAGTGTAGGTGCAAATTCCTGAAGCATTGCCCTGTATGAACATTCCATAATCTAACAGTACGATCACCACCACCACTAGCAAGTATTCCCCCATCAATATTAAAGCTTACTGTTCGCACCGTATTGGAATGCCCCTCTAAGCTCTTAAGACACAGCCCTGTATAAACATCCCATAGCCGCACGGTCTGATCACTACTACCGCTGGCAAGTATACTTCCATCAGGGCTAAAGGCCACCGACCACACCGGGCCAGTATGCCCCTCCAGAATAAGGCATTTTCCAGTGTGAATGTTCCATAACCTCACAGTTTGATCATCACTGCTAGTGGCAAGTATACTTCCATCTGAGTTAAAAGCTACTGCCTCCACCCAATTAGTATGTCCCTCCATAGTTTTAAGGCACTGTTTTCTAGAAGTGTCCCATAGGCGCACGGTACAATCACCGCTTCCGCTAGCAAGAGTAGTTCCGTCTGGACTAAAGGCCACTGATCTTACCCGGCTCATATGTCCTTCCAGAACTTTGAGGCATTGACCAGTGCGAACATCCCATAGGCGCACGGTACAATCACCGCTTCCGCTAGCAAGAGTAGTTCCGTCTGGACTAAAGGCCACTGACCACACCCAATTAGTGTGTCCTTCCAGAATCTTGAGACATTGCCCTGTACGAGTATCCCACAGTCGCACAGCTTGGTCACTGCTACCACTCGCAAGAGTTTTACCGTCTGGACTGACACTAATAGACCACACCGGGTTCGTATACCCTTGGACTGTTCGTATACATTGCCCCGTTTGAACGTCCCACAGGCGCACAGTTTGATCATCGCTTCCACTGGCAAGAATATTCCCATCAGGACTAAAAGCTACGGATTCTACCCAATTAGTGTGTCCTTCCAGAATCTTGAGACATTGCCCTGTACGAATATCCCACAACCGCACAGCTTGGTCATGGCTACCACTTGCAAGAGTAGCTTCAGTGGGGCTGAAACTGACAGACCATACGTTATTAATATGTCCCTTCAGAATTTTTGTACATTGCCCTGTTTGAACGTCCCACAGACGCACAGTTTGATCATCGCTTCCACTGGCAAGAATATTCCCATCAGGACTAAAGGCCACTGACCATATGGGACGAGTATGTCCTTGCAGAGTCATCAGGGACTTTCCAGTATGGAGATCCCATAGCCGTATAGTTTGGTCACCGCTACCACTGGCGATGATGCTCCCATCGAAGCTGATGGTCACTGAGCGTACTCGGCCTGTGTGTCCTTTCAGAATTTTTGTACATTGCCCCGTTTGAACGTCCCACAGGCGCACAGTTTGATCATCGCTTCCACTGGCAAGAATATTCCCATCAGGACTAAAGGCCACTGACCATACCTGGCTCTTATGCCCTTGTAAAATTTTAAGGCGCTGCCCAGTATAAACATCCCAAATTCCTACTGTCTGATCACTACTACTGCTTGCAAGCATATTCCCGTCCGGACTAAACGCTACTGAACGTATCCAATCAGAGTGACCTTCATAAGAAAGTATTTGTTTACTACCCACCTCCTGCCATAAACGTATCTCTCCATTGGCTGTTGCAGCTGCCAATAGTTTCCCATTCGGGCTAAATGCTACTGAAGGAATGCTACCAAATGCTTCAGTAAAAACGGAGTTAGTAAGATCAGAGTGAGTGAAATTTACTCTATGTAGTCGTACATCCCGTAAATATGCTTGCCAGACAGTCAGATAACTAAAGTCATGGTTACTAAAATCAGTTTTCAACTGACGAAATAGATTAAGCACGTTTCCACCAGCATATCCTGGAATCAAGGGAGAATCTTGACGAAGCCTGGATAAAATTCTGATGAGCTTGTCCTCAATACTTTTTTTGCTCGATATAGATCGTAATCTATCTGCAATTGGTTTTAGAATAAGTCTAACTTGACTCTCCCGAATATAATCTTTAGCCTGAGCCTTCATGAGAGCATAATTCTTAAACGATGAAATCGCCTCAGTATTTATTTCTTGAGCGATTCTCCTTATCAAACGATCAGTAATGTACTCCATAATTGCTGGCTGGAGTGTGAAATAAGCTATTCCGCTACTTTCAATCATTGACCGTCGTTGTAAAGATCCTAAAGCTTCGAATAATTCACCTGTTGATAATCCTCCTATATTTTCTTTGAAATCATTCAATAGCATTGGTTCACGTTCAATCGCCAACCAATGCATACATCTCTCCTCTAACTCTGTTAAACGATCAAGCTGTTGATCTAAAAGATTCCGAATATCTCCAAAGATCGAAGAGTTCTGTACCAGAAAACTATCGATGTCGCCATGAAATAGCTCTTGTATATACATGGCCGCAATCTTTAATGCTAAAGGATTACCGGTATATCTATTGACAAGGGTTATCCATCCCTCATCTGTTCCAAATAACTCTTTGTTTTTGAGAAGTTCCTTTCCTTCAACTTGGCTTAAGCCGTTTAATCTCATTGACTTGATTTTGTTCCCCAGTGAGGCGAGATCTTTTGGCTTCTCTCGACTTGTTATCAATAGACAACTTTTATGCGAAGTCTCTCCCATTCTCCTAATCAATTCTCCATACCCTTCATACCCCTCTCTATAATAACCTGCCCGCTCCCCTCCTAGAAGGATGGACTCAGCATTATCAAGTACTAACAGACAATGGTACTTTCGCAAGTACTCAAAAAGCATTGATAGCATTTGATCTACATTGTGTGGAATACCGGTCTTTTCCTGATTAGCTAAAAATTTAATGCAATCTCCTAACACATCTTCAACGAGCGGCCCATTTTTGATATCGCGCCAAAAAAAGTAATCAAAGTTATTTTTAATGCGTTCTGCTAACTTCGCAGCAAGCGATGTCTTGCCAATCCCTCCCATGCCTAACAGCGCCACAACCTGGCTATCATCATCTATAATCCAATGCATCAATCGTGCAAGCTCTTCTTTGCGCCCGTAAAAAATCTCAGTATTTATTGTCCCAGCTCGGTCTTCTTTACAGAAAGAAGCGCTCTCATCTAAAGCAATCTCGGTCGTTGGCTCTTTCTTAGACACCACTCCTAGAGTATTCAATAGCTTCGTCCATGATATACTTTGAACTTCAGGTTCAGTAAAACTTACATAAGTGAGATAGCGAATACGCAATGGTAGGTCGCATTCTGCCTTAAGCAGCGGAATAAGTCGGCGCTCTAAGTTAGTCGGATCAAGTGTTAGTAGCATCAAATACTCAAATTCAGACCAAGAACTTTTTAAATAATCTGGCGTTAGAACAAGTAACGTTTTACGGCTTGACTGAATTACTCGTTCCATTTCGGATACACTAGGTGTTCCTGCCACAAAATCTCGGAAATCAATACAAACACGCAATCCCTGCGCTTCTAAGGTTGGTAGTAATGTACCACGTACCCAGGGTCGATCCTCGTAGCTGTACGAAACAAACACATCATAGGCAAATTCGTCGTTGCCATTCTTTTTCATACTTGTCCTATACTGGCCATCTGGTAATACTCCAGTACTAAACCCACCCTGTTTCAACACATGGACTACGAAATTCGCAACATTATCAGCAGCCTTTTTCTGTCGCAGGTGCTTATTCTTATACTTTTTACCGTCAGCCCAGTCACAAATCGCCTTGACAACTATCCAGTCAACTTTGTTACGTTGCGCTGCAGCGTACAGTCCGGCCCCTTCCATCTCTCCGCCAATTGCCTCCAACTCGAGTTTACGTAGTTGATCGCTGAAATCCTGACCATCACTGAGTTTCGCACCTGAAAGAATGTACCCCAAATGCGCCTTTGGCCCTTCCCAACTTAAGGAACCATCCCGAAATCGGTCCAGAAGGCGTGCCGATGCTTCTGGACGATGATCTCGAAGAATAATTTCTGCTTTACCATCGATGTCGTCATCTACTCGTTGTAGTTCGTAATCGAGGATCTGCCGTGAAACCAGAATCTCGCCTATCCGCTGCTTACTTGAATTGACGCCGAAAGCAAGCCCAATTATCACAACAGCCAATGGAGATAATACTTTGATTCCCTCCAATACGACAGGAAAAGCTCTATTTGCCCCCAGTGGACCCATCTCCGCTTGCATTAGATAAGTTCTTGCTCCTCCGATAATACCAAGCTCATAGTATGTCTTATTTCCCCTGAATCGCTTCTCATACTTTTTGAACAAGTTAAGCACAGATCTTGTCTCTACTTCAGTAACAGTAACAAGAAGAACGTCTGCCCCAATTATCTGAGCTTGAAATCCTGAGTTTTGAATAGCCTCATGCATAGCAATATTCCTTTCCACTCGATGGAAAACAAAACTGCTTTCTAGTATTATGATTTATATTTATTCACTCAAAATATCGATATAATCATGCCTGTTATTTTGCTAAATATTGAAAATATCGCAAATATTGACCTAAAATACTTATGAGTATAGCCTGGATACCACAAGTATTGTGAGCAGCCACAATACTTTGTGATGATCCACAAGGCCATACGTTCCTCTTGCAGATGAGTTTTGGTCAATTCGTCTAAACCTTTCAAGTGTAGAAAGGAAGTATCAGGTTGAAGCTTTACACGTTTCACCTACCTTAGCTAGTAAAACCCTTCAGTGAAGCTGATATGTAAAATAGTCTGGAGGTCAAATGATCACAGAGAATGATCTTCTCATTCTATGTTGGGAAGGATATGACCCATCTTGTGCTTTTTACTTGCCAAATACCTTTGACAAGCATCGTTGGGTGGATCTATTAGTAAAGGTACACGTGAAGTTATCTGTATACCATGTTCTTCAAGCCCCGCAACTTTCTTGGGGTTGTTCGTCATAAGCCGAATAGAACATTTTCTATTAAGCTTCTTAAGAATTTCTGCTGCTGCTTGGTACTCACGAAGATCAAGGGGAAACCCTAGCAGGTGAAAAGCTTCGACCATGTCTACGTGTTGTTTGACCTCGGTTTCAATTGCTGTGATCTTTTGAGCCAGCCCCAATCCACGCCCCTCCTGATAACTTAGATAGATGAGAAGGAAAGCAGGCTCCTGTGAACCTACGTGAAGAGCTTTTGTGAGCTGAGCTGCACAATCGCAAGAATTCACACCAAAGGATTCTCCAAACAAACATGGCGATTGTATTCGCACAAGAAGATCATCTTGGGGAAATTCTCCTCGTGTTAGAGCAAATGCAAAACTTCCAGTGACGTTATAGGAAATAACGTTAAAATCACCAAACACTGTTGGGCGTACAAATTCTGCAAGACGTTGAACAGTTGAGTTCACAGCAGCGTTGTCGACCATGAATGTTCCCTCCTCATGCTTATGGATAAAGGCAACAGATCCACCGAAAATCTTTTAAAATCGAGCGAGCGTGTGAACCGCATAACTGTTCAACTTAGCTCGACCACTCATGCCTGTCAACTCGATCACAAATGCTGCTCCAACCACTTCTGCACCTAACCTCTCCAGCAAACTTATAGCGGCAGCAGCAGTACCTCCACTGGAGAGTACATCATCGACGACAATAACTCTTTGCCCTGTTTGGATGGCATCCATGTGTAATTCGATAGCACTTTTTGCATAAGATTGTGTATAACTGGTAGCAATTGTCGGGAAAGGTAGTTTTCCAGTTCTGCGAATCGGAATAAAACCTGTTTTTAGTTGCAGTGCTAACGGGGTGCCAAATATAAAGCCTCGTGCCTCGATACCAGCGACAAAGTCCACAGCTATACCATTATATGGTCTTGCGAGTGCAGAAACTATCTCCTGAAAGGTTGTAAATTCGCCGATCAATGGAGTAATGTCTCGGAAGAGAATACCTGGGATAGGGAAATTGGGAAGGGTTCGTATGCGAGTTCTAATTAATTCTTCCACTTGCCTGTCGTTGTCCTCATTTTCCATTGCCATATCTCCTAATGCAGGATGGTCACGGACAGGTAACCTATCCTTAAACGTGACAAGCCTTTACAAGCCCAGCAGCCCTTGTAATGCAAGAGCATTGTTGGTCTGTTCCCAAAACAATTTTAAATCTGATCGTCCAAAGCGTTCGTAATAATGCAATCTGTTGGTATAATCGGTCTGATAATAACGGCATTTGAACAAATTTCTGCTTTTCTATACAAGAAACGCCTTTGTTCTTCTTAATGTAGTAGAGTTTAGTCGTCAGCCAAACAAGGTCAGTGTATGTCTACCAGTTTCTGTACGCTCTATCTGGCCATTATTGCAAATTTGGGTTGACAGAACAGTGTTAACGGCTCAGGTTTTTGCAACGCAGCCTATAGAGCAAGAAAGTGTACAATATCGTATGGGTGAGGAAATAGATGGTCGGCACCCGCCAGAGTCAATTCTTCAATGCTGCCATAACCATATGTAATTCCTCCTGCATGTACTCTATTATATTTTGCGCCAACTATATCGTATTTCCGGTCACCGAACATCATTGTTTTGTCAGGAGAGAGCATTTCCTGATCAAGTGTATACTTAATTAACTCACGCTTGTCACTACGTCGACCATCAAGCTCACTTCCATAGATTCCATCAAAGTATGTTATTAGTTCAAAGTGATGCAATATATTGTAAGCAGCGACACGTGGCTGAGTAGTAACAACGAACATGGGATAACCTCTGAGCTTGAGATCAGCCAGTGCCTCAACCACACCTGGATATACCAAGCTTTCAAGCTGATAGAGTTGAGCATACTGTTCACGATAGAACACAACTGCTTGCTCTAAAAGAGTTGTATCCATTGAATTAAGAAGAGTTGCAAAACATTCGCGCAATGGTGGTCCAAGACACCAGCTAAGGTCCTCTATAGACGGTACAATCTGCCCCAGTTTTTGCAGTGCATAAGTAAAGGATTTCAGAGTAGCAGGTTTCGCATTCATTAAGGTGCCATCTAAATCAAACAAGAGGGACGAAATATCCAGCATCAAAAACCTCCTTGTCTGGCTGCTATTTTTACATTGCTGGCTTCGGATCTACTCTGTTAACAGATATGTATTTTTATCTTTTGCCGCGTAGTGTGACTAAATAATCATCCAAGTCTCCCCTTGTTCATTTGCTATTCTGTAGATTATTCATACTCATTCTACTTTAAGGTAAATCGATTGTCAAGATGCTCTAAATATTATAGATGCATGAATATATTGCAGGAAATGTGTCATATAGAGAACCCAAAAAGTGCTGCCTATGTTACTCTGCTGTTTTGTGTCGGGCTGAGATTGACCCGATTTGAAAGAGTCCCCACAGCTGAGATATACTCTGGCAAGATCAGAAAGGGGATCATCAATGGGAAAGATCCAAAAAGTCTACAGCAAAGAATTCAAAGAGGAAGCCGTGCGCTTGGCGCAAACATCAGGCAAGCCCATCGCGCAGATTGCGCGGGAGCTGGGCATCTCGGACAGTGCGATTCATGGGTGGCGCAAGGAATTGGCGGAACATGGAGAAGAGGCATTTCCCGGCAAAGGCCATCAAACTGCCTTAGAAGAAGAAAATCGCCGGCGCGTATCGTGAGTTAGAAAGAGTACAACAGGAGCGTGATATACTAAAAAAAGCAATCAGCATCTTCTCCCGGGAATCCAAATGAAATATCAATTTATCGAACAGCACAAGCACGAATTTCCGATAGTGGTGATGTGTCAGGTGCTTGCTGTCGCGGAAAGTGGCTTCTACGCTTGGCGCAAGCGTCCCATCTGTCAGCGCCAACGAGAAGATGCTCAAATCGCGCAAGAGATTCGACAGGTGTTTAGCAGCCATCAAGGTCGATATGGAAGTCCACGCATCCACAAGCAACTGCACGATCAAGGACGAGCAATCGCACGCAAACGGGTTGCCAGGCTGATGCGTGAGGCAGATCTCAGTGCCAGGCGCAAAAGGCGTCGGATGATGACCACCAAAAGAGATAAGACTCATCCTGTTGCTCCTAATCTCTTAAATCGGGAATTTACCGCTTCGTCGCCGAATAAGAAATGGGTGACGGATATTACGTATATCCCAACAACACATGGATGGCTTTATTTAGCAGTCATTCTGGATTTGTATTCACGCATGGTTGTGGGATGGTCGATGTCAGGCAGCTGTGATGAGAAACTGGTAGAACGTGCGCTTGCTCAGGCGCTTGCTCGCCGCCGTCCCCATGCAGGATTGTTGCATCACAGTGATAGAGGAAGTCAATATACTTCACAGGCTTATCAGGCATGCTTAGTGCAATCTGGCATACAGGCGAGTATGTCGCGTAAAGGCAATTGTTGGGATAATGCCGCGATGGAAAGTTTCTTTGGAACATTAAAAGAAGAATGTGTAGGAGAAATCATTTATTCATCACACGATGAAGCAAGATTAGCACTGTTTACCTATATGGAAGTGTATTATAATCGCGTTCGTCGGCATTCGACGCTCGGTTACGTGAGTCCACTCCAGTATGAACGGATGGGGAATTAACGAATGTTACGTTACGTTTGACGTAGAATATTTTCTCTGGTAGAATAACAACGTCAACGTCACATTACGTCAAAACGTTTTTTCACCGTCCTCATCTCCAACCTCTGGAGACTCTACGAAAACGGGGCAACCTCAACTCCTCCTGCGCTGTGACGAAGTCAACCGCTGGGCAAGTGGGACAACTTTTACTTGGCTTCGACAGAGAAGCCCTCCAATGAAAGTCCCAGTTCTCCCTTCCCTCAGTGTACCTCCTCAGAGCTTTGTCGAGGACTTAGCGGCCTGGTTGGCTCTCCCTGTACGTGAAGTCCGTAACACGACTTATCTGCCCGAACTGACTCGCTACTATGGCCTCCTCCATCCTCTCCCTGGAGATTTGAGACCGTCATTGACGTTTCGGGTCTGCCTGGCCTGTCTGGCAAAGGAGCGATTCCTCAAAAGGACATTGGCCTTGCGGTATGTGCTCTACTGTCCCTGGCATCAAGTGACCCTGCTCTCGACCTGCCAGTGCGGAACTCCTTTACGTATTTTTGACCCGGCTACCATGCCTTTTACCTGTGGTGCATGTGGAAGAGATTGGACTGATCTTCCCAGAATTGCTCCGACTCCTGAGCGGATTGCCGTAACACGCCAACTCCTTTCCTGCTACGAGTACTTTTTCTTTTGCGGCAAGCCGACTCTCATGGAAAAAGCCTTTCTTGCGGTGGTGAATGCATGGCAAGAGGAGATCATTCGAGAGAGAGAACATCCTCCTCGTCGTTCTCCCAGAATGCACTCCTATCCACGTTTGCCATCAAATCATGTTCCTTCCCTCTGTTTGCTTGTGCTCGATCTGGTCAAGTATCATCTCTACCATGACCCAAAGGTCATCTTCTGGGGAAAGGAGGATTGGGAACAAGAGGGAGAGTGATGGAAAAGACTTTCCTCAACGAGGCCGCTTGGCAAAACATGTTCCCACATCGCGTTATACCCATGCCTGATGAATGGTTACCAGGGTTGCTTTTACGCTGTGATGAGGTGAACCATTGGGGGAACCGAACAACACTGACCCATTTGCTCGCTGCCAGTCCAGAGAAATTTCACCGCTGTTGGAGAACGGCAAATCCTTACCTGGTGCTGATCCAGCCTTCCTCGTTGAATCTTGATTACCTTGCTCAACGGCTTTCAATTCCCACAACGACCCTTCTTACCACGACTTATCACAGCGAACTACTGCGCCTGTATGATAAAGAGAGGCCGCATCCCAGACTGCTCCGATCATCATTTACGTTTCATCTTTGTCCGATCTGTCTCTCGGAGGCTCGGATACTTCGACGTACCTTAGCCTTGCCACATATTACCCACTGCCCTCAACATCAGGTGACTTTGCTCTCACAGTGCCGATGCGGAGCATCTCTCCAACTCTTTCAGCCACAGACGCGGCCATTCACCTGCCACATTTGTGGGTTAGATTGGGCTGAACTGGCCTGGATCGGGGCAGATCTCTCACGCGTGGAATTGGAGCGGAGCATGCTTACCTGGTATGAGTTCTTCTTCTCGCGAGGATCGGTGGAGATCCTGCGTTCTGCGCTACAACTGATGACCGGCTCTACACGCAAACGGATACCACTGAGTGAGCTTGTGACCTTGCTTGCACAACGAGGTCGTTCGCCGCAAAGTATTTTAGACTGGACGGATCGGGCAGCTCGATTGCAAAAGAGAAAACTGAAGAACGAGTAAAATATGCCCTATTCCCTCTAACCTTGGTGTGAAATTTTTTACATGAAGGTTAGGAAATCGAGCCTATCTCCCACTCAATTTCTTCCTAACCTTCGTGTGAATTACCACCTCTCACCCTGTCGTACCCAATTTCTTCCATCGGGAATTTAGAGCACAAGAGCCGAACAAAAAATGGGTCACAGATATTACCTACATTCCAACTATGCAAGGATGGCTCTATCTGGCAGTGATTTTGGATGTGTATTCACGCATGATAGTAGGATGGTCCATGTCAAGCAGTTGTGATGAGAAGCTGGTAGAGCAGGCACTCAATCAAGCCATTGCCCGCCGTCGCCCCAAAGCTGGATTGCTCCATCACAGTGATCGAGGAAGTCAGTACACTTCAAGAGCTTACCAGGCATGTTTACAAAGATTTGGAATACAATCAAGTATGTCGCACAAAGGCAATTGCTGGGATAATGCCGCTATGGAGAGTTTCTTCGGCACGTTAAAAGATGAATGTGTAGGAGAGATTACTTACTCATCATATGATGAAGCGAGATTAGCACTTTTTACTGAGCGACTTCGGGACGAGTGAGATGATACGCTTATCCCTCATCAAAACACCATCTCAATATATTTTGCAATTTATTATCTATCTCTCTGCTCTTCCTGCTGTTTTTTCGTGAGCGTGGCAGTCCTGGTCGGCGTTCATCACGAGCCATCCTGTGGAGCACATGGCACGGACAACGCAGCAGGGTCGATTCTCTATGAGCTAGGACCCAGACCTGCATCGTGGCTTCGCGCTTACAGGAGCCGTTGTGAGCGGCATTTCCCTCCTGGCTCGCCTCTCGTCATCTGATAGAACCCTTTTCGTCGCTGTGCTTGTAAATTATTTGATTCTGATGGTGGGTTATGCTGGTAAGCAGGCAACCAACACAAAGCAGCCGAAAGCCGCTGAATTTGCGGATTGACAGTAAGAAAATGCACTCTTTTCCTTTTTTGTTGCTTGTTTTGCTACCAGCATAATTATACAGCCTCCACCATCAGAATTAAATGCTTTACATTCTAGTGTGTCCCCCTTCTGAAAGAGCATGGGGGCTTTACGAGCGGAAGGCAAGCAAGATCCAGACTGGCAGGGCCAGGAGTAGGCCAAGAAACAGACAGCCGAAAAAGATGGGCATACAGGTCCAGGGATTGTCTTCACGTTCGCCAGACAGCAAGGCGATGGAGGGATTGGATGGGAGGAAGCGAAGGCTGACTTGCTCGCCGATGTTGATGCGATTCATGTGCTCATAGCTGACGCGCTGTTTGCCTGTGTAGGTCCGATCTTTATAGTCAAAGGTGTAGAAGACAAAACCGGGTTCCCTGGAAAGGACCCGTCGCTCGATAATGGTTCCTGTGGCCGGGATGCCCTCGCGGGCAATGAGAACGCGCTGTCTGTGTTCTCGTATTCCAATGACGAGAAAGCCGATTCCAGAGAAAAGCATCACTCCCACACCAAGGATAGAGAGAAGAATGGTCATAGTGGTTTTTCCTTTCTCAAATGCTTCCTGTGTTATAAGGATAAGGCCTGAGATCTGCTCGATACATGAAGAGCTGTTTGCCATTCCTGGCATCCCAAATGTGTACCGTGCCGTTCGTTTCCTTGGCTGAAGAGGCAACACGTGCCCTATCAGGTGACCAGGTGATGAGCTTCCCCCCGTTTGAAAGAGTCGGGAAATGTGGAATATACTAGACTCAATCAAACGAGGGAAGAAAGATGACCAAAGAACAAAAAGCCTACACGAAAGAGTTCAAAATCGAAGCTGTACGCTTGGCCGAGACCAGTGGCAAACCTATCACCGAGATCGCTCGTGATTTAGGGATAAGCGACAGCACCATTCATAACTGGCGTAAGCAGTTTTCCGAGCACGGCGAGCAGGCATTTCCAGGCAGCGGGCATCAAACACCCGAGGCCGAAGAACTGCGCCACCTCAAACGCGAACTGGAAGTCGTGAAACAAGAACGAGACATTTTAAAAAAAGCGCTTCATATATTTTCACGACAATAGCGGTGAAGTTTCAGTTTATCGAAGATCACCGGCAAGAATATGCGGTAAAGACGATGTGCCGAACACTTTCCGTCTCAGAATGTGGCTATTATGCTTGGCGCAAACGACCAAAGAGCGAGCGTGAGCAGAAGAACGAAGAACTCACGCAACACATTCAGCAAATTTTTGAGCACAATCGGCAGATCTATGGGAGTCCGCGCATTCATGTGGAACTGAACGATCTGGGGGTGAAATGTTCGCGTAAGCATGTGGCTCGTCTCATGAGAGCGGCAGGCATAAGTGCAGGACAGAAACGTCGCCGGGTTCGGACCACCGATAGCTCACATAAGAATCCAGTAGCGGACAATCGCTTGAATCGAGAGTTCAATGCTTTTGCCCCAAACACCAGATGGACAGGCGACATTACCGGCATTGAGACGGGGCAAGGCTGGCTCTATCTGGCGATCATCCTGGATCTGTATTCGCGGAAAGTGGTTGGATGGTCCATGTCCTTGCATCGTGATGAGGAGCTGGTCGAAAAAGCCTTGAAGATGGCACTGATCCAAAGATGCCCCAAATCAGGATTGATGCATCATACAGATCGAGGGAGTCAATATACTAGCCAAGCATATCAAGGTCTTTTAGCTAGTGCAGGAATCACCTGTAGTATGAGTCGAAAAGGCAACTGTTGGGATAACGCCCCTACGGAGAGTTTCTTTGGCACACTCAAACGAGAATGGACTCATCGACACCACTACCAAACTCAGACCCAAGCCAGGCAGTCCATTTTTGACTACATCGAAACGTTCTACAACCGCAAACGTCGGCATTCGGCACTCGGCTATCTCAGCCCTGTAGCCTATGAGCAGCTAAATAGAAAGGAGCTTGAAACAACTGTTTAAAACGTTGACGTAACGTATTTTTTCTGATAGAGTAAAAGTATCTTAAACGTTTAACGTAACGTTCTCTACGTTTTCTTCATCGAAAGCAAACTCATGAGACGTGGAACGCTCAGACGTTCTCCACACTCCTCGACTCTACGAAACGGGGTCAAGCTCATGACAACAACTATCTCTTTGCTATGTCCAGAGTAGCTGAAGACCTGCTTGCCATCCGCTGCGTTCCAGGAGACGAGTGGGATGGAGGAAGATCATCAGTCATGATTGAATTCCCTTTGGATAAAAACCACTGAAAGGCCATAAGAGAACGTTGTGCTGGTTCATATGAACTACTCTCCTTCAGGAAGAAGCTTGCGTGGTTCTAAGGCGTACCAGGCTGTATAACCGCATTGCAAGCAGGTGAGCGTTAGTGTTTCGGACTTATCAGATTTCCAAAGACTCCAAGAGCTTGGCGTGCGTCTTATCGGCGTAAGATAGATATAAGAGGCTCCATGGCTACTGGTCATGTGGTCTTCGACTGCAATCCGTCTGCCCCGCATTCGGGGCAAGGCTTGAATGTTGGATTGGGTTGAGGCTGTGATGACATAGAAACTTATACCTTCCTGTACAGAGAGGAGTTCTCTCTGATGTTTTATGCTGGCCTGGATTGGGCAGATGACCACCATGATCTCGTCATCATTGACGAGGCAGGTCACAAGCTTGCCTCGAAACGCTTTGCCCATACAAAAGCCGGATTGGAGGAGTTGACGCGCTTTCTGGAGAGCTTGACCGGACCAGGACAAAAAGACCAACTGGCCTGCATCGTGGAAGCCAATCGTGGTCTGCTCATTGCCGCTCTGCTGGATGCAGGCTTTACTGTTTACCCCGTCAACCCGAAGGTGGCGGATCACCGACGCTCGGCCTCGGGAGCCAAGACCGATCAGATCGATGCCTATTTGCTGGCAAAATTGGGCCGAGCTGAACTGGCTGATCTGCGCCAATTGCACCCCGACTCCCCGATCATCGCCGAAATCCCTGACCTCACCCGCGATCAGGATGCGCTGGTGCGCATGCAAACCCGCCTGGTCAATCAACTCACAGCCTGACGCGTAACCTACTATCCTGTCGCTTTGCAGTTGTTTAGCCAATTGCAACAGCGCTCGACCTTGCTCTTTTTGCAAGCGTTCCCGACTTCTGTTGCTGCCAAAGCAGCTTCTGTTACTCAGGTTGAGCAGGTGCTCAAACAAGTAGGACATCCCACTGTCCGTAAGGTTGCCCCCAAGATCCATGAAACCTTGCAGCAACCCAGCCTTTCGGCTCATGCCATCACGACCCGAACGAAATTGCGGTTGGCCCTGGCCCTCATTGCCCAACTGTTGCCCTTGGTTGAGCAAATTGCCGCCTATGAGAAGGAGATTGAGCGCCTTTTTTTGACGCATGCTGACAGTCAGATCTTTGAGAGCCTTCCGGGTGCGGGAAAACGGTTGGCTCCTCGGCTGTTGGCAGAGATTGGGGATGACCGCTCCCGCTACACGGCATGTCAAGAGCTTGCCGCGTTGGCAGGAACCGCCCTCGTGCTCTACCAGAGTGGCAACTATCGCAAGGCTCATCATCGCCATGCCTGTCTCAAGCCATTGCGCAACGCGCTCTATCAGCTTGCCCGCACCAGCCGGCAACAGGAACCCTGGGCCGACGAGTATTATCAACGCAAACGGGCAGAAGGCAAGAGTCACTCGGTCGCCCTGCTGGCACTCTCCAACGTATGGCTGCGGATTCTCTATCGCATGTGGACCACTCACACCCCCTATGATCCAGCAATTTTTGCAGCCTCCAGGCAGGCTCATGCTCCACGCGCTGCCTAACCACAGCATCTTTTGAGAGGCAAAACCCTCTGTTTTTTTGCCTTTACCTGAGCATATCTTCACCAGATCATGCAAGCGGCGCGGTGTCAAGGAAAGCAAAGCGGCTTGACATCCAGACGCGGCATGATACACTTCCTTCTGCTCAGATGAAGGCATTCCCAGCTTCATTGCTTCTCTCCCCATTTCCTTTTCGATGGGTGTTTAGGGCTTGACATAGAGGGACTCCTTTGTGCTTGTGCTTGCATCATGCCGGAGGTTGGATGGCCCATACCTTGAATTTGGAAAAGAGATAGATGATGCCATTGACCATTAGCGGCTGGTTGTTGTTCCATTGCGAGATAGACCACCTGGGACTGCCAGCGTGTGCATCAAGGGCAGAGAATGTCCCATTTGGCAAACTGGCATAGACAACACTATTGACCACCAGAGGTGAGGAAAAGATGCCGTTACGCGACCACTTTCTGACACCAGAGGACTCATCGAGAGCATTCAGTGTATTAAGCTCCGCGTCATAGATATAGACCATACCATCAACTGCGACGAGCGAAGAAATGTCACCTCTTTTTAGCGTCAAAAAGGACCATATTCTGCTGCCGGAGCGGGCATTGAGTGCCTCTAATTGCATCGCTCCACCCTCGAGAGCACCAACTACGTACACGATGCCATTCGTTACCTGTAGTGATCTGGTGCTTCTCATCGTTGGGTAAGACCAGAGTCTCTTGCCAGAGGAAGCATCCAGCGCAAAGATCCAGCCTTTTCTAGGAGACGAGGAGTCATCTGCGTTGATATAGACCGTCCCATTGGCTATCACTGGAGCGAAATACCCAAGTCCAATTTCATTGCCTGGCATGTAGGACCAGCGTTCCTTGCCGGAGGAAGCATCCAGTGCATAGAGTGTACGATAGATCTTGGCATACACGATGCCATTTGCCACCGCTGGAAAGGAGCTGAGGATGCTGTCTTTGAGTTTATTGTGATAGGCCCACTTCTCCTTGCCAGAGGAAGCATCCAGGGCAGTGAGATTGAAGCCGTCAGGGCCGCCAACAGCAGAGCCAACATACACAAGGCCATTGGCAACCAGAGGCGAGACAATTTGTGGGATTATCTTGAAAGACCATTTTATGATGCCAGAAGCTGTATCCAGCGCATACAACGTTTCATCACGGCTGCTGATATACATGATGCCATTGACCAGGGTGGGTGGGGCAAGAAGCTCCTTTTTCAGTACTTCCGTCTGGAAAGACCGCTTTATGCTACCAGAGGCCGCATCCAGAGCGTAGAGCCTGCCATCGCTAAGACCAGCATACATCATGCCATTGGCAACAATTGGGGGAAAGTCCAGGGCCTCATGTTCCCTGGTAAAAGACCATTTCACCCTGGCTGTTGAGGATTGGAGAGAGTTCCGAATGAGTGTTGTGCCGACAACCACACCAATGATAAGAAAGACCAGGAGGACACTGAGAAGCACTAGTAGTCGTCCTCGCAAAGGTAATTGTTGCTCAGATGGTTGTTGTTCGGGTGGCATTGGAACTGGTTGTTGTTGCATGGTTGTTCGTCCTCCTTTGATGCACAGTTACATCAGCATCGAATCTATTACCAATAATCCCAGAAAGCACCATATGCCACCGAGAGAAAGAAAGAGAAGGCGAGCACGTCCTGGTCCAATCCTACGCAGAGTAGGTCTGTCGTGTATCCCGAAGATCTTGGCAAACACGGAGTGAAGGAGCAGGCCGACCCCGAACTAACAGATGGCTCCCAGGAAATAGCCGATGGCTCGTAGTGACCGCAGGGCAGAGACAAGGATCGAGAGGAGAAACAGGACGAACACACTGCCTACCAGCAGGACTCGCAAGATGCGATACAGTACTGGCGTGGGTTCTTGCGTGGTGTTCATTGGTACTTTCTCCGCAAACCTGGCGTTCATGAACACGGAGATAGGAATCAAACTCATCGCCAGCCCCCCATACTCCATAGACGCCAATGGACCCAGGGGTTTGATAAAGGTCGAGACCACTCCGAGCGCGAGCAGGATAAAAAAACGCCATACACCAGGACTAACAGCGCGGTGCGGTGCATGCGGGTGGTGCTTTGTTGATTGTTCATCGTAGCTTCCTTGTTGCCTCCTCGTGAAGGGTGTCTTCACGCTTTCGCCCCGGAGATGCTTCTCCTCTCAGGCGATCTGAAAATCAATGCTCGCTTGCTGAAAGTCCTTTCTCTCTAGCAGGAGAAAGGAAAAGTTGGTACTCTCCTGTGGCACCTCGAAGCTGGCCTGCGCTTTGGCGGTCGATCCAGCGGTAAACGCGAGCGGAATCGTCGCATCCAATGTTGGTCGAGCGACTGTTTGCCCTGTCTTCAAACGAACATAGTCCCCCAATAAGTGCCAATGGTATCCTGTGTCGAGGCAATCGTCAGTTGCAGCGTCACATAGCGCATCCCTTCACGTGCCTGAGTGCCGCCACTGCTCCAACTGCGCGTCGCCTGCGTAATCGTCCAGGCTTCTCCTCCATATGTTGTGCTTTTATTAGGTGTACTTGTCACAGGTTGATACTGACTGATATTGGCATGCTCTTTAAGCGGAATATCCATCAGAGCCTGTCCCTTGCCTCCCAGTCGCAATATCAGCCCATCCATCGCTGTGTTTGTCGGGACCTCAAAGTCGAGCCAGTTCGTCTGTGTCGCCTGAGAAGCTGGCGGACCGAGAATTTGATAGTTTTTCAGAGGAAGGCTGCTTCCATCTGGCAAAATCAGGCGGGCGACATCATTGTAGATATAGCCCACACTCTTGCCTGTCGTGTTGGTTTCTTTGAGATGCACGCGCACCACATTGCCCATCTTTTCAAGACTGGTAATGGTGATCGCGATGCTTGAGAACGTCACGGAAAGATTCATAGGGGAGGTGGTCGCCGGAGCCGCTGCTGAAGTCGCAGTGCTTACGGCACTGGTTGCCTGCGATGGCACCGAGGTTCCTGATGGCCGATCTGTAGATGAGGTGCGCTGGACAGTAGCTGTCATCCACACATAGCCACCATATGTCAATCCTCCACAGACCAGGAGAAGCAGCAGGACCACGAGGAGCAATCTCCGCCCAGACGACCTTCTCATACTCCCCAAAGGGGCAGGCACGGGCATCGGTGGAGCGTACTGTTCTGGCTGCTCTGATCTCCTCTCAGATGAGAGCGGAGAGTACGGATTCAGAGAAGAATGGCTCCAGGGCAGAGAGGAGGCAGGTGGTGGCGGGGGCGTCACGACTGTGGGAGCGTTCCCCCTTGTCGCATCCACAGCACTTCCACACACGGCACAAAAACGCTGATGTTCAAGCAGTGCCGCCCCACAGCGTGAGCATAGTTTTCCCATTGATGACATACGTTCTTTCCTTCAGAGAACTAGTAAGCAGGAGAAAGGCTTTCATGACAGTAAGTCGTCAGTAAGGTTTGCTAGCAGTGAGCCTTGCATTTTCCACACATCGAACGTGCAGGATTTAGCTGAAAGACGCTTGAGAGAATATTAATAATGATCGCGATAGCGGCCAGAGTGGTCATCACGACTGCAACGACAAGCGACGAAGTGCGTCGCTTTTCTGGAGGTTGTATCAACCTGGAAATCCAGAACAGTACTGCCATGATGGGCAGACTCATAACGACGATGGGAACGCTGACAAGAACCATAGATTCTATGAGCATCAGTGGAACAGACATAGAAAACCTTTTTTCTCATACTCCAGATGAGAGAGACGCTCTCAAAATATTCTTTACTTAGAGTAAAAGATGTATTTCGAGAAGACATCTCTTGTCCGTCTTGATGAAGGTCTAAAACACCGATCTAATCAGCGTGCCACGCTTGCCTGTTCAGCATCGTGCCGATATGCCTTCCGCGCCGAGGGAAGCAACACGAGCACGATCAGCACAATACTTAAAACGACTCCTACCGTCGCGGCAACCTTCAGCTCCATTGTCGGCGCAAACACGAGACCGGGAGCTGCCGAAAGAGCACTGAGTGCCGAGACGATAATGGTCAGAAGCATACCCCAGCGTTTGGCAAGCCAGAGACCCACCACCGCGATCAGCCCGATTACTCCCAGCACGTAGCTTCCGTAGATGACAACTGGCGGAGGACCATTGGGGATCTCTGGCATGGGGATCAGACTCAGCACGCTGAGGGTGGCAAGCAGGACAGCCGCCACAATGAGAACGACAGGACCCTTTGGTTTCATCGATTTTCTCCTTTTCTTTCTTTGCTTGCCTGGCTTTCCTTTATTGGGAAAGTAGGCTCGGTTCACCTGCCAGGGAGATGGAAGGTGCCAGACATGTGCATAAACTGAAGCAAGTATAGTTCCCCGCCTGCCTGGAGACCATGAATAACTCCCACATCTTTCCCACATCTTTCCTCCTATGGTAGGTGCTTCAAGATCGTGGGTATTGTCTATTCTGCACTTCTTTTTGGAGCTTCCGACGAGAGGAAGAAGCGAATGCGCAACGGGAGACGATCCACCGCTTTGCACCAATGCCTCTTGAGGATGGCCTGCCGCAACCGCTCAAAGGCCCATGCGACGAAGTGCCTTTCGCCGTGCCTGCGACACACAGCCTCCCAGCTTTGAGGGGGGGTGTCACAGGAAGACGGCATGCTGGAGCGTCCGTCATTTTTTTGCACCCTGGTGATCGCCACTGGCTCTGCAAACTGTGAGTCACCTGGAGAAGGTGAACTCATCTAAGTATGAGGAGGTCTCATACCAGGTGGTGCTCTAGAGCATAATGGAATTCCCCCGTTTTTGTGAAGTCGGAGAAGCATGAGAGTGAGCAGAGCAATGGTTAGTATATGGGAAGCTTTGAGCAAGCTCAAGAAAGACCAGGAGAGGCAAGAGCATCACCCCACTTCACCTGTCTGGGACATCTGGCTTCTCTTCAGAGCCTCCACGCACATTGGGTCACGCTGATCATGACAGCGCGATTGACAGAGGGTGAATCGACTTGAGCATTCCGAGAAGGTGTAGCCTTTCAGCCGAGAAGCAAACCAGACATGGCGAGGAACGCATGAGACGCGCTCCTCGATCTCGGCTCAATCTTCGTTTTCGCCTCTCCCTTCAACAAGGGAAATGCCAAGCTGGTCGGCGAGTTCGGTGGTGACTTGAATGAGGGAATGAGCGACTTCGGGGCGAGTCAGATGATACGCATGTTCCTCCTCAAAACACCATCTCAACATTCCTCATCGTCAAGACAGACCACATCTCGCCACGTGCTTGCAGCTGGTGGGAAGTCGCGCAAGAGGGCTGCTGACGGGTCGAGAACATGTGCTCAGCGGTGGTGAGCCATCCTGAGCATCCCTCTTGCTTCGTGCTGATAGTTTTGCGCTCTCTGTACTCTTCCTACTGTTTGTTCTGGAATGACGGCCTGTCTCGGTGTCCACCACGAGCCACCCCGCCTCGCTCGCTCGCCTCGCGTCCCAGGCAGGCCACTGCATGACATGGGCCACGACCAGAGACGCCCACAGAGAGGGAGATCACTCATCGTTGTGGGATCTCCGCCAGTTTCCGAAATGCTGAACTCTTGATCAACAAGGCATTGTCGTACAGACGACGGAAAGAACCTGGCTGATCCGAAGGGCGATGAAGCAGATTCCAGGCTGGAAAAGCAGGCAAAAACGATTCTGAAAAAAAACACCAGGGCTGTTCCTGCACACCCCGTCTGTGTCGTCAGCGCTTCGATCTTTTCGATGGTCGCATCCCGGTTGAGCCAGACCGGTGCGGCTTGGACGACAGCGGCTTTAAATGTTGGATAGATATCCACTTGCATCGTTCTCTCCTCACACAGGTTTCAATGCGCTAATGAGCGAATAGGACGTGGAAGTAGCTGTAATATCAGGCAGAGTGAAGCCTGCCTCCCTTAAGAGATCTGTGAGTTCCCTGGCGCTATACTGTTGACCTTGTAGAGACATCGAGAACGCGAGCAGAGAGAAGTCTGTTGCGGTGAGAGGGCCATCCTTCGCCTCATTGAGGAGCATTTCATGCAAGTAAATGCGACCACCAGGTGGCAGCATTTCAAAACTCCGACGAACAAGTTGCAGACAATGCTGCCGATCCCACATATGGAGGATATTACTGAAGAAGACTGCATCGTAGCCGGTTGGCCATGCATCAAGAAACATGTTCGCGGCCCTGGTATCGATGCGGTGCTCCAACCCATAAGCAGCGATGTAGCGTTGGGTGATGGGACAGATGGAAGGGAGTTCCAGAATACAAAAGCTCATCTCTGCATAGTGTTGAGCGAGAGCGATGCAAAAACACCCCGAGCCACCGCCAACATCGAGCAGTCGTCGTACACCGACAAAATTCCCTGATTGTGCTATTGCAAGAGCTGCCGGAAGAGAATAGCAGTACACGACCTGTGTAAGAGCTTCAGCCCTTGCAGAAGGAATATCCCCCGCTTGCATGGCGTCCGCAATATTGCCGACTTCCTCATCAAAAGTGGTCAAGGTCTGTCTGTTTTGCAATACAGCACGTAAGGTCTCATGAGCCATTGGCTGCTTACAAAACAGATGCAACGCAGGACCGTAGTAGTAGGGGCTGTCAGGGAGCAGATAGGTGCGCGATACCTCCGTAAGATGAAAATGCTTCTGGTGCTGCGCCAGAAAACCGAGAGAGGTGAGAATACCGAGTAAAGCTTGTGTACTGCTCAATGCTAATGTGAGCGAATGGGCAACCTCTTCAGCTGTAGCGGGTGAACGTGCCAGCAAAGGAAACAGGCCGAGTTCCTCGGTAACCGTGAGCACTGAGAAGTGCTGACTAGAAAGCCAGACCTCCCAGATGAGGTGATCATCACTGGGAGGTGGAACGAGTATCGGCGGGAATACAACCGGTTCTGTGGTCATCCGAAAATCTCCTTTCGAGTTTTTGCACAGATACGTCAACGCTCAATCACAGGGCCATCAGTGAGCCAGACCTGATCAGTTCCAGCCTCAAGAGGACCGACCACCCTGGCTTTTTTCCGACCCTCCGCCAGAATTTGCGAATGCCAGTATTCCCTGGCGCGCCTGAGATCAGTCACCTCCATGAGCACGATGATGGTATCAGGTTCTTCGGCGGCACGAAACGTGCCGATATCGATCAGGCCATACCGCTGTCGCATTGGCAACAGTTGGTCAAACGCTGCTTGAAATTGAGCAAAGTCGGCCACCTGCTGTTTGACCATCATGTAATTAGTCATCACCTCTATCCTTTCCAGAACGTCTCTCATATCAATACTCCCAACAAGTAAACAAATGTTTACATGTAAAAGATACCATGTTCCTCTCTGTTTGTCAACACTTGTTTACTTGTTGGACAAATCTCCGGCTCCCACATCAGGGAGAAGAACTGAGAGCACGTGCTGGAAGGAGGGAAGCAGAGCCTCTGTCGTCGCTTCGGAGAGGGACGTTTTGCCCACCAGACGCCGCAGGACCACGATTCCTGTGATCAGTGCCACGACGAGATCAGCACGTAGTTCGGCATCGGAGGCAGTGGTTTGCGTGGCAAGATCAGCCGAGAGAAGATCTAGCAGTGTCCGCATATACGAGGCTGCGGGAGGATAGTCAGAGGAACGCAAGAGAGTCACAAAGAGGTCGTGATCTCTCCCTGCAGGATCACCCAGGGCATTCTTGAGCAGGCGTTCGGCCAGATGCTCTGGAGGCCCCTGCATCGCCTGAGCGAGCCTGCTGCGATCAAAAGCCACGACGGCTTGAAAGAGTCCTTCTTTCGAGCCAAAGTAGCGAGGGATGAGTGCCACGTTCACTCCGACGTCGGCAGCGATATCTCGCAGATTAGTGGCATCAAAGCCATCACGAGCAAACCGCAGGCGGGCGGCAGCCAGCAGGTCCGCTCGTGTCTCCTCAGCATTACGGGGACGAGCGCTCTTCGTCGGCATGGTTTCTTTTTGATCCATTCAGAAAATCTCCTCGTCGTGTTGGTTGGACATGGCACACTTCCCAACTATGGGGAATGGAGCGGGTCATGATGCTTTCATTGTAGATGCTCCCTTTGTCGATGTCAACAGTTGTTGACAAGGGGCACCATACCCCTTTCAGGACTTCACGCTCTGGTTCTTTCCGTTGATCCTCTTACTTGGCTGGTGTTCTCTACACACGTAATTATGCTCCTGTGGTTTTTGACTTTGAGCAACCAGCCTCAAGAGATGTGACCGAAAGCGTCGTGACCCTGGCCCACCTTGCACGCTTTCTCATCGTGGATTTGACTGATCCCAACAGTGTTCCCCATGAAGTTGCCAGCCTTGTTCCTCACTGTATCGTTCCTGTTCAACCCCTTCTGCAAGCAGGGACCACCGCTGAGTATAGTCTGTTCCAGGATCTACGACGACGGTATCACTGGGTTTTACCAACCCATCAGTATCAGAGTGTGGCTCACCTGCTTGCAGCAATGCAAGAGCAGGTCATTGCTCCTGCCGAAGAGAAAGCCAGAGAACTAGAGTAGGGCCACGAAGCCAATGTATATGAGATCCTCTGTCATCTCAGTAAGGATCGAGGCCAGGAAAATGCAAAATCACCTGAAGAAAGGAGCTGTGTGTTGCACACTTGCACTTGAGGAAAGGAATAATCTTTTTCATCCATGTTTCACAAGATCAATATGAGGTGGTATTTGGTAAAGAATACAGCCAATATAGAGTTGTACGTGGAAAGGAAATCGCGTATACTCAAGCAGGAGTCACAAAGCAGGAACCACGTGTTGTGAGGGCCAGGATATGAAAGAGCTGCAACAGAATGAGCAGGGACCGGTCGATTTCTTCATCATCTCTTCAGGCACCGGCAAGGATCAGGCATGGGTCGAATGGATGGCCTGGGAACTAGAGCAAGCGGGCTATCGCGTTCACTTTCAGGGCTGGGATGTGCGCCCTGGATCGAACCTTGTCAAAGCAATGGACGAGGCCACCAAGCGTGCCAAACGTACAGTGGCCGTATTATCTCAGGCTTCCCAGGCTTCTGAGGAGATGCTGGCACAGTGGGCAGCGGCCTTCGGGCGTGATCCGGCAGGCAAAGAGAGGCGGGTGTTGCCCGTACGGATTGATCCCTGTGAGATCGGCGGGCTGCTTGGATCTCTTGTGTGCATTGATCTGGTGGGTCTGGAGGAACAACAGGCACGTGACCGACTCCTGGAAGGCGTCAAGCAGGGGCGGATAAAACCTTCATCGGTTCCCTTTCCAACATCTTCAGATCGAGCGATCTTTCCACCTTCCTTCTCTCCTCTCTGGCATGTGCCTCATTCACGTAATCCCTACTTCACTGGGCGCGATGATGTTCTGGATGTATTGCACCAACGATTGGTTCCAGGGGAGAAAGCCACTGCGATCCCCCAAGCGATCAGCGGGTTAGGCGGCATTGGGAAAACACAGCTTGCCATCGAATATGCTCATCGGTATGCACAGGACTATACTGCCGTGTTGTGGGTGCTTGCTGAGACACCGGAGACCACAACTGCTGCCTGGCTCCAGACCGCAACGCAGGTGTTAGGATTGCCACAACAGCAAGAAGCCGAGCAGCAAATTGCAGCGATCAAAGCCTGGTTGCAGTACCATCCTGGTTGGTTGCTGATTTTTGATAATGTCGAAGATCCACGAGAGATCCTTTCCACCTTTGTCCCCAGCAAACATCATGGCAGTGTTCTCATTACCACCCGAAGGCGCGATGCGGAACCGCTGGCCTACAATGAGGCGCTGCCTCTGCTCTCTCAGGAAGAGGCCATCCTCTTTCTGTTGCGACGGGCCAAGCGACTCGCCAGAGAAGCGAGTGTGACCGAGGCGACCACCGACGACGTTGCGCTTGCGAAAAAGCTGTGTCTGCTTTTGGATCGACTGCCGCTTGCGCTTGATCAGGCAGGAGCCTATATCGCGGAGACAGGATGTTCCTTGCAGCGTTACATGGACCTCTACGAAAGCTATCGATCCAAGCTCTTAGCGCGTCGTGGAGAAGCCCATGAGCATCCTTCGGTCTTCATCACCTTCAGACTCTCCTGGGAGCAGCTTCAAGCACACGACGATCTGGCAGGAAAAGCGTTGACCTTCTGCTCCTTCCTTGCTCCGGATCAGATCCCCGAACAAATGGTGATGGATGCCTTGCTCTCTTTGCAGAGCGACCGCCCCCCAGATGCGCTCGCTCTGGACGAGGCGCTCGGATGGGTGCATCGTTATTCGTTGATTGAACGAAAGGACCAAATGGTGTCGCTGCATCGGCTTGTGCAGGAAGTGATGCAAGAGGTGCTTTCTGGGGAAGAGCGAGAGCAGTGGATGCAACGAGCAATACTGGCCGTGAATGCTGTGTTTCCTGGTGGAGAACATGGCAGCTGGACGCGCTGTGAGCGGCTACTTGCCCATGCTCTCACAAGCGCGAGATGGATGGATGTTCTGACACAGCCACCACTTGAAGGAGCACGATTGCTCGATAAGACGGGTTACTATTTGTATGAGCGCGGTCTGTACCAGGAGGTGGAACCGCTCTTGCAGCGAGCACTTGCCATCTATGAGAAACAGTTAGGAGCCACTCATCCCGAGACGGCAACGAGCCTGAACAATCTGGCAGAACTCTATCATCGCCAGGGACACTACGCGGAAGCGGAACCGTTGATGCAACGAGCACTTGCTATTTGTGAGGAGCAGTTGGGAGTCACCCATCCCGACACAGCGACGAGATTGAACAACCTGGCGGCTCTCTATAAGAGTCAGGGCCGCTCCCAGGAGGCAGAACCGCTCTATCAGAGGGCAGTCATGATTTTACGTGCGTATTTAGGAGTGGAGCATCCTGTGACCCAGCAGTTGATGAGAAGTTACAAGATTCTCCTGGCCGACTTGTATCCCAACAGAGATGTCGAAACAATGTTGCAACAGCTTGCTCAACACGAGCAGGATAACTCCCAGGAGCAAGAACCTTCGTCATAACACCTGAGACGAAGAGATCTCCTCCTGGATGTTCTGCACACTGCTTGCTCCTCCATGCTCTCAAAAGAGGGAGAACGAGCGCACGAGCAGTGCGACCTGCTCCTCTGCTTCCCCTTCTCGCTTATCAAGAGAAAACGTGAACTGCACAGGTGTTCAAGGATCTCAGGACCAGGCACCAAGGGGAGCTGTGACCAGGACAAAGAAGAGGGCCAGATGCCTCCCTCTGCTACACAGCGAACAGTTCTTTGAGATGAGGCAGCAGTTCATGGATCTCCTGCATGGGCAACGGTGTCACTTGATCTGCTGTCGGGCAGCCTACCCCACGTGGCCTCAGAGTGAGATCAGGTCGATCAAAGACCTGTGGGGTATTCTGCTGTTCTTCGCTTCCCTCGATGCAGATCTACTGGCCTAGCGTCATCAGATCGAGATTCATCATCCAATCTTTTCCTCTACGGGCGAGAAAATAAAACGGAGTATTGTGTTGCAAATGCTTTGAAATCAGGGGCAAGAAGGAAGAAGCGTGACAAGGGCAGAAGGAGGAGAGTTACCGGCTGCGCGAGGAGCCGCTCTCCTCTCGTTGCAGCCTCATGCTCCACAGTTGCTCGTTTCCCATTTGGGAAGCACGAGTCACTTTCGTCTATGACTATGTATACACGAGTATATACGAATCTTCTATTGATGTAGTATACTGGGCAACAACAGTACACAATGGGTTTTCCTCGAAACCGAGTGGTTCATGCGAGCAGGTTTCAGAAGCAGAAAGGGATGTTCTGTGTTAGAACGAAGGAGTGAGCAGGAGCAATGTCCGATGAGGTGACAGGATCGTCACAAGGGGAGCAAGCAGGGAAACGGCTGGCCGTCGTGGTCGGGGTTAATGGGCCATCTGCTCCTGGCCGAGCGCCTTTGCGCTATGCGGTCGAGGATGCAGAGGCGATGGCTCAGGTCTTGCAGAGTGAGGCGTGTGGCTTTGAGTTGTTTGCCGCACCACTGCTTGGAGAGCAGGCCCCGACTTCGGCGATCAAGCAGGCGATCTTAGGTCTGATCTCCTCGCTTGGTGAGCAAGATACGGCACTCTTCTATTTTAGTGGGCATGCCGAGGCGATACTCATCGATGCCAATCTCGACGACGTGTATCTGATCAGCCATGATTTTCAACCCGCGTGGATTCGTTACGATAAAGACGCGCAGCTTTCCTTGCGGTGGCTCCGTCGTTGTTTCTTTGAGCATGAGCGTGCGAAAAATATCCTCATCATCCTAGACTGCTGTTACGCAGGACGATTTCGAGACAGCGCTCCTGATCTGTATCTTGATGAATTGCAGCATCGGTTGCGCTATTATTTTGGGGAGCCTGGAGCCGAGAGTCTTGCACGTCGAGGGGGAGTGCGCCTGGCACTCACGGCCACAGGAGAAACCGTTGCCAAAGAAGCTGATGGACATGGCCTCTTCACGGGTCATCTCTTGGCAGCCCTGAGAGGGGAACAGGAACAGGCGATCAATGAACAGGGACAGATTACTTTTGCTAGCCTGGTTGATTACTTGAACGCTGTGATGCCGAACGCGCAGCAGCCGCACGACTTTGGTGCCAATCGCGGTCTGATTCTGGCAACCTATCTTGCTTTCTCACAAGAACAACGCCAAAGGCGAGAGCAGGCGGCACGGCAAGCGGAGCGAGAACAGCGGCTCCGCTCGATGCTCTCAGATCATTCCGGCTTCTTGCAAGATCGTTTAGCCAGCTTTGTGGGCCGTGAGAAGGAACTGAGGGAGGTACACAAGCGGATCGAGGCGCTTCTTTCAACTGGAGGATATCTTACCATTACAGGGCAAGCAGGGCAAGGCAAAAGCAGTGTGATTGCCAAACTGATCGAGGCACAATCTCAAGCGCAAGGCAATCTGGAGCGAGTGGTCTTCCACTTCATCCCACTGACACCACCTCCCGATTATCAAGTAGCGCTGCTGCGTAATCTGATGGCTTGGACTTGTATGTGGCTAGCGAGAGTCGAGCCGCGCTTGGGGAAGACTTTCCTAGAGTCCTTCAAGAGGTCGCCGAGAAGGGTGGACAGGAACGTATTTTCATCGATGGACTGGATTAACTACAAGCAGACCCTCAGACTAGGCTACGTGACCTGAGCTTTTTGCCGCAGAGTCCGGGCGCAAGAAGCCAAGCGGGTGATTGACACCATTTCTAATGAGTATTAAAGAAAGCAAAGTCAAGGCGCTTATCGAGTTAGGTCGAACGTTATAGAGCAGAAGAGTCACAAGGAGGTAAGCTTTGTTGGCGAGAAGCCAAGAGGATAATCGACGCTATTCATGATGAAAAGGGCAAAGCGAGAGTACTCATCGAACTGGGACAGCAATCCCTCCTTGCGCTGGTTGGCAACAGACTTTTTCAGAAGAGATGACCCCGTCACTTTCGTCAAGTTTGTCTTCAAAGAAGCGACAAACATAACGCCGCTTCCATTGTTTCACCGATTTTTCTCTTAAATAACAGATGGTTCTAAATAACGCGATGTGCAAGTTTCTCTTGCCAAAGAAAAAGCTCATGAGGTATTCTCAGAAAAAACCTAAACCACTTTCTGAGGAGAAACCACATGAACTTGGACGATTTTATTATCACATGTTTTTGTGTGATTGACGAGATGATGCCAATGATAGTCAAAGAGCAGCGATTGCGCACACGAGGCCCAGCGCCCAAGCTTTCGGATAGCGAGGTCATCACGATGGAAATCATCGGGAGTTATCTGGGACTGAGCCAGGATACAACCCTGTTTGCCTACTTCCGGCGTCATTATCCTCACTTTTTCCCAGGGCTTTTGGACTTGCACCGCACGAGCTTTGTAAGGCAAGCAGCCAACCTGTGGGCGATCAAAGAACGCCTGTGGTGTGCCTTGCGCGATACCAGGATCACCTATGATGAGTGCTTGTCGATTGTGGATAGCGTTCCGATTCCTGTCTGTCGTTTTGCGCGAGCGCCCTGGTGCGTCCGCTTCCGAGGGGAAGCCAGCTATGGGAAAGATCATGCAGATCGACAAACCTTTTATGGGTTCCGTTTGCATGCACAACTCAGCTGGCCCGGGCTGCTTACCCACGTGTTTTTGGCCCCGGCCAATGAAGCGGACGGGGAAATCGTGCCGATCTTGTTGAAAGGCACAACAGGTGTCGTCTTGGGAGATCGCAACTATTGGCTTCCCGATGTACAAGCTTTCTTGCGAACGAAGGGAATTGTCTTGCAGGCACCATTCCGCCTCGCGCATTCGCCAAAGGCGGCGGCCTACCAAAGTCCTGTTTTGGGGCGGGTTCGTTATCTCATCGACACTGTGTTTGGTCAATTGACGGACCGGTGTCAGATGAAGCGGGTGTGGGCGCGTGATCTCTGGCATCTGCGTAATCGCTTGTTGCGTTGCATTTTGATGCGTACGATTTGCTTTTTTTTGAACCAGCAAGAGGCCGCTCCTTACCTTCAATTTGATCGGTTGATTGCTTAGGAAAACTTGCACGTCGCGTTAAATAAAACCTTTAAAAGAAAGGGAGAGGTATAAATGAATTTACAACAGATATTGATGACAACGTTTGTTTTGCTACAGGCATCATGGTCAGCTGATAAAAGCCGCCAACTCATCGAAAAATTGAAACCTTCACATGTGATTGTCCATCGTGGAGATTTACCGAGCACTTACTATCTTTTTTCTGCCCAGAAAGTACTTGCTATTCTCGTACACCATCTTCCTCTTTCTTCTATCCAGGAAGTGCTCCAACTGGACCAAGTGAGAGCTACACCTGCATTGGAAGGTAATACAGACGCTGATCATGCTCCTGATCAGTGTATTATATTTGAAGACGGTCGTCTTCTCGGCTTTTTCGACGTAAGTGTTCCGCCGCAGTTACGAATATTGCGCAGAAATGGAGATGGTAACCTCAAAAATTCGGCCCCACAATTTCGATCGCTAGTTACTGACTTTCCTGAAAAGGTCCAGATACATACAACTTTTTCACTTCTGGTGTCTATTGCTACCTCTCCAACACCAAATTTTGGTGTTGCGTCTCCTTTATCAGTGCCATTAGGAGGAAACATAGACCTTGTTGTTCAACCTAGATATGGTCTTGTCCTCGAAGGAACTGGTGAAGGCACGTTGGTGGTTTCCAGCGAAAGGGAAACATTACCTTTCCAGTTTAAGTTGCGAGCAGTGGAGTCCGGTCTCGGTCAGATACGATTATTTGCCTTTCACAAAGGACAACCACTGGCCAGAATCGATTTGACCGTATCCGTTGTGGAGTCTTCTACAATCACAACGACGCAGTATTTTAGCAAAGAACGATCTTTGGATGCAGTGAATCTCCATCAGCCCGACCTTCATCTTCTGATTCTAGGGTATCCAGGAGAGAATGGGCCAACATTTACTTTCCATCTTACCGCTCAAGATGCGGCCTTAGGGCTGAATTTGAAACCGTTTGGGCCAATACACCTCAAAGAGAGTGCTCAGCAACATTTCCAGGAGTTCTTCCGCGAAATTGAACATCTCCCCTTAAATACAAATAGAGAAAAGGCTATTGCAGTCCAGCGATTAGCTGCTAAAGGAACTCATCTGTTTCAATCGCTGATTCCTGCCGATTTGCAGTTATTACTCTGGTCACTACGGGACCGCATCCAATCAGTGCAAGTGCAGTCAGTAGAGCCGTGGATTCCCTGGGAACTATGCAAGCTTTACGGACAAGAAAATGGGCGAGTGGTGGAGGGTCCTTTCTTTTGTGAAGCTTTTGCTATAACGCGTTGGTTACCAGGCATTCCTATGAAACCAAGTCTCAAGCTCTCAAATCTTGCTCTTGTTGTTCCTACTGATTCTGCACTAGCTTTTGCTACAAATGAGCGCGATTACCTATTATCTCTGGCTACGAAAGGTCGGAATGTGACGTGCGTGCCTGCCACATTCTTGGAATTACGGGAAGCTTTGGCTTCTGGTCTTTACAATGGTTGGCATTTTGCTGGTCACGGGAGTTTTTATGGACCAGACCCAAACCTATCTGAGATATATCTTGAAAACCGGGAAAGCCTTACTCCGGAAGATTTGAGCGGAGTCGTGAGCAATGTAGGGGGTGCAAAGCCTTTCATTTTTTTTAATGCCTGCCAGATTGGACGCAGTGCTCTATCGTTGACTGGCATCGGTGGCTGGGCCAGACAATTTCTCCATATAGGAGCTAGTGCGTTCATCGGCCCATATTGGTCGATTTCTGACAAGCCTGCCTACGATTTTACTCGAGCCCTTTATAGTCGTCTTTTCACTGGTATACCCATTGGTAAAGCAGTGCAAGAAGCACGCTCTATAATTAAGCGTGAAGGTGATCCAACTTGGCTCGCCTACACTGTCTTTGCCGATCCATTGGCAACTATATAATTTGAGAGGGAACAAACGGTCATATGAAAGAGGTATAAAATGGAATACAGCCATGTATTGATTATTTTAGCCTGCCTTCTTATACTAGATCTGCTATTTCTTGCAGTAATGTTGTGGAGATACCCTCATTGGACAAAATTCATCAAATTACAACGGCTTCAAAAACAACTGCTGCAAGGCAATCCGTTAATTGCTGCGTCTATTGTAGATCTCTGCATAACAATGAATGACTTTCACCCTTCCAGAAATCCGAAATTATATGTTGGCATGCAGAATAACCTTGGATTGGCTTACTCTGAACTTCAGACAGGTAACCGAGCAACGAATCTAGCTCGGGCGATTGACTGCTACCAAGAGGCACTACGCTTTCAGACAGCAAAAGCTGAACCCTATTATTATGGTGAGATCCAAATTAACTTGGGACTGGCTTACTACCGTATGCCAACAGGTGACAGGATAGCTAATTTGACCAAAGCAATTGCATGTTATCAGGAAGCTTTGCGCTTCTGGACGGCAAAAACTAAGCCACAGAAGTGCGCAGCAGTACATCATAACCTTGGATTGGCTTACTACTCCTTACCAACAGGAGATCGCATTGCAAACTTGACCCAAGCAATTAAACACTATCAGGAGGCTTTGCGCTTTAGGACAGTACAGAGGGCACCTCTGGACTATGCTTTAACTCAGAACAACCTGGGCCTTGTTTACGCGAAGTTACCAACAGGGGATCGAGCAACGAATCTGAATCAGGCGATCACCTGTTATCAAGAAGCCTTACGTATCTGGACAGCTAAGGATGCACCCTTTAACTATGCTAGAGTTGTGTCAAACATTGGTTTTGCCTACCACTCTATGCCGACGGGTAACCGTACTACAAATCTGAACTTGGCGATTGCTTGTTACAAGGACTCTTTACGCTTTTGGACAGTCAACAATGCTCCCTTTGCCTATGCCGAAGTATATAACAAGTTGGGCATTGCCTACTACGATATGCCAACGGGTGACCAAGCCACAAATCTAAATCGAGCAATTAGCTGTTATCAAGAAAGCTTACTTTTCTGGAAACCCAAAACTACACCTCTGGACTATGCTCTGGTTCAGAACAACTTGGGCCTTGTTTACGCGAAGTTACCAACAGGGGATCAAGCAACGAATCTAAGTCGGGCAATTACCTGTTATCAGGAAGCTTTACGCTTCTGGACAACAGAGACCGACCCATATTTCTGTCGTCTTGTCAACCGAAATCTCGCTAACCTCTACTTTCTTAAAGAAGATTGGCAGATGGCTTTTGAGATCTATCAAATTGCAATAAAGGCGGGAGAAAGGCTCTATCAAGCGGGTCTTTCTCCTGAGAGCAAGACAGCCGAAATTGTTGATGATGCTGATACGTACCGTCACGCTGCTTTCGCTGCCGCTCGCTGGGGGAAGCCAACAGAAGCTTTGCTTATCTTAGAGCAAGGGAAAACTCGATTATTATCCGAAACCTTACGTTTAGGGACTCCTCGTCCTGCGGAGGTTCCCGATGAGATATGGGCCGCATTTGAACATGCTGGCTCTCTGGTTCGGATATTAGAGCCTTCAAGAGGCGCAGCAGTATTAAGTGAGATGAACGATTTAGTAGAGAGCTATAAAACGCGTGAACAGTTGTTGCGATCTGCAAATGCAACCCTGGATGCTGCAATTGAACGTGTACGAATCTATGCTCCAGATTTCTTGCAATCGATCGATATCACTACTATTCGGTCTTTGATTCCAGATGAACAAACCGTTTTTATTGCATTTTGCATTACAGATAAGGGGTGCATAAGCTTAATTGTATACCGTAGCCCTGATCAAGATGTACAAGCTGTAGAGGTGTTAAATTTCACCAGAACTCGACTGAGGCACATCTTTCAACATAAAGATAGCAACGGTAAGGTCATTGGCGGGTGGCTGAAGTCATATAATCGTTTCCTTGATAAGGGTGATTTTGATGAATGGAAACAGACAATGGACAACACCCTTAAATGGTTAGGGCAAAACCTGTGTCAAAATATCTCTCAAGCATTGCCTCAAAGCATAAAAAAAATTGTCTTTCTCCCCTCGTCCGAGTTATTTCTTTTTCCACTGCATGCTGCTCTGCTTTCACCGACCCAACGATTGTGTGATTATTACCAAATCAGCTATGCACCATCACTTGATGTGTTAGCTCATGTTCAAAAAAGGATGATACCAGGAATGATACCAGATCTCTATGCTGTCATCAATCCTGAGGAAGATTCTGATCTAGTCTTTACACCAATCGAAGGTATGGCTATTGCCAGACTTTTTGCTAACTCTCAGGTTGTAAAAGGACAAGAAGGAACAAAGCAGAGCGTTCTTACTGGCATACGTGGACATACCTATGTTCACTTCTCTTGCCATGGTCATTACCATTGGGATGATCCAACCAAATCTGCCCTTATAGTCGCGGATGGACACCTTACTTTAGCCGATTTGCAGCGAGAAATCGCACTCACCGCCAAGACTTGTTTGGTGACACTTTCAGCTTGTGAGACAGGGATTATTGATACAGCTAAAGGCAGCGCAGAGGAATATGTGGGTATACCTGCAGGATTCATGATAGCTGGTGTCCCTTGTGTGCTAAATAGTTTGTGGAGTGTACCGGATCTTTCTACTTCACTCTTGATGGAGCGCTTTTATCAGAATCACTTGGAAGGAGGAATGGACTTTGCTGCTGCGTTAAGAGAAGCTCAGCTATGGCTGCGTAAAATAAATGTTCAAGAAGTAGAACAATATGTTGAGCAGTGTTATCAACGATCAGGTCAGACAGATATAATATTATACGATTACCTTCGTCGCTATCGTTCTCTTGCTAAAGAGAACCCGAACTTATGCCCTTATGCCCATCCCTATTACTGGGCAGCATTTATTATCAGTGGAACACCTCGTCATATCAGTATTGATTCCTGGGGGCAATCGAAATGAGCAGAAAATCAGGAGGAGCAACTTACTGAACAGGCTTCACAAGCCAAAAGAAACAAAGTTTTTTGCCCGAGTTCGGGCGTGTTTCCGCATCTATTTTTTCTCCTTATTCCTGATATATTTTCCTGGGTAAGGTATTTTATCGTCCGATTATGTTGTGATTGAACAAAGCGAGATGTTTGTCGAGTACCCGAAACCAAGAACGCTAAAGCAAGGATAAATAAGGGGCGGGAGGAAGCCCATGATTAGTTGCGAACTGATCTGGTGAGCAATTGCCCAGCCCCTCATGTGGCCTTAAACGATGAGAAAAGTTGATCCAGTTTTCGCTAGCCTGCAGAAAGTGCCCCAGCGTCCGATCACGCCGACGCTCAGCCACAGCCTGTTTGAACGTGCCGACGAAGCGCTCAGCGTAGCCGTTGTCAGTTGGCGTTCCCGCCCTGCTCATCGAGCGGATAAAACCTTTTTCCAGCAAGGCTGCTCGTGTCTGCGCAGCTCCGTATTGACGGCCTTGATCGGAATGGAAGATTGAGCCTGGGACATCGAAATGCATTTGCTCAATGGCTGAAACAACCAGATCGGCTTGCATCCGATAATCAAAAGCCAGCGAGAGAATATGCCTGGTTCTCTTCCACAAGGCAAAACAGCCACGCACTTTGGTGCGATCGGCCAGGCAGATCTCAAAAATGTCGGAAAACACCACCTCCGCCTCAAATTTTTGAACGCACGTGCCGTTTTCAGCCTGTTTCTGCTGTGCACGAAGCAAATTGGGCACGACTGTGCTAGCCTTGCCTGGATAGATATATCGTTTCTTTTTGCAGCGTGCAGCGATCCCATATTTCTTCATGACCCGCTTCACCCGATTTTTCCCCATTTTCAGTAGCACTGCCAGCTTGCGATGTCCCAGAGTATCATCGTGTTCGTGCTAACTTTCAATTGTCACTGCTACTTGCTTATCTTTCGCGGCTTGCTTCGAGCTCAGATAGAGAGTCCCTCGCGACAGTCCAAGCGCACGCGCGACCTGACTTTTATTGTAGGGACCATTGGGCGTACTCAAGTAGTGAGCTACCTCCACCCTTTGAGCCTTTTTTATCTGCCCAACAGTCCCGATGCTTTTTTTAGTATTTCATTCTGGACCGTCAATTCTCCGATGATTTTCTTTCAATCGTCTGGAGACTCTCCTGGCTCATCGCCTTGGGATTGGGCTTTCTGTTTGGGATCGCGTTTATCATGGAAACAACTTTGGGCATTGGCTTGAAATTCTTTCCTCCAACGATGCAACACGGAACTGACGATCCCAAATTTTTTGCAGACCTCCTCTTGTGTGGTATCACGCTGCATGCTCTCAAGCACTCCTTTCAATTTAAACTCGGCAGTATATGTCTTTCGTGGTTGGTTCATCTGGTCAAGTACCTCTCTATTGCTGTGTTTATTATATCAGATACTCAACATATCATTGAATATTTGAAGCTGGATCATCATTCTAACAACTCAGAATGGGAAGAGAAAGAGTCCTTGCTCTGGGATGAAACTCTTATTCCAGATCCCAACAATATCTATGACCTTATGAGACTTGGGCAAGACGAAGAGGCACTTCAAGCTTGTGAAGGTATTTTGCAGCATTATCCTGATAATGAATATGCATGTTGTGGGGGTGAGCGAGTTGATAGGCGACACAAGACGCTGGTCTTGCTTGGTGAGAGCAAGCCTTTTCACGACTGAGCGGCTGGGAGAGGGAATCGATTTGAGCATTGCAAGATGATCCTGTGCTTCGGTTGGAAGCCATCACACCAGACGGAGCGAGGAGCGCATCTCAGGTGTTCCTCACTCCGGGTTCAGTCTTCGTTCTCGCCTCTCCCCTCAGCGAGGGAGATGGCAAGCAGAGCTGCCACTTCCTGCGTCGCCTCAATCACGTGTTGCCTCTTCTGTTCCTCTGAGCGCTGTTGCTGTATGCACTTGCCATCCCCAGGCATCACGCAGGAAGGCCTGGAACGCTTGCTGGTTGAACTGGGGTGAAGCATAGGCGACATAGCCATCAGGCCGAAGGAAGTAGCACGCCCCAGATTGGAACCCTGCACGCTCCACCTGCGGAGTAAAAGGGAAACAGGTCAGCGGAAAGGCTGGATGCTGACGGGCAAAGGCTTCGATCTCAGGTGAGAGAGTCCCGTACACCTGAAGCTGAGGGCGTAAGCTGCGCAGTGCATCATAATTGCTGCCCCCCTCCTTCCAGGATATCCAAGGCAGCCGATCCCCTCCTCGCACTTTGCCCGCCTTTCCCCGGCTTATGGGGCTGTCGTGATAGTGAATGCGGGTCTGCGAGATCAGGCCAAAGAAGGCTCGTGGCACCGAAGAAAACCAGGAGAAGACCGTGAAGAGGGTCGAGAGCACGAGGTTTCGCACCAGTTGCACCACTCTCGAACGGCTGGTCATCAGCGTAAAAATCCGGTCGGTGGTCCTTACCAGCAAACGGGCAAACGCGATGCGCTCGGGTTCATAACTTGCCAGCAGCCGCTCGTCAGCCTCCCCATTGAGGACCGCCGCCAGTTTCCAGCCGAGGTTGGAGGCATCCATCAGTCCGGTATTCATGCCCTGCGCACCCACCGGGCTATGAATATGGCCTGCATCTCCTAAGAGGAAGACGCGCCCACGACAAAACGCATCGGCGACCCGATGATGAATGTGATAGGTCGTAAACCAGTTCACCTGGCGGATCTGCATATCTGTGAACTGTTCAATCTGAGGGCGAACCTCCTCAAACGTTGGGTCAGCTTGCCCGGCCACTTCTGGGGGAAGCACGCTGATCACTCGATACTGCCCAGGGCCAAGAGGGAAGACCGCATGGAGCTGGTTGTGCTCCAGCCACAGACCAATCGTATTCTTGATGCTCTTGGAGGTTCCCATGAGATCTGCCAGAAAGAAGCGCTGGGCGTAGGTTTCCCCGGCAAAATCGAGGCCGAGTGCATGGCGCACGGTGCTTTTGGCCCCATCACAACCACAGATATACTGAACTTGCAAGGACTCCCTCTGTCCATCGGCATGGCGCAGTTGCACCGTGACCCCCTCCTGGTTCTGCTGGAGATCCACCAGTTCCGTCTGTAACATGATCTGCCCACCGTGTTCGATGTAATGCTCACGCAAGAGTTGCTCCGTCTTCTCCTGGGACATCAGAAACAGGTAGGGGTAGGCACTGAGTCCTGTTCCTATCTCACCGAGCCTGATGCCGCCGACCCGGCGTTGGTTCACCAGCAGATCGAGGCCCTGTGTGGGCACTCCCTGTGCCAGGACACGATCAACGATGCCGAGCATCTCATACGTTTCCAGGGTCCGAGCCTGGGCCCCGATGGCTCGTGTCTCATGGATGTTCGCATGCTCCTTTTTATCGATCACGAGCGGGCGTCTCCCCAGACGGATCAACCAGCCAGCCAGCATTAGACCGGTCGGCCCTGAACCAACAATTAACACCTCCGCCTTCATGCTCTTGCTCCTCTCTTTTCTGCCTTCTGTGATAACTCATGGATACTGTTTTTTCGCTTCATTTTACGACGCTTTCCCTGGCAATGCTCCGTGCTCTATTCTGACTCCCTCTTCACAGGTCGATCTTACAGTCCATCAAGAAGCACTCGGATCGTTTCCCTCAGACGTACTCGTCCAAGAATGTAGATGCCTTGTGACCTACCAATGGGGGAGAAGATCACCTGTGCCGTCAGCGCAGGATTCTTCTGCGTCAGGGGGACGTGAGGCAGGGAGTTCAAACAACGAGATGAGTTCGGGCAGGACATCTGCTAGTCGCTTTTGGCGGTACTTGGAGGAGATGGCGTAAGCGAGGAGCGTCCGATGGACGGGCATTGCGTGCCAGCCGCTGCAGCCAGGAGAGGCACCGATGCGCGCGCTCCGCGCGGGTCAAGATCTTCTCAGCAGTCGCTTTTGCGCATGATGGCAAGAGCTGAGAGGAGCTTTCCAGGCAAATGGTTTGGCTGCGGACCACCTTGATCCAGGTTCGCCGGATACCACAGCGTGGCCAGTCGCGCCAGAGTACCGGAGCAGAAGGAGGTGGGACGGAGACCGAGTCAGGGGGAGGCGAGGAATCCAAGCGAGAAGAGAAGAGCGGCCACAACACGGCGCTCACTCGTCGCGGTTTGAGCGTGGTGCTGCTTTCTTGACATTGCGCGCGCAAGAGGCTGGCGAGATCTGGATAGTTACTGTTTGATGCGTCATATTCCTTCTTTTTCATCTTGAGCGTAAAAAGATTTTTCTTTTCTCTTTTTACACTCAAGATGAATTTATCACATTCTGACAGAAGCGCCAGTCCCTGGTACCGACCTGGGTGGATGATCCCCCTAGCGTCAGGTGTGCCTGCGCCTCGCTCGTTCGTTTCCTCATGGTGAGGGACAAACGCATGCAGAGATGCGTGTTCCTTTCAGCAATCCCCATCATTTGCCAGAGGTTCATGAGACGTGAGAAGAAGACACATGACCATGACGATAGCCGCTTCTGCCAGGTTTCTCAGGTTCTCTATTCGCCAGGAGCATGTTTTTTCAGGAAAGTCCGCGCATATTCCTGGGCCTTCTCGGCATGCTGACTGAGCCAGAACCCGGTATGATCCCCCTCTTCGATCCAATACCGCTCAGCCCCTGGGATATGCTCGTAGGCGTAGACCCCGTCGAAGAATTTCACATCAGCATCGAGCGTGCCGTGGATAATCAGACTCGGACATTGTACCTGCTCTAACGGAAGATGCGTGATCTTCAGGAATTCTTCCATATCGTTCTCGTTCCCCTTTTTCCTCTCAGAATAGGGATACATCGTCTCCAACAATGCCTTCATCCAATCGAGAGCTTGAGGCTCGTTCAAAACGTGATCGACCTGTCTCTTTGTCTGTTCTTTCGTGAAGTATCCAATACCCCGAAATGCCTCTGCCAACAGTAATTTGGGGAATCTTTCCATGAGCATTTGCGAAAACTTCTGCCCCGGATTGCTCATAAAAATGGCCTCAGTCAACGGTCCAGCTCCCTCCGGTGGGTGATACGAGCCGCTCACACTGTCTATTGCCACCAGCCCCCAGACCCTGTCAGGGTGGCGGATCGCGAACTGGTACGCTGGCGGACCGCCTGCCGAGAGGCACACGACCCCGACTTTTTCAATCTGGAGAGAGTCTAACAGCGCGGCCAGTAGATCGGCTTGCTGTTCAAACGTCTTCCCACTGGAGAGAGGCGTTCCCAGATATCCTGGTCTTGATGGGCAGAGAAGCCGGTAGGCGCTGCTATCCAGCCAGTTCGTGATCAAACGGGCCTGGTCGGCACCGCCGATCCCACCGTGAACAGAAAGGATCACCGGTCCAGCACTTCCGCTTATGTCGAACTCGACTGTGCCTTTTTCCGTCACGATGGTACGGGGTTCTATATACATATCAGGCAACACTTTTCTTCTGCTGTTCATGTGGCTCCTCTTTTCTTTTGTCCTTTCATTCTTGCCATCACAACTTTTGTCAAGAGGATAGGGTAATGGTTCCTTGTAACCGGCCCCTCTTGTTTGCTACAATTACTCTACAGTCGAGAGAGAGAGGAAACAAGTACGCAATTTTATGGATGTAACAGGGGGAACAAAATATCCCCTGCCCACGAAGAGAGGCACATGCGATGACTCGACAGAAGAAGACAACGGTCTGTCCACTGGGGGGAGGGGGTGTTGGGGGGAAATGGAAGTTTTGGATCATGTATCACTTGCTCAGTGGTCCCAAACGCTTTGGCGAATTGCAGAGGCTCTTTCCCCAGGTCAGTCGCCAGATGCTCACCATCCAATTACGAGAGCTAGAACAGACGGGGATACTTCAGCGGCAGGTCTATCTCCAGGTTCCCCCAAAGGTTGAGTACCAGCTTTCGGAAGTAGGGCAATGTTTAGAGCCGATCATACGCCAGATGGACGCCTGGGACAAGGAATACAGCGAGCAGGGCGAGCAAGAGGTGGATTGGCTGATCAGCCTGGGAGGGAGATGGACCTTTTGGATTTGGTATCACTTGCTCAGTGGTCCCAAACGCTTTGGCGAATTGCAGAGGCTCCTTTCTCCGATCAGCCAGCATATGCTCATCCTGAAGCTACGAGAATTAGAACAGATGGGAGTGCTCACGCGGCATGCCTCTGGGCAGAAATCGCTCAAGGGGGAATACCGGCTTTCACAACTGGGACAAAACGCAGAGCCATTGCTGTATCAAATTTATGCGTGGGGAAGATGGGCGTGTGATCAGCTTGGTCTGGCGTATGATGGACCAGTGATGGATGAAAGAGAGGCATACGCTCGCCGCGCCTGAAAAAGATAATGATGGCTCTGCCCCTGCATTCCAGCGATTTCTTCTGCAATGCAAGGGGTCTTGTGACGACCATCTCTCCGTTGGTGAGAGAAAGCATTCGCTTTCGACCAGCCTGGGGAACGCTCAATCTCCTTGCTGTTTGTGTCTCGATCCCCTTTGGTCTGAAGCCACCTGGAAGAGCAAACCAGCCGAAAAGGCCAACCAGAGCCATGAGAACTCCGCTGATCACAAAAATGAGCCAGATGGGAATGAATTGACTGGCAGCGCCAGCCAGAGCAATCGAATCGCTCAAACCTGTTTACAGTATCCTCATGGGATAGAAGAATTATCTCAATGTGTTCACTTCGTTGAGGACCATACTACACGAGAGTTGGGGATTGCTGATAGCACGCTGCACCATTGGTGCAAGGAATTTGCGCAAGCCGGTGAAAAGGCTTTTCCCGGCAGTGGGAATCCTCCCGTGGGGGAGGAAGAACTGCGTCGTTTAAAGCGAGAACTGGAGGTCACACGACAGGAGCGTGACATATTAAAAAAAGCACTAGCCATCTTTTCGCGCAGCCAGCTCTGAGTTATCCGTTCATTGCCGACTACGCCTCCATCTATCCAGTGAGTACGATGTGCCGCGTGATGGGGGTGAGTGTGAGCGGCTATTACGACTGGCGAAACCGGGAGCCTTCCTCACACGAGCGGGAAGATGGCGAACTGGCGAAAGTGATTCATCGCCTCTTCTATGCCAACCGAGGCGTGTATGGCAGTCCTCGCATCCAGGTGGAGCTCCGCGAGCAGGGTATCCGCTGCTCGAAAGAACGGATAGCCCGCCTCATGCGCGAGATGGAACTCTGTGCCAAATCCAGGCGCAACAAACCTGTGGGGACCAAACGACGAGCGGGTGCCTCCATTGCTCCCAACCGCCTGGGGAGGGATTTTGTGGCGGAAGCCCCCAATACGAAATGGGTCAGTGATACGACCTACGTCTGGACTACAGAAGGATGGCTGTATGTGGCCGCCATCCTGGATCTGTTCTCACGCCTGGTGGTTGGCTGGGCTATGGATCAGCACAATGATGAGGAGCTGGTCAGGCGCGCTTTTGAGATGGCCCTGCTGCGTCGGACACCTCCATCCGAGATGCTCTTGCATTCCGATCAGGGCAGCCCTTACACGGCTACAGGCTATCTCTCCAGACTGGCAGAGCTAGGGATTGTGGTAAGCATGAGTCGAACGGGCGACTGTTACGATCATGCGGCAATGGAAAGTTTCTTTAGCACCCTCAAAGGCGAATGTGTCGAGCGCTCCACCTTCCAGACCAGGCAGGAAGCTCGACAGGTCATTTTTGAGTACATTGAGTGTTTTTACAATCGGGTTCGGAGACATTCGACTCTTCAGTACATGAGTCCAATGGCTTACGAGCAACAGATGAGCTAATTTCTAAGTTTACCTCCTCCGAAAAACTCCGGAAAACCCATGGTCCCTCACGCAGCAGACGGATGGAGGAGCAATCATACAGATCCCGGACCATCCCACTTTCGGGGTGGCTCCAACGAACTACGGGAGGGCGTGAAAGCACTGCCAATACTTCTGGACGACCCAGCAAGGCATAATCCCGACTCCGTGCAATCACCCCTACCCCCATCTCCAGCACGTCGCTGAGAACCGCTGTATCTCCATATGCACCATCTAAACGGAGCAGCATTTGGGATGGGAGGAGCTGCTGCTTGGTTGCATAGCTGATGACCAACTTGCAAGCACGCTCAAGCCCTCCACGGAGATCTCCATTGTCTGCGCCCCCAAAGGTGCCAAGCCATTGATGCGTATGGGCTTGCAGGATAGTCGTGCGTGTTCGTACCACTTCTCCTCGCTTGCGACCGGTGTAGCCAGGTGCCGCCACCTGCGTCAAACGACGATGCGGTTCTGGGAGGGTTGGCAGGTGGGGGAGAGCACGTTGGCGAGCCGCTTGCCGGGTTCCATCCACATCCACCACGACGTACTGCTGATCGCGCCGATCCCATACTCCACCTGGATGAGAAAAAGGAGTTGCTCGCTCAAGGAGATCCTCAAGAAATTGAGTGCGCAGTGCCTCAACGGTTTGCTCATTGAGTGCAGCCAGAAAGCGGGAAAGAGCGGAACGCGAGGGGAGAGAAGGAACGGAGGTGGGATTTACTTGAAATTGGACTGAGGCATGTTCCATACTGGTTGGTGTCCTCCTTGTGTGAAAATGACGATACAGAACACTTTCTTACAAGGAGTCACATTTCTTCAGCTTTTCGCCAGGGTTTTCCTCTTTTGCTCTGCTAACAACTCGTTGCGCATCCCGTGGGCGCACCAGCCTCTCGTTCCATGCTCAACTCCTTGGCTTGAGTCTACTTCCAGGAGGTATACAAGAACACCTCATCGATGCCTGCAAGCTATTCGGGGGGTTCTTCTCTCTTAGGTCGTCAGGAGATCCTGTAATACCAGCAGGATCTCCTGATAGCACTCCAGTGTGGAAACATTGGGCGTTGGCGGGTATCATCAGAATGGTCCACTCTGCCTACGATACTTGATGGGAGCCTGCTGGTCCAACCTCATCAGATCAAGATTCATCCTCCAGCCTTTCCCGTTTCGAGCGAGAAAATAGAACAGAGTATTGTGTTGCAAATGTCTTGAAATCGGGGGCAAGAAGGAAGAGGCGTGACAGGTGCGGGAAGAGGTGGACCGTGAGCTGGACGGGGCCACCTTGCATCTCTTTTTGTGATCCCAACGTACTACAGAAGTGAAAAAGATTGTTTGGAGGGAGGAAGCGGAGAGAAGATGAAAAGGATAAGAGCGGCAAAAGAGCTATCAAGCAAACTGATTGTGCTGGTAGAGGACGATGATTTGATGGCTGGCTGGCTCGTCGATGCCCTCAAAGAAGAGACGCCGTATCACATTATTCGTGTCGCTACCGCAAGACAGGCTCTTCACCTGCTCTGTCAAGTGCATGCTCACTTGCTCCTGCTCGACTTTCGCTTGCCGGATATGACAGGCATCGAGCTGTTTGACCAGCTTCGGAGCCGTAACACCTTTCAACCAATGCCCACTATCCTGACGAGTGCCAGCCTGCTCAAACAGGAACATGGAGATCGGCTCCTTACCTATCTGGAGAAACCCTTTGATTTTGATGAGCTTTTGCAACTCATTGAAAGGATGCTTTCCTAAGACACAAGAGGGCGTGTTTTTGCTCAGCCAGCAATCTCTCTCCTCTGAGGGGTGAAGCGTGAACCAGGAGGACAACCGTCCTCGGCATATAATGGGTCCATAAATGTGCGACACGAGGTTGCATGCCATGCGTGAAGCAAAAGCTTCCAGCCCAGTGTCCAGGGCTGTCTTCAATTCCTCTCTGCGTCGCCTCCTGATTCGTTGGGAAAAGAAGGTCGAGAATTATCTCGCCTTTCTTCATTTGGCTTGTGCTCAACTTATCTTCACTAAAGTGACGGTTTTCGGATAAGTTTTTAGCCTAGACTTTTCGGCTGCTCACCCTCTAGTTGTTGGGCGCAATACAGCGATGCGTAGAAGCCGTTTTGATGACGGAGAATCTGGGGCGGGCCTGCCTCAATCATCTTCCCGTCCTTGACGACAAGGATGTGATCGGCAGCCTGAACAGTTGCGAGGCGATGGGCCACCAGAATCAGAAGGCATTGTTTTTGCTGACGGAACTCACCTAGGATGGTCATAATGGCCGCTTCCGTCATGGAGTCCAATGCCGATGTGGCCTCATCTAACAGCAGCACTCTCGGATTGCGTAAGAGCACTCGTGCCAGGGCAATGCGCTGCTTTTCCCCACCAGACAGTTTGATCCCACGCACTCCGACCGTCGTCTCATATCCATCCGGCAACTGTTGCACAAACGTATGAACGCGTGTTTTCTCGCAGATTTCCAGCACGCGATCCTACGACACCTCCTCTTGAAGGCCGTAGAGGAGGTTGTCACGGATCGTGGTGTTCCACAGGTGAGGCTCCTGGGAAACGAGTCCGATCTGACGACGCAGGGCGTGAGGCGCAATTGCTCTCATATCCTGCCCATCGATGAAGATTGCCCCAGTACTCGGCTCATAAAAGTGCATGCATAACTGGATGAGCGTACTTTTTCCTCCCCCACTCGGCCCAACGATCCCAATCATTTGCCCCGGCTGACAAGCAAATGAAATGTGTTGGATCTGTGCCTGCTGGCCCGAATACGCAAAGCTCACATGAGCAAAGCTCAGTTGGTGACTTACCTCCTTGAGATCCTTGCCCTGTTCCGGCCATTCACGAGGGAACGCCAGGATTTCGTGGATCGCTTGCAGTGCAACCGCGACCTCGTTTGTTTCCACACGTCCAGCCAGAATAGTTGCCAGCATCCCATAGAGTTGTTGCGCATAGAGAGCCATTGCCAACAGGGTTCCAACGCCCAGGTGGTGCTGCAAGAGCTGCCATCCTCCCCACCCAAAGACAATGCAGAAACCTAACCAATCGATCAGGCGACCAAGCGCAACACGAAGAAATTGATGAAGGGTCGTCGCCGTACACATCTCTCGTCCATAGGCCTGGAGCCACTGCTCCCAGCGTCGTCGTTCCCCGGCCTCATTCCCGGTAGCACGAACCTCACTGAGGCCAGTAAACACTTCTTGCAGCAATTCCTGCCCCCGCTCCATCTGCGCTTTTACCTCCAGGATATGACGAGCATTGTGCAATGTCATGGATTGGGCAATGACCCAGCCCAGGGGAAACACCAGGATCGAGGCCAGACCAACCTGCCAATTGAGGACAAGCAGCAGGCATACGAGCGCAAGTGCCTGGACCACATGGGCTATCATCGGAAGCAGCTGTGTCGCGACATACACTCTTCCAATCATGCCACAGTCATTCATGATCCGACTTTCTATCGTTCCGCTCTTGATGTCGTGGAAGATCGCGAATGGAAGATGTAATGTATGCTCAAACAATTGCTGACGATAATGGTTGGCAATGCTTTCTCCAACCTGCGTCCTGACATGAATGTCCCAATAACTCAAAACCGACCGGAGCAGTGCGAGCGCGAAGAGGACGAAGAGGATGAGGACAACCCATCCATACTCCAGAGAGATCGTCGCAGCATCGAGCAGCCACTTGAAACAGAAGGGTTGCAACAGATCAACGCCAATGATGATCCCGGTAATTGTCAGGCTGAAGAGAATGTGCCAGCGCAAGGGGTGCAAGGCGGGCAGAAGATACCGACAAATGATGTGGATATCCTGATGTGTCTTTATAGCCACGCCTTCCCCTCTTTTCGGCAAAAAACGATGGTTTGGTTCTCTTTCTTCTCATTCTACTGAGGCTCCCAAATGGTGCTGCAGAGATCGTTGATAGCCCTCAGATGAGCATAGCAGCATATATTAATAATAAATAATATTTATAAGTGCAAAAATACATCGAAGATCGTGGAAATACCATAAAGGATTGACAAGATATAATGCGATATTTTACACTCATTGTAGCGATTGCTTTTCTTTCCTGCAATCGTCAGGAGAACATCAGTGTCTTCATGATTGATGCGCGTGCAGCATGCAAGTGAAGCGGTCTGGTTGTTGAGGCCATCACTCCTGTTTTTGTGAACATGGCACGACATTGCAAGTGGACGCTGAAGTACTGTTGATCTGTTGACAGAACGTCAGAAGGAGACGAATATGGATCGAGTAAAACCAATGACCCTCCAAGAAGCCACCACCACGCAGCCCGAGCGGCCCCAGGAGCAAGCTCGCCTGTTGTCCTACAATCCTCCTGAAGTGACCGTGCTGGGGAAAGTTGAGCAGTTGACAGGCGCACTGCGTCACGGAACCCCTGATCTCCTGGGTCACGGCAACATTCTCTAATCGTCTGTTGCTCTTGTATCAGCTGTATGATATGGGCCTCGTCCTCATGTTGGATGCTACGGATGGAAGCTCTTCATTTACAGGAGAACGTGACGCCACGCCTCTCTCGACGTTGAGAGAGGCGTGGCGTTGAGATTAGGTGAGGTGCATCGATGGAGAGGAACTATCCATTTGTCACAGATTACATGGGATGCTATGGATGGTATGATATCCAGACTCAGGCGGATCAGCCGCCTCTATATCAGTGTATTGCTTTCAATGAGCGAAACCGTGTGCCATTACAGATGAGATCGATCTTGCAATGGCTCCACCCCGACGCTTCACCTGCCGAGGCCCATTCCCGTCAGCCTTTTGAGCAGGAATATGTCTTGCTCTCTGGTCTGCTTGCCTACCCCCTTTCCCAGGATCTTCTGGGCATGATTCACGCAAGCTGTCTCAGTGGCAACTACGCGCGTCTGGGGCACCTCTCCGGCATGTTCGTCGGGTGTGTGGTCACGCAGGAGAAGCTGTTTCTCTTCCGAAGCGTCACCAGCCAGGAGACCATCTTCTATCGCCAGCAAGGAACGCGTGTGCGCTGGTCAACCGACCCGAGCGACCTGGTGCAAGAGGGGGGCGAGGCATTCGACCAGGATGCCCTCTGGCAATGTTGCCAGGGCGCAATGGTGTTTCTCTATCCGCAGCTCAAGATGATCCGACCGGGATCTGTTGTTGTGATTGATGCCCATGGCGAAACCACTCACCGCTATGAGCAGCTCGTGCCTTTGAACTTGCCGCGACGGACCAGCCTCCATAAGTATGCTGCCTCTACCTATCACGCTCTGTTACAGGCTGTTCAGCCTTACGCTATCAGTGGGCGCATCGGGGTTATGTTGAGCGGTGGCATTGATTCAACGTTGGTGTTGATGGCGCTGGTTGATCAGGGAGCGGATGTCGTTGCCTATCATATGGATACTGACGCTCCCCTGGCCCGAGAGGCGTCCTATGCGCAAGAAGTCTGTGACCGACTCGCTGTTCCTCTGGTCTCGCTTTCATCCAATGAGCATGACGACTATTTTTCATCCGAGTGGGAGTTTCCTCATCCTTATAACCATGTGTGGTTTGGGCGCATGCAACAGATAGCGGCCCGCATCAGACAAGACGGGGTGAGCCTGCTGTGCAATGGCTGCCATGGCGATATGCTCTTTGGTCCGGTTCGCTACGGACTCTCTAGCATTATGTTGGGAGATACTAGCTGGCAGGAGAAATGGACCATGCTGCAAGGAGCCTTCTGCTCGCGGTGGGAATGGAAGCGACTGATCCGTAGCGTGATGCCCTCCTTCTCTCTGCTCGATGAAGACTGGGCAGATGCACGGCAGCATGTGGATTTTCTCGTCCCACGCCCGGCAGGAGTCGCCCGCCTCCCAGATATCCAGGTCGATCTGGACTTCTTGCCTCAAGAGCAGACTGCTGATCTGACGATCTGGCGACCCCAGGGCATCTTTTTCTGTAGTCCACTGGGCGACAAAGCGCTCCGGCAATTGGCCCTTCGCTTGCCAGACGCCTATCGGCTGCTCCCATTTCAAGGCCGTTTCATTGATAAACCGGTGTTACGGCTGCTGCTTTCAGAACGGTTCTCCGGACAGATCTGGCGACGCGAGCGCTGTCCCTGGTTAATCTCTCCCGATCAACAGTATTGCTTGAGTCACCCGCACGTCTTTGCCAATCTGCTGGGCACCCCGGAGACGTATCTTATTCGCTTACACGTTGTAGACTCTGATCAACTCAAGCGGGTACTTGCCGATCCGGTTCTGCTACGTCGCAATGCGGAGACGTTAATCTGTTCAGCGATGACCGAGCTGTTCTTACGTAGCCAGGCCAGGCGAGGAAATCTATCGCTCCAAGGAGAAGGTGCAGATGTCTCTCTTCCAACTTGTTGAACATGCTGTATTCGATACGACAGATGGTGATGGGGTACTCCTGGATGGGCTGTCGGGCTATTATTTCCATCTCAATCCCGTTGCCACACGTATGCTTGAAGCCGCACTCTGCTATCCGACGCTCGATGAGGTTGTTGCACGTCTCCATGACGCTATTGAAGCAGATGATGCTACATTGAGAGATGGAGTTTCCCTCTTGCAGGCCCAATTGCGAGTCCATCACCTACTAGTGAATGAGAAAGGGACAGCCATCTCATGAAAAGAGTCACAGGGAAGGCGATCAATTGGGAGATCTTCTTCATGGATATCGACGCCGTGCCACCTCCGCCTGCTGTCCCGCTCTTGCTGCACTGCTATGCACTAAGGTGTACGATCCGAGGGTTGTATCTGTTGCGCAAAAAAGGTTGGGGAGTCGCCAGCCAATATCTTCGGACCCTGCGTCCTGGACGAGGTGCAAACGAGCATACAACATTGCCAGTTCCGGTGGCGCTGCGCCTCGCGTGGCGAAACGTCCTTCCTAGTCAGGTCTTGGCTCACCTGTTCGGCTCCAATGCGCGGTGTCTGGTGCGTTCGTACGCCCTTGCGCTCTATCTTTCGGCTATCGGTCTTCCAGTCACCCTTATGGTTGCACGGGAGAAATTGACGATTCACGCTCAGTATAACTTTCATGCCTGGAGCGACCTCTATGGGACGGTCCTCAACGATTCTTCCGAAGTTCCCAGGGGGTATACCGTCTTACAACGCATTGTCTGCCAACGACTGGTGGAACGCTGAAAGCGCTCCACTTCCGCTTGCTCGCCTCTTTTCTCCCATCTACGAACGCGAGAGGTGGAATGCACCCATTTTGTGAAGTCGGAGAATGAGGAGATTAAACACCGCAAGACCCTGCTGAGATGCGCGACCTGGAGAGGTAAGGGCATTGCCCGCTTCATGCTTCTGGGTGGCATCTGGTTTCTCTTCATTGCCTCCACGCGCATTGGGTTACGATCACGCTGGCAAGAGCTTCTCAACAGAAAGCGTGATCATAGACAGACAATGTGTTTCACCCAGAGGATTGAGGCAGTGAAGGCGATCCTCGGCTTCGGCAAAAACGCTTCTGGTACGAACGGAACAGAAGATCGCCTCATGTCTCCCTCTGTTACACAGCAAGCAGTTCCTTGAGATGTGGGGAGCAACTCATGGATCTCTTGCATTGGCAACGGTGTCACTCCCTGCGCTGTCGGGCAGCCTACGCCACGTGGCCTCAGAGTGAGATCAGGTCGATCAAAGACCTGTGGGGTATTCTGCTGTTCTTCGCTCCCCTCGATGCAGATCTGTTGGCCCAGCGTCACCAGATCGAGATTCATCCTCCAGCCGTTTCCACTCCGAGCGAGAAAATAGAACGATGCATTGTGTTGTAAATGTCTTGACATAGAATCGGGACGTTGGTTGTAGGACTCAATCCCTGGTGGAAACAAGAAGATAAGAAGCCTGTACGTCCAAGGCTTCCTTCCGAATCCAGACATGGTTCCTCCCGACGACCCTGCATGCACAGAGCGCGTGACACGTCCTCGATCTCGTCGGGACGGTTCTGCTGAAAGTGGTTCGATAATATGTCCACTCAGATCACCCAGTTCGGGAACGTCGATCCCTGGATGCCCAGGAGCATGACCAGTTCCCCTGCGTGATGAAGATCGTGGGATAGAATGCGCAAGCTCGTCCACTGGCGTGAGATCGTGTAGGTCTTTCTCCAATACATGCTGATAAGTCCGGGCTAGGTCACGGACGGTTCAAGTGGTGAGGGTAGTTTCAATCATATGCCAGGTCACTTCTAAGCGCCTGACGAGTTCAGTCGCATGTTCGACAATCCGCTGTTCCTCTTCCCATTCCTTGACGTGGCGAGCCGCCTCCTCGCTGCTAGGCGCTCCCATTCGCTGGGACCAGCCAACCCGTCCCAGGCTGAGGCAGGTCGATAGGCCCATTGCTTGGGGAAAGTGGTGCAATGGTTTGGGTCAAGCTCAGTTAATAGCTGTTCCACCCTTCGTACACGCTCATTAATGAAGATATGTCTGTGATCATCAAATACCTCCTTCATAAGGAGTGTTCGAGTTCTCAGTCGGCAAGCTGTAATCTATCAAAGTCCTTATAGGTGATTTCCTGTCCCAACGCTGCGCTAATGGCATTGGCAATCTTTCCAGCTGTCGCCTTATAGATTTTCTTGCCCGCTATCGCATCGCCCAGCGTTCCTGGATCAATATGCGCTTCCCTGGCAAGCCTCGCTTTCGACCATCCCAGTTTCACCCGATAATCTTCGAGCGTCATGACTACACACTCCAATCACTCACATTTCTGCTTCTTGAGTAGTATGGCATGCATCTCTAGGGTTGTCAACGCTTCTTCTCGGAAGCATTGGAAACTACACCATTATACTGGAAAGTATTGGAATATCAAGGAATATATGGTATACTCTGAAGAGAGGTATTTCGATGAAAGGCGGTTTGGACGAAGTAAACGCGCCTGTCTTTCTGTATCTGCGTATTGTCTCGACTCTTCAGACAAGTGGTACGACGCTCAACTACCAGGAAATTACTTCCCGCACTTTTGGTGAGCAACACGGTTTGCAGGTCGTGGAGGTCTTCCGAGAGGCGAGTAGTAGTCGCTGCTGGCAGGACCGCAATGCGTTGGCGTAGTAGATGCGACAACGGTATCTGGTAGGGGAAGTCAGTGGGGGCGTCGTTCCCCGTTCCAGGTGTCTCAGCCCTCCTCTCCTGCATGCCGCTTTTCTTTTCCAGGAGATGCAAGAGTATCACATGTTTCTCTTTTACATCCGAGATAGGAATCGTGGGCTACAAACCTCTCCTCTGCGCCAGATTCAGAGCATGCCAGAGCCACGAGCAGTGGCTCTGAGACCATCATTTCTTGCTCAGTTGCCCAACGAAAGCACGAGTGTGCGAGAGTGGTTGTGGTCTCACACAAGAGCACACTCTTTAGAAGAAAGAAAGGTTGGAAATACGATGCTGCATCGTCAACAGGACGTATTGAAGCCTCGAAAACATGTCATCATTTATTGCCGCGTGAGTACTGATAAACAGGAAGCAGACGGGGCCAGCTTGGAATATCAGGAAGAGAAATGTCGTCGGTATGCCGAGTTCCATGATATGGATGTGGTTCTGGTGTTACACGAGGCCAAAAGTGGCTTTATTCATTACACGCTCCGGGAAAAACTCACCATTGCCCGTCAGTTTATCCGCGATCATCTCGCTGATGCGATTATCGTGTGGGACTTGCGCCGCTTCTCGCGCAACTTCGTCCATTCCGCCATGATTTTCGAGGAAATCGAGAGCGCAGGCGGCGAAATCGTCAGTGTGAGCGAAAATATCGATAACAGCCTGACTGGCAAACTCATCCGCTCTATTCTGGCATGGAGCGCAGAGTCCGAGCGTGAGAAAATACTCGAATACGCGAACCGGCATTGGCAGAAGCGCCATGAGCTGAATTTGCCTATGGCAACCTCTACTCCGTCTTATGGCTGGAAATGGGGCGATAAAGACAAAACCTTCTTTGTGCTCAATAGGGAGGAGGCTGCCGTCCGGCGCTCGATTTTTGAGATGTTTGTCGAAATGGACATGAGCCTTCGAAAGATCGGTCACAAACTGACGATGGACGGCATCCCTGCTCCAAGACAGGCGCGTCAAAAGCAGAAAACGGAAGAGGGGAAGAGTGAAGAGAGCATATTGGGGAAGGAAGCGGAAGAAAAAAATGCTCCAAAGAGTATCCCCTGGGAGTGTGATACCATACATGCATATCTTCACGATGTGGCGAATATCGGTACACTAGTTATTTGTAAGAAGAAACGGGTATTGAAGCCGGACGGCGGCACTACTTATATTCCACATCCTGCGCAAAAAATTATCCCTCATGCCACCTATTGTTTCATTGGATATGTTTGAGAGGGCGCAGCAGAAACTTGCAACGAATCAGCAAACAAAGAGTCATTTGCCGCGCAATGTTGAGAATTTTTTGCTTATCAGCCATGTGTATTGCTCTCTTTGCGGCAATCGGATGCATCCTGTTTCTGAGAAAGGATTGCCTGTGTATCGCTGTAACAAGCATATCAGTGCCCTTGACCCTCATCCTAAGAGTGAACCGCATATTGTGCGTGTGAGAACGTCGATTGTTGATCCGATAGTATGGAAGGATTGTTGCCGGGTATTCGAGCGTCTGGAGCATATTCAGGATGTCATTCAGGCCAGTATTGAGCAATCTGTCCAGCATTTGCTGGAAGATACAACAGGCAACGATATGATTACAGCATTGCAGGAAGAACTCATCTATGCAATACAGGAACAGAATAAGCACCCGAAGGGAAGTTATTATTACCATTTAATTGCACAGGATATTCGGAAAAAAGAAGAAGAATTGCAGCGATGCGAAGAAGAATTTTCCAAATCGCATGATGGTGCGAAACTCTCAGAGAGTTTTCAGGAAAGTGTGATGCACTTTCTTGATTTTCTCAATACCATGAAAGGCAGATATCACGAGGCCAGTTTCCAGGAAAAGCGGAATGCTTTGGATGTCTTGGGGGTAAGAGCCTATGTCAGTCGAGATACCACCATACGTCCGCAGTGGCCGACCATTCAAACCAGAAAGGCATGGCTTTCCGTTTCTGAAGCGCCTACGCTCACAGGGATACATCCGAGTTCACTTCGTGCCTCTATGAAAGCAGGAAAACTTAAAACCGGACAGAAAGCCATAGCGCATACGGTCATTCATCGTGACGAGATCAGGCGTTTCATAAAGACGGAAAGGCAGCGTTCCAGGCTAGCGAAGCATGATGATGAATGGTTTACTGTGTCTAAACTGACGACCACTGTAGGGATAAGCAATCACCACGACATTCACGAGGCCATAGAGCAAGGTCGGCTCAAAGCTGAAACCAAAGAGGTCACGCAGGCTTCTATCCATCGTGACGAATTGAACCAGTTCCTCCAGGAATCTCCTATTCGCCAGCGTGAAGTCATGGAACATATTACACCAGAGATAAAAATCGCGTATACTCCGATATTCACAGGTGTCCAAGCACCCAAAGACGCGCAAAAAATAGTGAATGTGGTACACAACGCGGGCCTGGCACAATTGGTTGTACGCCTGAAGCCGGTGATTGTCGTGAAAGGGTAACGCATTGTACCTGTTCCCGTATGCCTGGAACGGTACTGCTTCAACGGAAACTGTACCGAGGCTTGAGAAAGTACCTCGTCACCGTGCATAGCAGTACCAGATACCCATAGCGTTTCCAGAGCAATGCGATGAGAAGTGGAGTGTTTTCAAGGGTGAAATATTTCACTTCTCTTATGAATATGAGCAATGGTTAAAATGAAAATCAAGAGCCTCTTCCTCCCACAGGGTCTTGGAATTTACAACCACACAGGTCAGTTTATACACAAATTTACATAAAAAAGACCTGAGATGATTTCATCTCAGGATAGAAGTATTTCATTGCAAGTAGAGCAAACGAAGCCATGAAAAAACGTCTTTTTCACACAGAAGTAAGCCTGCGTTCCTGCATACTAAAAGATGATGAGCGCTTTGAGGACATCTTCGAGTTTCTTGTCCGCAACCTCGAATGCTCTCTCCATATCGTTAAACGAGAAGCGATGAGTAGTCATGAGCGTCGGATCAACTCGTTTCATCTCTAGCACTCGCAGCAGGCGTTGCATCCGTAAACGACCACCAGGACACAAACTGGCCGTAATGGTCTTTTCTGCCATACCGACTCCCCACTCCACACGAGGAATATGCACAAATTCCCCGTGCCCGTAGTAGCCTATATTGGAAATGGTTCCACCAGCTTTCGTGACTTTGATGGCGCTCTGGAAGGTGACATCGGCCCCCAGTGCCTCAATAGCCGTGTCTACTCCCTCTCCCCCAGTCAGATCGAGGATACGTTGCACTACATCCTCTTTGGAGAAATCAACGATCTCATCTGCACCATAGGTGCGTGCTAGCTCTTGTCTTTGTGGGACTGCTTCTACTCCAATGATGAACCCGGCTCCACGTAACTTAGCCCCTGCGGTTGCCATCAATCCGACTGGCCCCTGAGCGAAGACCGTGACGGTTCCTCCGATAGGGATATAACCCTGCTCTGCACCCACGAACCCCGTTGAAAGCATATCACAGCAGTAGACGGCCATATCATCAGAGACGCTGTCAGGAATATGAGCCATATTCGCATCTGCCTCATTCACATGAAAGTACTCGGCAAATACCCCATCTTTAGTATTCGAGAATTTCCAACCGCCTAGAGGTCCGCCAGATTGGGAGGAGTGACCAGCCTGCGAGGCGGGATCACCCCAATCAGGGGTAATGGCACCAACCACCACTCGATCACCTGGCTTGAAAAATCTAACGCTACTGCCAATTTCATGAACAACACCCACAGCTTCATGGCCCAGAGTCAGGTTCTCACGCGGGCCAATCCCCCCGGATACCGTATGGGAGTCGGAAGTACAAATGAGCGCCCTGGTCGTTTTGATGACTGCATCGTTTGGGCCTACCTGGGGAATGGGTTTCTCCATGAAGCCAACCTTCCCAATCTCTTTCATTACAAATGCTTTCATGCTTATTCTCTCTTTCTGTTTATATCAAATGAGATTATACTTTTAATGCCCACTGGTCGCCCAAGAATACGTTCGACTGCTTGCTCGATGGGCGTGCGTTCTGCCATGAGGGCGCGCACGGCATCGGGCCAGCGCTGATGAAAGGTTTCCAGGTCTGCGATGGCAGACACGAAGTCGTGAGGTCCAGCGTTGACCGTTCCCAGCACCACCTGATTCTTCAGGACCATGTCGCGAAAGAGTTCGGCTGGATCAGCTTCGATCAGCGTTTGCAGACCGGGGACGCCAGTCAGGATATAGATGCCATTTGGACCCAGTGTGCGAAGCACTTCCAGCGCGAGCAAGGAGTGTCCTGCTGCCTCATAGACCAGATCAATTGGACCAATGTACGCTTCAAGCCGATCGGTGGAGATCTCCTGGCTCGAAATGTAGGTTGCCCCAATGGTTTTGGTAACAGCAATCCGTGGGTCAGGTTCTTTTTCCCGTGAATACACGAATGTTTTGAACTGGGTAGTTCGCAAGGCCATCGCTCCCAACAAGCCTACCGGTCCGGCACCCAGGACGAGGGCTGTGTGCCCGCTTCCCTGGGTGCGCTCGGAGACTGTCGGATCGATCCAGGGAGGGCGGCGTTGCGTGAGACCGTACAACTGATATTCTGCTTTTTGGGCGACGGTCAGTGGCTCGACCAAGATGGCAATATCGCGTAGATGACGCGGGACGGGATGCATATAGCGGGCCTCATCCACGACAAACTCGGTTAGATATCCATGAGCCTCTTTGATGCCACGCTCGGTAAAATCGCCAGTTATGCAGAAATCCTGATGACCGGTACGGCATGGGCGACATCTGCTGTGAGGGCAGGGACGACGAACACTTGGAACGACCAGATCGCCGGGCGCAAGACCTGTGACGGCAGATCCAACCTGGACCACTTCACCCAGCGCTTCGTGGCCGATGATCAGGTAATCGGAATCTGGCGGGGACGAGCCGTAAACAAAAGTACAGATTTCCTTATCGGTACCACAGATCCCGATATCCAATATGCGGATTTTGACCTGATCTGGTTGCGTGATCGTCGGTTCCTCCTGGTCAATGAGTTTGACTTCTCGACTTGCGGGAAAAACTGCAACTGCTTTCATCCTTTCCTCCTTATTCTTTTTGATGTTCTGCCGAATAAAACAGCACTGAGATGTTTAGAGACTCAGGTAGAGATGTGGAACCGTTTTATTCATGGCCTCATCGACGCTCAGACACGCGCGAATGAGGGCGAGATGGGTGAAAGCCTGGGGGAAGTTTCCCAGCGCTTCACCGGTGGATGCGATCTCTTCGGCATAGAGGCCCACGTGATTAGCGTAGGTCAGCATATGCTCCAGGGAGAGGCGGGCCTCTTCTACGCGGTCTGCTCTGGCGAGGGCTTCTACGAGCCAGAAGCTACAAATGTTAAACGTACCTTCATGACCAGACAAGCCGTCGCTCGCTGCTTTGTCAACATCGTAGCGATAGACATGGGGCATATGGGTCAATTCTCGCTGAATACGCTCAATGGTCGCCAGCATGCGCGGGTCGCGTGCTTCGAGGAAGCCGGTGAGGGAGAGCAGAAGGGAGCTGGCGTCAACGGCCTCTCCTCCATAATATTGTACAAAGCTCTGTTTTTGTTCGCTCCACCCGTTATCTATAATATCGCGGTAAATCTTCGAACTGAGCTGCTGCCACTCATTCAGCGGAGCTGGTAGGCCGCGCTCGCGGGCGATGCGGGAGGCGCGGTCGAAGGCGACCCAACACATCAGGCGAGAATGCAGAAAATGCCTGACGCCGCCACGTACTTCCCAGATGCCTTCATCCGGCTCCTGCCAGTGTTGGGCCAACCAGTCGAGTTGTTGGCAGATGTGCAGCCAGCTTTCATAGGTCAGACCTCGATATCGACTATAGACAAAAAGGACATCCAGGAGTTCCCCATAGATATCCAGTTGGCGCTGAGTGGCGGCCCCGTTGCCAATACGCACAGGACGACTCTGCCGATAGCCATCCAGATGGTCAAGGTGGATTTCGGGCATCTCATGGCTGCCGTGAATAGTATAGATGGGTTGGAGTTCTCCGCCTTCCTGTAACTCGTTGAGGCGTGTTGTCAGCCAATCCTTAAAGGCTTCCGCCTCTTCCGTAAAGCCGAGAGCAAGCAAGCTATCCAGGGTAAAAGCTGCGTCGCGGAACCAGGTAAAACGGTAGTCCCAGTTGCGCTCGCCGCCAATTCCTTCGGGTAAGCTGGTCGTCGGCGCTGCCACAATAGCTCCGGTGGGTGCGTAGGTGAGTAGCTTGAGGGTAAGCGCGGAACGTTGAACGTGCTCGCGCCAACGCCCCTGATAATGACTTTTGCTCAGCCAGAGCACCCAGTAGCGTCGCGTTTCCGCAAATTGTGCCTCATACATATTCTGTGAAATGGGGTGCGGGAGAAGATCCTGGTCCTGAGAGCTGTCCAGGAAAAAAAAGACAGACTGATCCTCGGATAGGGTAAAGCTTGCTTGCGCTCCACCCTGGCCATCATTGTTCAATGGGATCGATGACGAGAGGGCCAGGGTCAAATTTGGACTGCGGAAGACTGCACCTTGCTCAGAAAAGTGAAGCGTATGAGGATCACGTACGTAATTAAAGGCTGGACGACAGGTCAGTTGGAACGTAAGCGAGCCACGTACCATATGAACCGCCCGAACCAGATGGTGTTCGTACCGCTCGGAGCCCTTTGGCTTGATCGGCATAAAATCAGTGATTTCTCCGACTCCATCGTTGCTCAGAAAGCGGGTAATCAGGATATTGGTCTCAGGAAAGTACATTTGTTTGGTCCCGAGACTATCATGTTCGGTGGGGGTCAGGCGAAAAAAACCGCCTTTATCGGCATCTAGTATAGCTGCAAAGATGCTTGGCGAGTCAAAATCGGGTAGACAACACCAATCGATGGACCCATTCTTTCCCACGAGCGCAACCGTCGTGAGATCGCCGATCATCCCGTAGTCTTCGATGGGAAGATAACGTGTTTTTGCGACAGGTGGGACTTGTTTCGATTGTGTTTTGAGCATGGTTTTTCCCTTTCCGGGTAGCCATTCGGCAAACTGTAGGTTTCCCCTCTGTCACACCCACGAGAGACGATAGCCAGCATGCATAGTAACAATCTCCTTCGATGCGTACGTCTCAAATTGGCTGTGTCCCTGGAGGTTGTATGTGTGTCGCTTGAGGACGCAAGGCAAAAGCACGAATAGATACTAGACTTCCTCCAATCACCGCACAAATGCCCAGGATAATTGGCAGAGTACGTACTCCAACGAGCGGGTTGAACCACAAGATCAGCCCAAAAATGATGTTTAGAATGCCCAGGGAAGCAAGGCCGCTTCCGCCACCACTAGACGCATGAATGACTTGTAACACGCCTATGATGAGCGCGTCTATGGCAAGAAAGATCATCAGTATCGTCGGTATTAAGACCGTGCTCCATAACGGGTGCCGTAAGACAGCCAGACCTGCAAGAATGCCTAAAATACCGATGACGAGCTTCCAGCCCCACATGGTTCTATCAATGCAGAGACTTACAAAAGAGAGAGTGCCAGTCACCAGCCAATAGGCTCCCAGAAGTTGCTCAAGCAGGAGAAGTGTCACTCCTGGCGAGACGAGGAGCAACAATCCCCCAATAAATGCTGCAATCCCTGTGATCATGATGAGCCACCAGGGAGTACTAGCCGCGCCAGATGCAAAAACTGGACGCATATGTACCACCCATTTCTGAGCTTCATACTTTTAAAGCCCACCGAATAATGAACATATGCCAATTACATGTCGCGTACTAGACCATGAGACGTTCAAGATGGTCAATAGACTCGGAAACAACAACACTTCCGCTTCCAGAGGCATCAGCACGTCCCCAGCGGCCAGGGATGCCTGATACATTTAGTTGACCCAGTGTTTTTGGGATAGCAGGATGTGCCGTGAGACGATCACCCACAGGCTCCAATCCGAGCATTGTGCGGATTAAGAGCAGCGGCGTTCCTGTTGCCCAGGCTTGAGGGCTGCACGCGGTGGGAAATTCGACCGGAAAACCTGTCAGATTTCTTGGATAGCCAGCAAATGCCTCTGGTAAACGACCCTCAAAGAAGCGTGCAGCTTCAAGCATGCCCAGGGCGATGTAGGCTGCGGCCTCATCATATCCATAGCGTCTTAACCCGAGGGCAATGAGGGAATTATCATGAGGCCAGACGGTTCCTACGTGATAGCCAAGAGGATTGTATCCACCATCTCCCTCGGCCATAGTCCGTATGCCCCAACCAGAGAAGAGCCGGTTGCTCATCAAATGACGCATACATGCCTCTGCCTTCCCTTCATCGACAATCCCACTCCAGAGCAGATGCCCAATATTAGAGGTGAGCGAATCCACCTGGCGACCATCGCCATCAAGGGCCAGCGCAAAAAACTGTTGTTGCTCGATCCAGAAATCCTGGTTAAAGCGTTGTTTGAATACTGCTGCTTCTTGCTCCAGCCGCTGCGCCAGTTCCGGGTCTCGCCAGAATGTACGAGCGAGGCGAGCACAGCGCACCTTCGCATCATAGACATACCCCTGTATCTCACAGACGGCCAGAGGACGACGAGAAAGGCTCCCATCCGCGAAGAGAATCGAGTTCCATGAGTCCTTCCAACATTGATTTTCTAACCCGGTTTCCTTATTTCTGCGGTCATACTCTACATAGCCATCACCATTGAGATCCCCATAGGTATCAATCCACTTGAGCGCTGCTCGCGCTTCCATTTCTAATTCCCGCACAAGATCTGCCTTGCCCGTCCAGCGTTCATATTCGTCCAGGCAGATGAGAAACAGAGGTGTGGAGTCGGCAGCTCCGTAGTAGGGAGAGTGAGGACGCTCCTCAAAAGCCGTCATTTCGCCAAAACGGACTTCGTGAATGATTTTCCCCGGCTCCTCGTCCCGAAAATCATCGTAGCGTGAACCTTGTAGCAAGGCCAGTTGTCGCAGTGTAGTTTCGAGCAGTTCTGGATAGAAGGGAAGGGCCTGGAAAGCGGTTATCAAGCTATCGCGCCCAAAGATAGTCATAAACCAGGGTAATCCAGCCGCTGGTAGCGCATCACCGGGCACCAGGGGAGAGTGAAAGCGAAGCGCAGCCAGATCAACCAGACAGCGCTGATAGATGCGACTGAGCCAGGGCCAATCGCAGCTGAGGGTAGGTGCGGCCTGATGCCATTTTACCAACCCATGTTGCATATCAGGTCTGACACGCAGCCCACTGTGTTGATAGTGGACCTCGTTGTGGAGAATGTGCATGTTGGCTATCTCCACGCCCACTTCCAAACAGGTACTCCATTGTTCGTGAGGTCCAAGATGCACAGAGAAGGTGAAACCTTGTTCGTCAATAGCGGCCTGGGCCGTAGTAGAAATCCAGGTCTCACGGCTATAGCTCTCTCGCCGATAGCCAAGAACTAAGAGGCGATCCTCGATACGATGGAAATACTCTCCTTTTTTCAGAAGCGCATCTTTGACTTCAAACAAATCAGCAAAGTCAGCTCCCACTGCGAGTCGAAGCCGCAAATCAATCGGCTGCTCTTTATGGTTCAATATTGTCAGATCCTCGTGAAAGCCTTTGCCAACAGCGCGTTTGCGTATGATGGAAATGTCGGTATCGACATAGATGGTTCCTGTTCCTGGGGCAAGGAAGAATTGTGCACTAAAGTAGCTGTCAAGTTCGTCTGTTGACAGGACATTGAGTTGCATTCCGTCAACCGTTAATATCCAGCGGGAAAGGAAGCGAGTATCCCAGGAGAACAGACCTGTTGGCTCCGTTAGTGAGGCATCAATATTTCCGCGCCGATCACTGACAACAAACGTGTTGCCTTCAAGAATACTGATTGTATTTTCGCTCACTGTGTCCTCCTGCTGTTCGTCATGGTTTTGTTCTTGTCCGTCCCGTTTTGAAAGATCCGCTGAAATACTAGGGCCAACCCGACATTGCCATCTATCGCTAATTTTCCTTGAAGAAAGGCGGTGAGAGGATTTTGCGCCCCGTTCGCCAGGACAAGGAGGATGTCTTTGTTGCATGACATAAGGCTATCAGCAACTACTGCATTACGGTTGACCGTGATAGTGCCTTTGTCGATAATCACGTTCCACTTTCCCTCTTCCTCAATGTTCCATTGGACTGTCCCCGAAACACTGTGCAGCAGAGGTTCGTAACGACGTGTTGCCAACGTGTTGAAGAATTCCTGGACACTGTTTGGCATCGTTGTTTTCTCCTTATGCTTGCGCGGGAACCGCAGGCCCAAGCATTTCATGCAAGCGAGCCTCATCTTCAGCAGAGAGCGAGGTCTGGATGACCTCAAATTGATGTTGCCTTAATGCGGGTAGAACCTTATCAGCAACCTCGTTGCGAGTGAGCAAAAACAAAGCGGCCTCTCCCGGATGGATTGCATTACCGACTTGTTTGATAAAATTATCATCAATGCCTACATCACTCATCTTGCCTACAAGGGCTCCTGCTCCTGCGCCAATCGCAGCGCCCAGCAAAGGGGACAGAAACAGCAGCCCCACCAGCATGCCCCAGAAGGCTCCCCCCATTGCTCCTGCTCCCACCAGATCATGGGCTTGACGGATTTTTGGCTTGCCATTCGTGTCTACCGTCGCAAGAGCTGCATCTTCCATAGTGATGAGACGCTGGCTCTGTAATTGCCTGATCGTACTAACAATGTTTTCTGCTGTAGCCTCATCCTTACATTTGAGAACAAAGAGATTGCTCATGGAAATACTCCTTTTTCTGTGACATGCTCTGCTCTGTAGGCAAAGTATTAGCTGTTTGATAACAGTGTAGTGAATATGAACAAAACAACTGACTTAAAAAATATAACATGAGCTTGTGAATTAAGAGGCGATCAGACCGAGGAATATCGGTGTATTGCCTACTTGACACATCAATAAAAGTTCATTTTATAAAATTTTGAAAAGAGGAGAACTAAGTTATTCTTTAATCATTAGTAGCTTCAATCGTATTACACAAACCGAGGCAAGAAAGCTCCAGTCATAGATGCGGGGGGATGAACTGGCCCTCTTTATTTGGGGCTAGGGCGGAGTGGGGCGCCGTATCCTCTTGACCACCCCTACACGAGACGGTATAATCGCAGGGTGAAGACATCGACAAGCATCTGCGATCAAAGCAAGAGACGGCGTCAGATGACTCGTTGGGAAGAGCCAGCACATCCTCTCCTCACGGACAGGTCTGTCTCTTGTCTGGATGTTTGCGTCTCGTACCGTAGGGCATATGGGAACGACCACTCCCAAAGGGATGGACAACGCTTCTGGACACCTGATCTCTACTCACCGTCAGGAGACTGGCCGATGGGCAAACCAGGTGGATGAAGGAAGAATTCCCCGTCTTTGAAGCGGGGGAGTGCCAAATGTGCGAAGGAGAGAGTGTGTGATATCAATTTTAGCCACGAAACTGTATCTCCCTCGGCTTCGACCGAACATGGTCAGCCGCCTTCGCCTGATTGGACGGCTCAACGAGGGTCTGCATCGCAAATTGACCCTCGTCTCTGCTCCCGCTGGTTTTGGGAAAACCACACTCATCAGCTCATGGATCGAGGGAATTGGGCAATCGAGTGCCTGGCTGTCGTTGGACGAAGGGGAGAATGACCCCACCCGCTTTCTGACATACCTCGTTGCAGCATTGCAGACAATTGCGCCCAGGCTTGGAGAAGAGGTCTTGCGTGCGCTCCAATCTCCCCAGCCACCGTCAACCGAAGCGATGCTGATGGCCTTGCTCAATGACTTGACCATCACAAAAGACCCGTTCGTCCTCGTTCTCGACGACTACCACATGATTGAGGCCAAAGCGGTTGATCAGGCCCTCACGTATCTCATCAATCATCTGCCCCCGCATATGCACCTGGTCATCACCACCCGAGAAGACCCTCAGTTGCCCCTGGCCCGTCTGCGTGCTCAGGACCAATTGACCGAACTGCGCGCCGCTGATTTGCGTTTTACTCTCTCCGAAGCCGCCACCTTTCTCAACCAGGTGATGAGTCTCACCCTCTCGGATCAGGACATCGCTGCCCTGGAGAGACGTACCGAAGGCTGGGTTGCTGGCCTGCAATTTGCCGCGCTTGCCTTGCAGGGATGCCAGGACCCGACCAGCTTCATCAGCTCGTTCACTGGCAGCCACCACTTCGTCCTGGACTATCTGATGGAAGAAGTCCTCGGACAGCAGGACGCTCGTGTGCAGACATTCTTGCTGCGCACATCCATCCTGAACCGATTGTCAAGCTCGTTGTGTGATGCTGTTGTCCTCGACCCTTCTCTTTCCGGGCAAGCTACCCTGGAATACCTCGAACGCGCCAACCTCTTCATCGTCTCATTGGACAGCGAACGATGCTGGTATCGCTATCACCATCTCTTTGCAGATTTGCTCAGGCTTCGTCTTCAGCAGAGCATCACCTCATCTCCTGGAGATGCCCAAGACCGCGAAAGGCAGGTGCATGAGTTACACATTCGTGCCAGTGCGTGGTATGAAAATCATGACCTTGCGATTGAAGCATTTCACCATGCAGTTGCAGCCAACGATGTAGAGCGCGCCGAGCGTTTGATAGAAGGAAAGGGGATTCCCCGACATTTTCGTGGTGCAGTGACTACTCTCCTGAACTGGTTGGGGTCGTTGCCGACGGCCGTGCTGGATGCCAAACCCTCGTTGCGGGTGAGATATGCCTCATTGATGGTAGTGAATGGTCAAACAACTGGCGCGGAAGAACAACTGCAAGCGGCTGAAGCCACCCTGCAAGGCAACGAGGTGAACGACACGGTCCGAGATCTTATCGGACAAATTGCCGCTATCCGGGCGACGTTAGCGCTCACTCGCTACCAGATAGAACCCATGCTTGCTCAATCGCGCCGTGCCCTGGAATATCTACATCCCAACAACCTGTTTTCGCGCGTTACTCCTTATTGGGTATTGGGATATGCCTATAGCAGCCTGGGAGACCGTGCCGCCGCTCGCCAGGCCTTTACCGAAGGCCTCTCTCTCGGCCGGGCATCTGGGCATACCTTCAACACTATTCTGGTGGCTATCGGATTGGGCCACATCCAGGAAGCAGACAACCAGCTTTCTCTGGCAGCCGAGACTTACCGACGCGTCCTACAATTGGCAAGCGATCAGCCGCTTCAGATTATCTGCGAAGCGCATCTTGGCCTGGCCCGTGTTCTCTATGAATGGAATGAGCTAGATGAAGCTCTACAGCATGGGCAACAGAGTCTCCGCCTGGCAAAACAGTATGATAGAAGAGTGATTGACCGATACGTGAGCAGTGAGATCTTTCTTGCCCGCCTGAAACTGGCCCAGGGTGATGTGGCCGCCGCCGCTGCTCTACTTGAAGATGCCCATCAGTCCGCGCGCCGGTATAACTTTGTGCCTCGTTTCCTCGAAGTAGCTGCCGCGCAAGTGCTGGTGTTGTTACACCAGGGTGATGTGGCCGCCGCCGCTCGTATAGCACAGGCATACGAACAGCCTATTAGTCAGGCCAGGGTTCATCTGGCTCAGGGAAACCCTTTGGCGGCACTGGCAGTGCTGGAGGCATGGCGACGGCAGGCAGAGGCAAAGGATTGGAAGGATGAACGGCTCAAGGCGATGGTGATGCAATCAGTTGCGCTAAAGGCTCATGGTGAAAAGGACGAGGCGGTGCAACAGCTCTGTGACGCTCTGGTACTTGCCGAGCCAGGCGGCTTCATCCGTCTGTTTGTCGATGAAGGTCTCCCGATGGCTCATCTCTTATCCGAAGCTGAGGCTCTTGGGAGAACACCTAACTATATCAAGAAATTGTTGGCGGTATTGAAAGCGGATGAGCAGAGGAGCGAAGACCCATTGTCTTTGGCATCTCAGTCTTCTGCCCAGCTCTTGATCGAGCCGTTGAGTCAACGCGAGGTAGAAGTCCTCCACCTCATCGCTCAAGGACTTTCCAATCAGCAGATCAGTGAACGGCTGTTCCTCGCTCTGGACACAGTAAAAGGACACAATCGGAAAATCTTTGGCAAACTTCAGGTCCAAAGGCGTACTGAAGCGGTCGCACGGGCCCGCCAACTCGGTCTGGTATAAACAGATCGGTTGCCGTCTCAATACAGCCAAAGCATGAGCAATGCTCCCCTCACTACACTCAAGACAACACTTCAAATAACACTTTCGTGTCTCAACTTACACACCGTCATGCAGTTATGCTTCTTCTAGAATTCAAAATAATCCAGGATAAGAGGTACAGAATCATGTCAGGCTCATTCAACTCGGAAATTGATCCAATTCAACCAATGATCTATCAGATCAAGGTTAAGGGGCATCTGGGTCATGAGTGGACAGACTGGTTTGATGGCCTCTCCATCACATTGGAAGACAACGGCGATATGCTTTTAACCGGCCCGGTGGTTGATCAGGCCGCGTTGTATGGATTGCTCAAAAAAGTGCGTGATTTAGGCATGCCATTACTCTCGGTCATGCGCATAAAACCCGACCAGGCAGATGTACCAGATGTCAAACCCTGACACGCTTATCATTAAGGAGAAAGGATACTCTCATGAAAGCTATTGTCTACACACAATATGGATCCCCAGATGTTCTTCAATTTGAAGAGGTAGAAAAACCTGCGCCCAAAGATGATGAAGTCTTGATAAAAGTGTCGGCTGCATCCGTCAATGCAGCTGACTGGCGTCTTGTGAGAGCCGACCCGTTTCTGGTTCGCCTGTATAATGGATTTCTCAAACCAAAACGCCCGATCCTCGGATCTGACGTAGCTGGACGAGTTGAAGCGGTTGGCAGAAATGTCAAGCAGTTTCAGCCTGGTGATGAAGTCTTTGGAGATCTCTTCGAGACTGGTTGGGGTGGTTTTGCTGAATATGTCTGTACTCGTGAAGATGCGTTGGTGTTGAAACCCGCTAATACGACCTTCGAGGAAGCTGCCGCTGTTCCTTTGGCGGGAGTCACCGCCTTGCAGGGGCTACGCGATAAAGGGCAGATCAAGCGAGGTCAGAAGGTTTTGATTAATGGTGCGGGCGGTGGAGTGGGAACGTTCGCGGTACAGATTGCCAAGGCGTTCGAGGCTGAAGTCACCGCTGTGTGCAGCACAGGGAATGTGGATATGGTGCGCTCGATTGGGGCAGACCACGTCATTGATTACACACATGAAGATTTCACGAAAAATGGGCAGCAGTATGACCTGATCCTTGCGGTGAATGGCTATCATTCGATTTCAGCTTATAAACGGGCATTACATCTCAATGGAATATATGTCACGACTGGAGGCTCTATGGGTCAAATGGTTCAGGCCATGTTCCTGGGGCCATGGATATCGATGACTGGGAAGCAGAAAATGGGGAACCTGACGGCGAAAACAAACACGAAAGATTTAGCTTTTCTGAAGGTGCTTCTTGAAGAAGGCAAAGTTGTTCCTGTCATAGATAGACGATATTCATTAAGTGAGGTTGCTGAAGCAATTCGGTATCTTGAAGAAGGACATGCCAAAGGCAAAGTAGTTATAACAGTAGAATAGAACAATCCCACCTCAAAAAATACGTTCATGTTATGAACCGTTCACCGTGGCTCTTTGCAATGGGGGTGAATGTTTCCAGAGATGCAGGCTAGCCTCTACTTCGAGTGAAGTTTTTCTGCAAAACTATGCTTCTTCCTCGTAGCGGCTCACGATGTGAAAATGCAAAACCGTCGTGAGCCGTCTTTTTGCTCAAGCTCAAACAAATGTGACTCTCTGCTTCAGCAATTCCTACTGGAGATCCAGGAATCTGCGTGAATTCCCGACAGGTGCTCTTGCTGTCCTATGCCGGATAGCACGGGACAGCTAGTGACAGGTATAGTCGCGCCAGCGATAGAGCATCACGGCGAGCATGGCGGGCAGCATCAACAGATGTGTAAAGAGCATCAGGCTTGCTCTTGGCAACACACCCAGCAAACAAACAGCGATCAGCACGATTGTCGGAACGATCATGGCTCCCGCCATCTCTGCATTCAGCCGCCAGGCATGCTTACGAATGCGCATCCAGGCTACCATAGGTATTGTCATCGCGACTGCCATCGCCATTGCCTCGACCTCCGGCCCCATCGCAATGTGGATCACACCAGTCACCACCTCTAAGACCACCATTCCCAGCAGCATAGCCAGAACCATCTCGCCGAAATGCCGCAGCAAGCGCAGGATTTGCTTGCTGCGTGAAAGTGGCGAGGGGATCATAGCGCCGACCTCTGCCCTGGAGAGCGACGGAGGAGCTATGAGCCTGGCTTCGATCTGGCCGTCGTCAGCTACTGGTTGATTTGAGAGCGCGTTCGTTTCTGACATCGTTTTTTCCCTTTGGATAGAATTATCTATCCATTGACTACTGAGGAGTTTGCACCTTCCTCAGAAACGAGATACGGTAGACAGTGGAGAAGCCCAGAAGGCTGCAAGCCCTCTGGGAAAGGTTCCGCATAGGTAGCGCGGTTGCGCGACTATCTCTCTTGAAGGAGAGTATAGCCAGATGCCAGGTGAATCGACATCACCAGGATAGGTGATTAGAAGGGTGATTGATGAGAGTGTGTTGGGAGATTGGAATGAGACTGATCTCCCACAAGTAGGATGTGTCTGGCTTGGGTTCTGCTTAGAGGAGATGGAAACGCTTGCCCGCTGCGATGGCTTCGGAGCGACGGTTCACGCCCAGTTTGCGATAGATACTGCTGATCTGGGTCTTGATCGTGTTGGGAGAGACGATGAGCGTCTTTGCCATCTCCCCGTAGGTCTGCCCGGTGACCAGAAGACGCAACACCCGCAGCTCTTGCCGACTCAGAGGTTCAAGCAGATCTGATGACGTTTCGACTTGTGGAGGCTCAGGCCTACTCGTTGGCGGGGTGACGAGGGGTTGGCTGGCAAGGCTCGTGTGTTGGCGTTGCTTCTGCTCGAAGGCAGCCAGCAATCGCGAAACAAAAGGCCGGGAAATGGCTCCCTCCTTTGAGAGAACGGCTGTTTCAGCACCAGATTCATCATCAAGCTGAGGTGAAAGCAGGGCTTTGAGCACCTGTTTCATAGGTGGGCCACCATCGAGATATACGCGGATATGATCCTCTGGCTCGGTCAGCGAGAGCAGGCGAGATGCAACCATTCGAGCTTGTACTCTCTTGCCTGCATAATACAGCGCCACGACGTACAGACACAGGAATTCGACAGTATAGATATCTGCTGGCGGGTCAAGGCGTTTTCTGAAACGCTCCAGGATCTCGATGGCAGATTCGTACTGTTGCTGTGCGAGAGCGACTCGTATCCACATCAGCAGCTCTATTTTGCGCGAGGGGTTCCAGGTCTCTGGAGCTAAGGCGGCCCGGGCAGCCCATTGATTCGCCTCGACCAGATTCCCCTCAGCCAGCCAGAAAGGAACCTGGGCATAGATTACCCAGACAGCATGATCGGTAATGATCCCCTGCTTTGCCAATGCTATCGTCCTTTGGAGAGCCTGCTGCGCAGTCGCCCGATCCCCTCTTGCCAGTGAGAGATTCACCAGCAAACCTTCTCCGATGACCTGGAGATCCACTTCTTGCCAATCAGAGGCAATCTGCAAAGCACGTCGCAACGAGCTAGAAGCCTCCTCTAGTTTATTCCATGCATAGTAGATATGAGAGAGGCAAAAATGAATATATCCCGCCCATGCACTGCGTTTACCAATCTGTCCAATCAGGGTGAGTGTCTCCAGGCATTGCCGATGAGCCTGGTGTAGCTGTCCAGCCTGTATATATAACACTGCCAGCCAGCCCATGAAGCGGATCATTGCCAGTGCGTCTGCTGCATCAATCACCTGCTGCTTCACTTGCTCAAACCTGGATACCAGTTGTACTCCTTCATGCCGCAAGATTGCAGTCAGCCAGTAGATGAAGGAGAGTGGAATCATTTGCCAGATGGCATCCTCATCAGGGGGAAGAGCGTCGAGTTCCTGAGAGAGCAGATGCAGACGCTCTCTATCGCCATGCCCAAGAAGCATGCTGGCCTCAATCAAAGCACGCAGCATGTGTACACGCCGCTCGATCAAGGCCACCTCCTCCTTTGAGAGGACCAGTTCGTGCTTTCTGTCTACGATCTTCTCCATGCGCGTGATGTTTTTTTTCACCTGGGCAACGATTTCTGCATACAGTGTTTCGGCGGTTGTATGTGCAGAATTGAGTAAATGAAGAGCGGCACTCAGGGCGAGGCGGATATGCGCACGCACAATGGCCTCGGGCAGGGAAAGCACCCAATTGTGAATGGTTTTTGCCTGCCCGCTGAGCCAGAAAGAGGAAGCAGCCAGCTCGATTAGGGACGCAGCCAGAGGATAGTCAGGAGCCGCCAGTGCGTGGGTAATGGCCTTATGCAGATCACCTGCCGCCTCATACCAACGCGCTGCCCGCTGGTGCAACAGGGGAACCTGTTGAGACCTGGAAGTGTGCAATTGAGCAAGCAGAGCCTCGCGGAAGAGATCATGATAGCGATACCACCGCCGCTGCTCATCCAGAGGCATCACAAAGAGATTGACCCGCTCCAGTTTCTCCAGAAGCTGCTGGCTGGTTTGTTGGCTGTCCGCTGCGGTAACGGCCTGGCATAAAGAGGCATTCATTCTGGTCAGGATCGACGTTGCCAGCAAAAAGTCGAGCAGGTGGGTGGGAAGGTGAGCAAGGACTTCCTGCTGCACATACTCTAATAGATGCCGGTGAGATCCCTCAAAGCCCGAGACCCAGGCAGAGAGATCCTGCTGCTTCTGCATGGAAAGCGCGGCCAGTTGCAGACCGGCAATCCAGCCCTCAGTTCGCTCCGAGAGGGTTTCCACCTCCTGTTGTGAGAGGGGCAGCTTCATAGCATCACACAAGAAACGGGCAGTTTCCTCCAGAGAAAAACGCAGATCAGTTGCACGGATTTCGCTCATCTGAGAGCGAACGCGAAAGCGGGAGAGGGGAAGGTCAGGATCAGTGCGGCTGGAGAGAACCACATGCAGATTGTGGGGCAGATGACTAAGCAAGAAAAGCAAGGCATCTCCAATGGTCTTATCACTGATTACATGATAGTCATCGAGAATGAGGATGATTTCTCTCCCTATTTGCTCGATCTCACCAAGCAGCGTCATCAGAATGGTTGAGAGCATTGGAGCCTGTGACGAATGCAACATCTCTTGTGCCACCTCTCCAATATGGGGCAGACATCGGCGCAGAGCTGCAATAACCGCAGTCCAGAAGCGGGTAGGATCATTATCCAATTCATCAAGGGAGAGCCAGGCGACCTCGTGTTCGGTTTCATCTGCCTTGCTCTCCGGCAGCTTTTTCGATGCAGCCACCCATGCAGCGAGTAGCGTAGTCTTGCCTGACCCTGCCGGAGCAGAGAGTAGCGTCAAATGGTGGAAGAGCACTGCATTCAGTTCGGCGAGCAAATGCTCACGTGCCACCAGCCGGGTTGGTGGACGGGGAGGCGAGAGTTTGGCGGAGAGCAGGACAACGCTGTGCTCAACGTTTGACCAGCTCCCTGCTTGTCCAACTCCTTCTCGCCCCGAGCCGATGCTTTGGGGGTCAGAGTCCGTGCCTGATGCGATATCATCGCGGTTGGGAGCAAGGGAGAGCAGGTCAGTGGTTTGATGTGTTGGGCGTCTATGGGCAGTAGAGGAGGACTGACATGTGAGTTCCTTTGCCACCCGCTCTAAGCGTGGAAAGGTTACATGGTTTGTACGCCCCAGATAGCGCTTGCTAGTGCGTCGCTCACGCGTGCTATAGGCATACCAATATCCTCCCCCACGAGTCCTCGCTTCTTTGACCACCGTGATTCGTCCTGTCCGCCCTTCAAAGGCAAAAGCCGTGTTTTCAGCTAACCAGGTGAGCCAGATCTGCTCGTCTTCCAGGGTGAATGACTGTTTGGGTTGGCCGTAGGTATGCAGTTCATAATGCCGATGGATTTTGGACCAGAGAAGCACATGCTGAGCTGGTTTGGGCATAGCATCCTTTCAAAAAATTTGGTGGTTTACCTCCAATTACCCAACATGAATGAGTATAACACAAAAAATAGACAGTGATGAGGTGACTTGCAACCCGATCACGATGTGTAAATTTCCTGTTGTGAAGAGACGGCGAATTATTTAGGTGAAGAAGCGAGCGTTTTTAACTCCTTTGTGCGATCCAGGTCTGCCATATTTTCTGTCCGTTCAAAACGCAAGTATAATGCGTTAGCAAGGTTCGATAGGTAATCGGCTTTAACATGTTGTGAATTTGGAGTAAACAGAGCGATGGCCTGTTCCAGCAGCTCGATTGACCGATTGAGGTCGTGTAAATCTTGTGTGTCGTGGTATCGCATCTTCAAAGTGCTGCCCAGGTTGTGCAGGCATTGCATCTGGTAGAACGAGCCAGGTTTGCACAGCGTCAATGCATACTCTTGCTGTCGTATCGCTTCCTGGAAATCTGCAACATTTTTGGTCTTATCGCTGAGCGTTAATAGGCCATGAACGAGAAAGTTGATTAACACGGGGAGGTAATCTGCGTCTAGTGGTGTTGCTTCTATCAGTCGTTTCCAGGTACGGATGGCGGAGTTTAAATCGGCCAAATCATAAGTCTGATTGTAGTATTTAATCATGCTCTTGCTCAACGTTTCCAGAAATCCGACACGGTCGGGATCATCAGCTGGGATTTCGTCGAGATACGTTTGCCCCATTTGGATTCCTTCGGCCAGATCGTTGAGATTGTTGGTGAGTTCGTGGCGCGTCACCAGACCATTGTGAAGATTGCCCAGGTACATGAGTCTGAGCGGAGAATCTGAAGGGGTAGGTGCGAGCATCTCTTTCCATGAACAGATGGCGCGATCCAGGTCGGCAATGTTTTTTGTCTTTGTAAAACGTATGAGCAGGCAGGTACACAGATTAAACAAATGTTCTGATCCCTCTGGAGAATCCAGGGGCGTGTGCTCGGTTAATTGTCCAAACAGGTGAATTGCTCGATCGAGATCGTTCATGTTATCTGTATATTCGTAACGGACCCGTAACACGTTTCCCAGGTTGTGGATAGTTTGCAACCACTCAGCAGAGGCGACGGATGTAAGTTGCAGTGCGTGCTCCAAGGTTTGTACTGCCTGTTCCAGATCCGCTAGATCCTGTTCCTGCGCGAATCATGTATAAAGAGCATAGCCTAATATATTGAGATAAATAGGTGAATCGGACATTTACGATGGATCAGTGCTCAAGATGGATTCCAAAATCGGGCCACTAAAAATGGGGTCGCTGAAAATCGAGTTGATGATGTGTTGCTTGTCCATAGGTATTCTCCACTTCCATCAATACTTCCAGATCTAATATTTCGAGGTATGTGCGTGTATGAGAGGATTTTAGCATATCATTATTGCTTTGTATGCTAAATATAGTACTTTTGATTTTAGGGATGTAGATGCTGGTAACTATTCAGATACAGAGAATGTATTGCTTTACTGTAGGGGAGATGATTTACCCGGTTCTTAGAAAAAATTCACGCTATGGCTGCGTTTGTATAAAAAAATAGCACAAACGCAGCCATACATATTGTTTAGCTTTTATTGTTTGTTAGGGCTGCTCCGATAATGCCTGGCACCTTCCAGACGGAAGGAGAAGCTTCAAAGTCGGTCAGCCTGGGGAAGAGCTTGTTCATTGCAGTGCTACGAGTGACGAACCAGGGAGGGGTAGGCGTCACTGTGAAGGGCGCTCGTAGAATGCATTTTTGTGCTTGTGAAAACATTAAAGCGTTATGGACAACGCCGTTGCCCGATTGAATGTTTTGGAGAGAGTGTCCAGGGAAAGCCCCCCAGGTGGTCACGCCAATTGCAAAGCTGCCGCCTGCCCAGTAGTTGAGTCCGATAGTGCCATAACGCAGATTGGTAATGGCCCGTTCAACGGCGATGGCTATTGCCGGAACTTTCATCGATTCTGGGTGAACAATGAGCGTCACATTGAGTGTTCCCCATAGTTGTTCATTCGCGAAAGTCACGGCCTGGTCAACGTACTCTGCGACGCTGGCAGCCTCCAGACTGGTTTCGGCGAAAAGTCCACAGAACGCTTCGGTTGTAAAACAAATTTCGTCTGTATTGGCAGGATCAACGCCAGCGATCAGTGTCCAGGGCAGCTGTTGTGGGCCAGGAGTTCCGAGTTGCTCAGCCTCTGGGTGGGCCTGTAAGAAGCTCTGCTGGCGCTCTCTGGCTCCTGGATAATAGGCATTGCGTGGAGGGGTGTTGCTCATGAGTGTGCGTAGTTGTTGGAGGAGTTGCCCACGTTGATTCCAGTCGGCATGTTGAATAATGACGCGTGTTGCATTACAGTTGAAACCAGCGTTGGTGGTGAGCGTGGAGACGATCTGTTCGGCCTGATATGCAAGTTCAACGGGTGTCCAGGGGCCAGGAACAATGATGATGGGGCTGACATTGCCCAACTCCCCGGTAATAGGTTTTGTCAGCAGTGGCCTGCCCTCTGCTTTGCGGATGGCTTCTTCCTGGCCGGTGCCAAAGACGATGGCGTCGAAGGTTTTGTCTGAGCCTGTGATGTGGATCTCTTCGATGCCCGGGTGTTTGCAGAGATATTCGCCTTCCTGTATGCCGCCATAAACCACGCGTAAAAAGTGTTGCTCTATCAGGGGCTGAAAACTCTCTTCGATCAATGGACCAAGATAAGCATTGACGGGATTCATTTTGAGCAGCACGACCTGATCTTCGACGAAGAGTTTATAGAGGAGGTCTGTCGGAGCAATGCTTGATACGTTGCCTGCACCCAGTACTAAAGCGACTTTGCCCGTATGGTTTTTGTTCTGGTAGATAAGCGCCTGGGTCTGCGGCAGCGTCTCTGCACTGACACCGGGTTCCATCCAGATTTCGGCTGTCACGCCACGAAAGAACAGGCGATCATAGAGGGTTTGAGGGAATACCTGAGCGGAGACCTGGCCGTTTGGTTGTGTGGTAACGGGACCAGGGATGTGTGGGCGACCGTATGTTTCAATATCTAGCAATGATTGTCGCAGTTGGCGTAAATATTTGAGTATCGGCCATGTCCCGATCATCCATTCTTCGCCAACCAGTGGAGAATCTTCTGCAATGCCCTTTGCCTGATATGCACTGGCGACCCATTGGGGCGCGATGGCGACAAAGTTGTTGATGATGGTGTCAATAATGGAGATACGGTTCTGTATTGAGCGCGTCACCCAGTTTTGTTTATTTGCTTGTAATGCCTGTACAGCATTATCTATTGCTTCCTGAGTCGATGGCTGGATGTCGCTAGCGGTTCGTGGAAATTGTGGAGAACCGTGTGGAGTCGTAATCGACATGATTCATGCCTCCGTTGGAAATGAATGGGTTCGTTACTATACAGACATTTACGCCTTAGTAGCACGCCTTAGTAGCACGCTTTAGTATCTTATTATATTTTACATAAGGCGTGTGGAAATCTTGCTCTGAAATCTCTCCTACGCAGTTGCCAATGTTGAACGCGGTTGCTATACTCACGTAAGATGGATGAGGTGCGTAGGGGGGATCAAGGCAAGCGAGGAGTAAAGAGAATATGAAAGTTTTAGTAACGGGGGCCGCAGGCTTTCTAGGCGGCCATCTTATTGATATGTTGAGAGAGCGGGGCGATGAGGTTCGCGCGATGGTGCGCCCTGTCGAAGATGCAAGCTATGTACGTTCACTGAGAGATGTAGAAGTTGTCTATGGTGATCTAACCGATGAGGAATCATTAAAGCGAGCAGTGCAAGGTGTGCAGCGCGTGTACAACGTCGGTGCGAAGACCGGTCCCTGGGGGTTGGAAGAGGTCTATCGAGCGATCAATGTGCAAGGATTGGCGAGCCTGGTGAATGTCTCAATGGAGGCTGGTGTGGAGCGGATTGTGCATGCCAGTTCCATTACCGTCTATGGGCATCATCTGCACGATCTGGTTACAGAGGATCATCCTTTCCATGCTGAGGATAATCCCTACAGTCGGACGAAGATTGCGGGCGAGAAACTGCTTGCGAATCTGGTAAAAGATCGGGGCGCCCCTGTTGTCATCGTGCGTCCGGGTTGGATTTACGGTCCAAGAGATAATGCCAGTTTCGGGAAATATGTCGCGCGCGTAGAATCGGGCAAGTTCTTTTTGATGGGGTCCGGGAAGAATATTGTGCCAGTTGTCTATGTGCGAGATGTGGCTCAGGGGATGATTAAAGCCGGGGATGCGGGTAATGAGGTGATTGGCCGCGCATATACGCTTGCAGGTGAGCAGCGCGTGACGCAGGCTGAATATTTGAACACCATTGCGGACGCGTTGGGTGTTCCACACTTGAAGTTGCAGGTGCCATTCTCAGCTTTATATCTGGCCGGTCGTACTGCTGAGCTGGTCTGGCAGGCGGCTGGCAGGCGCAATGCCGCACCTCCACCTTTTACCACCTATGGCGTGACACTTCAGGGAGGAGAGCAACCCTTTTCCATCGAGCGGGCAAAGCGTGAGCTTGGGTATACGCCTGAGTATGATGTGGAGCGCGGCGTGGCCGAGGGCGTACGCTGGTACTTGGAAGCGAAAAAAGGCAAACAAGGGAGCAGCGAGCGAGAGGCTGTTCAGGCTTGATCCCGATTGTCGTGAGGAATAGTTCTCGTTGTGGTTTGAGCATAACACAAGTAGCGATGAGTGAATTATGGCTCATCGTTACTTGTGTTTGGGAGTAAACTGTCGCTATGGATGTCATGATCGCGGTTGTACAATTTGCCGTTGCTCAGGCGAGGCCAGAGGAGAATCTCGAAAAGATGCGCCGATTTGTTGCAACTGCGGCAGCATCGCGGGCAGATATGGTTGTGTTCCCAGAGGATTTTGTGACCGGGCCGCTTTGTGGCGACGCGACATTAGCGGATTATGATGGGTGCTATCGAGCGTATTTTCAGCAACTAGCCAGTGAATATACGATAGATATTGTCGCAGGATCGATTATTGAGGGTGATCAGGATGGTCTGCTGTACAATACTGCTTATTATATAGATAAAGCTGGAAATGTCAGAGGAAGATATAGAAAAGTAAATCTCTGGTTGTCCGAAAGAAGCTACCTTACTCCAGGCAATGAAGTTGTGGCGTTTGATACTGATTATGGCAGGGTTGGCCTGATTATCTGTTGGGATCTGATCTTTCCTGAAATATTTCGTGAGATGATGCGGCGTGGAGTTGAGCTGGTGCTCTGCCCAAGCTACTGGTGCGTTGAGGATGCAGGCGTCGGGTTGACACATGATCCCAATTCGGAAGTGAAACTGGTCGATGCGCTTTGCGTGGCTCGCGCATTTGAAAATGAGGTTGTGCTGGTGTATGCAAATGCCGCTAATAACAGCAGTGCTCAGCATGAAACATTGATTGGTCGCTCGCAAATCGCTGCGCCATTTCGAGGCGCATTGCAGCGATTGGGGCATGCGCGAGAAGAGATGTTCCTGCAAAAGGTTGAAACAACTCTGCTCAAAGACGCGGAAACTGCCTATGAGATCAGGAAAGATGTGCTAGAGCGGCCTGGTTTCCTTTTCAGAGCGTAGCGGTGGCAGCGGTCTGCGCTGTCGTGCCTGGAACCAGTTAAAAAGATAGGTCAATGTAATCAGCACGAAGAGCGCGTTGCGTAAGGTCACGGTTTCAAAGAAGCCGGGCGTATATGGGATCAGCAACGGATCGATCGGGCGTGTATAGAGGTAGGTCAGGATAAGTGTAGTCAGAGCGGAAAGCGATACCCAGATCAGCAGCCAGAAGGTATCGAAAGCGCCAGCATAAGCGAGCAAGGGCATCAGCCAGATGATGTATTGAGGACTGAAGACTTTGCCTGTTGCGATAAAAACGAGCAACAATGCAATGCAGGTTTGCGTGATGTCCAGTTTGCCGCGCCACTGCATTCCAATGATGAAGAGACAACCGAGTGCTAAGAGCAGTGTGCAGGTGGGAGAGAGTATGCTATTTAGCGGGCTGATGATGTTCAGGGAGCCGTAGCTGTTATCGATGTGTAGAGGGATGCCAGCGCTTTGAGCGACCCATAAAAAGGTGCTGCTTGTTGCCTCAACCTGTATAGGACGGTGAAGGAAGTAGCTGAGCTGGCTGACGACACCTCCCTCGAAATTGAGCGAGGCGAACACGGCGGTAATGCTTATAATGAGGCTGAAAAAGATCAGCGCATTTTTCCACACCCATTGCCGTAAGCCTTGCACTGTATACCAGAGATGATGGATTGTTGTGGCGGGTGTTAAGTTTTTTGATGGAAGGTGCATGCGTCCCTGGGATTGTTGTTCAGCAATGAAGAATGTTGGCAACAATAAGATAGGATATATTTTCATCAATGTACCCAATGCCAGAGCGATATAGGCCCAGGTCCAATGTTTGCGTTCAGCTGCAATGATAGCAAGCAGTGTGAGTGCAGCTGGCACAAGATCGTATCGTTCTGCTGCGGTTGCCACGCCACCGATGAGGATGTAGAGTGCGAAGACGGGGGCCGCTCCACGTGGGCCATATTTCAGCAGAAGCCAGTAGATAAGGAAGCAGATGAGCGACATGGAGAACGCAAAGGCTAACTGATAATATGGAAGAGGAGCGAGTAGTGGTAAGGAAAAAGTGAGCAAAGTCAGGGGAGGGTATTCAATTGGCAGCATATGAAAAGCGGGTTGTGGAGTTGCTAACGGCAACAAGAATGAGCATTGATCGGGTGAAAGGAGATTGCTTGCATCGCTACCGAACCAGAAAGTGAGGGCATAACATTGATAGCGGGCAGGATCGTTCTTTGATAAGAAGATTTGCCAGGAAGCACCGCAGAGTAGACAGATAGTAACAAAGGTGATAGGAATGTAGGCGAGCAATCCAGAACGCGCTTCCAGTATGTTATCGATGAACTCAAAGGGACGTCTGGTTTTTTGAATAGAAGGTGTCTGAGCATGTTCTTGCCACAAAAGATTTCAGTCTCCTCTCTTCCCCGTTTGACATGCGCTCATTGTCAGTGCTACAATCCCGAACAGTGAGCATCTCTATTTGCCAGATAGAGAGTATTTATTGAGGAGCGACACTGCTATTTGATACTTCTATTTGGCGCAATTTACAAGACGAGTGATGCGTGAACGTGGTCACTTGTTGCCTGTTGAGATCTGCTCATGAACGTTCCAGAAATACAACTTATAAAGAAGGATATGCAGGCTGATGGACAGTAAAAATCGCACAGAGACAAAGACTTTGAAGGTCGGCGATGTGGCACCAGATTTTACCCTGAAGACGGCAGAGAAGAAAGACTGGCATCTTAGCGATTTTCGGGGAAAGAAGAATGTTGTCCTTGCGTTCGTCCCCTACGCGTTTAGCGGCACCTGCTCGGCCCAGTTGCCCTCATACGAGGCAGAATTAAGCCGTTTTAATGACTTTGACACTGAGGTCGTGTCGATTAGCATGGATAGTACGTTTGCTCTCGATGCCTGGGAAAAATCCATGCACACAACATTTCCGCTGCTTTCTGACTTTTATCCACAGGGGCAGGTGGTGGATGCCTATGGCGTGCGACATCCTGCTGGCATGGCGGAGCGTGCGCTGTTTGTGATCGATAAAGAGGGCGTTATTCGTTATATCGAGGTAACGCACGTGCCAGGCGTGCTGCCAGATAATGAGGATTTGTTTGAGGCGCTGCGCAAACTCTAACCTGTTTGTTGCAGTGACGGGTTCTGAATATTGAAAAATATCAGAACCCATTATCCTACCGCTTTATTCTTCGATTGTTTCCTGTTGTTGATTATATTCAGGGTAGTCCATGATCCAGATGCGCCCTGGCTCTTCTCGCGCTTCCCAACGCTTTAAGGCATCCAACAAGATCTGACGTTGCAGGTGTTTCTGATGCGGTCCACCAAGACTATTCCCCTGTTTGAAATGATTGGGATTGATGGCGCGTGGCGGTCCTGCCTGCTGGGTGGCATCGGGAACGACGGAAATGAGAACAGTGGAGAGACCAGTCATTTCAATTTCGCGGGCGATAGCACATGCTACTCTGTGGCAGAGAGGGCAACCAGCGGTGAGGATGACGCCATCAGCTTTTGAGCGTGCTATCTCTTTTGCCATTTCTGGTGCTGCACGCTCATAGAGATCGCGCAAGTTTTGCGTGAAGCCAAAGCCCAGGTGCTTATTATTGATCCCGCCGATAATCCCTTCTGCTGCGAGGTCACGCAGGCGGTCGATGGGGAAAACGCAATTGACGTCCTGATCAGCATCGTGGTGATCGTAGTGATCGTGGGTAATCATTAAATCTGCTGTTTGCACATCACCAGGGATGAGCCGCCAGGTGTTGTCATCTTCTATATATGGTTCTTGAGTCCGTAGATGGACACCTGTTGTCGTTACAAGTGCAAAGACGCTTTGTTTCAATTCACGAGAACGTGGCGTATAGGGAATACACCGCTTCGACATTACCATGTTGTTCTATCCTTCTCTCGGCGCTTGGGGAGCGCGTGCCGTCAAAAATAGTGTTTGTGTTCGTTCGTCTTTGTCGCCGCTGTTCGAGAGGTAAACTGTCAATTTGACTGTCATTTTTGACTCTCTTCAAGCCAGCACTGGCGCACATTACGTTGGTACAGATTTGGCGTTCCAGACACAGTATAGCAAACTTAAGATCAAATAGGTGGGTTAAACGGATCGATACAGGTGCCCCCAAACAGCGCGGCTGGGATTTGTCAGATAAGTATGCATGACAAATCTGGATTCGGCTTGTTTCGCCAAGGGGTGCTGCATGCCTTGTAGTATCTCTTTCGCATACTGATGTATGGCTACCGTAAAAATTACTTCTACCTCTTAATTTAGACTCGCGGTTAATACGCGATTTTTTATTTGTAAGATAACAATGTCGTACTTAAAGAAGGTTTAATCCTGATATTATTTGCACCTCATCGCCAACGACTAGTTGCCACAGAGTGTCGTAAGCATAGTCCCAGGCATGACGCTCAAGAATATTAGCTGGTTTGTCAAACTTCGGATCCTGAACAGCTTGAACTAAATTTGATTCAATCTTTGGAAGAGTACCAGGAAAGTGCTTCCCCCAAGATACTAGCGCCCGAATACAAGCAGTACGTATGTTATGATCTTTATCCAACAACCCTTTTAGGAGTGCGTCTGATACCTTGCTATTCTCTGGACTGATGAGTACTAGGAGATGTGCAGCCTCTCGACGTATTTGTAAATTGTATCCTTTACGCAAGGCATTAAAGAGTTCTGTCAGGACTTCTGGTGAGCACTGTCTTAGTCTTCCTAGTAGTACAACCGTAGTTAGCCTTCATTAGTAGAAAAGAGAGAGGAGAAAAAACCGACTGAGCAAGGAGACGATTGGAGGCTGAAGATGACGCTCTCGGAATTGGAGCAATGGCAGGAAGCGTTTGAGCAATTTCACGCCCGTTTTTCCGACCTGTTTGAACGCTCCGAGTCGCGCGAACAAGCCAAGAAATACCTGCGTGGGTTGCTGGCAACCGTCCCACGGAAGAATAGCTGGCACCTGGCAGAGGTCGTTGGAGATGGCATCGAAGACTCGGATGCCATGGCTTTTGTACCGCGTGCCCTGGGATGCAGAAGCCGCGCGGGATCGCTTAGAGCAGTTTGTCATCGAGACCTTTGGGGATGAAAAAGGCATCGGGGTCGTGGACGAGACTAGCTTTCCAAAGGCGGGGGATAAGTCGGTGGGAGTGGCGAAGCAGTATTGTGGAACTCTGGGCAAAATAGAGAATTGTCAGGTGGCGACTGTGCTCTCGTATGTGGGCCGGGACAGTCATGTCTTTCTGGATCGGTGTCTCTATCTGCCGGAGGTCGAGTGGATCTGGGATCAAGATCGCCGAGCTGAGGCGATGGTGCCAGAGGAGGTGCAGTTTGAAACCAAGCCGCAGCAAGCTATCGCCATGCTCTTGCACGCCTGGGAAGCGGGGGTGCCCATGAAATGGGTGACCGGAGATGAGGCGTATTCCGACTCGCCCCGTTTGCGGGAAACGATTCAGGCTTGCGGGCGGTTTTATGTGCTGGCAGTGGCCGCCAACACCCGGGTCTGGCAAGAGCGGCCAGCCCTGCAGGCACCAGAGGAACAGACGGGAGGTCGCCCTAGACGAGGGTGGCGCCTGGCAGAAGGCTCGCCCAAACCTCAAATGGTCTCCGAAGTAGTGGCGTCCTGGCCTCGCCAGAGCTTCCAACGTCTAGCAGTGATGGAAGGGGAAAAGGGCCCGATCACCTATGACTGGGCCTGCTGGCCAGTCGTCGAGAGCCGAGACCAGCTTCCCGGACCCGATGCCTGGAGGCTTTCTCGTCGCTCGATCAGCAAAGCCAGTGAACTGGCCTATTATTTGTGCTCCGTTCCCCCCGAGACGCCACTTGAGACGCTCATCTGGGTGGCCTCCAGCCGCTACATGGTGGAGCAATGTATCAAGGAGGCCAAAGGGGAGACGGGACTCAATGAGTACGCAGTGCGTTTTTGGCACAGTTGGTACCGTCATATCACGCTCTCGATGATGGCTCACGCCTTTTTGGCAAGTATTCGGGCGGCAAGCCGAGAAAAAAAGGGGCAGGAAGCGAGGAACTCGCCGAACTGACGGTTCCAGAAGTGCGGCGTTTATTGGAGGTCGCGCTGCCCCTGCCTCCCGGTTCGGTTGAACTTCAGCTGTCCTGGTCCTTCTGGCGACGACGCAAACGGCGGTGGGCATATCTGAGCCATGTCCGACGCTGTGCCCTTCAGCTCCGCTCCAGGAGACCGAGGAACCGGTCCCCTTAACTAACTACGGTTGTACTACTAGGGCTGAAGTGGCAAGATATTGATTTGGAACAAAGAAGTTTGCAGGTGCGTCGAACGGTTGTGTTTCTCTCAAGTGTAGGTTATAGGGAACACGAGCCGAAGACAAAGAAGGGGGCAGCGTAGTATTAGTATCCCACAGATTGTTGTGGATGCCCTTCGCACTCATAAAAAAACGCCAAATTGCAGCAAAGTTGAAAGCAGGTTCACGATGGCAGGAACTTGATCTGGTCTTTTGTAATGCTTATGGATATTACAAAAATGCGAATAACTTGCGTAGCCAGTTCCGTAAGCTTCTTAAAGCAGCAGGTCTTCCAAATATGCGCTTTCACGATCTTAGACATAGTGCGGCCAGCATTTTGCTCAGTATGGGTGTGCATCCAAAAATTGTGCAAGAGATTCTGGGGCATAGTGATATTGGGGTGACTATGAACGTTTACTCGCATGTTCTACCGTCTATGCAAAAGGAGGCGATGGATCATTGGGATGATCAATTAGGATAGCATGATTAGGAGGTTACAGTATTTTGCCCACTTTCTGCGTATGCAACAGGTTAAACGAAGTGATCGGCCATCTCTTGCTCTTCCAGGGTGCCTTGATACGGTCATGGCTCCTGATACAACACCTTCTCCTTCTCAGTTCTGCTCCCCTCTCTTGTCCCTGTTCAGTTGCACAGAAAGCCTCTCAAAGCATCTGACTTGCCTTTCCTCCCCGTTTCTCTTAGTCTGTGTAGGACGGACCGTCAGGTCCAATGGTGATGGCTGGCATCTCGTCGTGCCAGGAAGATGGGAGGGTACGCAACGCGAGCCAAATGACAATGACGAGCGCTTGGTCAGTCGTGGACAAAGCGCGAAAGATTTCCTGGAGATCAATCTCCCAGAGCGGGTAATCATTGGGGAGCCGGTCCCGCGAGTGCCTGGCATTTCCCAGGCGCATCAGCCAGGTTCTTAGATCGTCACGCGTCTGTAGGACCGCAAAATCGTCCGCCTGTTTCAGCAGTTCTCCCCAACGGACCGCTTGCAGGTAACGAAGAAACCAATGCAGTCGGGGAAGCAGAAACTGGACCAGATACGGTTCGAGGGCATCTTGCTTGTTCACGAAGCGTTTCTCCAACCCCAGGCCACGAGCGAGAATACGCAAATCAAGCAGCCGCTCATGTTCGTCATCAACGCTGGTTTGTTTGCTGCCGACTTCCGCCAGTTCAAGCAGACGGGAAAGAAAGGTGGAGAAATGCTCACGTCCAATCCGTTTACGGATACGGCGCAAGGGCTGTGAGTGCAGAGGGCCTTCGGCATAGCGCTCGATCAGGTTCAGTGCCAGCATAGGATCGTGCTGAGAGGCGGCCTGCTTCAGATCAGCGAACCAGCGCATCCAACGAGAGATACGCCTGGTTGCCTGCTGCAACTGTGTGCAAATGATCCCATATTCCACACGATAGCCTGCCAACCACAACTGCCAGGCCAGGTGAGCGAGGCGGCGTTCGCGTGTGCGCAACGAGCAGAGCAGGAGCACTTGCTCGCCTGTTCCGGGCGGATAGAGCGAGCAAGTGCCTCTGGTGCCTTTGAGCGGATGCTGCTTCGGACGTGGCAGCAAACCAGCGCGATGCCAACGAACCAGTTGGGTCGCACTGAGGACGTATCCCTGCTGCTGGGCCAGGGTCAAGAGATCTGTGCTTTTCTCAAAAGATGCATCGTTGTTCATGCAGAGAGTATACCAGAAGCTTTCGCGGTAATCAGCCTGACGCGAACGCATGCGAGAAGTGCCAGTAGGTATATGCTACACTGAGGGCAAAAGCTAAGTCAAGGAGGGCATCTGCTTATGCACTTGCTTCATTCGCGTGATTCCTGGCACTACCGCCAGGGAGGAGGCGATCCAGCAGTCGATTTTTGCCTCTGGGTGTTGCAGCGTGATGGGCTACGTGTGCCACCATTCGACCAGCATCCAAACGGTGATGGCTCGTTACGCGCCCTCGGGCTGACCGTAGATGACTGGCAGACCTGGTTTCTGCGGACGCTTGACCCTACACAAAGCAACCAGGATGTGGAGCAGCTCCGGCAGCTTCAGCTGGCAGAGTACCTCAAGATCTCAGGGGAACCGGATCTGGAACATCTGGAGCGGCGCTACCGGGCCGAGCGGCTCAAGATCTCGACAGATCCACCTTTGCCCCCACCCCTGGAGTTTTCCCGGTATCAGGCTTCCTGGAAGGGGAGCATTGCCATTAGAAATAAGCTTATAGAGCTTGAGAAGTATTATAGACAAATCATACATCAGCGCGATAGGTGGAGAGAAGACGTGGAAAGGTCTCTCAGCCGGGAGGAACACAAAGCTGCCACATGGTTGTATGATGATTTGAAGCCCTATCACAAGCGTATTCCGCCGCTCTCCATCTGCTTTGCCACCTATGAGTCTCCGCTTGATTATCTCATTGCTCCAGCGACCCTCCTCGTCACGATCCAGGAAGGGCAACCAGGATGGCAGGAGTTTCGCAAGCGTGTTTTGGACGCGGTGGCCGAACTCGCCGCTCAAGCAGATCGACGACGGAGGCCATCTGCATATACCAGGATAGGAGGACGTATCGATCAATTGATCGCGTATCGGAGGTATCAACGCACATCGGTCCCCCCACCTCTCGCCAAGCTAGAGATGCCAAGGCTCGATGATCCGTTCCGGCAGATGATTATCGAGGAGTTGTGGGATGACCGCAGGCACCACGGACCAGTTGATCCAGAAACGATTCGCTTTTTGCGAGAGAAGCAGAGACCAGGGTGGAGGCTGTATGAGGTCACATTTCAGGAGTTTGATGGCGAACAGCATCGTCTCATTTTCATGCTCCAACAAAACGACGACGGTTCCTGGCGCTATCATGGCGGTGGCACCAGTTCAGACATGCAGAATCAGTGGTCGAAGGTCGTTGCACCTGTGCACGATCACCCGCTGCTGTTCCTCGGGACGCAGGGATTCATCATGGATAATCGGCAGTATTTGCACATCGCTCACGGTGATGTCATTGACAATGGTTTTCAAGTGGAGCGTGTGCGCTTGGTCAATGACGCGGGACAGGTGCTTGAAGATGTCGTGGAAGATGGCTATGTGTTCTTTGCCTGTAAGCTGGAGGAGCAGGTGCAATTGCCCATGCAAGCGGAACTCTACGATCGGCAAGGCAAGCTGGTGTGGCGGCAGAAGATCCCCGATCAGGGCTTGCCGCCCTGGTTGAAACTAAGATACCAGCGCTAGTATGACGTGAGTAGACCAGGAGCAGGTGACCCAGTAACAGCGGCCGTTGTCTTATCAGGGAATTCAGTATTCAGAGTAGATGTTGCATTCTTCTTGCGCAACAACAGACTGAATACTGTCCCTGATGATGTTCACTCTACCTCAATTTGCAGCGATTTTGCGGTCGTTAATTGTCAAATAAACTGTCACGCTCCAACAAAGGTGGGGCGTAGAACTCGCGAGGCAAGGTGGCAAGGGAGGTTAAGTGGGCAAACCTCTGAGGAAAAAGATGTATAGGGAATACACCGCTTCGACATTGCCATACGCTTCTATCCTTCCTCAAACGGCTTTTCACGCCGAATGAACGTTGTTGTGTTTGTCCACTATAGTAAGTAGTTGACTGCTATTACCTACCGTCTATGGTGTCAAAATTTCGTGTTCCCGGCGGCTCTCCATGCGCTCTGGGATGTATTAGGAAAGCGCATATGGGAGCCACATTGGGTTGCTGACAGTATACCTCATGAGATCCCTCTGACAAAAAACAGGGATATTGTTACATAGCTCTTACATCTGTTGCAAGAGCATTTGTTTTCCTGGCATTCGATTTGGTGAAGCGAGAAGAAAGCCACTCTTGTTTCCGGTGATTCATCAGCTGAAAGCGGGGAAACACGTTTTGTCATAGCGTAAAAGGCTCTAATGAGGTCATTAGCTCTCGAATAGAAAGATGTTATTCACGGTTTTTATCTAGAGCGTTCTCAATAATTTGTAGAGTAATCACTTTGTATTTCAGTATTATCTAGATCGTTAATAGTATTGAATATGTCTTTAGCATAAAGAAAACAGGCTAGCGCAAGATCATAATTTCCCCAGCTACGATTAAGCATACCAATATTAAACAAAGTCCAGCCTTCTCCCTGTGGGCTCATTGAAAGCCGATCTTGTCATAGGGAGAGAGGTGGAGCAAAGCATTGCTATATCGGGAGTACTCACCCCAACTCCGCGACGCCGTAACCGAGCTGTGGGACAAGAAAACCATCACTATACTCGCTGCCCAGGATGCCAGCGATGAAGCCCATCGAGAAGCGTCTCTCCAGATAGTGCCACTGGAACGGTACGAGCGAGAGATGGGAAGGAAACTGATTCATGTTGAACCCGCCCATCGGCCGGTCATACAGGGCGCGCCAGTTGCATTGCTCTTTGCGGGCAAAACCGTTTTTCGTCGCTGTATGAGCAAAGAAGGCCGTGATCCAACCGGTGATATACGGGCCACCTGATTTGTTATTGAGCTTGTAGAGAGACTTCCAGAAGAACTGTTCCTCTGGCACTGCTTCACCTTGAGTTGCTTGTCTCAAATTGGAGAGTACAGGCAACAGATCCTGGAAGTAAGTGCGTAGTCCGGTGAAGACCTGGGAGAGAGCCTGTGCCTGCTTGTATAGCATTTCCCAGTCGTGAGCCTCACCCTCCAGGCGGACAGATGGAATACCGCACAGAGATATAACCGAGTAGCGGTAGTAGGCGGATGCCTGGTCCATGAGGGAGACCAGCAGGACGGCCTCACCTTCAGGCGTCAGTGTGCTGAAAGGGGGTAAAAATAGACGGTGGGTCGAGGATGGGAGCGTCTGCCGCAAGGCATAATTAAAACGCTGGAGTGTTTGCCCCCAATCATTGTTGTCCATATCCGGGCACAGTTCGTCATCGCGCACCTCGATGGTCGTCTTCTCCTGGGGGTTGGCACCAAACTGGTGAGCATAGGCAGCCGGATTCTCTTTGATATGGATGGCAACTTCATAACAGATAACGTACCAGAGCAATTCAGGGCTGAGGGAGAGGGGCAGATGCAGGCTGAATGCCTTATGGACCGTAAGTATCAACTGGCTGAATGGCGGTGGTGTCTGCTCAGATCGGGCAGACTGCGCCCCTTTTTCCGAGTAAGTTAACTGAGTGCGGCTCAAGTAGCGAAGCTTGACGTTGGTGCCATTCGTCTTCGAGATGGTGTTGACGATAAATGGCTCGTTGGAGATAGAGTCCATTGTTTGCTGGAGGGCGGCAACCTCTGGAACCACAATAGTGCGCATACATACACCTTTCTATCTGTATTCATCAAGATGTTGCCAGCATAGAGCATGGTGGATCTTTTGTCTGTGAAATGGGCCACAGACCGTCATGTGTTCTGCCTCCTAATCGGCGAGCCGCATTGGTGCCAGACCACTTTTCGCGTTATGTCCCACACGACCCAACCTTCCGATACCTGGCCGAGGCATGCCGGCCACTCGCAGGTCAGGCGTTCAGCCCTGTGCTCCTTTGGCTTTTCAACCAGGCTTTCGTCAAGAGAAGATCAGGCGCGTCGGCTGATCTTTAAGAGGCAAGAGTCGGGTCGAGGATGTGAGCAAGATCCAAGAAGTTTTTTTACATCGAAGCCAGTAGAATAGAGGTACTGACAAATGAGAAAATCTACTCTCCCTCTGTGCTCTTTCCAACGCTAGAGGGGGAGGAAGGAAACATCTATGAACACACCTGATCAGCACCATTTCCCCACCATCAGCGACACCACCACGCTGCCTGCAATAGTTGACCGGGCCACCTGGCAGGCGGAACTGGACACGCTGCGCGTACGGGAAAAGGCGCACACCCGCGAAGGGGATGCGATCGCGGCAGCTCGCCGACGACTACCGATGGTGGAGGTAGACTCCTCTGTCAAGGTGATCGGCCCGCACGGACCGATCACCTTGCTCTCGGTCTTCGAGGGCCGCAGGCTTCTGATCGTCTACTATCACATGTGGCATACAGGTCAACCTGCCAGCGCCCAGTGCGAGGGCTGCACCTTCTCCACCACCCACATCAACGAGTTGTCCTATCTGCATTCCCGCGACGTAACCTATGCCACGTTCTGCGAAGGTCCGTACGAGGAGAGCGTACGTTACCGTGACTTCATGGGGTGGAACATCCCGTGGTACTCGGCGCAAGACGCAGCCTCCGCTCTGCTTGCCGAGTTCGGTAGGCTAGTATGCTACCTGCGGCACGGGGACCGCGTGTTCGAGACGTACTGGACCACCGGGCGCGGCAATGAAGTGATGGCACCGTCGTTCGGACTCCTGGATCTGACCGTCTATGGGCGACAGGAGACGTGGGAGGACTCACCTGCTGGCTGGCCGCAACTATGGGGAAAAAACACCAGCGAACCCAACTCCTTCCGTGTACATGGACGTCCCATCTCCCAATGGTCCCGGCTGGCAGCTGGACGCTCCGACGACCTGGGCTTGGAGGCTACCGTCACTGCCCCAAATGGCAACCCAAACCAGCCATGAGCCTCTACGCGCACTACCGATGTGGTGGTGACACGCCGCGCGGTGTCCAACTTACAGTGGGGACATGCATTTGGTGGAGGTCGCGTGTTGGAAGTCTATATTGCGGGGTATTCCCGACCGGTGTGGGTGGTGGAAAGGCGAGAGGGATGCGATGCGGATGAAACGCGCGACTGCGCATTACGCGCGAACGGTGGAAAATCAGCGGATTGGTGAACAGCAGTTCGAGGAGTCGCGCCTGTGCCGATTTTCGACCGTTCGCGCTGGAAACGGTCGAACGTTCATGCCATTTACCATACGAGCTTCACCAAGAGTGAGCCAGATAGGTATTTACAACTTTTATGATTCACCTGGGTCATTACTGTATACGTCAACAATTCGTGCAGGCTAGAGACGTATTTTTTGTGCGAAAAGACCTATTTTTGAGGTTATTTGGTGTCAATTGTGGTGTCATTCACAGGTACGCGGAGAAATTGAAGTGTCGTGAATACGCCTTACAAGCGATGTTATCTCATAAATGAAACATCTTTTGCGTTTAGCATAAAACAGATAGTTGCTATGTCCTGGAATTCCTATCGCAGAAACTTCTCAAATCTTACCTGCCTTGAGCGAGAAACCTCCCGTTTGTGTCTGCTATGAAGTCTTCTATTAGTTTCGGCAAAATTTAACGGCAATCACCTGTTTGTGTTCCAATAAGAAAAGTCGTGTGATAAAACGACATTCTGTAATCGTCTTATAATATAGCAATATAGTTAAGAAGTCTTGATCTACGAACATTATCAGCTAAACATAGCTGACGAGTAAAAATTAAGAAAAGTCGTGTGATAAAACAAAGTTCTGTAATCGTCTTATAGTATATCATTCTTAATGAGGGGACTCGATCGATGAGCACTCTGATCTATGCTCAACTAACGGGCAAACGCGAGGAGGCGATACCCAATACGAGCACTTCCACATCACCTCCTGGCGTCCAGAGCTATATGGACGTCCTGGCAGCATTAGTGCCTGCGGAGGTGCTGACCGTACATACGGTAGTACTTTCTTTCACAACGATGACAGAGAAGAACCAGGCTGGGGAGTTGGTAACGACAATTACACAGCCGGGGACTCTCAAATGGGTGTTTGTTGCCCTTCTCCTCTTAAGCATCTCATTATACTTCGTAGGCCACCGCAGTAGCTGGGATCGGTGGGATTTCATGCGCATGCTCATCCCACCACTTGCCTTCGTGGGCTGGACAATGTTGCAGAAGGCAACGGCATTCGACGCAATCGCACCAGACTTGGGGCAAGCAAGCAGGGATGCCATTGCAGTGATTGGTGCGGTCATCTTGGCCGTGATCGCCGCTCAGCTTGCGTATCAAGCCGACCAGAAGAAGCCGATTCCTGTCCAGCTACCAGAAGCTGTCCACGGAGACTGATACTTTCCATCCAGCTTGCTCAAATGTATTCTTCTGTGCTCGCGATGTTGAGTGGTGCCCAAATCGAGATGATTCTGTCACAGTAAACCAGTCCAGGTGTTACGAGAATACCCACAGTCAGTTTTACACTTGATGTATTGTCACAGACCTAAGTAGCGCCAGGTAAAATGCCTGGCTAGGTCAAAAAGATACGAGGAGGAATGTCATGGCTTACCGTGCTCTAGGAGCGATTCCCGATCACTATGACCCGCGCGATTATATCTTCGAGGCTGAGCCGCGCTTCTTCGCTATCGGCGCGATCCCCCCTCAGATCGACATGCGTAATTGGTGTAGTCCTGTACGTGACCAGGGTCAGCAGGGTTCATGCACCGGCTTCGCCATCACCGCTCTTCGCGAATTCTTGGAGATCAAGAGCGGCATACCCAATCCGTGGATTCTACTCTCCCCAGCCTTTGAGTACTATCAAGAACGCCAGTTGGAAGGAACTACTAGTAACTGCCAAGCAGGTGCGATGATCCGCGATGGTCTGAAAGTGCTGAAGAACCTTGGTGTCTGCTCAGATGAAGATGCTCCTTACAGCGACAAAACCTGCTCGGAGCCATCGGAGCAGGCCGACATTGACGCTACCCAATTCAAGATCCGCACTTTCCACCGAATCGCGACGCTGGGTGGGTTGAAACAGGCATTAGCGGGAGGAAGTGGTTGCGTATTGGGTATTGCGGTCTACGAAAGCTTCGAGTCTCCCCTGAACGGGCATATCCCCATGCCTCAGCCAGGCGAACAACTCCTGGGTGGACACGCTTTGTTCTGTTGTGGATACCACGATGATGGACAGTATGATGGTGGCGGTTATCTGATCGTGAAGAACAGTTGGGGAACAGACTTCGGCGATAAAGGCTACATCTACCTGCCCTATGCCTACGTGAGGCCACGATTGATGAGTGACATATGGATGGCAAGCTTGTAAGGACGTACCGCGAGCAGGACGATAATACCATCGCCTTGCTCGCCACCGGTGATGTGTTCCAGATCCGCCTGACCGGGAATCCCACGACGGGCTATCGGTGGCACCTTATCAACTGGGACCACTCAATCTTGCAGCGAATGCGCGATGAGTTTCAAACACCCGGCACACTAAGTCCTGGCACGGGTGGCGAACATGTGTGGGAGTTTGTCGTCCGTGCCCCCGGCCAATGTTTACTTCAATTGGCTTATCGTCGGCGCTGGGGAGCAACCATACCCACGAAAAGTTTCTCGTTGCATATTTCTGCCACGTGACAATTCTCTAGCTTTATCCGTAATTTGTAATGCATTAGTGTTCTAGCCTTCTCTGCTTGCCTGGCAGTCCGCTTGCCTATGCGACAGGCGTCTGACCGACCGGTTCGTGATGCCCTGACCATCTCCCCTCAGCATGGACACGCGGACTGCCATACTCCACGAATTCAGGGGAAGTTCAGTCTCAGCAACAGCGAGTAGCAAGCCTTTGGAGAGGCTTCTTCAGGATTATAAGATTTCTATATAGCCTTCTGTTCCATTCACGCGAATTCGTTCCCCATCTTTTATCAATTTGGTAGCACTTTCCACTCCGATAACTGCTGGTAAGCCATATTCACGTGCGATAACTGCTCCATGAGTCATCAGTCCACCAACTTCGGTGACCAGGCCTTTTATGGATACAAACAACGGGGTCCAGCTAGGGTCAGTAAACGTGGTGACTAATATATCTCCATCTTCTAGATCAGCATCTTCCATGCTTAAGATGACACGTGCGCGTCCCTCTATAACTCCAGAAGAAACAGGCAGACCTACAATTGCTTTGGCTGGGAGATTTTCCCGTTTGTACTCACCGGCAATGATTTCACCATCAGATGTGAGAACACGTGGAGGGGTGAGTTTTTCATAGCGTTTGTACTCGTCTTTTCGTTGGCCGATGATCTGGTAATCCAGTTTATTTGTGTGTACGACTTCGCGAAGTTCTTGAAAAGTGAGATAGTAGATATCTTCTTTTTTATGAATAACGTTGGCTTGTACGAGTTGTTCGGCTTCTTTCAGTAAAGCTTGCTTATAAACGGAGTAGCGATGAATCATGCTGTATTTTGGATATTCACGATACCCGATGAAATTCCGAACGAGGCTGATCATTCGTTTTGTTTCTTTGGCTTTTTGTTCACCATCCGGTAATTGCTTCAATCGATCTAATAACTCTTGTTCTTTTTTCAATGCTTCCTGTCGCCCTTGCTCAAATTTCCGATTGCTGGCATTTGGCTCAAAGTTTTTGATGTTACTGAGAATCATGGGGACAAGTGTCATTGGCTTCTCGCTCCAACGAGTTCTCGTAATATCGATTTCTCCGACACATCGCATTCCGTATTTGTTAAGAAAAGCAGAGATAGCGTTCTGGGTTTTCTGTCCACCATCAAACTTAACTAGTTCACCTAGAAAGTTATCATCTTTTACCTGTTGTAAATACTCAATTACTTTTGGATAAGGGCGAATCACATCTGCGACATCCAATAGCGCCAGGCCCATTTCCGAAGTAATATTGTTTGGTACAGATTGAGAAAGCGTATCTGCTACGTTTTTTTCACCTAACCACTTGTTCATTTTTTCATTGATCCATGATGAAGCATTCATAGCAGTCATAAACACGCCAAAACTTTGTGGATCAGATAAAATCATCTTTAATTGCCGGATATCTTCCAGAATAAAATCAATCAGATCCGATCCTGATTTCGTTTGGATGTTCTGTTTTAACTCTTCTATTGATGTTTGACTCCTCTTAATCAAATCAGAAACAATTGTCGGATCGTATTCGTTTAGTGTTTGAAAATCTTTGGGCGATATACCTTTATTGCTTTTACCGGGACTCAGTTCTTTTTTATCATGTGGTAACGATTGTATGAAATCTCCTCGCTCTATGATGGTCATAAGTGCGTCTTTTATGAGCGGATCGGATTTTCCCAGGACATCTACTATAACTTCTCTGCTAACAGGTGAAGCCAGATCATGTGTGATATCAACAAACAACCTTCCACCTGCTTTGTACATGGGTCGGGCAGCTGTTAGCTGCCATAAAGACAATCCTAATGGTTTCATAGGGTCAGTCATCATTTGTTGATGACCGACAGATACATAAACGTGATTTTCTTGATCATTCGCTTCAGGGATGGGGTATAAAGTGGTGATTGGCCGACTCTGGACAATGTAAAATGTATCATCAACCAAACACCATTCGATGTCCTGGGGATAGCCGAAATGTTCTTCGATCTTGCTGCCCAGGTGTTCAAGCCGTAATATCTGCTCATCCGTCAGCGCTTGCTTATTCTGCTTCTCAGGCTCAATCTCCTGTTCTTTCGTACCGCCATCTTTTAAAGCATACATAGCCAGCTTCTTGGGAGATATCTTCTTATCGATAATCTTGCCGTTACGCACTTTATAGATATCAGTATTCATCAGACCGGAGACCAATGCTTCTCCAAGTCCGAAACTGGCATCGATGGATAACACCTTCCTGTTAGAAGTGACGGGATCGGCAGTAAACAAAATGCCTGCCGCCTGTGGGAAAACCATCTTCTGAACAACCACAGATAGATAGATTTTACGGTGGTCGAAGCCGTTTTGAAGGCGGTAAGTTACTGCCCTCTCGGTAAATAGCGATGCCCAGCACTTGCTGATATGCTTGAGGATTGATTCCTTTCCGATAATATTCAAATATGTATCCTGCTGGCCTGCAAAGGAAGCCGCCGGTAAATCCTCGGCAGTTGCGCTGGATCGTATTGCATAGGCATTTTTTTCACTAAGCCTGGAGAGATGGTGGATGATCTCTTCATGAATGTCTTGAGGGATGGCTATCTCTTCGATAACCCTGCGAATCTCACTGCTCAGTTCACCGATTTTATCTCGGTCTTCCACCTTTAAAAGCGCTAACTGATCAAGTAGTTCGTTTATCGACGACGTTTCCCCAATAAATCTTTTAAAGGCCTCAGTAGAAATACAAAAGCCATCTGGTACGTGTATTCCTTCAATCTTGGAGAGTTCCCCCAGGTTCGCGCCTTTTCCCCCGACAACCATGAGGTTTGTTTTGTCAATATCCTGAAAACCAAGCACATAGGAACTCATATGTTTGCCTCCTTTGGCAATTCCTTCTTTGATAATTTTGACGACATCCTTCGAACTAACACGATTTACCGGAGGGCGCAAGACGTGCATCGCTTCCGTCTGAGTATAGGGGAAGGAACGCCAAAAAAAATCGTCCAAAAAGTCAATGTGCGGGTAGACAAGAGGTGGTACAATTAAAGTGGAAATAAGCGAGCTTGTTTTTGAGATCAGAGAACACCCACTTCTCCCCCTCTATGTGCCCTCTTTAGAGTAGCGCACACCTTTCCCTTGAATAGATGAGAATGTCCTCTTGCGCCTGGCGAAGCCGTAGCCATGATAGGAAGCGCAATTATGTCATTGTGCAGTTTCTTCTCCAGATCGGTCTGTGTTTGGATGAGTGCAGCCCGCTGATGCTCTCAGATATCTCTGCTGAGGAACGCAGCGGGCGATAGTATACCGCATCTTCGGCCATGCCATTGGGAAAAAGCCAATCCTGTTGACAACAAGTGGTCAAAGGAGGGCACGTGCCAAATAACAAAATTGAAGCTTTTTAGCAAGTATGTACGTGTGATTATCTGTTAGATCCATTTTATTAGACTATTTCTGATATATCTCTCTCTCAATTGATGAGGTGTAGATATGAAACATATCATTAGTTTGGGTGAACTCCTCATCGATTTCATTCCGATGAAACAAGTACAACTGGAAGAGGCCTGTTATGTTCCTCATGCTGGGGGAGCAGCAGCAAACGTTGCAGTCGCGATCGCACGTCTAGGTGGGTTGGTACGATTTATAGGGGCGTTCTCTGAAGATCAGTTTGGTCAACTATTGATACAGAAACTCGTCGATAACAATGTTGATGTTGGTTATAGTCATTTGGTCAGAGAGGTGCCGACTACAGTCGCGTTGGTGACTTTATACCCTGACGGGCAAAGACATTTTACCTTCTTTCGAGAGCAGACTGCCGATAGTCAGTTACGAGCCGAAGGCTTGAATTGGGATGCCTGGAATGATGTTGCTGTTTGTCATGTGGGCGGTGTTTTACTTTCCACTGAACCAGGGCGATCCGCGACTCTTGCTGCGATTGAACATACCCATCAGGTTGGATCTCTTGTGTCATTTGATGTCAATATCCGTCCGACTCTTTGGGATTCATCCTCTGCTATACGCAACATTATAATGAATGTTACTGAACAGGTCGATATCCTCAAACTGAGTATAGAAGAGGCTGAATTTCTCATAGCCAATAAAGAGGAGTTTGCATCAAACGCTTTAGAGTTAAGCAAGCTCAAAAAATTAGGAGAAGCATTTTTAGAGAAGGGGCCAGACTTTGTCATTATCACCCTCGGTTCTCGTGGTGCCTTGTTATTCACTCACAAACATCAGATAGAAGTACCAGCGATGCAGGTTGCTCCGATAGATACCACTGGAGCGGGTGATGCGTTTATGGGGGCAATTTTGTACCAACTCGTCCAACAAGGTATAAATACACCGGAGGATCTGCTCACACTTTCAGAGTACGAAATAAGTAATTTGGGGAAACTTGCAAGTCTTGTAGCTGGATTGAGCTGTACCCGGTACGGCGGTTGTTCGTCATTTCCTTACATGCATGAAATTTGTAGCGTGATGGATGCACAAAAGAAAGCATCGATATCGTCAGCTGACCAGGGATGAAGTACATCAATTGATCGCAAATGCGACTGATGTGGATTGTTTACTCTCAATGCCAGGTACTTGTGGCGCTCTTTTGTAGTAGTGACTCTTCGTAACGATTCACTTTGTATATAGCTTTGAATTTGGCATACACGTAGTGAATGCATAAGCCTTGCCTACTGCAAAGGAGCAGCGTATGTCCAGAATTTTCAAGACACCTTTCACTCTTTCTACTGTAGTTGCATTTTCTCTCGTGGCCTTCATTATTGGTATTCTGGCCTCTCGTCTGTTCGGTGCGCCCACATTACATGCGAGTGCTGCGAATTCTGTTGCTTCGAACAAGCGCGTAGATGTCATCGTGAAGGCGACTGACTCTCAGTTCTGGCAAGCTATGTTAGCAGGTTCCCAGGCGGCAGGTAAGGACTGGGGGCTTCAGGTTGGCCTCTTCGGGGCTACATCTGAAGCTGATGTTTCTGATCAGACACGCCTGGTTGAAAACTCGATTTCGCGTAATGTAGATGCCATCGTGCTTGCGCCATCCTCCTCACAAGCACTCGATGGGGTCATCTCACGGGCGCGCAGCCAGAACATTAAACTCATTACAGTTGATACGCGTGCCACCGTTCCCAGCGATGGTTTTATCGGGACGGATAATGTAAAAGCGGGTGCTCAGGCAGCAGATAGACTTGGGGCGTTGCTCCAAAGCAAAGGTGTCACCTCTGGTCAAATACTCATCGAATCGTCAGTCGCGGGTGTCCAGTCATTGGTGGATCGCGATAATGGATTCCAGAACCAGTTGAAAGCCCGTTTTCCAGGTTTACAGGTTACTGCTCATCGTTACAATAACAATGATACGGCTACAGCGCTTTCTCAGACAAATGATGTGCTTTCCGCTAATTCTAGCCTCGTTGGAATCTATGCCGATAACAATGTTTCTGCTGATGGTGTGGCGCAGTCCATACGGGAGAATAAAGCCCAGGATCGTGTCGTTGCTGTTGGTTTTGATTCTGATCCTCAAGAGGTCGCGGCATTAAAGGATGGCACGTTGAAGGCTATTCTGGTTCAGAATCCCTATTACTTTGGGTATCAAGGAGTTTTATCTGCTGCTATGGCAGCTCAAGGAAAGTACGCTCCACCTAGTCTGGACCCGGGGGCAATTCTAGTGGATTCAAGCAATATGAATACTCCCGCGATTCAGAAGTTGTTGAATCCTCCTACTACGAAGGGAGGATCGTAATATGGCGGCTTCAACGTTACCACCACTCGTTCAGATGAAGCATGTCTCTAAGTCGTTTGGTCCAGTTCAGGTACTCAAGGATGTTTCCCTTGAAATGTATCGAGGAGAGGTTCTTTGTCTGGCAGGAGAAAATGGGGCGGGCAAATCTACACTGATTAAAATCCTGACAGGGGCTATCTCTCGCGATGGTGGTGAGTACCTCATTGATGGGCAGAATGTTGGCTCGCCAACACCTGCCCAGGCCAGGGAGCTTGGCGTTGGTGTTGTCTATCAAGAATTGAGTTTACTGCCCGAAGTTTCCGTTGAGGAAAATCTGCTTATGGGGCATCTACCAGCTCTCAGAGGGGTCATCAACAGGAAGGAACTGCGTACTCGTGCGGTTAGCATGCTTGAGCGAGTTGGCTTAAACAGGGTTGATCCTGCTACTCACGTCTCCGATCTGTCTCTGGCTACTCGTCAGATGGTAGAGATCGCCAAGGTACTGGGGGCCGACGCGCGTATCGTCATTTTTGACGAGCCAACGACAGCGCTTTCTGATGACGATGCACAGTACCTTTTGCGACTCATTCAACACCTCAAGAGGGAAGAAGGTGTTGCCATTCTTTACGTCACGCATCGTCTCGAAGAGATCTTTGAAATCGGGGATCGTATCACCGTATTACGTGATGGACAATTTGTTACTACGGGTTTGACGAGCGAATTTACGCATGATACGTTGATTCGTTCGATGGTAGGACGCCAGATAGAGGCGCTTTACCCGCAAAGAGAGCAAAAGCAACTTGGGAAAATATTATTATCGGTTCAGGGTCTTCGTTTGCAGGGTAGCCCTTATCCCATTAGCTTTGATGTTCATGCTGGAGAGATCGTTGGATTGGGTGGGCTGGTGGGTGCGGGTCGTACCGAAACAGTACGTGCCATTTTTGGTGCCGATCCTATTGACGCTGGAAAGGTGTACGTTGATGGCACCCTCCTTCATTCGCGGTCCCCTGCTCAGGCGGTGGATGCTGGTCTTGGATTACTGACGGAAGATCGTAAAGAGCTAGGCATCCTGGCAGACCTCTCACTGCGGGAAAACGTGACCATTGCGGATCTGGCCGCTGTTTCTAAGCTTGGCGTCATCTCACGCAAAAAAGAGGTCTCTTTGTTTCGACAACTGGTGCCTCGCTTACGTTTACGGTATCACTCAAGTGAGCAGACTATCTCATCGCTCTCCGGTGGAAATCAGCAGAAGGTATTGTTAAGTCGTTGGCTGGCAACGAAGGCAAAGGTCCTGCTACTGGACGAGCCAACGAAGGGCGTTGATGTTGGGGCCAAAGCAGATATCTATCAGATTATCGGTGATCTGGCCTCGCAAGGTTTGGGAATCGTCGTCGTCTCATCGTATTTGCCCGAATTGCTCGGCATCTGTGATCGTGTGATCATTCTTCATGATTTTGGAGTTACCGGCGAACTTCCGATTGAAAAGGCGACGGAAGAAGCTGTACTCCATCTGGCAAGTAGCGCTCCTATTTCTACCCCTGCATAGCAGAGAGGAGACATGTCATGGCATCTTCTAGCATTCCTCCTACCTCGCAAGAGCCTATAAAGACAAAACAACAGGGGCAAGTGGAAGAACAGCGAATCCCAATCAGTCTGGGAAGGGAAAGTGGTGGTATCCTGGTGCTGCTGATCTTCATTGCTGTGCTTATGCTGGCAACAAGCAGTTTTCTCACCTGGACGAATCTCGATAACCTTGTTCGACAAGTAGCTGTATTTGCGATTCTTTCAATCGGTCAGCTTTTTGTTATCCTGACTGGCGGTATTGATCTGTCAGTGGGTTCTGTTCTTGGTTTAAGCGGAGGCGTGACGGCACTACTGCTCATAGCCAAAGTACCTATTCCGCTGGCTATTCTGGCAGGATTAGCTATTGGAGTGTTTACAGGTTTGCTCAATGGTATGCTCGTGGCATATCTTAAACTCCCTCCTTTTATTGCTACCCTGGGCATGCTTGGCGTTGCCCGAGGATTGGTTCTCCTTTTAACCGGAGCCAAAACCATTGCACCCCTTGCTGACAGCTTCAATGCTATTGCGAATGGCTTTTTCTTGGGATTGCCCAGTCTGTTCTGGATACTGCTCCTGGTTGCCGTCGTAGCCGCTTTCGTACTCGAAAGAACAGTTTTTGGGCGCTATGTCTACGCTGTTGGCTCTAATGCTGAGTCTGCACGCCTCTCCGGTGTACCGGTAAATATTGTGCTTATCGCGGTGTATTGTATTAGCGGTTTACTAGCAGGATTGGCTGGTGTCCTGACCACATCTCGTCTCGGTGCGGGTATTCCGACCGCCGGAACGGGATATGAATTGCAGGCGATTGCCGGTGCAGTCATCGGTGGTGCGAGTCTCTCAGGAGCAAAAGGCCGGGTGAGTGGGGCCGTAATAGGTGCCCTTATTATGGCGATGTTGGCAAATGGAGGCAACTTGCTTGCCATCGATCCATTCTACCTGCAAATTGCTATCGGCTTACTCATTATCCTGGCAGTGTACTTTGATCACTTGCAAGGACGTACCATTAGCTTTGTGCGCCGTCCATCGTAGTCGGAGAGTGTTATTTCCCTGATCATAGTCCATTGCGATGAAATAAAGCAGAGTCTGGCTGGTATGCTAGTGAACGTTCGCGACTTGATCGAGCAACCGATCAAGTCGCGAACGTTCATCTCTTATGCTGATGCTAACCGTTTGATTACTTGTTTTGCTCAGCATTACCATATGCAGTAGCCTTCAGAGATGTGTTGGGTAAGTTTGGGAAGATGAGAACAGGATTTTTTGAGAGAAATGTGCTTCTTTGGATGGATGTCGGGAAGGAGAGAAAGATGTAGAGTGGAAGCATATGCGAGGCCAGTCTAAAAGATGGAGGATAGAATATGACCATTGCGAGAAAGCTATTTGGGCGCACAGGCCATCTAAGTTCACGCGTGATCTTTGGGGCAGCTGCTCTTGCTCCGCAGACGCAAGCTGAGGCAGATCAAACATTAGAGATGCTGTTGCGTTATGATATCAATCATATTGATGTCGCAGCGGGTTATGGTGATGCGGAACTGCGCCTGGCTCCCTGGATGGCACACTATCGCACGCAATTTTTTCTGGCGACGAAAACGGGTCAGCGAACGGCGCAGGCGGCGAAGGAGGAGTTACACCGTTCATTGGAACGGATGCAGGTGGACTATGTGGATCTCTGGCAGTTTCATGGTCTGGTTGATCCGATTGAGTGGGATATTGCGTTAAGTCCTGGTGGAGCAATTGAGGCAGCAGTTGAGGCAAAGGCACAGGGGCTAGTGAAGGCTATTGGTATTACCGGGCACGGGACACAGATTGCCGCCACACACCGGCGCAGCCTTGAGCGCTTCGATTTCGATTCGGTGTTGCTGCCTTATAATTATCTCACGATGCAGCGTTCCTATTACCGCGAAAACTTCAATGCGCTGGTTGCGACCTGCCAGCAGCGCAACATCGCTGTTCAGACGATCAAGTCTGTGGCACAGCGTCATTGGATGGGGCGTGAGAAGACGACAACGACATGGTATCAAGCATTAGAGACGCAGGCAGATGTAGATCTGGCTGTCCACTGGGCATTAAGTCGGCCAGAAATCTTTGTGATTACGGCAAGTGACGTGGTTCTAGCTGCAAAGATGCTCGATGCTGCCGACCGCTTCAATGTCAGTCAGGTTCCAACGGATGAAGCGATGCAGCAGATGGTTGAACGAGTAGGGATGGAGCCGCTGTTTGTATAGAGGTTTGAGTTATGTGGACGGCTTAACAGTAATGGTTCCAGCACTATCTATCTGGATAGCAACTGGTGGCAAAGGGGTATCGGTTGGTCCGCTTAGGACAGCGGCTGCATGCGCTGGATCAAATTCTGCTCCATGACAGGGGCAGATCAAATGTTGAGTTCCTTGATCATAATCAACCGTGCAGCCTGCGTGCGTGCAAAGCGCATCAAAGGCGACAAATTTGCCGTCGCTCAAATGGATCAGGATACCATCATCGCTATTTGTGGGGAGCGTGAATGGAACAGCGCTGTTGAGCGGAACCTTGCTGATATGAGCAATAACGGCTGGTTGCCCTGATGTTGTTGGCGATCCCGTTTGGGGAGTGCTTTGCCCGCCAGAAGCCGTGGTCGCAGTTCTCTCCTGTTCATTATCATCGCGATGGCGGCGTGTTGTTCCTTCTCCCGTTTCCTGAGTTTGTTGCGGCGTAGAGGCGGGCAGAACCTGTACTTCATCTGGCGTATGATCGCGGAAGGCGGAGAAGACGCTCCAGACTGCTGCGAGGCCGAATAATGTTAGAGGCAGGGAGGTCAAATTGCGCAGTGTGCGTCTTCTGGATAGCGAGAGTTCTCCCGCATTGTTTATTTGTTGTTGCGTTGAGCCTTCTTTGAGCATGGATTTGTGAGTGCGAACGAGAGGGCGTGGGATACCTAATATGATGGATAAGAGCGTTGCTAATCTTCTATGTCGTTTGATGGGAGCTGTTTTCATCACCGAGGCGGTTAGTGCCGAATCAATAGTGGGATACCCGCAATTGATTGGTCCTGCCAGCAAAAGTGTTAACCAGCAGAAGACAAAAACAATATCCGCGCCATAAAAGTAGGGAAAGACGTGCCAGCTTGCAGAGAAGAAGAAGACAAGGCTCAGTAACAGGCCGAAAAAGGCAGCAGGACGCAACAGCAGCCCAAAAAGTGCGCCGAGGCCAATAGCAATCTCGCCATTGATCACGAGTAAACCGGCGGCTAAAGCATGAGAGGCAAGCAGCCCTATAAAAAGATCATGTAAAGGTGAGTCGTGAGCAAAACCAATAATTTGTTTGCCAATATAGCCTGGAGCCGAGGAGTTGAAGAATTGTGGGTCGGTTAATTTCTGGATACCAGCATAGACAAAGGTTATACCTAGAAAAAGACGAAGTGGTATGAGGTCTCGACGAAAAGATATACTCTTGTCCAGAGGTATTTTCTTTTGCGTAGTGGTTTGAGTTGTTTTTTGTTTCATCTTCTATCCTGAACATACTAAGCAAGAAATTTACATCTGTGGAAGTATACGATGGTTTTGTGAGAATCTCGTTAGAATTTGACAGTACAAAGCTGTATCTTTTCTAAAGAAATGCTTGAATATATGTTTAGAAAATAGATGTAATATTAGCGTTAGTATATTGTTGCGAGAGGCATGCCTATTGGTTCAAATATTCATGCGAGCAAGCGTTCATCTAGTAGTCCCTGTTTGTTCAATTTGGAGAGAGGAAGGCCATCGCATGAAGTTTGAGGGTACATCATATCGAATGCGCGTGTTGGGTTTTGCCAGTGGAGATCCTCGCTTTTCTGGACAAAATCCACAATATCCGGGACCATATGGTCCACATCAACCATATTCTCCTGGACCGTCACAGCAATGGCCTTCACAGAGTCAGCAATGGTGTGCTCTTGTTGTATTGTGATGGCCGAGAGCAATCGCGAGATGGTAATATCAGCAGTATGAGAGCTATTGCCTGGTCCAATGATGATCGGCGTGTTGTCATGATTGGGACAGGTCGTATTCTTGTCTGGCAACTTCCCTGATATATTAACGTCCCTGCTCTGCTATGATTTGGTCGCTTCGATCATAGCTGAACTGGGACGCGTTTTTTTGAGCAAGATGCCCTATGCGAGAAGCGCAAAGGCATTATTATTATCATGCAAGATCGATAAATACAGTAGCCGGACTATTGTGAACGCGACTCCATGTATTTGGCTGGGTTTCGAGATGGTCTGCTGCTTCTTGCCTGGATACCTCATTTCCGTTTACATAGACATGCTCGATGACAGGTGTTCCTGGAAGTGGCAGCAGACGGAAAGTAAGCTCACGCTTTGCGCCTTCTATTTGAATGGACAATTGAGTATCTGTCAATTGAGCCGTCACATGCGTCGTACCATCGGTATCGCGGAGTGTGAAGCTGCCTTGTTCTAAGAGATAGGCGTCAACGGTTATTTGCTCAAAGGGTGCCTCTTTGATGTTTGTGGCTGGTTCGATGGTAGGAATGAGCGCGTTTGCGCGTACATACAATGGTAGCCTTTCTAACGGAGCCGCGATCTTGTAGGTGCGTGGCCCCTCCAGAATTTCATGTGTCCAGAAGTCGATCCAGCGCCCTTCAGGAAGATAGACGGGCCTTTGTCCGCTATTGTTGTAGATAGGAGCAACCAGGAGATCCTCTCCAAACAGATATTGCAGGTCCATTGTATAGGTATTGGGATCGTCCGGGAATTCCAGTTCCATCGGTCGAATGATAGGCAAGCTGGTTTCTGAGGCGATGACGGCGTAGGTATAGGTGTAGGGAAGCAGATGATAGCGCAGACGGACGTAATCACGGAATATGTGCAACGCTTCGTCTCCATATTCCCAGGGAAGGCGCGTCGTCATGCCATGAGCGCGCGCGAGAGGCGAGAAGAGGCCAAATTGTGCCCAGCGAACATAAAGTTCGGGAGTTGGCTGACGATGGAAGCCGCCGATATCGTGGCTCCAGAAGGCATGTCCGCACATCGCCATGCTTAATCCGCCGCGCAACGTTGAGGCCATTGCTGAAAATGTGCTGTTGGGATCGCCTCCCCATTGGGCAGCATGTCGTTGTCCTCCCGCATAAGTTGAGCGGCCCCAGACCAGTCCACTATGCCCTGTGATCTCTTCCGTGACTTCTGCAACAAGATCGTTGAATAGCAGAGGATAGAGGTTATGCAGATGCTCGCCGGTCATGCCGTTATATGCATGTGCATCAACCGGTACTCCCTCGCCAAAATCTGTCTTATAGACATCTACACCCATACGCAAATGTGGGCGCAATAAGTCTTTGAACCATGCCACCGCAGCCGGACTGGTTACGTCAAGAATACCGACAGGGGGATGATAGCCTCCCCAGAGATCGGCAACATAGGCTTCACCCTGCGCGTTTTTAAGGAAATACCCTTGCTCTTTTGCTTCCTGGAAGAGTTCGCTTTCGATACCGATATATGAGTTCATCCAGAGACAGACCTTGAAGTCCAGGGCTTTCACCTGTGCGATGAGACCTTCGGGGTCGGGAAACGTCTCGCGGTCCCAGAGCATCTCTGACCAGCGCCCGTGACGTTGCCAGTAGCAATCCAGATGGAGAACATCACATGGGATATCGTGTTTGCGCAACAGGCGAGCGCGTTCCAGCACTTTGTCGGCTCCATCGTTTTGAAAGCCTGATGACATCCATAGCCCTAATGACCATTTAGGAGGGAGGATGGGGAAGCTAACCAGGCTGGCATAGCGGGTGATGATGGTTTTTGGATCTGAGCCAACAATCACATAGTAGTCGAGAGCGGTGTCTGGAACGATGATTGTGCTGAGGGCGTGATTGCTGGCGGCCATATCAAAGTGAATCTGGGTTAGGCTATCCACAAAGACGCCATAGTTGCGGGTGCTGATGAAGAATGGCACATTTTTGTATGCCTGCTCACGGTGCGCACCGTAAGCATCGTATTGCCACATCTTCAAGATCTGGCCGCGCTTATCGAAATCGGTGAATTTTTCGCCAAAGCCATAGAAATGTTCGTCTGGTTCGGCGGTAAAGGAATCGTGAAAGGCAACGCGTTGCCCATCAAACACGCTAAAGCCGAAGGGGAGGGTTGAGAGCCGATCTTGCACATCGCTTTCATTGGGGTTTTGATCGAGCAGCAGTTTGCCATCAGGATCGTAGAAGGAGATGCGGAAGGGATCAAGATCGATATGAACTTGCACTGAATCGGAGAGGAGTTTGACCTGCTGATCTGTTGCCACTTTGGAGACCGGCACTTCCTGATGAGAAAGATCTTTTGCGAGCGTAACACGTTTCGTATTAGGCGTTGTCTCTTCCAATAAGACGCGAACGATGCCCGCAGCAATAACCTTGACAGTCACATGCATAGTCACACCTGTTTGCGTGACCCCCTGTAGCAGCAAGGAGTTCTGCTGTTCCTCCAATACAGAGGCCTTCACGATGTATTGGAGGTCGCCTGAGCCATCTCCTTTGCGTACTGGAAGATCGGGGGCATCACCGGGCCAGGTCACGTAGGGCAGCAATAGAGGGCGATAAGCCATCGCAGTTCGTTCTCCTTATTTCTAGGTTCTATTCTTTGACAGCACCAGCAACTAAGCCAGAAGTGATATATTTCTGGGCGAAGATGAAGACCAGGATAATAGGAATAGCGGCGACTACCGAGACCGCCATCAGATCGTTCCAGCGTGATCCATACTCACTGATGAACTTGTAGAGACCGAGCGTGAGAGGGCGCTTGGTATCGTCAGAGATCAATGTGAGCGGGAAGAGAAAGTCGCTCCAACCCATAAGAAATGTCAGAGCGGCAACCGTGAGCATACCAGGACGAGAGAGCGGCAAGATGATGCGGTAAAAAGCGCTCCAGAGAGTGCAACCATCGATGAAGGCGGCATCTTCCAGCTCTCTTGGGAGCGTGAGGAAGAATGGGCGCAGGATCAAGGCGGCGAACGGCAACGTACGGGTTGTGACCGCCAGGATGACCGCCAGTTGCGAGTTCACCAAGCCGATGCGTGTGAACATAACGAAGAGAGGGAGGGCAAGCATGATGCTAGGGAACATCTGCGCTACCAGGAAAATGAACAGGAAAACGTTTTTGCCACGAATCGGGAGTCGTGCTAGCGCATAGGCGATGGGAGCCGCCAGCACGAGGCTCAGGAGCATGGTGCCTAAAGCAATTTGCAGGCTATTTCCCATGTAGTGCAACATATCCTGGTTCTGGATGAAATTGGCGATGTAAGGTGTCCAGTCAATTTGCATCGGGAAAAGCGTGGGCGGTGTACGAAAGAGCTCGACCGTATTTTTGAGCGAACTCGCAATCACCCAGTAGAGGGGGAAGATCATGATCACCGTGCAAAACAGTCCTACCGCTGTCAGCAGCGCGGTGCGTAAGGTTTTTTGCGTAGCAGGCATTAGCTGGCCTCCTCTCGTCGAATGAGGAATAGATAGATGGCACTGACCACCAGGAGAAGCAAGAACATCAATACAGCTACGGCGGAACCTGCACCCAGATCGAACTGCTCGAAGGCGGTGCGATAGGCATAGAGCGGCATTGCTTCGGTGGCGTTCACGGGACCGCCGCCAGTCATCACATAGATCAGATCGAAGACGTTGAGCGTATAGATGAAACCCAACATGAGTACGGTCAGGCTTGTGGAGCGCATTAATGGCAGCGTGATATACCAGAAGCGGTTGAATGCATTGGCTCCATCAACCAGGGCCGCTTCATAAAGCGAGGCCGAGATGCTCTGGAGGCCGGCTAGTAAGAGGGACATATTAAAAGGAATGCCAATCCAGATATTGGCGATGATGATGCCCCAGAGAGCGACGCCGGGATCAGAGAGCCAACGGATGGGAGCATGGATCAGACCAATGCTGAGTAAGGCATAGTTGATGATGCCGGAATCAGCCTGAAACATCCACTTGAAGATGGTGCCACTGACGACAATTGGCAGCATCCACGCGATCATGACGGAGCCGCGCATGGTTCCAGCGAATGGGAAGGGACGGTTGAACAGCAGGGCAAGCAAAAAACCGATGCCAAATTGAAAGGCCAGAGATCCCAGCGTGAAGAGCAGGGATATGCCGAGAGAGGAGCGGAATATCTGATCATTTAACACGGTGCGATAGTTATCAAGGCCAACAAAGGGAAGGTCGCCAGTAAGCAAGCCACCAACGTTGACCTGTTGAAAACTATAGAGGATCATGGTGCAGATGGGATAGAGCAGGAAGAGCAAGAGAAACAGGGTTGCAGGCAAGGCAAAGAGGTATGGCCCGACCGTTTTTATCAGCTTGCGTTGCTGATTCGGTCCCTGACTTGCAGATGTTTTTGGTATGTGTCGTGAAGTTGTAGCAGTGGTAGACAAGAGTGCATGATCTCCTTTCCAGGAAAAGCACAGGTACGAAGCACCAACCGCATTTACAGATCTCGTTACATCTCACCTGTACATCGCTTGATCTGTGGACAAGCGAAGAGTGGTTTGTCTATCGAGATAGGTAAATGCGGTTAGCCCTATGCCCTAGAAGGTTTTATTACGATGCCAGTAATGGTTTGATTGTCTCTGCTGCCTGTTTAAGAGCGTTTTCGGCAGAAGTCTGTCCTGCAATGGCCGATTGGAAGGCTTGCTGAACAGCATTCGAGATCTTGGGATAATTCGGACCATATGCGCGAGGCTTGGCTGTTCCCAGAGCGTTTGCAAAGACAGAAATGTTTGGATCTTTCTGGAATGCATCGTCCTGAGCAAGAGCTTTGGTGCTGGGTAGGCGCACGTCGGTCACGATATAGCTCTTGAGCTGCGCGGGGAGCTGCGTCCATTGAATGAAGTCCCAGGCCTCTTTCACATGCTGGCTGGTTTTCGGGATAGCCCAGTTCTCACCACCGAGAATGGAGGCTGCTTGCTGACCCTTTGGCAGTGGTACAACGCCCCAATTGAACTTGGCGCTTTCTTTGAGTCCGGGGATTTGCCAGGGACCGTTGACGCACATTGCAGCCTTTTGCGCGATAAACTGCGTGATCGCATCTTGCTGTGCCCAGTTCAGGCTCTCAGATGAGAGCAGCCCCTCTTTGACAAACGTGACGAGGTACTGAAGAGCACTCACGGCGGCAGGGCTATCAATCGTGTCGAGGTCGGCACCAGCTTCCCAGAGGAAGGGCAAGAACTGGAAGGTTCCTTCTTCGCTTTTCACTAGAGACATGGAGAAGCCATAGACACCGCTTTTAGTAAGTTTTTTGGCGGTGCTATGCAACTCATCCCAGGTCGTAGGAGGAGTAACGCCAGCTTTCTGGAACAGGTCTTTATTGTAGTAGAGGGCCAGACAGTTACTATTATTGGGAACGCCGTAGTTTTTATCTTTCCAGACGGTTGATTTCCAGGGTCCAGAGAAATAATCGTTTTCTTTGCCCCAAGCTTTGACTTGCTCGGTGAGATCAGCTAGCGCGCCCATTGCTGCAAAAGAGGAATGGTCCGGGTTGTCGATGACGACGATATCAGGGAGTTGCTGGGAGGCAGCACCCTGGAGCAGCTTTTGCTTCAAATCAGCGAAAGGAATGGTTGTACGCTGAATTTTGATCGAAGGATTGGCCTTCATGTAATCGTCGATGAGGGCGAGATAGCCTTTGCCAGCTGGGTTGAAATAATCCCAGAGTTTTAGGGTGACGGGACCACCGCTGCTGCCTGATGAGGATGACGAGCCACCACCGCACGCGGCAAGGATACCGGCGGCAGCACTACTGGAGAGGCCAAGAGCGAGCGCTCGCTCAAGAAATACGCGGCGTTTCATACGTCCTGTTTGTACGGCATCGACGATTTCGTCCAGGTTGCGTCGGTGTTCGGAGACCATATGAATCCTCCATTGGATTAATAACTAAATATTGTGAGCGGCAATCAAACACGCTACAAAGATACCTCATCTACGTTCGATCATAGATGAACTGATGAATACTGCTGTAGACCAGAATGAATACACCACATCTATGTGGACGGATACACCGTTATCAACTGTCTGTCAACTGTTACAGCATGATTTTACCTGAAAAGTTCGTTTCAGAACGCAATATAAAGTCAACAATCAGTTTAGTCAAAGCGCTTTGACAGTATTGTAGGGTATTAAGAAACGAATTGTCAATAGGCAAATCAGAGAATTTTCAGGGCGAATGAGAACATTGACAAGGTATAGTTCCTTCATTATAATTCAGTCAAAGCGCTTTGACACTCTATCTATGCAGTTTTTACAGACTTGCTTATCAAGAAAAAATCAAGAGGATTGCAATGGCGACAATGGCCGATATTGCGAGGCGAGCTGGTGTTGCATTAAGCACAGTGTCGCATACTTTGAGTGGCAAGCGTCCGGTTTCTCCTGAAGTGCGACAGCGTGTGATGCAGGCCATCGCTGATTTAGAATATCAGCCCCATGCGTTGGCGCGTGCCCTGGCAACGAAACGAACCCGAACAATCGCCCTTCTTTATCCCTCAGAGCCGCACTTTGAGTTTGTGTCGAGCGTGTTAGAGGTGACAAATCAGAGGAAATACGGATTATTGCTATGGACGGCATTGGATGAAGATCAGGAAATATTGCGCATGACGCAGCAGGGTTTTATTGATGGTGTCGTGTTGATGGAGGTGCGGTTGGAAGACTCACGTGTGGCGATGCTCAAGGAGCGCAAGTATCCATTTACGATGATCGGTCACTGTTTAGAGAACAATGACATCAATTTTGTCGATCTGGACTTTGATTATGCTCTGCATAAATGCGTCGCATATCTGGCGGAGTTAGGGCATAAACATATCGCATTTATCAATCACTCTTCCAGGTTAATTGATATTGGTGCTGGATATGTTGTACGCTCCGAGGAAGCATTTCATCATGCCATTACGCAATGGGAATTGGAAGGGATGTCCTGCCCGTGTGAAGCGGATGCTCAGGCGGGCTATGATGCAACAAGTCTATTATTAGAGCAAGATCCGGCTTTAACGGCTATTATTACCTCAAATGCCTGGGTGAGTGGTGGGATAACGCGGGCTATTTACGATAGAGGATTGAAGATACCAGAGGATGTGTCGCTTGTGGGTGTGCTTTCGCCACGCATTGCCGAAATGCACACGCCGCCAATCACGGCTATCGACTTCCCTTATAATCAGATGGGGCATATGGCGACGGATATGCTTATCAGGCAGTTAGAGGGAGAAGAAGTATCGACGCAACTGTTGCTACAACCTCCTTTAACCATCAGGCAAAGCTCCGGTCCTTGTCTGAGATAATTTGTTGTTCAGGGAACAATTGTTTGGGGAGATGGAGGAACCTCCTTCATCTTTGTGTGTTAAGAAACCTGAATAATCTTTGGAAGCTTAGATCAAGCTCCATTGCTGATTGGTGCCGCCATCGACAGTGGAGAAAGCAGAAACCTCCAGCACCTTGCTGCTATTACGATTCTGGGAGAGGGCCGAGGCAACAAGGGGGATGATGGCGTTTTGCGTGTTGGTAGAGACGTACATGCCCTCTTGGGTGTTTGTTGAGGTCCACCAGGTTCCGCCCGGCTCGTTGAAGGGATCAACGGTTTTGAGGGTGATGCCAAAGCTGTCGTGAAAATGTTTGGTGATGGTGGCGATGTAGGAAGTGAAGTTGCTGTAGTGGGTTGAACTGATATTTTCGGCTCCGTTGGCACTACAGGGGGTCTCATTTCTTCGGCTTGAGCACGGGGACCAGGATATCATAGATGAGCTGTTGTAGCCAGTAGGCAAACTGTTCGGGCGTAGAGGGTCGCTCCTGCTCCAGCCACCAGGCGAGCGCGCTACATGCAGCCGAGGCAACCGTAGTGAACTTCAGGTCGAGTGGCGGTCTATCGGGATCAGATGCGGCTTCGGGGAACGTCTGATGGAAGTACGCAAGATAACGCTGCTGCGTCTGCTGGCGAAAGCGCTGGCTCAAAAAGGCGTCTGCCTGTGGACCCAGCACGACGCGATAAAAGTCGGGAAACTGTTGAATCTGCTTAAGTAGCTCGACGAGTCCGGCGTTTCGCCCCTCCCCTATGACTCCTCCCTCTTCTAACATTTCATATATCTCATTGAGATGCTGTTCGAGCAGATCGTATTTATCAAGATAGTGGCGATAAAACGTCGAGCGGTTCACCATGGCGCGCTCAGTAATATCGCGCACAGTGAGGGCCGCGAATCCTTTCTCTATAGCCCCCTCGATCAACGCTTGCGTGAGCAGTTTGCGCGTGCGACGAACCCTGAGATCTGGGGCGTCATCGAACTTTTGCATCACTTTCTTCTCCTATGTTGCATAGGCAACACGTTCCGTTTCATTGCTGATTGAAGCTCATTGTACCATCTGCTACGCTGTTTTTGCAACGGCGCGTTGGCTCTGCGCCGCTTTTGAGGACATATCTCAAGCAGAAAAAGAAAAGGAGAGAGAAAGAACTATGGATATTCTGGTCTATGGAGCAGGTGTGGTTGGCAGCGTCTATGCTGCCAGACTAAAGGCGGCGGGACACAACGTCTCGCTGCTGGCACGAGGGCAACGGGCGGTCTCGTTACGCACACATGGAATTCAACTTGAGGATGCATCGACCGGACGAAGAACAACCACCCGCGTTTCCGTCGTTGAACAGCTGGCTCCAGTCGATAACTATGATGTCGTTCTCGTGACTGTACGACTCTACCAGCTTTCTTCCATCTTGCCGATCCTTGCCGCCAATCGTCAGATTCCCACATTGCTGTTTCTGCTCAGCAATCCGGCTGGCATGCGGCAATTTGAGCAGCTTGACCTGCAACGCATCGTTTCTGGCTTTCCAGCCGTTGGCGGCGTACGGAAAGGAGATGTCGTGCGTTATATCACCCCTCGTCAGGTGCCGACAATGCTGGGCGAAGTGGATGGCCGTGTGACGCCGCGCCTTCGCCAACTCGAGGCTATTTTCAAACAGGCAGGCTTCACTGTTAAGCTGAGTTCCGACATGCAAACGTGGCTGAAAACCCACGCGATCATGGATATAGGCATCATCGCAGCCGTTCTGATGGCGGGGAGAAAGAGCGCACTGCTCGCGCGGACGCGCCGCAATGTGGTGATGCTCGTTCAGGCCATGCGTGAAGGGCTGCTGGCCTTGCGAGCGCTGGGCACGCCCTTGACGCCCTTCTATCTGACCCTGCTCTTTCTCTGGCTTCCTCGCTTCCTCACCGTCATCCTCCTACAATCTCTGCTGCGCACGCGTCTTTCCACATTGGGGATCGACGCTCATTTCGGTGATGACATTGATAACATTGAAGAGATACGTCAGATGGCACGGGAGATCAAGGGGCAACTGCGTTCCTCACCGCTCGCCACGCCAACTCTGAATCGCCTGGTGCTAGCCTTAGAACAGACAACCTCCGAATTGCCTCAATGAGCGCGGAAAAGCAACAATCATAAACTCATTTTCTGGCTTATCGTCTGTTTGCCCTGTTCAATTGAGTGACCTTTTGGGAGAAAACAAAAGAGATCAATTTGTTGCGTTTTTGCAGTGCTCCCCGCAGAGCACTGTCTTTCTTATGAAGAATAGTGTCGGTAAATGTCGTTTTGCCAACACTATCCCACCTTTGAGAGTAGTAAAGATCTTTATCGTTGTTTCCCGTTCTATTGGATCTCAGAGGCCTAATTGCTCTGCGTTGCGTTTGATAGATGGTGAGGGGTCTGGTAGACGCGATTATGATACAATGTGGATAGTGTCTAATATTGCGATAGAAGACATGTGCGGTGTATTTACGTTCCCGAACAGGTTCTATTTGTAAAAGGATCACACTGATATGGCAGAATCACGCTATGATAGCGGGATGAAGGTCCGCAAAGAGGTACTTGGCAGCGAGCATGTTGAGCAAGCGCAGGCACGCATTACAGATTTTGATGCAGATTTTCAGCGCTTCATTACAGAGACGGCCTGGGGATCTGTCTGGTCCAGACCAGACTTAGATAGACGCACAAGAAGTCTGGTTACGATTGCTATTCTAGCAGCGCTAGGGCGTGAAGAACTGGCCTTACATTTACGAGCAGCCATCCATAATCTCAGCATTGACCCTCATGAGATTGCGGAAGTATTGCTTCACGTTGCCGTCTATGCAGGTGTCCCTGCCGCTAATTCAGCGTTTGCAGTCGCCAAAAAAGTATTAGATCAACATGTCCCTGCATCGGAAGAGGCTGGCGCGACGAAGACCAGCCAGGAGGATGTATGAATCAGACCACTATTGGTGCCATTGTGCGCGGAGACCGAGAGATTTTCCCCCCCTATTTATATGCCGCCTATCAATCGACACGCCGCCGCGCGCCAACGCTAGCACTGATTGATGTACCGCTTACGATTTCGGAATTGACGGGTCCGGGTCCGGTTATTAGCGCCGTTACCTCCGAAGATGCTGATCTGACGCGCAATGCTGGCACTGGCGGTGAGGCGATTGGGCAGCGTATTATCGTGACGGGCCGTGTCCTTGATGAGCATGGGAAGCCCGTACCGAATACGTTGTTGGAGGTCTGGCAGACCAATGCGGCAGGTCGTTATCTGCATCGCAGCGATCAATGGCAGGGGCCGCTTGATCCAAACTTTCTGGGCATTGGACGCTGTTTGGCCAATGAAGAGGGCGTCTATCGTTTTCTGACGATTCGCCCTGGAGCCTATCCCTGGAAAAATCACCCGAATGCCTGGCGTCCGGCGCACATTCATTTCTCGGTGTTTGGCCCGTTTGCATTATCGCGTCTGGTAACGCAGATGTACTTTCCTGATGATCCGCTCCATCAATATGATCCGATCTTTCAATCGGTTCCGAGCGAGGAGGCCCGCAAGCGTCTCATCGCGGCGTATGACCATAGCGTGACCGAACCGGAGTGGGCGCTGGGGTATCGATGGGATATTGTGGTGCGAGGGCCGGAGGCTACGCTGTTTGAGTCGGAGGTGAAGTGATGAGTAAGCCAGGGCTGACGCCTTCTCAGACGGTGGGGCCGTTCTTTTCCTCCTGTTTATTGCGTGAGGGGGCATGTCGCAACGAGTTGACCCAACCAGAAACGAGGGGCGAACGCATTCGTATAGAGGGACGGGTCATTGATGGCGATGGATTGCCGGTGCCTGACTCAATGGTCGAAATCTGGCAGGCGAATGCTGATGGACGCTACAACCACAGCGCGGATCAAGGATCTGCCGCGCTTGATCCAACGTTTACGGGCTTTGGACGTTCGGGAACCGATGAGCAAGGACACTACTGGTTTGAGACGGTCAAGCCGGGTGCTGTACACTTTGACGCCTCACGCTTGCAAGCTCCCCATATTTGTGTGACGGTCTTCGCGCGTGGGCTGCTCAATCATCTGGTGACGCGCCTGTACTTTGCAGATGAGACAACTAACGCCGATGATCCTGTTCTCAATTGCGTGCCTGAAGAGCGGCGAGGAACGTTGTTGGCAAAACGGAAGGCTGAGAGTGGGGCAGCGGTGTATTGCTTTGATATTATATTGCAAGGAGCGGGTGAGACCGCGTTTTTCAATCTATGACAGAGCATCACCAGAGGATCGACATTACAGAATGCGAGCCAAGAAAGCCCCGCTCTTTTGAAGACGGGGATGAATTGGCCCTCCTTATTTGGATGAAGGGAGGGGAGGCGCTCATGCCCACAGAAACACGTCTCAAACCGCTCAAAGAGGCTCATCAGTCATAAGATTGAGAAAGATCGATTGACGGCAGAGGATAGAGAGGGTAGAATATGTGCATCAGAAGCAAGGAAGGGGAACAGAAGGAACGATGTCTCTCATCTACGAGTATAAGCTCGATGGGACCAACGCCCAATATAGCGCCATCGAGGAGGCGATCAGAACCACACAATTTGTCCGTAATAAATGCCTTCGCCTCTGGATGGATACTCGTGGCACCAACAGAAATGATCTGCAATGCTATTGCGCACAGCTTGCCAAAGAGTACGATTGGGCCTGCGCGCTGAACTCTCAAGCCCGGCAAGCTGCCGCTGATCGAGCATGGGCCGCTATCTCCCGCTTTTATGTCAACTGCCGTAACAAGAAACCTGGGAAAAAAGGATACCCACAATTTCAACATGATTGCCGGTCGGTGGAGTATAAACGAACGGGATGGCGGTTAGAGCCAGATGGCAGGCATATCACCTTCACTGATGGCTGCCAGATCGGACAGCTTCGTCTTGTTGGCACCCGCGACATCGAAACCTTCCCGATCACGAGACTCAAACGGGTGCGCCTCATTCGCCGCGCAGATGGCTTCTTCTGTCAATTTCTCGTGCAGGCACAGCGGCGCGTCCACCATGTTCCCACCGGCAAAGAGACCGGCATTGATCTGGGCCTCAAGGAATTTCTGACGGATGCACAAGGCAATACGGTTGCCAATCCACGTCATTTGAGGAAGGCAGAAAAGAAGCTCAAACGGCTGCACCGTCGCCTTTCTCGCACGCAGAAACGTTCATCAGGCCGCAAAAAGGCCCGGAAGAAGCTCGCGAAAGGCTATCTCAAAGTCAGTCGGCAGCGCGAAGATTTCGCCCGCAAAACGGCGAACGCGCTCGTGTCATCTCACGATTTCATTGCTTTCGAGAAATTGAGCATAGCCAACCTTGTCAAAAACAGAAAACTGGCCAAGTCGATCAGTGATGCCTCCTGGGGCCGCTTCCTCCTCTGGTTGCGGTATTATGGAGCGATCCATGATATTCCGGTGATCGGCGTCGAGCCAGCCTATACCACAGCCGACTGTAGCGCATGTGGCGCACGGGTCAAGAAATCGCTCTCCATCAGGACGCATATCTGTCGTTCCTGTGGCCTCGTGCTTGACCGCGACCACAATGCCGCCATCAACATTTTAGCCAAATCCCGTACTGTCGGGCAGACAGAAACGGCTCCATCAGCCGGTGGAGACAACGCTTCTGGACAGCCACCCTCTACCAGTTCTCGGCGCAAGCCGACGACGGGCAAGGTGGCTGAGTGAAAGAAGAATTCCCACTTTCAAGCGGAGAAGTGTCAACTTGTTTAGCACTGAGGAAATGAGTGCCACGTTTTCGAGCGAGGCGCATATACGATCTATGTTGCGCTTTGAGGCGGCGCTTGCCCATGCGGAGGCGCGTGCAGGAATCATCCCGCATGAAGCAGCGTTGAGTATCGAGGCCACTTGCAAGGTAGAGTTATTTGATATCCCCGCGTTGTATCGTGAGGCTCGAAAGGCTGGAACGCTGGCGATTCCGCTGGTGAAGGAGCTGACAGGGCGTGTTGAGGGTGAGGCGAGCAGATATGTGCATTGGGGTGCGACGAGTCAGGATGTGATTGATACGGCGATGATGCTCCAGATGCGAGAAGGAATAGATCTGCTTGTTGCTGGATTGTTAGAGATAGCGGCGGTGTGCGCGAAGTGGAGTGAGCAGCATCGGCATACCTTGATGGTTGGGCGCACGCTGCTTCAGCACGCGTTGCCGATTACCTTTGGACTCAAGGCGGCACGCTGGCTGGCAGTGACGACGCGGCTGATGGGTGAGTTGCGGGAGCGGCGAGCGCAAGAGATTGCGATACAACTGGGAGGTGCCGCCGGAACGCTGGCCTCTCTTGGAGAGAAAGGTCTGCTGGTCGGAGTATATCTGGCTGAGGAGTTACATCTGCCAGGGCCGGATCTGCCCTGGCATACGGAGCGAGATCGGATCGTTAAAATTGCGATGAGTGTAGGAGTGATGGCTGGCACGATGGCGAAGATTGCGAATGATATAGTATTGTTGTCGCAAAGCGAGGTAGGAGAAGTGTCGGAAGGGAGGGCGGCGGGCAAGGGAGGATCGTCAGCGATGCCACAGAAACGCAATCCTGTGGATACGACCAGAGCGATTGCCTCTGCGCGATTGGCTGTAGGAATGGTGCCGGTGCTATTGTCGGGGATGGTGCAGGAACACGAGCGAGACGTTGGGGGATGGCAGTCTGAGTGGGCAGCTCTCCCTGAGCTGTTTTGTTTTACCTCTGGAGCTGTTGAGGGTGTGCGAGCGGCAGTAGTTGATCTGGAGATTGATCCGGCGCGCATGAGAGCGAACCTGGATCTGACGAGTGGACTCGTCATGGCTGAATCGTTGACGCTTGCTCTGGCAGGGAAACTGGGTAGGGAGGAGGCGTATCGTATTGTGCAGGAGGCGTGTCAACAGGTGGTGGCATCAGGAGAGACGCTACACCAGGTGGTTCAGGGAGAACGTCGTATACAGGAACATCTTTCGTCAGAGGAGATTGACCTGGCTCTTGACCCTGAGAACTATCTTGGTAGCACCGATGCATTGATTGATCGCTCGCTCGCTGCATATCAGAAAATCCTTTAAGGAAGCGTGTGGTATCTCTGTAAAAGAGAAACCCTCTGCCACACGCTTGTAGTGTCAAACTTCTATGTCTGCGATGGAGTCTCGTATCCAGGTGGGCCGATAGGGGAAGCGCTCCACCTGCTCCCGTGAGGTGACGCCACTGAGGACGAGAATAGTACGCAGCCCGCTTTCTATGCCTGCAACGATATCTGTATCCATCCGATCCCCGATCATGACGGAGCTTTCTGAATGAGCGTTGAGGGTGCGCAGGGCAGTACGCATCATGAGTGGATTGGGTTTGCCGATGTAGTAGGGTTTGACGCCGGTTGCCGCACTGATCAACGCGGCAACGGAACCGGTCGCGGGGACGATACCGCCTTCTCCTGGCCCCATCACATCGGGGTTGGTAGCAATAAAACGCGCGCCGTTTGTAATCAAGCGAATAGCGCGTGTAATGCGTTGGAAACTATAGGTTGTGGTTTCACCAAGAACCACATATTCCGGGTCTCGATCAGTCAATACATAGCCGATGTCATGCAAAGCAGTTGTCAGCCCGGATTCTCCAATGACAAACGCTCGTCCTCCTGGACGTTGTGAGTGGAGAAATTGTGCGGTTGCCAGAGCAGAGGTGAAAATAGCATTGTCGGGGACTTCCAGGCCCAGGAAAGATAAACGTACCTGTAAGTCGCGCGGTGTATATTCTGAATTATTTGTGAGAATGAGAAAGGGGATCTCCTGCTCTCTCAAGCGCTGGATAAACTCGGCAGCACCGGGAATGAGGGCCGGTCCTCGGACAATTACCCCATCCATATCCGTCAAATAATTCTTGATGCCGTCCATTCTTTTCCTCTAAGTAGATAGAAATTACAGTATGCCAAAATGGTATCACTGATAGGGTGGACTGACAAGTATGCTTATTGCGTAGGTTGTGGACCAGAGCTTGTTAGCGTTAGCGCTGTTGAACAAGGAATGCTGTTTCTTCCTGGATCTGTGTATGATCGTGTTGATCATAAGTTGTTTGTGCGTGTGCGACTTCTGGCAGATGTGCATAGGCCCAGTCAGTGAGCACATGGATTGGTTCGACCAGCGTTTGTCCCAGTGGGGTGAGAGAATACTCAACGACTGGAGGCACAACAGGATAGACGACGCGCTGTACCAGGCCATTGCGTTCCAGCGCCCGCAACGTCTGCGTCAGCATTTTCTTCGAGATACCATCGATCCGCTTGAGCAATTGCCCAAAACGCATCGTATCTTCCTCCAATGCATAGATGACCAGAGGCGTCCATTGATCAGCGATCAAGCGTAGCACCTGTCGTGACAGGCAGTTCGCCTGAAAAATATCAGGTGATGTTTGCTGTGTAGTTTCCATATGGAAACTCTATCACTTTTTCGTGCCTTCTTACAAGATATCAGGTCTTAATTTTAAAGCAGGAAGATGTGATAGAATGGAAAGGAAAGGAAGCAGAATGAGCACATTGCGTCATCTCGAAACAAACGATTATTACCCCGTTCTTCATGTCGTCAATGAGTGGTGGGGAGGACGCCCGGTGGCAGGAATCCTACTGAGAGTCTTTTTTGAGCATTTTCGCTCAACCAGCTTTGTTATAGAGCAAGACGGAGCTATACAGGGCTTTCTGATTGGATTTCGTTCTCAAACCAATCCTGTCCACGCCTACATTCATGCTGTCGGGATTGATCCTCGTAACCGAGGGCAGGGAATGGGCCGTCATTTGTATGAGCATTTTTTTACGGTGGTCAGTCGGTTGGGATGCAGTGAGGTCTTCTCCATCACCTCTCCAGTCAACAAGGGATCGATTGCATTCCATACGCAGATGGGTTTTGAGATCCTTCCTGGAGATGCGGAAATAGATGGGATCGCTGTCACCTCTAATTATGATGGACGAGGCGGCGCTCGCGTGTTGTTTCGGCGACATTTAGCAAGTGAAACCAAAGAGGATGAAGTATTATAACTTTTGCTGGACTTTCGCATGTTCTCATTGCTTTCTCCTCCTCGATACAGACAATCTCAACTTTTTATTGATAAGTGATTACTTGTGTCGCTAACTCTTCATTTCCTCACCTTTTTACTGCCCACATTCTCATAGCTTGGGTTGGTTTTTCCGGTTCTGTTTAATTGAGGATTCATTTTAGCTATGTATAATTTACGGGGGAGAACAGCTCAATCGGTCTGCGTTTCACCATTTGCAAATATGAGAAGCTGTTTCTATATTAAGATGAATTCACTAATGATAGAACAACTTGTCGGTCAATCGCTCGATACCTATCGGATTGAGCGATTGATGGGGCATAGCAAAATGAATGCTGTGTATTTGGCCCGTCACTCACGTCAGCAACATATGGTGATGCTCACTGTCTTTCTTCTACCAGATGAATATTCGCTACAAGCTTGTAAACGCTTCAGAGAGCGTTTTGTTCAAGTGGCTTCAACATTAAAAAAACTGAATCACCCATGCATTCTTCCAGTGTACGACTTTGGTGAGCAAGGGGACTATCCCTACATTGTTACCCCTCTGATCACCACTACAGGTTCACTTGCTGGACTACTCAAGCAACAGTCACGTTTGACACCCGCTCACACCTTGAAAATTCTACGGCAAGTAGCGGCGGGATTTGACTATGCACATAGCCATAACGTCTTGCATAGATCATTGAAGAGTGCGAATATTTTATTGGACGATGAACAGAGAGTTCTGATTGCAGGCTTCGGGCAGGCAAATATTCTGGAATTGCGCGGTGTTGACGAGATTCAACATCCGTATATGCATTTGTTGAGTATAGCCCGGACGTTTCTCGGCGCTCCCGAATATATTGCTCCTGAAGTTGTGCAAGGGATGCTTTTTGATGCTCGGGCTGATATTTATGCTCTGGGTGCGCTGCTCTTTGAAATGCTCACTGGCAAGCCTCCTTTTTCTGGCATAGGTTCGTTGACTACTGCGTTGCAACATGTAGATCGCCCTGTGCCTTCGCTGCTGACTACATGTCCTGATTTGCCTTTTACCCTGGATCTTGTAGTGCAACGGGCGCTCCAGCGTGATCCAACTCAGCGCTATCAGTCTGCTGAAGAACTGGTCAAAGCCTTTGAGCGTGTACTCACTATGATCGATGTTGCTCAGGCGTCCGTCTTCCAGACAGTATCGCGTGGAGGTTCCAAGCCATCTGTACCGTTCCCTACTTTGCCGCCCGGGTACGATTGGTTTGATGAAGAGGTATTCAGCGCTCAACGATTGGAGGAAGTGGCGACTGATGCTGATAGGAAGACGATTAGCGACTGGCAAATGGAACAGTTCGATGTCGCTGATTTGATGCCTGTCCATGAGACGTTGACTACGTCCCAGCCTTTATTACAGTCTCAAGAACGAATGGAGGGGCGTTCCGACCTGGAGCAGTTGGATTCACTCGAAGAGATGAGTGTTGATCCTTTTATCTGGTGGTCTACAGCTTCGCTGACGGAGATCCAGCCTCCTGCCACTAATCGGCAGAACCCTGTCATGCCTTCTCTGAACAATACCCATATACCAGGCGATGCAGCCTCTCCCACGTTGGAGTCGTCGCCTCTGCGAGAATGGCCACAGCGTAACAAGGGCAGACCGCCGACTGATAAGGGGCGGCGGCGTACTATGGCATTGCTAGCAACTACCGGAGTTGCGTTTTTTGGTGTGCTTGGCGTAGATGGTATGATGCTGGCACAGAGGCTACAAGATGTGAAAGCACAGATAGGGACCAGCACTAATAGCCAGGTTAATGTAGCAATGCCTCATCCTAGCCCGACGCCGACAGAGCCGCCCAGTCCGACACCAACGCCAACGTCTCAGCCCAGCCCGACACCAGTAGAGCAACCCACTCCAGCACCGACAGAGCCGCCCAGCCCGACGCCTGCGTCAATGGAACAGTCCGGCCCACTCCCGGCACCGACAGAGCCACCCAGCCAGGTGCCAACGCCGACGGCCCAGCCAAGTCCGACGGCACAACCCAGCCCGACGCCAAGTCCAACCGTACAACCTAGCCCAACACCGACACCAACGGTGCAACCTAGTCCGACGCCAACGATGCAACCTAGCCCAACGCCGACTCCAGGGCATACTGGCACAGCAGTCGGTTCAACGAATCAGGGAAATAACACATCCCAAACGTTCACAAATCCTACAGATGGAAAGAAGAGTTTGCTGATACACCTGTCCAATGGCAATTTTGTTGCGTTTGAGTCGGCCTGCACACACGAGGGCGCAACCTGTAATTATGATTCCAGTTCGCAAAAGATTGTTTGCCCCAGGCATAATGCGCTCTTTGATCCAAATAACGGTGCAGCCGTGTTGCAAGGACCACCAAAAAGACCGCTTGTATCAGTGGCTGTAAAGGTTAATGGCGATGGTACAGTAACTGTTGGCTAAACTATATAATTTTGCTATTGCTTGACGAAGGCGACAAGACGACAAAAAGCAGCTTCACCTCCACTGAATTTCCAGGGGAAGCAACCAATCCATACGCGCTGATCCAGCACATCATCGATCATGCCACCTGCATTTTCGACGTGGAAGACGCCGTGAGGGAACATATCATAGTGCATAAGTTGTAAATCCTCTTCGGGCCAGATCTCCTCAAGAGGCTTCCCCAACTTCTGAGCGCATTTCGCGGCAAGATCAGGGCGCACTTTACGAATGACTGTATTCATCGGATGATCCATTGAACCAGCGTCTATGGCAAACCAGGAGATCTTGCGCTCCAGTACCCAGTTGACAAACTCACGAGTCGGACCAGGATGTTTGATAAAGTAGCGTGTTTCATCCGGTTGCGATTCCCCATACCAGTTACTTGGATAATATTTGTGATAGCCAGTATGTACGACCACGATATCGCCGGGCTGGATATGTAGACCTGTCTTGCGTTCCCACTCCTCAAAATGTGCCGAGGTATAAATATCGTAATCTCCAATGCCCAGAGCCTCAAGGTCCACAACTACTCCAGGGCCAACCAGTTTATCCAGAGGGATGCTGCCGATATCCTGACCATTGGTAATGAAATGCAAAGGTGCATCAAGATGTGTACCCACATGAAGCGTTGAGGCGATATGTTGTCCACCCACTTTGTCGAAGGCGACACGCTTAATCCACTTGATCGTCGGTCCCTCATAGGTTGCGAAACCCGGGGTATGCATATCCCAATTTTGCGACAGGTCGATCACACGCATGCTACTGAGATCCATCATTTCCATCAAGTTTCCTCTCCTTACGCCGATCTAGTTATTGCAAGCACGATGAAGATGCTGTTTCTATTATATCTTTTTTTGGAAAAGACGCAGTTAAGCGATAACACATTTTATTGTTGAGATAGATATATAGCTGGGAAAATTTTGTGAAAAACTCTATACAATATTTTCAGTTGATGGTAAAATGCACGTCTCGTTATGTATAGTGCAGGATAAACACAGCTATGGAAGGAAGGTCATCCTTTGCTTTATCCAGCGCCACTTGCAACAACAGCAGCCGCGTTGCACAACGGTACGCTCAATATGAGCAGTTACATTGATGAACTATGCGATCGTATTGATCAGATGAATCCGCTGCTAGAGGCTCTCTTACCTGAAGAGGATCGACGCGCCCGTTTGCAAAATGATGCACAGGCATTGCAGGCTCGTTATCCTGATCCTGTGAGCCGTCCGCCTCTCTATGGCATCCCTATAGGCGTCAAAGATACCTTTCGCGTTGATGGCTTTTCTACTCAGGCGGGATCGCAACTTCCTCCAAATTTGTTTGCAGGCACCGAGGCTGAGTGTGTTTCTCTGCTGCGTGCCGCAGGCGCGCTCATTCTTGGGAAAACCGCCACGACCGAATTTGCGTATTTTGAACCAGGGCCGACGCGCAATCCACATCATCTTGAGCACACCCCTGGCGGATCAAGCAGTGGATCGGTGGCGGCTGTGGCTGCGGGCCTCTGTCCTCTCTCGCTTGGTACACAGGTGATTGGATCAACTATTCGTCCAGCCGCCTATTGTGGCATTTTTGGCTTCAAACCAACCTATGGGCGTATCCCCACCTCTGGCCTGATACGCTGTGCGGATTCAGTCGAACATGTTGGCTATTTTACACAGGATCTTCCAGGCATTGAGCTTGTTGCGTCATTGCTGTGTAGCAACTGGCGGTCGGCTCCATCTGACAGACAACCAATACTGGGAGTACCCGATGGTCCATATCTCGCACAGGCATCGGAGGAGGCTCTGGTTGCCTTTGAGCGTCAACTTTCCCTTTTACAACAGGGTGGCTACAGCATCAAGAGGATAGCGGCGTTGCAGGATATCGAGGAGATCAACCGCCGTCACACGCGTATGGTCTTTGCTGAGATGGCGCAGGTACACGCAGCCTGGTTTGCCCAATATGAGAGCCTCTATCGTCCACGAACGGCAGCTGCGCTACGCGAAGGACAGAGCGTGGGTGATGAAGAGTGGGCACAGGCACGTGAGGGGCGCATCACGCTACGAAGCTCATTAGAAGAGCAGATGGCTCAGACTGGTATTGATATGTGGGTCAGTCCTGCGACGACAGAACCCGCTCCTGAAGGATTGCATTCTACCGGGAGTCCGATCATGAATCTGCCCTGGACCTATACGGGCATGCCTGCCATTACGCTTCCTGCCGGGCATGCTGCCAATGGTCTGCCTCTTGGTTTGCAGTGTGTGAGCGCAACTATGACCGATGAATATTTGTTGCAATGGGTTGCACCGATAGCTGATCTGCTCGCAAGTCAATTCAAAAGAGCAGGATAAAAGGAGAGAGGACGATGAAACCGCCACGTTTTCTCTATAGTGCGCCGCGCACACTGGATGAGGTACTCTCTCTGCTGGAAGAGTATGGTCCTGACACAAAGATATTGGCGGGTGGTCAAAGCCTGCTGCCACTGTTGAATATGCGTCTGGCCGGGCCAACATATTTACTTGATATTAACGCTATCGGGTCGCTGGATTATATAGAAGCAAGGGATGACTACCTGGCTATTGGAGCTATGACGCGTCAGCGCCAGGTAGAGCGTTCTAGTCTGATACAACTGAGGTATCCGCTGCTTGTGGAGGCGGTGCGGCATATCGGCCATATGCAGATTCGTAATCGTGGCACGATTGGTGGGAGTATCGCTCACGCTGATCCTGCGGCGGAACTACCTGCCTTGCTGATCTGTCTTGGTGGTGAGGTTGTTGCTCGTAGCAATATGGGTGAGCGTATCATCAAAGCCGAAGAGTTTTTTACTGGTTATCTTTCCACAGTCCTGGAGCCTCATGAACTGCTCACAGAAGTTCGTTTGCCCTGGCTCCCTCCTCAAGCTGGTTGGGCCTTTCTGGAGTTTGCACGTCGCTCCGGTGACTATGCCCTCGCCGGGGCCGCAGCCATACTTACGTCCTCAGAGGATGATCGTTGTGCAACAGCGCATATTGGCTATCTTGGCATCTCTGGCGCTCCTGTACGCGCATCCGCTGTCGAGAACATTCTCATTAATGCCTGGTTTGACCATGAAACGCTCGACGCTGCCGCTGATACGGCTGCATATCTGGTCAGCGACGAACTTGCGGATGTGCATGCAACACCAGCATATCGTCGAGCGCTGACTGTTGAGCTAACAAAGCGTATTCTACAAACAGCATGGCAAAGACGCAATCAGCAATAAAAGGTGGATAGGTATGAGTGAGCAGGTCTTTTATGAGGTTCGTACGATAGCAATAACTGTTAATGGTCAACAGTACAAACGAGAAGTGCCAGTACGTTTGTTGCTTTCAGATTTTCTCCGCCACGAACTGCATCTCACGGGAACGCATGTTGGTTGTGAGCATGGCGTTTGTGGATGTTGTACTGTCCTGTTAGATGGTGAAGCTGTGCGCTCCTGTCTCATGTTGGCAGTCCAGGTTGATGGAAAAGCGGTAACGACAATTGAAGGACTGGCTGGAGATGATGAGCCATTGCATCCCATTCAACGCGCATTTCAAGAAAAACACGGTCTGCAATGCGGGTTTTGCACTCCTGGTATCATTCTGTCCGTCCATGCACTCTTGCGAGAAACCCCTGAACTGACGGAAGAAGAGATTCGTCATGGTCTCTCTGGTAATCTTTGCCGCTGCACTGGCTACCAGAATATCGTAGAGGCGGTCAAACTCGCAGCCTCGTATTTACACGAACAGGAGGCAGGTGGATAATGACAACACGCTGGTTTGGCGCTCCCGTGCAGCGCAACGAAGATCCTCGTCTTCTGCGAGGGCAGGGAATGTATGTCGATGATATCGATCTGCCCGGCATGCTCCACGCGGCTGTTTTACGCAGCCCTTATGCTCGGGCGAGCATAAAGCACATCGATGTCAGTGCTGCCCTTACCCTCTCAGGTGTTCACCTCGTACTCACGGCTGCTGATCTGGGTGATGTTCTGGAACCATCGCCGCTGCTGATCCCTCATCAAGCCTTGACTCAGCCGCGCACACAGCTCCCCTTAGCCCGCGATGAAGTGCGCTATGTTGGTGAGGCGGTGGTGTTCGTTGTAGCGGAGAGTCGTTATATCGCTGAAGATGCGCTCGAATTGATCGATGTTGAATACGAGCCGCTACCCGTTGTCCATAATCTGGAGGTTGCCTCAGCACCAGATACCTGTCTGGTACATGCAGATGTTGAGGGCAATATCGCAGCTCATCTTGCGCAAGTCGTAGGAAATCCTGATGAGGTCTTTGCCAGCGCTCCTCACGTTCAACGCGAAAGGCTGACAATGGAACGGGCGGCTGCGATGCCGATGGAATGTCGAGGCGTGGTGGCCCGTTGGGATGTATATGAGAAGATGCTGACTTGCTGGATCTCGACACAGGCACCTATTCCGATTCGTAATGGGCTAGCCGCTATCTTTCATTTGCCAGAGCATAAGGTGCGTGTGGTCGCTCCTGATGTTGGGGGAGGCTTTGGAACGAAGATCATGCTGTTCTATCCTGAAGAGATCCTCACGCCTTTTGCATCGCTCCGATTGGGCAAACCTGTGAAGTGGATCGAGGATAGACGTGAGAATTTTATCTCTGCAAACCAGGAACGTGGTCAGGTTCACGATGTCGAATATGCTTTTGATGATCAGGGCGTATTGCTCGCAGTGCGCGATATCTTCCTCCACGATACAGGCGCTTACACTCCCTATGGCATTATTGTTCCTATTATTACTGCCTGCTCGTTGCCGGGACCGTATCGACTCAGGCATTACTACAGCGAGTTCACCGTCCTCTATACTAATAAAGTGCCTGTCAGCCCCTATCGTGGTGCGGGGCGACCACATGCTGTTTTTGTGATGGAGCGCATCATGGATCGGATTGCCCAGAAGCTTGCTCTGGATCGATTGGAGGTACGTTCTCGCAACTTTATTCAGCCCGATGAGTTTCCCTGGGACGTCGGTTTGACCTACCAGGATGGCGGCCCAACGACGTACGACAGCGGCAATTATCAGGCCGGGCTTGATAAGCTCAAGGTTATGTTGGATTATGATACGTTTCCGACAAAACAGGCAGAGGCAAGAAAGCAGGGTCGCTATCTTGGTATCGGCGTTGGCTATTACGTCGAAGGAACCGCTATTGGACCCTATGAGGGCGCGCATGTGCGCGTGGAACCCGATGGACGCGTCTATGCCTCAACAGGGGTCACGACACAGGGGCAATCTCATCAGACAGTCTTTGCACAGATTGTGGCGGATCAACTCGGTATCAAGCCAGAGGATGTGATAGTGACAACTGGCGACTCTCAGGCGTTCAACTGGGGTGCCGGAACATTTGCCAGTCGTGCCGGGACGGTTGCCGGTTCCGCTATGCACTTAGCTGCGGCAAAGGTGCGCGAAAAAACCAAACTGCTTGCCGCCGATGTGTTTGAGGCTGCTCCCGCTGATATTGAGCTTGCAGATGGCAAGGTCTACGTCAAAGATGCTCCCCATCGTAGCCTGACGCTCGGCCAGATGGCGATCAAAGCGAATCCTCTGCGCTATGCCTATGGTGAGAATGCTCGTAAACTAGCAGCGATGAACCTCGCCGATGCACGTCCAGGTCCGGCATTACCAGCGGAGCGAGGAGGCCCGGGGCTGGAGGCGGAAGGATTTTACAGCCCCCCACATGGCAGCTTTGCCAGCGGAGTTCACGGAGCAATCCTTGAAGTTGATCCTACAACGGGTATGGTCTCATTTCTAAAATATGCGGCGGTGCATGATTGTGGACGGCTCATCAATCCGATGGTGGTTGAAGGGCAGATACACGGCGGGATAGCGCAGGGCATTGGTGGAGCCTTCTTTGAGCGGCTCGTTTTCGATGAAGAGGGACAGCCACTCAATGCCTCGTTTATGGATTATCTAATCCCAACTGCGGCGGAGATTCCGGCTCTCGCCATCGATCACATCGAGACTCCTTCGCCGCTCAGCCCTCTTGGTGTCAAGGGAGCGGGAGAGGCAGGCGTTATTCCAGTCGCAGCGCTTTTTGCATCGGCTGTCGAGGATGCCCTTGCGCCATCTGGCCTGCGCATCCGTGAGATGCCACTGCATCCATGCAAACTCTATGAAATGCTGCAAGAGGTCCAATCACTGGAAAGGGCAGTATCTCAGCAAATTCAACCTGATGATAAGTAACAAGACTCCATGAAATTTTACTCATATCCTGACATTTTTTGTCCATAATATGCTGATATACTTATGAAGCATATTATAGTTCATAGGCTGTTTTGATTTGTAGATGTTTCTCAAGCAGCTCATAGTCTGGATGGAAGTTCTATCGATGAGAACACCATTGAATTGATACGTACAGGATCACAGAGGTCTTTTCCAAATGGGCAACCGGCAACATATGGTTCACAACCAGTTTCTGAGTCTGAGTGGATTTTGCTTTTTTTAGAGCGATTTCTAAATCGAGCGGATAGACTTGCCATCACGGCCTCTCAATGTGCCATAATGCAAGGATGAAAGAACCTGCACTATTGTATCTCATAGTAGGGCTTCCAGGGGCTGGCAAGACCACAAAAGCCAGGCAATTAGAAGTGGAAGCCTCTGCCTTGCGGTTGACCCCTGATGAGTGGATGAAGTCGTTATTTGGAAGAAACGATCCGGCAACACGAGATATCCTGGAAGGTCGTCTGATCTGGATAGCTCTGCGTGCTCTTCAGCTTCATACCAATGTCATCCTGGATTTCGGATTTTGGAGCAAAGACGAACGATCATCTCTGAGATGGATCGCCAAGCAAATAGGAGCGAAAAGCCAGGTGATTTATTTGCCTATTGACCCAGAAACGCAACGGAAGCGCGTCCAAAACCGCTTTGCAGAGACGCCGGACCAGACATGGCTGATGAGCGAAGAAGAACTGACGAAATGGCGTGTGTTCTTTCACGAAAACGAACCGGATGAAGCCGAGCTGAATGATACCATTCTAGAAGATGCCCCTCCTGGATATGAGTCCTGGTCTACCTGGGCGGCCTCGCGTTGGCCGTCGTTCCCCAATGAATATGCATAAGCATGTGGAATGCTACCATGCAAAGCGAGTGAAAGGCTTCGACCATCCCAGAAGGAATAGTCACAACTCCACTCACGTTTCTAAACTGGAACGCTGCCGCGCCCGAAACGCCGCAACGCTTTCCCGGTGCGCGCACGCCAGAGAGCAATAGCGTTTGCGTGTGTTCTTTGAGGTATCAATGAAAGCGGAACGACAGGATTCGCTCGCACAAATGCCAAAGCGGTCCGCTCCATAATCACAAAGCACCACAACCAGCCCCATCAAGGCTGTAACAGCGAGCCAATGAGCAACCCCGTCTGCGACCGACTCAAAATGTAGATGGAGAGGGCCATGATGCCAGCTAATGCGCGGTGTGGCCCCATAGAGTCGCAATTGTTCATTAAGCAGCGCGGCGATGCCCTGTTGATCTGATGCCGCTCGCTCAAACACGGTCCGTAGAGGTCCGCGCACCGCTCGAACTTGGGCAACATCATCCTCTGTAATCTGCCATCTGTGGACGGCTTCATGATAGAGATTTGTCACGGCTTGCGTGTCTACCTGGGCTTCTTGCGCGCTCATCGTAACCACTTCCTCGTGTGCTGTCAGGAAGCTCAACAGATCCTCTTTCGTTGTCAGGGCATCATGATTCGTCACTGGATGCAAGGTATTGACCAGATCAACCGCAAAGCGGACAGAAAGCGATGTGTAATTAGTAAAATCCACTTGACATGTCACCTCTTTCCTCGTTATGATTGTTACATGTAAAATCATTTTAGCATATCACATAGCTATGTGAAAGTCTGGCGAACACACGTCTTCTTGTTCACAGAGCGAGATCGGAGAAAACATGACCATTTCACCCATAGCAAGGACAGCACTTGGCGATCTGCTTGGTGTGCATCATGCTGGGGGACTCCAGTTTCGTGGAGTCCCATATGCCGAACCACCTCTCGGGGAACGGCGTTTTGCACCGCCGTATCCCCTCTCAGCCTGGACGGGTCTGCGCGACGCGAGCCAGCATGGACCAATTCCCCCTCAACCACCTTCGCGCCTGCGCAACGTGATGGGAGATCTCACTCGTCCGCAAAGCGAAGATTGTCTGATGTTGACTATTTCGACACCAGCCCTTGATACCAGATCTCGCCCCGTCCTTGTCTGGTTGCATGGCGGGGGCTACCTCAGTGGAGCAGGATCACTGGATTGGTATGACGGCACACGCCTTTCCCGTGAAGGCGATATGGTGGTTGTGGGGGTCAATTATCGCTTAGGCCCGCTCGGTTTTCTCTATCAACCAGAGATCAGCGACGGGAAATCTGGTCTGCTTGATGTGATCGCGGCGCTCCAATGGGTTCAGCAACACATTCGCAGCTTTGGTGGAGATCCCAATCGTGTGACCGTTGCCGGACAATCTGCTGGGGCGCATATGATCATGTGCCTGCTCGCATGGCCCGACACGCGCAATCTGTTCCAACGAGCCATTCTTCAGAGTGCTCCTGCTGGCCTTCCCCCTTTCTCTGAAGCGGCTGCACTGGAGTATGGGAACCGCTTTCTGGATCTGTTACAGATTGAGCGTGGACAGACGGAAGAGGTTGCTGTTCGGCTGAAAGCCGAAACTCCCACGCGCCTGATCGAAGCTATGGGCGAACTTGCCCGTCGTACGACACACTTTGCTCAGATTGCCCCGCCTTTCATGCCTGTGATCGATGAAATCTCAGCACCAGAGCGCTTTCTCGAAGCTGCTGCGGCTGGGGCTGGTGTGGCTGGTATCGATCTGATCATTGGCACGACCAGAGAGGAAGCCCATGCGTTCTTCTCTAGTGGAGTTGATGAAACACTCATTGCCGAACGCTTTGCCGCACTTGCAGGAAGCACCAATGCTCTGGAACACTATCGATACCGGCGGCCTGGTGCCTCATTAACGGCATTGTTGAGCGATCTGGTAACGGATACAACCTTTCTTTTCCCATCGTTGCGATTCGCCGAGGCCGCCTCCGGTGCCGGTGCTCGCTCCTTTGTCTACCAGTTCGATTGGTCGCCGCCCACATCACCTCTTCAGGCATGTCATTGTCTGGAACTGCCATTTGTTTTTGGCAATCTCGACGACTGGCATGACGCGCCTATGTTACAGGGAACAGACCCAGACATGTTCGCGGCTCTTTCGGGGGCGGTTCGTGCCGCCTGGATACGCTTTGTACAAAAAGGTGATCCGTCGGCATCCGTTCCCTGGCCCTTTTATAAAGCGGATGGGAGACAGACCATGCGCTGGGCTTCGCATCTCGGTCCAGTTGGCGATCCGGCGGGCATTTCCTGGCGTGTTTAAGCAGTGTCATTTAGCCATGATAGTTCTTATCGCAGAGAAACATACTTCTATTAGCATGTGTTGTTCTACTTTGCGGAAGTAGAACTATTAGAAAGGACAAGATAATGAATGGCGATGTTGATATCCTGCATCATATTGGATTGATTGTTACCGAGATGGATGCAACAATTGCCCGGTATGAACAACTTGGCTTTCAGTTTACTCCCCTTTCATTCCCGAAGGTTCCACTTCGCCCGGGGGCTGAACCAGAAGAGCTTGGAGTTGCCAACCGGTGTGCGATCTTCCAGAACAATTATCTGGAGGTGCTGGCTGTTGTTAGGAGAAAGCGCTGGGACGCGATTCCGAGAGAGCAACGCGGTCCCTATGATCTGGACGGGCCGCTCACTCGCTATGAGGGACTGCATGTTATGCATTTTGGGGCAGACAATCTTGATGTTGTCGCGGCTCGCCTCGATAGGGAGGGCATTTCTCATTCTGCCATTGTGCCTTTCCAGCGTTTGGTGGCGACAGAGGAAGGACCGAGGATGATGCAAGCCAGAACGCTTCATTTCCCGCAAGATGACAACCCTGAAGCCCTTCTTCAGATAGCTCAGCATCTCACCCCGGAGTTGGTGTTGCAACCACGCTACATGCAGCATCGCAATGGTGCGAAGGCTGTGACCGAATGCATTGTATGTACGACGGAGCCGGGCGAGATTGCAGCAAAGTATGTTCGCTATACCGGGGGACATCTTAGCGAACCGCATGATGGTACGTCCGTGATCCACCTGGGCCACTCGCGCGTTCTTGTTCTTGCCCCTGAGCATCTAGAAAAGATTGTTCCTGGCTATGTCCCACCTGTGTTGCCTTCTCTGGTTGGTTTTACTGTTGCGGTGGCTCATCTGGACACGACGCGCTCAGTGTTGATGGAAAATCAGGTTCCTTTTCAGGATGAAGGTTCGCGCCTCATCGTTCATCCCGAAGATGCCTGTGGCAGTGCTGTCCTTTTTGAGCAGGAAGATGCCACCAGACAGATTAGATAAGCGGCTATGGCTCTTGCCTCGTTGTTGCCTCCTTGACAAACATATGATCGTCTATTATACTCTCGATAGATGATCGGAATAATGATTGGTGAATGGATTACTAATACCTATGGGGATTAAGCAACGCAGAGAGCGGGAACGGCAAGAAATCCGGCAAGAGATTCGGCAAAGCATGCTTGCAGCAGCGCGAGCGATTGCTGCGGAGGAAGGCTGGCAGGCGGTCACAACCCGCAAAGTGGCCGAGCGTGTTGAGTGTAGCCAGCCGACTATTTATGGGTACTTTGAGAGCAAGGAGGCGATTCTCCTTGCTCTGTTGCGCCAGGGCTACGAGCAATTGGTGGTGGTGATGCGGGAAGCCTTTGCTTCAACAGATGATCCAGAGGAGCGCTTACTCGCCATGACAGACGCCTATTGGGATTTTGCCTTCCGCTCTCCTGAGTTGTATCAGGTGATGCATGGTTTAGCCGGGGTTTCCTTTGGCAAGTATGGACATCCTGAGACGCCCGTTGAGATCAAACAAAGTTTCAGCTTAGCGCGTGAGGCTATGGTGCAATGGGTCGAAGCAAGAGGCGTCGAGCGCGCTGATCTCACTGATCTGGTAGAAGCTCGCCGAGGTCTGATACATGGGCTGATTACTCTTGCCATGTCGCGTCGTATCGCCGGGGGGCCAGAGCGCGTTAAACCCCTTTTGCGAGAGACGATGAAGGATCTTCTCTTTGCCTGGAGCCATCGTTCACCTGAATAATCACGTATTTTTCATCTCATGCACTCGGAGATATGAGACATCGCATGTCTCGTTCTATGCAAAAGGAGGAACCTATGTATATTTCCAAAGAGGGTGAGCTGATCACGTTGATTAACGTCTTTGATACGACTCCTGAGCAGCAGCAGGCGCTTATCAATCTGTGGATTCGTTTCACCGAAGAGGTAAGGGATGAGCCTGGCTATGTTGGAACCGCATTGCACAAAAGCACAGATGGGACGCGTGTCATTAACTATGCCCACTGGCGATCTCAGGCGGACTTCGATGCCTTCCTCAAGAGGCATGGAGCAGATTTTGCGCAGTTCGGTCAGTATGCCTCAAATATTGACCCCCATATCTACGATGTTGTTTATCTCGACGAGCCTGCAAGGAATGAATGATCGTGCATGAAAGCCGCGTGCTTTTCACCATACCATTTGTTGCTCTTGTGATAAGAATGTGGGGGAGCGCTTTCGCGAAGCGCTCCCCCCTATTGATTATTAGGCGTTCAGAAAGCCGTTCAGAGCAATAGTTGGCTCGAAGGTAGTGGAGCCCCAGGCTCCCATCGTATAGTCGGTGAAGGGTGAGTAGACTTCAGGTTCCCAGTAGAAAACGCCGAGGCCGCCGATACTCTTCATGCCAGTAATGTAGGATTCGAGATCCGTTTCCGTGCGAGAGGCGCGATTCTCCTGGCCACCAAACTCGACCTGCATCACTGGTTTGCCGTACGTAGATTTGTAGGTGTTGATATTAGAGATGATAGTAGAGATCGTAGAACTCCCGCTTCCATAAGAAGAGAAGGCCGAGATATCCCAATTGCCACCGTTAGCGGTATAGGCATTGAAGAAAGCCTCGATTGAACTTGAGTTCTGAGGCTGTGCCAGATGGATTAGTACTGGCGTAGAAGGAAATACCTCCTTGACCATCGCGTAGGCCGCATTGAGCAGACCGGTCATCTGGGCAGGATTCGAGATACTGCCGATTGGATGACAGATGCCAGAGTTGGTCTCATTGCCGATCTGAACCCAAGCAGGGGTAACACCATTGTATTTGAGGACATTGCAGGAATGGTAGACATAATTGTACATGGCAGTGAGCATCTGGCTGTAGGTCATGCTGGCCCATGCAGCAGGAGGATTTTGTTTACCCACCGAGTTCCAGGTGTCGCCAAAGTGGAAATCGATATCGACAGGCAGGCCCGCGTTTTTACAGCGTACTGCCATTGCCGCTGTTTCATCTATACTACAATGCCCATTGACTGGATCAGTGGAGGGGTTGACCCAGGTGCGCAGGCGGATAGCGTTGATGCCATACCCTTTGAGGATCGTCAGGATATCCTCTTTGACTCCACTGCTATTGAGCCAGTAGTAGCCAGCGGCCTCCATCTGAGGAACCCAACTAATATCGGCACCTTTATAGAAGGTCGCGGCTTCGGCTGTTGCGGGGAAAGTGGCGAGGGCGTTGCCAAAAGTGATAGCGCTGGCTCCTATGCTGGCAGCTTTCAGGAACGTTCTGCGGTTAATGGTATGCTGCTTCAAGTTGATTTCATCAGCCATGGTGAGAGAGTCCTTTCTGAGTGTCTGGGAGCATTACCTGTTGGTTCTCCCTTCCAGCACAACAATAGTTGTTGGTGCCTGTTCGTTCCTCATGAACGACGCAGGAGCATGGATCAGTATAGGAGGGTTGGGTCAGATAATAATCAACGAGCCGATTATAGTGCTACATACCTGTGTGGATCGGTCATGCTGTTATCTTCACCCCAAGGGTAGTAATCCTTAGTTTAGCGCTAAACCTATACATAAGTGTAATGAGTTTAGCGCTAAATGTCAATGGGTAGCACGGGCCAACTTTTCCATCTTCTTTCAGGATCTATCAATCTGTGGACTTGGAGGCAATTGCATCTGGATTGAAGCCTTTGACGATAAGCCATACTGCTAAAGTCATTTCATATGTGGCCACTGGTAGTGCGAGAATAATCCCCCACAAGGATATTTGCAGGATGATACCGAACATTTCTAACAAGGCGGCAAGAAGAACAAGTGTTGCTCCGGTCAGGCCCATGATTGCTATCCAGCGGGGAACGAGCCTTGATCTATAGAGCAAATAGCTATACATTGTTGTATTGATGCCCAGCATGAAGTCGGGACCGATCTTGAAGGTCCAGTCATGTATTGCAAGGAGGAGAATACCTGAAGCTTGAAAAGCAGAAGCATTTGGAGCTGTTGCCACAAAGCTCTGACTGAGGGTCAAGAGGGAGAGGATAGAGATGAGGCCGATAGTAATGAGCACGGTTTCAAGAAGCCTGAAGCAAAGATACCCAAGAGCAATACTCTCATTGTACTTGCGTAAAAATGGAAACAACCCGACTGCGGTGCCAATCGCTGAGCAGACGACGAGTAACTCCATCAATGCTCCCAGGATTATTTGATCTTTATGCTCGGCTCCATGCCGAAGGTAATCGGGGCCACCCAGAATGGGGCTATAGAAAATGAGACCGAGTATTGCTGTTACCGCTGCAAGGATAAAGAGTACTCCAACGATGGTCGCAGTTTGCCGGGCAGCATGTACGTGTTTGTCACCTTCCATGCTTGTGGTCTGTGTGGTGATATTCATGTGTTTGTCTCCTTTTTGAATAATTGTCATATAGTCAGAGTTTGACATTTCATGTTCATGACCCAAATCAAGAATATTTGTGTGCGTTCTTTTCTTTAAAAGATACAAGCTTATGTGGTGAGAAGACATCACCACTTGTAGTGATTGATGTGGTGATATGTTTATCGAGAGGTTGTGATGGAGAGAAAAAGCCCAGCATATGGCTCAATAAACCAGGGAAAGGTTTGTTGGAGGTGTGTTTTTTAGAACAAATTGAGTTCCTCTGCTCGCCGGATCGCTGCCCGTCGATTGTTTACTCCAAGCTTGTTATAAATGTTTTTGGTGTGGGTTCGTATAGTGTTCAAGGATACGATGAGTTTGTCGGCAATTTCCGGGCCGTTCAAGTCGGTTCTGAGTAGCCGAAGCACTTCAAACTCACGTTCGCTCAGTGGCTCGATTAAATCCTGTTTGATGAGTGTGCTGTTTTCGGTCGCACCCGAGGCTCTTAGAAGTTGACGAACATAGTTGGTGGCGAACCCGCGTTTGGCCGCCTCTTCCAGCAGAGCTATTATGGGTGCGCCTTCGTCCACAAACATTCGGATGTAGCCCTCCGGTTTTGCCTGCTGCAAAGCCTGTTGCAGCGCCATGAGAGCAGTAGAAATGTTGCCTTGCATCTGGTAGGCGAGCGCTTGAAGTACCAGGATTTCGATGATGCTTCCCACTCTCTTACCATATTGCGCTGCTTTCAGAAGACGCTCCAGAAGTCCTATTGCCTCAAGAATGGAGTGATTTGCTCGGTCGCTTTTATAGCGGGCCAGGAGGAGCCTGACCAGGGTGATATGCTCGAACTCGCGCAGGTAACTCAGGTTGTCTGAAACTTCCAGACCTTGCTCACGCGCCCAACTGAGGGCTTTGCCTAATCTACCTTGCGTGATCCACACCCGGGCCACGAGCGCTGCTACAGGTCGTACATTAGGGAAGAAGTCTCTTCTATACAGGTGCTCTGCCTTGTGGAATAGGTCGAGAGCACCTTCCAGATCTCCTTGAGCTTCCTTGATTCGTGCCATAGCAACACACCAACGATACTGATTTGGCGGTAATCTCGTGCGCTCACCCAGCTCTTTGCTTTTTAGGAGAAGTTGCATGGCGGTGTGCAGATCGTTCTGCTCACTGTGTAGCTCGCTCATTCCTACATACAGGTCTGCCGTTCCCCGCAGTCCAGATTCGCCCAGCTCCTGCAAAGCACGCTCGTATGTGTGCATTGCCTCATGGAGACGGCCTTGCGCAACTCTAATATCGGCCAGAGCGAGTGTGCCGCTGATAGCGTCAGAGAGGTTCCCCGCCATCTGTACGCTTGCTATGCCATTGGCAAACGTCTGGTGCGCTGCCTCTAGATCTCCATCCGTCCAGAATGCAAGTCCCAGAAGTGCCGTTGCCGCACCGCGTCCAAGATGATCTTCCTCTGGTAAGAGATCAAGCACTCGCCGAGCGTATTTTATGGTATTGGGGATATCGCCCGAAGCCTGGGCATGTGCGGCACGGTAAACGGCAATGAAAACTGGGAGACGGCGAAATCCCTCTTTGTCTACGATGACCATCTCAGTAGATGGTGGTCGCTCACTTGCGTCTGCTGTCGTATCCAGCCAGCGTTCGGCGTCTTGCAGTCGGGCATGTGCGGCCTCTAACTCTCCACTTGCCAGTAACGCCCAGGCATATCCAACGCAGAGCACGGGCCTGAAGTGAATCTGTTTGTCGGGCAGCGCCTTGAGCCAGTCAAGAAACGTGGCCTCCTGTCTATTCCTTTGCATTGCGGGCAGCTCCAATTCCATCAGAGCAGCCGCTCGCTCGAAATCCTCGGCGACCAGCGCGTGATGGATCGCATCTGCCGCTGAGCCATTCTGCTCGTACCACTTGCTCGCGCGCTGATGGAGTGTTGCTACTTGATCGGGCTGTTCTGCTATCAGATGTGCGGAGAGAACTTCAGCAAAGAGGTGGTGATAGCGATACCATTGGCGTTTGTCGTCGAGCGGAACGACAAAGAAGTTACCTCGCTCCAGAGCCTCCAACTGCTCGTTGCCTTTCTCCAGACCGGTAACGGCATCGCAGAGCGGGCCATTGAGTCGTTCGAGAATGGCGGTCTGGAGTAAAAAGTGGCGGACAGATTCGGGTTGGTGCCGCAAGACCTCTTCGACCAGATAGTCTACGATGTAGCGGTGGTCTCCTGTGAATGCCCGAATGAACTCGGAAACATCCTGATGGCCCTGCATGGAAAGCGCGGCTAGTTGCAGACCGACTATCCAGCCTTCGGTGCGCTCTGCGAGCTGAGCGATCTCTGTTGCTGAGAGGCTGAAACCTGTTCCCTGGCTGAGAAAAGCGGCGACTTCGGCAGTGGTAAATCGCAAATCGGCGCTGCGCAATTCGGTCAATTGTCCCCCAGCTCGTAACCTGGCCAGAGGTAGACGAGGATCTTCGCGGGTGGTAATGACCAGATGCATTTGTGGCGGCAAGTGTTCGATGAGATATGTGAGGGCACTGTCAACTGGTCTGGCATCAATGATGTGGTAGTCGTCAAGGACGAGGACGAACTGGCCTTGGATGATGGCGATCTCATTGAGCAGGGAGGTTAGCATCACTTCGGTTGGCGGGGGCTGGCTTGATTGGAGCGCATTCAATACCCCTTCTCCAAGAGCGGCGGCAAGTGTCTGTAACGCGGCGATGAGGTACGTCAGAAAGCGTACAGGGTCGTTCTCGCCCTGTTCTAGTGACAGCCAGGCCACTGGTCGAGTGCCTTCGGCAAGCCATTCACTCACTAGCGTCGTTTTGCCAAAGCCAGCCGGAGCGGAGATGAGCGTCAGTTTACGGTGCTGCCCCTTATTCAGCCGTTCAATCAGGCGAGGGCGGCTGACAGCGTTCGGTCGAGGCTGTGGGATATACAGTTTCGTGGCTAAAATTGGCGTCACTTGCCTTCTCCTCAATAATCAGGCGAGTCTCTCATCTGCGAGCTGATTCGGCAATAGAAGCAGAGGTTGTGGCCTGAGCAGACTTTCTTGTGATGATCTGGTTGGTATATTGATCACCCCATGTGAGCATCGCTAGCAAGATTGGCTTCAGCGTCTTGCCAAAGTCCGTCAAAGAATATTCAACTCTGGGCGGAATTTCTTTATATATTTCGCGATGCACAATGCCGTCTTCCTCTAACTCACGTAGTTGCAGCGTTAACATTCTTTGCGTAATTGTGGGAAGTTCACGCTTTAATTCACTAAAGCGCCTGGGCTGTTCCAACAATTTGTAGAGGATGACTCCTTTCCATTTACCACCAATGACATCAAGAGTTGCTTCTACAGGACAGCCATACTGGTATACTTCGTTGCGCATCAGATTTTCCTCCACGAGTACCTTTTTTGATACTATAACACATAATTGTGCCTACTTTTCGTCTGAGCATTACTCATTTATACTGCTACTACTATCAACAATGCAAGAGAGGGAGTTGATCGAGATGATTTTGAACGATACAGTACGGCAAGCGTTGACTGAGGGCCATCTTGCTCATCTTGTGACCTTGAACAAGGATGGCAGCCCTCAAATTTCTGTCGTTTGGGTCGCTCTGGATGGCGATGAAATTGTTTGTGCTCACTTCAATTTCTATCAAAAATTGAAGAATATTCAGCGTGACGCCCGGGTCGCACTCTCAATGGCAACAGGTGGAAAAACGAATGGTCTGGATAATTATCTTGTGATCAATGGTCGTGCCAGAATTACTGAGGGCGGTGCCCCCGAATTGTTGAACCAGCTAGCCCAGATATACATTGCCCCAGGTACAACATACGCTCCCGATGGAGCGCCAGCAGGGTATATCACGCGCATTACCGTCGAACATATTCACGGACACGGTCCCTGGAGCGAGTGATAGAGGCTTGTCTGTGTTTCTCTGACATCTGAAATACTATGGTGCGGTAGAAGTATCGAACTTGTACTTGCTCATAGATGATTTTTTGATGGGAAGATGTAGTGTCTATAGAAGTAGCCGTTATATCTCCTCATCAAGAAAATATCTAAAGCTATTCTTCATTTTCTCGTACACGAGGCCGGAATATAGTAGGGAATTCCTGGTGATTCTGAATGGCCTGTAGCGTGAACCTTACCTCCTGGTTAGTTTCTCCAAGAAACGACGTGAATAATTTCCAAAATCTGATGTCGTTAAAACAGGCTTGACTTAGAGCGCTCTAAGTATTTTATACTAGTGGCATGTCAAGTGATATTACTACAACACAATCAGAAGCAACCCTGACTATCAAGGAAATGGCGGCTCAGAGTGGTATAAGCGAGTATACCCTGCGCTATTACGAGAAGATAGGACTGATCGAGCCGATCCCACGCGATGGGAGCAGCGGCCACCGCCGTTATAGCGCGGAGATGGCGCGGAGATTGGAGACGCTTGCGTGCCTGCGCGCCAGCGGCCTGTCCCTCGACGATATGCGGCAGTATCTTCGGTTGCGAGAACATGGTCGCGAATCGGCTGCTGAACAGAAGGCGCTGTTCCAGGCGCATGCCGAGAAAGTCGCGGAAGAGATTCGCCTGCTTCGGGTACGGCAGCGTTTTCTGGATGGCAAGGTTGCGTATTGGGATGCACAGATGAAAGGCGATACAGAACTGGCGGAGCAGATCGCTGCCCAGAATCAGGAGATCGCCAAAGAGTTGAAATAACACATCGTGAAGGAAAATTATATGACAAAAATATGGTTTATTACAGGAACCTCGAAGGGCTTTGGACGTGTCTGGGCGGAGGCAGCTCTCCAACGTGGCGATAAAGTTGCGGCGACGGCGCGTCACGTTGAGAGTCTGCAAGATCTTAACGAAAAATACGGTGAGAACATTCTGACGCTGACTCTGGATGTGACCGAAAAAGCAGCTGTCGAGAGGACGGTAAAGCAGGCGCATGATTACTTCGGTCGTCTGGATGTCATTATCAATAATGCTGGTTATGGGCAGTTTGGTGCTGTAGAAGAGGTCAGTGAGCAGGAGGCACGGGAGCAGTTAGAGACGAACCTGTTCGGAGCATTATGGGTGACTCAAGCTGCGCTTCCATACTTGCGTGAGCAGGGGAGTGGACACATCATCCAGGTTTCAAGTATTGGGGGCGTCAATGCTTTCGCCAATATCGGTATGTATCACGCAAGCAAATGGGGGCTTGAAGGGTTGAGCCAGGCTCTCAATCTGGAAGTGCAGCCTCTGGGCATCAAAGTAACCCTGGTCGAGCCGATTGGTTATGCAACGGACTGGGCTGGCCCTTCCGCCAGGTTTGCCCGGGAACTACCCGCTTACGAACATGTACGAGAGGCCAATCGTACTCGCAGAGGTGCAGCTCTTCGTGGTGATCCAGCTGCTACCGGACCAGTCATGCTGAAACTGGTCGATATGGAGCTGCCTCCACTGCGTTTCTTCCTGGGCAAAGGCGCACATGATGCCATCCATGCTGAGTACGACAAACGTCTGGCTGAATGGGACAAATTCAGAGATCTCAGCGAAGAAGCACATGGTGTGTAAGTGCGGCTTGATGCATAAATATGTATGCGACCTGTGATTCTGTTGGCGACCATCTCATAAAGCAGGGGTGATCTCTTCGCTTTATGAGATGGTCGCCAACAGTTTTCCTTTCAAAACATGAGTAGAAGGAGGATTTTCTATCGCTTAGGGGGTTCGCACGCGAATGAACGAGTCGTTCCCGGCTAAAGTAAGGCACCAGGCTTGTCCATCAATGATGGCATCAAAGCGAACGCGTTCTGGCAGAGCGGTTGATGCTCTGTTGCGCTTGTAACCGAAGTATTTCTCACCCAAATGAACAAGTTCTCGCTCATATCCTTCAGACTCAACAAGATACAGGTGCCCTTTGCGTAGGATGATCCGAACATGGCCCGTCCACGGACTCTCAGACATATAGTGACCAGGATAGGCGTTCCATTCGGGAGGAGAGACAAAGGTGTATGGTCCTGTGTAGCGCTTATGAGTCCACCAACTGGCACCATGCTCAAATTCCACTATCTGACCATTAGCTCGCTCAAAGTGACCAAAAAAGGACGCAAAGTCTGGATGGGGAATGAAGAAGGTGTCGGGCCACCGTTCTTCGAGGATAACATTGTTTCCTTGATACAACAGGATGACTTGATCGTTTTCGGCAATGAAGGTGAGAACTCCATTGCTTCCTGTGAATGTTCCTGTGTAGTCTCCTGCATTGGCAATCTTTTTTGGCTCATCGGGAGCGGTCATGACTGCTCCCTCTTGTTCCTGGTTGGTAGCACGTAGCAACGAGAGGGCATAGTGCGCCAGTTGCCAGGGCCAGGGCCAGCATTTCCCCGACAGCAAGATCACAATTCCCACCCCTTCATCCAGATTCCCCAGCATCATGGATTCATAGCCCAGCATGCCCCCAGGATGGTTGATATACAGATGACCGTCAACCTTCTGAGTAAACAGGCCATAACCAATCTGCCCGAAGGTGCCTGGAGCAATTACCTGAGTCATGAGGTCGAAACTCTTTTCCGAGAACAAACGACCATGCGGACCTTGACCCCGATTGAGGTACATGCGCAGGTAGGCGGCCATGTCTGTTGCTGTTGACAGAATGCAGCCAGCTGGACTCTCGTACTCAAACCAGGGCGCAGGCACCAGCGGATAGGAGCGATGAGAGGGACGATCATCATAGAAGGAGTGATATCCAAGAGCCAGGACGTTGCGACTTTCGTAGGTATTGGAAGGGAATGAGGAACGCATATCAAGTGGATCGAGAATCTGTCGCTGTAAAATAGCGGGAAAACGTTGCCCAAGCACGGTCTCCAACAGTGCTCCCAGCGTTTCATAGCCTACATCCGAATAATGAAACGCCGTTCCAGGAGCGGAGGCAAGCTCTGTTTCGCGCAACAGCCAGATCGCATGCCGTGATCCCAGGCTTCGCTCGGAGCCAGCAACAAGACCAGCCGTGTGGCTCATCAAGTGGTGTGCTGTGATCGGCTCTTCATAGGTGCTGTGGACCTGAAACCAGGGTAAGTATGAGGTGATCGGAGCGTGGATATCGAGCGTTCCAGCCTCATATTGTTGCATCACTGCCAGGCTGGTGAAAGTTTTTGTAATGGAGCAAATTTCAAAGCGTGTCTCTGCGGTCACTGGCACTTGTGCTGCGATGTCAGCATATCCATACTGTGCTGTATGCAGCAGGTGATGCCGATCTGTCAGTGCCACCATCAGCCCACCGATGGGTGTTGTCTGCATGAATTGGCGAATAGACTGATCAAGGCAATGAATCACGTGCTCAAAGGAATGCATAACACTATTTCTCCTCTGTATCATTGCCGCCAATTTTTCCCCTATACCTGATTCTACCACTTGTGCATCACATTGCAAATATGTATGAGCAAGGGTAATTGTGGCTTTTGTAGCTTGTCGAGGGATCACAAGGTGTAGGAGTGATTCATTCATCCCAGAGCAGCAGAGCTGTTGTTCCTTCCGTAGGCAGATCTATGGAAAGAGCAACAGCTCTACCCGTTTATTTCAATTTATTCAGCCCCGTAACAGCGCACGCCAAAAATCGCAGGAGGTGCGGCCCCATGAGTGGCGAGAGCGTGTATGGAGAGGCGATCAGTCACGATAGGGGGATCAAAATGCAGCGTATTGTGCGTTTGATAATTATCGTGTTCCTCAGCAACCATTTGTTCGGCAGCATTACACACGCGGTAATGGCTGACGCAGAAAGGAATAGTGTACTCAGGATGGCCCATCAAGACCGATTCCATTGCGTGATCGAAATCGGTATCAAAGGCCAGATCGAGGCGTGCAATGGTTTGTGGCTCCTGCCAGTTGAGTGTGAGTGTGGGCTGAGGATCATTCACAGCGGCAACCCAGGCATTGGGTCCGGCCGTGGGACGATCCACGCCATTGTAGACGTTTTCAGAGGTAAACAGACGAATAGGCGGACTAATGGTGATCGCAAAGTTGCGACCGTCAGGACGGCGCTGCGGCACCCAGAACTCGAATCCCTCCACGCCAATATCTTCGGGTGGCACCTGACTACGGCGATGAACGACCGATAACAGGCCGGTGACGCGCAGTTCACTGGTGCGAACTGCAACGTGCTCATTGTGTATCAGGCAATAGAAGACATAGCGCGGTTCATCGATCTGCGCTTGAAAGCGAGCTGTAATGTGTTGTTGCTGACCTGTAACCAGACGTAGATCGAGCGTGTCCAGTACTACATCTGGCGTATGATTATCAGGCCGATTGCTGGTACGCAACTCAAGGCGTAACGTGGTGGGAGCTGCCACATCAACCGTGAAAGAGACGGTTGGGACTACTCCCTTATCAACCGGAAGCAGTTGCGCCCAGGATTGGGTAAGCGGTAGCATAGGGCCATCGGGGGGCAGAGCAGACAGGTGCAATTGACTGGAAGCACTGATGCTGGCAAGGTTGGCGAGGTCATCAGGATCATCTAGACACTGCCTCGGAATATGTTGTCCGCGCTTTAGCAGTTCCCGCTGTAAGTGCTGCATCTGTTCTGGCGCACCCAAGTCTGCTGGAAGAAGATGCTGCTGTGCGCAAAGGGCCGCAGCCATTCCCACTGCCTGCGCGCCGTGCGCACAGGTTGCCATAACGCGCGACGAGCCAAAGGCGACGTGTGAGGCGCTGATAATGCGTCCTGCCAGGAACAGATTTGGAACGTTGCGGCTATAGAGGCAGCGATAGGGAATGCCGTAGATGCCGCGACTGTGCCATTGATTGCAGCCGGGGTGCTCGCTGAAGACGCCATCTGCTGGATGCAGGTCGATGGACCAGCCACCAAAGGCCACATCATCATCATGCCGACGCTGCTCGATGATATCCTGCTGGGTCAACATATATGGCCCCTCAAAACGGCGGCTCTCACGTTTGCCTGGAATCTGACCGACCCACTCTAGCGTCAGCGTTTCGGCCTCGGGGAATTCGCCTGAATTTTTAATGTGATTCCAGACTCCATAGACCACCTTCCACAATTCCCACTTGATCCGTTCGGTATCATGCACTGTGTCCAGGCGACCGCCATACTCAATCCACCACAGGCGACACCCGTACTCTTTGCTGTTGAAGCTGCGGAAGCGTGGAATTTGTGTGATATCATCAAGCGCGTAGGATGGTGGAACAAAGCGTACTGGCCTGCCTACATCCTTGCTGTAGAAGTAGAGCGAGTGACCCAGCAGGCTCCCATACTCCTCAGTGGGAGCGAACTCTTCCCCGAACTCTTCGCGTGACTCGGCACCCATGCGGAATGCTGCTCCGGCCAGGAATGCCAGCGTTCCATCACCGGAGGCATCGCAGAAAAGCGGCGCATGGACCTCGTACATCGTCGCATTCTGACTGCAAAATGCGCGGACAGAGGAAATGAGGTCGTCCTGACCTTTGTTCGCCTCAAAGACTGCTGTGTTAAGCAGCAAAGTAATATTTGACTCCTCGATGACCTTTTCCAGCAGCACCGTATCGAAGATCAGCGGGTTGCCCTCCGGGTTGCGGTACATATTTTCAACGAGCAGTTCGTCGATGACACCGCCCTCTCGCGCCCAGCGATTGTTGCTGTTCATATGGGAGGTCGCTCCCAGCACCCACAGACGCACTTCGCTTGATCCATTGCCACCCAGTACGGGGCGATCCTGAAGCAGGACAACCTTTGCTCCCGCGCGGGCAGCTGTGATTGCACAACATACACCAGACATCCCGCCGCCAACAATCGTCAGATCAGCATCGAGGCGCTGCATTGGAAAATCGCGGCGTTCGACTGGTGCTTCGTGCTTCATTGTCATGATAGACTCCTTATCCTTTCAAACCAGAGCGAGCTAATGCCTGAATGAACTGGCGCTGCATCACCAGGAAGAAGGCGATCACCGGCAGTACGGACGAGACTGCGCCAGCCATAATTAGCGAGGCGCTGAAGCCGCCGCTATCGTCCATATAATTTGTCAGGCCCAGTGGAATAGTAAAATTATGCTCAGAGGTCAGCATGACCAGGGGTGTTTCGTAATCGTTCCAGCTCCAGACAAAGGCTAGAATAGCCAGTGAAGCCAGAGCAGGTTTTGCCAGCGGTAAGATGATGCGCCAGTAGATTTGCCAATCGTTGGCTCCATCGATCCTGGCGGCATCGCTGAGTTCCTGTGGGATCGTCAGAAAGAACTGGCGCAGGAGGAAGGTGCCAAGCGCCGTAAAGATGCCCGGCAGAATCAGGGCCAGCAGCGTATCATAGATGCCGAGTTCCTGGAACAGGATGAAACGCGGCACCAGGAGCAACTGTGCAGGAATGATCAGTGTGCTGAGATAGACCAGGAAAAGGGCATTACGTCCTGGGAAACGCAGACGCGCAAAACCGTAGGCGGCGAGCGAGGCTGTAAAAAGCTCTCCCAGTACGCGACACACGGCAACGATGATGGAATTGCCAACATAGAGCGTCAAAGGATGGACACCGGTCCAGACTGTCAGATAGTTCTGCCAGACAAGCGGATCAGGTATCCAACGTACAGGTAGGCTGAAGACATCGATCTCGCGCTTGAGCGACGAAACCAGCATCCAGACAAAGGGCAGGATAAACAGGATCGCTATCATCCATAAGACAACGGATACAGCGGTCCAGGTGGCGCGTTTGCGTCGATGCATGTTCCAGTAAGGAGGCGTGGAACGTTGCCGCCGCTGTAAAAGAGGCATTGCCATAGCTCTCTTCTTCCCCTTTCTTCCTCAACTGTAGAATACAGAGTGTCGCTGAAATCGCCACAGTAACAATGTCAGCAGGAGTACCACCACAAACATCACCCAGGCCATAGCTGCCGCGTATCCAAAGCGATAGAACTGAAATCCGCTCAGATAGATGTAGTAGGACAACACCGTCGTTGAGCGTCCGGGGCCACCCTGTGTCATCAGGTTAATCATGCCGAAGTTTTGGGATGCACCGATAAAGCCAGTGACCAGCAAAAAGAAGGTGGCAGGGCTGATAAATGGTAGTGTAATCACACGCAGGCGCGTCCAAGCATTTGCCCCATCAAGAGCTGCCGCTTCGTGCAGTTCTTGTGGCACATCCTGTAAAGCTGCCAGGTAGATAATTGAAGCGTAGCCAACGCCACCCCAGACCGCCATCAAGATCAACGCTGGTAGCGCCCATTGCGACGAGACCAGCCAGAGCGGAGGATTGGCGATATGCAGCGCTCTCAGAGCAATATCAATTGGGCCGTAGGTCGGGTGATAGAGCAGAATCCAGGTGGTTGCGATGGCAACGGTGTTGGCGATAAAGGGGATGAAGAAAATAGCACGCAGAACGGCACGTCCGGCAATGGGACCGTTGAGCGCCAGGGCCAGCAACAGGCCGCCAACCGTAGTCAGCGGCACACTTGCTCCCGCATAGAAGAACGTGATGCGCGCACTTTCCCAGAAGTCCTTATCCTGAAACAGCGTCACGAAGTTTTGCAGTCCGACCCATTGGATTCCTTCAATGCCAGAGACGACATCCCATTTTGTAAAGGCGACCAGCAATGCAAATAGCAGTGGCACTAATGTAAAGAGCAGAAAGCCAATGAAATTAGGCGCGATAAACGCATAGCCCACCCATGCAGGCGGTTCACCGGAGCGGCGCGATCCACGTTGTGCTGTACCTCTTGAGTGCTGAGGGAGCTTATCAGCCAGGTTGTGTATTTGTTGGCGCGGCCGCCTATTCTCTAATGTACGCATGCTCAAGCTCCTGCTTTTTGAATGGCATCATCGCTCTGCTGCTTGATTGTTTGAATACATTGATCCAGCGAGACCTCGCCAATGAAATAGCGGTCAGTTTGCGCTTGCTGAATTTGTGTGATCTGAGCAGCGGCAGCAGTGATCGTTGGGTTGGCGAGGCGCATATGGTTGCTGAGGACCACGCGCTTATATGCTTCGACATCATAGAGCTTCTCTTTATTGGAGCCGAGCAGGTTATTGACCACATCGTCGGCACTGGTGCCGGGGAACGCAGGGTTGCGACCGCTGCGAATCATGTACTTCGCGCCCTCGCCTAGACTGTAGCGCAGGAACGTCCAGGCAGCTTCTTTGTTGCGCGTCTGGGCGTTAATTTGTATCCAGTTGTTCAGGCCGCCGGGCGTATAGGGATTGTCAATGCCATCTGGTTTCGGGAGCGGCATGAAGGTTGTCACGAAGTCATGAGGATAGCTTTTGGTATCGGTGATGTAGCGATGCCAGAAGTCGCTGGAACTGGCCATTGCGACCTGACCTTTGAGGAAGATGCTCTGGCTGTAGACGCGCAGGTTTTGGGCCAGTACTTCGGTCCAGGGGAAGGCGCTCTTCTCGACGATCATGTCGCGATGTAATTTGAAGCTTTCACGGAACATGGGATGATCAAAGTTCGAGGCTTTGCCTCCGCCTTTATACACATCGTTCGGGCCAAGCGCTGCGTACGCCAGATCAGGTGTATCGTAGGTGCCATAGACGCCCTTTTGTGAAAGTTTCTTGGTGATCTCACGAAACTCGTTAATCGTCCACTGCTCAGGCAACGTGATACCGGCGGCTTCGACCATGTTTTTATTGACAAAAATATAGGTTGGTCCCTGTGCGATCGGCAGACCCCAGTATTTCCCTTTATACTGATAAATAGCCTGAGATTGTGTTGTGACCCACTGTTTCGTTTCATTATCGGCATCGATAAACGAGCCAAGATCCAGGGCCGCGCCGGAGTCGATACGCTTGACCATACGACCGATTTCGTAGGACATGAAGAGGTCGATTGGCGTGCCACCTTCAAGAGCAGTATCCAGTTTTACGTTGCCAGTATTATCGTTGACGAAGCGCGTGTACTTGACCTTGATTGTGGGATATTTCTTCTGGAAAGCCTCGATGAGATCTGTGGGGCCACTCTCGGCGGGGACGCCGCCCCAGAAGTTGAGAGTGACGGGACCAGAGCCGCTCTTGATGGGGCCGGTTCCACAGGCAGCGAGCAGAGTAGCGGTGGCAGAGGTTGCTGCGATTCCCTGCAAAAACGTTCGGCGGCTGATTGAGGGGGATGCAGGTGTCATCTTAGACTCCTTTCAGATACTCTCAAAACAAATATTTCTCGACGTTGATTGGTTCCACATCACAGCAATTGCGAGTGGTTATCCTTCAATGGATTATCATTGTTCCACACGAGCAGTCTTGCGGTTGTACAGTAGTCTACCCGATTACATCGTTGTTCAGGATAGAGAAAATGATATGTATGCTTTATGCCTGATTTTCATGATGAGATGCAGGGCCGATAGAATCGCGAAGGACAACGTGCATCGGCAGCACAATGCGCAGGCGTTCCTCATCTGATTGTTCCGGCTCTAAAAGAGTTAGCAAGCGTTGTGCGGCAATCGTGCCTATGCGCTGCCAGTTAACGTGAATGCTGGAAAGCGATGGAATAGTAAACTGAGCGATAGGTTCGTTGTAGAAACCGACAACTGAGACGTTGGCTGGAACCTCAAGCCCGGCTTCGGAGAGTGCCCGGATGCCTCCTATTGCTAACGAATCACTAGCATAGAGAATGGCGGTAATGTTCCTTGTACACTGGATTAACGTTTGCGTCGCTTGATAGCCATCCTGCGCATCAAAATAACGGGCTGGTACGACTAGATTTGGATCAAAGGCCAGACCTGCTTCACAGAGGCCAAGTTTATAACCAGACAGTTTATCTATGCTGGTTGTTGTGGTAGATGGGCCGTTAATCATGGCGATGTGATGATGCCCCAGCCCTGCCAGAGTGGTGATCGCCTCGGTAGCACCCTGCAAATAGTCGCCCAGCACGCAATTAATCTCGTGTTTGCCTGCATGGGCAGCTGCCTGCACAAAGGGGATATGAGCTTCTTCTAACGCTGTGATCAGTGCTGGCGAAATCACACCGCCAATGATAATGACCCCATCTCCTTCTGTAAAATGAGTGAGGTCTTCCGGTGATGGATCTGCCATGTGAGTACGCAGGATGCTCATACGTATACCAGAACGACGTGCCACCAGTTCAATGCCATTAATAATTACATGGATGAAATTCGCGGGTGTATGCACCTCCTCATTCTCTGTTTGCTTACTATCAGGAAGGCCATCAGTAGCCACAATGATTGTACGGATATCAGCAGGAGCGCTCTGAGGGCGAGCCTCCATCATGGGATAACCGAGTTCATTGAGAACTTGAAGCACCTGATGGCGCGTAGCATTATCAACGTTTGGATAATTATTCAGCACGCGCGAGACGGTGGCAACCGAAACATTGGCACGGGTCGCAACATCGCGCAGTTTAACACGCATTGCTTCTATCCTGTCAGTGAAAATAATGATCATTGCTATGAAAATAGTATAGAGAATGAAAGTATCTTGCACAAGATGCGGTGAAAAACTTGCAAAAAATTTTCACAAGAAAGAAGGACATGATAGAGCACCTTCCAATTAATCTTTATGACGTTCAAGCTCTATTCGCTATAGAGATCAATTGGAAGGTGCTCTATCATGTCCTTCCAGGATTTTATGCAGAGATCAGCTAAGGCTGACTATATACATGCACATAATCGAAGTTGGCGGGGATCGTGTTGGCTGAGCCGCTGGAGAACGCGAACAGGCCGATCTTCACTGGAAAGGCTGACGAGGCGGCGGCGAGATCCCATGCTGTGCCCCTGATCCAATGGACCCCATCCACACTGCTATAGGGAGTGTAGATGTTGCCATGACGGTAGATGCGCAGCCAATCTGTGACGGTTGGCTGAGTGGCGGTATTTCCATTCTGCGTTGGGTGTAGATTCGAGAAGTAATCCCAACTCTCACCCTCAAGCGGGCACTGTTTGGCAGTATACGTTGTGATGGCTATATTGCTGCCTGATGCAGGCTTCACATCGCAGGCCGTCTGGTTGCCCGCCACAGGCTCCAGTGTTTCATGACCGGAGATGATCTTATTCAACGATTCATGATGGGTCGCTCCAACTTTGATATAGTGGTCGTCATCGCTATAAACGAGCAGACCTGCTTGCTGATAATTAGTGTTGGGATCGAAGATCATCTTCGTCTCCAGCATATAATCGCTGGTTGGCGGACTCTCTAGCAACAGATTTGTGGCGCTGTTGCTGTCGCGGTAGAGGTCGCCGTTGATGGTGATCGAGAGCTGCCCGTTTGCCAGTTTATGGCGAGTCGTATCTTCGTGTACCCATGACCATTGCTTGCCCAGCGAACTGTTGAATTCATCGGAGAATGCTGGTAGCAACGCTCCCGAAGGTGGTGTCGTCTGCGCAGGGGCGACATGATGGTTCAGGAGTGCGCTCTCCACATTGTCGAAAGCGGCCTGCGCGTTCTGTGTGATAAAGCCAACGCTCCCATCAGAGAGGCGAAAAGATGCTGGCAAGGTCCGGTCCTGTACAGCCAGAGGATCGCGCTGGCCGTTGGAAAGCGCGATCCGGAAATGGCCTGGTGCGCTGGTATTCTCGTCAATAGTGAGGTGATTCCAATCGGAGGGATCAAAGCCGGTGGGTAGTGCGGTTGCCTGCTCGCCCCCGGTTGCCTGACCATGCTGGTAGGGAATCGTTACCAGTTTATGTTGCGCAGGATCGATCAAGACGGCCACAAACGACCCATCTGTGCTGTAAGAGACTGCGCCACCGTAGCGCCCATTTGAGCCAGCTTTTTCCAGATGCAGATCGAACGCAACCCGAGATCCCGATGCGATCGTCTTTTGAGACACTACCAGACTTTGTCCGCTCAGTGCCGTTTGCTCGACAAAACCACCGGTGGCACAGTTCCCGGCGTTAACCTGCCATTTGCCACTCACTACATGCCAGTTCGCCTGTAGATCGTCGCCATTGCCAGAGGCGGAACAAGCATTCGCTGTGTTTGTGTTAAAGGTATCGCCGAAGATGGGGGTCATGATAGGAGCAACATTGGTGAGCGATGGACCTTTGCCGTCGTTGACAATCGGCCAGCCGTCCGTCGTCCAATCGATGCGGTCCAGCAACAACTGGCGGAAAGAGATGTTGGAGCCATTTACCCAGCCGTTGTTGGCATCGATGCCGTGATAGAGAATCCAATCCTGGCCGGCGAGATCGGTAATGACGGCGTTATGGCCCACGCCTCGCCATTTATTGCCGTTTGGTTTGAGCGTTGGATAGCCTCCACCCTGGGCACCGACATTATCGCCTGCGGGATCATCGGAAGGGCGTTGCGTTGGCACGGGTTTTCCGGTCGCTGTGATCATCGGGAAACCGTTCTGGTCGAGAAATGGTCCGAGTGGTGACGTTGCTCGGCTGACCTCCACACTGTAGGCCGTCTCAGGACCATTGCAGCAGTTTGCCGCAGAAGAGAAGTTATAGTAATACGCTTTGCCGTTTACATCGTGGCGAATGATATACGTGCCCTCATAGTGATCCCAATGTCCAATCTGATAGGTCGATCCAGTCACATGCAGGCCGTCAGCGGACAACTTTTGGACGACTGTGCCGCCATAGAAGCTGCCATAGTACATATAGTGCTGGCCATCTTGGTCGGTGAAGACGGCAGGATCGATGGTCCAATAATAGCAGTTGGGGTCGGTGTTGTAGACGCAGGAGCGAGGTGGCACAATCGGTCCATGCTGGAAACTGCCACCTGCCGAATCACCCATATCCTGCCAGGGACCAGCGGGGCTATCCGCAACGGCTACCCCGATAGCGCTGTTCCCGGCAGGTGCATTATACTTTGGCAGCGCTAAAGTTGACGAGGCAGTGTAATACATATAATACTTATGATTGAAATATTGGAGGTCCGGTGCCCACAGACCTGCATTGGGATCAACCCAATCGGGGCGAGCAGTGAAGGCATCGTGTACAAACTGCCAGTGAATGAGATCGGTGGAGCGATAGGTGGGCAGGAGGTGAAACGAGCCATCTTCCCAGCGATCTGAAGTGGCAATCACATAATAATAGCCATCAAGCCCTTTGATAATCGCTGGATCGGGCAATGTTTGAGCGATGATGGGATTGCTATAAGTAGTGCTGGTCGCAATCGGTTGATGAGGCGATGCGCTTTGATTTGAGGAAGAGGTCTGAGCGCCGACCTGGGCTGGAAAAAGTAGGAGAAATAGCAGCAGGGCCGCGAGAGTGGAGAGGAGACGTTTCAGAAACAGTGATCGTGATACAGTAAATACTCGTAGCATTGACAGCTCCTTTGCCTGGGAATGTAACATCCCTGTAAATCAGTTGCTACAGCGATTGTAGAGGCAGCGCTAAAAACCCCATTTAGAGCGCTACCAAAGAGGTTGTGTCGGAACATTGTTATAGAAAGACGGCAGATCCTATAACAAGAATAGTATACAACAAAAATTTTTGCTGCCCCAGTTGCTCCAATGGTATCCTCTATCTTATTTCCTCTTTTTTAGGGACTTTTGTTTTAAAACAAAAGTTCCGACTGAAAAGTCAATATGATTGACATAGACTCATTATTTTGTTACCATTTTTATGACGCCTATAGGCTTCCATCCAGCTTTCTCTATTTCAGTGCATGTCTTCCCTGCTTGTAGCTACCTTCCCATAAGGGCTACACAAAACCCTGGCGTTGTGTGAGTTATATCCTGAGAGCAAGCAGGGATATCGTTAAAGAGATATTTAGTGGATAAGAGGCGAGCAATGCTTTCTCTATTACGTCGAGAACGAGAACGGCGCGGCTGGTCACGTGATTATGTTGCTGCGAAGGTTGAGGTTGATGTCGCAACTGTGGGACGCTGGGAACGAGGAGAACGGGTTCCTCAGCCCTATTATCGGCAGAAACTCTGTACACTCTTTGAGAAGAATGCACAGGAACTCGGATTGCTTGTGGATGCTTTTGAGGAGTCAGATGATCTGGAAATGGTTGCTGACCACCCCTCAGCAGTTAGTAAGCTCAACAATGAACAACGAGCACAACGCCTCGCCGCAAGCTCCTTTTCACCAACGCCGTCGTCGCGCTCTGCAAACTCTGAGGAGAGTGCTCAAGCAACTGCTTCATTACAGACCCCGACAGCGACTATTTCACCGGAGACACCCTCACTTATGGTTGGTAGCCAGGAGCAGGCAGGGCAGAAGCATCCCTCGCGGCGTACGCTGCTCGTGGGTCTGTTGGGGGGAATAGTGGGAGCTGGTATGGGGAGTGCTGTTAGCTGGTTAGTGCTCTCGCGCAGTCCGGTGGTAGTGCCCGCGCCCAAAGCAATCATGAATAGCACACGTGTACTCTATCGCGGATATCAGGCTGGAGTGCATGCAGCGGTATGGTCGCCAGATGGACGACGTATTGCATCAGGTGGTGCTCTCGACGATGCGGTACAGATGTGGGATGCGACCAGCGGGCAGAATGTTGTGCGTTATCATATTCATTCTCCCTCAGTGAACGCGTTGGCGTGGTCGCCGGATGGAAAGCACTTTGTTTCAGCGAGCGGCAGCTTCCTGGGATCTGGTGATGATCACACTGTGCAGGTGTGGGATGTTGCTAGCAGGAGCAGCATCGTGACCTACCACAAACATACGAAGGAGATACGTGCGGTGGCGTGGTCGCCAGACGGCAGATATATAGCCTCGGCGGGAGATGATAAGGTTGTGCAGGTGTGGGATGCCGCCTCTGGGGATACCGTGTATACCTATAAAGAGCACACCTTTCCTGTTTATGCTGTAGCGTGGTCGCCGGATGGGGAGCGCATTGCTTCAGCTGGAAGTGACAAAGTTGTGCGTGTCTGGATGGCAAGGACTGGACAGCAGAAAATGACCTATCAACACAGTGATTTTCTCAGAGCGGTGGCGTGGTCGCCAGATGGGAAGTACATTGCATCGAGTGGAGGCTTTGTTGATATGACTGTGCAGGTGTGGGATGCGATCACCGGTCAGCAGGTGCTTGTTTATCGGGGCCATAGTCAGGGAGTGAATACAGTGGCGTGGTCGCCGGATGGGAAGTATATTGCTTCTGGGAGTTCGGACAAAACAGCTCAGGTATGGTTATCTGCGAGTGGCGATAGGGTATTCACATATAGTGAGCATACGCTTGAGATAAATGAGATTGCGTGGTCGCCTCAACAATCGTTGATCGCCTCTGCTAGTAACGATGGGACCGTGCGTGTCTGGAAAACGAGCTGATCGCTGTTCATGTAAGCATGAGGTATCCCGAATTCTCTGGGCGTCTATTGATACATAGACCTTCAGGGCTTGAATTAGAGATATCTTCACTATTCCTTTTGCTATTCGTTCAGGTTCTGGTCCCTGCTCTAAGTTTAGTTTGTATAGCTGTTTTTGTCACTTTAACATTGGTTGCTATTTGAATTATATCGGTTCTTTTCAGCAAGCATACACGCGAATATTCCGTTTTTCTGTCGCAATTCATTCAATGTACCCCGTTCAGCGATTTTTCCTTCCCGAAGGACAAGAATCTCGTCCATAGAACCGAGAATATTGAGGCGATGAGAAACTATAAGTACCGTCCGGTTTGCCATCAATATACTCAGTGCATGCATGACCTCCGCTTCGGTTTCCACATCTAGGTTCGCTGTGGGTTCATCCAGAATCAGGATAGGGGCATCGCGCAAAATTGCACGCGCAATTACGATTCGTTGGCGCTGCCCACAGGAGAAGTTCTTGCCCTGCTCGTAAACGGGCGTATCATAGCCTAGTGGCATACTCATAATGAAATCATGAATGCGCGCTTTTTTGGCGGCGTTGATGATTTGATCCAGGCTTGCGTCTGGTTGTCCAATCTCGATATTGTTGCGAAGCGTCCCCTCAAAAAGTACAGAGTCCTGCGACATCAAGCTCACATTCTGACGTAGAGAAGTGAGTGCAAACTCCTTGATATTCACACTGTCGATTTTGATGCAGCCGTGCTGAACTTCATAGAAGCGTAATAGTAGATTGACTAATGTCGTTTTGCCACTGCCGGAGAGCCCAACGAGTGCTATTTTTCGGCCAGCTGGAATATGGAGATGAATTCCTTTCAACACGGTTTGATCCTTTGTATACCCAAAGAAGACATTCTCATAGGTAATATGCCCACGCAAATGCACGGGTTTCTTCTGAACTTCAAAATGCTTGTCCACTTCGGGAGTCTGGTTGAGTACCTCCTGTAAGCGTTCTGTCCCGGATGCTGCCAGGGTTGCCAGACTGGCAAGCTTCGAGAGATTGCGCATTGGCTGGTAGAGCATTTTCAAGTATGTGAGAAAAACCACCAGCGTGCCAATGGTGAGGCGTCCTTGTTCAATAGTAAGAAACCAGAAGACAAAATCACTGATAGCTGCAACATATGCTCCTATACCGATGATAAAGGTCGTCCCTAGAGCAACCATGATGGCGACGAGAGGAGTAAACTGGGCCTGGAGGATACCTGCGCGCAGGGCAACCTCCCTGTTCTTCTCTGTATGGATCGCGAAGCGCTTCGCTTCACTCTGTTCCATCGTGAATGCTTTCACTTCTGTAATGGCTCCAATATTCTCTGATGCGATGTGAGCAACTTGGCCGGTCGCCCAGGACGCCTTTTTGGTCGCTTGTTTGATACTGAAGGTGTATTTGAGTATGAGGAGAAAGAGCGCTGGGATGAGCAGGATAGCCAACATGGTAAAGCGCCAGTCGATAAGCAACATGATCACACTGACACCCAGGACAGTGAGAATACCCGCTAATAGATCGATCAGGCCATCAGTGACCAATTTTTCAATGTTGGTGATATCTCCTACCACCCGCTGGACGAGATCACCTTTTTTCTGCCGGCTATGCCATCCAAGCGGCAAAAGTTGTAAATGCCCGAAGAGTTGGCGACGTAAGCTCAACGTCAGATTCTGTCCCACAATGGTGGCGATAGACATCTGAAGGTAGGTAAGTAGCGCACTTATCTGGTTAAAGATCAGCAGCATAGCTGTTGCAAACAGAATGATGCCAAACGTACTGTGTTTTCCAGGTGGAACTGTCATCAAACGGTGGGTGGTATCCAATGTATCGAAAAAATCGAGTATGTTGCCCAGGAATGGATATGTTAGAGAAGGATCCACGTTATCTTTGACCTTATCGATGATAAATTTGAGTGGAAATGGGGCGAGAAGATCCGCCATCACTTGAAGGCATGTCATCATCGTCGCAATCAGAATGATGAGACGATGTCCTTTCAGATTGCGATACAGGAAGCCAACCATTAGTAGCTCCTCCATACTTTCTTGACGAAACCTGAAGAATTCTGACTGAAGCGTTGCCCTGGTGATGAAAGCATTTCCAGGGCTCTGGTGTTGTGTTGCGTCAATTGATGGTTATCTTGTCTAAAAAGAGATATGGGCGTATGCTGACGTTTCATTTTCTGGGCAACGTGCAATATGTGGTTTGCAATCCGTGGGATCGCTGCTGATACATGCCCAAAGCTCGGAAAATCGTTGATATCTACCACAAATAGCCCATGAGAAGTCTCAATTATGTCTAGACCATAAATATCCAGACCAAAGATAGATCCTATGCGTAGCGCCAGCTCATGTTGTTCAGCAGTTGTTGGGATGCATTGTTTTTCCACCCGCATTTCTGGGTGTAATGGAGACCCCTGGACGACAGAAAAGACTTCATCACCTATCACATAGATTTTGATGTCAAAACCAACATTTTTTATATAACGCTGTGCGAGAAAAAAACGGTTATGAGCTTTTACCAGGCGTAGTGTTGCCAATTCTGCTGGATTCTTGACAAGATAAATATCACGTCCGCAACTCCCATTGGAGGCTTTGATGACTAATGGATAGGCCGCTTGCGGCACTTGCTGTAACAGGTGTGGATCTGCTACAAAGTAGGTCTGTGGAGTTGGGATATCATGTGCATGTGCCAGGGCTATCGCAATGGTTTTGTCCCGTACCAGGCGAATCGCGCGTGAACTATTAATTGTGGGAATCCCTATCGCTTCAGCAGCTTCCAGGAGGCTCAATCCCGGACCATCGGAGACTGTTTTCAGAATAAAGGCATCGTAGTCCTGCTCCGTGAAATGGCATAAGTTGGTGATAGCCGTCTGTGGCTCCAATAGGTCAACATTATGTCTCCATGTACGTAACTGATCTACGACAGCCATTGGCATCGTTTCATTTTTATACTTCTTCTCAACAATAAAACAGAGCCGCATTTCACTTCCCCCTAATGAAGCACTATGCCTGATCATTGTTATCAGGAACTGGAGGTACGAAGATCAATCCAAGATATTTCTGGTTTCCCAGTATATTCAGTTAAGCTAATCCTTCCAGATATTCAGTTCAGGCTGTTACTACAGGGTCTATCAATATCGCCTCTCTTGGAAAATTAATGATACTCGTATAGACATACTGTAGGAAGCAAACTGATGACCCCTTACTCTCTAAGGCAATCGGTATTCCATATATATGGAATTGCTTATATTGTATGTCTGTTGCTAATGTTTATATAAATATAATTGCTTTTTCTTAAAAATACAATAGAGATAGCTCTTCAATGAATATTTTAAATTTTTGTAATGTAAGATTTGGTTAATAGCCGCATAAATATATAAGATATATCTATTTTGCAAATATCGTCTCTATGAACTGATGCTTATCTATGATAAGTGTAATATGTTTTTGCTAATGCATATTTTATAATTTATCTCAATCAGTATTACTATTTCAAAGAAGGAGAACTTCAGAAGTATTGGTCCTCTTAGTTTATTGGGAATGTTTCTGGTCCAAAAAGGGCGGTTCCTTGCCGGAAAGAACATTATCACAAATGTCATATATGTTATGAATTTGTCATTTATGTGTCATCTGTTTGCGCTTCTCTATGAGACGTAGACTGGGTTATGCTTGTCTCTGAAAAAGGTTTTGTAGATCAAGTGGAGATAGCAGGCTGCTAAACAAATGGGTGTCGATACGTATACTTTCAGCCAAAAAGGAGATACTACGCTCATGATCGTCTCTTATGAAGATGTAGCTCAGTCTCGACCTCAGAAGCACTCCGTGAGTGTAATCGGTATTCGGTGGAATGCAAAGAGGCGCACGATAGTTATCGGCGATAGGACAGTTACACTCACTCCAACTGAATACCATCTTCTCTGTTCTTTGCAGTACGGCGTGCCTATTACCTACACTGACCTGGTCCGAACCGTCTATAACTGTGCGCTTGATGAGAAAGTACGGATCATGCTGGATAAACACATTGATAGAATTCGTGGGAAGATACGGGGGAGCGGCATCTACGTCTATTGTGTCCTCACTTATGGATATTTGCTTTTTGACGAACTCTTGCCGGAAGAAGAGGGATAATAAGGCCAGTGAGATCATGAGACAACTGCCCCTATGACCGAAGGATTGTGAGAGAGAAGCGGCTAGCCTTTGTAGCGCACACGCTTTTCGTAGCGCTGTTGGAGCAACAGGTTGCGCTCGATTCCTCCTTGAATGTTGTCCGAGACAAAGGCGGGAACCTCTTTCCCACGCGCAAGCAGAATGCGAGCTATTTCTGTAGTCAGCAACTGGGCGATCAAAACGCCACTGAGCGATGAAGCTGAACTGATCTGCTCTCCTGTAGGCAGTCCCAGCAGTGTATCCCCATGGGCAGTGCAGGTATCGATGACAATATCAGCAAGTTTGTAGACCTTGTGGCCCAGAGGATGGCGCGAAGGCGTGCGCTGCGTATGCTCCAGAGAGGTGAGGGCGATGAGCAGGTGTTTCCGCTTTTTTACCTGGAGGGCGTATTCGACAATGGCGGCGTTGACCCCCGATTGCGAGGCGATGAAAAAGACATCTTGCGGTTCGATCTGGTGGCAGTCGAGTAGTGCTTTGCCAGCCTCCTGGTCGCGCTCACATTCCAGCGCGCGGGCACGCTCCAATGTCCAGGTGCCGTAGAGTGCCAGATCTTCAAGATCTATGCGGTTAACTGGCGCTAATCCCCCGGCTCGGTGAACCAATTCGGCGGCGAAGGCACGTGAATGCCCTGAACCAAAGGTATGAATGACTCCCTCACGCTCAATGCAGTCTGCGCATACCTGTGCGGCTCGCTGGATGGCCCCCGTCTGGGTGGCGAGTACCTTTTCCAGGACGGAGGAGAGCTGTTGCCAGCACAACTGTATGGTAATGTGGTGATGGTGACTGCCTATATTCATTAATATCTCTTCTCTGCTCTCTGTTCATTCCTCATTAGCTCCAAGAGGATCAGGAAGATGGTGGAAAAGGGGATCGCTCCTGTGAGTATGAGAAACGAGTATTTGGAAAAACCGTCTCTTAATTAGTATAGTGTTTTCTGAGAGATTTTGCGACCTTTCTCAAAAGAGAATATTTAAAGCATTGCTTACAGCTTTCTTTCCTCCATTTTTCCGCACCGTCTACATCGATGAATGAGTGTATCATCAGTGACGATCCGCTCCCAGTCATGATAGAGGGCAAAGAGGCACCTCAAGGACTTGAGCCAATGAAGCACACGCATACAGGAGATCCTTTCGCAGTGGATGATGAGTACTTACGAGCACTATGCCTATTTCCTAGTTCTCCGCTACCACTGATGTTTTCTGGTTAAGTATAGCTGAAGGCATGAAAAAGTACATCCGTGAAATCACCTGATTATTGTTTTCTAGTGTATTTTTTGTGACCTGATGCATTGAACTACCCCCTGGCCTTGTGCTTTGATATGAGCAATCCGCTAACGTTCATAAGAGCGGACCTCCAGGCTACTCAACTAGCTCCTTGAAGGGAAACAAGAAGGAAAACGAACGATGCCAGCAAAGCGAAAACAGGTTTATGTTGGATGTAGAGCTAATGTCAACCGCAGTTTTCTCCTCGAACACCTGCTGCTAGAGCATATTAGCAGAGCCTCTTTACCGATTGAGGTTCGTTCGGGAGGAGTGAAGGTCGTAGAAGGACTTCCCAATATGTCGTATTACCCTGCTGGGGTGATCGAGTTCATCCAGGCACTTCAGAGGACAGGACTCGATTTCATTATTCCACACATTCGGCAGCATCAGGCACACGCGTTTACCATTCCAGACCTGCACAGTGCAGATCTCGTCATTACTATGACGAAGAAACAGCGAGATCATCTCAAGCAATATGCTCCTCCGACATCTTCTGTCATTATGCTTTCTCAATTACGTGATCCTTCACGTGAGGAAGATGTCTTTGATGCGATGCAGGAGCCGCGCATTAGCGTAGAAGCCTTTGTCTGGCAAATTGCTCAACTTCAGTACTATCTCGATATTGAGGCTCTCAAGACCCTCCTGCGTCTTGTACCCTGAAAACTACGAGAGAACAGAACCATACTTTGAGCATGTAAAGCCTGTGAGTGGAATCAGAATCAATCGGCGGGCGATCTGCTCGCTTTTCTGAGCAAGCGTCACCCGCCAGTGTATCAAAACTTCGCCTACAGGGTCTCGTTGCTGGAAAAGAAATGCGCAGCGAATCGAGCAAAATGCCCGGATTTTATCTTCCCCATGTGGGGGTTAGCTCCGTGCCGCCAGTCTCCTGTACTTGCTTACCGCCATGTTATACGCCTCAGCAAGGAGAGTCTGAACAGTTGTTTTAAACATCTCATCGCTGGGGTTGAGTATACAAGTCCAATACATCCGGCCGTACACAGGGTGGGGCATCACCTGATTCAGGGCTGTGAAGTCGTAATCACTGCTGGAAGTATCGTCACTTTTAGGTGTGCTGTTTTTGTCAGAGGGAAGTGCGCGTTCGCCGAAGAGAGAGCGAAACGTCTGCTTGCTGATGCCGATGTTCAAGCGAAAGACCGATGGGCGGTTGAGATCGGAGAATTGGTCATTGATATCGCTTGTCACAATCGTCGCAAACATAAACCTGTGATCCGGCGGTACGTTCCCATCCGGGTTGTAGAAGAAGAAACTGTCGCCTGAAGCAATCATGACATCCACACCTTCGAATGTCTCGGTGATATACTGGCTGATCTCAGATTCATTCATGAAGATTGGTCCTTTCCTGATTATTGTACTTTGATCACATCTCTACTGTACTACACTCATGCCCAACTGGAGGCTCAGACAGCATGTAGCGTTTGTGATGGATACTGATGGTGCTATGTTCAAGTTCCAATTCCTGAAGTACATAGTAAAGAGCAGGTAAAAAAATTTGGAGAAGGCTCTAAAAGCACTTGAAGGTTTTGTATGAGTGTGTATTGATCCTTACAGACGCTCAACATACGCTTTTCTCTTGCTCACCTACCTTATATCACACCCCCTTAACATATTATTGATATTAGCTTAGCAATTTAGCACTATAATTAGAGTACAGAAAGTAGATACAGTTAGTATAGGGGATAATGAACACGCAAGATATGAATACTATTTACTTAGTACGACATGGCGAAAATCCGGCCAACCTGAACAACGAATTTTCTTACAAACTTGTTGATTATTCGCTCACCCTCAAAGGTCGCTTGCAAGCCCAACAGACAGCAGAGTACTTTAGAGATAAGAATATCCACGAAATCCATACCTCACCGCTGAAGAGAACCAGGGAAACAGCGCAAATCATTGCGGAAACTCTCGGTCTCACAGAGATATCTGTAATAGAGGAGTTTCGCGAGGTGAATGTTGGCGCATTGGAACGGCTGCCACCCTCAATAGAGAGCTGGGAATTGCATGATCGGATTGTTGCGGAGTGGTTCTTTGGTCGGCACGAGGTCACTTTTCCCGAAGGCGAGAATTATCTTACTCTCTTACAAAGAATGCATACTGGATTATGCCAGGTTCTAGCGAACAAGGCAGGAAAAAACATCATTATTGTCGGTCATGCAGGAATCTTCACGATCCCGCTGAGGGATATATGTCAAGATGTTGATATAGAAGAAATAACACAGATAGTCCTTCGTAACTGTTCGATCACCCGGCTAGAACTCGCGATGAGGGAGGAAAAGCTAGAAGGTAAGCTAAGAAGTTGGGGCTACATTGGCCACCTTTCTGGCGAGGCCGCACAGTTTGTCAGGACCAATCTTGTCGCACAAGCCGAAGAATAAAAGGATCGATGACGCTCATCGGTGTTTGCCTTTTTTATGAGGAAGTTGTCTGCCACGTACCTTGCTGATAATCACTGGTTGTGTATATGCCACCAAGAGTGCCATTTACCTGCAATGAACCTATGAAAGTGATTGTGTTAGCAGGAGACTCATCAGGAATGTCCGTGAAAGTGATACTTCCGTCCGTCATGACTGTCCCTGTAAAAGGGCCAGACCCAGTGAGTCCGGGGCCAATAGCTACTTTGCCGCTGATGACCTGCTCGTTTTGGACTATGGAGGTAAGTGTAAGTGTTGCTGTAGTGCTAACAGTTGTATTGTGTATAGAACCTTTATATGTAGGAGCTAAATGTGGGTAGGAAGTCGATAACGTTGGGTAAAGCTGTGATGTATTACTTGTAGAAGTGATATGCAAGGGTATCTGATCTGGATAATTGCCTGACAACGTTTGGTGAGAAAAGGTGAGGTAAATAAAACCACTTCCTCCTAGAATAACAAATAATACAGCTATCAACAGTAGAAATTGATATGATGGTCTGTTTGAGCGAAGAGGAGGAAGAAATACTGGAAGAGTCGTTGAATTACCCACATGCAAGGGAGGTTGTGGATATGGAGCTGCATGAGGAGAGGTTGCCAGGCTTTGAAGTTTTTGGTTGACGATGAGCATGCTCATTGGTCTTTTGTTTTCATCCAGTTCAAGCATGCTCGTGATGAATGTTGCTAAATCAACAGGAACCGTTGAAACGTACGATTGTAATGGTGGAAAGCGGAAAGGGGTTGTAGATGGATTGTGCCCTGAGAGCAATTGATACAATACTGCTCCCAAACTATAAATATCCGAACGAGGTGTTGTTTGTGCTTTGCCATATTGCTCCGGGGGTGCATAGCCCATTGAGCCATAATATGCCGTATCTTTGGCCTGTCCGGGCTTGAAGTGACGTGCAATGCCAAAGTCGATCAAATAGATATGTCCATCTGATGTGCGCATGATGTTGGAGGGTTTGAGATCGCGGAAAATAATGGCAGGCTGTTGAGTATGCAAGTAACTGAGGACGGTACACAACTCCATACCAATCTGCAAGACTTCGCTTAGTAGAAGTTTTCCGCTTCGTGTGTGCCGGAGATAGTCGGCAAGAGTCTCTCCTTCAATAAAACTCATGACCAGATACCAGCGCCCATGCTCTTCAAAGTGATCAAAAATACTTGGCAGACTACGATGCTGTAGACGTGCAAGAAGCAGCGCCTCCTGCCGAAAAGCATCAGCAGCTGCTTGTTGCTCCTGGGGGGAGAGACTGCTCTGGCTCATTTCTTTTACCGCAACCTTGCGGTTGCCCAATTGTGTATCTTCGGCGTGATAGACTGCTCCCATGCCGCCCTTGCCGATAGAGGCAATAATGCGATATCGCTGCTTGAGCAAGACATTTGCGAGAAGTCTCCCAGTTTGGGAATGATAGATGTTTGGCGTAACGGTTTGCAATGTATGACCACAGGAGCGACAGTAGACAGCTTGTGGTTGATTTGTCGTGCCACAGGCATCGCAGACGAGCGTGGGAGACATCATAGAATATATTCCTTTCGGAGTATGAGGGAGTTATTATCTAGATTGATTTTCTGTGTCGCCTGATATGATATATAGAAAAATGCAACAATACTAATTTATGGGCCACTCCCTCTCGTTTTTAGCCCAAATGCCCCTGGTAAGCTGATATATACCGACTCTATTTTAGCACACAAAACGCCACAATACTTGCTTTTTTGGGCAGGCCACCTGAAAATACAATAATTTAGTTCTTCCTCTAATATATTTAAATAGTATTCTTTGCACACTTAGCGGCCCGCCAAGTGAAAGCAAGGCGGGCCGCTGAATGGACCTGTGATCAGGACGTGTATTGCTCGAACCATTCCAACATCGGCTGTGGACGGCGTTGAAACTCAAGGTAGCCGTCCCAGCGAGCCGTAGTGCCGTAGATCCACTGAAGTTTCTTCTCGGAGATGGGAATGTTGTCGAACATGGCCTGTACATCGCTCGACTGCGTCAGCACGTCATCATGTACCTGGTAGAGGAACGTAGGGATGCGGACATGTTTTGCCCACTCCCTCGGGCCTCTGGCGGCGAACCCGAGACCTGTGCGCAACACGAGGCGCTGTTCCAGATCCTTGATGTCGATGCGGTCAGCCGGAACTCCCGCGAAGGCCAGGCGACGCGAAGCAATGATCTGCGTAGACACGGGCTGAGGTCCGACCAGGCAGCGCACATCGTTGAATGCTTCGGGAAACTGCATCATCGCAGAGAATGTGGAACTGCAACCCAGGCAGCGGCTGAAGAGGCCAATTGTCATGTTCCGCGTCTCGTGGCGGCTACGTATATATTGTAATGAGCCAACGACATCACGCGCCTCAAAAATACCACCGGACGCGATGCCGCCGTTGGCCGCACCACTAAACCCATGATTGCGCAGGTCATAGGCCAGGACATTGTATCCAGCATCATGGAGAATCTTGTAGTCCGGGATGAAGTTGATCTCGAAACCGTTCCCACTGGACGCCCACTCCGAGTGCCAGGGTTCAAACTGCGTGGGTAGCCCAGACCGGCTGAAACCCATCGGGTGATTAGCGATGATCAGTCTATCAGAACCGGCAGCTGGGATGAACCAGCCCTCCAGCGGAACGCCGTCGCTGGATGGAAAGGTGACGTTCTCGTAGTCGAGGTTCTGCTCTGAGGGCGAGTGCATGACAGGAGACCGCCGCAGTTGCCCGAATCCATCGGCAAACCGCTGTAGCACGTCGTTGATCTGATCGTTGGAGAGCTGAGGTACTTTGTTCGTTGCAACTTCGGTCATCTGGTAGTCCTTTCGCTTGTGCTTGCCCATTCAGGCCAGGACCGCTGGTTTGAGTACTTCCTCGCACCACTGGCGGAAGCTTGTGGGGGTGGTGCCCTCCGGGGTGCGTGCCTCTGCGGTGGCGAGTCCCTGGTCGTAGGCCATCAACATATTGACCATGCCCTGCGCCATAGCTTCGGACCTCCCGAAGCTGATCAGCCTGGCCTTCAGGCTCTCGCTGGGGGTCTGCTGGTAGCGTACCTGTTTGCCCAGCACCTCGGACATGATCCGCGCCATGTCGTTGTAGGACAGATCCTCGGGACCGAGTACCGGGACGCTGGAGACTCCGCTCCACGAGTGATCGAGCAGCAGTCTGGCGGCGACGGTGGCAATGTCGCGAGTGGCACAGGTCGGTTGCTTGAGGCTCCCGGATATGATGTCGAAGAACAGCCCCTGGTTCTTGATCGACTCAACCTGACGGAGCAGGTTATCCATGAAAGAGGCTAATGCCAGAGCACGGTAACTGACCCCCGCACTTGCGATCAGGTCGTCCATAGCCAGTGATGCAGTGACGTAACCAGCGTTCCCGGCCACTGCCGCCCCACGACCAAAGGCCGAGACGCCGACCACTCGCTTCACTCCCTGGTTTTTGAATGCCTCGCACGCAGGTCGGCTGAAGCCCACGTAAGCGGCCTCGACGCTCTCGGCGTGGGGGTCCGGGGGTACGAGCCAGAATACGGCGTCGGCACCTGCGAACGCTCTGGTGACAACATCGAGGTCGCCGTGCGATCCTTGCACAATCTCGACGCGTTCGCGTGTGTGGGCGGGAAGGCGAGAGGGATCACGGACGATCACGCGGATTGGCTCGTCACTATTGAGCAGGTTATTAAGGACTTGACGACCGATCTGGCCTGCGGGAGCAGTGACAACGATCATGATAAACACCTCCAGCTTGAATGAATAGAAGTTATATGGATCTTATCTTGCTGTTCCATTTGTGACTTCCTTTAAAATCCTTTTGCTTACTTATATGAGCAGCACATGTCTGTGTCTGTCCAACAGTGTAGCTTCCAGGGGAGCATCAGCATCATCCGTGGAGATGATTGGCAGCATGATTGCGGAGGATTGTTGGGGAACGCGGAATGACAAAGATCTTGTTTTGCCTATCACTACAGGCCATTCATGCCGGAGGAACATTATGAAAGGAGATGGAGCTGACGGGCGATCTCGATAGCCTCCGCGCGATTGTGGGCATCGAGCTTGCGATAGATGTGCTGAATATGAGTGCGCACCGTATTGATGGAGACGAGCAGTTCGCGGGCAATCTCGGCGTTGGAGCGACCTGGAACAAGCAGGTGCAGGACACGCAGCTCCTGCGAACTTAAAGGTTCGGGGAGGAGAGCGACGGGAGATGGGGGTAGCGTGCCTTGTGAGCTGGGAAAGGCACGGATAATGCTTTGAAGGGAGGACAGGAAAGGCTGCTCGTGTCTATGAAGCTGGAGGGAGCGCAAGAGAACCGCCATTGCTTCCCCTTCATCAAGGAAGAGACGCAGATACCCCTCAGTGTAGGTGTGCGCCAACAGCGTCAGGAGGGTTTGCTGGGCCTGTTCTTGCTGTCCGTGTGCAGCGTAGACAAGGGCGAGAAGTGCCTGAGCCTCAAAGATACTGCGCCTGCGCCCCGCTGCCTGTGCTTCTCGCAGCAGATCTTGCAAAAGCTGAAGTGCCGTCTCTCTTCTACCCTGGACAAGATGCCAGCGAGCAAGGAGCAACACTTCTTGCTCGGCCATGAATGGAAACAGTAGCCCACCAGGGCGATCCAAAGCGGTGATCCAGCGCTGCACAGTAACAAGATCACCATCTGCCAGCGCCAAATTAGCCCGCAAGGTCAGAATTTCGCGGGCTAACGGCCATGTAGGATTTGACTGAGTGGCAGGTATCCTGGCAAGGAGTGCATCCAGGCGTTGTCGAGCTGCTGCCGTCTCGCCACGCACATGTTGTATACGAGCCAGTAGAAGGGTAGCCTGCACTTCATGAAATTCCTTCTCTAGAGATAGGCCGATGCCCAACACCTCTTCCGCTTGCTGCCAGGCCGTTTCTAACTCATTGTGTTCATAAGAGATGCGCGCCAGACCAAATAATGCATAAGCCAGGTCATCGCTATGGGCGTATTCTTCGCGGGCCTTATGAAGCGTTCTCTGATAATACTCGAAGGAACGGTACAGTTCTCCCTGTTCAAAAAATGCTCTGGAAAGCATATTGCCCGTTGCACGTCTGAGCCTGAGATGTCGATGGTCACTTGCCTCACACAACGCATATGCTTCCTCCAGCACTTTGCGGCTGATATCCACATGTCCATTGTAGAGCAGTTCAGCTTTTCCCACGACACCCAGGCTCAAAGCGCGCCAGGTGTGCTGTTCTTCTGCTAACCAGGCGAGCGCTTGCCGAGCGTAGTAGGCCGCTTGAATAGCATCATCTTGCCTCCAGGCAGCCAGAGAGCGAAATGCAAATACCTCTCCTAATCGCGGGAGGTCGCGCTCCACACGATAGCTTTCTTCTGCCATCTGGAAGAGCTTCTCAAGTAGAGTCAACGTGGTTTGTGTCAACAGCCACGAGTCTGCTCTGAATAAGAGCGCTCTGGCATACCCCAGGCAGAGAGCGGGATACTGTGCGAGAAGTGTATCAGGTAGCTGTTCCAGCCAGGTGTGCCAGGTGTGATATTCATTGGCCTGATAATATGCCTGCGGTTCTCGCAGTATCCGTTCAATTAAGGCTGCCGCACGCGGGTAGTCCTGCGCGTAGAGAGCGGATGAGATCGCCTCCGCGTGGAGATGATGTGCCTCATACCAGCGGCTAGCATGAGCGGAGATCGTACGCAGGCTCTCTTCTCCCAGGCGTCGTCGCGCCTCAGTCCGCATCGTTTCCGCAAAAAGCCCGTGATAACGATACCATTGTTGAGTTGATGACTGATCAAATGTGGAGCAACCCAGAGGTTCGAGAAAAAGGTTTGCGTGAGCCACAGTTTCGAGCATGCGCTCGCTGTCGCGCTCACCTGTAATTACCGCGCAGAGCGATCCAGTCAAACGGTCAAGCACGCTGGTCTGGAGTAAAAAGCGCTGCAAGGACTCTGACTGCATATGGAATACCTCGGTGAGGAAATAGTCTTGTAGCGCAAGCTGACCGCCCGCGAAGGCGCTTAAAAGCGGTTCAATCTCTCGTGGTGTTGTAGACTCCCGAAGAGCGATTAGAAGCAGGCGAAGTCCAGCGGCCCAGCCTTCCAGGTAGGTATTGATGCGTCGCACAATTTCTGGCGCAAGGGGGATTGGCAGTGTCTGCTGGAAAAAAGCCGAGGTCTCCTCCTGCGAAAAGCGCAGATCCGAGGTGCGCACATCATAGAGTTCGTTGCTGGCACGCAATTGGGCCAGGGAAAATGGTGGATCGCTGCGTGTGAGAATAATAATGTGGATACTGGCGGGAAGATGAGCGAGGAAAAAGGTCATGGTTTGCTGAATGCGTGGAGATGTGATGGCATGGTAATCATCCAGCAGCAGTATCCCTCCCTGCTCACATTGCGCCAGTCCATTCAGAAAAATCGTGATGGCCGTTTCAGTGAGAGACGCTTCAAATGGCGGCTGAGATATGCTCTGCAAGAGAGCCAGGGCTTCCCGCGCCACACTGTCGCGAAACACCTGACAGGCAGTTATAAGATAGCGCCAGAAGCGCACAGGATCGTTATCACCTCCATCCAAAGAGACCCAGGCAATCGGCGGAAAATGCGACTGTTGGCTCCGTTCGGCCACCCATTGGCGTGCCAGCGTAGTTTTTCCAAAGCCCGCAGGCGAGGATACCAGTGTGAGCTTGTGTTCCAGTGCTCGATCAAGCAGAGAGAGTCCCCGCTCACGTGTGATCAGCGAGGGATGCAAAGGGGGAGATGGAACTTGGGGATAAGCAAAGGAGCCTGAATTGAAGAGGATATGCTGTTTTGAGACTGCGCAACCATATCAGTTGCAGACCAACTCCTTCCATCGCCTGCTTCCCTGGTATCTCCGTTGGAGGGAACCTGGTTTATCTGTTCTGGTGAGCATTTGAGCGCTCTGGCCATATGTTCCAGGCGTGGGGCGGACAGATCAGCTGTCCGCCCTGCGTACTTTTTTGCCGTGCGTTTTCCCTGGCGTCGATAGGCATACCAGTAGCCATCTCCTCCTCGCGCTCGCGCTTCTTTGAGCAAGGTGAGGTGTCCCTCTCGTCCTTGAAAAGAGAACGAAGTGGTTGCTGCCAGTCGCTTGAGCCACGCTTCCGGCTCTTCGCGTACATTAATTGTGTCTGTATCTTTTAAGCCATGTTCTTGCTCGTCACACCAGAAATACTGTTGATCTGCCTGTGACCAGATCAGCGCAGCCAGTCTCGTTCTTGCCATCGTGCTTCCTATAATCAAAGAAATGGGTGGGAGATGTTCCCCAACACTTCTCCGAAAAGTATATCCTTTGTCGTTCGCATGATGCAAGTGTTCCCCAACATATTCAGGAGTGGTAGGTCTGCTGGTGCTGCTCTGTGCGATGAGATAGATCAAACGCACGTTTTAAGGCTGTCAACTGATCTCGCGCGGCAGCCTGTGTCACCTGGGCGTTGGGGACCATACGGAAGCCGTGATAGGCACCAGGATAGACGTGCACCTCCGTTGGTACGCCTGCTCGCATCAGGCGGCGGGCATACTCCAGATCTTCCTCCAGAAACAGATCGAGAGCACCCACGTTGATAAAGGTGGCGGGTAAGCCCTCCAGATGCTCAGCACGTGCTGGCGCAGCATAGGGCGAAACATCAGAACCCCCAGGTTCCTGGCCCAACAAAGAGGTCCAGCCAAAGCGGTTGGCCTCCGGCGTCCAGATGAATTCTCCTGTGTATGGATGCGGTTGTGCCAGTGTACAGGTGCGATCATCGAGCATGGGAGCAATCAGGAATTGGAACATCAAGGGAAATTCTCCCCGGTCGCGTGCCAGGAGCGCTAATGCAACTGCCAGCCCTCCTCCTGCACTGCTGCCGCCAACCGCAATTCGATTTGGATCGATACCCAGCTCGTCTGCATGAGTAAAGAGCCACTTCAAGGCCGCGTAACAATCCTCGATCGGACCAGGATGGGGTGTCTCAGGAGCTAGACGGTAGTCTACTGAAACGGCAGCACACCTGATAGCTGACACGATGCTTGTGATCGTGGGATCTTCAGCGGAACCCATAATATACCCGCCACCATGCATCCAGAGCAGGACAGGGAGCGGTCCCTGCTCTGAGGTTGGCAGATGGACCAGCACCCGTACATCAGGTGCCCCTTCGGGGCCGGGGATGAAGTGCTCGCTCACGGAAAGATCAGAAAATTGAGGCAAGTTCGTAGATGCCTGGGAACGCATGGCGCGTATCTGCCTCAAGGTTTCAGCGGTCAATATCTGAGCAGGAATCTGGTCAAGAATAGCCGCAAGCTCAGGATCAACAAGATGCCTGGTCGTCATCTTACCTTCCTTCATTTGTATTGTTGTTTGTTGTATTCTTTGTATATTTTGATTCGTGAAGCTTCATGAGGGAGACCAGCACCGCAATAGAACGTGCATTCCCCCTCACGAAGCCGTGAGAGCTAGACGCGCACACCTCGTCTGACTGGTTCACGTCCCTCTGGTTGGCTAGGGCGAGATCCAGCCTGGATCTGTGGGATGGAATGTGTGCTTGTTTCATCCATAGACAGAGCGATTTCTTGTCCATGATGGCATATTGTAAGCGGCAAGCCGTCAAGCAAGTGGTATGTCGCCTCTGTAGCTGTTACCTCAATATAGAGGCGACGGCCCTGGAAGAGAAGGCGGAAAGCTAGCCGCTCAAGCGCATCCGGTAGCCGGGGTGAGAAGCTAAGCGAATTGTCTTGCACACGCATGCCACCGAATCCCGCTACTATTGCGAGCCAGGCTCCTGCCAGCGAAGCCATATGAAGTCCACTCTGTACATTGTGATGCAGATCGTGCAGGTCTACGAGTGCGGCCTCCCCCAGGTAATCATATGCCAGTTCGAGCTGGCCTACTTCGGCTGCCATGACCGCTTGCGTACAAGCTGATAGCGAGGAATCGCGTACAGTCAATTGTTCGTAGTATGCAAAGTTGCGCGCCTTCTGCTCCAGTGTAAATGCGTCACCGCGCAAATGCATGGCAAGGACGAGGTCAGCCTGCTTTACAACCTGTTTACGATAGAGATCAAAATATGGGAAGTGGAGAAGCAAAGGATATTGATGTGGCAGCGTATGTGTGAAGTCCCAGACCTGATAGTCGATAAAGGATTCGTCCTGTGGAGTTACTTCCAACTGCTCATTGTAGGGAATGAGCATATTCTTGGCTGCCATGCGCCAGTTTGCAGCCTCATGCTCGTCTACACCGAGAGCACAGGCTTTTTCGGGATGACGTTGTACTGCATTTGCAGCCCAGCGCAGGTTGTGCTGAGCCATGAGGTTCGTGTAGACGTTGTTGTCAGCAATGGCGCTGTACTCGTCGGGTCCAGTGACGCCGTCGATACGAAACTGGTTGGACGTTGGATGATGATATCCCAGGGAACACCACAATCTGGCCGTCTCTATCAGCAGTTCAAGCCCCACTTCCTCCTCAAAGTCTATGTCGCCAGTTGCCTGTATGTAATAAGCCACCGCGTAGGCAATATCCGCATTAATATGGAAGGCAGCGGTCCCCGCTGGCCAGTAGCCCGAACACTCGGCACCTCGGATGGTTCTCCAGGGAAAGGCTGCTCCACGTAATCGAAGTTGCTGAGCCTGCTCTCGCGCTCTATCAAGGATGAGATGACGCCAGCGAAGCGCATCTGCGGCAGCATCAGGTATGGTATGTATCAACACTGGAAGCACAAAGATCTCCGTGTCCCAGAATGCATGGCCATCATAGCCTGGACCTGTGAGTCCTTTGGCTGGAATAGGGCGTCCCTCTGCACGTGCGCCTGCTTGTAAGACGTGAAAGAGCGAAAAGCGTATCGCCTGTTGTATCTGAGGATCGCCCTCTAGTTCGACATCGGCTGAGGCCCAGTAGTCGTCCAGATACGCTCGCTGCTCAGCAAGCAAGCCTTCCCAACCGGTCTGTCGTGCAGCAGCGAGTGCGGCGATAATTTGATCGTGGATGGCGGGTCGTGAACGCAGGCTTGACCAGCCGTAGGCGATGAATTTGACGATCCGTAGTCGCTCGCCTGGCTTCAGTCGTCCGATGATAGAGACACGAACCACATCCGGGGAACTTTCAGATGTAACGGTGGTTCCTGGCGGTCCCTCAATGTGATGATCCATTGCTACTCCCATCCGTAGTCCGCTGACGCGGGTATGATGGATGAGCATGCCACTGGCCTCACGTGCTTGATGCTCCTCACATTCGAGCGCTGATTCGAGGGCCGCACCCACGCGGGGATCTTTGCTTTGCGGTGGGAGTGCCTCATTAGCAACCAGCTCGGACTGCACCACGATGCGCACAGGCGCATCCACTGGTTCGACTTCATAGCAGATAGCTGCAATGGCTCGTTGTGTGAATGATACCATGCGTACAGATGAGATCTTGACGGTGCGTGCTGCTGGGGTGGTCCAGTGAATACTTCGTCGCAGCACTCCATTGCGCAAGTCAAGCTCTCGTTCGTGTTCCAGAAGTTTTCCATAGCGAACATCAAACGGTTCATCATCAACGAGCAAACGGATAAGCTTGCCATTAGTGACATTAATGACAGTTTGCCCGGATTCGGGGTAGGCATATCCTCCCTCAGCGTAAGGGAGAGGGCGTAGTTCATAGAAAGAATTGAGATAGGTGCCGGGAAGTCCATGTGGATCTCCCTCGTCAAGATTTCCCCTGAGTCCGATATGTCCATTAGAAAGAGTGAAAATAGATTCAGTTTGTGCCAGAGTGTCAAGAGAGAGTTCTTTCTCTCGAATATTCCACTCCTCGACTGTAAAGAGCGAATCGTTAATCATTACTTATAGAAATCGCAGCATGGAACCCTGGTCATTCATGCCAGGGAGCAATGCTGCTCTCCTTTCATATAACTATAGCTATCAACTGGATGACAATGCTGAAAAGAAATGCCTTGCCAGCACTGGTAGTGAGATCAAAATATCTGGTGGCTCGTGCCTGCACGCGGCCCACATGCAGGCCTTGATATTTCCCCTTCAGGACCACTGCCCCTACCAGATTGCTCGTTTGATAGCCACAGTGCTTTTTGCCGCCGCCGAATTTCTCCACTATACCATACACTAATGGCATGATGGTTATAAGGTAGTATAAAAGGGGTAATATTGATTACATATTATTTACCTGGTAATTCTACCAGCTCATCTTGTCTAGTGCAACGAATCTGTCGATATTGTTGGTTCATATGTAGAAACGGCCAGTATCTCAAATATTGGGATACCGACCGTCTGCTTTCAGATCCGGCGTTGCGAGGAGAGAAATAAGGCGAAGAAGTTGTTTGTGCTACCACCTATCTACTCAAGAGTCAACTGAGATGCGGCGGCGAATAAGTTCATTCAAGAAGACGCTGCAAATCAGCAAAACTCCTAGAGCAACGGGTTGCCATACTCCGGCGGCATCTCCCAGTAACAGTCCGAGGCCGTTGTAAAGAAACACGACGACTAATGTTGCCAGCGCGACTCCTATAACGGCTCCTTCACCACCCATAATGCTAACACCACCCAGGACAGCAATAGTAATAGCCTGCAAATTCATAGAGGCCCCAACATCTGGAGTGGCGCTGGCATTTAGCGCCGTCTGTATAACAGCCCCTACTCCTGAAAGAAAGCCAGCAGCCACATATGCCCAGAAGCGTACAGCCCAAACATCGATAGCTGTAAAACGAGCCGCGAGAGCATTTGTACCGACGCCGTAGAGATAGCGCCCTCCCAGCGTTTTGTGCAGGATAAAGATAGCTAACAAGAGCAATGGAACGAAAATGATGAGAAATTGAAAAGGAATGCCCTGGCCTGCGATTTTTGGTATCCACGACAGCCAGCTAATATTTTGCACATTTCCATTGCCAAGAGCGATAAATTCCTGGGGAAAGGCTTGTGGCAGATTGGGTTGGGTTGCATCTGGCAGAGGTTTGGTGTTTGTGACCTGGAGTGCAATGGCTGCATACCCGTAGAACGTTGCCAGAGTTACGATTAATGGCGGAATGCGTAGCTTGCTGACCAGCCAACCATTGATAGCTCCCAGGAATGTACCTGCCAGAATCGCAGTCGCCGCCGCGACCCAGATATTGACCCCATGCTCGATATTTAAAATTCCTAGTACCATTCCTGATAGGCTTAGCATCGAACCGACCGAAAGATCAATACCACCTCCGCCGGAAAGAATGACGATGGCTTCACCAATAGCCAGTAGTCCGATAATCACTCCATTCTGGACAACTTGATAGACATTATAGCCGTCGAAAAAGTGGGGAACGCTGGCTGAGAAATAACTAAAAAGGAGCAGGAAAAGTACCAGCAGTATTCCGCTACGCGCCGTCACAAAAAGACGGAGTGTACGATTCAGCCCTCTTTTGCCTGTAGGGAGGCTTCCTCCAGCAATATTGGCTCTCATACAAACGCCTCCTTTCTATGGCGCAAAAAGTCCAGGGAAACCGCTAAAATAATTAGCGTTCCGATAACTAACCCCTCTAGCAAAGCAATCGTACCGATTGTAATCAAAGCATTGTGAACAACTTCTACAAGCAGCGCTCCTAGCAGACTGCCAATCACTGTACCACGTCCCCCGAGGATGTTTGTGCCACCGATAACAGTTGCCGCGATGACCTGAAGTTCCAGGCCTGTACCCGCGTTTGGTTGCACCGTGCCGCTCAATCCTAGTTGAATGACAGCCGCCAGCCCGATCAGTAGTCCAATCAAAGCATACACGAAAATGATGGTTCCCCGTATATTGATACCTGCCAGGCGAGCTGCTTCGGTGTTGCCTCCCAATGCATACACATACCGCCCCAGAGGACGATGGCGTAAGAACAGGCTGACCAGAATGATCAGCGCCACAACTAACCAGAATGGAAACGGAATACCTAAAAACGTCCCTAGCGAGAGCGGACGCACGACAGATGGTGGGGTAAGCCACTGTGGGCCTAAGATTTGAATATGCAGCGCGCGGATAATATTGAGTGTCCCCAACGTCACAATAATTGGATGGATGCGGCCAAATGCCACCAGGGAGCCGTTGATCAGTCCCATGAGCAGTCCCACAAGCAGCGTTACCAACAGTACCACTAATAGATTTTCCATGCCAGCGGCTATCACTTTGGCCGCGATCAGCATACACAAAGCCAGCACGGAGCCAACTGAAACATCTATCCCTCCGGTTACAATCACCGCAGTCATCCCTATCGCAATAATGGCCACGACCGCTACATTGGAAAGAATCGAAAGAATATTATTCCATGACAGAAAGGTTGGGTGCGTGAAATTAAACACGATGCTGCCTACAATCAACAGGGCCAGGACAATAAATTCACGACTGGTCAGCAATGGACGTATTTGCGGGTGTGCAAGCATAGTAGAGAGGCGATCGCGCCAGGAGATTGAAGCCGCGCTTGTGGTCGTTTGCATGCGAGTAGTGCTTGTTCCGCCCTCCATCGCTGCTGCCAGTACCGTATGAGCAGGAGTGTTACGCGGAAATTCTCCAGTCACATGCCCTTCATGCATCGTAATCGTACGATCACTCAGCTTGAGCACCTCCTGTAGCTCCGAAGAGATCAACATGATGGCCGTCCCTTGTCGCGCCAATTCGATGATCAAGTTATGGATCTCTTGCTTGGCTGCGACATCAACGCCCGCTGTTGGCTCGTCAAGCACTAAAACGCGCGGTTGGGTCGCCAGCCACCTGGCAAGCACAACCTTCTGCTGATTGCCACCAGAGAGGTTTGCGACGTTAACGCGCGAGTTGGGTGTCTTGATGGCGAGATCATGGATATACTGTTGTGTAAGCGTCTCCTCACGCTTCGGCTGCACAATGGTTTTGAGCGTTGCCAGGCGTTGCATCACTGTTATCACTGTATTGTAATTCACCGAAAGCGTACTAAAAAGGCCCTGTCCTTTGCGATCTTCCGGCAAATAGGCTATTCCCCGATTCAGAGCCTCACGAGGTGTACGAATAGATACCTTCTCTTCATTGAGGAAAATCTCACCTTCCTCAGCCACTTCTTCACCAAAGATTGCACGCGCCACTTCACTACGTCCTGCGCCCACCAGACCAAAGAAGCCGACAATCTCGCCGGGATGTACCTCAAAGCTAATATCATGGTATACGCCTTTGCGGGAGAGATTACGGACAGTCAACAACGGTTCTGGTGAGCGTGCTCCAGGTGTGGTAACGCTCTCTTGCAGCAATTGGCCTGCCATCAGTTCGATCATCTGGTCAGCAGTAAGTGACGGACCTCTGCCGTTATCGTGTTGAGCGATATCTTCTTTCTCAATCTGATAGATCGGCCATGTGCCTTTACATTCACCATCTTTCAGGATTGTTACTCGGTCGGCAAGCGAGTAGATCTCTTCTAGTCTATGGCTGATATAGATAATGCCAATGCCCCGGTCGCGCAATCTGCGAATAATCGAGAAGAGAATCTCCGCTTCATGCTGGGTCAGAATAGCGGTTGGTTCATCGAAGACCATCACTTCAGGTTTCCAGCTGAGCGGTTTCGCGATGAGGGCCAGTTGTCGTAATGCAACGCTTAAATGTCCGATAGGCTGGGTTGCTAACTGGGGCGAAACATCGAGATCCTGGAGGAGGCGCTGTACCTCCTTCACCTGGACCTGCATATCAATATTACCGTAGCGATCTCGTAATTCGCGTCCCATAAAGATATTTTCAGTCACCGTCAACTCGGGGTAGACAAGTGGATCTTGATAAACAGTACCGATCCCCAGGTGCAGGGCATCTGATGGCGATGAAAGAGAGACCTCCTTGTTCGCGAATCGTATGCTCCCTGCATCGGGAGCGACAGCCCCGGCGAGAATTTTGATCAGCGTGGATTTCCCAGCCCCATTTTGGCCGATCAGGGCTTGAACCTCCCCGGCCTTCAGGTCGAAATTTACCTTTTTGAGCGCCTGAACCCCGCCAAACGTTTTCGTAATATCTGTCATCATCAGGATGGGTGCTGTGGTTGCCTCTGTAGACATGTAGCGCGCTCCTATTCCGTGAATCGCATTTTCAGGAGTATCATACAAAAGATGAAGCAGCACTGCCTCCTATCGTTGGCCTTGTACCCAGGATGATAAGAGGCAGGCTGCTTGCCCCGCTCTATTGAGCGCTCAATATCGATCTAAAAATGATACTGATCAACGTTGCTCTGATCAAAAGTGATCGGCGGCCCGAGCACAAGCATTTTCTGGGAGGCGTCATAGGTGACGTTGCCAACGTTGGGGACGTTATTTGTGGCTGAGAAACTCTTGCCCTGTGCAAGTTGCATACCAGCCCAGACTGTGAGGTAGCCCAGCTTGGTAGGATCCCAGAGGACAAAGCTCTTGACCGCGCCGTTCTTTACATAGGCCCGCATATCGTTGGGAACGCCTATCCCTGTGGCAAACACTTTCCCAATCTTGCCAAGATCAGTGACTGCTTTTGCCGTTCCAGGCGCAGAGGTGCTACACTGGCCGATAACGCCCTTGAGTGCCGGATGGCTGGTAATCAAATCTTTGGTATCGGCAACCGATTTGGCGATATCCTCACCGGAATAGACCGTCGTGACAAACTTCATATTGGGATACATTTTCGCCGCGCGGGCCTTCTCAACAGCGATCCAGGAGTTCAAATTTTGTGCGGCTGGTCCACATGAATCGATGGCCCATTCGCCCTCTTTGTTCATGGCATTGGCTAACGCATCAATCGTGGCGTTGCCGATATCGTCGCTGAGTGCCTGATTGACAAAGACCTCGCGTACGGAACCAGGGGCATCAGTATCAGCGGTAAAGGTCTTGATTCCTTGTGCCTCGGCCTGCTGAAGTGCCGGTCCTACTACTGCCGGGTCATCAGGTGCTACTGCAATCGCATCGACATGTTTTGCTATGAGCTGCTTGATGATCTGCACCTGTGCGGCTGCATCAGCGGTGGTCGGCCCTTCATAATCAAAGGTCACGCCTAAATCTTTAGCCGCCTGGTTGCCACCAGTTTGCATGGCATTAAAATAACCAATGTTAATGAGTTTGGGGACAAATGCAATCACAAGCTTCTTTGCTGGCGATGTGGACGACGAACTTCCGCTGCTACTGCCACCGCATCCGGTAATCAGCATCAGCAGCACTACGCAAAACGAAGAAATAAGTGCGAACCTTCTTGAAGAGTGCATCATTGCAACCATCTCCTTTTCTTTTGTGAGCCGCGTGTTGTGGGAGCTTAATCTACAGGATATATACGACAAGGGCCAGCGTAAGGATAGGCCCATCGTATTGGTGATTCAGGCTATCATCTTTTCACTTCTACTTCAAGCCGAAGCATTCAAATAACGGCGTATCTCTGCTTGACGAGGCCATAGCTCTGAGGCAGCATCACGCACGGCAAGGAAATGCCTGTACAGCGTCTCATAGCGTTCAGCTAGAGCTGTATTGGGGAGATATGATGTACGTGTGTGAGCATATTTGAGAGCGGCAGACTCAATGCTTTGTTCTTCCCCCGTAGCAGCCAGCCCGACGAACATTGCTCCTTGCGCCCCCACCTCGGCAGAGTTTGAGACGAGCACGGGGATACGTGTAATATCAGCGATCATCTGGCACCAGAGATCACTGGCTGCGCCGCCGCCACATACATGTAGTTCTGTCGGCTGTACAGCAGAGGCATCGAGGCATTCACGAATAACGAATGAAAGACCTTCTAGTACTGCACGAGCAACATGCTCACGCGTCTGTTCAAGCGAGAAGCCAGAGAGCGAGGCACGAGCATGCGCGTTCAGGAAGGGAGCACGTTCGCCGGCAGGAGATAAATATGGCAGAAAGACGACGCCCTCAGCACCCGGTTCGCTGGTAGCTGCCATCGCGCTTAAAGCAGTTGGTGTCACGTCCCCCAGGAATTGACAGAGCCAGTTGACCGCCTCAGTGCCACACATTGAGGCAAAGCCGCGTATCCAGCGGCCTGGCAGACCTGCGCACACATGCAATCCAGCGGGAGGGCCAGAGGTATCAATGGTATCAGTGACAACCTCTGTACAGAGCGTCGTGCCAAGAATGCTGAGAGCCTGACCAGGCTTGACAGCACCCAGCCCGAGAGATGTAGCCGCAATATCATAGGGAGCAACAACAACGGGAAGGTCGGGGCGTAGCCCTAATGATTGCGCCGCAGTGCTGCTTAATGCGCCAACGGGCTTTGTGCCAGGAAGGACAGGAGCAAGCAGGCGCTCAGCCCATTCGACGCCGTAGAGGTGCAGGAGTTCAGGAGCATACGCTCTAGCACGAATGGCAAAAAACGGGAAGCTGGCATCTGACTCGTCAGTCCCCGCAACTCCGGTCAGCTTCAGCGCGAGCCAATCCTTGCAATAGAAGGCCATCTTTGCTCGTTTGATACGTTGAGGGTCATGCTCATAAAGCCAGCGCAAGATAGCCGATTGCGCACCAGGAAAGACAACGTTTCCATTGAGGCGAAAAGCCTGCTCCAACGTTCCATCCTGATACCACCGTTCTACAAATGCTGTTGCTCGACTGTCATTCCAGAGAATTGCCGGACCAACCGGCTCTCCGTCATTGTCGATCAGCCAGCAGCCATCGCCTTGACCGGTAAGGGAGAGAAAGCGTACTTCATGACCCACGCGCTGAACCACCTCGCGAATAGTCTCCTCAACAGCCTGCCAGACAGCATGCATATCCTGCTCTGACCAGCCCGGATGCGGGCGTGCGATGGGAACCGCTCGCCGGGCCGCAAACAACTCTGTGCCATCGTCGGCGAAAGCCACAGACTTCACCAGTGACGTGCCAGCATCAACGCTGATAGCTACCATGTTTACCGCTTCCTTTCTTTCAATTCTGAAATGTCAGACCGGGATTTGCGCAATGTTTGAGTGGTTCCTTGTGTATGTAACGCTCCACCTCAGCAGCGGCCAGAAGAGCCGCCTTCTCCGCCGTCTCGCGGCTGGCACCTGCAATATGAGGAGTCAACACAATCGAAGGTGTGCGTAGTAAGCGAGAAGAGGGAGAGATTGGTTCTTCAGGAAAAACATCAAAACCTGCGCCCAGAAGATGGCCCGCTTCGATAGCGTCGCAAACCGCGTCGTAGTCAAGTAGAGAGCCACGAGCACAATTAATAATGATCGAGCCAGCAGGCATCTGAGCAATTTGCCGAGCGCCAATCATTCTTTGCGTTTCCGGCGTGGCGCGCGCATGCAAAGAAACGATGCGAGAGCGAGCCAGCAGCTCCTCAAGTTCCACTTTCTCTGCAATACCTGCGAGCACCTCTGACGAAACGTAAGGATCGTAGACCAGCACGTGGCAACCAAAGGCGTTGAGTATGCGAGCAACACGCATCCCAATCGCGCCGGAACCAACCAGTCCAACGGTTGCGTTTTCCAGTTCGAGACCAGAATGCTCATAACGGTAATAGGTGCCTTGCCACTCACCAGTAAAGAGAGCATGCTGTGTTTCGGGAATGCGGCGCAACGTTGCTAACAGCACCCCAACGGTATGTTCAGCAGCAGCGGCGGCGTTGCGTCCAGGCGTGAAGCAGACGGCCACGCCATGCCGGGTGGCAGCTGGAATGTTGGCATTGACTGGGCCTCCACGAGTCACGACAAAGAGTTTAAGATCAGGAGAGGCGGTCAGTACTTTTTCGGTCAGAGGAGCCATTTGCGTAACACAGATTTCGATGCCATGTAAAGCCTCGATCATCATCTCTTCCGTCCCCGAAGCCTCATCGACTTCTGCCACTCGACCAAAGGGAACATCAGGCCAGGGTAGCTCTAACTCACGAACTGAGGGTGTGTTTGGCAATACTGCATGAAGTGCTTTGATAAGCAGCGAGTTCAGGACAAAATGGTCGCCAGCGACAAGAATGTTTGGGTTCACTCAGCAGTACCTCCTGAGCGTGAAGAGATGGGTGCATTGTACATCAGGAGCGATGCACGCCCGCTGGTTATCTTTATTTCAGTAAGCGAACAATTATGCACGAAAGGAAATATAGAGCGATATTTGCCAATTGGTACACCGATCATCTGGCAGAGAGCTATGCGCAACAGCGAAGAGTGAGCGACGATGAGGACGCGACCATCTGGATATGCCTCTGCAATTTCATAGAAACAGGAGAGCGCTCGTTCTGCGGCCGCATGCAGATCCTCTCCCTCTGGAAAAGGATGGGCCGCAGGGTCGGCAAGGAAGGCTTTGAGTACCTCTGGAAATATTTGTTCTAGCTCGGCTATTGTACGCCCCTCAGCCTGCCCAAAACTCACTTCGCGCAAGCGGGCATCAATTTTGGGGTCCAGACCAGTCACACGCGCTACCGGTCCGGCGGTCTTCTGAGCGCGCAGGAGAGGTGAGACCCAGAGAGCATCGAGCCTGGCCGTACGCGCCCAATCCGCTAAAAGCTCGGCATCTCTGTACCCTTGCGGGGAGAGAGCAATATCGCTGTTACCGGCATAACGATTTTCTTTATGCCAGATAGTTTCACCATGACGAGTAAATATGATATGAGTCAAAGTCCAGTTCTCTTTCTAGCATATTCAGCAACATGAGCCGCAAGCCACCCTCGCTGCTCAAGCGCATCCACAAAGCGAATGTAGAGTTGAGCGAGCCTTTGTTTTTGCCCTCTTTCTGGAACTATGCGTTCACGAATGCGAACCATGCTTTCTGCGGTGGACGCGAGCTGACGACCATGTGAAGCTGCCAGAATAGCCATCCCAAGCGCAGGCTCAGGCGATGCAGGCAAACTAACCGGTCGGGCGAGAACGTTGGTGCGCAACTGATTCCAGTATGATGAGCGGGTGCCACCACCGGTAAAGTGCACCTCACCGTCCACAGGGGCACCGAGCAGCGCAATGTAATCGAAGCAGAGACGCTCAACAAAGGCAACACCTTGCAACAGGGCTACATAGAGATCGATATCATCTGAGGGTTTCCCCTGAATGAAGTACTCGGCGTGAGGGGCCACGAAAGGGAAGCGTTCTCCCCGCCCGCTGAGCGGATAGGCTATGATGTCCACTATGCCGCGTTGCTTTGCCCGCTCGTTTAATGCATCCAGATTGTAGCCAGGAAAGCGAGCTGTCAGGATGCCTGCTCCACTGCTAGAGGCTCCGCCAGGAAGCCACGTATTGCCAGGCGAGCGATGAGAATAGACGACGCCGAGGGGATCATGAATGAGGTCGCGGGTCACACCTTTGAGCACAAGTGTTGTGCCAAGCACCGCGTTCCAGTCTCCGATCTGGGTGACCCCGGAGCCAATCTGCGCGGCACAACCATCTGTCATTCCGGCAATCACAGGAATACCAGCGGGAAGACCCGTTTGGATAGCTGCTTGTGCGCTGAGAGTACCGATCTGCTGACCAGGAATGACCGCTGAAGGCAAAATGCTTGCAGGAATAGCAAGCAAATCAAAAATATGGTGGGGCCAGTTGAGATGGAAAAGGTCATAGCCAGTCTTGAGGGCGGAACTGGTCTCGCTGGGGACTTCATGACCAACGAGACGGCGGTTAATAAAATCTGTTTGATGGGCAAGGCGCGTCCCGGGTGTAAAGGAGCCTTGCTGATGCAAGAGCCAGAGAAGTTTGGGCAAGGCCCAGGATGCTTGCATACGTGAGTACCCCAATTGCTGCCAGACCTCTGCTCCAACCTCATTGATGCGCTGAGCCTCCTCTATCGCACGACCATCATCATACATGAGGCCGGGAGTAAGCGGTTGGCCTGTTTGATCAACGAGAAGAATAGTACCCGAAGTGCCATCAACAGCAATGGCCTGTAAAGCATCAGGGGAAAGATCCTTTATAGCCTGACGGCAGGCATGAGAGACGCTCTGCCACCACTCTTCAGGATTTTGCTCATGGCGTACCCCGCTCTTCTGACTGGTTAAGCGTTGCATTCCACTCCCCAACACTTCTCCAGTGACAGAAACGGCCAGTACGCGCACACTTTGCGTACCAAGATCAATACCGAGCGTATAATAATCCATCTCATCAACTCCTATCCAGGTGCATGGCCCATCTTCAAACACTATAACATATTTGTTGAGGTGGATGGCCGGAAGGTTGGGTAAGCAGGCTGTGGAGCCCTTCAGCGGTAACAAGACCTGCGGCAAAGAGGAAGATTTACCGCAGATCGTGGATGAAAGTAGGGAGAAAGGCTATGAAAAGTGTATATAAGGAAATAAGCTATATTACAGAATTTCAAATGTAATATAGCGTAAAGCAGGCGTAGGGCATTAATTTGCTGTAATACTGGAATCTCGTTCTTGCTTCGCCCGGAATGCTCTGACCGCCGGGTAGAGGGTGAGGCGAGCAAAAATACCGGCTCCGATAGTCAACAGACCAATGCCGACGAAGATAGTGTCGAGACGACCAAAGGTGAGACCTATGGCGTGTGCATGAAAGTTAGAAAGTGCTGTGGATGCCAGCAGACCCGCCAGAAAGCCTCCACTAAGAGATGCAAGCGTAATCATGGGTGTTTCAAAAGCCATAACACGCCCGATCAAAGTTCGCGGTGTGACCAGGAGAGTGAGAGGGCGTACAGAGATAAAGATGCTGGTACTTAAAAAGCCGAGCAGGAGTCCACAGATCATGCCTGGGATTATTGTCGTCATCCGAGAAAGAGCCAACATAATGATGCCGTGTCCGATCAAAAACAGCCAGAGCAGCTTTACCTCGCTCAGCCGTTTTGCCAGCGCTGCCGTTATTGGCAGGCCAATAACTACTCCTGTACCATAACAGGCGACATACAGGCCCAGTAACTGATCTCGAATATGTAGATTTTCGATACCATAGAGATACTCAAAGGCGTTATAGGCCATTCCAGCAAACATAAAAATCATGCCAGTTATTAAGAGAGTCACCAGGATGCGGTTGCCGATAAAGAAGCGATATCCTTCCAACAACTCGTTCCAGAACCCACTTTTCTCCTTCTGCTGACGTTGTTCCTGCTTGGGAATACGCAGTATCAGAAGTACCAGGAATGACACAAAGAACGAGACTGCATTGAGACCAATGGCCCAGGATGGTCCTAAAAGTACATAAAGAGGCGCCGCTATTGATGGCCCGACAATCTGAGCAAAATAACTTGCCTGTTGCAACGAGCCATATGCTTGATGATGTTGTTCTGGCGAGATAATATCAGCGACAACGGCTACACGAGCTGGCAGAAAAAACTGCGTGCCGCACGAGATGAGCAACAGTATCGCGAAACAACTGGGCAGCAAAATAGTAGGATTATGTACTAAGAGGGTTTCAAGCAAAAATATTGTGACCAGAAAGCCGCGAATGAGATCTGTCCAGAGCATCGTGCCACGCCGGTTCCAGCGATCAACAAACACTCCTGCCAGCGGACTGATCAGCAAAGATGGTATGGCCGATGCGATCACCACACCGCCAGTCGCCAGTGGAAGCCAGCTCTGACCCTTCGCCAGTCCTTCGATCAACCAGAGCATGATTGTTGCTAGAAAAAAGTAGTCGCCAATCAGGGAAAGCGATTGGCCTGTCCAGAGCAGCAAATAATTGTGATTGGTCAATAGCGAGCTTTTTTTCTCAGAAACGACGACATTAGCCACAATAAAATCCTTTCTGATTTGAAGAGATGACGGATAGGACGTTGTCATCTCTTCACTGTAAAAAGGAAGGCTTTTTAGCCCCAATCAATGAAAAGCGGGAGAGTGATCGTTGACATAAAATTGACTTTTCTTCGGGGCTGCTTTCTAGCCCCAATCAGAGGTATAGTAAACAGAAACAACGGTTGTCATGAATTCACACTTTCTTCAGGGCTGCTTTTTAGCCCCAGGTAGTCTCAAAAAGGACAACACTCTTAGATGCAATGTTGCTCTTTGAGAAAAAGGTTTCTTAGCCCCAGTCAAGGCCAAAAGAGACAAACATCTTTCTCAAAAATCCTCCTTTCTTGTACTATGTTACTCACCGGCAAAGCAGAAAACCAGGACAGAAAGCGGCCAACTGGCAGCCACATTTCTGGTATTGCTTAAAAAGCTTGTTTTAAACCTAAAGGAAGATTTATCTTTCCTCTTCCGATATGGTTTCGCTGGTATTGTTCATATAGTGTGATAGCGATTGCAATTTTGTGCGTATCTCGTTGGTTTGGGGGTGCTGGAGGCCAAACGCAGCTTCTCGAATGGTCAGAGCACGTTGGTAGAGGGAAATTGTTTCCTGCCATTTTCCCTGCATTTCTTGCAGAATAGCAAGATCTTGCAGCGTTCTGGCTATCTCTGGATGTTCTGGCCCAAGAGCTTGCTCTCGCAGGGATAAAGCACGCTGATAAAGATCTTCAGCTTGTTTATATTTCTTCTGCTCTCGATAAAGTGTTGCTAGATTAGCAAGAGTCAATGCTACATCGGGATGTTCTGTCCCCAGTTGTTGCTCACGAACGCGTAATGCCTGTTGATATAATGGTTCGGCCTGCTCATACTTTTCCTGATCACGATATACATTTGCCAGATTGCTGATAATCGTCACCGTAATAGGATGCTCTGGCCCTAATTGTTGTGTGAGAATCTGAAGCGCCTGCTGATAGAGCGGTTCGGCACGTTCATACATTTGCTGGCGTCGATAGACTATTGCCAGATTATTAAGCGTAATAGCTGTAACAGGGTGGTCTTTTCCTAGACGCTGTTCACGAAGAAGGAGTGCTCTCCGAAACAGTTTCTCAGCTTGCTCGAACTTCTCCTGGTCTCGGTACAGCAATGCCAGATTGTTGAGCGTATTTGCTATCTCTGTCTGATCGAATTCCTGTTGCTGCTCTTGAATGTGCAAAGCTTGATAGAATAGCGGTTCGGCTTGCTCGTACTTGCCCTGTTCATGGTACGTATTTGCTAGATTATTGAGTGCTTCGGCAGTCATGGGGTGAGATGTTCCTAGCTGCTGTTCACAAAGCACCAGCGTTCGCTGTAAAAGATGTTCTTCTTGCCCGTATTTCCCCTGTAAGTGGAAAAGTTCCGACTGAAGCAAAAAGAGAGGGATAAGCGTAACATGATCGGAGCCATTGTGTTGTTCTGTCAGAGCAACAGCCCGCGCCAGCACCGACTCAGCCTCATCAAATCGTCCACGTTTTAACAGGTAGTTTCCAGCTTTTGAGAGTAAAGAGCCAACCTCGGGTAAAGAGGTTGCTGTTTTATCGAGCCACTGTACACAAGCCAGTACGCTTTGGAGTAAACGCTCACACTGCGGCCAGGCAGCAAGATCGGGTTCGGGAAAATTAGCCGCAAGGACACGTACCATACGTTCACTCCACTGTTGCATAGCCGTTGGCCCTATCCAATCCTGGAGGACCGCCTGTGTCAGACGATGTATTGAGAGCGTGTGTGTATCCGGGTAACGTTCTATCAACGAGGCACTACGCAGGACTGATAACATAATATCAAATTGATAAGCATCACCCGCAGTCTGCTGTAAATGGGATCCGAGGTGAGGTGCGCCAGCGACCAGCAGTTCTTCGGGAATGGCATCCGCATACAAGCAGGCACAGGCCCGTAGCAACTCGATGGCCGCCGGGTGTTTCGGTTCAATATGTTTCACTGAGAGTTGTAACGTCGCCGTAACCGACATTGGATGCGCCCCTCCATGCAGACCTCTGTGGCCCAATAACTGCGGGCGCTGATGGTGATATCGTTGCAGGTAATCGGTGATGCTGCAACCGGTTTCCTCTAAATAGGCTCCCGCTTGATCCAGCGCCAGAGGAAGTCCACCGAGTTGCTTCACCAGTTCTTCAGCGTCTGATATATTGGAAGCACTAACTGGTAAAGCATCTGCCGAAAGCGAGGACGGAAATCGTTTGGCCCGCCGTAGCAGCAATTCAACTCCCTCTTGTTTATCCATTGCGGTGAGTTCCAGTGGTTCGGCGAGCATCCCCAATGCCTGTCGCCTTGTAGTGAATAGCATGCTACCTTCTCTGTGGAGAGGTATCACAGATTGCAGCAGATCCAATTCCTCAATATTATCGCCTATCACCAACCAATCAGCATGTGTGCTTAGCCAGCGCTGCACAGCCTTTACCATCTGTAGTTGCTCCTCCTGCTGATGTTCTGGAAGTTGCAGGAGATTGGCGATATCTTGCAGGCTGTTCATTAGGCTCTCGGTCGTTTCTGCTCTTAACCAGAACACGGCGCTATATTCCTGTTGGTATCGATAGGCGTACTCAATTGCGACTTGAGTTTTGCCGATACCTCCTAGACCGGTAAGCGCTGGGGACTGAGTAAGTGCGACCGGCTGAGAAAGGATCAATCGGTCGTGTAAGGCCTGCAAAATATCCTCTCGACCAGTAAAGAAGGGATTGCGAGGATATGGAATGCTCCAAAGAAGAGGGGCTGGCTCGAAAAAGTCTTCAGGGCGTAAGCCAAAGAAATTGCTGAGCTGCAATCGGAGAGATGCTTGTGGGATGGCCTGCTCCTGTTCCCAGCGCCGAATGCTACGGGGAGATATTCCGAGCGCTTCTGCCAGTGCCTCCTGAGAAAGATGTCGCCGTAACCGTTCCTGGCGCAATCGCAAACCAAAACTCAACATATTGCTAAATTTGTCCTTCTATTGCTATTTTCTATTGAGTATAAAAGATGGAATATTGACTGTAAAGCATCTTATATAAAATGATAGCTCATTCTTTTTCATTGACTCTCGATACTGAAAAAGGGAAACATCTCCCCGTGCTGTAGTGATTAAGCGTACTGATTTGATAGCTCTGAGTCACGAGTCGTTGGCAAGAAGCTGCTCTATCAGCTCGGTCACTCCGTCGCCATGATCTGCTTTCGTCGTATAGTCTGCTTGTTCTTTGAGCGAAGGGAGGGCGTTAGCAACGGCAACCGCGTATGCACATAGCGATAAAAACGAATGATCATTCTCGGCATCACCAATACCAACGACATTATGTGCCGAGAGCTTTAATTGGTGCAGAGCTACAGCCAGTCCCGTACCTTTATTTACTCCTGTTGGTAGTACCATGACCGCTTCCTTATTAAAGATCACCTGCCGCTCAAGACCTAGTTTGTTGATTACGTCCACGATCGTCGTTTCATGGGGATGCAGACTTGCGACAATGACGCGTCCCGTTGACAAGGGGGTTACACCACGCTTCTGAAGCGCTTGAATAAATTGTCGGGGTGGAGCTTCTCCCAGCAATTGCTCGGTTGCATCAGCTGGCCTATAGACCAGCGCTCCATTCTCAGCAACGACAGAGGTAAAAAGATCCAGTCGTGGAAAGGTTTCTTGCAGGTCTTCCAACAGGCGACCTGTCACTAAAATAAGTTTGCGGCCGGAGGCGCGAAGCCTTTCTAATGCATCTATCGTTTGTGGACTAACGACACCATCTCTGGCAAGTGTCCCATCATAATCGCAGGCCAGTGCGAGATACTGCATGTATCGATATCTCCTCACGAGTGAAGCAATCTGAATAACTCCATATAAACCATGCAATAATGCGCTGTAAAATCTTATGTATATTATAATACCAGAGCTTTGTTCAAACCGTTGCACTATGTCCTCTATTGCTTGTCAGAGGAACTGGAGTGTGGAATGCAGATGGCCTGATGGAACCCTGGCAAGTCTGGTACGTATAGAGTGGAGATGGACTATCACATCCATTCTTAGGAAACATGAGAAGGAAGCGTGGTAGCGTCCCTTTGATACGCAGGGGCGTTCGACCGCTCGGAACGCTCATCATAAAAGAACGAAAATGTCAAACTGAACACGAAATATATATGAGGAGAATGTGTTATGAGCATCAGCTCTGTGATTTCTATTCTGGCTGAACTTCTTTTCCTGGCACTTATCATTCGAGCTGTTCTGAGCTGGCTAACAGGGGTTGTTGCGTTGCAACCTATCGCCCGTTTCATTAACAGAGTGACAGATCCAATACTCGAACCCATCAGGCGCATAGTGCCACCTCTAGGGGGGATCGATATGTCACCCCTAATCGCAATGATAGTGATCTGGCTGGTAGAGAGCCTTCTGCTTACGGTGCTGGCAGGCCATTAGAAGGTGTGGTGGCATAGTCACTTTTCATCAGTAGAGCAACCAGTCTTACGGAGGAGGCTAGCAATTCGTTGCTGGCACTCCCCGGGTAAATTCCTGGATGTTATGATAGGGAGAGATGAGAGGATTTAAAGGCTTGAGGAGCATAATGCTTGATTTCGTTATATAAATCTCCCTCCTGCCAGATTTTGCCAAACATGCCTACAGGGATAGACCAGGGATTAATGCCTCTATACGAACCAGGTACATAAAGTCTCATTCTGCCAGAGAAAATCGTGAGTATGCTTAAAATGAGAACAAGGCCTTTGAGTATGGGAAGCATTTGTTCTGTGGTTTTGAGAAGTGGTGCTTTGGTCAGAACCGCAGTTTGTGTTTCTATTCCCTGTTCCAAAGATATGTTTTCCCCCGCTTTCTGGTCCAGACGTAGTACATCAAGCGAGAACGCTCCCATGACCTCTTGCTCCACCCCAGCTATATTTTTCCAGGGACTATAGAGACAACTTCCTGAGCGGTAAATGAAGATACCTTGCGGATTCAAGACAAGCTTTGTTCCAATAGTTGTCAGGTTCGCCAGTATGCCCACCACAAGACAGATAAGGCTTATACCTCCCATTAGCTCGTACAAAAAGGCGATATCTAGCTTTGATTTAGACGTGAAAACGGCAAAAAGCATTAAGATCCAGAGAAATGCTATAACACCTAAAGTAACAAGAAAGATCGAATAGCGTTGTAAGGGCGGCAAGTGATAGGTAGTTCCGTCTACAGGTAGTTCACTCATAGATTTTCTCCAATAAAAATGATGCCCTCTACAATCTGAGGGTGGTGGTATCATGCCTCCTTGAAGAAACGCACCATATACCCTGTTTTCAGCCAGGAAATTTGATGCTTGTTAGAGAAGGAGGTATTTGTTCTATGTGCTAAAATGAAGCACGATGGATCGGCCTCTCTCGCCCGATGAATGCTCTCAATAAGCGCAGTTGGCGATGTCTATTTGGAAAGAGAAGATATATGGAAGCGTTGGTTGTTCCGAAAAGTCTCTGGAGACAGGGTAATTTTCTGAAATTGTGGATTGGACAGACTATTTCCGGCTTCGGGTCCGCGATCACAGGGCTGGCCTTGCCGTTGACTGCCATTGTCATTTTGCAAGCAACCCCTGATCAGATGGGCATTCTGCGCGCTGCACTCGGCCTGCCAGCACTTTTGAGCCTCTTTTTTGGCGTCTGGGTAGACCGCATGCGCCGCCGTCCTCTGCTGATTCTAGCCGATACGGGGCGCATGTTGCTGCTGGGTTTAATCCCGCTGATAGCCTGGCTGGGCCTGCTGCGCATCGAATATCTGTATTTTATTGGTTTGCTGGTGGGAGTCCTGACGTTGCTTTTTGATCTCTCTCTTACTTCATTTCTGCCTTCTCTGGTTACGCGTGAGCAGTTGGTGGATGGCAATAGCAAAACGCAACAAAGTGATGCGCTCATTTCTATCATTGGACCGAGTGTGGCAGGGGCGCTTATTGGACTCTTCACGGCACCGATGGTAATTGTGATTGATGCGATCTCGTATCTGGCTTCGGTTATTTCATTATTGTTGATTCGTACGCAAGAAGAGGAGTTGAAAGAGCGGCCCATGCGCCGTTCGGTCTGGTTGGAGATCGGCGAGGGGATACAGGCGCTCTGGGCCACGCCCATCCTGCGTGATATGGCTATCCTTTCGGGGCTGGGTGCACTTGCTCTCAGCATTCAGCAGACGGTCTTTGTTCTCTTTGTTATACGAGAATTGAAGCTGACTGCTTTTCAACTGGGCCTGGTTTTCAGCACTAGCAGCATTGCAGGGCTGCTGGGCACCTTACTGGTCAGTCGCACCGTGCAGCGTATAGGCCCAGGGCCGACGATTCTGCTGGGTCAGAGCCTGACAGCGTTGGGAGCAATGCTCATAGCGCTGTCAGGCGGCCCCTTGTTGCTGCTCCTGGCTATCTTGATTGGTGGACAGGCACTTTTCAGCCTGGGGGCACCATTTTATAGCATCCCACAACTCAGCCTGCGCCAGGCCATGACACCGGCCCATCTGCTGGGGCGTGTCAATGCCAGCCGTCGCTTCCTGGTCTTCGGCATCATCCCGCTTGGCGCGCTCATTGGTGGTCTGCTTGGTGATATGTTGGGCCTGGGTGCAACGCTGCTGATCAGTGGCATGGGCATGGTCCTCGCGCTTTGCTGGGTCTTCTCCTCCAGCATTCGTCATGCACGAGAGTTTCCAATAACGAGTGCATAGGAGCGTATCCCCTAGAAGCCCTTTCCGGCCAGGGCGCTTCACGAATGGGAATGGAAAAGTGAGCTGAATTGTTCTATCCACTGGATAGATAAAAGGTATGCATACAAAGAGAAATTTCAAGTTTACGCGATCTTTTAAAGCAGGCACAAAAGAAAAAAGAGGTGTAATATATGGCACAGAATGATATTGCCACACTAGCGGGTGGCTGCTTCTGGTGTCTGGAGGCAATTTTTAAACGGTTGAAAGGCGTTGAGAAGGTAAAATCAGGATATGCCGCTTCGCAGGTAGTAAATCCTTCATACAGGCAAGTGTGTACCGGTTCTACTGGCGCTGCCGAGGCGATTCAGGTAACATATGATCCATCGGTCATTTCTTATGAAGAACTGCTCGACGTGTTCTGGCATCTGCATGATCCAACCACGTTAAACCGACAGGGCAACGATGTTGGAACACAGTATCGCTCGGCGATTTACTATCATAACGACCAGCAAAAGCAAGATGCTCTCACTGCTAAAAAGGCGCTGGAGGAAGCTGGCACCTATAAACATCCTATTGTTACGGAGATTTCCCCCTTCACCAACTTTTATCCTGCTGAAGAGTACCACGATGATTACTACGACAATAATCGCTCAGCAGGCTATTGCGTCTATGTTATTGATCCCAAAGTAAAAAAGCTGCTTACTGCATATGGTAACGAAGTAAAATCAGAATATAAATAATCCTGTTACAAAAAAGCTAGAGGAGCAATGCAGCCCTTCTAGCTTTTTTGCAAAAGCGGCTCGACCGTGTTGCAAATAGTTTGCAGTTCACCGATACAGGCGAAGATTTGGCAAACTGTACCTTTCTACGTATTGTTGCATAGAGATAAATTTGTATTATGCACTGTCAGAGATCGTTTTCTCAATGGGCCTGAAGAACAAGGTTGTTCACGCAGTGCATTTTTCCCAACAGCGGAACTTTTCTGGCAGAAATAGCGTCTCCCTCTTTGTAGGAGGAAGCTACATACATGTGGGCATATCGCCTGAGAAGGAGTACATAAGCTTATGAGTCCGCTTGACCTCTATTGCGCTACCTGTGGAGCTGCCAACATATCCGATACGCCTACCTGTTTCGCCTGTGGCAACTCCCTCTCAGATGCTGAGAAGAATGATGAGCAAGCAACGCTTCCATCCTCCGGGACATTCCTTCATAACCGCTATCGTCTCCTCTCACCGGTTGGTGAAGGTGGCTTTGCAAAGGTGTATAGGGCAGAGGATACAGAGACGAAGAACATTGTAGCCATCAAAGCGATCCGTTTGAAGTCTCTCTCTTCCCAGGAGATCATTGATGCGACCGATACATATAATCGTGAAATTCGTTTCGGGAAGGCGTTGAAACATCCCGCGCTGCCAGCGCTCCTCGATCACTTTATGGATCAGGATCACTGGTATCTTGTGGCCTCATTTATTGAAGGAGAGACGCTCGAAGCGTATCAACAACGCCTCTCCGCCGGGCACCTGCCCATCTGGGAGGTTCTCGACATCGGGGTTCAGATCTGTGATGTCCTCTCCTATTTGCATTCGCGCCAACCACCCATTATATTTCGCGATGTGAAACCAGATAATATCATGCGTACAAAAAACGGCCATATCTATCTGGTAGATTTCGGCATTGCCCGCCAGTACCGCCCCGGTCGTCACCGCGATACACAGGCACTCGGCTCCCCGGGTTATGCTGCTCCCGAACAATACGGCACCGCACAGACCACCAGGCGCTCCGATATCTACAGTTTGGGTGCAACCTTACGTGCCCTCTTGACGGGTATCAACCCGCTCGAAGAGACAGAGGACACGGAGCAAGCAGCAACGATGCCATCAGCACTCTCTACGCTCCTCTCTCAGATGCTCGAAAAAGATCCAGAGAAGCGACCCGAGACTATCGAGATCGTCAAGCAACGACTTGAAAGCATAGCGGAAAAGACAGGTATTGCCCTACCGCATGCACAAACGTTCACGCAGCCAGCCAGTTTGTTGCGCTCTTCCTCTCCAGCAGCGCCGATCTTTCCTCCCACTGCCATGCCTGGATCGGCCGCACCATCTTCTGGCGGTTCCGGCTGGTCAAAATCGGCCCTTGTCAGTCTGGCGCTAGTTGTTCTCGTGATTGTTGGCGGTGGCATTAGCGTCTTTTCCATGTCTCATCATTCAACTATTATCGATTACGAGCCTGTCACGCGTGGTGAAACTACCCCTTCTCTCGACCCGCAAAGCTTCGTCTTCTCGGTGGGCAATTCTACTGAGATTTCCAACCTGGACCCTGCCACTGCTGACGTACTCTCTACGCAGGCAACGAGCATGCTTTATGCAGGTCTGGTGCAGTTGGACGACTCTTTGCAGGTGAAACCGCAACTTGCTTCTTCCTGGCAACAGAATGCAGATGGCACCACCTGGACCTTCAAACTCCGCCCCAATCTCAAATTCAGTGATGGTTCTCCCCTGACCTCGGAGGATGTTGCCTTCAGCTTTGATCGTGCTCTTGATCCAGCAACACATTCTCCAACCGCATCCTACGCCTTACGTGCAATCAAGAATGCTGATCAGCGGCTCAATGGTTCTCTCTCCACGCTGATTGGCACCAGTATCATTCCCTCTGATCCTTATACTATCGAATTCATCACTACCGGCAAGGTTTCCTTTTTCCTCTCTGCTCTCACCAACCCCTCTGCTCTTGTCATAAACAAAACCTCCTTCGAGCAACATGGGACTTCTTTGTTTACTACTTACCTGAAGGATGGGGGCACCTCTGGTCCTTTCCAACTTGCTTATTACCAGAGTAGTGAACGTCTCGATCTGATCCCCAATCCTTACTACTACGGTCCCAAGCCTCAAATCAGGAAGGTTTCGTTTGTCTACAATGGGGCGTCCTACTCATCTGAGCAACCGACTATGACCGAGATATCGCAGCGTAACATTGATCAATTTAAGAACAATGCAAGCTTTCACCAGACTGCCGCATCGGAAATTACGTACTTTGCAATGAATTTTCGGATAAAACCCTTCGATAACACGAAAATACGCCAGGCTTTCGCTCTTGCTCTGGATAAGGAGTTGCTCACACGTATTTCGCAAGGAGATGTAGCCTTCGCCACGAATCACATCATTCCACAGGGTCAGAAAGGGTATACCCCTTCTCTCAAAGGTCCAGACGATACCACCTCGCTAAAGGGTAATCTTATCTTTGCCAAAGAGCTTCTTCAGGAAGGTATGAAGGAAGAGGGCATCAACAGCAGTAGCCAGTTTCCCCCTGTTACCTTTACCTTCTCCAGTAGTGGTTCAGAAGTGATCAAACGTGAAGTATCTAGTGCCCAACAGATGTGGCAAAACGTGCTTGGCGTCACTGTCCAATTGCGCGACATTTCGTATCAAGATCTGATCAACCAGCTAGAGAGCAAGAACACTCAAGCACCGCAATTATGGCGCTCGGGCTGGATAGCTGACTATCCTGATCCTCAAGACTGGACCACGTTGCAGTTCGGTCAAGGGTCTTTGTATAATCGCGTCAACTATGGTCAGAACAACAGTGCCGATGCCGCCAGGCAGCAGCAAGTCCAGCAAATGCTACAAAAGGCCGATTCCATGCCCGACAACGAGGGCCGCCTGCGTCTCTACCAGGATGTAGAGCAAAAGCTGGTCAATGATGTCGCCTGGATTCCCATTTATCAGCAACAGCAATCATACCTCTTACAATCAAAAGTACACAACTTTACCCTCAATGGATTCAATGTCGTGTCTCCAGACAACTGGGCGAAAATCACGTTGTCATAAGGAGTGTTAGCAAAGATCCAATCGGCTTGAATGCATCAGAGCACCATATGGTGCTTTGATGCGTTTTTCTCTCTAACTATACATCCGCTTTGAGTCCGCTCGATGCTGTTTTTGTTGGCTGCGTGTTTTGGTATGCCTTGACATGAATAATATTCTAGAATATTATTCTAATAATGTGAATGAAGACAGAACAGAAAGAAGGCTTGTTGTCGTGCCTATCTGGAAGAGGAACTTGTTAGTTTGCTGGTTTGGCATGTTTGTTACCAGCGTAGGGATGAGCCAGATTGCTCCCGTTTTGCCACTGTATATCAAGCATCTGGGCATCGATAATTCTGCATCTATTGCTCAGTTGTCGGGACTTGCTTTTGGCGTGACCTATATTATTTCTGCCCTTTTTTCCCCTCTCTGGGGTCTAGCTGCGGACAGAGTTGGTAGAAAACCTATGCTTTTGCGCGCAAGCCTTGGCATGGCGGTCGTGATTTGTAGCATGGGCCTGGCGCAAAATGTCTATGAATTGGTTGGCTTACGGCTTTTACAGGGGATAATCACAGGATACAGTACTGCCTGTACAACCCTTATCGCCACGCAGACGGAGAAGGAACACGCTGGTTGGGCTTTAGGCACCCTTTCCACTGCCAGTATTGCGGGTGGTTTGCTTGGTCCTATCATTGGAGGAGGGATAGAAGAGAGCCTCGGATTGCAAAATGTCTTTTTTCTCACCGGGGCACTCTTGCTAATAGTTTTTCTCACCACCATGTTTTTTGTCAAAGAGTCATTTACTCGTCAGGGGAAAGAGATGCTACAGATGAGAGATATCTGGCAGCGTATTCCAGACAAAAGCTTGACAGTGGTCTTATCTGTGACCTATTTTATCATTACGTTAGCCCTCTATTCGATTGAGCCAGTTGTGACCATTTATGTGACGCAGCTTACCACTGATATGACTCACGTTGCATTGTTAGCTGGAATGGCGTTCTCAGCTTCGGGACTGGCGAGTATCATTGCGGCCCCAAGACTGGGGAAACTTTCTGACAAAATTGGGGCGCAGAAGGTTATGCTTATTGCGTTGGTGGTGGCAGGAGTCATTTTTCTTCCCCAGGCGTTTGTCCAGAATCCCTGGCAACTGATGGGGCTGCGCTTTTTGTTAGGATTGGCCGTGGCCGGGTTGAATCCTTCTGTCAATGTCTTGATCAAAAAAATCACCCCTAGTGCTCTGACTGGAAGAGTTTTTGGTTTCACCATCTCAGCAGGCTATTTAGGCGTCTTTGGTGGCTCCGTTTTAGGTGGACAGGTGGCAGCCTGGTGGGGGATCAGATACATCTTTTTTATTACCAGCGCCCTTTTGCTGCTCAATGCTGTGTGGGTGTATGCTACCATGTTTAGAAAATTGAACAGACAAGAAGAAGCAATATCTCAAAATGAACGATCTGAGGGAATTACGGCCTGCAATAGAAGTAATAGAGGTGATTGAAGAAAAACAGTAGGGACCATTAATAACATTTGATAAAAAGGCGGCTCTTGCTCATCGTCGTATTGGACAATTAGCGTTTTCTAACGATATACTGTTTGGGAAAACGGTTATGGTTCTTTGAAACAGGAGGAGATTGATGACCACTGTTCCTCAATCGCATAACTTGGAGCAGGTCTCCTCTCTTTCCCTTCTTTGAACGTCTAAACCCGCAGGTACTTGACACTATTTGTGGGAGATCAGTCTCATTCCAATCTCCCAACACACTCTCATCAATCACCCATCTAATCACCTATCCTGGTGATGTCAATTCACTTAGCATCTGGCTATACTCTCCTTCAAGAGAGATAGTCACGCGACTCTCTACCGTATCTCGTTTCTGAGGAAGGTATAAACTCCTCAGTAGTCAATGGATAGATGGTTCTATCCGAATGACGACATTCAGAAGGAGTAACTATGATTAAGCCCTACACTGCTGTTGGACTCATTCCCACTGTGCGTGGTATCCGCACACGCGCCGATATCGGGCACAACCTCGAACACCTCTCTCATCTGGTCAAAGCTGCTTCGTGGCTCTCAAGCCTTGATCTTCCGGTTAGATTGATTGCTATTCCCGAGGGAGCTTTGCAGGGCTTTAATGACGAAGTGCTTGATCTCGATCATGTCCAGTTTGCCCGGGAATGTGCAATTGATATTCCCGGTAAGGAGACGGAGGAACTGGGCAAGATAGCTCGCAGCAATAACGCGTTTATTATGGCCCAGGCCAAAGCGCGCCACCCTGAGATCAAAGACCGCTTCTTTAATGTTGGCTTTATTTTGAACCCGGAAGGCGAGGTTATCTTGCAACACTACAAGGTCTCGCCGCTCTTTCCTGTTGAACACTCAGTCTGCCCGCATGATATCCTGGATTGGTGGATTGAGAGATATGGCCGCAATTTGGATGCATTCTGGCCAGTTATAGATACTGAAATTGGCCGTTTGGGGATTATGATGGCAAACGAGGGTTCGTATCCTGAGAATGCACGTGCTCTTGCCATGAATGGTGCTGAAGTGGTGTATCGTGCTTCCTATCCTCATCCGGCTACTGGCAACGAGATGTTTGAAATTCAGAGCCGTGCGCGTGCGCTCGATAACAATATGTATGTCGTGGCCCCCAATATGGGAACCTATTACCTCCACGCGGAGGATAATACTGCTATTGATACATTCGGTGGGCGTTCTTTCATCATCAATTATAAAGGGCAGATTGTGGGCCGTCAGGAGTATGGCGCAGGTTCAACCTATGTGGCTGGTGTGATCGATATCGAGGCGCTGCGAGACCATCGCGCACGCGCTCAGTGGGATAATTGGATGAAGGATCTGCGGACGGAGTTGTATCAGTTGCTCTATGAGCAGCCTATTTATCCGAAGAATCTCTATCTGGATCGCGAGCCGATGAAGCATGCAGAGTATCGCGAGAAGGTCATTCAGAAGCAGATCGACTTGATGCATGAACGAGGGGTCTGGGTCAAGCCGGAGCGTTAGTTATGTGAGCAGGAAGATGAACTCGGGCGAGGCTACACGCGGCCTGATTTCATCTTCCTGCTCCTGGTATACCCTACGCTGAGAAGGCGAAGCCTGTTTCTCTAACAGTGCGCTGGAAGATCTCCTCATCCAGGGCGAGGCCAAATCCAGGCGTATCAGGCACCAGGACAGATCCTTCAGAGATACTATAGCCAGATGTATCAAGTCCAGAAGTCGTCGCCTCATCCCATTCAACGAAGGTTAAGCCGCGAACGGCCCCTGCCAGGTGCGCGGCTGTATAGTTGCCATAGTGTGTGCCGTAGTGATGAGGTGCTGAACGTGCATTCCACTCATCGAGGAGTTTACCTGTCGCCAGCCAGCGCGTAAATCCATGACTCATGATATCGTACTGCATCACATCCACTACGCCCTCTTTGGCCCATTCCAGCAGATGTGGATCGGCCTTCCCTTCACCATCGCTGATCAGCACAGGCAGCTGATGTTCTTTGAGCCAGGTGTGCAGGTCACGGTACAACACATCATCCTCATGAAACGCCTCTTCAATCCAGAAAATATCGCATGTTGCCGTTTCCGCGAGAACGTATTTGGCCAGATTTAAGTTGTAGCCGTTGTTGGCATCTATCATGATCTTTACCTGCCGCCCAAGTGCCTCCCGTATCGCCTGAATCACAGCGATATCGCGCCGGGTTCCTTCCTCCAATGGTAGGTGCCGTGCGCCTCGACCCACTTTTACCTTGAAAGACCGATGCCCTCGCTCATAGCCCTCACGTGCTTCAGCGGCAAGCCATTGTGCCGCTTGCTCATGCGACGACAGGTGAAGATCGTCAAAATACAGTGAAGTGTCATAACAAGGGACGCGGAGGGACACAGGGGCATTAGCTCCCGTCATCGTTGCGACCATTGCATACACTGGCAACCCAGCTCGCTGCCCAACCAGATCCCAGAGGGGATAGTCAAAGCGCTGCCACGCATCAAGCACTCCCTGTTCGGGGGCAAACACGGCATTCAGTTGCATTCCAAGCAAGCGTGAAGCTGCTTGCCGATCAGTGTTGCACCAACCAAACCCTTGAGAACCGTCTTCTGTCGTCAGACGCAGCAGCGGAACACGTACACTGCTCCCATGCTCAGAGAGACGAGCATTGTAACCAGCAGGGCGGGGCCGTTGCCCCTGGAGGCTTCCCCATTCGACAGCAATAATACGTGGATTCTCCACCATAATCCTCTCGTTTCCTTCTAGATTGACCGCTTCGCGAACTCCTCACGTGATCGTACGACATCTCATCCTATTATCGTATTTTCATCTAAATACAGCAAGCTTCCCTTTAAGCTAACCTCTTTAGAGATTTTCATGAGATTTTTCCCAATCAGATTGACAAGTATACCAATATCCTCTATGCTTAGGGCGGAATTAGAGAATTAACATACACAAACAATATTTATTTGATAGAAGAATATGGGACAAGGCACCGTTCACAAGAGCCTGGGGCGTTATCAGATACAGCGACTGATTGGTCATGGGGGAATGGGTGAGGTTTGGCTGGGTGAAGATCCGCGTTTACATCGCCAGGTCGCCATCAAAACGCTGCCAATCCACTATCAGCAAGATCAGGAATTTTCACTGCGTTTCGACCGCGAAGCGCGAACTGCTGCCGCTCTCAATCATCCTCATATCCTATCCATCCATGATTATGGCGAACAGTTGTTGTCTGACAGCGGGCAGGTGATTACCTATCTTGTCATGCCCTACATAGATGGTGGCTCGTTGGCGGATCAGATAAAACTAGCACAAACGGAGCAGAGGCTTATTCCTCAACATGAAGCACTGGCGTATCTTTCTCAGGCGGCGGAAGCCATCGATTATGCTCATGAGCAGGGCATTGTTCATCGCGATATTAAACCGGCAAATATGCTACTGCGTCCAGATCATTGGCTCTTGCTCTCCGACTTTGGTATCGCCCGCATGCTTACCCAGAATGAGGAGATTACTCATCCTGGGGCAGGCATCGGGACACCAGAATATATAGCCCCCGAGCAGGCTCTAGGCAAGGCAGAAGCCGCAAGTGATATCTATAGTTTGGCAGTGATCGCTTATCAACTTTTCACTGGACGACTCCCCTTCACTGGCGAGACTGGCTATGGCGTAGTTGTTCAACACCTTACCATGCCTCCTCCTTCTCCACATCAGATGAACCCCTCCCTTTTACCATCTGTGGAGGAGGTCTTGCTACGCGGTCTAGCGAAGAACCCGGCACAACGTTTTCCATCAGCTCGTGCCTTTGTTGCGGAACTGGAGCATCAGGTAAAAGCTGCTCCCCTACAATTAGGTTCCGCTGACTATCAACAGACTACACCTCTCAGCTCATCCCTGGCTGTTACTTATGCCGATAGAGAACAAACGGAAGGGCAAGACAATCTCAATACTTATCCCACCATACCAGCAAAGCATTTGAAGCTATCTGCGACCCCCAGGAAAGCACGTCGCACCTTTCTTCTTGGTGGGGTTGCCACGCTCATCACACTAGCTGCGGGTGCAGGAACCTGGGTAGCCATACGTGAGAAGCCCTTTCAGACACCGGACAAAGTTGTGACGCCAACGACACCGCAGCAGCAGCCGACTCCAACCGCCCCTTCACCTTCTGGATCTGCTTGTCGCTCAGCTCCCTGGTCCCTGATGATCAGTAGCTCCGCTATCGGTTCGGCCACCTTTACCACGTCGCCCTACTGCGATAGAGTTATACGATACTCGCTAAGGGAAGCACTCCCCTCTCCTGTCGAGGTCGAAGTACGGATTGGTACTACAGAGGGGATCTATAGTAAGTGGATACGGGCCGGTGCTGTTGGCGAGCAAAAATCCCTGCTGACGAATATTCCCTCTGGCACAGACTTTCATATCGAGGGAAGGGTGATCAACGCTACCTCAGCTATCCTGGTAAAAGGCACTATCTATTATTAATGTGTCTTTTTCAAAATTTACCCGATTACTACCGCGCATTTTGAGAGCTATTTGACTCCTTAATAATTGACATTTAAAATATTTTGACCTAAACTATCAAGAGTGGATGATAGAGCAAACCGTCTCATGAAAGGAGCATTGACAACACAATGGCCTCTCACGAAGCTTCTTCGATATCTGATCTCTCTTCTTATGGCGAGCATGTTCTGGAGCAGGATACAAAGCACGACACGCTGCGGTTGTGGCTACGATTGCTCAGTTGTACAACGCTCATTGAGAATCAGGTGAGCAGCCGGTTACGGAGCGAGTTTGAGACCACGTTGCCGCGCTTCGATCTGATGGCACAACTTGTACGTTCTCCAGATGGCATGAGCATGAGCGAGTTGTCACAGCGGTTGATGGTTTCAGGTGGCAATATCACGGGTATTACCGATAATCTGGAGCGGGATGGTCTGGTTGAGCGGATTACTCCGCCAGGAGACCGGCGTGCCAAATTAGTTCATCTTACCCCGAAAGGTCGTGCGGTTTTTGAGCAGATGGCGGAGGAGCATGCAACCTGGATTAAGAGCTGGATGGGGGGGCTGACAGAACAGGAACAGCACCAATTGTATACGTTACTGGGGACATTGAAACGGCATGTCAGCGCCTCATTGGAGTAACAGAAGTCCTTTTTGAGGACGAGGCTACATAGAGGAGCAGAACTCATGGCTGAGAACTTCTTATGGCAGGTGGTGGGCAATGTTGCTACCATCACATTACATCGTCCCGAGAAAAAGAATCCACTGACATTTGAGTCATATGCGGAGTTGCGGGATCTTTTTCGTGATCTCGCCCATGATAGTGAGATCAATGCTGTTGTGATTACTGGAGCAGGAGGCAATTTTTGTTCCGGCGGTGATGTGCATGAAATTATTGGTCCACTGACGCGTATGACAATGCCTGAATTGCTGCAATTTACGCGCATGACTGGAGAACTGGTCAAGTTTATGCGAGCGTGCCCTCAGCCAATTATTGCGGCCATCGAGGGCGTATGTGCTGGCGCGGGAGCTATGCTAGCGCTCGCATCGGACTTACGGTATGGGACGCCGGGGAGCAAGACCGCGTTTCTCTTTACACGTGTCGGGTTGGCAGGCTGTGATATGGGAGCCTGCACGCTCTTACCCCGTGTTGTTGGACAGGGACGAGCCGCAGATCTTCTCTATACGGGGCGTGTACTCTCAGCCGACGAAGGATTGCAGTGGGGATTCTATAATGCGATCTATCCTTCAGAGGAAGTCCTGGTCAGGGCACAGGAGATGGCTGCTCGCCTGGCTGCCGGGCCGACATTTGCTCACGCGATGACGAAAAAAATGTTGCACCAGGAGTGGGCTATGGGGCTGGATGAGGCGATTGAGGCCGAGGCGCAGGCGCAGGCTATTTGTATGCAGACCAGGGACTTTCGTCGTGCTTATGATGCATTCGTTGCGAAGGAGCAACCGATCTTCAAAGGAGATTGATCGATGCAATCAAGCGAGCCATTGAGCAAAGTATATGATCTTCCATTTTTTGACAATGTACATCGTCAGCTTGTCCGCGATCTTTCCTGGTGGTGTGGTGCCAATCTTGCGAGAGGTGAGCGAGAAGACGAGGATGTAGATATAGATGCACATTGTCGCGCCCTCGTCACAGCATTAGGAGAGGCGGGCTGGCTGCGCTATTGCGTACCGGCAAACGTGGGTGGTGTATTTCCTCAGCTAGATGTACGTATGCTCTGTCTAATCCGCGAAACGCTTGCCTATCATGAAGGGCTGGCAGATTTCGCCTTTGCGATGCAAGGTCTGGGCAGCGGCGCGATTACACTTGCAGGAACGCCTGAGCAGCAGCAGCGTTATTTGCCTGGGGTTGCTGCGGGGAAATTGATAGCTGCTTTTGCGCTCTCTGAACCCGAGGCCGGATCGGATGCGGCTGCACTGACGACCACCGCGACACGCACAGACAATAGTTATTATCTGAATGGAATCAAGACGTGGACTTCTAATGGAGGCATTGCTGATTTTTATATTGTTTTTGCACGCAGCAAGGATGTGGCAGGTCCGAAAGGTATCTCAGCTTTTATTGTACCAGCAGATGCGCCAGGTCTTTCGATTGTAGAACGAATCACTGTCATTGCACCACATCCGCTGGCAACGCTGCGCTTTGAGGAGTGTCGGGTGCCAGCAACGAATATGTTGGGGGCTGAGGGTGAGGGATTTAGAATTGCAATGCAAACGCTGGATATTTTTCGTGCTTCGGTAGCGGCGGCTGCAACGGGGTTTGCACGTCGGGCGCTCGATGAAGCTGTGCAATATGTGCAACAACGCCGTATGTTCGGTCAAATGCTTGCGGATATGCAAATGACTCAGGCAAAACTTGCGAACATGGCAACGGCTATTACAGCAAGCGCACTGCTGACCTATCAAGCGGCATGGTTGCATGATGTAGGAAACCACGTAACAAAGCGCGAAGTGGCGATGGCAAAGATGACAGCAACGGAGTCGGCTCAGAGGGTGATTGATGATGCGGTTCAGCTTTTTGGTGGGCGTGGTGTACAGAGAGGACAGATTGCTGAGCGTCTGTATCGAGAGATCCGAGCATTGCGCATTTATGAAGGAGCCACGGAAGTGCAACAGTTGATAATCGCTCGCTCACTTCTAAAGGAGGGATGAAATGAGTGTTTCTGCCCATCATGACACATTTGTTCTTGATCATATGCCTCCTCGCGATCAGTGGCCCGACCTCATCTTTACTATTCCAGAAGTGCAGTATCCAGATCAACTCAACTGCGTGACTGAATTGCTCGATACCTGGGTGAGCCAGGGGAGGGGTGATGCTCCGGCGATCTTTAGCACTGGCGGGATGCTGACCTATAAGCAACTTCAGGAGCGGGTGGATCAGGTGGCCCATGTTCTGACGGCGGATCTGGGTTTGGTTCCCGGCAATCGTGTGCTGTTGCGAAGCCCGAACAACCCTATGCTGGCAATCTGCTGGCTCGCGGTGGGGAAGGCTGGGCTGATTGCTGTTCCAACGATGCCACTCTTGCGTGAGAAAGAACTGGTGGAGGTGATTGAAAAGGCCCAGGTTGGTACTGCTCTGTGTGATAAAGCGTTTGCCGCTGAATTGCAATCTGCACAAAAGCGATGCCCCATGCTGAAGCAGATAATGTATTTCAACGATACTCCGAGTACTGGACTGGAGGAGCGGATGTCGATCTGGCGTGAGCCATATGATGCGGTTGCTACTGCTGCCGATGATCCTGCACTGGTTGCCTTCACCTCTGGTTCGACGGGCAAACCAAAGGCAACGATCCATTTTCATCGTGATATCATGGCGATCAGTGATTGTTTTCCCAGATCGATTGTTCAACTGTCGGCGAATGATATCTGTATTGGAACACCTCCGCTAGCTTTTACCTTTGGGCTGGGTGCTCTGTTGACGTTTCCTCTGCGTGTTGGTGGTGCGACGGTATTGCTTGAGAAGTTTACGCCTGAGAGCTTATTGCAAGCGATCAAGGATTATCATGCTACTGTTACGTGGTCCACTCCGCTTTTCTATCGTCAGATGGCGGGGATCGCTAGCAAACAAGGTCTGCCAACCCTGCAAAAGAGTGTGTCGGCGGGCGAGGCATTGCCTGTCTCAACGCGAACGCTCTGGAGAGATGCGACTGGTATTGAAATCATTGACGGCATTGGCGCAACAGAGATGTTACATATCTTCATTGCATCTGCTGGTGCGGAGGTCCGGCCAGGAGCGACAGGGAAGGTCATACCGGGTTATGAAGCATGCATTTTTGATGCGAATGGGCATGTGCTGCCAGCGGGAGCGATTGGACGATTGGGCGTGAAGGGGCCGACCGGGTGTCGTTATCTGGATGATGAACGTCAGCATGCATATGTGCAAAATGGTTGGAATCTCACAGGTGATGTCTATCTGATGGATACTGATAGCTATTTCTGGTTCCAGGCGCGTGCAGACGATATCATTCTGACCGCAGGATATAACGTTGCAGGACCGGAGGTCGAGGAGGCTCTGTTGATGTATCCTGCCGTGGCGGAATGTGCTGTTATTGGAGCACCGGACGAGGTGCGCGGTACGATTGTGAAGGCGTTTATCGTGCTCAGGGACGGCTATGTAGGGGATGATGCAATGAAACGAACATTGCAGGATTTTGTCAAGCAGAGTATTGCACCGTATAAATATCCACGTGCCATTGAGTTTTGCAGTGCGCTTCCACGCGCTGGTACTGGGAAGGTTCAGCGTTATAAGTTGCGGCAGCAAGAGCAGGGCAAAGTCTGACAGCATGAAGAAGTGATAGAAGAAGCGAGAGAATGAGGGAAGCATCCATTTGTGAGCAGAGGGAGTAGTGTGCTATGCGGATTGTCTGTATTGGTGGAGGGCCGGCGGGGTTATACTTCGCACTCCTTATGAAAAAGGTCCGACCAGAGGCAGAGATTACCGTTGTGGAGCGAAATCATCCCGATGATACCTTTGGTTGGGGAGTGGTTTTTTCTGACCAGACGCTTGGTAATCTCGCTCACGCCGATCCTGTGAGCTATGAGGCCATTCGCGGGAGCTTCTATCATTGGGATGAGATAGATGTGCATTTCAAGGGGCGCACGATAACCTCTGGTGGGCACGGCTTTTGTGGTATTGCACGCAAACGATTGCTGAACATTTTACAAGAGCGCTGTGCCAGATTGGGTGTCGAGCTGGTTTTTCAGACCGAAGTGATCGACGAATCTGTGTATGCTGACGCTACCCTCATCGTGCTGAGTGATGGCGTGAATAGCGCTATTCGTAGCAAATATGCGGACTATTTCCAGCCGAAGATTGAGCGGCGTCGTTGCAAATATATCTGGTTAGGAACGCATCGGCGCTTTGAGGCGTTTACTTTCGCCTTTGAAGAGACGAAGTGGGGATGGTTTCAGGCACATGCATATACTTTTGAGAAGAATGCTAACGATTGTTACACCAGCACATTCATTGTCGAGACGCCGGAGGAGGTCTGGCAGCAGGCCGGGTTGGGTGATATGACTGCGGATGAGTCAATTGCCTTTTGCCAGCAACTCTTTGCGCGCTATCTAGATGGGAATCCACTGCTGAACAATGCGCGCCACCTGGCGAATCCCTGGCGAAATTTTTTACGGATTACAAATGAGCGTTGGGTGCATGACCATCTGGTGCTTTTAGGGGATGCTGCACATACAGCTCACTTCTCTATCGGCTCGGGAACGAAGCTAGCTCTGGAGGATGCTATCGCGTTGGTGCAGGCGCTACAGCACTCTGATGATATCTCGGCAGCGTTGCGGCAGTATGAGGCAGAGCGGAAAGTAGAGGTCATCAAGCTACAGAATGCGGCGCGCAACAGCACCGATTGGTTTGAGAACGTGAAACGCTATACAGCTTTTGAAACAGAGCAATTTGCTTATAGTCTGCTGACTCGAAGTCAGCGCGTTTCACATGAAAATCTACGCTTGCGCGACAAGGAGTATGTTGCGAGCGTTGAGACGTGGATAGCACAACGGAGCGGGCAACCAGCACGAGCGATACCCCCGATGTTTACGCCGTTCCGCTTGCGAGGGTTGATATTGTCTAACCGCGTGGTGGTTTCGCCGATGGCAATGTATTCCTGCCAGGATGGGACACCAGACGATTTCTACCTCGTGCATATGGGAAGTCATGCTCACGGCGGAGCGGCTATGGTTTTCACGGAAATGACGTGTGTTTCGCCGGATGCACGTATTTCGCCGGGTTGTGCTGGCATGTATCGGGCAGAGCATATCGAGAACTGGAAGCGCATAGTCAGCTATGTGCATGCTCGTACCCCTGCAAAAATTGCACTTCAGCTTGGGCATGCTGGACCTAAAGGATCTACTCAACGTGGGTGGGAAGAAGCTGACGAGCCGTTGCCTGAGCATAACTGGCCGTTGATTGCGGCATCTGCCGTACCCTATGGTCCACACAATCAGACGCCGAGGCCAATGACGCGTGCAGATATGGATCGGGTACTGGAAGATTTTGTGCGTGCAGCCCGCTGGGGAGAGGAGTGCGGTTTTGATTGGCTCGAATTGCACTGCGCACACGGGTATTTGCTCTCAAGCTTTATCTGCCCTTTGACGAATCAGAGGAATGATGAGTATGGTGGTTCTCTAGAAAATCGTTGTCGTTACCCGTTAGAAGTCTTTCGCGCTATGCGTGCGGTCTGGCCTGCTCATAAGCCGATGTCGGTACGTATATCGGCGCATGATTGGGCACTGGGTGGAAACACTCCCGACGATGCGGTTGTGATTGCGCAACTTTTTAAGGAGGCGGGCGTTGATCTGATAGATGTGTCGTCGGGGCAGACGACGCGAGAGGCCAGGCCGATCTATGGACGTATGTATCAGACGCCCTTTGCTGACCGCATTCGCAACGAAGTAGGGATTGCGACAATGGCAGTCGGGGCCATCTTCGAGCCAGATCATGTCAATAGCATTATTGCCGCAGGGCGAGCAGATCTTTGTGCCCTTGCGCGTCCCCATCTGGCGGACCCCTTCTGGACGCTGCATGCGGCGGCGCAGCTTGGTTATACAGATATGATCTGGCCGCAACAATATCTCAATGGGAAGGCACAACTGGAACGGAACCTCGGGAAAGGAGCTTCTATAACGTTATGAATGTTGATGAGCAGCAGGAGAGTGATGGCAGGCGAATGCAGATCCTCCAACCATTTGGATGGATGCGTCCACGTGGGTATAGTCATGCGATGGCCGCTTCCGGGCGGCTGGTTTTTATCAGCGGCCAGGTGGGATGGGATGAACATTGTCACTTCCAGACAACAGATTTTGTGAAGCAGGCGCGGCAAGCTCTACAGAATATAGTGACCATACTTGCTGAAGCTGATGGGAGGCCAGAACATATTGTACGGCTCACGTGGTATGTGATAGATAAGCAAGAGTATCAAGCAGCCGGCAAGGAACTGGGGATGGTCTATCGTTCAATGATGGGTCAGCATTATCCGGCAATGACGGCTGTACAGGTGGCAGCGCTGATGGAAGATCAAGCGCGTGTTGAGATTGAAGCGACCGCTGTTATACCATAGGGATGAGCGCTTCGCAGATGGGTTGTAGATGAGCGTGTTCACAAAAGATGTCAAGAGGAGATGTATTATGGAAGAGGTTATTGGTTTTGGTTTTATTGGAGCGGGTAGCGTTGCATATTTGCATGCCAGTGCTATTGCTGCTCGTGCAGATGCTCGTTTAGTCTGCGTGTATGATGCGCGGGAGGAGCAGGCACAATTGCTGGCGCAGGAGTTTGGCTGTCGTGTCTCTTCGACTATTGAGGAGCTACTAAGCGATCCTGACGTACAGGCGGTATCGGTACTTTCCCCATTGGAGTTCCATCGGGAACACGCATCGCTGGCGCTGGATGCAGGCAAGCATGTGTTACTGGAAAAACCTGTTACAGCGACCCTCGCCGATGTGCAATATTTAGAGCAAAAAGCACGGACAAGTGGTAAAGTATGTATGCCTGCACACAATTATATTTATGCACCAGAACTAAGGCGTGCCCGTCGTCTGATTGCCTCAAACACATTTGGGAAAGTAGTGAGTGCCTGGATTATCTATACACTGCATCATCCACGCGAGGTGGCAGCAAAATATCCTGGTGTCCTGCGTCAAATAATGATTCACCATTTCTATTCACTGCTGTATCTTTTAGGGAAACCTCTTTGTTTGACGGCTTTGGCTAGTGAGACGAGGTCGATAGAGGAGATGTTGCAGCGAGAGGATCAGGTCGCATTGTTGCTAAAAATGCCGGGAGGCGCACTTGTCAATCTTTTCGCAAGCTTTGCGACAGATGATCAGACCAGTGAACCCTGGACAGTTACTTATAAGATCCTGGGAACCGAGGGAGGAAGCGTCTATAGCTGGCGCGATGCAGTCGTCATGTCGCCACGAGCGGGGTTATCCTGGCGCTACATTGCATATGAAGAAAGCTTTCAGCATGAGATTGAGTATTTTATACAGCACTGCATCCGTAATGGAGAGGAGCCTCTTTCAACGTTGCAAGATGCGGTAGATGCGCAGTTGTTACTTGAGTCAACTGAGGAGGCATTGCAAAAGGGTGTGACCGTCAATCTTGTATGGGACCATTGATTCTGGCTGGTAGAAGCAAAACGGCAGCAGGTCTGCGAGACAATGTATCTAAGGGGGGTAGCGCTATTGTCCAGAGAAGGCAAGCGTTTCGCCTCACAACCGTTGCATGTCCCGTATGGGAGGGATGTCAAAGAGACTCTTATATTCGCGATTGAAGTAGGAGGCGTCCTGGTATCCGACACGATAGGCCACCCTCGTGGTATCGAGGTCTTCCTAGAGCATGAGACGACGCGCCTCCAGGAGGCGCAACTGCTTCTGGAATTGTAAGGCTCAGCGCTGTGACCGCCGCCTGATTGATACGGCGGCCTCCTAATGGCAATTTGGAGCCGCTTCTCATATATACTGGTCTGAGAGAAAGAGGAATGAAATGATGGATGATTTCACTACTGTCGAGATCCAGACAGGTGAGACGAGCATTTTCGTACGCACAAAAGGATCTGGGCCGCCGATCCTCCTGTTGCATGGCTTTCCGCAGACCTATTTGATGTGGCGCAGCGTCGCACCATTGCTTGCCCGCCACTTTGCCGTGGTCTGCGCCGATCTGCGCGGCTACGGGCGCAGCAGTTGTCCATCCTCCACCCACACCCATGCGCCCTATTCCAAGCGAGCTATGGCACTAGACATGGTGAAGGTAATGGAGCAGCTTGGATTTGTGCACTTCTCGGTTGCTGGACATGATCGTGGCGGTCGTGTGGCCTATCGCATGGCACTTGACCATCCTGATCGTGTTGATCGGCTCGCCGTTCTCGATGTCTTGCCGACGGAGACGGTCTGGGAGCGAGCTGATGCCGGGTTCGCACTTGCCTTCTGGCCCTGGTCATTCCTCGCTCAACCTGAACCGCTTCCAGAGCGCATCTTGGCGGCGGCCCCCGAAGCCATCATCGACGATGCGCTCGGTGGATGGGGTTCTCCTTCATCTGTCTTCTCTCCAGAGGTCAGAGCTGCCTATGTGCAGGCTCTTCGAGATCCTCGCCACACACATGCCATCTGTGAGGAGTATCGAGCTGCCGCAACCATTGATCGCGAGCATGACAGGGCGGACCGCGCAAGCCTGCGTCGGATCATCTGCCCCCTCCTCGCTTTGTGGAGCGCCCGTGGGCCACTTGCTACCTGGTACGCTGAGGAGGGCGGACCCATCGCGCTTTGGCGAGTCTTTTGCGATGAGGTTGTCGGATACGCTCTGGATGCAGGGCACTTTTTCCCAGAAGAGCTTCCACAACAAACGTCCGATGCTCTGGCCCGCTTCTTCAGCGAAGCCTCTTCGAGTCGTCTCGACAAAACAGAGCCGCAGTAAGTAGCTGGCAGAGAGATCAGCAGGTACGTGATGCTCTCTGTTGTTTCTCGCCTGGCACATGCAGGCCTATGATGGTGCTGCCTTTCCAACAGCATAACGTTTTGGCGCTGGCTCCCCAACGCGCCTGGTTCGCCTTGGCTTTTGGGGGGTAGAGCCTTCGACCTCAAGCGGTTTTGCCGATGCTTCGCTGGTGTATCGTGTCTCCCCTTGCAGGTAGGTGACAACCAGCGCGTATCGTTCGTTGGCCTGTCGGAGATATTCAGGGCGAGCTTTTGGCAAGCAGTGATCTACTTCCTTACCAGGTATGTTATCGAAGTTATCAGTCATGGACCAGACTTAAAAGTTGAGATCCATGACCGACCAATTTATTCTCTGTGTCTGAGCCAGGGATAGCGTGCCACATCAGCCCCAGCGTAATCTGGATCGAGGTAGATAAAGAGGCGTTGAATCTTGAAGTCGCGAATCTCGAAGACATCGCACCAGCGTCCAGCATGTGTCACGCCTGCCCGCCATTCTATGCCATCTGCTGTCATCCCAGAGCTGGTTCCCTCCACCACCACTTGATCGCCATTGATGATATAGTTGAAGTAAGCATAATCATGGCGAATGGCTTTCAGAATACCTGCTATATCTGAAAATGCATGCTCAATCTCCTCTTTCCCGTTGGCGAGTCCCCATTTGGGGAAGTAGAGTTGAGCGTCTTCTGCGAACAGGTCAAAGAATGGTTCTCCTCGGTCGAGTCGCTTCAGATATTCCAGCGCAACAGATTTACGCTGTTCCTCAGTCATCGTCTGCTGTGAAATGGTCAAGATATTTCCTCCAAAGAACTATTTCAACAAGAGCCATCATCATGGAATACAGCCAATAAGCATCATCCGCTTCATAGTATACAATATATAAATGTATGGGTATATGCGCTCGACAAGGATATGAAGATGTGCATGTGTTCCTGGTAGGTATGAGAACAGAGGCAATGCTAGTAGTTCGCCACGTTTTAGGCGAACCGCTGAAGAGCGACAAGAGTTCGTCGTTTGTGTGCCTTGTTCATCAGTTCGGCATGTGATACACTCCTTGCTGTTGGGTGCAAAAAAGTCAAGGGAAAAACACACAGCAGAAAGTGTCCATGCCAAAACGATCACTTCATCGCCTTATTTGGTCCGCAGAACAACAGCGCTATGAACTCTCTAGTGGAGGAAACCTTCAGCAACACTTTACCTTACATGACGAGCAGAGCTGGCTGAATTGGCTCGGTGAGCAGACCTCTTTTGCCTTTCATGGCCGGTGCGGGCATTTGAGTGTAGTCAAGGAGGAACGGGCACGTGGCGGAGGATACTGGTATGCCTATGGCACCGGGACGGCAGGCAAGAGGAAACGCTATCTTGGCCCGACATCGAAGGTGACGCTGGTACGTCTGGAGGAGGAAGCAGGGTCGCATGTGGCTTTTTCTTCCCCTCTCCAAAACAAGGCTCAGGAGCTTCTGGCAATTGAACACGAGGCGTCTTTCCGTTCAGAAGCGCTGCCATCTAGTTTCTCGCTGGCACCCATCACTTCGCCTCAACAGGTTCCGCTTCCCTTGCTCGCCTCTAAACTCTCACCCCCACAATTTTTGGGAACGCTGATCGAGCGCGAACACTTACATGCGCGGCTGGAGGAGGCGATTGGTCTCCCGTTGACACTACTTTCCGCTTCCGGCGGTTGGGGAAAAACGACGTTGCTTTCTGCGTGGGCGAGGCGGCAGTCCCGCGCGATTGCCTGGCTCTCGCTCGATGAGATGGAGAGCATTGCTGTGCGCTTCTGGAGTGCCGTGATCTCTGCTCTCCGCACCTGCCATGCCAGTATCGGCGCGACAGCACTGACTTTGCTATACTCGCCACAGCCCGTGCCCCTTTCGCTCGTCCTGACCTCCTTGTTCAATGAAATAGCCAGCCTGAAGGGAAGCATAGTGCTTGTGCTGGACGATTATCATCTGATTGCAGATGCAGCCATTCACGAGTCCATGCTGTACGCGCTTGAACACCTGCCCGTCAATCTGCGTCTGGTGCTCTCCACTAGGGTTGATCCTCCTTTTCCGCTCACTCGTCTGCGTATACGTGGCCAGTTGAGCGAGATTCGTGACTCAGATCTCCGCTTTCGAGCCGATGACACTCGGCATTTTCTGGTCCAATGCATGGGGCTGCCCCTTTCGGAGACGGAGATCGGCATTCTGGAGAGCCGCACCGAGGGCTGGATTGCTGGGCTGCAACTTGCTGCTCTGGCGATGCGTCAGCGCGAGGATCACGCAGTCTTTGTCCAGACCTTTGGAGGCAGCCATCGATATGTGCTGGACTATTTTCAGGATGATATTCTAGCTCATCTGCCACCAGCCGCGCAAGAGTTTCTGCTCCAGACCGCTATCCTCTCGCGCTTGCATGCTCCACTCTGTCAGGCTGTGACTGGCGAAAAAGCCTGTCAGGAACTTCTGGAAGAACTGGAACGAGAGAACCTCTTTCTCGTTTCCCTGGATGAAGAACGGCGTTGGTATCGCTTTCACGAACTGTTTCGCCAGACCCTCCTCGCGCGCCTCACCATGAGCTATCCCGAACGCGTGCCTGTGTTGCATCTGCGCGCAGCTTACTGGTACGAGGCACAGGGAGCCCTGCGCGAAGCCCTTGCTCATGCGCTTTCCGCCGCAGACTTCGTCTATGCCGCAGATTTGATGGAGCGCGCGGCAGAAGAGGCATGGACCACAGGAGAAGCGCGTACTGTTCACGAGTGGATTGAAATGCTGCCGGATGAGGTAGTATGTGCTCATGCATCTTTTGCGCTGGTTGCGGCCCTGCGTCTGCTGCACACTCTCTTTGGGGCCTCAGATGAGCAGCAACGAGGGGCGGTTGGACACACGATTGATCGGGTGGAGCTGCTGATACGAGAGGCGGTCCTGACCGAAGCGGAGCAAGAACGTTTGCGTAAGCGCGTACGCCTCTTTCATCTGTGGAGTGCAGCCAGTCAAGCCATCCTGGGCCGAGATATGGCGCAACTCCAGCAGCGTAGCCAGGAGATGCTACCGTTGGCTAGAGAAGATGAGATCATCTGGCAACTGGCTCCTCTTTTCGTCAATGTCATCTTTTGCGTGAATGGCCTGGAAGCATGTGATGCCCTCAAAGCAGCTCTGCTGGTTGCAGGACAACAAGCGGAAAAAACACAACAGCACTACGAGTGGCTGCGAATCAGAGAGTGGTTGGTGCTGATCCTCTGGGAAACAGGAGACGTGTTTCAGGCTGAACGCGAGTGCCAGACACTCCTCTCGCTGTTACAATTGGAGGGGAATCAACAGACCTCCATTGGAGGCTATCTCTCCCTTACCCTGGCCCGGATCTGTTGGGCCTGCAATCGGTGTGAGGAGGCGTATTCTCGCCTCTCTCACGCGCTCACCCTTGCGCAGAACTGGCAGTATCGGGCTTTGCTCGCGGAGTGCTTTGAATGTAAGGTGGTATTCGCCCTTGATAGAGGTGAACTGGAAGAGGCGGGGCAGGCATTGCAAACGCTGCGACAGCTGATTCAGGAAGGTGGAATCGCTATTCGTTTGCCTCAGGAGGAAAGCGTTCAAGTTCGGCTCTGGTTAGCACAAGGGAACCTTGCGGCGGCGGAAGCCTGGGCCGCGCAGACCCGCTTCGACCAGGATAGGCCCATAGACGCTTTCTCCTGGGAAACCTCCCTGTCGCTAGCTCGCGTGCTGCTCGCGCAGCACGCCTATGCAATTGCTCTGTCAATACTAGAGCGCCTTGTGAGCGATGCTGAACAAGGCCAGCGACTGGAGCGGGTTGTGCAGGGACTTTCGCTTCAGGTAGTTGCTCTTGTAGGTCTGAAGGAGCGAGAGCTGGCCAGGAAGCTTGCGATACACCTGCTCCAGGTGGCACAGCCCGGGGAACTGGTACGCGTTTTCTTACAAGCAGGCGAACCCATGCGTCGAACGCTGCAACAGCTTTCTGCCACGCGCACAATGACAACGACGCTGCCCAGAGAGATGGAGGATCATCTCGCGCGCGTGCTGAAAGCTTTTGAGCAAGAGGAGCGGCAACGCCTTGTCCTGGTGTCACGTTTGCCTCGGCAAAGAGGTGTGAGCCTCTCGCCTGATGCCGCCCATCCTGTAGTCCATGAACCCCTCAGTTCTCAGGAGCAGCGTGTACTGCGCCTGCTCGTCGCTGGGCATACCTATGCAGAAATGGCCCGGGAGTTGATCGTTTCTCCCAACACTATTAAAACCCAGGTGAGTAGTATCTATCGCAAGCTGGGAGTCAATCGTCGCGCCGAAGCCAGCCTCATTGCCCAGCGACTTCACCTGCTCTAACCTCTACGTGCCCTTCTTTTCCCAGCACTTCTTAACACAATAGGTGCTCCTCTTTTCACCTACTTGTACATAACAATGCACCCAACATCAGTCCGCACATCACCTTCTTAATCGCGAATTCAGGCGAAGGCAAGATGTCGCTTCTCCGGTTATACTTCTTTGCGTGAGGTGTGGAGCACCACCAGATCAGGAGGAAAAAGGATGCAAGTACAGATCAACGTGAAAGGGCACCTGGCCCTTTTCTGGCAAGAGTGGTTTGAAGAACTTCAGATTACCCATCTGGAAGACGGAACATCGCTCCTAACAGGAAGTTTGCAGGATCAGGCAGCTCTCTATGGGGTGCTCTGGAAACTCCGTGAGCAGGGGATCGCGCTGCTCGCATTCAAGAGCGGCCCTTGTTTGACGCATGTTTCCTGTCTCGGTTAGAAGGACGGGTAAAAAATGGACAAAGGAGATGATACATGGCGACGTATGCTGTAGCTCGATTATGGGATGTTGTAATGGGTTCTCAAATAGTCCAGTACTTGGAGGGGATTGACGCGACGCTTGCCCCTTTTCAGGGACGTTTTCTTATTCATGGTGGAGACGCCGAGAAGCTTGAGGGGAATTGGACAGGAGGTCTGATCATTATCGAGTTCCCAGATCGACAACAAGCTCAGGCCTGGTATCACTCAGAAGCTTATCAAAAGCTGCTTCCTTTACGCCTGTCCAATGCGAAAAGTGAAGTGATTCTGATTGATACTGTACCAGATGATCATAAAGCCACAGATGTTCTCAAATGAAAGATCCTACAAATGCAGGTCGCTTTACGACAGCTCGCCTGCTTGTTGCTGATTTCCTATAGTACATTTATTGTATTCTGGCGATACGACTTTCAAAGAAAGAGGGAAAAACGATGCCATATATTCAAACGAGTGATTCCACTCAGCTCTATTATCGGGAATGGGGTACAGGTGCCCCCGTACTCTTCGTTAGTGCCTGGGGATTTAGCGGGGCTATGTGGGAGTATCAGATGTTGTATCTCTCCGCACATGGATTGCGCTGCATTGCCTTTGATCGTCGCGGGCATGGCCGCTCGGATGATCCTGGACGTGGCTATGATATCGATCAGCTTTCTGAGGATCTTGCAGAGGTGATCGCTCAACTCGATCTGCGCGACCTGACCCTGGTTGGAAACTCAATGGGTTGTGGTGAGATTGTCCACTACCTTGCCCGCCACGATACCAGTCGCATTGCTCGCGTTGTACTCGTAAGTGGTATCACCCTTGGCATGCTTAAATCAGCAGACAACCCACAAGGATTTCCCAGGGAGGCTTCCGAGTTCGCCATCGCGAGGATGCAGCTGGACCGCCCGGCGTACATGACGGATGGCGCGATCAAGTACTTCGGTCTTGGTTCGACGTGGCCGGGACCACCACAGCTTTCCGCAGAGATGGTGCAATGGGCTATCCGGCTCATTCTTGAGTGTTCGCCCAAAGCTACCATTGAGTGTTTCCGTACCTCTGCGCAAACCGATTTCCTACCCGATCTGCCCTCATGTACGGTGCCAACACTGATTCTTCATGGGGAGAACGATCAAATTGCTCCTCTGAACCTATCTGGACGCAGAACTGCCCAGGGCATTGCCGGTAGCGAACTCAAAATCTACCCTGGCGGGAGCCATGGCATGTTCCTCACTCATAAGGAGCGCCTCAACGAGGATTTGCTGACCTTCATTCAAGGCTAAGTTGCCCTGTGAGGCCACTTACGGAAATCCGGGTTCTCAGGCTTTCAGGGCTACCTGCCGTCAAGGGAACGTCAATCCGATGTGGGGTAGTATCCAAACTTATGTATCATGCTTAGTATCTGGCGCAGGTCTCTGCTCGCCAGATACTGGCTTCGTGCCGTAGATACAGAGCACAGGCCATCTTCCAGTAAAGCTTTGCATGTATAATTCAATAAGCATCTGTGTATACAATTGGTTGATTTCTTTCCGCGTTACGAGTTCAGCTGCAAGTAAAAGGGGCTGGACTTGCGAGTAGATCATTTCTGTATTGTGAAAGAAATCAGCCCAGGAAGCAGCCTCGTCAGACACATCCACGAAGTGAGTTGTACATCGGACGTGTTGAAAACCTGCTCGGTGGAGCAATTGAGGGAGAATCAGCGAGGAGTCGAGCATGCCTTCATCAGAAGATACGCAATATCCGGCCAAACGTTTAGCCTGTCTCAAAAGAGTTGTAAGGCGAGCAAAAGCAGGGCTGTTAGTTTCTATCACTCTATCTGTATCGATAAGGTAAAGTAGTCCACCAGGACATAAAATGCGCATACATTCTGAGATGAGAGATACCCAGTCGTCGCCATGAAATACCCCGACCGGAACATGAGCATGAATCAGATCGAAGGTATTATCCGAAAAGTCGAGTGGTTGGGTCATATCCATCACTCCGAAGGAGGCGTTAAAGCATTGTTGCGTGCGTGCCCGCGCCCAGGCATACTCGATCATCTTCTGGCGAACATCAACGCCTGCCACTTCACATTCGGGATGGTCAAAGGCGATATCCAGCACCCAGCTACCCGGGCCACATCCCAGGTCAAGAACGGTATGTAAGTTTGGGAGATTCGTCTCAAGTAGTCCAGGTAAGATACCTCCCATCGCTGTAGTCAACAAACGATCTAAATTGATCAAACGGGCAACCTCTACTGCGGTATCAGGATAGAAGCTGCTGGCGTCGGTCATCTGCATTACTAGCCCACCGTGTACATATATATTTCAAGTATGGCTTTCTTTGCCTGGGTCTTACCAATGAGCGGTTCTAACCGTTTCCGATATGCGTCGATCTGGTTATATTTGTGAGAAATAATGTCGTGTCTCGCCGTTATTGCATAACCAGTCAACCCCTGCTCCATTGATTGGCACTCTAACTCAATTAAGCGCCGAAGACGAGCTATTTCGCTTTCTCCCATAATATCCATTCCTGACAACAATGAACTTCATGCACTAAGGTTGCGTAAAACCTTCTCTTGCAGAGAAGAGAGAATGCACGCAGATCTTAGTGTGGAGAGAACTACAACAAAATCGCCTTTCCAAGATTACGCGAACAAGTAGTAAATTACATCATGAAAACTATGGAATTCTCTACAGAGAAGATGAGGGGACATTTCCTAAAAATTAAGGGGATACTCTGTATATCACTCCTTATTCTAAAAGAAGTAGAAAGCTTGATATCAAGAGAGACGGTGATCGATGGCATAGCGCATCGCTCCCAGACGAGAGGAAACACCCAATTTACTATAGATTGAACTCAAATAGGAGTTCACCGTAGTCGGGCTGATCACCAGTCTTCCAGCGATCTGTGAGTTGGTTAACCCTTCAGCAAGCAATCGCAACACTTCAAACTCGCGCCTGGTCAATCCACAGGGTGGCAGCGTTGGCGATGGCTGACTCGATGGAGAAGGCGTTGAGGGAGCAGCTGGCAATACCCTATCAAGACCTCGCGCCGCCATCACCTGTTCAGTGGCCATGCTACGCCCCTCAATCCACAGCGCACTGAAAATCTCCTTCCCCAGTTGAACAGCTACCTCAGCCTGTATGTGTTGATAGAGCTTTTGATCATACCCAATGGCGTTTCGGTATGTGTCACCTATGCGTAGCGCATCAGCTTTTGCCAGCAGCCGAACAGCCCAGGCCGATTGGCCCTGCGCAAAAGCTATCTCAGCAGTACCTTCCAGGCATGAAGCCAGAACCCACTGTACCCTATCCGGGATCTCCGCCTTCTGCTTCAGGATAGCCAGGGCCTCCTCATAAAAGGTACGCGCACGACCCAGTTCCCCCTGGCGCTGGGCCAGGTTCCCTAGCCCATATAAGGCACGTGCGATGTCATCCTGGCTCTCCATTTCGCGGCCTCGACTCAGTGCATCCTCCAGGAGTGCCCGCGCTCTCGTCACATCACCCAGGGCGGCAACTTCATCAGCCAGAACTACCTGCGTTTCCACTGCGAAATTCCCGTAGCCTATTTCTTTAAAGAGGTTTAGGCTTTCTTCGGAGAGTTGACGCGCCTTTGCATAATCGCCCTGAAGAAAGTGCGTCCACCCGAGATAATGCAGATTACTAGCGATCACCCATCGCTGCCCCACTTTTTTGGATGCTATCAGGCTCTCCTCGAAGAGAGAACTCGCGCGAGCCAACTCCCCGCGAAAAAATACCAGTATTCCTTGAGTCATAAGGGCATGCCCAACCCCTACATAATCGCGCAGGTCACTATAGAGGCGCAGACTTTCCTCAACCAACTCATCCCCTAATCGTGTATTCCCTCGGTGGTGTTCGATATCACTGAGAACAACCAGGTTGGCCGCTACTCCCCGTGCATAGTCCAGTCTCTGGAAGATTCGTTTACTTTCTTCTAGAAAAACTAGAGCACGACGCTCATCAGAGCGATAGAACGCCTGCCATCCTGCCACGTAGAGCGCCCACCCCCTCGCCTTACTCTCTACCTGACTTGCGCTACTCATTTCCACGACACGCTCGAAATAGCGCTGCCCTTCGATCAGTGGGCCACGAAAAAACCAGAGGTTGGCAATTGCTACGGTGAAACGCAAGGACTGTTCTATCTCATCATGTTCCAACAGAGAATCGAGTACGACTCGCAGATTCCCGTACTCCTTTTCCATCCAATCCAACCAGGTTTCCTGTTCACGATTACCCCACGCAGGCCAGGTCTCGCGCTCTATACCTAGTAAGGTCCAGTCAGCCTCCTTTGTGAAGGAGCAATATGTATCAATGTAAGCCTGCTGAGTTGCTCTCATCTCTGAGGAAGCTGATAGACACTCCAGAGCATATTCGCGCACTGTTTCCAACATCATCAAATATGGTTCCTGTCCATCAGAGGTATCTACTTGCAACAGGCTCTTGTCCACCAGTGAGGTTACTCCATCCAGTATGGGCAGAGAAAGGTTTCCAAGAACTTTGCAGAATTCTTCAAAGACCGAAAGGTGGCAGCCACCAACGAAGATCGCGAAATGTCTAAATAGCCACTGTTCATCCTTATTAAGTAAATCGTAGCTCCAATTGAGCGTATTTCTTAGTGTCTGCTGGCGTATGGGTGCATCCAATTCACCTGTGGTCAACACTGCAAGCCGACGCTCTAATCGTGAGAGCAATGCCTGGGGAGGCAACAATTTACTGCGGGCCGCCGCCAATTCAATAGCCAGGGGGAGACCATCCAGGCGTACACAAATCTCGGCAACAAAATGCGCATTGATGGAGGTCAACTGGAAGTCCGGTTTAATCATCTGCGCGCGATGAAGAAAAAGCGTTACTGCCGAATATTCAGGAAGGTGTTCTATTGCTGGGAGATGTTTTGGGTCTGGAACAGCAAGTGGCAGAACGTGTATCTCGTACTCTCCGCCGATATGTAAAGGAGCACGACTTGTCAGCAGGATCTTGAGGCGCAAGCAAGTTGCCAGAAGATCTGAAATTGCAGGAGCCGCTCTGAGAAGTTGCTCGAAGTTATCAAGCAACAAGAGCATGTGTCTATCATGCATGTAAGCTTTTAAGAGGCTGAGATGCGACTGCCCTGAATTTTCCTTGATACCGAGTGTCTGAGCGATAGTGGGCATGACCAGTTCAGGATCACGAATGGAAGCAAGAGGAACATAGTGGATTCCATCGGCAAATGTAGCCGCTAATTCAGTTGCCACCTGTATACCAAGACGTGTTTTGCCAATGCCGCCCGTGCCCGTCAGCGTCACTAAGCGCACCTCGACTCGTTGCAAGAGAGAACAAATACTCACAACCTCTCTCTCTCGTCCAATAAGGGGCGAGCGTTGCGCTGGCAAATGCAGTTTTCCGGCTCCATTAGGATGAGCCGGAGCAAAAGTCTGAGATGGAAGAGAAGGTTTTTCGTCGTCCATGACAACTGGAGATAATCGGGAAGGCGCCTCTTTAGAATCGGATAAAGCTCTTGTCGGAGAGCCGCCGTCGTCGTTGCGGCCAGCAAGTTCTTCTACCACCGTAAACAGCCGTTCGCGAGAAATCTCCTCTGCCTTTCCTACATAGGCTTTGTAAAGTTTGCCTTGTCGCTTGCGATACATATACCAGTACCACCCATTGCGTTTACGCTCACGTCGCACTGTGAACGTTCCCAGGTGGTGCTTGAGTGTAAAAGACCGTGCAGCCTCAGACCGTAGCCAGGCATACCATGCATCTGATTCTACGATCACAATTTCTTGTGGCGCTCCGATTTCGTCCGGCAAAAATAAGCGATTATCAGAAAGCAGTGGAAGGCGAGAAGCTCTCATTAAGCCGTCCTCGCAAAACAACACATGAGTTAACATGAGTTACTTAACAACTCATAAACTACAGTATAGCATGTGTTGGGTAACTAGTCGATACAATTTTGACTATCTTTATAAGATTTTAAGCTAAAAACAGGTCGGTTCCCTATTTTTAGCTTGTGGTATCGATTCTACATGTCATATTTCTTACAATTGTCAATTGGTGTTGAATATGTTAGTTTAACTTCTAAAGATGTTTACTTGCACAAAAACCTGCTTCAGGTTATCTGGATGTGATCTCTTTGGTTGATGTGAGGAAAACATGAGTATGCGAACGGCAATTGATATTGGTGGCACGTTTACTGACCTTGTTTATCTTGATGAAGCAACAGGGCAAATTGGCCTGAAAAAGACCTCAACCACGCCTGCACATTTTGAAGAAGGCGTGATGACCGCTGTGAAGGAGGCCGAACTTCATAATGTGCTGTTTCTGGCTCACGGTACAACAGTTATCATCAATACGCTGACCGAACGCAAAGGGGCACGCACTGCACTAATCACCACGCGCGGCTTCCGTGATGTGCTGGAGATCCAGAGAGCTAACCGCCCGGACCTCTACAATCTGTTGTTCACCAAGCCAAAGCCGTTTGTCCCCCGCCAGTTGCGCCTGGAAGTAACGGAACGAGTAAGTTATAAGGGAGAAATCTTGACGCCATTGGTTGAAGGCGACGTGCGAGCAGCAGTAGCGGAGGCGCGGCGACAGGGCGTCGAGGCCATCGCTATCTGTTTCCTGCACTCATACGCCAATCCAGTGCATGAACAGCGAGCCGTTGATATCGTGCGAGAAGAATGGCCGGATAGTGATATTACAGCTTCTCATGAACTGACCAACGAATGGCGTGAATTCCCGCGTACCAGTACCGCTGTATTAGATGCATATGTCAAGCCTGTAGCAAGGCGATATCTTGACGCGCTCTCTATCCGACTTGATGAGGTCGGAATAGGCAAACAAGCACGTTACGCCATGCAGTCCAATGGTGGAGTTTCACGCTTTGAGACGGCGAGCCGAACCCCCATTAAATTAGTTGAATCGGGGCCGGTGGGTGGAATCATTGGAGCGGCCATGATCGGCAAGCTGATAGAAGAGCCCAACTGCATCACGCTGGATATAGGCGGCACAACAGCAAAATCCTCTCTGGTAGAGCAGAGTACCGTGAAACTTACCAGCGATTATTTCATTGAACGTACCCCCACGACGGCAGGCTATCCGCTGAGGGTGCCTGTAGTTGATATTATTGAGATAGGAGCTGGGGGCGGAAGCATTGCGTGGCTCGATCCTGCGGGCGCACTCAAAGTAGGACCACGCAGTGCAGGAGCCGAGCCTGGCCCTGCCGCCTACGGGCGTGGCGGAACCGAACCCACAGTGACCGACGCCAATATCATCGTTGGGCGCATTAACCCCGACTATTTCCTCGGCGGGAGCATTGCCCTCGACATAAAACTCGCGCGTGAAGCAGTGGCAACTATCGCGCGTCCTTTAGGTGTAAGCATTGAAGATGCGGCCCTGGGCATTATCCGCATTGCAAATGCCAATATGGTTCATCTGCTCAAGCTGGTTTCGGTGCGCCAGGGACGTGACCCACGTGATTTCGCTATGATTGCCTTCGGTGGCGGCGGTTCCATGCATGCCTCCTCGCTCGCGAGAGATATGCATATGCCACGTGTCATCATACCGCTTGCCCCCGCTCACTTCTCAGCCTGGGGTATGCTCGTGAGCGATCTGAGACACGATCTGGTACAGACGAAACTGATGCGCACCGCTCAAATAGCTTTGAGAGATTTCAATGCTGCCTGGATTGAGTTAGAAGGGAAAATGCGCTCTGTCTTTGCTGATGAAGGGGTGGAAGCAACGAACCTCTTCTTTGTCCGCTCTGCCGATATGCGTTACCTGGGGCAGGAGCATACTGTCAACGTTCCTGTTGCTAATGGTAATCTGGGAGAAGAGCAGTGTAGCCAGATCGAGGGCAAGTTCCACGAGTTGCATGAGCAGCTCTACACCTTTCGCCAGCAATCGCCTACGGAGATTGTAAACCTGCATCTGGTAGGCTTTGGCCCTGTGCGCAAACCTGAACTCCAGAAAATAACCGTGAATACCAATACTCAGCAAGCACTCAAAGGAACACGGCTGGTCGATTTCGACGACCTGGGGCGCTACGAGACCAGGATCTATGAGCGCGGACTGCTGGGCGCGTGTGCAGAACTGGAGGGGCCGGCGGTAATTGAGGAAGCAGCGGCATCAACATTGCTACTTCCTAAACAGAAGCTCCATGTCGATCCAGTTGGCAATCTGATCATCGAAACGGGAATCTGAAATGGTAAAACAGGCAAACCGTCCAGATATCGATTTTTTTACTATAGAGATTATAAAAGACGCACTCGTGGCCATTGGCGATGAGATGTTCATTGCTCTTCAGCGTACCTCTAAGAGTACGATCATCTATGAAGTACTCGACTATGCTTCAGGTCTGGTTGATGCTCGGGGCCAGCTGATTACCCAGGGAAATGGCGTGACCGGCTTTTTGGGCACTCTCACCTTTGCCGTGCAATCTGCGCTCGAAAAATTCGGCCAGCAGAACCTGCACCCGGGAGATGTCATCATTACCAACGATCCGTATGGTGGTGGTGGCACGCACCTCTCTGATGTCTCGTTGATTGTGCCTATTTTTTACGCTGGGCAACTGGTAGCCTTCTCAGCAAGCAAGGCACACTGGACGGAGGTTGGTGGCAAAGATCCCGGCTCCTGGACGACTGATTCGACTGAAGTCTTCCAGGAGGGGCTTCAGTTTCCATGTGTGAAGCTTTACGAGGAAGGAAGACCCGTTCAGAGTTTGATTGACCTTATCGCTGCTAACGTGCGTCTGCCAGATATGACGCTGGGCGACATGTATGCTCAGGCCGCTTCATTGCGTCTTGGCGAGCGGCGCTTCCAGGAATTGTGCAATAAGTACGGCTTTGACGTAGTTCAGTATGCAATTGAGGCATTGCTTGACTATGGTGAGCGCATGACGCTCCTTGAGTTGGCAAAGCTACCAAAGGGAATCTACGAAGCTGAGGACTGGATTGATGATGATGGGATAGGCAATGGTCCGTTCCCTGTGCGTGTGAAGATCACCATCAGTGAGGATGAGTTCATCTGCGACTTCACAGGTACACATCCACAGGTTCCTGGACCTGTCAATTGTGCCCTGACTGGTTTGCACTCAGGAGTGCGTACTATCTTGAAGGCGATCACTAGCCCATCTATTGCGGTCAACGAAGGCTGTTTCCGACCGCTCAAGGTGATCTGCCCTCCAGGGACAATCTTCAGCGCACAGCGTCCAGCGGCTGTCTCAACGTATTGGGAGACGATGAACTATGTCACTGATCTAGTATGGAAGGCGCTTGCCCCCATCGTGCCGAATCGCCTTCCTGCTGGGCACTTCCTCTCGGTGTGTGGGGTTGTGTTAGCAGGTCAACATCCTGACACCAACGAGCTGTTCTTGCTGGTCGAGCCACAGGCGGGTGGCTGGGGCGCGGGTGCAGAGAAAGATGGGGAATCGGGCTTGATGTGCGTGGGTGATGGTGAGACCTACGTCATTCCGGTAGAAGTGGCAGAGACGCGCTATGGTATCATCGTGGACCGCTACGAACTGGATACGAGCGCAGATGCTGGAGCCGGGGTTCATCGGGGGGGACGAGGTTGTATCCGGGATTACCAGGCGACCGTCGATCTTACTCTGACAGCGACCTTTGGTCGCCATAAATACATCCCCTGGGGTGTGGCGGGAGGTAGTGAGGGATCGCGCAACGAAGTGCGTATCTTCCACCACGACGGCCGGGAGGTTGTGTTGGGCAAGTGTGCACGCTATCCCCTCAAGCGCGGCGAAGTGGCTCGGCTCGTGACGGGGACAGGGGGAGGGTGGGGATCTCCCCTGGAGAGGCCCGTTGAGGTGATCATTGAAGATGTGCGCAATGGATACATCAGCCTTGAGCAGGCGAAGCGGGAGTACGGCGTTGATCTCGATCCAAAGACGTTTGAGATCTTGCATCTTGCACCTGAAAGATCCAAATGAGAACGCTCGCTATTAATTCATTGATCGGTGAAATCTTAACTAGAGGACGTAGAACTGGCGTCCCGTAGGAGGTGTGCAACAATGCAAACCCAGGAGACACAAACAGAACTGATTCAGCGTAGACCGATCCTGAGCGCACGACAAGTTGCAGTAGCAGTAATCTTTGGTGCAATTGCCGCCGCATTTGAACTCTTGCAGATCACGATCCCGGGGTATTTGCCGGGCGTCAACTTTAACTTTGGCGGCATCTGGTTAACGCTCGCCACGATGATTGGTGGTCCCATTGTAGGAGCAGTTGTCACTTTCGTCGATTCGATCACTGGTCAGGTTGGCGTTATTGGTTGGCCTGGCTACATGATCCACGTCTTAATTTTAGCCGCTTTCTATCCACGCGTCTACCGCATAAAAGGTACGTTCAGGCGTCTAGGGGCCTTTTTACTTCTGACGGCTGTAGCTCTCTTCTTCCAGTATTGGTGGTGGATAGGCCTCTATTCGTTTATTTTGAAGATCATTCCCTTCTGGGCACAACTCTCGGTGCAGGCATTTGCTTACTGGGGATACCTGGCTATTTACTTTGTGGTTCCAGCTATCGTGCTATGGCAAGTCCCCAAGTATGTTGCCCCCCAATGGCGATGGCCCTGGGAGAGGTTCAAAGACGAAGAGATAGGTTAAGCAGAGATCAGCACTATACCTGCTAGCGTTGTCTCCCTCCACCAGTCTGGCGGGAGGCAACTTTGTACCTAGTAGTTCTTAGAGAAATAGTTTTCTGGTATCTTTAGTAAACTACCATCTGGTTGGATAATCAGGAGGGAGGATCGTTTCGTGTCGGATGAGGACAAGGTGTATGCGCTCAGGTGCGATAATTTTGCATTTGCCTATGGAGATGAAGGGGAAGATGTTGTCAAGGATGTTTCCATCAATCTCGTAAAGGGCCACATCTTGCTGATTACAGGACCAAGCGGTGCAGGCAAGACAACAATCTGCCGGGCTGCCAATGGTTTGATTCCCCATGAATTCAAAGGCAAAATGCGTGGGCAGATAACTGTGCATGAGAAATACAATTCGCGCAAATACAGTGTGAGTTCCCTCTCCAAACTGGTTGGCTTGTTACAGCAAGATCCAGATACCCAGTTATTTAACCCGAGTGTCGAAGAAGAAATCGTCTTTGGGGCTTGCAACTATGGGCTTCCTGCGAACGCGATTCGTCAGCGCACCGAATATTTGCTAGAACTTACACGTCTCGTGGCCCACCGCCGCAAAAATCCACATAACCTCTCTGGGGGCCAGCAACAATCCTGCGCGCTGGCGTCAATCCTTTCCTTCGAGCCACCAATCCTGATTCTTGATGAACCCACATCGAACATCGATCCAATAGGGAGTCGGGAAGTGCTTATGCTGGTAGCACAGCTCGCACGCGAAGAGAAGCGTACAACACTACTGATTGAACACAAATTGGAGGAACTGGTACACCTTGTTGATGAAATGATTGTTATAGATCAAGGCAAGATTCTGTATCGTGGAACCGTACGGAGCGTTCTGGAACATGTCGAGTATATCGATTCTGTTGGGCTGAGCGTACCTCAGACAACACTGCTTGCTGCTCAGTTACGTAAGGTTGGCTGGTCTATTGACAATTTACCATTGGATGTTGACGAAGCCATAACAACGCTTGCTCCCCTCGTAGACCACGAAGCTCTCAAGCGCCAGCCAGAACCACCACCTCGTCGTATACAGCACCACGATGAAAACGTGATTGTAGATATCCGCCAATTGACACACACATACAAGGACGGCACAACTGCCCTGCACGACCTCAGCCTCAAGGTTCAGCGTGGTGAGTTCATTGCTATTTTAGGGCAGAACGGATCAGGCAAGACCACTCTGGTCAAACACCTGAACGGCTTGCTCAAACCGACGAGCGGTTCTGTGATGGTGGCAGGCTTAGATACGCGCAAGGCATCTATCGATCAGATGGCGATGACCGTCGGGTATATCTTCCAGAACCCTGATACACAAATTTGTAAAATGAAGGTATATGACGAACTGGCCTTTGGTCTGAAAAACGTGGGATTGCCTGCTGCGGAGGTGGCTCAGCGTGTGAAACTGGCGGCAGAAGAGCTTGAGATCACACACTTGCTCGATAAAAATCCTTTTTTGCTGAGTATGGGTGAGAAACAGCGCATCGCCGTTGCTTCTGTCCTGGCAATGCGACCCTCTATTTTGATACTCGATGAACCAACGACAGGGCAGGATTTTAAGCGTGCGAAGGAAATCATGGATCTCGCCGTGCGCTTGCACGATACAGGACAAACCATTCTTGTGATTACTCATGATATGAATCTTGCCGCTCAATATTGTGATCGGGTGGTGATCATGGCCGATGGCAAAATCATTCTTGATGCGCCTGTCCGTGAAGCCTTCCAAAATCGTGCCGCCTTGAGTGCTTCCTCGCTCCATCCCCCACAGGTGACGATGCTTGGTCGAGCATTGGGCTATCCAGGAGCCTGGCTGACGGTAGACGAAGCTTTTGTAGCGCTCAAAAACGCATGGATTGGAGCCAATCATGGCGCTTGAACTCTCCTACCAGGACAAAGCAACGATCATTCACCGGCTTGATCCCCGCGTAAGAATGCTATGGTGGCTGTCTATTAACATTACGCTCACCACCTGGAACGATCCTCTTTTCCTCTTTCTGTTGCTCATGAGCGTATTTATCTATGGGCGTATAGCAGGTATCCCTATTAAACAGAGCTTGCAAAACTTGTTGCCGGTACTTCCGTTTGTACTCTTTGTATTGATCGCGAATATCGCCTTCTGGCGACCTCCTCAATCTGCTACAGCCCATCTCATTAGCTATCTTGTGCGCCCTGGTACACCTGTTATCCACGCAATCCCTTTCTATTGGGAAACCATTGTTTTTTCCATTGGAACAATGTTACGCCTGCTGGTTCTGATCACAAGCACATTGACTCTCATCAGAACAGTCTCGCCTTCCGAGATGGCTCTGGCTGCTACACGTATGGGAGTACCACCGGAGATAGGTATGGCACTTTCAATGACCATTGCCTATATCCCTGTTGTGGTGGGCCAATTGATTTCGGTCATGGAGGCTCAGCAGTCAAGAGCCTGGAAAGTGAAGACCTCTAATCCCATTGCTCGCTTTCGCGCCTATGCCTCGATCTCCATTCCCACCTTTTTTCGTTCGTTTCAGGCGGCAGAAGCAATGGCAGCTGCGATGATGTCGCGTGGGTTTGGCTACGATATTGACCATCGCACCGAACTGGAACCGACGAAGTTTGATGGGCGAGACTGGGCGATGACCATCATTTTCGCAGCCTTTCTGGTAGGAGGCTTCTTGCTTGGTTTTTTAGGGATTCTTCAGTACACTGTTACGATGCATATGCTTGGCTTTGGATAAAATAAGCCATTTCTTCCTGTGTCAGGTTCTCCTCCTCTCACTGGATGTTATTTACTGTAGAAATTCATCAAGAAATCAAGTAGCATGCTGTACCAGTTTTCTTCAAGGAGTTGTCCATTCAGCTTTTCTTGCGTGCCTGGTACAGAGACAGTGTTCCAAAGAGGGTATGAAAGACCTCAATCGTCTCGACCTCCTCAAACCCGGCATCCAAAAAGAGGCTGGGCAAAGCCCCTTCCACGTTTTTCTGCGTCGTCGCAAACCCGTCGAGAAGCTGGATCGGGAAGAAGGCAAGGCGCATCAGGAATGTATCAGCCTTGCCCCAATCCGCAACCAGCAAGCGCCCTCCTGGACGTAGCACACGGATCACTTCTCGCGCGGTGCGCCTCGTCTGCCCCTCATTCAAATGGTGAAAGAGCAGGCTCGATACGACACAATCAAAGGACGTATTCAGGTATGGCAGATCTGTAGCACGGCCTTGCGTCAACGTGACTTCCAGATGTGCTCTCGCCAGCTTTTTGTGTGCTCTCGCCAGCACCTCCGGGTCCGCATCGAGACCAACAACCGTTGTTTCTGGATGCTGCTGCTTGAGCATAAGGGTGAGCGTGCCTGTCCCACAACCTAGATCGAGCACCTGTTCTCCTTTTTGGAGCGTGGCTTCTGCGATGAGCCGCAGCTTCCAGGTCTCTTCACGCAGCAGCGTTTGCGTGATGGGGTCATAGAGCGGCGTGAGTACGTGATAGGAGAGTGCTGGAATGAATCGTTCTTGTGTGTTGCTCGTCGTCGTCATCTGTTCTTCTCCTGGTAAATTAACCGAAGGGCGGACCGATTTCCCCCTGTTATGCCGTAATTGACGGATTTATCGTGCCAACCTGCGTTTTTGTCGCAGGCTTGATATTCTGAGTTTGGTTGAAGACGTCGTTCGGGTTGCATTATCAAAGGAGTGCTCAAGATGAGCACACTGGAGCATGCTTGAGGCGCTCGACGAAGCGATCAATCACGGATTTGGCTTCGGGAATTGGCGCAAAGATGAACAGATGGGCCAGGCCCTCTTTCTCAATGAATTCCAGATCGACGCCTTCGGCCAGTGCTCGTTCTCGCAACAGGAGGGTATCAGAATGGACAGACTCATCTGTTCCAACGGCCAGCAGCAGGGGACCGATCCCAGCGAAGGAACCATTGATGGGGCTGAGCACAGGGGATGTTGGATCGTCACCTCCCGCCCACCAGCGCGCTGCGACAAGCAATCCAGCAGAATTGATCACTGGATCGGAGCGATCTCGTTTGCGGATGGCAGGGTTTTGGAGTGTGAGGTCGAGCCAGGGAGACGTTAAGAGGGTTTGCTTTGGATGGGGCAGCTCTTGCGCGACAGCCTGTTGCACCAACGACAGCGCCATCCCACCACCTGCTGAATCGCCCATGATGGTCAGATTCTCTGGATGCAAGGTTTCGCATAAATGCTGATAGAGAGCAAGCAGCCAGGGATAAGTGTCTCGATAGGTATGTTCAGGAGCCAGAGGATAAAGCGGAACAGTGGCCGTCACATTGCTTCGATTGATCAGTGTTGAAAGCAGTTGCCAGTGTGGAGGAACCATCTCAAAATGATACCCACCTCCATGCAGATAGAGTACATGCCCATTGGCCCCCGTCCCATGTAACGGTCGCACCGTATAGCATGTTATCCCCTGCCAGGAGTCCCTCTCGATCCGGCAGGCACGCTGCACGTTTGGTGGCGGGTTGCCCTTTTCCTTTTTTCTCGCACGGGCAATGTGCTGGCGTAAGGTGTCTTCTGAGGAATACATGGGCTTGCGGGTGAACCGCAGAAATTCTTTCACAAGCACGTTTTGGACGCTCATCTTTTTTGATAGACAACATCATTCTCGCGAACGACTTGCCATCTCCTTTCTCAATATCTTCTGTGTTTGGCCGCCTCAATCATACTCGCTTGCAAGCAGATGGGCTTGAATGAGATGGCTACGTTTGAGAAAGTTCGATGGTTTGATGCCAATTTAGCAGGGGAGCTTTCCTGCTTATTCAGAGAGGGGTGAATGGAGCTTTTGCGTTTCCGTTGCCCCTTTCACGTCTTATGGTTCAGCCAGTACTTGGCACCGAGAATGACTTGAACCGCATGGCTATTTTTGAAGATGCGTGATGGTGGCATCCCGAATGTGGCGCGAAACACGCGTGTCAGATGCGCAGCGTCGGCGAAGCCTGCCGCGTGAGCAGCCTCAGTGAGGGATGCCCCATGTGCACCAGTGTACATGGCAGTTAGCAAACGCTGCCAGCGCAGATAGCTCTGGACCGACATGCCCATCTCGCTGCGAAAGAGATGACGAAATCGACTGGGCGAGAGATGGACACGTGTGGCGAGGGACGTGATCGGCTGGGATTGCTCAACGAGGAACTGAAGGGTTACTAAAGATCGCGCGGTCGCAATACGTGGATCATCGTGGCCTTCATCCCAGGTCGGACCGATCAGCGTTGTGAGGATGTGTGAGAGGAGAGCCTGCCCGATCTGTTCATCTGGCATCTTTTCCCCAGACGCCTGTAGGACGGGTCGAAGAACGTTGAGCAGGCTCTCAGGAAGCGTTGGCAGCGAGGAGGTGGACGTGGTACTCAGGCGGCAGGCAAGATCAGCAAGCGCGCGGGCCTCACTCCAGAGAACAAAGGAAGGCACCCCTGTCGTCTCGACCTGATGTGGGATATGCGGGCCTGCTATGAAGCTCTGTTGTTCGGTGTATGGCTCACTTGCGCACGTCCGCACCTGAAAAGGAGCACCCAGGCTGATGCCGATCTGCGTGGCGTAGTGACGGTGGAGGGTGGAGGACGGTCCCATTCCCATAGATATCGCATGACCAGGCCAGAGAACCAACGTCGTTCGCCGGGTGCGCCACCCTTTGGCCTCGTCGAAAGTGATGTCATTGGCTGTAGGCCGGGGGACAACGGCGTTCGCGCGGTGGTTCTCAGTCATCACAACTTCCTTGCCTCTAGAACGAATAGTTGCCGTTGTGGGCATCTTCCAGATAACGGGCCAGCAAAGTAATACTCGCTTCTAGGTCGGCCTGGTGGATCATTTCGTTGACCGTATGGACATAGCGAGTGGGCGTCGAGAGCGTGATTGTGGGTGAGCCTTCGCGCGTTCTTTGCATCGCTCCCGCATCCGTCCCGCCTCGTGGCAGCACTTCAAGCTGGTAGGGAATGGTGTGCCGCTTTGCCACATCGCGGAAGTGTCGCACGAGCTTATGGTTGGAGATATGTGAGGAGTCGAAGATTTTAATGGCAGTGCCCTGCCCCAGGCGTGTGACCGCGTCCTGCTCAGCGCTACCAGGGATGTCCCCTGCCAACGTAATATCCAGCGCGACGCTGACATCTGGTTGTACCTGATAGGCGGCAGTGGCAGCTCCACGCAGGCCCACCTCTTCCTGGACCGTAGCAACGGCGAAAATAGTTACCTCATGGTTTTGTAGAGCGCGCAAGGCTTCGAGCATCACAAACAGGCTGGCGCGATCATCCAGCGACTTGCTGACAATCATGTCGCCAACAACTTCCAACGTGCGATCCATCGTAATCATATCGCCCACTTCTACCTGTGCGCATACCTGTTCGTTTGGCAAGCCGAGATCAATAAAGAGATCATCGAGTTTCACTGCTGTGGGTTTCTCATCGCCTAACAGGTGAATAGGTTTGCTCGATGGCATCAGGACTCCCCGTAAGGTCTGGCCCGCAAAGCCGTGAACCAGGACACGCTGAGCAAAAAGCACACGGGCGTCAAAGCCGCCTACCGGTTGAATACGGATGAAGCCCTGGTTGTCAATATGCTTGACGATGAAGCCAATTTCATCCATATGTGCTGCGAGCATGACACGACGCTCACTTTTGCCTCGCTTCATGGCAATGATATTACCTAACGGATCAACGCTGATCTCGTCAGTAAGTGCGCGCAGTTCTTCCAGGATCAGGGCACGTACCTGGTCTTCACGCCCTGAAATACCAGGTGTTTCCGCGATTTTTTTCAGCAATGCAATATTGAGTGCCATTCTTCCTTTCCTCTTCTTTTCAACGCGATGTCTCTCTGCGTAGGATACAGGTATGCTGTACGAGTTCTTCAAAGCCATACTCCTCTTCCACATGTGTACACTACCAGCGAGAGTTTGTCCAGCCCATATACAGGTAAGACCACATCAACTTTACCTGTATATGGGCTGGAATTGGCAGTAGAGATGGCCTCGCCCAGGCTCTCAAAGGGCAAGGCTCCTATCTTGCGGCGGTCAACTGTGGCTTGTCAGTCAGGAAGCACCGACAGGCGCAACTGATGCAGGTGTGCAGGATCGGTGATTGCATCGATAGAGGCGATCTTGCCATCCCTGATGGTGAGACGCAGGAGGAGCAGGAGCTTCCCACGTGGGGCCACAACGATTCCTATTGCTCCGTCTACGAGCAACGGTTGTACGAAGGGGATGCGTTCCAGGAGCTGCCTGGCTCCCCTGGCGACGGCAAGCGCACCACGTACCTCTCTTACCGCGCCTCGGGATACGGCTGTGTGGTCGGCTCTGAACACGATATCAGGATCGAGTACTGCCAGCAGCGCGTCGAAGGAACCGTCGCGCGTGGCGGCGAGGAAGGCATCAACGATGTTTCGCTGGTAGGCCAGATCAGTGTCTTTCATCATCGCTGACCCTCGCACCCGGCGGCGGGCACGGCTGGCAAGCTGCCTTGCCGCCATTGGAGAACGTTCCACAAGAGGCGCAATCTCATCGAAAGGCACGGAGAAGATGTCGTGCAGGACGAATGCGATACGCTCGGCGGGAGCAAGCGTATCCAGCACCACCAGTAGAGCCAGACCCACTGAATCTGCAAGCTCCATCTCTTGCTCCGGGTTGATCTCTCTTTCACCGCTTGTCATCGTTTCAGGTACTAACGCTTCCAGGGACTCCTCGCGCCGCGACTTGCGCGCATGCAGCATGTTGAGGCAGACTCGCGCGACCACTGTTGTCAGCCACGCGCCCAGGTTCGAGACGGTACTCGTGTCGGAACGGAAGAGATGCAGCCATGCCTCCTGGACAGCATCCTCCGCCTCGGCGAGTGAGCCGAGCATGCGATAGGCCATCGCTCGCAGGCGAGGACGCTCTGCCTCGAATTGCGCGGCTTGCCAGTTGTGTGTCTCTATCATCTGTCACATTTCCTCGTTTCGTTTTGTCTTAGTAATGACAAAGGAGACCTGGCCGATGTGACAGAGAGGCGGGGAGACGGCCCCAGAATGGGACAGATTTCTCTTTCCTATATCCATTTCGTGATGTACGTACTTGTTTAATCTAATTGTGCTCATCACTGTTTTTGAGACGAAGATTGAACAATTGGAGGTCTCCTCCTTCAATCTATGTTGCCATACCTGCGACCAGAATAATGATCGCAGAACAAGAAATAGAAGAACAAGAGAGGTTCTATAGTATGCAGGATGAAATAACAGGAATGCGAGAAAAACAACGGCAGGCAGTGGTGATTGGCGCAGGCATCGCAGGCTTGCTGGCGACGCGAGTTCTTGCGGAGTATTATGAGCAGGTGCTGGTGGTAGAGCGAGACGCATTGCCTGTACAACCCCAACCACGTGCAGGCACGCCTCAGTCACATCATCTCCATCGCTTATTGCCACGTGGTAAGATGATCCTGGAACGCCTGTTTCCTGGTTTTCTTGATAGCTTGATCGAACATGGAGCCTTCTCTCTGGAGAATACCAAAAATCTTCTGATTGCTAAGGATGGACACACCTCACTCAGCACTCCAAACTCGATGGGCAAGGATGCATCCTGTAGCCGGGCCTTACTGGAGTGGGAAATACGGAAACGAGTACAGGCGCTGGCAGGCGTACGTTTCCTGGCTCATCAGGACGTGATTGGTCTCGTCGCATCATCTGACCAGAAACGCATCACGGGTATCTGTGTGCGTGAACGTGGACAGCTAGCCGAGCGAACAACCGTAGCAGCGGACCTGATAGTTGACGCCAGCGGACGGTCCTCCAAACTCACCCGCTGGCTTCAGGAACTGGGCTATCATCTGCCTGAGGATGAGCAGGTACATTCCGCAATTGGCTATAGCACGCGCTATTATCGGTTCCCGACGGATGCCCATCACGAGTGGAGTAACGCGCTCAAACCTTTCTCTCAGAGCGATGGGGTCGCGTTCTCGCTTCTTGAGAACCACACCTGCGCCATGATCATCGGCAATATTGGAGGCCATTATCCCCCTACTGATGCTGTAGCGTTTGAGCACCGACTCGCCGTCGCCATTGGGTCATATCTCCCCATACTGTTACAAGACGCTCAGCCATTGAACGATCCGCGCGGCTACCGCATCCCGGTGTGTGTACGCCATCACTTTGAGCAGATGGAGGATTGGCCTGATGGTCTTCTGGTCATGGGAGACGCCTTCTGCAATTTTGACCCCATCTACGGACAGGGCATGAGTGTGGCCGCGATTGAGGCAGAGACGTTGGCGCGTTGTTTGCACGAACAACAGAGCCATCCTCAACCCATTTTTGAACGGCATGTGCTCCAGCGTATGCAGGAGGCCATCGCTCCGGCCTGGTGGCTCAGTAGTGTTTCTGATCTCAGCGTGCCAGGCGTCACCTATACAGGGCCTTCGCCGTTGCGCGGAGTTAGGTTGATCAGGCTGTATCTCGACCTGTATCTCAAGTATGCTCCGGTGCATGATCGGGAATTGATACAAAAAGGAATGCCAGGGCAAACATACATGTTCAAAAACTTCTTGATGAATGGACTGTTGATCTCGCCACGTGCTGTGATCAATGCCCCGGCGCTTGCCACCTTACTTGCTGTGGTAGAAGCTTCTGAAGCTTCAGAGGAACAGCAACTACTGGCAGAGCTTCTCCAGAACTATCCTCAACGCTTCGAGGCAATCCTCGATGAGATCATTCCTGACTTCTCTTTATCGTTTGAGGATCTGCAAGCGTTCGCACCAGAGAAAGAAGTTCTGATACATCAGGATTCTCATCCTGTGTTGAAATGAGGCTCCTTACAAGGGCCTCTCAGAAGTAGGATACGGGAATATTCATTTAGAGAGTTTTGTAGCTAGGAGGCTATTATGAAAGTGCTGATTGCTGGGGCGAGTGGGGCTTTGGGCGCTCCCTTGACTCGTGCCCTCATCGCGGCAGGACACGAAGTTTTGGGGTTGGCTCGTTCCCCTGAGAGTATGGATCACCTCACGCGCCTTGGCGCTCACGCGATCCAGGCAAATGTGATGGATCGCGACGACCTGCTCAGAGCAGTCAAGGGGGTGCAAGCCGACGCCGTCGTGCATGCGCTGACCGCGCTCAAGAAGACGCCTTTGCGTCATCAGGATATGTATGCCACCAACGCGCTGCGCGATGTTGGGACCACGAATCTGCTCGCAACTGCCAGGGAGGTAGGAGCACGCAGGTTCGTGGCGGAGTCGATGACGTTGGGCTACGGCTATGGGGACTGGGGCGAAAAAGTCGTCAGTGAAGAGGGCCCGTTCGCACCGGCTGGAAGCTCTTCCCAACTCGAACGGCATGTGGCCGGATTCCGCTCATTGGAGCGGCAGATCCGGGAGGCGACTCAGGCGGGCTGGATCGAGGGGATATCGCTACGCTATGGATACTTTTATGGACCTGTATCTCTTGCGCCTATCCTGGAACTCCTGCGCCGTCGAAGCCTTCCTCTGCCTGATGGAGGCCGCGCGATCACTTCCTGGATTTATCTGGAAGATGCAGCCGCTGCCACGATTGCTGCCCTCGAACGGGGCAAGGCAGGAGAAGCGTACAACATCGTCGATGACGAACCAGTGTGCAATAAAGACTTCTTCGCGTTCCTTTGCCAACGGGCTCACCTCCCGACGCCCTTTTCCCTCCCAGGCTGGATGATGCATCCACTTGCCCCCCTTGCGACCGACTTCTTCTCGACCTCCATGCGCGTCTCCAACGCGAAGGCGGCGCGTGATCTCGGTTGGAAACCAGTGATTGCCCCGACCTATCGGCAGGGCATCGAAAAAGCGCTTCTTGTGCTCGACCAGCAAGATAGTATGAGCAAAGCGGGCGAAAGGCGATAACCCCCTGTCCATTCTCCTGGGAGTTCTCGCGGGTCTCGTCATCCCGCGAGAACAGTTTTACAGGCGTCAGAGCCTATGCTTTCAGCATGCTTTTTCTCTTGTGTTCTATGTGGGCAGATCAGTACACCAGAAAAAGCTTCCATTTCTAGAAATATACTCATGAAAGGACTGCTGGATCAGCTATGAATACTCCCACCCTTACTAGCATCAGATGCGCCTATGATCCCGCTCAAGCACGTACAGCCCTCGGCCTCTGAAGGCAGATGACCGCGTGGCAGAATGCATAGAGAGGGAGCATGGTCGGAAGCTAGGCGACGCGGCAAGTGGGTCAAGCGTAGTCTCTATCGTACGGCAGAAACTGGCCCATATCTCGACTGGGGCCAGTTTCTGCACTGCTATGCTCAATTCGCAATTGAAAACTGCTCGGCGCTGGCTTTATCCCTTTAATCCGCTGGTCACGATGCCGCGTACAAAGTAGCGCTGAGCCAGGACGAAGACGATAAGCACTGGCAGAATATATACAATGACGCCTGCTGCCAGAATGTTCGTCAGTAGTGTCCCGTGAGGATCGACGTAACCAGTGCTCATAGCGACGGCAAGCGTGGTATTATCGACCCCTAGCAAAAGCGATGGAGCCAGGTAATCGCCCCAGGTCCAGGTGAAGGAGAAAATGATTGCGGTTGCGATGACCGGTTTTGAGAGCGGCAGAAAAATTTGCCAGAAGAGACGCCAGTAGCTGCAACCGTCGATGATCGCAGCGTCCTCCAGGTCCATTGGGATGCTGCTGAAGAACTGGCGGAACAGGAAGCTGAGGAATGGGGTGGAGGCCAGGCCCCAGAGCACCCAGGGCCAGATGGTATTGACGATGTTGATACGGGAGAAGAGGATGAAGGTGGGAATAGTAGTCAAGATTGGCGGCAGCATGATGGTCGAGAGCATGATAATGAAAAGGGTGCGCTTCTCTGGCACTCGCAGCCGAGCAAAGCAAAAGCCGACCATCGCGCAGGTTATGGTGGTCAGAGCCGCGTAGAGCATTGAGAGGACCAGCGAGTTGAATGCGAAACGACCAAAGGGGATTATCGTCATAGCTTTGGTAAAGTTGTCCCATTGAGCCACTTGCGGAAAGACCTTGACCGGAAAAGCTGTGATTTCCGAAACGTCCTTGAGGGCCGTCAAAAAAAGCCATGCAAGCGGCAGCAGAAAGATAATGGCGAGCAAAATCATGATGACCAGCCACAGGAGAGTGCTGGCAAGATTTTTATTGCTGGCTGCGTTGGTCGGGTGTTTCAGTCTGATCTCTGTCTGTTGTGCGACTGTACCCATACTAGTTTCCTCCTTCCTGATCGACCTCGTAGTAGACCCATGCTGTGCTGGAGCGGAAGACGAGCAGGGTGATCACGAGCACTATCGCGAAGAGTACCCAGAGCAAGGCTGAGGCGTAGCCAAAGCGCTGATTGTAGAAGTATTGCGCGTAGACGTTGATCATATACAAGTAATTGGTGCGAGGGACACTGACTGCTGTGGCTGTACCAGTTGAGACGGCGAGCAGGAGCGGTTGTATCAACGTCTGCAATGCCGTAATGATACCGGTAATCACCTCGAAGAAAAGGACCGGGGTCAGAATAGGTAGAGAGACTGTCCAGAAACTCTGGGTGGCATTGGCTCCATCCACGCGGGAGGCCTCGCGTAGTTCTACAGGGACACCTTGCAGTCCTGCGAGGGAGATAATCATATTCGTGCCAACTCCCCAGAGTACGACGACGATCAGGGGGATAAAAGCAGTCGGATCACTCAACCAGGTGATCGTCGGCCCTCCTATTTGCTGGAGTATCGCGTTGATTGCGCCTGCGTCCCGGTCAAACATAATTTTCCAGATCACCACCGAGCCAACGATGGGGACGACTGCGGGCATATAGAAAATAGTGCGAAAGACGCTGATGCCGCGCATTTGCCGGTTTACCAGCAAGGCCAGCAGTAGGCCAAGCACAACGCTGACCGGGACCACAATAACCGTATAGAGAATGGTGCGCGAGAGGCTGTACCATGTATCGCTATCCTGAAGCAGTTCGCTGTAATTTGCCAGGCCGATCCAGTGCCAGTGGGGTGAGGCCCCGTCGAAGTTGGTGAAACTGACCAGGAAGGCATAGATCATAGGGAAGATAGTTAAAATGATGAAGCCCAGTAACCAGGGGGCTAAGAAGAGATAAAATGTGCGGCGCGAGTAGCGAGACCATCTCCGACTTGCCTGACGAGCGGACGTTGCTCGCGAGACTACTTGTCTTTCGGTTGAAAGCGCCATATGGAACTCCTTCCTTGTAGAGACAGCATGAGCAGGTGTTTTTTCTTTGCAATCAGACGGTCAGACTTATCCCTTGCTGGAGTAATTTGTTCACGGCAGCGTTTAACTGGTCACAGGCAGCATCCAGCGAAGTCTGGCCGCGCATGACCGGCTCAATATATTTCGTGATGAGCGCTTCAATGCCATTGTAATTGGCATAAGGCGAGAATTGAAGAATCTTCAGATAGGGATATTCCGCCTGTTGCGCCTGGAGTGCTGACTTCTGATAGGGAAGCTTTTGTGGCAATAGCGAGGTGAGCGATTTGAGCGCAGGAAGTCCCCAACCGCTCTGAGCACGGTCTTTGGCAGGACCATCTCCCATAAAGTACTCCATGAACTTCCAGGCTTCATCGGGATGCCGGGCATTTTTGGGTATCCAGGCTCCGGTTCCTGCCATACAAGCGCTGATGCGCTCAGATCCCCATTGAGGAGCAGGTGCGAAGCCGGTGGTATCTTGAATCTCCTTGGGTGCAGAAATCACGCTCCCACCAAACCAGTAGCCGAAGAGTACCATGCCCAATCGTCCTGATGCAAAGAGCACTGATGAGCCTGCCGCTTCAGGATTGAGTGGCGAGGGTCCCACATGCGCCTGTGCCCAATCAACATACCATTTGAAGATATCCTTGACTGCGGGCGAGTTGAATCTGGCCTGGGTAAAGTCGGGGCTGAAAAGTGTTTCGCCTTTTTGTCCTAGCATCTGCAAGAGGTGCCCTTGCATGATAAAGCCCCACGTTGCGTCCAACCCATATACTGCCACACGATCTCCCTGTCTTACAGTAATCTGCTTGGCAACGTCTAACAGTTCGTTATAGGTCAGGGGTTGTGTCGCGCTGGGATAGGGCACTTTGGCTTGATCAAAAACCTTTTTGTTATACCAGAGCATGACGTCCTGTGACCAATCTTTCGCCATACCATAGCGCGGACCCTTGCCCTGTGTCTTTGTTGCACGATCCCAGCGATAGACGTCGTTCACAGGTTCCAGGTTCTCTGCCTTGAGAACGGTGCTTTTTTCAAAATAGGGGGTGAGGTCGAGCACCAGATCACGTGCAACCAGGTTTGGCACCTCTGGTGCCCCTTGCGTGCGTATAAAATCGGGAGGAATGCCTGCTGCAAGCATGGCGTTCAGGCGTGTAGCATCGTACTCTAGTTGAGTAACCGTAATTCCTGTCTGCTGCTCAAACTCGGCTACCTGGTCATGGCTCAACTCACCTACACCATACATGACGGTCAGAGTTGCCTCGCTTTCTGGTGTCAGGATGGTCGTACATCCGTTGAGCAATGTGCTGGCACCAGCCAGCGAGCCGAGGGTGAGAGCGGAGGTTTCGAGGAAGCAACGGCGATTCATCGGGGAGGATCTGATGGTATCTCTCATAGATACAGTCCCTTCTGCTGATTATTAAAATAATGCACAAAAACGGCGTGCAAAATTCTATCAGAAGTAGATCAATTGCAATAACGTATGCATGCTCTATAAAAAGCATACATTCAGATTTATGTATTGTCAAGGCAAACCCGGGTTTTATCAATCCCTAAAGAGATACTGTTAACTTGCTGAATGAAGGGAACGATGTGTTACGGACGCAGGATGGTGACCTCCTCCAGTGTTCATCTGCACATACTGTTGACGTCTGTGTATACGCTATGCGCATCTTGACTTTTCAATCGAATCCCATCGCGGTTCCCTGGCAGATGGATTATTAGCACTTGTAGGCCAGGAAGCAGCAAATGGGCCAAGAGATCGTTGACACACCTCTGGGCAGGAACAAAAAAGCTAACCGATGGTCGTCTGGCGGCATTTGTGGGTTTGATCTCTGAAGCAAATGCCAGCCGATGGACGACCGCAGGTGAGATGACCCGACTATCTTCAAGGATTGTCGTTCCCTCCGATCGGTAGCGCGATTGTAGCGGTCGGGATCGGTAAGTGCGTTGGTATTGGTATCCTCGGTCGGGGAGTCGGCGTTGGAGGCTTTGTGGGAACAGGAGACGGCGGTGTAGTAGCGGTTGGAGATGGTTGCTCTGCCGGTGTCTCCGTAGGTGTAGGATCGCTAGCTTGCCCTGTCGGGGTAACACTGGCATGAGGAGATAGCGGATGCGATGAGCTTGTGACAACGCCGAGAGATGCACCCATGCCACAAACGATCAAGACAAGAATGACAGCGCCGCAGCCAATACTCCACTGAACGCTTTTTTTTGCTGATCGATAGCGTGCCCAGAGTCCAGGTTGTCGTGTTGGGGAGGCAAACGAACCCGGCTGTAGTGGTTGATATGGTGAGTATGCTTCGGTCTGATCATTGTAGAAACCTGATGGATGTGGATCGTTGTCTGGAGGTTGCTGCATAAATATTTACCTCTTCTACTATCAGTTCAAGAGAAGATGTCCTGTTGAATTTAACGGAGGAATCGAGAAGAGGTAACTCCAGCTCTTTCTTCGTTCATGTTCGTTGATTTTAGGTGATGTTTTTCCGAACCAGGAGAGCAGAGCTGAATTTAGCCTAAAATAAATTTCATTGGCTCTTTTGGCTATGTGGGAACTTTTTATTAAATAGGTGCTATAATTTGGCACATGAATACATTACTAATTCGCCCTTGTCTGCTAGATGATATTCCAAGAATTTTAGATATTAGGAAAAGAACCTTTTTACATTTTGCACCTTCTGTATATTCTACGAAAGAGGTAAAAACCTTATTAGAAGATATTAACATATCAGAATTAGAAGAGATGATAGAAAATAAGAGTTTATTTGTTGCAGAAGAAAACCATAAAATTGTCGGTTGTGGCGGTTGGTTTGGTGAATCTGTAAGGCACATGTATGTTTCTCCAGAAGAAACGAAAAAAGGCATTGGAAGTTCTCTTTTACGAGTTCTGGAAGAGGACTATAAACATCGCACCTGTAATTCAGTAATTAAAGCCGGCGTAATTCTTTACGCGAGGCCCTTCTATGAAAGAAATGGCTATGAATTTCTTAGGATAGACACTGATTGGGATGGGAGTAAGTTTAATAGAATGCAAAAGAAATTATTGTAGCCTTCACACGAAGAGCCCGGAAAGCGCCTTGGCAGCCTCGCGCTGTTTTTCGTTCCTTGATTTTCATCACTATCGCAATTGCAGGCTGTGATCTCTTCAATCGTCATGGCTCCGTTCGTTCGGTGTCTCACCAGTGAACTGAGCAAGACATGATGGCAGGACGGCTTTGCAAAGGTGCTCTCAGTTGCTTCTCTTTTCAGATGGAAATGTCCTGAGCGGAAGTTTTCCCAAATTGATATGTGGTGATGCAATTTCTTCTCTGTACCAGGGTAGTCTCAGATGGCTTGTTGTCCTCATAAAAACAGTAACGGTAAGCAAGGAGTCTGTCTATACACCTATTGTTATTTAATACAGGAAAATGTATACTTAGCAATGTAGGAGCAGTTCAAGCGAATCAAGTCGTGTTTTTTATTGAGGAGGGTTGAAGAGATGGAACAGCAAGAAAATACGTATGCCCTTGACGCAGAAAATGCGAGTGAAATGGCCCGTTTGATTATGCAGGATCGTATGATCACTCAGGCGATAGGTGGCGTTCTGCCGGAATTAGGGAACCAACTTCCCCCTGATACTCATCATCTGCTTGACGTTGGCTGTGGGCCTGGCGGCTGGGTACTCGATGTGGCGTTTGCCTTTCCTGATTTGGAAGAAGTGGTAGGGATTGATATCAGCGAGATCATGATTAACTATGCGCGGGCGAGGGCGCTCACCGAAGAGCAGGATTGCGCTATTTTTATTCAAGGCAATGTCCTACGCCCTTTGGACTTCCCTGATGGGTATTTCGATCTGGTCAATGCTCGCTTCATGGTAGGCTTTCTCCTGCGGGATGCCTGGGTGCCCGTCTTACGCGAGATCAGGCGCGTTACTCGTCCAGGTGGACGCATTCGTTTGACTGAGGTAGATAATATGGGTGTCACTACCAGTCCCGCTCTCCAGCAACAGTTGAGCTGGATGTGTCAGGTGATCCAGAAAATGGGCTATGGTTTTTCGCCTGACGGGAGGGACTTTGGAATGACCCCAATGCTCAGAAAACTGCTCACCGATGCTGGTTGGCACAACATCCAGCTCGCTCCGCATGTCGTGGATATCTCTACTGGAACCGACTGCCATTTCACCCAATGGCAAGATTATATGGTAGCCTTCCAGATGCTCAAACCGCTCTATCTCAAACACCATCTCACGACTGAAGAGGAGTTTGAACACAATTATCAACTGGCCCTGGCTCAGATGCAGCAACTCGATTTTCAGGGACTCTGGTATCTGCTGACCGCTTTTGCCACCAAGCCCGACGAGCAGGAGTGAAACAATCAGGGGAAGACATCCTTCCCCTGGCTAGTTCCTTCTACGAAGTATCAATTAGAAGACATGGCAGAGTATCAATAACACTATCAGACAAGCAACAAGCCCGACGCCGGATGTAAGACGCTGACACAGATCACGTTGTAAGAGCAATAACGCTGTCATCGACACCAACAATGTACACACAAGGCCCATACCTCTTCCCCACTCTCTAGTCAGCATTGATCCAACTGCGAGGCAGATGACAGAAGGAGAGATATAACTTTATCCTCGAAAGCAGTCACTCTCGCTTTTTTTCAGTATACGTGCGTGCCCAAATAGGTAACATATGACCTTTTTTTCATGTTGGGCGGTTTCTTTTCCTTTATTGACCTCGGTCTGTTTCTGAGCGTTGACAACACACGGCTGAATGCTTTGCCTCTCTAGTCCATTTGGTCTGTATTCCTAGACAATGAAGGTGAGAAAATGGTATAAAAGTTGAAAGGAATACTATAATGCATTAATGCTATTTTCAATGAGAGGTGGAAAGAGTGGTGAGAAGGGTGTTCCCCGTGTTGCCCATACCTACAAGTGGTTGTGCTTCTTCCTTGAGCTATTCCTGAGAAGGGAATGTTTTAGGGGAAGGCAAATATCTCAAACCGTTGCTAGACGGCTGAGATGGATGTACGAGAAGAGATGGAAGTGGAGGGAAATTATGTCGCGTTTTTTTGAATGGTGGTATCAACTCACCAGCATCCCTGAGCCTGTAGAAGAGTTCACCCCTGGTATGTACGAACAGGTACGTCGATCACGCTTATTGAGTACAATTGTCTTGTCTCTGCTGGTCATATTTCTCATGTTTGTTCCTGCTTGTTTAGCGCTCCCCAATCATTATGTCATCCTTGTCGATATTGCGATGATGCCACTGTGTCTTGTGGCTCTCATCTTCAACCGGCTTCGCCATACCTATCTTGCTGGAGTCTTGCTTGTGGTTTCTTTTGAGGCGGCGCTCAATTTGGTGATTCTCACTACGCAACCCTTTGATGAACCAAGCCTCCAACAATATGAGTTGTTCGTGTTTGGCGAACTGCTAGCTGTCTCGCTCCTCAATGCAAGAAGCGTGTTCCTTGTTGCCATTTTGAACTCGACCTTTATTGGCATGAGTTTGGTGTATCAAGAGCCGAAAACAGCCATGTTGCTCCAGGATCTTCAGACTCAATTCTTGCCTCTCCTGCTCCGCCCTATTGCTGTCCAGTTGCTTGTTGCAGGGGTCACGTATCTGTGGGTTTCCAACGCGACCACTCATATGACGCTGGCGTATCAGGCGAAGATGACAGCTCTGGCAGCCCAGCGCGTGGCAGAAGAACAGAAGGAGCGAGAAAAGCAGGAGCGCCTGGGTCTGCAAGAGCATATTGAGCGTGTTGTTCACATCCATGCGGCAGCTATGAATACCCATAGCACCACAAAAATACCGATCTCGGAGTATGAGCCGGTCTTGTGGCCCTTAATTAATGTCTTCAATTCCCTGCAAAACAGGTTGCAACATGCAAATCAAGTGGAAAACGAATTGCAGCAGTTGCATGATTGTATCGCTTCCTGTACGGAGCTGATCTACCAAAATACGTTCTCTCTTCAACGGCCCATGCAAACACGAACGGCTTTAGACCCTTTCTTTCTGGCCTTGAGAGACCAGCAATATCTCCAGACGCGTAGGACTCATTCCATGTCAACACCTTTTCGAGAGGCTGTTGAAGATCAAGATAAACTCATGTATTGATAGACAACCTGTACACGCCTTGATGAGAAACACAGCAATACAAAAGATACGGAAAGGAATGTTCTGCTATGCCAATGGTCTCTGCTCTCCAGTTTTTGTTATCCGCTCTGGAAGAGGAAGGAGTGACGCATATCTTTGGGGTGCCTGGTGGTCCCCTGGTCCCTCTCTATGAGGAACTGGACCGCCATCAAGGAATCATCCCGATTCTGGCAAAGCACGAGGAGGGAGCAGCGTTTATGGCAGATGGGTATGCCCGTGTGCGACGTGGATTGGGAGTCTGCTGTGCGACCAGCGGGCCAGGAGCCACCAATGCACTGACGGGTGTAGCCAGTGCGTATAGCGATTCAATCCCTCTTCTTTTGTTAAGTGGGCAGGTTGCTACCAGTGCTTTTGGGAAGGGAGGATTACAGGATAGTAGTGGGATGCACTGGAATCTAGATATTGTTGACATATACCGTTCAGCGACAAAATTCTCGGCCATGCTGAACCATCCGCAACAAACCCCACATCTGATTCGTCGAGCGTTGCGGACCGCATTGACCGGAAGATCAGGTGCCGTTCACCTTAGTTTGCCCGCTGATGTGGTGAAAGAGCAGGTTTGGATTGAAGATCTCTCGACCCGCCACTACCGCTCCCAAGTGACTCCCGCCGGGAATGAGCAGGCGATCATCCAGGTGACACAACTGTTACAAACAGCCAGGCGGCCTGCGCTGTTTGTTGGACATGGGGTGAATCTGGCTGGAGCCTGGAGGCCTCTTCAGACTATTGCTGAAATCTTACAAGCCCCTGTGGCGACGACCCTGAAGGGGAAAAGTGCTTTTCCAGAGCAACATCCTCTGTCTTTAGGAGTGTTTGGCATGGGAGGACACCCTTTTGCTGATGAGTATTTGCTTTCTGATGAGATAGATCTCCTGATGATTATCGGGACGAGTCTGGGAGAGTTGCAGACCTATGGATGGGAACCGAAACTTGTTGCCAACCGTACGGTCATCCAGATTGACATTGATCCATTGGAAATTGGTAAAAACTATCCAGTCGATGTCAGTATTCTTGGTGATGCGTGTGATATTCTGACCAGGCTTAGAGAAGTCCTCTCCTTTAACCCCCCCTTTCAGCGACGAGACGATCTGTTGCTGGAGCGTCTCCGTCTCCAACAAGTCCGCTACTATCGGGCGGAGCAAGTGCAAGGGGATGCCGCAGTCCTCAAGCCATCGGCGCTGGTGACAAAGATGAATGAGATCTTCCCTCCAGAAACCCTTCTCTTTGTTGACAATGGCAACTGTTTTAGCTGGGCTGGACAGTATTATGTCTCTCAGCAACCGGGAAGCGTGTTTATGGCATTAAATGTCGCCTCGATGGGTTATGCGGTTGCGGCTGCTATTGGTGGCAAAGTGGCCGCACCGGATCGACCGGTTGTGGCCCTGGTAGGGGATGGAGCCTTTGCTATGAACGGCATGGAGGTCCATACGGCTGTTGATGCTGGCATTCCTGTGATCTGGATTGTCCTCAACAATGGTGGACACGGCATGGTCTACAATGGTGAGATGCTGCTGTGTGGACGCTCCTTCTCAACCGTTTTTCGCACTCCGTTAGACATCAGTACCATTGCTCGCGGCTTAGGGGCACGCACGTTTCCAGTGACCACCCTTGCTGAGTTTACCTCTAGTGTCCAATTGGCACTGGATGCGCAAGTACCGTGTGTGATTGACGCTCTCGTTGACCTGGAAGAGATTCCTCGCGCGTTGCAACGTCGTGCCGACACCTTGAAAGCGTTTTTTGGGAGTCCAGAGTCCAGTGGTAGTGCCGAGATGGAATGGAGTGAGAAGCACGAGTGAGTAGTTGTAAATGGCCTCTCGTTGGAAGAGCGAATAAAGGCAGAGAGTAGACAAGAAGAGATGATGAACACCAGATGGGTTGGGATACTTGGGGCTGGCTATTGTGTACCACCACATGTGCGAGCAAATGATGATCCCATCTTTGCTCACCTGAAACGGACACGGAACACGCAGGGCATTGTTGAGCGAGATTTGTTCACCGGGTTAAAGGAGCGACGCTACTTACGCGAAGACGAGCACATTGAACCGCTGATGATCGAGGCTGCGAGACAAGCGTTAGCACAGGCAGAGGTGCCAGCTAGCTCAATAGAAAGACTCTATGGCTATGCGACGGTTTCTCCTTATCTGACGCCCAATGCTCTCTACGCAGTTCACAAAGAATTACACCTCTCGCCGCATACGCTTGTGGTGCCTATTAATAGCGAGTTCAGTAATTTTTTATTGAGTCTTATTCACGCCTGGGAAGCTATTCTTGCCGGACATTGCACATATGCTTTGATCGTCTGTGGAACCAACTGGACGCACTATATGGATTATACACAAGGGCACGCTCTCAGCATAGGCGATGGGGCTGGAGCAGTGGTCGTTGGCCCTGGCAATCACTTTATGCCGCTTGATTATGCAACCCAGACAGTGAGCAATCAGTATGGGGCAATGACGATGAACGTACATGCCAGCACACGAAATGGGAAATGGTCTGTTCCGGTTGACAGACAGAACGTCCCAATTCCTACCTATGAAATCACGCAAGAGGAAGGGATTCACTCTTTTTTGACGGCTGGCATGGAAGGCCCTCCGGTACTTGTGCAAAGGTTATTGCATAAGCATGGGTTAACAGGTCAGGATATTGCATTGATTAGCCACCAGGCCTCGCGTCTGATGCTCGATTATTGGACCCAGTGCTTGCAGCCCAGGGAATATTTAGAAACCCTGGAACGATTTGGCAATATGACGTTGGCAACCTGTCCTGTCAATCTCGCCTATTATTTTCAAAGCATCGCAGCAAACTATCTGGTGATGGTTGCTGTCGGCGTAGGCTTTCATCAGACGGCCATGCTCCTCAAGAGGTAAGACGCACGAGAGTCTTTGCCTTTATGGGGTGAATTGTTCCGAGGAAAGGGAGCGATGATGAAGGCGAAATCTTCTTACACGCATCAGTGTTGCGCATGTCTGGTTGCACCACTGGCGGTTCTTGTGGCGGCTCTCATCATAAAAGCTCCAACCACAAGCCGGGTTTTGACACCGCTTCAGTCGGAGAGGATCATGTTGAATTAAGAGTTGCGTAAATGAAAAAGCGACTTCACGAACAAACCATCGCCAATCCACTTGTAAGGGGTGATAAGAAAGTACATACTGGTTTTCTTCCCTGGCCAAAAATGGCGTGGAAGGCATCAGCGCGAGAGCCGTATTGATCGTTTCCAGATCTTGCTCAGCAGGATCGGTTCCTTTTTCAATGGCCTCGATCACGTGGCTCATGGCAGAACGTAAGGTTTGCAGGACTTCTCGTGCCTCTGGCTCAAGAGGAGAAAGCGCCTGGATTCCCCATCGCTTCATAAGTTGCTCATCCCAGCCTGGGGTGAGCAGACGATCCTGTTCTCGTTCTCCTCCCCGATATCCTCGCCAGGTACTATTGAGGATGTCTAAACAGAGTGCTTCCATCAACATAACCCCTTTGGTTGACCTTGACCGTTACCTATTCTGGCTCTAATATATCATATGTAACGGCTTAAGACAAATTTAGACGTTACGATCAAGCATTGGAGCAGGAAGTCTTTGAAGCGAAAGGAAGACGTATTCTCATGAGGAGAAAAGCAAGCACATCGTTATGGCATCATGCATCGTTTCTCAAGCTATGGCTAGGGCAAACAATCTCATTGTAAAAACCTCGAAGACAGACATCCCCCTTCTTCATCAAAAGATCGAGAGATCCACCATCCGTGACGAAGCCCCCCTTATGTTATTTACGCATGTTTCGATAGAAGTGCATCACGATTTTTTTCAAACCACACACTGGTAAAGAGACTGTTTGGGTCATACTTTGCTTTAAGTGCTATGAGCGTACTGAGATGAGGATACATCGTTGTCAACTGCGCTGGTGAGTAGTAACTGCCATAACATAAGTAGTAGGTTGCTTTGATTGAGAGGAGATAATCGAAGAGTTCTCTGGTAAAAGCATTTAGTTTCTCTTTCTCGACGCTATTGTGCTGAACTTTATAGTAGACTACAAAGCCATACATATCTTCTTGGGCATAAGATACCAGTGCACTGGTATCTTTTAATACTTTTCTGATAGTCACATTCAGCAGCAGAATGCGATGTTTTTTGAGTAGCCGTGCATAGTTTTCAAGGAATGCGTTAGTTTGCCTGACAGGGATAAAGTATTCTTGCAAGATATCTGTCGTCGTGGGGTCGGGGTTTTGGAGAAAGCGCACAGGGACAGCCATCGCCGTATTTCTACTGAGTGTTGCTGGTTCGACCAGTGGACCAACACGTTTTTCCATTTCCCAACGAAATATTTTGCCGAAGTTGCTAGCTCTCGACAGCTGGAAGACGACTTTGCGTAGCCAGATGTTGTTTTCTCCAGCAAGCTCGTCTTTGGGAGTTGTTCTGGTATCGGCTTCTGCATACGCATAGATCAGGCTTTCGCTCAAAAAATGTTCCTGATCAACCGAAAGGTGAGCTTCTAGCAAGCGGATTTTGGGATTTTTACTATAGCGTTCCATTGTTGCAATGACATCATGTGTCTGAATGGGAATGAGCGAAAAGGCGTATGTATTGTTTGATGTTGTCTTTAGATGTGCTTCGGTAATGATGCCTAACAGGCCATAGCCACCGATGATGGCAGAAAATAGTTCGGGAGTATGAATTGGGTCGTAGCGCCTTTCCACGCCATCTGCCGTTACGACGGAGAGGGACGAAACGCTTTCAATCAATGATCCGTATTGGGGATCTTTTCCATGAGCATTCACACTAAGTGCGCCGCCAACGGTAAAGATATTTGAATCTTGCATTACTCTTACCGCTCGACCATGCTGCGCAAGGACGGTTTGTACTTGTTTCCATGTTGCTCCTGGTCCAACACTGACGATTTGATCAGTGGGGTTGTAGCGTACTGTGTCCAGATATGTCATATCCAGATGCAGGGTGTTCATGCCAAGAGCCTGGCCTCCCATACTGTGCCGGATGCCTGAGAGAGAAATGCTTCTCCTGTTCGCTTGTGCATCTTTTACGGCGTGGATGACCTCAGCGACCGTCCTTGGAGAACGGATCTCGGCAACATAGCTCGCATTGAGATGGCTGGCGTCATCGAGTAGTCTTGCCAGGGGAGGTGCCAATGTCAGTTTCCCGGGGACATCCTCTTTTTGGATTAAATCAGCAAGCAACCAGCGTTTAGAGGGGTCGTCCCAGAGTGTTGCTTTCACGATCAAACTGCTGAGAGCCATAGCTACAACTGCATGTGGTAAACGCTTGTAAAAAGCGCGTTTGTGGAGATCCACTTTATACCTCCTTTGGCGTGCAGATTTCTGCATACGTGTCGCCTGGATAACGCCACCATTCGACAAGGTGATGATAAGGAAAGCTAGCAGTAATCTTCCTGAAACCGAGATGATGACCAGCGCTCCAATGCCAAGAAGGAGATAGAAGAGCGCGTAAAGCGCAATGATGATCAGCGGAAGCGTCAGTGCTATGCCTTTCCATTGGCCTGTTACAGCCAGAGCTACCAGGCTCATCAGAACAATCAGCAGAAGCCAGAGAGGTAGAGCCAGAAAATTCCATTCCGCGAAAAAGTCAGAGAAAAACCATTCCAGACTCAAGATGATTGAGCCTGATGCGAATAGCATACATGTCAGAGGTGTGAAGATTGCACGAAGAGGAGGCGGCCAGAATGCGCACATAATAGAGAATCCTTTCCTTTGAGTAGGAGCATAGTCGCAGGCAAATATGCAGATGTGTTGCCTGTCCATATGGAGAGTATAAAATCAGGAATATCAGAGAAGAAGGGTCATTTGCCCTATTTTGAGTAGTTCCCTATGCTCACTCAATTTTTGATTTGCTCTATTGGTGCCTCTTCACGGCCTCCTATTCACTTAGCTTTACGTTCCTTCCTGCTGAGATACAAAACGGCTGGCGGCCCAGCGTACTGCCTCGCTGAGAGTGGGATAGGGGAAGATGGTCTTTGCCAACGTCTCGACCGATGTATGGGTCTGCATCGCCAGAATGATAGGGGCCAGCAGGTCATCACCATTGTCGCCCAGTACGTGACCACCTAGAATCTCACCTTGTGAGTCTACCAGGAGCTTGACCAGCCCTTCGGTTGTACCTTTTGTAATAGCTCGTTCGACCGCGTCAAATTTCATTTGTGTTGCTTCATATTGGACCTGCTCCTGACGGAGTTGCTCCTCTGTCTTGCCCACGTGGGCAAGAGGAGGATCGGTAAATGTAACCCAGGGGATCACGCGATCTTCAAAGGTTTGAGGTTGCGAGGAAAATGCATTATGTGCGGCCAACTTGCCCTGCGCATCGGCCACATGAGTAAATTGATATCCACCTGTTACGTCGCCTGCTGCCCAGATATGCGGAGCGCTGGTGCGCAACGTTTTATCAACTTCAATTCCTTTCTTCCCCTCTTTCACGCCTGCTGTTGAGAGATGCAATGATGCTAATGCGGGTTTGCGCCCACTGGCTATTAATAGCTCATCAACTTCGATCTGTCTCTCCTCATGCCCTCCACTTACGATAGTCAGGCGCTTGCTGCCTTCGACGAACTCGACCTTGCGCAACTCAGCGCCTGTTTGCATGCTTATTCCTTCTTTTTCTAGCAGACTGCATAACAGTTCGGCCATCTCACGGTCCTCTGTATCCAACAATTGCTCACCCTTTTCCAACACAGTCACCTCGACATCAAAGCGATGGAACAATTGCGCAAACTCTATGCCAATCGCACCTCCACCAACTACAGCCAGACGGCGTGGCAAGGCTGGCAGGGCAAGAGCCTCGACGTTGGTGAGAAAGCCAGCCTCCGCCAGCCCTTCTACTGGTGGAATGACCGGCTGAGAACCAGCAGCGATAATGATGCGAGGCGCTGAAATTGAGCGATCACTGACTCTCAATGCATAAGGAGAGATAAAGCGAGCCTCGCCGTGAATTACTTCGATCCCTTTGTGGGTCAATTCTGCGCTAGCCTGTGAGGATGTTCCACCTCGAATACGTCGAATGACATCCTGGGTGTAGGCTTGAACACGCGACCAATCGGCAGAAGCGCTTGGAATAGTCAGACCATAGTGTTCACTGTGCCTGACTTGATAGAGCAGATGTGCGATGTGAAGTAGTGTCTTGGTGGGATCACAGCCATAGTTAAGACAGGTTCCTCCAATTTTGTCCCTTTCCACCAGTGCGACGTGCGCTCCCTTACTTAGAGCCGTGTTAGCAGCCGAACTTCCTGCTGCACCTGCGCCAATGACAATTATATCATGTGTGTTTGTGGACATCGTTAGACTCCTTTGTTTCCGTCTCTTCTCTAGTTATAGTACGAAACAGCTTACCAGAACGACCATTCCCTGGGAAAACAACACGTAGTCTATTGACATTTGTGAAGCATACATCTTCATTTGAGAGGTGTGCTATACTACACCTCAGTGTAGCAATTCATATCTTTTGCCTGTGCTTTCAGACTCGCGTGTCAGTCTGGGCACCTTAACCCTTGTCGCCTCAGTTCGGTTGAAAGCTCCAGTACAGACTCAAGAGAGGCAGTTCTTTGAGAAGAAAGGATCATATGACACAGAACGTACAAGCCTTCTCCCCAGTCGTGTGTCATGGGGTATGGCTCTTTTCTGAAAGCCCTCTCACCGTTCCCGAGAAGGCGCAATGGGAACAGATCATCGTTGAAGAGCATCGTTTGCAGCCTCCTTGCGCTTGCGAGACGGTCTTTTTGCACCATAGAATCTATATTGCCCTCAAAGATGTGGTGATGCAACGACAGATCGATTCAGGTTCTCTCGCTTGTTACAGGCTCCGACCTGGAGATATGTTCTTTTCTCTAGCTAACATGCCCGAATGGCGGCGTCAGGATGACTTCAATAATCATGTCTCAGTGTATCTGGAACCCACCTTGTTCACCCAGATGGCAGAAACGTTTGCTTTGAACCATGCGTTCGATCTGCTCAGGCAGGAGCAGGTCATCCATGACCCGTTGCTGCTTCAGCTTGGTCTGGCACTGCGTGCAGAAATCAAGAACAGTTCCGCACGCTTTTCTGCTGTCTACGTCCAGGAGTTGGCCCACGCATTTGCAGCGCATCTGCTCAGACGCTATGCTGGGTGGGAATCACAAGACTTTTCCCATGATAGGCACCTTTCATCTGTCAGCATGCGGCAAGTCACCGACTATATTTACGATCATCTTTCCGATAAGCTTTCGCTGTCGGCGCTCTCAGGGTTGGTTGGTATGAGTCCCTACTACTTTGCGCGCCAATTTAAACAGACGACAGGCAAATCTCCTCATCAATATATTCTCAGTCTGCGGATTGAGCAGGCCAAACAGCAGATTCTGAGAGGAGCGTCTTTAGCACAGATTACGGAGCGACTCGGCTTTGCCGATCAGAGCCATTTGAGCCGTGCTTTCAAGCGAGTAACTGGCCTCTCTCCACTGGCCTTTCGAGAGGAATACCGCAAGAATGTTCCAAATTAGCGCACATTTGTCCATGTGTTCTGCCTCTTTTTTTTGCTAGACTATTCATCAACAAGATGGCGCGAAGAAAAGAAGCGCGAATACGATGGAGAAACGAGGAACTGATGCGATACAAACTTTTTGGTCACAGTGGCTTACGTGTCTCAGAACTGTGTTTAGGGACGATGACCTTCGGAGAGGAATGGGGATATGGTACATCCAAGGAAACCTGCCGCCAGATCTTTGAAACGTTTCTGCAAGCAGGTGGTAACTTTCTCGATACCGCCAACTTGTACACCAACGGAACCAGTGAACGCTATCTTGGGGAGTTTGTGCAAGACGAACGTGAACATCTGGTCCTTGCTACCAAATATACAATGTCTTCCCCTGGACATGATCCCAATGCCGCCGGCACTCAGCGCAAGAATCTGGTGCAATCTCTTGAGGCAAGTCTGAAACGGCTTGGGACCGATTACATCGATGTGTATTTTATCCATATGTGGGACTTTCTCACGCCCATCGAAGAGGTAATGCGTGCTTTGGATGATATGATTCGTGCGGGGAAAGTGCTCTATGTGGGTATCTCTAATACGCCGGCCTGGATTATCTCGCGCGCGAATACGCTTGCAGAACTGCGTGGATGGACCGCCTTCACAGGAATCCAGGTGGAATATAATCTCATTGGGCGAGCCGCTGAACGTGAGTTGTTGCCTATGGCGCGTTCGCTTGATCTGGCGGTCACGGTGTGGTCGCCATTGGCCAGTGGAATACTGACCGGCAAGTACAACCAGGGGCAAGGCGGTGGTCGAGCCGGGCTAGCTGTGGCAAATGAACGCAGCCTGTCAATCGCCGCTGAAGTTGTCAAGATTGCCGAGGCGCGTGAGTGTTCCCCATCTCAAGTGGCCCTTTCCTGGGTCCGCCAGCAACCGGGCGTCATTATTCCAATTCTGGGAGCGCGAACTGTCGCCCAATTGAAAGAGAACCTCCAGTGTTTACAGATCAGGCTTACCGAAGAGGAAATGAGCCAGTTAGATGCGGCCAGCCAGATAGATCTGGGGTATCCACACACCTACCTCCAGCCGACTGACCCGCACAACTTTGCTTATGGAGGCATGTTTGACCAGATTGATGCCCATCGAGGCATCGAGGCTATCCCCAACCTTTGAAGGTGAGGTCATCATCTTCCCAGAAATAGAAGCAACTCAAGTGGAAAGAAGCGGGTAGAGCTGGCACTTCCGCTTCGTTGCTGCTGGGGATCGGGCCTACAGGCAACTTCATGCCGGCAGGCAGAGGGCGATGCCTGGACTGAAGCGACCTTACCAAGAGCAGGCCGATGAGTGGGCGAGCATAAAACAATAGACGCTGTGGGGTAAGCAATCACCCTATGAACAAGTCAGTCATTCTCGCCCGGTTCCATCAAGAGAAAGTGAGCAATGCTACCGATGAAGATGAAATTCACGAAGATTTATGTGAATAACCAGGACAAGGCTCTGACGTTTTATACAGAAGTATTGGGTTTTCTGAAGAAAGCCGACTTTCTAGTCGGATCATTTAGATGGTTAACCGTTGTCTCGCCCGAGGAGCCAGATGGGACAGAATTACTTCTTGAGCCAAACGACAACCCGGCCTCCAAGATATCTCAATCAGCCCTTTTTCAGCAAGGGATTCCTGCGACAGCATTTGCGGTTTCAGATATTCAGCATGAGTATGAGCGACTGAAACAACTGGGGGTGGTGTGGACTCAAGAACCAATACAAATGGGATCTGTCATCATAGCTATCTTTGATGATACCTGCGGGAACTTCATTCAGCTTGTTCAGGTCTAATTCCTGGAAGTTCCCTATGCGGATTTGCGCAGAGATGGACGTTCGTATTTATTGAGGAACATCCGATTGCCGCTGTAGACATTGTGCTTTTTGAAGGTCTCTGGGGTTTCGCGTGTGAGTCGTTCGCGGGTTTCTGCTTTGTTGGGATTGAAAGCATCAAACCAGGGTTCCGCCAATGTATAAGCTGCCTCGTGTACCCATTCGGGACAAGGCACGCCATACTGGTGGCTGAGATATTCTACCATTGCGGCGCAGTAAGCCGCCCAGCGCTCCTGTTCGAGAGTAGGAGCTGCTAGTTTGTGTATGGGGTCTATGATAAGTTGTTCTCGCTGATTGGGATGATACCCGTACCAGTGATTGAGAAAATTTCCTAATGCTGTCCACGGACGTTCGCCCAGTATAATCTCCCTGTAGGCCTCCGCCATTGTTTGGAGTTCAGTGCAGGTTTTCATCTGTTTCACCCCTCGACTCTTACTGCTCTCTTCTCTATTGTATCATGGCCTCTCAAAAAAAGATAGCCAGGCGTGATGTGGGTCTTTCATCACCCAGTTACGGCAGTTTAGAAAATATCATTCAAGTTCGCGTCGAGTTCGTAGTAGTCCTGCCACCTTTTATCGGGGACAAAGCGATCAACGAGGGCTTGCGCCTGTTCGCGGGACTCGATGTGGAGATCTTCAAGGAGGGTACGCACGTCGTCCTGATCTTTCGGCCTGAACGTCATCAACTTACTGGCAAGGAGATATTCTTTGCTTGGAAAATACACATGTAACATCTGAAAAGTCTTCCAGAGATGGATATCTGGATGTGGAGCATAATCTAAAATAAACTGTTTGACGCTATCATTGAGCCATTTTCTTGGGATATTATATTTCTTTGCCACTGCATTTCTTGCACGAATAAATTTTTTGACTGTTGTGATCGGAGGTTTCTCGGTCATTTCTGGGAGATCTAACAGAATTGCATCCACGTCTTCCGTTGAGCGCCGATTTTTCAGAAGTGTGACCATGACGACGCCTCCTACCACTAGAAGACGTACTGGTTGGGTTATGCCCTGACGCATTAGCTCTTCCCCAAGCATCGTCAAGTATTGCAGTATCTCTTCTTCTTCCATCGTTGTGTCCTCTTACTCCGTTGGGTTCAGCCTGGCTCTGATGGCATCAGTGGTCTTGACATAGACCTGGTCATGTCCATTGTACAATTGTTCCGTCCTGGATCGTGTGGTGGAGTCAAGGTACGTTACGTGCCACTCGCTATCTCGATGTTCTATGTTTTGCACTTTAACTTCAACGTCTGCAATCACAATGGTATCGTTGCGTTCTAACGACTTTACTGGTATCCAAAGATATTCATCGCTTGGCGTCAAGAGGACTGGCTGTTTTGCTTGCTCTTTTGTCTTCTTTCTCATATGTTTTTCTCCAGATAACCTTGCATTACTGAGGCTGTATTTCAATATATTACATTATTGAAATATGTTCTTAATGATTATATGATCGGCCAGTGTGGTGTAGCTCATTTGTAGAGCTATAGGCCTATGGGCGTGATTCTGACGAAAAAGCACGACGTACCGTATAACTGTTTTGGCCTATTGAAGAAAACCTCTTTGCTTTTGGATAAACTCTGCGTTCATACAAGTGGAGGTGAATATTTGTTGGTTTGAGGGCATCGTGAGGTCCATAGGGCTAGCAAGGTTCTGCGGCTCCTTATCTCAAGTTCGCGGCACCTGAGTACCTCTCCTACCGGAAGAATACCCAAATTCTTGTATAAAATTCAAGCTTTCGTATGTAGGGCCAGGGCCGTTCCTCACGATGCCCCTCTCTAGGAGAAAGAAGGACACATTCATGGCGAAAACCTTACACCTCACTGTTGTTGATCGCATAGGAGACGCACTGTTCATGGCCTTGCTACGTGCTGGTGTCAAAATAGGAACGATGTCACTGCTCACCGTGCGCGGTCGCAAAAGCGGTCAGCCTCATACGGTTCCGGTGCTCCTCGTTGAGCAAGATGGAGAACGCTTTTTGGTCGCGCCTTACGGAGTGGTGCAATGGGTACGCAACATCCGGGCAAGAGGTGAAGCAACGCTCACATGCAGGCGCCATTCAGAGACCATTTCCGTGACCGAACTGGAAGCGAAGGAGGCGGCTCCTATTCTCAAACAGTATCTTGGGAAGGCCACCGCAACTCGACCCTACTTCGATGTCACAAAAGACTCGCCCCTTGAGGCTTTTGAGCGTGAGGCACCGCGACATCCAGTCTTCCAGATCACGACGGCAGAAGAGGAGTCTTTCAGATAGATAGGCTTGTTCTACTGAACGGCATACCATATAATCTACGTTTGCAACCGACATGCCTATATGCTACGCAATAGAGAGAGTGTCGTATGCAAGGCAGAAGGCGTTTATGAAGTGATCATGCAAGTTTTAGTAGAAAAGTATTAATAACCGATGGCACATCCGTCGGTTCGTCCATCGCTTCCTGCTACATAGATGCCAGCGGGTAGTTGCCATATAATCTGTCCGCATCCGAAGACATCCATTGTGTGACCAATCTCAACCAGATGATCGCGCGCCAGTAAAGCCTGTACGAGAGCTGGAGAAACAGTTGGTTCAACTTGAATAGCGTTTCCCTTCTCCCAGAACCAACGAGGTGCATCCAGACTTGCTTGCGGATTCAGTCCATAGTCTACCGTATTGACGATCATCTGGAGATGCCCCTGTGGTTGCATATGACCCCCTTTGACACCAAATGGCCCGACAGCTTGTCCGGCGTAAGTCAAAAAGCCGGGAATAATGGTGTGGAATGGGCGCTTGCCTGGTTCCAGACGATTAGGATGCTCAGGGTCGAGGGAAAAGCCCTGTCCACGATTCTGGAGGGAAAAGCCGGTTCTTGGGACGACTACATGGGAGCCAAAGAGGGCACTGGTGGACTGAATCAGGCTCACCATCATGCCTTGCGCGTCTGCTGTGCAAAGTAGAGCCGTTCCTCCACCCTGGGGTTTGCCAGGCTTTGGAAGCCGCGCCAACTCACCAATAAGCGTCCGCCTGCTCTGAGTATAGTGCGGATCGAGTAAAGCTGCGGTCGGAACTGTGGCTCGTTCGGGATCGGCGATAAACCGCTGGGCATCGACAAAGGCCAGCTTGGTCGCTTCCACTTGTAGATGATAGCTCTCCACAGATTCACGGGGAAAGCGAGAGAGATCAAAACCTTCCAGGAGATTGAGCGCAAGCAGCGTCGTAAGCCCCTGGCTATTAGGGGGCATTTCCCATACCTCATATCCTCGATAGCCTGTGCTCAGGGGGTTGACCCAGGTGCTGGTGTGAGTTGCGAGATCAGAGGCGGTGAGCAGGCCACCTGTCCGCGCAGAGAATTTGGCAATCTCCTCGGCAACCTCGCCTTGATAAAAAGTCGCCGCACCTTTTCTGGCGATGAGACGCAGAACGCGTGCCAGATCAGGATTACGCCAGCGTTCGCCTACTTCCGGAACACGGCCTGCATTTGTAAAACAGGTCTCAAACGCACGAAACTCCTCACCCTGCAAGAAGCGATGTGTTTGCAACGCCCATTGCCAGTACATCTGTAAGGTTGGTGTGATCGGATAGCCATGCTCCGCATAGTCGATAGCCGGAGCGCATATCTCGTCGAAAGGTAAACTTCCGAAGCGCTGATGAAGATCATACCAGGCAGCAGGCGCTCCAGGAACAGTGACGGGCAGCCATCCAGTAGCAGGAATTTCCTGATAGCCCTGGCTTTGTACTATTTCGGTTGTTAGAGCACCAGGTGACCGACCAGAACCATTCAAACCGGATAAGCGGGAACCATCCCAGACCAGGGCAAAGACATCTCCTCCCACTCCACAGGATGCTGGTTCAACGACGGCAAGGGTGAGTGCAGTCGTCAGGGCTGCGTCTACAGCGTTGCCTCCGCGCTTGAGTATGGAGAGACCCGCCTGAGCCGCTAACGGCTGACTCGTGGCGACTACCCCGTGCGGGGCAAAGAGGGGTTGGCGTCTACCAGGGTAGGGTAGGGAGGCAAGATCAAGAGGTCTGGTCATTGCTCCTTCTTTCTGTGTGTGGTTGGTTATACGCTGGCCGGTCCTACCGAGTCTCGTTTGATGAGTTCGGCACCTAGCGTGATGGTCATGTCGGGTCCATTCATGTTGGCCGCTCTGTTTATGAGTGTTTTCAGCGCTATCGCTCCCATTGCTTCCATATTGGAATGAATGGTGGAGAGTGCGGGCGTCACATGTTGTCCCAGATCAATGCCATCAAATCCGATTACTGATACATCTTCAGGTACACGTAGTCCCATTTCGCGCAAAGCCTTCATTGCGCCAATTGCTGTGATATCGTCTACACAGAAGATGGCACTGAATGTCGCTTTGCGTTCAAGCAGACGTTTGCAAGCCTGGTATCCTCCCTCCATCGTAAGATTGCCTGATTCAACCAGAGTGTAATTAATTGGGATATCGTAGTCAAGTAAAGCCATGCGATAGCTAATCCAGCGTTGTTGAATTGAATGGATTTTATGGTACATAGGACGAATTGGAGAATCTGAGGGGCCGCCGATAAAAGCGATACGACGGTGTCCCATACTGAAAAGATAATCCATAGCTAACTGCCCCCCCCGAAAGTTATCGGGCAGGACTGTATCGACAGGATGTTCCAGATCAGGGATGTAGTTATCGACCAGAACAACAGGCAATTTCGTTGCGTGTAAAGCGTTCACGATCTCGGCCTCAGTTTGCCCAACCAGGAGTGCTCCACCGAGGCGCATCTCGTAAAGAGTGGTAATTAAGAAATGGGGTTGGTGACGTATATCCGTAATGGTACGATAGGTGATTTTAATGTTAGCAAGCCGGGACTCAGTCTCAACACCATGAAAGATGGGTGCCCAGTAAGGGTCCAATGTTGCGGGGGTCTGCTCTATACTGGAGCAATACAAGAAACCTACTTCTTTTAACGCTCGACTGTTAGCATGAGCATTTGGCTTTCCACCTACACGGAAATAGCCAAGTTCGGCAGCTACTTTCAATACTCGTTGCCGGATGTCCTCACTAACATTACTATGATTGTTAAAGACTCGCGATACAGTACCAACGGAGACCTCTGCATGTTGCGCGACATCTTTAGCGGTAATAGAGCCTGGCACAGCTTCAACCTCTTGCCTGTCTACAATGAAGATTTCCATTGAACTTTCATGAAATGATGCTAGCATGATTTTATTGAAATGTCAATCTTTCTTCATTCAACTTCACACGCAGGCTCTTTCCCTGGCGGCCTTGCCGTTAAGGTAAATAAAAGGTGACTCATAGGAGAACTTCCAGTTTTCCTATGAGTCACCTCGGTTTTTTTGCGGCGACCTCTGCCTACACTGCTCGCCGCACAACGGCTCGCTGAGGGAGGGATGGTGGCTAGAGGTGGGCTGTGCCCACCTCTAGCCACCATCCCTCCCTCAAACAGGACGAAGTGCCGAAGGCGCTGGGGCGTGCGAGAGCTACAGCGAAACAGTCCGGGATGACTCATATGTGCATGCGCGTTATCCTTCCAAAAATTGAGTGAAAAACTTGCACGTGAGTGGATCAAGCAGCGCGTATTGACTTTATAATGAAAAGTAATTAATATTAATTTCATCGATAGCATATCACCAAAGTTTCATCAGAACTGTGAAAAAAGCGAGAGGTGCCTGCTTATTACGTAGATGGTGTTGATATGGTTAAAGTACCAGTCTATCGATTTTATTTGTATCTTGCTTACAACAAATCTTGTAGCGTGTAATCCTCCCCGTGAAGGCATGTCTTCACACTGCGATCTCGGTATCGTTGAGTAACTATCGATCCGTTTATCTGGTGTTAGGAGGTACTCGGTGACACACAGCGCTTTATTTAAGCAAACAAACAAGGCAGGAATGATTTTGATATCGTTGCTGCTACTCCTCTTAGTGATGCTGACAGCCTGTGGAGGTAGTAATAGCTCTACAAAAAAGAAGCCCGCGCACCCCAACTCGCTTACGATGCAAGCAAACCAGACAGATGCATATCCCCGGAACTTCAATCCCTATTCTCCCAGCGTGATCAGTGGCACACAAGGCTTGATCTATGAGACGCTGCTTAACGTCAACCGCCTGAACGGTGATATCAAGCCCTGGCTGGCATCTAGTTATCAATTGGCAAGCGATGCACAAAGCATCACCTTCCACCTGCGCCAGCACGTCACCTGGTCAGATGGGCAGCCCTTTACCAGCGACGATGTGCTCTTTACGCTCAATCTGCTCACGAAAAATGCCTCCGTCGATCTGACAGGTATTGGCGCAGTGGTCAAGGACGTAAGCGCTCCTGATGCCAGCACGGTAAAGGTAACATTGAATAAGCCCTTCAACCCTATCACCTGGATTCTCGGAGGGCAGGTTTATATGCTTCCCAGGCATGTCTGGTCGAACGTCAAAGGTGACCCATCGCAATATGCCGATCCCAATCCGGTTGGCACTGGCCCTTATCTGGTGAAGTCATTCACACCCCAACTGGTGACATTGGTTAAGAATCCTAAATTCAGGCTACCAGGGAAGCCTGAGGTAGATGAGGTCAAGATCCCCGCTTATGCCTCCAATGATAGTGCTCAGCTAGCTCTACAGAAGGGTCAAATCGACTGGACGAATCTATTTATTCCCGACATTGATAAGACGTATGTGGCACTGGATAAACAGCACAACCATTATTGGTTTCCCAGTAGCGACGACGTGATGCTTTACCTCAACTTAACGAAGGCTCCCTTTAATGATTTACAGGTGCGTAAAGCTGTGAGCCTTGCCCTGAATCGTGATAATATCTCGAAGCTTGGTGAAGATGGCTACGAACCTCCTGCTAATCCAACAGGACTGGTAGGGGAGAACATTAAGATGTACATTGCCCCAGAGTATGCCAACTTGCAGTTTAAGCAAGACACAGCTCAGGCTGGTCAGGTACTTGAGGGTGACGGATGGAAGAAGGGATCTGACGGATTTTATGCTAAAGATGGTAAACCGTTGGCCTTTAGTATTATCGTAGTCAGCGGTTATAGCGACTATGTTGCGGATTGCCAGATTATGGTGAAGGATCTGCAAGCGGCAGGCATTAAGGCTACCGTGAATGGAATGTCCGAAGATGCCTTTACTAATGCGTTGCAGACCGGGCATTATGACGCTGGTATCCTCTGGACCAACCCTGGTCCTACGCCTTTCTATATCTATGAAGGCCTGTTGCGTAGTACAAACTCAGCCCCCATTGGTCAGGCAGCCCCTTCCAATTATGAACGTTGGATGGACCCTGCCACTGACAAGTTATTGAACCAGTATGCAGCAAGCACCGACCCAAATGTGCAGAAACAAACCATTATGGCGCTAGAGAAGATTATGGTGGAACAACTTCCCAGTATTCCGTTGACCGCGGAACCGTACTGGTATCAATACAGTACTGCCAAATTTGTTGGTTGGCCCGATGAACAGCATCCCTATGCGGCCCCGGGAGCGGCTGTCTACCCGGACATCGAGTACGTACTATTGAATCTGCAACCGGTTCAGTAAGCTTGCCATCTAGCGAATGTGCTGGATGCCCCTCTGTGCAGAGGGGCGGGACTCGTCCTGGCAGCGCCTCTGGCCTGGAAGTTTCACGGATGAGGACGAGTTCTGCCCTTCTCGACATGACCAACAGCGCCAATATGCTTTTGAGCAAAAGTTGCACGTAAATATATACTTTTAAAGAGTATTCTATTCTTGTTTAAACTAACGGAGCAAAAGAGAGCGACCGATCTTGCGAAAGGTCGCTCAACCGAGTAAAGTTCCAGTATCAACCCAAAGATACAAGGAGCAAAACTCGTATGCACCTTAACACACTCAAAGCCTTTCGTCACGCGGTGTATGGGACGTTGGAACGGGCCAAAGATGCCCTGTTCAATCTGTTGGATGCATTGGTGACAGAGGATCGAGCGCACTCGTTGCCAGAATTGTCGCTGTCTCCGCATTTTGAGCGGGGCTGGGGAAGCGTCTACGAAGCGCTGGAAGATGGGCGCATCAATGAAAAGCACCTGCGAGAGGTCTTGGTAAACTTCCGCCCAGCCTCTTGTTCTCCCTTGCGCTTGGCGGTGGATGCCACCGGGATCGCCCGTCCGAAAGCTGTCACCTCGGCAGATCGCAGCGCCCAAATGGTTCACAATTTGCCGGAAGGCGAAACGGCCAGGACGTATGGCTGGCAATTTTCGACGGTGGTGGCATTGCCGGAGCAGCCTAGTAGTTGGACCTATGTCCTCTCGGTGCAGAGGATCGAGACCGCGATCACTGCTCAGCAGATGGCTTGGACGCAGTTGAGGGAGCTTGCTCCCCAGTTGCCGACTGACACGATCATTTTGATGGATCGGGGCTATGATTCTGCTTGGTTGTGGTGTCAATTGAGTACCTTGCCCGTTCAAGGCACGTTGATTCGACTCAAGAAGAATCGCTGTTTTTACCGTCCAGCTCCAGCGCCAACAGGCAAACGTGGTGCCCCACGCAAACGCGGAGAGAAATTGCAGCCCTGCGATGTGACAACGCACAGCGACCCAGACGGCACGTGGTCTGGCTCTGATACTGTTGGACGCCCGGTGCAACTGCGTTGGTGGCACAAGCTCACGCTCAAGGAGGCTGGCTGGTTGAAGCTGTGCGTGATCCGCGTGGAACGCCCACAGGCCAAGCGAACCAAGTGTGATCCACGAGTCAGTTGGTTTGTCTGGATTGGACAAGCAAGCGCTGATCTGCCTGCCGCCACTCTGAGCTACGTCCATCGCTTCAGCCAAGAACATGGGTATCGTTTTGACAAACAAAGTCTGCTGTGGGACAAGCCCAAGTTGCGGACCCCAGAACAGTTTGAGCGCTGGAGCCATCTGGTGGCAATTGCCCACAATGTGCTGGTGCTTTCTCGTTACTTGGTTACTCCTCAGCTTCGCCCGTGGGAAAACCGACACCGCGAGCTTTCCCCGCAACAGGTGCGTCGAGCGATGAGCAAATTGTTGCCACAATTGGGCACTCCTGCTCGTTCTCCACGACCTCGCGGAAAATCGCCAGGGAGACCTAAAGGGGCCACGATTCGCAAAGCTGAGCGCTTTCACATCATTCATCAGAAGCCGAAAGTGCCTCCACTGGTCCCAAAATAGACAGCTGATTGGCTTTTTCATGCGTTTTCGCTCTTTTCACGGAACGGCTTGCCGTCTTCCGTAAAAAGCTGTTAGTTTAAACAAGAAATTCTAGAAAGGGGTAAATATGCGTCACCTGCTCCGTCGCATCAGTTTTTATCTGGTTGCGCTCTGGGCCTCGGTTACTGTGAATTTCCTCGTGCCCCATCTGGTGCCCGGAGACCCGGCGCAAGTCTTTATGTCTCGTATGAGAGGGCATGCTTCTCCTCAGATGCTTCGTGCATTAGAGGCATCTTTAGGGGTAAGTCATGATCCGCTGCTGGTTCAGTATGGACAATATCTCAATAATCTCTTGCACGGTAATCTTGGTGTTTCCATTATTTATAGCTTTGAACCTGTAACTCAGGTGCTTGGACAGGATCTTCCCTGGACCCTCGTTCTGGTCGGAATGTCGCTGGTAATTAGCTTCATTATTGGTACGATCTTAGGAGTTATCGTTGTCTGGCGACGCGGCTCGTTCAGTGATGCTTTTTTCACGCCGTTCTTTGCTTTTATTTCTGCAATTCCATATTTCTGGTTGGCGCTCGTCTTGCTCTATGTCCTGGGTTCACAACTCAACTGGTTTCCCTTGCATGGTGGTTATGATGTCGATAATGTTGAACCTGGATGGAGCTTTGATTTCATAATGAGTGCGGCACAATATTCCATTTTGCCTGCGTTGACTATCGTCATCGGTTCTATTTCTGGCTGGATGCTTGGTATGCGTAATGCGATGATTACGACCTTATCAGAGGATTACGTATTAATGGCAGAAGCAAAAGGTTTGAAGCAAGGGAGGATTATGTATATGTATGCGGCGCGCAATGCCATTTTACCAAATATTACCGCATTTGCGCTCTCTCTGGGCTTTGTGGTAAGCGGCTCCTTGCTGACTGAGATTGTCTTCTCCTATCCTGGCATTGGCTTAGCAACATTACAGGCAGTGAATAGCCATGACTACGCGCTCTTGCAGGGAGCTTTTCTGGTGATAAGCGTAGCAGTGCTGGCTGCGAACTTTCTGGCTGATTTTCTGTATACACTCCTTGATCCACGCGTGCGTTTGGGAGGGCAGTAACTGCTATGGATATACAAGTTGATACGCCTGAAACTACAAAAGCTCCTTCTCCTGCTATCCAGCGACAGCTTGAAATCTGGCGGATTTTCATAAGGAATCGGAAGGCGAGTATAGGCATGATCGTCGTAGGAAGCTTTGTGCTCTTAGCCATCTTCGGGCCGATCATCATACGGCAAGATCCTCATACATTCACAACTGATGTTCTGCAATCTCCGTCGGGATCTCACTGGTTTGGCACAACAAATTTTGGAGAAGACGTACTTGTGCAGACTATAATAGGAGCGCGGTTCTCCGTTTTTATGGGCCTGGGAATTGGCTTGATCACCACCATCATTTCTGTTCTAGTGGGCTTGACTTCTGGCTATTTTCTTGGGTGGATAGATGAGGCACTCTCGCTGTTGACCAACGTATTTCTCGTGTTGCCAACACTTCCTCTGGCTATCCTGTTGGCTGCATTCTTGCCTAATAAGGGACCGTTTGCCATTGGATTTATACTGACGATCACCGGTTGGTCCTGGGGAGCACGGGTACTGCGCTCTCAGACCCTCTCGTTGCGCAATCGGGATTGTGTGGAGGCAAGTCGCGCGTCCGGTGAGTCGATATGGCGTATCATTTTCTATGAGATCCTCCCCAACCAGACGGCTATTGTGGCTGCTCAATTTTTTGGCACTGTGACTTATGTGATTCTGGCAGAGACTGCTCTGGAGTATCTGGGCCTGGGCGATATCACTGCTTCAACCTGGGGCAATATGCTCTTCTCGGCTTCTACGAACAGTGCTCTCTTACGTGGGGCATGGTGGTGGTTCCTGCCTCCGGGTCTGTGCATTGCCATTCTAGGAGCGGCTCTCACCTTCATCAATTTTGGCATTGACGAGATTGCCAATCCGCGTCTACGCAATGAATCTGGGGGCGTAAGGCGGCTATTAAAGAAATTCCGTGTATGAGAAGTGGTAGGGGGGACTCCACCCTTCCTTTTGACAGGTAGAGTGGTTCACCAGGAGAAAGAGGCAGATTTGGCCAGCTTAAAGCTGAGACAGACAAAATGAACAGATGAAAGGGTGCCTCCTATGTCACAATTACCTTCTTCTCTACAGTCGGAGAAAACTTGTTCTTAGTGGATCTCTAGGTTTAATGGGTACTCTGTTCGGAACATGGCCTGCTTCTGCCTCTTCTGTGCCCAGACCTGGCCCACTCACGAGGCGACGATATTGATTGGGTCTTTGCCTTCAACACTCGCGATTGGGCTGCAAATACTCATCCCACCATTGAAGAATTGACCAAGATGATAGACGATCAGCTCAACACGACACCCATTGCTTAACGAACAACATTGCGAACCCGGGGGATGGGCAAGCCTTCTTTTCATGCCAATTTGAAGTTCATCCCCTGGGACTATATAATGTCAAGAGTAAACTGCATCAAGCGGTAAACACGACATGATGACTCTAGAGCTATCACATGGATGGATGGTGACAGATACTATGGTAAGTGAAAGCAATTTCCTGGATGCATGGAACCACCTGGCATTAGGAGCCAGAATGGCCTTTTGCCAGCAGTGGATGGGCTTAGCGGCAGGAGGCCTACCTTGCGGTTGCTCTATTCTCAATGAGCAAGAGCAGATCGTCGCTCTTGGACGTAACCACGTGTATGACCGACCGGAGAAGGTGCCGCTCTCACCCACATCCCCTCTGCAATATACACGTGTGGCACATGCAGAAATCAATGCCTTAGCTTTGGTTCCATCCGATAGCGAGCCGAAATTCCTCACGTTGTGGACAACACAGCACCCTTGTATCATGTGCGCTGCTGCTCTGCGGTTTATTGGCATTGGAAAGGTCTGGTATATTGCGGACGACCCATCAGATGTTTTCCCATCTCGGGACATCCTCGCTAGTCGTGGAAGTATCTCTTACGAAGCATTAGGTGAGCGGCTGTGGTGGACCGTGAGCAATCTGCTCTTTCTCTATAACTCAGCTGTCAAGCAGGGGGCAGATGCCACAAACCTGCGGAAGAATCGCGATCGCTATCCCGGGCTTGTTCAACTGACACTTCAAATAGCCAAGGATGATGCCTTGGGGAAAGCAGCACGAACTGGCATAGCGCTCCCGCAGGCTTTGCTCCCTTACTCTCCTGCAATTTTTCAAACGGCCTCACAATCTGACCTGTGACTGCGCTCGTACCTTTCAGGGGCGGTGGTTCCTGGTTCATTCTCCATAGTATGGGGCTTGCCCTTTTTCTGTGATCTCTCCTCGGTTATGAGAGTGGCTTTGTAGTGGAGGTTGCTTGTCTGAGTATCCTGTATGAGAGATAGTCGCGTGGGAGCAGGACGGAGAGCCAGATGAACATGCTTTTCCATCAGGCACCGAGGCTGTTCCCGATGGAAAGAGGTGGTGGTGTTTATGTCTGTCCAGTTGCCTTCAGTCAGCACCGTTGAGGGAGTGGTTGTGCGGCTTCTCCTGGCTGAAAGTAAGGGTCTGGCTGCTCCTTCATATGATGAAGAAGAAGTGTATCGCGGCATGCAAGCCATGAAAGCGGTGCCTGATAATCGCTTGTATCATCATCCTGAGCAGTTTGGAGCGCCAGGGGCACTCAACTACGTCGATATCATCACGGCACCTGGTCAGTTCCAGGGCTTTTTTCGAGACGAATCTGGCATGGTTCACCTCTCGGCTTCGGTACAACAGCGCATCCAGGAGGTGGTACGTCTGGCGAACACAGATGCCTATAGACCCTCTGCTCGTTTGCTGGATGATGCGATGCAAGTTACCAGGGCCAGGATTACCGATCCCTTTGTTGGAGTGACCAGGGTAGATGGGATCGCAGTTAAAGGGGGAAGCTATGGGTGGCAACATGAGGAGGCAGTTGATCTGGGTGGCTATTTTCTTGCCATTCCCGCTTCGCACGGTGGCATCATTCAGGGCAATCAATTCTACACCCTGAGAGCGTCGTTCCCGAGGATCTGAATGAGCATGGCGCATTATTGATGTGTTTCACGAGATGAGAGAATGCGTCATGCTTGAGGAAGTATGTATATTGGCGCTTCATGGCGTTTGATCTCTCCTGCCAAAAATTGCGCTACTGACATACTGTTGTCACTCCAAGAGGGTATACTGCTGGTATAAAAGCAAGTGAAGACCACAAACAAACCTATAAAAAGGTCTTGAAGGAGAAACGGAATGAACAACGACCAGCATGATTTTGAGCAGTTTATGAAGCAGCGCAACGAAGCGGCACGCGCTTATATTGATGGAGATGCCGCTGCACTTGGTGAGATCGTCACGCATCACTCCCCGGCCACCTTCTTTAGCCCATCAGGGGGTTATTGTCAGGGGGCTGAAACCGTCTGGTCACAGTACGAACGTGATGCCACCAATTTTGAACCTGGCAACCAGGGGCAGCTTGAGATCCTGCACATGGCAGCGAGTGATGGGCTGGGCTACTGGGTCGGGTTCCAGCGTGCCACTGCTCGTCTGCATGGTCGAGCAGAACCTGTCTCCTTCAATTTGCGCGTCACCGAACTCTTCCGCCGTGAAGGAGAGAGTTGGAAACTCGTTCATCGGCATGCCGACCCGCTGCTCTCCGAAGCCGATGCAACGCTCCAATAATCAAGGCATTGAAGCCTTCATCCGTTCATTCTAGCCTCAATGCATATTTCCAGTCAACGCGACCGCGAACCGCATCAAACGCTGGGATGAGTCATGATGGCTGGCTGCTTTTCCTGTTTTGAAAGATGATACCATTCCCTGAAGGAAAAGCAGCCAGTCGCGCTGTCTCTTCAGGACTGACTCAACTTAAACCAGGGCATTGAGCCGTGGCAAAACCTCCTCGACCAGCAGGCGGAGAGAGGTGGTATCAGGGAACCGTTCATTTTTGATGAGAAAGGAGACGACCCCCAGATCGATATATGGCTTCAGTTTCTCAATGATCTGGTTGGGCGTTCCTACAAATGGATGGGCTGAAGGGGTTTTCCACTGTGGATTAGGCGAACGAAAAGAGGAGAGGTCCACGTTGCTTACATCAGCTCCTTCCGGCACACAATAGCAGCCGCCGAGCCAACTGCGTCGCAGTGTTGCTGGATCGCGTCCAACCTCAGCGCAGGCTCTTTCGCTCGCTTTTATCCGCTCACGGTAGGTCGTGATATCCACATGCGAACTATTCCACTCATCGGCGTAGCGTGCAATCAAACGAAGCATACGCGGCTGTGATCCCCCGATCATAATGCGTGGGATGGGATCGGGCTTTGGCTCACAGGCAGCATTCACTACCTGGTAGTGCTTTCCCTTGATGGTCGTCCTGGGTTGGGTCCAGAGAGCCTTGAGAATGCAGAGGGTTTCCTCTAATTGTTCCAGCCTCTCCCCGGGTTTTGGAAAGAGAAAATTATAAGACTCATGCTCTTCCAGGTTCCAGCCAGCCCCGATGCCCAGAACAAAGCGCCCTTCGCTCAGATATTGGGCGGTTGCAACCATTTTCGCGAGCAAGGCTGGATTACGAAACGTTTGAGCCAGCACCACATGTCCAAACTTGAAGGCAGGATAGCAGGCTGCCATGTAGGTCAGAGCAGTCCAGCCCTCCAGAACAGGTGTATCCTGAAATTGCAAATGGTCTGGAAACCAGATGGAGCGAAAGTGCCCGCTGACGATATCCAGGCTTTCGCGAAGGTGTTTCAAATAGGTTTCGCGGGGCATGCGAGGCTGTGTGGGAAGGGAAAACCCGAACTCGATTGTTGACATATCTTATCCTTTCAAATAAGGAGATTGCTCTTGAGAAGAGCAGTGTCGGAACGCCAGGGTGCTTGTCATGTGTCTGGATTGGATGTGCGGGAGCCTTCTGCCCTGTCCTTTTGGCCCTGACGTTGGTGAGATAGCTCATCTCTGATGGAAGAACTGCTGGATGCCACGCGCAGGGGGTGAACTGTGGTTGGCATTGTAACCAGGAGCTGACCTTCAGAAGAAAGAGATCAGGTGCAGGGCAGGTGCTGGACATACCAAGAGTATATAATATTTGCTTGGGCTTCAGGCAATTACAGGTGCAGCACCGCCATACCAATCTCGAAGGCGTCGGGGGGATTTTGCATAATGGCCCATTTTCTCTTGAAAAGAGGGTTGATAAGCTGCTATTTCATTTCAGATATTTATTGTCGATATATGCTGTAAACATCTTCATCATCAACGTGTGAACATTTTTGCTTGTCTTGACAAAGTGAAATTCAGCAGTTATACTTTAAAAGTCCTGGGGCGCGAACATACTGCAATGCCTGTAGCGACGTTGAAGCCCTCTACTTTGTCTTCACTGTTGTTGCAAAAATAATCCAATGTTGCTAGATAAAGAGAAGAAATTATGACCAGTATATTGATGGTCCCCATTCATCTCGACGCTCTGCTCCTCAAACAAGATCAACTGCTTGCCGCTGCAATGGCGGATTTTAGCCGTTTGCCGTATTCTAACCATGTTCAGGATGTAAATGCTGCGGTTGCCAACATCAGCGAAGACGTTCTTTCCCCCCCTTTTGAGGATCAAAACCTGTATGTCAAAGCAGGGATTCATCTGCACTGGGCTCTCCCCGATACGTTGACGCGTGGGAAGCACACGGCTGATGGGACCGATTTTCCGGCTGTCCCTAATCGTTGGTTGGTTGTGCGGAGCAGGAGAGAAGCCGGCAAGCAGGAGAGTATCGAAAAGGCGTGGGTGGTCGAGAGCGATTATCTGTATCCAGATGGTGTGGCAGCTGGAAGCATCTCGATCCCTTTTTCCCCGACACCCGCACAGGGTAAGTATCGTCCATTTCGCTATCAGGGCAGAAGTGTACCATTGGAGCAGTGGCAGGCGCAGGACACACAGGCTGAATATCTGGAGAAGTTGACGGCTGTAGGGTATGGAGAACCTACGTTTGCTGCTTTTTATCCAAATTGCCACAGCGTTTTTGGTCTGTATGATGGCGATGTTGCCGAGTTGTCTGATGGTTTGCAGTACGATGTCATCGGCTGGTATAGTCAGCCAGCACAAGATTATCTGGCGCTCTTTGTTCGCGATGTGATTGCCGCTGCAAAGGGAGTGATGCCAGGCGTTGAGGCGTTGCAAGCGGCAATCGCTGAACAGTTACGCTGGACAGTTGCGCTTCAATCCGACCAGGAATTTCCACAACAGACGATCTGTTATGCGCGTCTGAACTTTGACCTGTCTTCTCAACATCCCGATGACGAAACGACAAGTACTATCACAGTGGCAGTTGGCAATACAGGGACCGAAGCGTTGTCTGCTTATCTTGCCAGTACCATCGATGCTACTCAGAAGGCAGTCATTGAGGATCAACTGGAGGCATTGCAACTCGCGGATCGTCTCGCACACAGGCAGCTGGATATCGGGGCGAAATTTGTGCAGGCGCGCCACGAGAAAGGCTTTGCGGCTCTGCAAGGCGGCTCACTCTGGACCATCAAAGCTGATACAGACCCATCTGCGTCTGCTGATGCTCCGATGACGCAAGAGCAATTGGCGATTGTGCTCCCGGACGATATGGCACAGGTCTTGAACAGGCTCAATCTCTTGCAGCGATCCTACGATCAGTCCATGCAGAATATTGCCTGTATGCGCAAGCAGCTTTTTGCTGACTGGTACAAGTATATGCTCAGTACCTATCCTCCCGACGATGCCCGCGAAGATTACCCCGATATTGATGAGATACGCTATTTTATTGAGGGTCGAGACCTCATGCCGCTTCAACAGACAATGGATGCGGCGGGGCAATTGAGCTTTACTGCCGATGGGGTGCCGATTAGCAGTGGCGCTTCTTCGTCGCTGGCTGCTCAATTGGTGCAAGCGATCAACGATCTTCTGGGGATGCTGGCCATATTTAATGCTAGTGATGCTATTAAGAAAGCGAAAATGACCTATACGCTCAAGCAGATGCCAGCCCCTCGTTATTGGCAACCTGCGGAGCCGGTACTCCTTCTGCTTGGTCCAGTAGTGCAGCCGAACGAACGACATGGTCAGGATGGCCTGCTTGCCTGTCAGATCTTGCCCGATGCGACGGTGCAAGATCTTCTGCCTCGCCAGTTTGCCACAATCAGAGCTATGATCGATAAAAGCAGCGGCGAGGAGGGAGCAGCGGGTTTCAACACATGGACTCGACAACCCTGGAATCCCTTCTTGTTGGAATGGGTGGTGGAGGTGTTTCCTCTCAACGATCAGGGCAACCTCCATCCCGAAACGGAGGAGTATCAGCAGGGTTTCATTACCAGCAACTACACATTGCCAGAAAATCAGCCTGACCTTTCCCCCTTGCCTGCCCGTACGCTTGTTAAGGCGGCGAACGTGTACAGCGGAACCAGCATTTTGACCTCCTATGCCCAGAGCAACCTCAAGGAACTGGTAGCGGCGTATGTGCAAGACCCGCAGGTCGACACAACAACGGATACATATCGGCAGATCAAAGCTGCCTATGATTTGCTAAGCGCGAGCAATTTTTATAGCCTGTCGCAAGCGCTGAGCGGCTTTAACGAGGCCTTGCTCATGCACAAGCAAACCAGGCAACTGGCCCTTAGTGATCCGTTGGGCTTTGACGACTATCAGGTGTTCACGCAGAGTGTTGGAAACGATGTACAGTGGGAGAATAAGAGTGCTCCCCAACCGCTGTGGGACTTTAACCCGATTCGCTCAGGGGCGATGAGTATTTTGCGGTTGCGGCTGGTTGATACGTTTGGGCAGGTGCGTGACCTGGATTGGAGCAACATCATCACCACAGAACAGATGAGCGATCCACAGAGCGCCAATCGGGTCATGTTGCCGCCGCGCCTGATGCAGCCGTCGTGCCTGAACTTTCGCTGGCTGACGGCGGCAACTGATGAGCAAGAAATGAACGATCATCCAGCAACTACGCCGATTTGTGGCTGGGTACTGCCCAACAATCTTGACAATAGCTTGCTGATCTACGACAATCAGGGAAAAATTCTAGGTATCATCAACCAGCGAGCTATCTGGGATAGTCAGGCACCAGGTTTCCCCAATATGACAGTTGATGCCATCGCCAATCCCCATCTGCGGCAGATGGTGCGCTACCTGCTCAATCAGGGCGAGACGTTCTTGAGCAATTTTATTTCAGTGCTGGATAGTGGTCTGGCAAATATCGACCCTGAAAACTTTGCGCAGCATCAAGATCTGGCCCTGCTGATAGGGAGGCCCATTGCTCTAGTGAGAGCATCGCTCAGTCTGGAGCTACAAGGGCTACCGGCCATTCACCAGGGATGGAACAATTTTCGCCAGGATTTGCGGCGTACCACCAGAGATACGAATGGCTTTTCTGACGTTGTGTTTCCAATCCGTCTTGGCGAATACCAACAATTGAACGATGGATTGGTTGGGTATTGGAAAGAGCAGGGCGACGGCTACGCAGACGATATGTTTTATGCCCCGCAAAGCGATCCCATCGCAGATGCGCATATCAAAACGCACGCCGATCATCCGGCACCGCTGCAACAGACGCTAGAGGCTCCCCCAACGATTGTGAGCATGCTGGTTGATCCGCGCGGCTCCGTTCACGCGACGTGCGGTATCTTGCCGGTCAAGGGGATTACCATCCCACCCGATCAGTATGCGACGGCCCTGCAAGCGATTGAAGTGCTTTTCCTCTCGACGCCCATTGTCACCGATAGAGGAAAGATCAATCTCCCACTGCCAGTGGAGGCGGGCTATAGCTGGTCGTGGGCGGCGAGCGGACAAACGACAGAGATAGGCAACGTCACGCTGGAGGCGACGTTTTCGGCGCAACAGGAGATTCGTGAGGGTTGGCTCAAGCTGAGCGCAGCCGAGTCATCGACCCAACCATAAGTATTTTGCGACGTTTGGAGAGAGGAAGAGTTATGACAGACATTCGACTGAACCTGACGCTTGAAGAGACGAATATTGTGCTAGAAGCGCTGGGCCAGATGCCCTATGCTCGCGTGTATCTGTTGATCGCGAAGGTCCAGCAGCAGGCGACGGTGCATTTGCACGAGCAGCAGCAACCATCGCCAGAGAAGCAGAACCAGAACGAGAAGCCGGCTGAGAGTACAGGAGGGCCGCGATGACAACGATAGAGCCAGTGGCACAAACGGCGTTTCGGCAGAGTTATCCCATCGATTTCCATATCTACGATGACGACGAGCAGGCTATCCTCACCATTACGGATGATCCGGCGGGGCAAAATCTGCACATGGATATCGGTAATGCTTCGGGGCAGACTATCAACTTGCTAGCGCCGGGCGATACCACCGCTGGTGCCAGCAATTATCATTTTGCGCTCCGCTTTCGGCCCGGCACCCTCGCCCTCTCGTTTCAAACTTATGCCTCATATACCGCTTTTGCGCTGCAAGAGGAGCAGCAGAACGCCAGCTCAGTCCAGACGTTCCAATCATTTGTAGCAGCCACGCCGTCGCCTGCAATGGCAACCGACTCCGTTCCCGCGCCTCAACCTGTCCAGTCGCCCACAATGTCGAGTGCGGTTCAGGCGTTTGCTATGGATACCGCATCGACGTTACAGGATACGCTGAAAGGCTGGAATCTGGGTTATGGACAGGAGGAAGATGGCAGCATAGTTCTCTATTTTCTGAGTACGCAGGCGCGAACCTTTGCGCCCAATGCTGTCATGACCATCACTCTGCCACATATTAGCGCCAATGGAGAAGGGGGCGCGCGTGGCACCAGGGTCGAACTGCTCTATCAGCAAATGACGTTTGGCGACGATACGACGCCTCTGAGCGGTCGCAGGCAGATTTATATCAGTATTGTCAATCAGCGCGGCCAGAAACAAATCCCGCTGCATGTGGGTTTTGTTGGCTTCGATAGTGTTTTGAACGACGGCCACACGCCAAATACGCTTACTTTATGGATCACCAATATCTTACAGGATGGTGTAATCGCGCTGAACCAGGTCGATAGTAGCGTGCCCTCGCGGTTTATCTTCTCCTTTGACGTGGATGATGCCCATAAGGATAGAGGTTGGTCGCTGGGCACGCCTGACCAGGTTGGCGCGATTATCGTGAAGCCAGTTGATGGAGCCAACTGGTCGCTGACGGCGTCGAAGCAGGGACAGTCGCCCGAATGGATTCTCACATCTAAGCAGACCACACTGGCAGCGGATGAGTCATTGAAGGTCACGTTCGCCAATATTATCACAGGGACTTCGGGACAGGCGAACCTCTATGTGCGCTATGAGAATATTCCAGGCTACTGGGATGGACAGTTTGTGGTGGTGATTGAGAAAACGCCGCTACTGTATCGTGGTGACAACGTGGGGATCGGGATTACCAATCCCACGGCGACGCTCACCGTCAGCGCCTCGACAAACCATTTGCAACTGAGGCGGGAGGCGACGGAGAAAACGGGCGATAAGATCCTCTTTCTGGAGCTTTTTCAGAATGATAGCGCCTCGCCGACAGTGCCAGAGGTCCATCCAGCCATTCGTTTCAATCATAATAATCGATACTGGCAACGGATCGAGGGCCGTTCTGATGGCATTCACTTCAAAACAGGCGATACCAATTCAGATTCATATATTGATACATTTGCAGGTAGTGGACATTTTAGCGGCAATGTGGGGATTGGAACGACAAATCCGCCGGTTACAGCGCTCGAAGTAAAGGGTGGTGATTTCCAGATAGCGATCACCAATGCCCAGGATCATCGCTGGGGATTTGTCAACTGGACGGATGATAAGCTCTATTTCCAGTATCGTGCAGGGGGAACGCTTACGAACGCAATGTGGCTCGATAATAGGGGCGTGCTTACCGCGACTGGCGTGGCGGTGAATGGCCTGACAGCAAGCACCCTGACAACAAGTACTCTGACAACAAGCACCTTGACGACAAGCAGTCTGGGTCTAGGCGGGAACGTTATTCAGCAGGGGGTGAACTGGACGGGAGAGAGCCAGACTCCCTATAGCAGCCCTACCAGCGGGACGCACGACATTGCTCCACTGGTTCAACCGAATGCCATCAGGATTGTTGGTGCAGCAGGTGGCGTGCTGGCTGTGAATACTGGTGATGTGATGGCATGGGCCTCGTATGGCGTTGTTGTCAAGGGCAATTTGTGGGCGCGGAACAAGTATTTTCTGATCGATCATCCGACTAAGCCAGATCATAGCTTGATTCACGCCTGTTTAGAGGGACCGGAATCGGCGGTCTACTATCGCGGAGAGGCGCGACTGGAGCATGGCCGCGCAGCAATCCACCTGCCAGAGTATTTCGAGGCGTTGACGCGTCAGGAGGGTCGAACTGTTATTCTGACGCCAAAGGGTCGGGAGCCATTTTTGTTGAGCTATGAAGAGATTGTTGATGGTGTGTTGAGGGTTTATGGAACTTGTAGCTATGGGACGTTTTCGTGGGAAGTGAAGGCGGTGAGGGCGGATGTGGAGAGATTGCAAGTAGAAGAGAAAAAATAAGGAGGGTTCGCAATGGCTATTACAATGGATTGGTTGCTGGAAATTCATCATATAGATGTGGGAGGAGGTGAAGCCACTGCAATTGTCGTGAGAGATAGTAGCGAAAAAATTGTATCGAGAGTACTGATTGATGCGGGAGCAGAAGGTGGAGGTTCAGAGAGCCTGAAAAAGTATATAAAACAATATTTGCAGGTGGATGCAGCTAATCCCTTTGACTATATTATTGCTTCTCATTATCACAACGATCATATCGATGGCTTCTGGCAGTGTAAGATTCCTTTTAAAAACTATATAGATGCCGGGGGATATACGTTGAAAGATGATAAGTTTATCCCAATCAATGGTGTCGGGGTGAAAACATCTGCCAATTACTTCGAGGGTTACAAGCAGCAAGTTGCTGCGAATGTAGGGGCGTATAATGCGAAGCGAATGAAAATACCGTTCATAGACAATGAAAATCCGGTCAATGGGCCTTTGACTATCAAGTTGGGAACAGGTACAGGCATAGAATTGATCTGTTATTGTGCCAATGGTGTACTTGCAGATGGAGTGAATGTGCTTAATGGTCAGAAGGCGTCAAAACGACGGGCGTTGAATCCGAACGATCTTTCTTTTGTATTCATTCTGGAGTGGGAGAATTTCAGGTACTTCACTGCTGGAGATTTAAGTGGTGATAAAACACTCAAAAGTTATTATAATGTGGAAGAGAGTTTAATTGCTTACCTGGAGAAACTTGGGAAGTTACCTGTTACGGTGTTAAAAGTGACCCATCACGGGAGCGAATATAGCAGTTATCCAGCTTCAAGCGATACGACAAAGGACGGTTTTCTCGATAAATTGCGGCCTGATACCTTGATCGTTCCCTGTAATATCTCTAAAAAGGTACCGAGTCCAAGCTTTTTGCAGAGAGCGAATAGTTATTGTACAACAAACAAAATTCCCATACTTTTCGTAAACGATATGTTTTATTTTAAAGGAGACAATCGGTATACAGAAATTCTGTCGATACAAAGTAATTCTCAAAACAATGCCCAGTTTTTCAGCAATATTTTGCCCAATGACACTGAGAATAAAGTATCGAACAACGCGCAATCAGTGGTGGTTCTGCGCCGCTCAGGTGGTGCACCGATAGGTAAACCTAAAGAGAGTTCGGATACCTATATCGCACGAAAAGACTATGCTGTCATTATCAAAAACGGTAAGTTTGAGCGGGAGGGTGGCTTCATCACACAACCAGACCAGTATGAGTTTAGGGCATCTTTTTATGCATATCTGCTGGATGCACATATTATACCTGGATTTCGAAACCAGGCAGAAGCTATTAAAGGATGGCTGCAACAGGATCAATTGACCAACCCAAAGGAAGGAATAAATTATCTCACAATGTATTATCCGGCGCTCATAGCTGTTATCGAGAAACAATCAGAAAATCTGATAGATGCCCTGGCCCAGTCACTAACAGATCTTTTTCATGACACATTTCAAGAAAAAAGTATTAACGGCATTTTATATTATAGCCCAGATAATCCTGCATTTAATGAATTTTCGCTCGATCAAAAATTGACGCTATATAACTCTTTGATAAGAAATAAGTATCAACTGGAATTATTCTATGTTCTGGATCAGAAAAATAACGATTATACCCAGCAGGATTTAGACAATTTTAAGGGATATACCTGGAATAATAAAGGCGAGCCATATGAATCTAGTGGAATAGAAAAACGAACGGCAACAAGTCAACCCAAGACGAGAGAAAAGAAAGCGAAAATCGATGGCAAATAAGCGGTAAGGAAGGTGGGCCATAGCATGGCAAATGTTCTGATTAGCAACGACACGTTAACGATGGATGATACCACATATCAGTCCACCGCATTTTCCCAAGTGCTGCAAATTTTTGGGATTTCTCAGTTGCCCATCAATGCTGCACAGGTGACACCAGATGGAGATGGGAGCAAAAATTTTACCATTACGGGAAATGTAAATCTTTTCTCAACGGCTATAGATGGGGTAACTCTCTACCTTGATTTTATCACAACAGACACATTCCAATTTCAATTACAAGGCTTGTTTCCTTCTTTCCAACTCTCTACGATCAGGGCACAACAAATCTTACCAGCGAATGAGCTTACTAACCTGAGCGAACTGTTAGGGATGACTTTTCAGAATGTGACGTTCGTGTTCGATTCTGAGAGAGGTGAAATCTACTTTGGACTGTTGCAATCCTCTTCTCAACTGACCTCTCTGTCGGCAAATGGGCTGGCTCTCAATAAGATTGGCTTTGAGTTCTTACGCGTCTATGCTGATAACAGAATAACGTTCAGTATGTATGCCGAGATCGCCATTGGCAGCACCTTGATCGACACAAAGATACAGATTCCGCTAGGTGGTGTACTTTCTGCCAATAACTGGACATTAACCATCGATTCGGTTTTGCTCCTCTCATCCGGGCTACAGGATCTCATCGCTTTTCTCGAAGGCACCAATATTGGCAGCGCGATAGGGGTTCCATCTTTTGCTGACATCTTTCCTGATCAGTTACACCAGATTCCTGTCTTCTCTCTCTCGGCTATTGAGATCCAGTTTAACCCGCTGGCCGGAAAGATAAGCAGTCTGGCCTTTCAGCTAGGATCAGTCTATCCTTTTGAGGTCGGCAACCTCTTTACACTTGATAAAGTCGGCCTGCGTATGTTTATCAATGTGGCGAATCCGGGCTTTTCGCTCACAGTTTTTGGCGCGATCAAGGTAAAAGATGATGCCTCTATTTCTCTTGCCGTGCGCATTCCAGAGAATAAGCAAGACAACTGGATACTGACAATGGAGGTCGTTCTCTATCTCCAGAGTATTGCAGATATTGCAGGGCTACCAATCAATACACCATTTGGCGAGTTAAGCCTTCCTGACGCGCTGCTCACCATCAATGACCTTCGACTCAATCTCTTTGAGGTCGATTTCAATCCCATCAATCAAACTGTATCGGCGATTCTCATCGATGTCGCTTTTTATGCAGAATGTGATATCTATGGTCTGAAGATTGCGAATCCACAGATTTCGCTTAACCTTATGAATCCTTTTAACCAGGCCGCACTCCCGCCAAGAGAAATTAACGGGAGCATTGCAGGGGTGATTGGGGTTGGTGGCATTAATTTTGATCTCAACGCCGAAAAAAGTGGCTCAACGTGGTTATTTGTCTGCAAAACCGAGCCGGGTGCAATTGATATTGGGGCGTTTATCATTGCATTGAGTCAGCAGTTTGACTTACATCTGCCCGATGCCCTTCGTGGTATCACCTTACAGAATATATCATTAACATTTAGCACTACATCTAGTGGCACTGATCCAGCTAGTAAAACAAGCAACCTGCTCTTTACGTGTGAGGGGAAATTTGTTGTTGAAGGCCAGGATGTAGATATTGTTGTTACCATCGAGGTGAGAAAGGATGGTGCAGCTTACGACAGGACTATTGGCGGACATGTCATGGTTGGCTCACGTAAGTTCACGCTCCGCTTCGATCAGAGCAACACTTCCACCTCGCTGATTGCCACCTACGACAAGCAGGGCGGAGAGAAGATCAAGGTCAAAGAAGATCTCATCGCCCCGCTTTCTACCGATATCGCGCAATACATTCCCGATGGCCTGGAAATTGACTTTAAAGATGTGCTGTTTGTCTATCGCAAGAGCAATACGGGCCAGAACGGTGCCGCTGTCACAACTTTCCTGTTCGGGGTGGATCTTAGCGTTGATTTTCCCTCGCTTTCTAACCTGCCTCTGGTTGGTCAGGCACTTCCAACCGACCAGACAATCACTGTTAACAATGTGCAGATATTGGTGGCATCCAATAGCGTACAGCAGAGCGACGTGATGGGCCTCAATAGCCAGATCCCTACAAGTGTTACGAAGTTGCCGGGAACGGATTTACGGGCGGGGCTGAATTTCTCGGCATCGATTATGTTTGGGGGTACACCGCAAATTCTGGCTGCTCCGATAGTCAATCAGAACACTCCCGCAACACCTCCGCCAGCCGTTGCCAGTCCCCCGGTGGCAGGCGTGACGGCTGCGGATAACGTTAAATGGTTCACGCTGCAAAAGGCGTTCGGGCCGGTGAATTTCAATCGGGTAGGGGTGAAATACGAGGATGCCGTCGTCCAATTTTTACTCGACGCCTCCCTTTCGCTGGCGGGCCTTACGCTCTCTCTCGATGGCCTCTCGTTTGGTTCGCCCCTCAAGATATTCGCCCCACAATTCGATCTGCGTGGCCTGGGCATTGATTATCGCAGCGGCGCTGCTGAAATTGGTGGTGCCTTCTTGCACAGCAAGGGTATGCTCAACGGGAAAGCATATGACGAGTACGATGGAGCTGCCGTCATCAAAACGACCAGCCTGACGTTATCGGCGCTTGGATCATATGCCGTGCTGGATAACCCGTCGCTGTTTATTTACGCTATTCTGGACTATCCTCTGGGTGGACCGGCCTTCTTTTTCGTGACTGGACTGGCGGCAGGCTTTGGCTATAATCGCGCGCTGCTGGTGCCGCCTGTTGATCAGATCGCGCAGTTCCCGCTTGTGACGGCGGCTGTGAATGGGGCCAGTCCTCCACAGAATACGAAAGATCTGACCGAGGTGCTGGCAAAGCTCGCGCTCTATATTCACCCGGAACTGGGACAGAACTTTTTCGCCATTGGCATCAAGTTCACTTCCTTCAAGATCATTGATTCCTTTGTGCTGCTGGCGGTGGCTTTTGGCAATCAACTTGAGATCAATGTTCTGGGCCTTTCGACGATGATCCAGCCCCCGCCAGTGCCAGGTACTCCACCAGTGACGCCTGTTGCGGTCGTGCAGATGGCCGTGAAAGCCAGCTTTGTGCCCGCGCGTGGCTTTCTGGGAGTCAGCGCTCAGTTGACCTCGGCCTCCTATCTTATCGATAGAGCCTGTCAGTTGACGGGCGGTTTTGCCTTTTACACCTGGTTCGCTGGTGAGCATGCTGGCGAGTTTGTGCAGACGTTGGGCGGCTATCATCCGAATTTCGTCGCACCAGACTATTATCCACGCGTGCCCCGCCTGGGCTATAACTGGCAGGTGAATAGCGAGTTGAGCATCAAGGGCGAGGCATATTTTGCGTTAACGGCAGCGGCCATGATGGCAGGATTGCGTGTGCAGGCAAATTGGAATAGCGGCAACCTCAGAGCGTGGTTCAATCTTTCAGCCGACTTCATTCTTGCCTGGAAGCCCTTTCACTACGATGCCACCGCACATGTGAATCTGGGGGCATCCTATACGTTCCAGTTCTTTGGCACGCATCATCTCACCTTTGACGTGGGGGCCGATCTGCATATCTGGGGACCGGAATTTTCAGGTCAGGCGCATATCAACCTTGATATTATTTCGTTCGATATCTCGTTTGGCAGAAGCGCGGCCCAACAACTCTCGCCCATTGAGTGGCCGATTTTTAAACAGTCATTTTTGCCTGCCGATAACGCAATTTGTAGCATTGCCGTTACGGATGGGCTGGTTGGCAAGCAGGGGCAGGACGCGCAGGATCTTGGCGTGATAAACCCCAAGAATTTTGTGCTGGTGACGAATGCCGTTGTGCCATCTTCTGGCGCGCAGATCAATACCAGTGCCCTCACAGTCAGCCATGTTGCCTATCTCGACGATGCTACCGGGGTACGCTTGATACCATTCAGCGCTGCATCCCCACAGGGCGATCTGGTACAGGTAGCGTCGCAGGGGGTAAAGACAAAGGCCATTGGAGCGCCTGCTATTGGCCCAGTGGGAGTGCAAACCAGCGAATTTGCCTGCATGCATACCATCACGATTACCAGAAATGGACTGCATGTGGAGCGCGATTTTGCCTATACCCCTGTGTTAAAAAACGTGCCGACTGCGCTCTGGGGCCAATATGTGCGCCAGGGACAATATCTGTTGCCGCCGGATCTCAATGGGCAGCGCTTTATTGTTGATGCGCTCTCTGGCTTTGAGATCAGGCCAGCGGTGCAGGCTACGCCAGGGGAGACTGCGCCGGTTGATCCCGGGAAATTGCAGTATGACCCGGAAAACATTCAGGCTGCATATGAGTGGGAACAGGATCCCGTCGCGTTCCAGGCGGAGACGCTCGACGAAGCGGGGCGCAGGCAGCGGATTAGTAGTAGTATTGTTGATGCGGCAACCCTCGCGGCCAGACAGCAGCTATGTCAGGCGCTAGGGGTGAACCTGGAAACGATTGATCTTGATGCGACCATTGCGGGAGAGGTCGCCAGTGATTTTTTGTTTGCGCCACAGATAGAGAAGGCCGGTTGAGGCGTTTTGCAGGAGGCGAGAGATGGTAGACACGAACGTCGATATAGGTGAGAAAATTGAGTTTGTGCAGTTTCACCAGCCAGGATTGGTGGTTGATGACTATATTATCACCGTGACGCAGGAAATCACGCTGCCCGGAAATCAGAAGGCTATGTTCAGTACGCAAAAGCACTTTGCCATCTCCGGTGAGCGTTTCACCTTCAATCCCCAGGACATTCAGGCCGTCTTTCCGCCCGAGGGGAGCCTGGGGGAGCATTCCAACGTCTTACCGCATATTGCCTTCACACGCAGTACACTGCCCTGGGAGCGGCAGGCTGATCCGACACGAGAGGATGTGCCCTGGCTGGCGCTCTTGCTGTTTGAGGATCAAGGGAAGCCCGAATCGCAGATTGTGCAGTTGGGCGACCTGATGCATCCGCCAACCGGCGGAGCCAGATTTCCCGATCTACAATTGAATACGGGGCAGAAGGCAGATGATCAGGCAACAGTGATCGATATCAAAAAAGGGGTGTTGCAGACATTACTGCCTACGCTGGATGCGTTGGCCCTGCTAACTCACGTGCGGGTGAGATTGCATGCAGACGGCTCTCAAGACGAACTGGCTGTGGTCATTGGCAGTAGATTGCCAGTCCGTGGAGGAAGCAGCACCGTTCATCTGGTCTCGCTTGAGGGACGGTACAGCAACGGAGGGTTCGATTACCAGGGCGCAGGCGACGACGATTTAATTCGGCTGGTGAGCTTGAAAAGTTGGAGCTTTGCCTGTGTCGATGAGAAACAGAGTTTTAAGGGCCTATTGATGCACCTTGACCGCAATCCGGGCACGTTGCGGCTCCCCAAGAACGACAATGCAGCGGTGGAACGTTATCTGGCGATGGGTTATACGCTGCTTCCACATACGTTTCGACTGGTGGGGAAGAGTGTTTCCTGGTATCATGGGCCGCTGGTTCCAGTGGATATAACAACTGAGTTGACTCTCCCTGTGCGTGCCGCTGATGAACTGGTGCGTTACAACCCCGCCAATGGCCTGTTCGATATTTCATATGCCGCCGCCTGGGAATTGGGGCGTTTGCTGGCCTTACAAAGCAAGCAGTTTGCGATCAATCTGTACCTCTGGAAACGCATGCATGCACAACTGCTGCGGCAGGCAGAACAGCAGATCTTGCACGCTCATTTGCCCATTCAGCCTCAATCGGTGGACCCGAGCGAACTGTTTGCTGCTATTAGCGCCTGGTTCACTGACCTCAGCCTGTTGCGAGGGGTGCCATTCAATTATCTGGTGCCCGACGAACGTATATTGCCCGAGGAAGCGATTCGTTTCTTTCGGGTGGATCACCTCTGGATGGAATGTCTGCTGGATGGAGCCTTTAGTATTGGCCGCGTCTCGGAGGCGGCGTATGCACAGGATCAAAATCAGGCAAACATGTCTACCAGTCCGGCTACTATGCCGTTTGATGCTGTGACCGGTTTCCTGTTGCGTTCGGATGTGGTGTCTGGTTGGCCCGGATTGCTGGTCAATGCAAGCGATGCAAACGGGAAAGAGCTGGACCTGTTGCGTATGGATCGCCTCTCCCCGGATGTACTGTTGTGTTTGTTTAATGGAGAGATAGACAGCGTGGCGGTGCATCAGAAGCCGGAGATGCTGCATAGTGGGCTGGATATGGACGAGCAGATCCCGCCGACCTACCATAAAGTTCTGCGAGACAACCAGGGCGATGAGCAGGAGACGCTCACCCTGGCGACAATCCCCTGGCTCCAGGAGGGACTGAGGATCATTGATATTCCGGGACTGGCTCGTGCGATACAACAGAAAACGGGTGCTGTCATGTTTACCGCCGCGCAATTCGCTTTTCAGATGACTGAAGGGGTAGAAGAGGTCATTTTCCACAAAGGGTAGCCTATGCTCTCCATTCTGGCTACTCTGCCCCTGGTGAGAGTTTACTGGTGGGTAGTCTGGCTGTGTTGCAATTTACCAGTGGTTTGTATCGAGTATGCGCCCAGGCAGTTCTCTGGCTTGATATCACGATGGATCAAATCCGGTTATGAGCGTATTGCAATGCCTGGGCTATCTGTTGTGTATAGGTGAGGATCGTAGTCACCAGGACACGGCTTCTCTGGCGAACATATGCAGGAGTGAAATAGTCACTCCTGCATATGTTCGCCAGGATCTTCTGCTTTTGCAGAGGGACGATGTTTCCTCCCGTCTTCCTGTTCTGGTTCACATTGCGTCAATGAAGAGTTTTCTCCTTGGAGACATTCGACAGTGTTCCAGATCGCTGTTGGATACCTACGAGTGCAATCAGCGCCCCTGCCGCAGCGCCCGCTGCAACGACAAACAGTCCCACGTGGAAGCCACTTAGTTGCGCGGCAAGTGGTGGGATTGTTGTTGAAGCACGAAGGAGCGAGGCTGTGCTTGTCGTGACCACCGCTGCTGTGATAGCAAGCCACAATCCGCCACCAGCTTGCAGTGACGTAGATTGTAAACCAGCGGCCAGACCTTGCTCTGTCTCCGCGATGCCACTGACTGCTGCAATAGCAAGCGCAGGGTAGCCAATCCCCATCCCGAGTCCCATCACGATCAACGTTGACGGCAGAATGACCCCTACATAGTCATCATGTAACCCGCATCTCGCGAAGAGCACAATGCCACTCGTCAGGCACAGCAGGCCCAGTCCACTCGTTAGCCGCATGCCCAAACGATTGACTAGCCAGGGTGCGACAAACTGGGAGACCAGGGCAGAACTAATGCTCCCTGGCAACAGGGCAAGGCTTGCAAGCACCGGTGAGTAGTGGAGCATATTCTGCAAGTACAGTGTGGTGATGAACAGGAAGCCGAAGAACGTGCCCAACAGGGTGAGTGAGGCAAGATTGGCCGCACACGTGGTGCTCGAACGGAAGATGCGCAAAGGGACCAGAGGCACACTGGCTCGCCGCTCGATGGCGATGAAGCCGGCCAGGATCAAGAGCGCCAGGGCAAAAAGTCCAGCCGTCTTCAGAAGGGTCGCCCCGCTCTCGTTCGCCTGTGTGATCGTGTAGACCAACAGGAGCAATCCTGCCGTGACCATGACTGCCCCTGCAATATCGTAGGATCGTGAGCCTGCTACTCTCCGGTCCGCAGGGATCACCACGCGCGAAAGCAAGAGGATCAACAGGACGAAAGGGACATTAACAAAGAATACCCAGTGCCAATTGATGAGGCCGGTAAGCACACCACCGAACACCAACCCGAAGCTAAAACCAGAGGCAGCCGTCGCGGTAAAAATGCCCAGTGCTTTGTTGCGCTCTGGCCCCTCTGGAAAGGTCGTCGTGATAATCGAGACTGCCGAAGGGACGGTGAGTGCCGCACCTATCCCTTGCATCCCTCGTGCTAGAATCAGCATCCATCCGCTGGTTGCTAGCCCACAGATGAAGGAACTTAATCCAAAGAGCGTTGCGCCAATGAGAAAGATGCGACGGCGGCCAAGCAGATCAGCGGCGCGCCCTCCTAGCAATAGCAGACCCGCGTAGGTGAGGACATAGATGCCTTGCACCCATTGCAAGTCCGTTGTAGTGAGATGGAGATCGCGTTGGATGTTGGGCAGGGCCATATTGACGATAGACACGTCAAGTGCATCCATGAATAAGGCCATGCTGACGAGGACTAACGCCACCCACCGCTTTGCGTCTGTCTGCTCACCTCGCGAATCTGGGAGCCTTCCTGATACCGATGATGTTTTCATGATTCTCTCTTTTCTAGAAACGAAAGGCGAAACGTAGGCCAGTGCTCACGTCTGCCAGTGCACGTTTTCCCTGATCAATGGCTCCAGCCATATTCATAAACAAGTGCATCTGGCCGGGATAGCGGATGCTGACGACAGATATACCGGTCTCTCTCAAACGAGTAGCGTACTGCTCTCCTTCGTCTCGCAGTGGATCGAACTCGGCGGTGATGACCATCGCAGGCGGCAAACTATGCAGACTCTCTGCCCTCAAGGGAGAGGCGTAGGGATGTCGAGCCTCTTCACTGGACATATAATGATCCCAAAACCAGATCATGTCATCGCGTGTAAGAAAGTAGCCTTCGGCGTTTTCCTGATAGGAAGGAGTACCAGGCTTATAGTAATCGGTGACAGGATAGATCAAGAACTGATAAGCGAGATGGGGTCCCCCTTGATCACGCGCCATCAACGTGACTACTGCGGCCAGGCCCCCTCCGGCGCTATCACCGCCGACAGCAAGACGTTCGGGATCACCGTTGAAGCTCCTGGCGTTCTCCGCAACCCATTTCGTTGCGGCGTAACAGTCGTCTCGTGCAGCAGGATATTTGTGTTCTGGGGCCAGGCGATAGTCCACTGAAACAGTCACGCATCCGGCGGACCTGGTGAGCGAACGGCATATGGCATCATGGGTATCGAGATCGCCGATGACCCAGCCACCGCCGTGAAAAAAGATAAGCACAGGGAATGGCCCTTGCCCTTCTGGCGTGTAGATGCGGACGGGAATTGTTCCCTGTGGCCCGGAGACCTCGCGGTCCTCGACCATGTGAACAGGCTCTGGCTCGCCTCCCAGCGGGATTAACGACTCACGCATGAACTGACGAGCAGCGGCAGGGGAAAGCGTATTGAGGGGTGGTGCTCCAGCAGCAGCCGTCAAAAGGGCCTGGGCTTGTGGATCGAGTGGCATCTGTATTCTCTTCCTTTCATATCTTTAAGATGTGCTTCAGGACCATGGAACGATCCTACAAGGAAGAGTATGGAACACAAAAGGGAGTCTGACCCTGCCCAGGCGGAGAGTTTTTAGTTGAGTGTGCCATCCAAGACCGCCCTCTCCATTTGGAGAGGTGAAAAGAGTCTCATCTTTGGAAATGGTTAGAGAAGACCGCGCTGCGCAGCCAGAGCAATCGCCTGGGCACGCGTGGTTGCTCCCAGTTTATGCAAGATCGAGAGCACGTGGAATTTGGCGGTGCTTTCTGCGATGACCAATGTGGCTGCGATTTCCTTGTTGGTGTGGCCCTGCGCCATTAGCCGGAAGACCTCACGCTCGCGCGTGCTCAAAGGATTCCTGGAGGTGGTACGTGGAGTGGAACTTTTCTGCGATGCCGAACGCGCGAAGTTCCCAGTGCTCATTCTCAAGGCTTCAACACGCGTCTGTACGTCGAGAATGATCTGATCCAATGTGAGTGCGCTCTCCTCATCCGCCTGCCCAGAAGGAAACTTGTCTAAATCAAGTTGGTCGCGCACAGCAGTCATGGTATATTCATAGTACAGGCGCTCGGCAGGCGTCTTCGGAACTCCTGCGCGGTCACGCAGACGCTCAGCTAGTCTCCAGAGCCAGGCAGCTACTGCTGCCTGCGATGTTGCAGTGATGGTAGCGAGACCTTCTAAGCAACGAGCGATCATGTGCTCATTGCCCACCTCCTGCAAGAGAGCCAGGCTTTCCAGATGGAGCGCAGCGGCTTGTGCAGCATCTCTTCGATGAGCAGCAAGCACACCAAGAGCATTGAGAGTTCCTGCCCTCCCCTGTGTATTGCCGAGGGCATGCCACAAGCTCAATGCCTCCTGGAGCACCGACTCTGACTGGGAGTCTTTTCCCTCATAGAGCCAGACCCGACCAAGGTTGTCGAGGGCAAAGGCGGTTCCATGAGTTTGTCCCTGCTGGCGAAAGAGTGCTAAACCTTCTTGAAGATGAGTTGCCGCCCGGCCGAGATCTCCTTGCTCCATGGCGACCATCCCCAAATTGTTGAGAGCGTAGGCAATCCCTAATGGATCGCCCTGCGCCCGGCGTGCCGAGAGCACTTCTGTATAGAGAGTGTTGGCTTGCTGGTAGTCTCCTCGCAAGAAGGTGAGGCTGGCTGCTCCGTTCATGACCTGTGCTCGCAGGGTTGGCTCAACTGATGCTACACGCATGAGCGCGGCCTCCAACCAGCGCTGTCCTTCAGTCAAGCGGCTCTGCATCCACCAGACGGGCCACATCACGGCACAGAGGCGAGCCTCCAACTCCGCCTCTGCCTGGGTGCTGACCCATGCCAGCGCAGCCCGCAGATTGTCGCGCTCTTGCTCCAGCCGTTGCAGCCATAGGAGTTGCTGCGATCCGGCCCAATGCGGTTCCGCCTGCTCAGCGAGTCTGAGGAACCAGACGGCGTGACAACGAAACATGCGTTGTGCCTCGGGGCTTTCATGCAATCGGAGAAGCGCATACTCTCGGATAGTCTCAAGCAGATGGAAGCGGGGAGGTCCATTGGTTTCGTCGGAAGGCTCATCAACCTGCACAAGCCCTTTTTCGACAAGGGCCGTAAGCAGATCGAGCACGCTCTCAGCATCTCGCTCATCCTCCACCTGGATAATCGACTCAACTGCGTCGAGTGTCCAGCCACCGGCGAACAGCCCGAGACGGCGGAAGAGAGTTTGCTGGGTGGGTGTCAACAGATCATAGCTCCAATCAAGCGTGGCACGTAAGGTCTGTTGCCGCGCGGGTAAATCGGGGGCGGGCCAGCGCAGCAAGGAAAGTCGCGGCTCCAATCGAGCCAATAACGAGGCGGGAGTGAGGGTCGAGAGCCGTGCCGCAGCGAGTTCGAGTGCGAGCGGGAGCCCATCTAGTCGAGCGCAAATAGTCGCAATGGTACGAGCATTGTTTGCCGCCAGGCGCAAGCCAGGGTGAAGTGCCTGTGCTCGCTGAAGGAAAAGGGCTACAGCTGGGATCGTAGCAAGGCTTTCAGTAGAGGGAAGGTGTTGCAAGTCGGGAAGCCGGAGTGGAGCGACTGGGAAGATCTGTTCCCAGCGTAAATGCAGAGGCTCGCGGCTGGTCACAAGGAGTTTCAGCCCAGGACAGGTGGCGAGGAGAGTAGCAAGGTGGATAGCAGCCGGGAGCAGTTGCTCGAAGTTATCGAGCACCAGCAGCATACTTCGCGAGTGAAGATGCTCACTGAGCAGATTGATCCCGGACTTCTCTGCGGTCTCAGGCACGCCAAGAGCCTGAGCGAGAAGGCAGGGAACGAGAGCTGGATCGCGCAAGGAGGCACAATCGAGGAAACAGATGCCATCAGCAAAAGTCTCTCCAAGTGCCGCTGCCACAGCCAATGCCAAACGGGTTTTGCCAACACCTCCGGGTCCTGCGAGGGTGAGCAAGCGGACCTCGCTGCGCAGGAGCTGTTGGTGGATCGTGCTCAGCTCGTGTTCGCGTCCGATGAGTGGAGTTGGAGGGAGAGGTAGGCACGAAGAGGCTGGCACCGATGTGGTGCCAGATGGTATCAGGGGGGGACACGAAGAGATGTGCGTAGATGTTGTGTCTGGTGATATCACAGGAACAATTCTCCTCTCTCTTCGGTTTCCTGATGGGCACATCCAGGTGAGTGTTCGTGCTCACACAGAGCACTGACAAAGACAGCATGAGTTAGGTAAAAATAGTATATATGAGCAGGCAGACCTCATGCAAGACCTCTAATGAGACCCTCAGGGCTTTCCAGTTCTCCGCTCAAAGGGGTGCAGGGTCTCCCTGCCGGGGTCTGGGGTGTCCCCAGTTTCCTTCCCTCCTTCGCGCGCCGCCGCAGGCGGCGCGCAAAAGAGAAGAAAAAAGGTTTTTGCGGGGACACCCCGCACCCCGGCAGAGGGCGGCAGCCCTCTGCACTCCCGCAAGATGGGAGAATTGGAAAGCCCTGATGAGACCCTTTGCTGGGAATTGCTCAATTATGGCCAGGGGAGAAGATAGCTGAAACCGAATTTCTGAAGAGCTAGGATGACCAGGGAGGGGGCATATTCGATATGCCAGAGCGTTAAGCCAACCGTCACGACAGCCAGCGTAATTAGGAACCTCTTCTAGGGAGTCTACCAGGTCTGCATGGGGTCAAATGGCTTTGTCTGTTCTGCGGGCAACAGCAGATGTTCCGTACACACGGCACGATATCGATCATTTGGACGCAACCCTTCGGGCAGAAGGTCAGGTAAGGTCTCCATGTCAAATGCTTTGTTGTCACGGGCATCATAGATTTGGCTATTGCGGGCGACACGTCCGCATTTGGGATCGCATTCACCATTCACTGGATATGCACACTTGGCCGTACACACGACCACTTTTGCACCATATCTCCGGGCATCTACCACCAAGCCAAATTGATTGCCGCTTGCGCCTTGATCAAGTCCTGCCGCGTACACTCGCTCAATACCAGCCAAAGCCCACCGTCCCATGATTTCACGATAGAGACCTGAGATTGGCCGCCGCTGACGATCAAAACCAAACATGAACCACTCTTCCAGAAAAAGCGTCTTGATACCGCGCAGTACCAGCTCTTCAATCGGAATATCACCAAGCGATTCTATAGTGGTACAGTTTGGAGTGAGAGCCGCGTTTGCACTCACGGCATAGCCACGAGGAGCTATCACCACGTCCCGAACATCCACTCCCGGCCGATATGCCTCATAAGGAATGCCCAGGTGAGTTAGTTCGCCCATCTTGCCATAGAGCCGCGTCGTTTTCCCAGCGCCCATAGGCCCGGTATAAACGGTTACTTCCGGTAATACCCTCGTCATTGTTAAGAACCTGACCTACTCAAAATTCAGCATGTTCACATCTGTTCTCTGCAAAATAGCGAAGCCTTGACTGTAGAACCAGGAAAACATGTAGCTCTACCGATTTTGCGCCCAGTCAGGCTGCCCCTTGCTCCGTGAGAAACAGTGCTACTCATCAATACCCGTACGCCTAGTATATCACTTCAAAGATGAGCTGCCTACCTGTGCTGGCTCCTTCGGTTATCCGTTTTCAAATAGGTCATCTCCATGTGGTTACGCTCTTGAAGTTTTCTGAACTGGCGAGAGGCGAGAAGTCCCCCCATAAAGATGAGAACCCCAGCCCCGATATAAAGCAGATTGGTCGCGTTCAGTTCGCCTGTGGGCAGATGGACGACGACCCCTTGCAGCAGCGTACTGCTCAAATACCCGCTGAGGAACGTGGCGAGCAATGAACTCAGGGTTGTGACGGTTCCCAGGGTGGAGAAGACGCGCCCCACCAACGGCGAAGGCGTGGCAAAGAGGACCAGGGGGCCGACCAGCGCCTCGGCCTGCATCGTGGCGATGCCAATAAGCGTGAAACCCACCAGGTCGATGAACACCTGATTTGGGACGGTTGAGACGACGACCATCACCCCAGCAAAGAGGAGGGCGCGAGCATAGACTCTGGTCGCTCCAACTTTGGCCGCCGTACGATCAACGAGCACGGTCCCTAAGATGCCCCCAATGGGTGGCGCGGTGCTGACGAGGCCAAACAGGCTCATTGGCACATGGATATTCTGGGTGATGTAGAAGAGAGCCAGGACGCTCACAATGCCCCATCCAAAGGAATACAGGCTCTGGGTAAGCAGAAGAGTGCGGAGCTGGAGCTGGCCCTGGATGAATCGCAACCCCTCGCGCAGTTCAGTCAAGACGCTCCACAGCGATGTAGATTGGGCTGACGCGCGCCTTTCTGCCGCAGATACGCGCATGCGCCCGACCAACACCCAGGAACAGGCAAACGAGGCCGCATTCAAGGCAATCGCCCACCTGGCTCCCAGGGAGACGTAGCAGATGCCGGCAAAGGCAGGCCCGATGGCCCAGCTGAATGTAGTGGCCCCGACGGTCAGCGCTGAAGCGCGGGTCAGCTGTTCTTGCGGGACCACCTCTTTGAGGATAGCCCTGGTCGCCGGAGTGAAGAACTGACTCAGCCCACTGACGACTGCCACCACGAGATAAATGATGGTGAGCTTGAGAGCGAGTGGCAGCGGGAGCGGTCCACTGATCGGCAAAAGGGAGCACACCAGCACGGCCCTGAGCGCATCCATGATGCGCATCGTTCGTTGTTTGGGCCAGCGGTCCACAAACACGCCAGCAAATGGGCCAATCAGCAGGGCCGGGAGCGCGGCGGCCAGCACCACGCCGCTGACAGCGAGAGGGGCCGCGCTCTGATTCTGGAGCAGCGTACCAATCCATAAGATGAGCATCATCGTGAACAGCGTATCGCCAATCTGCGAGATCGCACCACCAAGCCACAACAAGGTGTAGTTGCGATTGATGAGCAGTGCAAGCTTTGGGAAGGTGCGCAGGCGTTTGGAAAAGCGAGGAAACATAGGAATCCTTTCACACGCACAGGGCGTTGAGATGCTAGAAGGGTTCAAGCGTGTCTCAAGAGGGGGTGCGGTGCGAAAAAGAGGGGGATAGGCCTGGGTAGGGGAAACAGTGGGGAGAGCTTGCCTCTCCGCTTACTCCTCGATTCGCGCCGCATGCGGCGCGAACACGCCCACAGAGAGAGCAAAGACGCGTATGAGGCAGGTCAGGGAGAGGTGAAGTGGTTTCATCATGGTTGCATTACGATCCTTGTTGTTAGCTGTTTGAAAAGATGTTTGGAGCTTAGCACAGAATGTTCCCATTTGTCAAATGCTGGTAGCCAGTGCCTGGCCTGTAGAATGAGAATGGTGAGCAAGAACCGACTTTTCCATTCTCATTCTAGATGCGCAGATGATTGACTGGCACGGAGCCTTGTATACATCCCAACGACGAGGACTATTGCTTGATGGCAGAGGCCACTACTATCAATCGACTAAGCGGCAGTCCGGAATGCTCAGTTGGAGCTAGCATGGACCAAACCAGTTGCGCAACGCGGACTCGACGTCGGGACTGGCGTTTTCTGCGGTCCAGCAGATGTAGCCGTCGGGACGGACCAGAACGGCACTGGTAGCAAAATCAGCGGTCGTGCTGGCCTGTATGTAGTCTACTTGCGCTGACCACCTGGCTGTGATGGCAGCAAGATCGTCGTGATTACCCAGATCAAGAAGCAGGCCGCGACCGGCATGCAATAACCGGCTAACACGAGTTTGACCGGTTGGGGAGTACAGATCCAGATCGAGCATACGCTGGCCAATCAACGCCGAAGCATCTGCGCCCGGCATAGCATACAGCACATCGAGGCCGGAGATCATGCCTGAAAGGTAGCGGTTAGTCTCCGAGAGGCGCATCAGGTCAATAAACAGTCCGCGCAAGGCGGATCCGTCCTCATCGCTCTGGAGCATCATCAACAAGCCCTGCGCGCGGGTGTTCTGGAGCACACGTGCACCTACGGGGTGGCGCTCTGTGTGATAGCTCTCCAGGAGTCCTGCGGGTGCCTGGCCTTGTACCTGCGCGGCCAGTTTCCAGCCTAGATTGAACGCGTCCTGGAGGCCCAGGTTGAGACCCTGGCCACCGGTGGGAAGGTGAATATGTGCCGCGTCTCCTGCGAAGAAGACGCGGCCTACCTGATAGTGCTCAACCTGCCGCGAAGCGTCGCTGAAGCGAGACGCCCACAGGATTTCCTGCAACTCGACATCGGAACCATAGGAGGCACGCAAAGCGGTGCGCACCTCAGTTTCAGTGATCGGCGCGTCACGCGCAAGCACCTGCTGTTCGGGGCCGCCAAACATCATGCGGCTGACGCCGTCGCTGAGTGGGGAAAGGATACCTATTGCATTTCCATTGCGCTGAATATGTTCACTGAAATGCCTGATGCGCGTGGGTACTTTTCCTGCTTCCCCGGCGAGCCTTACATCGGCCACGACCATGGAAAGCTTGCCATCTCGGCCGGGAAAATTGACGCCGACGAGCTTACGCACCGTGCTATGACCGCCATCACAGCCAACCAGATAGCGTGCCCGCAAGCGCGTCTCGCCCGTTGAACCGCTGACGAGGGCCGTTACACCCGACTCGTCTTGTTCCAAGTTGATGATTGCCTGTCCCCACCAGAGAGGAATGGCATACCGGGCCAGTTTCTCTTCGAGAAACGCTTCTATCCGCCCCTGAGGAATTGACAGCGGGTAAGGATAGCGTGTGTTCCAGGGACGGCAATCCAGCGGGACCGGCAATCCGGCGAAGTGACCGCCAATCGCCTCGCGGGGCAGCGCCTGCTCCTGAAGCTCCGAGAGCAGGCCGCGCAGGTCCAGAACCTCCGCTGTGCGAGGCTGTACCCCGCCTGCCTTCGACTGTCCGCTGCGTGTGGACAGTTTTTCCAGGATCACTACGCGCACGCCAGCCAGGCCCAGTTCATTCGCGAGGAACAGGCCAACGGGACCCGCCCCCACAATGATGACATCTGTATCCATTCTCTGTTCAGGATTACTCCTATCGGATGAAGCCATAGAGAGGACTTCCTTTCATTTCATAACATTTCTAAAAAAGGGGAGAGAAGCGCAGGCCGTTTCAACTGCTCACTCAGATCCTTCCCCTGCTCCATGAGGAGAGTGTAGCGCATAGAGCAGGGCAGGCACATCACTCAACTGCATGATATGGTGGATGATTTTTGGTAGGCTCCAGGAGGTGTAACAAACGCGCAAGCTCGCTTGCCTGGAGGCGATTATGCACATTGAGCTTGCTATAAATGCTCTGGACCTGGGTACGAACGGTGTGAACAGAGACAACGAGTTCCTGGGCGATGGCAGGATTGGAGTATCCAGCGGCCAGGAGGTGTAAGACCTGACGCTCCCTGGAGGTAAGAGGGCCACCAGGCAGGGTAGCAGCCAAGAAATGAGAGGCCGACGGTTCCCGGACGAATGCGCTCAGCAGGGTCTGAAGATAGGCTTGGAGGGACTTTTCGCGGACCTGGGTGAAGGTCACGCGTAGCAGGCGCGCCATGACTTCACCTTCATCCAGGAACGGACGGATGTATTTTCCTGCGCGCGCCAGTTCCAGGGCCTCCCGCAGGGCATCCTGCGCCTCGTGCATCTGTTCCGTGCGAGCGTGAGCGCAGGCCAGGACGATCTGAAGCTCCATGATGCTTTGTGTGCGCTTTGCCGCACGGGCATCTCTTAGCAGGGGCTCCAGGAGATCCAACGCCTCAGCCTGTCTGTCACTGGCCAGCAGCAAGCGAGCCAGCAGCATCTCTTCCCGTTCGTGCAGGGCGAGTGATGGCCTTGCCAAACGCTGTGGCCGAAGATCGTTCCAACGTTTAACGGCGGAGAGATCGCCGTCCAGGAAACAAAGGGAGGCCTGCCAGAAAGCGAGTTCGCGATAAAGCTGAGGTGCTTCGTGTTCCTGAAGCTGTTGTACGAGAGCGGCACACTGTTGCACGGTGTTGGGCTGGCCTTGCGCGTGCTGGATGAGTGTCAGCAGAAATTGTGCGCTGATGCGGCGTGAGAGCAGGAACAGCTGCTCGCCTATGCGGAGCGCCTCCCGCGCCAGTTGTTCCGCCTCTGGCAGTTCATTCCAGAGGTAGGAGAGCCATGCCAGCCCCAGATGTGTCAGGCACATATCGTCCAGATCCTTCTGTTGGCTGGCCTCAGCCAGCATCTGGCGCATAGAGGATGCGGCCTGGTACAGATCGCCTTGCTCGACGCAGATCATGCTCAATCGTCCTATCATCGCCCGTTTGAGTGCCTGATTGTTGCTGGCCGCGCAACGCGCCAGCACTGTGAGGAAGCACTGGCGCGCGGTATCCAGGTGCCCAGCCAGGAATTCGATCTGTCCAATTACATTCAAGCCGATGCTATGCCAGAGATCGTCTTCTTCTAAGCAGGCCAGCGCCCGCTCGGAAAATGTCTGTGCCTTTCTGGCGTCCTGCTGGCGCCAGGCCATCAGGCCACGCATGGCAAAGAGTCGTCCCTGTTCGCGACCCTCGCCCGTCCCGCCCAAACCCTCTTCCACCAGCAGGAGCAGGTGTTCAATCTGAGCCAGCAGAGATGGTGACAAGGACGCGCCGTTCTGGGAATACAACAGGGCTGTGGCATAATAGAGGCAGAGACGCGGGCGTTGCTGGAACATGGTGGCTGGCAATTGCTCAAACCAATGCGTCAGGAGAGATACGTCGCCAGTGGGTGGCACAGAGGAGCGTTCACAGATCTGTTCAAGCAGTTGCACCGCTCGTGCGCTATCCTGTGCCTGCAATGCTTTTTCGACGGCCTCCGACCACTGTTCCTGCTGCTCATACCACAGACTGGCCCGGCGCAGCACGGACCGCGCCTCCTCTTCTCCCAGACGTTGACGCGCCTCGTACTGGAGAGCCTCAGCAAAGAGTGGATGATAACGATACAAGCGTTCGCTGCCACCAGACGGTTCAAGAAAAAGGTTCGCCAGTTCCAGGGTATGCAGCACATGTTCACTATCGCTTCTGTTCGTCACGGCATTGCAGAGAGAGACCGTCAACTGTTTGAGTCCGCTTGTCAGGAGCAGAAAACGTTGAAGAGTGGGGGACTGTGCCTCAAAGACCTCTGCCAGGAAATAGTCCAGCACCGGCCTATGGCTACCCGTGAGCGCCGCTAGAAACTGCCCTATCTCTTGTCCAGAAGTATATTTTTGCAGGGTAAGGGCTGCTAGGCGCAGACCAGCAGCCCATCCCTGCAAGCGGGTATCAAGAGAGAGCAGGTGTGCCGCGGAAAAGTGCGGCGCGCGGGCCAGGCGCAGGAATTCTTGCGTCTCTTGCAGGGAGAAGCGCAGATCTGTTGAGCGGATCTCACTCAACTCATTGCGCGCACGCAGCCTGGGTAAGGGCAGCGCTGGCTCGCTGCGTGTGCTGATGACCAGGTGGAGGGTGGCTGGCTGGTGATCGAGTAAAAAACTGAGCGTTTCGTGAATCCTGGTCGCGGTAATCAGATGATAATCTTCCAGAATCAGGATATGTTGCTGACTGCTGCTGGCCAGTTCATTGAGAAAAGCTGTCACGACACCCTCAAGGGAGGCTGGCTCAACGGATGGTTGCCAGCGTTTTTGCAGTTGAGCCAGCGCGGCCTGACCGAAATCTGCCCAGGCGATCCGACAGGCCGCGATAAGATAGCTCCAGAAACGCGTGGGATCGTTATCGCTTGCGTCCAGGGTGAGCCAGGCCACAGGTTCTACCGCGTCAGTGTCGGTAGAGGTATCGCAGGCGGCGAGCCACTGGCTTAGCAGGGTTGTCTTGCCAGAGCCAGCGGGGGCGCAGAGCAACGTGAGCTGGCGCGCAAGTCCCTCGTTCAGGCGCGCCAGCAAGTGCTCACGCGAGATATGAGCACCGTGCAGGCGTGGTGCCAGGATTTTTGGGGTGAGGAAGGAACTGCCTGACTGTGTGGACTCAGTGATCTGTTCACCTGCTTGAGGAAAGGAGGAGGCACCGATTCCCAGGGCGGAGGCGAGCATCTCTAAACGCGCGAACGTCAGGTGCTCTGAGCGACCGGCGTATTTTTTCGTGGTGCGCCTATGGCAGGTGCGATAGGCATACCAGTAGCCCTCCCCGTAGCGCCTCCGCTCCTTGAGGAGGGTGATATGACCAGATCGACCCTGAAAAGCGAAGGAAGGACACTGCTTTAGCCAGAAAAACCAGCGCTCATCCTCGCGTGTCCATGCCTGATGATCTCCTGGAGCGTGTAGTTCATAGAGATCTTCCTCGACAGACCAGACAATAGTATATGCTGCTCTCCTTGGCATAGGCCCCTATTTCATGATGTGGAATTCCCCAACACTGTATGGTGGGAAGTATAGCAGAGAAGCCAGCGCTGCTCAAGCTCTGTGCGCAGGGTGGGTACGTCATGATAGTACTATTCCACTTTTTGATGGGAGTATTTCAGGGAGTATCTTTCAGTTGTGGAGAGAGCACGTTCAGCTCGCGTGCCCGCCGCACTGCCTGAACGCGATTGGTGGCACCAAGCTTGCCGAGGATATGTTTGACATGACGCTTGGCCGTGTTGGGGGTGATGGTCAATTGGTCGGCAATAACCTGGTTTGAGGCACCATCGGCCAGGAGGGTGAGTACTTCTTGCTCACGGGGTGTCAAGGGTTCAATGAGTGGCGCGTGACGAGTGGTAGGCAATGAATGACGGGGAACAGACGACGAGCCATCAAGCTTGAACGCTTTGTCATGCGTTATCGCCGCCAACAAACTGTGAATATAGGTTGGCGTGATAGTGCCTCGTTGCTGAGGGTGGGCTGCAAGGCTGGTGAGCAGACGTGCCATCGGCTCTCCTTTGTCGGCGAAGGTGCGGATGTAACCTTCCGGCTCGGCCAGTATCAAGGCTTGTCTCAGGGCGGCCAATGCCTGCTGAACATTATCACATGCCTCAAATGCCAATGCCTCGAGTGCGAGAGCCTCGATCAGCAAGCCGTTGAAGCCGCGCTGTTTGCTGAAATGGCACCATGTATCGAGCAGCTTCAGGACCTCTGCCAGGCCGTATGGGTTCTGTTCGCTGCGAGCTTGAGCGATCAACGCTCGCGCCAGGGTCATCTGCTGAAAGAAGTGTTCTGTATCCAGTTGCTCATTGATCTGATCGTCGCCACTCATGTGGCACTCATGTACCCAGCGCTGCGCTTCTTCCAGCCTCCCGGCACCCAGCAAAATATACGCCCGCTGTGCATCAGCATGCGCTCGTATCGGTGGAGGGATCGTTCCTGTGTTGATGATGTTGTCCAATTCGCGCAGCATTTGCAATGCCTCATCGACGCGCCCCTGCGCAAGAGAGATATTGGCCCGCAGGAGTGGCATCAGGCTGAATATCCACTCAAGCCCACTCCCTTGATTGTGCGCCTGCACAATGCGATCCATCGAGGTTGCAGCTTCATCCAGGCGGTTCCATTCATACATCAAGCTCACGTAATTCGCGTAGACAGAGAAGAACATCCATGGTGGGAGTTCAGTGGTTACAGGGAATAGCGACAGCAGATGTTCGTAGTACTGTGCCATCTTGTGCAGGTGTCCCTGTGCTTGATACAGCTCAGTCAGGTCGTGGATGGCGATCATGCTCAGAACATGGGAACCCTCCATATGCTCTGTGTTGAGACGGACCAGAACGTTCTCTGCCGCAGCTATATCGCCGTTGGCTCGATAAGTGGCACTCATGGCGATAGCGATACTGAGCGAGGCTAGATTACGCAAATAGTGCGCGTCGGCGGACAAGACTTCCAGTGCTGCACGGCCCTGCTTGATGGCAGTGTCGGTATCATTGTGCGGCAACGCAGCCAGAGCTTCGAATATGTGGAGTTCACCGCGCAGTTCTCGCCACTCTTGTGTCGTGCTTTCATGTTGGTGCTCACGCAGATAGCCCTCGACCTGCGCCAGCATCTCACGCATCCGTACTTCCTGTCCATCAAACAGGAAGACCCATACGGTTGCCAGGCAGAGACGCGGATGCGCAAAGAGCACCTCATTGGGCAGTTGCTCAGCCCAGTTCTGCAAGGCTGTCAGGTCTCCACGCTGGACCAGAGTGCGTGCCAGCGGCTCCATCAGATCGGCAGCATGAGTGTAGTCGCAAGCTCGGAGGGTATACTCGACAGCCTGAAACAGGAGGTCCTGTTGCTCGTACCAAGCTCCAGCACGACGGTACAGCTCAGCAATAATGTTTGGTTCCTGGCGTTGCAGCCGTTCGCGCAGGGCGGTGGCAAATAGTGGATGATACCGATACCAGTTCTCAGCTTCATCGAGGGCACTAATGAACAGGTTGGCCTGCCGCAGTGCGGAAAGCTGTGCCTGCCCGTCTGATCTCCCGGTAAGCGCGTCGCAGAGTGGGCCGCAGAGACGTTCCAGAATGCTGGTGCGCAGCAAAAAGTCGCGCTGTTCGATAGGTTGCCGCTGCAACACCTCGTCACTGAGGTAATCGGCAATAAAACGATGCTTGCCTGCAAAGGTATTGAGCAGTGCGGCAGGATTGGCACGTCCGCGCAGTGCGAGTGCGAGCAGCTGGATACCAGCGATCCACCCTTCAGTGCACTGTTCAAGGCTTTGCTGGTCGTTGGCATTCAACTCAATGCCCATCTCGCGCACAAACGCAGCGGCCTCGCTGGGAACAAAGCGCAGATCCTCACCACGTACTTCGCTCAGCTGACCACGAGCACGCAAGCGGGTCAGCGGAAGTGGCGGATCGGAGCGCGCGCCGATCACCAGGCGCAGGTGTGGGGGCATATGATCCAGCAGAAATAGGAGCAGGGTATGGATCGCCGGAGTAGTGATCAGGTGATAGTCATCCAGGATCAGGACCACATCCTGGGTGAGATAGGTGGCGAGATCGTTGATCAGACTCGTGAGCACCTGTTCCACATTGCCACCTTGTGCCAGGCGCAACAGCGTACGCGCCTGTTGGCCGAGACGTGGATCGAAGTGAGCCAGCGCAGCGATCACATACCTCAGCAAGCGGACCGCGTCGTCATCCGCGCTCTCTAGTGCAAGCCAGGCGATATGGGAAATGGACAACGAACGATGAGGACGCGCAGATGAAGAGCCATCACCATCTCCTTGTGGGCGACCCGCGCTCATGTCCTGCTTCATCGCAGACCACTCAGCTAAGAGGGTGGTTTTGCCAGAGCCAGCCGGTGCCGAGACGAGCGTCAGGAGACTTGTCTCCACGGCGCGGTCAAGCAGTGCCAGCAAGTGTGGACGCGAAATATGCTGCCTTGAGAGGCGCGGTATAAACAACTTCGTGAATACCAGCGTATCCTCTGGCACGACAGCGGTGAGATTGCTCGATGGAGCGTTCACGAACTCATGTCGCTCATTGCTATCAGAGATATTCAACAATTGCTGTGCCGCATTGCATAGGCGTTCTAGGCTGAGATCCTCCGACTTGCCCAGGTAACAACGTAGGAGTCGCCCGTGACGACGGCAGTACGCCCGCCAGTACCAACCACCACGTCCATTGCCACTCCGAGCCTTCTGGGCAGTAAAGGCTCCGCTCGCGCAGCTGAAACGAAATGACATGGCGCGTTCCAGCCAGGAGTACCACTGTGCTGTCCCAACGGTGAGACGCTGTTCTTGGCCATCTTGCCAGTAGGTAAGAATAGAGTGAGACACCACGCCCTTCTGTGTCACCGATTGTTCCATGCGTACTCCCCTCTGCGCGTTGCATGTATGATCCCAACAGTTCCCTAACACATTATATCCCATTCCGTCTCAAGCACCACTGCCTCTCTTAGAAAAAGCTGGCCAAAGTTTGCAACATTGTGGGAGGCGTGATAGACGAGCCACAAAATGCGCTTATAGCGTACGGAGGAAGGCTGAGAGTGTCGTTGACCCGTTTTTGTAGAAGGAGAAAATAGAGATCAGCTCTTTAATAAGTCAAACTGATAGGACTGGGACAGTCCAGAGAAGAGTGCCTACGAACCCGATTATAAAAGCAGGTGATGTATTCGAAGACAACACTATATGCTTGCTCATGAGTTTCAAAGACGTAGCGACTGACACATGCGCCTTTAATGCCTGCGCAACGATGGCTGGCTGATAGCGAAAAGTAGGGGTCAGGACACTTGTTTCCAGCAAAATGCATCCGGTTCGCTCTCCAAGAGCGCCAGGTCAGGAGAAGGCAAAGGGAGACATGCTCGTTGTTACATCTGGCTACCGAGGTCCGCTCAAGAGGGTGAGCGGACCTCGGTAGCTCCTATTGCGTACGAAGCTATTGCGATAGAAGTATATCAGGACGTTGTGTTGTCATTGGATAAACTCTCTGGCGAACCGTCGTACGCTCTCCAATTTCGTTGCATCAACGAACCAGAGTACCAGTTCCTGGACACCAGCAGCCTCATAAGCGGCGATACGTTGACGGATGGTATCGATACTCCCGATGAGCCCGTAGGAAAAAACATCTCCTGTGTAAGGTGGTATAACGTCGGAAAGCCACAACGCTCTGGCCTTCTCGTCAGTCTCTCCAATGGCTACGGGAACGACTGTTGTTCGCTTGATACTCTCGTAATCGCGTCCAACGGTTTCACAGTGCTTCTTAAGCACGGCAAACTTCTGCTCAACCGTAGCAGGATCGCCGCCTGTGTTACAGATATTAGCTGACTCCGCGACGACCTTGAGGAGCCGTTCACCAAACCCGGCAATCACCAGGGGAATATGTGGTTGCTGCACCCCTTTGGGTTGATTGATAGCCTGGTGGATCTGGTAATAAGTGCCTTCAAAAGTAGGTGCTGGCTCATTCCACATCGCCAGGATGATCTGGACCGCTTCACGCAGTTGCCGCACACGGACTTTTCCCTCTGGAAACTCATAGCCATACGTGCGATAATCGGGCTCGTAGTAGCCAGCCCCAATGCCAAAGGTGAAACGTCCATGTGAGAGTACATCCAGGGTTGAAGCCATTTTGGCCTGCAACGCAGGATTGCGGTAACTATTGGCCGTCACCATCTGGCCGATGCGTATGCGTTTGGTATCGCGCGCCAGAGCCGCTGCCGTGGTCCAGCACTCAAAGAAGGTTTCTTGCGTTGGCTCGGGCACGGTCTGGAAATGATCGATTGCCCAGGCAGTTGTATAGCCGTACTCCTCGGCGGTTTGCGCGACGCTGGTCAGCGTTTCATACGCCTCAATAGGGTCAGGAATCCCTCTCAATTCTTGGACATAGCCCTGGGGCATCTGAATACTATAGGTGAGTGACATTCTGACTTTCCCTTCTGCTCTTTGACTATCTCGTCCAGTGGTATTGACATCCGGCAAACATGGCAACATGTATCATGAGCAAGGCGAACTCAGATGGATACTGAGAAAAGTGCTCCTTGCTTCAGGAAAAGACGCATGAACCAGCAGGAAGCTGGTTTAGAGAGTGCGAACCCACTCCTTGAGCCGACTAGCTTCACGCTCGAAGTATTCAGGAGCCTGGAAACTCTGAGCGAGTAATACCGCCCCTTCTATAGCTGAAAGCAGATGCAGGGCCAGGTCTTCCGACTCGTCCTGCTTGCCCATGAGATGGAACTGTGTTGTGAGCCATGCGAGCAACACCTCAAAGATCTTGCTCGCATGCTGTGCTAACGGTCCACCCTGCTTGTGCAGCTCTGAACAAAGCGTTCCAATTGGGCAACCGTTCTGGGCCAGAGTGTGATCGTTATCAAGCATCATTTGAATGAAGGATTGAAGGCGGACTCTGGGATCAGGATCGTTCTCCGACTGTTGGCACTGCTCCCTAGATTCAATAAGGCGGTATTCGACCACAGCTTCGCCAAGGGCCTCCTTTGTCTTGAAAAAGTAGTAGACTGTGCCTAGAGGCACCTGAGCCTGCTGGGCGATATCCGCCAGGGTGGTCTGGTGAAATCCTTGCTGATACACCAATGTCGCTGCTGTTTGAATCAAGCGGTCACGTTTGTCGGTCTGTCGTGCTACCATAGTGTTTTGCCTATCTGTCGTTTATGTAGATAGTTAACCAACTATCTAAAAGAGTATACCTGGAAGATTTGCTCTTGTCAAGATAATCATGAGCGAGATGGAGGTGGCAGATTCTAAAGAAATCCTTTCAGTTTTCTATGTTCTTTGATGGATGCGCGAGGCGCTCATCGGAAGCAATGCGTCACTTCTGCAACCGCTAGAAAGAGAAAACTTTGCACGAGGGAGATAGAAAAAGTCCCATCGGTTTCCACTGAAATTGCACCATATTCTTCAGGACGGAAGTGGCGCTTCTTCTTGAAGAAAGTTAAGAGCAGCGTCACACCAGGCAATGTTGTCTGTTTCAAACATTATCCCTCGTAACAAAGGCAAATAGAGTAATCGTTGCTCATAGGTCAAATGCTGCGGCTCAGGAAAATCACGCTCCTGCACAGCTTGATAGACAGCCAATTTCTCAGCATGGAAGGCTCGACGCCGATGTAACTCTACCAGAAGAACGTCGGGAGACACAAGGATTCCCGCACGCACTTTGACCAGCAAGTCTTCACGAAGCGCTCCCGGTTCAGCAGGTTGTGCGACCCACTGCGTGAGAAAGTCTTGGCCTTCTCGCGTAAGCATATACTGTTTTTCTGTCGATGAGGAGGAAGAGGCCACTGGTTGCACATAGTCGTGTTCTTCGAGCGCTGCCAGTTCGCGATAGATCTGCTGATGGGTCGCTTGCCAGAAATAGCCAATGGTCCGATTGAAACGTTTCGCTAGCTTGTACCCACTGACCGGTCCACTCAGTAAAGTAGCGAGAATCGCATGAGATAGTGTCATCACTGTCACCTCTTGCACTTTGTTGCATAGATAGATTATACTCTCTCAGAGAACTATGCAACAAAGTGCATAGTCGGAAGGAAAGAGTATCGACTCGCAAGGAGAGGTGATCCATGTATTCAGCGATCGTGCGTCGCATTGTCCGCCGTGGGTTTCGTGCGCTCAGTACAGGCGATTATGAACAGGTATTACGACAATTCCACCAGCAGGTTATCTTTTCCTTTGCCGGCCCTCCTCCATTGGGTGGAGAGCACGCCGGGGTAGGGGCTGTCAGAGAATGGTTCCAACGTCTCTATTCCTACTTTCCAGGCATTCAGTTCACAGTGAAGCAAGTAGTTGTCCAGGGGTGGCCCTGGAATACGCTGGTGGCAACGCGCCTATCGATTGCGGCTCCTCGTCTTGACGGAAGTATCTATGGGAATGAAGCGGTGCAATTCTTGCGTCTGCGGTGGGGGCAGGTAGTGGAAGATCGTCTCTATGAAGATACCTTCAAACTTGATCGCGAATTGCAGCAACGCCTGAGTCAAAAGGAGGGGGCAGAAGCTCATGAATCCTTGGAAGGTTCTTGCGAACTCAGGCCATCCGCCATCGGCCTTCACCGCAGCCATGAGACGAACAAGAAGCTCGACGAACACTCCGCCTGAGACCCTTTCCACGCTTTGGCATCTCCCAGATACCTTCTGGGAGATGGTTGAATCGATCCTCGATAAACTTGATCCTCCCAGCCTACGATAGGGCCGTTTCGCTCTCCTATCGCTATTCGGACTCTTGCTTCTCCGACTTCACAAAAACGGGTGAATTCCACACGCTCATATCCTCGAAAGAGAACCTGGTGGGCGATTTCATGAAAGTCTCCATCGGAGATGCCTTGAATATTCTTCCTCTTCCATGCGAAATAAGTTCTTCTTCATCTCTACGCCGCTCTTGATAGAATGTGCCCTCGTGGTTCAGGGGGAGTCCTTCCCGCTTGGAGGCAGCGGCCAGAACCATGTGGAGTACCACGACTCTTCACACGGTTCTTTTCTTCACCAGGCGTAGTACCCTCCTCCTAAAAACGGTTCCATCTATTGGGGGGTCCCTAGTCCTGTGCTATGCTTGTTTCTGTCCAATAGTACTTCATAGTGTTTCACAACAGGCATACGAAAAAACAAAACACGAAGAGCCTGCAAAACAGGCGAACTGTCAGCCTGAATATGTATGTGGGGCGAAGGATGGATACTTCAGCCAGGCAAGAGGAATGGAGGTTGATATGAACATTCCGGCGAATGAATCGGGTCTGGTCCTCTTCAATGTCATCAGAATGTTCGCCGCGAAAGAAAAAGGAAACAGGGGTGAGATGGCAGTCATGGCTCAATGAGGAACCGGTAAAACTCATCATTAAGCTATTTGCGGATATCCTCTTGAGGATATTTGCGACTACCGAACGTATTTTCGTGATCCAGTAAAGGAGAAAGCATTTTATGACCATGCAACAAACGTTTCTTCAGGAGTTTCCGATGTGGCGGCGCAAAGAAATTGTGCTGGTGGAGCCTGATGACGCTTTTGCTGAGTTCTTTACGGAGGTAGTAAGGCAGGAACCCCTTTACGCCCTCTTGCGGGTAGCAACCGGAGAGCGTGCCTTACAGGTCGTTCCCCAGCTCAAACCGGACCTCCTGATTATGGATTTTTGTCTCCCCGATATGACAGGAATAGAGGTTTTTGAGCATCTACATGCCGTCGATAAGCTTACTTCTCTTCCGGTCATGCTGATTAACACCGATCCCTCATCCAAACAGGAACTCTCTTGCCATGCCTTCCCTATCGCAACCGTCTTTGACATCGATTCCCTACTTCAAAGGATAGAGGATGTGTTGTCCTCATAAATGATGGTGCAAGAGAGATACTGAAGAGGACAGACACCCGTGAATAGGAAATGGACTGCACCCCTTTGACCGAAAGCGGGATAATCTTGATGAAGCATTAACACTCGAATGAATTCCTGGATTCCTCATCTCTCTGAGCGTAAACACAGGCACATGTCCGTGAAGACCTGGCAGTTCAGGGGTGGTGCTTGAGCGGTGTAGTGCCGTTCTGAGGCTCTTGCTGCTCAAGCGGCGCTGGATGTTCCCACTAAAACTAAAATTTATAACGCTGACGGCGGGGGAGGCACTACCGCCGGTAGCAAAGACAGCTGTTGACTCGGCGTGTGCATATACACCAGTCGCGCCATTGGAGGTCGTTGCCTCCACAGTACTTGTTCCTCTCTCTGATGCAGTAAATCCAGTCATTCTCTCCTCTTTTTACTTCACAAACGGCCATGAGATTTCTTCTGTTACGCTGAAAATAACCATCGACACTAAGAAGCGAGTATAGCGTATATCACCTGAAATGCATGAATCTGGACAACATCGTTTGTCTGAGCATTATCAAGCTGAGCAAGGATAGAGTATTTGGGAGCAAGAAGTGTTACTGCTCGCAGGCCTGGGAGAGGAGTCCAATGGCGAGGATATGCAAAGGAAAGGAAGGCTGGCAGACTGTCAAATATCACAAACAGAATGTGTAACTTATCACTGTATTTTCCTACGTAATACTTTATAATTTTCTGTGTTGTAGTAGTTGGCTAGAATGTTGTAGCAACAATAACCCTGAGAGGCAGTTCAGGTCTCTGTTTGCCAAAGACCTGATTTTTGAGATGGATGCTATGTAGAGGATGTATTCATTGTTTCGTGCTTGAGCAATGGGATGAAGTTATATCTATAAGACGGCTTACTCAACAATAATAGCTAAAATTTCAATCATAATGAGTAATAACGCAATATATGATATGAAAAGAGAATATTCTCTTCTGCCTTTAAAAAGGATCACTAACGTGTATTTAATACTACTGACGCATTCACAGGCACAAAATGCCTGTGATCAAGCCAGGAGGCTGCACGCTAGAGCATCAAAGAGAAGTATTACGAGATATGTTGCCTGGCCGAGATGTTATGGCAGCATTTTCGCCGGGATGTCACCCATTGTGAGATCTTTGAAAGCATGCAGCTTTATTAATGACAGCTTAGAATTTCCTTCACCCCACCATAATCAGTGTCCACGTACTATTTTGTCTGTGATTGGCTCTTGTGCCATAGAACTTGTGTCATTGTACTTAGTCTCCATCCAGTTCAGTTTGAATGAGTAAACAGAAGTATAGGTGAGATTCTTCAGCATGCTGAAAGGAGATTGAAATGTTGTCTTCATCCCGAGCGTTTCCGCTCAACGTAGATTTGCAACCTGGTAAACCTCCAATACTACGAGCCGAGGCCGCAGGCGATCCACTAAACTGGGTGGTCAAGCACCGAGAGGCGTTGCGTGCCGTCGTTATCGAGTATGGTTCGGTTCTGGTGCGTGGCCTTGGGCTACGCAAAGCGGACGAGACCAGTACTGTTTTCAGGCGGCTGGCTAATGGCCTGATGAACGAGAGGGAGGCTTTCGCATCCCGGCGGATCTACTCCCCTGGCGTGTACTCCTCATCGGCGTGGCCTGCGAACCAGCAGATGTGTATGCACCACGAGCTGAGCTACAGCATGGAGTTTCCTGGCTTGATGTTGTTCGCGTGTCTCAGCGCGCCCACCAGCGGCGGGGTGACAGGGGTAGCTGATGCGTCAACTGTACTCAATGCCTTGCCTGACGAGGTGGTCAAGCGGTTTGTGCTGGAGGGCTGGATACTCACCCGCAATTACAATGACGAGATCGGCGCATCCTACGCTCAGGCATTCGGCACCGAGGACCGCAATGCTGTCGAGCGCTACTGTCGTGCCAACGCCATCGAGTTCGAGTGGCAACCTGATGGTGGACTGCGCACCAGACAGCGCCGCAGAGCCATCATCCGTCACCCAGTTACTGGTCAGCTCTGCTGGTTCAACCAGATTGCATTTCTCAACGAGTGGACGCTGGCCCCTGAGATACGCGAGTATCTGGTGGATGTCTACGGCGAAGGTGGGCTACCATTCAATACCCGCTTTGGCAGCGGTGCTCCTATTGGCGAGGATATTGTACAGTTGCTCAACCAGGTCTACGAAGCCAATACCAGGCGTGAGCCATGGCAGATCGGCGACCTGATGCTCGTCGATAATATCCGCACCGCGCACAGCAGGGAGGCCTTTGAGGGACCACGCGAGATACTCGTCGGACTGGCGGATGCAGTGCGGCCAGCTGATTGGTCACCTCCACAGTTGAGGACTGCCAGATGACTACTACCCATTTCACTGCAAACGAGCCCACCCGATAAAGGAGACCATTATGCCTATAATATCCTTTCCCCAGGCTTTCAGTGAGGAAGACCTCTACATCGATCTTCAGCCGACCTTCGGGTATTCGCTCTTCCTGAAGTGTGAGGGCTTCAACTTCGCTGGTTCGATCAAGCTGAAGGCAGCAGCCGAGATGGTGGAGGTTGCCGAGCGGGACGGACTCTTGAAGCCGGGGTCGATCCTCGTCGAGTCCTCGTCTGGAAACCTGGGTATAGCGCTGAGCATGATCGCGGCAAGCAAGGGCTATCAGTTCCTGTGTGTGACTGATATTCGCTGTAACCGATCGACCAGGCAGTTAATGGAGGCGTTGGGGAGCCAGGTGCATGTCATTGCTGAGCCGGATGTCAAAGATGGATTTCTTGGAGCGCGGATCGCCTACGTCCAGGCGTTGTGTGCCTCCGATGACCGCTATGTGTGGCTCAACCAGTACACCAATCCGAACAACTGGAAGGCGCACTACCGCACGACGGCCCCTGCGATTGCTTGCCAGTTTCCAAGTCTGGATGTGTTGTTCGTTGGAGCTGGTACTACTGGAACGTTGATGGGCTGTGCACGCTACTTCAAAGAGCGGCATCCATCGGTGCGGATCGTTGCCATAGACACCGTCGGCTCAGTGACCTTCGGGGGTTCATCAGGTCGCCGCATGATTCCTGGTCTGGGCATGGGAGTCCATCCACCGCTGCTCGACAAGTCCTATATAGATGAGGTAGTTATGGTCGAGGAGCAGGATACTATCCGTGCCTGCCATCGCATGGCGAGAAAGGGATTCCTGTTCGGTGGTTCTACTGGTACTGTAGTCAGTGGTGCGATCAACTGGTTGGCCGAGCATGACGAGCAGAAAGAGCTCACCGCTGTAACCATCTCCCCGGATCTCGGTGAGCGTTACCTCAATACCATTTATCAACCTGCCTGGCTGGAGCATGTGTATGGGAAGAACATGTTCAACTGCGACGAACTGAATAGTGGTTCTCAGTCACAGGGCCGGCAGCCAACCGCACCACTGGCTCGGTGACGTAGTGACCAGCCCATGATGAGCACGACGCTGACTTCTTTCTCTGCGGTACTATCAGATACAGAATTTTCAATTTTATAATCAATGAATTGTAGTGTAGAAAAAATTCTCAATGTTTAATGTTGAATAAGTATCGCGAATTACCAGCTTCCACATCAAGGGACGAACATGAGAGAAATATCAATCGAGCGCTTCATACCCGATACGACGAGTGATATTGAAAGAGGCTTTGCAGAGGTGCTAGCCAGCGTTGCACATGTCGAGCAAGTGTCTATTGACAGCAACTTCTTCAATGATCTGGGAGCCAACTCGCTAGTGATGGCCCAGTTTTGTGCGCGGGTCAGAAAGCGGGAGGATTTGCCCTCAGTATCGATCAAGGACGTGTACCAGCACCCAACGATCAGAAGCCTGGTGGAGGCGCTTATAGATACCACGTCCACCCCTGCCTCTGCCGAACAATCAGTTTCGGTGGAGCGGACCGAGGTGGTGACACGGGCCAGCACGTTATCGTACGTCCGTACAGGAGTGCTACAATTCCTGATCTACTTCACCTATGCCTGCCTGGTAGGATTTGTTCTCGACTGGGGCTACGGCTGGATAGCTGAGGGTTCTGGTTGGGGGGACATCTACCTGCGATCGGTTTTCTTCGGCAGCGCACTCTTCGTCGGCATATGTGGCTTCTCAATCGCGGCCAAGTGGCTTCTTATCGGTCGGTGGAAATCCGGTGAGTTTCCGGTCTGGGGCCTGGCCTATGTACGCTTTTGGACAGTCAAGGTGCTGATACATGCCAATCCGATGGTCTTCTTTGTCGGCACCCCTCTCTACGTGCTGTACCTGCGGGCGCTCGGTGCACACATCGGCAAAGGGGTCACGATCCTTTCCCGCACTATTCCGGTCTGCACTGACCTGCTCACGATCGGTGCCAATACAATCATCTGCAAAGAGTCGTCCTTCCTCTGCTACCGGGCACATGCCGGGCGTATTCAGCTCGGTCCGGTTACTGTGGGCCGGGACGTGTACGTCGGCGAGAAGACCGTGCTCGACATCAACACGTCGATGGGCAACGGGACGCAGCTCGGTCACGCGTCCTCTCTCCAAAGCGGTCAGGTTGTTCCAGACAAGCAGCACTGGCATGGCTCTCCGGCACAGCCAACACACCTGAACTACTTGAGGGTTGCACCTGCCAACCTCAGCACGTTGCGTTGCTTCACTGAAGGACTCGTCACGCTGCTTATGGTATGCTTGGTGTTCATGCCTCTGGTCATCATTGGGTCATACGCTCTGTTCACCCTGGGACCAGTCCTGTCTCGCTTGCTGATACCTGGCGTGATCAGGATCACCGGGCCGATGTTCTATATCGATGCTCTGATTCTTTCCCTGGTGGTGTTCTTCGGCATTGGCATCCTCAGACTGGTCTTTGTGTTCACCGTGCCGCGCCTGCTGAACCGCTTCATCGAGCCGGACAAGGTCTATCCGCTCTATGGCTTCCATTATGCACTGCACCGGACGATCACAGTCATGACCAATGTTAAGTTTTTCAACCGGCTCTTCGGTGACAGTTCCTATATCCTCAACTATCTGCGCGGCCTGGGATACACCCTTTCTGATGCCGAGCAGACCGGGGCGAACTTCGGCTCGGAGTTGCAACACGAAACCCCGTTCTTGAGTTCTGTTGGTCAGGGCACGATGGTGTGCGACGGACTCTCGATGATGAATGCCGACTTCTCTAGCACGTCCTTTCGCGTGTCGCGAGTGTCGATCGGGGCACATAACTTCCTGGGAAACAATCTCGCCTTTCCTGTGGGTGCCTGCACGGGCGACAACGTCTTGATCGCAACGAAGGCGATGATCCCGCTCGACGGCAAGATTCGTGAGGGCGTGGGTCTGCTGGGTTCGCCTTCTTTCGAGATTCCCCGCTCGGTGGAGCGCGATAACCACTTCGCCCATCTGTGGAAGGGCGATGAGCGGCGCAAACGTCTTGCCGCCAAGAACCGCTACAATATCCGCACGATGGGTGTGGTTCTGTTCATCGAGTGGCTGCAAATTCTCCTGTTCACCTTGTTCGCCTTTGTGGCTGTCAATCTCGACAATGTGCTTGGTCCGGTAGGAGTCGCTGCGGACATGACGCTCAGCCTCGTGGTGAGCACGGCCTACTATGTGCTGGTCGAGCGGATTATGACGGGTTTCCGGCCACTGCGTCCGCAGTTTTGTTCCATTTATGATTTGTACTACTGGTGGCACGAGCGTCTCTGGAAGGTGCCTGATACCTACCTCAACATCTTCAACGGCACTCCATTCAAGAACGTGGTCTGGCGATTGCTCGGTGTGCGAATTGGCCGCAGGGTCTTCGACGACGGTTGCTACCTGACGGAGCGGACGCTGACCATCATTGGGGACGACTGCACGCTCAATCATGGGAGCAAGATCCAGTGCCACTCACTGGAGGATGGCGCCTTCAAGTCCGACTACACTATACTTAGTGTCAGTTGCACCCTGGGTGTTGGTTCTTTCGTCCACTACGGTGTCACGCTGGGCAATGAGGCAATACTCGCCGCCGACTCCTTCCTCATGAAAGGAGAGGAGATCCCAGCGCGTGCATATTGGGTGGGGAATCCCGCTAAGGCACTGACGAGCTATCGGGTCAAGAAGCCTGTGCCCGCGACCCAACAGATCTGCGGTGTTAAACAACCAATCGCTCCACTAAAAGTGTTGCCAGCACAGGAAGAGCGGCAGAACCGTCTTGCTAAACAGCCAACCGCTCCGCTGAAGTTGCCACCAGCACAGGAAGAGCGGCGGAACCACCTTGCTAAACAGCCAACAGTTCACCTCATGGAAGAGCGGCGGGACCGTCTTGCTAAACAGCCAACCGCTCCGCTGAAGTCGTCACCAGCGCGGGAAGAGCTGCGACCACACCACCTTACTGAACACACTGAACTGATGCCCGCATTGCGAGTTGCTTTCCAGACGCCGTCCCAGAAGCGGGCAGGACAGCAGGACCATAGCGATGAGCAAGCCGCCTTGCTCGAAGAACTCGAAGCTCCTACAGAAAAAATGCCAGTTTGTCGTCCTGATTTGTGGGAAGCAGACCCGGAGAAAACACTGAGTGGAGGAAAGACAAGATGAAAAAGTTACAGGAAGAGCCAATGAGAAAATCAGCGGAGCCAGATCGCGAGTTCTGGAGTCATGTCCTCCTCGCAGGTGGGTTCACGACAATTCCGCGCTGGACGCTCACTCCCGTGAGGGGTGTTGCCGAGCACGAGGCGATGATCCCCGGCGATCTTGTGGCGGTATTGCGTCGCTTGGCAGACGAACTGGCAGTGCCATTCAGCTCGGTGTTGCTGACCGCACACGCCAGGGTACTTGCTGCACTATCCGGCGGGCGCGAGGTCACGACTGGCTACGTTGCCTCAGAGGGCGGCCAACCTCTGCCTTGTCGGCTTACGACCGAACCCGACTCGTGGCAGGCCTTACTGCTGAACACCTCTCGCGTCGAGGCAGAGCTGCTGTCGCACCAGGGTTTTCCGATCGATGATCTCAGGCGTGAACTGGGCCTGACAGAACGAGTGTTTGAAACCGTCTTCGATCCGGTCTGTGATGATAACGATCTCGCCGAGGGTATTGTACTGCGGGTGGGAATCGCGCATCGTGGAGGCGATCTTGTGCTGCGGCTGTGCTACCAGACCGAGGTGATTGATGCGAACAGCGCTGCCAGGATCGCTGGCTATCATCTGAAGGCGTTTGCGCTGATCGCCGCCGATTCAGATGCTGAGCATGAGCGGCAGAGTCTGCTCTCCGCCGAGGAACTCCATTTCCAGCTGAAAGGACTCGCTGGTCGGAGTCGAGAATTGCCGGATCGCCGGGTCCATGAGCTGTTCGAGCAGCGGGTAGAGGCCTACCCGAACGCCATCGCAGCCGTGCATGGCAGCCAAGAGTGGACTTACCAGGAACTCAATGCCCGTGCTAACTGGTTGGGGCGAGCCCTGTTGGCGCGAGGGCTGCGCCGCGAAGGGGTCGTCGCAGTCGTGACTGAGCGCAACCTGGACTGGATGGCTTCTGTCCTCGCGATCTTCAAGGCTGGTGGCGTGTACCTGCCCATCGAACCGCATTTCCCGGCAGATCGTATCGCGAAGATACTCTCACGTGCCGAGTGTCAGATTGTGCTGACTGAACACGGCAGTACTGGCACGCTCGACCAGGCTCTCGCATCGCTCCCTGATGTGCAGACGCTCTTCGTGGACACCGCCTATGAAGAGGGTCATGCTGACAGTAACCTTGGCATCGATGTCACGCCGTGCCAACTTGCCTACATCTACTTCACCTCCGGTTCTACCGGTGAACCTAAAGGTGTCATGTGTGAGCACCTAGGCATGCTCAACCATCTGTATGCCAAGATCGATGACCTCCAGATCAGCGAAGGGCAGGTAGTGGCCCAGGTCGCGCCTCAGTGCTTCGACATCTCGCTGTGGCAACTGATCTCCGCGCTCCTGGTTGGTGGGCAGACCCTGATTATTGAGCAGGAGGTGATCCTGGATGTCCAGCGGTTCGTCGGCAAGATCATCGCAGGCCGGGTCAATGTATTGCAGGTTGTGCCGTCATACCTTGAAGTGGTGCTGTCTTTTCTTGCGCAGCATCACCGTGAGCTGCCGGACTTGCGATGCGTCTCGGTGACTGGCGAGGCGCTGAAGAAGGAACTCACGCAGCGCTGGTTTGCGTCCGAGCCTGCCATCAAGCTGGTCAACGCGTATGGGCTGACCGAGACATCGGACGACACCAATCACGAGATCATGCTGCGGATGCCGGAGGGAGAACGGGTTCCACTCGGGCGCCCCGTCCCCAACGTGCGCATCTACCTCGTTGACGAGCACCTGTCCCCGGTTCCACTTGGTGCCCCCGGCTTGATTGCCTTCTCTGGAATCTGTGTTGGTCGCGGATATATTAACGACCCGGAGCGTACTGGGCAGTGCTACATGAGCGATCCGTACGACACTGGGCAGCGACTCTACCTGAGTGGCGACTACGGATGCTGGCAGCCTGAGGGCAAGTTGGAGTTTCTTGGTCGCCGAGATACTCAGGTCAAGGTTGCTGGCTTTCGCATCGAGATCGGCGAGATCGAGAACGCCCTGTTGCGAGTCCCGGGTGTTAGCGATGGTGCTGTGGTAGTTGCCGAGCGGCTTGAGCGAGGTAAACGCCTGGAGGCCTTCTACGGTGGGCCGCAACCGCTGGAGGTCAATGTCCTGCGGGATCAGTTAGGTGAGTCACTGCCGACATACATGGTTCCGGCGGCCTTCCACTGGCGAGAAAGTCTGCCGCTGACTGCGAACGGCAAGATCGATAGGAAACAGCTTTCGGCGCTCGCTAGAGAACTTGATGTGGTCGAGGAGGACTTCTACGATGCACTGTGTACACCGACCGAGAGGCGAATGGCGGCAGCATGGGCGGAGGTGCTTGGTGTCTCGCAAGAGAGCATCGGTCAGCAGGACAACTTCTTCGATCGGGGAGGTACGTCTCTGTCGGCTGTGAGGCTGATCATTACCCTGGGGCGGGTCGTGAGCATCAAGGATGTCATCCACCACCCGATCCTGGCCGATCTGGCAAGGCTGATCGATGGCAGGTCCGTGCTGCAGTCTACAGTGTCAGAGTGACTATGGGACCATTAAGAAGTGCAACTTCATCAGCAGGATGATCTGCTCATTGTCTGGCAAGAGAGCAAAGCTTGAAGAAAGAAGAAGGCGTTAAATTCGGGTGAAGATCATTACTATCATTGTCCAGAAATATGAACTGTGCCACGTCGAAACAAAGCGTGGCACAGCTCATCATTTACCGCTTTTGCATTTGCCTTATCACTAGTGGACGAACCCGTTGCTGGAGTTCATTCAGAAACTGTTCTGGCTGGGCAAAAGCCGCAAGATGACCCGCTTGTTTGATCAGGACAAATTCCTTGTGCGGAGCCTCAAGCTCGTCAAAGTATGCTTTTGCTGAGGTTGTCGGCGTGACCACATCGGTCTCTCCTTGGAAGATGAAGAATGGCACTTCAAAGAGCATTCCGAGTTTGCGGAGATTTATCGTGACAAGCTCATTAAAAAGTTGATCAGTAGAAATGCGTATCCCTTGGAAATAGTTAATAAGATCACGAAGGGTATGGTTGGGTGATGTCAACATGGCTGGGAGTATAATATCCGTCACCATATTTTGGCTCATTGGGTTGGCTTTAATCCTCCACTGGAGCAGTTGGTCATGCTCCTTCCGAGTTTGACGGATGGGAGCGGGTTCGATTTTCTCAACAGCTTTCACTCCTTTGGTGTTGCCCGCTGCACGAAGCAAATCCAGGATCAACTGGTATGAAAGCTCGTCTGTATCTGATCCGGTTGTATGGTCGGTGCCAATGTACGCCCAGAACAGATCAGGACGCCGTTTTATCATAGTGGTGCTTATTATACTGCCCAATGAGCTTCCAACAAGGATAATTTTTTTCTGATCGAGATCTTTGCACAAGAACTCGGCAACTTCTATCCCATCACTTATGATGCGTTCAAAGGTGAGAATAGTGGTTTTATCGGTTGTGCGTAACGTTTTCCCCGAGCCCGGCTGATCCCATTGGATAATCGTGAAGTATTTTTCCCATACACGTAACAATGGAGTAAAAATCGTATAACTCGTTCCGGGACCACCATGCACAAACAAGATAACTGGGTTATTGCGATCCTCGCCGCGTATTGTAAGCCACTGGTCCATTCCGCCAATCCTGACAAAGCCTTCTTTCATAATGCTATTTGGTGTCGCAATTACAAGGTTTTTGGCGAGCTTGTGTTGATTACTTTTCCGCGTGATGAGAGCGGTGAATATATTGATGCCCATGCTACTGTTCTCTTTCTTTGCTTTTTTCCTATCTCAGACGTAATCTCTCCCTGTGGAGCAAACGGCCTTTCTCGTGCTTCGTCTTCAGCTCACAAGTCGTTTCTTATGTCAGAGGTCGATGATCAACGTGATAGCTTAATGATAAGTGAAAGTAGCATGCGTATTCTTTCGCGTTCTTGCTATCGGTATTCAAAATGTGCTTTGCTCTGGTGATCCTGTCGATAGCGGAGAGGAGTGAGGCCAACGCGGTTCTTAAAAACCTGGGTAAAATGACTCTGATTGGGAAAACCAACCGCGAGCGCTACCTGAGCAAGGGGAAGGTCCTTTTTTTTGAGCAGATGCTGCGCGGCCTCAATCCGTTTGTTCAGTACAAATTGATGCGGACTTTCTCCAGTTGCCTGTCGAAAAAGGCGAGCAAAGTGGTACGCGCTGAAACCCTGCTGCTGTGCGAGGGTCTCCAACGAGAGATTCTGATCTAAATGGTCCTGAATATACTCAACGACTCGCTTCACTTGCTGGCGAGTAAAGTTTGCTGGTGGTTCTTTGATAGAAATGTCTGTGGTCAGATAGGAGCGTAAGAGATGAACTGCGAGCATTTGCGTAGCAGTTTCCGCATAAAGCTTTCCTCCAGGGATTGGAGATTGCAATTCCTTGTGTAAAGCAAAACCAATTTGAGCAAGTAAAGGATCTTGAAAACCTGAACGCTCTACTAATTCCATATGAGTTGGATCATGATCTGTCAGCTGTTCAGCAATACGTTGGATAAGGTCAGTACTCAGATGCAGGCGAAGTGTTTGGAGCGGTCCAGAAGAGAGATCTTTGTCTCGCCAGCGAAATTCAACGGCCGTCCCTCCGGGTAACAAAAACCAGTCTCCCACGCTGATATGGGACGCTCTCCATGAACTATAGCTACCTCCATCTCTGGTTTCGAGAGAAACAGCTCCATGAGTGACCATTATCAATGAAAGATCTGATACAGCGGGAATAGTTGCGCTCTCAACCTCCACAGGCTCGTTATAGATCTGTGCAATCATGCCCTCCCAACCCATCGGCACACTTGACAGGATGGGGAGAGTAGGAATATAGATTTCAGTAGTAAGTGTTGATCGAGAGGATAAGACATCCCTCTTCATGAACATAGAAACCTCTCCTTGTCTGTCATCGGAGCCGTGTTGCATTAAAAACGCCAACGTTTAGAAGTTCTGTATTAGTTGAGCGCTGGGATTCCTTGCAATTTGTCCGGGTTAGCGATCACATCAATCTTTCGGATCTGTCCCTTGAGCATATCCAATGTCATTATAGCAGAAAGCACATCCTTGCTATTAGGGGCCAATATAAAACTATTATCTTCTCACAATGTAATATATGCTCCAGCCGCTTCTCAGGCTGATGGGCATGTTCGTTTTGTTTCGTAATTTGTTTGAATATGTGAAATATATGATGCTAAAGCTAGGCAGGAAGCCATCGGATGAGGTATAATAGAGTAAGCTCCTTTATTACCACCCCAGTGAATGGAGTTCTCAGTAACCTCTTCGACGGATAGATAGGCAATGAAATGCCTGGATTGATGGTAATCTCAAATGCTTGAGCAATTACTAAGTCGTTTGCTCTTCAGCGAAGAATGATGACCGCGAGACCGGATGAGAGAAAGCCAATACGCGCTGCGCTCAGAATTACGGGATACGGAGCGAGAACATAGCGAACCCGAGTGGGAACATCGACTTTCAGAGTTTCTCAAAGCATATGCTCCCCTGAACATTGTAGGCAAGACTTTGTAGTGCGTGATCAGGAGAAGGAGCCTCACTTCTCCCAGGAAAACCATAAAGGAGACCTTGCACGATGAACCGAATGTTCGTCAAAGGATTTGTGGGCCTGGCCGCTCTCTGCGTTCTGATTTGCAGTTTTTATATACTCTACTCGGTCTGGCTCACATCTCTGCCATTTCAGCAGAAAGGAGCCATTGCCACCTTAGTTGCGCATTATCCCTGGACTGGGATCTCGCATCCTGTCACCTGGTTTGTGGTGACGCTTATGGGAATAATCTATATCGCACTCTCGGTAGATGTAAACACACATACCCGCACTACACATGGATCAGCGCGCTTCGCCACTAGAGCTGAAGCACGACGCTATACACCCACTCCTTTGCTCTGGACCCGGGTTCTGCATCACATCACAGGCCAGCAGACTCCTCCCGCATCCCGTCTCGCGCTTGGCAAATATCGCGGGTTGACCATCTCTCTCTCGGAGCACCAGCAGGAATCCAATCTGTTGTTGACGGCCCCGGTGGGCTCAGGGAAAAGTTCCCTGGTGATCATTCCTAATCTGTTGCAGGAACACGGGAGCCGCTCCCTCTTCATTGCCGACCTGAAAGGGGAATTATATGACCTCACGGCTGGAGCTGTCGCTCAACACCATCAAATATGGGTGTTCGCTCCTACCCACTCTGAAAACAGTCATGGATATAACCCTCTGGCTCACATCCACACGATTGAGGATGCCCAGGACTTTGCCGATGTATGGGTGAGCAATACCGGAGAAGGGGAAGATTCTTATTGGGCCAACAATGCTCGTTTGCTTATCAGCGCCCTGGTGATACATTTGCGTACAGTGGAGCCCAATGCTCCCTTTTCCCGTCTGAGCGACCTCATAATGGGTATGCCTTTTGAAGAGATCAAGAAACTGCTCTGCACGAGTCCTTCTCTGACCGCACGCCGCGAAGCACAGGGCTTTTTAGATCACATGAGCCGCAATGGGCGACTTACCAGCAGCATCATGACCGACGTCGGCAACCGCTTTCAAGCTCTTATCAGCGAAGAAGTTCGCAAGGTGACGGCGATAGATGAAATTGACTTCGATCAGATGGTGGACGAGCCTACCGCCTTCTACCTCTCGATCCCGCGCAATGCCACCAGACGATTGCGGCCTATCATGGCCTGTTTAACCATGCAGATGTTTACTTCATGGGAACGACGCGCCGAGCGAAGCAGTGAACATGCTCTCCCTCGCGGCATGGCCTGTTACCTGGACGAATTCACGAACATTGGACATATCCCTAGCTTCGTCGATTTTATCAGTTCAGCGCGGTCCAAGCGGATTGCGCTCTTAATGGCGACCCAAAGTTTTTCTCAACTAAAAGCTTGCTACGGGAAAGAGGACGCTGAGACGATCAAGAATAATGCTGTCACGCACCTGCTGCTTCAAGGAGCAGGCTTGCAAGAAACACGTTATTATAGTAAGCGCATCGGGAATACCACAGTAGTAACAGGCAGTTCTACCTCAGAAGGTTTAGGTATAGAGACACAACGCACTTGGACCCGGGGGGAAACACAGCGACGGTTGCTCACGCCCGAAGAGTTGCGTACGATGCGAGACAATACGATTCTGATGCTGAGGAAGGCTTCTCCTCCCATGCTGCTCAAAGGGCGTCCTTACTATCGGGATCGGCACCTGAAGCGTCTGGCACACCTGCATCATCGAGTGATGCAAGTGCGGCAGACTACTCAGAACTCATCCCTGTCGCATCGCTAGCCACACCTTGGAAGAAGTTCGTGACATCCTCGCTATGCTGGAAACGGTGTACCAGCAGCTCTTTCCGCAGCTCAACTTGTGCCAATGAACGAGCTCTATCTACACCTGGCTAACGCATCCAGTCCTCGACCCGACCCACTCAGGCTGTGAGGGGAACTGAGGAAGTTTCTGTTCTTAATCCAACTCGACGACTGGCAGGCCGTGTATGCCGAGAGTGGTGGAGATTTCGCTGCCGTGATGGATGTCATGTTCGAGCACATGCCAGATGATCCACTGGAGCGAAACTGCGGGTCTTACTTCTCCAGAAAGAGCCGCCCTCTCCACCCACATCTGAGCGTATGGCTGGAGCGCAGGCTCAACCAGTTTCGCGTGACGCACACGTTCCACCTCATCCAAAGGCGGGAAGACCTGCTCAAGATCAGCAGGGGTCAGGCGGGCAAGCGTCTCCTCGATCAGCCGCCAGGTCTTCTCAAGTCCGGCAACTAGTTCTGCCGCCGGGTGGCATGGGTCCATGTCCGCCTCACAGATCCCGAGAGCCCATAATTCGAGGGAAGTCAGATCGTCGCTCCCCGCGCCCATCCGTGCGTGGAACCACCAGGCGCGATCTGCGACAATATGTGTCGCGTACATGCCAATCGACCAGTGTTGCGGCGTGGTGCGCAAGGCAAGCTGCTCTTCTGTAAGGAGCGCGATGGCCGCAACAAGACGCTGCTGGTATCTTCCCCAACCCGCGTAGAAGGGGAGGAGTGAAAGCTGATGTTCTGTCATGATAGGTATTCCTTGCTTTTTTCTGAGAGAATAAACAACACGATCGTATCAACACACGCAAGGAAACGATGAGAAAGACAAGAGGGAGCAGGTCATCGCTTGCACGATGATCGAACATGCGATGCTGCAACAGGGGAAAAGATGGCATTCATCTGTGAGTGCGTGTGGCCTATCGGGGAACATCGGCGATGCGTTCGCCGCAGTTCCAGGCCTGACACCTCTTTGCCGCGTGCTTTTCCATATCTCTCTCGCACCATCTCGCTGCTTGCGTTATCGCTATCCACCGTCTCGTGCAGGCTTTGCCAGAGGGGCCGCCGAGCAGAAATCAGGCACAGAATGGCTGAGTGCTCATGCGCGGAACGAGAGACACGCGATATATGGAAGCAAGAATGGGAACGTCCGTTTCACTGTTTGGACAGGAAACAGGATGGAGTTAGCAGCACACTGGCATAGATGTCAAAACCTCCTAAACGAGTGAATACTTAACTACTATACAGGGAGAGAGATGATCCTGTCAAGGATGGGTTGGCGAAGCGCAGGGCTTTCCAATTCTCCCATCTTGCGGGAGTGCAGAGGGCTGCCGCCCTCTGCCGGGGTGCGGGGTGTCCCCGCAAAAACCTTTTTTCTTCTCTTTTGCGCGCCGCCGCAGGCGGCGCGCGAAGGAGGGAAGGAAACTGGGGACACCCCAGACCCCGGCAGGGAGACCCTGCACCCCTTTGAGCGGAGAACTGGAAAGCCCTGTGGCGAAGCGGCGATCTCTGGTGTTCTCCGCCGAGGATCTGCAATCCACCTGGCTCAGCGTCCCTTACCAGCACCTGTATCGCTGGAGTCTCCGGCTGCTCGTCGGATTGAGCAGTGGCTTGCTTTTTGGACCGGCCTGTGTGCTCGCTGCCTCTCTCTGGGGAGGAAAACCTGTTTCCCCGTCGTTCGGGGTAATCTGCGGGCTGCTTTTTGGCGCGCTGTGCGGGCTTCTTCTTTTCAGGCTAGGCAAGGGCTTGCGGCCAGAGGGGGTGATTCCCTGGCAGCGAAGTCTCTCGAAGGGTGTGATCTCCTGGAGCCTATTTGGAGGGCTGTGCCTGGGGATAGCCGTCGGAGGAGCTACTGCCTATACTTATGGTGGCTCTCCCCTCCTTGGGTGGATCTTCATCCTCTGCTCCGTAGTACTTATGGGGCTACCTATTGCGCTCTTCTTTCCTTGCTGGGAACAGGTGTTTTCAGGCTTCCCCCTCTCTTCCGATGAAGATACTCAATCGGTCTGGCATGGTTTGCTTCTCTGGCTGGCGAATGTGTTGCTCTTGGGGCTGTACACTGGAGTGTTTGTGGGCATTCCCCTCTTCTCCCTCCCCAGCCAGCCTCAAACACTACTCAGCCAAGCGTTGTTCTTTGCACTGTTCCTCTGGCTGGTTGTCATGCTGCAACCTATTGGGCTCCTGATCTGCTTGCCTGCCTGCCTTCGCGTTGGCCCGGCATGGTTGCCCCAACCTTTGCTGCTCCGGCTCTTTCTCCTGCTCTCGGGCGTGTTGCCCTGGGATCTACTTTCCGTACTGGAGCAGGCAGCAGAGTCCGGCTTGCTGCATAATGTTGATGGCGGCTACAGACTTTCGTCTCGCCTGCTGCTTTCGTATGTTGACTCCCTGGATCAGTCCATTCCTTCTCACGTTGCTGAGCTTCAGGAACCCTTCACCGTTGCCAGCTTTCCCCCTTTCCTTGTTCGTGGTCAGCCCGCTATCATCATCTATGATGGGCTGTCCCTGGCCGCGGCGCAATGCATCACGATCCATTGGGGCCATAACGATTGGAGAGGCACCACCGATACGGTGATGTGTCGCTCACGCGACGGCAGTTGGCACGCCACTATCATGGTCCCACCAGAAGCTACCGTCCTGGACATGGCCTTTTGTGACTCGAACGGCACCTGGTGGGACAACCATCAGCACAACGACTATCACCTCCCGGTCGAGGAATGCCTCGCCCTTTCACTGCGAGAAAGAAGGCAAATCCCCAGCAGGTGGAGCAAAAGAGCTTATGGCGAGAGGATCTCCTGGGCGAGGTGGGCAGGACGGTGGAAAGGAATATCATGAATGGTATCAGGCATCCACACGATATGGATATCTGGCCGAAGCGCTTGAATCTGCTCGATCCCCTCACGACGCATCTGCAAAAACGTGGTCTGTGTGTCATTGGTGGGTCGCTGTTCAGCGACGATGAGTTTCAGTGAGCAGCGCACTTGGCGGTAGAGATCAAAAAGGGGTTGATCCCACATGGCTCCAATAATTTGCAGATGATGCTCAAACTCCAGGCGTGGTGCGACGGTATCGTCTTCACGCAGGTGTACGATCTGCAAGATACTCTCTTCGAGTTCGGTAGTCCATTGTTTTCCAAGAGGACCACGACGATAATAAGAGAGGAAGGTCTCTCGTGGCGTCCCAGCGAAACGTGGCGGGGCCAGGGCTTGGATCGCTTGCTCCCGCGACCAGTTGGGACGCAAGGACAGTTGATTGGTGGCTCCATCTACGAGCACCAGAGCCGTCACGTTGTCAACATGAACAGCAGCATACTGCAAGGCGACTGCTGCTCCCCAGGAATGTCCAACCACAATGGGGCGTTCGAGGCCAAGCATTTTCATGGCGATGTGATCATCTTCAACGATACTGGTAAAGTCATAGCCAGTTCCCGGTTTGTCGCTTTCGCCATGCCCTCGCTGATCAAGGGCAATCACACGATAGCCTTGCTCTGCCAACAGCGGGGCGACAAGATTCCAGATAGAGGCTGCCGAGGCCAATCCGTGCAACAATAGAATCGGAGGGAGATGCGGATCGGAAGAAGGGGCAGACCAACAACGATAGTGCAGTTGGAGCCGATTCCCAGACGTATAGCCATCGATAGGGTGAATAGACATAGCGTACCAAATCCTCATATGCTAGGCTCACCTTGAGAACATCCATACTTCTCATGAGTATAGTGAATTGTCTTGAGGTTTGGCAAGATGCATTATGCTTTGAGACCGTCAAAGGCGATGAGCATGAATTGGGTCCATCAGTGTGCAAGATATCGACCCAGGAGAGATGGAGAAACAACCAGAGCCACTGAAAGAGAAACGTTTGTGAGATGAACGTTACGAAGATCGACCCTTTGGAATGTCTTATTTTTCAGGTGAATGGGGAGAGAAGAAACTATGCCTCTCTGTAAAATTGCTCACGCGCATAGGAGGAAATTTGCACATTGCATGGGCCGGCACGACATGGGATTGCTCCGTCAAAGAGACCGAACTTCCCACGTCATGAGCACGCATTCCTCCCATGCGCGTGAGCAATTTTACAACAGTATCGGAGCAGGAACAGAAAGTATCTAAAGTTATGCTTGGGCTAATGTTCTCTCTTCTCTGCGGTAGGAACAGGGAGAAACTAAAGTTATGTTTGGAAAAGTGTTGTATGTAGATTCTCACGATAAAAGATTGTTTACCGGATTTGGTGTGCCTGGGCAGAATGTCTCTTGAAGAACCCATTGGCTTTTCGATGAGAAATACCTTTGAAACAGAGGAGGAAAGACTATGGCAAACATTGTACCGTACATCAATTTCGCGAAGAATGGCCAGGAGGCCATCACGTTTTACAAGGATGTGTTCGGTGGTGATGCCGAGGTGCAGTTTGAGAACGAGCGCGTTATACACCTGGACTTCCAAGCCGGCGGTATTCACTTTATGGGTAGCGACCTCCAAAGCGATCAGGCCGGGTTGGAGCGCGGTAATGGTTACAGTCTGGTGCTCAATTGTGACAGTGAGGAACAACTGCGAAATTTCTACGCCAAGCTGGTAGACGGCGGCAAAGAGATGTTTGCGCCGGCCGACAGCGGCTGGGGTGCCATCATCGCCCACTGCACCGACCAGTTCGGTGTCACCTGGCTGATGAACTACGACAAGCCGTAGTAGACAAGCCAGAGCAGAACTGCTCGCGACTGGCACATATCCGCCCTTCGAAACGGTCTATCGCACAAAAGCGGGCAAGCAGGTTCCCCTCCTGGTCGGGGGAACCCTCATGCACCCAGAACATGCCTCCTCTTCGTTAATTCTCGCCTTTGCTCTGGATCTGACTGCCCAGAAGGAGATGGGGCGGCAAATGCAGTTCTTTTTGGGCATGACAGGTCATGAGTTGAAAACACCAGTGACGACCCTTAAAGGCACGTTTCAATTATTGCAACGCAAGGAGCAGCGCCTGCTCGCGACGCGGCCCCACCTCGATCCCAAGATGCGCTCCTTTCTTGAAACGCTCTCCGAACATCTTGCCCATGCAGTGCGACAGGTCGACATCCAAACCCGTTTCATCAATGATCTGCTGGATCTTGCTCGGATTCAGGCGAACACGCTGAAAGTGGAGGTGCAACGCTGTGACTTGAGCAGCCTGGTCAAGACAACGGTTGAGGATCTGCGCCTGGCGGTTCCCGAGCGCATGTTGCAGCTCATCTTGCCAGAGCAGATAACGGTCACCGTGCTGGCAGATTCGGACCGTCTTCGCCAGGTGCTCACGAACTATGTGACCAATGCCCTGCGGTATTCGAGCCCGAGTCTGCCCGTCGTCATTGGCCTGACGCTCCAGAAGAACCTGGCTCGCGTCTGGATGCGCGATCAGGGGCCGGGTCTCACGCCAGAAGCCCAGAGGGATATCTGGCAGCGCTATCACCAGGTGAAAAGCACCCGCATTCAATCGAGTGATGTGGGGAAAGGATTAGGTTTGGGCCTCTATATCTGTCAGACGCTCATCGCCCAACATCATGGCGAAGTCGGCGTGGAGAGCACACCAGGAGAAGGCTCGACGTTCTGGTTTACCTTGCCGATGATCTCGGATGCGGGCTCCGTGTGAGAAGATCCCTCTTTCGTCCAATGCTCAGAACCCGCGCCGGAACCTGAAAATAGATCTGCCTTCTCTGGCTGTATGTCTGTCGGAGAAGGAGTGCAACTATTCGTACCCCACCATGAGAAGCATCACCACGATGATGCACATTATTTACAACTCTTATAGCCAGTATACCAGATCTGGAGCAGTTTTCCCAGATCCTGGCCATCTATGCGAATTACCCGAAAGTCTGGATGATCCGCAGCGTCACGCACCAGGCATGAGCATTGAGACGCATGTCCTGGGAAAACCGCTCCGCATCTGACATAAGAAACATCGATACGGTGTTTCTTGTCGGGCAAAGAGAAACTTTCATCTACGGTTGCAAGATCTCTCTGCCGTGCCTTATAATTTATTCATTGCTTAATCTTTTAATCATTGTCGCAATGAAAAAGAATGGTATGGACTTCGTATCAGAAGAAGAAACTGAATCCACAGCATTTCAGGGAGCACAACAGACAGACTGTTGTCAGATAAAAGATGCAGATAAGGATCGGGTTGACCTGGGAAAACAAGCCCTGCTTGATGAGTACGCTTCCTTAAGAAAATGAAAAGGGGATTTCTGTTCTATGAGTGGTGGACAGCATAAACACAATCATACTCATGGCATGGCAAAGAACACATTGCGTCTCGCATTCTTTTTGACCTTCTTTATCCTGGCAGCGGAACTGGTGGGAGGACTGCTTGCCAACTCACTGGCCCTACTCTCTGACGCTGGACATGTGGTTACCGATCTGTTTGCACTCGGACTGGCCTGGTTTGCCACCGCTCAGGCAGAACGACCAGCCAATGCCCGCAAAACCTTTGGCTATCATCGTGTTGGTATTCTCGCCGCCCAGATTAATGCGATCACGCTGATTCTGATCACCGTCGCCATTCTCTGGGAGGCCGTGCAGCGCTTCCAACATCCCGAACCCATCCAACCCGGGGTCATGTTCCTTTCAGCCGCCATTGGTATCGGGGTCAACCTCTATATTGGCTTTGGCCTTCAGAAAGAGAAAGAGAATCTCAATATGCGGGCAGCGGCACTCCATGTCTTTGGAGATGTAGGAGCCTCGGTCGCTGTTATTCTCGCTGGCATTATCATTCTCATCACAGGGTGGACCCCTGCCGATCCGCTGCTTTCCGTGGCGATTGCCGCCCTCATTGCCTGGGGGGCCTGGCGTCTTCTCCGTGAAACAACTGACATTCTGCTTGAGGCCACCCCAAAGGCGCTGAATATGCATGCCCTGGTTCAGGATATGCGACGTATCGAGGGGGTACAAGATGTGCATGATCTACACGTATGGAGCATCACCAGCGACATGTATGCTCTCTCATGCCACACCTTGATTGATAATCAATTGACGAGCGAGAGTTCGGTAATCCTACGCAACATTGAAACGTTGCTCAAAAGCAGATACAAGATTGCCCACTCCACCATCCAATTTGAACACCATGCCCATCAAGACGAGTATTGCTCAGTGAACGGCCTCTACTGCCAGTTAGACGCACGTCCTGAACAACATTGCCATGATCACGACGATGAACATGAGCATGAACAACACGATCACATGCCACATCAGCACGAAATAGAACACTAGCGACATGATACATCGGAATCCTCGGTGGCAATTGCGTCTAGTGAAAAGGAGGCGCAGCAGGTGTTTGAGAAGACCAAGCACGCGCGTCAATTCTGCTTCGGCGGCGTCTGTCAAGAAACCTGTCCCCAAGAGAAATCCTGCTCCAACTGGCATGGGATAGAGCTTCCCATCTGCAAGCATGGAGGCCCCTGAGGGCTTGGACTGGGGAGTGCTACTATAGGAGACGCCAAGTTCGCTCATCACCTGGTCACCTGATCCATGCAGACGAAACGCATGCGCTCCCTGATTGAAAAAGAAACCGTTCTGCTCGCGGGTTCTCGCACGTCCGCCAGGAGTACTGGACTTCTCAAAAAGCATCACGCCATGACCGGCTCGCGCCAGATAGGCGGCGGCGGAAAGGCCCGATAGGCCGCCGCCCACAATGATCACCGAAGGTTGAGTATGTGAATATGTTGTCATCAATCTGTCCATTTCTTGTTGTGTTCTGTCTGACCGTGCGGCCAGAGACTTGTGCGCATTCAAACTGTATTGAGAGCGGCAGATCCAGCACGCCAGGCTTCATTCTGGCTGATTTACAGTTCCACTACCAACCTCAAAGGGGCTGTAAACCCCTTCATACCCCAGGTGAAGGATCATCCCAGCCGCTGCATGATTGAGATTATGACAGTGGTCCATCCATATCCCCGGGTTATCGGCACGAAAAGTGACTTCATAGCTTTCTCCCGGAGCGATGTTGAGCGTATCAACCCACCAGGGACTTCCCGTGACAGGCCACCCATTGTAGCTAAGCACCAACATATGGTGTCCATGCAGATGCATTGGATGATCCATCCAGCTTCGGTTGACAAAGCTCACTTTGACCAGATCTCCTTCCCGCACCATCAGCATCGGTGTATTGGGAAACACTTTGCCATTGATGGGCCAGAGAGATGCCATGTTGCCATCATAAAAGCCATACATGTCGTCAAGGACTAACGTGAATTCCTTGTCAAAGCGACTTGACAGACTCAATGGCGTCTTCAGTGGACTTCCATATGTGGCTGGATTGAAGACGGGTCCATCTGCCAGTGCAGGTGCGCTCGCCGTTGCATCCTGACTCAGGAGGAAACTGACTTTCGAACTCTTTTGAAGCCAATCGAGAGATACTGCCGTATCTGGCATCGTAAATTGAATATCATACCGCCCACCAGCGGCGACCAGAAGCCGTTGTTTGGTCAGCTCTGTAGGAGCATTCAGGTCAGCCCCATCGATAGCAATGACTTTAAAGGGAGTTCCAGAGAGGGCAAAATTGATCGGGAGACTATCCGTATTGATCAGGCGTAACCGAACAGGAGTCCCCGGTTGCACGCTCAGCTGTTTTAACGTATCGAACGTATCAAATGCTTGCTGAGTGCTTCCCTTCTTCGTTGGCCAGCTATGAGCAATAACCGGGATATCCTTTCCAGTGAATGAATCGTTTTGTGGGAGAACGATCAACGCTCCAAAAAGCCCCTTCTCTACTGATTCTTGAGACGCTTGATGTGAATGATACCAATATGTTCCTGGCTGATTCTTTACGACAAAACGATAGGTAAAGCTCCCTCCCGGCTGAACGGCATTTTGAGTTACCCCTGCAACTCCGTCTTCCGCATTGGGGACATCCAGCCCATGCCAGTGGAGCGTCACTCCTTCCCTGGAAAGCTTGTTTATCAGTTTTACCTCGACCATATCCCCCTGATGAACTTGCAATTGCGGACCGGGAACCTGTCCATTAAAGGTCCAGGCATTGACTATGGCACCAGAGCTTAATTGTACCTGTGTCTCCTGAGCCGTCAGTGTAAAACGCTGGTCTGGCTCACCGCTCTTGGGACCCGTCAATTCAGTGACGCTGATCATTTTTTGCTGGCTCTGTTGACCCATCATATTGCCTACCATGCTATCTGTCATGTCGCCCATCATAGGAATACGGTCAGGCAGACGACTTGCCTGCATCGACCAGAGATACCAGGCGGTTGGAGCTAGCAGAGCCGTTGCCAGTACCGGAATGGTCCGTATCAGGCCTCTCCTGCGACTGTTGTCTACAGGCATAACCGAGGTTTTTTTCCGGCGGGTCTGCCAGAACCAAAGAACAAAACAAAAGAGAGCGAATACAATCAGGAAAAGAGGCAAATACCCAGGATCGGTATAGATAAGGGTAAGGTAGGTGTCGAGCGCAACGCCAACAACAGTTATCAGTGCCGGTATCCGCAACGCCGGTGCAGTAGCATCCTGCTTGGCAGGTGACTCTCCATCTCTCGGGAGGCTCTGTGCCATGCTGCTCAGGAACGGAAACGAGAAAAGGAGAACAGAGAGGGCTGGAAGAGCTAACAATGGGAAATCAAGAAGCATTCTGTCCTGAGCAAAAATCCAGCCAAAGAAGACCCATTTAGAAACGAGGGTCCCCAACTTTATCACAACAAGCAGTTCAGATAATCCCAACCAGACGAAACATCTCCGTATCCCCAACCGTCGTCTCCTGGAGGACACCCGCTTGGGAAGAAGAAAAACCAGAGATCCAGTAATGATCCATAAGAGAAGCAGTAAAAAAAGGATGCTATCATCAAAAAAATGAATTGATACGTACATGCGTTCCCCCATACGTGCTGTATTCCGCACGTGCAGCTCCAAGTCGCTCAATCTTCTCTCTGAAGTCATTTTTCTGCTGTGCAAAGGCTTGCAGACCTTCAAAAGAGAAGGTTCCGTGCTGCATATCTATCACACCTTTCTTGCCTTTTGTCCATTTTGAGATGAACCTGATGGAAGGTTGCTGATGACTCTGTTGATGAGTTATTTCCTCTCACCTCATCTGGACGATCTTCTCGTTGCTGAGAGAAGCGCTCATCGACAGAAGAAAGGTCCACAGGTGATCAGATTCATCTCAAAACGTCTCTTCAATAATGGCTATGGCTTGAGGTCGAGCACCGCTTTGCCCGTCATCAAATCGACAGGCACCGAAGCCTGCATATGCGCGATCAGCCACTTACCGTTGATCTTCTGAAAGCAAGCGGTCCAACGTAACCAGTTCCCAATCTTTTGCCCGTTATCCATAGCTGCGCTCAGCCGGTTGAAGCTGTGGGCGAATGCCACGTCATCGCCCACCGTGATGGATAGATCAGCAATTTCATAGTTGATCGAACCTGGGAACGACGAGAGCGCCTCTCCCCAATGTTTCCTGTATGCATCTGCTCCCACATATTGCAGCGGGGGTACGATGTCGAACGACACAAGGTCAGGCGCGTACATGGACATCACCCTATCGAGGTCCTTCGCGCAAATCGCCTCGACTCCCCTCTCGATGACCCTTTTAATTTCGGCTTCATCGTTTTTCTTGTAGTCTTCAACGGTCATTGTTTCCTCCTGAAAAAACGCCTATCCTACATCGCTACCTGGGGTGCCGAGCCTGCAAGCGGTGTGGTATCAAGGTATCTGACCTCGTAGACGCGCTCGGCGAACTTCCAGCCGTTCTCAGTGCGCTGATAGCGGTCGTGGTACACAGCGTAGTTCAGCCCGGACCTGCCGTCGCGCAGGCGCGCGAGCTCACAGATGTAGGCTCTGCCGATCGCGGTGGAGCCTTCCATTTGGATAGTGCCTGGATGCGTAGTTTGTACGAAGTAGTCCCACTGCCCCTGCAACCGCTTGCTTCCAGCGCGGATCTGCTCCTGGCCAGTGAGTTCGACGATGGGGGGTATCCGCCACACACCGTCCTCGGTGAACAGCGACGCCAGGCGGTCGGGATCACGCATCATCACTGCGTCAGTAAACTCGCCGCGCAGCGCCTCGATCTCGAAGCGATCAACAATACTCTCTAAATTGCTCATTGATTTTCTCCTTCGTCTGAGTGCTTCAATCGCCATGACCCCTCGGAGTCACGCGCATATCCTTTGTCTTTCATGGGCTATCTCGTGCCTGCTCACGCACCTTCCGCCTGGCTCGTTTCAAGCGAGAGCAGCACCAGACCAAGCTGGATGAGCTGTAAGAGCACCCGATAGAGCGCTGATTGATCCGGTAGCGCTCCTGAGAGCAGCGTGGTGCCAGCCTCCTGCTGCTCGATGTATAAATCCCCCAAACTGGTCTTGCCAGGATGGGTCCAGACATCCCTGGATACGAATGCGGTAGTACACCAATCTTCTCCTCTGTCTAAGTGGAGTGCTCTGTTCTCTTGGAGAGTATAAAAGGGAGTGCCCTCCAACACAGCCCTCAAAAGAGGAAGAAAAGGAGGAGTTTTGAAAGGCTGGAAGACGACCTGTTGGGGAGAACGGGGGGCTAGAGCAGCGAGCGGGCACGCGCCAGGGCCACTGCCTGTGTGCGGCTGCTCGCTCCCAGCTTGCCGAGCAGATGACTGACATGTTTCTTGACGGTGTCCAGAGAAATCACCAGGGTCTGAGCAATGTCTTGATTGGAGGCTCCGACTGCCAACAAGCGCAGGACTTCCTGTTCGCGTCGGGTGAATGAAATCCCTGGCGCAGAGGAGATGACCGACTGTGTGCCCTTTGGGTATGGCTGCCAAGCCGAGGAAAGCGCAGGCTCGGATGTGATTGTCCCATCTCGCAATCTGCTCGTGCCTGACTGCTCCTGCTCGAAGGCAGCGAGCAACTTTGCGATGGAAGCTGTGGGAGAGACTGCCCACTCGTGTTGCTGGGAATGTGGGGTGAACAGCGTCTGGAGCGCCTCCTTCATCGGTTCGCCTTCATCCAGGTACACGCGCAGGTAGCCTTCTGGCTCTGTGAGAGCAAAGAGGCGCTCCGCGACCACGCGTACCTGCGTGTGTTGGCCTACCTGGTGCAGCGCTACCAGCAACTGAGCCAGATACGTTATGGTGATCCTGACATTGGCCGGCCGATCCAGGTGTCCGCTCCAGCGTTCCAGCAAGTTCAATGCCTCCCGAAAGCGAAGTTTCGCGAAATACACGCGGATCACGATCGGAAAGGCATCATACAGGTTCCTGTCCCATGGCCCCTCTGGAAAAAGGACACCACTCGCCCAGTCGGACGCCTCCTTGAGCTGTCCTTGTGCCAGCCACCACTGCGCTCGCAACGTCAATAGCCAGTCTGAGTAGGTCCAATAGCGTTCGCGCTCTACCAACTGTGCCAGCTCATGCAGCGCCAGCTCGGCGAGTGACCACTCACCCCTGGCGAGTTCGACCTGTATCAAGCAGGCATATCCCATTCCGAGCACATTCAGATGCGGCCAGGCTGTGGCGTCCTGCACGATTGTGGACAGCAAGCTGTGTACTTCCTCCAGACGGTTCCATTGGTAGAACACAAGTGCCAGGCAGATCTGGAGAAATCCTTTCAGCGGGGCATAGCCCGCGATCTGTTCGACTAGGTCGAGGGTATCCAGGCTCTCCTGATAGGCCAGGCGCAGGCGTCCTGCCTCTACCTGCGTGAGCGCCAACCATTCCCTGACCCTGGTGATTGCATAGAGGCTTGCCGATTGGCTCACCCGCTGCTTTGCGGAGAGCAGTTGCGGCACAAGCACCGCTCCCTCTTGCCGGTCCCAATAATCGTGGAGGAAACGGCAGAGGAGCGGGAAGATTTGCCAGATGATCTCTTCATCCTGGTCAAGCTCCTGGATCTCCTGATACAGAGCGCTTAAACGCCCATACTCCCAGGTGGCCATCGCTTCATACCAAGCCATCTCCGCGTGTAACAGGTGCAGACGCCGATGCAGCGAGGTCCCCCGAGCTTCGGTGGGAAGAACGGCGCCCGCACCTGTACGGGTGGCTACGGTCAGGTGGTTGCATTCGTCCCCATGGAACGGCAAGGCACTCTCGACCCGCGCCATGAGTTGCTGCGCCTGCTGGTAGACCCTGGCCCGCTGCTCGCGGGTCGTCTGTGTGACTGTATTGAGTAGGTAGAGGGCGGTCGTGAGCAGCAGGCGAGCGTGCTCGTGCACGAGCGGTTGGGGCAGCGTGAGCACCCAACGCGCTATCGTCTCGGCCTCCCCACGCAGCCAGAACTGCTCGACGGTTTGCTCCATCAATCGCGCTGCCATGGAGTAGGAAGCTCCGGTAAGCGCATGGGGAATGGCCTCGTACCATTGCTCCTGGGCCTCATAAAAGGCAGCGGCCCTCTGGTGCAAGATCGGCACCAGCTCTGGTTGCGTGGTGTGGAGAACGGAGAGCAGGGCTTCGCGGAAGAGATCGTGCAGCCGATAGGTGTGCCGCTCCTCATCCAGAGGCACGACAAAGAGGTTGGCCCGCTCCAGGAACATGAGCATCTGTTGGCTGGTTGCTCCTGTGGGTGCAGCGGTCACGGCCTGGCACGCGGTAGCATCCAGGTGCGAGAGGATGGCGCTGTGAAGCAAAAAGTCGCGCACGCTCTCAGGCAGACGGCCCAGGATCTCCTCTTGCACGTAGTCCAGGAGATAGCGCTGGCTGCCGGTCAACGCCTCAAGATAGGCCGCGCGATCTGCGCGTTTCTGCAAGGTAAGCGCGGCCAGATGCAAGCCAGCGATCCAGCCCTCGGTCCGGCTCACCAGTCCGCGCACCTCTTCTTCCGAGAGTGGAGGGGAGAGCAACTGGCCCAGATATTGGCTCGCCTCCCCCTCTGCAAAGCGTAGTTCGTCCGCACGGATCTCGGTCAGGTGCCTGCGCACCCGTAGGCGTGCAAGAGGCAACTCCGGGTCTACACGGCTAGAGAGGATCAGATGAACATGCACAGGTAGATGCTCCAGGAAGAAACACATGCCATCGTGAATGGCTGGATCGTCGATTACCTGGTAATCGTCCACAATCAACACAATGGGGGCAGCATGCCCCTCGCCGCCTTCCAGTTCCTGGAGCAACGCCGTGAGCACGGTGGACAGTGGTGGTGGCTGGGGGGATTGCAGCAGCGCTATCGGACTTGCGCCAAAGCTCAGGGGAAAGCTGGGACAATGGCGCAGGGCTGTGATAAGCGCGACCCAGAAGCGAGTCGGTGTCGTGTCCAGGTCGTCCAGCGAGAGCCAGGCAACCTGGACACGACACCGACTCGCCCAGGTCGCCAGCAACGTCGTTTTGCCAAAGCCTGCCGGCGCGGAGACCAGGGAGAGCCTGGTGGCAAGCGCCGCATTGAGGGCTGCAAGCAAGTGCTCGCGCACCACCAGCACAGTCGGCAAGCGCGGTGGGGAGAGCTTGCTGGAAAGGAGCGCTATTCCCTGGGAAATCGCGCGCGCAGGTTGCTGTTCGGGCCAGAGCACCCTGGCAGTCTCCTCTAAGCGAGCCAGCGAGAGGGTCTGCGTCCGTCCCAGATAGCGTTTGCGGGTGCGGCGATGGTGCGTGCGATAGGCATACCAATAGCCGCTTCCACGGGAGCGGGCTTCTTTGAGGACCGAGATCCTTCCCGCTTGCCCCTCAAAGGCAAAAGCGGTGTGTCCGTCCAACCAGCGAGCAAATGCCGACAGGTCTTCTGGAAGAAAATCCTGCTCGGGTTGGCCGTGGCTATAGAAGGTGTAGTGTTTGTGCTCGTGTGACCAGATGAGCGCATGGACTAATGGTTTAGGCATCGTTTTCTTACCTTGCCGTTGGGTATTTCATCCACCCCCAATCCCCAACACGCAGAAGTATACTACACCCAAAGGTCGAACCGCAAACCAGCCTATCAGCCTGGGCAAGGAGGAAAGCGAAGTCAATCTGGAAAAAGTGTCATCCCTACTGTGTCTGATGCATATCGTCTGACAAAAAGGCACCATTCTATTTTCTTGCCCGCAGTGGAAACGGCTGGAGGATCAATCTCGATCTGCTCGCCCAAAGCCAACAGACCTGCATCGATAGGGACCAAGAACAGGAGATCATATTGGGAGTCTATCATCCATTTGACCTTACGCGGCCCAACAGCACGATTGGGAAAGGTGGATAGCTCTTTCATGCTGTGGCGCGAGGTAGGACCGCTGGCTCACAAGGAAAGGCTCCCCTTGTTTTCTGAAAAGGATGATCTTTTCCATATGTGTCAGAGCATGCAGGCGACAGGAGGGAAGAGAGCTTCTTTCCTCCTGGGCGACAAACTTATCTCCACAGCGAGAGACGTGTGTTTGACTTAGCGGCTGTAACCTGCACCGAATGGTACTTTTGCAAGTACCATTCGCACCAATGCTCAAAGGTCCAGGACAGAAGGCTTCAAAGTGACAGACTAACTCCCAAAGTAGTTGGCGGGACTGATGCCGACGGGGCCTTGCCACTGACCCCCACCCACGACCCAACTTACATTGAGAGCCTTATGAGTATCAATGGCAAACACGTCAAGCTGGTTGGCGGATTGATGCTCGGAGGCGAGCGAGGTTCCAGCAGGGAAGGTGTTGGCAGGGCTGATACCAACCGGACCTTGCCATGTTCCCCCACCCACGACCCAACTCACATTGAGGGTTCCGTGAGTATCGATGGCAAGCACGTCAAGCTGGTTGGCGGATTGATGGTTGGCGGTCAACGCTGCTCTCACAGGAAAGATGTTGGCGGGACTGATGCCAACCGGGCCTTGCCATGTCCCCCCACCCACGACCCAACTCACGTTAAGAGTCCCGTGAGTATCAATCGCCAGCACGTCAAGCTGGTTAGCCCCTTGATGCTCAGAGACAAGCGGTGCGCCAGGAGGAAAGATGTTGGCGGGACTGATGCCAACCGGGCCTTGCCACGTTCCCCCACCCACGACCCAACTCACGTTAAGAGTCCCGTGAGTATCAATCGCCAGCACATCAAGCTGGTTGGCAGATTGATGGTTGGAGACGAGTGGTGCGCCAGGAGGAAAGATGTTGGCAGGGCTGATACCAACCGGACCCTGCCACGTCCCTCCACCCACGACCCAACTCACATTGAGGGTTCCGTGAGTATCAATCGCCAGCACATCAAGCTGGTTGGCGGATTGCATCTCCACTGTTAGAACTGCTCCTGGTGGGAAGGTGTTGATCGGGCTGATGCGCACTGGCCCTTGCCATGTCCCTCCACCTACAACCCAGCTCACATTGAGCGCTCCGCTGTTATCGATGGCAAACACGTCAAGCTGGTTGGCGGATTGATGACCGGTAGCGAGCGACGCTCCTGGTGGGAAGGTGTTGATCGGGCTGATGCGCACTGGCCCTTGCCATGTCCCTCCACCCACAACCCAGCTCACATTGAGCGCTCCATGACTGTCAATAGCAAATGTGTCAAGCTGGTTGCTGGCCTGTTTTGCTGCGGCGACCCCCGCTTTAGGTGATGCAGATGTGGGCGGATTGGATGGCGGCGAAGCAGACTGTCCATCGCGCGAAAAATCCTCGGTGAAGCGGACATGATTGCTATCGATGGCAATGCCGATGCCAACATACCGCAAAGTCGTGCTCATGAGATTATCATAGTGGTTGTGGCAGCCACATGGACCCTCACTAAGGAACCCGCTACTCCCCTCATGGACCTGCCGAATGAGGTCGTAATAGGCAGCCGTTGGATAACCCGATCCATAGCCGACGTTTTCGGCTGACTCTGTGGTGGACCCTACCGCATTTTTGATGCGCGTAGCTGGGTCAGGCTCCCCAGGGCATTGGTGTCCTTTAGGGGGGCAGTCTTGCTCGCCAAAGGTCAGCCACAATGCGCTATGGGATCGTGCTCCCTGCGTCAGGCGATTATCGAGCAGATAGGGCGGAAGTCCCCGGTCGGCACGATAACTGTTGATCAACTGGAATGTACACGCTTCTAACTCAGAAACTGTGCGACCACAGCTTGTTGGGCTGGGCGAGAGGTCCTTAGCCGCAGCAGAATGGGTCGGGACAATGAGCAGTGCCAGCAGAGCAACCAGGGTGACGAGGAGGATATTGGTGATCCCTCGCCATGGAGAGAAAGATTTGCAAGGGAAACAGGTCGTATGGATATCCTCATGAGATGTACCCCTTTGCTTCTTTGTACGGCTGAACATCGCTAAATCCTTTCAGATGGTTTGTGTTCTATGATCTTTTCCGGTGACGCATGAGAAAAGCCGAACTTCTGTCGCCGGGCCTCAATGTTGAGAAGCTGTGGGCGAGATGTTGACTTGGCTGTGAACTGCAAAACGGGCATAAGAGGACAGGCCCATAGATCATCTGTTCTTCCTCCTAGGTCGTGAACTATATTCAGGTATCCCACCAAAGACCGATCTGACCTGTGTAGCAGCTCATACATTCTTACTACAATGTATAGACGTGTAAGAGTACATTTTTAGGAAATGAATCTGAAGTACAACATGTGCAGACTGGGATTTCTCGCTCAACGTTCTTTCGCTCTGGCAAGAGCTTCTCAGCAGAAAGTATGACACTAGACAAACGATGTGCTTCACCCAACGGATCAAGGCAGTGAAGGCGATCCTCAGCTTCAGCAAAAACGTTCCTGGTACAAACGGAACATAGGATCGCCTGATGCCTCTCTCCGCTACAGAGGGGGAACATCCTTCGGTTTTCATCACGTTTAAACTCTCTTGAGATCAACTTCAAGAGCGCCAAGAGCTGGCAGCACAAGCAATAGGGAACAGGCGCAAGGTATCAGTCGGGCCTGCGAATAGGGTATTGCTCACGAGGATGAGCAGGGCAAACAGCGTCATCAGGCCCGTGACCCGTTGCCACGAACGCCTCAGCGATGGGTTCTGGTGAGCCGTCTGGCGGGACATAAGCCAGGAGCGCTGGAAGAAGCTTCCCAAGGCGCATAGGCGAAAGCGATCAGCACGCAGAGTGGTCAGCAAGTCAACCGCAAACCTTTGCTCAGCATTCTCTTGTATAGGAAATGTTCCTGTCATAGATGTACTATCCAAAGGGAAGCGAAAGAAAAGGGACAATCTATGTGTTCATCTTCGATTTGGTTGCTGTAATCACCGCATAACCAAACAGGTGAGCCTTTACCGCCGCAGCTGCCGACCTCATGAACGCTTTGGCTTGCTCAAAGTCGACGCCCCCTGGAAGTTCGATCTTCTTGAGTTTCACCAATACCTCTGCTCCAAGGAGCCTTCCATGGATCGTCTGTACCATGTCGGCTAAAACATCATCATGCTGTTCTACTTTATTCATCGTCAACCCGGCATCCAAGAGGTAGTGTATGTAACCATCAATGGGCTGAGCATCGGCAATACAGGCGATCCGCGCTAGTAAGCCTTGCAGATCTTCTGGCACGTTCCCTCTACGAGTCAGGTCGCTCAGCCCCACACGTCCACCGGGCTTGAGCACACGTCTGAACTCGGAGGCAGCAGTTTGTTTGTCTGGGAAAGTGCAGAAAGCACACTCGCATATTACGGCATCAAAGGTTTCATTGGGTACTGGCAGGCGTTCTGAGTCGCCTTGCTGAAAAGAGACCAGGTGGGAAACTCCTGTTGTTGATGCCGCCTGCATGGCTTTATTTACTGCTTCAGTGCCATAGTCTATGCCCACAACCATACAGCCAAAGCGCTGTGCCAGCCGTATTGCGCTTGTCCCTTGACCTGAGGCAACGTCCAGTACCCGCAGACCTGGTTGCAGATTGAGCACTACGCCCAGGTGCTCGGTCAACGCAACACCACCGGGATGAAAAGCATCTCCCAGGATCAACTGTATCCAGTCACTCTGATAGAGTTTGGCACAGCAGAACTTTATCGCTGTCGTATCCGTCTTCTCTGTCGCATCATACTCTGGCGTCATGAACTAATCCTTTCGGTAGCTTGTATCACCTGTGCGTGATGCCTGCTCAAAAGAGAAGGTCAGCGGTTCAGGCGTATACGGCACTCCTGCACGCTTTGCCTGATTGCGTTTGCGTTCACGTTCTTGCAATTGCTGGCGTGCCTGCTCACGATAGCCAACATTGTTATAAGCGCAAAATGGGATTTGTTTCCCATCGGGAAGGAGAATCTCCTTGCAACACTTCATCAGATTTTTCTGGTTGAATGTCCAGGGGTCCATGAAGTCCTGCAACATGATCATAAAGATATTGTGGGCGAAGGCTCCCGGATTCAGGCCATTGGGCAGTTCACATGCCGCACAGGAGATAGTGAACTGTTGTGTTGTTTTGTCGGAACCAGCAACCGCGGAGGAAGACCATAGGCTTTCTAGCGCGGCTTGTATATCAGCGGAGAGATCTGGGACGGCGCGATTGGTGATATAGTCCAGATAGTCCTCAACATTGAGCACGCGTGGCAATGGGAGCACTATTTCTCCATTGAGCAACGCATAAGTCACCGAGTTGCAGGTGGGGAAGCAGCATGGTACGGGTACGAAGTCCGAGACTTTCAATAGACCACCTATCTGCTCTTCCAGGGCACTGAGGATGTCGGGGATTGTCAGACGCTGCATGGGATCATGTGGGCCGTGACGACCGGACTGAAATGCGGGCTGAAAGTTGATACCACGTACGGCAGGATGCTTTATTCCGAACGAAACAATGGCACCCACTTCGTGTAGATTTACAAAACGATCAACAGCAGGGACCAGCACAACGTTTGCCCCAATCTTTGCCAGACGATCTAACGCCCGCAGTTTCTGCGGCAGGATACCTGGCTCGCCACGGAGAATGCGATAGGTCTCAGCCTCAAAACCGTCAAACTGAAAGTAGATCGACGGGTGCAACTCAGTTAATTGCCGCAGGAATGCATCATCATCAGCGATACGCTTGCCGTTGGTGTTGAGCATCACATGTCTGATATTGCGCTGTTTTGCAGCTCTCATCATCTCGATGATCTGCGGATGGATCGACGGTTCGCCTCCAGAAAATTGCACCACTTCTGGATTCCCCTCCGTTTCTACCAGGTGATCCAGGATCCCCTCCACCTCCTCCAGCGTGAGATTAAAGCCCGCCCCGGCATTGGCAAAACACAGCGGACAGTCCATGTTACACGCACTGTTGACCTCTATAATACCAAGACACGCGTGTTGTTGGTGATCGGGACAGAGACCGCAGTCGTAGGGACAGCCATGCTGGGTCTCGGTGGAAAACGCGAGCGGGATCGTGCCGGGTTTATTGAAGCGAGCATTGGTCATGTACGCCCTGGCATCACTGTAGACCAGTCCTTCAAATGTACCGTGCTCAGGGCAACGCTTGCGCATATACACCTTATTTTCACGCAAGAGAATCTGGGCGTCGATCACACGGCGGCATTGGGGGCAAATGCTGCGTGTCAATTCATAAAAGACGTAGTCAACATCTTTTTTCTTGCGCGGTGTAGGATGCTCAGGTTGCGTCCCCTCTGTCGTTGTGACCATATTGGATGAAGCGATGGAACTCGATGCGATGTGCGGTTGTGTATCCATCAGGACTCCTCTTTTTCTTAGCTCATAAAAAATGTGGTTGCAGAATAAGTGGGAGAAGATTTACTTCCAGGGCACAGATGACCCTCTTTCGCATCCATGTAAACCATAGCGGATGACTGCAATATGCTCCCACCTGATTTCTCCGACACCGCCCAACGCTGCCCTCAGAACCCCTCCAACCCATCGCCCCATCCTTGACGCATTAGGAAACACTTCTTTCTTTGACGGGGCAAGCCCAATACTCTTTATCTGGACCTGGCAGGGGACAAACTCACCTTTTGACCGGCAGCCCTTCCTACAACAAGTACCAGGAATGCAGCGAACAGAATCACAGCAACCGCAGGAGCGGCTCCTCCAACAGCGAAAACCGGAGCGTGACCCGAGAGGAAGGAACGCTCACTATAGATGAAGATCACCAGTATCATCACATAGATGAATTTACTGATCATCCGATAGCCAACGTGATTGCCTCTTCGCGAAATGGCAAGTTTGAAGGCTCCACGTAGCACCAGGAGCAAGAGTGCAGCCACCATCCAGAGAATAAGCCCGGTTTCGTTCCCCTTTGGCCCTACCTGATAGCCATTGACTCCTAACGTCAAGTTGGCATAGCTCCCGTACAACATGATCGCCAGACCAAGCACAAGGAGCGTCTCTGTTATCAGCAGACCAGGGATTCTGGCAAGGCCCTGCCTTGTCTCTAACCGTGCTTTGATACCTTCACGGCCCATGAGAAGAAACATACCGGGAGTCGTAATTCCTAAAAAGCTGAACCAATTCCACTGAGGTGCTTTGAGGGCCTCTCCTGCTAATTGCCCAAAGGCAATCGCCATGAGAATGGTTCCAACAACCAGGATGACACCATCACGAAGCATGATAGGAAACGTGATGTGCCCTAGTGGGCGAGCAGGTTGGGAGACTCCGGATAAAGCCAGTCCACCAGCACCAAAGGCCAGGCCAACCAGGGCAGTGATAAACTGAGCAAGCGCGATGGTTGGAGAAGTGTAGCCCAGGTGAAAAGCTGTCATGGAGATGCCAAAGTAGAGAAAGGCATTTGCAATAGCAGCATCACCGGGAAGTATCCCTATACCATGAGACATGCGGTGTTTGCTCAGAATTGTGCGTAACAGCAGAATGGCAGCATGAAGCATGCCAAGACTGAAAGCGATCTCGGCTCCTGTGAGGATTATGCTCAGGCTGAAAACAACCTCGTTCCCCCTGAAGATTATGCTCATCGGAGTAAAGAGGGATAGGATTAGCATGGTGATGCTGAGAATGATAAACGCAAACGCACTTACGAGACTATATCCTCTTACAAGCCTATTCGGTTGGGGAGCAGCAGAGGCATATTCTGTTGCCTCAATTGAGAGTGACTTGTGCATCGAATATCTCCTTCTCTTATAGGACAGAAAGTGTTCATAGGGCCGGGAGATGCAGTGGGAACAAATGGTTCTCATAGCCTGATGGTCCAGGCACATCTCCCAGTATGTTTTTCCTTCACCAACCTAGACTGTTTTTCGATAGAAATATTCCCTCAGCAATTGTGAAAATAAGCCTCTGCATTATTAATAGATACACTAAATAGAATTTTGTTGTATGATTCTATAATCAACAGATATGGGAAACTCTGCTAATCCACCTGCAAGCATGCACATGTATAGGGGAATAAAATCACTCAAAAATCAGTCTTTTTATAAGGAGGGGAAGTGCAAGAGCATGACAAGCTCCTACGTTTTGAACAACTCATCCTACCGCATCTGGGTGCCGCATACAACCTTGCTCGCTGGCTGACAGGCAATGACCAGGATGCGCAAGATATGGTGCAGGAAGCATACTTGCGAGCCTTTCAGTTTTTTAAAGGCTTTCGAGGTGGAGATAGTCGAGTTTGGTTGCTGACCATTGTACGAAATACCTGTTATACCTGGCTGCAACAGCAACGAGGAGATGAATTAACCATACCTTTTCAGGAAGAACTCCATGATGTGGGAGGCGAGGACTTGAATCCAGAAGCGCTGCATCTGCGTCGTATCAATCAGCAAAAGATCAGAGATGCACTGGAAGCATTACCTGTAGAGTTTCGTGAAGTAATGATCTTACGCGAACTGGAAGAATTGTCCTATAGAGAGATTAGCACTATTGCTCAGGTGCCCCTGGGGACAGTGATGTCTCGCCTGGCACGCGCACGTAAAAGGCTTCAGCGCTATCTTGCAGATCACATGAATGAAGAGGAATAATATGGATTGTACAGAGACACAGCGTCTGCTCCATGCATATATCGATGCTGAATTGGATATGGCCGACACCTTAGAGATCGAACAGCATCTCCAGAAATGCCCAGATTGTTTACAAACCTACGACAATGCTCAGGCACTCCGAACAGCCATAAAAACAAGCTCTCTCTATTTTCAGGCTCCTGAGAAACTACGGAAGCGTATTGAACCATCTGTACGGAAAGCCAAGAAAGTTGCATTCATTTCTCGAATCACGTCCTGGCGAGGACTGAGTGTCGCGGCGGTGCTCATCTTTGCGATGCTTCTTTCGCTCTTGGCGTTCACTCATTTCTGGCCCACATCTGTTGCAAGCAACTCATTGCCACAGGAGGTGCTCGCCAGTCATGTGCGTTCATTAATGGCAAATCACCTGGTAGATGTTCCATCTTCTGACCAACATACTGTGAAACCCTGGTTTAATGGAAAGCTTGATTTCTCACCTTCGGTGGTCGATCTGGCCCCCCAAGGATTTCCCTTAATTGGTGGACGACTGGATTATTTGGATAACCAACCAGTAGCAGCAATAGTATATAAGCGTCGAGAGCATATTATTAATCTCTTTATCTGGCCGTCAAACCAAAGCATGAGAGGAGAGGGGGATACCATCACTCTCCAGGGCTATCATCTGATTCACTGGACGAAATCGGGGATGACCTACTGGGCCGTCTCGGATCTGAATCTGAATGAGTTGCAACAATTTGTTCAACTGGTACAAGCCTCATCGCAATAGCATAGTCCCCAAATATGCGGCGCGAGGCTGAGTGGAGATTTCTCATCTTCTTTATTTTCACTCATAACGAGCAAATCGATTCAATTGACGTATGAGCTTACGGTTGCTGGCGGCTTTGGGTCCGGTGAGAAATGCCTCAAAAGCGGCCTGCTGTAGCCCTGTAATCAGTGTAGGATAGGGGTGAATGGTGTTGAAGATGTTATTGATGGAAAGATGATGCTGCATTACCAGGGCTATTTCCCCTAACAGTTCACCTGCTCCTGCTCCAACCAGATGCGCTCCTACAATTTGCTCTTTTTTTCCAGTCAGTACCAGTTTGATAAAACCTGCCGTTTCATTCGCCGTTTGGGCGCGGTCGATCTCCGACCAGGGGAATTTGGTAATGCGCACGTGCTTATACTGTCGCTCTGCCTCGGCAGGTGTAAGCCCGACTCTGGCAACTTCTGGCTCGGTAAAGGTGCACCATGGTACAACACGATAATCGACCTTCTTCTTTGCCAGTGGTATCAGAGCATTACGCACGGCTATACCGGCATGATAGGAAGCGACATGTGTAAAAAGGTAGCCTCCTATTACATCACCGAGAGCAAAGATGTGCGGGGCTGATGTTTGCAGATGTTCATCTACGAAAATCCCTTTCTCATTATACTGAACACCTGTCGCATCCAGGTTCAGGTGTTCTTCTATATTGGGCCGACGACCAAGGGCCAGGAGAAGTTCGTCAGCCTCGAACTGCATTAGCTGCTTCCCTCGCTGGGCCGTAATCACTTTCTTCGTACCATTGCGGTGCGTTTTCACTACACGTGCGTTCGTAATGATATCAATGCCTTCAGACTTGAGGATATTTGCAATCACCTCCGAAGCTTCAGGATCTTCACGCGGCAGGAGACGTTCCGGTCCCTGAATAATGGTGATCTTTGCGCCCAAGCGCCCGAGTGCCTGTGCCAGTTCCACACCAATAGGCCCCCCTCCAGCAATCACAAGTGATTCTGGGAGAGCCGTCAGGTCGAATACATCTTCATTGGTCAAATAACCTGTTACTTGTAGCCCCTCTATCTGTGGAACTCTGGGGCGTGATCCGGTGGCGATCAGTATGCTACGACTGGTGATTTCCTCATTATTTAAGAGGAGCGTTGTTGGCGATGTAAATGAGGCTTGTCCAAACGCAACGGTCACGCCCTCAGTGTATGTCTTTTCTGCATCGCCCACTTGTTGAATCACACGCTGGATAGAAGCGCTGACCCTTGTCATGTCAACACTCTGGTACGTCGATAGCACCCCGAACGATGCTGCATGCTTAGCTTGTTGGACTATGCGTGCTACATGGATCAAGCTCTTGCTTGGTACGCAACCGTAATGCAAACAATCTCCCCCTAACCGTTGTTTGTCAATCAGCAAAACGGTGGCACCGAGAGACTGGGCGAGATGGGCTGCGGTGAGGCCAGCAGACCCCCCACCGATAATGGTCAAGTCATAGTGTGTTCGTGACATCTGCTCCCCTGCTTTTTTCTATGATGGATCACATCAATAAAAAGGATTGTTTCTCTTCTACCACAAAGAGACTGTTTTTTTCGTGATTGTATTCCCACCTGGGAAAGGGATCAAACACGGTAATTTGAACAAAAGGCAGCACTTTTCTGTGAAAGGAACTTCAGGCGGTTAACACGAGGGCAGAAGGAAAACCGTGATGCTTCTGTCTATGTATATTGAGCAAGGCGAGCGCAGCAACTGCCCTCTGGATAGGAGATTTCCTGTGGGTTCAATGCGTGCTCCAGGCGCGCACCATAGGCAAGCCCATAGAGCTTCGCGGCCCGCATGGTTTGATACTCCTCTGGGGTAAAGGGCTTGCCACGCGCGGCTTCGTATTCCACGATAAACGCCTGTGCTTCCTCGTCAGTCGGTGCCCTGGAACCGCCGAAGTATTCCGTGTAGGTGAAGTAGCCAGAGGCATGCCCAACGATGATTGGCTCTTTTTCAAGCGAGAGGCTATCCCAATCATAGATGACGCTCACCCTGTCACCAACGTAGCGGAAATGTTTCACCCCCCAGTCGCTATGACCCAGCACCAGATCTCCCGCACCTTGCAGCTTGAGCGTTTGCGCGTGGGATGCGATCTCATCAATCCATTCGGCCCCAGCTGCCGTTGCCTCAAAGTCGAAGAGCTTGCTATGGGGAACTCCCCAGGTTACCCCAGGTGGCAGGCGCACATCGAGGGCCGCAGGTTGTACACCTGGGATGGCTGCGGGCGTTTTGGTGAAATGGATCAGCCGCGCCAGCATTTCAGCCATCGAGCGTCGAATCGCTGGATCAGACGCCTCGTGATAGACCCCCTCATCCATCAGCACTTCAGTGGTAGCAATGCCCTGCGCAAGCGGGCGTGGAGCGAGCAGTGGTTTGGGGCAGGGATAGCCGTGAGCAAGAAGATAGTGTTGCACTTGCACCATCGCCTGTAAAAACGCCAGCGGGCGAGCATGATGGACCTTCACGACGATACGACGCTGATCCATCAGGCGCACGCCACATACTGCGCCAATACTTGCTTCATAGAAAAGATACTCCTCGACAGCCGCGCCAAGTTCGGCTTGGCAGAAGCTATCGATATGCTCTGCTATTTTCTGCGGATCGGTTGTCTCAAAAACGTCCGGTTCGACAAAATGCTGCTCCCATTGAGCGATATGCTGACAAATAACGTCGTATTGAGCAGTCATGCTTTTTCTTGTTCTCCATTCTATTACGTCCTTTACAAGGATTGCACGTGAGAGACAGGAATGTCACGCAAAAGGACAGTGTGTGGTTAAGAAGCAAAAACAGCATGCTTGAGGCTACAAAAGTGCCCAATACCACAGCTTATTATATCTCTCAATGAAGAAGGGCGCTACTTTCTGAAGCCCTCAAATATGGAAAGAGCTTGGAGACGCCCTGCTTCGATCCTTCGCCCATTCCCCTCTTTCCGTTCAGCTAAAAATCTCGTTGCGCATCCCGTGGGATACCAGAAGAAAAATACGCAAGAGATGTTAGTAAGGACAGATGTCAAACTCTCAAGTGCTTTGTTGGTTGAGAACGCAGCTCCAGAGGCGGCCTCCAGTGCTGACAATAGTCAATTCGGCTTTGAGGTAGTGGAGCCTGCTTGCCTTCGAGATCGAGCAAGCCAGATAGTCCGTCCGCCAGCAGTAGGATCTTCGACAACATGCTCCAGCACCTCAAAGCCGAATTGGTCAAGCAAGAGTTGGTATTCCGCTGCATCGAGGCTGGCATGGTAGAGTGATTCTCCCCGATATTTGCCAATCGCCTCACCGTGCTCTGTGCCCGTATTGAACATCAAGAAAGCGGATGGAGCGGCGTGGGCGGCGAACACCTTGAACATGTTGCGCTGATCGTCATGGGTCAGGAAGAAAAAGCTATCCCACCCAAGAATTCCATCAAATCGTCGATGAAGTGTGATGGCTTGCATAGCCGACACCACCCACTCCTGGTCCGGCAAACGCTTGCGACAGAGCGCAATGAGCGTTGGGGAGGTATCGACGCCAGTCACACGCAGTCCATGCTGCACGAGATGGCGAGCGACCGGCAGTGCTGATCCACATCCCAGATCGAGGACGGTCGCGCCTTCTCTCAGGCATGTGATAAAACGATCATGCCACTTTTTGTCATTCCATATTCCGCTGTTGCGATCAGCATCCCATTCATGGGCATATCGCTCATAGATTGCAGGGATCTGTTTAGACAGATGACGTGTCATAGTCTGTAGTATAAGCGTTCGCCCATCTGCCTTGCAAGTTTTCTGGGGAGAGAGACAGGGCTTTCCAATTCTCCCATCTAGCAGGAGTGCAGAGGGCGGCAGCCCTTTGCCAGGGTGCGGGGTGTCCCCGCAAAAACCTTTTTTCTTCTCTTTTGCGCGCCGCCGCAGGCGGCGCGCGAAGGAGGGAAGGAAACTGGGGACACCCCAGACCCCGGCAGGGAGACCCCTGCCCCCCTTTGAGCGGAGAACTGAAAAGCCCTGGGGAGAGAGAACTCAAGGTTCGACCGACCATACTGGGCCTCGAAATGCTCTTTGCCTTGTTTGCCACCTCATGTACATGTTTGAGGGAAAGGAATGCAGATGTGGTGTGAGATGGAGAGAACACGCTTCCCGGCCTCACGTCGGTTCTTATCCAGGTACGAGGGCACTCTCAATTGAGGACCTTTTGCACCTCTCATCCTTGATCGAGGTGCAAAAGGCTGTCTCTGGCACGTTGTTATCACCAGTGATGACTGCCATGTCGATGCGCAGCCCTCATTCATTCCAGGCGCGACCTTCTTCTGCGACACGCAGGACCATGATTCCTTGCAAGTGGCCAGCTTCGCCCCGCTCGTGTGCCTTGCGCGCTTCTGCCAAAGGCACAACAGTATCGATCATGACACGCAATTGCCCCGTGTCGATTAACTCACTGATGGTAGCCAGGTGCGCTCCATCAGCCACACCTCATGGGTGCGACTATCTGAGCGCGAACGCTCAGATACAAGAAGTTGTGTGCTCTTGCCAGCATGTCTTCTACTTCCTGCTCAGACTCGACGAGACAATGCCCTGAACAGGGTAGCTCGACCGATCTTACGTAAGGCTTCATCCATTACTCGGTAACTCGTTGCTCGGCCTTGCGCAGGCGACGGCTGAGAACGGCCATCAGCTCAAGACCGATATTCGGGTCGCTGCTCAGTATATGGCGCAGGATAATGCGGAAGTCCCAAAACGGCACCAGAAGAGCAGTGACCTCATCTATCGCCGTGACCGTAGCAGAGCGGGGCAGATCATCCAGGAGTGCCATCTCACCAAATACATTCCCCGCTTCCAATGTTCCCAGTACTTGTTCTGCTCCATCAGAGTTGTTTGTCCGGGTGATGCGAACAGTCCCTTTGGTGAGAATAAACATCCCTAACCCTTTTTCGCCTTGAGAGATCAGCACTGAGTCTGGTCTATATGTGGCCTCTCGACAACACGATGCTACTTCCTTTAACTCCTTCTTACCGAGACCGGAAAAGAGGTCAACACGTGATAAGGCATCCTCATACATGACCTGGAACCTCCTGTTTCGTTGCATACCCTGAGAGATCAGAAAAGAAGAGTCTACTGGATGTATTGTATCACAGCGAGGTCATTTGTCAGGATGCGAATCTTCTATTGGTGTAGTTATACTAGGCAGCAACGATGAACAGGTTCTCCATCGAAACCAAGTGCTTCATGCAAACAGACTTGAAAGAGGAAAGGGAGGCATTGAGAGGTGGAATATGGAGTTTTCTCTTCCCGGAGCCACTTGGCGGAAAGCGCGTGACGTGAGGAACAGCAGCAGCATGGACGAGCAACAACTGAGCGAGCAGGAGCGGGTCTAATTCTTCATCAGCTCTCGTAGCACTGGCAAATTCCCGCTTTTTGGCGCCCCTTCCTCTCTTCCCATTTGGCAGGTTCCCCAAAAAGGAGGAATGACTCACACATGTGCGAAGTGCTGAATGCGCTGAAAGGTGCAAATCCTGTCTAGAAACAGCCTGGGGCGACTCATAGAGCATGGTGCCTTTCAGCGCTTCGTTCAAATAGATTCGTAACAGTTTGTGCTGACATTCTCAACGGTATAGTGTATAAATGTTAGAGCATGTTTGTACATGCGAATTTGGAATAGGAAGGCACCTGTAAACTGTGGTGATGTTAAACTGCAAGAGGAAAATCTCCTTCTTGTCTTCTAGATGCGAGCCAAGACGCGATAGGTTCGCTACTTGCATCTCCCTACAGTTCTCTTTTTCTCAGTTCCTGAAGGAGGTCGATCAATGGCAATGCGTTCTATTGTGATTGGTGCAGGTATCATCGGTACGTGTACTGCACTGCGGCTTGCACAGAGCGGAGTTCAGGTGACTCTCATTGAGGCGAATTTGCCAGGAGATGGAACCACAGGGACTTCATTTGCGTGGTTGAATGCTGGTGCAAAGCGGCTTCGCGAGTATTATGAGCTGAACGTCGCAGGAATGGAAGCTCATCGGCGTTTACTTGCTGAGTTGCCCGACGCTCCCTGGTATGTTCAGACAGGAAATCTAGAATGGAGAGCGACACCAGAGGCACAGGAGCGCCTCTTTAAGCAGGTTGAAAGGTTGCAAGGAATAGGCTATCCGGCAAAGCTCCTCACTCCTGCCCAGGTGGTCAAGGATTTGGAACCCGATCTCATGATTGAGTCATCGGTCGAGGGCATTGCATACTATCCCGAAGAGAGCCATATTTATCCCAAACTGTTCCTGACCCATCTGCTGCGAGCAGCGCAATCGCTCGGCGTCGAGCTACACACGAGAACGAAGGTCGTCGATTTCGAGATGAGTGGTAATCAGGTGAGTGGAGTTGTTCTGGAATCTGGGACACACCTGAAGGCAGATGTTGTTGTCTGTTGCGCTGGCCGCTGGACGGAAAAGCTCCTCTCTCAGGTCGGGGTGTATCTCCCACTTATTTCGCCAGAAGAGCCAGAATCAGAGGCCATTGGATTGTTAGTTTTGACGTCGGAAATCTGTGCCACTGTTCAACGTGTTGTGCATGCTCCTGGCGTCAATATTCGCCCTGATGGTCCCAGTCGTCTGCTGTTGCATAGTGGCAAATTTGATCGTCAGATTTCGCTCCAAACCCCGCTCTCTCCCCCTCCTCAAACTGCTGAAGAGGTATTGAGTAACGCAAGAAAATTTGTGAGGAATCTGGAGACGGCACGTGTCGAATCAGCTATCCGAGCTATCCGGGCTCTGCCACAGGATGAACTTTCTGTCGTAGGCTGGACTCCAGGAGTTGAGGGACTGTACGTGATGGTGACGCATGCTGGAGTGACCCTTGCTCCCGCACTTGCAGAGATGGCTGCCAGGGAAATCAACGGCACCCCAGAGAAAATGCTTGCCACGTTCCGCCCAGACCGCTTTCAGCCACAGGTGAGCGGGTGAGGCTCCCCACCTGACGCGTAGCGACAACCCTCGCGGTTGTCGCCTTCGAGATTCCTTGCTTCAGCCGCTGAAGTGACAGGATCGTCACAAGATGGGCAGACGGCTGGCGGTCGTGGTTGGGGTCAATGGGCAATCTGCCCCTGACCGAGGGCCATTGCACTATGCGGTAGATGATGCAGAGGCGATGGCTCAGGTCTTGCAGGCAGAGGCGTGTGGCTTTGAGTTGTTTGCTCCTCCGTTGCTTGGGGAGCAAGCGACGACTTCAGCGATCTAAGACCATGCTTTGGAAAATGAAGCGCCGAAGAAATCTCTCAGGGCAACCACACACCCATTTTCAAACGATTTGAAGAGCACCTCTCTCATGTAGGTTTTTAAAAGCAAGCTTGCTACGATGCAGCTTTCAAAGCCCACGCCAAAAGATGAGATGTGTTTGCTCTGCCCTCGCTACACAACATTTGACACTCCAACAAACCAAGTGATATAGTACCCGGAATTATTCGAAATCAGCCACCACGTTCAGCAAGATTATTTTGAGGTGGGAGACCTGGATTCGCTTCTCAAGCGACCAGGTCTTTTGTTAAGGAGGAAACACCTACATGCTTTTCAATTTTGAGCACAAATTTGCGAGAGAAGGACTCACATTTGACGATGTCTTGATTGTCCCAGCGGCCTCATCGGTGATGCCACGCGAAGCTTCGACCGTGACACGGCTCACCCGAAGCATTTCCATGAACATCCCTATTCTTAGCGCAGCTATGGATACGGTGACAGAGGCCCGTCTAGCCATTGCGCTGGCGCGCGAGGGGGGGATGGGCGTTATTCATCGCAATCTCTCCATTAAGGATCAAGCCCAAGAAGTGGATAAGGTCAAACGCTCAGAGTCGGGTATGATTACTGATCCAATCACACTGGAGCCACACCAGCCTTTGAGTGAGGCTCAGGCGGTGATGAAACGTTTTCATATCTCTGGTATTCCGATCACTGAGCAAGGCAAACTGGTTGGCATTCTGACGAATCGCGATATGCGTTTCGAGGCGGATACAACTCGCCCAATCTCTGAATTGATGACCAAAGAGCGGCTGATTACTGTGCCGGTGGGAACGACGCTGGAGGAGGCGCGGGACAGCTTGCATCGCTATAAGATCGAGAAACTGCTCGTTATTGATGAACATGGTAATCTCCGAGGTCTGATTACCATGAAAGATATCCAGAAGAAAATCCTCTATCCCAACGCCTCCAAGGACGATTTCGGTCGTCTGCGGGTGGGTGCGGCCGTGGGGGTGGGACCCGATACTGATGAGCGATGTGCGGCCTTAATCGAGGAGGGTGCGGATCTGTTGGTTGTGGATACTTCGCATGGGCATTCGCAGATGGTCATAGAAACGGTGGCACGCGTGAAGGATCATTTTGGGAAGCAGGTGCAGCTCATGGCTGGCAACGTCGTTACCGCTGAGGCAACCGAAGCCTTGATTCGGGCCGGGGTAGACGCGGTCAAAGTGGGGGTCGGCCCAGCTTCCATTTGTACCACCCGGGTCATTGCGGGAGTAGGCGTGCCGCAGATTAGTGCTGTCTTCGAGTGCGCAAGTGTTGCGCGTAAGTACGGTGTGCCCGTCGTCAGCGACGGGGGGATCCAGTATTCCGGTGACATCGCCAAGGCGATCGCGGCGGGCGCGGATACGGTGATGTTGGGTAGCCTGCTGGCCGGGGTGGATGAGAGCCCTGGGGAGTGGATCATTTCGCAAGGAGAGCGTTTCAAGGATTATCGTGGTATGGGTTCCGTGGGGGCCATGAAGCAGCGGAGTTTCAGCAAAGATCGCTACTTCCAAGGCGATATCACCGATGAGGTGCGCCTGATCGCCGAAGGCATCGAGGGCCGTGTCGCTTATAAAGGCATGCTCGCTCCCCTGGTCTACCAACTTGTTGGTGGTCTGCGTCAGGCGATGGGCTACGCAGGTTGCGCAACGATTGCCGAAATGCAAGAGAAAACGTGCTTTGTTCGCATTACAGGTGCCGGCTTGCGCGAATCACATCCACATGATGTGCACATCGTCAAAGAGGCCCCCAACTATTCCCTTGCGAAAGAGTCCTAACCGAGCATTTGGGAAACAGGGAGGAGCCTCTTCCTGAGCCGCTTCTTCCCTTTTTCTATATACGCTCTCATTCCAGATTTGTGAAATGATTACTCCGTGCGCCCTAGACGCGTGAGTAGTAATCGGATCATTACCACCTGGATCGGTGTTTCGCTAGTATGTACCTTTCGCTCGTAACCTTTGCTTATTCTTTCTGCCTCTAGAAATCCAGCTCAATATTTGTTCTGCGTCTGACGCCTGGTAAACCAGCTCTCCAGAAAGATGGCAGCTTGCGCATCGACATCGATCTCTGGCCCACGGCCTATCATTTTCGTAAAGGTCAGCGTTTGCGCGTGCAGGTTTCCAGTGGAGCACACCCACGTTTTGCGCGAAATCTGGGCACGGGCGAGCCGCTAGCGACTGGCACCAAAATGCAGGCTGCCAGCCAGACCATTTATCACGACCCTGCGCATCCTTCGCGGATTATTCTGCCTGTGACAACGAACGCATAATTTAAATTCAGTAGCCGTAGGCTTGCCTACGGCTCACCACGCGAGTCCTCTAGAGGCAAGTTCTAGTCTAGCGCATGGCCCTGCCAGAACGTGTTCACTCTGGAGACGAGTCACTCGCCGTTCTTTTCCGCTCCTGAACTCCTTTCCAGGCCGCTACTTTCGGTGTAACGGGGGTGATCCTCAAGACATCGACTCACATGATGCTGGCATATATGTGCAGTAACGCCTGGAAATTTTCCTACTTGCTCAGCTAGCAAATTGTAAATACGGAATGAGATGGTGGTAAAATGGTACAATTATCTGAGGTAATCCCTGAGGGAGAAAAGGAGTTGTATGGCCTACGGAGCGGTTTCTCCTTATGAGAGAGGGAAAGATGCCCTCGGATAGTTCCCAAAAAGTATCTCATCGAATCCTCGCATTTACAGGAGAATGTATGAAAGGATAGTGTCAGCATGATGCAAAACCGGCAGATCATTACGACAATTGAAGATGTGGTGCAGCGGACGCCGATACTGGATACGCATGAGCATCTGATTGAGGAGGCGCGACGGCTGGCGGAGCCTCGTGTGGATGATCCCTTTTATCCCTGTAACGACTGGTCATATCTCTATCACCACTATGCGCGGCAAGATCTGTACAGCGCCGGCTTCACATCGGAGATGGACAGACAGTTCTTCGATCCACAGGTTGATCCTAAGGATAAGTGGCGCATCTTTGCCCCTTTTTATGAGCGTACGGGCAACACGGCCTATTTTCTGGCGGTCAGGCATACTCTCCGGCTGCTCTTTGAAGAAGAGGATATTCACGAGGGGAATGTAGAGCGTATCAGCGAGAAGATGCGTGCTCAGACGTGTAAAGGCTTCTACAACATTATAGTTCGCGATGTTGCCAACATTGAGTCGTGTCAGGTCAATTCGTTAGAGTATATGTTGTGCGAGACCGAATATCCCGATTTGCTGCTGCAAGACATGTCGATCAACTGGCTCTGCACAGGCCTTTCGCACCAGGCGGTTGTCAGCTCTAAATCCCGCACACTCGAAGAGTGGTATCGCACCATCGATTGGCATTTTGAGCGTTATGGACCACGGGCTATCGCAGTGAAAACGCAAGCCGCGTACTGGCGTGATCTTTCTTTTGATCGCGTGACGTTTGAGGAGGGGGCACCGCTGTTTGCTCGCTTTGCCAACGATGCTCATGCACTGAGTGAGGGGGAGTTGAAAGCCTTGCAGGACCACCTGTTTCATTACTGCGTGCAGAGAGCCATCGATTACCATCTGCCGATCAAACTGCATTGTGGCTATCTGGCTGAGAACAACAAGATGCCACTGGGTAGGCTGAAGCGCATCGCCTCTGATCTATGTCCGCTTTTGCAGGCGTATCCAGAGGCCAGTTTCATTTTGATGCATATCGGCTATCCCTACCAGCACGAGTTTATCGCGCTTGCCAAACATTACAGCAACATCTATCTGGATATGTGCTGGGCCTGGCTGGTCAATCCGCTGGCCTCAATCCATTTCCTCAAAGAAGCGTTGATGGCCGTTCCCTCTGCGAAATTGTTTGGTTTTGGTGGTGACTATTATCTGGTCGAACCCATTGTTGGGCACGCCTGGATTGCGCGTCAGGGGATCGCTCAGGCGCTCTCAGAGCTGGTGCTCGAAGGCTGGATGAGCGAAGAGAGCGCCTTGCGAGCAGCACGTCAGATGTTGCGCGAGAACGCTCTGAGACTGTTCGAGTATGAGCAAGTTCAGAGGGAGTGGCAACGGCAGCACCATCCTGGAAGCATTTAGAGCAACTGGCTCGTTTGCTTCGCTTTTCTCCGTGTATTGCGCGGCGTTTGCCATGCCATTGCGATCAAAGTCGAGAATATCATCAACAATATTCCGCTCGTTGTACCAGGTTGCAACCTGCGCGAGTATGAAGCGAAACCAGAGGAACCGATTTGAACCATATTTCAACCCTTGTTGGGCGTCCTGCACCTGCTGCTCTGACGATGCATTCCACTGGTCACGTTGGAACTGGAGCGTTGATCGTTCCCCTAATCGCGTTGCTGCTTTTCGTCATAGAGAGAAGGACGTTAACTCCGAGAGGTCATCATTCTGCGTACCGCGTATCTGACCAACTGTGCGTACGAATGGGAGGCCAACGAGGTGTTTGCCAGAAATGTGGGGTTGACCGACGAGCAGATGGCCTTGTTACAGGCCTCGACCCGCTGAGCAATCTCATTAGCCGTGCAATTGATGAGGTTAATCAGCAGGCGGTTATCAGCGATGACGCCCTTGCCCAACTCAATGCATCTTGATAGGTAGGCTTGCGGGTCTCTCCACCGGGTAAAGTCGCCGATGTTCGAGTACGACGCAGTTTTGTCGCCCACGCGGTCGTTGTCCAGGGCTTTCCAGTTCTCCGCTCAAAGGGGTGCAGGGGTCTCCCTGCCGGGGCCTGGGGCGTCCCCAGTTTCCTTCCCTCCTTCGCGCGCCGCCTGCGGCGGCGCGCAAAAGAGAAGAAAAAAGTTTTTTGCGGGGACACCCCGCACCCCGGCAAAGGGCTGCCGCCCTCTGCACTCCTGCTAGATGGGAGAACTGGAAAGCCCTGGACAACGACCCAGGGCTTTCCAGTTCTCCGCTCAAAGGGGTGCAGGGTCTCCCTGCCGGGGTCTGGGGTGTCCCCAGTTTCCTTCCCTCCTTCGCGCGCCGCCTGCGACGGCGCGCAAAAGAGAAGAAAAAAGTTTTTTGCGGGGACACCCCGCACCCCGGCAAAGGGCTGCCGCCCTCTGCACTCCTGCTAGATGGGAGAATTGGAAAGCCCTGGGTCGTTGTCTGTCTGCTCTTGACAAAAAAGAACAAAGGCTCTATCCTGGGAGGAAGGAAACGGATGAGTCGAGGCAATGGCTATGGGGCAGGCATACCTTGCCATTTCTCGCGGGAATGTGCAATGCCCAGGAGGGGGATCAGGCTCTCGGTCTCCCCGATGTGCAAGAGCGTTCCTGGCAGGGCCAGACTGACAACCTTGTTGATCTCGACAGCAACAACACACACAGTGGGCGACGGCAAGCCAAACACGTCTTTTCTCAGGAGGAACGATGGAGCTTCTTGACCGCTACCTCGGCTATGAAGCCTGGACCTTACGATACTTCCTCACCCGATGTCGCGACCTCTCCCCCTCGCAGTTGCATCAGCCGTTTGATATTGGTCATGGAACGGTGCATGCCACAGTGGATCATATTCTCAGCAATGTAGAAACATGGACCGATTTGATGCGAGAGCGCCCTGTACGTCATCTCCCCCCATTGGCAGCAACTCCTGAGAGCTATCTGCAACGCTTCGATGATGCGCTGGCAGACTTCGCTGATTGTGGGCGTCGGCTGGTCGCAGAGGGGCGCTTAGATGAGACCTATCTGGATGTGTTGGATACTCCTCCTCAGCCCAAAACCTTTGGTGGAACCTTGCTGCATGTGTTGACCCATACCACCGTCCATCGCTGGGAAATCCAACACATGTTGCAGCGATTAGGACTGGGCGATCTCATTGAAGGAGATGTCCTCAGTTGGGAGGCGAAACACAAATGAGCGTGAACAATACGTGCCAGCGAGAGTGAGGCACGAAAACGGGCATGGCTGCCAACAGCACACGAGCCACTCTTCGCTCTCCCCGCCGGGTAGAGTAAAGACAGATAAGAGGCCTTCCCGTATGCTTGGAGCGAAAAATCACCCGAAGGAAAACTGGAGCTTCCTACAGAACCCCCTTCTCCTGCTGAGGGGTCTGTCGGAAGCCCCAGATGGGTTCTCCACGGAAACGAGAGGGGTTTTTAGGATTTTAGAAATGCCAGAAGATCAGTGTTAAACTGGTTCTTATGTGTGCTAAAGAGACCATGCGGTGCACCTGGGTATACCTTCAATGTGGCATTTTTGATCAATTTGGAAGAACGAAGGGCAGAAGCGACAATCGGCACGATCTGGTCATCGTCGCCATGAATGATCAAGGTTGGAACGTCGATGCGTTTGAGATCTTCTGTCAAGTCGGTCTCGGAAAATGCCTTGATGCAGTCATAGGCACCCTTGAGCCCGACCTGCATTGACCACAGCCAGAACTCATCCCGCGTTCCCTGCGACACCTTGCTGCCCGGCCTGTTGGCTCCATAGAAGGGGCCACTGAGGTCTCTGTAGAATTGCGAGCGATCTGCTAAGAGATTCCGGCGCAACTCGTCGAAAACTTCGATGGGAAGGCCGTCAGGGTTGCTGGCTGTTTTGAGCATCAAAGGAGGGATCGCCCCCACCAGGACGACTTTAGAGACACGTGAAGTGCCGTGGCGACCGATGTAGCGGGTCACCTCCCCCCCTCCTGTAGAATGGCCGACAAGGATCACGTTCCTCTGATCAAGGGCATCGAGAAGTGTCGCGAGATCGTCAGCGTAGGTATCCAGGTTGTTGCCGTCCCAGGGCTGGCTGGAGCGTCCACCGCCACGGCGATCATGGGCGATTCCCCGAAATCCATTGGAGGCGACCAAGTTCATCTGATCATCCCAGGCGTCGGCGTTGAGCGGCCAACCATGACTGAAGACGACGGGTTGTCCCTTCCCCCAATCCTTGTAAAAAATCTGCGTCCCATCTGGAGTCGTAATAGTGTTCGTCATTTTCACCGTAGTGAAATTCATGAGCCAAATCATCCTTTCCTAAATATTACCCGGCATGCAGGACTGTTTGCGTTCCAACAATGGATTGTTGTTACAGGACTCCAAGTGCGGGTAAGAACAATGTAGTCACATATTCCTCAAGGAAAGGCTCCTTCCACGCTCATTTTCCTTCCATGATGCATCAAATGACAGGTGATTACAGGAACGCTACAACAGGGACACTTTATCACAGAAGCAACACGTCAAAGCGAATCACAAGGTTACAGTGATGAATAAGCTGGTTTTGCGTCTTCATACCCCAACTGCTGACGAGTGATCATTGTGAACCTCACCACCCTCCAAATGCCTTTTCTTATTCTATGCCTCAATGGCTCTCTCATGAGGAGAATTCCTTCGCGTGATTTTTCGTGCGGCTGATTTCGCCAAAACGCCGTGAACCAGACAATAAGAAGGTCAAGATCAGCGTCTTCCATCTTCCACCAATCACACCAATGGTCACTTTTGTGGGGCAACAGGGTTCCTCGTCCTGGTACGCTTCTTTACGCATCGTTGGTCCTTCCGCATGGTTACTTTTCTGTTACTATATCACATTTTTTTCACTACTTGCTGCTTAAGCTACCATGCGATATGCTCTGGTCAGCGCATTCGAGAGAACATGCTCCATCGGAAACGCAAGCAGGCTCCTGCAAAGGCGAGAAAAGATCGCGGGAGCAGGTGAACACTACCAGCACTGGTTTACTTGCAACTCATGCGTGTTGCATGAACTCAGGATGACCGTGTTAGATGCTCTCAAATCTGAGAGACGCCAAAAGGCATACGTTGCCGTCTCTCAATCAAGAGATGCCACAATCAAAGCGCTGATGAAAGAGTCGGGATCTCCAGTAGGTATCCAAACTCTGTCCATTCAGAAGGAAAAGTATCCATGGAAAAACAAGCAGTAGTTCGTTCTTTGCGGGAACGAGTGGGGATAAGTGTGCAGCCAGCTGATCCGGCAACGCTGGTTGCAAATATTGTCGAGATTGAGGATGCAGGAGTTGATCATGTGTGGGTCGCTTTTGGTCCGTTGGGGTATCCAGACGTGCTGACGACGCTGGCCGCTGCGGCTGCACATACCAGCCATCTGAAATTGGGGACCTCTATTGTGCAGGTCACGTCGCGCCATCCTGTGCTCATGGCACAGCAAGTTCTGAGCCTGGATAGCCTGGCTCCGGGGAGGCTGAGGTTGGGAATAGGAGGAACGGGATTGCCCCAAATGGCAAAGAGCATGTATGGTATAGACATGGATGCGCCTCTGGCCTATCTGCGTGAATATATCCAGGTGCTTCGTCCATTGTTGGAGCAGGGAGAGATTCATCACCAGGGGCGCTACTTTACGGTTGATGCCTCTCTTCAAGGGTCAGCGCAGGTTCCTTTGTTCATCTCAGCACTCGGAGCAGCGGCTTTCCGTCTCGCGGGCGAAGTGTCTGACGGTGCCCTCCCCTTTCTCGCTCCGATTCCCTATGTGCTCAATACGGCTCTTCCTGCTCTCTCCGCGGGTGCGGCGGCAGCTGCGCGGCTCCGTCCGCCAGTGGTGGCCCATATCCCGGTGGCATTTACAGAAGATCGGGCGATCGCGTTACAGGCAGGGCGTCAAGCTCTGGGAATTTATCCAATGCTCCCGCACTATCGCAAGATGTTCATGGCAGCGGGCTTTACAGAACAGGATATTCATCCAGTTTCAGAGAGACTCATTGAAAGCTTGGTGGTCTGGGGCCTTGAGGGCAAGATACGGGATCGCGTGCTGGAACTGCTTGGAACACCCATTGATGTGCTGGCGTTAAGCCTTGTGCCAGTCTCTGATATCTCCCAAGAGAGGGTTCGCTTGGCACGGTTGGTCGGGCGATTGTAAGGAAAAGGAATGAAATATCGGACCTGTTCCTCTACATGGTCTTTAACTTGTGACACTCCGCGTCCCGTCTTCCAGGTCGCGATAGCTCAAAGCGTAACGCAGATACATACCAGCGCACACACAGGAAAATGATGTCGGCCTGGAAATGGCGCCATTTTGAAGGGAGACCGGTTTTGCGTGCTCATGGAGGGGCCTCTTTTCCCTCACTCTACCAGATCAGCTTTTTCTTTGCAACACAACCTTGTCGATTACCTTTCGTGCGTTTGCAATAGACAAGGGTACTCACAGTTGTCTATAATGCAATGGAAGAAAAAAAGTTCATAGTTTAGACACGTGAAATCTCTTCGATCATGAGCAGAAGGATAGCTAACAGAAATATGCATGATTTTGTGTCATCACCGGATCCGCCAGAGGTAAAAAGGCCGCCGACCAAGAACAGGCGAAAAGAGAAATGGGCATTGCCTGTCAAGATCCTGCGGCGCCTCTCAGGATTTCTAGTGGCAACCGTAATACTCATTGTGGTGATTGTTGTAGCCTCTCCTATCCTGGGCCTCACAGGAAATCTCACGGTGGGTCAGGCTGCCACCGATCATGGACTCTTTATGCAAGTGCGTTCTATCACCTTCTATAAGGAGGATGCGGGACAAGAGGATATCATGGTAAGTATCAAGCTTCAAAATGTGGGAAATGAAGATGTCGAGGTTGCCTTTGGGAATGAAGCTGACGGAAAAAACGTTCTGATTGTGAATACAAAGTTCCCTATCACTAATAGTCCGGGTTTCCCGTTGACCCCCGATAGGCTCCCGCCATCCTCCCAGGGGCAACTTCTGCATAATGAAACCTTGCGGCCTGCTGCAACGATGGAAGGGCTTGTGTTCTATACCTATGTGCAAAATGGACAGCAAGCGATCTCAATTGATTTCTGGCACTCTCTCTCTGGAAGCCCCTTCAATTTCTACCACTGGGCAATCCCCCAGAAATCGCAATAAGATCAAATCTGGTGAGATTTTTCCTTGCCGATGTGATGTTTTTTGTATTCCACAAGGAAAACTCTTCTTTGTTGAGTGCAGACACGCCATCGTTGAGCCGTCTTACCGTAGCCGTCTGGACATGATGAGCGTTGCGCCAGTTCGCAGGCAAACTGGTGAATCTCTGTGCGTATACCTGGTGGCCGTTTGCTTCGCCTAAAGATGTTTGGATGTGAACATCAGAAGCTAAAATATCAAGCTGGTTCTGCAAGTCACATTCAGGCTGTTCATATGGCTGAAACCAGCGGTGGGCCTGCGTCATGACCTGGTGAAAGAGTAAGGTCTGATCCATTTCTGCGATTCTTCTCGCGGTTTCTGTGGAAATGTTTATCGGGTTCATCTGTTCTTCTCTCTTTGCCAAAAGCTTCACTGAAGATGCTTTTTCTTCCCATGAGTGCGATGTTACCGAGAACATGCGCGACTTGTTCTCTGGCAACAGGGCTCCTTGAACGGGGCTGGCGAAGCGCGCCCAGGCGTCTTTCACTTTTCCTGCTCAGCAATATAGACGCTCCTATGTTACACCATGAAGAAAAGGTGAAAGATTTTGTGTTTCGTCAAAACAAGGCCGTAAATCATGTTGCTTCATGGGTCAATCCCAACATTCCGCCTCATTTTTGTGACAATATGCCGCCATTCTCCGTGATGATAAGCTGGCATAAGTCAGGCGCGGGAGAACAACAAACATGCAAAGAGGGAAATGCAGGGACAGAGTGGCTTTTAGCTTTGAGGCGACCAGAACCCATCGCGCGCAAGAAACCAGGCAAGATCGTTCCTCTGGCGCAGCAACTTGTCTTGCCTGAGTTTGGCGCGACGGGCTAGAACCACCCTCTGAGCATCACGTATCGCTCCTCATTGTAGTTCGTTTAGCTTTTCTTGTTCACAGGAGAGAAGCCCCACATCTCCCGTATCAGCTGCAGCATGGTGGGATTTACGCTTGTGGGAATGTCGCTTGCCGCATGCGCCGAGAGAGAAACAGCCATCCGGTGATCAGAAACAGGCCACTCCACACGATGCCCACGGTCGGCAACACGCCCAGATGCTCCAGGCTCAGCCCGAGTGCGAAGGAGCCGAGGGTTTGGACGCTGAACAAGATCAGGCGAGAGACGCCATTGACGCGGCCTTGCAGGGCATCTGGGACGACCGCAAAGCGATAACTGTCCATGAAGACAGCACGGATCGAGTCGGAGAGAGCGATGGCAGCGAAGACGGCTCCCAACAGCAGTGGCGTCGTGATGAAGCCATAGAGAGGGAAGAGCACTACGAACACGATCAGGGCACAGCGAAGCGTGAGACCTATGCGTATGCGCCGCTGCAACGGCGGGCAGAGCGCCGCGCCAAGCAGGTTCCCGACACCGCCACATGCTCCGATCAGGCCGTAGAGCACCGACGGGATATGCTGCTGTTGCACAATGTCCAGGACGAGAAGCATACTGGCTGTGATGGTGAGGTTGAGATAGCTGGAAATGAGGAAGATCGAGCGTATGACCTCATGCTCCCGTAGCCAGGTGAGCCCCTCGCGCACTTCTTGGAGCAGGTGGTGACGCTGCGTCCTCCGTTCATCTTGCATGGGCGAGCGGATGGAGAAGAGTGAGCTGAGCAAGATCAGAGAGGAAAGCGCGTCGGTGACGAACGGGAGCAGCCTGCTGATGCTAAAGAGCCAGCTACCCAGGGCGGGTCCGACAAGCGCGCTGGAGCCAACAATCACCTCGTTCTGTGCGACTGCTGTGGTGAGCTGGCTCTTTGGCACGATCCATGCCAGTGCTGCAAATCCGGCCAGCTCGTAGAAAAGCGAAATGGCTCCCAGGCCAAAGGCGATGGCGTAGAGGAGAAGCAGCCGCAGTGGTCCGCTGGAAAGGCCCAGCGTCAGGGGAATGCTCGCCACGCACACCATCAAGCAGAAGGTAGAGAGCAGCATCACGCGTTTGCGCGGCCAGCGATCCACCAGCGACCCGGCGGGCAGGCTCAACAGGACGTAGGGAAGCTGTCCCAGGCTATACGCCAGCCCGGCAGCAGCGATCGAACGCGTCAGTCCCACAATGAGCAGTGGAAACGCAAACTGTGTGCATGAAGTGCCGAGCGAGGAGACGGCGTTGCCGAGCCAGAGCAACAGATAGTCACGATTGCGCCAAAGGGAAACGGGTTGTGGTGGAATGCCTTCCGTGTTGATCATGAAACATCCTTTCGTTCGACTTGTTTCTGCAAGAAGGGAAGCAAAAGGAGCCCGGCAACCGAGGCGCGGTCCAATCAACACGGGGCTGAGATCCATCGTAGGATGAAGACAACGCATATCCTCGCACCAACGCGATCAGCGCTGCGCGTGAGGAGGGCGCTATTCACAAACAGCCACGTAAGCGCGATCTGTGCCGGGCTTACGCGGTCAAAAGCGGTTTCACACCGCCTGAGGGGAACAGATATCTTTTACTCATCGGCCAGATGATAGCATGGAGACCGCATCGGTGTCAATGAATACTGCTCACCCCCACCCATCCGCTCTTCCTATCCATGCGCAAGGGGATGGGAAGACTCGGCGGGCTCGGTGCGCGTGCGACAACGCGTAAGCATCATGGGTATTCTGTCAACGCGGATTGGATAGCCTCGCTCAGGATTGTCTACCTTCTCCTCAACCGGATGCCGACATCATTCCCACTGCTCGCGAGCAGGTTGCCATCGGGGCAAAGGCCACACCATTGGCGCTTCTTGTATGCCAGCCTTCCCAGTACAGTACTCCACTGTTGAACGGGTGTTGCTCGGTCATGTTTGATCCTCTTTGGTTCTTTTCTCTCAACTTTGACAGATCAGTTTCCTTCTTGCAACACAACCGCATTTCCTTTCCGTGGTACTGATTGATTTGTTGCTTCTCAATGAGATCAGCGGGCGGAAGCGTACCGGCGGTATGCGCGTGGTGAGGGCGTGTGTGGAAGACGGGGTGTCGAAAGCGGAGCTGTCACGAGCATCGGGGGTGCCGCTTGCGACCGATAGCGCGATGGATCAGGCAGTATTGGGAGGGTGGGTTGTGTGGATTGGCCCGGCAACCGCGTGCGGATCTGAAGAGTACGTTTGGTCTAAGCCTCGCTCATCTTGTCCTGAAACTGGTGAAAGAGAGCCAGGTCGTGGAGCGTTTGTGCTGTCTTCGGATGATCCTGGCCAAGACGCTGTTCACGGATCTGCAATGCGCGCTGGAACAAGGCCTCGGCTTGTTCATATTGGCCCTGTCCTTGGTAGAGAAGCGCCAGACCATGGAGGGGATACGCGATTGCGTGGTGCTCCGGCCCAAGCGCTTGCTCAGCAATAGCAAGCGCCCGCTGATACAACTCCTCGGCCTGCGTCGAGTTGCCCCACTCGCGGTAGAGATCAGCCAAGCTCACAAGCGTAAAAGCCACATCTGGATGTGCTGGGCCTAAGGCCTGTTCCGCGATGCGCACTGCCCGCTGGAAAAGCGATTCCGCCAGTTCATACTTGCCCTGCTCCCGATAGAGGTCGCCCAGATTGCTGAGTGGGCCTGCCACCCGAAAATGCTCCGGCCCCCATGCCCGTTCGCGGATCTGCAGTGATCGTTGATACACTACCTCTGCCAGCTCGTACTTGCCTTGTTCGTAGTAGACATTTCCCAGCCGGTTGAGCGACAAGGCAACCTCCGGGTGCTCTAGGCCCCGTGCCTGCTCCCGGATCAGCAGCGCTCGTTGCTGCAACGGCTCTGCCAACTCGTACTTGCCCTGCTCATAGTAGACCATTGCGAGCCCTTCGAGGGGGTACGCTACTTCTGGATGCTCCAGTCCCAACGCATGTTCTAGAACATGCGAAGCTTCCTGAAACAGCAGTTTTGCCTGCTCATAGTTGCCCAAGAGTCGATAGAGATAGGCAAGCTTGCTCTGTAAAGAGGCAACGTGGGGATGTTCCAGACCGAACAACTGGATCTGGATCTGGAGTGCTTGTTGATACAGCGATTTCGCTCGTTCGTACTGGGACCTCTGGTCCAAATAGTCCGCCGCCTTCAGGAGTAGCTCAGCGAATTCCTGGCTCTGGAGGCAAGCAGGGAGCGTGACGGCACAGGCCATCACGTGGGGAATCAGCTGCTCACAGGGCTCCCATATTTCTGTCCCGGTGTCACTGGTGACAGCCGGAAAGGCCGCATTGAGCAGGTGGACTACGCGCTGCTGCCACTGCATGTGTTCTTGTTCGCTCATACTTTCCTGCAGAATCACCTGGACCAGGCGGTGCAGCGAGAGCATTTGCATCTCGGGCTGTCGTTGCACCAGCGAGAAGTTCCGCAACGCACCGATTGCCTGATCGAATTGGTAGAGATCTGTGACAATGCGATCAGCAGTTCCTTCGGAAGAGGCGGTTCTGCCAAGAAAGATTCCCTCAGGGATACCTTCTGGGGCAAGAAAAGCGCACAAACACAACAGATCAGCCGCGAGGGAATGTTGTTGCTTCACTTGTTCGTAGGCCAAACGAAAGGTTGTGGTGACAGGGTGAGGATGATCACGCCCCAAGGTTCCTCGCCGCCCCAGCAGCGGGACCCGTTGTTCCTGATACCGTTGCAAGTAGTCGCTTAGACCGCATCCTGCTTCTTCGATATAGGCGCCAGCCTGGTCGAGGGCCAGGGGTAATCCTCCCATCACCTTGACGAGTTCCTGGGCAGTCCCCCATTCAGAAGGGTGTGGTTTGCTCTCGTCAGACCTCATTGCTTTGTTGAGATGAGCGCGCCGCAAAACAAACGCCGCACCCTCATCGAGCGTCATGGGTGACAACTCAAGGCTATGAGCCAGGGTTCCCAGAGAGGAACGGCGTGTGGTGATGAGAATGGCTCCCTGACGGGTCGGGGGGAGAAATTGGTAAAGCAGTTCTGGATCCTCGACGTTATCCCAGATCAACAACCACGTGCCATTCGTGGTCAGCCAGTGCTGCACCGCTGCCACCATCCGTTGCTGATCGCTGTCTCCACGCTCTGGAAACTGGAGGTGTTCGGCAATGCGACCCAGACTCGCCAGGATGCTTTCAACCGTTTCTCCCTCAATCCAGAAGATCGCACTATACTCCAGGGCGTAACGATACGCATACTCCAGGGCGATCTGGGTTTTGCCAATCCCACCAAGCCCATATAATGCATAGGATTGGGTGAGGGCCACCGCATGGTCCGTATGCAGGAGCTGATGCAACTGGTCAAGCAAGGTGCCTCGTCCGGTAAAGAACACATTGCGTTGATAGGGCACAGACCAGTGAGGCGAAAGCGCGGTCAGACTGGCTTCGAGAAGCTGTCGTGTTTCTGCTTCGCTCAGTCCAAGCAAACGCCCCAGTTCCAGGACGATCCTTTTCCCCTCAGGGAGGTAGTTGCCCTGTTCCCAGGACCAGATGGTATTGTGATGCACGCCCAACCGCTCAGCCAATGCCCTTTGACTGATACGTTTGCGCTTGCGAAACGCCTTGAGCATATCTCCGAATGGTGAGATGAGCATAAACGGTGTCCTCTTTCTCTCCCCAAAAGAACGGCCACACAAAATCATAGCACCATCACAGTGCTGCTGTGATGGTGCTATCGTAGCATAGAACAGGGAATTGTTCCATGTTTCTCAGAACGTGTCATGGATCGACGTATTCCGTAGAGCAAAAGTCGTCCAGAAGATCTGGAAAAGAAAAGAGAGACTCCCTTGTACCAGATATTTACGAAGTGACAGGCAAATTGGGCGAAGGCGGCTCATAAAGACGAAAAGAGATTTCGAGAGGTTTCTTGTTAGGGAAAGCTCTTCCAAAAATTGTTCATGCCTTGATAGGGGTAGCGCTACGTTAGCTGTCATCAGGGGCAGAGTAGCGAGCAATACGAGTATTTCTAGCATGACCCTTTCTTTTTCGGAAGAATCCTGCCTGACGAGGAGAACCAGGCCAACATTGCCAGCACAACAGAGGGAGTAGCCCTCCGTTGTGCAAAGCATATTCTCTCTTCTATGAAGCGCGTCGCCTTTCTCACTGCCCAGAGAAGGCGAGCGTTTCGCCTCGCAACCGTTGCACATCGCGCATGGGAGGGATGCCAAAGAGGCTTTTATATTCACGATTGAAGTACGCGGCGTCCTGATATCCGACACGATAAGCCGCACTTGTGGCATCGAGATCTTCGGAGAGCATGAGACGACGAGCCTCCTGGAGCCGTAACTGTTTCTGGAACTGTAAGGGACTGAGCGCAGTGACCGTTTTGAAGTGGTGGTGGAACCCTGAGACACTCATGCCGAGATCCCGCGCGATCTCCTCGATGCGTAGGGGCTGATCGAAGTGTTGGCGGAGTCGCTTGACCGCCTGGATGATATCGGGAGTATAGCCTCCTTGAAGCGCCAGGTGACGGAGCCGACTCCCCTGCTCTCCGATGAGAAGCCAGTAGAGAATCTCTCGCGTGATCAAGGGTCCAAGCACCCGTGCGTGGGCAGGAGAACCGACCAATCTCACCAGTCGCACGAACGCTTCCAGCAGATGAGAGCAAAAGACAATGGCCTGACGGAGACAGAGCTCAAAGAGGTGATCACCCATCTCGCGTTTTATGCTGGTTGGCCGAAGGCCATGTCGGCCATTACCGTCGCCAAACGCGTTTTTGACGAGCAATAAACTGGCCAGGAGTGCAGCATATGCAGAAACGATTCCTTGGAAACAGCAGTCTGGAAGTCTCAGCCCTTGGTCTTGGCTGTATGCGTATGACCTTTGCAGATAAACCGATTGGAGATACAGCAGAGATGATCGCGTTTCTCCATGAGGCAGTGGACCGAGGCATTACCTTCTTCGACACGGCTGAGGTCTATGGCCCTTTTACCAACGAAGAACTGGTGGGGGAAGCGCTGGCTCCCTTTCGGGGGCAAGTGGTCATCGCCGCCAAGTTCGGCTTTCAACTCAATGCCGACGGAAGTCCCGGATGGAGCGGTTTCAAAGCCGTCCGGAGCGCATCAAGCAGGTCGCCGAGGCATCGCTCAAGCGCTTGAGGGTTGAGGCCATTGATCTGTTGTATCAGCATCGGGTCGACCTTGACGTCCCCATCGAAGAGGTCGCAGGAGCCGTGAAGGAGTTGATCGACGCTGGCAAAGTGAAGCATTTCGGACTGTCAGAAGCCTCTGCGGAGATCATCCGCCGCGCTCACGCCGTCCAGCCAGTAACGGCTGTTCAGAGCGAATACTCGCTGTGGTGGCGAGCCCCAGAAGAGGACGTGTTACCAACCTGCGAAGAGCTGGGCATCGGCTTCGTGCCCTACAGTCCGCTTGGTCGAGGGTATCTGACAGGCAAGATCGACGAACATACCACCTTCGATAGCTCGGACCTTCGCAGTCGCAACTCGCGCTTCACACCAGAGGCCATCACATCCAATCAAGCGGTGATTGACCTGCTGGCGCGCATCGGAACGCAGAAACATGCGACGCCCGCGCAGGTTGCGCTGGCCTGGCTGCTCGCACAAAAACCGTGGATCGTGCCTATTCCGGGCAGCCGCAAGATTGAGCGCTTAGAAGAGAACATCGGCGCAGTCCAGGTCGAGTTGACCGAAGGTGATTTGCGAGAGATTGACCATGCCATGTCCACCATCACGGTTTTGGGAGATCGCTACTAAAAGGGCATTTGGAAAAGGGTAATGTTTGAGACTACGAAGTAGGAACACGGATTGAGCTATACCTGTAAGGGAGATCACATGACAAATATTCCAACCATCACATTATCGAACGGTACAAAAATACCAACGTTAGGCTTCGGCGTCTTTCAGATGAGTCAGGAGGAAGCTGAACAAAGCGTTGCTACCGCACTGGCGACCGGCTACCGTTTAATTGATACCGCGGCGTCCTATCAGAATGAAGAAGCAGTAGGCCGAGGCATACAACACAGTGGCGTTCCCAGGGATGAGATATTTGTAACGAGCAAGCTTTGGATTGCGGATGCTTCCTACGAAAAAGCGAAGCAAGCCTAATCTCAGAAGGAGGTGGCCCTGTCTCTTTGTAGTTGGGGTGGCTGATAGGGATCTCGTGTTTGGACGGGAAGGAGAGGTATTGTCAACTTGGTAACAAAGCTGATAAAGTAGTTCCATGAAAACAAAAGCCACCGCTCCCAATGAGAAAGGATACCGCTTTCCACCAGAAATTATCAGTGACGCAGTCTGGCTGTATGTTCGCTTTTCGCTGAGTTTTCGCGATGTGGAAGAGCGGACGACGCGCAGCGAGGAATTGTCGTGACCTAGGAAACGGTCAGGAAATGGTGCCTCACATTTGGTCAATCCTCTGCCAATGAATTGCGCCGCCGTTCTCGCTGCGGCGACAAATAGTACATGGATGAGGTCTGCCTCACGATCCGTGGAGATGGGAAACTTTTGTTTGTTTTCTTCTATGAACTGATGGCGATTGCTTCATCGAGGTTGAAGAACTTGGGGAATGGTCAAGCAACTCTATTGTGCTGCCGGACAGCAATTTTCACTAGAGCCTCAGCATTCAGAACCCTGTCAAATGACATTAGAGAGATGTAATTATAAACCGCTTGAAGTCAGTTCGTTATTTCTTATATTCCAGAATGTCTCCAGGTTGACAATCTAAAGCTTTACAAATCGCTTCCAAAGTTGAAAAGCGGATAGCTTTTGCCTTACCATTTTTCAGTATCGAAAGATTAGCCATGGTTATACCTACCTTTTCAGTAAGTTCTGTGACGCTCATTTTCCGCTTAGCCAGCATTACATCGATATTTATTATTATTGCCATAATGCGCGCCTCATATTGTTAAGTCATTCTCTGATTTTATGTCTACTGCATTTTGTAGAAGCTTTTGAAAAACAGCAGCAGCGGTTGCAATAACAATGGCTGTGAAAGATGCAAGAATTCCAAGTGCCGTCGGACCTGCTGGATCATCACCATGCGCAAAGAAACGGATATAAAACTCTGCTAATGCAATAAAACCGATAAGACTGAGAGAAGCAAATTTCATATTTCTGAGTGTATTAACAGCATTTTGAGAAAAAGCTTTATCAGCATCGATAAGATTTAATAATTTGAATGCCTGATACAAACCAACAAAAAAAGGAATTGAAGCTATATACCCATAGATAGTAAACGGATCTGTATAAATACTGATGAGATCTAAGTTAGTAGCTCTTCCTTCAGTTTGAGGAAACCGAATCATGCCAGCAAGCGCGCCGATTGCGACAAGTAAAATAACACCTTTTAAGAATAATGTTGAACTTCGTTTCATAATGAATACCTCAATGAGTATTAGATAACCATATCTTAGCACATGATTTATTGTTTGTCAATATATTATTATCGTTATTCGTGAGCAGCGCTAGCATTGCATCCGCATCATAGTCACAAGAGGGCAAATTCCTTATGAAAAGTGGATGGGCGATATTACTGCTAGTCTTCACCTATGAGGGATGGCTCTACCTTGCTGTTGTGCTTGATCTCTTCTCACGCCGAGTAGTAGGATGGGCTATGGCCGCGAACCAGGACGAGTGGTTGAGACGGCGTTGCTTAGTCGGCGTCCAGGAATTGGGTTACTCTTTCATTCTGATCGAGGATCGCAATATATGAGCAATGCTTACAGCTCTTTGGAGGCTTCATTCCATATCACTGTCAGCGTGAGCCGAACAGGCAATTGCTATGATAATGCCGTGACCGAGTCGTTTTTCGGGACACTCAAGGCTGAGTATATTGAAAGCTTTCCCTTCGTGAGTCGGGCGCAAGCCAGGCAAACCATCTTTGAGTACACTGCGGGCTTTTACAACCGAGTTCGACGGCATTCTTCCTTAGGCTACAAACAACTCATCTGTTAACCCCAAGGGTTTGGGGCCTCCGTAAAAATGGGTCAATCTCATTGTCCAGGTGACCCCATATTCCTGAGCCAGTTCTCGCAAGGAAGTTCCCTATAGGTCAACAAGCGAGAGACGAGCATTCCATTTGTTCGATAAGCTTTTCTGTGATCTCAGTTCTGACAGAACCCACCTGGATGCAAGTCAGGTAATCTGGGAGTTCTTCCAGCACTATCACCAATAGACCGCAAACAGGCACGACACAGTTAAGAGGCGTAAAGCTTTATCTGCATATCCTGGTTAGTTCGCCTACCCTAGAAAGAGAGCAGCCAATAAGATCACAAGGCCAAGAATGCGTATACCATCCCCAACATAATCCAGGTAGAGGAGGTGGGGTAAGAAGAATTCCATTGTATAGACCCAGATGCCGAAAGTGATAAAGAGAAACGCTAGTCCCATCAAGAGGCTAAAGCGCGTCCGTTTGTTCATAAAAATAGCGGTGTAATTCAAGAGAATTGCGAAGCAGACGGCACTTCGCGAACCGCTAAGCAGAGCTAAGATCGTGGGATCAGAGTTTACTGGGATGAGAGGCGTAAACACAAGCAGTGCAAGCAGGAGTATCGTGCCACCAATATGCCACCATTTGAGGCGCTGAATATACGCCTCTGATCCACGCAAGCTAATCAAAAGGATAAATAAATAGCTGATAGTCTGTCCGATATAGCGAAACCAGAGGCTATTGAATGTACTATTAGCAAGGAGAGTATCTTCAAGCAATCCGGTAATCCCTCCTAATGCAATCACGCTCATCGATAAACCAACAGAAAAAAGAATGTCTCCCTTCGTTTTCACATAATGATAAAATGCCTGAACTGATATCAGCAGAGTAATAATGATCTGAATCACGAGAAGAATGTCTACAAGTGCTTGAGAGTTCATACTATACCTCCTATCAGGTAGAGGAAGTGCAGGAAATAAGATGTGAGCAACTGTGAAGAAGGTGGGTTGTCAACCTTCTGTGTGCTTGAGTGCAGAACAAACAGACGTCTCGTCTATCAGTTGTCCATCTATATCGTGCATCTGAATGCGCTTCTCTTTGAGCAGCATACAAAGAAGTCTGGCGGTTTCTTCTGGCTTCACACCAAGAGTCATAGCAAGCTCGCTCACTGTTTTTTTGCCGTTAATAGCACTATAGAGGCGGCGGGTCTGCTCATGCTTCAATGGGCCAGGATCGGCAAAAGGACTGCTCACACGCATCATCTCATGATCTGGCAAACGTCGTGGAGTGAACTCCAGAAGCGCATGAAACGAGAGTAATGGCTGAAGGGGGGCTGGTGAAGGAGGGGGGATTGCAGTACGCAAGTCGTCAGGAAGGTGTTGCCAGATCTCCAGCAGGAGTGTCTCGGCGGTCAAGGGCTGCGACAGATAATGATCTGCCCCCTGACGTAAGCCATAGCTCTGATCGAGAGCAGCTTCCTGAGAACTCATAAGGAAAATACGAATCATCTCTTCGGGAAAGTTCTGGCGTACACGTCGACAAATTGCATATCCGCTCATATCTGGCAACAGCACATCCACAATCAAACACTGAGGCCGCCAACTCATTAGCTTCGCAAGACCTTCCTGTCCCATCAGCGAGATATCTACCTCATATCCTGCTTGTTGAAGGATTGAGGTGATAAAGAGGCAAGTAGAGGCCTCATTATGTATAATCAGGACTTTTGGACGAATGTTTATCATGCTTTCTCCTATCTAAGCGGCCATCACTATCCAAACGCTTTATCTTCTCTTGCTAAATGATCCATACATCTAAATCCATAAATTAAGGTGATGTATAGGTGAACGAGAAATATATACCGTATTCACTGTTGCCCTGTCAACGCATGATTGAAAAGTAGTACAAAAGTATAAAAACTAGTGATTAGTTCGTTACTATCTTTTTCGGAGTATTGATTAGAAAAAAATAGAACAAGTAATTAATAAATCATGATTATACTACCGACTGGTTCTTAGCGAGTTGATAGTATAATCATGATCTCCATGATCCGATGCACCCGTTTCTGGTTGATTTTCCAGACAGCTCGCAAAGAGTACATGGGTCACACGCCGATAGCCGTAGCCTGGAAAATCCAGCACGATGTGTTCGATGGCGTCACGTAACGCCATCTCAGCTTCCCGTTTTCTACATCAAATCAGTCCTGTTTATGTGGAAGAGGTCCGATATAGCGAGCGCGCGGACGAATAACCTGGTTGGCCTGATATTGCTCAATACTGTGCCCAATCCAGCCAATGGTTCGTCCCAAAGCAAAAAGCGCGATGGCGCTGCCCTGCGGCAAATTCAACGCACGCGCCAGTACGACTAGTCCAAAAAAGATTGTCGGATGTTCACCCAGCAATGTATACGTTTCATCGGCGGTGCGTTGCGCGATGAGCACAGCAGAAGACTGCGGATAAATCCGAGCTGTCAACTCAAGCAAGAGCTTTCCTCGTGGATCGCCTCTGGGATAGAAAACGGAGCCAAATCCTGGCACAACTTCCCCAAAACCTGGAATAGGCTCGCCGCGTTTGAGAAGACTTGTAATAGACGCGCGAACCCCATCCGGGTAACCTGCTTCCCGAAAGAACGCTTCTATTTTTTCGGTTTGTCCAGCGTGCTTAATCCCCTGGAGAGCCGCTAAACCTGAGCAAACAACTGCGTAAGGAGTTGAGCCAGATGAAGCCACGCAACGGGCCGCGAAGGTAGTGACATTAAATTCCTGATCAGCGCAGAGGATGAGAGCAGCCGTTAATAATGTTCTGGCTCGCTCATCATCAGGAACCCATCCCTGTTGTACCGTACGCGCAATTTCGTAGGTCGTCCCGCGTCCATCAGCTGCAATGATCGCTAACAATTGCAGAATACGTGCACCCGTCTGAGCAACGGCTTCGGGACGCAAATCATAGGCCGCAATATCATCATGCGCAACTAGCGGCAAACATACCTGAAACGCCTCCAATGCGGCCAAGCCACGAAGGTGTGGGCGAATCTTCTGATACTGGACCAGCAGGCTTTCCAATGGCGTGTGCCCAAATAGAGCGTGCTCATTCGTCATATCACCCGACCAGATAAGCATCGCTACTTGCTCAACCGTGTGAGTGGTGGCAAGCTTGAGCGCATCGTATCCTCGATAGAAGAAGCGATCCTCTGTCATCATCGTAATGGCTGACTCCATTACCGGTGTGCCCGCCTGGATTGTACCCGCAGCCACCTGTTCGGGATGACGAGCTTCGGCCTTACGCTTCTTGAGTCGCTGGACATCTTCTAAAGGATACCAGCGGTTTCTTTTCGGTCCATCACTGGTTTCCGAACGCAGCAATCCTCGGCTCACATAGGCATAGAGCGTATCCAGGCTAATCTCAAGCTCAGCAGCCGCTTCCTGAGCCGTTAAATAGCGATTCTTTTCCATAAACCAATGCGTCTCCCACTGCCAGGGATACCTTTCCTACTATTTTTATCTAGCATACAATATGTTGATAGTCACAATCAAGGTAATATGCTCCTTACTACTAAAAAAGATTGATTTATCTAATCAAGGTTGACAGGTGATTGATTCCATGGTACTACTTGATTAAGCTATGCAGTGCTGCCAGAGAATCCGAAGAGAGACCAGTTTTGCCGATGCATGCCTCTCTGTTATCCATTTCGATTGCCGTTTGAGAGACCGGATTCTGGGCCAGTTAGAGATGCATCAGGAGGAGACTGATGGACAGGCAACCCGGACCACTGAGTGGTCTGCGAGTACTGGAACTCGGCAATCTTATTGCCGCACCATATGCCGGCAGGATTTTTGCTGAATTTGGAGCCGAGCTGATAAAGGTTGAACGCCCACAGGAAGGCGACGAATTACGTCAATGGCGTCTTTTCCAGGGCGATACCTCCCTGTTCTGGTCTTTCCACGCGCGCAACAAGAAATCGATTACCCTTGATTTACGCAAGCCAGAGGGCCAGGAGATTGCGCTCAAGTTGATTCAACGGGTAGACGTGGTGCTAGAAAATTTCCGGCCTGGTACGCTGGAGAAATGGCATCTGGGATATGAAGAAATGCAGCGAGTCAATCCAAATGTGATTCTGGTGCGCATTTCAGGGTACGGCCAGAATGGTCCATACCGGGACCGGCCTGGTTTCGCCAGTGTCGCTGAGGCCATTGGTGGGCTACGCTACCTGACAGGCTACCCTGATCGTTCACCGACCCGCGTTGGAGTTAGTTTGGGCGATTCGCTAGCTGGACTGTTTGGGGTTATCGGAGCACTTATTGCCCTGCTTCACCGAGAACGCCAGGGAAAACAGGTTCCAACAAGCAACATCGTGCACAGCTATGGACAGGTCGTCGATGTCGCGCTTTACGAGGCAGTCTTTGCCATCACTGAGTCCCTGCTACCAGAATACGATGGGTACGGCATGATCCGCCAGCGCACAGGTAACGTCTTGCCAGGACTTACTCCCTCTAATACATATATCTGCCAGGAAAATAAGTGGGTAGTAATTGGGGGTAACGCGGATGCCGTCTTTAAACGTCTGATGCTGGCAATTGGCCAGCCAGGTTTGAGCGAAGATCCTCGCTTTGTTGATAACGTCGGCAGAAGTCAGCATAGAGAGTTTCTTGATCAAGTTATTTCTGACTGGACCTCGCAGCATACGCTGTCCGAGGTCATTGAAACAATGGTCGAAGCTGGCGTGCCCGCTGGTCCCATCTTCGATGCCGCCGATATAGCCAACGATCCACATTTTCAGGCTAGAGGCATGCTTGAGGATCAGATAGTCACCATAGAAAAACACCGCGAACAAAAACACGTGCGCTTCCCTGGCATTGTTCCCAAACTCAGCGAAACCCCAGGCAAAACACAATGGCCAGGTCCAACTCTTGGAGAGCACAATGATGAGATTTATCGTCAATTCCTGGGCTTCTCTCCCAAGCAGATCGAGGCACTCAAGCAAGCAAAAGTAATATAGTGTCCAACGCTAGAGAAACACACCCACTATCGGTTAGAGCAATGAAAAGGAGGCTGTATGCACGATAATAACTCACCAACACAGATGCCTGCACACATAAAAGTGACCGAGGTTGTTACTCGTGATGGCTTTCAGAATGAAGATCGCGTTGTCTCAACCAAGGCAAAAATCCAGGTGATTGAGGGGCTGGTCCAGGCTGGCATTACCTCAATTGAGGTCACCTCCTTTGTGCATCCCAGAGTCGTCCCGCAACTAGCTGATGCAGATGAGTTGGTAACCCGCTTACCGCATCATCTGGGAGTGGTTTACAGCGCGCTTGTTCCCAATATAAAGGGAGCCCAACGCGCTCTGGCCACAGGCATCACCGAACTGCATCTTGTTCTTTCGGCCAGCGAAAGCCACAACCTGGCAAACCTGAACCGCTGCGTGCGCGAATCACTCGCCCAATTGGCAAGGGTTTGCACTTTTGTGCAACGGGAAAACCCGGAGACCGTCCTGGTGGGAACTATCGCGACAGCATTTCATTGTCCCTTTGAGGGTCGCACGCTTGTTGAGCGCGTGATATGGATAACTGAAAAGCTCGTTGATATGGGCATCCACACGGTTGTTTTAGCAGATACAGATGGCGCCGCAGCTCCCTTACAGATAGAGCAAACGCTCTCTCTAGTCAGAGAACGCTTCCCAGAGATTATCTTAGGCCTTCATCTCCATAATACACGAGGTATGGGACTGGCAAACGCCTTTGCAGGCTTACGCAGCGGCGTCACGCTTTTTGAATCTTCGTTAGGCGGAATCGGCGGTTGCCCATTTGCCCCCAATGCGACTGGAAATATCTCAACCGAAGACCTGGTTCATATGTTGCACGAGATGGGATTTCATACAGGTATTGATCTTGACCAGCTCATCGCCGAGGGACGCAAATTGCCGGCAATAGTGGGGCACCATCTGGCATCCCAGGTAGCAAAAGTGGGCAAATCAAGCGACCTGCATCCCTTCACAGGGACAAAAATCGCCAGTTCGCGTGCTTCTCAAAAGGAGGTGTCTGGCCATATACATTGATCTGTTGAAGCTTACCTTATCACCTGGAGAAGCCAGATGATAGTAGAAGCTGCATCCAATGGTGGAAGTACGGGCAGTGATAGCAAGCAACCTACTGAAATTGACAGGCATCGCAAGATGCGTTTCCCTCAATGATGGAGGCATCAATCTATGGCAGTAACTCAAACGCAGGTAAGCATAGCAGCACGCATGGATCGCTTACCTGTCTTCTCATTGCACCGCAAACTCGCTTTAATCCTGGGCCTGGGTACCTTCTTCGACATCTACGATGTCTTTCTCGGAGGCATTATAGGAACTGTGCTGGGCACGCTCTACAATCTGAATGCGCTTGAAAAAGCTGCAGTAATTGGCTCTGGCTTCTTCGGGATGTTCGTTGGCGCAATTGTAATGAGTAGCCTGGCAGACCATGTTGGTCGGCGTACCATGTATATGGTGAATCTCTTTATCTACTCGCTATTCTCCCTTGCCGCGGCCTTCGCCCCTAACGTTTTGTTTGTGGTTATCTTCCGCTTTCTGGCAGGTATAGGTCTCGGCTCAGAACTTCCTCTGACAGACGCCTATATGGGTGAAATGCTTCCCAAACAGGCCCGTGGACGCTATACAGCCTGGGCCTACACTGTAGGATTTCTTGGCGTCCCGGCCTCCGGGTTTGCCGGAAAGTTTCTTGTGCCGACAAACTTTCTCATTCCTGGCTGGCGCTGGCTCTTCATACTGGGCTCACTGGGCGCACTTATCATCTGGTTTACTCGCCGTAACCTGCCTGAGTCTCCTCGCTGGCTAGAGATCCGCAATCGCACTGAAGCGGCCAACACTGCTATAGAAAGCTTTGAGCAAGCAGCGATGCAGGAGCTGAAACTCACGCAGCTGGCTGAACCGACAACGCCAGCCAGCGAAAGCGAATCACAAAAACATTCATCTTTCGGCGAAATGTTCCGTGGTGTTTACACGAAACGCACGACCATGCTCTGGATTTTCCAGTTATTCCAGACGGTTGGTTACTATGGTTTCGGTTCGCTGGCTTCAACTATTCTGATAGCGAAAGGCTTCAACATAGTTTCCACGTTAGGTTATACAGCGCTCATCTACGTGGGCTACCCATTTGGATCACTCATCTCCATTCCAATCGTCGAACGTATGGAACGCAAGTGGCTGATCGTTGCAACAGCGTTTCTTATGGCCGTATTCGGTCTGAGCTTTGGCTTTGCGGACTCCGTGCCAGTGCTCATTGTTTCTGGTTTTTTATTGACAACCATGAGCAACGTCTTCTCAAACGCCTATCATATCTATCAGGCAGAGATCTTCCCAACACGTATCCGAGGCTCAGCAGTTGGAACGGCTTATAGCATCAGCCGCCTGGCCAGTGCAGCATTGCCATTTATAGCCCTGCCGATTTTGACCACCTCAGGCCCTACGGTTTTCTTTATCGGGTCAGCCATAATCATGGGGCTCGTCTGTCTTGATGTCTGGTTACTGGGCCCAAGAAGTACTGGACAAAGCCTGGAAAATCTTGCACAGTAAACCGAACTTTTTAGCTGCCATTCTCATGTTCCGCGCTATTGTGGATAGCGCAGGCGGAACATGAGAATGCCGAATTTTTAGGGGAAGAGCTTACTAGCAGTTAAACTGGCGAAAAAAAGCTACGTCGGTAATCTTTCCTTGATAAGCTTTTCTTCAAGAGTTGCGGCGCGTGGTCTGTATTCCCAGGCCGTCCGTGAGTGGGCCTGATCCGTTTTATTCGACAACAACAGGAAGCGGATGGAAACATATTAGCGACCCACTAATGCCGCCTCTACCTCCTCCAATTTGGACAAAGAGCGACGGTCCCCCAGTTGTTCAAACACGATTCGGGCGCGTTCCAGATGGGTTGGATCGCAGGTCCGTTGTGTAAGAACAATGCACATACGTGCTGCATGCATGACCCTGTGACTTGCTTCCACCTCATTGATAGCATGTTCTAGTCTGGTGTTATCTCCATTCGTCGGCGCTTGGTTGATCTCCAGAATCCATTGAGGAGCGTTTCCATGTAAGTAGTGCCTATCTTTCTGTGAAAGGGGAAGGAGAGGGAAAGGATTCCGTGTTCGTTATAGAGGAGCAACATTTCCCAGAGGCATACTTGGGACAGATTATGAGCTATATTCTCCACTTTCTGAGGATTGTCCTCAAAGAGAGCTTCCAGGAACAAGCGTTCGGGAGAGTCCTCGTTAGGATAGATCTGTCTCAATATGGCTCTCGTTGCATCCTTGCTGAAAGCGATCCAATCGCCCTGACGCTGAAAATAGTCGGCTGCCTCCAATCCGATCTTGCGTTTGGTAGTGATGATGCCGAGCGAGGGCAGCGGCCAGCCCTCGCTCGGCATCATCACTACAAGAAGATTTCCTTGATTGTAACAGGCTGGCAAGGAAGTTGCAATCTTCCAGCATACAGCCGACAAAATCGCCTGGCGACCACGCTATCAGAGATGGACAACTCATTACCAGGGCAAGCTTATCCTTGTCCGCCCATCATGGAACGTGGGCAAAGAAGAGAGAGAGGATAAGGGCCTGCAAGGAACGGAGCAAGGCCCTTTCTCTCCCCTTCTTACCGCTCATATCGTTTGATACCTCTCCCTCTTTTGTTGGATTCGATGTTCGTGTACCGTCCTCCCAACGAGAGTCATTCAAGCATATGGCACACGAACATCTCTAGTGAGAGAGCGAGGCGAGCAGCTTATCAGGTGAGAGAGGAAGGTCGCGAACACGAATGCCTGTCGCATGGTAGACGGCATTGGCAATTGCTGCCGCAGTACCAACGATTCCAATCTCGCCAATACCCTTGGCACCGACAGGGTTGACGTAGGGATCAACCTCATCAATCCACTGAATCTCGATAGCTCCCACATCGGCATTTGTCGCGATATGGTACTCCGCAAAATCGTGGTTGACATACTCTCCAAAGCGTGGGTCCATCACACTCTGCTCGTGGAGTGCCATTGAGAGGCCCATCGTCATGCCGCCCAGGAACTGCGAACGCGCGGTTTTGGCGTTAATGATACGGCCAGCAGCAAACACACCTAGCATACGCGGCACACGAATTTCGCCAGTATCCATATGGACACGGACCTCCGCGAACTGTGCGCCAAAAGAATGCATTGCATACTGGCCAGCATAGGGACTGCGCTCCAGCCCACCTCTCACTTCCAGCCCACCCTCCGGCAGCCTCCCTCCTAGCTCACCGTACAATGTGGCGCGGAACTTCTGAGCTGCATCCATGATCGCTGATCCCCAAGAGGCCGTGCCAGCAGAACCGCCAGCGAGTCCAGCCATCGGGAGATTAGTATCGCCAATCTCTAGATGGATTTGTTCTAGAGGAACTTCAAGAGCATCGGCAGCAATTTGTGCCAAGACCGTCCAGGCTCCGGTTCCGATATCCGAGGCATCGATGAGCACGCGATAGTGATCAGCGCGTTCCGCACGGATGCTGGCTGTTGAGGGGAAAAACACTACTGGAAAAGTTGAAGCGGCAACTCCAGTCCCAATGAGCCAGCGTCCCTCTCGCCATGTTGCAGGCTGACGTGGGTGCTGCTGCCAACCAAAGGCCTCAGCTCCCTGGCGAAGACAGGCGACAAGGTTGCGACTACTGAAGGGCAGACCGGATTCGGGATCGACCGCTGGATCATTCTTGATACGGAACTCGATAGGATCGATGCCACAAGCCAGCGCGAGTTCATCTATGGCCGATTCGAGGGCAAACATTCCTGGGCACTCGCCCGGAGCACGCATGAAGGTAGGGATCGGCACATCGAGGCGTGCCAACCTGTGTGCAGTGCGGCGATGTGGCGCAGCATACATCATGCGTGTAGCGCTCGCGGTTGGCTCGGCAAACTCATGAAGCATGCCAGTCTGCTCCACAACCTCATGGGAGATAGCCATGAGCTGTCCATCCTGCTCGGCTCCCAGGCGCAAATGCTGGATCGTCGGTGTGCGATAGCCGACCACCGCAAACATCTGCTGACGCGTCAGGGCCATCTTCACAGGTCTTCCCTTTATAAGCTGGGCTGCCATGATCGTCAGAATAAAATGCGAGTTACCACCTTTAGAGCCAAAGCCTCCTCCAACGAAGGCGGAGATCACGCGTACACGTTCAGGTGGGAGATTGAAGGCTGTGGCTGCAATATGCTGAACAGCATGAGGTCCCTGGTTTGAGTCGTAGAGCGTCAGACTATCATCTTTCCAGATCGCGATTGTCGCATGAGGCTCCAGGGCATTATGATGATACGCAGGTGTGGTGTAGGTTTGATCCAATTGGACAGGAGAAGACGAGAGAGCAGCCTCGACATCACCATACTCAGTGTCCGTAGCCATGCCAGCAGCAAGCGCTTGCGGCTTCACAAGATCAGCGCGGTCGGCACGCAACTCTGCATCGGGAGGCAACGCTTCATACCGGATATCGAGGAGTTCAGCGGCCCGGCGCGCGTTCTCCAGGGTCTCCGCTACAACCACTGCAATGAATTGTCCGCGATAGGCGACACGATCCGATTGCAGCACTGCCAAATCATTATTGGGGCCAAGGAGTCCAACCGGAGCAACCTTGGGAGCATTCTCATGAGTAATCAACCCGAGGAAGCCGGGCAAGGTACGGGCATGGGTAGCATCAATAGCAACGACGCGGCCCTTTGCAATCGTACTTTGAACCGGAAAAGCGTACACCACATCCTCAAACTGATACTCAAAGGCATAGGTAGCGGTTCCCGTCACCTTCCTGGGTCCATCAAGACGGCTGATCGGTGCACCAATCAAGGGTTTGGTAACCTGGATCATGAATGGCTCCCTTCTACAAGCTCCTGCAAGGTACGAATCAGAATGTTGCGAGCAAGCTGAATCTTAAATGCATTCTCACGTAAAGGTCGGGCATTGGCAAGTTCAGCTTCGGCGGCTTGCACAAAAGACGCTTCGGCCGCAGGTGCGCCGCGTAGGACTGCTTCGGCCTTCTGTGCGCGCCAGGGAATGGTCGCCAGCCCACCGAATGCCAGTCGCACATCGCGGATCACCCCTTGATCCACATCGACGGCGGCGGCGAGCGAGACGAGTGCGAAGGCATAGGAGGCTCGATCTCGTACCTTCCGATAGCGTGAGGAGGTGGCAAAGGGAAGCCCCGGCACCTCAATCGCAGTGATCAATTCACCATACTCAAGCACCGTATCGCGTTGCGGCTCATCGCCGGGAAGGCGATAGAAATCGAGCAAGGGGATATCCCGCTCTCCTTGTGGACCCAACACATGGACGCTAGCACCAAGAGCAGCCAGCGCCACAGCCATATCGGAAGGATGTGTTGCGATACACGCTTCTGAGGTTCCTAAAATCGCCATGCTGCGATGATAGCCGTCGCGAGCGGGACAACCGCTGCCGGGTTCACGCTTATTGCAGGGCTTGGTGACATCCTGAAAGTAGACGCAGCGTGTCCGCTGTAAGAGATTTCCCCCAATCGTCGCCTGATTGCGAATCTGTCCCGAAGCCCCCGCTAGCAAGGCCTGAGCAAGGAAAGGAAACTTTTCGCGAATGAGTAGGTCAGCCGCAAGATCGGAGTTACGGACGAGAGCCCCAATACGGACGCCACCATCTGGGAGAGCCTCGATACGATCGTAGGGCAGTTGTGTAATATCGACAAGCACATCTGGCTGGCTCACACCGAGCTTGAGATGGTCTACCAAATTGGTTCCTCCAGCAAGATAGCCAGCATGCGTGGCCTGCGAGACCAAAGCCACGGCACTCGCGGCATCCTGGGCCCGCTCATATCTAAAGGGTTTCATTAGCGTGTTTCCTCATCTGTTATCGGTCCCTGTTGAGACACCTCGGCAATTGCGGGAACAATGTTTGCGTAAGCGGCACAGCGACAGAGATTGCCACTCATCCGTTCACGAATCTCCTCTTCATCGAGAACGACATGCTGAGCTGTCAGGTCTGTGCTCACCACACTGGGCCAGCCAGCCTTCGCCTCGCGTAACATCCCAACCGCTGAACAGATCTGACCAGGGGTACAATAGCCGCATTGAAAGGCATCGTGCTCGATAAAAGCCCGCTGCATTGGATGCAACTGCTGGCCCTCGCCAAGCCCCTCAATCGTGACGATCTCTGCTCCCTGGCAAGCGACCGCCAGCGCGAGACAGCTATTGATACGTCTCCCATTGAGCAAAACCGTACAGGCTCCACACTGCCCATGATCACATCCTTTCTTCGATCCGGTTAAAGCAAGATGCTCGCGGAGTACATCGAGCAGAGTGACACGAGAGTCAAGCTCCAGCGTATAATCTTTTCCATTGACACGTAAAGTCACCGTGAGCAACTGGAGAGGATGCCTCGTATTTGTAGACAGGATCATTCTAAACTCCTTTTCGCAACTAAAAAACGATCAGAAATCGATGAACTGCTCCTTTGTGCTTGCAAGAGGGTAGATCACTTGCTAGAATAGGGATAGCTCATACGCGATAACCCTATGCTAGTGTGCGACACACAGCAGCATAGCACACTCTTTTGCAATATGTCAATTGCTTACATATGTTACGTTATAACATAAGGATAGTTTCAATGAACACACTAGCATACATTTTGTTGGGGATGTTAGCACGCGAACCATTGTCAGGATATGATCTTGTAACGCTTCTGAAAAAACATTTTGGTCCGTTCTGGGCAATCAGTCATACCCAAATTTATCCGGCACTGGCCCAATTAGTGGAAGCGGGCTTCACAACCTACCAGATTATCGAACAACAAGCCAAGCGCCCGGATAAAAAAATTTATCAGATTACAGAAGCAGGTCAGGTAGCACTTCGGGCCTGGGTAGAATCCTCGACCTCTCCAGCAATCATACGCGATGAATTTCTCTTGAAAGCCTATAGCCTCTGGGTGGCAGATCCCAAACACATGCAGGCTATTTTCCGTGAGCAGATCGCGCTGCACCAAGAACGGCTCTCTATGCATGAGCAGGAATTGGATGCAAAGCGAACCAAGTATCTGGCAATGTCACAGGGAAACAGTGAATCCTTAGCTATGGCAGAACTGATTTTCAAATACACCATAGGGTATGAACAAAATTATATTAGCTGGTGCAACGATGTACTCCACTACCTTGAGCAGCATGAGGAGGCTCATAGGGGAGAAGAGGAGTGACTGGACTCGAACGGGTCAACCTCACTGGTCCTTTCCAGGTCTTCCTTAATCTTGCCACGGGAGAGCAGATCATCGGCCTGTTTAGCCCAGGCGGCTCCCTGTGGCGTAGCTGGCCCATGAGCCGCATTGGCCACGTCCCATATGTGTTCGCGGGCATGGTAGAGATCTACGATGTGCACTGCGTTGGGGAAGTGCTCCTCCGCCAGACGCCAGATCCACCGGGCGCCATCTCCCAAGATTACCACTTCTGCCGCTCTGTTCAAGCCACATTGGTGGGCCAGCGTATACAGGAAGCGGGCAAACTCCTCGGCATTCTTGCGTCGAGCCACATACTGGATGGGTCCTGGTTCATCGAGAAAGACGCCAGGGGTTAACTTCGAGCGCTCACGCCCAGCAATCTATCCTGCCTGAGTTGAAGGTGCTGTTCGGCGTGGAGGCATATCTTATTGAGGAAAAAATCTCCCTGATCAGACCGCACAGTTTTGCTCTTCCCGACAGTTTCATAAATGAGTGTCTCTCCAACTGGGAACGCTTCGGCAGCGTTGATGGAGGGTATGCTCAGCTAGGAGAAGCGCTCGGGTAGATCCGAGGAAAAAGATGGACACACAAGAGATGGACCATCCACGGCGCGAAGCGCTTCTGTGCGTTGACGACCAAGAGGAGATGATGAGTGATGATCATCACACACATTCAGTACACGGTGAGAGCCGGGTACGCAGCAGAGAACCAGGAGTATATTCGTCGGATTCTGGAGGACCTGCGAGCCTTAGATCGGACAGATATCGGATTGAGCATCTTTATCAAAGAGGACGGAAAGACATTTCTCCACTTCCTTTTCTGCGAGCATGAAGAAGCAGAACAGACGTTTTTCCCAGCTAGAATCGCTCCAAGCGTGGAGAACAGCGCTTGTCGAAAGTTCTCCTGAAGTGCCGCTGACTGCACCGACCAGATTGAGCGTCGTTGGTTCGACGGCAAAATTGCTCTGATGATGAAAGGAAACACACGCTGATGGTAGATATTCCACAGGCATACACTGATCTGCTGGACACAGCCACCCTGGCCCATGTCGCCACCATTGGGCCGAAAGGTGAGCCACAAAACACCCCTGTCTGGTTCGACTGGGATGGCAGCCACATCCGTTTCAGTCAAAGGAAAGATCGCCAGAAGTTCCGCAATCTCCAGCGTGATCCTCGCCTCGCGCTTTCCATTGTTGACCCAAACGACCCGTACCGCGCCCTTGAGATACGCGGAAAGGTCGTCCGCATCGAGGAAGATCCCGATCTGCACTTTCTCAATGCCCTGACGAAACGGTATCTCGGACGAGACACGTACCCGTTTCATCAACCGGGCATGGAACATTTCGTTCTCGTTGTTCAACCTGAACATCTCACCCAGCCCAAGAGGAGTCTCTGATTCCTCCCCCGGCCCTTTTGCAAAGCGGGTGTGAACACGGATTCGCACCCGCTGACAGCAAGAGCATTCTAGAGAGCTTGCTTCAAGGAGTCTCACATGCGCCCTTCAGCCTGCCTGGCATCCTCCATCTGAACCCTCGTGCGTGGAGCAAACCATCATCCAACGCATCAAACGAGCGAAATTGTTTGTCTTTCTCCGCCATCACCGCCACGGGATTATCGTTATCATAGAACGCTTCGAGGGTGCGCTCGCCACTGATCGCATAACCCAGAAGCACGACCGCAAAGTCAGTGAGGTCGTAATGTCCGAACCGACGCCGGGCAAGGCGCACGCGCTCTGAAATGTCTGCAAGTACACCCAGGTGCCGAAGATAGTGAGCGATCACAGTCACCTCCCCGAACCAGGACGGCGTTGAAGGTACTGACTGAGAGGAGGTCTGGATGAAAATCTCCGAATCTTTCATCGACTGGCCTCGTCAGATGAGCCGAGCATGCTGGAGCACCTCTTGCGCTTTTTTTGCGCTTTTTCTCCCCCGTACTTTTTGAAAATTTCGATGAATGCCTGGGGGCGGTTGGATCGGTTGGACCGTTGCACGTTTTTCCACAGAGGGTCTGATCCAGCCAGTGAAAGATGACCGTATGGGCATAGCTCAAGCCCCCATCTGATCTTACCTGACTCACCTCGTCTTGTCTAGCTGATTCTGGGTTTCCCAACGGTATCAATTCGGGATGAGTCATGTTCGTAGTGTCTGTCCACCACCTCTTGACAACGAAAGAAGTCACCAAGTATACTGTAATCGGTTTACTAAACCGATTGCGTAAAAGGTAAAGGAAAGAGATGCCGGTCGTATCCAATCATCATAATAAAAAGTTGACTATTCACGATATCGCCGAACTAGCAGGAGTTTCTGCTGGAACTGTATCGCGCGTTTTGAATAATCAGCCTGGAGTGAGCGTAAAAACGCGTGAGCATATCCAGGCAATTATTCAGCAACAGGGATATCGAGCCAGTTTTTTCGCACGAAGTCTGCTGGCTCGTCAGAGCTTTGCCATCGGACTTGCGCTTTCCAGTACAGCATCAGAATTATTTGCCGGTCCCATTGTTCCTGAGCTGGTCGGCTCAATCGGAGATGCACTTGCGAGCGAAGGATATACGCTCACCCTGATTACCGGTTCACATGAACAGCGTAATCAACGTTTGTTACGCGAGGCGGCGGAAGGGAAGATAGATGGCGTATTGTTGCCTGATATTCGTATCGGTGACGATATTATTGATAAGCTTCTGGAACAAGAGATACCTACAGTGATCATCGGGCATCGCGATGAGCGCAAAGAGGTCGCCTGGGTTGATTGCGAACACGACTGTTCGGCAGCTTACCTAACTCGCATGCTTATCAAGCAAGGGCATAGGCGTATTGCGTTGGTAAATGGACCAGAAGAATTTTATGCTTGTCATTTGCGTCTCGAAGGTTATCGCTCTGCTTTGCAAGAAGAGGGACTAGACTATAATATGGATCTTGTATCTGTCGGTCCCTTTAAGGCTGACTATGGCTATCAGACCACTCAAAAACTGCTAGCTTTACCTCGTGTAGAGCAGCCAACGGCTATTGTCGCAGGAAGCGATATCATCGCGGCAGGCTGTCTCGGCGCTGTCAAGGCAGCGAACATGCAAGTACCCGCCGATCTGGCAATTACAGGTTTTGATGACAATATTCTCTCAACATTTACTCATCCGCCTTTAACTACAGTGAAAATGCCGCTAGAGCAGATGGGGAAAGTAGCGGTAAACATGCTTATTTCCTTAATTAAGGGCGAAAAGCTAGAGCCAACTTCACTGATCCTACCCTGCTCTATCATTGTACGCACATCTTCTGGTAGTTGAGAAAAGTATCTTTATCAACCCATTTATGTACTGAAGAAAGGAGGAAAATAGACAGAACGCCAATCTGGCACGTAAAGGTATCTATAGAGCTTCCACATCTCACGTTTCACGCTGTTCCACCAGCCTACAAATCAAACGCGTCCCTCTCATTCTCAGGTACGTAGCCTGAGAAGGGGTTTTGTGCCTATACATCCGAACAGCAGTACGACGTGTAGGTAGTATGTCATGTACTAAAGGAGCATTCATGAAGACACTTGGCATAGGTGTTATTGGCTTGCATAACCACTATCATGCTTATCCGATGGCGCACTATTTACAGCAAGGTATTGACGGCGCTTGCCTTGTTGCAGTCGCCGACGAACGCAAGAACTACGCTGAAGAATTTGCCAGACGCTATGGCGCGGGGGCTTCATATAAGGAATATGAAGCTCTGCTTGAGCGATCCGATATTGATATTGTCGTCATCACGTCATTCACATCAGCACATGCAGAGCACTGTATTGCTGCGGCCCGGGCTGGGAAACATATCCTCCTCGATAAACCAATTGCGACGACAATGGAGGACGCCGAGCGAATCGTTGAGGCTGCACATCGACATGGCGTTAAATTGATGATGGCGTATCTCCTGCGATTCCTGCCAGCATATCAACGAGCAAAAAAATTGATTCAAGAAGGAGTGATAGGAAAACCAACTTCTGCGTTCTATTCTATTCGTATTCCTGTCGATTTCATCCGCGATGCGCCAGATGTGCAAGATCAAGGATGGTACATAGACCCGGCCAAAGGCGGAGGAGGCGGTTTTCTGGACCACGGAGCCCATTTCGCCGACGCGTTGCGCTGGTTTTTTGATAGCAATGCAACTTCTGTCTATGGAAAAATTGGGAATCTCACCTATAAAAATTTGCCAGTTGAAGACTATGGTATTTGTACTGCGTCCTTTGCAGGTGGACAGATTGGCACGATTGAGAGCAGCTGGCACGCAGCTGAGTGGTACGGTCCACTCACCAGCCCTGACCGCTGTACTATCAGCGGCACTGAGGGTGAAATTGAATTGCACTATCAGAAAAGCCCTCAGATGGAGGTTGCTTCACGCATTGCTCCCTACACAGGGCGCACCTATTATGATTGGGTGGGCGATGAGCGCTCGGATATTTGCTACAAGCGCATTGTTGAACATATGGTGAAATGTGTCCAGGAAGACCTCCAGCCAGATGTGACTGGCGAGGATGGAAAGGCTGCCCTCGGACTTATCCTCGCTGCTTACCGTTCAGCCCGCGAGGGGCGTGAAATTCTTCTTGAAACGCAGAAGTAAGGAGAAATTGCAATGGTTGGAATAGGTCTGATTGGGGCGGGTAGAATCGCCAGGGTTCATGCGAAAGCGTATACTAATGTAGCAGGTGCGCGTTTGCTTGCCGTTGCTGATGTAGTTCCTGAAGCGGCGGATAGTCTCGCCGCTGCCTTTCACCTGGATGCCTACTACGATTATCAGGAATTGCTGGCACGCCCCGATATTGATGGCGTCATCATTGCAGTCCCAACCCCTTCTCATACGCAGGTGGCAGTGGATGCCGCACGAGCAGGCAAGCATGTCTTTTGCCAGAAACCAATTGCGCCGACGCTAGCAGAAGCTGATACGATTACTACAGCCTGCCAGGAAGCAGGAGTGCAGCTCCAGGTCGGCTTTATGCTCCGTTCGTCGCCGCCAATTGCACAAATCAAACGCCTGATCGAGGATGGAGTTCTTGGCGATATTATTTCGTTGCGCGGCTCCGCTTTTGGCTGGATGCCCAATAACGATTGGTTCTACCAGGTGGATAAGGGTGGGGGGCTGGTTATCGATACGATGATTCATTTTCTGGATTTATGGCGCTGGCTGGGTGGACCCATCCAGTCGATACAAGCTCAGGGGGGGGCCTACGTCCTGGATGGCGCGCGGCGCTTTCAGTCTACTGATAATGCCCAGGTTTCGTTACACTACACCAGTGGTGCCTTTGGCAACATCTACGGGAGTTGGACAACAGGTTATGGAGATTTCTTCTTCGAGGTCTATGGAACGAAAGGTTCTGCTTTTGTGGATTTCCTGCAACGCCAACCCTCAGTTGTCCATATAAAAGATGCCTCTGGAGTTTCGTTGCTCACGCCAAAGGTCGGTTGGAACTTTCAGGATACGCTCTGGGATATTACCTACGCATCAGAAGCACAACATTTCGCAGCAACTATTGCAGGGATTGAACCGCTGGTGGCCTCGGGCACTGATGGAAAAGCTGCCCTGGAATTGGCTTTCGCCGCAGAACTCTCCATGATGCGAAACGCGGCAAGTGTAGCGCTTCCTTTAAGCAGTGAAGAGGCCGTATCTGCTGTTGCCCCTCGACCACAAAAGGAGGTGCGCCGATGAACAAGTTAGGAGTCGGCCTCATTGGCTGTGGAAGCTGGGGAACGGGCGTGCATCTTCCCGCCTTGCAAGCGAATCCAGCTGTACGCGTGGTCGCAGTAGCTTCGCGTTCAGCACAACACGCTGAAGCCGCTGCACGGGATTTTGAAGTCCCCCATTGGTACACCAATTATCGCGATTTGTTGGCGAACCCGGAGGTAGAGATTGTCGATATTTGTACACCTAACAGTTTGCATGCCGAAATAGCTATCGCGGCAGCACAGGCAGGGAAACATATTATTTGTATTAAGCCTCTGGCTGCGAATGCAGCACAGGCAGAAGCAATGCTAGAAGCGGCGCGCCTGGCGAATGTGCGAATTTTCTATGCCGAGAACGGTCTTTTTATCCCGGCAGTGCAACAGGCGAAAGCAGCCATCGACGAAGGGGCGATTGGCAAAGTTTTTCGCGTTAGAGCGTCCGAGGGCATCCAGGGTCCGCATGCTCCCTGGTCTTACGATCCTGCTATCGCTGGCGGTGGCTGTATTCTGGATATGGCAATCCATAGTCTTGCCTTCTTACGCGCTATAGCGGACTCTGAAGCCACGCAGGTGTACGCGGAAACCGATACGTTTGTACATGACATTCCGTTGGAAGACACGGCTGTTTTGACCGTGCGCTTTGCAAATGGGGTCATCGGGGTGGCTGAAGATAGCTGGTCAATGGTTGGAGAAATGGATTCACGCTTTGAAGTCTATGGCACAGCCGGACGAGTTTTGATCGATATGCTGCATTCGCAGCATCTGCGAGTTTACAGCCAGACGGGCTACACCTACTGGGGAAAGCGTTCGGAGGAAAGTAAAGGATGGACGTATCCACTTCCGATGGCCGAGCATATTTTCTTCGGCACAGACGCCATGTTTACCCACTTTTTCGCCTGTATCCAGGAAAACAAACCTTGCCGCTCGACTGGTGAAGACGGGCTGGCTATTTTGCGCCTGGCCGAAGCCGCCTATCGTTCCGTTCGCAGTGGGAAAGCGGAACAGGTTAGTTCGCACGAAAGAAGAGGAGCATGAGTAAGAAAATAAACGTGGGAATGATCAGTTTTGCCCACGTCCACGCAGACTTTCGCGCCCGCGCCCTTGGGGAAATTGAGGGAGTAGAAATTGTAGCCATTGCTGATGATAATGAACAACGCGGGCGCGCGGCAGCGGCCACCTATGGAGTAGAGACATTTTATACCAACTATCACGATTTACTCTCGCGCGAAGATCTCGATCTGATTTTTATCCACGCGGAGAATAACCGACATGTAGAGATCGTCGAAGCTACGGTAGCTGCAGGGAAACATATTTTCTGCGAGAAGCCAATGGCAACAACCATCGAGGATGCCGAGCGCATCGCGTATATGGTAAACAATTCCAATATTCGCTTTACTGTTGGCTTTGTCAGTCGCTATATTCCAGAAGCTGAACGAGCCAGGGCTATTATCGAGACGGGCACGCTGGGTACTATTCTTTCAGCCAGAGCGATGATCGGTCTGTCCGGCATACGCGAGATAGGTTGTCCTGAGTACATGGCTAGGTGGATGGAAGATCCTATCCAGGGTGGTGGTGGTGCCTTCATCGATGAAGGATCACACGCGGTCGATCTCTTGCGCTGGTACGTTGGTAACGTTGATGCAATATACGCAACAATGATAAATAGAGAAAAAAAGCATCTACAGGTGGAGGATATAGCAGTGGCAACCTTGCGCTTCCACAATGGAGCACTAGGTGAATTGCAGACAAGTTGGAGTCTTCACATAGATATCGGGATGCGCAATGTCATTGAGATTTATGGCACAGCAGGTACTATGATTGTCGAACTCACCGCGCCAGCACCTTCCTTGCGTCTCTACACGGAGACCCAGACTTCACCTGTATTATCTGGTTGGATTGTGCCACATATAAAGCCTGCAGAAAGTGAACCGCACGACTATCAGAGCTGGCCCACAAATGCGCTCCATTACCGTCGCGAAGTCGAAGATGTCATTGCCCGTTTCCGCCAGGATTTGCCATTTCGTACCAGCGTCGAAGATGGTTTACAGGCGTGTCGTATTATCGCCGCAGGCTATGAAGCTGCGCGTAGCAAAACGGAAGTCATCCTCTCCAAAGAGAAATGACCTCCAAATATCGCCTTTTTAGGAAGGAGGGATGAGAAAAGAGTCCATTGAGTGCGAAGGTAGTTTTCACATCTATTTCCCGTTCATGATTGTCTATTCCTGGTTAAAGCAAAAGGGAATACCCTCAGGAGGAGTATTCAATGAAGCAGCTCTCTCAAGCATTGATCGCTATTTTCACAACCGGCTGTCTACTGCTGGTGATAACAGGATGTGGAGGCACATCTGTCCAGAACTCGGCCCAACCTTACCAGGGCGTCCATCTGACATTCTCGCGCTGGGCGGGTCCAGATGCGAATGCGATGGCAAAAGTTCTCCCTGAATTTACCAAAGAGACGGGTATTCAGGTGACCATGGATGCCATTTCATATGACAACTTGCAGCAGAAACAGATTCTTGATTTCACCAGCCACACTGCAAACTACGATGTGCTCTGGGTGCCAGAGGTCTGGCTCCCGCAGTATGCGCAATCAGGTTGGCTTCAGCCTCTCCAGCAATACAGCAACGATCCTTCGCTGACCCCGGCTAATTTCGATCTCAACGATTTCATGCCTTCCGTTCTCCAAACCGGAAAATACAATGGAACACTTTACGCGTTACCCTCGTTTGTGCAAACTCCCATCCTGGTTTATCGGAAAGATCTTCTTCAGAGCGCACATCTCCCAGTTCCCGCTACCTGGAATGACGCGTTAAAAGATGCGCAGTACTTTAAACAGCATGGTATGGGTGGAATCGCCATGCCCGCAAAAAGTTCTGCCGATGGAACCGATGTGTGGGCATCATTCATGCGCTCGGCGGGAGGCGATTACTTTAACGCTCAGGGAGTATCAACAGTGAACTCCAGCGCGGGGGTAGCCGCCCTTCAGTATTGGAGCGATCTCTTGAAAACCGGGCCAACTGGCAGCCTCCAGTGGGAGTGGGATGATGTCAATGCTAATCTCCTGCATGGCAATGTCGCGATGGGCATCACCATTTCGGGGATCGCGAACCAATTTGTTGATCCTTCTCAGACAAAGTTTTCCAGCGACTTTGGATATCTCGCTCTGCCCTATAAAGACCAGTTATCAGGCACACTGGCATCCTGGAGTTGGGCTATGAATAAGGATAGCAAAAATCCCAAAGCTGCGTATCTTCTCATCAGTTATCTGACCAGTAAACGTGTTGCTCAGCAACTGGGTGAATTGGATGCTACCATCTCAGCAAGAGCTTCGCTCTTTACTGCTTCTGGTCTTGTCGCAAAACAACCCTGGCTTCCAGCCGTTCAGGATGCGCTAAAAAATGGGAAGACACAGCCTTTGATACCAGGAAGCGCTAAAATCTCTCAGATTATGCAGCGTCAGATTGCGCTGGTATCAAGCGGAAACCTCAGTTCCCAAACTGCTCTTAATCAGGCGCAACAGCAGATTACCCAGGCGATGAAGAGTTAGTATGCGAACCCACCTGCTGACTCACGCTCGAACTGCGACCGTATAACTTTTGCCTTCTGCTTTTTTCCTCTGCTAACGTAGAGGAGGTAAAGCAGTCTGGGAGATCAGTCACCAGATGATTGATCTCCCGGACTGGATGGTGTAGAGCAATCAGTCTTTGCCATCCAATCCCACGTGACCATCCAGAATGGTCGTCACAGGTTCTCTTCGGCAAAACTCATCATCTATGGCAGGGCTTTCCAATTCTCCCATCTAGCAGGAGTGCAGAGGGCGGCAGCCCTTTGCCAGGGTGCGGGGTGTCCCCGCAAAAACCTTTTTTCTTCTCTTTTGCGCGCCGCCGCAGGCGGCGCGCGAAGGAGGGAAGGAAACTGGGGACACCCCAGACCCCGGCAGGGAGACCCCTGCCCCCCTTTGAGCGGAGAACTGAAAAGCCCTGTCATCTATGGGCACCAGGCATAAAATAATGAGAAGGTATGCTATGATTGCAAAATCTACTCGCTCCTTGAAGGCGGTATCTCTGGCCCAAAAGGTAAGAACTCATCAGTTCGATCGACATCTTCTCCCTTATCTGATGCTTCTTCCGGCACTGCTCATTCTAATGGTCGTCATTGTCGGCCCTACGATCTATGCCATCATAATGAGTCTGCGCTCCTGGAATTTAACAGATCCAGAAGCTAGCCAGAAGTTCATCGGCTTTCAGAATTACCAGGCACTATTTGCTGATCAGTATTTCTGGAATGCGATCAAGACGTCCGGTATCTTTGCGGTCGGCGCGTGTGCAATAGAAATTGCGCTTGGTCTGGGGATGTCGCTCCTTCTGACAGAACTGCGTTTCTTGAAGAACGTTGTGAATGCGGCAATTCTCATCCCTTTGATGATTACACCTGTCGTTGTCGGATTAATCTGGCACTATATGTTTGATCCTTCAAATGGGGTTATCTACTATTTGCTCAGCTTTATTCCGAATGGAAGCCACTTTGGCGGCCTTACATCCACTGGAACAGCTCTTTTCTCTACCATGATCGTCGATACCTGGGAAATGACACCATTTGTTATTCTGGTGCTTCTGGCGGGTCTCTCTGCTCTCCCAGGTGAGCTGTATGAGGCGGTAAAGATCGATGGAGCTTCGCGCTGGCAATCGTTCTGGTACATCACCTTTCCCCTCTTGACCCCGGTGCTGTTGCTTACCATTCTCATTCGTTTCATGGATGCATTTCGTACATTCGATATGATCTACATTCTGACTGGTGGTGGACCAGGAATATCAACGGAGACCATGAGTTTGTATGACTTCAACACAGTCTTCAAGACCTTTCAACTCGGTTATGGTCTGGCGCTCTCAGTCGTGACGCTGCTAGTGCTTATTCTGCTTAGTTTGATCTTGATACGTTTAATTCGCGGAAGAATTTAGAAGGAGTCAGGAGATGCAGGCATCTGTGCAAACCTCGAAGTCGCATTCTTTTCGCTTCGAGCCAGTGGTACGTGGTCTGGTTATCGGTGCCTTCCTGGTCTGGACGTTAGGGCCGGTGGCGTTAATCGTTTTCACGTCTTTCAAAGATCCCATCGATATTTTTACAGGCGCTCCACGAATTATCTTTCAGCCAACGCTCAAGAACTATAGTAACGCAGTTTTGCACACCGATTTTCTGAGGTACTTTATGAATAGCGTTATTGTAGCCCTTTGTACCACAGCCTTTTCACTGCTTTTCGGGACCGCTGCGGCCTATAGCCTCTCACGGTTATCTATTCCAGGCGCCAGATTTGTCTCGCTAGGCATTCTCATCTGCCGCATGGTTCCATCGATTGCGCTGGTGCTTCCAATTTATGGCCTGATGCAGAACATATCTCTGCTGAACACTTACGCCGCTGCGATTATCGCTCATACAACCTTTAGCCTCCCTTTTGTGATCTGGATGATGCAGAGTTTCTTCGCAGATGTGATTGTTGAATTGGAGGAAGCTGCCCAGATTGATGGATGTTCGCGTTGGATGGTTTTTCTGCATATAGCTTTGCCGCTGGCTACACCAGCGCTGGCTGCAACTGCGGTTCTTTGCATTCTCTTTTCATGGAATGAATTCCTCTTTTCGGTCGTGTTGACCGGTGTGAATACCAGAACGCTGCCCGTGACCATCTTTAGTTTTGTCGGAGCTGAGTCGGTAGACTGGGGGGGAAGTAGTGCGGCTGCGACGGTGATTATGCTCCCAATGATTGTGCTGGGCTTGTTGGTACAAAAATACCTGGCCCGTGGACTCACATTAGGAGCCATCAAAGGATAGCACGTGATCATGCTATTTGCATGAAAAATAGTTATACGCATCTTATCCATATATGGACAGAACTATCTGGAGGAAAAATGGATGCCACCTTTCTCTATGGAGCACAGTTTTATCGGCCTCCCCATCCGCCGCGCCATATACGGGTGCGTGGTTATACCGATTGGCAGCAGGTTCTGCCGCCGACCCGACGGTGAGAAATGGTTTGGGTTTGCAGAGAAGTCTTCCCTCTCTGGGTCCCTATATGGTGGGACTCCAGATCTGGACCGTTTTATCTTCGCTGCTAGAAGCAATCCACATACCGTTGGGAGACCAGGCGGCTGCATCTACCGTATCTGTGTGGCCTCGATAAGCGAGGACGATGTCATTGCCCTGACCGTCGGTATTCCAGACCTGGATCGTCTTATCTGCGCTGCCAGAGGCGATACGCGTGCCGTCGGGGGACCAGGCAACTGTCTCTACACCACCTGAATGACCGATGTAGGTGAAGATCGGGTTGTCGTCGCTACTGGTGGCATTCCAGATCTGGACCATTTTGTCATCGCCCCCAGAGGCGATACGCGTGCCGTCGGGGGACCAGGCCACCGTAGAGAGAAATGATTTTTTCTCTGTAAGATCTGAATTCGTAGATGGCGAGGCATTATTATACGTCGAGATCAGGCTCCCATCTGCTGCATTCAATACCTGGATCGTCCCATCCAAATTGCCGATAGCAATCTTTTGGCTATCGGGGGACCAGGCGAGCGTTTCTACGCTAGTATCTACCATGTGACTAGAAGGGGGGGAGACACTCACACGCCTCCCATCACTGGCATTCCAGACCTGGACCGTTTTATCATCGCTACCGGAGGCAATCCACATGCCGTCGGGGGACCAGGCCACTGTATTCACACGATCTGTATGGCCCTGATAGACGAAAAGGATGCGACCATCGCTCGCGTTCCATACCTGAACAATTGAGGGTGAAGGTTTCAGCCCATAAGAGCGTGCGAGGCTTGTTGACAGCCCGCTCAGACTAAAGGCGATGCGTGTGCCATCAGGGGACCAGGCGACTGCGGTGACATCTCGCCCCGAGCTCTCTTCGCTGCCTTTAAAAAGAAAGAGACGCTTCCCGTCAGTTGCAGTCCATATATGGACTGTTCCATCAGTGCTGCCAGAGGCAATCAGCTTCCCGTCAGGGGACCAGGCAACCGTTCTCACTGGGTCCGAGTGACCCCGGTAGGAGATGGAGTGTGTAGTTCTCTTGCGCGCTTCTTGCCACCAGAGCACGTCGCCAGCGAGTAGAGCTACACTACCGCCAACAAAAATACCTGCGGTGGTCTGGGTAAGAATGCTCAATGCTCTCCGTCGTGGTACTGATAGCCATTGCACAAAGGAAAAGGAGAGATCAGCAGGATCATACTGGACCGAAAGGGTGGTTCCGCGAGGATAGGCGGCAAAGACATCTCCATGGTGAGGCGGCTTCTTCCAAAAAGACAGTGGTGCTCCTGTTTTTGGATCCGACCACGTGAGTTGCAGGAGGTAGGAGGTCTTCGCATCTGCGTCAAGCGACTCTTCCTCTTTCTGATCGGTCACCGTGGCAGAGACCTGAACTCCATATCTGGTAAGCCAGTTTTGTTTGCGCCTTCTCGCCTCCTCCCAGCAACGACCTCCTATTTTGAAAAAGCAACAACATAGACCGACGGAACAAATGCCAATGAAGACAGCACTATAGAGGGAGCGCATCAGTAATGGAACGCCTGGAAAAAATATCCAGGGTCCATCCTCAAGGAAGGAGGTGGAATTTATCCAGAAGGCGAGAAGCGCTCCTAGAGCAATCAATGCGACGAAAAAAACACCAAGGAGGAGGCGCCACTGAATAATCGTTTTCTCTCGCTGTTTATGATCCATTGTGAGCTTTTCCTGAGCTAAGAACGAACACTATGTGCAAACTGCTCGGGCCGCCTGCGGCGGACAGGTGATGATGAGGGAGGGCGGTAATCGCCTTTTTTTCTAGAACCCCATCATTTACTAGTTTACTCAGGTATTGCGCCTTCAGGCAAGGGTGGGGCTGTGTTAGAACTGAAAACACAGGAAGCAACAAAACGTGTTAGGACTTCTCACCTACAGAAAGGTGAAGCCACGAGCATCATGTCTTTCAATGCATCCAATCATTGACGAAACAGACCACGTCGGTCTGACAAAGAAACGTGTTGCGATATGGTGGTGCGAAAGCGAAAGAACTGGCGCACTTCTTCACATGCGCGGCAGAAGCGCGAAGCCGAGGTGAAGCTGCCAAACCCACGCATGGGAGAAGAGCGCTGCTGATCCCACATTGATCTTGTTCTAATCGATTGTTCAGATAGGAATGCGTGGTAAGAAGCCGTCTCCGTCTGCGTGAGCGTTTTAGATACTACCGGCCAACCGTATTTAAGTATTGACTTGATAAAGCAAATGGTTTATAATGTGTCCATGGATATGTTTGTTGCGCTCTCCGATCCGACACGACGGGCCATTTTAGAACTCCTTGCCAACTGCGGCGAACTCACTGCCACAGACATCTACGGGCACTTTCCTGTCAGCCCGCAGGCGGTCTCGCAGCACCTCAAGATCTTACGACGCGAGGCCAAACTGGTGGTGATGGAAAAACGCGCGCAGAGGCACCTGTACCGCCTCAATCCACAAACACTGTCTCAATTTGAAACATGGGTTCAGCAGACGAGACAGAGGTGGGAAGAGCGCTTTGAGGCACTGGATAAGGTGCTCGAACGGGAAAAACAGAAATGGGTGAAGAACGAACTAAAAAGTAGATGAGAGGATGAATATGCATACGGAGGACCCATGAGAAAAGTTCTTCTCAATATGACGATGACGCTTGATGGCTTCTTCTGCGGGCCAAACGGCGAGTTGGACTGGATGTCGCAGAAGCCGGACCAAGAGCTCAACGATGACATTGTTGCCTTCTTTCAAGAAGTTGATGATGGATTTGTTGGCTACCCGACTGCTTCCGGGATGATTCCCTACTGGCTGGGCGTCGCACAAAACCCTTCGGCACCTTCGGAAGAGCGTGCCATTGCGCAGGCCGTAAATAGATTACACACGTTTATTCTCTCGAACAGGGAAGAAAAACTCGAGTGGGAGAATACAAAGCAGCTTGTGGTAAAGAGCGATGACGAGCTAGTTGAAGCAGTACAAAAGATCAAGCAGCAGCCCGGAAAAGACCTGGCCGTGCCCGGCGGCATTCGCACCGCGCAAACGTTTGTACGCCTCGGTTTGGTTGATGAGTACGTGCTGACGGTTCATCCTGTCGTCATCGGCCAGGGGCAAAGTGTGTTTACCACTAAGGTCAATCTGGAGAGGGTTCGCGTGAAGACATACAAATCTGGCGTTATGCGCGTGTGTTACCGGCCACGCTAAGCAGTGGAGTTTGAAAGGAAGCAACGAGAAATGGCAGGCAAGAACAAAACAATCGTTACCGCAGAGCCAGGGAAACAGGAAATGATCATCACGCGCGAATTCGACGCGCCGCGTGAGCTGGTGTTTAAAGCCTTCACCGATCCAGAGCTTGTCCCGCAATGGTGGGGGCCGAGACGTCTTTCAACCCTGGTTGATAAGATGGACGTGCGATCTGGCGGCCTGTGGCGCTTTATCAATCAAGACCCTGACGGCAACGAATACGGCTTTCATGGAGTGTATCACGAAGTCTGCGCGCCCGAACGTATAATCGACACCTTTGAGTTCGAAGGGCTGCCGGAAGCAGGACATGTGTGCCTCGAAACGCTCACCCTGGAAGCCTTGCCCGGCGGCAGGACCAGGCTTACCGCTCAATCCGTCTTCCAGTCGGTTGCCGACCGTGATGGTGCGCTCCAGAGCGGCATGGAAGAAGGACTCAACGATTCTTATGCGCGCCTCACAGAGCTGCTGGAAACGATGAAGTAGCAGAGCATTCACAAAGATTGGAGAAACACTATGGGAAAAGTGACGTTTGGCCTTTCAATCTCGCTCGACGGCTTTATCGCCGATAAAAATGATAATGTCTCAGAAGTCTTCGCCTGGATGGGACGCGCTATGGAACATTTCTATGAGGTCATAGGCGATCAACTCAACGAGGGCGGCGTAGTGATTATGGGACACCGAAGCTTTCATCAGATTGAGAATGAGCAGGGGTGGATCATGCCTGATGGCACACCTCTTCCCGGCCCGGTGATTGTCTTGCAATCGCAAGCTCGCGAACCCCTCAAACAGGGCCAAACACAGTATTACTTTGTCACCGAGGGCATCGAGAGCGCGATTGCCAAAGCCAGGGAGCTTGCAGGCGAGAAAAATATTGCCCTGCACGGGGGAAGCTCCGTCCAACAGGCGCTTTCGGCGGGCCTGCTCGACGAAATCAATATGAGCGTGGCCCATGTCCTGCTGGGTGAGGGCGTGCGCCTCTTCGATCACCTTGGCTCAAAACCGATCCACCTGGAACATATTCGCACGCTTGAGACGCCGGGCGCCACCCATCTCTCGTTTCGTGTGGTGAAGTAAGACTGGCGCGCGTCTCTCTGAGAATGGAAAGGAGAAAACACGGACAGTGACTCCATCCATATTCAGGCAAAGACGCCCCCTTGAGGGATTGGTGGGCGATTGGGAGATGGAACTCTCCAATGCTGCTTTTCAAGAGCCAGAACCAGAGCAGTGATGCTCCTATGCTGATGACCAGAACCAGGTAGAGAAACGACCATCAGTCGAAGTGTTGGAAGCACGGGTCGCCGAACTCGAACGCTTCTGCGGGCAACTGGCGCTGGAGAACTCCGTGTTAAAAAAAGCGCTGCAACTGCTTCCGTCCACCAACGCCACGAAGTAATCAAAGAACTCCGGGAGCAGTTCCCTCAGATCTCTGTGCGAACCTTATGCCGTTGGCTTGGGATCAATCGTCGCTGGTATTACCACGCGCCAGTGGGCCTGTCGAGAGGAGGCAGAGGCGCCAGAGAAAGCTGATCTGACACTGATCTAAGAATGATCGCAAATTGATCGCAACAAAGTCGAGAAGTGGAGATCGTGTGAAGACCACGATAGTCCACGACCGTTGTACCTGTCTGTTGAGAGGTGGATGAACGTATCCGGGCGATCAGGATGTGACCAACACGCGTATGAGCTTTCAAGTTCAGCCTCCAGGTAGGATGGGCAGGAGATCCTGTAAGTGCTCAATTCGATTGATTTTAGCTCATCAATATAAGTTCAGTTTCTCCTTATTTGAATGGTATAGCGATAAATCGGGCTCCTACGGAAGAATGAAAGTTATTCGTACAAAATTTCCCGACGAAGTTAGGAATTGGTTAGATGACCAACCAATTTTATACACAAAAAAACGCTTTACGTGGTAGCTAGAAGTGCATCGATCATTTTCGAAAGAGTTCGATAAGCTCTTTCAACATCAAAATTGGGATCGACAAGATGTTGCAAAGCCAGGCCATCAAAGGTAGCAAGAAGAATAGCGGTGAGTGCCTCAACATCGATGTCGTGTCCTTGAGTAGCACTTTGTGCCACCTGACCGATTCCTTGCCGTCTATTTTCTAACAAAGACCTAACGACTGGTAGGAGCACAGGGTTACGCAAGCCGAGAGCAAACAGTTCATAGCGCAGACGATAGACTTCTGGTTCCTCAAACGTGCGGTGCAATGCGCCGGCAATCCCGGCTTTCCCGAGTTGATCGACAGGCAACTCCCGAAACAGGTGTTGCATACGTACCATGTAGCGAGACGAGATATCCTTGAGTACTTCGATCAAGAGATCATCTTTGCTAGCGAAGTAGTAGTGCAGCAGTCCCGGTGCTACACCAGCTTCGCGTGCAATCGCCTTGATAGTTGTCGCATCGTATCCCTGCCCCGCCAACACTCGATATGCAGCAGCTATAATCTGTTCGCGCGTCGTTGACGCTTTTTCCTTACTCACTGATAATCTCTCGCTATTTCCTGGTTGGAAGACCAACCAGGAAATAGTAACATAGAGAAGTGAAAAAATCAAGAGTATTTGATCTGATAAGTGACGGATTTTGCATGTAAATCTGTAAATCTCAACATTAAAATGGCCGTTCTGGTATAACTATTCTGATGGCCCACTCCACTCCTGAAGTGCCCTCATAGGCCAGTGGATAGAAACCACCTTCACCTATGCCAGCGACGGCGTAGTACATCAGCCGCCCAAGCTTTGGTCGTGTTTATCACCACATCATCTAGGCGCAATGGAAAGAGCGCTGGCCGCTGCTCTTCGATCCAGAATCGGGAATTTTCCCGATTTCCAGAAATGAGTTAGTTGCACCCCTCGTTTGAGCGATTGAAACCTGATTTCACTGAAAGACTACGAACACCGATATGAGTGGTAATGGGAGGTTTCGCGACTGAGCGATTGAATGCTTGGTCTGGATCGATTTGAGCATTCTGTAGATGATACGACAGCTCAGACAGAAGAAAGCAATACAGACCAAGCGAGGGAGCGCGTGACACGCCTCCTCGTTCTCGGCTCAATCTTCGCTCTCGCCTCTCCCTTCAACGAGGGAGATGCCCTGTCTCGACGTCCATCACGAGCCTGCCTCGCGCTTCTACAAGCATGTCATGAACAGTGACGAACTTGGCAAGTGACCCACTAACTCGCAATACACGTTCCCCAACAACTGCTCACGTCACGATCAAGCTCTTTGGCACCCCAGCACCTTTGCTGCTTTGTTCGGGTTGGCGACGGCTTACCCCTGCGCTTGTCGGCCACCGGATTCTTTCTTCTCGGACCCCTTCGCGGCTACGCGTGGCACCCCATAGTCAGAAGACCAGTCGCCCTTCTGCAATCAGCACCTTTGTGCTATCATGGGATGAAAATGCAGTCTGGAAACGGAAGGAAAAACATGATTATCATTGACTCTGAAAGGCTCTCGGACTCGCCTTTTGTCGAACGGATCTGGCGTAGCCATAGCGAAGGCACAACCCCGTTTCTCTCCATTGCCGTGAGCCGCTGCGAACTGGTGGTCACCAAACTGCATGGCAAGATGACGATGACCGTGCGAGGACCAGAGACCAAAGCCACGCCTCTTGGGGACAGTCCCTCTGATGGGGAGTGGTTTGGCATCCTCTTGAAGCTGGGTACGCATCTCACGCATCTGCCTCCCAGAAGTCTCATCGATACAGGGGTGACTCTCCCTGAAGCGACGAGGAACACCTTCTGGCTCTCTGGCTCTGCCTGGGAATTTCCTACCTACGAGAATGCGGAGATCTTTGTGAACCGGCTGGTGCGTGCCGGGTTGCTGGCTCACGATCCCCTCATCGAGGTTGCCTTGCAAGGGAAGATGAAAGATCTCTCGCTCCGCTCCGTCGAGTATCACTTCTTGCAGACAACCGGGGTCACCCAGAGCATGGCTCGCCAAATCGAACGTGTCCGCTATGCTACTCTTCTCTTGCAGCAAGGTGTCTCGATCCTTGATACCATTGAGCTGGCAGGGTATTACGATCAACCACATCTGACGAGATCACTTCAGCGTTTTATTGGTCAAACTCCTGCTCAACTGCTCCATCACAGCCGGCCCGAGCAGCTTTCGTTTTTGTACAAGACAACCCCTTTCCCTCATAGTAGACTCTTCCCTGTAACATGACAACACAAGGAGGATCTCTTATGAGAAAAATCGTCTCGGGTTTGTTTATTGCGCTTGATGGCGTTGTCCAAGCTCCTAATACCTGGCAAGAACACTTCGATGAAGATATGGGGGAAGCTCTGAACGCACAACTTGCGTCTCAGGACGCAGTGCTTCTAGGAAGAGTGACCTATGAAGAATGGGTCTCATACTGGCCGACCGTTACTGATGATCTCTTCGCCAACTATATTAATACCGTCCCCAAATATGTCGCCTCACACACGCTCAACAGCGTCGAGTGGAACAACTCGATCCTCCTCAAGGGCGATCTCGCCGAGGAGCTTGCTCGGCTCAAACAGCAGCCAGGCAAGAACATCGGCATCGCCGGGAGTCCTGGTCTGGTACACGCTCTCCTCCAACAGGATCTGCTCGATGAACTGATGCTCATGATCCACCCTGTGGTTGTGGGTAGCGGGAAACGACTTTTCAAAGATGGGGATGCCCTCAAAAGGATGAAACTCGTCTCCACAAAACCAACCAGGACGGGTACAGTGATCCTCACCTACCAACCGGTAAAGGGATAGAGACCTGCAAAAGGTTGTGTAAGAGGAACCATCCCGAAAGTTTCGGCCTTTCGGGATGGTTCCTGACAATACCATCTCGTTCAACACCGATGGCGGGGGGCGAGGAGGTAACAGTGTCGCTAGCCACCTCCAAGCGCATCTGTGGCCCAGTTCATGCCAGGGAGCAACCTCGTTGCGCATCCCGTGGGTTCTGCGAACTACCCAGACCTTTCCGCCTGGTGGTTTGTGGGACAAGAGGGGAGAAGTCACACGCGTGCGGACGACCGTGCTCCAGGCACATTCCCACCAGTGGCTCGGCACGTTTGGCGGTCCTGGCACTGGAGACTATCGTGGCGAATTGGCTCGTGCACTTGACGCCATTCTCAGCTATGCAGGATGGCTCTGCATGCCGTTGTCCCACATCATGATCCGATTGGACGGATTGTATGGCAATGGGATGGTCCTTAAAGATCTGGTGCAGTCCGGCGTGGGAATCACTGTTCGCTGTAAAGATTATGGCCTCCTGGATCTCCCACTAGTTCAAACCCGTCTGCAATCCCCTCCCGATCACCAGAGGACTCATGAAGACAAGTGGAGCCAGTCGCTCACTCTTCGATTGCCCCGAGGTGCCACTCACTCCAACCGGACCTACAGTGCGCTTGATCGTTGCGACCCACCCATCTCCCTCTCCTAACAAACCGCCCATTGGAGTTCTACAGGCTGAGACGGTGTACGAATTGTTTCTCACAACAGTCAACCCTTCTGCCTTCACTTGCACTGATGTCCTTGATCTCTATCTGCACTGAGGCTCATTCGAAACCATTCGAGCCTCCGAAGATCAGGAACAAGACACCGATCGTTGGTGTGCTCGCACTGCATGTGGCCAGGAATTCTGGCAAATTTTGAACCAATGGATCTGGAACCTGCGATTGGATTTGGGACAGCATCTCTCACCCTTTCCTCTGTGTTTGACTGAATTTGCCCCGGCGGCTGAGTTATCATCGGTTCAGGCCATCGAACCAATTCAGGAGCAGCTCGAAGTTATCCCTTTTGTGCAGCCGCCCTATCGCAAGGGGGATCCTGTTGGCGAATGCGATCGTGAAGTGAACGCTCCATCCCACAGAGAAAAAGAGGCGAAAAGCAGGCGCGTCGGCGCTGCCGGTGCGCCTGCTTTTCGCCTCTTTTGCCAGAGAACGAGCCCCACGGGCCTGACCCACGTTTAGAACTTGACGACAACCTTGCCGTGGACATGACGACTGGACTGAAACTCGGCTGCCGAGCGGATTTGTTCTATCGGGTAGGTCGCCGCAATGGGGACCTGGAGCTTGCCAGTAGCAACCAGTTCGGCAATGTATTCAAGGGTATCTGGGGCGGCATTGATTCCAGAAACTCCTATTACTCCCGGAATTTGAGCTGCGATAACGGAGATACGGTTATCTGGAACGCCGAGCTTACGCGCGGCTTCTACCGTCTCCGATCCGTATAAATCGGTAGCTGCGGTAATTCCATCGGGGGCAAGGGCCTGTACTCGTTCGGCCAGGCCCGCGCCGTAGGTCACCGGTTCGGCACCGAGGCCTCGTAAGTAGTCAAACGATGATGCGGAGCCGGTGCCGATGACGTTTGCCCCGGCCAAGCGGGCGAGTTGGATTGCGAAGACACCCACCCCTCCGGCTGCCCCGCCAATCAGGATGGTGTCGCTCCGCTCAAGCTTGAGCACGGCCAGTGCTGCTGAAGCCGCCCTCGCCGCGATGCTGAGCGTCGAGGCGGTGATGTCATCAATACCGTCTGGCGTATGATGCACCCCATCGCCCAGAGATAGAGATCCTTCAAGGTCGATAATCACATAGTCAGCGACGGACCGCGAGATGGCGCTGCCAAAGACTCGATCGCCGATGGCGAACCCGGTCACTCCGATACCGACCTCGTCCACTGTTCCCGCGTAGTCAGAGCCAAAACCGGTTGGCAGACTCAGACCGAACCTGGCGCCTGCCGTATCATTCGCAGTCATGATCCAATCCATCGGGTTCAAGCCAGCAGCAGCCACGCGGACCCGGATTTGTCCCGTGTGGGCATGCGGTTCAGCGACCTCACGCAGGTCTAGTTTTTCAAGCCCACCGAACGAATCCATGATGACGGCTCTGCTTCTCTGTGGTGACATCTCATTTCTCCATTTCAAATCCGTTGGACATTTTCTGCTGGTCAACGGCGATCCGCTCCTCCGGGCCGCCGTAACGGTGATAGTGAATGCTCTGCAGAAGGATTTCCTTTCCTGTATTCAATCTGAAGTTGGAGTGAGCATTCATTCCAAATACCAGACAAAAAAAACGAGCGTTTAAAATTAACGTTTGATGGCATCCCAGCAGGCCGACGTCGCTTGCTCAATAGTGGCCTGATCTAGGTGAATTTGCTGCCTCATGTGTGCTTCGACCAGCGCATTCGTCGTCCCCAAGAGCAACACTGACATCACGTCGAGCGGCATCGCTTTGAGCAGGTGCTGCTGTTGGGCGTCGATCATCACTTGATTGAAAGCCACGACCAGCGCTGGCACCTTCTCGCTTTTGGCCCGTTCGTGGATAAAAGGAATCTGCGCCAGTTGATTTGTGAGGAGAAATTCGCGCGGATGCTGAATGCTGTGCCGAACCAGGCTGCCCAGCAAGTATAAAACCCGGTCAACCACTGGCTGCGTTGCGTCATAGCCTTCCAGAACATGCAGGCTCATGTTGGCCTTTATCTCGCTGAACAGGCAAAACACGAGGTCTTCTTTGCTGGGGAAATAATTATAGATGGTTCCCATCCCAACCTGCGCCCGCTGCGCAATCTGGGACATGGCCACGTCCTGCAATCCCTGCTCGAAAACGAGATCGCGAGTCGCCAGAATGATCTGGTCACGTTTACTGCTCATCATACAGCCTGCTTTTCAATTGGAATGAACCCTCATTCCAATTCTATGACACATTCAGTAACATGTCAAGAGTAATCCAGCAAATTCTATCGCCCAAGCAAAGTGGCTGTCTACAAGCATATCGATATCTTGTTAAAGATACCATCGATTGGGCCTTGCTGGAGACACACCGGACGGATCTGATGCAGGTAGCGCTCTCCGTTCGTGTCGGAAAGCTGCAACCCTCGATAAGGCTCGCGCAAGCTGGGCCATGAGAGTCGAAAAAATCGTCTCTGCCAGGCGTTCGGGAGTTAGGAAGAGTTGTTCGCACCATCTTTTTGCTCCGGTACATTTCTGGCACCCTCTTTTACTGTTTATGCCCGTATATCGGAGATAGATCCTCTTGAGATGCTCACTCGTTTCTTCTTTGTTTGCTTGTTATCAGCTCGTTGCGCATCCCGTGGGAGATGGACCGCACCTGCCCGTGATCCCCTCCTTGAACTGAAATGAGGTTTGGCCCTTCTAGGTGAGGAAGGGCGCACTGACTATCTGGCCTGGCTCAACAAGCACATGAAGCTCCTGCCTGCGAGCGATTCCCTCAGAACAGTCGTCCGAGCCGCGATGAGAGACGGATGCGTCTCCCGGCTATCTTGGCGAGACCTCCTCACTTGGCAGGAGTGGGGCTATCCTCTTTGGGGGTTGAGACTGCTGACGCCTCTCATCCCCAGCGCCCCACACAGGCTCAGCCAGCTTTCCTGGCTCGGATGATCCCCTCGCTCTCTCCGGCAGGGCGCGAGGGAGCCTCCCACTCCATGCCTGTCCTGACGATGGGAGCAGGATGCAGCGCATGTACGCAGTGTCGTCATTGCTGACTCGGAGCACTCGTTGCCTGAAGAACCTCCTCCGCTACCTTACCGATACCGAAGCAGGAGCATCTGGCTCTCCGGTATGTGACGATGATTGGCTCGGCGTCGCGATGCACTGTGCGGCACGCAAAATCTCTCCTGAAAGCTATAAAGGAGAAACGATCAAATATCATAATGAGGGTATTGACATTCACGCTATCTTAGATGATTTGCCGCCACAGCTCAGGCAAGAAATTTACGAGGCTCAAGGATGGTAATCCCTCATATTGACTCCTCAGTAAAGAAAACTTTGCGTGATGTACTTAATACAATGATCCCGATTGCAAAACAGGAAAGTGGGCGCACCGCACTCCTCGCAGGTATTCCCAATCATGCTTACTGGTGGCGAGAACAAAACAACTGCTACGTTGATCTTACCAACATTATTGAGCAGTCTGTACTCTCCCTGATGCAGCATGAAATGCATTTCAGGTATTTGCACCTGACCTTTCATACGCGTTACTACTAAAATAAGCAAGCTCTTATTCTCATGCGAAATATACCTCACAATATAATATATAAGCATTGCTGCGGCAATTAAATCTTATATAATATATTATACGTGCTACGCACGCTCAAATCCACCTGACGACGCGCTTCTGAGCGGTGCGGTTGAACATTCAGCAACCAGAACACATGTCCAACGCAAGATTTAATCCATCTATGCGCATACAAGCGCTGTCATTTGACCACTTGTGTGTGAACAGCTCCCTCTCCCCGTTCTCAGCGTAAGCGGAAAACGGGGAGAGGGAGCTGAGTGAGAGAAGAACATTAAGAGATGTGAGCGGTTGGCCCGATAACGAGTTCGTTCACATCCACATCATCTGGCTGCGCGATGGCATAAGCGATGGCACCAGCGATAGCAGACGCCGGAATGATCTGGCGACGATACACATTTACCACATAGTGTTTCGTTGCCTCGTCCGAAATGTTCTCGGCCAGTTCGGATTCCGTGACCCCTGGGGAGACGAGTGTGACGCGAATATTTTGTTGCCCAACCTCCTGTCGCAATGCTCCGGTGATCGCTCTGACCGCATATTTGGTAGCGCTGTACACCGCAGTCGTTGGGCCTGCCGTATAGGCTGCGGTGGAAGCGATATTCACAAATTGACCGAACCCTTGCTCCGTCATGATGGGAAGCCCGGCGGCAATACCATGCAGGACGCCGCGAATATTGACATCAATCATGCGGTTCCATTCATCGATCTTCAATGCCGCAAGGGGTGAGAGCGGCATCACCCCGGCGTTGTTCACGACGACATCAAGGCGTCCGAACTGACTCATTGCCAGCTGGATGATCTCCTGCACCTGTTCAAGCTCCGTTACATCGAGCCTGTGATACACAACCGATCCTCCTTCTGAACGTATGACGGAGGCTAAGGCTTCCAATCTCTCCAGGCGTCTGGCTCCGATCACAACATGAGCGCCCTGGCTGGCAAGCAGGCGTGCCGTTGCTTCGCCGATTCCGCTGCTTGCACCCGTAATGACAACAACTTTTCTTTGAATACCAGACATGTTCTCCCTCTTTCTTTTTCCAAGAATGATCTGTTGACTGCTTCAGACACATCCATGATAGTGCCATTTGGAAGCAAGGCGGTAGCTGAATGATCCAGCGTTCTTGCCTAATCCTCCAAAATAGCATATGATGAAGAGAATGAGATCAGAAAACTGGAGATGATATGCATGGATGAAAGGTCGGTACAATGGGGGGGAAGCCTGGCACAGGTGATCGAGCGGTTCGCGAAACAGGATGGTATGCAGGAGACGGCGATTCCTGCTTTACGCATTGTTCGTATGTCCCGAATATCCGGGCCAATCCATACCGTCTATGAACCCACCCTGTGTGTCGTGGCGCAAGGCTCGAAGGTGGTCATACTGGGACAGGAGAGCTACCGGTTTGATGCAACGAACTATCTGGTGGCTTCCGTCCATTTGCCGGTTATAGGGCAGGTCGTAGAGGCTTCGCCGGAAACACCCTATTTCTGCCTGTATCTACGATTTGACATGGACCAAATGCTCGATGTAATCCAGGCCTCCGACCAACCAGTGAAGCCCGGCTATGAATCCGGGCGCGGCCTGGTGATAGGCCGAATGAACGAGACACTCTACGATGCCGCGCTACGACTTGTCCGGTTGCTGGATGCGCCGCAGGATATTCCAGTGCTTGCGCCATATGTGGTCCGTGAGATCATGTATCGAGTCCTCCACAACGAACAGGGCGATGTCATCAAGCAGTTCGCTTTGCGCGGGAGCTATGCGCAACGGATCGGGAAGGTGATGAAGCGGCTTCGCCATGATTTCGCGCTGCCCCTGCGTATTGAAGAATTAGCCGCAGAGGCCCAGATGAGCGCCTCGTCCTTGTATTATTACTTCAAGGAAGTCACGGGGATGAGTCCGATACAGTATCAGAAGCAGTTCAGACTGCGAGAGGCGCGCCGCCTGCTCCTCTCCACCCCACTAGAAGCGGCAGATGCTGCGTTCCAGGTTGGCTATGAAAGTCCCTCGCACTTTAGTCGCGAATACACGCGCCTGTTCGGTCAGCCCCCGATCAGAGATATCCAGCGTCTTCGCGGTGGGCTGCATGCCAGGGAAACGGTCTTTTAGGGCCAGTTCAAATATGGTGTCGGCCTGGAAATGACGCCATTTGAATGGATAGTGCTGGTTCTGAAAAAATTGACCCAGGCGAGGAAAGCATGTAAGATGGACTTCAGGGGAAGCAATCTGCTTATTACCCGAGAGGGAACGTTCATGCCAAGGCGCCGTTATGAACGTCGAGAGCCGAGCCATGAGGGGAACATGAAATGACAAAGGGACTGGAGATCGCGCAGACTTTTTTTCAGGAGTGGGGTTTCCCCTATCTCCGAGAGAACTTTGCTCACCTTGAGAAGCGTGTGATGGCAGGACTTTTTCACGGATCACAAATCTATGGTGCAGACGACGACCTCTCACAGGATCATGGGTGGGGACCGATGTTCACGCTGTTTCTCTCTGAGGAGGATTACACTGTCTCTGGGGAAGAACTGGCTCGGCGGGTGCGTGCTGACGCGCCCCGCCAGTGGCAAGGCTTCCGCTTTCACTATCCTGATGAGAATATCGAGGTGACGCCCCTTGAACGCTTTTTTCGAGACGAAATCGGCTATGACGATCCAGATGCATGGCAGAAGATGAAGGATCGGACATACAACCGCGATTTTGCTCTGTATCGTATTCGCCACGGTCATGTGCTCTACGATCCTGCGGGCTTGTTTGCCCGCTGGCGCGCGGCTTTTCACACGTACCCTCGATCTATTTGGTTGGCGCGTGTGGAGCAGGAACTCTTTCACGTGTGGCACTATGGACAGTACAATTTCCTGGATCGTTTAACCTACAGGCGTGATCCAGTTGCCATCCAGATAGCGCTCGGACACTTTACCGAAGCCGTCATGCGGCTCTGCCTGCTGCTTGAACACGATTACGGACCCTACTGGAAATGGTTGGCGTTCGAGTTTCGCAAGCGAGCCTCTGCCCAACAGCTTGACCCCTGCTCCAATCACTAGCAGAAACCCTCGATATTGAAGTAAGGGGTTCACTCGTACACACCATTTGCGAGGAGGTTCATCGACTCCTCGACCAGTCTGGCTTATCCCGTGAACGCCTTGGTTGGGATGGTTGGCATCCTCATCCTTTAATGTGTGATATGCAAGCCCTCAAGGGCTATATCCAGCGTGAAGAGCAGAATACCTAGACGCCGATCAACGTAAGGATCTGGTCTTATCCTTCTCTGGGGAAGCGTTCTCTCCCCACTTTACACCTTCCAGGCTTCCAGTCAAGACCACCAGATGCTCATGAGGAGAGATCGCTTTCCTCGCCCGGGCCAATTTTTTATCGCAAGGAATACTTTCAATATATGTCAAGACTCATATGAGTCGGCGTCAGGAAGCTCTTTCTGACTTTGATCCGAAAACCGGGTCAAGGTCAGAAGATCGCCTTTATATGCCAGATGGCTGGAGCGCCGTGAGTTGGAAAGCTCCGCCGTGCTCGTAAGCATAGTGAACGGCTTGATTGGCCTGTTCGAGCGGAAAGGTGGAGACGGAGAACGGTTCAAGATTGAGCAGGCCACTGTGGATCAGCTCAACGAGCAAGCTGGGCGCATGTCTGGGACACATCCATTGGCCGCGAATCACCAGGTTGTTGCGCATCACGTAGTTATAGGGTATATCCAGATTGGTCTGCACACCTCCCATCAAGACCGCTGTTCCGCCAGGGCGCACTGTCATGATGCCCCGGCGGGTGGGTGCGGGATCATGGATCGGTCCCAGGAGATCCAGCAGGCAATCAATTGGACCTTCGGCCGCTTCCATAAAGCGTTGGCGGTTCAGCGCTTCACGTTCAGATAATGAATAGGCCGAATACTTTATAGAAGAGCTTGTAGCAGCTTCGGAGCGTTTGCTCTCATTTGTTTCATCTTCGGAGAGGAGAACAGGGCGGACGCGTGGACCGAAGCGGCGTACGAGATTGTTGAGGGTCTGTTCATTGCGCCCGGGTGCGACGACGCGAGCCGCTCCCATTGCCACCGCAAGGGCTACTGCGGCGCTGCCGAAGTGGCCGGTTGCTCCATTGACCATAATCACTTGCCCCGGTTGGAGGTTCGCCGCTAAGAGTCCACCGTAGGACACTAACAGCGTTACCAGCCAGGTCAGCTTGGCAGGATCAATGGAACGCAGATGGTCGAGAGAGAAGGCATTCTCAAGGGGTAAGAGCATTTTTTCGGCAAAAGAACCATGCCTGAAGTGGGCCTGGAGCTTCTGTGCTCCCTCTCCGGGTGCAGTCCAGCCTTGCAGCATGATATCCGGGGAAAGTGCATCGTCACGTGATCGCACGGTAGGATCGCAGAGGACAAGTTGGCCGGGTTTGAGTCGAGTGGCGTCTGGACCGGTTTTCTCGACAATCCCGACCGCGCCACAGCCCGGAGCGAGTGGCAACAAGAGAGGGTAATGCCTTTGCCCGGTGAAGACTTCCTGGGCATAGGACAGGACTGGAGCCGCCAGCACACGAACAAGGACCTCGCCAGCCCCAGGCACCGGTTCAGGAATATCTTCAATAGTAAGAGGCTGACCAATAGTTTTAAACATTGCTGCCTTCATAGAGCACTTCCTTTCATTGTGACATTACAGCTCTTATTATGAGCGTGTTCATTCTGGTAGTAGCATGCCACAGCTTGTGAGGCTATACCAGAGCGTGCGAATACTGGTAGTGTCACTACCAGGGAAAGGAGCGCTACAGGGAGGCGTACATCTTTACAGCGATGTACAGTGGAAAAACACAGGTGCTACCATCGCTAACGAGGTGTTTTATGAGCAGAAACAAAGTCTATGAAACCACGTTGTATCTGGACACAATTGAACAGTTCTTCAGTAAACCCGATCTGAGTCCTTTTTCAGAGCAGTACAGAGAGTACAGCTACACTTCGGGCATTGAATATCTGGCGAAAGAACTGTATGCTCATCCAACAATCAAAGAAGTAGATGTGACCATTGTATTGCCTGCTGAGAAGAGCACACCGAATCTAAAGCAGAAGACGAATGCTGCGGTGTCGCGGTATTGTCGTACTCGCATCAGGGAAATCGAACAGGAGATGCAGGGATTACGCAAGCGTGCGGTTGAGGCCGCCGTGATGGCTATTGTGGGCCTGATAATTTTCATCAGCGTAGGCAGCCTCTTGACGTATTCCCCATCATTTCTGATACAGGTGATTGGGGAAGGTCTGACCGTTGTTGGATGGGTGTTCGTCTGGTTCCCTTTAGACTCTTTCATCTTTGGCGTCAGGCATTATCGCCTCGATGAGCGCATCTACAAGAAACTGGAACATATGCGACTTACCGTGAAATCTGGTAGTGGTTTTTGAACAAGAGAGCATACTCGTCGTTTTCGACTTGCTGGGAGAACTTAAACATTTGGTGTGAGGGGTGTACGGTTCATCAGAGGAAGCGCGAGGGTGCAAGGAGTTGGCATGGGTCAGGTTCGCGCGCCGGAGGCAGGAGCATACGGTTGCCCAAATTTCAGGTACCACTGCCGGACTGTTTCATAGGTCACCACGATTCTGCGTTGTGACAGAAGTTCTTCCACATCACGGAAACTGAGCGAGAAGCGGAAATACAGCCACACTGCGTGACTGATAATTTCAGGTGGGAAGCGGTAGCCTGTGTAATCGGGAGTACTCGTGCTTGTTTTCATGAAGCTATTCTAATACAGTGTTCAGCTCTATTGCCAAGTTGACAACACCCTCCAATATGAGGGTCAGCTTGAGCAATAGCAAATATACGTTCGAGGAAGGCGGTATCGACGTGCGCATGCGGATCGAAGTCACGAATGTGTTATACTCTAGGGGTTTGGGGTACTGTTGTGGGTCAACTTGGACAGCTCTTAACACCTAAAGAAGCAGCTATTGATCCAGGTCTGCCTCCTTAATAAACAAAGCCTGCATATCCATAAGAGCTGGCCTTAAGAAAGGTGGCTGATTCTTTGCCTGAACCAGACTTGATAATAACCAAGTTCACGATTCCACCGGTTCGTCCTGTGGCTCTTCACCGCCCACACCTGCTCACCATTCTCAATCAAAGTTACTCGATTCCCTTCGCTCTCATCTCGGCTGGAGCGGGCTTTGGTAAAACGACGTTGCTCTCAACCTGGGCCTGCCAAAGTACCAGTCAGGTAGCCTGGCTCACCCTTGATGAGCATGACAACGACCCTACGCGCTTCTGGACCTATGTGATTGCCGCCCTGCGGAAAGCGTGCTCTCCTCCTATCGGAGAGACCACACTCACGATGCTGTATTCCCTACAACCCCCTGGCCTTCGAGTGGCTCTGACTCCACTCATCAACGAGCTAGCAGCACTTTCGCAAGACACTGTTTTAATTCTGGACGACTATCATCTCATTCACGAACAGACGCTTCATGACTCCTTACAGTTCTTGCTCGATCATCTCCCAGCCAGTATGCATCTTCTGCTGGCCAGTCGCGCTGATCCACCACTGGCCCTTTCACGCTTGCGAGCAAAAAGACAAATAATCGAGGTCCGCGAGACGGGCCTGCGCTTGTGTGGCGAAGAGTCTGCCAGATTTCTGAAAGAGGTTATGGATATTTCTCTTTCAGCAGAAGAGGTCGCTCACTTGGAGAAACGTACAGAAGGGTGGATTACTGGCTTCCAGTTGGCAGCTCTCTCTTTGCACAGACACACTAGTGTCTCAGCCTTTCTCCAGGCATTTACAGGCAATCATCGCCTAGTCCGGGATTATGTACAAGAGGAGATCCTCGAACCTTTGCCTAAAGAGCAGCAACAGTTCTTGCTACATACGTCGGTACTTGAGCGGATGAATGCCGAGACCTGTCAATCACTCACCGGGGAACAGGACAGTCAGCAAATGTTGGAAGCTCTGGAACGCGCCAATCTCTTTCTGGTGCCTCTCGACGAGGAGCGGTATTGGTATCGCTTTCATACACTCTTCCGCGAGGTGTTGCTGGCGCGTTTACAGGCTACTCAACCAGAGCAGGTGCCCATCTTGCATCGAAAGGCAGCGCTCTGGTATCACCAACAGGGATGGCTACACGAGGCGCTCTCTCATGCGACGGCCTCGCAGGATTTTTGGTTTGTGGCTGAGTTGCTGGAAGGCTATACAGAACGTTTGTATTTGCAGGGGGAACTCAAAACTCTACTGACCTGGATCAAGCACCTCCCCCAGGAGGTCTTACACGCACATCCACGCCTTGCCACCAGCTATATCTTAGCGTTCAATATGCTATCCCCTTTCACTGATGGAGTGGAAAAGGAGTATCTGAACTTGCTCTGGATGAGTATGGAACAGACATTACAGAACAAAGATCAGGCTATTCTTACGGACGCTGAACGGGACCGCTTGCATCATCGGATGATGATTCTCCAGGTATGGAAACTGGGGAAAAAGGCGCTCTCCGATGGCAACGTAGAGCAGCTCAACAGCCTCGTGGAATCGCTGCAACACCTCTCTTTGGATGACGATGTGGTGTGGAGGCAGCAACTGAAGGGCGGTGTTGCGATGACAGCGCGTCTGTCGGGAAAAATTCCTATAATGGTGGCAGCTTTACAGGAAATCAGAGAAATGACCAGGATGGCTCCGAATCATTATCAGGAAGTCCAAACCCTCTGGGGGCTGATTACCGCGTTGATCGCCTCTGGACAGTTACGACTGGCACATGAGCATTGTCAGGAATTCCAACAGTTAGTCGATCATCTGGGAGGACCACTTCCGATAGCAGCGTATCCCGATTTATTTCAGGCCCAGCTTGCGTACTCCTGGAATCAGCTTGAGCGCGCGAACAGCGCTGCGCAGAGAGCCATCGAGAAGACGGCACCCATGCAATATCTGGATATTCTCATGGAAGCCTATGAGGTCACAGCACGTTGCTGCATGGCCCAGGGCGATCTCACTGGCGCAGAAGACGCCGTGCGCCAGATGGAAAGCCTGCATCAATCTGTCGGCACCTTGCTCTTTCGTTCCCGGATTGAAAGCCTCTGGGTACATCTCTGGCTGGCTCAGGGCAACCTTACTCGTGCGATAGACTGGGCCGAACATACCTCCTATCGTCGGGAGTTCCTCGTCTACAACCACGAAAGTGCCTCTCTGTCGCTGGTGCGCGTCCTTGTGGCTGAACAGCGGTATTCACAAGCCTTGCAGATGCTCGATGCGCTGCTGGAGGCAGCTAAGCAGGAAGCGCGTCTGAGGAGTCTGATCACCGTTCTCTCGCTCTACGTTGCCACGCTACAAGCGGCGGGGGCTACCCACGAGGCGCTCCAGGTTCTTGATCGTTTGCTCGCCGAAGCCGAACCCGAGGGTGAGCAGCGCGTCTTTCTCGATGTCGGAGAGCCAATGCATCAGATCCTTCAGATATGGCTTGCTTCACATATACAACAGCTGCATGGTGCTTCTCCCACTCTGATTTCTTATGCCCAGACATTGCTCGCCGGGTTCGCAAATGAGCAACGCCCGAAAGCTGAGAAGAAGCCCATCCTCATTGGCTCCTCATCATTCTCCTATCCACCTTCTCAAGCCGTTCCCCTGCTAGCTGAGCCACTCACCCCACGTGAACAAGAGGTTCTGTGTCTGCTCGCGCAAGGAGCTTCCAACCAGGAGATTGCCACCCGGCTGGTGATATCACTCAGGACGGTCAAGAAACATGTTAGCAACCTTCTGCTGAAACTGATGGCTCAGAATCGAACCCATGCTGTGGCGCGAGCACGGGAGTTATCTCTGCTCTAAGCGCTCATCCTTTCGATTGTGGCTTCCTTCCGCCCATAAGCGTAGATCCTCATAGTCCAAAGGTGTCCTTTTGGCCACTTGGCTCCTTCCTCACACCCCGCGCAAAATGAAGCCCCAAAGTGTCCTTTTGACAACTGTGTTCTTCCTGCTGAGAGGGTATCCTTTTTCTCAGACGGAGAAAAACATCATGCGACGTGAATTTCCGGTTTTGTCTTTTTTACTGCTCTTGTGTGGATGACACGAAACGCTTCCCAGTCGATCAAAAACATAAATAAGGAGGAGAAATGAATACAACATCATCCCACTCTACCGACGATACGATCCCATCAGTACCGTCTAGTGGCAGTGCCAAACCAGCCAACAAAGTCTCCCCCAATGCCTTCCAGTGGCTTGCTCTTGGTGCCATTGCGGGTCCCGTTCTCTTCACTCTGGGCTGGATCATCCTCGGCGCACTAAGCCCAGGATACACAGCCTGGGGTATTCATATCGCGCCCTATTCACCCATCAGCCAGCCCATCAGTGGCCTGGGTGTCACAGCACCATTCATGAATGCAATCTTCGTCCTCAGCGGCTTCCTGTTACTGGTCGGCGTTATTGGCATCTTCCAGGGTATCAGGGAAATGGGAGCTTTTGAGCGTTGGAGTTGCATCGTTCTTTTCGCGTTCTCACCACTAGGTATGGTAATGGACGGTTTCTTCACTCTGGAGACGATCCTGCTTCATACAGTTGGCTTCCTTCTGGCCTGTGCAACTCCGATACTGAGCTTTGTGGTCGTCGGGATCACGCTTCGCCGCATCAAGAGCTTTCGACGGTTTGGCAACTGGCTACTACTAGGTAGCCCATTGACGCTAGCGCTGTTAATCTTGTACTTTCTGACCTTCTCGCCTACTGTGGCGGGTCTTCAAACCGGAGTTGCAGGCCTGACAGAACGCACCCTGGGCGTCGAAGTTCATATCTGGTTTGTGGTCCTGGGCGTTCTCGTCTTCCAGCGCCTATCAGGGAAACAAGCCAGAGATCTAAAAAAATTTGGCTAGCCCCATCACACGATGCGGCCAGGGGAGAACTAATCCAATACGCTCAGTCTATGCTGTGTGCGGTCCTTTGTTGAGAAGGGTTGGATTTAACTTATTATAAAGAAAGGGATAAGGACATAAGATGAAACTACGTGTATCGGAGATTATAAGCCTGGATGGAGTCATGGAAGCACCAGATCAATGGGTGTTTCCCTACATGGATCAGGAAATCGGGCAGGAGGTCATAAGTGCACTCCTGGAAACCGACGCAATGCTCTTCGGACGCAAGACCTACCAGGAAATGGCTACAGCCTGGCCCGACAGGACAGGAGACATGGCTGACATCTTTAACCGCGTCCCTAAGTACGTGGTTTCTACCACTTTGACGGAAGTCACCTGGAACAACTCCCATATCATCGCAGGCAATATCGTGGAAGAAATAGCAAAGCTGAAAGCACAGCCTGGTAGGATTCTCCTGGTCAATGGAAGCGTTGAGTTGGTCCGCTTGCTTGCGCAGCGGCACCTCATCGATGAGTACGCCTTGAGTGTTGCTCCCCTGGTGGTAGGAAAAGGAAAGCGGATCTTTCCAGAAGGGGATCATATGCAACTTCAGCTCGTTGATTCACATGCTTACAAGACCGGGATGCTTCGCCTGAGTTACGAGCCAATCAGGAAATAAGCAATAACGCGCTCATCTTGGCTCTTGCTCTTGGAGGAACGCAATCAATGCGATGCCTGCAAGAGCATAGCCATCCTTGAGAGAACTCGCTTCAGGAGGAATTCATTATGCAAACTGTTATCAAGCCCGCAAGTACATCCAATGAGAAGACGACAAAGTGGACGAGGACATTCCTGGTTTCAGGGGTGATCACAGGTCCTTTTTTCGCTGTCGTGAGCCTGATCCAGGCTTTTACCCGTCCTGGTTTTGATCTTACCCGGCACGTGCTGAGCCTGCTGGAAAATGGAAATCTTGGCTGGTTGCAAATCAGCACTTTCCTGCTCTCCGGCCTGCTGTTCGTCGTCTGCGCGATAGGGATGAGACAAACCCTGTATGGAAGCTATGACAGGAGATGGGTGCCGCTGTTGATTGGTATGGTCGGAGCGGGTATGATCGGGGCAGGGTGTTTCACGGCAGATCCCGGTCTTGGCTTCCCTCCAGGAACCCCTATTTCCACTCCTGCGATGAGCTGGCATGGCTTTGGGCATATGATTATGAGTTTGCTCTCATTTTTGGCGTTGATCGCTGCTAGTTGTATCTTTGCCCGTCGCTTCTTTGCTCAACGCAAACATGGATGGGCACTTTACTCGCTGATTTCTGGCATCCTCTGCTTTATCACTCTTGTAGGACTTTCGACAGGACATCTCTGGATAACGAGTGCGTTCGTATTTACGATGCTCAACGGGTATATCTGGATCTCGATTATGGCGGCAAAGTTGTTGGCTGAGCGCACCCGGACCTCAGTCTGAAACAGCATCAGAGGATTGTGCGCGAGGAGATGACTACAAAAGCAGAAGAGGATTGTGCAGTGAGTTGATCCTATCCCAGCTCCATCATCACGGACCTCGTAGGAGACCAGGGTGATATTGCGTACACGCTCAGCTCGTGAGATGGGAAGGGCACACAGCCAGCAGCAGGGGCGCTCTCGGTGGCGTTTGAGGGTGTGTCTTTCGGTTACAGCAAAGACGAGCTAGTGCTGAAGCATGTCTCGTTTCACTTGCCATCGGGGCGGGTTCTGGGCATTGTGGGACGCAGTGGTGGATGCAAAACGACCATCACACGCCTACTGTTTCGCATGTACAATCCCCAATGTGGAGTGATTCGGCTCAATGAAGTTCCGCTGACTGACATGCATTTGTGTGAGCTGCGCCAGCGCATTTTGCGGAAAATGCTTCTGAGCCTTTACTCTATAGATTCCATGCTTCCTGGTTAAATCGTATCCCGATTGCGTTTCAAGAGCGCTCTCAGGTATGAGAGCAAGGGACCGAGGAGGGCCACGATGCTCTCATATACGACGATCAGACCCTGCGTTTTCGTAGATGGAGACCTGATCAGCCTGAGTGTAGTACTCCGTTGAGCGTATCCCTGCTGATGTGAAGCAGATCGTATCTCTGCCTGAATTGCATCCCCTTGCTGATGAAGTGGTAGCTGTTTCTGGTAAGGCTCGCTTCCTGAACTAGTAGGAGTGGGTGTAGATAACTGCACCGCTCTGTCAGGGGCCAGGATAGTAGGTGGGCATCCCTCAGAAATCAACGAGGTGAGAGAAGCATAGAGAGTCGGGACAGCTAAAGATTGTTCCAGGTTCTCATAGAGAACCTCGACCTTGCCAATCCGCACCCGGTCCCTATGATGTAGTTTGTGTGGAATATTGGGATAGAGACGTCGCTCGTTGACAAAGGTGCCCAATATACTGCTCAAGTCCACAATGCTATAACCATTACCAGAGGGACGAATATCAGCGTGGCGACTTCCTACGCTGATATCATGAAACACCAGTTGATTATAGGAGGCGCTCCCGATACGTACTACCTTGACTCCAAGAATAACTTTTCCTGATGGCGTGTGGAGTATGGCACTCATTGTTCCTTCCTTAATTTGATTTGGCTCACTATTTGGTGAAAGTGGCTCCACCCACTACTTTGTGCTTCGTAGCACCGACCTATTTAATTTAAAAATTTATATTTATATTAGATAGATCTCCACAAGGTTCTCAAGGAAAGGATACTCTCTGTTCCCCGCTTCCTACATCAGGGAAGTCCCCAATATTAGTCTTTCTCTACCCTTATGCTGAGACTGGTCTGCTGTGGATTTGCCCCGAATTTGGGACTTCCCCTTACTCGGAATCACCAAAGTTGACGAAGTTCCGTTTCATCTCGAAAATTCCATCCAGGATGCAACTCCATGTGATAGGCAGCCCGGACGGCTTGCGCCCGCGAATTCACCCCCAGTTTCGCCAACACAGCCGAGACATGGCTCTCGATGGTTTTTGGGGAAGTGATCAAGCGACTTGCGATCTCTGCGTTGGAGAGGCCCTCAACCATCAATTGTAATACCTCCAGCTGCCGATTCGTGAGCCCTGCTTGATTCGCACGGGTCGAAGGGCGAGGTCCTCGAGGAATCCCTGCAATCCCTTGCTGCCGTAATCGTCTGTGTACCAGGGCCACGGCGGGCTGAGCACCCAGCCGCTCCAAGAGCGCGAGTGCAGTAAGCATGGCCTCGCCATCCCCATCAGCAAGCGCGAGCGCCTGCTCATAGGGACAACCCAGGAGCACCCACTGTTCAGCGGCAGCACGCCAATCTCCGGCGATCTGTCGCGCAAACGGTTCGGCGACCCGTCTCGGAGCCTGCGTCAGCTCGCCTGCACGCCAGAGCCAGATGCTCAGTTCACCTAGTGCCCACAAATCAGTATGTGCCAGAGCCAGATCATAGCCCTCGTGTGCTTCCGCCTGGCAGCGCTTCAGGTCTCCGGAGAGCCACGCAGTCTCAGCGCGGGCCGCCGCCACTGGCGCAATCCGTTGGAGTTCTCCTGAGGCTTGCGCCATACCGCGAACCTCGTCAAGCACCGCTACACCGCCTGGATCGCCTCGCCGAACCCGTATCCAGCCCAGGACCACAAGAGCCCAAAATTTGGTTGCGGGAAATATGCGATGCTGGTCGAGAACGTACCTTGCCTCCGACGCCGCTTCGTCCCAGTCCCCTTGTTCGAACTTGACGGCAGCCTGCCAGGCCATCAGGTACGTCCTCCAGGTATCGAGATCATGTTCAGTACAATAGGCCAAACCCTTCTGTAGGTAGCGAACAGCATGTGGATAGTCACGGGTGCGCATGGCGCATGTGACTAGATTACAGTAGGCGCGGGCGGCATAATCCTCCCACCCTTTTTCCAGGGCGAGCTGCAAGCTCCGTTCCAGGTTGATACGTCCCTGCTCATTCTGGGCAGAAAGTTGGGCCGTTCCTACAGTGTTTAACGCATGCGCCAGGGTCTGGATATCACTCAGGGACTCGGCCAGCACGAGCGTCCGCTCTCCCCACAGTATCGCCTCGGGGTAGTCCTCAGCGATCATAAAGAGTTGTGCTTTGGTGCCGTAAGCCCTCGCCAGTTCAGAGCTGGGCGGAAGCGTTTCGAGGAGGTGGATCGCTTCCGTTGCATACTGCTCAGCCTCACCAGGCTTGCCGAGCATCCAACTGAAGCGAGAAAGCCAGCGTAACGACTGGCCTATCGCCTCGGGTCGATCGCACTGCTGCCAGATCCGCAAGGCAGCCAACTGTGCCTGTATGGCCTCGTCTATCTGGTTGGTCAGATAACATTCATATGCCCGTCCTTCCAGCAACTCGGCATGGTACTCGGGTGGGAATTGATCTGCATAGCGTAGTGCCGTTGCATACAGTGCTGCTGCCTCGCGATGTGCTCCTTGCACTGCCGCCTGCTTTGCCCCCAGTGGCGCATAGCGAGCCACCAGAGCCGCATCGCTGGCCCCAAGTGCGTGATGAACCAGGCGCGCTGCCTGGGAAGTTTCCTCGCTGTGGGTGATCAAAACCTGTAGTACTTGGGTATGTAACCTTTGTTGGCGCAAAGGGGAAAGCGTACTTTCAACTGCCTGGCGCGCGATCTCGTGCCGGAAGGTCACCGCTGTGAGAGAAAGTTCCAGCATGCCTGCAGTGAGGCATTCCTCCAATGCTGCGTCGAGCGATCCCACGAACGCTTCCAGAAGCCAGCGTTCGCTTCGGGTGGGCACGATAGAAGCGAGTTCGAGAAGAGTACGCGCGGCAGGGGAGAGGCGCGCGATCCGGGCGAGGACAGCATCACGTACCATCATGGGGACGTCTCCTGTGTCGCTGGCGAGAACTTCGGTGACAAAGAAGGGGTTTCCAAGAGTCGCAGCATAGAGTCCTTCGGCGGTTCGATGGGCAAGGTTCGCCAGACGCCAGACGGCTTGCTCAGAAAGGGGGAGAGCATGAGACGTGCCAGTGCATGGCCCGGCAGATCACCGATCACCGACCACAGGGGATGGTCGAAGCCGAGTTCGGTATCACGATACGTGATGAGAAACAAAACTGGAAACTGTGGGATGCGTCTTCCCAGGAATTTGATCAGATCCAGCGTGGCTTCATCAGCCCAGTGGACATCTTCAAACACCATAATAGTAGGAAGGGGACTCTGCCGCAGGTCATCAAGCAAAACGGAGAATAATGTTGCCCGCTCCGTGTGACCACTCATGAGCGTCAATAGGCTACTCTGAGTCTGTGAAGCTATATCGTAGAGCGGCCCCAGTGGGCGAGGAGTATATAACGCTTCACAGGCTCCCCAGAGCTGTCTTACTGTGCTGTCCTGTTGGCTCACAAAGTGTTCCACCAGCACGCTTTTGCCGACGCCAGCCTCCCCACTGATGAGCACTGTTCGCCCATGGCCGGTTCTAGCCATGGACAAAAGTTCCGACAACTGATCTAAACAGTGATCACGTTCCAAAAGGTTCATGGTATTACCTCCACCTTAAGTAGGGATCTTCAGATAAAGATCTCCCACAAGTGGAGCGTCACACGCGAGCAGAGTACTCTAGATGCGCGTCAGCCCCATAGGAAAATGAGAGACAGGGAAAGATTTCTTCTATACGTTTCTCTCTTCATCAAAAGCATACTTATCAGAGAAATGAGGCAGCATCCTCACGCCCACGCAGCCAAAAAGACTCGCACAGACGGCAAACTGGCAGTGATTGCGGAGAGAATGGCAAATAGTCACAACCGATGGGTCTTCTTCGACATGAAGGTGATGTGTGTCGTGCGTGATGGCCAGTTTACCGGATTGGGGGAGAGAACTGGTTGTGCCGCACGATTTCATCACTATCTCCTTGACATACTCACTGAGCAGATATATTCTACCGCCGTTTTTAGCAACCTTAGCAGACCAGAATCCTGCTTCCTTGCCCCTTTTGCTGATGCTTTGGGATCTTAGCGAGAGTATATTGCATCTATTAATCGGAGTATACTGATCCTGCAACAAGGGAGAATATCCCACATAAATAAGGCCAGATGCTTTTCCTCTTGCTTCACCTCAAGAAAGAAAAGCATTTGGCGAGAGAAACGCTGCTCTCGCGATCATTTGCCCCATTCCAATGAGATGCCACGCTAGAAAAGCGTTTATGCTGAATAGGACCACACCAGGGCCGCTGGCGCTGAGGTGATCTGACCACCACCAAGCAGTTGTATCTCGGCATTGTTGCCATTGAGGTAATCGCTATGGAGCCAGAGGAAACCACCGCTATCGGGAACAAACAGGTCTACCTGACCACTAAAACCCGCGCGGCTCGCCCCGATCGTTCCGCTCGCTCCACCCGTTGGATCGGCCTTGCCCCATGCCCCCCAGGAGCCATTGGAGAAGGTTCTGCCAGAAATGGTATTGTTGGTGAGTGCAAAGAGCATCATGCTGCCTGCTGCCAAGCTCGTCACCGTTGGGCTGGACTGATAGTCTCCCCCGAGATCTTGCCACAGGCCCCAACTGCCATTATAGGTTTTGTCATAGATGTGATTGTCAGTGCTGCGGATAAACACATCCATGCGGTTTGGTCCCAGCGAAATGGCTGCCGGATCGCCCACGTAATTTGCGCGACTCAGCACTTTCCAGTCCGACCAGACATAGCCTCGACCATCATTTGCTACCAGCCATCGGTGCACCATCGTGTGGGCATCTTCAAGCGCAAAGACCTCCTCGTGATAGTAACCCAGATGCAACTGACCTCGACTCAAGACGGCGGGAGCCGAGATGATACCGAGATGAGAGGGAGCACAGAACCCGCCGAAGCTGTGCTCGCAAGGACGTGAGAACAGGTTTTCATGAAAAACCATATTCCCATTGAGATCAAGGCCTATGCGCTCGATAGAAGACGTGTGGTCGCTATTAGCCTGGGTGTTATAGAAGACATGGATCACACCTTGACTATGGAAAGGGTCTGGGTTTTGAATGGCAGTGGGAGCAGAAGCCAGATGCAGGTCCAACAGCTTCCAGGGGGTCCAGGTATGCGTTCCGACCGTTCTCCAGCGATGCGCCAGGGTGTTGTTTGGTCCACGCGCAAAAACATCTTGCCGCATCACACTGCCAGTCGCAGTCTTCACATTGACCGTCGTGCTGCCTTGCTCAGTGGTCGCATCAGAAGTACTACTGGTCGTATGGGCATACGCAGGTACTGTCGCGAGTAAGAATACCATGAACCCACTGAGCAGCCAGGCCGCTCCCAGCGTCAGGGCCAGCCGCAGCAGGCGTACCACATGGTAGTGAGCTGATCGCCCGCGTTCTACTAACATAGAAAAAATCCTTTCTGGAAAGATATACTTCTTCTCTCAATCGATAAGTGTTTTATAAAAATCTTTTTACTTCTATTACATCTTTTTTTACCATCCCAATGACTTGAGATAGCTCTTACTAGCATAATTCAAGCAACGGACAGATACATCTGTAAATTTACCTGTTCTGCTCCGATCTCACTTACCACTCAACAACGGATAAGTCAGGAAAAGTGAGGAGGAGGGGTCAGAATGCAGAACAGGCAAGCGAGACTCACCCTATACTCTCCTGAGTTTTGCATCACACTAAATAGGGATCTCCAATGCCTGAGATAGGTACTTTCCCCGTCCACATGCATTCTGCTTCCTAGCCATCTCTCCCAAGAGCCTGGCTGTTTTTGATCGTATCAATGTTCACTATCTGCTAGCGAAAAAGTTCAATAAATCGCCCTGATCCGTCAAAAATGTTAACCAAAAAAGTTCATTACCCCTTTACTCAAAGAGAGGTAGTAAATTGGCTGCAACAGGAATTGGCCCCAGATATTCCGTCCTGTCAAGGTAAAGAGGGTCCCTACTAATCAACATGCCGTATTACTACTATTGTTGCCAATGGATAACTAAAGGTTGGCCGTCTTTGTCCTTGAATGCTCCGACCATAATCATAATGAGATCGACTGCCCACCAGATAAGGCCAACAGTAGTGAAGCAGGAGAGTAACAGCAGAATCGCGGAACCTGTTTTGCCAACATAAAAACGATGCAGTCCAACTGGACTACAGAGCAATAAAGTGATCGCTACTAGTTTGCCGCGAGGATTGTACATGATATGCGGATACGTGGAGGAAGAGAGACCTCGCCCGTCCTTATCGGTGAATGAACCAGTGATAATCATAATCAAATCGACAGCCCACCAGATCCCCAACCCACCCAGGGTGAAGAGTTGCAGAATAGCTGTACCAGTCTTGCCTGTGTAGAAGCGATGGGCACCCCATAATCCCAGGAAATAGCAGAGGAAGATGGCAGTTGACCAGCTTTTACGCTGTCCCTGGTCCTGTCCTGGGTTGTAGGGTTTATATAACGAGGGTTGCTCCGGCATTGATCTTTGTGTATAAGGAGAAGGAGGAAGAAATTGGCTTGGTCTGGAACCCTGACTGTACCCTGAGCCTGGTCCGGTGAATGGTTCCTGAGGATAAGGGGGCCGAGACGGCGAACCCTGATTGTAGAAGGGAGGTTGATTAGGCGTAGAGTCTGGATTATACATATCTCGTTTCCTTTTACGTTAATATCAAAGCAAGCCCTCTCGACAAAGGGCCAGAGCCTTTACCGATGGATCAGTAATTCTACCAGAAAAGCATTGAGCCGGCTTTTCTGGCTGATCGAGCCGCCATCAACTCGCGGCAGAAGATCCATTCTGTTGAGTGTCAAAGCCCTCCCATTATGGGCCAGATACCACTGGCATGGACAGGTAGGCCAAAAAAAGCTTTGCAGTGAAAGCCGGCCTGCCAGATCCAGTTGGTCTCTCTTCTTAAAGAAGGAAGCGTCCCCTAGCCGAAGGGGGCAACTTCGAGCCAGAGCTTGTTATCGGTTCCCTGCACCACCACCTCCGTGGTGGAGAGCGCTTGAAAGGTCTTTACCCTGGCATCTACCTGGATGCGGTTCGGCACGGGTTGACTCTCCAACCAGAGATCACCATTGGTGGATTGCACATAGACATGCGCGTCGATAAATTGATACCAAGACACATTGGTATCAATTCGGAGGAAAGAACTGCCATAAGGCTGCTCCGTCAACCGGAGATTGCCATCGTTGTCCAGCACCAGGAGGTGACCTGCGAAGTCTCGAAAGCTCCTCACGTTGGTCGCGATTATCTTGCCTGCACCAGTGGGTGTCGGGACATCATCCAGGCTACCACCATCAGCGATTCCACTGAGAATCAGCGTCTCCGTAGTGGAGAGGGGTTGAAAAGAGATGATTTTGAAGTAGTCGAAGGCGATCAGGGTGCGGGGTGGTGGAACGTGGCCGAACGGTGCATGCTCCAACCAGAGGTTGCCATCGGTTCCCAACACTTCGATCTGCTGGAGGTTCGTGTTGGGCACCACTTGAAAGGCAGCCACGTTCGCATCGATCAGGGTGCGGCCCGGTGGGACGTTGCCAAAGGGAGCATGCTCCAACCACAGTTTCTCGTCGGTTCCCTCGACCAGAACCTGTGTAGCATCGATAGCTTGAAATCCAGCTACGTTCCTATCGACGAGGGTGCGACCTGGAGGGACACTGCCAAAGGGCGCATGCTCTAACCACAGGGTGTTGTCAAATCCGAGCACAAACCCTTGCGTGTTGTCGAGAAATTGAAATTGCTGCACGTTGGCATCGATCTGTTTGCGGGCTGGAGGAACCTTGGCCGCAGCCAACGCCGCCGGGATGGGAGCCAGGCCCAAGAGAACCAGGCTCAGTACACAGAGGCTAAGTCCTACTCTCCCGGCGCGCATGAAGACCGGTAGGAAGCTGGCACGCAAAAGCGCAAAACTGTTCATAGAATATCCTTTGTTCTCTTCACGAGAGTCTTTGTGTTGTCAGTCTCGAATGCTGTCAGAGAGAAGCGAGCCCCACAAGGGGTCCATTCTGAGGATAGCGCCCTGGAGATCAGGCTCCTCTCTGGAAAGAAGACAAGAGCTTCCTAGTTCTCATCTCAGGGGATCACCGAGATTGGTCCACTTCCCTCTGAGATTGGGGCGTTTCCGCCTGGAGCGCCCGTGACGATTTCCTTGACCTCTCCTCTAGAGCATGGACATTTGCTCTACTAGGCTTGCCTGCTTCTACAAGCAAGCGAAAGTTGGACAGTTGACAGCAGTCTGCGAGATCAAGGTGATTTTTTCCAGGGGCGGGAGTTCTAACCGAAAGGAGCCTGTTCCAGCCAGAGATTGTTATCGTTCCCTTTGACCCCAACCAGCGTTGCGGATAACGGCTGAAAACCGACGAGAGCGGCGACACCCCCATCGATTTGTTCACGAGCCGGAGGGACGTGACCGAAGGGGCCATGTTCCAGCCACAGTTTGCCATCGATGCCCCGCACCAGGATCGTGTTGCTGTCGAGAAAGCGAAAGCTATCGACCGAAGCATCGACCTGAACCCGGCCTGGAGGGACGACACCAAAGGGAGCATGTTCCAACCACAGTTTGCCATCCTTACCCAGCACCAGGATCTGGGTGTCGGAGAGCGCTTGAAAGCCAGCGACACTATCATCGACCCAGAGACGGTTAGGAGGGACGTGACCGAAGGGGCCATATTCCAACCACAGTTTGCCATCCTTACCCAGCACCAGGATCTGGGTGTCGGAGAGCGCTTGAAAGCCGGCGACATTCCCATCGACCTGGAGCCGACCTGGGGGATTGTGTCCGAGCCCGAAGGGAGCGTGTTCCAGCCAGAGTTTGCTGTCCAGCCCCAGCACCAGGATCTGGGTGTCGGAGAGCCATTGATACCCGTCAACATTATCATCGATCGAGGTAGAGTTGGCCAGGCCGAAAGGAGCACGGAATAAGAGGAGTTCACTAAAATCCCCAAGAAAAACAGACCGAGGTACGTCTCGGACCAGGAACTCGGTGTCGGAGATCGCTTGAAAGCTCACGGGGACCGCTCCATCGGTCCCGCCATGAATCAGGGTACGGTCTGGAGGGACGTGGCCGAAGGGGGCATGTTCCAGCCAGAGATTACCATTGTTGCCCATCACCGCTACCTCTGTGGCGGAGAAGAAATGAAAGAACTTGACGTCGCTATCGATATGGATGCGTGCCGGAGGAACATGTGCATGAGCCAACCCAGGAGTCGAAGGAGCCAGGAGGCCCACCATCAGGCTCAACACGAAGAGGCTTAGCCCCACCCTCCAGACGGACGGCAGTCCCAGCCGACAGCTAGAACGGAAAAGAGCACAACGGCTCATAGTATCTCCTTTTCTCTCCTCACGAGAGTCATCTCATTTTCAGTCTCGAATACATTCAGGGAGAAGCGAGTCCCACAGAGTGTCCTTTCTGGGAACCCCTTGTAGACGGGACGACTCCCTCAGAAGCCAGTAGTGCCATGGGCACCACGCTGCTACGGAAAGGATACAGGAACGTCATGGGTCTCACATCCGGGACAGCACTGATATTGGACCCACTTTCCCCTGAGATTGGGGGTCAACAGGAAGGAACTCCCCTGACAACTTCTCTGCTGCATGAGAAATATTCGTACGTTTCGCAATGCTAGAAAAGTGGGTAGTGTCAACAACCAACCAGGATGGTACTGCAAACAGGCTTTGATCGCTGTAATTTGCAGTTCGGCTTCTTGTGGAAACAGTGAAAGAAATCTAGACCGCCAGGCAACTCGCCTCGCTCCTCACCGGATTTTCTTCTTTGCTACATATACTCACAAAGAAGAGAGAGGCCCATGAGGTACTCAGGGAAGTCAGATTGGTTTGAACACTTCCTCTTACCTTGGTGGAAGTTGGTGAGTGTAGTGGACTGCGCGGCGCGCGGCTCGATGTGGTAGATATCCTGATCGAACAGGACATCCTTCGACGAGAGCAAAGAGACGAAACACAAGCCTCGCAAGCTTCGTCCCCCGATATACACGTTTTTTGACATATCGGGGAACGGGAAGCGTTACCTTCCCGTTGGAAGCGTGGCCTTGAGAACATCCCGCAGTGTCAATGGTGGTCGGCCAATGAGGCGAGCAAGTGTTGGGTCGACGTTGGCAAACTCGCCTTGCCTGCTGGCGGCAAAGTACCCGAGGTACATGTTCGCCATCGACTCAGGGCTACCTTGAGCGACTAAGCGAGAGCGAAACTCCTCGTCTGACACCACGACTCGGCGGATGGGTCGGCCTGTCACTTCCGAGACGATCTCTGCAACACCAGCTAAGTCGAGTGCCTCGGAACCAGTGAGTGCGGGGGTGATCCCGTCAAGACCGCCCTTCGCCAGCGTGATCGCCGTCGCCCTTGCCAGGTCAGCATGGGCTGTCCAAGCAACTGGTCCGTCCTCTGGCGCGACCGCCTCCCCTGTCTGGGTGGCGCTCCCAAGCAGCATGAGGGCAGACGATGCGTAATAGCCATTGCGCAGTGCGGTGAAGGCCACTCCCGACTCACGCAGTGCCGCCTCTGTGGCGGCGTGATCGGGCGCGGGAGCAAAGGGTGATGCTGGGTTTGCTGCCATCTGGCTCGTATAGAGAATCCTTTGAGCACCGGCCGCTTTGGCCGTGTCAATCGCCGTCCGATGTTGACGGAGAGCCTGCTCGCCGAGGCGAGGGGCTGACACGATGAGCACTTGCGATGCCCCCTCAAAAGCATGCGCGAGGCTCGCCGCGTCGTCAAAGTCCCCTCTTCTGACGCGAACCCCTCGTTGCTCAAGGTCCCGTGCCTTCTCCGTGTCCTGGACACTCACGCCAAGCTGTTCGGCGGGAACGAGTTCGAGCAGATTCTCCACGACTGCCCGGCCAAGATGGCCGTTGGCTCCAGTAACGATAATCATGCTATCCTCCTGTGACTCTTTCATGTACTCATCATTCTGTTTGTTCAAAAGGTTGCTCTTGTTGTCATCTTTTCTTCGATCAAGCCAGCGCGGTGTAGGCAACACCGCGCTCACTTGTCTCTCTTTCTGGGGGTGAGGAAACAGATTCCTCCTATCCAGGATCGTTCAATGGCTGGCGAGAACGCCAGGCGAGTCATCTTGTCCTGAGGGAATCTGTTGACGGAACGGGTCTTTCCCTCTGCTCTCCTTACTGTTGCCAGATGTTCCATCCCGTCTCTCGTTCACCCCACTTTCTCGACCGGAAACTGGATCTCGGTGAGCGCATCGTCAAGCTGTTCTCTCCGGTGCAGAAAAATCTTGCGGCGTGGTCCCACGATGGTGTAGCCATTGTGTTCCATCCAGGTTCCCAGCGCTTGATAGGCCGAGAACGCCAGCGCGGGAGAGCCTTGATGGAGTGTACTGGCCATGTGAGGAACCGCCGGCAACTCACAGCGTGTCAGCCGCTCACTCTGGGTAATCAGGGCATCGGCGTCTCTCCCCTCAACCAGTGCGACAATCTCTACGGAACCCAGGGTATGCTCATCCTCACTCTCCGGATGAAGGACGAGCAGAGGATCGATGGGCGTGACCCCGTAGCGCTTCAACAGGGAACTGATGGGGTCAATCCAATATGCCTGATCCGCCATCTCCGTCGTCGTCAGGCGCAGAGAGACTCCGGTGATCGGCTTGATCGCTTTGAGCACGACTTCATAGATCGGCAGACCACGGCCTTGCTCAAGAGATCGTAGGCGCGCTTCGATGCGCACGAGTTGCTCCTGTTCCGTCTGGATATGCTGCTGGAGTTGTGCCCGCCTTAGCCGCAGCATCCCTTGCCATATCTCAGGAGAAAGTCCTTCGGAGAGAAGCTCGACGATCTGGGTGAGTCCCAATCCGAGCTCTTTGAGCGCCAGAATGCGATGCAGGCGCGGCAACTGATCCATCGTGTAGAACCGATAGCCGGTCTGGGGATCGACATGGATCGGCTTGAGAAGTCCGATCTCGTCGTAGTAGCGCAGGGTGGTCATCGACACCTCAGCGAGCTTCGCAAAATCGCGAATCTTTAACATCTCATTTCCTCTCTTCCAGCCTGTTTGCAGCCAGATGAACAACGCTTGTCACTAGCATACAACCTTCAGGTTGGGTGAAAGTCAAGAGGGACACGAAAAGCGCAAAACTCCATACCACCTTCACATCTGAGCGAGACCCAGGCTCGCCTCCGCTTCCCTCAAGAAGTGCTCTCTCGAAGCTTTCCCTCTCGCTGATAGAGCAGTCCGTTCGCTACTTCCACCATTTGTTTGAGCGCACGATTCTCTTCTTTCAGCTTCTTGATCCGCTGGCGTAAAGCAGCAATCATAGTATCTTTTGAGGCTGAGGACGCCTGTTCTCTTCGCGGAATTTTGATCTGCACAGCTGGCACCTGCTGTAAGCACGGGTGCATAATGCGCTGCTTGAGTGCTTCATTGCCATACAGCCAGGCCGTAGAGATACCAGCCGTCTCAGTGACGGTCTTGAAATTGACGGCATGCTGCTCTTTCAGGAGGTGAGCAATGGTCTCCTCAGCTCGACGAGCAGTCTCTACGGCTTTCTCCTGCGCGTATGCTCGCAAGCCGTCGATGTTCCTTTCCCAGGATCGCGTCATCTCTTCTCCTCCTCACTACTGGCGGCTTCAAGAGCAGCGATGAGTGGTGTGAGTGCCGCCACCATCTGCTCGCTTATTTAGAGCGGGCTCTCGCTATCCGCAAGCAGGTATTAGGCGCTGAGCATCCTAACACCACTCAAAGTCTCAACAATTTCGTCCTACAGCGGAGGTTAGAACTCTTGAGTCACACCTCTCAGGGATGCAGAGCCAGCCGACTGCTCCAGGCGTTCGGATAGCACAAACGTTGCGATCTAGGCAAAATGCAACCCATGCGATACAATGCCATAATGACGAGGTCTGATCATACACGTAGCATTGTTGTACCTGAGCGAGTTCGGCTGAAGGCCGAGCAATCAAGCCCTCAGACAAGGCAGTGGCTCAAAGACCTCCCTGGTCTTCTTGCCGAACTTGAGCAAGAATGGGATCTGAGCATTGGCCAACCGCTCTCGGGAGGAACTTCAGCATACGTAGCGCCAGTAAACACTGCCAGTAGCAATGCAGTCATAAAGATAGCTATGCCGAGCCAGCACAGCCCGTACGACTTTCAGCAAGAGATAGACACGCTTCTTCGTGCGGATGGCCACGGCTACGTTCGCCTGTTCAAGTTTGACTACAAGCGCCGCGCTTTGCTTCTAGAGCAGCTTGGACCCTCCATGCAAGAGAGGAATTTGGAACCGAAGCAGGCCATACCATTGCTGTGCAAGACGCTTCAACAAGCATGGCTTGTCCCACCTGGTGCAGATCAAACGATGAACCCCCTGGAGTACAAAGCACAGACCCTGGCTCAGCTCATAAGCGAGCTCTGGGGCAAACTTGAACGGCCATGCTCTCAGAAAATTGTCTCTCAGGCCTTGGAGTTTGCGCGCAGGCGCTTGGATGCTTTTGACCCAGGGCGATGCGTCGTCGTCCATGGAGACCCCCATTCGGCCAACGCGCTTCTGGTGCATGCTCCACGTACTGGATCTGAGTCGGGCTATGTCTTTGTTGATCCCGATGGTTTCCTCTGCGAGCCAGAATATGATCTTGGAGTGGTCATGCGCGACTGGAATGAGGAACTGCTTGCAGCAGCCGATCCTCTTGCTTTAGCCCACGAATACTGCCAGCTCCTCGCCAGGGAATCTGGATTCGATGAAGCCACCATTTGGGAATGGAGCTTTATCGAGCGAGTATCAAGTGGTTTGTATATTTGCGCTTATGGCTCAAGGAAGCACGGCCAGCTATTTTTCAAAACCGCACAATGCTTGCTGGATACATAGCGCCTCGATTGGTTCTATTTTCGTCGCATCTATCAAATCATCTTAGAATTCCGTTTCCAAATTTCCAAACTTCCGCAGTGGTCAATAGCAGAGTGGGAATGGCACAGATGACGAGATGGGCTTTTTGTGAGGTGGTGATGAAACTTGAAGCGCTTTGTGAACTGTGGGGCTGAAGAGGTGTGAGGTGAAGTTTTTCTCATAAGAAGTATATCATAGCCCATCAATAGATGGCAAATCTTCGTCTCCCGCCAAATTCTGAGGAAAGCGGGCGTATTTTTGCCGCTTTTTCTGGTAGACTGGGAAAGTGGGAGGAAGGGGCTCGTTTTGATGCAATATTTTGCATAGAAGCCCGGATGAAAAGAAAGGAAAACAAGTATGACTCTTAGCAAAGCCCAACTTGTGAGCGAATTGAAGCAGGAAAATGCTAACTGGCAAGCGTTGCTCAATGATATTGGTGAGGTCAATATGACGCAGCCAGAGGTCGCTGGTGGCTGGTCTATCAAGGATATTGTCGTGCATTTAACTGAATGGCGACGCCGGACGGTAAAACGCATCCAGGCATTACGGAATCCCGAGGTAGACCTTACGCCGCACTGGCCCAAAGAGTTGCAGGAGGACGATGAAATCAATGCCTGGTTTTACGAAGCCAATCAAGATCGTCCACTAGCAGATGTGCTGAGCGATTCGCGTGAAGTCATTGAGCAGTTGATAGTGGCTGTCGATGCGCTCTCTGATGATAATCTCCAAGATCCGCGACTTGTAGGGTTGCTGGATGAAGGGGAGCAGTTAAACGGGGCATTTTTCTTCGGTCACTTTCACGATGAGCATGAGGCGGATATGCAGGCCTGGCTAGACAAGGTGAGGAATAAAAGCTAGTCAGGTGCAGACCTCACAACTGAAGACGGTTTGAGACCCGTATTTTCCCTTCTTTGATCTCCATTCGAAAGAATGGAGACTTTTTCTCTTATGTCTTGTATTCTGAGAGGGAACCTCACTTTTAGGCATCGGATGGTAACGTGGCCCGTTCGCTTCTTCACTGCTCTGCTCACTCTCTTGCTTCTCCGATAAAGCAGAGATGGACGAACGGTTACTGGCAAAAGGCAGCGGAAAATAGTTATGAATTGCAATTCACGATGTGTTCCCTTCAAGGTGATATGTCGTCAATGTCATATATACCATCCTGCTATGTAAAGATAAGCGCGTCTTTTCACTTTTGAGTCTTCATCCTTATACCAATCATTTGATGGAACCCACCAAGAATGAAGGGCAACATGAACAAGCGCCTGTGCTGGAATTTTGAAAATAGGGTGGGCAAATCCTCTCTAATCAATCTTCAAACTTTGTGCGAGAAGAAGGATAAGTTCCATTGGGTTGCAATAAGCGAATATTTCTCTTTTGGCAAGATCATTCATGATCTCCTTATTCACCAGATCATTCCCTTTTCGTTCCAACATAAGTGCTTCGGTCTTGCTCTGCTGAAGAGGTCCGATTTGTTCACTATAGTCCTCTTGCAATGCTTTGAGTGCTGCTGGCGTGAGCTTTTTCGCCGTTCTAGGACGCTTTTTGCGTCCCTCATTGACGAATGCCTGGAGGCCCAGCGTAATGGCATTTTCTAGTTGTTTTCCTGGTTCCTGTACATCAAATTCAGTACGCAACCAATCGAGCAGAAGTTGTCCTGTCTGTTGGTTGGTGTGTTTCATCTCAATGAGTTTTGCTATTATCTGCTCTGTTTTAGCACGTATATCGTCAGAAGGTTGTGCAATAGGTAACGTTTCCATTCGTTCACCTACCGGACTCAGAGCTTCATCTTTCATGTGCGGTAGATAGCGCCAGTTATGCCACCACATGAGCGGCGAGTGGAGTGGTCATCGTCTGATTGAGGAGTGCCAAAGGTCAGATCGATGGTTTGTGTATGCAAGGCACGAATCCATTGACGGCGCAGGCGAGAGCGTGGCCAGCCCCCAGAACCGGGTAAATAGTTTGAGGAGGAACAAAAGACGGGCCTGAGGCGGAGCTGGAACAGATGGGGAAGTTCTAACAGGGAAGACGATGGCGCTCACTTGTCGTGTTTTCTTTGTCGTGGGAGCTTCTTGAGCTGCAAGGTAGCGCTCACAGTAGAGCGATGAGGCAGGCTCTTGCCCTGTTTTACAAGTATTCCCATCTTTTGCCCCTCTGTGCTCACACCGGTTGTTTGTTGTCATCCCGTCGCGCATCCCGTGGGATTGTGATATGATGTGCAAAGATGAGCCATGCTACTCCTATCGTGCGCGATTCGCAAGAGGAGAATAGAAGGAGTCCAATTTCCCAATGACACAGCCTTCAACGCCTGTTGACTTCGACAAGAACCCACCCATGCCCCTTGACGCCTATGAGCAAACAGTCAGGGGCGTGAATATTGGCTATGGCCTGACGTTCCAGTTGACGGAAAGCTTCTTGCGCGCCCTCGGCAAGCCCGACTTGCACATCCTGGTGGTGGGTGTCGGTGGCGGCGCGGAGGTCGAGCGCTTCCTCCCGCACAATCCGGGATGGAAGATCACCGGTGTCGATCCTTCGCAGCAGATGCTGGCGCTGGCGCTGGCAAAGGTGGATCGGCACAAACTAGCGGATCGTGTGACCTTCCTGCAGGGCACCATTGAGCAACTGGAATCTGAAGCGCGGTTTGATGCTGCAACCTGTCTCTACGTGCTGCACTTCCTCCCGGATGACGCGAAACTGTCCCTGTTGCGCAGCATCAAGAACCATCTCCAGCCGGGAGCGCCTTTGTATCTCATCAGTGGCGTGCGTCCGGACGCAGCAGAAATTGATATGGCGAATCCAACATTGAACGCGGATTTTCAGGGCGCCTGGCAGCAGTATGGTGAATCGATGGGTATGCCAGCCGAACGCATGGCGAGCACCGTGGCCGGGCTCACGGAGCAGATGTCCCGGCCACAGACGGCGACCGCCGCCAGAGTCCAGGAACTCGTACATGAGGCGGGCTTCACATACGCCACGCCGTTCTGCACAATCCTGGGGTCAATGTATTGCTGGGTCGTGCGCTGAGGAAGGTAGCACAACTGTTTGCTTCTAGTGGTAAATGGCACGAATGTTCGACGATTTTTGAGGCGAAATGTAGGATTTTGGCACGAATGTTGGGAATCACGCGTTGATTGTCCGAGTAGACGGCTTCAGAGGCGGATTGCAACTCTCGACGTTTGGAAATTCGGAAGCTTCATCTGGAAGTGTCCGCTCCCGTCCTTTGGAAGCGAAACAGATGAGGTTGCATCTCAAGCATCATTACGTACATCCTTCGAGCGAGAGGAAATTGGCACAGGTTGAGAGGGAAGGATAGGAACAAGCGATAGCCCTCTCTTAGGCGCAGGCTGCCAGAAAAAACAACGCTCTTTTAGACGATGTTTTTCGTTTGGTTCCCCGGTATACTCCATTCATGAATACAGCAACTCTCTGTGCGCATTCAGCATGCAAGAGACGTTCAATTGGAGGATATTGAAATGAATGCTACACCCATCGTCATCGTTTCTGGTCCACCTGGATCAGGCAAGAGTAGTGTCGCACGACGGCTGGCAGAACAGTCGATCTACGAACGTGCCGTCCACATGCATACGGATGACTTTTATCAGTCTATTCGCAAGGGGTATATCTCCACCTGGTTACCCGAAGCGCAAGAGCAGAACATCCTCGTTCTTGAAGCGTTTACCGCCAGTGCCATCAGATATGCCATAGGTGGCTATGAGGTCATCGTCGATGGGATTATCGGTCCTTGGTACTTCGAACCATGGTTGAAGGCAGTTCAGGACGGATTTGATGTCCGTTTCGTCGTCCTGCGCCCCGACGAGCAGACGACCGTTGCACGAGCGGTAGCACGAAAGCATGGAGCATTGGTCAATCCTGAGATTGTGGGGAAGATGTGGAAGTACTTTGCTCATTTAGGGCAATATGAGTCTCATGCCCTGGATACGAGCATATACACCATTGACGAGAGTGTCGCCATGATCAGGAAAACCTTGGTTGAAGGAGCTATGCGACTCTCATAAATCTTGCTGCAAAAGATGGGAACGGCGCAGGATGGGTTGAGCTAGAGGGCTGCGAACAATGTGTCCATTTTTCTTGATTGCTTATCCAATTTCCATCCCTATAGAGATCTCTGCTCGGTCTGGAGCGGATTGCCTGTCGATCCAGCACCTGATTCCCAACATTCGCGCCGATTTCCTACGTCTCACCTCAAAAATCGTCGAACATTCACGCTATTTACCATACGCTCAAATCATTGCAAAAATCAATTACCACGTTTTTTGTTCTGGTGGAGAACCCCCTCGGACGGTTCCCCCTCCCGTAGATTCCAGCAGCGTTTTCCGAATTTTGGTATATCGCGTATCATACCCTCTTCTGGCTCGACTTGTATCTCTCTGGCTCGCCTGAAGAGGATTTTACTCCCCCTGCTCTCTTCCTCTGGACTGAGGGCAACCCTGCCGTCTCACCTGAACAGCCCTATACGAAGGAGGAACTGCTCACCTATCTGGCGGCGACGCGGCGAACATGTCACGCCACGCTTTTCGCGCTGACGGACGAGCGGGCGCATCAAACCATCTCCTCCTACCCCTGGACGGGGGAGCAGGGCGTCAGCATCTTGGAACTACACCTCTACACCATGCGTCATGTACAGGAACATGCGGCCCAGTTGCTCCTCTTTCTCGGACAACACGGTATTCCAGATGAGGCGCTTACCACGGTCGCACGAGCGAAGCATGGACATCAAACATGATTGGGCATCGAGCGGATAGCTCAACCAAAATAGCTGGAGTAGTATGTTCTACCTGATGTACTTGTGAATTGAGCTGGCACATTGTCGTGCTCTTCTTCATTTCAGAACGCAGGAGTGTATCCGCTCCCAGAGTGCTGTTGCTATTTCATAGCCTTCTTCATCGTCAGCATGATGACGTTATGGCTCTCCAGGTGTAAAACTGTCTGGAGGATACGTAGCTGCTTTTGGTATCAGTACTTTCACATACTTATTCTCCGTTTCTTCATCGATAGAAGCATACAGCAGTCCCCTCACAACAATACTCAGGGCTGCTGTATGGAAAGAAGAAAGAGGTATTAGCAGTTCTCTACATAAGGGAGACAATAATGCGCCCGGCGTCTACAGTAACGGGGTAGGTTTCGATCTGCGGTTCTTCTTCCTCAACCGTTACTTCATAGGTTTTTACGCGATACTTGTGGGGATTAAAAATAGATTTTCCATTGGTGATATCGAACTCCCAACCATGCCAGGGGCAACGGAGAATCTCACCCTCACGTCCGTAGAGATAATCATCAGGACCAGAGGGGAGCGAGGGAAATGTCATTCCAACAACAGATCCCGCACAGAGGGGTGCTCCTTGGTGGGGGCAGGCGTTTTTGAGCGCGTAATAGGTTCCAGCGACATTGAAGATGCCGATAGATCGCCCCTTCAAGGTAACAATCATACGCTTTCCTGGTGGTAAATCGCGGGCCATTCCGACGGCAAACTTTTCCATCATGTTTCTTCCTCTTCAACTTATAGGTGATAAAGCTCTGCTGCGTTGTCATGGAAGATACGTTTACGTAGGGACTCTGGGAGACGAGGGAAAGCACGAGTGGGCGAGTCGAAATCCCAGTGTGGGTAATCGCTGGCAAACATCAGAATATGTTCGGCATCCATCATCTCAAGCATCTGGAGGAGGTACTGGTCGTTGTCAGGCCGCTCTAGCGGTTGAGAAGAGATACGCACGTGATCCCTAAGATAGTCACTGGGGCGTCGTTTGAGCCAGGGAACTTCATAGCGCAACGCTTTATATTCCTGGTCCAGCCTCCACATGAGCGCAGGCAACCAGGATACTCCACCCTCGACGAGCACCACTTGAAAATCTGGAAAACGCTCAAAAACTCCTTCGGTGATAAAACTTACCAGGTGAGCCTGGAAGCCGAGCGAGAGACAGGTATGCCATTCGATATAGTGCGTGGGATATCCAGGTGATGGTTGTATGTTGATGCCCATGCCATCAGTTCCTGGATGAATCGCAAAGGGCAGGCCGTATTTCGCGCACACCTCGTAGATCGGGAGGTAGTGTCGTTGACCAAATGGGGCGCGTGCTCCTGAATCGGTCATAACCTGCACGAAATGGGTATGCCCGGCCCAACGCTCAATCTCGCGGGCAGCGGCGAGGGGATCCTGGTGCGCGATAGTGATCGAGCCTTTGAAAACACCATGAGCATTATAGGCGCCAAGCCACGTATCCGCGAGCCAGTCGTTAAAGGCGGCTGCAATGGCCGTACCAAAGTCGGGGTCTGGATGCAGGTTGCAGAAGGCTCGTGGCAGAAGAATGGCATGGGCAATGCCATATTTGTCTAGCAGTTGCTCCTGCAAAAATGCTGGATCAGATCCCGCTGGGCCACCGTGAGGAGGGTTGGCATCAAGCCTGGACCCATGAACAGGATTCCCAAAGAAGCCTCGTCCTCCTCCACTATACCGGTCTCGCCAAGGCTGTTTCATATAAGAGCGAATTTCATCTGTGTTTTTAGGGTAAGGGTGTACATCACAGTCGATGATTCCTGACCGGGATTTTGTACTTTCAACAACGTTGTCAATCTGTAGGCTCATAGTCGTCTTCCCTTGTGTCCAACGGTGGTTTTGCTAATTTGGTACAACGATGTCCGCATGAATGAGTGGAGAGCAGGGTTTCTTTTCTGTGAAGCAAAGTGAAATCACGTCATTGTTACCGTCCATTCACAATCTTCAGAGGCGTCTTTCGATAATAATAAAAGCATAACTTTCCCTCGACCTTTCTGTCAAGCCAACTCACTCCCTTTCCAGGGCTTTTTCAAAGTCCCGAAAAGAAGACAAAAGGAGCCAAATCTTGCTAGAATAGGAAAACCATAAACCTCCTACAAAAGCGAGAAAAGGCTCAAGATGAACCTTACCATATTCGATTCGGTGCTGCCAAGCACTCCAACAGCCTTACCAATCGATGCCAATTCGCTCTATTATGCCTTTGAGTCCGTTCCAGATGGATGCAAACGTCGAGGGAAACGCTATCCGTTAGCTTTCATTTTCACGCTCCTCCTGTTGGGAAAGCTGGCAGGAGAAACGACGATTCTGGGAGTCGTAGAATGGGTGAGGCTGCGCGAGAGGGAACTGCGAGCCGACTTAGACTGGCCTCGTAAGTTTCTCAGTAACGCGACCTACACCCGCGCCCTGGCTGGCTGTGACGCTGAAGCGCTGGCTCACGTCATCGCTGGGGTGATCCTCAAAGCACGAGCCACTGAACAGAACCCAACCCAAGGGCCTCCAGAGACATTACGACAGGTGGCCGTCGATGGCAAAACGCTGCGCGGAACCCTGGGTCACGAGCCGGCCCATCAGCCAAGCGTTCATGTCCTCTCGTGGTATGATCCACAGGCAGGGGTGGTGCTGGCTCATCGAGCGGAGCTGCACAAGCACAATGAGATCAGCACACTGGCCGCCTTTCTCTCTCCCACCCTGGTCAAAGACCGTATCATCACCGCCGATACCATGCACACGCAACGAGCCTTCTGTGCTGATGTGATCCGCTTTGCTGGTCACTACGTCCTCATTGCGAAAAAGAATCAACCGACGCTTTTGCAGGATCTTGAGACTTTTTTCACTGATCCGCAAGCCGATGCAGGAGAGTGGGCGGCTGGAAGAACGGTGTATCCGCACGACGACCTTGCTCAACCCTTTGTTTGAGCGGGAGTGGGCCGGGATTGGACAAGCGTTTTACCGCCGAGACGTGACTCTGGGAGAAGATGCCTCTCAGCTTCGCACCAAAGGCGGCCCCTGGCTTTGGCTGCCCTCGTTCGGAGTTCATAGTCATCCAGTTCTTGGGCCAGGGCTAACGCTTTGTTGCAGTCTGCTCCAAGAGCCTCAGCCCTGGGACCGAAGTGCGTCCAACTGCTTCAGCATCTTGGAGCAGGGCGAGTGCCTCATCTGCATCCACCCTCAAGACGCTTTGATCTGGAAGCGCATAGCCACTGGTGCTATGCGTGCCAAAGGTGGTGAGCAGACCGCCCTGTTCAGAAGAGAGGACATGACGGAGCTTATTGGCGGCATCATTGAGGTATTTCTCTCCCAGAGGCGCATCAGGCCACAGATCCTCCAGTAAGATTCCTCGTGGAGCGCGTCGTGCCTTTGCGCTCACAGTCGTTACTACTTTTCACGCTCTTTCCCACGTCGTGGAGACTGGTTCCCCAAGCTTGCGATATCTAGCTGGGGAAATACCGACTTCTCGCTTGAAGGCCTGGCGAAAGGCCACTTCCGACTCGTAGCCCACAAGCGGTGCGATCGTTTGGATCTTGACATCGTTCTTGAGTAATCGTTTGGCCCGCTGCATGCGCCAACGGGTCAAATATGTGATGGGAGCCTCACCCACCAGCCGGGTGAAACGGGCGGAGAACGCTGAGCGGGAGAGGGCCACCGCCTCTGCCAGTTCCTCAACTTTCCACCCACGATCAGGAGACTGATGAATCAGGCCGAGAGCCGTGCTGATCGACTGGTCGCGCAACGCTGCTATCCATCCTGTGGAGGTTTCTGCTTGCTGCTCGATCCAGACTCGGATCACTTGAATGAAAAGCAGTTCGGTCAGCCGTCGCAACACGACCTCCCTGCCAACCAGACGTTCGCCGGATTCGCGTGCCAGCATTTGCACAAGCTCGGCGAAGCTCTGGGCCATGCGTCCTTGTTCTCCAGGGATATGAATGACTTTCGGCAGGCATTGGAGGAAGGGGTAATCATTGGGGTGCTCAAAATGGAACGCGCCACAGAGTATCCCCATCTTTGGTCCCTCGCCCTCGAAAGGGAGCACCTGATACTCTCGATGCGCGGAATAGGCCAGGTGTACCGTTCTCGTCAAAGGAGACGAAGGCTCATCGCCGATTGAGTGGGCATGTCCGAAAGGAAAGAGCAGCACGTCCCCGCTCCCTATCCGCCGAGGAGCGGCTTCCCCTTCCACAGAGAGATAGCCATGACCGCCAGAGAGCAGGTGAAAAATGCTATCTGGACTGGTCAGAAAATCAAAGCGCCAGGGAAGAATCATCTCCATGCGCGAATGAAGCCACCCTTTGAGTTCGAGGGCATGAAGCACATCTGTCAGAGCATCCATGAGATACTCCCATCTTTGGACGATTACTTACATATTCATGACAAAATACCATAGATTGTCTCGGCATTCAAGCGTACACTCTATGGGAAAGCGGGCGTATCGAGAGGGCAGGGAAGTCCGCTGAAAGGAAACAGGAAAACACCAAAAGAGAAGATGAAGGAGACTTGCGATGAAGAGATTCGAAGGCAAAGTAGCAGTGGTGACGGGAGGCACAAGCGGCATCGGGCTCGCCACAGCAAAACGGCTTCATGAAGAAGGGGCCAGGCTTGCCATCGTGGGACGCAACGCGCAGAAGCTTGAGGAAGCCGCCAGGACGATTGGCAATAGGGTGCTTGCTGTGCAAGCCGATGTGGCGAAGCTCTCGAATATTGATCAGATGTATAGAACGATCACACAGGAACTTGGCCGAATTGACGTGCTGTTCGTCAATGCTGGCATGGGTAAATTTGCTGCGCTCATAGACACATCGGAGAGCTTGTATGACGAGCTGTTCGCGATCAATACGAAAGGCGCGTACTTCACGCTCACGAAAGCGATCCCCTCTCTCAATGACGGGGCTTCGATCATCCTGATCGCTCTGGCTCCCATCAACCCACCTTGGCGGAGGCCGGGGACGAGCGCATACAGTGCAGCCAAAGCGGCGTTACGAGCTGTGGCACAAACGGCGGCGGTTGAGTTGGCGGAACGTCGCATTCGGGTCAATGTGGTCAGCCCAGGTCCGATCTTGACCCCCATTTACCAGAAAGCCGGGTTAAGCCCGGAGAGGATGCAGGAACGCCTGGATCGGATGAGCGCTGCGGTGCCGCTTTCGCGGCTTGGCAAGCCGGAAGAAGTTGCGAGTGTGGTGGCCTTCCTAGCCTCCTCTGACGCTTCCTACATAACGGGCGAAGAGATTCACATCGACGGAGGACTGGGCTAACGTATGGGGTAGAAGAGGTCTGTCTAGAAGTGCGTCCGAGATCACATACGACCTCTTTTGCAAAGCGAGCGAGAAAACGTCTTTTCGCTCGCCTTTTTGGCATCAAGAGGATTACGGAAAGCGAGACGCCAGGGCTGCACACCCCATATCATCTTGAGGGAGAAACGCCACAATACTGGGATACCTGTGATCAGAGAGCGAGATATGAACACGTCGGAACCGAATCGGAAGCAGTTCGCCAGTCCTGCTATGGCGGCACAGAACCCCTTTAAACAGCGTATCAGCTTCGTCCAGTAGCCTGGCATCTTGATCCCAGTAGGTTCGAAAATCGGCAACCGTAGAGAGTTGCTCCACCAAATCCTGATACCACGCCTCAAATTGGTACAATCTGTTACTCTGTTTAAAATGTTGGATGCACTGAGACGCGTGAGCTTGCCAGGATAGAACCTCCTGCTCATTGAAGGTGCTGCGTGCTCGTAATGGTAAGTTGGGATGAAAAAAGAAATGGAGAAGATTTCGTTGATGCCTCGGAATGAAGCGCAACTGCGGGAATTCAAAAAACTGTAGGAACAGTGCATTGATTGCTTGTACCTCAAAGGTATGTGTGAGAAGAAGTGCAGGATAGGGTAATGTTCCCATGAGAGATTGAGCTTGCTCTAATGCCTCCTTGAGTTGAAACCCTTCCAATTCGAGGCTTTCGGGAAGATAGCGTGCAACTAAGAGCAAGTCGTTGCGCTCTGCCGCACTACATTCGAGATATTGTGCAATCTGCAAGATTGTCTTTCGGCCAGGAACCCGCTGCGAACGTCCGATAAGCAAATTTTTATAGGTGGGGCACGCTTCATCGTTTAACTCTTGTTGTGTAAAGCGTTTGAGGTGGGGATGGGAATGTTCCTTCACTTGCTGCTGGCGCATAGTGCGTAGAGCTTCAATTTTGCTCAAGAGATCACGTAGCTCATCTGAAGGATCCAATGGGCCTGATTCGTTGTCAATCATGCCTTTCTCCTCTCTCTGGAACTGGTCATGTCGGCACATGATCCAGAAAGCTCTTTTGCCAGTCCAGGTGTAGTTTTACTCTTGGTAAAACACTCCTTGCTCACTATACTATTCCCAAGAAACAGGAAACGTGAGATCAAGCAAGGAGGCAGTTGGTGCGAACGCTCGTCTCGAAGGAACTTTCTCTGCTTCCAGTCACCTTGTCTCTCTCGTTTGGAAAAGGAGCTATGAACTTGATGAACACGCCCTTTGATTATGGAAAACTAGCATATGATCGAACCGAAATTGCCGATGCTCTCTATCGCTATGCAGCAGGTTTGGATCTTGGTGATGCAGATCTGTTATCATCAGCTTTTACCGAAGATGTCATCTTTGATTTCGCTTCCGCTGCAAGCAAGATCGGGGTCCAATTCCCAGTCCTTTCAGCTCGCGATGTAGTAGTCAAGACCCTCCTTGCGGTTCTTGGTCCTCTGGACACCAGCCACTCTCTGAGCAACCTGCGCATGACGATCAGCGGCGAGAGGGCTACGCTGCAAGCATACGTTCTGGCTCAGCATTTTTCGCCTGGCGAAGGGCCTCGTCCCGATCAAAGCAGACATGCACTTCTTATGGGCCGTTACGATGCCAGCCTGGTTCGCGACGCAGAGCTGTGGCGTATCAGCCGTCTGACTATCGACACCGTGTGGTTCGAGGGGGATCCTACCATCGTTACTGCACTACCTGCGGGGAGCTTGTGGAAAGCGGAGGAGAGCATTGAGAAGACAAGATGACTTTCATCCCCACCAGCAGGGACAAGCTCTGGCGTACTCTCGTGTATATCCGTACTAAAGCACAGTTCATAAACTCAGCTTAACGTAAGCGTACATGCTGTGCAGTGCCCCTACTTTTGAGACGCTCAGACAACTATTCGAGACAATTTATCATAGATTGTATCACTATTCAAGAGTATACTCTGCATATCGAGAAAGTTACAGTAGTGGTCGTAGAACTGTTAAACCAGGCTAGTAAATAGTATGAAAGGATTGCATGACTGTAAATAAGCTTTTATACAAAGAAAGAGGACTGTTATGAGTGATTTGTCAGGCAGGACCACTCTAGTCGTTGGCGCTAGCCGGGGCTTGGGGCGTGGAATCGCTCACACATTCGCCGAGGCTGGTGCTCCAGTGGTCGCGGTCGCCCGGACTGGATCCACTCTTGCAGCACTGGCCGCCACCAGCTCGAACATCCGAACCGAGGTCGCGGATGCGACCGATGCGACGGTGGCGTGGAACCTACTGGATCAGTATGAGCCAGAGGTTCTCATCTTGGCCGCAGGCGCCAACCCTGTGATGCGTCCGCTCCAGTACCAGACGTGGGAAACATTCTCTGTCAACTAGCACACCGACGTCAAGATCGCGTTCACTTGGCTGCGTGAGGCACTGTTGAAGCCACTGCGGGGTCCCGACATTTTTACCCCCCCCGTTTTCCCCGCTAAGGGTTCGCCAGGGAGATTTTCTCTGCTTTTGTCCCCGCTAAGCGTTGTCAGGTGAACAACGGCACACCTTATTTTTGCTTCTCAGCGTTGACGACATATTTATAGAATGTGGCCCGACTCTTGAAGCCAGTAAGAGCCATGATATCGGCTATGCTGTTTTGTCGAGCAGCGTAGAGTTCGGCCCTTGAGTATGAATGGAACGAAAAACAACGCTAAGCGATAGGACGGCTTCCCAGGCTCATTCTCATACTATCGTTTCACATTATCAAGAGACAAAAAAATGCGTAGATGAAGAAGAGAAATTTGAGAGAACAGGCCTCAGCGAGAGTATCGTTGTATGCGCTTGTAGAGAAAATTCCAGCAAACCAACCTCCAACAACCACCTTCTCGACGTTCCCGAACATGCTCAAAGGCCAGTTTGCCATGGAGGATCAAGCATTCGTCTGCCTCACTATGGTCGTCTCATTTGCCTTCTGATGTCAAGAGAAAGCATTACAACGATTGCCTTTTGCGATAGGCACTGGGAGAGATGCCCATGATCTTGCGAAAGACCTCGGTATAATAACTGGCCCCACTGAAGCCACAAGCCGCAGCAATGGCGGTAATCGTGAGATTGCCGTCTGCAAGCAGTGAGAGACTTTTCTGGATACGGTAATGCAGCAGGTACTCAAAGGGCGTCTGATGGAGCGTTTGCTTGAAGAGGTGACAACACTTGCTGCGGCACATCAAGCCTGCTAATGCAATGTCGTGTAAGGAGATTTTTTCTTGGTAATGCTTCTGAATATATCCAATCATGTCTTTCAGATGGCTGCTTGGCACGCTGGAGCGTTGCTGTGAACCGTTTCTGGCAATGGTGTGTTCATACAGGAGCAACCAAAGCGAAGCAAACTGGATGTGGACCTGGAATTCATAATGGGGTGGCTGTTGCTCAGCTACCTGAAACAGGGTAGTGATCAAGTGAAGGGCCTCGCGGTGCCATGCCACGCCTTCTGACAGAAGGATTGCATCACTGTCGGCATCATAGAGCAAAGGATTGATATAGTGACTCTCGATATAGGCATTTCCCCCAAGCAAGGAAGGGTGAAGGAGAAGGACGACAAACACGCAGTCCCGGTCATCGACCCCATACCCGAAATGCAGCCGATTGGTATTGACGATGATCCCCATCCCTTGTGAAAGCCGATACACCTGTTCATTGACAAAATAGTGCATCTCTCCTTCCAGCACGATGATACACTCCAGTTCGCTATGCCAGTGACATACTGCAGCTTTGTTGGGAAAGTGGGATAACGTTCCAAGGACGGCTCGGATCGGCACGTTTGGTGATGTATAGTCAATGGCCTCTGATAGGTCATCGCGAATCGTTAACTGGAACACAGACAGTCTCCCGTTGAAGAAAGATACGATAGTTATAGCATTATAGCAGAAAATGATAGCTCTTCCAACAGAAATAAACTATTGTTATGGTATGGAAAAACACATCATCAAGATACCTCGCAGGAAAATGAGAAGCAGTTGGGCAAATAAGCCAGCCTGTAGAGGGCGTTCATAAAGGGTTTTAAAAATGAAAACAATAGCGTTGCAATTGTACACGGTACGCGATGAAACGGCACGAGACTTCGTGGGTACACTCAGGCATGTATCAGAGCTGGGCTATACAGCGGTCGAGTTTGCTGGCTACGGTGGTCTCTCCATTCCACAGATGCAAGAGCTGTTGGCTGAAACTGGTCTCCAGGCGCTCTCTACCCATGTGTCGCTGGAGAGCCTGGAACAGCGCTTTGAGCAAGAGGCTGCGTATGCTCTGTCCATCGGTTGCCCGTCTCTCATCGTTCCCTGGCTTCCTCCCTCTCAACGCACAATGGAAGCGTTTACCGCGTTGGCGGGGACCTTAAACCGTCTTGGCAGCAAAGCAAAAGCGCGGGGTTTGACCCTTGGATATCACAACCACGACTTTGAATTCGCACCTATGAGCGACGAGAATCCGACGCTGGTACTTGATTATCTCATCGAGCAAACTGATCCTGCCAGTGTCTCGTTTGAACTTGATACGTACTGGGCGGCCTTTGCTGGTGTCGATCCCGTCGAGTATCTGCAACGTCATGCTGGGCGCGTCACGCTGGTTCATCTGAAGGATATGACCCCGGAGCGCACATTCACCGAAGTCGGAGCAGGCATCCTTCCCATTGCAGAGATTGTTGCAGCAGCACGCACCAGTGGCGTCCAGAGCTTTCTTGTGGAAAATGATCAACCACGTATTCCTTCCCTGGAAAGCGCTCAGCGTTCACTCCAATTCTTGCGCATGTTGCCCGAATGAGCAGAGGAATGGCCTCACTGCACGCGGGCATGTGCCGGGGCGCAAACCCACCTGCCTGACAATCTTGGGCCGCCCAGCACAAAACCGGCAAGAAAGATACGATAGTTATAGAATCAGAGGAGAAAATGATAGCTCTTCTGATGAGCATGGGCTATGGTTATGCTATGGACAAACGCATCATCAGGATACCTCGCTGGAAAAGGGAAGGGCTACGGTCTCTTGAACGTACACCACAAACCAGCACACGTGAGGAGAGGCGCGCCTTCTCTCAGACCTTGTTTGCTCTGGTTTTCCCCATTGCGTTGCAGAATCTCTTGACCGCTGTGGGAAGTTCCGCGAACGTCATTATGCTGGGTTCGGTGAGCCAGACAGCCCTTTCCGCCGTCTCTCTGGCCAGCCAGATCCTGTTCATTTTGAATCTCTTCTTTGCTGGACTCACCATCGGGGCGACCATGCTGGTGGCGCAGTATTGGGGCAAAGGAGATACCCAGGCGATTGAGAAACTCTATGGGATCTCCCTGCGGCTTTCGCTCTTAGTGGCCTCCCTTTTTTGTGTCGCTGCGTGTTTGTGTCCCCAGTTCTTGATGCAGCTCTTTACGTCGGATAAGACGCTCATCGTCATAGGTGCATCCTATCTACGCCTGATTGGCCCCTCCTACCTCTTGATGGGCATTTCACAGATCTATCTGTGCTTTCTCAGAAGCACGGGACGGGTCCGTGTGAGTACCCTCATCACGTCGATTTCCCTGGTCCTGGGTGTTGGTCTGAATGCGGTCTTACTCTTTGGGTTGCTCGGGTCTCCCAAACTCGGTGTCGTTGGGGTTGCGCTCGCCACCACAATCGCCCAGGCGTTGCAACTGGCCTGGTGCCTGCTTGACTCCCGACGACGCGCTCCTCAGTTGCAACTGAGGCTACGCGCACTGTTTGCCCGAAGCCCGTTGCTTTTCGGGGATTACTTGCGATATACCCTACCAGTGCTGGGGAACGAATGTGTCTGGGGTGGGGCGATTGCCATGTATGCAGCTATCCTGGGACATCTGGGAGCCGATGTTGTCGCGGCGAATGCGCTAGCGAGCGTGGTATTCGATCTCGCAGCCGTGGTGAGTTTGGGCCTGGCCAGCGGCGGTGCGATCCTGATTGGCAAAGAAATCGGGGAGAAGCGCCTGGAACAGGCCAGAAGAGACGCCTCCCGGCTATGCAAACTGGCGTTGCTCTGTGGCGCTACGGGAGGTATCCTGATCCTGCTGACGAGGCCACTTCTCCTTCACATCGTTCCCCTGACCGAGACTGCATCAGGATATCTGGCAATCATGCTGATGATCAACTCCTATTACGTCATTGGGAAATCCATCAATGCCACCGTGATTGTCGGGGTATTCTGCGCCGGCGGAGACTCCCGCTTTGGATTGATCACTGATGCTCTGGTCATGTGGGGGGTCTCCATCCCCCTTGGTCTGTTGTGTGCCTTTGTGTTTCAGATACCGGCCATGCTGGTGTATTTCGTGCTCTGTTTGGATGAATTCGTGAAAATGCCCTTTATCTATCGGCATTATCGACGGTTTACCTGGCTCAAGAACATCACCAGGGATTTCTCTATAGAAGAAGGCACAGCATAGGGAACCTGGAAAGAACGAACGAGAAGATGCCATTCGTCAATGGCAGATACGTGAAGGAACAGAAAGAAGAGGGTACTATGACTCAGGACGAGAAGACGCTGACACAAAGAGAACGGATCGCCAGCGGAAGACTGTTCACTGATATGAGCGAAGGACTTCCCGAAGAACGACTCCGCGCCAAAGAACGGATGTATGCTTTTAATCATACAAGACCAACGGAAATCGAAAAGCGCCAGGAACTGATGAAGGAGATGTTTGGAGCGGTGGGGGAACACTGTTGGATAGAACCTCCCATTTACTTCTGCTATGGAACCAATGTGTTTCTCGGAGACAGAGTCTATGTGAATTTTAACCTGAACCTGGTAGACGATTACAAGATTCTCATCGGAAACCGGGTCATGTTTGGACCCAATGTCACAATTGCCGTGACTGGGCATCCCATTGATCCCGCACACCGGGGATATATGTATGCGCTGCCGGTGACCATTGGTGAGAATGTGTGGGTCGGTGCCGGAGCCGTCATTTGTCCAGGCGTCACCATTGGTGAGAATACCGTCATTGGGGCAGGCAGTATTGTCACGAAGGATATCCCGGCCAATGTGGTGGCCGCGGGCAACCCCTGCAAAGTGCTACGCGAAATCAGTGAACGGGACAAACTCTACTATTATAAAGATCGCCCATTTGAGAAATGACGACACTGGCCATTTGAAGGAAAAGCAGAGCAGAGAAGAGCTAAGTAAATAATGGTTCCATCCGTCCAACACTCCATGACATGCGTGAAGGGACCATCAGAGGGAAAAGTATATGAGCACGAATGAGATCCATCTCCAACAAGCCAACGCACTGCTCGCGGCCATGACCCTTGAAGAGAAGGCTGGGCAGATCAGTCAGTATTTCTATCTGACCGGGATGTCGGCGCAGACCAAGCTTGTCGAGACGGAAGTCCGCGCTGGCCGAGCTGGCAGTCTGTTGTTTGTTTCTGATCCTGCCGAGACGAACTGCTTGCAACACATCGCCGTCGAAGAAAGCCGTCTGGGTAACCCACTGCTCTTTGGCTTCGATGTCATTCATGGGTTGCGGACGATCTTCCCCGTCCCGCTCGGTCTAGCCGCATCTTGGGACCCGGCACTTGTCGAACGTGTCCAGGCCATTGCGGCACGCGAGGCACGCGCGGTGGGTATCCACTGGGCATTTGCGCCGATGGTCGATATTGCCCGCGATCCACGGTGGGGCCGCATCGTCGAGGGGGCCGAGGAAGATCCGTATCTCGGTTCCCAAATGGCTGCGGCCCAGGTGCGCGGCTTTCAGGGGGATGGCATTGGCAGTCCGGACCACATTATAGCAGGTCCCAAGCACTTCCTCGGTTACGGTGCCGCCCTGGGTGGACGCGACTATGACGAAGTGAATCTCTCAGAAAATGAGCTACGCAATGTGTACCTGCCGCCCTTTGCTGCGGCGGTCAAGGCCGGAGCGGGCAACATCATGACATCCTATGTGGGGACGGGCGGTGTTCCCGGGGCTGCTGACCGCCGACTCATTACACCAGCGACCAACGCTACTGGGAAGAGGAGAGCACTCCACTGTATCCTTTCGGCTTTGGCCTGACCTACGGCGAGGTGACCTACGTCGATCTCAGCTTGCACGCCACATCGATTGGATTGGACGAGACTCTTGAGGTACACATCGAGGTACACAACCCTTCAGTGCGAGCCGTTGAAGAGGTTGCCCAACTCTATCTGCACCAGCGGTATGGCCGTGCTGCCCGCCCGGTGCGCGAACTCAAGGCGTTTCAGCGGGTGACACTAGAAGCAGGGGAGACCCGCACCCTCCACTTCCAGATCGAAGCGGTAGCGCGACGCTACTGGAGTTCGACACAAGGGATCTACGTCCTCGATGAGTCGATCTTCGATGTGTGGGTCGGTGGCGCTTCGACTGCCTCGTTGCACGCCGAGTTTGTGGTGCAGGACAGCACCGGGTCGTTTCTCTCGCCAACCAACAAGCCCTGATAGGTTTCAGGGCTTCCTTAAAGTCGCGCCACGTCAGCCTCTTCTTACGCTGTCAATCGGTGTAGCGTGAGAAGAGGCAAAGCTTCCATGGAGGACTCATGGTTCAGTTTCTGATGGTTTACTGAACTGATTGTTCCTTACCTTTTGCTCTTTTGCCGTTACCCTTCGGCGATGTTTAGCAAGCGTAGAGACATGCTCCAGGGCTTGTAAAGATGGCTCACTCTGCCGAAATGGCTGGAAATCGAGAGCTTGATACAAGAGGAGCAAACTTTGGCACATGGGCACGTAGCGCGACTCGATCAGATCCAGGGAGTCGAGATCTTCTGGGCGCAGAAACTGTTTGGCTGAGCCAACGGTTGCCTGAAGCTGCAGTTCAGGCACTTTGTCCAGCAGCGCTTGCACCGGATCGGTCCCTTCAGCACGGGCTTGCAAAAATGCCTCTGCTGCTTTGGTATCGAACTTGAACCCACCGTTGCTCAGGCCTACACGTTTCGGGGGAGTGCGTATCGTCACCTCAAAAAGTATCAGCAAGCCCTGGCCGACTTTGATCGAGTCATCGAGCTTGATCCTCAGTTCGTCTGGGCGTATGCGAGGCGAGGCCTTGTCTATGAAAGACTCGCGGAGTACCAACGAGCACTTGCCAATTTTGATGCAGCCATTGCTCTCACCCCTCTGGCAGCTCACCTCTATATCTATCCGCGGTGATGTCCATCGCCACCTCAAAGACTATCAGCGAACTGTCGCCGATTATGACAAGGCGCTGGAACCAATCCGAAAGACGCCTCGATGTACCGGAAACGTGGGAGCGTCTACCATTCCCTCAAGGAGTATCAACGGGCGCTGGCTGACTATCACCATGCCCTCGAACTGAATCCTGAGTATACCGTCGCTTATACGAGTCGGAGCCTCGTCCATTTACCCTCAGGCTATTGTCGAGCTCAAAGCCTGCGGAGTGCTTCCCGCATCAGTCGAGCTCCGACAAGTCAAATACGTTAATAATCTGATCGAGCAAGATCATCGCTTCATGAAACGGTTCGTCAAGCCAGCAATGGGCTTCTTTTCTTTGGTGACGGCATGGAGAATCTTACAGGGATACGAGGTCATGCACATGATCAGAAAAGGCAAAGAGGTGGAGTGGCTAAAGGAGAGAGCAGACGTCAAAGAGCCTTCATCTCCAGCCTGTTTGGAGTGGCAGCCTAAACGGAACAAGAGGTGAGGCTTCACCGCCAGGACATTCTTCCAGATTTCTTGCAACACAACCTTGGCAGCTACCAGGGCTTTCCAGTTCTCCGCTCAAAGGGGTGCAGGGTCTCCCTGCCGGGGTCTGGGGTGTCCCCAGTTTCCTTCCCTCCTTCGCGCGCCGCCTGCGACGGCGCGCAAAAGAGAAGAAAAAAGGTTTTTGCGGGGACACCCCGCACCCCGGCAGAGGGCGGCAGCCCTCTGCACTCCCGCTAGATGGGAGAATTGGAAAGCCCTGTGGCAGCTACGAACCCATCGATTTTCTTGCCTTACTGGTCGGCTATGCCATCAGCGGAGAACGGACATTCTACATGTCACTTTTCTTCTAGTCTGTCCGTGTACAACAGGTGGATTTTCCGTGACAAAAAATCAACGCGGACATGAGCGCGAGGATGAAACGCTTCTGATGGATCCATGGACGGGTTATGTTGTTCATACATGAAGTGAACAAATGAAAGATAGGAGAACAACATGGATCTTGAAGATTTCCTGCAACCAGAGGTGGCGGTGACAGCAGCCGTAGCGGCAGCGATCTTTTCTCCAAGAGGACGTAGCTGGTTGCGCAAGGGACTGGTCTATGCGACGGCTGGCGCATTTATTGCCGGTGATGCCATGACGTCCGTGGCAAGGAATATCGGACAGGGCGCTCAACGAATGCAAGCCTCATCCCAGGAAACCGCTCCGGGAGGTCAGCCAGAAGGAAGTGGAGGCTAGTCAGTGAATCAGAGTTCAGAAGGTGCTTCATCACGAACGGCGGTGGAGCGCGCCGAACAATTCTGGGATGGCATGGGTCCATCTCTCAAGTCGCTAATGCAGAACGCCGGTCAGAAGGCGCGCCAACGCGCTACCCAGCTTCAGCAGAAAGTGAACGGAACCGAGCAGTCGCCAGCCCAAAGTGCAGAACAACCACCAGAGGCCCACCCGAATGAACCAACTCCTCCCCCAATGGAGAAAGCAGAGCACCTGATCCAAAGCATGGAGCAGCGTCTCGGCCAATGGGCATCCGTTGCGGGCCTGCAACTACGCCGCACAAGTGCACGCTTGCGTGAAGAAGCAGAAGATATCTTAGCCGAAGCTCACAGCGTTCGCCAGCCCAAGACCCCTTCTTCGTAACTGCACAATGGATAAGGCTGATCAGATTTATCTGCACAAGTGTACCTTCCTCTTCAGGAGGAGGAAGGTTTTCACTTGTTTGCCCGCCAACCACTTCTACATCTCATACGACGTAGAAGATCATCTCATATGTTGTATTCAGGTGTTAAAAAGCTGAACACAGAAAGTGAAGTGTGCCCATGAGTGCAACAGTTGCAGAGAAGCCGCAGATCCTTCACGCCATTCCTGGCCGTATACGTCTCCATCTCCCCGGTTGGACGGGAGGGGGAAAACAAGAGATAGAGTCACAGGTACGCAAAGAATCGGGCGTTTTTCGTGTCCAGGCCAACCCGCTGACAGGCAATCTCCTTATCACGTTTGACCCGACCATCACCAATGAGCAAACGCTTCTACACTCCTTCTACGCCCTTGATCTTCAACAGCTCAATGAGCAACATTATCATCAACCGGCACCCCCACCGACGCGGCGAGAGAAACAGGGACAGACCATTCGTGCTCACATTGCGGTACGTGGTATGGACCGTGATCCGCTGCTGGCAAAGCGCGTGGTAGAGCACCTGGAACATCACCCAGGTGTACGTGCACAGGCCAGCCCTCTGACCGGGCGTGTATTGGTCGAATTTACAGAGCATGAAGCGAATTTGGATGATCTGATTGCAGATGTTGCCGGATTGGAATTACCCGAACTGCCAGAAGAGGACCGTCCAGCGTATCCGCTTGATCCAGGACCACTGATCCAGAGCATGACCCGGACCATTGAGGCAACGCTGGGCCTTGGCTTCTTTGCGACGCGTCGCCTCCTGGGATTTGTCGAGCCACTCCCCGGTGCAAATACCGCCTTGAATGTTGCCAGTATCATTGGTATTTTGCAAGGCATTCCTCCACTTCGCTACGGTCTGCGTAAACTTTTAGGCCGTACAGCCGCTGATTTACTCTTCAATATTCCTGGAATTCTTAGCCTCACCCTGGCAGAGAGTCCGCTGGGTCTGGCAGTCGTTGGCATCGAATCCCTGCGACTCCTTACCGAGGTACTGGCTCGACGCACAGCCTGGCGCGACCATGAGGAGCGGGCAAGTCACGCCCCTTCTGTACAGCCCGACGCTACTATACATCTGGAGTATGGAGAACGCACCCCACTGACGGCAAAGGTATTAGAAGGCACCGGTACGGCAACCGGACGAGACGGCATGCCACTACCAGTGACTCCAGGCAGCACCGTTCCTCCTGGTGCACGGCTCTATGGTAGTTCATTTTTATTACAACTACAAGATGATAGATCCTTTCAAGCATTTACTCCAGATCCGCGCCCTGCACCAATTGCTTCCACCCTCTATGATCACTATCAACGTATTGCCAGCCTTAGTTCTTTTGTCTATGCTGGGATCAGCGCGCTCTTTACACGCTCTTTTAGCCAGACATTGGCAGCTTTGCTGCTGGTCAGTCCACGTCCCGCCGCGATTGGTCTGGATTGTGCAGAGATGGGAGCAGCGGCGCGAGTCTTGCGCGGAGGGGCAACCGTCGTGGGCACACGTCCTCGCCGCACGATTCGCCTCCCCAATCTTGTTCTTCTGGATGGTGCGCGTCTCTTGAGCGAACGGCTGGAAATTGCGGAGGTCTTGCCTCTTTCAGAAGCGCATAACAGTTCAGAAATACAGAGATATGCTGCTGGGGTAGCCAGTGCCGTTGATTTCCCCTGGACAGGCGCATTCAGAAACACTAATGCTGCTTCAGCAACCGATGGAAGCTTCGATGGAAAGGCCGCCAACGCCTCTCTGGGTGATGTGCGCTACTCCCTTGGCCCGGTAGAAGATTGGAGCCTCTTTCAGGATGCAAGCTACCTGCGGCAACAGGGCAATTACGTGCTAGTTCTGAGCAATGAACAAGATTCACAGCCGCTTGGATTACTGGCGCTACGACCACAACTGGTATCAGGGGTAGCAAACCTTGTCCAGACGTGTCGGCGCTATCATATTGAACTGGCACTGCTGAGTAGCGGTGATCAGATTGCGGTAAGAGCAATGACGCAACGAGCACAGATCGCGCTGTCTGAAATCGATAACGCGATCGATGTGATCCGAGCTAAACAGCAAGAGGGGCAGATTGTCTTTTTTGTCTCCGACAATGTAGCAGCTTCGGCTGGCTTCGCGGCCTGTGATCTGGCAATTGGCCTGAGCGACGATCATTCGCAACTACGGGCCCCTGCAGATATTCTAGCACCTGACCTGAATGCGGTTGCTACAATTATTGAGGCAGCAGCACATCGTGAGACAACGGTACGCGATGCGGTGGGCCTCTCAACAATCTCTAACATTGTCGGCGTACTCTGGGGCATTCGGGGCATTCCAGGGATCGCCATGGCTTCCAGAGCCATCTATATCAGCGCATTAATCGCTATTGCCGATGGATGGTTGCGCTTGCGTGGGGGCGAGCACCATTCATCGACGATCGCCAGCCTGATCGATCCCCGACCAGAGCGCTGGGGAAGGAAAAGTGTAGAAGAGGTATTACACCAGTTTCAGACAACGGAATATGGCCTGACCACTAGGCAAGCCGCAGGACGACAATATGCATCGACTCCACAAGCACATAAGAATCGTTTGCTCAAAATAGTGCTCGACCAACTGCTCTCACCTCTTATGGGTATACTGGCCGCTGGCGCTGGCATCTCGCTGCTCTTTGGAGCGGTAGGCGATACGGTGATTATTGGAACCACGATTCTCGTGAGTGTGGCAATGAGTTCCTGGCAAGAACAGAAAGCAGATCAAACAGCAGAGGCCCTTCAACGCTTTAGTACTACCCAGGCACGAGTACTACGTGACGGCCAGGCAGTGATGATACCAGCTACCGAACTGGTCCCTGGCGACATATTGATGCTGGCTCCCGGTGATCGTATCGCTGCAGATGCTCGCGTGATCAGCGCTCAGGGCCTTGAAGTAGACGAGGCCGCATTGACCGGCGAATCGCTGCCTGTAGCAAAAGCAGCCTTCGGGAAATATGATACCAACCATATCGTTCTGGAAGGAACGGATGTCGCTATTGGGAGTGGACAGGCTGTTGTGGTAGCGGTGGGCAAGGAGACACGCATGGGGGCAACACGTGCAGCCCTTTCCCAAAATGACATAGAGACGAGCCCACTTGGAATACGCCTGAGCCGTATGCTACGTACGCTGATACCACTGTCTATCGCAGGAGGAGCCATCGTGATTGGTATGGGGTTGCTGTGGGGGCAGCCACTCGCCTCGCTCCTGGCCCTGGGCGCAACCGTCACCATCGCTGCTGTTCCTGAAGGGCTGCCACTGCTCTCTAAAGTTGGTGAAGCTGGAGTGGCCCGTCGTCTCGCCAACCAGCGAGCCGTGGTGCGCCGTCTCTCCGCAGTAGAAGCCCTGGGACGCGTCGATGTGGCTTGTGCTGATAAAACCGGCACGATGACCAGGGGTCGTCTTCAACTGAATCTTGTGGCTGACATCGATCATGAGAGCAAGACTACCCAGCAATTATCGTCACCGCTCCGTCATATCTTGTTAGCAGCAGCGCTTGCCAGTCCTTCTCCTGACGCTCCAGGTGCTGCATCACACCCGACAGATGTGGCAGTCATCCAGGGGGCCATTGCGGCTGGATTGGAGAAACAACTCCAGGTGCTGCATGAAGATGAGTTGCCCTTTGATCCTGCCCGCTCCTTTCACGCCACACGTACACAAGAGAAGCTCTATTTGAAAGGAGCACTGGAAGCCTTGCTCCCTCGCTGCCACTGGATACTTCAAAACGGTGAGAAGCAGCATCTGGATGAGACAACTCGGAGCATGTTCGCTCAACGCGTGTTACAGTATGCGGAACAGGGATTACGTGTGTTGGTCGTGGCAGAGGGTACGAGCGAAACAGAGCTTGATGATCCACAGGGGTTGACAGTGCTTGGCTTCGTCGGCATCAGTGATCCTTTGCGTGAGACGGTACGTATAGCTGTGACGCGTTGCCACGATGCTGGTGTGCGCGTCATTATGATTACTGGCGATCACCCCTCGACGGCGTGGGCTATCGCGCAGGAGGCTGGCCTATTGAAGAATGGAGGCGAGGTGCTAACGGCAACCGATATTACAGAACTATCAGGCGACGAACTGGATCAGCGTCTGAAACAAGCTGTGATCATCGCCCGAGCGACGCCGCTCGATAAGCTAAGTATCATTGAAAGTTTACAACGGCAAGGCCACACGGTAGCGATGACAGGTGATGGGGTTAATGATGCGCCTGCTCTCCGCCTGGCGGATATCGGCATTGCTATGGGAGGAGGTAGTACCGAAGTGGCTCGTCAAACCGCCGATGTGGTAATTACCGATGACGATTTTTCCACCCTGGTCGAATCGTTTGTTGAAGGGCGCAGTTTCTGGCGGAACATTCGCCGTGCACTTGCTCTCCTGTTGGGTGGCAATCTCGGTGAGCTTGGTCTGATTGTGGGTGCCAGTTTACTGGGTATAGGCGCTCCACTTACAGCACGCCAGATTCTTGCCATGAATGCCATTACCGACATTTTGCCTGCTCTGGCGGTCGCGCTCCAACCACCTGAGCATCGTAATCTGGCTGGCCTCAGTCGCGAAGGGGCTGCGGCGCTTGGAGGACCGTTGCGCAATGAGATCTTGAACCGAGCCATCGCCACAGCGATTCCGTCGCTGGCGTCGTATATGCTCACATTAGGCACAGGAGGCTTGGCTGAGGCTCGTGCGGTAGCTTACGCCAGCGTTGCGACCACCCAACTTGCTCAAACCCTTGATACAGGGCGATCAACAGAAGGCTTGACGAAATCGGTGGTTGGCGCGGTCGCTGGCTCCCTCGCAGTACTGGTTGCAACCTTTACTATACCCCCCTTACGCCAGTTCTTCAGCTTGGTCATGCCCTCCCCAATCGGATGGCTGCTCATCGGAGGAGGATCGTTACTAGCTGTTCTATTGAGCCGTCTATTGGCCGCTCCTTTATTCGCGCGAAAAATTATATAGGGGCTCTATTATGCGAGTGTAATAAAATACTCTGGCGACACCTCACACATTTGTAGCTCCGCCATTTATCGCGGAGCTACTACTCTGTCAAACCTAATCGCGAAGGAGTGAAGATCCCTCCTCCCGGTTAGGGCCTCATTCCGTGACGCCCGATTCATCCCCTCGCAGGCCGCCTACCATCTCCCGCCCAGAGATCAATCGGGCGGGATGCAATCCGGCCCTTACCAAAGGATGGATTCGCCGCTCTTTGTAATTACATTACAGCAGTAATAAATATTACAAGAATAGCAGGCATCACTTCAAAAAACACTTATATGTTGAAAAATAATATTTAGTTCGCACATAATACGAAGCGGGTTGCATTCAGGTTATGAAAACATGGCGTAAGTGATTAATGATTTAAGAATATAGTTCCCATACTCTAGTTGGTATATTATGTAAAAATAGATATCATATAGATAAACTCAATATTATCATGCTGTATTAGAAATAATTCGACAAAAAGATTACTCGCTAATTACTCAACATTAATATTGATTTAACAATCAACCAGTAAGATAGAGATAAGAGAAATTGCAATTATCGATACCGTTCAGTTGGTGTCTTTTCATACTTACTATAAAGGATGTGAGCCATGTTCTGGAGTTTCGTGTCAAAGGTTTTGCTGAATGTTCTGGTGGATTGTCTGGTGAGCATGCTGGTAAAATTAGTGATGAGTGCGGGTTCGGCTCTGTTCGAGAGTTATCGTAGAACACAACAGGTAAATTTTGCATAATGGTATAAAAGCAGAGAGAAAATAGGCCGGATGCAGCATACATCCGGCCTATTTTCTCTCTGCTTTCTGAGGTTGCATTGAGTGAAGTCCTAGAGGGTAAAATTGACGAGAGATAGCCGTGATAAGCTAGTGCAATCTCAGGGGTAGTGTTGCAAAAATTGTGAAGAACGGAAGAAGTGAGCGAAGGGAAGAGGTTTCTCCTCTAGTTTCAGCTTAAGTCACTCTTTGCTAACCTGCCGCTCGCAGAGGTGCCAGCGCTGACCACTGAGAACTACAGGCCGCTGGATAGCACTGCGCTCTATGATGCTATTGGTTATGCCTTCGCCGAAGCGTCGCAGCAGTGGGCAACGACGGAAAAGCCATACGGCGAAGATCGCGCCATCATCTGCCGCGCATCCAGGCGAACAAGCAGCCTCCACCACACCGTTCCCGTGGAGGCGTCGGAGAAAACCCCTTGTCCTAGAACAATTTAGGACCCTGACTTTTCTTTGGGAAAAGCTACGGTAAAGGTCGAACCTTTCCCGACGGCGCTCTCCACCGTGATGGTTCCCCCATGATGTGTGACGATCTCTGCTACAATGTACAAGCCCAGGCCCAGGCCAGAGATCGCCTTCTGCCTGGGATCCGCAACCCGATAGAACCGCTCAAAGATCTTGTCGCGCTGCTCGCGTGCAATCCCCAGGCCATGATCGCGCACCTGGATGGTCACCGTCTCGGCATAGACGCATAGATCCACCTCGACTGTCTCGGCGCCAGGAGAATACTTGATGGCATTGCTGAGCAGATTGGTAAAGACTTGTCCCAGCCAATCTCGATCCCCGGTCACGGTGGCCCGTGCCACACTCTGCACCAGGATGCGATGTCCGGGACTCGTTTGCTGCACCGTCTCGGCGATTTCTCGTAGCAGAGCATCAAGATCGACTGGCTCCCACGCATACTCCAGTCGGCCCGCCTGGATCTTGGAAACATCCAGCAACTCTTCCACCAGCCGGGTGATTTTGTGGATCTGGCTCTCCATGTTGACAAGAGCTGAAGCCTGATCCAGGATACCTTGCCTGGTGAACTGCCGACGCAGCAGGGTAGTTTGTAACTTCAAAGCTGTGAGTGGATTGCGCAGTTCGTGACTGGCCATGCTGATAAAGTCATCTTTGCGCTGTTCCAGTTCCTTGCGCGCCGAATTATCCAGCACAAAGCCAACCGCCCGCAACGGGTGATGCTGGAAGACGGCTCCCCCTACTAGGACCGGAAGGCGACTGCCATCCTTACAAAGATACTCTTTCTCATAGGGCGTCAACGCCTGCTCTTTGGCGAGTTCCTCAAAGGCTTGCCGGGCCTGAGTCCGGTCTTCTGGCGCTGTGAGAGACAGCACGTTCAAGCGCCCGGCCCGCAGGTCTTCTCGCGTATAGCCGGTCATGTGCAGAAAGGTGTCGTTGGCATCCACAATCTGCTCCCCCTCGACGACGTTCATCCCGATGATATCTGAGTTCATCAAGGCATTCGTCTGCTGCTGACTCTGACGCAAAGCTTCCTCCAGGCGTTTCTGCTCGTCGATATCAGTGGTGGTGCCAAACCACTTGATGACTTGGCCCGCTTCATCGCGGACGGGGAGGGCACGCGCTAAAAACCAGTGATACGTTCCCGTCCGCCCGTCCAGGAGGCGGTACTCGTTCTCGTAGATCTTTCCGTTTTTGAGCACTTCATGCCGGAGCGTCAACGTTCGCTCAATATCCTCAGGATGCACGAACTGACGCCATATCTCGTCCCCTTCGAGGTGCAAATTGGCCTGTGTTACCTCCTGATAGAGCTGATTAGTGTACTCCAGACGACCATCGGGCCACATGGTCCACACCAACTGCGGCACCGCTTCGGCCAATAGGCGAAAATCCTGCTCGCTGGCTTTGATCCGCTCTTCGGCCCGTTTCTGCTCTTCGATATCCGTACAGGTTCCCACCCAGCGCAAGATCGTGCCCTGTGCATCCTTCTGTGGTACGCCTCGGACAAGAAACCAACGATACGTATTGCTTCTGCCGTCTTGCAAGCGATGCTCCGCTTCATAGGGTATCCCTGCTCGAGCGCATAGCTGCCATGTCTCCCACACTCGCTGCCGATCGTCGGAGTGTACGCCAGACAGCCAGCCAGTCCCTTCGACCTGTTGGGGCGTCATCGCCAGATAGTCGATCAAGCGGTGATTGTTGTAGGTGATTGCCCCATCAGGTTCTGCAATCCAAACGAATTGGGGGAGCGCATCCACCAGCGCCCGTAGTTCGTCTTCGGCGTGCTTGCGCTCAGTGATATCTCGACCTGCACAAATGAGATACTCGATCTGCCCAGCGGCGGCGCGATGTGAGGTAATCGTCATCAAAATGTCCAGATACAGGTCGGTTCGTGGACGGATTCTGGCCTCGAAGCGCACGGTTTCTCCCCGGCTGGCTCGCGCAATTGCAGAGTGCAATTGCTGTTGAACAGTAGAATCATAGGACCACGCAGGCAGGTCGGTGAACAGCTTGCCCACTACTTCCTCCCGCCGCAAGCGTGCATCGGAGAGGGGACGCTGATTGATGTCGAGGACCAACCCGTTGGGGGTCAGGATCGTGACTCCGTCAGCGAAGCTTTCCAACAGACCCCGATACATCTGTTCGTTCAGGCTCAAGGCGTCATGGAGGTGCGGTGGGTCCAGATGGTCCTGAAAAAAGATCGCGAGGCCTGCGTCTGTAGGCGAGAGAGAGACGTGCAGCCAATTGTTGGTAGTGGCAGACACATATTCCACTTCAGTTGGTTCTTGGGTCTGTTTGGTCTTCTGCACAGCCTGGTAGAGCGCAGTACTCACCAGTTGAGAAGCACCATTCCAGAAGCTATTCCCATGTAATGCCTCTGGCGACGTTCCGGTGATGGCCTGTGCTTTTGCATTGCTATACACAATCGTCGCATCGTTATCGACGACAAACAAGGCGCCGGGGAGGCCCTCAAGAATGTGGAGATGCATCTCACTGGGTGCAGGAGTGAGACGTCCGGTCTGCTTTGTATGAGACATAGTGTGCTAGTTATCCCTTTCATCTATCCCAATCCCTGAGAACGAAGACGCGTTCCTGCTCTAACACTTAGAAGTAGCAAGAAATACTGTACTCTATCTTGAGAACAAGCAAGCTGTGCCACCATATTCCTGAGGAAATCTCTCGTCTGTTTCGGGGCAACGCTGGCGATGATCACCCTCTCGAATGGTAGCCGCGTCATCACCATGTCCCACCAGAAGCGATTGCGCATTTCTTCCTGCATCATCGGTTACAAGAACTGACTGGGCCTGATCCCTCTCTTTCAGCAGTTTCTGACTATTACTTTCAGATGACAGAGGAGCAACGGTTCGCTATCATTCGAGCAGATCTCGACGAGCAGGAGGAGCTTGATCGTGCGCTTCTGCGGACAGCTCCCTTACCACGAGATCTTGAGCAGAAAAATGCCGATTTGCAGGCAGTCTATGATCAGTGGTATACACTGCATCCAACGGTGTTAGGCAATTGTAGGTGTCCTGGCCTCTGTCCCCGTGGGACAGATCGTGCTCTTTGCTTAGGATGTTCGTACCACGTAGAAGATCCGGGGAAGCTGGGCGTAGCCCTCGCCTGGCGAGCATCATATGCGGAGCTGGTCAAAGTGTTCGAGGCTCAGGGGAATACCATTGATGCGCGACAAGCTTGTATCAAGGTCCAGTTGTTGGATGATACGATCACTGTCATGCGCATGTAGCGGTCTGAGGAAGCTGCTGGACGCTACATTCCAGTTTTCAAGACGTTGCCATCCCCACATGCTCCAATCGAGGAGGGCCATGAAGAGGAAAACTAAGATGCGCCGGAGCCGCTCCCCGCATCCCTACTCTGAGGAGCAACTGGCTGGCCTCCGCGCGTCAACCACAAGTGCGCAAGTAAGAGACAGTTGAGCGTCTGCGTACCGCAATTGCGTCACTCAGGGAGAAAAAGCAGGATATCACGGCGCAAAATATTTATGCAGAATGTGGTTTGCATTACTCATCGTATGTTCGCAATGAGGAGGCTATCACCCTCTTTCGCGCCAACAGCACCTACCTCACGAAGAAAAAGCAACATTGCTCTCGCCAACGAAAAACTGTTGAGACCAGATCCTCACAGCCCTCGTCTCGTGATCCGTTGCTCAACTACAAGAAGCCCCAATTAGTGAAGCGCTTACGAGAAGCGCAACAGCGGGTCCAGGATCTGAAGCGACAACTTGCGAATCTGGCTGATGCGTGTTTACAACAAGATGCACGCGTAGTAGAATTAGAGGCAAAGCTGGCAGAGCTAGAACCCTACCGGAGCTTTGTTGAACAGGTTAGTCAGCAAGAGCATGGAGGGTAGATACCGCTGTTTGACGCAACTTTCTTCTCCATGAGCCTCCGTCTCGTTTTTTGGAAGGAGACCATTGATGTCAGACACCCGGTTTGACGATTACTATGCCATCATTCCCCACCCCATCACCCCAGCCGTTTTCCTCTTGAGAAGTGAGGACGGTTGGACGTTACCGAAGGCGACTGTTCTCCTTTCCCCCAACGATGGGAGGTGGCGCGACGCCTTTCGCGTCAATGCCGCTTTTTCCCACCTCCTTGGCATCGCCGTCACCGTGCGGGAATGCCTGTTCGTGAGCCCATTTCCAGAAGTCGGTCAGCATGGCAGCAGCGTTTTTGTGATGAGTAATCACGATTCAGAATGGACCGCGCCTCCCGAAGGAGCTTGGATTTCACATGAAATCCTTGAAACGCTCACTTTCGTCATCCCTGAACATCGCCTGCTGCTTGAAACGTGGCTGAGGCAGACACCATCCTCGGAGGCGGCTAGGCTTCCCTGGACATGCGATGGATGGTTTGAAGAGGCGTCGGGCTGGATTCATACGCAACTCCAACGGCAAGAGTTGGCTGTGACAGGACCAGTTGAGCAAACACGTTCCTGGTTTCTCTCATCCATTCTTCGCGTGCCGACAACAACTGGAGAGGTGTATTTCAAGGCTGTCCCTCCAGCAGATGCGCATGAACCCCTGCTCACTCAGTGGCTTGCAGCACAGCACCCCACACTCGTCCCACAGGTGCTTGCTGTCCATGAAGAGCAACGCTGGCTCCTGACGAAAGCCGTTGCAGGCGAAAAAATGCCGCCAAATGCCAATGCGCTCGACTATCTCCCCCGATGGAAAACCCTACTGCAAACCTATGCGCTGATGCAGCGTGACATCGCCTCGCATATGGAGAAATTGCTCGCGCTCGGCTGTCATGACTGGCGGCTGGAGTCATTAGCAGAACACATCGATCCATTGTTTGCCGAACTTCCAGTGTTGCTGCAAGGAGCGCGGAATCCACTGACCAAGGAAGAACAGGATCATCTCCTGCGTCTTGCCCCCCGTCTGAAGTCTTCGTGCGAAGACTTGGCACATTTGGGCATTCCGGCAAGTGTCCATCATGGGGATTTTCACCGTGGCAACATCATTGTGCAGGAGACAGGATGTATCTTGCTCGATTGGGCAGGATTTGTTGGGGGGACGCATCCCTTTTTGAGCCTCTGGGTCCCTCTCAGCGATTGGGAAGAGCCTGCTCGGAAGATCCTCTGTGAGAGCTATCTCGAAGTGTGGAGTGATTACGCGCCTCTAGAGCACCTCCGTGCTACTCTGACATTGGCCCATCCCTTAGCAGCCCTTTGTGGCGCGCTTGGGCATCGTCAGCAGATCCATCATGCTCACAGCGCTCTTGCATGGGATATCCTTGGGGAGCAAGAGCACCTCCTTGATTGTTTGAGAAGCCTCTTCGAGTTGATAGATCAACAGAGGTAAGTACAAACCAAGAGGAGATCTGTACCCGTGCGAGCGAGCGGTATTCCCTGTTCCAGGTAGGGCGTCGCCCAAGCCGAGCAGGTGTACGCATAGATGGATCTCGAACTTATTGAAGAGATTGAGCGTGCCGCTGGTTTTACCTCCAGGCATCCTCCCTGCAGTTAAAAAAGGAAAATGGCAAGCGTACAAGCAGATACTTCTGAAAGAGTGTACGGAGGGCCTCCACAGTCCCCTGATCAAGGGCGGCAAGAAAACGAGACAGAGTCGAGCGATGAGGCAACCGATCTCGGCCAAACAGGGCTATGAAGGGCTCAGCGAAGGCGAGCGAGGCGTTCGTAAAAAGCCAACAGTGTCGATTTACCAGACACCACATAGCCGATCAGCACGACGACAAAATCGATGAGATCTGACTTCCCGAAGCGAGCGCGGGCGAAACGCACCTGCTCCTGGATGGATTTCAGGAGGCCCTCATGGGTGAGCAGCCTCCGCAAAAGCCGCCACTTCTCCCATCCAGGAAGGCGTCAAAGGCGAGGGTTCCGGAGTAATCCTGGATCGTGACTGAAGATTGAGCCATACGATGAGCATGTCCACCTTGTTTCAGAGCCGAACCCGTTGCTTCAATCGTCGATGGCTTGGTAGGCCAGGGTCCCGAAATCGCGGAAGAGATCGAGCGGGTAGAGGCTCTGGGTGAGGACAATGCCGATCAGATCCTCTTTGGGGTCACAAAACCAGGAGGTGCCCAGGCCGCCATCCCAGCCGTAGCGGCCAGGCACCTCGCCGCGCTCCACATAGCCCGTCATGCTCGTGCGCAAACGGTCCAGCCGCTCCCTGGATAAACCTCCAGTTTTCATCGTTTCTTTCCTCCTTGTCAGTATGATCTGACTTTCAAATTGCAAGTGTTCGCACCAGGCTATTCTCACGTAGCCAATCAAAAACGGTAAAGCTGTTGCAGATAGTGTTGTAAGAAAAAATGACCCGATATTTTCCACCTATTCGTTACCTAAACCGGCCTACAGGCCAGCATAATGGCGTTCTGGCTAGGACGCGTGTAGTTGGGTTGGGCGAAGGGACGCGCATCTTGTTCCTGTTCAAAAACGGGGTGATAGTGCGCCAGCTTGCTGAAGATATTCATCATCCACAGAGTGTTCTCCCTCGCTCTCGTCGATCAACCGTTGACCAGAAGGAAGGTCAGATGCCGCAAGCTGTTGAAATGTCTATGCTCGCTGCAATGACCCCATGGTATCAAAAGGCCCTTTGAGGATATCCTGGAGCAGCTAGCGTGAAATCTTGAGGAGTATGCTGTCTTCTCCTGCCAAAAAACGCTGAGAGGTTCGATGGATCTGGTTGTTCCCTTGCGGAAGGTTCCAACAACCTGAACTCCACCCCAATTACCATTGGGTCCATGCCGCGCGTGATGGCGCAGATGCAGGACCTCACCGTGAGGTCCTCAGACGGTTTATTCGTGGATGGCGAGAGACCGGCGGAGATCGACGACGCATCAAAGGGGTGTAGATCTCGTCGTTATTTACACTCTTCTCTGGCGATACCCCGGATGCGAAGCAGTTAGCCCTCTGATGTGTCCCAGTGCTCACATCAGAGGGCTAACCCTGCTTACTTGAAGGTTCTGTCTCATGGGATGCGCAACGAGGTTGAAGGGGGAGAACGTGGCCCCCTCCTCTTCAGGATTAGCGTCTACCCACAGCATTGAAAGGCGACCCCTGAGCACTGCTCAGGGATGCAAAGACGGAACGGGCAGCATCATCCAAAGGGCGAAGTGCCATAATACAAGGATACATGTGGCTGCAGACCGAAATACGAATATGCTGAAGCTCTATCGGCAACCATTCTTCCGTCGTCGCATTTCTCCCCAGAAGCAGCTTTGATGGGGCATCATGCTGATCAAACAGTGAAGGCGTTCGTTCCCAATACCGACGAAAATCGGCGACGGCACAAAACTGTTTGACCAATTCATGATACCACGGTTCAAATTGGTAGAGCCTATTGCTTTGCTTAAAGAGCTCAATGCCGCGAGATACCCCAGCTTGCCAGGCTTTGACTGCCTGGTCATTAAAGCTCGAACGTTGTCGGATCGGCAAGTCCTCTCGAAAAAAGACGGGGAGGACGTAGCGTTGTGTTCGTGGAAGTGCCATGAGTGGAGGAAACGCAAAGAATCGCTGGAAAGGCTCGTTGAGAGCTTCGATTGAAAGGCGGTGCGTCACAAGCATGGCTGGATAGGGGAGTGTTTCCATCAACTGCCTGGCCTGTTCTAATGTGAGCCTGAGCGCGTCTCCTTCCAATTCGAGACTTTCAGGGAGATAACGAGCAGCCAAGAGCAAGTTGTTGCGGCTTTCCATGCTACATTCGAGATAATCAGCGATCTGCATCAACGTCTGGCGGCTGGGAATCCGTTGCGAGCGCCCAACCAGCAAATTTTTATAGGTGGGACACGCTTCATCGGTTAACTCTTGCTGCGTAAACCGTTTGTGGAAGGGATGAGGACGGTCCCTTCCCTCTTCCTGTCTCTTCATCCTCAGGACTTCAATCTCCTCCAGGATATCACGCAGCACATCTGGCGTGTGAGAAGCGTCAGGTTCGATGTTCATCATACCTCTCTCAGGCTTGTGGAACTGGGAGAGACCCGATCCGCGAATAGGCGGGACGGTCTCTTGCCAATCCAGGTGTAGTTTTACACTTGGTACAACACTGTTTCCCTAGTATACTCTTCCCTGTGAGCAGAACATAGCCAAATGCGCGTGACTGCCTGGAAGAGGCTCTGATCGTCGAGGACCGTGCCGTCGCTTCACCTACCAATGAGCGAGAGCTGTTCAGGCGCGTAAGACAAGCTCACATTCATGCAGGTTTCAGGCATCTCGTGCACATGCACATAATGAGAAGAGGTGATAGACATGGAAAACAATAGCGCATTCCTTGTCATGGATATCCAAGGTCCCATGGTGGACGGACTAGCCAATAAAGAGGAGTATTTACAAAAAATACAACGAACCATTGATGCTGCACGCGCAAACAATATCCCAGTTATCTACGTCGTCGTAGGTTTTCGACCAAACATGCCGGAATTCAATCTTCGCAGCAAAGGACTCCGTGCTCTGCGTGATACCGGGACTGCCGACGCATTGGTCAACCCAATACCCGTTTTGCCACTCACAGAAACGGATGTCGTTGTAACGAGGCGTCGATTGAGCGCGTTTCCCGGAAGCGATCTTGAAATAATACTCCGAGCAAAAAATATAGACCACCTGGTTCTCAGTGGCATATCGACAAGCGGTGTCGTGCTTTCAACAGTCCGTGAAGCAGTCGACAAAGACTACATACTGACAGTATTATCCGATCTGTGTGCAGATCGCGATGAAGAAGTACACCGCATCCTCACTGAGAAAGTGTTTCCAAGGCACGCCGATGTCCTATCCTCAACAGAGTGGCGAAGTCAGCTACGTAGCGCATAATAAAATTTGACTCTTCCCTAGAGCGCATTTGAAAATGAAGTAGCGGGAACAAGGTGCTTGAGAAGCCGTTGAATCGAGGCAAGAGAGACGATGCCTTCGCTGTTTTCAGTGAGCATTTCGTAATCCTTGCTCAAGCGTCGAGAGCGAACGCCCTGTTTGTCGAAGGATCACTGGTCATGGAGAAGGTTGATATCCTGGGGGCCAAGCTTCCTGTGAGTGCCTGTTTGGACCCACAGTTGCAGGCGCAGGACGTGCTAGAACTGCCGGTGTAACGCCAATCCTTTGTACTGAAGTTGGTACGAGTGCCAGATGCAACGAATTGGTGCTACACTGAGGCGAAACAGTTACAATTGAAAGAGGAAACAATGAGCAAGGAAATTCGTTTCTACGAAGTACCGGTGATCTCTCAATGGAATCTCGTGAGAATGCTGGGGCGTCTTGTCCCCCAATCTCGTCAGCATCGGAGTGTCATTGCATCTGTCCCACCACCTGTATTGGTCCTTTTCTCTATCATCTCAGTGCAGCTTGGTGCGGCCCTTGCTAAAGGGTTATTTCAACAAATCGGCCCCAGTGGAACGGTGTTGGTGCGCTGTAGCTTTGCGGCCCTGGCGCTTGTGGTGTTCTGGCGTCCGCGTTTCTGTGCTTACCGTCGTGCAGAGTATGGCCTGATCATCCTGTACGGGCTGACGATTGCCGGGATGAACGCTGCATTTTATGCTTCCATTGCACGTATCCCGCTTGGCATTGCCTCCACACTGGAATTTCTTGGCCCGCTAGGGGTCGCTGTGGCAGCATCACGTCGTCGGCTTGATTTCTTGTGGGTGGGATTGGCGGCCGCCGGTTTGGTATTACTTGCTCCCATAGGCAGCATGGTGATTGATCCGTTGGGGATAGGGCTGGCGCTCTTAGCCGGTGCTGGCTGGGCGGCTTATATCCTGCTCACGGTGCGGATGGGACAGGCGTTTTCTGGTGGAACCGGGTTAGCGCTCGGTATGAGCGTAGCCGCGCTCGCTCTCATTCCACTTGGAGTAGCAAATGGAGGAGAAGCACTGCTTTATCCCAGAACACTCTTGTTGGGAGTCGGCGTGGCTATCCTTTCTACTCTCATTCCTTTTTCACTGGAGTTTGAAGCGCTCAGACGACTTCCTGCACGAGCATTTGGGGTGTTGATGAGCTTGGAGCCAGCCATTGCGGCCCTCATCGGCTTCGTCGTGTTGGGAGAGACAGCCAGCTTGCGAGCTGTGATAGCACTCGTCCTCATCGTGATGGCATCAGGCGGATCATCGTTCTTTCAGAGGCGCGAGAATGACACTGTCTCCTGAAATACGCCAGACAGCATGTACTGCTTTCTTCCACTCGCTTGCTCGTCATCCAACTTTTTTCGGGTCCAGCCAAGATTTTGCCTGATACGCATGATGGAGGCTGTGTTAACTTCTCTCCTATGCGTAGCTTTGAAGAGCCTGCAAGGCTCTTCCCTCGTTAGGCCTCTAACTAGGCGAGCAGATGGGCGAGGTCTCGCTGCTCCTTTCACCACACAGGCCGCCCTGGAATTCTCTTTGGCTCGTCGCTGTTTGAGGTAGCATTTGATGGTAACCACTGAAACGGCGAAGGTTGCTGTGACCTCGCCTTGACTGGCTCTGGCATCGATGGTTCGTAGCACTCTTTGCAGTAAATATTTATAATAGTCTTTTATATTCGTAATATATCATAGCTCAACCCTTATGTACACCGTCCTAGCGATGTTTTGTGTCGGTCGAGAAGCCTTCTTCCCCATTTTGTTAGTTTCCTGGTTCACTTATTCCTTCAGAATCTGCATCAAAACCGCTGGAATTCTGCCTGATCACGTGGAATAGAGATAAGTGAACTATCTCAACAATGTGATCGAACAAGATCATCGGTTCATGAAACGGCTCACCAAGCCTGGGATGGGCTTTTTCTCGTTTGAGACGGTATGGCGAACATTACAAAGCTTCGAGATCATGAACATCATACGGAAAGGGCAAGTACAAGGGGTGGGAAAAGGAGAAGTGAGAGGCCAGGTGATATTCGTTGCCACGCTCTTTGGAGTGGCAGTGTAAGAACGATGCTGAGGATCATCACACCAGTTTTCTTCCTTTGCAATTTCTTGCAACACAACCGTTATTAGAGGGAAAGAGAATTTACAACAACTTATTGCTGACAAGTCTCGAAACGTGGCGGGTGCGAAGAGATCCAGAATGTCTCTATCGCCACCAGCCACTTTCCCGGCGATGCTCTGCCCATAATGCCAACCAGCATCACGCTCATCATTTCCCAAGTGAGTGAATTGAAAGTATAGACCTGTTTTTCAGTCAGCGCTTATCATCAATCAGGCCAGAATAGAGTAGGTTGATGCCGTGATTTCATAGCGTAGAGGTTCACCGCGCAAGAAGCGTCGCACCTCATCGACCATTGCCTGCCCCTGGCGTAGATGTGTATCAATCGTATGGCCTGCTGCGTGGGGTGATAGGATGACATTTGGGAGCGTACGGAAAGGGCTATCAAGTGGCAATGGCTCTTTATTGAATACATCAAGAGCAGCAACAATGCGCTTTTTTTGCAGCGTGTTGAGCAAGGCATCTTCATCGACCAGGGCCGAACGAGCCGCGTTGATAAAAATGGCATGCTCGTGCAAAAGTGCTAGTTGAGAGGCACCGATCATACCAGTGGTTTCAGGGAGAACCGGTGCATGTAGTGTGACAATATCAGAGCGTACCAGCAACTCGTTTAGACTGACAGACTCAACCGTCAGTTGAGCGGCCTGCTCAGCTGTGAGATAAGGGTCGTGAGCGAGCACGCGACAACCAAAGGCAACAAGCAGGCGAATAACGGCTTGTCCAACCCGTCCTGTTCCGACGACGCCAACCGTTTTGCTGCCCAGTAATCGGCCTGGATAGAGATCGCGAATAGTATTCCAGGCACGACCGGCCTTCATATCACGGTCGATCTCATGGAGTTGGCGCAGGCATAAAAGGGCCTGTGAGATTACGAACTCAGCAACAGAATCGGCAATAATTGCGGCGGCATGTGATAATCGCAGACCCTTTTCGATAGTTGATAAAGAGACGAGACGACGAACAGTCCCGGCGGTATGTGCAACGAGCCGCAGGCCTGGATAACTGGCAAGTAGCTCATCGCTCAAGGGAGGCGTTCCCCAACCAGTCACGCAGGCGACCGCACCATCTACCAGAGTGGGCAATTCCTCGACCGTTAACGTCTGGCCTCGCGGAGCGATGACAGAGGCAATACTGCTAAGTTCTTGCTCTGCTTCAGGCGAAAGTATCTGTGCGCGCATGGCGGGGGTAAGCAAGATAGACACTTTTGGCAATTGTATTTGCTCTTTCACATCAGTTTTGTTGTTCATTGGTGCTTTTCCTCTCGTTTACGACGATACTACTAGTTCTCCCTTGTTTAGCTTTTCAGGCCGGACATGACAATGCCGCGCACAAAGTAGCGTTGGAGAAGGAGGAACACGATGACAGTTGGCACAATAGCTATAGTCGTACCTGCGAGCAGCTCTGGTAGACCACTGGTAGGAGTCTGTAATGTTGCCAGGCCAGCGGGCAAGGTGCGCATTTCCGAATCGCTTGTCACGACCAGTACATAGAGGAACTCATTCCAGTAATTGAGAAATTGGATTGTGGCAAGCGTAGCGATTGCGGGAGTCAGCATAGGGAGTACGATACGGGCATAGACCTGAAACTCTGATGCTCCATCAATACGAGCTGCCTCCTCAAAATCGCGAGGCAAACCGAGCAGATACTGGCGGATCATAAATGTGCCAAACGCGCTGGTGATGCCGGGCAGGATGAGTGATTGGTAGCTATTGAGCCAGTGTAGATTGGCTAAGAGCAAGTATTCGGGGATCAATGTCACCTGTGAAGGGATCATAAGCATCGCCAGAAACGACCAGAAGATCACCCTGCGCAATGGAAAGTTCATTCGGGCGAAGGCATATGCGGCTGTTGTGGAGGTAAAGATTGCCAGGAGAGTTCCGACAACTGCGACGATCAGACTATTAAGAAACCAACGGGCGATATCCGAAGTCTGAAAGATGTTGATATAGTTGCTCAGCGTTGGTGCGGAAGGAATCCATTGGATAGGGAAGATGGCGGCATTGTTGCCTGCTTGCAAGGAAACTGAGATCATCGCCACGAAGGGAGCGACCATTACGACGGCGATGATTATCAAAAGCAAGTAGACAGGAATGCTCAACATGATCTCGTGGGTACGTCGCGGCCTGTTACCACCTGACAGATCGGATAGTGGGGTAGTCGTTGATTCTGAGACCTGAAGCTTAGTAGACATCTTCATCTCCCTTCAAGATCAGCCGTTGGAGTAGAGATATCACCAGAATGATCACAAACAACACGAATGCAATGGCGGCTGCATATCCCATAGAATACTGGTCGAAAGCTTGTTGATAGGCGTAAAAAACCAGCGTTGTCGTTGCGTAGACCGGGCCACCATTTGTCATCACGTAGGCGGCATCGAAGACCTGGAATGAGCCGATGGTGGTAAGAATGACTGCGAGTAAGATTACTGGCCTGAGCAGTGGCAAAATGACACTGCTGAAGGTCGCCCAGCGTCCGGCCCCATCGATATGAGCTGCCTCTTCAATCTCGGCGGGAATCGATTGAAGTCCCGCCAGAAAGATAAGCATATTGAAGCCAACATGCTTCCAGACGGCCATAATCGCAATCGCGGGGAGAGCGAAGCGGGGGTCGGAGAGCCAGTTAATGGCAGAAAGGCCGGAAAGTTGCAACACCTCATTTATCAGGCCCGAAGGCTGATAGAGCCAGCGCCAGACAACCGCAACGATAGCGGTAGCTGTAACGACAGGAATGAAATAAGCCATGCGAAAGATACGCATTCCTGGTAATTTTTGATTGATGAGCAGCGCCAGGCCCAGAGAAATCAGGATATCAGTTGGTACAGTCATGACTGTAAACAGGGCAGTATTACCAAGCGAACGCCAGAAAACCGCATCGTGAAACAGATTGATATAGTTATCGAGTCCCACAAACTGAGGCGGTGCCAGCATGGACCAGTCGAAGAAACCTAGAATAAGACTGGCAAGAGCAGGCAAATGGCGAAAGATCAGGAATATGACCAGGCTTGGGGCAAGGAACGCATAGGCGATCAACGCTTGCCGGCGTCGTTGCGCACGTCGAGAGCGCGCAACGATCTGCGTGGTGTTGAGAGTAGTGTTTATGTTGATATCTGACATAGCATTGTCATCCCGCTAGTTAACCCTTCGCTAATAACGCATCAACTTTGCTGGCAGCAGCATCAAGAGCCTGTTTCGGCGTCTTCTGCCCGATAATTGCTGCTTGAATTTCAGGAATCACCAGCGGCATGATATCACGCCCGTACTTGTTCTTCTGCTCGCCAAAGGTGTAAGGAAGCTCTACATTGAGCGCTTTGAGCATCGGGGCATTTTGGAAGATCGTTGTTGTGGCTTTCTGAACAACGGGCATATCCCCGATAGACTCGCAATGGCGCTGCGTGATCTCTGGTCGGGCAAGGAAAGAAAGCCAGGCAGCGGCGGCCTCTTTGTTTTGCGCATTACTGGACATAGCCCAACCTGCCAGTGCGCCGAAGCCCCATTGCTCTTTGTGTTTGAGGACTGGCGTTACCTGTACATTGAGCGAAGAAAAGTTTTTTAGGGCATTGGTTAATGTGTTCTGCTTGTACTGAATCGAAACGATCTGCTTCTTCTGGAAGAAGGGGCTTTCGTTTGAAGTGCTCATCGGACTCATGTACGCCTTTGGCGACCAGTTATTTTTGAAGAGATCAGCGATGAAGGACAGGGCCTCTACGCCAGCCGGGTCATTGAAAGCGGCATGTTTGCCGTCAGGGCTGAATGGACGCCCACCTGCTTGATAGAGAAAAGGGTAAAATGTATCATTCAGGGTCACGCTAGCCGCGTTATATCCCCACCCTGCAAGATTTTTCTGCTGCGCCTTTTCACAGACCTGACGCATATCATCCCACGTGGCGGGAGGCTTCTTGGGGTCCCAGCCGATCTCCTCAAACAATGAAGGTACATACATCCATACTGGTAACTCATGCCAGAGTGGGAGATACCAGTGTGAACCTTTGTAAGTGACTTCATCAGCTGCTGATTTGACGATGCCATCCCATAAACCTTTGGGGAGCTGATCATCAAGAGGCGCTATCGCATGGGCCTCCGCAAAGCGTATCAATGGATCGGTGGTGATATAAAATACATCTGGCCCCTGGCCTGCCGCTATTGCAGAGAGTATTTTGGGATTGCGATTATCCCAGGGTTGCAACTGCATCTTGACTTTGATGTCGGGATATTCTTTCTGGAACTCTTTGACGAACTGAGCATAAAGTTGTTCAACCCCATCGCCAAAGGGGTAATACCAGACGGTAACATTTCCTTGCGGTTTACCCGAACTTGATGTGGTGGAAGTGCCGCAGGAGGCAAGGAGGCCCAGGCTTATCGTGCCAGCGCCGAGGATCTTGACGGCATCTCGTCGAGAAATTTCATTTTGCTTGCTTAGCATTCTAGTAGAGACCTTTCTCCCTATCCGGTGAGCATAGTGTGTAACCTACATGGAAACTAGCTACGTGGAAATCAATTTTCTCAGTGATCTGCTGTTCCTTTCTGCCCCAGGTAAGCTCAAGAACGGCTTGGATAGAGAACGAGTTCTGGAACATGTGCGCGAGCAGGTAATGTCATCACGAAGAGGCAGGCGGCAGCGACATCTTCGGGCTGCAAAGCTTGTGCCAGTATCTCAGGTGATGGTGGGGTTGGACGCTTGAGCACCAGAGGCGTATCGGTCAGGCCTGGGAAGATAACGGTTGTCCTTATACCGTGCTCGCGCTCTTCCTCCATTGTGCCATGTGCAAGGCCAACAACGCCCGCTTTACTTGCCTGGTACGCGACCCCGGAACGATCCGGTTTGCGAGCTGCTGAGGAAGAGATATGGATCAGGAGACCTCCTTTCTGGCGACGAAAAACGGGTACAATGGCTTGAGTAAGATTGAAGGCTGTGGTCAGATTGATCGCCACCATATCTGCCCAGCTTTCGGGTGTCAGTTCATCAATTGCCCGGCGAGGGATGTTGGTGCCGACGCTGTTCACAATGGTATCGATGCGCCCATATTGATTGAGAGCAACTTCCACCAGATGATGTACCGCTTGTGGGTTTGTGAGATCGGTAGGCACGGCAACGACAGAACTACCCTCAATGGAGGAGCGTACGTTTTCAAGCTCAGTAGTATTACGGGCGGCAATAATGAGACGAGCGCCAGCGCCAGCAGCAGCCAGAGCGGTAGCTTTGCCCATCCCACTACTCGCGCCTGCGATCAGAACTACCTGTGAGGCAAGATCATATTGATTAGTCATCTTAGAATACCCCCTGTCCACCATTGACTTCTATCGTTTCACCAGCAATAAACGAGGCATGGGGAGAGGCCAGAAAAAGCGCTATACCCGCGACATCTTCTGGCAGCCCCTCGCGGTGTAGGGGGGTGCGGTTAACGGTAGCCTGGCGCCCCTCTGGAGTGCTGAAGGTGTCATGGAAGCGAGTGGCAATTAAGCCAGGGGCAATACCATTCACACGGATGCCCAAAGGCCCAACCTCTTTTGCCAGGGAGCGGGTAAAGGTCAGAACTGCACCTTTTGATGCTGCGTAGTGAGCGGAGCCTGCACCTCCACCATCATGAGCGGCGAGAGAACTCATGGTGATAATGCAGCCACGACCGGCACGTTCCATATGTGGCAGTACAGCTCGACAACACAGGAAAACACTCGTCAGGTTGACCGCCAGTGCTTGATTCCAGAGTTCGAGGGAACAATCCGCTACTTTGCTGCGCTGTAACAATCCGCCGGTATTAGCAACAAGCACATCTATACCGCCAAATTGCTCAACTGCTCTTGAAATCACATGGGCTACTTCAGCTTCCTGGGTCAAATCGGCGTAGAGGGCCAGTGCCTTGCCGCCAGAGGCTTCGATGGTCGTAACCGTTTGAGCAGCAGCCTCTTCGCTGGAAAAATAAGTAAAAACGACATGCGCTCCACATCTGCCAAAGGCTTCGGCTATGGCACGACCAATACCGGAGGCACCTCCAGTTACTAACACTCTCTGTCCCTGTAATGCGAAATCCATATTATCCCTCTGTATTTTGCTAATATATGAACTGTCGTAGCTTCTTTTTAACCAGTAGCGTGTGCTATTTGGCGAGAAGGCGATGTACAAATTGCAAATCAGTGCGTGTTTGCTCAAGCACTTGAGCAAATGGAACCTCATAATGACTATGGAAGGAGAGTAGACCATTGTAGCCTGTAGCCGCTAGATGGTTGATTATCTCGTCCCAGGGAACCATACCATCAGCAATTCCCATCCAATCAGATTGCCAACGGCGTTGACCGCTTCCATCAAGAGCATATTTGACCGGGAACCAACCGCCATTTTTCACGCCGATACAACGGAGCCAGGGTTGCAAGAGATCGAACGTCAGACGCCAATTCTCACGTCCTTCTTGAACCGATTGGTTGCCGGGATCGGAGTAGGCTCCAAGATATTTGGGGTCGTGTTCTGTAAGCAATGCCGCTGTTAAAGGGCCTGAACTATGGATGGTTCCGCCGTGTAGTTGTATGAGCAGCGTTGTTCCCGTCTTACGTGCTAATACTTCAAGTGCATCAAGATCGCGACGTGCAGTATCGAAGCAAGATTGATATCCTCTCTGAGGATCATACTTCCAATAGCCCAGTCTTATCAGTCGTACGTCCTCTTCTGCGCATGTCTGCAACAAGCGTTCTACTGTTGTGTCTTGCGCAGGATCGGTGAGGTCGGTTGTTGCCATCGGCACAGAGAGGCCAGCGTTTTTTAATGTGCGAATAGCGGCAGGGATAGCTTCAGGCCGGGCTGGTTCCACCTGGAAACCCGGGCGGATGAGTAGATCTATGCCATCAAATCCAAGCTCCTTCGCAGCCTCGGCAACTTCGGAGATGCTGTGATTGTGAAAGAGTTTGGTGAACAAGACCGATTGCATATTCTCTTCCTTTCAGCTCGAAATAGAATTATTCTTTATTGATGGTCAGTGTATCAACAGCGATGTGGCTGATGGGACTGGCCGTTGATTCTCGAACAATGAGTTCTGGTTCTATGACCACGTGTTCAGGTGGCCCTGTGCGCGACTTCGAGAGCCGACCTATCAGTAACTCCACCGCTTCGCACATCATCTGTGGTAAGGGCTGACGTACGGTGGTCAGCATTGGTACAGAGATCTCGGTCAGGGGGACAAGATCGTCGAAACCAATTACTGATACGTCTTCAGGAACGTGTAGTCCGAGATCGCGAGCGCCTGCATATGCGCCGAGGGCATACATGTCATTCACGGTAAAGAGTGCAGTTGGTCGTTCTGGACGGCTAAGGAGTGTACGTGCTCCAGCTCGGCCCATCTCGACCCCCTCGATGTCACCAAAAGCGCTAACGGAAGCACCTTCCCAGATCAAAGCGGGGTCAGGTTCAACTCCAGCATTCTTGAGAGCTGCTTGATATCCAGCCAGGCGATCCAGGCGGCTAACGGTACGAATAGGACCAGACAGAAAACCAATTCGTCGATGACCTTCTGTGAGAAGATGATTGACCGCAAGGCGCGCTCCCAGTGTATTGTCAACGCCGATACTATCAACTACTACCTGGTCGGCGCTTTGCGATTGACGATCGAACGCGACCACTTGCAATCCTCTATGCGCCAGTGGAACAAGGTGATCAAACGAGAGCGGTGATGAGCCAAAGATCACTCCGCGTATGCCAGAAGACCACATCGCCTCGGCGTATCGTTGCTCACGCTCAGGATCACGCTCGGCATTACAGAGCAGGAGCTGATAGCCCAATGACTGGGCGACCTCCTCAACATTGCGAGCCACTGCGCCCCAGAATGGATTAGCAACGGAGGGAACAATAAGCCCGATCATGGGTACATTACCGGTTTTAAGCTGACGTGCAAGCTGATTAGGAGTATAGCCAAGCTGCTCCATCGCTTTCATCACTCGCTCAGTTGTTTCCGGGCGCATACGGTCTAGTCGTCCGTTGAGTACATTCGAGACGGTAGATGGAGAAACCTTTGCCAGGCGAGCAACGTCGTAAACGCTTACATTTTCAGACATATCACCGAATGGCTCCATCAAAATTTATAATCATAAGACAGAAGTTGCTGAACTAGCCGGTGAAGGGTAGTGCATCGATTTAGTATATCGATTTAGTATATCGATTTACAACAGTGTACCCGAAGATCTTCCCCCTTGTCAAGACCTGCTTTGAGCTAATGCTCGTTTTGGGATCTGGTCAATTTGACAGCTTATTTCGCCTGTTGTGCTAACAGAGGGTCAAGCAAATCTACTGCCGACTCTAACATAGATGGTCAGACATGCGAATAGGTGTCGAGTGTAAGACTAATGGTGCTATGGCCCAGGAGGTCTGCAACCACCTTTGAGTGAACCTCTGCCAGTAGAACTTGTCTTCCTCCATACAAAATTGTCGATGTTGGGCAGGAAGAACATTCACAGCCTGATTGATACCGTAAGTTCCTCGTAGCACAACAGTATTTCGTATAGTACATTATCCTTTCTGATTGTAAAGAGGTAGCAGTATCAAAAACCAGCTCTGGTGCTGATTTACGTGAGAGATAGCGTATGGAACTGTGAGAAATAGAAACCGGATGAACGTCTTTCTTATTGATGAATGAACCCTTGCTCTGCTCGCGCTCATCCCGAAGCGAGTTCAATGGTTTGTACGTCGCGCCAACCAGTGCTGTAGGGCTGCTGGATCAACCCGTACCGCTCGCCCAAAGTGGAGTATGGGGAACTGTTCACGTGCAATCAGCCTGTAAATGGTGGTACGTGAAAGCTGCAATTGGCTGGTGACTTGCTTCATCGTCAGTAAATTGGGGGAAGAGACTGTTGGCTCGCCTTGTTCTTCATCCTCTTTTTCTGGATCATTGCTGGAGAATATAAGCTTTCTATTATCTGTAGCGATCTGTATATTTCTTTTGCTATTGGACATTTTGTTATGTTCTCTTTTCCCTGTGCTTGTCTCGTACTCTGAGTATTTCAGAGAAACAGGGAAAAGAGAACGGCATTATTCGACGTTGCTCTCGGCACATTGCTCCTCTGTCCTTGACGTGCAATGCCTATGTAATAAGATAAATCAGGAATTATATTAGATTATGAAGAATAGTGTTTAGGGGGGTGAAAATGACAGTATATCATACCACCCTATCACAACCCTTTTTTGGAGGCGATTTGAGCAGGAATCACGCTCAAACCGGGTCTTTTGAGGTCTCAGCAAATCGCTTTGAAGCTCAGGTATCTCGGTCTCAAGTAGTCAAAATCATCAGCGTATTGGATGCAGCAGACCTGTACCGTTGAAGAGTAGCTCTGCCCAGAGGCATAGAAAGGCACTCCTGCTGCTTTCATCAGTGTACTCCAGATTGGGTTTTCCCTTTGGCTATTCCTAAATTGGTATATGAGGCTACGGTCGATTTGAGGTCTCTCCGTTTTTCCCCTCTCAAATACTCTAAAGGACGAGATCATGGCAGAAGAGAATCGCTTCCAAAAGACCCACCTCCACACTTCTCGAATCTTGCTCTTATTTCTGACACCTCCTAAAAAGCAACCTATAAGTTGCCTTTTGTGTTTTTTTCTGGTATACTCTCGATAGGCAACTTAAGGATTGCCTATATACAACAAGACATACACATGTTGCGTTACTTGAGAGGAGACCCCAAGACCTTTTCTGACTGTATCGAACGAACCATACTTTTGCCATTCCGCGTGATCGTGTCTGGGATGCCGTCACGAAACCAGGACAGCTTGCCCGCTGGTTTGGGGTCGTGAGCGCTATGGATTTTCGCGTCGGTGGTGCCATCCACTTTACCTGGGAAAATGAACCCTGCCCGTATACGGGCAGGATCGAGGTCATTGAGGAGCCGCAGCGTTTTGCCTTTTGCTGGCCTTCCTACGCGGTGAGTCATCCCAGGCTCACGTTTGCCACCGCACCCAGTACGTTGGTGGACATTACCCTGCAAGAACGCGCCGAAGGAACCCTCTTGACGCTGGTTGAGTCGGGGTTTGCTTCCCCGCCCCAGCCTATTCCAGCAGAGGAAGCCTATCGCGACAATCAGGATGGCTGGCAAGAGTGCCTCAACGGATTGCGTGCGTACCTGCAGAGCCAGCAAGTCGTGTAGCGACAACCCGGCCCTGACCGTTTGTCTTGCGTGTTGGAGGTGATGGATCAGAGCATCTCGCAAAGATGGAGAGGAGAAACGAGTGATGACTGATGAACGTGCACAGCGAGTCTTTCTGGTGCTCGCTGATCCCACGCGTCGTCTCTTGCTGCAACACTTGTGCGAAGAAAGCTCAGGGATAGCAGCAGGATTCGCCACCCGTTTGCCCATCATGCGTCAAGCCATCATCAAGCATCTGGTGACCTTAGAACAGGCTGGTCTCGTCACGGCTCGCGAGAAGGGTCGGGAGCGGCAGTATGTGCCACGGCCCGAGGTGCTCTCGACCATCACGACCTGGATTGGGGAAATTTCAGCCCAATGGGATCAGCGTCTGGCCGCCCTACAGAGCTATCTGCTTGAGGAACCAGACACATCCTCCGCGCAGGAGCAAGGAACCAATGCTAGCGCGAATACACGAAAGGACGAGGAGTCCAAGAGTCCATAGTCCGGTGGAAGCAAGAGAGCATGGCACCAGCGGAAACGTCTGGGCACACAGAGCATTTCGCAGAGAGGAAAGCCGGTTCCTCAGGACGAAGCGCGTGTCCAATGGATTAGTGGTGAATGAGCATGTCCCAGATGTTACCCATCCTCGATGCTGTCTTTCCCATTGGGCATGCCCCAACTCCGGTTGAGGAAGGATATGCCCAAAAGGAAAGGCATTTCTTTCAACAGAGAAAAGATAGGAGAATGAATGTGTTACTTGAGAACAAAAGTGCAGTGATTTATGGAGCAGGAGGAGCTATTGGTAGCGCGATTGCCTGTGCCTTCGCCCGTGAGGGGGCAAAGGTGTTCCTGGTAGGTCGGCGTCTTGCTCCGGTCGAGGCGGTGGCCAGAGAGATCTCTAATGCAGGAGGAACAGCTTCTGCCGCTCTAGTCGATGCGCTCGATGAGCAGGCAGTTGAAAAGCACTTGAGCATGGTGGCAGAGAAGGCTGATGGCATTGACATTTCGATCAACGCCATTGGAATTCCTCAGCAAAAAGTACAAGGGATCTCACTCGTCGATCTGTCGGCAGAGCATTTCGCCCTTCCGATCACAACCTACACGCAGACCACCTTTTTCACTGCCAGGGCGGCAGCGCGCTACATGATCAAGCAGAAAACAGGTGTGATCTTGACGATCACTGCGACCCCTGCTCGTATGGTCGCTTCCCTTGTAGGAGGGATGGCACCAGCATGGGCGGCAGTCGAAGCCCTCACCCGAGGTCTTGCGGCTGAACTGGGACCAGAGGGCATCCGTGTCATTGGCCTGCGATCAAACGCCATCCCGGAGACTGAAACGATTCACGAGGCGAATAGTTCGCAAGGCAAGGCCGTTGGCATGTCCCAAGAACAGTTCACCGCTCAACTCGCAGGCATGACTCCTCTGCGGCGCCTCCCAACGCTTGGAGAAGTTGCGAATGTCGCGGCTTTTCTCGCTTCTGATCAGGCCAGTGCCATGACCGCCACGGTCGCCAATCTGAGCTGCGGCTTCCTCCCCGATTAGTATCCAGTATCGGCTTCATTGAAGAAAAGAAGGAAAAGATGCCTCTCAAATAGAGAGTCTCTACCTTCCTGCGTGCAGATCTACCCTTGCAGTTGGAGTGCATGGAGGATAGCGGTGAGCACATCCATGCTTTTCTCCTCTTTTGAGAGGATCAGACAAGTATTGAAGCCAATCGAACATAGATTAGTTTAGCAGGCAGAGGTATGCTCTGTCTATCGAAAAGATGTTTGTTTTTATAGGGCTACATTGCTGATAGAGAAAGGGATATGTAAAGTATGTCTCTTAAATATGGTCTGCTCCTTCCTCAGGGAGCGGCTCAGGAACTGGCAGATATCAAGAACCCGGTGGACGCGTATGAAATGCTGAGCCAAATGGCACAGACAGCTGAGCAGTCGGGCTATGATTCGATCTGGGTGGGAGATCATTTTATAACGGCTCCGCCATCTCAGGAAATGCTCTTTGAGTGCTGGACATTGACAGCCGCGCTGGCTCGTGATACGAAGCGAGTGCGTATCGGCCAACAGGTGACAGGAAATAATTATCGCAACCCGGCTCTACAGGCAAAGATGGCATCGACCCTCGATGTCATCTCGCATGGACGACTCACCTTTGGCATCGGAGCGGGCTGGTACGAATCCGAGTATCGAGCCTATGGCTACGAGTTTCCTAGCGCGCCCGAACGTCTGCGCCAGCTCCAAGAAGCGGTGCAGGTCATTCTAGCGATGTGGAGAGAGGAGGAGGCCACTTACGCGGGAACCTATTACCAGATTCGGGGTGCGATCAATCAACCCAAAGGAGTGCAGCGCCCACATATCCCTCTGCTGATTGGTGGAGGTGGGGAGCAGATGACGCTCAAGCTGGTGGCACAGTATGGCGATGTATGTAATCTGATCGGTGATCCTGCGACACTCGAACACAAGTTTGCAGTGCTCAAAGAGCATTGCAAAACTGTTGGACGAGACTACGAGAGCATTCATCGTACAGCCCTGACCCTCTGCCTCATTGCTGAGACCGATGAGCAGGCCAAAGATCAGATCCCAGAATGGGCGAATGCCGTGTTCCCAGATATTAGATCCTATGGTCCCATCGGCACCATAGAGACCATCAGAGAGCGTCTCGCTGCCTTTGAGGCCGCTGGTGTCCAGGAACTCATCATCGCGCTCCCTGATGCAATGCAGATGGACACGGTTCGTCAGTTTGCTAGTGCTTTCATCAAGGATAGGTAAAGAAGGAGAAAAAATCGTATGAACATCACAGGCAAAACCATATTGATCACAGGTACCAATCGCGGCCTTGGGAAGGCACTGGTTGAGGAAGCCTTGAGGAGAGGCGCCAAGCGGGTGTATGCCAGTGCGCGTATTCCAATGGACTATACAGATCAGCGTGTCACCCCTTTGACCTTGGATATAACAAACGCGACCCACATTCAGGAAGCGGTCGAGAAGGTCACATCTGTTGATATCCTCATCAACAATGCCAGTATAGCGCGATCTTTCGACGTGAACGATCGGACCGCGATCGAAGAGCATCTCGCCGTCATCTTCTTCGGCACATACGACATGACCCAGGCCTTCCTGCCGCTCCTCACTCGTTCTCAGGGAGCCATCGTCAATGTCCTATCTATGGCTGCTCTGGCCGCCTTGCCGATCGTTCCGCCCTACTCCATCGCAAAGGCAGCCGCGTTCAACCTGACCCAATCACTCCGCGCTTTGTTGGCTGGACAGGGCGTCAGCGTTCATGCCGTCCTCCCCGGACCCATCGATACCGAGATGTCCCGATCCCTGGACGCCCCGAAAGCCTCTCCCGAGTCCGTTGCGCGAGCACTCTTCGACGGGTTGGAGAAGGGAGAGGAAGAAATCTTTCCCGACCCCGCGTCTGAGTCCCTGGCAGAGAGCTGGCGCAGCGGTGCTGTCAAGGAGCTTGAGCGCCAGAGTGCAACCCTCGTAGCTGTAGAAGTGGACAAGTCATGAGTAAATTGCCAGGCTGCCCCAGCACTCTGTATCATTGATGCCGTTCGTCTCTGCGCTCAAACATTGTTGCATGAATAGAGGTAAACTGGTCAACCGGCCGGCCGGGAAAGATGCGGGATAGTCTTTTCCTGAAAGAATGAGCCATGAATGAATTGAGGTAGGTATAGCGCTTGCACCGCGATTCATGCTGAGAGAGAGCGGGCGCTTGCCGTTGCGCGGCGGGAACTGTCGCTCAAGTTCCTCGGCGCTGAAATTCAATGAGAGCGTAGCCAAACATGCGCTTCTCTTTGCGTACACTTTCCATCTTTGGATACTTGACCATAGAAAGAAGAAAAGGTATGACGTTGCAGTACTCTCCAGTGCCAGGCGTACAAGTGCAGCCCCATCTGCTTCCTGCGCGCCAGGCGGATTTTGAGGCCGTGGCAACCCTGTTTAGGGAATTGCATCAGCAGAATGCATCACTGGATGCACGCTTTACGCTAGCCGAGAACTGGCGGCAGGTGCTTGAAGAGCAGTTTCGGCGCACCTGCTCGCAGTCCTCCTCACTCTGGCTCCTGGCCTGGGTGGGGAAGAAACCTGTGGGACTGATCATGCTGGAGAACCATCTGGACTCCCCGCTGTTTCGCCATCGCTCCTGGGTGGAACTGGTGGCGCTGTATGTGCGCGTCGCGTACAGTGGCACGGGCCTGGCCCGGCGTCTGATGGACGAGGCCCGGCTTTGGGCTGCCGCGCGGAAAGCCGAGCGTATGCAGTTGTACGTCACCACGAGCAATGAACACGCGCGCGCCTTCTATCGCTATTGCGGCTGGAAACCTGTGCAGGAGATCTGGCGCCTGGAATTGCCTGCGAAAGCGACCAGCGACATTGCCTGGTGACGGCCCATCCTGGGGAGCAGAAGCTGAGCGCCAGCGAGACACCTCGCTCTATGATGCGCTGATTAGAGTGATCCGTCCCCACATGAGCCAAAAACAGGACAGAATACGGCATTTGACGCACCAGGTGCAAAGAACATCACGGTGTGTATGAGATCTGGCAGAACTGACGAAAGGAGAAAATACCTATGAGAATTGTAATCAACACGCCATCGGGAAATGTCGGACGGCTCGTCACCGATCAGTTGCTCCAGACGAAAGAAGAGGTGGTGATCATCAGCCGTCACCCAGAAAAGGTGGCCAACCTGGTCGCACACGGTGCATCCCTGATGGAAGGATCGATCGACGACCCTTCCGTGCTCGATCGCGCGCTGAACGGCGCCGATACGCTGTATTGGGCGACCCCAACAATACCTCATCCAGACTACCATAACTGGTCAGCACGAGCGGCGCAGACCGCAGCAGAGGCGGTCAAGCGCCATGAGGTGAAGCGCGTGGTGGTCCTCTCCACCTGGGGGGCACAACACGGGCCGGGAGCCGGGCCAGTTGGGGTGCATCTTGCTATTGAGACTGCGTTCCAAGCAGCAGCCCCACACGTGACCATCTTGCGCGCGGCCATTTTCATGGAGGACTTCGTTACCATCCCGAGCGCGTTGAATCACATTGGCATGATTGCCGCTCAGGGAACGATCTTTGGTCCGTTCGATCCCGCCAAGAAGGTCCCGATTGTCGCCGCGCGTGATGTCGGAGAGAAGGTGGTCGAAGCGCTGCTGGATACGCGTTGGAGCGGGTTTCGCATCACCGGCATCCACGGACCAGAAGACCTCGATTTTTCAAGCATGGCGCGCATCATTGGCGAAGGGATCGGGCGTCCGGTGAAGTATGTCCAGATGCCCCTTGATCAAGTCAAGCAAGGGCTGCTTGATGCCGGTATGCCAGGTTCTTTTGTCGAGTACATCATGGAAATGTACACCGAGCAGGCTGCGGGCCGCGCTGATCCCGCCGAACCGCGCAGCACTGAGACCACAACGAGGACTTCGCTGCTGGAGTTTTCACGCGAAGTGATCAAGCCAGCCGTCGAGGTGGCCTCGATGCGGATGAACGAGGCCGTCTGAAGGAACGCCGGGATCGGATGAGCACTACAGCGCCACTTCTTCCGGCTTCCCAAGCCGGAAGAAGTGGCGAGCGCAGAGTCCTTCCTGGCATCGTCCGACGCTTCCTACATGAGGGGCGAGGCGATTCATGGAGACGGAGGATTGGCCTGGGAGGGCGAGTGTGACCACACCTTTTATCGACAAGGACAAAAGATCTATCATTTCTCATCAGGAGGAATATCATGGCTGGGCATGACTCAACCGAGGAAGCAAACTCTTTAAGTCAGGGGCAGACTGACCAGTTCACAAGTTCCACCGGGAAGCGTTTTTCCCGTGAGGAATGGAACAGCCTCAATCAGACGCAGATTGACCAGTTTCGTGCCAATCACGGGACGATAGTTGAGGGCTTGTTCAAAGGGGCATCGATGCTCTTGCTGACCACCAGAGGGGCGCGTAGTGGCAAGGCCCGCGTCACCCCGCTGACCTATACGCGCGATGGCAGCCGCTATGTCGTGCTGGCAGCAAAACTGGGCGCGCCGGAACATCCAGCCTGGTATCGCAACCTAGTCGCCAACCCGGTCGTGACTGTCGAGGTCGGGCCAGAGCGCTTCCAGGCCAGAGCATCAGTCGTAGAAGGAAGCGAGCGAGACCGTTTGTTCAATGCGCACGCGGCCATCATGCCGAACTTTGCCGCGTATCAGAGCAACACGACGCGAATCATCCCGGTCGTGGTCTTGGATCGGATCTCCTGATGTTGCAGCGTTGCTCAAAGATCTGAGAGGGAGGGAAAAAGAAGCGTCGATCCTGAAGCAGGTCTCCACGAAATGCGGCTGAGGAAACATAGCCCCTCTGTATGAGCTCATTCATAGGCCGTGCTATAATTGGATATGCTCATCCATGAATGACTTTTTCAACAGGCTGGTTCGTTTCTTGAGAGCATCGCCGAAGGACAAACGGGTCTATCATGCGAAGACGGGAGAGTGAAAAGTATTTGAGCCGACTTCGCATGAAATGAGAGGAAAAGAGAGTTTGATGAACGTTTCGCCCCAAATCGCTCTGGTGCTGGCCGCTCAAGCTGGCGATCAGGCAGCCTTCGAGACCCTTGCGGGAGCATATCGACGGGAACTGCTCGTCCATTGTTATCGAATGCTCGGCTCGCTCTCTGATGCCGAAGATCAGGTGCAAGAAACGCTCCTGCGTGCCTGGGAGAAACGTGCGACCCTTACCAGCCCACAATCCTATCGGGCCTGGCTCTACCGCATCGCCACCAATCTCTGTCTCAATCGGCTCAGAAGCGTTTCGCGTCGCTCTCTGCCATCAGACCTCTCTTCGCCCAGCAAACCTGGTGATATATTTCCGCCTGGCAAGTCTGGCGGCCTTGTGCAGGAGCCAGTCTGGCTGGAGCCGTTCCCCGACGAACTGCTTGTCGATCAGTACAGCAATCCCGAAGATCAGGCGCTGCGGCAAGAACAAATCAGCCTGGCTTTTCTGGTTGCATTACAGCACTTAACTCCTGTCCAGCGGGCCGTTCTGCTCTTGCGCGAGGTGCTGGAGTGGAAGGCCGCCGAAGTGGCTGAGTGGCTTGACCTCTCCGTTCCTGCCGTGAACTCCGCTTTGCAGCGAGCCAGACAGACGTTGCATCAGCACTATCAAGAAAATGGGAGCGAGACTTCGGTTGTGCAGCTTCGCCCCCAATTACAAAACCTGCTTGATCGCTATATGACCCTGTGGCAGCAGGCGGATGTTCCAGGTCTCGTGGCGCTGCTACGTGAAGATGCGTGGCTGACTATGCCACCATTTCCTGCCTGGGTTGCCGGACGAATGGATATTGCTACACTGCTCCAGTTTCGGGTCTTCATTCCCGGCAGACAATGGCGGTTGCAGCCAACGCATGCCAATGGCTGCCCGGCTTTCGGACTCTATCGGCGGGAAGTTGGGGAAGAGAGCTATCGGCTCTCTGGCCTGTGGGTCCTGGGGGTAGAAGGTGAACAGATCAGCAGTATCGTTGCGTTCCTGGATGTTGCCAGTTTCACCGCTTTTGGTCTCCCGTCCACCATTGAAAGGGAAGCGGGAGGCCAAGAAGCATGATGATTGGTTTTACAGGCTCAGCGCTTCTTCGTGCGTAGCGGCAGTTTGACTTTCATCTGGCTCAATTGCTTTGGTTGGCCTGCCGGGCTGCACCAGACCAGCAATCGCTCCCAGGAGTGAGAGGCCAGCGGCGACCTCTAGTGCGTTCGCGAAGCCGCTGCTGAAAGCCTGGGCAGAACCGAGACTTCCGGTCGCAGCAAACACTGCGGCCAGGGTCGCGACCCCGAATGCTCCTCCGAGCTGACGGAACATGCTGAACGCGCCGGAAGCTTTGCCAATGTCGCCTGCGTTCACCGCGCCGATCACGGCATTCTGCATGGCGGGGATGGCTAACGAGACGCCACAGCCAGCGATGAGCATCGGCGTAACGATTTCCACGTAAGGAAGGCTGGGCGCTGTAACAAGGGCAATCCAGGCCATTCCGAGGGCTTGCAGGAGGAGTCCGCCAGCGATGAGGACTCGTTCGCCAACCCGGTTGACGAGGGCACCGCCCAATGGGGCGATCACGAAGAGTGTTGCGGTCCAGGGAAGCAGGCGCAGACCCGCACCCAGCGGTCCGTTCCCCTGTACCATCTGAAAAAACTGCGCTATCAAGAAAATGGAACCAAACAGCGCTGCGCTCTGTAAGAAGATTGCCGCATTGCCCGCAGAGAAGGCACGAGCGCGGAAGAAGTGCATTGGCACCATCGGTGTGGGAACACGCAGTTCCCAGACGACGAAGATGACGGTTAGCAGCACTCCAGTGGTGAGCGAGGCTTTGACCTCAAAGCTACTCCAGCCAGCGCTGTTCCCACGCACCAGCCCCCATACCAGCCCGAGGGCGGCACCCGAAACGCTCAGCAGACCACCGATATCAAGCGGGGTGCGCGGTCCGAAGCTTTCCTGCACGCGCAAGAGGACAAGTATGACGACGAGCAGGCCGATAGGCACGTTGAGCCAGAAGATCCACTGCCAGGCCAGACCTTGAGCGATAAACCCTCCGACGACCGGACCGGCGATCAGAGCCAGTCCGCTGATGCTACCAAAGATTCCCAGTGCCCGCCCCCGCTGCACAGGCTCGAAGGCGTTGCTCAGCAACGTCAGCGCGAGCGGGAGTACCAGAGCGGCACCGCATCCCTGGACCGTGCGTGCTGCAATCAGCCAGCCAATGGTGTGAGCCAGCGCACAGCCTGCCGATGCTCCGACAAACAGGAGGTGGCCTGCGACGAACATGCGCTGCCGCCCGAAGCGGTCCCCCAGGGCAGCAGCCGGAATGAGCAGCACCGCGAAACTCAGGGTATAGGCGTTCACGGTCCATTCTAACGCCTCGATAGAAACACCCAGATCCCGATGAATGGTAGTCAGCGCAGTCGTGACGACCAGAGCATCAAGCGAGACCATAAATGATGCCATTGAGGCAAGCACCAGAATCCAGGTTTGCCTTGCTTTTTGGCGAGATTCTTGCATGATAATGTTTTCTTTCTAAGTTTTCTTATCCAAAGAAAAGCTCAGCAGGTTGTCAAAAATGGAATCAAATGTAGATCCGCATAACTGGTCAAGAATGTAGTCCATACGTGAGCTTGACAATACCTTTCGAGAAGCTCTTGGTTGCAACCAGCTTCAATGTGGCGGTTTCATCCTGGCGGAAGCGTTGCTTCCCTTGCCCAAGAACAAGCGGAAAGATCAAGAGACTGAGGGCGTCGAGCAAGTGGTGCTTGAGCAATGTTTCTCCAAGAATGCCATGCCCATAGATGAGAAGATTGTGCCCTTCTTGCTGCTTGAGTTTGGTCACTTCAGTAACTACATCGCCCCGAACAATGGTTGCGTTGTTCCAGTCGGCTTTTTCCAACGTTGACGAGAAGACATACTTGGGCATGGCATTGATCCTGTCAGCCCACGGATCGGTGCGTCTGGGCCAAATCTTCGTAAAGTTCTCGTACGTCGTGCGGCCCATCAATAGTGCGTCACAGGAGAGCGCTTGGTCCAATCCGTCCCGCATATACGCCTCGTCGTCGCGGTATTCAGCAAATCTTGAGATGGCTGCTCCGGCGTAGATGCCGTCTAACGAGACGAGAGTACTTTCGAGAATGTTGCGCATAAGATGGTGTCCTTTCTTTTTCAAACGAGATGTGCAAGAGGTGTTCATCACCTTTCACTGATAGGACACCAAGTTGACCCAAAACTCATCGCAAATGAAGGGAACATATCGGAAAAAGAGTGCTCTGATCTTGGTCTCTCAAAAAGGCAAACAGAGAGAAGGTGCTTCAAATGCCCTTACTACGGAAGCCTCTCACTTCTGATCGTTGTGACTCTCTCTTTTTTATTGGCTTTCGCTTATTGCTTCATCATACGATGAATCGCTCATTCCTCTCTTTCTCCGTTCACACAAGACACCTCTTTTGGCGGCCTGATCCGCGTATACTCTCTTCACTGGCCTGAACACGGTGGTCAGAACGTCCTTTTCCTGCGTCCCTGGATCTTGAGAAAGGAGGAGTCAACTGATCAGGCATGAGACGACACTCCCTGTTTCCTTTTCGTCGAGGTCATGATCCTCCCGTTGTGTTGGGAGGAGACCAACGAGGGTTTATTGTTCAGCCTGCTTCCCGGAACCATCTGGCTTTGGGAGGCATACTGGTGAGCATCTGTCTTGGCATGCTGCTTGTTGCCCAATCCGGGCAGACTTCCATTCTTCAGAGAGGAGCGAGCCAACGAGGGGCGTACAGGCAATCGGAACGGTCGCCTTGAAGCCTATGAGCTGTGGGCATCCAGGCAAGATCTTTGCTCAATTTGGGTTTTCGGTCGGTCAGGTGCCAGATCGAACGCGCCTGGTGCCCTTGCCACGTCCTGGGAAGGCAGAGGGAGCACCCCTGACCTATGGTGCGGAGCGTCTTTTTTATCACTTCTTTGGAGCAGCAAAAAGGTCCTCATAGGGAGAGGACCCTTTGTTGCTGGTGCCTACTGCTCCCGCTTGAGCAGGAAGAATGCCATCGCCGCCATCGCCAGTGAGATCACCGTCCCCATTGCGAACGTCATCTGCGGAGTGCCCCAGGGGGCGATGACTGCCTGAGCAAGAGGTCCGAGCATGACTGCCAGTGAGATGGCAGAGCCGCGCATCCCCATGATCTGCCCGCGATTCTCATCGCTGGTCGCTGCCAGGTAGATGCTGCCCATCGCAGGCTCAACCAATGCACTCCCCAATCCAGCGAGAGCCGCACCGACAAGCAAGAGCGGATAGCTCGGGGCGAGCAGCACAACCACAATCAGGGCACTGAAGAGCAGGCAGCCAATGACAATGAGTGGCTTCTTCGACAGCTTCTCCGTGAGACGCCCCAGCAGGAAGGGGAAGATCGCCAGGGCCATTCCATAGATGCTGAACAACATTCCATATTGAGCTACGCTGTAGTGCAACATCTTCTCGAAGAAGAAAGGGAACTGCGGGAACACGAACGGATAGGTAAAAATCATGCCGAAATCGATGGCCAGAAAGGGAAGCACGAGCACGATCACACTGGAGAAACGCCGCTCCTTGGGCTGCTGCCCCTTTGCGCCACGCTGTCCCTTGCGCTGGCGCACCTGGTGGCGCACCTGCTCTGGCAGGGTCTCAGGGACCAGAAAGATCGTCAACAGAGTCGCTACCAGGGCGACCCCTGCCGTGAGCAGGAAGGGAGCGGTAAAGCCAAGCGCCTGATACAGATAGCCGCCGAGGCCCGGGCCAAGTGCAATCCCCACCGCCTGAGCCGTCGTCATCAGACCAATCCAGCGCCCTTGTTTCTCGCTTGGAACCGTATCGCCGATCATCGACATGGCGACCGGTCCCACCCCTGCCAGTAGTGCCCCCTCCACGAACCGAATAGGCACGAACAGCAGGGGCACGTTCACGAATGCCAGCAGCAGATTCGTCACAATATAGCCTGCCAGCGACACAAACAGGATCGTCTTGCGCCCAACGCGTCCCGACAAGGTGCCCATTGGGGTGCTGAAAAGAAACATGCCCAATCCAAACGCGCCCTCCATCAATGCCAGTGTTCCCGCTCCAAGTCCAAACGCCTGCAATCTCTGGGGAAACACAGGAAGAATCACCGAAAAGCCCGTCATCATCAACGTTACACAGCCGATCAAGAAACCTAAAGCAACCGTCACCGACTGCTCTTTCCTTCTGACTTGCGCTTTCGCTTTTGCAGAACCTGTTCCATCAGAAAGAGCAATGGGAAAAACGTCCTCTAAAGGCCGGGTCACTTGTTCGTGCTCGAGAACCGCTGTCTTCATTGCGTCTGATCCTTTCACAAATAACTTGCATTTTGCAAGTGTTATCTACCTCTCTATTCTTTGCGGCAGGGACAAAACCGGAAACGAAAACAGGGGTTCATCCAGAATATCTCCAGGAAAGGAGATGGAGCCACCCAGAGGCGGGATGTGGATGGTGAACCATTGCTCGCGGCACCATCCGTGAGGAGCAGATGCCCATGCTGCTCTCACGCTTCGACCAATGTCGGCAAAAATGGATCAGGCCTGTTCAGTACAGCTCCGATGGGAGGCATCTTAGACCGGCACCGGGGCCTCTTGCCCCTCTGCTCCTGAGTTTCGTGGGCGTGCCTGCAACCCTATCGGCTGTCCTTCCTGTGCATATTTGCGGTGGAGCCTGTGATTTGGGCCAGGGCGTTGAACTGCTCCCACTTCTTTGCCATCTGGTGGAGCAATTCGCGCCTGGCTGGCAGACGCAATCCTACTCCCATCATCGTCTCCCACTGCACCTCGCCTAGATGAGCAGCGGGAGACGAGAGGTGTGGCTTCGTCCCACTGAGCGAAGGTGCGGATCGGGATTTGCTGTTTGAGCAGGGAACCCGCTTTGGTGGTCGAAAAGCCGTGGGGGAGTAGAGCGGTGAGCCTGAAGAAGGAGGTCAGCGGTGGTCGCACTCATCGAGAGGAGCAAACGACGATGTTCTTCGTTCAACTCAAGATGCCTCTGCTCCTTCAAGGTTTCGAGAAGGGGTGGTAGGAACGGGATCAAGCATTTTGCGCACATTCGATTGAGTGTGTTCCATGCCAGTACCAAGGCCTCTTCCACCTCTCGCCCATAGCGCCGACGAAGTGCTGTTGGCGGTGCAAAGACCTCCTCGATATGGTTGAGAACCACTGAGCATATTTGTATGCATACCCGGTGGCAGTCACGAGTTGCTCCAGGATCTCTTGACTCTGGGGCCCCAACGCCCGATGATACGCTGGCGCAGTCTGCTGCTGAGCAAGACCCGTTGGGCTTGCACCCCAATCTGTTTCCCACGTGTTCCTCGAGGGAGCAGCGCTATATGGCTACTCCCTCGAGGTCAAGAGGACTGCCCCAATCCTGGTGAAAGCACATCTGGCAGAGCGGTTTGGCCCTTCTTTCACCTGTGCAGAAAAATGAGAGCCATCTTCAGAAAAGCACATCCTTTACCAGATGTGAGCCAGACCTCTAGGATATCCAAATTGACCTCTTGACGCTTCAAGAGTCACACCATCTTGAGCTTTTTGATTGTGCAAGAAGTCAGCTGATTGCGCCTGGTATCTCATGGCTGCCGGGGCGTGGAGTGCTCACGTTCCCCTCTCACATGATCCTGTGGCGCTTCCTCAAGCGTTACAGCTTCCTGCGTCTTGCCCAATGTGTTCAGCACTGCCTGCAGGCGCTCACGCGTCTCGCACGTCTTAGGATGGTGGACTCCCATAATCTGTTCGCGAATTGCCAGAGCTTGCTGGTAGAGCGAGCATGCTTCTGCATCCTGGTGCAGCATCTGCCGAAGCCGTGCCAGATCCTGTAACGTTTCTGCAACCTCTGGATGCTCTGAACCCAGAGCCTGTTGACGCAGCGAGAGAGCACGTTGGTAGAGGACATCCGCTTGCTTGTACTGGCCCTGTTCTCGTGAGAGATTGGCTAGCCCATTGAGCGGCTCGGCTACACGAGGATGCTGTAGACCGAAGGTCTGTTCTCGAATGGACAACGCTCGCTGATAGTAAGACTCCGCTTGTTCATACCTGCCTTGCTCAACGGAGAGGTGACCGAGATTCTCAAGCGGACCGGCCATCTCAGGATGCTGGGAACCCAAAGGCTGTTGTTCCCAGATATGCAAAGCCCGTTGCAGCAGGAGTTTGGCCTGTTCGTACTGACCTTGCTCCCGGGAGAGGATGCCCAAATTGTTGAGGCAATGAGCAATTTCAGGGTGGTGTGGACTCAATGTCTGTTCCCAGATGTGCAATGCCTGTTGATACAAAGGTTTGGCCTGTTCATATTTGCCTTGCAGTCTGTAGATATTGCCCAGGTTGTTGAGGGGAAGGGCAACCTGAGGATGCTCAACGCCCAGGGTCTGTTCCCAGATATGCAAAGCCCGTTGCAACAAGGGTTCGGCCTGTTCGTACTGACCTTGTTTGCAGTAGAGGTTGCCCAAATTGTTGAGGCAGGCAGCAACTTGAGGCTGCTCAGCACCGAAGGCCTGTTCCCAGATATGCAAAGCCCGTTGCAACAAAGGTTCCACTCGCTCGTACTTGCCTTGCTGCCAGAAGAGGATAGCCAGATTGTTGAGGGAGGTGGCCACCAGAGGATGTTCTAAACTCAGGGTCAGTTCTCGAATGTGCAAAGCCCGTTGCAACAAGGATTCGGCCTGTTCGTACTGACCTTGTTTACTGTAGAGAAGGCCCAGGTTGTTGAGGGGAAGGGCAATTTCAGGGTGGTGTGGTCCCAAAATCTTTTCCCAGATATGCAAAGCCTGCTGCAACGAGGGTTCGGCCTGTTCGTATTGACCTTGTTCCCAGTAGAGGAGGCCCAGGTTATTGAGGGAGACTGCCACCAGCAGATGCTCAGGCCCAAACGACTGAGCGATAGCCAGCGCCTGTCGAAAGAGTTGCTCGGCCAGGCTGTAGGAGGCGTGTTCCCGTAGATAGACACCGGCCCGGTTCAGCAGTTCTGCGGCCTCGGGTATCTGGAGGCTATGCTGCTGAATCAGGTTGTTGCAGGCTTGTACCTGCTCCAGGTAGCGCAGGCACAGCGGCCAGGTTGTAACCTCCCCTTTGGGATCAACCGGAAAAAGTGTATGGAGAGCATGGACCACCCGTTGTGCCCAGGCGCGTTGTACCTGGACCTTCATGCGATCCAACTGCACGGCCTGCACGAGCCGATGGACACTCAGTAGACGCTCAGGAGCCAGTCGCTTGACCAGCGAAAAGGCCAGCAAGGCCTCAATCAGCTCATTGAAGGTGAACCGATCCGCTACCGCCTCCTGGAGTACGGGGGGCCACTGTGCTGCCGCCTCGGTGAGCAGTTCTTCGGGAATGTGATCGGGGGCGAGAGAGGCACACAATTCGAGCAGTTCAGCTGCCGCAGGATGGGCCTGCTCAACTCGCTGAAAGGAGAGATCCCAGGTGGTGGCAACCGAGTCAGGATAAGATGTCGTCTGTCTGCCTCGACGAGCTAGCAGTCTGGCACGATGCTGCTCATAGAGCCGAAGGTAGTCGCCAAAGCTGCATTCGGTTTCTTCAAGGTAGGCTCCTGCCTGGTCCAGTGCCAGGGGGAAGCCATCCAGAGCGATCACGATATTGCTGGCCTCATTGCGTTCCTCCTCGCTCGCCTGTAGCCGCTGGCTCCGATGGAGCAGAAAGTGGGTGCCTTCCATCAGACCCATCTGATCCACTTCGACGGCGCTGGCCAGGGCTGCCACTGCATGCGCACGCGTGGTGAGCAAGATGCTTCCCCGCCCTTGCGTCGGAAGTCTGTGTTGGATCAGCGAAAGGTCATCGGCGTTATCCACAATCAGCAACCAGGGGTGAGGACATTGTTCTAGCCAGCGCAGGATGGCGGCGATAAGCTTGTCCTGCTTCTGCTCGTCTTTGACCGCAAAGCCAGGAAGCTGTGCTGCTACTGTCTGAAAACCGGTAATGATGGCCTCTTCGTTGGCGGCATTGATCCAGAAGGTGTGGGTATAACGTCCCTGCTGGCGAGAACGGTAGGCGTATTCAAGGGCGATCTGTGTCTTGCCAATGCCACCGAGTCCCTGTATGGCTTGCGGCTGACTCAGCACCGCTTGCCGCGTCGCCGTCACCGGTTCCGATGGTGCCAGTGCGAGCTGCTGGATCAACTTGTCCAGCAGCTCTTCTCGCCCGGTAAAATGCGGATTACGCCGATATGGTATCACCCAGATCCCAGGTGCATCTCTCAGAGAGGAACGGTCTGGCCCTATTTCCGAACCGTGCTCCTGCATGTTTGCCTGGGGCGATGAGATCCCATTGAGCAATCCCAGTTCCTCGGCGCTTTTGCCAAAGAGGGTACAGAGTTTCATACGAAAATAAGCGCTGGGCTGTTGGATACCTCGCTCCCATCGTTTCACAGTAACCACCGTCGTTCCTAGCTGCTCCGCCAGATCCTGCTGACGCCAATTGAGCCGATATCGTTCTTGTCGCAATTGATTATTTCTATGGATGCCATCGAATGCACGCATAATAAAGCCTGTTCACTTTCTTTTCATTCAAGATGATGAGCGAATATCACAACAGGATATAACCGAATATCGAAGAGTACTTGTTAGCTAATGAACGAGCGCAATGATTCATTTTTACATACAAACGATCCCTGAACGATCCCTAACGATCTTTTGAGAAGGATACATGGCTAAGTATAATAGAGAGGTCATATGCACAGAAGAGGAACGAGTGAGTACGCTGAAATACGGATTGATCTTCCTCTGCAGGTGCATTTCGTCGCTCGTATCCAATGAAATGTTTAAGGTCCAGGAAGGTTCCTGATACCGCTCTATCTTGCTATGGAGAACGACTCGTCATGCAGGAGATATCTCTTATTGCTCGCGGAGAAAATGCGGCAACATCTCAATATCGGTACTCTTTACCTGTCCCATTAACCTCATTTTTCGGGCGTGAGCAAGACATCGCTGCTGTGTGTTCCTTGCTTGGCCGTCCAGAGGTGCGGCTGCTCACCCTTCTTGGGACCGGTGGAGTCGGAAAAACGCGCCTCAGCTTGCAGATTGCTACCCGGTTGAATGAGGACTGTACCAGGCAGGTATGCTTCATTTCTCTTGGAGAGACGAATGATCCTGAACTCGTTCTTCCCACCATCGCGAAGGCGCTAGGATTGCAAGAACTGGGCAGTCAACCGATACTCGAGTACTTACAAGCCTTTCTCAAGGAGAAGCATTTGCTGCTGTTGCTGGATAACTTTGAGCAGGTGGCAGGTGCGGCTCCAGCCCTGGCAGCTCTTCTAGGGGCTTGCCCTAAACTGAAATTTTTAGTTACCAGCCGCGCAGCCCTGCACGTATCAGGTGAATATGTCTTCCAGGTATCTCCGCTGGCTCTTCCCGATCTTGCTTGCCTGCCAGATAGTGAAGAGCTTCTTCACTATCCTGTAATCGCACTCTTTCTGGAGCGAACCAGGGCGTTTCTGCCCGATTTCATGCTCACTAAAGAAAACAGCCCCATTATCGCTGAACTGTGTGTCCGGCTTGATGGACTCCCTCTGGCAATTGAGCTAGCAGTTCCCCACCTGAAGATACTCACACCACAAGCGCTATTGAAGCGACTTGACCATCGATTGGAGCTATTGACACATGGAATGCGAAATGCTCCTGTCCGGCAACAGACTCTCCAAAATACTCTGGAGTGGAGCTATCGTCTCTTGAACCCTGAAGAGCAGCAAATCTTCCGCTCTTTCTCCGTCTTCGTGGGAGGCTGTACGCTGCAAGCTTTGGAAGTGATCTGGAGGCTAGCCGGATACCCACAGGAGTTGTTGCTTCTAGAAGGAGTAACATCTCTGCTTGATAAAAGTATGCTCTCCCGTTCAATGCGAGAAGCAGAAGAGCCTCGTTTCTTTCTGCTGAGAACACTTCACGAGTACGGAGTGCATCTTCTCACCCTTATCGGGGAGAAGTTACCACTCCAATGGGCACATGCTACTTACTACCTGGAACTGGCAGAGGAGGCGGAGCCAGCGTTGAAGGGGCCTCAACCGCGACGCTGGCTTGAGCGCTTGCAGCTAGAACATAGTAATCTGCGGGAAGCGCTCTGCTTTCTGATCGCTCAAGGCGAGGATGGGACGCTCATTGGAGCAGAGATGGCCCTGCGATTGGGTAAGGCACTGGAGCGGTTTTGGATCATAGGAGGGCATGTGAAGGAGGGGCGAGATCTCCTTGAACGGGCCGTGAAGGGGAGCCTGGGAGTATCCCCTTCAATCCGAGGCAGGGCACTGTGTATTCTGGCTACTCTCGCCCGTTATCAAGGGGATTTCGCTATAGCCACGGCTGCGGCGGAAGAAAGCTTGGCTATATTTCGCGCAGTGGATGATCGAGCTGGCATTGCAGGTTCGCTTTATCGATCAGGTTATATTGCCTGGATGCGTGGGGACTCGGATACGGCGCGTGCGTGTTATGAAGAGAGCCTGAAGATTGCTCTGGAAGATCAGTGCAAGGATACGCGCAGCGAAACACTCTACGGTTTTGCTGCGATGGCCTTCTTTCAGAAAGATGCTCAGATGGCACGCCTCTTGATCGAAGAAGGCCTGGAACTCTCCCGAGAATTGGGCGATCAGTATAATATTGCTTCAGCGCTGAATATTCTTGGATGGGTATCGCTCCTGCAAGGCGACCCTACAACCGCTCATATGTTGCAGGAGGAGAGTTTGGCGGCTAGCAGAGAGCTAGGAGATCAGCGCAGCATTGCGCACACTCTGGGTGCCCTGGGGGAAATTGCCTATAGAACGGGCGATTTCGCGCAAGCATGTCAGTATTATAAGGAAAGTCTGTCGATTATCCTGAGGCTCGATGACCGCTGGGTGTTCACTGTATACCTGGAGAAGATGGCGAGAGTTGCTCTTGCCCAGAACGAGCTGCTCTGGGCTGTACATCTTTTGAGTACTGCAGAGGCTTTACGCCAGACGATGGATATGGTGAGGAAGTCTTCCATTGAGCTAGATGAACGCGAACAGGTAATAACCAGGCTGCGTGATGCGCTAGGCAAGCAGGGATTTGCAACTGCATGGGAGCAGGGACAGGTATTATCCCCACTGCAGGCTGCACGTCCCTATGCTACGGAAGTGACCCAAACACCTCCAATGCAGAAGCAGCCCACGATGAGAATCCTCCCTTCTCAATCATTGCACAACGATTTAACGCCACGCGAGCGAGACGTTTTGCGCCTGGTCGCTCAGGGATTGACTGATGCTCAGGTTGCAAAACATCTCGTTGTTAGTCCCCGCACCATCGGTTTCCATCTATCCTCCGTCTACCGCAAGCTTGAGGTGTCTTCACGGAGCGCCGCCACTCGTTATGCGATTGTGAACCAGCTTTTCTAATATGAATTTACATTATTGCTACTCCGACCCGTTTCCTGGTTTTATGGGCGGAATAGGCGTATTTGTACGCGACGATTGCGACCTTCCTGAGCCTTGCTCGTGTTCACTTCATAGAGCGCCCATGCCGTACCAAAAGGTCGCAAATCAAGAATCTCTTTTGGAGCGCCTTTACTAAGGAGGTAATTTGCAACCACCTGGGTCCGCAGTACCGAAGCCGCCATAGGATCTGTATCTACTGAGTCGCCGAATCCGCCTATGACCAGGCTGCCCTTTGCTTTCATCTCCTTCTTCGGATCACCTTTGCTTTTATTAATAATTTCTTTGGCATCTGCCGCTATAGGATCGAGTTGTTTCTTCTGTTCGACAGTTAAGGTGGCATCATTGGGCGCAAATCCCTCGAAAATCAGGTCGTAGTTTTCCCTACCATACCCTGCTGTGGGACTCTTAGGTGTGTAGAACCTCTCCATAGTGTTATGGAAGGTGGCGGACGCCATATCAGAGCAACTCGGTTGTTGAGCATAAGCTGGAACGTTACCCACACCCCATGTAAGCGCACCTAGTATTTCTCTGGTCTCTAACACGATTGCCACGCTCTCGAAAACTCTGCCATGACGTGGGGGATAAAATTCAGGCTCATCGAACATGTATGCGGCAGGATCGTCGGAACTGCTCGGTTGGCTTCTGAAACCTCTCTCCTCCCCTTCGCCTCCCGGCACCCATTGCCTTGTCACTTCAGACCAGTCTGCTCCATAAAACGGACGGAATGCCTCCGCATTCACTCCAATATCCACTATGGTCTCAACTTTGTTGTCTTTCTCCTCCTCGTGCAGTGTCTGGAGAAAGGTGACTGTCTTGCCCCAGTACGGCAAATCGGGCAAGAACTTGATCTGTATCGCTTGTTTTTGACCTGCCACACCTGAGGGCGAGGCAGGGTACAGGTGCCATGTCATCACCCCCTTTTTCAGAGTACAGGACTTGGAGCCCGGTTCAAAAGCAGCAGCAAAACGGTTATTTTCTTGTTGCTTTTTTCGTCGTTGGCGTTCTTCTTCTTGTTGCGCTTCGTAGTGAGAATGCATTCGTTCATTATTTTCAAACAGTCGGACACGCTCCCGTTCGAGACATTCAGACAGAGGTTTAAGCTCAGATGGCAAAGTGACATAGTATTTGAGGAACTTTTGTGCTTCCAGGACATCTTCGTAAGTGAGAAGGTTCGGGTCTCTTTGGCATTGCGTAAGTCGAATAGCGACAATCAGCTTATCGTTCGCCTTTGTTCCAGACGCGAGATAACCGAGGAGTCCATGAAAGTAGTTTCGATCATAGAGGTCCGCCAAAACCCGCATTTGGAAGGACAGGGGATATGGGTTCAAGATCTCAAATGCCGGATCAACATTGAGACCAGCAATATGATTGGGTTGTTGCAATACTTCGATAATTGATTCTGCAACATCACTTTCGCTTTTTTCGTAATATTGCGTTGGCTGACGCTGAACAATATTTGATAGAGTCGGACCAGATCCTCGATGTGCCTCTGACTGCTGCACCACATGCGTCAGCTCATGAGCTAACAATCGCTGTCCCTCTGACGTTTCAGGTGCGAACTGTCCTGCGCCAAACACCACATTATTTCCCACTGTGTAGGCTCGCGCATGCACCTCCCGCGCCGATTGCTCGGCAGCCGCACCAGTATGCACTTGCACTTGCGAAAAGTTATGGCCGAAGCGTGGTTCCATAAAGGCGCGAGTCTCCGGGTCGAGCGGCTGACCCTGAGAGTTCAGTACTTGATGTACAATAGGTGGCGCTATGGTTTGTTCTGTATTAGTGGTCTGAATGCGCTTTGTTTGCACATGTTCCTGTTCGTGAGCAGATGGCTTTGCCTGACATTCGGGACATGTGCCTCCACAGGTACAGGAGCGTTGTACCTGTGACTCGGGCATGCGCATCACTTGTTCAGCAATGTGATCTGCTTCCTGCTCAAATGCGTCTCCCGGCTCATTGATCGTCAATTTCTTCTGAATGATCCCTGCATCAGGAGGTGAGCCGGACCTGCCTTCCTGTTCTCCAGCATGTACCTGCATCATTCGCAGCACCGCTTGATTCCCAATGGTGTGCTGCAATTGCAGGAGAGGATGCTCCTGATGCGTCGGTTCAGGAGTTGCCCGGTCAGACCGGGCAACTCTGGCGACTAGAGATGGTTGTGATTGATGTTGTTTTTGCATAATTCACATGTTTTCTTAAATTGGCTGATGGTTTTCATGTTCTTCTCGAATTACCTGGACGAGATTCGTTCTTTACCTCAGCTAATAGACCCGCTTGTCTTGCTATGATGCCAAGACAGAATTCGATCAGTCCAGCCGTTATCTCTTGAATGATCTGCTGCATCTCGCTATAGCGTGGGTGAAATGGAGTGGAATTTTGAGGGCTGCCCCACTCCACAACAAACGATACTATCTTGCTCTTGCTGCTATCCACGATGTGGCGACTGTAGCCATAGTCATCGCTGGTCCCGGCGGTTGGGTAGAGCGAACGTGCCTGCTCAACGGTGTAGGTATGTCCACGCACAGCTTGAATGGCGTTCTTCATGCCATTGGCGAGGTCAATAGAGAGCCGCTTGTCGCTCGCATCGATGTATTCCTGGTAGGCTGTGTCGCCACCAACGCCACGCAGACCATTGTAAACCGGATTCTGAAAGTTCATCGCGGAGTTACTACTCTGGTCATCATCATCGCCCCATGAGTAGAGGATATCTTCACCATAGCTGTGTATATCGATGAAGTAGCGAATCTGCGGGAAACGCTCCATGAGATACACGACATTCTGCGTTTCTGGCTCGGAGGCAGCAGCAGGACCAATGTAGACCTGATAGTCGCAAGGATCCGTAGAATTGGTAATCGGTGCTTCAGCACTGAAGTAGACCGGGTAATTCCACAAGAAGTCATAGTTACGGTTGATATCTACTCCAACGCAGTTGCGATGGCCCTTCCTGCCTGGAGGAGCAGGCCGCCGATTCTTGCGCCACATCGCATCAGTTGTCATGCTGAAATGGCGTCCATCCGGGTTGGCCTGGGGTAGGATGAAGATGTCCAGAGTATTCACAATGCTCTGTATTTGCGCGGCGGTGAAGGTATTACCACCCAGGGTCACGCTGCTATTTGTACGGTAAGCCTGGGCCAATTGCTCAGTGAAGAAGATGAGAATATCAGGGCTACCCCATTCACGGGCATGGACACCCCCCAGGAAGTAGACGCCGGTACGCTCCGAGCCAGCGCCATTGCCAATTTTAATCGCATTGACGCTGCGCTTCTCCCAGGTCTTATGGGGAAGCGGAATGCGTTGAATAAACGAATCATTGGGTGGACTGGAGACCACAACCAGGGCCGATTCCACCTCGTCTACGTTGAGATACGGCATAATGTTTTCCTCCTTATTGATGAGTATCTAAAGTGTATGAAAGTTTCTACGTACGTTGCGCAAACTCAGTGTGATTTTTCCTGATCCTGTTGGCGCAAGTAGCGATTCTCTCGACTAACCTCCCGTTGGCGATGGCTCCCTGCTTCATCTACATCTTCGTGGCATTCAACCTTGTAGCCCTGGGTTTCCAGCAGGCGCATTTGAGCGTCATCCGCAAGAGCATCGACAATGTAGGGGCCATCTTCAGGGCTTTGTCTTCCATGATCAAAAACATTGATCCGATGCTTACGAATAAGGTCTGCGACTGCTTCTTTGTTTGGTGCAGAAATTGTGATACGATAGCGTGGCATTCGATTTTCTCTCCTTCTGTTTATTTTGCTACTTATCTTCTTCTACTTTGAACCGATTTTCTCTGGCCCATGTATCCTGTCGAATTCCTGTGACCTGCCAGGAAACCTTCATCTCAGGTCGTCCTCCCGCAATGGTGAAGTTGTTGTCTTGCATCTCGCGAGCAATATAGACAGGGGCGTAGTCGCCAATGCAGGTAAGCTGGTAGCGTATATCGCTGTTAAGGGCCATAAACCATGCTGGCATCTCAATGGTCGCCTCTCCCTTTCCATCAAGGATAGCGATGCCATCATAGATATTTTTCATATCCGGCGATTCGACAAAGGAGTGCGTGAGGGTTTTCTGCTCCGGGAAGAGTGGATGAGGAATTATGAAGCCTCCACCGTTCTTAAAAATCGGCCCATTAACTGTTATTGACCCACCATTATTGTCAGTCATAAGCCTGATGGCAGGAGTTGTACTTTTTGATTGATATACATTAATACGACCATCAAAAAGGGGGCCACCGCCGACTTGAACTGCAAAATCTGCGCTAACTTGAGTGGCTGTTATATCTCCTGGTGTAGTTATCCCCCCGTTAGCTATGATAGGACCATTGGCGGTTAAAGCTTTACTGGTAGTTAAATCTCCATTAGCAACAGTAAGACCTGTGACGGTGAGGGAGCCATTTGCCGTCACATTTCCATTGGCAGTGGTTGTACCCGCCACCGTCAATGCACCTTCCAGGTTCGTATCTCCCAGGATGTGGGCCTCTGTGGTGACATTGAGTATTTCGGCAACATTCAGCGCTCCTTGAACGACAGTAGTGCCTCCAACACTCAGACTATCATTCACCACCGCACTTTCTACAGTTATATCTCTGCTCGTCGTGATACCACCACCCACCACGAGATCCCCACCAATCTGCACGCTAGCTGCATTTAAATGGATTTCGCCCTCGGCATTGGAAACAGTCAGAGCCAACCCATTACTCATAGGAACGATGGCCCCGACTTCTCCTGTCAGGACGTTCAGGTTATTTTCTGACGGAGAGGTAACTGTGTTTTTGAGGACATGAAAGCCGCCAGTACTCAATGCAGAGCCAAAACGCTCATTTGCGTTCAAGCTCGTAACGACACCTCCGCTCCCAAAGGTGATCCCGGCCAGGATGACGTTAGCACCAACGAAGGTAAAGTCCGATGCATCTACCAATTGCAACCGGGGGGTGTAGCGGAAGCGCATGGGAGCAGTTTGCAAGGTATTTGGAGGGATGGGGAGAGTGAGTTCAGCAGGCGTTTCCCAGGGTTGGATCGTGAGCATTTTGGACCCTGTGAGGCCATCCGTAGGAATAAGTATGCCGTCATCACTCACATCAACGAGCATAGGAGTGGCATTTGGCGCGTCGGCATTGGGACCAATCTCAGCCTGACCTCCACTGTTCAGGAAGATGTACTGACCAATGGCATTGAGAGCCAGCCCGGGAAACACTGTGATGCCGGTACTATTCAGCGTTGCTGAGACAGTAAGACCTCCAAGCACAGCCGGGCGTTGTATATTGAAATCGTACGCCTGCTCAACATGTCCACCTGTTCCCTGTCGCGCACCCTGCGAAACGGCAAGAACCTGCCCCTTGTTGGAACCGCTATCGAAGGCCATTCTTGCCAGGATAACGCTGCTCCCATCGGTGGGCAAATCGGCGGGCGTGACAAAATGCACCCAGGGGGTATGCGTACAGAAATTCGCTCTATCGACGGTTTCAAAGAAGCGGATGACCAGGAATTGATCGCCAGTCAAGGTATCCGTGGGTACGAGAACCCCTTGCTCACTGACTGGTACGAGTGGTATAACTCCAGGACCATCGCTTTGCAGGCTGATATCGGCCTGACCGTGAGCAACGAGCAGGATGTGGAGTCCATGGCTATCCAGGGCGATACCTGGTCGCACCGTGACTCCGGTTTGATGGGGAGTGAAGGCTACCTGCAAGCCTGCGGCGATACCCCACCCGTGAAGACCAACATTGTGAAGGCGTTCCAATGGCAGATAGTGCTGCTCCATATCTGTAGCAACTTCTGTGAGGGTAGGGTTGGTTTCGTCGTCACGGATAACTGCATCGCCACGACGATAGGTGATACGTTGGAGTTGTGGAATAGATTGGCTGACAATCTGACTTTCTGCTTGATTTGACAGTTGATCTTGCATGATGTGTTTCCTTATACATATAGCTAATCAATGCATCTGAAGTAGCCTTACTTCAAAATCGCCATCTTTGCCTTGACGAAGCAACAGGCGCATTTGATTTAAAGCTCCAGGATTCTCGGGTAACAGATCTACTTCATACCAACCTTTCAAATCACCCGTTAACTCGTGTGGCCTTAACCCTGCTAACTCTTGCATGGCTCCTGGTTCACCATGTCGCACACGATCAAGTATCGTCCGTATTTTTATAGCTCCATCCCTTTCTTCTGAGGTTAATCTCCTCATCTCCCCAGAAAGACCTTTTCTCAGTGTAACAGGTTCATTGAGTTCTTCGGGCGTAAGTAAAGGTTTAAGAGATCTGGGATGAACCACCTGACGCGAATGTGGCGGCTCACCCCGGCTGACCACCCTTCCCCTGCCTTCAGCAGTTGAGACTTCAGCACCTTGTGCTAGATCGCCCTGCACCTCCGATGGATGGTATTCACGAATACTCCCATTCTTGAGCTGTACCCAGACAGACTCAGGCGTATTGCCGGGAACGGGCGCTTTTGTGGATGAGGTAGCGGCTGGTAGTTCCACTGGTTCCGGGCCGGGGGATAGTTTTGGCGCTGCCTGCGCACCCTCAGAATCCAGAAGTGTCTCCTGTTCTGCGACCACTTCCACATCCAGTAATTCGCCGAAATCGTTGAAACGCTGGATCTGAATTAATTGACCCAGTTCGTCAAAGTTCACTATGGCATATCCCACCGCAGCCGGTATAATTATTCCAGCCGCCAGAGAGGGGAGATTACGCAATGTAAATGGATCGGACTGTTTCAACAACGATTGGCCCACGTTGTAAAGGCTCTTCTCTTTGCTCCGTATCTCGTTCTCAATCGCTTTCACATCCTGACTGTCTCTGCTCACTACTCGCGGAATAGGAGCAGGCCGGATTGCAGGCTTCGCGCTCAGTTCGCGCCTCTGGTATCTCAATAGGGTAGGTTTGTTATCCAGAAGCAGTTCTATCTCGGCTTCCCCAGGGAGGCCAGACATGGTCAGCCAGTTGATATATCTGGTAATTGCAGCGAACGCACGTGCTTCGCTCAAGGCAACCTTGCCCCCTTCATGTTGCCGTTGCACATTACCAGCCTGCTCTGAGGTGGGTAATACGATTTTGCCGTCGTAGGTGATAGTCATTCGGACACTGCCTACATTGTGTTGATACATACTCATCACCCAGTCAGCCAACATGCGCGCAGTAGAGTCAATGGTGGGATTCGCAGATGTGGGTACGCCTGTATCCTGTGGCGAATGGGTCATCTGTTGAGACGCGGCTTGCGATGCTCCTGGAGTATCTGTTTCGGGCTGGATCGCGGATGCAGCATGCTGCGTAGTGCCTGTTTCCGCCAGCATGACAGAGATATGCGAGAAGCCCGGCTTGTTGGAATCGTCAGGATCATAAATCGCCGAAACATGGACCTTAATGAGTTGTCCTGCCTTGATATGTGGAGCGTAGGAGCGGTGAAAATCAATTGCTGAATAGTAAAACGCCGTGAATGGCGAGTCTACTCCGCGAAATCCTTGACTTCGCGCGAGTGCCGCAACCAGGCGGCGAAAGAATTCACCCTCGTCCTCGGGCCAGTGAATTGTGACTATATCCTCTTTATGTGTCTGTATCATGCGCTGCACTGCCTGATTCCCGATGGTGTGCTGCAAACGGCTAAGAGGGTGCTGGCTAGCATCCGCTTCAGGAGTTGCCCGGTCTGGCTGGGCAACTCTCGTGGAGGCGGAATTTTGTGGCTGACGCTCTTGTGCGAAGTCGGGCATGCTCTCCCTCCTGATATCTTCATCGCTTGTGAAGAAACACAGGTGCTTTAATAAACTTTCTCCTGGATTACCTGGTGATCTTCATACCCTTCTCGAATTCCCTGAACAAAGTAGTCAAACTCACCATTTTTGCCCTGCGCTTCGCGTACAACGACCTGCGCGGTATTCAGTTCCACAACGTATAACTGCAACCATTCACCGCGAGGAGTAAGTTGTACAGTCAGACCTTCCTTATGTGTTACAAGCCTGAAATGCTCCGGCAGATCAACAACAGCCTTGCCATCGATGAGTGTACCCGTTCCACGAATATATGTACTGGCTTCACCGCCTTCCAGTGAGATATAGACGATCTGCTTTGTCTCGTCAGTGGGATGATCCTGGACAAAGCTTTTCGTACCACTCACGGAAAAATTGCCCGTAACCCTTACATTTCTCCCCTGGTCGATGCTCATTACTTCATTATCGCCTGGATTCCCTCCAAAGGAGAAGCGTAACCGTCCCGTTGGCCGTCCACCAGCCGGGCCATTATCGATGTGAAACCAGGCCAGACCATCGGGCGGGAAAAATGTAATTGCACCTGCCGAAGAGAAATCCAGCCCGGTTGAGATCCTTCCCAGGACATGTAATTGAGTGCGTGGGGTTACTACCCCGATAGCAACATTCCCGTTGGCAGAAACAGAATTGTTGATGCTGATCGAGCCATTAACTGACGTGTTCCCTGCGAAAAGATGGTTGCTTGTGCTGATATTACCAGCGACGTTGAGCGAGCCATTATTGACTGATGTGTTTCCGGCGATGTTGAGCGTGCCTGCCACCGATGCATTTCCGTTTGCAGTGAGCGTGTTACTTACAGTGAAAGGGCCGGTAACAGAGAGTGAGTTACTGATAGCCACGTTTCCTGTATTCAAGTGGATCTCGTCACTGGTATTGGGAGTGGTGAGCGAAAGGCTGTTGGCATCGCGGCTGATAGTACCGCCCGGGGTTCCAGTGGTTGGATTCGTGATAGAGATGGTTTTGGCTGTGAGAGAGGTGCCGGTGACATTACCGGCCTCGCTGTCGATAACGATGCTTTCGACACTGCCATTCGCCTGTCTGGCTACTATTTTCTCAGCGGCGAGCGAGATTTTAGCGATGTTTTGTCCCAGGTCGGTACTCATATGGATCTCGTCGCTGGTATTGGGAACAGTGAGTGCAAGGCCGCTGCCGGGTGTTTTTATGGCGTGGATGGAACCTTTTACGACACCTGAGTTCGCTAGAAAGATGGTTTCGGCAGTGTGATTGGTTGTGGTAGAAGAGCTACTGGTAACATTCCCCGTGGTGAGGGATGTGCTGGTGATGTCCCCTGTATTGCTGTTGATAACTACGGTCTCTTTGTGATCCAAACTCCGGGCGACAACTTTATTAGCATCCAGCGAGATCTTCGCAAGGTTTTGTCCATTATCGCTGCTAAGCATATGGATCTCATCACTGGTATTAGCAACGGTGAGCGCAAGGCCGTTGGGAAGAGGGCCGATACTTCCTGCTGCTCCGGTCGAGATAGACTGACCAGAGTTTATGTTCTTTACCAGAAAAATCCCACCAGCTTCAAGCACTGTAGAACCTCGATCATCATCTGTCAGATTTGTGACCGAACCGGAAGCATCTGCGCCAAACGTGACAAAGGCCAGGACGACGCTAGGTGGGTCGAAGGTTTGGCTCAATTCGTCCACAAATTGAAACCGAGGAGTGTAGCGGAAGCTAAATGGAGCCGTCTGTTGCGTGATTGGAGGAATAGGAAGGGTGACGGTGGTGGGCGTTTCCCAGTGCTGGATCGTGAGCATTTTGAATCCTGTGAGACCAGTTGTAGGAATAAGCACGCCGCTATCACTCACATTAACGAGCATTGGAGCGGCTCCTGGTGCGTCGGCGTTGAGTCCAACCTCGGCCTGACCTCCACTGCTTAGAGAGATGTACCGACCGGCGCTGTCAAGAGCCAGGCCAGGAGACACAGTAATACCCGGGCTATTCGGTGTTGCTGAGACACTGAGACCAGTAACTACAGCCGGGCCTTGAGTCATGAACTCATGCGCCTGCTCAATGTGCCTATGAACACTTTGTCGCACGTTCTGCGAAACGGCAAGAACCTGCCCCTTGTTGGAACCGCTATCGAAGGCCATTCTTGCCAGGATAACGCTGCTCCCATCGGTGGGCAAATCGGCGGGCGTGACAAAATGCACCCAGGGGGTATGCGTACAGAAATTCGCTCTATCGACGGTTTCAAAGAAGCGAATGACCAGGAATTGATCGCCAGTCAAGGTATCCGTGGGTACGAGAACCCCTTGCTCACTGACTGGTACGAGTGGTATAACTCCAGGACCATCGCTTTGCAGGCCGATATCGGCCTGACCGTGAGCAACGAGCAGGATGTGGAGTCCATGGCTATCCAGGGCGATACCTGGTCGCACCGTGACTCCGGTTTGATGGGGAGTGAAGGCTACCTGCAAGCCTGCGGCGATACCCCACCCGTGAAGACCAACGCCGTGAAGGCGTTCCAACGGTTGATAATGCTGCTCCATGTCTGTGGAGCTTTCCTGGTAGGTTGGATTGCCGTCACGGGGAACTCCGAGGTCGGCACTATAGTTAATGCGTTGAAGCTGTGGAAAAGTCTGGCCCACAACCTGACTTCCTGTTTGATTTGACAGTTGATCTTGCATGATGTCATTCCTTTTCTTTGAGAGAAGTATTACACTGTAGTGTTAAACATCGTCCAGTTGGTATGGGCAGGTTTCTCCTGATTGACAATATCACTGATGTTTTGCTGAATCTGGCGTCGATCATGCTGAGTGGTTGGTCGCTGCGAGGAAAAGTGGATGACGACGCCGAACTCGTGAGGCGTTGCTCGCCAGACACGCGTAGACTGCTCACCCTGATCTGCAATATAAAGTGTTCCCAGTGCATCCTGGACCATGCCCGTTGGATGCACCAGCGCACCCAGTTCGGTGGCGCGTATGACTTGCTGCTGTTGCAGATCAATGCTATAGACGACGGCGGCCTCGGCCATAATGCGCAGAAATTGAGTAGACGAAGTGGAGAGAAAGGGCTTGAGGCCCAGATCCAGCGCGTAAAGATGGGTATCGTCCTGGCGGCTGACTCCTACAGGAGCAATGAGAGGATTCTGATTGGTCGATACTACATCTGTTTCTATCCAGTTGTCGGTGCCGCGATTGACCTGCACAATATTTGCAGGTTGTGCTGTATTCTGCAAGCGCGCGTCTCCGATAAGCAGGTTGCCATTGGGAAGGACGGTCATAGAGAGAGGCTCTACAACGGTGTTAAGCTTATGCGGCGGGAGGTTAACTTGAAACGAAGGACTGACCTGCACATCAATGATGCGGGGGGCGGCAGGTACACCAGGGGCAGTGCCTCGATCAAGAATGAGCAGATGACCATTCGTAAATGCCATCGTGATAGGTGTAAATGGCGTTGTGGCAGGGTTAGTGGTTCCCACCAGATCGCTCACTTTAGCGCGGACGGTGGCTGTTGTGAAGTCCGTTGAGGAGATTTGATACAGGGCAATACTGTTCGGGTTTGAGACGTTATCCAGCACGTAGATTTGCCAGTTTGTGGAAGCGTTGTCAGTTGCCGCAGCTATCGGCCCGAAGAACGTTGCGCTGGGGCACAGACGTTGTGGTTTGCCAGTAGTAGCATCTGACATGTACTGCCCTGTTGGAAACACACGCCAGATGCCCGAAGTGACCCTCGTTGACCAGCTAGAAGGCGTACCGTTATCACCGACAAGCAGGCTACCATCTGGAGCAAGCGCGATGCAACTGGGCGAGACCAGTCCATCGAGGTTGAGTGTACTGTCAGCATTAGGATATGGTCCCTGGCTTACCAGCGTTGCTACCTGGGCAAAACGACCAGGTTGTGGATTCGTGAACAATATCCTGCTGCTGTCATCCACAGCGATGCGAGGCCGCTTGTCAGCGAGAGTATAAAGATTGAGATACCTGTTCAGACCTTCTTTGAGGCCGCGCGTGTGGTAAATTTGCACGATCTGAGCTATCGCCTTGCGGCGCAGGTACTCGTCCCAGACCTGAACCGCCTGTTGCTGCTGAGGATCCCAGACGGTCGGGAAGGTAAGATCCACGCTGGAGGCCAGCCAGTCCAGGAATTGAGGGGGCGTGCGCCAGGGATCAAAAAGCTGATCCAGGCGAGTGATCACCTCCTCGATAGCCAGGTGGGTATGGTTGCCATGCTGGAGGACGAGACCATCGTCGATACCAGTCAACATCTTTTCAAAGATGCGCAATATCTGCCCCAGCAGCGGGGAATCACCCGCCCAGAGTACAGGCGGCAGATAGCGCAGGTAGCTGCTCATTGTATTTTCGTCGCTCATCGTTTATTCCTGCTTGCTACTCATTTAAATTCTTGTGGCAGTAATCGCGCTGGATGTTCCATAGCAAACGAGTTCATATTCAGCCACATTTACCCATACCTGTGATGCTGGGGGTTGAGTGGGACGCGTCGAAGGTGTATAGGCTGGTGTTTCCGCGACCATCGTCAGAGATGTAATGAAGCCGAGATTTTCATCTGGCATAATTGCCTTGAAGAGGTCGGCAATAAACACACTCTGTCCTACCTGCCATCCATTTCTATCGAGACCCCCGTAGATAGGATGCAGATAGTTTTGAAGTTTATTTTGCATATCTGTTTTGACATCATCTTCGCTATTGATGAGTCCTTGTGTGATGGCCCTACTCCACACGCTGACACTTACCGTAACTGCAACGGGGAGGTAGTATGGCCCGCTCACTCGTAAAGCAGAGGTGAGCGTACGCCGCTTATCGAGATAAGCCTGTACCTCTTGCAGCAGATCCTTGCTCGGAGTGGGGCGGGGAATACCTGTTCCCTGGTTGGGTACGATGATGACATTGACGTTGCCCGGGGCGCGATTGATGCCAGCGAACGTCCAGGGATCTCCAACATTCCATGCTCCGTGTGCCTCCCTATCGTCATGCAGATGTGGTGGCAGGCAGCGAACGATGGCGACTTCATTGCTCGCCTCGCTGGCAAGCACTTCATAATCTTCTGCGGTGATAGCACGATCCCGGCTCTTCAACTCCAGCGGCGCACGCTGTAACGTATCGTCGATGGACTCCTCGTCAGCGGCGTCAAAGGATGCAGCAAGGTTGGTAACACTGGCAATATTGGAAATTGGAACGGACAGAGCATTGATTTTTCCCGCTCCAACACTGCCCGACGTTCCACCTGCTACGTAGCGATAAGTCGTGGCCGTAATTTGCGCTCCCGTTGGTGGAATGGTGCCATGTGTACCAGGCTGTGCCTGCGTTGTATTGTAATTGCCGAAGTTGATTTCGCCCGTGACGGGATTGAGGCGATACACGTTGCCCGGACCTGGCAGGAAGTCGTCAACCTGTGTCCATGTCGCACCATTCACCTGGATTGTTAGATGGTCATAGGGCGTGTCGGTGCCAGGACGCTTAAAGAGTGGGCGATTTTTCAACTGGAATATCTGAAAGGGCGTGGTGCCATCGCTTTGCCCAAGTGTTTCCGGGCTGGTGATTGTCAGGGCGTTGCGAGCCGATACAGCGTTGAACAGGATATAGTTGAAACCTATTTGTATCGATGGCGCTTGTGTCGTAGTCGCCGGGATGACATTGATGAGCGTGATACTGATCCAGAAAAGCGCGTTCTGGATTTCGCTATTCCCAGGAGACGGATCAACTGTTGCCCATGCCGAGGGGGCCTGACTGCCCCAGGTCGCAGGGATTGTGAGCGAAATCACGCCATCATGCACCAGGGCATTCGTGTTATCAGCTACCTGCGGTGTGGCTCCTGTGGTTGTCAAAGCCGTCCAGCTTGACGGTTCATTCGTGCCTGTTGAGAATGCCCACGAAGCTGTTACCTGCGGCTGTGTGGTGGTTCCGCTGATTGTTACCGGGGCGGGCTGAGAGAGCTGAATACGTAACTGGATAGGTTGTGTCGTTGGTTTATCAAAACCCAAAAAAAGCTGAACAGGCGTTGCTGATGTGGTCGAATTGGCCGCACCAGGCAAGGTCACTGGATAACCGCTCACTACCGCATTCGCCAGCGAATTGGTGATATCTGTGTAGGTTGCAACTGCGGTAGTCGGTTTGGCAACAAGCAATACTGTCTGCAAATTGCTCGGCAGAACATTGATATCTTCGTCGGTCTCAAACACTATCGGTGCTTCGGTTTCGGTTCCCTGTGTCTGGGCATGTGTGCGCGCAGGCACCAGAACCGGGGTAGTGACCGATGATTGGGTCTTGAAGGTCAGGAAGGTGTGCGCCGGGACCGCTGGATCACGAGTAATGCCGAGCAGGTTCAGGAACGCGATATAGTTTTTTTCAGGGACGCGATTGAGTCGGTATGTGAGGCCTTCGACCAGCCAGGCGAACAACTCGATGAGCGTCCTGCCCGGATCGCCGGGGCTAAAGTCCGTCCATTGAGGCGCATAGCGGGGAATAAGCGCCACTGCTTGATCGACCAGATCCTGCCAGGTACGGTCGTCGAGATCCGGCGGCTGAATACGTCCTCGATTTGAAGTTAACATGATTACGGTGCCTCCAGAGAAAAAGGAACAGTCAGACTATGTGTTTGTTGTGTTGTCCGCAGGCGGTAATGAATTTCGATGAGCAGCAGGCCGTTCGAATTGTCGTTTTCGACCAGTACATCTAAGACCTCAATACGCGGCTCCCATTGACTCAAGCCCTGCTGAACGTAGTAGCGAGCAAGGTTCGCTGTCGTCTCGTTGTTGGGTGCAAAAACCAGACTTTTGAGATTACAGCCGAAGGTAGGCCGCATCACCCGCTCACCGAACGATGTACCCAGAATGATGTGGATGGATTCCTCAACTCTGCGTACCCCGGTTGATTCACGTATGTTTCCACTCGTGCCGATTTGTAACGGATAGCCAATGCCATTGCCAAAAAAGTTGCTATTCACCACACATGCCTTTCTCCTCTATGACACCGCTACTACCAGTTTGCTCTGAACCGGAGTGATGCCCGTCAATAGAGAGGGTAATGGTGGAAAACCATCAGTGAAGCCTGTCACCGTGCTTAGTATTACCGGCACGCCGCCAACCTTCAATTTTGTAGACTCTCCTCCCGTGACGCTGGAGACTTTTGTGCATTTGCGTGTAGATGGAGGATTATCTTGATTTGTGCAGGCAGCGGATACAGGCGCATTCTCAATATCGGATTTTAACAGCACCGGGTTTCCCTGTACTTTCAATTTATGTTTGATATCAGTGCTAAAAGTCACTTGTCCTGTATGAGGACAGTCGATGGTGCTAGCAATAGTGAGTACATTCGGGTTTGACATATTTTTCTCGCCTTTTATCTATTAGACCTATTGGACATCGACTTCCCGAGCAGCCAATATAATATTCCCATTAGTCGCCTGTAGCGTAATTGAGCCGTTTTGCGACGAAATTGTCATGTCGGATTTTGCATTAATAGTCACGCTACCATCGTTATTCATGGTAATGCTGCTGCCGCCCTGGTCGCCGATGACAATTTTCTCGCTGCCCTTTGTATCGTCAAGCGTGATGGTATGGCCGGAGCGGGTTTTGATCTGGCGAATATTGTTCTGGCCGTCTGTGTTGCTGGCTGGTGGATGCTTTTCTGCGTTCCACAAACTCCCGATGATAATAGGAGAAGACAGATTGCCCTGCTCAAAGGCGATCAGCACTTCGTCGCCTACTTCGGGCAAAAAGTATACGCCTGTTTGCGAACCGGCCATAGGCGTTGCACAGCGTACCCAACCGCTCTCGGAAGTCTCGGAGAGCCAAGGGAAGGATACCTTGACGCGGCCCATTGGGAGGCCAGTGTCTTTATCATTGTTCTGTGTCACTTTGCCAATTGCCACGCCATAGAATTGTCTGGACTGGTTGGGAGAGGGAGTTTCTCGCAATGATTTGCGCAACATAGGCAAAAGGCTGGCACCGCTCTTCTGCGTGACATCAAAGTTAGTACGATACCCTCCTTCATCAATTGTGTGGGTTACTTTGCGGATGCGATAGGTGCCGCTAAAGCGCTTGCCGACTCCCTGGATGATAATATACTGACCTGCTTGCAATTCCGGGATACCAATACAACTGCCCGATCCTTCGTAGAGTCCGTCGAGAAGCTCTTGCATGGCTGATTTAGCGACAGTGAGCGCATCGGAGGTTGAGGCAACTTTTTCATTGTAAATGAGGCGGCGACCTAGAGAGGACAGCAAATCCAGGGCTGAGCTACCTAGCCTCTCCTGCAAGGTATCCGGGTCAAAGTCAGAGGCGGCAGCAGAGGCTACGATGGTCTGGGCCAGTTCTTCGTTATAGCTGCGTACTACCTGTGTACCTGCCAGACTACCACTGGAGATGCGAGGCGAGAAACTGGAGAGGTTCTTGCCCCATTCCAGCGTGATAACTTCGGTCTGCGGACGTGGCTGCTGAAAGTAGAGCGTATCCCACTGGACATATACTTCAAAGAAATTAGCCTGGGCGAGTTCTTTGAGTAGCGCCATGTCACTGCCGGAACGTTGCAACTTCTCTCGATGGAAGATAGATGAAGCATCGACCACCGGTATCAGACCTGCATCAATTGCAATTTGTGTTGCAATCTGGCTATCCGTGACATTCTCGAATACGCGGTCGATCTGGTTGTTGCGCATCCTATAGGAGAGGTCGTAGCCGGATATTCTCAGTGTTGGCACCCCCCCTTCAGGAAATGATGGTTCGAGCGAGGTAATTTCTCCCAGCATCATCGGGCGCAGGTTGTTGCCATACCCTATATGAATCTCAACCCTCGTGCCAAAATCGAAGAGCGCCGAGTCAAGAAACAGGTTGTCGGGATTGCGCAGGGTGATAGTGAACATGGCTGCGATATCCAGATCCCCCTCGAAAGTCACACTTATGACCTGATTGCTCACGTTCGCAGAGAGTGAGGAGCCAGCAATGCGGATATCAAAGCGCGGAGCATAAAACGTCTCGATCATGACTTACCTCCTCTCGGAATAATGAGTGGTGTGCCGGGTGGGATATGGAATGGATCATCGATATTGTTGGCTTCAGCGATCTGACGCCACTGTCCGGGATCTCCGAGTTGCGTACCCGCCAGTTCGCTCAAGGTTTGCCCCTCAGCAAAATTTTGGAGCGTGGGTGGCGTTGGAGCGTTGCTCTGTTGTATGGTAATATCGACGCGCACATATTCTTGAAAGCGCACCGATAGTGTTGCGCGTACCGGGGTTCCGTCGCGTAAGAACATGGTGAAGCGCTGGCCCGCGTCAACCAGCACACACTCGAAGCTGAAACGACCCATCGTGAACAGAAGCACAGGTGGGGCCTGCGTCTGAGGGAGAGTGTTCAGCAGATTGACGATCTGCCCACTGCGCAGACGCACATCTTGCTGGCTTTCATAGGTATCGAAGAAGAGATCCATCGTCAGGGTACGTAAACGCCCGCGTATGTATTGGATTGGCGGGGCATTCAGTCCAGGAATGCCTACCTCCGCGAAGTTGTTGCCCTGGTCGAGCTTGAATTCTTCGGGATTATACATGACGGTGATCTTCTCGTTTGTAACGGTATTGATGATGACGGCTTTTGCCAGATTGGTGAGTGCCACGGTACTCTTTAACCTCCTCTCTCCAGGTCTGCTTTGATCTGTCTGATCAGATCTCGGTAAAGTGTGCGCTTCAATTCATCCATGTTCGGCATCACGCTTGACATCGATTGCGCACGTTCACCATTTTCAAGTGCCCGGTCGATTGATGCCCTCATAGGTTGTTGAGCGGGAGTCGAGGCATTGACGGCCTGGTGTGCCATATGCTGTGGTATAAACGGTTTTACAGGTGCCGATTTCACCTGTAATGATGTAGATGGCGCGCGCGCTCTCCCTGTTACATCGCGCCTGGCATGGAGTGCCCTGCTTTCAATAGTGCTGGCTGCCTGTTCTTCCTCCTGGATACCCGCTTGAGTGGCCCGCCGCCAGGCAATACCCGGCTGCATGGCCCGCACGACATGTAGCGCCTCGTGAGTCAGTAATGCAAACCCTTCATCCTCCTGGGGGCGAAAACGACCCTGCCGAAAAAAGATGTGTGAACCTAGCGTGACAGCATCGGCCTGACTGGCCTGTGCCAGCGCATCGCTCTCGATATTATCATGGATGCGAATAGCTTCTGTGCCCGGCCCAACGAAACTCTGCAATTGCTGTGTGAGCAAGGAAGAAAGAGATTGTCCTTCCTCAGACGTGTTGCTCTGTTTTGCCGCGAATGATTCTGCAATGGAGGGCGGTAACAAATGCTTTTCTTCCAGATGGGAGGCCTGTAATGAACTGCTCACTGGCCGAGGTGATGGGAGAAGAGGCCATTTTTCCGCCTGCGTCTCGCTTTGTCCCGGTGTTGACGGTCCCGGAATGGAAGATCCGGGGGGAATTTGCCAGTTCATTCCTCCGGGATGAGAGGTTCGTGATGAACCTCCCATCGACCAACTGGTGGCTTGAGCGCTCGGCAGCTGCTGGAAGGATAGCGGGTGAGGCTGCGCTTCAATACGCTGAAAACGTTCCTGCGCGGGCGCTGGCAGCGAGGCCAGATGCGCTATAATTGTCTCCAGCGGTTGTACCCAGGGAAAAGCGGGAATCCTGCGGCTGATGATAGCGCGGGCCGCATGAGCCAGTCGCTCTCCATGCGTGGAGAAAGGCCGCATCAGGAAAGCTCTGGTTTCCGCCGCCTTCCCTTGCCTGCCAATTGTGGTAGAGCCACCAACGCGGGGTGCTGTATCTTCCACATTTCTTGAGTTCACCGTGCTTCCTCCAGTGTGATAAGTTCCTGAAGCCAGCGCTGCCGTTCAACGTGGTCCAGACTGAGCAATTCTTCGCGCGTCCAGTGGAGGCGCGATCCCAGATAGGCTACCTCCTGGTAGACCTGTTCCAGAGGGTAGCCTACGATCCCCCCGGGAAGGGAACCTCGGCCTCGAAGGCATGCCCACAGTGGGGGCAGCGTTGTGTGCTCCCTTGTGTTGCCAGGCCATTGATGCGGTTGTAGAGATTCTGCAAGTAGGTCAGATCCTCGGCAAAGAGCCCCTCGATCACCCCTGGATTAATCTGGGTCAATTTGCCCAATCGGGTTACGACGCGCGAAAGCAGAAGCACGATCAGGTAGGCCGGGAGATTCTGCACGCGCGGATCTCTCATCGGGAAAATCTCGTCGGCGGCAGTTGCCAGGCGCATCACACCCTGACGGTGTAAATTGCCTTCTTTGTCAACGTAGCCTCTGGGCAGTTCAAACTCGTGTTCTATGCTCAACATCCTATACCCTCGTAATTCCTTCATGCGACAGCGTCAGGGTAGTGATGGCAATATCGTTGCCTTTGGCATTAAAGGCTGGCCCTTCAAATTTAGAGGGCCATGCGCTGACGAAGTTCCAACGTGCGACCTCGGTGTTGTTGGTCAGATCGTAGACAACAATCGAGCCATTTTTGCGCACGACGGTGCCTTCAATGATCTGTTGCCGCCAATCGGTCAGTTCAGTTGAGTTGGTCAACCCCCATTTGAGAACAATATCGGTGTAGGTCGTCTTGCCAGGAAGCTTGCGCATAGTTGTGTTATCGCCGCCCTCACGCGTCTCGATCACCTCGGTCGTTGTTCCCAGGCCCGAGCACTCGATAAAGCTGGCCTGAGCAATCCCGTCCAGTTCCACGAGAAAGTTAAACACGCGGAATGGATCGACTCTCTGTGCTGTTTGTGTCATGAACGTTTCTCTTTCTTATTACATTGCTTTGTATTTACTGTTCGCTGGTCTGAGCTGCGCCGTCTGACATGGCAATACGTACGATGACAAATTCGGCGGGACGGACGGGAGCAATTCCAACTTCGATAATGATCTGCCCAAGCGCGCGCACTGCCGGTGTGTTCTGTTCTTCCGAAATCTTGACATAAAAAGCATCGCTCGCCTTGTTGCCGAAGAGCGCACCGGAACGCCATACACGCGAGAGGAATTCGCTAGCGGTCCGTTCCAGCTTTTTCCACAGGCTTGGATCATTAGGCTCGAAGACGACCCAGCGCAACCCTTCGATCAGCGATTGCTCGACGAAGATGAAGAGGCGGCGGACATTGATATAGCGCCAGGCTACCTGGTCTTGCGGCGCGGTTGTGCGCGCGCCCCATACGACAGGCGGCTGACCAGGGAAGACACGTAGCACATTGACGCCAATAGTGTTGAGCAAACCCTGGTCCGTGTCGCTGAGTAAGGCAGCCAGGCCACGCGCACCGTTGATGATCTCGTTGGCCGGAGCCTTGTGAACGCCGCGCTGACTATCGCTACGGGCGTAAATGCCTGCAAGGTGTCCCGATGGGGGAACCAGCATGGTCTCGCTGCCAGTTGGACCCATCGGGTCGCTGATGAGCAGCCAGGGATAATAGAACGCAGCAAAACCGCGTACAGAGGCAAGCGCGGCGACCTGCGTACTCAGATTATTGGCATCTGACCTCGGAGCAGCGTCAAGAATAGCGAAACGATCCCCCATCTGTTCGCAATGTCTGACCGCATCTACCTGGATGGTGCTGAGTAATGTTGGATCGATGCCGTCGCGTACAGAGAGACAGACCAGTTCAACGTCTTTGATGGCGGAGAGAGAGGTGAGTGCGTTCTGATAGTGTGTTTCGTTTACTGCGCCCAACTGGTCATCAACGCCGCCAGAGAGAAAGGTGGGAGCCAGCGGTGCCGGGATGTTATTGGGCGGTGTTTGCGTGTTTGGCACTGAAGGCAGCGTTACGTTGACTAGCGCAGATTGAATGATGCGCCCAAAGTAGCGACTATGCCTTGAGTCCATCGAGAGGTTAAGGAATTGTTCGGAGACCGGAGGCTGTGCCGATGGTTGCGTGACGTTCAGGGTAAATTCGCTTGTGGTTATTGCAACCGCTGCCGCCCCTTGCGTCAACTGGAAGGCGTTGGTCAGCCCATTATCGGCCAGCGTCACGAAGCCGTTCACCAGGCTTGCCACAAGATGTGCCTCCTGGGTTGAACCCTGCGCCAGGGTAATGACGCTGCCCGGTTCGATGCCTGCACTGTTTTGAATACGGAAAGTTTTCTGGCTCACGACCAGATCAGCTATACGTACGAACGCCGAAGATGAGTATGTTCCCGTCAGAGTATTTGCCAGTATGAGCTGGCTACCTGACACCTGGTTGACCAGTACTCTCTCGGTGCTTCCTTCAATAGTGACGCTATCCCCGCTGCGAAATTGAGCCGCGTCAGATGCGTTTTGCAAGTTGATGGTAGTTGCGGAGGCTGAGGAAACAGCCGCGCGAGCTTTCTGAACAGCCGCACTTTTTGAGCTATCGACGATCTGGGAGTTGAGTACCTCGACTCGGATCGTGTTGCCGATCTGACCATCGCGTTGTGCTGTCGCCACGAGCGTCGCAGCAGATCCAGTGCTGGCGCGGTCGTTGAGATTAAGTTTTGCCGTCTGGGAAGTTCCAACGCGTACAATGTAGGCAATTGCCCCACCATTGCTGAAGAAGCCATTCACCGCATAAGGGGTGAAGAATCTTTGCGCAGGATTAACAGGATAGTCGCCAAAAAGTGTCTTGAATTGTGTCCAGTTCGTAACCCTGGTTGGGACGTTGGTAGGTCCGAACAGCGTAGGGCCGATGAAGGCCACTGTGCTGGTGCCAACTCCTGCGATAGGTCCGGTTGCTGGAACCTCTTCAATGAAAACGCCGGGTGTCGTGTAATTTACCATGTCTTTTCCTCTTCAGTTATAAAAATTTATAGAGTTTGAAGGTGTATGTCATAATTCCCGCTCTGCGCAGGCACGTTGATAGCAAGACTTCCTTCTTGAAAGCCGACCGCACGTACGGTCAGGGTATAGTTGCCGGATGATATGCGTTCGATGAGAAAACGACCGTTCTCGTCACTGGTATACGTTTGTCCGGTCTGGGACAAGCGCACCCAGGCGGAAGCGACAGGGTTGGGTGGCGTATTCGAGTCCCATATGGAGCCTCCGATGCTATAAAGTGTTTGATCACCTGACAGGTCGAGGCCCATTGTCGTGATTATTGGACCACTTGTGGGCTGCTGATAGGGAAGCGCAACAGTGACTTTGTATTCCAGCGATGGTCTGAGTTCTCCACCAATGGCAGTCCAAAAGTCACTGGTGGCCTTGCTGGTATCGGGCAGGATGGCTGTTGTATAGGGTAGCGGCTCCTGACCGGCAAGCGAACCCTGGAGGAGGGGGGCAAGCAGCAAGGGATATTTCAGGAGCGCTTGTAGCGCCAGGCTGAGCAGGGTATGCTCATCCAACTCCGGTCCGCCGCCGGGTGTGGGCTGAGCGGGACTCCAGGCCGTGATGCAGTATGACAGGTTCACGCGCACTGGAGCGGGAATCTTGTCTACACTCCCATCTGCGTTACGACGCAGGATAGGCTCAACATTGCGCAGTTCTCGATCTTCGTTGATCTGGTACAGATAACAGTTGAGTGTGCTTCTGGTTTGAGAGAGCGGCCTAAAGTCCCTGTTGGGCAGCGCAAAGCTGAGATCAAACGTCAGCGGATTCCCAAACTCCACCAGGAATAACTGCTCCAGCGTTCTATCAAGATCGCTAATCACGGAAAGGTTGCTCATGATCATCTGACTGCTCCTACCTGGTTGCATGCTCATGGGTGATGAGCGCGAAGTATTCACCGAACGTGGCCTCGGTGCAGATGACGCCCATTTTATGAAACTCGCGCCTGGCCGCCAGAATGAGATGCTTCATATGAATAGAGGATTCGTCGCTGGCCGCCAGAAAAGAGGCGTTTAAAACAATGTTTTTGATGTTGCCGCCCGCTACTCTGAATTGCCGCGCCAGAAAATCGAAATCGATGTCCTTATGCAGGGGCGCGGCGGCGGGGAACTGCTTGCGCCAGATGGAGCCGCGATACGGCTCATCAGGAAAGGGAAATTCGACAATGAATCTCAGTCTGCGAGTAAATGCCTCGTCCATGTTGTTGCGCAAATTGGTCGCAAGGATAACGATCCCATCGTATTCCTCCAGTTTTTGCAGCAGGTATCCTACCTCAATGTTGGCATAGCGGTCGTGTGCATCATGAACCTGAGAGCGTTTACCAAAGAGCGCATCAGCCTCGTCAAAGAAGAGAATAGCGTTGGTGCCCTCTGCCGCCTGAAAGATGCGATCCAGGTTTTTTTCGGTCTCTCCAATATACTTGCTGATGATCTGCGATAGGTCGATCTTGTAGAGGTCGAGGGCCAGGGTATGAGCGAGAACTTCAGCCGCCATCGTTTTGCCTGTACCCGAGAGGCCGGAGAAGAGGACGCTGAGACCTCTTCCCAGATGCAGCTTACGCTCAAAACCCCATTCGTCATAGACGATGTGACGATAACGAGCCTGGTTACAGATTTCTCTCAACTGAACTAACTGGTCGTGAGGCAAGACGATATCGTCCCAGGTATAGTTCGACTCAACTTTACGGGCCAGCGCCTCTATACCGTGGCGCGACTGTTCGCGGGCAGCAGTCAACAGATCCTCACGTGTGGGCTGTATACGTGGCAGCGTATCTTCTTGTGCTGTCTCCCACGTAGAAGATTGTGTTATGGCTCTCCAGAGAGCAGCGTTGCGCGCCGAGGCTATAGCATCGCGGATCTGTCCACCTGTGAGTCGGAAGCGTGCCGCCAGATCATCAACAACCTGCTTCTGTGCGTTATTTCCCAGATAGTCCCACCAGTAGCTTTGGCGTTGCGCGAAAGCGGGAGGGGGAAAATGAATGGCGATCACCTCCCCTGTATGGTAGTTACTTTGTGGCAGAACAGGGAACTGCGGCTGTGTACCCGCAAGTATGGCGAGAACATTGCTTGCTGCCAGATTCGTCAACAGACCCCGAAGAGCTTGCTCATCTTGACCGAGATCATCGAGGTTCGCCAGGTAGAGCAGAGCGTTCTGGAACTGAGCCTCACGAAAGATACGCTTGAATGTTTCGTCAAAGTCTCGGGTTGAATTGACCATTTTCGATAGATCGACGATGAGCAGAGGTTTGTGTATGCTTGCCGCCAGTTCCTTTGCCGTGTTGAGTTTTCCAACGCCGCTCGGCCCGTGGAAAAACAGCTTTAGAGCGTAGCCTGCCGGGAGGCTCTGACGTACCAGGACCGTGAGTGCGCTCAACAGTTCCTCTGCGCCGTCGCTACTCTGAAGTTCGGGCGGCTGGATGCTGGCAAAACTGGCAAGCGACGCACTTACACCTGGCAGTTCTAACAGGAGACGAACGACTTGCTCATCTGGCTTGAGATAGTGTGCCAGCAGGGAAGGCTGAATATGAGATGGTTCAGGGATGAGCTGCAACAGGCCATGTTTGATCAGGGGGGCATCTGAGGCAAAGCGAGCAAGGTTTGCCAGTCTGTCCTCAGTAGTAGCACTTAACAGGTTGAGCGTCAAATCGACACTTGGCCGCTTGCGGGTGACATCGTCCTGCAAGTAAGCATAGAGCCGTTCATAGCGTAGATCGAGTTCGGGAGCCAGAGCAATCATCAGTGCATCAACGTCAAAGAGAGAGAGCGCGTACTCATTGATAAGCCACGTCAACGGTTCTGTCTCGTCATCGGTCGTGGGGTATGGCTTCAATCGGAACGGCTCCACATAGAGTAAGGAAGCCATTGGCGAGACGCCCAGAAGTTGTTCCACCTCGGTATGGCTGATATGAAGCCCTCGAAAAAGATCAGCAATTTTCTGCGATCCATATACATCCTGCGCAATGAGACATGCCTGTTCTAGCAGGCTGTCCAGATGTTGCAGCCCTGTTAGCAGCGCACTCCAATTAGCTTTCCGCGCGTTAATTCGGACTGAAGCCGTAAAATCTTCCACGAATTTGAACACTTTCTTTATTATATTATTTTATAATATATGTAGCTACATATATTAAATAAGATCCATATTTTTTAGGTGTTTATCTTGCAATCGCTACACTGCTAGGATTGATAATGCTGTACTCTTTAAAAAGATAAATATGCAGCATAAGCTTTTCATCCCGGATCTCTGTCATGAAGTATAGCTGAGAAAAGGGAAAAAGACACTTGTAAAAATACCTGATTCTATCATCTGTTCACGAGAAGATTCTGGTACATGACTCACAGGAAATACCTAGTAATTCTACCAGACAAGCTAAAAGCTATTTTCTGGTTTATTCCCAAAATGTTAGGAGGAGCGCGGGCTATTTTCAGAGGCCCATTCCAACACAATGTGACCAATTTTAACACTCAGCGCGGGAAGTGCATGCCTTAGCAAAATCTTCCTCAACGCGCTTGAAACCGGCTTGCGGCTTCAAAGCAAGAACCAGAGAAGAGAGGGCTTCTCAGCCAGATTTTGGAAGATTTTTGTGAGGCAATGCAAATTTCGAGGATAGGTTGCTGAGGGCTCTTATAGAATAACTATACACAATAAAGATAGAAAACGCAATAGAGGCAGCTACTCGTTATGGTTTCAATGTCACGCCGTTATTGCATGTAGTAACGCCTTTTTTATCCCTCTGTTTTTGCGTGTTGGGAACCATATGTCTGTTCACGAATAGAGAGGGGGCTTCAAGCCTTGCCATCTGGCAGTTGAGCTCGTAGAGGGGCAACGCGGCATCATCGCGTCGTTGTTCATAGTCGGCCAGTGCCTTCTGAAGCGAACATTCGCCGGAGAGACCGCTCTCGACTGCGTCAGCGAGGAGGTCGGCATCGCGAAAGGCGTCGCTCATCCCATGTGCCAGAATAGGATCTTTGCAATGCCCTGCGTCCCCAACCAGTGCCCAGCCAGGCCCAGAAGAGCGGCGGAAAAAATTCGGGAGATCTCCAGTTCCGACGAACCGCTCCGCTTGCACGCCAGCTCGTAGCCGCGCCGCAAGATAAGGAGTACATCGCTCCAGAGTCTCCAGAAAGTGACCGCTGATATCGTGGCGGACAGCATCGAACTGCTCACGCGGCCATTGAACAGCGACCACAATCTTCTCATCATTAGTAGGAAATGCAATGACCGCACGATGATCACGCTGGGCGATTTCCTGTCCTTGCAGGCAAACACCGCTCCAGTAGGTATAGTAGCCACAGGTCAAGGAGGGCAAAGCCGAATAGGTAGGAGCTTGGACAACTCGCGCCACCATGGAACGCTTCCCATCGGCTCCAATTACCAGCGCCGCTTTCTCGCTGATTGCCTTACCGCGACCATGGAACCCGCGTATTCCCGTCACCCGCCCTTCCTCCCAGAGCAATTCGCGCACGTGGAAGCCTTCCCACAAGTGGGCTCCCGCTTCGACAGCAGCGTTGACCAGGATGTGATCAAGAAGGATGCGTCGGGGAGCATAGCAAGCAGCAACGCCATCTTCGGGAAGAACTGCATCGGTGAACACGGCGTGCCCAACGTCGAGAGTCTTGTTCCTGATTGCAGGACACCCAGTCGCAGTGATCCGCTCTAAGAGGCCCCATCGCTTCAGGCAGGCCCCTCCTGGTGTCTGGAGGAAATGACTTGACATTGTGTCACTGGGGAATGTCGCTTTATCGACGAGCAGCACACGGTAGCCTTTGCGCGCCAGCAGCATGGCGGTTGGAGCGCCAGCGCAGCGAGCGCCGACAATAATCACATCATACATAGAAGGGCCTTCTCCTTTGAGAGAATACACTTCTCAGCCTGAGAGGCTTGAGAAAAAAGCAAAAGATATGTTGTAGAGAGGTGCAAACCTTGAGAGAGAGTACACCCTCCTGTAAGGGAAGAGTCAAGAGAACTCCGGCTGCGCGATGAGGTGTCAGTTGACAGAGCGTTGGTGCAAAAAACGAGATATGGCGTGGTTTGCCCGGAGACATTTGTACTGGTGCTCAAGGTTCGCCTGTGTATGCAGAGGAAGCTTGAGGTGCTGTCAACCAGCGAACGCAGGACATGAAGCGCTGTGTCCCTGCCCGTTAGGGAGCTGAACCATAGGGACGAGTGAGGATTTCCAGGCCGTGCCCAGTTGGGTCGCGGAAGTAGACGCCCCGTCCGCCGTGATTGGTATTGATGTGACCGGGCAGGGTCGCCTGGGGATCGGCCAGCTATTCAATGGGATACAGATTGGAAGGAAATGTATGATGCTTTAATCGCTCGCAAGTGTCGATTAGACGAACGCACTCGGAGATTGGTTGGCCGCAAGAAAGTCATTGGGCGCTTGGCCGGACAGATGCTCTCGGTCATCTATGCGTTACTCAGGAAAGATCACGAACTGCTCTGTCAGGCACCTCCGGGAGTCTTACCTCCCGAACCACAGCTCTATGATCCAGAGATCCATCGAAAGCATCGCCAGGGGCATTACCAACCGACGAAACCAAGATCCTATGGAGAAATTCGGTTCCCTAGCGATTAACTCATCAAGATGAGAAATTCTATATGAAGTTTTTTTAATATATCACGTTCTTGACGTAATAATTCGTTTTCTCTCTTTAATTTTCTCATTTCTTCTTGAGGCGTTTGATGTCCGCTTCCAGAAAATGCTTGCACTCCATGCTCGTCAAACTCCTTACACCAATAAGGAACTGGCCGAACTCCTTGGGATTTCCCTTGCTGGGGGAGAGGCGAGAGCGAAGACTAAACCCGGAGCGAGGAGGGCATTTTGCATGCCCCTCGCTTGGTCTGCCTTGCTGTGTATCATCGCTCGGATAACTGGTGCAACGATACCAGAGAAGCAGAAGGGAAAGCAAGCAGCTTTGGGAGACGCTTTGCAAAGATTTTCAAAGATAGCTTTTCCGTGGAAACTCGCCAGCAAAATTGCTTGCTTGTTTAAGATCCCATAAACATTACCTCGATCTGCGTGGCGGGTGAGTTGTCATCTGGTCAGGCATCCCTGCTCTTGGGAAGGGTGACCGTAAAGCTCGATCCTTTTCCGACGGCACTGTCCACCGAGATGGTTCCCTCATAGTGCTTGACAATCTCGGTCACAATGTAGAGCCCCATGCCCAGACCTGGAATCGCTTTCTGCTGGGTGCCAGTCACCCGATAGAAGCGCTCAAAAATCTTGTCGCGCTGCTCTTGTGGGATCCCCAAACCGTGATCGGTCACCCGAACTCTGATCGTCTCTTCAGTGGCGGAGAGCTCCATCTCGACGGTGGTGGCATCAGGAGAATACTTGATAGCATTGCTGAGCAGGTTGCTGAACACCTGCCCGAGCCGATCTCGATCCCCGAGCAGACTGGCGTGCACTGCCCTCTGCAGGAGGATGCGATGGCTAGGATGCAAATGCTGCATAGCGTCGGCGATCTCTCGCAGCAGGACATCCAAATCCACCGTTTCCCGCCGATACTCAAGCTTCCCCGCCTGCATCTTGGAGACATCCAGCAGCTCTTCCACCAGCCGAGTGAGCTTGTTGAGCTGGGTCTCTATCGTGGAAAGAGCCGAAGCCGCCGTGTGGATGCCTTGCTTGTTCAAGTGCCTGCGCAACATGGCCGTCTGCAGTTTCAAGGCGGCCAGGGGGTTCCTCAGTTCATGGCTGGCCATATTAATAAAGTCATCTTTCCGTTGTTCCAGTTCCTTGCGTGCCGAATTATCCAGTACAAAAGCGATCGCCTGGTGTGGGTGATGCTCTAAGATGGCTCCGCCCACCAGGACCGGAAGGCGACTGCCATCTCGACACAGATACTCTTTCTCATAGGGCGTCATCGACTGGTGGCTGGAGAGTTCCTGATGGGCCTCTAAGGTGCGAGCCAGATATTCTGAAGGGGTTATACGCATCCAGTTCAGACGCCCGGCATGCAGGTCGTCACGGTCGTAGCCGGTCATGCGCAGAAAGGTGTCGTTGGCGTCTATGATCTGCTCCCCTTCGATGATCGTGACCCCAATAATGGTGGAGTTCATCAAGCTGCTTGTGCGTTCCTGACTCTCTCGTAATGCTTGTTCAATCCGTTTCTGCTCTTCGATGTCGGTGCAGGTGCCACACCATTTGATGATCTGGCCTGTGTCATCGCGCATCGGCATGCCGCGAACTAAGAACCAGCGATACTCCCCGGTCTGAGCATTTCTCAGCCGCTCTTCGTGCTCAAACATGGTTCCCGTGTCCAGAGCACGCTGTACGACCGCTCGGTTGCTTTCACGATCCTCGGGATGAATAAACTGAAGATACGCTCTTTTGTCGCTTTGTACTTGCTCAGGGGTCAACCCCGTGTAGTCACGCCAATGCTGGTTCACATACTCGTGCCAGCCGTCGGGTCGTGCCACCCAGACGAGTTGTGGCACCGTTTCGGCCAGCACGCGCAAGTTCTCCCGGCTTTCTTTGAGTTGCTGCTCCGCCCGTTTCTGCCCCTCGATGTCGGTGCAGGTCCCCACCCAATAGAGGATGGTTCCCTGGGCGTTGCGCTGGGGTACGCCTCGTGTCAGAAACCAGCAATAGGTTCCGCTCCTGCCGTCTTGCAAGCGCAGTTCTACTTCATAGAGCCTCCCCGTTTGGATAGCAGTCTGCCACGCCTCCCACACACGCTGCTGGTCATCAGGATGCACGCCAGCCAGCCAGCCGGCACCTTCGGCCTGTTCGGGGGTCATCGCCAGATAGTTGATCAAGCGGTGATTGTGGTAGGTGACATACCCATCGGGTCTGGAGGTCCAGACCAGTTGGGGCAGTGCATCGATCAGGGCGTGGATGTCTGCTTCAGCTCGCTTGCGTGCGGTGATGTCAGTCCCGACATAGACGAGGTAGGAGACACGCTGATCCACGTCCCTGTGAGGAGTAATCGTGGCCTCAAGGTACAGGTCCATCCCCTCCCTGGGGTGAATCAGGGTCTCGAAGCGCACCGTTTCTCCCAAGCTTGCGCGTGTGATGGCGGAGCGGAGCTGCTCTTGACTGGCTGGAGAAGGGGTCCACCAGGGGGTTTCGGCAAACGGCTGGCCAATCACCTCCTCGCGTCGGACCTGCGCATCTGCTAACGGGGCGTCATTGATTTCCAACACGATCCCCTCGGGCGTGAGCACGCCAACCCCCACATAGAGTTTCTCCAGGACCTCAGTGGTGAGCTGTTCTTCTGGGAACACTGTCTCCTGGTAAGGCAATGGTTCGCTCTTCTCATGGACATGTAACAGGAGTCCGTCGACGGTCGGCGCAAGCTGGACGTGCAGCCAGGTATCTTTCACGGGAGAACGATATTCCACCTCGACTGGTGCTCAGGTTTGTCTGGTCTTCTGGATGGCCTGGTAGAGCGTGATACTCACCAGGTGGGGAGCACCGCGCCACAAGGGCTTGCCTACTAATTCCTCTCGTGTGGCTCTGATGATGGACTGTGCGCTCGTATTGGCATAGACAATTGTCGCGGTGTCATCGACGACAAACAAGGCACCAGGAAGCGTCTCCATAATGGAGAGGAGCGTCTCGCTCGCCACAGGGGTGAGACGCTTGATCGGTGTTGTATTCGACATAGTGTGCTCCATGTCCCTTTCACGTGTCCCCATCCCTGGTAGCAACGATGCGTACCTGCTTTACCCGAAAGCCAATCTAGTGAGATGATGTGATATTTTCGAGAAAGAAGCAAGCTGTACGGTGGGATGTCCGTGAACCGCTCGTCCATCTGGAGACCAGACACGAAAGAATATGGATCGCACGTGCAGCCAGCAGGATGATGACCGTCATAGCAATGAACGCCTCTTGCCGTCATCAGACGCCGTGGTGCTGGGGCCTTGCAGAAGGTGCGCAACAACCAGGAGAACTTATTGTTCAGGTAGCGTTCACACCAGCGGATGTTGAGTCAGAAGTCCTCACCCCACCGCAGAGGAGGCCAAGCGAGTCGGCCAGCTTTTTCGTCACAGAAACCACGTCACGAGCAATTTCGGGACGAGTGAGATGATACGCATGTTCCTCCTCAAAACGCCATCTCAACAGTTCTCCTCATCAAGACAGACCACTTCTCACCACGTGCTTGCAGCAGTCGGGAAGTCGCGCAAGAGGGCTGCTGACGAACGGGTCGAGAGCACAGGCTCAGCGATGGGGAGCTATCCTGAGCATCCCTCTTGCTTCGTGCTGATTGTTTTGCGCTCTGCTCTTCCTGTTGTTTTTGCGTGATCGTGACGGCCCTGGTTGGTGTCCATCACGAGCCACCCCACCCTGCACGTGGCATGGACAACGGAACAGGGCCGACTCTCTACGAGCCAGAACCCAGGCCAGCATTGTGGCGTGCGCCCAAAGGCACCGTTGTGAGCGGTATTTCCCTGCTTCCTGTACAAAGCAGACAGGAAGCAGGGGAAGCAAACACGCTCAACGGGCTGTTCCTCATGAGGCAACCAGCCTCTGGACGAATTATGTTGAGAAAACGAGAGGGAGGCGTTGTGCGCCAAAGACGATATGATTCCTGATCTGCTCTAAAGGAACATTGTGGAGCAAGCGCCAGTTGGGAAGCAGATCGAGCAGAAGTTCCAGGGCAATTTTTGTCTCTAAACGCGCCAGCGGAGCCCCCAGGCAAAAATGGATGCCGTGGCCGAACGAGAGATGATGATTGGGCATACGGCCAATATCGAAGCGATCAGGATCCGAGAAATGGTGTTCGTCAAAGTTGGCTGAGATGGTGGTCACAAAGACCTCTTCCCCTCGACGAATCAACTGCCCGCAGATTTCAACGTCGGTGGTCGCTCTACGTCCTCCGATAATCGTACGGCTCCCTCCGGTCCCCCTATTGGGCGGGAGATAGCGCAAGACTTCCTCGACCGCACTTGCCACGAGCGATCTATCCCGTTGTAGCTGCTCCCAGGCTTCTGGATTTTCATCAAAGCACAGGATGGCATTTCCCAACAATTGGGTGGTCGTGATGTTCCCTGCCACCAGCAAGGTGAGAAAGAAGCCAAGTAATTCCTGTTCCGTCAGACGTTGCCCATCTACTTCTGCAGCGAGCAGCAGACGCAGGAGACTCTCGCGAGGCTGCTGGTGATGGTCCTGGGTTGCCTGAGCCAGGACTCTAGAGATTTCATCAAGTGGAAGAGTTGATGAAGCATTCCTTCCTGACCGTTGCGCAACTTCGGAAGAAGACTGATTGATCAGCGTATCAGTCCATTCCTTCACCCGTTGCCAGTTGTCCGGCGGCAAGCCAAGGAGATCCGCAATCACCAGAATGGGGAATGGTACGGCAAAATCTGCTACCATATCCATGGCACCTCGCGCCAGCGCAGTTTCGAGCAGTTCACGCGCAATGCGTTGGATACGAGGAGTCTGCTGCAGGATAGTGCGTGCCGAGAAAGCAGGTGTGACCAGCGAGCGAAGCTGGCGGTGTCGCGGTGGGTCGAGAGCGATAATGCTGAATGATCCTCCGTTCGATGGCTCAGAAGAGAAGGTTTGATAGTCATTTTGCACACGCACGATATCTTCATAACAAAAAAGCCGCCAACCTCCCAATGAGGAGTCATACCAGATGGGTTGGTTCTGACGCATTCTCTTGCTCCAATCGCGCATCGCATGATGCCACGCTAATGGAGGAAGAGAAAAATTTCTCACGAAAGATGGCAATTGCATATTTCCCTCTTTCTCTTTCTTTTTCGACACTAGTTAAAACAGAAGACATATCACATCTCTCATAACGTAACATATTCCCAAAGAGAGTTCTACAACGATGCAAGCCAAGCGAGGAGCACCTGACACGCACTCCTCACTCTCGGCTCAATCTTCGCTTTCGCCTCTCCCTTCAACGAGGGAAATGCCAAGCAGGTCGGCCAACTCTTTCGTCACATGAACCACGTACTGAGCGACTTCGGGACGAGCGAGATGATAAGCATGTTTCTTATCAAAACACCATCTCAACATTTCTCATCATCACGAGCGACAGCATCTCGCTATGTGCTTGTAGCAGGCGGGAAGTCGCGCAAGAGGCTGGTGACGGGTCGAGAGTACGCGGTTAGCGATGGTTAGCTATCCTGAACATCCCATCTTGCTTCGTGCTGATCGTGTTGCGCTCTCTCTGCTCTTCCGGCTGTGTTTTCTGTATGACGGCCTGTGTCGATATCCAGTCCATCTTCCCACACTAAGAGGACCACCCAGTGCTGCGCAGAGCTTTCTTGGAGCACCTCCGTTGTTCCATACTTCCCGGCAGCCGCAAGTGCGGCTCGCACCTGGGCCGCCAGGTGATTGGCCGCCTCTCGATCCAGAGGAGGAGGCTGCACCGAATCACCATATCTAGCTGTTTATGGTAAATTCACTGAAGGGTGGACCGATTTTACATCGAAGGGTGGGAATTTGATCTGAATGTTGGAAATCGAGGCTTCGTCTCCAGGCCATGCCGCCCCCACTGCGGCTTCTTCCATCGATATCTTGTAAATTAGACCCCTCATGCTTGGTACGAACCGAGCGCAATGGGTTGTATGAGTTGTGGTGGATGATCGGGACGGTGAGGCGAAGGTCGGGTGAAACACGCGGTGTTCAGCTTGCACCTCAAGTGTAGAATGGCCCACGGGTTGTGCAACGAGATGTAGCTCAGCAGTCCATTGGCTTGAGAGCATTCTTCCTGGCTCTCCTCTTTCCGAGAGCGGCAGAGGTCTTTCTCCTCCCTTGCCAGGAACAAACGTGTGCATTGAATGAACCTGTGGAGGCACTTCAGCAACATGTGCCTCTCGTTGCGCAACCTGTGGGTGTTTCTGCACCTTCTTAACACTGACGTTTCTCAGATAAAATTGCAAAGGTACGCCAGAAAAGCTTGCGAAGTGCGAGGCAAGCGGATAGACGCGCGTCGAGTGACGATCTAACAGGTCATGATGAGGACACCTTCGTTTTTCGCCCCATGCCGCAGGCTCAGTCAGCGAGCAGTGTTCAGAATGCTCGCAAAGCCTGAACCTGTGCGCCACGTATTCCGCACCACTAGCTCGCTGATCCGCCACCCAGATGAAGTCTTTTCTGCTTTGGCCTGCACGACACTGCCAGCTAAAAAATAACTTTCGAGAGCATTTGGGTCGCCATTGCCATCTGCCCAAAGATGCATCGCAACTAAATTAGCCCGTACCTCGGCATCATCGCCGTTGATCGTGGTAACGTGACCACTGACGAGGTGTTGCGTGGCTCGAAATCGAACAAAACTTTGACGTTGGCTCTCTCCGATACTCCGTGGACCAACCCGTGCCTCTCCGTTTGGTCGCACAGCTTTCGCATCAGTGGTAAAGATTCTGCTCATGGTTGTCTCGTCGAAGCTTTTTTCATCAAGTGCTCGAAAGAACTGGTTGAGCAACTCTGTGATCTCAAGTCGATCAAACCAGAGGTGTTCCTTGCCGTTCATGTCGTGATCTCTCTCCTTTTTAGGCTAGCGCCAATCATGGCGAAACGCGCGGGAAGTGTTGTGAGGTATCGTGAGAATATTTCCCCATCCTTACAGTGTATATTTTGCTATACACTGTATACATGCTATACTAACAGCGATGAAAAGAAAAGTCAACCATGATCCTGGAGAATCATCGGCTCCGAAACCAGCCGCAGGTCTGATCTGGGCACGACCGGAGCGCCCCCGCACTGTTCGGCCAGCGCTCTCGCGAGAACGGATTGTCCAGGTTGCCCTCTCGCTGGCGGATACCGAGGGCATCGACGCGATTTCCACCCGGCGCATTGCTGCTGCACTTTCGGTCAGCGCGATGGCCCTGTATGGCTACATCGAACGCAAAGAGGATGTATTTGATCTGATGATTGATGCCGTCTATGCCGAAGTGCCTGTTCCGTTGCCTGGACCACGAGATTGGCGTTCCCAATTACAAGAGATCGCTGTGCAGAAACGAGCCATGATGCACCGTCATCCCTGGTTTGCCTCTCTGATTGGTCGTCGTGCCGTCCTGGGGCCTAACGCGCTCAAACAGACCGATTATCTGCTTGAGATCGTGAGTCAACCGGGCTTCGATATGACGACCTGCATAAGTCTCCTGGAGATGTTCAATGCCTACATTGTGGGGTTTGTTCTGCGCGAAATGGGTGAAGCCGAAGCCCAACGCCGAACGGGACTCAGTGAGCAGGAGTGGCAACAACAGGTGAGCCCCTACGTGCAAAAGCAGATTATCGCGAGTGGACGCTATCCGCACCTGGCGCTGGCTCTGGTTGAAGAAGAACGTTCCTCAGATGAAACGTTCCTCTTTGGCCTCACGCGACTGTTGGAAGGGATTGCCACTTACGCTGCTGCTTCCCATGCCAATCACGAGAGAGAATGGTGACCTTTCAGCCCAAAAACGCATCTCATTGCGCAACCCGTGGGGCTGTGCAGCTGGTGAGCCGATCCTCTCGCACCGCCTCTGGAGCTGATGTATGAGAAGCAAGGCTAAAAAGATGCCTCCTAGATGTGCTATACTTCTTCGTAAAGATGAACCTCTCGCAAGCGGCACGGTCCACAGGCTTCTCTGGCTGGCGCTTTTCGAGAAGGGTTGCAGAGCTGGGTTCGCGACTGAGCGATTGACCTGTGGGGATGTGGCTTGAGTCTTCTGAGGGGGGCAACAACACAAGCGGAAGGAAGCAAGGCAGACCAAGCGAGGGAGCGCCTGACACGCCCTCCTCGCTCCGGGTTCAGTCTTCGCTCTCGTCTCTCCACTCAGCCAGGGAGATGCCAAGCAGATAAGCCAGTTCCTTCGTCGTCTCAATCAGGTATCTAGCGACTTCCGGCTGAGTCAGATGATACACATGTTCCTCATCAAAACGCCATCCCCATCTTTCTCATCATCCAGACAGACCACTTCTCGCCACGCACTTACAGCAGGTGGGCAGTCGCGCACGAGGGCTGGTGATGGGTTGAGAACACAGACTCAGCTCAGCATCCCTCTTGCTTCGTGCTGATCGTTTCGCGCTTTCTCTGCTCTTCGTGCTGTTTTTCTGGGGTGACGGCCTGTATTGGCTTCCACCACAAGCCTGCCTTTGACGTAGGAGGCAGGTTACTGTATGAACATAGACCAAGACCAATGCCAGCTTTTCTTGCCGCACGCAAATGGGAAAGCACTAAGGCTTTCGAAGAGACCTATCGCCATCGAGCAGGGATCGAAGGGATGTATTCACAGGGAACACGGTTCGACGGAATTACGGCCTTCACGCTACTTTCGTCTCGTAAAACCCATCTTAGTCGTATTGCCATTGCTCCGGCCATTCATAGCACGCAGCTCATGGGTTGGCTCTGGAGTGAACCACCAGCTCAGATACGGATTTCGCCTTTTAAGCAGCTCATGCAACCGGCAGCATAGGATGGGGTTTCCTCTATACGTGATGTGAGAAGCTTCTCCGTTGTTTTTGAATGGCTCTCGGAGTAAGTAGATGGTCTCTTTCAGCGCATGTTTATGCGAATGAACAAAAAAAGCCGCGCAGACACGCCTCAAATGTACGGTACACGTTCATTCGCATAAACACCTTTCTTCGGAACCTCCTGGCTACCAACTCACTGCCGCAGGTCCGGTTCGCAGGTCACCGCCTAAGCTTTCCCAGCCTGACCAGGCTCCATTATCGAACCACTTGTGTTGCAGCGTTCTATCCCCAGAGCCAAGCCCAAAGATGTCGATCCGCCCCACACCCCAGGAGGTCGCAGCGGGTCCTGACGAGAGGGTGCCTCCCAAATTTTCCCAGCTCGACCACCCATTGTCGAACCACTTGTGCTGCACTGTCCCATTTGGACCCGACGCAAAGACGTCAAGCCGTCCTGCAGCCCAGGAAGCCACATCGGGGCCGGAATTAACCGGGAGAGTGCCTCCCAAGCTTTCCCAGCCTGACCAAGCTCCATTGTCGAACCATTTGTGTTGTAGCGTCCCATCTGTGCCTCGCGCAAAGACGTCAAGCCGTCCTGGACCCCAAGAGACAGCAGCGGGTGCGAATGAGAGGGAACCCTCTAAACTTTCCCAGTTCGACCACACTCCATTATCGAACCATTTGTGTTGTAGCGTCCCATTGGTACCCAGCGCAAAGACGTCAAGTCGGCCTGCGGCCCAGGAGGCCGCAGCGGGTCCGTTCCCAAATGTGGTCGCGAGGGTGCCGCCCAAGCTTTCCCAGCCTGACCAGGTTCCATTATCGAACCACCTGTGCTGCAACGCCCTACTTGAGTTAAACGCAAAGACGTCGAGCCGCCCCACAGCCCAGGAGGTCGCAGCAGGGTCCGTTCCAGACAAGAGGGAGGCGTCCAAGGTTTCCCAGTTCGACCACCCATTGTCGAACCACTTGTGCTGTAGCGACGCATCTGACCCACGCGCAAAGACATCCAGGCGTGCCACGCCGTTTTTTCGGGTTTGGGCATGAGCGATGATCGGCTCAGCCAACAAGGAGGGGACCGTTAACCCTCCAACAACTGGCATCAGGACCGCCGCCTTCACAAAGCGACGACGAGAGGTAGCCTTTCCCATAAGGTCCAGGCGTATTCGTGTATCGTGCATAGAAAGATCCTTTCTGCTGATGTAGAATGCTTTTTCATTAAAGAAGGTGACTTTCCTGTGAGATGATTGAAATCATGAAAAATTCACCTGCATATGAACATCATCGTATGTTATAAGTAATACTGTTTGTCTACAAATCAGGCACTGTTGCTTTTGCATTTCTTGCATCAGCTGATCTTAGTATAGCCGATGATCAGCCAGAACACATCTGTCAAACTACCTGATCCGAGCTAGAAGCCAGTTACACGATCTAGTAGAATGGCGGGGAAGGGGTTAGAAGGGAACGTACACTGATGGGTTTATCATGTCCTTGTTAGGCGAGTCCAACGTCACCCAGTGGGTCAATTCGCAATGAGCTTGTGAAAGGTGTGAAAGAGTGATTATCTCTTGTTTATGGATCAATCTGCATGCTCCTTATCAAAACGCCATCTCAACCGTTCTCATCATCAAGACAGCCACCTTCTCGCTACGTGTTTGCAGCAGGTGGGAAGTCGCGCAAGAGGGCTGCTGACGGGTCGAGAGCACGTGATCAGCGATGAGGAGCCATCCTGAGCATCCCTCTTCCTTTATAATGATCATCTCGCGCTCTCTCTACTCTTCATGCTGTTTTTTTAGTTTGACAGTTTTACCGGATGCTCTCAAGAGCGACACCTCTCAGAGGTGGCACGCCAAACGGAGCAGGGCCGTCTCTCTGCGAGCTAGTGCATTCTCAAGAGATGATCCGGGATGGAGGCTACTTCACCGAATCTTGTCTGCGAATGAACGAAAGAGGTGTGGAGCAAGCGTGGAAGTTCTTGTTGCGCTTTTCACTCCTCCGAAACAGATGAGGCGCTTTTGATCCAATGGCTTGATACGCGTTAGACTGAGTGGAAGTCATCAATGAACACGACGAAAGTTCAGGAGGATCATCCATGGAGCTACCACCATGCCCAGAGTGCGGAAAGCGGCGAGTCTTGTTTCAATGTAGAGCGACGAGTGTATCAAGTCTTCAGCCAGAGATCTCTCTCTTCCCTTGGGTTCTTTACGCCTGATGTCCAGCTCTATGCCTGCACGTGTTTAGGATGTGGGAATACGACTCTGCGCCCTGATCCCGACGACCTGAAGCGACTGCAGAAAGCCGCAGAAAAAGGACATACCATTGAGTTTTAGGGGGTCTTACCCCGTCGTATCCCCTCGACAGTCGGGGTGGTTTCGGTCGGTTCGCGGACAAAAAGACGTGGTCTCATCGCTTCAGCAGGCTCCATCTCGGATCATTTCCTTTTCCGGGATGGAGAAATGAGCTTCATACGAACAGCAATATGAGGCGCACATTCGCTCGGCTCACTGCTTGGCTGTGAGCAGCCCATTGGGTTCAACGACAGCACGCTTGCTATGAACCCACTTAGGCCGGGTAGAATTGAGAAAGGCGACTCTGTTTGGGCAGGAACAGTGGCAGGAGACGTACACCCTTGCCCTCGCTCTTGACGTGCTGGTTCTGTGCTCTGATCCAGGTGCGCACCACCTTCCTGTCATGCCAGGAAGCGTTGTCCCAGATGAGCAGCCACGCCGTTTTGCCCTGATGCTCCAGTTCAGTGCAGCACCAGTCCAGAAACTGCGTCGTGATGTCACTGACCGGACGCCCGTCGACGAAGCGCAAGGACATTTGGTCGCCGATGGGAGCCTTGAGGGAACCTCGTTGCCACAGGACGCCATAACACGCCAGGGCTTTGGCATCAGGATCGGCCTTTTGCCAGGTCTGTTCCACCAGACGAACAGGATCATCGCTGGCCTGCCAGCCACGAGTGCGAGGCAAAGCAAAGCGAGACCACCATACCTCGTGAAGACAACCCGATGGCCCAGGTGGCAGCTTGTTTCTCTTGCGAGGCCCAGATCAGCAATCGGTCGCGGGCGTTTTTTTCCTGGTACAACGAATCGGGGTAGGGTAGCCAGCCAGCGAAGGTGACATTGCTGCTCCTTTTTCTGACCGGCCCCTCTCCAAATGAAATCGGATACCGGCGAGGTCCCTCACGGGCCTTTTCCGCTACCCCTTTCCCGAACCGGACTGGACCGTTTCCATGTCATCCGGCTCTCCGGTCCCTGTTTCCGAAATGCTGCGGTGGTATTGTCAACTTCATTTTTACTCTTGATGAGCTTTCCCCAGCGCGGCCTTTTTCATTGGATCAAAAGGTTCTTTCTGAGAAAGAAAAGAGGGATGGTATTCCACTTTCACGCATTGCTTTTCCCATTTCCTCTCCCATTTTGATGAAGTTGACAATACCCACCACTTCCCGCATCGGCTCATCCGCCCTCGGCAACCACTTCATGAAACTGTTTCTAGCATATTCAGACCATATTTAGAGAAGAAGCAGGGTTAGGAGAGTGCTTTTTCTATACGCCTTGCAATTCCTCTCAGTCGAGAAACAGGCTCGTTAGCGAATACAAATCGCACATACTTATCACTGTTTCTACTGCCCCAATTTCTCATCGGAGTCGCTGCAATTTTGCCTTTTTCTAGTAGATGTTTTGATGCCGTTGCGCTATCAAATCCCAATTTGGAAACGTCCAACAGCAGCGACCAGCCGCCGTGGGGAGGGATGACTGGCAATTTATGCAACTCTTCCAGCAACACATCACGACGTTGTTGCCACTCCATAACACAGTTTTGGATCCCATCTTGAGGATCATTTATGGCTTTTGCAACGGCACCCATTGCAATTCCTGTCTGACAGACGACATTTGAAATACTGACGCGGGCAACATCGGCAACTATAGGCGCGGGACCAACGACCCAGCCTACTCGCCATCCAATCATACGATATTCCTTAGAAGCAGCACCGACAGTGATCACCTTTTCTCGCGTGCCAGGAAAAGATCCAGGATGAATGACACGACGACCATCATAGAGGATACGCTCCATAGCCGAATCATCAATTAACCAACAATTGGCGCGCTGACAAAAGGCAATTAATGCTTCCCATTCCTCTTGATTGAATACTATACCTGTGGGCATCGAGGGACTCATGAGCAATGCAGCCTTTACAGGCCCGGAGTCTATTTTTGAGAGCGCTTCCATATCTAACCGCCAACCATCATGCGATGGGATCAATGGCACAAAACGTGGCACTCCTCCTGCAAGGCGAACACGGTTAATCAGTCCTACATAAATCGGATCAGTCATTAAGACCTCATCTCCAGGTTCCAGGACTGCGAGGAGAACATTCAGAATACCAGACAGACCACCTGCCGTAATAATGCATTCATTCTTCCAGTCATACCGCTGACCTGACTGCCGTTCTACGAGGGCAGTAGCAGCCTGGCGGAGAGTATCGAGGCCAAAGAAGGGGAGATAACTATTAGCGTTATCGTCATCCACTGCTAATTTCGTGAAATCAAGCGCGCTTTGTGGCGGGCGCAGATCAGTATCGAGATTTTCAAGACGTAGTACGTCAGGGTCTTGAAGACTGTCAGCGAGATCCCCCATCTGCTCGACGCCGATCGAGGTGATAGAAGTAAGGCGTGTAACGGACATGGTCTTGTTCCTCCTGATTGCAATTCTTGAGGATTAAGGCTCTGAATAATGCATAACCACCTGTAGGATGACATCGTTATCTGACTGATTGATATACTTGTGGACAACATTCCCAGCAAATCGTATAGCGTGTCCAGCCGGTAGTGTGTACATTTCGTCTCCAATCTGCATATGAAATTCACCTGAAGTCACCGTGATAAATTCTTGAACTCCACTATTATGTGGAGAAGATACGTAACTTCCTGTTGGGCTCAAGACAATGGTGAAGATTTCGAAACGTGTCTGTGGATCGAAAGGAAACAATAGAAATACTTTGCACTTTCCATTGTCCTCTGTTACATCTGGTGTTTCTGGTGGCTTGACGACAGATACAACAGCCTCATCCTCTTTAAGAAGAGAGGAAAACGAAATGTTCAGCCCTGTAGCGATTTTCCAGAGAGTGGTTACTGTCGGCTGCGCTTCGCCCCGTTCGATTTGATGCAACATACCTTTGCTCACCCCGGTGACATCTGCGACCTTTTCTAAGCTGAGCCCTTTTTGTTTTCTTACTCGGTGCAAGTTGTGTCCCACTCGAATGTGAATCGCATTCATGGAATACCTCCCTTTCGTCTAGTATAATAGACAAATATATAACTATGCAAGACGAAATAGGAGAAGTAAAGGATCTCCAGCCTCCGTTGCAGATAAGCAACGGGAAGTCCACCGCCAAGAGGAGGGTGCAGATCTGTTTGTAAGAAGGTATACTCCCAGAGGGAAACCAAAAATACCTCAACTTTGGGAAGGGTCGCTTGGGAGGGTATTGTCAACTTCATCAAAATGGGAGAGGAAACGGGAAAAGCAATGCGTGAAAGTGGAATACCATCCCTCTTTTCTTTCTCAGAAAGAACCTTTTGATCCAATGAAAAAGGCCGCGCTGGGGAAAGCTCATCAAGAGTAAAAATGAAGTTGACAATACCAGCGAGGGAGCATATGACGCTCACCTCGCTCTTGGCTCAGTCTTTGCTCTCGCCTCTCCTTTCAACGAGGGAGATCCCCAGTAGCTCGGCCAGCTCCTTCGTCGTCTCAATCAGGTAATGAGCAACTTCGGGACGAGTCAGATGATAGGCATGTTCCTCCTCAAAACGCCATCCCAACATATTTATAATTTTCTCTATATATTCTCTGCTCTTCCTGCTGTTTTTTTGGAGTGTCAGCCTGTGGCGGCGTCCACCGCGAACCACCCTGCCTTGCGCTTCTTGCGTCAAAGGCAGGCTGCTGATGAACATGGGCCAAGACACACCCTTCTCCAAATGTGTGAGAGGATGCAGGAGGGAAGAGGTATTCTTCCCTCCTGCATGGCAGGAGGACGTGAACAGCGAGAGGAGCTTGCTAACTGCCTCTCGCCCTACGAGAACACCCTGGAGTGTGCCAATAGTGCCACCTCCCGCTCTGCGGGGCAAGAAACAATCGCAGAGCCAGATGTGGATATAGTGTGGATAAGATGCGGAGGACTACTACATGTTGATTCGGAAAGAGACAAAAGAGGAAATGCGTGACGGTGACAGAACACAAGGGAGCAGGTATGGCAGCTCAGCATCTTCTTCGTGGTCAGGAACTGGGCTTGCCCACTCTGATTTCAAAGGTCCCACATGTCTTGCCACAACGACCAGTAAGTTGCATCATCTTTGTTGATCGTTTCCTGCTGTGGGCAGCCACCAGCAGGATCAACCCGCTTGAGGAAGCTGCACGACAAAGCAGGCGCTCTTCTGCTTGGAAGAGACCTGCGCGTCTTGAACTGCTCAAACTGCTCGGAGCCGGACACCTGCGAACATACGAGTCCACCCACCAGGGGTACGTCACTGGAGAGCCGTATCGTGGGAAACGAGTTATTCAACACGCTTGGGAGTGGACACGCGGAAAGGGCAGCAATGCATCTCGCCAGATGGCTCCACTCACATCGGCAAAACTCAGGCCCTCCCGCGCAACTGGTGCTCCTCGCTTGCTCCTCTGCTTCCAGAAAATGTCACTGGAGAAAGAAGAGCAATTCAAAGTAAAAAAGAAACGTTTTCAGAAGATGGAGAGAAATAGATGAACCGCTCAGCATTTTGGTATTTGATTGAGAAAACATAAGAGGAGAGGCATAGTGGTCAGGAGAAACAGATCGCGCTTCTCAGAGAACAGCTCTTGCACCTATCTTTAGAAGAACTTCAAAGCTTTGCTCACATCGTTGACGAATTGTGTTCCGAATCCTACCGTCCCCTGCTGTGGGCAGCCGCGTACTTGATGAATGGGGGATGTTCTGACGACGGCTTTGAGTATTTTCGCGGCTGGCTCATTGCTCAGGGTGCCACCGTTTTCTCACAGGCGGTGAATGATCCCGACACCCTGGCTGATGTAATCCTCTCTCATCAGAGAGATCTTCCTGAGGGCGATTTTGAATGCGAAGAGATCCTGTTTCTCGCGCAGCACGTCTATCACGAAAAGACTGGTGAAGAGATGCCCTCTCCTCATCGTCTGAAGTATCCGAGTTTGACAAGGGAAGAGATACATCTGATCACCGATGATGTTGCTGTCGCGCAAGCCTGTCCCAAATTGTGGGCTTGCTTCTCAACGCTCTGAGGGGCAGTTCTTGGAAAAAAGCTGAATTATGGAGTGTCAAAAAACGGTCGTTTGATGAGACTGCTCAGTTCTTTTTAACCCAGATCTGTTGCTGTGAATACCCGTGGAAACAAGCTCACCTGCGCTCCCACAGGGCTTTCCAATTCTCCCATCTAGCGGGAGTGCAGAGGGCTGCCGCCCTCTGCCGGGGTGCGGGGTGTCCCCGCAAAAACCTTTTTTCTTCTCTTTTGCGCGCCGTCGCAGGCGGCGCGCGAAGGAGGGAAGGAAACTGGGGACACCCCAGACCCCGGCAGGGAGACCCTGCACCCCTTTGAGCGGAGAACTGGAAAGCCCTGGCGCTCCCACTCCCCTCTTGCACATGGCAGGGGAATATAGTATAAACAGAATAATCATTCGATATCCCAGCGGTGAGAGATACTCATCCTGGTTCTTCCCCGCGTCACTGCTTGACGCGTGTGTGGGAAAGGAGCATCGTGTGTTTGAGGAAGACCCCAGACATTCGGGAGAGAAGCGCGAGGCCATCTTAGAGGCAGCGTTGGAACTGATCGCAGAGCATGGGCTGCAACATACACCGATGTCGCTGATTTCCAAGCGCGCCAAAGCCAGTGCGGGAGGCATTTACCATCACTTTGAAAGTAAAGAGGACCTGCTCCAGACCCTCTATTGGCGCATCAAAGAGGAGATGACCCACGCTATTGTGGCTGCTGACGATCTTTCTCAACCGCTGGCAAAGCGCTTTCAAACGCTCTGGTTGTCCATTTTTCGCTATGGGCTTGCCCACCGACAGGAAATGGCGTTTTTGGAGCAGTATGAAAGCGTGCCCAGGGTGAAATCACAGGATGCACGCCTTCCAGAAGAGGGAACACCGCTCGATGATCTGATCGAGCGTTTCTGTACACAGAACGATCTTCCTGGAGAGGTGCAAATACTCTATCGTTTGATCGTGGACTTGCGTGTCCAGGGGTTGATCAAGGATCTACCTCTGATAATCATCAGCGAATTGACGTATGGCGCAGCGCTTAGACTGGCGAAGCACGTCCATGCAGGTCAGGTGCATCTCTCTGATGCCACACTGACGGAGACAGCGAAAGCATGTTGGGATGCGATTGCACGCTAATTTTTTTATCTCAGACCGATCATTCGTTCGGTCTGTTTGTTCATTTTTAAGGAGGATCTCAGCATGAGTGAGGAGAAGGGCATGTTGCGGACTGCCGTGGTGACAGGTGGCAACAGCGGCGTCGGTTTGGCCACAGCTTCAGCTCTCGGCAAGAAGGGCTACAAGGTTTGGATCGCGGGCCGGAACGCCGAAAAGGGCGCGGACGCCGTGACGCGGCTTCGGCCCTACTGCCCGGGGGGGATCGCATTTCTGCAACTGGATGTGATGCTGTTCAGCGGCATCGAGCAGTTTGTCCGCACCCTCAGGCCGCAGTTGGGCGGGCGGCTGGATGCGCTGGTTCACTCGATGGGCACAGTCGGCACCAAAAGGAAGGTGAGCGCCGATGGCCTGGAAGAAGGCTGGGCGACGCAGTTCCTGGGCCGCTATCTCCTCACCGAGGCATTGACGCCGGAACTCTCAAAGTCCGAGGATGGCCGTGTGGTCTTCGTCAGCGCGAATGCACCGAAGAAGCCGCAGTTGTTCGAGGACGACCCCTCGCTCGAAAAGAACTTCAGCACTCTGCGCGCGATCGTGCAGAATCAGTCAGCGTGCGTGCTCTATGAACAGATGTACGCAGCCGACCATCCGAGCGGACCAGCCATCAATGGCGCTGTCGCGGGTCTGGTCCGCGATACCGGCATTACTCGTGCGCAGCCCGGTTTTGCCAGGGCGATCGGCGGCGTGATGTTTCACTTCTTTGGGATTACGCCTACGCAGTCCGCGACGAATATCGTGGCGCTTGCCAGCGATCCAGCGCTCAAGGATATCTCCGGCTCCTTCTTTTCAAAGCCGCAGGACCTTGAGAAGCGTCAGAAGTTGACGTATGACGAGACGCATGTGGCGTCTTTACGCCGCCTGCTCAGCAGGTACGCAGGCGTGAGAAACACCCTGCTGTCGGTCTGATGCGCAACTATACAGCCACCACTTGGTGACCTTCGTGGCTTCCGCTGACAACACTCAGGGACTCCTGACCCACACCACACCCCGATGGTGTTCACCTTTGATGAGTCAGTCGTCATCTGAGTGCAGAGGATTGCTGCGCATAGCATCATTCCAGCAACCCTCTGCTGTTTGTCACAGGAAACCAACGGTTTTGGCACTCAGCCGTTTCTCGACCAGACGAGCAGTAGAGAAGCGCTCTTGACGGGCTTGGTCATGCTTGGTGCAGAGCGAGCAACCAGAACGACGGCATAAACTTCCTGTTTGCTTGCTCCCCGTGCTTAGAAGAGGGAAAACGAGTATATCTTGTTGGCCCTGCACGGTTCCTATGGAAGAGCAATGGACGTTTCGCGACGAAGCGATTGTTACCAGAGACTGACACTCCATAGGAGCGGCAGACCTTCGAGGAGTGACAGAGGCGATTTTCGCAACTGAACGATGAACCCATCAGGAAGCGCACAGTCGTTGCCGCAGTTTCAAACCATGCAGGTCAAGCGAGGGAGCGCCTGACACGTCCTCCTCGCTCTCGGCTCAGCCTTCGCTCTCGCCTATCTCTAGCGTGGAAGAGATGCCAAGCAGGTCGGCTAGCTCCTTCGCCGTCTCCACTACGTAACGAGCGATTTCGGGACGAGTCAGTTGACGCAGATTTAAACGTCCTCTTATTCATGATAGCGTCCCTCTCTTGAATCTGACCGTTGATCACTGTCAAGCGACAGTGGCAACACTTCCACACAGCGAAGATATTTTTAAAGCGCTTGAGTTACTTGAAAAAGCATATGCTGTTGTGGTTGTTGACGACAAAAAACCGATTGGTATTCTGACAGATTACGATATGGCTCATTTTTTTCGGGACGTGACAGGAGGGCTTGTTCAGGTAGAGGATATCGAGATCACCTTACGCAATTACATTGAAGCCGTGCTACCAGAAGGGGAGCAGAGAAATATTGCGCTTTCTCATGAGTTTGGACCAAAGAGCAAATTTGATAGGTTAAGCTTCGGGGATTCTATCAGACTTGTCACCAACGAAAAAAACTGGCCTTTATTTGAACCATATCTCGCTCCAAAGGATCTCTTTATGAACATGATGGACCAAATCAGAGTGATCCGCAATCAATTGGCCCATTTTAAGATGCGTCTTAATCCTATACAGCGCCATGATTTGGAACAAGTTCGTTATTGGATTTCCATACGACCAAAAGTGATTCACGATGTACCTCAAGCTCATCCATCCAATGGACAGGGTCTTCATGCTTTCCTCAAACAGGTTGAAGATAGCAAGAAGAGTGACATACAAGTCAGTTTTCAAGATATGGAGGGGCTGTTACAAAGCTCCCTTCCCTCTACAGCATATGCCCATGAGAGCTGGTGGTCAAATGATTATCTCAATGATCCTCAATCATTAGCATGGCTTGAAGTTGGCTGGCAAGTTCGAGATGTGGATATCAGTTCTCGGCATGTCACATTTCGCCGCACAAATACAGTACTCTGGCAGTTGTTTTTTGCTGACTTGTTGGAGCGGCTGAAAAAAGCACGTCCAGGAATTACAAATGTTGAAAAAATACCACCTGAGTATCATTGGTCGTTTAGCGGCGGTCGATCTGGCTTCCATTTTGGTTGGGTGTTACTGAGATCTCATGATCTGAGAGTTGAGTTGTATATTGACGCGAAAGAAAGCAAAAAATTGTTTGACAAACTAGCCGAGCAGAAGTTTGCTATTGAGAATGAGTTGAATATGGCTCTCAATTGGGATCGTTTAGATACGAGGAAAGCTTGCCGGGTCTCGATTACCCATCCAGCAAAGGTGACAGATCCACCAGACGAGTTAGAGGGTGTCAAAGAATGGGCAGTAGAGACGATGCTCAAATTTGTCGATGTTTTTCAACCCCGAATAAAAGGCTTATAGCAGATTTCGGCATGTATACAAGAAGAGCCATATTGATTTCATAAAAGCTCTTCTTGTCTTTCATTTTAAGTTAACAGCATTCATCGTAATTTCCCTGCCTTATCATAAATAATCTTTGAAACGCAATTACTAGCCTTGAAGAGGTTCTCTCTCACAGGGCGACCAACCCAGGCTCAGCGTCTTGACGAGGAGAAGCGTCATCAGTGTCCAGGCAACAGTGATGAAGAGAGACCAGACGAGGAAGCGTGTAAGGCGCTCTCCTCGCTCTCGTACGGAATTTATCCATTGTGCGTCCACTCGTCCAGGGAGATCCCGAGCAGTTCGGCCAGTTCCTTCGTCGTCTGAATGAGGTATCTAGCGACTTCAGGCTGAGTGAGATGATACGCATGTTCCTCATCAAAACGCCATCTCAACCGTTCTCATCATCAGGATCGAGAGCATCTCGCCGCGTGCTTGCAGCAGGTGGGAAGTCGTGCAAGAGGGCTGTGACGGGTCGAGAGCTAGAGTCTGTTCGTGCTTCCATTTCGAATCCTGGGGAGGCGAGCACCTATTTTTAGCCTCAACGCCTGTGCGTAGTTTCTTCATTTGATTGAGAACCTGGTAGAATAACGTGTATGAAAAGAAAACCTCTCGTGTATCTCATTTGTGGATGTATCGGTGCTGGTAAAACGACTTTTGCAAAGAAGCTAGAAGAACAAACAGGTGCAGTCAGAATCACGAAGGATGAGTGGTCAATTCGTTTCATTGGAAACGATCCTACCATCGATGGATATTGAATGGATCGCCAATTTGCTACATCAGCAAGATGATAAATGCAACGCGGAAGATGAGTTTGCGGAAAACCATGCTTCTCATTCATCTAAAATTTGCCATATTTCTATATGGAGCCTATCCATTTCTTGGGACGAAGCGCTGCAATTGATCGAGAGCTGAGCTTCTCAAAATACAAAACAATGGCCGAAGAAATCGCAGATCACGAGATATAGAGAGGGGGAAACATGTCTATGGCTATCGTCAGATGGGCCATAGACATGTCTTTTTTACCCTTCCTGAAACAGGTTCTGGAGTGGCTTTCTCACTTCAAAAAGGGGATTTCGCGAGTTGACTCCACTCATCTCCAGTCATGTGACGCCCTTCTGGCACGTTCTGTTTGGATTTGACTGAAACGGATACATATTGAGGGTGTAACAGCTACTGAGACAATAAAAAAGGAAGCTGGTCAGATTCTGAAGATGGGCAGTTTCGTTGCTTCTCATTCTTCTCACGCTTTTCGCTTGTTCCTTTCTGGAGACCCCCGACACGAATTTACAGGCTACTGATGCTAACACGATCAGGCCTTGGCATCCCTGCCTTCTAATGGATAGCCTGCCTGTTCCCACTCGGCCAGTCCACCGGCAAAGTGCAGCAGCTGGGTATAGCCCTGGTTCTCAAGCACTTTACCGAGAGCGGTACTGGCAATACAGGTTCGGTCGGAGCAGTAAACGACAATCTCGTCTTCTTTGCGAAGCTCGGCCAGCGCGCCCTGGATGGTGGAGAAGTACAGGGAACCAGGAATATGTTTCATCTGGTACTGCCACTCATTCAGAGCCATCACCAGACGAAAGGATTCATCGTGGTCCATTTTCTGTTTCAGCTCTTGATGGTCAATGGTTCTCAATATTTTCTCCTTCATCACGTTTTACTTCGCTGCTTGTACCTGCTCGATTTGTTCCTCAATGGTATTCTCATGTATCACTGTGGCTTGAGCAGGACGAGAGACGTTTTAATTGCTCTTTTCCTCGCCCTCTACGCGCAAAATGATTTTTCCGCGCGTGTGCCCTTGTAGGGCCTGCTCAAACGCCTGGGATGCCTCTGAGAGAGGGAAGACCCGCTCGATGATTGGTCGGAGCTGGCCTGTATCTATCAGGTCCCCGATGTGTATGAGCTGTTCTCGATTGGGCTTGACGATAAAAAAGAGCTCACGCACACCAAAGGCGGCAGCCTGCTCCTGGGATGGGGGGCTAAACACACTCAGGAGCAGTCCGCCCTTCCTTAGAACGCGCCAGGAGCGATCTACTGTCTCACCGCCTATGGTATCAAGCACTATATCAACATCACGCACCACATCCTCGAAACGCGTGGTGGTATAATCAATGATCTCATCGGCTCCCAACGTGCGTAGGAATTCATGATTGCGTGCAGAGGCTGTCGCGATCACAGTGGCACCAGCCCACTTTGCCATTTGAACCGCCATGCTTCCTACGCCACCAGCGGCACCATGAATGAGAAGAGATTGCCCACTGGTAAGCCCTGCGTGCTCAAAAAGCGCTTGCCATGCTGTCAGTCCAACCAGGGGGACTCCGGCTGCCTGTATATGCCCAAGGGTTCGTGGCTTGGGCGCCACATCAGTCGCGCGTGCGATCGTGTACTCCGCAGCCGCGCCATCCCTCCAGGATTCGGTGAGCGCATAGATAGCCTCTCCTGCGGCTATACCAGCGACGCCGGGTCCCACTTCAACGACCTCGCCAGAAACATCATGACCTGGTATGGGATGCTGACGTTCGATACCAGCCGGTGTTTGCCAGGTTTCCGACCAGGTAGGTTCCTGCCACATCACACTTGTCGCATGGACACGAATCAGGACTTCTCCTACTCCTGGCTGAGGTTTCGGTGCATCTTCGAACACAAATTGATCGGGTCCGCTCTGACTATATAGGCGAATAGCTTTCATCTCTTACATGTCTCCTTTAAAACGTACATATGCAGCCTCAGCGTTCATCTCCACACTTGTATTTTTTTATGGCTCTCTGTTGGCTCTGGCTTTCTTACGCTTTTGCCGCAATGACCTCAACTTCAACGAGAATTTCCGGGTAAATCAATTCGGTAACCACAGAAAACATGCCTGCTGGACGAAACCCACCCAGGTAACGGCCTCGAACTTGAATATAGGCCGATTTATCCTCCGCGTGAATCAGATACTGGTTGACCTTCACGATATCGGCTATCCCCATGCCAGCGGATTCCAGAGTTGCCAGAATATTCTTCCAGGCCTGGTTGGTCTGCTCCCCAATCGTCTCTGGTATGGTTCCATCAAGCTTGATGCCTGGCGTTCCGGACACATACAACCAGCGAGCATTACCTGGGACCTCTACCCCATCACTGTAGCTATCATTGCCGCGACCAATCTGCGCTGCCACCCCTATATTGTGGATTGTGTTCATTCTTCGTCTCCTTGGTTATCCCTATCTCGATTTGAGAGCATATGCGAGAAAGCTCAACGTTCCTTTCAAAGGACATTTTCTCTCAAACAACATCGGCATGCGAGTCATCTTCTTATCGGTCCAATAGATCCTATTCTAGAAGTAGTTCCCTTCTTCGAGATCCTGGAGCAGCGTGGGGTGTACTGGCTGCCACCCCAGCAGCTCGCGGGTCAGCGCGCTCGACGTCGGGTTGTCTCTTGAGGAGAAGGGTCCGAGCCAGCTAAAGTGCTTGCCCGCGTCCTCTGGAGCGATGGAGACCACCGGGAGATTGAGATGCCGACCGATCGCCTCGGCGATAGTGCGGGTCGGCACGCCCTCTTCCGCGACTCCGTGCAGCACCGATCCCGCTGGGGCCTTCTCCAGCGCCAGGCGAAACAAGCGAGCAGCATCGAGTTGGTGCACAGCGGGCCAGCGGTTAGAACCATCGCCGACGTAGCCGGAGACGTCCTTCTCACGGGCGATAGCGACCATGGTCTGCGTGAAGCCGCCTCTTTTTGTGTCGTGAACCGAGGGGGACAGTCGCACGATCGATGAGCGCACGCCGCGCCGGGAGAGAGCGAGCGCCGTGTTCTCCGCTACGACCCGGGGGGCGACCAACCCGGCGTCGGCCACGTCCTTTTCCGTCCCGAGACGCCCTTGCGGGAGAAAGAATGTGAGCATCAATGTTCCCGAGGTGATCACAAACGGCTTGCCGGAGCCTTCGAGCGCTGCCCCAATTGCCTGGACGGCGTGCAGATCCGTGTTCACAGCGCCCTCGTAGTCCGCGAAGAAGTCGTGGATAAACGCGAGGTGGATGACGCCGTCGGATGCAGCCGCTGCGCTGCGCAGGCTGTCAAGATCATCGAGGGAACCACGATGCACCTGTGCGCCGGCGGCAACAAGCGAGGCCGCAGCTGCATCTGAGCGCGCTAGGCCGAGGACCTGATGGCCCACCTCGATCAGTTCGCGGACGATGGCGGAGCCGATAAAACCGGTCGCGCCAGTAACAAAAACTCTCATGGGAAAATCCTCCATTAATAAACGTACGGTTAGGATTTCGGTCGTGTGGACAATACCTTCTCATGGTTTTTTAGGATTTGACCATAGAGGGTCTTCATCTTGATACATCGAGCACGATTTTTCCTTGATGGTGCCGCGTCTCCAGTCGCTCATGAGCTAACTTGGCCATTCCGAGGGGAAACACCTGATCAAGGTGAACCGTCAACTGACCATGGTCCACCAGCTTCGTTAGTTCGGCCAATTGTCGTCCATCAGGGCGGAAGTAGAGTACGTGCGTGTCAATATGACGGGTGGGTGTCACCTGCTCAAGGTCGACAATGCTGACGAGCCGTCCCCTCTCGCGTATCACCTGCATACTTCTTGCCGCTGTCTCTCCCCCAACACAGTCCAGGACCGCATCGATGCCCTCAGGATGAGCCGCGTGGACAGCCTCCGCGAAGTCCGTTTGCGTATAGTCAATGGGCTCGCTTGCTCCCAGTTGCTGAAGGTACGGGTGGTGCTCGTTCCTTGCTGTGACCATGACGTGTGCTCCAACGCGCGCAGCCAGTTGGACAGCAAGCGTGCCGGTTCCTCCCGCCGCACCGGTAATCAAGAGCGTTTCTCCCGGTTGGATCTTCAGCTGTTCGAAAATCGCCTGGAAAGCGGTTAGCCCGTTGATGGGAAGGGCTGATGCATGCAGGGCATCGAGCGAGGAAGGCATTGGAGCGATGAGATTCGCAGGGACAGCCACGGCAGAAGCATAATGACCAATGCCGACCTGGTATGTCGCGCAGATCACGTGGGTTCCCACATCCCGTCCCGTGACTGCCTCTCCCACCTTTGCAATGATCCCTGCTGATTCCCAACCAAGAACGAGCGGAAACTGTTGCCCTTCTAATACTATGCTTCCTTGCCGCGTTTTCACATCCCACATCCCGACGCCGGTTGCCTGGACGTTGATGAGGACTTGCTCTGGGCCACAGGATGGCACAGGCAGATCCACAAGCTTGAGTTGATCAGGGCCGCCAAAGGCGGTAATGGCGATCGCTTGCATGCGTTGTTCCTTGTCTATCACTGTTTTCTCTCCTTTCTGCGATCATCGAAAGAGAGCCAGGCGATGTAGCGGGCGAACACGAGGCGTAGGTGGATACGTGAGCGTGGGTGCCTGCCATTTTGTATGGAGAAGAATTGTATGCATCCGAAATAAGCTTTCTGTACGTTGTGAGAAAAGCACATTGACCGTAAGGCCATTTTTATCCTGGCTTGCTTTGTTATGATCTCGGTCAGTGTACCGCGAGGAGGCGAAAAAATCATGGGCCAAAAAGGGTGTTTCCAACGGCAGGCATGCCAGTAAGGAATCCACACAAAAGTGGTATCGACCATCCTACCATGCGTCTGATAATCCTGGCTTCTGGAGGGATCTGGGTGAATACGTCAGCAAGATCTTGACACCTGAACGAACTTTAGGGGACAATACTCTGAAGAGTGGTTTCTTTCCCAGCAGTAAAAGTGGGCAGTGCAAAAAATCAAAGTCAGGAAGGAGGGGCGACCATGGATAGTGCAAACTACGGAGACAGCTCGAGTAGGTTCCCCACACAGGGACCACTCGACCAATTGCTGGCAGCCAAATTTTTTGTTCCTACACTCCCAGGCACCTATTTTGCCCGTCCCCGTCTCACTGCTTTGCTTGATGCTGGACTTCAAAGTCAGGCCATTCTTGTCTCCGCTGCTGCTGGTTTTGGTAAGACGACCCTACTTTCGGGCTGGGTTCGTATGTTCAGACCCAATGATCCGCACACGGCCTGGATCTCTCTCGATACATGCGACAACGTACCATCCCAGTTCTGGATATATGTCCTGGCTGCTCTAGAACGTTGTAAGTCGGGGATCTCTGCCCTCCCTTTGACGTTCTTGCAAAAAGAGTCCCAACCAGCATGGCAAGCAATGCTCACGGCCTTGATCAATAACCTGGCCCAGTGTAGCGAACGTATGGTGCTGGTTCTAGACAACTATGACAAGATTACCGAACCAACCATTCATGCTCTCATCTCTTTTCTCGTTGAGCACCTTCCGCCTACCCTGTGCTTGGTTCTCTCCACACGCGCAAACCTCCCATTCTCGCTTGCCCGGCTGCGGGCACGTGTGCAGATCCAGGAATTACGGACCGAACAGCTACGGTATACGCAGGAGGAGACAACGATCTTTCTCCGCAAGGCAGTGGACTTTCGCTTTTCCGAGCAGGATATGCAAGAGGTGCAATCCCGCACACAGGGTTGGTGCGCGGGATTGCACCTGGCAGCACTTGCCTTGCGGGGACGATCGAACCCAAGAGATCTGCTCCATGAGCTCCATGGAAGCCAGCGTGCTATCCTTGAATACCTGCTGGATGAAGTGGTTCAACAGCAGTCAAGCAGAGTGCAAAATTTCCTGCTGCAAACCTCAATTCTGGACCGTCTATTTCCTGCCCTGTGTAATGCAGTGTTAGAGCAACAGGACAGTCAATCCATCCTGGAGGAAATGGAACACGCCAATCTGTTTCTCAGCCCGCTCGATGAAGAGCATCAGTGGTATACGTACCATCCCCTGTTTGCCGAGGCGTTACGTCATCGTCTACAGCAAATCTCCCCAGACAATGTTTCCATACTGAACCTACGGGCCAGTCAGTGGTACGACAGCCATCTTTATGAGAACGAGGCCATCCAGCATGCTATCTATATTCAAGAGTGGTCCAGGGTAACAGAGCTTATCGAGCGCATTCCGAGCCAGAGCATCTGGAGTCGGCTAAATGCCCCATTCTGGATCGAACACCTGCCTCCTGATGTTGTTCGTACGCGACCGCGTTTGTGTTTGGCATATACTCATGCTTTATTTTGGAACACTCCTTCTCGTATCACGAAAGATTGGCTGCGCGATGCCAGGATGGCGTGGGCGGTTCTCCATGCAAGGGAGGAAAATGCTACGGGAATTACGCCAGCACAAAAGCCAGAGGCCTCGACTCGTCTTCTGGGCGAGATTGCTGCCTTGCAGGCTGTGGTCGTAGGCTTCTATGATGGTGATGCAGGAGCCACGCGGGCTTATTGTAATGAGGCTCTCACCCATCTTGTTGAGCAGCAACAAGCGGCTCATGTCCAGGTTACTTTCGCTCAATCCTTGGCCGCTTTATCTCTGGGGCACTTCGAACTTGCTATTCAGTTGCTGCAAGCAGGAAATACAGCCGCGGCAGCTGAAGGAGATACTGCTCTTGCAAACATCTGTCTGACAAGGGCAAGCTGGGATATTACTATGGCTGGCAGATTGCATGACGCCTGGCAGTTTACTGAGCATACCATTCAACGGGCACAAACTCCAGATGGGCATTTGCCAGTTACTGTCTGTTGGACATATGCCCGTCAGGCAGATATCCTGCGTGAATGGAACAGGCTCAAGGAAGCTCAGCATCTCGTTGAGCAAGCAATCCAATTTGGGGAACAGGCTGAAATCACCGCTCTGTTGCCGCTGGGATACACTATTTTGTTGAAGCTCGCACTCTCACGAGGAGATTTAGAAGAAGCCGCCAGGGCAAATCAATTGCTGGAAGACTCCTGGAAAAGGATGCCGGCGCCGTATTGCTATGCGCTCTACAGTAATGTGGATCAGGTTCGTTTCTGGCTTGCGTGTAGGGATCTGGAACGAGCCAGGCAATGGGCTAAGAATCTGGAACGGGAAGAACCGCTGGTGTCCCCGTTGGCACGAGAACGGCAGGGCGTTTCGCTTGCCAGAATAGCGCTTACCGAGTCCCAACCTGATAGGGCGCTGGCTTTGCTGGCACCGTTGATCGTGCGGGCGAAGGCGACGGGGCGGTGGGCCCATGTTTTGGAAATGTGGTTGTTACAAGCCCAAGCTTACCAGATGCGTCTACAGAGCCAGGAGGCTCTTGCCACGCTTGCCCAGGCAGTCAATCTGGCAGCTCCCGAAGGCTACATCCGTTGTTTTGTGGACGAGGGGGTCCAGATGGCAGATCTGTTAGGCCGACTGAAAAAACAAGGACACCAGGGAGACTCGATCTCCTATCTGGAGACGCTCCTGACCGCCTTCGATGATGCACATGAAGTACAGATGAGGCAAGCGAAGAAGGAGCAGTCAGATGTAAGTTCGCCGTTGCTCGACCTTTTGAGCGCGCGGGAATACGAAGTGCTGAGACTGGTTGCGCAAGGTGCCTCTAATCAGATGATTGCAGAAACGCTGGCGATCTCAAATGATACGGCCAGACACCATGTGAGTAATATTCTCAGCAAACTCGGAGTGACCAATCGCACACAAGCAGCAATACGGGCCCGTATTCTTGGCCTGCTCTCTTCAGCATCATAAAGCCTCCACGCATTACTTCATGGAAAATGTGACTCATGGGTCTCTTTTTGGCTCGTCGCAGGAACCATCCGTCGCGCTCTGTAAATTCTGGCTGTCAAGTAGGCGGAATTCCGGTCTAAAACCCGGCATCAGACTGACGCTTTTCCATTACTTGGAACAACGGAAAGATCGGGTTTTGCCATCAGAGAGACCGGTTCTTTGCCACGCAGACGGTAGGAAGACCCACGTAAGTAAAATGATGCCGTCTAACATACTAAGTACCTTTCTCTACTAGGGCTGAAGTGAACAAGACGCTGGTAAAACATAGAAACGAAATGTCGCCCCACGACGTAAACGATAAATCTGGTGTCCTTCCTCCACACACCATTTGATGACTTGCTCCCATAATCCTTCAAACTCAAAGGTATTAATAATCCGCTCTGGGGCAAGGACTTCGTGATACACGCCGGAGAACGCATATTCCCTGCCCTCAGTGTCTCGCTGGATAAAGCGCCATTGACCGCCGGATCTCATATCTATCTTATCCACTTCAGTTGAAAGGTAGCGCGGTCCCCACCACTGCGGTAGAAGCTTCGGATCAGTGATGACTTTGAAAACAAGCTCGCGTGGCGCGTCGAATTCGCGTGTGATGAGGATCTCCTGGTGACCTGGCTGCGCATGAATCTTTGTTTCGTTCTGGTTGGTCATTTCTCTTCCTTCTGTTTTTCGCGCTCAAGGACTGCATCCAACACTTCAAAGCGCTCGCTCCATCGCTGCCTCGTTTGTTGTACCCAGACCTCAAATTGGGAGAGCACCTGTGGATTGAGGCGATAGAGGCGCTTTTGCGCCTGTTTTTCCATCACCACCAGATTTGCCTCGCGCAATACCTTGAGATGCTGCGAGATTGCCTGTGGGCTGACAGAAAAGTGCTCACAGATTGCAGTCGCGGATAACTCGCCGCTGCTGGCGAGCAGTTCTAAAATGGACCTTCGAGTTGGATCTGCAAGTGCAACGAACATATCCATGCCAATATTATAAAGTAACTGCTTAATTAAGTCAACGCTTAAGAGGAAAGAACGGCTCTTGCTTGTTCACCTCATGCATTCTTATGATATCTGATTCGTTCTCAAACATCATTCATTCATATGATGTCTGTTTGGCCCTCTCTGAATAGACTATAGTGGTGGCCAGAAAAATTGAGTCCTCATTCTGGAAATAACAACCGGACGGGATCTATCTTTAGGGAGCGTTCTGACGCTAGCCTTGAGAGGACTCCAGGCTTCTGGACAGCGCTGTAAAAAGGTGTCCAAATCCAATCACCTGCAAAGGGCGATGGATGCGCCTCAACGCTTTTACCATAAAAACGTGGAGCAATCACGAAACAGGGAGAACGAGTCATGCTTGAAAAAACAAAAATAGGTGAGTTGAAGCAGCGTATCAATGCGGCGCGATCTTGCGGCCAGAGCCTTGATCAAGGCATCCAGCAGACGTTGGAGGCCTGTTTCGGCCTGGACCTCTCAGCCGTCAGGGTGCATACCGGGGAGGCGGCCAACGCGCTTGCCCACACGTTAAACGCTGATGCCTTTACCTGTGGTAGAGACATTTTCTTTGCTTCTGGTGCGTATCAGCCTCAATCAAAGGAAGGGGTGCGGCTCTTAGCGCACGAGATGTCTCATGTCATCCAGCAAGCGCTGGGTCAGGTTGGCCCTCAAACAGTCCTGGATGATGTAGTCCTGGGGCAACCGGGCGATCAGTGGGAACACGAAGCAAAGGTTATTGCCAACAAGGTTGTTGAGCGCCAGCCTGTGAGCATCGCGTCCGGCCTGGACAGTAGAGCCTTAGTCTCTCGCCATAGCAGTACCGCTCATCCTCTCATCATCCAGTGCCATGACTCTTTTGAGCATCGTGCCCTGGGAGATGTTCCAACTAATGATTTGTATGCCATTTCCACCAACGGCACTCAACGTGCTGAGATCCTCCAGCGCGAAATAGATCTGCTCTGGCTCTGGCATCAGAACCCGGAAAGCGTGACAGAGAGCCAGATCAATAAGCAGTGCCCCTGGATCAGAACGCTAACCTTGTCTGGCAGCGGGTTGCTCGTCACTTATGGAGAACTTAATGCTCTGCCCGACTATGTTTCTACCCCCTCATCTATCGATACGTTGCCCCAAAACATTCTTCTCCCTCTGTTACAGTACATTCGACAGGAGGGCTATATCCAGCTTAATAAGCTGCTCGGCAAAAACGTAAATGATAAATTTCAGGGTTCCGTCTATGCTCCCTCGCCGAACGTGCCCAGTCTCATCGATAAGCTCCTACAATCCCAGGCCGTCGATACCTTAACCCAGGGTTTGGGCTTGAGGGGCGAGGACCATTACACAGGTCTGTTGGCTCGTAACGCCTGCCATTTCGCCCCATATTCGTGGTATCGCTGGCAGTCATCCTACTTGATCGCCCGCGACCTGGCCCTGCGTGCCTACAAGACCTCTGATCCCAATGAGCGTATCCGCCTTACCTACCAGGCCTGGGTCTATCACGGCTACGCCGACCATTTCTTGCAAGACTCTTTCGCCGCCGGACATCTGGTCAACAAAAACTTGATTATGCAGTGGTTCATCGAATGGGCGGCAACGCAACAAACCCTGCTTGTTGCCGACTGGGATATTATCAAGTCTCTGACGACCAATCTCCAACCGGGATTATCCGGGCGTCAGCTCTACAACCTTGACTATAGTGGGCTATCCAATGACCCGCAAACCGTTGAAGATCAACCAACATACGCGCAGCGCCTACAGGCAACAGGCCTTCTCTCAAGAGCATCCAAACTGGATGCCGTCTATCAGCAATACCTGACCTTCATGGGGAGCCTGATCACACAATCCTCTAGCAGCCTTATTCACGATAACTACAATGCCAAATCCCTCTGGGTCGGCTCGATTGCCCACCCCAACGCATACGAAATCTGGGGTGACGCCACTCTATTGAGCGGGGCGAACGGAGGCGATGGGACGCGCATCACCAGCGAGACCGCTCAACAGTCTCAACAGAGTATCCTGGATCTGCTGGCAAGTGGGAAGACCGACGTGACGACTCAGCAATTGCGCAATCGCTTCCCCACAACCGTCCGTGATAGTACTAACCAAATGCTGAGTCTGGAAAAGTGGAATGATACACAGCAGATTTACTGCAATAATGAGATCTTTCCAGAGGTGCACGATATCATCGTGGGCCTGGCTAACCCTCGCATCTATGCCGTCTCAAAGGATCAAGACCTCACTTCCCCCTGGAGCGCCAGTTTGCCGAACAGTGGATTTGCTGTCACCAGTGTCTTGAACTATAACAGCCGCATGTTTTCAGCCTCTCAGGGGTATATATACGAAATTGACCCCAAAAACGGCTCCATTTTACACCAGTTGCTCGTGACAGGTTCGGTCGGCGCTGGCAACTATGAGACGCGCCTTGCTACCAACGGACAAATGCTTTTTGTCGGAGTGCATGGCTATGTCTATGGTGTCAATTTGAATGATTGGTCGAAGGTTGCCTGGAGTACCAGTTTGCCCAATGCTGGATACACAATTGTCGATGTTCTAAGCTCCAATACCAGTCTCTTCGCCGCCTCCAATGGGTATGTCTATCAACTCAATCAAGCGAATGGTCAAGTTACGCAAAACTTGACTCTGAGCAGCATTGGCACAGGTGACTACACCCCCCGTTTAGCGACAGATGGGCAGTTTCTCTTCATCGGTATGCATGGCTACGTCTATGGTGTCAACCTGAGTAGCTGGTCAAGGATTGCCTGGAGTACCAGTTTACCCAATGCTGGCTATACTCTTGTCGATGTGCTCAGTTCCAACGGTAGCCTGTATGCCGGTTCAAATGGGTATGTCTATCAACTCAATCCCCGCCAGGACCAGGTACAACACAGTTTGCTTGTAACAGGCTCTATTGGGGTGGGAGACTATACAACACGGCTCACCACGGACGGACAGAAGCTCTTCGTTGGCGTTCATGGCTACGTCTACGGCGTCGATCTCAATACCTGGTCGGGGACAATGTGGGCCGCGAATCTTGCTGATAATCGCTATGCTGCTGTCAATGTGCTGAGCTTTAATAGTCAACTCCTCGCCGGATCTTATGGTTACGTGTATCGTATCGATCCGGCAAATGGACAGGTTATTCGTCGTGTGCTCCTCAGCAGCACTGTCGGTACTGGCGATTATGAAACACGTATGCTCATCAACGACGAGAGCACGATGTTCGCAGGAGTGCATGGCTACGCTTACGCTGTTACTCTGCACGCTCCTCCCCCCTCGACAACAGAACAATTTCCGCCCGTCTTTCAATCTTCAGATGGCATCGGCGGCTATGATCTGAAAGACGCGGCTGACCAGACGCTTGCCTTCGACTATGAGCACAGTGGCAATCAGGATTACCTCGTGCTCTATCGTCCAGGAAAGGGTATACTCTGGATTCTGAAGCACAATGATGACATAGAAGGACAGTTTCTACCTGTTTATCAGACAACTAATGGCATCGGGAATTTTCCCCTCAACAATGCTGCTGATCAGGTGCTTGCCTTCGACTATGAGCACAGTGGCAATCAGGATTACCTCGTGCTCTATCGTCCAGGAACAGGTAATCCGGGAACAGGTCTGATTTCCATCGTGAAGCATACTGGTAATACCTTTACCACCATCTACAATTCTACCAGTATTGGGGGCTATAGTCTCGACAATGGAGCCGACCGGGTGTTTGCCTTCGACTATGAACACAGTGGCAAACTCGATTACCTCGTGCTCTATCGCCCAGGAACAAGCAAGATCTCTATTGTGAAGAACAACGGTGGCACTTTCACTTCTGTCTACAGTTCAACAACTGGCATCGGAGGCTATGACCTCAAGATTTCCAGCGACCGGGTGTTTGCCTTCGACTTTGAGCATAATGGCAAGCTGGATTACCTCGTGCTCTACCGCCCGGGCGGAGGAGCAATCTACATCGTGAAGAATGATGGTGGCACCTTCACGGCCGTCTTTGCATCAGGCAGTGGCATCGGCGGCTACGACCTCAAGGTTTCCAGCGACCGGGTGTTTGCCTTCGACTTTGAGGGAACCGGCAAGCTTGATTACCTGACCCTGTACCGCCCAGGAACGGGCACGATCTGGATCTTATTGAACAGTGATGGACAATTTACGTCCGTTTACCAATCAGGCAACGGTATTGGCGGCTATAACCTCCTGGATGCGGCTGACCAGGTGCTTGCCTTCGATTACGACCACAGTGGTAAACCAGGCCATCTTGCCTTGTATCGACCGGGCGCACAGATAATGTGGATATTGGGACACAATCCTTCTCAATTCTCCCCGATTTATCGAACAACAACTGGCATCGGAGGCTACGACCTCAAGAGTTCCGACGATCAGGTGTTTGCCTTCGACTACGAGCACAGTGGCAAGCTGGACTACCTTACCTTGTACCGCCCAGGAGCAGGCGCAATCTACATGGTGAAGCATACCAATGGAACCTTCAGTAACGTCCTTGCATCAGGCAGTGGCATCGGAGGCTATGATCTCAAGGTTTCCAGCGACCGTGTGTTCGCCTTCGATTATGAGCATAGTGGTAAACTCGATTACCTTGTGCTCTACCGCCCAGGAACAGGCACAATCTACATCGTGAAGCATGATGGTAACACCTTCCACAGTGTCTTTGAGTCAAGGTCTGGCATCGGAGGCTACGACCTCAAGAGTTCCGACGACCGTATGTTCGCCTTCGACTACGAGCACAGCGGCAAGCTGGATTACCTCGTGCTCTACCGCCCAGGAGCAGGCACAATCTACATTGTGAAAAATGACAATGGGACTTTCCGTAACGTCTTTACATCAGGCAGTGGCATTGGCGGCTATGATCTCAAGGTTTCCAGCGACCGTGTGTTCGCCTTCGACTACGAGCACAGTGGCAAGCTGGATTACCTCGTGCTCTACCGCCCAGGCGGGGGGGCGATCTACATTGTAAAAAATGACGATGGAGCCTTCCGTAACGTCTTTGCATCAGGAGGAGGCATTGGGGGCTACGACCTCAAGAGTTCCGACGATCAAGTCTTTGCCTTCGACTTCGAAGGAAGTGGGAGTGCAGACCACCTTGTCTTGTATCGACCCGGAGCAGGCACAATCTGGATGCTGAGGAATGAGGGCGACAACACTTTCACGATCGTTTACCAGTCGGACAGCGGCATCGGAGGCTATGATTTGCGGGTTGGAAGTGATCGGCTGGTTACCTTCGACCACGACCACACTGGCCTGGAGGATCATCTTATCACCTATCGGCCCGGTGCAGGCACGCTCTGGATGTTCAAAAACAACAACGAGTAGATCATTTCGGTCACTCTGGCATTGTTAGCACTTTGTTTGAGGGTCCATTCTACTACGACGTATCAGGAGAGGAACCTGACGCCAATGTTAGTATTGGTGTCAGGTTCCTCTGCGTCTTTATTGCTCCTACAGAGGAAAATGATTTATCCTCCAGGGGTAGAAGAACATGGGGAAGCCTGTAACTTTTCTCATCCATTGTGTGTTTTATCTGATGTGTGTCCATTTCCAATCATTGTGACTGTCTCTGTAGGACGAACCCTAGATGTACTATTGTCATCTCTACTACCACCATTCCCTAATCTCGTGCGATGAGAGCAAAGACATTGGAGAACTATCGACGATGACATATACAATTTCTACCTTGCAATTCTGCCCCGTCCCTGGGACTGATAAAGCGCCTTCTTCCCACCTGCCTGGGCAAATGACGCCCCTCTTAGGACGTGAGCAAGAACACGCTACACTCTCTGCCCTGCTGCGTCGTCCCGATCTTCGCCTGCTCACCCTCACCGGTCCAGGAGGCGTTGGCAAAACACGACTCTTGACTGCTCTTGCTCATGACCTTACAGCAGGCTTTGCGGATGTAATTTGCTTAGTGCCTTTGGCCGCACTTCGCGATCCTGCCTTCGTGCTCCCAACTCTTGCTCAAGCGCTTGGGCTTAGAGATGGCAGTGTTCGCTCGATCCTGGAAGAGTTCCAAAAGGTGTTTGGCGGGCAGTCGCTGCTACTGCTGCTCGACAACTTCGAGCACGTGCTCTCTGCCGCTCCCAGGCTTGCTGATCTGCTGGTCGCTTGCCCGCGCCTCACTATCCTGGTCACGAGCCGTGCCCCGCTGCGGCTCTACGGGGAGCACGAGTTCGCTGTGTCTCCTCTACCTCTGCCCGATCTCAAGCGCCGGCAAACCCGTGAAGCCCTCTCGCAGTACGCGGCTTTGACTCTCTTCGTCGCGCGTGCGCAGGCCATCAAGCCAGATTTCCAAATGACAGAGGCCAATGCACGCCCCATTGCTGAGATCTGCGTACGCCTGGATGGTCTTCCTCTGGCGATAGAACTGGCTGCCGCACGGATTCGACTGTTGTCGCCACAGGCCCTGCTAGCACGCCTATCCCGTCGTCTGGAAATCCTGACTGGCGGCCCATGTGATCTCCCTGCTCGCCAGCAGACCTTGCGCGATACACTTGCGTGGAGCTATCACCTCTTGCCTTCTCAGGGGCAGCAGCTCTTCCGCTGGCTTGCGGTCTGTACTGGCGGCTGTACGCTCCAGGCTGCCGAGGTGCTCGCGCAGGCCGCAGGACTTGCTCCAAACACCATTCTGGATGAAATAGGTTTGCTCGTGGAGAACCACCTGCTGTGCCAGGTGGAGCAGCCTGATGGGGAACCACGCCTGATTATGTTGGAGACGGTGCGTGAGTACGGGCTGGAGTGCTTGCAAACGGGTGGGGAGCGCGCTGCTGCACAACAGGCCCACGCACGCTACTACCTGTCCCTGACGCAACAAGCCGAGCCGCATCTGGAGGGTTCTGAACAAGTGATCTGGCTGAACCGGTTGGACCGTGAGCAGGAGAACCTGCGAGCGGTGCTTGATTATGCAACGACCGGAGGGGAGGAGGAGATCGAGCACGCGTTGCGCCTGGGAACGAGCCTGGCTTGGTTCTGGTATATACGCGGCCATGTCAGTGACGGGCATCGCTGGCTAGACTGGGTACAGACAGAACACCGGGGGAATCCGACAGTGCGTGTTCGGGCACTCAATCAGGCCGCACGGCTGGCGATCTGGCGCGATGAGTATGAGTTGGCCCAGGAGTTGAGCAGTGAGAGCCTGGCGCTCTACCAGCAGATGGGTGATATCCGAGGGATGGCTCTGTCCTTGTTCCTGCTGGGCGATGCCGCTCAGGACAGGAGCAATTATTCTAGAGCACGCACCTTGTACGAGCAGGCGCTCGCGCTCTACCAGCAGGTGGGCGATCAGATTGGAAGTTCGTATGCTCTGGCAGCCCAGGCCTATGGAGCCGCCAGCCAGGGACACTTCGCCAGAGCACGTACCCTGGCCGAGGAAGCGCTGGTTCTCTTTAGAACGCAAGGGGATAAACAAGGGATGCTCTATGCCCTCGTCCGCCTGATACGCTGCCTGTATTTCTCGCAGGTCGATCCACCCAGAGCACAGAGCCTGGCCAGGGAATGTCTCGCACTGAGCCGAGAAGTCGGATACAAGCAGGGGATTGCTGCTGCCCTGAGCTACTCAGGCCTGCTGGCGCTCCAGGGGGGAGACGAGATCACCGCCCGATCCCATCTGGAGGAGGCTTTGCAATTGCGCAAGGAGCTGGCAAGCCCGTGGGGCATCGCCAGGGGGACGTATTATCTGGCAGGGTTGAGCCTGGCTCAACGTGACTACGCCACGGCGCGTAGGCTCTATGAAACCTGTCTGGCAATGGTACAAGAGATCGGCGATAAAGAGTTCCTCTCCTCCTGTCTGGAAGAATTGGCGGCGGCAGTGATCGCCCAGGCCAATGAAGAAGATAGTGTCCAGAAGTCCTTGTGGGCGGGACATCTCTGGGGAGCAGCCGAACACCTGCGAGAAGCAATCTCTGCTCCTCTGCCTCCAGTGCATCGTCATGCCTATGAGCAGGCAGTGGCACTGGCACAAAGTTGCGCAGGTGAACACGCTTTGCGTACGGCCTGGGCCAAGGGACGAAGCATGACTTCTGAACAAGCTCTGACCGCGTGGCCGTCAGCAATGGCTCTCATGCCTACCCCGGACTCAGTACGCTCATCCGTTACTATGCCAGCGTGCCATGCTGTGACTGCTGCCGCTGGTCTGACTGCGCGGGAGATGGAAGTGCTACTTTTGCTAACTGAAGGGTTGACAAATCCCCAAATAGCCAGGCAGTTGGTCGTGAGCCTGCCAACGGTCAACACCCATGTCGCTTCGATCTTCAATAAGTTGGGGGTCAAATCACGCAGCGCGGCCACACGCCATGCCATCGAGCGCCATCTCGTCTGAGAACTGGCGCTTGGTTGGCTCACCTTTTCCCTCGGGGTTGCACCAACGTGCTGGAGCTTCTATACTTCTTTTCAGAAACTCCATGAAAAGGAGTTCCATCATCAGGAACCTTCTTCTCATCGGCATACATTCCCTGTTTATCGGCGCTGTTTGAGCATTGGCAATCCCTGTCGCGCTCCCAGAGTGATGAACGGCTCAATCTCTGGTCGATATCCAGGCGCAAGAAGAAGACAATAACGTTGAGCGATCGTTGCCACTAGTAAAGTCATCTCCATCATAGCAAAGTGCTGCCCAATGCAGCGGTGAGGCCCATTCCCAAATGGAATCCACGTGTCGGCTTCTCTGGCTTGTTGATGCAAGGAGGTAGGCAGATTGGCCCGTTCCGGGTCAAATCGCTCTGGCTGCACCCAAAAATCTGGGTGCCGATGAAGCAAGTAGGGACTCCAGATGAGGATGGTATTTTTCGGCACTGTATAGCCCCCAAGTTCGTCGGCTTCTCTGGCCTTGCGCATTTCCAACCAAGAGCCGCAAGGTCTCTTCAAGAATTAACCGGAGATATGGAAGTCGAGGCAGGTCGGCTCCTGTTGGTAGTCGTCCAGCCAGGACATCATCCAGTTCCTTGTGCAAACGTTCCTCAACCTGGGGATATTGTGCCAACAAACACCAAAGCCAGGTTAAAACGGTGGCAGTGGTTTCATACCAGTACCAGTTCACACCGAGCCAGCGGCCATACGTTCCCAGGTAGCCAATCCCAGGAAAGTGGGGATTGAACAAGCTCTGTGTGACGAGCCCTTCCTCAATCACCCCAAAGGCCAGCGCGAGGACGACGATTCGCGACCAGCTCAGGCTTCGTCGGCGTACTAGTTCACGGATGAGCACGGAGCCTGTTCCATTTAACGTTTGTCTCTCCCGTTCAAAAATCTTTTGGGCGATTCATCCCTTATGGCTCGATAAACACAGGCGTGAGGGAGACCGCAAGGTGTATCTGGCCCTCTTGCACCTGCGTTGGAATGGCCTCGCCAAACACATCCATCGCCTGGGCCTGTGACCAGGACCACTGCCACGACACGGGTGTGGCAGGATCGTCTTCGCCTGCAAGGGCATCGCGCCGCTCCCAGATGACAAACAGCAGACCTTGCTCACGCCGCTGCACTTCAAACAGGTAGATGCCTGGGTGTTCGGGCAGGTCGATCCGCTGCACGCGCTCGACATCTCCAAGCGCATCGACCATTCGGCGGAGCGTCTCTGCCGCCGGATAGGGCTGCTTGAACGCGCCCCGTTCGTAATCAAACAGCTTATGCTTGTCGAAGAGCAGATGCATCAGGTTGGCGCGATCAACCTTCTCGTTCGCCAGATTCCAGCAGAGCATTTTTTGGACGCCTCCGGAAAGGGCAAGCAGGCAACGCGAAACCACTTCGCGGCAGTTGATCCTATGGCGTTTCTCCTCCAGTTCGGCAGGACAACCCTCCATAAACATCTGGACTTGTGGCGGCAGTGTGGCCATCTGTTCGTACAGTTCGGCTACCGCGTCGCTCTGTGCCGCCTGTGCCTGCGAGTCGCTCTGTGGGTATGCGAGCATCCGCTCAAAGAGCCGTTGCAATATGGGCAGGTTCTCTGCGAAATTGAAGAAGCTCGGACCGTTGTACTCACCACAGAAGATGGGCTTCTGATGGCCCAGAGCAGCCATTTTCTGACGGACGACCTCGATGTTTGCTGGGATAGCATAGTGGTCTCCATACAGATGCAGATCGAAGACATCGAAGTCGTTAGCGCTTTCCTGCAGCAGATGATCAAAAAAGGCGTGCTCCGCTTGCGCGTCAGGGTTCTGGGAGTCGGCTGACGAATGGAAGGCATCAACCGCGCCAGCAAGAACCACGATGGCATTAGGATCGGCAACTTTGACGGCACGCGAGAAGACCTTGAGCTGATTGGCGTAGTCGGCAGCTGTCCCTTCCCAGAGCAGGGGGTTGGTTGGCTCATTATTGCATTGCCAATAGTGCACCCGTCCCTGGCAATGAGTAACCAATGTCAACACAAAGTGCTCAAACTCCTCTGGATGCAGGGCCGGGGACGGCGGCTGGAAAGTGGTTGCATGCCTGGTGGCCCACTTAGAACTCGTATTGAGGGTGATCCACACTTCGTCGGACGGCCCCAGTTGATCCAGCAAGGTGTCAACGGCCTCCCAGACGAAGTGTCCCTGCTCTGGCTCGATCTGGTCCCAGAAAAGGAAGAGCCTGACCAGGTGCGCTCCCAATTGATGGACCTGCGGCATGAACACGTCTGCTTTGATTCCCAGGTGCCCATAGAGTGGTCCTCGCACGATGCCAAGCGGGGAACCTTGTCCAGGGTGCGTCTCGCTTCCTAGTGCTCTTTTGAGAGCACTATTCTCTTGGCTCATATACTATACTCCTTCGGTTATGGGGTGATAACATTTTTTCGTTATGGCTACATATGAGCGCTTCTTCAAGCACCTGCTGGAAGTATAATGGGCAGCCAGATGAGGCACATCCTCCGGGGAGGTGGTTTTGTGGGTGGTTCTCAAGGCAAAGGAAAGCGTGGAAGGAGCGTGGGATTAGAACAGGTCCAGGCGGCGTGCCGCCTCATAGGCTTCCAGGCGATTGCTGACGCCCAGCTTCCCGTAGAGGTGTTTGACATGGTCCTTGACGGTGTTGACAGAGATGACCAGTTCTCTGGCGATCTCGGGGTTGCTCCAGCCGGCGACCAGGAGCCGCAAGACACGTTTTTCCTGTGGGGAGAGCCGCTCAAGCGGCGGACGACCGAAAACTGACGAGGGAGAGAGGAAGAGCGCCTCTTCGGGTCTTCTCGTCAGGGCGCGCAGGATCGTCTGTCCATAGGAACGCAGGGCTTTCTCACGAATGCCAGGCAGCAGAGACCGCAGCAAGTGGGCCAGGGGCTCTCCTTCGGTGAGGAAAATGCGGAGAAAGCCCTCGTTGTGTGCCTGGGAGAGTGCCTGCTGGAGCCATTTGCGGGCCTCGTTTTTCTGCTTGCGGGAAGCCTGAGCTAACGCCAAAAGCATTTGGATTTCGAGTTGGCTGCGCAGATGCTGCTTCTCCTGAGCCACCTGATACAGCTGCTCAAGCAGAAACACAGCCTCATTCACCTTTCCCTGCGCCATCTGGAGACGCGCCTGGAGGATATTCACCATCATCTGTTGGGCAAAGGAACGCTCCTCCGCTGAGTCTTCCAACAGCGTGAAACTGCGCTGTGCCGCCAGATAATCACCGGTTGCCAGGTGGAGGCGAGCTTGCAAAGCCAAAGCTTCAGAGAATAGTTCCCGGGTATCCTGCGTTGGCGTAGCTTGCAGACGAGCCAGGAGAGCGGCAAGTTGGAGCAAGGCTGCGGCATTCTGCTCCCGTGCAGAACAGAGAAGCGCAAGTAGATAAGCGGCTTGCTCGCTGCCTGCCTTTTCCACCTTTTGCGTCAATTCCAGCACTTCACTTGCTTGCTGTTCTGAAGTCTTCAGATCGTTCCATTCGAAAGAGAGCTGGGCTAGGCCGAGCAACGCCCGTACGCATTCCTCATTGTTCTCCTGCGATTGTCCCAGAGAGAGAGCTTGTCGATAATACTCACTCGCCTGAAGGAGTTTGCCCAAGGCCATAGAGACCTCTCCCAGCCTCACGTTGATTTCGCCTAGGAACTGCCTGTTGGAACTTTCCTGGCTGCATGTAAGCGCCTCCTGCAGAAGCTGTTTGGCCTCCTCAAAGCGTCCCTGATGCAAAGCGGCTGACTCGATAATTCCCAGGCAGATAATACGCCACTCCAGTATAGTCGCTCGCAGATCGTCAACATCATCTGAGCTTCTGGCTTCGAGCAACCTCAGGGCATTCGTGGCATGCTCCACTGCCTCCTGAGAGTATGACCTCTGAAGTGAAGCGATGAGCGCTCGAAAGGCGAAGGACAGACCAACCCAGGTCAGTTTCCCAAGGCTTTGCCAGCCTTCCTCGGCTCTTTGGAGCAGTTCTTCGATGCGTCCCTTGACTGCTCCGGGAGGAGTCGGCCCCGCCTCCTGAAACTGGAAGGTGAGAGCAGCGTAGAGACAGAGAGCTGGGTGAGCATGCACCACCATGTCCGGTATCTGTTCCAGCCACCCTCGTAGGGTTTGCAGTTCATAGCGCTGTCCGCTTGCGCCAAAGCTTTCTATTAACACTCCTGCACGTTCCACATCGTGGACATACAGAGCCGTCTCTATGGCTTCTCTTGCCAGCTCATGCTGCTCGTACCAGCGGCTCGCGTGTCTTGAGATGGCATGCAGTGCCTCCTCGCCTAGACGTTGGCTAGCCTCGATGCGCAGGGCTGAAGCCCAAAGAGAATGATATCGATAGCACAGTTCCGCCTCGTCCAGTGCTTCCAGAAAGAGGCCAGCGCGTTCGAGCGTTTCCAGAAGCGCAGCACTGTTATGCCTGTCGGTAACTACATCGCAGAGAGGGCCCGTCAGGCGGGGAAGTCCACTTGTCTGTAGTAAAAAGAGCTGAAGCGCCTCGGGTTGGGAAACAAGCACTTCACTGACAAAATAATCGAGCAGTTGGCCACGAAAGGTGCCAGAGGGCTGGCCCTCATTGAGGGTAGAAAGGTGACGTTCCACACCTTCCCGTGTCAGTTGCCCGGCCAACACCAGCAAGCGCAGACCGGCAGCCCATCCTTCCAAGAGTGTGTCGAGCTGTGTAATCGTTTGCTCTGAAAATGCAGATGCCGTAGTCTCTTGGAGAAAGTGGGTTGTTTCCTCTTGCGAGAAGCGAAGATCAGTACTAGAGAGTTCCTGGATGTCTCCGTGCGCGCGCCAATGCACGAGGGGAAGGGCTGGCTCATCTCGTGTTAAGATCATTACATGTATATGGACGGGAAGATGCTCAATGAAAAAGACCAGAGTCTCATGAACACGAGGTTCCACAATGCTATGGTAGTCATCCAGGATCAAGATGCCCTCACTCACCTGATGCGCGAGGTCATTGAGAAAGAGTGTCAGAGGGAGTTCCAGAGGGACAGACGCGAGTGGCGGCTCAAGGACAGAAACCCGTTGCAGATGCACGAGTGCCGTTTCCCCAATCCCTGGCTGCCAGGTTTGACAGGTACTAATAAGAGAACGCCAGAAATGCGTCGGGTCATTGTCTTTGGCCTCCAGTGAGACCCATGCGATATGAGACCCATTGCGACGATCTTTCTGTTTGCTCTGCCAGGAGTTGACGAGCGTGGTTTTGCCAAAACCGGCTGGCGCCCAGAGCAAGGTGAGCTTCCGTGAGCGCCAGGCATCAAGCTGAGCAAACAGACACTTTCGCTCGACCAGGACAGGTGGAAGACGAGGCGGACGGAACCTGGAAACGAGCAGAGGAGCAGATGGCAAGGGGGAAGAAGGCAGTGTGGAGGGATCGATATGAGAAGGGGTGGTATCGGTGAAGCGCTCAGCCACCTCCTCTAAGCGCGCAAGAGAGAGATCAGCAGTCCGACCCACATAGCGCTTGACGGTTCGCCCATGGAAAGAGCGGTAGCCATACCAATAGGGTCCGTTGCGTTGGACATGTTCTTTACGCACGGTATAATGCACTCCAGATTGACTCTGGAAGGCAAAGGAAGAGATATCTTGTAACCATGCGAACCAAGCAGAACGCTCCGAGATGATTTCACCGAGAGCAGAACTCTCGCTCCCCGAAAGTTCATAGGCGTGCGCAGACTTCGACCACTGTATGAGAGAAAGCCTTCGTTTGGGCATGCAAGCTCCTTAGGTAAGAAAGCGTGTTGAAATATATTACCTAATTCATTGTTTCTTCGAAAATATAGCACAGAAATCGTATTTAGGTAATAGAGGGAGGGGGAAGTTTCAGCAAAGGAACGGTTTTGACACACATAGCAGAGAGCCTTATCTCATTAAGCGAGTGCCAGTCGCTGGCTCATACCCACCAGTGGCTGGCCACCTTTGGCAATGCGGGCAACGGGCAGTACCGTGTTGAGCTGCGCTGGGCGCTGACCGCGATCGGAAGCTACCTGCGTGCCTACCATCTGCCCACGTCTCACGCGATTGTGCGCCTAGATGGCCAATATGGCACCAAAGCGGTTCTCCCCGATCTCGTGGCTACGTCACGCGCGGCAAAGACTATCGCATCCTGGATCAAGCCGCGATCCAGGCGAGGCTTTCGCTGCCCCCCGATCAACCGAAAGCGGGATCGTGCGCACCCTCTACGATTGCCCCGATCAGCCCCTGGACAAGAGTGGCGAACCGCGCTACCGCGTGGTGATTGCTACCCATCCAGTAGGGGCAACGAAAAGCCGGATTGGCGTGACGCGCGATGGAGTTGGTCTACGAACTCTTCTTGACCAACCTGCAGCCAACCGCTTTCACGACTGCCGACGTGGTGGCACTCTATCTGCATCCAACTGGTGCGTTCCCAGCGCCTGGAGGTAGAGCTTCATCCGTCTCTTGCTCCTCCACCTGCTTCGTTGCCTGAGGTCATCTCCCGCGTGCAACGTGCGCACTATCGCCTCACGTTTCAAGAGCGCCTGGCTCGCAATCGGCGTGCTCCATCGGCGTGTCAGGTGACGATCACGCAGATCGCGCGTTCCCGATCCCTTTGTCGCTTTTCTTGGCCTCCAGAGCGCCTAACGCTCGCCTCTCAGGAGCCATCATGCGGTTCGGACCGGCTGGCAGCTCCGCGTGGCGCCCCTTTGCCCTTTTCGCCCCTCATTTGCTCTTGCCTGAGTGAGGATGATATCATAGAAAGAGCGTCGCGTGTCGGTGGCGGACAGCGTCAGACATGGAGGCGCCATACGGTGAGAGGACAGACATGTCTATCAGATTCAACCACACGATCGTTGCCGCCCGAGATCGGCACGTCTCGGCAACCTTCTTCACGCGCCTCTTTGGCCTTCCCGAATCAACCGCCTGGGGACCATTCGTCTCGGTCAGGCTGGACGAGGGCGTCTTCCTCCAGTTCGCTGAACCAGGTATCAACGACATCCAGATGCAGCATTACGCCTTCCTCGTCGATGACCGGAGTTTCGACGAGATCTATGCGCGTATCCTCCAAGATGGGATCGAACACTGGGCTGATCCCCAGGCGACCCTGCCCGGTCGCATCAATACCAATCACGGCGGACCGGGCGTCTACTTCCGCGACCCAACTGGGCACGGCCTGGAAATCCTCACTCGTCCCTATGGTTCGGCCACCTAACGGGCAGGGACACAGCGCTTCCTGTCCTGTGTTCGCTGGTTGACAGCACCTCAAGTTTTTTCTGTCTCCAGCTTCCTCTGCATACAGAGGAAGCTAGTACACTGAGGGAGAAATCACTCCATGATTCACAGAAATTGAGTCTTTTTGAGGGCAACACATGGAAAGTGAGACAAGCTCAAGGAGTATCGCGGAGAAAAGATACCTGGTGGAGGAAGCCTGGAAGGGACGACATTCCCTGTGCGGGCCAATCAGCTCAGATGCTTGGGCCTTCTTCAATTGCGCGGCCGGGTTTTCAAAGGGATAGTGGTACAAACAAGCAGAATCTGATAGAATGAGAAGATCAACCAATGCTCAAAAAGCGATGCCATCACTGGTGAACTAGCAAACTCATATCTCGACAAAAACAGATTGAGAAGGGGAAAATCATGTTTTTCTATTATGCCTTTTTTATCTTGCAATTGTTGTCGTTTTTCCTCCTGGCGTTCTGGCTCTGGATGTTCATCGATTATCTCTTCAATAAAGCATTAGATAGCAGAAGCCAGGTCATATGGGGCTTGGTGTTCCTGCTCCTCCCCTTTGGCGCAATTCTCTATTACTGCTTGGGACGCTCTGAGCACAAGATACGCAACGCGTCCATCTAGCCACCTGCCTTGACGCGCAACCAGAGGATGGAGGAAAGGCTTCTGAGGTAAGGAGCCGGGATGAGTTGCTTCAGCCGAACAAGCTTTTCCAGAAGAAAAGAGCGAGGGCTCTGAGGGCAGCGATCTGACAGCATTGCTCAGCCGTAATGCGTGGTGGGGTTCCCGGTCGGGGCGCATCGCGTAAGCGCTCAGCAACACTGAGCGTGTCCTCATCCATCCCTTGTAGGCTGACCCAACGATCACGCCACAACCGCGCCGTATCCACATGAGTCGCGAGCTGCCGCGCAATCTGTGCATTTGTATAATCCTGTGCAGCAGCTAATACGATGCGCGCTCTCAATGCCTGTTGCTGCTCACTCCGATGACGCCTGCTCATCTGCACCCATTCTTTGTTGCTCTCTCTCACTGAGCTTGACCTGGCTTGCCCGTTTTGGCATGTTCGTTCTTCCTGGCTTTTTCCTCCTAATTCTCTCATGGATCTATTTCGACCTGGAATTCACCCAGAAAAATGTAGATGATAAACTGGGAGGTTATCTCATCTTATTTTCGGAAGTGTGCTCGAAAGCAAGCGGACTGACATACTGCAATGTCGAATGCAAACGAATGGGATTATAAAAACATTCGAGATACTCGAAAATGGCTGTACGAGCTTGCTGCCTTGTCTGGAAGCGTATTCGATTGGTACACTCTTTCGTGAGAGTAGCGAAGAACGATTCCATTGCAGCGTTATCCCAGCAATTTGCAGTGCGACTCATGCTGACTTCAATGCCTTCCTCACGCAAAGCTGCCTGATACCGCTCGGAAGTAAATTCAGTTCCTCGGTCAGAATGATGAAGCAAATCAGATCCAGGATGCCTGTGCGCTACCGCCATACGCAGAGCCAGCTCAGTCAGTTCCGAATCCTCCGATGTCCCCATCGCCCAGCCGACCACCATGCGCGAGAAGAGGTCCAGGATCACGACCAGATACAGCCACCCCTCAGCAGTCTCGACGGCTTTGGTATCCGAGACCCACTTCGTATTGGGTGCATCCGCGTGAAATTCTCGTTGGAGGAGATTAGGAGCAAAACGAGCATGAGGGTCGCTTTTCGTTGTCGGTTTGCGCGACCGTTTGGGCAGCGCTGACAAGCCCAGCTCACGCATCAAACGTGCAACTCGCTTGCGAGCTGTGCTGATCCCTCGTTCTTTGAGCAGCATATGAATGCGTGGACTCCCATAAAGCTTTCTGTGCTCCAGGAACAGTTGTTGAATTTCGGCGGCAAGACGGGCATCTTCTCGACAATGCTGGGAAGGCTCTCGATTTTTCCAGGCATAGTAGCCACTCTCCGACACCTCAAGGGTCTTACAGAGCATCGTGATGGCATAGTGTTGGCTCTGCTCTGCAATGAAAGGAAAGGTCAGAGCTGGCCGCGCGAGAAGATGCCCAGCGCTTTTTTTAAGATATCACGTTCTTGGCGCAATAATTCGTTTTCTCTCTTTAATTGTCTCATTTCTTCTTCTTGAGGTGTTTGATGCCCACTTCCAGGAAATGCTTGCACCCCATGCTCGTCAAACTCCTTACACCAATGATGCAGCGTGCTGTCAGCAATGCCCAAATCCCTTGCAATTTGGATCATCGGCTTTCCACTGGTTTTTGCGAGTTGGACTGCTTCTCTCTTGAACTCTCGTGTAAATGTCCTTTGTTTCTTTTGCATGGTCTGTTCCCTTTCTGTGGAAGTCCATTCTCTCTAGTTTACCTTCCACACTTTTCTGGGTCAAGACCAACCTCAATGTACTAGGCATAGGGAGATCAGTGCTCCAGGCCTGGGCCGAGAACCATTGGAATGGTTGGCTGCTCTACCTATCGTGGAATGAGCAGTGTTTTCAAGTTCTCTCCACTTCTCGCTGCCTCCATCGCCTGAGCAAAGTCGGTCAGCGGAAACTCGGCGCTTATAAGACTTTTGACATCAATTGAGCCATCAGCAATGCTGGAGATTGCTAGCGGGTAGCAGTAAGGGGCAAGATGGCTGCCGCGTATGGTCAATTCCTTCTGATCACCCACCAGGTTCCAATCGACGCTTGCGCGCTCGTTCAGGACGCTAAAGGCGACGAGCGTACCCAGACGACGCACCATCGCTAATCCCTGTTGTGGACCAGTAGCGCTCCCCGTCGCCTCGATATACACATCGCAGCCGTACCCTTCGCTTAGCCGTTTGATATGGGCAACGGCATCTTCCTCCTGTGGATTGATCACGACATCTGCGCCCAATTTTCGAGCCAGTTCCAGGCGATAATTTTTGGTATCTATCGCGATGAGCGCCCCTGGATTGTAGCGTTTCGCGGCTTGGAGCATACAGAGGCCAATATTGCCAACGCCCGCTACGACTACAACGTCGCCCGGCTGAATCTCGGCTCGTTGTACCGCGTGAATGGCGCATGCCAGCGGCTCGATATATGCCGCTTCTCGTGCTGAGATGCGCGGGTCGATTTTGTGAATACGCGCTTTGGCCGGGTAGATCATATAGTCCGCCATGCCGCCTTCGGCACGCCTGCTTTTAAAACCAAATATTACATGTGGCTCGCACATATGGTACTGCCCGCGCTGGCAGAAGCGGCAGGCGGTGCAGGGGATAATTTGCTCTGCCACAATATGATCGCCGGAAGCTATATTATGTCGCTCGGCGGCTCCTTCTCCCAGAGCAACGACGCGGCCCGCAAACTCGTGCCCTGCAATTACCGGAGCTTCACAATAGCCGCCGGAGCCATGTTCTCCCCAGAACATGGCTCCGCCCGTATAACACTTCATGTCGCTGGCGCAGATGCCCGCCGCCCCCACCTTCACTAGCACCTCGCCCAGTCCCGGCTCAGGTCTGGCAACCTCTTCTACTCGATAGTCGTAGGGTCCATAGCACACAACTGCTTGCATCGTTTCTGCCATTCCAGTCAGTCCTTTCTACTGGCTCATAGTTGTTCTACCTACCAGGCGTCATTTTCACATCGCCCGGTTGCTTCTATGATATGCGATGACTGGATACCTATGGAAGACTTATCAAATCATTGATAACCATTTCTCCTCGACTTCCTTTTCCAAATCTATCCCAATGGAACTTGTAATTTGACAGATAAGTTCGCTGAAACGGGACTTTATGCGTCAGGAGCCAAACTGGAATTTGGAACTCCATCAACTTTGATGGAGTTCCTGGGCTTTTTCTCCTTTGAGACGGCTTGGCGAACCCTCCAAGGATTCGAAGTGATGAACATGCTACGGAAAGGGCAACTGCAAGGAGTGGAAAAAGGGGATGTGAGAAGCCAAGTCGAGCTGGTTGCCAAGCTGTTTGGAGCGGCCGCCTAAGAACGTTTGAGAGGGCTACTTGCCCTCAACTTCTTTTCCTCAGATTTTTTACAATACCCCCTTTTCTTGAGGGTCAATGAACCGGATTGCCTTAGCTGGACTCACGAGGGATCAGGAGAGGTGGATGGATTGGCTCAAACTGCCCCTCTCGCTCGTTATTTTCATCAGTAGCCGCCAGATGCTCAACCAGATCAATAAGATATCTCCCAATTCCAGCAATATCCTGGCGTATAGAGGTCAGGCTTGGAGTCGTGAGTTCACAAAAAGGAGTGTCATCCGAACCTACCAGCGCGATATCTTCTGGCACGCGCAGGTTCTGTTCGCGGAAGGCTCGCAGCAAATGGAAACAATACTCATCATTGAAACCGTACAGGGCGGTGGGCCGGGAGGAGTCACCGGCCAGGAGTCGGGCGATCCGGCGTGCCTCTTCCAGCGTGATTTCTTCGATTGAGAAGGGTTGTGGAGCAGGCAGCTTCACTTCTTCGAGGGCAGCATATATACTTGCCAGTCGCGCTTCAATTGTATAACTCAAATATCTATTTTGTGGGACGATCACCCCGATCTGGTGATGCCCGCGTTCGATCAAATGCCGAGCAATCAAATATCCAGGCTCCTCTTCCGGTGTCCAGAACAACGATCCCGCCTGCTCTATAGAAACACAGGGACCCGCACCTTTGCTTTTTGCCAGCTCAATGTCATCCTGGGTCAAACTCCCCGGCATTGTCACAATGCCAAAGGGACGCTGAGAGAAAAGACGCACAAGAAAATCTTGCCGCGCTTCTTGCGGGCCGATGTTATTGAAGTAGACAGCCAGTGTGTAGCCTTTTTCTCGCGCACACTGTTGCAGAACACTTGTGAGAGCGCTGAGAAAAAGAGTGAGTGGACGGTCGAGAATAAAATAAATATCATCGCTGCGCCCTTTGCGTAAAGCCCGTGCCGAAGGTTGGGGATGATAATTGAGTTCACGAGCAGCAGTCAGCACACGCTCGCGTGTTTCCTGGCTGATGGGAAGCGACGTTCCATTGAGGACATAGGAAACGGTGGTGCGTGATACCCCTGCCCGACGAGCTACATCCCAGCTGGTTGGGGGACGATGACCTGGTGTCATGAAGGATGTTCCTCGTTTACTCTTACTGATCAATTGTGTCTATTCTCTTCTATGATAGCATAGGTCTTCCTTACGCGCCAGGCTGATTATCATTTCGATCACCAATCGCTATGATGATTCCCTTGACAATCGTTTCCCAGCCTGGGTATACTTTCTTCTATTGACACGTGTCAATAGAAGAAAAGGATGTGAGAAACGAGGACGTTATGAAAGCGATCTTTGTCTGTTTTGACACGTTGAACCGCCGTCTGCTTCCGCCTTATGGGTGCGATTGGGTCCATGCTCCCAATTTCAGTCGTCTGGCAGAGCGCGCAGTGACGTTCGACAACGCCTACGTCGGCAGTATGCCCTGCATGCCAGCACGACGCGAACTGCATACCGGGCGCTATAATTTTCTCCACCGCAGTTGGGGGCCACTGGAACCTTTTGACGAATCGATGCCAGAACTCCTTACGCAACACGGCGTTTACACCCATCTGGTGAGCGATCACCCGCACTACTGGGAAGATGGAGGGGCGACCTACCATACACGCTATCGTACCTGGGAGATTGTACGTGGTCAGGAAGGCGATCCGTGGAAAGGTCAGGTTGCCAATCCTGAGATGCCTGAGAGTCCGCGAAACATGCGGGGAGAATTGTGGCGGCAGGACTGGGTGAATCGACACTACCTGCAACGCGAAGAGGATATGCCCCAGGCGCAGGTCTTCAGTCGCGCATTGGAATTTCTACGCACCAATCAGAGCCAGGATAACTGGTTTCTGCAAATTGAGACCTTCGATCCTCATGAACCCTTTTATACCCAGCAGCACTATAAGGCGCTCTACCCTCATCACTATAGCGGACCACATTTTGACTGGCCCGACTATGCACCAGTCACCCAGTCAGCCGAGGAAGTCGAGCACATACGCTACGAGTACGCGGCCCTGGTCAGTATGTGTGACCACTATCTGGGTCAGGTGCTCAACGCGATGGACGAACTGGCGTTCTGGGGTGATACTCTGCTCATCGTCGGTACAGATCACGGCTTTTTGCTGGGTGAGCATGACTGGTGGGCCAAGAGCGTGCAGCCCTGGTATAGTGAACTAGCGCATATTCCTCTCTTCATCTGGGATCCACGCGATGGCACATCTGGGGCGCGGAGGGATAGTCTGGTTCAGTGGATTGATTTCGCTCCAACCTTGCTCGAATTTTTCCAGATTCCTATTCCTGAAAGTATGCAGGGAATGCCCCTGCGTGAGCGAGTTGCGCTGGATACTCCAGCCCGTCCAGCAGGGCTTTTCGGAATATTCGGTGGACATGTGAACGTCACTGATGGTCGCTATGTGTATATGCGAGCACCGATACGCCCCGACAATATGCCATTATTTGAATACACCCTGATGCCCACGCATATGCGCAGTCGCTTTGCCGTCTCCGAACTCCAGGAAATCAGCTTGAGCGAAACCTTCTCATTCACTCAAGGCGTCCGTCCTTTGAAGATTCCCGGACGCTCCTATACCAGCGCCTATACTTTTGGAACCATGCTTTTTGACCTCGCGACTGATCCTACGCAGGAACATCCTATAATCAACGATGAAGTTGAGTTACGTATGATCGGTCTTCTCGTTGAGTGGATGCATTGGAATGATGCGCCGCGTGAGCAATTCGAGCGCCTGGGATTACCAGCTGAGGGCAAGGCAACGTATGAGTATCTTCTGTGTGCCCGGCACTATGAACTGGTTCAACAAGCTCTATGCAAACAACGGGCTACCGCAGCTTACACCGGTCCAGGAGCAATCTATCTCACATTGCCGTTTCGGGAGATCATGGCCTTGCCAACAGGAGAAGCCGTCTTACGTCAGCACTTCTCCGAGCTGATTGAGCATCCTGATTTCAAAAAAATAATGCAGAGCGTCTCGCCGCAACAAGCCGCCGGATTTGTGCCTGGCATCTTCTCGCCCGAACGATTAGCAGCCTTTGCCGCCGATCTGGCAGCCCGGACGAATGCCAGTGCGAAACCTTTCTCAGAGAGCGAAACCAGGGAGGAAGAACCAGGGAAAGCATAACCATCTGGCGAGAGCCATGATTTTCGCGTCATCTCTGGCAGTGGCGCTAGAGATGGAAAGTCGTCATGCCTGCACAAGAAACACGTTTACAAGTACGTTAAACAGGCATTTCATCAAAGGAGTGAAATTATGTCAGATCGAATCATTGATGGCGTTGATAACAGCAATCGCGTGGCTTTCACCCCGGCGCTGGCATCGGAGATCTCTGTCGTACCTGTGAAACGGCGCTGGCTCAGTAATACTATCCTGACGTTCGCGCTGTTCGCGGACAACAACGAATCGGGAATTGTCAGCACTTTATTTGTGTTGATCAGTAAAGACCTGGGGCTAGGCCTGGCCGCTCTCGGCATCCTGACGGCCCTGGGCAAAATCATCGCAGCGATTTTTGGCCCGCTCTGGACGCTTCTGGCCCGGCGCTACAACCGCAAAGCGATTATAGCGGGCACAAGTATTATTTTCGGCCTCTGGACTGCTGCAATGGGCTTCTCACAGAATTTTACGCAGTACTTGATTCTCTTCATTATCGCCACAATTGGTACAGTGGCAGCACAACCCATTATTACTGAAATGGTGGGCGATCTCTTTGTTGATACAGAGCGAGGGCGCGCAACAGGCTTCATGTATGGCGTGCTGGGTCTGGCCGGTTCGCTCACTACTCCGCTCCTGGGCCAGCTTGCAAATATTCCGCATGGGTGGAAAGTTGGCTACTATATCGTGGGCGCTATGATGGGACTGGCCGGGCTGCTCATTCTGGTCAGCGTCTACGACCCTGGACGAGGCGCGAGCGAGTCAGCGATTGAGAGAGCGATGACTCGCCATACCGGTGTCTCTGCCTTAAAGTGGAGCGAGGTGAAGCAGCTTTTCACGATTCCAAGCTATATCCTGATGCTGGTTTCACGTATGCTCAGCGGACATCTGCTCCTCCAGTCGTTCGGCGTTGTATATCTCATAACTGTTCTTCATTACACGACCGCGCAGGCCACACTGATCTATGGTACAGGCTTTCTCGGATATGTTGCGGGCAACTTCGTCGGAGGGTTTCTCGTTGACCAACTCGGCAAAGTCAGCCAGCGACGAGGGCGTGTGGTGCTGCTCCAATTAGCCCAGACACTCTTTGCTCTCGTGGCTTTCGGTTTTCTCCTGCTCAACGGAGGCAGTATAGGACTATTGATCGCTTTTTTCTCCGCGCTGTTCTTTTTACAGGGAGTGAACCCCAGCATCAATCGCCCCATTGTCTATTCAGTGGTTCCACCAGCCTTACGTGGTGCTGCGTTTGCGGTGATGATCTCGATTGTCGAATCGGCGACCTGGGCCATCTATAACCTGTTCGCGGGCTTTCTAGGACAGCAATTTGGCTTGAGGCCGGTCTTTTTCGGCGTCCTGGTGGTGGTCATGCTCGTCAATGCAGCAGTTATTTTCTTCTTATACCGAACCTACTGGCCTGATGTACAAAAGGTCCAGGCTCCTCAAGAGGAGCAGGCCTCAAGAGAAGGAGCATAACAAACCATGAGAGCGTTAAGCAAACATGAGCTGGTTGCAGGCGGAACTGGTCATAAATCTTTGATGATCCCGCCAGCCTTTCAAGTGATGGTCAAACCACGTGGCTCCCTTTGCAATCTGGATTGTAGCTACTGCTTCTATCTGGAAAAGGAAAAACTCTATCCTGGGGCAAGTTTTCGTATGAGCGACGAACTGCTAGAGGAGTATATTCGTCAGTATATCGCTGCACAATGGGTGCCCGAGGTGGTTTTTGCCTGGCAGGGAGGAGAGCCAACCTTGATGGGGCTGGAATTTTATCGCAAAGCTGTGGCATTGCAGCAGAAATACCGCCGGCCAGGCATGCGTATTCTCAACGCTCTTCAAACGAATGGAACGCGCCTGGATGATCCCTGGTGCGCCTTCTTTCGTGAACATAATTTTCTCATCGGACTTAGCCTCGACGGGCCGCGTAAGTTGCACGACGCTTACCGCGTTGATAAGGGTGGCCAGCCAACCTTTGATCGGGTCATGGCCGGGCTGTCCCTGCTCAAACAGCATCAGGTCGAGGTCAATGTCTTGACCTGTGTCCACACCGCCAATGTGGATGATCCGCTAGCAGTCTACCGCTTTCTGCGTGATGAAGTGGGCGCGCGATATATTCAATTTCTCCCTATTGTCGAGCGTATGCCTGCGACCGGCTCTCAGGAGGAAACGCAGGTTAGCCCACGTTCGGTTGATGGGGAAGCCTACGGACACTTTCTGAACACGGTCTTCGACGAGTGGGTTCGGCGCGACGTTGGACAGGTCTCTGTACAGATGTTCGATATCGCGCTGGCGATCTGGCTAGGAGAACCATCAGGGCTGTGTATCTTTGACGAGACATGTGGACAGGGATTGGCGATGGAACACAATGGCGATGTCTATGCTTGTGATCACTTTGTTGAGCCTGGTTACCTCCTGGGAAATATGCAGATCATCCCTCTTGCTGAACTGGCCGGGTCGGTCAGGCAGCGCGCTTTCGGCCTCGCGAAGCGAGAGGCGCTGCCCCGTTATTGTCGGGAGTGTCCGGTGGCTTTTGCCTGTCATGGAGGCTGCCCTAAAGATCGCTTCATCCAGACACCTGACGGAGAACCAGGACTCAACTATCTCTGTGCTGGTTACAAAGCCTTTTTTAGCCATGTAGACGCGCCGATGAAGCTGATGAGCGCGTTGATACGGCAAGGGCGTCCTGTGACAGATGTAATGACAGCTTTGTAGTGGAGTGCCCCCAAAAATCTGGTTCATGCCCACTTTCGATGATGCAATACTCGCAACCGAAGCAGGTCAAAGTTGGCACGTCCATACATGCTGCACTTCAAAAATTTCAGGCTATTGACATGGCCCTCGACGACTCCATTGTTCCATTTGAGAACGAGACCTGCCTGCACCGCTTCTTGATCCTGGCGCAATTTGTTGACAAATGCACGGAGTTCAGGAATGCCTGCGTGAAAAGCGGTTTGTAACCACTCATCCAGCTCTTCACGCCGCCGGTCTCGAAGCATTTGCATGAAGAGCTGAAACAAGACATAGACACGTTTGATGTAGGGATGGAGTTGACAGGCTTGATTGAGAGCCACCTTTTCTTCGACGGACAGTTCTTCCCTTTGGCGCAGCATGAACCCAACCACGCGGTGTGGCGTCATTACTTTGGTTGTTGCTCCTTGAGCAAATTCTCTACCTTGCTGTTCCATTGCGCGAAGCCTGAAGCACAAACCGCTCTACCGTCATGCGTGAGCATGTGTACCCACGTGCCACGATTTCTCGGAAGAGGCCAAGCACATTGCGCTCTCCTTCAAGAAAACGTATGCGCAAGTAGATTTCATAGGGAGCCAGGATACCCGGCGAGACTGGGCGTTCAGGTTTTTCGGGAAAGCAATCGGCTTTTGCATAGCGAATCACCGATTCTCGATGCATATGAAGCTCGCGGGCAATGGCACGATGCGAAAGTCCTTGTTTCACTAAACGCTGAACCGCCTCATAGCAAAAGGGATGAGCAGGAGTAATCATTTTATAGCGCCCTGGTGAGTTTCTCTGTTCTCAGTTCTGACACTACCGGTCCGGAGCGTACATGGACTGGTTTGATGGAAAATGCGCCAAACTTCGGTGGGAGTCCGAACAAGATGAGAAGAGGAGATGAAGGATCTCCTCTTGTGGAAGGCTCAGTCATAGAGAGCATCATCAAGGTGACCACTGTGACAAGAGCAGAAAAGAGATCAAGGTCTGCCTTGTTTATTATTCGTATAGTCATATGCGGTGTGGTGAACTGTCGGGATCAGTTCTCAATGGGACAACATATGTTCTTTGGCTCAAAAGAAAGATACACCACGCCTCTGGTTGCACAGGGAGCAATGTGTTTGCGTAGCAGCTACGTGAACTGCCCCAGAGGCCATCTCGTTAACTAGGATAAATAGGTGTTAAACTGTCTAAGCTTAGTCAACACCCCCTGGCTGATTCACCGGGGGTTCCTGCGCTCGGTTGTATAATTTGATAGTTCCTTCTTTCGTGAAGAAGGGTTCTCGGCATTTAGCGACTGGTATCCTGGCGCAAAAACGACGGATTACTAGATAAACAACATTATGGGCGCAGCAAGGAATCCTCTTATTTTTCCAACATCGGAAAATAAGAGGTGTCCCATCGTATGTGAGACGGAGCAGCGAGGCGTGAGGTGATGAGGCTCTTTTCCTGAAGTGGTGGAGGAGTTTCAGGCAGGGAGACCTGCTTCTATTCTGCCTTCTTTTGGAGGAGATTGAGGATGGTCGTCTTGTCTATGCTCTCGGGCGAGAGGTCGATGTCGGCCTCAGTTGCCGAATCGACGAATTTTGCACCAGCGGCGGCCAGGATATCATTGAGCGCAATGGAGTGGGTGTAGTAGTGTAGCAGGTACTTTCGCGCCTGCTCCGTGTACCCACCGCCGCGAGCGCTTCTGGAGTTGCCCTGGTCCGATTCGGCGAAGGAAAATGTGCAACCAGATGCATCGGCGACGAGGATGCCCAGGGTCTTCTGTTTGGCCTTCATCGTTGAGCGCGAGAGCGCTATAATGTTGTTGGAGTCTACCGTGTAGTGGGTGGTAGGATGTACTGGCTTCTCGTGAGCAACGAGGATCTTGAAGGGAACGTCTCTGGTTGGGTGGTAGTTAAAGTAGTTCACGGTCAGGATGAAGACGCCTCGTGCCTGTTGGCTGATGTAGAAGAGTTCGGAGGCTCCGTGTGGTGATGGTGCATCCGTCATATCTCCTGAAAACAGAATATCCTTCTGCTCGCTTCTAGAGCTGCCATCCCAACCGATCTTGCCGCTTTCCGGCGAGATGAGGGAGAGATCGAGGTCAATACGATTCCCCGAGACGTTCTCCCAGTGAATGCCAACAACCATATCCTGTGTCAAGGCGACGGATGTTCCCGAGGGCAAATTGCCCGTAAACTGCTTCTCGGTGGCCGGCAAGCCATAGGTGATCCCTGCCGGGATGAAGATGGTCTTGCCTTCGACCCGCTGCGCGATATCTCTAGTGAGCGACTCCAGTACGACCTCGTATGCCTCTTGTGCGCCAGCTTGGTTGGAGAAATCGAATGCGGTTGCATACGACTTCCCATTGCGTATCCGGTAGACAATCGAGTCGGCAGCAGTCGTCCGGAACTTCAATGCGTATGCCAGCCTGATCTTGCGGAACGGGGAAGCCGTTTGCAGTGCGTGGAAGAAACGGTTGTCCAATGGACGTTGCTTATGCCGGAGTCGCGCTGTCACCACATTGAGTGTGTCTTCAGACATGGGTTGGTGGTGATGCTCGGCCAGACGACGGATCTTATTAATGGTTTGTTTCAGCTGGCTGTTGGTTCGTAGCGCCAGAAACAGCGGCTTAAAGCGGTAGAAGATCTCGGCCAGCCGTGCCAGGCCAAATTCCTGTTCATAGCGGGCGAAGGCGTCGAGGAGATCCAGGTTGTCACGCTCTTTGATGGCAGCTATCGATGCCTGATTCTTGATCAGCAGTGTCTTGCTCGTTGCCCGATAGACCACGTAGCGCAGGAACTCTATGGGGTTGGCCGGCACCCTGCCGAGGGTGTCATAGAGGGCCGCCATGACTTCTTTATTGCGTACACGGTCAATCTCCTCATCGGAGAGGCCAACGAAACGAGCGATATCCAACACGTCGCGAACGGTCTCTTCGTGCAGAGCGACACCCGAACTCAGCACCCCCAAGAGTTTCTCTTGCAGTTCACTCCTGGTGTAGCCACGGATCACGACCAGCCGGATGCCCTCTTCAAGCTCAGGGACGTTCAGTTGTTCACTAGGAACATAGACGGTGTCCTGGTCGAAGATCCCGAGCGCCTCGAAGCCATAGGTCGTGAAGTAATGAAGGATCTGCTCGATCACCAATTGTTCGATGGAGGCGTCCCGAACCTTGGTCCAGGACTTGTGGAAAGTCTGGTTGAGTTGCTCTGGGGAACGACCATAGGCATCGTCTACCAGTTTGACGAGTTGGGGTGTATCGGGGTAGTGATAGAGGACTTCAGGGGCGAAGAGGAAGCCTCTGCTGATCGTCTGTTTCAGCACGTCTTCGTCTCTTTTCCCTTGTTTGCTTTCGACTGGCAGCGCCTTGAATAGACGAATCGCAGACTCCATCACACCCCTTTCTGGGAAACGGCGGGCGGTAAGCTCGCCGCTCTGCCAACTGAGCTACACTAGCCGGAGCCAGTGGAGGGACTCGAACCCCCGACCTGCGAATCCCAAGGAAGAGGAACCGCCTGTGCCGTCTGCTCTATTCTATGAGCGTGAGGGGGAAAGGGGCAAATCCTATTTGGTGAAGAGGACTTCTTTCCCAGGTTTTGTTGCTCATGGAGCGAGGAGTAAGTATCTTCACAAGATGGTAAAAGGAACTCCTTGTGCTCCGGGAGCATGATACCAAGCTGAGCTATGTATGTCAAGCGTGAGCATGTAGGTGCCAGGGCTTTCCAATTCTCCCATCTAGCAGGAGTGCAGAGGGCGGCAGCCCTTTGCCGGGGTGCGGGGTGTCCCCACAAAAAACTTTTTTCTTCTCTTTTGCGCGCCGCCGCAGGCGGCGCGCGAAGGAGGGAAGGAAACTGGGGACGCCCCAGGCCCCGGCAGGGAGACCCCTGCACCCCTTTGAGCGGAGAACTGGAAAGCCCTGACCAACTTCACCCCAATGTTTACACAAACTGGCAAAGGGACTTGCGATTCTCGCCACTGTTTTCTACACTGACAAGCAAGACCTCTAGCTTTCAAACGAGACTATCCGTTTGAAGTGACCAGAAGAAAGGAAAACCCTCTTGTATCGTGCATCAATCCATCCAGACGTTCTGCAACAGTTCCCGCAATATAGTGGACTTCTTCTCTACGCAGAAAATCTAACCAATGGGCCATCAGATGAATACAGTACGGTTCTGCTCAGACGTGTTGAGCAGGAACTGCGTGAGCGCCTGAGCCTGGAGGATCTGCCGAAGCTGCCGCACATCCAGGCATGGCGCGAGGCGTACAGACGCTTCGGCTCGAATCCCAAAAAGTTTCCTTGCTCGTTAGAGGCTCTGCTCAAACGCGTGTTGAAGGGCAATGAGCTGCCAGCGATCAATCGAGTGGTGGATATTTACAATGCGATGAGCCTGGAGCATCTGCTTCCAGTGGGTGGTGAGGATTGGACGAAGCTCGCGAGCGAGCTTGCGCTCACCCCGGCCACAGGGACGGAGCCATTTGTGGTGTTTCACGAAGGGCAGGAGACAGTTACCTATCCAGACAAGGGCGAGATCATCTGGGCCGATGCGGAAGGCGTGACCTGTCGGCGTTGGAACTGGCGGCAGTGCAAACGCACCCAACTCACAGAGGCCACCCGGCATGCCTACTTCGTGCTGGATAGCCTTGCTCCCTACACCAAGGATCAGCTTCAGGCTGCCGGAGAAACCCTGGCCTCTCATCTGCGACACGTGGCCCCCGACTGCACCATCAGCATAGAAATACTGGGAGCACTGGCGTAAAGCAACCTGGATCTTGCCTGAAAACGCGGGTCGCTCACAGACCGGCGACCCACGTTTCGAGAAGCAAGAAGGAAAACGAAGAAGTACCATAAAGGGATTCACTTCCACTATTCGGTGATCGAAATGCAGAATGCTACCCCCTCTTGATCGCATCCAATCCCCACGCCCTTCGTCCATACAGCACCACCGCAACTAAAATCGCCACGATCAACGGCGATAGCACCCAACCCCACCCGGCCGTCACTACCGTATAGACTACCGCACCAATCAGAATCACCAATAACCCACAAGCCGCCAGCGGCGTCAACCACCGCCACTTTCGCACCATCCCCGGCAAAATCAACCCCAACGCCCCCAGGATCTCACATACCGCAATAAAACGCATAAACACGTTGGGCATCCCAGAATAAAACTGTGTCAACATCTCATTGGTTCCAAACAGCTTAAAGCCCCCCGCTGTCAAAAGCTGCGCTGCCGCCACTACCTGTACCACCCACAACACCGCCGAGATCACCATAGCCTTCCGGTCCCGCTTCTTCCCGCTCTCAGCTGCCTCTTGAGAGCTCAAAATATCTCCCATTGTCATTCTCCTTCCTGGTTCCTTCTCATACTCGACAACATGCACTTAGCATAGTTGGGCCGGGATGCTGCAAAACCTTCATAGGTCTTCCGCCCTAGCAACAGAGCGTCATGGGAAAAAAGCTCTTCATACTTATACTTCGCTCGCCCTTCCTCGACACACTGGAGCGACCATCCCGGATCTTCGATGACGCCGTCGAGGGCTACAAACATTGAGTTGTGCTTTTTGCGCCTTTCAAGTAGGGATTCTGTTGTTATTGAAGACTATCGGCCCAATGAATCGACAAGTGTATACATTTCTATCAGGTGCACCGAAGAACCTTTCTTTCTCAACTACAGTTAGTATGGCTCATCTGAAAGGTGTTGTCTTGTATAAAAACAGCATTTGCTTGGGGCAGAACGATCAACCTTACCTATTGTTTTTCTAGAGCCTGTTAGGGACTCGATATGGAAATCCATTGAGGGTGCATAAGCACAGCAAAAACTACCAGATGAAAACCAGCGACCGTTGCGAGAAGCCGTTCAGCGTCGACAGAGGCAAGCTCAACCGACAGCCCAGTGGCTTCTTGCACTGCTGCTGCCAGTTCTCCCACTTGAGCTCGATCTTGCACGTTGGCGGGGGTAACCAAGCAGCGCCAAGACAAGAGATGGCCCAAGGTATCAACGGGCACACTGCCAGTCCTGGAAGGCGGATTCTTACCCACATTTTACACAACATGGGCCAGGAAAGCCCTGCTCTTTTGAAGGCAGGGATGAATTGGCCTTGCAAGGAGAAAGGCGAACAAAGGAGAAGAACGGTCATCCAAATATAGAGATATTTCGATTGACAGGCGAGGATAGAAGCGTTAGCATACATGCATCAGAAGTGAAGGGGGAAGGCCAGAGTCGATCATGCCATGCGTGTATGAGTACAAGGTGGATGGAACCCAGCGCCAGTATCATGCCATCGAGGATGCTATTCGCATCACCCAGTTCATCAGGAACAAGTGTGTGCGTCTGTGGATGGAGACGAGGAGCACCAACAGAAACGATCTGCAATGCTACTGCGCTGAGCTTGCCAAAGCGTATGATTTTGCCAAAGCCCTCAACTCGCAGGCCCGGCTAGCTGCTGCTGATCGTGGCCCAGGCGCGATCTCTCGCTTCTATGACAATTGCCGCAATCACAAGCCGGGGGAAAAAAGGCTATCCGCAATTTCAGCATGATTGTCGCTCAGTCGAGTATAAGCAGACAGGATGGAGGCTTGAACCTGATGGCAGGCATATCAGCTTCACCGATGGCTGCCACATCGGGCGGCTCCGGCTCGTTGGTACCCGCGACATCGAAACCTTTCCGATACAGCAGATCAAACGGGTCCGCCTCATTCGCCGGGCAGATCTTCACAAGCTGGACCGCTTTCAGCTTGAATTCCCGCGTAAAGGTTTGCTGTGTTTTTGGCATCTTCTTTTCCTTCTGTGGAGAACATCCACTCTTCAAGTTTCCCCTCTCCAGTTTTCCGGGTCAAGACCACATCCTTCCTTTCCTCGAGTATGGGAGACGTTTGATCCGTTGCCCGTGGGCACTGCCTGAAACAGCACATTCCGGATGGGCAAGAGATGAGACGGCCTCACTCTTGGCTGGCGTATAGGCAGACCAAAGCCCCAGTCCAACAACTTCTGCGCATCACTAAAGCGGCTGGCATCCGTAGAGGTATTCAGGACGACCCCGATCAGGTGATGGCCGCCGCGCGTCGCCGAGAAGACCAGGCAGGGTCCGGCGTCGCCAGTGTAGCCGGTCTTGACACCGGTGGCGCCAGCATAGGTCCAGAGCAGGTTATTCGTATTCACCCAGCGATGCGCCTGGTGGGTGTCGGCAGGGAGCGGTTGGTACGTACGCGTCTGCACGATCTGGGCGAAGAGCGGCATGCGCAGGGCATAGCGCGCAAGGAAGGCCAGCTCGTGCGCTGTCGTATAGTGGTTGTCAGAGAAGAGGCCATCGACGTTCCCATAATGCGTATGGGTGAGGTGCAACTGCAGCGCCTCCTGATTCATCAGCTGGACGAAGCCCGCCGGAGAGCCAGCCAGGCCATCGGCGATGGCAACCGCTGCGTCATCGCCAGAGGGCAGCAGCAGGGCATAGAGCAGATCTCTGAGGGTCAGCTGCTCATTGACCTTCAGACTAGCATTGCTGCCGTCGTTCTGCTCTACCTCCTGAATGGCATCCTCGTGAACGGTAATCAGTTGATCCAGCTGGCCTCGCTGCAAAGCGACGAGAGCCGTCATAATCTTTGTGGTGCTGGCCATCGTTCGTTCCTGCTCGCCGTTGATATCAGCGAGCGTATTGCCGCTGTCGGCATCGAGCAGAAAGGCTGAGGCAGCGCTGACGGATGGTGGTGAGACCTGAGGTGTGAGAACCGGGGCAGAGACAGGTGGGATCGCCGGTTCGCCCGCCCAGGCGAATCTGACCCGCACAAGCCCCAGCAACGGAGCGAGGAAGATGGCCCCCAATGCCAGCAGCATTAGGGACAACCAGAACAGACGACGTTTTACCATAGGATATACCCTATGACGGCGCGGATAGAGACATGCAACCGCGCGCCAACCTTTCCGGATATATTCAGTTTATACAGCAGGCCAGTTTTTTATATTCCGGTTTACCGCTTTCAAGGGTCAGTAAATCATGGACAGTCGCATCTCCTGCAAGTACAACCGCTTGACCAGGTTGTCTATTTGCTCGTTTGCCTGCCCTCTCTTCAAGTGCTCGCATTTCATCTGGATTCACGTCAAGGAGCCATGTACCTTCTCTGGCGATTCCTCTGGGAATCACCTCGTATTTCTTTGTATCCAGATTTGCTAAGATGGAAGCAGCCGAATGAAGAGAAACCTCGTGTTCTCCTGAGCGGCCACCGAAAATGAGACCTATACGGATTTTTTGTTTATTTTCCTGTTGCTGGTCATGTCACAGGACCAGGGTTCTTTCTCTATATTTAGACTAGAGCATTGCAAGCATAGTTTCCATCTGCATGCCGCGTGAACCTTTAAGGAGTACGAGATCGCCGGGTCGTACCTCATGCTTGAGGAGATCGGCGGCGACACGTTTGGCGGCTTCTAATTCCGCACTGTTGTTCACGTCAGCGCTAAAATAGTAGGTGTTTTTTTCTGGCATACCCGAGGCGATAGCGCCCTCAACGTAGAAACGGGCCTGCTCACCGATGGCAATTAGATAGTCCACAAGACCTGTCAGAGAGGAGCCGCAAGTGGAGTGTTCGGCGCGTGCGTAGGTACCTAGCTGGAAGATATCGCCCAGAATGGCCCAGCGCTTCCCATTGGGAGCCTGGCTTGTATTGTGCATAGCGCTGACGTTGGCGATAATCGACTGGCGATTGGCGTTAAAGCTATCGTCGATGAGGATACTATTGTTGGGGCCGGGCTTGACTTCGCAGCGCCCTGGTGTGGGTGAGAGATCTTCCAGGGCCGAGGCGATGTCGTCCAGTGACATCTCTGCCGCGCAGCCAGTTGCTGCCGCAGCGAGGGCGATGGTGATACCGTGTTCTCCAGGAAGACGAAGCTGAACGGGCCGCTGTTGATCGTGATAGTGCAGCGTGAAGCTATGCCCGAAGAGGGTATCACCACCGATGTTGCTGGCGCGTACCGTAGCCCCTTCACCTGTGCCATAGTAGAGAATGCGCGCTTGCGTTTTCGCTGCCATAGCGCGAACAAGTTCATCGTCATAGTTGAGAATGGCGAAACCGTCAGGGGTGAGAACCTGCACAAGTTCGCTTTTGGCGATGGCGACGCGTTCCTGTGTGCCAAAGTATTCAAGGTGAGCGGCACCAACAGTGGTAATGATAGACCAGTGGGGGTTGGCGATGGAATTACAGAGCGAGGTTAGCTCGCCAACACATTGAGCGCCCATCTCCAGTACGGCGTAGCGGTGTTGTGGCTCCAGGCGGAGGAGTGTGATGGGATAGCCAAGCTCGTGGTTATATGATGCATAGGTTTTAAGGGTGGGGGCTTTATAGCTGAGCACGGCGGCCACCGCATCTTTTGTGCTTGTTTTACCATTGCTTCCGGTAATGCCTATGCGGACGGTGTCTTTCTGACGTTGAGTGCGTGCGCGTGCTGTGGCGTGAAGGGCAGTAAGAACGTCGGGGACGATGATCTGTAGGAAGTCGGGAGGCACGTCGTTAGCTGGTGTGCTGCAAAGAGCGGCCAGCGCGCCTGCACGAGCAGCAGCAGCAATGAAGTGGTGGCCGTCGCTGTTTGCTCCTTTGCGAGCAATAAAGAGGTCGCCAGGTGTGATCAGGCGGCTGTCATGATGGGCCGAGCGGAAGACCAGAGTGGGATCGAGAGTTGTACTACTCTGGATATAGATCTGATCGGTGTTGCTTTGTAGTATGTCATTGAGAGTGAACATGTATATGATATCCTTTCCAACTCTCCTGGTTTGAGATATAAATTTGCTTGTTACGTGTATGCCGTTTTTAAGGACTCATGCTAGTTTGAGTGCAAATGATTGTTGTGCCTTGATATTTGTGTATCCAATGTGTTTGTAGAATTTATGAGCTTCTTTTCGCTCATCTCCTGATCGGAGTCTTATTTCGTGATAATCGTTTTCTCGCGCCCATTGTTCGGATTTTTTCATCAATTGGAAACCAATTCCCTGTCTTCTAAAGGTTTTATCGACAATCAGGCCGCCAATTTCGGCGTATTCAGCATATAGTAAATGTTTCCCCAAAATGTGGACCCATCCGGCGAGATGATTCTCTGGAATTTCGTACACAAAAATAGCCGCATCTTTGTCAGATATGAAGCGATCAATGAGCGACTTGATTTGCTCTATTGTTGTTGAATAACCAAGTTGGGCTGAAAGCCTTGCGATTTCTTCCGCGTCTGTTTTTTTTTGCCGTTCTAATCATTATCTGTGGCCCGCCCTTTCATCGTCTTTCCCGTTCAATGCAAACGATACCATCCGATCAATCACTTCGGCCAATGGCCGCCCGGCACCCGCCATCATTCGCGGATAACGGCTGTATGAAGTCATACCGGGAAAAGTATTCACCTCGTTAAGCACTACTTTTCCATCTTCCGTCAGGAACGTATCCACCCGCGCAAGTCCCCTACATCCCAGGGCGCGATATATGGCTTTTGCCGTCTGCTGAACGAGCCAGCGCGCCTCTGCCGAAATGTCAGCGGGAACGATTACCGTTGAGTTTGCGGAACCGCTTTCAGGATTATTCTCCTGATGGATTCTGAAGAAGCCATGAGAGAGACGAATTTGATCTACCTCGCCTACAATCAAATCCAGACCGCTCCCGTCTTTAGATTCCAAGATCGCACATCCCACCTCGCTGCCGACGACAACCTCTTCGATCAACACCTTCGAGTCATACTGCCTTGCGGTTTCCACTGCGCTCAGCAATTCTTCTTTTCGAGATATCTTGCTGACGCCGAAAGATGAACCCGAACGGGCTGGCTTTACAACGACGGGATAAGGAAGCTGGTCGGCGTCAATGTCCTCGTTCGCCGTGACAATCCAGAAATTCGGCGTGGGAATTCCCGCGTTTCTAGCGACGAGATAAGCAAGGGATTTGTCCATGCACAGAGCAGAACTCTGGATATCGCACCCTACATAAGGGATGCCGGAAAGCTCCAACAAACCCTGTATCGCACCGTCCTCGCCGAGTTTGCCGTGCAGAACGGGAAGCACCACATCCAGACGGATCGTTTTGTATTGTCCCTCTTCCAGAACAAGCAATCCGTGTACGCTTCTGTCCGGTGACAGCATAGCCGGACGGCAATTGTTGTTTTCCCAATTTTTTCCAATTTCGCCAGGGCCGTCACAAAACTTCCAAGCACCGCTCTTCGTAATCCCAATATAGAACGGTTCATACTTTTCGATATCGAGGTGTTTTGCGATCTCTTGCGCAGATTTAACGGAGATGGGATGTTCTTCGGAACAGCCTCCGAATAGAATTGCGACTTTCAACCTATCCATGCTATTTTCTCCTCTCTAAATGACCATTTTGGTGCTGGGTGGTGTCCCCAGACATGATGGTCTCCTTTCAAATTTCAGGCAATTGATAAGAGTATTTTCAACAGTATCTCTCAGGGCGTGGTCTGTGTAATAGGCGGTGTGCGGAGTAATAAGCACATTCGGTAATTTTTGTAACCGCAACAACAGTTTGCTTTCAATGGGTTTGTTTCTGTAATCAGCGTAGAATATTCCTTCCTCTCCTTCGAGGACATCCAACGCCGCACCGCCTAATCTGCCGCTTTCCAACGCTGGAATAAGAGCCTCGGTATCAAGAAGTGAACCGCGTCCAGTATTGATAATGAATGCGCTGTACTTCATCTGCTCGATACGTTGACGATTCAAGAGGTGGTCTGTGTCCACGTTAAGTGGTGTATGGAGTGTTACAATATCGCTCTGCTGTAACAATTCATCAAGAGGAATGTAATTGGCAGAGGTTTTGGGATGATGGTCATAGGCTACTATGTGGCAGCCAAAGCCCCGCAACCGGTTCATAACTGCTGCGCCAATGCGTCCTGTTCCAATTACCCCAATGGTCATGTCGCGTAATTCTTTCCCGCGTACATCGTTCAATCTGAAATCATGAATATCTGCACGGCTGATAGTGGATTTTGCATTTCGCACCGCCATCAGCATCAGCATTAGTGTGTAATCAGCCACGCTATCAGGCGAATACACGACATTTTCAACAGAGATGCCAACGCTCTGCGCGAAATCTACGTCAATATGGTTACATCCAGTACTTCTTGTGGAGATGTATGCTACGCTGGCTTGACTAAGCGCACGCAGAATGGAATGTGTGATTTGAGTTTTATGACTGACGCTGATGCATCGCTTCCCAAATGCTAGTTCAATATTGGCTTCAGATACCGGTGCCGCTGTGATAGTTGGCATAATGCCAAAGCGAGGCGCCATCTCTCGGAACAAAACGGCCTCGTCCTGCCCGCATCCATAAATTGTAATTCCCATTTTTGTCATGATTTATGCACCCTGTTTCAAGCTTTTTTGCTTACGTTTTAGCCAATCAAAAAACGCTTCATAGACGACCTGCTTCTTAATCTTTGCGATGGTAAGTGTAGCTGTAAGTTGTGAAAATGATATGAAATAACACCATCCCGATAGTTGGATGGTGTCTGAAATTTACAACATCAAGTACGGCTAAATGGAAATTTCATATCATTTTCACACTTAAACGGCATCCTAGTGGATAGAAGAAGCATACGTTTATGGTTAAGGAGCATACGTTTCATGGTTACAGTCGAAAATGGAGTATATCCAGAAATTCCTCTCGACGCCGGTCAGGTTCAAGGGTGGAAAGATATTCCTATCAGAGAGGACGACAGCCTCGATCCATTAATCCCATTAGGGCCATTATCGCAGGAGGCTGAAACTTTAATGACGTCCTCTCTCTATTTTGGTGAACATAGTAACTCGCCTTATGCAGAGAATAGAAATAAATTAGAGGGTAGTTTGCTGACGCTTTTTGCCCGTCAGTCGGTCGTTCATCGTTTATTAGTCGCGGAGCAACTCTTGCCATCTGGTCATCATCTGCTAGTATTCGACGCTTACAGGCCTTATCAGGTGCAGAAATCGCTTCATGATTTCTATCAGCAAAAACTCAGAGAAAAATATCCAGATATGGACAACGAGACACTGGAGTCTGAAACCCAAAAATATGTTTCGCTTCCATCGATGGCTTCGACTCGACCTTCTCCACATAATACTGGTGGGTCGGTAGATGTTGCGATTGTAAAACTTGACCAGGCGCATGAAGAGGAGTTGCTTCAAATCCATTCCCATCTTACCGATGTTCATCTCAATATTGCAAAGCGGGTTGGCATGGAAATGCGGCGATCAGCAACCATGAGACGCCATGCCAAAATGCTCTATTTTGGTACTGCATTCGATCATGGGGGCGAAAAGTCCGCTCTGGCATATTATGAGTCATATTATAAGTCTAAAACTGCCGCCGGGGAGAGCTTGACAGATAAAGATATGCTGGCCTGCAACAATCGTCGATTACTATTCGGGATTATGACGCAGGCTGGCTTCCAGCCCTACTTTGCAGAATGGTGGCACTTCAACGCACCCGAGTCTCAAGCGGGAGCAGCTACTGCCGGACTCGCTTACGCAACCTTTGGGGCTGTGGGTCTTGATGAAAGCAATAGAGCACATGAAAATACACGTCTTAAAATTCGTCAGGAGGCGCTGAGGCTGCAGAGAGAAGGAGATCTGGCTGTTGCGCGAACAGCCCTACAAGTTGAAATCTTGGCTGCCATTCGCGCAACAGGTGACCCAAAACTGGTGGAAGATTGGCCCGCAGAGATTATCGCACCATCAGAAGCCTAGTCCTATCATCCTTACTTGCTGGCGGCATGTAGTGCGGACGGCTCTATAAGTTGAAATCACAGATCTATCTAGAAAATAAAAGATGAGAGGTTGTAGCTTCAAAAATGGAATGGAATACGTTAGTTGGCACATCAGATAATGTGTCCTTATCTGGTAGGTATTGTTTTCCCAGAAAAATCCCTTACTCCGCACAATTTGCCAGTCCTGAACTTATTCATTCGTATGGTCATGAGCATTTTGATGCAAGACAAGATCCACGTTGGCGTGAGTTTGGAGCTGAAGACGTTGAAGAGTATTGTTTTTGGTGTTCTCGGTCTTGCGCAATTGCTTGCTTAAAAATGTGTATTGAAACCCTGACGAGGTCGAAACAACCTCTAAGCATGTTCGAGCTTATTCAGCAAGGTCTTGCTGCTGGTGGATACATCATTCGCCATGAACAGGGCGAGTTAGTCGAGTTCGGATGGATCTATCAACCATTAGTAAATATAGGACAGTCCTATGGCCTCAAGGGACAAGTTTATAAGGCTCTCTCTATTGAGAATATCTGTTCTTTGCTTCTTACAGGTGCGCTCGTTATTGCTTCCGTGAGCGACGAGATTGGTAAACGCAATGACACTCCTATTACCCATAAAGGGGGACATATGGTCCTTGTGCATGGGTTTGAATGGTCAAATCAGGGATGTCAAACGCTTCTGCTTCACAATTCATCTGGAAGATTTCCAGAGCTACAGGAAAATGCCGTGATTCCCTATGACAGATTTGCTGCAGCCTTCGCCGGGAGAGGGTTTGCATTTTGGTCGTCAGATGAGCAAAACGAATGAAGTTCGATTGCGCTATCTCCTCGCTGTTGACAAACGGCACCACCGTTTCATATCATTTTCACAACTTGCAGTTACGCTTATCATTGTAAAGATTAATAAGTTGGTACACGAGGCATATGGAAGTTTTGGTTATTGAAGACGAGGCACTGATTCGTGAGTTTGAAGTGACGTACCTGCGCGGTGCTGGATACGGAACAATCGAGGCGGCAGATGGTCAAACTGCGGTCGAACTGTTTGAGGAGTATAAACCCGATCTCGCAATCATTGATATTAACCTGCCAAAAATGAGCGGGCTAGATGTATGTAAAGCTATCCGAACGACCTCCACCATGCCAATCCTTATAGTCACCGCCCGCGATAGTGATGAAGACGAGGTCAAAGGGCTTTCCATGGGCGCCGACGATTATATCAAAAAGCCATTCAACCCAAACGTCTTAGTTGCACGCGTGCAAGCGCTCCTGCGCAGACACGATAGGACAAGGCGACGACACTTTAAGGGTCTGGTTATCGATCCTGAAACCATGTCGGTGATGAAGGGTGGTAAATCTATCACGCTTACCACGACGCGATTCAACCTCTTGCTGGCGCTTACTTCCCATCCTCGCGCGGTACTTTCAAGGGCGCAACTTGTCAACCAGATTTATAGCGATCCCTCAAGTCATTTTGTCTATGACCGCACCATTGATGCCCACATAAAAGCACTGCGCCAGTCGATTGAGACAGATCCGAAAAATCCACAATTTATAGAAACAGTATTCGGTAGCGGCTATCGCTTCATCGGAGAACCAGAGAAATGATAAGTCTGGATTTCTACTTCTTCCCTTTATATATCTTTACTCTCGCTGTCATCGTCGCTATCATCGTCATGGCCATCCTCGGGCTCTTTAAAAGGAGCCTATTTAACCGGTTAAGCACTCGTATTGCTGCGCTTATACTTGCATCAGGGCCAATTACACTCATTTTAATCCCTGTTTCAAACGAACTTATGCGTAGGGCATTCCTGAATGCTTTTACTACAAAAGGGTCCTTGGCTGCGCTTGCTATATATGTGCTGATTGCGCTCGGCACTCCCATCGTACTTGGTTTGCTTGCGGCGCGTTTCGTACGGCGGCCGTTGCGCCAATTTAACGAGGCCATAGCCTCCCTGGAACAAAGCAATTATAAAGTCCAGCTACGGTCAATGGGCATTCGTGAATTTGACGAAGCCTTTATGAGGTTCAACAATCTTATACATCGATTACGGCACGAGGAAAAGCTCCGCAAAGACCTGGTTTCAGATACCTCGCACGAGCTGAATACGCCACTGACTACGATGATCGGGCAACTCACTGCTATGCATGAAGGCAAATATCCTCTGACGGAGGAACGAGTAGCCATCCTAAAGGAACAGGCTGAACGGCTTGCGGAGCTAGTACGGCAGTTGGATGCATATACAAAAGCCCGCATGCCTGATACTGGTGAACCCGAAGATATACACTTGAGACAGTTCTGTGAGGAGTTCATTAATCACTTTAGCCTCGATCTCAAGCGAAAAGGAATAACTGCGAAGCTGCATATCGCAGAGGACTATATAATCTATGCAAACCGTGGCGCACTTCAACAGATTCTTACGAATCTCATGCAAAATACTTTGCGTTATTCACAGGCGGCAGAAGTCACCATTGAAGCCGCTGCACACAAACTTTTGTTTTCAGACAACGGCAAGGGTGTACCGGCCAAAAGCCTACCCTATCTGTTCGAACGTTTTTACAGAGTAGATAAGTCTCGCAGCAGAACAACAGGTGGCCTTGGACTCGGCTTAGCAATTGTAAGAGAATTAGCCGAGAGCCAAGGTTGGGCTATAACCGCCGTAGCAGGTCACCCTGGCTTAATGTTCGTACTAAAAATCAGTGCATAGTTATCGTATCCAGCGACCTGGAGCAATGAAATCTATCAAATGTTTAGTCGTTCCTATAATAACCCAAAAGTTGAGAATGTTGAAATATTTCTATAAATCTGCGTGGTTTCAGTTCTGACGCTTCCCCAATTTTCTCCTCTTCTTTCTGCTGCGACATATAACATGTAGGATGCGCGTATAAAAGGGCAATAGGTACGCTTTGCTATTTGTGTGATTTGCAATGTATTCATATATGACTTGTTTTTCTCTTTCTGTTTGATGTTATGGCTACTGGACCACTACCGTGAGCTCCATTCCTACATGAACGGTACAGTAGAGGTGAAAAGTGCCGGCGGTTGTGAAGGGGCCAATAGATGCTGAGCTGTTGCTAGCAATTTGTACATTATTTACTGCGGGCGCGCCCGCCTCTTTAGCTGGCTGTGCGGTAGCTTTTTTCCAGGTTCCATTGGCGATAATCTGCGTGGTAAAGGTATCGGCAATCAGAGTGATGCTCTCGCCTTTTTTAATTGTGACAGTAGACTGTGTAAAGGCGGTATCGCTCATATGCACAGTGCCGGGTGCATTACTGGTTGCCCCACTAGTGCTACAAGCGGTGAAAGTAAAAAGGACGACACTACATAAGAACAAAATGAGGAGTGCTTTCTTCTGCATAGTTTTTCCCCTTAGCGTTGCTAGTGGTAAATAACCTGAAACACTGATGGTTTTTGTGTAAATTTGCTCTCTTCATGGGCCTCAACGAGCGAAGTTGACATGGCCTGCAAGGTAGTGATCGTAACCCGTTAGATCAATATCGTTTAGCTAGCATCTCAAGCTCATCCATGTGATCTGACTCGTCACAGAAAATTTGCAGCAGCAAATGATCAGTTTTATTCACGCCGTCTGCTGGCTGCAACAGCTTTGCTCACTTTCAGGATGAAGACGTACGTAAATCTGTTCTAGAACTTCCCAAACAACCTACGATAGCGGATTATGACTGACGCTTTTCAAAGATGACTTCAGGATAGCGTGTCGTTGGCCCATTAAGCAGCGCTTCCGACTTGCCTTTGAAGTATTTGTCAAAGAATGCTACTGAATACGCATTGACGATCTCATGCGCCCGCTGGCTCCCAATCGGACCGCTGAGGCCGACGGTCGGCAACAGCGGCGAGAGAAAGCCAGCGTCAGTGAAATCGACGTGGAACGTGCCGGGTATCTGCACGAAGTAGCCATCTGCTGGCAAGCTGCTATACACCTCGCGCATCGTGGTCTGAGTTTGCACGATAACGTTCTCTGTCCAGTCGCTCGCTTTTTGCCGTCCTTCGAGCCGCATAGAACCAGCAGGTCGAGTCATCCACATGGCTGGCTGTCGTAAGCCCGAATGCACCACATCAGCGGGCATCGCCACATCTTCGAGCAGGCTGGCTTTGATGCGTGGATCTGATCTGCTGGCCTCGGCACCCACCATACCACCGGCCGAGAACCCAAACACACCGATATGCTCTAGATCTAGCTTCCCGGTCAGGATGCCCTTCGAGTCTCTCGTATTGAGGGCTGCAAGCTGATCAAGCGTGAAGCTGACATCCTGTGCGAAATAGGGGATAATCCCGTCCTTGAACGTCTGGCCGTTGAACTGCGGCGCTTCTCCGGCTGGACTGATACTCTGGTCAACCAGGGCATTCACCTGAGGGAGCAGCCCGGTTAAGGCTATTTGATGTCCATCTGGGAACACCACCGTTGCGGCAACTCCTGGCTGATCGATGCCTACGACGATGTAGCCGTGGGAGACCAGCTTCTCCACTTGAAAGGTGAGCATCTGACGATAGCCTCTTTCAAGCAGGCAGCCTTCACCAAGACTGCGCTGGCCTATTTACTCGACAGACACCCGTGGGACCGGTCTACTCATCAAGTGGACTGCTAGCAGAGCGATCCAACTGCAACTGCCAATAATGCCAATCCGTTCAATGAGTCCTGCTGGTCCGTTCAACGCGCCGGTGAGGAAGAAGAAGACATCAGAGGCGGCGACCAACAGACCAGTGGCAACCGTATACCAGGTCCAGCTGCGCCTAGCAAGATCGGCAGCATCGCGTCGTGCCAGCACGAAGCAGGCCGCACTCAGTGAGATAAACTGAAGCTGGCCACAGAGATCATGAAGGATTCCGTGAACGGTGAGCGCGCTTGACGCTCCGGGTGGGTAACCCAGCACCGGGTCGGTCACGAAGATCCCGGCTCCGATGAAGGTGAGGCCATAGATGCCGAGCAGGATGGGTCCCCAGGTGGAACCACGTCCGGTGCAAAGGCGCAGCCTGAGCCCGATGGCAAAAGCGAGCAGCAGCGCTCCGGTGACGATGTAGTTGCTGATTTGCATCCACCCACCCACTCCTAGTTCGAGGTTGCTGTCGGGGATGCGCCAGGGGTTATAGCCAGGACGTGTGGCCCCAAGGACGAGAATCACCACCGTATTGAGTAGCGGACCAATGGCCCCGCACGCCAGCAGCAGTTGCATCACCACCGACCGCGCAGACTGCGAACCAGCGCTGTGTGTTGAGATTTTCATGTGTTGTTCTCCTTGCTTCAATCGTCGATGGACTGGTACGTCAAGGTCCAGAAATCACGGAAGATATCGGGCGCCATGACAACATGCTGCGTGAGCAGAATGCCTACCAGATCTTCTTTGGGGTCGGAAAACCAGGAGGTGCCCATGCTACCATCCCAGCCATAGCGGCCTGGCACCGAGGCAAGATCATCCCGTCTGGTCACCATCGAAAGACCAAAGCCCCAACCATGCGTCGCGAAAAAGCCGGGAAGCAGAGGCAGGCTGGAGACCGCTTTCTGTGCGGGCGTCAACTGGTCGGTGGTCATCGCCTCAACCGAGAACCGCGAGAGGATACGCTCGCTGCCACGCTCGCGATACCGGCCCTGGTTGAGCAGCATCTGAGCGAAGGCCAGATAGTCATCGATGGTCGAGACCAGCCCATCGGCACCGGACGGGAAGAGGGGAGGATGGCTCCATCGGCTCTGCTCAACCCCGTCAAAGAGTTGGAGGGTCCCGCTCCCCGGGTTGAGGACGTAACAGCTTGCCAGCCGGTCAAGCCTATCAGCAGGAACGCTGAAACCGGTGTCCTTCATGCCCAGAGGCTCGAAGACCCGTTCGCGCAAGAAAGTCTCCAACGGCTGACCAGAGACGCGGGCGATCAGCACACTCAACACATCGGCCCCGGTCCCGTAGAGCCACCGCTCCCCGGGTTGGGCCATGAGCGGCAGCCTGCCCAGACGATGGATCCACGTATCAGGATCAAGCTCTAGCTGGCGTCGAGGCGGCTTCATGCCGATCTCAAGCTCGGCGGCAGCCTGCAGGATGGGAGACGCTTCTGTCGGGGTCAACAGCAGTCCAAAGCCCATGGTAAAGGTAAGCAGATCACGCACGGTGATGGGACGGTGCGCAGACACCGTCTCATCGAGCGGTGCGTCGATGCGCTTGAGCACCTTGCGGTTCGCCAGTTCGGGCAGCCACTTCTGGACCGCATCATCCAGGCGTAATTTGCCTTCCTCTGCCAGGATCATGGTCGCCACCGCTGTGATGGGCTTGCTCATGGAGGCGATACGGAAGATCGTGTCGCGTCGCACCGGGTCAGGAGCCTCGAGCGACTTTGTGCCCACGGCATCGACGTGAATTTCGCCGTGTCGGCTCACCAGCGTAACCATGCCAGGCACCTCACCGCGCTCCACATAGCCCGTCATGCTCGTGCGCAAACGGTCCAGCCGCGCCCTGGACAAACTTCCTGTTTTCATCATCTCTTTCCTCCTAGTTCTTATGTTCATATGTTTTGACTCCTTATCAAGGACGACAAAGGGTGAAGACAGCAGCGCTTCTACCACATCGAGCCTAGTGCTTGAGGCGCTCGACGAGGCGATCAACCACCGGTTTGGCTTCGGGGATTGGCGCAAACATGAACAGATGGGCCAGGCCCTCTTTCTCAATGAATTCCAGATCAACGCCTTCGGCTCGTGCTCGTTCCCGCAACAGGAGGGTATCGGGAAGGAAAAGCTCATCTGTCCCGACAGCTATGAGCAGAGGACCAATCCCAGCGAGGGAGCCATGAATGGGGCTGAGCACTGGAGATGCTGGATCATCACCTCCTGCCCACCAGCGCGCTGCGACCAGCAATCCGGCAGAAGTGAGCGTGGGATCGGAGCGATCTCGTTGGCGGATGGCAGGATTTTGGAGCGCGAGGTCCACCCAGGGAGACAGTAAGAGGGTCTGCTTTGGATGGGGGAGCCCTTGCGCGACCACCTGTTGTACCAACGACAGCGCCATCCCAGCACCGGCTGAATCACCCATGATGGTCAGATTCTCTGGATGCAGGGTGTCACATAGATGCTGGTAGAGAGCAAACAGCCAGGGATAGGTGTCTCGATAGGTATGTTCAGGCACCAGAGGGTAGAGCGGAACCGTGGCGGTCACATCGCTCCGATTGATCAGGGTGGAAAGCCATTGCCAGCGCTGAGGAACCATCTCGCCATGATAGCCACCTCCATGCAAGTAGAGCACATGCCCATTGGCCCCCTTCTCGGAGAAAGGTCGCAGAGTATAGCATGTTATCCCCTGCCAGGAGTCCTTCTCGATCTGGCAGGCACGCTGCACGCTTGGTGGAGGGTCGCCTTTTTCCTTTTTTCTCGCACGGGCAATGTGTTGACGTAAGGTCTGTTCTGAGGCATAGATTGGCTTGCGGATGAGCCGCAGAAGCGCTTTCACAAGCACGTTTTGGATGCTCATCTTTTTCGATAGACAAGGTCATTCTCGCGAACGACTTGCCATCTCCTTTCTCACAATGATCTCGGTTTAGCCATCTCATTCATACTCCTCGCAAGCGGACGGACTTGAATGAGATGGCTACGTTTGAAGAAGTCCGATGGCTTGCCCCCAAACTGGAAGCGGTCCATTGTTGGTGAAGACGAGGTGATCTCTTTAAGAGGCTTGGACCGTTTCCTTGCCTGTGGCCTTTTTCTGTTTGATTTGTATGTATTGTTTACATGTTCTCTCGATGAGGATAACAGCGGTCGCCCCAACTAGCAGATGAGCTACCTGGATCAGCCAGTGGAAATCTCCCACGAGAATCAGCATCTGGGTCGCACCAAACACTGGAACAATGAGGGCAAAGACAACTGCAATGACTCCCAACGCTCTGGGCCTCCCGGTGAATACGGCAACGCTCCCTGCGGTCAGCAGTGCAAGAGTGACCAATACACCAAAGAGCATATGAATCTCAAGAAAGCTAATATGAAAAAACCAGCGCAGCAACCCAAGTGTGACTGCTCCTATCCCGGCAAGCTGTCCTGCCCACATAAGGATTCGCATAAAAAGTGACATAGAAAACTCCTTTCACACTCCTCAGTCTAAGCGCTTTTGCTTGCGTCGCCATCAGGTATTTCTCGATTGTAATTTCGCCGGGCAGGGCGCCAAAAATACTATCGTAATACGATCGTAGAATGCACGGTGTCCCTGGCAGAGACTCATGGTATACTTGGGAGAGGTGTAGGCATGTCCCACCAGCACTCGCGGCACAGCACGCGATGCCAGGCACCATTTTTGAGGAGAGCATCATGAACGCATCGCAAATAAAGCAACCACTGCGCCGCCTGTTTCTGATATGGATGATCCTGGTCTATTTCTGGGAACTCCTCTTGCTCTCAAACCTCCCGAAACACGTGGACACGTGCCTGTATGGGTCGCCGCCGAAGAACTTCTGCATGCTTCCAGAGGCTCTTGCTTTCACCCTGCAAGCCATCAATCCCTGGCAGTTTCTCATGTTCACCGCCCTCATGCTCTTGTATGGTGGGGGACTCTGGATGAGCCTGGGAGGGTGGCTTCCCCATCGCTTTTCCTGGCTCTACTTTCTGCTGCAAGGCGGCCTTGTATTGCTGCTGAGTTTGGTAACACAGGGAAACAACGTGGTGAGTAATCTCTATCTGGTCCTCGCGCTACAGGCCCTCAGCCTCTCTCGTCAGACACGCTTCGTCCTGGCGGTGGCTGGTGGAGTTCTGCTCCTCTTCAGCTTGAGCCTTCTCTGGAATTCTTGGACATGGGAGTATGGAGATTGGGGTAACTTTCTGGTCAGAGTAGCGAGCGGAACCGACTATACTGCGCTGCTGCCATTCGTCGTCGGCTATCTGATCTTGTATGCGCAACAGATTCGCTCACATACGCAGCTTGCAACTGCTCATGTAGAACTGGAGAAGACCCATAGGCAACTCCAGGAGGCGACGGCGCAACTTGAAGAACTGACCCTGAGAGCGGAACGCCAGCGTATGGCGCGCGAACTCCACGACACCTTAGCCCAAAGCCTGGCTGGATTGATCCGCCAACTTGATATTGCCAACCTGCATCTGGCACATCAACGTCCTGAGCAGGCGCAGGCGATTGTCCAGGAAGCTTCAGCCTCGGCTCGTGAAGCCCTCACGACAGCCCGTAGTGCGATCGATGATTTACGGAGCACCACTGCGACTCCAAGTGAGCTCATCGAGATGATACAAGAAGAGATCGAGAGCTTTATCACGGCGACAGGTATACCTTGCGCCGCAGATCTGGAGGCGCTTGAAGCATTGCCGCTACCATTATACGAACACGTATGCAGAGCAATCGCTGAAGGACTGACGAATATCGCTCGCCATGCTCAGGCCCATCGAGCCTGGATTTGTACAGCAGAGAATGAACATGTGCTCACCATCGATATTCATGATGACGGCATCGGCTTTTCTCCTCCTGAGGTGCCAGCTCAAACAGGCCACTATGGGCTTCTGGGTTTACGTGAGCGCATGCGTCTCGTTGGAGGACAGATGGAGGTTAGCAGTGCAAAAGGGGCAGGAACCTTACTTCACCTCCAGTTTCCTATATCTTACGAGGAGGCACTGAGATGAGCAAGGAGATTCGTGTCGTCATTGCTGATGATCACCCGCTGATGCGCAAAGGGTTGCAGATGACGTTTCAGGCCGTCTCCGATGATTTTACTCTCGTGGGGGAAGCTGCGGATGGCGCTTCTGCCTTGCGCCTGGTTGAAGAACTCCAGCCTGATGTCGTCTTGATGGATATCCGTATGCCAGGCATGGATGGGTTGGAAGCTCTGGAACAGATTCGCCATGCCTGGCCCCGGATCGCTGTGGTCATCCTGACAACGTATAACGATGACGAATTGGTTCTGCGTGGATTGCAGGCGGGTGCCTGTGGCTATTTGCTCAAGGATTGTGACCTTGACACCTTGCTTGATGCCATTCGGACTGCGGCAAGAGGGGACACACTTTTGCAGTCTGGGACCGTTAGACGTCTTCTCCAGGCGTTGCCACGCACGACGGTAAAAGCCTCGCCTCCCCGCAATCCTGGCCCCTTTGAACTGACGGAACGGGAACGAGAGGTGCTGGCGGGAGTCGCATGCGGCGAACGCAATAAAGAGATTGCCGCTCGTTTAGGACTGACGCGGCGCACCGTAGATACCTATCTGAGTAATATCTTTCTGAAACTGGGGGTAGACTCCCGCGCATCTGCCGTTGCTGTGGCTCTTGAACGTGGGTTCCTGCCACAGCAACGGGAAGCGACGATGATGAACAGCGACAACAGACGAAACGGATAAAGGAATAAGTGGTATTGTCAATTTGTCCATAGGAATGGAGATAATCGAACCACGCGTCGATGTGTGTACCCGTATACGCTTAGTCGCTCAAGGTAGCCCTGAGTCGATGGCGAACATGTATCTCGGGTACTTTGCCGCCAGCAGGCAAGGCGAGTTTGCCAACGTCGACCCAACACTTGCTCGCCTCATTGGCCGACCACCATTGGCGCTGCGGAATGTTCTCAAGGCTACGCTTCCAACGGGAAGGTAATGCTTCCCATTCCCCGATATGTCAAAAAACGTGCATATCGGGAGACAAAGCTTGCGAGGCTTGTGTTTCGTCTCTTTGCTCTCGTTGAAGGATGTCCTGTTCGATCAGGATATCTACCACATCGAGCCGCAGGCCGCCTTGAACTCCTCTGTGCTCTCTCACTTGCGTGCAGCCAGGAGGGCCTGCATTTTGTCCTGAGGCTGTAACGTCAAGGTACGCCGTGTTTGTCCAGTACAGGAGGTTCGACCGGGGCAGACCTTGTACAATAGGCAACCTTATGGTGCGGTGCGAACAAGCTGGACACAAACGCGGAGGTTGGTACTGGTGGGCCTACCGCAAACATAAGGGGAAGCCTCATCAGGTTCTCTATGGGCAAAGCATAGGATCGGCTTAAAAACATCGCTGCACATCTCGCTGCATCGTGCATGCCCGACCAGGAGCAAGCTTACCACTCCACAACAGGGGTCGTAAGGCAGCCAACAAGAGTGTCCTGTCCCTGGTGTCCAGCAAGCTTGCTCTCGACGGTTACGCGCCAGTTACGAGCGGTTCTAGCTGATCATTTTATGAGTGCTACGACAGCATTCATCTGCTCCTGAAAAAACGATGTCACAGCGATATCTGAGTGCCATCACTTCGTTGGTACAGCACGACCACAGGAATGCGAGATGTGAGTCGTGCTGACAGAGTATATATATATCCTATTTGTTATTCCCAACTATCCAGCCCTATCAGCTTGCGGCCCAGTGCTGTAAGTTGAGCTGGTTCGCGCTGCTCTTCTATTTTTCGTGAATCACCAGGGAAATAGCGCGACTGTGGCGGTGTGTTGTTGCGCCAACTGCTAATACGCTGTGTGCGTATCGCAGTGTTTTGCTCTTGCGCAGGTGACATCGTGATATATTGGGCCAGGCGGGGCCGATCAGAATCGTTGTACCCATTGCCATGAGGCAGCAGAACATGCCAGATGATCATATCGCCGGCCTTAGCTGGAACTTTCGTGACCGAGTAACCGGTGAGATCTGGCTTCCTGTTCGCTTTCTGGTCCTCTGGCAGGCTGGCAAACCGCTCAGGAAGATCCCGGTATAATTCCGGCACACAGATAAAACCTCCCATGTTCTCGTCGGTATCGGTTAGTGCCAGAACTCCCTGCACCTGAAAAGGAATGGTGGGATATTTCCCTATGTCTGTGTCCCAGTGAATAAACCCCGTTGGATTATAATCGGGGTAGCGAACATCGGCTGGCGGCTTGAGATTGGCACGATCAAGGCTGACCCACAGTTTCTCAGTACCAAAAATATCGCTGAAGACCCGATGCACATTGGGATGTTGCCGGTTGTTCCACATCGATTGGTAATGGTACATCTCTATCATACCAGCGTATCTTATACGCTCCGGTTGATACCAGCTCTCACGCTCATCAGGCATAGCTCCGGTGTGCATCCAAATATCGGCAACAAGCGCCTCCAGATTCTCCCTGGGTATCACGTTTGGTACCACCACATACCCACGCTCCTCTAATTGACGACGTAAAGCGGAATGAATATCAGCAGTCATGCATGATCTCCCTTCATAGCAATGCCTTCAAACAGATTGAGAAAAGAAGTCCAACATCTTCTCTCTACCAATCTCACAACAGGATACAGTATATCATGCTGCACGTATGGGCTCTTGGACATATTCGGTGTGCTCTCTGGCTAAAAATTAAAACTCATCAACTGCCTTGTAACGTTTCTCATCATTGACTTCACTCCATACATATCATATTCTCTTCAAGAAGTATTGGAGACACTGATAAAGTGTTGAAGTACTTTCAAGGAAAAAATGTATGCTGGATACAATGAGAAATGGAGCCCGTAGAACATGGCAGACTTTCATGAGTTGTTAAAAAAGCGGATTGTCTATGAGCTTCCTGGGATGGAACGATGTAACGTCGTGAAGAACCGCGTTTACAAAACGGTGGAAGAGAAAGATCTCCTGCTGGATATCTACTATCCTGCGGACATGCTGGATGGTGAACAGCGCCCAGCCGTCGTTTGTGTGCATGGTCTAGGACCTGCCGAATTCGTAGAACATATCAAAGACAGTGGGCAATATGTCTCATGGGGACAGGCAATCGCTGCCAGTGGGTTGATTGCCGTCACGTTCAATCATCGCTCTCCTGATGAGCATACCTCTCTCAGAGACGTTGGCACCGACGTTGATGAACTCGTGGTGCACGTGCGTCAACAGGCTCCCCAGTTGCAGATTGATAAAGAAAGACTGGCTATCTGGGCCTGCTCTGCCGGTGTGCCTCTTGGTATCCGCTCGGCGTTGCGTGGGACGCCCTCATTTGTGAAGTGCCTGGTTGCCTATTATGGGCCACTCGACTTAGAGCCATTTAAAGTTCGTTGGCATTTGACAGAGGATGAGATTCGTGAATTTTCAGCAACGACCTATCTGGAGGAGGCAGCGTCAAAGCTGGCCCCAATGTTGATTACCAAAGCTGGCCTCGATTTCCCTGGCCTCAATGTGACCACCGATCACTTCATCAAAGAGGCAAGTGCGAAGAACGTGACGCTCGATTTTATGACCCATCCAGGCGGGCAACATGCTTTTGATGTCCTGGATAACGTTGCACGTTCACGTGAGATCATTCAAAGGACGCTTGCGTTCCTGAAAACCTCCCTAATCAGTTCATCTAGCCTGCGCGTCTAAACGAGCAGACGAGCGTCGAGGTGAATGGAGCAACACACGCCATTGTAACAGCGAGAAACCAGCTTGCCCATACGAACTGCGTTTGATCCACTTTACTTTGTTGATGAACCCTTCAACCATCCCGTTGCTCCACGACTCGCTGCATCCATGCGCGACAGCCTCAGCATCGTCTGCGAGCCCATCGACAAAGCTCATCAGTTCTGCGAGGTCACTGGCCCGCACTGCTGATTTCCATTGTTCCAGACACTCCTGCCCCTCGCGCTTGCGTATGAGGTTGCCAAAGTCCTGCGTGAGCTTGAACACGACTGCGATGGTCTCGTTGCTCTGTATGAGCTGATCCAGATAGGCTGCTTGCTCTCTCGTACGATTTTGTGCTGGCCTCACCATCATAAGAGCAACGCCTCTGGAGGAAGGAGGCTTGTCCCAGATGACTATCTGCTTGGAAGGCACGTTCCCGCTAAATCACCGCTTGCTTCTTATAAAATGGCTCCACAAGCGAGTTTAACATACTCGCCTTCAGTATGAGCGCGTTCTGCAAAAGTGTTCACAAGCACATTCATCCATGACCAACTGCCATAACCCGCTGCCAACCTCAGCCGCATCATTTCCTTGACGTACAAAAGTGTTCGTCAATTCGCAGAGGCAGATTGGTAGTGACTGAAACTGCTTACGGAGCAACTATAGACCATTTCTTCAGAAAAAACAAGTGAGACAGGTGTTTGCTCAGGGCTTTCCAGTTCTCCGCTCAAAGGGGTGCAGGGTCTCCCTGCCGGGGTCTGGGGTGTCCCCAGTTTCCTTCCCTCCTTCGCGCGCCGTCGCAGGCGGCGCGCAAAAGAGAAGAAAAAAGGTTTTTGCGGGGACACCCCGCACCCCGGCAGAGGGCTGCCGCCCTCTGCACTCCCGCTAGATGGGAGAATTGGAAAGCCCTGGGTGTTTGCTGGAAGGCTCTTTTTAAAATCTGTAAGTTTTTGCTTGATGCATGTTTCCTGGAAGGAATATTCACTTCCCAAGGTTGACTCACCATTGTGCTTGCTTCACCTCTTTCGTGCTCAGTCCACCTATCACGGAACATGAGGCAATGCACCTGGAGGCTGTTAGTGACTCGATTTCGAAAACTGCTCAAGGACTGGAAAACATGTGTCATCTCGAATTTGATACTGCTGGCGAAATGTTGGGACCAAAGAATACAGGATGACAGCTTTGGTAGGATAGAGGAGAGTATTCAGGCGAGAGAGCCGATCCTGATGAGGATTGGCTCTGCGATCAGAGAGAAGGAAGAAAGCTATGTCCATGCAACCTCATCGCATTGATCCCGTGCCAGCAGAAACCGCTCATGTGGCTCGCGCCGCCTTTCGCAAAGGGAATCTCTACCTCCGTCTTCGTGATGAGTTGGGCAGCCTGTATGCCGATGAGCAGTTTGCCGATCTATTCGCTCGGCGAGGGCAGCCTGCTGAGGCCCCTTGGCGTCTCGCTTTGGTGTGTGTCTTTCAATTTCTGGAAGATCTCTCGGATCGGCAAGCAGCCGATGCGGTCCGCAGTCGTATCGACTGGAAATATGCGTTAGGGCTGGAATTAACGGACGAAGGCTTCGACGCCTCGGTCCTGTGTGAATTTCGGGCACGTTTGCTGGTTCATGAAGCAGAGCAACGCCTCTTTGAGCACCTGGTGGAGCAGTTGCAACAACGTGGCTGGATCAAAAAGCGAGGAGTCCAACGCACCGACTCAACCCATGTGTTGGCGGCAGTGCGCCGCCTCAATCGCTTGGAACTCTTAGGGGAAATACTCAGAACCGTGCTCAATGCTCTTGCCGAGCAAGAGGGGGAGTGGCTCAAACAATGGGTGCCAATCGCCTGGTTTGAGCGCTACAGCCAACGTGTAGAAGAGTGGCGTTGGCCGGGAGCCAAAGGGCACCAAGAACAGGTCATGGATCAGATTGGTCAAGATGGGCTGCGCTTGTTGATAGAGGTGTGGAGCGAGTCTGCCCCACAGTTGTTGAAAAGCTTGCCTGAAGTCGAGGGCTTACGAAAAATGTGGGTGCAGCAATTCTTTTGAGATGAGGGTCGCTTGCGTTTGCGCAACAAAGATGATTTACCTCCTGCTCATCTCACCATTCGATCCCCCCATGATCATGAAGCCCATTATGGTCACAAGCGAGACTTGAGTTGGTTTGGATACACGGTCCACTTTAGCGAAACTTGTGATGAAGAGTTGCCTCATCTGATCACCCATGTCACCACGACGGATGCCACCGAAACCGATATCGAACATACCGAGGCGATCCAGCAAGCGCTGGCTTCGGCCGAGCGGTTGCCAGGGACCCATCTGATGGATGCTGGATACGTGGACGCTGAACGGCTCATCAGTAGCCAGCAGCGCTATGAGGTGACCTTGATTGGACCAGTCAGTCGCAACAATCAGTGGCAAGCCAAAGCCGCACAGGGCTATGATCTGGCCTGTTTTCAGATCAATTGGGAGGCCCGGCAAGCGACTTGCCGACAAGACAAGCAGAGCGTGAAATGGACCGAGCGCAAGGACCAACATGGACATCCGAAAGTCGCTATCCGCTTTGGCTTACAGGATTGTCGTGACTGTCCTGCTCGTGCCCTCTGCACGTGTTCGGCTCGCGCCCCGCGTATTCTGGCCGTTCGTCATCAAGCCGAGTACGAAACGTTGCGACAGGCTCGAAGCCTCCAACAAACGGAGGAGTTCCGCTAGTTGTATGCGCAGCGATCAGGCATTGAAGGGACCCATTCTCAGGCGGTGCGGACACTTGGTTTGCGCCGGACGCGCTATCGAGGCTTAGAGAAGACGGCTTTGCAGCATATGTTGACTGCTGCTGCTATTAATCTGGTCCGTCTTGATGCTTTTCTGGACGGGAAAAGGGCGACAAGAACGCGGACCTCGCGCTTTGCCGCCCTCCATCCAGCTTTAGCCAGTGAGTGGTACCCCTCATTCGCCAGCGGTATCAAGTTTGGGATGACTCATGTTTTTTGTTGCATCTTCGCCAGAATAACAGTATAATTTGTTTGCATTTTGCAAACAAATGATGCTACAGTGAGTGCATCAAACGAAAAAATAGGAGCACATCATGATTCTCATTCCTGGAGCAACTGGCCTGACCGGTACGGCACTCGTTCACGAATTCCGAAAACACCATGAGCGAGTACACATACTCACAAGGGACGCAAAGCACGCGACCATGTTTGAAGATGATCCGAACATTGAAATTGCAGTCGGCGATATGCTCAAGCCAGAGACACTTGATGACGCATTCAAAAGCGTAGACAAAGCCGTGCTTTTATCGACGGCGGACCCGGTAGCAATGGCCGAAACGCAGATAGCATTTATCAATGCTGCCAAAAAGGCGGGTGTACGACATATCGTGAAGCTGTCCTGCCTCAATCCAGATAAAAAGAGTCCGGCCCGCTTTTTACGCATGCATGCCGAGATCGAGAAACACCTCGAAGATTCCGGCCTGACATGGACGCATATTCGCCCAGCCCACTTCATGCAAATGTATCTGCTCGATGCGCCGACAGTTATCGCGCAGGACGCATTCTTCAATCCTCTGGGTGATGCGTTCATCGCACCAATCGATGTGTACGATCTCGTCAAAGTATTCTATGTCGTGCTGACAACTGGAGGTCATGAAGGCAAAATGTATGAGCTAAGCGGGCCTGACTCGATGACGATGAACGATATTGCGGAGCTGTTTTCCAAGGCGCTTGGGAGAACGATCCATTACGTCAACGTCACCCTTGAACAGGAGCGACAGCAACTCGTCTCATTCGGTATGCCGGAGCAGTTGGCGGATGCAGTGAACGAACTGTACAGTGAGCGATGCAAGGGCTCTGAGTCGAAAGTTCTCCTTGAGACACAGAAACTGTTTGGTATCCGGCCAACTCCATTTGCCGAATTTGTTGCACAGCATGTGGAAATATTTCAGGGGATTCAAACTGCTCACTCATAACATCGATCATTCGGTTTGATAGACAAGAATCAGCCCGACATTGAGGAGGGCTGATTCTTCAGCGGGATCGAGTGTTTCCATCCTTTTCAACCATAGCAAAGGAACAAAGGGGATGAGAGGTCTGCATCCAACAAAACAGGAGTTCCAAATGCAAAAGAATCAACTCAGGTCTTCCTGTCCTATTAACTTCGCACTTGAGATCTTCGGGGATAAGTGGACGCTGCTTATTGTGCGCGACATTGTCTATGCCGGCAAAAGGACTCACGGGGAATTCTTGAAATCAGACGAGCATATTGCGACGAATATCCTGGCTGACCGTTTAGCACGGCTTGAATGCCAAGGAATTCTCACGAAGGCTGCCGATCCAAAGGATAAGCGCCGCGAGATTTTTTCTTTAACGGAGCAAGGTTTAGCGCTTATTCCGTTACTGCTCGACCTCCAGTCATGGAGCAATGTCTTTGGGCCAGTATACATTGGCCGGAGCGCGACTCTTGAGGCTGCGCTCAAAAAGGACAGAGAACAAGTGATATCAGATATAACTGACAGCATACGACATGGCGGCTTTCTGTTCGCGAACGCAGAGTGGTTTCCACCTCGGAAGGCGCAAAAGCAATGAGGTAATCCAATCCAGGGAGGGTGAGAGTCTGTTCGTAATGCCCACGGATTGCGTAACGAGGCATAACCTGTAGCACATCGGCATTCTTCTCGACTTTTGTTCTGAGGCAAGGTTAATGATGGTCTTCTTTACACTTCCTTACTTGAGCTTAGCTCGTTGCGCAACCCGTGGGAAGACCCACCTTATGTGGCCATTATATTCCAAAAAATGTGACAGTTTGACCTTTTCAGTTCACTCTTTGAGGCGAGCGCAATCTTCCTGCACTGCACATTTGCGCTCCTCTCTCTCGAAAGCCGGAAGATGCCATCTTTCCTTCTTCCTCTGCACAATCGGGACAGGCATCGGGACAAAACCGGGACAATGCCTCATGACAACGAGACACGATATCTCTTACACTGGGTTGCGGATACACAGGACAACTGGCCGTCCTTCCTTGCCCAGCCTGTCTCATTTTCGGAAGAAAGGGAACAACTATGGTCGAACTTCGCATTTTCGACACCCCAGTCAAGATCAAGGGAACGGTCTTGGTCCCCATCGTTGCTCTGTGGGGAATCGTTACCTGGTTGGGGTTCTCTTGGCATCCAGAACGTGGATTCTGGCAAGGGGTACTCATTGGATTTGTCACGGTGCTTCTTCTCGCGCCTGCGGACTTTGGCCATGCTCTCGCCCACATTTTCAGCGCTCGCTATGCAGGGGCACCGATAGATGAAATACGGCTCTCAGCGGGTATGCCGCGAACGCTGTATTGGAATAATGAGGTTTCACCTGATGTGCATCGGATGCGTGCCATAGGTGGTCCCATTTTCAACGTGTTGGGACTGCTCCTGAGCGCAGTGATCTCTGCAGTCGCGAGAGGCAATCCAATCATCAGGGAGCTCGCGACCTGGTCGGCGGTAGGGCATGGATGGATCTTGCTCGCTGCCCTCTTCCCCTTGCCCATGGTGGATGGGGGTACCCTCCTGAAGTGGACGTTGGTCGCAAGAGGAAGGACAGAGAAAGAAGCGGATGAAATAGTGCGGCTTCTCGACTGGGTGTTGGGAATAGTGGGAGGGATAATTGGCGCGGGGTTGGCTGCTATGCAGATGTGGATAGGCGCTGTGATCGTGGCGGGAATTGGTGCCGTTGTCATAGCTATAGCGGCAGGCAAGATTCGATAGGGATTGCCTCCGCGCAATTGGGATCACACTCGTAAAGGAGTACGGACAGAGGGACCATGATGATGTACAATTGTCATAGAAACAACCAGACAGGAAGAAAGAATGCGAGCAACTGGGGAAGAGCGTTTTCCGGTGCGAGCGGTGAGAAGAACTGGGGAACACACGGAGACCCCTGCATATCCGGTGTGTGTGACTGACCAGCGCGACGGGTTAACAGGAAGAAAGAAGAGGAGGTATGGAGCCAATTTGCATAGTGATTGCCGATGATCATCCACTCTTTCGCGACGGGCTACGCGCCTTGCTGGAATCGGTCCCAGATACGCGGGTGATTGGTGAGGCTACGACCGGCACCGAGGTCATCGAAGAGGCGCAAGCCTTGCAGCCAGACCTCATCCTGATGGACATCAAAATGCCAGGCACCAACGGCATTGAGGCCACACGGCGCATCCTCCAGACCAGTCCGCACATCCGCATTCTGATCCTCACCATGTTCGAGGATGACGAGTCGGTCTTCGCTGCCATCCGCGCCGGAGCGCGTGGCTACCTGCTCAAGGGAGCTGTGCAGGAGGAAACACTGCGTGCCATTCGCGCGGTAGCCAGAGGCGAAGCCATCTTTGGTCCGGCCGTCGCCTCACGTCTCACACACTATTTCAGCAGCATGCAGCCTACAGGAAAAAGTGGCCCAACCCACTTCTTCCCAGAACTGACGGAGCGGGAATACGAGATCCTCACCCTCATCGCACAGCGCAAGTCCAATGCGGAGATTGCGGTCCAGCTCATCTTAAGCCCCAAGACGGTGCGCAATCACGTCTCCAACATCTTGAGCAAGTTGCAGGTGGCCGACCGGGCCGAAGCGATGCGTGCGGCCTGGACCGCCGGATTGGGGCAGTTTCCTTCGGAGGATTTGTAAGTGGACCAGGAAGCATTGCCAGAGGAGACGTCCCTCGTCATGTCTTCGCTACCCCCCGCCGATACCCGCTTATCTGGGACACGTCTGCGGCTTGCCAGATGGGGGTGGATCCTACTGGTGCTGATCTTCTGCGGCTTCTACCTGGCGGGGGTGCTCGTGTACTATGTCCAGCTCCACGGATTCCAGCAAGGGGCCTACGCCCATCTTCTCGCGATGCCTGCTGTGGTCAGTGGTTATGATACCTTTGTCTCCCTTTATCTGCTCCTTACCGGTCCCTATGCCACGCTCAACATCACGCTGATCACCTGTTTCTCCCCGGTCTGGATTGCCGTGAGTCTGCTGATCTTCTGGCGCAGGTCCGACGATTGGATGGCGCTCTACATTGCCTTGCTCCTGGTGATGCTGGTGGTCAGTCTTTCCCCCGCTTTCTCGGTACTCTCCCGTGTCGTTGGCCTCACTTCCCCCTTAGGAGTCTGCATCACTCTGCTGCGCCTGTTCTCCTTCAGTTCGGTCATCTTCTTTTTCGCGCTCTTCCCTGATGGGCGTTTTGTCCCCAGTTGGACGCGCTGGATGACCCTGGCCTACCTGGCATGGCAAGTGCCACTCTTCCTGCCATCCACCTCGCCCTTCTCTCTGGTCCACTGGCCTCCGCTGCTGCTCGCCTCTCTTCTCCTCTGCATGCTTCTTGCCTGTGGCTTTGCCCAACTCTACCGCTATCGACGCGTCTCCACTGCTATCCAGCGACAACAGACCAAATGGGTGGTGTTCGGCATGCTGATGGGTACACTTTTCGATGCCGCCAACCTGCTGCCTCCGCTCATCTGGCCCGCACTCTCCCAACCTGGTCCTGCTCAGGCTCTCTATGCCATCCTGAGCGAAGTGACCTTTCCCTTCGTCTTGCTCCTTGTTCCCATCACGATAGGCGTGGCGGTGCTGCGCTACCGGCTGTGGGACATCGACCTGCTCATCAACCGGACCCTGGTCTACGGGTTACTCACTGCGAGCATCATCGGGCTTTATCTACTGGTGGTCGTTGGGCTGGGTACGCTGTTGTCGGTACTGGGCAGCCTGCTCCTGTCGCTGCTGGCCACTGGACTGGTCGCAGTACTCGTTCAACCGCTGCACCAGCGTCTGCAACGGGCCGTCAATCATCTGATGTTTGGGGAGCGTGACGAGCCCTATCGCGTGCTTGCTCGGCTCTCGAACCGTCTGGAAGCCACGCTGGCCACAGACAGCCTCCTGCCCACCATTGTGCAGACTGTTGCTCAGGCGCTCAAGCTCCCCTCTGTCGCCATCACCTACAGGCAACAAGGAGAAGATGTTCTTGCCGCCTCCACCGGGGAAATAAGTAGAGAGGCGCTGGTGCGCCTGCCGCTGGTGGCCCAAAGCGAACACATGGGCGATCTTTGGCTGGCAGCACGGGCGCGAGGCGAGCCCTTGACGCCCGCCGACTTGCGCCTGCTGCATGACCTGGCTCCGCAGATTGCGGTCGCCGTACAGGCGGTGCGCCTGACTGCTGAACTGAGGCACTTGACGACTGACTTGCAACAGTCGCGGACACGGCTCGTGACCGCACGAGAAGAGGAACGCCGCCGCCTGCGCCGCGACCTGCATGATGGGTTGGGGCCGACGCTGGCCAGTCTCACCTTCAAAATCGATGCTGCCCGTAACCTGCTCACTCGGGACAGCACGCGTGCGGATCGGCTCCTGGAGGAAGTGCGACAGCAGACACAAGGGACCCTCGCTCAGATCCGCCGCCTGGTCTATGATCTGCGCCCGCCAGCCCTCGATGAACTGGGCCTGCTCTCGGCCTTGCGCGAGCAGGCGGTTTCCTCTCAGCACCAGGGGCTCCAGATCCTTGTCGAGGTTCCAGAGTGCCTTCCGCCGCTTCCGGCAGCGGTCGAGGTGGCTGCTTATCGCATCGCCCTGGAAGCGCTGACCAATGTCGTGCGCCACGCCGAAGCCCAGCGGTGTTTCCTGCGTCTGTGCCTGCAAGAAAGCGTCTTGACTCTAGAGGTGAGCGACGATGGCAAGGGCATTGCCGATGACCATCGCATCGGTGTGGGACTGCTGGCGATGCGCGAACGAGCGGTCGAACTGGGAGGAAGGTGTGGTATTGCACGAGGCCCTTCTGGTGGTACAACGGTCCGGGTCACCTTCCCACTTGGCGTGGCCGCAGATTCTTCCCCATTCTCACCTCCAGGCAGTGTCTCATAGATCGATGCCGATGGCTGCCATGCTATAAAGATAGGACAGCCCTCGGGACAAAACCGGGACGGGTGCTCATGACAGTGGGACGCGGCATCTCCTATACTGGAAGCAGAAAACAATGAATGGATTGGCCTTTGGTTCATACTTGGCTGCTGGATCTGGTGAAGCAGCCAGAAAGGATGTGATCATGCGCGTCTTAATCTCCGGAGGCGGCATAGCTGGCCTCACGCTCGCTTACTGGCTACAGCAGTATCATATCCCAGCAGTGGTAATTGAACAGGCGAACACCATTCGCCGTGATGGCTACGCGATTGACTTTTTTGGTACGGGCTACGACGTGGCTTCCCGCATGGGACTCCTCGACCAACTGCGCTCTCGGCAAATTCCTTTTGAGGCACTCGTCTACGTGAACAAGGACGGCAAGACTATTGCCAGACTGGATATGCGACTTATTCGGAAGCTCACCGAGGGAAAATACATGGGACTGATGCATGAGACGCTCGAAGAAGTGCTCTATGAAGCGCTGGAAGGGAGCGTTGAGGTGCGCTTTGGCCGTTGGATCGAGTGCATTGAGGCTGATCCGGATACGGTGGAGGTGACGTTCAATGATGGAGCGACCGAAACCTTCGATCTGCTGATCGGGGCCGATGGCGTCCATTCGAAGACACGTGCCCTGGTCTTCGGACTCCAAGAGCAATTCAGCCGGTATCTGGGCTACACCATTGCCTGCTACCCGACTCCCGACCGCTACGGCATTGGCAAGACGTTTCAGATGTATAACGAACCGGGACGCATGGTTGCGGCCTATTGCACGCCACAGACGGACGACCTCCTCTTGTTTTTCATGTACCAGTCACCAAAGCCTGAGCATGTGCTACGCGAGCAGCGGCTCTCTCACTTACGCAAGGTGTTCGCAAGCATGGGCTGGCTGACCGAGCAGTTCCTCTCTGATGTTGACCCGGAGGTTTCTGTGTTCATGGATGCAGTGATCCAGATACAGATGCGGACCTGGCATCAAGGCCGCGTGGCTCTGGTCGGAGATGCCTGCGATTGCCCCACGCTGCTTTCTGGGCAGGGAGCCTCCCTGGCGATGGGAGGTGCCTATCTGTTGGCCAAAGCGCTGCACGATACCGCTGATTACCAGGAAGCGTTTCGGCGCTACGAACAGCAAATGTCTGCCTATGTGCTGGAGCAGCAAAAGAGTGGGCGCAGTTTTGCCAAATCCTTTTTGCCTGGCAGTCCCCTGGGTCTCTTCGTCCAACAAGCGATGCTGAAAGTGCTCTTCCGCGAGGCGTTTGGTGGCCTGCTGCGCCGTCAGTTATTTGCACCGAGCATCTTGCCTGTGTCAGATGCCAAACCAGATCTGCCGGGAGAATCGCCGATTCGCTCCCGCACCGCTGATCCCCGTCTCCCGCCAGGAGATAAAGAGTAGCTGAATAGAGAGCAATGGAATGGATGAGCCGGCCACGTTTGCGTCTCTGTTCTCGCGAGGCGAAACAAGGAGATGACGGAGAGCTATGTTTCAGGGTCAAGTCCAGTCTGCTGGTCCACCGTCATCAGGTCGGGGTTGATCCTCCAACCTTTTCTGTGACGGCAGACAAAAAAGAATAGGGTATTATGTTGCACCTGTCTTGAGATCGAGGACAAGAAGAAGAGGCGTGAGCAAGAGCGGGAAGAGGAGGTCCACACGACTCTAGAGTTATTGGTCAAGTATTCACGTAGAGAATGCTTCTCCTCACCATCACGTCAGCAAAATGAACGCGATGCAATGCCGACCCTGGCGTTCTGAACCCTGCCGCGAACGGGTAGCTTCCAGCATGAGTGAATCCCGCCCCAACTTGATATATCTTCTTGAATGAGTTATCATTGTAGTGAATCACCGTTCAAATAAATGCTTGTTTGTTCAACCACGAGAGGAAAAGATAAGAGCGTCTCTGAAGGAGTTCGCCGCAAGGCAGGCTTCGCAGCCTCTCTCGCGGAGAAAGGAACACAACGATGCAGCATCCTCAGAGGAAGGAATTTCCTCCTTTTCAATCCAGACAAGAGGTCGTGATTCATGCCCCTCTCCAAATCGTCTGGGCATTTGGGCAAGATTTGACGAAGATTGCTGAGTATCATCCGAGGGTCAAGAGGGTAGACCTCATTTCAGGGAAACATCAGAGAGAGCAGGAGGTTGCCTATAGATGCCACCTCAACGATGGGAAACATATGTGTGTCGAGAAAGATCTCGAAGTGGTTCCCCTGGAAAGGATCGTCACGGCATTCTCTGAAGATACTATGGGGATGACCAAACTGCTTCCAGATTATCTGGTTGAAACGAGGTTGACTCCTCTGGCTTCACATGAGACAAAAGTGGAATTTCGGCATTATTATTCAACCACGTCTCTCAAGGCAAAAGTATTTAATGTCATCGCAAAACATACTATTACACGAGACGCTCAAAGCACTCTTAACGCTCTCAAAAGAGCGATTGAAAAACAGGCTACATCGCTTGAGCAGGCACGAACGCAAGGAATATGTAACTATGACAGCATATCCTGATCCCATTCAGACCCCGCTTGTTGCTGCACGTCGCGCTCAGAGAGCCTGGTTTTGCCTGCTGGATGACCCAGATCTCCTGCCATCAAGAGGTCTGGGCGATGGGAAGGCAAAGGCAGAACAGGTGAGTCATCTTGCCCGAACGAAGCAAGGATTGATTGAATATCGACGTGTGGGGCAAGGTCCTGTCGTGCTGGTCTTGAACGGTGGACATACGAACTGCCATTCACCACTGGGACATGAGACCTTTTTTCGAGAGCTAGGCTACCAATTGCTTGTCCCTTCACGACCTGGGTATGGCAGGACGCCCTCCTCCACCGGGAAAACGGCTGAAGCCTTCGCCGATGCGCTGGTGAGCTTGCTTGATTGCCTTCACCTGGATCAGGTGATCGTCGTAGGAATCTCCGCTGCTGGACCAACCGCTTTGCAGTTGGCAGGTCGGTATCCACAACGCGTGAGCAAAGTGATCTTGCAGAATGCAGCGGTAGATGGGAGGTACGCCAGCGGCGTGATCCGCTTGGGAACCTATGTGTTCTTCAATCCCTTGCTGGAACGAGTGATGTGGGCCGCTTTTCGAGGATGGGGACGAGTTGCGCCACAAACTGCACTCAAAAGTATGATGAGAGGTCTCACCTGTTTGCCTCTCGATCAGGTGATGGCAAGAATGGGCCCTAAGCGGCAACGAGCAGCCCTGACCTTTTTACAGGCTTCACGTTCAGGAGCAGGATTTCTCCATGATATTCATCACCACTGTGGAGATCTTAGCCAGGTGACTGCTCCGCTTCTCGTCATCACCAGCAAATATGATGGTCTGGTTGATGCATCGCACGCGACGTATGTGCAGAACCATGTCCCTCAGACGCAACTTTTCGTCTCTGAGGCTGAGAGTCATCTGATGTGGTTTAGTTCGCATGATCAGGAGATTCAGGCTACCATGCGAGCGTTCCTGCACGCCTGAAGAGGAGAAATCTCCTCCCCTCTTCAGACTCAAAAGTGTTTTTGAATTAGGAGGGAAAGGACTCAAGATGTGCTCAAAAAATGGAGGCGTCAATGAACACACTGGAGAGCTTCTCTCCCCAGTGCGCTGACGACGTGGCGCGGCATCACTTCATAGAGCATGTTTCGTCAGTTCCCCGCCGGATATCTTTTTGAGGAAGGACAAACACCATTGACCACCATTGAGTAGCTGATTCAATGGTGGTCAACGTTCAGAAAAGGAAGGCGTGCTTGCGCGTTCTAGTCGCCAGCACCCGCGACCGACATTCCTTCCTCGCCCACAGGGAGCGCGTAGGGTTCGGCGTCGGGATTGTAGCCGAGGCTGCCCATCTCAGGGATATCCAGTCCTGCCAGTTCCGTCTCAGCGGAGACACGCAGGCCGAAGAAGCGCTTGTAGAGCGTAAAGAAGACCCACGAGATGCCAAAGACATACACAAAGCAGACGACCGCCCCGATGATCTGCGCTACCAACTGGCTTGCGTCGCCGAAGAACAATCCTTTGACCTGTAAGCCGCCATAGTTTGCCAATCCATCAGCAAACAGGCCGACCGACAATTGTCCCCAAAGACCGTTAAAGCCATGAACCGCGACCGCGCCGACTGGATCATCGACTTTGAGGACATTTTCCACAAAGCCTGCCGCCACAATCACGATGACGCCAGCAATCGCTCCGATGATGGCTGCACAGATTGGATTGACATAACCACTGGGAGCGGTAATGGCAACCAGGCCGGCGAGCAAGCCATTCCCCATCATCCCAATATCCGGCTTTTTCGCGCCCGTCACCCAGGTATAGATCATCGCCGCCACTGAGCCAAAGGCACCAGCCAGCATCGTATCCACAGCGACCAAACCAATGCGCAGGCTGCCGTTGGTCGAAGCTCCTAGCGTGCTACCAGGGTTAAAGCCGAACCAGCCGAAGGCCAGGATAAAGCAGCCCAGCAGGGCCAGCACCATATTGTGTCCGGGGATCGCATTGGAGCTGCCATCTTTGTTGAATTTGCCCAGACGCGGTCCCAGGACAATCGCCCCAGCCAACGCACACCAACCGCCAACGGCATGCACCACGCCACTGCCTGCAAAATCGATATAGCCTTTGCCCAGACCGACCGACCCAAGCTGTGAGAGCCAGCCACCACCCCAGGCCCAGTTGCCAAAGACGGGATAGACCAATGTGGAGACAAACAGCGAGTAGACGCAGAAAGCCGACCACTTCCAGCGCTCGGCCATTGCTCCGGTTGGGATGGTGGCCGTTGTATCCATAAACACCATCTGGAACAGGAACATCACTGCAATGCCCACGTCATAGGTGCCATCGCTGAGGAAGAAGCCTTTATAGCCGATGAGACCCCAGTTGACGCCGCCAATGGGGATCGTCACCTCGTTGGTGAGAGCCGCTAACCCGCCGAGGTTGGGAACACCAGCCAGGCCAATACCGCCAAACTGGAAAGCAAAACCTGCGATGAAGTAGCCGATCATGCCCAGGCCGTAGACCATAAAGTTCATCGCCATCGTATGCCCGGCGTTTTTGGCGCGACAGAGACCCGTCTCAACAAGAGCGAAACCTGCCTGCATGAACATGACCAGATAGCCAGTGACCAGCGTCCAGGTCAGGTTGATGCCCAGTCGGTTTTCATCGACCAGCAGCGCCAGGTTGTAGGCAAACGGCTCTTTCGTCTTAGCTGCATCCAGGTCTTGCTGCGTCATCGGTGTGCCATTGGCAGAGACTTTGGTGAGATTGCTCTGATTGGCGGTGGAAAGACCACTGGGATCGGCGTTTTCCCCACACGAACTGAGCACGACGGCAAAGGTAAAGAGCATCAGGCCACTGAGAATGAGGGCTGGCACGCGACGGCGGAACCAGAGCGCCAGGGCCGATGGAGGAGGAGCTTCGTGACGCACCTGCAAGAAGCGCTGGAACGTGGGCAGCACCTCTTTCTGGCGAGAAGCTAACACCACCAGCCTCAAGGGAGCATATCCTGCACGAGGCATCAAGGTGAGGCGTCCCCCGTGCACCCCAACGTAAGAGAATTCGTTCCACCGACGGAAGGACACGTTATTACAGGCGATGCCTTCAGAGGTGAAATGATAGCGTATAGGAAGGTTGACAAGTGCGAGGGCGAGGAAAATACAAGCAACTTCCACTGGTAATGAGAACCAATGACCAATGGCCGCCAGGAGCAAGAGCGCGCCCAGCGCATACATATTAGTACGATGCAACACCAAGCGCTCACGGAACGAGAGGGCGACGGAGGTGACAGGTTTCCCGGAGGCCGGAACGCCAAAGGGGAGACCGATACGTACCAACATCAGGATGAAAAAACATCCAACTAACAGATAGACCGCCATAAGACCGTCCTTTCTCTCCTTATTCAATTAAAGAAAGAGATGATGGAATATAATTTAGCTCACCTCACGCGATGTTGGCACCCGCTTCGCCAGCGCTGGTCGAAAGCGATCAAACAGATGAAACCATCGTCGTGGGTCAGGTGGCTGCCGGATGATAAGACCTTTACATTTCTGACGGGACTGAGTAAGGAGTTGCCTTGCCATTGCCACCAGATGCTCATTAGCACCGTGAGGTATGCTCAACCCCTTTTCCAGCATGGTGACAGCATTGGGGTAAAAACCGAGGCGATAATAATATTCGGCATATTTGAGATGAACAAGTAAGTTGGTGGGCGCATCGTGCAGCGCGTGCTGCAATTCGTCTTGCGCCGCATCAATAGCATAGCGCTTGAGCAGTTCGATGCCACGAAAGGCGCGAGCAGAAGCATAGGTGGGATCAACCTGGAGAGTCGCATCGAGCGCCTGCATCACCTTGTCGCCCAATCCCAGATCCAGGTAGGCCATGGCCCTCGCAAAATGGCCCTGGGGATTTGTTGGCTGGGACTCGATGGCCTTGTGGAAACGACGGAGCGCCGCCTCGGGATCGCCGCGCCGCAAACACGCGTAGCCCTCATCAAGCAGATCAGTGGACATGGTTTTCCTCCTGCAATGCCACCGCTTCCTGGCCAGGAAGCAATTGCTCACTCAGTGCAGACAATGGATCGTCGAACGATTGGTGAGCAGGAAGCAGATAGGTGAGCTTGAGCAATAAAGGTGTCACCAACGTAGTCACTAGCGTGATCAGAATGACCACCGAAAAGAGAGAGGTATCGATCAATTTTGTCTGCAACCCGATAGTGGCGGTGATCAAAGCAACCTCGCCCCGTGAGATCATCCCCACACCCACCACGAGGGCTTCGTGAGGACGGAAACGACACAGGAGTGCTCCTCCACCACAGCCGAGAACTTTGGTGATGAGGGCCACCCCGATAAAGGCAAGCAAGGGCAAAACGGCGATCTGGCCGATACTGTTGAAATTAGCCTCGATGCCAACGTAGACGAAAAAGAGCGGAATAAAGAAGGCATAGCCCAATTTGGAGAGGCCGTCATGAACCCACGCTTTCATGTCGGTCCGGCTGACCAGAATCCCGGCGATATAGGCTCCAGTGATGGCCGCCACATTACCCAGCGACTCAGCGGACCAGGCATAAAGCAAGACGAGAGCCAGTACCAGACCAATGCGTGCTTCCAGGGCCAGCAGGCGTGGCAGCCAGCGCGAGAGCAACGGGAAACCGTAGTGACCAAGCAGATAGGCAATAGGGAAGTAAAGCAGCATCTTGACAATGCCCCAGGTCGGGTTCTGTCCCAGAGTAAACGCCAGGATGACCGAGAGGACAATCAACCCGAGCACATCATCAATGACGGCCGCCCCAAGAATGGTTGCCCCCTCTTTGGTAATGAGCTTGCCTAAATCTTTCAATGTTTGTGCTGAGATGCTGACACTGGTCGCGGTGAGCAGGGTTCCGAGGAACAGGCTGACCGGAAGTGTATAGCCAAGCGCGAGCGAAAAAAAGGTGCCAGCAAGAAAAGGAACAATGACCCCGAGCGAGGCCGAGACAAACGCCGCGACTCCCACCTGGCGCATTTGCTGCATATCGGTTTCCATGCCCGCCAGGAACATAAGGATAATCACCCCGATATTGGCAAACGAACTGATGAGCTCATTAGGGGCAACCAGATGCAAAAACGACGGTCCAATAAGGACACCAACCAGCAGTTGCCCTAAAACGGAGGGAAGGCGCACGCGCTGACAGAGCCAGCCTGCTCCCTTCGCCACCAGAAGCAGACATGCGGTCAAGGCGAGAAATGATGGAACAGACACGGATCATTACTCCTGCTCTAGATACATGAGAGCCAATAGAGAGTCAATGCATGACTCGCCTATGAGTATGCAAAGAAAACAGCATGTAGAAAGGGCTTCCCGTCACTGGGCCATTGAAGAAACAACGCTGTATTGATTGAGTGGTTCTTTTTTAGTATAAAAACCTATAGAGCAAAAAAGAACAGACGAATTATCACAAATTGAAAGGCATGATTTGTATGTTTTGCCTAAATAAAAACTCATAGTCCCGATAATTATCTCAAAACCAACAAAAATCGCAACAAACTTTCTCAAAAACAGCTAAATATTGTGCAAAGTATCCATACAGGAAGCAACGGTGAACACGTGCAAATCCTCCTCACTTCTCTACTTCTCTTTGTTGAGCAAAAAGAACACACGATGTGTTCCATCTTCCATCCTTTCGTCCTTACGACGTCTCCTCATGAAGAAGAGTGTGTTCACAGGAATGCGAGCGTGGTTTGAGCGTGGCAAGATACTCCTGTATGCAGGTATCATCAGGCGCTTTTAATTTGAGACAGCGATAGCAAGCGGGAACGCAGTTGTCTACGCTCGTCCCTCCTTGTGGACGGGGAATGAGATGATGCATGACCTGAAAAGGCTTGTTCTGACAATAGGCGCAGCGCCACTGAAAATAGGCCAGAATGCTCAACCACTCAGGGAGGGTTAAGGTGGCTTCAGCTCGGATGTAGCGCGCTCGAATGATTTGTCCGCGAACACGATCATATTCACGGATAAAAATGAGATACATTTCTTCTGTGCCTGCACGTTCGCGGATCTTGCTCACCACCTTCCTCTCCTGTTGAGAGATCACGTGAGCCAGGTGCAGGAGAAATTGTTCCTGTTCTGCGAGCATGAAGTACTTTATCCTCCAAGTACAACACAGACAGCCTTTTCTACGAGAAGAGAGAACTCTTCTTCTTTTCATATTACTGATGGATGGGTCTGTGTGCAAGGGCGGGAAAAATACCTATAGAAAAAAGATACATAAAGCAATTGACAAGAAAGGATAATTTCTCCAGACACCTTCAAAGAAATGAGACGACCGCTTCTGAATAGGGAAAAGAAAGCAGCAGAGACGATAGCGAGTGCCGTTTATAAGGAAGGGAGCTGAGTGAACACATGAGAAGGTGAGAGGGTGAAAGGTAAAACGAAAAGATTCGCTGCGATTTCCCCAGTCACTACAGCGAACAGAGTGAGGGTCATCCCCATGACGTGACGATAGCCAAAAAGAGAGGCAAGTAAGGCAGTCATGAGTACTGCCAGCGATGCCCAGACCCATGAGATCCCAACGCATCGACCAGGCTCCTTCAAAGAGCAGGGGGCAGGTAGGAACACAAAGAGCACCAGTTCCGGGGTGAGATGAACCTCTGGAAGCAGCCCCACCATGCTCAAGAGGTGTCCCACGACCACCAGTCCTAACGTATAGGGCACGGCAATCCACTGCGTCACAAAGATGGTGAGCAGCGCAATCACCAGGAAGAGGATCAGAAACCCCTCCAGGGCCGGTATCGGCATAGACGATCATCCTTTCGTTTGTCACGAGAGGTGCATTTCCCTGTCTTGTATGGGAGATGCCGACGTTTCAGGTTCAGCCCGAGGCAAGCCGTCCTGACCGTTGCAGCCGCAAGATCAGTGCACCCAGACCCGCCGCAAGCACGCCAGCCGCTAGAATACCCAGCTTCGCCTGCGTCAATAACTGGGGTTGGATGTCCTCGAAGGCCAGATCTGCCAGAAAGAGGGACATGGTAAAACCGATGCCAGCCAGCATCCCCACGCCAAGCAGATGCCGGAAGTTGACCCCCTCTGGCAACTGGGCGAGGCCACAGCGACTGAGCAGCCAACTGACGAAGACAATCCCAATGGGCTTGCCGATCAGCAGCCCCAGAGCCACTCCCAGACTCACAGGGGTCAAGAGCTGATCCAGGGTTCCTTCCAGGTGAACTCCAGCGTTGGCAAAGGCAAAGAGCGGGACAATGACGAAGGCAACACTTCTCTGCAATAGGTGCTCCATACGCCCGAGAGGAGCCTGGACCTCCTCGCATGCCGTTTCGAGTGCATGGACCGCGCTCTGGTGCTCTTCGTCCAACAATCGTCGTGGTTGAGTGCTGGGCACAGCGTCTGCCTCCACAGAGAGCAACGCTTGTGCCTGCGCGACAAAGGTCGGCAGATCCAGTCGGGAACGAGCAGGCAGCAGGAATGCCAGCACGACGCCCGCAATGGTCGCATGGACCCCAGAGTGAAAAAGCGCAGCCCATAGAAGGAAGCCGAGCAGCACATAGGGTAACAGTCGGTGCTGCCGCATTCCCCTCAGCAGAAACAACCCTGTGACCGCGACCCCCGCAACACCGAGGGCCATCCAGTTGAGTCCTTGCGTGTAAAAGAGGGCGATAATCAGCACCGCAATGAGATCATCAGCAATTGCTAATGCGCTGAGAAAGACCTTGAGGGCGGGCGGAAGGGAACGACCCATCAGGGTCAGAATCGCTAAGGCAAAAGCGATATCAGTAGCCATTGGAATAGCCCACCCTCGGGCGCCGCCGGTGCCTCCATTCCAGATGAGGTAGATCATCGCCGGGAAGAGCGCCCCACCCACTGCGGCCAGGAGAGGCAAGGTGGCCTGGCGTGGCGAAGAGAGTTCCCCAACCAACACCTCCCGCTTGAGTTCCAGGCCCACCAGCAAAAAGAAGATCGCCATCAGGCCATCGTTGATCCAGGTATGCAGGGGATGGTCCAGAAGGAGGCTCCCGACGCCTATGGTCAGGTGGATCTCAAGCAGGTGAGCGTAGCTCGCGGACCAGGGCGAGTTGGCCCAGAGAAATGCAATGAGGAGGCAGATGAACAGGAGCAGACCACTAGCCGTTTCTGCCTGCACAAATTCCTGGAAGGGACGCAGGATCAGGCGCGTGATCCGAGCGTTCTGGGCGCTCTGGCTCCTCTGATGTTGGGTCTTCATGATGTATCTCCTTTCGGCGGGAGAGAAAAAAGGCACAAAAAAAGCACCAGATGCCGACCAGGCTTCCCGGCGCTCCTGGTGAGACGCCACGCGTCTCACCTTGCAGGCTCTATTGTACTCGCAACAAAGGGGGGTTGGCAAGAGGGATGCGCGGATCTATTCCTGTGGTGGGTTCCCGAAAGGCAAGATGGCCCCTTCTGTTTTCGCAGATGGAGAACCACCAAGAAAGAGTGCAAATGGCTTTCTTGTATTACCTCCCAACAGGCTCTTTACTGAGCGTATGCACCGAGCAGGCCTGAGTAGCGACGAAGCAATGCGCGCCCATCTCCAGGAGCCGACACCCTCTTCCTCCATAGCAAAAGATGCCTATGATGCGACAAGAGAAATTGACTGCTTTTGCTGCTCGCCTTGCCTCTCTTATCGCATGATGGACATGAGCAAGAGAGCATTCGTGGTCCGACACGCCACCGCTGCTGCTCACTGTTGCTCTTGGATCGCTGGGCGAGGCTGGTACTCATCAGAACAGGAGAGATCATGCGCAAGCAGGAAGGCAGGCAGAGCGAACAAGATGGGAGAACCACTGCTAAAGAAAGTGGATTTGGTAGTGCCACCCACCAGCGATGCCGCTGTATCCGCAGGAGGTGCAGACCCGTGTTACCCTCAAAGCTTGTATGCGCAGACAGGAGGAAAATGTGTTGGGCATTCTACTCACGACCATCAAAACCCGCTGGTTGGATGTGGTGAACGGCTTCTGGCTCGTCCCGGGACTCATTGCGCTATGCGGTCCGTTGTTAAGCCTGCTCTTCATTTGGCTCGATCATGCTGTGGGTAGCCCTCATCTACCGCTGTTCTTCAACGGAAATGCGACGGCGGCCAGCGGCATGCTCTCGGCTATCGCCGCCTCGTTCATCGCTGCCTTGAGCCTGGTCTTTTCAATTACCATCGTCACGCTCCAACTGGTGACCAGTCAATACACTCCTAGAGCTTTGCGCGGCTTTCTGGCTGATCGCCTCACTCAGAGCGTTGCCGGGAGCTTTCTCGGCATTTTTGCCTATGCCTTGCTGGTCCTCACCGCCGTGCGAGAGCCAGAGTCAGGTTATGCCGGATTTGTCCCATCGATCAGCATTACGGTTGCCATTGGCTTCTCCTTCCTCGGCCTGCTGCTCTTACTCCTCTTCTTTCACCACACCGCCGAATCCATTCAAATTTACAATATCACCGCACGCTTGGCCAAAGAAACGATGCAAGCCATCGATCACCTCTATCCCACCTGGGGCAACGGCTCCCCAGGCGAGGATGAGACGATCTTGCTCGAACAATGGGAAGCGTCTGCCCTTCCCGAGCGGATCACTCCCACCCGTTCGGGTTACGTTCAGTCCATCGCCTTCCACCACTTACAGCGAGCTGCGACACGGCTTGGGCCGGGGCTACGCCTGCACCTGGTCGTCTGCCCCGGCGACTTCGTGACCCCAGAGATGAGCATTGCGCATGTCTGGGTGCCGCGCGAACTGGAACACGCCACGATCTCGATCATTCGGCGCAGCGTCGTCGTCGTGAATCAACGCGATATCGTGCAGGATGCCGCCTTCGGGATCCGCCAACTGACGGATATCGCCTTACGTGCACTCTCCCCGGCGGTCAACGATCCGACCACCGCCGTCAATTGCATCGAGTACTTGCAAGCGATCTTCGAGCATCTTGCCCACCGCACCCTCCCCTCAGCCATTCACCACCTGGGTGATGGCAGCAGTCTATTGGTCATGCGAACCCGAACCTTTCATGAATATCTGCAAGCCTTCGTCGAACTTGGGCGTGTCAGTACGACCAATGCCCGGGTGGCCAATGCACTCCTGATGGCCCTGGAGCAGGTGGCTCGCATCGCAACCCAGCAAGGGCAAGAGCGCTTACCTGTCCTGGGTGCTCTCGCACAAGCCATTGCGCGCCCTGCTATCCAGGACGCACGCACCCAGCACGACCGTTCCTTGCTTGAGCAGCATCTCCAGCAGGTCGAACAGCTCACAGGTGTTCGCTCTGAGCAGATCCGGGCCGGGGAGCAAACCTCTGTCTCAATGCAAGGCTGCTCTTGCCACCTGCTGCCTCCAAAGGATGAGGTGGAGAGGAGGTGGCTCACATTACTCCTGACCTGCAAAGCGTTGCTCCTCCAGGTCCAATTCCCGTTCGAGTGCGCGTAGCACCTCATCATCAATCTGCCCCTGATCCCGTAAGCGAATCACGGCGCTGCGCTGAGCTGCAATGATCTCGCGCTGGAGCCGCTGGTAGGTGAGGAAGGTGTCCTCCTGCGGCAGGAGAGTGCCATCCAGGTGTTCGTTGGCATGGGCAGCCTTCTCCTCATAGCGAGAGCGCATGCTCTCTACAAGGTCCTGGGGAACCCATGCTTCTCCGGAGAGTTCCCGCAAACGAGCGAGGGCGGATCGGGCGGCTACAAGTCGGGCGCGCTGGCGTTCTTGTTCTGCGGTGTCATCAGCCGTTGCTCCAAGCCACCGAATAAGGGGAATGAGGCTCAGTCCTTGCCCCACCAGCGTCACCAGGATAACCCCGAAGGTGATCGCGATCAGCAGTTCTCTCCCCGAAAAGTCCTTTCCCCCTGTCAGGGTGAGCGGCAAGGCCAGGGCCGCTGCCAGGGAGATGCCTCCCCGTAACCCCGTCCAGGCCACCACCAGCAGACCACGAGGGCTGGGATAGGGATCGTGGGCGCGCACGGCAGACAATGCCCAACGAGGGAGGTAGGCACTAGCGAAGACCCATAGCAGGCGCACGAGGATCACTGTCAGACTGATAAGGATAGCCTGCCCTACAATGCTCATCGCAGAGCCATCGAGGAGCGTTGCCAGCAGGTGCCGCAGTTGCAGCCCGATTAACAAAAAGAGCAGGCCATTGAGGAGGAAGACCAGCACGTTCCAGACGGCATTCGCTTGCAGGCGGGTAGTGGAAGAGAAGAAGCGCGAGGAGTGGCGGCTCAAATACAATCCTGCCGACAGGGTTGCCAGTACCCCTGAGACGTGTGCCGCTTCCGCCAACAGATAGGCGGCGAATGGGGTGAGCAGGGTCATAGTAATCTCGATGGGGGCATCGTCAATATGACTGTGGAGCCAGGCCAGCGGCCATCCCACCAGCAAGCCTATCGCCAGTCCACCCGCGCTCACCAGGACGAACTGCCAGAGCGCCTCCCCCAGTGCAAACTGTCCACTCACGGCAGCCGCCACCGCAAACGTGTAGACGACCAACCCGGTCGCATCATTGACCATGCTTTCCCCTTCCAGAATGGTGACCACCCGTGCTGAGAGGTGCATCCGTTGGGCGATGGCGCTGGCAGCCACTGCGTCGGTCGGTGAGAGGATCGCGCCCAGGACAAAGGCCACCGGCCAGGAGAGCCCGAGCAGCAGTTGTGCCACCAGCGCTACGCAGGCAGTCGTGAAGAGGACCAGGCCAACAGCCAACAACAGAATCGGACGTAAATTGCTGCGGAAGGTACGCCAGGAAGTCTGCCAGGCCGAGGAGTAGACCAGGGGCGGCAGAAACAGGAACAAGATCACTTCCGGGTCCAGGTCAATCTCAGGAAGAGCCGGGACCAAACCGAGCAGTGCGCCCCCAAGCACCAGCAGAATGGCGTAGGGAACGCGGAAACGAGTCGCCAGGCTTGCCAGGACGAGCGTTGCCACCAGCAGACCCAGCGTGAGTGTTATGGTTGCCGTCATCAGGAGGGATTTCCCTTTTCTCAGAAAATATATACCGGTAGTATACGCCGGCATGCTCTCACGGCTCAAGCCCACAAACTTCCAGCACACCCCATTGTGAGGTTTCTGCTTTGTAAAGTGTTCATGAAAAGTGGAGAGCAGGTCTCTTGACTTTGACACTATGTCAATCCTTAGCGGTAACGCGGAAAGAGGATCAGGGAGGCACCTCATGGAGGGTGACACAACGAGTTTAACTGAACAAGAAGTGAAGTCGTAGCAAGCCTGAAGAGCGGCGTTTCCTTGAGAGAGGCTTAGATCGAGAGGAGATGGGGTCAGAGTACTCAAACTTTCGCGTACAGTTTTCAGATTTGTATGCTCTGACCCTTCTAATAGAATAGCGATTGGATCACCCCGCCTTGCATTTCAGACCCATCAACATCAGATCCAGGCCGAAGGTGAATTGGGCATCTGCTTTATACGTGGTCAACGCATATGCAGCCTCTACCGTATGGGCGGGTGTTTCGCGAGGGAGACGTTGCATGAGGTGTGCGAGGCGTGTGATGTCGGTCATGGATTCCGCCTCTGCGTGTGTTGCTGACGGCGGCAGCAGCGTGGCTAACTCGACCATTGCGTACCCAATCGCGTAAGAGAACAGCGCGCAGATGACCTCTCCTGCGCGCTGGCGCTCAAAACCCTCTTGTTGGAGCCGCCCACGCATGGCATCGGAGAGTTGAAGCATGCTCAGTGGCAAGATCTGGCGGTTCAACAAGAGGGTGTAGGCGCGGGGGTGGGCATGAGCCAGGGCATACAGTGAGGTGGCGACGGAGCGGAGCAAGGCTTCCCAGCCAGTCTCCCTCCCTGGTAATACAATTTCTCCCCACAGTATGTCTGCGACACCATCCAGCAGGGCTTCTTTGTTTTTGAAGTGACGATATAGTGACATTGGATCTACGCCCAACTCACTCGCAAGTTTGCGCATGGTGAGGGCTTCCAACCCCTGCTGATCGATCAATCGCAAACCTGTGTGCAGAATACGCTCACCCGTGAGCGGCTGACGTGCCATTTCCTCTGACTCTCGCTCAGGTTCCCCGGTTTCTCTTCTCTCTGTCATGATTGCACTGTTCCTCCTCTTTGCAAGACCAATAGCAGGATCACCTCTTGACAAATCTACAATGTATGTCTACACTGTATTTTAGTCTACAGTGTAGACATACAGCGTTCTTGATTGTACCACATTGCCGCAGAGGGCGAAAGGAGGAACTATGTTTCAGATGACCAGGAACGATCGACTGGACAGTGCAAAGTCTCCAGATCAGAAGTCCACTCCCAAAGAGGATTCTCCCCAACCGCTTGCATTCGAGTTGCTCACGTTGAGCAAAATCTACCACCGAAGCAAGGGGATGCTGGTTCACGCCGTTGACAACCTCACCCTGTCTCTGCCAGTCGGTCAGGTGCTCGGGTTGTTGGGACCCAATGGAGCAGGCAAGACCACGACCATCAAAATGCTCTGTGGATTGGTGACGCCGACGAGCGGGCGCGTGTTGCTCGGAGGCGTGGATGTGGCGCGAGAGCGGTCCCTGGCAGTGCAGCAAATTGGAGCAGTCCTGGAGGGAGCGCGCAACGTCTACTGGTCGCTCTCTGCCTGGCAGAACTTGCTCTACTTTGGACGCCTCAAGGGACTGCGCCGCAAGGAGATTGCCCCACGTGCCGAGTTCCTGTTGCGCTCCCTTGATCTCTGGGAACAGCGGCACCAGGCCGTGAGCGGCTTCTCCCGTGGGATGCAACAGAAGGTTGCGATTGCCTCAGCCCTTATCACCGACCCACCACTGCTGCTGCTCGATGAGCCAACGCTCGGGCTGGACGTGCAGACGGCACGCACAGTCAAAGAGTGGGTTGCACAACTTGCACATGAGCAGGGCAAGACGATTGTGCTCACGACCCACCAGCTCAATCTGGCGCAAGACCTCTGTGATCGTGTGGCCATTATTCGCCAGGGAAAGCTCGTGACTGATCTGCCGACACGCGAATTGCTTGCTCGCTTTCGCCAGGATCTCATAGAGATCCGTCTGGGGGGAAGCGTCACTGCTCTCGCCTCGCGCCTTTTCGACGGCTTCTCGGTCACCTCAGATGAGGGAGGCAGCCGCATACGTGGGCCAATCGCCGATCAGGCCCAGCTCTATGATCTGCTCGCCGCCTGCCGCGCACAGGGGCTACCACTGCTCGCCGTTGAGCCAGTCGAACCGGACCTGGAAGATGTCTTTGTTCAGATTCTCGGGGAGGAATAAACACGATGCGACCAACCACCTCCCTGTCTTCTCAGGAGATCCACGCGATCAAGAAGAGCGCAAGAAAAGGCAACCCCCGATTCGTGTCGGCGGCACGCGCACTGCTCAATGAAATGCAGAAAAGCCTGTGGCTGTTGTGGAGACATCGCGCCGTCCTCCTCACAGAGTTCGTTGCCCTGGTCATCTTCTACCCACTCCTGCAATTCCTCATCGGAAATGGCGGAATCGAGCAAGCCCGTGTGCTCCCCACGCTGTTGGCCTTCCTGGCCTATCCACTGCTCTTCGTCACGACCTTCAAATTCGTGGGTGATCTGCGTGAAGAGGTCAACGGCGGCACCTTTGAGCACATGCACCTCAGTCCGTTTGCCCCTGTCGCTCTGTTCGTGAGCCGGCTGGTGGTTCTGATGCTCGAAGGGGTAGTGATCACCACCATCATTGGCGTCTTGATGAGCTGGGTTCTGAGAGTACATATTCCGCTGAGGCTCGCGGGAGCGTTGCCTGCTGCCCTGACCATCGTCGATATCATTGGCTTTGCGCTTTTGCTCGGGGGGCTGGCTCTCGCTCTTCCTCAGACCGGGGTCATCGTCTCGCTCTTCAATGGACTGATTTTCCTGCTCAACGGAACCTTGATTCCTCTGGCCTGGTATCCCACCTGGATACAGGCGCTGGCTCGCTTCCTGCCCACCACGCTTGGCATCCAGGCCACAGATAAGGTGGTTCTGCAACAGCAGTCGTTGGCTGCTATCTGGGCTGATGGCACCCTGCCGTGGCTCATCGTCTACACCGTTGGGCTTTTAGCGCTGGGCTGGCTCGTGTTCTTGCTGAATGATCGGCGAACGCTTCGACGAGGCATCTCTCATTAGCGGAAGAAGAGCTGGCCCGGACATGGCCCATGAGCCAGTGTGAAATGTATGGAGTTAACTAATGGACACGAAGAGACTCGATGTGGTGCCGTCTCACCTATCTGGCGCGTTTCCGCCTCGCAGGCACCAGGCAAAGATAGGAATCCAGAAGCTCAGGATCATGCTGGGCAACGAGGTCGCGAAAGGCTTGATCGATCTGTGGCGGGGCAAAGTCGCCTTGTTGCTCGAAATGATCTCCTTCGGCCTCTTTTTCCTGGTCATTACGTTTGCCCAGGGAAAAGGCAGCTTCCACCAGGTGGCCGTTGCCCCGTTGCTGCTCGGCTTCGTCGGCTACCTCTTCTTTCATATGCAAACGAACCGGCTCTTCTGGGGGCTGCTGGGTGAAATCCAGAGTGGGACGCTCGAACAGATGTATCTAAGCCCACTCCCTTCGTGGGGGCTGCTGTTGGGGCTGACAGTTGCATCCATCGTGGAAGCGCTGATCACCTCTGTCCTGATGTATCTGCTGATTCGCCTGGTCGTCCCGGTGACGATCCCTCTGCGGCTGTCGGCCTTGTTGCCCTTGATCCTGCTGGTCGTGGGGAGTGTTGGATACTCCTTGATGGTAGGTGGGCTAACCCTGCGCTTCAAGCGCCTGGAGATCCTCAAGGAACTAGTGCAGGGTGTTGTGTTCCTTTTCGGCGGGGTGTTCGTCCCGCCTTCCCACATGCCGCAGTGGATGGCGATCATTGCACGCTTCCTTCCTATTACCCCAGGAATTGCGGGATTGCAGCAAACACTGCTGGCAGGAAGCTCCCTTGGGGCGCTGGCCAGCGATGGGACCATCTTTTGGCTGATAGGGAATGCTCTCGCCTATTTGGGACTGGGGATCATCGTTTTTCGCTGCTGTGAGCATATGGCGAAACGCCTGGGCACGCTGGGCCAATATTAAGAAGCGTATGGAGACTACAATGCTTCATGCATAAAAAAGGGAAAAAGGAGTATACGATGGGACACACACTTTCAACGTTGGATGACGTTCAGGAACGCTATGCCTGGTTTGAGCAGATGCGTGCGACCCAGCCGGTCTGGCTGGATGAGCAAAGTGGAGCCTTTCATGTCTTCCGCTACGTGGAGGTTGAGCGCGTCATTACCGATTTTAGCTCGTTTCCTTCGCAAGGCGTGTGCAACAGCATTCTGGGGATGGACCCACCCCAACATCGTTCCTATCGGAATCTGATCACATGCGCCTTTACCCCACGCACAATTGAGCGCCTGAAAGGCCGCGTGGCCGAGATCACACAAGCATTATTGGATGAGGCGCGGCACAAGGGCGAGATGGATATCGTCACCGAATTGGCCTATCCCTTGCCCGTGACGGTGATCGCTGAACTGTTAGGGGTATCCCCGACTGATCAACCGCTGTTCAAGCGCTGGGCCGATGGACTGCTCGGTCAGCAACTCTCGGATGCCCGGCTGTTTCAGCCCGACGAGCAAGAAATCCAGCGTCTCGGACAGGTCCACGCACAGATGCAGGACTACTTTATAGCGCTATTAGAGGAGCGCACGCACGCACCACTTGACGACCTGATAAGCGTCTTGCTGCGAGCCTCGACCGATGGCAAGCGGCTCTCCGGAGAGGAGGTGATCGAGTTCTGCAAGCTGCTCCTCGTCGCCGGGCATGTGACGACGACCGATCTGCTCAGTCAGGCGATCCGCTGCTTTGATGAGCATCCAGACGTTTTGGAGCAGGTCCGCAAGCAGCCGGAGTTGCTGCCTGGGGCCGTCGAGGAAGTGTTGCGTTTTGCCTCGCCGTTCTGGCGTCTGACGCGCATGACCAGGACTGAGGTGCGCCTGGCAGGCACTACGATCCCAGCAGGGACGCTGGTCTTTGCCTGGCTGGCCTCGGCGAACCGGGATGCCGAGGTGTTTCCTGACTCGGAGCGTTTTGACATCACCCGCTCGCCGAATCGGCATCTCGCCTTTGGGCGTGGCATCCACTTCTGTCTCGGAGCACCGCTGGCGCGCATGGAAACGATGGTGGCTCTGCCAATGATCCTCCAGCAGTTGCCCAACGTGCGTGTCATCCGGGAGAAGCCACTAGAGCTGTTTGAGGGGGAGTTCGTGTTTGGCCTGAAGCATTTGCCAGTGCAATTCGATACAGAAGCAGAAAAGAGGGGCATATGAATCCAGAGAGGCCCATTCAGCGGTGCTTCAATCCCGCTGTTCGTCGCCCTTACGACTCTCCTTTGTTGAACGGTTGAGTATATTCAGCCAAGACGACATCGACATAGTCGGCAGTACTCTGTTGTGCGTAGAGGCGTTTTACATTGGGTGATGGACAGCAGAGAACTGGAATGATGGTGCATTCCCGCTCTCTGTTGCCAGTCGCAGAATGGTGTGCTTGTCAATCAAACGTGAGGTAGCACCAGCACCTCTGCGCTGCGAGACGGCAGGCGAGTGCTTCTCTACTGCTCATCTTGCCTGCCGCCTAATGGAAAGCGATTCCAGGCGTTCTGATTGGCCGTAATGCGATAGCCATCGGGGTCAGCAAAGACGAAGTTGCGCCCAAAAGGACCATCAGAGGGCGGCTTGATGATGAGAGCACCTTTCGCTTCCAATGTGGCATGCAACCCATCGACATCATCGCAGTCGATCCAGAGCGTCACACCCCATCCCGGATAAGGTGCTTCATCCAAGTGTATTCTTGCTGCACTCAGACCAAAGGGAACCGAGTTGGTATCGAAGAGGACAAAGTCGGCAGTGTCGAAGCGCTCATCAACAGACAAGCCCAAAACCTCGGTATAGAATGCACGCGAGGCGGAGAGGTTGCGCACCTGCAAGCTGAAAAAATCTGGTCCGAGAAGTTTTGTCATGTACGTTTCTTCCTTTCCATGCTGAGGCGTTGTCCCGTCAGCGGCTCTTGATTGCTTTCTTACGAGAAGTCTACCCTAGACGAGTGACAACAGTATGTCAACAGCGCAGCGGCTTTTTCAACAGGTGGGGTGGAAATCACCGCTCAAATAATCCGGCTCACTTCATGTGAGCATGAGCCGTCTGTCGGTTATCAAAAACAGTCGATGGCTTATAATTTCGCAAAAGAATATAAACAGTTCGACGAGCTTTTTAACGGCTTTGTGGACATATTAGGTGCGAACTGCCCAGCAATACGCGGGACTCAAGCAGCCGGAGATCCAGCGCCGGTTGCATCTGCCCGCCGATCAGCAGTTCAGCCGACCGGAAAGTGATCATCGCAGGCTTGATATTGCGGGTGAGCGAAGAGGACCGAGTTGTAAGGAGCCAGGCAAGTATGTGAGAGCCTCGCCTGACTCCTTCATTCACCTCAACAAGCTGTAGATCAGGCCAACCGTCACCCCGAAAACGATGTGTCCGATCAGCCCACCGAAGAAACCCATCACGCCGAGCGATTTCATCATGTAAGCGCCAGCCTCCTTGACCGTGCCAGCCCTCATACCAGCATGAACCATCGGCGCAAGAGCGAACATCCCGCCAACCAGCAGCCAGTGGACCACGCCAAATGCCGCTCCGAGGAGGGCAGGACTGCCTGGAAAGATCTTGAACGCGATCACATATGGGATGGCAAAGCCAGCTCCCAATGCCCAGTGCATCACGTAGCCGAGAGCCGTTCTGCGATCTGGTCGGGTGATATAGCCCAAGATCCCATGTACATCAATGGCGGGCAGCCCGGCTCGTGTCCCCCCAAGCATCATGCCAGTCATCAAGGTTGTCCCGGCCAGGCCCGCCACGAGAGCAATAAATACCTCCGAAAACATCATCATGTAACTCCTTTACCTTCAATAAATCAGAATTTCAATTCTGATATCCTCAAAAAAAAGCTGGTTCAGTTCAGTTGAATGAGCGCAACCTCGATGAATCGCTTCACCTGCTCGGCCTTCATGCCGCCCCGGACACAGACCACATACCCCATGGCTACCCCCACCAGATAGTCGGCATACATTTCAACGTCCAGATCGACGGAAATCTTGCCGCGTTCTTGCGCGCCCCGGAGCGCGTTCCTGAAGGCGGCCCGCATCCGCTCAAAGTGATGGTTCATCCGTGTAACGAGCGCTTCGGTTGGTGCAGCTATCTCCACCGCGCTGTTGCCAATCAAACATCCCAAGTGCTCTTGCGGCGTTCCCAGACGGTTGAGCAGCATCGCAAAGTATTGGCTAATCGCTGGTGTTGAGGCATCTGACCGCTCCATCGGCCCTAACATGACAGTGATGGTGGTGTTGGCATAGTGATCTATCGTTTTGAGAAAGAATTCCTGCTTGTCGCCGAAGGTGCTGTAAAGCCCATAACGGTTGACTCCGGTGGCCTGAACCAGATCCTCATAGGAGGTTTCGGTAAAGCCTTTCTCCCAGAAGACCATCATCGCCCGATCCAGGGCCGCCTGGGGATCAAATTCTTTGTTGCGTGGCATGGTTGGCTCCCTATTCCAGAATATGTATTCTGGAATAAGAATAAGCAGAAAAGGCGGATTTGTCAAGCGGCCATTTGAGAGGAATGACCATCCGTCTTAGTCTATCGGGGCTTCGTTAGAAGACGGTAATAATCACAAAGAGAGGGTAGTACTTCCCAAAAAAGGACTAAATGCTAAGCCGCCTTCTCCACGTAAGAATGAACGACCAAATTATGCCATCCAGATATCGTCTCCCAGGACCACCGCTATCGTCTGAAGAAGAACATCAACGTCAAAGGGATGTTCAATCGAGAAACAAGACGTGGGTTCATTGTGGACCCAGAGTTGATGGGTTCTGAGCAGGAGCATTGGAAGTGAGGAGAGTTCTTCGATGGCATGAAGCCGCTCGTGGAGGGCGATGCCAGTCATATCAGTCAATTGGAAGCCAATGATGAGCAAGTCTGGGCACAACTGCGGCACAATACGAAGCGCCTGCTCTCCTGTAGAGACACGAAACACCTTACATGAAGTTGCTTGCCAGACCACTTCTTGGAGGAAGTCAGCAATGGCATCATCACGCTCGACGATCACAATTTCTTTCCTCGATGTTCTCTGAGCCTTCTGTGCAAATCCCTGTTGCTGTCCCATCAATACGCTCCTCCCTAAGATGTGATGTTTCGCTCGACTCGTGAGAGAAAGGCAGCCAGATACGAAAGCAGCTTCCCTTTTTGATCTCACTTGCCACCGTAATCTCTCCCTGATGCGCTTGTGCAAACAGGCGTGCCAGCGAGAGTCCGATGCCTGCTCCCAGCTTCCCTCGTGACCTGGTTGATCCCGCACGATAATGACGCTCAAAAATATGGGGCATATCCGAGGGGGCAATCCCAGGACCTGTGTCTGTGACGCAGATCATCGCCCATTGCCGCTGGCACCCATTCTGCTGATCTTGCACGTCCAACGGAATATCCTCAATCTCTGTAACTTCTAATCGCACGTGCCCTCCAGAGGGGGTATAGACCAGCGCGTTATCGACAATATTGAGCAGCATCTGCTTGAGGAGATCTCTTTCTCCTCTGACCCACACCTGTTGCAATTGCCCCAATTCCACCGTGACCTGCTGACTAAGAAATCTAGCCTGACGCGCGATTTCCACCAGCAGCAGATCCAACTCCACCCGCTGGGCGCTCTCAACTGCGACGTGTGGCATAATCCCGACATCTACCCGAGCCATCTCTAATAAATTACTGACCAGATGGGAGAGGCGGATCAGTTCCGCGTGGATTTGTCGCACATCACGGCCGACCTCGCTGTCCAGGTCCGGATTCATCAGCAAGACCGCAACTTGTCCACGAAGTGCCGTCAGAGGAGTTCGTAACTCATGGGAGACATCGGCCACAAAATTGCGTTGCAGGGTAAAGCTGGCCTCTAAGCGTTGGGACATCTGATTAAAGGCTTCTGTCAACAGTTGCACTTCCCTCATCTGCCCTTTCGGTTCTAGACGGACTCCCAATCCTCCCACACTCAAGGTGCGCATCTGGGCACTGAGCAAGCTTAAAGGCCGCACCTCTCTGCTGGTCAGCACAAAACTCATGGCATAGGCAATGAGCAGGGCGCATACACCTCCCAGACACAGGACAAGCGCGAGCAACACTTCTACCTGATGCACTCCATCGAGAGATCGACCGATCTGAGCCACAGCGATTGGGTGATGATCGAGGTTGAGGACAGGCATAGTCACAATCCGTACGGCATTGCCTGCTCGATCATGATAGGTGGCCCACAAGGTTTGCCCGTGAACAGCGGCCTCAAAATCCTCCTGGGTGTAGTGGATACGTACTTGCTGCAAATTGGGAGAATACTGCAACGGTTTTCCTGTGTTGACATCAAAGAGCTTAATATACAAATCATCGCTGCTAAACTCATCCTGCTGCATGCCCTGTGCCAGTTGTTCAAATAAATCCCGATTGATTGGGTGTCCTGTAAGCAACCAGATGCGCGTTGTTCCTTGCAGCTTTTCTCCTTGCGTCAGCAGCCGTTTATCCAGGCTGCTTTGCAGATTGTAGCTCACAACGGTATAGACGACGGCACCAAGAAGGAGCAGGGTCAACAGGAGAATCAGGACATTCCAGAGCGCCAGTCTCACCCGCAGGGAACGAGGGGCCTTGATATGAGCAAGTGCGCGAAAGATGGCCCACAGTTGCCTTGTCATGATCCTTCTCCTCTCCTTCACGCTTTGAGTAGATAGCCCACGCCGCGCACTACATGGAGAAGATCCGCTTTCCCTCCCGCATTTAGCTTGGAACGCAGTGTGTTAATATAGACCTTGATGACTTCAAGACCAGCTTCGTTATCATAGCCCCAGATCCGTTCAAAAATCCGTCCTTTCGTTAAGACATGACCAGCATGCTGCGCCAGCAGTTCGAGTAGCTCGTATTCGCGCCTGGTGAGAGCTATCGGTTCTCCTGCTCGCCAGACCTTCTGTTCAGCCGGATCAATCACCAGATCCCCGATCTCGATGGGCACTGAGAGATGCTCTGTCCGTTCGACGCGACGTAGGGCTGCTCGTATGCGTGCGACCAGTTCTTCAAAATCGAAAGGTTTGGTGATATAATCATCTGCTCCACTCTCTAACCCCAGAATTTTATCGCTCCGCTCGTCTTTGGCAGTGAGCATTAAGATCGGTAAGCTCCTTCTTCCAGCAACGCGAAGCGCCCGACAGACCTCAATGCCACTCATATCAGGTAAGAGAATATCGAGCAACACCAGGTCCGGTCCATACATGGCAACCAGGGAAAGAACTTCCGCTCCGGCCGTTGCCGTCAGCACATCAAACCCTTTATAGCTTAGGCCACGCTGGAGAAATTGCAAAATAGGTTGTTCATCTTCTACCACCAGTATGTGCTTTTTCATAGCTTCCTCGCTCTCACATTACACCAGCAACTCTTCGAGCGTCGAGAGAAAACGCTCCAGTTCAGATGACAGCTCTCTCGCTTCTAGAGATGGAAGATTCACATAACGAGCAAAACGCTTCCTCAAAGGACTGAGAAAAGCAGGAATATCTGCACATCTCCTTGCGGTATGGAGTTGCTCGTACAGTGCAAAGCCGCTTTTTTCGACCAGCTCATAATCAAGTAGAAACAGATCAGGTTTGACCTCCTCGACGACCCGCAACGCCTGTTGTTCGTGGAAGGCAAGAAGAACACGATGTCTTGTTTCTCTATCAATCACTTGTTGAAGAAACGAGCCGACCTGCACATCAGTTGTGACTAACAAGATCAAATGCAGAGATCGCGTCTTCTCTTGCGAAAAGGACTCGTGAGAGTGTAACATAAAAGCTCCTTGCAATTCAGCCATAACGGTAACTAGGAGAGAGAACACTCTCCTCTCAGAAAAGCGTTTCCAGAAGAATGCCATCTTCGTTCCCTCTTTTCAAAAAAGATACGGGAATCATTCCACGAGAGCCGAAGGAGGAAACAGAGGGCGACGCGCTCGCAATCCGGTGCGCAAACGAATGCCCACCTCATCATCCGTGAGTAAGTACCAGCCGCCAGCATCTCGCTGGATGGAGCCTGTAATCCAATAGCCCATCACAGCAATTTCGATCTGCTCATTCATTTGTAAGGGAGACCCACTGATCTCTAACCATTGGTATTCATCTGTACAGATAATAACTCCAGAGAACCAATCACTGCCCTGCATATCTATACAATCCCCTCAGTGTTATGGTATGTCTTATGTGTGCCCAATCAGACCATTTTATTTATCTCGTAGAAGAAGAGGTTACAAAAGAAGCATTTCTCATCTGGGAGGCTGTATCAGGACTCCTTATTCGGCAGCCAGATCGTCTTGCTCCTTTTGCTCAGCAGCACACACGCAGAGGAAACATGATCCCGTTGAGGCTCAGTATACAAGCAGAGAGTAAAGAAATGGTAAAGGGATATTGGCAAAACCCACGGGGCGGTCGAAGAGATCTCGTGGCGAAAAGACAACATGTGTGTTTTTACCTAAGTACAAACGATCATAAGTGCTTTCCGAGTTTCTGCTCAAGCTTTTCAACAGTGTAGGTCCACTTGATCGGTTTGGCTGTTTGGTTGTAGTAAGCGATGTACTCATAAAGAGAAGCTTCCAGAGCGTCAGTGCTGGGAAAGTGATTGGGCTGCAAATGTTTGCGTTGCAGCAGGCTGAACCAGATTTCGATCTGATCCAACCAGGAGGCATTAGGCGGTAACCAATGTACCTGGAAGTGCAGTTGCTCTTGACCGACACGTTCTTGCTCGCGGAGCCAGCCTTCTAACCGCTTGGGGGCATGCGTGGTTCCATTGTCGAGAATGAAAATCACGGTATGCACCTGACGACGGGCCGCTTCGGGAATGATCTTCTGTTGCACAAACGTTTGGAAATCGACAAAGCATTTGCGGCTTCGACAGGTTCCGTAGACTTTGCCATCAGCCACAGAGAGTCCAGCAAACAAATGTCGTGCGCCACGACGATGATAGCGCGCTTCGTGAAGCGCCAGCTTGCCAGGACGCGCTGGACGAGGAGGCTGCTCGCCCTCGCGTGCTTGAATGGACGTTTTCTCATCCAGGCTGAGCAGCCAAATACCCTGGCGCAAAAGGGCTTGGGCCTGGCCGTAGTTGTGCAAGACCGGACGAGCTCGTTGCAAGAAGGAGACAGGATCATGAATGTGCTGCCAGGCGTGATAGCGCCAGGGGCGAAGCCGTTCGGCTTTGAGCCAGCGACCCACCGTACTGGCCGAGATGTGAGGCAGGGTGGGATCTTGGGCGACGCGTCGAGCTAAGTCAGCCCGGCTCCAGCGCGAGAGCGGCACCTGTTCCTGTTTGGGCAAGCTACAGGCGATGGCTGTGACTTGCACGCGCACCTGAGGGGGAAAAACGCCTCGGGGCTCCACTGCGAGGCGCATCAACCAGGGAATGGGTTTTGACCCAGCGCCCGCGCCATGCACGCACCGTGCGATCTGTGGTGCTCACCGCTTCGGCGATCTGTTGATTGCTCTGTTCGGGATGGGCATGGGCTGTCAGAATAATTCGTGCTCGCATTGCCAGCGTCTGTGGGGTGCGATGAGCTCGCACAAGTTGCTGAAGCTGCTGGGCTTCTTCGACGGTTAACGCGATTGGATAAGCGGGTTTGGGACCTCGCATGGACTTTTACCTCCCAAACCCAGCCTATCCTTTCTCAGTGGCCTCGTCAAACTCGGAAAAATGGACGGTAGCTTGCAATAGCGTTATATTTCTCGAAGCGATGCCGCCTGTTCTTGCGTCCAAGTCAGTGCCACCTGGGCAAATAACTGCGTTCCTGGGGAGGCTGTGGAACGCTCGCGAACGGCGAGTCCAATCGGCACATCTTGCGCAGGATTGAGCGGAAGGGCCAGGACCCCTTCAAGCTTTCGCGGAAGCATCATACGCGGCAAAAGCGTGATGCCAAGACCTTCGCGGACCATTGCCACGATGGTGGCGCTGTCGCTGGCTTGATAACGGACATGCAGTCTGGCCCTGCTCATCTCAAAGCTCCTCATCTCCATCAACTGAGATGCGCATCCAGCTTTTGCCAGAATCAACTCTTCTCCACGCAGTTCCCCTGGATGCACGGCGTTTTCTGTATGGAAACGATGCCCTGCTGGAACGATCACACATAACTCGTCAGTCGCAATCCGTGTACTCTCAATTCCACACGCGGAATGGAACACGAAGCCAACATCAATGGCACTGTTTCCAAGCCACTCGCTCACCTCTTGCATGGTGCCTTCAAAGAGGACGACTTCAATCTCGGGATACAAGGCTCGAAAACGCATCAAGATGCTGGCAAGGATCTCTGGACACAGGGAGTGAACGGTCCCCAGTCGAAGTTTTCCTGAAATCTCGCCACGAAGCACTTGTGCTTCTTGTTCAATGGCCCCGGCCTGTGCCAGGAGCGCACGCACACGCGGAATGATCTTTTGACCGGCGGGAGTAAGTGCGACCACCCCTTTGCGGTTGCGTTCCAGGAGAGTCACCCCTAACTCGCTTTCAAGGGCAGCCAGGGCGTGACTCACCGTCGATTGCGTCAAGTCGAGCGTATAGGCAGCTTCAGTAAAGCTTCCTGTTTCGACAAGCGCTACCAAACACTGAAGTTGTGAGAAGTTCATATGGGCAACTTTCATAAGGGTATGGTCAAGATGATTTGCGTGCATTGTAGCAGATCCGGTATACTCCTGGCAATTGACCGTCTCTGGGAAGAGACCAGGAAAAAGTGAGGAACATCGAGATGAAAAGTCTTGATGGGAAAGAAGAGAGAACAACCAATGAGCACCTTTACCACAGAAGAACAAGCCTATTTCCAAAGTCAGCGCCTCGGCAGGCTGGCAACCGTCAGCGAGAAGGGAGAACTCCATGTGATACCCGTGACCTTTCACTACAACCCTGATGAAAACAGTATTGATATTGGCGGACATGATCTGGGACAAACCAAGAAGTATCGTGATGCAGTCCGTCATGGGCGTGTGGCCTTTGTTGTTGATGATGTTTTGCCCTCTGGGCAAACGCGGATGATCGAAGTACGTGGGACAGTTGAAGCACTGCTGGAAGGCGGTCAAGCGATTGTGGAAACCTTCTCGCCAGAGATGTTGCGCATTCTCCCTACACGGATCATTTCTTTTGGTTTGAGCAGCGACACCGTTCAACCTGGTCAAGCCAGAACAGATTTTTCCAGTCGCAAGGTACACGAAAAATAGAGATGCCAGGGACCAGTGTCCCTGGCATCTCTTGCAAGAATTCCAACAGAGAGGGATTTGTCACTTCCCTCTCTTCTCCCAACCTGTATCAAACTGATCAGCGAGACCAGTACTATTGAACAACTTGAGCGGAAACCCGGAAAGCGCTTATGATCGTTTGTACTTAGAGTGTGTTGGCAAAACGACCGCCGATAGCACTAACAGCATGGGCAGTGGTTTCTCCAGCGGCAACAGTTGGCGAGAGGATGTATTCATGAAGGGTATGTGGAATGCGCAAGACGAGAAAAAAGAGCGCATTACTCACGAACAACGAGATCACAAGCTGATCGGAGAAGCCTGCAAAGACCTGCCCTGCAAAAAAACTTGCGAGCATCCCACCGCCTTTTGTGTCATTCGCAGCTATTTGTCTACCATGCGAAAGCAGGGGCGATCCATGCTGGCTGCTCTGGCTGCCGTTTTTCACAGAGCGCCCCTCCCGGTCGCATGGAGTCCTGGGTAGCAGCCTTTTTGTTCTGTCTTCTCTCAGCTTTACAGAAGATATCGACTTGTTTTTTTGTTTGCACTGTACTATCTGGAGGCGGCGTGATACGACGATGAGGAGATCATGAGCGTTCGGTGAGGACTCTGTGTGGTCATTACCCCTATGATCGGGCATACTGTAGCAGTGACGATAACAACCAGTATATGTCTGAATACAATGCATCAAAAAAGAGGATCTTGTGATGAAACATACTCGTTCTCTCTTATTGCTCACCATCGCCTGTCTCTGCCTGCTCCTGACGGCCTGTGGCTCAACGCCAGCTCAGAGCCACATAACCGTCACGCCCAGGGCCACGCGCACAACACCCGCTTCAACAAATTGCCCGCCAGCCGGAACAGGCCGTGCTGCCACTATGCCTCCGCTCTCGCAACCGCTCGGTCACCACCAGAACCTTGTCTATATCAGCGATGTCGATGATCAGCCAACCTCTGGCTCTCTGGTACACTATGACGTGACCACTGGCAGCAAAACGACGATCCTCACGCTCAAAAATGCCAATATTGCAGAGGCTCAGCTTTCAACGGATGGGCAATGGATACTCTTTACGGACCAGATCTATAATCCCGCCATACACTCCTATGGGGTGCAAATGCTGCAACTGATACGTATCGACGGCAAAGCTCTGCAGACGCTCTATTGCGCTCCGCAAGGCACGGCGTCGTTGATGCTCACCTGGTCGCCCGATCAGCAGCACGTGGCCTTCTTTGGTGGTAAAAAAGAGGGTGATTCGTTTGCCGGGGTCTCAACTTTTGATCTGCACACAGGCAAAGTGCAGCTGGTCCTGGATGACCCGTCCGGGCTGGCTACACTCTTCTGGAAGAATGATCAACAGTTATATATCCGCTTCGCTCAAATGATCCCCACGAGTACGCTGTATATGCTGGATACCACTCGCGGCCCCAATCAACACGTGAAAGATCTTACGCTCGTCTTTCAGCAGCAAACAAGCAAACCTTGCTGGAATGCGGCTGCCAGCTTTGATAGATCAACGTTGTTTATCAGCCAGTGCACACCTGCTCCAACTAACTGGTCAGGTGCGCCTTATCAACCGAGTGCGCCGAGCAGCGTTAGCCAGCAGGCCGCAACGGGTGGCTCGCTGCATACCATTACGACGACAAAGCAGCTCACTATCGTAGACGTGCACGCCGTCTCGCCCGATATGCTGCTCTTCAACGTGGCAAGCCCCATCACCAGGCGTGGAGAAACTGATAGTCGCGATGGTCTATGGAAAGTCAATACCGATGGCAGCGGCCTGCTCCAATTGATGCACGAAGGGAGCGCGAACGGCAACGGCAATGAAGAGCCTGCTTGGCACTATGTCTCGCGCGACGGCATGCTCTACGTTTACAGCATCTGGAATTGGGCGACGACCCAAAACACCTTGAAATATGGTTCTTTGAGCGGTGGCCCGACCACAGCGTTTGCCACCAGTAACAAGAGCGATAGCGCCACTATTGTTGGCTGGACTGTTCTGTAAATATATACGTCATCCCGAACCTTTCAAATGCTCGTTGCCTGATAGCTCACCACCCACACACCAAAACACCTGGCGGGCCAGAGGGGTATCTGAGCAGTTACAGAAAAGGAGGATACGTGAGTATGCGGATACTTCTCCTGTTGCTTTTTGCGAATCATGTGCGTTGGTAAATCGACGCCAGGCTTACTCGTCACGGCAGTGGAAAAACCGCAATATTTTCCTAGTCTGGGTCTATTACCCTAACTATTATAATAGAGCAAGGCGTTGGGCATGAGATACCATACAGCTTTTGCACAATATGAATTTTATATGATTTAGGAGCAATATATGCAACTTGTTCACCTCTGGGGAACGGAACGCCCCTCGTCGTTTTACCAACATGTTCTCCAGACTCCCCTGCGTTCATATACTGGTGCTCAGGCTCACTGGAAAGAACATTCCCTCAAAGATGAAATCAGGCAGATCACCAAAGCCTTCAAGTTTCGAGGGAATTGCTATCGACTCTTGTGTGCGCTCCCGACATCCAAGGTGGTAACAGCAGCATCCGCAGGAAGTCACGGATTGGGACTTTCAATAGCAGCGCGCATTCGTGGTATTCAGGCTCACATCTTTGTCCCTGACAACACGGTTCGCGCCAAGACTCAAGCGAAGGTGGATGATGACTATGAGCAGGAGTTTCACCAGGTGTATTACGATGAGGAGCGTGCTTCCTGGTTGGTCTTTCATTATGAGGATGTCCAACAGGTCCTGTTAGATCCACAGACCTTCTCCTCACAGCGCACATTCAATCCAGATGGAAGTATCGATCCGCTTGTCGATGGTGGTCTCATAGGTATGGACCCGCCACACCATCGGCACATGCGGGCATTCATTGCTCAGGCGTTTACGCCACGAGTGGTGGCGCAGTTTGAGCCACAGATCAGGGCGATTGTCCAGGAACTGCTTGACCAGGTGCAGCACAAAGGCACAATGGATTTCGTCGATGATTTGGCATTTCCGTCGCCTGTCCTCTTCATCGCCAAACTGTTAGGAGTTCCTGGTGGAGATCGAGAGCAGTTTCGCCGTTGGACTACTGACTTTGTCGGACCCGATTATGAACTCCGCAAGGAGACGGCAAAGAACATAGCCGACTACTTTCAGGAGATCATCAAGCAGCGTCGTCGAGAACCACGCGAAGATGTGATGACGAAATTGCTCCAGGCGCAAGGAGATAGAGAACATTTGCACGAACAGGATGTTCTGGGAACCTGCCAGCTGCTGTTGATCGCAGGACACGAAACGACGACCAGCCTGTTGAGTAATGCTCTTGTTTGTTTGGACGAGCATCCTGAGGTCCAAAGTCAGCTGGTTGAGCAGCCGGAGTTGCAGCCGGGAGCGATCGAAGAAGTGCGGCGCTACCGTGGGGTGGTCCATACAATGGTGCGGGTTGTGACCAAAGATACCGTCTTGTGTGGGCAGCCGATCAAAGCAGGCAATCTCGTGCTGCCGCTTTTCGCGTCTACTAATTTGGACGAAGCTCAGTAAGAAAGTTTTGAGCGGCTCTACCAGGGCCAGCCCGCACCACAACTGGGGACGCTCCATCAGGGTCTGCCCGCGTGGGAAGTAGGATACCCGCAGCCAGCTTTCCAGCAACTCGTCCAGCAGGGAAACATCAAGGGACCGGTCTTAGATATAGGATGCGGAACAGGAGATACCGTTTTATCCATGCCGCCGCAGGAAGTAAGCCGGGTTGGGAGGCAGCGGTAAGACCAATGTCTATTACTATTGATAGGAAGAGAAAGATACGATGAAAATCGGCTGGGTTTTAAATTTGTCAGAAGCCGTGCGTGGGTACGCTGAAGTGCGTGAGATGGCGTTGCGAGTTGAAGCTGACGGCCTGGACTCCATATGGATACCTGATCACCTTTTGTATCGCAGTTCTCCAGGTGAGACACGTGGGATTTGGGAAGCCTGGACTTTTCTGAGTTCCCTGGCAGAAGCGACAACTCGCGTGGAGTTGGGTCCCCTGGTCGCGTGTACTCAGTTCCGTAATCCAGCGATCCTGGCAAAAATGGCAATCACCCTTGACGAAGTCAGCCAGGGGCGGCTCACTCTGGGAGTAGGAGCTGGATGGAATGAACCCGAATTTCAGGCCTTTGGCCTACCCTCTGATCATCTGGTAGGTCGTTTTGAGGAAGCGTTGCGCATTATCAAACCGTTATTGCAGGAAGGCTCCGTTGACTTTCAGGGCACCTATTACCAGGCACGCGAGTGTGAGATCAAGCCACGTGGCAGACGTCTGGGTGGTCCACCTTTACTTATTGCAGGCTGGGGACCACGCATGCTTCGCCTGGTAGCACGCTATGCCGATTCCTGGAATACCGCTTACACACAGCCCTCCTTCGAAGAACCTTATGAGCGGCTTCTAGCGGCCTGTGCTGAGGAGGGACGAGATCCCTCTACATTAAAGATGACGCACGAAATTTTGCTTGACTTTCCTGATCTGAGAGATACGCCCATCCCATCAAACATTCTCAATATTTTGAGAGGATCAACGGAAGAGATCGCGAAGGCTCTGTTGCAGTACGAACAACGTAGTATAGAGCATATCATGGTTCAGTGTACTCCCTCTAACGCTGTCTCGCTCTCCCGTTTTCTTGCAGCGGTGAAGATGTATCGCTCTCTTCCTCGCAGTTGAGCAACAACTCCTCCTCATTTTCCAGGAGATGTTGCACTGTCTGTAAACGCTCGCGCGTTTCGCTGGTTTTAGGATGGTGTGGACCATATACATGCTCTCGGATGGTCAGTGTCCGTTGATAGAGGGCTCCCGCTGCTTGAAGTGCGCCCACTTCTTCATGAAAACGGGCGAAGCCATGCAATGTCCTGGCAAGATTGGGGTGGTTCGCTGTTAAGGTGTGTTCTTGGATTACTAACGTACGTGTAAAGAGTTGCTCGGCCTGCTCATAGTGGTGCTGGCCCCGGTACAGCTCTGCCAGATTCGTCATAACTTCAGCTGTCTTAAAATGCTGGGTTCCTAATTGCTCCTCATTGATCGCTAGGGCCCGACGGAAGTAGACTTCAGCCTGTCCATACTTCCCTTGTTCATAGGAAAGAAGGCCTAGATTATTTAGGGTCTCTGCTATCTCAGGATGCCAGATACCATACTGCTCCTCATAGATCGCCAGGGCCCGACGAAAGTAGGTTTCGGCCTGTTCGTGCTCCCCTTGCTCATTGTAATGACGGCCCAGATTATTCAGCGTTATGGCTGTGTCAGGGTGTTGAGTCCCCAACAGTTCCTCTCTGATTGCCAACGCTTGTTGATAGAAAGCTTCGGCCTGTTCGTACTTCCCTTGCTGTCTGTAAAGGACGCCCAGATTATTCAACGTCCTGGCTGTGTCAGAATGCTGTTCCCCCAACAGTTCCTCTCTGATCGCCAGGGCCCGGCGATAGTAGACTTCGGCCTGTTCGTACTTCCCATGTTCATAATAAATGCAGCCCAGGTGGTGGAAGCTGCTCGCTGTTTCAGGATGCTGAGCTCCCAACAGTTCCTCACGAAGATGGAGCGCTTGCTGACAGAGAGCTTCGGCCTGAGGAAAGGATGCACGAATATACAGATAGGTCCCTGCTCGATCCAACAAATCTGCTGCCTGCACGAACTGTAGCTGATGCTGCTGGATCAGCTGGGCGCAGGCTTGCGCCTGCTCCAGATAGCGCAGACACTGCGGCCAGGAACTGACATTTTCTCTAAACTGACGCGGAAAGAGATGATTGACGGCACACACGACACGCTCAGCCCACTGCCGTTGCTCCTCCGGGCTAAGCATCTCTACTTGCACGACCTGCACGAGGCGATGAATACTCAGCTGCTGCTCTGTTGCCAGCCGCTTGACCAGGGAAAAGCGCAAGAGGGCTTCCAGCGCCTGATCGAAGGTCAACGGATCTGTGACCGCCTCCTGAAGCAGCGTGGGCCAATACGCAGCCCCATCCCTGAGCAGTTCTTCAGGAATATGGTCTGGAGCCAAAAACGCGCACACTTGCAACAATTGGGCAGCGGTGGGGTTGGCTCGTTGGACGTTCTGAAAGGAGAGCAACCACGTGGTGGCGACCGAGTCGGGATAGTTCGTCGATTGCACGCCACGCCGGGCAAGCAAGATGCTCCGATGCCTGTGATAGAGGTGCAGGTAATGGGCAAAGGTGCATCTAGTCTCTTCAATATACGCCCCAGCCTGTTCGAGAGCAAGCGGAAAATGATCGAGGGCCACCACGAGCTGCTCCACCGCGCTCATCTCGTCATCGGCCAGTGGTTGCAAACATTGTGCTCGCCGCAACAACAAGCGTGTTCCCTCCAGGAAGCTCATCTTTTCCACGTCGATGGCGAGCCCCAGTGAGCCAACGGCTTGGGCACGGGTGGTCAGCAGGATGCTGCCGTTGCCATAGCGGGGCAGGTAAGGTGGCAGCAAGGAAATATCATCTGCGTTATCAAAGATCAAGAGCCAACGCTGGGGGCATTCCTCCAGCCAGCCTTTGAGCGCCTCCACCAGCCTTTGCTGGTCCGTCTCTTTTCTGGCTGCAAACTCTGGGAGCAGGTCGGCTAGCGCCGTGAAACTGGTCATCAGAGCTTCTGGACTGGCTGCATTGATCCAAAGAGTATGGGGAGAAGCACCCTGCTCCCGCATGCGATAGGCATATTCGACGGCGATCTGCGTTTTGCCGATGCCTCCCAGCCCAGTCAGGGCCTGCCTTTGGGTCAAGGCCACGCGACGCGTTGTGAGGGTCTCGTCCCCGTTTGCAGCGGCAAGGTGCTCGTCCAGGAGATCAAGCAGGTCGTCGCGCCCGGTAAAATAGGGGTTGCGCAGATAGGGGATGGTCCAGAGAGGAGCAGTGGGCACAGGCGGCAGGGTTTGCTCCTCGCCGGTGGCTTCTCGTGCCGAAGGAGGTGCTGGCAGTGCAGGCGCTTCTCTCAGTCCTAACTCTTCTTCGCTTTTGCCAAAAAGAGCCGTCAGCTTCAGACGGAAATAGGGACCAGGAATGGTCGCCTGCCGTTCCCATCGTTTCACAGTGGAAACGGTCGCTTCGACACGCTCTGCCAGTTCGCGTTGTGACCAATGGTGTTGGAGTCGTGCAGCTCGCAAAGGGGATGTGTTGCTGCTCTTGTTCGGTTCTTGCATCAGACACCTACCTCCTGAACGTATCAGTCCTTTGCTTGAGAAGCAAGGTAGTACCCAGTATAGCGGAGAGGGACAAGAAAGGCAAGAAAGGCAAGATGATCCCTCCAGCAAAAATGCCCCCTGAAAATGCCCCCACGTGGCCTTCTTCCTCCGCACTATCTTCATGTAAGCTCTTTCTTGTCATACAGATGATGAGAGTGAGTAAGAACAGTAATAAAGAAGATTATGGAAGTGTTGAGAAGACCTCTCGAAGCGAGAGCGGGGTGGGAACACCCTACCATCAAGCGCGCGAAGGAGTATCTGCGGGAGCACTACGCCGAGGAGGTGCCCCTGCAAGAACTGGCTGATGCGGTCAACATGAGCCCCTTTCATCTTGCTCGTCTCTTCCGCCAGATGGTTGGCCTGCCTCCCCATGCCTATCAGACGCAGTTGCGCCTGGCGAGTGCCAAAACATTGCTCGCGCAAGGGTACAGCGTGGGCTATGTGGCCCATGAAACCGGATTTTTTGATCAATCGCACTTCACGCAGCAGTTTCGGCGGCATTTTTTGCTGACCCCAGGAAGCTACCGCAAAACCGCGAGCTGTTCTTAGTTGGTCTCCCTTGAGTCGACTACCATGGAGCAATACAGAGCAGGAAGCGTCCTGATGGAGGACGTGCAACTGTAGTGCAAAATAGCAATATGGAGTGATATGTATATAGTTAGAAAGAATAAAACTCAGGAGGTGTTACAGATAGGTACTGATGGAATTTCCGAGTTAGAAGCGATAAGCGACGAGGCACTGATGCAAGCCATCGCCAGCGGAGATGTCTGGGCGATGGAAATGCTGTATACGCGCTATCATCGTCCCCTCTATTCGGTTGCCTATCGCATAGTCGCAGATCAGCAAGTGGCGGAAGATGTATTGCAAGAATCCTTTCTGGCGGTCTGGCGTCGTGCAGTTTCCTATCTACCTCAGAATGGCGAAGTACGGAACTGGCTCTTCTCTATTGTGCGCCATCGCGCGATAGACTACTTGCGTGGTTTGCGACGTCGCGCTGCGCTGCGTAAGGTTCCGCTGGAAGATGTGGAACACGACGAGCAGGTCGCTTTGCCCGATGTCTGGGACGAAACCTGGTTGGCAGTACAGTGTTCACAGATCCGCGAGGCACTGATAAGTCTGCCCAAAGAGCAGCGGCTAGTGATCGAACTGGCTTATTTTCAAGGCAGGACACAGGCAGAAATCGCCGAGAGTTATCAGATATCTCTAGGTACGGTAAAAGGGCGTATTCGTTCGGGGCTGTTGCACCTGAAACATATCCTGGAAAGCAAAGGGTTTAGTGATCCCATAGAGGCTCATTCTTGCTCACATCCATAGTACCTGGAATGACCAAAAACGATTCACCTCAACGGCTCAGGAGACGATCTCTTAACTGCTCAATGGTTAGCTCTCCTGTTTCCGTTTCTGATCTTTTTATCCATCTATCCATGGGAATAGTACATATGAATATCATGTATGTGCTGTCTTACTATTCAAATACCAAGGAGAAGAACTATGTTCAAACAAACGATGCAAGCGATACAAGTCCATGAGTATGGAGATGTCGATCAACTCAAGTTGGCGGTCGTAGCGCGTCCAGAACCACAAGCGGGCGAGGTGCTGGTCCGAGTGCATGCTGCCGGAGTCAACCCGATCGATTGGAAAGTTCGTCAGGGGCTGAGAAAACATCTGGTTCCTATGCAGTTTCCCTATATCCCTGGGATGGAGATTGCAGGGGTCGTGGAGGGGGTTGGCCCGGATGTGACGACGCTCCAGATCGAGCAGGCAGTCTATGGCCGCAGCACAACAGGGGCCTATGCGGAGTACGCGGTCGCAGCAGAGAGGATGCTTGCCCTCAAACCACAATCTTTGAGCTTTGATGAGGCAGCATCGATCCCTGTGGGGGCAACCACAGCTTGGCAAGGGCTATTTGAGTCTGGGAAGCTGGAAAAGGGTCAGCGGGTGGTGATTGTCGGAGCGGCAGGAGGGGTTGGCCTGTTTGCAGTGCAGCTTGCTAGCCAGAGGGGCATACACGTCATCGCGACGGCCTCCGGGGCCAATGTCGATTTTGTGTGTTCACTGGGAGCCGAGACCATAATTGACTATACCACGACGAGCCTTGCCAATGTGGTACATGATGTTGATTGTGTCTTTGATACCGTTGGGTCTACCCTTGAAACCTCGGCACAGGTTCTCAAGCGCGGTGGAATCCTGGTCGCGCTGTCAGGTCAACCATTGATAGAGCGGGCCAAAGAGCGTGGAATCCAGGTGGTAGCATCTCATACACAAATCGAGAGCGAAATGTTAAAGAACATCGCTCGCTTGATCGACGAGGGGCATCTCAAGACGGCGATCAAGGACACTTTCCCTCTAAGCCAGGCCAGCCAAGCTCATGTATTGGGTCAACAAGGACATGGGCGCGGACGTATTGTGTTGCATATTGCATAACCACTGTGGTCTAAGTGTTGCGTAAAACACAGAGAAGTCCTGGTGAGTCTGTTGGTTAGAGGGAAGAATGAGCAGGTTTGTTTATACTTCTCCAGGACCTCTCTGCTCTCATTTCAGCGGGCAAGTTCTTTTTGCCGTAATAGTCACTCGTTGAGAAAAGACGAAGGAGATACTCATAATGGATACACATGGAATACCATCGGATGCTGCTACGACAACAGATGCCAATGATGCTCTGCTGTTAGAGAAAGTCATTGACGCCGTGCATGACGCTGGCAAGCGATTGCTTGCGATCTATTCACCTGATGCACGCCCTGCCAACTGGAACGAGATCCTCGAAGCAGGCCGCCGCAACGAGGAGGCATCTCTTGATGGCCTTCGAGCTGCCCTGGAGGCAGCCCGCCCTCAGGCGCAGTGGGTGGATGACGACCAGGAGACGGTCTTGCTGCCGTCCGGCGAATGGTGGGCAGTTGATGCCGCGGAGGGTAGCGTCAATCACGTCCACGGACTGTCGGAGTGGTGCGTGAGCGCCACGCTTCTCCGAGACAACACCCCCGTCCTCGCGGCAGTGTACCAGCCGATTGGAGATCTGACCTATACCGCGATCCGGGGAGGCGGTGCCTATCTCAATGGGCGGCCACTGCGCACCTCGACCAAGTCCGACCTCGCAGTAGCGATTGTCACCACAGGTCAGGCCGAAGCTGGACAAGCAGAGACCTATCGACGTTTCGGAGATGCTATTACTGTTATGCTGGGCCATGCCTTGCTCGTCCGTGCGACCGTTCCCTCGACCTTCCCACTGTTCCTGATCGCCAGTGGCCATTACGATGTCTTCTGGCAATACGAGCCAGTCCTGCCCGGCATTGCCGCCGGTGCCTTGTTCATCACGGAAGCAGGTGGCATCGTCAGTGATATTCACGGCCACCCCTGGCGACCCGGCAGTCCCGACTTCCTCGCCGCCTCGCCCAAGCTCCACGCCGCCGCCGTAGAGGTTCTTTCAACGGTCGTTTAGCACCCGCTCAACAGGAGAGTGCCTGAGTGCAGCCCGTCCAGCGTTGGTTGCACTCAGATCAACTAAGCCATTTTTAGCGCTGTGCTGGCTACCGTGTGATGGTATCATTAGCACAATTTCGGTTATTCGACCTTCCCTCAAAACCTGTAATGAGATCACCGGAGTGAAATCGGTCAGCTAACAACTGAACAAGCCCAGGCCCTCGCCACGCTCCATCTTCTTCCTCTCTCTCAGCAATTAACCCCATTCCTACAAGCAAGTTGACAATATTTGCGTGATGGTAGCAGATCGATGGAAAACTTAGGATTGAGTAGGCGCAACCATTGGACAAGGGCCAATGTATCTTACTAGCAAGCCGTTTTTCCTAGACGCCTGAAATGCTCGCTACTCTGCCCCTGATGACAACTCATTATTCATCCTCAATAGTTATGGAGCAGGTTGGGTCTAGAGATCGGAACTGCGTGCAGCATGCCGTAACCATGATGGTGGGAGCACCTGCTTACGCTGCACGACCAGGATCAAGAAAATGGGACTTGTTACCAGACAGACCAGGAGTGCAACCAGTCCTGCCTCTGGCCCGAAGGGTTCCTCCAGTCCAGATTTGTGGCCCACTTATGGTTGAGGTGATAAGCGCTTTTGCTGAGTTGGATCCAGCGCCGGATATAGTTGCACCAAAGAACGGACCCTCAAAGAAATTCCAGGTCCGAGGAGGTGTGCAGGATGGAGCAAGCGCACAAGGTCGGAAAATTCACATAGTCAGAACAAGAACGTCGAGAGAACCTACCGCGTGACCAGGGTAGGCTCTCTCGACGTTCTTGTTCTTCAAAGGAGTATCTGAGGGAGGAGAGGGAAGAAGAAGAGTGGGCAATGGCTGGAATGGGAGAGGAAGCGGGAAGCCGACCGGGCCTGCGCGTAGCGGTGTTCTTGTAATGGAGAGAGTGTCTGTTAAGAGAATGTGTCTATGAACATCATCCTGGAAAGTGTGAGCGATCCGATCTGGCTCGTTGAAGTAGGCACGATGGTATTCGCCACCTTGATGCTGCTTCTGGTCACGAGAAATCAAGGCGTTCGTCTGGCCTGCACCCAGAAGCAAGGAGCCACTTGTATCATGCTGAGCATCGGTCCGGCGGCTGTGTTGTGCGTGGAGACCCCTTCTGGGGGCAACCCGTGCCCTAAACCAAGCAGTCACAGGTTGCTCCCAGAAGGGTCTCGGTTGGTATACAACCCCCTATGTGAGTCAGAGAACTATTTTCTAACAAGGAGAAGCCATGCAAGCAGAACATATGCTGGAAGATATTGCCAGGCAACTACTCATGGAGAAAGACCACCTGGAGCTTCCGTCGACGAATGACTTCGTGATACTTACCACCCGAGTCTTTGCTTTGAGGAAGCGCCATTTTCGATCTGGACTTTGCCGACTCCACTATCTCGCCGGCATGATGGTCGTCTTCATCGGAATCTTTGGACTTCCCGCAATGATGAGCACCTGTGTCAGGCAGAACCCGGCACAGGGGAGGGTGGGGACAGCAGCCGATGCTGCCGCCAACCCGGTTGGGATCTACCGGAGCGATGGCTACGGGTTCTTCGTCCAGATCGATCACGACAAACTGCTCCTGTCGCAGACCACCGCGATCAGTTGCTTCCCAGTCGCTGTGGCGGTCAGGGCGGCGGACACTCCGACCGGGACCAGGCAGTTCATCGTCGATGAGAAACGCTCGAAGCCTAAGTCTCTCCTCGACGTCACTTCGGGCCTGCTGACCGTCTCCGCAGGGAAGACAAAGGACGAAAAGCGGTTGCACGTGGATGGAGCCATCTCGGACATCGTGCTCGAGCGAGTGCCTGCACAGCCGAAAACGTGTGTCCAGCCGATGGTCAACACGCCCGTGAACAACTTCGACATCTTCTGGAACACATTCCGCGAGAACTACCCGTTCTTCAAGCAACATGGGTTGAACTGGGACGCTGTGCGCGAGAAGTTCCGGCCGCAGGTCACGCCAGCCACCACTCCAGCGCAATTGGAAGCCACCTTCGTCGAGATGATCAAACCGCTCCAGGATGCCCACACCGCTGTCAATCTTCCATCCCAACATCTGACCTTTACAGGTGAGCGACCCGACCCGCAACCGGTCACCGACGCAGAATTCAGGCAAGCCAACAGGATCGTCGACAGTCGGCTCGTCGGGAAGCGGCAGTCCTTTGCCAACGACCACATCTCATTCGGCCTCCTGCCAAAGGACATCGGCTACCTGGATATCTCTAGCTTCGACGACTACACCGACAGTGGCCGAAGCTCTGATGCACTGGACGCACTCAACCATGCGCTTGACGTCGCCTTCGCCAAGCCGTTGAATGGCCTGGTCATTGACGTACGCAATAATGGCGGCGGATCCGACGCCTACGGTGTGGCAGTCGCCTCCCGGCTTACTCGTCAGGGCTACGTCGCCTACGCGAAAACCGCCCGCGACGATCCCAATAACCCAAGCACGTTCACCGCTCCGCAATCGGTGACCGTCCAACCCAGCGCCAGGTCAAGCTTCCACGGTCCGATCGCACTCCTAACGAGCCGCTACAGCGTGAGCGCAGCCGAGACATTCACACAAGCACTGCTGGGCCGCCCGAACATCACCCGCATCGGCGAAAACACGCAAGGAGTCTTCTCGGACATCATGCTCCGGGTATTGCCCGACGGTATCACCTTCGGCCTCCCCAACGAGGTGTACACAACGGACGGGAGATCCTATGACGTGGTGGGATTCACACCAGACATTTGTACTGGGCTGGTCTTCAAGCGGACGAATCTCCGGGCAGGTTATGACCCAGAACTCGATGCAGCCATGAATGTCCTGACCCAGAAGGTTGGGCATCGGGATGGGGTTCTGCTGTAAATTCGCTCATTGCGTGGGAGGTTCGGTCTCTTCCGCGGAGCAATCCCCTACCGTGCTGAGATCCCAAGGGCTGACTCACTTTTTCTCTACCCTGGCAAAGCTTGAACTGCCTGTCCCAGCGGGTTACCATCTTCTTTCCACTTTTGGAGAAAGGTGAACCCTGGCAACTCAGGAAGATTCCCCACGAGGAGATCTTGGATTGGGTGTTTCAGGAGGGCGTTCGTCGCCTGACATATGATTCATTTGCGCGTCTCGCGTTAACGATCCACTACTACTGTGGGACACGTACGACGGAAACGTGCGATCGGGGAGAACATCGGGGGGCCGGTGCGTTTCGAGATCCAACAAAAGCGTTCCATACCGGTTGCCCCGGCGATAACTCCAATCGTCCACACCGAGAATCCGCACGGGTTGAGTCACAGCTTCAGGCTGTCGTTTGATCAGGCGTAAGAGCGTATCGTGACTGATCTGCATGGACAGGTCTTCAACCAAGCGGGCACCTGCTCGGCCTCGCAATCCGCGAAAGCAATGGCGGTGAGGACTTGCGCCACGCGTCCGTCCGGCGAGCATAGGCAGGAGCGCAGGTAGGCAAACGTTCACAGAAAATCTTCCGATGGCAGGCAGGATTCTCACAGCGAAAGCGCTGTACTTCGAGAACCCAATGCAGGGCTTGCCCGCACGTCGGCAGATCGGCCCATGTCCTGTTGTGACGAGAATGAACACGAGTCGCCTTCTGCTGGCGCAGAGGACAGGCCGCCTCCTTCGATGTGGAAGCAGCGTAGGCGGTGATCTCTTTGGTCTGCTGATCAACCGTGAGACGGTGGTGGAAAGGACTTTCGGATGGCTCAATCGCTATCGCCGCCTCGCCAAAGACTATGAGAGGTTACCTGAGAGTAGCGAAGCGATGATTCAAGTGGCAATGATTCGTTTGATGCTTGCACGACTCGCACGTAAATATCAGATTGGGCAGCAACAGCAATTAGAACATGCTAAAAAGGCTACATCTCCACTAACAGCGTAATTTTTTACAGGCTCTGAGAGAAAGAGCAATCTCTGAGGCAACGCCCCTGGCAACACTCCCTCTGCCTCTTATTCCACTGTGCCGAACAGCACCTTCAATCCCGGCAGGATAGCCGAGAGTCTCGTTGCATGGCGAGGGTAGCATGGTGCTGCACCATGCTACCCTCGCCATAATCCCGTGATGAGCTATGGATGCTTTTTGCCTACTGTACAGGTGGCAGTAGTTTTTCCCTTTTTATTATCCTTCTCGGCCGTCGTTGTGCAGTTACACCCCTGCCCGGTGGTGATCTTCCCCTTTGTGTCTTTCCCGGTGGCTGCTTGCACTGCACAGGTGCATCCTTTATCCTTGCTGCTTGCGCTCTGCGTCTGTGCATTCGTCCCGATGGTTACTGGTCCATTGATATCCTTCCCCTTTGCTCCCCCTGTAGTACAGATGACGGTGGTTTTCGGCCCTTTTGCCCCCTGTGTAGTACAGTCTTGAGTAGTTTTCGACCCTTTTACACTCTCCGTAGCTCCCTTGTCCTTGCATCCTTGCACGGAAGCGGCCTGAGTCGAGGAAGTCGGCAGCAGTAAGAAGGCCGCTAGAACGAGCAGCAGAGTAAGAAAGCCAGAGATGAGCCAGAGCCGCGGTACATGGATGCGTCGAATGTTGTCCATAAAGCAATATCCTTTCTTTCTATGAAGATTCATTAATACGCACCGCCTCACTCGCGCCTTCTGATAGAGCCTTTTGTTATCGAGGCTTTGCCAGATACAGAACCACAAGTTCTCTGCCCCATCAGATGCTTTGATGAGAGGTTGATGCTGTTTACATATCCAAGGATAGCTGAGAGATGTGAGGAATTATCGAGGAACTTACCAGGAATGTATCAGGATCTCGCGACCGATGCCTGGCAGGAGTAGAGCGGGTCAGGACTGGTCTGACCCGCCCTGCTTTTATTCAATGGAATGGCCTGATGCTCCCTTTTCGCTGTATATGCTGGTGTTGGAGGCAGTTGGCAGGGTAAAGGTAAAGCTGGTCCCTTCCCCTTTTTTGCTGGCGACGGTGATCTGGCCGCCGTGCGCCTGAACCACCTGCTTCACAATAGCCAGGCCCAGTCCGGTGCCTCCGGTCGTGCGAGAGCGGGAGGGGTCTGCGCGATAAAAGCGCTCGAAGATATAGGGGAGATGTTCGGGCGCAATGCCGGTTCCTGTATCGCGCACGCTGATGGAGACCAGGGATGCGCTAGCAGTGGCTGTAATGCTGATCTCTCCCCCGCCAGGAGTATGTGTGATAGCATTGCGTAAGAGGTTGCGCAGAATCTGGGCCACCCGCTCATGGTCGGCGTAGATCGGGGGCAGATAAGGGGAGTAGTGTACATGCAACGCGAGGTGTTTCTGTTCCAACTGAGGTTGGACGATCTGGACCGTCTGCTTCACCACTTCCACAAGCTCAACAGGTCGGCAGGCCAGCCGCAGTCGACCGGCCTCTGCCAGCGAGACGTCCTGGAGATCGGAGACCAACCGGCTCAAAAGTGAGGTCTCCTCGTAGAGCGAGGCAAGGGTTTCCGGTGTTGGCTTAAGCACCCCATCACAAAGTAATTCCAGAGAGCCGCGAATATTCATCAAGGGATTACGCAACTCGTGAGCGACATCGTTGACCAGGTTGCGGCGTACCTGTTCTGAGCGGCTAAGGCTCTCGGCCATTGCATTGAAAGCGTGAGCCAGCGCACCAATTTCGCCTTTATCTTTGATGGAAACGCGTTGGCTCAGGTCGCCCTGTTCCATCCGACCGGCGACCGCTTTGAGCGTGTGAAGTGGTTTGAGGAGCGTGTTGGCAAACAGGAGGGCCAGTAGTAGTGCCGTAAGACCGGCGATGAGGATCGCCATCCAGAGAGAACGATTCACGGAAGTGAGAAAGGTTGTTTCAGGTGAGGATCCGATGGATGTCGAATAGACCTCACTGGGAGGCTGAGTAAGCCAATCTGTGGAAATAGAAAGCGTCGATGAGGATGAATAGGAGGAGAGGCCAGCAATGGAGGAGGTCGAGAACGAGGTGCCAGTAATCGCTTTCTCTGGAATGACCTGTCCAATCAAGGTACGGTCTGAAGCGGCGATGACGCGGTTTTGGTCATCGTACAGGATGATGCGCTGGTGCGAACTGTTCGCTAACTGTTCGGTCAGTGCTTGCAAGGTTTGCTGGCTCTGATGCTGGCGAAAGGCCGTGAGCAGCGTCGAGATGATCTGTTGATCCTTCTTCTGCTGATCTATCTTTGTCTGAGTATAGACTTGCAGGTTCGTGGCGGTCGCCTCGCTGGCAAGCAAGGCAACCGTGCCGATAGCCACCAGGACCACCAGCATAAAGAGCAGGATGAGCCGCAGGCGCAGGCTACACATCATCGAGATGAGGCGTAGGGAGAAGTTACTGGGCATTATCTGCTCTCCTGAATTTATAGCCGAGACCATGCACGGTCTGAATAAAGGGAGGGCGCTCAGAATTGGTCTCGATCTTCTTGCGCAGGTTCCCCAGGTGAAAGTCAATCGTGCGATCAAAACCATCGTAGTCCAGGCCGTAGACCCGATCCACCAGATCCCTTCGGCTAAATGTTCGGCCAGGGGAGGTGGCAAGGGTTTCCAGAAGTTTGAACTCCTTGGGGGTCAGATGGACTGGTTTCCCATCGAGCCAGACCTCGTGTGCGGCCATGTCAATAAGCAGGTTGCCAATATGCAGCTGTGCGTGGAGCACTGCATGGTGGTATGTTCGGCGCAGCACGATTCGGACCCGCGCCACCAGTTCTCGCAAGCTGAAAGGTTTGGTCAGGTAATCATCCACCCCAAGGGAGAGTCCCAGAAGCTTGTCCTCTTCCGTCGCTTTAGCGGTCAACAAAATCACCGGAACCATTGACTCGGCGCGAATGAGACGGCAGAGGTCGAGGCCACTGATATGTGGTAACATCCAATCGAGAATGATCAGATCAGGAGCCTCACTCCGGGTCAATGCCAGGGCCTCGACCCCATCATACGCCTCCAAGGTCTCAAAGTGCTCGTTTTTCAGGGAGAGTTGGATCAACTCCACGGTTTTGTGATCATCATCTACGACAAGAATTTTGTCGTTCATGGGTTCTGCTCCTGATGTTCGGGCCTGTTTTTCGTGAAGGCCCGGCAGCCGAACCGCACGAGAGACCCTTTTTCTCTCTACTCTACTACAAAGTTGTAAGGTTTTTGCGAGGAAACGCCCAGAAAAATGTAAGGTAATTTCGCACGGCAATGAGGTATTTCCAGGAAAAGGACATCAAACATCATTGGAAGAGGAAAACCATCAGCTCAAACGTGAGCTAGAGCGTGCGCAACAGGAGCGTGACATACTAAGAAAGCAATCGGCATCTTCTCGCGCACGCAGCTTTGAAATTTCAATTCATTGCGGATCATCACCAGGAGTATTCTGTGACCGTGATGTGTGATGCACTATTGCTTCTGCCACGAATGTTCCCGCAAGCCAAAATCCACCTCGATATATCCAAGCGTTTGATAGACCCTTTTTGCCATGTTCGAGGACCACATCCAGGTATCGGCATAGCCTCGATGACGAATCTCCTGCATCAAAGCATGCGTGATCGCCCTGCCAAATCCCTGATGGCGGAACGCTGGTGGCGTCGAGACATCGTAGATCGTCGCACATCCTCCCGCATCCAACAGCGTGCCAGAAGTCACTGGCGTGTCATCCAGGTATCCGATATAGTGCAATGAAAAGGCATCTGGCCCATACCCATGCCGTGCATACGCATCGTAGAACAGCGCCAGTTCTGAGCCAAAGCCTGCCTCCGAGACGTGGACCCACTGCACCATCATCTGATCGTTTAGGACTTGTTCGACACGAAAATGCTCCGGCGAGGGAGAGTCTGTACTCAGGGTGGTGAGATCAGCCCACAACCAGTTTCCACCCGGCCCGCTTGGCATCCCCCGTGTTTCCAGCTGTTTCCCAAGGTCGGCAGGTTGGTCGTCTGGGAAGACAAACCAATCGATGTGATCACTAAATTGGGCGATCTGTTCAAGCAAGGTGTCTATCTGTTCCTCTGTGCGAAAAGCGTCGAAACGTGTTCGCAGGATCATGTTGCCAGGTGCAGATGTATTGCTCACGAACCAGAACGACTCCGCATCAGAGAGCACCGTGCCAACCAGTCCCGCAAACAGGCGCATGTACGCTATGAGGTTTTCCTGAATCTGGCGAGGTTTCTCTGTGCCTGAAAAATCCAAGAGTGACGACACCACAAGCATTCCTTTCAATCAATCGCATCATTCCTCAAACGAAAGGGGTTCAGATTTCATTCTCAAGCATATCACCGCTTTCTTCGTGGCGGCAAACGTTCTGGCACGATTCGGCAAATCATTGCAAAGGACAGCGGGATGAACCACCGAGGTTCTGGATTGATCGAAGATTGAACCAAAAAATCGATTATTGGGGCGAATGTGAGGAAATCGGCGCGAAACATGGGAATCGACCCGGAAAATACTGGAGAACCGGCTCCCCATCTGGGGGATCAGCGTGCAATGGTGTCAATACAGAGCCTTCGATCTCGCCTGCTGGTCATTGACCTGAAAGGTGGTTCTTCTCACGGGTTGCCCAACCCATGGGATAGTGCGCAAATGGCCAGTGAATGCCATTGACATCCCATCGTTTGCTGGGTGTCATCTCGTTGGGCAACGCCTTCTCTGTGCTGCGGATTTATGCCGTCTTCTGAGCCGCCTCCAACACGCCCAGCCCTCGCCAAAAACGATGCAGACCAGCACCCAGAGCCGCTGCCATCATCAGTTCAAAAGCCGCCTTCTCACTGCCTGTCTGTTCGACGACCTTTGCCACCTGCTCATCGGTGACCTTGTAGGCGGCCTCTCCGATCTGTCGTGCGAGCTCGTCGTAGGGTGCCGAAAGCGGCGGGCCTCCGGTTGCTCGCTCTGCCATCGCTTGGCGAAGGGGGGCATCGGTCTTCCCCGGTCCAAAAAGGATGCGCTGGCGCACGGCGTCGGCTAGGACACGATGATCGGGATGGGGGGGAGTCTTCCCCTTCCCAAACGCATAGCCCTGGACCAAGAGTTGCTTGGCGGCTCGATCGAAGTCTTTCTCTGAGAGCATCTGGTAATCGAGGGTATCCGCGCAACGGGTCGTGATGTGAAAGAGGGCACAGACCGCGATGGCATCCTCCAGGGCTTGGGAGGTGACCCCTTTGCAAAGGACGGTCCAGGCATCCTCCGGTGTCAGTTCGCCAGGTCTGCGAGTTAAGATCTCCAGGAAGACGAGGATTGCCTGGAGGTTGGGGGACAGCTCCGCCTGCCGGAAATCCTCAAGGGTGGAGAGCACCTGTGGTCTTCCCAGCGCTCGCGCCGCGATAGCGCCATGAGCCCCAATACAGAAGGGGCAGGCATTCCACTTGGCGGTCATGGCCGCCATCAGTTCCCGCTCTCCGACGCTCCATGCGCTTTCTCCGCGCATAGCCGCATGCGTCCACGCACTCATGGAGTCGCCACTGAACTGTTTATGGTAAAAGGCGACCCGCGCTGCATCGGGCAGGCGCATCCCCGACATCCAGGAGAGAAAGCGGATAAGGAGTTGTGAGATAAGACCATCGCCGCGTTCGACCTCGTGAAGTCTCATAGGTTTTCCTTTCGTTCTTTACGAGCATTCCGTTCGCAGGACAGCAAGTTGAAGCCACACTGCCCGCGAGTAGGAACAGGATAGCACAGTCAAGCAGAAGAACTTCTCCCATCTTGCTCAAATCCTCCGCCCGACTCTCGCCTGGGAAAGATCAGCCGACGCGCCTGATCCTCTCTTGACGAAAGCCTAGCATGGGTGCTGAAGGAAGTCGCTCTCCGTGCGCCTGTAGCAGCAGATGTCTTTTTACTCAATCAAGCCATTGAAATGTTGCGAGCCTATTCGCTGGTGAGGCGCGATCCTGGAGAGAAAATGCTCTCAATCCATCGGCTGGTGCAGGCTGTGCTCCAGGACCAGCTTTTGGAAGCAGAACGACGCACATGGGCAGAGCGAGCAATGCTGGGGGTCGGTGCCGCATTTCCATCTGATGAAGGTGACAACTTGGAGCAACGTGGTCGTCTGCTGGCACAAGCATTGACGGCAACGCAGGCTATCAAGCAGTATCAGTTCATGGGTACAGAAGCGGGGCGTTTGCTCTTTGAGACTGCATCCTTTCTTGAGGTCTTAGATGATTATGCAACAACGGCGGAGCCCCTCTATCAGCGGGCTCTGCACATCCGCGAGCAGGTATGGGGACCGGAATCTCTTGAGACGGCTTTCACGCTCATCAGCCTGGCGAACCTTTATTATGAGCAAGGCAAGTATGCGGAGGCCGAACCACTCTATCAGCGAGTCCTGCACAGCGTTGAGCAGCAACTGGGACCGGAGCATCCGCTGGTCATCTCTCCGCTCAATGGTCTGGCGAACCTCTATTATGAGCAGAGCAAGTATGCAGAGGTCGAACCGCTCTACCAACGAGCCTTGTACATCTTTGAGCAGTAATTAGGGCCGGAGCACCCTGAAACAACAAAGATGTACATGCGCCTCATTGCCCTGCTCCACACAATGGGACGGCATGAGGAGGCAGCTAAACTTGAGGCGACTCAGGCTGATTCATGATACCTAGGGGTAGATAATACCACGGGCTGAGATGAGAAAATGACCTTGAACATATGATCAAAATTTGATATCATATCTTCGCCAATTTCTTCCTCTGACGGATATCTCCCCCCTTTGGCGAGTTTATGAGTCAAACGACAGTGGCCTCTATCACACTCCCGCTAAGAGCTATTTCATTGCTGATCAATACTTAAACAGTGTAACATTCTCATGTAAAGAGTTCGTGCTGGACTCTATGAATCTTTTCAAGGATGTTCTGTATAGAGGTGAAAGATATGAAAATCAAGCACATTTATCTGTACTTCTCCACTCTGGCATTAGGAGTGTTCCTGGCAGTGCTGATGACTGGTTGTAGCGGAACGACAACTCTGCCTGCTCCAAGTCAAGAGACCCCTTCGGCGACGAACGCCACGCCAACGACCGCATCAGCGATGACTGCTACACCCACAACTGCTCCTGCAGGTACAACACCCACAACCAATATACAAACGTATACCTGTGACCTGTTCCAGGTCAGTTATTCTGACCCGTGGGAGGTGTCGATTGGGAGAAGCAATCAGGTTCAGCTTGGAGGAGGAAACAAGAAGAATTTCGATATCATCGCTCAGTCGGACACCTCGAAAACAGCCGAGCAAGAACTCGCCGCTATCCTCCTTGTCCTGAATGATGAAAACACACACTTTCAGACGATAGATGTCCAGCCAGCGATGACCATTGGTGGACAGAGTTGGAGGCAGGTAACCTGGACAGGGAAAAACAAATCGAGTGGCCTTGACTTCAAAGGACGTGAGGCGGTTATCAACTATAACGGACACCAGTATAGGATGAGTTACTCCTCACTGACAAGCGACTTTAGCCAGGAGGATACACACTCCTTCCAGGTGATGCAGCAGTCCTTTGCTTTTAAAACTGCCGCATAAGAGTGCTTTCCTCTCTCTCCATGATGAAATTGAGTAATAAAAGAATGTTGTGCCTGGTCAGAGTGATTCACTCTAGCCAGGCTCTTTTTTTGTTGCGTTGTCCAACTGCATCACTTTATTCTGTGATGTTGAATAGGTAGTATATAGTGATATGTAAATCCTAGAAGGATAGCCCCCAACTTTCTAGGAGTTCTGCGATGCCACTTTCCGCCATTTGAGCTAACCACCTCTCATCGCGCTCCTTCCTGTCGATGGACCATCAGGAGAAAATATTGGATCAGATCATAGGCACATGAAAGCGTCGGGCTGACTTGGCGAAAGGCCGCCAGTGCCTCTTGCTCGATCTCATCCAACTTGCAGGGATCTTGCACAAACAGCCAGACAGCCGTGTTCGCGGTAAATTTCTGGAGACGATGCAGACTGGCAATGTTCACTTCTATCTGCTCGAGCACTTCCAAATAACGGTACAACATACGCTCAGAGAACGGCGCTCCCTGCGCCAATAGTTCACACCAGAGCACGATCCCATTGCGCTCTCCCTTAAACACGTAGGGCTCAAATTGGTCAAAGCTACTGCGTTTCCAGCGGCGCTTTTTGGCCTCTGGGAAGGTTCCAGCAGCCATCTCTGAATGGTTCGATCCGAAAGATCGAGCTGGCAGGCAATCTTTTTCACTGTCATTCCTTGCTCATGATATGCAATTACTTGCTGATAGCGGGAGTGACGCTCAGCTCGTCGAGCCAGCCGTACTTTCTCTACTTGGGCTGGCTCCTTGGGGTGCCATGTTTCCAGAGAGATAACCTGCAAGGCGTGCTCTCCTTGATCAGAGACTTCTATTTGGTATGCTATTATGATGTCTGCAAGACAGCGTGTCATCAGGAGCTGTGCAGCTTCCATCAAATTTTGGACCACATGAAATCGATCCGCGCGCTGCATCGCCTGAGGAGCCCCATCAGAGGCAGCTTTGGCATAGTTGCTGCCACGATCTCGGCTGACGACAGTAGATCTGGGTGGTGCTTCATCCAGGCCGCCGAGGTGTCTGCCTCTCGATCAGGGAAGAGATCGGCGACGGTATGACTCTCCAGATTCACCAGGATCGTTCCAAATCGGTAGCCACGCCGAAACGCAAAATCGTCTATCCCAAGAAAGAGGATTGATCCGGTTGAGACATCAGGAGGATCCATAATCCGGCGCAGGATCGTCTGGCGCGAGGTCTGCACCCCTAAATGGGCAGCGAGCCTGGCTCCCCATTACCACAGGTGAACAGGCCAATGGAGGTGATTTGTTTACAGAAGCGGATGGTGGTTCTCGCCCACGGCTCCACAAAGGCTGGCAGCCGCTCTGCAAAGACTTTCCGTTCTGGAACAGGTCACGGTGAGCGGTGCGGACTTCCAGGATGCCGATCTGCGCAGCATCCCCTGGCTGTTCATCGTGGAACTCGCGCAGCGATCCAGTGCGAACTTTGACAGAATGCAATGGGACCATTCAAACGGCCAGGATCTGTAATGCGCAAGATGCGAGAAGTTTTTTCTCATAGCTCGTGCTATTCTATAGCAACCTGTCAGGGAGAAAGAAAATACAGGGTGCAAAAACAGCCTAACAGGGGTTTAAAGCACTGAAATCAAAGAGGAGAATCTGACCATGACCGCAGGTCTTTTGAAATCGCGGCTTGAGCGCCTGCATCGCGTGTTGTCAGGATACATTGAACGTCAGGAAATACCTGGAATCGTCGCACTCGTCAGCCACCATGACGACGTTCATGTGGAGACGCTGGGCAGCATGTCGCTCGGCCAATCGGCACCAATGGAACGCGATACCATCTTTCGCATCGCTTCGATCACAAAGCTCATCACCGCCGTCGCGGCGATGATTTTGGTAGAGGAGTGCAAGATACAGCTCGACGATTCGATTGAGAAGTGGCTGCCAGAACTGGCAAATCGTCGCGTGCTCAAATCCATCTCCTCTGATCTTGATGCCACGGTGCCTGCGGCACGTGCCATCACCCTGCGTGACCTGCTGACGTACAGTATGGGCTTCGGCAGCGTGATGGCTCCGCCGAACACGTACCCAATCCAAAAGTTGATCCGTGACTATCGCATTGGCGGTGACGGCCCGATGCTGCCATCGCAATATCCCGGTATGGATGAATGGCTCCAGAAGCTCGGTTCACTACCCTTGCTGGCGCAACCGGGCGAGCGCTGGATGTATCAGGTGAGCGGCGATGCGCTTGGTGCCTTGATCGCACGCGTATCGGGGCAATCGCTCGGCATATTTATGCGCGAACGGATCTTCGATCCGCTTGGAATGAAAGATACCTCCTTCCGCCTGCCTGCCGAGAAAATCGAACGCCTGCCTACCTTCTACTCCTTCAATCATCAGACGAATCAACTGGATGTCTTTGACGGCGTAGAAAATAGCGCCTGGCTGTCTGAGACGCCTTTTGAATCTGGCGGAGGCGGCCTCGTCTCAACTATCGATGATTACTTCACCTTTTGTCGCATGATGCTGAATAAAGGTCGGCACAGCCGCAAGCAGATTCTTTCGCGTGCCACCGTAGAGTTGATGACCTCAGATCAACTCACGCCTGAGCAACGCGTCGGTTCGGAAATCTTTTTTGGCACGCATGCCAGTTGGGGCTTAGGAATGGGATTGGACATTCGGCGCAACGAAATCTACCACACTCCAGGTCGCTTCGGTTGGGCCGGCGGTTTCGGCACCATCGCCTATACCGATCCGGCAGAAGGGATGATCGGCATCCTCTTTACACAGTGTATGGTGGATTCACCGGCATCACCGAAGCTGTTCAGCGACTTTTGGACGCTGGCATACGCAGCGATGGAATAACAGACAGTTGTGTTGCAAGAAATAGAAAGAAAACAAGATGAGCGAGAATGCTCCTCTGCTTGTTCTGTTTTCAATTCCGCGAATGCTTTTGGGTACGCTGCGTTTTTGTCCACAGTGATGACCCGTGGTTCGCTGATATGGGAAGCGGCAAGGGTTTTAAGCAAGAAGTGCTTTGCTGCTTTTGCGTCTCTCGTCGGGCTGAAGAAGAAATCGAGCGTCTGACCATGTGAAGCAACCGCTCGATACAGATACATCCACTCTTTTTTGACTTTGATATATGTCTCGTCAACCCGCCATGAATCGGTTGTGGGCTTCAAATGGGGACGCCAACGCCGTTCAAGCTCTGGGGCGTAATGCTGGACCCAGCGGTAAATTGTGGTGTGATCGACACGTAATCCACGTTCCCGCATCATTGCTTCGAGATCCTGATAGCTGAGCGAATAGCGCAAATACCACCTCACGCGACATCCGAATGATATCAGACCGAAAGTGACGCCATAGCAGCCAGTAGGGCAGCCCTGCGCTCAGCTCGCTTATCAGTCCACACTACAGCCGCACTTCCTAATCACAGCTATTTAAAGTAAACTGTTCTACCTGTCTTCAACTTGCTTCGAGCTCATTGTTGAGATGTCACATCTCTTGATCGGCAAAGTCCCCATGGGTCCCAACCAGATATTCCCTATAGTGTGCCGAAATCGGGCGTGGTCTGGGCACCGAACTTGATAGTTCCTTTCACGTCCTTCTTCTGTGACCAACGCAAATACTACCCTCTTTCGTTTAGTCCACCACACGCAGGACAATCTTGCCTCGCGTATGCCCTCTAGCTCCTTGCTCGTATGCCTGGCGTGCTTGAGAAAGGGGGAACACTGTGTCGATGATGGGCCGAAGATGTCCCGAATCAATCAAGGTGCCAACCTGGATCAGTTCATCACGGTTGGGTTCAACAATAAACCAGAAAGGGTGGATGCCATGCGCCTTCGCCTTCTCAAAAGAGGGTTGGGGACTGACAATGGTGACAAGTACCCCTCCTGGTTTGATCACCTGCCAGGATCGTTGCAAGGTATCGCCACCAACGGTATCGAAGACGAGATCGACATCATGAACCCCATCCTCGAAGCGCGTGGTGGTATAGTCAATAACCTCGTTGGCACCCAGTTCGTGGAGGAAGTCGCGATTGTGTGCGGAGGCGGTTGCGATGACATGCGCCCCCGCCCAATGAGCCAGTTGGACAGCAAAGACTCCAACGCCCCCTGCGGCTCCGTGGATTAAGACGGTTTGTCCTGCAACCAGGCTCGCGTGATCAAAGAGGGCCTGCCAGGCCGTCAAAGCTGTCAGGGGAACGGCTGCTGCCTGCACATAGTCGAGCGTGCGTGGCTTGGGAGCCAGTTCGCTGGGGAGAGCAATGGTAAATTCTGCCTCAGCACCGTCGCGGCCATAGTCCATCATAGCATACACCTGCGAGCCTTTGGTGAGAATGGGAGTACCAGGACCTACCTCCTCCACAACACCTGAGAGGTCACGTCCTGGGATTGGGAGAACAAGCTTACTTCCCGCTTTGGTCTCATAGGTTTCGTCCCATCTCAACTCGCTTGCAATGACACCCGTCGCATAAACGCGAACCAACACTTCTCCTGGACCTGGATGGGGTTGTGGTGCCTCTTCATACACAAGGTGTTCTGGACCGCCACGGTCATGTATACGGATCGCTTTCATTTTGTTGTCTCGCTCCTTTCGTTTCGGCCCGTCTGTAAGAAAGCTAGTTCGACATCAGCATATACTCGCCGGAAAGATAAAGACAAGCTCTGCTCAAGAGAAAAGTGGCCCCACTCAAAATCGTGACCTTGCTCCCAACCCAGGGGTAGGGCACTCCCTTCTGCGCCGTCATTGATCGAGCAGCAGTTGCTCAATACACGCCTCATCTGCCTCTTCCCATAGGACATACTCTATGGAGGAAGCTAACCGAAAGCCCGCTTTATGGGAAAGGAGAAAGATGTGAAGCAACTCCGACACATCACCCCAGTAGGAGCCAAAACCACTTTTATCGAAGTCTGGAAGTGGGGGCAGGAACTTGAACGCCTGCATGCCTGCATCGCCCCTCGTTTCGCTCGACCAGAACCTCGGCGTCGGGCATTGACGTACTTGAAAGGGATCGTGAGTGCCGTCGAGCGCAAAAATGGCTGGCACTTGGCTAAACACGCCGGAGAAGCCCGGCCCGATGGGATGCAACGCTTGCTGGGCAGTGCAGTCTGGGATGCAGGCCTGGTGCGCAACGATCTGCGCGCCTACATCCTGGAGCGCCTGGGTGATCCGCACGCCGTCCTGGTCATTGATGAGACGAGCTTCTGCAAGCGGGGCAAAAAATCAGCCGGGTGAAAAAGCAATATTGCGGGACGACCGGAACCGTTGAGAACTGTCAGGTCGGCGTGTTCCTGAGCTACGTCAGCGCGAAGGGGCACACACTTCTCGACCGTGAACTCTACCTCCCCAAAGAATGGATCGACGATGCGGAGTGCTGTCGCGAGGCTGTTATTCCAGAGGTGATTGCCTTTCGCACCAAATGTGAGCTGGCTAGGCAAATGATTGGAACGCTTGTGGGAAGCAGGGATTCCTTGTTGGGCAAGAGGAACAAATTGGATCATAGTGGTGCGAAAGCGGAAGAACTGACGTAGCTCATCAAAGGCACGACAAAAACGTGCCGCTGAAGAGACGTTGCCGAAGCTTCGCATCGGATAATACCGCTGTTTGAGGCCACGGTGGTCTTGCTCCAGTCGATTATTGAGGTAGGGATTACAGCGGTGGATGACCGCGTTACCAAGGGTTTCTCGAATGGCGCGGGGGTAGGAGTTGTGCCCATCGGCCGTCACTCGCTCTGAGGCATGACCCACCGTCCGAGCGGCCTGTGTGAAAAAGAGCTTGGCCGCCTCCATGTCTCGCGTCTCACTCAGCCTCGAGTCGATGAGATTCCCATCCCGGTCGATGGCATGGTAAAGATAGCACCAGTTTTCATGGACTTTCACATACGTTTCATCGACGTACCAAGACCGCCCAGCTTGCCCTCGTCGCTTGGTCCGCAACTGCTCGGAGATGAGCGGGGTAATGCGCGCTTCCCAATCCCGAACCGCCTCATGCGTGAAGACCAACCTCGCTCCAGAAATAGCTCGGCCACATCTTTTTGATCATGAAGACAATGAGGTCTTCAGCAGTAGGCCCGCGGCAGGAAAACGCCTGGCTCCTCGGTTGTTGGCAGAAATTGGCGATGATCCCCATCGGCGATTGGGATGTATCAAACCGCTGCGCAATGCCTTGCATCAATTTGCCTGGCAAAGTACACAGCAGGAGGAGTGGGCCAGCACCTATTATCAACGAAAACGCGCAGAAGGCAAAAGCCACAGTATCACCGTGCGTGCCCTCTCCAATATTTTGGCGCGTATCCTCTTCGCTCTGCTCCGGTCGCACGATACCTATGTGTCGGCGATCTTTGAAACGTCCAGACAACTCCATACACTCAAAGTTGCTTAGGGAGTTGGAGACTTTCGAGACAAAACCGCCCGTGTTTTTGCCTTCAATTGAGCATATCTGCTTTCACTTATGCAAGCGGCTAGGTGTCAAGGGAAACGAAGTGGCTTGACGCCGGGACGTGGCATGATATGCTCCTTCATGCTCATTTGAAGCCATCTGGGCCTCCATTCGTCTCATCTTTTCTCCTATCCTAGAAATTCGTTGTCTCAAAGGGTTGACATAGAAAGCCTTTCTTCCTTACAGGACATACTGATATAGTGTTCATCGCACCGCTAACACAACCATCTCACAACGGTAGGACTTCCTTCTCGGCCTCAAGATCTTCAGGCGGCTTGTGTATACCAACCAGAGCCATGAGTGCTCCAAGTGCCGCTCCTCCTGCTGCGACCAGAAGCCCTGCGTGATACCCGTTGAGCTGGGCCTCTACTGATAAGGCTGAGGGATGGGCAATGGAGTGTCCGAAGGCGAGAAAGGCTGTTACTACAGCTGCAGTGGTGGCGAGACCCAGCCCCCCACCGGCTTGCATAAATGTCCCCTGAAGCCCCGCAGCCAGGCCCTGCTCAGTTGGTGCGATCCTGCTGACAGCTGCAACAGAGAGGGTTGGGCCAGCCAGACCTGCGCCGGAGAGGGCAAGCACTACCGATGGCAAGATCGTTCCCACATAGTCACCTGCTTCACCAACCCTCAAAAAGAGCGCAATGCCACCCGACAGACACAGCAGACCCAGAATGCTGGTGAGCCTGAGACCCAGTCGATTCATGAACCAGGGCGCGACAAACAAGCCGGTCAGGGCGGAAGCGACACTGGCTGGCACCAGGGCCAGGCTCGCATTCACCGGGGAGAAGTGGACTATCTCTTGCAAAGAGAGGGTGTAAATGAAGAGGAAGCCGAACACTGACCCCTGCAAGGCAAGGGAGGTCACACTTGCCACACACAGAAGACGTGAGCGCAAGATAGTGAGCGGCATCAGGGGAGCCTTTGACCATCGTTCGATAAGTAGGAAGCAACACAGGAGAACGCCCGCCAGGACGAAGAGTCCAGTCGTCTTCACCGTGTTCGCCCCACGTTCTTGTGCCTCTGTCAGCGCATAGACGAGCAGGAGCAACCCGGCAGTCACCGTAACAGCTCCCGCAAGATCGTATGATCGCTCTCGGACAGGTGACCGACCCTCCGGCACAACGAGGCGAGCAAGCAAGAGGATCAGCAGCACGAAGGGGATATTCAAAAAGAAGACCCAGTGCCAATCGAGGAAGGTGGTCACGACACCGCCAAGGATGACTCCACCAGTGAAACCTGAAGCCCCCATAGCACTGAATATCCCCAGAGCCTTGTGGCGCTCTGTCCCTTCCGCAAAAGTTGTCGTGAGAATGGAGACGGCGGCAGGAAAGGTCAACGCCGCTCCTATCCCCTGCCCACAGCGCCCCAGAATCAACAGCCAGCCGTTGTGTGCCAGTCCAGCGGTGAGGGAGGCCACGCCAAAGAGCGTGGCCCCCAAGAGAAAGATGCTACGACGACCAAGCAGGTCAGCAGCACGTCCCCCCAGTAACTGAAAGCCTGCATAGGCCAGGACATAGATTCCAGGAACCCATTGCAGCTCCGCCATGTTCAACGCAAGATCCCGTTGGATACTGGGCAAGGCAATGGTAACGATAGACACGTCCAGGGCGTCCAGGAAGATCGCCAGGCTGACAACGGACAGGGTCAGAAAGGGGGATGATACCTGTCTTCGCTCCAGGCTCTGCTGCTCTGGAATTTGTGATGTCTTCATCAGGTCCTCTCTTCCAGGTTAGTTCATCAAGAAGGTTTCCAGCACAGGAGCAAGAATCTCAGCCACGAGGTCGTGGGTTTGCCCCGGCAGGCGGCGGTGCTGCGCGTGGGGGAGAGCGTCAGCAACAGCCTGGGCCGCGTCGCCGAGCATGACCGGGCTTGCCTCCCCACTGATCAGCAGGGTTGGGACCGCGATGGAGCTAAGGCGAGAGGCCAGGAGATCCATTTTGCCCAGGATGGTGGCGTCATAGACCAGCGACTGCGCGATGGCTTCGAGGGCGGGTCTGAAGGGCGCGTTGCGGAGCCGGGCCACGACTTCAGCTGGAATCCCCACCACGTCCGTCTGGTAGAGTTCGACCGCCTCCCCTCGCAACCCTTGCGAGAGCAGTTCGCTGAGCTGGGTTGCAACCGTCCGCGACTGCTCAGCCAGACCCTGCTCAATCAGAAACGGGGGTTCGTAGAGCGCCAACTTCGTGATGGGCAAGCCCTGCTCGGCCGCCATCAGTGAGAGGACAGCGCCAGAGGAATAGCCAAAGACCGAGGCAGATCCCCCTGCCTCGTCGATGAGGGCGGCGATATCCTCGATTTCGCGCTCGATGGCGTAGGGAGCGGTATCGGAACTTTCGCCGCGTGCCCGGCGGTCAACATTGAATACGGTGAAATGCTCGGAAAGTCTCTCCGCCAGCGCTGAGCCGGTGAAGTGGTCGTTAAATGCGCCCAGCACCAGGATGATGGCTGGCCCTTCGCCAGATTGGTCAAATGCGATAGCTGTTCCGTCTTGTGAGCGTACGTTTTTCATAACATGTCTCGCTTTCAGAAGTGATTTGAACATCGCTATCGTACTGCACTCAAGGGGCCATGTCTTGTACTGAGACGACAGCGTCTCAAGGCTTTCCCATCCGGGCAATTTGAGTAGGAGTCTGTCCGATGAAGCGCTTGAGCGCTCTGGTCAGATGGGGTTGATCGAAATAGCCAGCCTCCTCCACCGTATCGAGAACAGAGGTGCCTTGCTGTAGCAAGGTTGCCGCATGTTGAGCACGTTCAATGGCTTGAAGAGTACGCAGCGATAACCCGGTAGCGTGCCTGAAACGACGCTGGATAGAGCGTTTTGACATTGCTTGCGCCTGGTCCTGGAGTGCAGCATCAACCACTGGATCATGCACAAGCAGGCCCTTACGCACCAGTTTGTTGACAAACATCTCGACGTTTTCATAGCCAGGAAATTGCCAGGAGAAGTCGCCTAACCAGAAGGATGTTGCAGATGTCCGAGGCAGGAACTCCCCTGTATCCACCAGATGGCCTACCGGCATCTGCGGCAGAAAGATCCCAAGGGGGAACGTGATGGAAAGAATCTCAGCGCCTTCGCGATACAGCATAATCGCCCCTTTCGTCATCGGGCCCCACACCGAGAGGCTTATCTCATCTTGATATCGCACCACGAGCATGTTCCAGTGACCAGAAGCTGGGCAAAGAGAAACAGACTCACTCTCTATACACAGACGCCCGATCTGTTCAATGTATGGGGAGTCAGAAGATCGCATCTCACGTTCTGGCCTGGCGAGCGTTTGTTCCTGGCTGTGAAGCAAATAGTCAGGCATTTCTCTTGCGCTGTTGTGTAAGGGAATGTTTTTCATTCCATGCTTCTCCTTTGTGTGATGAAAGGTCTTCCCGTTCGTGAGCAGGGTATTCAACTCTTCTTTTTTTGATCTGTCAGATCGGTTATGCCAGGAGCAGAACGGTCCGAATAGCGCTCTCACAAAGGGCAAGCGTGTCTCCTGAGCGGCTGTTTCTTGAGTTGCGAAACCAGCCGGTTGATGCGTCTCGAAACCATCGGTTTTCTGCTACCTCCCCATCAGAGACAGGAAGCAAAAGGGTAGCGTTGCAAGAAGTAAACTGATCTGCTACAGTTGGGCGAAAAGTGCAAAAAAAGACTCATCATGAGCAAGCAGAATCCGTTTAAATGGCGTCATTTCCAAGCTGAGATCATTCTCCTGTGTGTCCGTTGGTATCTGCGATATGCTCTCAGCTATCGAGATCTGGAGGAAATGATGGCTGAGCGAGGACTGCATGTGGATTACACCACGATCTTCCGCTGGGTCCAACGTTACGCTCCGGAGTTGGAGAAGCGCTGCAGACCGTATCTCAGGACCACAACGAACTCTTGGCGGGTCGATGAGACATATATCAAAATCAAAACGGAGTGGTTTTATCTCTACCGGGCGATTGATTCGCAGGGGAGTACCCTGGAGTTTCTGTTGAGTCCAACACGCGATGCCGAAGCCGCCAAAGGCTTTTTCTGCAAAGCACTGCACACCACAACTGGCTCAGCACCTCAAGTGAGTTCGCTCCACAAACTGGTGGCTCTGCCGACAGCTCCAGCTGAACCTACAATCTCCACTATACTGGAACCTCGCGTGTCGGGCGCTGGACAAAAACGCTGCGTATCCCAAAGCGATTGCTGAACTCAAAGCCGCTGGCGTCCTGTCTGAACAGGTGGAATTAAGGCAAGTCAAGTACCTGAATAATCTGATTGAACAGGAACATCGGTTCATCAAACACCTCATCAAACCCGGATTGGGATTCTTTTCGTTTGAGACAGCATCACGAACACTGCAGGGCTATGAGGTTATGAACATGTTGCGCAAAGGACAGATACAAGGTGTAGCCAAAGGAGACATCTTCTCTCTGCAAGCCTTCATTGCTCACCTTTTTGGACTGGCTGCCTAACAGATTAATATCCCTCTTTCTGTCCGTTCTTCTTCATAAATTTTTGCAACATAACCGTTTGTACAGCATAGTAAGCGAGTTGGGAACGTGTCAAATACTTGACAGACGCTTCCTTGTTAGGAATATTTTAAGGATGGCATGGTAGTGTGCCGGAGAGAATCTCTCACCAGGGTAACAACCTCGGAAAAAGTATTCGACAAACACTAGGTCTCTCTCAGCAGGCCATCCCTTTTTCGTCAAGATGACGTTGGCAGCCTGGAATGGAAAAGGGAAAATCCTCTGGGAAAAGACAGGAGGAAAAAATGGTTCAAAGAGTCCAGGACAAAGTAGCTATCGTTACCGGCGCAGCTCAGGGTATTGGACGAACATGTGCTCAGATGCTGGCACGTGAGGGTGCGCGAGTAGTAATTGGAGATATCCAGGAGACTGCAGGACAGGCCGTAGCAGCCGCTATTCGTGAAGCTGGAGGCGAAGCAATCTTTCAGAAAGTAGATGTGATGGAGGAGAAGGATTGTACCGCATTAATAGAGGGAGCTGTGCGTAGCTATGGGCGGCTTGATGTGCTGGTCAATAATGCTGGTTGGTATCCACGTGCTACGCTAGAAGAAACCTCATCTGATCTGTGGGATCGTATCCTGGCTATCAATTTGCGGAGTGCTTTCTTCTGCTGTAAGTATGCAGTACCTCGCATGCGTGAAGTGGGAGGTGGCAGTATTATCAATATTGGGTCGCTTCACGGTATTCAAGGACACGCGAATCTCGTCGCCTATGCCTCAGCTAAAGGGGGACTCCTTACTCTGACACGAACATTGGCGGGGGCGTACGCAACAGAGAAGATTCGTGTCAACTACATTATTCCTGGATGGGTGCTCAGTGAGGGAGAATTAGCCTTGCGTAAAAGCCAGGGGACCAGCGAAGAGGATCTTGTGCAGGCTGGAAAAAACTTGCCTTTCGGACGCCACCAAACGCCTGAAGATACGGCCTATGCAGTCATATATCTCGCTTCTGACGAGTCTTCACAGATTACAGGCAGTACCTTTCATATTGATGCAGGTGCATCGATTTTACCCATTAAACCAAAAACCACCCATATCTTTTAATAACGCAAAAGCATCCCCTCAAAAAGATGTGAGAGACCTCGAACAACAGAGGTCTCTATCGTTAACGGCTAGCTTAGTCTCTGCTCTTTCTACGGAAGAGAGGCTCGGAGGCGCAAAAACATCCGCTTCTGTTTGTCTGCAAACCACCTGTGCCACCTTCCATGATAGTATTGCGAAAAAACATCTCTCTAAAGAGGGCGCTAGATACATCCAGTATAGGAGCTAATAGCCCATTAGCTCCTATACCTAGCCAGGCAGCATACCACTGGTAAACCAGTGCTGGCTGCCTTTCTGATGCCGCTCAAAACTTTCTAACACCTGAAGAAACAAGGAGCTTTTGGCTTCGTGCAAAAGAGATTTACATATGAACCGCCCACGTTCAAGCCAAAACTCAGCCCAACAATGAGTCCAATGATACTGCAAAAAGGAAAGTATTTTCTAAAAAGATGGAGGCGTCCTTGATAACGACCGTCTTCTTTTTGATGAGGGATAAGGTGTATGTTTGATGTGGAGATGCAAAAGAAACATCTAAGTAATCTACCCAAGGCTGCACAACGGAGTGAGGTCGCAGAATCAGTTGTGCCGAAGAAAGGAGCAATGATGAGACTGGCAAGAACACTAATGAGTAGGGCAGGCAAACGAAGAGCCAACCACTCATAGCTGCGCTGTTGTGTTCTTGCCAATCAATCAGGGTTGTAGGTGTTCCAGGTAGAAAATGGTCTGGTTGCGTTCGCGCATCTGTCGAGCCAAGGCTGGAGAGCTGGGAGACGACCCGCTAGGGCGAGCAGGAGAGCAGCCGTTTCTTGCGCTGGACATAGATGGCGAAGACCTGCTGCTGTCGTTCTGATTTCGGTTGATATTGGCATGAAAGCCTTTTTGTGGGCTGCTTGATGTATAACCAGCCCTCGATGAATTTTCAGCCTTGACGTTAACTTATTGATGTAGTACACTTGTTCTGTTAAAAATCGGCTCACCAATCCTCAGCAATTCCTTATGGGTTTGACCTTGAAGAAAACCCCAACCCCAACACACCGAAGGGTCGGAGTTGGGGTTTGCGTTTGCATCCCAGCCAAGCAGCAAAAGGAGCAATCAGTGTCCCAGGAATATATTGAGATTCGCGGCGCTCGTGAAAACAACCTGAAAAATGTCTCGTTGCGCATTCCTAAGCGCAAGATCACTATCTTCACTGGTGTATCCGGTTCCGGCAAATCATCCATTGTCTTCGACACCATTGCTGCCGAGGCCCGACGCCAGCTCAACGAAACCTTTAGCATGTTCGTCCAAAACTTCTTGCCGCGCTACGCCCAACCCGAAGCTGACGCCATCGATCATTTGAGCATGGCCATCATCGTGGATCAGAAGCGCCTCGGTGGTGGATCGCACTCGACGGTTGGCACGATCACCGATAGTTATTCTGTGCTGCGCCTGCTCTACTCGCGCGTCGGTCAGCCTTTTGTTGGGTATTCGAACGCCTTCTCGTTCAACGATCCACAGGGCATGTGTCCTAATTGCAATGGCATTGGCCGCAAAATCGGCGTCGATCTGGATACCTTCTTGGATACCTCGAAGTCGCTGAACGAGGGTGCAATCCTGTTCCCGGAGTACGCGGTGGAGAGCTGGGGCTGGAATATCATGACGCAATCGGGCCTCTTCGATAATGAGAAGAAGCTCTTCGATTACACACCCAAAGAAATGGACCTGCTGCTGCATAGCAAACCCTACAAGGTCAAGATGCAGGTCGCCAACAAGCCCATCAATATGACCTTCGAAGGGATCGTGGATAAGTTCAGCAGTAAATACATCACGCGCGATGTGAAAACCATGTCCGAGCGCACGCAGAAATCGGTAGAACCGTTCATGACTGTCGAGCCGTGTTTGCTTTGCAAGGGAACACGGCTGAGTCAGGCGGCGCTCAGTTGCAAGATCAATGGTCGCACTATTGCTGAACTGGCAGCGATGGAAGCTGATGAATTGATAGAAGTTATCCGCGAGATCAAAGATCCTGTCGCCGCGCCGATGGTTGAGAACCTGATTGAGCGCCTGCAACACATGATCGACATCGGTCTGGAATACATCAGCCTGAACCGCGAAACGGATACGCTCTCGGGCGGCGAATCGCAGCGCATCAAGATGGTGAAACACCTAAACAGCAGTCTGGAGGACGTGTTGTATATCTTCGATGAGCCGAGTATCGGTCTGCATCCCCGCGACGTTCACCGCCTGAACGATCTGCTGCGCAAACTGCGAGATAAAGGCAATACAGTACTCGTGGTCGAACACGACCCGGCGGTGATCCAGATGGCCGATCACATTGTCGATGTTGGCCCACACGCCGGGAGTCGCGGCGGAGCAATTGTCTATCAGGGCGACGTGGCGGGCTTACTCCAGGCTGATACGCTGACTGGCAAGCACGTGAACCAATCGATGCCGATAAAAAGTACATTCCGCAAGCGAAAGGGCAAACTGCCGATCATCAACGCCCGCGTCAACAACTTGCAGAACGTCAGCGTCGATATTCCTATAGGCGTTCTAACCGTCGTGACTGGCGTGGCGGGTTCTGGCAAAAGCTCCCTGATTCACTACTCGTTTTTGCCTCGATGCTCCGATGCCATCGTGATCGACCAAGCGGCGGTTGGCGCTTCTAGCCGATCCAACCCCGCGACGTATACCGGGATCATGGACGACATCCGCAAAGCCTTCGCGACAGCAAACAAGGTCAGCCCGTCGTTGTTCAGTTTCAATTCGAAAGGCGCGTGCGAAACCTGCCAGGGATTGGGCGTGATCTACACGAATCTGGCTTTCATGGACGAGGTAAAAATGCTCTGCGAAACGTGCGGCGGCAAACGCTTCAAGGATGAGGTGTTGGCCTACACGCTCGATGGCAAATCGATCTCCGATGTGCTGGCGATGTCGGTACGCGAGGCACTGGAATTTTTCACTGCCAAAGAGATCGTGCGCCGCTTACAGGCGCTCAGTGATGTCGGGCTGGATTATCTGACGCTGGGCCAGCCGCTGAGTACATTATCGGGCGGGGAATGCCAGCGCATCAAACTGGCCAGCGAATTGCATAAAAAAGGCAGCATCTACGTGATGGACGAGCCGACCACCGGACTGCACATGTCGGATATCAGCCATCTACTCGCTATCATGAACCGCCTTGTCGACACGGGCAACACCGTGATCGTGATCGAGCACAACCTGGATATTATCAAGAACGCCGACTGGATCATCGATATGGGACCGGAAGGCGGCAACAAAGGCGGCCGGGTGATGTTCGAGGGTACACCGCAGCAACTGCTGGACATGCCGCAGTCGCTCACCGGTGCCTATCTGCGCAATTGATGGGATAGACTGCTGAGCATACCCTGATCACGTATTTCGTAAGGACGAAACAAGTTGCGTCTGGTGAAATTCCCGATGTGTGGACGCAATACATGCTGCTGCGTCCGTTGAGAGGAAAGCTATTCCCAGATCTTGCAGTGAGCAACAAATGTAGCCAGGAAAAATATGCACCAATATCTGGTTGTGTTGCAAGAAATAGAAAAAACAATATGAGCGAGGGAGAGGCTCTCCATACTCAGTTTAGGCAGCCACTCCAAACAACGTGGCAACGAATGCGGCTTGACCTTCCACTCGGCGCTTGTGTGCTCAGTTCTGACACATCTTGCTGCATAACAAGCGCCTGACCGGGATATTCTGGCGAGGCGTTTTTGGGGATTAGGGATGCTTCTAATGCTTTGTCCGGTCGTCGCTGGATTGCAAGTGTTTGGATGGGTTCAGACGACGTGGGATGATTTCCAGTATGGGCAGCCGCGTACCTTCCAAACAGATGCGTTTGTTGGCCATGAAATGGGGCGGACTCCCAGTCACTTCATCGCGCTCAATATGCAGGGGCAGATTGAAATTATTGAACTGCCTGGTAGTGATGCGACCCATGTGCTGCTTTGTGGACCTGGTGGCGTTGGGAAGTCGAAAGCGCTGAGTGTCATCGAAGAGCGGTTTAAAGACGAGGAAACAGATCGTTTCGTCGTTCCGATTCTCCTGTTAGAGCCAATCCCGCCGGATCAGGAAGCCTACCTTCGACTCGATTACTACTGGCAAATCATCGATGCACTCAAGGAGCATGTGTTGGTCAAAGAACTGGTAGGCAGTGTTGCCCATATCATGGCTGCTCCCAAACCAGCTCGCGCCAAGTTAGGTACAATTGATTGGTTCAAGATACGCCAGGTAGCGGAACAAGCGCTGATTCGTGCACGCGTGAGAGCCGTGTTCGCTGACGAAGGGCACCGCCTGATGCAAGGAAACGGGAGCCACAGCGTTGATGAGCAACTGGAATGGCTGAAATCGTTAAGCAATCGCACAAAGGTCTTGCACGTGCTGGCAGGTCCCTATGCCTTGTTCGGCTTTCGTAATATGAGTGGGCAACTTGCTCGTCGGGGGCGAGATATTCATTTTGCCCGTTATCACGTGGACAACAAAGAGGAACGCATCGCCTTTGTGGCCGCCTTGAAGTATTTGCTGGAACGGGTTCCACTTGAGGTCGATCTAAATGCATCGCTGTCTCGCTAACGGTGGTGGGCCACTGGTTGCGTTGGTTGTATTGGGATCTTGAAGGACTGGCTGGTGGACGCAGTGGCAGTAACGCTCATCCAGAACGGGACCAGCCTGACCGAAGCGGCCCTGACGCAAACCATGCCACATCCGGCCAGACGGCTTAGTGCCTATCCGAATAACCTATGTCTACATCTATATCACACACGGGTTTGGCACGTTCCCTTTCTAAGCGCTTTGAGCTTCGAATTTCATTGAACCTCTCCTTCATTTTCCTGGAAAGAGGGGTTTCTGAGTCTTTCTCTTATGAGAGAAAGAAAAGCTTTCAGTGCTGGAGATTGCCACTTCTCCCTATGCCAGATCAGTTGTGTCACCACTTCAAATCCAGTTTCACTCCATGGAAGTGCAACAAGCCGACCTTGAGCCACTTCCACCTGCACCGCCACCTCTGGCAAGACAGTAATCCCCATACCGAGCATGACACATTGCTTAATCGCTTCAACACTGTTCAACTCCAAGTTGGTCGTCGGATAGACTCCCGCTGCTGCCAGCGCTCGCTTAAAGAGATTGCGGTAACTACACCCGACCTCTGTCAACAGCACTGGCTCACCTTCTAAATCGGCAGGAGTGACCAGTGTACGTTGTGTTAACGGGTGTTCAGGAGGCGCGATAACCAGTAATGCTTCTCGCAGTAATGGTTCTACGACCAGCCCTGTTGCCCTCAGTGGTTCTTCCAGCAAAAAGGCCACATCCACCCTTCCCTCCAAAACACTCCGTCGTAATTCAGGAACGGGAAGGGGACGAAAATGCACCTGAATATGGGGAAAGGTTGCGCGGAATTGATGCAAGACCGGTGGAAGCCGGTAGGTGCAGAGGGTTTCTGGCGCGCTGAGCGTCACAGCGCCTGTTGGCTCGGAACGCGCGGAAAGTGCGGTGTGTGCTTCTTCTGCGAGACTCAGCAATTTCTCGGCATAGACGAGCAATCGTTGCCCCTCATCCGTGAGGATGACACGTTTATTGAGCCGATCAAATAACAAAACTCCGAGCTCGGCTTCAAGCTCTTGAATTTGTGCGGAGACGCTGGATTGAACATAGCCCAGCAAGGCTGCCGTTTGGGTAAAGTTGAGTGTGGTAGCCAATGTACGAAAGGTCGCGAGGTGACGCAATTCCATAGAGATCCTTCCATCGAAATAGGCGATGATGAGCATCGGTTCTGTTCGTTGGACACGATTATACGTTCCCCTTACAATACATGCAACCATATACGCTACTTGAAAGGATCTCTTGAATGGAAAAACAACAGCTCTTTGATGTCGCCTCGACGCTGCGTGTCTATGATCTCGAACAGCCGCGCTATTTTGGGGCACCTATCTTGCCTGCCCATGCTCCCGGATTTGTCTATACCTTACATCGTCGCCATGAACCAGGTTTAGGAGAGGCCCGCACCGGTGCGTCCGGCTTCATCTATACGGCAGAACACTCTGGCACCCACATTGATGCGCTCTGCCATCAAGCTGAGGAGCTCTCTTTATATGGTGGGCAAAAAGTAACCTCCCAGGTGCAGACCTCTGCTGGGTTTACGGAGTTAGGCGTGGAGACCATCGCGCCGATGATCAGTCGGGGCGTGTTACTCGATATCGCCCGATACCGTGGCACCGATTGGATCGAAGCTGACCAACCTATCACCCGCGAGGATCTCGAAGCTGTCAGCCTGGAGCAGAAAGTGCTTCTGAACGCGGGAGATGTCGTCCTGGTACGAACGGGAAATGGAGCGCGTTGGAACGATCCAGCCGCCTATTTGGCCAGCGGAGGCGTCAGTGCTGATGCTTCCCAATGGCTCGCCGACCAACAGGTCAAGGCAGTTGGTGCCGATCATACCGCCTGGGATACCGTTGGTGCGGTTGATCCTGACCTGCACGTCTCCTTTCCAGGGCACCTCATTCTCCTGGTTCGCCATGGCATCTACATCATGGAAAATCTCTTGCTTGAAGATCTGGCCAAAGATCGCGTGTACGAATTTCTTTTTGTCTGTCTGCCACTCAAAATGCGAGGAGTGACCGGCTCACCGATACGCCCCGTAGCGCTCGTCCCATAAACACCAAACTGCATGAACCTCTCCCCAGGTCACCTGTTGCTCCATTCTCATCGTCGGCGAGAGGTGACTTGAATGGGGAGGACAAAGCAAGGAAGAACAGAAATGATGGCTGTTTTTTGGACCCTTTTCGTCAAGGTGCTCCCACTGTATCTCACGATCGGTTTGGGCTATATTTCAGGTAAATACCTTCATGTGAAGAAAGAAAGGATCTCTCCGCTCCTTATCTATATCATTGTCCCCATCATCGTTTTTAACGGCGTAGCGACAACTCCTCTGACGCTCCAGCATATCTCCCTGCCACTCGTCTTTTTTCTGCTCTGCTGTTTCCTCTGTTTCCTCTTTCTATGGCTCTCAAGCCTGATATGGCAGGATGCCACAAAAAATATTCTCGCCTTTACTGCTGGAACGGGAAACACGGGCTACTTCGGTTTACCCGTTGTCGCAGCCCTCTTCGGAAAACCTCTCATAGGGCTCGTCGTGTTTGCCATTCTTGGTATCACGCTCTATGAAAATACTGTCGGCTTTTTCATCGTGGCGAGGGGACGCAATTCGGTCCAGAAGAGCGTTTCAAAAGCCGTGAAACTGCCAACGCTCTACGCGTTCCTTGCTGGGGTGCTCGTGAATCTTGCCCGGATACATTTCGGAGAAGTGTATGTCAACTCGGTCAACAACTTTAGCGGAGCATATATCGTTCTGGGGATGATGCTCATTGGTTTTGGGATGGCGGACGTCCACTGGAGCAATGTTGACATCAAGTTTCTTGGGATGGCTTTTCTCGCGAAATTTGTTGTCTGGCCTTTCCTGATGACGCTTATTGTCTTTCTCGATAAGAACTTTTTCAACTTTTATAGCCGTGATGCTTATCAGATGATGATTCTTCTATCGATGGTTCCTCTTGCTGCCAATACCGTTTCCTATGCGACAGAGTTGCGCACACAGCCAGAAAAAGCCGCTGTTGCTGTACTCATCAGTACCCTCTTTGCGCTCTTTTTCATTCCATTGATGACCATCGCTATCAGGATGTAATCCAGTCTGTTCAGGCAATCAAAATAAAAAGAATCAGAAATAACGGAGGCCCATCACCAGATGCGACAAGGGGTATGAGAGAAGAAGAAACCCGAAAACGAAAACGGCAGAGGACGCCGAATAACCGTACAACGACAGGATATCGGGTGAGCGATGAACTGTGAGCAGTGCTACAGCCACTGCTCCCTGTGTATGTCAATACGCATCGCTTTGGTGGCGGGCGACCGCGTGTGTCCGATCGATGCTGTGCCGACGCGATTTTCTACGTCCTACGAACTGGGTGTCAATGGCAAGCCCTCGATCAGACCGAGTTGTGTGCGCATTCAACGGCCCACGATCGGTTCCAGACATGGGTAAAAGCAGGAGTCTTCCTTGCATTATGGCAAACGGGAGTCGAACAGTTTGATGAGGTACATGAGCTGGATTGGGATTGGTTGAGCATGGATGGAGCTATGACCAAGGCTCCGCTGGGCGGAGAAAAAACCGGTCCTAATCCAACCGATCGTGGCAAAAGCGGGGTGAAACGCAGCGTCCTTACCGAGGGTCATGGGGTGCCCATTGCAGTGGAGGTCGAGGGAGCCAATCGGCATGATATGAAACTGACCCGCTCGACTATTATGGGGATTGTGGTAGACCGGCCCGAACCGACAGAGGAAAAACAGCAAGGAATGTGCCTGGACAAGGGATATGATTACCAGGAGGTGCGCGACATCCTCCACGACTTCGGCTTTACCGCCCATCGTCAGCTGGTCGATGAGCGAGCAGCGAGATGAGCAGTTGGTGACTGCTGCATTTCAGATGGCTGTTGCCCAAAGGCATCCGAAGGCAGAACTATTGCACTACTCTGATAGGGGAGCCAGTATACGAGCTTGGGCTATCAGGCGCTCTTCTGCACAACATGGGATAGCGGTGAGTATGAACAGGAAAGGAAATTGTTATGACAACGCGATGATGGAGTCGTTTTTCGGAACGTTAAAAGAAGAATGGGCCGAACGTCACCGCTTCGAGAACCGACGGGAAGCCAGGACGGCTATCTTCTCCTATATTGAGACGTTCTATAACCGAAAACGCCGTCATTCTTCTCTTGGCTATGTAAGTCCACTCGCTTTTGAAGAACGAGAATTGTGGAGGAAAGAAAAAGGAAACATCTGATACGCTTGATGTAACGTAGCATTTATGATATGATAAAATCACGCTTTTATGTTTAACATAGTATTTCAACGCTATCAATATCTAGCGCCTGCCATATTACTGTGTATTCCAATCGTCCTTCCACCTTTTCTGACTGGACTCAAACGGGTCAACCTCACTCTCTCAAAGAGAAGAAGCTGGAGTTTCTCTCTTTGAGTGTCCAACGTGCCTGGCAGTGAGAGACATCAAGTCAAAGGCAAATTACGTGAAGTTTCCTTCACACCCTAAACGCACAACTGCTACCCCAAATCAGGGATTGCGTTGGATGAAGCGAGAAATCACGTGGAAACTTTCCAATCGGTAAATGCGAGAGAAGTTGGAAGAAGGTGGCGTTTTTGCTCATTTTACTGGAGATGAGTTGTATCAAAAAAACTGGTGATGTTCTGTGTTGATGCTAGTTCATCAAATTCAATAGCATCAATGCAAAAATCATTATTGTGTGTTCTGAACGAGATAACGCAGATCTCCCGAGAGGAAGAGGTATTGTCATGGAAACACCAACCCAAACCGCCCTGGTGCTCGCTGCTCAAGCGGGCGATCAGAAGGCGTTCGAGACCCTGGTGGGCACATATCGACGTGAACTGCTCGTGCATTGTTATCGGATGCTGGGCTCGCTCTCCGACGCCGAAGATCTGGTGCAAGAGACCCTGCTGCGAGCATGGGAGAAACGTGCGACGCTCACCAGCCCGGAAGCTTACCGGGCCTGGTTATACCGCATTGCCACCAATCTCTGCCTCAATCGGCTCACACGCGCTCCTCGGCGGTTCTTGCCATCAGAAACCCACCCACTGAGCGATCCCAGCAGTCCTGCGCCTCCACGACTGCGGGAGCCGATCTGGCTGGAACCGTTTCCCGATGATCTGCTCGCAGATCCTGAGGCCGATCCCGAAGACCGCGCGGAGAGGAGTGAACGAATCAGCCTGGCCTTTCTGATGGCGCTACAGCACTTAACGCCAGTGCAACGGGCTATTTTGCTCTTGCGTGAGGTGCTGGAGTGGGAAGCCTCCGAAGTCGCCGAATGGCTTCATCTCTCAGTTCCCGCTGTCAATTCCGCCTTGCAACGTGCTCGACGGGCTTTGCGCCAGCGCCATGTCGGAAGCGAGGCGCAGATGGTTCTGCCTCGCCCCCAGCTACAAGAGCTGCTTGACCGCTACGTAACCCTCTGGGAACAAACGGACATTCCTGGTCTTGTGGCGTTGCTGCGAGAGGATGCCTGGTTCACCATGCCGCCGTTTCCCGTCTGGTATCAGGGACGAGCGGCTATCACCATACTGCTTCAGACACATTTCTTTACTCCCAGCTTGCAATGGCGCCTGCTTCCAACACGCGCCAATGGCAGTCCGGCGTTTGGACTCTATCGGCGGGAGGCTCTTGCAGACGACTCTCAGCTTGTTGGTCTGCTGGTTCTGGGTGTGGAGGGCGAGCAGATTGGTAGTCTTGTCGCGTTCCTGGATGTGGCCAGTTTCACATCCTTTGGCCTCCCGCCCACCTCCGTTTGACCTGTTAGTGGTTCGTCAGGCTTCATCTGGAGACACATTGTTCCCGGCGGAGGCCGGAGAAGAGCCGGGCGGTATATCGTCCAGCTCTTCCTGTGTCAGCAAGAGTAGCATAACGAATATGGCTTATTCAGCTGCTTTTCGTCTGCTCCTCAAGCGCTAGATAGGGTAGCCTTTGGCCCCCTGCAAGCCTTTGAGGACAGAGATCTCGCCGGTCATATTGTCGACATGCCCCAGCACCATGCGATTGAGAAGGGTGCCGACGGTCATCTGCCCGAATCCAACGCTGGTCAGATCAAGCACACGGGCCAAATCCTCGTCGGTCAACGTTGCCAGATAGGCATCGGTGGCCGCGTGGACCGCCTGGGCATAGCTGCGCGCCGTCGGCAGGTCAATGCGGACGCGGTGTGCCCATTCTGCTGTCGGTTTCGTTTGGATCTCGCTGATGCCCGTCTTTTCTGCCCATTCTGTGGCAAAGAGGGGGGCACCACCTTGGAGCACCACGTTGATGGCCACGTCTTGACTGACAATTGCATGAACATAGGTAGCTGCTAAGGGATTCGCGGTACCAGGAGGTGTCCAATGGGCTTGCTCAGATGTCACACCCTCTAGTGTTGCATTCAGGAACCCATGAGCTTGTTGGACCTGTTCGCGTAAAAGTGCGGTTGCATTCATGTTTCGTTACCTTTCTTGTTCAAACCTTTTATAATCTGTTCGGCCGTCATCATAAGAAACAAGCAAGAACCATACCCAAGAAAAATCTTGCCAGATGCTCTCGCCGTGGTCGGAATTGCAACATCAGTATTGTGGTTCATAGGTGAGCATGACAATACCTCTGGAGAAGCTTTTTGTCTCGACGAGCGTCAATGCAGGATGGTCACTCTGCCGGAAGAGCTGCTTCCCCTGTCCGAGAACAAACGGAAAGATCGAGAGACCGAGGGCGTCGATCAAGTGGTGTTTGAGCAACGTCTCTGTGAGAAGAGCAGACCCATAGATGAGCAGATCGCGTCCTTCTTGCTGCTTGAGTTTGGTCACTTCAGCGACCACATTCCCTCGAATGATGGTTGTATTGTTCCAGTCGGCTTTTTCCAACGTCGACGAGAAGACATACTTGGGCATGGCATTGATCCTCTCACCCCACGGGTCGGTGCGTATGGGGAAGTTCTTGGCAAACAGCTCGTACGTCGTGCGGCCTATCAACAGCGCTTCGCATGAGAGCGCCTGGTCCAATCGGTCCCTATTATACTCCTCGTCGTCGCGGTACTCACCAAATCTTGGGATGGCTGCTCCAGTAGAAACGCCGTCTAAGGAGACGAGAGTATGTTCGATAATGTTACGCATAATATGGTATCCTTTTCTCTTCAAACTTGATGTGCGAGAGGGGACAATCCCCTTTCACGTATAGGACACACCATTGATCCCAAACTCATCGCAAATGATCAGCAAAATTGGGGAGCGGGGCTGTAGCCGCATCGATGAGCATGCTTATGGTCAGGCTTATCGGCGTGCAAGCAAGGGATCACGCTCACGTGGAAGGGTGTACCAGAGGTCATCACAGATTTTGCGCTCTTCTTCATCCAATGAAACAGTGGCACCACGTAAACTTTCCGTGAATTGTTCCAGCTTGCTGGCTCCTAGAATGGCGCAGGTAATGCCAGGCTGAGCCAGAACCCAGGCCAGCGCCACCTCGACAAGCTTCTTGCCACGCGGCTCTACGACGCTGGCGAGGCGGTCAACGGCCTCAAACATGGGATCTTGCCAATAGCGTCTCTGATACATGCCTCCGCTGTTTTTTAGGGTAAAACGAGTATCTTGCTCAAGAGTACGGCTCTTTCGATACCGTCCGGTCAGCATACCAGCAGCGAGGGGATTGTAGATGATAACGCCAACGTTATGAGCTTGAGACAGCGGGATCAGTTCATCTTCGATCATGCGAAAGAGCATATTGTAGCGTGGCTGGACACTCTCGAAACGGGCCAACTTGAGCAGTTTGCTGGTCCAGAGTGCATCGGCGAGTCGCCAGGCCGGGAAATTTGAGCAGCCGATATAACGAACTTTGCCCGCGTGCACCAGGTCGTCAAGGGCACGCAGCGTTTCCTCAATGGGCGTGGTTGGATCAAAGGCATGCACCTGATAGAGATCGATGTAATCCGTTTTAAGGCGGCGCAGGCTTTGCTCACAGGCGGCAAGAATGTGACGGCGGCTCAATCCTTCGTCGTTGGGGCCTGGACCGATTTTGCTGTAACACTTGGTTGCCAGCACGATGCGGTCGCGAGCTTTGCGCTCGCGTAGCCAGTTCCCAATGATCTCCTCAGTCATGCCAACGTTCTCTATACCAGCCTCGAACGGATAGACGTTGGCGGTATCAAAAAAATTGACGCCAGCTTGATCAGCGGCATCCATCAGCGAGAAGGATGTTGCTTCGTCTGCCTGGTTGCCAAAGGTCGCGGTCCCCAGACAAATGCGGCTGACTTTCAGGCCAGTGCGTCCTAACAATGTCATGTCCATCAATGGTCCTCTTTTCTCGTGTTTCTCTGTGCATCAGTAGGAATATCTCTCGTTCCACTCACCCAACCGCCGCTGCTAGGCTGTGCGGCAGCTTCGCCTGTGGCTCAGTTGAGCGGAATCAAGGAAGAACTCCGTGGATTGTTGCCTGGGATGGAAAGGCCGTTCAGGTACCCGCCCGGGCAACGGCACCAGCCAGGACGGCAACGACCTCGTCCGGGCAGGCCAGATGTGGGTAGTGTCCAGAGGCGACCCTGACTGTCCGCGTCGTACGTGCCGCCATCGCTTCCTGGGCAGGGGGTGGCAGGGCGCGATCCTGGGTGGTGATGATATAGGTCGCTTTTGTCTCGGTTGGGGTCGTGGGCAGTGGCTGGTGGAAGGCCTGCACACTCACCCAGGAGAGCTGCTTTATGACCTCGGTAGCCAGGGCAGGGTCCACACCATTGAGGAGATTATTCTCCACATCGCCGAACTTCATCGCTCGACCGTCAGATGAAAACTCCCAGGTGTCTGGGAAGGCACCGCCTAGCCAGTCCAGGATGGAGCGCCCCGGTTCCAGAAGGAAGGCGGCCATGTAGACGATCTCTATGACCTTCGCTGTCTCCCCTGCCACCCAGGTGGCTGGTACGCCGCCGTAGGAGTTGGCCGCGAGCACCACCGGACCAGGTGCGGCCTCGATTGCCGCCCGCAAGACGGCGACATCGGCCTCGATATCCTGCACAGCACGACTATCGGGGTGACTACTCGGCAACTGCACCGCCATCGAGGCGATGCCCTGAGCCGTGAGGCGCTCCTGCACCGGTTTCCAGATCCACGGGGTATTCATGGCTCCGTGAACAAGGAGAACTGTCACGTTCATTTTGCGCTCCTCTCTTGGCGCATTGGCCGCATTCCCTGCTTGAAAGCGCCGTCCAATTTGGCTTCCTCAACGAACTGGTTGGCAAATGCCAACGTCGAGGAGAAGACGTACCTGGGTAGAGCATTGATCCTGTCAGTCCATAGGTCGCGGGAGGGAGCAAATCGGGAGAGAGTTGCTCCAGCGTCTATGCCGTCTAAGGAGACGAGAGTACACTCGATAAGGTTTTGCATAAGATGGTGTCCTTTCCTAATTCAAACGAAATGTGCGAGAGAGGTCAATCCCCTTTCACCTCTAGGACACACAGTTGATCCTAAACTCATCGCAAATGATCAGCAATTTTGGGGAAGAGGGCGGTAGCCGCGTCAATGAGTGCAAAAAGGCGAGAGTGGAGAAGAGGATCTCCCGCTGATTGGTATTGATGGCAAGGGGGACCGATCACGCGTCTCTCTTTTCAGCTTTGTGCCAATGTAGGCTTGTATAGACTGTACTGCGAGAGCCAGCCGTTACCAGGAGAGGAGCGCCATATTACGAGAGAAATAGTGGTCGTTTTATCGAGCCTCGCCAGCAATGAATACATGAGTTAAAATGTCATACCAATTTATGATTCTTCGACTCGTTTGGTGATAAAAAATGGGTCTCATACCTCTCTTCCGAAGGGAAAGGTCCGGTCAAAACATAATGATGCAAGGTGAGTCCTTGCTTCTGCCAAAATGCAAGAGCATGTTCATTGTGAGCAAGGACATCGAGTTCAATGTGTTGGGCACCACGCTGGCGCAGCTCTCGAAAAGCGGCTTGAGCCAACTCCTGTGCATATCCACGCCGTCGAAACGATGGGGCAATATAGAGGTCTTCAATGAAGCCATACGCTTTCTGAGTAAAGGGGTTCGTGCGGATTTGAAAGCTCACAAAACCAGCGATGTGTTCTTCAACAAACTCATGGTGTGCCTCTCTCGGATTTGACCAAAGAGAACAGTTGGTAAGCTCTCCTGACCAGAAGGCTTACCAACGGTGTCTTTAGATGGCTATGCGCCCTCCATCAACGGGGAGCGTCACCCCATGCACGAAGTTTGCTTCATTGCTGGCTAGATAGACAGCTGCTTCCGCAATCTCAGAGGGACTTGCCGCTCTCCTTGCTGGAAGCGTGCTGGCGAGCTTATCCAGAGCCTCTCCCAGAACTTCGGTCCCAGGAGTACGGGTTGGGCCAGGGGCAATGGCATTGACATTGACGCCGCTGGGACCAAACTCCGTCGCCCAGGACTTGGTGAGCAGCGCGAGAGCCGCTTTCGTTGCCCCGTAGAGAGCCATTCCAGGTTCTCCGATATGGGCAACCATCGTTGTAATGTTGATGACTTTGCCTGACCCCCGCTCAGCCATATGTGGAACCAGGGCTGCCGTGAGGTAAAACGGACTCTTCACATTGGTTGCAATATGTGCATCGAAGGTGGCCTCGTCTGTTTGTGCTGTTGGGCCAAAGGCATAAATCCCCGCATTGTTCACCAGGATATCGACAGGACCGAACATTTCACTTGCCTCCCTGGCAAGACGGTCGGCCTCTGCCTTTGTGATGAGATCTGCCCGGACGTATGCAGCCGTTCCACCAGCAGCCTGGATCGTCTCGACAACGGCCTTGCCACGTTGCGCGTTTCGCCCTGACACCACCACACGCGCTCCTTCACGAGCAAAGGCTTCTGCGATGGCTTGACCAATCCCCGAGGTCGATCCAGTGACCAGGGCTGTTTTTCCTTCTAAACGCATGAATGTCTCCTTGTTCCTCTGGAAGTATTCACAATGGACTCTGCAGCCTCACTTATTGGACCACATGGTCCATTGTAACATAAGTGGACCAGAAAGTCCAGTGTGTGCTATACTTTATGAGAAAACAGCTGAGAGAAAGGAGGAGGACTGTGCCGGACGAACCATCTACCCCACGGGGTCGAAGCACTCGCGAGCGTATCCTGGCGCAGGCTGCTCAACTCGTTGGAGAGAAGGGTGTGCGAGGCACCAGTCTCAACGACATTCGGGCGACGACTTCCGTCAGTAAAAGCCAGCTCTATCATTACTTTGCCAACAAAGAGAATCTAGTCCAGGCTATTATTGAGCGGCAGACTACCAATGTCCTTGACGCACAGCAGCCCCTGCTCACCAACCTGGACAGTTGGGAGAACCTGGAACGCTGGTGCGAAGCCCTGATTGCTTTGCAAGAAGAGCGCCAATGTGTCGGGGGATGTCCGATTGGGTCGCTCGCTAGCGAGCTTGCTGATCAGGACGAGGCGGCTCGTGTTGCTCTAGTTCACTCCTTCGATCAATGGGAACACTATCTGGTTGAGGGCTTCACAAGGATGCGCGAGCAAGGTGATCTGCGTCCCGATGCCGACCCCGCCGAACTGGCTGTCGCTGTGATGACCAGTTTGCAGGGAGGACTCCTCTTAACGCAGACCCGTAAGACGACGCAGCCCTTACGGATAGCTCTTCACGCAGCATTCACCTATGTTCGCTCCTTCGCATCCTGATCTGAGTCATCCCTGCTTGCCAGTGCCGTACAAACAGGTGAACATGAGCGCACCAGGGGGTATTGTCAACTTCATCAAAATGGGAGAGGGAATGGGAAAAGCAATGCGTGAAAGTGGAATACCGTCCCTCTTTTCTTTCTCAGAAAGAACCTTTTGATCCAATGAAAAAGGCAGCGGTGGGGAAAACTCATCAAGAGTAAAAATGAAGTTGACAATACCGGCGAAGGAGCATGTGACGCTCACCTCGCTCTCGGTTCAGTTTTCGCTCTCACCTCTCCCTTCAACGAGGGAGATCCCATCTCACAAAAAGAGCCTGGAAGTCTTCTGATGTCCATTCCAGGACACTGCCTGATGAGGATGCACCAGGGAGAGAGATTTACTCTAGTATCGAAGCTTCTCCTCATGTCATCCCTGCTTTGATATGTTCGTCGCCTCCTTTTCCTTCGGCTTCTCCGCACCCCGGCCTGCCTGGAAGAAGCCTGGATCTGATGAGGAAATGCGTTCCCCGCGCATAAATCCGATCAGGAACGAAGGGGTGGGATGGCGAGAGGACTTAATGGCTTTGATCACAGCCTCGTGATCGTAATCCACCTCTCGCAACTGGATACGATAGCCCTGCTCATTGGCATCAAGAAGCGCATAGGTTGCTTGGAGACCAGGCGTGATCGGATTGCTGATACTCCCCAGGTTGATGACTCGTCTCTTGCCAACTTGGCGATCAAGCGGAATATGGGTATGCCCGACAAGAACGAGATCGGCCTCACAGCTTGCCAGCCGTCTTTCCAGTTGGTTGTCACTATGTGTGGACTGGATGCCAGATCCGTCATCTCTGCCTGGAGAAGCATGAACACCAAGTACACGTGTCCCATCTGGCAAAGTCAAACGCACTTCGAGCGGCAGGTTCATAAGCCAGTCCAACCAGCCAGTGGCACTTAGATAGCCCCTTGTCCACGAGAAGCTTCTTGCCGCCTCGATAACCTGTGGGAGCAGCGTCCGATCTTGCAGGACGCGCTCCGGCTGGATGGGAAGATCTCCCGTCATCACGTAGCGATCCGTGTTCCCACGGGTGAAACTGGCCTGCGGCAGAGCCACTAATTTTTCAAGCGGGGTCACCGGATCGTAGCCAAGAGCGGCGAAATCCCCCAAGACCCAATAGCCATCAACCTCGCCCTGATTCTGAATATCAGCGAGAACAGCATCTAGGGCGAGAGGGTTCCCGTGAATATCTGAGAGAAGAGCCAGACGCATCTGCACCTCCTTGGTTCTCTTGTGCTAGGAGAGAAGCTTCTTTTGTATTGTATCATAGCAAACAGTTGTGCTTCATCGTTTCCTCGTTGCACATCTCGTAGGTACTTACTCCTGAACACGAGCCTCTCGCAACACGCCTTCTCACCGGCTTTCTTGGCCGGTTCGCAGCGAGAGGGGTTGTAGCAATGAGTGGTTTCGCGATTGAGCGATTGAAAGTGTCCCTGTTACTGAGACAAACAGTAACAGGGTAGGTAGCAATGAGTGGCTTCGCGATTGAGCGATTGAAAGAAATTTAACATTTACGTATCTGCTACGTCATATCTAGTGCAGACTCAAGAAAGCTCTTGTTTAAGTGGCTCTGACTGTTCACACAACCGAGAAATTCTTGGCAATGAAGTCTGTGCCCACCTTGGAACGTGATGATCAGCGCTTGACACAGAGCAACTTCGCATGGTAGTATCCAGGCACAATATCAAGAAAGCGAATAGCAAGGAAAGATAATGAAGCAAATGGTACTCCTACAACAGACATCTGTTGTCAGCGCCATCACTCATTCTCCGGTTGCAAACGCGCCGCATGCGGCGCAATAGCGAGAGAAGAGTGAGAGAAGAGACTACCATGCGAGAGAGGCATGACCATCCGAGGTCATGATGGTATAACTTGTCTTTCTGTCCCGACACTCCTACCCGTTTTTTCCCTTCTCCGGTAACAGAGCATATCTTTTCCGCACTGCGCATCCTCCCTCCCCTACACAATTATTCCGACATGGATCACCTCTCCCATTTGCGCGCGCGAAAGGATTGATATGCGTCATTCTTCTCAAAAGTACCTGGCACGTTCTCGCCAGCGCTTTCTGCTCATTAATCGCAACTACACCTTCTTGTGGATAGGAAGCGCGATCTCGTATACGGGTGACGTGCTTTTCCTGATCAGCCTGACGTTATGGATTGGAACACTCCTTCAGAACCAAAGCTATGCACCACTCGCCATAAGTGGTATAGCGCTATCAGCCGCTCTCCCCGCCCTTATGATAGGTCCATTTGCAGGAGTGTTTGTGGATCGCTGGCAGAAACAAAAGACCATGCGCTTCATGGACGTGATACGAGCAATCCTCGTTCTCTCCCTGCTGTTGGTAAGCGGGCCAGGTCCGCTTCCGTTTCTTTCAGCATACACTGCGGTGTTGCCAATTCCCATGAAGCTTGGGATCATCTATCTTGTGGTCGGGGCTCAGAGTAGCTTGAGTCAGTTCTTCAATCCATCGACGAAGGCCCTTCTCAGGGAGATTGTGCCAGAAGAGAGGCTCACTCAAGCCTCTGCGCTCACCACAGGCACCGCTATGGCTGTTTGTTGGCCTGTTGGGTCAGCGCTTGCGGGAATATGCTATGCCAATCTGGGAGTAAATCTGGCCATTCTTTTGAATGCGGTATCGTTCATCTGTTCCTGGATGCTCATACGCAGCATGCATGTGTCAGAGCCAGCATCATCTCTCGTTGTCGAAAAACAGGGACTCCATCATGTCTTCAAAGAGCTGTGGGAAGGGTTCCAATGCATTGAAGGGAATCTGCTCTTACGGACACTCTTGTGCGCAGAAAGCCTGCTCGCGTTTGGATTCGGCATTATTAACACGATGGCATTCTTCTTTATCACGCAAAATTTGCATGTCCCTGTGAGTCTCTACGGTCTTTTCAATGGCGTGCCATCACTTGGAGGGATACTTGGAACCTGGCTCGTCAGTAGGTCTGCAACAACAAGAGGGCATCCCAGAGTTTACTACACAGCAAGGGTGCTCGCTGGGATCGCCATGATTGTGACGGCATTACAAAGTCAGCCGCTCATCGCTTTGGTCGGCATGGTGATCATCAATATTGCCCATAGTTGTACGGAAGCTCTCGTTGGTCCGTTGATACTGGGTGCCACACCCGAAAAGATGGAGGGCCGTGTCTTTTCCACCTTTGGAACCGCGACGACCATCAGTTCTTTGCTCGCAACATTTCTGAGTGGGTATCTCAGTAGTACGCTGTTGCATCCTGTTGCTTTCCATTCTTCTTTCATCACTCTCAATGCGACAAGCATCCTCAATAGCTGTGCAGGCATCGCGCTGGTTGGGGGTGGGTTGTATGCATCTAAACACTTCAGAAAGATGAAGAGCGCAGAGATGTGACTTTCTCACGGACACGGCAAGTAATCCTCTCAAGCGGAGAGGATGTTATACAGATGTGAGTGAATGCATCTCTGGTCATGAGACATTCCTACAAAAAGGGTCAGCTCACGTTCCGCTCCTTTGCGGAACGTGACAGTAACCGTACCTTCCTCACATGAGAAAAATCCTCCTGGCAACGGCTTTTTCTCATGTGAGGAAACAGAAATTCCTCAACAAAATGAGCAGACTCACGAGATCTTTTGTGTAAGCAGTTCTACCTGTTCGCAGCCAAAGTAGTTACAGACCTGAGCCTGCCCCGGTTTTGTGGGGGAAGATCACGTCCGTCGTCACCCGTTCCGGCGTAGAGCCAACAACGGCAAGAGCTTGTTTAAAAAACTGTTGGGCTGCCTCCATATCTCGCTTTTCGCTCAACCGAGAATCGACCAGATTACCCTCAGCATCAATGGCCCGATACAGGTAGCGCCACTTTCCGTGAACTTTCATGTACGTCTCATCCACATACCAGGATCTCCCGGCTTCACCACGCCGTTTTGTCCGCTACCAGGGGAGCAAATCGGGCTTCCCAGTCCCGGACGGTTTCATGTGTAAACACACAACCACGTTCTAAAAACATCTCAGCCACATCGCGCAGACTCAATTTATAGCGCAGCCGCCACAGAACGACGAGGAAAACGACATCGGTGGGAGCCTCAAGATAGTTGAAAAGAGTGCCAGTTCGTTCATTAAAGGTACGTCGGCATGCTGAGCAAAAGAAGGTTGTATAGCTCAGTTCTGTTTTCTTGGTTCGCTTTCTGGTTGTGGATGCTGTGCAATAGGGACAATTCATAGGTTTTGGCTTCTCTTTTCACCTTTATTACCTGGAGGAGGATAACAGACGTCGCCCTCCGTGCCAAGATGGTGTTTCAGTTCTGACAGAACCGTTACAGGGAGTGCAAGATCACTCCTTGACAGGCATCTTTCTCCTCCCCTACAATAGAGCCAGTACATCTTTTTCCTCAATTGAGGCATGATGTCATCTCTCGTCAAGGATGCAGGAGGGAGCCTGATGGGCCATCGCGTAGGACAACAGTTGGGACACTACCGTTTGACGCGCCTGCTGGGACAGGGGGGCTTCGCCGAAGTCTATCTGGCCGAGCATCTGCACCTGGGAACCGATGCCGCCATCAAAGTCTTGCATACCCATCTGGTCTCACCTCAGGAGATCGAAGCCTTCCGCAGCGAGGCACGCACCATTGCCCGACTCAAGCATCCCCATATCATTCGCGTCTTCGATTTTGGCTTGGAGGAGGGTCTCCCCTACCTCGTCATGGAGTATGCTTCCGCTGGCACCCTGCGGCAACGACACCCCAAAGGCAGCCGTTTAGAGCTTGTCACCATCATCCCCTACGTCAAGCAGGTGGCCTCTGCCCTCTTCTATGCACATGAACACAAGCTGATCCACCGTGACGTGAAGCCAGAAAATATGTTGGTGGGAGAACAGGGTGAACTCTTGCTCAGTGACTTTGGCGTCGCTATCGTCGCGCAAAGTTCGCGCAACGATCATACCCGGGATACTGTGGGGACGATCTCCTACATGGCCCCCGAACAGATCCAGGCGCATCCACGTCCGGCTTCCGATCAGTACGCCCTTGGCGTGGTTATCTATGAATGGCTCACGGGAGAGCCACCATTTACCGGTTCCTTTCCCGAGATCGCAGCCAAGCATTGTCTGATCCCACCACCCCCACTGCGTGAAAAGGTGCCTGGGATTTCGCCAGAGCTTGAACAGGTCATTTTTACGGCGCTGGCCAAGGACCCCAAAGAGCGTTTTCGTTCTGTTGTGGCCTTTGCAACTGCCTTGGAGCAGGCCAGTTCCGGAGATCGAGGGCTGACCACGACGATGCTTATGGCCCCCGACAGACCCCCACTATCAAGCGTCCAGGAGAGTATCAAGCCAGCACACGAGATCCCCCCAAGGGCCATTGGACCCTTTAAGCACCATCTCCTCCACATCGACTGTCGCATCTCCATCCAGTCCACCTCTCGTACTCTCCAAGAGAGAGAACGCGATGGGAAAGAGATCTGCACCTGTCCCATCGCATCTCTCACGTCGAAGCGTTCTCGTAGGGGGAGGTGTAACCATGCTGGTAGGCAGTGGCATTGTGTGGATAGGGAGTGTTATGAGCCATGCTCAAACACGCCTTCTCTACACGTACAGAGGCCATACTGACACCGTGTATACAGTAGCGTGGTCGCCCGATGGCAAACACATTGCCTCCAGTAGCGCGTCCCTTGGCACCGGGGGCGGAGATCCCACAGTGCAGGTATGGAATGCAGGGGATGGTTCGTCGTCCTCTAGCTACAATGGTGACAGTTCCCCTGGTGGAGTAGCGTGGTCGCCCGATGGCAAGCACATTGCCTGCGGGGGCATGAAATCGGTGTGTGTATGGAATGTAGCGGATGGGAAGTCGCCCTCTTTGACCTATACTGGTTCTACTGCTTCTACTGGTCCTGCTGACTTCGTGGGCGAAGTAGCGTGGTCGCCTGATAGCAAGCGCATCGCCTCCAGTAGCGAGAAAACAGTGCAGGTATGGGATGCAGTGGATGGTACGTTGCTTTCTACCTACAAAGGTCATAAGAACATCGTGAATGCAGTAGCGTGGTCCCCAGATGGCAAGCACATCGCCTCCGGAAGCGGAGATAATACAGTGCAGGTGTGGAATGTGACTGATGACTCGTCACCCTACAGCTACACAGGTCACGCTGACACCGTGAATGCAGTAGCGTGGTCCCCAGATGGCAAGCGCATCGCCTCCGGAAGCGGAGATAACACAGTGCAGGTGTGGAGCGCATAATAGTATCTCGCACAAAAATCGAACGTCATCTGGGTTGAATGAGGCACAGAGGATGTCTCTATCTTGACGATATTCAATGCTGAAGCATCTATTGGAGAAGCATGAGAACTACCGCCTTTTCATTTCTTGTTCTTCACCAGGTGCATCTCATATGGTTAGCTAAAGAGTACCGCGATCAATGCCACAACGATGGAACACCGCGCATGCGTGCGGGGAGTGCACGTTGAAAGCGATTGAAGACGTGAGGGCACCCATCAGGCCAGGGAGTACAACATCGCTCTCTGGTTGCTTTTTGCCAACATCACCTACTTGACCTTTTCAGCAGACCCCGAACGGGAGCGCTTCCCCAGCGGTTTCACCCGCTTGTGGGGGAAGCAAGATAAACCCACTTCTACCAACAAGGACGTAGCAAGGACGACTTTCACGACTGAGCAATTGTAACCAGAGATGATTCCCGTGACTGAGCGACTGACTTACTCTTCAGATTACTTCATGAAGAATGCTTTACATGTGGCAATGAGTGGCTTCGCGACCGAGCGATTGAACGTCTGGTCTGGATTGGTTTGAGCATTCTGAAGATGATACTCCAGTTCAGACAGAAGGAAGCAAAGTAGATCAAGCGAGGGAGCGCCTGACACGCTCTCCTCGCTCTTAGCTCAGTTTTCGCTTTCACCTCTCCCTTCAACGAGGGAAATGCCAAGCAGCTCGGCCAACTCTTTCGTCACAGTAACTAGGTAATGAGCGACTTCCGGCTGAGTCAGATGATACGCATGTTCCTCCTCAAAACGCCATCTCAATAGTTCTCATCATCAAGACAGACCACATCTCGCCACGTGCTTGCAGCAGTCGGGAAGTCGCGCAAGAGGGCTGCTGACGGGTCGAGAGCACGTGGTCAGCGAGGATGGAGCCATCCTGAGCATCTCTCTTCAATTCGCGATGATCGTTTGTCACTCTCTGTGCTCTTCTTGCTGTTTTTTCTGGAGTGGCGGTCTGCGTCGGCGTCCACCACGAGCCACCCTGCTTCGTGCATCCTGCGTCGAAGGCAGACCATTGCATGAACATGGGCCATGACCAGGCATTGGCAGGAGAGGGAAGCCTCCATTCTGACAAGCTGCAACTGGACCAGCCCCATGTCCGAAGTCTCTCTTTTGTGGCTGTCCGATGTCCGAGACTAGGACTCAGCTTTCTTCCGATACCATCTCGAATTGTGTGTAGGGAAGAGGCTTTTCAAAGAGGGGGGAGGTGATACTACAGGCATAGACTGTTTTAATCTCAGGGTACACTTTAACCTGACCATGCAACAAAGTCCAATAGGGCCACAAAGGTAGGAATGATCACCTATCAACTCTACAATTATCCACTTTTTTACCCCTGGCGAAAAGCCTCTTCGCTCCACAATTTTCGGGATGGTGTTGACGCTTTTCTTTGGCAAGTCACCTTGCACATCGCGTTAGTTATCAGTTGTTATCCACATCCCCAGAATCCTGACAAACCCATCGCTCACCACTCACTTGTAGCACCTTCTGTGCAAAAAACTGATTCTTCTCGCGTCTTTTTTATAAACAAAGCTGTAGCCTCTTCGTCCGCTTCCTCTTTATGCGGTGAGGAAGAGAAAAGGACAACCGTATGAACACAGAGCCATCAACAGCTATGAGTAAGCTCGCTCCTGGCAGTATTCGTATTTGCATTGCCTTTGTCCTGACAGCCGTGCTTCTCCTCATGGAATCAGGGCAGGCCTTCGCGAACGTCGTATTAGAGCATACCTCTCAATATATGTGTGATAATAAATGTTATGGTAGAAATCAGTGGGACAATGGTGCATCGGAGTATTATGGTGCTTATACTGAGATCTCAGTAGCTCACCTCCAATGTGCTTCTACCTGTGACACCGATGGGCTGATTGATGATGAAATGTGGCTTTTTGACGATAGCGGGGGATGTCATGCGCAGGGCATTAAATGGTGTTGGGTAGAGGTAGGATATATGATGCATCATGATTCCTCAAATCAGATCTTTTTCGCATACGATATGCGTCCTGCCGCCACTAACAACAGCCCTGGCGCCAACACCCCAGGCTATCTGCTGTTGGGAACGGCAGGAGCATCTCCTCCTCCTCTCACACCTGTCCCTGTCACACCAGCACCTGTACCTACATCTCCATTTCGCGCCACAGCGACACCTGTACCTACATCGTTACCTACCGCACCCACTGTACCCTCCTATGGGAACAACGTTCACTTTATGATCATTAAGGATATGCGTTCATCACCTTCGTCGTTCCTGGTATTTATCTACAGTGATAGCATGACCACTCAGTTTGTAGTACCATCAAGCCCTAACCCGATGACGGCTCATAAGATTCGCATTGGACAGGAGCTACATGGTTCAAGCGGCGCTTCCGCTGAGCAGGCGATATTCACACATAACTTCTTCGCTGTTCATCCTATCACCTCTAATAATGTGTCTTTCACGTATAAAATACAAACGCAAGCAGGGATGAGCGTCCTGGATAATAACCCACCATACCCACACTGGGATACAAATCCCTCCATTACCTCAAATGGAGGCACGTTCTCCACCCGATGCTGTTCTTTAACAACTCCAACGCCGGTTCCTTAGATAGATGAAGGAGAATAGCCCCTATGCGTAGAGCAGCACTTCTCTCTCTCGCTCTCATCCTGGCTCTCATTCTGATCATCCTCCTGCTAGGATATAACAACTATGGACAGTCGCCAGAGCACGAGCTTCCTCTGCCTAAAGGCACTGTTGTGCAAGTTGTAGGAGAGCCAGCCATCAAGCCAACATTGAACGGAGTACCGGCCTTTACCAAACATGATGTCGTACTGTATATCAAATCACGTCCCATGCTGTTCACCGATGCTCCCGGATCTTCAATCACTATTACTGAGGCTGATGTCACTTTTATGACCAGTAAACAGGTGAACGCGATTATTAACAGGCAAGGCCTGGGTATTCCCGATAATTACCCGCTCTGCTTTGCCCAACTTTTGGGCAATTTTCCCTTTCCCGGCCCCTCGACCGATAACGGAAAACCGGTAACTGTCACCTATCGCTATGCATATGAGGTTTTTGACGCAAAAACGGGAAATCTATTAATGGGAGGTGGTTTAAACATTACACCTACACCTGGGCCAGTACTACAGTAATGTACGTTTTATAGCACTCTCAAAGAATGCGCTGGAACAACACAAAAAGGAGGTCGTTTGATGACAAAAGAATACAACAAACGTATTGTACGTCGCTTCAATAAAAAGTTGTGGAATAAGAAAGACCTGGATATCATCGACGAGTTGATAGCTGACGATTACGCTGACCGCACGGCACCGCCTGAATTTTTTGAGGACGAATTGAAAGGCCCGGATAGGCTCAAGGAGGTTGTTACACGGATTCAGAAAGAGTTCCTCGACATCCATGTCTATATTAAGGATCAGATTGCTGAGGATGATCAGGTGGTGACATGTATGACCTGGGAGTGCACGCTCAACAATAAGGATGATCCAGCCAACCCTCTGATCTTCACGCTTCAGAGTATTGGTATCGACCACATTGAAAACGGTAGGATTGTCGAAAACTGGAACACACTTGATGCACTCTACAGGTTGATAAATCTGTTGAAACTACAGGACCCATTTATTGATCCCGATACACCTTTCCCGGATGGTACCTGTAACCGTGACGCGGACTGTGGTGGTGACAAGAGATTCAGGTGCTGGTTAGGCAGGTGTCAGAGAATATCCGCCTGATTGAAAGTTAACGCCCTGTCCTGACTATTTGCTTGGCTGTTCGCGTCTGCGATGCTCGTTGGAGAGAGTGAGATGGGTGTCTCTGGTGTGGGGCTAGCGGCCCCACACCAGAGACACCCATCTCACTCTCTCGGCATATTCTCAGGGAGAAGGAGCGGCCTCAAATGCCCCGATATCACAGGCGGTGCCTTGTGGCCGTTTCATTGCACGTTGATCAGTAGAGACGATAGTGAGGCAAACTTTACTCGGAATTTTGTCAATCGCAGGACTCCCTGGAAGCAATGCGTACGTTTCGGTCAGTCCACCATTATCTTTCAAGGGACCAATGTCTGGTGACATCCCCTTCAGATCAGTCGGAACAACATTTCCAGGGAGCAGAGATGCATGTGAAACATTCTGAATCAGATTGTAGCCGCGTGAGGTAAGTGTTCCCAGAATATCTGCTCCAATTGGCGCATTATTGGCAGCTACGATGCTATCCTCCATCTCCGCATGAGCTACTCCTCCCTGATCATCGATAGAGAGGCCCCCTCCACTCCGTTGCGCCTTATTTTGATAGATGGTACAAAATGCGATGGTGGCCTTCCCTCCGGTAATGTAGATCCCCCCGGCAGTATCAGAGGCCATATTGTCTGAGATGGTACTGTTGATAATGGAGAGATTGCCAAAGGCGAGGATGCCGCCAGCCGTAGAACCTTTGACTCCAGTAGCATTATTCCCAAAGATGGCGCTTCTATTGATGGTGAGTGTACCACCGGCATTATAAATCCCTCCACCATATTGAGCGCTATTGTTGGAAACAGTACTGTCGATCAACGTGAGTCTCGCGCCTTTGTTATTGAAGATCCCCCCTCCAGAACCAGATGACGAGTTGCCGGAAATCGTCACGTTCATAAGCTTGAGGGTTCCATCGTTAGCCACAATGCCTGCTTTTGCTTTTGCAGCCGTATTGCTCTCTTTAAAGCTCAAACCGGATATAGTCACAACATACCCATCGCTTATGTGCACGACATATCCACTATTGCCGCTACTGATAGCGAGAGCCGTTGCTCCTGGTCCCTGAATGGTCAGATTTTTACTCACAAGCAGGTCGTTGCTCTTCAACTGGATGGTTCCCCTGACATTGGGCATAAACTGGATAGTGCTCCCTGCTGGTGCTCTGTCAATGGCCCAACGGAGCGATCCTGGCCCGCCGTCATTATTGTTCATGACTAAGGTGGGGATTGCAAGCCAGTAAGTGGTACCTGCAGCGGCAACAAGCAGAAGAAAAATCACACCCATGTTGGCAACGAAGCGTCTCTGACGCCCGACGCTGGCCCGGATAAATGCGGCTTCCTGCTTGCTTGGCTGGCTACGTCCGGCCCATGCCTTCGCCTCTTTCAGTTGGGTGCCGCGATAGAGGCGGTCTTTTGGCCTGCGTCGTTGCTCCCACGCCTCAACGTCTTTGCTGATTGCCTGCTGGAGCCGGACATCCTCTCGCGTATCGCGTAGCCAGTTGTAGAGGCGCGCCCATTCCCTGATCAGAGCCTCGTGGCTCACTTCTACGGTTGTGGTGCCCGCCTGCTCGCTAGCTGTCAGCAAACGTGCCGTGATGAAGGTACTTGCGACATCCTGTAACAGAGCAGTCTGTCTGGCATCGGGTAGCGTGAGTTCTTCGAGCGTTGCGCGGCGGCGGGTCGTATCCTGCTCAGTCACGCCGGGATTGATCAGGCGCAGAAAAAGCACGCGTACAAGGTTGCGATGTTCTTCGGAGGGCAACGAGGCATAGACCGCTTCGGCATGCTTGATCAGTGCACCTTTGACGCCGCCTATCTCTTGATATGCTGTGAGCGTCAACGTCCGCTGATTACGTCGCTGGAAGAGTTGGTAGAGGGTGAATTCCAGCAGTGGCAGCGCACCCACCTGGCCCTGGGCCTCGAAGAGCAGGTCGCCCACCAGATTGCCCTCGAACGTCACGCGAACATCCGCCAGTTCTGCCGGTTCCTCGATCACCTGGCGCAGTTCGTAAACCTCCATCGGCAGCAGAGATTGATGATGCGCTTCCATCAGTTGATAGAGGTGAGGATAGAGCATCGGGCGGTCATAGAAATCGGCGCGCAGGGTGAGCAGAATCAGGGCCGGACCATGCTCTTCTGTTGCGGCTGCCGCCAGTAAATCGACGAAGATACGCTGTTCATCTGGCGAAATGGTCTGAGTGAATAATTCCTCAAACTGGTCGATAACAAACACGACGCGCCTGCCCGACTGTTTGACCATGCGTGCGGCATACCAGTGCAACCCGTGAGACGAGTCGTCTAGCAGATCTGCGAGAACCGTGCTCACCGGTCGGTCGGGGAACTGCGGTGCCAGCATCCGGGCCAGTGTTTCGAGAGGGTGCGTCCCCGGCACAATGGGCGGCGCATAGATCCATGTCTCGCTGCCGGGAAGCGCTCCATTGCGCAATTGTGGCAGCAGACCGGCCTGTATGGCGCTCGATTTGCCCGATCCGCTCGCTCCGACCAGCGCAAAGAGCCGGGAGCCAGGGCCACCCTGCTGTTCAGCTTTCAGCATCGCTCCGAGGTGCTGAATGATCTCGCTGACGAGAGCCTCACGTCCGAAAAAATCAACGGCGTCACTCTGGCGAAAGGCGTCTAGCCCCTTGTAGGGGTTGCGTGGTTCTGGCAGCGTCTCCTGGATCTTTGTGCTTGATTCAAAAGGAGAGATATGCGCCTCCCTCAGACAGGCAAGCAGTTCTTCGATCGCGGTTCGGTAGCGCTCGCCACGAGCATCGATCACGTCCACCGGGAGAAATGGTTTCCATATCTGGTCCAGCAGTAGCGCGGCCATTCCTTTTCCCTGCATCCAGACCAGCACAAGCTTTTTCTGATACATCAGAGCCAGATGCAGATGCTCTCTGATCAGGCGAGATGAGCGCGTCTGCGGCGTAATCACTATGACAACTCGATGGGTGGTACGTACGGCCTGTCGTAGTGCTTCCTGATCTGATCCTGGCTGGAGAAGATCATTAGAGATTCTGATGCCCCTCTGCTTCAGGTCTGCCGCCAGATAGGCCACCGTTGCCTCGCAGCCAGGAGCTGCTGAGAGAAAGACGGTCATTGCTGACGTGTTTCCGGGCGCATGGGGATCAGAGGCAGGAATGGATACGCTGCGGAATTGCGAAACGGTTTGTAAAGGGGTGGTTGATGGAGAATTCTCGTCGTGTTGATCACGCTGGAAGCAGGCGCTCTTTAACGCATGAGCGAAGGTAGAGATGCTCGCGTAGCGCTTTTGTGGATCTTTTTCTAATGCTTTGAGCACCACCTGTTCGACGGCGACGGGAAGATCAGGGCAGTGTTCGAGCAGGGGGCGTGGTGGCCTCATCTGGTGCTGCTGGAGGATCTGCATGCCAGTCCCCTCGAAGGGCCGGGTGCCTGTGATCCATTCATAAGCGATAATGGCAAGCGAATACTGATCGCTGGCAAAAGAAGATTTACCGTGTGCCTGCTCCGGTGCCATATAGGGGAGCGTGCCGCCAAACTCCTGAGTACTGCGTTTGTCTGGCATATCAAAGAGGGCCAGCCCAAAATCGCTAAGGATCAATGATTGACGTTCATCCAGTAAGATGTTTTCCGGCTTGACATCGCGATGGACGGTATGCAGGTTATGAGCATATTGCAGAGCCGAGGCGATCTGCTCAACATAATCCACTACCATATACAGTGGTAAGCGCGAGCCACGAGGATGCCGCTGGCGCAGAGTGCCGCCGGAGACATACTCCGTGATGAGCACAGGAGAGCCATTATCGATGGCAAAATCAAGCACGCGCACGATATGCGGATGGTGAAGACGTACGAGGGTTCGAGCTTCTTGCAGAAAGCTCTGTGCATCTTTATCAGAGAGCGAGAAGCGCAGCATTTTGAGGGCCGCCGGACTGTTGAGATAGCGATGTTTGCCCAGATACACATCGGCAAAGCCTCCGCGACCGATCATGCGCACGATACGGTAGTTGCCAATTTGTTGACCTGTATGGTCAGACTCACTGTCAGACATATGTTTGTTCCCTTTGGATAAGAGAAGGATGGCTTAATAGATTGTTAAAAGCCATAAATGGCGGCGCTGAAACATATGCACTAAGAGGATAGATAGATGCATCTCACTATATAGACGTGACAGGCACCTCTTTTTAAATACGGACAGCAGTTGTGCCAGCTTGGTCCAGCCCCCAAGCTCTGCGACAGCGAGGTGCTCACGATGGAAGTGGTGGGATCGTATCTGGGGTTGAATCAGGATAGCGCCCTCTTTGACTACTTCCGTCGCCACTGTTCGTATTTCTTTCCGACTCTGCGCCAGATACATCGAACGACCTTTGTGCGACAAGCGGCCAACTTGGGTTGTGTTGCAAGAAAGAAGCTCATCTGTTATGGTGAGAGGAAAAGAACGTGGGAGGAGCCACCATGAGCGAACAGCACCCCTTCAAATGGCGTCATTTCCAGCCCGACCTCATGCTCTTGCGTGTACGCTGGTATTTGCGCTCTGCACTCAGCTATCGGGATCCAGAAGAGATCATGTTGGAGAGGGTTCTGTCAGAACTCAGATGATGATTTGGCGTAGCGGCCACTCATGGAGTATGCTTGTGAGAAGCATACATCTTATGAGGAGTGACCCATGAATTGCCCACACTGTACATCCCTTTCTACGAAAGAACAACGCAAAAAAAACATCCTCGGATACCGGATATTCCGCTGCTCAGCTTGCAAACGTGTTTTTAACGAACGCACCAGCACCCCCTTCAATTATCTCGAATACCCGACGGATATCGTCCTCCTCGTCGTACTTTGGCGGCTACGAGACATCCTGAGTCTTCGTGATGTGGCTGAAATGTTTTTGGAGCGCGGGTGGACCTTCATGAGACAGGAAGACGATTGGGAAGCTCGCTTTGCCCCGCTACTTGCGAACCAATTGCAAGGAAAGCAGCATGGACAAGCGGGGAAATCCTGGTATGTCGATGAAACGTACATCAAGGTGCATGGAAAGTGGTGCTATCTCTATCGAGCGATTGATCACGATGGCAATTTGGTGGATTCGCTTTTGAGCAAAACGCGGGATATGGAGGCGGCCACGCTCCAGAACGGGTGACAACAGATGGACACGGCACCTCACCACGAGCCGTGCGCGAAACAGTGGGCGATCAGGTACATCATCGAACCAATACATACCTCAACAATCACCTGGAGCAAGACCATAGGGGAATCAAGCAACGATAGTATCCTATGCATGGCTTTGGAAACGTTGACTCGGCGGCCCGTTTTTGTTGTGATGCGCGACGAATTTTCGACAGACAATAACCAGTTCCCTCTCTCCACACAAGGGAGTCCTCCGATTTCCATCCCACAAACGGCGCAAAACACGGTCAACCTCGACGGAATCGCGATGGGCAAAGCGTGAAATGATCTGGGCAGCCGTCAACGAGTAACGCACGTTTTGGGATTCCAACAGAAAAACCCGTGAAAGACATGGCATCTGGAAAGATGCCCTTCATTTGTCCGTTACGAGGGGCACAGCAGCGTGCCAAAAACCTTGGTTTAATGAGAACTCCACCCGTCTTCATCTCTGGAAACAGGAGGCATGACAAATATCGTCCTTTTGCCCAAATGGTAGAGTGAGATGGGGAGAAGAGAGACGTTCTCTATAAGAACCTGGACCCATCTCACCTTGACCTCGATTTATTTTCCAAGTATGCGGGTCAGGACATCCTCCAGGGCCTGCTCGGGTTGTGTCTTGTGTGCTGGGGAACGCCATGCGACGAATCCATCGGGGCGCACCAGAGCCATTCCGGTGGTGCTCACACCATAGGCTGCATACCAGCGTTCTTCGACATCACGTAGCCCAGCGGGGCTGATCTGCCAAGCATCCAATGGCATGCCCAGGCGCTCAGCCACGGTGCGTGCGGCAGTGATCCAGGGAAATCCCTCCGAGCCTACCAGCACCACAAAGTTTCGTCCGAACAGGTCTATCGTCGAGAGACACTCTCCGGCGCGCTCAAGCACCATATGGGGAGCACGCGTTCCTGGCGAGCCTGCGAGTGTCCTCGGATGCTGTGTCAGGGAAGCTCCAGCCGAGTCCAATTCTGCCACCATTGCTCCACGCTGGTAGCGGTAGCCGAAGATCAGCGAGGCATCATCGATCAGAGAACTGGAAGCGCTGTGGGTGCGATAGAGGAAGCGCTGCATCGTTTGCTCCACAGGGCTTTCCAGTTCTCCGCTCAAAGGGGTGCAGGGGTCTCCCTGCCGGGGCCTGGGGCGTCCCCAGTTTCCTTCCCTCCTTCGCGCGCCGCCTGCGGCGGCGCGCAAAAGAGAAGAAAAAAGGTTTTTGCGGGGACACCCCGCACCCCGGCAAAGGGCTGCCGCCCTCTGCACTCCCGCTAGATGGGAGAATTGGAAAGCCCTGGTTTGCTCCACCATCAACTTGCCAACCGGGAGTCGCTCCTCTTGGTAGGAGGCGAGCAGAGAAGGAGCAGCTTGTCCGCCCAGGACCAGGGCCATCTTCCAGGCGAGATTGAACGCATCCTGGATACCAGTGCTGGCCCCCATCGCGCCGGTAGGCAGGATCGTGTGTGCCGAGTCACCGGCCAGGAAGACGTGATCCCGCTGGTACTGCTCGGCCCAGAGGGCGGTCAGTTCCCACAGCCCCACTTTGACCGTGTCCCAGGGGTAGGCAGGCAGAATCTTGACCTCAAGATCGGACACGCCAACAGCGATGCGAATCAGCTGGGTACAGTATTCATCGGTCAGATCCTCACGGCGTTCTCCGCGCTCGGGATGCAGAGCGGAGGTAAACATCCAGCGCCGCTGATTGTCGATGGGCATCAGAAAGCCCTGCCCATCGGGCAACTGAGGATTATCGATGTAGCAGAGTGTGATTCGTCGCCCACGCAGAACCGCACTTAGATCGGCATCGAAGATGACGTTGGGGATGTAGGCAATCACACCGGGTCCTTGCCTTGAGATGCCGAGGGTCTGGCGAACTGTGCTATGATTGCCATCCGCACCCACCAGATAGCTTGCCCGTACCTGCCACGTATCGCCGCTCGTTCGCTTACGAAGTAGGGCGGAAACTCCCTCTGCGATGCTGTTACAGGGCGAAACGATAGCCAGGCCATCCTGACAGCGCTCGAACACGCAGACCTTTTTCTCCAGACGATTGGGGACGATGGGCAATGGTATCGCTATCACGCGCTGTTCGCTGAAGCGATGCAAGCTGAGACGCCTGACGCAAGATGCCCAGATCTTGTGCTTGATGCGAGCAGCGGCCTGGTACGAGCAGCACGGCCTCCTGTCGGAAGCGATCGAAGTCACCTTGCAGGCACGTGCCTATTCGCAGGCAGTCGCGCTTCTTGAACGCTATGTGGGACAAGAGCAGCACTACACCGAGCGTCATGATCTGTCTAGGATGCAGACCTGGTTGCAGCAACTCCCTGAAACGCTGGTGCTGGCACACCCGGTCTTGAGCTTCATTAATGCGTGTGCGCTCACTTTCCTCTCTGCCTCTGACCACCTCGCGCCGACGACCAGGGATCGTGTCCAGACCTTTCTGGATGGAGCGGGGCGGGAATGGAGACGGGCCGGACTGATCTTCAAGCAGGGTGAGGTTGCCGCTTTTCGCGCGCTCCTGGCTGCACGGCAGGAATGTGTCAGCGAAGCCGCGAATCTCGCCAGGCAGGCGTTGACCTGGCTTTCCGACGAGCAGTCCGTATGGCGCACCGTCTGTCTGGGTGTAATGGGAGAAGCTGCACGGCAGGCGGGGCAGGTTGCCACGGCGAGAGCATACTACCAGGAGATCCTCTCCCTTTGCGAGACGACCAATAATCAGCCCGGGAAACGGGTCGCGCTCCTCTCTCTGGGCGAGGTATGTGGCGCGGCAGGCGAATTGCGGCAAGCAGCCACGTTTTTCAGGCAGGTAGTAGAGCTGGCAGACGAGGACCTCTCTGATCTAGGCAAAGCGCTCACAGGTCTGGCGGAACTCTCCTATGAGTGGAATGATCTGGAGCGCGCCGAAGAGGAGGCACGAAAAGCGCTTGACCTGGCAAGACAACTGGCGGATGAGCCGCTTGAGGTGCGGACGACGCTTCTGCTGGTGCGGATCTCCCACGCCCGTGGAGAGGTCCGCCAGGCGCAGGAGAGGCTTTCGACGCTGCTTGCCCGTGCGTATCCAGCGCGTTCGCCTCATCTTTCTCGAACGATCCAGATGGTGCAGGCACGCCTGCGCCAGGCTCTCGATCCCCTGACCGAACTTTCGCGCTGGCTTCCGCCCTCCCCGGAGCCAGAAGAGCATCTTCCCCAGCTGTATCGCCTTCAGGAAGCGTTACTGAAGGCGCGCTGGCTGCTCGCGCAGGGGAACGCCCTGGAGACGCTGACGCTGCTTGCCCCCTGGGAAAAGGAAACCAGGGACTCTGGACAGCTCCGGTGCTTGCTGGAGATAGATTTGCTGAGGAGCCTGGCCTATCACCGGCTCAAAGACGTGTCGAGCACAAGATCGCTCTTGCGTCACGTCATCAGCCTAGCAGTTCCAGAGGGATATGCACGGCTCTTCCTCGACGAAGGCGAAGCTCTGCTTTCACTGCTGCGCCCCTTCGTCTCTCGTATCCGCGAGAAGCACCTCCAGAACTATCTCCAGCACCTGTTGAAGCCGTTTTCCGCTTCAGCACGTAGCGCTATCCCTCCTCCTCTCGCACATGGTATCCTTTCATCACTTTTCTCCGCTTATTGTTCTTTTCTCGTTCACCATACGTTATCGCTATGTCATCCACGGGTCAGACATAACCCTGCAAGAGGGGCGCTTCGCGTTGCTGCCAGGCTGAGAGAATACAGGTCGTGCGCTGGCAATACCCTCCTCGTGGCCTAACCGCTCAAAGCTCCATATTCTCGTTGAGATGCGCAAAATGCGTCACCTACCTACCTTGTTCGTTCGCAAGGATGTTGAAGCAGAAAGCCAGTCGTTTTCCAGTTGTACTGCAAAGCGTTGAAGAAAGGTGAACAGAGGCCGGGAGGAACGTCTGAGCCAAGAATGAAAGATGCTTACGCTGAAAAGATCTTTTTGTCATCAAAAGAAGGGTCTAGCAGTTTGTCGGAGAGAAGCAGGTACCCCTCGTGCAAATCCCAACATGCCTCATACGTAACCTCGCTGATCGAAATGTGATAATCTAGAGAGGGAGTATCCACTGGAAAGGTGATAATGATGAGCGAGCAAAAAGAAGATAAGTGTGACACGATTGATAATGATTCTAATCGCTATGAGCGTGGGATGGCCATTCTGCGGCAGGTTGGGGGGGAGAATTACGACGCCCCCATCCGCGCCCTCCAAGACATCGCGCCTGCGCTAGGCCGCTTCACCATCGAATTTGGGTATGGGGATGTCATCTCCCGCCCTGCTCTTGGTTTAAAACCTCGGCAACTCTGTACCGTCGCCGCTCTGGCAGCTTTAGGAAATGCTGCGCCCCAACTCCGGTATCACATTCATGGGGCGCGCAACGTTGGTTGGAGTCCCACAGAGATCATCGAGGTGCTGATCCTGGTGACCGTCTATGCTGGCTTTCCTGCTGCCCTCAATGGCATCTCAGCAGCACGCGAGGTCTTTGAGCAGCGTGGAGACAGGCCATCAGGCAACCAGGCATCTCTGGGCAGCGAAACAACGTCTGATCGATACGAACGGGGTATGCAGACTCTCCAGCGGGTGAGCAGTGGCTCAGGGGCAACCGTCGTCGAAAGCCTCAAGGACATCGCCCCCGATCTGGGTCGCTTCATTGTCGAGTTCTCCTACGGAGACGTAATCAATCGCCCCGGACTCGATGATAAGACCAAAGAACTCGCCACCATCGCCATGTGTACTGCCCTGGGTACGGCCCAACCCCAACTTGCGGTGCATATCCATGCTGCCCTCAATGTCGGCGCGACGGTTGAGGAAGTCGTGGAAACGATTCAGCAGATGGCGGTGTATGCAGGCTTCCCCGCTGCGCTCAATGGGATCAGCATCGCCAGAAAGGTCTTTGCGGATCGTACCGAGCGCCCCTAGGTGCTCGTCAGGAAGATCCCTCTTCTCTTCCTGGCCCGGCCCGATGACGATAAGCGCCTCGGCACGCAATAAGGCACTGTTGCAAAAACTCTGGGGACGTATGAGGGATGCCTCACTCCCTGTTCAATTTAGGTAGCCACTCCAAATAGGTGGGCGATGAAGGTGATCTGCCCGCTGATGTTTCCTTTCTTCACTCTTTGCACTTGTCCTTTTCTGATCATATGCATTGCTTCATATCCCTGTAATGTTTTCCATGCAGTGGTGAAGGAAAAGAAGCCCATTCCTGGTTTCACCAAACGTTTGATGAAACGGTGATCTTGTTCAACCAGGTTATTCAAGTATTTGACTTGCCGCAGGTCAAACGATGCGGGAAGGATTCCGTCGGCTTTGAGTTCGACAATGGCTTTGGGATAGGCAGCGTTCTTATCCACATTGATCACGCGCGGAGCCACATTCTTTGCATTGAACGCTACCGGCGCAGGCGATTGAGCTGTTTTCTTCTCGATGGTATTGGCCTGGGGAATCGAACGTGCAGAAGCACTGAGGGCTTTGAGAAAGAAGCGTTTGGCAGCCTGGGCATCGCGTGTTGCGCTCAAGAGAAATTCGAGCGTGTTTCCTTCAGAATCGACAGCTCGATAGAGATACGTCCAGGCTTTCTTGACTTTGATGTACGTTTCATCCACTTTCCAGGAATCATTGCAGGCTTTCAGGTGAGGTTGACAGCGTTTTTCCAACTCTGGGGCATATGCCTGAACCCAGCGGAAGATCGTCGTATGGTCAATGTCTAGTCCCCGTTCCAACATGAGTTCCTCGAGATCGCGATAGCTGAGCGCGTACCGCAAGTACCAGCGTACGCACAACAAAATGATCTCTGCTTGGAAATGACGCCATTTGAACAGATGCGAATGGTCCATAAGAGGGACCTCTTTTCAGAAAATAAGCCCAAGTTTACCTCACTAGTGCCATTTTCGCAACACAACCATCTTTCGTGCCTTTAGCTTATCAGAATCTTGAGATCACATCCAGATTTCGGAGAACGGCGAGTTGTAAATTGGATCACTCTATGTTGTAGTTCTGTGATAATTGCGTATTATAAAACAAATATTTATTACAGTCTCACGTAACGGGAGAGTCAAGCAGCAAAAGCGGGGCAGGCTCAACATAGCCACTGTTAGCGTTATGCTATGTTTCTTGCTATGATATAGATGATTGATCTCTGTTCTCAGATGAGGGTGAGGAGTTCTGAGGGGCCACGGCAGGCGTTAGCTCCCAGCAGCAATAATCCGCTGGCATAGTCAAGCCGACGGTTCACCCATAAAGTCAGGAGAGGGGATGAAACGTTTAGCTTCCGATGGGCATGAACGAGAGAACGCCTTTGGCCGTTCCTGTGTGAGGCTGCGCAAGACCATGAAGCTGACCCAACGTGAACTGGGCCGACTCCTTGGGATGAGCGAGCAGACCATTCAGTACTGGGAGCACGGCGTGTACTCGCCCACACCAGAGCATCTCGAGCGATTGCTTATACTCTGTATTCAGCAACATGTCTTTGCTTCAGGTCGCGAGCATGAGGAAGCGGAACGGCTGTGGCTGGCGGCAGGGCGGCAGGCAGATTTTGATGCCTCCTGGATGCGGGTGCAGCTCGCAGCGCCATCTGCTCCCGCAGTGTTGAAACAGGGGGTAGCCCAGACCGTAGAGCCGCCGGCTCGTCAGGAACCCCTATCCGCCCCGTCGCGCTTCGATTGGGGAGATGCCCTCGATGTGCGCAATTTTTACGGACGCCAGGCCGAGCGTATCCAGCTTGAACAGTGGGTGATCCAGGAGCACTCCCAAGTGATGAGTGTGTTTGGCATGGGAGGCATTGGCAAGTCAGCTCTTTCGGTCACGTTCATGTACCAGGTTGTACCTGCTTTCCAGAGTGTGGTCTTTCGTTCCGTGCGTGATGCCCCCTCATGTCAGGATCTACTCGTCGACTGCCTGCAGGTCCTCTCGCCTCAGCCTCTGTCGGCCATTCCAGGCGACATTGACCAGTGTATAGATCTGCTGCTGGAGTGCTTTCAAACGCAGCGCTGTCTGCTTGTGCTGGATAACATGGAAGCGCTGCTGCAAGAGCACGATCAAAAAGGTCGCTATCGTCCAGGCTACGAAGACTATGCTATACTGTTGCGCCGCGTGGCCGAAACGCCGCACCAGAGTTGTGTGCTCATCACCAGCCGGGAGATTCCGACCAACCTTGGACAACTGGAGGGTCGTCTGACATCCGTGCACATACTGCGCCTTTCTGGGCTGGAGTCAGCCGCTTGTGAGCAGTTGTTGAAGGAGCGAGAAGCAGTTGGCACTACGCAGGACAGGGAGCGTCTGATCCAGATGTATGCGGGCAATCCGCTGGCCTTGAAGATAGTTTCCGAGATTATTGCCGAACTCTTCGGAGGTGAGATCAGTGCCTTTCTTGAGCAGGGTGGGATGGTCTTTAGTAATATCCGTGACCTGCTCACCGAACAATATGCACGGCTCTCTGCTCTGGAACAGGCGTTGCTGACCTGGCTGGCGGTCGTACGCGAACCACTGGGTGTCGACGAACTGCTCACGATGCTTATGCCTCCAATCCCTCGTGAGATAGTAAGAGAGGCATTAGACGCGTTACAACGGCGCTCGTTGATTGAGCAGGGAAAGCAACAGGCGACGTTCACCTTGCAATCGGTGGTGATGGAATACGTGACGGAGGTGCTGGTGGAGCGGGTGAGTGAGCAGATCCAAAGCGAGGCGTTAGATCACTTGATCAGATATGCGCTTGCGCAGGCAGGAGCTAAGGAACATGTACGGCAGACGCAAGAGCGGCTGATCGTAGCCCCGGTTATCCGGGACCTGCGCACTGTGTACCGAGATGCAGAGGTAGTTGCAGAGCATTTACTTGCATTGCTCATCCAACTGCGTACATGGGAACAGGAAGCTCAGGGCTATGGGCCAGCCAACCTCATCACCCTGGTACGAGGGCTCCGTGGGCATCTACGAAATCTCGATCTCTCGCATCTCGTCATCCGCGGTGCATATATGCAGGGGGTCGAAATGCAGGATACCTCGCTCGCGGAAGCCACCCTCTGTGATACTATTTTTACCGAGGCTCTTGACGCCGCCTGGTCCGTCGCCATCAGTGGCGACGGGACGTTTTGGGCAGCGGGTAGCAGGCGAGGAGAAATAAGAGTGTGGAGAGAGGGAGGACAGACCTTGCATCTTGTTTGGCAGGCTCACACCGACAATACCTATGCCCTTGCCTTTAGCCCGGATGGACGCACCCTGGCTAGCGGCAGTTGGGATGGTACCGTCAAACTGTGGGAGTTGGAACGTGGCACTCTGCTCTGGAGAGGTTGGCATACTAACAGCATCAACTGTGTGGCCTTTGCCCCTGATGGGCGCATCCTCGCCAGTGGTGGAGATGATGCGATTGTCCATATCTGGGATGTGGTTTCTGGCACGAACGTGCAGACATTGGTCGGTTATGGTGGCGCTGTGTATGCAGTGGCCTGGAGTCCTGATGGCAGTATGCTCGCCAGTAGTAGCTTCGATGGCAGCATTCGACTGTGGCAACTGCAGGGAACACAGCTTGCCACCTGCCTCAGGATCCTCACCGGACATATCAATTGGGTGACGGGACTGTCCTTTGCCCCCGACGGAAGAACCCTGGTCAGTACGAGTTGGGACCAGACGATCAAGCTGTGGGATGTAGCCAGCGGGCACGAGCGCCAGACACTGGTGGAGCACATGGATCGTGTGCATCGCGTGGCCTGGAGTCCCGATGGGCGGACAGTGGCCAGTGCGGGGTATGACAAAGCGATTCGATTGTGGGATGTCGAACGGAGTAGCAATCGAGCGATACTACATGGGCACACCGCCGATGTGTACAGTCTTGCTTTCTCCCCCGACAGTCGCAGCCTACTTAGTGGCAGTGAAGATGGCACGTTACGGGTGTGGGATGTCGAAAGTGGACAATGTGTGCGCATCATGCAGGGTTACGCAGTCTCCTTCTACGACATCGACTGGAGTCCTGATGGCACGCGGCTAGCCAGCGCAGATACCGATACCTTTGTCACCATCTGGGATGTAACTGGCAGAATGCAGCCCATAGTGTTGTTGGGGCATCATTGGACCGTACATGGAATCGCCTGGAGCCCAAATGGTCAGCTTCTGGCTAGCGGTGGGTGGGACAATGCCATCCGACTGTGGGATGTGTCCACAGGTGCCTGTCTGCGTTTGCTGCGGGACCCTGACTATGTCGACAATATTTTTCAGGGTGTGGCCTGGAGCCCCGATGGGCGGCTGCTGGCTTGTGGAAGCTATATGCATGGGGTGCAGGTGTGGGATATGATAACATATACCCGCCGTTGGGTTGGCCTCACGCACCTGACCAAGATCCGCCGCGTATCCTGGAGTCCGAGTAGCATCCAATTGGCCTGCTGTGGGGATGATGGCAATGTGTGCCTGTGGGATGCTTCAGACGGCACTCTGCTTCAGACGCTCAAGGGACACAGCGGTATGGTCGCGAGTGTGGCCTGGAATCAGAATGGGACCCGACTGGCTAGTGGAGGAGGGGGTAGAGACAGTGGGGAACTGTTTGTATGGGATGTGCAGAGCGGAGAACGCCTACAAACATTTCCCGGACATGAAGGTATCGTGTCTGCCGTGATCTGGAGTAAGCAAGGAGATCTGCTAGTTAGTGGAGGCAGCGACGGGATGCTCCGCTGGTGGGACCAGCAGAGCGGAAAGTGTCTGGCAAAGCGCGAAGCGCATGACGGTTGGGTTCAGTCGCTCAAGATCAGTCCCGATGGGCGTTTACTGGCGAGTAGCGGTGATGATAGCACCATTCGGTTGTGGGATCTTGAGAGCGCCGAGCCTCAGGGGACGCTGCGCCGCGACCGGCCCTATGAGCGGCTCAATATCACAGGGACCAGAGGACTGACGGAGGCACAGAAGATCACGCTGCGCTCCCTGGGTGCGATTGAATCAGCTGCCACGCACGGAGCGGGCTCCCCAGATCATGGCGGCCTTTGGTAGGTATTGTCAACTTAGCAATTGAAGAAAATGCAATCTCACTGTTGTGCTTAGGGAACTGAAGACTTCCTTCTCTCAGCTATCGTGGAGGAATTCGGCGGCCTTCTCCTCAATCGCCCCCAATGTGCGCAGCGTGATCTTCTGTGCCTCCGTCAGTCCTCTGGTCCCTGTGATATTGAGCCGCTCATAGGGCCGGTCGCGGCGCAGCGTCCCCTGAGGCTCGGCGCTCTCAAGATCCCACAACCGAATGGCGCTATCATCACCGCTACTCGCCAGTAAACGCCCATCAGGACTGATCTTGAGCGACTGAACAGCACCTTGATGCCCCTCGCATACCCTTAGACACTCCCCACTCTGGACCTCCCACCAACGAATGCGCCCGTCGCTGCCTCCACTAATCAGCAGATCTCCCCGCTTATTCCAGGCGACGGCAAACACACTGTCAGGATGCCCTTTCAAGGTTTGTGTGCGTTCCCCGCTCTGCGCGTTCCACACGAATATCTCTCCTTCGCCTCTGCCGCCCCCTCCACTTGCCAAACGACTACTATCCGGGTTCCAGGCTATGTTCCTAACCCTGCCACTATGCCCCGGCAACCTTGCGAGCAGTGCCCCATCAAAGCTGTCCCACAGACAAACGCTGCCATCATCACCACAACTAGCCAGCCGCGTGCCGTCTGGACTCCAGGCTACGCAACGGATTCTAGTTGGGTGGGTGCGTCCAACCCAACAGCGTGTGTGGGTCTCTACATTCCAGACTTGCACTCCACGCATATAGCTCCCACTGGCCACCATCTGCCCATCTGGACTCCAGGCCATACCATAGAAGATAGTATCGACATAATCAGGGTCGCGGAGGGTGTGAAGACAGACACCTGTGGTCGGGTCCCACAATCGGATGGCATTGTCTCGCCCACTACTCGCCAGGAGTCGACCATCTGGACTCCAGACGACCCCAAACACGGTCCAGCTATGTCCGCGCAATACCTGAGGCTGCATCCCGCCAGCCACGTCCCAGATGGTCACCAGCATATCAGAACCTCCACTAGCCAGCCGCGTGTTATCGAGACTCCATGCCACGTCATAGAAGGAGACCATGTAGCCTTGTATGATATGTACGCATTGTCCACTTTCAACATCCCACACCCGTAACGTGCCATCTTCACTGCCACTAAGTAGGCTGCTGCTGTCAGGAGTGAAGGCAAGACTGTACACCACAGCGGCATGCCCATGCAGCGCCACTCGATAGCTGCTCCGTTCGACATCCCAGAGCCAGATAGTGTTGCCAAAGCCCGCACTGGCCAGCGTGCGTCCATCGGGACTCCATGCCACAGCATACAGTCGCTCCGTGTGCCCTGTAAGCGTCTGGCGCTCGCGCCCACTGGCAACCTCCCACAGCTTGACGGTGCCATCCCAACTCCCGCTAGCCAATTGGGTGCCATCAGGGGCAAAGGCCAGGGCGAACACCCAGTTGGTATGTCCGATGAGGATCTTGGCGCAGGTGGCAAGCTGAGTTTCCTGCAATTGCCACAGTCGGATGCTGCCATCGAAGCTACTACTGGCGAGCATACTGCCATCAGGACTCCAGACCATAGAGAATATAGGGTCAGGATGCGGCAGTGTTTGCACGTTTGTGCCGGATGTCACCTTCCAGAGTTGGATGACCGCATCATCTCCCGCACTAGCGAGTGTCTGTCCATCGGGGGAAAAGGCCACGCTGCGAATCATGTCAGTATGCCAACCCGTCCAGAGCAGAGCACCATCCTCCAGGTCCCACAGTTTGACGGTGCCATCCCAACTCCCAGTTGCCAGGGTGCGTCCACTCGGGCTGAAGGCGAGGGCATAGGTATTGTCGGTATGAGCCTGCCAAACAAGATGCAAAATTTGACCGCCCTCGCGCCACACGCGCACTTCCCCCTGCCCACTGCCCGCCGCCCAGTACTTGCCGTTGCTGCTGATGGCTACAGCCCAGGCGACATCGAAAGCCTCAGTGAAGACAGTGTCACGGAGGGTGGCTCCTGCTAGCGAGGCACCCCGCATCTCGACGCCCTGCAAATAGGCTCCTCGGATGACAAGCCGCGACAGATCGATGCCTTCCAGATGCCCACGGTGCTGACGTAGTAGTGCAATCAGGTTCGCTGGTCCATAGCCCTGTGCATGCTCTGCCTGCTCGCGCAACTGATGCAGCAGGAAGAGTAACTGCTCCTCTATTTCACCTCGTCCATGATATAAGCTGTACAGTTGTGCGAGAATTGGTGCTACAATCAGCCGCTGCTGGGCCTGTCGCACGTATTCCTGGGCATGGGCCTGTTCCAATCCATGTTCAATGAAGCGATGCAACTTCCGCTGCCGAATCTCGTTCGTCACCTCCGTGATCAGCACTGTAGTTATAGACTCCAGCACCACGGCTTGCAATGTGAAGCTAGCAAGGCGTTGCCCTCGCTCGATCAGGGACCGCCGACGCAGACTATCAATGGCTTCGAGTATCTGAACGCGTGGAGGAGGGGCGAGCAGCATTGCCTGCAATTCATCGATGGTCATCGGCTCACGGACGATCGCCAGCCAGCGCAAGATGGTCTGCTCCATGGCGGAAAGCCGAGCGAATTGCTCGGAGAGCAGGTCGGAGATACCGCCAAAGATCACCGTATCCCCTGAGAGAAACTGATCAATCTCGCCCCCGAAGAGATCAGCGATGGTTTCGGCCACGATCTTCAAAGCCAGTGGGTTGCCCGCATATACCTCGGTGAGATATGCCCAATCTTGTGGCGAGCCGATCACGTCTTTCTCTGCGAATAACTGTTCGCAGGCGGCAACATCCAGTCCGGAGAGGCGCAACGAGCGCATGGGAGCATATTTCCCTTCCAATGCCCTTAGTTCACCTGGTTTCTCTCTTGAAGTGAGCAGCAAGCAACTCTGGTGCATTGTTTCGGCCACCCGGCGCAGTAGCATTCCGTATCCCTCAAAGCCTGGACGGAAACGTCCTTTGATGTTCCCCTCTTCTAGAAGAGATTCTAAATTATCTAGAACCAGGAGCACACGACCCTTGCGGAAGCGCTCAATCAGGAGACTGATACGTCGTTCAAGGCTGGCAGGGACGGTGTTGAGAAGCTCTGGAGAGAGCACCTGCAAACAGTCATCGAGTAGCACATCGCAAGAGGGAGCATCGCGTAGCGAGCGAAAGAGTACAATCTCGAAGTGTTCGGCTACCTGATGCATTAGGTTGACCGAGAGCGTTGACTTGCCAATACCTCCCATGCCTAGCAAGCTTATCACTCGACAGCGCTCCTGCACTATCCACTGCGTCAGTAGGGTCAGTTCTTGCTCACATCCGTAGAAGGTTGGAACAGCGAGTGCGTCACCCCAATCGATGTGTGGCCTGGCAGCAGGCTGAGTTACAGGTGATTCAAGCGGCCTCGTGCCTTTGACTGACTGAGGCGCGAGGGAGGCAAGTGGTGGATCGGATTGGTCAAATAGGGTAGAGAGCCACCGCTCATCGAGCAACACTTTCTGGTGAGCCGCTTTCCAGAGGCCACGGATCTCCTCGACCTCTCGTCCCGCAGGAAGGGCCCGGTGTTTCACACAGAGACCAATGAACACTTTGAGATGCTCGGTTTTGGGATAACTGTTGCCAGCCTCCCAATCTCCCACCGCACGCCGTGAGACATGGAGGAATTCGGCCAGTTCCGCTTGTGTCAGACCAAGTGTTGTCCGCAGTGTTACCATCAGCTGACCAAAGGCATAGTCTCGCTCGCCATAGTTACGGATACCCATCGGCATGCTCTTCTTGCGTGACCCTGGGAGTGAAAGCACAGCAAGGTGAAGTAACACGTCATCCGATGGATGGTGGCTTCCTCGAGAAATGTCTCTATGCTAGTAGAGTATGTTGGGTATACCCCCAAGCGGGTCAACGCCTAGCTGAGGTTGTATGAGGAAATGGCAAGTGAACCCATACAACCTATCCGATTCTCTACGTCTATAATAGCAGATGATTTGGAAGATGACGAGTGTTCAATGAAGTTCGACACTGTTTTATGGGTCAGCTGGCTTGTACTCAGGCTGGGCCCGAAACTACACTATAACAATGCCAGCTTCGTTTGTGACGCCTGGTTTTCTAATTTTTTTACTAAATAGATCTCTACACTTGATGCATCATGCACTATGCTATGCTCTGTTGTTGACGGCGATGACGGCATTCTCTCCATTGCTTTAAAACCTGTTCAGCATGCTGTGTGCATATGCCATGTGAACCTTGACCTGCTTTAATACCCTGCTCAGAGAGACACCACGCGCATAAGGGTCTATCCCATATAGCTATGCCGCTATTGAGTTGACCGTCTCTCAAGCCTCCGTTTTGCTTTCGCTCTATCGTATTCAGGCCAATGAACATTGGGGACTCCTATCTGGGTGACAAATAAAAACAAGTCCTCCTACGCAATAGAGGTGGAGACCTGTGAATATATCACTTCTAGCGATGATGGATGTGAAACATCGCGGCGGCTTTACATCCTATGTCAGAAGCGGCACAACCCATTTGGCAAACGGGTTTTCCTTCTTCCTATGTAGCAGTATAGATGTATACCCTGGAGAAGTCACCGGACATCAGATGGCATATCACTTCCATATGCTTCGCTTCTCTAGGTCATGTGAGAAGAGGTCTCACAGACTCAGAAGCGCTTTATTTAATAAGAAAGTCCTCGTCATCTCTCAGAAAATTTGTTATTATAGGTGGAGAGAGTTAGAGGAGGCTGTATGGGTTCACTTGCCAATCCCCCATACAACCTCGAACAGGCGTTGATCCGCTTGGAGGGCACACCCAACAGACATTAGTATAATAGTGTTTCAGAGGGAAGTCACCATCCATCAGTTAGCGTGTCACTTCCCATCGCTTCGCTTTTGTAGGTTACATAGAAAGGAGAGGTCGATGAAGACCTCATATAGTAAGCGAGACTATGCTTTCGGGCAAGCGATGCTGACACTGCGAACCGCGATCGGCTTGACGCAAATGGGACTGGCTGAACTCCTCGGTGTTTCACGGCGGGCGGTAGGGGAGTGGGAGGCTGGCAACAGTTATCCCAAAGCCGAACACCTCAAAAACTTCATTGCTCTCGGGGCGAAACAGCAGGCATTTCCCGCTGGGCGCGAAGCAGCGGAGATCCGCACGCTCTGGGGAGCGGCTCATCAGAAGGTGCTGCTCGATGAACAGTGGCTCTCAGTGTTACTGGGTCAACAGCGTTCTCCACTCCCTTTTGTTGTGCCATCGTTGGCCGAAGAAACCGGAGCCAGTGAGCAGATTATGGCTCACTCCGCTCCTGGGCCACGTGTGGATTGGGGTGACGCGCTCGCAGTCCCAATCTTCTATGGACGCGAGCAAGAACTGACCCTACTGACCCAATGGGTGGTACAGGAGCGCTGTCAGGTCGTGAGTGTGCTGGGTATAGGAGGCGTCGGCAAGTCGGCGCTGGCGGTCAGCGTGATGCACCGACTTGCCGAACACTTTGAGGTCGTGATCTTTCGTTCGCTGCGCGATGCTCCCTCTTGCGACGCTCTACTCGATGACTGCCTGCAGGTACTCTCCCCCCAGCAACTTGGCGAAGTGTCTGCCAGTCTTGAACGACGCATTAGCCTTCTAATTGAGCTCTTACGTACATTTCGCGCACTTGTGATTCTGGACAACCTGGAAACTATTCTGGAGGAAGGGAAAGTTACAGGCCATCTCCGCCCCGGCTTTGAGGGATACGGGCGGTTACTGCGCCGGATGGGCGAAACGATGCACCGGAGTTGCCTGTTGCTGACCTCCCGCGAGAAACCGGCTGAGTTGAGACCGCTGGAGGGTAGCGGGACCCCTGTGCGGTCATTACGCCTCTCGGGTCTGGATGCCATTGCCTGCGAGCAGCTACTCGCAGAGAGAGATGTGCTTGGCACCCCACAGGACCTGGCTCGTCTCGTCGCAGTCTATACCGGCAACCCGCTGGCTTTGAAGATTGTGGCGGAGACCATCACCGATCTCTTTGGGGGCGAGATCGGCCAGTTCCTTGTCGAGGGTACGCTGATCTTTGGGAATATTGCTGAATTGCTCACTGAGCAATTCGCCCGGCTCTCCCCTCTGGAGCAGACCGTCTTGCGCTGGCTGGCGATCGTCCGTGAGCCGGTGACTATCAATGAGTTACTGGCCATGCTGGTCGCACCCCTACCGCGTGTTCGGGTGCTGGAAGCCATCGATGGCCTGCGACGCCGCTCCCTGATCGAGCGTGGGCAGCGCCAGGGCAGCTTTACGCTGCAATCGGTAGTGCTGGAGTATGTGACCGCAGCACTGATCGCGGAGATAACCAGCGAGATCCAGCAGCGCCAGCTGGATCGACTCATCCAGCACGGACTGGAACAGGCCCATGCCAAGGAATACATACGACAGACCCAGGAACGGCTGCTAGTGGTCCCTCTACTGGTAGCCCTACGAAGTGTGTATCAGGGGCAAGTCGAACTGGAGGAGCACCTGCTCTCGCTGCTCGACCAGTTGCGCGAACGGGCTGAGTACGCGCAGGGTTATGGACCAGCAAACCTGATCGCGCTACTGCGTCTGCAGCGCGGGCATCTGCGCAGTGTTGATCTCTCTAATCTTTCCATTCGTGGAGCCTATTTGCAAGGGACCCAGATGCAAGATGCCTCCCTGGTTGGAGCATACATTCGCGATACCATCTTTACCGAAACCCTCGATGCCATCTGGTCGGTCGCGATCAGCCGCAACGGCACGTTTTGGGCTGCGGGCACCTGGCGGGGAGAAGTGTGTGTCTGGAGCGAGGAAGGCCAGCGCTTACACCTGGCCTGGCAGGCGCACACCGATAATGTGTTTACGCTGGCCATGAGCCCGGACGAATGTCTGCTGGCCACTGGGAGCTTCGATGGGGCGGTCAAGCTGTGGGATCTGTACAGTGGGGCCTTGCTCTGGACCACTTGGCATACCGGTCGCATTTACAGTGTGACCTTTGCTCCTGATGGGCGCACGCTTGCCAGTGGAGGCATGGATGCCATGATCTGGCTATGGGACGTGGCGAGCGGCAAGCCTCTGCAAACACTGGTCAGCCCGGGTGGGGCAGTGTACGCTGTGGCCTGGAGTCCCGATGAGCACCTGCTCGCCAGTGGCGGTTTTGATGGTCGCATTCAGTTGTGGCAGTTGCAAGAAAGCCGACCCGCAACCCTTGCCAAGACCCTGCTAGGTCATACCAACTGGATCCACCGCCTGGCTTTTGCCCCTGACGGCACCCGACTGGCCAGTGCCAGTTGGGATCACACGGTCAAATTATGGGATCTGAGTCGTGGAGAGGTGGACCAGAGCTTGACTGGGCACACCCAACGGGTAGACGCGGTGGCCTGGAGCCCCGATGGACGCACCGTCGCCAGTTGCGGCTTTGACGCCATCATCCGAATGTGGGATATGGCCCAGCAGCGCTACCGCGCGGCCTTGCGTGGACATAGAGCCGCCGTCTACGATCTGGCCTTCACCCCCGATAGCCGCCGCTTGCTCAGCGGCAGTGAAGATAGCACGTTACGGGTCTGGGATGTGCCTAGTGGACAGTGCCTGCGCACCATCGAGGGGTATGCAGTCTCCTTCTACGACCTGGCGTGGAGTCCTGATGGGTACATGCTCGTTAGTGCAGGCTCGGATGCGCAGGTCACCCTCTGGCAGGTCAGAGATGAGATGGGCCATAAGGAACTGCGAGGGCATCACTGGATGGTGTACGGAGTGGCGTGGAGTCCTGATGGGCACATGCTGGCCAGCAGTGGGTGGGACAATACCATTCGATTATGGGAGCCAGCCACAGGGAAGTGTTTGCAGGTGCTGCACGACCCCGATCATCGTGATACTATGTTTCATGGCATCGCTTGGAGTCCCGATGGGCGTCGGTTGGCCAGCGGAACTTATCTGCATGGCATGCAGATGTGGGATATGAACACGCGCACCCTGTGTTGGGCCGAGAAGACCCATCAGACCTCGATCCGTAGTGTCGCCTGGAACCCAGAGGGGACACGAATAGCAGGTGGGGGCGAGGATGGCTACGTCTATCTGTGGGATAGCGAGGATGGCACCTTGCAGTTACGGCTCTCGGGTCACCAGGGCTCGGTCGTCAGCGTGGCCTGGAGCCCCGATGGGAGATGGCTGGTCAGTGTAGGTGGACGTCGAGGCAGTGGGGAAGTCTTTGTGTGGAACATGCAGAGCGCGGAACGCGTGCAAGGCCAGGTAGGGCACCTGGACATGGTCGGGGCCGTGACCTGGGATCCGAGCAGCGATCAACTGATCAGTGGAGATAGCGACGGGCTCTTACGCTGGTGGCATGCCCAAAGTGGGCAGTGTGTGCAGACCCGGGTCGCCCATCAGGGAACCATTCGGTCACTCAAGATCAGCCCTGATGGCCGCAGGCTCGCCAGTTGCGGGATTGACGGGACTATCAAGTTCTGGGATCTGCACAACGGGGAGTGTGTGCAGACGTTACGGTATGAGCGTCCATATGAGCGACTCGATATTACAGGGGTTAAAGGGTTGCCTGAGGCGCAAATTGGAACATTGCGAGCGTTGGGAGCGATTGATGAGAAGAGTGATAACTAGCTGAGGGGTTGAGCCTCTGATAAACTGATGGCTATGAAAACACAAAGCGGAATGTCATGAACGGCAAAGCTCCGTTCTTCTGCTGAATTTAGATGACCACTCCGAACAGTTCTGCGATGAACGCTGCCTGGCTCAACCTGTCTCCTCTGTTCACCTCCCTGCACCTGTCCTTTCCTGAGCATGTCCATCGCCTCATATCCTTGTAATGTCTTCGCTGCCGTCTTGAAAGAAAAGAAGCCTATTCCTGATGATTGTGTTGGTAGAAGAGAAGGAAATGACGACAACCACTCCGGTAGGGTGACTAACCTGCCGGTCCTGCTTGAAAATAGGCTGGCCGCTGAACGGTTGGGGGGAGGAAACCATCTCAGGTATTTCTTATAGTCTAAGCGCTACTGCTTTCGCGATGGCGTTGCGCAGAGTGAGCCGGTCTTCTGGCGAGAGGACAGTTCCCGGAGAGGCCTCCGTGGTTCTTGCCGCCGATGCACCAGAAGCACCCGCTTGAGAGAGCGACTGAGGGGGGAGTATAGCTCGAGCACTCTTTTCAGCGGTTGGTAACCCATATCCTCTTATACGACAGAACTGTTTCGGAGTAAGTCCCACGGCTTCTCGAAAGAGGTGAATAAAGCGAGTACGGCCCAGGCCGACCTGATCAGTGACTGATGAAAGCGTCGGGAATGAGGAGATCTCGAACGCATTGAGTACGAAGTTGATCGCAGGATGGAGCGAGAGCAAGCAAGGTGCACCGATAAAAATTGTTCCATGATCTGAAAACGACTTGCTAAGGTGTCGGCACATTGCAATTGCTCGCGCAGGGAAAAGGCTTCTGCTTCCCAGACCACATCGAGAGAAAGCAGGTCATTGTGCAGTTCACTGGCCGGAAAAGCCAGTAGGGGGAACATCCCATCTGTTACCAGGTTGACAATACCCGGCCAGGAGTTGGACGAACAACGTAAATTGAGCCGGGTACGCCCAAGGGGCGTACTCGGTCTTTACGGCCTGTGACATCTTTTCTTTCAATATATTGTAAAAATTGTAAATATTTCAATTTGTAAAATTTACAGATAAAATATAAGATATAGTTATACTATCGTATATATTCTGTGTTACCAAAGTATCACTCTATTGCATTTATTGATGAACGTTACTATACTTCTTGCAAGAAACTGGCATGGTCTCCCAGACTAAATGAAATTGAAAGGAACGCAAACTCTTTAATAATATCCGTAAATGTCTATTTATCGACACTATTCTACCACACCAAACGCTCGAAAATTCCACTTTTGACGGCCATTTTGCCAGCGCAGCTCATTTGAGTTGTTCTCACGTCACATATCACCCGAATAGGTCTATGTTGAGAAAAAATGTAGCATTTCTATGCTGGTTACGATTTCCCAAAAATCACATCTAGATAGCTCTGTTGGGTAGATTAGCAAGTATTGCTTCTCAAATAGCTAAGATCAGCGAAGATTTAAGCGCAAAATGCGAATGGAATTGTGATAAACAACAAGCTTGAGATACCCAACAAACGAGAAAAAAAAGAGAAGATGAAATATGCATCGCTCAAAGAAGATACAGCTTTTGATAGGTGGCTTCTTGCTTTTCATTGTCGTTGCGGTCATACCATTGGCCACTCTCTCAGACAAGATTAACCCGGCACACGGAGCATCTCATAGCCGCCGAACAGAAAATGATTTACACGGAAACTGGGTTCGCGGTCCTCACAGGACGAAACAGCCAACCCCAAAGAAAGTGCTCTATGTCTCTCCTTCTGGAAATGATAATAATGATGGCTCAAAACGTCATCCGTTCGCCACGATTGGACATGCTGCTCAGGTAGTGACTCCAGGCACAATCGTCTTTGTGCTGCCCGGTATCTACAACGAATCGATCACGCTTAATGTGGATGGCACGGCAGATCAGCGCATTTCTTTTTACTCCACGAAGCGATGGGGAGCCAAAATCCACACGAGCAATAGCGATGTTCCCTGGACGACGCGAGCCGACTATGTTGATATTGTTGGCTTCGATATCAGTAGCTCGGGGAGCCGCGACGGACTCGTGAATATGGGATCATATATCCGTACGATTGGCAACCATATTCATGATATCCCCGGCGTATGCGATAACCATGGCGGCTCTGGCATGACCGATGGAGATTACGAGGAACACGATAACGACATTATTGGCAACGTTGTAAATAATATTGGTTCAACCTATCCTCTCATGTGCCAGTATGTCCACGCGATTTACCACTCCAACGCACGAGGCCACATTTATAACAATATCGCCTATAATAACGCAGGCAACGGCATCAATCTCTGGCATGCAGCTACAGACGCAGTAGTTGCGAATAACCTCGTTTTCAATAATAGAGAGCATGGTATCAGCTACGGCACAGATACCGATAATACAGATGATAAGATGGGAGATAACTTCATCGTCACCAATAATATCGTCGTCAATAGTGGCCGCTTAGGGATTCGCGAACGCGAGGGAGTGTTGGGACATAATCAGCTTCTCAACAATTATGTCACCTGTAGCGGGTCGGCCTCCTTTGGCGATGAAGGCTATGATTGGCCTTCAGCTGCCGGCACTACGGATAAAAACACGTTTGCGCCGCATTGCAGGTATCAGCCGACACCGTCGACCCCCTGGTTACCAACCCCGACAAGTTCTCTGGTCGCTCAAGAGACGCCACTACAGGAGATAAATGAGACGACGATAAGCGCCTGGCAACAGGCCGTGACAGGCATGGCGGACGATCAAGGAACATTACAGCAGGAGACAGATGTCACAACAAATTCCTGGCAAAAAGCCCTGACAAACACTGTGGTCGATCAAGAAACATCACAGCAGGAGACAGACACCACGGCGGTAAGCTCCTGGGCACAAATCGTGATACGCATTGTGATCAATCACGGGACAGATGTCGGGGCACCACACCGTGATTATTACGGACAGAAGCGGCCAAAAGGCAAAGCATATGATATTGGTCCCTTTGAGATTGCATAGCGCGGAAAGCAAGCGATCAGGGTAAAGAAAACATACGAACCCGCTGCTAGTGGTAATGCAGCGGGTTCGCGAGTGAAGAAGACCAGAGTCCAGGAGCGGTCCATGTCTTTTATCGGTTGTACCCAAAACCCAGGGCTAAAAAAGAGAGATTCCGATCTGTGGTAGGATAAAAAAATCTGAAATCCAAGCCGCGGACAAACCGATTAATTTCTCAATCGTGTGTGAGGCTGCTCGTGTCTCCAAGACCTTTTTGTATCATCCTCGACATGCCGATCTGGCTTCAGAAATTCGACGCCTGCGTGAACTGCCAAGAAAGCTCCCACCGGCGGCTTGCGGCATCTGTTAAACCGAAGCGTGTCAGCAAATCGTCGGCACCCTGGCGCGGATGTTCGAGCTGTTGAAGCCTGGAGTTTGTGCTCATGTCTGCTTGTCCAGTCAAAATCTCATCTACTGTGGCAAATGGCCCGGTCAGACTGATTGATTGCCGCACGTTGTCTGGCTTTGATGCACACCATCAAAATGTAAAGTACCTGTTTGCATGGATCTTCGGAAATAATGATGGATGAAGAGTTAAAGCAGGCAGTGTACACGAGGAAGCAGCATCGGAAATTGTTGTGGTCTGAAATATGGCATCCACAACAATTTCCGATGCTGGGTGCTGCTGTATATTCGTTCCACGATCACTGGTGAAAGAGAGAATCAGCTTTTCGTCAAGGTTGGTAAGACTCACAATATGTTCCCACAAAGCTCTCGGCTTGAAAACAGCTTCCGTCCATCCTCAAGATCAACACCTTTTTGATAGTAGGAAACTGCTCTAATGTCCTGCCAATCTGATCTCGCACGATTGCATCTGGTATAGCTGCAATGCCGATAATCTGGCGGCAAAATTGCACGGTTGCCGTTCCCACCTCAACATATTTCCCTCTCCTATCCAGCGTCAATCGAAAATCTGGCCTCCCATGGCTACTCCCACATGTTGATGGCCCTCGCAACATATGCCCCAGATTAGAGTAATAGCCTGCTTTCTGCTCTACCGCTGTTGGTCCAGCAATGAGCAGTTGGAGAGCGGTGGTCGCTACCGCTTTGGTTGGAGACAGGCGTTGAAGCGGGAAGATCTTCGTTTTACTTACAAATCCTTGAGGGTTCTGCTTGGGAAAGTACACGTTGACAGGATACCCTTTCGCACCAGATGTAGGAGGCGGGGATACCTGAACTGCATTGACTGTATTTCCTGTATTGGTCCCACAACCGCTGAGCATCACGAGAAGCATTATGAGAAAAGACAGGCTACCAATCGGAAACAGGGAGAGATGACCAGACACCTTTGAGAGCCGCGATCCGTTTTTCAGAACATTCGTCATATGCATCATTCCTTCTTCATTCTCTGCAGGAAGCCGGACAGAGAAAGAACTGCCTCTCCTTTATTTATTGAGAACAGCAACTCTTTTCATTGAGTAGAATGCTCATTTCCCCCAAAAAGTTCCCTCTAAAAAGAGAAAAGTGTAAATCTATTTATTTCATGGGCGGGAATTTGATCATGAGGAAAGGCTTTCCTACACATTTCCTACAAAAACACGAAGGGACTGAATTTGCTGCTTCAGCATTTCCGTTTGTATACACTCTGTGCAGAACAGGTAATGAAGGAGAGACGATTATCAAAATTACTACCTGTATTTATGATGTTTTTTGAGTTACATTGATTTATTGAAATTTACAGAACTAGCAGATGATCGACTGCGAGGGACAAGAGAGGCTCTACCAGATTTTAGCTCGGCCATGCCTTCCTCGTCCCGCCTGTCCTCTCTGTGGAAGTCTTCTTGCGCTGAAGCACGCAACGGATGAACAAACCATCCGTGATTTACCGTGCCACGGAAAGCAGGTCCGAATTACCGTCAATCGGATACGATACCGCTGTAAGACATGCCGAAAAACATGGTTTGAGATCTTACCTGAAGGAGATGAGCACCGATCTGCAACCTCACGCCTGGTGCGCTATGTGCAACAACAATCCCTCTTTCGCCCTTTTGTCGCGCTGGCTCAGGAAGTCGGCCTGGATGAAAAATCGGTACGTACGATCTTGAGATTGACCCCATTTGATGGCTCTTGTTCATCTTCCGTGCTCCGGTTAGGCAGCTAGTAAGACTTTTTGCCGTAATAACTCGAAACTGCCACGCCCATACATACTCCGTTTAATATATTTTAGTTTATTAATTTGACCCTTCACAGGTCCGTTACTGTAAGAGAAGGTGAGAGCCCCTTTCATGGCAGAATATTCTCTTCTCAATCCTTCGGCAAATGTTTGCAGATCGGGAATGTTACTCTTCTCGCAGGCTTGAAGGCAGCCATCGAGCTGATCGGCCTGCCGCTTGCGCAGCATCTGGAAAAACTGTTGGGCCAATTCATATGTCGTATTGATGTCTTGTACCTCCCGAAGAAAGTTGAGAGTCCATTGTGCTTGCTGATTGAGGCTTTCAGACTTACGCAGCAGTAACCAGGTCAGATGTCGAGGTGAGCCAAGCGGTTCAACGCCATTCTCTACGAGTTCAGGAGTAGAGGTAGCCTCTGCAGCTTCTCCACCAACCGAAGCCAAACCTGGCTCTGCCACAACGGTATCCATGAAGGCCTGGTGTTTGGCCTTCTCCTCTTCTGTAGAGGGACGTCCAGGCCTGCCCAGATATTCTCGCAGCCAGATATTCACGACCTTGTAGCCGTGAGCGAAGCCCTGATGCGTAATTTCCTTCCAGAGCATACTCGCGTTTTCACATCCTTGTGTTACTCGTTGTTGCAAGTAAGGCAAGTATGGCGTGAGAAGATAGGTCTGTCTTCTTTTATGAGCAGAACGCTCCGGGAATGCTCCAGCATACACAAATTTGTGTACGGTGATTGGACTCATGTGGAGGTCTCTGGCGATGGCAGCAATGCTCTTGCCTTGTCTGTAGTGCTCAACTACCTCCTCATACCAGGCTTGTCGGCGCAGACGGGCTACTTGCGAGGCCGCGATCTCGCTGCTGCTGCGTTTCTTCTTGTATCGAGCACGAACAATGATACCTGCATCTTTCTGGCGTTGTTTGAGCGTGGCATGCGCTCGGCTGACAATACGTTGGACGACCTCGCGCATATTGTGGAGAACATGATAGCGATCAAGCACCTGCTGTGCTTGCGGTGCTCCTTCCGACGCTCCACGCATATACTCACTCGAACGATCTCGGCTGATACATTCCACCCCTGGATGTTTCTCAAGCCAATGGGCAAGCGTTTCAGCAGTCCGTTCTTTCATCATATCAATGGGACGGCGGGTTGCAAGATCGACGATAATCGTTGCGTACGTTTTTCCACGGCGCAAGGCAAAATCATCGACGCCTACCCGCTTTGGGAGCTGTTACAGGAGGCAATAAAGTCCGTTTGACTAGCCGTAAAAGGGTGTCACCTGAGGCTTCCATTGCCAGCCTGGCAAGCAGACGAGAAGCGGTTTGGGCATTGAGGGCAACAGCGAAGATTGAGAGGAGTTCAGTTAATCGTACGGTCCGTTGTGCCGAAGCCGCAACGACCTCGGGAAGCCTCTCGGCGAAGGTTTGACGAGCACAGTCTTGATTCTGGCAGCGAAACCGTCGCACACGCAGGTTGAGTTGAACTGATTGACCGCTGATGGCTAAATCATAAGGTTTACGGATGTAATAACTATGAACTCGCTGACTGTTTTGGCCACAGGAAGGACAGGTGGCGACTGAGCCTTGAGCAGCAGCCGTGATGATGAGCGTATTTTCATCACCCATCACTCGCTGGATCTCAAAGCCAGAGAGTTGGAAGGGAATATGGGACAAGAGAATCACCTTGAAGTAAAATCTGAAGAAAACGTGTTCCCTACTTTTGTTTACGAATCAGGGTTGTAACCAGAGCACGAAAGTTGCGGAAGATCCACGAAACCGGTTCTCCACCATCTTTAGTGCAGGATGAGCTTATAAGCAACCTTTCTCCTTTTCTCTATTGGCTTTCAGAGCAGATAAAGGTTTCAAGGTTCTCTATTGATGAGTTTTTTGCACTAAAGATGACGGAGAACCCCGAAACCGGGGCAAGCTCACAATGCCTTCACGACGCTGATTTTGAGCGCGTAATACCCAGGCAGATCATGGCAAGATGTTGAAGCACGCCTTGATTGCTACTGGTGTTCCCAATTCTGACGCATCCCTTCGTTGAGCACGAGGCAGATCACTGTTGAGGGCAATCGGGGGCTTGACTTTGACGTTACGTCAAACGATATGCTTGTGCTGTCATCTGCCGAAAGGGGCTAATACAGAGGCCCCTGGCGGTAATGCGAATACTCATGTACCCAAACAAAAGGAGAACACCATGCGTTGGTTTCAACAAGCGAAGGCCCTTCTCCACACAAAACGGGCGGCCAAACGCTTCCTCGTTTTGGCCTCACTGTTTCTCAGCTTGACGGCGTTGTTTCTGTTTGCAGACACACCAACGGCTTCTGCTGCAAGCATCGGTTCCAGGAGTCCACATGCCCTCCCTGCCACTTCCGGGGGAGGCTGTACAACAGATTCAACCAGGTCCATCAGGATATGTCTCTCTGAGAACAGCCAATTTGTCATTGTTCCTGATGCCTACATCCTCAAGCCTCTGTGTAATGTGTTTATTAACTTGCGCACAGACCCTTATAAGGTGGTTACCAGCAAGAGCTTTGGTTCGAATTGTTACTCCGCAGGTACGCATCTGTACGGCTACTCTTCTGATGCAGCGCCGGGTATCTGGTATACTGAGGCCGGCAACACCAATCATACTGTACTTGGCGATAGTCCTTTCCTGTATCCCTAAATATCGTATTCCCGACTTTGCAACAGTCCTGGGAGCAAACTGAGGAAAAAAATACGGTGATCCTCTGAATCAGGTTCAGAGGATCACCGCCAATTACAAGTGCATTATGTATGCATAGGTTCTGTCAGAACTCGGAAAAAGGCTTGTCACGGGGGGTGTTTGCAAGGTATGCTGAAGACAAGAACTCATCTGCGAAGGAGTGCTCCATGAACTGCTCACATTGCACCTCAGCCGCTACCAAAGAACAAGCCCAGAAGACCACACTTGGCTATCGCATATTTCGTTGCTCAGCCTGCAAACACCTCTTCAACAAGCGCACAGGGACGCCGTTCAACTTCCTTGAATATCCCACCGATGTGGTTCTTCTGGTCGTCTTGTGGAGGCTCCGCTACAAGTTGAGCTTGCGAGATCTCGCAGAAATGTTTCTGGATCGCGGCTGGGAGTTTACTCACGAGGCGGTTCGGGAGTGGGAAACGCGGTTCGCTCCACTTCTTACAGAGCGGTTGCGAACCAAACGACGTGGGCAAGCGGGACGGTCGTGGTATGTGGATGAAACATACGTGAAAGTCAAAGGAAAATGGTGTTACCTCTATAGGGCCATTGATACCGATGGCTATCTGGTGGATTCTCGGCTGAGCGAGAAACGGGATATGCAGGCAGCCCAACAGTTTTTCAAACAGGCTCTCGCCGTCGTCGGCCATGCTCCCGAATAAGTGACGACGGACGGTCACGCTTCCTATCCACGTGCAGTGCGTGAAGCCCTGGGCAACCAGGTGCTTCATCGGACCAATAAATACCTCAATAATCGCTTGGAGCAAGATCATCGAGGGGTCAAGCAACGATAGTATCCCATGCATGGCTTTGGAAACTTTGTATCAGCAGCTCGCTTCTGCTCTGCCTTTCTCGCTCCAGAAATAACTCGGCCACATCACGCAAACTCAACTTGTACCGTAGCCTTCAGAGCACGACGAGCAGGACGACATCGGTGGGATATTCTAGAAAGTTGAATGGAGTTCCTGTTCGTTCATTGAAGGTGCGATGACAGGCTGAACAGCGAAACGTCCGATAGCCGAGGAATGTTTGCTTCATCTGTTCCTTGGTGATAGATGAAGCACAGTGCGGGCAGTTCATGAATCACTCCTCATCAGATAGGTGCTTTCTATCTATAAGAATACCTCCAACGTTTTGTAGGAAAAGAAAAGCTATATCTGGATGTTCTTGAAGTGAATAAAGAAGCAGTGAAACTTACCCGGCAAAATGACGCCTGTATTTGAAACTGCGCGGATGTATACCAAACAAGCTCCCGCTATTCCTCTCGAAAAAGTGTTTGGGGTGACGACATTTGAGCTTGGGTGACACCCCTGACATGGAGATGCAGACTTCACTGAGGAGAAGTCGTCTTGGGCAAGGCGATGAGGCATGTGCGTGTCTCTTTTGTCTTAGGATGATGGGAGCCAAGAAGCACCTCACGAATGGTGAATGCACGCTCATACCAGATCCTTGCCTCCTCTGTCTTCCTTTGCACCTCCTGAAACCGAGCAAAATCATGCATGACTTTAGCCGCTTCTGGATGAGAGGACAGAGCCTGTTGCTCTAAGATGGAGAGTGAGCGCTGATAGCATGACTCAGCCTGCTCGTATTTGCCTTGCTCACAATAGAGGTTCGCCAGTCCATTGAGTGTGTTGGCGACTTGAGGATGCTCAGAACCCAGAACCTGTTCTCGTATGTGTAAGGCCCGCAGATAATGGGCTTCGGCCTCTGCGTACTGGCCCCGCTTCACACAGAGGATTGCCAGATTATTGAGTGCATAGGAGACCATAGGGTGCTGTGGTCCTAACTGCTGCTCCCAAATGTCTAGCGCTCGCAGATTGAAGGCTGCGGCTTCTGCATAGTCGCCTAGCTCAATGTAGAGTTCCGCCAGATTATGCAGTGGATAAGCGACCTGGGGGTGTTGTGGCCCAAATTGCTGTTCCAGAATGTGTCGCACGCGTTGAAAGAGAGGTTCGGCCTCCAGATACTTTCCCTGCTCACCGTAGAGCGCGCCCAGACCAGTGAGAGGATAGGTCACTCCCATGGCTTCTGGCCTTTGCTGCTGTTCCCAAATGTGTATCGCCCGTAGGTAGAGTGGTTCGGCCTCTGCATACTTGCCTAGCTCAAGATAGACGTTTGCCAGACCATTGAGTGCATCGGACACCTGTAAATGCTCAGAACCCAAAGCCTGCTCCCAGATGTGTAAGGCTCGCAGATAACAGGACTCGGCCTTCGCATATTTGCCTTGCTCTTTGTAGGTGTTTGCCAGATTATTAAGTGCATGGGCGACTTTGGGATGGTGTGGCCCCAACTGTTGTTCCCAAATGTGTAGTGCTCGCAGATCGAAGGCTTCGGCTTTTGTATACTTTCCTTGCCTGGAGTAGAGATGCCCCAGACTCGTAAGTCCTGAGCCGATCTGGGGATGTTGTGGCCCCAACTGCTGTTCCCAGATGCATAATGCTCGTTGATAGAGCGGTTCGGCAAGAGCATATAAGGCGTGTTCACACAGGTAGTTCCCTGCGCGATGGAGCACATCAGCAGCCTCGGAAAAGCTCAGCCCATACTGCTGGATCAAGAGGTCACATCCCTGCACCTGCTCCAGATAGCGCTGACACCGGGACCAGGTTGCTTCCTCGTTTTTCGGATCGGGAGGAAAGACGGTATTCACCGCCGATATCGCACGTGTCGCCCAGTGTTGTTGCTCTTCCGGGTCCATTCTCTCCCTCTGCACCGCTTGTACCAGTCGATGTATACTCAACATATGCTCCTCCACCAGACGCTTGATCAGGGAAAACTTGAGCAGTTCCTCCAGCATCTGATGAAAGGCAAACAGATCGCAAACCGCTTCCTGAAGTATGAGTGGCCAATGAGGTGCGCCCTCTTTCAACAGTTCTTCCGGGATATGATCAGGAGCCAGAAACGCACACAGTCGTAACAGGTCCGCGGCCGCCGGATTGGCCTGCTCGATCGTTTGAAACGATAACGACCAGGTGGTTGCCACAGAATGGGGATAATTAGCCGCCTGCTTTCCACGGCGCGCCAGCAGAGTGATGCGGTGGTGCTCATAGAGTTGGAGGTAGTCGTTAAAGCTACATCCCGTTTCTTCGATGTAAGCTCCAGCTTGATCGAGGGCCAGAGGGAAGCCATCGAGGGCAATGACCACGTTGGTCGCCTCATTGTACTCCTCCTCGCTTGCCTGCAAACGTTGAGCACGATGCAGCAAGAACTGGGTGCCTTCCATCAACCCCATCTGTTCCACTTCGACGGAGTTGGCAAGCCAGCCAACAGCCGTAGCGCGTGTGGTCAACAGAATGCTTCCCTGCCCCTGTTGAGGTATGTAGGGTTGGACGAGAGCAAGATCATCAGCATTATCAAAGATCAACAGCCAGGACTCTTGACATCGTTCCAGCCAGCGTTTGATCGCAGCGATAAGCTCATGCTGATTTTTCTCGTCTTTGTCGGCAAAGTCAGGAAGCAATTGCGCGAGCGTTTGAAAACTGGTAATGATGACTTCTTCGCTGGCAGCATTGATCCAGAGGATATGGGTATGGTCGCCATGTTCTCGAGAGCGATAGGCATATTCCACAGCTATCTGCGTCTTGCCAATGCCTCCGAGGCCTTTAATCGCCTGAGGCTGGCTGAGAAGCGCCCGCCGAGGGGTTGTAGCATCGCCTGGTTTCTCGCGAGAAAGATGCCGGGCAAGTTGCTCAAGCAGATCGTCGCGTCCGGTAAAATGGGAATTGCGCAGGTACGGCACTGTCCAGAGCATCTGGGATTGCGCAGGAGAGGTGGCTTGCTCCATGTCCTGGATGTTCTTCTCCACAATGGGTGCGGATGTATCTTCAACCAGCCCTAGTTCCTCTGCGCTTTTGCCAAAGAGAGTACAGAGCTTGACCTGGAAATAGGTACTGGGCTGTTGATATCCCCGTTCCCAGCGCTTGACGGTCAACTCTGTAGTTCCCAGTTGCTCAGCTAGATCTCGCTGACGCCAGCTGCGGGCAATGCGTGCCTGTCGTAAACGATTGTTTCTACGAGTGTTCCCGGATCTATCCATAGAGATATCTTAGCCCTTTCTCTTGTAGAAGAAGACTACCACCGAGCATGTATCGTATGGTAAACGGACAAACTTGTCCATTTTTCCATACAAACGATCCCTAACGATCCCTAACGATCTTTGAGAAAGAGATGGAATGAAGTAGTATAGAGATGCAGGGAATGAAGCAATTGTTTGTGCGAAGGAATAGAGATGCTCAGCATGATGACCTATCTTAGCGTCTTAAGCAGGTCTTTCTAAGATGGAGGTTTGGGATCTATCATAACGCTTTGCTAGCGCAAATTTTTCATGAAATATCGCTATCCATCCTGAAAATGCTTTTCTTATCAATTCTTAAAAATAGCATAAAAAGATCGTGTATATTTTACTTTCAGTTAAATACTTATAAACATTTTTACCATTTTAAAATGTCCTACAGACAGAAAGGGAGAAGAAACATGATCATCAAGAATAGCAAGCACAAACTCATGCAGGTTGTGGGCATTGCAGCTGCCATTGCGATCCTCTGGTTGAGCCTGGTTAGTGTGGCAGAAGCTCACGCCGCCCAGAAAACCGCAGCCTTGATAGGATTACACCCCGCCGGACCTGTTGTACCGTCCTTCAATGGGCCAGTCACTGGTTGTGTCTTTCAGACCTACAATGGACACTACCTGACAGCGGTCGGTGGGGGTGGACGCATAACGGATGTGATCCACACTGATGCGGCAAGGTTTTCTTCATGGGAAAAGTTTACGCTCATCGACTCGCGAGATGGAACTTCCGTCATCCGTTACGGTATCCAGACATTCCATGGCTTCTACCTCACCGCAGTGGGCGGCGGAGGGCGCATCACTGACGTCATTCATTCAGATGCGACGCAGCTCCAGGCGTGGGAGAAATTCTCCCTGATCTCTCTCGGATATGGGGTGTACGCCATAGAAACGATCAACGGGCACTACCTCACCGCAGTGGACGGCGGCGGCCGAATTACCGACACGATCCACTCGGATGCAACACAGATCAGAGCATGGGAGAAGTTTCAGGTCTCTTGTGGGCATTGAGTTGTACTGTGTCAGTCCCGGGTAAACCGTTAGTCTTGGGGGTAAATCATTGCATGGCTGATCTTATAGAGGTCGATCGCAGCGCATGAGGTAGGCTTTATCCATTTGGTAGACGAACAGGGAGAAATCAAGTACGTTTCTCCCAGAACAAGAGACAAAACAGGAAAGGCAGAGTAAGCTTCTCGCAAAACTTGAAAAAAGGAAAAAGCGATGCTGACTCTGCCAAAAAGGTTGTGTTGCAAGAAGTAAACTGATCTGATAAGGTTGAGAGAAAAGAACTAAAGAGGATCAGACATGAGCGAGCAGCCTCTGTTCAAATGGCGTCACTTCCAGGCAGACATCATCCTTCTGTGTGTCCGGTGGTATTTACGGTATGCTCTCAGCTATCGGGATCTCGAAGAAATCATGCTTGAGCGGGGTTTGTGTGTCGACCACACGACCATTTACCGCTGGGTCCAGCACCATGCGCCCGAACTCGACCGGCGTTGCACCCTCATTTGAAACCCACAAGAGCTTCGTGGCAGGTCGACGAAACGTACATCAAAGTCAAAAAGCAATGGATGTATCTGTATTGGGCGGTTGATTCACATGGTCATACGCTTGATTTCTTCTTGAGTCCGACGAGGGATGCAAAAGCAGCAAAGCAATTCTTGCTCAAAGCTCTCACCGCCTTGCATCGCAGCGAACCACGAGTGTCGGGCGCTCGACAAAAGCGCGGCCTATCCCAAAGCCTTCAAGGAACTCAAGGCAGAAGGACACCTCTCTGAACAGGTGGAATTGCGGCAAGTCAAATACCTCAACAATTTAATCGAACAAGATCATCGGTTCATCAAACGCTTGACGAAGCCTGGGATGGGCTTTGCTTCATTTGAAACGGCGTGGCGAACCCGTGCCGGGGTTTGAGATGATGAATATGATCAGGTTTCACTGATCGCCACGCTCTTTGGAGTAGCAGTCTAAACTCAACAATCAAAACCTCTTCCTCTCCATTTTGCCTTCCTCCAATTTCTTGCAACACAACCCTCCTGGATGACCTGCCTCGCTCTGCTACGGTCGCGGCAGTAGATGAGGTCACCGCGCTTCCAGTGCCGTTTTGTTGCTTTCGCATCATACTGCGTCACCTCTTGTATAGTGACCCAGATGTCGGTCTTAACATGATGGCCGTTCTCACGCAAGGCCGAGCAACGAGTCAACGAATAACAGGTGAAGCCATTCGTCAGCCCTGGCTACTGTCAGCAGTTGAGCAGATAGAAGTTCGGCTCAGTTGGGATACAGCTTATCAGCGCTCCTGACAGGAGGTAACTAGTAGTCTGTTACGCATCAATTGATGGATAAAGCCGTTTCAACTTGATTCGCGCATCAGCTGCCGTAAACCGCCAATTGATCGTGGCCTGAGCTTGGTTGCGTTCCTGCTGCCAGGCTTGCACCTCCTGGGAAATCTCCTCAAGCGTGGCGAAACGGCGATGGAGACATTGGCGAGCCAGGACACTCAACTCGATTTCAGCCATATTCAACCAACTTCCATGGATGGCGGGCGTAATGAACTTCCAGCTTCTGGGAAAGCCGCCAAGCTTCCGCTGGATCAAAGACCTCATAAAAAGAAGAAGGCGTGTGGGTATTGAGGGTATCGAGCACGAGCACAATCTTTTCCGCTTGCGCGTAATGAATGTCAATCAGGTCTCGCATGAAGAGTGCCCAATCAGCTTTGGTGCGCCGAGCGCGGACCTGCACCACCCGCTTCCCCGTCAAGGGTTCACAAGCCAAAAACAGGCTACAGGTTCCTTCTCGCTTGTATTCAGCATCCTCCCGTTTCGGTTCCCCAGGCTTCAGGGGCAAAGGCTCGCGAGTGTCGGCAAGCAAGCAACTGCTTGCCTCGTCCAAACAGACCTGTGGAAAGCACGGATTATGTGGGCGGGTATACACCTCAAGCACATCTTCCATATGGTAAACGAATTCCGCATTGACTTTAGGAGGAATGCACCATTGTTCTTTAAGCCAGGGTTTGAGTTGGTTGCTTTTTACTATCATCCATACCGTTTTATGACTGATCTGATCCACATAGCACAATTGGATAAAGCTATGCGCCAACAACCGCACGCTCCATCGTTCCTGTCCCGCTGGAGGCTTCCCGCAGCACAACGCGATCAGATGGGCCTCCAGGTGCCCGTTCATCTTGCGCTTCTTGGGGCGCTCAGGCTGGGGACGGCGGTTGAGTGCATCGTCGAACCCCTCGCCGACGGATGCGCTCGATTGTAGGAAGGCTTACCTCTAGCGCCTCCGCAATGCGTTCATCCTTCCAAACAGGACCTTGCTCCCCCTGATCGGTTTTCAGCAATACCCGCGCGTGCATCAGTTGTCGGGCAGCAGCCTGACCCTGGCTGATCAGTTCTTCCAACTGCTGGCGTTGTGCCTGACTCAGTTTCACGATATACTTCTTCATGGGATGCCCCTTAAGGAAATGCTTCTTGATACGTACATTTCCTTTCAAGGATATCCCAACTTTTCTTGCCTTTCAAATCAACAGTTACAGTCCACTAGCCCTCTTGCGCGACTTCCCGCCTGCTGCAAGCCAATGGCGAGAAGGTGTCGATCTTGATGAGAAGTGAGAGTTCTCACTATGGAGATGGCGTTTTGATGGGGGAGAAGTCTATAGTCAGAGACGAAGAAGTTCCGCATTTCCCAAATGGGAACGAACAAGTGTGGAGAATGGGGCAGCAACGAGAGGATGGCATTTCCTCGCACAGTTCGTGGCCCTTCTCTTCTCGCTCTTGTCACGCCTCTTGCTTTTCGTACCCGATTTCAAGACATGTGAAGCATAATACACCCTTCTACTTTCTTGCTCGAAGTGGAAAAGGCTGGAGGATCAACCTTGATCTGATGACGCTGAGCCAGCAGACCAGCAACGAGGAGAGCGAAGAGCAGCAGTGTACATCAGGAATCCATCATCAGTAAGAATGGAGGACTGACGATCTTGGTCATATTCAGGATGCAGCAGCCAGCAAGACGCTCATATGGGAGAGATGAAGCTGAAAGCCCCACGCTGGACATATTAAGGAAGTTTGCCATTGACAGTTTAAACCTCTTGTTGCCAGTATCCAGGGCAACCTGCATCATCAATGGTGCACCAACGAACTGAACAACACTTCCATCATAAAATAATGATACGATTTGTACGCAATGATAGGCATTCATCAGGTCTGGAAGCTTCTTTCTTCAACAATTCGACCACCCTTCAAGAGAAGAACACGATCGGCCAGACGCAGAGGGGCAAGGCCATGGGTGATAGTGATCGTTGTCCGCCTTGCAGCAGCTCGTTCCAGCGCCTCAACGACTTTCTGCTCAGTAGCCGCATCCAGGCCAGTTGTTGGCTCATCTAGGATCAAAATAGGCGCATCGCGTAAGATAGCTCTTGCAATCGCAATACGCTGCTTCTGTCCTCCAGAGAGCGTTACGCCTCGTTCTGCAATCATAGTATGATACCCATCTGGCAAGCGCTGAATGAACTCATCCGCGTTGGCCGTTCTGGCGGCGGCAATAATCTCTTCATCGCTCGCATCGGTGCGGCCAAAGGCAATATTGTCGTATATCGTTCCCCGAAAGAGCAATGCATCTTGCAGCACGAGGCTGATCTGATCCCGTAAGGACTGAACGGTATAGGTGCGTATATCTTCCCCATCTATCAAGACCGACCCCTCACCTGGATCATAGAGGCGCGGGATCAGGCTGACCAGCGTGCTTTTCCCCTCACCGGTTGCGCCCATAACGGCAATCTTTTCTCCGGGAGCGATCTGGAGATTCACATGTGAGAGGACCGGTCGCCCCTGCTCATACCAGAACGAAACGTCGCGGAACTCGATGCTGCCCCCGACCCGTGAGACCGCCCGCGCATCGTTCCTCTCCGAGATGCCCTGGTCGATGCACAGCACCTCAGTGATCCGTTCGGCCCCGACGCTGGCTTTGTTCAATGCGTCAGAGAGACGTGCCAGGGCCTTCATCGGGCTGTAGAGATTGGTCACATACGCAAAGAAAATCAGCATATCCCCAGTCGTGACGCTCCCCTCCAGCACACGGGTTGTCCCATACCACATCACAATGACTAGCCCGACCGCTGCCAGCAGATCCACCAGTGGAGCCACTCTCGCCTGATAGCGAACAGTCTCTAAATAGGCATGGAGGCTGGTCGTACTGTATGCCTGGAAACGCTGATCCTGTTGCTCCTCCTGTGCCAGTCCTTGCACGATACGAATCGCCGTGAGGGTTTCCTGGGCCACTGAACCCAGCAACCCATCGCTGGCCCGTGCTGTGCGCGTGGCCGCCTTAACACGTCGTGTCGACTGAAAGACGGTCCAGAATAACAGCGGTGCCCCTGCGAGAGCTGCCAGAGCAAATTGCCAGTTGAGCCAAAACATCAACGCCACCATTCCTATCAGCAAGCACGCGTTGCTAAAAAGGAGGATCGAGCCATTGGCAATGATATCTTGGATGGCTTGCATATCTGAGGTGAGCCTACTAATCAGATCTCCTATGCGTTGATGATCGTGAAACTGGAGCGATAAGCGTTGCATGTGGGCAAACAGACGGCCGCGAAGCAGGAAGACGAGGCGCTGAGCAACATCACCTAGAGCGCAGGTATAAGAATAGGTCAGCAAGCCGGTGCCAATTGCGATCAGCAAATTGGCGGCACAAGCCCCGTAGAGGACGGCCACGCGGCCACCAGAGAAATGGTCCAGCCAATTAGCGAAGAGCGGGACGTGGCTTGACCTATGCGAAAGGACATGATCAATTACAATTTTGAGAGGCCAGGGACGAAGGACGGTAAGCAAAGCATCGAACACCATCGCCACCACTGCCCAACACAATGAGAACCAGAACGGCCTCAAGAGCGGCAGAAAATGCCGGGCGACCGCTCTGAAGGAGAGGTTCTCATGAGCAGAAGACGCAGGGTGAAACATTATGTTCCTCGCTTCTTGTGCGCTGTCCCAGGGCAAGGGAGACGGAGGACCGCTCGTGCCTGCTCTCTGGAAAGCGTGTAACCACATGAACCAGAGAGTTCCGACATTGCTCTTAAATGGGACACTATGCGTTCAGCACCGTTCCCTTTGAGTATTTTTGGTTGGTAGTTCACGCGGGGGTCACGATTTTTGACGTACAAAGGGTACAACATCAGCAGGATTTGCTCCTCTTCAAAGCGAAATCCAGCGACCATGCCCTCCCCACGACTATTGCCGGAGCCAAACGTAAAGTTTCCGATGCTATACAAGATAGGTCGCTGGGCATAGATCTCAATCGGTTGCAAAATATGAGGATGATGTCCGATCACTGCGTCCGCACCACAGTCTATGGCATACTGTGCTTTGGCTCGATCTCCCGATACGGGCTGCCGTTCGTAGGGAACTCCCCAGTGGAATGTAACGACGACACGGTCCACCTGTGGGCGTAGATGGAGAATGTCATTTTTGAGAGCCTCTGGCGAATCCACTGCACAGCCAGGAAGATGCGCAGTGGCAGCACAGCGGCGATTCCAGTAGTAACCAAGCAAGCCAATACGTATCTGTCCGACCTGTCGGATCACTGGTGCATGAGCAGCACTCTCGTTTGCAGCAGCCCCCAGAGGGGCTACTCCTGCACGTGCGAGTGCGTCAAGCGTTTCCACAACGCCGCCGCGTCCACAATCAAGCAAGTGGTTGTTTGCTAGTGTGACCACACTGATCCCTGCTCGTGCCAGAGAGGAGGCGAGCTTCGGGTTGACGGCATAGGCATAGTGACGGCTCTCCCGACCTGCTTTGTGGGCAAATGGGCCTTCCAGATTTCCCAGCACGACATTCGCTCGTCGTAACAGAGGTAGAACTGCCTGAAAGGGGTAGTCGTCTCCATACCTGGCAATTGCTTTGCTGGCACGTCCACCCAGCATAATATCGCCAACAGCGATAAGAGTAAGTGGAGGATCTCCCAGGGCATCGAGATACGTTTCCAGAGCTTCTTGCGAGAGCAGATCTTCCGATTCTGGGATCTCCTCTTGCGCGATATCGTGTAACAACGTTCTCATCGGCAGGTTCCCTTTAACATGAGCAAGGGCCTCTTTAGTCGAGTTCTCTCTTGCTGTTGTTTCTCATGTCTCACTCCGTCTCGTATAAGCATGCAGGGTGGATGCCCCGTCTGGCAAAGATTGTCAGAACCAGATCACGGTGGCAACCGGCGTACAAGCGCGCATCAGCCTGGAGCAATGCGGTCAACCCCGCTGCAAAGCCTTCTCGCTTTCGATAGTTATGTCTCGGCATTCCTGGGAGCTTGTTGTTGCTAGCGTTTGAGAGCAGCAAGGCTTTCAGCACCAGCAGATCCGTTCGTCGTACGCCATCTGGCTCACTTGCTGCTATCTGCGTCCGGAGATCCCAGAGTGCCGCAGCCCAGATGGTGCCATTGGCATGTGCGTCTGCGCCGGGGCGTGAATCGTAGTCGACCATCGTTTTCTCAGATGTCAGACTGCGGGCATGAACGACTTGCGCGTCATGAGGATGATGCCAGGCCCAGATGTGGGGGGTGCCGAGCCATGTGGCAGCCCAATAATCGCCGGTCCCCTCATCAATAGCCACCTTGTGGTTGTTTTGCTGATCTGGTGGCCGCCTTGCATTCCGCTGGAAGTCGGCGGTGTGTTGGGTGATGTGATGGCCGTATTCATGATAGAGGATTCCTGCGTTGTGCGATGCGTTAGCCCGGTAGTTCCCCCCGGCAGCCTCAACAAGCGTCCCTTGTTTGAGCAATTGCCGACCTGGCCCCAGATGGATCTCCCCCGATAGGGAGATCGGCTCATATTCATTAGTCTCAATAGAGCGACCGGGGAGGCGATAGTGTCCTCCCTGAAAGGGCACCCAGCGTTCGCCACGTTGCACGCCATCGTAGGTTCCATGTACTGCCGTTGCCGCGTGATGGGCATTGACTACTGCCACGACACGTGGGAGTGATGGTCTCCCCAAATCGTCAAGCAGGCCGTCCACATAAGCCGCGATAGCATCGAGATGGAAGTAGGTGTTGACCTCTCCGAAGTGCGAGGCCTGGATGAAACGCCAGCGCGCTTCAGGTAGCACTTGCCCCACCTGATCCATGCGATGCCCTCCCCGCCCAGGCTCAAAGAGGAAATTCCCTTGCTCGTCGGGGAGGGCATCGCCAAGAGCCACTGCTCGCACCTGACCGGTTGCCGAGTCCAGTTCGTTGAGCGCCCCAGCATTGCGCACATGAACATAACGGCCTCGCAGGTGCTCCCTTCCTTGCTCCTCCTGATCGAGATGTGGCAAGTGAACGATGGTTGCGGTCACATATCCCCCAGATGCCTTGTCGGGGGAAAGCGTCCAGGTATACACACGTCCGTAACTCATAGGTTCTCCTTGCCTCTCGCTGTATTTTCTTCAGGAAGCGACAGGAGCGGCAAGCTGAGATGCTGACGTGCTTTCAGCCGTTGTGCGATGATCTCGCCGGTCTGCAATTGCTGAGCAGTCAGGCAAGGCAGGCCGGTCGCCGCCTCAGTCTCCTGTCGGTTGAGTGCGCTCATCGAGACACGTCCAGAGATGGCAAGTGGTTCGATCTGCCAGCGCCGCAGAAGAGAGAGCGCGCCGACAACTCCCAGCGGATCGCTGGCGGCTAAGACCCAGGCATCTATCATCCTGGTGAAGCGAGCTGTTTGCAGCAAGGCAGCTGTCTCCCGTTGAAGCAGCCCATCTGCGATCTCGATTACGGTACAGTCGGTCCCATGCGCCGAAATGTGGGAAAGAAGGAGATGAGAGAGGTCGAGGAGGTCCTCAACGGTACACAAGTAGGTGGATGGCCAGCCTCCATCAAGAAACTCAAGAACTTCACTGGCTCCTGCATCCAGCATGGTCCAGCGGTCTGTGCCGGTGGCTGTGCCGGTCAGTTTTATGGCGGCGACGCGATACCCGTGTCGCCGCAGGCCGATAATCAGGCTCATAGCCGTGTGGGTCTTGCCGGCATCCATCAAGGTGCCACAGACGGCTATCAGCAATGGGTATCTCGTTGGCCCCTGTGGAGGAGGCGGGAGCGCAAAACTCTGTAGCGTTAAGCGCTGTCCCTCGGCGTCACCAAACGCTCCGAGCAGGCGCAAGCGACTGGGTTCGGCGACGCTGTCATGTTTGCTTTCGAACAGGCCACACAGACCCCCCATCGAAAGCAGATCGCAGCGATCCCCACGCATGCGTGCATAGCCTTCAAACTGCAGAGGAGCGTAACGATTCCCAAAAACGACAGCCAACAAGTCGTCCTTATGTAAGGTAGCTCTGCGTCCATCGGTCAGTTCCAGGTGAGTGTTTTTGCCAATTGTCTCCAGTCGCGTGAGGACCATATCTCCCGGTTGCGGAAACGCGGAGCAGGGGAGCAAACAGGCTAACTTCTCTTCTGGCACGTTGCGTAACGCGTAGGCGATCCGCATACGCATTCGTATCTCATCGGTCAAGATCATATGACTTCCTCCTAGCAAGAGAGCGGGACATGCATGCCCTACTATTGTTGCCTTTCTAGACATGGCTTCACACGAAACGGCAACCACGTAATCCAGCCAGCACCATCGTTGCAGGTGAATTGCGAATAGTGCGAAAACAGCAGTATGTCTATCTTGACAGACGTTGTCGCGTATTTCAAGAAAAATTCTACAAATAAAGGGCACTTGATAACAAGAAATTCTCCTTATATTTTCATAACGTTTCTCTTTTCTCTATAGGTTACAAGGAAAAATATGTAGATAAATGTGATACAGATTCCAGCAAGCAATCCCGAAGTTGCTTCTCTCTCCTTCTGAGAAGGTGGATCGCCGCCCCTGGAATTCACCCGTTTTTGTGAAGTCGAAGAATGAAGAGATGAAGCACAGCAAAAGCTAGTTTGTGGGCAGCTTTGGGCGTACTCAGCAATGGTCGGTTGGGAAACCGCCCAAGAGGAGAGGCGCAGGATCACGGGTAATGGATGGGCAGGATCGACGGAGGCGCGATCGACTAACTGGACAGCCAAATCGAGCAATAACGTCGATTTGCCTACGCCCGGAGCGCCCAGGATGAGGAGTTCTTCTTCGGCTTCGTCATAGACCGAAAGCAGCGATGTTCCGGGTGCGAGCAGACGCTCACCGCCAGCAGGCAAGCGAAAGAGGAGGTTGCTGGTGGAGACATTACGAACCAGATCAGGGCGGGTAGAGAGGCCCAATTCGATCCAGGTGATGCCACGCAAGGACTGATCGAGGAGTTCTTGATAGGAGCGGCGGAGACGCCGGAGCATGCGGTCCCAATCGGGATTGCTCTGGTGTGCAGTGCGTTGAGAGCGGTTCCTTTTAACGCTTCGCCGATTTGAATGAGATGGTGGCGCACCAGGGAAGTAATCGGGTTTGGGACGGGAGGAATGAGATGAAAAGGCAGGGGCACGCAGGGGCTTGCCATGTTGCTGGTGCACCGAGGCCAGGAGTACATCCAACGCTTCCTGTTCGGTGCGGCCAACCAGATCGACGAACACCATTTGTCCAAGCACTCCTTCCACGTCACAGGGCTGGACGTGTATCGGGAGGAGTGTGCCACGTTCGCCACTTGGATCACGCGTGAATGCAGTGGTCCACTCTGCCGGAGTCACCTTCGAGGAGAGATACTCTGGGGAGAGGACGGCGATGGTGCGCTCGGCCTGTTTGGTCGCACGATCCATTTCGAGGACGACATTCCTGCCAGCATGGGAGTCCCAGGCCTGGAGGATGGTGGTGTAGCCCTGAGCTTCGAGATGCCAGGCGATCCACGCGGCCCAGTCATGGTCTTGGTTCGCATAGCTGATGAAAAAGTCTGTGCGTGCCTTTGTAGCAGGCATCTGTTCCTCAGTAGCCATTAACGTCCTTCATACTGCTTGCGCTCAACCCTTCTCTCATGTGTCTCTCCAAGGAAAGTATACCTATTTTCTTCTCGGAGTGCAATGATCTTTTATTGATTGTCTCATTGCTGCTGCGCGTCTTGTTGCCACGGATGCGTGTACGTAGAAAGTCCTTTGTGGCTTGCGGGAGCGGGGACGATCTGCAACAGTAGCAGGTCTGGACCCAAGCATTCCCAACTTCAGGAGGTCGGTAAACCAGAACCCCTCTGGCGGCGCATTGTCCTGCAACCTTTCTACTTTGGCCCTGTCAGAACTCAAACAACATCCTGGCAGGGCAGTCACACTTCTGCTATGCTGATCGTATCAAAAGGGGATTCAAGAAGGAGTGTAGGCCAATGATCTGCCCCCATTGCACTGCAACTGTTACCAAGAAGCGGGCGAAGAAAACTAAACTTGGGTATCTCACATTCTTCTGCCCTGAGTGCCATAGTATCTTCAACGAACGAACTGGAACTCCCTTCAATTATCTTGAATTCCCTACGGATATTGTTTTGCTCGCAGTCGTGTGGCGGCTCCGTTATAAACTGGGTCTGCGAGACGTCGTGTTTCTCGAGCGTGGTTTTACCTTCACCCATGAAGCCATCCGAGACTGGGAAGCACGATTTGCCTCGTTGCTCACTGATCAGTTGTGCACCAAGCGACGCGGCCAAGCCAGGAGATCTTGGTATGTTGATGAGACATACATCAACGTACATGGGAAATGGTGTTATTTGTATCGGGCTATCGACCATGAAGGCAACTTGGGAGATTCCATGTTGAGTGAGAAGCGGAATATGGAGGCAGCTCAGCGATTTTTCAAGCAGGCAGTCGCTGTGGTTGACCATGTTCCCGACCAAGTCACGACCGATGGACAGAGCTCTTATCCACGGGCCATACGAGAGACGACGGGCAGCAATGTCCAGCATCGAACGAGTAAATATCGGGGTAATCGCCTGGAGCAAGATCATCGAGGGATCAAGCAACGCTACTATCCGATGCGTGGCTTTGGGACATTTGAAGCGGCAGCACGTTTCTGTTGTGCTTTTGACGAATGACGGAATTATCTCCGTCCACATTGTATAATGGGAGAATCGATCTCACTCTCCGAACGACGACAAGCTTTCCTGGATCGGCTTGTCGCTTTGCAAGCCTTGCTACAAGCTGCCTCATAGCAAGAGACGAGCGGTAGTCAGCATCCCATGGAGCTTTGATACGCTTCTATGTTCTCAGTTCTGACAGAACCGGCAGAGCGGGCCGTGATGTACTAGAGTGTGGAGGAGACAACCAAGCACAAAGGGGAGATCATGAAGACGTGTCACTGTGGCACCTGTAGTTGTTGCGAGGCGAAGCGCAAAGCAGATAGCCACCAGCACAGCCACCCACAATGAGCAGGTATCACCCCAGGCAGTAGCGCAGTCGATAGCCATACCCGGCGATAAGGAAGAGAAACCAGGAGAACAGCCAGGACAACAGGATGGAGAACAAGCGGGCGAGTCCCTGCCAAACACTCCTCACCGTGATCTGTTCGTTCTTTGGATCGTGCCAGGTGACGGTACACAATTCATACCAGCGGACGATGCGTTCCAGCACTTTGGCGCGATAGGCAAAACGGGATGCATCGGTGGTAAGGCCCTGATCGTGGAGGTCCACGGAAAGTTGATGGGTTGCCCGCATTGCCTCTTGGAACTCGTGCAGCCGAGTGGCTCGATCCTTCGTTGTTCCATGCGAGTCGTGCTTGTGACGGGCACGATCCTCATCACCGAGCATGAGCATTTCTGACCAGGAGACAACCGACAGATTGGTTCCTACCAAGGACACATCGAGGAGACGAGGGCCAACACGCTGGTCATTGATGAGGGTGGTCCCGCTGAGCTGAACCCCTTCCAGGTGGCTCCTGGAGAGGTTGGCATCGGATAATTGTGCCTCTTCCAGGTTGGCATTTTCTAACAGCGCCCTTTCGAGGATGGCGTGTTGTAACAGCGCCCCTTCAAGGTGGCCCCCACCTAGCTGTGCCTCTCTGAGGTCGGCGTGTTGTAACTGTGCATGGGAGAGGCTGCTATGTATCTCTACTGCACTTTATTGTACTATGGTTAAAACCAAAACACGGCCAAGTATGTTCACAGCCAGTGATGCCAACCAAGTGCTCTTTCCTTTCCAGACTTTGTTTGACTAGGCGCTTTCCTTCATTGTCCCCTTTGAAAGATTTTAACGTGCTCATCTGGCTCTGCAAGCGACACAGTTCCATACACGTGGAATTCACCCGTAAAAATGTAGATAGGAAACTTGGAGTTTAACTCATCACCCCTTCACTTGTTCAGTGTTGACCCATTTGCTTGTTCAAAAGCAATTGGACTCATATACTGCAATGTTGAATGCAACCGAATAGGATTGTAAAAGCACTCTAAGTACTCAAAAATGGTTGATCGCGCTTCTTGCCTCGTCTGGAAACGCACGCGGCTCGTGCATTCTTTCGCAAGCGTGGCGAAGAACGCTTCCATCGCTGCATTCTCCCAACAATTGCCCGTACGACTCATGCTTTGAAGTTCGATGCCCAGCTCACGTAAAGCTGCTTGATACCGGTCACTGGTGAATGCTGTCCCACGATCGCTGTGATGCAAGAGATCTGATCCAGGGTGACGTCTGGCTACCGCCATGCGCAGTGCCAGCTCGGTCAACTCGCTGTCTTCGGTTGCGGCCATCGCCCAACCCACCACCATGCGCGAGAAGAGATCGACAATCACGGCCAAGTGGAGCCAGCCCTCAGCGGTCTCGACGGCCTTGGTATCAGTTGCCCATTTGCTGTTTGGTTGCTTTGCGGTCAACTCGCGACCCAGGTGATTGGGGGCAAAGCGAGCATGCGGATCGCTCTTCGTCGTCGGCTTGCGCGAACGTTTCGTTTGTGCCGATACGCCCAGTTGTTGCATCAGCCGCACGACCCGCTTGCGTGAGCAATGGATGCCCTGTGTTTTGAGTGCTGCATGAATGCGCGGACTGCCGTAGAGCTGGCGGTGATCCAGAAAAATCTGTTGAATCTCGGCTGCAAGCCTGGCATCTTCTCGTGCGTGCTGGGAGACCTCCCGGTTCTTCCAAGCATAATAGCCACTCTCTGAGACGTCCAATGCCTTGCAGAGCAGCGTGATCAGGTACTGCTGACTGTGCTCGGCAATGAACTGAAACTTTACGGTTGACCGCGCGAAAAGATGCCGATAGCTTTTTTTAGTATATCACGCTCTTGTCGCAGCAATTCATTCTCTCCTTTGAGATGGCGCATTTCCTCTTCTTGTGGCGTCTGATGTCCACTTCCTGGAAATGCCTGCTCTCCCTGCTCGGAAAATAGCTTACACCAATGGTGAAGCGTGCTGTCGGCAATCCCTAAATCTCTTGCAATTTGCGCTCATGGCTTCTCGCTGGATTTTGCCAATTGTACTGCTTCTACCTTGAATTCTCTCGTAAAGGTTTTTTGATCCTTTGGCATGACCCTTTCCCTTTCTGTGCAGGTCCACTTCTTCCAGTTTACCTTCCACATTTTCCTGGGTCAAGACCACATCGGGCCGCTTCAATAGGTAATATGAGCTATGAGATGGAAATACATCAGGTTGCAGTAACTCAATCAATGAGACGCCGATAGAAGCTTCGCTAAAATACCACGCGATTTCAATGCCAACACGAAGGCCACCATATCTGATCCGGGCTACCATGTCACGCCCGTCCTCTGGAGATTCGACAAATCCTTTCTGGCGCTGATACCCATACTGCTGCTCTAAAAAAAGAAATGCCTCGGTTGTTACCGCAAAAAATTCATTTTGAAGCGCTGCACGAGCGGGACGATACGATGGGTCACCGGAAGCTTGCAGCCTTGCTTCACACGGGCAAGAACCGAGTCAAACGTGTTATGCACAAGTATGGCATTGCAGCCCGGCGCAAACGTAAGAAGTACGTCTATCCAGGAAAAGCCGCCCAGCCCGCCCATCGGCAGATCTGCGACCTTGCGAGTATAGTAGCTATGGACCCGCGTGGCAAGCTCTCCACAGAGCGGACAAGCTGGATGTGCTTGGAGAGAAACTGCTGTGATAGTAAACATGTCCTTACTCATCTCAGCATCCGTGACTTCTAGCCTCTCCGGGAGGGCTGCTACTTGCTTCACTTCCATCTTTTTTCGGACCTTCCTTCTTCAAGGCCCTTTACCCATGAAGAAGCATATTCCGATTAATTGATATATGCAAGCAAACAACCTGAATCACCAAGGGTGAGCCAGATCCAATTTATTCCGCGAGTGACATATGGGTGCAATAATGCTCTTGAACTAATTAACCGTGATATAATTTTAAGGTCCTGATATCGGGATTATTTTGTTCAAGAGTATTATTGCACTCATACGACTCTGTTAAAGCCAGCGGGCAATTTCCTTGCTGAAATCATCGTATCTGCAAAGATGATGCTCGTAACCAAGAATAAAATGAATCTCTGGCCTGGCAAAGAGCTGCATCAAGCCAGTATGTACGTCGGCGTATAAGAGAGCAAGTCTAACAAGGCTAACATGGCGGAGTTTGGGCAGATGTAACAATGGTGTAAGGTCTTCACTAGGCGTGAAGTACTCGATTTTCTCAAGCTCTATAAGCCCTGCTAATGGGGACAGGTCTTTATCGCGGCATCCAAAAAGGTAGAGTTGGCGTAGGTGTGTGAGTGACCGTAAAGGGGTCAGGTCTTCGACTTCACAATGGTTCAAGTTGAGCGCTTCTAGTTGGGTCAAGCCGCTGAGTGGGCTTATGTCCCTTACATTTCTTGCTCCACTGAGCGAGAGTGTGCGTAGATTGGTTAGCATTGCTAGAGCGCTAACATCTTGCAAGCTATGGACTCCATTACAATCTAAATGTTGCAATTGTTGGAGATGTTCTATACCCTGCAAGCTCAGAAGATTGGACTGCTGATGTATTGTAAGCGATTGAAGGAGTGGAAAGTTCTTTAAGAAGATTAAATCAGTGACGGTATCACCGTCTATGCACAGACTCGTGAGCGTTGGCAGAGATGCGAAAGTGTGCAAAGCGATCTCATGAATATGCATATCGAGCTGTTCGAGGGCTGGTAGAGTAGCCAGGACGGAGGTATTCGGTAATTGAGTGCCACGCAAATCGAGTTTACGTAGTGTTGGCTGGCCTTGCAAGCTCTCAATATTCAAAAAGCTGCCCTGGACGTAGAAGCTAACCATGAGTTCTTGCAGAGCAGGTAACGCGTGTAAAGGTGCTAGGTCAAGGGGGTTATCCGTCAGCTCAAACTCAAGGGTTTTCAGGTTGGGACATGTGCGAATGGGATTGAGGTCTGGCACAGAACACTGGGAAAAACTCAATTGACGCAGGGCTGGAAGATTACTCAACCCTTGTAGACTGGCTAGCTGGTGAAAATTCTCAAGCCGGAGTATTTCTAATTGCTGAAGATCAGCCAGCACGTCAAGGTTTTGGACGTGTATATTGCTCAATTCCAATTTAGTCAGATTGGGTAGGGCGCATAGCGGGCTAAAGTCCATTGGCGTCGTATTGTCATTGCCAGCTTTATAGATGAATGACTTGAGATGTGTGGCCTGCTCAATGCCGCTAAAGCTCTCAATATTTACATTATTCGTTGTCCATCTGTTGTAATGTTGAGGATTGGTACTAAAGTCGGATGTTTGATTGTTGTGAAACCGTAATTCTTCCAGGTGAGGGATGCATCCAAACTCTTGAAGATCGGTGAAGTAATCCTCTGCGATCACTTCGAGGCTGCGCAACTGCTGTAACTGGCTCCATTGTACCATGCCTTTAACATTGATGGTCTGGATGCGGAATGTTGTGAGTGTCGCGATAGAGGTGAGTGGGCGAAGGTTTGTGATGCGGGAACAGTGGCGTATTCTGATCTCTTGGAGCCGTGGGAGGTTTGCTAAGGGTTGGAGGTCTTTCAATTTAGAACACTCGTCAATCTCCAACAAGTCAAGCTGTGCCAGGTCGCCGAGGCCACGAATATCTTTCAGTTTGTGCAGGTATCTGATCGTCAGCCGTTTGAGTCCTGTGAGACCAACGACTGTAGGAATGCTTTCCAGGTTCTTGAGTGTGTGTAATGTTAGCTCAACAAGATTGGGTTTATTGACGAGTCCACTTATATCATTGATTTGTGTGCATTCTTGCATATGTATTTCGCGTAGCTTGCGGAGATTGCGTAATGGTGCAAGGCTTTGAATGGCGCTGCACTTGGTGATGTCGAGTACCTCTAAATTGCTGAGTGTCGCGAGTGGTGAAAGGTCAACGACCCTTTTACATTTTGGCATGTACAAGTATTTGAGGCTGCTCAAACCTGCCAGTGGAGTGAGATCATGCAGGCCACCATAGTGGTCAAGGTACAGACTTTCGAGCATGGTCAGGTATTGCAAACCGCGCATGTCAGAGGGTTTGAGTAGCCGCAAGTGTGTTACGCCTCGCTGCTCAAAGACGAGGGCCAGGATATATTGGCCATATCCATCGGGGTCGCGTGCCATTTTCCAGTAACGAAGTGCATCTTCGATGGTGAAGGGTGTATTTGTGTTTTGCAGGTAGGTATGCAGTGCTTGTAAAGAGAGTAAGCCGGGAATATGTAGAAGGGTGCGTAGGCAGAACGAACGTTGTTTTTCCTGTTGGGTGCCATTTGCACTGAGCCAGTCGATGAGAGGCTTGATGGCTAATGTGCCTGCTTGTTCGGCGAGTGTGTCGGCGTTACGGCTATTTGTAGGTGGTAGCCATCTGTTGAGTTGTGCGCTTACGGCTTGTACGATGCTGCTTGTGGGCGTGTCTATGAGATCGAGGCATGCGGCTGCTAGGAAGTCGAGCCTGATACTTTGCTTGCTCTTGCGATTGCCTTCTTGTAGAATCTGGTTGATAAGCTGTTCGCGCTCTTGCTCTGTGAGTTGGGGGATGGCTGCTAGGATGGCTTCTTGCGTCTGCGGATCGCTGATATTTGGGAGGGATGTGGAAAAATTCATTTTCTTTAGTACCTTTGTTGTGCGGTAAGGGATGATAAACATGTTTCCTCTTGTATATCTATTCTCGCAGATGCAGGCGGATATGGAAATAAATAGTGCTGGCTGTAGGAGTAATGGCACATGGGCTGTACTGCTTCCATACTCTTCAAACTATCCTTCTCTCAGCGTATTTTCTCTGTAGCACGATTGGAAGCAAAGAATATTTCAAACGAGTGGACATCACCAAAAGTGTGTAAGCGCGACGGAATTCCAAAATTTACAAGGAAGCCATCTGGATGATTAGACGACAAAGAGTGGACCGATGACAGTCGGGATGCGGGTGTAGAAGCGCTGTCTGAGGCACTGGAGGAACTGTTCGCACAAGTGGTCCAGTGTCTCCTCGTCGAGCGTGAGCCTCTGAGCCGCAGGAGGCGATTCAGGTGATGCATAGTGACGGTGGTGGTGCCCTGGGCGATGAAGACAGCGGACGATGCGCGCTACGGGTATCCACGGACCACGCAGGAGGATCATTACGTCGGCCATGAACAGGGCGGAACGCCGAACCACTTTGTGGCGATGAACTTGCAGGGGCAGATTACAGTGGTAGAACTGCCAGGCGGGAATTTGTAGGATCTCAAAATTGGTGTCATTGCCTTTCTTCAACCTCTTATAAAATCCCAGAATTCTTGTCTTTTGCTTTCACACATCCTCTGAGGAACTGACCATCTTCCCACAAATAGTGTCTCTGCCCTACGGTCTGAGTGAATGAACCGTTGGGTATTTTCGGTGACGGTGCATCTTTTTTCATATCAAACCTTTTCACTTTGTCTCATCTGCCAGAGGAAGACGATCCTTCTGAACGTGGAAGGACAAGAATGGTGGGCGCGGGAAGACAGGATTGATGAGAACCTACAATTGGAACATCTAGGCAATACCGTTATCTTGCAGCCGAAAGCAGAGACGATGCTTGCCTAAGTGTTCTTTCATCATCTGAACCATTGATAAAGAGGCTGCAGATCTTGGGGGAGAGATTTTTGTCTCTCGTATCTAGTTTTCAGAGGAAAAAGGGGGTGATGGAGAAACCTCACCCTTTCTTCTGCAGCATTGCCCTCAGGGGACAAGCACTCCATCAGCAAATCCCCCAAGATTGATTTGCCAGAGGACTTTTCCCCCTGGGTCCATCGCCGTCGTCCAGTTCGTGTACGTCTGATGGTCCTTGACCTGAGTGCTCCGCTGGATATAGAGAATACTCTTGTGGACAAGGAATCCTAGAATCGAGTCACTATGCAGGTCTCCTGCAAGTTGGGTGATAATCATTTTCTGCCAGATGAGAGAGCCTGTCGCGGCGTTCAGGCTCATGATCCCTGGCACAAAGGGATCGCTCGGCGGATATCCCCAGGTCTCATTCGCTCCGGCTGGATCGAATGTCATATAGAGAGTGTTTCCTTCAGCATGCAGATCCCCAGTGAAAGGCATCTTTCGACTCCAGCGCAGATGACCAGTAGCTGCATCATAGGCAGAGATACCCTCGCCAATCACACCAGAGACGATGGTCTCCTCCGAAATTGGGAAGTCGAAGACTGGACCACTACTGATCGTGCCCGGAGAATGCCAGAATTGCTGTCCGGTTGTGGCATCAAAGGCGTAAAGGGAACTCTTATATCGGTTGAGGATCTTATGATTGGAGACGGGAAAGTACTGATTATTCGCGCGAAGATAGACCCTGTTCTTCAGTAAAAAGGGAGCCATGAAGAACTCACCTGGGATGATTTTCTGCCAGAGCACCTGACCGTTCTTCAGGTTTATCGCCTGGATCGGTCCTCCTTCGTCATCAGAGGTATAGAGCACACCATCATTGATAGTGAAACCTCTCACAATCTGATAGGTCTTGAGAAGCTTCCCGGTCTGGGCATCAAACAGGTAGAGACGATCCTGCGGAAATTTGGACAGGTTCCGAGGGTTTGTCTTGTCGGGCAGGTACTCCAGACCTGGAATAAAGAGTATACCGTGATCCAGAACAGGTGGGTTTACCTGACCACGTACCAGATCAACATTGTTGCCGAAGACATATGACCATGCGAGATGACCCGTGGCAGCGTTAAGAGCATAGACCACTTCATTCTGCGACTCGATAAACACGTACCCCTGCTGCACAAGAAGGTAATTCGTGAGGGCATACGGTCCAAAACTTGAGGGGTGTTTCAGCCTGAACTGATATTTCCAGAGCACTTTCCCGCTCCGATAATCAACTTTGTAGACGGCTGTACTCGTTTCATCGGCTATATAGAGACCAGCGTCTGGTCCTGCGAGTTTCAGGCTCCGTGTGGGTGAGGGAGTGAGACCTGGCCGTATGGTGGGTGTGGGAACGCCTGCACCCTGTCCCACGCATGCTGATAGGCTGCTGATGATCAAGGATGCTATCAGCATGGCTACGCTTACGGGAAATAGATCTCGCCAAAGCGGATGTCTGAGAAAAAGGTCTTCTTGCTGTTTCATAGACTTCTCCAGAGTTTCTGTTCTTGGCGATTCTCTCTGCTTACAGCGCTATTCCGAAATCTGGAACGGTTTGCCGGGTCGCTGTTCCCATTCTACACAGGCAGGGGAACAAAGGCCACGACATCTACTGACATTTTCCCGACAGTCTGGTCCAGGATTCAACCGTTGTGAACACCGCTCCCGTACAGAGATGCTGGAGAGAGTATAGAGAAAAGATCACAAAAAAGCTGTGACTTCCCTCACAGATCGGCCTGCATGCAGAGCACCTCGACATCTCCGCCCTCCTACTGAGGAGAACTCTACGGAAGAAGATCGCTTGACGAAATCATATCAAGCCAGACAGGCGCGGGTGATGAGAAGATTTCTCATTCTTGTAAGGAAGTACTCAGTGGAAAATGCACCATCATGCGTCTTTTCGGAACCCATGCGGGATCTTCGCCCCTTTCTGACCTGTTTCGCTTCGTCAACACTTTCCGCAAGTTTGGCCCGGTGGTTACTCCTGATGATATTCATAACGTTTTTCTGTCAGCCCGTCTATGTGCTCTTTTTAGAAATGGAGGCTGCTTCATGAGAAACGCCATACTTGGGGCGAGGCTGTGTGCACAGGCTACCAGTCAGCAAGATTTTTGCGCGGATAACTTCAAACGAATAGCCTCGTCTCATGCGCGATGCAATACAGATTATTTGGAATACACTGCAAAACTCAGGTATACTAGAGCCAGGACGAGAGGAACTGGCAGAAGTTCCCACACTCATGTCGAGCCGAAAATATTCCTTCGAGGCATTCAGGGCGAATCTGCTCTATGCTACCGAAGCAGAACACATTCATCAAGAAGTAGGAGGGCGTTTGCTCAATTTGGGAGTTGGGATAGAAGCTTTAATGCGCAAAATCGCGCTCAAGCACTCGTAGCACTTACCTGCTCCCTTTGCTCCTCTCAGCTTTTCGTGAAAGAAGTCGCATAATGGACCCGTCAGGAAGCATCCGCTGGGAGATCTTCCCACGTATTGCGGTTCTGCCATCTGCCCAAGAATGGTTTCAATTACAAGCAAATCGACAACTCAGCCCACGGACGATTGAAGCATACGGCAGGAGCCTTGAAGATTTCCTCCACTTCTGTGAGCAGCATGACCCTCCTCTTGTTGTAGAAACAGCGACGAAAGTTGACCTGGCCGCCTACGTCCAGGATTTAGTAAAGCGTCCCAACTCACATGGGCAACAAATCATTCATCTCCACTCAGGAAGTGGTCTCTCTGACCAAACGATTCAGCTTCGCCTGACAGCAGCTCGCCTGTACTACGATCATCTTGTGGAAACAGGCAAGCAGGCTAGAAATCCCGTTGGTCGTGGTAAATACACGCGCAGTAGCCATTTCTCAGTCGGCAGAAACAGGAATTCTGCCAATGAGCGACCGCTGGTGCGACGTAAACCAGCACGCCAACCCTGGATACCGTCTGACGAGCAATTCAAGAGATTACTGGCTGCGCTCTCGTGCGAATCCTTGCGCAATCAAGCTCTATTTTTACTCATGTATGACAGTGCGTTACGTCGTGAGGAGCTGGCTCTACTGGAGATGACAGATATCGACTGGGCACATCGAGAAGTCACACTGCGCCCAGAGACCTGTAAAACCAGTTCTGGACGATTGGTCCTTTTTACCCAGGCAACAGCTACTCGTTTGCGAGCCTATCTGGAGCGCCGCCGCCAGATCAAGCCTGGGTTGGGTCGATTGTTTCTTTCCGAGTCCGACCGCAACCGAGCTTCTGGTCTGACACCGGAGATGATCAACAAAGTCATGCGCTCTATCGCACGTCGTGCGAATCTTCCACAATTCCATCCGCATACCTTGCATCACTTGAGATTGACCCATATGGCCCGCTGTGGCATTGCAGAACATATCATCGCCGAATACGCTGCTCACAAGTCACTCGACACAACCCGCCTCTACATTCATATGAGTGGGCGCGATATTTCGGCAGCAGTGGCCTCCCAGATGGAAGATTTTGAGGCATGGATTGCAGCCACATTGGAGGAGGTCGAAGGATGAACGCCCTAACAAACGCCTTTCCCTCTGAGTCGCCTGAGTGGCATTGGCCTATCGACTGTAGTCACTATGATTGCTCCACTGCCTTAACTGATGCTGCTCAGTGAGCTGCTCATACGTCTTCAGATCTGGATCGTCCTCCTCGAGAACTTCCGCGGTTTCTTCCTTCAGATACTCGTCCAGATTCTCTTCATAAGAAGCGGGAAGGTGGAAGCATGAGCCGCGAGGAGAACGTCAGAGTGCGGGGGGTGAAACGGAAGTTTTCTGCGGCAGGAGCAGACCTGCGGCGAAGCTGGGAGAGATCGCCATCATAGTAAATCACGCGCTGGTTCTCTTTTGATATGTAAGGATAGGCCTCAGGCGAGCTGTCGAGGAAAAAAGAGAGCATGCCTGTCGGTGGCAATTCATGGGCGAGATCGTAGGGGGCGACATCAGCAAGGCGAATCTGAGCCAGCAGCTTGAACGGTCTGCCCTCATAGGCGGGCCATTCCAGTCCCGGTGGCAGATCCGGTAGCCCCCTAGCTTGGAGGCCCCAGTGCCAACTTAGACTCATCGACCCTCTGGCACATGATCCTGATGCTTGGGCGCAGCAACGCTTCTATCTCGTCGGCGATGCACGAGAGACGACTGGCACGGATCAGGGTTCTTATCTGGTTTTCCATCGTTTCCATCGAAATGGAGACTCCTTTCACATGGTGGTTCATAGGAAACACGACCTCTCGCGTGCTCCTCTGTGTCTTCTTTTTCACCAGCAGCCCAGGCCTAGGCGACGCGCGCCTCCTCCCCGAAGGCGAGCCGAGCTTGCTCATCGGGTGCGCATGAGCTTCTTTCTTCTTCTTCCAGGAGCAAGGAACGCAAAGGGAAAACGTTCTTGTCTTGCCAGGACTTTTGTCTCAGCTTGAGCAATCAACTTGACCCTGCACCTGCAGTCTTGGAGGGTTATCAAACGCTGCGGTTTGTCGCAACAAACGAAACAGCCTGTTGAAAAAGTCCAAGTAATCTCATCATTTTATCAGTGGCACGTGAAACCTGAGCGTAAATGGGAGGGTTATTGTCAGGTATACTCATCTATGGGAGACTTTTTCAACAGGCTGTAGAGTTCCTTGCCCCAGATCAACTTGGCCTGGCGACATTGTTCGACAATGGCTTCAAAAAATCGCCGAAAGATCACCAAGCCAAATCGTTGGTGGATACGAGTGAGGCTGGAATGATCGGGTAACGGTTCATCCAGGTTATATCCGATATACCACCGCACGTTCAGCTTGTCGGCAACTAGGCGCATGAGCAAACGCTCAGACCGAATATCTTCAAAAAACATCACTAGCTGCAATTTAAAGAAGACGACCAGATCAATGGATGGGCGACCTCCAGTGGCATACGTCTCTTTCACCAACTCGCGAACAAACGAGAGATCCAACACCCGATCCAGATGACGGTAGAAATGATCAGCGGGAACAAGATCATCTAAGGAGAGAGCAGAAACAGGAGTAAAAATGCGTGCTTTACTTCCCATCATAACAAGGCGATTTCCTTTCTCTCTAGAAACACTGAGCACACTCGTTTTGTGATATTATATCAGAAAATGAATTTTGCAGTGCATCTTACTATTACTGCTCGCTTGTGTTTTTCAACAGGCTGAGGCTATTAGGTGTAATAAAAGACACAGACCGGTGACAGGCTGTCCCATGACTTATTTCTATCAGAATGATCATCTTCTCTCCATTCTCATTGCTCTCACAGTTTCTTTTGAAGAGCAGAGACCTCTGGCAAAGGAATGAGAGAAAGTTGCATTCCTCCAGTGAGTGGGTGTTTCCCAATGGCTGCACGGACATAAAACACCTGCTGGATGAGCTCAGGCGTCAGAGCCTTCTCTGGGGTTCCATGAGCAACGATTTTTCCTCCAGCAAGCAAATAAAGGCGATGACAATAGGTGGCAGCGAGGTTGAGGTCGTGCAGCGTCAGCAGCGTCGTCATGCCAAGTTCGTGTATAAGTTCAAGCAGTTCTAATTGATGATGAATGTCCAAGTGATTGGTCGGCTCGTCGAGGACGAAGAGTTGTGGCTGTTGGGCCAGCGCACGTGCAACCAGCACACGCTGCTTCTCTCCACCCGAAAGCGTCATATAATCGCGTTCCGCGAAGTTGAGCATGTGTACTCGCTCAAGTGCTTGCATCACGATCTGTTCATCCTATCGCGTCTCCCTTTCAAACATCCTTTTCTGAGGGGTACGGCCCATGTGAACAATTTCGCGGACGGTGAAAAGAAAATCAGTGGATGATTCCTGCACGACTACGCCAGTCCGGCGGGCGCTCTCACGGGCGCTGAGTTTCCATACGTCGTCCCCGTGGAGCAGGATTTCTCCCGCAAGGGGCCGTATCATCCGATAGATGGTGCGTAGCATGGTCGATTTGCCGCCCCTATTGAGGCCGAGCAGCCCCACAATCTCACCAGCCTCAAGGCGCAGATTCACTTCACGCACAATACGTCGTCCGGTAAGCTCGACGACCACACCTCGCGTTTCCAGGTGCATACCCATCTCATAGCTTTCTTGTTGGCTTGTTCTTCTCTCTATACTATTCATCCTTCAAGCTCTCCTCTCCTCGCAGGTTTGTCTCGTCTACTGAGCAAGTAAAGGAAAAATGGACCTCCCAACGCAGCGGTCATGATGCCTACTGGTATCTCTTCTGGAGCAATCAGCATGCGTCCCAGCAGATCTACCAACATCAGATACACTGCTCCTCCCAGGGCAACGAGTGGCAAGAGGCGGCGATGGTTGGCTCCAACAAACACACGTGCGATATGGGGGATCATTCTGCGTTGATGAGAAATTGGGCAGAGCGATCACCGTAGTAGGTGTGAGTGAGGCAACACGTTTCTGGACGGTCTCAATACGCTGTTTCATCCCATTCACCACTCGTTGTGCTCGCGTCTGAACACCAAAGATACGCCCAATATTGAGAATATCATCATACACACTCGTCGCCTGCACCTGCGTGGAATCCCCTGAACATTCCCCACTCATCCCATAGATCTGAGCCCCTTGTGCTTTGAATTGGTCCTGAGTGACCTCTCCAGAGGAAGCCAGAAAATCACCCGCAGGATAGGCTGCGAACACCAAATCGGGATGAGTACTCAGAACCAGCTCCTTCGATGGTGCATGTACCATATCGCCTCCATGATCTTGGAGGCGAGTGTATTGTGCTTGAAAGGCGGGTTCTGCTTGATAGAGTGTTTCAGCATAGACCCCAACAATACGGTTTCCCAAGCCGAGATCAAGCAAGATATCGGTCGTCATCTGCCAGGTTGAGATGACACGGGTTGGTGGTTTGGTGAAGGTAAGCGTCTGCCCACAGTTCTGGATCGTAACGGGTTGATAGGCAAGCCCCTGTGCACCTGACGAGGATGGTTGGTTGGGTGAAGTCCCACAGGCAGCGAACAGCCCAAGGAGCAAGAGTACAAAAAGACCCCATACGATGAAGCGTGGCTGATGAGAAGTCAGGCGAAAAGTCATAGAAGCCGTTTCCTTTCTAAAAGCGGTGTTAGCGTCGCTTCCCGCTTTGAAGCAGGTGGAGAGCGCGTGCAACGATGGAGGGAGAAGCTTTCTGCGGTGCCCCTGGGTCAAACGGGGGCTGAGGATCATACTCCAGGGCAAGTTGAATAGCCTGAGCCGTCTCTTCATCGGTCAATTGGCTGGCGAGAAAGAGGGCCATATCGATTCCGGCTGAAACGCCCGCAGCGGTGAGAATTTTTCCATCCTGCACATAACACTCAGCCACAAAGGTGGCTCCCCACTGGTGTTGGAGGTGCGGGCCGGAACTCCAGTACGTCGTGGCGCGTTTACCCTCTAACACGCCTGCCGCACCAAGGACGAATGCGCCCGTACAGACAGAGGTGCTCCAGCGCGAAGTCTTATGCGCTTCCCGTACCCAGGTCACAATCTGCTCATTCTGGGCAGCGGCCAACGTGCCAGCATTTCCACCAGGAATAAGAAAGATATCAGGATGGAGAACCTCTGAGAGATGCATCCGCGACAAGCGCGAGGGTCTGGGTATCAGTGCGTTGAGGTCCCACTGTTTCCGCGATGAAGCAGACACTGACGTCAGGAAGACAGCTCAACACCTCATACGGACCAATCGCATCAAGCGCGGTGAGGCCATCATAGAGGACAATAGCAATCTGCATAGGAATATCCTTTTCCGTAGTTTTTCTGTGCAGAGATTATTTCTGCCAGATTCTTCCTGCACAGAGGAGCCTCAAAGGTGAGAGTATCTTGCAGAAAAGATCTGCAAGGATTTTAATTGAAAGGACTCTCCCCATCCATTCGGAGACATCCTTATTTTTCTTCGCGGCTTTTTTAGGAAAAGATCTCATACTTCCTTTAAAAACCCTAGGGAGGTAGAGGAGTATAGCTACTGCTTTTCCCTTCAATGATGAGTCGATGTATCAACACACGCATGTTGATACATCGACTCATCATTGAAGGGAAAAGCAGTAAGGAGGAATGAACCTTTTTGTCGGTCGAAAACCTATTACCCTTGTGCTAATATGAAGAGTGTCGCACAGAGCTACTATCATCGAGCAAAAATGCCGTAAATGGTCCATTTTCGTGCGAATCCTTGCACTACCCTATGAGACTGGAAATATTGTCTGAGGTTGGAGTTGATCGACGCCGATTTCGATCATGTACGCCATGGCACGTAGCAGCCTATCGCCGATGCAATCGGCACATGAAACTTAGAGGAAGTTTCTAAGATCAATCAACTTACCGGATACCGAGAGGCTAAAGGGAAAAGAGCATGTTGGTAAAGCCGCAATTCCTGCGAGACGCAACGAGGGTATGTGCGGCCAGACCTGCGTCCTATGGTAGGAGCTAGACTGCTCGAAGTGTGCGCCACATCATCAGTAGTCAGATCCTCCTCGGAGGGGAGAAAGGTTCGGAAGAAAGACCTTTGGGTCATCCAACTCACCCGATGGCGAAAGCCTCAAGGAACAAGAGCCTGTTGGAAACACAAGAAATGTTCTGAAGACGCTTAGGGCATAGACTTGTAAGACCCGCGTGTCAAGGTGAGGACCGATGGACACCTCGTCATATGATATTTGAAAAGGGCGCACACTCAAATTGGACAAAAAAAGTGGCGTAATCTTCCCCCAAAAAAGTCAGAGGAAAACCTCTTGACTTTCACCCTACCTGAACGTTGTATGCTGGTGACAAGAGCTGTTCACCTCTCTGCAAATGAGCAGGATGGAAACGTTGGCTTTCTCTGACGCAACAATGGCACTATGATTTGACGTAATAAGATGTCCTTGCGTCAGTCGTTTTTTGTCGACTTGTGGCTGAAACGTGCTGATCGTTTGTATGAGAGAAACAAAAAAGGAGCAACCGAAATGGGAAAGCTTGAGGGAAAGGTCGCGATTGTGACCGGGGCTGGGCGAGGGATAGGACGTGCGATTGCGGAGGCATACTTGCAAGAAGGGGCGAAGGTTTCGATCACGGCTGCACATGGACAAACCGAACTCGATCAACTCGCCAAGCAGGAGTGGTCTGAGCGTGTGTTGGCCAAGCTCGCCGATGTGGCGAATCCAGAGGCATGTGAAGAGGTGGTGGAGCAGACCATCGGCCGCTTTGGGCATGTCGATATCCTGGTCAATAACGCCGGTCGAGGCATGAAGTCTGTCAGAGATTCTTTTGTGACGGAGCCAACTCGCTTTTGGGAAGTCGAGCCTGCAGTCTGGCGAATGATCGTAGAAACGAATGTCAACGGGCCATTCTATATGGCTCGTGCTCTGGTGACACATTGGCTTCAGCAGCAGCGCGAGGGGAGCATCATTAACGTCAGTGTGAGTTATGACACGATGAAGCGGCGCGGGTTTTCTCCCTATGGGCCGTCGAAGGCGACACTTGAGTCTGCCTCGGCCATCTGGGCCCAGGAGCTGATCGAAGCGCATATTCGTGTCAATGTTCTGCTGCCGGGTGGCCCGACCAATACTGGTTTGCTCCCCGATGAGACGCCCGCAGATCTGCGGGCGCGTCTGCTGCAGCCGGAGATCATGCAGGCTCCGGCGGTGTTTCTCGCCTCCGACACTTCGCGAGAACTCACCGGTCGTCGCTTGATCGCGTCTGAATGGAGCGCGGAGCATCCGCAGAGCAGAGCGATTGTGGAGGGAATTGGCTAGCTCTTCCCGATGAGAGAGCCCCCGACTGCAAACTCTGGCTTTCTCTAGAGTGAGCATGTACAACAGGAAGAGATGAGATGTTAAAGATTCGCGATTTTGCTAGGCTGGCCGAGGTGTCGATGGCCACCCTGCGCTACTACGACGAGATCGAACTCCTCAAGCCGATCTCTGTCGATCCTGAAACCGGCTATCGGTACTACACAATGGATCAGTTGCCGCACCTGCATCGCATTCTGGCGTTCAAAGAGCTTGGGCTGGGACTCACACAGATCGCCGAGCTTCTCTCCGAAGGCCTTTCGCCTCAGACCTTGCAAGGGATGCTGCGGCTCAGACAGGCACAACTGCAGCAGCAGATCCAGGCGGAACAGGAGCAACTGGAGCGCATCGAAGCACGCCTGCGCTCCCTTGAGCAAGGCAGTGGTCTGCCGACCTATGAAGTCGTGCTCAAAGCGGTCAGGCCAATCACAGGGGTCTCATTGCACCTGAAAACGCCTGATACGCCAGATCAGGCGTACTGGACCTCTGCCCTCGACGCCATGCTGAAGCGCTACGGGGTCACACCCATCGATCATCTGCTCGTCCTTCATGTTGAGAGTGAGGGCGAGTGTACCCCAGGTTCCGTGGAGATGGTCGCACCTGTTGACGGTAGAGACGCCGAGACGCTGATCACACGGAGTGAGGGACGGCTGACGCGGTGCACACTCCCAGCTGTTCCTCGCATGGTCAGTACGCTCCATCATGGGCATCCCGCGCTGGTGCTCTCGGCCTATCAAGCGCTGGGAACCTGGATGGAAAACAATGCTTACAGCATCGTTGGACCACGCCGCAAGATTCGTCTGCGCCGGGAAGAAAATCTTGACAACGCGCTCACCGAGATCCAGTTCCCGGTCGAGAAAGTGCCATGAACTGTCGTGCGAGATGGTAACGATCCAGATCACGCCGGAATCCAGACCTGCCATGCCTGCCGTCCTGGATGGGAGAGGCGGCAGCTTTTGCTCAGGTACTTACGCATACTGGTATCCTGAAAACCATCCAGGAAGAGGCGCGTTTCGCCTGTGCCCGCTTTGGCACCTACGACGTGATCGATTTCATCGTCGTTCTGATCGGCTATATGGTGTCTGGCGAGCCGACGCTGAAGGCTTTTTACGAACGGCTCGCTCCGTTTGCCAAGCCGTTTATGGCCCTGTTTGGCCGCAATCAATTGCCCCATCGCTCGACCCTTTCTCGCTTTCTTTCCGCTCTCGATCAGAGCGCAGTAGAAGCCCTGCGCGCGTGCTTTCAAGAGGATGTGCTGGCCCGCAACCCGTTCGCTTCCCCCAGCGGTCTGTTCGACCGGATGGAAAAGCAATGGACAGTGGTGGATGTGGATGGGACACGACAAGCGGCCCGCCAACGAGCGCTTCCGCCAACGGACGCCTTGCCTGCACCCCATCGCCGGTTTGATCAGGTGTGCGCGCCGGGCTATCAGGGCCGCAAGCGGGGAGAGGTTGTTCGCTCCCGGACGGTGATCCTCCAGGCGCATACGCATCAATTTCTCGGCACGTTTGGCGGGTCTGGCAACGGGGATTACAGAGGCGAACTGCGGCGAGCTATTCAAGTAATCACCAGCTATGCGACACGTCTTGGGCTTCCCACCTCCTCTATCCTGCTTCGGCTGGATGGCCTGTATGGCGATGCAGCTCCGCTCCTCGATGTGCTCTTCGCTGATCTGGGCGTGATTGCCAGAAGTCGTGCCTACCACCTGTTGGATCTGGACATCGTCCGGCAACGTCTACTCCGTGCTCCAGACCACGTCAGCACTCACCCGGAAAGCGGGATGATACGAGCCTTGTACGATTGCCCAGCCGTTCCTTTGACCTCAACTGGACCGCGATGTGCTCTCCAGCGAAGATGGTTGAAAGTGATCCGCAGCGAAACGATAAGCTTAACGGAAAACGTCACCATACCTATGCGCTCATCCACCACGATATCCTCTGAGGCGGTCTTAACCTGTGCAGAGCGTGCGCATTGGCGTCTGTCCTGGGAGCAACGCTTGACGCGCAATGCCCGTCCATCGGATGCTCCCCGACTTTTCATCACGCTTCACGGACTGCCTGCCACTTTTGCCTCCTCCTTTGGCTTTGATCTCCTCGCCACCGCCTAACCAATCGCCACAGACTTTATTTCTTGCCTCGATGATGTCTGGCTTGACCGCCTTTTTTACATTGTTCCGATTCGATTATCACTGCTCTTCTCGACTTTTGTTCTGAGGCAAGGCCGATGAGGGTTTCTGCATTCATCTTTGCTTGAGCTTAGCTCGTTGCGCACCCCGTGGGATGATTGTCGGGCTTGTCCTACTCGTTCCCTCTGTACGCGTTCCGCCACAGCCCCTAGGCATCTGACTCTGCGTCGGCAAGCGGAGTATGAGGTCTTACAGCAAGCCCGCAAGCGACAACAGACAGACGCGTTTCAAAAGCTCTATGCAGGACGCTCAGGCATTGAAGGAGTTCATTCCCAGGCGGTGCGAACAATGGGTCTGCGCCGAACCCTCTACTTGGGGTTGGCAAAAACGAGCTTGCAACATCTCTTCACTGCACTTGCCCTCAATCTCGTTCGTCTCGATGCTCATCTTGCAGGGAAAAAGGCCGCGAAAACGCGTGTCTCGCGCTTCGCGGCCTTAGCTTCTGTTGCATTGGCGAGCTAGTTTGAGGGTTCGCCAACGGTATCAAGTTTGGGATGACTCATGTTTGAGAATGTCGTAGTAAGACATCAGCACATCTCAAGTCCACGCACCTCTCGATTGCTCTCCCTTTCCATTCTGAGCATCACCAGGAAAATATGACAGGAGATGTCATGATGTCAGAGTATACTGCCTCCAGTGAGCATAAAATAGGGTATTCTAGATGGAGGGAAGAGACATGGACATACAGAACAAGGTGGCCATTGTCACCGGGGCAGCCGTTGGCATAGGCCGAGCGATCAGCGAACGGCTCGCGAGCGCTGGAGTCGCGGTCGTGCTGACCGACATCAACGCGAGAGAAGGCGCAGAGACGTTGCGCCGAATTCAGCAGGCTGCCGGTCGGGCGGAGTTCCGAGAGGCAGATATCACCAGTGACTCCCAAGTCCAGCAGATCATTGATTTCGCTGTTGACGCCTTCGGCCGCCTCGATATCTTGATCAACAATGCGGGAGGTGGAGGCCACATTCCGCCGCACTTCCCAGAGGCGAGCCCGCCGCAGTGGAGCAAGATCCTTGACCTCAATCTGCGTGCGCCGCTGCTTGCCACACAGCTCGCCCTAGTCCCCATGAGCCGCCAGGGTAGCGGAGCAGTTATCAACATTGGCTCAACCGCTGGACTAGGACTCAGTGACTACCAGTCACCCGAGTATGCTGCTGCCAAGGCAGGGCTAATCCGCGCCACGAGTTGCCTGGCGCGCCTTCACAAGACGAGTAATATTCGGATCAACTGCATCGTCCCCGATTGGGTCGAGACCGAACGTGCTCTGCAAGAATTGGCCGCCATGAGCGAGACCGAACGTACCCACATGCCCCCGCGCGTCCCACTGAGCCAGCTGTGTCAAGAAATCGTTGCGCTGATCGAGAACGAGCGTGCCTCCGGTCGCGTGGTAGTTCTCTGGGGCGGCCAACCTGCACGCATACTCGACTAAAGGTGAGCGTGAAGCAGTGGGACAACATGAGCGAGGTCGTGAGCAAGCTCGCTGATGAGCTACTGCGCTCAGGCTGACTGGAAACAGGCATCCTCAAGGACTGTCGAGGCTCGTGGCCTCTTCCATTAGGTTTCTTCAAGCCAGGTGAGTTCTCGTCACGTCCTCCTCCTGAACTGGGCAAGCAGCAACCGAATCATCGCCACTTGGATGAGGGTTTCGCTCGTTTGCACCTTCCGCTCATAATCTTTACTCAAGCGTCGAGAGCGAGAAAGCCACCCAAACGTTCGCTCCACGACCCATCTCCGCGGTTGAATGCTGAAGCCACGCTGGCCAGGAGCGCGTTCTACGACTTCGAGCTCCCAACCGCCCTCTATTTTGCACCAGTCGGCCAGCTCCTGTTCTCGGTAGGCGGCGTCTGCCAAAATTTTGATGAGGCGCGGCACGAAGTATTTCAGTCCGGCCAACAGGCAGCGAGCCCCTCGAGTATCGTGCATATCAGCATCCGTCACATAGATCGAAAGCGGCATCCCCAAGATATCCATCAGGAGGTGTCGCTTACGCCCCTTAACGTGCTTGTGGGCATCAAAACCGCAGATCCCAGTCGATTCCTCAACGGTTTTCACGCTTTGGATGTCTATAATGGCTGCACTGGGATGCGGGTTTCTTCCTTGCCGTTCGCGCTCGGCTCGGTGAAGCGCTCGCAGCAAGAGTGTCCAGGTTCCTTTGAGGCGCAAGCGGCGAAAATGATAGAACACCGTTGAAACCTCGCCAAGACCTTCTTGACACATACCTGACCTACCCATTGGACTAAAACCCGTCTGGATAAAAAGATGCAAAATAGGCATAATATATGGAAAATGACGTAGAACGTAAATCCTTACCCATGAACTATCACTGGCAATATACCTTAGAGCAGGCACAGCGGGAGATGGGGGCAATTTCGTTTTCACGCCTGATAACCAGATGTGTAGAAGTAATCCCAGAATAAGTGCAAAAATTTATCATAAGGAGACCAGTGGAGGTTTGAGCATTCCGTCCTCATGATAGAATTTTACGCGTATCCTGGACTTGCTGACGTTTCTCAAGATGCTTTTTCGTTTGGTGGTAAATGACGCAACCGACTTTGCGCCTCAAATATGAGCACGTCACCTCAACGCTCACGTGCCGTCTTCACCTGAAGGACGTTCTTTACCATCGTGGTCACCAATTCAAGTTTTGGTTGCAGTTTGGGGACGTGCCAGATCCTCTGTTCTATCTCAGCGATCTGCGTGTCCAGATGGAGCCGCTCAATCCAGAGGTGAATCCTCTTCAGATATGGACAGTAACGCTCTTCGGCAGCGAACTAGGCAATATAGGTGTCTCGTAGAAGCTTGCCTAATAGCTCGTGGAACAACCAGCCATCCTCACGCCGAGCGCACGCTGTCAGTTCGCCCTGGTAGAAAGGAAAGTTGCCCGAGAGCGCCTCATGCGTCTTGCGAACTAAGACTTCGGGGAACTGCGCAAGCGTTGCGTGCGCCTGAGCCCCCTCGCCATAAGCATCGTCGAGCAAGACCCCATAGAAGAACCCGGCAACAGCGAACAGCGGCAAAGGCCAGATGGATTCTTGCCAGCCATCACCACATCGGACTTGCTCAAGCATCTGCTCGAACGTCTCCTTTGAGTGATGGACCACATCCACTTGACGGCCATCGACCCAGAGTTTGTCGAGCGCCAAGGATGCTGTGTCAAATTGGACCGGTTCATGCAACGCGTCACACAGGAGCGCCACCGGGCGCTCCTGGCGTGGAGGTGGGCAGGGACGATCCCACACGAGATTGATGTCGAGGTCTGCATCCTCTGAGAAGCCTGTGAACACCGATCCCTGCCCATAGGCGAACCCAACGCCTCCGAGGCGACGATACTGGGCAATGACCTCAGAGGCAATGTGAGCCACATCTGCGCGGGGATTTCCTCTCGGCTCGTTGACTGCATGCTTGTCCATGTTTACTCATCCTTGAAAAGAAATTGAAGAATAGCCGTGTTCCACGCTTCTGTTGCCTCAATGTGGGCAACATGGCCGGTTTGAGGCAAAATGGTCAATAGAGCGCCTGGCACCTGCTCCGCCAGACGTTTCGCCACAGCAACGGGAAAGCCCATATCCTTCTCGCCATGTAAGATCAGCAACGGCGTGCCCAGCGCCGCGAAACGCTGTGCATAGTCACTGTGTTGTACTCCACGCAGCCTCCCTGCTTGCCATGCCTGCATCCATTCTCCAGAAAAGTCGATCTGATCAATGACCTGTCTGACCAATGGAAGCAGCTCAAGATGATAGATGTTGAGGGGAAGCGTCAATTCTGCAAGCTGTCTTGTTCGCTGCTCTGGCGAAGGACTTGATGCACCCCAGAGGGCAGAGACTTGCTCTCGGAGGGCTTGGGGATAGCGGCTTTGATACTCATCCCATTGTTCCAATTCGTCTGCAAAGTGATCATAGGCTGTGCTCGATGCCAGGATGAGCTTACTCACTTTGGAGGGGTAGCGGTCGAGAAAACGCAACGCTACGCGACCTCCATAGGAGAAACCGAGGAGAGTCGCGCGCTCAAGATGCAAACTAGCCAGAAGTTGAGCAAGATCTTCCACGACCAGATCGATATGATAGTGTTGCGGGTCGCCGAATTTGTGCGAGCGGCCACACCCTCGCAGATCAAAGGCGATCAAGCGGCAAGAGTGTGCGAGAGGGGCAAGGAAAGGAAAGAAATAACTCTGATCCCAGTCGGGTCCTCCGTGGATAAGGATCACTGGTGGGCCAGCAGTCCCAAACCGACGAACGAATAATGAAACGCCAGGAAGGTGCAGGAGTCCCTCATGAGTTGGTCGAGGCATGACCTGGTTGAAAGGAAGGAAAGAGTCCATATGTATACTTCCTCTAGGAGAAGAGTGTTCGCGCCAGGGCCAAGAACGGCCTGATAGTCGTGAAGCACCTCCTGGTCGCTGATGTGAGCGTAAATCATGGACATACTTGCCGTCGAATACCCCAGGATGTTCATAATGGTTCGCGTGCGTGCTCCTCGCTCAGCTAATTGGGTTCCCACAGTATGCCGAAAACGATGCGCGGTGATGGTCGGATGCTTGTCTGGAGTGACGAGGCCAGTGGTTTGGCACACTTCCCCCAGCGCATAGGCAAAGAGATAGTCGCAAGAAAGACGTCTCCCCCGACGAACGAACAAGTAGCGAGTCAGTACGCCTGTTTGTGTATCCCGAAACCCTCGATCTCGTTCACGCTGCCGGATCGCTTGCACTGCCTGGATAGCGTGCGCTGCCTCTTCGTTGAGGGGGACAATCCGCTCACGCTTCATTTTTCCGGCTGGAATATGCAAGCGTGGCGTTCCATCAGGATACGAATCGAGGCAGGACAAAGGCAACCGCGCAATCTCATCACGACGAGCTCCGCTCCAGCGGGCGATCAACAACGCAGCTCGCTGATACGGGCAGGAGATTTCGCGAATGGCCTCCATTAAGGGAAACAACTCATCTTTGGCTGATCGCTGTCAAGTAACAAAGGACGATCCGGCATATCCTCCCATTGCCACTCGGCCCCTTGTTGAAAAAACAGTTTGACTGCGGCCAGATAATTGCGCCTGGTCCAGACCGCCAGTGGTCTTCCTGTCTGAGGGCTCACCTCTGTTTCGAGAAAAGCAGCATAGGCCAAAACCTGCTCACGGGTAATCTCAGCAAAACTCTCAAGGTCTGGAGTGAATCGCGCAAGCCACTGCATGAAGCGACGTAATCCGACCTGAAAATGCTCTAATGTGGCTGGACGATCGGTGATTTGTCGTCCAGCCACATTAGAGCAAGCGTGGCCTGCAAATGTGGCATTTCCGGTTGAGCAATCGCCTCTTTTTCACCGTAGGGAAGACGCTTTCGTGGCTCCGACCTCACCTGACCACGATGGTAAAGCACAACCTGAAGCAAAGACAAGCAGCCCTGATAGTCCTGGGCGAGCATGTCATATTGCTCTTTTGACTCATAAAATTGAAGGAGGTCACTTCTTGTTTTGAAAGACTGAACTGCTTTTGACAAGTCTGCCACATTTTGCTCTGTTATTTGTGCAGCGCGGGTTGCTCCGGTATGAAGGAACAGTCTGCTCAGTGTCCAACGAAGCGATTCGTAGGCATTGCGATGCTGATACCCAAGTTGTACTGCTTCTTCGGTTAAAAGCGGCAAATCAAGATCAATTCTGGCTTGCTTCAATCGTCCCCAGATCCTCAGTGTTGAGACAGCAAGTAACCAATCCCAATCTAAACGGATCTCCCCTTGCAAAACCAGAAAGACAAGGTAAAGGCGGGCATGGTGGGAAGCCTCGCTCACAATGATCCATGAGGAATCATCATAGACACGACCAACACGCTCAGCAAGTGGCGCACTGAACCAGGCCCGGAGATCTGGATAGGTTTTCTGAAAGAGTGCTTGCCATTTGAGTGCATGGCGCACTCCATCACTTTCCCCCATGCATTGGCGAAGGAAGCGCTTGTAACTTTCAGTGCTGCGGTGCTGCCAACCAGGGAGAGGCTGAGGAGAAACTTCAGAAAAGGCCATTACTTTTCCTCCTCATATCCAAGGGCCTGACGATATTCAGCCACGACGATTGGGTCAGAGACTCGTGTGTAAACTCTCGTTGAATCTGGAGAGGCATGGCCTAAACGCTTTTGGAGGGTTAATTCTCTCATTCCTTGCTCAAACATGCGGGTCGCGTGGGTATGACGAAGCGAATGTGGCGTCATCCAGGCTTCTCGGATACCTATTCGTTCACAATGACGTGTGAAGAGTTTCACGAGCGCATGATACCCCAGCGGCTCACATCGCCGTTTCCCTTTTCCTCCGACAAGGAAAATGCAGGTTTCGTTCGTATCCGTGGGGCGCTTATGGAGCATATACTTGCTCAAGGTAGCCAGCGTTTCTGGTTCATGGAGATCCACGACACGCTCGTGCCTTGATTTCGTTCGCACTCCTTTGGGATGATCTGTGCGGTAACGAATGATGACACGCCGACGGCCATACTGGACATCCTCGTTGGATCGAATCCTTTGCAGCGTTTTGTTCCCGCTTCGATGATCTCTTTGTGCGCAGCGAAACGCGCCAGCAAGCCCGCAAGTATCTGCGCGGCCTGCTGGCCCCTTTGGAACGCAAAACGAGCTGGCAGTTAGCCGAGCAACTCACAGACAGCACGCCTGACCGGATGCAACGGCTGCTCTATCGGGCCCGCCTTCGATGCTAAAGCAGCGCGAGATCGGCTCCAGCAGTTCATCATTGAGCACTTCGGGGAAGAGACGGGCATTGGCGTGCTGGATGAGACTGGCATTCCCAAGAAAGGGAATGCTTCTGTTGGGGTGGCTAAGCAGTATTGCGGAGCGGTAGGCAAGCTGGAAAATTGGAAGGCTGGCGATGTTGCTGACTTACAGCAGCAGTCAGGGGCATGTCTTTCTCGATAGGCGCTTGTTCTTGCCCGAAGAGTGGTGTACTGATGAAGAGCGGCTCAGCCGTGCGAAAGTGCCAGAAGCGGTGAAGTTTCAGAGCAAGCCGGAGCAAGGCGGCGAGATGCTTGAGCATGCTTGGCAGATGGAAGTGCCGATGCAGTGGGTGACTGGAGACAGCGTTTACGGTTGCTCCCCTCATCTGCGCAAACTTATCGAGGGGGCAGGCAAATGGTATGTGCTAGCGGTCACCTCAGTCATGAGGGTGTGGACCGAGCGGCCTGCATTGCTTGATCCCGAGGTGCAGACAGGAGGGCGTCCTCGACGTGCCGTGCGCTTAGCCACAGGGGCAACCAAACCACAAACGGTCGCCCAGGTGATTGCTGCCTTGCCCAAGAGACAGTGGAAACGGCTAAGCGTCGGAACCGGAGCGAAAGGGCCACGACTCTACGACTGGGTGCGGGTGCGAGTCATCGAAAGCTACGAGGATTTGCCTGGACCAGAAGTGTGGAGGCTTTCTCGCCGCTCGATCAGCAGCCCTGACGAGATTACCTATTATTTCGCCTTTGCTCCCTTAGCTGTTCCGCTCTCGACGCTGGCTCTGGTAGCGGGAACGCGCTACACTGTGGAGCAATGCATTGAGGAAGCGAAAGGAGAGGTAGGCTTTGACCAGTACGAAGTGCGTCATTATCACAGTTGGTATCGGCATCTGACGTTGGCTCTGATGGCTCACACCTGGCTGACCACCGAGCAGGCTAGAGAAAAAAACGGCGAGCGATCAGATGGAGGCGTTGACTGTGCCAGAGGTGCGGCGCTTGCTGGCAGTAGCCTTGCCTCTGGTTAATCGCTCAGCACAGATAATGCTAGCCTGGTCGGCTTGGCGGCGACGGAAATGCTATCGGGCCAGACTATGCCATTATCGGCATCGCAAATGGCCTCAATATGCTGGCTCTTGCCTACTGGATACTTCGTAACTACGGTAGTAGTACTACAGCACTGTTCACATCGATTGAGTCCTGGGCAAAATGTCCGAACATGTCCTGCAATGTCCTGGACTTTGTTGCCCTGTCTGCTCTAGAATGGTCATAGCAACCCGACAAACGGTCCAAGACTTCTGTATATCGCTATATAATTCATAAAAATAAAGACTGTTTGTTTTTAATACATAAGAAAATAGGGACCAACTATGAAAAAAACGAATGAAAGAAGAGCTATATGAACGGACATAGCAACCTTGTACATCCCGTCGCCAACTATCCTCAGAAAGGAAGGAACAACTGTCTGATTGTAGGAGTGACTCTGGGAAGTGTAATTATTATCCTTCTAGGCCTGTGTATCACCACATATTTCTATCGGAGTGGCTTCTCCTTTGGCTCCGATAGTCCCCAGACACTTCGTGCTGATGCCAACACGCTCTATCTTGCGAACTGGTCCAGGGACCTGGATCACTGGTCGAAAGGAAGTCAAGAAAGCCGGTGGGAGTGGGAAAAGCCTGGCATCATTGATACTCACGGCACTTTTTCAGGATCTCCTTCTCCTCTTCTCCTGGCCCCTTATCAGCCCAACAGCCGGGATATTGAAGTGGATGCAGTGATACAGGACCATGTCGGTTTTAACGAGTTTGAAAATTTTGGCATAGTCACCGGGATAGATAGCCAGGGCAATGGCTATTTCAGTGGTGAGGATTTTGATAGAGAGCAATTTATTGAACGCTTGAGTTCCGGGAAGGACCTGCATGAAATGACCCAGAACACGGGGGGCCATTCTGTGGAGGATACTGCGGAAAAATACTACCTCTTTACCGTCAAAATTCAAGGAAACGTGATAACTCTGTTTATCGATGGTTGGCAGGTTTCACAGGCTACCCTTAGCGATTATCATCCAGACGGCTCCATCGGGCTATACGCCTCTGGTGATGGAGAGATTGCAGTAGTGGGTTTTCGTGTCGAAAAACTGCCATAGTGTCATTTACAGAAAAGTTGGTTCTTCCGCTGGTTTGGTGAATTCACCTGCTTGATTTGACCACTGCACAGGGCGCGGAGAACAGATTACTCACTCCTGCGCCCGTTCGGCACGGACATCCTATTAGAGCGATGTTCATAACTGTTTGAACCTTTTGATCACGAACAGAAGGTGGATAGCCACAATGAGTAAACCAGCCAAGTATACCATACCGAACGCCACACCCCCAATCGGCAGTACAAAAAAAGTGTCTGAACCTGCATCGCACTGCATGAGCGACCGCATTGGGCAATAGACGTTCACACAGGTTCTCGACCAGGGCATTGACTGGCCCCCAATTTGCTCAGCAAACGATCAACGGTTGACAGATGCATAGTTTTCCTCCTGACTTATTTCAACCAATGGCTTTACTGTTGCTTTTCGAGATACCCTTGATCTGTCTTCGGAGACTCAAGATTACCTGAGCTTGCCTTCCTTAGCAGCCACAGTGAAGATAGATTCTCAGACCAGTGTCGTAATCTATGCAATAAAGAGCATGAGCATCGCCAATCTCCACGCCGCATCCCCAATCGTCCATACAATCATAAGCTGCACAGTAACTGGCATGAGCGACCGCATTGGGCAACAGGTGCTCACACAGGTTCTCGACCAGGGCATTGACTGGCCCCAATGTGCTCACCAAACGATCAACGGCTGACAGATGCATAGTTTTCCTCCTGACTTATTTCAACCTCGTGCTTTGCTATTGCTATTCTACGATCTCTTGTGCTTTCCAACCAGGACAAGACCCGACAGTTTTTGTCCTGTTTCACACGGTTGCACCCCAAATCAGGCCAAAAGGGGTCAGTGTGGCTTCTCGCAGTCTGGGAGTTGCCATTTCCACAGGAGCAAGTAACTCCGGTGTCATGGCAACTCCCTCAAGAAACACTACAGAATCCAGATACCCAGATTATCCAGGACCACCGTTTGCGCCTTCGCGCAGGCTGGGCGCAAGGATTTGCTCCACGTAGATCGCAAAAGCAATACTATCAGCAGATCCATCCCACAGAAACGCAGGCCCCATGCCCGAAAGCGACATCGAGGCGATCACGGCCATGATGACTCCATAATTGCGGGGCACCTTGCCTACCGCTCGTTGCCCTCGTGGGGCGTAGGCATACAAGGGGGTCATGGCAATATGGGAGCCGGTCTCATCCACAAACACCAGATCAGAACTGTCCAGGTGGGCCGCCTGCTTGCGCCAAGCGGCACGTTCGGCTTCTTTTTGCTCGCTGGCTCTTATGGTCTTTTTTTTCGTGTCCAACCCAGACGTTGTCTGGCACGTGTGATGGAGGCTGGACTGACCTCGATACCGTGCGTTTCTTTGTAGAGGCGACAATGCTCTTCTCGCCGCAGATCGGGATGGGCCTCTAATTGGGCGAGCAAATGAGCCTGCAATGCTGCACGTTTGACTTGGGGCGGCCTGGAATCGCCTTTGACAAAATGTGACCGGTCTCTCGTCGCTGTTTGAGATAAGGTTCATAACATCCAGGCAGGAACTCTTCAATAATTCCCTGGTAGAGGAAAAGCCTGGATGTTATGAACCTTGGACAACAGCCGACCTCTGAAGTGCAGCGTGCATTCCCTCCACCTACGCCTCAAGCTCCTGAAAAGCTTGAGGTGTCCCTTCCTCTCTTCCCTCCGATCAGAGGAAAAAACAAGGAGGCTCATCTGAGGAGGATCTCACGACTTGTTTGGGAGTTGAAGAATCTTCCTGGGCTGAGTGCCTGGCTTCAACGAGCGATAGGAACCTTCCTGGTGTCTCCTGTGAATCTCTGGGTCGTAGAGCATCGGTGGCGGTGGATTCTCTCCTGATGGCACCCTGCTGAGCGTTTCTTGGTCGGTCTTCAGTAATGCAAAGATCATAGAAGCCATTTGTCCGGCGATTCGCCCGATCACTTTCTTTTTCCCACGATAATCTTTTATGCGATCGTCGTAGGTTGCCATACGAGGGAGCAAACGGCGGTAGATCCGTGCCCATTCACAGTCAAGCGTGGTTGCCCGCACAGCCATGAGATACAGCATCTGTTTTACTGGACGCCCCCTCCTTGAGCAAGCTTCGTCCGATCAAACGAGACACCTGTCTGCGCCCTTCTCAGTGCCCAGCCAAAGTATGATTTGAGTTCAGCCGCTTTCTCGAAATTGTTGATATGCCCTATCGTTGCAATGATGGTAGCAGCCTGCACCGGACCAATGGGGGGCATCGAGAGCAAAATCTGTCCTTCACGTCAGGTCTTCACGATGTCAGCAATTTCTGTGTCGAGACGTTCTAAGTGCTCCTGGACCAGACGTAATTCCTTGATCAACAACTCTTGCTCAACCTTCATACCGCGCAAGCGATCTACATTGGTAATACCGATAGTCTCCCTGGCCAATTGTTGGAGGCGCAGCAGGTTGGTTTCGGATGGGAAATATTGCACCCGCGTTTCTCGGAGTGCAGAAAGACTGGCCGTGGTAATGTCGTGCGGGGTAGGGAACTTTTCTCGAAAGGCAAGAGCCACTGCCAGATTAGGATCGTGTTGAGCCCCAGTTCCAATTGCGTGTAGAGCCTGTTGGCCAGTCCAAGAGCATCGCGCTTGTCTGTCTTCGTCATGCCTTTGGGGCGCTTTTGAACATGGATGCGGTAGACGGTAATATCCAACTCCAGAAGATACTGCTCAAGATTTTTGTGATAATGTCCAGTATGCTCAATCAGTACCGTGGCTTGTTCAATATGAGTACTCAGTTGCCCCTCCTCAAACCCACGAATTGCACAACGAGGCTGCGCGCCAAGAAGAGCGTGCGAGGGCAACCTCTCTGGTCAGGTCTGCGGACGGCCCACTCCCTACCTACCGCTACATTTGCGTGGACGGGAGCACCGCAGCATTGGGCCAGGCTATTCGGTGGCTGAGCGCGCTCCCCCCCACCAGGGAACGGTCCGCTGAGCGTGGTCTCAACCCTGGTGTCCCCACATGTCGCGTAGAACGCCTGAGCCGCCGTATTTTGGGTAAGCACCCAGAGGTAGAATCGCCTATCAGTCGGGCAGCGCCGGATCAACTCGCGGGCTGCTTCGACCAGCAGCCGCCTGCCGATGCCCTGCCGCTTGAGCTGGTGGGTCACGTGCAAGTTGTCCAGGGGCGTGCCGAAGTCGGGGTCCTCGTCAAGGATCATGTGAGCGAAGCCAACGACCGCGTCGCTTTGGTGGGCGACGATAGTGAAGTGGTCTGCGCTCGGGGCCGTCAATCGCGCGCCCCACACCGCGAGACGGTCGGCGAACACATCCCCGTCCAGGAACGAATCCAGGAAGGCTCCCCGATAGTGCCGTCGCCAGCTCTCGGCATGGAGCGCCGCGATTGCCTCGACGTCATGGATGGACGCCTCCCGGGAGATAATCTCCTGCTGCACCCAGCAGTGCGTCGTTTCGTTCTCCGTCATCAGTGTCTATTTCCCTCTCAATGCTTCCAAATAACGAGCAGTAATCCCTAAAGTGGACAACAGCCAGCAAGCAGATATAAAGCTATCTTGCCGGAAGTTTACCTTCTCTTGCAAGAGCCAATCCGGGAGAGACAAAGCCAGCCATTCTCTCTTCAGTGAAATGGTCCTCAACCTCGTTGCACAACCCGTGGGTCAAACAGGAAGGGGCAACGAAGAGCACAGGCTTCACTAAGTACAATCACAGAAATTGTGCGGCATGGTTGCTGCTCAATGATCTGCTACAACCCCGCAATCTTTGTGTGATTGTACTTAGGAGGAGAGGCTGCATCTCACCTCCCCATGTTTTTTCTCAGTGTTCGAGCGGAACTATGGAGACAGCCGTTCCATAACATAACGTTTCTGTGACGTCATCACTCAGGGAGTTGGCATCATAGCGCACACCGATGATCGCATTGGCTCCCATTTCTGCCGCATGCTGGATCATCAATTCATAAGCATCAGAGCGAGTCTGTTCGCACAGCTGCGTATACAATGTAATATTTCCTCCTTTTAGCTGTTGAAATGCGGCACCAATCTGACCTGCAATACTGCGTGAACGGACAATAATCCCACGTACAATCCCATAATTATGCACAATGCGCTTTCCAGGTAATTCAAAGGCGGTCGTGACATTCGGGTGAATTGTCGATGTAGGCTGTGAGCTTTGCTGCTCCGATATCCTTTGAGTCATTTCTTTCCTCCTAAATTTGTGTTGTTGTCTTTAGGTCCAAGGAAAGTATAGCGAGCAAGGGAATGAGCATCTATCCCCCAACTAGATAGTTCTATGGGTAGTGATGATGACAGAGAGCGGGGTGTAGAGGTTACAAGAGGTTCAGATGACGCGCTGCCGAACTGGCTTCCAAGCGGTTACTGACCCCAAGCTTGCGGTAAACGTGCTTCACATGGTGCTTCACGGTGTTGACTGAGACGACCAGCTCTTGCGCGATCTGTGCATTAGAGCACCCGCTGAGTAAAAGTTCAAGCACACGTCGTTCCTGTGGAGACAACAGCGGAGCAAGCAACTCATTAAAGAGAGCTGCATCCGCAGCGTCTTGGCCCTTAGACCTCGCAAAGGCATGCAGGATGCTTTCCACATAGGAACGCAAACCTTTTTCCGGCAAAATCGACACAAGCAGGCGAACTAGTGGGTCTCCTTCCCAGAGGAAGAGACGCAGAAACCCTTCGCCCTGCGCCTGCGTCAGCGCCTGAGTGAGCCACTGCTTTGCCTCCTGCTTCTGATGCTCTGCGGCGTGGGTCAGCGCCAGGAGCAGCTGAATTTCCAGGGTATTGCGTCTCTGCCACTGAGCCTTTGCCGCCAACAAACATCGTTCGAGCTGATAGCGCGCTTCCTTCCGTTTTCCCTGAGCCAGCAACAGACGCGCCTGCAGGATCTTTGCCTTCACCTGCTGCTCACCAGCAAGCTTCTGCTCATGACGGGAGAGCCACTCAAGGCCATGCTGTGCTCCTTGCAGATCACCCGTGACCAGGTGTAGTCGAGTCTGCCAACTCAGGATATCGCCATGCAACCAGAAGGTCCAAGGCGTTGAGGCCGTTGGCCGATGGGCGAGAAGCGTTGCAAGATGCTGCTGTGCAGAGGTGGTTTCTCCTTGAGCATGACACAGCAACGCGATCTGCAAAGCCGCTTGATCGCAGAGCCGCTGCTCGCGATTCCGTACCAATTCAAGCGCTTTATGCACCTGGTGCTTGGCTGCTCTCAGATCGTTCCATTCAAAAGAAAGCTGGGCCAGGCCTATCAAGGCGCTGGCGCGGTGCTCGTGATCTTCCTGCTGGTGGGTGCTCGCCAGCGTCTGGCGATAGTACTCAGCAGCCTGGTGCAATTCGCCCCTAGCAGCGCAGCATTCCCCCAACAGCAGAAGCGTTTCGCGCGTGAAGTGGCTGTCATCAATGGTCAAACTGCAGGTATAAGCTTCCTCGATCACAGGCTTGGCCTCGCCGAAATGTCCCTGGTGGAAGTCTTCTAATCCGAGAATAAACAGGCTAACGCCGCGCCACGCTCGTATCTCCGGTCTCTTGATCTCCTCATCGTCCGACTCCCCCTTCGGCAGCCAGGTGAGCGCTTGCTGTGCATACTTGACCGCACTGCGAAAAGGGTCCTGGGACAGGACACTGAGCGCTCGAATGGCATAGAGTTCCCCCAGCCATGTCAGGTTGCTCTGCCCGCGCCATTCTTGCTGGGTCATCTGCAAGATGACTTCAATGCGCTCCCAGGTCTCTTCAGGAAGAGAGAGGTCATCTCTTCCTTGAGGAAAACGGAGCAACAAGACAAAGAGCAAACTGAGCCCTGGATGGGTACTCAGAATCTCGTCAGGTAGGCAGGAGAGCCAGCGAAGCAGAGTCGGTGGATCCCACGCGGCTCCATCTGTCATGGAGCGGTCAATGAGCACAGCAGCATGTGAGGGGTCGCCAGCTAGCAGAGCCGCATCTATGGCTTCCGCTAGCATGGCATGCTGCTCGTACCATGAGCTTGAACGCCTTGTCAGGGTCCGCAGTCTCTCTTCACCCAGCATGTGATAGGCCTCCCGACGCAGCGCCTCGGACCAGAATGCATGAGAGCGATACCAGGGCCCTAATGCTCCTGCTTCGTCCACTGTTTCCAGGAAGAGTCCGGTACGCTCTAGTGAGGCCAAGAGTGCGGTACTATCTGTTCTGCCAGTGACGGCATCGCAGAGCGAGCCATTCAGGTATGTGAGCTGGCTGGTTTGGAGGAGAAAACGTTGCAGTGCTTCTGGTTGAGCATGCAGGATCTCGGTCACCAAGTAGTCGAGCAATGCCTGGGGAACCGGGAAACCTGAGTGCGCGCTCAGGGAGTGCAAAGAGGCTTCAACCTCTTGCATACTCCGTTGCCTTTGCAGCGTCAGGCAAAGCAGGCGTAGCCCAGCTGCCCAACCCTCCAACGAGGTATCAAGTTGGCTGAGCGTTGCTTGGGAGAGAGAAACTGGTACAGCCTGACACACAAATGTGGCGGTCTCTTCAGGAGAGAAACGCAGATCAGCAGTATGGAGTTCTGCAAGCACTCCTCTAGCACGCCAGCGCAGTAACGGGAAAGGGGGCTCGGCTCGCGTGAGCAGCAGGACATGGAACATCGTAGGTAGGTGATCGAGAAAGAAGATCAGTGTTTGGTGGATGGCAGGATCCTCAATGACATGATAATTGTCCAAGACAAGCAGGCCAGGATGTTGCAGCAGAGCGAGATCATTAAGCAAAGACAGCAAGATCGTGTCCAGAGGGGGCATCATGAAAGGAGATGGTAGAGGAGAAGAAAGCTGAGCTAAGACATCCTTTCCCATTGGCTTTTGTTGAGTTTGGCAAGCGGTAACGAGGTAGCGCCAGAAGCGCTGTGGATCGTTGTCGGAAGCCTCGAGCGAAATCCAGCTGACCGCTGGAAACGTGGGGTCAGCATGACGGCTGGCAATCCATTGAGCCACAAGGGTCGTTTTACCAAAGCCAGCTGGGGCCTGAAGCAGCGTGAGCATGTGTGAGCGTCCTGTCTCAAGTTGAGTAAAGAGCTTCTCACGTTTGATCAAAGGGATTGGCAGACGCGGTGGATGCAACTTGGAAGCCAGCAACACATTGCGGGGATCCTGCGTGCTCTGCTGGAAAGAGGGCACTGGTGCAAACTGGGAAAGAGCTATTTCTTTCTTCGGTCGGGGCATGAGCTGGGGTGGGGGAGAGGAGTTTGCGAGAAGGGCAGCAACCTTCTCCAGCCGAGCAAGAGAGAGATCCTTCGTTCGGCCCAGATAGCGCTTCAGGGTTCGCCCGCGTTGGGAACGATACCCATACCAGTACGAGCTTCCGCGCTGGACACGCTCCTTGAGGACGGTACAAGAGGTTCCTCCTCGACTGGAAAAGCTAAACGAGCCAATCCCTTCCAGCCAGTCAAACCAGGCGTGGCTATCAGGCAGGAGAGGGTCTGGCGCGGGCACTTGGCCGATCTGGATTTCATACCTGCATGTTTCTGACGACCATCGTACCTGATAAGTAGCGTGTCGGGGCATCTGACCTTCTTCCTTCAGTAAAGAAATCGTTTTCTTCCCTAACTTGTTTCTTGAGATGAAGTGTAACACATAGTTGGCTGTTAGGGAAGAAAAGAGGAGACTCCGGTTCGGGCAAAAAATGACTCTGTTGGCGAATAGCTTAGCCAGCGAGAGCAGCAAAACGAGAGATGTGCGTCCCACCAAGAGAATCACCCATCAACCAGCCTAAGAGGCGTGTGATATTCATCGCAGCGGCAGTAATCACATGCTGCAAATGCGTCTTTGCTTGTCCGATGTAGTGACTCCGACGCAGATCAAAGACACGGACGCCCTGGGAGATAGTCCCTTCCACATCAGCCCGTTTGGCATAGCTCTCTTTGAACGCTTGGGTCTGTTGACGGGGACGGGCCATTTGAATCGCTTGATGATGGGCTTGAGGGCGAAAGGTCACTTGTCGTGGATTGGTGGCCGCAGTAGTACAGTGAGAACGCGCCGGGCAAGCCAGGCAATCGTGTTTCCCGAATTGAGCACGAATCACATGCGGGACGTTCGGCGAGTGTGCTTCTTGCCTCACCGTCCATTTCCGACTGGTTTTCCCTTGAGGGCAGGTCACGATTCGTTGGTCCCAATCGATGGAAAACTGGCTGATGTCATAGGCTTATGTGTCTCTGGCCTGCCAACTCCCATTGCTGACCACAGGCCCCAGTAACTCCAGTTGATAGTGGATCTGAGCATTCACGATGTGATCCCCATCGACATAGCCTGTATCCATGAAGTGTTCAGAGGCAAGCAGGTGCTTGCGCTCCAAGTGCTGATGAATGACCTCCGTCATCTCGATGTCTTGCGTCGCCGCTGGAGTCGTTTCGACATGCAGGATCAGGTGAGGCATGTCATCATCACAGGTTTCCGTCATATGAACTTTGTAGGATAGGAAGCCGACGAGTTGCCGTTCTTGGTACTTTTTCGACTTCCCTCCTCCGAACCTAGCATGCACCCTTTCGATGCACTAGGCTCTCCAGTATCGCCAGATGATGTTCAAGAGTTTGATAGCTGTCGTTTCACAGGAAATCCATGCTGAATATCCTTGTGACACGTTCGGCAAAGAACCAATGTCCGCAAGTTCGTCAGGGAAGCCGGAATGGCTATCTCTTTCAAGGCATCACAGTAATCTATCCGCAGAGTTTCTAGATGGCTCAGTTCTTGCAGCCCGTTCACTCGCTCCAGATTGTGGCAAGAGGAGAGATCTAACGTCCGCAAATTGGAGAGAGAAGCAGGGATGTTTATTTCTTTCAGCGCATCCCAGCCGCACAGTTGCAGTGTCTCCAAGTTCACCAGCTTCCCGAGCGAACTGATATCGCTTAATTCAGGCCCAGACACCAGAACCAACTCACGTAAGCTTGTTAAATGAGCGATACTGTTCAGATCCTTCATCTCGCAGCAAGACAATCTCAAATATGAGAGCCCGGTGATTTCTCGCAAGCCGTTGAGGTCATTCAGATTCACATTGGACAAAGAGAGTCGTTTGAGATCTGGCAAGTGACAGAGCACGCTCACATCTTTGAGCTGCTTGCAATAGTGCAGATGCACCTCTTGCAGGTTCGTCAAGGAGGCTATGCTCTTGAGATCTTCAATGGAGCAATCATGCAGCTCTAATCGCCAAAGCTGGTTGATCTCTTGAAAGCCCTTGAGACTACCTGGGTTGACTAACTGCAGAGAGAGCCGCTTGAAATTCGGTAAACGGCTGAGGGCACTCACATCCGTGAGGCTATCGCAAAGGTACAACTCCAGCTCTTGCAACTGGGGGAGCAGTTCGAGATCCCCCAGGTGTTTCAAGCCGCGGGGAGCTAAATCGAGTTTCAATCGCTTCACCCCTGTTGAGGCCAGAGGCTCCAGCAGACTGGCCAGCTTGCGCCTCCACGAACGGAGGGAAACGGTATGGAGCGCAGGTAAGGGAGGGAGTCCGTCCAGGGAAATATCCCCAAGGACGATAAAGACTTCCGTCGTCGTCATCAAGGGACCCAGGATGCGCTGTTGATACTCCTGCTGATCAAAGTGGTCTTTTGCCATGAGAAGTTCGTACATCATATAATTACGAGTATCAAACTCCTTGCCGTCCATGCCTTTTACATAGGTTTCAAGAACCTGAAGCGCGGCTTCGTTTCCTATGAAGGCAAGCGCCCGCAGGCAGAGCGACCCAAACGGTTTGCCCTCGCGGAGAAGCTGCTCAATTGCCGTGATCGCCAATGAGCCCGCGCTGGCAAGTTCTCTGGCCTGCGTCACTGTACGTGGAGACAACACCTTCGCTACAAGCTGGTTGACGTTCTTCTCGATGCTTTTGGGGATCTGCTTCATGTGTGGCAAACAACTGCCTGCCAGCAGGTACAACAGAGGTTTGAGGGCAGGCTCCCTCTCAGCGCGTGCGATCAGCCCGTTCAGCAGGAGTCCACCATCGTGTGATGACGCCTCCGCTGCTTTCGCGACGATGGTAGCGTGCCAGGTCTCCTCGTGTGCATGATCTATCAAGTTGATAATCTCGTGTGGTTGCATCTCGCATGATCTCCTTATTGTGTGTTTTTGTTCTGCTTTTCTCTTCTTTCTGAAGGACGCTTCAATGGCGGCCAGGAGATGTTTCCTGTCTGAAAGTCCTATCCAACCAGGTAATATGGGCTTCTTGACGCTCTGGGATAGCTGGCCGATGACGGGAGAAGCGTTTGTGATATCAGCAACTGCTAACATACAGGCTTGACTTCCCAACAGTTCTGGACAGCGGGGCTTTTATCTCTTCTCAAGAATGCGTCTGGTCAACGGGATAGATAAGACCAGCGATGTGGTTGGCTGACCATACAGCGAAAGCTGATCAATAAGCACTTCAAGCTGTTTCACCGAGGAGACACAAACTTTCATAATAAATGCCTCGCTACCAACCTGGAGCGGATGCAACAACACGCTCACTTGGCGCGGCTTTGCCGTTGCAGCGCCATTCCATTGACACTGTTCGCGCAGCGAACAGGGACGACAACTGCGAATGCTGGCTCCATACACCACGCGCAGGCTGCCATCAGCTTCTCGACGTTGCTCATGGGGGACCAACCTCTGGTCAGCAGGACGCCACAGCGTGCCATCGGGCTGAAGAGAAAAATTCTAGCCTGAGAAGCGACCTGCTTTCCAGGACATGCCCACCCGGCGCGAGGAACATAGCCCGAGGGAGGAGTTGTGTGCAGGGAAGGAGATGGGAGAGCAGGAGCAAATTCGGTGGTGCGGACCGGTGAAGTCAGCAACTGGTGTCCTAACTCCAGGCGTAGGTTCCACACCCATTGGCTCACGATACACCATATCTCTTGACCGCAAGCCGTGTGACTGCACCAAGGATCTGGGTTGATCTCCTGATCTTCGTCTGCCAGCTGAGGTTCAAAGGCACCGCGATGCAGATACAGTTCGACCACATCGGAAGCGGTGAAGCCCTGTTGCGGCAGGTTAGTGAAGAAGAGTTCGTAGACGACGCCCACGTGTGTAACGCCAACAGGACTTTTCTTCTTGTTGGTTGGATGGGCTGCTACGACCACGCGGCCCCGCACGCCTTCGGACCCTATCGGTACTTCCAGGCAGTCGTAGAGGCTGCGCACCGTCTGGCTTGTCTTCGCGCTGCTGGTATTGATCTGGCGGAAGGTGCAGGCGAGCCTGGACGAGTGGGTGATCGAGTACGCTGTACTCTTTGCCGCGAGTCACAAAGGCGAAACCAGCCAGATCAGCAAGCACAGCTCCGGTCCCATATTGGCCATCGAGGCGGAGCAAAGCGCGTCCCTGTGGGAATTGGTGCGCGGTGAGGTAGCGGGTGATCGCGGAAAGGCCCTGACGCAGTTCCACGCGGTAGCGCCCATTCCCCCAGTTGCCAAAGCTGCCGAGCCAGTGGAACGTGTGGGCTTGACTAACGACTGTTCGTGTCCGCACGACTTGACCATGCTTGCGCCCTGTGTAGCCAGGAGCGCAGACCTTATCCAACCGGCGAGAGGGAGGAGGCAGGTCTTCGGTCTGGGGCAAGGCACGCTGGCGAGCGGCGTCCCGCGTGCCATCAAGGTCAAAGACAACCCAGGCGTTTCCTGCCCGATCAGTGATCCCACCCGTTTGCTTCTCGTTGGAGCCGTTCATAAGTGAGCGACTGAGCAGATCATCGAGAAAGAGGGTGCGCAAAGCTTCGACCGGCTCCTCGGTGAGTACCGCTAAAAAGCGTGAAAGGGTTGAGCGGGCGGGAAGTTGGTCACGACCAAACAACGCCATGAACGGGACGACGAAAGGCTGGAGCCGCTCGTAGAACGCCTCCAGAGTGCGTTCTCCACTGATGGCATAGCCGAAAAGGACCGCGAGAAAGTCGATCACCTCGTATCGCCCAAAACGTCGCCGCGCAAAGCGCACCTGCTCACTGATTTTGAGAAGAACGCCGTGTTGGCGAAGATGGCTGACCAGCAGCACGACTTCCCCAAACCAGGAAGGGGGTGAGGGAACAGATTCGGCAGAGGTCTGGATAATCACCCAAGAATCGAGTTTTTCCGCAATTCTCGTGCTCGGTTGTGACATATGCTGATGGGCTTTTTCACGGGAAGGCATGCTAAGCGGCTTTCCTTTCAAGATGCATGCCCAATGCTCCTTGATAGCACGAGAATTGCGGAAGAGCCAGTTGGACTCATCTGCAACTTTCGTGCGAAGCTCTATATATGAGCTTCAATGGGTCCCGATTCAATGGCTAGGCTACTGTTCGCCACAGAATCGCTCTGGATTACTCTCCTCACGTGCGACTGCACACGTGAGAGTAGATAGTGTCTCGTGTAGCTTGATGTAGAGCATATTGGTCCAGCCAAAGCCAGGCGGCGTTTTATAATGGCCTGATCTGCCAACAGTGCATCTGACAACATCATACTTTTCCCATAACTTTCCTGTTTCAGCAAACACTTTTTCGTTCAGGCGGAGCCACTTGCTTGTAATGCGTGCAGCATCTTCGATGTAGCCGTAGTTCACTAAACCTTGTATGACGATCCAGTGCAGATTCGCCCAACCATTGGGATAATCCCATTGGCGTTGGGATTTGGAGAGGTCCTTCTTCTGAGTAGTGACCAGGCCACCATCAACCTCGAAGAGCGACAAATGTCTGCGCAGTTGCTCTGCTTGTTCCTGACTCTCTAGCTTGGCCCAGAGCGGATAAAATCCTGCGAGCGAATAGAAGGGACTTGGCTGCTTCTTTTTATAGTTGTAGTCAAAGAAAAAGCCCTGTTCTTGCTGCCACATTAAGGCATCGATCATCTGCTTGCGCTTCTTCTGGGCTTGTAGTCGATAATACTGGTACAGTAAACGGTGAGGAAGCTACTGTCTCATGCAATCTTTACTTCTGTCCATGAGTGGGTCGGCATGGTTCTGGTTGCTGTCAAGCTCGTTGCGCATCCCGTGGGAAGACCTGATGGAAGTCTACCCACTTTCGTGTAGGATGATCTTGTCTCATGACGCAATCCTTATCCGATCCATTACAGATCGGCCTTCGCTTTTTCCATCTTCCTCTACTTGCAATCCTATAGGCTTCCTTTGCAGGTTGCTTTCCCGTAGCTGGGAGGATTACAAGCTTACCATGTTTCGTATAGATAACCGAGATAGGTTAGGTCTGCTCTCTTCACCGGCAGCGTTAATTGCCCATGACAAGGAAGAAATCAATCCTTGTTCCCGCTGCGTTACCTTTTGGTTCAAGCCTTTCAGCATCAGACGTATGGAATCTTACTTTGGTTGGAGCATGATAATACTGGGATGTGGAGATGACTTTAATGGTTGGTAGCGGCCCTCTCGGTGTCTGCGATGGAGGGCAGGATCATACAGGATTGGTGGCGGCGGTTCCTGACCTGGTGGTATTTTACTCAGTATCTCAGCATCTATTTTCAGCAGAGATAGGCCCATTCTGTTTCCTGTCGGGTGATGCTTGCAACAATGAGGAACATCATCTGCCGCATGGTCCGACTTCCTCTCGATGTCAGATGGCTTCGATCAAATGTCGTCCCAGTCTGCTCCCGCATTGGTGCCCAACCAAAATACGATTTGAGCGTTCCAGCATTGGGAAAGTTGAGGATGGAGCCAATCGTCGCAATGATGGTGGCGGCCTGGATTTGTCCAATTCCCATCGAGAGGAGAATTTTCCCTTCACGCGCCTGGGCTACAATCGTTTTGATCTCGCTCTCTAATTGCCCGATATGTTCCTGCAAAAGCCTGAGCTCTGTAATTAATTGGCCTTGTTCAAGCACAAGACCGCGCTGCCGTATGACATCCTTCGTGCCAATACTGCCAGCAGCAAGTCGCTGTAATTCTAAGAGCTTGCTGTCGGGGAGTGTTCGTGTGTAGCCCCTGGCTTCTTGCAGTGCCATGAGGCTGGCTGTAGCAATCGCATGAGGGGTCGGGAACTTCTCATGGAGAGTCAGTGCTGTGGGCAAATTTGGGTCTTTGAGTACAGTGGTTAATTCTGGAAAAATCTCATCACAGATCGCTGTAAGTTTATTCTTTCGTTGTGTACTCTCTCGGACCAATTCGTAGCGATGGCGGATCAATCCTTTGAGTTGCGCAGATGCTGCTGTTGGTGGCTCTGCTCGCCGGACCAAATGAGTTTCATCTGCTACCTGGATACCGAGCTGCAACTGGTTGTACAGTGTATTCGCTAGACCAAGTGCATCGCGCTTATCCGTCTTGAGCATCCCAGCTGACCTTGTTTGAACATGTATTGTATATACTGGGAGATCACATTCTTGCAGGTATTGTTGGAGTGCAAGATGGTAATGCCCCGTTTTTTCCATCAATATGAAGCAGTGCTCAAGAGGTGCGAGGCTTTGTATCCGCTCCACGAGAGCACGAAAACCCTCTCGTGAATTCTCGAAGGCAAGCGCTGGACACGCCTCAAAGCGTTGATGGCGCTCTAGAAGGGTGGTCGAGACAAATCCGGCCACATGCTTCACCTTGCCGACATCGATGCCGATGTACAACGGCTCATGCTTGAGAAGTGGAACAGCATGAAGATCAGGACGCTACTGTACCCGTTTTCTCATCGACGTGATCTTCCCTCTAGGGGGCACATACATCTTTGCGGGTGAATAGGCGAGAAGCCGTGGAGGCGTCACACCCAAAGACAGACCAGGAGTCCAATGTGACCCACAGACGTATCAAGAGTCCTGCTCGCCTCCCCCACCTGATCTTCGCGCTTCTCAAGAAGGACTAGGAACTCCTCAACAAGCTTTCGCCTGACACACAACCTCCTCCACCTACCCTCTATGACCCTGAACTGCACCAACGTCACCGCACAGGCCACTATGCGTCTCTCCAACGGGAAGGCCCAAAGAATCGAATTGTTCAGCACTCCTCTTAAAGATGCTTATCCCTGCTATGAGAGCTTTAAGGCCGTTAGAGCATTTTTCAGGTAGTTGCTCCTCACTTCTCATACGCATTGCCAGTTTCGTCTGTAAATGACTTCCGACATGGGCGAGTTTAGCCCTCCGACATGAACGCTTGCCCACCGATATGAGCAGTTCAGTTCGTGACTGCGAGCGCAGCCGCTTCAAATGCGGATCAGGCTCAATCATTTCTGTATATGCACTGCGGTGTTGGGGTGCTCCATACCTTTTTGCAAAGGGGTAGGCAAACAAGGCCAAGAACGATAAGAGAGATCCATCTTGAAAAACAGGGGAGGCAGGAGATGGATGAACAAGCCTGGCAGAACAAGAGTGGAGAGATTTTGATGGAGATCAAAGAGTGACGGCGCCCCCCCCACAGCGACATTTGTGGAGATCGAAGAGGAAGTCCACCAGCCGATGATGCAATTGGAAGCGCTCGCCTTCCAGGATGCCGCCGAGGCCAGCACCAGCCGAGAGTGGGGAAGATCATTGGGGCAACAAGCCGTATTGTGCCCCAGTTGTGCGGTTCCTCTGCAAACATGGGGCAAGCGCAGTGGTGGGATAGCCTGGACAATAGATCTTAGATCGCTCAAAATTTTGTTTCAAGCATCCGTCATCTCTCTTTTGCTTTTTTTACTGAAAGCACGATGAGAACGATAAAACAGGTGAAGGTGAGTGTAAACCCACCTCCTGCCAGCCAGAAGCCGGGACCAGGAGTATTCACAGGGAAGTCATACTGCACAGAATCGGTTCCGCTATACGGGCCAAAGCCAGTAAGCCCGTAGGCAGCAAGCGACATCAGGCCGAAGGTGGGCAAGCCAAGCGAAGCGAAGATCAGGCCAAGGATGGGAAACACCAGACGCCGACTGAAAAGGCTGGTGAGCGCGGCTATCGGTGGAAGAAGGAGTGAGCTGAGAGCCGCCAGAGAAATTGCCAGTATCATGATATTGAACCTGATCAGTTCGGCCCGATCATCTGGAGTTGTTGGGATGGTAGCTGTATGGTTTATGAAGGGATTCTGTATGCCCGACGAGAATGAGCCTGCCAACGAAGCCCCAGAAGTAACATGACCGTGAAATGTTGTAATGTAAAAAGGCAAGAAGGAGCCAATAACCAGAAGTGCACAGCTAATAACTGTAAGCAGGCTCGCAAAGCGATGAGAAGATGAACGAGGCATTGTTTTCCCCTTTTTGTCTAGCGTTCTGGATATCTGGATTCTGTGGCGTTTTTTGAGGAACGATAGAAGAGCTTGAAATGCTTTAAGGATGGATTCTGTGGTGTTTACTCATCCATAGAAAATACGGAGAAACACACAAAATCCATCTGCGAGTCGTTCTGAGTCTTGAGGGTTTCGGGTGAGCCTCCCGCTTTCCTCGCCGTTGCATTGCTTCAACCTCGTATCGATCAAGCAGGCATCGAAAGCTCGATCTCTGTGTGCGCTCGCCATCTATGAGTCATCCCCAATTTTTCTGAAACCTTTCGAGATCTCGAATGAGGGAAGCGACAACGAGAGGATCATCAGAAGGGGGAATGAAACAACTCAGATGAGGGCGATAATCGTTCCAGAGACGACTGAGCGCCCATCGGAGCCGATAGAGCGGTGCTTGACTGTTCAAGCACCGCTTTCCAGTGCGGTGGCATCTGAAGCGCAAAAGCGCGGCTACTAGATCTTGATAGGAGGAATCGAGCAAAGAAAGCAAGAAAGCATAGACGAGCATAACCATTCCCAGCAGTTTGAGACGAGCTTCCAACGACCACAAACGCGGACATTCCAACGCCAATTCGCATTTGGCATAGCGAAAACTCTGTTCAATTTGCCAGCGTCGTCGATAGGTGAAAAAGACCTCCCAGGCTTGTGTTTCTGTGTGAACGGTTTCATTCGTAATAAGATACATCACGCCTTTCTTCACGCGAGCTTTGACCAGAAACAGCGGTTGCCCTGACTGAGGATGGCGAACTGCACTCCACCAGAGGTCGCAAGACATCTTTTCTCCGGTGGTCGTATCCCAGATCTCTTTATGCGCTCGATATCTCTTGCCTTGCCCAATTTGCCAGAGCTTCTTTTCTTCTCCAGCCAGAGTGAGGAACACATGCTTTTTGATCCAGCGGATCACAAAACGAACACGATATTGCGAAAGGACGTGAAGCCAATATCCTGAAGCATACCCACGATCAAACACATGGACGAGCAACGGCCCCCATTTCCTGACACAGACACGTAATGCCTCTTCCTCGGCGTCCCGTAACTTGGTCGCAAAGACGCCTTTGGTCGTCCACCAACGACTCAGCGCTAGATGGGGAAGTCCTTGCATTCCCACAATCAGCGCTGCGGTCCATTGCATGCCCATGACCCGCACCGGGCGCACAGCAGGCCAGTTGAAGACCAAGCCCCGTTTCGTGCGGCTTCGTCGTTTTGCTTTACTCGAAAGAACGGGACACAATCCTTCGAGTTTTTCACTCTCGGCTTTTTCCAAGACACTTCCATCCCAAATGCAGAGAATCCGTTTTCTTTGTACTTTGAGGTTCTGTACTTCTTCATCAGCTTTTTCCAGGAGATAGTGGTCAATGACATCCACTGTCCATTTCACTGACCGCAGCAGTTTCCCAACCCGTTTCGTGCCTGCTGTCGCACTGGAGGCATATCCAGCATAGCCGTCCAGAGAGGAACCCAGTTCGCTCAACCAGAGGGCTTGCGGGTGATTGCGCAAGCTAATGATCGCCACCAGGCACTGCAACAAGGTACGCACAAGCCGTTTATCCAGGATCTCATCCAACGCTGTAAGCAAGGGGAACAAAAACGTTTCGAGCAAATGAAGCAGATGTTGTGATCCTCCCTGCGGATCTCGTTCCAGGTGTTTGAAGGTTTCAGACAGTTCTGCCATAATGACAACGGATCTCCTCGTTCAGGTGTTGATTGCTTTCATACTCAACAGTCTAAACGAGGAGATCCGTTTTGCCTAGCCTCTTTTTTTCTCTCCTGGCTACATATCAGTGTCCAGAAAAATCAGGGATGACTCATGTCTGTCTGCGGAGACTCAAGAGTGCCTGAGCTTGCCTTCTTTGGCAGCCACAGTGAAGATAGATTCTCAGACCAGTGTCGTAATCTATGCAATAAAGAGCGTGAGAATCGCCAATCTCCACGCCGCATCCCAATCGAACATACAGTCAAAAGCTGCCCAGGAACTGGCATGAGCGACTGCATTGGGCAACAGACGTTCACAAAGGGTTTCGACCAGGGCATTGATTGGCCCCAATGTGCGCACCAAACGATCAACAGTTGAAAGATGCATAAGGTTTTCCTCCTGACCTGTTTCAACGGAGTACTTTGCTATTGCTATACTACGATCTCTTGTGCTTTCCAACCAGGACAAGATCAGACAGTTTCTGTCCAGTTTCGCACAGTTCCAACCACGATCAGGGATGGAAAAGGTGGTCAGTGTGGATTCTCGTCATCAAGCAATTGCCAGATCTACATGAGGAAATAATTCTGGCGTCATGGCTACACCCTCAAGAAACACCACAGAATCCAGATACCCATCGTTCTTTGCATAAAAGATATGCATTAGCCAGCATAGAGGAATGGGGGGGCAACGTCTATGAGGTGTGTCACACCTGGCTCCTGAACCTGCTCTCTTCTCTATACGCTATTCGTTCGTTGCTGGTCAGCAGGCCAATGGCGGTGACATGATCGGATGCTTGCATAAAATCCTGGATCAGTTGCTCTCGCTGGGCAGACTGCTTGATTGACTTGTACCTGAGCAAAGGCCAGTAGTACCGGAAAGTGTGTCTGCACCAACAGCAAAGCCGTTCGCCGTTGCGCTTGCAATTCCCCTTCAACGCGTCCCTCAAATTTCCCTTCAGCTTTTCCTTCGGCCTTGCTCTGTTTCAAACATTCCATTCTTCTGACAAATGCTAGCACTGCTCTGCAAAGAGGTGTGGAGTACCCGCAGTGCTGTTAAGTTTTTGCCTGTTCCATGCGTCTCGACCATCTGGAGATGGAGCGGTAGAAATCCCCAGTTCAAGCTATTTTTGCTGGTGAATTTACCACAACGAAAGAGGTCAACCCGCTTTTGAGCTGCGTTGGTTGGCAGTAACAGATGAGTTGCTCAAGTGGGCGGGCAAGTGCTTACATCGGAGGGCAAGATCTGCTCATGTCGCAAGTCAGACGTATGGAATCATTCCGATGGATTCGGAAGTAAAGTAAGTCGTCGAGATTGCCGTGTCGAAACCTTGAGCGGCGCATAGTGCCCCTCGCGGTGCTGGCGATGGCGTTCTGCATCATAGAGAGTGGGAGGTGGTGGCTCCTAGCCTTTGGGCACTTTGTTCAAGACTTCGACATCCGTTTAGAGCAGCGCATACATGGTCTCAATGAGCTGGCCGGCGATCCGACCGATGACACGCAGTTTTCCTGTTCGCTGACCTGTACGTGGATCAACGGGGCATTTGGCTTGGACCAATCGCCCATAGAGCTTGGCCATTCGGTGTCGCGATTGATCAGGTTCGAAACAATGAGAAACATCATCTGCTTCATCGTGCGCGTGCCTCCACGCGTTTGCTTGGTGGAATCCAGGGTAGTACCAGACTGAACCACTGTTGGAGACCATCCACAGTATGATTTGAGGCTACCCGCGTTGGGAAAATTCTCAATCGTGCCAATGGCCGCTAGGATCGTCGCCGTCTGGATGGGACCAATCGGCAGCAGATTGTACGATCTGCCCCTCTCGCGATTGCTCAACAATGATGGTGATCTCTTTCTCGAGTTGGGCCACATGTTCTTGCAGAAGGCGAAGCTCGCGAATGAGTTGAGTTTGTTCGATTAACAACCCTCGCTTGCGTGCTGTATCGAGACGATCCCTTCAAGATCGGGCTGAACGGACCAGTTTCTCTTGGGAGCTATCGGCCCTGTCCATCCACCTTTTCTCCTACGAGTCCTGGTGAATGGGAGAGCACTCACCTTCCTTCCACACTTGTGTATTGCCGCACGATTGAAGCTGTGTAGCAAGCTCCCAGCGGCTTCCATCGAATATCAGGCTACTTCCCAAACGGCTGCTCGGTATCTACGCCAACCAGCGTTTGTATAGCTAGTAGGATGAGACGTCCGAAGTTACCTACGTTCGTTGGTCTCATCTCGCGCTTACAAAGCGGCGATAGATGGGTTCCTCTTCAGAACAAGCAATGCTTTGCTGTTGCCTGTTCTCTACAAATCCTCAACGAGCGCAGTACACGGTACTCTCAAAGAGCAACGGACAGGACCTGTCAAGAATCGCCTTGGGGGAGAAACCAGCGACCACACAAACCCCAAGTCGGCCATCGACTCTCGTGCAAAACACGAGCATTGTACTCAGGTGATGACCACGCCTGAGAGTTGATCCTCTCCTATTCTACCTACTGTCCTGTAAGCAGACCACGACAGGACCAGACACAAAGTGTCTGGTTTGGCGGAGAAATGCGAAATGCTCGGACCATGCCAAGCAGATGATTGGAAGCGCCAGGAGAAGCATGAAAAATTGCTGTCACAGTCACATTACCAAGCCGTTCGAGTCGGTGATGGGACTAGCAACGCGTAAGCGCTATCATCCGCAGTGCGGGTGAGCCGGGTCGGTCTCACTTTGTGCCTTTCACGCAAAGTGAGACAGAGTCTGCGTATGGACAGGGAGGAGACAATGCCTCAGTTATTTCTCCTTGACAATCACGCTCCGATACATTTTTTTAATAAAAGTGAACGCATTCACCTTTAAGAACAGAGGCATTGGCGAAAGAAACATATCTCTTCAGGTATCTGCGTAGTGCCAATCCTGACGATTGATAATGGGTAGGGGTGGTCGGGAAATCTGAAGAGTCGTTAAAGGAGCAGATTATGCCATCTCTATGCGCTAAATTGCCGAGTAGACTGCCATTTGTCGTCGTATTGAGTCTTGGTATTATCCTAGCCGCCGAAATCGCTGCCATCGGCTTTCTCGTACCCTTTACCTTTCCCAGCTATATTGCGAATCTGGCTCGCCCTTCATTCTTATCGTACATCGGGGACTTGCTTCCTTTTCTCATAGCAGCCCCGCTTGTTAGCTTGTTGGTCGGCCTGTCTGGTTGGTGGCTCATCATCGAGAGGTCTGGGCGGATCACCAAGCGTCGGGGAATCGTCGTAGGTGTACTAGGTGGCATCACTGCTCATCCTCTCATATGGACGTTTCTAGCGCTGTTCTCGCAACCTTCGGTTTTTGGTGACGTCGGGCCAACACCCGATCTCCTTCAGAATATCCGATTGGTAATCACTTATTCGCTGTTAAGCCTGATCTTTGCTGGTTGGATTACCGCACCCGTTGGCGGCATCGCTGGAGCCCTGCTCATCAGGTGCCAGCGTGCCTATATAGGGGTAAGCCGTGATGAAGATTAGGTGGTTAGGGTCTGGCTCACTTTGCGTGAAAGCTTATCCACAAAGCAACATGCGCTGGCGCAATAAATCAAAGGAGGCTCGTCCATACATTTGCCTTTTAATCTCCTTGAGTTTGTTGACTTTGTCTTCGGTTTGCCCGTTGCTTTCCGGGCGGCTGAGCGCGGCTTCAATGGCTGCCCGATCTCGCTGCATCCCTTGTGCTAACTGAGCGATGGAGGGAATGGAACTGGCCTGAGCCGAAGTCAGCCAAGCAGGCAAGGCCGAACTGGCTCTTTCGCGGAGCATTTTGGCGAACGTCTGGGTCAGTTGGAAGGCTGCAGCGATATCAGGACGCAAGGTCGAGGCACGTGCAACCTCCTGTGTTTGCTCCGGCGTCAATGCGTCTTCCCGTGAGAGGACCAGCCAGACGAGCCGACGGACAGAAAAGGCATGCTCCTCTTGCTTTGAGGAGGACGACTTCTTTGGCGAAACAACTGTGGGCAGCAACGCCTCCGGGGCCTGACGCAGCAGCGCCAAATAAGGTCGCACACTGGAAGCCGATCTGGTGTAGCCAAGGGCCGCGTACCTCGCGCCACAATTGCATGCCGTTGTGGCCCCCAGCTTTCCAGCGTTTGTGAATGTAAGGCAGATAGGGAGCCAGGCTTACCTCTCCTGCGTTGCGTCCTGAACGGGACCCAGAGTGGGTCCAGGGTTGATTATGCACAAAGTAGCGCAGCGTGTTGGTATCGATATCGACCATCTTGGCAATCTCGCGCACGCTGCCGACCGCAGCCTCTTCTGCGTCGGACCCATTGATTCCGATTGCTCCCAGGAGTGCCGAGACCCTTTGGCTTGAGCCTTTCCCTGACAGTTGGCTGGCCTCGGCGCAGGAGCAGACGGAGAACCCGGAAGCGCGCTATACCAGGTACGAGAGCGTTTCATTGGCCTTCCTCACGGCTCTTCAGGTGCTGCCCCCTCGCCAACGAATCATCTTGCTGCTCTCAGATGTATTGGACTGGCGTGCGAGCGAGATTGCGCACCTGTTTGAGGTCTCGGTAGGAGCGGTGAAAAGCGCTCTGCGCCGCGCCAGGGTGACGTTGGAGAAAAACTATCGCGTGCCAATGGACAGCCAGCAGTGGCTTTGTATCGAGCTGATGAAGCGACGGGGGCCCATCGAGCATTCGGAATTCAAGTTATCACCCTCGATGCAACGCTCCGCGATCAGCCGCAGGTTGCCTCAGTGACGGCTTTCCTTGGGGAGGAACTTGTCATCGCCTTCGGCTTCCCGCCGCAACTCGGCCACTAAAGGGACTATCCCGCGCTTGCGCCTCATTGGTTCCCCAAGCACAGCATTTCTTGACCGATGCTCTAGCAGCTTTGCTTTGTCGTCCGTGGGAGGCACCTCCCAGATGCCCCACTTGCTCTGCACACAGCCATCGGTCGACCTGAAACGACGCTGCCTTGGTCACCCATGATTCCATTTCTCATTTCATCTTCAAAGGAGATGACTCCACAAAATCGGGTGAAGACCAATGTCCTTCATCGAAAAAAGAAATACCTCAATAATGGGTTAGAACAAGACCATCGTGGCATCAAACAGCGGCACTATCCGATGCATGGCTTCCGGAAATTTCACATCAGCAGCCCGTTTCTGTTACTCCTTTGACGAGTTGCGCAACTATCTCCGTCCGCGCCGCACCATTGGTGAAATGGTTTCGCTCTTGGAACAACGACAGATTTTTCTGAAGCTGCTTGCTGCTCTCCAGACCGTGATACAAGCAATCTCATAAGTCAACGAGCGGGAGGCGGGCATTCCATGTGTCGATAAGCTTTTCTGTGATCTGAGGTCTGACAGAACCTTGACAAACCGTTCACAAAATTGTATATTTTGTATCAAATTGTACATCAAGTAAATATTTTCGATGGAAGGAAGATATCAGAGGAGTGGGACATAAAGATATTGCACCTCTTTCTTCGGAGCGCTTTCCAGGCCATGCACGATACTCAGTGCAATGTCTTTTGTTTGAAGTCGAGAGGGCAAGCGTTTCTCCCATGGTGATCAAGCAACAGGTGAGGGAAGGCATATGACTGAGAAGCAAACCGAAGCAAAAAAAATCTATCAACAGCACCGAGATCGACAGCGCATGGCCCTTCTTGCAGCCGCCAAAAAGCTCTTTATCGAGAAGGGCATTCAGGGAACGACTTTGGGAGATATAGCTGTCGAGGCTGGGGTCACCCGCGTGACCGTCTATCAGTACTTTACTAACCAGTCCGACATTGCCTGGGCCATCCTCGAGAGGATATTTGAGAGTTCAAAAGAAGTGAGGCATAATGCTCTACAGCTTGATGGAACTGGCTATGAACGGATCGCAGCATGCTTGGCCGGTTTTCTTCAGAGTTTGATCCATGATCCAGGAAATTTCTGCTTTCTCGCTCAATTTGACAGCATGTACGCTGGCAAGCAAGATGTTGCTCGCCTCCTGGAAATGACACAACGGATATTTGGAGGAGCTCCGGCCCTGGTCACGGAGATCATCCGCAAGGGCATAGAGGATGGTTCTTTGCGATCAAATCTTAATCCGGCGTTGACCGCAGCTACCATTGTGAACGTGGCACTAGCAACGGGAGTGCGCCTGACTATCCATCGTAAAAGCGTGGAGATCGAATACGGCCATACAATCGAACAAATATTTGGAGAAGCCTGTCAGCTTCTGCTCCAGGGTATTCGCACACCGTAGGAGGGATCTGGCCATTACCAGGGACTAGTGAGAATCTTCTCATCTTGTAGTGAGGTGTTGCAGGACTACAGTCGCTTTGTAAGCATCTCTGAACGCTTTCGACTAAGTGATAGCTGCTCTTTGAAAAGAGAGAGGGTATGATTGAGCTCTTTCAAATGTGGGTGCTGGTTGAGGTGTTGGTGGCCTGTAGTTGTCATTCACTCTGGCCGTTACCATCCTGGCGAATGGCCTCGTCTTACCATGGCAAGACCGAACACGTTCTGTCTGGTTTCACATTGTCAGGAGGAAAGCCTTATGAAACAGAATGAGCAAGCGGCTCCTCCCTCTCGGTTCAGGAGCCTGGGAGAGCTCCTTTGGGTGAGCGACATATCAATCCGGAGACATGGCGTTCCCTCATCTACAATTCCTGTCATTACTTCAGAAGAGAGGATAGTGTCAGCCAACTCATTCATAACACCCAGATGGTACTACACGATGAACTCTCAACACTCCTGTAGCTGCTCTATGATGTGTCCTTGACATTGTTCCCCAGTGGTGTGTGGGTTGGATTATCCCCTCTGCCTAGAAAGGAAAACCTTATGCAACAGGATGAGCAGGTGACTTTCCCTCCCTCTCATCTGAGGAGTCTGGGAGGGCTCCTTCGCTGGCATCGCCTTCGTCTGGGCCTCTCGCAAGAAGCCCTTGCTGAGGCTATTGGCGTTTCCGCTAGAAGTATCGGGCGCTGGGAACAGAATCTGGCGCTGCCCCAGGAGATTTTCCGTGAGCGCCTCGGTCAACTGTTCGGCATGAATCTTCAGCATTTTCTTGCTGTCTCAGCTATCCAGAAGCCTGAGCCCCCTCTGCCCTCCTTGCCAGCCTGGACGGTGGACCTCCTTCCAGCCTCCTCCCAGCCAGGGATCCTCTTGCTGAAGTCTAAGCTGTGCCCCCCCCAGTTGCCTTGTACTCTCGTGAGGCGTGAATGCTTGCTTACGCAACTGGATGCCGCATGCGAGCACCAGTTGATTGTCCTCTGTGCCGCTGCTGGATGGGGGAAAACCACGCTGCTCTCTAGCTGGGCCACGCGCTACCCTCGTCCCATCGCCTGGGTGTCGCTCAATGAATTAGACAGTGATCCCAATCGTTTCTGGGGACTGGTGATTGCAGCGCTCAAGCGATGCGGCTCCTATCTGCCAACGGTCGGGGAAACGGCCCTGGCCATGCTCCACTCCTCGCAGCCTCCTACCTTGACCACGGTGCTGACCGCCCTCATCCAGGAGATGGAGGACACAGTTGCGGAAGCGCAGGCCATACTTATCCTGGATGATTACCAGGTGATTGAAGATCCCACTATTCACGAGAGCTTGCTCTTCTTGCTGGAGCATCTGCCTGCGTCCCTGCACCTGGTGCTCTCCAGTCGCATTGCGCCAGCACTTCCACTGTCGCGCTGGCGGCTGAGCGGCCAAGTGCTCGAACTACACGATGCTGAGTTACGCTTTACACCAGAGGAAGCGCGCCGCTTTCTGCAAGAGGCTATGGGCTGCTCTCTGACACAAGAAGAGGTGCAACTACTGCAAGAGCGAACCGAGGGCTGGATCGCGGGACTGCAACTAGCGGCTCTGGCCATGCGCGGCAGGCAGGATCGCTCCGCCTTTGTCAAAACGTTTGGTGGCGGCCATCGCCTGTTGCTGGACTATGTGCAGGAGGAAATCTTCCAGCGCCAACCGCTGCATCTCCAACACTTCCTGCTTCAGACGGCGGTGCTCACGCAGATGAACGCGGCGGTATGTCAGGCGATCACGGGGGAGCAGACGAGCCAGTTGCTGCTGGAGGCGATGGAGCGGGCCCACCTCTTTGTAGTGGCACTGGATGAGGAGCGGCACTGGTATCGTTTTCACTGCTTATTTCGCGAGGCTCTGCTGGCTCGTTTGCATGCCAGCCAGCCAGAACAAGTCCCCCTCTTGCATCAGCGAGCGGCGCACTGGTATGAGGAGCAAGGAGACATCCATGAGGCCATGGCACATGCGTTGGCAGCCGCCGACTACCACTTTGCCGTCTCCTTGATCGAGCGTGCTGCTGAACGGTTGTGGATGAATGGGGGAGCGAAGACCGTGCAGAACTGGGTCAAACAGCTCCCTGATGCCGTCTTGCGAGCACATGCCCTCCTCGCGCTCACCGCCGCCTTGCATCTGCTCGATCAAACCCAGTATGCTCCGCCGGCCCAGCGAGCCGAAGGGCTGGCGCAGGTGGAGCAGACGATAGCACGGGTGGAAAACCTCCTCAAGAGCCAGGAAGGGATCGTCGTGCAGTCGGGAACAGACCAGGCGCGCCTGCAAGCAGAAGAACTGCTGCTACGCCAGCGCATCCGCTTGTTGTATGGGCTGAACGCAACGAGGGAGGCCTATCTGCAAGGGAACAAGGTGCAACTGCATCTCACTGCCCAGCGCATGCAGGAGGAAGTGCTGGAAGACGATGTGACCTGGATGATGATCCCCACTTTTAGCCTCCTTGTCAGCTTTGCTTTCCATGGAGATGTCAACGCCGCGTTACCCCGGCTACTGGAGATGAAGCAGCGGGCATGCCAAGCACAGCATCGCTTCGCGACCTTCAGAACGATGTTCTGGGTCACTGTGGTCCACCTGGCCTCAGGGCAACTGCACCAGGCTTACCAGGAATGTCTGCAAGCGTTAGAGATGTTGAAGCAGCAGAGGGAACAGGTGCCTGCTGTTGGTTACCTCTACCTCGAATTGGCTGCACTCCACTGGATGTGGAATCAACTAGAAGAGGCGCACACCTGCCTGTGTACCGTGATAGACTACGCGCGGACCTGGCAAAATACGGATCTGCTCCTGTTGGCCTATTGTAGAACTGTGCAGGTCTTGCTGGCAGCGGGGAAGAGTGCAGAAGCAGAGCAAACATTAGAGGAGGCGGAACGACTAGCTCAGCATAGCGGTTTTGTGCTCCATCGACCCAGAGTGAGGGCGGCACGGGTACAGCTCTGGCTGGCACAAGGCAATCTGGCTGCCGCAGGAGCTTGGGCTAGCAACTATGAATTGACGCCGGATGCGTTGGAATATATCCGCGAACCTGAATATAAGATGCTGGTCTGCGTCTACCTCGCACAACAGCAGTATAGGCAAGCACAGCAGTTGCTGATGCTCCTGCTCCCCTCTGCACAAGGTGATGGGAGGGGAGGGGATGTCGTCTCTCTTCTGGCGCTACAGGTGGTGGCGCTGCAGGCCTCGGGAGAGGTGGCCCAAGCCAGACAGGTCGCGGCTCATCTGCTCTCCTTGACGGAGCCAGAGGGATACCTGCGCGTCTATCTGGATGCGGGTGAACCCATGCAACAAGTGCTCCAGAGCTTGCTCGAAAGTTGGTGCGACCAGCAGCACTCGTCTGCGGTGACAGTGTCGTACCTCACTCAGCTTGTGGCAGCTTTCACATAGAAAGCCAACCAGCGCAGGCGAGCCAGCCACATCATTGCCAGGCCGTATCGTGACGGGCATGATCATAATACCCTTGAGAACGTGAGACCGGACAGAATCTGTCCGGTCTTGTCCTGGCTGGAGAGGACAAGAGATCCTAGAATAGCAACAGCAGGATCCACTCAAGTCAAAGTCGCTGCTCAAATTTTCTGAAGAGTGCTGTTGGTCTCCATTGGCGCAAACAGGCACGCATGGGACAAGCAGAACAGCGGCTACGTTAACCACCCGATCGTTGCACATACCGATGTGACGCTCAAGCCGGGCACGAGGAAGAGGGAGTTGCACCCACTTCACAAAAAGGGGAAAGAAGCCATGTCCACAGAATACAACAAACAGGTCGTTCTGCGCTGGAAAGACGAGATCTGGAACAAACGAAACCTGAACATCGTTGATGAACTCTATGCCCCCGACTATAGAGGCCATATGAATGGTCCCATCCCAGGTCGCGAGGCACTCAAACAACTGCTTGCCGCCTACTTCGCCGCCTTCGGCGACATTCATCTCACCTCCCAGTTCCTGATCGCGGAGGGCGAGATGGTGGCGGTCTACGATACCATTCGGCTCAAGCACACCGGTGCATTTCAGGGTATCCCACCGACGGGGAAGGAAGCGGCCATTACCAGTACTGACATCTACCGCATTGTGGACGGGAAGATTGTGGAACAGTGGACCGAAGGTAACATGCTCAGCCTGCTGCAACAGCTTGGCGTGATCCCTGCAAAAGGACAGCTCCGTGAGTGATCTCTGTCGCCCTCCTTCATTTGTTAATTCCCTGATTGATGGAGAAGGATCACAAATCATGAGAGAGTTAATTCAGAAAAAGTCGTTCACAGAATAGCCGATACCCTGGTAGCAAAACGACTTGCGGCAAGCGTGTGGATTTCTGGACCAATGATCAGTATCTAGCGGTGGAAAGGGAAAGAGGAGCATGCTACCGATTGGGTATGTACCATCAATACGCGAAGAGAACTCTACGATGATATTGAACAAACGATTAAAGATTTGCACTCCTACGAGGATCTACCGGTACTTTAAGGGACAACGTGTTGTATATGACGAGCTTCTCAAGAATACACGGGATACATCCAGCTACTGGAGAGGAAGTCTGGCGAGGGGACCGGGAATGTGTTGACTGGCTCAGAACTGTGGGTTTAGCCATTGGATCAAACCGTGTCTATGAAACCATTGCTGACTCAAATGAGGAAGCGGCGATCATCGTCACGGCCTATGATCGACAGAGCGGTCAGCGGATCTGGCGTCTTCCCTCCATATGCAAGCCAAATTCAGGGGAATGGACGTATGATTGTCCTCCTCCGACGCTTGCCGGTGAAATGCTCTACGTGGTCCAGCGCGGCGAAGTCATCTGGGCGCTCGATGCTGCGACCGGACAGCAGCGCTGGCATATCTCTCTTGAAAAGGGGGGCGTAGCCCCACCATGCATTGCAGATGAGACCGTCTTTGTCGCGGCTGGTTCGTCTCTGTATGCGCTGCGCTAAGGACGCGCACGTTCTGTATCTTGTGCTTTTACGTGCTCTTGGCTGGTTCATCTGCCATCAGTTGGGTATCTGCAGTGGCGGAACCATCCCAGCGCACCTTGAGATGTGATGGTGAGAAGTGCCTGCCCAATCGCCTCTTGTAAGGGATACGTCAGAACTGAGAACGCAGGCAGGAGCCACCATGTGTTGCCTCTGCATATGTGTTATGCCACCAGTATCAGGGCCTTCAAAGCTTCCAACATGTTCAGTGAGAGCGGAAAAGATATGGTGCGCGGCGTCGATACTGCACGATCAGGGTAACTTCTCCAAACCAGGGTGGTGTTGAGGGCACGGATTGAGACGAGGACTGGATGCTGATAGATCCATCAGCAATACTATTCATAGAGATTTCCTTGATGAGAATGTCTACTCTCTCATTAAGGAGGCACATTTTTTGCTCAGGTGCTAGTCCCTACAACCTCGTTGCGCAATCCGTGGGCAATGCGACCAGCTCTCCCACATCGCCTTTGGCCACTCCTGCACTTGCCCTTTCCTCAGCATGTTCATCACCTCGAACCCTTGGAGTGTTCGCCAAGCGGTCTCAAATGAGAAAAAGCCTATCCCAGGTTTCGTCAAGCGTTTGATGAACCGATGATTTTGCTCGATCAGGTTGTTGAGGTACTTGACCTGTCTGAGCTTGCACCAATTTGGTGGCTCATATAATAATTTGGTAGCAGAGTGAGACAGTGTGATCCCGTACGGAGTAGACTAATGGAAACAGCGAGAGAGCTATTGTTGTGGAAAGACGGTCTGTTCAGATACCTGAACGGTGACCCGCCTTCAAGAGACAGCTCCCCGCCCATCAGGGTTACAAGGGTCTTACGCCAGCTTGTTGCAACGGCCCACGGCGTGAGAAGCGGAAACCGCTGAGGCCAGATTGCTGATCCCGATACGCGCTGACGCTCGCCCTGCTGGTCGGGCTTCTCGCAGGCTTACCTTGGTGCAAGGCGGCACCGGATAGTAAAGGCAAGGATGCTTATCCAAGCAAAAGCAGGTGTGTTATGAGTACAATCTCATCTGCATCCTCAGAAGAGGACGCCGCTATCAAGTATGTCTGTGGGATTGACATAGGAAGCCAATCCTGCTCCGGCTGTGTCTGCCAGCCGAGCAAAAAGGTGGTGGTCAAATCAATGGCCTTCGCCAATACCAAAGAGGGATGGAATGTGTGGTTCGACAGCCGAGGATGCCTGGCTGCCGTTGTCACTGCCAGGGCAGCCCACTCATCCCATTGGAACTCTCTATCCATCTCTACGAAGGAGGAGGCAGAACGACGTTCTGACCATATTTTTCCGCCTGGATGGTGTAGAGCCGGGCGTAGATACCGTCGCGTTCCAGCAATTCTTCATGCGTGCCATATTCGCTGATCTGTCCTTGCTCGATGACGGCGATACAGTCGGCCATACGGATCGTGCTGAAGCGATGGGTGATCAGCAGCGAGGTGCGGTCGCGCATCATCTCGCGGAAATGGCAATAGAGTTCATGCTCAGCCTGCGCGTCGAGGGCTGCCGATGGTTCGTCGAGAATGAGCAGGTCGCTGGAGCGCATCAGCATACGGGCCAGAGCCAGCTTTTGCCACTCGCCCCCTGAGAGATCGGTTCCGGCCTTTTTTTGCTCCGCCAGCCAGCGACTCAAGATGGTCTGATAGCCGTCAGGGAGGGACTTGATGCGTTTGTGAATACCTGCTTTGATAGCGGCCTGCTCAATCTCGTCTGTTGCCTCGATACGCTCGATCTCTCCCAGGCCGATATTCTCGCGGGCGGTCAATTCGTAGCGGGCGAAGTCCTGAAAGATGGTGCTCAGATGGTGTCTGAAGTCTTGCGGGTCGAACGTGCGAATATCAATGCCGTCCCAGAGAATCACACCTTCAGTGGGATCATAGAGCCGCGCTAACAGCTTGACCAGCGTGGTTTTGCCTGCGCCATTGAGTCCTACAAGCGCAAGACATTTGCCAGCGGGCAAAACCAGGTTCACATTCTGGAGAATCCAGGGGTGTTGGTCGCTATAGCGAAAGGAGACATTGTGTAGCGTGATGCCTTCCCTCAAGGGGGGAACTGGCTGAGAGTGTGTGCTAAGAGGAAGAGGCTGCTCCAGGTTCAGAATGTCTGTGTACAAGCGGAAGAACAGGACGCTATCATTGGTACGCGTCATCGAGCTGATGAGCATGCGGAGCGCACCCTGGACGCTACTCACAGCGCTGGTATAGAGTACCACATCGCCCAGGCTGATGCGCCCAGAAAATGCTGAGGAAATGACCACGACGAAGGTTGCGGAAGAGACCAGACTGCCTAGCAGAGCCAGCCCTGCCTGCCAGCGCAGTTCGCGTTTCTGTTGCTGGCGTTCATTCTGTTGTATGTCCCTGGTCATGCTCAAAAATCTCGAGAGGAAATACTCGCCGAGGTTGAAGAGGCGGATCTCTTTGGCGAACATGGTCCAGGAAAGGAGTTGACCATAGTACGATGCACGTCGTGCTCTGGGACTATTGAGCATGGCGATATCAAAGCGTTGACGGCTGAATTTCAACTGCACGAGAATTTCTGGCAGGACGGCGATGCTGATCATCAGAGCCAGCAAGGGGTTGAAGGCCAGCAAGATGCCCACAAAAGAGAGCAGCATCATGCCCTGCTGGGTAAGCGTGCCGAGAATTTGCAATGCCTGGCCTGGCGCGAACTGGGCGCGGGAGGCAGCCAGTTCCATTTTGTTGTAGAACTCCGGGTCCTCAAAATACGAGATGCCCACCAGGCCAGCAATTTTACGATAGAGCGTCTCTTTAATTTGCAAGGTCAAGCCGCGATCGAGTTCACTCAAAAAAAATCTGGTCGTTGGAGAGAGCGTCTGACCAACGACAAAAACAATTGTCTGAGTTACGAGCAGAAACGTTAGCTCAGGAATAAGGTGAGCAAAGGGCTGACCATGCAACCCCTGACCCAGGGCATCGAAGATCCCTTTGGAGAGCCAGGCCGAGGCCAGCGGAATACCTCCCTGGAACAGTTCAAGAGCAAGCAGGAGAAGACAACAGAATGGCAGCGTGCGCCAGGCAAGTGCCATCATCTGCCCGATGAGTTGCAGCATATCTCGTAAGAGCAGGGGCCAGTCGCGTAGTTTACGCATGCAACTCCTCCTGAGAAAGATCTGATTGTGCAGCATGTTCGAGCTGAGCGAGGACGGTTGCTGTGTCAAGTCTGGTGAACCCTGTCGCACGAACGAGGTGCTGCTCATCAAGCAAGCAATAAGCAGGAGTCCCAATGATGTGATACTCGTTGAAAAAAGAATGCACTCTGCGTGAAGCGAGGAGTACTGGTTGAGAGGGAGGAAGCAGCGCTATCAACTTATGAGCCGTCTCGCGTGTCTCATCTAAGACAAAAACGACGGCAACATGATGGGTAGCAAGTTCCTCTGCCAGTGTCAAGAAAAAAGGAATTTTTTGACGTGAGAGACTGATATTAGCAATAAACAACAAAAGCAGTGCTTTCCCATGATACCTGTCTGATGTGATGGTCTCGCCACTGAGCGTCTCAGCCCGAAATACAGGAGCGGGCTTTCCGGTGGGAAGAGGCTCGTAAGGGATGATGTCGCGAGATGATTCAGGTGGAGCGACAGAGGTGCCTGGAAGTTTTCCAAGCACGATGCCGATGATCTGATTGGTTGGAAGAGGACCCCAGATGCGCGAATCGATGCTGCTCTCACGATTGTCGCCGCAGACGAAGACATGTCCTGGTGAGATGTGCCAGTGCCATCTTCCTGCATCGTCTATCTGTGCTTTATTGCGCGTTAGCTCATCGAATTCAGCATCGGGATAAGGCGCAGTATCCTGCGTGAAGGTGTCGCCCCCCATTGCCACGATTCTCTTCACATACCACGTGCTGCGTCCCAAATCGCTCATAGTATGCTTCGGCGTTGCTCTGAGTACCACAACCTGTCCCCGCTGTAAGCGACCAGATGGATACCAACGAAAGACCAGGACACGATCTCCGTGCTTTAGCGTAGGTGTCATACTTGCGCCTATGACAGTCACCAGGCACAGGCTCTTACGCAGCAGAAAGAGTATGCAACAAAGAAAAAGGCAGAGTATGCAGACAATAACGACAAAAAGCATCATGGTATAGTGACTCTTCTCTCCAATGACAGAGCCTGTAGAGAACAACAAGCCCTGTCGTTGATAAAACAAGGGTCCAGTCGCTCAAACTGAGACTTGAGATTTTCGGATGCGCCTCCCGCTTTCCTCGCCGTTACATGGGATGAGTGGCTAACCCTTGCTGAAACCTTGCACACCTCGTATCGATCAACCAGGCATCTCCAGATCGATCAGCGCACTCTCGCCATCCATCCAGTCTGACAGGCATTCAGGATGGTGATTCTCCTACTACGAGCAGCCACACTGAAGAAAGACTCATTGACCACCGTCCCCAACGCAATACCAAGCATCAGTAGAGCCAGTCCGAACGCCACACCCCCAACCTGAATCACAAAAAAACGCCCTGGAATGCACTCCATCGTATGAGCGACCGCATTGGGCAACAGACGTTCACACAGGTATTCGACCAGGGCATTAACTGGCCCCAATGTGCACACAAAACGATCAACTGTTGACAGATGCATAGTTTTCCTCTCGTTTTTGGTTTGTAAAGAGCCACATACTGATCAAGTATATGGCTCTCACATAGAGACGTTCCTGCTAGGTGAGAAGCTTCTTAGCAGGTCAGATGGAATTCAGCAGCCATAGCTTTAATAACAGACGTCACATTCGCATAGAAAAGCGTATGAAAATCGGTTATTGCTGTCGCAGCAACCACAGAGCATGGCAGTGTGAAGATCACTGGTAGGACGACAATAATCATCCGTACAAACTTGTCCACAATTATACGTACCAGAAACGCAAGCGGCAACCGCTGCTGCCTCATTCTGTGGTAAAAAACGTGATGCAATATTGTTGACCAAAGTGTCCATCAGCTTGAAGCGGCGACCGAGACGATCAACGGTCGAAAAAATGGTATTGGTCATTTTATGACCTCCTTCAATTTGGTAGAGCTTCATGTGGAGTAAGCATATGAAGCCGATGATAGTATTCGCAATCAGGTTGCTTCCAAAAAACTGTGGTTCCTACTGGTTTCTTTGCGAAGCATCTGAGTTGAGAATCATTTAAGCAGGCGCGGCCTGTTCAGTCAGGGAAACCACGAGTTGCTTCCACGGCATATTATTCTCATGGGGATTCCCCGCCGCCTGAATTTGACTCTGTGCATTGATCAGGTAGTAGGTAGGCGTACCATGGACCTTGTAATCGGTAAAGAAAGGATTTTTCCGTCGAGGAGCCGACAGGAGCGGCAGCGTGATATCGTGCTCTTTTGCCAGATCGCGCGTCTCACCTATCCCACTATCGCTCACCAGAACAAGCTCTGTCTCCTTCATCTGGCTTCCCAGCGTCTTGAGCGAAGGGAGAATGTTTTCACAGGCTCCACAATGAGGAGCGATAAAAACAAAGAGCGCGGCCTTGTTGTGGTAGTCATCCAGCGTCACAGTCGTCTCGTCGAGCGATTGAGCACTAAAAGCAGGCGCTTCGGTTCCCTCTTTCAAGCCTTCCGGGACAGAAACGGGTTTGGCTTTGGGAGCTTTGTTCGCGTTGCGTACCAGAGCAAGCGTCAATAACACATTACAAATGAGAACCATCCAGAGGAGGGCTGAACTTACGATGAGGACAGTTTCCAAGAGATACCTCCTTGTTGCTATATCTGTTTGGTAGAAGAGGATTGATCGCCGGCGAGCAACTGCACAATATTGCTGAGCTGTAACCATAAGAGTGAGAGGAGCAGAGCGCTGATGGCTGCCAGGAGCCATTCTCCTAGTCCCAGGATGCGCCCGCTACCCTGGCTCCAGGATGTAGTGCTATAGCCTGCCAGCACACACACAATCAGGCCAACGTTGCGCCAGACATCTACCACGGTTACCTGTTGATCGCTGCTGCCAAAACAATTGCAAGAAATATGCAGCTTTCTGACGATAACAGATGCTAAGGCGATGCTAAAGATTATAAGGAGAAGCAGGGCAAGCATGAAGCCTGGGAGCAGTAGCTCGCCTCCCCCCAGGAGCAAGAGCACAACTGCCAGCTCTCCGCCGAGGAAAAGGATTGCGGCAGTATTACTCAACTTCCTGGAGAGGAGGCGAAAGGCAACAATACTCCGCTGAAATTGAGCAATATCGCGTACTTTGCTCCCAAACGAGATGAGAAAAACAACGCCCGTCGCACAACGACAGAACGCAGAAAAAAACATAGCAATGTACATGAAATTCATGCACTACCCCCATTTGTACCAGATAGTAAGAGAATTGTTTCTATGTCTCCATGATAATGGGTGTAAAGGCGCAAAGTAAAAAGTACAATATCCTTTGAGATCACAAAATAGAGCTAATAGGAGCTTCTTACTTAACGCGATGTGCGCAAGTTAGCTTGCCAAAGAAAAAGCTCATAAGGTGTCCTCAGAGGACTGAAACTCCTTTCTGAGGAGGCTCCCCATGAACGCGAAACGATTTGATGATCACCTGTTTTGCATACCTTTCGAGATGTTGCCAATGATCATCAAAGGCCAACGGTTGCGAACACGCAGCCCAGCACCAAAGTTGTTGGAGAGCAGAGTCATCACGATGGAAATCGTAAGCAGTGAGTCTTCGACTGAGCCAGGATAAAGGGCTGTTTGCTTCTTTCCAACGGCATTCCCTTCACTTTTTCCCGGTGCTTTCTGGCTTGCATCGCACCACCCTTGCCTTCTTTGCGGCATCCATGCCCGAATACTGGTGCCGCACCCCAACCACCGACTGACCTTTTTTGGGCCAGTCGGTGTCATCGAGCACCAACACGCCGCCCGCCGAGCTGCCCTCGACCAACAAGCGTACTCGCTGCTCATCGAGGGCCAATGGCTCCCATCACCAAAACTCACAGAGTCGTATTAGCTAAGGAAGACGTAGCCAGCCACGAATTCATAGCGATAGCCATTGTGGTGAATAGCGTCATCTCTCTCTTTGGCACTGGTCGTATAGAAGTGATCAATGTAGGTGGACGAACCCTTGACCAGACGATACAAAGGAACGGTGCCATTCTCTTGTTTGGGAAGGATATAACCAGCCACGAATTCATAGCGATAGCCATTATGGTGAATAGCGTCATCTCTCTCTTTGGCACTGGTCGTATAGAAGTGATCAATGTAGGTGGACGAACCCTTGACCAGACGATACAAAGGAACGGTGCCATTCTCTTGTTTGGGAAGGATATAACCAGCCACGAATTCATAGCGATAGCCATTATGGTGAATAGCGTCATCCCTCTCTTTGGCACTGGTCGTATAGAAGTGGTTGCCGGTGTCATTCTTGACCAGGCGATACAGAGGAAGTGCCTGAACGCCCCCCGACGCGTGTGTCGTTTCCAGGGCAGCTTCTGCCCCTACAATACCGAGAGCCGCTGCTACTGCAATAACAGATGTCCTAATGAAGAATTGCCGCCGAGCAAGCTTGTGCTTCTGGTCGAAGAAAACGCGCTCCGATGAGTGATCCATACGTAAAACTCCGTCTTTTTTGTGGTGAATAGAGCGACATGACAGGCCAGGAACAATCATCCTCTGTATTGATTGAGGACATTGCTTCGCTCGCCAGAAGTCGAAGTATTGCCGTGGGTCATCATTTGCAATGCTTCTAGACAAGCATCCCTATCTTTTTCAGTGGTTTGTGTTGTTTTGTCATGAAAAATGAAGCACATCAATATTCAAAAAAACAGAACCATTGAAACGGCCTTGTTTCTGTGTATGCCGCTGTAGCTATTCTAAGCCCTCTGGGACTCTACTGCTAGGACAGGAGCAGACAGAAAGTGTCTGGTCGCATTCTGTCTGGAGGAACCTCTTGTGACCTGGCAGGGACTGGCAGTTCTCCCCTCTCACCTCAGGTCAACCGTCTCGGCTTCCGTCGTGGCCGCAAATCGCCCAGCGCGGGGTCTGTCACCCTGTTTCGCTATGGACGCGGCAATGAGATATTGTCAACTTGGCAATAGAGCTGAACAATATGCTAGAAGAGCTTTATGAAAACAAACTGTATTGCTCCGGATTACAAAGGGTTCCGCTTCCCGCCTGAAATCATCAGCCACGCGGTGTGGCTGTATGTTCGTTTTTCGCTCAGTTGCGCGTGATGTGGAAGAGCGGACGACGCGCACCGAGGGATTGTTGTGAGCTATGAAACGGTGCGTCAATGGTGTTTGAAGCTTGGACAGACCTACGCCAATGAACGACGCCATCGCCATCCTCGTTGTGGCGACAAATGGTACATGGATGTGCGTCTCCCTGAAGATTAATGGAAAAACGCACTCCCTGTGGCGAGCGGTCGATCAGGATGGGACCGTGCTGGATATTCTGATACAGAGTTGACGCAACAAAACGGCGCCCAAACGTTTTTTTCGCCAACTGCGCGTATAGGGTGCACTACGTCCTACGCGTGATTATTACTGATAAACTCAAGAGCTATGGAGCAGCCAAACGTGAGATTCTGCCTGGCGTAGCACATCGACAGCACAAAGGCTTAAACAATCGAGCGGAAAACTCGCACCAACCCACACGGCTGCGTGAAAAGAAGATGCGGCGAAACACGCACAACGCTTTCTTTCAGCCTTCGGTCCGATCTCGGGACATTTCCAACCACGAAGACACCATCTGAGTGCCAAGGAATACCGTGCCACTTTACAGGGTCGATTTCAGACCTGGAATGAGATAAAATGGTGTACATCCAGGATTCTGTGGGAGCAATCGGTATAACTAGAGAACAAGCAATCTAAAAAGACAGGTTTGCGAGAGAGGAACTCTCTGAAGCTTTCTCCTCCAATCCTCTTTCACTGCTATGATGTTCCTGATCTTCCACGCACCAACAATGCGTTGGAGCAGTATTTCGGCTCAGCCCGCTACCATGAACGACGAGCGACCGGGCGAAAACAGACATCACCAGGCGTCGTCGTTCGGGGCCCTGTGCGAGTAGTCGCCTCCGTTGCTTCTCGCTTGCATCCTTTTCTCGACCTGAGCTTTGTCCGACTGATCTGACCCGATGGCGCGCCTTACGCAGCGAATTGAACCCTCGGCGCATGCAATACCGCTTCCGCAAGTCTCCTGAACGGTATCTGGCCGCCCTTGAAGAAAAACTCAGCAAGGAAAGATTACCGCCGTAGTTTTTTTGCGATCTCTGAGGGAATCCCCTTTTTTGTTACTTCTCCTACTCCTTTTCCCTCTTTTCTATCTCCCCTACCGCTCAGTTACCTCCGCAATTTCACCCCCACCTAGATCCTCGATTTACACCTATATTATTGCGCGACTCGCCTCCAACCACTATGCGCAAGAAACCAACAGCATCTTGACAATATGCGAGAACATACTTATACTACCTACTATAAATTAGATGATTTCTGGATGAGTGAGGGAGAATTGGTTTGACAGAGGAGGGTATCAGCAATGCCCGCAGGCAAGTGCTCTCTGCGGCTGAGCGCCTGTTTAGCGAGCGAGGCTATGCAGCAGTGACAATGCGTGATATCGCCGAGGAGCTTGGCATACGCCAGGCGTCGCTGTATTATCACGTTCCACAGGGCAAAGAACAACTCTTTGTGGAGGTTATTCAGGAAAGCCTCCAACGTCATCGCAAGGGCATTGAAGAGGTCCTTGCGCACAGCGAGCCTGACTTAGCCTCTCAGCTACGTGCATTAGCGTTCTGGCTTCTCTCGCAACCTCCTGTCGATTTTACTCGCTTTCTACGTTCAGATCTACCAGCACTGGAAAAAGAGCATGCAGATCGCTTGCTCTCCCTCGCTACGAAGGCGCTGATAGCTCCTATCAAGGAAGTCATCGTTGCTGCCTATCGCCGGGGAGAGATCCGTCTGGTGGATGAGAGAGTCATCGCAACCTCTTTCCTGGCGTTGATCGATTCTATCCATGCTCTGGATAACTATGCTCATGCACCTGGAGACGTGGTGGCACGTGATATCATCGATGTTCTTCTCGATGGCTTGCGTCGTCGCTAATTTTTTTGTTTTGACAACCTACCTTATTTTAGGTAGACACGTATTGCAATAGTCATGAGTACAAGGAGGTGTTCTTGTGTCTTCAACAAGTGGAGTGCGCGAAAATCGGAGAAGCACATCAGAGCCAGGGGTTACTGTGTCTCTCTTCAGTCGTATCGGGCACTTTTCTGTTCGGCATCGCTGGTGGGTGCTTGTTGCCACTCTGGCATTTGCGGTGGTATCAGCGATAGGAAGTGCGGGCCTTGGCAGCAGGTTAGATAGTGGTGGCTTTATAGTTCCTGGTTCGGAATCCGACCGTGCTGATACGACCCTGGACAAACAGTTCCATACAGGCGACTATAATCTGGTCCTTCTGATAACAGCGAAGCAGGGGAATATCGATGATCCTGAGATTGCCAGAGTCGGAGTGGACCTGACAAAGCAACTGGCTACTCAGGCGGGAATAGCTGAAACTATCTCGTACTGGACAAGTGCGTCTGCGCCAACTTTACGCAGCCGCGACGGCACCCAGGCGCTTGTCCTGGCAAGAGTCAGTGGCAATACTACCGAGGCACGTAATCGGATCGGCGCTCTCGCCCCTCGGTTTATCAGGGACGATGCGATGATGAGCGTCAAAGTTGGTGGCGACGATGCTGTTTTACAACAGTCTGGTTTACAGAGCCAGCAAGATCTTATCCGCTCAGAGAGCATTACCCTGCCAATTCTGCTCGTTCTACTTTTCTTCGCATTTCGCAGTCCCCTGGCAACTATACTGCCGCTTCTCATGAGCATATTAGCCATCACGGGAACACTCTTAACGTTAAGAGTCATTGTGTCATTTACTCAGGTCTCCAACTTCACGCTCAATATGGCAACGGCATTGGGTCTTGGTCTTGGCGTTGACTACAGCCTGTTCATTGTTTCACGCTTCCGAGAAGAGGTTCGTAGTGGAAAAGAAGTCCAGGCGGCGGTGGTCAGAGCCGTTGAAACGGCGGGGCGGATCATTGCTTTTAGTGCCCTGACATTCGGTGTCTCTCTTGCTGCCCTGCTGGTCTCTCCCAACTTCTTTTTGCGCTCCTTCGCTTATGCAGGCATGGCAGTCATCGTAGTTGGAGCTGTTTGTGCTCTGTTGACCTTGCCAGCAGTTCTTGCCATTTTAGGACATCATATCGACCGCTGGACGATAGGAGAGCAGCGCATAATTGCCAACGAGGAGGGTTTCTGGCATAGAACTGCTCTGTTTGTGATGCGTTTCCCAGTACCTGTCAGTGTTGTTGTGCTTGCTTTGCTGGTCATTCTAGGCTTGCCCTTCCTGCACATCACCTTTAGCATCGTTGATGACCGTATCCTGCCCGTCAGCGCATCCAGTCGTCAGGTTCAAGAATTGATGCGTTCCAACTTTACCGCCGATGAAGCCCATGCCCTCCATCTGGTAGCAGCTGATATCGCAGAACCAGCAACCCAGAGAACCGCTATTGAGCATTATGCGATGGCTCTGTCACGCACCCCTGGTGTTGTTCAGGTTGATACTTTCACCGGTTCATATGTACATGGTGTAAAGATAGAACGTCCTCTAGACTGCTCTACCTGTTTTATGGCAGAGCGTGGAATAAGGTTATCAGTGGTTCCCTCACAGGAGCGGGTTGATAAAGACGCATATGGTCTTGTTCGTGATGTGCGCATGCTGCCTGCTCCATTCCCGGTCGATGTGGGCGGACATATAGCGGAATCGCTAGATTTGCAAAACTCGGTTATACAACAGGTGCCATTTGTGATAGGACTCGTTGTTCTGGCAACGTTTGTGATTTTGTTTCTGATGACTGGAAGCCTGGTAATGCCGCTGAAAGCCACCCTGCTCAACTTACTGAGCCTCTCCGCCACCTTTGGAGTTCTGGTCTGGGTGTTTCAGGACGGCAATCTCTCTCATCTCCTCGGTTTTACAGCAACCGGTGGATTGGAGATCAGAACGGTTGTGCTTGTATTCTGTATCGCCTTTGGTCTTTCGATGGACTATGAGGTGTTCATTCTGGGGCGCATTAAGGAAGAGTATGAGAAGACAGGAGATACCATTCATTCCGTTGCTGTTGGTATGGAGCGAAGCGGACCCCTCGTCACCGCTGCTGCGGCTCTCCTGGCGGTTGCTTTTGTTGCGCTCAGCACCTCTGATATCGTGCTTTTCAAGTTGTTAGGTATAGGTATGACGCTGGCAGTGCTTCTGGATGCTACCATTATTCGAGCGCTGCTGGTTCCTGCTTTTATGCGCTTGATGGGACGGACTAACTGGTGGGCACCTCCAGTGCTTCAGCGTTTGCAACAACGAATCGGACTCAGCGATATGGAAACTATTCAATAACTGCAACGGAAGGATGGAATACGCTGATGAGTACAAATCATGCAATCATAGTTGATCACAATGCTACAGGACGACTGGCTATCCGCGAAGTTGACCTGCCATCTCCCTCTCAATCTGAGGCGCTGGTTCGCGCCTCCGCCATTTCGCTCAATCTGGGTGAAGTGCGCAACATAGCAGATGTGGAAGCAGGTTGGCGACCTGGATGGGACCTGGCTGGAGTCGTCGAACAGGCTGCAACTGATGGATCAGGGCCAAAAGTCGGAGCCAGGGTTGTTGGTATGCTAACCGCCGGAGCGTGGGCCGAGCTTGTTGCGATTCCTACCACTGTTCTGGCAGAAATTCCTGACGCCGTTACCTTTCCCCAGGCTGCCACGCTGCCTGTAGCAGGTCTGACCGCTCTCTACGCACTGGAAAAAGGGGGCTTCCTGCTCAATCGTAAGGTGCTGATCACTGGAGCATCAGGAGGTGTGGGGCACTTCGCCTGTCAACTCGCCCATAGAGCGGGGGCACATGTTGTTGCCTGTGTGAGACGAGTAGAGCGGGCAGCGGGCGCTAAGGACGCAGGAGCAGACGAGGTAATTGTTGGCGAAGATCTCTCTCTGGCCTGGCGCTCCGGTCCCTATCATCTAATCATTGATGTGCTTGGAGGAAAGTCTCTGGTCACAGCCCTGACGCTACTTGCCTCTGGGGGCCTCTGCGTTAATCTGGGTGGTGCAGAAAGCCCTGAAGCGACGTTACAGATCAGGTATCACTCTGTAATGACAGGAGGTTTCAACCTGTATAGGTTGTTCCTTCCTTATGAAATAGGATGCAGTCCGAACGCCGCGGCAGATCTGAGACACCTGGCCTGTATGGTTGCTGATGGACGGCTTCATCCGCAGATCAGTGTGGAGGCTCCCTGGGACGATATTGCAGTGGTTGTTCAGCGTCTTCTGAATCGTCAGATAGCTGGCAAGGCGGTCCTGCACATCACACACTAATCCTGGTAGTGCTCATTCAAACATCTTGTGATGGGTAAAGCTGCCTAAGTTTGATACGAGCGTCGTCGTGGTAAAGCACCAATTGACCTTCGCTCGATCCTGGTTGCAATGGACCTGCCAAGCTTCGACCTGTCGTGTGGCTTCCTCCAATGACCTCAAGCGCTGAGAAAGACATTGACGACTGAGCACGCTGGGTTCAATCTCGGCCATATTCAACCACCTTCCATGCTTGGGAGTGGAGTGGATCTCCAGTTTGCGGGCGAGCCTGCGGGCATCGGCAGACGGAAACACTTCATACTTGACAATTGATCTAGCTGTGGGAGCCGAGGCAAGGAGTCAGATAGCCCTGCGCGCCCATCTCCATCTCGTCGATTTGCCTCTCTCTGATCAAGATGCAGAAGCGTAATCGACTCCCAACCTTGCTTAATGCGGATGTCGAACGGAGAGGATTCTTCAGCTTTGAGACCCAAAACCGATGCTCTGTCTGAGACTGTCTCATATCATGGATCTCGGACAGGTTTGGTGGAAAGACTGGAGTAAAAGCCGACGTGTCCTGGTTGCCTCGGAATGCGCGATCTGCACAGCCCATTTTCGAGCTGGCAACATACTTCTGTAACCGGGTTCGACGACCCTGTTTATGCAGTTGTGTGAACCCGGTTATGTATGAACAACAGATGTGTCAAACCAAAGATTGGAGGCTCCAGAGTTGGAGTGGCGATGCCTCGGCAGCAAGCTCTCTATGCGCCTGACCCAGGAAACGTCACACTCCCCTTCGTTTCTGTAAGCGGAAGACGATAAATCCAGGTTGCTCCATCAGTTCGTGATAGATCTTGGGATCGATCTCTGCCGCCGCTGCTTCGGGTTGCGGCTCAAGCAGTCGGTCGATAAAGAAACCTGCCTGAGAAAACTCATCGCAAAGTGTGGTCAGGGAAACTCGCCAGTAGGGCATCTGGAAGGCTTCGGATGAGCTACTGTACCACGTGTCTTGGACAAGTTCGGTCGCAAAGTACGATCCACCATGTTGCTTCCAATCCGCAAAGGGATGCGACGTGGACACGATCAAGTAACCGTCAGCCGTCAGAACGCGTGCCACCTCACGTAGTGCTGTTACGCGTGCATTCACGTGATGAATCATAAGTGGAGCTACAGCGATGTCGAAAGACGCATCAGCAGCGAAAGTAAGCGGCTGGGATATGTCATGCTGATAGAACGTTCCTCGATCTCCAACGCGCAGCCTGGCTCGTTCAACCATCTCACCGCTGATATCGAAGCCAACCACCTGTGCCCCATGTTCGATGAACCAGGCAGCATACAATCCAGGCCCACATCCAATGTCCAGGACCCGTTTCCCTTGTATGGAGGGAAGCAGACTTAGCACTGCTGGTCGATCATAGTAAGCGTTGTATACACTCTGAGAGGCGTGACGTTCGAAGTCCAAAGCCAGCGCATCATAACTGGAGGAGACAGATGTGATGTCGGGGGTACTCATATCAATACCTCTTTCTTCTCTTATTGTAGCTTCTTCACACTTATCAAAAGCTTCGAGAAGAAGTATACAGGAGGTGTGACGAAAAAAAACCAGCCGAAAGAACGATGCAGTTCCCTTGACAAACATGATACAATTAATACAAGAAATTTGAGTTTTTCAATGGGAGCGGACTATTAATTTTACACTATTTGTAAATTTATATCGTTTCTCAGATAGGTTCGGTGGAAAGACCGCAGCGGAAGCCAAAAGTCCAACCACATCATGAGCAGAACTAGTCCTCGCCTTCCTCACAAGAGGAATGAGCGGATCACGTGCCCAATTACGACAAGTACGATAATGCTTACATGCCCATTCCCTCATATTGATCCAGCCACTCTCTCAGAAGTACTCGGTCTAGGCTGCAAGCAGTCTTCGAGATAGATGGGCGAGGCCTGCTCGTCCGTAGCTTTGTCGTTTGAGGAGCTTGAGGCGATTGATATGCCCTGCGACAGGGCTGGTACTGTAGGGCAGCGTCAACCCTGCGACCACAGCTGCCTTGTCCCGTTCCAGGCCATGGGCAAATTGCTGAAGTTCTTTGACCCCCGTGGCCTGGACGCGCTCCAACCAAGGCTCCAATTTGTTGCCTTGAAGTGTTCGGATCATTGCAAGGAAACTCTTCAACCAGGATTTGCGCTTGAGCAACTTCGCTATTGGCTTGACCGATAAGGTGTAAGATCTCTGTCGTTCTGCTCTCCCGCTCCGATGCTGCCTGCACAAGCCAACACTGGCGCTGTCTTTGGACGGGGGGAGGGAGGTGGAGATGCGCGTAAGCTTTGCAGGAATTTGTAGACCGTTCGTGCCCCACCCCGATACCCGCGATCACATACTTCTTGATGTAAAATCCTTCCATTGCGGCAGCCGTCCGCCCACCGATTCAGGAGATAGAGCACAAACCGATCCAAGTGACTGGGCTTTTTGCGCCGACGTTGTGTAGCTGGGCCATACCCTTGACTCAACCACCTACCAAGAGTGCGTGCGCTCACCCCTAGTCGTTGACCGATCTCTTTATGCAAGAGTCCCGCCTCTCGCAAAGCGCGTGCTTGCTGATAGAGCGTTGCTCCTTCTTCGGCATTAGCTAACCGCCTTTGCAGTCGTGTTGGGCTGTAACTGGCTAGCGCCTCCCCTTGTTCAAGTGATATCGGGGGAACAATCGCTCGATGCAATTCCTTCCATCGGCGGGTGATGAAACGATCCAGATATGGGGCGAGATTGCCGACGAGGTGAAAACGATCAGCGACTTGCACTGCTTGTGGAAGTGCCTCTCTGATAGCGGCGGCAAACTCTTCAGAACGATCACGAGCGACGATTTCAATGGTTGGATGCTTGCCCAACCAGGCAGCTACAACCGCGACAGATCGTTGCTCAAGCAAGGCAATCGGGCGACGACGTTCCAAATCGACGATGATCGCTCCATAGCGGGACCGCTTCTTCCATGCCCAATCGTCAACTCCAATGATGCGTGGAGGCTCTGGCTCAGAGAGCAGTTGAGCATGAAGTACTCTGAGGAGCATTCGTGCGGTCGCCTGCAGACCTAGACTTGCGGCGATGCGAGCACCTCCTGCATCACCAGCTTCACGTCTTAATGTGGAAAGGAACGCACGAAGGCCTGTCGTGAACTGTCCATGAGGAGAAGTCAGTTCAGGAGTCGTTCCGCAAAGACTCGACGTGGGCAACTCGACTCCTTGCAGTAGAATTTCCGAACGTGCAAAAGCAACACGACCGCTTTCCCGTTGATGGGCAAGTCACGTACCACTCGTTGATAGCGACTATGGATATGATTCGTCGTGGTCTGGCACTTCGGGCAAGATGCTGCGATAGTTGTTCGTTCGCATTCAATCCGAATGGACGTACCATCGTTGGAAATGTGCAGGAGACGAAAATTTTGTAAGTGGGGAAACAATGGTAACGGGGACATCGAAAAACTTCTTATTCCTCATTATACCATATTTACCACTCCACCAAGCCTGTCCGAGACCCATTTCTTGGCGTCTTTGCCAAATATATTGCCGCAAGGAAAGACAGTCAAGACCATCACCCAGCGCATAAGGAAACGCGGAGAACAATAGGCCGCCTCACCAGATTATGTGGCACCGCCTGTGTTCTCAACGGTGAAAAAGGGTCGGCAGTTTATCTGACAATCACTCTTTTTTGCCACTTGGGAAACTCATAGGGGAGCATGCACCAGGGACATCCACTGCGCAACACGTAGAGAATGGCATTGACGACCTCGCGTCGCGAGACAAACGGCCTGCGGCGAGGCACGAGAAGGTTAAGGGATCAGCGTTTCCAGCAGCTCCCATTGCGCATCCGGGAGGCTCGGAGGGATAGGCTCACCTTCCCAGTGTCATTCTCATACGTTTCTGCGCCTTTTCTTAGCTTTTATTGCTTTTTTTAAACGTCTCCTTTCTCCTCTTTATCGGCTAAGGGGTTGCATTCAAACACTATCTTAGTAGCACTCAAATTCCATCGAGACTGGGACCTCTGAGGAGAAGGGGGTATCTGCGAGCAGCTCTCCTTTCTCGATGAAAAAGTAGCCCATGCCACAATCGCCGAAGTTTATATGGCTGTCATCGAGCTGGAAGAGCAGCCGCACACTCTCGTCATAGGATATGGCAGCGGCTTCGCCCTGAATGGGAAAAGCGTACCCGAGCATCTGGAGCAGAGGAGGAGAGATGGCAAAGAGCGCTTCGATCTGCTGCCTGAGTTGCTCATACTGATGCGACAACTGGTCTTCGCTCATCTCGACCTCCTGTTTCTCGACAGCCCTCTTCAGCAGCTTGTCGAGGATTGGATGTCCCCAGCCGAAGGGCGGGAGCATGAGCTGAGAGGAGCAGATCAGCGCGCGAGCGGGGAGGACCTCCAGATCGGCGGTGGGGGCGCTCCGACGCGCCAGCTGGGAGAGAGCCTCCTCAACGGCGATGACCCGGTTCGTATCCGAGTATATGTAGGGAACTCCCTCCCCCGATTCTGGACGGTCGAGGAAAAAGGAGAGCAAGCCGGTCGGCGGCAATTCATGTTGGAGGTCAAAGGGGGCCACATCACTCAGGCGAATCTGCGCCGCCAGCGAGAGCGGCGTTCCGTCATCTGTCGTCGGCCATGCTTGCTCGGGGGGCAGATCCGGCAACCCGCCTAATTTGGAGGCTCCGATGGCGAGATCGCCATCGTCCGCCTCCTCCTTCTCAATGAGACGGATGGCGGGGCGCAGCAACGTGAGCAGCTCGTCAGTCAGGGGCGCGAAGGAGCCAGCCTGGATAAACGCCCTGATCTTGGAAATCATCGTCTCTGTTGTGTCCATACGTGTCGTGTTTCCTTTCATAGCACATGTCCTTTCCACCAGGGGAAAGGGTATTAAGGGTTTTCCGCTTGGCGAGTGGTGTGCTGCACTTTTATTCTGCCAGTCATGCAGCAAAATGAAAAACGATCCACCCGCAACCAGGACCTTTGGTTTCCAGAGCCAGGGGCAGTGCGAGGGTGGCCCTTCGTATCCCAGAGGGAAGGCAGCCGTCCCTGCACGCCCCCTGCGAGGAGGCAAGTGTGGCGAGAGATGAGGAGCCGTGCACTCCTGCTGTCTTGCAGGGCCATCACAAGGTGCCGTCTGTCACAGCAAACGAACCAGCGTGTTGAAAAAGTCTTTGGGAAGCCCATCAGCAGAAAGCAACTCGTGTTTCATTTTGCTTGAAAAAGCTGAACTACTCGATACAAGAAGCGTTTTCAACTTCAAAGGTCATTGAGAAGATCACCCAAAAGATCCAAAAAGAGGCACAGAGGGCATCTGTTGGGAATGGATGGTGACCCCAGCCTCGCTTTTTCAGCAATTGTTGCAGATTGTGACCGGCAGCGATGATGAGTGCCTCACAGTTGACGCGCCAGAGCCGCCGCAAGCGGAAGTGCCTCATGCCATGCCACTCCTTGGCTTCCGCAAACAGCGGTTCCACCCACACTTGACGTTCGCGCAGGGCTTTTTGATAAGCCAGAGTCTGCTCATAGGTGCGAACCCGCTCTAGATACTCCTCTCCCACGTGACGATAGACACGACGACCCTGCACTTTACTGGTCGTACATTGCCCTTTGACTGGGTAGGCATTACAGGTGGAGGCAAAAGCGCGATAGAGCTGACGTCCGTCGGGACCGACCTCTCCCACCCGGTTCAAGATCTGGCGAGGCGTCCAGCGATACTGATCCGTCTCCGGTTCATAGTGGAAGTGGGAGGACGACCAGACCTCATACTGGTCTTCCCAATTTGGCAAAGGGACGTAGGCGTGGATGCCTTGATCGCAGAAGGGCTTTGATCTTCTCGATCGTTGCGTATTTGGTATCGTCTATCACCCGGCTTCGTCTTCACATGCCAGCGATAGCGTGTATGGAAGATGAGATCGAGGATAGGCAGGTTGTCGGTTACTTCGGCAGGGGTGACCAACATTGTCAGAATGACGCGCCGTTTGCCCCCGTCGACGACATGATGCGTATGATAGCCTAGTACTAGTATGCGGTGCGAAATGGACCTCTTCGACCCGCTCTACAAGCCAAGTGCCTTTGGAGATTTCTGACCGAATGTTTCGGTCCGCTTCTCAGGCGGGTTGATATTGTTCAGTTTATATGCCGTAAAGCCCCTCTACAGGCGGGTTTATGCATTTCGCACCGCATACTAGTACTACAGATGCAGCTGCAGTCGCTGGTGGCACAAGACTGAGGAGTGGCATTTTCGCCATTAATAAGAAGATCTTCGATCTCGAACGTTTCCATCTCTAATTGATTGAGATCTTCTTGCAGCTCTGTCTCTACCAGACCAGATTTTTCCTTTGATTCCTGTATTATCATGAAAAATCTCCTTACGTGGGGCGAAAAACTTTTGAAAAGGATCCTATCAACAATTTAGGAACAAGAAGTGGTACTGCTAGTAGTGCTGGTGCTGCTAGTGCTCGTACAGCTTGTTGACGTGCACATGGATGGAGGGGTATTTTGCCCTGCATCGATAAAATCTAAAACTTCAAAAGTTTCCGCCTCTAACTGGTGAAGCTCTTCTCCTATTTCCGTGTCTAATTGACCGATTTTTTCCTGAAGCTCCTCGGGTAACATGAAAATACTCCTTTCACGAAAATTGATACATGAAAAACTCACTATGAGCGTATCTGGGATGTGCTTCGCGTAAGTAGAACGGTTCCACTCATATAGGTTTCCTTCTCCCAGATATCATTCGTAGTCAAATTGATAAAGAGAGCCTCTCTTCCATTCTCTTGCAGGTAGTGTTTCAGTTGCTCAAATGTGACATCGGGTTTACTGCGCCTGTTTGACGCACCTTCGCCATTGATCGGGTCAGCAGAAAGCGAAAGTCTCGGAAAGAGATTTTCATCCAGCTCAGGTAAGCTTCCCTCGTATTTGAGATGTTGTAATTGTCCAACCAGGTTCGTCAGTACTCTCTTTATGGCTTCGCTGGCAGAAAGCGCAAAGCCGATAGCTGTAACCTGTTGCTCAGTGTGATCTGTCGTGTAAGCCAGGATGATATGTAGTGGCGTTTCCGACTGGACCTCTAGCAGCGTAAAGGGTCGCTCAAAGTGTGGTGCACAATGGGCCAAGAATGTGATTGTAGGATCAATATCTTCCAGTGACTCAGGGGCGAGCCTGATAACTGTATTGCGTTCCTGCATGACTGAGAGCATCTCCTCATAAGTGAGTGCAGACAGCATGCCATTGACCAACAAATCATGAAAGCTTGTGGCTGTCCCTGACCCCGCTGTCGTTTTCTCAAAAAGATGGGCCTGGTTGAGCCATGATAAGGGATAGACTGCCGCCGCAGGCACGTAGCAGAGACGTTGTGAGAACAATGCAAAGGCCGGGGACCACTCGCAGACGGTATCGCGCTTGAAAGACGAGATGCCAGACCAGGTCATCAGTTGTGGAGCCGAAATTGCATGGAGTCCACGATCTTCTAGTTTTTGCAAACTGCTGGTGAGCATAGCTCGCTTATCCGGTAAACTCTGCACATAGCGGGTGCTGGCTTCCAGCAGAGCGGATAAACGAGCTTCAAGCAGCGTCTCGGTGCTAAATGTGGTGACTGCAATGTTTCCAGCAAGCGGTGATGCAGGAGGACCTGCTGTGATATGGCTCATTTTCAAAGGTACTTGTGTCAACTTGTCATCAATGAAATCTTTGAAAATGCCTGTCCACTTATTGCTCAGTGGATCAGCCAGAGGTAGCATCTCCTCTTTAGGAGCGAATTCCTGATCATGTTTTCCTGTTATGATTTCTTGCAGTTGTTGGATAGCAGTGTCAACATCGGCTCGGGAACAAGATGGGCAGAGGGGATGAGGAACTAGAGGGGCAGAGTATGACTCCAAAGTCTCGCTATCTTGTAAAATAATACCCTCTTTGGTTTCGGATGGTAGTGCCTGGGTGCTCATTTTGAATAGCTCAAATGCTAATCCGTTCCCAATTCTTCGCGCTTGCGGAATAAAAAAATTGCGATTATCGCTGTTTATATTCCGACCTAATGCCAACTCTCTCCACCTTGCGCTACTTTGCCTCTCTTCGTCATTGGCTGCCAGCCGCATCTGCGCACAAAGCCAACATGGCTTGCCCGGAGCCTCAACCAGAGGACCTAAAAGAGCCTGTCCGCCAAAAACGACGGCTGGCAGAAAGGGGAGACCATCGCGGAGGCATAGTTGCTGCCAGGTGAGAACATCGGGCAAGCTGCCATCATCTGAGCAGTAGACAACCACGTCAAAATTACCCAGGGGAGCAGAGGCCCGAAGAGTTGGAACATCGACCGGTACAACTTTTGCCTCAACGTCGTGCTGACGTAATGTTTCAATCTCTTTTTCTAAGATGTTCTGAGCAGAAGTTCTATCAGAGTCGGCCAGCATAATCTCTTGTATCCCGTTACGCAGCAGAGAGATCGCAAGAGAAAGCAGGGATTCTCCCGAGCCAACAAGCAACAAACGGCTCTCACGAAAAGCTTTAAAGCGCTCTAATGGACGATCAACAAAATGATCTATAAATTCGATTTGCGATTTGAAGTATTTTTGTATTGTCTTTACTAGTAGATCAGGAGCTTCAGGAATGTGGTTTTTTATGACTCCTCTTTGGAAGAGAGTATCTACCAGTTGGGCTACCATCTTCTGTTGTCCAGGTCCAAGCCCATTATATATTGCCTCTAATGTATGTTCTCCTGTCATATAGGGGGTGAGAACTGAAAGCCAACGGTAGATAGACTTACCTTTCAACAGAAATGCTGTCGTATCACTGCGAAGAAATACTCCATCTTGCACTTGAAAGAAGACTGAGTCTTGTTTCAGTTTTGGGCGCATGACCGTTGTATCATTCATATTTCACCTCTTTAATTATTATTCCTAACACTCCAGCGGTCGTACCCTGCGGGTTTCTCTGAGCAGGAGAGCGCCACCAAATAGGCTTCGTGCCTCCCATTCAAGATGCGCTTCTCAGACCCCTCAGGCGGCGATTGAGCGCATCGTCGAAGCCCTTTTCCACAAAGTGTTTGCGCACCCGCTCGACGGTGGAGAGTCCCACCTCAAAGGTTTGCTGGATCTGTTCATCCGACCGGGCAGGACCTGCTTCGCTGCTATCGGCCTTTAACAAAATCTGAGCATCATAATCTTGCACGCCGAAGCGATCCCGCTGCAGATCAGGTGTTTTAATGCTTGACGCTGCTCCTCGCTTAACTGCACGCTATACTTTTCCTTCTCTCGCCAACCTTCACCTCTGTTTCTGTGTGCCGCGATTGCTATTCTACGTTCCACAATGCTAGAATGCCACGACAAGATCGGACACTTTCTGTCTGGTTTTTCTGTTGTAGGCGACGGCGATACTTCTGACCATACAGCTTTACTTGATGCACGATAAGTGTCTGTTTGTCTAGACTAGAGCGTGTCCGAAAAGGCTGCTCAAGCAGTTTGACGCCGTTGGGCATTCTTTCTGGCGGTTTCAAAGGCATGGCTTGCACTCCTGAGCTGTGAGCATATCCCTATGCTTTGGCTCCAATGGCTTCAACAAGGTTCTATTAAGTACTCTCTTCATAAGACGTTCATCATGCCGGTGCTCCAGGCTGCGCTGGCTACTTGGGACATCTGATCTCAAAACTGCAAGCATACATCAGTACGGTTGGCTCTCGCTTCTCATCTTGCCTTTATGAAGCGGAGCTCCAACCGAGAAGATCGAGACCAGGCAAGTCGCGGCCTGATGAACAGGAGTGGGCCTCTCTTGTAACCAGGCAAAAGGATGGCGTGTTCTCTTCGTCCGTAGAAGGGATTTGGGGCAAAGAATAGAGAAAAAGGAAATAGCGTTGATATAATCACTGCATTCCACCTGATTTTCTTCACTCAGCCCTGCTGTATCCACCTTCTCTCTCTGGTTTATGCAGTTCTTTGGTAGTCATGGTGTAAGCCGCCCAGCAAGGGAAGAGAGATCATCTGGTTCAATTACTTGCAAGAAATCGGCTCTTCCACGATCCTGGTGCTGCTTGCTTGCTCCTCTGTTTCCAGAAAATGTCACTGGAGAAAGAAGAGCAACTCAAAGTAAAAAAGAAACGTTTTCAGAAGATGGAGAGAAACAGATGAACCGCTCAACATTTTGGCATTTGATTGAGAGAACACAAGAGGAGAAGCACGGCGATCAAGAAAAACAGATCGCGCTTCTCAGGGAACAGCTCTTGCACCTGTCTTTAGAAGAACTTCAAAGCTTTGCTCACATCGTTGACGAATTGTGTTCCGAATCCTACCGTCCCCTGCTGTGGGCAGCTGCGTACTTGATGAATGGGGGATGTTCTGACGACGGCTTTGAGTATTTTCGCGGCTGGCTCATTGCTCAGGGTGCCACCGTTTTCTCACAGGCGGTGAATGATCCCGACACCCTGGCTGACGTGATCCCATCTCATCAGAGAGATCTTCCTGAGAGCGATTTTGAATGCGAAGAGATCCTGTTTCTCGCGCAGCACGTCTATCACGAAAAGACTGGCGAAGAGATGCCCTCTCCTCATCGTCTGAAGTATCCGAGTTTGACAAGGGAAGAGATACACCTGATCACCGATGACGTTGCTGTCGCGCAAGCTTGTCCCAGATTGTGGGCTCTTTTTCACTACAAAGCATGAAGCACGCGCTGGCGTAGAAGGGGACAAATCCGGCCTGGCCAAACATCATCCGCTTAATGAGCGTTAATCCGGCCAGAACAGCCTCTTTGTCTCGCTCAAGACCGTTGGCGAAGCTCTGGAGTTCCTGAATACCACTGGCTTCCACCTTGCTCATCCATAAATCGAGCTGGGTTCCTTGGCGAGAGCGCACGAGGCAAAAAAACTCCTGTACAAGTTGGTACATCGTCTCTACTGTCTCGCTTGCTTGGCGCAGAGCCTGCAGTTCTTCCTGCTCTTTCTCCGACAGCTTCTCAAAAGGGGGCACGAAGAGCCAAACAGCCTTCTTGGCTAAAAAATGGTCCAGGACGCCAGCTTCTGCTAGCTCGGGGGCTTTTTTCCACGCACGGCTTCTAAATGGGCTCGTAGTGCCCGGTCGGAGTGGGGATATCCTTCGCGCCAAATTTGTTGAACGTTATGGCACCCCTCGTCCCAGCGCTTTCTTACATACGCCTCATATGCATCAAACTGATTCCGATGGCGATGATGGTAGTTCGTTTCCACATAGGCTCCGGCTTTAAGCCATCCCTGAACCGTTCGCGTTCCCAGGCCGACCCGCTTGGCGATCTCCTTGATCTTGATGCCCTGCTCTCGTAGTGCTACTACCTGCTGATAGCGATCATAGCGCTCGGCTTGATGCGCTGAGTACGGTTTTCCATCAGTTGTTAAGATGGGTGCTGGAGGCTCCTCTGACGAGACAGGGGCAGACGTTTTTTTCCTAGGACCGCATTAGTTGCTGGCAGAAGGCATGTGAGGGTTCGTGCGGCGGACAGCATGTCGCAGGGAAGATGCTTGCAGCAGCATCTTCCCTGCGAGACCTTTCTCTCCTTCCTTGCTCATGATGAGTGCTCATTTCCATCTGGAGACAAGGCTTGCGCACACGTCTCTCTCAATCCGTGTTGTCGTCTTGACGAGCAGAGACCACTTCTTTCTGCACAAGCTGTGCCAATTTGTTGAGAAGGGTTGTTTGAAGCAACTCCAATTCTGCGATGTGCCTCCCAATTGCCTCCACTTTTCGTCGAAGAGAAACCACTTGCTGCTCTTTCGAGAGCTTACCTGCGTCGTACGCTTCTGCCAACTCTTTGAGTTCTGCTATGGTGAAACCGGTCGCCTGGGCCTGTTTGATGAGCTTGAGGCGCTCGACGGCCTCTTCAGAATAGTAGCGGTAGTTGTTGGTTCCGCGTCGGATATGACGCTGATCCAGGAGCCCTTCCTCCTCATAAAAGCGAATGGTATGAACCGTTAAGCCGGTCTTTTTTGCCAGTTCACTGATGAACACGCATGCCTCCTTCCGAGAAACCCTTGACCTTCGGGTATACTCGATAGTTTACACTCTGAGCATCCGAAAAGGAATCACGAAGACAAGAAAAGAAGGAGTCTCCCATGAAACAGCTTGTTGTCCTCATCACCGGCGCATCGAGCGGGATTGGCAAGGCCACAGCCACATTGTTTGCTGAACACGGCCACATCACTTATGCAACCGCTCGGAGCCTGCAAACGTTCCCGGAACTGCAAGCCCAGGCTTGCCATCCCCTCTCTGTTGACCTGACCGACGAAGCCTCAATGGTGGCCGCTGTCCAGGAGATTGAAGCGAAGCATGGTGCTGTCGATGTCCTGGTGAACAACGCTGGCTATTCTCAAGCTGGTCCGTTGGAAGAACTGCCGCTCTCCGCACTGCGCCAGCAATTTGAAACGAATGTGTTTGGTCCGCTGCGTCTCTTGCAACTGGTGTTGCCTGGCATGCGCAACAAAGGTGGGGGACGCATCATTACCATCAGCTCCCTCGCAGGTGTGGTGACGATGATGGGGACAGGTGCCTATACCATGAGCAAACATGCCGTTGAGTGCTTTTCCGATGTCTTGCGCTATGAGGTCAAGCCATTCGGCGTCAAGGTAATCACCATCCAGCCAGGAGGCGTCTCGACGAATTTTACCTCTGTGGAAGAGGCCTTGTTCTGTCAGGGTGACCAGAACAGTCCCTACGCCACATTTCGGGAAAATGTCTTCAAAACGCTGCACCAGGGAGCCAGTGACAACCCGCTCATTCTCAAACCTGAACAGGTCGCTCAGGTGATCCTCAAAGCGGCTACTGTTCCTCGTCCCCGCAAGAGATATCAGGTCGGGATGTTGGCAAAGATGCTGCCTCGTGTTCGTGATCTCCTGCCAGAAGTCATGTGGGATCGGTTGGTTGCACGGATGTATTCGATGGACTAAGTTTCTGCGTGTAGCGCATCACAAGACTTTCAGCCTACAAATTGAGAAGGAGGATGATATGGGGCGCCCCACGCGAGTGCTCGATACGGAAACCATTATCTCCTTGCAACCACTCTCGACGAAATGCCTGGCATGCGGCAACACAGCGCGGGTCGTCTATCACACCCAGCGGCATGTGACGACTTTGCAAGGTCATTTCTGTCTCTCGCTGATAATACGGCGGTGTCATCAGGAATCTTGTCTACGTTATCACCGGCCCTACCGACCTGAAGAAGAAGGGCAGTGGACACTTCCGTACGGAGAATATGGCCTGGATGTGATTGCTCTTGTCGGGATGTTACGATATCGTCATCATCACAGTCTGGCCGAACTGCACCAAGCATTGCGTGATCGTGGGATGATTCTTGGAGAACGAACCGTGCTCAATCTGCTGGCTCGCTATGAGGAACTAGCGTCTCTCCATCTGTCCGAAAAGTCCCATCTCCAGAAGATCTTTGCGAACCGAACTGCTGCTATGTAGCGCTCGATGGGCTACGCCCCGACGTTGGTCATGAGGTATTGTGGGTCTTTCGGGAAACCGTGTCTGGTGAAATTCTGCTGGCACGCCCTCTGCTCAGTGAATGTGAAGTAGACCTAGCAGCATTAATTACAGAAGTGCAAGCCACTTTGCCTGTACCGATTCAGGGAGTGATTTCTGATGGACAACACTCCATTCGCAAGGCGGTCGCCTCTGCACTGCCGGACGTGCCCCATCAACTGTGTCACTTTCACTATCTCCGAGAAGCGGCGAAACCGATCTATGAGGCAGACCATCATGCCAAGAAAGAATTGAAAAAGCAGGTGCGCGGCGTTCGTCCCATTGAGCGCGCGATTGAGATGCGCAATGATGAGATAGCCACAGTCATTCGTCACTATTGTTTGGCTGTGCGCAGTGCTCTCACCGATGATGGGCGTCCCCCACTGACTGCCTCTGGGCTGAAGTTGCATGAGCGGCAGACCCTCATTGCAACTTCCCTTGAGCGGGTTGCAAAAAAGGGGGCCTCCCAACGGAATTTGAGCGTCTGCACAGCCTTCTAAAAAAGGGATTAGCCGCAACCGCTGCCTTATGGCCCGACGTGCAAGCTGGATATGAGCGGGTGCGTCGAGCGGCACATCTTCTCACCAATGCTGAACAACAATCTGCCGAAGAGGCGCGACAGCACTATCAATCTTTGCTTGACGAGATGCGGCTGGAAACAGACGCCTGCGAGTTGCTTCAGAAGATGCTCACAACCTTTCTCAAGGTGACTGAGAGCTATTGGGCAGGGCTTTTCTCTTGTTATGACGTGCCTGATCTCCCTCGAACCAACAACGATCTAGAACACACCTTTGGTTCCGTGCGCTACCACGAACGACGCTCTACCGGTCGAAAACAGGCGTCCCCTGGCCTTGTCATACGAGGTGCTGTACGAACAGTGGCATCTGTCGCCAGTCAGCGTTACATCTTCAAAGGCCCAGAACTTCAACCTTGCAATCTCACACAGTGGCGAACATTGCGTCTCCAAGTGGAGAATCGTCATGAAGCTCGCCGCGAGCAATACCGTTTCAGAAAGGCTCCTGTGGAGTATCTCTCAGCCTTGGAGGAGAAGCTGTGCCAGCAACCAATGCGGTCCTAGTTTTTTTTGTTCGCGAACGGTATCGAACTCACGTTAAATAGGCAAAAGGAAGGCTCCTTAGCTTACGATGGCCCACAGAATCTTGGGATTTACACTCAGTCGGGGAGGTTTTGATACGGTGTGGTTGGCACAGGATCGGGACTGGTGGCTTGATCCAACGAGGTACTCAGATAGCGGGAGCCAAAGCCGAGAGCGAAGACCGCGGGAACGGGCAATGATGCCTGCGGAGCATGAGGCCAGGATTGGTGCGCCAGTTCGTCCAGCTTGCATGTCTGTTCAGAGTAATAATCAAGCCTCTTCCCGTCGAAGGCATATAGGACATCAAGGGCAACCATCAGAGCGGCCGGATCACCTGTGAGATAGGATGCGATGCGATCTGCCTCACGGTAGTTCCTGGTCTGGAGTCGCCAGAGATAGGAACTAGTTCCAATGCACAATGCCAATACACCGATTAACGACAAGAGAAAGAACGTGATAAATCTTATCGGTTCTAATCCTTGTAAAAAAGCGACATTTCCCAGTAGTGGCACGATCACGATACAAGCGATTGCAACGACACTTGATGCAAGCTTGCTCAGAAGCATATAACGATTCACTTGCTTCTTGGCTAAACCGATAACCAGACTCACGATAGCATCTTGCTGACGCCACTCAGAGTGGCGCAGAAAGAACTCACTGATAAAGAGCATTGGTTTACGTAGACCCAAGCAGCCGACATTGAATGTGCCTAGCAGATCCTGCTGAACCTGAATGGAGGAGAACTCTACTCCAGCCAAGCGTGCGTATGCAGCGATGCGTGGTGCCAGATGGGCCCATGGCGTCTGCGTCATCGGTTGTAATGCGTTGGTGAAGGCATATAGGTGAGCGTCAAACACCGCGTATACGACCACTCCAATGGTGCCAACAACACAGAGGGCAGAGAAGAAGAGTAGTAACAGGAGAGCAAAAGGCATCTGAACAGGAAGTGGGTTCTTGGAGAGTAAAAAGGCGGAAACAGAAGCCGGGGGAAAATAGAGGAAGGGAAGCGCTATTGCCTCAAAGAATAGGATTACTGGCAGCGTGTTGAGGAGCGCAGAGCGGAGAGAAAGGGTCATAATCTCACGGCGTTGCAGGTGACTGATGCAGAAAAAGCGCACCGCTTCGGCATCAACGACGAATGCCCCCACGAGAGAAAAGACCAGCCCACCGATTATGTGCCCGATGCCGAGCGCCAGAGAGAGGAGGATGAAGAGAACCTGGCAGGAGAGAACCCACGGCCAGAATACGTCAAGGGAAGCCAGGATGATAGTAAGATCGAACGTGCGCGAAAAGACCACGGGAAGCACGGTGATGGACGTGATCACCCCGAAAAGGAGGATTCGGGAGATCTTCAATGAAGGATAAGTGATGCGCCGACGAGCCGCGGCAAAGCGTTGATAGGTCTGCACTGAAGTATCTCCTGCTGCGAGAGGAGATCGCAGCCCCAGCATGCGCTGCCTGACCTTGAGCAGCCCAATGCAGCTAAAAATGACACCGAAGATGATTTGAACAGCGAGAAAATAGAGGAGCGATACAAACATACGAATTCCTTACATGAACCACTATTTCATGCCAATCACTCGTTGCTAATACGATCAGATCGGCTTCTTATATCAAATCCGTTTAAGCAGTGCCCAAAGAAGGCCGCCAATGATCGGAAATTTCCAACGTTACTTTGAAGCTTACAGCACTCTTCAGAAAGATTGAGTCGCAGCATCGAGCTGAGTGAATGCTGCTGTTGCTATTCTACGATCTCTTGTGCTTTCCAAACAGGACAAAGCCCGACAGTTTCTGTCCAGTTTCACACGGCTCCACCCCAAATCAGGGGAAGGGGAAAAAGGGGTCAGTGTGGATTCCCCTCGTCAAGCAATTGCCATTTCCACATGGGGAAGTAGCTCTGGCTTCATGGCGCAACTGACACCATACCGAGTTGTGTGTAAGGAAGAGATATGGAGTCGAGAGTTGTGTAAAGGTCCTTCTTCTAAAACGTTTCCGCCGAAAATCTTCTTCTGTGGCCATGACTGAGACTGGGAGAGAAGGCAAAAAAAAGCTCAAAGGAGGTCTGCACTTATTCCAAAGGAGGACTGAGCTACTGGATTGGGGCAGCACTCTCTATTGGTTCAACTGCCCAGGATTGGGAGCAGCGGCGAAAAGCTCCTATTGTCTATCTTCTCAAAGTGGGCAGCGATGCTATTCATGAACGGCTCTACTATTGTCGCACATTGCTAAAGAAGCTTTCAATGGCATTGGTGGTCCGAATGTAGCGATGCATGACCTGGGGAAAGTTGTAAAACGTGAGGAGATGTTCTTTATCCTCTATCAGGCTTCGTACCGCTTCAGGATAGCGTTTCTGGTATTTGCCTTGAAACGCCGCCAGGTGAACCAGTGCCTCCTCGCGTGGCTCACGTCTTTCCAGATCCCTGTCAGTTCAACTGCGATGGGACCACGTTCGCGCTTAGGAATGGCGTTCATCACATTGCGTTGTTTATGCACCACACAACGTTGACGTGGGGTGGCGGGAAAAGGTGCGGCAATGGCTGCCAGGAGTTCTTCATGCCCGTCTGTCACGATCAAGTCGAGCTGTGTGGCTCTACGCTGCCGCAGATCGTGTAACACGCAACTCCATCCATCTTTGTCTTCTTCGGCGCATGCACGTAACGCAAGGACCTCTTTGTTTCCCTCCAGATCGACCCCGAGCGTCAGTCAAGATGATCGTTGAATCCACCTGGTCGCCGTGACGGATGTCAAAGTGGACGCCGTCCAGGTAGAGAATACGCCAGTGCTCTTGCAAAGGACGCTCCCGCCACGTCTCAAATTGTTCGGTTAAGGTCTGATTCAGTCGGCTGACGGTACTGGCACTGGGGGCAATTCCCATCAGGGTTTGGGCCACTTCTCCCACTTTTTGCGTGACTTTCTCCTGCCACAAACATTTGCGTCAGCCCTTCGGCGACCTGTGTGTGGTTCATAGCGCTGATAGCGCTCAAACACTTGGGTACGAAAGGCCCCTTCTCGATCTCTGGGCACGCTGAGATCCTCAACGAGACCAGCGGTGGTCGCAAGATCACGAGTGTAAGTTCCATTGCGGTATCCCTTGCGTTCAGGGGAACACTCGCCCCAAGCGGCTCCCAGGAACAGCGTGAGTTCTTCATCCATCATTTCTTCTATGACGATGCGAACGGCACCTCGGATCTTTTCACGCAGAGCCTGATGAAAGCCCTGTTGGACCATTTCTTGAGGGGGCGAGGACGGCTCGCCTGCTCCCAGATCGGAGCTTGATGTGGTATGCTGTTTCTTGTTTGCTGGCATAGTTCTCTTCTCTTTGAAATTGACTGAGTTGTTCAAAGGAACGATCTATGCCTGTATATCTTCTTTTCTCCCCCTTCTCTGAATTGGCTTCCCTCCACACAACTTTCGGCATACTGTTGATGCGCCCATGAACATCCCTCCTGCAAGAGTCGTCAACCGAGAAAGATGCGCAATGTCCTCTAGGTGGCTTCCTCTGCTTGCGTGCGTCTGCCACTCATGAGCAGCCAAGCCAGGGGCATTCCCGAGAGGAGAGCGGTGATCGCCCAACCCATGAAGAAAGGCCAAGGCAGACCCACGGCACTCATTGCTTCCCCTAAGGCCTCACCAAACGGCCAGCCAACTCCCAGGCACAGGACACTGACTGGCAACAACCGGCCAAAAAGCCCACACCCCAGGTGAGGAAGATGGGGTAAGGAGCCAGAGGAGAAAAGAAGTGAGGGAGATCCTGCCAGGTAAAGAGATTCGTTCGATCATCTATCATCACCGCGACAAGAATAAGACCACCTGGGATGCTGGCGGGAATCCACCAGAGGGCGTTTGGCAGCCACCTGCGCAGCAGCCATTGGGCGATGCCAATGATCGCGCTTAATAAAGGAATGACGATGAGGAATATCGGGAGAGCATGCTCCAGGAGGTATGGACCGATCACGAGATAGAGCATGCTCAGGAACACCGCTCCTGTACACGTGCACACGATCCATAACAGCCAGAAAAGCAGCATCTTGCTGAATACTTGTTCAAGCATAAATGTTCTTGTTACTCCTTTTCGTTTCTTCTGCCTTTTCATTCTAGCATGGAGAAGATGGATGCAGAAGGGCCCGTGTGCGTGGCTTCTGGTCTTTAAGTGCATTTTTAAAGGAGAGTGCTGCCTCTCAGCAAGTGTTACGGGGTGCGTAAATCATACAGAGGCTGATCTGTTCTAGTACAAATCCAGTGTGGTAACGTTTGTATGAGCGTCGCGTAGCACTCTCCTTTTGGGAAAATGTGTGAAGTATCTAAAAGAACAGTCTATACTTGTAGTATTACCTCAAAAACACCTCTTTGCAAAGCCTCTTCTTTACACACAACTCGGCATGGTATCCAACTGAGAGGAGGAAGGGAAAGGCGAGCCGAGAAACAACGACAACGGCTACGCCTCCACCTTCCAGATCCTCTTCTGCACGTGGGGATCGTCCCTGCTTCCTGCTTGTTTCGGCGTCTGCCTGCTGGCGCAACCATATTTGATGAATCCCCACACTCCTGATCACTCTTCACGCAGGGGAAAACGATATAAAAAGAGTATAGTGGGTAAATAGAGTGTAGAAGTATATTCTCATCCTCACAACAGTAAAGACTTTTGTGGTCTAGATGACTGTGCCGGGAAGCAATCCTTGCCACATTCCAAGAGGGTCGTCTTTCGTGTCGCCCGAAAATAGACACCCTGGCTGAGAGGAGACAGGCATCAAACTGACAGGGATGAGAAGAGGCGAAATGTGGAGGATAATCAACATTGAAGCAAGAAATGCCATCTGTAACGATCGGTTAGGCCGTGGTAAGGAGGGCAAAGCCAAAGGAAGAAGCAAAAGTAGCTGGGAGTCCGTGAAGCGTGATGATCAGTCGGGGCGCATCCGTCGGACGAGCATTGCGCGCCAGGCGCTGGTCCCAGGAAAGAAAGCCGCCAATGCGCGCGCTCCGCTCGGGTCCAGACCTTCTCGGTGGGCGCTTGTGCGCGTGGTAGCGAGAGCGGAGCTTTGGAGGCTCGATGGTTTGGCTGCGAACCACTTTGAGTCAGGTTCGCCGGATGTTATAGCGTGGCCAGTCACGCCAGAGCACTGGAGCAGAGGCAGGCAGTTCGCTGGCTGGATTAGGAGGTGGAGAGGAATCCGAGTGAGAAGAGGAAAGCGGCCACAAAACCGCACTCACCCGTCGTGGTTTGAGCATAGTTCGGCCAGCACCGTCTCAAACGAGCCACGATGCAGGTACAAGTCAAGGACATCCGAAGCCGTAAACGCCAGGGAGGGAAGGGTGCTGACAAACAGTTCGTAGACCACCCCGCCGCGCTCGACGCCAATGGCGGGGTCAGCGGATGCCCCTGCATGAGTCGCAATGACCAGGCGCATCTCAGGTCCAGTCGGCGTCAAGGGCACGGACGCGCAGTCGTAGAGCGAGCGCTGCATGTGACTCTCTGGATGGGTGCTCATGTGATCCGGAGGACGAAGAAGTCGCTGCTTGACCATTGGAAGATCCAGCAGGTGATAGGCGCGACTTCTGGTAATGACGCCGAGGCCAGCCGAGAGCACATCAAGCAGAGGCGCTGCGTCGCCATATAACCCATCTAATCGCACGAGCATAGAGGTAGGGGGAAAGCCAAACTGAGCCGCATAGCCCGTGATGACTGCGATGGCTCGTCGCAACTCCCCCGATAATCCCCATTGCCAGGACCGCCAAACGTGCCGAGAAACTGATGCGTATGCGTCTGAAGCACAACAAACAGTACGAGTGCGCACCATCTCTCCCTGCTTCCTCCCATGATAGCCCGATGCGCACACCTGGTCAAATCGGCGATGGGGTGCAGGCAAGGCGTCCGTTTGCGGCAGCGCGCGTTGGCGAGCCGCTTGCCGGATTCCGTCCGCATCGATCACTGCCCACTGTCCGCCTCTTCGGTCCAACACATCGCCGAGAGAAGGAAATGGCTTGCGGGCTAGCAAATCTTTCTGAAAGAGCGAGCGCAGGGCCTCCACCGTGGATTGGTCGAGGGCAGCCAGAAATCGGGAAAGGGTCGAGCGATGAGGCAAGCGATGTCGCCCAAACAGAGCCATGAACGGCTCGCTCCGTGGGCCGAGCCGTTCGTAAAAGGTCAACAATGTCGGTTCACCAGACACGACATAACCGATCAGCAAGACGACAAAATCGATGAGATCTGACTTCCCGAAGCGGGCGCGCGAAACCCACCAGAACCTCCTGAATGGTTTTCAGGAGGTTCTGGTGGGTGAGTAGCCTCCTGAAAGGCTGCCACTTCTCCCATCCAGGAGGGCATGGAGGGCTTTGAGTCCGGCGTAATCTGGATCGTGACAGAAGCATGCGTTATACTACCAATCCGTCCTCCTTCCTTGTGGAGGCGAAAGCCGCCTTTTTCCAATATCAAGGAGACGCATTTTTTCCATTGCGTTCTGGATACATTGTCTCCTACCCATCCGTTTCCTGAGACAGAAAACCGCTCCTCCATGAGAGGTGTTGGCAACGAACTGACCGTCGTGCGGGTGTCAAGGGAGGGGTGAGCGCGCTCACCCCTTCTCGCAGTTGTCTCCGCTGGTGGTCGTGTTGAGAAACTCCTGAGCGAGATCAGCCAGCAGTGTGCCGCTACGACTGTTCAGGTGAATGCCGTCGCGATGAAAACGCCAGCCATTGAGCTGTCCAATCTCATCATTGTTCTTGCGTAGAACAAACTGCCGGAACGCATCGCGATAGAACGCGCGAAAGTCGAAGCTGGTAAAGGCACGACCGGGAGACGCGCGGATAAGATCGCGCAGGCGCTCGTAGAGAGGAAGATAGCTCACCTCCTCCTGACACGCGAGATCCTTGAGGATGGCGCTGTACTCCTCAATGCGCCGGTTGGCCGCAGCCTGGAAGGGATGTTGTGCAACTGGATCTTCCCCAATGGGGATCAGCGAGCAGAGAGCAATGCGAGCCGAAGTATCGCATTTCAGGCGACGTACGATCACTTGCATATTCTCACGATACCACTCTGGCGAGGGCTGGGCGGGCAGATGCTTCGTGAGGCGATCAAACTGCGCGACCTGCGGGGAAATCAACGCCAGCACATCGTTCTCACCAAGCAGCACAATCACGTAGTCTGGCTGACTGGCGCTGATGGCGGGGATGCGCTGGAGGCCATTGTAGGCCAGATCTCCTCCCTCAGCGAAGCGGTAAAAGCGCAACGACGCGTTTTCGGGCCGCCGCGCCAGATCTGCGATCCAGTCGTAACTGCCTGCTGCGTCGGTCGCACTGGCTCCAAGACAGGCGACGATGGCCTGGCCCGGACCAGGTGGTGTTCCCGTCACCACCGCTCTGCCACTTGTCTGGCCACCTCTCCTGAGGAGCGCTCGGAGCAGACGGAAGACCCAACTAAAGATGGTTCCTCCTGCCGTCTCGCCTGGCTGGTTTTTCCTGCCATCTCTTCTCCTCTCGTTCTCTGATGTCTTCATGGTTCTTCTCCTGAGTGAATGGCGCTTGCTCTTCTGTCATGAATCTGAGCCTGGCGCTTGTGGATCGACGAGCATGCCGCCCACAATGAGCGTCACCAGGTGCTCGCGGGCGCGGAAAAGAGCCTCCCGGGAGGAGAGATCTTCCTCTGGGAGCATCACCTGGTACAGGGGCAGAGAGGCCAGGTAAGACTGGCAGATCGGGGTAATCATCGCCAACTGGATGAGCGGCGTGAAGCTGGAGCGGAGCAGCCTGGTCTGCTCTCCCTGTTGAAAAAGCCGATCGAATGGCTCTCGATCCTCACTCTGCAAGTGGGTGGCGATCTGTTTGTAGATTTGCCAGCCCTCAGCCATCTCCCAGGTTAAGATACGCAGAAAACGGGGATGCTCCAGCAGATAATTAAACAGGGTTTGCACCACGGTGACGAGAAAGTTCCTCATCTTCTGGGTGGGTATGGAGCCTTCTGCGTGCTCAAGCATGGGAGCAAGAATCTGTGCCTGTAGGGCGGTCAAATCCTGGTCAGTGCGTTTGAGTACCTCGGTATAAAGGCCGAGCTTATCCCCAAAGTATTGAAAGAGCAAGCTAATGTTGTAGCCTGAAGCCTTCGCAATCGCGTCGATGCGTGCCCCATCGAAGCCATGCTCAGCGAAGACCGCTTCCGCCGCATCCAGAATCACCTCACGTGCCCGCCTGGCATCACGTACCAGCCCTCGTTTGCTTCCTGGTTCAGCCATGCGCTTCTTCCCTTTCCATTTCATAATCTTTTACTATCTAAGTGCTTACTTAGATAGTAGCTGAGAAAGAGAAGCCTGTCAAGAAAAAAAGCCTGCTCCAGCCTTCAGTGGTACCTTTGTGATGATCTCCAGTTGCCAAACCTTGCAGTGCTTCTCTCATGTTTGTGAGAGGTTTTTTGGGAGAGTTCGTTGAAATGATGTCAGAGCCCTTTATTGAGTGCAGGTAGCACTTCGTGAGAAAGTAACTCTAACGTCGTGAGATCATGAGGGAAGTCTCTAGCCGCAATCATGAAATAGTCGAAACCGAGATGAATAAACGGTTGGAACTGCTCTACGACCTGGGCAGGCGTCCCCACAATATTCAGTCCAAATGGCCCACCTTGTTTCGCCAGAGCTTCCTTTGCCTTGTGCTCTGTCGGAGCGCAAAAACATTGCACCATTGCGGTGCGGCGCAGCGTTTTCGGATCTCTTCCCACCTCTTTGCACGCGGCCTCCAGCGCGTTCACCTGGGCTTTAGCCTTCTCCAGCGTATCCACTCCTGTATTCCACCAATCAGCATAGCGGGCAATCAGACGCATCATCTTCGGTTGAAAGCCTGTAATGAGCACGGGAGGAAGTGGCTCAGGATGGGGCAAGCAAGATGCTTGGTGGACTTGATGGTATCGGCCAAGAAAGGTCACGCTCTCTTCACACCACAGCGCCGTGATGATCTGTAACTGCTCTTCCAGTTCGCTCACTCGCTGCCCCGATGATGGAAAGGGAAAACCATATGCCTTTGCCTCTTCCTCCGCCCAGCCTGCACCGATGCCAAAGAGAAAACGTCCCTGGCTCAGATACTGAAAGGTGGCCGCCATTTTCGCGAGATATGCAGGGTTGCGAAAGAGCTGACAGAGCACCAGATGTCCATAACGGAATTCGGGATGCAGTGCCGCCAGATAGGTTAACATCGCCCATCCTTCAAAGAGCGGACGCTTGCCAAAATGAAGATGATCAGGGAGCCAGACCGAATCAAAATGCCCCGTAATCGTCTCAAGCGCGACGTGAATCTGGGGAAGAAACGTCTGCGGTGAAAGACCGGAGTTGCTAATGGGGAGCGTGAAACCAAATTGAACGTGTGTCATCTGTTGCTTTCCTTTTCCTCTTTCATGAGCCAGCGTTCAAGCTGTTGGACGGCTTGCTCCGCGCCTGCCGGTGGCAGAACGCTGATACTTTTCATCAGAGCCATAATGGCAAAGGCAACCGCGTGCGCATCGAGATCCTCCGGCCACATTCCTTGCTTGATCCCTTCTTGCAAGGTGTTGACAAGGAACATGCGCCACTCCTCTTCCCGAAGCTCGGCGGTGGCACGAATGCCGGGATCGCGCTGTGCACGCAGTCCAATTTCGTGTAAGGCAACGAAGAGTTCAGGCTCTTCCTGAGTACGACGCAAAAGTTCATGCAGATGGACACGTAACTGCTCTGGCGGCGTTCCCCCTGTGGGGGTTGCCGTTTCGGCTAGGCGTTGTGTTATAGAGAGGACAACTGCTTGAACCAAAGCCTCTTTCGTGGGAAAGTAGTGATGCAGCGTACTATGATTAATCCCGACCCGCTCTGCGACTTCCCACAGGCGCAATCCCTCAAATCCCTTCTCGGCAAGAAGGTGAGAGTGTATCTGTCGGGGATACGCTGCTTTAGGCACTGGTTGACCAGGACGGAAAGTTCAATTTCGACCATATTGAGCCAAGAGCCATGTTTGGGCGTAAAGTGAAGCTCCAGCTTGTTGAGGATGCGCCGCGCTTCGGCTGGCTCGAAGGTTTCATAGAGTGAGGATGGTGAGTGGGTATAGAGGCTTGTCCAATACCACACGAATTTTTTCGGCAGAGGGGAAGTGAACATTCACTAACTCCCGCATACATTCGGCAAAGTCCTCTTTTCGACGTTGAGCGGTTACTATGGTTTGCCGCCAACCTGCCAGTGGCTGAAAGAACATGAACAAATTGCAGGTTCCACGACGTTCATACTCGTAATCCTGCCGGGTGAGCCGCCCTGGTTTCATCGGTAAGCTCGGGCGGGTATCTGCCCGGAGAATACAGGGACGCTCATCAAAGCAGACAACCGGCAAACACGGTTTGAACGGCTCAGTATATAAATCCAAGACATCTTCCATGCGCCATACAAAATCGGCGCCGACAGTCGGGATACACATGAGTCATCCCTGATTTTTCTGGACACTGATATGTAGCCAGGAGAGAAAAAAAGAGGCTAGGCAAAACGGATCTCCTCGTTTAGACTGTTGAGTATGAAAGCAATCAACACCTGAACGAGGAGATCCGTTGTCATTATGGCAGAACTGTCTGAAACCTTCAAACACCTGGAACGAGATCCGCAGGGAGGATCACAACATCTGCTTCATTTGCTCGAAACGTTTTTGTTCCCCTTGCTTACAGCGTTGGATGAGATCCTGGATAAACGGCTTGTGCGTACCTTGTTGCAGTGCCTGGTGGCGATCATTAGCTTGCGCAATCACCCGCAAGCCCTCTGGTTGAGCGAACTGGGTTCCTCTCTGGACGGCTATGCTGGATATGCCTCCAGTGCGACAGCAGGCACGAAACGGGTTGGGAAACTGCTGCGGTCAGTGAAATGGACAGTGGATGTCATTGACCACTATCTCCTGGAAAAAGCTGATGAAGAAGTACAGAACCTCAAAGTACAAAGAAAACGGATTCTCTGCATTTGGGATGGAAGTGTCTTGGAAAAAGCCGAGAGTGAAAAACTCGAAGGATTGTGTCCCGTTCTTTCGAGTAAAGCAAAACGACGAAGCCGCACGAAACGGGGCTTGGTCTTCAACTGGCCTGCTGTGCGCCCGGTGCGGGTCATGGGCATGCAATGGACCGCAGCGCTGATTGTGGGAATGCAAGGACTTCCCCATCTAGCGCTGAGTCGTTGGTGGACGACCAAAGGCGTCTTTGCGACCAAGTTACGGGACGCCGAGGAAGAGGCATTACGTGTCTGTGTCAGGAAATGGGGGCCGTTGCTCGTCCATGTGTTTGATCGTGGGTATGCTTCAGGATATTGGCTTCACGTCCTTTCGCAATATCGTGTTCGTTTTGTGATCCGCTGGATCAAAAAGCATGTGTTCCTCACTCTGGCTGGAGAAGAAAAGAAGCTCTGGCAAATTGGGCAAGGCAAGAGATATCGAGCGCATAAAGAGATCTGGGATACGACCACCGGAGAAAAGATGTCTTGCGACCTCTGGTGGAGTGCAGTTCGCCATCCTCAGTCAGGGCAACCGCTGTTTCTGGTCAAAGCTCGCGTGAAGAAAGGCGTGATGTATCTTATTACGAATGAAACCGTTCACACAGAAACACAAGCCTGGGAGGTCTTTTTCACCTATCGACGACGCTGGCAAATTGAACAGAGTTTTCGCTATGCCAAATGCGAATTGGCGTTGGAATGTCCGCGTTTGTGGTCGTTGGAAGCTCGTCTCAAACTGCTGGGAATGGTTATGCTCGTCTATGCTTTCTTGCTTTCTTTGCTCGATTCCTCCTATCAAGATCTAGTAGCCGCGCTTTTGCGCTTCAGATGCCACCGCACTGGAAAGCGGTGCTTGAACAGTCAAGCACCGCTCTATCGGCTCCGATGGGCGCTCAGTCGTCTCTGGAACGATTATCGCCCTCATCTGAGTTGTTTCATTCCCCCTTCTGATGATCCTCTCGTTGTCGCTTCCCTCATTCGAGATCTCGAAAGGTTTCAGAAAAATTGGGGATGACTCATATTTGAGTTCGTTTTTTTGCAAGCGGTTACGCACCGTCTCGTAGGACACCGGCGCATCAACGACGCCTCACTCCAACAACTTATCCGACAGCAGACGCTCCGGCCAGTGTTCTCGTCCTTCGGGAGCATCGCGGCCACGCCAGAGCAACCAAGAACGCCTCTTGCTTACCATCCAATTTGCGCTTGCGTCCAGGTTTGGGTCGGTCTCCCAAAATTCGGCTGAGGCGGTCGGCACACCAGCACTTTCTCGTTTCCGCAACTGTCACGGTCGTGATATGCAATACGTTCGCAATCTCCTCATCTGTCTTGCCTGCATCGCGAAGCCCAGAGCGTATGAGCGCGTCGAATTTGACGAACATTTGCTCCGCCTTTACTCACGATATTTTCTCACTGTTCTCGTTCTTCACCGCTCAAATGCACGACATACTTGCTTTAGCATTCATACACGTTCCTTCCCTGGTTTGGCTGTATAATGGGTACAGTGGAAGCATATCTTGGCATTACACGTTAGGGAAGAGAGTGTCGAGCAAGACTGCTCAAAATCTCTCCTTACCGAGGCTCTATCGGAGTCATTAGGGGAGAGGCGAATGGGTATCTATGACGAGGTGAAGCAGTATCTTCTTCGGTTCTACAAGGAGGCTGCCGTCCAAAGGCAGCCCCTTTCGCGTGAACAAACGGATTCGACATCAAGCTGCTATCGTTCAACTTGTGGGTACACCATGGCGATTCCATGCAGGTAGGTAAGCGCAATCCCCTCGGCACCGTGACCTTCACCGGCATAGATTTCGCTGCTCACCGTCAAACCAGGATAGTTGCCCTGCTCTAAGAAGGTAACAAATCGCCGAAAGTTCGGAATGTCATCCTCCTCCAACTCGCCTACGGAAAGGTAAAGCTGAATCGGATTGCTGCCATTGCGCGCAGCCAACTGCGCGTCGTGGTGAATCCAATAATCGTAGGTGGATTTCAGAATCGCGCTGCCGGAGATATAGCGCTGAAAGGCATCCGGCTGCCGGAACAACGCATAGAGCACAAAGAAGCCACCCGACGAATAGCCTTGCAGGCAGCGATCCGAGGGAATGGTGCGATAGTTTGCATTAATAAAAGGGATCATCTCCTGGGTAAGGGCATCTAAAAAGAGGTGCGACACACTCTCGCTAGAGGCGCCGGGCACCCCGGGAATATCGAAATCAAGGTCTCGTAACGCAGCGAATTCATCAGAGGTTTCCATGTCATAGCCAATGCCGACAATGATAAGCTCAGGTACTTTCCTGAACCAATTGCTAAAGCGCGTCAACCCAGCCGCCACACCAAAGTTGTAATCACCGTCTAACACATAAATCACGGGATACGCCTGTGTAGATGTCTTGTAGCTGTCCGGAAGAGCGACGGACAGGTGATATTCCCGACCACGGATAGGAGAGAAGAGCGTTCGCTCCTCTGTGCCAAACAAGGCTGCCCGTGGATACTGTTCACTCATATATGCCTCGCTTCTCGTTTATCATGCCGCCGAGATTCTGTTGGTCTTGGCTCCTTTGATATGCCCGCAGGAGCTACGCCAGAGTTCGCGGCAAAAACTATTGCGGAAGATAGCCTCAGTTGCGAATGCCGGTCACTGGTGATTATACTCTTGATGCCATGAGTAGATCTACTGAGATCCTCTTCAATGGGACATATTGCTCGCTGTTTTGAGCAACATTCAACTTTACGACCGGACGCGGGTATCACTGCCGTTTCCAATCTCCTCTGGCGTTCGAACCTTAGAAGCCTTTGTTTGACCAAGAGCTTACATTGCTCGAAGGCAAAGGCGCTGACGAGGAATGGTTCGCGGCTTACGAAAAAATCGAAGGCCTTGCTTTGACGCTCAGGTATCCCAGCCAAGCTAAGTCCACCGAACTTTTCTTGGAGCTTCTGTCGGAACACAGACTCGGCCAAGTTTTGTTCTTCCAGGCTGAGCTGATACTCCCACAATACTCGATACAACTCCTTACTGCGCTGGTTGTAGGCAGTGCGGAGTCGCTCTCGTCGTCGGCTGGCTTGTGCCTCGCGCTTGCCCGCGCTCTGTGCCCACTGTTTGAGCCGGGCAAGACGCAGCTCCAGGCGTGCTCGTCGTTTGGCGACTTCCGAATTCTCCACCGCCAGTTTGGCAAAGCCGTGATTCGTGTCCAATCCCAAGGGGAGAAGATAATCCTTGATGATGTTTTCCTGGGCAGGCCAACGCTGAATATAGGTCTGAGCAAGCTCGATGGCATCGACAGGCTGGGTCTGGACGGTGGTCACAATTGGGATGAGTTTCGGTATCGTCTCTTTCGCAGGCGCGGCAGTGGCTTGCCAACCCTCACGCCACCAGGTTCGCTCATCCAAGGGCAGGTCACTGTCCCACCGTTGCGGATACTGTGCCTCCCCTGGATCAGGCCGAACCAAAACCGTCCAGCGCAAATCGCGGATGAGTGCTACCTGTAAGCACAGCGGCGAATCAGGATGGTCTTCGCGCGACAAAGTAATGCTCGCCGGAGCCACTTCCCGGATAACCTGTCCGTGAACGTCCGTACTCAACGGTATCAAGGTGCCCACGTCGGAGAAGGAAGTGAGATCCCGATACTGATTGGTTTGTAAGATCGTGACCACGTTGCGTCCTTCTGCGTGCAATCTGGCCAGGAATTCGGTTGCCATCCCCTCGCGATCCACGATCATTCGCACGATCTGGGTATTTCTCACATGCTGTTCATAACGTGCCAGAAACGCGGGGACACCGACGGTGAGATGCTGATCTCCTCGATGGGTCGTGACAAACAAGGGATGACCATGCTCGTCATGCAGCAAGAGGAGCGCTCGGCAGCCCAGGATCACGCTCAGCCGCCCGATGACCTCGCGGAATGAGCACATCACTGTAGACGGGCTTGCGATGCCCGTCTACATAGCACGTAAGCGCTTGGGGCTGTTCGGTTCCTTCCGCCAATGCATGCCAAAGCTGGGTGGCCCAGCACGCGAGGGCACCCGTAAAGCGTTCGGTGCCATCGGCACGAGCGATTTGCGACAAAAAGGCTTCAGTATACCGATAGCCATAGGCGCGCATCCGTCCGGTAAGCAGCGCCAGACCCTCGGCTGTATAGCCGCGCAGATCCCACGTCCGGCGTAAGCCAACGGCTCCTAGAAACAACAGGGTGAGCAGCAGGCGTTGACGCACCGCTGGACTGCCTGTCAGGGGAAAGGAAGGTGGGGCCAGGGCTGGATTAGGAGCAGGTGGCAGGGCTTGTTCCAACTGCGAGAGCAGGCCGGTCTCGATGGCTGCCGAAAACCTCAGCAAGCCACCCGCTTGTTCATGAGATCCAGATGCAATGGTGACACCTGTTTGCGGCTTTTTTTTCTCGCGGCAGGTTCTTTCGGCTCAGCTCATGGGTAGCACGCACGCGGTTGAGTTGGCTGACACTCACCATGATCCCAAAACGTTCAGCCACGAGATGTTGGATCTCACGGCTGGCTGCAGACGCGTGACGCTGACAGTAATCTAGCACGAAGGTGAGCACTTCCCGCGTAGTTTGATCGGATGACCATAGCGCCTCTCAACGAAGGCGTGCTCGCCTTCATGCTCGACTCGCTTGAGCAGCCGATAGACAGTGGTACGATGCAGAGAGATAGGGCAGCCCCTCCGTGCTTGTGAGACCGTTGCCCCAGACTCCACCTGCCGAACAATCTCCCGCTTGGCTGTCCGCCGTGCTTGACGTTGATCTGGTGCCATCACCTCTCTCATTTCCATCATTCCCCTCTTTCCTGCTGCAAGAGCAACATATGCCTGATCTGTTTGTTTCTCGAGAAGAGCAGTTCAGAGCCACGGACAGACCTTCGCATTGTTTTCCCTAGATGGGCAGATGTGAGCCTGACACCGGCCACACGATTGCTGTGTTAGATGGTCCAGGAGATAGGATAGTTGACGATCGGAATAAAAGTCACGCCAACTGCCTCCGAATCGCGCCTGGCATCGACAATCATCTCTTTCAGGCTGCCCATCTGATTTGCATGTTCCTCGTTGTCCCAGAGGCTGACATGAACCATAGAGCCATCCGGCGATGTGCCAGCGTAGTAGGAAAGCAGGCCAGGGAGTTTTTGAATCGCAGGAATAAGGTACGTACCGATTTCTTTTGCCATACGATCAACTTCTTCAAAACGTGCAGGATCAAAATTGCCGCGTGAGACGCGGATCACCGCTGTGGGAGGAAGGGATTCAGTCATTGCTATTTCCTTTCATGCTGCGCTATCAAGGAGCGGTGGTGTGTCTTTCTCACCACCGCCCTGTTTCTTCTTGGGAAGAATACACTGAGAGCCGCACGCGTGTCCAATATCATTTCTGGATACATTCATATCGAATGTGGTATAAAAATCGGCATGGACCTCAACGCCTTATATTGCACTCTTGCTGCGTAAAGGTTGGCAAAATACTGTGACTCCCTGATAATGTGGCGACGATGCACAACTCGGTCTATGCCTTCGACGCCGATGACCCACAGGCTGATAAGCCTCTCTGGGAGACTCGATTCGCCTCCCTGATCCCAATATTGGTAAGAATATTGGTTTTTTGAAGGGTTGAAAATCGTATTCAGTTGGATAGTAAAAAGCCCTACCAACATCCAAGCCCTCTTCAACCAATTACAAGGAGAGGGATTATTCAGGATAGTGTTGCAAAAAATTTAAAGCCCATCAGAATAATGATGGTAATTGTGGTAAAGATGCATTTTATCAGAGAAAAAGGGTACTCTTTCTACTGGTTTTGTCCGTATAAGATTTTCGAGTATCACTCATTACGATGAGCTTTAAATTTTTTGCAACACTACTATCAGAACAGTCATCATTTGAAAGGACGCATCTTGATCCAGTGGCTTTTGAGGCTGATTTTCCCTGTTTACTGGACTTTACCCCGCGCAGTCACCGGCCAGATTGCTTCAAGAACGCCATTACGACAGACATAGTAGGTGTCATGCAAATTAATCGTCGTATCGATATGGCTGGGATAAAATGCAATACGGTCTCCTATTGCAAGTTGTAGACGAGCAGCGTTTGTCTGCTTATCCCAGAAGAGGACTCCATGTTCGTCACCCGCTGGCTGATATTGCACTCCTGGGAGGCCCAACGGTTCAGGCATTCCACTGTCAATGGAGAGGGACTTGAGACCTGCATCGACGATGGCTCGATTAGGAGAAGGAAGGCTGATGACGGTGGAAAGAATAGTGAGCGCATTGGCATAGACAGGCCCGAGAGCATTGCGGTAATCGGTATCCATGAAGAGAAAAGAGCCAGGTTGGACTTCAGTCACGCCTTCCCACTGCGCGCAGATTTCCGCTGTTCCCGTTCCCCCGGTAGTCACGATCTCAATAGGAAAGCCAGCGGTTCGTAATTGGGCAGCAGTTGTTGTGAGCAGGTGCATCGCCTCACGACAGCGTCTGGTTCGCTCCTGTAGATCGTGAATGTGTTGCAGATGCCCTTCATAGCCCTGGACCCCAATGAGGTGGAGATGGCTCATGGATGCAATATACTGAGCAAGCGCGAGTGCATCCTCTCCAGGAGCAACCCCACAGCGGTTTTGCCCGACATTGAGTTCGATGAGGACGTTCAGGTGCAGATCAGCCACTTCCAGAGCTGCACTCAATACCTGTATTCCCACCTGACTATCGACAACGACCTTAATACGAGGATGCCGCCGCAGGAGGTTGACCAACCGTGTTACCTTTGGAGGGCCGACGATCTCGCTAGTAATCAACAGGTCTTCAATCCCCGCCAGAGCCATCACTTCGGCCTCACTCACTTTCGCGACGCAGCAGCCGATAACTCCAGCAGCAAGCAAGCGATGAGCCAGTTCTGGACTTTTAGCAGTTTTCAAGTGTGGTCTGACACGCACGGGAGTTTCTCGAAAGCGAGCCATTAACCGGGCAATATTCTCCTCCATGAGTTGTCCATCGACAATCATTGCAGGAGTATCGAGGGAGGCAAGCAGATCTCCTGGTCGTGGCTGATACATAATTGTTGCCCTTCTGCCTTTTCTGTACAGAGGCTTGATTCCGCACTTACTCAATACAGGTAGCATACTCAACTCATATCCTTGTGTCAACGCCAAAGGACGCTCGATATGCAATAGTACCTTGATTGCTTGTAATTCTGCTCGCGATCCGCAAATTAACTCAAAAGCTGGTAAATGATCATTTCATTCACCTTGCCGCCGGTAGAGGAGGCGCATCGGTAGGAACTGATCGTATCTCGACGCCAGTTGTAACCATGCATGGAGATATCTGTGAGCACAGAGCGTACACTCCTGCATCAGGTACGCTTCTCCATTTACACGACCCAGTGCTCACGCTCAGAGGAACTGTGCCGAAGCTGTCACGGGGACTATAGGTTCATAGACTGAAGAAACTGTTCCACTTGGTCATGGTCAATCGGTATTTGGTGAGCAAAGCGAAAAACTTCCTCACGTTGCCGTTGATAGATCTGCGAAAGTAACTCACGCTTGGAGGAATCCAGTCCCCCTGGCGATGATTGGCTGATTTCATAGAGAAAACTGATTTTATCCAACAATTTGATTTCTTGCCGTGCTTCCTGATCCTCGACGATAGCAAAGGCGTTATGAATATCCTGTTGAATGGTATCAATAGCCTCTCGCACGGCTCTCGTCTTGAAGAAAGGCAAGATATCTCCAACAACAGCTTCATGCGCATCATGAAGTAATGCAAGCGTGACTAACCTATCACGTTTTTCTGCCGGATGAGCACAAAAAGAGGACCAATATAAAGCAAGAAAGGCCACTGCTAACGTATGTTGCCCTACATTCCAGGTTCCAAAGCCTGAAACACTATAGACGCGAGGAATGTTGCAGATATTCATCAGAAAATCTAAGTTTGGATGTTTCGAGACCTCGCCTAATAATCCTTGAGGGGTAAAAATGTCTTCATAATCAATCTGTTCATCCATCGTTGCCTCTTTGACATGCATGTATTGTTAGCAGTATAAGAGAGAAGGTAAGGAAACGTCAAGCAAAATATTTTTCCGGCGAGTATATGCACCCGTAAACGGTTCTGTCAGAACGCAGAGAGCCAGCCTTTCCTCTCGGAGAAGTTGTCGAAGAGGCCGCTCATCGTCATCGGCAGCCTGCTCTTCAGTGCCTTGATCGTGGCTGCGCGGTTCGCCCCGAGCTATTCGCTCTTACTTGCGGGTGCAGCTCTCGCAGGACTAGGCAGCGCCCTGGTCGAGCCCGCAATGGGCGCATCTACCTGGCAGCGACCAACGGGGAGAATCGTGGTCAGATTATGGGGATGCATGGCTCTGCCATCTCGCTGGCCGTCATGCTCAGGCATACGACGATCTCCTCATTCCCGCTCACACGCTGCAAGAGTTGGCTCGTATCCTGCCAGCAACTGGCGATGTGCAAATGATCGTCACTCCCAATCGTAGCCAGATCCTCTTCCACACTGCTCAGATTGACCTGATCTCACGCCTGATAGAAGGAACCTATCCCAATATTTCTAGCATGCTGCCAAAAAGCTATATGACACGGGCGATCATCGAGACGAAAGAGTTCTCCGCCGCCCTCAAGTCGCTCACTCCCTTTGCCCAGGGGAACTCGAATATCACCCATCTCAAGATCAGTGGGAATGAGCAGGCAGATAGAGGGAGCTTGATTATCGAAGCCAGCACCGAAGAAATTGGAGCCAATGTCAGCAGAATTGATGCAGCTATTGATGGACCAGCGCAGGAGCTTCTTTTCAACATTAAATATCTCGCCAGCGTCCTCTCCGTGATCGATACTCCGCAAGTGGCGCTTGAAGTGGCCTCGAAGACCCGCCCTGGCCTCTTGCGAGCGGTGGGAGCTATCGACGCCCAGTATGTGATTATGCCAATGACGGTGAATCGCTAGAGAAGAAGATACCTGATACGAGAGGCATATCATTGCCAAGTTTTCCTGGAAGCATTTCAATGTGCATGCGGCAATGATATGCTTCCACAAAATTTCAAACAGAAGTCTCGGGTTGCAAGCCTCGCTCTCGTATCACATCCTGTCAATCTCACAGAACACTTGGTGGAAAAAGACCGGTTTTCTGTTGGGATTGATACCTTGACACGATATGACTCCTCTAATGCGACAGATTATACGGCAAAAAGAAGTGTCGCATTAGAGGAGTCATATATAGAGACAAACATCTATGAAGTTTGTCGAAAGACACGACAATTTATGGAGCGGAATGGAATATTACTTGCTTGTGGGTAACACTAGGAGGAAAGAGTTTTCAACGGAAATCAATAGAACCTTTATATGGCAGAGGAACGACTTTTTACCAGGCAGACAACAACTCTCTCTTTTTTCGCTCCCTCTTCCCATAAAAACTGAAAAATGTCTTCTTGTCTCCTCTAATTTTATCTCTTCTTTTTTGCATTCGCCAACAGTATCGAGATCATCTCCACAGGAGCGGGCGGACGATTGGTGCAACCTTTGAGGTGGGGCAGGTATCACCTTCCGCTGTTTGGCTTGGGCGACCGTCTGGTCGAGCATGTCCATGAGCCCTCCCCTGAGGTCAACAGAAAAAATAGGTTACGTAAATTCCGCTTCTCGTCCTCTATTTTCCCCACGGAAGCAGGCTTCTTCCACCTAGCCAAGCACTCTTTGAAGGAGACTTGGCTCCTGCTGAGGCACCTATCCTTGGAGCCCCGAAAGAAAAAAGAGACCAGTGCTTGTACCTCTGAGGCTGTCCCAGGAAGGTGAGAACAGATCTCGACTCGGTGAGCTCTTGACGGTCTGTTCGTGTCCAAACAGCTCTCGCCTATGAATGGAGGACACTGTGAGGAAGCGATGTGAGCTAAACTGTTCCATTCATGATGTGCTCCTCTTCATGACATCTGCTTCTGGTTTCCTCTGCATGCTGTTTCCTCAGCTCCCCTGCTCGCACAGTTCCCCAAACAGGGACCGTTCCCTTCTTGAATGTTAGGGTGATAGCTAGGGCAAACCCCGAGCCTGCAGGCTCGGGAATTAATAAAAGGAATGGAACCGCTCCTGCCGCTGTTGTGGCGTGGGGAACTGGGGTGGTGGAGGTTTGGATTATGCTGCGATTAAAAGAGGAATTCCATGCCTTGGCTATCTGAGGGGGAGTTAGGAGGAGGTGGTAGGAGCAATGACGCACATGTTAGCGAGAGGGGAGGTATTGCCCTTCGCAGGCGGAGAGCAGTGTTTTGCTGGTGTCCTCTGGTGGGGCTGGTCCTCAGTTCCAGGTATTGCTGTTCAAGCCGCTGATCGATCAACGGAACCAGGAAGCTTCCAAGCAAGCGTCTGACCGTTTGGAGAGAGGGAGCGTCAGGATCGGTTCAGATCTGCTTCCCAGGAGTTTTGCATTGATGATGAGTGAGCATCACTGTTCCCACCTTGCTCGATCTGTTGGGACACCATGGCTGTGACGGTGTGCAATACACCCAGGTGAGAGACCAGAGACCAGCAGTCGTCGGCCCCCTGCGAGCCCATTACAAACAGACATCATCTTGCAGAAGAGTAAGTGGTGGTAAACGAAAGGGCGGTAGGGATTGTGGAGCGCTGGAGAGGCTCAAATGGAAGTGGGTGATAAAAAGGATCAAGCTGGTTCTTGATCGTCGTCATTGTGCTGGAGTGATGGGCGAGTGGAGGCGCTGGAGCGCGGTGGGGGCCAGAACAAATAAAAAAAGACCTGGCCCTGGCTGCTGCTAACCCGGCATTGGTTCGCTCACGGATGAGGTCACGCTCAAATTCGGCGAGTGCTCCCATGAGATGGAAGATGAGTTTGCCGCCAGGTGTTGTCGTATCAATCTGCTCTGTCAGGCTGACAAACTCAATGCCTCGCCCCTGGAGATCCTTGAGCAGTTCGATCAGAAGCTTCAAGGAGCGTCCTGCCCGATCCAATTTCCACACCATGAAGGTGTCGCCTGGTCGGACATAGGCTAGCGCTTCGTTCAGTCCTTTGCGCTCGGCCTTCGATCCCGTAATCTTGTCCACAAACCATTTCTCACATCCTGCTGCTTTCAGCGCATCAATCTGGAGTGCCTCGCTTCCTTGTTTGGGCGGTTGTGTGCTATACTTGAGACAGAATTGGGGATCTCGGGAGGTCCCCAATGGCATAGGGAGGGTACGATGCCCAAATCATCGCTGTCTACACTCATCTGGTCCCAGGTGCATCAACGCTATGAACTCCAGAAGCAGGGACAGCCTATGCAGTGCTTCCTTCCAGAAGAGGAGCCAGCATTCACGCGCTGGCTGGAAGAGCAGACCTCGTTTGCCTTTAGAGGACAGTCCGGACGGCTCTCGTTGCTCAAAGAAGCAAGATCTGCCGGGACCAGTTATTGGTATGCCTATCGCAAAAGGGCGAGCCAGACCTGCAAGCGGTATCTTGGAGCAACTCCTCGGCTGACCTTTGCACGCTTAGAGCAGGTGGCAAAAGAGCTGAGCGGCTCGCCATCTCCTCTATCTCTGGCACAGGAGCATCCTGAACAACAGAATGGACAGGGAAGAACGCTGCTCGCTACCAGGCTCATTCCGCCTCGTGTGCCTGGCTTTCTGGTGGAGCGTCCTCGCCTCCTTCACGACCTGGATGCTCTCTGGACATACCCGCTGGTCCTGGTCTCTGCCTCTGCTGGGAGTGGGAAGACGACGCTGCTCTCAACCTGGGGAAGCCGCCAGGAGCATCCTGTCGCCTGGCTTTCGCTTGATGCGTTGGACAATGATCCCGTCCGCTTCTGGGCGTCCTGCATCGCAGCCCTACGCAGATGCTGGCCCGCGCTTGGAGAAGAGGCCTTCGCTCTGCTGCACGCGCGAGAGGCTCCCCCACTCTCGACGATCCTGGTCGCTCTGCTCAATGATATCATGTACCTTGATCGAAAACTCATTCTCATTCTGGATGACTACCATCTGGTCTCTGAGCAGAGCATCCATGAAGGGGTGCTCTTTGTGCTCGATCATTTGCCTGCCACGCTGCATCTGGTGCTCATCAGCCGCATCGACCCTGAGCTTCCCCTCTCGCGGCTGCGCGTGCATCACCAATTGCTTGAGATCCGTGATCAGGAGCTGCGCTTCACGCAACAAGAGGCTGCCAGCTTCCTGACACAGGGCATGGGACTGGCGCTCTCAGAAGAGGAGGTGGCGATCCTGCACCAGCGCACCGTGGGCTGGATTGCCGGGTTGCAACTGGCCGCGCTCTCGCTTTCCAGGCAGTCGGACCCCTCCAGTGCCGTTGCGGATTTTGGGGGCAGCCACCGCTATCTGTTGGACTATATACAGCAGGACATCCTCGTGCAGTTGAAAGGTCCGCTCCAGGACTTCCTGCTTCAGACGAGCGTGGTGACGAGCATGAATGCAGCGTTATGCCAGGCCATCACCGCCAGCCCGACCCTTCAAGAGAATCAGCAGATGCTGGAGGAAGTGGAGCGCGCCAATCTGTTTGTCGTGCCACTCGACTCTAGACGACACTGGTATCGCTATCATGATCTCTTTCGTGAGGCGTTGCAAGCTCGTTTGCAGGCCAGCCTGCCAGCATTGGTTCCGCTCCTGCATGTGCGGGCGGCCCGCTGGTATGAAATGCAAGGCGAGAGGCGAGAGGCGATTACCCACGCACTGGCCGCGCCTGACTTCTCGTATGCCGCCGCCTTGATCAAGCAGGCGGCACAAGCTTTCTGGTTGCAGGGAGAAGTGAGAACTGTTCACACCTGGGTCCTGGCCTTGCCTGATGCCGTCCTGCGCACCCATCTGCGCCTGGCTCTGGATGCCGCCTTTCATTTCCTCAACGCTGCCAGTGTGGACACGGAAAGCGTCCACGCCAACCGGACTGTCCAGATAGAGCGGACCTGTACGCGCATGGAAGGCATCGTACGGAGAAAGGCAGAACTCTCGCTCTCTGAGGCAGAGGAAGCATTGATCAAGCTGCGTCTACATGTGCTGCGTGCTTTGATCCAGTCGAGAGTGCTCCTCAAGCGTGGGGATATCGAGCACCTGGGGGCTCTCGTTCGGGAGATGGAAGCGCTTCCTGCCGATGAGGAGGAGAACTGGAATCTGATCCGGCTCAGCCCCGTCTTCCTCTGCGAGGTGATGCTCCAGGGCAAGGGAGCTTCCTTGATCCCTCGACTGCGGGAAGCGGTGCAGACGGCGAAGGAGGCAGCAGACTTCCAGGTAACGATCCGTGCCATCGCCTGGCTGGCTTTCGCCTCTGGACAAGCTGGACAGTTGCATCGAGCGCATCAGGAAGCTCTTTGGGGACTGGCCCTGCTCGAACGGGAGGGGGGGCACATCACCTGGCCAGGATACCTGTATTATACCCTGTTCAACGTCTCCTACGCCTGGAATAAGCTGGAGGAGGCGGCAGAGTGGCTGAAGCTGATGCGGCAGAGCGGTCAGGACTGGCATCAAATAGAATTGCTGGGCATCGGAGAGGTCTATGGAGCGCGGCTCGCACTGATGCGAGGAGATCTCGGGGCTGCTGAGTTGTCCTTGCACCAGCTCGAAGTCCTCGTGGCGCACGAGAGGTTTACCTTGCGTGCTCCCTGGGTGAGCATCCTGCGCGTGCAGGTGTGGCTGGCTCAGGGCAACCTGGAAGCAGCGTCGGCCTGGACAGCCCAGACCATGTTCTCCTCAAGTGCCTGGAACCCTGTGCGCCGTTGGGAGATGCTGCTGCTGGTGCGAGTCTTGCTTGCCCAGCAGCAGTCAGATCAGGCGGTCGAGACACTCTCACGCTTCCGTCAGTATTTTGATCGGCCAGAAGTGCTTGACGCTACGTTCGAGTGGATGGCGCTCTCGGTCGTAGCTCTGTCCCGAAGCGGGAAGCGTGAGCAAGCACTCCTGGTTGCAACTCACCTGCTGACCATCACCGAGCCAGAGAGCTACATCCGGCTGGAGCTTGACACGAGTGAACCCTTGATGAAAGAGGTGCTCACGATCTGGCTAGAAGCGCACCCAGAGGAGATTTCCCAGGCTGGCACGGCTACCCTTTCCCGGTCAAGCGTGTTGCGCATGCTCATGGCCCTGAAGGGAGAGGCAGCACCAAGGTCTACACAAGCAAACGGAGCGTCCTCTGCTCTCTCGAAGAGTGTCGCCCGGCACAAGCTTCTCGAACCCCTCTCCCGGCAGGAGCAGCAGGTGTTGCGGCTGCTAGTGGCAGGACAGACCTACGCGGAGATGGCGCAGACGCTGACCGTCTCCCCGAATACCATTAAGACCCAGGTCAGCAGTATCTATCGCAAACTGGGCGTGAGCCGACGTGCCGAAGCCATCGCCGTAACGGCGCGCTTGCCTCTCTTCTAGCCGCTGGGAGCGTCTGCGAGTCCTTGCCAGTTGGGGAACCGCGTACCTGGTGTGTTCCCCAGGACCTCTAATACAATCACCCGGAAAATCGCGAAAACCGGTGACGCTTCTTCTCCCACCTTCCGGCTATACTCTTCTCAAGCGGATAAGAGCAGTGCAGAAACAAGTATGCCAGGGATCAAGAGTTCTTGCTGGAATTGGAACCAGAAGTGGCGCGTTACGAAGTGGCGACGAAGCGGTAAACACGAGCGCAAGATGATGTCTGTTCCCTGCCTGCCGATGCTCCTCTTCTCAAGAAGTGACGACTGAGTACCACCCGGCAACTTGGAAAGGTAGGCAGAGCGATGCATGTGGTGATCCGCATTCAGGGGCATCTTGACCAGAGTTGGCAGCAGTGGCTAGAGGAATTAGCGATTGTGCACGAGGAGGATGGCACCTCTCGGATTTCAGGTGTGCTTCCCGATCAGGCCGCTCTCTATGGCGTGCTTCAAAAGATTGATCGTTTGAGTTTGACGCTGCTCTCGCTCGAACGCCACGAAACGAGGCTGGACGAAGGCTGATCTTTCCGCTTTTGCTGTCTGCGAGACGAAAAAGAGTGTTCTCTCGCTTGCTATTCGCAAGGACGAATGCACCCAGAGGAAAAGGAGACATTGTATGAAACTTCGAGCGTCCGAGATGGTGAGTCTAGATGGGGTCATGGAAGCGCCCGATCAGTGGGTGTTTCCTTACATGGATCAAGAAATCGGGCAGGATGTCATGAGCGCGCTCGGCGAGACTGATGCGATGCTCTTCGGGCGCAAGACCTACCTGGAAATGACTGCCTGGTCCAGCAGAACCGGTGAAATGGCTGACATTTTTAACCGCGCTCCCAAGTACGTCGTTTCTACCACGCTGAGGGATGTGAGCTGGGATAACTCCCACGTCATCGCAGGCAACATTGTGGAAGAAGTGGCGAAGCTGAAAGCGCAGCCTGGTGGAATCCTGTTGGTCAACGGGAGTGCTGAGCTGGTGCGGTTGCTCGCTCAGTATGACCTCACTGATGAGTACTATTTGACAGTCGCGCCCCTGGTCCTGGGGAAGGGAAAGCGTCTCTTTCCAGAAGGGAGTGAGGCGCGACTTCGGTTGGTTCACTCCAAAGCCTACCAGACGGGAATCGTTCGTCTGGGATACGAGCCGGTCAAGCAGTGATGCCACGACCCTCGGAATCCGTTTCACATCAGGTGCGCGTTTTCTGTTTATTCTTGTTAAGAAAAGAAGGAGCATGCGATGCAACACGTGACATCAAAAGACGGCACCCTCATCGCCTTCGAGAAGATCGGTCAGGGGCCAGTGTTGATTCTGGTGGGCGGGGTGTTAGGCGATCACTTCCAGAACGCAGACCTGGCCCAGTTTCTTGTCGAGCACTTCACCGTGTTCAACTTCGACCGGCGGGGGCATGGCGAGAGTGGTTTTACAGCCCCCTATGCGGTCGAGCGCGAGGTCGAAGATCTCGATGCCCTCATCACCGAGGCTGGTGGATCAGCGTATGTCTATGGAACGTCTGGCACGGCGATCCTGTCCCTGGAGGCGGCAGCGCGTGGGCTAGCTCCCAAAATGAAGAAACTCGCGGTGTGGGAACCGCCCTATATCTTAGACGGCAGCCGTCCTCCCGTGCCCCAGGATTATAAAGAGCAGCTCATCCAGATGTTGCAAGAGGAGAGGCGAGGCGACATGGTCGAGTTGTTTCTGGTCAAGGCGGTCGGCATGCCATCTGAATTGGTGACCCAGATGCGACAAGCTCCATTTTGGGCGGGCCAGGAGGCTCTGGCGCACACCCTGATCTACGATGCCATCCTCACCAGCGGTTTCTCGCTGCCCACAGATCGGATCACCACCATCACCATCCCCACGCTCGTGATTGACGGAGGGACCATGCCGTGGGTGAGCCAGGCCGCACAATCGGTGACGTCTGCCCTGCCCCATGCGCAGCGCTGCACCCTTGCTGGTCAGCCTCACAATGTCGATCCAGCGGCTATTGCACCCGTCCTGGTGAAATTCTTTCAAGACGAAGACGACATGAAGCGCAGAGACCTCATCTCTGTCAGGTCTGTGCAATCCGACTGAGGAGGAGAGAGATGCAACACGTCATTTCAAAAGATAGCCCATCTGGTGTTGCGACCCCGAAGCTGACAAGAGCGCTGCTGGCTTGCGGCGTGGTCGCTGGCCCCCTCTACATCATCGTGGGCGGGATCGAGATGCTCACCCGTCCTGGCTACGATCCGACCCGTGACGATCTCAGTCTGATGAGCAACGGCAGTCTGGGATGGATTCATATCAGTCTGTTCATCCTGACTGGCTTGCTCACCATCGCAGGTGCCATTGGGATGCGGCGTTGCCTTCCTGGCAGCCAGGGTGGAACCTGGGGGCCGGTGCTGCTGAGTGTGTATGGATTAGGTCTGATTGGCGCTGGCTTTTTTGTCGCTGATCCGGCCCACGGCTTCCCGCCTGGCACGCCAGCTGACGCGAACGCGGTGAGTTGGCATGGGCTGCTCCATTTCATCTGTGGGAGTATCGGCTTCATCGGGCTGATCGCAGCGTGTTTCGTCTTTGCGCGCCGCTTTGTAGCCCAAAGACAACGAGGATGGGCGGTCTACTCGGTGACAACGGGCGTGCTCTTCTTCGCCGCCTTTGTAGGAATCGCCGTTGGGTCCAATGCTGTCGGAGCCATCACGACGGTTGTCATCCTGGCCTTCACTGCTGCGGTGGTGATCGGCTGGGCATGGGTTTCGGCAATGGCGGCGAAGTTGCTGATCTCCTGACCCCGTGCCGCGAGCTTCAAACGCCCTGTGGGCCGATCCTCTCGCGTGAGATCAAAGGAATGCAGCCTCGCCTGGGCGAGGCGCACGCAATACATGAGCTTCGCTCCACATCCTCGCCTGGTGAGTTATCACGAACCAGATGAGGATGCAGAGGCTCTTGTTGCTTCTTCCATTCATCAAGTAACCCAAACCCCCTCCGTGTGTCGCAGAAAACGGACGATAATGTGATTGCTCCCCCTGTCTCTTCAGGCGAGGAAAATAGCCTGGGAAAATCGCGGCTTATCTGGTATACTTCTCCTCAAAGGGGGCCATGATGGGCTTGGGCGAGAGGTGGATTGACTGGTGGCGAACTCCCTATACTGATCCATCCCTCGCGAACATACAGGCCACTCCATTTCAGGAAAGAGGACCAGAACATGTCAGAGTCACACCTGCTCATGACCAAGTTTACGGTTCCATTTTTGCGTCCCCAACTTCTTCCACGAACGCGCCTGATTGAGCGGCTCAATCAGAGTTGCGGACTTCCCCTGATCCTGCTCTCAGCCACGGCGGGCTTTGGGAAAACCACACTCCTGTCTACCTGGGCCAGTCAAAGCATGCGACCCATTTCCTGGCTCTCACTGGATGAACTAGACAATGATCCAGAGCGCTTCTGGACCTCTGTGGTTACTGCACTCCACGCAGATTTCCCTGTGGCGCCTGCGGACACGGCGAAAGCCAGTCAACACACGCAGCCTCCGTTTCTTTCCGTCCTGACTTCGCTCATCAACGATCTGGTGGCGAGCGCGTCGGAAACGATCCTCATTCTGGACGACTATCATGTCATCCAGGAGCCAGCCATCCACTCCTCATTCGCGTTTTTCCTGGATCATACTCCCGCCTCGCTGCATGTCATTCTCTCCAGCCGGGTCGATCCCCCACTTCCTCTTGCCAGGTGGCGCGCGCAAGGAAGAATGGCTGAGATCCGCGATGCCGACTTGTGCTTGAGTGAAGCCGAGACGGCCAGCTTTCTCAGTCAGGTGATGGGCCTCTCTCTGCGAGAGGAAGAGGTGTGGCGACTCTTTGAGCGAACCGAGGGCTGGATCGCCGGGGTGCAATTGGCTGGGCTCGCACTGCAACGAACCACTGACCCGGTCGCCTGGTTTCGGTCCTTCAGTGGCAGCCATCGCTTTGTCCTCGATTATGTGCAAGAGGAAATTCTTGCGCGGCAACCCGCCCCCCTCCAGCGATTTCTGCTTCAGACGGCGATCCTTTCTGAGATGAATGCTTCCATGTGCCAGGCGCTGACCGAGGAGACCGGGGGGGAACAGGCATGCCAGGCACTACTGGAAACGTTGGAGCGGGCCAATCTCTTTGTGGTTCCTCTGGATGAAGAACGGCGCTGGTATCGCTATCATGCCCTCTTCCGCGAAGCGCTGCTCACCTATCTACGCGCAACTACCCCCGAACAGCTTCCACTCCTGCATCGACGCGCTGCCGCCTGGTATGCTACGCAAGAGCGCTGGGCTCAGGCCATTCCTCACGCGCTCTCCGCCGGAGATGAAGGCTACGCCGCAGACCTGATCGAGTGCTTCGTTGACCCAGCCAGCTTTCGTAATGACTATCATATGCTGCGCCGCTGGTTGGCTGGTCTTTCCTCGGAAACCCTGCGCTCGCGACCACATCTGAGCTTTCGATATGTGGATTCGGTGGTGTTTACAACCCCTCGTTCGCCACAGACCCTGGATCTCGTCGAGGAACCCTTGTGTTGGGCAGAAGAAGGATATCGCCAGATCTCCGATGAGGCCGGACTTGGCGCGGTACTGACCGCGCGGGCAGTGCTCACCAGTATGCAAGGGAGGGTTGCAGAAGTCCTGGCTCTGGTCCACCAGGCACTCTCCCTGCTTTCCGAGCAGCAGGCTCTCTGGCGCGGCCACTGCTTGCATCTTCTGGGCCTGGAGATGATCATCTCTGGTCAACCAGATCGCGCCCAACCATTGCTCTTGCAGGCCAGGACCCTCTCGGAACAATCAGGCTCGCTGCCAGGAACCATCGCCGCGATTATCTGGCTTGGCTTTGTGTCCTTGAGCAGGAGCGAGTTGCGGCAGGCGGAGAACTTCTTTCAGCAGGCATTGGCTCACTCCCGCGAACATGAAGACCTTGCCCTATTGCAATTGACTCTTGAGACGGGCCGCAGAGATAGCTATTACGAGCGAAGAGCATACTATGGCTTGGCTCGGCTTTTCTATGAATGGAACGATCTTGAAAAGGCACAGCAGTATTTGCATGAGGCCCTGATCGGGATGCCGTCTCCCTGGATTCACGTACTCCCTTCCGGCTTACTTTTTCAGGTTCGCATGCTGGTAGCGCGGGGAGAAACTGAACAAGCCCGCTCCCTGTTGCATGCGAACGTCTCACAGGAGTCTCGACCAGAGATCCTGCGGGAGATCCACATGGCGCAGGCCTGGCTCTCCCTTAAAGCGGCAGACTTGCCTCAAACCGAAGCGTGGGCCTCATCCGACCTGCACACAACAGAACCCTTTGCCCACGTTCGTCGAGAAGAGGAGGGCTTGCTGCTTGCGCGCCTACGGATCGCGGAAGGTCAACCACAAGCGGCGCTCGGCCTGCTGAGTGAGTGGAAGCAAGAGGCCAGTAAAGCGCATCGTGGGTACAGTGAACTCCAGATCCTTCTGCTCGAAGCGCTCGCACAGGAGCAAGCCGGGGAGCAAGTGCAGGCGAGAGCAACGCTGCTTGAGGCGATCACGCGGGCCAGACCAGAGGGCTATCAACGCCTCTTTCTCGATGAGGGTATCTCCATTGAGGCTCTGTTAAAAAGCCTCTTGCCTGATCTGCGAGACAAAACCCTGGCCACGTATGTGCGTGCTCTCTTGCGCGCCTTTATCGAAGCTGAGGTGTCAGCGGTTACGCCTCCCATTGACACAACTCCCCCATTGCTCGATTCATTAACTTCACAGGAACAACGCGTGTTACAGCAACTCGCACAAGGAGCCTCCAATCAGGAAATAGCCAATGCGCTGGTGATCCAGCTTTCGACAGCCAGGAAGCATATCTCAAGTATCCTCAATAAACTGGGTGCCGCTAACAGAACCCAGGCTATCGCTCTGGCGCGGGAGTACGGTCTTCTCTGAAAGACCACTGGAGAGGTGTCTGCCAGGGCTTGCAAGCTCGCCATGTCGGTATAGCGTTGTCGGTCATCGCCGATTTCCGCCAACAGCCGAGGAGCCAGACGGCGTCCGGCTCGCGGCAGGCTCTCAAAAATCGCGCTGTCGGCGTGGCTCAAAAAAAGGTCTTCAATATCCTTGTCGTAGATAGCGATTTGCTCAACCAGAGGCAGCAACTGTGCGATCAGAGCCAGTGCCAAACGCGATTTCGTGCGCGTCGTCACCGCATTGGCCTCCAACTGGGGCTGCTGCAAGGTCTCAGCAACCTTGGGGGCGACTTTCGCAGCCGAGGTATGTCCGGCCTTTTTGAGGACCGTCTCAATCTGCTCAATCGAGGCGGCGCGAGCTGCCTGGAGAGTGGGATACGTTTGCAGAAAGGTCAGCGTCGAACGTTGCTGAAGTTTGGCAAACAGATCCAATGCTCCTGGATAATACGCCTTGAGACAAGCAGTCAATTGATTGACCAGCCTGGTTTGCATCTGGATCAACGAATCCTGGTCACGCGTAAGTGCTTTGAGTTCGGCGATTTGCTCGCTATCAGGCGTCAACCGACGCAATTCTGCAAAGTCCGCGCGACCGGTCTTGGCCAGCAAGTAGGCATCAATCTGGTCGGTCTTTGCTCTAGAAACAGCACGGCGACGATCCACCGTTGTAGGATGAACGGGATAGACCGGCCAGCCTTTTTCCAGCAGGAAAGCGATGAGCAAGCCGTGGGAAGTTTCGACGATGCAGGCCAGATTCTCTTTGTCCGTGGAACCAACAATGGTCTCCAGAAAGGCATGCAGCTTTTCCAACCCATCAGGGCTATGAGTCACACGGCTCGGTGTCTTGACTTGACGACCAGCCTCATCAATGACCAGAGCATCATGGTGAGTATCACTCCAATCGATACCAGCGTAGAACATGAGCGACTCCTTTCTGTCCGAAAAAATTCTTGGGGGAAGCGTGTTCTTATCCTGCGGTGCTCAGTTAAGGCACAATCTCCTAATGATCGGTTAACCCAAGAATGCCGCCAGAGAAGCCGAATCTTTCCTAATAGGTCGAACCTGATGAAGGAACGCTGCTTTCTCCAGCGCGTTCGGACCATCACACAAGCAAGTTTACCGCTTGCTTTGACCCTTTGTCGAGCGGGTCTGTGAATATATTATTGGATAAGAAGGAACTGCATGAAAGCCACAACTCTGTGGACGCGATTCGCTCAAATCGTCCTCGCCGTAAATGTGCTGTTTTTTGTGGGAACGTCAATGGTGATTCTCTTTTTGCCCCACATCTTTCAATCTCTGGTTCAGTTTGTACCCTTCAATCGTCACTACCTCGGTGATGCGGGCATCTTCCAACTGGCGGTGAGTCTCGGTTTGCTCTGGGCGTTTCCTGACCCGACCAGGAAGGTCTCCCATATCTGGATCGGCACCATTGCCAGCCTCATGCACACCACCAACCACATCTATGACCTGCTCTTTGTCAGTACCCCGCCGCTCTTTCGCCTCTGGCTACCGCAGACGTTAACGCTGCTGGTGCTGGGTCGTCAGGGGCTACCGGAGCAGACGGCACACATTCCTCTGCTTGCTCTCTTTGACGGCGAGCGGCCAGCTTGCCTTGCTCGTTGGTCAGGAGGCGAATCTCCTCTGCGCTGATCTCGGCTCCGCTCAACCGTTGCAACGTCGCTGCTGCGTGTCGATAGGGCCAGGAGGCACCCACCAAGATCGCCGCCTCCCGCAGGGCAGCAGTGATCCGGCACAACTGCAACCCCTGCAACAGTTCCCCTGATGGACAAAAGCGATGGTGACAGGACTGGCAGCGAAAGCGACGACGGATCAGCTGGACCTTCCCAAAGAGCGTGAGGATCGTGCCTTCTGTCTTGACAGATCCCCCACAGCGTCGGCACAAGGGACGCATCCCTTCCCAGGCTCTCACCGTCTTGGCGAGTGCCTCACGCATCCAGCGATGCCCCGCCTCCTGGATCTGGGCTTCCATTTCTGGGAAGGTCGCGTTTGCATTTATCTCTAGACTGAGCGATACTTGTATCTGCATGTGAGATTCCTTTCTGGGCTTGGATTTCAGGTTTTTTTTATCCTACCACAGATTGGAATCTCTCTTTTTAGCCCTGGCTTTTGGGTACAACCGTTTGCGCAGGTTCTCAGGCGACCAGTTCGACCTGACCTCTCACATCACCTTTTTTCATACCTTGCAGTTACCCTTTTCCCATCATGTTCATCACTTCCAATCCCTGTAAAATTTGCCATATGTACTCTGGAGGAAAGGTCAGGTAGGGAAGTATAGTATAATAAATAAGAATAAAATCTTTCATTGCTTATATATCCAATATTTCATGGAAAGGGTGTGGAGGATGCGACAAATGTTATACTCCGAAAAGTTCTGTTTCTCTCGTTGGGTTAATATGAGTCCTTATTTATACGTAGGCCGCTGGCTGGAATACAGCGGTGGCCCTTCAAAGAGAAAAGGAATTTCAGGAGAGTCTATGTCATGGATGCAGCCTCTTTTTTTGGGTTGACGCCGCCGCTATTTGGGTGTGAGAGATATCATCAAGGCGATCTGTGCCTTATTATTTTCGCGTGGAAGATTACCAGGGGATGGGTCCAGGAGCTTCCACATTGTCGATGAAACCGCTGATTGGCCGTGAGCAGGATGTACGTGAGATCTGCTCACTGTTGCAAGACCCCGCAGTACACTTGCTCACGTTGACCGGGCCTGGGGGCGTAGGCAAGACGCGCCTGGCGATGCAGGTGGCAACCGAGATAACGTCCCGTGTTGCTCTGTTTGCCGATGGTTGTTGTTATGTGTCGCTGGCGGCTATCCGAGATAAGGGCCTGGTGTTGCCGACCATTATCCAGAACCTGGGATTGAAAGAAGCGGCGCAACAGGCTCCATTGCACGTGTTGAAACAGGCATTACGCGAGAAACATTTGTTGCTGGTACTTGATAATTTTGAGCAAGTGGGAGAAGCGGCACCTCTGATTAGCGAATTGTCCGCTTATGCTTCTTCTCTCAAACTGCTCGTCACCAGTCGGGAAATCTTGCATCTGCATGATGAATATGAGTTTCGAGTAGCCCCTCTCGCATTACCAGATCTGAACCGTTTGCCAGACCTGGCAACGTTAGCGCAAAACGCTGCAGTTGCTCTGTTCGTCGAGCGAGTTCAGGAGATGGTGCCACAGATCGCTCTGACCGAGGAGAACGCTCGAACAATAGCGGAAATCTGCATCCGATTGGATGGCCTGCCGCTGGCGTTAGAACTGGCTGCGGCTCGTATGAAATTGCTGTCGCCTCAGGCACTGCTGGCACGGCTCAGTCGTCGTTTGACACTACTGACGCGAGGAAAGCAGGATGCACCGGAGCGACAACAAACCTTGCGCCGAACCATTGAGTGGAGTCACCAGTTGCTCTCATCACGTGAACGACTCCTCTTTCAGAGATTGGCAGTTTTTGTTGGCGGAGCCACATTAGGAGCAATAGAGGCGACATGGACTGCGCTGGAAGGGCAGGTGGACACTAGCCTGTTAGACCTGCTGACTTCATTGGTGGATAAAAACTTGCTCCAGGTACGACCGACACAAGAGGATGAGGAGCCATATTTCACGATGCTGGAAACTATTCATGAGTATGCTCAGGAAAGGATGGATAAGGGTTATGCTCAGGAAAGGATACGGCTAGAACATGCTCTGTATTATCTGATGATAGCAGAAGAGCGTGCTTCAAAGCTAATTGGTCCTGAGCAGAAGCTCTATGTCAGGCTCCTGGAGCGTGATCATGATAATCTGCGAGCTACTATGAGCTGGCTGCTGGAAGAGCAGAAGGCCGAGCTGGCCCTGAGACTATGTAATGCGCTCTGGATGTTCTGGGCGCAAAGTCATACTCAAGAGGGATATCGCTGGATCAAACAGGCTCTTACACTTCATCATGAACAGAGAATTGGTGTGGATACGCATGTCCTGGCCCTGGCCTATTATTGTATTGCTGTTCTGGCGCGCTACGCAGGCGATGCGCCTCAATCGGCCATACATTGTCGCAGGAGCCTGGAACTTTTTCGGGAAATAGGAGATAAACAGGGAATAGCCATTGCGCTCTGCTGCCTGGGTCATCTTGCGCTCGAAGCGAATGATTATGCGACCGTGCAGGCGGTAAGCGAGGAGGCCCTCGCATTGATACATCCTACCGGCAATCTCTGGCGCTTATGCGAAGCGCTCTTCCTGTGTGCCTATAGTGCCTATCTGGTCGACGATTATGCCAGAGCACAGGCTCTGTGCGAGGAATGCCTGACAATCTGTCGCAGGGTTGGTGAACCGGTCACGACCATCCGGGTGTTGTATGCCCTCGGCCTATTTACTTATGTGCAGAAGAAATACCAGACGGCACAGACCTGCTATGAGGAGAGCCTTGCACTGGTACGCTCCGCTATCACCGTTGGTCGTGATGCAATTATTGCTATTTGTTTAGTGGGATTGGGCTGCGTGGCAGCGGCCCAAAAGCAAACTGTGTGGGCTGTGCGGTTATGGGGGGCAGCTCATGTTTTGTATGATGTTACCGGCGGGGCTATTGGCGAGTTGGGCACCTACGACTATCTGGCAACTCTGCTACGGATACACTTGCGCTACGATGTAGTTATTGCTACTGCTCGTAAAACACTTGGGGAGAAGGAATTTCTGAGCGCCTGGCAGGAAGGACAGGATATGCCTCTTGATCTGGTGCTGAATCCTCATGAGCTTGTTGCGCCTATGGTGTCGCCAGAGGTAACTGGAAAGAAAGAGCTTGCACCTGCTGATAGCGAGCATGGTGGGAAGCTGCCTTATGGGAATCTGACCGCTCGTGAAATTCAGGTGCTACGGCTGGTCGCGCAGGGTGCTACCAGCGCGAAGATTGCTCAGCAACTTTCTATTACCACACTCACCGTCAATTCCCATGTGCGCTCGATCTATAGCAAACTGGGAATCTCTTCGCGCAGTGCTGCAACGCGCTACGCTCTTGAGCAGCACATTTTAGAATAAATGTATTGGAGAGCTATGGCTTATGGTTGTACTGCTTTCAAAGTAGACAATCGAAGTTAGTTCAGGAGCTTCCACATTGTCAATGAAACCGCTGATTGGTCGTGAGCAGGATTTGCATGAGATCTGCTCACTGTTACAAGAACCTAGAATACGCTTGCTGACATTGACCGGGCCTGGGGGCGTGGGCAAGACGCGCCTGGCAATGCAAGTGGCGAAGGAAATGGCAACCAATGCCTCCCTTTTTGCCGATGGCTGCTGCTTTGTCTCGCTGGCCGCCATCCGAGAGAAAGAACTGGTGCTACCTGCCATCATCCAGGGGTTAGGATTGAAGGAAGCAGCACAACAGGCACCTCTGCAGGCGTTAACAATGGCCTTATGCGAGAAGCATCTCTTGCTGGTGCTCGATAATTTTGAGCAAGTAGGAGAGGCTGCACCTTTGATGGGAGAGATAGTGGCTCGTTGTCCCTGGTTGAAACTGGTGATCACCAGCCGGGAAACTTTGCATCTGCGTGATGAATATGAGTTTCGAGTGCCTCCTCTGGCCTTACCAGATCTAAGTCATCTGCCTGACTATGAAGCGTTGGCACAAACAGCGGCGGTAGCTCTCTTCTTACAGCGGGTCCAGATGGTGCAGCCAGACTTTTGTTTGACCGAGAACAACGCTCGCACGATTGCAGATATCTGTAATCGTCTGGATGGGTTGCCACTGGCGATAGAACTGGCGGCGGCACGCATAAAGTTGTTGTCGCCTCCGGTCTTGCTAGCAAAACTTGGTAGTCGCCTGGCTCTTCTGACTTCTAGCACGCGCGATGTCCCGGAACGGCAACAAACATTACGTAAGACAATGGAGTGGAGCTATCAATTACTGACACACCGTGAGCGGTGCCTGTTTCAGCGGCTGGCTGTCTTCGTTGGTGGGTGTACGTTGGAGGCAATTGAAACAGTATGTGGCGGTGGGGAGTATGGCCCGCAATATGAAGAAGAGATGTTGAAAGAGGTCGAGACGCTAGTAGATCATAATTTATTGCAAGTGCAACGCCAGGATGCCAATGAGGAGCTGCGCTTTGTCATGCTGGAGACGATTCGCGAGTATGCGCTGGAGTGTCTGCAAAATAGCCAGGAGGAGGCGACAATTCGGCAGGCACACGCTGTATATTATCTGGCATTGACAGAACGTATTGCGCCACGTGTCAGGCAAACTGCATCGGCATTATGGACGCAGCCGATAGAACAGGAGATCGATAATGTGCGTGCCGCCTTGCAATGGACGATTGCGCAGCGTGACGGAGAGATGGCATTGCACTTTTGCGGAGCGCTCTGGTCTTTCTGGACGCTGAGCCATACAGTAGAGGGATACCACTGGATGGAGCAAGCTCTGGCATGTTGCGAGGAAAGCGTCACGCAGGTACAGGGGCGGACGCGAGCCAGAGCGCTATATGGAGCTGGAATTCTCACGTTCTATGTTCGGCCAATGGCTCCGGCTGTGACGTTCTATGAGGAAGCGTTGAGGCTCTTTCGACAGGCAGGCGATATATACAACACAGTGCTCGTGCTCCATGTAATGGCAGCAGTTGCTTTAAGATTTAACAAGTATGAAGCGATTTTTACTGCAACTGATGAGAGTATGGCCCTGCTGGAAAAAATAGAGGATCGCTGGTTGCAGGCGGATGCGCTGCATTTCTCGGCTCTTGGACGGTATTTTCAGGGAGATTACACGCGTGCCTATACCCTGGAGAAGAGGGGAGTAGAGCTGGCGCGCGAGACAGGTGAGCCATATGTCAGGGTGCGTACACTCTATGGGAAAGCGCTTTTTGCTCAAGCCTTGCAAAAGAGTGCGGAGGTCGTTGCGGCCCGGGAGGAGTGTATCGCCATTCTTTGGGAACAGAAACAGGCCAGCAACCGATCCACTATTGCTTTGTGCCTGATTAGCCTGGGAGGAATTGTTGCTGTGCAGAAGCACTATATCTGGGCTGCGCGCCTGTGGGGGGCAACCAGGGCGTTGTACGATCTGGTTGATGTGAATCCTCAACAGGGACCATATGACTGGCTGAAGATGGCATTGATGGGATATTTGAACGATGGTCGGCTGGCCGAAACTGTGCAGGTGCAGCTTGAGCAGCAGAAATTTCTGGAAGCCTGGAACGAAGGGCAAGCAATGCCGCTAGAGCAGTTATTGCGTCCATCTTTACAAATAATAGATGCTCCCGCTGCAACGCCTCTTCAGGCGAGGCAAAAGTTGGTATTTTCATCACCCCCTCTCTCTGAAAATCTGACGCCGCGTGAAACCGAGGTCTTGATCCTGATGGCGCAGGGCCTGACCAGTTCACAGATTGCTCAAAAGCTACATATTACCGTTCTCACTGTCAATTCACATGTGCGTTCAATCTATGGCAAGCTAGGGATCTCTTCGCGCAGTGCTGCAACGCGCTATGCACTTGAGCAGAAATTGATATAAACAGACATGGAGATGGTTGAACTATCCCCATGCCTGGATTGCTATGATTAGCCGCGAATATCCTTGCGCTTCAGAAAGTACGCGGTGAGTCCAGCTAACGCGATACTCATGATGATCAGGGCACCCCAGATGAGCAGCAGGTGTTGAACGGCGGCGGCATGTGCTGCGGTCTGGTTGGTTACGCTCACTGCATAATCGCCACGAAAAGCGCAGTTGGCGGGATTGGCATCTGGACCATAGAAGTGCGCCGGGCCTGGAGGAGGAGGCTGAACGGGAGGTGAGACATAGGAACAGTCAGCCTGTCCACCAAGTTTGTCGCTATGCAGGCCAATCGTGCTCCCCATACCTGCCATCGCCCAGCCTGCTGCGAAGAACGAACCCAGGAACTTCAAGCCGGAATTGCTTAATGGGAAGATAATGCCAGAAAAGATCACCTGTGGAATCAGAATGATCGGAATAAAGCTCGTAGCCCGGTCGTTATTCGGTGCGATAGCTGAGACCGTCAGCCCCACCATCAAACCAGCGATGGCCGTCAGTGCCAGTGTGATATAGATTTCCACGATGGGAGGGAGCAGGATGCTGTGTTTGAAGGGCGAGTGAAGGCCGACAAAGAACGCCAGTACAGCGCTTTGCAGCAAACAAAGCGTGCCCAGCACCGCGATTTTGGAGAGCATATAGGGCATGATGCCCAGGTTCACTGCCCGTTCACGGCGATAGATGGCGGCTTCTTTTACAATTTCACGAGCGCCATTGATACAGCCAAACATGACAGCGGCAAAGGCCATGATAAAGAGGATCTTCTGCGCATCGCCACCAGAGCCAATGCTGATCAGGTTGTTGAGTGCTCCATCGGGGCCTCCGTATGGTTTGAGGGCCGCTGCCGAGAGTGGGTTCTGTGATGCCTGGCTAAGAAATTGGATGGCAGCCTGACAACTGCCACGGAAATTTGTCAACTGCGGTGGAATGTTGGGAATCGTCTGTGAGGGGCAATTCGCTACGCTATCGGGATCGAAAATGTGCGCATCAGCCATGAACAGCAGGATGATGCCGATGATGGGTGCCTGTAGTAGCAGGATCAGCAGATTACCGGTATCATTGTGCAATAGTTTTATGTAGCGCAGAGAAAGTATCCAGAACTGTTTGAAGGCATTTCCCCGTCTGGATCGTGTGACAGGTGCAGCTCCCTGTTGAAGATTGGCCTGCTCCGCCGGTCCTTGTTGAAGCGGCGACTGCACATATTTCTGGTAATCGGATGAGGCTTTGAAGCGAGCCTCAGCTTCGGCGGGAATATTTTTATTTGCCTCGGTTGGCTCCAGGGAGCTATAGATCTCGGCGAAGTCGGCCTTGCCGAAATAGGTTTTGGCCTCATCTGGTGGACCGAAGTAGGCCAGACGTCCGCCCTGACAGAGGAAGCAGACGTAATCGCAGGCGTTGATGTTGTTCGTCGCGTGAGTGACCAGGACAATAGTATGACCTTTATCAGCCAGTTTGCGCAACAACAACATCATCTTGCGGTCCAAGCCCTGATGTCGGCTCGTCCAGAAAGAAGACACTGGGGTTTGCTAACAATTCGAGGGCGATGGAGACGCGTTTGCGTTGCCCACCAGAGAGTTTGCTGACCAGCAGTTGGCGGCGGAAGGTCATTTCTACGTCGTCGAGCACTTCATTGATGCGTTGCTGAATCTGCTGCTCACTGAAGTCGTCGGGCAGGCGCAGCTTCGCCGCGTAGTACAAAGCCTGTTCAACAGTGAGGTCGCGATGAATGATGTCATCCTGTGGAACGTAGCCAAGCCGGGTGCTGAAAGCTGCCAGATTGCGATAATAATCCTGCCCATTATAGAGCACTATGCCTTGCTGAGAGGGACGGAGACCATTCAGCGCATCCATCAGCGTAGATTTGCCAGCGCCAGAGCCACCGACCAGAGCCACAAACTTACGCGGGGGAATGGCTATAGAAATATCGTTAATGAGAATGGTTTCTTTCGTGCCGACCTTCCTGAGGTTCAGAGCATCGATGCGCACACTACTGCTCTCATCCTGCTGGGTCAACTGCGTACCAGTGAAGGTCAGCTTATAGGGGCCGATACGAATCTCGTCGCCGGGGGCCAGCAGGCGCTCCTGGACGCGTTGAGCATTGACAAAGACGTGATTGGTTGAACTCTGATCAACGATACGATAGCCGTTTTGCATCCGTTCGAGACGAGCGTGGTGGCCGGAGATGAGCGGGTGATCGAGCACGACGGTATTGTCCGAGGCCCGTCCTAGTGTGATGAGTTGTGCGCCCAGCGGGATAGGGTGCATCTCCGGGAGCACGTCCTGAGGAGCGCCGCTTCCATCATTATAAGAGAGCGTTACAAAGGTGCCATGCTCATCGCTAATACGGAACACGTCGCCACGAGTCAGGGGCTTACGCAAGGTTTCGCTGCCACCTATGCTCTTGCCCTGGTAGATGAGGCCGTTGAGGGTTCTGCCGCGAGCCGGGTGAGGATGAATCAGGATCAATTGATTGCCCTCACGCACGATCTGAGCGTGGAAGGCTGAAACTGTAGGGCGGTCGATCACGATGTCGTTGGAAGGATCGCGCCCAATATTGATGATCTGCCTGTTTAATGGGTAGGTCGCTTTTCCGCGTTCGGTATTTGTGCTGATCTCCAGCGTTGCGTTGCCCATCGCAATAGACATGCCACTACTAGGCTGACCAGGAAGATTAGCCAGATCCTGTGACGATGCGATCCGTGTGTGTGGCTCACCAGGGTTTTGTGGAGGCACAGGTAAGGAATCTCCTATATTCATAGGATATGCATTGCTCCTTTCAGACCAAAGTATCGTACATAGTTGGATAGATTATTGTTGTATCTGCAAAATAACGTGCAGGGCCGTGTCGTAATCAGGTTCGCTATATTGGTCAGCCACATACTCCGCATAAGCGATACGGTCATTGCGATCAATGACAAGAACAGCGCGTTGCAGCAGATGCCACTCTTTGAGCAGGAGACCGTAGTCGCGCCCGAACTGCTCATGATTATGGGCGGAGAGTGTTTGATGAAATATTGTTTCTGCTCCTTGCCAATTGAAATGCATCTGTGGCGAATCCATACTGATGGTGTAGAGACAGACATCGGGCGACAACGATGAAAGACATAGAGCTTCCCAGCGCCGTGTTTGTTGGCGGCAAATGGCCCTATCCAGCGAATTGATGACAGAGAGAATCCGTATAGTTCCAGTGGTATCAGCCAGTTGTACGCAATGAACGGCCATATCGAGCAGATCGACGTAGTCGAGGGTAAAGTCAGGCGCACAGACTCCCGTCTGTAATTTTTCCCCGATTACGGTAAGTTGCTCCTGTTGCGCAAATGCTTCTCCCCACCTTTCATGCATAAATTTTTCTCCTGATACCATTTTGATTGAAACAACTACCGGGCTTGGGCTTGTAACAAGAGTGTTCCCAGGGGGGCGCTCCGTTTGGAGTGTACGGCAATAGAAGGATGAAGCACATCCCCAGTGTTGAGGATTTTCCAGTCAGAGATCATGAGAGAAAAAACAACCTGCTCCTCTGTTTTAGGGATGGGGAAAAAGATGAAGTTATCATAAGAAATCCTCAGCATTAGGGATGTGCTCTTGCTTGCGATGCCTTAGACTTGTGAGCAGTTGAGTACATCATCATACGAACCCTGCAATCATTGAATAAGGAGCAAATTATGGAAGCAATGCTACACAGTCCTGGCGGGAGCACGATTCTGGGGGCGGGGATAATCTCTATTGGGGCCACTCCTGACAATCAACTGGTGCTCAGCGATGCTGGCGTGGGTACGCATCATGCAGAAATTCGCCCAGAGGGGCAGGGACATAGCATTATTGACCTGGGAAGCGGCACGAGTACGCTTGTCAATGGGCAACGCCTCTATCCTCAGGTGCCGCAGATACTGCAAAATGGGGATACCATCACGATAGGTTCGGCACAACTTACTTATGAAACGAGAAGCAGTTCTGGTGTACCACCAACCATTTATGCTTCACCAGGCAACTCCGGCGTGCCACCGACCGTTATGGCGTCAGGTAGTCCTGGTGGCATATCGCCAACAGTTTACGGTTCATCCGCAGCCGGGAGCAACTCTGCTTACTCCTTACCATCTTCGACGACGCCACCACCGCCAGTAGCCTCTACACCAGCCGCGCCGCCACCACCGACTAGCGGTTACAGCATTGATCCCTATGGATCGTCTGTGCCAAAAAAGAAGAGTCGCCGGGGACTCTGGATTGCTTTGAGTGTGGTAGGTGGGTTACTGGTCATTATCATTGTCTTTGTAGCAGTTGCAGGCAAGGGTCCCAGCAGCACTCCTACTCAGACTTTCCAGGCATATTGTGCGGCGCTTAAGGCAAAAGATGCGAATACTGCATATGGCTTTTATAGTAGCGGGACAAAATCACAGACCTCAGTAGATACTATGAAAGCTCTGGGTAATAGCATAAGCGATTGCGCAGTGAGCAGCGTGGATGATACGGCGGGAACCGGCGTTATTACCTATACATTGACCAGCGGCCTCAAGCTCTTGGAAGACGATAAGGTGGTGCAGGATAACAATAGCTGGAAAATCAATTATCAGAAGGTGCGTTCGACTCCATCGTACACGCTGTACCAATATTGCAGTGCCCTTAAACAGGGAGATTTCCAGGCCGCGTATAACCAGTTCTCCAGTTCTTATCAGAGCCAGCAGAGCGAAGCAAAGTTTGCAGCTTCGTTCCCTGATGGAAAACCCGACGGTTGCACCTTCAGCAATGTAGATGATGCGGCGGGCAAAGGGATGGTTACGATGGCCTTTAAAGGGCCCCAGACTTCCTATGATGAGACGCTTGCCAATGAGAATGGAACCTGGAAGATCAATACCGAACAGGAGCACAAATAATCTTCAGGAAAGAGCAATACACCAATAAAAATAACAAACAGGTGACCTGACCTGAGGCAGGCTACCTGTGCACGGAGGATGTATAGCATGGATATCATAGATGGAGTGTCCTTACGCGTTCATCGCAAGATATCGGCAGGAATGGTAGGGTTGCTGGCGATATGGCTCGTGCTGGCCGGTTGTGGTGGCAGCGATCAGACGGCAGTTCCCACTCCAACGCCAACGACTTCGGCCCTGGGCAACTTCACGACCTTCAAACTGAATCTGCCCGCCGCAGCAATGAATGCGCCAGTAAAGGGACCATTGCCTGACGATACCCCGATGCATGTGGCAATCACCTTCAAGCTGAATCAACAGACGATGAATAAACTGAAGAATTCGGGAAAGAGCCAGGATCTGGAATCTCAGGCCAATCAACTGGGAATCAGCGATGCTACCTATCAAAAGCTCAAGCAGATGTTTGGTATAACGGATGCCAAGCTCACTCTTGACGGATTACATACATATCTCACCGTTGATGGAAAAGCGAAAACGATGGCGCTGGCCTTTCAGACGACGTTTGTGGAACATCAACTCAACGGGCGTACATTCTATGCACCAACCAGCGATCCCAAAATTCCAACATTTATTGCTCCCAGCGTGCTGGCAATCACAGGTCTCGATAACTATACCGCTGCGCCGAAGCCGCATGTAAGAGGTCGCGCGCTCAACGGCGCGAATCCGCAAGATGATTGCGCGGTTGCTGGTCAGACAGCGCAAGCCGTTGCCAGTTCTTATGGCTACCAGCAGTTCTGGAACAAGGGCTGGCATGGTGAGGGCATGACGATCAATCTTCTGGAATTAGGCCCGATAAATCAACAGGACTTCCAGGTAAGTGCTAAATGCTTCAATGCGAAGAACTCGATGAAAGTGATAGATGTTGATGGAGGGCCTGATCCAAACAGCCAGGCGGATCAAGGAGCGGAGCCGGAGGCGCTGCTGGATATCGAGATGATTCAGGCATTTGCACCCGCCGCCAACATCCGCGATTACCAGAGCACCTATGGCAGCACCATGAGCGATGTCTGGGAGCATTTCAATGATATTTTGCGCCAGATTATCAAGGATAACGAGAAGAATGGACCAGATGGAAGCGTGGTCAGTACCAGCTACGGCACCTATGAGGGGAGTTTTACCGAGAGCGAGCGTGCTGCGATTGACCAGAGCATGCAGATTTTGACCGATGCGGAACATATGACAATCTTTGTTGCCAGCGCCGATTGTGGAGCCTTTGATACTGAACAATACGGGACGCCGAATGTAGATTATCCTGGCACAAGCCCGTGGGGCGTGTCGGTTGGTGGAACGAGAGTACGTGTAGACCAGAATGGCAAGCGCGCAAGTGAGATCGTCTGGTCTGACTCATCTAATAAATCGAAGTGTGGCAATGCGTGGGGGAGCGGTGGCGGCGTAAGTTCAATTTATCAGCACCCGGACTGGCAGAAGGCGGATGGTGTAGACAACAAATATGCTCATGGGATGCGCCAGGTACCCGATGTCTCGGCATGGGCAATTGAGATCCCAGTTTATATCCAGGGTCAGTGGGTTGAGACTGGCGGTACCAGCGCAGCAGCTCCTATCTGGGCTTCAGGTATGGCGCAGGTCAACCAGGGGACTATAGCGCAAGCCCAGACCTACTTCAATGGGCCAGAGATCTTCTATGATGTGGCGAATAACGCCCGGGACAAAACTCCCTATTACGACGTAACGCAGGGATCGAATCTGTATTACCAGGCCACCAGAGGATGGGATGATGCAACCGGCCTGGGCACTCCCAATCTGATGGATTTCATGAGCGTCCTGGTTGCACTCTCCAAACAACAATAAGAATTTATTGGGAACTCCAGAATCGGAATAGGAGCGTGTTCACAAGCCGGTTGCCCCTCTACAATGGCCTGGAAAGCTGGCTTGTGAACCGCACTCCTACAATCTATGAAGAAAGGACGCACAATGGCCCAACAACAAGCACCTGTACAGCCAGGAGAGAGTAATCCCGCGACGTTAGCGACAACGTATCGTCTAGGTTCAGTGGTCTCGCAATATAAGAGTGCGACTGGAAGCATCATATTCCGCAATATGCTACTTGCTCTTCTGGGTATTTTATGCATGGCCACCATCTTCAGTGGCTTTAGCAGCACGACGCTTGTGCTGTTTCTCTTCGGCGTGATCATGCTGTCCTATGCCATCTCACGCATCTCGGTGGCGCAACGCAATAGAGGGACCAGCATTTATATCTGTACTGAGGGCCTGATGCGTATTGCCGCCAATTCAGTGGAGGCAGCACGCTGGGATGAGATTAGTGAAATATGGATGCACTCCAGAAGGAGCTTCATGGCATCGACCTGGTATGCCTCTCGCTATACCCTCGATACATATGCCTTGCGTCGAGCTGATGGCAGCGAAATCATCATTGATAAAGCATTTGGTAAATTCAAGCAGCTCGGCAAAGATCTGAAACAAAGAATGACCGGCTATCTGCTGCCACGCTTATTAGCAACCTATAACACAGGCCAGGTTGTACAGTTTGGCGAAATTGCAGTCAGTATTCAGGGCATCAGCCTTCAGAATGGGCAGAAACTTGTAGCCTGGTCTGAACTACATTATATACGGCCTGTCACTGGTTTTCTGCATATCCACTGGAAGAAACAGGGGCAGGCGTCTTACTCAAACGAGCGTATCCTGATGAGCACTATTCCAAATGTCTTCATATTGCAGGCATTGGTAGAACAGATCAAAACAGCTGTACCCAATAAAAAGAGAGATTCTGAGTGAACCGCCTCTCTCATATTTGGGCATCTCCCAAGATTTCACAAATATACCAGTTATGACGATTGACGAGCAAGCCAGTGCTGAATGATCTCTGTATGCTCTTCGTAATGTCCGTAGCTATTGCCCTCGATGTACTCAGCAAGTGTGTGGCCGTTGAGCCATGCGATCGGCGTGTTCAGTTGCTCATCAGTCAGGCGCTCAACGTCCTCTCGAACGCGGCGCGCGGTCTCATGAAATTCGTTCAGCACATCAGGGAGGGAGCGATCTTTGTTTTGTTGATAGAGCATTTCGTTGATCTCGTCCACGCTCATGCCGGGTGTGGGATTGGGTATCTCAATGCCCTGAAAGACCGCTTCGTTGCGTGCAATCTGTCTCCGCTGCCAGCCACTAAGATGCGCAATATTGTCTTTAACCGACCAGTTACCATTGACGCCGGGCGCGGTCAACTGAGCCTCACTGAGCGAAGAGAGGAGCGCATTGAACGCTGCGTAGCGCATTGGCAGCGTTGTGCTCTCTGGGATCTCCCTGGTTCAGAGAGGTACTTGCGTGTCTCTGCAACAGTCAAGCAACTGTTGTCCGAGACATGAGCGAAGAGTTCAAAGAAAGCAGTTTTTCGGGAGCAACTCCGGCAAGCTCCCACAAGATAGGAAGAAAAGGTGAGGTGTTATGAACCCACAATTGTTCCCTCTCTTTACAGGCTGCATGGTCTTCGTGTTGTTTGGCGTGCTATTCTGCGTCTTGTACCTATGGTTCCCCTTTTCTCAGCGGAAAAGATCTTCTCCCCATCCAGTCAATACCATAATCATCCAACTGGTGCGATGGGGCTTCTATGCAGGAGTCTTTTCCTTCTGTCTGAATGTCAGTACGGTCACGCTGGCAGTGGGATGGGACTGGCTCCTGCGTGGATGGAGCGGCGGTCTCGCTGCCATTGCGCTGGGAGGTGGTGTCGTTGGACGCGCTTGGCTTGCAAGCAAAAGTCCCCGGATGAATGCTTGGCGGGAAAGCCAAGCACGACGCTGGGATGGACGCTTTCGTCGCGATGAATAATCCTGCTTCTCATCGAGAGCAGACGGAGGAATGAGGAGAATCTATGAAAAAGCGTTGCTTTACGCTCCTGACACATCCTCTCGTTATATGGAGCGTGGAGAATATTTCTGGTCATTCAAATCATCATAGATATTCTCACCACGCAAACGTTTCTCAGAGAACACAATCTTGATCATATATTGTTCGGTTTTGTTCTCATTGGAGGGAATGTAATTGTGTTGATTCTCGTGTTTTGGCCGAAAGGAGGCAACAGGCCAAGCAGAGAGGAGAAACGACGCACCGGAGAAGAGCCTGAAAGAGCAAAGGAGTCGTAGGATCTGAAAGGTCCGACGTGTTGGTGGGAGGTAGAACGCTTGCTGGCTCCCACCCCTTTGCTTTCAGGCGCTTTTTTTATTTTTGGGCCTTTTCCTGCCTCTCCTGCTTCACGATGGGGTGAGAACACATTTCTGGGCGGAGAGGACCAGTCCGATGCGTGTTGATCGACTGCGGTGGTGGTGTGGATGGTCAGGGTGGGCAGGAGAGGCAACATGCGTCGGCACCTGGACGTGTTTCGGGTGCCGGGTGGGTGGACGGGATGCGAGGAAGGAACCCGGAACAAAGGCCAGGTTCCATTCAAAAAGCAGTCTTCAGTGGAGGAGCAAAAGAAGTTTCATGAGCATCAACTGAGCAGCGATGGAATGGAAAAGAGATGATGGCAGAGATTGCCTCTCCTTGAGGGCCACGAGTGAATCTGTTGCATTGTATTCCCAGATGTACAGATTTATGGCCTCTCATAACTATAAAGAATGCAAAAATTCACGTTTTATATTATAGTAGTAGGAAAATACGGCATAAAAACGTGTTCTTGTATATATGTATAAATGTATTGATAATTGAGAAGAGGTGAAGCTGTGAGTAATACGATGGATGGGCAGACTGATGTCGAAAAGAGAGGAAAGGTAGACTTCTTTAAGCCGTTGTCCCTGTTTTTTGACGGCATAAGCATAGGTCCGTCCTTGTTTGCTGCGAAGCCGCAAGGTATAGCCATAGCTCCCAACCAATGTGTGTATCCACGTGGTATCAGGAACACCCGTGAGCCTATAGCTTTGATTGGTGACTCTCTCCATGCCAGCAATATAAGCGGGAAGTTTCTTCTTGATCGTGTACTCCTGCCGGTTCATCCCCTCTTTCGCTGCAATGGCGTGCAAGCGTTTGCCATTGCCTTTAAACATGTCATGCCATGCCGCTGAGTCCGAACTTTTGATCTTGCGCAACAAGGAGACCTCTAAGGTCTGGAAGAGATGACGAAGACCATTCTTTTTGACCCCCCACAAGTGCAGATGAGCGTAGGGAAGCACCTCAAGGACGGCTTGTACAATCTCGCCTATCTCCACTTCACTTTCACGTCTGCACAGCGTTCCTATCCCGATACGCGAAGCTACATTGCCTTGATAGTAGACTGTCATCTCATCCAGTAAGGGCTTCATCTGCAACGCATGTTTACGTTACCCAACAATTCATCAAAAGCCAGTGTACTTTCACCTGCTTGTTGACAGGAACAACACAACACTTTTACCGTGATCTCACCAGCTTCATTTTTCTTTGCGACTGGCTCACACTGCGTTCGTGTCCGACATTGATGACAATAGATGTCAGGTAAATGAATAGGATAGAAAACTGGTGAAAATTCCTTCCTTATTCCAAATTCCAAAACTTTCCCTATATCCCTCGCGTAAAATAGTTTTCCTGCTATATAGTTGATCATAGTTACTGATGAAACATAGCCAATAGAGAGATTTTTCTTGTATATTTCCCTGGAATACATTTATTAAATCTTACGATGTCTGATAATGTTTGGAAACGGGGATAACCATACACCATTTCTGATCGATTATCAGCTTCACTGCCAAAAAGATCAGGTAGATAGATTCAGGGAATGTAAGCTTTCTGAAAGGAATTTCTATGCAAAAGAAGCTTCAAGCTCTCAAGTGGGGCAGAATAATGATCGTACTACTTGGGATAACAATGCTCTTTGCCCTCAGTGGAGCCTTTTATGCGGTTAAAGCAGACTCAAGCCAGGTATCATGCCAATCAACCCTGAATTGTAGTGCAGATGTGCCTATTGTGACTACTCCCACTCTCCCTCCCTCTGTCAGCCAACCAGAACCAGGGTCCTGCTTTGTAGCTCTGAAGGGTGACGCGAATGTAGGTCTGGATACAAGCCTGGTAACAGACTCGGTACTACAAGAGCGTTTGAACAATTATGGTTTAAAGTGCTTCAGTACAAATTTGTCATTTTGCTACCTGATCCCTGGTATTGCTAATAGTCAAGATACTGTTTTGGATACAGCCGGTGCGCCAGGCGATTTGTCTAATTATGGATTGAATTGTATCAGGAAATAGTAACTCGCCTTGTCGCCAGTCACCAGGGCAGGATGCATCAGAATCTTCTCGTCTGCTCATGCCAATCTCATCCTGGTAAATGACCTGAGTCATCGAACGAAAAGACCAGGCTGAGGGCGATTGTGTCGAACCTTCAGGTCAAAAATTGCACTGAAGGTTCGACATCATTAGCACAATAACAGTCTCTTGTGTCGCAAGAAAACCCCTCAAAATAGGGCAAGTATGACAATAGGTGTCACTGAATATATCCAATCGCACACCTCCATGTATTTTAATGGGCGCGGTATACTTACTCCGCACCCTCAAACTGTTTGATGAGTCCATCAAGCAGTGCTAGCAATTCTGTTTCTAATACCTGATCTTGTTCATAGACTTCATCTGTAGGTGTAGACACGCCACGTCTCGCCTGACGGTCTAGGTAGACTCGTTCTCGCTGATGTTTTCGCTCTAAGCGTTCTTTCATCCCGATCAGCCATGCAATGCCCTCTCCAGTCGTCATGGTATCCAAATGCTTCTGATAGGTGAGAGAACCTTGTAGAGCACGGGACGTACTTTTTCCTTGCTTCATGGGCATATAAAAATCACCTCCTTTCAGCAATTGCGAGAGGCATGTGTTGTACACCTCTTGAGCGTAGCCTCTCGATTGGCTCAAGAAGTGCAATGAGTAAACAGAGAGGGAAAAATGATTTGTTTGAAGCCATTGCAAAAGGCTGTTTTTCCTAGCCCTTGCTTGGGATAGGCTCCGGTGATGAGTGCCTGGCGGCGGGCTTCATAGGCGGCCTGAGCAAAGAGATCGCTCACATCTGTTTTCATAGATCATGCACTCCTTTTCTCATTGGATATTCTGTGGCTCTTATTCTGCTCTCTGGAGGACAGTGCAAAAATGTGCTGCCCGCTCATCTCCTCTTGTCTCAACAGTTTCAGGTCGCAAGCCGGTGTCCATCGGTCGTGCGTAGCACCATGACGACCTCTCCCAGGGGCACGAGCAGCAATTCCTCTTGCACGGTGGGAGCCTGCATATGGTCCCACTGGGCAGGGAGCACGAAGCGCTGTTGCCAGAGCAGACGGCGCTTTTCCGCACTCAGCGCTGTCACCTCATAGGCGGAGGTGCCGATCTGTTGGCGGGTGAGCACATAGATCACGTCGCCTCGCTCTGAGAAGGCGGGAGAGATCTCTGCTTCTGCTTCTGCATATTCCCAGAGGATGGTTCCCGTCTGTGGATCAAGCCGCAGCAGCCGTTGCGCGTCCGTCTCGACATAGAGGCGTCCCTCCTTCCAAAAAAGCGAGGTGGCAATCTGCTCCTGGGTAAAGAGCACGGTCACGAGGGGGATCTGCCGTTGCCAAAGCTGCCTGCCCGTCTCTTTGTCAAGGGCATAGACGGAACCTGCTGCCACATAAAGGTGCTTCTCGACCAGCAGCATGGCAGGCAAGCTCATCTCGAAGGCGGGCAAGGGATGGTGCCAGAGCGTGCGACCTCCTTATAGATTGGCTCGGTTTCATGCCCGGCTTCCTTCCCGGAACGAGGGACGGCATGTTTGTGGTAAACTGAAGCAAAGAAGCGGGCCGTTTGAGCCCGGTTTTGCAAGAAAGGTCCATGTCACGTGGAAAATGGTCATGAGTCCCGGACCCTGGTCGTTTTGGAAACCGAAACGGCCCAGGTTCTCCCTGCACCGCTTGACCGCCGCCTGGTCTGGATGATGGCGGTCGCCTGTGCTTTCTCAATCGCCAATCTCTACTATGTCCAACCCCTCCTGGCCCTGATGGGGCAGAGTTTTCGTCTCTCGGTGAACCAGATCGGGGGAGTGGCTACGCTCATGCAGCTTGGCTTTGCGTCTGGCCTGCTCTTGGTGGTGCCTTTAGGAGATCGCTATCCTCGCCGCACCCTGATCGTGAGCCTGCTCGTTGTCGTGACGCTTGCCCTCCTCCTGGTTGCGACTTCGCCAACCATCTCGGTGCTCTCGACCGCTGGGTTTATCTTAGGGTTCGCCACCGTTGTCCCGCAGCTCCTTGTGCCTCTTGCAGCCAGCCAGGCAGCTCCTTTTGAGCGTGGGCGAGTCGTCGGGACGGTGATGAGTGGCCTGCTCATTGGGATTCTGCTGGCACGTGTGGTCAGCGGCATGATTGGGGCGCTCTTCGGCTGGCGAGCGGTCTATTGGAGCGCTGCCGTTCTCATGATCGTACTGGCCCTTGTCCTGCGTTTCTTCTTGCCAGCGGATCGGCAGCGCTCAACGATGAGCTATGGGCAACTCCTGCGCTCGCTCGGAAGCCTGCTTCGCACGGAGCTGGTCTTGCGTGAGGCTGGAATCTTTTATGCGCTGTCATTTGGTGCCTTTAGCGCTTTCTGGGTCACTTTGACGTTCTTTCTGCAAACGCCACCATACCATTATGGCAGCGCAGTCGCCGGGCTGTTCGGCCTGGTAGGCGTTGTGGGGGCACTCTCAGCCTCCATTGTCGGCAGGCTGGCTGATCGTTTCCCTGTCCGTTCTGCCACAGGGATCGCGCTGCTGATCGTGCTGCTCTCGTTTTTCTGCATGTGGCTGATCGGATACTGGCTGTGGGGCTTGATCCTCGGCGTGATTCTGCTGGACCTCGGCACACAAGCTGTCCATGTTTCCAATCAAACGCGCATCTACAGCCTCAATCCTGACGCACGCAATCGCCTCAATACCGTCTATATGGTAACTGGCTTTATCGGCGGCGCACTTGGCTCTTTCCTGGGGACATGGGGATGGAGTCTCGCCGGGTGGAACGGCGTGTGCAGTGTCGGCTCGCTCATGTTGGCTGCTGCTTTGGCGGTGTACATCATCAACAGCAAATGTATGGCAAGAAAAGAGGCTGAAAGGGCTTTGTAAAGTATGAAATGTCTGGCCCGAAATGTCCCTGTGTATTACGAATCCTGTGGATCTGGTCTGCCAATCCTTCTGATCCATGGATATATGCCCGATCATCGTGTGATGAAAGGCTGTATGGAGCCTCTCTTTGTGCAGCGATCAGGCTGGCAACGGATCTATCTGGATTTGCCTGGCATGGGGCAGACGCCAAGCAACGAACACATCAAGAGCACCGATGATCTGCTTGATGTCGTCGTAGACTTTATCGACGCGGTCATCCCCGGACACTCGTTTCTGATTGCAGGAACCTCCTATGGAGGATATCTCAGCCGGGGAGTGCTCAGGCGCAAATTCGATCAAGTTGCTGGAATGGCCCTTATTTGTCCGGTTATTTTCGGAGATCGGAGCCAGCGGGATCTCCCGCCACGCACAGTGATCGTCGAAAATGCCCGCTTACTGGCTGAGCTAGTCCCGGCTGATGCGGAGGAATACAGCTCGCTGGCTGTGGTGCAGAATGAAGAGAACTGGCAGCGTTTTCGAGACGAGATTCTCTCAGGAATGAGCATTGCTGATGAAGCTTTTCTCCAGAGAATCAGTCAGCGCTATAGTTACACCTTTGATGTTGATGTCCTTCCACAACCTTTCTCCAAACCGGTTGTGATCCTTGCAGGAAGGCAGGATCAGGTCACAGGCTATCGGGATGCCTGGCGCATTTTGGAGAACTATCCTCGTGGAACCTTCGCTGTTCTGGATCGCGCGGGCCACAATGCGCATATTGAGCAACATCACCTCTTTCAGGTGTTGGTCGGTGAATGGCTCGACCGGGTGCGAGAGTCCATGCAGAGGGAAGATGATGATGATAGGTGAAATTTCCTGAGATTGCCTCTCCAAATGAAGCTTACAGGAAAGGTTCAACTTTTGTGAAGACCGCTGTAAGACACGACACATCACACCAATCGGATACTCATGCCGATGTTTTTCAATAAAATGAATTTTTACGGTGCTTGATGCGAAAAGATGGCAACTGCTTTTTTTCCGTCAGGGCAAAACTGACGTTGGACAGCGGGCGGTAAACTGAAGAGATCGCAAGAACATGTGCAGGTGCGACTGGAAGGAGCCGGCCCGATGAAAAGAGCGAAAAGCTATCCAAGCGTGATCCGACGTTGGTATCACCCTATTGAGCATGAGTGCGCCGTTTGTCACCGCACGTTGCATCAAGCCATGACGCTCTCACGACGAACGGTGGTGACCTTGCAAGCCATCATCAAGCTAATCCACGCAGGCTATCGCTGCCCTGACCAAGCATGTCCAGGACGCGCATCGCATCTACCGCAGCGCAGAAGCAGACGCACTCGCCTTGCCGGGTTTCACCTATGGATTAGATATCGTAGTGCTGGCAGGTCAATTGCATCTGGGAAAGCGTCAGACAGTCGATGAAGTCCACCAAGAGATGCAAGAGCGTCTTAAAGCATTAGGGGTCTCGATCTCACGTCGTGAGATCCTCTATCTGTTCGACGCTTACTGCACCTTACTGAAAGCTGCAAGCGAGGCAAAAGCCGATCAGCAATGGCTTGCGCAGGTGCAGGAGAATGGAGGGATTATTGTCTCGATTGATGGTATCCAGCCGGATCGAGGCAACGAGACCATTTATCTGGTTCGAGATGCGCTCACAGGCCGTATTCTGGTGGCTGACAATGTGCAGTCTTCACCAGACGGAGGACATGAAAGCCTTGCTCATTCCTGTGACGACACTAGGGGTGAAAGTGTTGGGGACCATTACCGATGCGCAAGAGAGCGAATTGCGCGCGGTCGAACAGCTCTGGCCTGATGTGTCCCATCAGGTGTGTCAGTTCCATATCTTGCGAGAAGCGTCTCGTCCAGGGTTTGAAGCTGATCGCAAGCTGAAAACGGCTCTGCGTGGAATATCCCACCAGATATGCAGCGAGATGAACGCTCTTGTGAACTGGTTCTGGGCCTGCTTCGGGCACATTGAAGTTCCTCATAGGGCTTCTTTTTCTTCAAGATATGAGAGATAATGACCAAGAGACTCTGTGCTACCGCCATTGCTGCCCGACATTTGCCTTTTCTCCGTGCAATACGGTGAGAGAGCGACCAGATAGGGATCGGTACGAGTGAGATGATTTGGATTTGTCTGTCCTGGTTTCGCTGCTTCCTGCTCTCTGCTTCTCGAAGCCACAAGAACAGCCAACATGATCCAGGCGCGAGAGGCTGGGCTGCAGAAGTTGAGCAGCACCTCTCGCACGGCCTTCGGAGCCGATGGAGTGAGAGACCAGCCAAAAAGGTGCCCAAGAAATGTGGTCTACTTGCTTCTGAAAACGAGCCTCTCGCAACACGCCTTCTCCACCGGCTTTCTTGGCTGGGTCGCAGCGCGAGGGGTAGCAATGGGCGGTTTCGCGACTGAGCGATTGAAAGTAGCAAAGTTGCTGGAATCTCTTGACCGATGGATAGTGGCAATGGGCGGCTTCGCGACTGAGCGATTGGAACTAACAGGTCATCTTCTGTTGTGCCTGACAAGCTCAGTGGCAATACCTAGCTTCGCGTTTGAGCGATTGGAACGGTAACGCTCTCTCAAATAGCCCTCCGGGTCACGCTGTTGTGGCAATGACCTGTTTCGCGGCTGAGCGATTGTAATTGACAAGCATATCATGAGTGCCGAGCCAGGCATGTAGTGACAGTGACGATTTTCGCGACTGAGCGACAAAGAGAGAGGGAATCGGTTTGAGCATTGCGAGATGGTTCTGCCCTCCATTGGAAACCATCAAACCGGACGTAGCGAGAAACGCATGAGACGCGCTCCTCGCTCTCGGCTCAGTCTTCGCTCTCACCTCTCTCTTCAACGAGGGAAATCCCAAGCAGCTCAGCCAGTTCCTTCGTCGTCTCAACCACGTAATGAACTATTTCGGGGCGAGTCAGATGACACGCATGTCCCTCATCAAAACACCATCTCAACATTTCTCATCATCAAGATCGAGAGCATCTCGCCACTTGCAACAGGTGGGAAGTCGCACAAGAGGGCTGGTGACAGAACGGGTCGAGAGCACGTACGCAGCGATAGGGAGCACTCCTGAGCATCCCTCTTGCTTCATGCTGATCGCTTTGCGCTCTCTGTGCTCTTCCTGCTGTTTTTCTGGAGTGACCGCCTGGGTCGATGTCCACCCTGCCGCGTGCGTGGCACGACAACTAAGCAGAGCCGACTCTCTACGAGCCAGGATTCAAGCCCTCATCGTGGCTACGTTCACAGGCAACGTTGTGAGTCGCATTGCCCTCACACGCTCCCTTCGTCAAAACCAGTCAACTCCCGGCTCTGTCTTTATTTCGTGGCTCTTTTGAAACGGGTTAAGTCCAGTTCGTAAGAGAAGCCAAAGGAAGCGATGAGTTGGGCGGGAGATTCCAGGCGGAGAGTGCATATCGTCATCAGCAGTCTCAACTCCCTCATACATAAGGGGAGCAGCATGGCCCCTGGTTTTCTACCGTGCTGCCCCATCTGATGAATAAACTGCTTAGAGCTTTCCCGCCTTCTGCTCCTCTTCTGCGTTCCCCGTTGACGGTGAATCCATTGGTGTCGGGGCACTCTTTGGTTTTCTCAAAGAGAGGCTCACCACCAATGCTGAGAGTCCAATCAGGCTCGCAATGCAGAGCCAGGTGAAGAGATCGCCGATCATCCCATAGATCGTCCAGGTTCCCTTCGTCGGGACATACGCAACCGTAATTTGCTGATTGGTGGTGTAATAATCGGTTGACGCCAGTACATGCCCCTGGTAATCGAAGATCATGCCCAGATCCATGCCCGCTGGTCGAATCAGCGAGTAGCCATATTCGATGGCACGGAAACTGGTATCATAGGAGGGCCAGAGGTAGGTTCCCGGCCATTCCAGGCCAGGTACGAGCATCAGATCGATATCCTTATTGCCGACTTGCTGCATCAGATCAGGATACCATGCATCGATACAAATCACGCTGGCGAGGTGCCCGTAGGAAGTTTCTGCGGTCGGCACGATACCAGGTCCGTCTTTGACGGTTGCCAAAGTCATACCAGGATGCGCCTTGTCATACTTCCAGGCCACATCGCCCCCTGGATCGATGAGGACGGCCCTATTTGCAATTGTCTCCCCGTGCTCATATACGCCATAGGCCATCTCCAGGTAGATGTGCTCCGTGCGAGTCAGAGACTGTCCACTTCCGATGAGCGTTGCTTCATCTTCAGGGAAGGTGTATGTTGCCAATTCGGGCCAGACGATGATCTTCGACCCACCTCGCGCCTCTTGCCTGGAAGCATCCAGCAGTTCATTGGTGGCGGTGGTAAAGATGGTGCTTGCCAGCGCTCGGTCAGTCCCACCATCCACACTCCCGGCCTGTTCGTAGGTGGCGCGTTGCGCACTGACACCAGCCACCCGAATGGTCTGAGTGGAGGGAACAGAGAAGGCAAGCCGGACGCCGCCGAAGAGCAGGACCAGCATCAGGACACTCAGGAAGATTAGAGCAGTCTTGCGCACAACGGGCCAGGAAAAATGCTGCTCCCAGATCCCGTTAGAGACAGAAGTAAACCAGGTCATCAGAAAACTGAGGCCGTAGACCCCGGTAATGGAAACGAGCTGGATGAGTGGGAGATTGCCATGCTGGGTATAGGCGGGCGAAAAGAAAAACCCATAGGGGACAAGGTGCGTTCTGAGGTATTCACAGGTGACCTGTCCTAAAGGGAAGATCAGGCTAGCCAGTAGCACACCCAGGAAGCTCACGCCTCGTGTGAGCAGCCGATCAAGCAGGTAGGGGACCACCATCAGCGTAAAAGAGAGCAGGAAAATCATGAGTATGATCAGGTTAATCAGAGAGAAAGGATGGAGCGTGTCATAGAAGTTGGACTCATAGAGCCAGAAAATGGTTACGATCAGAGCAGCAAGCCAGACCCAGAGAAATCCGCTGAGCGGATGCATCGTGCGCGTAAAGCGCAGCAAAAAGAGCGGGCTAAGCCAGGCCGCCAGAGGAACATCCAGGCGTCCGTTGGCCGCAAAGAGCCAGCAGAGTAGACCGAGCGCTAGCCACAAGAAGCGAAGACGATCAGTAGGCTCTCTCTGCTGAGCAGGAAAACGGTTTTTCATGATTCATTTCACCTTTCTTTTTCTACTGAGACTGCTCCTTCGCTTCGAGCGAGAGCAGCGTCAGCCCCAGATGGCGCATTTTCAGAAGAATGCCATAGAGAGCTGCCTGGTCGCTGATGGAGCCTGACAGTAAGCTGGTATCTGTGTGCTCATGGACAATCTGTAAACCCTCAAACCATTCCCGCCAGGATGGATCAAGATGCCCTTTGACACGGATCTCGTACCTCATAGACAGTGTTGCTCCCTTCAGTGTCCTTTCGATGAGACAAGCATACTCTCTGACTCCCCTCGCACACAGTGGACAAAAGGATACCATCGAGGAGTATTTCGAGGGAACAAGAGAAAGGAGATGGGAGTAGACAAAAAGATACCACGCTCAATGGCAAGGCATTCACGCTCCAACCTGGGTCGTCGGTATTGTCTTACAAACAGGTTTCGCCGAGCAGTTAGAGCAGTTTGTACTCCCGCGCGCGTGCAACGGCTTGCGTTCTATTCTCGGTTCCGAGCTTTGAGAGGATATTGGAGACATGTTTCCTCGCTGTGGCAAGCGAGATCACAAGCTGATGAGCAATCTGCTGGTTGGATGCCCCCTCGGCCAGCAGACGGAGGACACGCTGTTCCTGGGGAGTCAGTGACTCAAATGGCGATGAGGTCCTCATCGCGAGCACAGCGTCTGATCTGGCTGGTGTCCCATCGAAGGCATGCAAGAGAGTCTGCACATAAAAAGCAAGGGACTGCTCTCGTACGTGTGGCAGCAGGCTTTTTAGCAGACTTTCCATGACCTTGCCTTCATCCAGAAAGAGCCGTTGATAGCCCTCACGGCTGGCCTGAGTCACCACCTCAAGCAGGACTTCCCTGGCCTGTAGGTGGGTGCCCGTGGCCTCATAGGCAAGGGCCTCAAGAGCCAGGATCTGTAATTCGCTATGCTTGCGTGCCTGGGAACGAGCCTTCTGTTTCCAGGGCGCGAGCAGGTCAAGGGCGATCTCGGGTTGATGCCTGGCAATGCGCAGGCGAGCGAGGAGCAAGATCTCCTCTTCTCGGCGGAATTGGGAAAGAGGCTCTGCTTCCTGGGCGTAAGATGCTGTCCACTGCTCGACAGCTACCAGGTCCCCGGCCCTGAACGCGAGATAGGCCTGGCACATATGGATCTCCCGGTAGATCTCCGGTCGTTGCTTTGCTACGGCGAGTTCGCTCAAGTGCTCTCGTGCCTGTTGTTCCTCACCACACGCCAAGCGGAGACGTACCTGTAATAATAAACCGGCGGTCAGGATATGGAGCCACATAAACTGCTCCCTGGAGAGCGCCTCATTGAGATAGCGCTGAGCCTCTGTGAGATGATTCTGCTCGTAGAACACACTGGCCAGGCCGTAGAGAGGCCGTTGCTCGTAGAACATATCCCGGGTCCCTGCCTCAACGGTCAATTGGAGCGGGATAAGTTCCTGTCGTTCGTCTAAAAGGGAAAGTGCCTGATGATAATAGTGGGCGGCCTGCCGGAGTTCTCCTTGACCAAAGCACACCTCGCCCTGCAAGCCTATGGCGGCCACCATGCCGGGAAGCGATCCAGAGATTTCGTAGCAGACAAGACTCTGCTGGAAAAGCTGCCGAGCCTGAGCAAGTTGACCAGCCAGGAATGCCTCTATTCCGAGCAGGCCAAGACAATGTGAGCGCCATTGGTGATCGTGCTTGGGCAACAAGGAAAGCGCTTGCCGAGCGTAGGCGATTGACCGAGGATAATCCCCCTGGAAGCCGATGAGCAATGCACGTTCACTCAGCACGGAGCCTACTCCAGTCTGGTTGTTTGCAGTCCGATATCCCTGTTCCGCCCAGCGTAGGGGTTCCTCCACCAGGGAGAGTGTCTGCGGTCCCCGCCGCGAGGTAAAGACCATCGCCAATGCATACATGAAACTCAGTCCAGGGCGGGCTTGCAGCATCTCCCTGGAAAGGCGAGCTAACCAACGGCGCAGCGTGTGATACTCGTTGCGCCAACTCTCTGTATCCATAAAGCGCTCAATCAGGTCGGCTGCCAGAGCCTCGTCCTCAGATTCGAGCGCATGAGGAGTCGCCTCGCGCAAGAGACCGCATGCTTCATACCAGATGGCGGCTCGTCGATGTAAGAGGGGAACCAGCCTGGGCTGGCGAGCCAGCAAGCGAGAGAACAGGGCCTCTCGGAAGAGATGGTGAAAGCGATACCACTGCCGTTCTTCGTCGAGCGGGACCAGAAAGAGATTGGCCCGCTCCAAAGCTTCTAGCAACTCCTGGCTGTCCTGCTCTCCTGTCACCGCCTGACATAAGGAGGCATTCATCTGGGAGAGCATTGCCGTCTGGAGGAGAAATTGCTGGATGGCAGGCGGCTGACGTGCCAGGATCTCTTCCTGAACGTAGTCCAGAATGAAGCGGTGGCTCCCACCAAACCTCTTCACAGAGGTGGAAGGGTCAGTATTCCTGGAGAGCGAGAGGGCAGCCAGTTGCAGACTCGCGATCCAGCCCTCGGTACGGCTCCAGAGCTTTATCGCATCTTCCTCTTCCAGATGTAGCCCCATTGTTCGCCTCAGAAAGCTGGCCGTCTCTTGCTCACTCAAACGCAGATCGTTGTCGCGGATCTCGATCATCTGTCCACGTGCACGCCACCGCGATAAGACAATCGGAGGATCAACACGACTGGAGAGCACCACGTGAAGTGTGCCTGGCAGGTGATCAAGCAAGAATACGAACGAGGAGTGGATCGTTGGCTCTTCGATTACATGATAGTCATCCAGAATGAGTGTCATTCCCTCTGATAGCGCGGCCAAGTCGTTGAGAAGCACGGTCAGAACCGTAGTTAGCGCTGCGGGCTGTAGTGAGTGCAGCAGAGCGAATGCCGCCTCACCAACCTGGGGAAGGCGAGTGCGCAATGCTGCAATGACAGCAATCCAGAAGTGCGTCGGATCGTTATCCTGTTCATCAAGCGTCAGCCAGGCGATAGAGTTAGCCCTCTGGCTAGCCCAGGCAGAAAGGAGCGTCGTTTTGCCAAAGCCAGCAGAGGCAGAGAGCAAGACCAGGGGAACCTGCTGGCTCTGATTGAGACGCTCAATGAGGTGTTCGCGGTGCAGCAGCGAGGCCCGAACTGGTGGGATAGTAAACTTGGTGATCAGCACTTGCGGCTCAGGTATAGTACACATCCTTTCTCTCTTCTCCGCTGGGATGATCAGCCTCTTTTCTCGCTTTCAAGAAAGATTTCTCCTAGAACTCAACCAACAAGAGTTCTTCTACTAAGTCCTACCCGAACCTGTTCAAGTATACTGCATCTCCCACACAATGTGCAAAATTCCTCCCATGAAATGGTTCTCCGTCATCTTCTGTGCAAAAATCTCATCAACAGTATGCTGAAAAAAACGGATCTGCTCTGGAAGCGGACGGCGAAAGAGAGAAAGTTCTCATAAGCTCATCCTGCACACAAGATGACGGAGAACCGGATAATTCCCAAAGACATCATGCGCCCTTGGGCGCACCACCTGGTATGAAAACGAGGTAGACTGTGGGGGAGAAGAGAGGCAGCGAGAGGACGTGTGTAAATGTAATGCCTGAGAGCTTGCTCTTCCAAAGATGTACCCAGGTGTCTGGCCGAATCACCAACTATTGCCGCACGAGCACGCAGATGAAACTGGTTATCAACAGACACCTCCTGCCAATCTTCACCAAGGATTGATTGTTCCTCAAACCTTGCCGAAAGGAGAGAACATCATGGAAGTCCTCTATCCTCGAGGCTCGGGGCTGGATGTGCATCGCAACATGGTGGCATGTCTTTCGATAGTCGAAGCTGGCCAGCGGCGCAAGGAGATTCGCACCTTTCGTAGCGTGACCAGAGAGTTGGTAACCATGAGGACGTGGCTCCTGGAAGAAGGCTGCATCCACGTCGGCATGGAGAGTACAGGTGTGCTGTGGCGTCCCGTCTATGATCGACTGGCGGGCTATTTCGAGCTGGTGTTGGTGAATACGGCCCAGTACGCGTCAAGTGCCGGGACACAAAACGGATGTACAAGGCGCTGACTGGTTAGCCGACTTGCGCGCGTCTTGGGCTGCTCAAGCCCAGTTTTGTGCCAGATCAGTCCCAACAGGACCTGCGAGACTTGACACGGTTGCGGGTCCACCTCATCCGGGATCGCACGCAACTGATCAATCGCATCCTCAAAGTGCTCCAGCAGGGGGGCATCAAGCTCTCTGGAGTGCTCAGTCATGTGATGGGAGTCTCAGGAAGAGCGATCTTGCAGGCTCTCTGCGCGGGAGAACGAGATCCAGAGCGCTTGGCCTTATTGGTACAGAAAAGTGTCGCTCACAAGCATGTACAGCTTGTTGAGGCGCTCACCGGAGACCTGCGCCCCCATCATCAGTTTCTGCTCTGTGAACTGCTGAGTCTACTGGAAGGGTTAGAGCGCTCCATCAAACACGTGGAGCAGGAAATCGAGCAGCGACTGCGCCCAGAGGAGGAGAAGCTTGCGCGCTTGGAACAGATTACGGGGGTCAGTCGGCATACCTTGCACCTGTTGTGTGCAGAAGTCGGGCTCAATCTTTCTCGGTTTCCTGATGCCGCTCGCCTCGCCTCTTGGTCAGGAATGGTGCGCTGTATCACGCGCTTGAATATCCCTGGTACAGCCAGGAAGAACTCGAAAGGAGGTTCTTGGGTCAATGGCTTACCTCACATCGAAAGATCGTGGGGGACAGTAGCATGCCACTGAAAGCGGGAGAAGACCGAAGACGCTTAGGGATGAGTCCCGCAAGACCCGCACAATATGGTGAGAGCTAGACTGCTCGAAGTCTAATTCCCAATCGGTGTATGCCCACACCCACCGCTACAGCGTCTAAGAGCGATGTCGCCTCATAGGGTGAAATCACATTCCGACACCCTACCTTTCGTGGGGCGAGATGAGAGACAGCGAGTCCCTTGAAGGGAATGAGTGGACCACCTACGTTGTGCTCGCACGTATTCAAGCGACGGAATACAGGATTGTCTAAGGGTGGAGACACCTATGATAACGGAGTTCCCATAGTAGTCAGCGGTAGGGAAAGCCTGCTACACGGCGAAGGGGAACAGGTGATACGCGATAGTGAAAACAGGGAGGTACGCGAGATGCGATCAGCCGTAACTGTGCTCAGTATCATTCATGAACGTGGGAAACAAGGATTGCCGCTGGAAGACATTTATCGACAACTCTACAATCCAGGACTGTACCTGATGGCCTACGGACGCCTGTACGCGAATACAGGTGCGATGACCCCCGGCTCAACCCCTGAGACCGTGGATGGGATGTCGATGGCGAAAATTGAGAAACTCATAGACGATCTCCGTCATGAACGTTATCGCTGGACGCCAGTTCGACGAACCTACATCGCCAAAAAGAACGGCAAACTCCGCGGATTGGGTTTGCCCACCTGGAGCGACAAACTGTTGCAGGAAGTCATACGCCTCATACTAGAGGCATATTACGAACCGCAGTTCAGCCCCCATTCACACGGCTTCCGATCTGGGCGAGGATGTCATACAGCTCTCACGGCCATACGAGACGACTGGAGCGGAACGAAATGGTTTATCGAGGGCGATATCTCCCAATATTTCGACACCATCGATCATACGGTGTTAGTCGCCATACTGGGAGAGAAACTCAAGGACAATCGTTTTCTGAGATTGATATCCAACCTACTCAAAGCCGGATATCTGGAAGAGTGGAAATTTCATCGAACCCTCTCTGGAAGCCCACAGGGTGGGGTGGTTTCTCCAATTCTTTCAAATATCTATCTGGACAAGTTTGATAGGTATGTCGAGCAAATGCTCATCCCAGAATACACACGCGGAACCGAAAGACGTTTCAACCCAGAATACGAGCGACTTCGGGCACAAGCCAAACGCAGGAAACGTGCGGGGAAACGAAAAGAGGCACGAAAGCTCTGGACACAAGTTCAGCGCCTCCCCTCAAGAGACCCACAAGATCCTGACTTTCGGCGTCTGAAGTACGTTCGTTACGCCGATGATACGCTTTTCGGGTTCATTGGCAACCGGGCAGAAGCCGAGGAAATCAGGGAAAAGATAGCGAATTGGCTCAGGGATAATCTCAAGCTCACCCTCTCTATCGAAAAGACGCTGATTACCAATGCTAGCTCAGACGCAGCTCGCTTCCTTGGCTATGAAATTGTCGCCCAACGCGCCAACGACAAACACCACCCGAAATCGGGACATCGGACTGTCAATGGCAAAATGGGATTACGAGTTCCTGCTGATGTCATCACCTCGCGGTGTGCCAAATACATGCACAAAGGAGTGCCTGCACATCGTAATGAGCTGATCCAAGATGATGAATTCACCATCATCAATCGCTATCATGCTGAATATCGTGGCCTCGTAGAGTATTACCTGTTGGCAATCAATGTCTGCTGGCTTCACAAGCTACATTGGGCTATGCAAGCCTCACTGTTGAGGACGCTGGCACGCAAACATCGGAGTAGCCTGAAAGCCATGTCTGAGAAATATCGGGCGACAACGGAGACGCCCTACGGAACATTGTCTTGCCTACAGGTGGTTGTCGAGCGAGCAAACGGAAAGAAACCACTGGTAGCGCAGTTCGGAGGCATTCCGCTGAGAAGACAAGAAAGAGCAATTCTCGCCGATCTTGACCCAGACTTCTCTCAAAAGCGAGGTCATGAACCCAATGACCTCGTCAAACGACTGCTCGCGGAGACATGCGAACTCTGTGGGTCAAAGACAAACATAGAAGTGCATCATATCCGCAAGCTCGCCGACCTGAAAGAGAAAGGACGGAAAGAGAAGCCTCGATGGGTCCAGAAAATGGCTCAAAGAAGGCGCAAAACGCTGGTGGTTTGTGCCTGCTGTCATGACAGCATTCATCGAGGGGAAAGAAAACCACAGTCACGAAAAGCATCACTGGAGAGCGGAGTGCAGTGAAAGTCGCACGCTCCGTTCGGCGGGGGCCAGACGGAAAAGGAGTTGCAAAACCACCTCGTCGGCTGGCTACCCGACTGCCCAGGACAGAAGGAGAGTGCAGGCAAGCGCCCGAGCGGTCGGACGCGTCATGCCAATCCTTATGTCAAGACTGCACTGGTTCAGGCGGCACATACGACGGCTCGGACCCAGACGTATCTAGGAGAGCAGTACCGACGCTTGAGCAAACGACGGGGAGCCAAACGAGCCGCTGTGGCGGTTGGGCACAGTATCCTGGTCATCTTTTATCACATGATGACCACTGACCAACCCTCTCACGAGAGAGGCACCTCGTCCAGCGGCTGAGACGTCTGGGCTACCAGGTGACCCCTCCTGCGGCCTAAGAGAGCCACAAGCACCTGAACACCTCTTCTTTTAGCGAGCGCGAGCTGGCTCTAGGAGGGCAATTTGTCTTTCTCGCTGGCAGTTTTCAGATGAATTTACACCATGGTGAGGCGAAACCGGACAAATTGAGAAAATTTCTAAATCTGTCGCTCCACGCTTCAGCAATCTCTTGCGTGATCTTCCAGCGGTAGGCATTCCTCTTCCTTTGTGATAATCGTTTTTCACCTTTCTGCTCTTCCTGCTGTTTTTCTGGAGTGACGGCTTGTGTCGGCGTCCACCACGAGCCACCCTACCTCGCGCTCGCCTCGCGTCGAACGCAGGCCACTGCATGAACAGGGGCCAAGACCACAGCGATGCAATTTGAAGCTCATCAAAAGGATGGGCTACGGCAGGGCTGGCTTCCCCTCTCCTTCGTCAACGCGTTCTCCATGCCTTGTAGCACGGCAGGTAAAGCCTCCTATGAAAACTCATTTGTCCGTCGCAGAAACTGAGTCGCTTTTCTCACCAAGAGTGAAACAGATCCCAAACGTGAAACATTGCCCTCAATCTTGAACACTGATGCCTACGTTTCCTTGAAAGCCGCTCCTCATATAGCTTGTTCCATCACTATCTTGTACATTGAAGAGAGAAAGAGAGGATCGCGTTTGCATTCCTAAAGGAGATATCTCATCAGATCCAGTGACCCAATGAAGGTACTTCCTCTTTGTAACAAAGATCGACCTCATACGATGTTAGAAGTGAGATCTCAAAGAAGGCTATGAGGAAAACATGCGGCAAGAGAACGTGCCTGTGATACATGAGCAGGCGTATCTCACAGCGATCTATCAGCGACATGCGCCTGCACTTTTTGCCTATCTGAATCGGCATGCTCATGCGCCAGAGGACACGGAGGATTTGCTCCTGGAAGTGTTTCTGGCAGCGCTGGAGCGTCCGGGTTTTGCGCAATTAAGCGGGAGTATGCAGGAAGCTTGGCTCTGGCGGGTGGCCCACAACAAAGCAGTGGATCATTTGCGCAAACAGGTGCATCGGCGGGGTATCTCGTTGGAGCACGTGGTGGAAGAACAGTATGAGCAGGATGTCGCCACGCCAGAGACCCTGACGCTGCGTGGCGAAGAATATCAGCGATTGCAGGCCCACATGCGGCGCTTGCCGACGATCCAGCAAGAAGTCGTGCGGCTGCGCTTCGCCCATGGGCTGAAAAGCGCAGAAATCGCGACGGTCTTGCACAAAAGCGAGGGAGCGGTACGTGTGATATTATCACGTGCACTGAAACTATTACGCAATATCTATGAACACGAAGAGGAGGAAGCATAAAACCGATGTCCGATTACTTTGATCCTCTTTCTCCTCAGCGTGTCGATGAGTCAATTGAAGAGATGACAGCCAGCAAGCACCCTTTGGAGTCGCCCCATCTCCTCTTAGACCCGAGCGCCCGCGTGATTCGGGATGTGCAGCAGATGCATGATCATGAGTACCAGAAGCATCAGCAACAATTGCAGCGGGTCGAGAAGCGTTTGCTCGCCAGCGTGGCTCATCGTCAAAATCAACAAGCCAGAACGCCAATACATCCTATGAAGCAAGAGAGACAGGAGCAGCAACGGAATAGAGAGCAAGGAAGTCTATATCGTATGAAAAAGCAATATGTTAGCAATTGGAGAGGGTTGAGCCTCCTGGTTGCGGTATTACTGATAGCGCTGGTGGGAAGTTTTCTGGCTATGCCGAAATTCCTGCACCATGACACATTGACCGGATCGAGTGATCAGACGGCAGCACCACCGCCATCTCCTACACCGACCCCTCCATTGGTTATCCCTGGTGCTTCTTCGGGGAAAACGGTCTACACGTCACCTGCTACCCAGAATGGTTTCACCGCGCTGGCCTGGTCCCCGGATGGCCAGCGCGTGATATCCTCTGCATTTGAAAAGGTGCAGATCTGGGATGCGACCACTGGTGGACACCTGATCAATGTCAATCTCGCTGGCGATCAGGCCTATAGTTTGGCCTGGTCACCCACAGGCAAACTCATTGCGATCGGGTCCTTTACTGGGCTGCTGCTCGTCGATAGCCAAACAGGGAAGATCGTCCGGACCCATCAAGCCACTACAGCGATCATGCAAAGGACGAGTACTGGTACATACTTGTCAGCGTTGAAACCAGCGAGCGGTGGGACGGGATTCAGAGCTATTACCTGGTCGCCTGATGGTCGCTTGATCGCGGGAGCAGTGAGCGCAGGTGCTTCTGGGAGCATTCAGGTGATCAACGCCCAGACCATGACACCCGCTTTTACCTTCCCAATCGACGGGAATTATGTACCAACTGAACTGGCTTGGTCCGATGATGGTCACTATCTGGCGGCCACAACGTTCTTTACGGAGCCAGGCAATGCTGCACCCCAACCAACGCTGATCCGAGTTTGGAAGCTTGCAACTCATCAAATCATCTTCCAGAAGCCAATAGGTTTGGGCAGCAACATCTCGCTGGCATTCCAACCGGGTCACGACTCTCTGACCTTTCTCAACCCGAGCACGCAAGCGCTTGAGATCTGGGATGTAGTGACCGGAAAACTGATCAAGAGCTATCCAGCCACAGGAAATGGGCCTTTGGCTTGGTCCCCCGATGGTCACTATCTGGCTTACTCACAATGGTCGAAGAAAGGGATCAACATCGTGGACATGTCTAGCGGCAAAACCGTGTATACCTATCGAGCATATCAAACGATGCCCAGTCCGCTCACGTGGTCGCCCAACGGCAAATACATTGCGTTTGTCGACGAATCACCACAAACAGGAGCACAGGGACAGCCATCTTCATCGAAGGCAGTCGTAAAAGTGTGCTTGGTGGCCTAACCTCGTGTCAATCTTAACATCGGGTCACCGTATCAATATGGGAAAAACCTATGGTAAGGCTTACCATAGGTTTTTCCCATATTGATACGGTGACCCGGATTTGATTAGATAGACCTCTCCCTCATGAAAACACCATCTCCATAGTGAGCAAGAGCACTTCTCACCAAGACAGACTACTTCTCACTACGTGCTTGCAGCAGGTGGAAGTCGCGCACGAGGGCTGGGGACGAGTCGAGAGCATGTGCTCAGTGCTAGGGAACCATTCTCAGCATTCCCCTTGCTTCGTGATGATCGCTTTGCGCTCTCTGTGCTCTTCCTGCTGTTTTTTTCTGGAGTGACCTCCTGTGCCAGTGTCCACCACGAGCTATCCTGTCTCGTGCGCCCCCTGCGTCGGGCAGGCCACTCCACGAACATGGGCCAAGACCACTGTGGGGCAACGATACGACCCATCTCGATAGACACCTCGTTCATTACGCCCATGAAATGATAGAAAGCTGTTTATGGACACAACGAGGAGAAACAACCATGCACGCCTCCTCTCAATGCCGAGAACATGACCTACCCAATGGCATAGCAATGCGAGAGACAGCGCGTCTGTGTTACTCGACACGGTTCCAACCTGCTTCGTTTGAGGGAGCTTCCTTGCCAACAAGTCGTCTCAACAGAGCAACCTCTTCTCTTGCCTCTTTCAGCGCTATTTGCATGCGTTGTATCTCTTCGGCTTCTTGCCGCAAGCGCTGGAGACGAGACAGCAAGTTATTAAGAGAGCCTGAGATCTGCCACAGTGCATTCTCTTGGGTCAGAGGAACACGTGCATTGAAGTCTCCATTTGCCACGCGTGCATGGGTTTCCACAATACTTTGAATGCTCAGATCTAACTGCTGCTTTTGTTCCGCAACCGTTTCTGCATTCTGGAGCACCAAATCATGTTCGAGTTTGGCAATCTCTTCGGCACGCTCTGCTCGAAGCAGCGCTTGTGTTGCTCCATGCACCCACAGAAAAGCCACTAGTGAGACAATGACCTGGCTGAGCACAATTGGAGTGACGATACCAGGAAAGGCGACTTTGAGGACTTCGTGTAACTCTCCTGAACTCGGCAAAAACCTCAAGACAGAGAATGCAAAAAGGCAATTTCCCGTAGCAATCACAAACACCCACCATGACGGCAGAAAGGAAACCGCGCACATTAATGGAAACACCAGAAGGCCAAAAATAGGGAGAGCGCTCGTGTTCACTCCCCCTGGAGTCGTGATAATATTGACAGTAGGGCTTGCAGTGAACGCAAGGACCACCAGGATTCCCGCCAGATTGCATCTTCCCAGGCGATTGAGGAACAGTGCCAATGCGAGGATAAAGAGATCGATAGTCAGGATCATCGCCAGCAACGAGTTCGATCCAGCAAAGGCCGCCGGATAGGAAATGAAGACCAGAATGAACAGGACAATACTAATCTGACTGCCAGTTCGTCCACGACGAAATACCTCCCGCTCTTCAAACGATGCCGACTCCCCTGGCTCGGGAGGGGAGGTCATCCGATACCACACGTGAAGCAGTCGAGCGATCCCTTCGTCGCTCATTTCCCGGGAAGGGAAAGAAGAAGCGGCTTGTGGCTCTTCTTGTGAAACCTCCCCAGGAAAAGTGGGCATGTTATTCATACTTGAACCTCTGTATTGAAACATATTTTTCACTGCTAGAGAGAGGTGCCATCTCATGAAGAAGGCAGAAAGACAAAGAGAAGAAGAGGGTCAATGCATAATCACTAGTGGATTTTCTGGCACCCACGCCACGTTAGTCATGCAAAAAGCAGAGAGGTCTGTATGAGTCAACGAAGCGTTGCTATCACCGGAATTGGAACACTAACCCCGGCGGGAAGAGGAACGGATGCCCTCTGGAAAGGCATCTCTTCCGGTCACAGCTACCTTGCTCCCATTGACCCGGAAACGTATTTTGATCCATCCGGCTTTGCCTGTCAGGTAGCTGGTCAGGTGCCTGTCTTCAGTGAGCCACGTGTGCTGACGGACTCGCTGCTCGAACAAACGGATCGCTGCTCTCAAATGGCCTTAGTTGCTGTGCTTGATGCTCTTGATATGGCGAAGCTGCCAGGCGATTTTCGAGCAGAAAGCTCGCCAGTCTCCCCAGAACGTGTCTCCCTCACCGTCGCCTCCATCGCAGCAGGATGGACCTATGCCGAGCGCGAAATGCAAAAGATGTGGACACAAGGAGTGGAGACACTGAATCGGTATGGCATGACGGCGAGCTTCCCGGCTGGTCCTCAAGGGCACATCAGCATCTTCTTTGGAGTGCAAGGACGCATGCGCACATTTGTCTCTGAACGGGCCAGTGGTGCGCATGCGCTGATAGAAGGGGCCAAAGCGATAGAGCGGGGAGATGCAGAGATCGTCATTGCTGGTGGAACGGAAGCTCCACTCACCCCTCTGGTATGGGCGGCGTATCACTCGGCTCATATGTTGCAACCAACGACTCAGCGCGAGAACGCAGCTCAGGCCACTCACCTCTCAGCTCACCACCACTCCCGGATGCTGATTGGCGAAGGGAGTACCTTTCTTGTCCTGGAAGAGCGCAAGCATGCCAAGCAGCGAGGAGTTCCTATCCTGGCTGAGATTCGTGGATGGAGGAGAGGCACAGACCCGTCTCCTCTCGGTGAAGCAAGCAAACAGCCAGAAATGGGACGTATACGGGCCATTCGTGCGTGTTTAGCACAGGCCGATATTCACCCGGAAGCTGTTGATCTCCTCTTGCCTGCCGGTCCCGCTCTGCCAGAAGAGGATAGCGCAGAAGAGGCTGCTGTCAAGAAGATTTTTGACCGTCCTCTTCCCATGCTCATGCCTAAGACGATCCTGGGCCACTTGCAAGGGGCTGCCACAGCAACCGATGTCGCCATTGCAGCGTTGGTCTGTGATCGCCAGATGCTTCCTTCCATTGATGACGTACGCTCTTCTTCTGAGAAGGCGAGCATCGGGAAACGCGCCACATCTCCTCTCCACCATGCGCTGATCTTTGCCAGTGGATTAGGAGGAATGCATGGCAATCTGCTGATAAGCAAACCTGAGCAATGATCTCTCGTTGATCTTCCCCCGGTTTGATGGTTCTCCCGCAGAAATGGTGCTCAACAATACGAATAATGAACGCGGAACTCTCGTAAGAAGGGAACGAAGGGCGGTCCTTATGAGCAAGCCGTATCTGAAGAGGAATACACGTATGTTCCTCTTCAGGGCACATTTCATGGCAGAACATGTCAATGGCTGAGCACTATTTCTGCGGGAGATCCAAAATTTCGGATACTTGACACTGGATCTCTGCTTCCACCTCTTAGAGAAGCAGCGCTTTCAGGCTCTCGTTCGTTTTCACTGGCAGGGTTCCTTTCTGTTCCTTCGTTGGATTTTCTACAGATGAGGATACCCTCTTTTTCTTTGCTTGCCTACAATTTTTCATAGACCCCAGCTATCCTGGCCAGGATAGCTGGATTTGAAGGGAAAGACAACGGTAGCTCTACGCAGGCAGCACGTAGGCGGCAGGCCCTTCGTATGTATAGCCGCCGACATTCGTGGTTGCCCGCTTGCGTTCGTAGTCGGATGTGGTATAGAAGTGATAATCTTTGTTCCACAAGCGATATAATGGCACGCTATTGTTTACTTGCGTGGGATACACATAGCAGGCAACCCCTTCGTCTGTATAACCGCCATTCATTGCATTGCTGCGTTCGTAGTCGGATGTGGTATAGAGGTGATCACCAGTTGTTTTATTCCACAAGCGATATAATCGCGTACTGTTTGCTATTTGGCTGTTAAAGACGTAGGCGGCAATCCCTTCGTCTATATAGTAGCCCTTGCCCTTTGCAGCGTCGCGTTCGCTGGCGGATGTGGTATAGAAGTGATCGCCAGTTATTTTATTCGCTAAGTGATATAATGGCGTACTGTTTGCTGGCGTGGGATACACATAGATGAGATTCCCTTCGATTGCGTAACCCTTGAGCGTTGCCTGTTCGCTTTCGTTCTGGTCTGTGGTATAGAAGTGATCACCAGTTGTTTTATTCCACAAGCGATATAATCGCGTACTGTTTGCTACTTGGCTGCTAAAGACATAGATGAGATTCCCTTCGATTGCGTAACCCTTGAGCGTTGCCTGTTCGCTTTCGTTCTGGTCTGTGGTATGGAGGTGATCACCAGTTGTTTTATTCCACAAGCGATATAATCGCGTACTGTTTGCTACTTGGCTGCTAAAGACGTAGGCGGCAACTCCTTCGCGAATTGTATCCTTGCTCAGTGCAGCGTCGCGTTCGCTGGCGGATGTGGTATAGAAATGATGACCAGTGTTTGGATTCCACAAGCGATAGAGAGGGATAGCAGTAGTGCCACCATTAGAGGGAGGTTGCTGTGGGGGAGCAGGAGGTTGCTGTGGGGGAGCAGGAACAGCAGGAGGTTGCTGTGGGGGAGCAGGAACAGCAGGAGGTTGCTGTGGGGGAGCAGCAGCAGGCAGATTGCCTTCAACCACATAGTTGACGGTGACATTATGTCCACACCCGCCAGTATGACAATTCACCCAGAGGTGATAGAAGCCAGGATTGGCACCGCCACCGTTAAGGGTATAGGGGCGAACACTATGATCGCAAGAGGGGAGAGAGGCGGAGGCCGCGAGCTGACCACCAGGCTCACGAATCACCCAGAGATCAACGGAAGCAGCAGGATTGACCCCTTCGGGACAACTATAATCTCCATGCACATAGAGATTGCTGGTAGCATCCACCTGAAAGTGGGGCTGCACATCCATATTGTCATAGAATTTGGCTTGTCCCTGAGCAGCAATGCCCTGAGCGGCATACGCCGTGCTACTGAAGGGCAGAACCATCAGCGCCGCCAGCACTGGTAGGAGCATGACCAGAAGTTTAGACTTGAACCATTTCCTCATACAAAGTTTCCTTTTCTGTGTTTTTTTAAGAGAGAACAGAGAGAAAGAAGCATCCAGGCAAGCATAATAGTCGAAAGAATAGCTCAGTAGGGAGACGAGGGGACAGTTTGCCGAGACGTCGTCTTGTTGTTATAAGTCACTCGCCTCATTATATATGGTAATGATTTCTGCTTTGTCCGCGCGATTCGGCCTGATTTCCAATCATTGGACCTGCTTCGTCTGAACCTTCGGCCAAATTCCCTAGCAAGTCAACTTCAGTGAGTGAGACGCATCTGTACCCCATCCCATTTGCGCACTATACATACCCCCGATATCGTCCTCAAGGACGACGCCTACATTATCACCTGGGTGCAGATTCAGATGGCCTATAACCACAAAGGCCCCATCGCTATATTGACCTTGATCGATGGCACCCCCAAAGATATTTCCGGTTCTTTGACCATTGATAACCAGGCCATAGATAAGCTTCGCCGTGGCATGATGAATAGGGACATACATCGAGGCATCACACGAGCCAGTAGTAAGAGGGCCGACAGCGCCGTGGGCATAGGTACTCAGATCCCAGGTAACGGTCAAGCAATGGAGATTCCCATAGGTATTGGTCCAGGCGATATTTGCAACACCATCATTTCCTGTATAGTATTGCTGCCCGGTGCCGCAAGCAGAATTGTTGTCTGGATTGTTCTGTGGCTGCTCTGGCGCGATACAAAAGACGGTACTGGACGCGACGCAAGCTTGCGTATCATCATTCTTATTCGCCTGCGTCACTGATGGTGCCATAAAAAACATCATCAGTGAGCAGGCAACAATTGTCAGAATCTTGATGACAAAGCCGAGTGTGAGACGCCGCTTGAAGCACGAAGCTCCTTCCATCGTTTTCATAGGAACTTTCCTCTCTTTCCTTCCTAGTAAAAATTCGTGACGTTTCTCAGGATACTTTTCCCGCTTCTCAGAATAAAAAGACGCGGTATTACGGTGGTTTAGATGCAAGCGTGGCAAGCTTTCCCGCATAACTGTTCGCGGCTGACTCTCACGCTGTTCAAAAACGAGGCAACCAGACGAAACGTTCTCTGAGGGAAACAGGATGAAGGCGTCCCTCCGTTGGCAAAATAGAAATGATCTAGCTTTCTCATTATAAGGGAAGCCTGTCACAGTTTACCTGTGACATTGCAGGTTCTTTTTATTTCGTCTCCATGGGGGAGCGCTACGCTGGCTGTCACCAGGTGTACATCCCACCATGAAACTGGCCACTTTCCTCCTCGTCCACGTCGCTTTGCTCGTAACTGATCGGTGAGGAATGGCGCAAACCGTGCTTCCCAGTCTCGGACTGCCTCTTGCGTGAAAACAAAGCCGCGCTCGAGAAACATCTCAGCGAGATCTCGCAGGCTCAATGTGTAACGAAGCCGGAAGACGGACAACCAGAAGGATGACATCGGTAGGATATTCCAGGAAGTTGAACGGCGTGTCTGTTCGTTCGTTGAAGAGATGCTTGCAAGCAGAGCAACGGAATACGCGATAGCCGAGCGTGGTCTTCTGGGTTTGTTCTTTGCTGCTGGCTGAGGCACAATGTGGGCAGTTCATGTATCTCTCCCTCTCAGATCAGTCGTTGTCCTCAGCATACCTTGCAAACCATCGCTACGACAAGCCCTTCTCTGAATTCTGACAGAACCTATCAGTCATATGGGTGGATGTTGCGGTAGAGCCAGGCCTGGCTCCCATCAGTGGTGCGCAATGCATAGACACGAAGATCCCAAGAGGACTCATCACAATAATACCTGCCTTGAGTAGAGAGGTAGATTTTGCTCTCATCAATAGCTACGAGACCTCCTGCCGCCGCACTCTCACTCTTCCAAATGAGCCTTCCAGTGCTTGCCGAGACGGCTGAGAGAGTAGTCCCATCACCATAGATGGTGCCCCGAGCGAAAAGCATCGTCCCAAATTGCACCTGAGGATTTTTCCAGACAACGCTACCATCGGCGGTCCGAAGGGCATACAGCGCCTCTGACTCAATGTAGAGGCGCCCCTCTGCGAACAGGAGAGCATTGATGCCCTGTGGGAATGCGTGAAACTTCCATTGCGGCTTTCCATTCTGAAGGCGTAGAGCAGAGATGGTAGCTCCTCCATCTTCCTGGAAGGTGGCAAGGTAGACCGTATCACGAGCGACGATGGACTTCTCAGAAAAAGTCTGCCCCGAGTGAGCGGAGAACGTCCATCGTGGTTTGCCCGACTGTGTCTCGAGCACAACCAATGAGGTGGGTGATTGTAGCAGAAGGAGACCACCCACAGGAGTGATTTGAAGCATTCCATCTGGAGGCCAAGCGTCGGGAAGCGTTTGCTGCTCGTGTCTCCAGAGCAGCCGTCCATCACTGGCCCGCAGGCTCCTCACTTGAACCTGATTGTGGCTGAGAGCTTCTGTGACATAAACATGCCCTGCATCGACAGCCCTGAGCCACCAGGAGGAGGAAGCAGCAATAGGAGTTTTCCAGAGGAGTGTGCCATCGCTGGTGCGCACTGCGCCAAGCTCCTCACCAAATTTCCCATAAATCGTCTCACCCACCACCACCGGAGAATGGGCCAGGCTGTAGGGAGCAGAAGGAGGAGAGGCTATGGCCTGTGAACTGGTCCACAACGTTTTCCCGTCCCTGGCTTGCAGAGCCGTCAGGCGCTTGAGATCTCCCGTTTGGGCATAGATCACCCCATGGTGAACCACCAGCGTGTTTGCTAAGCCCTTTTTCTCCCAAAGCAAGTTCCCTGTTGCTGCCTCTCTGGCAGAAAGAAGCTCTGTTGGTCCTCCATAGAGATACACCGTTCTGCCATCAGTAATGACTCCGAAGGGAGGAGGGGGAGCAGAGAGAGCCAGGGCACAGAACGGGCCAAGCCGCCCAGAATAGGTACAAAAACACAAAAAGAGGCTGATACCCAAGAAAATGGACAGGAAGGGAAGCAGCCAGTGCCAGGTACGCTTTTTCTTTGTTGGTGTTCCATTTGATGGCATATATCTCACTCCTTGCAGTTGAAAATGTTCTGGTCTATCGAGGCAGAAATCCTGGTTGTGTTACAAGAAATAGGAAGGGCCATGTTGAGCATGAGCGGTCCTCTCAACCTTTCTTAGACTGCCACTCTCCAAACTGTGTGGCGATCAGTGAGACCTGCCCTCTCACATCTCCTTTTTCCACACCTTGCAGAAGAAATCGAGCGTCTGGCTGTGTGAATCAACCGCTCGATACAGGTAGACCCATTCCTTTTTCACTTTCACATAGGCTTCGTCGACCCGCCACGAATCGCTCGTGGACTTTCAATGAGGACGACATCGCTTTTCAATTTCTGGTGCATGCTGTTGAACCCAATGATAGATGCTCGTATGATCGACAGAGAGTCCACGTTCCTGCATGATTTCTTGAAGACTCGCGGGAACTGAGTGCAGAGCGAAGATACCAACGCACACACAGGAGAATGATGTCAGCCTGGAAGTGACGCCATTTGAAGGGATGCTGTTCTGTCATAAGGGGCTCTCTTTTTCTTCTTTTTTCGATTTTAACGGATCAGCTTTTTGCAGCACAACCTTCTTGCGCTCGGGATCACGGGATCGCCTGCCAGACCGGAATCGTCATATCACCTGCTGAACCAACAACAATGCGGGTGCTATCGGGTGACCAGGAGAGAGAAGAGACAAAGGTGAGACCACCTTTGAATGTGTGCAAATTTTTCCCCCTGGAAACATCCCAGACTTGGACTTGATTGTCACTACCCTCAGCCTGAGTGTCACCACCTCCAGATGCAATATACTTCCCATTGGGGGACCAGGCCAGACTCAGTACAGTGTAGATAGCTTGAAGCGAGCCCAGTTTCTTGCCGCTGATTGCATCCCAGAAGTGGATTGCTGCTTCTGAATGATCTTCGAATTGCCCCTGACCTATCGCAATAGTGTTGCCTTGAGGAGACCAGGCTAACGCGGCTCCAGGCGTATCAAGCGTCAAAGACGCCTTTCCTGAATGAGTATCCCAGACTTTTACCGTGAGGGGAGGGTATGGCCCACCAGATCCACTGGAGTAGTCTCCTGTAACAAGAAAGTTTCCATCTGGTGACCAGGATAGGGCTTGTATGCCCAAGAATGCCTGCCCTGGATTATTTTCCAGGATATGTATGGTCTTTCCTGTCAAGGGATCCCAGATGCGAGCTGTCCCATCGAGAGCAGCCGAGGCGATACGTGTACCATCCGGTGACCAGGCAATTTGAGTAATAGTGTATGTGTGCGCCGAGTATGTGAGCCGTTTCTGCTTTGTGCTAGCATGCCATATCTGAATTGATGTAGTGCTCGTATTGGAGTTAGTATTGGCGCTACTACCTGAGGCCAAAAACTGCCCGTCGGGTGACCAGGCAAGAGCTTCTACCGGGTCGGTGTGGCCGGTATAGGTCAAAAGCGTTTTCCCGGTATTTGCGTCCCAAATCTCTAGGTTATTATTTTTACCATGACGGCCTGATGCAATCCGCTTGCCATCAGGCGACCAGGAGACTGCCCATCCGCCATTGGGATAGGTCAGCAATGGCTGATTCGTGGATGGTGTGGTCGTCGAGGGAATAGCCGTTGCGGTTGTACTGCTACCGATGCTCGACTTAGGATTCTGCCCGCATGCAGTCATTGCTGCCCCAACCAAGCCAAGCAAGACCATACGGCGCGAGAGTGGATAGCGAGCATTGAAAGAAGAAGAGGTGTTCGTTTTAATACAGAGAGTTTCGTGATGATTCACAACAAAGATTCCTTTCCAAATGATGGTATCAGTATGTGGTCAGTATGTAGTGCCGGTGTTATGATCGCATAAGGCCCCCGCTACGTAAGGTGTCACCAGGGGTAGAGGAGCGGTGATAAAGCCACAGATGCATGTAGAAGATTATAAGAGATGCCTGTCACAGTTTACCTATGACATTGCAGATTCTTTTTGTTTCGTCTCCATTAGAGGTAGGGCTAGGATGTTAGCATGAGAGTTGCAGAGAGTGCGTCGCTACGGTATCCTTGACAGGTCAAGCTGACGGGGACGCCAAGGGTACGCGGCGTCAGGGTTGGCTCGTTTGCAGAGCGGGACCTCAAGCGGTTGTGTTGCAAAAAGTACGAGGAAAAGAATTGAGCGTGAGTAACCCTCTCAAGCTTTCTTAGGCGACTCCTTCAAAGAGTTTGGCGACCAGGGCAACCTGCCCTCTCACGTCCCCTTTTTCCACTCCTCGCAGTTGCCCTTTTCTCATCATGTTCATGATCTCGTATCCCTGTAATGTTCTCCACGCTGCCTTAAAGGAGAAAAAGCCCATTCCTGGTTTCGTCAAACGTCTGATAAAGCGATGATCTTGTTCAATCACATTACCCCGATACTTTCCCTGCCGCAATTCACAATGTGCAGGGATATGCCCTTGCGCTTTGAGGTCGTTGAACGCTTTAGGAGAGGCGGCGTTTTTGTCGAGCGCCCGACACACGTGGCAAGCTTGTATGAGAGGCGACGAGCGTTTTCAGAAAGAAGCGCAATGCTGCTTGTCCATCTCTCGTTGGGCTGAACCAGAAATCGAGCGTTTGACCCTGTGAATCAACGGCTCGATAGAGATAGACCCACACTTTTTTGACCTTGATAGACGTCTCGTCAACACGCCACGAATCCGTTGTTCCCTTCAGATGAGGGCGGCATCGCTGGTCGAGTTGTGGAGCATAACACTGGACCCAGCGATAGATCGTGGTGTGATCCACCACCGGTAGCCCACGTTCCAGCATGATCTCTTCCAAATCTCGATAGCTGAGCGAATACCGCAAGTACCAGCGCACACAGAGCAAAATGATGTCAGACTGGAAATGACGCCATTTGAAGGGATGTTGCTGGTTCATGAAGGTAACTCCTTGCTCTACTTTTCCCCAACTGTACCAGATCAGCTAATTTCTTGCAATACAACCTTGTGGTAAACATGCCTTTTTTCAGAGAAAAAGAGTATCCTTTCTCCTGGTTTTGTCCGTATAAGATTTTCGAGTATCACTCATTCTGATGAGCTTAAATTTTTGCAACACTACCCTTTTCTTCCACTGGGCCAAACAGCACCTTTAAACCTGGCAGGAGAGCCGAGAGTCTTGGTGTATGGCATTTGGTGCTGGGAGCGTACGCACCAGGAATGAATGCTGGGGCTGTCATCAGGAGCAGGAAGAGCAGGACCACGCGCCTCGCAGCACAGAGGCTCATACTGCGAGACGCGTTAGTGTCTCGCAGCAGACACGCTTCTCTCAAAAAAAGCTTCCCCAAGCAGGACCGACCGTTTCTCCCCAGCCACTAGATGCCGCAGGTCCGGTAGCCCCTCTCCATCGTAACCAGTGGAGCCGCCAGGAGCTCCAGATCCTCTCCCGCTTCGGCTTACCTTCTATTGGTCCTAGTGACCAATTGGAGAGCACTCCTATCGAACAGCGTCTCCAAGTGCTGCAACTGGCACCAAGGAACGAGCAAAGAAAACCAAGCTTGGCTAGGCCGTGTTCTTCTGCCCAAATTGCCAACGTACTTTCAACGAACGAACAGGCACTCCCTTTAACCGGTTCTGACAGGACCCTCTTTCTTGCTTCCTTCCTGTGTTCTCAGTTCTGACACATCCGCTTCAGCAGCCGTTCTCCTGCTCGCCCAGAGAGTGCGATGGTGAACAGCTTGAGGGTTGCTCTCAGTCGCTTTGCTGTCGAGCGGAGCGCGCAACGACTTCGGGCAAGGACTCCACAAAGGTTGGTTTCTTGGAACGCGCGCGTTCCAAGAAACCAATGGAAAGGCAAGCAGAAACAGCTTGTCCGCGCTGCGAAAAAAGCGGCAAGCTCGCGGCCCTGGCCCACTCTCGATCCATCAACGAGAGCTGACCAACCACGCGCCATGTGGTCGCCCTTCTGCCTTTATCAGCGACGGACGCGGTAGCGGATATGGGTGGCCTCCGGCGTGTCAACCACCCTGACGATCTCTAACTCGACGCGTGACGGCAACACGTCGAAGAGCCGTCGGCCACCACCGAAGAGCACCGGGATCAGATGGATCTGCACCTCGTCGAGCACGGAGGCTTCGAGCGCCCGTTGGGCCGTGTAGGCGCCATGGACCAGCACGTACCGGTCCCCGGCGGCAACCTTGGCCTGCGCCATCGCGCTGACAATATCGGTGACATACGTCACCAACGGATAGTTGGCTACTGAGGGACCGGGCGGGCGATGGCTGACCACGAAGATGCGGACACCGTTCCGTTCTCCGCCCCAGTGATCGACCTGCTCCACGGTCCGTCGACCCGCCACAATCGCACCGTAAGCGTTCTCTTCGTCTACCACTTCTCTGGCCGGCCCTTGGGGATGAAAGTCTTCCCCGTACCACTCATGCAACCGCATGAAGCGGTCGCCGCCCGGGTTGTCCGGTGTATCGTTGGGACCGGCGATGTAGCCGTCGAGAGACATCGACATGGAGAGCACTGATCGAGACATTTGACCTCCTGTGTTCTCGCTCTTGAGTATTGTCAACTCAATCAAAATGGTAGAGGGAATAGCAAAAGAAATTCGTGAAAATGGAACATCATCCCTATTTTCTTCCTTAGAAAGAGCCCTTTGTTTCAATGAAAGAGGCAGCAGTGGGAAAACTCATCAAGAGGAAAATTGAAGTTGACAATCCCCCTCCATATCTGCTTGATAAGCTCCTATCACTTCTCTACAGAGCCGAGACGAGGGAATGTGACCGCCGAGCCTGCCAGCCCTCGATGAGCAGGAGAACGATCAGCAAGGCTTCCGCTGCCTTATCGCTATAGTCCGGCAGGCTTGCCACACTGCTTGCCATGATATACCACAGCAGAATCGTCAGTGCTGTATATCCAATAAGCAGCCAGCGTGTGAGGCGGTGAAACCGCTGAAACCGGCGCTGATAGAGCGCGTAGACCAGGAATAGGTAGCCAATGCAGTTGAGCAGGAACAGGATGGCAAACATCCACAACCCTTCCGAGGTAGCGCCTTCAGGAGGAGGTGCCCCTGTCGAGAGCATCCCGAAGAGAGCGATGCTCAGATAGAGGTGGTACACTGCTGTATACACGGCGAACACTATGATTCCTATTCGTAAGATTCCCGGTCGCTTTCTTTCATTGACTTGATGCATGTCTTTTGTCTCTCCTTTCAAATTTAGAAACTGCAAGTACAACCAGTATGAAACCAGGGATTCACAAAAACTTCTCCGATCTTGCTCTTTGTGAATGTCGCTGGAGAGGACTTCAGCCCTCGTTTTGTGACCTCTTGCTGCTTTCGAGCGAGAGCAGGGGTAAGCTCAAATGACCAATCTTTTTGAGCACTCCATGAAGTGCTGAATGATCCCTGAGGGCTCCGATCAGCAATGATGTACCGTCTCTCTCATGCTTGATCTGTAATCCCTCTAGCCACTCCTGCCACGATGGGTCCAGATGCCCTTCGATGCGGATTGAAACGTACATCTGTCGTCTCCCCTCTCGCACAGGTGTGTTGGATGTTCTCTACTGCTACGAGTATAGCCAGCGGCCGCGCAAGTAACATCACCTGTGTTCGTGAAAGACAGGTGATTGATGATTTGCCTGAAGGCGCGCAATAGATGTCGGTTTCGCGCCGGGTATTCCGCCGGTGGTTTGCATGCGCCGGTCTCTTCGCGATCCAGCAGGAGCGCCCTTTTGCGTCCAGCTCGGTGTGTGATATACTCCAACAATGTTGGGAGGTACGGTGTATCATTGGGAAGAACAAGAAAGACATGGAGCGAAGCAGATGCCCAGATTGCCTCTTCACGTCCTCACCTGGTCGGCGGAGCAGGATTACTATAAGCTCACTACAGGAGAGCAAGCCATGCAGCATTTTCATCCAGCAGATGATGCTGCATGGCAGAGCTGGCTTGGCTCGATCTCCTCCTTTACCTTTCATGGGAGATGTGGCGACCTCAATGTCTATCAAGAGAACCGTTCCAGGGGAGGCGCGTACTGGTATGCCTATCATACGGTTGGTAGGCGCACCCACAAGCGCTATCTCGGGCGCACAGCCAGAGTCACTACCGCTCGTTTAGAAGAAGAGGCCCGTATATTAAGAGCCGGAGGTGAAGCCGGAGCTCGCCCTTCACCTGTCCCTCCTGCACAGGCGCCAATCGCGCCTCCTCTGCCATCGGAGGTGTTACTCTCTACCAAGCTCTCTGTCCCCCGACTACCGCCAGGTCTGGTAGAGCGGCCTCGCTTGCTCCGTGACCTGAATATCGTCTCCCTGTATCGTTTGACGTTGATCTCAGCCTCGGCTGGTAGCGGGAAGACCACGTTGCTTGCGGCCTGGGCTGCTGACTGTGCGCGACGGGCAGACGAGGGGGAAGAAGCCTCCCTTGCCTGGCTCTCCCTGGACGCGCTGGACAATGAGCCGCCCCGCTTTTGGGCTTCAGTCATCGCGGCCCTTCGTACCTGTCTGCCCACGATTGGGCGGGAGGCACTGGAGCTGCTGCACTCCCAGGATTCGCCTCCACTCTCGGCCATCCTTGCACTCCTGCTCAATGAGTTGGTGAAGGTGGACAGAGATATGGTCCTTATCCTGGATGACTACCATGTCATCGAGGATCTGGCTATCCACGAGTCACTGATCTTCTTGCTTGATCATCTGCCAGACACTCTGCACCTGGTGCTCTCAACACGTACTGATCCCGAACTTCCCCTTTCCCGATTGCGTGTCCGTTCGCAGATGGTCGAGATACGCGAGGGGGATCTCCGCTTTACCGAGCAGGAGACGGCCTCCTTTCTCCTGCAAAGGATGGGCCTCTCTCTTTCAGAAGAAACCGTGGCGATCCTGCAACAACGAACAGAGGGATGGGTCGCGGGCCTGCAACTGGCGGCGCTCTCTTTGCACAAACGGGATGATCTCAATACCTTTGTCCAGGACTTTGCGGGCTCCCACCGCTTTGTACTGGACTATGTCCAGCAGGATATTCTCGCACGGTTGCCGCTTCCGCTCCAGCACTTTTTGCTCCAAACATCGATCTTAACGCGCATGAATGCGGCCTTATGCCAGGCAGTGACCTCCGGGTCGGGTGAACTTGCAAGCCAGAAGATGCTAGAGGAACTGGAGAGAGCCAACCTCTTTGTCGTGCCACTGGACGCGAAGCAGCAGTGGTATCGCTACCATGATCTCTTTCGCGAGGCCCTGCGCACTCGTTTGCACGTGAGCCAGCCTGAACTGGTTCCGGGGCTACACCAGCGTGCAGCACGTTGGTACGAGGCTCAAGGTGAGATGCGGGAGGCCATTGTCCACGCAATAACTGCATCTGATTATCCATACGTGGCCCTTCTTCTGGAAAGAGAAGCCCGACACTTCTGGCTGCGTGGTGAGGCGCAAATTGTCCACAACTGGCTACAGGAGTTGCCAGATGCGATCCTCTGGAAACATGCACGCCTGACTCTCAATACCGAGCTACATTTGCTCAACGTTGCCCACGAGAGCACCGAAGCGGCATATGCCAGAACCCAGGCCCAGGTAGAACGGACACTTACCCGTATGGAGGCGGGACTGCATAGAAAACCGGAGTTGGGGATCACAGAGGCACAGGCGGCATTAATTGAACGGCGTATGCGCCTGCTGCTGGCATTAATCGAGTTGAAAGTACTCGTCAAACATGATGACATAGAGCATCAGCAGCTACTTGCTCAAGAAACAGAGAAGCTCCCTCAGGACGAGGAGGTAATCTGGAATATGATTTCGCACTCTATCTCCTTCTGGGTGATCATCTCAGCCGAGGGGGATGGAGCCTCTCTACTCCCACGTCTTCGCGAGATCAAGCAGCAGGCGACTCAGGAAGGTGATTTCCTGGCGACGGTACGTGTGATGCTCTGGCTGGCTATGGCGTCTATCCAGGCCGGGCAACTGCGCCAGGCTGAGCAGGAATGTCGACAGGCGCTGACGCTCATAAAGCAGAGCAATGGACATACACACATAGAAGGATACCTACATCACACCCTCTTCAACGTCTACTACGCGTGGAATAAGCTTGAGGAGGCAGCGGAAGAGGTGAGCTGTTTAAGACACATCGCGCTGCAATGGCAGCAGATGGATCTCCCGATCATAGAGCAAGTCTATTCAGCACAGATCGCGCTAGCCAGGGGAGACCTCTCGGGTGCCGATGAGGCCCTGCAGAAGGGGGAGGCGCTGATTCAGCAGGAGAAATACACCTACTATGCTCCCTGGGTAAGTACTCTTCGTATCCAATGGTGGCTGGCGCAGAAGAACTACTCCTTGGCCTCGCAGTGGGCCGCACAGGCCGCCTTCGCCACCGACGCGTGGAACCCATCACGCAAGTCAGAGTTCCTGGTGTGGGTACGCGTCCTGCTCGCGCTCCAACAGTATTCAGAGGCTGTCCAGATGTTGCAACGCTTCAAAGAGCACCTTGACCATCCAGGCAGGAGGTTTCTCGCTATTGAGTTCCTGGGCCTATACGTAGTGGCCCTCCACCAGAGTGGGGAGAAAGAGCAAGCAGCGCACGCTGCTGTACGTCTGCTCGCGTTGACGGAGCCGGAGGGATATATCCGTGTGTACCTGGATGCTGGCCCTGTACTAAAACAGGTTCTGCAAACGCTGCTCTCTACCGCTCCACGCGAGGGAGCAGATGCGACGGTGGGGGCCTTTTCCAGATCCTACGTTTCACGACTGCTCGCAATCTTCGATCAGGAGGAGCGGCGGATGCCTCGTCCCGTTCCCTCCATAGACGCGCCTTCAGACCATCAGCAAAAGCGCCTGTCCTACGCTCCTCAGGCTGAAGAAAATGCCCTTTTGATGGAGCCCCTCTCTCTCCAGGAACGCAAAGTGCTACCCCTGCTCGTCGCTGGACACACCTACGCTGAGATTGCAGAGACCCTCGTTGTCTCCCTTAACACGGTAAAGACCCAGGTGGGCAGTATTTATCGCAAGTTGGGAGTGAGCCGACGTGCCGAGGCTATTTCGGTGGTGACACGTGCCCAACTTCTCTAGCACAGCGGGCGACCCACAGGGATCGTTGTAAATTACAGAATTCCGTGTCGTAATTTCTTGATAATTGCGTGTCGTATCGGGTATACTCGGAGGGAGATCGTCGTCTCGGCTTGCACTAAGGATCGGAAGGCTCTTGCTTATGGCCACGTCTTCACTTCCATTGACATCTCTTTCGGAAGCACAACGAGCACAGGCACAAGAACGCTTTCTGATCATCCGCCCCGCTTTGGACAAGGAGATCACGCAAGCGGAGATAGCACGTACTCATCAGATCTCTGCACGGACGATCCAACGCTGGATCAAGAACTATCGAAAAAAGGGTCTTGCAGGTCTCGCAGACACAAAGACTCGTTCCGATAAAGGCAAATCGCGCCGCTTGCCTGCCAATGCAATCACCTTGATTGAGGGATTAGCTCTGCAAACTCCCCCCACGGTCAGCAGCCTCGATTCATCGGCAAGTCAGTGCCATCGCCATCGAGCAAGGATGGAAACCACCAAGCTATGCTCGCGTACGCCAGATCATCAAGGACATTGATCCTGCTCTTGTCACCTATGCTCACCAAGGAGCAGCAGCCTATCGAGAGGAGTTTGATTTACTCTATCGACGAGAAGCCACCCACGCGAACGCTATGTGGCAGGCGGATCATACGACGCTCGACGTGTGTCTCCTAGATGAGGCAGGCAAACCGGCCAAACCGTACCTTACCGCCATTGAAGACGATTACAGCCGGATGATCGTCGGATACCGACTCAGCTTCCAGACAGCGACAGCGCTCACCACCGCGTTAACTCTTCGTCAAGCCATCTGGCGAAAAGAAGATCCGCGCTGGTCATCCTATGGCATCCCCAGCGTCTTTTACACTGATCACGGATCTGATTTCGCTAGCAAGCATATGGAACAGGTCGCAGTAGATATCCAGATGGAGTTAGTCCTTTCTGAAAAAGGTGTTCCTCGTGGGCGAGGCAAAGTCGAGCGTTTCTTTCGCAGCGTGGATCAGTTATTTTTGCAAGATATTCCTGGCTATTCTCCAAAGGGATATCCAGATGCCGAGGCAGTGCTCACGCTGCCAGCCTTTGAGCAACGCTTTCGGACCTGGCTGCTCTCTGACTTTCATCACCGGGTCCATAGCGAAACAGGAGAGGAGCCCAAGCAACGATGGGAAAAGGGCGGCTTTGTCCCTCGGATGCCTCCGTCTCTAGAGAGCCTCGACCTCCTGCTGCTCACGGTGGCGAAGATACGCAAAGTGCAGCAAGATGGCATTCATTTCCAAAACTATCGGTATATGGACTCCACCCTGGCGTCCTTTGTGAAGGAAGAGGTTTTGATACGGTATGATCCTGCCGATATGGGTGAAGTGCATGTGTTCTACCAGGACCGTTTCCTCTGCCGTGCGGCCTACGCTGAACGAAGCTCCCGAAAAGTCACCTTAAAAGAGATCGAAAAGGCCAGATCGGAGCGCCGCAAGCAGGTTCGAAGCGAGCTCTCTACACGCGAGGCACTCGTCAATCAGTATGTTGAGATCCATCATCCCCCGCCACCCGCACCAAAAACGATGGTAATGGAGCCCGCGCCAGTCGAAACGCGGCCAAAGCTCAAGAGGTATATCAATGACTGATCAGGATGGAGAGTCTGCTCACCGTTTTGTGACAACAAAAAGCTATCGTCGCTTTGGGGAAATGTGCGATGCTTGTCGGAGATCCCGTGTCGTCGGCCTGGGTTATGGCCCCCAGGCACGGGAAAAACCGAGTCCGCCAAGCAGTACGCGCGATGGAGACTCTTCAAACCCTTCTTACCGGAGTCCTTGAGACGCGCAGATGAAGCCGTTGCCTGGACCTTTGGAAGAACCGTGCAGGATCATCAGCCAATACAGGAAAGTTCATACCGTTAGGGATCTATTCAGATGAATGGGAGACAAAGATAACGATGCAGCCGAGTAATATGGTGGTGACCTCTCCAATAGTGAGCGCTCTGATGAAGACATAGGAAAAGAGGCTACTTCTATTGCACGTTCTATCCTATCGTCAAAAAAAACACGTATGGGCCAACAGCGAAGGCAAAACACCATCAGGAGGAACGAGTATGGCGAAGCGAGAACATGTTGAACGGATCAAGCGGGGTGTGGTCCAGTGGAATGCGTGGCGCAAACAATTGAAAGACACCAATGTTGATCTGAGCGGGGAGGAGACAACCAAGCACAAAGGGGAGACCATGAAGACCTGTCACTGTGGCACCTGTCGTTGGTGCGAGGCGAAGCGCAAAGTACTCGTTCTAGGAGAAAGACGCAATTGGGACCCTTTTCCGATTTCGCCATGTTCCTCTAGTGCGAAAGAAAAGCCGCATTGGATTACTTTTACAGAGACGCATCCAGAGGAAGAACTGTGGGATGTGGTGTGGCGAGACGAACAAGAGAGGCAAGCGGTCTCTGCATAAGGGAAGCAAACGTGAAGCGTCTGCTGGACACCGACCGATATGATGGGTGACACATTTTGAAAGTATCCATTGCAATAAAATAAGAGGACCACTTGAGCTTGCATTTACAAGCAGGCATACTATGATTTGGGTTGTGCCCTCCCTTGTAGATGGGCATGCATAACTTTGAAAAGGCGTCGGTAAGCGGAGCGACGTTAAATCCCTGCTTCCCTCGCCATTCCAAGCCAGTTTCTTTTGATGTGTCGCTCTACTGAAAGAAAACAGTATTTTCAATGGAGGAACTGTAAATTTGGGAATGAAGTTGGTGGATGATGAAGAATGTTGACAATGAAACTGGCGAGCATGCGGTCAGCATGAATGAGCCTACAGAGAGGGCCCTTCAAGCAAGGACCAGTGGTTGCAAAAATTTTGTGTGTTCTTGCCCGTTTTACCACCAGCTTCATTGCCAAGATTCAGCCAGAATCCACCAGTTTCATTCCCAAATTTACACCCCGCGCAGCGTAGATGCGTGTGTAGGGGGTTCTGAGTCGTTCTCTGGTGAAACGACAGCAGGGTTTAGACCCCTGCCAAGCGTGCAACGACGGGGGACAGTTCATCCATCTGAGTGAGAGGGACGACAAAATAATTTATCCCATAGTGCTCACGAAGGGTATACAGCCGCTCAATGATCTGCTCTACCGTTCCTATCAACACGTAAGGAGTGCTCAAAAGCAGTTCTGGATCGACCTGTATCCCTTGCGCTTTTGCGATGGCCTGAGCGGCGGAAATGCGATCCGACGTCACGGCTACACCCGCCATCTGGAGATTGAGTTCCAATTGGGGGAAGTGTTCTCCAGCCGCCTCGCGCACCCAGGCAAGTTTTTCTTGTAATGCTGCCTCTGTTGAGTCAGTGATGTCTGGTCCAGCCTCTCCCATTCTCGGAATAAAGCTGACAATGTCAGCCACACGTCCGGCCAACGAGAGGAGACGTTTTCCACCACCACCAATAAGAATGGGAGGATGAGGGCGTTGAAGTGGCTGAGGCGTGCCCTGCAAATTCGCAATCGTATAGTGGGCCCCGGAGAAGGTCACACTCTCTTCTGTCCAGAGAGCTTTGATCACCTGTACCCCCTCTTCCAGGCGGCGAATGCGTACGCCAGGAGCATCAAAGGGGATGCCGACTTGCTCGTATTCCGAGCGCAACCACCCTGCTCCTATCCCCATCTCGAAGCGCCCATTGGAAAGCAGATCGAGGGTCGCAGCCTCCTTCGCAAGGAGCGCCGGGTGTCGGAAGTCGTTATCCAGTACGATCGTGCCTATGCGAAGCGTTTGCGTCGCGTCTGCCACTGCCATGAGGGCGATCAGCGGAGACAGGGGCACTGGAAAATGGTCTGAAGCGGAAAATGTACTATACCCAAGTTCTTCCGCACGACGAGCTTTGTTGACCCACTCCTCGCGCGAGGTTGCATGATTATCAAAGTTGGAATTGAGACCGAAACGAAAAGAACGCGTTGTTGCCATGATCTTTTTTCTCCTGTTTTTTTATTTCTGTTGGTGGAATAAGTCCAAATCTACCTTAATTTTAGGTAGGTTGGCAGAACAAAAAAAGAGCCTACCTTCGCCGCATGCCATCCAGTAAGATATCCAACATGTCTTGGACAAGCACACGATTCGGTTCCTTGACCACCTTCAAGAACTGTTCTCTCTGCTCCCCATCTACGTATTTGGTCACAAGTTGATCTGCTAATGCTGGCACATCGGGGTGATCCCGGTCGAGAATCTCGGCCTCTCCATACGCCGCCACATAGCCTGGACCCTCATCGACGATCAGCGAGATCGACGGATCACGCTTGATATTGGTATATTTAGCACGATCTGTCGTGATGCTGAAATAAAAATCCTCGCCATCCCACAAATACCAGACTGGCGTTACATGAGGTCCACCAGAACGGCGATTAACGGCAGCATAGCATTATTGCGCTGCGCAAGTAGGTCTTGCAACTCTTGAGGCACCATGATGTATTCTCCTTGATTATTGTTCTCTCGTATTTCAGCGGCTCGTTGCGAACCGCTACTTACTGTAACTAACAGTATTACAGTTTAGCAGCTAACTGTAAGAAAATCAAGTACAGTTTCTTGAAAAGTCAGCGAGAGAGATCACAGCAAAGGATCAGTGATCGACGGTGGCACGTTTCATTAGCGACGCAATGGTGTGGTTGCTGAGGGTTTGCAGGAGGCTCTGCTCGGCTTCGGCGGCGACCTCATCTAAGGCCAACTGGAGCGGCTCGTTCTCTCCCTGGGGACAGGCTGTTTCGTCGTGAGGCTCAGCAGCTTTAACGGCCAGATAAACCTCGGCCAGCGTGATGCATTCGGCAGGTCGCGCAAGATAATACCCGCCATCGCGCCCCTCACGGGCAAGCACAATATTAGCCTGCCCAAGCTGTGCCATGACGCGGCGCAAAAAGACCGCGTGGGCATTGAGATCGCGCGCCATCACAACGCTTGAGCAGATATCACCCGTCTCGGCAAGGATCACCAACCCCCGCACGGCTACTCTGAACCATCCAGAAATGGGCGTACCCCTGGATTTCATAGCCGAATTTATCGCCGAATTCATACGAACACCTCCACGTTAATTGTAACCGAAACGAGTGCAGTTTGACAATAGAGCAGGCTTTACTGCTGCTTGCGCCCCTTCAACAGCGCAACATCGGTATTGAACTGTTTGAGATGCCCATCATCGCCTGTGGTCACAGCAAAATACCGTTGAGCTTCCTCGCTGCATTGAACTTATAGAACGAACAACCGGTCTCCTCGTAAAAGGCGCCATCGCAGAAGGCTAAAGACCCAACAGGCTCCAAGTAAAGCATGACAGTCTCAAGAGGTTAGCCCTGTGTGCCATCTGAAAAGAGGGGTGGTTGTATGACCAGAATGTGGCCTCTGCGCCGTCGGCGGCGAGACTTTGGCTCATCACGAATGATCACAAACCATTCGACTTCTCCAGGTTGCCATAATTCTAATTGTGTAGACTGGTAACGATGATCGTAGAGTCGAGGATAACCCACACGAGTAAAGTGGCGATCATCAGGTGCCCACTCCACCGAGTATCGTGAGAGCCGCTCCTGGTTGTAGTCCAATGTCAGCACATCTTGAAAGATATCAACCTGGACCGTTTCCCCGGCCAGGTTCCGCTCACCATAAAGCAAGAAGTTTCTGAAACGTGCGTAGCCAGCTTTGTTCAATCGTCGTGTCTCACACATGGCAGAGAAGGCCATGTACACCAGCTCCGGCTCTGGTTGTACCCCCTTGATCCATTGCAGGACAGCAGCAGGACTATGGCATCCGTCGTCGCGCTTTTCATGCGCGAGGTGCTTTTGGAAATTATAATCTTTCATCCATTTATCGTGTGCGGAAGTCAAATCTTCCCATGTTTGTGCTTTTTCAAAGCTCCAATCCGCCATACGCCTTTGTACACCGAACGCTGCCTCAATGTAATTTTGATAGGGTCTTCCCTTCTTGATCTCCTTTTTCTCGATTCCAAGCTGTTCACACATCCAGCGCGTATTATGAGAGGTAAAGATGGTGCCGTTGTCTGAAACAAGCACCTCTGGCACACCGAAATGGCGTATCGCATCATACATGACCGCAAAGAAAGCCTCGTTATCTTGCTTGCGAGAAATGGCAGAAGCAAGAATGGAGCGTGAAAAATTCTCCAAAACGCTAATGCAGTAAACCATGCCTCCACCAAGACGATGCATATCAAGATAGCGAATGTCCACTGACCAATACTGATGCCTCCGCTCGGCTCTAAATGGCATATCAGCCTTTGGGCGTGGCTTGCGCGGTACCTGGAGATGATACAATTTTCTGTTGATCGAAAGATAGCGCCCACACGTGCTCCGCGAGAGTTTGATGCCCATCTGCTCTAATGCTGCACTGACGCGATACGCGCCAATGTCAGGATTTTCTGACAACTTTTTGATTTCCTGAATGGTTGAGATATCAACTTTCCTCGGCTGTTTGCGGGCATGTGATTTGTCGGGCATCCCTGCGAACTGTTCTTCAGCAAAGCGCCTGAGAATGGCGTGGACGGTCTTTCTACTCACATCCAGATACTCAGCGATGGATTTGGCATTCCACCCGTCTACATGTAATCGGATAATGATTCGCCGCCGTACCCCTCCATCCTCGATTTCTGAGTAGCGTGGATAGCGGCGCTCTGTGGTTGTAGGTTTGGGACCAGATGCTATTATAAGCTTAATAGTCGCAGGGGCAGGTTTCCGATTGAACTTCACAAAGCAGATTGTTGCAATCTCATGAGGATGGAAGGATGGATATTGAGCGTGCAGATCAATGATTTCCTGCCGGATATCGGGAGGGAGTGAACGCCTATCTACTTTCGGGACTGGCGGCGGTGGTTCTGCTGGCAACAGAGATGCCATACCAGCCTGATCAAAGAGATTTGCACGATAGTATATGGTTCGAGGTGAGACGCCTGTTTCTGCGCCCCGCTCCTTTGGCGTTTGCCCCCAAAGTACTACGGGGCGAATGACTTCGTAATTAAACTGCGCCGTATCCTTGAGTAGAGGGTTGATCTGTTGCCAATCATGCGTAGGTTCGCGGCGCTCATACCGTCGTTTGGGCATAGAGATCCCTCATTGAATGCCAATACTTTACCTCTCCCTGAAGAGTATATTACACGAATTCTCTTGCCCAAACAAGACAAGCTCTATTTTTATCGCAATGGATACTTTCAAAATGTGTCACCCATCATATCGGTCGGTGTCGTCTGCTGAGTGAGAAGGGGTGCAACAGCTTTGCAAGAAAGAGGTGCGAGGAGTAGCCCGTGCTGGAGTATTCGGCAGGGCTTTTTTTATGGCTGCAATTGGCCCCAAGGGGGAGCGTGAGCAGGGAGACGACGCCGGATCGAGGCGCGCAACCAGCGTCTCCCTCGTCAAAGTAATTCTTCTCACATCAAGAGGAAACGATGAAGGTCTGGACAGTTCAACCCGAATGGATCTGGCACCAACTGCAATGGGATGGTGTCCTCTCCGGTCCTCAGGCCAGCGAGATTGAGGGAGCGGAGTTCCTCACAGCCTATGACTGGATCGTGGCTCAGATGGAGCAATGCCTTGGGCCGCCTCCACAAGCGGGTCGATATCCGTTGTGGGTCTGGCACCAATGGCAGAACGCGAAGCAACGTCGGCCCGATCTCCAGCACGCAGGACATATGACCCGTGGGATGCGTGGAGTTCGTCTCGAATGTGACATCGACGAGCGGGATCTTCTTCTCTCTCGTTTCGACATGTGGCATGCGGTGCTCAACAACGGGTATCTTTCCGTGGACGAGGAAGATCACACTGCGTTTGATGCCGCTTGTGAATCACGTGGATGTGATGAAGCGGTGTCTCAATTTCGGAAGCGGATCACCTCCAGTTGGGAACGTGTCTTTGACCTGGATCGCGTCTTCCCTGACCAGTGGTATGCTCCTCGCGCTGACAGCGGCATCCAAGGAACGTTCTGGGTGCTGCACCTTGAGCAAGTGTATACGGTCAAGACCTTCACGAGCCGCTGAAGCCAGAGAATGGAGAAAATGAAGAACATCTCTATCTCTGTATTCGACATATCAATATTTAAGAATGCGAAATTATTTTCTTTAATAGAAAATTCATCATCTTTCGATAAGAACATCTTGGTATCTTCAAACAAGAGGAGGAGATGGAGTGGCGTCAATGGCGAAAAGAGCATGTTACTATTGAACTTAATCTTATTGACGCCGACCTTATCAATACCAATCTCTACTGCACCAATTCAGTAGAGCCAATATCAGCCACGTTGAAACGAACGCCATTCTCGCTCATTTGCCTATGAAGCGTTGAGTGATATCGATGCCCTTGGTAAATATGGCGAAACGTGAGATCACCTGTAGGATCTTGTATTATGGAATTGCTTGTTGCGGAAGAATGACGAATCTCCGCTATATCCATCACGCGGTCAATCCACCAGTTGGAGGAGAGAGGCCCTCTCTCGATACCGAACCTGCATACATTGACCTGGTGACGTTTGAGTTGCCAGGCAACGTTCATAGCTACACACTTCGCTTTCATCTCGAGAGATGGTCTGATTATTATTTAGACCGGAGAGTACATACATCAACGCTGAAACGTGCTGATGGCGTGATCTTCGTCGTCGATTCACAAGCAAGGAAACTGCAAGACAATATCGCATGCTGGAACGAATTACAGGAACTCCTCGGCTGCCTGAAGAAGGATGTCGCAAAGGTTCCGCTGGTCATGCATGGAATAAGCGCGACCTGCTAGATGTACTTCCGGTTTCTGTCCTGGAGGAATGCCTCAATCCTTATCAAGTTCCTAGCTATGAAGCAGTTGCCCTGACAGGTAAAGGGGTGATCGAGTGTTTGCGGGCCGGTATCAATGCCACCTTACTAAGTCTCGGCAGAGAAGAAAGATGACAAGGTTGATCGTACTCCACAATCGCATGCATCGACTGCTCCGTGAGGCGACTTGACAAGGGGCAAAATCGACCATTTTCTGGGTCTCGAAACCGTCCGCAGCCTGTTGAAAAAGTCATTCATGGATGAGCATATCCAATTGTAGCACGGCCTATTGCGCTCAAGATGTGCACTTAAAAGATGAAAAGGTGAGTATCTGGACTTTTTCAACAGGCTGGTCCGTTTTCTGGCACACGACCTCTTCCCCTTCCGCTCAGCCTCGCACGCATGGTTGACCTGTGCCAAAAGTCGTGGCAAAATCAAAATGTCAAAACTACCACCCTTTCATGAGTAAAAGACACAACCAGCAAAGGCAAGAGAGCAGTATGAAGATTGGGTATATACGAGTCTCCAAACACGAGCAAAATGAAGCATTACAGAGAGATGCTTTGAAAGAAGCACAGTGTGAGAAGTATTTCAGTGATAAGATGACCGGGGCGAACTTTGAGCGTAAGGGACTGGAGGAACTCCTGGCCTTTGTGCGACCAGGTGATACTGTGGTCGTCTGGAGGCTCGACCGACTGCGACGCTCGCTGAAAGATCTTATTGAGATCCTGAACCTGCTCAAAGATCGAGAAGTGGATTTTGCGAGCATCACCGAGAAGATCGACACGGC